>CAVXAR010000010.1:0-1352130 GCA_963759795.1 Vicinamibacteraceae bacterium | reverse complement strand
CCCGCCGCCTCCCCTATTCCTCCACGACTGGGGAGGATTCGAGGAGCATTGGGGAGAACGGAAGTGCACTCGAGAGGAGTGACCTAATTGCTGTCTACGCAGGGGTTAACACCAGAAGTCGCGCGCCTGCAATGACTTGCACGGCTGAGAGTCAACCGGTTCGACTCCCGCCGCCTCCACCAACCTTCGCCAACAGCTCGCTGCGCTCGCGGCTACGGTTGGCAGGCCGCGTCACGCGAGCGGCCCGCGAAGGTTGTCCGCCGTAGCTCCAAAGGAGCGAAGGCGGACCCCTCTCTTCATCCCGAGCTTCGGCTGGCAAGCCATTGGTCCAGAATTGTCCGTAGGCGTCCATGGTGTTCCATGGACGTTCGGCTCTGCTCCACGAAAACCCCAACAACTCACGACCCTCTCGCCCGTACGGCGGCGCGGGCCGCTGCCTGCGTTGAACTCCTGTGCGTGCGCGCTGGGGGTATCTCTGGGGGTACTCGGCGAATTGGGGGGTATCGATGTCCTGGGGGTATCCATAACCCGCCGGCTGCGCCGCCCTCCGGGACGCCAGTGCCGCGGAGCCTCGGAGCGTCCATCTCCGTCGTGGTCGGGTCCGTTATCGGGCCTCGGTGTCTAATGCCGACATGGGTGGTATGCCGCCGACGCTCACTCTGGTCCTTCTTCTCTGTTCAATCAGCCACGCCGTCGCGTGTGCGGGAGGCGCGTCTGCGCGGCCCCGGCCGCCTGTCGGCGAGACCCTGTGGCTACCGCCGGACGCCGATGTCGTGGAGAGCGTGTTACGACCAGAACGAGTCGAGCGTGGGCGCAACATCTACGTCGATGGTAGTGCGTGGGTTTTCTTCGATGTCACACAGCCCTGCGACACACTCGGTGACGCCTTGGCGGCACATTTCTCACGGGCAGGATGGAGTCAGCACACACACCAGCTCCGCAACCCGGGCATAACGACGAGCTTTGCGCGTGGCTGTCAGGTGAGCGGCGGGGGCGTCGCGATTCTCGAGAAGGTGCCGGGGCCCTACATGGAGTGGGTCGGCCAGTGGCAAAACGCGCGCGGTGACATCGTGACCTACTCCATCTGCGGATTTTCGCCCAATCTACGCGTCAGCGCGGAGTACCTCCCCGCAGAATTGACCGAGTCGCGGCGCGGCGCGCCACTGGATGACCAGCGCAGGCGATACCAAACCGAGCAAGAGCGTCGTCGCGGTGCCGCCCGCGAAGCGCCGTGGCGCTACCCGTAAGGCGGCTCACACAGGGCGAGGCTCGCCGTTGACTACGCCCGGGCTCGTTGCAGTGACATCAGGTAGCTTTTCGCGCGAGTTCTCGCCACCCGCCCCCATCGGCTCGCGCCGGGACGGGCGGGTCCCCTGAACCCGGGCGAGCGGGACACACCGGACAGCACACGGTTACGGTTGACCAGCAGTCGCGCCGCCCGAGCGGCGGCCAGGCGTGACGGCAGGTCGGACGCGTCAGAGGCTGCGGTGCCGACGTTCATCTCGTCAGGCGTGAGTCCCCGAAACGCCGCGTGCGGAATCACAGCGTTGTGCTGGCCGACGTCGAAGGCCACCAACCGGCGCACCGTGGCGACGCTGTCCATGGGATGCAGGAAGAGCCACTGGTGCTTGCCGGCCAGGTTGCCCGACGGCGGCACGCCCCAGGCAGCCCTGGCGTGCGGGGACAACCACAGCGTCACGTCGCCCCTACTGGCAAGCGCGCGCTCGTACACCCGCCAATTCCCCACCCGGCCGCACCCAGCTCATTCCATCCGGGTTGTTCAGTCCGCTGATCTCCGCAATGACGGAAAAACTCGCCAGGTCAACCACCGCCACTTTGTTCAAGGCGCTGACCGCCACGAATGCGCGGCGCCCATCCGGGGTCATCTGCATGCCCTCGCTGCCACCGCCGACGTCGATCCGCCGGACCTCCCGCCGGGCCACCGCGTCGTAGACGATCACCTCGCGACCGCGCAGATCCGACACCAGCACGTGGCGGCCATCCGGAGTGAACTTGAGGCGGTTGGCATACGTGGTCGGCAACTGAATCGTGTGCACCACCTCGGCAGAGGCGACATCGATCACGGAGAGGGTACGGTCGCGCACGTTGGCCACCCACAACTCCCTTTCGTCAGGCGAGAGATCCAGCCCTTCGGCACCCGGACCTGTCGGAATCACCCGCATCACCCAGTCGCCGCCAGTCGCAGCGGCACCCTCAGCGCCGGGGCGCACGTCCCGCTGGAAGAGGGTGGCCGTCCCCGGGCCCGTTTCAGTGGTGAAGATTCGGCTCCCGTCCCGCGAGGTCACGATCATGTGGGACTGCGGCCTGCCCGTCCCGAGCACCCACTCGATCCGACGCGCAGCGGGGTCGTATCGACCGATGATGCGCGTGCCCTCATTGGCGAAGTACAGCTTCCCGGCCGCGAACCAGAGGCCGTGCACCGCCCCCAACGGTCCGAGGTCAATCTCCTTCACCTGCGCTCGCGTCACGAGGTCGATCACCGTGATGGCCCCCGCTCCCGAGTTCGAGACGTACGCGTGCCGGCCGTCGGCAGCGACTTCGTGCGGATTCGGGTTCGCCGGGACCCGCGCCACGATCTCCAGGGCAGCGGGGTCGATGATGGCCAGCAACGCACCGCTCTTCTCTCCCACTACGAGCAGGTCCCGCACCTCGGGGCTCTGTGCCAGGAGCGACTGCGCACCCGCACCGCCCAGCCAACCAACGACCACGACCACGGTCAGCATCTTCCACATGACGCACTCCGCTTGGATCCCCTGTTCACGAACGCCCATCGAACACGCGCGGCGCATCCAACGCACCTTTCGCGCACAGCCCCCCTTCAAGCGCGGCTTCAACACGATTCCCACTGGTCCGGAGTTCGCCACGGCGGTCACTCTCCCACGATCACATGTCAGACCGCTCCGGTTACATCAGCCAACTCACCCTGCATTGCGTACAGTGATTCCATCGTGCGCGCCATCGTCTTGCGCAAGGGCCGCAGGACCGGAAGGGCAGCCAGCACGCGCGCCCTGGCTTCATCCTCGTCGTTGTTGAGCACAAGGTTGAGTACTTCGTGGGCTTCTTGCTCGAGTGCGACAGCCACATTACCGAGATCCGCGAACAGGTCGTCGTCGGCGTCGCCCAGTCTGAGGAACACCTCTCGCAACTCTTTGTACTCGTCTTCTTTCCACACGCGCGCAAACCATTTGTCCAGATACTTGAAATAGATGTTGCCTATTACATGGCAGTGCCCGCGGCCGCGGGCCACTTCGGTTTTCAACCCACCGCCTTCGATGTGGAGGAGTTCCCTGGAGTTCCTGGCAAGTGCGCCTTCGTCAATGCCAAGAGTCATATACTCGGTCGCTGCCGTGTCGACGACCTGGAGCGTCTTGGCGACTTCGCTCAATGCCTGGCTGAGTTTTTGAGCTGCCAGATCGGGTTGTGTTTTGAGTTTGCCTATCGCCTTGGCGATCAAGCCGACAACTTTGTCCAGCTCCTCAGCAGATTTGATCGCCGCACCGATTTCGAGCGCCATGGTTTCACTCCCATCACGTCCCCAGGTGGTATCCGCACGGTCCAGGCCGTGTTGAACAGAGATTCATGCGACGGACATGATGCATCTCGTGCGCGTGACAGTGAGTCTACAGACGTGTCGACAGAGTCACGTATCGCGTGACGCCGCGACGCGCACGATGTGGCGGCGCTGGCCGCCACGCCTCACGTGTCCCTATCGACACGCGCCACCTGCCATGACCGGCAACGCCAGTCGCTGCCGCTCCGGACAAAGACCTTCGTGTTCCAGAACTCTCCAACGAGTTCGTTCGCTTCGTGGTAACGAATCAGAGTTGATGCGACCACCGAGCCGGAGCCAACAACCTCAATCACCTCCCTGAGGATGACCCTCTGACCTGGCGGCGACTTCGCCAACCCCTCCAGCATCACTGTTTTGTCCTGCTGCACCCCATTGGAACGATCGATCCGGAAGGCCTCATGCAGGACCGGCTCGAGCATGGCTCTGTCGCGGCGGTCCTCGGCGCGAAAGGACTGTCGGTTCAGGGTACAGATGTCCCCCAGCTGCTGCTGTCTGGTCCGGCCCGTCCGCAGGACTCGATGTCCCATGATCGCGTACGCGGCCACGACCAGGACCGCCGCAAGCACGGAGGGGGTCACGGACGCAGGGCCGGCCGTAAGCGAACCGAGGTACGTCCATGCGCCTGCGACGCTGGGATAGACGATGAGCGCCGCTGTCTCCGCGCCGACGCCCCACGTGGGCCGTGGTTTCGACTGGAACGCGCCGGAGGCACCGGCCGACAGCTTCTGCTCCAGGTGCCGCGCGGCCTGTATCAGCGCGTGGCAATTCTGGATGCCACGCAGCTCATAGAAGAACAGCCCGGTCGTCACGGCCAGGCCAAAGCCGCCGATCGCGCCGAGATGGGGACGAAGCGTTCCCGCAACATCGCCGTTGTCGACGAGAAGGAAAATGCCGGCGCCAGAGGCGAGCGGCAGCAGGCTCAGCAGTTTTCCACGAAACTCCGCGATCCCGTCATGTTGGCTGCACACCCGCTCGTACAAGATTCGGCGACTCTCAGGATGTTCCGCCATGGCGCGCCTCCACAGGTGTCCCGCGATTGCCGGACAGCACGATGTGGCGCGACACCTGAGTAACCGCGAGGTGCGGCACGCAGCCTTCCATCGCTCCTGCGCGGATCCACTCGACCTGATGAACGTCGAGCGGTCGAATTCTGTACTCGAGCGCGAAGGCCCAGTGAGGGCGGCGAGTGGTGGGATTCGTTTCGCCGCGCACCCCTGGCCAGTGCCGGTGCTCAGCCGGCAGCCCCGAGAGGAGCACACACCGGGCAAGACGCCGTACAGCGACACGCCCGCGTGCATCCAACTGGATAGGTCACGTGGCCCTCAGGCTTTTCTCAAGGCGTCCTGCCGGTGCGCCGCCCGCTTGCCTGACGACTCGCTTTCGACGATGTACATGGGCTGGTCGGCAGATGCGGTGAATTTCTGTTTCGCCAGCTGGAAGTCGCGCGTGCGCTGCTCGACCACGGTGCCCGTGGTTTCGCCCTGCGACGTGTTCCACCTTACCCGGTCGCCCTTCTTCAGATCGGCCATCGTTCGGTCTCCTCAGTGCGCGACGCAGCCGGTCGTGCTCGCAGTAGCGGCGCCGGCAGGCGCGCCAGACACCGGTAATTATCCATTCGGTGCCAGGGCGTCGCGATGCAACACACGGACCGAATGTCGGCTGGTGCGCACGAACGCCGCCTCGGCCGCCTGGCAGCAACGGAAGGAGCAGCACCTCGACGCCGTTCCAGACGGCGCGCGCATGCCCTGAGTAGAATGATGCGCAGGATGGCGAAGCCCGCACGGGTGCAGTTGTTGCCGGAGGTTCTGGACGCTGCCAATCTGGACGAGTGCCTGCCGTTGTGGGGCGGCGCCGGCGACTATGCGGACGGCGAGTTCGAGCTGCTGGTTCAGCGCGTGCGGGGGCTGCTATCCGAGGACCGCGCCCGCGGTCGGCTCCTCCGTGACGATACCGGGCGCGTCCGTGCCTTTGGCGTGGCTGTGTTCGTCGAGCCGGCGGTGAGCGAGGCCCTGCTGACGAACGCTCAGCCGCACGTCGGCCGGCGCCTGCTTCAGCTCGACGGCTGGGAGGCCAGGATCCTGACGGATCCTGGCGTTGCCCGCGGCAACGCCGGGGATGGTCTCCAAGCAGTGGTCGTCAACCAGGGCTATGACGACCGCGGCTTGAGCGACGACGACTGGGCGGTGCTGCTGGGGACCCTCATCCAGGCCTTCATCGACGCGCACGCCGGGTTCAACCTCGCGCGCATCGTCATCGAGGCCTTCGGCACCCGCGGGGCCGAGTACATCGCGCGCTCCTGGAACGACCTCCACCGTTTCGAGCTGACCATGCGCAATGGTGTCCCGCTGTCGACGGCGGTCTGGGCGGTGACCCGCGCCGAGGCAGAGCGCCAGGGAGGAGCGTTGCTGCCGATGTTCCTGTATCGTCCGCCGCGTCTGATGCTGACGGCTGCCGAACGTGCGGTGCTTCGGATCGCACTCTCCGGCGCACCAGACCCTGTCATATCCAGGCAGCTGGGCCTGGCAAAGCCGGCGCTGACCGCCCGCTGGTCGCGAATCTTCCGGCGCTGGGCAGACTCCAAGCTGGAACCGCAGCTGCAGGCGCACGTCGACAGCGGCAAGCGAGGGTCGCAGATACGCCATGTGGTCGTGGACTACGTGCGACGCCATCCATCGGAACTGACGCCATTCGCAGCGCGCAGCGCCGAGCGCGCAGTGACAGACGGCTCACGCAGGTCCCCTTCTACGCCTTCGTGAGACATCCCCGGCGCAGGGTGATGAGACGCGACGCCGCGGCACCGCCCGTGTCAGCGGAAATCGTGGGTGAGCATGATGTCGCTGCCCTGCAAGTCAGTCTGGGTGGAGAGTATCGAGCGGCCATCAGGCGACACCGCCAGCCCCCAGACCCTGGCCGAGATCGGTCGCTCGAGGACGGCGACCCTCGTGATGCCGCCGGTGGCGAAGCTGAAGAATTCGATGATGGCGCTCGACGGCCCGTCGGCGGTGGCGAAATAAATGCCCGTCGCCGTCACGGCCCATGATCGCCAGAACCCTGCCCCGTGATGGTCGACGACAGGAGTCTCGCCGCCGCCGTCAACTTCGACCCGCCAGATGCCAGCCACGTCACGTCCTTTGGCGTAGTAGAAATGCCTGCCGTCGCTCGACTCGAAGCCCTCGAAGCCCCCTTGCCTGGTGACCTGCTTCGCGGGACCGCCCGTCGATGGCATCTTCCAGATCTCCATGCGGCCGCTGCGACCCGAGCCGAAATAGATCCATCGCCCATCCCGTGACCAGCTTGGACAGGTATCTTCCCCAGCATCGGTTGTCACTCGGCGGGGTTTGCCTCCGTTGTCACTGATGACGTAGATATCGCGATTCCCAGCGACCATCGAATCGAAGGCGATGTGCCGTCCGCCCGGCGCCCATCGCGGCGTGCCGGTCATGGGGCCGCCCATGTTCGTGAGCTGCATCGCCTTGCTTCCGTCATGATCGGCCGTCCAGATCTCCGCTGTTCCTGACCGCAGAGAAGCAAAGACGATTCGCTGTCCGTCCGGCGAGTACTGCGGGTTGCTGTCGGCCGACGTGGACGCAATCACGGGCGTTGGCGCGGCTGCTACACCGGTTGAATCCGGGATGGGCACGTGCCATATATTTGTGTCGTGCACGGACTCGACCCAGGCCAGCCGGGTCCCGTCTCGCGAGACGGCCGGCCGGGAAAGTTGGCGGGCATACACCGCAATACGTTCGGGTGTGCCGCCGTTCAGGCGAACGCGCCACAACTGGGTCGATCCGCTTCGGTTCGAGGCAAAGACGATTTCACGGCCATCCGGCATCCACGCCAGGCCGTGCGTGAACGAGCCTGGCCGGACCTGGTCCTCGAACGTCAATCGGCGCTGTTCGCCACCGGCGACTGGTACGAGGTATATCTCCCTCGTGCCGTCTGCCATACGGGCAAAGGCAACCGTCCCGCCGTCTGGAGAAAAGGCAGGGGAGTCGTCGCCCACCGACGAGGCGGGGGGTGAGGTCAGCCTTCGCCGCTCGCCTGTGTCCAGCGCGAGCAGGAAGATACCCAAGGGCCCGTTCGCCGAGGTCTTGTCTGCCACCGCGAGGTACTTCCCATCCGGTGAGAAGCTCAGCGCACGCCTGCCGAATTGATGGTAGGCCCCGTTGAAGAAGGGCCCCCCAGGGAAGATATCGTCAAGCTTTCGTTCGGCACCGCCCAACGCCGGAACGAGGTAGATGCCGCCGGCGACACCTTCACGGACGAAGGCAACATGGTCGCCGTCTGGCGACCAGGCTGGGCTGCTGTCGGGGGCCGGGTCCGAAGTCAGCGGCAGTGGTTCCCCGGTCTCGATCCCTTTGACGTAGATATCAGCGTTGCCTCCGCCGCCGCCATCCCAGACGAACGCGACCTGGTCCCCGTTGGGGGAGAAGGCGGGGTCGGTTTCGAGGCCAGGGAGGCTGGTCACCGGCACGACAGTAAGCTCCGGGACCGGAACGTGTGTCGAGGAACCAGGTCGAACCAACAACGGATAAAGCGCCAGTGCGATCACACCTGCGAGCGTGATCACAACCACGGTGGCCAGCGTCGGCCGGCGAGGACGGCGCGCGGTCGCAGGCGACGCTTCAGAGATCGCAGCCGCTGGGCCACCTGTAACCTCCGCGTCATGCACGGCCGCCACGAAGCGATAGCCGTGCTTCGGGACGGTTTCGATGTAACGCTCGCCATGCTCGCCGTCGCCGAGCGCCTTGCGAATCTGCGAGACGGTGTAGGAAAGGTTGGCTTCCTCGACGAACGTATCGGGCCACACCATCTGTAACAGCCGCTGCCGTTCCAGCAGGTGCCCGCGATGCTCGAGGAAGCAGGCCAGAAGGTCGAACGCCTTGGGGGTGAGTGGGATGGCCTGGCCGGCACGATGAAGCAGGCGCTCCGCGGTGTCGAGGCGAAACGGACCGAATTCATAGACGTGCTGCCCGTGTCGGCCCGTCACGGTCGGATTCGGCATGGTGCCCGGCCGGGATGCCCGAACTCGTCCAAGCTGCTCGAGTTGTGCATACGCTTATGTTGGGGGCGGCAATGATACGCGACACCGCTTGGCCTGCAAAGCGTTTTACGCGAGCGCACGATAACTATGGTGTCTGGTGCGAAGCCTCCGGACACACTCGCGGAGGAAGGCTGTCTCGGCGATCGCTGGTGCGTGTGCCAGCGGACAGACGCTGTGTCAGGAACAGGTCGAAGGTGTCGCGACCGTCGGCGTGGCTCACCGGCTGGCGCGACAGGAAGGCCACCGCACAGCCGTCGGCGCTGATCGTCGGATGGCTGCCGCCTTCGAGCCAGACGAGCTCGTGGGTCGGGACGTTGAGTCGCGTGGCGCTACCCATGGCCCGGTCCCACACGAAGACGTCCGCCAGCAGGTTAAGGTCACTGTCGCAGGCAGGCGTGCCCGACGAGCCGCAGCCCAGGTTCGACGCGGTAGATTCGAACACGACGTGAGCCCCCGTCGCGTCGATCACCGGGGGGCCGCTGAGGCCGTTGGCCTCTCGGCTCTGCTGCGTCGTGCTGACGAGGAGACGTTGCCCACCACCGACCTCTTCGGCAAAGACCTGGGTTCTCCTGTGATGCGATTGGCCGGCGCGTGCCGTCGCTGACTTGAAGACGTATGCGATCCACCGGCCATCGACCGAGAGGGAGGGCGCATAGGCATCTCCTTCAGCAGAACGGCCACTGGGCTGGCCGACCGTGCGCTCGCCGTGCGGGGTCAACACCCGCAGGGATTGCCTGGATCCGATTCCGGCACTGGTCACGAAGGCGACGACGCTCCCGTCTCCGCTCGTCGTCGCTGCGTAGCCCTCGCCGAGATCCTCGACAGCGCCTGGTGTGTCCACTGTGGCGCGGTAGACACGGCGCTTCTGGCCAGGTGTCGGCTCCGCTGCGGTTGCGTCGAAGACCACGACACGGCCATCTGCCGACAGGGCGGCGCGTGCACTCATGGTCGGTCCCGCGTCCGAGGGCGGTGTGATCCGGAGGAGCTTCGCCGTGAGTCGATCGAAGACGAACACATCGGAGGTGCCGGGCAGGTCGCCGCCCACCAGGTCGGTCGCGTCCGACTCGAACGCAATGATCCGGCCGTCGGCCGACATGCTCGGACATCGGCTCGAGCCACGACCCGCGGCACCCGTCGGGGTGCGTGATATCAGCGTCAGCTGCTGCGTCGCCCTGTCGAGTACATAGACATCCGGCCTGCGGTTAGCATCGGCAGCGTCGAAGGCAGTGAGCGCATCGAACGCGACGATTGTGCCATCGGCTGACAGGGCTGCGCGGCAGGGGTGGATACCGGCGTCGATGGCATGCCCCAAGGGCAAGACCACGTAACGTTGGGTTACATCAGGTGTCAGTAGGGCGACCAGGCCCACGACGGCAGAGGGGATCGCTGCGCGCATGGCCCGGTCTTACCGAGGTCGGTATTCGCCCGCAACAATCTTGCCGACGCGCACGGCCCGCGCCGTCTCGAACGTACCGGTGCCTCGACGGACCGATTCGTCGCCGAGCGCGTGCCGGGCCGCCACCGTGACCCCATCGAGGCGCTCCAGCACATGCTCCACCTCATGCGCGATCAGCTCGGCGCGTCTCAGGCCGCCCGGAACAGCCACGACAGCCACCAGCGACCCGTCGGGCAGGGTCACAAGGTCCGTGACGGCGTGCGCATCGCCAACACGATGGGCGTGAACGAGCTCGATCCGAATGGAGAGTCGTGGTGCCCGTGTCAGGCGCTGCCACTGCCGGCGGAACGCGATCGACTCTTGTAGCAACTCATCGACGAGCCCCCTCAGCTTGCTATCCACCACGACCGTGGTCGGTTGGTGCGCCACTGCTGGGCTTCCGACCGCCTCGGGCCTCAGAAGCACGATGGCGGACGACTCGAACGCGCTGTCAGGTGTGCCGGACGAGCCTGACTGAGCCAGCACCGGGGTAGTGGCGAGCCCCCCGGCCAGTACGCCGGACACGAGCAGCACGACGTTGCGCCCCAGCGCACCAGGTGACGCGGACCGCGAGACACAGACACATGTGAGTGACATGCGCCGAGGCTGCCGTGGTCACCTCATCCAGTTGTCGATCGTCAACCATGGCGACCCACGCCTTGCCATCACCCGCGTACCTGAACCACGTAGTCGTCCCTACCCGGATCGTGGACGCCGCCTGGTGCTGCGCACCGGCCCTGTCCCCCATTGCCACTGAACCAGAGTCCTTGACAATTCTTGCAGTAACGCCACTCGTGCTGCCCTGCATTCTCGCGCACGGTGTAGTCCGCGCTGCCCACGAGGTCGTGTTGGCCGCCGCCGAAACATCTGCCGCCGCGGAACGCGAGCGTCTGGCATTTGTGGCAGAGACGCCAATGCGCCTGACCATGGGCTGTCGGCGCGTTCGCGGGAACGATGTAGGCGGCTGATCCATCGTGCGCATGCGCCACGCCGTCGGAGCAGCGTCCGTCGGCGCGCGAGATCCTTTGCGCGGCTGCACCATCGCCAGCCGCGTTCGCCGGGCACCTCGGTAGAACTGGCCGCCTGTTCGACAGGGTCGCCTCCGGGAGGCCCCCAACCGATCAGGACCTCGGCTTGGACCAACGGTGCGAAAGCGAGCCAATAGCTGCCGCTGCCGGTATGATCGTGCGTGCCTCCCGCGGGACATGTGCCCGCGGCTGCCGCGCCACCAAATGCCAGGCACTGACAATTCCGACACCAACGCCAATCCGACTGCCCGTTGCGCACCATCGTGTACTCGCCGCTGCCACTCAGATCGTGTGCGCCGCCGCCGGGGCACGGTGCGGCGAGAGGTCCCTCGAGCGTCATGCCTTGGCACTTGCTGCACCAGCGCCAGCGTCGCTGCCCCGGCAACCAAGGCGCGTTATGAGCAACACTGTAGTTGCCACTCGCTGCGTGGTTGTGCGCGCCGCCGGCCGGACAGGCGCCGGCCGCTCCGCCACCGAACGCCATACCGAGACACTTGCTGCACCAGCGCCAATCCTGCTGCTGGACCAGCGGCGCGTCGCCGGGCGCCGCATCGAGACCGACACGTGTCGAAAACTCGTTCTCGAAGGTACGGATTGCACCGCCGTCGCTGATTCCGCGGCGAACGCGGCGCCACGTCTCGAGCCGCGGGTAGGCCCGGGGCAAGTCGTCGGCCACCAGGTTACCGACACCGAACATGCCCCAGTGCTGAATCGCGCCGTAGACCTTTCCAAGCTTCTCCAACTCGTCGAGGATCGGGGCGGTGCCGGTCATCGCGCGCAGACCCACGAATTCGACCATGCACGTTCGTCCCGCCTGTTGCGGTGACAGGATCGCCCTCGCCGGCCCAACGTACCGAAGAGAGAACCATCCGGGCAAGATGCTTCCCTCCGCGCGTTTCCGGTCAAGCAGATTCTGCGCTTCGTCCACGAACGTCAGAGAAGCTTCGATGGTCGCGTCGAACGCAAGTTCCAAGGCCAGTCCGCGGGCGGCGCATTCGCCCGGATTCACCGGCGCCATGCTCTTGTGCGCGATATTGGTGTTCACGCCTTCCTTCAACGCACTCTCCGTCAGGTACGAGGCGAGCCCAGCGGCGACCTCCACATTGCTGTTAAGCAGCGTGCCGATAAAGTCCCCCAAAGCGCCAGGCCCGGCGATCCTCAGCCCTGCCACCAGTAGTGGTACGGCGACCGCCAGGCTTGCACCCGCCGGCAGGGGGATGCCGAAAGCTCCTGCGGTCGCCGTGACCACCGAGAGCACGCCTTCGAGGATGGGCGTCGCGATGCCCTGCGCTGAGAGTGCTAGAAGCGCCGACTCGATGTTGAGCTGGCAGAACGCCGGCAGCGGGTCGAATCCCCCGGTGACTGTGTCCGCCGGTCCGGGGAGCGCCGCATGGTCACCAGATAGGACATCCGGTCGCCGGTCTGCGCGGGATGAAGAGCCACCATCACATAGTGGTCTGGATCGGTAAAGACACTTCCATCCGCGAGCCTCGGTCGCAACTCCGACCATGGCATCGCCGTCAGCGTCCGCTGCAGGAAGTACTGATCGGTGACCTCGAGGACAACCGCCGTGATGATGCCCATCGATCCCACCGAGACCAGCACCGCATCGAACCAGTCGTCGTTGTAGCGGATCTGCACGTCTGGCCCGAGTCTTCGACGCAGCTCATCTTCTTTCGTGATGCGCCACTGATCAGGCTCGATCCAGTAGCGTGCGCCACCCGGGCCGACCAACTGGATGGCGCGGACCGCATTAGGAATTGGGCCGCGGTCCCAGTGAGCGCCATGAACGCTCGTCGAAATCACGCCGGCCAGCGTCTGACCCGAGGAGCCCCCCATCGTGAACGGCCCAAGGTTGAGGCCATCGAGCGTGCGCATCAGCTGCTCTATCTGGATACCAGCTTCGACGTGAACGAGATATCTGAGGTCAGGTGCACCTTCGGTGAGGACTGCCGCGTCGATCACATGGGTAATCAGACCCGTCATGCCGTTCGTTTCAACGATGAAGGCGGCGCAGGCGGCACGACGGTGCCGCGGAGCGACCAACTGCTGCCCACGGCGCGTACCCGGGCGCCGGCAACCCTTTTCCGCTGTTGTGACAACCGCGACGACCTCTTCCTCGGTGGTCGGATAGCAATGGCCGGCTGGGGTGGAGCGAACTGTGTTGGCCCAGTTCGCCCAAGGTTCATTAGTGGCGGCCCTGATACCGGCGGGCCAGTGCTGGAGCCCGCCCCCGCCAAAGCCGAAAACATCCGTGCGCGAACGTGCGCCGCTGGCCCCGAGCCCGCCCTCCGAGAGGGACGCACCGATAACCTTGGCATCACTCCATGCGCCCCCGTGCCGGCGGCGCCAGCGGATTAGCGGCCCGCCGCTCAAGGCATTGGGCGATTGTCCTATGGCAAAGACCTCGGTGCGACCGTCCACGACAATCGCGACGGGAACGCTCTCCGTCAAGGGGATCGGTCCAGACGGCAGAAACTCGGCGGCTGCCACGTCAGCGCCGTCGAAGGACCAGTGCGCGAGACGTCTGCTTCTCGTCACTGCAGACACCTCGACCTGGCCGGCCGCCGGCGTGATGGCCATTAATCCAGTACCGACGAGACCAGCATAGGGGGGCGCACCTGACGGCGACGGCAGCACGCTCGTGGCCCACTTTATCCGCCGTCCGCCAACGGAGCACCTGGTTGTTCGCACCAATGACGAAGACGTCGGTGATATTGGCGCCCGAGGACACTGCCGCCGGAACGCAGCGCGGCAAGTTCCCCTGGGGACGGTGCCGCTTGCGGCAGCGGACCTGATCCAAGCGAGGCTAAACCGGTGCTCCAGGAATAGCGGATCAGGCCGTTCGGCGTCACGGCGAATGCATCCGTTCGGTTTGCATCGGCCGACGATGCGCCAATGCCATTGCCGCTGCCGGGAATGGCCCAGGCCGCATCCGTAACGGGAGGCAGGAAGTTCACGCCGTCTGGAGAGAACCAATGCGCGAGTGGTCCGCCGCTGGCAAGAACCCCCCCTTGGTTGACGGCAAACACATGCACCGCGTTCCCAACCGCAATGGCGCATGGATAGGACGCTTCCAAGTTTGTCGATCCGCGAAGCAGTTCGCTGGGTCCGGTCCAATCAATACCGTTCGTCGATGCCCAACGGTTCATCGCACCGCCAGCCGCAATCGCGAATACGTTCAGCTGGCCGCCGGCGAAGACGGCCACTGGTCGCCCAGCCGGTAAGTTTTCGCCCAAGGTCTCCATAGCCATGCATGACGCTCCGTTCAGCATCGGCCGAGCTACGACCTCAGGCGATGATGTACCAGGCTGTGGTCGTTGCCGCCACGGTCATGTCCTGCTGGGACTTACCTGAGTGCGCGTGCCCCGGGACATGCAAGCCCGGCTAGGCGGTGCGTACTATAACTGCACTGCTAATCGTACATCGCCTTACTCCTGTATCCTTTCTTCTCATTGCCTTTCAGTGCATATCTTTCTTTTTCCAGAGTTACCGTATGAGTACGCACACACGAGCACCCCCCCGCGTCGGACGATGGAGGCGCTCCGCCCACCTCAGGGCTCGCCAGGAACGCGGCCCTGATCGCCGTTGGTCGTCATCCACGCAGTCAGTTCGGCGCGCAGCGTCCGCAGACGCTCGGCATGACGGGGATCGCTGGCCAGGTTCTGCAGTTCCCCGGGATCGGCCCGCAGGTCGTACAGTTCCTCGGCCGGACGCTGGTGGTACCGCGCCACAACGGCGGCCGCGGCCAGGTCGGTCGTCGCCTTGTCGCGCCAGCTTGCAAAGTAGCCCGCGCCATCCACCGGCTTGCCGCGATCGATGTGCGTCGTGAAGGTCCGGTCCGGTTGCAGGTTGCGGATGTACTTCCAGTCAGCGGTCCGGACGCTCCGCATCGGATACACATTCATCGGCGGGTCGCTGGTATGCGTCGTGAAGATGCGGTCCCGATGCGTGGTGGTCCTGCCGAGCAGCACGTCGGCAAACGAGCGGCCATCGAGGCGCACTGGCGCCTGTCCCCCGCCGACCTCGATCAGCGTCGGCAGCAGGTCCACCCAACTGACCATCGCCTGCGAGCGGACCCCGGCGGCAACCTTGCCTGGCCACACGGCAATCATCGGCGTGCGGATGCCGGCGTCGTACAGCGTCCACTTGGCAAACGGCCACTGCGCGCCGTGGTCGGCTGAGAACAGGAAGAACATGTTCGGGCCGAGCACATCTCGCGCGGCGTCGTAGACCTCGCCCAGCTCCCGATCCATGCGGCTGACCGCGGCGAGGTACTTCGCGCGCATCTCGCGCGTCTGCGGCGTGTCGACGTGCGTCGCCGGCACCCGGACCGCCGCCCCGGCACCGGCGCCATCGGTCTCGGGCCACGGCACGTGCGGCCAGTTGGTGCCGAACAGGATGCACAGCGGCTTGCCCGGCTTGCGCTGGCGCAACCAGGCAATCCCCCTGGCAATCGCCACGTCGTCATGAAAGGTGTCGTGCGCGAAGTGGTCGAACCCGTAATCAGCGGTGTACCTGTAATGGGCGACCTTGCCGAAGGCGACTACCTCGTAGCCGAGCGCCTGAAGGTACGCGGGCAACGTCTGGAGATCCGGGCGCGGCTTCGAATGATTGGCCTCGGCGCCGTTGCGGGCCGGCATGAGGCCAGTCAGCAGGGCGGCACGGCTGGGCGCGCAACTCGGAGACGCGACAAAGGCCCGCTCGAAGGTGAGGCCCGCCCTCGCCAGGCGGTCCATCGACGGCGTCTCGACCTCGCTCGAACCGTAGACGGTCGAGTCGAGGACCCCGTGGTCGTCGGAGATGAACACGACGATGTCCGGGGGACGCGTCTGTGATGCCGCCGCCACGGCAGACGCCAGGCTCAGCACCACCGCCACGACACACACGAGCCAGTTCGATCTCACGCTCACCTGCCCCCCGGCCAGCTCGCCCGCCACGTCAACACCAGCCTTGTCAGCGCCTTGACGACGTCGGGCTTGTCGGCCGCACGATTGCGCGATTCCTTCGGGTCGGTCGCGAGATCGTAGAGCTCGGCCCGCGAGCCGTCCGGGTTGATCAGCAGCTTCCAGTCGCCACGCCGCACCGCCAGGCTCGGGCTGCGGTCGGGCCCGAACCTGAAGAACTCGTCGTTGCGCCCGTACTCCCAGAAGAGCGGACCAGGTGATGGCAGCGGCCGGCCTCGCCAGGCCTGCAGGACGTTGCGACCGTCGAGCTGGGCGTCACCCGGCAGAGACGCACCTGCGGCGGCACTCAGCGTAGGGAACAGGTCCTGTGCAATGAGCACCGACCGCGAGTCCACCCGTCCGGCCGGCACGTGGCCCGGCCAGCGGACGATGAAGGGCATGCGGATGCCGCCTTCGTACAGGGCGAGCTTGTGGCCGCGATAGGGCGCTGACCGCCGCCCGTCGAAGGTCGGCAGGGCGCCGTTGTCGCTGGCGAAGATGACGATCGTGTCCTTCTCCAGCCCGCGTGTCTTCAGACCGTCGAGCAGCCGACCGACCTGTCGGTCCATCTCGACCAGCACCCCCTTCAGGTTGGCTGGCGTCTCCTTCCGATCGGACGTCGCGTCAGGGCACCCACGGGGTGTGCGGGTCGTCGAGCCAGACGTTGACGAAGGCGGGCCTGCCCTTGTGCCGATCCAGGAAGTCGAGCGTCCGATCGACGAAGAACGCCGACCGGTCCCAGCGCTTGACCGTGTCCTGGTCCGCCCAGATCCAGTCCGTGGAGGTGATGTCGGGATGCGGCTCGGGGCTCTCGTAGGTCCCGACGCCTTCGTCGTACCCGTACGCGGCGAACTTCGGCGGCGACGTCACGTCCCGGCCGCCGCCGAGGTGCCACTTGCCGATGTGCGCAGTGGCGTACCCGGCCGCCTGCAAGGTGCGCGGCAGCGACGGCGCGCGGGGGTCGAGGAAGTCGGCCATCTCGGCGCCGGCGTTGCCCTTGCGCGTCTGCAGGAAGCTGGTGATGCGCCAGCGCGCCGGGTACTGCCCGGTGATCAGGCCGGCACGCGACGGCGAGCAGATCGGCGACGCCGAGTAGTACTGCGTGAATCGCGTCCCTTCGGCCGCCAGCGCGTCCAGTCGCGGCGTCGGCACCAGGGTGCCGCCGTACGACCCGACGTCGCCAGGCCCGAGATCGTCGGCGAGGATCACGATGATGTTCGGTTTGGTGGCGGCGCCAGCACTCCCGACCGCCATCAGGACGGTCGCGACCAAGACCGCGACCGCCCGCGCTTGCCGCTTGATCATCAGACACCGCCAGCGTTGAAACAAAGCGTCCGGCAGACGAGCCGCTGTTGGCCGCCTCTGCCCCCGTGCAGGATGACGCGTCGATACGCCGAGGCCACGGCTAACCAGTCCGCAGCTACTTCGCCAGGATGTCGCGCAGGACGCGGATCCCGTGCGCGCAGTCGGCCAGCCGCTCCTGCTGGTTGCCGACCTCGCGCTCGATCACGAGCGGTCCCGTGTACCCCACCTTCTTCAGCGTCTCGATGAACAGCGGCATGTTCACGGCACCCTCGCCAAGGGGGACCTCCTGCCCCCACTCCCCTGGCGTCGTCGGGCGGAAGGCGTCCTTGCAGTGGACGGTCGCGATGTCGGGGCCGAGGATCTCCACGGCACGGATCGGGTCGCCCATGTCGTAGAGCAGCATGTTGGCCGGGTCGAAGTTGACCTTGACGTTGTCGCACTTCAGGTCGTCGAGCGTGCGACGTAGCAGATCGGCCGTCTCCTGGCCAGTCTCGAGGCCGAGGGTGACCCCGTGCCCCTTGGCGAGCGCTGCGGCCTCGCCGAGCGTGTCGAGAAAGGCCTTCCGTCCATCGTCTTCGGGGTCGGGGATGAAGCCGCCGTGCATCATCAGGCGATCGACACCCAGCGCGGTCGTGCGCGTCAGCGCCCACTTCAATGTCTCGAGCCGTGCCGCGCGTGTTGACGGGTTGCCGAAGCCGCCGGTTTCCATGATCGTCTGGGGCGTCGTGTAGTCTTCGCCGGGAAACCCGACCATCGCCGCGTGGATATCGAAGCCGGCAGCCAGCGCCGCCGCGGGCATGTCGTCGCCCTCGTCCCACGACGCGTGGTGCGGATCGCCGCAGGCAATCTGAATCACGTTGACGCCGAGCTCGTCGAGAAAGCGCCGTAGTTCGGGCACGCTCTTGACCTGCAACGACCAGCTGCACAGACCGATGGCATAGGGTTGGATCATCGATAAGACTGTAACCGCATTCGCGCGGGCCGCGGCAGCGTGCCGCCCCCCGCATTCACGCCCGGCGGACGCCACCCATTTCCGGGGCCGCCACCCTCTCGAGCAACTCGAGACCCTGCAGGAACAGGGGATGCTCCAGCAGGCCTGCCTCCGCCGCCTCGCCAAGAATGCCGCGGAGCCTGACGAAATCTGCAGTATCGGTGGCCCGTCGGAAGGAGAACGCGAGCCGCAGGAAGATCAAATCGTCTTGCGCCCGCGGCGAGAGCTGCTGCCAGCTGCTTCTCCACGCCTGGCCTTTGCCCGCTGGCAACGCACGGCCCCCGCTGCCGTGTTCCACACCTGGCGGCACGACGTCGCACGCCACCAGCGTGGCGCAGCAGAGGCCCGCCGCAAACGTGGTGTGGTACACCGAGCCGAGGACACGGCGCACGGTCTCGACGCGCGTCTCATTCGTTCGTGCCGGCGGCAGGCCCGGTCCGGGCACGAAGCCCAGCTCGGTCCAGACACGGGCAAGGACATCCCACGCAAAGGTCAAGGTCGGTGTCCAGCCGATGCGCAGGATGGCAGGCGCCATCAGCACTTCGGCCACCAGGTCCAGATCGTCGTCATCCAGCGCATACGCGGCGAGGGCCTCGGCGATGGACAGCAGATGATGTGAGTCGTACCCGTCCGGCAACGGAAGGCGTCCGAAGTCGGTGGCGTACGGCAGCGCGTGGGTGAATGCGTACGCATCGTTCGGCGTGGCCTCGATGAGGTCGACGCCGGTCCCGAGCGGCGACAGGGGCAGTGCGGGATGAGAGAGCTCCGCGTCGCCAAAGGCCAGATGACGGGTCCAGGCCCCATCCAGCATGCGGTAGGGCATCCGTTCGTTTGCGGCACAGACCGAGGACCGCAGTGCAGCGCGCACGATGACGTCCAGCTCCTCGTCCGCAACGCCGAGCTGCGCCAGACACAGATGCGCCAGGGCGTGCATGGGGGCCCGCGACGGCCTGAAGGCAAGCGCCCGATAGACGTGCGGAGAACGGGCCAGCGGCGCGAGATCGCGCGCCAGCGTACCGATCTCCTGCGCGTCGGTCGCGTACGGTAACGCGCGGCTGGCAAGGCGCAGCAGCATGGCCAGCTCGCCGCCCGCCTTGCCTACCAGGTTGCGGTACTCCTCGGGTTCAAGTTCGCTGAACCGGGGGTCCAGCACCTCATCGAGCAGCAGCCGCGCCATCCTGAACGCGGAACGGAGGTGCTCTCGCAACACATCGAGATGCGCCCCTGGCGCGTCGTGATGGGCGAGGCCGCCCCCGTTCGGGTCAGGGAGTGTGCTCACCCCCTGCCGGATCGGACGTCGAAGCCCAGCTGCTTCAGTTCAGCCGCGACCGACACAAGGTCGAGCTCGGAGCGCGGCCCGATCCGAATGACAAACGGATAACAGATGCGCTCCCAGTCTTCGAGCCTGACGGCGCCACCCCCGCCCCCACCACCCGCCTCGGTGATGATCTGGCTGATCTCTGCCGACCTCGACAGCAGCACGTCCAGTTTGATGGCGCCCAATTCGTCAAGCCGTCGCAGGACCTGGACCGCGTTGCGGTTACGAGTTGAGGCGGCATCGGCGCGAACGAGTTCGTCCTGAGGATCCATACGCGTCTCCTTCTGCTCACTGCGTGGCGAGGGACCGGAGCCGCCGCACATGCCTGTCTCCCGGGTGGCCTCCCGTGCAGGTCAACCGGGCTCGCTGGGCGACCCGTCTTCTGCAGATAACGTCCGACGCTGACCAGCCGGACATCTGGTCACGTCCTATGTGCGATCGATGCGCGAGGTGTAGCTACCTTGCACAGACCAGCAGCGAAAGTCGTGCTTCACGAACGCCATCACGCGGCGGATGACCGATGCCCTCGAGCCGCACCGGCCGACCGACGTCCCGAAGCGCCTGTCGGCGTAATCGTGGACGCACGTCCTCGCTGATGTCACGCCTGCCACGCCGCGCGCGCCTGCGCGCGGCGCACCTCACACCGTCCCGGAACGTCGCGGCTGGCAGTCGCCGTTTCAGCCGGCGACTGCCGTCAACCGCACATACTCGAGCCACACCGGCACGAGGCTGCCCATGCGCCGGCGGAGCGCGTCAGCAGCCGCGGGCGACAGTGCCGCCAGCGGATCACGGGACAGGCGGTCCCTGGTGGCCGCATCGACGCGCGACAAGTCCACGCTCAGCGGCCCCTCGATCTTGCCCTGGTAATCCAGCGTTCGCAGCGTGTCGGTGACTGCTGTGCGTAGCTGCCGATACGCGTCCTGGGGCATGCCGGCCGCCTCGGCACCCTGCCGTAGCGTCGCATCCTCGAAGGCCGCCTGGAGTGCCTCGCCGCGCTCCTGTGGCGTCGTCGCGTTGAGCGCGCGAGCCTGGGCGTCACGCACCGCACCTGCCTCTGCCCGGAGGCCGCGCTCCAGCGCCTCGAGGCGGGCGTCAGTCAGGTCGACCGACACGGCGGCCGCCGGCCGGCCCGGGCCTGTCGTCGCGCCTTGACGAGAGCCGGCGCCACCATGAACAGCGTCGGAGCGGTCGGGCGACCCGCCACATCCATACGATGCAAGCAGAGCAACGACACCGCAGAGACCGGCAACAGCCAGACGGATCATGGCCCCATCCTGCCAGAGGTCGGGTGGTCCGGTCATCAACCGGGCCCTGGCGATCGACGGCACGGGAGATGCAATTGACTCTCACGCACGAAGGGAGCAGCGATGTCCAACAAGATCGATCGACGCGACGACGTGAATCCGGAACAGGGCGTGCGGGACTATGGCGACGTCGACTTTGCCGATCCCACCAACCACAAGTATCCGATCGACAGCGCCGACCACGTGCGCGCGGCGTGGCGGTACATCCAGCAGGCGGGCAACGCGTCGAAATACGACAAAGACGAGGTGGAACTCATCAAAAAGCGCATCAAGGGGGCCGCGACCAGATACGGTGTCGAGATCAGCCAGGATTGATCCCCACGTGCCACGCGGAACGTGCGCCGACGGCCGCGCGCGGCGTCGGCGCTGGACGCCCGCGGCAAGGCTGAGCCGAGCCTATAATCCGGCTCGAAAGGTGACCTGCATGCCTACTGACCGTCGCGCGTTTCTCACGGCCCTGACGGCCGGCCTTGCCGCGCCAGCCATCCTCCGCGCTCGTCCGGCGAAGCGGTATCCGATCGGGTTCTCCACGCTGGGGTGCCCTGCCTGGAGCTGGACGACCATCCTCACCCAGGCCGATCAGCTCGGCTACGCGTCGCTCGAGCTCCGAGGCGTGGCAGGCGAGATGGATCTGACCAGGGTCCCCGAATTGACGGGTTCGCGCCTGGCCTCGACGAAGAAGGACCTCGCGGCGCTCGGCCTGGTCGTCTCGGATCTCGGTGCGTCCTCACGCATGCACGAGAAGGCAGCCAGCGTGCGCGCCGCACAACTCGACGAGGGCCGTCGTTTCATCGACCTCGCGCACGCGATGGACGTCAAATACGTGCGCGTGTTCGGCGACAAGTTCCCGGAGGGCGAGCCGCGCGCAGACGTCATGGCGCGCGTGGTCGCGGGCCTCCAACAGCTCGCTGCGCACGCGGCGCCCGCGGGGGTCACCGTGCTCCTGGAATCACACGGTGATTTCACCCGCTCGCAGGACCTGGTCGCGATTGAGCGCGCGGTGAAGTCGGACGCCTTCGCGCTGCTGTGGGACGCCCATCACACGTTCGTCGCAGGCAACGAGGCGCCGTCGGACACCTACGCCGCGATCGGCCGCCTGGTCCGACACACACACCTGAAGGACTCGAAAGCAGACGGCGCGGACCGCCGATATGTCCTGATTGGCGCCGGCGAGGTGCCGGTGAAGACGCAGGTGACCGTGCTCGCCAAGGCGGGCTACAAGGGTTTCTACTCGTTCGAGTGGGAGAAGAAGTGGCACCCGGAGATCGAGGGGCCTGAGGTGGCGTTCCCTCACTTCGCGCGGACGATGGCCACCTATCTGGCCGAGGCGGGCGTGTCACCAGCGTGAACAGGGCTGTTCGAAGGTAGGGGCAGCTCCCCGAACTGCCCTGGCAGGGCGCCTCGGGGAGGCGCCCCTACCGCTTGTCCAGAGGCGCCGGCGCGGTGCGCGCGTCCGGGAGACGTTCCGCAAAGAACTGCACGGTCTGCACCGCCTTGCCGAGCGGGATCCCCGTCGAGAGGCTGAACGGAATGGCCTGCGCGTTCTCGACAGCATCGGAGGGCAACTCCCTCGGCGTGGCGTGAGGCACGCCCGTGAGCACCTCCAGCACTTCCCCGGCGTCGTCGAGAAGCAGCGCGGTGAGCATGATCGCGTCAGGCCGGACGGGTCCGCCGTGCTGCACCGCCACTGTCCCGTCGACTCGATAGCCACTCAGTGTTGCCCGACGCTTCCCCTCGACAAACGAGGTCCGCAGGCCGCCCGGCGGACAGGCTGAGACATCGATGCGGCGGTCCCGATCGACCCATTGCAGGGCGGCAGCCACTGGCTTGCCCTCCTCGGCGACCTGCACGATGTATCCGGAAGGCGGATCCTTGAACTCGTCGGTCCGTCGCAGACGGAAGCGGTATGGGAGGGCGCCACCAGGCTCGACCTGACTTACCCGGGCCTCGTTCTCGAGCGGCGTGCCCACCGCGCGCCACTCGGCGTCGGTGTACTGCAGCCGCACGGTGAGGTTGCGAGCGCATCCGCCGGCGTTGCGCAGCGCCCCGACCAGCACGCCGAGTTTCGCATTCTCGTAGGTGACCGCGGAGTTCTTGAGGGGTCGCAACTCCAGGCCGTCGCTTGCAAGGATCCGGGCATGCCTTGGCATCGCCACCCACTCGGGCAATGTGGAGCGGACCTCCACCGACCGCTCCTGCCTGGGCGGACGGGAAAGATCCATGATGACGCCAATCTGCGCCAGGGCCGTCGCTGGCCACGCCAGGGCCAGCAGCGTGACGGCGAAGGCCGCCGGGAGATGACGCCCGCGGAGCGAGACTGGTGCCACTGAACCCTCCTGCACGAGCACGGACGAGGCGGAACGCGTTTCAGCGCGGTGGCGGCGGGGACGTGCTGCCGAGCGCATCGACGGCGGCAATCCACGCACCCGGTCCCGTCTGGTACGCCTCCACGTGGTGCATCGCCTTGCTGTTCCAGCCCTGGCCCGATGCCTTGATCAGCGGCGTCTCCACCTTGGTGTCGGCGTAAGCCTTCGGGCTCAGCGCCGTGATCCTCGAAGCAAACACCTGGAGGCCGTACGTCGGTTCACAATCCTGCGCGACGCGATAAAGCGCGCCGTCGTGGACGAAGGGGCGTCCGGCCGGCCTGGCGTTGTGCGGATCCTTGCGGACAATCGGGCTGGCCGGGTGCTCGACCCATGGCCCTGTCGGCTCTGCGGCCGCGAACAGGCGCAGGGTGTCGTTGCCAGAAGGCGACGTGAACAGATACCACCGCTGGTCGTGCTGCAGGATCGTCGGGCTGATGAAGGAATCGGTCGGTCCGCCTGAGACGAGGTCGCGAACGTACTCCCACTTGTCTGGAAACGAGGTCGCCCGATAGAGGCGAACCGAGTGCTCGGTGTAGGACTCCGGCACCATGTAGTACGTGCCCTGCCACTGGAAGACGAATGGGCTCGACAGGACGAAGGGCTCGCGCAGCACGGTCTTCCGGAACGTCCAGTGCAGGCCGTCGACACTCTCGGCCAGGCCAATCCCGCCCTTGTTCACCGACAGGTCCTTGGCCGTGAAAAACATGTGGAGCCGGCCGTTGGCACTGACGATGTTCGGGTGGGCCACCGTGTCGATCTTCAGGTCAGGCATGTCGGTGACATGCGCCGCCGTCAGCACCGGGTGCCGCACCGAGCCTGGGGGCGTCAACGCAAACGGCGACGCCCCTGTGTAGACGCTGATCGTCCAGTGCTCGGCTGGGCGAGCAGCGCCGGCCGGCTGGGCGCCGCACAGCGCCGCCACCAGGACACAGACACCGACGGCCATGGTCGTGACAGCGAAACCCCTCATGCAGACGCCCCCTCCCGCTCAAGCAGGCACGACACCACCGTCGCCCCGCACCGACACGGGGTCGGCCCGGCAACCCGGAGCACGCACACTACTACAGGATGTCGCGTCACCGATGAGCCGCCTCGGGCGCCGACACAGGCGTTGCCTGTCGTGCCCGCTCGTTGAACACTAGCGACGTGCGTACCTCATGCTTGCTGCTCGTCCTCATACTGCTGCTGGCGCCGGCCGCCCACGCCGACCCTCTCGACGGCACCTGGGTGATGAACCCGGCTCGGACGCGCTACGGTCACGGCGCTGAAGCCCGTGCCGAGGAGCGTCTGACCTGCGCATCGACGGCGGCGCGGGTGACGTGCGTCACGCAGTCGGTCCGGGCCACGGGGCGGACGGTGACCGCCCGCTTCTCCGCTGCCTACGATGGCAGGGCATATCCGGTGAGCGGCATGCCAGACGTCGACACGGTCGTCCTGACGAAGGTGGACGACGCGGTGGTCGACGCGACCTTCAGTCGTGCAGGCCGGGCAGTCTTTGCCTACCGGGGAATTCGATCACCCGATGGCCGCTCGCTCACCATCATCGCCGTTGAACCGGTGACGCGGCGGGTCTTGACCAGCATCGTCACGTACGACCGCCGCTAGGGAATCGACCTGCATGAGGAGATGGAGGCGGAGCCGCGCTGCATGGCCGCGGTGCCGCCTCATGGCCGCTTCTGGGCGATCAATCGCGCCAACCCGGTCGTCTGGGGATCCCAGTCCGACACCCCCATGGTGTCTTCGAAACGGATCAGTCGAAACGCCGAGAAGGCCTGGAGCAGGTCGGCAGGATCGATATCGACCGGACGTCGCCTCCCCGCCGCCTTCTCCGAGGCGAAACTCTCCACGACGACGAGCCCGCCCGGCTTCAGCGACCGATGCAGTCGGGCCACGAAATCGCGGTCGGCGATGGATCCGGGCCCGTAGATGACGGCAATCAGATCCCACTGCGCCGTCCCGTAGTCGAACCCCTGGTCGGTTTCGAGGACCGTCGTGACGTGGACACCCGCCCTGGCTGCTTCCGCCTTCGCGACCGCCAGGCCTTCTGCCGAGACGTCGAAGCCAGTGACGGTCCACCCCTTCCGCGCCAACCCCACGGCATTGCGCCCTTGCCCCATGCCGATGTCGAGGGCACGACCGGGTGTCCGACCTTCGACCGCCGTCATCAGGAGAGCGTTCGGCTTGATGGAGAAGTTCGGTGTGGCGCTGGCGTAGATCCTGTCGAACATCAGCGGCCATGCGTCCGTACGCTCGCGCATCAGCCGGAGCATCACGGCCACGCGTTCTTGTGCATCCGAGGCCGCGACCCCTGTTGCAATCAGGTTCTTCTGGAAGCCCTGGATCAACTCGAGGGGCCCGCTGGCCGCAGGGGCCGCTCGCAGATAGGTGAGGTAGGCCGTCCAGACCGCATCATCGTCGGTCGCCGCCGGCTGAGCGATGGAAAGTGTTGCCAACAGCAACGTCGCGGCAAGCGAGGCGAAGGTCGCGTGCACCATCCTGAGGCGAATCATGTCTGCGCAGGATAACTCCGAGTCCCGCGCGTTGCACGCCCGCGTTTGCTGGCAACTGCCTACCGCACCCGGTCGAATATCTCGTAACGCACGCGCGGCACGAGCGTGCCCAGCGGGTTCACCGGGTTCGAGTAGTCCTGCGGCTGCGGCCAGAGTCCCACGCGAACCCCGAACGTGACGGTCCCGACCGCAGTGGCGCCGACAAAGCTCTCGTTCACGTCGACGGCGGCAAAGCCGGCCAGCCACGGCAGGAACTGCCGCGAGATGCGTACCGCGGCCCCGGCCGTGTTGCTGGCACCCGGCGCGTGACGATA
Organism: Vicinamibacteraceae bacterium; assembly: GCA_963759795.1. Classification (GTDB taxonomy): domain Bacteria; phylum Acidobacteriota; class Vicinamibacteria; order Vicinamibacterales; family Vicinamibacteraceae; genus Luteitalea. Next base: position 1,325,977 of record CAVXAR010000010.1, on the reverse strand, counting down.
CAGCAGCGCCACGTTGGCGTCGATCCAGGTGAGCGGCAGGATCGGGAACTGCACCTGTCCGCCGAGTGAATCCACCGTGTGAATCACCCGCTCGGTGGCTACGATTGGTCCGCCGCCGGGAAGCGGAGCGCCGACGATCTCGGCGAGGTCGACCACATCGGTCTCCTGGAGGCCTTTCGAACCGAACAGCCCGAATCGCACCGTTGGCAGCAGCGCGTCGATCCCGAGCGTGGCTTCGCTGATCGTACCGGGGAAGGCGTGGCCGCGCAGGTTGGCGTTCCTGACGCTGGCGCCGACGCCGACCTGCAGGACGTTCCGGCGGTACAGCAGCGCCGCACCCATCTGGCCTTCCTGACGGCCCGGATAGTAACGATACTCGCCCTGCGCCTGCAGGGCGAAGCGGCGGCCGGCGCCGAACGACCCGAGGAAGTGACCCGTGGTGTTGACTGTGTACCCGCCGGTGGCGGCGCTGCCAAAGGTCGGTCCGACGGCGCCATCGACGGCGGTGAACAGCGGCGGCTCGCACACGTAGACCGGCGGCACGGTCGCGCTGACGCCGACGACCGTGTTCGGCGACGCGGGATCGTTGGTCGCGATGGTGATGCTGGCGTTGTGGGCCCCGGCGCCGCCGCCGACGAATCGGATCGGCAGGGCGATGTTGTTGCCCGGGCCCACGACCGTCGGCAGCGCCACCACCTGCGGCGTCTCGAACGCCGGCAGGGACGACGAGATGCCGGTGATGGTGAGCGGACACGTGCCGCCGTTGTTGATGGTCAGCGGCAGATCCTTGAACTGCCCAGGCGACTGACACATCTGCCCGAAGCCGCCGCTGTCGGCAATCATCGACACGGCCACCGCCGCACCCGTGCTGGTGCTGACCGCTACCGGCAGCGACGGGAAATTCGGGTCGTTGCTGGCAATGCTGAGCGTGGTCGACTTGGGCCCGGGTGACGTCGGCGTGAACAGCACCTGGAAGGGGAAGCAGAAGTCGTGGCTGATGGTGACCGGAAACCCGCCGGAGGCAGGCACGACGCTGAACTGGGCATCGGTGGAGGTGATCCCGGTGACGACCAGATTGCCGAGGCTGGTGTTGCACACCTGCAGCACACCGGGCCGCGTGTCACCGACGCAGGAGGGCAGAAACGTCGGCGCCGATGGCACCTGCACCTCCGCGCTCGGGACCTTCTTGAAGGTCAGGCGCCAGGCGCCGCGGCCGCGTGTGCCGAGATACACGTTGATGTCGCCCGCCGGCGAATCATGGTCGAAGTGCGCGTAGTACGGGCGCGGGATGTGCGCCACCCCCGACGCGCCCGGCGTCACCGGATCAGTCACGAGCTGCCAGCGCGTGCCGCCGTTGACGCTGACAAACACCCCGGAGTCCTGGCCGCCGGCGACGATGATGTCGGGATCGAGCGGGTCGAACGCGACCAGCGACGGCTGGGGGTAACCGGCAAAGGACGTGAAGCGATTCGGCCCCGACAGCGTGGTGTAGAGGAACGTGCCGCCACCGGTCATGAGCGTGTCGAGCGCCGTCAGCTGGTTCCACGTCGCGCCGCCGTTGCTGGTGAGCACCATGCGCGGACCGCCCGGCCCGCCGAGGTGCGACCCGATGATGCGCTGCGGGTTGTGCCGATCGACCGAGTACACCCCGAACCCGCCCGGCCCCGGCGACACCACCTGCGTCCACGTGCCCCCGGCCGCGGTGCCCTGATGGCGCCACACCGGCCCTGGCGCGTCGCCGTTGCACCCGCCCGACTTGACGAAGAAAGTGGCGGTACCGCCGCTGCTCGACACGCGCACGCCGCACGGCGACCCCGGCGAGTTGCCGGCGCCGAGCTGCGTCCAGACGATTGGCGAGGCGCCGATGTTCAGGGTGACGAAGACGCCCGCCGTGGTGAGCACCACGTAATCGTCCGGGCCGAAGTTGACGATGCCCTCGAGGTGCTCGAACGCCCTCACGTTGCCGGCCGGATAGGTATTGACCTGGATCGGCGCGCCAGCCAGGCCCGGGGGGCTGAGAAACATCAGGGTGGCACGCGGGCCGCCGAAGCAGCAGATCGTCGTGAGCCCGCGGGTGGTCTCGCCGGCAGTGTCGAAGCCGTCGCAGCACTCCTGGTTGGTCCAGTTGACGACCGCCGCGCCGCCGTTGGTAGTGCCGAACGACCCGTTGTCCTGATTACCGAAGTAGAGGTCCTCGGGAGCCACGCCGGCCCGCGGCGATCCCGAGAACGAGAAGTTCCACAGCGCGTGCGGCGTCACGAGCGGCTGCTCCCAGGCCGGCGTATGACAACCCGGACTCGCGCCAACCGTATTGCGATACACGCCGCCATCCGATGAGAACAGGACCGGGCAGGCATCGACGTTCACGCCCGGGGCGAACAGGATGTCCGCGGTGTCGTCATGGCCGCCAGCCAGGCGCGTGAAGCCGCCGGCCCATCCTGCCGACGCATTGCAGCGCTGCGCGCCGCCCGGCGCCGCAGGATTCGGCGTGGTGCAGGTGCCCCGATGCAGGCTGACGTCGCCGAACCACAGGTCGTAGGTGGCGCCCTGTCGCTGGTTGGTCGCCACGAACGGGATGCGGCCCTGCGGCGACGGGTTGGCGTAGGTGCCGGCCCAGTTCAGCCCATCGTCGCTCTCGAAAATCGACAGGCCGACGCTGGCAAACAGCACATACGCCTCGTCGGGCGACGCGGCAATGGAACACCGGCCGGCAGGCAGCGGCGTCGTGTTCGCGGTGGTCCAGGTGGCGCCGCCGTCGGTCGATCGCTGGTGGCCGTCGTCGCCGCACATGTCGATGATGCCGCCATGGTGCACGACGACGTCCCAGACGTCGCGCGCGCCGTTGTTGGGTGTCGGATCGACAAACGTCCAGGTGCCGCCGCTGTTGACGCTGATCGCCAACCCGCAGTTGGTGCCGATGAAGACGCGGGCGGCATTGGCGGGATCGATGGCAATGCCGAAGGCGGCCAGTTCGGTCCGCCGTGTGTCGTTGAGACAGAAGCCGGCCGGCGGTGTGGCGCTGGCCGGATGCGTCCACGTGACACCTCCGTCGCTGCTGACGTTGATGCCCGAGCGGCTGGCGACGCGCCCGTCGAACCATGAGGTGGCATAGACCCGGTTGGCGTTGGCCGGGTCGACGGCCACGTCCCAGGTGGCGGTCGGCACATGGCCATCGACGTGAACCCAGCGTTGCCCGCTGTCGGTGCTGCGAAACAGGCCACCCCACTCGCTTGCCGCATACATCGTCGCTGGCTGGCTGGCCGCGACGGCAATGCCGTTGACCCGGCCTCCAGACGCACCGTCCGGGTCGACCGGATCATGGGTCGAGCGATCGGGATTGATGTCGGTGACGGTGACGCTGAGCTGTGCCTGGGCCAGGTGGGCCGGCAGCAGGCCGGCGGCGACGATGCAGGCGAGGGCGTGGCGATTCATGGGCGCCTCACTGGCGGTGCGGTGTCGGGCACCATGTCGGCTGGACACACCAGCGCCTGGACCGTGACCTCTGGCGAGACGACTCGTCCGCCCGGGGTCTCGAGGTTGAGCCGCCAGGTGTAGTTCATCCCCGGCTCGAGTCCTTCCACGACGACGCCCATTGCCGCGCCGCCGCCCTGCGCCTCGGCCAGGGCGCGCGGCTGCTCGACCTCGATGATTCGCACCTGATAGGCGCGCAGCGCCGGCCGGTTGGCCGCCTGACGGGCCACGATCGGGTTGTCGGGCGTTGCGGCCGGCTCGATCGGCAGGGTCGCCGACAGCCCCTTGGCAAAGCCGTTGTCGTACACCGTCAGCTCGAGGCTTGGCCGGGTGGCGGCAAGCGCGGCGGCTCCCGCAACGACAGGGCCCGCCACGTTCCAGCGCACGCGCGCATTCGTGGTGCGGAGGCGGGTGCTGCTGCAGACCACTTCGACGCTGATCGTGGCGCGCGCATCCCCTTGCGTCGCCTGCATCTGCGGCTGCGCCGTGGGCCGCGGGGTCGGCGCGGGATCGGGTCGCGAGGTTGGCCGGCCGGCTGACACTGTCGGGGCCGGGGCGACGGTGGCGCCGGAATGCTCGGCGCAGGCGGCCACGCCCAGCAGTGCTGCTGCGAGGACTGGCAGTTGTCGCCGGGTCCGGTTCATCGGAAACTCCCATCTGTTGCTGGTACGGGCGCCCAGGACCATGCCAACGCATCCATCCGACCAGGCCTCAGTCTAGAACCTGGACACGCGACGCAGCGCACGGCGGCGCTGCGCGAATTCCCAGGCGTCTCACAGCAAAGAACGACGCGCCGTTGGCGAACGGACAGCCTGGAGGGCTCGTCCTCCCCGACCAGGCGTCCAGCCCAGCAGGTCCTCGGCTCACGAACCGGCGGGCCGGGACGACCTCGAAGGCATCGACCGCGGCATCCTGTGACACACTTGATGATGCGAGCCTACTCGCAGGCGGCGGCCATCCCCGCCAGAGTTGCGAGCGCGGCAGGGCCTCACCGCCAGCCGCCGGCACGCCCAGCCAGGAGGGAGACCCGTACGGTCGGCCCTCTTGTCATGTCACAGAAGCGCCTGAACAGGGCTTTGCCTTTAGACAACCCGGAGAACTACACCATTGAGTCGGAAGGGAAAGATGACGGCGGTGAAACTGCAACGCGAGCGTGCCGTCGCTGAGCGCCGGCGCGAAAAGCAGGAACGACGCTCGACCCCCAAGGAGGCGACGGTCACGGACGGGAGTGTCGAGGATGCAGACCTGGCCGGGATCCGGTTGGGCCCGCAGCCTCCTCAGGAGTGGCAACAGGAGGAATAGGTCCTCGGATGGCGCTGGCCAGGATGACCACCCCCCTCCTGCATCACCCCCTCGACGCGGAATCGGTCTTCACACCTGCTGATCTGATGCAGGCGGTGCGGGACGCGCGCGGGCTGCCGGACCAGCCGATCCCGCAGATCTGCGTCCTGGACTTCGACGGCGACCTCTCGGACGGACTGGCGCACGACGAGACCGTGACGCCCGTGCGGTCGTGGGCGTGCTTCCACACCCAGATGCTCGGCGTCACGCTCGGGGGCGTCCGCTGCGGCGTCGTGCCGCGAACCATCGGCGGCCCCTATGCGGTGCTGATCGCCGAACAGTTGCAGACCGCGGGCGCCCAGGTCATCCTCGGCATCACCTCGGCGGGTCGGGTTTCACCGACCCTGCCACTTCCCTGCATCGTCGTGGCCGACCAGGCCGTGCGCGATGAAGGGACGTCGCTCCACTACCTGCCGCCCGCAGAGACGGTGGCCACGCCAACCGCAGCACTCCTCGGTCACCTCGGCGCAACGCTCGCGGCGCTCGGGCCCGTGCGCCAGGGACGGGTGTGGACGACCGACGCGCCCTACCGCGAGACGGGTGACCAGCTGCGCCGATGGGCCGATGCGGGGGTGCTGGCGGTGGAGATGCAGGCCGCATCGCTGTTTGCATTCGGCCATGCCCGCCACGCCCACGTCGGGGTCGTCGCGCTCGTGAGCAACAGCACCGATCACACGGGCGACCAGTTCGACACCGGCGAACATGCGTACCGCGTTGCCGTGCTGTCGGCCGTCGTGCAGGCCGCGCAGGCCTTCCTGCAGCCGGCGGCAGACGCCGGCGAGGCCGACCGTCGTCGGCAAGGGGATCCGACATGAAGCACCTCTCCATGCTCGCGCCGTGCGCGCTCGTGCTCCTCCTCGTCCCGGCAATACCGGCAACCGCGACGCAGGACCCGCCTGCCGAGTACGCAGCGGTCATGTCGACCCTGAACAAGAAGGGCGACGTCAAGGACGGCGTGCTCAAGGTCAACATCCCGCGCACCGACCTGCACGTCACCATCGGCCAGCGGCCCGCACCCACACCTTTCGGCTTTGGCGGCTGGGTCGCCATGACCAAGGGCGACGGCGGGCACGAGGTCCTGATGGGCGACCTGGTCCTGACCGAAGACGAGGTCAACCCGGTGATGTCCGCGCTGCTGGCGCAGGGCCTGGACGTGACGGCACTGCACAACCACTTCTTCTACGAGCAGCCGCGCATCTTCTACATGCACGTGCACGGGATGGGGACCGCGGCCGATCTCGCGCGTCGACTCCGGCCCGCGCTCGACCTCATCGATCGCAGCGCGGCACGCGCGACGACGCCATCGGCGCCGGCGCCGGCGGCGTCCACGGCCGGCCTGGTCGACGGGGCCGCGATGGCGAAGATCATCGGCCACCAAGGCGAGCAGAACGGGTCGGTCTACAAGATCACCATCGGACGCCCGGACATCGCGTTGCGTGAGCACGGCGCAGTCATCAACGCCCGCATGGGCTTGAACACCTGGGCCGCGTTCGCCGGAACGAGTGCCGATGCCATGGTCGCCGGTGATGTGGCGATGCTCGACCACGAGGTCACACCCGTGCTCAAGGCGCTGCGCGGGCACGGCCTCGACGTCGTGGCCATCCATCACCACATGACGGGCACGGCTCCGGTGGTCATCTTCCTGCATTACTTCGGCGTTGGCCCGGCCGACACGCTGGCCCTCGGGGTGCGCGCCGCGCTCGATGTGCTCGGCAAGGGTCGGTAGCGCGGCGACGTCTTGACTCTGCGCGCGCCGGCTCCATAATCACCTCCGTCAGCATAGCGACAACGCCGCCACGGGTGTGACCAAGCGGAACACCGCCGCTAGGTAGCGCACCGGCAGGTGCGTTTCTGGGTGCCGGCGGCAGGCCCGCCGCCGGGCCCGGGGCGACGCGTCGGCAGGACCGCAAGGAGGCGCCCATGACGGCCGCTTCGCAGCGTGCACTCCCCTCTCGGTCACGATGGCTCCATGCCACGCCACGGCACTGGCTCGGCGCTGCAGTGGCAGCCGCCAGCCCGTGGCTGCTGGCCACGACCGTGCTGACGCAGCAGGAGCCTGCCGCGCCTGCCGAGCAGTCGACGCCCCCCGAAGCGCGTGCAGCCGAGACGCTGACACGCGAGGAGCGTGAAGTGTTCCTTCTGAAAGCACGCATTGTCAGGGCCCGACCCGCGCCGAAGGGCATCACCGGGTCACACCGGATTACGCTCAGCGACGGCAGGCTCACCCACGATGCCCACGTCCAGAGCATCGACGAGGCGCTGAGCACCTTCCAGGGCAGACGCGGCGTCGAGTTGAATTTCCGCGACTCTTGGCGCTTCAACGTTGCGGCCTACCGCCTCAGCGTGCTCCTGGGAATGGACATGGTGCCGGTGACCGTCGAACGCATCTACAAGCGGGCCCCCTCGTCCTTCACATGGTGGGTGGACGACGTGATGATGGACGAGGGCACGCGTGTGACCGAAAAACGCCGCGCGCCCGACGTCAAGGCGTGGGGTCAGCAGATGGCCGTCGTCCGGGTCTTCGACGAACTCATCTACAACACCGACCGCAATTTCGGCAACCTGCTCATCACGTCGGACTGGCAACTGTGGATGATCGACCACACCAGGGCGTTCAGGCGCCACCGGACGCTGCGCACCGCCACCCATCTCACTGGCTGCGACCGGGCGCTCCTGGCCCGCCTCGAGGCGCTCGACAAGGCCACCATCCATCGCGAACTGGCGCGATGGCTCGAACTCCCCGAGTTGGAGGGACTGGTGGGACGACGCGAGGCGATCCTGCAGTTCTTCAAGACCACGCCCGCGTCGTCGATCTTCGACCTGCCGCCGCGGGGCGTCGTCGTGCACTGACCCGCCGCTGGCGGCGGGAGCGGCCGCCGCGCGCTACGGTGGGGGCGTGGCCAACTGCGGCAGCGGAAACCGCCCGCCATTGGCGAGCAACGGCAGCAGTGGCGACGGCACCGGGTCGAGGGCCGACGCCGCCTTCAGGTAGCCGAGCAGGTCCGCGGCGGGCGGCAGCGGCAGCCGGGTGCCACGGTGGCGCGCCAAGGCAACTCCGTTCTCGAGCACGAGGCAGGCCGGTCGTCCGCCGTAGATCGTGGACAGGCCAACGTCGATCAGCACCACCCTGCCGCCAAAGCGCGGCAGGATCGCCCCTGGGGTCACGGTGTGTCCGATGACGATGCGTGCCACGCCATGGCGCGCCAGGAGTGCGTCCACATGCGGCGCCAACGACTCCTCGGCCTCGAGGGCTAGTCCCCGGTACCACAGCGGCCCCTCGGGATCGAGCGCCACGCCGCCGGTCGGGGGCGCCACATCGGCCAACTCGGCGCGGATGGCGTCGTTCAGGCTGGCAACCGTCGCTTCGGCGTATTTCGGCCCGAGGCCACCGTGCAGGAACAGCGTGTCGCCGACCACGACCACGGCCTGGCGCTGGCGCAGCCAGCGTCCGTACTTGCCCTGGGAGCCGAACGCCATCCGGTGCTCGACCCAACCCAGGGGGCGCTCCGCCTTCCAGGCCGCGCGATAGGCAGCGTCGTTGCGGCGCGCTGCATCACCGAGCGTCTCGAAGGCGGCGTCGCGCACCGCTTCAGAGTCTGGTGTGCGGAAGGCGGCAAACTCCTCGGGCGAGACATAGCGCAAGTCCCCGACGACGTTCATCACCTCGTGGTTGCCGAGCAGCGCATGGACCCGGCCACCAGCCTTGTCCGCCTGCCGCTCCAGGGTCATCAGCAGGTCGAGGACCTTGCGGGAGTCCGGGCCGCGATCCAGGACATCACCTGTCTGCACCAGCTGCGTCTGGCCGCCCGCCCAGCGCCGCCGGCGGTCGACGACGCCCGCGTCCTGCAGCACGCGCACGAACTCGTCATAGCCGCCATGCACGTCGCCGACCGCCACTACTCGCGAGGCGGGGACGGGCGGGGTGGCGGGGCGCCGGCTGCAGCGCTGCCCAGGCCAGCAGCGCCGCCGCCACGGTCATGGCCTGTGCCGTCATCCGGCGATGATAGCCTCCGCCGCCCGTGGCGAGGCTCAGAAGCTCGGAAAGCTGGGTAGGATGGAACGCATGGATTCCGATTCCGCCTGTCGTCGCAGTCGTGGTCCCGTTGCGCGAGCGGGGGCCGTGCCATGTTGATTGGCGACTGGGCCGGCATCGGCCGCATGCTCGTCATCGGCCCGCTGGTGTACCTCAGCCTGGTGCTGCTGCTGCGGATGTCGGGCAAGCGCACGCTCTCGAAGCTGAACGCGTTCGATCTGGTGGTGACCGTCGCCCTCGGATCGACGCTGTCGACGGCCATCCTCTCGAAAGAGACTCCGCTGGCAGACGGTATTGCCGCGCTGGCCGTACTGATCAGCCTGCAGTTCCTCGTGGCCTGGCTCTCCGTGCGCTTCGCCACGGTGCGCAAGCTGGTGCGCGCCGAGCCACGGATGCTCGTCTACCAGGGCGAACTCCTGGCGCGTGCCCTGCGTGAGGAGCGGCTGACCGAGGATGAGGTGCGGCAGGCGCTTCGCCAACAGGGCGTCGCTGCCATCGAGCGTGTGCACGCCGCAGTTCTGGAGAACGACGGTCGCATCAGCGTCATCGAGTCCAACGGCGAGTCGAACGGCTCGGCTCTGCCCGAGGCTCCTCGTGACGCTGCCGGCGACGGGGTCGGACGGGCTGCATCACTCCATCCACCAACACCTCCTGCACCGCGAACTTCGGGCTGAGGACGACCACGTCAGCCCGTTTGCCCACCGTCAGGCTGCCCGTCTCCTCTGCAATGCCGGTGCGCTCGGCTGGCGTCAGGCTCGCCATCCGCACCACCTCCCAGATCGGCGCGTCGGTGGCGGCGTGCATCGTGCGCACCATGTGGTCCATGCCCACGGACGAACTCGCCAGCCCGCCCTCGAGCGCGCGCCCGACCTTGCCGTCATGCAGGAAGTCGGTGCCCGTGCCGGCATGTCCGAACGTGTAGCGGCCAGGTGGCATGTCCACCGCCCGGCTGGCATCGGTCACCAGCAGCAGTCGCTCGGGACCGAGCATGCGATGGGCAAAGCGCAGCAGCTCCGGTGACAGGTGCTGGCCATCGGCGATGACCTCGGTGCTCATTCCCTCGTTCATCAGCACGTACTGCTCCATGCTGCCCTGCATCGGGGTGCCGAGGCGGGCGCGAATGGAGGGCACACTGCTCATCGCACACCAGAAGTGATCGACGTGGCGCATGCCGACGCGGAAGGCCCTGTCCATCTCGGTCCACGTGGCGTTGGAGTGGCCACTGGTGATGAAGCACCCCTCGCGTGCTGCACGTCGGTAGAACGCCGCCGCTCCTGGCAATTCCGCGGCGCAGGTGGCGATCCGGATCATTCCCGTCGCGAAGTAGCGCGCGAACTCCGCTGCGGTCGGATCACGTCGGCCCTCGACCGGATGACACCCGACCTTGTCGGGCGCGAAGAACGGACCGTACAGGTGGATGCCCTCGATGCGCGCGCCCGCCGTCGGCGCGGCCTCGTCGCGCACCTGCCGGCACGCGTCGATCATGGCGTGAATTTCCGGCGGCGAACCCGTGGTGGTCGTGGGAAAGATCGTCGTCGTCCCGTGCCGCGCGTGCGTCGCGCAGCCGACGCGCACGGCTTCCGGTGTGCCGTCCATGAAGTCCGCGCCGCCACCACCGTGCACGTGCACGTCGACGAAGCCGGGCGACAGCCAGCCGCCACGGGCATCGAGCACCTGCGCGCCGCGCGGCGGCCGCTTCCCTGCCCGGCCCAATTCGGCGATGCGGCCCTCGGTGATGACCAGCCGCGCCTTCGGCAGCAGGCCATCGGGCAGGATGGCGGTGGCATTCTCGATCACGAGGCAATCAGCGGGCATGGTGCGTAGACGTCTCCCACGTGGGTGTGCGCCGCCAGCGGCGGGCCGGGATGGGTATCGATCCAGACGGCTGAAGACAGTGCCTTGTCCGGAGGTCACTGTGCGGACGGCGCGAGCGGCCACAACTCGAGGCGACGCACGAAGATCTCGGCACCTTCCGACTGCACGATGATCCGCCCGGCCTTCAGCGACGGCGCGGTGCCGACGTTGACGACGCGGCCGTTCACGATGTTGGTGATGCGGTCGTCGTCGACGACCACTTCCAGGCGTGTCCACTGCCCGACCGGGCTCTCGACATCCTGCACGCCACGAAAGCCGAGCACGTCCTTCCTGTCCGGATCGCGCCCGGACCAGTTGACCCGCCCGGTCGTGAAGGTCCGCGCCGTGCCGTCAGGGGCGTACACCGGCTGCCCATTCCTGTCGGGCTCGACGGTCACGGTCATCGTCGGTGTGAGCCGGGTGCCGTCAGCCTCGCTGCCGGCGACGAGAATGAAGTCGCCGACCCCACCCTCGATGATCTGCGCTTCGATCGACCGCATCCAGGCGCCGTTGAAGTTGGCGGCCGTGTTGCCGTCGGCACCCTCGGCGTGCACCAGCACGCCCGAGTCGCGTGGCCGTCCCAGACGCGGCGGCCAGGACAGGAGTCCCCACCGGAACTCCAGGATCAAGCGATAGCGGCGATAGCGTTGACGGGTGACGATGCCCCCGTACTTCTCACCACTGATCCTGATGGCCGGGGCGCCATCGATCTGCGGGACGACCGTGAAGACACGACTCGGATCGGTGTAGTGGTCGCCGACCAGCCAGGTGTAGAACGGCGCGAGATCCTTGCCGTTGAACAGCTGAATCCGCTCGGCAGGTGTGACGGCAGCCTGCTCGGCCGCCGTGAAGGCGGGCTGTGCGAAGACGGCCGTCGACCCGATCAGCCAACACGAGGACAAGCACACATGGGACAGCGCCGCGGGCGGCGGACAGGCATTGCAACATGAGTTTCAGAGTACCGAGGAGCGGAGGTGGTCCGAGAGCCGCAACGCCAGCGCGACCAGCGTGAGCGTGGGATTGGCGGCGCCGCCGGTCGGGTACACGGAGGCGCCCGCGACAAACAGGTTGGCCAGGCCATGGACCTTGCAATCGGCATCGACGACGCCCTGCGCGGCATCCTGATGCATGCGCGTGGTCCCCATGTTGTGCCAGCCGCCACTCAGGTGAGTGGGCCACGTCTCGTCGCTGCTGTCGGCCAGCCAGTCCATCATCTGCACGCGTCCCAGCCCGGTGCGTCCGAACTCCCGACCGAGCAGCTCGTAGAAGACGCGGATCGACCGCTTGTCCAGCCCGGTGAACCGCCAGTGCAGGTCGGCGCGGGGCATGCCCATCGCGTCCTTCTCGGTGTTCAACACCACCCGCGATGACCGATTGGGCTCCTGCTCCTGCCGGGTGAACAGTCGATAAGTGGTGTTGGGCGGCGGCGCGGCAGCGGGGCCCCGGGCGGCGCCACGTGCGGCGAGCGCCTCCTGCTGCTTGACGTTGGCCGCCGCATCGCCCGAGAACGACGCAAACCGGCTCTGCTCCTGGCCCGTGAGCGCCCCGGCCTGGAACGACACCGTGCCGTTGAGGATGCGATGCGTGCGCTGCAGTTCGGCCGTGAGCGCCATCTCCGCGCGCGCGCCCTTGCTGCCGCGCCCGGGGTAGGCGTACATCTTGAACGGGTGCGGGGTGGCAAACACCACCTGCCCGCCCAGGATCTCGAAGTGCTCCATGAAGTAGCGGCCGACCAGGTCGCGGTCGTTGCCGAGGCCGCGCGGGGTGCGGCTGTTCGACGCCAGAAGCAGGCGCGGGGTGTGGATCCCGCCGCAGGCCACCACATAGTGACGGGCCCGGACGCGGTGCTCCTTGCCATCCAGCGTCCGCGCGCGCAGGTGCTCGATCGCGGCGGCGGCGGCGTTGGGCACGATCTCCACCACCTTCGCGTAGGTGTACAGATGCACGTTGCGTGCGTTGACGATCGGGTCACGGTACTTCGTGCCCATGCGCGTCGGTGCGCTGAACTGCCACATCTTCGGGTAGAACACCGACTCGTCCACGGGCAGGCGCTTCCATTCGGGGTCGCGCTTCTCGTAGGAGGCCGGGTCATAATCGTATTCGCCAAGTTCGAGCACCGGCTGCGCCCGCGCGTAGAACGGGTCGAGATGCTGACGTGTGAACGGCCAGCCGCTGCCGGTCACCCAGTCGCGGGTCTCGAAGTCAATCGGGTCGAATGGCGAACAGAATCCCGCCCAGTGCCCGGTAGTGCCGCCGAAGTAGTGCAGCGCCACCGACTGTAGCGGGTAGTACGGACGGTCGAGTGACTCGCCGTGGTAGAGCTCCTGCATCTGCGCGTCAGGATCAAAGCCACCGCCTTCGAGCAGGATGACCCGCTGCGAAGCGCCGACCCACTCGAGCGCCAGGCTTATGCCGGCGGCACCCGCGCCAATGATGCAGAGGTCGCCCTCGATGAGGCTGTCGGAGTCGAGATTGCGAGCGTCGATGTGCACGGGAAGGGGCGTGGGAACGGGCCGTCAGGCCGCGTGGAGCGAGTAGAGCGCGCACTGGCGCGCTTCGGTGCGCGCGAGAATCCAGCCGTCGACCATCACCGTCCGCCCGTGGCTGAAGTCCTGCCGGATCAGCTCGGCCAGGTCCGCCCCAGGTCCCGACGCGAGACCACGCTGCGATGGCAGCAGCAGCGCCTGCATCAGGACCTTGGCGTCGTCTTCGTCTGGCACAAGCTGTCGATACTGCTCGCCAATCTGCAGGACCATGCGTTCGCAGCCAAGCAGCGTGAGCAGACCGGGTGCCGCCAGGGTGCGCACAGGCATTGCCGCGGCATCGCCCGCCGCGCCGAGCGTGGCGCCAACCGCGCCGAGTGCCGCCATCGCCAGGAAGCGTCGGCGGGCCATCGCCGAAGCCTCAATTAGCGGCGGCGCGAGGCACTCCGGGTCGCGCTGGTGGTCGATCATCATGCAGGCGTGTCCTCGTGGTAGCCGCTGCGTGCGGCTTCGATTGTGTATCACACCGCGAGACCAGATCGGCAGCCGCACCGACATCGCCAGGCGGCCGCCGGGCCTGCCCGCCGGAATCGACGCGCCGGAACCGCCACACTGCAGCGTTGACATGCCCGCATGGCGCCGGTAGGGTGTGCAACGTTCCGGCTCGAGACTTCGTGTTCCGCCTCTTCCGGCGCAGACATTCCCGCGAGCCGCTGAGGTCCTCGATGCGTATCGTGCCCGGTCTCATGACGCTGCTCCTTGCCGCGGGCTGTTCGCCTGCCCCGGAGCCCACGCCAGCAGGGCCCTCCAGCGGCTCGGCGCCGCCCCAGGCGACGGCAGCCTCTGCCGAGCAGCACGCCATGCCGAAGAGCCTGCTGGTCGTGAAGCGGACCACGATCACCCGCGCCAGGTTCCCGGTGATCGATTTCCACTTCCACGGTCGCACGCTCAAGACCGCCGAGGACTACCAGGCGCTGGTCCAGACGATGGACCAGACCGGCCTCGGTGCCATCGCCAACATGGACGGCGGGATGTACGACGACCTCGATCGGAACCTTCGACTCGGCGAGCCCCACAAGGCGCGACTCGTCCACTTTGCCCGGCCGGTCTGGGAAGGCATCAACGAGCCGGGCTGGGCCGAGAAGAGTGCCGCGGAACTGGATCGCGCATTCAAGGCCGGGGCGCAGGGACTCAAGATCAACAAGGCGCTCGGCCTCGAACTGAAGAATCCCGACGGCTCGCACATCATGCCCGACGACCCACGCATGGATCCGATCTGGGCGATGTGCGCCCGGCACGGCAAGCCGGTCATGATTCACGTCAGCGACCCGATCGCCCGGTGGGATCCGATCGGCCCCGACAACGAGCGTTACGAGGCCGGGCTGTGGCGCACCGATCGGTCAGGCAACTACCACGGCACCGGGCAACCCCACTACCGCGAGATCTGGACGCACCAGGAGAACATGCTGCGCAAGCATCCCGACACGCGCTTCGTCCTGGCGCACGTCGCCAACATGTCGGAGGACCTCGCGCGGGCCGGCGCCCTGCTCGACCGCTACCCGAATGCCGACGTCGAACTCTCGGCCCGTTATCACGACCTCGGCCGGCAGCCGGTCTCGGCCCGCAAGTGGCTGATCAAGTATCAGGACCGGATCATCTTCGGCAGCGACGGCAGCCCCGGCCGCGAGCTCGAGCAGTTCTGGACGCCCCACTGGCGTTTCGCCGAAACCGACGACGAGTACTTCGATCATCCGGCGCAGATGCTCTCGCCGCTCGGCGCGCCCCTGCAGGGACGCTGGCGGATTTACGGCGTGTCGCTGCCCGACGAGGTGCTCCGGAAGCTGTACCACGGCAATGCGCTGAAGTACCTGCCAAGCCTGCGCGCCTCGATCGCGACGCAGGCGGCGCAGTGGGACGGACAGCAGGCGGGGACGCGCTAGGCGTCCGAGGGTGTGACGCGCGTCGTCGCAGCCATGCACAACGAGCCATCCGCGCGCGGGCGCGGATGGCTCGTTTGACGTCGGGACGACGCGCGTCCGACCGATGGACTACTCGGTGCGGGCAGGCGTGATCTGCGGGACGACGAACGGCGCACGCTGTTCGGCGCGCTGGAACATCGCGGTGGCCTCGTCGTCGCCCTTGCAGCTGTAGCTGACCGGGTCGAAGGACAGCGTGCGGCCGGTGCGGTACGAGATGTTGGCCAGGTGAATCAGCATCGTCGAGATCGCCCCCTCCTCGACTTCAGCGAGCTGATCCTCGCGCTTGCGGCTGCGCACCACGTCGATGAAGTTGACGAAGCCGCCCACGCCCATCCCGGCCTGCGACACCGGTCCGGGCTCCTGGTTCTGGCCCATCCACGTCTTCCAGCCATTGCGACCGGTGGCCAGGTAGCCCTTCGAGCCGTACCAGATGTTGCCGACGACCTCGGGCCGTCCTGCCGCACCGCCCGCCTGGGCGTCGGAGCGGTCGCCGATGCCCGCCTCGTTGTTGCTGATCCAGTGGCGCACCTCGAAGACCAGCATCTTCTTCTTGCCGCCGTCCTCGAATTCGAAGTTGGCGACTTGCGTGTTCGGCGTCTCCTGGTCGTCGTCGAACATGAAGTGGCCACCCATCGAGCTGATCTTGGTGGGATAACGCACGCCCATGATCCGCCGGGCCGCGTGCAGCTGATGGGCGCCCTGGTTGCCGAGGTCGCCGTTGCCGTAGGCCCACTGCCAGTGCCAGTTGTAGTGGAAGCGATTCTTGGTGAACGGGCGCAGCTGGGCGGGGCCGGTCCACAGGTCATAGTCCACGCCGGCAGGCACCGGCTGCTCGGGGGCACGACCGATGGTGTCGCGCCACTTGTAGCAGAGGCCGCGGCCCATGTAGACGTCGCCGATGATGCCGTCCTTGATCTGCTCGCGCGCCTCGTGGTGAGAGGCCGTGGCCCCGGTGCCGTCCTGGACGATGCGGTTGTACTTGCGGGCGGCGGCGATGATCTGCTTGGCCTCGAACATGTTGTACGAGCAGGGCTTCTCGACCAGCACGTCCTTGCCGGCCTCGCAGGCCCAGATGGTCTGCAGCGTGTGGTGGAAGTTGGGCGTGGCAATCGATACCGCGTCGATGCTCTTGTCCTCGAGCAGCTTGCGGTAGTCCGAGTAGGTGGCCGGGCGCTTCTTGCCGGCCTTCTCGATCGTCTGGCACCCCCGCTCGAGGACGGCCGCGTCGACGTCGCAGAGGGCCGCGATCTCGACGTTGGGCATCTTCAGGTAGGCATCGATGTGCGCCTTGCCGCGCCCGTTGAAGCCGACCACGGCAACGCGCACCGTGTTGTTGGGACTGGACTGCGCATGCGCCGTGGCGCGCAGCAGCGTCGGGAGGGCGACCGAACCGATGAGGAAATGGCGGCGATTGACTTCTTGCATGGGTGTCTCCTTGGTGCCCGGGCGCGGCCTAGTGGCTCGAGGGCGAGCCGCTGTTCTTGGCGTAGGTCTGGTACAGCGCGGCGATCCTGTCGGCAGACAGCCCCGGGTGCACCACGACGCGGTAGCGGAACCTGACGTGCTGACCGGGCTCGATGGTCATTGCGCCGTTCTTGGTCTTGTCGTTGAGGAAGTCGTGCTCGCCAAACGGGTTGATGGCATGCAGCCCGTAGCCGCGCGAGTGCCAGTACGTGGGGTGTCGCGGGTTGGCCGGGTGGTCCATCATCACGATGCCGACCTTCTCGCTGCCAAGCTGCCCGGCGTAATCCACCCACTCGGAGCGCTTGCCCCAGACGTTCGCCTCGCCGACGCCGCCCTGGGCATTGGTCAGGCTGCCGGTGCGCCGCGGCGCGCCCGGCTTGGCAACCTTGGGAACCTCCTCCAGCTCGGTCGCCATACGCAGTGCGAAGGTGCCTTCCTTGGTATCGCGGAACTCGGCACGCTCGATGGCCGCCAGGTCGATGTCGACGTCGATGATCCGCAGCTCGGGGTGCGAATGGAACGTCATCGTGCGCGTCTCGGTGAGCAGCGGCGTGCCATCGGGCTTCAGCCAGCTCAGGACCACATCGATGCTGCCGGTGGTCTTGCCGCTCTTCACCGTGACCGGTCCCTTGGGGACGATACGCCCGAGAGTCATCGCCGTGGCGGCCGGTCCGGCCGCCTTCGGCAGGTCACGCTTCTCAGCGGCAGTCGAGGGCGCCTGTGGCGCGCGCTTGACGTTCTGGATGGCCCAGAAGTTCAGCCCGTTGACATCGCCGTGGCCGTAGAACAGACCGGCATGGTGCGGATGGTCGACGGTTTCGCCCGCCACCTGGCCAGCTGGGAACGAACGGTTGACCACCGTGCCCGAGGCCGCACGCAGGGGGTGCAGGTAGACCCGATTGAGGTCCTCGCCACCGGTGTGGAAGGTCGTGAAGGGCTTGCCGTCGATCTCGACCGTGACCTTGTCGGCCGACTTGGTGAGGGTGACCTGCGCCGCAGCGGGCAGCGTCGCGACTCCGGTGAACAGGGCCAGGAGTGCCAGGCGCGTGACCAGCGCCGGGCCGTGGGACGTGATGTTCATGAACGCTCCAGAAGAATGTCGGAATGATCGAGGGGCAGGCAGCGCCTGCCCCTCACCTCTTTGCGATGTCAGAAGCCGAACCGGAGGCCGAAGCGCACTTGCCGCTCGGAGCCGGCAAAGGTGCTGGTGATCTCCCCGAACCCGTTCAGGTTGCGGATCGAGCCGTCGGCATTGCGCTGCAGGTTCGACACGTTGCCCCCCGGCGCATTGAAGCGCTGGTTGTTGAGAACGTTGAAGGCCTCCATGCGCAGCTGCAGCGTCTTGTCGTTGAGGAAACTGACCTGCCGGAACAGCCCCAGGTCCCAGGACCAGAAGCGCGGCGAGCGCAGGACATTCCAGGGCGCCGTACCGAAGCGCGCTTCGGTCACCGGAGCAAAGGCAGTGACGTCGAAATAGGCGTTGCCGCGGCCGATGCCGCCAAGAATGGTGGGCGTGCCGACCAGGTCGGCGCGCTGCTGGCTTGCCGGGGCATTGAGTGAATTGCCCGCCGCCGTGACGTTGAAGGGTGATCCGCTGAAGCGGCTGATGGCGTTGTTCACCTGCCAGCCACCGACGATGGCCGACACGATGCCGCCCTCGTTGAGCCAGCGCCGATCCTTGCCGAAGGGCAGTTCGAGGATGTTGGTGATGTTGAGGGCGTGCGGCCGATCGATGTCGGCTCGACCGTAGTTGAGGTGGTAATACTCGGGAATCTGGATCCGCGGGGTGCCATCACTGTTGGCCGCGCCGGCAATGCCGGTGGCCTTCGAGTAGGTGTAGTTGACGCCGAACTGCAAGCCGTTGGCAAACCGTCGATCGAGCCGCGTCTGCAGGGCGTCGTACTGCGCGTCGCCAATCTGCGTCGTCAGCAGCGTGGTGGCGGCCCGGCCGTACCGCTGAAACAGCACCCGGCCGGCGTTGCCGCCGCCGATCACCCCGTAGTTCAGCTCCCTGTTGCCCAGCTGTCCGACCTGGCGGGTGGCCACGTAGGCGGCTTCGGCCACCAGCCCCCAGGGCAGCTGATGCTGCAGGGCGGCGTTCCACGACTTGATGTGGCCGCGCTCGAACTTCTGATTGAGCACCTTGGCGCCAACCGTCGACGGGATGGTGATGACCCCGTTGCCGAGGTCGGGATCAGGGATCACCGGGATGCCCTGCGACAGCGGACTGGCGTAGGCAAACGAGTTCGGCGCATCGACCTGCAGTTCCAGCACCACCGGGTAATTGGTCCGGAACGGTCGCGCCAGGGAGTAAGGGTCGTTGGTGACGCCAAAGCCGGCCCGCGCCACGGTCTTCTCGGTCAGGCGGTAGACCGCGCCGAGCCGCGGCGCAAACAGCGTCTTGCTCATCTCGATGCCGAGATCCTCGGGCACCGAGCCGACGCCGCCGATCTCGACGCGGTTGGTCTCGACGTTGAAGACCTCGATGCCGCGATTGGCCCGGGTCGGCAGCGGGAAGTACTCCCACCGCATGCCGAACGACAGCGTCAGCTTGGACGTGGCCTGCCACTGGTCGCGCGCGTAGGCGCTGTACATGTGGGCGCGTGCGGTGTAGGGCGCGTCGACCTCGCGCAGCCGACCCACGCTGGTGGGCAGTCCGAGCAGGAAGGTGGCAAAGCCATTGAAGTTGTTGCCGCTCGGGCCGCCATTGAGTTGCGTGGGGCCGGTGCCGAACGTGAAGCCGCCGCGGGCGCCGAGGCCGCCTTCCGGCTGGATGTGGTTCAGCCCCTGCCAGTAATAGTCACCACCGACGCGCAGGTTGTGCTGGCCCTTGATCCAGTTCAGGTTGATCACCGACTGCACCTGGTCGTCGCTGCGGTAATACGGCATCACCGCCGAGTCCACGCCCATCGTCGTGTAGCCGGACGGGGCGAAGCGCGGCATGCCGCCCTCGTAGGCGTTGGGGCCGTTGGTGCCCGGCAGGCCGAACAGGTCCAGCCCCTGGTTCAGGCCGATGTCGGTGTGCTCGACGTTGGCGTTCATCCGGACGAAGCCGACGTTGGCATCCACCACCAGGTTGTCGGTCAGGGTGTACGTGGCGCCGGCCGAGGTGTTGTGCGTCTTGCCCCAGCCGATGCCCGGGTTGCCGCCAGACAGGGCCGGGCCCTGCAGGAAGTCGCCGAACACGGTGGCGTTGTCCTGGGTGAAGTCGAGAATGCTGTAGCGGCCGAACAGGTTCAGGCGCGGCGTGGCGTTGAGCGTCACCTTCGAGTCGAAGGTCCATCGATTGAAGATGAACGGCGCCTGGATGAAGTAGTTGTTCTGCTCAGGGATCGTGCCGTCGGCGTTGCGCAGGTTCGGCATCGGCAGGGCGGCAATCAGCTGGTTGGCCACCGGGTGGATCATCGAGGCCGGGATGACGTTGCCGGCAAAGGGCTGCCGTCCGGTGCCGTTGGTGTTGCCGGTGAAGGGGTTGTAGATGGTCGTGCCGGTCGCGGAGAAGTCGCCGCGGCGGATCGCCTCGGTCGGCACCGAGTGCGTCTCGCTGACCGCCTGCCGATCGCGGGTCCCCTCGTAGCTGCCGAAGAAGAACAGCTTGTTGCGCTTGATCGGCCCGCCCAGGGTGCCGCCGTACTGGTTGTACATCCAGTCACCCTTCTTGGTCCCGGCGGGTGCGAAGTAGTTCCTGGGCCCGCAGGGCCTCGTTGGTGTGGTACTCGAACGCCGAGCCGCGGAACGAGTTGGTCCCGCTCTTGACCTGCACGCTGATGGCCGCGCCGCCGGCCAGGCCCTGCTCGGCATCGAAGCTGTTGGTGACGACGTTGACCGTCTCGATCGACTCCAGTGCCGGGACGTACGCCACCAGGTGCGGCAACCAGAGGTTCATCGTGCTGACGCCGTCGATGCGCGTGTTGTTGGAACTGCGGCTGGCGCCGTTGACGTTGAAGACCAGCGCGCGCGACGGGTTGGACGGCACCGAATGGGCGTTCTCGGGCGGCGTGAAGCCGGGCAGCACGCGGAACAGGTTCTGGTAGTTGCGCCCGACCGGCACCGGCAGGTTCTCGAGGGTCTTGGAGTTGAGTTCGGAGCGCACTTCGGCGCGGTCGGTCTGCAGCACGGCGGTGCCGGCCTCGACGGTGACCGACTCGGTCAGGTCGCCGACCTTGAGGTCGACATCGACGCGCGTCAGGTTGTTGGGCGTGACCTCGACCTCACTCGTCGACGTGCCGAAACCGGAGAGCGTGACCACGACCCGGTAGCGTCCTGGTTGAATCGTCGTGAAGCGATAGACCCCGCTCTCGTCGGCCACCGTCTCGCGGACGGCCTGCGTTTGCGTGTTGGTGATGGTGATGGCCGCACCCGGCACCGAGGCGCCGGTCCCATCGGTGACGTTGCCGATCAGCGATCCGTACAGCACCTGCGCGGCCGTTGCCACGGGCGCGAACAGCGCGCACACCAGAACGCACCTGCCCACCCACCGCGCGACTGCCGATCGTGAATCTTCCGCACCCATGTCCGAGCCTCCGCTCAACGGCTTTTCGAAACCGTGCAAACTGCTGTGCCGACCAGGTGCCAGAGCGATGTATGTGTGCCGCGCCGATTGGTCAGCATCCCGGCAACGTCGGCAACGCCACGCCGCGACGGGAACGCACTGGGTGTCGTGAGCGCACGGTATTGTCTCGACAGAGCCTTGTCAACGTGGCAAATCCGGAGGGGATGCCCGTCAGGCGACGGCTGCACGGGTGCCGGCGCTACGTGGCACATCGTCCCATCTCGGGACGATACGGCCGCTTCACCCTGTAGAGCGATCTGACCACTTTGCTATGCTCGCAGGGCAGCCCGGAGGCAGCGGCGGCCAGACGGCGGCCCAGCGCAACTTAGAGGCGGTTCAATGACGACACCCGTGCAGCGCACCGGGCGCCGGTTGCGGTTGGGCATCGGCGGTGGCTTCGTCCTGCTCGGCTTGCTGCTGCAGGCGCAGCCGGCGGGCTACCCGAGCGCGCCGCAGGTGCCTGGCGGTGACCTCGCCGTCCGCCTCGCGGCTAGGCGGTCCCTGTCGCCAGGGTGATCAAGGTGAGCAGGAGCAGCCCCGCCACGACGCCAAGTTCCCATCCCCGCAAGCACATCGTGGCCGCACCTTTCTGACGTTGTCGCAGCAATGCCGCTGGCGCGGTGCGTGTCCGTGCTTGTCGGTTCGACGCCGTCGCGCGTAGAGCGGTCTCGAGCCGCAGCGGCGCCGGTGTAGTGCCGGCCTTGCGCAGTCTGCAACGTTGCGCGTGCGGTATGTCAGGATTCCCCGCTGTTCGCGGGCTAGTCGGGCAGTGGCGGTTGCGCGGGCGGGATGAAACCGTGCGGCAGGAACTCGACAGCGACGGGACGGCCTCGGCCAGGCCCGCGGCCGTCGGCTCCCCGCGCCAGGTGACATGACGGCATCGAGGGTCTGTCGCCGCCCGCACGCCACGGTGCCCCGCAAATCGTCCCGGTAGGTGATGAACTCGATGTCCTCGAACCGCCGCGCCTTCAGCCCGAGCGCTCTCCCATCGGCATCGCCGGAGGACGACCCCGGCGGGCGAACAGTCGATACCGCACCAGGAACCCATGCGACGCACCTCTCCGGCCTGCATCGGGCGCAGATCGGGATCAGCCCGGGGCGCCCCGGGGCGCCCCGGGGGGCGCCTCGAAATTGACGTCCGACGCGGGCGGGGCCAGGGCATTGGCAGCCTGCGCCGCCGCGACCTGCGCGGCGTGACGCTCGTAGGCCAGCACCCGGTCGCGCAGCTCGCTCGCCCGCTGCCGGATCGACTCGTCGGCGCCTCGCTCCGCGAGCGCCTTGGCCATCGACGCGGCGACCTTGAAGTTCTGGCCGTTGGCGTACAGGTAGGCCATGGTCAGGAGATAGCGTTCCCGACCAGGCGCGATGTCGATGGCCTTCTGCACGAGCGTACGTCCCTCTGCCACCGTCGCCGGGTCGCGTCCCCGTGTGGCGCCCAGCAGGTGCCACGCCTCGGCAAACCGCGGGTTCAGCTCGACGGCGCGGCGGAGCGCACGTTCCTGGCGGGCAACGGCGGCGGGGTCACCGGGCGCGTCGGCGAGGAGTGCGCCCAGACGGTAATGGATGAGAAAGGTCGCGGCCTCGCTGCGCGCCGCCCGTTCGAGGTGCGCCTGCGCGTCGTCGCGGCGGCCCTGCCGCATGCGCACTTCTGCCAGACCGGCATGCGCCGACGGCGACTCCGCGTCGAGCGCCAGGGCACGCGACAGGTGGGCCTCGGCATCGTCATCGCGACGCTGCCGTTGCAGCAGGTCGCCCAGTGCCGCGTGCGCCTCGCTGTCGGAGACGGGCTCGATTGGCAGCTTCTCGAGCCGTGCCAGCCGCTCCTCGAATCTGGCCGTCTGCATCATGAACGTACCGCGGTCGACGTACCCGCGGAGTTCGCGCTCGAGCTGGGACGACTCGATCTGCAGCGTCGCGCGCGTCGCCTCATCGAGACTCTGCCCGCTGGCCAGGGCGGCAACCAGTGCGCCTGCCTGCGGCCGGTACTTGAGTGACTGCCCGAGCAGCAGGTAGTGCACGAGCGCCCACGATTCGGCGTAGAACGTGCCCTTCTTGTCGCGCTCGTTGTAATGGCTGGACTCACGCGTCGCCGACACCAGTGCCTGCAGGGGCAGAAATGTCTCGCGCAGATGCAGGACGTGCCCGGCGTGCGGGACCCCGATTTGCGCCGTCCGTCCATCCGGCGTCGTGCTGAAGGAGCTGTAGAACTCCGCGATGCCCTCGCTCACCCACGGCGGCAGCGTCCCCAGGCTGTCGGCCATCAGCAGGTGCACGTACTCGTGCTGAATGACCTGGAAGTTGCCGTCGCGGTTCTCGACGGTCAGGAGGATGTGATTGAGGTCCTCGCCGCCCATGAAGTAGCCGCCGACCGCGGCGGGCTTGCCCTGGTACTGCGGCTTGAACGGGTCGAACGATCGGTGGTTGCGAAACACCAGCACGCGGGTGCGGATATCCGCCGGGGTGCCGGCACTACTGAACAGCACCTGCATGGCCTCGCGAAACATCTCGAGGCGTTCGCCCACCATGCGGAGGTCGCGGTCGCCGGTGTTGCCCAGCACCTCGAAGTTGGGCGTCTGCAGCCGCTTCCAGCCCGATTGCGCCGGCGGTGCCGCCTGCGCGAACGCCACCGCCGGGCAGATAGCCAACAGCGCGAGCACGGCCAATCCCTTCAGCGCGTCAACGCACGCCGGGGGCCGAAGCCAACGTCGAGCAGTCATCCCGATGTCCCTTCGCAATCCTGCCGCGCAGATGGTGAGCGTGGATGATACACGCCTGCGGCGGATTGGGGGCGTCACGTGCCCCGTGCAGGCCGTTCACTCGCGAGGAGGGCCCTCCCCCACACGCGTCCCGGGGCCGCGCAGGATCGTTCCTGGTCGCGCATGCGTGTGCGTGCCGCCGTCGATGACCACGGTGCCGTTGACGATCACGTACTGCGATGCCGGCCGCGTACTGGCGCGGCTGTTCGAACGTGGCGCGATCGATGACCCGCGCCGGGTCGAAGATCGTCACGTCGGCCCACAGGCCGGGGCGCAGCAGGCCGCGGTCGAACTGCCGGATCTTGGCGGCGTTGGCCGAGGTCATCTTGCGCACGGCCTCCTCGAGACGCAGCACCCCGGTCTCGCGCACGTAGCGGCCGAGCACTCGCGGAAACGTGCCGTAGAAGCGCGGGTGCGGATGCGCCGGTCCGTCGGTGCCATCCAC
The DNA here is from genome assembly GCA_963759795.1 of Vicinamibacteraceae bacterium. GTDB lineage: Bacteria > Acidobacteriota > Vicinamibacteria > Vicinamibacterales > Vicinamibacteraceae > Luteitalea. Next base: position 1,301,599 of record CAVXAR010000010.1, on the reverse strand, counting down.
GCTCACGGCGCTGCCGTCCGAGCCGATCGAGACGAACGGCTGCGCCAGCGCGTACCGCATGTCCTCCTCGCTGTGATGGAAGAAGACGGTCGGCACCGACCCGCCATTGGCGACCAGCAATTCGAACAGCACGTCGATCGGCGGCTTGCCAAGTGCCGCAATCACATCGCTCATCCGCTTGCCCGCGAACTGGTGATGGCGCGGATTGGCGAGCGTCACGAGCAGCATGCCGTCCCACCCGCCCGTCGCCGTGTAATGGTTGTACCAGTCGCCGAGCGCCACCTTGCCGAGAATCTCGGCTTCCAGCCGCTGACGCAGCAGCGGGTCCTGGAGCCGTTCGACCAGCGCAGTCGCGCCGCCCTCGTGGGCCCAGGGCGGGATGATGCTGGCAAGATCGTTCTGGCCGGCCCGATAGGGATAGACGTTGGCCTCGACCATCTGTCCTCGCGCCCGCGCCGCGGCAATCAGCGCCACGAGTTCGGGCATGCGTCCCCACATCGTGCGCTCGGCGATCTTGAGATGGATGATGTCCACCGGCAGCGCCGCGCGCCGCCCGATGTCGATGGCTTCCTCGACGGCCGCGAAGACGCCCGTGCCCTCCGTGCGCATGTGCGTCGAGTAGATCCCGCCGTGCTGGCCCGCAATCTCGGCCATCGCCACCAGCGTGTCCGTATCGATCCACACGCCCGGCGGGCCGCTCAGGGAACTCGCCAGACCGAGCGCGCCGTCGGTCATCGCCTCGCCGACAAGACGTCGCATCGCTTCGCGTTCCCGGTCGTCGGGCGGGCCGGCACGGGGGCCGCGGACCTCGGTCCAGACCTGGCTCGAGCCGACGTAGGAGCCGACGTTCGCGCTGAGACCGTGCCGCTGCAGCTGCTCGAAGTACGCCGTGAAGCGCGGCCAGCGCCGCGACGGCGCCGCCGATCCACCCTCCCCGAGAATCATCGAGGTGACGCCCTGACGCAGCATGCTCTGCCCGTCCGCGTCGCCAAGCAACGTCATGTCGGAATGGTTGTGGATGTCGATGAAGCCGGGCGCGACCACCAGACCGGTCGCGTCGATGGTTCGTGCCGCCGGCGTCGCGATCCGTCCGAGTGCGACGATGCGACCGCCCGGCAATGCCGAGATCGGCGGCAAAGGCGGGATTGCCGGTGCCGTCGACAACACGGCCGCCGCGGACGACGAGATCGAGCTCGGGTCGCTGCCCGTGCACGGACACCAGCGTGGCGACGGTCAGGACGACGAGCATCGCGGGAATCAAGCGCATTTCTGGCCTCCACTGAGCGGCGCGGCGCCGCTCGGGCTAGAGCGTACCAAGCGGCCCGCCACGTAGGGCTTGCACGGCCAGATATATTGCTGTATGGTTGACTAGTAGATTATGAATCCATAACCGCTGGTCGTCCCTGCCCACTCCTTGCTCGACGCGTCCGTTCTCGACCAGGCGCTGAAGACCACGCCAGATGCCGTCCGCATCATCGATGTTCGGACGCCCGCCGAGTTCGAGACCGCCCATATTCCCGGCGCCTACAATGTGCCGGTCGAGCGGATGAGTCAGTACGTCGATGAGATCGGCGCCGTCAATGCCCCGCTGGTGCTCGTGTGTCGTTCCGGGCAGCGGGCGAGCCGCGCCAGGGCCATCCTCGAAGCGGCCGGTGTGCAGCAACTGCAGGTGCTCGATGGCGGCCTCCAGGCGTGGGTGGCTGCCGGACGCACGGTGACGCGCGGCGAGGAACGCATGTCGCTCGAACGGCAGGTCCGGATCGCGGCCGGCGCGCTCAGCGCCGTGGGCGCCATGCTTGCCCTGAGCGTTTCGCCGCTGTTCGCGGCGATACCGGCGGTAGTGGGCAGCGGCCTGGTGTTCGCGGGACTCACCGACACCTGTGCGATGGGCTCGCTGCTTGGACGCCTGCCGTACAACCAGACCAGCGCCGACGTGGGCGCTGCAGTGCGGGCGCTGCGCGCGACTGGCGATGCCGGCGCCCCACGTCCCGCGACACGCTGAGGCACGAATGAGCTTCCTGGGATTCACGCTGGCCGGTGTGGTGGGGTTGCTGCTCGGAGTACTCGGCGGCGGCGGGTCGATTCTTCTGGTGCCGATGCTCGTGTACGCGCTCGGCGTGCCGCCCAAGGAAGCTGTCGTGATCAGCCTGCCGATCGTCGGGCTGACCAGTCTTGCGGGGGCCACCAGTCACTGGCTGGCTGGCACCGTGCGAGTGCGATCCGCGCTTGCTTTTGGCGTCATCGCCATGGCCGGCGCCTTTGCCGGCGCGCGGTTGTCGGTGCTGCTCCCCGCGGCGGCGCAGCTGGCGTATCCTTGCCGTGGTGATGCTGGCGGCGGGCATCTCCATGCTCGCTGCCAAGTCTCCCGACGCGGCTGTCACGGGGGCGTCAGCCGTCCAGCGCACCTGGCTCGGCGTCGTCGCCGCCCTGGCCATCGGCACACTCACCGGCCTGGTCGGTATCGGTGGCGGATTTCTCTTCGTGCCGGCATTGGTGCTCTTTGCCAAGGTGCCGATGCACGCCGCCGTGGGCACGTCGCTGGTGGTGATTGCCATGAATGCCGCGGCCGGGGTTGCCGGCTACGTCGGCACCATCGCCGTGCCGTGGCCATTCGTGCTGGCGTTTGCCGCGACGGCCAGCGTTGGCGCCGTGGCTGGCGCGCGCCTCGCGCACAAGCTTCCGGCCCGGACGCTGCGGCGGGCCTTTGCCCTCCTTCTTCTCGTGACGGCGGGCTTCGTGCTCGTGGACGTCCTGTCCTGACTTTGACAACGGAGTTGCCATGATCTCGGTCAAACGCTTCTACGATCCGAAACTGGCCCAGGTGAGCTACATGATTGGCTCGACCGACACCAGGAGCGCAGCGATCATCGACGCCAACCGCGATGTCGATCAATACATCCGGTCGGCCGCCGAAGAGGGTCTCGCCATCACCCACGTGACCGAGACCCATATCCACGCCGACTTCGTCTCCGGCAGCCGCGAGCTCGCCGCGCGGACCGGCGCGCAGCTGTACCTCTCGGATGAGGGCGACGCTGATTGGAAGTACGCCTTCGCCGCCGAGGCCGGGGCCGTCCCGCTCAGGGACGGCGACACGATCGAGGTCGGCTCGGTGCGGCTGACGGCGGTGCACACGCCCGGCCACACGCCCGAGCACCTGATGTTTCTCGTCACCGACACGGCCGTGATCGACGAGCCGCTGGCAGCCGTGACCGGTGATTTCGTCTTCGCCGGCGACGTCGGCCGGCCGGACCTGCTCGAACGCGCCGCCCGCGTGGTGGGTTCCATGGACAGCGCGGCACGGGCGCTGTTCGGCAGCCTGCAGCGACTGCGCGCCCATCCCGACCACCTGCAGATCTGGCCCGGCCACGGTGCCGGCTCGTCCTGCGGCAAAGGCATCGGCGCGCTGCCCCAGACGACGCTTGGCTACGAGCGCCGCACCAACTGGGCCCTGCGGCCGATGTCGGAAGACGAGTTCGTGCAGCGGGTGCTCGAGGGGCAACCAGCGCCGCCGACCTATTACGCCGAGATGAAGCGCATCAACAAGGAGGGGCCGCGGCCGCTCGACAGCATCGCGCGCCCGGAACGCGTCACGCTCGACCGTCTGGCCGCGCTCCTCAGCGACGGCGCCACCGTGGTCGACACCCGGTCGGCCGCAGACTTCGCCGAAGCGCACCTGGTCGGCTCCATCAACATTCCGATGAGCCGCTCGTTCACGACGTGGGCTGGCTGGCTGCTGCCCTACACCCGCGACTTCTTTCTGATCATCGAGCAGCGCTGCGGCCAGTGCCTGCAGGACGCGGTACACGATCTCGCGATGATCGGCCTCGATCGTCTCGGCGGTTACGCGGACGCGGACGTGATCGCGCAATGGCAGGCCCGCGGCGGCAAGGTCGGCCGCATCGCGCAGGTCGATGCCACGACCCTGGCGCGGCAACGGGAGACGGGCGAGGTCGAAGTGCTCGACGTGCGGTCTGCAGCAGAGTTCGCGGGCGGGCACGTCCCGGGCGCCCGCAACGTGCCGCTCGGGGACCTGTCCGGTTCTCTCGACGCCTTGCCGACGGATCGCCCGATCATCGTCCACTGCCAGGGCGGCGCGCGGTCGGCCATCGCGGCCAGCCTGCTCGACGCGCACGGCTTCTCGCAGGTCCGCAACCTGGCCGGCGGCTTCAACGAATGGATGTCCACCGGTCAGCCGGTGGACACGGGCGTCGCGGCACGCCCTTCGCTCGGCTGAACACGGGACATCACGATGGCGGACATGACCGACCGGCTCTTCGGACAGGTGGCTGAACGCTTCAAGGCGCTGGCCGAGCCGACGCGCCTGCGCATCCTGGATGCGTTGCGCGGCGGCGAACTGACCGTCGGCGAACTGGTCGAGCGCACCGGACTCAACCAGGCCAACCTGTCCAAGCACCTGCAGATGCTGCACACGCTGCACTTCGTGGCCCGCCGCAAGGACGGCCTGTTCGTCCGCTACCGGCTGGTCAACGACGACGTGTTCGTGCTGTGCGACATCATGTGCCGCGCCGGCGTGACCACCACCACGCTGCCGCACGCCGCGGACGCTCCAGCGGTGGTGCCGCCGGCCACGCCGCAAAGACGCCGGGGCGCACGTCCGCCGCGGAAGCTCGCGTGAGCACTGGCGCGCACAGACGCGATCCCGGGTGACCGGCGCGCGCGCTAACGCGGCTGCTGATCCAGATCGCGGACGAAGAGGTTGCGGAAGCGGACCTCGGTGCCGTGCGACTGCAATTCGATGGCGCCGGTCAGCAGCAGCGGCTGTGCTCGGTCGAAGATGTTGTCCAGCTTCTGTCCGTCCACCGTCTGCTGGCCGTTGAGCCAGACCCAGACCCGTTCGCCGACCATCCGGACGCGCAGGTGGTTCCACTGCCCTATCGGCCGGTCGGCCTTGACGAGCGGCCACTTGCCGGGGTTGTCGTCGTCGTTGTTCCACAGCGCACCCGAGCCGCGGTAGGCGCCGGTCTGCTGGCTGGTGGCACTGGCCGGGTCCCACAGCTGCACCTGCGGATAGCTGCGCAGGTAGATGCCGGTGATGCCGTTGGGCACGGTCAGCATCCAGTCCACCAGCAGTTCGAAGTTGCCGTACGCCTTGCTGCTGGCCAGGTGTACGCCCTTGCCGTCGGTGACCAGTTCCCGACGATCCTGGTCGACACGCCAGTGCAGATCGCGGTCGGCATCCCACTCACGCTGCCGGGCGACGCGCTCGGTGTCGGTGAAACCGGCCTCGACGTAGGGGCTGAAGACGCCCCCCTTGCCTGGCCGGCCGCGCCAGCCGCTCAGGTCCCGGCCGTTGAAGAGGCTCGTGAAGCCCTCGGGCGGCACCGACGCCTGCGCAGCCGATGGCCACGGCGGCGTGAACGCCGCGAGTGCGGCCAGCAGCGCCAGCACGAGGCACGGAACGCACGTCCTGCGTTCCGTTTTCACGCCGGTCTCCGCCATCACGCCTCGCTCCATGCCGGCTGCCATCCCCCCAACGCCTCCTCGATGTGCGCCGCTGCCCGCAGCGCTACGTCCTCACGCCATGGCTGCGCCACGCACTGCACGCCAATCGGCAGCCCGGCGCGACTCACGCCGGCGCGAACCACCACGGCGGGCGTGCCCAGGAAATTGAACGGCACGAGGTACGAGAAGATCCCGGCATGCCAGGCGACGGCTGGATCCTGCCAGTCGGCCACGGGCATCGGGGCGACGTCGGCAGCCGCCGGGCAGACGATCAGGTCGTAGCGCTGCATCCACGCCAGCGCCTGCATGCGCCACACGTCGATGGCCATCATCAGTTCGTTGAGCGCCGTGCTCGACATCGCGTGTCGCCGCATCAGGCTGATCGCGCCACGGACCTGCGGCGACAGTTCGCTCCGATCCGAGATCCGCCAGGAAGCGCTCGAGGCCGGCTGCGCCGTCGGCGCCGAACACCTGCGGGAAGAACGCAAAGGGCTTGTCGAAGTCCGGCAGCATCGCGGGCTCGATCTCGACACCGGCGCTGGCCAGTGACTGCGCGGCCCGCGTCACCGCATCGTCGACCTCGGACGTGGCCCGGGCCAGGCTGGTGTGGACGAACACCGCAGCCTTCAGCCCGCGCAGCTCGACGAGCGCCGCAGGACGCAGGGGCACCGGGGCGATGTGCGGGTCGGCGCCGTCAGGCCCCGCGATGATGGCGAGCGCGAGTTCCAGGTCCTCGACATACCGCGCGATCGGCCCGATTGTGGTGAGCCACTGTTGCAAACCGCCAGCGCCGATGATGTGCCCGGTGCGGGGAACGCGGCCGGACGTGGGCTTCAAGCCCGCGACGCCGCAGCAGTGGGCGGGAAAGCGGATGCTGCCTGCCGTGTCGCTGCCGAGATCGAGCGGCGACCCACACGCCGCGACGATGGCGGCCGCGCCGCCGCTGCTGCCTCCCGTGCCACGCGACAGGGCGTAGGGGTTGCAGGTTCGCCCGTAGATCAGGTTGTCGGCCTCGTAGGCCAGTGTCAGCTCCGGCGTGTTCGTCTTGCCGAGCACGATGGCGCCCGCCACCTTGAGCCGCGAGACGACGGTGGCGTCAGCCGCGGGAATGAAGTTGCGGCGCCCGATGGTCCCGCCCGTGGACACCAGCGATGCGGTGTCGAAGGAGTCCTTCACCGTAATCGGGACGCCGTGCAGCGGGCCGACCACCTCGCCGGCAGCGCATCGCCGGTCGGCGCCCCGCGCCTCGTCCAACGCCGCCTCGGCGCGCTGCTGCACGACGGCGCCCAAGGCCGGGTTGACGTGCGCGATCTGCATGAGGCAGGCCGAGACGACGGCTTCGGAGGAGACCGCACCGGCGCGGATGTCCGCTGCCAGCTGGCGGGCAGACGACCGGAGCCACGGTGGGGCCGACGACGGCGGCGGCGAGAGGACGTTGGCCAACGTGCGCCGAATCTGAACGCAGTTGTCCCGGTAACGCAAGCGGGAAAGGCCGGCGGCGCCAGGATCGGCCTGCAGTAAGCTTGCCCACTCCCGCGCCTGACCGCGGGCCATCACCTCGACATGCGGTCCCTGCCCTTCCGATTCATCCTGGCGAGCCTGCTGCTGGCGGCCACGCTGGTCCCCGGCGCGTTCCTACGCGGTGAGGTGCTCAGCCAGAGCAGCCTGCTGTTCCAGTACCCCCCCTGGCAGGGGCACGCGCCAGCCGACGTGGCCACGCCGAATCCCCTGCTGTCCGATCCGGCCATCGTCTTCTACCCGCTCCTGACCCACACCGTCGCCGCGGTGCAGCGCTGGACGTTGCCACTGTGGAACGCCAGTCTCTACGCCGGCGGCCATCCGTTCCTGGCCTCGTTCCAGACCGCGGTGTTCTCGCCCTTCACGGCCATCGCCTACGTCGTCCCGCTGCCCTTCGCGACGGTGCCGATGGCGCTGGCGCCGCTGGTCGTCGGCGGGACGGGCATGTGGCTCTTCATCCGCTCACTCGGACTCGGCACGGCCGCGGCGTGGTTCGGTGGCCTGGCGTATCTCGCCAATGGCTTTGCGGTGGGCTGGATGGAGCACCCGCTGACGGGCGTGGCCTGCTGGTTGCCATGGGTGCTGCGGGCCAGCGATGCGGTCGTGCGGCACGGTCGGCGTGCTGCCGCGGCAGGCCTTGCGGCCTGCGTGGCGCTCGTGATCCTCTGTGGCCACCCGGAGACCGCCGCCAAGGTGCTGTTGCTGGCCAGCGCCTACGCGGCCACCGCCCTGCTCCTCGACGGACCGCGGCATTGGCGCCCGCTGCTGGCGGCCTACGTCGCCGGCATCCTCCTGACGGCGGTACAGGTGCTGCCCTTCATCGAGTATCTGTCGCACAGCCAGGCGCTGCGCAGCCGCGAGGCCCTGACCGCCAACCCGTCCGCCATGCCGGTGACGACGATGATCGCCGCGCTGGTGCCCGACTTCTGGGGACACCCGACGTACGGCACGTACATGCCGCAGTTCAACAGGTTCGGCGTGGCGTCCAACCATGCCGAGCAGGCGCTCTACGCCGGCATTGCCGTGATCCTGCTGGCGCCGGCAGCGCTGGTCGGGCGACGCGACTGGCGGGTCGGATTCTTTGCCGTGTCGGCAGTGTTGTCACTGACGCTGATGTTCGGCTTGCCCGGCGTGCTGCACGCGGCCTCGGTGCTGCCGCTGCTGCGGGTGACGATGCTGTCGCGCTTCGGACTCATCGCCATCGTCTCGGCCATCATCCTCGCAGCCTACGTGGTCGACGCGCTCGTCACCGGCGCGCACGAGCAGACGCGGGCCATCTCCCGCACGGTCACCATCACGGCGGCCATTCTGCTTGGCGTGATCGGGACGGCCACGATGGTGGCGCAGGCTCTTGCGGTCACGCCCTCGCACCCGGGCGGACGCACCGCGGCAGTCGCCACGGCCACCCTGCTGCTGGTTGCGGTGAGTGCCCTGGCCACGCTCCGCTCCAGGGGAGTCCTGCGCCCGGCCGCATTCGCGTTCGCCCTGTGCTCGCTCCTCGCGGCCGACCTGGCCTTCGCCCATCGAGGTGTGCATCCGACGATGCCGGCGCGCCAGGTCTATCCACCGGTACCCGAACTGGACCTCGTAGCCCGGGATCCCGGCCTCTTCCGCGTCTACGGATGGGGCGACGTGCTGGTGCCCAACACCGCCATGGCCTACGGACTCCAGGACGTCCGTGGCTGGGACGGGATGAACCCCGATCGCTACACGCGCCTGCTCGACCTCGGGTATCTCCGTCAAAGCAGCTCGCCCGCGACGCATCTGGCCAATCCGACGCTGCTCGACCTGCTCAACGTGAAGTATGTGTTCGCCGGCGCGGACGTGCCGCTGGCCGCACCCCGCTACGCTCCGGTCCCGGGCACGCAGTCACCGCTGTACGTCAACACCCGCGCCCTGCCGCGCGCGTTCCTGGTCAACCGCTACCGGGTGCTCGACGATGCGGACATGCAGCGGACACTGCATGGCGGAACGGCGGATCTGGCGCGGGAGGTGCTGCTCGAGCATGACCTTCCCGAGGCCGAGCGTCCCCAGGAATCCGCTGCGCCTGGCGCGGTGCGGGTGCAGCACTATCGGGACATGTTCGTGCAGCTCCGGGTACGTGCAGACGCGCGGTCACTGTTGGTCATCAGCGACGCCTACTATCCGGGATGGATTGCCACCGTCGACGGCGCGCGCGTGCCGATTCGTCGCGCCGACTTCGCCTTGCGTGCGGTAGCCGTCCCGGCCGGTGACCACATCGTCGAGTTCGAGTATCGTCCGTGGTCGGTGACGCTGGGCGCCGCCACGTCGGCGTCGACCGCACTCGCCCTCGGGGCCTGGTGTCTTTTCCCCTTCAGACGGCATCGTTTCGCGTGAGCCACACACCCGCCAACCCGCACGCCCCATCGGGCCAGATCACCCTCACGATCGTCGTTGCCGGCGCAGACGGGCAGGCGCACGAAGCCACCGCACGGGCCTGGGACCAGTACGCCGTTGCCCTGGGAGTGCCCGCAGCGGTCGTCGTCGGCGCGGGCGCGTATGGCAGCGCCGTCAACGCCCAGCTGCGCCAGGCCGGCGGGACGTATGTGTTGATCGTCGACGCGACGTCACGGCCCGGTCCCTGGTTCGATGCGCTCTGGGAGCAGCGTCGGACCGCGGGGTTGTTCATCGGCACAGGGGGCACCGACGTCACTCGGGCCGGCGGCGGCGCAGGCCGACGCGCGGCGCTGCGCACCTACCGCCGCCTGCTGTCGCTGCCGGTGCTTCCCGACGGCAGCATCATCTTCGCGAGGCGGGTCGCGCTCGGCACGCTGCCCCAGGCCGACGAGCGGTTCGAGTGGCTGCTCGAGGCGATGGTCCTCGCCATGTCCGACGGCTGGCCGGTGCGCGCGATCGAGGGCGTGGACGCGCCGCGACTGCACGTCGGCCTGTTGCCGGCGGCGGCACTCTGGCGTCTCTGGGTCCTGCGCAACTCGGCGTTCTCGGCCGACTACGACGAGCGGGCGTACAACAGCGTGGTGCCGCTGCAACGGTACTGGCAGCGGACCCGGCACCGGATCATCCACGACATGGTGGACGCGGACACGCGGATCCTCGACATCGGCTGCGGGTCCAGCCGGATCGTCCAGGACCTGCCACGGGCCGTCGGCCTGGACGTGCAGATGAAGAAGCTGCGGCGCATCTCGCCACGCACGCAGAAGGTCGTGCAGGCCACGCTGACGCACCTGCCCTTCCGGTCCGGTGCCTTCGAGACGCTGATCTGTTCGCAGGTGATCGAGCACGTGCCCGAGCCGCTCGTCGACTGGTGCGAGATGAACCGGGTGCTCGGCGTCGGGGGCATTTTCGTCGTGGGCACGCCCGATTACGCAACGGTGGCCTGGCCGGCGCTGGAGCGCCTGTACGGCATCGTGCACCCGAAGGGCTACGTGCACGAGCACATCAACCAGTACACGGCCGCCAGCCTGCGGGCGGCCCTCGAGACGCACGGTTTCGAGGTCCTTGCCGCCGCGTACGTCGGTGCCGCGGAGTTGATCATCAAGGCCCGCAAGGTGCGCGGCGTGACGTCGGCCGTGCACCGGTCGTAGACGCGGCGGTCGGTCGAGCCTCGATGCCGACCAGTAGGCCGACCACCGGGTCGCCCGCGGCGCTCACATCGGTCCGGCCGGCGCGGCCTCCTCCCCGTCGGCCGCCGCGGGCTGCCCCGTGTCGTCGATGCCCCGCTGCAGGTTCTTCCGTGCCTGCTTGGCAAGTCTGGAATACGTGGCCAGGATCCGGTCCAGTTCGTCTTCTTCGAGTTCCTCGAGGTCGAGCAGCGCATTGTGCGCGCCGTCGGTGGCTCGAATCAGCTCGTCGAGTTTGGCCTGCAGCGCCTCGGAGTCCCGGTTCTGTGTGTTCTGGATCAGGAACACCATCAGGAAGGTGACGATGGTCGTGCCGGTGTTGATGACCAACTGCCAGGTGTCGCTGAAGCCGAAGATCGGGCCGCTGACCAACCACACCGCGATGAGCGCGGCCGCGGCGAGGAATGCCGAGGGGCGGCCGGTGGCGCGAGAGGTGGCCTTGGCGAAGTTGGTGAATCGAGATGACGACTTGGTGGGCCTCACGCATCGACCTCCTGTGGTCCATGGCGACTGGGTTCGGTCAGCGACCCACGCACACCCGCCGACAATAGTCCGCGCGAGGGCGGTCACGCCAGCGGCGTGGGGCTGACCGGTAGCGCGGCCCCGTCGGTTTGACCGCTACCGTGCGGTGACGTACGCTACACCCTCGGTGCCGGGCCGGACACACAGCCCGCTCCTCCTGACAATGCAGTGGGCATGGACTCGGGTCTCGGGCCTGGTGGTGTTGGTAGTCGCGCTGACTACCGCACTGACGCTCGCCCCCGCACGCGTCAGGGACAACCGCCGTGACACGCGGCCGGTCCGCGGCGGGGTCCAGCGCCCCGGCCAGGCCGAATCCAATCCCGACGGCGAGGAATTCGCGGAACTGCATGCCGCGCACCTGCCGTCGGCCGCCCTTCCCGGCCGCTCGATCGCCCCTCCGGGACCTCCTCAGGACACCCCGCCGTCGCACGACGACGTGGCGATGGCGACCGGCTTCTTCGACGCCGGCGCGGGTGCCGACACACGTCGGCCGATGCTTGCGTACGTGCCCCCCCCGGTCAGTTCGATCCGGCGCCCTGCCGCGGCCGGTCGAGCACCGCCGCCCGCGTAAACCTCCCCACTCGCTGCCACGCGTCCGTTCGCGTGCCGCATCAACTGCTGTTCCTCAAGTCGACTGACTGCCGGTGTCTCCCATCGGGGGCGCCGGGCCTCTTTGCACTCACCTATGCACCAATCTGCGTCCATGTTCGGCCACGTCAGGGAAGACGCCGTCGCCGGGCTCGTCGTCTTTCTCGTGGCACTGCCACTCTGCCTCGGGATTGCTGTCGCCTGCGGCGTGCCCCCTGTCTCCGGGCTGGTGGCCGGCATCGTCGGCGGCCTGGTCATCCCGTGGATCAGTCGTTCGCCCCTGTCGGTCAGCGGCCCTGCCGCCGGCCTGACCTCGGTGGTGCTGGCCGAGGTGACGCATCTCGGCGGCATCGCGCCGTTCCTCACGGCGGTGGTCATCGCCGGGGGACTGCAACTGGTGCTCGGACTGCTGCGGTCGGGGCGATTCGCGGCGGTCGTGCCCTCCTCGGTCATCAAGGGCATGCTGGCAGCCATCGGCATCACGATCATCTGGAAGCAACTGCCCGTCCTGTTCGGTGCCGATGGCGGCCTGACCGACCTCGTCAGCCAGCGGCATGCCGGCGCCCTGGTGATTGGCGCCATCTCGCTGGCCATCCTGCTGGTGTGGCCACGGACGCCCCTGGCCCGTTACCGCGCCCTGTCGCCGGCACTGCTCGTCGTGGTCCTGGCCAGCGTGCTGGCCCAGGTGTTCGACGGCTCCCCGACCCTTGCCCTGGACCCCAGGCACTACGTGGACGTCCCGCTCGGCGGCCTCGCTGCCCTGTACGGCGCACTGCCCCGCCCGGACTTCGCGGCGTTTGCGCTACCAGCCGCGTGGGTCGCCGGAGCGACGCTGGCCATCGTCGCCAGCATCGAGACCCTGCTGTCGCTGCAGGCGGTCGACCGGCTCGACCCATTCAAGCGTCACAGCCCGCCCGACCGTGAGCTGCTGGCGCAGGGGGTGGCCAACTCGGTATCTGGTCTGCTCGGCGGCCTGCCGATCACCGCCGTCATCGTCAGGAGCAGCGCCAACGTCGCGGCTGGCGGCCGGGACCGGCTGTCGGCCTTCATCCATGGCGTGCTGCTGCTGGTGGCCGTCGTGTTCGCCGGGCGCCTCATCAACGGCATCCCGTTGGCCTGTCTGGCGGCGGTGCTGATCCAGGTCGGCCTCAACCTGTGCAAGCCGGCCCTGTTCCAGACGCAGTGGAAGCTCGGCTTCACGCAGCTGCTGCCCTTCGCGGCGACCATCCTTGCCGTGCTGACCCTCGACCTGCTCAAGGGGGTGATCGTCGGCATCATCGTCGGCATCATGTTCGTGCTGTACGAGAACTCCCAGCGTGCGGTCGTCACCGAGCGCGGCGCCGACGGCGTGCTGCGCATGCGCTTCCGCCGGGATGGCACCTTCGTGTCCAAGCCAGGCATCCTGTCCACGCTCGACCGCGTCGATGACGGCGAACAACTGGTCATCGACGGGACGGGCGAGTACATCGACCACGACGTCAAGGAGGTCCTCGCGACCTTCATCGAGGATGCCCGCCATCGACGCATCGGCGTCACCCTGGTCGGCATCGACCTCGCGCAGGCGACACCCGGCGGTGGTCATTAGGTGAGCGAGCCGCACACGCCCCCTCCCCTGGATCCGCTCGAGCGCGGCCTGGCACGTGCCCGCGGGATCCTGCCCGACCAGGGCCCGATTGGCGTGTTCATCCACCACAACACGCTGCACGCCTTCCAGCACCTGCCCTTCCATCGCGGCGTGCAGGCCGGTGCTGCCGCCCTCGGCGCGCGCCCGTACCTGTCGCTGGAGCGGTTTCGCGCCGAGTTGCAGGCGGGACGCATCGACGACCAGGACGTGCGCACCGAGATCGCCCTGTTCCTGGGCGGGGCGGCGGGCGAGGTCATCGGGCAGGGGCTGACCCGTGGCGACCTGCACCACACCCTGATGGTGCGCGAGTGCGAACTCGACGACGTGCACGGTCTGTCGTACACCCTGCGCGCCGGCACGGCCGTGCAATGCAGCGACCTGCCGCTCTGGCACGCGTGCCTGCGCCGAGTGTCACGCGGGCCCGCGTTACCGAGGCCCGACGGCCGCGCCGTGCACCGTCACCGCGACGTGCTCGTCGCACTTGGCGCCGACGACCCGGATGTTCCAGTCCATGGCGAGCTGATTCGTCTGAGCGCCGGCTTCCTCGATCACGGCCAGGCGCACGCCACGCTGCCAGAGCGGCAGCAGGGCTTCTTGCGGGCGGTCGCCGGTCTCTATGCGGGCGGCGCGGCGGCGCCCCTGTCGTGCGGCGGCGTGGAACGCGATCTCGCCGAGGTCGTCGGCGCGTGGTCTCGGTGCGCGCCAGGTGATCCGCGACACCCTGCACGCACTGGGTGTGGACGACGAGCACACCGAGGACGTCGTCTTTGCCGGCGCCGTGGCGCTTCCGGGCTGGGCCGGCATGTTCAGCCGTCTCGAGCGGCATCCCGGCCAGCACGCCGACGACGCACCGGCGTCGCTCGAAGAGTTCCTGGCGGTGCGGCTGCTCTTCGAGCGCCGCGCCATCGACCACGCCTGCACGGCGCTCGGCGTCTCGTCAGACTGGCGCGTCCTTCGCACCGCCATGCCGGCACCCGCAGCCCGCCACCCGGAAGTGGATGCGGCGCTGCTGTGGCTGATCGCCAGGGACGCAGGCTGGTCACCGGACGTCGTGGGTGGGCTGGACGACGCCACTGTCGGCCTGATCTGGGAGGTCACAGCCTCGTTCGACGAGGTCGCGCGGTGCCAGGTGTTCCAGGATGCCTTCGAACGGACGTATCGGTGCACCATCCTTGACGCGCTGGCGACGCGCCGGGCGGTGGGCGTCGTGCCGTGCCGCGAGCGCCCGCGCGCACAGTTCGTGTTCTGCATCGACGAACGCGAGGAGTCGATTCGCCGCGCCCTCGAGGAGCAGCACCCCGAATACGTGACGTTCGGCGTCGCCGGGTTTTTCGGGGTGGCCATCGATTATCAGGGTCTGTACGACCACGAACCCGCCGCGTACTGCCCCGTGGTGGTGACACCGGGCCACGAAGTCCACGAGCGGCCGGTCGCGGCGCACCTGGACTGGCATGCGGTGCGCGGACGCCTTCGCCGGCGCTGGCACGGCTGGGAACGTCGGGCCGCGTCGTCCTCGCGCACGTTGTCGGGCGGCGGCGGGAATGTCGTTCCTGCTCGGCCCCGTGTCGGCGCTGCGCACGCTGGCGCACGTGCTCGCTCCACGTTCCTTCCTCGCCGCCGGCACCCGCATGACCAGCACGGTGCTGCCCCGCCCCGCAACCCACCTGTCGGCGGTGCGGGGCGAGCCGGACGAAACGAGCGCGCGCGGCAAGGCGCTCGGGTTCTCGACCGACGAAGCCGCGGACCGAGTGGTCTCCGTGCTGCGCAACATCGGGTTGGTGCGCGATTTCGCCCCTATCGTGATCCTGCTCGGGCATGGGTCGACGAGCCTCAACAACCCGCACGAGTCGGCGCACGACTGCGGCGCGTGCGGGGGGCGACGCGGCGGCGCCAATGCCCGCCTCTTTGCCGACATGGCCAATCGCGCCGACGTCCGGGACGCGATGCGGCAGCGCGGCCTGCACCTGCCCGACGACGTCTGGTTCGTCGGCGCGCTGCATGACACGGCCAACGACGCCGTCGAGTATCACGACCTCGAGCGGATCCCCACTGCCTTCGACGACGTTTTTGCCGAGGCCCGGCAGGCCCTGGACCGAGCCAGGCGGGACAACGCCGTGGAACGGAGCCGGCGCTTCGACGACGCCGCGCTCACCCAGTCGCCCGACGCGGCGCTCCGGCACGTGGAAGCGCGGGCCGCGCATCTCGCACAGCCGCGCCCGGAGTACGGTCACTGCACCAACGCCAGCTGCATCGTCGGCCGGCGCGAGCTGACCCGCGGATTGCATCTCGACCGTCGGGCCTTTCTCGTCAGCTACGATCCACACTCCGACCCGGATGACGTCATCCTCGAGCGCATCCTCGCGGCCGTCGGACCGGTGGGCGCCGGCATCAGCCTGGAGTACTACTTCTCCAGCGTCGACAACGAGACATTCGGGTGCGGCACGAAGCTGCCGCACAACGTCACCGGACTGATTGGGGTGATGAACGGCCACCAGAGCGACCTGCGCACCGGCCTGCCGCTGCAGATGGTGGAGCTGCACGAACCGATGCGGCTGCTGCTCGTGGTCGACGCCACCGAAGCGTCGCTGCTGGCCGTGGCGTCGCGGCAGCCGGAGATTGCCGAGCTGGTCGGCAACGGCTGGGTGCAACTGGTCGCGATGCATCCCGACACCGGCGCCCTCTCGGTCTTCGAGCGCGGCGGCTTCGTGCCTCATGTGCCACGCGTCGATCGGCTTCCCGAGGTGGAATGGTCGCGGGCCTGGCACTCGCGCGGCCGTGATCACCTGCTGCCCGCGCTCGTCCGCCGCGGGCTCATCCAGGATGTGACCGGCGCCGCGGCGTCCGGCCTGGTGGGGGGCGAGCAGCATGTCTGAGCTGCTGGCGATCGCACTGGCCGTCACGGTCCTGGCACCGCTGGCCAGCGTGACGGTCGTCGGGTTCCGGGTGCTGCTTGGGACGCGGCCTGCGTCCGAGTCGTTTGCCGCCGTCGTGATCGGCGCCGGACTGGTGCTGTCGATGCTCGGGGGGTTGGCGACGCTGGCCGGCTTTGCCGGACTGGGCGGCGTCCCCCTGCGCGGCGAGGTCGAGTTCGGTGACTGGCTGCGCCTGCACGACTTCGAGATTCCGGCAGTGCTGCTCGTGGACTTCATCTCCGTGACGCTGTCGCTGCTGGCGGCCGTGCTGACCGCCCTGGTGGCGCGCTTCTCCCGCACCTACCTGCACAAGGAGCCGGGCTTTGTCCGTTTCTTCGTGCTGCTCGGCATCTTTGCCACCGGCACACAGCTGATTGCACTGGCAGGCGCCCTCGAGCTCTTCTTCGCCGGCTGGGAGATGGTCGGCATCTCCTCGGCGCTGTTCATCGGGTTCTTCCACGAACGGGCCGAACCGGTCCGCTCCGCCGTACGCGCCTTTGCCACCTACCGACTCTCGGACACGGGCCTGCTGATTGCGACGGTGACCACGTTCGAGCTGCTCGGGTCGGCACGCTTCTCGGTGATGGAACGGGCGGCCACACTCGGCCCGGGCGAGGCCACCGCCCTGGCGTTGCTGTTCCTGCTGTCGGCAATGGGCAAGTCGGCGCAGCTGCCGTTCTCCGGCTGGCTGCCACGCGCCATGGAGGGGCCGACGCCCTCGAGCGCCCTGTTCTACGGTGCGGTGTCGATCCACGCCGGCCTGTTCCTGCTCCTCCGAGTGTGGCCGGTGCTCGAGGCGTCCCTGGTGGCGCGGGTGGCCGGGGTCATCGTGGGCCTGTCCACGGCGCTGTACGCCGCTGGCGTGGTACGCGTGCACACCGACGCGAAGGGGACGCTGGCACACGCGACGCTGGCACAGGTCGGCCTGATCCTGGCCGAGATCTGCCTCGGCTGGATCGAGCTGGCCCTTGCACACCTGGTGTGCCATGCCCTGCTGCGGCTCGGACAATATCTGAAGGCACCCAACCTGATTCACGACAGCCATCGCCTCGGCCACGAGCATCGCCACGACAGCCTGCTGCAACGGCGCGCCCCGCACCTGGCCAGCCGCGTGTACGCGGCATCGCTGCATCGCCTGCGTCTCGACGACCGGATTGACGTGGCGTTCTCGCCCGTCCTGTGGCTCGCGGCGGTGCTCGACCGCGCCGACCGCCGTGTCCGCGGGGCGCTCTCGCTCGACGGAGTACCGGAATGATCCCGGGCGAGCTCGCCAACCCTGCCCCCTGGGAAGTGCTGGCCTGTTGCCTGGCGCTGCTGATGGCGGCGACCGCGGCGTCGCAGCAGCGATCCAATCCCTGGCTCGTGTCCGGGGTGATTGCGCTGCTGGTGGCGACGCTGTTTGCGCCGAGTGGCCCGGTGGCGTACGTGGCGGCGGCCGTGGCGAGCCTCCTGCACGCCGCAGCAGCGGTCGGCCGCAGTCGCACCGGTGCTGCCAGCCTGGTGCTGGCCGCGGCCCTGATTGGCGGCGCCGCGGTGGCGCTGCGACTCGACTACCTCACCACCGCGTTCGTGCTCTCCTGCCTGGCCATCGCCGTGCGCACGGGGGTCATGCCGCTGCATGCCGGCGTCGCCAGCCTGTGTGACCGCGCCATGGTCGTGTACGTGCAGCAGTTGCCCTCGGCGATTGCCCTGGTGTTCGTGCACCTGCGCTTTGTCGACCATCACGAGGGAGCGCTGGCGCTGGCGCCGACCATCGTCCGGTTCGGCGCCGTGATGACCATCGTGCCGGCCCTGATGGCCCTGGTCCAGCGCGACCTGCGGGGTCTGTACCGGTCGTCCACGGCCATGCATGGCGGCATGTTGCTGGCGGCAATCGGCGCCGCCAGCCTCGACAACTATGCCGCCGCGCTGCTGGTGGCGGTGACGCTGGGGCTGGCACTCGGGGGACTCGGCCTGACGCTGCACGCACTCGAGGAACGGGTGGGGCCAGTGCAGTACAGCGGGCCCGGCGGGCGCATCCAGGCGTTTCCCCGCCTGGCGGCGGCCTTTGCCGTCTTCGGCGCCGCCGGGGTGGGCCTCCCCGCCACCGCCGGCTTCGTCGCCGACGACCTGCTGCTGCACACACTCTGGATGGAGAGCCCGGCCAGCACCGTCACGGTGATCGTCGCGAGTGCGCTGCTCGCAGTGTCCACCCTGATCTGCTTTGCCCGCGTCTTCCTCGGTCCCGCAGTGAGGTCGCTGGCTCCCGACCTCGAGACCAGGGAAGCGCTCGGCAGCGCGATCCTGATCTTCCTGCTGCTGGTGCTCGGGATCGCCCCAGGCACGCTGCTCGGACCGGCCGACGCGTTCCTCAGCGACGTCGGCAGTGAAGCGCTGTCGCGCCGCTAGGCGACACGACGCGACGCCCAGCTGGCCCACACTACGGCATGCCAGCGCGCAGACCCGTCGCGGCGTGCATCGCGCTGCTCCTCGATTCGCCCGACCGCTTCGGCTACGCCGCGGCGCCGCAGCCAGACCCGCAGGCACTCGCCAGCATCGTCGCCCGGTTGCGCGCATGCTGGCCACGACAACGCCTGCTGGTGAGTCGCTGCGTGCCAGGCACCGAGACGTCGAGCGGGCTGCCGGCATCACCCGATGAGACCGGGGTCGTCACCAGCCCGTTCTTCACGGACGCGAAGCGCCTGCGGACGCTGCCGCTGCCGCGCGGCGCGACCACCGCCGTGCTGCGGCCAGCGGCGCTGTTGCTGCCGGAGACGGTGCTGCGGGCGGCGCTTGATCGCGCGCGCCGGGCGCACCTGGATGTGACGGTGGTAGATGGCGTGCCGCAAGAGGTGCTGTACGTGGCCAGCGACAGGGCCCTGGTCATGGCCGAGGCCGCCGGGGCAATCGCTGGAGCTGTCACCGTTCCCCGTGCCATCGAACGCCTGCGTGCAATCGGCCTGTCGGTGCGCGACGCCCCACTGGCGACGGCGCGCCTGACCGCCAGCGACGTGGGCTGGCACGACGCAGGGGCTCGCCGATGCAATCGCGGCGCCGACCTGGAAGGCGTGGCCGTCAGCGGCACTGCTGGCTCTCGACTCGTCGTCTCGCCTGGCCGCAGCACTCCGGCTGCAGGGCGACGAGAGCACCCGCGATCGGTTGCGTCTGCAGCGGGCCCTCGCACGGGCCACCGGGACTGCGACGCGACGGCGGTCCGTGCTCGTGACCATTCCGTCGTCATATCAGTCCGGCGCCAATGCCGCGTGGGAGGAACTGCTCGGCACCCTGCCCCGTCAGGAGGTCGGCTTCCTCTGCGGCCGGCACACGGCCCTGCAGCAACGGCTCGAAGAGCGAGGCTTCGAGACCTGGCAGGCCGACGACGGTCTGGCGGCGCACAGTGCCCGGGACGCCGCGGTGCTGCTCGAGGCGCTGGCCGAGGCGCAGCCCGATGTCGTCCACTTCGATGGCGTCGAGGGCAGCACGTGGGCCTCCACGGTGTCGGCCCAGGGACGACGCATCCTCCAGCACGTCCGGCTGAACGACGTCGACCGCTATCGACCGGCGTTCGCGTTTGCCGATGCCATCGTCGCGGTTGCGCCGCACCTGCAGCGGCGCATCAGGGACCGGCTCGGGCCGTCAGCGCGCGTCGAGTACGTCGCCGATGGCGTGGACCTGCAGCGGCGGCACGTCCACTCGGCCGCAGTCGCGGTGGACGGACGCGTGCGCTGTCTCTGCATCGGCCGCATCGAACCCGAGAAAGGCACGATGCAGGTGCTCGAGATCGTGGAGGCTCTGGCGGCGCTGATGCCGTGCGACCTGCGACTCGTCGGCTCGTGTGGCAGCGACGCCGCATACTGCGACGCCGTCACCGAGCGAGTCCTGACGGCCGCGGCACCGCTGACCGCGACGTGGCGTTCCTTCACGCATCCAATCGACGCGCTGTATGCGCAGGCGGACGTGGTCCTCGTGGGATCGCGCAACGAGGCGCTCGGCATGGTCGGACTCGAGGCCCTTGCCGCAGGGTGCCTGCTGGTGGCCAGGCGTTCGGCTGGCTATTCCGCCATTGTCGATGAAGCGTCTGCGGAGGGGTTGCTCTTCGAGGGCAGCGACTCGGCGGCGGCGATAGCCACCAGGGTGGCGGCGGCGCTGTCCGAGCGGGAGCACTTCGCGGCCAGCGGACGATGCAAGGTGGAGACGACGTTCGACGCCCGGCGAACGGCGGCGCGGCTGCTGGCCCTGTGGCACGACATCGCGGCGGCCGGCCCGCGGCACGGCCCACGCGCGCCGTCGTGAGAGGGGCGCGCCCGGGGCGCCAAACGACGTGGCCGTCTACGACTCCGGGGAGGCAACGGGCGTGAGTTCGCCCGGAGCGGGGCCCTGACGCCGCGCAATGGCGAGCACCACCAGCACCAGCACCACGATGCCGCCGTAGATGAACCACATGGTGCCGTCCCTGGGCACGTTGGCCCAGGCCGCAATGTCTCGTGCATTGGTCAGCAGCAGCAGCGCGGCGACGGCCACCCCCATCAGGCGTGGCGGCACGTGGCGAATCGTCCAGGCCGCCGTCGGGGCGGCGACGACACCGCCGATCAGCATCGGCAGCAGCACGGACAGCTGGAAGCTGCCCGCGCCAATCGAGGCGAGGAGCGAGAACGCCGACGCAGAGGCCACGGCCACTTCCGCGGTGTTGACCGAGCCGATGGCAAAACGCGGCCGGACGCCCCGGTGCAGCAGGAACGGCGTGACCACCGGCCCCCACGCGCCGATCATGCCGTTGGTCACGCCACCGATGAACCCGGCCACCTTTACCCCCCGGCGGTCGTACTGCAGCTCGCGCTTCTGGCTGCCGTCCAGTGCCACCGTGTCTCTCATCTTGGGCGGGAGCGGGCGGGAAAAGCGCACCAGGATGCGCAGGCCGATGACCGTCAGCAGCATCGCCAGGTAGGGCCTGATGGTGGCGCCATCGATGTTGGCCAGGAAGGTCCCGCCGACCAGTGCCCCGAGGCAGCCAGGGATGGCCAGCTTGAGCACGAGGCTCCGATCGACGTTGCGAAAGCGCCAGTGCGAAATGGCCGCGGCAATGCCGGTCGCCACCTTGGCCAGATTGACCGACGCCGACACGGCCGTTGGCGCCAGGCCGGTGCTCAGCAGAATGCTCGAGCTGGTCGGGCCAAACCCCATGCCCAGCGCCCCGTCAACCAGCGAGGCGGCAAAACCAGCGAGCGCGAACAAGAGAATTTCACCCATGAATTACCACTCAGCCGCATCGTGATGCGTCGGTCCGCACCAGGACACGCGCCATGGCGGGCAGGCTCGCCACCCCGGCGCCCGTCGCCGGTCAAATCGGCGACGGGAATCAGGCCGTGAATGTCTGGCGGCCAGGCCCCCACGCAGCTTGGCAGCGTACTCGCTTCGGCAAGGCCACGCACCCGGTAGTTCCGTCATGGAGGCGACACCGCGACCCGGCGCGGCCGCCGTCACGGCTGCGTGCGACGTGCCCCGGGGCTGCCGTGATCGGCAACGTCGATGCGGCGCAGGATGGCGAGGAGGACCGCCACGGCCGGCCCTGCAACACCTCCGTGGCAGGTCGCGGTGCGACGGCTGGTGAGGGCTGCGGCCAGGCGGTGCAGCAAGGGCGGGCGGAAACCGACAAGGGCCTCCAGCGTTGGCCGGCCCTCGTCCAGCAGGTAATAGCTGACGTGCATCCGTCGGACGACGTCGGCGGTGGTTGCTCCCGCGTAGGTGTCGGCCACCGCATCGGCAACCGACACGGCGGCCTCGGCGACTTCGCGCTCGCTCACCGTGCCGTGGCGGGCGAGGCAGGCCACGACATCACGGCAGTCGTCGCGGCGGCTGTCGTCCATCACCCCGAACTCGCCCGCGGGATCGGCCGCCAGGACGCGGTCGACCAGACTCACCGAAGCCAGCAGTTCCGTCCAGCGGGCTCCCTCGACGCGGCCGAGGTTGTCCACGGCTGCCGCGAGGCGCGCCGGATCCTCGCAGGTCGCTGCGGCAATGGCACGCTCGAGCAGTTCGAGCATGAGGGCGCCCCGCGCCGCCCGCAACTCGCCCAACTCCAGGGCCGGGCCCTCCTGCACCCCGCGCAGGAAGGCGCCGAACGTCTCCTCGCCGAAGCCGGCCCGCGCCGAGGTGTCGAGGTAGGCGGCGGCCAGCGCACCCACCCGCGGTTGCACCGTGCGTCCCGACGGCAGCAACGGGTGCCGGTGGGCCGTACGAAGGAAGGCCCGCGCCTCGGTTTCGGCAACAGCCAGCATTCGGGCATGGCCGGCCAGACAGCTGCGAATCCCGGCCGACGCGTAGGGCCTGGACAGCGCTGCCTGCAACTCCAGACGGAGGCGGGTGGCGCGGCTCCGCATCGATGACGAGGGGACACGACGCCGCGACATGCGCATCGGCTGCGGCAGGCTCAGCGCCAGCTGGCCGCCCGCAGCCCTGAACGCCTTCAGGTCGGCCGGCGACGCACCGCCCGGGACGACGCCGAGGCCATCGGCGACGCGGAACGTGACGCGGGGGGCTTCGATCGACAGAGACATGGGCATGGCTGATTCCTCCTCGCCGGTCAGCGATAGCTGGCTGCCTGCTGTGCGAACATCCGTGCGTAGCGGCCCCCACGCGCCACTTCCATCACCCGGAGCAGGATCCACTTGGCCACCGTCAGCATGGCCAGCGGAATCAGTGCCCGGGTGATACGAAACGCCCACCCCGCGGCGACGACGCCGGGCCATGACTGCCAGACCAGGCGCATGAGAGCGGGAACGTTGCGCAGTGCGGCGGCGCGTTCGCTCAATCCGTGCCAGGAGCGGTGGGAACTTTCAATCATGGGTGGGTGCGCAGCCCTGCGGCGCATCCGCCCAGTTGCAACAAGCCGGCCATGCTCTCCGGCGCAATGAATATCTACAACAAGTACTTCGCAGCAAAGAGTGTCAGGTGAAGGTGCGGCAATCTTCCCCAAGGTGTCCGTATGAGGCTGGACTTCACTCCCTGGGACGTCGTCTGCGCAGTGCTCGATGCCGTCATGAAAGTGCCGGCTGCGTCAAAATCAATACACACCCTGCACCGGAGCAACACGGTGATGCAGCCCGCAGCGCCAGCCTGCGGCGATCTCCAGGTCGCCCCGCGCATGCCGCAAGATGTTCGGTTTCTGCCGCGTGGAGCGTTGCTGAGACATGCCCCTGTCGCTGCTTGACGACCGCCGTGCTGGGTCGAGGTGTGGCGGACCGGTGGCTGGGGGCACGCGATGCTGACGACCGTCCGGAGGCATCTGCGCCTCCTGGCGACGCTCTGGCTGGTGCTCCAGGCGGCAACGTTGTCGGCGTTCGTGCCGAGGGATTGCTGCCAGGCGCACCGCCCGGCAGCGGACGCGCCCCACTGCGTGGAGACAGCCGGCGCCGCGCCCGAGTCCGCTGCCCAGACCCCTGACGGCGACCGCCGTGAGGACGTCGTGCGCCGGGCCTGCGGCGCCCCGCCCGTGTTTGCGCTCTTTGCCACCCCCGGCATCGTGACCGCCACCGCGATGCCGGTCGTTCCTGTGAGTGCATCGCCGGTCTCGCTCCCTCGCGATGAGCCGCCTGTCGACCGCACTCGCCCGCCGACCGACCGTCCGCCGCGCGCCTAGCCGACGTCCCTTCCGCTACCAGCAGGCGCACCTGAAGCTACGGATACAGGTGGCGCCACCGCACGCCCGAGCCTGTGCCGGCTCGCCGTTACGCGGGTGCCACGTCGGCAGTCGAGGTCATTGTGATGTCCCAGCTACGAACGTTCTGGCTCGTGAGCCTCCTGCTCACGGCATCTCCCCCTGCGTCCGGACAGCAGACCGTCACCGACGCCAGCCTCAGCGGCAGGGTCACCGACACGACCGGCGGGGTGCTGGCGGGCGCACTGTTGTCGGTCCGCCACCTGCAGACCAACGTCGCGGTCACCGCGCTGGCCGACGGCGGTGGTCATTTCCGCTTTCCTGCCCTGCGCATCGGTCCGTACCTGCTGGAGGTGTCCCACCCGGGTTTTGCCAGCGTGGCGCGTCCGATCACCCTCACGGCCGGCAGCGCGTTCTCGCTGCCGATCGTGCTCGGCGTCGGTGGCGTGGTCAGCGATGTGACGGTGTTGGCGCCCGCACCTGTCCTCGAATCGGCGCGCAGCCAGCTCGCGGTGACCGTGTCGGAGTCCGAAGTCAGGCAACTGCCCCTGAACGGGCGCAATTTCCTCGACATCGCCTTGCTGGCGCCGTCGGTCGCCCCGCCCAACATCAACAGCACCCAGCTGTTCGCCGAGACCTCCGCCGTTTCCGGCGTCGGCCTGTCGATCGGCAGCCAGCGCAACCTGTCCAACAGCGTGGTCGTCGACGGACTGTCAGCCAATGACGATGCCGCCGGGCTGAGCGGGATGCCATACGGGGTCGATGCCGTGGAGCAGATTCAGGTGGTCACGTCGGGCGGGCAGGCCGAGCTCGGACGTGCGCTCGGCGGCTATGTCAGCGTGGTCACTCGCAGCGGCACCAACGACATCCGCGGCACTGCCTACGGCTACATGCGCGACGACCGCTTCAATGCCCGCAATGCGCTCTCGGGGACGACGCTGCCGATGTCCCAGCAGCAGTACGGCGGCAGCCTCGGTGGGCCGCTGCGGCGCAACCGGACGTTCTTCTTCGCCAATGCCGAACGCAAGGCGCTCGAACAGGGGGGCCTGACGACGATCTCGCCGGCGAGCGTGGCGACCATCAACGCGCGGCTCGCGGCGGTCGGGTACCCAGGGGCCCCCGTGACGACCGGGCTCTACGACATCCCGGTCACCACCGCCAACGTGCTCGGCAAGGTCGATCACGCCATCAGCGCGCGCCAGCAGCTGTCGCTGCGCTACAGCCTGTACGAGGTCGACGCCGAGCGGGTGCGTGGCGCCGGCGGGCTCAACTCGCCGTCGGCATCGACCGGACTCGACAATCGAGACCAGGCGCTGGCCGTGTCGAGTACGCGCACGCTCGGGACGCGCGCCGTGCTCGAAACGCGCGCGCAGTTCACCGACAGCCACCTGCGAGCGCTCCCCTCCGACGGGATCGGGCCGGCGGTGACCATTGCCGGCATTGCCACGTTCGGCACCCAGTCGTCGAGTCCGCAGGGACGGGCCAACCGGATGGTCGAAGTGGTCAACAACCTGTCGCAGCAGCGCGGCGCGCACGCGCTCCGGGCCGGCCTCGACCTGGTCTACAACGACGATCGGATCACCTTCCCACGCGCCCGACGGGGCGCGTACACCTTCGCGTCGCTGCCGGCCTTCCTGGCCGGCACCTATAACAACAGCGGCTTCTCGCAGACCTTCGGCATCACCGAGGTCGACCAGGCCAGCACCAACGTCGGTGTCTACCTGCAGGACGCGTGGAGCGCCTCGTCGTCGCTGACGCTGAACCTCGGCCTGCGCTACGACCTGCAGTGGCTCGACACGGTGAACACCGACATCGACAACGTCTCCCCGCGAGCCGGCGTCGCCTGGACGCCGATGGCTTCCCGGTCGCTGGTCGTGCGCGGGCACGCCGGCCTGTTCGTCGATCGGGTCCCGATGAGGGCCCTGGCCAATGCGCTGCTCTCGGCCAACAACACGACCGACCTCGCCAACCTGCGTCAGACCAACGTCAGCCTGTCGCCCGGACAGGCCGCGGCGCCGGCGTTCCCGGCGGTGCTGGCAGCACCGGTCCCGTCGGTCACGCTGCCGACGCTGTCCACCATGCAGCGGGATCTCGAGTCGGCGTCTTCGCGCCAGGCCGGGCTCGAGGTCGAGCAGCAGCTGGGCCAGTTGGCGACGATCAGCGTCGGCTACAGCTACCTGCACGGCGATGGCCTGCTGATGGCCATCAACCAGAACGTGCCCTCGTGCGTGCCGTCCGGCGGCAACAACGGCTGCCGTCCGATTGCCGCCTACGGCAACGACAGCCGCTACGTCTCGGCCGGCACGTCGTCCTACCACGCGCTGTCGCTGACCTTGCAGCAGCGGCCGACCGCGTGGGGTCACTACCGCGCGAGCTACACGCTGTCCAAGGGCATGAACAACGTCGGCGAGTTCTTCTTCAGTGGCCCGCTCGACCCCTTCGACCTCGCCAAGGACTGGAGCCGCGCCGACAACGACAGGCGGCACCTGCTGGTCTTCTCGGGCGGCGTCAGCACGCCGATGCGCGCGGCCGACTCGTGGCTCGAGGCGCTGACGCACGGCTTCCAGCTGAGCGCGATGCTGCAGGCCTACTCCGCCGCCCCGTTCAACATCACCTCCGGCGCGACGACCGTGCAGGGCACGGCAGGCCGCCCCGTCGTGGATGGCGCGTTCATCGGCCGTAACGAAGGCATCGGCGACAGCTTCTTCACCCTCGGTCTCCGGCTCAGTCGCACCTTCCCGGTGCGCGGGTGCGGTGCGGCTCGAAGCGGCCGTCGAAGTCTTCAACGTGACCAACAGCGTCAACGAGACCGCACGCAACACGACCTTCGGCTCCGGCGCCTACCCGACCACCCCGTCGGCCACCTTCAACCAGGTCACCGCCGTCGGTGACCCCCGCAGCGCGCAGCTCGCGCTGCGCCTGCGTTTCTGAGGATGTTCGCGATGACTGGTACCAACGCACGATTGCTGCTGGTGATGGCAGTCGCTGTCGGCAGGCGGAGCCGGCGCGGCAGCACCCGACAACCCGCCGGTGACCGTGTTCGACGTGGCCGGGCGCGGCGATGCCACCCCGTCGATTGCCGCGGCGGGAACATTTGTCGCCGTCGCCTGGGGATCGACCGCGGATGGCAAGGCCGACGTCATGGTTGCCACCAGTCGCGACGGCGGTGCCACGTTCGGCTCGCCCGTGCGCGTCAATCACATCCTGGGCGAAGGCCGGCTCGGCGGGGAACTGCCGCCGCGGGTGGCGCTGCATCAGGGACCAGCAGGCGTCCCGGTGGTGACCGTCCTCTGGACCGCTCGCGGCGATGTCACCGAGATCAAGGTCTCGCGCTCACGCGACGGCGGCGTCACGTTCGAGGCGCCGCTGGCGCTGCAGACAGCCGGCGCCACGGGCGACCGCGGCTGGCCGGCCCTGACCGTCGACGGGCGGGGCGTGGCCCACGCCATCTGGCTCGACCATCGTGGTCTTGCGGCACGCCGCGCCCAGTCAGGCGCCCCAGCAGCAACGGGCGGCAAGCCGCACGTCCACGCCCGCGCCCCCGGTGTCGACGGCGCGGTGATGGCGCAGGGCTCGGCCCTCTACTTCGCCTCCGCCGATCAACCCGTGGCGCGCGAACGCGCCATCACCACTGGCGTCTGCTATTGCTGCAAGACGGCGCTGGCGGCCGGTGCCGATGGCACCCTGTTCGCCGCCTGGAGGCATGTCTACCCGGGTGACCTTCGCGACATGGCGATGTCGATCTCGCGAGACGGCGGCCGGTCCTTCTCGACACCGGCGCGCGTCAGCGAGGATGGCTGGGCGATCAACGGCTGCCCGGACGATGGCCCCGCCGTGGCGGTCGACAGCAACGGCACCGCGCACATCGTCTGGCCGACGGTGATCCCCGGCGACGAGCCCGAAGGGGCGCTGTTCTACGCCACGACCAGGGACGGCATGCGGTTCTCGCCGCGCGTGCGGGTGCCGACGCTGGGAAGCCCGAAGCCGATGCACCCGCAGCTCATCGTCCGAGACGACGGCACGCTGGTCGTTGGCTGGGACGAGCTGCTCGACGGCGCGCGGGTGGCGGCCGTCCGCACGATCACGCCCGCGAACGACGCAGCGCCACGGTTCGGCGATGCCGTCCGGCTGACCGCGAGCCGCGGGTGCACATCACCCGGTGCTGGCGGGGACGGACGGGGCGTGGTTGCCGCTGGGCCACCGGGGGCGAGGAGTCACGCGTGGAGTTCCGGCCCCTGAAGCTCCCGTGACGGTGGCGCGTCGACCACGCACCCAGGCCCCGGCAACCCCGGCGGGCCGTCAATGGGCGCCGCAGCGCCACACTGCACTACTACGGGCGCACGGGTACCGGGTCACGGGTGCCGGGTCACGGGTCACGGGGTCCGGGTACCGGGTACCGGGTTACGGGCTACGGGCTACGGGTTACGGGTTACGGGGCGCGGGTCACGGGGCGCGGGTCACGGGGCGCGGGGCGCGGGCACGGGCACGGGTCGTTCCGGCGGCATGCGCTTACGGCGCAGTGGTCCGGCGCGCCCGGACGTCGGCCGGGGTCACCGGCGGTGCGGTGTTGCCCCACGCCTGCCGCACGTACGTGAGGATGCCGGCCAACTCGTCGTCCGACAGCGCCGCCAGCGGCGGCATGCTCGGGTACGCCGGATCCTGGTCGCGCCCCCGCAGGACGATGTCGATCAGCGCACGCGGACGGTCCGCCGACCGTGACCGCGCCGGCCAGTGGCGGCGCCAGCGACGGCACGCCACGTCCATCGGCCTGGTGACACGCCGCGCAGATGGCAAACGACGCGCGCCCGCGCTCGATCAGCGGCAACCAGGGCAGGATCGCGAGGCGGCGGCGCTCGACAACGGCGGGCGCCGCGGCGCGGCTGGCGGCGGTGACGCCCTCGACGACCGCGTCGCGTTGCCACGCCATGCGCGCCGCGCCCTTCAGACGACAGCCGCCGCAGGGCGGCGGCGGCCCGGTTGCCCTGGGCGCTGGCGGCGGTGGCCAGCGCCGTCACCAGCGCGCGGTGCGCGGGGCGATCCGCGGCCCACACCCGTGAACGCACGATCAGCTCGAGCGTCTCCAGCTCACGTCCCGCCAGGCCACTCATGAACGCATCGATCACGAAGGGTGCCTCGAGGTCGCGTCGCAGCAGCCGCAGCGCCGCATCCCTGGTCGCCGGCGACGTTCGCGGCGCCCAGGGTGTACAGCAGCTGGCGCCGGACCGCGATCTCCCGGTCGTCGGCCAGCGCCAGCACGGCGCGTCGCAGGGCCGGGACCGCGAGCCGGTCTTCCGCGATCCGCAACGCCGCGATGCGCACGTGCGGTGAGCGGTCGCGCAGCGCCAGCGCCGACCAGATCATCATCGGCTGCGCCAAGGCCTTCGAGGGTCCACAGCCCATGCAGCCGCACCCGCGCATCCTCATGCGTCACCGCCAACGTGCGCACGGCGGGTACGACGGCGGGCGATGCCGACGCGACGAGCCGTCGCTGCGCCGTGTCGCGCCAGTGGCCGTTGGGATGCGCCAGCAGCGGGACCCAGCCCGCGAGGTCACCCGACGCGACGGCCGGTGGCGTGCCGAGCGGCCGGCTGTCATGGACGATGCGGTAGATCCGGCCCATGCCGTGAAACGGTTGCTGCAGTTGCCGGTCGACGATCTGGTTACGGAGGAAGGTCGTCAGGAAGATGTGGCCTTCGATGATGCCGCGATACATGTCGGCGACGTAGAGCGCGCCATCCGGGCCCGTGGCAGCTGAAGACGGGTCGGAAGCGCTCGTCGTGCGAGAACAGGAATTCCCGGTCCGGCGTAAGCGTTCCTGCCGGTGATGATGCCGTCGTGCTCGGACAGCACCGACCGGCGAATCAGCCGCCCGGCGGATTCGCCGACGAAGACGTTGCCGCGGTACTCGTCGGGGAACTGGTCACCGCGATACACCGTTGGCGCGGCGTTGGCGGTGAACACCCGCAGCCGGCCGTCGTCGTGGAGCTGCGCCCGGCGATTGACGCCGGGCGTGATCGCGTGCGGCCACACCTCGTTGTCCATGCCGATGCGCTGATCGATCCCTGCCGAGGCCAGGTAGTGCGGATTGCGTGTCGCATAGGCCGTCGGCACCAGGCTGCCGCGGATGTGGTCCTGGTTGTAGCTGAAGAACAGGCGCCCGAAGTCGTCGTGCGACATGCCCCACTGCCCCGCCAGCCGGCCCGCCGGCGCCGTCACTCGCGAACTGCCGACGCGGCGAATCCGTTCGTTCACCTGCAGGCCGTACGTCCAGTTGTCGAGCGTCCACGAGGGACTGCTGGGTGCCAGGTGCGGGTTGACCGGAATCGGCAGCCCGCCCCGCACCACCTCGCGACGATCGGCCTTGTCATCACCATCGGTGTCCTGCAGGAACACCACCTCCGGGAGCGCGAAGACGAGCACCCCGCCGTCCACCAGCTGGATGCCACGCGGCCAGTCCATGCTGGCAAACACCGTACGCGTATCCATCCGTCCGTCGCCGTTGCCGTCCTGCAGGACGACGAGGCGGCTGGCCGGCGTCGGCTGCGTCTCGAGTCCCGGGCAGCAGGCCGCGGAGCGGCCAGTTGTAGGACGGCCACTCGAGCACCCACAGGCGATTGCGCTCGTCGAAGGCAAAGGCAATCGGGTCCTGCACGAGCGGCTCGGACGCCACCAGCTCGATGCGGAAGCCCGGCTGCAGGTCGAACATCCGCATCGAGTCTTCCGGCGAGCGGACCGGCGCCGCCGGGATCGTCCAATGGGCCGGCGGCGGCGCCGTGTCGACGGTCGCGCGGTCGCCCACCTGCGCCGCCAGTCCGCCCGGAGTCGCGGCGATGACGGCCAGCAGGCACGCGCGCCGTGCGCCGCGGCAGAGCCCGGCGCCGGTCATCGGTCGGTGGTCACGGCAATGACGTCGATGACCGTGCCCCGGCCGGCGCGGCCCGTGCCCGGCACCGAGATCTTGGAGGCAGCCGGTGGGCGGGCGGCATCGTAGATCGACGGACGGATGACATTGATTTCCTGGTCCGCACTCTTGTCGGACACGTAGTACGTGGCCTTCGCGATATGGCGCATGTCGCTGCCGGCGGTCGCCAGCACGCGGGCCAGCTGCGCGAAGACCTCACGCACCTGCGCTGCCGGGGCGTCGGAGGTCCCGGTCAGGCCGGACACGAAGATCGGCCGACCCGCGAAGACCCGTGCGACGCGGCTGTACCGGGACGCGATCGGCTCGACAAACGTCAGGCGCTCGCCGCCGCCGCTCGCACCCGGGGCCGTCGCGACCAGCTCGATCTCGACGGGCAGGGACCCGTCACGCCATTCGGTGACGACCTGCGGTGGCGCCACCCCCTCGAACGCGCCGGCGACGAGCTGCTGCAATCGATCCATCCTGGTCATGTCGCTGAGGAACGACTTGACCTGCACGACATGGCCGAACCCCAGTCCGACCGCCTGCAGGTCACCGCGCAGCTGGTCCAGCGTGGCGCGCACGGCGGCCTCGAACTCGCCCGGTGCCGCGCGCCCAGAGACGATGACGAAGGCCCCTTCCGGCTGCACCGCCACGTGCGCGCCGCCGCCGGCCGGGGCGAGGCCCTCGACAAGCAGTCGGGCGGGGGTCCCGGAGGGCTGCGGGCGCATCGTCGCCGCCACCGCGTCCATGGCCACGAGCACGCCGGCGTGCGGCATCCGCGACTCGACCAGCGTCACCGCGGGCGTCGGGCCAGCGAATCGCTCGGCCAGCAGCCGGTCGATTGATGCGGCGACCGACGCATCCGCGACGTAGACATGCAGGCGAGCGACGTGATCGAGGCTGGTGCCGGCCGCGCCGCAGCGCCGTCTCGAGGCTGCCGAGGACGTACCGGGCCTGGGCATCGGCGTCGTCTCCGCCCTGCAGCCGGCCCCGGGCGTCCACGGGATACAGCAGCGCCGTATGCACGAGGGCGCCGGCGTCGACGACGACCGCGTCGGCGCGGCCCCGGGCCGCGTCCGCGCCGATGGGGCGCAGGCGGACGCGCCCGGGGTCCTGCTGCTGGGCCAGCGCGGCACTGGTGACGCCGCAGCCAAGAACGAGGCCCACCGACAGCAAGCGGCACGGTGAGCAGCGGGGAGCCTGGAGGCGATCGGCATCGTGGTCGCAGTCTAGCCCGAGCGGCGTGCGAGGTAGGATGTCGGCCGGACCATTTCGAAGGAGCCAGACCGCGTGAGCACGACAGATCCCCTTGACGAACGGCCGGACGACAAGGCCCGCCGCGAACAATCTCCCGACGAGGCCGTGCAGGAAAGCGAGGAGATCCTCGAGAACGAGAACGAACGACCGTCCAACAAGACCCTGCCGCCGCTGCGCGAGAACTACGGCGGCCCGCCGGACGAGCGATCGTCCTGACCGATTGCGGCATCGGCCTCCGGCGCGGCGTCAGGCGCATCTGACGCATGGCGCCGCTCGTCGAGCACGGTGCCCGGCCACAGCGGCACGTCGGCCAGGTAGGCCGCGCGTGCCGTCACGTGGGCGGCGACCGGCGTGGTCAGCAGGATGAAGGCACCGATGCTGGCCAGCCTGACCAGCGACGAGAAGTCGCCGAACTGCAGGCCGGCGCCGAGCAGCAGGCAGCCGAGGCCGAGGGTCGAGGCCTTGGTCGCGGCCTGCATTCGCGTGAACACGTCGGGCATGCGCAGCACCCCCACCGCGGCCAGCAGCGCGAAGGCCGCGCCGACCATCCACAATGTCGCGGTCATCACCTCGATCATTCAGGGTGCCCCCGTTCGACGTAGGTCGCATACGCGACGGTGCCGACAAAGCCGACCAGGGCGATGACGATGGCGGCGTCGAGTGTGGCCTGCACCCCGGTGGATGCCGCCAGCACCACGATCATGCCGACGGCGAGCACGCCAATCAGGTCCATCGCCACGATCCGGTCCGGCAGGGTCGGGCCCTGCACCAGCCGCGCCACCGCGATCAACAGCGCCACACCGAGCGTGACGAGAGTGAACTGCCTGGCCAGGTCGAGCATGTGTACCTCTGGAGCGGCGATCTCGGCGGCTACTCGAACAGCAGCCGGACGCGACGCTCGAATCCATCCTTGATGCCCCGGCGCGTGGCCTCCGGGCTGGTCATGTGCATGACGTGCACGTACAGCGTCCGTCGGTCGTCGGACAGGTCCACGGTGACGCTGCCGGGCGTGATGTTGATCAGCATGGACAGGACCAGGATCTCGCGATCGGTGGTCAGGCTGAGCGGCACCGCGACGACAGCGGGCCGGAGGCGGTTGCGCGGCCGCAGCACGTCGGCGGCCACCGTGACGTTGGCACGCAGCAGTTCCCAGACGAGAAAGCCGGCAAACATGACCGCATGCCCGGTGCGCGACGCGAAATGCGCGGGCAGGACGCCGCCGCTGGCCAGCAGCGCCAGGATGACGAATCCGCAGACGTAGCCGACCCCGAGGTTGAGCAGGCTGATCTCGCCCTGCAATGCCGCCCAGGCGAGGGCCAGGAGCAGGCTGGCCAGTTGCATGCTACAGGCCTCCCCCGAGCACGGCCTGCACGTACAGGTCGCGCTGCAGCAGTTGCTCGGCGCTGCGCGTGGCCAGCGCGAAGAGGGGCTCGGCAAAGACGGTCATGGCCACGGTGACGAGATTCAGCAACCCGATGATCACCAGCAGCGGCACGCCTGTCGGCATCGCGTCTCGCGCGCCCGCCGACGGCGCCCAGAAGGCCGTGGCCCAGGTTCTGGCCATCGAGATCACGGTGAGCAGACCCACCACCAGGATCACACCGCCGACCCAGTACGCGCCCGCGCCGAAGGCCCCCTGGATGAGGGCGAGCTTGCCGAGAAAACCCGACAGCGGCGGCACCCCCGCCAGCGCGAACACGGGGACCATCGCCAGCACGGCAAAGCCGGGGTGATCCCGGTACAGCCCGCCGAGGCAGGCGATGTCGGTGGTGCGCCGCAGCCGCAGCAGCACACCGCTGACCAGGAACAGGTTGGTGATCACCACGATGTGGTGCAGCAGGTAGAGGATCGCGCCCGCCAGCGCTGCCGGCGTCAGCAGGCTGAGCCCGGCGGTGGTGTAGCCGATGTGCGCCACCAGATTGAAGGACAGGATCCGTCGGAAGTCGCGTTCGTTCATGGCCGCAATCAGCCCGACCACCATGGTCGCCACCGACATGGCCAGCAGCAGTCCGGGCAGCAGCGGCCCGGTGCCCTGGAACAGCAACGTGAAGATGCGCATCAGGGCGTAGACGCCGACCTTGGTGAGCAGCCCGGCAAAGACCGCACCGGTCGCTGCCGGCGGCGTGGGGTACGAGGCCGGCAGCCAGAAGAACAGCGGAAACAGTCCGGCCTTGATGCCGAACGCCACGATCAGCAGCACCGCCAGGACGGCGTCGAGCGCGGGGGTGCGGGTGGCGGGCCAGGCGCTGGCCAGGTCCGCCATGTTGAGCGTGCCGGCGGCACCGTACAGCAGGCCGAGCGCGGTCAGGAAGATGGCCGAGGCAATGAGGTTGATGGCGACGTACTTGAACGCCGCTTCGACCTGCACGCTCGTGCGGTGCAACGCCATCAGCACGAACGAGGCCACCAGCATGACCTCGAAGAACACGTACAGGTTGAACAGGTCGCCGGTCAGGAAGGCACCGGCCACCCCCATCAGCAGAATCTGGGTCAGCGCGTGGTAGCCGAACGCCTCGCGGCGGGGGTCGACGCCGGCAAAGGCCGCCATCGTCACCGCCACACCGACGACCCCGACGGCCACCACCAGCATCGCGGCCAGGAGATCGGCCACCAGGGTTATTCCGAATGGCGCCCTCCACCCACCCGCCTGCAGCACCTGGATGCCCTGCGCCTCGACCTGCACGAACAGGGCGATCGCACTGGCCAGGAGCAGCACGCTGCCGACCAGCGCGATCCACCGCTGCGGCAGGGGCCGCTTCGGCGCCAGGATCAGAAGGGCGGCGGTCGCCAGGGGAATGAGGATCGGGAGCACGATCACGCTCATCGCTCCCTGCCGATCTCGTCGACGTCATCGGTTCCGAGCGTGTCGTGGACACGGTCGGCCAGCACCAGCGCGAACGCGAGCAGCCCGAAGCCGATGACGATGGCCGTCAGCACCAGTGCCTGCGGCACGGGGTCGGCGTAGGGCGCGACCAGCCCTTCGGCACCGTCGGGCACCACGGGCGGGCGCGCCCGCGTGAGGCCGCCGGCGGTGAAGATCAGCAGATTGGTGCCGTTGGACAACAGGCCGAGACCGATGATCAGCTGCGCCAGCCTGCGGCGCAGCATCATGTAGATGCCCGAGGCGTACAGCACTCCGGCCGCAAGCGCGAGCAGCACTTCCACTCAGGCCTCCTCCGCCAGGCTGAAGATCATCATCGAGACGACCCCGGTGACCACGAGGAACACCCCGATGTCCAGCAGCATGGGGGTGCCGAGAGCGACCGGCCACGCGACCCACGTCGCCGAGAGGAACGGCCGACCGGCCACCAGCGCCGGCAGTCCGCTGGCCAGAGCGATCAGCAGCCCGACGCCGAGCAGCGTGCCGGGCGCGACCAGGAGGGCGCGCTGCGCGCGCTCGACGCCGTACGCGATGCCGTACAACGCCAGCGCGGCGGCGGTGATCAGTCCGCCGACGAACCCGCCGCCGGGCTGATTGTGTCCACGCAGCAGCAGGAACAGCGCAAACAGCAGCAGCAGCGGCAGCAGCGCACGCGTGGCCGTCCGGAAGATGGCCGATGTCGCCGGTGCGACGCTGGCCCGCCCCGCACCACTGTCGGACCGTGCGGCAGCGCCGAGCCGCACCAGCGCCCTGACGCCAATGGCCGCCGTTGCCAGGACGGTGATCTCGCCCAACGTGTCGAGGCCACGGAAGTCGACCAGGATGACGTTGACGATGTTGCGGCCGTGACCGAGCGTCGGTCCGTACTCCACGAAGAACTCGCGCAGCCGCGGCGCCGTCTCGCCCTGCGCGACCACGAGGACCAGGCCGCTCACCATCAGCCCGAGCCCGCCGGCCAGCACGCCGTCGCGCACCCGGACGCTCCGGGGTGAGAGCGTGCCCAGATTGCCGAAGCGGCGGAAGACGAGGACGTAGATGAGCGCGGTGAGTGTTTCGACCGAAAACTGCGTCATCGCCAGGTCCGGTGCGCCGAACATCAGGAAGGTCATGGCCACGCCGTAGCCGACCGCACCGAGCGACAACACCGCCGCCATGGTCGTCTGCGCCAGCGCCGCGGACACTGCTCCGGCCAGGATGACCAGCACCACGAACCCTTCGTGGAGCCGCACGGGCAGGCTCTCCCGCATCGCCGGGAGTTCGGGAATGCTCACCAGTGCCACGCCGGTGAGCACCAGTGTGGTGACGACGATGGCCATCACGTACGAGCGCAGCGACGCGCTGTGCAGCGCCGGAGCGATGGCTCGTCCTGCCGCATCCAGTTGTCGCAGGAGCCACTCGTAGGCGGACCCGGGCGCCTGGCGCGGGCGCCACGTGGCGTCGCGGATCACGGCACGCAGGGCATGTGCGACCGCGACACCCAGCAGGGTGAGGACGCTCAACCCCAGTCCGAGCGTCACACCGTGCCAGACCGCCAGCGAGGACGTCACCGCCGAGCCCACGACGACGCTGGTGGCGGCGCCGACCACGCCGCCGAGCAGCCACGGGAACAGACCCGTGATCGATGCCGGCCAGCGCCAGCACCAGCGGCGGCAGCCAGAGGGCCCATGCCGCCTCGTGCACGTCCGTGCCGGTTCGGGCCGCTGCCCGTGAACGGTCCGATGCCGGCGAGCAGGCCGGCCAGGCCGAGCAGGATGCTCGCCAGCACCGTCAGCGCCAACAGCCAGACGCCCGCAGGCCCGCCGTGCAGCAGCGCCTCGTAGGCCGCGTCCTTGCCGACGAAGCCGAGCGTCAGCGGCACCCCGGCCATCGACAGCGCGGCCAGGCCGCCAGCCACGGCCGTGAACGGCATCGCGCGACCGCAGGCCGGACAGCGCCGTGATGTCGCGTGTGCCAGCCTCGTGGTCGATGACCCCGGCGACGAGGAAGAGCGCGCCCTTGTAGCAGCACGTGCGCGATCAGGTAGACAAACGCCGCGCTGACCGCATCGCGCGCTGCCGACACCGAGCAGCATCGTCAGCACGCCGAGGGCGCTGACCGTCGAGTACGCCAGGATGCGCTTGAGGTCGGTTTCCTGCACGGCGCGCCAGGCGCCGATGGCCATCGTCGCCGCACCGACGCCGGTGACCGTTGTCGTCCAACCGGGGGCCGTGCCGAGGATCGGGGTCATTCGCGCCAGCAGGTACACGCCGGCCTTGACCATCGTCGCCGAATGCAGATACGCGCTCACCGGCGTCGGCGCGGCCATGGCGTTGGGCAGCCAGAAATGGAATGGCACCTGCGCCGACTTGGTGAAGGCCGCCAGGAGCACCAGGCCGACCAGCAGTGCCGCCAACGGGTGGCCGGTGATCGCGTCGGCGCGGGTGGCCATCACGGCCAGACTGGTGGTCCCCGACGCCTCCACCAGCAACACACCCGCGGCGAGCAGCGCGAGGCCGCCGGCACCGGTGACCACCAGCGCCTGCATCGCGGCGGATCGGGCCGTCTTCCCGCTCGTGGTCGAAGCCAATCAACAGGAACGACGTGAAGCCGGTCAGCTCCCAGAACACGAACAGCGTGAGGACATTGTCACTGAGGGCGACGCCGAGCATCGCCCCCATGAAGGCCAGCAGGAACGCGTGCAGCCGACCAGCGTGCGGGTGGCCCGCCATGTACCGGTCGGCATACAGCAGGACCAGGGCGCCGACAAGGGTGATCAACACCGCGAACAGCAGCCCGAGCGCGTCGAGGTTGAACGAGAGCGTCAGGCCCAGGGACGGTGCCCACGGGCTGTGGACGACCCGCGGGCCGAGCAGCAGGGTCTCGCGCAACTGCACGACCAGCAGCATGGCCAGCAGCGCCGGCCAGGCCGCCAGGGCACGGGCGCTACCGGGCCACCGCCGGACGATCCAGGGTGCCAGCACGGCAACGGCGAACGGCGAAAGAATGGCGTGGACGATCGGATCGCTCCGGGCGCGGGCTCCGGGTCGGGCCGCGGGTGGTGCCGACACGATAGTCGATCTCCAGCCAAGGCGCGGCGCAGCGGCCATGGTGGCTGCGGCCTGGACGGCCTGCCGACACATGGACGTGTAGGGCCGACCAACGTACCATCTACCCTTACCCCATCAGGAGCGGTCGTCGCGCCCATGCCCACGTCCCCACTGCCGGTCGACGCGGAAGTCCGTCACCTTGCCAAGGTCGTCGAGTCGTCCGACGACGCGATCGTCAGCAAGGATCTCGACAGCACCATCCTCTCGTGGAACCGGGCGGCAGAGCGGATCTTCGGCTATTCGGCCGAGGAGGCCGTGGGCCAATCGATCCGCATCCTGATTCCGCACGGATCGGCAGTTCGAAGAGGACCAGGTGATGAGCAGCATCAGGGCCGGCCGCGCCGGTCGCGCATCACGACACGGTGCGCGTCCGCAAGGATGGCTCGCTGGTGGCCATCTCGCTGACAGTCTCGCCGGTCCACGACGCCGAGGGGCGGATCATCGGCGCCTCCAAGATCGCGCGCGACATCACCGCACGCAAGGCGGCCGAGGCGGCGGTGCGCCGAACTGGCGGCAGTGGTCACATCCTCCGACGACGCCATCATCACCAAGACCCTGGACGGCATCATCACCTCGTGGAATCCGGGCGCCGAACGGATTTTCGGGTACGCGGCCGCGCAGGCCGTCGGGCAGTCGATCCGCATGCTGGTGCCGGACGACCTGCAGGCCGAGGAGGATCAGGTCCTGGCCAGGATCCGCGCCGGCGATGGCGTCGACCACTACGAGACGACGCGTCGGACCCGGAGCGGTGCGCTGATTCCGATCTCGCTCAGCGTGTCGCCGCTGCGCGATGCGGACGGCCGGGTCGTCGGCGCCTCGCAAGATCGCGCGCGACATCAGCGAGCAGGTCCGGCTCGCGGACGCTCGCGCATCAGTACGCCAGCAATTCCGAGAAGCTCGCCGCGGTGGGCTCGCTGGTCACGTCAGCGCTCGATCGGGCGGACGTCGTGCAGAAGGTCACCGATACGGCCACCGCATTGACCACCGCGGAATTCGGCGCGTTCTTCCACAACGTCCGGGACCCCACGTCCGACGAGGCCTACGCGGTGCTCGCGCTCTCGGGCGCGGCGACGGATCCCTTCGCCGGCTGGCCCGAGCCGCCGGCCGCGGTCCTCTTCGGCCCGACCCTGCGCGGCGGACCGCCGATACGTCTGCCGACCTGACGATGGACCCGCGCGTCGGCCCGCAGGGGTCGGCTCCCAGCCTGCCGGAGGGCCACCTGCCGGTCCGCAGCTACCTCGCCGTCCCGGTCACGGGCGCCAACGGCGACACCATCGGCGGGCTGTTCTTCGGCCACTCGCGGCCAGGCGTCTTCACGCAGGAGCACGAACGGCTGGCGGTGGGCGTGGCTGCCTGGGCGTCGGTTGCGCTGGAGAACACCCGCCTCTACGACGAGGCGCAGCAGGCCAATCGACTCAAGGACGAGTTCCTGGCCGTGCTCTCGCACGAACTGCGCACGCCGCTGAACGCCATCGTCGGCTACGCGCAACTGCTGCGGGCGGGAATCGTCACGGGCAGTCAGGCCGACCGCGGCGATTGTGACGCTCGAGCGCAACGCGAAGTGGCTGACCCAGATCGTCGACGACGTCCTCGATGTCTCGCGGATCGTCACGGGCAAGCTGACGCTCGATCGTCCAGCCCGTCGAAGATGGCCGCGATCATCGAGCAACGCCATCGCGACCGTCCGCCCGGCCGCCGACGCCAAGGGTGTGCGCCTGCGAGACCGACCGTGGATCCCGCGCGTCGGACCGGTCTCCGGCGACGCCAACCGGCTGCAGCAGGTCGCCTGGAACCTGCTCTCCAACGCGGTCAAGTTCACACCCGCGGGTGGGACGTGTCCAGATGCACCTGCAGCGCGCGGACCCGCACGTCGAGTTCTCGGTGACCGACACCGGGCATCGGCATCACGCACGAGTTCCTGCCGTTCGTCTTCGAGCGCTTCCGGCAGGCCGATGCGAGCAGCACGCGCAAGACCGGGGGTCTTGGCCTCGGTCTGGCGATTGTCAGGCACATCGTCGAGATGCATGGCGGCACCGTCGCAGGCCGAGAGCGACGGCGACGGGTGTCGGCGCCACGTTGTCGGTGCGCCTGCCGCTGCTCGCCGAACGGCCCCGGCGGACGGTCGGTCAGGCAGGCGCGTCGGCGCAGCATGGACGCCGCGCCGACGTCACGCCCCGACGACCTCGCAGGGTGTGCGCGTGCTGGCCATCGACGACGAGCCCGACGCGCTGTCGCTGCTGCAGGCGATCCTGGAGAGTGCGGGCGCTGCGGTCACGACCATGACCTCGCCCTTGGCGGCGATCGAGGCGATCGGCGCGCTGCGTGCCGGATGTGCATCGTGGTGGACATCGGCATGCCGGAGATGGACGGCTACGCATTGATCGAGGCGGTCCGTGGGTCCGCAATTGCCGACGTGCGAGATGTCCCCGCGGCGGCGCTGACGGCCTTCGCGCGAGCCGAGGACCGGATCCGGGCGCTGCAGGCAGGCTTCGAGATGCACCTGGCCAAGCCGATCGACCCGGCCGAACTGGTCGGCGTCGGTGACGACGCTGGTGCGCCGCTCACGGATCGGGCGACGCTAGCGCCAGCAGGCCGTGCGCGTGGCCGACCGGCAACCCGCCACACTCTTGTCACTGCGCCTGCAGCTCTTCGGAGAGACGATGTCAGTTCACTCCCGTCGAGCCACGCGCGTGTCCCGGAGCGTGGCTGCCCAGCACGCTGATACACCCTCGCGGTCGGGCGGCGTACTCCATGACAGGCGCTGATTCCGACCGTGCCGCCCACCAGACCATGACCACCAGCGACGTCCAACCGGACCTGACCCACCCCGAACCCATCGACCCGCCGCCGACTCCGCCTCGTGGCAGTGGGTCGTCGGTGCCCTGCTGCTGGCGGTGGGAGCCGGTCTGGTCTGGTATTTCGACTTCGGCAAGCCGTCCGGCCGCGGCAGCCGGGAGCGGCATGCGGCGGCGCGGGCCGGAATCGACACCGCCGGTCCGGGTGGTGGTGGCCGAACGGCGAGACATCGGCGTCGCCCTTCGCGGCCTTGGCACCGTCACCCCGCTCGAACACGGTGACGGTCCGCAGTCGGCTCGACGGTGAACTGGTGAAGGTGTACTTCACCGAGGGGCAGCTGGTCCGCGAAGGGCAGGTGCTCGGCGAAATCGACGCGCGTCCGTACCAGGTCGCACTGGAGCAGGCCCTCGGGGCCAGGGCCGAGAACCAGGCCCGGCTGAACAACGTGCAGGGCCGACCTCGAGACGTTCCGGTCGCTGTTCGAGCAGGAGCTGATCCCGCGGCAGCAGCTGACGGCCCAGGAGGCGCTGGTCAAGCAGGCCGAGGGCGCCGCGCAGACCAACGACGCGCAGGTCAACAACGCCAGGCTCCAGCTGTCGTACACGAAGATCGTCGCGCCGCTGACCGGCCGGCTCGGACTGCGGCAGGTGGACGTCGGCAATCTCGTCCGTTCCAGTGATCCCAACGGCATCGTCGTGATCACGCAGATGCGGCCGATCTCGGTGCTGTTCACCGTGCCCGAGACCGACCTCCCTTCCGTGCTGGCGGTCGATGCGCCAAGGGCGGCACCCTGTCGGTGCAGGCCTGGGACCGCACCGAGGCCACGCAGCTGGCCACTGGCGTGCTGCGCACGGTGGACAACCAGATCGACACGACCACCGGCACCATTCGGCTGCGCGCCGTGTTCGACAACAGCGACGACGCGCTGTTCCCGAACCAGTTCGTCAACGTCACGCTGAGTCTGTCGACGCTGCGGGCGGCGACGGTGGTGCCGTCAGCGGCGATCCAGCGCGCCTCCTTCGGGACCTTCGTCTACGCGATCAAGGAGGACGGCACCGCCACGGTACGCCGCGTCACCCTCGGCCCCGCGGAGGGCGATCGCGTCGCGATCACCGAGGGTGTGGTCCCCGGCGAGCGCATCGTGCTCGAGGGCGTCGATGCCCTGCGGGAAGGGATTGCCGTCGAGATCGTCGGGACGTCGTCCGGGGCGACGCCGGCGGCGGCGACCGCGGAGACCCGTCCTTGAACGTCTCGCGCCCGTTCATCCTCCGGCCGGTCGCCACCGCGCTGCTGATGGCGGCGCTGCTGCTGTCCGGGCTGCTCGCCTATCGGCTGTCTGCCGGTGTCGGCGCTGCCGCAGGTCGACTACCCGACGATCCGGGTGCTCACGTTCTACCCCGGGCGCCAGCCCGGAGGTCATGACCAGTGCCGTGACCGCGCCGCTCGAGCGCCAGTTCGGCCAGATCCCCGGGCTCGACCAGATGTCGTCGAGCAGTTCCGGCGGCGCGTCGGTGCTGACCCTGCGGTTCTCGCTGGACAAGCCGATCGAAGTGGCCGAGCAGGAGGTGCAGGCGGCCATCAACTCCGCACAGTCGCTGCTGCCCAACGACCTGCCGCAGCCGCCGATCTACAACAAGGTCAATCCCGCCGACACGCCGGTGCTGACGCTGGCCATCACGTCGGCGACGGTGCCACTGCCGGCCATCTACGACCTGGTGGACACGCGGGTGGCGCAGAAGCTGGCGCAACTGCCCGGCGTCGGCCTGGTCAGCATCGCCGGCGGCCAGCGCCCGGCCGTGCGGATCCAGGCCAATCCGCAGGCACTCGCCGCGCACGGCCTCAACCTGCAGGATCTCCGAGCGGTCATCGGCGCGGCCAACGTCAACCAGCCGAAGGGCAATTTCGACGGGCCCGAGCGCTCGTTCATGCTCGATGCCAACGACCAGTTGCGGTCGCCCCAGGCCTATCGTGACCTGATCATCGCCTACAGCGGCGGCGCGGCGCTGCGCCTGTCCGACGTCGCCGAGGTGGTCGATGGCGCCGAGAACGTACGCCTGTCGGCGTGGGCCGACGACACGCCGGCGGTGCTGGTCAACATCCAGCGCCAGCCCGGCGCCAACGTCATCGACGTCGTCGATCGCATCCGCGGGGTGCTGCCGCAGCTCACCTCGAGCCTGCCCGAGACGCTGTCGGTGACCATCCTCAGCGACCGCACCGACACCATCCGCGCCTCGGTCCGCGATGTCCAGCACGAACTGATGTTCGCGGTCGCGCTGGTGGTGATGGTGACGTTCCTCTTCCTGCGCAACGTCGCGGCGACGATCATCCCCAGCGTGGTCGTGCCGCTGTCGCTGATCGGCACGTTCGGCGTGATGTACCTGGCCGGCTTCTCGATCAACAACCTGACGCTGATGGCGCTGACCATCGCCACCGGCTTTGTCGTCGACGACGCCATCGTGATGGTCGAGAACATCGCCCGCTATCTCGAGCAGGGCGCGACGCCGATGCAGGCCGCCCTGGAAGGTGCTCGCCAGATCGGCTTCACGCTGGTGTCGCTGACCGTCTCGCTGATCGCCGTGCTGATCCCGCTGCTCTTCATGGCCGACGTCGTCGGTCGGCTGTTCCGCGAGTTCGCGATCACGCTGGCCGTCTCGATCCTGATCTCGCTGGTGGTGTCGCTGACCCTGACGCCGATGATGTGCGCGCGCCTG
Organism: Vicinamibacteraceae bacterium; assembly: GCA_963759795.1. Classification (GTDB taxonomy): domain Bacteria; phylum Acidobacteriota; class Vicinamibacteria; order Vicinamibacterales; family Vicinamibacteraceae; genus Luteitalea. The sequence continues at coordinate 1,258,102 of CAVXAR010000010.1, read as the reverse complement.
CTGAAGGCCGAGCACGACGAGGCGCACGGGCGGCTCTACCACGCCACCGGCCGGTTCTTCGATGCGACGATCGCCCTGTACGGCAGGGCCCTCAACGTCGCGCTGCGCTACGAAGCGGTGACGCTGCTGGTGGCCGTCGGCACGATGGCGCTGACCGCATGGCTGTATGTCGTGGTCCCGAAGGGCTTCTTCCCGGTGCAGGACACCGGCGCCATTCAGGTGATCACCGAGGCGCCGCAGTCGGTGTCGTTCGCGGCGATGGCCGAGCGGCAGCGCGCGGCAGCGCAAGCCATCCTCGCCGAACCGGACATCGACGGCCTGTCGTCGTTCATCGGGGTGGACGGCGCGAACTCGACGCTGAACAGCGGCCGCATGCTGGTGACGCTGTCGCCACGCGACGAGCGCGGCGCGCACCGCGACCGAGATCATCGCGCGCGCTCCGCGCCCGGCTCGCCCGGGTGCCCGGCATCACGCTGTACATGCAGCCGGTGCAGGACCTGACGATCGAGGACCGCGTCAGCCGCACCCAGTTCCAGTTCACGCTCGAGGACCCCGATGCCGACCGGCTCGCCCTGTGGGTGCCGAGACTGCAGGCACGGCTGCAGCAGGCGCCGGAACTGGCCGACATCGCCAGCGACCTGCAGGACCACGGCCTGCAGGCGTTCCTCGACATCGACCGCGATGCCGCCAGCCGCCTCGGCGTGCGCGTGGCGGCCATCGACGACGCGCTCTACGACGCCTTCGGGCAGCGCCTGATCTCGACGATCTACACGCAGGCCAATCAGTATCGCGTGGTGCTCGAGGTGTCGCCGCGCTTCCAGGTCGGTCCGGAGGCGCTCGGCCAGGTGTTTGTCGCGACCACCGACGGACAGCAGGTGCCGCTGTCCAGCATCGCCACGATCGAGGAGCGCAACACCCGGCTGGTGATCAATCACGCCGGACAGTTCCCGGCCGTGACCATGTCGTTCAACATGGCGCCGGGCGCCTCACTCGGCGCAGCGGTCGAGGCCATCGAGCGGGCGCAGCAGGAGGTGGGTCTGCCGGCCAGCATCCAGACCACCTTCCAGGGCGCCGCGGCGGCCTTCCGCTCGTCACTCGACAGCACGCTGCTGCTGGTCCTGGCCGCCATCGTGACCATGTACGTCGTGCTCGGCGTGCTCTACGAGAGCTACATCCACCCCATCACGATCCTGTCGACGCTGCCGTCGGCAGGGGTCGGCGCCCTGCTCGCGCTGCTGATCACCGGCCGCGACCTGAGCCTGATCGCCGTCATCGGCATCATCCTGCTGATCGGCATCGTCAAGAAGAACGCGATCATGATGATCGACTTCGCCCTCGATGCCGAGCGCACCGAGGGCCTCGGGCCGCGCGAGGCGATCTATCAGGCGGCGCTGCTCCGCTTCCGGCCGATCCTGATGACCACGCTGGCGGCCCTGTTCGGCGCGCTGCCGCTGATGCTGTCGACGGGCTCGGGCGCCGAGATGCGGCAACCGCTCGGGCTGGTGATGGTCGGCGGCCTGCTGGTCAGCCAGGTGCTGACCCTGTTCACGACGCCGGCGATCTATCTCTTCTTCGACCGCATGGGCCGCGGCCTGGCGGGCCGGGCGGCAGCCGCTCGCGGTGGAGGACGCGACCCGCATGAGCCTGTCGTCGCCGTTCATCGCGCGGCCGGTGGCGACCACGCTGCTCAGCGTGTCGATCGTCATGGTCGGCCTGCTGGGATACCTGCTGCTGCCGGTCTCGCCGCTGCCGCAGGTGGACTTTCCGGCCATCCAGGTCACGGCCGCGCTGCCGGGCGCCAGCCCGGAGACGATGGCCTCGACCGTGGCCTCGCCGCTCGAGCGGGCGCTCGGCACGATTGCCGGCGTCAACGAGATCAGCTCGCAGAGCTCGCAGGGATCGACCCGCATCTTCGTGCAGTTCGACCTCGGCAAGGACATCGACACCGCGGCGCGCGAGGTCCAGGCGGCCATCAATGCCGCCCGGGCGATGCTGCCGAGCGCCCTGCCGGGCAATGCCGCAGTACCGCAAGATCAACCCCTCGCAGGCGCCGATCATGTTGCTGGCGCTGACCTCCCCGCACCGCGACGACCAGCGAGTTGTACGACCTGGCGTCCACGGTGCTGGCCCAGAAGCTGGCCCAGGTCACCGGCGTCGGCGACGTCACGGTGGGCGGCGGCTCGCTGCCGGCGGTGCGGGTCGAACTGCAGCCACGGGCGCTGACGCAGTACCGCATCACCCTCGACGAGGTGCGGCAGGCGATTGCCGGCGCCAACCTGCTGCGGCCCAAGGGAGTCATCGAGGACGACGAGCGACACTGGCAGATCCAGGCCAGCGACCAGCTGACCAAGGCCGCCGAGTACCAGCCCCTGGTCATCGCCTACAGCAACGGCGCCCCCGTTCGCCTGCGTGACGTGGCGCGCGTCTACGATGGCGTCGAGGACCGCTACAACGCCGGCTACTTCAACGACCAGCCGGCGGTGCTGCTGGTGGTCAGCCGGCAGCCCCAGGCCAACATCATCGCCACCGTCGACGGCGTCACGGCGCAGCTGCCGGCACTGCGGGCCTTCCTGCCCGCGGGTGTCGCGCTGGACGTGGCCAGCGACCGCTCGCCCGACCATCCGGGCGACGCTGCAGGAAGCGCAGAACACGCTGCTCATCGCCGTCGCCCTGGTGATCTTCGTGGTGCTGCTGTTTCTGGCCAACGCTGCGCGCCGCGCTGATTCCGGTCACCGCCGTGCCGGTCGCCCTGATCGGCAGCTGCGCGGTGATGTACCTGTGGGGCTTCTCGCTCAACAACCTGTCGCTGATGGCGCTGATCGTGGCAACCGGGCTGGTGGTCGACGACGCCATCGTGGTGCTGGAGAACATCTCGCGGCACGTCGAGGACGGCATGCCGCCGGCCGCCGCGGCGCTCAAGGGCGCCGAGGAAGTGGGTTTCACCCTGCTGTCGATGAACCTGTCGCTGGTGGCGGTGTTCGTCTCGATCCTGTTCATGGGCGGCATCGTCGAGCGGCTGTTCCGCGAGTTCTCGATCACCCTGGTCGCGGCCATCGTGATCTCGCTGGTCGTCTCGCTGACGCTGACGCCGATGCTCTGTGCGCGCTGGCTGACCGGCCGGCAGGCGCGGCCAGGCCGCCTGCAGCGGATCAGCGACGCGGTGTTCGGCTGGCTCCGCCGCGGCTATGCGCGGACGCTGGACTGGGCGCTCGACCACGCGCCGATCGTCCTGATGCTGTTCCTGGGCGTGGCGGCGCTCAACGTGCACCTCTATCGACAGGCCCCCAAGAGCTTCCTGCCCGACCAGGACACCGGCCAGCTCGGTGGCTTCATCCGCGGCGACGATGGCATGTCGTTCCAGATCATGCAGCCGAAGATCGAGGCGTTCCGCCGCGCCGTGCTGCGCGACCCGGCCGTCGAGAGCGTGGCCGGATTCATCGGTGGCGGCCGCGGCATCAACAACGCCCAGATCTTCGTCCGGCTCAAGCCGCTCGACGAGCGCAAGGTCTCGGCGCAGGTGATTGCCGATCGCATCCGGCGCAACCTGCCGTCGGTGCCGGGCGCCCAGCTCTGGCTGAACGTCGACCAGGACATCCGCTTCGGCGGCGGGTTCGGGCGCGGCACGTACCAGTACACGCTCCGCGCCGACGACCTGTCGGAGCTGCGCGAGTGGGGCCAGCGGGTCGCGCACCGAGCTGGCCACGGTGCCGGAGATCACCGGCATCGAGGACGAACTGGTCTCGAGCCAGCAGATCATGCTCGAACGTCGACCGCGAGGCGGCACGGCAGCGCGGGCATCGAGATGGCGACCGTGACCCAGGCGCTCAACAACGCCTTCGGCCAGCGGCAGGTGTCGACCATCTACAACAGCATGAATCAGTACCGCGTGGTGATGGAGGTGGCGCCGCGCTACGCGCAGGGACCGGAAGCACTGGACCAGGTGTACGTGGTGACGCCGCAGGGCCGTGTGCCGCTGTCGACGATCAGCTCATATACCCGCAGTTCCGCCAACGACCGCGTCAGCCGGAACGACCAGTTCGCCTCCACCAGCATCGGCTTCGAGCTGGCGCCGGGCGTGAGCCTGACGCAGGCCAAGGCCGCGGTCGATCTCGCCGTGTCGCGGTTGACCCTGCCGACCTCCATCCAGGGACGGCTGCAGGGCAACGCGAGCCTGTTCGATCGCATGCAGGGCAACCAGCCGCTGGCCATCCTCGGCACGTTGCTGGTCGTCTACATCGTGCTCGGCGTGCTGTACGAGAGCTATCTGCACCCGCTGACGATCCTGTCGACGCTGCCCTCGGCCGGCGTCGGCGCGCTGCTCGCGCTGCTGCTCCTCGACACCGCCTTCAGCCTGGTCGCCCTGCTCGGGCGTGTTCCTGCTGATCGGCGTGGTCATGAAGAACGCGATCCTGATGATCGACGTCGCGCTGCAGATCGAGCGCGACGGGAAGGCGACCGCCGCTGCAGGCGATTCGCGAAGCCTGCCTGCTGCGGCTCCGACCGATCCTGATGACGACGATGGCGGCGTTGCTCGGGGCGCTGCCGCTGATGCTCGGCACAGGCGAAGGCGCGGAGCTCCGCCAGCCACTCGGCATCGCCATCGTCGGCGGGCTGGTGATGAGCCAGGTGCTGACCCTGTACACGACGCCGGTCGTGTACCTCTACCTCGAGGCGATCGGCTCCCGTCTGCGCCGCCGACGGCGCCGTGTGCGGGACGGCGCCGAGGCGATCGGGCGGCCGTTGCCCGTCGCTTCCGACGCGACGGCCAGCGGCCGCTGAACGGGAAATGACGACGCCGCGCCGGCACGCGTGGCGCGGCTGCCTCGCGGTCATCCCGCCTCGTCCCTGTCGGTCGTCTGCAGACGTCGCATGGCGCTGCGGACCGCGTGGACGCCGTCCCTCCCCGCCAGATCCGCCGACGCGTCGGCGAGCACGGCGACGATGTCGTCAATGGTGACCAAGCCCACGGCCGTCACCGTCGATGCCGTGCCGGTGAGGCGCAGGTGGGGCATGTGTCGCAGGCGGGTCTGCTCGGCCTCCGATGCCACGAACACCACGGCGCACGCGGGCGTGGCCGCGGCGGCGCGGACACGGGCGACAGACGCCCGTGCCTCGGCTCCATCGCTGCGGGCATCGGCCCGCCACATCCAGGGCACTACCCCCCAGGTCATGACGGCGCTGGCCAGCAGCCACACGGGCGGCATGCCGGGCAACCGCAGCAGCCGCACGTGTTGCGACTCGCGCGGCATGGTCGGCACGATGTCGAGCGCAAAGGCGCGTGCGCCGATGCGGCGCTGCCAGTAGCCGACCGGCACCGATGGCAGCACCTGGGCGAGCACCTGGGCGGCCCTCAGGTGACGGATCGTCCACGAGGCCCGCGGCTGCAAGGCGGGCCGGCTAGACATGGGCAGCTTCTGCGTGTTGGCGCAGGAAGGTCAGGGGCGCGGTTGCCGCGCCGAAAGCCCGAATGGACCGCGTCCACAGCTCGCGCGCATCCTGGCGCGGGCAGACGTCCGGCTCGCCGCAGGCGCACGGCGCGGTCGTCCCGTGGCGGCGCAGGTGGGCCACCATGCGGTCGTGCCAGGTGCAGAGTTCGTCGACGAGATCGGCTGCAGCGCCGTCGGCGCTCGCAACCAGGTAGCGATAGGGAGTAGTCACAGCATCAGCCTCCGCCCGCACGAGCGCCGCCTCGGCAGATGCACGAGGACGACGTCGCCGGGTCTGGCGATCACAACGGTCTGGATTGTCTTGCGAAGGAGGTGGGGTCGCCGGCGGTGGCTCGCGAGCGAGCCGTCAGGTCGCTACCGGCGACCGGTGATCGGGAAGACGCGGACCCTCATGTCGAAGGATCGACGGGGACGCAACACGATCAGGCGAGGGCAAATCGAGGAGATCAGCAAAAGAACCTGCCACGAGGCTAGCCCTTGTGCCCGCACGGGTCAAGTGCGGGTGCGATACCATCGCCGTCCCGTTCCCATCCCCTGATCCCGGAGCACGACGCGTGGCGCCATTCCCGCCAGACTTCAGTTCGCGCGCCTATCGCGAGAGCGTTCAGGCACTCGTCTCCTCTCTCGACACCGACGAGCGCGAGGGGTTGAGCGAGGCCGCGGCGGGGACCCGGCTGACCGAACACGGACGCAACGAACTCCCGGTCGAGCCGCCCGAGCCCGCCTGGCGTCGCTTCCTGGCGCAGTTCCAGGATCTGCTGGTGCTGCTGCTGCTTGCGGCCACCGCGATTTCCGCGGCCTGTGGGCCTTCGAACGCGACGCGGCGCTCCCCTACGAGGCGATCGCGATCCTTGCCGTCGTCCTGCTCAACGCCGCTGTGGGGTACGTGCAGGAGGCGCGCGCCGTAGCCGCGGTCGCCGCCTTGCGCGCGCTGTCGGCGGCCGACGCGAGCGTCATTCGCGGCGGTCAACGCCAGGACATCGACGCCGGCGCACTGGTGCCCGGTGACGTCATCGTCATCGAGGAGGGCGACACGATTCCCGCCGATGCGCGGTTGGTCTCCTCGGCGGCCCTGCAGACGGCGGAGGCGGCGCTGACCGGCGAGAGCCTGCCGGTGACCAAGGAGACGGACGCCATCGACCGGGAAGTGCCGCTCGGCGACCGCACCAACATGGTCTTCAGCGGCACGGCAGCGACGTACGGGCACGCCCTGGCCGTCGTCACGGCCACCGGGATGCACACCGAGATGGGGCGGATCGCCGGGCTGCTCGAACGCACGCCCGACGAGGCGACGCCGCTGCAGCGCGAACTCGATCGTCTCGGCAAGGTGCTCGGGGTTGTCGTCGTGGTGATCGCCGTGGTGATGATCGGCACCATCGTGCTCGTCGAGGACATGCGCGGCCTCTCGGCGTTGTTCGACGTGCTGATCCTCGGCGTGGCGCTGGCCGTGGCGGCCGTGCCGGAGGGACTGCCGGCGGTGGTGACGGCCGTCCTCGCCATCGGCGTGCGAGCGCATGGCTCGCCGGCAGGCGATCGTCCGGCACCTCGCCGCAGTCGAGACGCTCGGCTCGGCGACCGTCATCGCGTCCGACAAGACCGGCACGCTCACCAGGAACGAGATGACGGTCCGCGTCGTGGTCACCGCCAGCGGGCGGGTCACCTTCGACGGGTCGGGTTACGCGCCGGAGGGCGCGGTGCGCGCTCCCGGCGGCGGCGCTCCCGACGGCGCGCTGCGCATCGAGCTCGAGCGCGCGCTGTCTGCGGCCGATCGCGCCAACAACGCCAGCCTTCAGGAGCACGAGCACCGCTGGACCGTCCACGGCGACCCGACCGAAGGCGCCCTGCTCGTGGCGGCGCGCAAGGCCGGCCTGCAGCCGGATGCCCTCGACGCCCGCCTCCCGCGCGTGGCGAAGTGCCGTTCTCGTCCGAGCGCAAGCTGATGAGCACGCTGCATCGCGACAGCGACCAGGGCGGTCGCGGCGTCGTGTTCACCAAGGGCGCCCCCGACGTCGCTGCTGGCGCGCTGTGCGCTTCGAGTTCGTCGGCGATCGACAGCGTCCGCTCACGGCGGAGCGGCGGGCCGAGATCGGCTCGATCAACGACGCGCTGGCCGGCGAGGCGCTGCGCACGCTGGGCGTCGCCGTCCGCGACCTTGCCGGACGGGGCCCTGGACGCCCCCGGCGTTCAGCGCCGACGACACGCTCGAGCAGCAGCTCGGTTTCGCCGGCCTGATCGGCATGATCGACCCGCCCCGCCGCGAAGCGAAGGAGGCGGTCGCGCGGGCCAGGCGGGCGGGCATCCGGCCGCTGATGATCACCGGCGATCATCCGCGCACGGCTGCCGTCATCGCCCGCGAGCTCGGACATCGCCACCGACGACCGGGCCCTCACCGGCGCGAACTGCAGGAGCTGTCCGACGACAGACTCCGTGAGGTGGTCGCCGCCATTTCGGTCTACGCACGGGTCAACCCCGAACACAAGCTGCGCATCGTCGACGCACTGCGGGCCAACGGCGCGGTCGTGGCGATGACCGGCGACGGCGTCAACGACGCGCCGGCCCTCAAGCGCGCCGACATCGGCATCGCCATGGGCATCACCGGCACCGACGTGTCCAAGGAGGCGGCCGACATCGTGCTGGCCGACGACAACTTCGCCTCGATCGTCGCCGCCGTCGAGGAGGGCCGGGCGATCTTCGACAACATCCGCAAGTTCCTGCGCTACCTGCTGTCGTCGAACATCGGCGAGGTGATGACGATGTTCTTCGGCGTGCTGCTGGCCCGTCCGCTCGGGCTGCAGTCCAGCGGGACGGCGTCGTGCTGCCGCTGCTCGCGACGCAGATTCTGTGGATCAACCTGGTCACCGACGGGCCGCCCGCGCTGGCGCTGGGCGTCGATCCGGCGACGAGGGTCTGATGGACCGGCCACCGCGTCCGGCTGGCGAGGGCGTGCTCACGCCGCGCATGTGGCGCGGGATCATCCTCGTCGGGGCGATCATGGCCGGCGGCACGCTCGCCGTGCTCGACGCCTCGCTGCCCGGCGGGTGGATCGACGGCCATGGCTCGCTGCGGTACGCCCAGACGATGGCGTTCACGACGCTGATGCTGTTTCAGATCTTCAACGTCCTCAACGCGCGGTCCGACGAACGCAGCGCGTTCGTCCATCTGTTCGTCGAACGCGTGGCTGTGGGCCGCGATCGCCGGGTCGCTGCTGCTGCAGGTTGCCGTGGTGTACGTGCCGGTGCTGCAGCGCGCCTTCGGCACCGTGGCCCTGTCGGCGGACGACTGGCTGCTGTGCGCCCTGGTCGCCAGCTCGGTGCTGTGGCTGCGCGAGGCCAGCAAGCTGGCCGGGCGGCTCTCTGCCCGGGCACGTCGTTCGGGACCCCCAGTGCGCGCCGCTGACGGCCTCGAGACGCGATGACAGCGCCGCGTGACGCAGGCGGGGAACGTGTCGGCGGCGCAGCCCGTACTGTCCCGTGTGGCAGGAGAGCGGAATGCAGACGATGTGGCGGACGGCGTGCTGTGTGGTGGCGATGGCGACGGCAACAATGGTCTGGGCACAGCCGCGGCCGACCGCGGCCGAGATCGACGCGGAGCTGGCCGCCGTCGCCACACTGACGGGCGCCCGCGGCATCGCCATGGCGGTCATCCGTGACGGCGTGGTCGAGCACGTCCGGACCCATGGCCACCGCAATGCCGCGCGGGCACCGCTGCAGGACGCGACGATCATGTACGGCGCCTCACTGACCAAGGCCGCCTTCGCCTACATGGTGATGCAGCTGGTCGAGGCCGGCACGCTCGACCTCGACACGTCGATCGGCGCCTACCTCCCCATGCCGCTGCCCGCCTACCCGACCGAGCAGAAGTACGCGCCGTGGCGCGACCTGCAGGGCGACGAGCGCTGGCGCCAGATCACCCCGCGCATCCTGCTGACGCATGCCGCCGGCTTCGCCAACTTCGCCTTTGTCGAGCCCGATGGCAAGCTGCGGTTCCACTTCGACCCAGGGGCACGCTACGCATACTCCGGCGAGGGCATGATCCTGCTGCAGTTCGTCCTCGAGAAGGGCCTCGGCCTCGACGTCGGCCAGGAGATGCAGCGGCGGGTGTTCGACCGTTTCGGGATGGCCGACACGAGCATGACCTGGCGGCCGTCGTTTGCCGCCAACCTGGCAGACGGGTGGCGCGCCGATGGCTCGGTGGAGCCGCACGACGAGCGCAGCAAGGTCCGCGCAGCCGGCTCGATGGACACCACCATTGCCGACATCGCCCGATTCGCCGCCGGCTACGTACGGGGCGACGGCTTGTCGGCGCGCGGTCGCGCCGAACTCACCCGACCCCTGCTGCCGATCACCACGGCCAGTCAGTTTCCGTCGCTGCAGCCGGAACTGCCGGCCGATCAGCGGCGACCCGGACTGGCGGCCGGCCTGGGCGTGGTCGCCTTCGACGGACCGCAGGGGCCCGGCTTCTTCAAGGGCGGGCACAACGACAGCACCGGCAACACCTGGGTCTGCGTCGAGCGGGCACGAAACTGCGTGGTCATCCTGGCCAACGACGTCAGGGCCGAGCCGGCGTTCCCCCGCCTGGTCGAGTTCGCCATCGGCAAGACCGGGGTGCCCTGGGCCTGGGAGTACGGCGACATGCCGCTGCTCGAGCGGCGCTGAGCCCCCTCCGAACTGGGATCGGGAACCGCGAATGTCCCGTCAACGGCTCCGCGTTGCCGACCAGCCCTCACCGCTGATGCGATCGCCGTCGACCCGGCCCTCGTAAAGTCGCCCGTTGGCCGTGAAGGTGATGGCATCGCCGGTGAGCCGGCCCGCGGTGATTGCGGCGCCGCCAAGGGTCCCGGACAGTCGCTGGTAGTTCTGCGTGAGGCTCAGCGTATCGCCGCCCACCTGCCAGCTGCCCCCGACCTTCGCGGGGACGATCCACGACAACGCCGTGCACCATGAGCTGCACGGCTCGGAGGTCTCCCTGGCATCGGGCTCCCAGTCGCCCATGTCGAACGAGTTCGAGGACACCCGCGTCCCCGGCTTCAGGTCGAGAAGCTTGGGACGCAACCGCTCGTTGATCTCCAGGAAGCAGGAACAGCGTGATGACCGTCGCCTTCGAGAGATCCACTTCGAACAGATCACCCTCGACAAACGTCGCCTTGTCGGCAACCCCTGCCTCTCGCGCCAGGTTGCGCGCCAGCGCCACCATCTCGGGATTGAACTCCACGCCCATGGCCGTGGCGCCACGCCTGGCCGCGGTGATCACCGTGATGCCATTGCCCGAGCCGAGATCGATGACGACATCGGACGCGGTGACCTTCGCCAGGTCCAGCATCTTGTCGACGGTGGCTTGTGGTGTCGGGACCCACACGACGTCCTTGCCGGCCTGGCCGGACGTCGGCTCGAAGGTCTGCTGCGTGACCGCGACGTCCTGTGCGGCGACGGTCACCGACACGAGAGAAAGCAGCGCCGCGGCCAACGCGCGGGCCGCGAGGGTGATGCCTGTCATGAGAAGCTCCTTGCCTGCACGATATCTGGACCTGGACCGCGATGGCCAGCCTGTGAGGACCCGATGCTGAGACTGGACGACGGTGATGGCCGATCCGTTGCGCTGACCACGGCCATCCGGACCGGCGACGTGGAGACCGTGCGCCGGCTGCTGGCGGAGGATCCGCAGCTGGCCAGGGCACGCATCGTCGACAATCGGGGTGTGGCGCGGACGCTGCTGCACGTGGCGGCCGACTGGCCCGGCCACGCTCCCGACGGCGACCGCATCGTCGCCACACTGATTGCCGCCGGCGCCGACGTCGCTGCCACCGTGACCCAGACCGGGCCCTCCCCATCGGCCGAGACGGCGCTGCACTGGGCCGCCAGCAGTGACGACGTCGCGGTCCTCGACGCGCTGCTGGACGGGGGCGCCGACATCGAGGCGCCCGGAGCAGTCTTCACGGGGGGGACGCCGATGTCCGATGCGGTGGTGTTCGCGCAGTGGCGTGCCGCCCGACGACTCGTCGAACGCGGGGCCGCGACGACGCTGTGGCAGGCCGCCGCCCTGGGCCTCCTGGAGCGCGTCCAGGCTGGTCTGGCGACCCAACCGCCTCCGTCGGCTGCCGACCTCACCAATGCGCTCTGGCACGCCTGCCGCGGCGGGCAACCCGCGGTGGCCGCCAGGCTGCTGGAAGCAGGTGGGGACCCGGCGTGGGTCGGCCATGACGGCAAGACGCCGCTCGATGTGGCCACCGAGAGCGGCAACCACGCGCTGGTCCGGGTTCTTCGCGATCACGGCGCCGCCCCGTGAGAGTCAGGTGGGTCGCAGGACCGACCGCGCGACCGAGATGCCGGCCGCCCCTGCGCCGCGTCAGACTGCCCGGCGTCTGACGTCGCTGAGCAGGGCATCCATCACCCGATTGGTCCGCGCCCCGCTCTCGCCCGTGCTGACGCACGTGCCACGGCCCTGCAACTGGTCGACGACGGACTGGATCAGCGGCTGCTGGACGTGGGGTGGGTGGGCGATGAGCAACTGCTCGACCTGGTCACCACGCGCGATCACCACCGGCACGTCGTCGAAGGTCGAGAACGTCAGTCGTCCCTCGCTGCCCAGGATCTCGACCCGGTCCTCGTTGCGGTCGGCGGTGAAGCACCAGAGGCCGGTGCCCCGCACGCCCGAGTCGAACACCAGCGCCGCCGTGACGATGTCTTCGGGTTCGTAGTAGCCGCCCTGGTTGGCCGCGCCGCCAGCGACGTCGACGACCGGGCCGAGCAGATGGTCGAGGAGGTCCAGCGTGTGCGAGGCCAGATCGACGAACAAGCCGCCGCCCGCGACCGTGGCATCGAGGCGCCAGGGCAACGAGTTCCCTGACGGCACGTGCCGCCGGCTCAGTTGCACCGAGACGGCGCGGACGGTGCCGATCGCGCCGGCCTCCAACAACGCCTTCACCTCGACAAAGCGCGGCAGCGCGCGTCGGTAGTAGGCCGTGAACAGCGGCACCCCGGCCTCACGGCAGGCGGCAATCATCGCCAGACATTCGCCATGGGTGCGACCCATGGGCTTCTCCACGTAAACCGGCTTGCCATGGCGTGCGGCAAGCCGCACGCCCTCGAGGTGGGCGATCGGTGGCGTCGCCACGTACACCGCGTCGACATCCGGGTCGCTGACCAGGGCCTCGGCCTCGGCATACCAGCGCGGCACCCCATGGCGCCGCGCGTAGTCTTCGGCCAGATGACCGGTGCGGCGCATCACGGCCACCAGCGCCGAGCCGTCCGCGCGGGCCAGGGCCGGCCCGCTCTTCACCTCGGTGACGTCGCCGCAGCCGATGATGCCCCACCGGATTGGCGGCCTCAACACGGGCCTGCCCGAGACACTGGCACGGCGTGGTTCACCGGCATGCGGTCATCGCGCGTGACTGCCAGGTCGCACGACCCTAGGTGCCCGACCGCGTGATGGGCGTCACCACCAGCTTGCGGACCGACACGCGCGAGTGGTCGCCCTGGATCATGATGGGACCAGCCGAGAGCTCGTCGTTGTCCATGGCGCCGCCGGTGACCGCCGGGATGAGCGCGTTGTCGTGGACTTTCTTGCCGTTCAGCGAAGCCGTCAGGCGGTTGCCGACAATGACGGCCTCGAGCACCTGCCAGGAGTCCGGCGGACCACCGGCATAGACGTCGGCCCGCTTCCAGCCGTAGATGTCCATCAACTGACCTGGATACGGGACCACGCGACCAGGCGTCGCCTCCAGCATCAGCTGCAGTTCGTAGCGGCCGCGCAGGTAGAGCCCGCTGTTCTGTCCGGCCCCGAGATTGAACTCGGCGGCGATCTTGAAGTCCTGGAATTTCTGCTTCGTGTGCGGATTGCAGGTGGACCGCTCACCCCGCTCCGGGACGCCGTTGGTCATCACTCCGTCGGTGAATGTCCAGCGGTCCACGCAGCTGTCTGCAGCACCCGTCCCGAGCCCGGCCCACATCTCCTTGCCGACGCCTGGTCCGACGATGACGACAGGCGTCCCGTAGGTGTGCGTCGCGTTGGCGTTGGCGGGCGGGAAGATCGGCTGTCGCACGCCGACCCACTTCACGGTCTGCGGTGCGGGCTGCGGCCGGGGCGCAGCGGCGGGCGCACCAGGCCGTGCCGGCTGCGGGCAAGCCACGCCCGGTGTCTCATGCTGTCCGATGAGCTTGCCGTCTTCGAGGCGGGCCCGGTACAGGGGGCCGCAGGCCGGCTTGGGCAGGGTTTCCCCGCCGCCGCCGTACTGCCACTGCAGCTCGCCGCCCTCGACCTTGATCCAGGACACCGGCGTGGCGTGGCCCCCGCGGTCGAGAAAGCGCGCTTCGAGTCCCCCGGCCGCTTCCTTGACCTCGAGGAAGTAGACCTTGCGGGCATCCGTGCCGGAGGCGGTGATGTTCCACCGGCCCACGTAGGGGTTCTGCTGGGCAGCGAGCCCGGCAATTGCCGCAATCGAGACCACCCCAACCACCAGACCACCCACGACGACCGGCATGCGCATTCGACTTCCTCCGAATGCAAGCCTACATGATCGTCGGGGTGACCCACGGGTGGCCCGGCCAGGGACCACGCACCCCGGTGCCGGCCGGCCGGGCGCTCACGCGTCAGCGCAGGATGTCGCGTCCGCCGTGCGTGCTGAAGTCGCGCTCGAGTTCGGCGGCGTGCGCCTCGTCACGAGCCCGCGTGCCGAGGACGATGCCGCCCTTGCGGATGCCGCTCTCGTACGCCTTCGCGCGTTCCTCGGGGATGCCCGCGCCAATCAACGCGCCGAGCAACGTGCCGGCAGCGCCGCCCGCTCCTGCGCCGGCAATCGCGCCGGCAATGGGCCCGGCCACCACGAGGCCGAGACCCGGGATGGCAATGGACGTGGCGGCGGCGAGAATCGCGCCGAGCGCTGCGCCGAGACCCAGACCGGTCGCGCCGCCGATGCCGGCGCCTTCGGCCGCCTTCGACCCACCTTCGTCCGCAGTCGCGAACTCCCGGCCCGGCGTCGCATCCGCGAAATGACGGGTGCGCGTTTCATCCGACATCAGCACGCTGACGTCGTCGGCGCCATAGCCGTGCCGCGAGGTGAGATCCTGGTACGCGCGTCCGGCGTGTTCCGGGCTGTCGTACAGCCCCGTCACGAGCCGGCTCGACGAGTCGCGATGTGCAGCGCCATCGGTGCCCATGACGTCGTTGGCGCCCTGCCGGGCGCGGCCTTCCGCATTCTCGCGCTCGCCTTCGCGTTCGAGACCGCCAAGACCCAGCAGTGAGCCCGTCGCCTCTTTGCTGGCGCCCGTCACCCGTTGCGCCGTTGCTCCCGCTTCTTCTCGCAACGATCCGTCGCGATTCGTCGTGTTGTCTGCCATCTCTGCACACCTCCAAGGTCGAGTCCGGGAGTCGGACCTGCCGCGGTGACAGAGAGCAAGGACGTTGCCACCTTCGCTCGAAGCGACGATCGGCGCGCGTGGAGCGGCGTGGCGTACGGGTGTTGTAGCGATCGACCTCGGCGAGAGCAAAAGCCGACGCGGCCCCGTCAGGGCAAGGCAGGGGCCGGCGGCCGGCGCGTCACGCCGGCGCCGGTTGCGACGCGGTGCGCGAGCGCAGCAGCGCCGCCGATGTGACCAGCAGCGCACTCAACGCCACGCCCTCGGCCGCCATCGTGACGGTGGCGAGGTCAGGGAAGGTCGGCGCGATACGTACCGTGCGGTCGTTCGGGTCGGTGCCGTACGGATGTGTCGCACCTGCGGGCGTCAGCTCGACGCCGGCGTCCTTGGCGGCCTTCACGAATGCGCGCGCGCAGCCGTCGAGGACATCGAGGCTGATGAAATACCCGCCCTTGGGCACCAGCCACGAGGCCACACCAGTGCCCCCCAGATGCGCCGCAAACGCGTCGGCCACCGCCGCGAACTTCGGGGCGACGATGGCGCGGTGACGATCCATCAGGGCACGCAGTCCGTCGGTGCTGCCGAGCGCACGCACATGACGCAGCTGGTTGACCTTGTCGCCGCCGATGGTGCGCTTGCCCATGCGGCCGAGGTACCAGGCGACGTTCGCGGCCGAGGCCGCAAACAGCGCCACCCCGGCGCCGGCGAGCGTGATCTTGGACGTCGAGCCGAAGACGAAGGCGCGGTTGGGGTGGCCATGCGTGGCGCAGGCGTCGATCAGGCTGGGGATCTCGATACGCTCGTCCGTGAGGTGATGGACGGCGTAGGCGTTGTCCCAGAAGATGCGGAAGTCCGGCGCGGCGGTGGTCATCGCGGCCAGCCGCTGCACGACGGTGTCGGAATACACCGCACCCGACGGATTGCTGTACTTGGGAACGCACCACATGCCCTTGATCGCCGGGTCGGCCGCCACGAGTCGCTCGACCTCGTCCATATCCGGGCCATCGTCATTGAGCGCCACGGCAATCATCTCGATGCCCAAGTCCTGGCAGATGGCGAAGTGCCGGTCGTAGCCGGGCACGGGACACAGGAACGCCACCCGTGACTCGCGGCTCCAGGGACGCTCGCTGCCGACCGTACCGGTCAGCAGGCTGAAGGCAATCGCGTCATGCATCAACGCCAGGCTCGAGTTGTCGCCAATCACCGTCTGCGCCGGGACGGTGCCGAACAGCGGCGCGAGCAGGCCCCGCAGTTCCGCCAGCCCCTGCAGGCCCCCGTAGTTGCGGGTGTCGGTCCCGTCTGCCGCCACGTAGTCCTGTCTGCCGGGCAGTTCGAGCAGGGCGTCCGACAGCGTCGAGCTGTTCGCTCGACGGCTTGCCGCGCGTCAGGTCGAGCGCGAGGCCGCGCTGCCGGAAGGCGTCGTAACGACGCTGGATGTCCTGGTGGAAGGCGGTGAGGTCAGCGGTCGAGAGCGTCTGGAGTCGAGGCACCAATCGGAAACGGTACCCCGAAAAACGGCGGACCGCCCCGGCATGAGCGCCCGACATGGCGCCCATACCGAGAGTGGATGACTCGCCGCAGCCGGACACGGCCTCGAGTCACCCACCCACCGACTGCCGCAGTACCATGCGTCACATGCCCACTGTGAGCCTGTCGGTGAACGGTCGCCCGTGGCGCGGCGCTGTCCCGGAGGCGGCCACACTGCTCGACGTGCTGCGCGACCAGGTCGCGCTGACGGGAACCAAGTACGGCTGCGGCGAAGGTCAGTGCGGCAGCTGCACGGTGCTGGCCGATGGCAAGGCGGTGCGGGCCTGCCTGACGCAGCCAGACGCCGTGCGAGATGTGACCACCATCGAGGGCCTGGCCACGGGCGAGCGGCTGCATCCGATCCAGCAGGCGTTCCTCGACGCCCAGGCCTTCCAGTGCGGGTTCTGCACGCCGGGCATGGTGATGGGCGCGGCCGCGCTGCTGGCCCGCACCCGACAGCCCACCGACGCGCAGATCCGGCAAGCGCTCGACGGCCACCTCTGTCGCTGCGGCACCTACCCGCGGATCGTCCGTGCGGTGCGCAACGCTGCGGCGGCAATGGCCGGTGGGGTGCGTCGTGGCTGAGGACGCGCGCAGCTCGCTACAAGCGGCGTTTCGACGAGGATGCGGAGCAGGAGACCTACACCGTCGTCGAGGCTCCGGAGGATCTCACGCCGGATCGTCGAGCCTTCCTGGCAGCGCTCGGCGGCGGCCTGCTGTTTCTGGTGACGGTGCGTGCCGAGGCGCGCGACATGCCGGTGCGCGTCCAGGTCACGCCGGACGGCACCTACCGAGCCTTCACCGGCAAGATGGAGATGGGCCAGGGGTCGCGCACGCTGCTGACCCAGGCCTTTGCCGAGGAACTGGGCGTGCCGGTCAGCCAGGTGGACCTGGTGATGGGCGACACGCTGCTCTGCCCCGACGACGGCGGCACGTGGGCCAGCGTCACCACGCCGGTGACCGTTCCGGTGATCCGCAAAGCCGCGGCGGCCGTCCGCGCCGAGCGCAGCGGTGCGCGCGAGCGCGCTGACGACTCCGGCCGCGTGGTCCACCCTTGGCCAGATCGGTGCCGAGCGTGACTGGCCGGGCGATCGTCACGGGTCGCCAAGGTCTACCCGTCGGATCTGCGGCTCCCCGGCCTTGCGTCACGCGGCCATCGTGCGCAGCCCACATCACAAGGCGAGCCTGACGGGTTACGACGCGACCGTCGCCGAGCGGCTGCCCGGCGTGCGTGTCGTGCGCGATGGCGATCTGCTCGCGGTGGTGGCCGACGACACGACCACTGCGCGGCGCGCCGCCGCGCTGGTCACCGCCACCTGGACGCCGACGCCGCTGACGCCGCAGGCCGACTGGGCGGACCGCTTCAGGAAGACAGCCATCGCCCCGGTCGAACAACCGCGGGCGCGATATCCGCCCCTGCTGCGGCGCGGCGACGTCGACGCCGGCCTGGCGGCCGCGGTGCGGCGACTGTCCTCGAGCTACTGGGCTGCACGCCAATCGCGCACGTGCCCCTCGAGCCGCGCGCTGCCGTCGCCGAGTGGAAGGACGACGGCGTGACGGTGCACTGCGGAGTGCAGGCACCGTTTCTCGTGCCGTCAGGAGGTGGCGCAGGCGCTGCAGCTGCACCGAATCGCGCGTCCGCATCGTGGCCCATGACTGCCGGTGGCGCGTACGGCGGCAAGCAGCGCGGCGAATGCGAAATCGAAGCCGCCCGTGTCTCGCGGTTGTCCGGGACGCCGGTCCGCGTCGCCTGGACGCGCGAGGAAGAATTCACCTGCAGCTACACGCGGCCGGCCGGGCTGGTCGAGGTCGAGAGCGGCGTGGACGCGGGCCGGACGCCTGCTGGCGACTGCGCTTCGCCAACTACAACAGCGGCGCGGCCGGACTCGCGCCCGCAGTACGACATCCCCCACCACTGGATCGGCTTCTATCCGGACCGACACGGAGGTCCGCCAGGGCAGCTACCGGTCGCTGGCCGCCGTGGCCAACAACTTCGCGCTCGAGGCGCACGTCGACGAGTGGGCCGACGACGCTGCAGCGTCGACCCGGTGGCATTTCGCCTGCGCCACATCACCGACGCCCGCCTGCGCGAGGTGATCGCCCGGACGACGCGCCGCTTCGGGTGGGACGCGGCCCGTGTGGCAACGTGCCGCGCGCACGGCCGGCACACCGGGGGCGCCGTCGGGGCGTCGGGATGAGCTGCAACCTCGAGAAGGACGCGCGGCTGGCGCTGTGCGTGGAGGTGGAAGTGCAGGGCGACGACGTGCGCGTGCTGCGGATGGTGGCGACTGGCGACTTCGGCGCCGCGCTCAACCCCGATGCCCTGCAGAACCAGATGACCGGCGCCATCATCCAGGGGCTCGGTGGCGCGCTCTGGGAACAGGTGGCCTTCGACGGGACGACGCAGCTGACCCGCCGCCTGTCGCACTACCGGGTGCCGCGATTCCGCGACGTCCCGGCAGATCGACGTGCAGCTGATCGATCGGCGGGACATCGCGCCGGCTGGCGCCGGCGAATCACCAATCACGCTCACGGCCCCGGCCATCGCCGCGGCGATCTTCGCGGCGACCGGCCAGCGGCGCCGCACACTCCCGCTGGCGCGCCCTGGCCAGCGCCCGGGTCACGCGCCCGGCGTCGGATACGCTGCCACCGGCGCGCCTGGACTAGTTCCTTCCGCTCAGGCTGGTCGGCGCCGGCAGCGATGGTCAGCAGGCTGGCATAGTGCTTCGCTGAGGTACCGGGTTGTCCCGCCGCCGCGGCCGCACGCGCTGCGCCGTAGGTGGCGCGGAAGCGCAGGGGCTCCTTGGCCAGCGTCGCTTCGTATTCGGTCAGCGCCTCGGCGTGACGACCCAGATCCATGAGCATGTCAGCCAGCAGCTCCCGAGCCGGCTTGATCGGGCCCGGGGTGACGGCCGACTTGTCGGTGGCATCCTCCATCGCCGCTACCTCGCGCATGGCGGTCACCGCGGCGTCCCCCTTGCCCTCCACGTGCCAGACCCACGCCGTCGCCGCACGCCGCTGGATCTCCACCTGGCCGGCCCAGTACGCGTCGCCGGACGCGGTCACCGCATCACGCAGGGCCGCCAGCCGCTCGAGGTCCTGACGGGCGGCCGGCAGGTTGCCGACGCGCGCCGCGCCGAGCGCCCGCGCGAAGTGCGACACCGCAGTTGCCCACGCCGTCGGCGTCTCGCGCGGCGTCAGGGCGGCGGCCTCGGCCCAGGCCTCGCGTTCGAGCGCGAAGCGCGCTGGAATGGCCGCCAGCGCGTAGTGCCCGGCCGCTGGCGGCGCGGCATTGCCGGGACCCGTGACCGCCACCTTCGAGACCAGCGCCTCGATGGCATCCACGGTCCTCCGCGCGGCGCCATCCTGCGCCGTCTGCAGGTACGCATACGCCTGGTAGTCGAGGGCGTGCAGTTGCTCGGCCGTCGCGCCATCCTTGCGGGCGGCCTCGGCCGACGCCAGGTTCGTGTCGATGGACTCCTGCCAGGAACCGACGCGCGTGAAGGTATGCGACGGCATGTGCAGCGCGTGCGGCGCCATCGGCGCGATCTTGGCGTAGCGGCGCGCTGCGCCGAGCGCACGCGGCGCGAGCGCAGGCACGTCGAGGCTGTGGATGATGTAGTGCGCGAGTCCGGGGTGCTCCGGCTGCCGTGCGAACTCGCGCTCGAGCATCTCCGCGGCCCGCAGTTGGTTGGCGTAGGTCTTGTCGGTCGGCAGCGCGGTCTGGGTGATCGCGAGCGCATGGAAGATCCGCGCTTCCACGTCATCGGGATGGCGCGCCGAGAGGGCAGCCATCGCCTGCGCGTACGCCAGGGTCCGGGTGCGCTGGTCCACGGTCGCGCTGTCGCGGTAGAGCGTCGCCACCGCCGCCAGCCAGGCCTGTTCGCGCTCGGTTCCAGCCCCCTTGGCCTGCCCGGCCGCGGCGGCCGCCCGCCCGGCCTCGAGCGACGCGGCCGGGCGCCCCGAGCGCAAAGGGGTTGCCCCACCAGCTCAAGGCAATGCCCCAATGGGCCATCACGCACTGCGGGTCGGCCGCCAGGACGGCGTCGAACGACTTGACGGCGGCGGAGAACCAGAAGGAGTGCAGCAGGGCGACGCCGCGGTCGAAAGCCCCCTGTACCTCTGCCTTGCACGACGTCGGGAAATGCACCGCCCCCAGACGCTCGCCGGGCTGTCCATGCGCGTGCACCGGCGCATCCTGTCGCGCCGCCGCCGGCGGCCCGGTCGCGGCGACCACACAGATGACCAACATCGTGACGACAGGTCTCAATGTCATGACTCTCCCCTTTTCCCTCGCCACTTGGCACGGACGGTCGGACCGACCGCGAAAACGCCGGTCGGCCCAGTCTAGACAACGATGGCTCCGACGACCAGCACGCCGGACTACGCAGACCGCATTGGTGGAAGGCCGCGAGAGACACCGCGTCGGTCAGATCGTCCCGAAGGACGGGTTGGTGACGCAGTTTGACGTGGAGCTGTGGCCATCCGATGATCGCGGCCATATGTCCTCGGCATCCGGCCGGACCCTCATCACCCGAACGCTGGACCGGCGCTCGTTCGTCAAGAGCGCCGCCGCGGTCGCGGCCCTGGTGCCCGGACTGACGCAGGGCGACACGCGGCAGGCGCCCGCGTCGGCAGGGCGCCCTTTTTGCGTATGTAGGTACCTACAGTACTCCTCCTCCTGGCACGCCACCTCGAAAGCCCGATGCCGGCGGAGGAAATGGCCGCGGCATCCACGTGTTTCGCGTCGATCGCGAGACGGGCGCGCTGACGCCGGCGGGCGTCGTCGATCACCACACGAGCCCGACCGCCCTGGTCGTCGACGCGGCCGGCACGCATCTCTACTCGGCCAATGCGACCGACGTGGTTGATAACGGCGCGTCCGGCACGGTGACGGCGTTTGCCATCGATCGCCAGACCGGGCAGCTTGACGCGCTGAACACGATGTCGTCGGGCGGCCTCGGGCCGACGTACGTCAGCGTCCACGCCGCCGGTGCGCATCTGCTGGTTGCCAACTATGCAGGTGGATCGGTGGCCGTTCTGCCCATCCTCGCCGACGGACGCCTCGGCGCGGCGACCGACGTGACGCGGACGACCGGGACGCTCGGTCCGGCCCGGGCCAGCCAGCGCGCCGGCCGGCAGCTTTGCCATCAGCGGCCACGACGCCCCGCACGCGCACATGATTCAGGCCGATCCCGCCGGCCGGTTCGTACTCGCGCCCGACCTCGGACTCGACCGTATCTTCGTCTGGGCCTTCGACGCGACGGTGGGCCGGCTGACAGCGGGTGACCCGCCGTCGGCAGCGCTGCCCGCGGGCGACGGCCCGCGCCACTTCGCCTTCCACCCGTCGCGCCCCTGGCTCTTCTCCATCCAGGAGGAGGGCTCGACGATCGTGCTGTTCGATTACGACGCAAGCCGGGGCCGGCTCTCGGCACGCCAGACCATCTCCAGCCTGCCGCGTGGCTACGCCGGCAGCAACTTCTGCTCCGGAATCGTGGTCTCGGGCGACGGTCGCTTTCTCTATGCCGGCAATCGCCTGCACGACAGCATCGGCATCTTCTCGATTGGCAGCGACGGCACGCTGTCGTGGCTGGACGATGTCTGGACGCGCGGCGACTACCCGCGCAGCATGAGCATCGCGCCGGGCGGGCGGTTCCTCTACGTCTGCAACCAGCGCGCCGACCACGTCACGACCTTCCGCATCGACCCGCGCGAGCGGGCGTTTGACCTTCACCGGTCAGTACACGCCGGTCGGCAGTCCCTCGGCCATCGCGTGGCTCGACACCTCGCCCGCCGCTTGACGGTGCCGCGGCGGCGGCACCGCTACAGCTCGCCAGGGGGGTCGGCCGCCAACTCGCGGGCGACCCCGCGCGCCTTCCACATCTCGTAGATCGCCGGGTACACCAGCAGTTCGAGGATGAAGGACGTGAAGATGCCGCCGAGCATCGGCGCGGCGACGCGCTTCATCACGTCGGCGCCGGCGCCGGTCGCCCACATGATCGGCAGCAGGCCGAGAAACATGGTGGCCACGGTCATGAACTTGGGCCGGATGCGCTTGACCGCGCCGTGCAGGACCGCCGTCCGCAGGTCCGCAGCGTGCGCAGGCGCCCCGCACGCCGCGCCTCCTCGTACGCCAGATCCAGGTACAGCAGCATGAAGACACCGGTCCCGGCATCGACGCCGACCAGGGCGATCAGGCCCACCCAGACGCCGATGCTCATGTTGTAGCCGAGCAGATACAGCAGCCAGATCGCGCCCGACCGCCGAGAACGGCACCGCCAGCAGGACGATGGCCGTCCGCACCATCGACTTGGTGTTCAGGTAGAGCAGCGCAACGACCAGCAGCAGCGTCACCGGCACGATGGTCAACAGGCGTTCGCGGACCCGCGCCATCGCCTCGTACTGGCCGCTCCACTCGACCGTGTAGCCGCGCGGCAGCGTCACGGTCGAGGCCACCAGCCGCCTTGCCTGGTCGACATAGCTGCCGATGTCGCGGTCGCCGACGTCGACGTAGACGTAGCCGGTCAGCATGCCGTCCTCGTTGCGCAGCATGGCCGGCCCGCTCAGCAGCTTGACCTCGGCCAGCTGCGAGATCGGCACGTGTGTCCGACCGCCGAGAGCGGGCACCAGCACGCGCTCGAGTCGCTCGGGGTCGCTGCGGAAGTCGCGGAAGTAGCGCACGCTCACCGGATAGCGCTCGCGGCCTTCCACCGTGGTGGTGACGGTGTCGCCGCCGACGGCCGACATCACCACCGACTGGACGTCGTCGATCGACAGCCCGTAGCGGGCCAGCTGCTCGCGATTCCAGACGAAATCGACGAAGTAGCCGCCCGACGTGCGCTCGGCGAACGCACTGCGGGTGCCCGGCACAGAGGGCAGCAGGGCTCTCGATCTGGAGCCCGATACGCTCGATCTCGGCGATGTCGGCGCCGCGGACCTTGATCCCCACCGGCGTCCGGACGCCCGTCGTGAGCATGTCGATGCGGGCCTTGATCGGCATCGTCCAGGCATTGGTGACGCCGGGAATGCGGACGGTCTCGTTCAGCTCCGCGACCAGCTGCGTCGTCGAGAGTCGATCGCTGGTGATCCGGCGGAGCGCGGGCGTCAGCCAGCCGGGCGCCCAATCGGAGTACCAGGTCGGCACGCGGCGCCACTGGTCGCGCGGGCTGCAGCGTGATCACCGTCTCCATCATCGACAGCGGCGCCGGGTCGGTGGACGTCTCGGCGCGACCGGCCTTGCCGAAGACGCGATGCCACCTCGGGGAACTGCCCGATCAGCTGCCCCTGCATCTGCAGGAGGCGCTGCGCCTCGCGTCACCGACAGGCCGGGCAGCGTCGTCGGCATGTACAGGAGTGACGCCTTCGTCCAGGGGCGGCATGAACTCGGAGCCGAGCTTCTGGTAGACCGGCACGGTGGCCAGCGTGAGGACGATGGCGCCGCCGATGACCAGGTACTTCCAGCGCAGCGACCACGCGCACACCGGCGCGTAGGCGCGGATCAGTGCCCGGCTGATCGGATGGCGGTCCTCCGAGTGGATGCGTGCCGACGAGGACGGCGCTGACCATGCGGGCCAGCCAGGCCGGCTGGAACGCCAGCGGCCGCGTGCGCGTGAACGATCAGACGCAGCGCCGGGTCGAGCGTGATGGCGAGGACTGCGGCGACGATCATCGAGAAGTTCTTGGTGTAGGCCAGCGGCTTGAACAGCCGCCCTTCCTGCGCTTCCAGCGTCAGGACCGGCAGGAACGACACCGCGATCACCAGCAGCGCGAAGAAGCTGGGCCCGCCGACCTCCTTGACGGCGTCGACGACGACACGGCGGTAGTCCTGCTGGCGGCCGGTGCGGTCCCAGATTTCGAGCTTCTTGTGCGTCTGCTCGACGACCACGATGGCGGCGTCGACCATGGCCCCGACGGCGATGGCGATGCCGCCGAGCGACATGATGTTGGCGCTCAGGCCCAGCATCCGCATCGGGATGAACGAGATGGCAATCGCGACCGGGATGGTGAGGATCGGGATGAGGGCGCTCGGCACGTGCCAGAGGAAGATCAGGATGACGAGCTGCCACCACGATCAGCTCCTCGATCAGTGTGTGCCGCAGCGTGGCGATCGATCGCTCGATCAGGTCCGACCGGTCGTAGGTCGTGACCACCTCCACGCCCGCCGGCAGACTGCGCTTGGACGTCGGCCAGCTTCGCTTTGACGCGGTCGATCACCGCGAGTGCGTTCTCGCCCTGCCGGATCACGACGATGCCGCCGACGACATCGCCGCGGCCATCGAGGTCGGCGACGCCGCGGCGGATCTCGGGACCGAGCGTCACCTGGCCAACTTCCCTGACCCGTACCGGGACGCCGCCCTTGTTGGCCAGCACGATGTTGCCGAGGTCCTCGACCGACCGCGCGTAGCCCCGTCCGCGCACCATGTACTCGGCGCCGGCCAGTTCGATGAGCCGCCCCCCGACGTCGTTGTTGCCGGCACGGACGGCTCGAACCACGGCATCGATCGGGATGTCGTAGGCGCGCAGCCGGTTGGGATCGACCTGTACCTGGTACTGGCGGACGAAGCCGCCGATGGCCGCCACCTCGGCCACGCCGGGCACCGCCTCCAGATACGCTCGCAGGTACCAGTCCTGATAGGAGCGCAGATCGGCGAGCGACTGCTGGCCGCTGTGGTCGACGAGTGCGTACTGGAAGACCCAGCCGACCCCGGTCGCGTCCGGACCCAACTCGGTGCGCACGCCATCAGGCAGGCGCGGCAGCACACCCGACAGGTACTCCAGCGTACGCGTCCGCGCCCAGTAGATGTCGGTGCCCTCCTCGAACACGATGTAGACATAGGAGAAGCCGAAGTCGGAGAAGCCGCGCACAGCCTTGACGCGCGGGCGCGCCGAGCATCGCGGTGACCAGCGGATACGTGACCTGGTCCTCGATGATGTCGGGGCTGCGGTCCCACCGCGAGTAGACGATGACCTGCGTGTCGCTCAGGTCGGGGATCGCATCGAGCGGGATGGTGCGCATCGAGTAGAGCCCCGCCAGGGCGGCCAGCGCCGCCACCAGCACGACCAGCACGCGGTGGCGCGCCGAGAACTCGATGATGCGGTCAATCATGACGGTGCTCGTGCCCGCCCGCGGCCGGTGCCGCCGCCGGCGGCCGGCTCGACTCCCTGGCTGCCGCTCATCGTCCCGAGTGCCGACGTGAGCCGACTCTCCGCGTCGATCAGGAACGTCCCGGACGCGACCACCCGTTCCCCTGCCTCGACACCGGCGAGGACGACGACGCGATCGCCGACGCGATCGCCGATCTGCACGGTCCGGGGCAACAGGTAGCCCTCCCCGAGATCGACGAAGATGACCTGCCGTTCGCCGGAGTTGAGGATCGCGTCCGCCGGCACGGTGAGGCGTCGCGAGCCGGCCAACGGGAACTCCACGTCGACAAACATCTCTGGCCGCAGCCGCATGCCGGGGTTGCGCGCCTCGAGGCGCACCTTGAGCGTCCGTGTCGTCGCATCGACCGCCGGCTGGACGTACGTGGCTGTCGCCGCGATGGTGACCGGTCCCTTGCTCGACGGCAGGAGGATCCGCGCGGGCGCCCCGGTCCGGATGTCGGACAGGTCAGCCTCGTAGACGTCGGCCATGACCCACACCGCGCTGAGGTCGGCCAACGTGTACAGGTCGGTGTCGGGCGTCACCCGTTGGTTCGCGAAGGCGTTCCTGGCCAGCACGAAGCCTGCAGCCGGCGCGTGCAGCGTCACGTCGCGCAGCGGCTGCCCGGTGGCCAGCACCTGGTCGATTTGCGCGTCGGTGAGGTTCCACAGTTGCAGCCGGCGGCGAGCCGCCTGCAACAGCGCATCGCCCTGCTGAGCACCCGTCCCGAGCGGGCTGCTCTGCATCACCTCGCGCGCGCGCCGCGCCAGCAGCAGTTCTTCCTGCGACGCCAGCATCTCCGGGCTGTAGATCGTCAGCATCGGCTGACCCTTGGCCACCAGCTGGCCGGTGAAGTCGACCATCACCTTCTCGATCCAGCCGGCGACCCGCGCATGGACGTGCTGCACCCTGGTTTCGTCGTAGGTCACCTTGCCGACCGTGCGCAGAGTACGCCCCACGTCGGTCGGCTCGACGAGCGCATACGTGACGCCGGCCAGTTGCTGCCGGTCGAGCGGGATGCGGATGGCGCCCGCGTGCGCGGTCGCCGATGGCGTGGCCGCGAACACCGCCTCGAGCGTGTTGCCGGTGGCCGGGTTGCGCCCCGCCGTGGTGGATGTGTAGTCCGGTGCTTCCGGATCACGGAAGAACAGGACGCGCCGACCGTCGGTCGCCGTCCCGGCCGCGGCCGGGTCGGCGTAGACCGGCTCGAGCGCCATGCCGCAATCGGGGGCGATGCCCGGCCGGTCGGAGCGGTAGGTCGGGTGCATCGGGTCCACGTAGTAGAGGACCTGGCGACCACCGGGCGTGCCGGCCGCACCGGGGCCGGCAGGGGCGCGGCGGTCACGCAGGAGATACCCGCCGCCAAAGGCGAGGACGACGAGCAACGCAGCGAGGGTGGGTTTGAGCGCACGCATGGGGGACCTCAGGGCAGCAGCGGCACTGCAGCCATCTCCTCGAGTCGGGAGACGGCCACATGGAGGTCGCTGAGCTGCTCGACGACGTTCATCTCGTGCTCGAGCACCACGCCGAAGTTGGACAGCACGGCGAGGAACTCGAGGCCGCCGGTCTGGTAGCTGGCTACCGACGACTCGAACGCGAGCCGCGCCTGCGGCAGGACCGCATCCCGATACAACGTGGCCAGCTTGCCGGCCGTGACGGCCATCTGGAAATCCTCCTGCAGGCGGACCTGCAGGCTCAGGCGCGCCGCCTGCGCCGACTGCTGGTCAGCGGCGAGCGCGGCTTCGCGCTCGGCGACGGCGGCACGGCGGCGGCCGCGCTGCAGCGGCAGCACGACGTCGACGCGAGCCTCGAACATATCGGGCATCGACCCCATGTAGTTGTAGCCAGCCGAGACGGCGAAATCCGGCTTGAAGTCGAGACGTGCCACGTCGATCGCCGCCTCGCTCCTGGTCACCAGCAGCTGTTCGCGTCGCAGCATCGGCGAGAGCGCGTTGGCCTGCTCGACCAGGTGCGACAGCGTCGGTGCCAGCGTGAATGGCGTCAGGTCGTTCGGCCGGCCGACGGGGGCATCGGTGGCGCGGTTCATCAGCGCGTTCAGTTCGCCTTCGCGCATCCGCCGTTCGCGGCCGAGCCGTTCGCGCTGCAGCGCCAGCAGGCTGATCTGCGTCTGCGCGCGGATCACGTCCTGCTGCGCCGCCTGTCCCACGGCGTAGCGGCTCTCGCTCACCCGCACGAGTGTGGCCAGCAGGTCCTCGTTGGTGCGGAGGATCGCCTCGAGCTGATAGGTGGCCGCCAGCCGGTAGTAGGCCTGCTTGGCCCGTGCGGCAAGTGACAGCCGTGCCACCTCCACCTGCTGCCGTTCCGCATCTGCTTCCCGCCGCAACACCTGCGCGCGCAGGCCTCGCTTGCCGGGAAACGGGATGCCCTGCGACACCATGACGCCCAGGCCGGAGTTGGGATCGGATCCGAGACCCGCGCCCGGCCACGGCCTGCCGGCCGACGTGTAGCCGGTCGACACCATAGGGTCGGGCAAGGCCGATTCCTGCGCCGGCCGGTGCGTTGCCGCCTCGTGCCGTGCCGAGGCGGAAGCCACCTCGGGATGTGCCCGCAGCACCTGCTCGAGGATGTCGGACAGGGCCAGCCGCTCGGACATCACGGTGGCGGGGGTCTGCGCGAGAGCCGCCACCGCGCACAGCCAGACCACGACAGATACCCACGGCACACGGCCTGAGTCGCACATGTGAACTCCTTCGACAGCTTGGAAGTCGCCAGCCGACGGGAGTGGTCGGCGGTGAGGACGACACCGGAGCCGGTTACGACCCGGGGCGCCGCAAGGATGGCGGCGACTCAGATGCGGAGGGCGACCACGCGAGGCCGTGTGAGGGCGACAAGGTGTCGCGCCGACCAGCGACGGCTGCCCGTGGGGCGGCGGGGCGCCGTGGCGGTGCGCGACGTCGCCAGACCGGTCACCAGCGTGGGCGGCCCGGTGAGCCGACGGGCATCGGTCGGCGGCCCAATCAGCACACGGTGCGAGGCGCAGGAGGGCTTGGCCGCAACCTGCCCATTTGAGGAATCGGCAGCCCCAGGCTCATGGCACGTGGCGGCGCTCTGCGAGGCCGGCGCGCAGGTGGCCCTGCACAGCGCATCGGCGCTTGGCGCGATCAGCAGCAGACACGCGAGCAGCCAGCCGGACATCCGGACCATCGGGTGCGCACACACTAGCAGAGTCGGGACCATCGGATGAGTTGGCTCCGCAGCCCCCGTCGCCCGCGTGCGCGGGCAGCGGTCGGCCACGAGGCGGACCGGACGCTCCCCGGCCGGGCGCGTGTTACCGTCATCGCCTCGCATCCAAACGGAGTTCCTCGGAGGCTGATGATTCCCCCTGCCGCAGTCGCCATTCTCACCGTCGCCCGTTTGCATTTCATGACCTTGTCGTTGCCGTCCCTCGCAGGCGGCCGGCCCGGAGCGTTTCTGTGACTGCGTTCGACGCGATCATCGTCGGGACCGGGCAGGCCGGACCGGCACTGGCCGGGCGACTCACCAAGGCCGGTCAGCGGGTCGCCGTGGTCGAACGGCACCTGTTCGGCGGGACCTGCGTGAACACCGGTTGCACGCCAACCAAGACCCTCGTCGCCAGCGCGTACGCCGCCCACCTCGCTCGCCGGGCCGCCGACTACGGCGTGGTCATCGAGGGTGCCGTCGGCGTCGACATGGCGGCCGTCAAGGCGCGCGCCGACGGCGTCTCGGCCGACTCACGCCGCGGCGTCGAGAAGTCGCTGCGCAGCATGGACGGCTGCACCGTCGTCCAGGGCCACGCCCGCTTCGAGGACGCCCACACAATCCGGGTCGGTGCGCAGACGCTCACGGCGCCGCGTGTCTTTCTCAACGTCGGCGCGCGCGCACGGGTGCCTGACCTGCCCGGCGTCCACGACGTGCCCTTTCTCACCAACGCTTCGCTGCTGGCACTCGAACAACTGCCCGGGCATCTGGTGATCGTCGGCGGCAGCTACGTGGGGCTCGAGTTCGCCCAGATGTACCGGCGCTTCGGCGCCGAGGTGACCGTCGTCGAGATGGGGCCGCGGCTGCTTGGTCGTGAGGACGATGAGATCTCGGACGCGATCCGCGGCATCCTCGAGGCCGAGGGCATCGCGGTGCGGACTGGCGCCGCGTGCATCAACCTCGCGCCGCACCCCGATGGTGTGGCGGTCGGTCTGGAGTGCGAGGAGGGCACGCCGCTGGCGACCGGCTCTCATGTCCTGCTGGCAGTCGGACGCGTCCCCAACACCGACGACCTCGGGCTCGACCGCGCCGGCGTGGCCGTCGGCGAGGACGGCTACATCACCGTGGACGACCACCTGCGGACCAGCGTGCCTGGCATCTGGGCGCTGGGCGATTGCAACGGCCGCGGCGCCTTCACGCACACGGCCTACAACGACTTCGAGATTGTCGCTGCAGCCGTGCTGGACGACGACCCCTGGTCGGTCGCCGACCGCATCCCTGCTTACGCGCTGTATATCGACCCGCCGCTTGGCCGCGTCGGGCTGACCGAGGCAGAGGCCCGCAAGAGCGGCCGGCCACTGCTGATCGGCAAGCGGCCGATGACACGCGTCAGCCGGGCCATCGAGAAGGGCGAGACGCAGGGAATGATGAAGGTGGTGGTCGACGCCGAAACGCGGCTGATCCTCGGCGCGGCCATCCTTGGCGTCGGCGGCGACGAAGCCATCCACGGCATCATCGACACCATGCACGCCGGCGTCACCTGCGACGTCCTGCGGCGCGCCGTGCCCATCCACCCGACCGTGTCGGAACTGATTCCGACGATGCTCGGCGACCTGGAGCCGGCCTAGCCACACCCGGCCCGTGACGAGCGGGCCCCCTCGTCACAGGCGGTGGGTCAGGACCAGCGCCAGCACCACCGCCGCGGCCCCGAGGCGCCACCAGCCGAAGACCGCGAGCCGGTGGTGCTGCAGCCAGCTGACCATCCAGGCTACCGACAGCATCGCCGAGACCCAGGCCGCCGCGAAACCGGCGGCGAGCACCCCGGGGCCATAGGCCTCCAGCATCACCGTGCCGCTGTCCAGCGCCTTGTAGGCCGTGGCGGCGCCAAGGGTGAGCAGCCCAAGAAGAAACGAGAACTCGACGGCTGCCGCGAGTGACAGACCCACCGCCACGCCACCGAGAATGGTCGCCAGACTGCGGCTGACGCCGGGCCACAGCGCCAGGCATTGGCAGACCCCGATGATGGCCGCGGCACGCAGCGGCACCTGTCCCAGCCGGGAGCCGCCGGGCTGCAGGCGCGGCGATAGCCAGAGCATCAGCAGCCCGCCTGCCGCCCAGGCGATGGCGACCGGAATCGGCCCGAACAGGTAGCCTTCAATCAGGTCGTCGAGGGCGAGACCCGCGATGGCCGCAGGCACGAATGCCACGAGCAGCGCCAATCCGAGGTGCAGGCCTTCAGCGTCGCGTCCGACCAGCCCGCGCAGGACCTGCGCCAGACGCTGCCGGTAGAGCACCAGCACGGCGGCAATGGCGCCGCCCTGGATGGCAATCGCATACGCGTTGGCGGCCGCATCGGCCTCGATGCCGAGCAGCCGCTGCGTGACCAGCAAATGGCCCGTCGAACTGACGGGAAGAAATTCGGTCAGCCCCTCGACGAGGCCGAGAACGATCGCGCGCCACAAGTCCACGCGCCACTATCGCACGAGGCACCGGCCGCTCGCCGCGAGCAGCGCACCGACTGCAATGCCGATCAGCACCGGCACGTGCAGACTGCGCCCCCACGATTGCCGGGGCATCACCAGCTCGGCCCGCTGCATGGTGCCGTCAGCGCGGGACGCCGGCGAAGCGCACGATGCCGAACCGCTCCGGGTCGTGGAAGCCCGACTCGACCCGCGTCGGCGACCACGCCGCGTACTCGTCGTCGGCGCGCAACGCGAGGAGGTCGCGATCGATTGCGGTCTGGCGCTCGGGGGCGCCGCCGCGTCGCTCGGCCACGAGCGCGTCGATGCGCGCCGCCTTGGCGATGCCGCCGGGCCGCTTGATGCGATACAGGCCGACTCGCCAGGTGTCACCATCGCGCGGCGCCGACGCCACACCGGTCGCCGCCAGCGACGCCCAGGGAATGGCCATCTCGGCGACCCAACCACCCGCGTGGCGCCGCACCGCCGACTGCAGGCCGGCGATGTCCCAGCGGCGGGCGTCCGGGCCACCAGCGCGCGGCGCGGCAATCAACAGGTCCACGACGACGTTGGCCGGGCTGACCTCGAGTTCGGCGTAGGCACGTCCGTCACCATCGGGGTCGAGAAAGACCTCCACGACCTCCTCTTCCCACAGGCGGTCATCACGGGACGTGTAGCGCGTCCATGGCTCGGCGTCGGTGCAGGCAAAGGCCACATACAGGTGGGTGGCGTCCCACGTCACGGCCGCTTCGGTCGGGAAGGCTGGCGGACGGGCCGGGGCGTGGATGAGACGGAACTCCCCGACCCTTGGCAACAGTGCCCACGTGCCTTCGTCGAGTACGCCGTCGACGCGAATGGCGTCGATGGTCGGGCGAGCCACGTACACCGGAACGGGAGCGGGCTGCGCCGCCACCCCCAGGGCGTCCCCGGTCATGAGAGCCACTGCAAGCCCCATCTGCCTGAGCATCGGTGTCATTGAAGCACGACACCGACGCTGGCATGGTGTTGGCATATGTGAGAGGCAGCAGCGCAGACGCGCTGGTGGGCACGTGAGGGCGACAACGGTCGGCCGGGGCGGCCGCAAGGAGGACGTGATGAATATGCAACGCGTATCGGTATCGCTGCTGGCCGGGCTGACCTTGCTGGGCGCCGCCTCCACCGCCTCGGCTCAGTTCTGGGGGCGTGGTGGGCAGCCCCAGTCCGGCGCGTGCTTCTATGAGGACATCAACTACGGCGGGCGCTATTTCTGCACCCCCGTCGGTGGCGGCAACGAGCGCGTGCCCTCGAACATGAACGACGAGATCTCGTCGATCCGCCTCTTCGGTAACGCCGAGGTGCTTGTCTTCCGCGATGGCAACATGCGCGGTGAAGCCCGTCGCTTTTCCTCGGGTGTACGCGACATGCGCCGCAGCGGCTTCAACGACCGGCTGACGTCGTACGTGGTGCAGCCGCGCGGCTACAACGGCAACTATGGCGGCGGCGGGTATGGCACCCGCGGTGGCTACGGTGGCGGGTACGACGACGGGCGCTATGACAATGGTCGCTACGACAACGGTCGCTACGACAACGGTCGGTACGACAACGGTCGGTAC
Organism: Vicinamibacteraceae bacterium; assembly: GCA_963759795.1. Taxonomy (GTDB): domain Bacteria; phylum Acidobacteriota; class Vicinamibacteria; order Vicinamibacterales; family Vicinamibacteraceae; genus Luteitalea. Next base: position 1,225,405 of record CAVXAR010000010.1, on the reverse strand, counting down.
GATAACGGTCGCTACGACAACGGCCGGTACGACAACGGTCGGTACGACGATGGCCGCTACGACAATGGCCGGAACGGGGGACGGAGCAGCCGCTGGACGTATCAGCAGGCCACCTACATGGTGCTGGAAGCGTACCGGCGCGTCTTCCGCCGCGAAGCCGACCGGGACGCACGGCCCTGGGTGGACGAGGTGATGAAGAACAACTGGAGCCAGCGCCAGCTCGAGCAGGCGTTGCGCGACACGCCAGAGGGACGGCAGCGGTAGCTGCCCGTTCACCGCGGGACCGCGGTCGACTGACGTCGGCTGCGGTCGCGCCGCCGCCTCACGCGGCCTTGGTCACACGTTCGACGGCGGCCTGGACGGCATCCGACCGTGATGGCCAGGTGTGAGGTGTGCCACTGCACCACCCCATCAATCACCAGCATCACCTGCGGCGAGGCGTGACGCACGCCGAAACGCGCCGCCATGTGGGTGGAGAGCGGACGGCTGGCCAGCACGGACACGAGATACACCGGCACCGCCCACCGCGGGTCGGCTACCAGTTCGCTCATCTCGTGATGCGCCTGCAGGCTCAGGCCGCAGGTCTCGCTGTGCTTGAAGAACAGGACCGGGTCGCTGGCCGCGCTGGCGAGCACGGCCTCCATGGCATCGAGGCTGGTCAGGACTTGCATCGGTCCCCACCACGATAGCAGACCGCTAGGCGGGCTTGCCCAGGTCGGCCTGCTCGTGTTCTAGGCCCAGCCGGCGCATCTCGTCATCGAGGGCGCCACGGCGGAGGGGCTTGGTCAGGTAGCCGTCCATGCCGGCGGCGAAACAGCGCTCCGCGTCGCCAGCCATGGCGTGGGCGGTCAGGGCCACGATCGGCACCCGCTGGCGACCGCCCGACTCTTCTGCGGCGCGAATCGCCGCCAGCGCCTCGAAGCCGTCCATCTCGGGCATCTGGATGTCCATGAACACCACGTCGAAAGCCTGCCGCTGCCAGGCCTCGAACGCTTCCCTGCCGTTCGAGGCGATCTCGACCTCGCAGGACCTCGCCCGCAGCATCCCGTGCACCACGCGCTGGTTGACCACGTTGTCCTCTGCCACCAGCACGCGCACACGCCCGGGTGCGGCCTGATGCGGCCGCGGCGCCGCGGTCGCGCTGGGGCGGGGCCGGCCCCGTTCCCCGCTGAGGACGACCGCCGCCGCCGCAGCCACCGCGCTGCGACGCAGCGGCTTGACGAGGGGATGCGCCGGGCCGGCCACGGCCGGCGGACTGTCTCCGGTCCGCAGCATCACCACAATGGGTGGACCGCCCGCATCAGCAGCGCCCACGTGCGCGCGGGCGGCGTCGAAGGCATCGCCGGCGGCAAAGATGCAGCCGACGCCACGCAGGTGCGGCAGGGCGGCATCGACATCGGCCGCGCTCTGCACGTCGGCGCCCCAACCTCTCAGCCAGCTGGTCAGGACGGCGCGGGATGCCGGATGACGGTCGATGACCAGCACCGAGTGGCCGGCAAAGGCGCTGGCCGCCGGTTCGGTCGTGCGGGACCGCCCCGGAGCGACGTGCAGCGGCAGATCGAACGAGAAGGTGCTGCCCTGCCCCGGGATGCTGACCACCGACAGGGCGCCGCCCATCAGGGACACGAGGCGCGCCGAGATCGTGAGCCCGAGGCCGGTGCCCCCGAAGACGCGCGTCGTCGACCCGTCGGCCTGCGTGAAGGCTTCGAAGATGGCCTGCTGGCGGTCGAGCGGAATGCCGACCCCGGTGTCCTGCAGCGCAAAGCACAGGCGGGCGTCGCCCTGGGCGTTCTGGCCCAGCCGCACCTGCAGCTGCACCGAGCCGGCCGGCGTGAACTTGATGGCGTTGCCGATCAGATTGATGAGGACCTGGCGCAACCGTCCCTGGTCGCCGAGGACCCGGTCGGGCAGGCCCGGCGCCAGGTCACAGACGAGATCGAGATCATGCTGATGCGCGCGCACGGCCAGGGTGGCCAGCGCATCGTCGACGGCGGTGGACAGGGCAAACGGCACCATCTCCACATCGAGACGGCCGGCTTCGATCTTGGAAAAGTCGAGCACGTCGTCGATGACCGAGAGCAGCGATTCTGCGGAGCGCTGGATGGTCTCGACGTAATCGCGCTGCACGGGTGCGAGGTCGGTCCCGAGCGTCAACTCGGTCATGCCCAGCACCCCGTTCATCGGCGTGCGGATTTCGTGGCTCATGTTGGCCAGGAACTCGCTCTTGTAGCGGTTGGCCGCCTCGGCGCGGTCCTTGGCCTCGCGCAACTCCGCGGTGCGGACGGCCACGGTCTGTTCGAGGCCGTCGCGGTGCCGCTGGACCTCGCCATAGAGCGTGCCGATCTCGCGCAGCATGTCGTTGAACGCGGTCACCAGCACGCCGATTTCGTCGGCGCGCTTGACCGCCGGCAGTGCGACGTCGAAGCGCCGTGAGCGGCTGACCTCGGCTGCCGCTTCCGACAATTGCCGGAGCGGCGTGATGAGCGGGCGCTGCAACATCGCGCCGAGGGCCCAGGCCAGGGCCAGCGACACCACGAACACCGCGCCGAAGATGACCAGCATGCCGCGCAGGCGCGTATCGAGCATGCGCAGGTCGGCCACGACCAGGAGGCGACCGACGCAGCCGCCTTCGTTGCAGATGTCGCGCACCACGCGGATGGTGCCGCCCTCGAAGGTGGTCCCTGGCGGCGGCTGTTGCTCGGGCAACACGACGGCGGGCGCGTTGCGATGCACGGCGATGATGCGGGAGTTCTCGTCGTACAGCGAGGCGCCCAGCACGTCGTCGCGCGCCGAGAGCGAGGAGAGGGTCGCCTTGGCCGCGTCGGCGTCACCGAAGGTCAGGGCGGCATCGCTGTTGGTGGCCACCAGGTGGGTGGTCGCCTCGATCTCGCGCGCCAGCTGCTGGCGGGCCGTCCGCGTGTCGTAGGCCAGCAGCCCTGCGCCCGTGAGGGCCAGGCCACAGGCGCTCGATGCGATGAGCACCAGCGTGAGACGGTGGCGGAGCGAAAGACTGAAGGCCATGCGGGAGCGGCTGCTCCCCGTAGTATCGGCCGGGGGGAAAGCGGCGTGAGCGGGATGGGGTGGGCGGCAGGGGCTGGAATCTGCGTGACTCGGGCCAATACAGAGAACAGGAGACAGGCCCCCGCGATCCGTGGAAGCATCCTACGATGCAAGGGGCGTCAGCCCGTCGCGTTGCGAAACAGACCATCGGCAGCCGTCGTACAAGCGTCGATAGTCACGGGGCCGCCGGAAGCCCAGGCCGGGCACAGGGAGAGACGAACAGATGAGAGCTGGATCAGCATGGGTTGCCGCGGCGGCGCTTGGGGTGGCCCTCTCGGTCACCGTCCGCGCGACGAACGAGGCGCCGCAGCAGGCGCAGGCACAGCCGCCGGTCATCGAAGGACATGGCGGGCCTCCGGCCCCGGGCCAACCGGCCCCGGGCCAGCCGGCGCCGGCCGCCCCCCAGACCCCGGCGCCGCGGCCGGCCGGACCGGGCGGTGGCGGACAGGGGCGATTCCCCGCGCAGCAGCGGCCCAAGGGCGATCCGGAACTGGTCCAGCGTGGTCGCGGCCTGTTTGCCGGGGCGTGCGGGCCGTGCCACGGCGCCGACGCGCGCGGTGGCCAGCTTGGCGGCCCCAACCTCCTGCGCTCCGAACTTGCCCTCAACGACAAGGCCGGCGAGCTGCTCTACCCGGTCATCAAGAACGGCCGCCCGGGCACGGCAATGGTCCCGACGGCGCTGCCCGACCCCGACATCCGAGCAGTGATCGCCTTTGTGCACGACCTGCACTCGAAGATCGGCGGGCAGGGCAATCCGCCCCCCGGCGAAGAGGTCGCACTGGACATCCTGGTGGGCAACGCCCGCGCCGGCGAGGCGTACTTTGCCGCCAACTGCGCGAGCTGTCACTCGGCGAGCGGCGACCTGCAGGGCCTGGCGAGCCGCGTCTCCGAGCCCAAGGCGCTGCAGAACCTGTGGGTGTCCGGCGGGCGCGCCCTTGCCCGTGGCGGCGGCGGGGTGCGTCCGGGCGGGGCGCCGCGCGCAGTGACCACGGCCACGGTGACGCCGGCATCCGGTGAGTCGGTCAAGGGGACGCTGCTGCGACTCGACGACTTCATGGTGACGGTGGCGCTGCCGGATGGCTCGCAGCGGACCTTCCGCCGTGCCGGCGACAGCCCGAAGATCGAAATCGTCGACCCGCTCGAGGGCCATCGTGCGCTCCTCGGCAAGCTGACCGACGCCAACATGCACGACGTCACGGCCTATCTGGTGACCCTGAAATGAGAATGCACCCGCTGGTATTGACCGTCTCGCTGCTTGCCCTGCCCATCGGGCTGGCGGGACAGGGTCCTGCCCCGACCACGGCACCGGCGCCGTCACTCGATCCAGCCCGGCTGAAGCAGCCGCTGGGTGAGGACTGGCCGACCTATTCGGGCGACTACACGGGCAAGCGGTACAGCACGCTCTCGCAGGTCGACCGGACCACGGTCAAGAAGCTGTCGCTGGCCTGGACGGCACGGTTGACGGCGGGCACCGGGGCCGGGGGCGGTGGACGCTTCCGCTTCGGTGGTGGCTCGCCGGTCATCGTCGGTGGAGGCGGCCCGACCGACTTGCCGGCGGTGCCGGCCAACGTCAAGGGCACCCCGCTGATGGTCAACGGCGTGCTGTATGTGACCTCGCCCAGACAACGCGTGGGCGCTCGACGCGCGCGATGGGCGCGAGTTCTGGCATTACTTCTGGCGGACCAAGGGCAGCACGCCGATTGCCAACCGCGGCGTCGGCATCTGGAACGACTACCTGTTCTTCGTGACGCCCGACAACTTCTTCGTCTCGCTCGACGCCAGGACCGGCAAGGAGCGCTGGAACAAGGAGCACGCCGACTTCGACCAGCAGTACTTCTCGACGATGGCGCCGATCGTGGTGGACAACCACGTCATCGTCGGGACCGGCAACGATATCGACTCGCCGGGCTACATCCAGTCCTTCGATCCCGAGACGGGCGAGGTGCAGTGGCGCTTCTACACCGTGCCGATGAAGGAGGGCGACCCCGGCCTCGACACCTGGCCGAACCTGCAGTCGGCCAAGTACGGTGGCGGGCACCCCTGGCTGCCGGGGGTGTACGACCCGGAGACCCGCCTCTACATCTTCGGGACCGGCAACCCGATCCCGGCGTACACGGCCGGTCGGGGCGAGGGCGACAACCTCTACACCTGCTCGCTGGTGGCGGTCCACGTCGACACCGGCAAGATGGCGTGGGCCTTCCAGACCTCGCCGCACGACATGCACGACTGGGACTCGGCGCAGACGCCCATCCTGTTCGAGGGGATGGTCGAGGGCAAGTCGCGCAAGCTGGTGTCCACGGCCGCACGCAACGGCTATTTCTTCACGGTGGACCGCGTCACCGGTGAGCACCTCGTGACGACCCGCTATGGCATGGCGACCAACTGGGCCGAGACGGTCGACAAGAATGGATCCGTGCGTCGCAATCCCATCAAGGATCCGACCATCCCGGGCGCCCTGACGTCGCCCAACTCGGGCGGCACCATCAACTGGGAACCGCCCGCCTACTCGCCCGACACCAAGCTGTTCTACGTCACCGAGCGCAACAGCTTCTCGATCTACTACCTGACCGATCCCGACCCGCGCGGTTCGATGGGCCTCGGCGGCAAGGAGGAGGTGTCGGTCGGCTCGGTCGGGAACTTCCTGACCGCGATCGACCCGACGACCGGCAAGGTGGTGTGGCGACGACCCTATCCCACCGCTGGCGGCTTCGGCGGTGGCGGCGGCGGTGGCCTGCTGACCACGGCCGGCAAGCTGGTGTTTGCAGGCGACGCTGGCGGCAACTTCGTCGCCTACGACGCCGAGTCGGGGGCGCCGCTCTGGCACTCGCGGATCGGCAACGTCAGCAACGCGGCCGTGACCTACGAACTCGATGGCCGGCAGCACATCCTGGTGGCGTCCGGCGACACGCTCTACGCGTTCGCGCTGTACGAGTAATCCTGCATGACCGACGTCGTCTCCTCCACCCGTGCGGCTGCGCTCGCGGCGATGCTGGCCATCGCCGTGGGCTGCGGGCAGGCGCCCGAGCCGGCGACGCCGGCAGCCCCCAACGCTGCTGCGCCGTCCGCCCCCCGCGTCTACGTGTCAAACGAGACGCTGGGACAGGTGGTGGTGATCGATACCACCACCAATGCGGTGGTCAATCGCATTGCCGTCGGCAAGCGCCCGCGCGGACTCAAGCTCTCGCCCGACGGGACGCGGCTGTATGTGGCCTTGTCGGGATTGCCGATGGCCCCACCTGGCATCGATGAATCGACGTTGCCACCGCCGGACCGAAGCGCCGACGGCATCGGCGTCATCGACCTGGCCACTGGCAGGCTCGTCCGCACGTACGGGAGCGGCCAGGACCCCGAGAGTTTCGACCTCTCGCCCGACGGCCGCACGCTGTACGTGTCCAACGAGGAGACCGCGGAGATGTCGGTGCTCGACCTCGAGAGCGGCGTCGTCGGCCGGCGCGTCGAGGTCGGCGAGGAACCCGAGGGGGTCACGACCAGTCCCGATGGCCGGACCGTGTGGGTGACCTGCGAGGAAGATCACGAGATCGTCGGCGTGGACACGTCCACGTACGCGGTGGTGGCGCGCGTGCCGACGGCCAAACGGCCGCGGGCCATCGTGTTCTCCCGCGACGGCGCGACGATGTTCGTGACTGGGGAGTTCGGCTTCGCGGTGTCGGTCGTGGACGTCCCCAGCCGCAAGGTGACCCGGACCATTGCGCTGCCAGCCGGTGACGGCGGCCGGCTGCCGGCCCGGCCGATGGGTGCCGTGCTGTCGGCCGACGGCCGGACACTGTACGTGTCCAATGGGCGCGGCCGATCGGTCTCGGTGATCGACGTGGCGACCCAGGCCGTGACCCGGACCTACGAAGAGGTCGGCGAGCGTCCGTGGGGCATCGACGTGAGCCCCGACGGGCAGACGCTGTACACCGCCAATGGTCCTGGCGGCGATGTCTCGCGCATCGACATCGCCACGGGCCGGGTCACCAGGATTGCCACCGAAGGCAGCCCGTGGGGGCTGGTGGTCAGGTAGCGCACGGAATTCAGAATTCAGAATCCAGAATGACACGCACGTCGGGCAATGCGCATGCTCCGCGGGCGATCTGGGCACATCTGGCGGAACGGTCCCCGTTCGCCCTGCGCTGCATTCGCAAATTGCGAATTCTGAAGTGAGCGGGTGCAAGTTGGTATCATGCGCGGCATGCCCCTGCTCGACGCGTGCAGGGTCGCGGCCGTGGCTGGCGTTGCCGGCCTGGTAGCGACCGGTAGCCTCCGGCTTGCCGCCGACGCCCCACGTGCGACGGTCACCCCGCCGCCGACGGTGGCCGCCTCACCGGCAGCGTTCGTCCAGGAGTACTGCCTGGACTGCCATGACAACGCGTCCAGGGATGCCGATCTCTCGCTCGAGCGGATCGCGCCAGCGGCGGTGGCCGCACATGCTCCCGAGTGGGAGAAGGTCGTCCGCAAGCTGCGGACACGGCAGATGCCGCCGGTCGGCGAACCGCGCCCGGATGAGGGCACCTACGACGCGGTGATCGGGAGCCTCGAAGACGCGCTCGACCGCGCCGCCGCACTCCGGCCCAATCCCGGTCGCTCGGCCGCCATCCGCAGGCTGACGCGCACCGAGTACCGCAATGCCATCCGCGACCTGCTCGGGCTGGACGTCGACGTCTCCACACTGTTGCCCGCCGATGAATCGAGCTACGGCTTCGACAACGTCACCGTCGGCGAACTCTCGCCGACGCTGCTCGAGCGGTACATGTCGGCCGCCGAGAAGATCAGTCGGCTGGCCGTTGGCCGTCCGACCCGCGCGCCCGGTGGCGAGACGTTCCGGATCGCGCCGGACCTGACGCAGGAGGAGCACGTCGACGGCCTGCCGCTCGGCACGCGCGGCGGCGCCCTGCTCACCTACACGTTTCCCCAGGACGGCGAGTACGAGGTCCAGATCCGCCTGCGTCGTGATCGCGACGAGAAGATCGAGGGGCTGACCGAGCCGCACGAGCTCGAAGTGCTCCTGGACCGGCAACGCATGCACCTGTTCTCCGTCGCACCGATGCGGCCGGTGGCTTCCAGTGAGCCGGCGCGTGAGGCCGACGCCCATCTCTCGATCCGGATGCCGGTACGGGCCGGCCCGCACGCGCTCGGTGTGACGTTCGTGAAAAAGCCCTCCGTGCTCCCGGAGACGGCACGGCAACCCTACCAGGCGCACTTCAACTCCTACCGCCATCCCCGCCTGCAGCCCGCCCTGTACTCGGTGTCGATCGTCGGTCCGTTCGGCGTCACCGCGCCCGGCGACACGCCCAGCCGCCGACGTCTTTTCGTGACGCGGCCGGCCACGCCGGCCCTGGAAGAACCCGCGGCACGACGGATCCTGGCGACGCTGTTGCGCAGGGCGTATCGACGCCCCGTGACCGCAGCCGATCTCGGCCGGTCGCTGGCACTCTATCGGCAGGCCCGGGCCGACGCCGACTTCGACGCGGGTATCGAGATGGCCCTGGCCGGAGTGCTGGTCAGCCCGCACTTCCTCTTCCGCGTCGAGGCCGATCCGCCCGGGGTGGCGCCGGGCACCCCGTATCGCGTCAGCGATCTCGCGCTGGCCTCGCGGCTGTCGTTCTTCCTGTGGAGCAGCATCCCTGACGACGAACTGCTCGACGTCGCAGTGGCTGGGCGCCTGCGCCAGCCGGCAGTGCTGGAACGGCAGGTGCGGCGGATGCTGGCCGACCCGCGGTCGCACGCGCTGGTCAGCAACTTTGCCGCCCAGTGGCTGCACCTGCGCAATCTCGATGCGATCACCCCGGACATGCGGTTGTTCCCGGATTTCGACGACAACCTCCGGCAGGCCTTCCGGGAGGAGACCGACCGCTTCGTGGACAGCGTGCTGCGCGACGACCGGAGCGCGCTCGACCTGCTGCGTGCCGACTACACCTTTCTCAACGAACGCCTGGCCCGGCATTACGGCATTCCCGGTGTATACGGATCGCGCTTCCGCCGCGTGGCGCTGGACGCCAACAGCTGGCGGGGTGGCCTGCTGCGACAGGGCAGCGTGCTGACCGTCACCTCGTACGCCACCCGCACGTCGCCGGTGCTGCGCGGTAAATGGGTGCTCGAGAACCTGCTCGGGGTGCCGCCGCCCCCGCCCCCGCCCGACGTGCCGACACTCAAGGACAACACCGTCGATGGGCGGCTCTCCGGCCGCATGCGGTTGGCCGAGCACCGGCAGCACAAGGCCTGTGCGCGCTGCCACAACGTGATCGATCCCGTGGGGTTGTCGCTCGAGCACTTCGATGCCGTGGGGCGGCGGCGGCGGGTCGAGGACGGCGTAGCCATCGACGCCTCGGGCGGGCTGCCCGACGGCAGCCAGTTCGTCGACGTGGGCGGCCTGGAAGCGGCGCTGCTGAAGCGGCCGGACCTGTTCGTGACCGCGCTGTCCGAGAAGCTGCTGACCTATGCGGCCGGGCGCGGCGTCGAGACGTACGACGCCCCCGCGGTCCGGGCCATCGTGCGCGACGCCAGGGCGTCACAGTACCGGATGTCGGCCGTCGTCCTGGGTGTGGTCAGGAGCCAGCCCTTTCAGATGAGGATGTCGCGATGATCATCACCCGCAAGGCCATTCCCCGCCGCTCGTTCCTGCGTGGCATCGGCGCCGGCGTGTCGCTGCCGCTGCTCGACGCCATGGTCCCGGCCATGACGGCGCTGGCGCAATCGCCGGCCCGTCCGGTCCGTCGACTCGGCTTCGTGTACATGCCGATGGGCTGCGACCTGCCCCGCTGGACGCCGACGGCCGAAGGGCGCCTTGCTGCGCTGTCGCCAACCCTGCAGTCGCTGGCACCGGTCGCCGACCAGCTCACCATCCTCTCCAACCTCGAGCTGAAGAATGCCTATCCCGGCACCCATGCCACCTCCAACGCGGCATTCCTGAGCGCCGCGCGGGCCAAGTGGACCGAGAGCACCGACTACTACCTCGGCACCACCATCGATCAGGTCGCCGCGCAGCAGATGGGGCGCGACACCATGCTGCCGTCGCTCGAGATGTCGATGGACCTGCTGCAGACGGTCGGGCAGTGCGACAACGGCTACGCGTGCGTCTACCAGAACAACCTCTCGTGGTCGTCACCGACCACGCCGCTGCCGGCCGAAGCGCACCCGCGGCTGGTCTTCGAGCGGCTGTTCGGCGACGGCGGGAGCGCGAGCGACCGGCAGGCCGCGCTGCGGCGGCGGGCCAGCCTGCTCGACTCCGTCCGCGAAGACCTGACGCGGCTGCAGCAGACGCTGGGGGCGGAAGACCGGCTGCGCATCGGCGAGTACATGCACACGGTCCGCGAGGTCGAGCGGCGCATCCAGAAGGCCGAGTCACAGACCCTCGAGGCGCCGCTGCCGGACCTCGACCGTCCCGCCGGCGTCCCGGCCTCGTACGCCGACCATGCGCGGCTGATGTTCGATCTGCAGGTGCTGGCGCTGCAGGGCGATGTCACGCGCGTCATCACCTTCCAGCTGGCGCGCGAGACCAGCAACCGTTCGTACAACGAGATCGGCGTGTCCGATCCGCATCACCCGCTCACGCATCACGGCAACGACCCGGACAAGGTGGCGCGGATGGCCAAGATCAACGCCTTCCACGTCTCGCTGTTCGCCTACTTCCTCGAGAAACTGCAGGCCACGCCGGAAGGCGACGGCACGCTGCTCGATCATTCGCTGTACCTGTACGGCAGTGGCATGGGCGACCCCAACATCCACAACCACGTCGACCTGCCCATTCTGGTGGCTGGCGGCGGCGCCGGCCCCCGCAAGGGCGCGCGCCACATCCGCTACGCGGAGCCGACCCCGCTGGCCAACCTGCACCTCACGCTGCTCGAACGGGCGGGCGTGCGCCTCGATGCCTTTGCCGACAGCCGGGGTCGAGTGGACCAATTGCTGTCGCTCTGACACGACCATGCCTCGTGCACTGCGTCTCTCCCTGATGCCCACGTCGGTGCTGGTGCTGGCCCTGGCCGGCGCGCGCGTGGCCGGCGCCGCGGCCGGGATCGCCGATGCGGCCGAACGGGCGGCGTGGCCGCAGGTGCAGTTGCTGCTGGATCGGCGCGCCGACGTCAACGCCGCCCAGGTCGACGGCATGACGGCCCTGCACTGGGCCGTCCATCACGACACGGAAGGCATGACCGCGCGCCTGCTGCGGGCGGGCGCCGACCCGCGGGCCGGCAACCGCTACGGCATCACGCCGCTGGCGCTGGCCTGCACCAACGGCAACGCGGCCATCGTCGGACTGCTGCTGAAGGCCGGTGCCGACGCCAACGCCAGCCTGCCCGGTGGTGAAAGCGCGCTGATGACCGCCGCGCGATCCGGGGCCGTCCAGGTGGTCCAGGCGCTGCTCGCCCATGGCGCCAGGGTCGAGGCCCGCGACGACCGACGCGGTCAGACGGCCCTGATGTGGGCCGCGGCCGAGGGCCACGCCGCGGTCGTCGAGGTGCTCATCGCGGCAGGGGCGGACGTGCGCACGCCGCTGGGCTCCGGGCTGACGCCGCTGTTGTTCGCCGTCAGGGAGGGTCACCTCGAGGTCGTGCGTCTCCTGGCGCGCGCCGGGGCCGATGTCAACGCGGCCATTGCGCCCGACGGTCCGGGGCCGCGACGACGTGGCTATGGGGGCGGGGTGCCGCCTGCGGGCACGACGCCGCTGCTGCTGGCCGTCAGGAACGCCCACTTCGAGGTGGCGGCAGCGCTGCTCGACGCCGGCGCCGACCCGAATGCGGCGCGGACCGGATACACCGCGCTGCACGCTATCCCGGTCGTGCGGCAGCCCGGCGTCGGTGACAACGATCCTGCCCCGGCGGGATCGGGGAACATGACCAGCCTGGAGTTCGCGAAGATGCTGCTGGCTCGCGGCGCCAACCCGAACGCCCGGATGACCCGCCGCACCAACCTCAACAACAGTCGTCTGAACGAGATCGGGGCGACGCCCTTCCTGCTCGCCGCGCTGACCGCCGACGTCCCGTTGATGACGGCGCTGGTCGCAGGCGGCGCCGACCCCACGCTCACCAACGCCGACGGCAGCACCGCGCTGATGATCGCCGCCGGGCTGGCCACGCGTTCACCAGGGGAGGACGCCGGCACCGAGGCCGAGACGGTCGACGCCGTACGGTTCCTGCTCGATCTCGGCGCCGACATCGATGCCGTGGACCGCAATGGCGAGACGGCCATGCATGCCGCGGCGTACAAGAACCTGCCCGGCGTCGTCCGGTTGCTGGCTGCCCGGGGCGCGCGCGTGGATGTGTGGAATCGGCCGGACCGGTTCGAGTGGACGCCGCTGGCGATTGCGACCGGCTATCGCTTCGGCAACTTCAAGCCGTCGCCCGAAACCGAGGCCGCGATCCGCGAGGTGATGATCGCCGCCGGCGTCACCCCGCCAGCGGTCGTCGTCGCCAAGACCCAGCAAATCTACTGATAATTCTAAATTCTAAATTCTGAATTGCCTTATGGTGCGGCGTCCTCTCCGCCGAGCAACACGCGCTCGTAGGCAAACATCCCGGGCAGGCCGCCGGTGTGCATGAACACGACGCGCTCGCCGGCACGGAAATGACCCGACCGCGCCAGGCCAATCAGACCCGCCATGATCTTGCCGGTGTACACGGGATCGAGCAGCACGCCCTCGCTACGAGCGAGCATCTGCACGGCCTCCACCATCCGCGTGTTCGGCACCGAGTACTTGGGTTGCCAGTAGCCGCCGACGCAGCGGACCGCACCGGCAGGCACCGTGACGGCGACGCCGAGCAGGTCGAGCACGTGCTGCGCTTCCTGCTGCACCAGGGGCACCTGCAGGTCGGGATCACGGCTCACGCCAATTCCGGTCAGCGTGACGTCCCAGCGGTGCCCGAGCACACCGGCCAGCATCCCGCCGTGCGTCCCCGAACTGCCCGACCCGACGATCACCTGATCGATGCCGAGCCCGAGGTCGACGCTCTGCATCATCAACTCCTGGACACAGGCCACGTACCCGAGCCCACCGATGGCATTGGAGCCACCGCCAGGAATGACGTAGCCGCGACGTCCCTCGCGTGACAGGGCCTCCATCTCCCGCTGCATCTCGGCGCCCATGTCGGTACCGGCCGGCACCACGCGCAGCGACTCGACGCCCATCAGCCGGAAGAGGAAGTGGTTGCCGCTCGCGTCCTCGCGAAAGCTGCCGGGGACGCGCTCCTCGATGACGAACCGGCAGCGCAGTCCTTCCCGGATCGCCGCCGACAGCGTGATCCGGCAGTGGTTGCTCTGCGGGGCGCCACAGGTGACCAGCGTGTCGGCGCCCGAAGCCAGCGCGTCGGCCACGAGGAACTCGAGCTTGCGCGTCTTGTTGCCACCAGGAAACAGGCCCAGCTGATCGTCGCGTTTGATCCAGATCTCCGGGCTGCGACCTCCCGGACACTGCGGCGCCAGCAGTGCCTCGAACCTCGACAGACGCTCGAGTGGTGTCGGCCCCGACGAGTAGCGGCGGCGCGGAAAGCGGGACAGGTCCATGCGGGTGATCTTACGGGGTACGGTCACCCGATCCCCGATCCCCGATCCCCGATACCCGATACCCGGTACCCGGTACCCGTCACCCGATCCCCGATCCCCGCAACCCGACGTTCTGCGTCATATCGCGCTGCAGCCCTTGAAACACGACCCGTCGTCGAGCAGCATTGACGCATGCAGCGGTCCAAGCCCCTCGTGATGAGCACCTGCCGGGGGCGTCGTATGTGCGCCTGTTGTTGTCGCGTGCCGACTCCAGCTTCCACCCACGATCCCGATCGCGACCCGGTCTCTCCTCACTGACACCGCGACACGCTCGATTCGGCCCCAGGGCCCGGAAGCTTCCCTTCCGGGCTTTTGTGTTTCTGCGGCCGACTCAGCATGGCCGCCTCCATTTGCGAGAGATGACGATGTCGACATCGACTGACGTGACGGCCCTGGCTTCTGCCCTCGACGCGCTCGAACTCACTGACCGGCTGCGACTGATTGCCGAGCGCTTTCCGGGCCGCGTGGCCTTCTCGACCTCGCTCGGTCAGGAAGACCAGGTCATCACCGACGCGATCTGGCGCCACGACCTGGCCATCCGGGTGTTCACGCTCGACACCGGCCGGCTGTTCGAGGAGACCCACGCGCTCATCGACGCCACCAACACCCGGTACGGCAGACGGATGGAGGTCTTCTTCCCCGACACGGCGGAAGTCGAGGCGCTGGTCATGACCAAGGGCCCGCTCAGCTTCCGGACGTCGGTCGAGGAGCGCAAGGCCTGCTGCCACCTGCGCAAGGTGCGGCCGCTCGAGCGGGCCCTGCAGCACACCGACGTTTGGATCACCGGCCTGCGGCGCGAGCAGTCGAGCAACCGGCAGACCATGCGGATCATCGAATGGGACGACGGCTACGAGCTGCTGAAGTGCAACCCACTGATCGACTGGTCCACCGAGGCCATGCACGACTACCTCGCCGCACACGCGGTGCCCGACAACCCACTGCACCGCGCCGGCTTCCTGAGCATCGGTTGCGCGCCGTGCACGCGCGCCATCGGGCCAGACGACGACCCGCGGGCCGGTCGCTGGTGGTGGGAGACCTCACACAAGGAATGCGGGCTGCATCGATGAGCGGTCCCGGCGGGAGCAGACGATGAGCAAGTTGAACGTCGAGCAGGTCAAGGCCGAGAGTCACGGATTGCGGGGCGCGCTGCCCGCGGACCTCGCGAGCGCCGATGCGTTCCTCAGCGAGGCGGGCAAGGTCCTGATCAAGTTCCATGGCTCGTACGAGCAGACCAATCGCGACAAGCGGGGCGCGGCCGGCAAGGAATACAGCTTCATGGTCCGCAGCAAGCTGCCCGGGGGACGGCTGACGCCGGCGCAGTACCTCGCCCATGACGACATCGCGACCCGCCTCGGCAACGGCACGCTGCGCATCACCACGCGGCAGGGCATCCAGTTCCACGGCGTCGTCAAGGGCCACCTGCGCGACACGATCCGCGAGCTGAACCACGCGCTGGTCACCACCTTCGGCGCCTGCGGCGACGTCGTCCGCAACACCATGTGCTGCCCCGCGCCGAGCGACGACCCGCAGCGCCAGGCGGTGCAGCGGGTAGCCGACCAGCTGAGCGCCGAGACCCTGCCGCGGACGCGGGCCTACCACCAGATCTGGGTCGATGGCGAGGCCATTGTCGACGACGAGGAGGACCCGCTCTACGGCACCACCTATCTGCCGCGCAAGTTCAAGATTGCGATTGCCTTCGCCGGCGACAACTGCATGGACATCTTCACCAACGACGCGGGCCTGATCGCGCTGTTCAGTGAGGATGGATCGCTGGCCGGCTTCAACGTGGTGGCCGGCGGCGGGATGGGGGTGACCCACAACAAGGAGACGACGTTTGCCAGGCTGGCCGACGTGGTCGGCTTCGTCGCCCCAGAGCATGCGGTCGAGGTGATCAAGGCCATCGTCACCGTGCACCGCGATTTCGGCAATCGCACCGACCGCAAGCGGGCGCGCCTCAAGTACGTGCTCGAGGAGTGGGGGCTCGAGACGTTCCGCCGCGAACTGCAGGCGCGCGTGCCCTTCCCGATCGCGGATCCCCGGCCGATGCCGGCCTTTGTCATCCACGATCATCTCGGCTGGAATCGGCAGGGCCCCGACCTCTGGTCCCTCGGGCTGCCGGTCGACAGTGGACGCATCGGCGACGTCGGCGAACAGCGTCTGCGCACCGGCATTCGCGACGTGGTGCGGCGCTTCGGCACCGACGTCCAGCTGACCGCGCAACAGAACATCCTGCTGTCGGGTATCCGCTCGGCCGAGCGCGCCGCCGTCGAGGCGCTGCTCGAGGCCCACAACGTCGTGACCGTCGAGCAGATCAGCGGCGTGCGGCGCAACAGCCTGGCGTGCCCGGCCCTGCCCACCTGCGGCCTGGCCATCAGCGAGGCCGAACGCGTCCTGCCACGCGTGATGCGCGACATCGACAGCACGCTCGACGAGGTTGGCCTGCCCGGGCTGCCGATTGTCCTCCGGATGACCGGCTGCCCGAACGGCTGCGCCCGCCCCTACGTGGCCGAGGTCGCCCTTGTCGGCCGCTCGCTCGACAAGTACCTCCTCTACCTGGGCGGCGACGTGGCCGGCACCCGCCTGGCACGGCCGTTTCTGGACCTGGTGCCCCTCGGGGCCGTGGCCGGGACGCTGAAACCGCTGCTGGTGGCCTACCGTGACGACCGCCGTGCCGCCGAAGGTTTCGGTGACTTCTGCGACCGCGTCGGCTTCGACGCACTGAAGGGGCTGGTCGCGGCAGCAGCGCCGGTGGCTCAGCCGGTCGGGTAAGCGATGTTCTACCCGATCTACCTCGACCTGACCGGACGCGCCTGCCTCGTGGTGGGCGGCGGGCCGATTGCCACCGGCAAGGTCGGTGGCCTGGTCGAGGCAGGCGCGCTGGTGACGGTGGTGGCGCCACAGGTCAGCGCGCAGGTTGAAGAGTGGCATGCGGCGCGCCTGCTGGTGTGGCATGCCCGCACGTTCCAGCCCGCCGACCTGGAGGGCCAGTTCCTGCTCTACGCCGCCACCGACGATCGCGAGCTCAACGCCCGCATCTATCGACTCGCCGACCAGGGCAACCGCGTCGCCAACGCCGTCGACGACCTCGACCACTGCAACTTCATCGCCCCGGCCGTCGCCAGGCAGGGCTCGGTGCAGGTGGCGATCTCGACGGCCGGCACAAGTCCGGCACTGGCCAAGCAGCTCCGCGACCGCGTGCAGGACGCCGTGCTGACCCCCGAGATCGGTGTGCTTGCCGACTACCTCGGGAGTTGGCGTCCTGAGGTGAAGCGGCACATCGACACGTACGCCCGACGCCAGACCCTCTGGGAAGGCGTGCTCGAGGGCTGTCTGCCGGACCTGCTCGTGGCCGGGGAACAGGCACGCGCCGACCAGGTGATGCGCGAGTACCTGCGGCGCGCGTCGCAGGGCCATGACCCGCACGCGCGCTGCGTGGTGCACCAGGATCGGCCCGACGTCTGCCGGGCCTGCAAGGGAGTCTGATCATGAACCAGGGCAAGGTGATCCTCGTGGGGGCAGGGCCGGGCGCGCCCGACCTCATCACGCTGCGTGGTGTCGAGGCGCTTCGCCGCGCCGACGTCGTGCTCTACGACCGCTTGACGCACCCCGACCTGCTCGACCACGTGCGCCCGGACGCGGAGCGCGTCTACAGCGGCCGCGCCCCGGGTGCGCCGGGTGATGACCGTCAGGATCAGATCCACGAAGTGATGGTCCGTCATGCACGGGCCGGCCGCATCGTCGTGAGACTGAAGGGCGGCGATCCGTTCGTGTTCGGTCGCGGCGGCGAGGAGATGCTGGCGCTTGCCGAAGCCGGCGTCGCCTTCGAGGTCGTGCCTGGCGTGTCGTCCTCGGTCAGCGCACCTGGGGCGGCGGGCATCCCGGTCACCCATCGTGGCGTCTCGGCCGCCTTTGCCGTGTTTGCCGCGCACGAGGCCGACGACGCGTCGGGACCGGCCGTGGACTGGCACGTTGCCGCACGCATCCCGACGGCGGTCTTCCTCATGGGGGTCGAGCGCCTCGCGACGATCGTCGCGAAGCTGACCGCACACGGGCGGCGCGTCGACACGCCGGTCGCGGTGATCGAGCGCGGCACGCTGGACGAGCAGCGGGTCACCGTCGGCACGCTCGGCACGATCCTGGCGCGCGCCAGGGACGCCCGCCCGCCGGCCACGATCGTCGTCGGTGACGTGGTATCGGTACGCGAGTCGGTGCTCTCACTGCAGTCAGGGGCCCCGGCCTGGCAGGTTGCCGCGGCCCTCGCCCCACGCGAAGTGCGGCCAGCCCGGGCCAAGCTCGGATAGACTGCCCGCGACTGCACGGGGCGCGCCCGTGTACTCGGCGGAGGGCGGACCGGATGGCAGTGCGGGTGGGAATCGTCGGGGCGGGCCTGTGGGGCGGCAATCATGCCGTGGCCTTGAAGGACCACCCCGGCTGCACGATTGCCGTCATCTGCGACCAGGATGCCGGCCGCGCCCAGGCCCTGGCGCAGCGATGCGGCAGCGCCTGGACGACGAGCCTCGAGGAGGTCGCGGCCAGCGATGTCGATGCGGTGACGGTCGCCACGCCCGACCACCTGCACGCGGCGCCCGTGCTGGCGATGCTGGCCGCCGGCAAGCACGTCCTGGTCGAGAAGCCGCTGGCGACCACCGTCGCCGAGGCGCAGGCCATGGTCGATGCCGCCGATCGGGCGGAGCGGTCGCTGATGGTCGACTTCCATGCGCGCTGGCATCCGCTCTACATGGGCGCCAAGGCGTACGTCGAGCGGGGCGATCTCGGCGTCCCGGTGATGGCCTACGCCAGACTCAGCGACACCATCCACGTCCCGACGTCGATGCTCTCGTGGGGTGGCCAGTCGGGTCCGGAGTGGTTCCTGTTCCCGCACACGATGGACCTGATCCGGTGGCTGTTCGGCCGCGAGCCGGTGGAGGTCTACGCCAAGGGCACGCGCGGCGTGCTCGAGCGCCGCGGGATCCATTGCTGGGACACCATCCAGGCCATCGTCGAGTTCGAGGGCGGCGCCATCTGCACATTCGAAACCTCGTGGATCGTCCCCGACAGCTTCACCAACGTCGTCGACAACCGGATCACCGTCTATGGCGACCGTGGCGGCCTCGAAGTGAAGAACGAACCGTCGTTGTGGGCCTTCACCGACCGCTTCCACACGCCGTTCTCGTCCACCGCCGTGACCCGCTACGGCAAGGCCTGGGGCTATCAGTACGAGCCCCTCCGCTACTTCGTCGACTGCATCGGTCAGGGCATCACGCCGGAAAGCACCGGACGCGATGGCCTGATCGTCACCGCGATGATCGCCGCGACGCTGCAGTCGCTGGCCGAAAAGCGCCCCGTCAGGATGGCCGATGTCCTGCCGTCGCGTTGATGTCCGCCACGCCGCCGCGGTCCTGGCACTGGTGGCCGGTTCGATGACCGCCATGATCACGCAGCCGACGGCTCAGGCCCCGACCCCGACCCCGATCCAGACGGAGGTGTGGACCTTCGATCGCCTCGACCGCATCGGCGGTCACGTCACCACCGTGCTCGGCAGCCCGCGTGTCATCGACGCGCCTGTTGGCAAGGCGGTCGAGTTCGACGGTGTGGACGACGCCATCCTGGTTGGGGTGCATCCGCTGGCAGGCGCGGCGACGTTCACCTGGGAAGCCATCTTCCGTCCCGACGGCGGGGCTCGCGCCCAACGCTGGTTCCACCTGCAGGAGGACGGCTCGCAGAACCGCATGCTGTTCGAGATCAGGGTCGCCGGGGACCAGTGGTTCCTGGACGCCTTTGCCTACAGCAACGGCCTCGAGAAGGCGCTGATCAACAAGGACGCGCTGCACGACGTGGGCAAGTGGTATCACGTCGCTGCCGTCTACGACGGGACCACGTACAGCAACTACGTCAACGGCGTGAAGCAGCTCGACTTCCCCATCGCCCTGGCGCCGCAGGGGGCCGGAAGGACGTCGATCGGCGTGCGCGTCACGCTGGTCGACTTTTTCAAGGGCGCCATCCATTCGTCACGCTTCACCCGCCGCGCCCTCACCCCCGCCGAATTCACCGGCTTGCCGAACGCACGCTGAGGGCCCCGGCCCCCCGGTGCCCCCTGCATTCTGAATTCTTAATTCTGAATTCTGAATTTTGAATTTGGAATCAGAACTTCCGGTACTCCCTGGTCAGGAACTGGTTGGCGGCGGCGTTGTTGGTGACCCGCATCTGTGCCGCGTCGTAGTGGATCTTGGAGCGTGCCCGCAGCGAGACCAGCCCGAGCAGCATGATCTCGTGCAGGTGTGCGGCGTACGAGAACGGACTCGAGAGCGTGTCCTGGCCCTTGATGGCGCGGATCCAGTTCATCTCGTGGCCCTGGTGCGGCACACGCGCCAGCCGCTCCTTCGGCGCCCCGGTCGTGTTGTGCAGCGCTGCCGGCAGCAGCCGCGGCGCCATGCCCTCGTTGCAGAGCAGCTTGCCCTTGGTGCCGACGTACAGGATGCCGCCCGAGGCCACCAGCCGCGCGTCGCCCTCGAGTTCCTCGGGTGTCGGCGGCATGAAGCCGCCGTCGTACCACGTCATCCGTACTGCCGGCCGCGTGCCCTTCGCGGCGAAGTCGTAGTGGGTCATCGTGGCGAGCGGGAACGTGAGGTCGTTGAACGGCGTCGATGTCGTCTCGACGGCGGTCGGCAGATCGAGATCGAGCGACCAGACCGGGAAGTCGATCAGGTGCGCGCCCATGTCGCCCAGCGCGCCCTGTCCCCAGTCCACCCAGCCGCGCCAGTTGAACGGGTGGTAGAGCGGGCTGTAGTCCACCTGCGGCGCCACGCCGAGGAAGAGATCCCACGCGAGGGTGGACGGCGGCGGCACGGCGGGTGCCAGCGCGCTGGCGCCGGCCTGCATCAGCGCCTCCTGGCTGACGCGGCCGGTGCGCTGCGCCGCACCGGGCGCGGTCGGACGCGGGATGCCCTGCGGCCAGATGGGGCGATTGGTCCAGACGTGGACGTGCGTGACGTCGCCGATCACGCCGGACGAGATGTAGTCCACGCCGCGGCGGTTCTCGTCGGCCGAGTGCCGCTGGTTGCCGCACTGTGCCTGCACCTTCGTCTCGGCCGCGCGTTTGGCGAGATGGCGCGCCTCCGAGACACACCACGCCATCGGCTTCTGCACGTACACATGCTTGCCGAGGTCCATGGCCGCGGACGCGATCACCGCGTGCATGTGATCCGGCGTGGCGATGATCACCGCATCGATGTCCTTCTGCTTGCTGCAGCATCTCGCGGTAGTCGGCGTACGAGCGGATGCGGGACGAGGCGGCGACGAACTTCTGCAGGTTGGCCGTTGCGTCTTCGGCCGGTACCCGCGCGTTGGCAGCCTGCTGCGCTGCGGTGACGCCCCAGTCCTGCCAGGCGGACCAGCCCGCGGCGGCGGGCCGCGCCGCCGGGCGCGCCGCCGTCCCGGCAGCCGCCTCCTGCCGCCATCGGGCGACCCGCGCGTCGAGCAGCGCCGAGTCCACATCGCAGAAGGCCACGATGTTCTGGCTCATCACCGCCCGGGTGTTGTTGGCACCCATGCCGGCCACGCCGACGACAGCGACGTTGACCAGGTCGCTGGGTGCCTGGAAGCCGCGGCCGAGGACGTGCCGCGGGACGATGGTGACGGCACCGGCGCCGGCCGCAGTGGTCAGGAACTGGCGTCGCGAGACCCCTGAGGGCGTCGTCGTGGCGTGAGGGGAGTTGTCGTGCGCGCTCATGGATGCCGCCTTGGAAGGGCTACGCGCCCGCCAGAATCAGGTCGAGGCGCCGATTGCGCTCCTCGAACGGGATGTCGCCGTTGCTTTCGATCGTCATCCAACCGTTGTAGCCGATGCTTTCGAGCGCCTGCCGCAGCACCGGCCAGCGCACGCTGCCCTCGCGGATGTTGACCGACCGGCCGCGGCCATCCGGGTCGGCGGGATCGAGCAGGTAGTCCTTCACGTGCACCTTCGCCAGGAGGGGGCCGAGCGTGAGAATCCACTGCTCCGGCGGCGCGAAGCGCACATGGTTGCCGATGTCGTAGTACGCCTTGACCCACGGACTGCGGAAGGAGGCCACGAAGTGCCGGAAGATCTCCGGCTGCACCCAGAGGTTGTTGCTGACGTTCTCGAGCGCAATCACCACGCCGGTCTTCTCCGCGGTCGGGATCAGCCGGCTGACCCATTCCCGGGACGTGTCGGTGGCGTGGTTATGCGCCTTGATGTAGTCGGCGTAGGGGGCGTTGTCTCCGTAGACGACCTTGCGGAGGTGGCCGCTGGCCTCGTCGAACTCGATCTGGAACTCCCAGGGGCGCGGCATGCGCAGCGCCGGGCCGCCGGCCCCTGGCCGCCTCGGCCCCGCGCCTTGGCCCCCGATGCGACACGGCACGAGCAGCACCGTTTCGGCGCCGAAAGCCTGTGCCGTCTGCAGCGCAGCCTGCGACTCGGCGAACGTCCGCTCGACTTCACTGCGGTCCGGGCTGTTGAACTCCGCCCAGCCGTAGAGCACGGAGTGCACGCGCATGCCCAGCTTCTCGGCAACTTCGCGCATCCGCGCCGCCTGCGGCGGCGGAATCACCCGCCCCTCGACCCCGTCGAACCCTGCGTCTTTCATCCGCTTCAGGTCGTCCTCGGTCGGCTCGGCAATCAGGGCCTTGCGCATCTTCGTCTTGAAGTCGAGCGACGACACCGGCGGCGGGGGCGCCTGACGGCCTGCGGCACCGGCGGGCGCGGCGGGGGTTGGTGTTGCCGGCTGTGCGGCGGCGCGGTCGGACGCCACCCCGAGTCCGGCCGCGAGGCCAGCCGACGAAGCAAGAAAATGACGACGGTTCACGACTGTCTCCAGTTGAATTGCGGCTCGTAGCCGAGGTCGCGGCGGGCCTTGTCGATTGAGAGCAGGGTGGCGTTGGGCCCCGCCAGGTCGCGGCGCGGGACGTCGGGGAAGAACTCCTGCAGCAGCGCCTCGTCGGGACGGGACACGACGGTGTCGGCATTGGCGATGATGTAGACGTGCGAGCCGGGATGGCCCCGCTCGATGGCCCGGCGCACCGCCTGCGCCCCGTCACGCGCGTCGATGTACCCCCACAGGTTCCATTTGCGGCTGCCGGGGTCGGCGTCGTAGTCCGGGAAGCGCGCGTAATCGTGCGGTTCCATCACGTTGGAGAAGCGCAGCCCGATCATCGAGAGCGCCGGGTCCCAGCGACACATCTGCGCGGCCGAGGTCTCCATCAACAGCTTGGCCAGCGAATAGGCGCTGTTGGGGCGCGGCGGCGCTTCTTCGTCCACCGGCACGTAGGCGGGCGGCTCGTCGAAGGGCAGGCCCAGCACCGTCTCGCTGCTGGCATAGACGACCTTCTTCACGCCGAGGCGACGGCAGGCTTCGAAGACGTTGTAGTCGCTGGCCGTGTTGTTGCGGAACGTCTCGGCATTGGGCTTGAGGCGCGGGGCGGGCACGGCGGCGAGGTGGACGACGGCGTGCGGCACGACCAGTTCGGGGCTTTCGCCGGCGCCCGCCGACGGGTGCGTGGAGATGGCGTCCAGCACCTGGCCGTAGTCGGCCAGATTGGCGCGGATGAAGGCCCCCGCGTCGTCACCGAACCCGTCCCGGGGCGGGACGACGTCGATCGAGACGACGTCGTACCCGTGCTGAATCAGGTCCGCCACCACCACACGCCCGAGCTTGCCACTGCCGCCCGTCACGACCACACGTCCATGAGCCATTGCTGCCCATGATAGGTCACCGACCTGGGTGATACACGGACCCGTCCGAGAACCCGTAGCATGGGGCATGCGCATGCACGTGCACCCGGTCTGGATGGCGCTGGTCGTCCTCTCTTCTTCCCTGTCTGCAGCGCCCGCCCTGGCGCAGGTGGCCGCGCCAGCGCGCGTGCCCGTCCGCGGCATCTACGGTGGCGTGCCACAGGAGATTCTCGACTCGGGTCGCACACTCCGCGAGTTCGGGGTCGACGCGATCTGGCTGGGTTCGGGCAGCATCACGGCCGAGCGGTTGGCCCTGTTGCGTAGCCAGGGGGTGCAGGTCTACGCGGAGTTCAACACGCTGCACGTGGCCGACTACGTCAAGGCGCACCCCGACGCCGCGCCGATTGGTGCCGACGGCAAGGTCAGTCCGCCACCGAACGGATGGCAGGGCATCTGTCCCACCCACCGCGGCTACCGTGCCGCGCGGATGCAGGCGTTCCGGTCCTTGCTCACGCAATGGGCCATCGACGGCGTCTGGCTGGATTACCACCATGCGCACGCGAGCTGGGAGCAGGCCGAGCCGGAGATGCCCGACACGTGCTTCTGCGCGCGTTGCCTGGAGCAGTTCGAGGCCGCCTCTGGCGTCACGCTGCCGGCGGTGCCGACACGCGAACGCGCAGCCTTGCTGCTCACGACACACCGCGCCGCGTGGATCGGCTGGCGGCTCGGGGTGTTCACCGACTGGGTCCGCGAGTTCGACGCGATTCGCGACGAGGTGCGACCGACTGCCCTGCTGGGCACGTTCCACAATGCGTGGACCGACGCCGACCGCGACGGTGCCCGTCTCGAGAAGCTGGCCATCGACCTGCGCGCGCAGGCCGCCTACATCGACGTCTTCAGCCCGATGCCCTACCACGCACGCTTCGGCCACGTGAACGACCCGGCCTGGATCTCGCGGCAGGTGCGCTGGCTCGGCGAACATCTCGGCGTCACGGGGGCACCCGGCGAGCGCCACCGCATCTGGCCGATCGTCCAGATCTCGGACTGGGGCGAACCCGTGCCGCTCGCGCAGGTGGAGACCGTGCTGACCGAGGGCGCTCGCGCCCCGGCCACCGGCGTGATGGTGTTTGCCTGGGGCGGCCTGCGCGCCAGCCCCGAGAAGATCGAGGCCATCGGCCGCACATTTCGCGCGATGACGCCGCGCGCGGAGCCGCGATGAGCCGCCCGGCCGACGTGGGAGCCGCGGTCGAGCGCGAGCTCGCGCGCACACAGGGGCTGCTCAGGCTGGCGCCCTGCTGGGTGCCCCGCACGTTCGTGCAGCCGGGGCGGAGACTCAAGCTCCATCCCGATGACCTCTACGCCTTCGGCCTGGACCGCGGCGGCATCGACGAACGCTGGTTCGCTTCGACCATCCTGGCCGCCAACGCCAACCCGCGACCCGACGAGGGTCTCTCGTTCGTCGTCATCGGCAACACGCGGCTGACGCTGCGCGACGCGGTGGCCGAGTGCGGCGCGGCGCTTGTCGGCGATGCGATCTGGGCCCGCTACGCGCGGTGGCCGGTCTTTGCCAAGTTCTTCGACAACCGCGGCCCGATCCCGCATCACATGCACCAGGATGCCGCGCAGGCGGCCCTGGTCGGGCGCGAAGCCAAGCCCGAGGGCTACTACTTCCCGCCGCAACTGAACGCGCACGGCAACGACTTCCCGTTCACGTTCTTCGGGCTGGCGCCTGGCACCACGAGGGCTGATGTCCGCCGGTGCCTGGAGCGCTGGCACACCGGCGACAACGGCATCCTCGACCTGGCACAGGCGTCACGGCTGGAGGTGGGCACCGGCTGGCTCATCCCGCCGCGCATGCTGCACGCGCCGGGGTCGCTCTGCACGTACGAACCGCAATGGGCGTCCGACGTCCTGGCCATGTACCAATCGCTCGTGGACGGCACGGCCATCCCGTGGGACCTGCTGGTCCAGGACGTTCCGGCCGCGCATCACCACGATCTCGACTACCTCGTGGAGCAGATCGACTGGGAAGCCAATCTCGATCCGGCGTTCCGGGAGACCCACCTGCTGCGGCCGCGCGAGGCCTCCGCCGGACCGGGCTTTGCCGATCGGTGGGTGGTGTACGGGCGGATTGCCGGCGACGACCTCTTCTCCGCGAAGGAGCTGACGGTGGAGCCCGGCATGACGTGCACGGTGCGCGACACCGGCGCGTGGGGGCTCGTCTGCGTGCAGGGCACGGGCACGATCAACGGTGAGCCGCTTTCCAGCCCCACGCTCATCCGGGTGCACGATCTGACCGACGACGAGTGGTTCTGCAGTGAGGCGGGGGCGCGGCGCGGGGTGACGTTCACCAACACGTCACGGACCGAGCCGCTGGTCACGATCCGCTACTTCGGCCCCGGGGTCTGGGGCAACGCTGAAGAGCGCGAGCCGCCACAATGACGGCCGACGCGCCCGGGGCGGAGCGGGGGGGTGTCAGGAGCGCGAACGTCGGCGCGCGCGCCAGGCCGTCGCAGCGGCCGCCATGCCGAACAGCGACAGCAGCGCCGGCTCGGGCACGGCCCTGGTGTTGGTGAACGAGAAGCTGAGGTCGTTGTATCCGTCAACGCCCTCCGGCGTGCCGAACAGGTCCTCGAAGCTGACCAGGGCCTCGTCGTCCATCCAGTCCGACTGCACCCGCGCGTGCGGCAGCCCGTCGGGGTTGCGGCTGCCCGGCCCGGTGAAAAACGTTTCGCCGGTGTTGTTCACGTAGAGCCGGAAGAGCAATTCGGTGCCGGGAACGAACGAGCCCAGGGTCACGGAACTACCCACCACCGACGTCAGGTTGTTGAAGACGAACATGTCGTTTGCGGTCACGCCGTCGTCGCCAGGTACTCCAGCGCCAGTCAGCATCAGATAGAGGTCGTTGGAGTAGGTACCGGAGTTGCCCTGGAAGGTCGCGACCACCGGATCCGCACTGGTGACGATGACGGCCAGGCCCTCACTTCCGGGCAGAGCAATCGGGAATGCATGGACAGGGGTGTACACGAGCGTGGCGAGCACGAACATGGCGGCTGTCATGAGACGCTTCATCGGATTTCCTCCATCTGCCCGGCAGCGGTGCGGAGTGCACCAGTGCACGACTTCAGGGCCGGGATCATAGCAGGCGCAACCAGGTGAGAGCCGAGAGGTGCCCTACCCTATCTCGGCCTTGAGCGCCGTGATCAGCCTCTGCACGTTCTCGCTGGTCGCCCCCGCCCCCATCAGGCCGACGCGCCAGATCTTGCCGGCCAGCGGCCCGAGTCCCGCGCCGATCTCGATGCCGTGGGTGTCGCGCAGCGCCAGGCGGACCTTCGCTTCGTCGGTCACCCGCTCGGGGATGCGAACCGTGTTGAGCGTCCACAGCCGCTCGCCCTCCGGTGGCAGCAGCGAGAGCCCCATCTCGGCCAGCGCTGCCACGAATTCGCCGTGCACCCGCGCATGCCGAGCCGACCGCGCCGCCATCGTCTCTTCGTCGATCACGCACAGGGCTTCGTACAGCGCATAGACGAGCGGCGTCGAGATCGTGTGGTGGTAGCCCCGCTTGATCCAGTAGCCCTCGAGCAGTGGCAGGTCGAGGTAGAAGCTGCGGCTCTTGGCGGCCGCGCGCGCGGCCGCGTTGAAGGCGATGGGCGCGAACCCCGAGGGTGCGCCGAGTCCCTTCTGGCTGCAGCTGTAGACCACGTCCAGCCCCCACCCGTCCACGTCCACCGGGTGGGCACCGAGTGAGGTGACCGCATCGACGATGACCCGGGCGCCGTGTTCCCGCGCCAGCGCGGCAACCTCCTGCACCGGCTGGAGCACGCCGGTGGACGTCTCGGCGTGGACGACCGTGACGGCCTTGAAGCTGGCGTGCTGCAGTGCCGTCCGGACCTGTTCCGGATTGACCGCCCTGCCCCACTCGCCGGTGAGCCGCGTGACGTTGGCACCATACCGTTCGCACACCTGCGCGAGGCGGTCGCCGAAGTAGCCCGTCACCACACACAGCACCGCATCGCCGTCCTGCACCACATTGGCCACGGCCGATTCGAGCCCTGACGAGCCCGTCCCCGGCACGGCAAACGCGATGCCGTCGTCGCTGACGTTGAACAACGCATGCAGGCGGCGACGGATGTCGTCGAGCAGCGCCATCATGTCGGGGTCGAGGTGGCTGCGCTGCGGCGCAGTCATCGCCTCGAGGACACGGGGCAGGACCGGACTCGGTCCCGGACCGAGCAGCAGACGAGGCGTAGCTGGAAGGAGGCTCACGTCGGGGATTCTAACCGGTTGCGGGTTGCAGATTGCCAACTGCCGCCTGCCGACTGCCGACTGACGACTGCCGGGTACCGGTTGCCGTTCTTACCAGACGAGCTGGGTGAACGGCCAGACGTAGGCCTGCAGCATCACCAGACCGCCAACCATCGCCGCCAGGACCAGGCTGTGCCAGAACACGTACCGCAGGATCTCTCCCTCGTGGCCGTACCACCGCGTCGCGGTGCTGGCGACGACGATGCTCTGGGCGTCGATCATCTTGCCCATCACGCCGCCCGAGCTGTTGGACGCCGCCATCAGCACCGGATTGAGTCCGAGCTGCTCGGCAGTGATGCGTTGCAGGCTGCCGAACAGGACATTTGACGACGTATCCGAACCGGTCAGAGCCACGCCCAGCCAGCCCAGCATCGTCCCGAAGAAGGGGTAGAGCACCCCGGTGCCGGCAAAGGCCAGGCCCAAGGTCGCATCGAGGCCCGAGTACCGCGTGGTGAAGCCGATCGCCATCATCAACGCGATGGTCACCAGCGACGTGCGTACGAGCCACAGCGTGCGCAGGTAGGTTCTCACCAGTTCACCGACCGAGCAGCCCATGACGAGCCCGGCCAGGACCGCGGCGATGAAGATGCTGCTGCCGGTCGCCGAGAGCCAGGCGACGGCAAACATCGCCGGCTCCCGGGCCGCGACGGCCACGACGGGCGGGACCCGCTCGATGAGGTCGTGCAGGAGAGGTACCGGAATGCGGACCGTCGTCGCGCCATCGAGCGCGGCCTTCACCGGAGGCAGGCCCCACACGAAGACCAGCACGCTGAGGATCAGCCACGGCACCCACGCCCGCACGACCTGGGCCCGCGACGGCGTCGCCACGCCGTCGTCCTGTCGCACGCCGAGGCGGTCGCCGGCCTGCCAGCCGTCGGTGGGCGCCCAGACACGCAGGAAGAGCACGAGCGAACCCATCGAGGCGATGGCCGCGACGACGTCCACCAGCCACGGGCCGTGGAAGTTCGAGACCAGCCCCTGCAGCACGGCAAAGGGCAGCCCGGCGGCGAGGATCGCCGGCCAGATGCCGATCATGCCGCGCCAGCCGGCAAAGGCGGCAATCAGCCAGAACGGGACGATGACCGAGAACAGCGGCAGCTGGCGGCCGACCATGCCGCTGAGCGCCAGCAGGTCGAGGCCGCTGACGGCGCTCAGCGCGATGATCGGCGTGCCGAGCGCGCCAAAGGCCACCGGCGCGGTGTTGGCGATGAGCGAGAGACCGGACGCGGCGAGCGGCGCGAAGCCGAGTCCGATGAGCAGGGCGCCGGTCACCGCCACGGGCGTGCCGAAGCCGGCGGCCCCTTCGAAAAACGCCCCGAAGGCGAAGGCCACCAGCAGCAGCTGCAGGCGGGCATCGGTGGTGACGTGGGTGATGCTTTGCCGCAACGTCGCAAACAGGCCGCGTTGCTCGGTGAGCTGGTACAGGAAGATGACGTTGAGGACGATCCAGCCGATTGGCAGCAGCCCGTAGGCGACCCCGTACCCGGCGCTGGCCAGGGCCATCGGCGCAGGCATCCCGAACACCAGGATGGCGACGACCAGGGATGTCACCAGGCCGACCAGCGCGGCGATGTGCGCGTGCAGCTTGAGGAAGGCGAGCGAGCCGAGCAGCGCCACCACCGGCAGCGCGGCGAGGGCGGTCGACAGCCACGGTTGACCGAACGGGTCGTACGTCTGGCTCCACATCACAGCACTCCGGTAGGGCCGGCTCCCCGAGCCGGCCTTCGGCGCGCAGGGTTGATGGCGTTGCGCAGTATAGACTGCAGCCATGCATGGCGCGGACCTGCTGCCGGCGCTCGGCCGCCTGATCCCGCAGGCGCGGCTGTTGACGCGACCCGGCGCCCTGGCCCCCTACGAGAGCGATGGCCTGACGTCGTATCGGGCGCGCCCGCGCGCCGTCGTGCTCGCCGAGTCGGCAGACGAAGTCATCGAGACCGTGCGCCTTTGTCACGCGGCACGCGTCCCGTTCATGGCCCGCGGCAGCGGCACCAGCCTGTCAGGCGGCGCCGTCCCCATCGAGGACGGCATCGTCATCGCCCTGAATCGGATGAACCGCGTCCTGCGCTTCGACCCACAGGCGCGCCTGGCGGTGGTCGAGCCCGGCGTGGTCAACCTCGCGGTGACGGCGCTGGCCGCGCCACATGGGCTGTACTACGCGCCCGATCCGTCCAGCCAGTCGGTCTGCACCATTGGCGGCAACGTCGCCTTCAACTCAGGCGGCGCCCACTGCTTCCGGCACGGCATGACGGCCAATCACGTGCTCGGGCTGCGCGTGGTGCTCGGTGATGGGGTGGTCGCCACGCTCGGCGGCGACAGCCTGGAGCAGGCCGGCCCCGACCTGACGGGGATGTTCGTCGGCTCGGAAGGTCTGTTCGGGATCGCCCTGGAAATCACGCTGCGGCTGGTGGCCCGCCCGGCCGTGTACCGGACGGTGCTCGCGGCCTACGACAGCCTGCAGACGGCGGGCGATGCCGTCTCCCGGGTGATTGAATCAGGTCTGCTGCCGGGGGCGATGGAGATCATGGACCGCCTTGCCATGGACGCGGCAGAAGCGGCCGTCCACGCCGGTTACCCGACCGGCGCCGCGGCCGTGCTGATCGTCGAGTGCGAAGGCGAGGCCGCGCAGGTGGCCGCGGAGTTCGACCGCCTGATGGCGATCATCACCGCTTCCGGTGCCGCCCACACCCACGTCGCTGCCGATGACGACGAGCGGGCCCGCATCTGGAAGGGGCGCAAGAGCGCGTTCTCGGCGGTGGGCCGGCTCAGCCCGGACTTCATCGTCCAGGACGGGGTCGTCCCCCGGGCGCGTCTGGGGGAGGCTCTGGCGACCATCGAGGCGCTCTCGCGCGCCCACGGCATCCGGGTGGCCAACGTCTTTCACGCCGGCGATGGCAACCTGCATCCGTTGATCCTCTATGACGGACGCGAAGCCGGGGCGCACGATCGCGCCGAAGTGCTGGCTGCCGAGATCCTGCGCCTGTGCATCCGGCTCGGCGGATCGATCACCGGCGAGCACGGCGTCGGCCTCGAGAAACGCGCGTTCCTTGGTGAGATGTACGCCGCCGCCGACATCGACTGCATGCACCGCATCCGCGCCGCGATGGATCCGCACGACGTCGCCAATCCAGGCAAGAAGCTGGCGCCAGCCATCGACATGCCTGCCTCGCACGGGCTGCACCCCCTCGAGCGGGCCGGCGTGATCTCGCGCGCATGACGCTCCTGCATCCCGCCTCGATCGACGAACTGGCCGCGGCCATTCCGACGCACGACCGCTGGGCCGTGCGCGGCGCCGGCACCAAGCCCGGCCTCGCGTGCCGTCGCGTCGATGCCCTGCTCGATCTCTCCCGACTTGCCGGGATGGTGGAGTACACGCCCGAGGAATGCACGTTCACCGCGCTGGCCGGGACGCCGCTCCTCGACATCGAGCGCGCGCTGGCACCGCACGGGCAGTACCTGCCCTTCGACCCGCCCCTGGCCCAGGCCGGCGCGACCATCGGCGGCACGGTGGCAGCCGGGGTCAACGGCTCCTGCCGCTATCGCTTCGGGGGGATCCGCGATTTCCTGATCGGCGCGCGGATCGTCGACGGGCAGGGCCGTGTCATCCACAGCGGCGGCAAGGTCGTGAAGAATGCCGCCGGCTTCCTGCTGCACCAGGCGATGGTCGGCAGTTGCGGCCGCCTCGGCGTCGTCGCCGAGGTGACCTTCAAGGTGTTTCCCGCGCCCGCCGAGCACGCGACGGTACGCGTGGATGCCGGCGACCTCGCCGCGGGGCTCTCGCTGATGATGGCCATCCAGCGTCAGCCATTCGACCTCGAGGCCATCGATCTCACCCCACCGGGACTGCTGACGCTGCGCATCGGCGGTGCCGCCGAAGCCATCGAGGTGCGTGCCGTGGCGCTCGCCCAGGCGCTCGGCCGCGACGCCCGCATCCTGCGCGGTGACGATGATGCGGCGGTGTGGCAGGAGGCGCGGGAGCTGACGTGGGCGGACCGGCGCGCGGCGCTGGTCCGGGTGCCGATCACCAGCAGCGGCGTGCGCCCCCTGGAAGACGCGCTGTCGGGCCACGACAGCACACGCCGCTATGCCGTGGCCGGCAACCTCGCCTGGATCGCCTGGCGTCCGGAGCTTGCCGTGCTCGACGGGGTCCTGCGGGCGCAGCACCTCGTCGGCCAGGTGCTGGCTGGGGATACGTCGCGGGCCTTCATCGGCGCCTCTCTCCCCAACCCGTTCGCGGAGCGCCTTCGGTCGGTGATGGACCCGACCGCACGCTTCGCAGGTGCCTGACGCGTGCAGCATTCCATTCCGCCCGACCCGACCAACCCGCAGCATGCCGCCATGGCGCGTGCCGTGGAGACCTGCGTACACTGCGGCTTCTGCCTGCCGGCGTGCCCGACCTACCAGGTGCTGGGCGAGGAGATGGACTCGCCCCGCGGCCGCATCGTCCTCATGAAGGAAGTCCTCGAAGGCACGCTCACGCTGGCCGACGTGCAGCCGCACATCGATCGATGCCTCGGCTGCCTCGGCTGCGTCACCGCCTGCCCCTCCGGCGTGCAGTACGGCGACCTGATCGTCCCGTTCCGGGCCGGCCGCGAGACCGGCCAGCGCTCACTGCTCGACCGGCTGCAGCGACGGCTGCTGCTCGAAACGCTGGAGTCGCCGACGTTGTTCCGCGCGTCGGCGCGACTCGGGCAGATCGCCAAGGGCGTCGAGCGGTTCCTGCCGGCGCGCGTGAAGCCGATGGTGGCGTTGCTGCCGGAACGGCTGCCGGCGGCGGTCACGCTCCCGGCGGTGGTGCAGGCTCGCGGGCCGCGCCGGGCGCGCGTCGCGTTGCTGGCCGGCTGCGTGCAGCAGGCGCTCGATCCCGGGATTGCCCTGGCGACGCTGCGCGTGCTGTCGGCCAACGGCGTCGAGGTGGTGGTGCCGCCGTCGCAGGGCTGCTGCGGCGCGTTGGCGCTGCACAGCGGCGACGCCGACCGCGCCTATGCGCGGGCCACGGCTCTGGCCGCGGCGATGCCCGACGACGTCGATGCGGTCCTCAGCAACGCCGCCGGCTGCGGGTCGGCGATGAAGGAGTACGGCCACGCGTTTCGCGGCCGCCCAGGGCAGGACGCGCTCGCCTCACTGTCGGCACGGGTGCGCGACGTATCGGAGTTTCTCGACGCGTTGGGCCTGGTCGACCCCGGTCCGCTACCTGGATTGCTGCCTGGAACGCTGCCGGGGCCGGTCACGGTGGCGTACCACGACGCCTGTCACCTCGCACATGCCCAGGGCATCCGCCGGGCGCCACGGGCGCTGCTGGCGCGCGTGCCCAACCTGCGGATTGTCGAGATCCCCGACGGCGACACCTGTTGCGGCTCGGCTGGCCTGTACAACGTCGAGCACCCCGAGCTGGCGGGCGCGCTGGGCCGGCGCAAGGCCGACAGCATTCGAACCACCGGCGCGACGGCCGTGGTGGCCGGCAACATCGGCTGCCTGGTCCAGATCGCCACGCATCTGGACGCCGCAGGCGCAACGCTGCCGACGCTGCACACGATGCAGGTTCTCGACCGCGCCTACACGGCCAGTCCCCGCGACCGGTAGCGTCGGCGCATCGCAGCATCCTTGCCGCCTGCCGACAGTGCGACACTGTTGCGCACACTGACATGGGATATCGCACACACCTCACACGACGACTGATGTCGCTGGCCGCGGCGTCGCTGACACTGACCATGCTCGGAAGCGCGGACGTTGCGGCGCAGGGCGCCCGGCCGGACTGGCCCGGCACTCGAAGCCGAGACGATGCAGCACTTCCAGGCCATCCTTCGCCTGGATACCAGCAATCCGCCCGGCAACGAGGGCGTCGTCGTCGACTACCTCGAGGCCGTCCTGAACACGGCCGGCATCGAGACGAAACGATTCGCCAACGATCCGGCGCGTCCCAACCTGGTGGCCCGGCTGCGCGGCAACGGCAAGAAACGGCCGCTGCTGATCATGGGCCATACCGACGTGGTCAAGGTCGACCCGGCCAAGTGGACCCACCCGCCATTCTCTGCAACCCGGGACGGCGGCTACGTCTACGGACGGGGCACCGTGGACGACAAGGACAACGTGGTGGCCGGCTTGATGGTGATGCTGCAGCTCAAGCGCCTGAACGTACCACTCGACCGTGACGTGATCTTCCTGGCCGAGGCCGGTGAGGAGGCGAGTACGCAGTTCGGCATCAAGTTCATGGTGGAGAACCACTGGCCCGAGATCGACGCCGAATACTGCCTGGCCGAAGGTGGTGGCGTGACGCGCACGGGCGGCCAGGTGCGCTTTGCCACGGTGCAGTCGTCGGAGAAGATTCCCTACGGCGTGACGCTGACGGCGCGTGGCCCGTCCGGGCATGGGTCCACGCCGTTGCGCACCAATGCCGTGGTCCATCTGGCCCGGGCGGTGGCGCGCGTGGCCGACTGGCAGCCGCAGATGCGACTCAACGACACCACCAGGGCTTACTTCGAACGTCTGGCGTCGATCAGTGCTCCCGAGGACGCGGCCCGGTACCGCGCCGTGCTGACACCGCAGTCGGCGGCGGCGCAGGAGTATTTCGCAATCAACGAACCGCGCACGAATTCGATGCTGCGGTCGTCGGTCTCGCCCAACATCCTGGCCGGCGGCTACCAGGTCAACACGATCCCCTCCGAAGCGACCGCCACGCTCGACGTGCGCGCCCTGCCAGACGAAGACATCGAGCGATTGATTGCCGAGATCCGCAAGGTCGTGGACGACCCGACCGTGGACGTGGAGCGGAATCAGCGCAACACCCGCCCGGGCGCGGCGCCGTCACGCATCGACTCGGAGGCCTTCCTGGCCGCGGAAGCCGCCGTCAAGACGCACTATGGCGGCAACGTCACCACACTGCCGGCGATGAGTCCGGGCGCCACCGACATGGCGTTCCTCCGCGCCAGGGGCATGCAGTGTTACGGCATCGGTCCGCTCACCGACAGCGAAGACGGCCCGAAAGGGTTTGGCGCACACAGCGACCAGGAGCGCATCCTGGAGACGTCGCTGCACACGTTCGTCAAGTTCCACTGGGACATCGTCGTCACGGTCGCCGGGGCGCGATGATGCGGATCACCGCAATCCACTCTGGCGTCGTGCCCATCGCGTCTCCGATCCGGAACGCGTACATCGACTTCTCGAAGATGACCGTCAGCGTCGTCGCCGTGGTCACCGATGTGATCCGCGACGGGGCACCGGTCGTCGGCTACGGCTTCAATTCCAACGGCCGCTACGCGCAGCAAGGCCTGCTGACCGAGCGTTTTCTGCCACGGCTGCGCGAGGCCGACCCGGAATCGCTGCTCGACGACTCCGGCGACAACCTCGACCCGCACCGGATCTGGTCGACCATGTTCGCCAACGAGAAGCCGGGCGGGCACGGCGAGCGGTCGGTGGCGATTGGCACGGTGGACATGGCCGTCTGGGATGCCGTCGCCAAGATCGCGCGGGTGCCGCTCTCCCGCCTGCTCGCCGACCGCTACAACGACGGCGAGATGGACGAGACGGTCTTCGTGTATGCCGCCGGTGGCTACTACTACCCCGGCAAGGACCTGACGGCGCTCCAGGACGAGATGCGCGCGTACCTCGACCTCGGCTACTCCGTGGTGAAGATGAAGATCGGCGGCGCGCCGCTCGACGATGACCTCGCACGCATCGAGGCAGTGCTGGAGGTCGTCGGTCGTGGCGATCGGCTGGCCGTCGACGCCAACGGACGGTTCGATCTGCCCACGGCCATCGCCTACGCGAAGGCCCTCGAGCCCTACGGCCTGTTCTGGTACGAGGAAGCAGGCGACCCGCTCGACTACGCCCTGCAGGCCGAACTGGCCACGCATTACACCGGGTCGATGGCCACGGGCGAGAACCTCTTCTCGATGCAGGACGCACGCAACCTGATTCGCCATGGCGGCATGCGGCCCGACCGCGACTGGCTGCAGTTTGACTGCGCGCTGTCGTACGGGCTCGTCGAGTACCTCCGCACGCTCGCCATGCTGCGCGAGCACGGCTGGTCGCCACGGCGCTGCATCCCGCACGGGGGCCACCAGATGTCGCTCAATATCGCGGCCGGCCTCGGCCTCGGCGGCAACGAGTCGTACCCCGACGTCTTCCAACCCTTCGGGGGCTTCGCCGACGACACCCCGGTCGTCGATGGCCTGGTCACGCTGCCGCAGGTGCCCGGGATCGGCATCGAGGCCAAGCCGCGGCTGCACGCGGTGCTCAGGAGCCTGCACACATGACCCACGCCACGCCCGTCGTCGATCATGACGACCAGCACACGCACGGGCATGGGCGTCGCCAGGTGATCGGCGCGCTGCTCGGCGTCATCGCCCTTGCGGTGACGGTGGTGATGGCTCCTCCCGCTGGCCTGAGCCCCGAAGGCTGGCGCACGGCGGGCGCCGGGATGCTGATGGCGATCTTCTGGATCACCGAGCCCATCCCGATTCCCGTCACGGCGCTGCTGCCGCTCGTGCTCTTTCCGGCGCTCGGTCTCGGCGACATCCGCGCGACAGCGGCTCCGTACGCCAACCCGATCATCTACCTCTTCCTCGGTGGCTTCATCATCGCGCTCGCCATGGAGCGGTGGCAGTTGCACCGCCGAATCGCGATCGGCCTCGTGAGCCGCCTCGGTACGCAACCAAAGGCGATCATCGCCGGGTTCCTGCTGTCCTCCGGGCTGGTCAGCATGTGGGTCAGCAACACCGCCACGACGCTGATGATGCTGCCGATCGCCATGTCGGTGGCTCACCTCGTGCCCAACACGGGACGGCTGCCGCGCGAGCTCTCCCACTTCCGCACGGCGCTGCTGCTGTCGATCGCCTATGGCGCGACCAGCGGCGGCATGGCCACGCTCATCGGCACGCCGCCCAATGCGCTGTTGGCGGCCTACATGAGTGAGGTCTACCAGGTCTCGATCGGCTTCGGCGAGTGGATGCTCCTCGGCGTCCCGGTGTCGATCGTGGCCCTCGGCGCGGTGTATGTCGTGCTGACCCGCGTGATGTTCACGCTCGGCACGGCGCCACTGCCCGGCATGGCGGAACTCATCGCCGAGCAGCGCGACCGGCTGGGGCCGGTCAGCCGGGGCGAATTCGCGTCAGGGGCGGTCTTCCTGCTCACCGCGGCGTGCTGGGTCGCGCAGCCGCTCATCGCGACGGTGGTGCCACTGGTCTCCGACACCACCATTGCGATCGCCGGAGCGCTGTTGCTGTTCATGATTCCCGTGAACCTGAAGCGCGGCGAGTTCGTGATGACGTGGGACGCCACCAAGGGCCTGCCGTGGGGCGTGCTCCTGCTGTTTGGCGGCGGCTTGAGCCTGGCCGGCAACATCGAGGCGCACGGTCTCGCCGCGTGGCTCGGCAGCCTGGCCCATGAGCTCAACCATCTGCCCACCTTCGCCGTGCTCGCCATCGTCGCCTTCGGCATCCTGCTGCTCACCGAGCTGACGAGCAACACGGCGACTGCGGCCACGTTCCTGCCGATCGCCGGCGCACTGGCCTTGAGTCTGGGCGAGAACCCGATGCTGTTCCTGGTGCCGACCGCCCTCGCGGCCAACTGTTCGTACATGCTGCCCGTCGGCACCCCTCCCAACGCCATCGTCTACGGCAGCGGCGTGCTGCCCTTGTCGGCCATGGTGCGCGCCGGCTTCCTGCTCAACGTGATGCTGGTGCCGATCATGGTGGGATTGCTGTGGCTGCTGGGCACATCGATCTTCGACATCCAGGGCGGCGTGATCCCCGCGTGGGTGCGGTAGCGACCGGCGAGGGGACCGGCGGCGCCGGGCCCGAGACTGAGGTCGCCGGTATCGACAGGGGGCGTGGTTCAGTCAATCGTCACGTAGCGCCAGAGACGCTCGGTCTCCTTCGGGCCGACGTACTTGCCGATCTCCTTCAGGAACTGCTCCCGGGTCTTCCACGGGCGGTACTCCTTGAACTCCCGGACCATGCGCGGGCCGGCGTTCGGGATGCTCTGGATGTCCTGGTCGGTGGCGGTATTGAGGCGCACGGGGATGAAGGTGTACTGC
Organism: Vicinamibacteraceae bacterium; assembly: GCA_963759795.1. Lineage (GTDB taxonomy): Bacteria > Acidobacteriota > Vicinamibacteria > Vicinamibacterales > Vicinamibacteraceae > Luteitalea. The sequence continues at coordinate 1,187,786 of CAVXAR010000010.1, read as the reverse complement.
GCCAGCCTGGCTGCCCCGTCCGGGCCGACGTACTTGCCAATCTCCTTCGCGAACTGCGCGTAGGTCTTCCACGGCCGGTACTCGTCGAATTCATGAACCATGCGCTTGCCGGCCCCTGGCACGAGCAGGATCTCTGCGGGCGTCGCGGTATTCAGGTTGATGTGGACAAACGCCTTCTCGTAGAAGGCCATCGCCTGCTCCTGCGTGAGCTTCTGGCCGAGCAGAAGGGCGTTGAGGTCGGTGATGCTCGCAAACGGTCGCTTGTCGACCAGCGCCGCGACGATGGCCGGCGTCATGCCCGGCATGGAGAGCAGGTCTTTCTCTGGGGCGGTATTGGCATCCACCACGCCGAGGGACCTGCCCACCTGGGCGACGGCCGAGCCGTTCAGGGCAGCAACGAGGCACACGGCAGCGAGAGCATTCGGCAACAGTTTCATGTCACGACTCCATTGGTGGGACGCCCAGTGCCGGATGGCGCCAGGTCGACAGAAGGCCGAACAGTCCCGCCTGGACCATCGCGGCTGGCGCGAGCGTGGGCGGCGCCTTCGCCCGCATGACCTTCACGAACAATGCCCAGCCCGTGAGGGCCGGGTCCATCTCGATGTGGAACTCGCGACTGCCGTTGAAATGCATGCCGACGCCAACCGCCCCCGTCAGGACGACCAGCACCATCACGATGCGAAAGACCGTCACCGACCACGCGCTCCCGGTGAGCGCCATCCATGCCGCCGCCAGCAGCGCGACCGCGATCATCGCCAGCGGCAGCACCTGCCACGTCTCTTCGTAGTGACCGAGCAGACACAGGTCCACGGCCATCCCCGCGAAGACGACCGCGACGAGCGCCAGCAACAGGCGCCTGAGACGATCAGACGCGAAGGGCTCGGATGTGTCGTTCATGCGGAAATTGGAGGCTTCAGTATACTGCGCGCTTACCGGAAAGGACCGCAGTGACGCGCACGACCCTCACCCTGATCGCATGCACGACCGCCCTGGCCGTCGTGGCCTGCGGGCGCGCTCCAACACCCACCTACGACCTGGTGATCGCCAACGGACGGGTCATCGATCCCGCGTCCCGCCTCGACGCGCTACGCCACGTCGGCGTGCGTGGGGGCAGCATTGCCGCCATCTCGGCAGCGCCCATCACCGGTACCCGTGTCATCGACGCGACCGGACACGTCGTCGCACCCGGCTTCATCGACCTGCACGAGCACGGGCAGCAGGAAGAGTCGTACCGGATGATGGTCCGCGACGGCGTCACGTCGGCGTTCGAACTCGAGGTCGGGACGGGTGACGTGGCGGCGTGGTACGGCGCCCGGGCGACGGGACAGATCGTCAACCACGGCGTCGCTGTCGGTCATATCCCGGTACGCATGGAGGTGCTCGGCGACCCCGGCACCGGATTGGTGCCGGTCGGCATCGGCGGCAGTGGCACCGCCAGCGAGGCGCAGCTGCTGGAGATGGAGGCGCTGCTGCGCAAGGGCCTGGCTGACGGCGCCGTGGCGGTGGGCCTCGGCAGCGCCTACACGCCCGGCGCCCCGATGACCGAGATCGAGCGCATGTTCCGGGTCGCGGCCGGCGGCGGGGCATCGGCCCACATCCACATCCGCGGTGGGCTGGCGGGCCTGCACGAGACGATCGCGGCAGCCAGGTCGGCCGGCGCGGCGCTGCAGATCGTGCACGTCAACAGCGTCGCGGGTGACGCCATCGACGGCTTCTTCACCGCCATCGAGGCCGCCCGTGCGGCCGGTCAGGACGTGACGACGGAAGCGTACCCGTACGGTGCCGGCATGACCGAAATCACCTCGGCGCTGTTCGACGACTGGGCGACATGGCCCGACGAACGCTTCGGTCAGCACCAGCTGGTGTCGACCGGTGAGCGTCTGACCCGCGCCACGTTCGCGCGGCGCGCAGCTGCCGGCGGCACAATCATCATCCACAACCGATCGGAAGCCCAGACCCGCGCCGCCATCGTCCACCCGCTGTCGATGGTCGCCAGCGACGGCTTCATCGAGAAGGGCCGCGGCCATCCGCGCACCTCAGGCAGCTACGCCCGGGTGCTTGGACGGTACGTGCGCGAGCAGAAGGCGATTCCCCTCGTCGAGGCGGTGCGCAGGATGACGCTGGCGCCGGCTCAGCGTCTCGAAGCGCGCGTGCCGGCCATGGCGCAGAAAGGTCGCGTCCGCGTCGGCGCCGATGCCGACCTGACGATTTTCGATCCGGCGACGGTCATCGACCGGGCGACGTACGAAGATGCGACCCTGCCATCGGCCGGAATTCCCTTCGTGATCGTCAACGGCGAGGTAGTGGTCGATGGCGGTCAGGTCACCGCCGCCCGACCAGGCCGCGGCATCCGCGCGCCGCACTAGGCGAGGACGCGGATGCGGTGTGCCTCGCTGTCACCGACGTAGACAGCGCCGCGCCCGTCGACCAGCACGCCGTGCGGTCTCGCCAGCGCGCACCGCAGCGGGTCGCCGTCCGGGCCATCGCCGCGCTGCCCCGTCCCGAGGATCGTGGTGATGACCCCGCTGCGCAGGTCGATGCGCCGGATCGCGTGATTCTCCGTGTCCACCACGTAGAGGGCGTTGTGAGCCCACGCCAGGCCCTTGGGTCCCGCGAGTGTCGCCAGCCGCGCCGGGCCGCCGTCGCCCGTGTAGCCCTGCGCGCCGGTACCCGCCACGTGATGGACCGTGCCGGCGGCATCGACGCGGTGGATGGCGTTGCCCTCACGCAACGCCAGGTACAGGTGGCCGCGGCGATCGAAAGCCATCGTCCGCGGCCCGTGCAGGGGCGAGCGGGCGAGCCGGGCGCCGTCCGGCGTGGGCCCGCGCTCGCCAGTGCCGCCCACGGTGGCGATGGTGCCGGACCGCAGGTCGACGGCGCGGAGCCGGTGATTGCCGACATCGCAGATGAACAGCCGCCGGCCACCGGGCTCGAGGGCGATGCTGTGCGGCTGACGCAGTTGCGCCCGCGCCGCCGGGCCGCCGTCCCCGGCAAAGCCGGGCTCGCCCGTCCCCGCCACCGTCGAGATCAGCCCACTGCCGGCCGCCACCTTGCGTATCACGTGGCTGTCCCGCTCGGCGATGTAGAGGTGACCCGCTGCGTCGAACTGGATCTCGTGCGGCATGCTCAGTGACGCGTCGGTGGCCTCCCCGCCATCACCGGCGTAGGCCGACGCGCCGTTGCCTGCCACGGTGGCGACCGCACGCGTGCGGATGTCCAGCCGCCGTATCCGCTGGTTGCCCAGGTCGCAGAAGTACAGCGCCCGGTCGGGGCCGATCGCCAGCCCGTACGGGTCGTTGACCTGCTGCGCCGAGTACCCGGGTGCGCCCGTGCCGATCAGCGTCGACACCACCGGGCGCGCCGCGCCAGCCGCCGGGCGAGCGTTCGGGGCGGCGAGCGCGCCGAGGATGAGGGTCAGGGCCTCGCGTCGGTGCATGGTCGAGGCCATGGTACGCCGCGCGCGAGGATGACTGGGCGGGGTGCGTCGCGTTACGAGGGCGCCGTGACCCGGCCGAGGTCGCTTTCGGGCGGCTCATCCGAAGGCGTGGGTGCGACGGGCGAGGGCGCTGGTGCGAGTGCAGCGGCGGCGTGGCGCTCGAGCGCCGCGATGACGGCCTCGCCGCCGACCGCATCGCGCAGGTCGAGGCGATGCTCGCGGCCGTCGTGCCGGACCACCGTCACGACCTGCTGCGCCGTGCGGACGTCGGCCACGTCGGTCCAGTCCAGGCGCAGGCGCGACCACGGCGCGGTGCGGATGTCGAAACCGCGGTCGTCCACGACCAGTCGCCGCAGCTTGCGGAGTCGCCCATGCATCAGGCCGAGGGCGAGCAGCAGCAACGCCAGCACTCCGTAGGCGATGGGCAAGCCCACCTTGCCCTTGTGCTGCAAGTGCGCTGCTTCGACGGCGGTCACGGCGGCGGCGAAGATGTCCACCCAGCCGATGCCGTGTGCGCCGTGCGCGTGGTGAGCCGTGCCGGCACGGGCGCGGCGCATCTCGACCGCGAAGGCGGCCAGAAGCAGGCCGCCTGAGACGATCGCGACCACGTCCAGCCATGTCGCGTGATGCCCAGCGCGCATCGCGGCGACTCCGCTCGATGCCAGCGTCAACCCGATCACGACATGCCGCGCCGCCTGCACGCGTTGAATGCGCGCGATACGCCGCGAGGTGAAGACGATGGTCTCTGCTGTCATGCGTCGGGCCGATGTGCGCGGAAGTGAATGTGACAAGGGCGCCACCTGGTCGACAAGTGACGCCCTCGTGCCCAGCCAGCAGCCCGTCACGGACTGCGCTCGGTGACTGCGTTCGACGTGCGCTTACGTGGTTCTCAGGATGTCGTCCCAGCCCTTGCGGTAGGCGGGGCGGCGGATGTAGGGCGTCGCTTCCGGCGCATTCCTGGCGCGCATGTTCTGCCAGTCCCACTCGATCTTCTTGCCGGTGCGGTAAGCGACGTTGCCGAGATGATTCGCTTCGGTCGTCCAGCCCGAGTACTGGAAGTTCGAGCCGGGCACCGGACCGTTGCCCTTGGCGTAGTTGACCCACTCCACCCAGTGGCCGGGCGAGCGCGGCAGCGTCTCCGCCGGCGTCCTTGAAGTCCTTGAAGCGATCCTCGGGCAGCAGCTTTCCGTTGCCGAGCAGCATGCCCTTCTCGCCGATGAACACGCACGAGCGGTTGCCCCACGCCGGCATCCAGCCCGGCGGTTTGCTGTCGCCCTGATGCCACACCAGCTTGAGCGCGGGCTGCTTGCCGACGGCGGCGAACTGGTACGTCGCCTTCAGCGTCGCGGGCGCGAGTTCCTTGTGCGGCGTCGGCACGTTGGGCGACATCGGCCTCGACGGTGAGCGGCGCCAGCACGCGCCCGCCCTTGCCGTCCGGCCGCCAGAGATCGAGCACCGTGAACGGCACGTCGTTGTCGTGGCTGCCGAGATCGCTCATCGTGCCGTTGCCGAAGTCCCACCAGCGATACCAGCGCGGGCCCGGGAAAGTACGTGGCGTGGAACGGCCGTTCGGGCGCGGGGCCGAGCCAGAGGTCGAAGTCGATGTGCGCCGGCACGGGCATCGTTTCCTTGAAGCGATCGACGATCTGGATGCCGTTGTAGAAGCCGTGCGGCTTGTCGAACTTCTCGGCCGACGGCGCATCCTGCAGGCCCCAGGCGCGATCCGCCCAGACGTGGACCTCGCGCACCGGGCCGATGACGCCGGTGTCGAGGATTTCCTTGATCGTGCGGCGCATCGGCGAGGCGTGGCCCTGGTTGCCCATCTGCGTGGACAGCTTCGGATACTTCGCGGCGTCTCGCGGATCAGGCGCGTTTCCCAGATGTTGTAGGCCAGCGGCTTCTCGCAGTAGACGTGCTTGCCGTGCGTCAGCGCCAGATAGGTGGCAAACGCATGGGTGTGCTCCGCCGTCGACACGACCACGGCGTCGAAGCCTTCGGGCCGTCGAAGACCTTGCGCAGGTCGGTGAACTTCTTCGCCTGCGGGTAGCGCAGCCAGCCGAGTCGAGCGACTCGCTGGTTGATGTCGCAGAGCGCCACGATGTTCTCGTCCGGGTGCTTGGCGAGCGGCCCGCTGCCGTCGGTCCGCTTTGCCGGCTCGGCCGGCGTTGACCGTGAGTTCGTTCAGGCTCGCGTGTCCCCGCCCGCCAGCGCCGATGAACGCGATGTTCAGCTTGCTGTTGAGGTTCTGCCCGCGCAGGAACGCTGGTGCCTGCGAGATCACCGCACCGGTCGCGAGCGCGCGGCCAACAAACTCCCGGCGCGTGACCTGCCGCACGCCCGTCCAGATCGTCGTCTTCTTCACGTATGAGCTCCTGACCGGCCGGCTGACCGGGGTGGCATGAAGACCTCACGCACCGCCGCAGTCATTCGCGAACCGATGGGCGCATTCTGCTGCGAATCGTCCCCGCCGGGCAAGCCCGGCACGGGCCACGGTCGACTGCGCCCGGCCGCACCCGGCCGGGTGATACTGGGTTGGTGCCGACGCCACTGCGAATCGGGACCGCCGGGTGGTCGATCCCGCGGGCCATGGCTGAGGCGTTTGGCGGCGACGGCACGCACCTGCAACGCTATGCCGCCAGGCTCGGTTGCGCGGAAATCAACTCGTCCTTCTACCGCCCGCACGCAAGCACCACCTACGAGCGATGGGCCGCAGCGGTGCCGCCCGGCTTCAGGTTCTCGGTCAAGGTGCCGCGGGTGATCACCCACGACCAGCGGTTGCGGCGCGCCCGCGAGCCGCTCGACCGCTTTCTCGACGAATCATCCGGCCTCGGCGGGCGGCGCGGTCCCCTGCTCGTGCAGCTGCCCCCGTCGCTGGAGTTCGACCGGCGCGTCGCGGCGACGTTCCTGACGCTGCTGCGCGACCGATATGCCGGGCCGGTCGTGTGCGAGCCGCGCCATCCGACCTGGTTCACCAGCGCCGCTGACGCCCTGCTCGTGCGTCATGCAGTCGCCCGCGTCGCGGCCGACCCGCCACGGGCGCCCGGGGCCGACCGACCCGGCGGCTGGCCCGGTGGCTGGGGCGGGCTCGTCTACCACCGCCTGCACGGGTCGCCGCGTACGTACTGGTCGTCCTACGAACCCGCCTACCTCGAAGCGCTGGCCGCCGACCTCGATCGCCTGCCGGCCGGCGTCGATGCCTGGTGCATCTTCGACAACACCGCCAGCGGCGCCGCCCTGGAGAACGCGTGGTCGCTGCACGGCCGTGTCGAGGCGGCACGCGGCGGAAGCGCGTGAAGACGAGCCTCTACTGCTCCAGGCGAATGACCTCGCCGAGCTTCAGCTCGCGGATGCCGGTCTCGACCTGCTTCAGGTCCCCGACCACCAGCCAGATGATCTCGTCCGGGCGGATGTAGCGCCGCGACGCTGACGCCAGCGCCGCTTCGTCCAGCGCCCGCACGCGCGTCGCGTACTGTGCGAAGTAGTCGTCCGGATACCTGAGGTTCACCAGCTGCACCGCCGCGCCTTCGAGTGCATCGAGCGTCTCGAATCGGCCCGGCAACCCGAGCGTCTGGTTGCGCATGAGGCTGGCCAGTTCCTCACCAGACACCGGCCGCTCCCCCGCCACTCCCCGCAGCTCCTTGGCGATCTCGACGATGGACTCACGGGTCTTGTCGGTCTGGACCGGCGCCAGGACGTAGAACGGGCGTGGGCCGCGCGAGGCCGGCAGGGCACCCTGCACGCCGTAGCTCCAGTGCTTGTCGAGACGGAGGTTGCGGTTCAACCGCGACGTCGCCATGCCGCCGAAATTGCGCATCACCGCGTCCATCGCCAGGTCGGCCGGCGCGCCGCCGGCCTCGCTGACGTGGGCGGCGACGATGACCGATTGCGGCGCGCCCGGCTTGTCGAGCAGGTACACCCGCCCGCCGGCGGACGGGTCGACGCTGGCCACTGCCTTGACCGGCGCGGTGCCGGCCGGCCAGGCGCCGAATGCGGCTTCGAGCGCGGGTGTCAGCACCGCCATGGTGACGTCGCCGGTCACGATCAGCGTGCTCGAGGAGGGCTGGAACCAGTCGCGGTGCCAGGCCACGAGATCAGCGCGTGTCAGCGACGCAACGCTGCGCTCGTCACCGGAGCCGGAAAACGGATTGCCGTAGGCGTGCCCGTCGCCGTACAGGAGCCGAGGCAAGGTGCGCAGCGCCGCGGCAATCGGCTGCGCCCGCTCCTGGCCGATCTGCGACACGGTGCGCTTCTGCTCGAGGGCGAACAGATCGGCGGGAAAGGCCGGTCGCCGGACCACGTCGGCCATGATGGCCAGCGAGGGCACCAGCGCGTCGGCCAGCGCGTTGAGTCGCACGAATGACAGGTCCAGCGAACTGGCGGTGGACAGCTGTGCGCCCAACGCGTCCAGCTGGTCGCTGATCCGGAACGTGTCGCGCGTCGTCGTCCCGTCGTCCATCAGGCCGAGGGTCAGCGCGGCGAGTCCGGCCTTGCCCGGCGGGTCGGCCGCGTGGCCGGCGTCCACGGCCAGGGTGACGTTGACGATCGGCGCCGCGTGCCGTTCGAGCAGCAGCACCTTCAGGCCGTTGGACAGCGTGGCGCGCTGCACGGCGGGAAACTGCACGGCCGGTGCGTCGGCCAGCGGCGGCAGCACCGTGCGATCCGTGCTCGTGCGGCCAGGCGTCAGCGCCGGGTAGGGCCGCACGGTCATCGTGTAGTGGAAAGTCTGGAGCCACTCGCGCGCGGCCGCCTGCACCTGCGCAGGCGTGGCGGTGGCCATCACCTCCAGCCGGTCGAGATACCCATCCGCCTTGCCGTCGAAGGTGAGGCTTTCGGCCAGCACGTCCGACCTGCCGCCGAACCCGCCCAGCCGCTCGATGCCACGAGTGAAGCCAGCGAGTGTGCGGCTGCGTGCCCGCTGCAGTTCCGCCGCGGTGGGGCCCGTGCGCACCAGGTCGGCGAGGACGGTATCGATCTCGCGCTCGACCGCAGCCGGGTCCACACCCGGCTTCACCGTGGCTGTCACGAGGAACATGCCGGCCAGTTCGCGGTCCAGGAGGCCGGCCGACACCGAGGTGGCGAGCGCGCGGTCGTAGACCAGCCGCCGGTCGAGACGACTGCTCCGCGACCCGCTGAGGACCTGCGCCACCAGTTGCAGGTACTGCGTGTCGCGTTCGCGCCCCGCCGGGGCGTGCCACGCGCGGTAGACGCGGGCCTGCGGAACCCGGTCCTCCATCTCGTCACGCACGTGGCGGTCGAAGCGTGGCACCCATGACGACGCCCGGCTGGCCGGCGGCCCGGGCGGGATGCCGTCGAAGTACTTCTTCACCAGCGCCAGCGCCTGCGCCGGCGTCACGTCCCCGGCCAGCGAGAGCACGCAGTTGTTCGGGCCGTAGTGGGTCTGATACCAGCTGGTGACGTCGGCCAGTGCCGCAGCGTCCAGGTCGGCCATGCGGCCGATGGGCGACCAGCTGTAGGGATGCCCGGCCGGGTAGATGGTCTCGATGATGCGCTGGAACACCCGGCCGTACGGCTGGTTTTCGCCCTGACGCTTCTCGTTCTTGACCACCCCGCGTTCCCGCTCGAGCATCTCGGCGTTGATCCGGGCCGCCAGGAAGCCGAGTCGGTCGGCCTCCAGGTACAGCGTCCGCTCCAGCGCCGACACCGGCACCGTTTCGAAAAAATTGGTCCGGTCGGTGTTGGTGGTGCCGTTGCGGTTGTTGGCGCCGAGGTCGTCCATGGCTTCGCGGAAGCCGTGCGGGTAGTGCTCGCTGCCGTTGAAGAAGAAGTGCTCGAACAGATGCGCAAATCCCGTCTTGCCGCGCTCCTCGTTCCTGGACCCGACGTGGTACCAGAGGTTGACACCCACCACCGGCACCGAATGGTCCTCGTGGACGACCAGGGTGAGCCCGTTCTCGAGCACGAACGTCTCGTGCGCGATGGCATAGCGCGCCCGGTCGAACCGGGCCGGCGGCCCGGATGGCTCGGGTGTCGGCTGCGCATGGACGGTGGCAGACGCGGCCGAGAGCAGGAATCCGAGCAGCAACCGGCGAACCAGCGTCATGGCGACTCCAGGAGTGACAGGCGCGACGGCCCAGTGGGCCCGGCCGCAGCCGCGCGTCGTCTAAGATCAGCGAATCAGCAGTCGGCGCCCCACGGGCGTTCGGCGCGCCGGGACCCCCATGATAGACAACGACCCTTCCGCTGCACCGCTGCAGCCGCCAGATGCCGGGGCCGATGCGGTCAGCGAGGCGAGCGCCACCGAGCGACGCTTCTTCGAGCTGTCACTCGATCTGCTCTGTGTCGCGGACTTCTCGGGCTATTTCCACCGCCTCAACCCGGCCTGGGAGTCCACGCTCGGCTTCACGCGCGACGAGTTGATGTCCAGGCCATCTATCGAGTTCGTGCATCCCGACGACCGCGAGCGCACGCTGCGTCAGAACGGCCAGGTCCGGGCGGGCGGCCAGGCCCGCGCGTTCGAGAACCGCTACCTGTGCAAGGACGGCTCATGGCGCTGGCTGCTGTGGAACGCCACACCCGACCGCGAACGCGGGGTGATCTACTCGGTGGCCCGTGACGTCACCGCCCGCCGCGCCGCCGACGTCGAGCGCGAGGAGCTGGTCGCGCAGCTGCAGACCGCGCTGGCCGAAGTCCGGACCTTGCAGGACTACCTGCCCATCTGCTCGTACTGCCGCAAGATCCGCGACGACGAGAACTACTGGCAGAACGTCGAGAGCTACATCACCGCCCAGACCGGCGCGCGCTTCAGCCACGGCATCTGCCCGAGCTGCTACACCAGCGTCATGGCTCAGCACCTCGATACCGCGCCCGAGCCGCTCGCCCCCCGGCCGGGGGGCGAGGACCGTCCTCCTCGCCCCGAGTAGAGTTCAGCGGCCTTCGGGCCCGCGGTGGCGCCCCAGGTACTTGATGATCGTCTCGCGCTGCTCGGGGGTGCCGGGCATGCCGCGCCCGACCATGTTGGCCACCGTCTCGCGCCAGCCATCCTCGGGGAGCCGGAATCGGGTGACGACGGTCGGCTGATGGCAGCCGCCGCACAACTGCTGCACCAGGGCGCGTCCGGGCTCGTCGGGTAGCCCGACGCGCTCGAATTCGGCCTGGATGGCGGCGGCGGTGTTGATGCCCGACGGGTCCTCCGGCGGCGCGACCGGGGCCATCGACGGGACGACCGCCGTGCCGCCGACGGCAAACGTGTACAGCCGGCCGGGCGCCTGCGTGCCGCTCCGCCCCGTGGCGACGGTCACGTACTGCACGCCGTCGAGCGTGTACGTGATCGGGTTGGCAAAGCCGGGCGCCAGCGGCACCGACCAGCGCTTCTCTCCCGCTGTCGGCCGTATAGGCGCTGAACGAGCCGTCGTTGGAGCCGTGGAAGAGCAGGTTGCCGGCTGTCGCCAGCGTTCCGCCGGTGATGCCCGGACGATCGAAGGTCAGTCGCCACCGCTCCTTCTGGGTCACGGGATCCCAGGCGACGAGGAAGGCTCCCTGCTGCTGTCCGCCGCCGGCGCCGACGATCTGCGGCGGTCGGCGCGTCGCCGTGGCGGCCGGTGCGGCGGCGACGGGCGGTGTCGATGCGGCGGCAGCCCCGCCCGGATGCGTGGCAGCGTCGGCCGGGGCCGGCCGATTGCGGGGACGACCCGTGTTCATGCGCCCCATCTGGTGCTGGAAATCGGGATCCCAGGCATAGGTGCCGGTCGTGTGCTGACCGGGGATGTACGCCAGTCCGGCGCCCGGGTGCCAGGCCATCGCGTGCCAGCTGTGCGCGCCGTCCGAGCCGGGGGACAGGCGCTGGCCGGTCGTACCGTAGTTGGCCTCGGGCGTCTCGATGGGGCGTCCGGTGACCTGGTCGATGCCGCTCGCCCAGGTCACGGTGGTGAAGGGCTGCGCCGAGATGAACGCCCCGGTGGCGCGATCGATCACGTAGAAGAAGCCGTTCTTGGGGGCCTGCATCAGCACCTTGCGCACCCGTCCGTCCAGCTTCAGGTCGGCCAGGACGATCGGCTGCGTGCTCGCGTAGTCCCAGTTGTCGGCCGGCGTCGTCTGGTAGTGCCAGACGTACTCGCCGGTGTCGGGGCGGATGGCGAGAATCGAGCAGAGATACAGGTTGTCGCCGCCGCCGGGACTGCGCAGCTCGCGCGACCACGGCGAGCCGTTGCCGGTGCCGATGTAGAGCAGGTCGAGTTCCGGGTCGTAGGCCATGCCGTCCCACGGCGTGCCGCCGCCGCCGTACTTCCACCACGCGCCGTTCCAGGTCGTGGCCGCGCGCGCCATGGCGGCGTTCTCGAAGCCGAGGCTCGGGTCGCCGGGCACGGTCCAGAATCGCCACACCTGCTTGCCCGTCGAGGCGTCGTAGGCGGCGACAAAGCCGCGCACGCCGAACTCCGAGCCGCTGCTGCCGGTGATGACCCGGCCCTTGATCACCCGCGGCGCGCTGGTGATGCTGTAGTCGTCGGCCTTGCTGGCCACCTGCGTGCTCCACACGGTGCGGCCGGTGCGCGGCATCGAGTGCGACCAGGCGGCTGTCGAGCGTGCCGACGAAAATCTTGCCGTCGTGGTAGGCGACGCCGCGATTGACGGGGCCGCAGCACAGGCTCGGGCCGAGGCGCGTACGCAGGCCCCGCTCGTCGGTCTTGAAGGTGGGGTGGGGAATCTGCGGGTCCCACCGCCACTTCACCTTGCCGGTGCGGGCGTCCACAGCCACCACCACGCTCCATGGGCCGGTGGCGTAGATGGTGCCGTCGACGACCAGCGGCGTGCCCTGGATCTGGCCCGGGAAGGCGTCGAGCTCCGCCGACCACACCAGGCCGAGCTGCGCCACGTTGCCTTCGGTGATCTGGGTCAGCGGGCTGTAGTGCGTCTCGGCGGCGTCCAGGCCGTACATCGGCCAAGGGGTGTCCACCGCAGGCCGCGAGGCCGGCTGGTCGGCGGCCGGCCCCTGCCCCTGCCCCTGCCCCTGAGCGGCGGGCAGGCTGGTCAGGAAGAACGTAGCGGCAGCGAGCCCCAGCGCCGTTGCAGCAAGCCCCGTGCGTCCGCCTGACCCACCTGCCATCTGCTCATCGTGCCGCGCCCGAACTCGCAGGCCGCGCCGCTCCCCGCGCGGCCATCTGCCGCTCGATCGAGGCCCGCATCGCCGGCAGGTGGCGCAACGCGTTCCCGTAGTAGACCTTGCGCAGCACGGCGTCGGGCAGGCCGAGGCCGGAGATGTGCCAGCGGCCATGCCCCGGCGACCCGAGCGGGGTGCGCACCTGGGCCGGGTGCGGGAAGTACTCATCGAGCGTTTCGAGCGTCCGCCAGTGCGGCCGCCAGAACTCGTCCGCGCCGCGCGCCTGGCTGCCGTCGGTGCCGAACAGCACCCGGTCCTGGTACTTGATCAGGAATGCACGCCAGAAGCGCGGCGCGCGCCCCAGGTCCTGCACCGTGGCCGAGATCTCGATGTCGGCATTCGGGTAGGTGTCGAGGAAGGTCGCGAGCTTGTCCGGGTCGTAGTACAGCATCGCCATGTGCGCGTTGACGAACCGCGTCTTCGGGTGCTTGCGGTGCATCTCCTGGCGCGCCTTCTCGATGACGTCGTTGGACGGGCCGCTCTTGAAGTAGTTGACGCTCTCGTCGCCCTTCTGATGCCAGAGCCCGGCCTCGTAGCGCTCGTTCTTCGGTCCGATCGGGTAGAAGCGTCCAATCGAGTCGCTCAGGTGGATCATCACCGGCTTGTCGTACTTGGCGGCCATCGCCCACACCGCGTCGAGGCGCGGGTCGTCGGCCTGGATGAACGACCCGTCGGGATTCTTGGCGCCGACGCCGAGCTGCTTGGACACCTTCATGCCCTGGGCCCCGGCCTTGAAGGCCCGTTCCATCTCGGCGGCGAACTTCTGCGACCACCCGGGCTCGTTGATGCCCTCGGCGCTGAAGGTGATGAAGTTGGCGACGCGGTCCTTGTAGGGCACGCCGGCAGCCAGCACGGCGTCCAGCTCGGCGCCGGTGCCGCCGTTCAGGTTGACGATGGCGCCCATGCCGATGTCGTCCAGCAGCGCGACGAGCTCGTCGTAGGCCGCCTTGCTGGTCAGCCCGCGCGCATGCACGTGGAAGTCGAGCGCCGGATACTTCGCCCGCCAGACATTGGTGCGCGGCAGGCGCAGCAACGTGTACGGCATCGCCGGCACCTCCTCACCCGGCTGCTGCCAGTCCGGATGGCGGCGCCACCTGCTCCATGGTTGGCATCGGCGGCACCCACGTGGCGCCCTCCTTGACCGTTTCCGGGGCACGGGGCTCGATCGGCACGTCCGGTGCGGCCTTGGCGGCGCCCTGCGCGGTGGGGGCTTGCGCCACCACCGGCGGGACCAGCCACGACGAACCGCCAAGCGCGGCTCCGACAGCAGTAATCAGGCCGAACGACAGGAGGGAGAGGGACCAGCGCTGCATGCGTGAGAGCTCCGGGGACGAGGGACGGGCGCATTCTCCCACGTCCCGTCCCGGTGTGGCACGGCCAGGGCGCCGGCGATGACGGGGCGCGCTATGATCGGGCGCCTCGGAGGAGCGCGTGACAAAGACGAGCATGGTGACGGGCGCCGCGGCGCTTGCGGTGGGACTTGGCGCCGGCGTGATGCTGGCGCAGCAGACGACGGCGGTGCCGTACTTCGTGGGCAACGCGCTCGGGCTCCCGGTGGAGCCGTCGGCGACGGCCACCTTTGCCGCGACCTCCCCTGGCGTCAAGGTGTACGGCGCCATCTACTCGGCCGAGAGCTGCGCCTACGATCCGGTCCGCAAGCTGATCGTGGTCCCCAACCGCGGCGTGCCGCAGAACGTGCAGACCAACAACGCCTGGGTGTCGCTGCTCAATCACGACGGCTCGGTGCACACCGCCCGCTGGATTGGCGTGCAGAATGCCGGCCCGGCGCGCGCCAACCTGAGCCCGGCGCTGGTGCTCAACGAACCCTACGGCAGCGACATCGTCGACGGCACGCTGTACCTCGCCGACCGGGACGGCAGCACCGGCCCTGACGACAAGGGCGTGGCCGTCATCCGCCGGTTCACCCTGGCGACGGGTGTGCCCGCCGGGGAGACACGCGTACCGGCCGTGGAGTGGTTCAACGACATCGCCGTGGCGCGCGACGGCACGGTGTACGGCACCGTCACCGGTGGCGCGCAGGAGGCCGACGCCGCGACCTGGCAGGTCTGGAAGGTCACGCGCGACGGCACGGCCACGCCGATTGTGCAGGGCGCGCCGCTGCGCCGGCCCAATGGCATCGCGCTCGACGCGCAGGGCAACGTGGTGGTGGTCAACATGCTGACGCCCGACGTGCTGACGCTCTCGCCGACGGGGACGCTGCTCAAGACCGAGCAGGCCGCGCAGGCAGGCAACGACGGGCTGGTGATCATGCCCGACGGGACCAAGTACGTCAGCAGTGTCCTGCAGGGTGGCGTGTCGCGGATGCGCCCGGGGCAGCCCGCCGACCTCATCGCCACCAACATCCCGAGCGCCGCGTCGATGTGCTACGACGCCGGGGCGAACCAGTTGGTCATTCCGATGAATGCCAACAACGCCCTGGCCTTCGTGCCGCTCGGCGCGCGCCGCTGAGCGCGGGCCGGGACCCGGGACCGGGGGACCGGGGAACCGGGGACCGGGTACTAGGGACCGGCGGTCGGGTCTCGGCGCCCTGCGCTCTCCGTTCTGCGTTCGGAGCCGTTACCCGCCGCTCATGATGAAGTTCTCGAGCGTGCTGATGGTGGACTGCTGCTCCTGGACGACGGCGCGCACCACGTCGCCAATCGAGATGACGCCCACCAGGCGTGCGTCCTCCATCACCGGCAGGTGTCGGACGTGGCGCTCGGTCATGATGGCCATGCACTGGTCGCAGGTCCAGGTTGGCGTCACGCTGACCAGGTCGGGGGTCATCACCTCGCGGACCTCCGTGTCGTGCGAGGCCTTCCCCTGCAGCACCATCTTGCGGGCGTAATCGCGTTCGGACAGGATGCCGACGAGCACGCCATCGCCCATCACCATCACGGCGCCGATGTTCTGCTCGGCCATGACGCGCAGGGCATCGAGGACGGTGTCGTCCGGGCCCACGGTGTGAACCGCGGCCTTGCCGACCAGCATGTGTCGCACGAGAGTGGTCATGGCTGCTCCTGGCTGTACGCCCACAGGAATGGCTGAGCAGGCGGCACCCCAGGCGGGGTCCGGTCGCTGCGTCGGGTGTCTGTGACTTCGCGCACACTACGCCCGGTCGAGGCGCGGGTCAAGCTTGCTTCAATTCACAATTTGGAATTCAGAATGTAGGGCAGCTCGCCGCTGGGTCGGCGGTCCGACTTCTGAATTGCCGCTGCCGCGCCTCGACGCACGTAGCCCGCCCCGCGCTGCATTGTGAATTCTGAATTCAGAATTCCCCCTACTGCAGCCACCTCACCTTGTACAGGCGCTCCCCCTCCAGCTCGAGGATCGAGTCGGGGCGACGGAAGCGGATGCGGCTGGTCCACCAGTTGGGTGCCTCGGCCTGCGTGTACGCCAGTCGGCCCGTGGCGGCATGCAGCGAGGCGCTCTTCACGTCGGCCACGTCCTTGAGGTCGGGGTCGGCGACAAACGTGTGAGCGTCGCGGTCGAAGCGCCACACCCCGGCGTGCGTGCTGACGATCAGCTGCGCCGAGTCGGGCACGACGCTCAAGTCGTGGCCGCCGGCGTCGGGGAGCGGATAGCGCGCGTCGAGCTGCAGGACCGGCCGCGCCGTCTCCCAGTCCTGGAGGCGATACGCGCGCAGCTCCTTCTCCCCGAGGGCCCACAGCCGGGCGCGTGGCGCGTCCCAGACGACGCCATGCCCGGAGTGGAGCTCGGTGGACGAGATCTCCCGGCCGGGCTCGCGGATGTCGAACACCGCCAGCTTGTTGCCCGTGCCCGCGCGCACGCTGCAGGCCAGCACGATGCGATCGCCGGGCAGCAGTTCCGCCGAGTGGGCATTGCCGCAGGCGCCCCACCACTGCGTCTGCCCGGTTGCACGGTCCACCAGTGCCGCGCCGTCACTGGAGGCGGTGATCAGGATGCGGTCCCCAGCCACGGGCTTGCACTCGTCGGTCGTCGCGAACTTGGTCCGGTACTCGGCGGGCAGCTCCGGGCGATCGGCAGCCTTCCACCGCCACAGCTTGCGTGGCGTGGCCGCCACCTCCAGGACGAACACTTCGTCGCTGCCGCACGCCACCAGCGCCTGCCCGTGAACGGGCGGGGCGACGGCAACCAGGGCCACCAGCAAGACCACGGTGCGCATCATGGCAGCGACTGTATCGCACCGGGCAGGGGGACACCGCCAATTGGCCATGTCGGGCTGCTCGAAGCTGGATCGGGCCGCAGCCAGCGCGGCAGAGCCGACGGCGCTGGCCCTGCCCTGCATTCCCAATTCCTGCATTCTGAATTTCTTCCCAGTTTGCCGCCGCGGTGGGGCCGGACGTACCATTCGCGTCATCCACAACCCCCGATGTCCCGGTGAGCGGCGTCGGCTTCAGGAAGCAGCGGTTGCCCATGCACCAGACCCCCAAGGATCACGTCGATCGTCGCGCCTTCGTCCGGGGCGTGTCTGGATCGATGGCCGCGATGTCGCTCGCCCCCCTGTCGGCCGGGGCACAACAGATGTCCGGCGCAGCCACGGTCGAAGCGCAGGTCACGCAGCGGCAATGGGAAGGACCGCCCCGATTGAAGTTCGCGGTGATTGGCCTCAACCACGGCCACATCACCGGGATGACCGACGCCATCATGCGCGGCGGCGGCGAGTTGGCCTGGGTCTACGCCAAGGAGCCCGCGCTGCTGAAGCAGTACCAGGAGAAATACCCCGCCGTGAAGGTGGCGCGCAGCGAGGCCGAGGTCCTGGACGACCCGGCCGTGAAGGTCGTGCTGAGCGCGTCCATCCCCGTGGACCGCGCACCGCTCGGCATCCGGGTGATGCGGGCCGGCAAGGACTTCATCGCCGACAAGCCAGGCATCACCTCGCTGGCGCAGCTGGCCGACGTCCGCAAGGTGCAGGCCGAGACCAAACGCATCTACTCGATCGTCTACAGCGAACGGTTCGAGAACCGGGCCACGGTCCGCGCCGGCGAACTGGTGAAGGCCGGAGCGATCGGCACCGTGCTGCAGACGATCGGCCTTGGGCCGCATCGCGCCGGCTACAAGGGCCGTCCGGAGTGGTTCTTCGATGTCGCCAACTACGGCGGCATCCTCACCGACATCGCGTCGCACCAGGCCGACCAGTTCCTTTTCTTCACCGGATCGACCCGCGCCGAAGTGGTGGCCTCGCAGGCTGGCAACGTCCACACCCCCGCGTACCCGAAGTTCCAGGACTTCGGCGACATGCTGCTGCGCGGGGACGGCGGCACCGGCTATGTCCGCGTCGACTGGTTCACCCCGGACGGCCTGCCCACGTGGGGCGACGGGCGCCTGACAATCCTCGGCACCGACGGCTTCATCGAGATTCGCAAGAACGTCGACATCGCCGGACGCCCCGGCGGCAGCCACCTGTTCCTGTCGGATCAGAAAGACACGCGGTACGTGGACACCAGCAAGGTGGAGCTGACGTACGGCCGTCAGGTGGTGAGCGACATCCTCGACCGCACCGAGACGGCAATGACGCAGGCGCACTGCTTCCTGGCCATGCAGCTGGTGCTCGAGGCGCAGGCGCGGGCCCAGGCGCCGGCGATGAAGACGTAGGGGCTGAAGGATCAGGATGCAGCCATGAGCACGACACCGGGAAACTCGCGGCGCACGTTTCTGAAGACGGCGGCAGCGGCCTCGACGGCCGTCGCCGCCCACGCACTCGGAGCGGAGGCGCGCGGCTTTCCGAGCATCGTGCCGGCCACTGTCCTCGGGGCACAGGCGCCGAGCAACCAGATCACCATCGGCGCGATTGGCGTCGGGCGCATCTCGCGCGTCCACGACCTGCCGGGCGTCTGGAAGCACGCGCAGGCCCGCGTGATGGCGGTGTGCGACCTCGACGCACGGCGCGTCGAGGACGCCAAGGTCCTGATCAACGGCCAGTACGCCAGCACTCGGAGCGCGGGGTACGACGGTGTGACCGGGTACGCGGACTATCGCGAGCTGCTCGCCAACCGCGACGTCGATGCGGTCATCATCAGCACCCCGGACCACTGGCACGCGGCCATCGCCATCGCCGCCGCCCGCGCCGGCAAGCACATCTACCTGCAGAAACCGGCCTCGCTGACCATTGCCGAGGGACGTTCGCTGAGCGACGAGGTGCACCGCTCGGGGGTGACGTTCCAGATCGGCAGCCAGCAGCGCTCGGCGGTACAGTTCCGCCGCGCCTGCGAGCTCGTGCGCAACGGCCGCATCGGCGTAGTCAAGACCGTCCAGGTCGGGTTGCCTGGCGACCCCGGCGGCGATGCCGAACCTGAGATGCCCGTGCCGGCACACTTCAACTACGACATGTGGCTGGGCTCGACCCCGCGGGTCCCGTATACCGAGAAGCGGGTGCATCCCCAGGTCGGATACGACCGCCCGGGCTGGCTGCGCTGCGAGCAGTTCGGCGCCGGCATGATCACCGGCTGGGGCGCCCACCACATCGACACCGCGCACTGGGGCATGGACACCGAGCACACGGGTCCGGTCGAGGTCTGGGGCTCGGCCGAGTTTCCCAAGTCAGGGCTGTGGAACGTGCACGGGCCCTTCCGCACCGAGGCCCGCTACGCCAACGGCGTCCACATGGTCGTCAGCGGGGAGTTCCCCAACGGCATCCGATTCGAGGGGACGGACGGCTGGATCTTCGTCTCCCGCGGGGACGAGGCGGTGACCTCCAGCGACCCCGGCGCGAAGCTGAAGGACGCGCAGGCCCTCGCCGCCAGCGACCCGCGCATCCTCGACTCGGTGATTGGCCCCGACGGCGTGCATCTCGCCGTCAGCACCAGCCATCACGGCAACTGGCTGGAGTGCATTCGCTCCCGTCAGCAGGTGATCGCCCCGGTCGAGATCGCGCACCGGTCCTGCAGTGCCTGCCTGCTGCACCACATCGCGATGAAACTGCCGCGCCGTCTGCAGTGGGACCCGCTGCACGAACGCTTCGTCGACGACGACGAGGCCAACGCCATGCTGTCGCGGCCGCAACGCCACCCGTACGCGCTGCCGACGTAATCGGCGCGCACGCGCAGCCGGCGCACGCAGGGAGACAGGGCATGGACCGTCGGGAGTTCTGCAGTGCTTCGGCGCTGGCGCTGGCCGGGCAGGTCGCCGGCTGTGTGGCGAGGCCCATTCCGGTACGCGACCCGTGGGCCTCGGCGATTCCGCGCGATGCGTCGTCGACGCTGGTCAACGACGTTCACTCGCAGCTCAACGCCACTCGGGTCCACGCGATCGTCCAGCCGCGTTCGGTCGCCGAGGTGCAGCGCGTCGTGGCCGAGGCCAGCGCCGCACGGCGGTCGGTGTGCGTGGCGGGTGGCCGCCACGCGATGGGCGGGCAGCAGTTCGGAGAGGCAGGCGTCCTGATCGACACGCGCCAGCTCGACCGGGTGCTGGCCTTCGACCCGGTACACGGCCTGGTCACCGTCGAGGGCGGCATCCAGTGGCCGGCGCTGCTGCGCCACCTCGAGGACGCCCAGCCGGACGCGGCGCAGGCCTGGGGCATCTTCCAGAAGCAAACCGGCGCCGATCGCCTGAGCATCGGCGGCGCACTGGCATGCAACGGCCACGGTCGCGGCCTTGATCTGCGGCCGATGATCGCTCAGGTCGAGCGCATCACCCTCGTGGACGCCAGGGGCGAACTGGTCGTGGCCTCGCGCGACGAGCGCCCCGACCTGTTCGCCCTGGCCATCGGCGGCTACGGCCTCTTCGGCGTCATCGTCAGTGCTCAATTACGGTTGAGACGACGCGTGAAGGTGCGTCGAGTCGTCGTGCTCGAAGAGACGGCGAGCATCATCGAGCGCTTCGAACAGCGCATCGAGGCTGGGCACCTGTACGGCGATTTCCAGTTCGCGACCGACGGCGCGCGAGACAGCTTCCTGCGGCGCGGCGTGTTCTCGACCTACGAGCCAGTGCCAGCGGCCACCCCGCTGACCCGCAACCCGACGCGCTTCCACCCGGAGGACTGGGCTCGCCTGACCTTCTACTCGCATCGGTACAAGCGGCGAGCCTTCGAGGTGTACACGTCGCGCTATCTCGCCACCTCGGGACAGATCTACTGGTCGGACTCGCAGCTCTCGGCCGCATACGTGGACAACTACCACGCCGACATCGACCGCGCCCTTCGGTCGCCGGTGAAGGCCACCGAGATGATCACCGAACTGTATGTGCCGCGCGCAGCGCTCGCGGCGTTCATGGAGGGCGCGAGAACGCTGCTGCGGGAGCGCCAGGCCAACGTGATCTACGGGACGGTCCGGATGATCGAGCGTGACCACGAGAGCGTCCTGGCCTGGGCCACCGAACGCTTTGCCTGCATCGTCCTCAACCTGCACGTCGAACATACGCCCGCCGGCCTCGAAGACGCCGCCGCCACGATGCGGGCGCTGATCGACGTGGCGATCGCACATCGCGGCAGCTACTACCTCACGTATCACCGCTGGGCGACCCGCCAGCAGGTGGAGGCCTGCCATCCGCGGATGGCGGAGTTCCTGGCCCTGAAACGCGCGCACGATCCGGACGAGGTGTTCGCGAGCGACTGGTATCGACACCACGTGCGGATGTTCGGCCGCGGCTGAGCGAGCAGGGAGCTGGCGTAGCTGAAGCCGGTCCCGGCGCCGAGGGCCTGACAGCGATGCGGCCGCCGCAAGCCATGCGCGCGATTCCGGTCCGGTATAATCCGGCGCACCGCCAGCCCGACCCGGCCAGTTGCTCGTTCAGGATGCGCGGCGTCGAACAGGCGACCGGTGCGGTGCGCCTGTGGAGCGGCCGCCGGAAGGGCCGACGAGGGCGCGACGATGTGCGGTCGCGCCCTGTGAGCTGAGGAGCGTGCGCATGTCGATCCGCTTGGTGCCAGGCCCGGGCGCAGGCCCACGTCTCGTGATTGCCGGGGGCCTGGTTCTGCTGACCTGCCTGACCATCACGGCACAGACGGGGCCGCGCAGCCGTCGACCGGACGAGATCGGCGCCGACTTTTCGCCCAAGCCGCCGGTCGTCGCGCTGAGCCCTGACGAACAGGCGAAGCGCTTCATCCTGCCCCACGGCTATCGCCTGGAACTCGTGCTGGCCGAACCCGTGATCGAGAACCCGGTCGCGATGGCCTTCGACGGCAACGGCCGCCTCTTCGTCGTCGAGATGCGCGGTTACATGCCCAATGTCGACGGCACCAACCAGCGCGACCGCGTCAGCCGCATCAGCCTCCACGAGAGTACCAAGGGCGATGGCGTCTTCGACCGCCATACCGTCTTCGTCGACGGCCTCGTGCTGCCGCGCATGGTACTGCCGCTCGACGGCAGCATCCTGACGATGGAGACCGACAGCGACGACGTCGTGCAGTACTGGGACACAGACGAGGACGGCGTTGCCGACCGGCGCGAAGTCTTCTACCGCGGTGTTGGGCGTCGCGGCAATCTCGAGCACCAGCAGAGCGGCTTCATCTGGGCCCTCGACAACCGCATCTACAGCACCTACAACCCCTTTCGCCTGCGCTGGACGCCGAAGGGCATCGACAAGGAGCCCACGGCGGCCAACGGCGGGCAGTGGGGCCTGACTCAGGACGATTACGGCAAGGTCTGGTTCGTCGACGCTGGCGGTGAGCGCGGGCCGGTGAACTTCCAGGTCCCGATCCACTACGGCAACTTCAACGTGCCCGATCAGTTCGAGCCGGGTTTCGAAACGGTGTGGCCTGCCCCACTGGGGCTGGCCGACGTGCAGGGCGGCATGCCGCGTGTCCGATCGCCCATCGGCACGCTCAATCACTTCACCGCCACCTGTGGTCAGAACATCTTCCGGGGTCATCGCCTGCCCGACGACCTCCGCGGCGACCTCCTGTTTGCCGAGCCGGTCGGTCGCCTGATCCGCCGCGCCAAGGTCGTCGTCAGCGAAGGCCTGACGCAGTTGCAGAACGCCTACCCGGGATCGGAGTTCATCCTCAGCACCGATCCGCTCTTCCGTCCCGTGAACCTGGCGGACGCGCCCGACGGGACGATCCTGGTCGCCGACATGTACCACGGCATCATCCAGGAATCGAACTGGACGCAGCCGGGCAGCTACCTGCGCAAGAAGATCGAGCAGTATCAGCTCGACAAGATCGTCAACCGCGGTCGCATCTGGCGGCTCGTGCACGACAGCCACGCGCCCGACCCGACGCCGCCGCGCCTGCTCGATCGGTCGGCCGCGGAGTTGGTCGCGCACCTCGATCACCCGAATGGCTGGTGGCGCGACACGGCGCAGCGACTGCTCGTGCTGCGCCAGGATCGATCGGTCGTGCCGGCCCTGGTCGAGAAGGCGGGCGGCGCGCCGACGTTGGTCGGACGATTCCACGCGCTGTGGACGCTCGAGGGTCTCGGGGCGCTGGACGCGGCGCTCCTTCGCCAGCTCCTGCACGATCCCAGTCCGCAGATGCGCGTCCAGGCGATTCGCGCCAGCGAGTCGTTGCACAAGACCGGCGACAGGTCGTTGGCAGGCGATGTCCGGGCGCTCACCACGGACTCGGACACGGCCGTGGTCATCCAGGCGATGCTGACGCTGAAACTCTGGCAGGCGACCGACCTGCAGGCGGTGGTGACGGCGGCGCAGGCGGCGCGCCCGACGCGTGGCGTCAAGGCGATCGGCGACCAGATCCTGAAGCCGGCGCAGCCGCCTGGCGGAGGCGGCGGCTTCCGGACCCTCACGGCGGCGCAGCAGGGCACGCTGCTCCGCGGCGAGACGATCTACGCCGAGCTGTGCTACGCCTGCCATGGCACGGACGGCAAGGGCGCTGCGATGGCCGGGGCGCCGGCCGGGACGCGGATGGCGCCGCCGCTAGCCGGGTCGCCGCGTGTGCTCGGGCACCGAGACTACGCCATCCGCACGCTGCTGCATGGGCTCACCGGGCCGATCGACGGCAACAGCTACGCCGGCATCATGATGGCCATGGGCGACAACGACGACGAGTGGATCGCGACCGTGGCGTCGTTCATCCGCAACAGCTTCGGCAACCGCGCGGCATTCGTGACCGCTGCCGATGTCGCACGGGCGCGCGCCGATTCTGGCAAGCGGGCGACGTTCTGGACGGTCGGCGAACTTGCCGCGATCGTGCCCGAAGCGATCGCGTTTCAGGCATCGTGGAACGCGACAGCGAGTCATCGATCCGAGACCGCGGTACGCGCACTCACCGCAACCGGTGGGGCGTGGACGTCCGGGGAGCCGCAGACAGCAGGCATGTGGTATCAGATCGAACTGCCGGCGCCGACCCTCGTCAGCGAGATCCAGTTCGATGCGTCACCCGCCTTCCGCCAGCCGCCGCGGCCGGTCACCAGCGGCCCAGCGGCTATGCCGCCAACAGGTGCCGACGCCGCAGTTCGGGGAAGCGCGGGCGAAACCGCCGGTGCCAGACCGGCCGGTCCGCCGCCGATGGGTGCCGTCGCGCCAGGCCTCGGTTATCCGCGCGGCTACATGCTGCAGACGTCGGACGACGGGCACACCTGGAGCGCGCCGATCGGCCAAGGGGTCGGGAGCGGCGTGACCACCGTGATTGCATTTGCCGCGGTGCGGACGCGGTTCCTGCGCCTGACGCAGACCGCGACCACCGAGAACGCGCCTCCGTGGTCGATGCAGAGGCTGCAGCTGTATCGGCCCCCCTCTCCACCTTCGACCCGCTGAGCGGCGCGGAGCCAAGAGCCTGCGGAACGCCCGAATCGCTCTGACCACCGAGGCGCTTTCTCGCGCCGCGGCTGCTCGCAGCACGGGCTAGCGCCCGCTGCGTACGTCAGGCGCCGAAGAAGCTGCGCACCTGGGCGATGACCAGCCAGCCGCCGAAGAACGCGTAGAACGAGGTCGCGAGGATGAGCATCACCAGCCGCAGCCCGCGGATGCGCAATGGCTTGGGCAGCCCGCGCAGGTTCAGCTGGATGAGCAGGACGCCATACACCACCATCACGAAGCCATTGAGGCAGGCGGCGGTCATCAGCAGCACGAGCGGCTGCTGGATGCCGCTCAGCAGGATGATCGAACCCGACGCGACGCCGCCCCAGACCGCGAAGAAGTAGATGCGGCTTTCGCTCCACTGCTCGTTGCCCTGCAGGTACACGGTGCGCAGGATGTCGGCGACGATGCGGGCGATGTAGTCGACGGTGCCGAGCGCCACCAGCACCAGCGACATCGACCCGAACACCCAGAAGAACTTGCCGAACCACGGCGCCACCACGCGTTGCAGCACCTCGCCTTCGGCCTGGATGAAGCCGAGGTTGGCTTGCGCCGAGAGCTGCTGTCCGCTGATCGTCGAGTGCGCGAGCAGCGAGAAGGTGACGATCGAGAAGATGCAGATGAACCAGAAGCTGACCAGCTGCTCGGTGTTGGCCCGCTTCCACCACACCGCGAAGCGCGCCATGTTCGGCGGGTCGGTGCGCATCATGACGCCGGTGGTCGGCGCCGCCACGTCCTCGCCGGTGATCGGCGAGACGATGCGCGGGATGTAGGCGCCCATGCCGAATCCCTTGTCGCGGATCCAGTTGCTCTGCGCGAGGTTGTTGACGCCGCCGGCACCGGCAAAGACCAGTGCGCTGAGCAGCAGGGTGATCGGAATCGCGGTCGCGTCGGGCAGCGTGCCGAAGCTGGTCGCCGCCTGCGACAGGTCGGCCCAGGCCGACGGCTCGATGGCTTCGACGATGGCCACCGACAGGAACACCAGGGTCAACCCGACCTTGAAGAACTGCGCCCGCTCGAGCGTCTTGTAGACCACCGGCGACATCGTCAGGGCAAAGCCGATGGCGATCATCACGCCCACCGTGATGTACGCGACGTCCCCGCCGCCGATGAGGAACGTGAATGCCGTGACGCCGCCGGTCGCCCAGCCCGGCCACATGTTGGGCACGAGCGTGAAAAGACAGAAGATCCAGCCCCAGTGACGCCAGCGCCGGACGAATCCGGCAATCGCGGTCTCGCCGGTCACCAGCGTGTACCGCTCGATCTCCATGTTGATGAAGTACTGGAACGTGACGCTGACCACGGCGGCCCAGAGGAAGGCGGGGCCGACGGCCGAGGTGATGAACGGCCAGATGATGTACTCACCGGAGCCGACGCCCAGCCCGGCCAGGATGACGCTCGGCCCGAGGATCTTCCTGAGCGGCAACGGCTCCGGCATGTCGCGCACCGACATCGGCGGCAGACAGCCTGCGGGGACGTCCTTGAGCGTGTCCTCGGACCCCGGGCCCGGGGACGATGCTGCGGCTGGGTTGTGCATGGCGGGGAGATGGTACCCCAGCGGAGGGGCGGTTGGCCGTCAGCGCGTGGCGGCTTCGAGCAGGTGGATCACCGAGCGGTAGGCCCGGCCGGTGGCGCTGGTCATCGCCACCTCGCACATCCGGTTGGCCGACACGTGGTCGTCGCAGTCGGCGGCACGGACCGCGGCGGCTTCCGCGCGGGTGGCCGAGGCGGTGAGTTCCGGCACCAGGAAGCCACGGTCGCCGGCAAAGCCGCAGCACTCGGCCGAGGGAGGATGCACGACCCGCTCGGCACACGCGGCCACGACGGCCACGAGCGCATCCGTGCTGCCCATCTGCGCCAGCGAGCAGGTGGGGTGCACGGCCACAGAGGGCGTGCGCTGCGACACCACCAGCGCCGGCAGCAGGTCGCGGTGCGCGAACTCGACGCTGTCGAGCACCCGCATGGCGGCCAGCCGGCGGCGGTTTTCCTCGCTCAGCACCGGCCCGCTGCCGCGCAGGCCCTGCGTGCACGAGTTGGCGTCGACCACGATCGGCAGGCGCCCCGCATCCGACCAGGCCCAGCAGCGCTCGATGGCATCGTTGGCGGCGCGATGATGGCCGCCGACCAGTCCCTTCGAGGAGAACGGTATGCCGCAGCACGTGCCGTGCACGTCAGGCGGGATCCACACCGGTCGCCCGGCCCGCGCGGCGACGACCACCAGCGCCTCCGGCAGGGACAACGCCGACTGCTCGTGCGGCAGCCGTCCGAAGACCCGCGACACGCAGGCGGGCATGTACACCGCCGTGGCCTCGTCGCGGGGCGTGCGGGGCAGCGCCGGCGCCCGCCGCGGCATGTGCGGGCTCCAGATCGGAAACTCCGAGCCGGCAACCCGGCGCAGCAGCCGGGTGAGCGCCGGCATCGCCCGCTCGCCGCACACGCGCCCGACCAGGTCACCCGCCCGCAGGCCGGACCCGACCATCCACTCCGCCACACCGAACCGCCGGGCCACGGCCCGGCCGAGCGCTTCCGCCGCGGCGAGTGCCGGTGATGTCGCAAGCCCTTTCACGAGGGCGCCGGTGTTGATCGCGACGGGACACGCGGTGGCACACATCCCGTCCACCGCGCAGGTGTCGAGCCCGTCGTACTCGTAGTCGTCAGCGAGCGCGTCGATTGCCGCGCGCGGGGCGCCGGCCTGCTCGAGGCGGGCCATCTCGCGCCGCACCACGATCCGCTGCCGGGGCGTCAGCGTCAGGTCGCGCGACGGGCAGACGCGCTCGCAGAAGCCACACTCCACGCAGGTGTCGATTTCGTCCTCGACCGACGGCAGCGACTTCAGGTCCGTGAGATGTGCCCGCGGGTTGTCGTTGAGAATCACGCCTGGGTTGAGGAGGCCGCGCGGGTCGGCGAGTGCCTTGAGTCTGGCCATCACCGCCAGCGCCGTGGCGCCCCATTCGGCTTCGACAAACGGCGCCATGTTGCGCCCGGTGCCGTGCTCGGCCTTGAGCGCGCCGTCGTACTTGCCAACGACCAGTGCAACCACGTCGTCCATGAAGCGCGCGTACCTGTCGATGGCCGCGGCGTCGTTGAACGACTGGGTGATCACGAAGTGCAGATTGCCGTCGCCGGCATGGCCGAAGATGATGGCTTCTGCGTAGCCGTGCCGCACGAAGAGCTCTTGCAGGTCGAGCACGGCCTCGCCGAGCCGATGCAGCGGAAACGCGACGTCCTCGATGATCACGGACGTGCCGCTGCGACGGACGGCGCCCACCGATGGATACATCCCCTCCCGCACCCGCCAGAGCCGGGCGATGCTGCGCGGGTCGTCGGTGAAGGCCGCCGGATGGAGCAGCGACAGCGTCGGCAGCACGCGCGCCGCGGCGAGGCCGTACGTCGCCAGGTCGTCGGGGCTGGCCGCCTGGAACTCGACCAGCAAGCCAGCCGCGTGCGCGGGCAGCCCGACCAGTTCGGCAGGCACGCCAGGCTGCCCCTCGACCGCGCGCAGCGACGCCCGGTCCATCAGCTCGAGCGCCTTGGCCCCGGCCGCCTTCAGTGGCGCGATTGCCGCACAGGCCTCGTCGATGGTGGCAAACAGCAGCAGTCCGGTGGACTTGTGCGGCAGGTCGGCAACGGTGTGCAGGACGGCTTCGGCGATGAACGCCAGCGTCCCCTCCGACCCGATCAGCAGGTGGCTGAAGATGTCGACGGCGCGGCCGTGATCGAGAAACGCGTTCAGGCCGTAGCCGGTGGTGTTCTTCATCCGGTACTTGGCGCGGATGCGGCTGGACAGCACCGGGTCGGCCTCGATCTCGCGCTTGAGCGTGAGCAAGCCGTCGGCCAGGGCGGGCTCGGCGTCACGGAAGCGAGCGTCGGCGTCACCCGCCGCGGTGTCGATCAGGGTTCCGGAGGGCAGCAGGAAGGTGATCGAGTCGAGCGTATGGTAGGCGTTCTGCAGCACCCCGCAGCACTTGCCGGAGGCGTTGTTGGCGAGAATTCCGCCGATCGCACAGGCGTTGAGGCTGGCCGGGTCAGGACCGATTTTCCGACCGAAGGGGCGCAACGCGAGATTGGCCTCGCCGCCGAGGACGCCGGGCTGGACCCGCAGGCGGGCGCCCGCCTCCAGCACGGCGCTGTCACGCCAGTGCCGCTTCACCTCGACGAGGATGCCGGCGGTGACCGCCTGCCCGGACAGGCTCGTGCCGGCGGCACGAAAGGTCAGCGGCACCGCGAGTCTCGTGCGCCAGGGCAAACAACGCGCGCACTTCCGCGACGGTGGACGCCATGACGACCGCGCGCGGCACCGGCCGATAGAAACTGGCGTCGGAGGCCCACGCCGCGAGGTCGATGGGCCGCATCAGCACGCGGTCTGGGGCCACCACGGCTTCGAGCCTCGCCCGCAACTCCCCTGCCGATACCGGCGCGCGTGTGGTCATGAGGATCTCGGCCTTCGGGAATCGGCCGTCGGCCGTCGGAAGCGGCCTTCGGGCATCGGCCGTCGGCCTTCGGTGATCGGCAGTCGGCAGTCGGCAGTCGGCAGTCGGCAGTCGGCAGACGGCAGACGGCAGACGGCAGACGGCAGACGGTGTGGCTAGTGCGAGTGGCGCGGCACCGCGGAGCCGCTGCCGCCCTTGCAGGAAGTCGAGGTCGGCGCCTTCGTTGGCTTGCGTGACGTGCTCGACGTAGAGCTTGACGTAGCCGCGCTCGACAATCGGCGGCGGCGCCTGCCAGAGGGCGCGGCGCCGGGCCAGTTCGGCGTCGTCCACGAGCAGCGCCAGACGTCGGGCCGGGACGTCGAGTTCGATGAGGTCACCGGTCTGTACCAGGGCGAGCGGCCCGCCGACGGCGGCTTCGGGGGCGACGTGCAGGACCACGGTGCCGTAGGCCGTGCCGGACATGCGGGCGTCCGAGATGCGCACCATGTCGGTGACGCCCTGACGCGAGCAGCTTGGGCGGCAACGGCATGTTGCCCACCTCGGGCATCCCCGGGTACCCGCGAGGGCCACACAGCTTGAGCACGAGCACGCTGTCGGCATCCACGTCCAGGTCCGGGTCGTCGATGCGCGCATAGAAGTCGTCGATGTGCTCGAAGACCATCGCCCGGCCGGTGTGGCGCAGCAGGTGTGGGCTGGCTGCGGCCGGCTTGATGATCGCGCCGTCCGGGCTGAGGTTGCCGCTTCAGCACGGCGATGCCGCTGTCGGGCACCACCGGCGTCTCGCGCGACCTGATGACCTCCCGGTTGTAACAGGGCGCATCGGCAATCAGCTCGCCCATGGTCCTGCCCGTGACGGTGAGCGCGTCGCGGTGGATCAGGTCGCCGAGCTCGCGCAGCACCGCGGGCAGGCCGCCGGCATAGTAGAAGTCCTCCATCAGGAATCGCCCGGACGGCATCAGGTCGACCAGGCACGACACCTCGCGGCCCAGGCGATCCCAGTCCTCCAGGCAGAACTGCACGCCGACGCGTCCGGCGATGCGCCAGCAGATGGATGACGGCGTTGGTCGACCCGCCGACGGCGTTGACGGCGCGGACGGCGTTCTCGAACGCCTCGCGGGTCAGGATCTGCGACGGCTTGAGGTCCTCCTCGACCATCGCGACGATGCGATTGCCGACCAGGTGGGCCAGCCGTGACCGGCGCGCGTCGGCCGCCGGAATCGCCGCATTTGTCGGCAGCGCGATGCCCAGCGCCTCCGACCAGGCAGGCCATCGTCGACGCCGTGCCCATCGTCATGCAGTGGCCCGGCCGACCGGCTCATGCCGGCCTCGGCGTCGCGGAAGTCCTCGGCCGACATCATCCCGCAGCGCACCTCCTCGCTGAACTTCCAGACGTGGGTGCCCGAGCCGATGTCGTGGCCGCGGAACTTGCCGTTGAGCATCGGTCCGCCCGACAGCACGATCGTCGGCAGGTCGACGCTGGCGGCGCCCATCAGGCAGGCCGGCGTCGTCTTGTCGCAGCCGACCAGCAGCACCACGCCGTCGATCGGGTTGCCGCGGATCGATTCTTCGACGTCCATGCTCGCCAGGTTGCGGAACAGCATCGCGGTCGGCCGCAGCTGCGTCTCGCCGAGCGACATCACCGGGAACTCGAGCGGCAGCCCGCCAGCCTCGTAGACCCCGTGCCTGACGTGCTCAGCCAGGTCGCGCAGGTGCGCGTTGCAGGGCGTCAGTTCCGACCAGGTGTTGCAGATGCCGATGACGGGCCGCCCGTCGAAGACATGGTCGGGATGCCCCTGGTTCTTCATCCAGCTGCGGTGGATGAACGTGTTGCGGTCGATGCCGCTGAACCAGGCGGTGCTGCGGCGCGCACCTTTCTTGTGATCGGCCATGTCGGGATACGTTCTCACACTCTCTGGGGTCGCGTCGGGGGACGCGGTGGTAGGGGCAGCTCCCCGAGCTGCCCTGTCTGGGCACGTCGGGGACGTGCCCCTACCTACAGCAGCACGCCGGCGATGGTGGCGGTGACGAAATTGGCCAGCGTGCCGGCGATCATGGCGCGAAAGCCGAGGCGTGCCAGGTCGCTCCGTCGGCTTGGCGCGAGCGCGCCGATGCCGCCGACCTGCATGCCGATCGACGCGAAGTTGGCAAACCCGCAGAGCGCAAAGGTGGCAATGGTGAACGACCGGGGGTCCAGCGTGTCCTTCATCGGCCCAAGCTGCGAGTAGGCGACGAACTCGTTCAACACCATCCGCGTGCCGAGCAGGTTGCCGATGACCGGCGCATCCTGCCAGGGCACGCCCATGCTCCAGGCAATCGGCGCGAAGACCCATCCGAAGATCTGCTGCAGGCTCAGCCCGGCCAGGCCGAGGATGGCGTTGAGCAGGGCAATCAGTGCCAGGAACGAGATCAGCATCGCGCCGACGTTGAGCGCCAGCATCAGCCCTTCCGAGGTGCCCCGGCCCGCTGCGTCGATGATGTTGACGTCGGTCTTCTCGTGCTGCAGCGACACGCTGCCCATCGTCTCGGGGACCTCGGTCTCAGGCACGAAGATCTTGGCCATCATCAGGGTCCCGGGAGCGGTCATGATCACCGCCGTCAGCAGGTGCTGCGCCTCGATGCCGAAGAGCACGTAGGCGGCCATGATGCCGCCCGAGATGTGGGCCATCCCGGAGGTCATCACGGTCATCAACTCGGAATGGGTCATCTTCGCGAGGAAGGGCCGGATGGTCAGCGGCGCCTCGGTCTGCCCCATGAAGATGCTGGCCGCGACGTTGAGGGTCTCGGCCCCGCTGGCCTTCATCACCCACCGCATGCCGACTGCGAAGGCCCGGACGACCAGCTGCATCACACCGAGGTAGTAGAGGATCGCGAACAGCGACGCGATGAAGATGATGGTCGGCAGCACCTGGAAGGCAAACAGCACCGAGTACTGCGCGCCCTCCTCACCGAGCGCGCTGACCATGATCCGCGGCCAGACCTCCTTGTTGCCGAGCGGGCCGAACACGAAGCTGGCGCCGACGCCGCCGAAATCGAGCAGCCAGTTGATGCCCCGGCCCGCCGCGGCAAAGGCCTCGCGACCGGGCGTGGTGCGCAGCACGAACAGCGCGATGACGATCTGCAGGCCGAGCCCCCAGGCCACGGTCTTGCGATCGATGGCGGCTCGGTTGGAGGACCACGAGAACGCAATGGCCAGCAGCACCAGCAGCCCGGTCAGCGATTGCACCTTCGGGGCATTCGCGGCTGCCGCGATGGCAGCCGCCAGTGCCGCGCCACCCAGCAGGGCAGCCAGCACGACGACGTCGGCCCGGCGCCAGGGGGCGCGGGCGGGAACCGGGGCCGGGACGGAAGTCACAGCGCGGGAGTATATCTCCGGGGTTCCGGCGGCCGGGCGGTGCGGGCGACCGGCCCGGGTGGCGCTGTGTCGCGGGTATGCCGACCGTTGACCGCAGGGTCGGGCCCCTGCGGTCGGGCCACACTGCGATACGCTCGGCAGCCATGCCGGTGTCGCTCGTGGTGGGATTGCTCGTGCTCGCGTTGTCGGCGCCGCTCGGACTGCAGCTGCGCGGCGGGGTCGATCCGGAAGCGTTGCCCTACGCGCCACGCACCGTGGTCTGCCATCGCACGGCAACGGCCCTGGTGGCTGACGGGAGGCTGGACGAGCCGGCCTGGCGCGCCACGCCATGGTCGGCGCCGTTTGTGGACATCGACGGCGTCCGGCCGGTGCGCCACACCACCCGGATGAAGGTGCTCTGGGACGACCACGCCCTGTACGTGGCCGCCGAGCTCGAGGAGCCCGACCTGTGGGCGACAATCACCACCCGGGACGCGGTCATCTTCCAGGACCACGACTTCGAGGTGTTCCTCGACCCGGGCGGCGACACGCACGGCTACTACGAGCTGGAGGTCAATGCCCTCGGCACCGCATGGGACCTGTTCCTGGTCAGGCCCTACCGCGATGGCGGGCCGGCCCTCCATGCCTGGGACATCGCCGGGCTGCAGGTCGGCGTCCAGGTGCGCGGCACCCTGAACCGCCCCGGCGACCGCGACGACGGCTGGACGGTGGAGCTGGTGCTGCCCTGGGAGATCCTGCGGGAAGCGGCCCCCGAACGGCGGGCGCCGCGCGACGGCGAGCAGTGGCGGCTGAACTTCTCGCGCGTGCAGTGGACGCTGGACCAGGGGGATGGCACCTACCGCAAACGCGTCAACCCGGCCACCGGCAAGGCGCTGCCCGAAGACAACTGGGTCTGGAGCCCGCAGGGCGCCATCGACATGCACATGCCGGAACGCTGGGGTGTGGTGCAGTTCAGCGACGCCCTGGCCGGGACCCGGCGCGTCGTCGTCGTCGAGGACCGCAACGACCGCGTGAAGTGGGCGTTACGCCGGCTTTACTACCGCCAGCGCGCGTATCGGCAGCAGCATGGGCGGTACGCCACCACGCTGCGCGACCTGAGCGCCCACGACATCCAGGTGGAGGGGCTGGCCTTCGCGCCCGTCCTGCACGGCTCGCCCAGCCTGTATGAAATCGTCTCGGCCGGGTTCGGTGACCGCCTCGTCCACATCGCTCACGACGGGCGGGTCTGGGTCACGCCCGCGCTGGCCGATCGAGTTCCCTGACGTCTCGAGCGTTGCGCCGTGATGCGCCCGTACGCATACGCTGCACGAACGCGACCACTCCTCACGGCCGCCAGCGGCGCTGCATCCTGTGGGTCGAGACCCACGCGCAGCCCTACCTGTCGCTGCTGTCGATTCGGACCCGACCCTGCCACGGCGAGACGATCTCGGCGGCCAGGCGCTCGGCTTCGACCGAGGTCCGCATGGTCGCGTCGATGATTTGTTCGCCGCGATAGTTGAACAGGCCGTAGCCGGACTCGTGGCGTCGGACGACCACGTCGCCGACGGCAACCGCGGGCGAGGAAGCGAAGGAGTCGTCGGGCGACTCGGGGGAGGAAATGGAGATGTCGGGCAACATGGCGTGCACGAACGGCTGATTCACGTGATCGGCGCCTTCTACGCCGTGCTGTTTTCCTCAGCACAGCCCGTGCCAGCGGCCGGGAGCGCGTTCTCGGGTACTAATGCGGCATGAGTCTCACCCTCAAGACCTTTTCCGTGTATCGGTGCGCGACCGCCGTGCTTCTGCTGACGACACCGTCGCTCGGCCTCGCCCAGCCACCCGCCCCGCCGACGGGGTCGGCGCCGGCGACGGCCGAGACGCTGCCGGTCCGCCGGGTGGTGCTCTACAAGAGCGGGGTGGGCTTTTTCGAGCACGTCGGCCAGGTGCGCGGCGATCAGGTGGTCTCGATCGAATTGACGAGCGGCCAGCTCGATGACGTGCTCAAGTCGCTGACGAC
Organism: Vicinamibacteraceae bacterium; assembly: GCA_963759795.1. Classification (GTDB taxonomy): domain Bacteria; phylum Acidobacteriota; class Vicinamibacteria; order Vicinamibacterales; family Vicinamibacteraceae; genus Luteitalea. The sequence continues at coordinate 1,153,781 of CAVXAR010000010.1, read as the reverse complement.
GCTGGACCTGGGTAACGGACGGGTCACGGGCATCACGTTCAACTCCACGGCTCCCCTCGAGCAACGGCTGCGCACGCTGGGGCTGCCCCTCGGCGGCACCACCACGCCCGGCCAACTCCTCAATGCCCTGCGTGGCGCACGGGTGGAGGTCCAGGGCGCCGGCGCGGCGGTGGTGGGCCGGGTGCTCAGTCTGCAGGAGCGCCAGCGAACCGTGGATGGCGCTTCGGAGCCCGTGCAGGACCTGACCATCGTGACCGACACGGGTCTGGTGCGCACGTTCACGCTTGGCGCCGGCGTCGGCGTCCGACTGGTCGAGGCCGACACCCGCGGCAAACTGCGCCAATACCTCGACCTGCTCGGTTCGACCCGCGGCGAGGATGTGCGTCGTCTCAGGATCGCCACCGCCGGGACCGGCACGCGGGACCTGCTCGTGAGCTACGTGAGCGAGGTACCCGTCTGGAAATCCACCTACCGGCTCGTCATTCCAGCTGCCGGAGGGCGCTCGCCATTCCTGCAGGGCTGGGCGATCGTGGACAACACCCTCGGCGAGGACTGGACCGACGTGTCGCTGTCACTGGTCGCCGGGGCGCCGCAATCGTTCGTGCAGCAGGTGTCGCAGCCGCTCTACACCCGTCGCCCGGTGGTGCCGCTGCCGCGCACGGCAATGCTGACGCCACAGGCGCACGACGGCGCACTCGACTCGTTCGACAAAACTGACGGGCCGGCCGCAGGCATTCCCGGCGGCGCGCTCGGAGGCGTGGTCGGCGGCCTGCCAAGCGCACCGCCTCCGCCGGCTCCCCGAGCGACGGGGAGCCGGGTCGCTGAGAACGGCGGCATGGCCGAGGAGGTCGTGGAGCGCGTCGCTGCCTCGCGGGTGGCCGCCCGCGGACAGGAACTCGGCGACCTCTTCCAGTACACCCTCACCGAGCCGATCACCGTCCGCCGCAACCAGTCGGCGCTCGTGCCGATAGTCCAGGCCGACGTCGCCATCGAACGGGTGTCGCTGTGGAATGCCGGCTCGAGCACCGGCCGCCCGTGGCGCGCGGTGTGGCTCACCAACGACACCGGCCTCACGCTCGACGGCGGCAGCGTGTCGCTGGTCGAGGCCGGTGCCTTTGCCGGCGAGGGCCTGCTGGAGCCGATTCAGCCCAAGGCGCGGCGCCTGATCTCATATGCCATGGACCTGGCGGCGCGGGTGAGCGTCACGCACGACGGCGGCCCCCGCCGTGTCAGCCGGATCACCATCGCGCGGGGGGCGTTCGTGCAGGTCGTCCAGGAGCGCGTCACCCACACCTACACCGCGCGCAACGACGACGCGACGGCGCGAACGTTCGTGATCGAGCAGCCGCGCCGCGACGGCTGGTCGCTGGCCACGGGCGCCCCGGCACCGGCCGAGGCCACGGCCGACACCCACCGCTTCCGACTGGCGGTGGCGCCTCGTACCACGCAGACGCTCGCGGTGGAGGAAGTCCGCGAGGTCGAGTCGCGCCTCGCCGTGTCCACGATCACCAGCGACCAGGTCACGCTGATCCTGCGGGGCCGCAACGTCGATGCGGCGGTGGAACCGCAATTGCGCGCCCTGATGGCGCAAAACGCCGAGGTGACGCGCCTGCAGTCGGCGGTCCGGGAGCGACGGGCCGAGATCGAGCGCATCGAGAAGGACCAGGCGCGAGTGCGCGAGAACCTCACGGCCCTCAAGACCAGCGCCGAGGAACGGCAGCTGGTGGCCCGCTACGCCGCGCAGCTGAACACGCAGGAGGACCGGCTGGTGGTGCTGCGCAGGGAGGTCGAAGACCTCGAGCTGCAGCGCGGCAAGGCGCAGGAGGAACTGGTCCGGCTGGCCAACGCGCTGACACTCGACGTGACGATGCCCTAGGGGCTTGGCGGGCGCCACTGCGCCCGGTGCCTGCGCGGGCAAGGTTGGTTATAGGATCATAAGCAGCATGACGACCGCGACCTTCGACCGGGACCCGTCCGTACCGCTTGCGAACAATCCCCACCTGCTGCGCTGGGTGGAGAAGATGCGCCAACTCGCGGGCCCGGCGGCGGTGCATTGGGTGGACGGCTCGCAGGCCGAATTCGACGCGCTTTGCGGCCAGATGGTGGACACGGGCACGTTGGTCCGCCTCAACGAGGACCTCTGGCCCGGCTGCTACTACGCGCGGTCGGATGCGTCCGACGTGGCGCGGGTCGAGGGTCGCACCTTCGTCTGCTCGCTCTCGAAGGAAGCGGCCGGCCCGACCAACAACTGGGTCAACCCGTTCGAGATGCGCAAGACGCTGCGCGGGCTGTTCAAGGGCTGCATGGCCGGGCGGACGATGTACGTGCTCGCCTACAGCATGGGCGAGGTCGGCTCGCCGATGGCGCAGATTGGCGTCCAGCTGACCGACTCCCCCTATGTCGTCGCGAGCATGCGGATCATGGCGCGGATCGGCCTGCCGGTGCTCGAGGAAATCGACCGCGACACCAAGCGCGTGGTGCCCTGCCTGCACAGCGTCGGCATGCCGCTGCAGCCCGGCCAGGCCGATGTGCCCTGGCCCTGCAACGACGAGAAGTACATCGTCCATTTCCCCGAGACCAGGGAGATCTGGTCGTACGGATCCGGCTACGGCGGCAATGCGCTGCTCGGCAAGAAGTGCTTCGGCCTGCGCATCGCCTCGGCGATGGCCCGCGATGAGGGCTGGATGGCCGAGCACATGCTGATCCTCGGCGTCGAGGACCCGCAAGGCGAGAAGACCTATGTCGCCGCGGCCTTCCCGAGCGCCTGCGGCAAGACCAACCTGGCGATGCTGGTGCCCCCGAAAGCCATGAAGGGATGGACGGTCACCACGGTCGGCGACGACATCGCGTGGCTCAAGCCCGATGCCGAAGGCCGACTGCGGGCGATCAATCCGGAAGCCGGCATGTTCGGGGTGGCGCCCGGCACGTCGCACAAGACCAACCCGAACGCGATGGCGACCATCGCCCGCAACACGATCTTCACCAACGTGGCGCTGACACCCGACGGCGGCGTGTGGTGGGAGGGCATGACGGCCACGCCACCCGAGGAGTGTCTGGACTGGAAGGGCCAGCCCTGGACGCCCGAGATTGCCCGGCAGACCGGGGCCACGGCCGCCCATCCCAACGCCCGCTTCACGGCGCCGATTGCGCAGTGCCCGATCATCGATCCGGGCTTCTACGACCCGCTCGGAGTGCCGATCAGCGCGATTCTCTTCGGCGGCCGGCGGGCCACCACCATGCCGCTGGTCTACCAGGCGTTCAACTGGACGTCAGGGGTGTACATGGGGGCCACCATGGGGTCGGAGACCACGGCCGCGGCGGCCGGCGCGGTGGGCAAGGTGCGCCGCGATCCGATGGCGATGCTGCCGTTCTGCGGCTACCACATGGCCGACTACTTCCGGCACTGGATTGCCATGCAGCGGTCGCTGACCGAGACCCCGAAGATCTTCAACGTCAACTGGTTCCGCAAGGACGACGAGGGCCGGTTCCTGTGGCCTGGCTTTGCCGACAACATGCGCGTCCTGCGCTGGGTGGTGGACCGGGTGCGCGGGCGCGTGCCGACCCGCGAGTCGGCGCTCGGCTGGATGCCGCGCTACCAGGACATCGACTGGCGGGGGCTGCAGTTCAGCGAAGCGCAGTTCGAGCAGCTCCAGGCCGTGGACCCCCTCCAGTGGCGGCGCGAGGTGATGGAACACGAGGAGCTGTTCCTGCAACTGCACTCGCACCTGCCCAAGGAGATGATTTACGAGCGGGAATTGTTGATCTGTCGGCTGTAACTCGGCCATCGGCCGTCGGCCGTCGGCCATCGGGAAGCGGCAGTCGGCCAGCGGCAGGCGGCAGGCGGCAGGCGGCAGACGACACCGCGCGCCGCTGGCGCGGACCTAGCCCAGTTCGCTGGCCGGTTGCGTGGCGAAGTCGATCTCGGGCAGCTGCTGCACGGCGCGCCGCAGCGAGGACTCCCAGGAGGTGTGGATCAGCGTGAGATCGGGGTCGCTGCCCTCGAGGCGGCGATAGCGGTCCACCGTCAGCGAATCCTTCCGGTAGAGCAGCAGATCGATCGGCGGACCGACGGTGACATTGGAACGCATCGTCGCATCCAGTGACAGCAGGGCGTACTTGGCGGCAATCTCCAGCGGCGTGTCGCGCTCGATGCCGCGGTCGAGGATCGGGCGGCCGTACTTGACCTCCCCCACCTGCAGGTACGGCGAGTCCTCGGTCGCCTGCAGCGGGTTGCCCTGCGGGTAGATCAGGTAGAGCGCCGGCGCCTGCCCCTTGACCTGGCCGCCGAGCAGCAGGTGCACGTTGAAGCTGTAGTTGTCGCGCTCGAGCGCAGCGCGGTCGATCTCGGACACCTGCCGGACCGTGTCGCCGACGATCCGGGCGGCGTCGTAGAACGAGGGCGCCGTGGCCAGGCCGCGGCCGGCATCGAAGTCGGCGCGCAGCAGCGACAGCACCGACTGGCTGATCGACAGGCTGCCGCTCGTGAGGATCACGAACACCCGCTCGCCTTCGATGACGAAGCGGTACATCTTGCGGCAGACGTTCACCTGGTCGTACCCGGCATTGGATCGGGAGTCGGAGGCCATCACGAGACCTTCCGACGTCACGATACCCAGACAGTAGGTCACGCGAGCCTTTCGCGCCGCGAAGTCGCGGCATCGCCCTACTATACCGACCCTCGCCGGCCGGACCGCCCCCCTTAGCCGCGACCGGATGATGGGCCGAGCTGCACCGCAGGCTGGTTCCCCGGGCCGGGCCCGGGCGAACCGAGAGGCGAGGTGCTATAAAACCTTGTGCTGATCAGGCTCGGCTACGACATCGCCCTCATGTTTCCGGCGCCGGCCGCAGTCACCGCACTGCTCTCGGTGCACCCCTCGCGTTTCACCGACCTCCGCGAGCCCGACGTGCTGACGACGACGCCGGTGGTGGACCTGCAGCAATTCATCGACCTGTTCGGCAACCGCATGACCCGGTTCGTGGCGCCGGCGGGCCAGGTGCGGTTGACCGGGCACACCCTGATCGAGGACAGCGGCCTGCCCGATCCGGTGCAACTGGACGCGCCGGAAGTGCCGGTGCATCGCCTGCCGCCCGAGACGCTGCGGTACCTCCTTGGCAGCCGGTTCTGCGAGGTGGACCTGCTGTCGCCGGTCGCGGCGGAGCTGTTCGGCGGCGTCGCCCCGGGCTGGTCGCGCGTGCAGGCCATCTGCGACTGGGTCCACCAGCGCGTGAGCTACTCGTTTGGCCAGTCGAGCCCCACCCGGACTGCCCTCGACGTCTTCACGGGACGCGCCGGGGTGTGCCGCGACTTCCAGCACCTGGCCATCACGTTCTGCCGCGCCATGCACATCCCGGCACGCTATGCCGCCGGGTATCTCGGCGACTTCGGCGTGCCGCTGGCGCCCTATCCGATGGACTTCAGCGCCTGGTTCGAGGTCTACCTCGGCGACCGCTGGTGGACCTTCGATGCCCGCCACAACACGCCGCGGATCGGACGGGTGCTGATGGCCACCGGCCTGGATGCGGCCGATGCGGCATTGACCACGACGTACGGTGCGGCCGCGCTCACCCACTTCGAAGTGGTGTCGATCGAAGAACCGTCAGCCCTCCAGCGGTGACGCTGCCGGAAGGATCTAGGGGGTCGTCCGGGCCGCATCCAGGCGCGCCGCCAGCGCCTCGAAGCCGTCGGTGGGCCCCGTCCAGCGCAGCGCCTCCACGTCGGTGTCGAGCGGCACGTCGTCGCGGAGCCTGGCCAGGGTCCTGAACAGCAGCACCTCGTCGCGCTGCGCCGCGAGGTTGCGCGCCAGCGTCGCCGGGTTGGCCGGATTTGCCGTCCACGTCCGGTAGTCGTCCGGAATCGCTTCGAGGTGTCCGTAGCGCGCCAGGACCGCGGCGGCCGATTTCGCACCCCATCCGCGCACGCCGGGATAGCCGTCGGCGGCATCGCCGACCAGCGCAAGGTAATCGGGCATCGAGCGCGGCAGCACGCCGAACTTCGCGACGATGCCGTCCTCGTCCAGGGTCAGCCGGGCCCGTCGCAGTTCCTGCACCACGCGGGTGCCGCGGACGCATTGCGCGAGGTCCTTGTCGGGTGAGCAGACGTGCACCTGCGTCACGCGGGTGTCGTCGGCAGCCAGCCGCGCCATCGTCGCCAGCGCATCGTCGGCCTCGACCTCGACCATCGGCCAGACGACGAAACCGGCGGCGGTCAGGACGTCTTCGAGCAGACCGAACTGCGACCAGAGGTCGTCCGGGATGCCGGCGCCGGTCTTGTAGCCGGGCCAGAGGTCGTTACGAAACGATTCGATGACGTGATCGGTGGCGACGCCGAGGTGCGTGGCACCCTGCCGAACCATGCCGAGCAGCGAATGCAGCACGCCGCGGACGGCCGCGACCTCCTGGCCGTCGCGATCGCGGGCCCTGGGCACCGCGTGGTAGTGGCGAAAGAGCTCGTAGGTGCCGTCGACGAGATGGACGTGCATCAGCGCGCCTGCCGGCGTGTGCACGAACGGTGGGCGGGTGAATCCGGCGCACGCGTCATGGCCGCGTCGGGTCGAAATGCGTCTTCAAGTGCGTGCCGTAGGCGCCGTAGCCGCGCTGGAACTGCTCCGCGCCGGCAGCCCACGCGGTGACCCGCTGCATGAAGCGGGTCTCGAACATGAAGGCGAGCGTCGCCTCGAGCTTCTGCGGTTTCAGCTCGGCGTGGCTGGCTGCCTCGAACGCGTCGGCGTCCGGGCCGTGCGGCAGCATCGTGTTGTGCAGCGAGCAGCCGCCGGGCGCGAAGCCCTGCGGCTTGGCCTCGTAGCGCCCGTACACCAGGCCCATGAACTCGCTCATCACGTTCATGTGGTACCAGGGCGGCCGGAAGGTGTTCTCGGCGACCGCCCAGCGCTCCGGAAAGACCACCAGGTCGACGTTGGCGGTGCCGCGGGTCTCCGACGGTGAGGTCAGGACGGTGAAAATCGATGGGTCGGCGTGATCGAACAGCACCGGTCCGACCGGCGAGAAGCGGCGCAGGTCGTACTTGTAGGGCGCGTAGTTGCCGTGCCAGGCAACGACATCGAGCGGGGAATGCGAGAGGGTCGTCCGTCCACAGCGTGCCGCCCCACTTGACGAACATTCGCGAGGGCGTCTCGTCGCGCTGCTCGTACGCCGCGACCGGGGCCAGGAAGTCGCGCGGGTTGGCCAGGCAGTTGGCGCCGATCGGCCCACGCTCGGGTAGTGTGAAGGCGCCCCCGTAGTTCTCGCACACGTAGCCCCGGGCCGGGCCACCCGGCAGCTCGACGCGCAACTTCACGCCGCGCGGGATGACGGCGATCTCGCCGGGTTCGATGTCGATGATCCCGAACTCGGTCCACAGACGGAGCGCCCCCTGCTGCGGCACCAGCAGCAGTTCGCCGTCGGCATCGTAGAAGTACTCGTCGACCATCGACCGCGTCACCAGGTAGACGTGCGCGGCCATGCCGGCCTGCGCACCGGCATCGCCGGCGGTCGTGATGGTGCGGACCCCCTCGAGGAAGGACTGCGGGGTGGCTGGCAGCGGGAAAGGATCCCAGCGCATCGGGTCCGATCGGCAGGTCTACCGCCGCGTGCGGAGCGGTGAGCCATAGGCCCGGACTCGACTTTCTCGAAGTGCCCCCAATGCTGCAGCGTCGGCCGGATCCGGTACAGCCACGACCGTTCGTTGCTGGCGCGCGGGGCCGTGAACGGCGACCCCGACAACTGCTCGGCGTAGAGCCCGTACGCACAGCGTTGCGGCGAGTTGCGCCCGATCGGCAAGGCGCCCGGCAGCGCCTCGGTCTCGAAGCCGTTGCCGAATCCGGAGAGGTAGGCGATCGGGCCGGCCTGGCCGACGGCTCGCGTGGGGTACGGCTGGGTCATGTGCGGCTCCTCTCCGCACCACGTACCACAGGTGTGCGTGCCACCGCCAATGCCGGCCCCGCACGGCCGGTATGATCGAGGCGATGTCGCACCTGTTCACGCCGATCGTCCTTGCTGGCGCGACGCTGCCCAATCGCGTCTTCGTCTCGCCGATGTGTCAGTACTCCAGCACCGATGGCTTCGCCTCGGACTGGCACCTGGTCAATCTCGGGCGGTTCGCACTCGGTGGCGCCGGGCTGACCTTCACCGAAGCCACCGCGGTGCAGGCCAACGGTCGCATCAGCCCGCAGGATCTCGGCATCTGGCAGGACGCGCACGTCGAAGGGCTGGCACGCGTGGCGCACTTCGTCCACGCGCAGGGCAGCGCCGCCGGCATCCAGCTCGCCCACGCCGGACGCAAGGCGAGCACCCATCGGCCCTGGGGCGGCCATGGCGCCCTGTCGCCCGACGAGGGCGGCTGGGCCGACGTGGTGGCGCCGAGCGCGGTCCCCCACTCGGAGCTCTATCCCCACCCACAGGCGTTGGCCGTCAACGACATCCGCGCCATCGTCGATGCCTTCGGCGACGCGGCAACCCGCGCCTGGGAGGCCGGCTTCCGGGTCGTCGAGGTGCACGCCGCCCATGGCTACCTGTTGCACCAGTTCCTGTCGCCGATCAGCAACACCCGCGAGGACGAGTACGGGGGCGCCTTCGAGTCGCGCTGCCGGCTGACGCTGGACGTCGTCCGCGCGGTGCGCGCCCGCTGGCCGGAGCGGGCGCCGCTCCTGGTGCGCGTCTCGGCCACCGACTGGGTGGACGGCGGCTGGGACGTGGAGGAGTGTGTGGACCTGGCGCGCCGGCTGGCGGCCGAGGGCGTCGATCTGATCGACTGTTCGTCCGGCGGGCTTGCCGCCCACCAGCACATTCCCGTCGGGCCGGGCTACCAGGTTCCGTTCGCGCGCCGCATTCGCCAGGAGGCCGGCGTGCGCACTGGCGCGGTCGGCATGATCACCGACCCGCACCAGGCCGAACGCATCCTCGTCGACGGCGACGCCGATGCCGTGCTGCTCGCCCGCGAGCTGCTGCGCGACCCGCAGTGGCCCCTGCACGCCGCGGAGACGCTCGGCGACCAGGTGCCCTGGCCGGCGCAGTACCTCCGCGCCGCCCCCGCGCAGGCGCCGGCCCGGCAGCCGTGGCGGCTCGACTGACCGGCGCTGCCGTGCCGCCTGCCGCCTGCCGCCTGCCGACTGCCGACTGCCGACTGCCGATTATTTGACTCGCGTGTACGGGAACAGCGTCTGTGTCGTCTTGCCGTCGCGCGTGCGGTCGATGACGATCGACAGCTGATCGACCGACGGCTTCGAGAACGTGATGCGGATGGGGTTGGCACCGGTGCCTTCGAACACCGCCACTTCCCCCTGCACCTTGACCAGGCGATGTTCGGCGGCCTCGTTCTGGGGCTGGCGGCCCACCAGGCCTGGACCAGGCGCGAAATACTTGATGCGCAGCATCAGCCCGCCGTCCTGCTCCTCGATGACCAGCAGCTCGTAGAGCATCGGCGTGGAGCCCTGCAGATTGCGGAAGGCCGCCACCATCGAGGTGCCGGCAGGCGGCATCCAGTGCTGCTCGATGTTGCGGTCGCCCAGGGTCCCGGCCCATCGACCGGCGATGAAGGCCACCTGTCCGATGGTGGCCTTGGCAGGCGGCGCGGTGCCAATCGCATCCTGGGCGAGGGCAGACGACGCTGCGACGACCGAGCAGAGCACGGCCGGCAGCACGACACGAAGATAGGTGCGGATACGCATGTGGCCGCCATGGTACCGCCAAGCCGCGTCCGCGACGCACCTCCGCAGCACGTCCGGGGTGCGCGGGCTAGGGACGCGGCGGCGGCCCGGGACCGAGCTGCGCCCGTTCGCCGGGCTCGAGGCTACGGAGGATGCGGCACGGATTGCCGGCAGCCACGACATCGTCGGGGATGTCGCGGGTGACCACACTGCCGGCGCCAATCACGGTGCGCGACCCGATCGTCACGCCGGGGAGGATGATCGAGCCGCCCCCCACCCAGACATCGTCGCCGATAGTGACCGGCCGCCCCGACTCGTGCAGGCGTCTGGTCGCGGCATCCAGAGGATGTGTGGCGGTGTAGATCTGCACGGCCGGGCCGAACTGGGTGAAGCTGCCGATGCGGACGCGACAGACGTCCAGCACGACGCAGTCGAAGTTGAAGAACACCCGCGTGCCGAGTTCGATGTGGACGCCGTAGTCACACCGGAACGGCGGATGGACGCCGACGCTGTCGCCTCCCTGCCCGAACAGCTCGACCAGCACGGCGCGCCTGGCCGCCTCGTCCCGCGGCGAGAGCGAGGCGAGTTGCTGGCACCGCTCCACGGCGGTGAAGCGCAGTTCTGTCAGCTCGGGATCGTCTGGATCGTACGGCTGGCCGGCCAGCATCCGCGCTCGCTGTGTCTGCACGCGCCTATCCTAGCCAGATTCCGGAGCGGACCGCGGTGCAGGGAAGACGCGGGCGGCGTTTCCCGGACGGTCGAGGTTGCCCGATTCGCGCACCGCGCCCGTTCGTACGGGCGTCATACTTTCAGGTACGATTGTTGATGGTGCGGCCCATTGCACCTCAGCCTGTGCGGCGGTCCCATCCGGGGGCCGACTGCCTGCCTTGTTCTCTTCCAAAGGATTGCCTCGATGCCCCGTCACTCTCTGTGCGCCGTGCTGTGCACCGTTGCGCTGACGCTGTCCCCGGCGCTGGCCCTGGCCCAAACCACGAAGGCGGCTCCGAAGGCGGCCGCGCCAAAAGCCGCCGCCAAAGCCGCTGGCCCCGTGAAGGCGGTGGCCATCACCGCGACCGACAGCATGCGCTTTGCGCCCGCGGTCATCCGCGTCAAGGCGGGTCAGAAGGTCAAGGTGACCCTCAAGACCGAGAGCGCTCTGCCGAAGATGGCCATGGCGCACAACTTCGTGCTGCTCAAGGCTGGCGTGGACGGCGCGACCGTCGCATCTGCCAGCTCGACGGCGCGCGATACCGACTACATCTCACCCAAGTCCAAGGCCCAGATCATCGCGGCGTCGGGTTTGGCTGGCGGCGGTGAGACCGTCACCGTCGAGTTCACCGCCCCGGCGGCCGGCAAGTACCAGTTCATCTGCACGTTCCCGGCGCACTTCCAGGCCGGGATGGTCGGCCAGCTCATCGTCGAGTAGGCACCCCGCTCGCGGCACCCCAAGGGCAGCATCCGCCACGGCGGGGCTGCCCTTTTTCGTGTTTGGCAATCGGCAGTCGGCAGTCGCGGCCAGGCGGCAGGCGGCAGTCGCGGTACCCGGCCGTACCCGGTGCGCCCGGTTACCCGTTACCCGTTACCCGCTACCCGCTACCCGTTTCCCGTCACCCGGTGTGCCCCCGTCCCCCGGCACTCGCGCCATCTGCAGCGCCTCGCGATAGGCCTCTGAGAACTCCCCTTCCGGCGACGAGACCCCCAGGCGGTATTGCATCGACTCGGCGATGATCGCGGCCCGTCGCTTTGCCTCGGTTGCCAGTTCGCCGACGAACAGCTGGTCGACGCTGGAGGCCCAGATCGAGAACCAGCGCTGGAAGTGGACCGATTGCAGCGTCGCCGCCTGATGCAGCGGCAGGTGAGCGGCAATCGGCTGTCCGACGTAGACGGGACGCTGCAGCAGGACCTGCTCCCAGAAGTTGCCGATCTGCGGCAGGTGCGCCTCCAGGTCGAGGTGGGCCACGTCGGTGAAGAGGTAGCCGATGACCGGGTCGACCATGGCGCGCGAATAGAAATGGCGCAGCAGCTGGTCGATGTCGGCACGCGTCGCGAGGTCAGCCACTCTGCTGGGCCAATGTCCCGCCCGACTCCAGGTGCAGCGGTTCGGAGGCGTCGATACGCAGGAAGAGCACGGCGGAGATCATCAGCATGCCGCTGAAGATCACCAGCGGCACGTCGTAGCGTCCGCCGTAGGCATCGACCAGGGCACCGAAGGCAATCGAGGACACGAACGATCCGATCTGGCCGGCCGAGTTCATCGCCCCCGTCACGGCACCGGCGTGACGACGACCGACGTCCACGCACACCGCCCACGAGACAGGCAGCATGCAGTCCATGCTGAAGTACCCCATCGTCAGCAGGGCCACCGCCACCAGGCGATTCTCGACGACCGCGGTGCCGAAGAGACACAGCGCCGACGCGGCAAGGCCCGCGGACGCGACGATGCGCCGCCCGTTGCGCAGACCGATACGGCGGACCAGCATGTCGCTCAGGGACCCGCCTGTGAGATTGCCGATGGCGCCCGCCACGAACGGCAGCATGGCGTAGATCTTCATCTCGTCGGCGGTGAAGCCGCGACCGAGCCGGAGGTAGGTCGGCATCCAGGAGACGTAGAAATACGCGCCCCAGCAGTACGCGTGGTACATGAGCAGGATGGTCCAGAAGTTCCGGTTGCGCAGCACCTGCGCCCAGGGCAAGCCGTGGTGCGCGCGCGGCGACGACGATTCGCCGATGTGCGCCAGTTCCGCCTGGGTCACGCCCGGCATCTGGCTCGGGTAGTCGCGGTACCACCAGTACCAGGCAATCGCCCAGACCACGCCGAGCAATCCGAAGAGATAGAAGGCCATCCGCCAGCCGTACGCGGCGACGATCGGCACCACGAGCAGGGGCGTCAGGGCACCGCCAACGCGACTGGCCATCCACACGGTGCCGTGTGCCCGAGCCCGCTCGGCGGGCGGGAACCAGCGCGAGATGCTCGACGAGGCGTTGGGATACGCGCCGGCCTCGCCCATGCCAAAGGCAAAGCGCGTCGCCAGCAGCAGTGGGTAGCTCGAGACCAGGCCGGTCAGACTGGTGAAGGCCGACCACCACAACACGATGCGGGTCAGCACCTTGCGCGGGCCGATCCGGTCACCGAGGGCGCCGGAGGGGATCTCGAACAGTGCGTACGAGAGCGCGAAGATGCCCACCACCCAGCCCCACTGCGATGGCGACAGGCCCAGGTCCTTCTGCATCTCCGGCCCGGCCACCGCGATACAGACGCGGTCCAGGTACGTCACCATCGACAGCAGGAACAGCAGGGTCAGGACACGGTGGCGGTAGGGCATTCAGCTGACCGGAACGAAGACGACGCTGACTGGTGAGCCGACGTTGAGGGTTTGACCGGTGGGGGTGAGGCGACCCGTGCTGCGGTCGATGCGGAAGGCGACCACCGAGTCGGAGCGCTGGTTGCCGGCCAGCAGGTAGCGCCCGCTCGGGTCGATGCCGAAGCCGCGCGGGGTGCTGCCCTGCGTGGGCACGTGCTGGACGAGGGTCAGCGTGCCTTTGGCCTCGTCGATGGCAAACACCACCAGGCTGTCATGGCCACGGTTGGAGCCGTACAGGAACTTGCCCGAGGGGTGGACGACGACCTCGGCGGTGCTGAACGCGGCCTCGGCCGCCTGCCCGGCCGGCAGCGTGCTGATCGTCTGCACCTCGGTGAGTGCGCCGCTTGCCGCGTCGCGGCTGAACGCGGTGACCGTCAGCGCCAGTTCGTTGATCACATAGGCGTAGCGCCCACCCGGATGGAACGACAGGTGCCGCGGCCCGGACCCGGGGGCCAGCGCGACCGACGGTGGTGTCGCCGGCGTCAGGGCAGACGTCTTCGGGTCGAGCCTGTAGATGAACAGACGATCGGCGCCGAGGTCAGCCGCGTAAGCAAAGGTGTTGGCCGTGTCCATGTTGATCGAGTGGGCGTACGGCTTGGTCTGGCGCTTGGGATGGGTGCTGGACCCCTTGTGCACGATGACCGACGCCGCGGGTCCGAGGCGGCCATCCGCGCCGATCGGCAACGAGGCGACGCTGCCGCCCCCGTAGTTGGCCACCAGCAGCGTCCGGCCGGTCCGGTCCACCGAGACGTGGGCCGGCCCGCTGCCGCCGGAGCTTTCCTGGTTCAGCAGGGTCAGCGCACCGGTCGCGCCGTCGATGGCAAAGCTGCTCACCGCGCCGGTCGGCTTGTCGCCGAACTTGCCCATCTCGTTGGCGGCGAAGAGACGGCGCCGGCTCGGGTCCACGGCGAGGTAGCTCGGGCTGGTGACCGTGGCTGCCAGCTCGGGCTCCGACAGCGTGCCGCGGTCGAGGTCGAGGCGAGCACGGTAGATGCCCTTGCTCTTCTCGCCGGTATAGGTCCCGAAGTAGACGAACATCGTCCCAGCTCCTGCGGGTGACTGCGCCGAAACGAGTGTCATCGCTGCCGCCGACACCGTGAGGCCGAGAATGAGGGCAGCGGTCGGCCGCCACCTTGAGCGTTGGGACAGGCTCGAGAGCATGCGCGCGATCATGCCCGAAGTCGGCCGGCGAGGCCACGGCAAAGGATGGGTGCCCGGTACGGTGTCGGGGATGCCTGCGAGGGCTACTCGACCTTGATCCAGTCCACGATGAGGCTGAACGGCCCCTTGCGGTCGTCGCCGATCAGCAGCCGTATCTCTTCGACCTTGGCGAGGTCCAGTGGCGGGCCATCCAGCGTTCGGCCGCGGAAGGTTGGCACGAGCGAGGCAAGCGGGATGCGCACCTCGGTCCACTGCCCGGCCGTTGTCTGAAACTCTGCGCCGTAGGCAATTGCCGAACGACGAATGCGGGCGTCGGTTGCCAGACGCAACTGGTAGGTGCGACCGTCCCCCTGCACGCGCAGGATCATCGCCGTGGCGCCGCTCAGGTCGTAGACGCGCCCCGTCGTCCGCACCGACGCGAAGCCGCCGTTGTTCTCGAGCGACAGCGTGCCTGTGAAGCGCAGTTGCCCGTCGGCGACCGCGGGCCGGCCCCGCGACAGGCCGCCCATCACGCCGTCGTTGACCGCGACCCACGCCGGCTCGTCGGCGCCGCCGGAGAAGGTCATCAGGGTGCGGGGTGCCTTGGACATGCGCTGTGCCTCTGCGGGGTGAACAGATCCGGCCACCATGGCCACCAGGAGCAGCAGCAATGTCCATGGCCGGAGCGATTCGACGTGGCTCGTGGAAGTCTGTCATGGCTGTGTCGCTCGATGGCGCTGGTGCCGGGTGCCGGAGTTCGTACGCTGCAACCCGATGTCACGCGCCCGTACGTGCGCCGATCCTCCAGCATGCGGCGGTGAAGCGGACCTCGGTGCCGTGCAGATAGGGAGCCATCGCGGGGCGCACTGCCTCGATGACCCTGGCGCGGGTCTCCTCGTCCGCGCTCTGCAGGACCCGGCCTACCGGTCCGAGGCGGCCGAGGTAGAGATCCAACTCTGACGCGGGGAAACGCGCACGGCACGTCAATGGGCGCGATGTCGACATCGTGCCAGCCACTCTCCGCGAGAATGTGCTGCACCCTCGCGCTGGTCGGCCAGCCCGAACTGGCCGGGGCCATCCAGCTCTCGCCTGCAGACGCCAGGCAGCAGCGGTTCTGCCGCCTGCTCGGCCGCGGTCATGAACGGATTCTCCGCGGCGCGGCGCCAGACGATGCAGCACAGGCGCCCCCCTCGACGGCAGCGCTGCGCAGGTTGGCGAACGCCCGGACCGGATCACTGAAGAACATGACGCCGAAGCGCGAGACGACCATGTCCACAGAGGCAGGCTCGAACAGGTGCGTCTGCGCATCGGCACACACGAACGTCGCGGCGCTGCCCTCGCGTTCGGCCCGCGCACGCGCGGCGTCGATCATCACCTCCGACAGATCGATGCCGACACAACTGCCATCGACACCAAGCCGTCGCTGAATGGCAACCGTGGTGGCGCCGGTCCCGCAGCCGACGTCGAGCACACGGCGCGCCGACGCTGACGACACGGCGTCTGCCAGCAGCGCTTCCAAAGGCTGATAGGTCAGGTCCAGCAGGTCCTGGCTCAACACCCAGCCCTGCCCTCCCGTCCCGTTCCAGATCTCTTGCTGTGTGATCGAGTTGTTCACTGTGCACCGTCAGACGTGCTGCAGGATGTCACGATTGCCCAGAGTCTCTCGCACGTAGAAGCGGCGAATGCCCCACGGACTCCAGCTGTGTTCCATCACGATGTCGAGCCGCGAAGGCCTCGGCAGAACGTGTCATGGCGTCCGTGCGCATGCCCACGCGCGTTGTCAGGCGCCACCCTTCATGCCCGGGCTCTTGCCGCTTCGACCGCTTTCGCGATCCGGCCAAGGCGAGTCGCATCCGCTTTCGCCGCTTCAATCTGCCGCACCCACTCCTTGCGCGCGGACGGCGCAAGCCGCCCGAAAGCCTCTACCAGCCCTTCTGCGGCCAAGGCCATTCGGACGTCAGCTGGCAGCTCCACGCTCCGTTCCGTGGAGTCGACCGCGAGTGTCACTTCGATCTCGCGCTCGTCACCTGAAAGCCCCGCCATGCTCCGGTGTTCCTTGGGTATCCCCACCAGGTACTTGCCTCCCATGGAAGCAACCGTCGATCTCCAGGAGTGCGCTCCGACGGAGCGAGCCGCGACAGCTTGATGGCAACTGTGGTAGCGCCGGCCCCGCAGGTGATGTCGAGCACACGCCGTGCCGTTCTCCAGCGTCAGCGTCGACACAACCCTTTCGGCGTCCAGTCAGGCGCCGGCGTGGTCGGCGGCTGCGTCGAATCGTGCAGGATGAGCACCAACGCGCGGCGAGTCTCCGTGCCGGTGGCGGTGAGATGCATGGGCGGACCACCCGGGACCATGACGTGGGAGCCTCCCGCTCGGCCCACCATCGTGCCTTCGGGAGTCTCCAGGCATGTCTCTCCCGCCAGTGTGTACCACGCCTCCGGGCCCGAGTGCCGATGTGCGGGCGCCGTCATGCCTGGGGTGAACACTGCCTCCATGTATTGCGCGGAGTACTTCGCAGCCGCGCTCATCGGCAGAGGGCCGATTTCTGCCACACGTGCGCTCCCGGACTGATGCCCTCTGGCGCCGTCGACCGTGAGCAGCCACACCCTGCCAAGCGATTCCACGACAGTTCCACGTGGCCCCTTCGCGCGCTCCGCTTCCGTGCGCGTCGAATAGCTGTCGAGGTGCCAGAAGATCGGTCCTGGTGGTAGCTCGCCCAACTCAGTATTCGCGATGATCCAGCACCCGACCTCGCCGGTCCGCTCGGCAACTGGCCTGCAGATCTGCGCAAATGCCTGCTGCGAGGCCACGAGGGCCAGCGCGACACCGGCAATCATGCGTGGCAGGCGTCGTACTCGAGGGAATTCCATAGGGCTCCCATGACTCACGTGCAATCTGCTATTCAGTCACGCCGAACTGCGAAGCCGTGTCGGCTTGGACGAATTGTCAGACGGCAAGCCACGTCACCGCAATGTGGAATGCAAGCCCGGCTGCAGCGCCCGCCAGCCCGCCCAGCATGATGTCTGCTGCGACGTGGCGGCGCAGTGCAAGGCGAGACCAGGTGACGCCGACCGCTGCCAGTGCGAGCGTGGCTGCCGCAATGTGGTTGGGCCAGACCAGAAAGGCCGCGAATACGGCAAACGCAACGTGGAGCGACAGTTTGGCCACGCCCCGGAAGATGTGGCCGACCGCCACGATCAGGGCCGAGAGGCCAACCACCACGGGAAAGCCGACGGGCAGCCCGGTGAGCCAGAGCGCGCCTGCAGCCGCCAAAAGGCCGATGACCACGCGGGCATTGAGTTGGGCCCTTTCGGCCGGCACCGAGGCGTCGACGTGCACCCAGTCACCTCGGCGGGCCTTGTAGAGGCTGTAGCCCACAACCGCACAGGCACAGACCAGCGACACGGCGAGGGCGGCTGGGCCCATGTGCCCTGGCGAGGCAAGCAGCGCTGCCGCGGGCATGAGCACGGCGGGATGCCCCGCAATGGACACTGCGCGAGCTACAGAGTTACCCATTGCCGCCCGACGCTTAGGTTCAGCGGCGGGCCGCGCAGCGGACCGTCCGCCGCGACCGGTTGTCAGGCCGCCATCACCGACGTGCATATCGCAAGTGTGTGGCGGTTGCCCCATCGAGAACCTTGACAATTTTCAACTGCGGCCCGGGCTCGCTAACGTGCTCCGCTTCAGCCGCGCCGCCTCATCATCGCGCCGGGCGCCGTCGGCTGCAAGCCGTGTTGGGCGGTCGAGGCGAGGAGGCGGCCGACTCGCGGCCTGCACGAAGGGCAGCGGCAGGCTACTAGGGCAGCGCGAAGTTGAGCAGCAACTCGATGGTCACGGACTCGTCGCTGCCGCTGCCGAACAGCGCCTGTGGCTCGAACTCCCACTGAGCGACGGCGTCGAGTGCCGCCTTGTCGAGGTGCGGGATGGCCCTCAGCACACGGCTGTCGGTCACGCGGCCGTCCCGACCGACGGCGGCTTCGAGGACGATCACACCCTGGATGCGCTGGACGCGGGCGATCGCCGGAAAGGTGGCGGCGACGTGCTTGGTCGCCTTGACTCGCGCGTCACCATGCTCGAGCCGTGGCGCAGGGCCCGTCGTCGCCTGCGATCCGGGCGTGCCGTCCGATCGCACTACGACGTTGGCTAGGAACGTCAACGGCCCGCGTCGTGACGGTTGGTAGGCCCAGCCGTTCGCCGCCGACACCGCCGCTGCCGCGAACGAGGCTCCGGTGACGTCGGCGGCGCGACCCGCAACTGGTCCACTCAAAGTCACTTCGTACGCGCGGGCTTCGACCACCTGGCCCTCTGCCGCAGTCGTCACTTGCAGCGTCACGACGCCGACGCCTGCCGGGAGACCCGCGGGATAGGTCGGCGCCGTGTAGCGAGTGCGCTGCGGCGAGTCAGCCGGCCAAGGCAGTTGTTTCGCACGCTTTTCGACAGACCCCTCGCCCGAGCTCAGGCGAATGGTGCGAGCGTCGGCCGCGTGCAGGAGGGCAGCCCCCACGCCGCAGAGGACGGAGAGCACGACGGCCCGTCGCGCCAGCCGGTGTGCCGACTCCATAGGTCGAATCTCCTTACCAAGATGGTTTTGCTATATGCCTTGGCCTCAGCACCGTCCCGAGGTTCGCCCTCGACGGGCGGAGCCTGGCCGGCCGACGTGCGCCTTCCAATCGGGAGCGCTGAAACGGCTGGCCGGAAAGGACGACCTCCCCGTCGTACGAAGCCGAGAAGTGCAAGCAGAATCCTTCGCTCGGGTGACCGACGTCGCCAGCCGCTCAGGCCCAGGATTTTCATGCCTGACGAATCCTGAGCATCTCGTTGCCCCCACGCTGGAACTCGTAGGGTACCGTTTCGATGGAGACCACGAGGCCTCGTGCACCAAGCAATGCGACGCCGTTGTCGACGAAAGGCGAGCGACTGCCGCCCAGCGCGAGCAACGGAAAGACCCGGACCTCCCGAGCCACTCGGCACAGTTCGAGCAGCGATGCATGGTGAAACGTCTCCCCCAGCTGACCGCTGTACAAGAACAGCAGGTGAGAGCAGAGCGCCAGGTCGAACTCCTGGTCCTCGAACGGCAGTGTCGGCAACTCCGCCGCAACGTATCGACCCGTGGCGCGACCGGACGAATAGTCGGTCAAGAACGCGTCCATGGCGGCCATTCGTGTTTGGCCTAACGCCTCGATTGAAGGGATGGCGGTCCAGACGAAGTCCTGTAGGTTCTGTTGCGTCTGCTGCAGGACCTGCCCGTAGGTGTCCGCGATGCGGCCACGCAGTTCCGGTACGCCCCAGCGGTAAATCGGATCGCACGAGATGACGACTGAACCGTGGCCGGTGGCCACGGCATTGAAACTGGCCGGGCCGTCGCCACAGCCCAGGACTCGGCCGTTCAGATCCTCGGCGGTCAGCGCGAACATGGCGACGTACTCCTCGAAGGAACGACCCCACGGCACGACCTGGTCGAGAGTGTACATGGCTGTTGAACCGTATGGGTGTCAGACCTGACCGACGTCGTATGTCGTGATCTCGAGCTGGTGTCCATCCGGGTCCGTGAAGTACAACGAGTGCGCCGCCGTATGATCCGCGAAACTCGGGCTCACGCCGTGCGTCTCCAGTTCGCCACGCGCCTGGTCGAAGGCTGCCCGATCAACACGAAACGCGATATGGCGGATCGAGAGCACGTCGTGGCCAGGTGGCGGTGCCGGGTCCGGGACCCTCGCCGGGAAGAGCGCCACAGACGTCGAGCCCACGCCAAGCACGGCAGGACACTCGCCCCAGACGTCCGCATACCGCCGCTCCAGGCCGAGCACGGCCTGATACCAGGCGACGGAGCGGGCCACGTTGCGCACTGTGAGCGCCACATGGTCGATACACTCGACTTGAATCATGTGCCCCTCCTACTGAGTACCGAGTATCACGTCTGACGCCGCGTAACGTGCTCCGCTTCAGCGGCGGCGCGTCATGATCATGCCTGGCGCCGTCGGCTGCAAGCGGCGCATAGCCAGAGGTCTACGGGAACTTCGCGTAGGGAGCCTCCGTGTCGTCTCGTACCTTCCGACACCATGGACCGTGTCGCGCTGTTCAACGATGACTGCGGCATCGCGGACTTGCTTCTCGTACCCGACATCGCTGTCGACAACCGTTCTGCCGCGGCTTCGCGAAGTGCTTCGACTGGATGCCTGCCTACGTTCAAGTCACTTGCGAGCGAATCCAGTTCACAGCGAGCGAAGCGAGCAACCCGTAACTGCTCGTCAAGTGCAACGGGCGTGAGGCGTCGGCGCGCCACAGACCGGGACACGCCATTTCGTGGAACTGCAGTTTCGCACCAACATAGGTCACGCGTCAGCGCGCTGCACGGCTTCGGAGCGCGGGGCGAGCCTGGTGACCGCGTTCAGGTAAGGCCGATGAATCGGCGAAGGAGATCCGCGGCCGCCGTTCGAGCCTGACGCAGGCAGCTACGCCAGCCCCGTAAACCGCGGCACGATCCCCATCATCCGCTGCATGACCGTCAGCTGCGCCCGGTGCTGGAGCTCATGCTCCTTCGTGCCGAGGAGCATCTCGAAGCGGCTCACTGAACCGCCGTCAGGAAAGCTGATTCGTTCCGATAGAAATGCGTCGGAGAGTCCTTCCACCCACCGTGCTGCTCGCTCCCCTTCGACGCGCAGCATGTCGATGATCTCCGCCTTCGACCGCGCAACTCGCTCCTCGGCCGCCGACGTCGCGAGCAATGCCGGAAAGTCGAACCCAGTCGAAGGAATCGAGACGCCGTTCTTCGTGCATCAAATGATCGGCGGTCCAGAGCCACGCAATGTGGACCAGCGTTTCGGCGACCGATCGCGTCTCGGGTGTGGCGCGGAAGGCGTACTGCTCCTCCGGAATATCACCGGCCATCAAAATCGTGTTCTGTCGGACGGCGCGCATGCTATCCAAGAGCTGTCGAGTGCCATAGAGAGACATGGTTTCTAGTCCTTGCCTTCGTGTGAATCCACCCATCGAGACATGCGTAGTGCTGAAAGTACTCCTCGATCTCGTGGAGCAGTTGCGAGAACGGGAATTGTCTTCAGTACGTGCGGATAGACCACCGTCGTGCTGACGTCCCGGCGTCCGAGCAGTCAGCAGTTCGCCGTCAAGCGGTCCCCGAAACCCGTGACCCGGTGCCCGGCTCCTGGCTGCCGACTGCCGACTGCCGACTGCCGCTGCCGTGCCGTTGCCGTTGCCGTTGCCGTACGTTTTGCCGCCCTCAGGCCAGGGCGACCCGCCGCGCCGTCCACGTCGCGCTGCGGTACTCGCCCATGTCGAGCGTGCCCGACATCGTGTCGCCCGACAGCTCACCCGTGAAGCGGTAGTTGAGGGCGTTGCCGGTGCGCTCGGTGATGCGACTGGTCAACGTCACGCGCGCGCCGTCCATGGTTCCCGACATGTCCCGCGTGTCGAAGTCGCCCTGGTGCGAGCCGTCCACCCGACCGTCTTGCTGGCGAAGCTGCAGGACGTGGGTCGAGCGCGTGGCGGCAAACGCGATCTCGACGCGCCACTGCCCCGTCAGGTCGCCCGCTGGCGCGGCGGCCGGCGGTGCGACGACGAGCGTCCGCTTTGCTGACAGCAGCGCGCGCAGTCGTTCGCCGACAATCTGCTCGTCGCCCGGCGCGAGCATCGAGGTAGTCAGCGCGATGCCGGTGTCGCCAGGCATGCCGTCGCGGGCCCCGGACGCGCCACCGAGCGCGATGCGCGGTTCTTCGTTGTACAGAAGTTCGGTGGCCTGCTGTCCGGTCAGCCCGATCTGCGTGGCCGTCCAGCGCAGCGTGACGCGCGGGCTGCGGTTGGAGCGGTCTTCCCACGGCTCGCGGGCAACCACCGCGGTGACGCCCGGGCACGCGCTCGGCGGCCGCGGCGATGACTTCGGCCTGCCTGACCCACCCGGCCCATTCCGCAGCGCGATCGCCCTTCACCCAGCGCTCGATCGCGACGAGCATCCCGACCACCTCTTCGCGGCCGACCTTCATCGACCGCGCGTAGCCGTGATGCGGCGCGCTGTGCACCCACGCGGCCTTGACGAGATCCTTGCGCCCGAGCAGCACGCCGGCGCTCTGTGGTCCGCGCAGGATCTTGCCGCCGCTGTAGCCGACCAGCGTCGCGCCGCGCTGCAGGTGGATGTTGGGGACGGTCAGGATCTCTGCGGCGGCATCGACCATGATCGGCACGCCGTGCGGTTTGGCGATGGCCGCGATGGCCTCGAGCGACATCGGGCCGGTCTCGTTGCGCGGGTTGGCGAAGACGTAGATCATCGCCGTCTTCGGCCCGATCGCCAGCGCCAGTTCCTCGGGGGTGCTGGCCTCGACGATGGTCACGCCGACGGCGCGGATGGCCGCGTCGTAGACGTTGCGCGAATGGGTCGGGATGATCACTTCGGACTTGGCGAAGCCGCGCAAGTCGGGAATGCCGGACGTGCAGATCCGGGTTGCCGCCCGCCACGCAGGCCGCCGTCGCATGCGACATCGCCGCCGCGCACCCCGAGCTGACCATGCCCCACTCGGCACCGGTGAGTTCGGCGAGGCGTGCGCCCGCCGCCTCCATCAGCTCCTCCAGGTTCACGTACAGCTGGTTGGCCGCCGCCTTGGCGGCCCGCACCTCAGGTAACTCCATCGAGCCGCCGATGATCGTCAGGGTGCCGCGCGCGTTGATCATCGGGCGCACGCCGAGCGAGGCGTAGAGCTCGCGCCCGCTCGGACCGGTCACGGGGGCACGGCGCCGCGCCCGCTGCCGCTTGCGCCGCGCCAGGCAGCAACGTCCCGAGGCCGAGTGCCTGCACGGCACGGAAGATCTGCCTGCGGCTCCAGCCGCCGGTGATGTGCGTGGAGTTCATGAGGGTCACAGGTATTGCTCGTTGGAAAACGCGAACAGGGCGCCTCGGGGAGGCGCCCCTACCGGCGTGAACGTCAGCGTGGACGATCCGGGAACGCCCCTACCGGCGTGAACGTCGGCGATGGGACGACCTCGGGAGGCGCCCTGCCGGGTGAACGTCAGCGGTGGGACGAGCTCGAGCGGCGCCCCTACCGGCGGGAACGTGGGCGGCAGGACGAACTCGAGAGGCGCCCCGACCCGCGTGACCAATGGGTCGGTAGAGGCAGCCCCGAGCCGAATTGGTAGGGGCAGCTCCCCGAGCTGCCCCCTGGACGGCGCCGGCCACCCGGCCGGCGGCCTAAAACAGGAACTTCACCCCGAGTTCGGCGCGGCGCATGGTGTCGGCCGAGGCGATGACGCCGAAGTTGGCGGCGCCGAACGTGGTGCCGGGGGCGCCCCAGTTGACCTGGTCGAACAGGTTGAAGACCTCGGCGCGCAGCTGGATACGGGTGCGGCCGCCGGTGGCGACGTTCTTCATCAGCGAAATGTCGGTCTGGCTGTACTTCCGGCCGCGCAGGTAGTTGCGCGGCGTGTTGCCGAACGTGTAGAGGTCAGGCAGGGCGAACGCCGCGGCATCGATACAACCCACCAGGCCCAGCCCGTTGGGATTGGTCTGGCAGTTCAGTGCGACATTGGCGTTCACCAGCGCCGGGCGCTGGTTGCCGACGCCGATGTTGGCGCGGTCCGGCTGAATGGTCACGTTCAGCGGCGTACCGCTCTGGATCGTCGAAATCCCGCCAATCTGCCAGCCGCCGAGCACCCCCCGCAGCAGGTGGTTGGTCGAGTCCCGGAGGAACGGGATCTCCCACACGTAGCTCACCACGAAGCGGTGCGGCACGTCCCAATTGGCCGGGCCGTAGTCGCTCCAGATGTCGTAGTTGTTGACGATCGCGCCCCCGCCGTTGGAGTGGGTGGCCATGTCGCGCGTCTTGGACCAGGTGTAGTGCGCGTTGAGGAGGAACCCGTTGGTCATCCGCCGCCGCGCGATCAGGCTCACCGCGTCGTAGTTGGCGATCAGGTCGTTCTGGATGGTGCGGATCTGCCGGAAGCCCTGGTTCGGCCGGCGTGGGTCGATCGCCCCGGGCCCGGGCTGCGGGGTGTTGTTGAAGAAGCTGCGATCGAGGTTCTTGGTGCGGGAGGCCAGGTACTGCACCTCGACGACCGAGTTGCCGAAGATCTCGCGCTGCAGGTCGACGCTCCACTGGTTCTTGCGCGCGTTGGGCAGGCGCCGGTTGGGCGTGATCATGTTCGGCGCGCCACCGGGTCCGACGACGCCAAAGGGCTGAGCGAAGGACAGGGTCGGGTTCAGCGGGTTGTTGTTGAAGGTGAACTCGGCGGCAATCGGCGGGTTGTTGGTGAGGAACGTGAACGAGTTCATCTGGTTGGGGTTGTAGTAGATGCCCCAGCCGGCACGCAGCACCGTCTTCTCGGTCAGGCGATAGGTCCCGCCGACACGCGGTCCCCAGTCCTTGGTGTTCGGCTCGTGGAACTCGAAGCCCACCGCCGGGAACGAGGTCGGGATGATCTGGGTCTGCGACGCATCGAGCATCGAGGCCAGGCCCTCGTAGGTCTGGACCGGGGTGTTGCGCTCGTAACGCAGCCCGAGGCTCAGCGTCATGTTGCGCGTCGCCTGCCAGACGTCGTTGATGAAGAAGCCGTTGCGCCACTGGCCGACGTGCCCCTGCACCTGGTTGACGGACGTACCCACCGAGTTGGGCACACCGGTCATGAAGTCGGCGACCGAGTAGCCGGTCATCTGGCCGTTGAACGAGAAGGCGCCACGCGGGCTGTTGGCAGCGCGGCGGCCGGTGGCCATCTTGCGAATGTCGAAGCCGGTGCGGACGTTGTGCGTGCCCTTGGTCCACGACAGCACGTTGGACATCTGGAACGTGGTGTCGAACTGGTACCAGTTGGTGCCGCCGTTGCCCAGCCCGGAGAACGCCGTCAGGCCGATGCTCGGAATGCCCGGGTTGTTGTACCGGACATCGCCGTCGAATCCGGGAATGCCGAGTTCGGACCCGGCGTTGTTGTTGCCGTCGAGCGTGAAGTTGTTCAACGAGTCGAAGTCGATGCGGTGGTAGCCGATGCGGAAGTCGTTGAGCAGCGTCGGCGAGATCGTCTGCTGGTACGAACCGAGGGTGTTCTTGTTCAGCCGCGGCTGGTAGAGCCCGGCGGTCGGGCTGATCGATCCGAAGCCGTCGAAGGCGTCGACCCAGTTGTAGCGCACGTAGAGCCGGGCGGCGTTGCCGACGTTCTGGTCGACCCGGGCCAGGATCTGGTCGTTGTTGCTCTCGGTCAGGACCGGTCCCTGGTAGTTGTTGGCCGTCCCCGGCAGGTTCGGCAGCGGGTAGTACTGCAGCAGCCGCAACGCCTGCGGCGAGAGCTGCGACAGCGGAATCTGGTTGCCGGGATACGGCACTTTGGTGAATGGGTTGACGATCTGCGTCGAGATCTCGCCGAAGTCGCCGCGGCGCATGCGTTCGGTCGGCATCGAGCCGATCGGACTGGTGGTGCGCTCGGACCGCAGCCCCTCGTACGCGGCCATGAAGAAGGTCTTGTTGGTGCCGTTGTAGAGGCCGGGGATGATCACCGGACCGTCGAACTGCATCCCGAACTGGTTGCTCCGCTTGGGTGGCTCGGGCAGGTTCGGGTTGTCGAAGTAGCCGCGGCTTTCGAGCGCGTCGTCCTGGAAGTACTCGAACAGCGCGCCGTGGAAGGCGTTGGTGCCCGACTTGGTGACGACGTTGACGTGGACGCCGAGGTACGCGCCGTACTCGGCCGAGGTGCTGCCGGTCTGCACCTGCACCTCGGTCACCGCGTCGGCCATCGGCCGCATGCTGGTCATCGCCAGCAGGTTGGAGGTGGCGTTGATGCCATCGAGCGTGAGGCTGTTCTGGATCTCGCGCTGGCCAGCGCCGCGGAAGGACAGGCCGATGTCGGTGGTGTTGCCGCGCAGCACGCCGGGCGTGGTCGCAGCCATCTGCCACACGTTGCGGCCGCTGGCCGGCAGGTCGGTGACCGCGCGCGCCTCGACGGTCTGCGAGACGGCGGCGCGGTCGGTCTGCACCGTCGTGTTCGCGGCCTCCACCGTGACGGTCTCCGAGAGATTGCCGACGCTCAGCTCCGCATCCTGCCGTACCACCTGGTTGCCGCCGACGACGATGTTGGTGGCCTTGAAGGTCTGGAACCCCTGCAGGGCAATCGTCACCTCGTAGCGTCCGAGCGGCACTGCGTTGAACTGGTAGACGCCGGCGTCGTTGGTGACGGCACTCAGCGTCGCCTGCGTTCCCACGTTGACGGCAGTGACCGACGCGCCTGGCAACACGCCGCCGCCCGAGTCGGTGACGGTGCCGACCAGGCCGGTTTGCGACGCGAGCTGCGCGAAGGCTGGAGTGGACAACATCAGCGCGATGGCGGCTGTGACGAGGCTTCGGAGCACGCGGGCTACCTCCCGATGGTTCGTACGCGCGGGCGACCCACGGCTACCGACCGACGAAGGGATCCAGCCGTGGGTGCCTGCCTTCTGAAACGCCCGCCACGGATCTGGCGCAGGGTTTCGATTTGCAGAGGCGCCCACCCTAATCGAAAACGCCCCGGTTGTCCACGTCGTGGTCACTGCGGCCGCTTGCCCTCCTGCCGGCGAGCCGCTATCCTCCGGCGTGTTGCGGGACGACCGCGACGACCGAACCGTCCGGTGAGGCGACGGCGCCGAGGCGGGCGCCCTGCCCGATTCCACACGCCAGGAGATGCCCGTGTCCGTTACAACGCCCCATCCGTCACGCCGTTCGGCCTTCCGCTCCCTGTTTGCCGCGATCGGCGCCACCACAGCCAGCGTGTTCGGCGCAAAGGCCCACGCCGCGACCAGCGACGCGGCCATCCTCACCATCGCCGACCAGGCGCAGCAGGCCGAGGCGCCCAGGCAGGCGCCGCTGTTCTCGGGCGCCAAGGTCCACGGAGGCCTGGTGTACATCGCCGGCAAGGGCTATCACGAAGCCGGCGACATCAAGGTGCACACCAAGGGCGTCCTCGACGCGCTCGAAGCCGAACTGAAGAAGGCCGGGTCGTCGATGGACAAGGTGCTGAAGGTGAACGTGTACCTTCACGACCTGGAGGACTACGCGGGCATGAACGAGGTCTACCGTGGCCGCTTCGGCCCGAACCCGCCGGTTCGCACCACCATCGCGGCGTATGGCGGGATTCCGGGCAAGTCGCTGGTCGAGATCGACTGCATCGCGGCACTGTAGCCCCTCGGTATCACGCTTTTTTCGTCAACACCTCGCGCAGCCGTGCGGCGACGATCTTGTCGTCGCCCGGCTGCATCATCCACACGCCAACGAGCAGTTCGTCGGCCGGGCGGACGCCGATCGACGGGGTGCCTTCGCGCAAGCGCCTGGACACCTCCGGCCCGGTGATGCCGGTGACCGCCGTGTCGAGGACCACCAGGACGTGCGGCACGTGGTTGGCCACTTCGGGCACCGTGATGCTGCTGGTCACGCCCGGGATGCCAGCGAGGCTCTTCATGATCACGCCCGCCCGCCGCTGATACTCCCGATCCAGGGCCTCGTGATCGAGCTTGATGAAGCGCTCCACCGCCGCGAGCATCCCCACCATCTCCTCCTTGTTGACCTTCATGCCGCGGCCGATGGCGTTGCCGTTGGGCGCGGCGTTGGCACGGGCAGCCGCCACCAGGTCCTTGCGCCCGAGCAGCAGACCGGCGCTCTGCGGTCCGCGGATGCCCTTGCCGCCGGAGAAGACGACCAGGTCGAAGCCCATCGCCGTGTACTTCCAGAGATTCTCGACCGGCGGCACGTCGGCGGCGCAGTCGTTCATCGTCACCACGCCGTGCTTCTTGCCGAGACGGACGAACTCCTCGTCGCGAATCTGGCCGACCGAGTTGTTGTTGTTGTAGAAGAGCATCATCGCCGTCTGCGGCGTGATCGCGGCCTCGAGCTCGGCGGCCGTCTCGACCTCGACGATCTTCACGCCGCAGTTGCGGATCGCGTGGTCGTAGCCGAAGCGATGCGACTTCTGCATGATGACTTCGGTCTTCATGCCGGTGAGGTTCGGCAGATCGACGATTTTCTTCTGGTCGCCGCCGGTCAGCACGCCGGCGGTGCCGAGCGTCATGGCCGAAGCCGCGCCGCACGAGACCATCGCCGCTTCCGCCTTGACCAGCGTCGCAATCCGCTCGCCGACGCGGTCGTGCAACTCGTTGAGCGGCACGAAGTGCTTGGACGCGTAGTTGATGGCCGTCATCACTTCGGGCGGCATCAGCGATGCGGTCATGTCGGTGAACGTGCCGGCGGCGTTGATGAACGGCCGCACGCCGAGCTCCTTGAAGTAGTCGCGCGCGACGGGCACGGCAGCCTCCGCCGAGTGGGCGGCCCCACCGAGAAAGCCGCCAACCAGCGGCAACGTGGACAAACGTTCGAAGAAGGTGCGTCGGGTCAGCATCGGGTCTCCTCAACAATCGGCCATCGGCCATCGGCCGTCGGCCTTCGAAAATTCCGGGAGGTAGGGGCCGCTCCCCGAGCGGTCCGTCGGCGCGTTCGGGGAACGCGCCCTACCATTCCTACCCTGCTCTTCACCGTGCGGCGACCAAGCCGACGCGGATGCGTTCCTTCCCCTGTGGCTGCACCTGAATGGTGACACGGGCCGGCGGGTCCGTGGGGAACACCTCGGCGAAGACCGCGTTCATGGCCGGCATGTCGGACAGGTCGGACAGGTACACGGTCACCAGCGCGACGTCGCGGAGCGAGAAGCCGCCTTGATTGGCGACCAGCGCAAGCCGCCGGAACACGTCCCGCGTTTGGGCGGCGGCATCACCGCCCGCCGGCGATGTCACGGCGTCCACGTACACCGTGTTGCCGGCCCGGGCACCGCGGGCCGCGTTGGCGGGATTGACCCTGCTGAAGCGGAGGTTGCTCGGCGAAGGTCTGGCGGCGATGAACGTGAGTTCGGCGCGAATCGGACCCGGCAGCCGGGGTACCGCGACCAGGCCTCGCGGCGGCGCCGCGCTGGTACCCAGGACGCTCGTGAGCGCGGCGTCGAGCATCCCGGCTTCAGCCACGCGGGTGGCGTAGGCCTGCGCCCACACCACATCGGGCAACCGGAGCCCGGCCGCCTTCAGCGTGGTCGTGATGTTGGCAACCGTCTGCGCGACCTGCGCCTCGACCGACTCCCCCACCACCTTGGTGGCCGGGTCCTGGCCGCCCATGCCGGACACGTACAAGGTGTCGCCCGCCCACACTGCCGGGGAGTACGGACCAAGGGGCGCCGGCAGGGAGCCCGCCGGGGGCCGGACCACCGAGATGCCGGCCAGGTCCGCGTAGCCGATGCAGCCGATCTCGACGCCGGCGCTGGCCGGCAGCGCGGCGGCCTGCACGGTCGTGCGCGCCGGCACGCGGTCGGTGAAGTACGAGCCGTACGCGGCGTTCATCGCCGCGTAGTCCTCCATGTCGGCCAGGTAGACATGGCACTTCACGAGGTGTTCGAAGCCGAGGCCCGCGGCTTTCAGGACCGCACCGACGCCGTCCATCGCCTGCCGCGCCTGCGCGTCCATCCCGGCAGGGGCGGCACCAGACCCTGGCAGCCCCAGCTGGCCCGAGATGTACAGCGTCTGCCCGACCATGACGCCGGGTGAATACGGCCGGTCGGCCGGCGCGTTCGCGGGCCGGACCACCCGCCGCGTCGCGGCGGACGCGGGGGCTGCGGCAGGCTGCGCAGCCAGCGGCGCCGCGGCGAGCAACAAGGCCGCGCTCGCGATTCGAGGCCTCATGGCTTGACCCGGGCCGGCCGCGGTGCCGTGCCCTGCGGCACCACCGGCATCTTCGTCCACTCGGGAGCGGCCCGGCCGTTGAGGTCCCACACCACCTGGCCGGCCCGAATCGTGACCTCGCATTCGAGCTTCTGCGTGCCGCTCATGCGCCCGCCCGACGAGTCGATGAAGCCGAACTCGCCCTTGCGCAATGCCAGCACCGCGACGTCGGCTTCGGTCCCGACGCCGAGGTGCCCGAGGTCGTCGCGCTTGATGACCGCGGCGGCCTTCGCGGTGTTGGCCGTGATCACGTCCTTGAGCGGCATCCCGAGGTTCATCACCTTGGACATCGTGTTGAGGATGTCCTTCATGCCGGCGTTCTGGCTGCCGGTGTGCAGGTCGGTGCTGATGATGTCAGGGAAGAAACCCTGCTTGGCGGCAGGAACGGCCTGCCGCCAGAGGAAACTGCCGCCGCCATGACCGACATCGAAGAGCACGCCGCGCTTGCGTGCGGCCAGGACATACGGCTCGACCTGCCCTTGCTCGTTGACAATCGGTGAGCGGCCACGGACGTGCGCGTACATGTGGGTGAGGATGTCGCCCGGCCGCAGGTGCTTGTTGAGCAGATCGTCGAGCGACAGCGGCGGCGTGTGCCCGCCGAAGTCGATCATCACCGGCACGTCGGCAACGGTGCCAGCCTGGACCGCGCGGTCCACCGGGTCCCACTCGGCGCCATCGTAGTGCGCCACCTTGATGCCGACGATCAGGTCCGGATGCTGACGGATGCGCATCGCGGTGAGCCTGGCGTCCATGTCGGCCAGGTTCTGTTCCGTTGGACCGCCCTTCATGCCCGATCCGACGATGTTGAGGAACGACAGCACGCGGGTCCGTGAGGTGTCGATGATGTTGGTCTTGAACTGGCCGAAGTTGCGCCAGCCGGCGCCGCCCACGTCCACCAGCGTGGTCTGGCCGCTGCGGAACGAGTGACTGTCGGGCGCCACCGCGACGAGGCCGTTGCTCAGGTACGCATCCGGCTCGGTGCCATGGAAGACGTGGGCGTGCAGGTCGATCAGGCCCGGCACCACGTACAGCCCCGCGGCATCGACCACACGCGCGGCTTTCGCGGCGTCGATGGACGGCGCCACCTCGGCGATCTTGCCGTCGGCAATGGCCACGTCCATCACGCCATCACGGCCGTGCTTCGGATCGATGACGTGACCGCCCTTGATGACCAGGGTGTACGGCTGGGCCGCCACGGGAGCGGCGCACAGGGCGACGACCACCATCACGGCGGCAGGTATCGGAGCGAATAGACGGCTGGGCAACGGGGGTCTCCTGGGCGGTCGGCCGGGGGCCGGCGGCAGTCGCCGGACAGGCAGCGCCGGGCGCCGCGACCGTGCCGCGCCCCGCGTCCACCATGGTCAGGCCGATGGCCGCGTGTTATAGCACAAGGCGCCAGGAGGCTCGCTCCATGTCCATTCGATCGATCAGTGCCGCGGCCATTGCCGCCCTCACCCTCGTCGCGGTTCCCGTCCTGACCGCCCCCCCGTCGCGGCAGGCCGCCACGCCGACCCAGTCCCCCGCGGTCGCGGCTGGCGCGGAGCCCGCCGCACCGGCGCCCGCCCAATCGCCCGAGGCGGTCATCGCCGCCTTGCGCAAGCCCGAGAACAGCACCGGCAACATCGCCGACGCTGTCGAAGCCGCAACCGGCACCCGCGGCTGGATGTCCTCGGACATGAAGCCGATCAGCAGCGGCAAGATCGTCGGACGGGCGTGGACGGCGGTGATGCGGCCCGTGCTCAAGAGCGACACCCGCACCTACCCCAACTACCTCCTGCAGGTGCTCGACGAGGCGCCGGCCGGCAGCGTGCTGGTGTACGTCATGCAGGACGGGCTGGAGATCGCCGCGATGGGCAACCTGATGGCCACCACGGCCAAGGCGCGCGGCCTGGAAGGGACCGTGATCGACGGCGCCGTGCGCGACGTGACCGAACTGCGAGCCATCGGACACCAGGTGTTCTCACGCCGCGTCAGTCCGGCCACCTCGGTCGGGCGCATGGTCAGCGTGTCCAAGCAGACGCCGGTCCGCTGCGCCGACGTCACCGTCACGCCCGGCGACTACATCGTCGGCGACGCCGACGGCGTGGTGGTCGTCCCCCAGGGTGCGGCGGCCGATCAGGTCGTGGCCCTGCTCGTCGACTACGATGCCCGTGAGTCGAAGATGGTGCCGATCATCCAGCGCGAGAAGTCGATGCTGAAGGCGCTGGAGATCTACGGGCGGTACTAGCGGCGACTACTGCGTCCGCAGTGACGCTGCGGGCGTCCAGCCGCCGGGGCCGAGACCGTTGAATGCCCGGACGCGGTACCAGTACAGCTGTCCACTGGTCAGTCCGCCGTCGCTGGCGCTGGTCTTGTTGACGTCGCGCACGGCCACGCGGGTGAAGGTGATGCCGTCCTGTGACCGCTCGACCTCGAAGCCATCCTCGGCCAGCGAGGTGTCTTTCCAGCGCACCACGATGGAGGAGGCCGGCGCCGATGTGCTCGGCGCCAGGGTCAAACCGGTGGGCGGTGAGGGCACGGCCGTTTCCGCGGGCAACACGGCGGGGACGACCAGGCTGTACGCCCCGGCCACGGACCCGGCCATCGCCCGCACCCGGTACCAGTAGGTCTGGCCGCTCACCAGCTTGGCGTTGGACCAGGAGGTCCGATCGGCGGCCGGTGAGCTGACGCGCGCGAAGGTCACGCCGTCGGCGCTCCGCTCGACCTCGTAACCAGTCTCGCCACTCACGTTGGTCCATGACACCTTCAAGGCGTTGGTCGGGTCGTTGGCGACGGGAGCCACCGTGACCGCCGGGGCCGGCAGGCCCGAAGCGGGCGTGACAGCACGCTCGTACGCACCGAGGTCGGGGGCAGCACCCTGGACGCGGGCGTTGCCGTCGCGGTCGACGTCCACGCCGTCGATGGGCTGGGCCGCGTCCACGGCGCCGCCACCCGCGACCAGCCGGTAATCTCCAGACGTCGCGGCAACGAACGCACTGCCCGCAACGGCCAGGTTGCGGCCGGCGGCGGGCGCTTCGGTCGGCAGCGTGCCCCCGAGCAGCAGCGTGTTGCGCACCTGCACCCCGCCCCATCCCGACGACGCCGACTGGAAGGGCCGGGTCACCTGCAGGCCGAAGGTGACGTGTGAGGCCTCGACCAGCTCGATGTCGTCCTCGTAGCGGATGCCGGTGAGGACGTCGTGAACCACGGCATTGCGGAGGCGCACCCAGGCGCCGCCGTTGCTGCCGGGGCCGCGCAGGCGGAATGCGATGTCGGAGGCGGAGACCGTCACGCCATCGAGCGTCGCGTCGACGTTCTCCTTGAGATTGAAGGCCGCCATGTTGCTGATCAGGCCCTTGCCGAAACCGCGCGCCGTGGTGTTGCGCACGACCAGCGAGGCACGCGGCGCGGCGGCGTGGGTCTTGGTATCGATGGCGTTCTCACCGGGAACGACGCCGGCGGCAAAACCATTCTCGGGAGCGCCCAGCGGAGCGAGCCAGATGGTCGCATTCTCCACCAGCACGTCGTCCCATCCCGGCAACTGCCGGCCCGGGTCGAGCTGGATGGCGTCACCGGAGAACGTGTGGATCTCGACGTCACGGACCGTCAGGCCCCGCACCGCGCCGGCGACGATGCCGTGGGCGTCCTGGCGCTGCGTGCCATCCCACCAGAGGCAACGGTGGATCAGCGAGCGCTCGATCAGCACGTCCGCAGGCGAGGCCATGTCGATGCAGTCCCGGCCGCTGCGACGCACCTCGCTGTCGCGCAGCACGAACCGCGAGGCCGCGCTGGTCAGGCGCACGGCGTCGGTTGCCGCGTACTGGCCGTCCAGCACCAGGCCATCGACCACGACCCAGGCGTGCGAGGCCTGCAGCACCTGGCCGGCACGCGTCACGATGGCCGACCCACGCCCTCCCGACGACTTGACGGTGATTGGCGCCCCGTCCAGGCCCGGGCGCACGGTGCTGACCAGTTCCGCGTAGGTGCCTGGCGCCACCAGCACGGTGTCGCCGGGCTGCGCTGCCTGCACGCCCTGCTGGATGCGGCCGAGCGGAGCCGACGCGGCCGACCCGTCTCCGGATCCGCCGGGGGCCACGTACCAGAATCTGTTGTGCGCCAGCCAGAATCGGGGTCGAGAGGAGGGCGACCACGGCAAGGACGCATACGAACGCCGGCCGGAAGTCAGGGCGCGCGGGGCAGGTATCAGGACGACGTGAGTGCACGAATTTTCTCCGGGAGGCGGTCATTGCAGGCTGCAATGCCGTCTTCCGCCTACATATTTGGTTATCGATGAAGCCATCGCGCTTGCCCACAGGACCTCAGGGCCCACTTCGATGACTATCGATTACAAATTCGCTGCCAATTTCAATACGACAGGCCGCGAGCGAGACAAGACTGGGGTTGCAAGGGAGTGCGTCGGCTTTCCGTGCGGTAGAAAGTGCTTGCCGACATAGTGGCGGGTTCCAAATCGGTCGCTCAACGGGCCAACGGCACCCAGCGGCTCGCGGGTACACTCGCGCGATGGGACGGTGGCCTGAAGGCAGCGGGATGCCCGTGGACGATCCGCATCTCGAGCGGTTGCGCCGGTGGAGCCACCTGCTCGATCAGGCGTTCCGGGTGCCCGGCACCAATATCCGGTTCGGCTGGGACGTCATCGTCGGGCTGGTTCCGGGGATTGGCGACCTCAGCAGTCCGGTGTTCGGGATGTTCCTGCTGGTGCAGGCCTACCGCATGCGGGTGCCCCGCGTGGTGCAGGCGCGGATGGTCATCAACGCCGTGATCGATGCGCTGCTGGGGGTGGTGCCGGGGCTGGGCAACGTCGCGGACGTGTTCTGGAAGGCCAACACCTGGAACATGCAGCTGATCGAGCGGCACGCCCGTCCTGGGGTGCCGCACTCACCGCTGGACTCGGTGGTGGTGTGGGGCTTCCTGCTGGTGCTGCTGGCCGCAGCTGCCGTGCCCGCCCTGGTGCTGGTGTGGCTGGCCGCCTGGATCTACGCGCGGCCGCTCTGACGCCGTCTTTGCGGATCGCGGATCGCGGATCGCGGATCGCGGAATCGCGGATCGCGGATCGCGGATCACGGATCGGGACTCGGCACCCGGGAGTCGGGAGTCGTGAGCGAGTCCTCGCTGTTGGGCTAGGGCGCCAGCGTGGCCAGCGGACGGTCGCCCCACTCGGCTGCAGAGACGATGCGGTAGTACGCGCCGCCGAAGTGCGAGCCCGACTGCGCGCCGGCCGGCGGGGCGGTTTCGAAGACGAACACCAGCTCTGCGGTTGCGAAGTGCTCCAGCCACTCGTCCCAGCTGACCTCGCGGAAGCGGCCCGCCCCGGGAAAATTGAAGCGCAGGCCGGTGCCCTGGTCGTTGACGTCCAGCGTGGCCGGCCCACTGGCGGTCGCCTCGCCCGTTGCCGGCTCCGCGCCCTGATGGTCGGCCCAGGCACGCACGAGCTCTCGCTCGCGCGTCCCCACCAGATGCGCGCTCCCGGCGGTCGCGCCTTCGAGCGCGGTATCGGCCGGCTCCTGGGGATGGTGCGTGGAGGCCGACAACCGTCGGGGATCGTCGGCGACGTTCACGTGGGGTGATGGCTTGCGCGGAAGAGGTGGCTGCATATGAGGACCTGTGCAACGGCGATGCCGTAGCGGAAACCGGCGGCGGACCGGGCATCGAAGAATGGCGAGGGTGTCGAGCGCGGCAGGCTGCGGGCACCTACCCGGCCCAGCCTGCTGTCGCTTATCATCCGCCAACTTGCCAAGGAGTGTGGAATGACTTCCCTGCTGATGGCCCTGGCGACGGGCCTGCTGGCGACGCAGGCCGCCGTCGCGCCCGCGCCGAGCGCGCCCCGCACGCTGCCGGCCGGAGCCGATGCCTACGTGCTCGGACCGGACTCGATGCGCAAGCCCGGGGTGCCCGTCGGGGTCGTCCACGGGCCCTTTGTCCTCAAGAGCCGCGTCTACCCCGCCACCTGGCGCGAGTACTGGGTCTACGTCCCGGTGCAATACGTGGCCGGCACCGCCGCCGCGGTGATGGTCTTCCAGGACGGACACAAGTATCTGCACCCGGACCAGGAGTACCGGGTGCCAGTGGTGCTCGACAACCTGATTGCGGCCGGATCGATGCCGGTGACGATATCGGTGTTCATCAACCCCGGCCACAACAGCCCGCAGTTCCCCGCCGACCGCTGGCGGGCCAGCAACCGCAGCATCGAGTACGACACGCCGTCGGGCGACTATGCGCGCATGCTGCTCGAAGAGGTCCTCCCCGAGGTGGGTGCGCGATGGACCCTCACCACCGACCCGGAACGTCGCGCGATCGTCGGTGTGAGTTCGGGCGGCATCTGCGCCTTCACGGCGGCATGGGAACGCCCAGACGCGTTCCGCAAGGTGATCAGCCACATCGGCAGCTTCACCAACATCCGGGGTGGGTACGCCTACCCCTACCTGCTGCGCAAGACGGCGAAGAAGCCACTGCGGGTGTACCTGCAGGACGGCTCCAACGACCTCGACAACGCGCACGGCAACTGGCCGCTCGCCAACCAGCTGATGGCCTCGTCGCTGGCCTTTGCCGGCTACGACTTCCGCTTCGAGTTCGGCGACGGCGGGCACACCCACAAGCACGGCGGGGCGCGGCTGCCCGACGCGCTGCGCTGGTTGTGGCGGGACGTGCGATAGCGGCGACCGGGCGCGCGCCCGGAAACGGTGACGTATGATGCGCGCGTCACTCATCCAGCCGGCGGCCGGCCACCGGCGCGTCCGCACAGTCACGGAGCACCTGCATGTCCCTTTCTCGCCTGACGGGTCTCACCGCGGCCGCCAGCATCGGTTTCGCGCTGACCGTCGCGCTCGCCGCGCAAGGCCCGACCGCGCCGCGCACCTACCTGTTCTCCGCCAAGGACCTCGCCACCCCGACGGAGCAGAAGCCCAACCCGCCCAAGCTGGTGCCGCGTCCCGACGGCGCGTCGCTGTCGCTGCCACAGGGTTTCACCGCGACGCTGTTCGCGTCGGGCGGCTTCAAGCGACCGCGCAACCTGGCGCAGGCGCCCAACGGCGACGTGTTCGTGGTGGACTCGGGCCCGGGCAGCATCTGGGTACTCCGCGACGCCGACAAGAACGGCACGATCGAGGACAGCGAGCGCAGTGAGTTCGCCACCGGCCTGAAGCAGCCGTTCGGCATCGCCTTCCAGAAGGGCGCCGTGTATGTGGCCAACACCGATGCGGTCGTGAAGTTTCCCTACGCGGCGGGCGACCGCACCGCCAGCGCCGCACCGGTGACGGTAACGACGCTGCCAACCGGCCCGACCGGCCACTGGACCCGCAACATCGCCTTCAGTCCGGACGGCCGCACCTTCTACGTGGCCGTCGGCTCCTCGCACAACATCGATCCGGATCCCGATCCGCTGCGCGCCACGGTGCTGCAGTTCAACGCCGATGGCTCGGGCCGCCAGACCCTGGTGACCGGCGCACGCAATCCCGTCGGGCTGGCCGTGCATCCCACCACCCGTGAGCCGTGGATGACGGTGCAGGAGCGCGACGGGCTCGGCGACGAGCTGGTGCACGACTACGTGGGCAAGGTCGTCGCCGGTCGCTTCTACGGGTGGCCGTACGCCTACCTCGGGGCGCACGAGGACCCGCGCCACGCCGGCAAGATGCCCGACCTCGTGAGCAGGACCGTCGTCCCCGAGGTGCTGTTCGAGCCGCATTCCTCGGCGATGACCATGATTTTCTACACCGGCCGGTCATTCCCGACTCGCTACCGCACTGGTGCATTCGCGGCGCTGCGAGGCTCTGGCGGGCGCGCCAAGCGGACGGGCTACAAGATCGTCTACATCCCGTTTGCCAAGGGTCAGGCCACGGGTGGCTACGAAGACTTCGCCACGGGCTGGATGCTCGGCGAGGACCAACCCGAAGTGTGGGGGCGACCGGTCGGCCTCGCGCAGCTGCAGGACGGCTCGCTGCTCGTCGTCGAAGATGGCCACGGGACGATCTGGAAGATCAGCTACAAGGGTTAGGAACAGGCCTTCGGCAGGCGGCAGATCGGCAGTCGGCGAGGCGGCAGGCGGCAGGCGGTACGTGACTCAGGCCGCACGGTGCGGCGATGAGAGGAGCAGAGATGCGCAAGGCAATTCCGATGGTCATCGTGGCGGCAGTGGCCACGGCAGGTTCGGTGCTGGTGCACGCACAGGCGTCGCCACAGATGACGTTTTTCATCACCAGCGTCGGCTCGGGCAAGGGCGCCGATCTCGGTGGCCTGGCTGGCGCCGACAAGCACTGCCAGACGCTGGCGGCGGCCGCGGGGGTGGGCGGCAAGACGTGGCACGCCTACCTCAGCACGGTGGCAGCCGACGGCAAGCCTGCGGTGCACGCCAAGGACCGGATCGACACCGGCCCGTGGCACAACGCCAAGGGTGAGGTGGTGGCCAACGACCTGGCCGACCTGCACGGCGCGGCGCCGCTGTGGACCAAGCAGACGGCCCTCAACGAAAAGGGCGGCGTGGTCAACGGCCGTGGCGACACGCCGAACACGCACGACATCCTGACTGGCAGCAAGCAGGATGGGACGGTGGCCGACGGCGATGCGGCCGCCGCGACCTGCGGCAACTGGACCAGCAGCAGCGACGGCAGCGGCAGCGCCATGGTCGGCCACTTCGACCGGGTCGGCGGAGGGGCGGCGCCAACCTCACTGAACGCAGCGCACGCGTCACGCGGCTGCAGCCAGGCCAACCTGGTGGCCACCGGCGGGTCGGGCCTGTTCTACTGCTTCGCGGCCCGCGAGAAGGGTCCGTCGCGGTAGCAGGGTCGCAAAAGGAAAGGGCCGCTCGGGGAGCGGCCCTTCCATCACGACGTCGGCAGTCGGCAGTCGGCAGTCGGCAGTCGGCAGTCGGCAGTTGCCGGTTAGGACACGTCGGTCAGGTAATCCAGCTTCCCCGTGCTGTCGCCGACTCCGGTGGTGGGCACGCCCATCCCCTCCATCAGCGTCACATACAGGTTGTTCATCGGGGTCTCCTTCTCGTAGACCACGTGCCGGCCGGTCCGCAGCAGCCCGCCGCCCTGCCCCAACACCATCACCGGCAGGTCCTCGTGCGTGTGACGGTTGCCGTCGCTCAGGCCGCTGCCGTAGACCACCAGTGAGTTGGCCAGCAGGTTGCTGTCGCCCTCGGTGGTGGCCTTCATCTTGCCGATGAAGTACGCGAACAGCTCGGCGTGGAAGACGTTGATCTGCTCGACGCGCGCCATCCAGTCCTTGTTGTTGCGGTGATGCGTGAGGGGATGATGCGGGTCGGGGACGCCGATCTCCGGGTACGTCCGCATCGAGCCCTCGCGGCCGACCATCATCGTCACCACCCGCGTCAGGTCGGTCTGGAACGCCACCACCTGCAGGTCGTACATCAACTTGACGTAGTCGGCAAACGCCACCGGGATGCCGGTGGGCTTGTCGATGCCCGGCCGCAGGTCGCGCACGTCACTCTCGGCCACCTCGATCTGACGCTCGATCTCGCGCACGGCGTGCAGGTACTCGTCCACCTTGCGGCGGTCGCTGGCGCCGAGCGTGCTCGACAGCTGCCGGGTCCGCGCACCGACCACGTCGAGGATGCTGCGGCGATGCAGCATGCGGCGCTGACGCGCGGCCGGATCCAGGTGCGCATCGGCGCCGAAGAGACGCTCGAAGACCAGCCGCGGATTGGTCTCCGGCGGCATCGGCGAGTTCTCGCTGCGCCAGGCCAGGCTGTTGCTGTAGGCGCAGCTGTAGCCCGAGTCGCAGTTGCCGACGGTGCGGGAGTCGTCGCAGCCCAGCTCGATCGAGGAGAACCGCGTCGCCCGGCCGAGGTGCTGCGCGACGATCTGATCGGCCGAGATGCCGTTGCGGATGTCGGCGCCGGCGGTCTTCTTCGGGTGCACCCCGGTGAGATAGGACGCCGCGGCGCGGGCATGGTCGCCCGGCCCATCGCCAAGGGCGGTGCCGTTCTTCTGCGCCAGGCCGGTCAGCACCAGCATGTCGTCCTTGTACGCGGCCAGTGGCTTGAGCACCGTCGAGAGCTCGAAGCCGGCGCCGACACCCTGCGGCGTCCACCCGGTCATCGAGACCCCGTTGGGCACGTACGTGAAGACCAGCCGCTTGGGTCCCGCGGCGGCCGGCACCGCCCTGGCCAGCGCGGGGGTCATCGCGTCGAGCATCGGCAGGGCGATGGCGGTGCCGAGGCCCCGCAAGAAGGTGCGACGGTGCAGGTGCGAGCCGGTGATGATCATGGCGCGGTAGCTCCGGCGGGGACGGCCCGCCGCATCTGGAATGGCAAACTCTTGACGATCTCGAGCACCAGGCCCGAGAACCGGTAGTCGTGCTGCGGCAACCTGTTCACGATGCCACGGACCGTCGGCCTGTCGTGGCGCTCGAGCCCGCGTCCGAGCGCATACGTCATCAGCTTGGAAGACAGGGCGCGGGAGAAGTCCTGCCGGTCCTGGACGAGGATCGTTCTCAGCTCCGACGGCTGGTGGAACGTCCGTCCGTCGGGCAGTTCCCCCTTGGGGTCGATGGCGAACTTGCCGTCCATCGCCCGCCACGCGCCGATGGCGTCGTAGTTCTCGAGGCCGAAGCCGAGCGGGTCCATCCGGCGGTGGCACGAGGCGCACGTCGGGTTGGCGCGATGCGCCTCCATCTGCTGCCGCAGCGAGGCCGTCTGCCCGACCGCAGTTTCATCGAGTGCAGGCACGCCGGCCGGCGGGTCGGGCGGCGGCGCGTCGAGCAGGTTGTCGAGCACCCACTTGCCGCGCAGCACGGGCGAGGTCCGCGTGGCGTACGAGGACACCGTGAGGACGCTGGCCTGCGTCAGCACGCCGCCGCGCTGGCCGCCGGTGAGGTCGACGCGCCGGAACGTCGGCCCGCTGACGCCGGCGACACCGTAGTGCCCGGCCAGCCGCTCGTTGAGGAAGGTGTACCGGGCGTCGAGGAACTCCAGCACGCTGCGATCCTGGCGGACGATGTGCTCGAAGAAGAGCATCGTCTCGCTGCGCATCGACAGCCGCAGGTAGTTGTCGAAGGTGGGGAACTTGTCACGGTCGGGGGCGACCGACTCGAGCGCGCGGAACTGCAGCCACTGGCCGCCGAATTCCTCGACCAGCGACGACGACCGGGGGTCGGCCAGCATCCGCCGCACTTGCGCCTCGAGCACGCCTGGCGTGCGCAGCATGCGGCGGTCCGCCAGACGGCGCAGCTCTGCGTCGGGCATGCTCGACCACAGGAAATACGAGAGCCGCGACGCCAGCTCGTGGTCGCTGACGGGCACGGCCGGCGCACCGGTTGCCGAGACGCGGTCGCGTTCGAGGCGGAACAGGAAGTCGGGCGAGACCAGCACCGCCTGCAGCGCGACGGCCAGCGCCTCGTCGAAGGACTCGCCAGCCTTCTGCGCCCGGGCCATCACCGCCACGTACGGCACCAACTCCTCGCGCGCCACCGGGCGGCGGAAGGCGCGCTGGGCGACCGTCGAGATGTTCTTCAGGGCACACCAGGGTTGGTGTGGCGTGGCAGCCTCCGACGCCTTGCTCGCCGTGCGGCCGGGGCCAGAGCTGGCGCCACGGCGGCGCGGCGCGGCACGGTGACCGGCGCCCGGCAGATGACCACACGCGTAAATGGCCTGCAGTGCCTGTCGCGACGGCGTCGCGTCAGCATCGAAGGGCCCAGCCAATTCAAGCCGGCCGACTCGCGCGGAATTGAGCGGCGCCTTGCGGAGTGCCTCCTGACGGGCGTCGAAGTTCTTGCGCAACTCCGCGAGGCGCTCGGCCGACACCGCACGCGGCGGCGGTGTGAACTCCGCCACGCGATGTTGCTCCGGCCGCGTCGACGGGTTGGGGCCGTTGAAGCGCGCCGGCAGGCCGTCGAACAAATCGAGGACCGTCGCGGCAATCCAGCGCTCGCCAGCGGCCAGCGGCACCTTGAACTCGAGCGTCTTGCCATCGAGTTCCTGCTCGTCGTCATCGAAGGAGGCCTGCGCGGCCGGGTCGAGCACCTGCTCGGCCGACAGCACGCCGTCCACGTACACGCCGATCCGCACCGGCATCGAGCCGAGCGGCCGGCGGCCGTTGGTGAACACCCGCAGCAGGTAGGTGCCGGGCACCGTCACCCGGTGACTGGCGTGCGCTGAATTGGGGAGACTGAGGCCAGTGCTGTCGTACTGCGCGGGTGGGGTGCGCAGCGGCGCCACCACGGCGGTCGGCGCCTTCAGCCGGACCAGCGCCGGCGCCTGCTTCTCATAGCCGAACATCGCCGTCCGGACCACCGTCTCGGCAGCAACCATGTACTTCTCCAGCAGCACCGGCGACAGCGACAGCACGTCGGCGATGTTGTCGAAGCCGTACCCGGCATCGTCCTGCGGAAAGTCGTCGGCGGGTCGGACGTCGATGCCGAACAGGTCGCGGACAGTGTTGTTGTACTCGGTGCGATTGAGGCGGCGCGCCGTGACCCGGCCCGGGTCAGGCGGCGTGACGCGCTCGAGGCGGGCGAACTCCCCCTCGATCCACTGCGTCACCGCCTCCACGTCCTTGGGGTCGGGGCGCTCCTCGTCCTCGGGCGGCATCTCGCCGGTCCGCAGCTTGAGCAGCGCATGCTCGACGTCTTCGACATGCAGCGCCAGGGCGTCTGCCGTGGCGAGCCGCTCCAGGTTCATCCCGCCCTTCTGCCGCTTGTTGTTGTGGCAGTCGGTGCAGTTTTTCTCGAGAAAGGGTTTGACGACGGCGTCGAAGGTGACGCGGTCGGGCTGGCGGTCGCTGGCTGGAGGGCCAGACGACGCGGTGGCGGCCAGCGAGGCCACGGCCACGAACAGCAGGATGAGTGCGCGTCGCACGGGGTCCCTGCATTGTAAGCCTGCGGCCGTGGTCGGAGGCAATCCGGCGCTCGGGGGCCG
The DNA here is from genome assembly GCA_963759795.1 of Vicinamibacteraceae bacterium. Classification (GTDB taxonomy): domain Bacteria; phylum Acidobacteriota; class Vicinamibacteria; order Vicinamibacterales; family Vicinamibacteraceae; genus Luteitalea. The sequence goes on along the minus strand of CAVXAR010000010.1, from coordinate 1,111,055 downwards.
AAACACCCGTCGACGACGGTCGGCCGCCCCGCCCGGCGTGCCGCTAGGTCGCCGAAACGAGGATGTCGTTGAGGCGGACCTCGAAAATCAGCGTCGCATTGGGCGGAATCGACTGGTTGCCCGTCGCGCCATAGCCCAGCTCGGGCGGGATGACGAGCCGCCGGATCCCGCCGACCTGCATGCCGGGAATGCCCTGGTCCCATCCCCGTATGACCTGCCCTGCCCCAAGCACGAACTGGAACGGCGACCGCCCGGCCTGCAGCGAGGTGTCGAACTGCTGGCCCCGGTTGTCGGCTGTGGTCGTGTCGTAGAGGTAGCCGAAGTAATCGACCACCAGCCGCTGACCGACCATGGCAACCGCGCCCGTGCCCGGCTGCGGGTCGGTGACCGTGAACGGCACGTTGGCAATCCAGGTGGCGTTCTGGGTCGGCGCGACCGGGCTGCTGCTGCCACCGCACGCGGCGGCGGTCACCGAGGTCACCAGACCGAGCAGCAGCGCGCGACGCGAGGGGCAGGTGTCTTCGGGAGTCATGCCCGTCGAGGTTAGCAGACCCGTGGCCGCCTGTTCACCTGACAAAGGCCTCGGGCAGGCCGCCATCGACGTTGAGCACCTGTCCGGTCACCCGGCCGGTCCGATCCGAGAGCAGGAAGTACGCCGCTTCGGCCTGGTCCTCCGGGGTGATCGGTTGGCGGGTCAGCGTGCGTTGGGCATAGAACTCGGCGAGCTGCCGGCGGAGGGCCTCGGCCGACGCCTCGGGATCGAAGGCGACGCCGTACTTCTGCAGCGACGACATCACCCGCTCCTTGGGAAACATCGTCGAGCCCTGCACCACCGTTGCCGGCGCCAGGCCATTGACGCGGACCAGCGGGGCGAGTTCCACCGCCAGCGTGCGCACGAGGTGGTTGGCCGCCGCCTTCGACGCGTCGTAGGCCGCCGACCCCTTCTTGGCAACCATGGCGTTGACGCTGGTGGTGAGCACGAGGGTGCCGGGCAGCCCCTGCGCATCCCAGACCTGACGGCATTCGTCGGCCACCAGGTAGCCGCCCATCACGTTGATGTCGAACGTGGTGCGCCACATCGCATCGGTGACGCGACCGGAGGCATCCGGGGTCGGAAAGATGCCGGCCGTGACGATGACGTGGTCGAGGCCGCCGTACGCCAGCACCGTCTGCTCGACGAGATGCCGGACGCTGGCCCGGTCGGTGACGTCCACGGCCACGCCGATCGCCTGGCCGCAGCCGCTGATGCCACTGCCCGCCACCCCGATGCCGACCCCGTATTTCGCCGTCAGCTCGCCCGCGGTCGCTTCGGCGGTGGCCAGCGCCAGGTCGGCGCACACCACATGCGCGCCCTCGGCCGCCACCCGGTGTGCCACGGCGCGGCCGATGCCGCTGCCGGCGCCGACGACAATCACCACCCGCCGGGCCATCGCCTTCTCGGCGGGCATCCGCTGCAGCTTGGCCTCCTCGAGGCGCCAGTACTCGATATCGAAGGCTTCCTGCTGCGGCAGCGCGACGTACTCGTCGATGGCTTCCGCGCCGCGCATCACGTCGATGGCACAGGTGTAGAACTCCGCGGTGACGCGTGACTCGCTCTTGTCCTTCCCGAACGCAATCAGGCCCAGACCTGGAATCAGGATGACGGTGGGGTTGGGGTCGCGCATCGGCGGCGAATCGGGGTGCCGGCACGCCTCGTAGTAGGCCGCGTAGTCGCGCCGGTACTGCTCGAGCCCTGCGGCCAGGACGCGCCGCAGCTCGTCGATGTCGCCCGTGGACGGATCCCACGCGACAAACAGCGGCTTGATCTTGGTGCGCAGGAAGTGGTCGGGACACGACGTTCCGAGTTCGGCGAGTCGGGCGGCGTCGTGACTGTTGACAAAGCGCAGGATGTCGTCGCCGTGCTGCACCGTGGCAATCATGCGCATCTGTCGCGACGCGTCGGTCGCGGCGCTGGCCGCGTTGCCGATGGCGCCACGCAGCCACGGCAGCACCTGCGCGAGGAGCGCCCGCCGCTGCCCGTCCTCGATGGCCGCGTAGCGCTGGCCGCCAAATGTCGCCGCACCCTTGTCGTGCGCCGCGATGTACTCCGCGGCCCGGGTGATCAACGCCAGCGTCAGGTCGTAGCAGGCCTTGTCGGTCTCGGCCCAGTTGATCAACCCATGCTGTCCGAGGACCACGCCCCTGGCTGCCGGGTGCGCGGCAACCACGTCCTGCAGCACCAGCCCGAGTTCGAAGCCGGGCCGCTGCCAGGCCGTCCAGACCACATCCCCGCCGTAGATCTCCCGGGTGAGACGCTCGGAATGGCGGGCCGCAGCCACGCTGATCACCGCGGTCGGGTGCATGTGGTCGACGTGCGCCGCGGGGACGAACGCGTGCAGTGGCGTGTCGATCGAGGTGGCGCGCGGGTTGAGGTCGAACGTGCAGTGCGGATACAGGCCGACCATGCGATCTTCGGCCGGCGACTTGACGCCGCGGGCCTCCATCGCCGCATAAACCTCCTGCAACAGCAGCAGGCGGTCCTGGTAGAGCGACGCGAAGTTGGCCAGCGTGCTGGTCCGCAGGTCCCCTCCCGAGCCCTTGACCCACAGCACCCGCACCTCCGCTCCCGTCAGCGGATCGACGTCGGGGAGCTTGGCCGAGGTGTTCCCCCCGCCCGTGTTGGTGATGCGCTGGTCGGCGCCGAGGATGTTCGAGCGGTAGACCAGCCGTTCGGCCGGAGTCAGCGCGGCGGCGTGCGCGTCATCCCAGAGGTAGGTGGCGTGTGGCATGGGTCGGGAGGCGGCAGTCGGGAGTCGGGAGTCGGCAGTCGGGAGTCGGCAATCGGCAGGGGGCAGTGTCGGGGCGGGGCGTCACTCGTATCGTGACAGGTAGAACACGGTCCCTGCGACGAGGTACACCACCGTCGCCGCGATGAGCATGGTTTGCATTGCCGGCAGCGCGCTGGTCACACCGCCAGCATCGAGACTGAGGAGCCGGAACGGCAGCCACAGGCACGCGACCAGTGCGAGGGCCGCCAGTGCGCCGGCGACGGCGACAGTCCTGGTGCCGCGCGCCACCGGAGGCGCCGCCGGCCGCATGCCGCGGCGCTCGACGCCGGGGATCCCGGTGGCGCCGGCCGGGGCCGGCGTCCTCGCGCCGGCAACGGCTGCCAGGCCGATGTAGGTGGCCATCGTGAGCAGGTAGACCGGGACGAACAGGTAGAACAGGTGCAGGATGCCAGCCCGCTCCAGTGCCAGGCCGACGGCAACCGAACCCACCCACGCCACCAGGGCCGGCCAGTTCAGCATCCGTCCCTGGTAATGCGCCCAGTACCGGGTCAGGCCGATGCGCGGAAACAGCCAGTGCTCGGCCAGCACGATCGCGCCGGCGGGGGCGAGCAGCAGGCCATACAGGCCGACGAAGTCGAGCAGCCGGGTGAACACGAACGGAAAACAGGCAATGCCGGTGGTAGCCACGCCGGCCAGGAGCGTGACGCGGGCCCGCGACCAGTTCGGGGTGATCGCCTGCAGCGCCAGGCCGGCGCGGTACAGCGTCGGGTTGGAGGTCGTCCAGCCGGCAACGGTGACCGCGAGGATGCCTGCCCAGCCGAGGGTGGTGTACGCGACTGCGCCCGAATCGAGGGTCGACAGTGGTGCCTGCAGCAGCAGCGCCGCGCCCGCGCCCATCAGCCCGGCGCAGATCCACGCCAGGTAGTGGCCAAAGAACATGCCGACGCCGGTGAGGAGACCGTACCAGCTGCTGCGGGCGTAACGGAACAACGCCATGTCCGACAACCCGCCGTGCATCGCCAGGTTGCAGATCCAGGCAAATGCCGCGATCTTCCAGAACCCCATCGGCGGACTGCCGTCCGGAGTGCGTCCGGTCCAGACGACGCGCTCGGCCAGCGTCAGGAAATCCCCCGTGTCGGACACGCCGGCCAGGCCGGCCTGGCGGGCCAGCGCCGGCAGCGCCACGAGCGCGCCGGCGATGAACATGAGGAACATCCACGGCGCACAGACGCTGGAAAACGCCGCCAGCCGCTTGAACCCGGCCATTGCCAGGCCGACGACCACGGCGCCGACCAGCAGCACGACGAGCACGAATCGCAGGTCGGTGGGATACCAGTGCACCTGCGGCGGGATCCCGAACGGAATGCGGACGGCCGAGGCCGAGACGGTGATCATGCAGCCGGCCAGGATGCAGAACAGCACGGCATTGAGCAGGTTGTAGACCACCGTCAGCCAGGGGCCGCCGATGCTGCGCAGGTACCAGTACAGCGTGAGGCGGGTCTGCACCGCGATTGGCGCGCACAGCAGGGTCCAGGTCAGCACCGCCAGGGCATTGCCGATGGCCAGCCCGACGAACATGTCGCGCACGCTCGCGCCCCAGTTCACGAACATCACGCCAATCACGAACTCGGTGGCCGCGACGTGCTCGCCGGCCAGCGACCCCGCGAAGTAGCCGGGCCCCAGCAAGCGGTCCTCGGTCACCGGTTCCCGGTCGAACTCGTAGAGCGCATCGAAGTGCTCGGCGGCCGACGATGTGGACATGGGGCGGAGTCTATAACGGCGGGCGGCAGGCGGCAGGCGGCAGACGGCAGTCGGCAGGCGGCAGGCGGCGGGCGGAGACGGCAGACGGCAGGCAGGCGGCAGGCGGCGTTCCTGATGTACAGTCGCCTCCCCCGGGGAGGACGCATGTCGCTCGAAGAGATTGCCGCGGCCGCGCTCGACCACTTCGCCATCGAGCTGCCGTCGTGGGGCTTTGCCAATACCGGCACGCGCTTCGGCAAGTTCGTGCAGGCCGCCGCCGCGACCACGCTCGAGGAGAAGTTCGCCGATGCGGCGCAGGTGCACCTGCTGACGGGCGCGTGTCCGTCGCTGGCGCTGCACGTGTCCTGGGATCTGCCGGCCGGCCTGCAGGATGTCGGCCGCGTGCGGGGTCTCGAACGCCAGCACGGCATTCGCGCCGGCGCCATCAACCCGAACCTGTTCGAGGACCAGCGTTACAAGCACGGCTCGGTGGCCAACCCCGATGCCGCCGTGCGGGCCGAGGCGCTGACCCGCCTGCACGAGAGTGTGGACATCGCGCGCGCGCTCGGCTCACGCGACGTGTCGCTGTGGTTTGCCGACGGGTCCAACTACCCGGGCACCCAGCACATGCGCAAACGCAAGCGATGGTTTACCGAAGCGCTCGGGATGGCGCACGACCGGCTGGCGCCCGGTCAGCGTCTCCTGATCGAGTACAAGCCCTTCGAACCGGCGTTCTACCACACCGACATCGCCGACTGGGGCATGGCCTTGACGCTGGCCCGTGAGGCCGGGCCGCAGGCCTTCGTGCTCGTCGATACGGGGCACCACTACCAGGGCCAGAACATCGAGCAGATCGTCGCCTGGCTGCTCGACGAGCAGCGTCTCGGCGGCTTCCACTTCAACGATCGCCGGTATGCCGATGACGACCTGACGCTCGGGTCGATCGACCCGTATCAGGTGTTCCGGATCTTTCACGAGATTCAGCAGCTGGCGTGGGAGCAGGATCGGGCGCCCGATCTGGCCTACATGGTGGACCAGAGCCACAACCTGAAGGGCAAGATCGAAGCGATGATTCAGACCGTGCGCACCGCGCAGGAGATCTGGGTCAAGGCCGCCCTCGTGGACCGCGGGGCCCTCGTCGCCCACCAGGACCGCTGCGCCCTCATCGACGCCGAGCGCTGCCTCACGGACGCGTTTGCCACCGACACGCGGCCCCTCGTCGCCGCCTGGGCCAGGGCCCGCGCCCTGCCGGTCGATCCCATCGTCGCTTTCCGTGACAGCGGCTACCTCGAAACCGTCACCCGCGAACGTGGCGGACGCAACCTGTCGGGCGTGACCTCCTACGCGTGAGCGGTCGTCACTGGCACATCGCCGCGTGCGATCTCGGCGCCACCAGCGGGCGCGTCATGCGCGCCGACGTGGACACCGCCGCAGGCACGCTCGCCCTTGCCGAGGTGCATCGCTTCCCCACCCCGACGGTGGTGCAGGGCGACGACCTGCACTGGGACGCCCCGCGCCTGTTCGATGATCTGCTCGACGGTCTGGCCAGGGCCGCGGTGCCGCGGCTGGACAGCCTCGGCATCGACACCTGGGGCGTCGATTACGCGTTGCTGGACCACTCCGGCGCCCTGCTCGGGCTGCCACACCATTACCGCGATCCGCGCACCGAGGGCGTCATGGATGCGGTCGTGGCGCGACTCGGCCGCGACACGATCTACGACCGGACCGGCATCCAGTTCCTGCCGTTCAACACGCTCTACCAGCTGGTCGCCGAACAGCGTGACGCCCCTGGCCGGCTCGCGCAGGCAGCGACGCTGCTGACCATGCCGGACCTGCTGCAGCACTGGCTGACCGGCTCGCGCGGCGCGGAGTTCACCAACGCCACGACCACCCAGATGCTCGACTGGCGCACCGGCGACTGGGCGCGCGACCTGCTGCACGCCCTGGACCTCCCCACGCACATGCTGCCGCCGCTCGTCGCCCCGGGCGCGCGGCTTGGCACCCCGCTGCCCGCCTGTGTGGCGCGGGCCCCACGCCTCGACGGCGTGCCCGTGCTGGCGCCGGCATGCCACGACACGGGGTCGGCCGTCGCGGCCGTGCCGTCGGGCGCCGGCGTCGCCTTTCTCAGCTCGGGCACCTGGTCCCTGCTCGGCACCGAAACGTCCACGCCCATCGTCACTGCGGCGGCCCTGGCCCACAACTTCACCAACGAAGGCGGTGTCGCCGGCACCAACCGGCTGCTTCGCAACATCACGGGTCTGTGGGTGCTCGAAGGCTGCCTGCGCGGGTGGCGTGCCGAGGGCCAGACCTTCACCGTGCAGGACGTCCTGCTGGGAGCCGGGCAGCGGCCTGCCTGCGGCTCGCTGATTGACCCCGATGACCCCGCCTTCCACCGCGCCCCCGACGCCGCGGCCGTCCAGGCCTGGTGCGCCCGCACCGACCAGCCCGTGCCGGAGTCGGCCACGGCCGTCGTCCGCGTCGTCATCGACAGTCTGGCCCTGGCGTACCGGCGCGGCCTGGCCGCCCTGGAGGGCGTCACCGGCACGCCGGTGCATACGATTCGGGTGATCGGGGGCGGTGCCCGCAACGGGTTGCTGAACCAGGCCACGGCCGACGCCACCGGATGTCGGGTCCTGGCCGGTCCCGTCGAGGCGACCGCGCTCGGCAATGTCGCGGTGCAGCTGGTGGCACTCGGCGGCGTGCGCGGGCTGGCCGAGGCACGCGCGTTGGTGGCCGACGCCTTCCCGCCCGAGAGCTACGCGCCCCGCAACCAGCAGCCCTGGGACGAGGCGGCCGCGAGGTTCGAGGACGTGAGGAGCCGCGGCTGACGCGCCTGCGGCGTGCGCGAAGTGACGCGGCAGGCGGCAGTCGGCAGTCGGCAGGTGGCAGGTGGCCTACTTCCCGACGTCCTCGCCGAGGGCGTCGGGGATGTCGCCGGCACCCTCCAGCCATTCGCTGACCACCACGATGTAGCCGTCCAGGTCACGGACCTCGAACTCGACGTCGTGGTACGGCATCCGCTGCAGCGGCCGGACGATCTCGCAGCGTTCCGACAGGCTGGTGTAGAGCTCGCGGATGCGGCCGCCCGACAAGCGCACGTAGAGCGCCCAGCCGGGCGCCGGGCGCACCGCCCCCGGGGCCGCGGCGGCCCGCAGCATCAACTCGGCGCCGCCCCGCGACAGCAGTGCGAACTGGTAAGGCGGGCGTTGCGGGAACGGCGCGACATCGAAGCCGAAGGCATCGCCATACCAGCGCGCCGAAGTCTCGACGTCGGCCACGGCCAGCACCGCGGTGACGCAGACGGGCTCGGCGCCCGCGCCATCGGCGGCAGCGCCAGGCTCGGCAGGATGCGCCGGGTCGGGCGTTCGGGCATCGAGGTCCTCCTGCCAGGCGGTGAACTCGCGCAGGAACCGTTCGACGGGTTCGATGTTCCAGGCCGGCGGCGGCACGAAGGTCTTGCGGGCTTCGGGCGAGGTCAGGGTGTCCTGGCTGTAGAGCGCACGCAGCGCCGCCAGATCCGGACCGAACAGGTCGGTGGACCGGGCCTTGAACTCCTCCCACGGCGGGTCGTTGAGCAGCCGCATCTGGCGGTGGATGAGGCGCGAGTACGCGACGGTGATCGTCTCGTGATAGCGCTGCGGCTGGCCGGCCGAGATGGCCAGCCGCTTCAGCCCGCGCCGCAGACGGGGCATGGCCTCGCGGAACGGGCCCGCCCGCAGGCACAGCCACGCCGCGCGGAAGTGCGCCTCGTGATCGAAGCTGGCCAGATCGAGCGTGCCGGCGTCGAACTGTTCGAGGAACTCCGCGTCGCTCAGCATCTCTGTATCATGTGCGCCATGCGCATCCTGCGGTGCCTGACCGAGAACGGCCTCACGGTCCACGTGACCGAAGGCGAGAGGGGGAGCTACCACATGCTCCACGGCAATCCCGACGAGGGTTTCAAGACGACGCAGTCACACGCGGCCGTCAAGCAGATCCTGGCGCCGGTGGCGCCCACCATGATCTGGTGCATCGGGCTCAACTACCGACGCCATGCCGAGGAAACCGGCGCGAAGATTCCCGAGCAGCCGGTGGTCTTTGCCAAGGGCCCGAACACGGTACAGCATCCCGGCGGCGCCATCGAGATTCCGACGCATCTGGCCAGCGAGCAGGTCGACTACGAATGCGAGCTGGCCGTGGTCATCGGCAGGACCTGCAAGAACGTCCGGCCCGAGCACGCGCTCGACTACGTCCTCGGCTACACCTGCGCCAACGACGTCAGCGCGCGCGACTGGCAGATCAAGCGGGGCGGCAGTCAATGGAGCCGCGGCAAGACCTTCGATACGTTCATGCCGCTGGGCCCGGCGCTGGTCACCCCGGAGCACATCCCGGATCCGAACGCCCTGCACATCCAGACGCGGCTGAACGGCGAAGTGGTGCAGGACTCCAACACCTCGGACATGATCTTCAACGTGCGCGAGATCATTTCCTTCCTCAGCGGCAGCACGACGCTGCTGCCGGGCACGGTGATCCTGACCGGCACCCCCGAGGGTGTCGGCATGGCCCGCACGCCGCCACGCTGGCTGGTGCCCGGTGACGAGGTCACGGTCGAGATCGAGCACATCGGCGCCCTCACCAACCACGTCGTGCTCGAACCGGCACAGGCCGAGTAGGTGCCGGTCGCCCCGCCCACGACGCTGCTCGGCCGCCTCGGGCAGCTGGGGCCCGGACTGATCATCAGCGCAGCCATCGTCGGCTCCGGCGAGCTGATCGTCGTCCCCAAGCTGGGCGCGTCGACCGGCTTCGCCCTGTTGTGGTTTCTCGTCCTGGGGTGCGTGCTGAAGGTGTTCGTGCAGATCGAGCTGGCCCGGCACGCCATCGCCCACCAGGAGACCACGCTGGTCTCGCTGGATTCCCTGCCCGGGCCGCGCTGGCGCATCTCCTGGGTCCTCTGGGCCTGGCTGCTGATGTATGTCGGCACGGTGCTGCAGGTGGGCGGGATCATCGGTGGCATCACGCTGATCTGCGGCATGCTCGGACTGAACTGGCCGCCCTGGGTGTGGCTCGTGCTGACGACCGGATCGGGCATCGCGTTGCTCGTCTCGGGGCGGTACGCGCCGGTCGAGCGGTATTCAACGGCGATGGTCGCGGTTTTCACCCTCTCGGCCATGGTGGCCGTGGTGGCGCTGCAATGGACCGAGTTCCACGTCACGGCAGCGCAGCTGAAAGAAGGGCTCTGGCCAGCCTCCACCACCAGCTTCGGCCTGGCGTTTGCGGCGTTTGGCGTCACCGGCGTCGGCGCCTCCGAGCTGATCTACTACCCGTACTGGTGCCTGGAGAAGGGCTACGGGCGCAGCGTCGGGCCGCCGCCATCCGGGGCGCTGTCGAGCGAGGCGCGCGCCGGATGGGCGGCACACGCGCACGGCTGGCTCGGCGTGATGCGCCTCGATGCGTTCGTCTCGATGATCGTCTACACGCTGGCGACGGTGGCGTTCTACGTGCTGGGTGCGGCCGTGCTGCACCAGACGGCGCGTGACGTCCCCGACAACGAGCTGATCGGCCGTCTGGCGGAGATGTTCCTGCGATCGCTGGGCGACTGGAGCCACGCGCTCTTCCTGGTCGGCGCCCTTGCCGTGCTGTTCTCGACGTTCTTCGTGGCCACCGCCTCCAACGCGCGGCTGCTGGTGGACATCGGCGGACTGCTCGGGGTTCCTGCCGCGGCGACACCAACCGCCGAAGCCAGGCGCAGGGCGATCCAGGTGAGCGGCGTCTTCCTGCCCCTGGCCTCGGCCACCGCTTATGTCGTGTGGCCGCAGCCCATCACCCTGGTGCTGATCGGCGCGTTCGGGCAGGGCCTGATGCTCCCACTGCTGGCGGCCGCGGCCCTTTTCTTCCGCCATCGACGACTGCCGCCGGACCTGCTGCCGTCGCAGAGCTGGACGGTGGCGCTGTGGACCTCGGCCGTATTGATTGCCTCGGTCGGTGCATACCAGCTCGCCAAGGCCTCCGGGCTGCTGTCATAGCGGCGCGTACGGGTCCCGGCGATCGGCAGCCACGGCTCTGCGGGAGATCACCCCGAATGCGGAGCGGGTGGCCCGCAGCCGATAGCCCCCATATGATTGAGGCCGTGCTTCGCCTCCGCCGCTGGGCTCCGGGACTGCTGATCGTCGGCGCGACGCTGCTTGTCAGCGTCGCGGCAGCACAGCCGTCGTCGCCGGCCCAGGCGCAGGCCCAGGCCCAGACACCTGCCGCGGCGCCGGCCCAGCCCCCTGCCCCGGCGCCGGCCCCTGCATCTGCGCAAGCGGTACGGCGGGTCTGGACGGTGCTGACGCCGGCCGGCTCGCAGCCGCTGCCTGTCAGCGTCGCCAATGGCCGCGAGTACGTCAGTGCGGCTGACCTCACGGGTGTGGTGGGATTGGTCCTGCGGGAAGACCGCGCCGGCGGCCTGGTCATCACGGTGGGTGGCCGGACAGTGGTGGTGTCGCTGACGCAAGGCCTCGCCTCGGTCGAGGGGCGCGTGGTCAGCCTGCCCGGACCGCCGCTGCGCCAGGGCACGACCTGGCTGCTGCCCATCGAGTTGATCGAACGGGCCCTGGCGCCGGGCTCCAATCCCCGTATCGACGTGCGTCGACGCTCGGCCTTGATCGTCGTCGGCGCCCTCAGCGTTCCCGCGGTGACGGCCCGAGCCGAAGCGCTGCCGACCGGCACCCGCGTCACCCTGGTCGTCTCACCCGCCGTGCCGCAGACGGTGGTCAACGAAAGCGGCCGCCTGCTGGTCCGCCTTGCCGCCGATGCGCTGGACGCCGACTTGACGGGGGTTGGCGCCTCGCCGGTGCTGACCGGCGCACGCGTCCTGCCGCCAGCCACCATCGAATTGGCCCTTGGCCCTTCCTTCGGCAGCTTCCGGGCTGCCGAACAGCGGGAGGGCGGCCAGCTGCGGCTGATCATCGACATCCTGGCGACGACTGTCGCGCCGCCGCCCGGGACCGAGTCGACGGCCACCGCGCCAGGGACCGCGGCGCCGGCGACGCCCGCCGAGATGCCGCCGCTGCTGCCCGAGTCGACAGGGCTGCGCACGATCGTCATCGACCCCGGTCACGGCGGCAGCGAACAGGGCGCGAGGGGACCCTCCGGCACGCTCGAGAAGAACGTCGTGTTGTCGATCGCCCGACAGTTGAAAGCAGCCATCGAGGCGCGGCTCGGCATCCGCGTGCTGCTGACGCGCAGCGGCGACGAGACGGTGGGGCTGGATGCCCGCGCCGCGTTTGCCAACAACAACAAGGCCGACGTCTTCATCAGCATCCACGCCAACGCGTCGGTGCGGTCGTCGGTGACCGGGGCCGAGGTGTTCTACGTGACACTCGGCGAGTACGGCAATGCCGCGCGTGGCAATGCCGCCGAACCAGGCGCCCTGCTGCCGACGCTCGGTGGCGGGCAGCGCGCCGTCGACCTGATCCTGTGGGAGATGGCGCAGTCCCAGCACCTCAACGAATCAGCGCGGCTGGCCCGGACCATCGAGGGCGAGATGCGCCAGCGCGTGCCGATGTCACCGCGCGCCATCCAACAGGCGCCGTTCCGGGTCCTGGTCGGGGCCAACATGCCGGCGGTGCTGGTAGAGACCGGGTTCATCACCAACCCGGCCGAGGAAAAGAAACTCAACACGCCCGACTACCAGTCCCAGCTCGTCAACGCCCTGCTCGCCGCGGTGGTGCGCTTCAAGAACGGCACGGAACGGGTGGCGGGCCCGCCGGCCTCGCAGCAGGGCCAGCGCTGATGCGGCGCCCGCTGATTGTCGGCCTGCTCGGCCTGATGACCGCCGTCCTGATCGGCATCGCCGGCGTGGTGTTCATTCCGCGCTGGTTCGCGCCGGCCACCGTCGAGGTGCCGCGCGCCGCCGACACGGAGGCGGCCGAGGCCACCGGACGGATCCGGGCCAGCTTGTTCTACGTTGCCGAAGACGGGCTGCGGTTGAAGTCGGTCGACGCGGACGTGCCCTATGGCGCGTCGCCGTCCGACCAGGCGCGTGCGCTGGTCGAGGCCCAGTTGCAGGCGGCGCCCTCGCCGCTCGCGCAGCCGATCGCGGAAGGCACCAAGGTGCGGCAGGTGTTTGTCGCCGAAGACGGCACCGCCTTTGTCGACCTCTCGAAGGAGGCCGTCACCAACCATCGCGGCGGCAGCCTCGACGAGCTGTTCGCGGTCTACGCGATCGTCAACGCGGTCACGGTCAACCTGCCCGCCGTCAAGGGCGTGCAGATCCTGGTCGATGGCCAGGAAGTGGATACGCTGGCCGGTCACGTCGACCTGCGCCACCCGCTGACCCGGAACATGCGCTGGGTGGGTGCTGCCCCGGGCGCGACGACGAGCGAGACCGACGCCGGCCCGCCCGAACCCGCCAGGCCGCCGCAGCCCTGAGCCGCGCGGTGCCCCGGCCGGGCACATGGGGTCCTGTAAACTGGTCGGGATATGCCCCGAACAGATGGACGCGCCAACGACGCGCTTCGCCCCTGCACGATCACTCCCCACATCTCGCTGCACGCCGAAGGCTCGGTCCTGGTCGAAACCGGGCGGACCCGCGTCATCTGCACGGCCAGCGTCGAGGACCGGGTACCGCCGTTCATGCGCAACAGCGGCAAGGGGTGGGTGACGGCCGAGTACGGCATGCTGCCGCGCGCCACCACCACCCGTGTCCAGCGTGAATCGACGTCGGGCAAGGTGGGCGGACGCACGCAGGAGATCCAGCGGCTGATCGGCCGCTCCCTGCGATCGGTGGTCGACATGCCGCGCCTCGGCGAGCGCACCATCTGGATCGACTGCGACGTGATCCAGGCCGACGGCGGCACGCGCACGGCCGCCATCACCGGCGGCTTCGTGGCCATGGTGCTGGCGATGCACCACATGACCGAGCTCAAGCAGATCAAGGAAATCCCCGTCAAGGACTACCTTGCCGCCACCAGCGTCGGGGTGATTGCCGGGGTGCCGATGCTCGACCTGGCCTACGACGAGGACTCCAATGCCGACGTGGACATGAACATCATCCGCACCGGTGACGGACGCTTCATCGAGGTCCAGGGCACCGCCGAGAAGGAGCCGTTCCCGCGCGCGGTCCTCGATCAGCTCCTCGACCTCGGCGGCAAGGGCATCGACGAACTGATCGCCCTGCAGGCGACGATCGTCGGCGACATGCTGAAGGTCAAGCCCCCGACCAGGGCATGAGCGCGCCGGTCCGCCTGCTGGTCGCCACCAGCAACGCCGGGAAGATGCGCGAGTTGGCGGCGCTGTTTGCCGACGTCCCGTGCACGCTGCTGTCGCTGCAGGATCTGCCGCAGTCGATTGCGCCGCCCGACGAAACCGGCGACACCTGCCGCGACAACGCGCGCCTCAAGGCGACGGCCTACGCGCTGGCAACCGGCCTGCCCTGCCTCGCCGAGGATTCCGGCTTCGAGGTGCAGGCGCTGGACGGCTTGCCGGGCGTGCGGTCGGCGCGCGTGCCGGGCGCCAACGACCAGGAGCGCAATGCCTGGGTGTATGCCCAGCTCGACGCGCGCGGCAGCCGCCAGTCGCCGGCCCGCTTCGTGTCGGTGCTCGCCCTGGCACGCAGTTCCGGGGAGATCGTCCACGTCACCGAGGGCGAGGTGGCGGGCCGGATTGCCCCCACGCCCCGTGGCTCCAACGGCTTTGGCTACGACCCGATGCTGTTCTATCCGCCGCTCGGCCGGACGTTTGCCGAGCTGACGCAGGACGAGAAAGCCGCTGTCAGCCACCGCGGTCGCGCCGCACGGCTGATGCACGCCTGGATCGCCACGCATCCCGACGCGCTGGTCAGCGGCCACCCATGACCCGCCCCCTGTGGTTCGGGGCGGCCATGCTCAGCGCCTTCGGCTCGATCTACGCCGGCCTGTTCGGACTGTCGTGGCTGCAGTACCCGCTGATTGCCGTCGCGGTCGTGGCGGTCCTGAAGGCGTTGCGCGCGGCGCCTCCGCCGCCGGTCGAGGACCCGCGCAAGAAGCCCTAGCCGTCTAGACCCGGCGCAGTTGCACGTGCTCGACGACGTGCCGCGCGCCCTTGGTCAGGATCAGGTGCGCGCGCATCCGGGTCGGCTGGATGTTCTCGCGCAGGTTCGGGGCATTGATCTCGTCCCAGATCCGCGCCGCCGTCGCGCGTGCCTGCGCCTCGTCCAGCGAGGCGTAACGGTGGAAGTACGAACCCGGGTCCTGGAACACCGTGTCCACCAGCCGCAGGAACCTCTCCACGTACCACTGCTCGATGTCGCGTTCCTCGGCATCGACGTAGATCGAGAAATCGAAGAAATCCGAGGCGAACACCTGGTCGGTGTCGCGCTGGTGCGGCGGCGCCTGCAGCACGTTCAGGCCCTCGACGATGACGATGTCGGGCTGCCGCACGGTCTGCACCTGCCCGGCCACGATGTCGTACCGCTGATGCGAATAGACCGGCGCGTGCACTTCGCGCATGCCGGCCTTGACATCGGCCAGGAACCGCACCAGGCGGGTCCGGTCGTAACTCTCCGGAAATCCCTTCCGCTGCATCAGGCCGCGGCTCTCGAGCACCGCGTTCGGGAAGAGAAAGCCATCAGTGGTCACCAGGTCCACCGACGGGTGGTTGGGCCAGCGGGAGAGCAGCGCCTGCAAGATGCGCGCGGTGGTGCTCTTGCCCACCGCCACGCTGCCGGCAAGGCCGATGATGAACGGCACCTGGTCCCCGTCATTGCCGAGAAAGGTGTGCGTCGTGCGGTACAGCCCCTGCGAGGCGCGGACGTACAGGTTCAGGAGCCGCGACAACGGCAGGTAAATCTGCACGACCTCGTCCATCGACAGCGCGTCGTTCAGCCCGCGCAGCGCGCTGAGGTCGTCTTCCGACAGGGTCAGGGGTGTGTTGCTGCGAAGCTGGGCCCACGCCCCGCGGTCGAACGTCTGGAACCGCGAGAGCGTGGTGGCGGCAGTGGACATCTGTGCCCGCTAGCCTACACGGCCTAGGTTCCCCGTTCCACGTGCGGCGTTCGGCGGTATCTTTACCGCATGCCCCATCCACCCCTTGATCGCCGCTCCTTTCTGAAGTCCGCCTCGGCCGGCCTCGGCGCCACGCTGGTCGTGCCCGCCGTCGCCTCGGCCGCCCCTGCCATCCGCCGCCAGGCCGGCGCCGCCGCCGACCGGGTCCGCGTCGCGGTCATGGGCGTGAACAGCCGTGGCGCGCAGCTCTCGCGTGCCCTCATGAACACGCCGGGAGCCGCGATCACCGTGGTGTGCGACGTCGACAGCCGTGCGGCTGCGAAGGTCGTGGCCGCCGTGTCGGCAGCCGGCGGCGGCACGCCGCGTGCGATCCCCGACATCCGACGGGTGCTCGAGTCACCGGACGTCGACGCCCTGGTCATCGCCGCCCCGGATCACTGGCATGCGCCCGCGGC
The DNA here is from genome assembly GCA_963759795.1 of Vicinamibacteraceae bacterium. Lineage (GTDB taxonomy): Bacteria > Acidobacteriota > Vicinamibacteria > Vicinamibacterales > Vicinamibacteraceae > Luteitalea. The sequence goes on along the minus strand of CAVXAR010000010.1, from coordinate 1,095,149 downwards.
CATCATGGCCCTGCAGGCCGGCAAGCACGTCTACGTGGAAAAGCCGTGCAGTCACAACCCCGCCGAGGGCGAACTGCTCGTCGAAACGCAGAAGCGCACGGGCAAGGTCGTGCAGATGGGCAACCAGCGGCGCTCCTGGCCAAACGTCCAGAAGGCCATCGCGCTCGTGCACGGTGGGCGCCTCGGCCGGGTCTACAACTCGCGCACCTGGTACGCCAACTCGCGCAAGACGATTGGCGTCGGCAAGCCGGCCGCCGTGCCGGAGTGGCTGGACTTCGACCTGTGGCAGGGCCCGGCGCCGCGCCGGCCGTTTGTCGACAACCTGGTGCACTACGAGTGGCACTGGCGCTGGCACTGGGGCACCGGCGAGTCGGCCAACAACGGCACCCACATGTTCGACCTGGCACGCTGGGGTCTGCAGGTGCAGCACCCGACGCGCGTGACCTCGGCAGGCGGTCGCTATCACTACACCGACGACTGGCAGTTCCCCGACACGCAGGTGGTGACGCTGGAGTACCCGGACCGCAAGATGATCAGCTGGGACTCGATGAGCGCCAATGGCTACAAGCCGCACGGCAACGGCGTCGGTGTCACCTTCCACGGCGAAGAGGGCTCGCTGTCGATCGACGGTGACGGCTACACGCTCTACGACCTCGCGGGCAAGGTGGTCGAGGAAATCAAGAGCGACCCGGGAGCGATCACCAGCCAGGTCGGGCCAGCGGTGCGCCTGGACGCGCTCCACACCATCAACTTCCTGGACGGCATTCGCGGCAAGGCGGCGCTGTCCACCCCGATCGACGGCGGCCACGTCAGCACGATGATGGCGCACCTCGGCAACATCGCCTGGAAGACCGGTCGCGCCCTCACGTGCGATCCGGCCACCGGGCGGATCGCCGACGACGCGGAGGCGATGAAGCTCTGGTCGCGCGAGTACGAACCGGGATGGGCGCCGCGGACGTCGTGATGCCTCACCTGGGCTAAAAATTGACCAGCGGCTTGCGCCGCCCTGTAGCTGAATGCAACACGGCCGGGCTCGATTGCCCGGCCGTATTGCGTTCCGGGCCGGTGGACGCCATCTAGTCATTTACATCGCACGGCCGTTGGCATACATCTGGAGGAGTGGGCCGCCCGTAGGTGGACACAGGTCGGTGTGCCCCGTGCGAGCAGTGCGGAGGGCGCTGGCACAGGAGGCGCAGCGAGAGTGGTTGAACGCATTGGCGCGACGGGCCCACGCTTCGCATCGCGGGTGTCGACGGGTATCGCGGGGCTGGACAGTATCCTCGGCGGCGGTCTACCCCAGGGGCACATGTACCTGGTCGAGGGCGAGTCGGGCGCGGGCAAGACCACGCTCGGCATGCAGTTCCTGCTCGACGGCTACCGGCGTGGCGAGCGGACGCTGTGGATCAGCCTGTCGGAGGCCGAGCGCGAACTGCGCCTGATTGCCGAGTCACACGGCTGGTCGCTGGACGGGATTGTGGTCGCCAACCCTTCCTCGCCGGCGCGCACCCTGGACCCCGACCAGCAGTACTCCTTCTTCTCGCCTGGTGACGTCGAACTCGACGACATCCGCAACGCCATTGTCGCTGCCGTCGAACACGTGCGGCCCACGCGCGTCGTCTTCGATCCGTTCTCGGACATCCGTCACCTGTCGCGCGACGTGCTCCGCTACCGCCGGCAGGTGTTGTCGCTGCGTGAACTGTTTGCCAGCAGCGGCTGCACGGCGCTGCTCATGCAGGAGTACACGCGCGGCATCGAAGGGGATCTGCAGGCCGAAGCGCTGGCACACGGTTACATTTCGCTGCAGCAGGATTCGGCCGAGTACGGCAGCCAGCGTCGGCGGCTGCGCGTGCACAAGATGCGCGGCATCCCCTTCCGTGATGGCTTTCACGACTTCGCGATCCGGACCGGCGGCCTCGACGTGTTTCCCCGGCTGGTCGCCTCCGACCATCTCGAGCCGATGCCCGAGTCCACCGTGTCCAGCGACGTCGCCGCGCTCGACGCGCTGATTGGCGGCGGTTTGCGGCGCGGGTCGAGCACGTTGCTGATGGGCCCGGCCGGCGTCGGCAAGAGCCTGATTGCGGCGCAGTTTGCCACCGCCGCAGCCCGCCGCGGTGAATCGGTGGCGCTGTTCATCTTCGACGAGACGGTGCGGTCCTTCCTCGACCGCAGCGCCCGCCTGGGTCTCGACCTGCGCGAACATTCCGAGAGCGGCCGGGTGGTGGTCCGCCAGATGGACGCGGCCGAGTTCTCGGCCGGCGAGTTCTCGCACATCGTGGTGGAGGCGGTGACGACGGGCGGCGCGTCGGTCGTCGTCATCGACAGCCTGAGCGGCTACCTCAATGCGATGCCGGAGGAGCGCTTCCTGTCCTCGCACCTCCACGAACTGCTCACGTTCCTGAGCCATCGCAACGTCGTGACGATACTGACGCTGGCGCAGCACGGGATTCTCGGCGCCCAGCTCAGCTCGCCCCTCGACATCAGCTACCTGGCCGACAGCGTGCTGCTGCTGCGGTTCTTCGAGGCGTTCGGGGCCGTGCGGCGCGCCATCTCGGTGGTGAAGAAGCGCACCGGGACGCACGAAGTGCTGGTCCGCGAACTCGAGGTCACCGACGAGGGCCTGAAGATTGGCGAGCCGCTGGCCGACTTCGAGGGCGTGCTGACCGGCAACCCGCGCTACACGGGCGGCAGCGCCGGCCTGTCGCGAGCTCGGTTGTGAACGAAGGTCGTGTCGTCGTCTGGGCGCCCGGGCGCGACGGGCGCCTGACCTGCGACGTCCTGCTCGAGCGCGGCTTCGCCTGCGTGATGGCGCGGGCGTGGAGCGACGTCCTGGTCACGCTGCAGAGCGGGGCCGGGGCGCTGCTGGTGGCCGGGGAACTGCTGACCGCCGAGATCGTCGCCAGTCTCGAGGACCACCTCGCAGCACAGCCGCCCTGGTCGGACCTGCCGATCATCGTCGTTGGCGTCGCCGGTGAAGACCTCAGCGCACCGCACCCGCTGCAGTCGGCCGGCAATGTCTCGCTGCTGTCGCGTCCCCTCGTCCTGCCCACGCTGACCTCGACGCTGCAGGCCGCCCTCCGGGCCCGCGCGCGCCAGTATCAGATGCGCGACCTGCTGCACCAGCGCGACGAGGCGGCCCGGCGCAAGGACGAGTTCCTGGCCATGCTCGCGCACGAGTTGCGCAACCCGCTGGCGCCGTTGCGGACCGGCCTGCAGGTGCTGCGGCTGTCGCCGAGCGCCCCCATGGCTGACCGCATGCACCACCTGATGGAGCGGCAGCTGCACAACGTGACGCGCCTGGTCGACGACCTGCTCGACGTGTCGCGGCTGACGCGCGGAGTGGTGACACTCAAGATGCGGCCCGTGGACGTGCGTGACGTGGTCCATCAGGCGTGCGACGCGGCCGCTGCGGCCGCGCGGGAGAAGGGCGTGGCGCTCGAGCGCGAGCTCGACGACCAGCCGCTGGTGGTGATGGCCGATCCCGTGCGGCTCGATCAGATGGTGGGCAACCTGCTCACCAACGCCATCCGCTTCACGCCGGAGGGTGGCCGGGTCGAGGTGCGGGCCGAGCGCGAGGGTGAGCGGGTGCGCGTGCGTGTCCGCGACACCGGCCAGGGCATCGCACGCAGCCACCTCAATCGTGTCTTCGAACTCTTCGCGCAGTCGGATCGGCCGATCGACCGCGGCCAGGGCGGCCTCGGCATCGGCCTGACCATTGTGCGGTCGTTGTCGGAGCTGCACGGCGGCTCGGCGACGATTGCCAGCGAAGGGGAAGGCCGCGGCACGGACGCCACGATCTTCCTGCCGTTGCACGCCGACGCGCTGGACGCCGTAGCGCCGCCGGTGCCACGGCGCGGCGAGGTCGAGCGCAAGCGGGTGGTGATCATCGAGGACAACGCCGACGCGGCCGAGGCCCTGTCGGTGTACCTGCAGCGGATTGGCCACGACGTCGCCGTTGCCCGCGACGGTCGGGCCGGTCTGGACGCCGTCCAGCGGCATCGGCCACATGTGGTCATCTGCGATATCGGCCTCCCCGAACTCGATGGCTACGAGGTGGCGCGACGCCTGCTCGCGCAGGACGTGCCGCAGCAGTGCCTGCTGATTGCGGTGACCGGCTACGGCGACGTCGTCGACCGCGCGCGCACGCGGGCGGCCGGGTTCTCCCATCACCTCACCAAGCCCGCCGACCCTGAAGCGCTGGCCCGCCTCGTCGCGGGCACCAACGCCGCCTGTGCCTGAACCCGTCAGTCGCCGCTGACCTGTTCCGGCGGCAGCGGTGGCGCTACTGGACCAACGCGATGCAGTCGATCTGCACGAGCACGCCGTCGCGGCCCATCTGGTCGGCGCCGCAGCCGGTATAGGACCGCACCGGCGGCGGATCGGGAAAGTGACCCGCGTAGGCCTCGTTGAGCGGCGCCAGGTTGCGATTCGGATCGGCAACGGTCATGTGCACCTTGAGGACGTGCGCCATCGACGAACCGGCCTGCTCGAGGATCATCTTCATCGCCTGCAGCGCGCTGGCGATCTGGATCTTCACGTCGCCCGGCTCGGGCCGGTCCTCGGGATACCACCCGCCGATGCCGGCCAGGAAGACGAGGGGACCGGATCGAATCGCGTGCGACAGCAGCGGATGCGGCGCCTTCCGATCGCGCCGGGTGATGGCGATCTTCCGCGGCGTCCAGGCACGCCCGCCCTCGCCCGTCGTGCGCGGCGTGGATCCCTGCGCGGGTACGGACGCGGCGTCGGGCGAGGCGGCGCCGGCAAGGGTGACGAGGCCGGCCGTCATCGCGGCACGGCGTGAGGGATGGCTGGCGGCGCGCGCGCCGCGTCGTGCAGGTGAGTCGGGCATGCCGGGCATCGTACGACCTTCCCGGCACGCCCGTCCGGCCGCTAGGCGCGCGGCAACGGCGGTGGCGCTGACGACGGCGCGTGTGGCGAGCGCGTGGCGGTCGGTGGCTCGCCGAAGTGACGGCGGTACGCGCGGCTCAGGTCGTTGGCGTGCTCGTAGCCGAGGGTGTGCGCGACCTGCTTGACCGACAGCGTGCCGGCCATCAGCAGCTCGCGCGCCCGCGCCATCCGCGCCCGATGGAAACAGGCCAGCGGGCTGCGGCCCTCCCCCGCCGCGAACAGCCGGTAGAGCGTGGACTGCGAAACGTTCAGGTAATCGCACAACCGTGCGATCGGCTCACGGCTGTCCAGGTGCTTGCCCATCCACGTGCGCGCCAGCGCGACGACGTCGGAGGCGTCACCGTCGCTCTCGCGACGGTCGAGCAGCGTCCGCTGGATCGTGGCCTCGAACAGAATCCGGCAGCCTTCGAGGTAGGACGCACCCGGCCCTGCCGACCGCAGGACCTCGCGACGACAGAGGTCGTGCAGGTGCAGGAACGGCTGCCGTTCGTGCCGTGGCAGCTGGCGCGAGACGTACGACGCGCGCAGACCGGCCGGCCCCATCGTCTCCGACAGCGAGCGCCACATCCACATGCGGAACTTCGACTGGCCGGACGCGCCCTTCCAGCCGAAGGGGCAGTCCGGGCCGAGCAGCGCGAGGGTCCCCGCCGGCATTCGCACCGCCTGACGCCGCACGGTCATCGTCGGCGCGCCCTCCTCGATGAGAACGCAGACCCAGCCTTCGTGACGGCTGGCGGGAATCGGCTGGCGGTGGAAGTCGCGCGCGCCCCAGGCCAGATACCGCAGCGCCAGCGCCTCGTCGTCGGCCTTCCAGAACGAACGGTCGCGGGCGGGCAGGTAGAGGTGGCGTCGTTCCACAGCCGGCATAGCAGCACCATTCACCAATTTGTACGGCATGTTCAAGGACGATTCCGTGCCGGCCGGTTCCGGCTACCCTCTACGGACCATGCAACGCCGTACGTTTCTCCAGTCCGCAGGGCTGATTGCCGCGGCCGCGGCCGCCCCCGCCATCCTGCCGGCACGGGTGTTCGGCAGGCAAGCGCCCTCCAACCGGGTCAACCTCGCCTTCATCGGCACCGGCCGACAGGCGTACGGGATGAACCTGCCCGAGTTCATGGCGGTGCCCGGCGTGCAGGTGGTGGCGGTGTGCGACGTCGACAGCTGGCGGCTCGGGCAGGCCAGGCAACTGGTCGAATCGACCTACGCCAGGCAGGCACCGGCCGGCACGTACAAGGGCTGCGCGACGCACCGCGACTTCCGCGAAGTGCTGGCCCGCCCCGACGTCGATGCGGTGATGATCTCGACGCCCGACCACTGGCACGTCGCGATGGCGTTGATGGCGCTGCGGGCGGGCAAGGACGTGTCGCTCGAGAAGCCGATCACCCGCTACATCGCCGAGGGACGCCTGCTGGTGGATACCGTCAAGCAACACGGGCGGGTGTTTCGTGTCGACAGCGAGTTCAGGTCGCTCGAACGCTTCCACCGTGCCGTCGAACTGGTGCGCAACGGCCACCTCGGCGCCCTGAAGACCATCCGGGTGTCATCCCCGAAAGAGGAGTTCCCCCAGGAGGCCGCCGTCGAGGCACCGGCGCCGGCCGAACTGGACTACGAGATGTGGCTCGGACCCGCGCCGAAGGTGCCCTACATGCAGAAGCGCGTGCACAACCCGCGCGACCTGAAGGGCCGCCCCGGCTGGTTCCGCAGCACCATGTACGCCGACGGCATGCTGACCAACTGGGGCGCTCACCTGGTCGACATCTGCCAGTGGGCCAACGGCACGGAACGCACCGGCCCGATTCAGGTACAGGCGACCGGGCAGTACCACGACGATCCGGTCTGGGACGTGCTCGAGACCTTCGACGCGCGGTACCGGTTCGCCAACGGGGTCGAGATGTTCTACACCATGGACCAGCCGCGGATCCGCTTCGAGGGCGACGCCGGCTGGCTGCAGGTCAACTACAGCAAGTCGCCGGCGCATCCGGAGTTCCTGGAGGCGAGTCGGCCGTCGATCCTGGCGACCCAGCTCGGGCCGGACGCGACCCGCTTCCCGCTGCGCAGCGAACGCGTCGACTTCATCGAGGCCGTCAAGAGCCGCGGCCAGACGATGGAGGATGCCGAAGTCGGCCAGCGGACGATCTCGATCTGCCACCTGGCGCACATCGGCGTGAAACGTCGGGGCACACCCCTGACCTGGGACCCGGCAGCGGAGCGCTTCACCAACGACGCCGAGGCCAACACTCACCTCTCGGGACCCAAGGGTCGCGGCACCTGGGGCACCGAATGAACGTCGAACACATCCGGGTCACGGGGCACGGGGTACGGGGACCGGCTGACGGGGAACGGCAACGGGCAACCGGCAACGGGCAACCGGGCCCTTCGCGTGGTCAATCTGCTGAGGCGTACGGTACCCATACCCGACACCCGGTACCCGGTACCCGATACCCGGTACCCGGTGGTTCGCCCCGTCCCGTCTGTGGCTGGTCCTCGTGTTGGTACTGCTCGCGGCCACGAGCGCGGGAGCGAGACCGGAGTTCTATGTCTTCGACAACGGCGTCGGCCGCGGCTCGTGGACGCCGGAGCAGCAGGCGCAGACGCTGAAGGCACTCGGCTACGACGGCATCAGCTACAACTACACGACCCCCGACGATCTGGCACGCTGGCAGAAGGCGTTTGCTGCCGCCGGTTTGAAGATCTACGGCCTCTACGTCCACACCTACATCGACACGGAGGCCTTCGACGCGCGGCTGCCCGAGGCGATCCGGATGCTGAAAGGCACCGACACGGTCGTCTGGATGACCGTGCGCGAGTCGAAAACCAAGGGCAACCACGATGCGCGCGCTGTCGAGAACGTGCGGAAGGTTGCCGATCTCGCCCGCGCCCACGGCGTGGAGGTGGCGCTCTACGGACACGCCGGCTTCTACGTCGAGCACGGCGTCGACTCGGCCCGCATCGTCGGCCTGGCCAAGCGGGACGAATCTCGGTGCGAGCATCAACCTGTGCCACGAGTTCATGAGCGGCGTCGGCGATCGCCTCGACGCGACGCTGAAGACCGTGGCGCCGGTGGCCACGCGTGTGAGCATCAACGGCGTGGACCTGGCCGCGAAGCGCTGGATCACCCGCCTGGATCAGGGCGACTTCGACCTGGTCGCCTACCTCCGGGCGCTGCAGGCGGCCGGCTACGACGGGCCGATCGGGCTGCAGGCCTACGACGTGCCGGGCGACACACGCGAAAACCTCGCCGCCAACATCGCCACCTGGCGGCGCATCGCGACGCAGCTCGACGAGCGCGAGCGCTCGTCCCCGGCGCACAACGTCCTCACGGCGGCGGAGAAGGCCGCCGGCTGGACGCTGCTGTTCGACGGCAAGACGACCGAGGGGTGGAAGGGCTTTGCCAGGGAGGGCTTCCCCGCTGCCGGCTGGGTCGTCGAGGACGGCACGTTGAAAGGCCTCGGCAACAAGGGCGGCGACATCATCACCACCACCAGCTATGGCGACTTCGAGTTCGCCTGGGACTGGCGGCTGTCGTTCCGGGGCAACAGCGGCATCAAATACTTCGTCGACCAGTCGCGGGGCAATGCCGGCGGCGCGATCGGCCACGAGTACCAGACCATCGACGACGACAACTACGTCGCCATGTCGCTGACCGACCGCCAGAAGACGGGCGCCTGGTACGACGTCATCCCAGCCGCCAGGACGGCCGCACGCCCCGTCGGCGAGTGGAACACGTCACGGCTCGTGGTGCGGGGCAACGAGGTCGAACACTGGCTCAACGGCACCCTCGTACTGGCCTACGACATCACCAGCGCCGAGGCGGCACGCGGCATCGCCACCAGCAAGTTCAAGGACGTGCAGGGCTACGCCGACAAGATCCGCACCCCGATCCTGCTGCAGGACCACGACACGGTGGTGTGGTTCCGAAATCTCAAGGTGCGGGAGAAGTAATCGGCAGCCGGCAGGCGGCAGTCGGCAGGCGGCAGGCGGCAGGCGGTCAGAACTCGTCGGCGATGATGTGCGCGGCGGCGACGCCGAACTCGTGTCGCAGCATCTCGCGGGTGGCCTCGACCATCACCGGCGGACCGCAGAGGAAGTACTCGGCCGCAGCCGGGGCGCGATGCGCAGCGAGATGGTCGCGCCGCAGCACGTCGTGGATCAGCCCGGTTGGCCCGCCCCAGGCATCCTCGGGCAGCGGCGCTGACAACGCGACGTGGAAGCGGAAGTTCGGACATCTGGCCTCGATGTCCCGGAAGTAGGCCTCGTAGAAAATCTCCTGCCGTGACCTCGCCCCATACCAGTAGCTGACCGGACGCCCGGTCCGCAGCGTCTCGAACAGGTGCGAGAGATGTGACCGGATGGGCGCCATGCCGGCGCCGCCGCCGACGTACACCAGCTCGGTCGCCCCGTCCTGCACCAGGAAGCCGCCGAACGGTCCGCTGGCCTGGACGACGTCACCGGGCTGCAGTCGCCACATCCACGACGAGCCGGCACCGGCCGCGCACGCCTGCCCGGTCGGCGGCATCGCGATGCGGACGTTGAAACGCAGCTCCCGCTGCGGCGAATCCGGATGGGTCGCCAGCGAGTAGTTGCGCTTCAGCGCCAGCCCGTTGTGCGCGGTGAGGGCGAACAGGTGGTGCGCCCGCCACGCGGCGGCGTACGGCTCGTCGACGACGATGTCGCCGAGATGGAGATCGCCGTAAGGCGGGATGTGCACCTGCATGTACTGGCCGGGCAGGTACGAGGGCCAGGCCTCGGCAGACGGTAGCCGGGCGTCGGCAGGCGGCGCGAGCACCAGCTCCTTGATGAACGTGGCGACGTTGTGGTTGCTGACGACCTGCAGCGTGTACACCGGCGCGCTCGCGTCCGGTGCCGTCGGGGCGCTGACCTGCATCTGGATGCGGCCGCCCGTGTCGCGCACGCCGTGCGTCCGCAGGGCGATGCACACCGGCAGGCGTCGCGGCTGGCCGCTGATGACGTCGAAGCGGCCGTTGTGCTTGGGGCACTCGACGAGCGTGCCGCTGACCATCCCGTCGGCCAGATGCGTGTTGCCGTGGGTGCACATGCCGTCGGTGGCGTGCACGGTCCCCGCCGCGGTGCGGTAGATGGCGTAGGTCTGGTGTCGGTGATCGACCCGCAGCACGTCCTCGCGGCCGAGCGCTGCGGCGGCGCAGACGTCCACCCAGCCGTCCACCACCGGCCTCCCGTCGGTGACGATTGCCGGCGCGGTCGGCCGGGTGCCGACCGGACGGGCGCCGGGCGGCAGGGCCCGCCGGATGTACCAGCCGGGTTCACGCATCTGCCGGACGATGGCCGGGACCATCTCGCGGTAGGCGGCCCACAGGCTGGGATAGGGCGCCGGGCAGTCGTCCTTCACGAGCGCGTGCAGCCGTGGCAGCTGGTGATACGGCACCAGCGGGAACATGTGATGCTCGGTGTGGTAGTTCATGTTCCAGTACAGGAACCGGTGGACCGGATTCATCAGGATCGTGCGGCAGTTGAGGCGATGGTCGAGGACGTTCTCGGCCAGCGCCGCGTGCTGCGTCCAGCCGTAGATGGCCATCAGCCACGCGCCGTACACGTTCGGCCCGAGCACGAACACCAGCGGCAGCAGGGTGCGGTGGTACAGGCACAGCCCGAGCAGCCCCAGCACGATGCCCGCGGTGATGCGGGCGCGCAGGTAGACCTTCGGGTACTCGGACGGCGGGATGAACGTCGCCTCGATTGGCGTCACGCGCCCGAGACAGTGCACCGCGACGTTGCTGACATACCGCCGCCATGCCCGGTAGTTCACCAGCTTGAGCGCCATCTCGCGCGGGTCTGGTGGTCGCGGCACGGCAATCTCGGGGTCGCGGCCGACGATGATCGTGTCGCTGTGGTGGCGGGTGTGACTCCAGCGCCAGGGCACCGACTCGCGCAGCACCATGAAGGACGCCACCTCGTACAGCGCGTCGTTCATCCAGTCGGTGCGAAACGCCGTGCCGTGCCCGGCCTCGTGCCAGCGCGCATCGGAGGCCGAGGCGTACAGCACGCCGTAGACCATCATCGGGATGACGGCCCACCAGGAGCCCCACAGCCGGTAGGTCGCGTAACCGCTCGCAGCCAGCAGCGCGAAGTACAGCAGGGTGTCCCGCAACGCCGGCCCGTCCCGGCGTTCGAGCAGTTCGCGCATCGTTTCGCGGGGCACCGGCGACGCATACCAGTCCGCCTCGGCCAGGCCGCGCTCGATGGCCAGCGCCGCGTCGCGCCCGACGAGGCTGTAATCGCTGTCAGGTCCGTCCTGGACGTCGGGCCCGATAGCGGGCGTCGCGGCAGTCTGCATGGGTCTGTCCAGACTACCGTCGCCGGCCGGCGCGCCGGCGGGCCGGGCTGGAGCCGCATCAATTACGAGACTGAGAATGCTAGGCGCCACTCCCGGAACTCGGCGGTGACCGGCGCGAGGGATTGACAAGCGCAACGGGCGGGCGTAGCTTAGCCATGTGTTTTTGAGTCTTCAAAATCTTAGTTTGTGCCGCTCGAAACAACGCACGTGGCGCCGATGGCTGCGGGTGGTGGCCGGGGCCGGCGCGCTGTTGGCCGCGACGGTGCCGCCAGCGACGGCGCAAGTCACGACGGCCGTCCGTGGCCAGGTGCAGGACGAGCAGCGGGCGGCGATCCCTGGCGTCTCGGTCGCATTGCGTCATGCGTCGAGTGGGTTGGAGCGGCTGGCGACGACCGACGAGGCGGGTCGATTCGAGCTGGCCAACCTCCCCGCCGGCACGCACGACCTGACCTTCACGCTGCCAGGCTTCGCTCCGGTGCAGCGGCGCATAGATGCACCGACGGCCGTCCCCGTGACGCTGGAGGTGACGCTGACGCTGGCCCCGATGACCGACGAGGTCCAGGTGTCGCCGGCGCCTCCGGCCGTGGACAGCACCTCGGCGGGCACCCGCCATGCCGTGAGCAGCACGCGCATCGAGCGCGTCCCGGTGGCGGTGTCGAGCCGTGGTCTGGAGGCGGTGCTGGTCAGCTTCCCCGGCTTCGCGCAGAACGCCAACGGCGCCATCCACCCGCGCGGGGCCCACAACCAGATGACCTTCGTGGTCGACGGCCTCGCCATCAGCGACCAGCTCACGGGGGCGTTTGCCAACTCGCTCGACGTCGCGGTGGTGCAAACCGCCGAGGTGCTCACCGGCAACATCCCCGCGGAGTTCGGCAGCAAGGTGTCGGGTGTCGCAATCCTCAACAGCCGCTCCGGTCTTGGCACGGGCCGCCCGTTCGCGGGGTCGGCATCGGCGTCCATCGGCGGCTTCTCCACCGGTCAGGGCTCGCTGCAGGTCGGAGGCGAGCGCGGCCGCGCCGGGTACTTCGGGTCGCTGACGACGATGCGCACGGACCGGTTCCTGGACCAGGTGTCGCTCGACAACTTGCACAATGCCGGCCGCTTCGCGCGCGGCTTCGGCCGCGTCGACCTGCGGCTGACCGATCGCGACACGCTGCGGCTGCACGGCATGGGCGGCGGCTCGCGATTCCAGCTCGCCAACCTGCGGTCGCAGCAGGCCGCGGGCCAGGACCAGCGGCAGGCACTCAACGACATCTCCCTGTGGAGCACCTATCTGCGGACGCTCGATGCGACGTCCACGCTCGAGTCCACGGTCGGCTACCGCACCACCACCGCCTCCCTGCGGCCCAGCGCCGGCGACATCCCGGTCACCGCCGCGCAGGAACGCCGGCTCTCCACCTACACGCTCAGCTCCCGCTACACCCGGACGCTCGGTCGTCACCTGCTGCGGGCGGGCGTCGATCTCCAGCGCTTCCCGGTGGACGAGTGGTTCACGATGGCCCTGACCTCACCGGCGTTCAACGTGCCCGCCACAGCGGGGTACAACGACGCGCTCCTGCCCTACGACCTGACGCGCGGCGGCGCGCCGTTCGTCTTCGAGGATGCACAGGCCGGCACGCAGTTCGGCGGGTTCCTGCAGTCCACCTTGCAGTTCGGCGATGCCGCGCTGACGCTCGGGCTGCGGCACGACACCTACCGGTTCCTGGTCAACGGCAGCCAGGTCCAGCCGCGCCTGGGTGTGGCCTACGCCCTCGCTGGCGGCGACCTCGTGCTGCGTGCCTCGTACAACCGGAACTACCAGACGCCTCCCAACGAGAACCTGCTGCTCTCGAACTCGGAGGCCGCCAGCCGGCTGGCGCCGCAGAGTGTGCGGGATGCGCTCGGCGGCGCCTATCGACCCATCCGACCCGAGCAGCAGGACGTCTTCGAGGCCGGCGCGCAGATGGCCGTCGGCCGGCTGGTGACGCTGGACGGCTCCGTGTATCGCAAGGTGTCCCGCGACCAACAGGACAACAACAACTTCTTCGACACCGGCATCATCTTTCCAACCACGCTGCAGGGCATCCGCGTGACCGGTGTGGAGGCGCGACTCAGCGTCGCGCCGCATCGCGGATTCTCCGGGTCGGTCAGCGCCACCACCGGCCGGGCGATCTCGACGCCGCCGTTCACGGGAGGGCTGTTCCTCGGCCAGGATGCGGTGGACCTGCTGTCGGCCGGGCCGTTCGCGATCGACCACGACCAGCGCCTGGGCCTGCACAGCCTGCTGTCCTACGACCCGGCGGGCCCGTTCTGGTTCGGCGGCTCGGTGCGCTACGACAGCGGCCTGGTCTCCAATCCGTCCGACCCGGGGGAGGTCTCGGCGGACCCGGACTTTGCCGACCTCCTGCCCTACGTGAACCTGGCCGCCGCGACGCCGCGCGTCCGGCCGCGGACCATCACCGACGTGTCCGCGGGCCTCGACCTGCGCGACGGGCAGGGCCGACGTACGTGGGGTGCGCAGCTGCAGGTGACCAACCTCACCGACCGGACCGCGCTCTATAACTTCCAGTCGGTGTTCGTCGGCACGCGGCTGGTGCAGCCGCGCACCGTCTCGCTCAGGATCACTCGACACTTCTGAGGTGACGGTCGACACCGGCCATCAGCACCCCGGGTGCCGCCCCTGGGCGCCCGGTGCTCAGGGAGGCGTGGTGCTCGCGGCGTCGCTCACAACGGGCTCTCGACTGGGGTAATCCGTCCGGCCTCGCGTGCCGGGCCCATGCCGAATCGATTCCTGAACACGTGCCACAGCGCCGGGCCGTGCGGGCCTTCGACGATCTCGCCGGCAAACATCGTCACATCGTCGTGAACGCAGCTGTCCATGCCGGTGTGGCGCCGGAGGCCGTCGACGATGTGGTCGATCAGGCCCTCGCAGGATCCGTCGAACGCGGAGAGCAGCGTTTCGAGGCCGTCGCTGCCGAGTTCTTCACCGGCAGCGGTCACCGCCTCGAGGACCCCGTCGGTGAGCAGCAGGAGACGATCGCCCACCGATACGGTGAGTCGGCGACGGGTGAAGGTCGGTGACAAGCCGGTCCCGAGCGGCAGCCCCACGGGCGTCGTGACCGACCGGCCCGGGGGCTCGGGCTCGATCGGCCGCCAGCGTCCATCAGCGACGGAGCGGAGCCATCCCGGCGGATGACCAGCGTAGCTGACGGCGAGGCGTCGGCCTGGCGGGTAGTACGTCACCAGCACCGCGGTGGTCATGGCATGCACACCAGCCCGGACGATGCGCCGGTCGATGGCGCGCAGCACCCGTCGCTCGTCGACGATGTCGACGCTGCGGCGCAGCTGTGCGTACATCTCGGCGCCGACGGCGGCAATCGTGTGACCGTGGCCGGCCACGTCGCCGAGACAGAGACGGGCGAGGAGACCCGATCCACACACCGACAGGTAGTGGATGTCGCCCCCGTGCGTGCTGCCGCAGGCGCTCGAGTAGAGCACGCCGCGCAGGCCGGGTAGCTCGATCACGGCGTGGACGGGCTCGTTGCCGCCCCGCACCTCGCCGCAGGCCACGCCGACATGCGCCATGCGGTGGATGATGGCACAGCGCCTGGGCGCGCGCCCGCCTCCGGCCGTGGTTGTGCCGGGGGTGGGGTCGCCAGAGCGCACCAACGGGGCTATAGTCGCTGCACACGCGTTTCCTGCTATCTGGTCCGGCGTCCGATGGTGCCCGCGGCACGAGTCGGCCCAAACGACCGTTGCCGGCCCAGCGATGACCGCAGCTCGAGCCGGAGCCCGGACCATCTGGCGACTGAGGATGCAAGGACGATGACCACGCCGCGCCGACAGTCGGGGGATTTCCGGTGGCCGGTGCCGCCGTCCGATCTCGAAGACATCGAAGTGCTCGAAGAGCCTTTCGACGCGGCCGGACGGCCGCTCTGGCGCCGGCCGGCGGCCGGGGCTGACATGCTGGCTCCTGCTGACGAGGACACCGCCGCGACCGGCGAGGCGCGCGCCGTTGCTGCCGGCGGCGTGCCGTCGCCGGCGCAGCCATCACCTGCCAATCGCGAAACGACCGGGTGGCAGGACGTCCTGCCTTCCACCGGGCGGCGCATGGGGATGACCGGGCCGCTGCGCGCGTGGTTGGGAGCGGCCGAGCGCGCCGGCCTGCTGGTGGCCGGGATGCTTATCGGCCTGGCCGTCGCGCTCGTCGGCCTGCCCGACGCCGCCCGTGACGCGACGTCCAAGTTGGTCCCGGAGCGCCCCGTGCCTCGCAGTCCGGCACTGCTGGCTGCGGCATCGACCCCACTGCCGTCGACGCTCCTCGGCCTCCCGCTCGCGCCACCCTTGTCGGCGCAAACCACGGTCGAGCGGCCGCCCGCCCCGATCGCCAGCCCGAGCCGCCGGTCGCCAGTCCGGTCGCCAGCCCGGTCGCCGCGCCGGCTCGAACGAGGGTCGCCGACGAGGCATCGCGTGTCGGCGCGGCAAGCGCGGCGCCGGCGCCGGTGCGGCGCACGGCACCGCGGCAGGCCGACGTCCCGCGTGCCTCGCCAGCGGTCCTCGGACCGGTGCACGACTACGCCGCGGCTGTCAGCCGCCTCGATGCGCGCGCCACCCAGGCAGTGTTTCCGTCGGTCGATCGGGACACGCTGGTGCAGCGGTTCACGGGCATGCGCGAGCAGCGGCTCACCCTGGCCGACTGCACGGCTGCCATCACCGGGACGCAGGCACTGGTGACGTGCCGCGGCACGCTGCGTTACCGGCCCCGGGTCGGCGACCACTCGACCCGTGTCGAGCGATCGCGTTGGCGCTTCTCGCTCAGTGACGACTCCGGGACCTGGAAGATCCGCTCGGTCGATCCGTCCTGAGCCCGCCCCGACCGAGCGGCGTGTAGTACGATCTCCAGTCGGTCCGGGGCGTAGCTCAGCCTGGTAGAGCGCTCGCTTTGGGAGCGAGAAGTCGCAGGTTCGAATCCTGTCGCCCCGACCATCCTCGCGTCGCTCGTCTGGTCGGGCGACAAGCTTCAGGCCCACGGCTCCGCCTGCGGCTCGCCGTCGGGCTCGAATCCTCCTGACACCCGCTCCCCGCGTCGCTCGTCTGGTCAGGCGACAGGCGTCAGGCCCACGGCTCCGCCTGCGGCTCGCCGTCGGGCTCGAATTCCTCCTGACACCCGCTCCCCGCGTCGCTCGTCTGGTCAGGCGACAGGCGTCAGGCCCACGGCTCCGCCTGCGGCTCGCCGTATGTCCAGCACGACACATGGGCGAGGGCGACGCCATGGACGCGTGTCGACAGCCCACCGCACGCCCGGAACACGCTTTGCTCGGCCTATCCGGCTCTGCGTCCCCGGCCCATAGGCCAGCGCGAGGCATTGGCAAGGCACGAGGAGGCGACCCAAGCCCATGGCTCGCCGTGGGTCGGGACGCAGTCGGGAGGCACGCAGGAACGCTCAGTCTGAGTTCTGCAGCTTCGCTTCGATGTCGGCCGAGGACGGAACTCCGCCCGGGTAGAGCCGTCATGTCGGTGCCGGAAGGGGCGGTTGCGGTTCCGGCATGCCGAACAGGTCGCGGCCGGAACGCAGGAGCGTTGGGGTTGGATAGCCGCGTCTCGGATCCGCGTCTGGCAACGTCGCCAGGTCGATGACCTGATAGCTGGACGGCAGCCGCCGTCGCACCAGCGCCTCGTCGAGGCGTTCACGCATGACCGCCGCCTTTGCACAGCAGTCACGCGTGAGAAACGTCAACTCGCCGGATGTCATCATGTGGGAGGGGCACCGCAGGCGGTCCCGCTGACAAGAGTCCCCGGACATGGTCGAAATCGGCGAGACGCGCGGCGGGGTGTAGCGGCCGGGTGTGACGGCGGGGTTCGACAGGCGCGCATCGCGCATGTCTGCGGTCAGCTTGCGCTCAGGCGCGCCAGCCGCGCGGCAGGTGGGTCATGCGGCGGGCCGGGCTCCAGACTTCGCCGCAGGCGTCGCAGCGCCAGTAGGTCTGCGATGTCACCACCTTGGACGTGGCGACGATCGAGGCCGACTTGCAGGATGGGCAGCGCTGCGGGGCGTCGTCAGCACCGTCGGAGGCCGTCGTGGATCGGTTCGACGTGAAGGCGACGGGGTGCTCGAACACAGGGCTGCGCATGCTGCATCCTAGCAGGTGAGGCTCATCAGCACCGCGATGCGACGGCAGCGCAGGCGCGCGGGCGAATTCGATCAGCGTGCTTCGGGCGGGTTGATCACGGCCTGCACGGAGGCCTCGTCGACGTTGTCGGCCGTCACCAGGATGACGCCGGTATCGACCACCGTGGGCACCGTGCGTCCCTGCAGATGCGCGACGATCGTCTGCACACTCTGGTACCCCATGTTGACGGGGTGCTGGGCGACGAAGGCCTGCAGCTGCCCCTGCCGCAGCGGCTCGAGGAAGCTCGAACTGAAGTCGAAACCCACCAGGCTCACCTGCCCGGCCTTGCCCATGTCCTGCAGCGCCAGCAGCATGCCGCCGGTGGCCGACTCATTGGAGGTGAAGATGCCGTCGATGCGGCTGCCATACCGGTTGAGCAGATTCTCCGACGCCCGCTTGGCGGTGTCGCGGGTGGGGCCGGCGAACTGATCCGACGACACCACGGTGATGCCGGGAAACCCCGTGCGCAGTTCAGCGAGAAAACCCTCTTCGCGCTCTTCGGTCGCCGCCGATCCCTCCTGATAGCGCAGCATCAGCACGGTGCCCGTGCCTTTCAGCAATTCGCCCATCCGTCGCCCTGCGAGTCGTCCGCCCTTGCCGTTGTCGGTGCTCACGTAGCTGACCGTCGGATTGGGCGTGGCCAGGGCCGAGTCGAAGATGACCGTGGGAATGCCCACCCGTGCGGCCTCCTCCACCGGCCGCCGCAAGGCGCTGCTGTCGAGCGGCGCCAGCACGATGCCGGAGACGCCCTGGCTGGTGAAGCCCTCGACCACCTGCAGCTGCTGCTCGCGGTCGTCCTCGCGCAGCGGCCCCTTCCAGATCACCTGCACCGGCGTGCCCGCGGCGGTCAGTTCCGCGGCCGCCTTCTCGGCGCCGATACGGACACGCTTCCAGTGTTCGTGCGTCGATCCCTTGGGCACGAACCCGATGGTGATGGCGTCGGTCTTGGACGCGCCGCCGCTACAGGCAGACGAGGCCACGATGGCCAGGAGCACGACGGCTCCCAGAAGATTGCGCAGGGGTGAGGGCACGCCGCATGGTACGTCAGCGGCGGCCGCCAGCTACCAGCGGCGCACGCGGCCGGTGTCGATGTGGACGAAGTTGGACGACGGGTAGTAGCCGACGCCGCCGCCGCGCAGCTTCAGCGCCGCGTCCCGCACCTCGGGGAGCGGCACGTCGGCAAGCCGGATGTCGATCGCCCGCCCCTGCATGTGCAGGCTCCCCGAGGCCACGCCGCCGCCGTGGCGGCGCAGCATCGCGTTGGTGGTGGGCGACCGATAGGCAGAGATGACCGCAATCGGCCTCCGGCTGCCCGTGGCCGTGTGCAGCGCGTGCAGCAGGTCGAGCAGCGTCGGGTCGATGGCGTGCTCGTCGCCGGTGCGGAAATCGCGCAGCAGATGGTTGACCGCCGCCAGGGCCGAGGGCAGGTACCTGCCGCCGCGCCGGTACGCCACGTCGAGGCGCTCGGCCGTGTGGAGGTGCGAGAACCTGAGCACGCGGGTTTCGGCCGGGACGGCATCGGCCAGACCGGGGCGAGCCACCGCCGGGAGGGCCGTGGCGATGGCGCAAAGGAAGCGTCGGCGGTCCACCCCCCACCTTAGCATCCCGCTGCACATCGCATCCGGCACTCTTGCCGGGTGAGGTGCAGACGGATCCGGGCCGGCGACATCGAGGTGGAGCTTGCATTCAGCGACCGGGTTTGGCCAACTGGGGGGGACGTCACCGGGGGCGTCCACGGCAGAGGGGGGAGAAATGCGAGGGCAATGGATGGCGACCGTACTCGTGGTCGCGAGTCTTGCCGGGCCGGCCGCCCGCGTCGATGGGCAGGTCGTCGACCAGGACCGCGCGCTCTCGAGGATGGCCGCCGCAGCCGAGTCGGTCGAGCAGCACGTCCGCGTCGCCGCCGAGGCGCGCGAGCGGGCCGCGCAGTTGGACAAGGCAGCGCTGCGCGACGAGCGCACCGCCCGCCGCCTCGAACGGCAGTGGTTCCCCAACGAGTACAAGACGGCGTCGATGCTGCAGCCGGGCTACAAGGAACGGCAGCGGGCCGCCAAGGCGCGACACGGGGCCCGCCAGGCCCGGTCGCTGGCCGAGCGACACCACCGCATCGCCGAAGATCTCCGCAACGCACCCTGAGTCGAGCGTCGCGCTACAATCGCGCCTGCTCGACCATTCCTTGGCCCGCAGGTCGCAGTGACTGCCGGCGGAGATTGCGATGCCCGGTGCTCACCAGCACGCCCGATGGGTGCGTGCCACCCATCTGTGCGCGGCCGCCACCATCCTGATCCTTGCCGTGACTGGCGTGGTGATTCTGATGGCCCATCCGCGGCTGTACTGGGGCGAGGTCGGCAACGATCTGACGCCCGCCCTGCTCGAACTGCCGATCAGCCGCAACCATCGTCATGGCGGCTGGACGCCGGCCACGCCGCTTGGTGACGCGGCCGGCGACGCCGTCAGTGCCAGCCGGACGTACGACATCTTCAACCGCAATGGCTGGGGCCGCAGCCTGCACTTCCTCGCCGCGTGGGGCCTTGTCGCCAGCGGCACCGGTTACATCCTCGCGAGTCTGAGGACCGGGCACCTGCGGCGCCATCTGCTGCCGGCCCGCGCCGAGCTGACGCGCCGCGATCTGCAGCGCGAGCTGGTCGATCACGCGCGCCTGCGCATTCGCGCCGCGACCGGCGGGCCGCAGTACGGGCTCCTGCAGAAGGTTGCCTACTCGGTCATCGTCCTGGTGGTGCTGCCACTGGCCACGCTGACCGGCCTGGCCATGTCACCGGCGATCACCGCAACCATGCCGTTCCTGTCGAGTCTGTTCGGCGGCGTGCAATCGGCGCGGACGATCCACTTCGGCCTGTGGTGTGTGCTGGTGGTGTTCGCTGCCGGGCACGTGCTGATGGTCGTGCTTTCGGGCTTCCGGCGCCAGGTCCGGGCCATGACGATCGGGGGCTGACATGCCGCGCCGATTCCGCCTCACCCGCCGCGAGGCGCTGCGTGCCGGCCTGGCCGCGGCCGGTGGCCTCGTCCTCCCGGCCTGCTCGACCGAACTGCCGCCGACCTACGGCAACCTGCTGCGCATGGGGGACGCGCTGACCTACGCGTCACACCGCGCGCTGTTGTCGCGTACCGCGCTCGTGCGCGAATACAGCCGCGCCGACCTCTCGCCCTTCCCGGCCATCGGCACCACCGATCCCGCCGGCGACAAGGGGGTGGCGTCGCATCCCGAACTGGCCCGCGCCTACGCCGACCTGCGGCGCGGCAGCTTCGCCGACTTTCGCGTCGCCATCGAGGGACGTGTCGCCCGGCCCCGGTCGTTCTCGCTCGCCGAGCTGAAGCGGCTCGCGTCGCGGACCCAGATCACCCGGCATCTGTGCGAAGAAGGCTGGTCGGCCATTGGCGAATGGACCGGCACGCCGCTCGGCCCGCTGCTGCGCAGCGTCGGCATCCTGCCGAGTGCGCGCTACGTCACCTTCGAGACCTTCGACCAGTTCAACGACAACATCGATCTGCTCGACGCGTTTCACCCGCAGACGATCCTCGCCTATGGCATGAACGGCCGTGACCTGCCGGTGCCGCACGGCGGGCCCCTTCGCCTGCGCGTCGAGACCCAGGTCGGCTACAAGAGCGTCAAGTTCGTGCGCCGCATCCTCGTGCACGACCAGTTCGACGACCTCGGCAGCTTCGGCTCGATCCAGAACGGCTGGAGCTGGTATGCCGGGATCTGATGCCCGCTGCCGACTGCCGACTGCCGACCGCCGACCGCCGACCGCCGACTGCCGACTGCCGGTTCCCGGTCCCCGGTCCCCGCTACCCGCTACCCAATACCCGATACCCGATACCCGGTACTCCTATGCGCATCCTCGTTGCCGCCCTCCTGACCCTCCTCTCGGCCTCGACCGCGACTGCGCAACTGCGCGCCGGCGTGGCTCGCGTCGACATCACGCCGTCGGCGATGCTGACCATGTACGGCTACGCCAACCGCAAGTGCGGCCCGGCCACCGGCACGCACGATCCGCTGATGGCCAAGGTGCTGGTGCTCGAATCGGCCGGGTCGCGGATGGCCATCGTCACCGTGGATCTCGGCAGCCTGGTGTCCGAGTCGCTGCGCCGGGACGTTGCCGCCAGGCTCGGCATTCCGATCCTGCTGCTGGCGGCGTCGCACACGCACTCGGCACCGGCGTTCCTGCCGTTTGGCAGCGCGCCAGCCAGCGATGCGGCTGCCGTCGCCTACCGCGCCGAGCTCGATGCGAAGATCTTCGGCGCCATCGAGGCGGCGCTCACGACCATGGCGCCGGCGACGTTGAGTGTCGCGCGCAGCTCACTGCAACTGGGGTACAACCGCCTGCTGCCGCGAGACGACGGGCGGACGCGGGCGCTGTTCGACAACCTCGAGCGCGTGCCGTACGGACCTGTCGACCCCGAGTTGGTGCTGCTGCGCGTCGACGACACTGCCGGCCGGCCGCGCGCCCTGCTGGTCCACTACGCCACGCACGCGGTGATCCTCGGGCCGACCAATTGCAAGTACTCGGCGGACTACCCCGGCGTGCTGCAGGCCAGGACGGAAGCGGCAATCCCCGACGCGCAGGTGATGTTCGTGCAGGGCGGGGCCGGTGACATCAACCCGATCTTCATGGCCCGGTCCGGCGACGAGGCGAAGGACTTCGGCGTGGTGGAGACGATGGGCACCCTGCTGGCCGATGAGGTCGTCCGTGCCAATCGATCGGCCGTGTCGGTGCCGTCGGCAGGCGACGGCATCGTCGCCACCAGCGAAGTGGTGACGTTGAAGGACCGGTGGGATGCCGCGCAGTCGATCGAGGTCGGGATCACGACCGTGCTGATCAACGGCGCGGTGGCCATCGCCGCGTGGCCGGGCGAGGTGATGCACCGTCTGCAGAAGGACTGGAAAGCACGGGCCGAGGTGCCCGTGCCGCTGTTCTACGGCTACACGTTCAGCGCCGGTGGCACATGGGCGGGCTACCTGCCCGACCTCCGTTCGGCCGCCCATGGCGGCTACGGCGCCGACGCCAGCACGCGTGTCGAAATCGGCGCCGGCGAGCGCCTCCTGGAGCGCCATCTGGTCAACCTCTACGGCCTGCTCGGCAAGTGGAAGCCCCAGCCAGGGAAGCCATAGGGGGAAATTTTCTGCCGACTGCCGACTGCCGCCTGCCGACTGCCGACTGCGTACCCATCCGTCAACTGCCGTGAGGAGGACCTGTGCAACGCAAGACTGCCGCTGACTTCGACCAGGAACTGTTGATTCTGTTCGATGCGTACGTGCACGGCGACATCGATCGCCGCGGCTTCCTCGATCGAGCGAGCAAGTTTGCCGTGGGCGGCATGACGGCCGTCATGCTGCTCGAGGCACTGAACCCGAAGTTCGCCGACGCACAGATGGTCGCCAGAGACGATGCCCGGTTGGCAATGGAGCAGGTGCCGTATCCGTCGCCGAATGGTTACGCCACCACCCGTGGCTACCTCGTGAAGCCGAAGGCAACCACGGGCAAGCTGCCGGGGGTGCTCGTGGTGCACGAGAATCGCGGTCTCAACCCGCACATCGAGGACATCGCGCGGCGGTTGGCGCTCGAGAACTACCTCGTGCTCGCGCCAGACGCGTTGGCGCCACTGGGCGGCTACCCCGGCGACGAGGACAAGGCCCGCGCCGCGTTTGCAACACTCGAGCAGCCGAAGACGCGCGAGGACATGGTCGCGGCGTTCACGTACCTGAAGGGCCACCCCGACTGCACCGGCAAGGTCGGCGCCGTCGGCTTCTGCTACGGGGGCGGGATCACCCACATGCTGGCGACCAGGCTGCCCGATCTCGCTGCGGCCGTGCCGTTCTACGGCAACAACCCACCGCCCGAAACCGCGGCGACCATCAAGGCGCCGCTGCTGGTGCACCTCGCGGAGAAGGACGAGCGCATCAACGCCGCGTGGCCAGCCTACGAGGCTGCGCTGAAGGCCGCCGACGTGAAGTACACCGCGCACGTCTACGCCGGCGCGCAGCACGGATTTCACAACGACACGACGCCACGCTACGACGCTGCGTCTGCCGCGCTGGCCTGGACCCGGACCCTGGAGTTCTTCGCCACGCACCTGCGCGGGTAGCACTTCGCGAGTCGGCCGGCGGCGGTCGGCCTTCGGCCTTCGGGGATCGGCAGTCGGGAGTCGGCAACCGGCACTCGGGCATCGGCAGGCGGCAATCGGCAGGCGGCAGGCGGCAGGCGGCAGGCGGGAGCCTCACTCGTGCGGCCTGAGGACCTTGACTGCCGTGGTGTCTGCCGCCAGCCGCCGCCGGGCAGGGTCGATCGGGTGGTGCAGGTTCCACCACTCGCGCGCCGCACTGCGGTCCCAGGCCGGCACGTCGGGCAGCGCCTGCAACTGGTGGGCAAGACGTTCGGCCGAGGCCGGCCGCTCGCCAGGGGCCTTGGCGAGACACTGCAGGATCAGGGCCTCCAGCGACGCGGGAATCGGCAGTTCGGTCCGCTGTGACGGCGGCTCCGGCGCCGCCTGCGCGTGCGCCACCGCCGTGGCCATGGCCGATGGCCTCGGGAAGACCAGCGCGCCGGTCACCAGCCAGTAGGCAACGCAACCGAGTGCATAGATGTCGGCGCGGCCGTCGAGCTGCCGCTGTCCCAACGCCTGCTCGGGCGACATGAACGCCGGCGTGCCGCCGACCCGGTCGGCCTGCGTGGGCGCGGCGTCGCTCCCCGACAGCGACATGTCCGGCCGCACCAGCCCGAAGTCGAGGACCTTGACGAAGTCGATGTCGCGCCCGTATCGGCACATGAAGATGTTGGCCGGCGTGATGTCGCGATGGACCAGGCCGATGGCGTGCGCCTCGGCCAGCGAATGGCAGGCCTGCGTCAGGACATGGACGGCGCGATCCACGGGCAGTGGCCCGAAGCGCTCGACCAGCGTCTTCAGGTCGAAGCCGTCCAGCAGTTCCATCACGTAGAAGAACGCGCCGTCATCGGTGACGCCGTAGTCGAACAGGTCGATGGTGTGCGGCGATTGCAGCAGCGCGGTGGTCTGCGCCTCACGCTCGAACCGCAGGCGCAGCGCCGACTGCCTCGCGGCTCCGGCGGCCTCGAACACTTCCGGCCGAATCAGCTTGATGGCCGCCGGGCGCGCCAGCAGCCGATGCCGGGCGCGCCACACCTCGCCCATGCCGCCGGCGCCAAGCCGTTCCTCGAGTTGATAGCTGCCGAGATCGAGTGCGTGCTTGAGGTCCATACCCAGGCCATAGACCAGACGGGTGCCGACGCTGGCGATGACCACGACCAGGAGGTACGGCAACATCACGTGCAGGAAGAACGCCAGCGGCGTGGCGCCCGGGAGATAGCCGAGGGCGATGGCCCACGCCGTGACGATCGGCACGACGGCGGCCGAGGCCAGCGACGCCGCCAGCGCCTGCGCCGGGCGGCTGGGCACGGCAATCGTGAACGCGAGCATCCACACCGCCACCCACGAGAGGCCGCGCAGCGGCGACATCGCGGTGATGCCCGATTGCGGTTGCAGGTACTCCGCCGCGGCGATGCCGATGCTGCCGAGCACCTGATAGGCCAGGCCAAGCCGCACGACGGCTTCGCCCGACGGTCGCGGGCGGCCTGCCAGCCAGGCCACGACCAGCGCCAGCCCGATCGCGAGGGCGGTCGGGGCCCAGCGCGCGGCGCGGCCGAAAAACAGGGCGCGCTCGTCCGGCACCAGCAGTACCGGGAGCGTCCCGGCCAGGAAGAAGACCGCGGCGTACAGCAGCGCCATGGCCCGCAGGCGCTCGGCCGATTGCGCCATCAGCGCCGGCGGCAGAGACGTGGACTCGCTCCGCTGCACCAGTCCGGGAGACGTCGCCATGCCGCGCCAGTATGGGGGAACTGGCGCGCGGCGCGTATGATGGCGCCGATTCGCGCAGGTCCGCCCGGCCGACCGGTGCGGCCCGCACGGCATCAAGGAGCGCGCATGACCGTTCCCCTGTCCCCGCAACGGCCGGCCCACCGGTGGATCGCCTTTGCCGCCCTGGCGTGGAACCTGCTCGGGCTGCTGGCGTTCGCCATGCAGTTCACGATGAGTGCCGAGCAGGCGGCGGCGCTGCCGGCGGCGGACCGCGCCGTCCACGACGCGACCCCGGCGTGGCTGATGGTGGCGTTTGCGCTGGCCGTCGGTGGCGGCGTGCTTGGCTCGGTCGGCCTGCTGCTGCGCCGGCGCTGGGCGGTGACGGCCTTTGCGGTGTCGCTGGTGGCCCTGCTGGTCCAGGTTGCGGGCGGCTACCTGGCAACGCCGCTCTGGCGGGCTTCGGGCATGGCCGGCGCGGCGATGCCCGCCCTGTTGTTGCTGGTGGCGGTGCTGTTGCTGCGGTATGCGCGAAGAGCCACCACTTAGGCCCGACCGTGAACGTGCTACGCTCGGCACAACCGTTCACGAGCCAGCCTTGGTCATTGCCGCCGCTGCGGTCACGCCGAAATGCTTGGGACTCCGTTGCGTCAGCAAGCAGGCAGTGATTTCCGCACCCCTCGCAAGTGGGAAGGCCGGCACCATGGTCAAGCGACCCGTCGAAATCGGGGCTTTTCAGTTCGTCGTGCTGTCGCGCCTGCGCGCGACGCAGTTGCTGGCCGGATGCTCACCGCGTCTGGCCGGCATTCACACGCCCGCCGTGATGGCCCAGATGGAAGTGGCCGACGGGGCGGTCAAACGCCTGTACCTCGAGGAAGGGGACGACGTCGCCCGATGAAGGTTCATCTCGTCAATCCGAGTCATGTGTCGTTTGGCATCGGGGTCATCACGCCGCGATGGATGTACGTGCTGGCCTCGGCCACGCCCGACACCTACGGCACGCCGGTCCTGTCCGACGAAACGCTGGATGTGTTCGACTTCGACGTCATCAAGTCGGGTGACATCGTCGGCATCGGCATCCACACCGGCAACGCGTTGCGCGGCTATGAAGTGGGTGTGGCGGCGCGCGAGGCCGGGGCCACCGTCATCTACGGCGGCATCCACGCGACGCTGTATCCCGACGAAGCCTTCGAACTT
This sequence comes from Vicinamibacteraceae bacterium, assembly GCA_963759795.1. Taxonomy (GTDB): domain Bacteria; phylum Acidobacteriota; class Vicinamibacteria; order Vicinamibacterales; family Vicinamibacteraceae; genus Luteitalea. The sequence goes on along the minus strand of CAVXAR010000010.1, from coordinate 1,068,758 downwards.
GGTGCCGCGCATGCCGTGGTGACCGGCGATGGCGAAGTGGTCTGGCCGACGGTGCTGGCCGACGCGACCGCCGGCACCCTGCGGACGACCTATGACGGCGGCAAGATCGAAGGCGGCGAGTTCATGCCCGGCCGCTGGGACCTGCTGCCGGCCGGCAAGTACATGTGGGCGTCGGTGCAGACGGTGCGTGGCTGCCCGAAGCACTGCTCGTTCTGTTCGGTCTGGCGCACCGACGGCCAGAAGCCGCGTGCACGCAGCGTCGACGTGGTCGTCAACGAGATTCTCGGCCTGCGCCGCAAAGGCTTCCGCTTCATCGCGCTGGCCGACGACAACTTCTACCCGGTGACACTCGAGGACCTGCGCATGGCGGCGCGGCGCGAGAACCCGGCGCGTCTCGAGGAGCTCAAGCAGATTCGCGCCGAGCGCTTCGAGCTGATGGAGGAACTCGCCCGCCTGCCCAACGACACGATCTTCTTCACGCAGATCACCATGGAAGCGGCCGACGACCCGGAGTTCCTCGACGCCATGAATCGCGCCCACATCAAGGGCGCGCTGGTCGGCGTGGAGTCGGTGACGCCTGAGGGCCTCAAGGACGTCTACAAGGGCTTCAACGTCGCCGGTGAAGAACTGGTGACGCGGCTGCAGCAGTTCCGCAAGCATGGCGTCCACGTGCTCGGGTCGTTCATCTTCGGCCTGCCCAGCGACAAGCCGGAAACCTTCGACACGTGCCTCTCGGTCGCCGAGCGCGCCGACGTCACATTCGCGCAGTTCGTGATGCTCACGCCTTTCCCTGGCACGCTGGACTTCGCCGCGTGGGAGAAGACCCAGGGCCAGTCGCCGGAGGCCGTGGACGGCATCCCCGTGACGCGACACTGGCTGATTCCGCAGGCGGTGCGTCCCAAGGTGTACATCGAGCACCCGGTGATGAGCGCCTCGGAAATTCGCGAACGCACGCAAGGCGTGTGGGATCGCTTCTACTCGACCAAAAGCATCTGGAAGCGGGCCAAGGTCGTCAAGTCGCTGAAGTCACGACTGGCCTTCCTGCTGATCTCGAAGGTCTACCGCCAGATGTACGCCAACACCGGTATCGCCACCGACAGCGCCCGCGTCAGCCGGTCGGTCCGCTGGGCCAGGCTGATGGCCATCCCCTGCCAGAAGCTGTTTGCCGGGACGCCGATGCCGGACCTCCAGTTGCGTGCCGCCGAGACGCGCAAGGCCGAGGCGGCGTAGTTCCGGCAGTCGACAGGCCCGGCAGGCGGCAGTCGGCAGTCGGCAGTCGGGACAACGAAAGGGCGGCTCGTCGAGCCGCCCTTTTCGTTTTTGGCCGGCCTACCCTGGCGTGCGCAGCCCGGTGTAGAAGCGGCCCAGGGCCTGGCCGATGGCCACGCCGGACGCCTCGTTCAACTGGCGCGTCTGCAGCACCGCGCCGCCCTCGCAGAGCACCGCCGTGATGCCGAACTGCGCGTGTGGGCCGTCGGTCCACGTCGTGTTCTGGTACTGCCCCACCTTCGCCAGCGTCAGGCTCTCGATCAACCCGAGGCGATCGGCCTGCGCCAGCGCCGTGCGCAGGCCCGTCCAGTCACCCAGCGGCCCCCGCAGCTCCGGTCCCGGAATGATCTGCGGCTCGACGATGCCCGACCACGTGTGGATCGCCCAGGCGCTGGTCACCGGCGCGTCGGAGGCCATCAGGCCTTCGAAGTCGCGTTGCCAGAGGTACGCCTCATGTGCCTGCGTGCCCTGGCGCGCCCCACTCGGGCTGTAGCTGCGGTTCATGTCGACACCCTGCTGGTTGACGCGATACCAGCCGTGCGCCGGCGCGTCCGGGCTCATCATCAGCACGACGTGCACGATCTGGCGCTGTCGGACGTCGGCCGCGGCATCGCTCAGCCACCAGTCCACGAGCCCCGCGAGACGCCACTGCGAGTTGTGTTCGCCGGGGTGCTGGTTGGCCAGGTAGTGCACCCACCGGCGGGCGCGCGGGTGCGGGCTCGCGGCACCGGTGATCTCGAGACGCAGCATGTCCCGCCCGCCGAGGGTCTTTCCGACGGTATGGACCGTCACGTCGGGATGAGCCCGCCACTTCGCGACCAGCGCGAGCGCATCGACATCCCACGACATCGGCGTCTGTGTGCCGATCCAGACCCGGTCGCTCGCAAACGGCGGGAACAGCAGCGTGTCGGCGAGCGGTGACGCGCCGTGCCCCCGCTCCCAGGCGATGGGGTGCCAGTGCACGCCATCGTACGAGAACGACTGGTGGTACTCGTTGAACGAGTAATCCTTGCCCTGCGGGAAGGCGACGTCCAGACGCAGCGGGTTGTGTCGGGCGTTGCGCAGGATCCGCAGGTTCAGCTTGTTCGGCCACCCCGGCTGGTTCGGTGCGGCGCCCAACTGCACGCTGAAGTGCTGCCGGCCGAGCGCAGCAATGGTCGCCCCATCGGACCCGAGAGGGCCGTCGAAGCTGAAGTCCTCCACCGACAGGGGCCGGGGCCCGTCTGCCTGCGTCGCTGCGGACGAGAAGGCGGGGGCGGTCAGGGCCAGGGGCAATGCGAGCAGCTGCCGGCGGTGCATGCGCGAGAGCATACGGCAGGTGACATGCCCCGTCAGTGCCGCCGCCTACTTCTGCTGACGCTGCGCCACCAGTCCGGCAGCCTCGGCCACCGTCGCCACCCAGATGCCGTTGGCGGGATTGCCGGCGTACGCCAGCAGCTCGTCGAGCATGGCGACGCGGGTCGTCTGGCGGCCACCGACGCCGATCTCGTGCCCTGCCAGCACCAGCCAGGCCCCGACCTTACGCGCCTCGTCGAGCAGCGGCCTGATCTGCGCGAAATCCCTGCCGTCCATCTCGACGCCCGTCGTCTGGGCCAGGTCCACATACGACGGGTCGTTCGGGGCTTCGTCCATCCAGCCTCGCCCGGCCAGGAACAGCTCGGCGACCACCGGCACATAACTCTGCGTGGTGCGGCCGCGCCCGACAAACGTCTGCCCGCACGGGTAGGCGAAGGTCCGCGGCGTCACTCCCAGCAGCTCGGCGATGCGCGCGTTCGCTGCCGTCAATTCCTGGCGCATCCGCGCAATCGAGTGCTCCTCGAGCGCCTTCTGGCGAGAGAAGGGGAAGTTGCCGCTGCATGAATGCGTCAGCGAGTGGTTGCCGATTTCGTGCCCGGCCGCGGCCGCCCGCTTCCAGCCGTCGAGGCTGCGTTCCACCGCCGCGGGCACGACGTACAGCGTGACCTTCGCGCCGTGCCGCGCAAACACCGGCAGGCCCTGCGTCACCTGGCTCTCCCGCCCATCGTCGAACGACAGGCTCAGCGCCATGCGGGCGCCGCCGGGCCAGGCCGTCGCGGCCGGTGCCGGGGGCGACTGCGCAAGCAGCGTCCGCTCCGGCAGCAGGTCCGTCGCCACGACGGCCAGGACCGCGGCGGCAGCGAAGGCGAGGGCGTGCAAGGCGACGGGCAGGCGAGTCACAGAACGCATCGGGGCCACTCCGTGGCCATGGTACCCGGAAGCCGAGGCACAATGGGCCGCATGCTCCGCCTGCTGTTGGCCACCATGCTCGTTGGAACCTGTTGGAGCACGCCGGTCGAGGCACAGTCGGCCGGGGGCCGCGGGCCCGTGGTGGTGCTGGCGCCGCACCCCGATGACGAGACGCTCGGCTGCGGCGGACTCCTCGCGACCCGCGCCGCCGAGGGCCGGCGAATCGTCGTCGTGGTGATGACCGATGGACGCGCCCTGCTGCGCCGGTTCGGGGTCACCGCGGCGCCATCGGAGATGGAAGTGTCGCGGATGCGCAAGGCCGAGACCACGCGTGCCGTCGGCATCCTGACGCGCGGGCGCGGCGAGGTCATCTTTCTCGATGTCGAGAACGAACGGCTGGTGGCGGAACAGGTCGAGGCGACGCGGCAGATCACGACGCTGCTGGCCCGTCTCGAGCCGGCCGAACTGTACATCCCCAGCCCGTTCGAGGGACACCCCGAGCACGTCGCCACCCACGCCATCGCGACGGCGGCCTGCGCCGCATCCGGAGCCTGCCGTGAGGTCTTCGAGTTCATCGTCACGCTCAAGCGCGGCACCGAGCTGGCCGCCCTGCCACGCCGTCAGGTGACCGTCGATGTGTCCGCGCAGCGGACGGTGGAGCGCGAGGCGCTGCAGCAGTTCCGCAGCCACCTCGACGTGATCTCGCCCAGCCTGCCGACGCCGTTCGAAACCGACGCATACAACCGCTACCTGACGGCGGCCGAGCCGTTTCTGGTGGCGACGCCGCGCTAGGCCAGCGTGGCGCGGCTCGGATCGCCCTCGCGGCACGTGCCACGCGGCCGCTGATTCATTAGACTCTAAGGCGCACGTGGCATTTTCCACATCCAGAGGTAAGGTCGAGTGCTGACACGTTCGCGCATCGCTGGCGGGGCCCTCGTGCTCGCCGTCGTCCTGGGGAGCCGCGCCCTCGTCGGGCAGGACGGCCCCGGCGGTCCCCCATACACACCGGAGCAGTCGATGGCGATGCTCCGGGTCGAGCCCGGCTTCCGCCTCGAACTGGTCGCCAGCGAGCCTGACGTCCAGAGCCCGGTGGCCATGGACATCGACGAGGACGGCCGCATCTGGGTGGTCGAGATGCCCGGCTATCCGCTCGACGTCAGTCCGACCGGCCGCGTCAGGCTGCTCGAAGACACCGACGGCGACGGGCGCGTCGACAAGAGCACGCTCTTTGCCGACAACCTGCGCCTGCCGAGCGGCGTGATGCGCTACAAGAAGGGGCTGCTGGTCACCAGCCCGCCGGATCTCCTCTACTTCGAGGACGTCAACGGCGACGGCCGGGCCGACACGCGCGAGGTGGTGCTGACCGGCTTTGCCAAGACCAACCCGCAGCACGCCGTCAACCACCCGGTGTACGGGCTCGACAACTGGGTGTACCTCGCGCACTCGGGCGGTTCCGAGCCGGTGATCTATCGCGAGCTGTTCGGCGACAAGGGATCGGACCTGACGTTCGCGGCGATGCCCGGCGGCAAGCCGCTCGACGCCAAGGGCCGCGGCGTGCGCCTCAAGCCGGACGAGCACAAGGTCGAGGCGCTCTCCAGCCGTACCCAGTACGGCAACGCCTTCGACGCGTACGGCCGGTTCTTCGCCCACAACAACTCGATTCACCAGCGTCACGAGGTGATAGCCGCGCGCTACCTCGAACGCAATCCGCACCTGCTGCTGCCGAGCGCGATGGCCGAGATCTCCGATCACGGCAACAACAACATCATGCCGATCACCCACGGCGCACGGTTCGACCTGCTGACCGAGGCCGGGCAGTTCACGTCGGCCTGTGCGCTCACCGTCTATACCGGCGGCGCCTTCCCCGAGGGCTACGAAGGCAGCACCTTCATCGCCGAGCCGGTGCACAACCTCGTGCACCGCGACCTGCTGACCGCAAAGGACTCGACGTTTGTCGCCAGCCGGGCCCGTGCGGACATGGAGTTCCTGGCCTCGCAGGACAGCTGGTTCCGGCCGGTGAACTTCTACGTCGGTCCCGACGGCGCGCTATACGTAATCGACTACTACCGCCCGTACATCGAGCATCCCGAGTGGGCGTCGAGCGACCTGCAGAAGACGCCCGAGGTGCTGTCCACCGGCAAGGACCGCGGCCGGATCTATCGCGTGGTCGCCACCACCGGGACGGCCGCCGACCGCACGACGACGCGCCCGCGGCTGGGATCGGCCAGCGACGCGCAGCTGGTGGAGGCGCTGGGCAGTCCCAACGTCTGGTGGCGCCGCACCGCGCAGCGCCTGCTGGTGCACGGCAAGCGGCGCGATGCCGCGCCCGCGCTCGTGGCCCTGGCCGACCGCCGCCCCTCGCCCTTGGCGCGCCTCCATGCGCTGTGGACGCTCGAAGGTCTCGACCGCCTGGCCGAGCCCCAGGTGCTGCAGGCGCTGCGGGACGCCGACCCCGGCGTCCGCGAGAACGCCATCGTGCTGTCCGAGCGCCTCATCACGCAGCCCGCGGTCTCAGCCGCCCTGCTCGCGATGACCGACGACGCCAACGCGCGGGTGCGCTTCCAGTTGCTCGCCACGCTCGGCTCGCTCGAGACGCCGGCAGCCCGGCGGGCGCAGGAGTTGCTGCTGCAGCGCGGGATCGAGGACGAATGGATGCAGGTCGCCGCCTTGAGCGCCTCGTCGGACCGCGCCGTGGCGTACTTCGACGACGCAATGCGGCCGGGGTCGGTGCTGGCCACCGGCGAGTCGGTCGGACGGGCCCGATTCTTCGACCGGCTGGGCGGCGTGCTGGCGGCGCGCGGGCGCAGTGACGAGCTGTCGCGGGCCGTCGCCGTCGTGACCGACCCGAACGCGCCGGCCGGCGACTGGTGGCGCGCTTCCCTGCTCGAGGGCCTCGCGCGCGGGCTGAGCGGCGCGGGCGACCGGCGCAAGCTGGCTGGCAGTCAGGGCGCCCTGCTGACCCTGGCCACCGGTGACCAGGTCCGCGGCTGCGCCGCGCTGCGGTGACCCTGCTCGGCGTAGGCGGCGTGGAGCCAGGACCCGCCGCAGTTGGCGCGGCGGCGGCGGCGGCGCGGACCATCGCCAGCGCCAATGCGGCGGCAGAGGCCCGCGTCGACGCCATCACGCTGCTGGCGCTGGTCGACGCGCGTGCGCACCAGCCCGCGTTCGAGTCGGTGGTGGCGGCCAACGAGCCGGAAGCGGTGCAGGTGGCTGGGGTGACGGCCCTGGGGCGCATTCCGGGTGCGGCGACGCCGACGTTCCTGCTCGGCAAGTGGCCAGGGCTGTCGTCCAGTGTGCGCGCCGCCGCGGCCACCGTCATCCTGGCAAGGCGCGAGGGTTCGGTGGCCATGCTCGATGCCCTGCAGCAGGGCACGGTCAAGCGCTGGATGCTCAACTTCGGGCATACCCGCAGCCTGATCATGCATCGCGACGAGGCCATCCGGGCGCGTGCCCGCACGGTGCTCGAGGAGGCTCCCGAGGCCAGGGCGGCGCGCATGTCCCGCTACGCCGCCGCCCTTGGCGGACGTGGCAGCGCCACGCAGGGCGCCGAGGTCTTCGCCCGGCATTGCGCAATGTGCCACCAGGTCGATGGCAAGGCGGGCGTGGAAATCGGTCCGGACCTGTCCACCGTGCGCCATCAGCCAATGCCGGTGCTGCTGTCCAACATCCTCGAGCCGAACCGCTCGATTGCGCAGCACTACGAGACCTACGCGGTGGAGCGCGCGGCCGGCGACTCGCTGGTCGGGGTCATCGGTGAGCAGTCGCCGACCAGCATCACCTTCCGTCAGGGTCCCGGCGTCACCACCACCGTGAAGCGCAGCGACATCAAGTCGATGAGCGTGGTGCCGCAATCGATCATGCCGGAATCCTTTGCCGAACAGGTCACGCCGGAGGACATGGCGCACCTGCTGGTGTTTCTCACTTCCTCGCCGAGGACCGCAGCGCGATGACACCGATCCCTCACGTCGAAGGACGCACGCCGACCGCCGACCGAACGGCCTGCCAGCGAACACGGACGGCCCGATCAGTCGCGCCGGCGCTGCTCATGCTGGCCATGGCTGTCCCGGTGCTGGCCCAGCTCCCCGACCCGACGACCGCAGCGCCGCAGGCCATCGCCGCCGCGCTGCTGGATGAGGGGCAGGACCAAAAAGCCCGTGAAACGCTCGCCGCCAGTGCGGCGCCACGCGCCGCCGAGGTCGTGCAGGCCCTGGTGGCGGGGTTGCCGGAGAAAGACGAAGCCGACGAGTACAAGCGCATTCCGTGGATCTGGCGCGTCGCCGTCGCCGCCGGCCGGGCCCGGAACGAGGCCGCACTGCGGACGCTGACCGACGTCTCGATGCCGAAAGCCGACGCGCCGCTGCGCGACTGGCAGGCCGTGGTGCTTGGCGGCGGCGTCGTGATGGGGCTGTCGCAGGCCGGCGCCTCGCCGCGAGACGTGATGGCGCCGTGGCTGGCTGAAGACCACACGCGTCGGGCCCGCTGGGCCCGCTCGCTCGACCTCGCCGAGCGCATGGCCGACGATGCCGCGGTGCGCAACGGCACCCGCTACGACGCGCTGCGCATGCTCGCGGTGCTGCCCTTCGATCGGGTCGGTGCGCAACTGACGCGCTACCTGTCCAAGGACGTCGATCCCGAACTGCAGATGGGCGCCATCGGCGCCTTGGCCGACCTGCAGGACGGCCGGGCCGCCGAGGCCCTGGTCCAGCACGTCGCGCAGTACACGGAGCGCAACCGTGGGCTTGCCATCGCGGGCCTGATGAAGTCCCCGTCCGGCCGCACGCGGCTCAAGGCCGCGCTGGCCGATGGCAGCGTGCAGGAGAGCTGGGTGACGGCCGAGCAGCGCGCCCGGCTCTGACCGGCTGCGCCTTCGCCCCTGGCGAGTCCGCAGAAGTGTGGCAACCGCGTGGCAGGACGTGCCGCATCCAGCCGGGATGTGGCAACTTCTTGTCGCGACAGTGAAGACTTACCGCTGACGCTCCGTGTCCGGAACGTGCCTGCGCGTGCAGGCGTATTCCCACACAGAACGCCAACGCTGCGCCGGCGTTTCCATCCCCCAGGCACAGCCGGAGTCATCCCATGCGCACCCTCGTCCTCTCTGCCCTTGCTCTCGTCACCCTCGCCGGCAGCGCCGCTGCCCAGCCCCTGCCGACCGAGATCTGGGCCGGCGGCGTCATCGTCAACGCCGACTCGACCGCACGCACGGTGGCCGTCCGTCAGGGCGCCAGCGAGCAGGTCTACGTGCTGGCCGCCGATGCCGAAGTGAAGGACGGCAAGAAGGTCGTGGCATCGACCGATCTGGCTGCGACGGTGGGCCAGCAGGTGCGGCTCAAGTACGTCGAGGCCGGCGCCACCCGCACGGCGAGCAAGGTGAACCTGCTCGGTATTCCCAAGACCGGCAGCGCTGCCGCGGCCTCGGCAGCAGCCCTCAAGGGGACGCAGCCGCCGACCACCCCGGAGTAGGTACAGCAAGGGCGCCTCGAAGGAGGCGCCCTTGTCGGTCCCGTGGCCCTGGCGCAGGACCTGGCGGCTCCCGCCGCCCCACTCACCTGCTCAGCTGTTGGGCCGGCGCGGCTGGTCGAGCGAGTGCATCTCGCCGAAGTTCGGCTCGCTGCCGGTCATCCAGCCCTTCACGAACTCGTACAGCAGCACCGGGCGCGGCTTGTTGACCTCCAGGAAGACCGCGGCGTGGATGGTGACGCCAATCAGCACCATCCGCGGGTCCTCGGCGGTGCCGTGCCGTGGATCGCCCTCGTCGGAGAACCAGATCTTCCAGTCGGCGGCGTAGAGTTCGCGGATCTTCTCGCGGTCGCGCGAGATCACGCCGGTGCCCGACACGGAAATCCACTCGCGGTTGCCATCGCGGTAGAACGCCAGGTTGAGGTGGTTATCGAATTCGAGATCGGCCAGCTTGGCCGCCCCCTCGTAGGTGACAAACCACAGGTCGGCCCCGGCGGCCGGTTTCTGGGTCGCCATGGCGCGCGACTGCATGTGACCGTCGCTTCGGCGCGTCGTCATCATCGCAATCTCGATGTCGTCGATCAGGGCATACAGCTTCTGCAGTTCGTCCTTCATGTGCGCTCCATCGCTTGGCGAATCATGCCCCCAGCCGATGCAGGAATGGGGCCGTCGAGTGGGGGGGTGCGATATGGTTGGCCCGGTTGGGGCGTATTGACTAGACAAAACGCTGGCCCGGGCCAGTTGTCGCGGTGATCGAGCGTCGGCAGCGTCGCGTCGGCCCCCGACGCCCCGGGCAGCCCACCAAGAGGAGAGACGTGGACCATCGACAGGACAGCGACAGCGGCAACGGCGTAGGACGACGGGATTTCTTCCTGGCCGCGACAGCGGGCGTGACCACGGCGGCAGTGTTGCTGTCGCCGCGCGACACGGCCCTGGCGCAGGAGTCGGCCCAGAAGGCCGCGCTCGAGCGGATTGCCAGCAACTGCTGGCCGGTCCGGAATCTGTTCAAGTCGCGCGCGATGGCGGCCCGGCCCGCGGCCGCGGCGGGCGGCCGGGTGGACCGGGCGGCGCAGGGGGGCGGATCGGGCGGCCGCGGCTCAGGCGGCGCTCAAGGAGATCGAGGCCAATCCGAACGCCGCCTGGGCGCTCGAGGTGTCCCGGGCAGCGACCGCGGCCCGCGCCAACCTGCCCGACGCCGCCGCAATGAAGAAGAAGTACGGCGAACTGACCCTGATGGACTTCCCGGCGTTCACCAAGGAGCATTTCCCGGGCGTCACCCGCATGGATCTGTTCTCGGGGTTCTTCGGCGACGTCACCGATGACGCGCAGTTCTTCCCGTCGGGCACCAGCGGCCGCCCTGGCGGCTTCGACCCGATGGCCCCGGCGTCGCGCAAGTGGCTCGACGGACTCGCCAACACCTGCGTCAAGACAAGGGACAGCGGTCCAGCACATCTCGAACAACGCCCCATCCGGCCTGGCAGACTACGGGTCGCCCGAAGCCGACGCGCGGCGCAAGGCCGGCGTCGAACTGGCCAAGCGCTGGCTCGAGGGCTGCAAGGTCCTCGGCGTGAAGTCGATGCGCATGAACTCGCCGCAGGCGCTCGGCCCGAGCATCCGCCCGAACGCGGTGCCGCGCGGCCCGGGTGATGGCTATCCGCGCAACATCGACCTGATCCCGCTGCTCGAGGCGGCCATCGAGTCGCACCGGGAGATGGCCGACTTCGGCGGCAAGATGGGCATCAAGGTGACCATCGAAAACCACTGGGGCCTGGCCGCCGATCCGATGAACATCCGCACGATCATCGACGAGGTCAACCACCCCTACTGCGAGGCCTCGCCGGACTTCGGCAACTGGGAACACGAGTACAACCTCGTGAACGGCCTGAAGGCGCTGGCGCCCTATGCCAGTTCCAACGTCCACGCGAAGTTCTGGGATCGCTGGGGCGATCGCAACAACGTGCAGCGTTCGGTGCGGATCATGCTCGCCGCCGGCTTCCGCGGCACGTTCGCACTCGAGTACGAACAGGGGCCGCTCGACGGCCTCGAGGGCGCCAAGTATCTCTACAAGGAAGTGCTGGCTGCGCTGACCACGCCGACGCCTGCAGTCGGGGTGTAGCAGGAGGAATGCGTTGGGGAGCGCCACCTGCTGGCGCTCCCCGGACGAGGCTTAGCGGCGAGCCTTGACCTTGATGTTGTTGCGCACCGACTTGACGCCATCGATGGCCTTGGCGACGTCGGCCGCACGGGTCGAGGCCACTGCCGTCGGCGCCGTGCCCTTCAGTGTCACCACGCCGGCGTTGACATCAACTTCGATGTCGCTGCCCTCGAGGGCGTTCTCGTCGATGAAGTCGGCGTAAATCTTCGACGTCACCCAGCCATCGCTCATGGCCCGGCCGGCACCCTTGGCGGCGCTGCGGGTCTCGCGAGCGCCTTCACGGGCCGCGGCGCCGGTGGCGGCCGTCGTGTCGTCGTCGCGCTCCGGGGCGATGCGAAGGCGGTTGGTGACGCTCTTGACGCCGTCAGTGGCCTTGGCAATCTGCACGGCCCGGTCGCGCCCGGCGGCAGTGGGGACGGTGCCCATCAACGACACCACACCAGCCTTGGTCGTGACATCGATGTCGCTGTCTTCGAGCGCATCCTCGGGCACGAACTGGGCGTGGACCTTCATGGTGATCCACGAGTCGCTCATCGCATTGCCCGTGGAGCGCGCCGCTTCCTTGGTTTCCTGCTTGGTCTCGCGGCCGGCTTCCCGGGCCTGAGCGGCTGCCGTGTCCTGGGCCAGGGCTGAGCCCGGCGCGAGCACGATGGACGTGACGATGATGGCGGCGCCGGCGAGTACCCGACCCGCGCTCATTTCTCTGGTAACAAAAGTCATTGGTATTTCCCTCCAGGCGATATCTTTGCGAAAGGCGTGCCGCGCCCCCTTGGGCCGCCGGGGAGCCGGCAAAGGCCCCCGGGCTCGCCGCGAGGCGCGGCGGTCGTCGGGCAAGGTGGTCGATTTGGGCCGGGATGTAGTGGATTTGCACAGTCCGAAGCTGGCTCAGCCTTGACGCACGCGCCCATACCCAGGCGCCTGCCAACCTGTCCGCACAGCGTTGTTGGCCGAAGGACGCGCCCGTGGACATGTCCGCGTACAATCACGCACGGCTGCCCGCCGACCGGTGTTGTTCTGGGCGCTCTGCGCCTTGGGAGATCTGCATGTTCACGTTGTCCACCTGCAGGCGCGGCGCACTTGCCGTGGCCTTGGCTGCCACACTCTTCGGGACTGCGGCGCCGATCGACGCCGCGGTCATCGAGTTCGTCACCGCGCTGGCCCCGGAAGCGGCAGGTGCGACCGGTGAAGGTCGCGCCACGGCGCTGTTCGACACCGACGCGCAAACCCTGACCCTCGATGCCGAGTTCTCCGGACTCACCGGCACCACGACGGTGGCGCACATCCACTGCTGCACGGCGCTTCCGGGCACGGGCGCGGTTGGCGTGGCGGTCACCCCTGGCACGCTGCCCGACTTCCCGGTCGGCGTCACAGCGGGCACCTATTTCCGGGTGCTCGACCTTGCGAGCGCCGCCACCTACACCGCCGGCTTCCGGGGCGCACTCACCACCGAAGAGGCCTCCGCGAAGCTGCTCGCCGGGATGCTCGCCGGCACGTCGTATCTCAACATCCACAGCAGCGCGTTCCCCAGCGGCGAGATCCGCGGCTTCCTGGCAGTGCCCGAGCCCGGCACCGTGGCCCTGCTCGGTGCGGCCCTCGCCGGCCTCGCCCTGCGTCGTCGTCGCCAGTAAACATCGCAGCAGGGCGTGCTCGTCGAGCGCGCCTTGCTGATCCCGCCGCCCAGTCGGGCCGGCGGGGGTAGGCTTGTCGGGTGATGACACCGCTGCTCCGGTGCTGCGGCATCCTGGCGCTGACCCTCACGGTCGTCGCCCAGGACTCGCCCCTGCAACCGCTGCCCTACAACAACCCCGGCCTGGTGGTGGACCTCGGTGTCGGGCTCTGGGCCTGGCCGATTCCGTGGGATGTCGACCACGACGGCGACACGGATCTGCTGGTGTCGTGCCCCGACAAGCCGTCCAACGGCGTCTACCTGTTCGAGAACCGGTCCGGCCCTGGCGTGGAGATGCCGGTCTTTGCCGCGGCACGCCGCCTCGGGCCGACGCAGCACTACGTGACGCCGTCCTACGTCGACGGCGGCCTGAGGGTGCTGCGGACGAACTCGGAATGGCCTGACATCCTCACTTCGGGTCTCACCCCGGGCCGCTCCGTCGCTCTTCCCCTGCCGGTCACGGCGCATACCCGGCTCCTCGGGACGCAGCCCAAGGGTCAGCGCATCCGTCACAACGTGTGGAAGTACGTGGACATCGACGGCGACGGTGCCCTGGACATCGTGCAGGCCGCCGAGGACTGGTCCGACTACGGCTGGGACGATGGCTACGATGCGCGCGGCACGTGGGTGCACGGCCCGCTGCACGGCGTGCTGTACGTGCTGCGCAACGAGGGCACCACGGCGGCACCCCGCTACGGCGCGCCAGCCCCCCTGCTGGCCGGTGGTGTCCGACTCGATCAACCGGGTGGTAACCCAGTCCCCAACTTCGAGGACTTCGACGGTGACGGCGATCTCGATCTGCTGACGGGCGAATTCCTCGACGCCTTCACGTACTACGAAAACACCGGCTCGCGGACCAGACCCACATATGCAGCCGGACGTCCGGTGCCCGACGCACGCGGGGACCGTCTGCGGATGGACCTCGAGATGAGTGTGCCGGTGGCCTTCGACTGGAACCGCGACGGCCATGTCGATCTGATCGTCGGCGACGAGGACGGGCGCGTGGCTTTCGTTCGCAACACCGGCCGACTCGACGCGGCCCGCACCCCGATCTTCGAGACGCCCCGCTACTTTCAGCAGCAGGCCGACACCCTGAAATCGGGCGCCCTGGCCACGCCCGCGACCGTGGACTGGGACGGCGATGGCGACCTGGACATCCTCAGCGGCAACACCGCCGGGTACGTCGAGTTCTTCGAGAACCTGAGCGGCAGCAACGTCGAGCGACCGCGCTGGGCCGGGCCACGGCGACTCGACGCCGGAGGCGCGCCGTTCCGGGTCATGGCGGGACCCAATGGATCGATCCAGGGCCCTGTCGAGGCGAAATGGGGCTACACCACGTTCAGCGTCGCCGACTGGAACGGCGACGGACTGCCGGACCTGGTGCTCAACTCGATCCTTGGGGAAGTGGTGTGGCTGCGCAACGTCGGGACGCGCACGTCCCCGCGGCTGGCCGCGCCGCAGCCGATCGAGGTGCAATGGGAAGGGCCGCCGCCACGGCTGGGATGGGGCTGGAAGGTTCCCTCAGGTAACGCCTTGCTGACGCAATGGCGGACGACGCCGGTGGCCCACGACTTCACGGGCGACGGGTTGACGGACCTGGCGATGCTGGACACCGAGGGATACCTGGCGTTGTTCCGGCGCACGTCGGACGCCGAGCGTCGAGCGCACCTGGGACCACCGCAGCGGGTCTTCGTCGACGAGGCGGGAGCGCCGCTGCGACTCAACGACAAGACCGCCGGCGGCAGCGGCCGGCGCAAACTGGCCGTCGTCGACTGGAATGGCGACGGCAAGTTCGACCTGCTGGTCAATTCGGCGAACGCCAACCTGCTGCTGCAGGTCGGGCAGCGCGACGGCCGCTGGATCTTCCGCGACGCCGGCCCACTCGCCAGCCGCAACATCGAAGGCCACGACGTCAGCCCGGCGACCGCCGACTTCGACGGCGACGGCGTCCCCGACTTCCTCGGCGGCGCCGAGGATGGCCGTCTCTACTACATGCGCCACCCGCGGTAGGCGACCGGCCTCGGAGTCAGCGGCCACCGACGATGGTGGCCACCACGGTGCGTTCCTGCGGACCGTCGAGCTCCACCAGCAGGATGCGCTGCCACCGCCCCAGCATCAGACGGCCATCGACAACGGGGATGGAGGCCGTGCTGCCCAGCAGCATGGCGCGCAGGTGCGCGTGCCCGTTGGTGCGCTCGGTGTCGGTGCGGTTGACGACTCGGCGCGTCGGGTCATCGTGGTCGTAAGCGACACCCGACGGCGCCAGGCGTTCGAGTTGCCGGAGCAGGTCGCCGTGCAGCAGCGGCTCCTGTTCGTTGACCAGAACGGCCGTGGTCGTGTGCAGGGTGTGCACGGCAAGCAGCCCGCGGCTGGTGCCGGCCAGCAGGAGAAAGGCCTCGACCTGATCGGTCAGGTCGATGACCTGGAACTCACTCGAGGTGTTCACCCGCAAGCGGAGGTACGGGCCGTGCGGATCGAGTGTGCGGGCGATGTCGGCCGACGGGCTGTCGGTCAGGGCGAAGGGTGTCGTGTGCATGCATCCAGCATCCACGCGACGTCCGGCCAAGTCTTGACCGGCCCGTGAGCAGGTGGTGAGATCCTCGTGAGCCCTTGGCGATCACCCGCGACGGGCCAGGCCGAGCGCGACGCCGATGCCAAAGGCCCCGCCTTCGGCCAGCGACAGCAGGGCCCGGCTGATGGGGCCGAACTCCGGCTCACCCACGAGACGTCCGAGTGGCGTGAGCACGACCTGCGACCCGGCCGAGGCCTCGGCGAGCAGATGGATGGTGCCGCCGACCAGCGGCACGCCCGCGGCAGCAAGCGCCAGCGCGGCCAGCGCGCCGCCAAGTCCGGTCAGCACGGCGGCATTCGTGCGCGCACGTCCGCGCGGGGCGGCCAGCCCGGATGCCACGCCGCGAGTGGCGACGGCGTAGCCAGCGCCGACGCCCGCACCAATCACCGCCCCCTCGGCGAGGCCACCAAGGGGGAGCGCCAGCCCGAACAGCGCGTGCAAGGTCCAGCGCGCAAACAGCTGGGCGCTGCCACCCGCGAGAGCGCCACCGGCGGCAGCACCAGCCACCAGGGCCGGCTGCCGCGCCGACAGCGCCAGCGCCTCGGCCGCCGACAGCCCGGCGGCGACGCCGGCCCCACCAACCAGTCCGCAGGCCGCGCCGATGGCGGCCAGGACCGGCGCGACGGTGATTGGCGCGGTGCTGCCGGGCAGCAGCGCCAGGAGGACGCCGCCAGCGCTGCCGGCCGCCGCGCCCGCAAGTCCACCGCCAACGGTGCCCCCCACCCATCGCCGGGCCACCAGCCTGGCAGCCCGGCCGACCCGCACGCTGACCAGCGTTGCCGCTGACTGCAGTCCCCCGCGAGTGCCGATCAGGGGCACCTCGCCGGCCTCGGGCACCTGATGCCGGGCATCGCGCAGCAGCGCGCGGGCACGCGCCTCGTGTGGGTGACCCTCGATCCGCCGCAGTGCTTCTGCCGTCCCGAGTGCGTGCAGCTGCTCGGCCGCTTCGCGCTGTTCTTCCTGATCCGCAGCCGTGGGGGCCGGCAGCAGCACCAGCGTCAGCCATGGCAGGAACGGGTCCTCACCCGGCGCGACCGGCTCCGCAGACAACGGCTCGAGGCCGCCCTCGCGTCCCTCGTCCGGCTCCTCGATCAGGTCGGCGCAGACGAACTGATAGCCGTGACGCGAGACGGTTCGGATGAAGCGCGGCTCCCGCGGGTCGTCGCCGAGGGTCCGACGCAGGGTGCGGATGGCCTGGCTCAGCGCACTGTCGGAGACGATCACGTCGCTCCACACCCGATCGAAGATGTCACGCCGGTGGACCGCATCGGCCCGGTGCTCGACCAGGAACAGCAGCAGGTCGAAGTACCGCGGGATCAGCGCAATCGGCTGGCCGTCGCGGCTCAGGCGGCGCTGGCGCGGCGACAGCACGAAGTCGGCGAATCGGAAGCGCGGCACGCCAGCGACGATAGACGAGAACCCGATGCGGGTGGTAGGGCGCTACCATCACGCATCGACGTCCTTCGCTGCGGCGGGCCGGGTTCCGTTGCCGCGGTGGGCCAGGGTCCCGGCATCGGTACGGCGTGGGAAAGCATGGCGATGGAACTCGATCACGTCTTCGTGATGTGCGACGTCGGCGCGCCGGAAGCGGCCGCGCTGCACGCGCTCGGCCTGCATGAGGGCTCGCCCAATACCCATCCGGGACAGGGCACCGCGTGCCGGCGCTTCTTCTTCGGCAACGCCTATCTCGAGCTGATGTGGGTGGTCGATGCCAACCAGGCCCAGGCGCCCGGGGTGGCGCCGACGCGGCTCTGGGATCGCTGGTCGCAGCGACGGAGGGGCGCCTCGCCGTTCGGCATCGTCCTGCGCGGCGGACCGATTGCCGCCGACGCGGCGCCCACATGGCCGACATGGTCGTATCTCCCCTCCTGGCTCGGGGAAGGGCAATCGATCGAGTTCGCGTGCGATACGTTGCTCGAGGAACCGGAAGTCATCGCGCTGCCCTTCCTGCGGGAGCGCGCCCGCGCCGGCCTCGAGCCCGTGGACCACGATTTCCTGCTCACCGACATCACCGCCGTGACCTGCGGACTCGGCGACGCGGCGCGCCTGTCGTCCGCCCTGCGCAGCCTGCAGGACTCGGGGATCGTTGCCTTCGAAACGTCCCGCGAACCCACTGTGCGCATTGCCTTCGCCGGCGGCGACGAGGGCAAGACGATGGACCTCTGGCCGACGCTGCCGATGGTGCTGGAGTGGTGACGCGACTCGCCGCTGCGGCGCGACTCGACCTGGCAGCGACGTGATGACACCGGACGCCACGGGCGCCTGGCCGCTGCCCGAGCCGTACGATTTCTTCGAGACCACCCGCTGGCTGCGCATGGGCGTGCGGGATCCGACGCTGCGCCGCGACGGCACGGCGCTGTGGCGCACTGCCCATACCGCGGAGGGTCCGGTGACCGTGCGGTTGGTGCCCGGGATGCATCTGCAGGCCGACGCGTGGGGGCCGGGCGCCGCCGCCGTGATGCAGGACATCCCGCGCTGGGCCGGACTGCACGAGGACGCCTGGACGCTGCCGCCTCACCCCGTCGTCGACCGGCTGCTGCGCGCGCACCCGGGCGTGCGTCTGACCGACACCGGCGACGTCTTCGAGGCAATGGTCAGCGTGGTGCTGCAGCAACTGGTGACCTGGGAACATGCGGCCATGACCTGGCGCCGCCTGTGCGACGCGCATGGCGCGCCCGCGCCGGGGCCCGGGCCAACCGATCTGCGGCTCTCCCCCACCCCGGCGGCCATCCGCGCGGCCGGCACGATGCGGCTCGAGGCCGTCGGCATCGGCGGCAAGCAGGCGCGCACGCTCATGACCGTGGCTGGAGTGGCGCATGCCATGCAGCGCGCCCGCGGAATGGACACGCCGGAGGCGACCGCGTGGCTGCAGAAGGTGCGGGGCATCGGCCCTGGACGGCCGGCATGGTCCTCGGACTCCGGCTCGGCCGCCCCGAGCCGCTGCCCTTCGGCGACGTCCACCTGCCGCACACGATGGCCTGGGCGCTGGCCGGCGAGGCCCGCGCCAGCGACCTCCGGATGGCCGCACTGCTCGCACCGTTCGCGGGGCAGGCCTTCCGCGTCGTACGGCTGGTGTGGGCCGCGGGAATCCAGGCCCCGCGACGCGGTCCGCGCCCGGCCTGGCGATGAGCGCGACACGACGCGCCCGGTGGACCACTCGCCGGCCGAGCGGCTATACTGCGGCGCGACGCGACGACTGCCTCACGACCCCGTCCATGACCAACCACGGCCGCCCGTATTCCACTTGCTCCCCGCCTCGCGCCGAGGCCCGATGAGGGCGCGACCGCGACCATCACGCGTCGCTCGGCGCTGCAGGGTCTCGCCGCTGGTCTCGGGCTCGCGATTGGCGCGCCGGCCGACGCGCAGCGAGATCGACCACCCGCTCGCCGCGCACGTCGCGCATCGACCCCAGAAGGCGCCGCCGGCCGCGCCCACGACGGCCTTTACGCCACGGTTCTTCGACGCCCACCAGTTCGCCACCCTCACCGTCGTGTCCGAGCTGATCGTCCCGGGGTCGGTAGCCAGCGGCAGCCCCGCGTACATCGACGAGGTCCTGGCCGTCGAGCACGACGACGTGCGGCTGCGCGTCGTGAGCGCCCTGGCCGCGGTCGACGCGGCGGCGCGCGAGGGCGCACGGCACCACGTTCCGTGCCGTCCCTGCCGCGCGGCAGGCCGCGATCGCTCGAAGCGCTGACGACGCTGCCGACGCTCAAGTCGTGGATTGCCGGAGCGCACTACTCCTCGGAGGCCGGCATGAAGGAACTGGGCTTCACCGGCAACGTCTTCTTCGCGAGTTTCCCGGCCTGCGAGCACGCTGGGGGCACGAGTAGTCGCGGACCCCCACCCGACATGCAGAACGATCCCGCAGGCACGCACTTCGACGTCGTCATCATCGGTTCCGGCGCGTCCGGCGGCTGGGCCGCCAAGCGCCTGACCGAGGCTGGACTCCGCGTGGCCGTGCTCGAGGCCGGACGGGCGCTCACCGACGCCGACTACAAGGAACACGTCCAGCCCTATCAGCTGCCGTATCGCGGCAGGACCAAGGCGCCGCTCGAGCGCACGCAGCCGCGGCAGTCGCAGTCCTACGCGGTGCGCGAGTGGAACGCCGACTGGTACGTCAACGACATCGAGGAGCCGTACCTGGACGACTCCGACCCGGGCTTCCTCTGGGTGCGCCCGCGGGTGGTCGGCGGGCGGATGAACATCTGGGGGCGCGGCTGCCTGCGGATGAGCGACATCGACTTCAAGGCCGCGTCGCACGACGGCGTCGGCGTCGACTGGCCGCTCACCTACGCGGAGCATCAAGCCGTACTACGACCTGGTCGAGGAGTACGTCGGCGTCTCGGGCATGAAGGAGGGGCTGGCGCAGTACCCCGACGGCCCGTTCCAGCCGCCGATGGGCCTGACCTGCAATGAGATGGCGGTTCGCTCGCGGGTCAAGAAGGCGTTCGGTTACACGGTCACGCAGGGGCGTACGGCCAACCTCACGCGGCCGCTCAACGGCCGGCAGCCGTGCCACTACTGCGGGCCGTGCGAGCACGGCTGCGTGACCCACTCGTACTTCAGCTCGGCGTTCACGACGATGAAGGATGCGCTGGCGACGGGCCGCTGCACGCTTCTCACCGGCGCGATGGCCTACAAGGTGCTGATGGACCCGGACACGCACCGGGCCAGGGGCGTGCTGTACATCGATCGCGCCACGCGGCAGCCGAAGGAGGTCTTCGGGCGGGCCGTGGCGCTCTGCGCGCAGACGCTGGAGTCGGTGCGGATGCTGTTCAACTCGGCGACGCGCCAGGCTCCCAATGGCCTGGCCAACTCGAGCGGCCTGTTGGGCAAGTACCTGATGACGCATTTCTCCGGCGCGGGTGCCTCCGGCGAACTGCCCGATCTCACCGAGCAGCCGTCGATTGCCGGTGCCAATCGCCCGTGCGGGCTGCTCACGCCGCGCTTCCGCAACCTGCCTGGTGGGCCGAAGACCGACGGTTTCCTCCGCGGCTACGCGCTGAGCACGTACGTGGGCGCGGGCTTCAACTTCAGCGCCGCCGGCATCGGCGAGGCGTACAAGAAGGCGATCCTGCAGCCGCGCCCCTCGACGCTCACCTTCTCCGGCTTCGGCGAGTGCCTGCCCTACGCCGACAATGCCTGCAGCGTCGACCCCGGCACGCTGGACGCGTTCGGGATCCCGGTCATCCGGCTGCGGCTGTCGCCGCGCGACAACGAGCGCGCCCTGCACCGCGACATGGCCACCCACGCGGCCGAGATCCTCGACCGCCTCGGCGCGCACAACATCCGCCAGAGCCACGGCATGCGCGGCCAGGCGCACGAGGTCGGCGCGGCGCGCATGGGCACCGACCCGAAAGCGTCGGTGCTGACGCCGTTCCTGCAGACCCACGACGTCAGGAACCTGTTCGTGATGGACGGATCGAGCTTCCCGTCGAGCGCGTGGCAGAACCCGACCCTGACGATCATGGCCCTGGCCGTGCGGTCCACCGACTACATGCTGGAGCAGTTGCGCACCAGGAGCCTGTAAGCGTCGACGGGAGGGGCCGCTCCCCGAGCGGCCCGATCAGGCGCGTTCGGGGAACGTGCCCTACCGGACCACGGTCCCGACCGCGACCTGGGCGTGGCGCGGACGGCGTCGACGATGCCGCGGACGGCTCCGTTGAGCAGCTTCATGCCGATCGTGTCGCCGCGCATGTGGCCGAGACGGACGATGACCAGGTCACGCGACGGGATGATGATGACCCGCTGGCCGCCCGCCCCCGCCATCCAGTAGGCATCGGGCGGCGCGTCGAGCTCGTTGGTGCCGTTCACCCAGAACAGCCCGCCATACCGGGGCGTGGCCCACCCCGGCGCTGGCGTGCTGACAAACTGCACGAAGCCCTCCGGCAGCAGGCGAGTGCCCTGCCACATGCCGTCCTGAGCATAGAGCAGACCCAGACGCGCCCAGTTGCGCACCGTGCCGTAGTCGTAGCCGCTCAGGATGAAGTTGCCGTAGGGGTCTGGCTCGAGCACCTGGCGCCGGATGCCAATCCGGTCGAACAGCGCCCGCTGCGGCCACGTCAGGTAGGTTTCTCCGCGTGCCTCGACCACCTGCCGGACCACCGCCCCGAGGGTGAGCGGGTCGCAGTTGCGATAGCGCCCCTCGGTGCCCGGCGGGAACTGCAGCGGCCGGCTCGTCGAGAAGCGGAAGACGTCGAGGGCGCCGGAGTAGACCAGCGCATGCGCTGGATAGCCGTCGCGCTCGGGCGCGTAACCCGGGTCGGCAGGCGATATGCAGTGCAGCCCGCTGCTCATGCGCAGCAGGTGGCTCACCGTGATGGCGCGGCGGGGGTCGTCCTCGCCCTGCCAGGCGGCGATTGGCGCCGGCCCCTCGAGCGTCAGCGCACCCTGCTGGATCAGCAGGCCAACGAGCGTCGCCGTCAGGCTCTTGCCCATCGACCAGCTCTCGAGCTGTGTGTCGGCGGTGGCGCCGAGCGCGTACCGCTCGGCCACGATCCGCCCCTTGTGCAGCACCATCAGACCAGCCGTCAACGCCTCGGGGTCGGAGAAGGCGACGTCGACCGCTGCGTTCATCGCGCCGTTGTCCAATCCTTGCGGCAGTGGCTCGCCGGTCGGCGCGTCGCCCATCGGCCAGGGCTGGCTCGCGGCATCGGGCAAGCGTCGTCGGCACCGGCGTCGGCGCAAAGAACACCGAGTCGGTGCCCTCCGGGTGGATGACGCAGCCCTGGTCGCCGTAGAAGCCGGCCGAGCGCGTGACCACGCCGCGCACGGTGGCGCGGACGACCTTCTTCTCGCGATCGACGACTGTCGTCACATGCGCGCGCTCGGCTTCGGGCGTGAGGAAGAAGGCGCTGTTGCGGCGGGCTTCGGCCTCGTCGCGTCCGGAGACGAAGACCGCCGAGCACAGGATCTTGGCGTATGCCGCCGCACCGAGCGTCAACGGGGTGTCGCGCGGCGAGAAGCCGCCGGTGGTAGCCGGATTCAGTGTGGTGGCGTCAGGGCGCGCGGGCGTCTGGGCGGCGCGAACGACAGCGTCGACGCGACCGCGACGATGGCGGCACGCCAAGAGGTGACGTCTCGGCTGCCGCCGTCGGGGCCGTTCATGCATGTTGCCGTCTCGCATCTGAAGAACGTGGAGGTTCGTCCTATTGCATCGAGTGCAGGCCGAACATGTTGCCGTCGGTGTCTACCGCAAGCACGATGAAGCCGTACTCGCCGATCGACATCTTGTCGCGGTGCACCTTGCCGCCTGACGCGGCGACCCGACCGCCTTCGACCGCACAGTCGTCGCAGCTGAAGTAGACCAACGTGCTGCCGCCCGACGGCACACCTGGCGCCTTGACCAGCGCACCGGAGGCACCGGCGGCCTCGGGGCTCATCGGAAACGCCCACATCTCGATGTCGGGGCTGGGCAGCTGCTGCAGGCCGGTCGTCCAGCACGGCCTCGTAGAACGCGCGCGCGCGCGTCATGTCCTGGACGTAGATCTCGAACCAGCCAACCGGGTTTGGACGAGCCATGCATCCTCCTGGGAAGGAGGCAGTGTAACAGGACGCAGCGGCGGGCCAGGGACGGTCATCCCGACAGAAACGCGCCGGCGCCGCCTAGACGAACCGCACGGGCATGGCGTCGGCCACCGCACCGAGCTGGCGCGCCGCCGATCCGATCGCCGGCGCGACACAGACGATGGGCGTCTCGCCGGCCCCGACCGACGGCAGGTCCTGGCGATCGAGCAGCACGACCTCCATCGGCGGGATGTCCTTGAACCGCGGCACGCGGTACGTCGCCATGCTGCCGTTCGTCAGTGCGCCGTTGGCAAAGGCAATCGCCTCGAAGAGCGCGCCGCCAAGACCCTGCACCACGCCGCCCTCCACCTGGTGACGCAGGCCATCGGGATTGACGATGGCACCGCACTCGAACGCGACGACGAGCCGCTCGACCTTCAGGCCCGCCTGGCCGCGACTCACCTCCGCAGCCGTCGCCACGTAGCTGCCCTTGTCGGCGCCGCAGGCGATGCCGACCCCGCGACCGTCGGCGGCTGGCTTCGGCCAGCCCACCGCCCTGGCCGCGGCCTGCAACACGGCCCGCATGCGCTCGTTCGTGAGATGTCGCAGCCGGTACTCCACGGCATCCACGCCGAGCGCACGGGCGATGGCGTCCATGTGCATCTCGCGTGCGTAGTGGTTGGCCGTCGACGCCAGGCCGCGATACGAGCCCTGGCGCAGCGGTGAATCGGCGGGGTGGAATTGCGTCCGCTGGTGCGGCACGTCGTAGGGCGTCGCGATCCCGGATCCGCCCGAGTTCCAGTTGTCGAACTCCCATGCGGTGAGCGAGCCGGTGGCGTCCACAGCCGCGGCCACCTCGATCACGCCCGCCGGACGCAGGTAGCCGAAGGAGAACTCCTCGGCCCGCGTCCACACCACCTTCACCGGCCGTCCCGCCGCCTTGGCGAGACGCGCCGCCTCCACGGCCTGTTCGCCGGTGTGCTTGCCGCCATAGGCCGAGCCGGTGTCGGGCACGATCACCCGCACCCGCTCCTCCGGAATGCGGAACGCGGTTGCCAACTCCGAGCGGACGCCGAACGGGCGCTGCGTGCCCGTCCACACCGTGAGCGTGTCGCCGGCCCATTCGGCGAGAGCCGCACGCGGTTCGAGCGGCACGTGGGCGATGTAGGGGATGCGGTAGGTCGCCGCGAACGTACGCGTCGCGGCAGCCCTCGCCTGCGCCGGGTCGCCCGCCTGCGTCGGGGTGGACCCTCTGCCGCCTGCGCCGGACGATGCTGTCCTCTTGAGGTGATCGTAGAGCGTGGTGGACGAGGGCAGCCCCTCGGGCATCGTCCATACCGCGCGCACGGCCGCTGCGGCGCGACTGGCGCGTCGTGCGGTGGGCGCGACCACGCCAGCGAAGTTGCCGTCGCGCACCACGAGGACGCCGTCCATGGCGCGGGCCACGCTGTCGTCAATCGAGGCGAGCGTGCCGGTGTAGCCCGTCGGGCGGATCACCCGGCCGTGCAGCATGCCCGGGCGCGTCAGGTCGGGCGTGTAGCGGTGGGCGCCTGTCACGAAGCGCTCGCCGTCCACCTTCTTCGCGGCAGTGCCGCGTACCTTCCAGGCACTGCGTGGCATCAGCGGCGCGTCGGCCGGGACCACGCCCGTGAGCTGCTGGTCCTTGACGAGATCACCGAAGCCCAGCGACGTGCCGTTCCCGCTCACCTGCCCCGACGCGCACGTCAGCGACGCACGGCCGACGCCGAGTTGCTCGGCGGCGCGACCGATCAGCATCTCGCGCGCCGTGGCCGCGGCGCGCGACAGCACCGGCGCCATCCGCGGCGTCGAGAGCGATCCGAACGTCCCCTGGTCGAACGGCACCAGGTCGGTGTCGGCCATCACCAGCGACACGTGATCGAGCGGCACCCGCAGTTCGTCGGCAATCGCCTGGGCCAGCGACGTGCGGATGTTCTGTCCGATCTCGGTCTTGCCCGTGTAGCCGGTGATGCGGCCATCGTCGCCGACGTGCACCCATGCCGTCACGTCGGTGGGCGCGCCGCGCTGTCCGCCCTGACCCGACTCCTGCGACGCACGGGCCTGGACCGAGGCCACGACCAACCCGCTGCCCATCACCCCGAAGATTGCCAGGAACGTCCGGCGCTGCATCTCGAACAGGTACGTGGGCGGGCTCGACAGCTCGTAGCGTTCGACCTCGAAGGCCGAATCAGGACGGTCGGTCATCGACGCGCCTCCGCGGCCGTGGCGGGAGTGCCGGCACGCATGCGCTCGGCAGCGAGCGCGACCGCCTCGAGGATGCGTGGGTAGGTGCCGCAGCGACAGACGTTGCGGTCCATCACGCGCGCGATGTCAGCCTCGGTGGGCGACGGCGTCGTGCGCAGCAGTGCCACGGTGGCCATGATCATCCCCGACGTGCAGTACCCGCACTGGAAGGCTTCGACCTCGAGAAACGCCGCCTGCACTGGATGCAGCGTGCCGTTGCCAGCGAGGCCCTCGATGGTGACAATCTCGGCCCCGGCCACGGCGCTCACCTTGGCCACGCACGACCGCATCGCGCGGTTGTCGGCAAGGACCGTGCACGACCCGCACTGGCCTTCGCCGCAGCCGTACCGGGAACCGGTCAGATCGAGATCGTCGCGCAGCACCGACAGCAGGGTGTCGTCAGCGTCAGCCTGCACCTCGTGCGTCGTGCCGTTGATGCGAAGCCTGTAGGTGGGCATGGGAACCCCGGTCATATCACATCCGCTCGGCACCTCGCTCCTTTGCTAGGATTGCGCTCCAGAAAGAGGATCCATCCTGTGACTGATTTGCGTGATCGCGTCGTCCTGATTACCGGGGCATCGACTGGCATCGGTGCGGCCGCCGCCCTGGCGTTTGCGCGGGCGGGCAGCATGCTGGCCCTGCACTACAACGCCAGTGCAGCCGAGGCCCAGGCGGTCGCGGGTGCCGCGCAGGCCCTCGGCGCGGAGACGCTGCTCGTCCAGGGCGACCTCGGCCACACCGAAGCCGTCCCCCGCATCGTCGCCGAGACGATGGCGCGGTTCGGACGGATTGACGTGCTGATCAACAACGCCGGCGGCATGCTCGGCCGCAGGAGCATCGGCGAGTATGCCGAGCCGCACCTGCAGGAGGTGCTGGCGCTCAACGTGACGCAGGTCGTGATGATGGTCCACGAGGTCGTGCCCATCATGCAGCGTCAGGGTGGCGGGGCGATCATCAACGTCAGCTCGATTGCGGCGCGCACCGGCGGCGCAGGCGGCGCGGTGCTCTATGCGGCAGCCAAGGGTTTCATCTCGACCGCCACCCGCGGCTGGGCGCGCGAACTCGCCGGCGACAATATCCGCGTCAACGCCATCTCGCCGGGTGTGGTCGCCACGCCCTTCCACGATCGCTACTCGACAGCCGCGCAGCTGGAGACGATGCGCAGCAGCATCCCGCTCGGGCGCCTCGGCACGGCGGAAGAGTGCGCCGGCACGTTCCTGTATCTGGCTTCGGCAGACGCCTCAGGCTATGTGACCGGGCAGATCGTGGAAGTCAACGGCGGCCAGTACATGCCGTAGCTGCGGGTTCAGCGCGCTGCGGTGCCGTCCCAGGTCACGAGGCGCTTTTCGCGCAACGCGATGTTGGCCAGGTGCGACGTCCGCGCCGCGATGTGGCCGGTGCGGATGTCCGAGGTCGGCGCCTCCCGGCTGCGCATGCAGTCGACCCAGTTCTGCAGGTGCGCGATGGTCCCGTCAGCGCCCGATCGTACGTAGAGCTCTGGCTCCGGCGCATGCGTGCCCGCCACGTTCGGCGCATCCCTGCGGTAGATCGCCAGCCGTTGCCTGTCGATCTTCATCGTCGCCTCACTGCCCCGGAACTCGAGCCCGCCATCGTCGGTGCGGTTGTTGAACGAGCCGACGTAGGCCGTCGAGAAGTCTTTCGGGAACTCCAGCGATGCGTTGGCGGTGTCCGGGGCCTCCCACGACGTGCGGATGTGGTTGGCGCCCGTGGCCACGACACTGCGCGGCGCCTCGACGTCCATGTACCAGTGCACGACATCGATCCAGTGGGTCAGGAGATCGGTGAAGCCGCCGCCGCCGTAGTCCCAGAAGTGGCGCCACTGCAGGAGCCGTTCAGGGTCGAAGGCGCGATCGGGGGCAGGCCCGAGCCAGGCCTTCCAGTCGAGGTGTGCCGTGTCCACCTTCGCGTTTGCCGCCGAGCCGGGCTGCTGATACCAGTAGGTGTTCACGAACGTCGTCTGGCCGAGGCGCCCGGCGTCGATCAGCTCCTTGCCGCGAATGAAGTGATCCCAGCTGCGCTGCTGCGTGCCGGTCTGGACGATCTGCCTCGAGGCCTCGACGGCCTGCACCATCGCCTCGCCCTCCGCGATGGTGCGCGAAATCGGCTTCTCGACGTAGACGTCCTTGCCGGCCTTGACCGCGTCGATGGTCATCGTCCGATGCCAGTGATCCGGTGAGCCGATGAGGACGGCGTCAATCGTCGCGTCGTCGAGGATGCGGCGGTAGTCTGCCAACGCGCGCGGCGGCTGGCGCATGCTCGGCCGCGCGGTCCAGGCTGGGTCCGTAGACGTCACAGATGCTCGTCATCTCGACGCCGCGCATCTGTTTGAGGCGGCTCATCAGCCCGCGGGCCCGGCCGCCGGTGCCAATCACGCCGATGCGGATGCGGTCGTTGGCCCCTTGTGTGGACGCGGCGGCCAGCCGCGTGCCCACAGCAAGTCCGGAAGCGGATGTCAGGAACGTGCGGCGGGTCGGCTGCATGATGTTTCCTTGTGTCGGTAGGGGCGGCTCCCCGAGTCGCCCTGTCCTTGTGTCACTCTCGGGCCTGCTTCCCCAGCATCTGCTCGCGGGCCGCGCGGAACTCGTTGCCTGGCGTCCATTCGGGCCACACGGCGGCGTTGGCCACGCGATAGCCCACCGCCATCATCAGCCGGGCGTCGTCCACCGCGCCGGTGAGATCCCAGTCGTCCTTCACCTCGTCGGACGGGCTGTGGTAATCGCGGCTCGTGTACTCGTCGCGCTTCTGCTGCCCGTAGTTGGCATCCTTGCCCTCGAACTCGATGCCGGTGTCGGTGTAGAGCGCCGGCACGCCCTTCTTGGCAAAGTTGAAGTGGTCGGAGCGGTAGTAGAAGCCCTTCTCCGACTCTGGATCCGGACGCAGGGTGCGGCCCTGCTCGCTGGCGGCTGCACGCAGCACGTCGTCCAGCTGCGAGGCGCCGAGGCCGACCACGGTCAGATCCTTCGTGCGACCCCACTGGTTGACGCCGTCGATGTTGATCACGGCCACCGTCTTCTCCAGCGGGTAGATGGGGTACTCGGCGTAGTACGCCGATCCCAACAGGCCCTGCTCTTCGGCGGTGACCATCAGGAACAGCAGCGAGCGCTTCGGCCGCGGCTGCACCTGCGTGAAGGCGCGCGCGATCTCGAGAACGACCGCGGTACCGGACGCGTTGTCGAGGGCACCGTTGTAGATGGTGTCGCCGTCGACCGCGGCGCCGACCCCGAAGTGGTCCCAGTGCGCGGTGTAGATGACGTACTCGTCTTTCAGCGTCGGGTCGCTCCCCTCGAGCTTCCCCAGCACGTTCCTCGACGTCATCGTCCGGGCCTTGCTGGCAATCGTCATCGAGGCCCTCAGGCCCAGCGGCACCGGCGTGAAGTCGCGCGACAACGCCTGCGCCTTGAGCGCGTCGAGATCCTGGCCCGCCTGCCTCATCAGTCTGCGGGCCGCGTCGAGCGACAGCCAGCCCTCGACCTTGGCGCGGCCCATGTTGTTGTCCGCGGTCACCAAGTTGAGTCGCTCGCCAAGATTGCCCTGCACCACCGAAAACGGATACCCGGCGGTGGCGGTCTCGTGGACGATGAGCACGCCGGCAGCGCCGCGGCGGGCAGCCTCCTCGTACTTGTAGGTCCAGCGTCCGTAATAGGTCATGGCCCGGCCGCCGAAGACGGTGTCGTCCAGCGTGCTGGCGTCAGCCGGGGCAGGCACCTGCGGGTCGTTGACCAGCACGATGATCGTCTTGCCCTTGACGTCGAGTCCCTTGAAGTCGTCCCAGCCGAACTCGGGCGCCGTCACGCCATAGCCGGCAAACACCAGCTCCGACTCGTCGAGGCTGACGCGCATCGGTCACGTGCTTGCTCCAGGCGACGACGTCGTCCTTCCACTTCACCGTCGACGTCTTGCCGTGACCGGTCACCGTCAGCGGGCGCTGCTCCGATGGCGTCAGGCCGACGAGGCGGACGTCCTGGACGTAGGTGCCGTCGGTGTTGCCCGGCTGCAGGCCGAGCGCCTTGAACTGCTCCTCGAGGTACGCCACCGTGCGCGTTTCGCCCTCGGTGCCGGGCTTGCGGCCCTGGAACTCGTCGGACGCCAGCGTCCGCGTGCGCTCGAGGATGCGGGACGCCTCGATGGCCGGCAGCGCACTGAGCGGCACCGGTGCGGGCTGGCCGGATGCGGGCGGTGCGGCTTGGCGGCTGCAGGCGGCCAGTGCGACGGGCAGCAGCAGGGCGGCGACGGCAACTGATCTCATGGGCCGCAATCGTACCGTGGCTGTGTAGAATGCAACCTTCCGAAGTCCTTTGGGAGGTCCCCCGCATGAGTGTCACCCGCCGACAGTTCGGCAAGCTGGCCATGGCTACCGTGCCCGCGGCATTGATTGGCGGCCGTTCGCCTGCCAGTGCCACCGTCCGGCAATCGCGGCCGACATCGCTGATCAATGGCGTCCAGGTCGGCGTCATCACCTACAGCTACCGTGCCCTGCCCGCGCAGGGCGCCGACGCCGTGCTGAAGTACGTCCGCGAGTCGGGCATCAGCGCCGTCGAGCTGATGGGCAACTCGATCGAGGCGTACGCCGGCGCGCCGGCGATGCCGCGGCCGGGCGGCGCAGGTGGTCCGGGAGGCCCGGGCGCGCCAGGCGGCCCGGGCGGCAGGCGCCCGCCCACGCCCGAGGACATCGCGGCACGCGAGAAGTACGCGGCCGATCTCAAGGCATGGCGGCTGTCGCAGTCGATGGACAGGTTCAAGGCGCTGCGCAAGCTGTACGACGATGCGGGCGTGTCCATCTACGCCACCAAGATGCTCGCCACGTCGATGTCGGACGAGGAGTTCGAATACGTGTTCGACGTCGCCGAGGCCCTCGGCGCCACGCACACGACCCTCGAGCTGACCACCGACAGCGCTGCCCTCAAGCGCATCGGCGACTACGCGATGAAGCGGAAGATCTACGCCGCGTACCACACCCATCTGCAGGGCACGCTGACGGCCTTCGACGAGGCCTTTGCCGTCTCCAGGGGGAACATGGCCAACATCGACTTCGGCCATTACGTGGCAGCCAGCAGCGGCGACCCGGTCGTCTTCCTCGAGAAGTTCCACGATCGCATCAGCAGCTTCCACCTGAAGGACCGCAAGTCCAAGGAGAACGGCGGCGCCAACGTGCCGTGGGGCCAGGGCGATACGCCGATTGCGCGCATCCTGCAGAGCGTGCGCAAGAACGGCTACACGATGCCGGCGACGATCGAGATGGAGTACGACGTCCCGGCGGGGTCGACGCCGGTGGCCGAAGTCCGCAAGTGCGTGGAGTTCTGTCGCAGCGTGCTTACTTGACGGCTGGCGCCGGCGCGGCGTGTTCGAGGGTGAGGCCGACTGCCGTGCCTCGCCTGAAGCCCTTCCAGTAGGTATGCGCCGGCAACTCGCGACCCTCGCGATCGACGGCGTACACCGCGTCGCTGCCCGACTCGGCCAGGTCCAGGTACGCCTGCCGGCTGGCGTCGCCACTGAGATGGCGGTCCAGGAAGGCGGTGGCGAAGTGTTGCAGGATGTTGTTCATCCGCAGGGTGTCCCAGACGGCGTCGGCATGATGCGTGTACGACACCGTCCCCTTGCCGGTGGCCGCCAGCACCTCGGCGGGCACCGGATGCGGCGCCGCCGCGTTGTGATTGGCGTTGACGAACGTCAGCAGGTAGCGATCGGCGTGCACCGCGCCTTCAAACAGCGCCCGCGTGCCCTTGGCGTACCCCGAGACGTCGTCGACGCTGCCGCCCACCAGCAGCAGCGGGGTGCGGATGCCGGCCAGTCCCTCGGCGTCCCACGCGCCAATCTGCATGCCCCACGGCCCGATGGCAATCGCCGCCTTGACCCGCGCGTCGAGCGAGGCACGGTATGCCGGGGTGCCCGCGCCGCGTTCGACGAGCAGCCGGTTCGGCGGCGCGCCGCGCATGGTCTGGATTGCCGCGCTGTAACCGCCGCCGATCACGTTGATCACGCCGTAGCCGCCCATCGAGTAGCCGACGAGGGCGGTGCGGTTGGGGTCGAGGCGGCCGCTCAGGAAGCTGCCCGAGCCCGGCGCCGCGAGACGGGACATCTCGTCGAGGACGAACAGCTGGTCGAACGGGCGGTTGTAGAGCGTGCTGGCGAACGCCTGCTGGTCGGCGTAGGTGCTGTCGGCGTGGTCGATGGACGCGACGACAAAGCCCTTGCTGGCGAGGTTCTCGCCGAGATGGCTCATCAGGTAGCGGTTGCCAGGGTAGCCGTGCGACAGGATCACCAGCGGGAACGGCTCGCTCGCGATCGCGACTGCCGCGTCGCGCACCGCCTGGCCGTGCAGCGTCACGGCAATCGACGGATCGCGCGCGACGGTGGCGTAGGTGCCGCCCGGCGTCTGGCCTGGCGCCAGCGTTGCCGGATACCACACCTCGATCACGAAGGGGCGGTCGTAGCGCGCGGTTGGTCCGCCTTCCTGCGTGCGCAGGATGTCGGGGCGGTTGCGGTCGACGGCCCGCAGCGTCTGCACGCCGACGGCGTGGCGGCCGTACGCGGCCAGTTCCGGGGCGATGGGCGTCACGACGTCGATGCGGGTCGTCTGCGCAACCGCACCGGAGGCGGCAAGCGCGAGCATCACGACGGAGGCGGAGAGCAGGCGGAGCGGGATAGGCATCGGTTGGGGTCCGGATCGGTGCCACCATACAACAGCGTGCGAACGCACGCCCCGGTCGCCCGTCACTCCTGAGAGGGGATCCATGTCAGACCGCAAGTATCGCCAGCACGGGTATCAGGACGACGACCGCGATCGCGCACGACAGCCGGAGCGCGACCGGCGTCCGGCGCCGGAGCCGGGTGCGCCCGCGGCCACGCGTCGGCTCTCATCGGAAGGCGCGCGCAACCCGAACCTCATGGGCTACCACGAGGTGGTCAAGTGCGGGCGGTGCGGCGCACCGGTCGACCCGGGCATCGGTGCACTGAGCACGTGCGCCCGTTGCGGCCAGGCGCTGCACGCGTGCGTGCAGTGCGCCAACTTCGACACCAGTGCGACCTTCGAGTGCCGGCAGCGCATCCCGGCGCGGATCTCGCCGAAGGACGCGGCCAACGAGTGCACGTTGTTTGCTGTCCGTGCGTCGTGGGAGCGCGAGACCTCCTCGAAGGTGGCGCCCTCCACCGAGTCGAGCGCCAAGAAGGCCTTCGACGATCTGTTCAAGTAGCGCCGCGCT
Organism: Vicinamibacteraceae bacterium; assembly: GCA_963759795.1. Taxonomy (GTDB): domain Bacteria; phylum Acidobacteriota; class Vicinamibacteria; order Vicinamibacterales; family Vicinamibacteraceae; genus Luteitalea. The sequence continues at coordinate 1,036,446 of CAVXAR010000010.1, read as the reverse complement.
CGGATCCACGTGCGAGCGGTTCGCCCTGCGCGGTTCCCCGAGTGACCCACGGATGTCCATGATCAGGCGCGCCGTCGCCGTCGTCAGCGGCTACTGGATCTATCGCACACTCATCGCCGCGTTCGTCGGCGCGTACGACCTCGACATGGCGGAGCCGGCCACGCCGTGGGCCGTGCTGTGGGCGGCGGCCTATGCCGCGGCCGCCGCGGCTGCGAGCGGCTACGCCTGCGCGCTCATCGCGGGCCACGCCGCGCTGCGGGCCGCCCGGCTGCTGGGCGCTGCGCTTGCCGCTGTCATCGTGCTGGCCATCGTGCAACGGCTGCAGCAGCGGCTCGGGCCGACGTGGTGGCTCCTCGTGAATCTGGCCGCGGCCCCGGCCAGCGTGCTGGGCGGGGCATTACGGGAGCGGCATCGCGGCTGGCTGGCACGGACGCGATGGCGGTCCCCGACCCTGCCTGGCTGACGGAGGGCGCGGGGTCGGCTGCCCCGAAGATGGACCTGGGAGCCGCGATGGCAGGCTGCGCGTGACGGACGCGGACAAACGCGGTGTAGTCTGTGCGCATGCGCACCTCCCGTCGCCAGTTCGTCGCCACCTCGCTTGCGGCCTCCGCTGCCGCGGCCTCCGGCACCGCCCTTCACGCCCAGAAGACCGCCGCGCGCGAATACTACGAACTCCGCGCCTACCGGCTCACGCCCGGCGCGGCCACGACGGCACTCGACACGTACTTCGAGAAGGCGTTCCTGCCCGCGCTCGAGAAGCGCGGCATCACCACCGCAGGCGTCTTCACGGAGCTCGAGGTCAACAAGCAGGCGCAGACGAGCGCCGCGAAGCCCGACACGCCGACGTGGGTGCTGATCCCGCACGCCAGCCTCGACTCCTTCGTGCGCGTCGGCGCCGAGCTCAACGCCGACCCGGCAGTCCAGAAGGCCGGTGCCGGCTACCTGCAGGTAGCGAAAGCGACGCCGGCATTCGACCGCATCGACACCTGGCTGTACCTCGCCTTCAAGGGGCACCCGACGATGACGGTCCCCGACTTCGCGAAGAAGCGGCTGCCGACGCGGGTGTTCGAGATGCGCGACTACGAGAGCCACAGCGAGATGAAGGCGCTGGCCAAGATCGCGATGTTCGACGAGGGCGAGAGCGAGATCATGCGCACGCTGGGCATGTCGCCGCTGTTCTTCGGACAGGGGCTGGCGGGGCCGAACCTGCCGCACCTGCGCTACATCACGTCGGGCCCGGACCTTGCCACGCACCTCGATGCGTGGAAGAAGTTCGGCCCGGACCCGCGCTGGATGAAGATGAAGGATCTGCCGCAGTACGCCGACTCGACGTCGAAGAACACCGCGCGCTTCCTGGCCCGAAGCCCTACTCGGCGATTTGAAGGGCCGGAAACGGCGTGGCGTCTCAGCGCAAGCGGCGGCGGACGACATGCGCCACGAAGGCAAAGCGAGCAGCGTGAGCGCGGGCGGCGCGGGTACCTCCTCCAGCCGGAGCGCAATGGACTTGGTGGTCACCACGCCCTCGAATTCACCGGTGTCGGCGTCGTAGACCAGATTGTCGGCCGACAGTGTGAAGGTGCCGCCGAGGATGTTCGGCGCCACCCCCAGGGCGGCGGCCAGCGCGGCGTTCAACGTGCCGCTGGCGATCGTCCCGGTGATCGTGCCGGTGCAGATGCTCGGATAGAGGCACGGCTCGACGGTGGTCATGGTGAGGGCCATGGGCCCGGCCGCGAAGGTGCCCGAGAAGAGCACGCCCGATGCCACAGGGACGGCGCCCTCGAAGGCGGCGCCGTCAATCGACAGGCCCGCTCCTCCTGCGTAATGCAGCAGGGTCGAGGCGGGATTGCTTTCGTCCACGCTCTGGAAGGCGCCGCTGCTCCACGACAGCCTGGCCGGGTCCTCATCCAGCAGCCCGAACTGCAGCGCCAGCGGCCCGACGCCGTAGTCGGTGGTCAGGTCTGTGAGGTCGCCGAAGCTCGACGTCGGCGCACCCGGATGAGCCGGGGGCCGCATCATCTCGATCTCGTTGGTGCCGGCCGTGCCATCGGCGCCGCTGAACACGATCAGGGCGCCCTGCGACGAGGCTGGTGCGAGCAGGAGCACGAGCAGCACGGCAAGCGGACGGACGGGCGAAAGTGCGGGCATCTGGCCTCCCTCGACACTGCCTAGAACGACGGCCGTGCTCACACCGGACAAACTACATGTCGCGGTACCGCCTGGCTGCTGCCAGATCGCCGCGCAGTTGCTCGGCGGTGCGACGCGGCCCGTACCCCGGCGTGTCGCGCTGGATGCGCCAGCCCTCGGCAAGCGGTCCGGCATCCACGGTGTCGAACCCGAACGCGTCGAGCAGCGACGTCACCTCCGCCTTGGCGGCCGCGTCGTCGCCGGCAATCACCAGCGCGCGACGATTCGGCGTGCCGGCCGGCGTGCCGTCGGTGGTCAGCTGGGCGGCGTAGATGTGGTTGAAGCCCTTGACGACTCTCGACTCCGGCAGGTGTGCCTGCAGCAGTTCCGCCGTGGTGGTCGACTCGTCGTCGAGTTCGGGGATCTGGCCGTCGCGCTCCGGGTAGTAGTTGTTGGTGTCGATGACGACCTTGCCGGCCAGGGGTGCGACCGGCACCTCGCGGTAGGCCTTGAGTGGCACTGTCACCACGACGAGATCGCCAGCCGCGGCGGCCTCGTCGGGTGTGGCCGCGCGCGCCGACGGGCCAAGCTCCTCGACCAGTTCGGCCAGCGTCTCGGGACCGCGGGAGTTGCTGATGACGACCGAATGGCCGCGCTGAACCGCGAGTCGCGCGACCTGACTGCCGATGTGTCCTGCGCCGATGAGTCCAATGGTCATGAGTCCACTATGCCACCGCCGTCCGGCTAGACGCTGGCGGGGGCTCGCCGATACCTTGCAGGGCTGCGTCTCACCCCGGCCGTGCGCCTCATCTGGCCCGGCGCCGGGTGATCGAGACCAGCTCGCTGCCGCCCATTGCCGTCTGCCCGACGGTCATGCCCACAATCGCGAACCCCTCGTCGCCCGCTTCCTGCAGTTCCTTCTGCATCGTCGACGTCTTCTTGGTGGCCAGCAGGCGGTACTCGAACTTGTCGGTGGGCCGGGTCGTGCTGGCATCGCGCTCCAGGATGCAGGCGACCTCCGCACCGCCGAACATCGCCTTGAAGACGGTCTGACCGACGTAGCGGTAGCCCGCGTCGCTGGCCTCCTGCAGTTCCTTCTGCATCGTGGAGGTCTTGCTGGTGGCCAGCAGCTTGTACTCGAAGCGCGCGGCACCCGGCACCTTCTGCATCACGACGACCGCCTCGGAACCGCCGAACGACGTCTCCCCGCCCATGACCGACCCGAACTGGAAGCCGGCCTCGGCCGCTTCGTTCAGCTCCTTCTGCATCGTCGACGTCTTGTTGGTGGCCAGCACCCGGTACTCGACACGGTCCTGCTGAGCGTGTGCGAGAGATGCGAGGGTCAATGCCGCACAGACGATGGCGGAACGGGGAATCGATATGTTCATTCGTGAGCTCCTTCTGGATAGGGCCTGCCAAGTCGCATGGACCCGTCGGGCGTGACACGCCACAACATCTATCGGACGCAATGACCGAGCGCTCCAATCGCAACAGTGTCAGACGCGGATGACGAAGTCCGTCTGCATCAGACCCCGGCCTATGCCTTGGACACAGCCCCAGCGCCTCGCGCCATCGCGGCCGGCGTACACTGCCCTCACCCTGACGATGCCCACGACATGCCACCACCTCGTCGCGCTCACCATCATGCTGGCCTGGGCCGCGCCCGCACGGGCGCAGCAGGCCCACATCAACCTCGATTGGGCGCCGCAGCGGAACACCGCGGGGCTGCTGCCGTTCGGCGCCACCGTCATCTCGCCGGAGGTGGACGACCAGCGGCGCGTCACGTTCAGGATCAGGGCGCCACGGGCGCAGGACGTCCAACTCGCCGCGGGCACGATTGCGGCGGCGCTCGGAAGATCGGGAAGCACCTGGCCATTCATCAAGAGCGCTGACGGCATCTGGACGCTGACGATCGGTCCGCTGCCGCAGAACCTCTACGTCTACAAGCTTCTCGTCGACGGCTTATCGATCGTCGATCCGAACAACACGCTGGGCGGGTTCGGCAACCAGCCTGGATACAGCACGCTCGTCGTGCATGGCGACGGCCCGGCGTACTACGACGCCCGGCCGGTGCCGCACGGCACGATCAGCCGTCATGTCTACCGTTCGGCGGTCACCGCGGGCGAACGCGAGCTTTACGTCTACACGCCGCCCGATTACGACCGCAGCAAGACGTACCCCGTGCTGTACCTGCTCGGCGGCAGCGGCGAGACTGCTTCGGGGTGGTGGCTTGACGGACGCGCCGGCTTCATTGCCGACAACCTGATTGCCGAGGGCCGCGCGGTGCCGATGATCATCGCGATGCCGAACAACCAGGTCGTGCACCGCGGTGATCCGCAGCATGCCGACAAGACATTTGCCGCCTTCGATCGCGAGCTGCGCGCCGAGATCATGCCGCTGGTGGAATCACGGTACCGCGTGCGGGCCGATCGTCACGGCCGCGCCATTGCCGGTCTCTCGATGGGGGGCCGCCACGCGCAGCTGGTGGGCTTCAAGGCGCTCGACCTGTTTGCGTCGTTCGGTGTCCTCAGCGCCGGCGACCCGGCCTCCGAAACATCGACACCGGAGTTCCTGAAGGATCCGGCAACCAACGGCAAGATCGACTACCTGCTGGTTGGCCTCGGCACGCACGAGAACCAGCCGACCAACCGCAGCGTGCTGTTCCACCAGCTGCTGGAGAAGTACGGCATCGGTCACGACTACGCCATTGGCGGCAATGGCGGGCACGACTGGGCGACCTGGCGCTGGCTGCTGCACGACCGCCTGCTGCCGAACTTGTTCAAGCGCGGCAGGTAACGCCCTCCGTACTTCCCCAACCGTCGAGGCCTGCAATGGCACCGCTGATCGTCATGCTCGTCGTCGCGCTGCTGACCCGGCTGGCGGGTGCTGCCGACGTATGGCCGCCAGGGCACTCGTGGGTGGATGCCGTGCGCATCGGCCTGTCCGCCATGTTCGTCTTCACGGCGGTCTCGCACTTCCACCCGCGCATCCGCCCGGACCTGATCCGGATGGTGCCCGCGAGCCTGCCCGCGCCAGCGTTGCTGGTCAGCGTCACCGGCATCCTGGAACTGCTCGGTGCGATTGGCCTGCTGGTGCCGCTCACACGCAGCGCCGCCGCGTACGCGCTGGCCATCCTCCTGATCGCCATGTTTCCGGCAAACATCCGCGCCGCGCGCGCACACCTGCCGGTGGCCGGGCGACGCGCCACACCGCTGCCGTGGCGACTACCCCTGCAGCTGTTCTGGATTGCCGCGCTGTGGTGGGTGGCGTCCAGCCGCTGACGGCTCTGACCAGGCGATGGCAACAATCCACGCCGATGCCGTGAGCTCCATCACGCGCTGCAGCGCTCCCCGCACCGGCGTCAGTTCCGGCGAGGCCATGGCAGCCAGGCCAACGAGCAGCACGACGCCACAACCCGCTGTCAGGGCGACGCGCGTGGCAGTGGCACCGGCCTTCCGCAGGGCAGCCGCCACCACGAGAAACCCGATGCCGCCGCCGCTGTACGCAAGGAGCCCAGACAGATTGTGCAGCGCCTGTCGCGGCGACCCTTCCGCCGGGCAGCCTGCGTCACACGGCGCAAAGGCCGCGACGATCCAGGAGATGCCAATCAGCGACACCAACGCCAGACCGAGCCGCACCGCGCGCGTCGGCGGCACGCGCGAGGTCAACGCCAGGCACGTGAGCACGAACAACACGCCCGCCGGCAGGAACGTCCCGAGGCTCACGACCTCGCCATACGGCGCGCCGATCGCGCCCAGTTCGCTGATGAACTGGCTGACGGCACTGTATCCAGGCGTCAGCGCGCCAAAGACCACTGGTGGGAGGTGGGCGACGACCAGGGCAGTCGTGGCCAGCGGCCTTGCGGGAAGCGTCATGAGGTCGTGCGCGGAGCCGCCTACCGGCGGACAATCTGCGGCGCGTTGCCTCCAGGCTCCGACGGCGGGTCCTGGATCGGCACGGGTGGCGGCTCGGTGGGCGGCGTCGCCGGCACATCCTCGTCGTCATCGGGCTGCGGTGACGGCGGCTCGCGAGGTGTCGGGGGCTCGTCGGGCACGCCGGTTGGCGACATTGCGACGACGTCGATGGGCGACGGCCCGGGGTTCATGCCTGTACCGATTTCGGAGAGGTCCATACGCCTGAGGGTAGTCAGTATGGCTGCCGCAGTTCAACTGTGCCGCCGCAACGCCCCGGTCGGGCAAGATGCCATCCGGCCGGGAAGCCGTCGGAGCTCCCCGGCCAGCCCGCGCGGCTACAATCGAAACAATGGCTCACCCGACTGCCAGCGCCGACGACGACCGCCGAGATGCGGTGGCACTCGGTGTGCTGCGTGCCGCGCTGCCGGGCCTGATTGCGGTCTACCGCTTTGGCTCGTCCGCTACAGGGGCCAGCCGACCTGACAGCGACGTGGACCTTGCCGTCCTGGCCGACCGGAAACTCGAACCCGTGTCGCGCTTTGCCCTGCAGGAGCAACTTGCCGGCGCGCTCCTCCGTGACGTCGACCTGGTCGACCTCCGCTCGGCGTCCACCGTGATGGCGAGCCAGGTCGTCACCACCGGGGTCCTGCTGTTCGGGGGCGACGCGCCGGCGCGACACGTCTTCGAGGACTTCGTGTTCGGGCGTTATGCCCGCCTCAACGAAGAGCGCCGCGGCATCCTCGATCGCATTGCACGGGAGGGGACGGTGTACGGTGGATGACGTGCTCCTGAACAAGGCCGCCGCGATCGAACGCGCGTTGCGGCGCGTGCGCGAGGAGCACGCCGGCGATGATGCTCGCCTGCTGAATGACGAGACTCGCCAGGACGCCATCGTCCTGAACCTGCAGCGGGCGTGCGAGAGCAGCATCGACGCCGCCATGCACCTCGTACGCATCGAACGCCTGGGCGTGCCGCAGGACAGCCGCGACGCATTCGACCTGCTCGAACGCGCCGGTCGCCTGGATGGTGCGCTGGCGGATCGCCTGAAGCTGATGGTCGGGTTCCGCAACATCGCCGTCCACGATTACCAGCGGCTGAACCTCGAGATTGTGCGGAGCATCGTGCACGAGCGTCTCGACGACCTGCAGGCGTTCGCGCGGCTCCTCGTCCAGCGAGCCCGCACCAGCCGCGACTCGGCGTAGCACTGTAGCGAGGGTGACGCACGACAGGCGCCCTCGACCTCACTCCAGGACGGCGGCGCACTGGGCGCGATCGGTGATCGTCATTGTCGCGATGCGCACCCGGCTCGTGCTGCTGATCGAGTAGTGCAGCGCCAGTCGGTTGTCGAGCATCGTCGCTTCGAGGCCGTCACTCGTACACGCGCCGTGCAGCAGGGTCTGCCGCACGCGAGTGACCACTGCCGCCTCCGCCGCCTTCCCGTCGCTGACGTTCTCGAGATGGACGAACAGGTGGACACCGTCCGCTGTCGCTTCCACCCGGTCGAGCACGACACCCCCGACAACGGTCCTCGGCAGGCCGCGATTGGCGTCGTCGACGAGCGAGGCGAGCGACGCGTCGTTCGCAGTCGCCGCGGCGGGCGGCGGATCCGGCAGGAGCAGCGCCAACACCATCAGCGCGAACAGCGCCGCGCCGGCCCAGTTCTTCTTCGTCAGGCGTTCGTTGCGCTGCGGCTGTGGCAATGCCTGCACCTGCGGCAGTCCGTTGACGATCGATTGCCCGAGGACGACGGCGATGAGCGTCGGGCCGGTCCCAATCCACCACGGGACACCGAAGCCCAACGCGACCGAGCCCGACACATACAGTAGGGCGAGCACACCCGGCGACAGGAGTGTCGGCACCCCCTGGGTGTCCGCTTCCTCGTTCATGTGCTGAAACAGCCAGTAGCTGAAGATGCCCGACAGCGCGGTCCCGACGATCGGCCACGGCGCACCACGCCCTGCGCTCCGCAACCGATGCCAGTGCATGTAGAACCAGTACACCTGGTACAGGCCGAACGTGATGATGAGCAGCACCACGAGCTTGCGGGTGCCGACAAGAAAAAACGGCACGGCGACATCGGACATCGTCGGATCCTCCGGTAACGAGGTCCAGCACGCCCGGGGGGGTGGTGCGCTGAAGCGTGCGCGATGATAGCAGGCGCGCGCGTCTACCGGCTGGCGGGATGCAGCGAGTCATCACCAGCCTCGCATGGCGCATCCTGCAACGGCCGTCCCGTCGCGTCACCGCTACCCGATGAACAGCACCCACGGCTTGCTGTCCGGCGCCGTGAAGCGCCCGCCCGCCGGCACCACGCCCTCGCCGCTGAACACGCCTGCACGCGCGTCGAACCAGTAATACGGCAGACCGGCAGGCGCGGTTGGAATCGTGATCCCGCCGCCCTCGGGCAAGTATGCGACGTAGAACGTCCCCGGCTTGGCGAGCAACGGCTTGTTGCCTTCCGCGAGATCCCATCGTCGTTCCATGTCAGTGGATTCGAAGCCGCGGAACGCCCGCGCGATGGCGCCGACGTAGCGTCCCCCTTCGAGATCGAGCGCGTCGCGCCACGACAGCGGCGCGTCGGTCCAGTCCGGCCAGCCCGGTTCGTCGCGCGAGACCTTCCACTGCCAGACGCTCACGGCCCCATACGCCACGCCCATCGTGCCGCCGTGCATCAACTGGTTCCAGGCGTCGTGGCCCTGCCACCAGCCGAGGCCGTTCTTGCCCTGCCCCATCGCCTCGTAGGTGGATTCGCCATTCATGACCGCGCGCACTGGCCGGACGTCGTACATCCGCTGCACCTTGTGGTACAGGCTCTTGCCGTCGTGCCCCGTCTGCGCCCACTGGAAGTCGAGCCATGGTTCGGCCTGGTGCGATTTGTTGCCGTGGAAACAGCAGTCGCTGTCCGGCTTGGCCCAGTCGGCCAGGTAGTCGTCGTAGGGGCTGTAGTGCAGCCCGGTCGGTTGCTGGTAGGCGTCCCAGCGCTCGAACGCCTCGCCTCCGGGCTTGATGCTCGGCGCCAGGCCATTGCTGTCCAGGCTCACCAGCCAGAAGGCCGGCATGCTGCCGTACCGCGCGACCAGATACCGGCAGTAGCGCGCGTACTCGTCGCCCGTCAATCCCGGGCCCACCGGCGTCTCGCCCTTCCACCCGTAGCCGTGCGCAACGGGGGCATAGAGCGGGGTGAGTTCGTGGTCGACCAGGATCCGGACAATCTCGTCGAGCGCCTGGAAGTAGTCCGGTTGCAGCACGGTCAGGTGGCCGTCCGGGATGTCGGCAAAGGCGCGGTCGAAACCGAGCGGCGTGTTGCGTGCGTCCGGGCCCTTGGCGAACCTGTCGGCCTGGACGGTAATCAGGAACGTGGTGTTGAAGCCCTTGGCCTGCCGATCGGCCGCATAGGTGGTGACCTGCTCCGGCGTCGCGCGATAGGGAATCGACCAGGCCGTATCCGCCACCACCAGGAACTGCGTGCCATCGGCATGAACGACGCTGCGCTTGCCCGGTGACATGCGGAGCAGCCCGTGCCGGATCAGGCGATTGTCGCCGGCATAGGCGACCGACCGCAGCGTGCCGCTCTTGCCGGCCAGTCCGGTGTCGGACACCGACGCCTCGCTGCGCCACGTCCACGTGCGTCCGACATCAGGCGGGGCGAACCGCACCTTCCACGAGGAGCCGCCGTCCCAGAACGCCGGTCGCACGAGGCGCTGGCCGACGTCGTTCTCGAAGTGCACCCAGACGTCGACCTCGGTGTACGGATTGGCGTAGGTGGCCGCCGACGTCAGCTGGATTTCGTGCGTGGTCCACTGCGGCACTTCCGCCACCGCGGCGGGCGTGGGCGATCGGCACGCCCCCCCGCTGACCACGACGGACAGCAACGGCAGGACACCGAACCAGTGGCGGACGCGTGCTCCGAGACGCATCCCTAGAGCCTACCCCGGGGAACCTGCAAGGCGGGCACCATGCAGCCATCGCTAACGCTCTGCCCTACAAAGCCTGACGGAAATCGCCACTTTGCTCGATATGAGCGGCGCGGCGGACGATCGCAGGTGCCCGGCGGGTCGCGCGCCCCAGCCGCTGGGTGCGCACGTCACTGCGAATCACGGACTTCTAGGCCAATGGCGCGACATGCTCGCCCACCAGGGCCGGGCTGATGACGGGTCGGTATCAACAGCGCGTGGGGCTCGAGGGGCCGCTGGGGGCCGGGGGCGCGGCCGACGCCACGCGCGGGCTGGCGCCAACCGGCGCGTCGCTGCCGCAACTGCTGCGCAGCAACGGCTACGCCACAGGCCTGGTCGGCAAGTGGCACCTCGGCTGGACGCCGGCGTTCTCGCCGGGCGCGCATGGCTTCGAGTCCTTCTTCGGATTCAAGAGCGGGTACGTGGACTACTACCAGCACACCGCCGGCGGAGACGCGCCGATCAGGGACGACCTGTTCGAGAACGAGCAGCCGGTCAAGGTCGAGGGCTACATGACCGACCTGATCACGGAGCGCTCGGTGCGCTTCATCGAAGCCAACGCCTCCAGGCCATTCTTTCTCGATGTGTCGTATGGCGCCGGGCACTGGCCGTATCAGCCGCCAGACCAGCCGTCCACCGCCCGCGACCGCGGCAGGCACCTGATGCCGTCCGACGATCCGACGAGCACGCGGGCGGATTACGTGGCGATGCTGGAGCGCGCCGACCAGGGCGTGGGGCGCATTCTCGACACGCTGGACCGCCTCGGCCTGCGGGACAACACGCTGGTGATCTTCACCAACGACAATGGCGGCGAGTGGCTGTCACGCAATGCCCCGTTGTTCCACTACAAGAGCAGCGTGTGGGAAGGCGGCATCCGCGTGCCCGCCGTCATCCGCTGGCCCGGCCGCATACCCGCCGGTCGGACGTCGGCCCAGGTCGGCATCACGATGGATCTGACGGCGACGATCCTGGCCGCCACCGGGACAGCCGCGCCGACCGCAGCGCCGCTCGAGGGCATCGACCTGTTGCCTGTGCTCGAAGGCCGCGTCCCCGAGATCGAGCGGACGCTCTTCTGGCGCGTGTCCGGCGCACGCACGCAGGCGGCCGTGCGATCGGGAGAATGGAAGCTGCTGATCGACGCAGGACGCCCGCTCCTCTTCAACCTGAGGAACGACATCGGCGAGCGCGAAAGCCTGACCAGCACCCGCGCCGACATCGTTCGGCGGCTCACGCCACTGCTGCTGGCCTGGCACGCCGCCGTCGATGCCGGTCGGACGCCGGCCAAGCCATGACCTGAGCACGGGGGCGAGGGCTCGCTGACTCCGGCACGTCTGCGACTGGTGCGTGCTGTCGCGCGGGCTTCGCGCTCTTCACGCCTCGTGCGGTCATGCGCTCCTCCCCTCCCTCCTCCTCCTCCTCCTCATTCAGTGCCCCGATGTCGCGCGCTGCAGGCGCTCGGCACGGTACCCACCCCGGCGCCGGTCGTTGAGGTACATCGTGCCGAACACGGCAACCAGGATCAGCGCGGCCGGCGCGACGTAGCGGAAGGACTCCTGCCCGCCGCGCGCCTCGGCCGGCTGCAGCAGCGCCGCCGCCTCGGCGACGACCGGATCGGGCAGGTGGGTGGCAACGACGGCCCGCAGTGCCGTTGCCGTGGCGTCGCCTTCGACCCGTCCGGTCTGCCGCAACCCGACGAGCGCCGCTCGCGTCGCGGTGAGCGCATCGTCGATGTCGCTGGCCCGCACGCCGGTGGCTCCGGTCGCTGCCGCCGCAACATGCGCTGGGAACTGCTGTTCGACCCGCTCCAGCACCACCAGCGACTGCGCGGGGTCGAGCGCGTCGGCCAGGAAGCGGTCGGCGAGGCTGCCGATCAGCGGCACGCCGACGGCACCCGCCATGCCGAGCCCGATGCCAGCCGTCAACACGATCCCCAGCGACCCCGTCCGCGGCAGCCGCTCGCTCACCAGCCCCACCATCGTCGGGAAGAAGAATGCGATGCCCCAGGCGAAGATGGTTGCGACCGCCAGCGCGGACCACAGCCCGGTGACGAAACTGAGAAGAAACAAGCCGGTGCCGGTGAGGATCGACGCGATCAGCAGCATGCCGGTCGGGGCCAGGCGCTCGACGAAGTGACTGGCCAGCAACCGCAGCACCACCATCCAGCCGCTGATCCAGACCAGCACGAGGATGCCGTGCATGCCGACGGCCTCCAGCACCGCCGGCACCCAGCGCATCGGACCCAGTTCAATCGACGTGGTGATGGCCATCATCGCCAGCAGCAACAGGAACAGCGGGCTGGTGAGCGTGTAGCGGAACATCTCGCCGACCGGGATGCCGGCTTCGGCGTTCTCGGTGCGCGGAAACTGCTGCGGCAGCACGAGCACGCCGTAGACGACGATCGGGATGTAGATCACCGCCAGTTGATAGGGCCAGTAGCCGAAGCGCCCGCCGTAGTTGGCCAGCAGGAACCCGACGATGCCGCCGGCGACGATGCCGATCGGGAAGAAGGCGTGGAACCAGTTCAGGTGCGTGGTCTTGGCTTCGGGAAAGAGCGCCGCCACCAGCGGGTTACCGGCGACCTCGATCATCCCGTTGCCCACAGCCAGTGTCGCCGCACCGAGCATCAGCATCCAGAAGCCGGAGGGCGAGCCCACCTGCGTGACCGCCGCAATCATCAGGCTGATGCCCGTGAGGTGCATGGCAAAGCCGAACCGGGCGCCGTTCTTCAGCCCGAAGGCTTCGAGCATCGGTCCCAGCACCAGCAGGGAGATGGCCATGCCCCACAGCGCTGCGCCGCCAATCAGGCCGACCTGGTAATTGGTCAGGATGAAGTCCTGCTTCAGCGCCACCAGGATGTTGCTGACCAGCGCGAACGACGCGCCGGTCGGGATCAGCGCCAGGCAGATCCCCGAGAAGAGCCGTTGCCGATTGACCCCGTGCGCGGATACCTCTGCCATCACGTTTGCTTCTCCTGAATTGTTGGTGCCTGCACTGACGCTCCCGCCGGACCGCAGTGCGGCACACACGCCCGGTACCCCGTACCCGTGCCCCGTTACCCGTTACCCGTCCGCTGTGCGCGCAGTATATGCGCGCCGCACGCGGTCCCGACCAGGGCGCCTCGGGGAGGCGCCCCTACCGGAGTTCCGATCCCCGATCCCCGATCCGCCGATCCGCGATCCCCGATCCGCGATCCGCGATCCGCGGCCCGATGTGATACACGTACGGCCTCACTCCAGGGAGGTCTGCATCAGGTGAACGACGAGACGGGCGCGCGCGCCCTGCGCTTTGTGACGTCGGCAGAGATCGAGGTCGAGGAACTGCCGTGGGGACCGCACGAGTGGCTGTGCCGGCCCGGGCTGACCGACGCGCGGGATCTGCTGCTGGTCCGCGTCCGCATGCCGCCCGGCACCGGCCATGCCTTCCACCGCCACCCGGCGATGGAGGAGATCATCTACATCGTTTCCGGTGCGGCCGAGCAGTGGGTGGACCAGGAGTCGCGGCGGCTGGGTGCCGGCGACATCGCGCACATCCCGAAGGACATCGTGCACGGCACCTACAACGCCGGCGACGAGACACTCGTGCTTCCTGGCGATCCTCTCGCCGGCGACCTTCGACGGGACCGGCAAGCTGTGGACGTGTCGGGCGAAGCGCCGTGGAGCCGCCTGCGCCCGTGACGCCCCGCACCATCCTGCTGCTCGGCACGCTCGACACCAAGGGGCAGGAGTACGCCTACGTGCGCGACCTGATCCAGGCGCGTGGCCACCGCACCCTGCTCGTGGATCTCGGCGTGATCGCGGACCCGGCCGTGGCGCCCGACGTGACGGCCGACGAGGTCGCTCGCGCCGCCGGCGACCGACCTCGCTGCGCTGCGCGGACGCGGCGACCGTGGCGAGGCAGTTGCCGCGATGCAGCGCGGGGCCTGCGCCCTGCTGCCGGCCTGGTATGCCGACAGGCGCTTCGACGGCGTGCTCGGCCTCGGCGGCGGCGGCGGCACGACGATGGTGACGGCGGCGATGCGCACGCTCCCGGTCGGCGTGCCCAAGGTGATGGTGTCGACGATGGCGTCGGGTCAGCACGGCGCCGTACGTCGACGTGAAGGACATCACCTTGATGTACTCGGTGACCGACATCGCCGGGCTCAACCCGCTGTCGCGCCGCATCCTCGGCAACGCCGCCGGCGCCATCTGCGGGATGGTCGAAGGGCCGGACAACGACGGCAGTGGGGAGTCGGCAGTCGGCAGTCGGGAGGCGGCAGTCGGCAGTCGACGCGCGGGCGACGGGGCTCGGCCGCTGCTCGCGGCGACGATGTTCGGGGTGACGACGCCCGTGCGTGACCGAGGCGCGTCAGCTGCTCGAGGCCGCGGGCTACGACGTGCACGGTGTTCCACGCCACCGGCTCCGGTGGACGGGCGATGGAGGGGCTGATCGACGACGGCTACTTCGCGGGCGTGATCGACGTCACGACCACCGAGTGGTGCGACGAGGTGGTGGGCGGTGTGCTCAGCGCCGGGCCCGACGCGGCTGTCGGCAGCGGGACGCCGCGGGTTGCCGCAGGTGGTATCGGTAGGTGCGCTGGACATGGTCAACTTCGGCGGCATCGAGACGGTGCCGGCGCGCTTTGCGCACCGCAACCTGTATCGCCACAACGCCACGGTGACGCTGATGCGGACGACTGCCGACGAGTGCGTCGAGATCGCCCGGCGGATTGCCACCCAGCTCAACGCTGCCACGGGGCCGACGGCGGTGGTGCTGCCGCTGCAGGGCGTCAGCGCCGTCGACACGCCAGGCGAGCCCTTCCATGATCCGGGCGCGGATCAGGCACTGTTCGAGGCGTTGCGGACGTACGTCGATCCACGCATTGCGGTGGTCGACGTCGACGCGCACATCAACGACCCAGCGTTCGCGCAGGCGCTCGTGGCGGCGTTCGCCGGGCTGCGTAGCGTCGCGTGATTGGTAGGGGCACGTCCCCGACGTGCCCTGTCACGGGCGGCTCGGGAGAGCCGCCCCTGACCGAAGCGCAGAGAACGGATGCCATTCATCGGGCGAAAGACGATGCTCAAGCGGCTGCGCAAGCGGGTCAAGGCGCGCCAGCCGATCATCGGCGCGGGGGCGGGCACCGGCATCTCGGCAAAGTTCGCCGAGCGTGGCGGTGTGGACCTGATCATCATCTACAACTCCGGCCGTTTCCGGATGGCCGGACGCGGCAGCCTTGCCGGCCTGATGCCCTACGGCGACGCCAACGCGATCGTCACCGACATGGCGCGCGAGGTGCTGCCGGTGGTGACCGACGTCGCGGTCCTCGCCGGGGTCTGCGGCACCGACCCGTTCCGGATCATGCCGGTGTTCCTGCGGCAGCTGCAGGCGATGGGCTTCGACGGCGTGCAGAACTTCCCCACCGTCGGCCTGATTGACGGCGTACTCCGGCAGAATCTCGAAGAAACCGGCATGGGCTACGACCTCGAGGTCGAGATGATCCACGAGGCGCACCGGCTCGACATGCTGACCTGCCCGTACGTGTTCGACGCCGACAGCGCGCGCGCCATGGCCAAGGCCGGCGCCGACGTGCTGGTGGCGCACCTCGGGTTGACGACAAAGGGGTCGATCGGGGCGAAGACGGCGTTGACCCTCGACGAGTCGGCGGCCCGCGTGCAGGCGATGCACGACGCGGCGCGTGCGGTGCGCGACGACGTCTTCGTCATCTGCCATGGCGGGCCGATTGCCGAGCCCGACGATGTGGCGTACGTGCTCGCGCACACCACCGGCGTCGACGGCTTCTTCGGGGCCTCGAGCATCGAACGGTTTGCCACCGAAGTCGGCATCGAGGAGCAGGCGCGCCGGTTCAGGCAGCTGGAACTGCCTCGGCAGGCGGGCGACAGAGGGCGGGAGTCAGGAAGCGGGAGTCGGGAGTTGCGCGGCAAGGACAAGAAGTCCACCGGCAAGAAGCGGCGTTGACACAGATCGGGGATCCGCGCATGCGACCACACCCACCGCGCCGCCACCGCACCGCGACGTTCATCATTGCAACCTTGGGTGCCACCCTCGCCGTGGCCGCCACGGTGGCAGGCGTCGGCGGGGGCCAGGGCGCGCCAGCCGCATCACCGCCAGTGGCCGTGCGGGACGCCGCCGCGCAGGCGACGCCGCCGAGCCGCCCGCCACGGTCGACCGCCGCCCGGCGGCCGTCGAGGGAAGGCCGCGCCCTGAAGGTGCTGTTCCTGGGTCACACCAGCACGCACCACCCGTCGATGGCGTTGATGCCGATTCTGGCCGCGCCGCTGGCGCGCAAGGGCATCCAGCTGACGCACGTCGCCTCGCCCGACGAGGCGCTGCGGCCGGAGGTGCTGGCGCACTACGACGCGCTGATGATCTACGCCAATCACAAGACGCTGACCGCCGCACAGGAGCAGGCGCTGGTGTCGTTCGTCGAGGACGGCAAGGGGCTGATTGCCCTGCACAGCGCGTCGGCGATGTTCACCGAGTCGCCGCGCTACATCCCGCTGGTCGGAGGCGAGTTCAAGAGCCACGGCACCGGTGAGTTCAGCGCCGAGATCACCGCACCCGGACACCCGGTGGTGCGCGGCCTCGCGCCGTTCACGACGTGGGATGAAACCTACGTCCACAGCCGTCACAACACCGTCGATCGCACGGTCCTGATGGAGCGCGTGGACGACACGGGCCGCGAGCCGTATACCTGGGTGCGCACCCAGGGCAAGGGGCGGGTGTTCTACACGGCACTGGGACACGACGAGCGCACGTGGCGTCACCCCGGCTTCCAGCAGCTGGTCGAACAGGGCACCACCTGGGCAGTCTCGGCGGACGCGCGGGACGCGTGGCAGCGCCTGAAGATGCCGGAGGTCGTGTACCTGGACGGCTTCAACGTGCCGAACTACGAGAAGCGCGATCCGGCGCCGAAGTACCAGATGCCGTTCTCGCCGGCCGACTCGATGAAGTTCATCAGCGTGCCGGCCGAGTTCGACCTGCAGCTGTTTGCGCAGGAGCCGCAGGTCATCAAGCCGATCACCTTCTCGTTCGACGCGCGCGGCCGGATGTGGGTGATCGAGGCCATCGACTACCCCAATCTCGTGCTGAACGGCCAGCCTGGCGCCGATCGCATCACCATCCTCGAGGACACCGACGGCGACGGCCGCGCCGACAAGCGGACGGTCTTTGCCGAACGCCTCAACCTGGCCACCAGCCTGGTGTTCGTCGACAACGGGATCATCGTCTCGGCGGCGCCGCACATGCTGCGGCTCGAGGACACCGACGGCGACGACAAGGCCGACAGGCGAACGGTGCTGAGCACCGGCTGGGGCATCACCGACAGCCACGCCGGGCCGTCGAACCTGATGTACGGCCCCGACAACTACATCTGGGGTGTGGTCGGCTACGCAGGCTTCGACGGCGAGATGAACGGCCGCCGGATGCAGTTCTCCCAGGGTGTGTTCCGCTTCAAGCCGGACGGGTCCGACTTCGAGTTCGTCACGGGGTCGACCAACAACACCTGGGGCCTGGGCTTCTCCGAGACGTTCGACGTCTTCGGGTCCACGGCCAACAACGACCCGAGCTTCCATGTCGCCATCCCGAACCGCTTCTTCGCCGGCGTCGCCGGGCTGGGCACCGGGGGCCGGGCGGCAAGCGGGCCCGGGTACCACAGCGTGGCGCAGTTCTACGCCGCCCACTTCATCACCCCCTATATCCGGCAGGTGGACGTGCACGGCGGTTACACCGCCGCCGCCGGCCATCAGCTCTACACGGCCCGCGCGTTCCCGAAGACATGGTGGAACCGGATGGCGTTCATCACCGAGCCCACCGCGCACCTGGTCGGACAGGGCCTGATCGAAAGCCAGGGTTCGGGGTTCGTGACGCGTGACGGCTACAACCTGCTCGCCGGGGCAGAGGAATGGGTGGCGCCGGTGCATGCCCAGGTCGGGCCCGACGGCGCGGTCTGGGTCGCCGACTGGTACAACTTCATTGCCCAGCACAATCCGACGCCGTCTGGCTACAGCAACGGTCCAGGCAACGCCTACGAGACGTCGATGCGCGACCGCCATCGCGGCCGCATCTACCGCGTGGCCCACAAAGGCGCAGCGGCCGCAGGAGCGCCCCGCCTGTCGAAGGTCAGCCCGTCAGGACTTGTCGCGGCGCTGGCATCCGACAACATGCTGTGGCGGCTGCATGCACAGCGGCTGATCGTGGAACGCGGGCAGCGCGACGTGGTCCCCGGCCTGATTGCCCTGACGCGCAAACAGACGCTGGACGAAATCGGACTGAACGGCGGCGCCCTGCACGCGATCTGGACACTCGACGGGCTCGGCGCGGTGACCGACGTGACCGGAGAGGTGGGTCGCGCGGTCGTTGCCGCGCTGCGCCATCCCGCCGCAGGCGTTCGCAAGGCCGCCGCCATGGTGCTCGCGACACGACCGGGCGGCGGCGAGGCGATCGTCGAAGCAGGGCTGCTGCGCGATCCGGATCTGCACACCCGGCTCGCTGCGGTGCTGGCCGTGGCCGATGCACCGCCCGCGCCCGTCATCGCCAAAGCCCTGTACCGCGCCAGCCTCGAGCCCGCCAATGTCGGCGACCGCTGGTTGAGCCGCGCACTATACGTGGCCGCGCATCGACACAAGGAGGCCTTCCTCACCGAGTACAAGGCCGACCCGGACGCGCTGCCGGTGACCTCGCTGCCCTTCGCGCTGCGCCTGGGCAACAGCCGGCCGGACTGGCGCATGCCCGATGCCGCCGCACTCGCCAACTGGAAGGACATCGAGGTGCCCGGCAACTGGGAGGAGAAAGGTCTGCCCGACTTCGATGGCGTGGTCTGGTTCACGCGCACGCTCGACCTGCCGTCGGCCTCGCGGACCACACTCAGCTTCGGCCGGATCGGGCAGGCCGCCGAGATCTGGGTCAACGGGCAGTCGGTGCCGGCGCCGCCGCGCGGCGCCACGCCGCCACCGCCAGTGCCCGTGTTCACCGTGCCCGATGGCGCCCTGCGCGCCGGCGCCAACACGGTGACGCTGCGGATCCAGAACAACCGCGGCAATGGTGGTTTCCTCAGCACGCCCGACCTGCTGTTTGCCGAGACCGGCGGCAGCAAGCCCTCGCTGGCCGGGACGTGGAAATATCGCGTCGAGCGACAAACCAACGCCGTGACCCCCTACGACAAGCCGGGAGAGCTCGCGGCGCACCTCGCCTACGCGACCAGCGCTGCCGGCGCCGGGGCTGCGGCCGCGTCCGCGGCGACGACGCCCGCCGCGCTGCCGACGCCGGACGTGACGATCCGCTTGTCGGTCGTTGCCGGGCAGATCAAGTTCGACAAGGCGGCGTTGACGGTCGCGCCCGGTCAACTCGTGCAACTGGTGTTCAGCAACCCCGACCAGATGCAGCACAACTTCGTGCTCGGCGCCTCCGGCACGCTGGAGCAGATCGGCACGGCCGCAGACCGGCTGCTCACGAGCGGCGACGCCGTGGCCCAGCAGTACGTGCCGCAAACACCGGACGTGCTGTTTTCGACGCCAATCGTCGACCCCGGCCAGACGATCACCGTGCAGTTCCGCGCCCCGATGCAAACCGGCGCGTACCCCTACGTCTGCACGTTCCCGGGCCACTGGCGCCTGATGAACGGCGTCTTGACGGTGACTGCCAGCAGCGCTCGCTGAGCGGGCGCCGCGTGCCGAGCGGCGCGCGGCATCCGACGGGCCCGGCGACGCGGACGCCCCGGCGGTCCGGCGCGACACAATGTGACAGTTGACAATGCGACAGTAACTGTCGCATTGTCTGTGTCGTGCCCGACAACGATGTGCGCTACGCCGTCGGCGATCTCGCCACTCTCGGCGGTGTGTCTCGCCGGACCGTGCGCTACTACGTGCAGGAAGGCCTGATTCCGCCGCCGACCGGGCTCGGTCGCGGCAATCATTACGGCCCCGGGCATCTCGAGGCCCTGCTCCGCGTCAAGGCGATGCAGGAGAGCGGCCAGACGCTCGACGACATCCGCCGCTCACTGCAGGGCCGCACCGCGCAGGTCGGCAGGACGGGTGTGCCGCGGTCAGCGGCCCCCGCCGCCCCACCAGTCGCACCTGCGGAGGCGCGCTCGCTATGGCAGCGCGTGTCGATAGCCGCCGGCGTGGAGCTGCACATCGCGAACGGCGGGCCCCTGCCCTCGCCCACGGCCCTTCGCGAACTGCACGACTGGTACCTGCGCCACATCGCGCCCCCCACTCACGACGTCGTTCGAAAGGACCGAGACTAGTCATGCCTTCCATCGCCCCGTTGCTTTCGTCCGGCTTGTTCGCGGTCACCGAGGCGGAGGCTCCCGTGCCACTGGCCGGAGTCGCAGTGGAGGCCGAGATCAGCGGCCTGTGCGCCCGCGTCGCGGTCGCGCACCGCTACGTGAATCGCGAGTCGCGGCCGATCGAGGCCGTGTACGTCTTCCCGCTCGACGAGGGCGCTGCCGTCTGCGGCTTCGAGGCCGTCGTCGACGGCGTCGTCGTGCTCGGGCAGGCCCTCGAGCGAGAAGCGGCCTTCGAGCGGTACGACGACGCCATGCAGCGTGGCGACGGCGCTTACCTGCTGGACGAGCAGCGGCCCGACGTGTTCCAGGCCAGCATCGGCAACCTGCCGCCCGGGCGCGAGGTGCTGGTGCGGCTGACCTACGTCACCGAGCTGGTGGTTGACGACGGGCGGCTGCGGTTCACGCTGCCGACGACACTCGCACCGAAATATGCGCCTGATGCCGACTGCCGCGGCGTCGGTCAAACCGATGCCGAGGCACTGAACCCACCGGTCGCGTGGTCGGTGCCGTACGGTCTGGACCTCAGCGTGCGGGTGGCCATGCCGGGCGGTGTCAATGGCCTTGCGTCTCCATCGCATGCGGTCGACATCGCTCTGAGCGACGGCCAGGCCGTGGTCACGCTGGCGTCGGCCAACGCCGCACTCGATCGCGACTTCATCCTCACTGTCGACGCCGCGGCACTGCGGGCCCCCTGCGCGTGGACGGAGCGACACGGCGACGACTGCGCCGTTGCGGTGGCGCTGGTCCCGAGCTTCAGCGCGACGCGTGCCGCGGCCGACGTCGTCTTCGTGGTCGACCGCTCCGGTTCGATGGCCGGCACCTCGATTGCCGAGGTGCGCAACGCCCTGCAGCTGTGCCTGCGGTCGCTGACGACGGGCTGCACGTTCAACATCATCGGTTTCGGCAGTACGTATCAGCCGCTGTTCACGCAGAGCCGCGCCTACGACCAGGCCAGCCTCGAGGCGGCAACGCAGTACGTCACGCGCATGGATGCCGACCTCGGCGGCACCGAGCTGGAACCGGCGCTTGCGTTCGTCCTGACGGAGCCGGCACCGTCGGGTCTGCCGCGGCAGGTGGTGGTGCTCACCGACGGCGCGGTGACCAACACCGATGCGGTGATCGCGCTCGCGGCGCGGCACCGCAGCACGGCCCGCGTGTTCACCTTCGGCATCGGCAGCACGGCGAGCCAGCACCTGGTGCGCGGCCTGGCGCGTGCCGGCGGTGGCGCCGCAGAGTTCATCCATCCCGGCGAACGCATCGAGGCGCGGGTGATGCGGCAGTTCGCGCGGCTGCTCTCACCGGCGATGACCGATGCCCGCCTCGAATGGCTGGACGGGGATGTCACCAGCGCCCCGACGACGCTGCCGCCCGTGTTTGCGGGACAGCGACTCCTCACCTACGGGCTGGTCACCGGTCGGATGCCGACGGCGGCCCGGCTGACGGCGACGCTGCCGGGCGGCGTGCAGACCTGGGACGTGGCTATCGCAGGCCCGTCGGCCGACGGTACTGCGGTCGCGACGCTGGCGGCGCGGGCCCGCATCCGTGAGCTGGAGGAGAGTCCGGAGTGGCTGGGAGCGCGCGGTTCTCGGCAGCTCGGGCGCAAGCACGCTGCGGTGCGACAACAGATCATCGACCTCGCGGTGCGTTACGGCCTGTCATCGCGCGAGACCTCGTTCGTCGCGGTCGAACGTCGCCCCACGCCCATCATCGGTGACGTGCAGTTGCGGCGCGTGCCCGTCATGCTCGCGCACGGTTCGGCGACGCCGCTGCAGGCGGGCGTCGCGATGTCGTTGCTCGGGTCGTGGCCGATGGATGCCCTGTCCTCCAGTTTGTCCCCAGGGTTCGATGAGTCTGACGAGAGCGCGATGTTGTCGATCGACGACGCGTCCGCGCAGAAGATGCGCACACGACTCTGGGCGGCGCCGCCCAAGGGCCGATGGGCGTCCCTCTTCGGTTCCGCGTTCGGTGACCGTCGTCCCGCAGCGCTCGACAGGCTCGTCGCGCTGCAACATGCCGACGGTTCCTGGCCATTGACCGGCGAACTGGCGCGGCTTGTCGGGCAGGACCCCCCCGCGCTGGAGCTGGGTCTGCCGGAGTCGGCCGAGCCAGCGCGACGGGCATGGGCGACGGCGCTGGCTGTCGTCTGGCTGGAGGTGCACGCCGCCAGATGGCACGACGAATGGCAGCCGCTCGTGGACAAGGCGCGTGGGTGGTTGTCCCGTCTGCCAGGCGGCGTAGGCACGGACTGGCTCGACCGCGCGCGCGCACTGCTTGCCGAGGGGGCGTGACCGGCCGGGTCCAGCCGCGGGCTACACTCTCCCGCGATGAGTGATCTTCCCATCACCGAGCAGGAGAACGAGCGGTCGCGTGGTCTCGACACGCTGTCGGTTGCCGATACGCTGGCGCTGATCAACGACGAGGATCACGGCGTGCCTGCCGCCATCAGCCGTGAGCTGCCCAACATCGCCCGAGCCGTCGAGGGCGTGGTCGGGCAGCTGCGGCGGGGCGGGCGATTGATCTACGTCGGCACGGGAACGTCGGGGCGGCTGGGCGTGCTCGACGCGTCGGAATGCCCACCGACCTATGGCGTCCCCGCCGACCTGGTGCAGGGGATCATCGCCGGCGGCTACGACGCGTGCCACCGCGCCGTGGAGGCTTCCGAGGACGACTGGGAGGCTGGCGCGCGCGACCTGGACTCGCGGGGCGTCACCGCCGCAGACGCGGTCGTCGGCATTGCCGCCTCAGGGCGCACGCCGTACACGATTGGCGCCGTGACCCACGCGCGGGCGCTGGGCGCATTCACGGCGGCCATCACCTGCGTGCCGGGGTCGGCGATCACCGCGGCCGTCGACGTCGCCATCGTGCCGGTGGTCGGTCCGGAAGTGATCGCCGGCTCGACGCGGATGAAGGCCGGGACCGCGCAGAAGCTGGTGCTGAACATGATCTCGACGACGGCGATGATCCAGCTCGGGTACGTGCGCGGCAACCGGATGACCAACATGCGGGCCCGCAACAGCAAGCTGCAGGAGCGCGCCGTGCGAATCCTGGAGTCGGAGCTGGAGCTCGAGCATGCAGCCGCGACCGCGGCGCTCGAGGCGGCTGACGGCGACCTCGCCACGGCCGTCGTGATGACCAGGGCCGGGTGCACACGCGAGGCCGCCAGCGAGGCGTTGCGTGTGTCCGGCGGCGTCATCGACGGTGCGATTGCGACGCTGACGGCCTGATGGTGAAGCCGTTGCCCGCGGCAGGCCGGTGTCCCGGTACACTGGGGTTCGGCCACCGGGCTGATCGGAACTCAGCCACTTCACTGGACGGACGAGCGAGATGGACAACGACACGCAACAGGATCGCAACCGCAACGGCATCGACGACGAGATGGAGCCGCCGGTGCCTGACGTCGACGCCTCCACCAGGCAACTGGCGAATCGACTCGAGGAGAACACCAGCACCGACCCGCGCCTCTCCGGCGGCGACGTCGATGCCCGATGGGAAGACGCCGAATCCGGCGGCGACGAGACAGTCGGCGGCAGCACCGCGGTGCCCGGGCAGAACGACGTCGACGACATCGGCAGGGCGCTCGGTGTGACCTACGCGGCGACCGAGGAACTCGACGCCGGGGGCAAGGAAGAGCAGCGGGACAAGCACCGCTGGGAGCTCGACCCCGCCTCGGCGGAGGACTACGCGCAGCGCGTCAAGGACGAGAAGTAGGACCGGGGGACGCCGCCGTCTGGTCGTCGCGGGCGACGTCGACGGTGGCGCCGCTGCGCACGGCCGCTTCGATCGCCTCGATCACCCGCACGTCGGCCAGGCCCATCGCACCCGGCGTGCGCGGCTCGGTCCCGTCCAGCACACACGCGGAGAAATGATCCATCTCCGCGGCGAAGTGATCGACGGGCCGGAACACCAGTTCCTCATCGTATGCGCCGCCCTCGGCAGGATTGCCGCGCTTCACGCGCAGCCGCTGGCCGCGGTAGGCGTAGGCCATGTCGAAATCGATCACGCCCTTCTCGCACTGCACGCGCAGGTAGCGGCTCTCCGCGATGCCGAAGCTGGTGTCGCAATGCGCCAGCACGCCCGACGCGTAGTGCAGCGTGAAGGTCACGCTCTCGGGTACCTCCCGGAAGTTCGGGTCGTCGCCGGGCTGCCACGCACGGGCACTGACCGAGACGGGTTGTTCCCCGGTGACGTACTGCGCGGCGTTGATGCAGTAGATGCCGGTGTCCTGGACCGGCCCGCCCCCCAGCTCCCGGCTCAGCCGGATATCCGGCGCTTTGGTGATCTGGCCGTTGCACGTGGCGATGGTCTTGATGGCGCCGAGCGCACGCGTCTGGCAGATCTCGATCAGCTTCTGCGTGAACGGCTCGTAGTGGAGCCGGTAGGCAATCATCAGCTTACGGTCCGCCGCGCGTGCGGCATCGATCATCCGCTGGCATTCGCCGCTGTCGAGCGCCATCGGCTTCTCGCACAGGACGTGCTTGCCCGCCTCGAGCGCCCGGATGGTGTACTCGGCGTGCATGTGGTTGGGCAGGATGATGTAGACGGCGTCGATCGCGTCGTTGCCGCGCATCGTGTCGTACGTGTCGTAGTCGTAGAGCGCGTCGTGGCCCACGCCGTGGACGTCGGCCAATTGCCTGGCCTTGTCGGGATGCCCACTGACCAGCGCGGCCAGTCGCGACCGTTCTGCGCCGGCAAAGGCCGGCAACACCTCCTCGATCGCGAGCTTGCCCAGGCCGACGACCGCCCATCCGGCCTTGCGCGTCGGCTCGGGGAGCTCGACGTTGGCTGCCTGCGCATCGGGCGGCGCCAGCGGCACCGTGTCCTCTCCGCCACGCTTGCCGGCCGTACCCGCTCCTGCGCTCGCCGCCGCACACTCGCCTGCGATGATCCGTGCCTTCATTGCACTCGCCTCCAAGCCGTCCGTCCCGTGGCCCAGCCCAATCCCGGGCTCGCCCCGGGCTGGCAGGTTACCTCGATGCCGCCGCTGCCCTGTACTGCTGACGCAACAGCAGTACCGGATTGGGTCCGCCTTTGGCCTGACCACCGACGATGATCCGCACGCTCGGGGCACGCGGCGAGTCCCCTGGCCTGGCGACAATCAGGTAGGCCGATCTCGCCGTCTGCGCACCGCACCGGCGGTCACCTCCTTTTGCGCCACCTGCTTCGAGCGCCGCCAGCAGGCGCTCGGCGAGCGGACGCCGGGGCTCGTGCTGGAAACCTGCCATCGTCGCTGCGACGACGTCAGCGCCGGTGAGGATGTTGCCCTGCACCGCCACGCCGGGTGCCAGAAGCTGGCCTTGTTGACCGGGGGTGCTGGCGCCTGTGAAGGCCGCGGGCCGGTCGAAGAAGTGCACGGACGCGACGCCGTACTGTTGATGCGCGAAGTCGCGGTCGAACGAGGGATGGGAGATGGCCGCCACGATGGCGCTGGGGCTGCCGCCGCGTGCAAGGAGGTGGACGGCACGACGGCGCGCCTCGGCGTTGGACCTGGCCTGCGCGACGACCACACCGTGACCCGGCGCCAGGCCGACGATGCCGGCGACGTAGGACGTGCAGGAAGCGCCGGCACTGCCCACCTCGCGCGTGCCAGGGTCGACGGCCACGATCGACCAGGTCGCGCGGACGGGCACAGCGGCGAGCATGATGAGCGTGACCAGGGCCACGCGTCCGAACGAACGGGTGCGCTCGTGCTTCACCGCCACAGTCTAGTGCGACGCGGCGTCCGCAATACAGACCGCGGACGTCGACGCTCGCCGCGTCCGGTTTCCGGCTCAGTGCGTCACGGCACGCCACCAGCAGCCGGCCAGGACGGCGAGCGTGAGGGCAGCGAGCAGCGATTGCAGCGCCCGCCCGGGCGGGCGCACGCCCGTCGCAGCTACGGCCGCACCGGTGGCGATGCCGGTGCCGAGGCCGAACAGGTGGGCGACGATGTCGGCGCGCTCACTGCCGCCCAGCATGACGACCAGGCCCAGTCCGGCCGCCAGTGGCAACCAGGCGCGGCGGCGGCGCGCGGGGTGCTTCGAGCGGCGCGCCACCTGTGCGCCGGCCAGCAGACCGAGCGCCGCGAAGGTGGCGGTTGACGCCCCGATCGAGAGGTGGCCCGGCCCGTATGCCCAGGCAGTCAGTGCATTGCCGGCGGCCGCACAGGCCAGGATCAACGCCGCGCCGGCGCCCGCGCCCAGCGACCGCCCGACCGCGGAGACGAAAATGACGGTCGCCACGACGTTGCCGACCACGTGCAGGAGGTCGGCGTGCAGCAGCAGCGCGGTGACGGTCCGCCACCACTCGCCGTCGAGGATGGCCGACGAGGACGCGCGGCCGACCTCGAACCACGTGGAGGGTGGCTGTGCGTCGCCGGGCCCGGTGACGCGAAACATGAACACCAGCAGCACCGCGCAGGCCAGGCCGAGCGGGCTCGGCCCGAGATCCGGGATCGGCGCCTCCACCGTGGGCCGGCTCTCGATGTCGTACGCATCGAGCGCGGCCACGGCCGCAGGCCCGTCAGCCCAGGCCACGACCAGGGCCAAAGCGCCGTCGCGGATGTCGACGTGGTGGTCGATGCCGGCCGAGTGCAGCACCAGCGCCCAGTCGCCCGCGCGCGGGATGCTGTCGGTGACCCGCACGGTGGCGGTCTCGGCGACTTCGGGAGCCATGCCGCCAGCGTACCGAATCGACGACGTGTCGGCGCTATTTCTTGGTGTAGATCACGAAATATCTGTCGCTGTAGAGCGCGAACGCCTGCGTGCGCTCGAGGCCGGCCAGCGCGGCCCAGTCATTGACCTGCAGTTCGGTGACGATCAGCTCCGGGTTGCCCTTGTGCGGAGTGCCGTCGGCCGTGTAGTCGACGATGGCCAGGCGGCCGCCGCGCTTCATCTGGCTGGCCAGCGTCTTGAGATACCCGGCGCGGTCCTGCACGTGGTGCAGGACGTCATTGAGCAGCGCGAGATCGACCGGCGCCGGCAGCTTCGGATCGGTGAACGTGCCGAGCACCGTGGTGACGTTGGTCAGCCTCGACGACCTGGCCCGCGCATCGATATGGGTCAGCAGCGCCTGATCGATGTCGGAGGCATAGACGATGCCGCGCGGCCCGGTGGCCAGCGCCAGGGGTCCGGTGAGCACCCCGGAGCCGGCGCCGACGTCGGCCACGACCATCTCCTTCTGGACACCCAGACGCGAGATGAGTTCAGGCACCCGCATCGATTCGATGCGCTCGGCAGAATCCAGCACCGGGATCCACTGGTCCGCCGGCCGGACGCCGACCTGCGCTGCGGCGGGGACGGCCATGGCGAGCACGAAGGTCGAGGCGAGCGCAGCGCGGAGAAAGGGGGCAAAGGCAATCACCCCGCCATTAGAAGGGAGATTGGCGGCATCGGCCAAGAAAACTCGACGCGGCCGGCGGCCAGCGGCACGCGTCCTGCAATCGCAGGGACCATGGCCAGCCTCAGCATGCCCGTGAACTCCTCGGATCTGCGCCCATGGATGAAGCGTCTCGTGCGCGTCGGCTATGCCGCCAAGGGTGTGCTCTACCTGCTGATCGGCGGTCTGGCGCTGCAGCTGGCGCTCGGCGACGGCGGCCGCCTCACGGACACCAGCGGGGCAATGCAGACGCTGGGGGACCAGCCCTTCGGCAGCACGCTGCTGGCGGTGGTCGCGGTGGGGCTGCTGGCCTATGCCGCATGGCAGATCGCCGGCGTCTTCTGGCAGCCTCGGCGGGGACGCAGCGACAGCCACGTCTGGCTCACCGGAGCGCTCGACGTGGTCAAGGGCGTCACCTACGGGTTGGTCGGATGGGAAGCGCTGCAGCTGGTGCTGGGCAGCCGCGGCGCCTCCGGAGACAGCACGGACAAGTACGCGCGCGAGGCCATGCAGCTGCCACTCGGCCGATGGGCGCTCGTGGCCATCGGCGTTGGCATCCTGATCTACGGCATCGTCCAGGTGCGGAACGCCTGGCAGGGGCGGCTGGGCAATGACCTCGACCGGTCGGCCCTGCGGCGGGAGGGGCTCGGCTGGGTGGCCAACATCGGCCGCGCCGGCATCGGCGCCCGTGGCGTCGTCTTCATCGTGATAGGTGCGCTGCTGGCCAGGGCCGGCCTCGAGCAGCGCGCGTCGCAAGCCGGCGGCACGGCCGAAGCGCTCGGCACGCTGGTAGCCCAGCCCTTCGGCACCGCGCTGCTTGCCGTCACCGCAGCCGGGGTGGTCTGCTACGGCGTGTGGCAGCTGCTGCAGGCGCGGTACGCGCGCTTGTGAGCCGCGAAGTGGTCGCCGTTGCGCGCCCGCGGCGCCGTGAAGCCGATCTCACTGTCCGCGCAGCACGTAGACACCTCGGCGTGGAGACGTTGCGAAGCCTTCACTCACCAGAGCCTGGTTGCCGAGGCCGGCGTCGGCGCGGGACAAGCCGGTGACACGCGCGAGCTCTCCGGGGACCGTCATGCCAGCGGCAGACAGGAAGGCGCGGGCCATTTCGCGCAGCGCCACGCTGCGTGTGGGGCGGCGTCGCAGCTGCTCGGGGAAGCGACCGACGGCCAGTGTCCAGACGTAGGTGAAGCGGGGCTTGTAGTGCACCTCGCTCGGCACCACCAGCATCGTCGCCTGCAGTTGGTCGAGCGCCCGCCCGAAGGCCGCCCGGTCGGCAACGCCGGAATCGGCGCGCAGGTCAGCCGTGCTCATCTCCCATTCGCGCCGCAGCACCCGCAGGATGGCCCGCGCGTCGGCACCGAGCAGGCTGGCCTCCTCGGCCCGGCGGAGGCCCCAGATGGCGTTGAAGTAGGGCACCAGGCGCGGCGCCAGGAACATCGACGTGCCGCGTGACAGCTTGGCGTAGTACACCCGTCCCCGCCGCAGCAGGTCGTCTTTGAGGAGCCAGGTACGCGACGCCTCCTCGTCCTTCTGCACGTTGCGCGGCATCACCGCGTCACGCCGGCCGCACACCGCGATGTACAGCGATGGGCCCGGGCGACGGCTGTCGGTGAGGCACGCCGCCAGCCCCACACGGTCGATGAAGCGTTCCGCCGCGCCGACGTCGTCCACGCGCAACGGTTCGTCCCGACACCACTGGAGGTCGCGATGCTGCTCGGCCTGCGGGGTCAGCAGCGCCTGGCGCTGCGATGCCCTCGCCGACGGCGCGGCGCGCGTGGCGAGGGCGTGGACGCGGCGAGCGGACATGCGTCGAGGCTACACCGGCCGAGCGGAACGGGCACCTACGGCAGCTCTGCGCCCTCTGCGGCAGCACGGAGCGCAACGTCCAGATTGCGGTGAAGGTGACGTTCTAGCCGGCGTCCGCCGTTCGGCGTTATTTCTGCTCCAGGACCTTGCGGTCGGTGAGCCACTCGGTGAAGCGCGTCAGCCACTGCCCGACCGGGCGCATGTTGCTGGCGCGCACGCCGAAGCCGTGGCCGCCGCTGCCGTACATGTGCAGTTCGGCCGGCACGCCCGCGCGCTTCATCCGGAGGTACACCTCGGCCAGGCCCTCGGCGATGTCCTGCCGGTCGTCGTAGGCCGCGGTGAGAAAGGCTGGCGAAGTCCTGTCGTGCGGCTGGATGTCGCCGGTACGGCCCGGGTAGATGAGCGCCTGGAAATCGGGCCGGGCCGGTTGACGGTCTATGGGATCGGCGGCCGAGGGCTCACCCGTCACCGTCTCGAGTGGCCATCATCGCCACCAGTTCCCCGCCGGCGGAAAACCCCATCGCGCCGACCCGCGACGGATCGATGTTCCACTCCGTGGCGCGGGCCCGGATGATGCGCATGGCGCGCGTGGCGTCGGCCAGGGCCTCGACCTCGATCCTGTAGGTGGACCCGGGCTCGCGGGCCAGACGGTGCTTGAGCACGAACGCGGCGATGCCACGGGCGCGCAACCACTCCGCCGCGTTGTATCCCTCGTGGGTGATCACGAGTTGGCGATGTCCGCCACCCGGGATGACCAGCACCGCAACGCCCGTGGCGCTGTCCGGCGTCGGCAGGTAGGGCGTGAGGCTGGGGCGATGGACGCTGGTGACCCGCAACTCGCCGCTCGCCGATGTCTCTACCACCGGCTCGCCCGCCTTGCCCTCCGACCCCGGCGCCACGCCGTCCCACAGGGGGATCTCGGCCGGAATCTGCGCTGCCGCGGGTGCGGCCAGCAGCAGGGCGCTACACAACACATGCTTCAGCATGCCGTGACGATACCCGAACGGCGGCCCCGGACGTGTCGACGTGCTTGTATGCTGTCGCTCGCATGGGCTCCTTCGACCTCCCGGCCGCGGCCGCGCCGGCCGGTCTGTGGCGCCGCTTCGGTGCGTACTTCTTCGACAGCGTGCTGATCACGCTGGCCGTCGCGGTGGTGTTCTATGCAGTCCTGGGCGTAGACGACGCGCTGACGCGGTTCCTGCAGACGACGCCGGAGGACCCGGAACTGCGCCTGCGCTTCCTTGCCGAACGCTCCCTGATCCGCAACATCGCGACGTTTCTCTACCTCGGCTACGCCACGCTGGCCGAGGCCTCGCCGCTCGAAGGCACCCTCGGCAAGTGGCTCCTCAGCATCCGCGTCGTCGACCTCGACGGGCGGCGCATCGACCTGCGACGGTCGGCGTTGCGCAACGGCGGCAAGCTGATTTCGCTGCTGTCGATCATCGGGCCGCTGTTTGCGTTGCGTTCGCCGATCCGGCAGACCTGGCACGACAAGTGGGCCGGCACACGGGTCATCCATACACCCGTCCCTTGAGTGTCGACCGTGAGGTAGGGGCGGCTCCCCGAGCCGCCCGGTCAGGGCACGTCGGGGACGTGCCCCTCCCGGTGTTGGGCGACGAGTGAGGGCAGGTGGTCGAGAAATGGCGCCTGGGCCGCGAGGATGCGGCGGCGGGCTTCGTCGATCGAAAACCACGCGCCGCGGTCAGCTTCGGGATACTCCTGCTGTCGTCCCGAGCGTGGCGGCCATTCCATGGTGAAGACGTTGCTGGTGATGCGGTCGGCGTCGATGTCGCCTTCGACGGCCCACGCGTGCACCACCTTGCCGCTGCGCATGCGCACCGAGCCGATCGCCGCAAACGGGCCCGTCACGATAGAGCCCGTCTCCTCGGCGAACTCGCGCTGGGCGGCGTCCAGCGGGATTTCGCCGGGATGGATCTCGCCTTTGGGAATCGACCAGGCACCCGCGTCCTTGCGCGCCCAGAACGGTCCGCCCGGATGGACCAGGAACACCTCGGGACCACTCTCGCGTCGCCGGTACATCAGGATGCCGGCACTTGCCTTGTTGGTCATCAGCGCGTCAGACCCGGGTCGGGTGCGCCGGTACTATCCCTTGGAACCCATCCAGGTGTAAACCCATCTGTGCCGACGCGGCGCGGGCGCCATCGTCAGCCCTCGATGTCGATGCGAACCAGCGCGCGGCCCAGCCGCACTTCATCACCCGACCGCACGCGCACGCCGCGCGGATCGCGGCGATGCACGGCAATCACCTCGCCGTCGCGCAGGATCGACGTCCCGTTGCGGCTGCCCTCGTCGAACAATCGCACCTCGCGGCTCGACGCGTCCGAGCGGAGCCGGGCATGCGCGCGCCCCACCGTCTCGTTGACCCCGTCCACGACGTCGGCAAACGCCAGGCGATTGCGCCGCACGCGCCCGAGGCCGTCTGTCGGGTCGGCGCTGCGCCCGATCGAGACGGAGCCCCCGATGAATCGGCAGGGCGAGCGTTCGGCCGTGCCGGCCAGCACGGTCACGAGCAGCACCGGCGGCGCAACCGCAGGCGCCCCCGGGGCGGTGGTCCCGGCACCTGCCGACGCGGGCAGCGGCACGACGGGTGGATTGGCGACGAAGGTGACGTCGAACATCTGCCCGGCCGGCCAGGCGTCGGGCGGCGCGTCCAGGCACTCGAGGCGGACATCGAGGCTGCGGGGCGGATCGCAGCGCACCTCGGCCAGGCGCTGACCGACACGAGCGGCGAAATCGACAAAGGCCGACGGCATCGCCGGAGCCGTGGCCGGCGTGGTCCGGACGCGAATGGCCAGGCCGACGAAGGGGAAGACCCGGCGGCCGCGACCGACCGGCTGGACCTGCCGCTCCACCGCGTCCAGCACCGCCTGGCTGATTTCGAGAGGCGATGCGGCGGCATCGATGGGCGTGTCGAAGAAGGTGCGGATCAGGCGAGTGACGTCCATGGCGTTCCCTCAGCGAAAGAAGCCCAGCTCGCGGGCGGCATCGACGATGTCGCCGGCCACCGGCGCGGCCGAGCGTCCGCCGTAGCCGGCGTGCTCGATCAGCACCGCAAAGGCAATCGGGCGGGCCCCACCATACGGCGCAAACCCGACGAACCACGAGTGGGCGGGGCGGCCGTCGACCTCGGCGGTGCCGGTCTTGCCGGCAATCGGCGTGACATTGCCGCGCACCGCACGGCCGGTGCCGTCGGTGACGACGTCGCGCATGTCGCGGGCGAGGCGGCGGGCATCGCGCTCGGTGAGCAGGCGCTCCTCCGGACCGACCGTCGCCCCGCCGTCGCCGGTCCAGCGCACCGGCAGCACGCGACCGTTGCCGGCGATGGCTGCCACCACCCGCGCCATCTTGAGCGGCGAGGCCAGCACGTCACCCTGGCCGTACCCGGCGTGTGGCAGCGTGTTGCGGAGGGAGGCGACAGTGGACGGCCGGGCCGCGTCGATCCCGAACATCGACACCGCGTCGAGCAGGGCGCGCGGGCCGAGTCGGGTTGCCAGCTGCGCGAAGTACGCGTTGCACGAGACCACCAGGCCCGTGTGCAGATCCACCGCGCCGTGCGGGCTGCGGTCCATCACGTCATCACGCACCGGACGGGTCCAGCCGCGAACGGTGTTGCCGACGCGGCCCCCGGGCAGGCGCACGCACATGTGCGTCGCCGACTGCAGATCCGGATGGGAGCGCAGGGCGGCAGCGGCCACCAGCAGCTTGAAGGTCGATCCCGGGGGGTAGAGACCGTATCGCACGCGATCGAGCAGTTCGTCGCTGACCACCGTCCCGCCACTGGCGGCCGCGCCCGGGAGGTCGGTCGGCCAGGGGTAGCTGACCGAGGCCAGCACGTCGCCGCTCTCGACATCGAGGACGACTGCCGCGCCGCGCGCATGCGTGCCGCGCTCGATGCCACGCTGCAGTGCGCGTGCCACGCGCTGTTGCAGCCGGGCATCGAGGCTGATGCGGATGTCCCGCGGCCGCCCGAGCAGCAGTGCGACGTCAGGGCGCGAGGACGCCGCGCCGTGGCGCACCAGGGGCAGCAGCGCCGAGTAATCCCGCTTGATGGTGCGGTGCTGCGCGCCGGTCCTCGGGTGCACCACGTCCACCAGACGCTGGCGGTCGTCGAAGCCCTTCAACCGGGTGTCGCTGTCGCGTTCCACGTACGACGAGTTGCGCGCCGCCCAGTTGACCTGCCCC
The DNA here is from genome assembly GCA_963759795.1 of Vicinamibacteraceae bacterium. Lineage (GTDB taxonomy): Bacteria > Acidobacteriota > Vicinamibacteria > Vicinamibacterales > Vicinamibacteraceae > Luteitalea. Next base: position 1,002,811 of record CAVXAR010000010.1, on the reverse strand, counting down.
GCCCAGTCGCCAAGCACACTGAAGGTCAGCCCGCCGAGGGGGGTGCACCGCGTGTCCGTCGTCGTGCATCGCCGCATCCCGGCCACGCCCGCCCTCGTGTAGGCCGCGTCCACGGCGGCGATCTCGGCTGGCCGGCTGGTCGCGAGCACCAGCCCGTGACGATCGGTGATGGTGCCACGCTCGAGGGTTCTGGCCGCGGCGACGAGGCGGGGGTTGTACTCGAAGCGGGTGCCGCCGTCGGCTTGTTCGCTGAGGCTGGCTGCCGTGGCGATCGTGTCGGCCGCGACCACCTGCACCCAGGCCGCGCGCGAGGCCACCACGCCGGCCAGCACCGCCAGGACCGCCGCCAGCACACGCACCGGCTGCTGCAGGTGCCGGCGCACCGGTCCGGGGCGTCTCCCGACGGCCATCACGACGCCGACGGCCAGGCCGTTGGCCAGCATCGACGAGCGGCCGTAGCTGAGAAACGGCGTCACCACGCCGGTCAGCGGCAGCAGGCCGAGCAACCCGCCGGCAATGACGAAGGCCTGCACCACCAGCGCCAGCGTCACGCCGATGGCCAGCAGCGCGCTGTAGTCGCCAGGGGCCCGCAGCGCGACCCGCAGGCAGCGCCAGCCAAGCAGCGCATACAGCGCGAGCACGACCAGGACACCGACCACACCGAGCTGTTCACCGAGCACCGCCAGCACGAAGTCGGTGTGTCCTTCTGGGATCGACTGCGGGCTGCCGCCGCCGGGGCCGCTGCCCCACGCCGCCCCGGTGGCCATCGCCCAGAGTCCGTGCGCGATCTGGTTGCCGCCAGGCACGCCGTTGTTCCACGGGTCGGCCCAGATGCGGACGCGCTGCCCGACCGTGGCCGGCATGCCGATGGCGTAGGCGACGGCAAAGCCAGCCGCCAGCATGCCGAAGCCGACGAAGACGAACGTGACCCGGCCGCGGGCAATGGCGTAGAGCGCAATGACCACGCCCGACAACACCAGCGCCGGGCCGAGATCCTTCTGCAGGAAGAAGAACGTCAGCACCAGCGCCATGCTGGCGACGACGGGGCGCACGTCACGCCAGCGCGGCATCTGCACGAGCCGCCGCCAGCGACGTGACGTGGCCACTGGCTCGGACAGCTCGCGCAGCAGGTCGAGGCGACCAGCAAGCGCCCCGGCAACGGCAAAGACCACCAGCAGCCGGATGGCTTCGACGGGCTGCACGCCGAGCAGATTGACCGTCACCCCGCTGCTGCCTGGACCGGATCCGAAGACGAGCAGCAGCGCGGCCAGCGCCAGCGCCGTCCCGAGCGGCAGCAGCACCGCGCGGCGCAGCGGCGACGACTCGTAATCGATTTCCGACGCCACGACCAGCATCAGCACGCCTGCGCACACGCCGCTGATGAACGTCCTGGCGATCAGCGCATCACGCAGCGGGTCGCGCAGGGCCACCATGCCGAGGAGACCGAGTCCGCACAGCACCAGCAGGATCGGCAGCAGCACCGGGTCGTCCTGCGCGCCACGCCACCGCCGCAGCAGATGCGCGACCCAGAACGTGGCGAAGAAGGCCATCACCGCCCAGCCGATGCGGCTCGCGTACTCACCCGCCGTGCGCACGATCACGTGAGGCTTGATCGCCGCCAGGTCGGACGGCGACAGGAGACGGACGGCCTCGGCGTCGGGCCGTGCCGCCAGCCGGGCCCGGACCTGCCCGAGCCGGCGATCGGCCGTCGCCTCCGCCCGTGGCACGGTGACCCCGGCCAACCCTCCCACATGTTCGAGTGGCGACGTCGCGTCGGTGGCCCGCCGGTACACGCGCTCGGCAACGGCGCGCCGCTCGTCGGCATCTGCGACAAACGCCAGGGCCGGCAGCAGGGATGCCGCCGAGGACAGGCGGCGCAGGTGTACGGCCTCGGCGTCGGCCGCGCCCGGGCCGGCGCCGAGCCGACCCCAGATCGCCAGGACCAGCCCGAACAGGATGACGGCCGAGGCCAGCGCGAGCGCCACCGCCTCGACGTTGGCGGCCCGGGCCGCCGCAGGCGATCGCGGCGCGCCCATCCTGAGGCGGGAGGCTCCGGTCTCGATGATCCGCATCAGGACGGCTCCCCGGCCGCCTCGGCAGCCTCGAGCTCCTGGTCGACGTGCGTCAGCTGCGCCTTGCAGATCTCGATGTTCCGGGCGGCATTGGCAAAGCCGAGGATCGGTTCAAACGCCTCGATGCAGGCCGTGAAGCTGAGGCGTGCTCCCGCCAGGGCGCGCGCCCGCTGCGATCCCGAGACGTTGCGCGCCTCGCGACGCAGCATCTCGCCGCGGCGCATGTGGCCATCGCCGACCAGCGCCCGCTCGCGACGGCCGGGGGTGTAGCCGCGCTTCTGCGCGTCGGCCATCGCCTCGGCCGCCAGTTCGACGTCGGCGGGCACGAGGTTGTACACCGCGATGCGGCTGATGCCGAGGTACGGGTCGTACGCCTGCGGGTCGAGCCGCGCGGCATCACGGAAGCGGTCGATGGCGCGACGATAGGTCGCCTGGGTCGCGGCGGATCGCCCCGCCTTCGTGGCGATCCGCAGGATGTGGGCGTCGCAGGTCTGCAGGCGCGCCTCGGCCAGGCGGTCGCCGGGCGCCAGGCGCAGGCTCCAGCGCAGCGCCTGCTGTGCCTGCTTCCAGTCCGACAGCGACAGCGACGGCTGGTCGTGGCGGTAATCCTCGATGACGCGGTTGGCCAATCCCATCAGGTGCGACTGCAACAGCGCGTCGACACGCAGACGCAGGCCGACATCGAAGGGCCCGGTGGCGGCGACGCGGTCGTAGCTGGCCTCGGCAATGGCCAGCGTCGGCCCGTCGATGGCGCTCACCACGTCGCGGATGCGTTCCGCGCCAATCCACGCCACGGCCTCGGACGTCGCCAGGTACAGCGCCAGCAGCATCGCGATCGCCCACAGCAACCGGCGGCCACGGGGCGGCCGTGCCGGTCGCGCGACCACGCCGGCAGGCGCAGCCGGCGCGCCACCTGCCGACTCGCCGGGCAGCGAGGGACGCGATGTCGGGAGCGGCGGCGGGAGAAACGGCAGCGGATCGGTCGAAGCCACCGGCGTCGTCAGTGGCACCGCCGGCGCTGCCGGGCGGCGCTCGGTGGCCTGGACCTCGTCAGCCGCAGCCCCGCTGGTGCGCGCCCCGTCGACGCGCGTCGTGGCCGGGACCTCGTAGTCGGACAGGGCGATCGGGCGACCACCAGCCAGAAACGTCTCGAGGTCGCGACGGACGGCCGCCGCCTCCCGGTAGCGACGGTCCGGCTGATAGGCCAGCATCTTGTTGACGATGGCGACCAGGGCCGGCGGCACCGGGGCCGACAGCGCCTCGCGCGGTGCGTTGCCGCGGATGGCCCGTTCCAGCTGGCTCTTGAGCGCGGGCGCCTGCAAGGTGCGATACGGGCGATGCCCGGCCAGCATCTCGTACAGCATCACCCCGAGCGACCAGAAATCGACGTGCTCGTCGACGCGGCCGTCGAGCAGGCGCTCCGGCGACATGTAGGCCGAGGTGCCCCAGTTGTTGGTGGTGAGCGGCTTGGACTTGTCGAGCGCCTTGGCGATGCCGAAGTCGAGCACGATCACCTCGCCGGAGCCGCGAACGAAGATGTGCCCCGGCTTCAGGTCGGCGTGCACGAGGCGGTCGTACCGTTCGCCCTCGATGGTGGCGGAGAAGCTGTGCGCCTTTTCGAGGAATGCGCAGATGGCCGCGGCGTGGCGGGCGGCGACCGTCGGATCGAGGGCGCCGGCGGCAATCACGTCCGACAGCGCCCCGCCCTGAATCAACTCCATGGCGATGAAGAGGTCGCCGTCGCGGTCGTAGCCGACGTCGTACACCGCCGGGACCATGCCGTAGGCGTCGTGGAAGCTGCGCTGCAGCATGGCACCGCGGCGCTCCGCCTCGATGCGTTCGACGGCATCGGCGGCGTGATCGCGCAGCACCAGCTTGAGGGCGACGCGGGCGCCATCGCTCAATCGCCGTGCGTGCCACACGGTGCCGAAGCTGCCCTGGTCGAAGGGCTTGTCGGCATCCGTCTCGTAACCTGCGACCTGCCAGGACATGCGTGGTCTCCAGCCAGTCAGCGAGACGAGAAGGTGTTCATCGACACCACGACGTTGCCGGCGCGCAAAGGTTCCCAATCGGCGTCGGACCCGCCCTGAATGGGGTTGGTCCCGAGGCCGGCAAAGACGTTCCGGCGCAGGGTGAGGCGAGCGCCCGCGGCGACGGAAATCGCGGCGTCGGCAGGGGGCGTGGACCCCGGCGTTGCGGGCGGACGGGTGGCGCCCGCGGCCGCCTGGCGCGTCGGCCCGACAAAGACGTTGCCGCTGGCATCGAGCTGACTGCGTGCCCCGAGCGCCACCGCCACGCCCGTGACGGCGAACTGGCTGCCCTGCAGGCTGGCGGTCGTGTCGGGCAGCAGTTGCACGCCGGCTTCGACGGGCCCGTCGACCTGCATCAGCTCGATCGCCCTGCCGTGGCCGCCGACCTGGACCGCCACCTGCACCGGGGCGGCGACCGTCGAGGCGACGCGGATGCCGGAGATGACGCCGCCGCTCGTGCCGCGCGCGATGATGGCCACCCACGCGCCAGCGGCGCCGGACGGCCGCACGAACAGCGACGCACCGGCAACGCGTGCGCGCAGCGCCACACCCTCTGGCACCTCGACCGACTCGGCATAGGTGCCGGGCTCGAGCCGGATGACATCACCCGCCCGGGCCGCCTGCACCGCCGCGGCAAGCGTGCCCACCGTCGCGGAGGCCCGGGGTGCCGCGACCAGCGTCCGTCCAACAGCTGGCGCGTCACCCGTCAGCCGCCAGGCCAGCAGCAGCGCACCGAGTACGCCGATGATCGACCCCAGCACGAACCACGTGGTGCGGCTGGCCAGCAGGCGGCCGGTGCGGGTGGCTCGACCTGCCGCGGCCGGCGGCGCGGCGACGGCGGTCACTGCCGCGTCGCTGGCCGCGCCGGCCCTGAACGCCTCGGCAAAGCCCGGTGCCTCGGCGTAGACCACGGTCACGTTGTCGCGACCGCCGGCCTCGTTGGCCGCGGCCACCAGGGCCGTCGCGACGGCGGCGGGGTCGCCGGCATGACGTCGCACCACGCCGGCAATCGTCGCCGCGGGGATCATGTCGGTGAGGCCATCGCTGCACACCAGGATCGCCGCGTCGTCTTCGAGCGCGTCCTCGACCACTTCCACGTAGTCGGGCTCGTCCTTGTCACGCAGGGCACTGCCGACGTCGCGAAACACCTCGTGCCGCCGCGGGTGCTGCATGGCCTCGATCTCGCCGAGTTCGCCAGCGTCCTCACGCTCGCCGACCGGGGAGTGATCGCGGGTCAGCTTGCGCAGGCCGGACGGGCGCAACTTGTAGAGTCGGCTGTCCCCGACGTGCCCCACCGTGACACGACCCTCGCCGATCACGGCCAGGGTCACCACGCAGGTCATCCCGGCCAGGTCGGGCTCGGCCGCGGAGCGCCGGAAGATCTCGTTGTTGGCGATGGCGATGGCTTCGCGCACGCGCTCGGCCGGCGAGCCGAGCGGGCGCGCGAGTCGCTGCAGGATCACGTCGCGGGCGATTGCCGCGGCCAGTTCGCCGGCCGCGTGTCCGCCGACGCCGTCGATGACGCCGAAGATGCCGCGCCCCGGGTCGAGCACCGCCAGGTCCTCGTTGTTGGTGCGGACGCGACCGGGATCGGACAGGCATGCCGACCGCAGCACCGGCACGGCGACCGGGGTGTCAGGCACGGTCGTACACCCAGGCCAGCAGGCCGATCGATGCGACAACCGCCACCAGCGACAACAGGAAGAGGATGTGCAGCCAGCTCATGGCAGTTCCAGGGCCTCGAAGTCGATCACGATCGCATCGGCCAGACCGATGCGGGCGCGGGTCGGCAGCGGGTGCTCCGGGCCTGGCTGGGCGACCCCTTCGGGGCCCTTCACCGCCGGGGCGATCGGCACGCCGTCCACCGTCGTGCCCCACAGGCTGACGTCCTGCACGAAGAAGCGGCCACGGCCATCGAGGCGGATGCGGACGTGCTCGCGCGAGACTCGCGCCGTGGTGACCACCTGCACGTCGACCCAGACGGCACTGCCGCCACGGCCGATCGAGACGGTGTCCTTGCGCATCACGAAGGTGTGGGCGCCGTGATCGTCGCTGTAGATCACCCGGGCCCGGTCGCGGCTCGATCGGCTGTCGGTGTCGCGGCTGTCGCCGGCGCCAGCCAGCGTCGCGGCCGGTGCCGCCTCGGGCCCGGGTTGGGCGACGTGCGTCACGGTTGCGGCCCGTCCCGACGGCCCGACGACGCTGCGGACGATGCGGGTCGTCGGCGTCCCGGCGTATTCCACCGGCGCCGGCATCGCCAAGGTCGAGACGATGCCGATCTGCCCTCGCGCCAGTTCGCCGTCCGGGTCACGCCGCACGTGCACCTCCCAGCCACCGGCCGGCACTTCGACGGGCGCGAGCCGTTCCCGCTCCAGCAGCCGCGCCATCACCGTCTTGACTCGCCCGCCCATGTCGCGGTTCAGCCGCGCGACTTCTTCGGTCAGCGCCTGGCCAATCTGCTCGACGAGGGTGCCGGTGATGCCCTCGATGGCGTCGAAGTCCTCGGGGTGCAGGTACACGTGGTAGACCGTAGGCGCCACCGTGCTGAACGGCAGGGCGTACAGATTGAGCGACAGTTCCTCGCGAACCGCCTTCCAGATCTCACGACCGCTTGGTGCCCTGCCTGTGGCCATCACTGCGTCTGCCTCCGCTGTCGTCGGGTACTATGCACCGGACGTTGCCCGTAAGTCCCAAGGGAATTCCAAGGATTCGCTGCATCGCATGAGGGTCGCCTTCGGCCGCTTCACCTTCGACACGGACACGCGCGAACTGCTCGACGCAGGCGTCCGTACGCACCTGTCGCCGAAGGCGTTCGACCTGCTGACGCTGCTGCTCGAACGTCGTCCGACCGTGGTCAGCAAGCGCGAGATTCACGAGAAGGTCTGGCAGGACACGTTTGTCAGCGAAGCCAACCTGAGCGTGGTGATTGCCGAGATCCGGCAGGTGCTCGGCGAGGACTCACGCCAGGCCGCCTTCGTGCGCACCGTGCACCGCATCGGCTACGCCTTCAGCGGCCCGGCCCAGAACCTGGCGGCGGTGCGGCCGACCTCGGGCAACGAGGAACGCCTCTGCTGGCTGGTGCGCAACGACCATGCGTTCCCGCTCGCCGTCGGCGACAACGTCCTCGGCCGCGACCCGCGCTGCGAGGTGTGGGTGGACGCGTCGGGAGTCTCGCGACGGCATGCCTGCCTCGCCGTCGGCCTCGAGGGCGCGACGATTGCCGACCTCGAGTCGAGCAACGGGACCTTCGTCGATGGGGTCCGGCTGTCGCAGCCACGGGCGCTCGTCGACGGCGACGTGATCGAGGTCGGCGCCGCGGTGCTCACGTTCCGCGCCTGGTCCGACGAGCGGGCGGCCCGCACGGAGCGGGTCGTGCGCTCCCCACGCGACGCGTAAACACGGGTCGATGCTGCCGCGCACGGCGGCGGTTGCGTGACTGTCACCGAGCGGCCCCGGCGCGGTACCATACGGCACTCACATGATGTCGGGTCAAAGCCGACGGGTGCTCGTCGTCGAAGACGACGCGTCGATCCGCGAATTGCTGCAGCTCCATCTCGGTCTGGCCGGCTTTGCCGTCGACGATCTCGGCGACGGCCGGCAGGCGCTCGACGTGGCGCGCACGACCGCGTTCGACCTGCTGGTGCTCGACGTCATGCTGCCCGGCCTGGACGGCATCTCGCTGTGCAGGGCCGTGCGCACCGCCGGGCCGAACACCCGCACCCCGATCCTGATGCTGACCGCCTGTGACACGGAAGCCGACATCGTGGTCGGCCTCGACAGCGGCGCGGATGACTACCTGACCAAGCCGTTCGGGGTCCGCGAGCTGCAGGCGAGAGTCGGCGCGGTGATGCGGCGGCACGAGCAGCCCGACCCCGGTGATGCGCCGGCCTCGACCGCGACAGTCGTGCAGCTGGCTGACGGCATCACCATGGACATAGAGCGACGACAGGTACTGGTGCAGGGCAGCGCCGCCGACCTCACGCGCCAGGAATTCGACCTGCTGCACCAGCTGGTGTCCCGCCGCGGCATCGTCTTCAGCCGCGCCAGGCTGCTGCAGACCGTGTGGAGCGGCGACTCCTACGTCACCGACCGCACGGTGGACACGGTGGTCAGCCGGCTGCGCAAGAAGCTCGAGGCGGATCCCCGGCAGCCCGCCCTCATCCTCACGGCCTGGGGCATCGGCTACAAGTTCGCCGACCGCGAATAGCGGCACCCGGTCCTCCCATCGTCCTGTCACCGATGCTGTCGGCGGTGGCCGGGCCGGTCGATCGCTCGATTCGACCACCGCGGGTGCAGCTGGTGTGTCGCTTATCACGTTTCCGGATGGGCGTCAGCGCCTGAGGACGCGGGTGGGCATCGCCGACTTGATACGATGCCGAGGTGCCTAACGTCCACGCCACACCTCACCCCTCGCTCCGATCGCTGGCCTGGGTCGCGCTGCTGCTCGTGGGGGTGGCCTCGGTAGGCGGGACCCTGTCCGGACAGATGCGTCGCCCGAAGGCAGAGGTGGCGCCCTACACGGCCGCCACGCTGGTGGCGGCCGGTTCCACGACCCGGGTGGCGCTCACCGTGAAGCTGGCCGAAGGTCTGCACGTGCAGTCGGACGCGCCGCGCGACCCGTCCCTCATCCCGACCGTGCTGACCGTGCAGGCGCCGGCTGGCGTGACGGTGCGCCACCTGATCTACCCGCACCCGACCGACTTCGAGCAGGCCGGGCAGCCGCAGCCGCTGGCCGTGTTCGACCACGAGTTCGTGGCCGGTGCCGAACTGGCCATTGCCGACGACGCGGCGCCGGGCGACCTGGTGATTCCGGGACGCATCCGCTACCAGGCCTGCGACGACAAGCTGTGCTTCGCGCCGCAGACCGCCACCTTCGAGTGGAAGGTGCGGGTCGCGGCGCCGGGCACGGCCGCCCGCGCCGGGTCGCACGGGGACGTCTTCGCACGCCTGTCGCAGGGCCGCATGACGCAGCCTGGTGTCGTGCCGGCAGCGCGGTCCATCGGTCCGAGCGCGGCCAGCGCGCCGCCTCCGGCTGCAGGCGCTGCAAGCGACGCCGACGTGATGACGACGCTGGATCGCTTCACGGTGCAGGGCACCACCGGCGGGTATCTGCCGGCCGACGAGTTCCTCGAATTCGTGCGCGATGCCGAAGCCGGTGTCGCACGAAAGGGGCTGCTCGAGGGACGCGGGCCGATTGCCATCCTGCTGCTCGTGCTGGTCGGCGGGCTGGCCCTCAACCTGACGCCCTGCGTGCTGCCGATGGTGCCCATCAACCTGGCGATCATCGGCGCCGGCGCCAAGGCCGGGTCCCGCCAGCGCGGCTTCGTGCTCGGGCTGGCGTATGGTGCGGCGATGGCCGTGGTCTACGGCGTGCTCGGGCTGATCGTCATCCTGACGGCCGGCACCTTCGGCACGCTGAACGCCTCGCCCTGGTTCAACCTCGGGATTGCGGTGCTGTTCGTGGTCCTCGCCCTGGCGATGTTCGACGTGATCGTGATCGATTTCTCGACGCTGGGCCGCGGCCCCGACACGCAGGGCCGGCCGGGCTCGGTGGCGCTGGCCTTCACCATGGGCGGAGTTGCCGCACTGCTGGCCGGCGCCTGCGTCGCGCCCGTGGTCATCCAGGTCATCCTCTTCTCGAGCAGCCTGTATGCAGGTGGCACGACGATCGCCCTGGCGCTGCCATTCGTGCTCGGATTGGGCATGGCGCTGCCGTGGCCCCTTGCGGGTGCCGGCATGGCGTCCCTGCCCAGGCCGGGCGCGTGGATGGTGCGCGTGAAGCAGGCGATGGGTGTGCTCATTCTCGCCACCGCCGTGTATTACGGCTACCTCGCGTACGAGATGTTCGAGAATCGCCGGGTCGATGCCGGTGCGGTGAGCCGCAGCGTGCAGGACAAGTTGCAGGCAGGCTGGACCTCGTCATTGTCGGATGGTCTCGCCCAGGCCGAGCGTGAGGGCAAGCCGGTGCTGATCGACTTCTGGGCCACCTGGTGCAAGAACTGCCTGACGATGGATGCGACGACCTTCGAGGACGCCAGCGTCACGGAGGCGCTGGACGGATACGTGAAGGTCAAGGTGCAGGCCGAGGACCCCGATGCGGAGCCGGTCCGGTCACTGCTGGCGCGGTTCAAGTCGGTGGGCCTGCCGACGTACGTGATCGTGCGGCCGACGACCGGATCCACGGAGGCGACCCGATGAGAGGCGCTGCCGTGCTGGTCCTCCTGGCCGCGCTGGGCGCTGCGGCGTGCGGGCGCGAGACGGCCACGCCGCCACGCCAGCCACGCCGCTCGTGCCGCAGGTGCGCGCGGCCATCGCAGCCGACGACTTCCCTGCCGCCGAATCGACGCTGGCGGCGTTCAAGGCCAGGCACGGGCAGTCGCCGGAGTGGCTCGAAGCCCATTCGTGGATTGCCCGCGGGCATCTGGCGGCCGACCGCCTCGACGAGGCAGAACGGGCCGCGCAGCAGACCTACGACCTGGCCGTGGCGATGTTGAAGACGCGTCCGATGGACGCCGAACCGCGGTTGCCCATTGCCTACGGCGCCGCCGTCGAAGTGATCGGCCAGGTCGAGGGACGACGCGGGGCACGGAGCGAGGCCGTCGTGTTCCTCGAGCGTGAGCGCGGCGCCCATGCCGGCACCTCGATCGAGAAGCGCATCCAGAAAAACATCAACCTCCTGAGTCTCGAAGGCAAGGAAGCACTGGCCATCGACGGGGTGGAACACTTCGGTCCGGCGCCGCCGACGCTGGCTGCGCTCGAAGGCAAGGTCGTGCTGCTCTTCTTCTGGGCGCACTGGTGTGCGGACTGCAAGGCGATGGCGCCGGTGCTCGCGGAACTCGACGAGGCCTACCGGTCGCAGGGCCTGGTGATCGTGGCCCCGACGCAACGATATGGTTACGTGCAGGGCGGGCTCGACGCGACGCCTGCCGAGGAGAAGCCGTACATCGAGCAGGTGCTCCGCCAGGCGTACCCCGCGCTGGCTGCCGTGTCGGTGCCGCTCGACGCTGCCAACCACCTGCGCTACGGCGTCAGCACGACGCCGACCGTCGTCCTGGTCGGTCGCACCGGCGTCATCGGCCTGTACCATCCGGGCAAGATGACGCGCGCGGCCCTCGAGCCCCGTATCAAGGCGCTGCTCGCCGCTCCGCATCCGGAATGACCAGCGGCGACGCGGGGGCGGCGCCGGTGGATGCCCACCTCGCGATGCGCGAGCTGCCAGGGACGTTGCTTGCCGCGCTGCGATCGCACTTCGGCGAGCGATGCTCGACGGTCACGTCCGTGCGCGAGCAGCACGGGCGCGATGAATCGCCGTTCACCCGGGTACCGCCGCCGGCGGCCGTGATCTTTGCCGAGTCGACCGCCGACGTCGTGACGGCGGTGCGCCTGGCGGCGGCATCGCGGGTGCCGGTCATTCCCTACGGCGCGGGGTCCTCCCTCGAAGGCCATGTGCTGGCCGTCCAGGGCGGCATCAGCCTCGACCTCGGCCGCATGGCGCGGATCGTCGCGGTCCACGCCGAGGACATGACCGTCACCGTGCAACCGGGCGTGACGCGGATTGCGGTGAACCGCGCCCTCGAAGGCAAGGGGCTGTTCTTTCCGGTGGACCCTGGCGCCGACGCGTCGATCGGCGGCATGTGCGCCACCCGCGCCAGTGGCACCAACGCGGTGCGCTACGGCACGATGCGCGAGAACGTGCTGGCCCTCGAAGTGGTGACGGCGAGCGGCGACGTCATCCGCACCGGCACGCGGGCGCGCAAGAGCGCCGCCGGCTACGACCTGACGCGGCTGATGATTGGCAGCGAGGGCACGCTCGGGGTGATCACCGAGGCGACGCTGAAGCTGCACCCGCTGCCAGAATCGGTCGCCGCCGCCACCTGCTCGTTCCCGGGCATCGCCGCAGCGGTGCGCACCGCGATGGCAATCATCCAGGCCGGCGTGCCGATTGCCAGATGCGAGCTGCTCGACGGCCACTCGGTGCGGATGGTCAACGCGCACTCGCGACTGGCGCTGCCAGAGCAGCCGCTGCTGCTGATGGAGTTCCACGGGTCTGCCAGCGATGTCGCGGACCAGGCGCGGCAGGCCGAGACGCTCGCTGGCGAAGAGGGTGGGGCCGGCTTTGCGTGGACGGCCACGCCAGAGGAGCGCACGCGGCTGTGGACGGCCCGGCACAACGCCTACTTTGCCGCCATCCATGCGCACCCGGGCCGCCGCGTCATCTCCACCGACACCTGCGTGCCGATCTCGCGGCTGGCCGACTGCCTGCTCGACTCGGCGGCCGAGGCCGAGGCGGCCGGACTGCCCCACTACCTGCTCGGGCACGTCGGCGACGGCAACTTCCACTTCGGATATCTCATCGACCCCGACAATGCCGCCGAGTGGCGTGTCGCCGAGACCCTCAATCACGCACTGGTGCGCCGCGCCCTGGCGCTTGGCGGCACGTGCTCGGGCGAGCACGGCATCGGCCTGCACAAGATGACCTTCCTGCGCGAGGAAGCAGGCGAGGGCGCGATTGCCATGATGCGCGCCATCAAGCACGCGCTCGACCCGCTGGACATCATGAATCCAGGAAAGATTTTCGCCAATCCTGACGCTTAACGCTCGCTGCGTGGCGTTGCCTGCCTGGCGCGTGCCGCCTCCCGGTCCCGCACCCGCCAGCCGAGCACACGGTCGGCGTTGGTCTGGTAGATCTTCTTCAGTACCGGATCCGGCAGATGCAGGCCATGGACACGCCACTCGCCCGTCGGCGGGAACGGGTGGTCGTAATACTTGAAGTACTCGTCGGCCGTTTCGAGCAGGCGGTAGTACAGGCGATGCCGCGGCTGATCTTCCCGACCCGGGTAGCGGTCGGTGCCGAACAGCACGCGGTCCTGCCACCTGATGAGAAAGGCGCGTGACGAGTAGGGCTGCCTTCCCATCTCCGCTTCACGTGCCGAGAGATCGACGAAGAAGTTCGGGTACGTGCGCAGCCGCGTCTCGAGCGCCACGAGGTCCTCGCCGTTGTCGCCGAGATGCGCGCCGATGAAGGTCGTCTTCGGATGCCGCGCGATGACGCGGTCGCGCTGCCTCAGCACGTCTTCGCGCTCCGGGAAAGCCGGGCCGTGGAAGCTCCAGTCCGGGTGCCGCTTGAGTTGCAGCCAGCGCTCGTTCTTCTCGTCGATGGGCTGGAAGAACGCCACCGGGTCGGCCGAGTGAATCAGCACCGGGATGCGCAGGCGGGCGCAGGTGGCCCAGATCGGGTCGATCCGCGGGTCGTCGATAGCCACCACCGCGCCGGTCCGGTCCTTGATGGTCAGGCCGAGGCTCTTGAAGATCTTGACGCCAGCCATGCCGCGGGTATGCGCACGTTCGAGCATGGCCACGTGGTCGGCGGCAAATGCCGGCGAGTCGATCGTCGAGAAGTCGATGTTGCCGAAGATCACCAGCCGCCCCGGCGCGACAGCGTGATACCGGGAAAGCATGCGATCGAGACCGGCGCCGAACCCGCCACTGAGATTGACCGCCCGTTCCACGCCGAGGTCATCCATCGCCGCGAGCAAGGCGGTGGGCTCCAGGCTGGCCGGCCAGTGCGCGTGGATGTCGGTGGCCGGGTATCTGGCGCGGTCGACCCGCGTCTCCCTGGTCGTCAACGACGACGTCGGGTCGTAGGGCTTGAGCACCGCGTCGCCGACAAAGACGGCCGGACCCATCGGCGGATCCTGCGCGCGATCCTGGGCGGCGTGCAGCCAGCCCGACGCGCCAGCGACGACGACAGCGCCAAGCACGACGGTCCCGAGCAGCCAGGCGGGTTTTTGAAACGGGTTCCGAATAGTGCGAGACTCTCGCATGCTCAAACCACTCCTCGCGCTTGCCGCGCTGCCACTGGCGTTCTCGGCCCTGTCCCTCGCCCCGCCGCGCGAACCGGGTGCGGTCCAGCACGTCGACGTCTACAACGTGGCCGGCCGGTACGGCGGCTGGCCTGCCAATCATGGCATCTGGGCCTGGGGCAACGAGATCCTCGTCGGTTTCGAAGCCGGCTACTTCAAGGACAGCGCCTCGGGCCACTCGATCGACTACACCCGGCCGGCCGAGCATCTGCTGGCGCGCAGTCTCGACGGCGGCGTCACCTGGACCGTCGAGCGCCCGACCGACTTGAAGCCGCCTCCGGGCTCGCAGCAAGCCGGGGTGCCAGGTGAAGCCGGCGGGCGGCCGATTGCCGAGAGTCCCGGCGACATCCCGTTCACGCATCCCGACTTCGTGTTCACGGCGCGGATGGCCAGCATCCACGTCGGCCCTTCGCGTTTCTACTACTCCACCGACCGTGGTCACGCCTGGAAGGGGCCGTTTGCGCTGCCCGACTTCGGCACGCCGGGCATTGCCGCCCGCACCGATTACCTGGTCGACGGCCCGAAGACGATGACGATCTTCCTGACCGCGGCCAAGGCCAACCAGAAGGAAGGGCGCGTCATCGCGGCGAGGACCACCGATGGCGGCAAGACCTGGGCCCGGCTGGCCTACGTCCACGATGAGCCGGCCGGCAACGAATTCGGGATCATGCCGTCCTCGGTGCGCCTGTCGCCGACGTCGATCCTCACGGCCGTACGCTACCGCCGCTTCATCGAGACTTATCGCTCCGACGACAACGGCAGTTCCTGGCAACACGTCGCGCGCGCCGTGCCCGACACCGGTCGCGGCAACCCGCCGAGCCTGGTGGCGTTGAAGGACGGGCGGCTGGTCATCACCTATGGCTACCGCGCCGAGCCGTACGGGATGCGGGCCAGGATCAGCACGGATCAGGGCAAGACGTGGGATGACGAGGTGGTGCTGCGCAGCGACGGCGGCACCTGGGACCTCGGTTACCCACGCACCGTGCAGCGCCCCGACGGCAAGCTCGTGACCGTGTACTACTACAACGTCGGCAACACCGAGCGGTTCATCGGCGCGACGATCTGGCAGCCGTAGAGGGACCGGGGACCGGGGACCGGGGTACGGGTCACGGGGACCGGGTCAGCGGGTACGGGTCTCGGGGACCGGGTTACGGGTTACGGGTTACGGGTTACGGGTTACGGGGTTACGGGGTACGGGTCACGGGTCAAGGGGGACGCATGCGAATCGTGGTGATGGCGGCGGCGCTGGTGGTCGCGGCGCTGGGAACGCCGGCGGCGCAGGGGCCTGCCGTTCCCTACTTTCCCCCCGCGGGCGCCTGGGCGTCCAAACCGGCCGCTGACCTCGGCATGGACCCGGCGGCGCTCGCCGCCGCCGTGACCTTTGCCGAGGGTCACGGGTCCACCCGGGCGATGGACTTCTCCGACCAGGAGCGGATCTTCGGCGCGCTCCTCGGTTCGGTCCCGACGCGGCGCGCGGCCACCAACGGCCTGGTCATCTACAAGGGCTATGTCGTTGCCGAGTTTGGCGACACGCATGCCGTCGACCCGACCTACTCGGTGGCCAAGAGCATGCTGGCCACTGTCGCCGGCATTGCAGCCCGAGACCAGCGGATCGGCATCGACGATCCGGTCGCGGCGACGGTGAAGGACGGCGGCTACGACTCGGCGCGCAATGCACAGGTCACCTGGCAGATGCACCTGCAGCAGGAGAGCGAGTGGGAAGGCGCGATGTGGGGCAAGGCGCACGATTTCGTCGGGCGCGCCGCATTCGGCGAAGGTGAGCGCCAGCCGCGCGCCCTGGCGCCGCCGGGGCGGCACTACGAGTACAACGACGTCCGCGTGAATCGTCTGGCGCTGTCGCTGCTGCGGGTGTTCAGCCAACCGGTACCCGATGTCCTTGCCCGCGAGGTGATGGACCCGATCGGCGCCTCCCGGACCTGGAAATGGGTGCCGTACACCAACAGCTACGTCACTGAGGCTGGTGCCAGGATGGCTTCGGTCAGCGGCGGCACCCGCTGGGGCGGCGGCGTGTGGATCCACGCGTGGGACATGGCGCGCTTCGGCTATCTCTGGCTGCGCGGCGGCCGGTGGGGCGAGCGCCAGATCGTACCGGCGGCATACGTGCGCGCCGCGCTCACGGCAAGCGCGCACGGCCCCGACTACGGCTACCTGTGGTGGCTCAACACCCGCGGCGAGGCCTTTGCCGGGGCCCCGCGCTCGACTTTTGCCGCCATCGGCGCGGGTGGCAACGTCATCCTCGTCTCGCCCGAGCACGATCTGGTGCTGGTGCTGCGCTGGCATCGCGACAACGGCGCCGAGATGCTGCGCCGGGTGATTGCCGCGATACGGAAGTAACCACCGACGCGACTCGGAGCTGGAGAATGCCACACCTGCGGTGGGCCCTGCTCGTCGTTCTGCTCGCCGGGCCTGACTGCGGCCTCGCGGCGGCGCAGACGCTGGAACGCCACGCGCGGGACTACCAGCGCGCCATCGAGGCCTCCGAGCGGACGCTGCACGCATGGTTGCGCGCCGCCGACCCGAAGACGTCGCTCATGCCCGACCGCCTCGACGGCCCGGCGCGAGTGGCCACGCCGCACAACTTCGCCGCCGACCTGTACCCGTATCTCATTCTGACCGCGCGCCTCACCGACCCCGCCCTCTACGAGGGGCGGATGATGGAGATGCTGCGCAACGAGGTCCGCTACATGACCGCGGACGGCGCGGTCCCGGGCAGTCGCGACCTGACGACGGGCACGCTCGGACCGGCCAGCCTGTTCGGCGCCGGCGAGTACGCCAAGGATGGCCTGATCACGGTCACCGAGCTGCTCGGTCGCACCCCCTGGTTCCATCGCATGGCCGACATGGTTGCCGACGCGATGGACCGGGCCCCAATCGACACCAGGTGGGGACGCCTGCCGGCCGCCGATGGCGAGCTCAACGGCGACTTCCTGCAGGTGCTGGTCCGCCTCTGGACGATGACCAGCGACCCGCGGTACCTGACCTGGGCGCGCGGGATTGCCGATGCCTACGTCGAGGAAGTGCTGCCCGGCAACTTCGGCGTGCCCTCGACCAGATGGGACTTCGCCACCCACACCGGCGAGCCGCAGCTGCGCCTGCGCGACCACGGCAACGAACTCGTCGTCGGCCTGACGCTGCTCTACGCACTCGAATCGGATCTGCAGTCGGATCGGGCCGCGCGCTACGGCGCCGCGGTGAAGACGATGCTCGACCGCATCCTGCAGTCGGCCAATCCGGACGGCCTGCTGTACAACCAGGTCGACGCACGGACCCTGCAACCGCTCGACGAGAAGCTCTCCGACAACTGGGGCTACGTCTACGGCGCGGTGTACACCTACTACCAGGTGACCGGCGACGTCGTGTATCGCGACGCGGTGCGACGGGTGTTGACGCAGCTGCCGAAGTATCGCCGCTACGTCTGGGAGCCGCGACCCGCGTCGGCCAACCTGCCGCTCGGATCGTTTGATGGCTACGCCGACGCGATCGAAAGCGCGCTCTACCTGGTGAATCGCGAACCGGTGCCCGCAGCGCTCGACTGGATCGAGACGGAAATGGCGGTGATGCTGGCGATGCAGCGGCCGGATGGGCATCTCGAAGACTGGTATGGCGAGGGCAACTTCAACCGCACGCTGCTGCTCTGGGCGCTGATGAAGAGCCAGGGGGTGATGCCGGCCGACAAGGCTCCCGGCCTGCGGCTCGGCGGCGTCCGGGAGGGCGCAGCCCTCCGGCTGCTGGTGGCTGGCGTCGACGCCGCGCGGTTGCAGTTCGACACCGCCCGCCACAAACGGGTGATCAACCTGGCCCGCAACTACGTCCGGCTGAATGAATTCCCGGAATGGTTCGTGGTCGAGCCGAACTGGCTCTATCGGATCAGCGGCGAAAAGGCGGCACCGCGACTGCGCCTCGGAGCGGAGTTGATGCAGGGCGAACGCTTCGGCGCCGGCACGTGGGTGATCACGCCGGTGGGGCCGCCGCCCTACGGCACGCGGGTTATTGAAGACTGACGTCACCCTCGCCGATCCTCGACGATTGCGCACCCGCTCCTGTTCGGTGGCACCATCACGCCGCGTTGTTAGCCTCGGAGACCTTCATGCATCGACGATCATTCCTGCGCGCCGCGACCGCGGCCAGCCTGCTGCCGTTTGCCGCATCCTCGCGTCCCCTGGCGGCGTTCTCACGCGTCGGCGCCACCACCGCTACAGACGGTGACGTCGAGGCGGTGCGCGGCGACGGCAGGCCGGTGACACTCTCGGCGTCCGACATCAAGGGGCTGGCGGCCAGCCTGCGCGGCCCGGTGCTGCTGGCCAACGCGCCCGGGTACGACGCCGCCCGGCGCGTCCTCAATCCCGTCATCGACAAGCGGCCGGCGCTGATCGTCCAGCCCACCGGCACGGCTGATGTACGGCGCGCCGTCAGCTTCGCCTCGGCGCACGGCCTGCTGCTGGCGGTCAAGTGTGGCGGCCACAGCTTCTCGGGCATGTCCACCTGTGACCGCGGCATGCAGATCGACCTCTCGCAGATGCGCGGCGTGCGCGTCGATCCCGCGGCCAGGCGCGCCTACGTCGAAGGCGGCACGCTGCTCGGCCTGATCGACCACGAGGCGGCCGCGCACGGCATGGTCACGCCGCTCGGCACGGTGTCGCACACCGGCGTCGGCGGACTCACCACCGGCGGCGGCTTCGGACGGCTCGCCCGCAAGTTCGGCTTGGCCGTGGACAACGTCACGGCCGTCGACGTGGTCACCGCCGACGGCGCGGTCCGGCATGCCGACCGCACCGAGAACCCCGACCTGTACTGGGGCGTCCGCGGCGGCGGCGGCAACTTCGGCATCGTCACCAACTTCGAGTTCCAGTTGCACCCGTTCTCCGGCACGGTGACAGCCGGCAAGCTGGTCTTCCCGCTCGACAAGGCTCGCGACTTGCTGCGCTTCTATGCCGAGTTCACGCCGCAGGCTCCAGATGACCTCTACATCGACTTCGTGATGGCGCAGCCGCCAGGCGGCAGGCCCGGCGTGGCGCAGCTTCACGTGTGTTATTGCGGCAGCAATCCGGACCGCGACCTCGCCAAGCTGCGGACGCTCGGCACGCCGACCGCCAACACGATCAAGCCCCTGCCGTACGTCGAGTTCCAGCGGTCTGGCGACGACAACGACGTGCGCACGATGGGCGAGTACATGAAGAGCGGGTTCACCACCGGCATCAGCGAGAAACTGATTGCCGCGGTGCTCGACGGGTTCGACGGCGATCCGGCACGCTCGACCGCCGTCTTCACCCAGCATGCCGGCGGCGCCATCGCCCGCCAGCCGGTCGGCTCGTCTGCCTTTCCCCACCGCTACGCGCAGCACGCCCTCATGGCGGCGGTGTCCTGGAAAGCCGGCGGCGATGCCGCCCCCCACATGGCGTCGCTGCGCAAGTACTGGGCGTCGCTCGAGCCACTGACCAGCGGCTTCTACATCAACGAGGTGAACGACGAGTCGCGGGCCGTGCTCGACGCCAACTACCGCGAGAACTACCCGCGGATGGTCGCCACCAAACGGCAGTACGACCCGGGTAACCTGTTCCGTCTCAACGCCAACGTCCAGCCGGGATGAGCGAGGGCCCGGCGCTGTCGCGGGGCGGCCGGCAGGCTATCTCGCCGCATGCGCGATGACACCGCCGACGATGGTCAGGTCGGCGGTGATCGAGCGGATGCGCGCCTCGGGGCAGGTCAGCAGGTCATCGGAAAGCACCACCAGGTCGGCCAGCTTCCCCACCTCGATGGAGCCGCGGTGGTCCTCGTCGAAGGTCAGCGCCGCCGCGTCGATGGTCATCATCCGCAGCGCCTGCTCGCGTGTCACCGCCTCCTCTGCGCCGACGACCACTCCGGCCTCGCTGCGCCGGGTCACTGCCGTGGCCATCGTCAGGAACGGATTGAACGGATTCATCGCCGAGTCGCGGTCGGCCCCGAACATGTGATCGGTGTTGATGGCGACCCGCACCCCGGCGTCGCGCCAGGTGCGAAGCCCGATGAAGTGCGCCAGCCGTGCCTCTCCCAGCGCCGGCAACAGGGCGTCGGCGTCCTCGTACAGCCAGGCCGGCTGCGTATCGACGAGCACGCCGAGGGCGGCGGCGCGGCGGGCCGTCTGCCGGTTGGGGAAATAGGCATGGATCAGGGTGTGACGCGCATCGGGGCGGGGCGCCGCCAACTGTGCCGCCTCGAAGGCGTCGAGGACCAGGTCGACGCCGGCATCACCGGTGACGTGCGCGGACATCTGCCAGCCGTGCGCGTGCCCCGCCACCATCACCGCCCGGATAGCGTCCGCGCCGGTCGAGAGCACGCCGCGATAGGCCGCCGCCTGGGCGCCGAACAGTGCTGCCGACGCCGGCCCGTACGGCTCACGCATGTACGCCGTGCCGAGCAGGATGCCGCCATCGACGGTGATCTTCAGCGGGCCGACCTTCAGATGGTCGTCGCCGGCCCCCGGGCTCAGCGCAATGGCACCGACGGCCGCCGCGGCGTCTTCGGCGCGCAGGCCGGTCGGCAGGTGCAGCGTGACGGTGGCGCGCAGGTGCAGGCGTCCGGCTGCCCGCAGACGCTCGTAGACGGCATAGCCGGCCTCGCTCCCGCCACGTTCGACGATGCTGGTGATGCCCGTGGCGAGATACGCGCGGTGCAGGCCCTCGATCTGGTCGAGGGGTGGGCTCGATGGCGCCGGTGGACGGTGGCGGGCCAGCAGGCTGCCGGCGTTGCGGAGGAGTCCGGTGGGCGCACCGTCCCGTCCGCGCACGATCAGCGCGCCCGGTGGATCCGGCGTGCTGGCGGTGATGCCGGCGGCGGCAAGGGCGCGCGTGTTGAGCACGAAGGCATAGGCCCCGTCGACCACGGCTGGCTGGTCGGGCACCGCCGCGTCGAGCTCCTCACGCGTCGGAAAGCGGCCTTCGCGCAGCCGCGTCGGAAACACGCGCGGACTCCACACCCACGCCGGCTTCGACGTCCGGCGTGCGGCGGCGCGAAGCCAGTCCTGCACCTCGGCTACCGACGTCAGTGTGCGGAACGGGGTGACGGCCTCGACCGGCGCCGCGCCGAGCGCATGCACGTGACTGTCGATCAGACCGGGGATCACCGTGCGGCCGCGCGCATCGACGACGCGGGTGGCCGGTCCGGCCAGTGCACGGATGGCCGCATCGGGGCCGACCGCGAGGATCCGCCCGGAACGAACGGCAACGGCCTCGGCTACCGTCCAGGCCGTGTCGACCGTCACCACCTTGCCGTTGACGACGATCAGATCGGCAGGCCCTTGCCCGATCGCGGGCACGGTCTGCGCCGACGCAACGGCCAGGGCCCCCGACAGCCACGCTGCGGCGGCCAGCCGCGCCAGCACGCCCGCGACGCGGGTCATCGCAGCCAGTCGTCCAGGTGCGCGGCCACGAACGCGTCGTCGGTCAGGTGCGGGTAGGCGCGGTAGACGCGATCGATTTCCTCGGCCTGCCCCGGACTCAACACCTCGTGTGCGTCGAGACAGCGGATGGTGTCGAGCAGCCCCTGCCGGCGCAGCACTTCGTGGATGCCGGCGATGCAGCCGGCAAAGCCGTTGGCCGCGTCGAAGAAGGCCGCGTTGGCGTCGGTCACCTGCACCCCTGTCGCCAGCAGGGTGGCCGGCACCGCGCTCTCGCGCGAGGCCGCCTTGCACGCGTCCAGCAGGCGCACGGCCGGCGAGGTCCACACCGCCCAGTGCCCGAGCAGGCCGCCGACGATGCGCCGCTCGCGCACCATCACGACCCGGAAACGGCGTCACCAGGTCGGCGACGATGTTGTCGTCGTTGCCGGTGTAGAGGGTGATGTCGTCGCGACCGGCATCCATCACCGCGCGCACGACGTCGAGCGTCTGGTAGCGATTGAACGGCGCGATCTTGATCGCCACGACCCCGTCGATCGCCGCGAATCGACGCCAGAACGTGTAGGGCAACCGTCGCCCGCCCACCGACGGCTGCAGGTAGAAGCCGATGACCGGGATGCGCGCGGCGACGGCCTCGCAGTGGCGCACGAGCGTGTCGTCGTCGGCACCAGAGAGTGCGGCGAGGCTCAGCAATCCGGCATGGTAGCCGAGCGACACCAGCAGCTCGGCCTCGGCACGGCTTGTCGCGTATCGCCGCACACGCCGCCGATGCGGACCAGCGGCACTGACCGGCCGGCGTCAGCGCGATCCATCTCCTCGCGGGCCAGTGTCAGCACCGGCTCGAACAACCCGACTTCCGGGCGCCGGATGGCGAACTGCGTCGTGTGCACGCCGACGGCGAGGCCGCCGGCGCCAGCGGCCGCGTAGTAGCGCGTCAGGGCGCGCTGCCGGCGCTCGTCGAGTCGTCCGTCCGCGGTCAGCGCGAGCGGGTGTGCGGGGATGGCCAGGCCGCTGTCGAGGGCGGCGCGAGCGGTGACGTCCATCTCAGAAGCTCCCATCGCGCGATTCGAAGTGGGTCGGCTTGCCGAGGCTGGCGCCACCGCGTGCGACCCAGTCGGCGGTCCAGTCGATCAAGCGGGACAAGCTGACCGCTGGCTCGCCGAGGTCCGCCCAGCCACGCGCACCGTTGCTGAGCAGCGCGTCACCGGCCTCGACGCCGGTGAAGTGCACCTCGCGGCCGAGCCGCCTGCCCAGCGCCAGGCACACGTCGCGCACCGACAGCTCGTCGTGGCCGGCGATGTTGACGACGTGGGGCGGCGAGGCGGCATGGCGGAGTGCGACCAGCGACATGGCGTTGGCATCGCCCTGCCAGATCACGTTGGCGTGGCCCATCGCCAGGTCGATCGGGGTGCCGGCCAGCGACCTTGCCGCGCCAGGTCGACGAGCAGGCCGTAGCGCATCTCGGTGGCGTAGTTGAGGCGGAGGATGCTCACGCGGGTGCCACTCGTGCGGCTGAAGTGCTCGAACATCCGCTCGCGGGCGAGACAGCTCATCGCGTACTCGCCGACCGGCGCGAGCGCGTCCCCTTCCTGCGAGCCGCCGCGACCGACCGACGTGAGTCCGTAGACGTTGCCGGTCGAGAAGGCGGCGATGCGGCTGCCTGCATACCGCTTGCAGACCACCGCGGGCAGCCAGGCGTTCATCGCCCAGGTGAGCGATTCGAGGCCGGTCGAGCCGAACTTGCGCCCGGCCATGTACACCACGAGCGGCGCGTCGGGCAGGCGGGTGACCGCCGCCTCGTCGAGCAGATCGCAGCGGATCGTCTCGACGCCGTGCGCCTGCAGGGCCTCCTCGTGGCCCCGCTCGGTGAAGCGAGAGACGCCGATGACCCGCCGGGTCACGCCGGCCGCGTCGGAGGCACGACGCGCCATGCGCGCCAGCGTCGGTCCCATCTTGCCGGCCACGCCGAGCACGATCAGGTCGCCCTGCAGGTCGCGCATCGCGTCGATGGCAGCCGGGCTGGGCGTGCTGAGCAGGTCGTCGAGGTGCGTGTCGTCGGCGATGGCCGCGGGCCAGCGCGAAGTGTCGTCGTGCATGTCCGCGCATTCTAGTCGACGGCCCTTCCCCGCGACGAGCGCGGCCGGCGACAATGCGGACATGCCGACGATACGGTGGGGGCACACTCAGGGCACCTGCAGCCGATGACGCTGCGTGCGATGACGGCAGCCGATGTCGGGGCGGGCGTGCGGCTGTGCCGGCAGAGCCACTGGAACCAGGTGGCACGCGACTGGGAGCAGTTCCTGCACCTCACACCAGGCGGCGCCACGGTTGCCGTGGACGAGGCCGGCGAGGTGGTCGGGTCGGTGGCGACGATGCGCTATCGCGCAGCCGATGCAGGCTCGCCAGCGACGCTGGCGTGGCTGGCCATGGTGCTGGTCGACCCGGCGCACCGCGGCACCGGCATCGGCACGTCGCTGCTCGAACGCGGCCTGACCCGGGCTGGCGACGTGACCACGGTCGGCCTCGATGCGACGCCGCTTGGTCGGCCGCTGTACGAGAAGCTCGGTTTCCGCGCTGACAGCACCTTCACGCGTCTGGAGCGTCACCCGTCGGAGGTGCCACAGGGTCGCAGGCGCGGCGCGGCGGCGGTCCGCCGCACGACGCCGGCCGACTGGGCCGGTCTCGCGGCCCTCGACGCGCGCGCCACCGGGCTGGAGCGCCGGGCCATGCTCGAGTGGCTGCATGCGGGTGCGCCCGAGCTCTCCCTGGTGTACGACGGTGAAGACGGCATCGAGGGGGCGCTGCTCGGACGCCACGGCCACCACGCCACGCACGTCGGCCCGGTGCTGGCCGCCTCCCTGGAGGTGGCCGACGCGCTGCTGAGCGTGGCGCTCGACCGACATCAGCAGCCGGTGTTCATCGACATCGCCGATGCCCGTCCGGGCTGGCGGGAATGCGTCGAGGCGCTGGGCTTTCGGCCGCAGCGTCCGTTCACGCGGATGTATCGCGGCACGTGGCGGCCCGACCAGGACACCAGCCGCCTCTTTGCGATCATCGGTCCGGAGTTCGGCTAGCGCTGCTCCCCGGTCGGGTTCGGGTCAGGCCCCGGCAGGCGGCGGTCGGCAGGCGGCAGTCTGGATTCTGCATTCGTGGGTATGATCTCCCCGTCCGTGACCGACGCCTCGCCCTGTCCCTCCGCCATCGCCAGTCCCGGCTCTGCGGTGTCGCCCGACGCCGTAGCCGAGGTGCTGGCGCAGTCCTGTGGCGTCGAGGGCCTGCGCGGCAAGCGGGTCCTGGCGATCGTGCCCGATGGCACTCGCTCCGCCCCGGTCGGCATGGTGTTCCAGCTCCTGCACGAGCAGTTGCGCGGCGTGGTCTCGGCGTCTGGACGTGATGATCGCGCTCGGCACGCATCAGCCGATGTCGGAGGAAGCCATCTGCCGCCGCCTCGACATGACCCTCGAGCAGCGGCAGACGCGGTATCGCGACGTCGCCTTCTTCAACCACGAGTGGGACAACCCGGCAGCGCTGCAGCGCGTCGGCGTCCTCGCCGCCGACCGGATCCACGAGCTGACCGACGGCGCCTTCTCGATCGACGTGCCCGTCGAGATCAACCGGCGCGTCCTCGAGTACGACCGCATCGTCATCATCGGTCCGGTGTTCCCGCACGAAGTCGTCGGCTTCTCGGGCGGCAACAAGTACCTGTTCCCCGGCGTCGAGCGGGCCCCGACATCCTCAACTTCTTCCACTGGCTCGGAGCGGTCGTCACCAACCCGATGATCATCGGCAGCAAGTGGACGCCGGTCCGCAAGGTGGTGGACGCGGCCGGTGCGCTGGTCACCGTGCCCAAGACGTGCGTCTGCCTGGTGGTCAGGCCCGATGGCTCGCTGGCGGCGATTGTCGGCGGCACCCCCGAGGCGGCGTGGACCGAGGCCAGCGAAGTGTCGCGGCGCACGCACATCGTCTACAAGGAACGCGCCGTACGAGACGGTGCTCTCGTGCGTGCCCCCGATGTACGACGACCTGTGGACCGGCGGCAAGGGCATGTACAAGCTCGAGCCGGTGGTGGCCGACGGCGGCGAGCTGATCATCTACGCGCCGCACATCTCGGAGGTCTCGGTCACGCACGGACGTCTGCTGCTCGAGATTGGCTACCACTGCCGCGACTATTTCCGCGGCCAGTGGGATCGCTTCGGGCACCTGCCCTGGGGCGTGCTCGCGCACTCGACACACGTGCGCGGCGTCGGCACCTACGAACAGGGCATCGAGCGGTGCCGCATCCAGGTCACCGTCGCCAGCCAGATCCCCGAGCACATCTGCCACCAGATCAACCTCGGCTACCGCGATCCGGCGACGATCGACGTCGAGGCGTTCGCCAACCGCGAGGACGAGGGCGTGCTGCTGGTGCGCAAGGCCGGCGAGATGCTGTATCGCCTGCAGAACCCGCCCGCCTGGGCCGTCGGGTCCTGACGGCGGCATCCTGCCGCATGCGGATTCTTCGTTCCCAATTCTGAATTCTGAATTCTGAATTCAGAATTCTCTCAATCCCACCGCTCCGTCCACTCCGTGCCACCGGCCTCGTCGACGTACTCGATGTGCAGGGCCGGGCCGTCGAAGGTGAGCAGGGCGAAACCGTGGATACCGCGTCCAGGGTCGTCCGGCGCACGTCGCGTCTCGATCCGGACGATGTCGGCAGGATGGCGCCGGGGCACGCGGTCCGGCGGCAGGTACGGCAGCGCCCCGTGTCCGATGCAGCGGCACCTGACGCCGCGGTAGTCGGCGTACTCCACCAGGTGATGTTCGTGGCCCCAGAACCAGCCGTGGATGCGTCCACCGGCCAGGTGGGGCTCCAGCCACTCCTCGAGCGCGGTGCCGCGCTTGCGATACGCCGACAACAGATGATGGTGCGTCAACAGGATGGGTCTGGCGCGCCCACCGAACTGCCCATCCAGCCACTTCATCTGCGGGGTGGTGAACGAGCCGTTGACGTAGCCGGTGTCGAGGCCGATCAGGCGCCACGCCTCGTTGCCGAGGCTGAAGTAGCTGGCAGGCTGACCGAGCGCCGGCAGCAGGTGCCCGAAGTAGCCATGGCCGCCGCAGTACATCTCGTGATTGGCGTTCAGCGCCCAGTAGCGCGCCCGCGCCGGCCCGTGCGTCCGCCACATGTCGAGGAAGTGCAGGTGCACCTCACGCGGCGTGCCCGAGTAGTAGATGTCGCCGAGATGGATGACGTGGTCCGGGTCGCGCCTGGCGATCTGGCGGGCGACTGCTGCCGCGTGGCGGCCACCGGTGCCCCAGTCGGAGACCAGGGCGACGACGGCGCGGTCGTCGAGGCCGAAGCGGAAGTCTTCGCTGCCGTCGGTGCTCCGGGAACGGCGCCTTGCCGCGCACGCGGGCGCGCAAGCGGTGGTACAGCGTCGAGATCCAGCGCGGGTCGCGAATGTCGAAGGCATCGGCCGACACCAGGTCGAGCCGCTCCTCCATCGCGCTCTGCACGAGCGCCACGGTCGGGTGGCTCGGCATGAAGTCGAGGTCGTCGTCCTGATCGATCGGGGCGCCGGGCGTGTCGGCGAGGACGGCCTCACGATCGAGCCAGTCCTCGGCCTGGAGCAGATCCTCGATCAGCCGATCGCGGCAGCCCGACCACTCGTCGGAGTGGACCTCCACGGCCTCACAGGCCGCACCGCGACCAGCCGAGTCGTCCTTCTCGAGGGCCTCGACGGTGCCCTCGAGCACCTGACGCACCGCCTGCTCGTCGCGGGTGATCTGCCTCAACGCCATGCCGTCACACTACGCGACGGGGCCGAGGGCATTCAAATCCGCAGTGGTCGCTCACCGCGGGTAGGGGCGCCTCCCCGAGGCGCCCCTACGCCTAAAACAAGGGCAGCTCGGGGAGCTGCCCCTACCATCGTCAGTCCTACCATCGACGGTCCTACCACGTCGGTCCTACCGTCGTCGGGGTGTGGGTGGTAGGGGCGCCTCCCCGAGGCGCCCTGACGAGGATCAGAACTGGAACCGGAGTCCCAGCTGCACGGTGCGCGGGCTGCGTGCCAGCGCGCGGATGCGCATGAAGTTGGGGTCGGTGATCCCGGTGATGGGATTGCCCCACTGGGCGTGGTTGAAGACGTTCTGCGATTCGGCGCGCAGCTCGATGCGGTAGCGTCCGACCGGAAAGGCGCGGAACAGCGAGAAGTCGAGGTTCCAGTTGGATGGGCCGCGGAAGGCGTTGCGGCCGCTGTTGCCCCAGGCGTTGCCCGGCTGGCTGAAGGCCGACGGGTCGTACCAGCGCTCGTCCGGACCGGCCTCGCCGAAGCCGCCCGAAACCTCGCCACTCACGTTGGCCGTCTGCAGGCCGCCCTGCTGCTGCAGCAGGCCGTTGTCGCCGCCCACCGAGAAGGGCGTCCCCGACAGCCACGAGCCGATGCCGTTGATCTGCCAGTTCTTGATCAGCTGCGGCAGCACGCCCGAGGCTTCCTTGGCAAACGGCAGCTCGTAGACGAAGCCGAGCTGCAGCATGTGGGGCCGGTCGTATCCGGCGCGCGCGTAGTTGCGATCGAACTGCGACGGCTGGCTCCACGACACCACCGCACGGCCGTCGTCGTCCACCTGGTTCAGCGCCTTGCTCCAGGTGTAGGCGCCCTTGAGCAGCAGACCGTTCTTGAACGGGCGGTTGAGCGCCATCTGCAGCGAGTTGTAGTTGGCGATGGCAAACGATCCCCAGTCGAGGATGTTGGCGTTGCCGGCCTGCGAGAAGTAGCGGCGCGCCGCGTTGCCGCCCGATTCGGCGTAGTTCTGGTTGATGTCGGCGTAGCCGCCGCGGGTGGCGGTGCCGACGTAGCCGAGGCTCAACGACACGTCCAGCGGCAGGCGCCGTTCGACGAAGACGTTCCACGAGTCGATCGTGCCGCGATCGATGTTGTCGGGATTGGGTGAGCGCATGGCCACGCCCCGCGGCAGCAGCACGTTGCCGCTGGCGATGTCCGGGTTGGGGGCGCCGGGAATGCCGGCGGCCAGCGGGCCCGACGGCACGAAGCCGTTGGCGCCGGCGCCGCTGTAGGCGATGACCAGCGGGTACGGGTCACGGATCGGCCGCGACCACGGCATCGGGTTGAACGTGCGGCCGAAGCCGCCGCGGATCACCGTGTCGTCGTTGAGGCGGTAGGCGACACCGAGCCGCGGTGCAAACAGCGTGTTGCTCGTCTTCAGGCCGAGGTCTTCCGGGTTGCCGCCGAGGCCGCCGAGCGCGACGTTGAACGTGTTGAAGTCGAGCAGCTCGAGGCCGCGGTCGGCGCGGTGGAAGAGGGGGTAGTTCTCATAGCGCAACCCGAGGTTGAGGGTCAGCTTCTCGTTGACCTGCCAGCGGTCCGAGATGTAGAGGCCGAACTGATTCTCCCGGCCGGTCATCTCTTCGAACTGCACGCTCTTGCTGTAGCTGCCGATCTGCCCGAGCAGGAAGGTGGCGTACGAGTTCCAGCCGCCGACGCTGGCGTAGCCGGGCGTGCCGGTGATGCCGCCGGCAAAGGTCAGCGCGCCGCGCGGGTTGCCGATTTCCGGCTGCCAGTGCGTGAGTTCGAGGCGCACCACGTCGAAGCCGGTGCGGATCTCGTGGCGGCCGGCCACCTTGGTCAGGTTGATTGAAGCGGTGTAGCTGCGCTCGTCGCGGACGACCGGGGTCCAGGTGGCGTTGTTGCCGAGGATGCCGAGGCCGGTATCGAAAACCGGCATGCCGCTGTGACGCTCGGGCACCGTGGCGCTGTTGCCGGTGACACCGGCGGCATTCAACCCCGGAATCCCGAAGACGTCGGTGCCGTAGTTGACGCCGAAGTCCGGGCCCTGCGAGTTGTGCTTCATGATGTTGAAGCCGACGTTGCCGTCCAGGATCAGCGTCGGGCTGAGCGTCCAGGTCTGGCCGAGCGTGCCCAGGTAGACCTTGGTGTCACCGCCGCCGGCGGCCTCGAAGGGCAGGTAGAACAGGTCCTGCACCGAGGCGTCCATCATCGAGTACTTGGCCCAGATCTGGTGCGCGGACGTGCGGTTCCAGTTGATCTTGCCGTCGTAGTTGTCGCGCGTGGCCTCGGGCGAGCGGGCCACGAACAGGTTGTTCTGCAGCCCGTTGTTGGTGCCGGCGTTGTTGGGCGCCGGGTAGAGGGCCTGGATCTGCCGGGAGACACCGCTGATGCGATCGGCGGGAATGACCGCGCCGGGGAAGGCCGTGCGACCGGCGCCGCTGGCCAGGTTGCCGGTCGTCGGGTCGTAGATGCGGAAATTGGGGTTGAAGGCCAGCACCTCGCTGAAGTCGCCATTGCGCATCTTCTCGGTCGGCACGGTGAACTGGTCGAAGCGGCTCTGGTTCTGCAGGTTGCGCTCCCAGCCGCCGAAGTAGAACAGGCGGTTCTTCAGGATCGGGCCGCCGACCGTGCCGCCCATCACGCTGGTGCTGGCGTCGAGCTTGACCGGGTCGAAGTAGCCCTGGCGCGCGTTGAACTCGTCCTGGTTACGGAAATAGAACGCCGAGCCGCGCAGGTTGTTGGTGCCCGACTTGGTGGACACCGACATTGCCGCGCCGCCGGTCATGCCCGACGCCGCGTCGAAGCTGTTGGTCGAGATGTTGACGTTCTCGATGGTCTCGACCGGGGCGATGTAGCCGGCGTGATGCGGCAGCCAGACGTTGATGCTGGCCGCGCCGTCGATGCGCGTCGTGTTGGTGTTGCGCGCGGTGCCGTTGACGTTGGTGCTGAGCGCGCGGCCCGGGGTGTCGGTCTGCGCGTTCTGGAGGGCGGGTGGCGTCGCGCCGGGCACCAGGTTCATCAGCGCCTGGTAATTGCGGTACTGGTTGAGGGGCAGGTTGACCACGTCCTCGGGCCGCAGGTCGACGCTGACGTCGGCCTTGTCGGTCTTGAGCAGCGCGGCTTCCGTGGTCACCGTGACCGACTCGGTCAGCGCGCCGACCTCGAGCTTGGCGTTGACGCGGACGATGCCGCCCGGCGTCACAGGGATGCCGGTCTGCACATACTCCTTGAAGCCCTGCAGTGACGCGCGCAGCGTGTACGGCCCGGCCGTGACGTTGCGGACCGAGTAATCGCCGTTCTCGTCGGTCAGGCCATCGAGCTTGAGCCCGGTGCCCTCGTTGACGAGCGAGACCGTGGCGCCGGGAATGCTCGCCCCGGAGTCGTCGACGACCTGTCCGGTGACCGTGCCATAGATGGCCTGCGCCGCCATCCCGGATGGCAGAGCCCACAACAGGGTGCAAAGCAGAAGGCCTGCGACAGGCCTCGGCCATAGAGCTACACGAAACATCAAGCCTCCAGCAGCAGAGCGAATCGGGGGAAGCGGCGCAGCGGCGGGGTGCCGGCAGGCCGAGTGATCGCTATGAGGAGGCTCACGGTAGTCGGGTCTTCCGCCGACTGTCAACGGAAGCGCGGCGTCGCCGCGCGTCATAGACGCGACTCCGCGCGCACCGCGCCGTCGTACGCGGTTTGTCCCTCGCGGGTCCTATTGCGACGCTGGGGCGCGGGTGCGCGTTGCCGAACCGTGGCGGCCAATGCGCGGAGAGCGCCCGGACGACGGGGGTGGGGCGCCTCCCCGGAGCGCCCTGCGCCGTCCCAGGGCGGGGCAGCTCGGGGAGCTGCCCCTACCTCGCGTGCCCCTACCGGTGTGGGGTGTGGGTGGTAGGGGCGCCTCCCCGAGGCGCCCTGACAGGAATCAGAACTGGAAGCGGAGTCCCAGCTGCACGCGGCGCGGGTCACGCGCCAGTGTGCGAATGCGCATGAAGTTGGGGTCGGTGATGCCGGTGACCGGGTTGCCCCACTGCGCGTGGTTGAACACGTTGGACGCCTCGCCGCGGAACTCGAGGCGGTAGCGCCCGACCGGGAAGGCACGGAACAGCGAGAAGTCGAGGTTCCAGTTGGACGGTCCGCGGAAGGCGTTGCGGCCGCTGTTGCCCCAGGCATTGCCCGGCTGGCTGAATGCCGCCGGGTCGTACCAGCGCTCGTCCGGGCCGGCCTCGCCGAAGCCGCCGGTGATCTCGCCGCTGACGTTGGCCGTCTGCAGTCCACTCTGCTGCTGCAGCAGGCCGTTGTCGCCGCCAACCGAGAACGGCGTTCCGGACAGCCACGAGCCGATGCCGTTGATCTGCCAGTTCTTGACCAGGAGCGCCAGGACACCCGACGACTCACGGGCAAACGGCAGCTCGTAGACGAACCCGAGCTGCAGCATGTGCGGCCGGTCGTATCCGGCGCGAGCGTAGTTGCGGTGCAGTTGCGACGGCTGGTTCCAGCTCAGCCCGCCTGCCTCATCGTCGGTCTCGTTCAGCGCCTTGCTGAGCGTGTAGGCGCCCTTGAGGAGCAGGCCGTTCTTGAACGGCCGGTTCAGCGCCACCTGCAGCGAGTGGTAGTTGGAGGTGAGAAACGACGCGAACCGGTTGATGCCCGCGGTGCCCGCCTGCGCGAACAGGGTGCGGTTGCCGTTGCCGCCCGACTCGGCATAGTTCAGATTCAGCAGCCCGTAGCCGTTGCGGGTGGCGGTCCCGACGTAGCCCGCGCTCACGGCCACGTCCAGCGGCAGGCGACGCTCGACAAAGACGTTCCACGAGTCGATGGTGCCGCGCTCGGCGTTGTCCGGGTCGGGCCAGTTCATCACCACCCCGCGCGGCAGCAGGATGTTGCCCGACTGGATGTCCGGGTTCGGCGCCGCGGGGATGCCGAGCGTCAGGCTGCCATAGGGCACGAAGCCGTTGATCCCGGCGTCGGAGTAGGCGATGGTGGCCGGATAGCGGCCGCGCATCGGTCGCGACCACGGCAGCGGGTTGAACGTCCGGCCGAAGCCGGCCCGCAGGACCGTGTCCTCGTTCATCCGGTAGGCGACGCCCAGGCGCGGCGCAAACAGCGTCTTGCTGGTCTTGATCCCGAGGTCTTCCGGGTTGCCGCCGAGGCCGCCGAGCGCGACGTTGAATGTCGCGACGTCGAGCACCTCGAGGCCGCGGCCGACGCGCGACATCAGCGGGTAGTTCTCGTAGCGCAGCCCGAGATTGAGCGTCAGCTTCTCGCTCACCTGCCACCGGTCGTTGACGTACAGCCCGAACTGGTTCTCGCGACCGGTCAGTTCCTCGAACTGCACGCTCTTGCCATAGCTGCTGACCTGGCCGAGCAGGAAGGTCGCATAGCTGTTCCAGCCGCCGACGCCGGCGTAGCCAGGGACGCCGGTGATGCCGCCGCCAAAGGCGAACTGGCCGCGCGGGTTGTCGACCTCGGGCTGCCAGTGCGTGAGCTCGAGGCGGACGACGTCGAAGCCGGTGCGGATCTCGTGCCGGCCGGCCACCTTGGTCAGGTTGATCGATGCCGTGTAGCTGCGCTCGTCACGCAGCACGGGCGTCCACGTGGAGGTGTTGCCGAGCGTGCCGAGACCGGTGGCAAAGACCGGCATGCCGCTGTGGCGATCGGGATTGCGGGCGCTGTTGCCGGTGACGCCCTGGGCGTTGGTGCCGGGGATCCCGAAGACATCGCTGCCGTAGTTGACGCCGAAGTCCGGCCCCTGCGAGTCGTGCTTCATGATGTTGAAGCCGGCGTTGCCATCCAGGATCAGCGTCGGGCTCAACGTCCAGGTATTGCCGATGGTGCCGAGGTAGACCTTGGTGTCGCCGCCGCCGGCGGCCTCGAAGGGCAGGTAGAACAGGTCCTGCACCGAGGCGTCCATCATCGAGTACTTGGCCCAGATCTGGTGCGCGGACGTGCGGTTCCAGTTGATCTTGCCGTCGTAGTTGTCGCGCGTGGCCTCGGGCGAGCGGGCCACGAACAGGTTGTTCTGCAGCCCGTTGTTGGTGCCGGCGTTGTTGGGCACCGGGTACAGCGCCTGGATCGTCCTGGAGATGCTGCTGATCCGGCCCGCCGGGATGACCGCGCCGGGGAAGGCCGTGCGGCCAGCGCCGGTGGTCGGGTTGCCGGTGGTGGGGTCGTAGATGCGGAAATTGGGGTTGAAGGCCAGCACCTCGCTGAAGTCCCCGTTGCGCATCTTCTCGGTCGGGACGGTGAACTGGTCGAAGCGGCTCTGGTTCTGCAGATTGCGCTCCCAGCCGCCGAAGTAGAACAAGCGGTTCTTCAGGATCGGCCCCCCCACCGTGCCGCCCATGATGCTCGTGCTGGCGTCGAGCTTGACGGGGTCGAAGTAGCCCTGACGGGCATTGAACTCGTCCTGGTTGCGGAAATAGAACGCCGAGCCGCGCAGGGTGTTGGTGCCCGACTTGGTGGACACCGACATCGCGGCGCCACCGGCCATGCCGGTCGCCGCGTCGAAGCTGTTGGTCGAGATGTTGACGTTCTCGACGGTTTCGGC
The DNA here is from genome assembly GCA_963759795.1 of Vicinamibacteraceae bacterium. Lineage (GTDB taxonomy): Bacteria > Acidobacteriota > Vicinamibacteria > Vicinamibacterales > Vicinamibacteraceae > Luteitalea. The sequence continues at coordinate 969,126 of CAVXAR010000010.1, read as the reverse complement.
AGGCGCGATGTAGCCGGCGTGGTGCGGCAACCAGACGTTGATGCTGGCCGCGCCATCGATGCGCGTCGTGTTGGTGTTGCGCGACGTGCCGTTGACATTGGTGCTGAGCGCGCGGCCCGGGGTGTCGGTCTGCGCGTTCTGCAGCGCAGGCGGCGTTGCCCCGGGCACCAGGTTCAACAGCGCCTGGTAATTGCGGTACTGGTTGAGGGGCAGGTTGACCACCTCCTCGGGCCGCAGGTCGACGCTGACGTCGGCCTTGTCGGTCTTGAGCAGCGCCGCTTCGCTGGTCACGGTCACCGTCTCGGTCAGCGACCCGACCTCGAGCTGAGCGTTGACACGGACGATGCTGCCAGGCGTCACGGGGATGCCGGTCTGCACGGACTCCTTGAAGCCCTGCAGCACCGCTCGCAACGTGTAAGGTCCCGCCGTCACGTTACGGATCGTGTAGGTGCCGGTCTCGTCGCTCACGCCCTCGAGCTTGAGCCCGGTTGCCTCGTTGACCAGCGCCACCGTGGCTCCAGGGACCGAGGCCCCGGAGTCGTCGGCCACCACCCCGGTGACCGTGCCGTAGATGGCCTGCGCCGCCAGCACCCCCGGCAGGCCACACAGCAACAGGCAGAGCATGAGGCACTCGACCAGCCTCGGGCATCGATCGACGTCAGACATGCAGACCTCCCGCTCTAGGCACCCGGAGGGAGCGGCGGCAGCAGCCAGGGGCCGTGCCGCCGCGACATCTTTGTGAGATGCGCCCACGGTAGTGGTGGCGTGGTCAGCTGTCAACCGGAAACGCGGCGCCCCGGGAGGGGCTGGCGCGTCAACGTGCGCGACACCTCGCGGGGATGCCTCGCGCCGGCGCCGTCCGCGGGGCTAGGCCGGCATGCGAAACGTCCGGCGGACGTACTCGATGTTGGCTTTCGTGTCGGCGACGAAGTCGCCCGACGGCGACCCGGTTTCGAGAACGTACCAGCCCTGGTAGCCGATGGCGTGATACTCGCGGGCCAGCCGCGGCCAATCGAGCTGTTCGGGATCGCGCATGAGTTGCGCGCCGTTCTTGACGTGAATCTGGTGAATGCGCGAGCCGAGCCGCGCCGGTTCGCCGTACGGGTCGTGCACCTTGGCCTTGATGTTGCGCGCGTCGTAGTACACCCCCACCGCCTCCGACCCGATCGCGTCGAGAAGCCGCAGGTTGTCCTCGGCGGAAATCCAGTCCTCGAGCGCCACCACGACGCCGGCCTTCTCGGCGTAGCGCGCCACCTCCTTCATCATCGCGACAAACGTGTCGACCTGCGCCTGGCTGGTCATGTCGATGTGACTGTCGCCGAGGATCGGCAGCAGGATGTTGGTGGTGCCGATGCTGCGCGCCACCTCCACGGCCTCGACCAGCAGGATGGCCGACGCGGGGTTGGTGTGGAACGGCAGACGGCTCTTGCCGGGGTTGCCGATGGCCAGCGAGCAGATCTGGACGCCGTGCTCGAGCGCCGCGCGCTTGAACGCCACCTGGGTCTCGGGCTGCCGCAGGTGCGGGCTGCCATCGGTCGGGAACGTCAGGCTCACCTGGATGCCGTCGAGCCCGAGCTCGCGGGCCAGCGCGATCTTGGTGATGTCGCCGCGCTTGCCGAGGTTCCAGTCGGTCATGCCGACGCGCACCGCCAACGGCAGCCCCGATGGCGCCGGATTGGGCTCCGGGCGGCGGACGGGCGGCGACGTCGCCGGGGTCTGCGCCGAACTGAATACCGGAAGAGAGACCGCGCCGAGCGCGGCTGCACGGGAGAGGAAATCGCGTCGCTGCATGCCGCATTAAAGAACAAGACGCGCGATCCCAGAAGCACCAAACGCGATGGCGTGCAGCTGTCTGAAGATTGATACAGCGATGACGTGGATTGCTACGACTGCGGCGCACGCCGGTGGGTCGGGCATCCGCGACGCAGCGAGGCCCACGGAACGCACGCGTGGCGAAGCGACACGCAGCCCGGCGCAGCGACCGTCGCCGATCACTTCGTCGACTTGGCGTGCCCCTTGCAATCGTCTCCCCTACAGGTACGTCACGCTCACAAAGGAGCTTAGAGAACATGGCAACGCAAGGCACTCTTCACGATGCATTCCTCGACGAACTTCGCGACACCTACGACGCCGAGAAGCAGCTGATCAAGGCTCTCCCCAAAGTCGCCAAGGCGGCCACCTCGCCAGCGCTGCGCGCCGCCGTGCAGGATCACCTGCAGGAAACCCGCGGCCAGGTCGACCGCCTCGTCAGCGTCTTCGAAAGCCTCGGCGAGAAGCCGCGCGGCAAGCACTGCGACGGCATGGAGGGCATCCTCGAAGAGGGCAAGAGCGCGATGGAGGAGGACGTCGACGAGGCGACGATGGACGCGATGCTGATTGCCTCGGCACAGCGCGCCGGAACACTACGAGATGGCCGCCTACGGTACGCTCGTGGCCTGGGCGCGGGCGCTCGGTCACGACGAAGCCGTCAACCTGCTGCAGCAGAATCTCGACGAGGAGAAGGCCGCCGACGAGAAGCTGACGAGCCTCGGTGAGGGCGGCATCAACGCGGAGGCCGCCGGCGGCGCCGACCAGGACGACGAGGACGAGGACGAGCCGGCACCGGCGGCGACCCGTCAACCGGCCAGGTCCAGCGGCAAGGCCGCGGCATCCAAGGCCGCGGCGCCAGCCCGCGGCGGCAGCAACGCCGGTGCCGCCAAGCGGTCCGGCGGCCGCAGCGCAGCAGCCACGCGCAAGCGCTGACACACCCGATCGTGCGGGAGGGCCGCCTGCCTGGCGCGCCCCCCGCGCGACACCTCGACGCTGCTAGGATGCGGCGGCGCATGCCCAATCCGTTCGCCGATGTCACCCTGGCCGCCGGCTATGCGGCTTCCCGCCCCCCTGTCCACCCCCACGTCGTTGCCCTGCTCCAGCAGTGGCTGGGCGAGACGCGGTGCCGGCTCGCCGTGGACCTCGGCTGTGGCGCAGGCCTCTCGACCCGACCCCTGCTCGATCTCGGCGGAACGTGTGCGTTGGCATCGACCCTGCGGAGTCGATGGTACGGACGGCACGCCACGTCGTGCCCGGGCCCGGGTTCGTGGTGGCCGCCGGCGAAGCGCTGCCGTTCAGGCGTGCCTCGGTGGACCTGCTCACGGCCGCCGGATCGCTGAACTACGCGCGGGACCTCGACGCGATCTGGCGCGAGGCGCGGCGGGTCCTCACTCCCACCGGCGTGATGGCCGTGTATGACTTCAGCCCGGCGCGGTCCTTCGCGGAACCGCAGGACCGCGCGCTCGACGCGTGGTTCGAGACGTTCCTGGCGCGGTACCCGCGACCCCTCAGCCAGGCCATTCCCTTGTCGCCGTCCATCCTGACCACCCGAGCGCGCGGCCTGCAGGTGACGCGCAGTGACAGCTTCGACGTCGTCCTCGAGCTGACCGGCAGCTTCTATGTCGCGTACATGCTCACCGAGACCAACGTGCAGCAGGCCACGCACGCCGGGGTGCCGGTCGAGACGATTCGTGCGTGGTGCACCGAGACGCTGGGTCCGGTCTTCGGGGAGCGGCCGCGCCGCGTGGTCTTCAAGGGATATCTCGCGACCCTGCAGGCGGAGGCGGGCCACCATCCTGCAGCCACGCCCGCGTCAGCCGGGTGAAGACGATCTCTTCGTACGCGTGTCGTGTGCCGCGCTCGTACAGCAGCCCGATGTCGGCGCCGACGGCCACCAGGGACGAGTATGCCGACGGCCCCTCATCCACCACCCGCTCCAGCCGCCAGGTTGCGGCGTCGTCCGTGCTGATGCGCACCGTCATCCGTTCGCGCTTCGTGCTGGCAGGATTGGCAAACACCACCCAGCGTTCGCCGCCCTGCGCCTCGACCGACAGCAGACTGGCCTGGGCCGGCGGCTCGAGCAGCGTACGGTCGAACCTGACGGGCGAGAGTGTCCGCCCGCCGTCGCTGCTGGTGGCAACCGCACGGTAGTTGGCCCCAGGGCGCGAGGGATGGTTGCGCATGTTGTGCAGCAGACGGCCGTCGCCAAGCTCCACCACCTGGCTTTCATTGGTGCCATCGACCGCCGACGCCCCGATCTGCCAGCTGCGTCCGTGGTCGGTGCTGAACACCAGGTGGGAGCGGTGTGCGCCGCTACCGGCCAGGGCATGGTTGCCGGGAACGACGAGACGTCCATCGCGGGTCTGGATGCCGATACCTGGACCGAGGGAATACCACGTCCAGTCGGCTCGCTTCAGGCTGGCCGTCAGGTCCACCGGGTTCGACCACGTCTGGCCGTCGTCTGTGCTCGACAGCACCCACGGCCTGGGAAGACTGCGGCTGCGCCCCTCGAGAATCGCCTGTTCCTTGTCGCCGCCGGCCGTCCGGATGACAAACAGCCAGATCGTCGCGGTGTCGCGGTCCACGACCACACACGGATTGCCGAAGGTGTCGGCGCCATCGTCGCCGATCACCTGCAGGCCCGACCAGGTGCGACCGCCGTCGCGGCTGCGCCGTGCCACGAGGTCGATGTCGCCCGCATCGGCCGCGGCATGACGACGGGCCTCCGCGAACGCCAGCAGGTCGTCCTTGGGCGTGGCAATCACGGCCGGAATGCGGAAGGTGTGGTAGCCGTGCTCGCCGGCCTTGAACACGGACACGCGGAGGGGCTGATCACCATCCTGCCGGCCTGACGCCGACGCGGCGCCGCATGGCGAGGAACGCCGTCATCGAGATCAGGAAGGTGGCCAGTTGCATGTGGCGCATCATCCCCTGAAGTTGCCCTGGCGTCACCTCGTCCCGCCTCGGTCGACGCCTCAGCCTGGCAACCGTCGCGCTTGCCCGGGACCACAGCGCCTTGCACACTGGATGGGTGATTCCCATTTCGCCCTGGCGACGACTGTCGATGGTGTGGCTGAGCGCGATTGCCCTCGGTGCCGCGGCCGGCTGCGCCAGCGGGCCCTTGTCACGTCTCGCCCCTGCGCCGTCCCCATACGAGCAGTACGCCAGCACCCTGACCGACGCCGGCCTGGACGCCACCGCGCTCGGGCGGGACTGGGCAGCTGCGGGCCAAGCAGCCCTCCAGCGGCCGGTGACGGTCCCCTCGCCATTTCGCGAGACCGGCTACTTCCCTGCCGAGCGGCCGACCGCCGCGGCGTTCCGCCTCGAGCTGCGACGCGGGCGGCGCCTCGAGCTGACGATGGCGCTGGAGGGCGAGCCTGCAGGGCGACTGTTCGTCGACGTGTTCGAGACCCAGGACGACGGCGCCGTCGAGCGCGTCGCCTGGCTGCCGGCTGACGCCACCACGCTGGCGTACGACGTCGAGCGGGATGCGACGTTCATCATCCGCGTGCAGCCCGAGCTGCTGCGCGGCGGCCGTTTCACGATCGAGCACCGCACGCTGGCGTCGCTCGGCTTCCCGGTCTCGGGCCTCGACGCCGGCGCCGTGCAGAGCGAGTTCGGCGCGGCGCGGGAAGCCGGCCGCCGGGCCCACGAGGGCATCGACATCTTCGCGCCACGCGGCACGCCGGTGGTGGCCGTGGCAGCGGGTGTGGCCCGCGCCTCGACCAACGGCCTCGGCGGCAACGTCGTCTGGCTGCAGGACGCGCGGCAGCGCCGGACGGTGTACTACGCGCACCTGGACCGCTGGGCGTTCGACGGCACCCGTCCCGTGCAGGCTGGTGAGGTGCTCGGCTACGTCGGCAACACCGGCAACGCCCGCACCACCCCACCGCACCTGCACTTCGGTATCTACGAGGACGGCGCGATCGACCCGCTGCCCTTTCTCGCCGCCGACGAGCCCGCACCGGCGCCGGTCCGCGCCTCGCTCGAGCCGCTCGGACAACGCGTCAGGGTCGCACAGCCCAGGGTCACGCTGCGCGCCGGACTGGACGCACGTGCCGACGGCGCCAGGGCCCTGCCCCTTGCGGCCCTCGCGGATGTCGTCGGCGTGTCGAGAAACATGTACCGCGTGCACCTGCCGGATGGTGAGCAGGGCTACGTGACCGCCAGCGCCGTCTCGCGGGCCGACACGGCGTGGCGGCGCGAACGGGTCGGCGCCGGCGGCACGCTGCAGGCACGGCCCTCACCCACCGCGCCGGTCGTCGACGTGCTCGAGGGCCCGACCGAGGTGGACGTCCTGGGGGTCTTCGACACCTACAGGCTCGTGCGCGCGCCAGACGGGCTGCAGGGCTGGATTGCCGGGTCTGCCGGATCGACACCACGAGGCACCCCGCGCAACTAAGGCGCGAGGCGGGGCGTGTCGGCGCAAGGCCATCTCGAGTCAGCCCGCCGCGGCGCCCGGTCCGCCGGCATCGGCGTTCGACGTGTGCCTACTGCGCGGTCCAGCCGCCATCCAGCGCCAGTGCGGCCCCGGTCATGAACGACGAGGCATCGGAGGCGAGAAACACGACCAGCCCCTTGATCTCGTGCAGGTCGCCCCATCGCCCGACCGGCAGTTTCTGCACGAACGCCTGGTACTTCTCCGGGTCGTTGAGCAGCTGGCGATTCATCTCGGTGCCGAACGGGCCGGGGCAGATGGCATTGGCGGTGACTCCCGCGCCAGCCCACTCGAGCGCCAGCACGCGCGTCAGGCCGAGCACCGCCGCCTTGGACGAGGCATACGGGGAGCGTCCGGGCAGCGCGATGGTGCCGAGCATCGACGAAAGCATGATGACCCGCCCCCACCCCCGTACGCACATGGCCGGACCGAAGGCGCGTGAGACCAGGAACGGCGCCTTGAGGTTGGCGTCCATCACCGTGTCCCAGTCGGCCTCGGTGAGGTCGCCGACGTTGCCGCGTATGTTGATGCCGGCGTTGTTGACCAGGATATCTACGTGACCGACGGCTGCGTCCACATCCCGCGCCAGTTGCGCCACCGCGGCGGTGGACACCAGCGAGGCCGTGACCCCGACGACGCGCGCGCCTGTGGCGGCCGCCAGGCTGTCGGCCGCGGCCTGGGCCGCGCCGTCGCTGCGGCTGGTGATGCACACGGCGGCGCCAGCCTCGGCCAGTGCCTCGGCCATGACCAGCCCGAGGCCACGGGCGCCCCCGGTGATCAGCGCCGTGCGGCCGTGCAGGCGGAACAGCTCGAGGGCGTGCGGTCGTCGATCGGTCATGCTCGGGACGGCTCCAGCTTCAACACGTCACGCGCGTAGGTCACCGAAGTGCGGACGTATTCGTCTTCAAGGGCGAGCTGCGCGGCAGGCGACAGACCGGTGACGCGCGGCAGGGAACGGGACGGGGTGCGCGACAGCACGTGCGTCTCGAAGGTGCGCAACCGTGCCGGGTCGCGGTGCCCCGGCGCAAAGGTCACCCAGTACGGGTCACGCCGGTAGGGCACGCGCAACGGGTCGCGCGTGATCATCTCGAGGCAGAGCGCGGCATCCGGGCGCGCCCGGCGCACGGCGCCCACATAACGCGCCAGCGGCAGCATCCCCTGGCCGAGCGGCACCTCCGAGAGTTGGAAGCCCTCGTCCGTGGGCAGGACCGCCATGTCCTTGATGTGTGTGGTCACGGCAAAGGGCGCCAGCAGGTCGATCGTCTCGTCGGGGTCCTCGAGCAGCGCGAGGTTGTTGCCGAAGTCCACGCACGCGCCGACGTACGGGCTGTCGATGTCCCGCAACAGCGCTGCCAGGTCGGGCGCCAGCCAGTCCTTGTGGTTCTCGATGCCGATGGCAAAGCGATGCCGCTCGAACTCCGGGCGCATGCGCAGCAGCGTCTCACGCCAGCGGCTGGTGAACGCCGCCCAGTCGGCCCCGGTGGGAAAGCTTTCGTAGCGGCGCCCGGACAGCAATGCCACCCTGCCGCGCGTCGCGCCGACCGCGCGGGCGGCCGCAACCGCACCGGCGTAGGCGTCGGGTGTCTCGAGGTAGCGCGACGGCACCGACACTTCGAGCGCCACCCGATCGCGTTCGAAGGCACTGCGCGTGTCGGCCAGCACCGCCGCATCCCCGACGCGCAGCTGCGACAGGTCGATCTGCCCGCCGGCGGCGCCAAACTGCACGCACAGCTGACGGAACGTGTCGGCTCCCAACGCCGAGGCATTGCTTCTGAGCAGGTCGCGCCCCTGCGCCATCCGCACTGCGAACGACGTGTACGCCAGGTACATCGAGGTCGCAGGACCCGCAGCCGCATGGCTGCGCCGCGTGGCCAGCAGCGGGGCTGCTGCCAGGCTGGTGATGAAGCCTCGTCGATCAATCACAGTCGAACGCCTTCGTCGCGAGGCGTGCCCGTCGATGCGCCACGTCCGTCCTCCTGGCTGCCCGGAAGGCGTGAGGGTGACACACGCGACGACGGCCGACAAGTTGCGGGGGGCCGTGGCGCCATCAGGCCGCCCCGCCGTGTCGGCGAGGGGACGTCATCGCTGGGCGGTGTCCGACTCAGGCGGCGGTACCGGCCGCGCGCAGTGCCGCCGCCAGCAGCCGCGCCTCCACGAGCCGCTGCGGAAGTGCCGGATGCAGTGCCGTGGTCAAGACATGCCGCAACCCCAACGGCACCGCCGGGGCCAGGCGCGAAAGGACCACGTCCACCGGCGGCTGCTGCTGCCGTCCCGTGGTCCGGCAGACTGCCTGCAGCGCGCCCGCGCCGGCGATCATCTCGAGGATCACCAGGGCCAGCGCCCAGACGTCGTCGCGTGCCGTCGCCGGCTCGCCGTCGAGCAGTTCGGGCGACAGGTACAGCGGTGTGCCGGCCAACGGCGACCACGCCTGATCGGCCGCCGCACACCAGCGTGTGAGACCGAAGTCGAGCAGCTTCGGGGTGCCGTTGTCGCAGAAGCCGATGTTGGCCGGCTTGACGTCGCGGTGCTGCCAGCCGCGTGCGTGCAGCGCCGCCAGCGCGTCTGCGACCGAGGCGCCGATGGCAAGGGCGTCGGCCAGCGGCACGGGACCGGCGGCGAGTCGTGCGGCCAGGGTACCGCCGGCCAGATACTCGGTCACCAGCACGGGAGTGCCTCTCCACTCTTCCAAGCCGTAGAGCACGGATACCGACGGGTGGGCCAGGGTCGCCATCGCGCGCGCCTCGTCACGCAGCGTGCTGGCGCGGCCCGATGACAGGGTCGGGAGCGTCTTCAACGCGACCCGACGGTCGAGACGCAGGTCACGCGCCAGATACACCACGCCCATCCCGCCCGCGCCGATGCGCTTCTCGAGCCGAAACGTGCCGTGCAGACAGGCTGGCAGCGCGGCCAGGTGTCGGATGCCGCCGCATGGGCAGCGCTCCGCGCTCGGGCCGAACTCACCACAGGACTGGCATTCGAAGGCCAGGTCCTGATCGGCGGCGAGCAAGCGCGGGGTGTCCGACCGGGGGGTGATCGCATCCATCGCCAGCGCCGCCACCCTGGCAGCAGCAGCGAGAAAGGTGCGGTCTCGCCGGTCGTGCCTGCGGCCGACGGGCGCGGCGCCAACCAGCAGGCCTGCCAGTGTGCGACCGTCCTTCGAGGCCAGCCGGACCAGGGCCGAGACACGGGCAATGGCAAGCCATTCGCGGTCGGCGGGCGGCAGCAGCTCGTAAACCCTGCTGCCTCGGCCAACGTCGATCGCATCGTCGGCCGAATCCAGCAGGGCCGCCACGGCCGAATCACATCGGACGGGCGGCAGATCGCCCGCCAGCGTCGTCCACCCCGGGCCATCGGGGACGACGATGGCGACTGTTGGCGCGTCGAGTGCGGCACGGAGGTGCGCGGTCAACGCCATCGCCAGTTCACGGGGCGAGCGCGCGCGCTGCAGGTCGGTGGCCAGTCTGGCCAGGCGGATGGCGGACGTGCCACCCCGCCGGCTCACAGGGAACAGCCACGCCCACGCGCGGGCCACCATGGCACCCGCATCCGCCACGGCCATCGCCGTGCGCCGCCGCACCTGCGGCCGTGCCGTCGTCCCGGTCGTCACTCCTGGGCCAGCCGCGGCGGCCGTGCCGAACAGCGCAACAGCGCGCAGCTGGCGCATCATCTGCCGCTCGGAGGGCGTGCAGGCGCGGCGCTCGGCCGCGGCCCATTGCACCGCGTTGCCGTCGATGAACGCCTCCGCGACCTCGGTCAGCATCGGTGCGTCGGCGGCGAGGCGGCGCCCCCACACCGGCCGGAGCAGCACGTCAATCATCGCGTCATCTCCTGGGCGAGGCGCTCGAGCGCACGACGCAGAGCCACACGGGCGGTGTCGACGCGGGCCCGGTTGGTCATCAGCGCCAGCTGTTCGAGCGAGTAACCGAGTTCGACACGGGCCACGACGAGCCGACGATCGCCCGGACGGAGCCGGCCGAGCGCCGCGCGGTAGCGGTCTTCGGTCTCCTGCGCGACCGCTTCCTCCAACGGCGACGCACGACGATCAGGCTGCTGTTCGTCCAGCGCCGAGGCCAGACCACGCCGGGCAATGCGACGGAACTCGTCGTTGATGCGGTTGTCCACGGCGCGGCGCAGGTACGCCTGCAGCGCGTGGTGCCCCTGCGGCTCGAACTCGCCGAGTCGCCGCAGCGTCTGCACGAGCGCTTCCTGCACGAGATCGGCGGTGTCGGCCACGGTGCGGGCCCAGCGCGGCAGTCGCCCGCGGGCCCAGCGCTGCAGCGGTCCGACATGATGCGCGAAGAGCAGGTGCAGCGCCGACGCGTCACCGCGACGCGCCCGCTGGAACAGCAGCTGGAAGGACGGCGGCCCGATCACGGCGCGACTCCTGCCGGCACATCCGCCGCGGACAGACGAAGCGGGATGATTCGCACGCGAGCTGCTCCCTGACACGGTCCGTGTCGCACGGGCCCTGACGCGTCCTTACCCGGTCTACCTGCGGCCGGGCCACATGTACGTGAGCTGTGTTGTCACTAACGAAAGGAAGGACAGGGACCGAACAGAAGGGGCATCGCCGCCGGCGGCGACGGGTCGGCTCAGACCGCGCCGGCGAGGGTCACGGGACGCCCGGCACGGGCCGACTCGTACGCCGCCATGGCAATGACGAAAGCCGCACGCGCGTCACGGATGCTGGCCAGCGGCGCGCGCCCACTGTCGAGGCAATCGACCAGATGATTGAGGGGAAATGGCGACGGCGGGCCGAAGGCCTCGCCGCGGCGCTCGAACACCCAGTCCTCCGCGCCGGCCGCCAGCAGGGCACCGCCAGGAGAGCGGAACCACTGCTCCATCAACTCGCCGCGGGTGCCGACCATCTCCAGCCGCACGACGCTGTTGTGCTTTGGCGAGGGCCCGGTCTTGCGCGGCGCGTTGATGGTCCAGGACGCCTCCAGCGTTGCCGTGATGCCGTTGGCAAAGGTGAACCAGGCCAGTCCCCAGTCCTCGACCGCGATGTCGTGGTGGACGAGGTTGCGCATCCGGGCGTGCACTTCGACGACTTCGCTGCCGGCCAGCCACCGGAAGAGGTCGATCCAGTAGATGCCCTCGTCGATGAAGGCGCCGCCCGGCACCTTGGCCGGGTCCACGAACCACCCTGGCGTGCCCGACTGGTACCAGTCCTCGGCAATCGACCAGCGGCCCGCCTGGTGGAGCACGGCGAGTTGGCCAATCTCGCCGGCATCGAGACGCGCCTTGAGCGACTGGTGGCGCAGCCGCATCAGACCCTGGAACGGTACGCACACCACGCCGGACGCCTCGACGACGCGGACCATCTCGTCGGCCTGCGCCACCGTCATCGCCATCGGCTTGCCCATGACGATGTGCTTGCCGGCACGGGCGGCGCGCATCGTCAGGTCGGGGATGTCACAGACGGGCGACGCGATGTGAACGATGTCCACGTCGTCGCGGCCGAGGACGGCCTCGTAGTCGGTGACGCCCTCGATGCCGAAGGTCCGGCAGAAGGTATCGAGACGACGGCGATCCGGTTCGGCGGCGACCACGAGATCGGCACGGGGATACTCGGGCAGGGCGCGAGCAAGTCCATAGGCCGAGTACCAGTGGCCGAGGCCGAGGACGGCAACGCGGTAGGTTCTGTCAGACATCAGTCGTCGAAGTTGGTAGGGGCGCCTCCCCGAGGCGCCCTGCATGGGAATCGGCAGGCGGCAGGCGGCGGGCGGCAGGGGGCAGGGGGCGATCGGCGGTGGGGCTACTCGAGGAACGGACGGAGCAGGACGTTCCAGATCTCGTAGCCCTTTGCCGACATGTGCAAGCCGTCCTTGACGAACAACTCCCGACGCGGCTTGCCATCCCAGCCGAGCATGGCGCCGTCCACGTCGACGAATCCCAGCCGGTCGTCGCGATCGCAGTCGGCCCGCACCAGCCGATTGGCCTCGCGTACCTTGTCAATCAGCGACCACCTGGCGATGCTCGGCTTGACCGCGATGAAGGCGATCCGGGCCGTCGGCAGCTCCGCATGGACGCGTGTGGCAAAGGCCCGGAAATCCCCGGCGACCTGCGCCGGCGTCCGTCCCGCCGACAGGTCGTTGTCACCGGCGTAGAAGACGACGATGGCGGGCTTGTGCCGGATGACGAGGCGGTCCACATGCCGGACCGAGTCCAGGATCTGGGTGCCGCCGAAGCCGCGATTGAGGACCCGATGATTCGGGAAGGCCGCGGCCAGGTCCCACAATCGGATGCTCGAACTGCCGACAAAGACAATGCCCCCTGGCGGGAACGGCGATGCCTCGTCGGCGACGGTGAACCTGGCGATCTCGTCCGCCCAGCGATCGGCGGCGACGGCCGCCGGCGCCCCTTGCGCCAGGGCGACCCGTGCGGTGCCGAGGGTGAGGGCCAGTGTCAGGGTGAGCAGGATGCGGCGGGTCATGGTTGCGTCCTGGCCGGCGCAATCATGTCCGGCGTGGTCACCCCGGGCGGCAGCTCCATGATCGCGGCGTTGCGCCACTGGATGGGCGCGCCTTCGGCTTCCATGCACAGGTAGCCCTTGCGGCGCGACGAGTTGCGGATGCCATTGACGTATTTGCCATTGACCGAGAGCTTGGCCACACCGTCCACGGCCACCAGGTCGTAGGTGTTCCAGTTGCCGCGCCCGAGTGCCCGTTTCTCGATCGACTTGCTGCGCGGGCCGCGCGGGTTGTCGGGAATGATCTGCACGCCGCCGACGCCGAACAGCTCGCCGTGCACGTAATCGTCGGTCGGCGTCACGCCATCGCGGACGTGCAGCTTCGGCCAGTCGAGCTCGAGCATCTGCACTTCGAGACCATCCGGCAGACGCCCCTCGGCCGAAGGATTGGCCGCGCTCCAGATGAAGACGCCGGAATTGCCCCCTGCCTCGTGGTGCATCCACTCGATGTGCAGCAGGAAATTCTCGTACATCTTGTCGGAACACAGCACCCCGAGCGGCTTGCCGGTGGTCATCAGCATGCCGTCCTTGACCATCCACGTATCGGGGTCGGTGTTGATGTTGGTCCAGCCGGAAAGGTCCTTGCCGTTGAACAGGGGCGTCCACTCGGGACGCGCCTGCGCAGCGGCGACGATGGGGACGAGCAGACAGCAGCAGGTGAGCAGGAGGCGACGCATGGCTGGCGCACACTATACTCGCGCCACCCGCGTGCCGACCGGCACGACCCCTACGACCGAGAGGAGATCCGCCACGATGGCCAGCACGTCACGCGAGACCCATCCCACCCGACGCGGCTTCCTGGCCGCGGCTGCGGCCGCGCCGCTGGCAATGACGGGCGTCGAGGCCGCGGCGGCGGTGGTCCCGGGCCTGCCGGCGCGCATCAAGACGAGCTGCAACCTCTTCTCCTTCAACGAACCCCTGACCAAGGGATCGATGACCCTGGAGCAGGTGCTCGAGTTCTGCGCCGAAATCGGCTTTGACGGCGTGGACCCGACGGGCTATTACTTCACGGGGTACCCGGCCGTGCCGACCGACGCCCGCCTGCACCGGATCAAGCAGCTGGCCTTCAGCCTCGGCCTCGGCATCAGCGGCACCGGCGTCCGCAACGACTTTGCCGTTGCGGACGCCGCCCGCCGCGATGCCGACGTGGCGCTGATCACGCGATGGGTGGGGGCCGCGGCCAGGCTCGGCGCCCCGGTCCTGCGAGTCTTCGACGGCAAGGTGATGCCGGACGGCGTCGCCGAAGGCCACGGTGATGGACTGGATCGTCGACGGCCTGCAGCGCAGCGTCGCCGCCGGTGAGGCCGGCGGCGTGATGATCGTGCTGCAGAACCACAACGACGCGCTGAAGGTCGCCGGCGACTACCTCGAGATCCGGCAACGTATCCCCTCGCCGTGGTTTGGCCTCAACGTCGACATCGGCAGCCTGCGCACGACCGACGACCCCTATGCGGAAATCGCCATGCTCGCGCCGCACGCCTACACCTGGCAGGTGAAGGAGCTGGTGTACCGCCGCAATATGCCGGAGCGCGTCGATCTCGAGCGGATCGCCCGCATCCTCAAGGACGCCCGCTATCGCGGCTACGTGCCGATCGAGACCCTCGGCCCCGGCGACCCGAAGGACAAGGTGCGCCGCTACCTCGACGAGTTCCGGACCGCGATCGCGTAGGGGCGTTACCGGCGCCGCCGGGCTGCCGAGCCGGATTACAATCATCTGTTGCCTCGCACGCTCGCCGGTGCCCTCCGTCCCTTCGTTTCGTTCCGCTCGCGGACACGCGGGGAGGGCTACGCCCGCCAGGGCCGCGTCACCATCGTCAACAGCCGGCCCACCAGCGTGTCGGCGCGCGTGCGGGGCTCGGCCGTCTACGAGGTCACGCTCGATATCGTCGGGGTGACACTCGAGCCGTGGTGCGGCTGCCCGCTTTTCGACAGCACGCGCGAGCCCTGCAAGCACCTCTGGGCGCTGGCCCTCATGGCCGACCGTCAGCACCTGCTCGTGGTGCCCCCCGACCTCGAGATGGCGGCCGGCAGCGTGGCGCTGGACCACTTCGATCTCTCGACAGCGGCGCGGCCACGACCGCCGGTCCAGCGCCCGCCACGAGCCGCCCGGGGCACCACCCGGCCACCGTGGGAGGCGTTCCTGGCGGCGCTGCCGGCCCCGCCCGGCCCGTCGGCCGCGTCCAGTGTCGCCCCAGGCGAACTGCTCTACGTGTTCGACCCGGTGCGTTCGACGACGACGCAGGGGATGTTCGTCGAACTGCTGCGACGCCACCGCCGCAAGAACGGCGAGTGGGCGACACCGCGGGACGTGTCGATTCCGCGCAACGAGATCCGGGCGCTGCCCGACGAGGACGACCGCGAGATTCTCGAGCGCGTCTGCGGCGCCGCCGACGCGTGGTCGGGATCGTGGAACATCGGCGGCGCGGTGCCGGTCCCCTCCCCGTTTGTCCTGACGCCGGCGCTGCAGCGGGATCTCGTTGAACGCCTCTGCGGTACCGGTCGGCTGCTGTTGCGGGACGTGGCCGGCGCGGACGGGCCGGCGCCGCTCGTCCCGATTGGCTGGACCGGCGGTGTCGCGACGTTCCGGCTGACGATCGGCGGGTCGGCCGACATCGGCTACGAGGTCGATGGCGTCATCGACCATGACGGCGTCGAGCGACCGTTGCATGACGCGATGTTCGTGACGCGCGCACTCGTGTTGTGGCGCTCACGGGACGGCGAGGACCCGACGTTCTGCCGCTTCGATGCCGCAGGGGCCGACCGCTGGCTGGCCGGCCTGATTGGTGCCGGCACCATCCATGTGCCGCCGGCCGGCTCGGCCCAGCTGCTCGCGGCCCTGGCGACGGCCGGCCTGTCGCACGTCAGCGCGCCCGAGGATCTCCGGGTCGAGACCCGCTCGGTGGCGCCACAACCGATGGCCCGGGTGCTGCGGCGCAAGACGCGGTCGTCGTCGGCGTGGCTGGCCGAGCGTCTCGGCCTCGAGGTCAGCTTCACCTACGGCCCCGTGGAGATCCGCAGTGACGACCCGACGCCGGTGGGCTTCGATGCGGCAGCGCGGGTCGCCTGGCGCCGTGACGCGGCCGTCGAGCGCCAATCGCTCGACCTGCTGGCCACCCTGGGGGTGCGCCGGCTGGCCTCCGCCGACGCGCACGAGTCTGCCGCGACGCCAGCGCCGCCAGTCGGCACGCACTTCGACCTGCTCGCCTCGGCCCTGCCGACCGTCGTCCGGGCCCTGATCGAACGGGGGTGGCGCGTCGAGGCCGATGGGCGTGCCTACCGGCAGGCCGGCGCGTCGACGCTCGGCGTGCGCTCGGGCATCGACTGGTTCGAGCTGCACGGCCAGATCGACTTCGACGGCGTGACCGCCTCGCTGCCGTCCGTGCTGGCGGCGGCCCGCAAGGGCGAGGCGTTCGTGCGTCTGGACGATGGGTCGTTCGGTCTGTTGCCGGATGACTGGCTGGCCCGCTCGATGCGCATGGCCAGCCTCGGCGAGGTCCACGAGGACCATGTCCGCTTCCAACCAGCGCAGGCGGCGCTGGTCGACGCGTGGCTGGCCGAACAGCCGCAGGTTTCGTGGGACGAACCCTTTGCCCGCCTGCGCAGCGAGCTCTCCGATTTTGCCGGGGTGATCCCGGAAGCACCGCCGGCGACCTTCGAGGGTGATTTGCGCGGCTACCAGCAGGAGGCACTCGGCTGGTTCTCGTTTCTGCGCCGTTTCGGGTTCGGCGGCTGCCTGGCCGACGAGATGGGACTCGGCAAGACGGTGATGGTGCTGGCGACGCTGGATGCGCGGCGGCAGGAGCGCGAGCTCGCCGGCATCGACACCCAGCCGTCGCTGATCGTGGTGCCGCGTTCGCTGGTGTTCAACTGGCAACAGGAAGCGGCACGCTTCGCGCCGCGGCTGCGGCTGCTGGACGCCACCGGCAGCGGACGCCGCCAGGACTTCGCCCGGTTTGGTGGCCAGGACGTCGTGGTGGTCACCTACGGCACCCTGCGTCGCGACATCGAGCTGCTCAAGGAGGTGGCCTTCGACTACGTCATCCTCGACGAAGCGCAGGCCATCAAGAACGCCAGCACCGCCGCGGCGCGCGCGGCGCGGCTGCTGCGCGGGCGGCACCGCCTCGCGTTGAGTGGCACGCCCGTCGAGAACCACCTCGGCGAGCTGTGGAGCCTGTTCGAATTCCTCAACCCGGGACTGCTCGGCTCGGCGGCGGCGTTCACGGGTGCGCGGGCGGTCGACGCCACGGGCGACGACACGGAGATGCTGTCGCTGATCGAACGCGGGTTGAGGCCGTTCATCCTGCGGCGGACCAAGGAGCAGGTGGCGGCGGAACTGCCAGCGCGCACCGAACAGACCCTGTACTGCGACCTGGGACCGGTACAGCGCAAGGTCTACGACTCGCTGCGCAGCCACTACCGGGCAAGCCTGCTCGGCAGCACCGCGCGAGACGACGCCGGGCGGTCGACCGTACACGTCCTCGAGGCGCTGCTGCGGCTGCGCCAGGCGGCATGCCATCCGGGCCTGATCGATCGCGAGCAGGCTGGCGCACCCTCGGCCAAGCTCGACGTGCTGCTGCCCCGCCTGCAGGAGCTGGTCGAGGACGGTCGCAAGGTGCTGGTCTTCTCGCAGTTCACCTCACTGCTGGCTTTGCTCCGGGAGCGGCTCGATGCGTCAGGTTTGACCTACGAGTACCTGGACGGCCGGACGCGCGACCGGCAGGCGCGGGTCCGCACCTTCCAGGAAGGGTCCGTCCCCCTGTTCCTGATCAGCCTCAAGGCCGGGGGGCTCGGCCTCAACCTGACGGCCGCCGATTATGTGTTCCTGCTCGATCCCTGGTGGAATCCGGCGGTCGAGGCCCAGGCGATCGACCGCGCGCACCGGATCGGACAGACCCGCGCGGTGTTCGCCTATCGCCTGATTGCCCGCGACACCGTCGAGGAGAAGGTGCTGGAACTGCAGGCCGGCAAGCGGCATCTGGCCGACGCCGTGGTCCGCGCCGATGCCTCGCTGTTGCGCGACCTGCGCCGCGAGGATCTCGACCTGCTGCTGTCATAGGGAATTCAGAATTCCAAATTCAGAATGAAGCTTCGAGTCGGCATGCCCTGGTGCTCGCCCGTCAGGGGCGCGATGACGGCACGCGGCGAAGGCTCACGCCCGACACATCCCAGCCGACCGTTCCCGAGAGCGACTCGACCGACAGCACCAGGTCGCCAGCGCCTGGCGCGAGACGCAACTCGCCCAGCAGCAGCGGACGGAAGGCCTTGGTGTAGGACTCCTGCCGCGCCACGCGGTCGTCGGCCATCCCGACCAGGGGTGGGTCGTGGGCGGTGCGAAGGGTCGCCTGGACGGTGGCCGATCCGAGGCGGGCGCCGACGATCGTGCCGATGCTGGTGGCCGGCGCCGTATGCCACGCGGTCACCTCGTACGTGCCCGGTGCCAGCACGTCGACCGGCCACGTCACGTGATCCCCGGCCGTCGTCCAGTGCGTGAGGAAGGAGCTGTTGGGATGCCGACTGCTGCGCATGACCGTGCCGCGCGGCGTCCCTTCCCCTGCCGGCAGCCACGTTCTGGCCGCGCCCCCGACCGGATAGCGGCGGCTGTCTGGACCGGTGGGCAGGATCTCGGTGGCGATGCGGGCCGCTGCCTCGCGCAGCGTGGCTGCCACTGCCGGTTCGCGGGCCGCGATGTCCTGCCGCTGACCCGGGTCGGCCTCGAGGTCGTACAGCCTTCCCTGCCCGTCGAGCCGATGCCGCGACGAGCGGACGCCCACGGTCTTCTGATCGGTGCCAAAGGCAAACAGCAGCCGGTCTGGCCAGTCGCCGCGGGCCGTGCCGAGCAACAGCGGCGCGAGGCTGCGTCCGTCGAGCGCGCGGCCGGCCGGAAGCGGCACGCCGGTGAGCTCGGCCAGTGTCGGCAGGACGTCGATCGCCCCGGCGATCTGGGGCACGGTCGTGGCTGCGGCGATGCGGCCCGGCCAGCGCACGAAAAACGGCACCCGCAGCCCGCCCTCGTCGACCGATCCCTTGTGCCCACGCATGTCGCCGTTCCAGCGACTGCCGTTCGGCCCGTTGTCGCTGAGGTAGACCACGATCGTGTTGGCAGTGCGCCCGGCGGCTTCGAGCGCATCGAGCAACCGACCGACGTTGTCGTCGATGTTCTCGGTCATGGCCAGGGCAGCGCGGGTGTGGTCGACGCTTTCGTTGGCAAGGCCGCGGTGAGCGACGGCGAGTTGGCGCGTTCGATATCGCTCCCAGTAAGGGTCTGGCACCTGCATCGGCGAGTGCGGCGTCGGCAGCGCAAGGACGGCCAGGAAGGGCGCCGACCGCGGCGCGGCAACGAAGGCAATGGCCTCGTTGGTCACCACGTCGGTGAGATAGCCCTTGCTGACGAACGGCTCGCCGTTGCGTTCGAGCGGCGCATCCATGTAGACGGGCCAGTGTCCTTGGGTGTAGCCGACAAAGGTCCCGAATCCGCGCGACGTCGGGTGGTAGGGCGCCTGGCCGCCGTTGTGCCATTTGCCGAACAGGGCCGTCTCGTACCCTGCCGCGCGAAAGACGTCGGCCATCGTCCGCTCGTCCACATCGAGCCGTTCGGCACCGGCGCTGGTGCCGCGTACGCCACCGCGGGGATGCCAGCGCCCGGTCAGCAGTTCGGCGCGCGTCGGGGCGCAGACCGGCTGCACGAAGAAGCGGTCGACGCGAGCCCCGTCGCGGGCAAGGCGGTCGAGGCGGGGCGTGGCGACATACGGATTGCCGGTGACGCCGAGATCACCCCAGCCCTGATCGTCGGCAATCACGACCAGGACATTGGGCCGGGGCGCCTGCGCCGTCGAGGGCACGCCCGCGACGACGGCCAGCGCCACCCCCAGCCACAGCAGGTACATCCGCGAGATGCGCATCAGCCAGCGACCCACTTTCGACAGCCCAATTCGGCCTTTGGCGGTCGGCCGTCGGCCGTCGGACGGCAGTCGGGAGTCGGCAGTCGGCAGTCGGCCGTCGGCAGTCGGCGGTCTTATGGTTGCTTCGTGCTCTGCCAGCCGACCATCTGCCACCGGCCGTCGCGCAGCACCCACACGTCGGTGTACCGCAGGTGGTTGGTGGCTGGCACGCCCTTGGAGGTGACCTTCATCGTCGCCGCGGCGGTG
This sequence comes from Vicinamibacteraceae bacterium, assembly GCA_963759795.1. Classification (GTDB taxonomy): domain Bacteria; phylum Acidobacteriota; class Vicinamibacteria; order Vicinamibacterales; family Vicinamibacteraceae; genus Luteitalea. The sequence goes on along the minus strand of CAVXAR010000010.1, from coordinate 949,262 downwards.
ATGATTGCGGTCGTCCCGTAGACCCGCACCTTCATGTCGCTCGGCTCGATCGAGTGGTACGTGAGCGAACCACCCGTCATGCTCTGGAGGTAGGACGCCTTGGTGTCCACCAGCGCGTTGGAGTGCGTGTAGATCAGGTCCTCACCCAGCAGGCGGGCCAGGTCCTCGGACTTGCCCGTGGTCATCGCCGTGAAGCGCGCCAGTTCAGCGCTGCGCACCGCTTCTTCGGCAGCGGCAGTGCCGGTCGCTTTGCTCATCGTCACTCCCGCCGGTTGCGCCGCGGCCACCGACGCCGTCAGAAACAGGGCGACTCCAGTCGCCGTCAGCAATTTCAGCATGGGGACATAGTACGGGATACGGGAGTCGGGTATCGGGTAGCGGGTAGCGGGTAGCGGGTAGCGGGTATGGGCAGCGGCGGGCGGCAATCGGCAGTCGGCAGTCGGCAGTCGGCAGTCATCCGGCAGTCCGGTCGGGACTGGAGAGGGGATGTCCGTCGTTGGTCGTCGGAACCGGACCGGGACATGATGGGCGGGTGAGCGAAGACATCAATCTCTGGACGTCGCCCGAACACGCGCAGCGGTATCTCGAGATCGCGTACCAGATTCCCCGGCGCCAGGAGGGTGAGGCCTCCCTGCTCGAGTGCGTGCCTGCCGCGACCCGACGGATTCTCGACATCGGCAGCGGCGAGGGTCGCCTCCTCGGCTTGCTGCTCGAGCGTCTCCCAGAGGCGACCGGCGTGGCGCTCGACTTCTCGGAGACGATGCTGACCCGCCTGCACGCGCGCTTCGACGCAGATTCGCGGGTCAGCATCCTCGCCCACGACCTGTCGCAGGAGCTGCCGGAAATCGGCCACTTCGACGCCATCGTCTCGAGCTTTGCCATCCACCATCTCGTCGACGCCCGCAAGCGAGCGCTGTACGAGGAGATCCACACGCAACTCCTGCCAGGTGGCGTGTTCCTGAACCTGGAACACGTCGCCTCGGCCACCCCGGCGCTGCACCTGTGGTTCCTGGCCGCACTCGATGTCGCGCCCGACCAGGACGACCCGTCAAACAAGCTCGCGCCGGTCGAGGCGCAACTGCAGTGGCTGCGCGAGATCGGCTACGACCAGGTCGACTGCCACTGGAAGTGGCGCGAACTCGCGCTGCTGGCGGGCGTCAAGGGCTAGGCGGAGGGTCCCTGGCCGGCGCGGCGGCGGCGTACACCCCACGCCGTCGCCAGGCTGACCAGCAACCAGGTTGCGGGTTCGGGTACGGCCCTCACGTTGTCCAGGCCAATCGTCGCGGCTATGGGTGGCGACGAGTCGGGCGGTCCCCCGAAGAACGCATCAGGGTTGTGGAACAATCGCAACTCGCCAGCCTCCGACAAGGCCGCGTCAACCGATCCGAACAGCACTACCAGATCCGCGGGGGCCAACGAGAACCTCGCGGAGACCCAGTCGCCACCAGCCGGCAGGAACGCACTGTCGGTGGTCACGGCAGCGTTCAGCGGACCCATGGCTCCGAACGGCCCTGCCACCAGGAGCCGCAGGACCACGTCGGTGGGGCCGGTGTTGCGCAGGTCCATGGCGATGGCGGTGATTCCCGCGCCCAGGTAGTCGCCGGCCCACTGGTCCATGTTGAAGGCACTCAGGCGGCTGCCAGGACCGAAGTTACCACTCGAGGTGATTTGCAGATAGCCGTCTCCAGCCCCGGCCGGACCACCCGTGCCCACTTGAACGGGCGGTGTGGGGTGTATTCCCCCGACCGACCAACCGGCCGTGCCGCCGTCCTCAAACGTGTCGACCTGGCCGACGATTGGCGCCGCGGACGCTGCCGCCGCCAAGCCTACCGTTGCTGCCAGCACCAACGTCGAAGTTCGTCTTGCGTAAATCACCATTGCCTCCGGGGGAAAGACCACGAACGCGCGCGTTCCCGGGCGAGAACGTCGATTGCATGGTACGCCCGCCCAGGGCCGTCACTCCACTCGCGTGCGTCTCCTCTCCACGGCAGGCGCGGTGGCGCCCAGCTGAAGACCCTTGGCGGCGAGCAGATCGTCGCGCTCTGCGACGTCGACAGGAACAACCTCGCGCGCGCGGCTGCGCTGTTCCCGAAGGCGCGAACGTTCGGCGACTTCCGGCGCGTCTTCGATCACGCCGGTCAGTTCGACGCCGTGGCCGTCAGCACTGCCGGGCACACCGACGCCTTTGCCACGCTGCCGGCGCTGCAGCTGAAAAAGCACATCGGGGATCGGTTGTCGGATATCGGCAGGCGGCAGGCGGGAACGGGGCAGGGCTGACCGAGGCCGGGTGCCGGGTGAAAGGCCGGGATCGCGGCGTGACGTCGGCGAAGGCCGTCTGCTGTCTACAATCGCCAGGCATGCCCGATAGCAGCGTTCCCGCCGCGCCGGAAAAGCGGGGGCCTCAGGCACCAGAGCGCTTCCCCCTGCTCGATGACCCGCACGCCGCGTCGCCCGGGCCGGCAGGTGCGGGTCGGCCAGGACGAAGGCCGCGGCACGTGCTGGAGATCGAGGACCTGCTGCTGGCGGCGTGGATCTTTGCCGCCGAGGAAGTCGTGCGGCGCTGGGGTGGCGACCTGCTGCAGTTCATCAACGAGATCACGCCGTACGACCATGCCGATGGCTGGTTCGGGGTGCTGCTGCGGGTGACGGCGACAGGCTGGATCGTGATTGGGCTGTTCCTGTTCATCCTGCTGACGCGTGGTCCCGAGGACACCGACCGCGACGTCGCCCTCGGGCGGCGTTGGCCGATGCTCAACCTCGCACTCCCGCTGCTGTCCATCTACGCCCTGATCGCGTCGGGTATCCAACAGGCGGTCTTCGGCAGCCCGACCCTCAGGCGCAGTGAAGAGCCACCCTGGCCGGGCCCGTACGTGCCCGGCATCGTGCGCCGCACCGCCGCCGTGCCCCTCGCGCTCCTCGGCGATGCCCTCTTCCGCACCAATCTCGACGGCCTCGAGCAGAACCTGACCTACGACCTGGGCCTGTCGCCCGTGCCGCGGCTGCTCGTCTTCGTGCTGCTCTCCGTGCTGCCCTATTCCACCTTGGTCGCCGGCCCCCGCATCGCCGCCGGTGCCGCCTTCGCGTGGCAACCGTGGATCATTCGATTCGGGTTGTTCTGGGTGGCGACGGTGGCGAGCTGGAGCGCGGCCATTTGGTGAGTTCCGCAGCTCCGCCGCCGGCCACCGGCACCGAACCCGGGTCACGGCCCGAGCGTGTGCTGGCTGTCGAGGATGTCGTCCTGGCCGTGTGGCTGGGCGTGCTGGAACCACTCGTGCGCCGGGAGATCGGCGACGACCTGCTGACGCTCATCGAGTCGCTCGACCTGCGGCTGATGGAAGTCACGTGGGATACAGGCTGGGCCTGGCTGGCGCAGCCGGGCGCGGTGCTCAGCGCGCTGCTGTGCTTCACGCTGCTCCCGCTGGCTTTCGCGCTGCACAACCCGATCCCACGCAGCCTGCGGCGGGCGCTCGCGCTACCGGCGGCCCTGGTCGGCACGAGCCTGTTGCGCGACGTCGCGCGCGCCATCGGCAGCGACGGGTTGCATGAAGAGGCAACCCTCATTGCCGTCCATGTGGCCTGCTCGCTGCTGCCCTTCGGCCTGCTGGTGGCAGCCCCGCGCCTGATCGTTGGTGCGCCGAAGCGCTGGGGCCTCTGGGTGGGACGCTTCGCGCTGTTCTATGCGGCGTGGTGGGTGGGAGCGGTAGTGGGCAGGTAACGTCGTCGGGAGTCGGGAGTGGGGCGGCCACCCGGGCAGCCGCCCCGACCCGATTGCTAGAAGGTGAACCTCGCCGAGGTCCAGATGGTGCGCTTGCCGCCGTCGGTCCCCCACTGATTGAGGAAGTTGGTCGACGACACCCGGCCCTCCGGGATGCCGAAGTTGCGCGTGTTGGTGGCGTTGAACATCTCGAGACGCAGCTGCAGGTTCGTGCGGCCGAACCGCGTGTTCTTCATCAACCCGACGTCGATGTTCTGGATACCGTCGGCGCGCAGGGTGTTGCGGCCGACGTTTCCGACACGCTCCCCCGCACATGTCGGGCTGGGGTTGCCGCAGAGGGTCCGGAACAGACTGCGGCCACCAGCTTCGAGGATTTCGGCAACGGTCATCGACGACAGGTCCATGTCGGTTGCGACGTTGGGCCGGATGGCGCTGCCGACCAGCCCGTCGATGCCGGCCAATGCCCCGGTCGGGTCGGAGCCGTTCAGCACCGTGAACGGCGCGCCGCTCTGGAAGGTGAACGCCGAGTTGACTTGCCACCCACCGAAGATCTTCCCGACCACGCTGTCCTGTCCGCGCAACAACGGCAGCTCATAGACGAAGTTGCCCGTGAACCGGTGCGGCCGGTCGTAGGTCGAGACAGCCTTGTCGGCCCCGATGTTGAACGAGTCCTGCGGCACCGCCACCTCGCCCGAGGAGGGGTTGAAGATCTCGGACGCGGTGTCGATGAAGCGGCTCCAGGTGTAGTGCACCTCGGCGGCAAACCCCCGGCGCAGGCGCTTCTGCAGCGACGTCTGCAGCGAGTGGTAGCTTGACGACGCGGAGTTGGAACGTTCGCGGATGACGGCCAGGGTGGGGTCGACGCGCACCGTCGAGAACGGCTGGCGCGGGTTGCCATCCAGCGTCTGGAACAGGTCGTTGCCCTGCGTGCCGACGTACCCGAGCCGCCAGACGACGTCACTGGTCAGCTCGCGCTGGAACTCCAGACTGAACTGGTCGGCCGACGGCGACCGGAAGTCGTCGGAGACGATCGTCCGCGCAAACGCGTTCGGATTCAGCCCCACCAGCTCCACTGCGGGCAGCTGCACGAACGCATCGGGCATGTTCGGCTGGTTGTACGCGGCAACGAACGGAAACGCGCTGGCGATGTTGAGGTTGATGTTGATGAACGCGTAGTCGTTGGTGCGTGCATAGCCGCCGCGGACGACCAGCTTGTTGCCGCCCGTCAGCAGACCGGCCAGGCCCTCGCCGCTGGTCTGGGGATTCCAGTTGAAGCCAATCCTCGGCTGGAAGTTGTTGACGTCGCGCTCGGGTCGCGTCGTCAACTGGTAACGCCCGTCCCCACCCGCCGCCGCGACGACCGCGTCGTTGACCGGGTACAGACTCGCAATCGAGTTGCCCGGCGTCTCGTAGCGAAGACCGAGCGTCAGCGTGAAGTTGTCCTTCACGCGCCACTCGTCCTGGACGTAGGCGAATACGTCGGTCCAGTCGTAGAACTGGATGGCCTGGCCGCCCGGGAGCGGCTTGTTGATCGTCGCGGTCTCGGCATTACCGTCGACCAGCCGCTGCAGCGTCGGGTAGACGAGTCGACCGCGAATCGTCGGAAAGAAGAAGCTCTCGACGTTGATCCGGCGGATGTCGAGGCCGGTCTTGAAGGAGTGGCGGCCGCGCGTGTACGACAGGTTGTTCTGGTACTGGAAGGTGTCGTTGATGCGGTACTGGGGCAGGTTCACGGCCAACCCGATGCCGGTGCGGCTGACCGCGGCATTGAATCCCGTCAGCCCGAGTTCCGGGACCTCGATCGACGGGATCGACTCGGACGAGGCGTCGGAGGCGGTCGTCGTGGTGTTCAGCTTCTGATAGCCGAAGCGGAACTCGTTGACGATGCTGGGTGAGAAGATCCGGGTCCACCAGCCCGTGAACGAATGCTGCCGGGACGGGCTCAGCGTCGTCAGGCCCTGCGGCGTGACCTGGCCGGTGCCATCGGACACGCTGTCGTTGATCAGGTAGCGGCCGCCGAGGTTGTCGCTGCCGCCAAACTGCTGGTCGACGCGGCCCGAACCCTGGTGATTGTCGAATACGCCCGCCGACGATCCGGTGAGCGAGCCGATCGGGATGGCATAGGACTGCCCGTTCACCGTCAGCGGCACCGTGCGACCCAGCGGCGTTTGCGCCGCGGGCAGGAACTTCAGCAGCGCGGCCACCTGGGGCCGGGCCCCGGCCACCGATTCGAGCAGTCGCCGCCCCTCGTCGGTCGGCGCGCCGTTGAGTGTGGTACCCGATCCCAGCAGATCCTGCGTCCACTTCTGGTACGACCCGAAGAAGAAGGTGCGATTGCGCAGAATCGGCCCGCCGACCGTGCCGCCGAACTGCTGCTCGCGGTAGAACGGCGCCTCGGTGCGGCCCGCCGCCTTGTCGAGATTGCTGCGCGCGTTGAGGCTGTTGTCGTTGTGGAACAGGAAGGTCGAGCCGCGGAACTGGTTGGTGCCGCTCTTGGTGATCACGTTCATCACCGAGCCTGCGGCGCGGCCGTACTCGGCGGCGAACTGGTTGGTGATGAGGCGCACCTCCTGCACCAGGTCGGTGTTGTTCATCGGCTGCTGACGTCCGGCCACACTGGGGTCGTTGCTGTCCTGGCCGTCGAGCATGAAGTTGTTCGAACGCAGCCGCATGCCGTTGACCGAGAAGTTGGTGCCAGAGGCAAACCCGGTCTGCCCGGACCCGAGCTGCGACACGCCGGCGGCCTGCAGTGCCAGCGAGAAGATGTCGCGGCTGTTGATGACCGGCAGTTCTGCCACCCGCCGCGTATCGAAGCGGACGCCGACTTCGGCATTGGTGGTGTTCAGCAACGGCGTGTCCGCCGTCACCTGGACCGTTTCGGCAACGCCGGCCGGACGCAGCGTCACGTCGATGACCGCTTCCTGGTTGAGTGACAGGTTGAGACCGCCCTGCCGGTAGCTGCCGAAGCCGGCCAGTTCCACGACCAGTTCGTACTCGCCGACCTGCAGGCTCGGAAAGCGGTACTGGCCCCCGTCGCCGCTGACCGTGCTGCGTGACTGCCCCGTCAGCACGTTGCGGACGGTGACGGTGGCGCCTGGGACGACCGACGCCTGGTCGTCACGCACGACGCCCTGGATGGTGCCGGTCGTGGACTGGGCCGCAGCCTGTCGAGCCGGACTGATCAATGACAACAAGCACAACAACGCCGCCGGCAAGGCAGCGCGCGCGTGCGCTGAACGAATCATGGTGCCTCCTGGTCAACCCGGCCTTGGCCGGGTCGGTGAAATACGACAGAAACGTGGGAAAGATAGTAGCCGCAACCGGGGTCGAACCGGCTGCCGGCTGCCGCCGGGCGCCAGCCAGCTGGGACAGTCGGTCGAGGTCGTGTCGTGTCAAGATGGGCGCCATCCCATCGCCCCTCATCTGGAGACCGCGTCCATGGCCCACGGCCCTCGTCCAACCCGTCGCACCTTCCTCTCCACCGCCGGCGCTGCTGCCGCGGCGCTCGCGTCCGGCGTCAGGCCCACGCGGGCGCAGTCGGCCGACAAGCTCCGTGTCGCCCTGATTGGCGTCGGCGGGCGCGGCGGCGCCCAGCTGAAGGGGCTCGGTGGCGAGCAGATCGTCGCCCTCTGCGACGTCGACAAGAACAACCTGGCACGCGCGGCCGCGATGTTCCCGAAGGCGCGGACGTTCAGCGACTTCCGGCGGGTCTTCGACCACGCCGGCGAGTTCGACGCCGTGGTCGTCAGCACCTCCGAACACACGCACGCCTTCGCCACGCTGCCGGCGCTGCAGCTGGGCAAGCACGTCTACTGCGAGAAGCCGCTGACGCACAACGTGCTACGAAGCCCGCGTCATCCGCGAAGCGGCGGCCAAGGCCGAGCGTCGCCACGCAGATGGGCACGCAGATCCACGCCGGCGACAACTACCGCCGCGTCGTCGAGCTCGATGCAGGCGGGCGTGATCGGCCCGGTCAGCGAGTGTCACGTCTGGGTGGGCGCGCGCCTGGGGCTGGCACGCCAGCGAAGCCGAAGCGACCGCCGCCAAGGACATCGTCTTCGTCGCAGCACCGGCCGACGACCGTCGACCCGGTGCCGGCCGGCCTCGACTGGGACCTCTGGCTGGGCCCGGCGCCGGCCCGGCCGTTCAACAACGTCTACTTGCCCGGCCCGAAGTGGTATCGCTGGTGGGACTTCGGCAACGGCACGATGAGCGACCTCGGCAGCCACTGGATCGACCTGCCGTTCTGGGCGCTTGAAGCTCAAGTCGCCGCTCAGCCGTCGAAGCGTCAGGGCCCGCCGGTCGCACCCCGAGACTCGCGCCCGCCTCGATGTCGGCGCGCTACGACTACGGCGCCGGCGGCGACCAGCCGGCGCTCGCGCTGACCTGGTATCAGGGCAGGTCCAAGCCCGAGATCTGGACGCAGGGCGGCATTCCGCAGTGGGACAACGGCGTGCTCTTCATCGGCGACAAGGGCATGCTGCTGGCCGACTACGCGCAAGTTCCTGCTCCTGCCCGAAGAGAAGTTCGCCGACTTCACGCCGCCGCCGCAGTCGATTCCCGAGTCGCTCGGCCATCACGAGGAATGGATCCACGCCTGCAAGACCGGCGCGCCGACGACCTGCAACTTCGAATACTCCGGCCTGCTGACCGAAGCGAACCACCTCGGCAACGTCGCCTATCGTGCCGGCCAGAAGATCCTCTGGGACCACCAGGGCATGCGCATCACCAACGTCCCGGACGCGGCCCGCTTCATCAAGCGACCGAGTTATCGGGACGGGTGGACACTGGCGTAGAGCGACAGGCCGCTCACCGGACCCGGGGAATGGTGGTCAGCATGAACAAAGTCGGGCGGCGCGCCGTTCGCTGTCCCTCGGCATGACGTTGCCTCAGTAGAGCTCTGTACGACTCAGTGCGGGTGAGCTGCGCCCTGAGGCCGGCGCGAGCGGAATCGTGTTACGTGCAGCAGAGCGCGGGGGCATCACTGTGGGAATCCGAGCGCAAGCCGTCCTGGTCCTCCTGTTGCCGCTGGTCGCCACCGCCACCGCCCGGGCTCAGGGCGTGTCGCAGGGCACGATCACCGGCACCGTTCGAGACCGCTCCGGCGGCGTGGTGCCTGGAGCGGCGGTCACCGTGGTAAGTGATGCGCTGATCGGCGGCGCGCGCGCGCTGCGCAGCGCCGAGGACGGCACGTTCCGCGCACCCGCGCTGGCGCCCGGCTCGTACGACGTCGCGGCCAACGCCGCCGGCTTCCAGCCGGTGCGTCGCGCCAACGTCGCGCTCGACCCCGGTGCGACCGTGACGATCGACATGGTGCTGGACGTGGCCGGTCTTCAGGATCAGGTCGTCGTCCAGGCCACGGCAGTCGGCGTGGACGTGAAGAGCCCCGCGGCCCCATTCCGCATCGACCAGACCCTGCTGTTCAACCTTCCAACCACTCGTGATGTCTCGCGCCTGATCAACCTGGTGCCTGGCATCGCCGCCGATGTGGCGTACGGCGGCAGCCAGCGCAGCAACCTGCTCACCGTGGACGGCACCAACACGACCGAGCCCTCGTTCCAGGATCCGCAACTGCGGGTGAATCAGAACTGGGTCGAGCAGGTGCATGTCGCCGGCCTCGGTGCCGCCGCGGAGTATGGCGGCACTACCGGCGTCGTGGCCAACAGCGTTCTGCGATCGGGTGGCAACCGGACGTCCGGACTCGGCGAGTCGTGGACCATCCAGCCGGGATGGCTGGCCAACAACACGCGTGACCTTGCCGATCGCCTGCAGACCAACTTCGCGTCCAGGCAGATCCGCTCGTGGTGGGAGACGAGCGCGCAGGTCGGTGGCGCCATCAGGCGTGATCGACTTTGGTACTTCACCGGGCTGCAGGCCGCGCGGCACGACGACATGCCCGCCGGATACGCGGGTGACGGCTCGCGCGACGAGCGCGAATGGCAGTGGATCGGCAAGCTCACCGCAGCCGTCGTGCCAACGCTGCGCGTAGAGGGATTCGGGCAGGGCGGGTCGCGCGGGGTGGACGGCGAGTACCTCGACAGATTCACCCCGCTCGAAGCCTCCAGCGATATCTCCGCCGACCAGACCGCCTGGAACCTGCGCGGCTACTGGACGCTGGGTTCGCGCACGCTCGTCGAGTTCCGGCACAGCGGCTTCGACATGGACATGCGCGAGGGGCCGCGCGCGCCGCGCACCCGCACGGCACCCGCCCCGTTCTACGACATCAGCACCGGCGTCACCACAGGCACGAGCTTCTACTATATCGACCAGCAGAATCTTCGCCACGAGTCCATGGCCACCCTCTCGCACTACCTCACGGGTAGGGGCGGCAGCCACGACCTGAAGGGCGGCATCGAATTCGAGATGACCGACGCCATCCAGACCATCGGCTACCCTGGTGGAGCCGCACACTACACGGCCAACGGGCAGCCCTACGGCATCGAGACCTGGGCGGGTGACATCAGCACAGCCACCACGCAGCGCTGGTCGGCCTTCGCGCAGGACTCCTGGTCGGTCGCGGGCCGGGTGACGCTGTCGGCAGGGGTGCGCGTCGATGGCAACCGAGGCGGAGTGCCTGGCCTCGGTCGAGTGTTCTCGACCACGCCCGTGTCACCGAGAATGGGGCTCGCCTGGGACGTGAGGCGCGACCACCTGACCGTAGCGCGAGCGCACTACGGCCGCTACCACGACACCATCTTCAGCAGCCGCATCTCGCAGGCCGATGTCACCGGCATGACGCCGGTCACGTTCTCCACGTGGACCGACGGCCAACTCGTCGTGCAGGCCGAGCGCACGGTTCCCCCGTTTCGCATCGACCCAGACATGCGGCACTCCGGTGTGGACCAGTGGGTGCTTGGCCTCGACCACGAACTGCCTGGCGACGTGGTCCTCACCGTCCAGGGCATCTCGCGTCGCTTCAGCGCCTTCATGGGCCTGGTCGACGAAGGGTCGGCGTGGTCACCCGTGCTGCGCCTCGACCCCGGCCCCGACAACATCGCCAACACCGCCGACGATGCGGGACTCATCGAGGTGTTCGCGCTGACCAACCCCGGCCGGCGGTCGTTCGTCTACACGAATCCCGACAACGCCTATAACCGCTACGACGCGGTGCAGTTCATCGGGAAGCGCCGCTTCAAGGGGTGGTGGCAGGCACAGGCCTCCTACACGTGGTCGCGCAACGAGGGCACGGTCGGCAATCGCTGGCATGTCAACGCCGCGCGCTTCGATCTCGGTAGCCCGGGACGGTTCGTCAACCCGAACTCGTTCATCAACGCGTATGGCAACGCCACGTTCGATCCGACGCACGAGGCCAAGATGCTCGGCGTGGTACGGCTGCCCTGGCTGGGCGGCGCCAACGTCAGCGGAGTCTATCGTTACACCACGGGACAGGCCTGGGGACGCCGCGTCCGCATCACAGGCCTGCCACAGGGTTTCGAGGCGGTGCGCGTCGAGCCTCAGGGCACGCGGCGGGCCGACGCCATCAATCGCCTCGACCTGCGCGCGGAGAAGACCTTTCCGCTTGGCGACAGCCGCGGCCGGATCGGCATCTTCCTCGAGGCGTTCAACCTCGCCAACCAGGCAGTGGCCGACTCGGAGAAGACGCAGGCGATGGCCGAATTTTCCGGTCCGATCTTCGCCCAGCCCAACACCTGGGTCGACCCGCGACTGCTGCGCGCTGCCGTGCGCCTGACTTTCTGACGCGCCGCGTCAGCGGGCCAACGACGTGAGACAAGGCGACCGAGTCAGGGATCGCCGAGGGACTCAACGTCGCCCAGATCCTTGGTCCGTCCGGTAGCACGTTTGTTCGCGATAAACGCTGCACGGCCGATGACGTCCACCTCAACCGGTCCGAACGGCGCACTCACCCGAGTCGGCCACGCCTCGGCGAACGTCACGCCCGTGATTTCGGTGAGCACATCGATGCGGCTGGGCGGCAGGCCCATCTGGAAAACGATGCCCGGCTGTGCGAAGTCCGCCACACTGACGTCGGCCAGCGGCGCGCCGAACGCGGCCAGCGCCTCCATCACCCTGCCGGCATTGGACGGCGTGGCGTCTATCCACACGTCCAGGTCCCCGGTCGCGCGCGGTCGCCCGTGCACGCCCAGGGCGTAGGCCCCGACGACCAGGAACCGCACGTCATGGACGACGAAGGCGCGCAACAGATCGACAAAGTCCTGGTTCATTCGGTGACTCGCCCCGCAGGCGCCATTGCTCATCACTGAGCCGCCAGACCTGCAGCACGCGTTCAACGACCGGGATAGCGCGCCAGTAGGCGGCGTCGTCCCGCTCGTGTGCCGAGAGCGACGGATAGACACGCACCTGCATCCGCTGCCGACGCGCATCCGCCGCGTCGCGAGGTGTGGTGGAGTCCATGGGGAGATTATCTCGCAAGGCCGGGCGGGACGGTCGGGTCCTATCTGGTGATGCCCTCCATTGCCCAGATTTCCCAGGTCGGGAAGCCCGTCACGTATGCGATCGTCCGGCCGTCAGGGTGGACAGCGACGCCGCGCATGCCGTCGGCCGCCAGGCCTGTCGGCTCCGGCGCGCCGCCATCGATCGGCACGCGCCACAGCTCGGAGGCCCGCGCCTTCGAGCCGTTCCTCGCGCCGAACTGCCAGACGACGTACACGGCGCGGCCGTTCGGTTCCCAGGCCGTCAGCATCAGCCCGTCGGGCATCGTCACGCGTAACAACTCGCGGATCGTGCCTTCCCGGTTGCGCACGCGCAGCACGCTCTCGACTGGTGCGCCGGCCTTGCGCTCGTGCACCGACCAGGCGAGCATGCCCCCGTCGGGTGAGTAGGCCACGCCCCGCCCCGCCGAGAAGAACGCGGACGCGGCCACGGGCACGAGCATCGTCTCGGCGCCTGACGCGAGGTCCACCTCCACGAGGCCTTTTCCGTGCCGGCCGATGAGGATGGCCTCGCGGCCGGGCACCCACTGGTGCGGTCCGATCTCGCCCTCGTCGCCAAGCGCCTCCGCGGTAACGGCCGGTGTCATCCCGCCGGTACGTGCGTCGACGATGAATTCGCCCCAGCGGTTGGTGGTGGCGCTGCGTCCCTTGACAAGGAGGCGTGTGCCGTCCGGCGACCAGCGTGGTGCGTTCAAGAACAGCATGTCCGGATACAGCAGCCGCTCGTGTCCGGTCGCGTGATCGCGGATCACGATGGCCCGCGACCCATTGCCGGACACCAGCGCGCCCCGTGTCGCGGCGTACGCGAGCATCGTGCCGTCTGGCGACCACTCAGGTGCCTGGTTGTTCCCAGCAAATGTGGACGACACCGGTCTCGGCTCGTCGGCGACGCGACCGTCGTCGCCGAGGCGCACGGTATGGACGTCGACGAGACCCGTCTGCAACCCGTGAATGAACGAGCCGCTCGAGGACATCCCCATCGCCCAGATGCGCCCGATGTCGCGCCGTACCAACGTCGGCTCCGCTGGCGCGCCGCCTTCGGAGAAGACCTGGCGCCATAATGACAGCGGGCCCAAACGGTCCGACGCGAAGAGGAACGAGCGTCCGTCGGGCAAGAACACGGGCATCACGTCGTTGCCGGCGTGCGCCACCAGCGTGGATGCGCGGCGCGACGCCAGGTCGAGGCGCACGACGTCTCGCGGACCCTGACCTGCCGCGTGGTCGAACAGCACGTGGCGGCCGTCTGGAGACACTGAGGCGAAGAACGGCTCGACGGCGCCAAGGTCATACAGAACGTCCATACGACGGCGGCCTACTTCCACAATCTGCAGTCGCAGACGGAAGTCTGTGTCGGACGTCACGACCAGCACCGCGCGGCCATCGGGCGTCCAGGCCACCGGGCGAATGGCCTGCAGACCGCCGGCGAGGATCACGACCTCCGGCGTCCTCCCGGCGGCCGTCCTCGCGACGCGCAGCTCGCCCCGTCCCTTGTCGTCCTCCCACGCGTACGCCGCCGACTGCCCATCCGGCGACAGCAGGGGGCTTCCCCATGTGCGTTCGCCCTCCAACTCGGCGCCGGCCGGATAGAGCCGCTCGCCGCGTCCCGTCAGCAGGTCATGGCGCCACGCAACTCCATTGCTGTCTCGAGCCGCGAGGTAGCGCCCATTGACCGTGACAGTTGCTGCGGGGTTGGCGTCGGCGATCGGCAGCTTGCGCAGGATGAGCGCTTGCGGCGCGACGGCGGGCCTGCCGGTGTCGGCAAGGGCGATGACGCGGCGGCGGGCCTGCCCAGCGAGCGCGTGCGCGGGGAAGCGCCGCGTGAGCGTCTCGTACGCAGTGCGCGCATCGGTCGGACGGCCGAGCCGCTCGAGGCACTGCGCGCGTGCGAAGACCGCGCGCGCGCCCACCGAGATGTCGGTACTCTTGGCCGCGGTGTCGAAGTGTCGAATCGCCGCGGCGCAATCGCCACGCGTCTCCATCAGGGTAAGACCACGCTGGAGCGCCCCCGACGCCGTTGCGGGCGTCGGCGGCGCTTGCGCGTGCACACCGGTCGGGCCCTCCCTCCCGACCAGCAACGCACACGCGAGGGCGATCGCTGCAACCGCCCGGGCTCGGTCGAACATGCCGCTAGCTTACTGCGGACAGTTGGCGGTGCACGTCACCCTGAACGAGAAGGGCAATGTGTAGTTGGCCTTGAAGCGCTGGTTGATCTTGCCCTTCAGGTTCTCCTCGAAGAGACCGGCCGTATCGCTCGGCTCCGCGACACAGGACGAGGCGACATCCCAGACAGACAGGCTGACTCGGGTGACGCACACGTCGGTGCCGTAAATCGCGACGCCCGACGACGTGGTCACGCGGAATCCGAGTGCGTGATTGGGGTAGGCCGTGCCAAGGCCGATGCGCCCGACTCGCGTCTGGGTCGATCCCACGGGGACGCCGCGAATGGAATCAATGAACAGCACAGCGTCGGTCAGGTAGGTGGCGCCACTCGGCGGCGCGTCCTCCACGCCGGCGCCAATCGTCAGCCGTTCGCCGAGCGACACCTGGATGGCGCGGCCGCTGGTGCCGAGCTCCAGACGAAGGTCGCCCGAGCCGCCGAGCACCTGCGCCCCAAGGTAGTCTGCAGCCCCCACGCTGGTCAGCCCGTCACCAGCGCGGTTTGCGAGCGTGACGGTTGCCGTCGCGTCCGGGACTGACGGCGGCTTTCCCTTCTGGGCGTCGACACGAGACGCCGGCGTGAAGGCGAGGGCGCCCACGAGCAACGCGAAGGCCAGGGTCTGGCCGAGAACGGACACCCGAATCGGGATCAGCGACATGTGCACTCCTTGGAAGTGGAATGCACCCACCGTACGCGCACCTCTGCCTCCGATCGTCACCGCGGACGTCGAAGATTGTCATCGATTGTCACAGGCGGCGGCCTTTAGCCTTAGGCCTTCGGCCTTCGCTGTTTGGCGTTAGGGGCGTCGAGGCGTTGAGCGCTAGCGTATGCCGTCCAACACCCGCGTTTCCCACGTGCTCGAGCCGTAGACGTACGCCACCTCCTTGCCGTCGGGGTGCACCGTCACGTTGCGCAGACCTGGCTGGGAAAGACCCGTGAACACCGGCGGCCGGCCATCGACTGGAATGCGCCAGAGTTCAACCTTGGCGTCGGGACCATCACGGCTCTCCAGGCTGCGAAGGGCGAGAAGCGACAGACCATCCGGCATCCAGCCCATGAGACGCAGGTCGTCCCGGCCGTCTGCGCGCAGGAGCTCGCGCGTGCTGCCGTCCGCCTCGCGGACGTACAACACGTTTGTCCACCTTTGGACGTCGCCCTCGAACGTGGAGTACGCAAGCCGCCGCGCGTGCCCGTCCCACGCGAGGCCGCGCCCCGCCGTGATGCGAAGCCCGGGCCTCAGCGGCACGACGTCGGTCGATGCGCCCGTGCGCAGGTCCAGTTCGCGAATGGCCGTGGTGTTCACCGCGTATGTGATGACGTCACGACCGGGCTTCCACTGGTACGCGCCCAGGTCGGACTCGCGTTCGATGTCCTCCATCGCGAGCACCGGTGTCACGCTCCCCGTCCGAGCGTCCACGAGGAAGAACCCGTACCTGCCGTCGGTGCCCTGTCCTCGCACCAGGATCCGCGTCCCGTCGGGGGACCAGCGCGGACCGTTGAAGTGGATCAGGTCGGGCAGGAGCGCACGCTCGACGCCCGTCGTGCGGTCACGCACCACGAGCAGCGTGGAGCCCGGGCCGGTGCTGATCGCGCCTCGCGATGACAGGTAGACGAGCGAGGTGCCGTCCGCCGCCCAGTCGGGTCCCGTGTTCATGCCGGCGAACTGCGCCGTGAGTGACACCGCCGTCTCCTCGAATCGTCCCGCATCGTCGATACGCGCGGCGTGGACGTCGGCGGTCGTCGCTTGCACGGCGTGGACGAACTTGCCGGTCGCCGTCAGCCCGAGTGGCCAGAATCGACCGATCTCGCGGCGGACGATCTGCGCCTCCCCGCTCGGGCGCCCGCTCACGAGGGGCTGCAGCCACAACGACAGCGGTCCGAGGCGATCGCTCACGAAGAGCACACCACGGCCATCGGGGAGGAACTCGGGCAGCACGTCGTTGGCGGGATGACGGACGATGGGGAGGGGGGTGCCAGTGCGCGTGTCGAGCAGGAAGATGTCGCGCGCGGCCCCCGCCGTCGGCGCGTCGTACGCCACCGCATTCCCGCTCGGGGCTGGCGAGACGCGAAGGGGCTCGAAAAAGGCGAACTCCGCCAGATGCTGCACGGCGCGCGAGGCCACGTCCACCCGGACGAGCCGCACGCGGTAGGCGGCGTCGGTCGCGAGCGCGAATACCTGGGTGCCGTCGGCCGACCAGGCGACCGGTCGGACCGTCGTGGCGTCGCCAGCAGGCACCAGGGTCGCCGGTGGGCCCGCGGGCAGTTGCCGCACCCGCAGTTCCATTGACGCGCGCGCGGGACCGGACGCCGACTCGGCCGAGCGCTGAGCCCACATGTACGCGAGCTGCTGCCCGTCGGGCGACAGCAGCAGGAACGCCGCCGCGGCTGCCGCCGCTGGCGTGTCGCCGAACACGAGCGGGTCCGCGGTGTCGGTCAGCAGCGAGCGCCGCCAGGCGCCGCCCTGCTCGTCGTGGTACGCGACATACCGCCCATCGCGCGAGACCGAACCGGATGGCACCTGGCTCGGGAGCCGCAGACGCCGGATAGACAGCGTCGGGAACGCACCGTCCTTGCCCGCTGCCGCGAGCCGGTCGAGACGCCGGCGCGCCTCGATGACGATGTCCGACCCCGGGTAGTTGCGAAGCAGGCGCTGGTACGATCCGCGCGCCGCAGTCGCGCGTCCGAGTCGTTCTTCACACTGCCCACGCAGCAGGAGCGCCCGCGCCGCGACGATCGGCTCACGACTGCCAGCCGCGGTCGTGAACAGTCGAATCGCCGCCGCGCAGTCGCCTCGCGTCTCCATCAGCGTGATGCCGCGCTGGAGTGCCCCCGACGCCGACGCCCCAGTATTGGTCGGCGTCGAGGGCACCTGCGCCTGCAGACGCACCGGACTCGGGCCCTCCCTCCCGAGGACCAGCGCGCCCACAAGGGCCAGGGCAATGAGCGGAAGACGCATGGAGAGACCGTACGTGTCAGCAGATTTGTCGCGATGCGATCACTATGGGCAGTTCTTCGTGCAGACCACCGTCGCAGAGAAACGGACTGTGTAGACCGCCTCGAACCGGTAGCCCTTGCCCTTCAGGCCTTCCTCGAACAGACCGGCCTGGCCGTCCTCGCCGTCCCCGGGGGAACAGGCGTCGGACGAGGCGACCACCCAGGTCGCTGGCGTGACCGGCACGCCGTCGGCGAGCACGCGCCGCACGCAGACCTCGGTGCCGTAAATGGGCACCCCGTTCGCCGTCGCATAGCGGAAGCCGAGCGCATGATTGGGCAGGCTCGAGCCGAAGCCGATGCGGCCCACCGAACGCATCCAGGTACCGTCGGCTGGCGCGGTCGACACTTTGTCGATCCGGAATACCGAGTCGGCCAGGTACGAGGTGGGCGCGACGTGGTTCGACGGATCGGTCAGGCCAGCGTTCTCCGGCTTGAGGTTGATCGTCATCGTGCGCCCGGATGGCGCGAGGTCCAGATACAGGGTGCCGCCCGTGTTGTAGATGGTGGCCCCCCCGTAGGCCGCCCCGTCGCCGGTCAGTTCGTAGTCCGGCCCGTCGGCCAGCGTCACGCTGCCCTCGGCGTTGGGCGCCGGAGCAGGCTTGCCCTTCTGGGCCCACGCGGTGCCGCACATCGCCACCAACGTCATTGCCGTCATCACCGTCACCGTAACTGCTCCTGCCTTCACCACTGTTCCCATCGTTGCCTGCCTTGCCGGTTGCCCCACGGACAACCTGAATCGGGTGGACGCTCCACCGGTGTGACGCAAGGCTAGAGGGGCTTGCGGCGCCGATCGTCACGACGCAGGTCGAACATTGTCAAAGATCATCGCGGGAGTCGGGAGTCGGCGGTAGCGTCTGGCAAGGTCGGGCCGACTGTCCCACTTGTCCGCCGAAGCCTTGGCGACTGTGGAGCCGGCGCTCCGCGATCTGCGTTCTGCGTTCGTCACCCCACGAACTTGTACCCACTGCCGTACACGGTCAGGAAGTACTTCGGCTCCGAAGGATTGACCTCCAGCTTCTGCCGCAACCGGAGAATGAAGTTGTCCACCGTCCGGGTCGTCGTGTCCGCTTCGTAGCCCCACACCTCGTCGAGGATGCGATCGCGCGTCACCACCTGGCCACGACAGGTGATGAACAGCTTCAGCAACTCGAACTCGCGCGCGGTCAGTTCGACGTCGGCTTCGCCTCGCCTCGCGGTCTGCGCGTCGAAATCGAGATCGACATCACCGACGCGATAGCGCAGCATCGGCGTCCCTTTCGGCACATGACGACGAAGGCGCGTGCGGACGCGGGCGAGCAATTCGCGCAGCATGAACGGCTTCAGCACGTAGTCGTCGGCGCCGAGCTCGAGGCCCAGCACCCGATCGATCTCTTCGGTGCGTGCCGTGAGGAAGATGATCGGCGTGTCCATGCCGCGCGCGCGAATCTCCCGGCAGACGTCGAAGCCGTTGATGCCGGGCAGTGTCACGTCGAGGAGCACGAGGTTCGGCTGCTGCTGGATCGTCAGGTCCAGCCCCTCTTCGCCGCTGCTCGCCGTGATCACCTGGTAGCCCTCGCGCTTCAGGTTGATGGTGAGCCCCCGCGCGAGGCCGGGCTCGTCCTCGACGACAAGGACGGTGGTAGTCGACGCTGCGCGCGGCGTAGTCACGAAACACTCTCCTCGGCGAGGCTGCCCCTGAAGCCCGGCACGGCAGGCGCACCGGAGCGCGGGAGTACGAGCCTGAACGTGCTGCCTGCCTCCGGCGCGCTCGCGACGTCCATGCGCCCACCATGCGCCTGCATCGCGTGCTGGACGAGGTAGAGCCCGAGGCCGTACCCGCCAATGGACGTCGTCAGGCTGCTGCGGAAGAATTGCTCACCGATATGCGGCAGGTCCTCGGCAGGGATACCGATCCCCTGATCACGCACGACGATGGTGACCCACGCGCCCTCCGCGCGGAGGCGAAGCTCGATGTGCCGCGAACTCCCCGAGTACTTCACGGCGTTCTCCAGGAGGTTCAGCACAGCCCCGGTGATGGCCTCCGGGTCGTGGCGCACGCCCGGCACCGACCCAATCTCGGCATCGAGCGTGAAGCCTCGTCTCAGCAGGTGAGGTTCGAACAAGCGGACGGCCGCATGCACGCTCTCGGCAACGTCGGCGACGCCAAAGTGGTAGCTGCGGCGCCCGGCGTCGATGCGGGCGAAGTCCAGCACCTTGTCGAGCAGGTGTCGCAGCCGCTCGCTCTCCTCGGCGATGATCTCGTACGAGCCCCGCCGTTCCTCTCGGTCGGCATCCACGTCCTCGAGCAGCGTCTGCGCATAGAGCAGGATCATCGCCAGCGGTGTGCGCAGTTCGTGCGACGCCGCGCTCACGAACTGCGACCGCATGGTCGCCACCGACTGCTCCCGACGGACGTCGCGCACGAGCAGGGACACGCCCATGGCGAGCACGCCGGACACCAGGAGCGTGATCGCGCCCTGGAGCACCACCGGCATCCAGCGCGTCGCACCGGCTGGGACGGGCATGGGCACCCACACGCGCCACGGCGTCAGCGCACCGTCTGCCGACGCAACGATGCCGGGAGCGGCGGGCAGGCGACCGGCCGTGACCAGCCGGGTCGTGGCAGGCAGTCCGCTGCGGCGCGCCACGTCGGGAAGCACGGTCGCGGCCGCCCATTGCGGATCGGGCACCAGCAGCCCGCGGACTGGGCTCGCCGCGCTCATCGGCGCATGGTAGACGCGCGTGCGGCGCCCCTCGAGCACGATCTCATCCTCGACTACACCACCAGCCCCTGCCGCAGCGGGCAGCGGCAGCGAGACCTGAACGGCGCGGCCGACCCGGAGGGAGTCAAGAAAAGGCGCCGGCGTGCCGGGCGGGAGCGGCCCGCCAAGACGGGCGGCCATCTCGTCGAGGAAGTACGTGGCCTGCTCGTCACTGACGTGCCAGCGGCCGCGGGCGAGGTCCTCGCGGGCGCGTCGTAGGGCCTCGTCTGCTCGCGGGGCGCGCAGCCCGTGCAGTTCGAGCGCTGCCACCAGGCCAAAGGGGCGGCCGAACCGGTCGGAAACGTCGGCGTGTGTGGAGGCCAGCGCGGCATAAAGCTGAACCGCGGCCGTGTTCTCGCCCCGGCGACGCTCTGCCCGCGCGACCCGGGCAAGCAACCGCGCCCGGCTCGTGGCATCCAGCCCGTCGGTTGCCAGGCACCGCCGATAGCCCTGCAGCGCCTGCGGGATGTCCCCGGCAAACTCCCGGCCCTCTGCTACGTCAACGGCTGCCCCGCAGCCCTCGCCAGCCGAGTCCGCGTCGTCTGGGACGTCCGTGGCGGACACGAGGCGCGGGTAAGCGACCTCCCCGTCGGCGACGAGGACCAAGTGACCGGCCACCGGGTGACGACGTGCAAGCGACGACATGGCGGCAGGAGAGGCCTCGCGCTCCGCACGGGGCCATGCCGGGTCGCGCAGGCAGGCGGCCGCGGCGGCCGACACCCTGCTCGCGAGGGTCCGGGCGGCTTGGTCGGCTGTCAGCCGCAGATTCGCGGCTTCCAGCTGAACGATTGCGTCTTGCTGGCGACGCACCGATTGCAGACCCAGCCCCAGCAGTGCCACCGTCGGCAGAGCTATCGCGAGCGAGTAGGAGACGACCCGGAGCGAGGGACGTGTAGGCACGGCGGTGTGGCGAGGATAGTACGCTGTAGGGATGCCCCAGCCTGTAGCCGCCTACGCCGCCCATGACCCGACCAGCCCGCTCTCGCCCCTGAAGATCACGCGGCGGGACCCCGGCCCGACCGATGTCGCGATCGACATCCTGTATTGCGGCGTCTGCCACTCCGATCTGCATACCGCGCGCAGCGAGTGGCCCGGCACGGTGTACCCGTGCGTCCCGGGGCACGAGATTCTCGGGAAGGTGACCGCGGTCGGCAACGACGTGACCAAGTTCAAGGTCGGCGACACGGCTGCGGTCGGCTGCCTGGTCGACTCGTGCCGCACCTGTGCCAGCTGCGCGGCCGGCCTGGAGCAGTACTGCGACAACTTCGCCATGGTGATGACCTACAACGGCCCCGACGCGCACGGCGCCGGCCCGGTCACCTACGGCGGCTACTCGGCCAGCATCACGGTCACCGAAGACTTCGTCCTCAAGGTCCCCGAGTCGCTCGACCCCGCCGGAGCGGCGCCGCTGCTCTGTGCCGGCATCACCACCTACTCGCCGTTGCGCCACTGGGGGGCCGGACCCGGCAAGAAGGTCGGCATCGTCGGCCTTGGCGGCCTGGGCCACATGGGGGTCAAGTTCGCCCACGCCTTCGGTGCCCACACGGTGTTGTTCACGACATCGGCTGGCAAGGTCGAGGATGGCCTGCGGCTGGGTGCCGACGAGGTGGTGATCTCGAAGGACGCCGAGGCCATGCAGCAGCACGCGGGCAGCTTCGACTTGATTCTCAACACCGTGGCCGCCTCGCACGATCTGGATCCGTTCATCAACCTGCTCAAGCGCGATGGCACGATGGTGCTGGTGGGCGCGCCGGCGGAGGCGCACCCGTCACCGAGCGTCATGAGCATGATTTTCGGCCGGCGCAGCCTCGCCGGCTCGTTGATTGGCGGGCTGCCCGAGACCCAGGAGATGCTCGACTTCTGCGGCAAGCACGGCATCACCTGTGAGATCGAGACCATCCGGATGGAGCAGATCAACGACGCCTACGAGCGGATGCTCAAGAGCGACGTCAAGTACCGCTTCGTGATCGACATGGCGTCAATCAAATAGGCGGTGCGCCTCCCGAAGGCGCGCGAACGCAAAAAGGCCGGCTCGCAGGAGCCGGCCTTTTTCATGTCGAGCCGGACCCGCGCGGCGCGGGCCGGCCTGCTGTGGACGACGGCTCAGAAGCTGAAGCGCGCGCCCAGCTGGATCTGGCGGGGCGTCGTGGACAGGGACCGGATGGTGCCGAAATCGGTGGACGAGCGGTTGCCGTTGGGCGCGCCGAAGTTGGTCCTGTTCAGGACGTTGAATGCTTCGACACGGACCTCGAGGCGGGTCTGGCCGACGCCGAGACCGAAGCCCTTGTGCAGGCCGAGATCCATCGACCAGATGCGCGGGCCGCGCGCGACGTTGCGCGGTGCGTTGCCGAACGGCTGCGACGGGTCGGTCGGCACGCTGACGTTGTCACGGTTGAACCAGTTGTTGATGTCCTGCGTGCCCTCCGGCGCGTAGATGTCGCCCGAGATGTTCGGCCGGTACGTCGGCGCGCCGCTGACCGAGAACTGCGCCGACGGTGAGTACGTGAGGTTGACCGGCAGGCCACTGGTCATCGTGTTGATGGCCGTGAGGCGCCAGCCGCCGACCAGTGCCTCGACGATGGGGGGCATCGCGTTGCCGAAGCGACGTCCCTCACCGAAGGGCAGCTCCCACACCACCGACGTCGTGTTGTTGAGCGGCTGGTTGTAGCCCGACAGCCCGAACTCACCCGCGATGTTGGCGTAGTTGACGCGGCTGTTGTCGCCGTTGGCGGTCTCGAGGTGGCCCGACGCGTTGTCGCGCGCCCGCGACCATGTGAACGAGTTGAGCAGGTAGAGGCTTCCCGACCAGCGGCGCTCGACCTTGACCTGCAGGGCGCGGTAGTCGGCGCGACCGCCGTCGAAGGCCGTCTGGATGAACTGATAGCCCTGGATCGGACGGCGCAGCTGCAGCAGCGTGTTCTCACCCGGGTTGTTCGGCCGTGCCTGGTTGAGGTCGGCCAGGATCATCAGGTCGTCGCTCTTGTTGCCGATGTAGGCCACGTCGACCAGCAGGTTCGACAGCAACTCCCGCTGCAGCGTCACGTGCCAGCTCTGGACGTAGCCGGTGTTCAGGTCACGCGGGATGTGGTTGACGCGCCCGTTGAGCGGGTTGTAGTTGGCCGGCACGTTGAGCCCCTGCGGGTAGCCCTGCTGGGTGGTCCGGAAGCAGGTGGTCGGCGCCTGGTTGGCCGTGCACAGCCCTTGCGACGGCTGCTGGTTGATCGAGATCGGCACCACGTGCGGCCCGTTGAACGAGAGCAGGTTCTCGCCACCCAGCCGGTTGAAGTGGATGTAACTCATGCCGTAGGCCGAACGAATCACCGTCCGCGGCGTGACGCTGTAGGCGACGCCGACCCGCGGCGCGAAGTTGTTGCGGTCGGGTTCGACCAGCGTGCGGTCGTAGATCGATCCGTCGGTCGCCTGCAGCAGCGTCCTGGTGGCCGGGTCGAAGTTGGTGAGGTTGTTGCCCTTCTCCCACTGCGGCGTGCCGAACTCGTAGCGCAGGCCCATGTTCACCGTGAGGTTGGGCGCCACCTTCCAGTCGTCCTGCAGATAGCCGAAGTGCATCCGCTGACGCAGGTCGAACACGAAGGGATTGACGAGATCGTAGACGTTGCGCGCGCCGAACATGAAGTCGGCCAGGTTGTAGACGGCGGCGTTGGCCGCAGCTCCGGCCGGACGGCTGAACTGCCCCCCGTACGTGTCCAATCCGTACTTCGGGTTGACGTCGTCGACCTCGGTGTTGATGGACTGGTACTCGTACCCGGTCTTGAGGGTGTGCGCCCCCTTGATCCAGGAGTAGTTGAGGCGCAGGTCGACGACAAACGGATTCTGGAACTGCGGGTTGCTGTTCTGCCGCCCCCACGCCGTCCAGCCGCTCACCGACTGCTGCGTGAGCCCACCCGAGAAGTACGTGTCGGTGGGCAGGCCGGTGATGCCGAAGGCCTCGAGCATGTTCGGGCTGCCGGTGCCGAGCGCCGACTTGCCGGCCTCGGTGCGCGACACGCCGACGCGCACCTCGAGCAGCGAGTTGGTGGTCAGGGTCCGGGTCAGGCCCCCGGCATACTGCTGGTTCAGGACCTCGACGAAGTTGTTGGCGGGTGAGCTGATTTCACCCGGAATCGGGCTCGGCTCGAAGTTGTTCACCTTGCGGTGGCTGAACCGGAAGAAGGTGGTCGTCGCGGCATTGAGCTTCTGGTCGAACTTGATGTCGAACTTGTCGTTGAAGCTTTCCTGCCGCGGCAGCGAGTCGAAGTTGTTGGACACCCCGGCGCGGGTCGGGTCCGGCAGGCCGGCCAGCACGCGCTTGGAGAAGTCGGTCATCGCCGACTGCGGCACCACGCCATCGGCATACACCTCGCCGGTGAGCGGGTTGCGGATCGGGACGCCGAAGTTGCCCTGCCGCAGCGCCAGCGTCGGGATGCTGGCAAACGTCAGCTGCTTGGCGACCTCGCGGAACCCTTCGTAGTTGAAGAAGAAGAAGGCGCGGTCGCGGATGATCGGGCCGCCGAAGACCCCGCCGAACTGGTTGCGGTTCATCTCCGGCTTGACGCCGGACGACGGCTTGAAGAACCCGGTGGAGTTCAGCTTGGTGTTGCGGTTGAACTCCCACGCGGCGCCACGAAACTGATTGGTGCCGCTGCGGAACGTGGCGTTGATGACCGCGCCGCCGGCGCGCCCGAACTCGGCGCTGAAGTTGTTGGTCTGGACCTTGAACTCCTCCACGGCATCGGGCGAGACCTGCACCACCTGGTTGGAGAAGCCCTGGTTGCTGGTGCCGTAGGAGTTGTTGTCGACGCCGTCGAGGATGAAGTTGTTGAGCGCGCTGCGCAGGCCGTTGACGTTGAAGGAGGCATCGCGCGAGTTGGAAATCGACGACTTGCGCACGCCCGGACTGAGCAGGGCCAGGTCGGCGTAGGCGCGGCCGTTGAGCGGCAGGTTGACGATCTGCTCGCGACTGATGACGGTGCCGCGGTCGCTCGACTCGCTCTCGAGCAGGCGGGCGGCGCCGCTGACCTGCACGGTCTCACCGATGCCGCCCACCGACAGCGAGAGGTCGACGCGCTGGCGGGCATTGACGGTGACCGTGAACCGGTCGGCGATGGCGGTCGTGAAGCCCTGCAGTTCGGCGCGGAGGCTGTAGGTGCCGACGCGGACGTTCAGGAACTGGTATTGGCCGCGCTCGTCGCTGACCGCCGTTGTGGCGATGCCGGTGGCCGGGTTGGTGAGCGTGACCGTGACGCCGGGCATGGCGGCCCCGGACTGGTCGCTGATGAAGCCGAGGACGGTGGCGCTGTCGAACTGTGCGAAGGCGGCAGCCCCACACAGATGCAGGGCGCAGAGAACGGCGAGAAACCGAGCGAAGACACGTTGGCGCATGCTGACCCTTCCAGGAATCGGTGCAGACCGCGCACGCGGCGCGGCCGGGACACGGGCCGTGCGGCGTCGCCATCCGGGACGGCGGTAAGGATACGCGAAGCGTTCTGACGCCGTTGTGACAAAAACCGTGCGGCCTGCCCGCCTCACGCAATCCGGCCGATTGGATCGACGCTCAGGAGGGCGGGCGGGTCTGTCGCGGCACGGGCGGCAGGAACGTCACGGATGCGCCGCGCTCCCGGACCTGACGCGCGACGTGCCGCCGCATGGCATCGCGCCGCGTCACGACGGCCTCGACCTGGGGCCCCGTGAGCCATGGTCCGAGCACGCGCTCGAGCTCGTCGTGCGTCAACGCGTCGATCCGTCCCCAGAGGGCCGGGTCGAACTGCTGGGGCGCCGGCAATCCCACCAGGTCTGGCTTGGAGGTGAAGGCACGCGAGTGGTCGATCAGGAAGACGTGCCCGGCCTCGTCGTACAGCAGGTTGCCCTGATTGCGGTCGATGTTGGCAATGAGCTGGTCGAACATGAACATGCGGCTGGTCTGCCGCGCCCAGTTCGCGCCGGGCGCCCGCGGCGGCGACGCCGGGTCCCAGGCCTTGACGCCCTCGATCCAGAAGACCGCGGCGCCCTTGACCCCGTGGATTTCGCGTTCGACCACCGGTGGCACCATGTCGAGCCCGAGGTGTCGGCTGAGGAGATACGCTGCGATCTCCGAGCGGTAGCTCTCCATCTTGCCGTGCAGGACCCCGTTCGGCAGCGGCTTCCAAGCCATGCTCGAGACGGCCCCGCCGGGCGCGAGGTAGGCGCGCCGCGGTTTGGTGATGCCGACCGGGATGTCCCTGATGTGCGTGATCACGCCGTGGCGCAGGGACGCCTCGATGGCTTCTTCGTGCCCGCGCCAGGTGTAGGGGTCGGCCGGCACGACCTGACTGGGCTCGGTCGCGGTGCGCAAGGGGGGCGCGAGGCCGACGTCGGGCACCTGCGCCAGCCCCTGGGGCGACTGGGCCAGCGCGACGACCACTGCCAGCCAGGCCACGTGGCGCGAGACGAGGGGCGGGCGGCGACGGGGTCTGGTCATGGTCCTCCGGGCGGCAAGCCCGCTCCCCTTCCACATACGAGCCGGGCGCGGCGCGGTTCCGGTCAGCGAGACGCCGAGAAGCGCACCTCGCTGCCGACCCGCGTGTCCACGTCGACGACCTGCAATGTCGCCAGCGACGGCGACGGCGGCGGCGCCGGCAGCGTGAGACCGGGCGCGAGCAGCGGTGCGGCCACCGGATGCACCGCATGGAAGGGATTCGGACTGGGGCCGGCCGCCGGACGCGACGCGCCGCCGCTCACCTGCAGCGGCCAGGCGGTGCGAAGCCGACAGACCCCGCCTCGGGTCGAGCGCAGACGACCGCTGGCCAGTCGCCCGCCCTCCCACTCCAGGTCGACCACGAAGCCGCCGCGCGCCCGCAACCCGGTCACCCGGCCACGGGGCCAGGCGGCGGGCAGGGCCGGCAGCAGGTCGAGCGCGCCGTCGTGGCTCTGCAGCAGCATCTCGCAGATACCGGACGTGGCGCCGAAGTTGCCGTCGATCTGGAACGGCGGATGGGCGTCGAAGAGGTTGGCGTAGACGCCCCCTCCCCCACTCATGCGCACGCCGGTCTCGTCGACGAGCCGCAGCAGCCTGACGAGCAGGCGGTGTGCCCGGTCGCCGTCCCGCAGACGTGCCCACGCGTTGATCTTCCACGCCAGCGACCAGCCCGTGCCGTCGTCGCCACGCAGCTCGAGGGCCTTGCGCGCGGCGCTGAAGAGGACCGGCGAGGACGTCGGCGTGATCTGCCGGCCCGGGTGCAGGCCATAGAGGTGCGAGATGTGCCGGTGATGCGGGTCCTGCGGCGGCAGGTCCACGCCCCATTCCTGCAGCGCGCCCGCGGCATCGATGCGATACGGCCGGAGCCGCGGCAGCGACTCGCGGATGCGGGCGGTGACGGCATCGTCGGTGCCGATCGCCTGCGCCGCCTGCAGGACGTTGGTGCAGATGTCCCAGGTGATTCCCAGATCCATCGCGCTGCCGAAGTTGACCGCGGCGTGGCGTCCGTTCGGCAGCCGGAACGGGTGCTCGGGCGAGGTCGAGGGCGACGTGGACAGGTAGCCGTCGCCGTCGGTGACGAGCAGGTCGAGCGCGAACTCGGCCGCGCCACGCATCACCGGGTATGCCGTGCGGCGCAGCCACTCGAGGTCGCCCCCGAAGGCGTA
This sequence comes from Vicinamibacteraceae bacterium, assembly GCA_963759795.1. GTDB lineage: Bacteria > Acidobacteriota > Vicinamibacteria > Vicinamibacterales > Vicinamibacteraceae > Luteitalea. The sequence goes on along the minus strand of CAVXAR010000010.1, from coordinate 921,626 downwards.
GTGCTCCCACAGGTGCTGCGCCAGCCAGGCGCCACCCATCGGCCACGAGGCCCACACCGGGTCGCCTTCGCCGAAACGCCCGACCGGGGCCGTCTGCCTCCAGAGGTCGGTGTTGTGATGCGTGGTCCAGCCGCTGGCGCCGTAGTTGATGCGTGCCGTCGCGGCGCCCGGACCCGCCAGTTCGCCGACCATCGCCAGCAGCGGCTGGTGGCATTCGGCCAGGTTGGCGACTTCGGCCGGCCAGTAGTTCATCTGCGTGTTGATGTTGACCGTGTAGTTGCTGCTCCACGGTGCCCGGACGTGCTCGTTCCACAGGCCCTGCAGATTCGCCGGCTGCGTGCCGGGCCGGCTGCAGGACACCAGCAGGTAGCGGCCGTACTGGAACAGCAACGTCGCGAGGGTCGGGTCGTCTGAAGGACCATCGGCCAGCCGCACGTCGAGCGGCCGGGCGATGGCGGCGGGCGGCGACGCTCCGAGATCGATGCTCACGCGTGACATCAGCGCCGTGTGATCCTCGCGCTGGCGGGTCCGCAGGTCCGACCACGACCGGGGCCTGGCAGCGTCGATGGCCGTACGCGTCAGGGCCGCGGCGTCGCGGCCATCACTGACGGCCGCACGCTCGATCCCGGCAAAGCTGGTGGCCATCGCCACCAGCAGCGTGGCGTGCGAGGCGTCGCGCACGCGCAGGTCACCCGCATCGCTGTCGACCTGCCCATCGGTCACCACCAGCAGGCGCGCCGCGAAGTGCATGCCGCGGTCGGCCGCATAACGAACGGGATCGGGCACGTTCTCGTAATTGGGCTCGACGAGCGACGGGGCGCGCCCACGCAGCAGCAGCGTGTCGCCATCGGCGCGCGCGGCACCATGCAGCGGGGTCGACAACCTGGCGGCAAAGCGCAGCAAGCCGGGCCGGTCGCACGACAGGTGCATCGCCAGCACCTGGTCGGGATGGCTGGCCACGACGCGGCGCGTGAAGGTGGCCGGGCCGAGCGTGTAGCGCACCGTGGCTTCACCTGTCGCCAGGTCGAGGCCGCGCCCGTACCCGCGGGCCAGATCACCGTGGTCCATGACCAGGTGCAGGTCGCCGAGCGGCAGGTACGACTGGGTGAACGGACCCATCATCCGCTTGGCCGCCGCGTCGGCCTCCGCGTACCGCCCGGCGGCAACAAGAGCACGAATCTCCGGCAGCACGGCCCGGGCGCCGGGGTTGTTCCAGTCGGACGGCCCGCCGGACCACAACGTGTCCTCGTTCAACTGCAGGCGCTCGACGCCAATGCCGCCGAACACCATCGCCCCGAGCCGCCCGTTGCCGATCGGCAGCGCCTCCACCCACTGGCGAGCCGCTCGCGCATAGGTCAACTGCAGCGGCGAAGCGGCCTCACCGGTCGTCTGATCCTGGGCCGGCGCCTGTGCGTGGGCCGGTAGCCCGGTCCGCAAGAACGGCAGGGCCCCGGCAGCCAGCAGCGTCTCGAGAAAGGAGCGCCGACCGGACGCGGCGGCGGGTAGTCGATGGCGGTCAGGCACGCTGGCATCCTAGGCCACTTCCGCGACGGCAGCAGCGTGTCACGAGCTTCGTGATACAGATTCCCGCATGACCGGCCTGCCCTTCGAACATCTCGCCATCAACGTCACCGACCCCGTCGCCGTGGCGGCGTGGTACGTCGAGCACCTCGGCATGGACGTGGTCCGCCGCGGCCAGCCGCCCGTGCACATGCACTTTCTCGCCGACGCCGGTCGCCGCGCGATGATCGAGCTGTACCACAACGCCGCGGCTCCGGCCGACGTCTACCGCGACCTGCACCCGGCGCAGCTGCACCTGGCGTTCTCGTCCAGCGACCCCGACGCCGACGCCGCACGGCTGGTGGCCGCCGGCGCGACGCTGGTCGAACACCTGCACAACCCCGATGGCTCGCACCTGGCCATGCTGCGCGACCCCTGGGGCCTGCCCATCCAGCTCGCCAGGCGGGAACAGCCGATGATCTAGACCCGGGGATCGCGGATCGCGGATCGGGGATCGCGGATCGCGGATCGCGGATCGCGGATCGGGTACTGGGTCCCGGCGGGTGACGGCTGTCGACGGCCGAAGGCCGCCTGCCGCCTGCCGGCTGCCGACTGCCGACTGCCGACTGCCGACTGGTGAACACGATGCTTCAGACAGAGACCGTCGCCTTCCGCATGCAGCTGCACCCGGGACAGGCCGAGGAGTACACGCGTCGCCACGACGCCATCTGGCCGGAGCTGACGACGCTGCTGCGCGAGGCCGGCGTGGTGGAGTACCACATCTTCCTCGACGAGGCGTCGCATGCCCTGATTGCCGTGTTGACGCGCAGGGCCGGACACGGCCTCGAGGCGCTGCCCGATCATCCCGTGATGCAGCGCTGGTGGGCGATGATGGCCGACATCATGGACACCAACGCCGACCACTCCCCCGTGCAGGTGCCGTTGCGGGAGGTATTCCGGATGGCAACATCGGAATTCAGAATTCAAAATTCAGAATGAAGGGCGTGCACGGCGTCACTGGGCAGCGCGGGACACCGCCGCGCGGTGGACCACTCGCGCGAACGCTGCCGCTCGGGTAGAGTCTGGCGACACCGCCATCGCCCAGGAGAGTGCCCGTGGACCGTCGTGTGTTCCTGTCGTTGCCCGCCGCAGCCGTCGCTCTCTCCCCGCCACGCCTTGCCGCGCACTCGACGCTACCGGCGCAGCTGCCGCCGATCGTGCGGTATCCCGATCCGGCGGTACGGTCGCTCGACCCGCGCTTCGACAAGTACCGTGTCGGCGCCGCGGTCGTCGAACGGCTGTACACCGGGTGTCGGTGGGCCGAAGGACCAGTCTGGTTCGGCGACCTGCGCTGCCTGCTGTGGAGCGACATCCCGAACGACCGGATGCTGCGCTGGACCGAGGAGTCGGGCGAGGTCAGCGTCTTCCGGCAGCCGGCCAACAACTGCAACGGCAACACCCGCGACCTGCAGGGCCGACTGGTGACCTGCGAACGACGACGGGTCGTCCGGACCGAGCCGAGCGGCGCCATCACCGTCCTTGTCGACAGCGTCGGCGGTCAGCCCCTCAATTCCCCCAACGACGTCGTCGCGCATCCCGACGGCTCGCTGTGGTTCACCGACCCCGGCTACGGCCTGCTCTCGCGCTACGAGGGTGTCCTCGAGGAGTTCAAGCTGCCGACGCGCGTCTATCGCTGGGATCCGGCGACGGGGCAGGCCACGCCGATGACCGAGACGATCCAGCGCCCCAACGGCCTGTGCTTCTCGCCTGACTACACGAAGCTGTACGTCGCCGACACGGAAAATCCATCGCCTGCCCGCCCGCGCGGCATCCATGTCTTCGACGTGGCCGGCGGCAAGAGCCTCGGTCCGGGCCGGCTGTTTCACGACATGGGCAAGGGCGGCGCCGACGGCATCCGATGCGATGCCGACGGCAACATCTGGGCAAGTGCGGGCTGGGCCGGCCCGGGCTACGACGGCGTCCGGATCATTGCGCCCGACGGCACGCACATCGGCCAGATCGACCTGCCCGAGGTGTGCAGCAACCTCTGCTTCGGCGGCGCCAAGGGCAACCGGCTGTTCATGACCGGCAGCCAGTCGCTGTACAGCCTGTACGTCGAGACGACCAGTGCGGTGAAGTAGCGGGGCTCCCCTACTTCGCAAACTCGATCGGCACGAGGGCGGAGGTGTTCTCCCACGCCATCAGCAGCATCACCATTTTGTCCGTAAGGGAGCAGAAGGCGATGGTGAACTCTTCGAGTTTCAAGTCGTTGCTGTCGATGCCCATCTTGGCGCGCGCGACCTCGAACTTCGGATCGTAGTTGTACGACCCGTACAGGTTGACCTTGTCGTTCGGGTCGTACTTCGGCTGGCGCGGCTGGTTGCTGAGGATCAGCGTCCAGTCGCCCGGCTTGAGGTCGACGAAGACGTTGTAGACACCCGGCGCCAGCGTCTTGCCACCCACCGTGATCGGCACCTGTGTGGTCAGCGTGGTGGTGGCGTTGGCTCCGGCACGCCACACCGGCGACCCGTCGTTGACGACCTTGCCGTACTCGGCGCCGGTGCCAAAGATGTCCCTGCGGCCCTTGAGCAGCGGTCGGCTGTAGTCCACGACAATCCACTTGCCGCCCTCGTAGCGCTGCCCGCCGTCCTGCGTCTTGGCCCACGAGCCGCCGACCTGGATGGCCGCCTTCCCCGGCGGCGATGGCGGCAACTGCACCGCCGGCACCGCCTGCGCCCAGGCGCCCGTACTCAGTGCCGTACACCACGCAATGGTCATCAGCCCCGTCAGCATCCGCATACGCTTTTCCCTTCTGGTTGGTCGCCGTGTTCCGCCCGCAACGCCGTGGCAACGACGACGGCCACGGCGGCCTGCGCAGATTTCATCACATTCGGGCCGCCTCGGGGCGCAGCGTCGGCCACCGCGCTGCCTGATACGATGCGCGCCGAATGAGCGGACGCCTCCAGGTCCTGATTGCCGCCGTGCTCTTCTCCACGGCCGGCGTCGTCGTCAAGGCTACCGCCCTCACGGCGTGGCAGGTGGCGGGCTTCCGATCGGCCGTGGCGGCGGTCTTCCTGCTGCTGGTGGCGCGCGTCTCCCTGCGACCGAGCTGGCCGACGCTGGCCGTCGGCCTGACCATCGGGGTCACCTTCATCACCTTCATCATCGCCAACAAGCTGACGACGGCGGCACACGCGGTGTTCCTGCAGGCGGCCGCGCCGCTCTACCTGGTGCTGCTGGGTCCGTGGTTGCTGCGCGAGCGGGTACACGCCCGCGACCTGCCGTTCCTCGGCGTGGTCTTCTTCGGACTGGCGTTGCTGTTCACCGGCGCCGTCAGCCCGTCGGCGACGGCGCCCAATCCCGTGCTCGGCAATCTGGTCGGCGCCGCGAGCGGCGTCACCTGGGCGCTGGTGCTGATTGGCGTCCGCTACGTCTCACGCACGCACGGGCTCGCGGGAGCGATGACCGCCACCCTTTACGGCAACGTCTTCGCCTTCCTCCTCTGCGCGCCCTTCGCCTTCCCGGTGGAGGCCGCCGGCGCGGTGGACTGGGCGGTGATCGGATATCTCGGCTGCTTCCAGCTGGCGCTGGCCTACATCCTGCTGACGCGCGGCATCGGCAAACTTCCCGCCCTCGAGGCCTCACTGCTGCTGCTGCTCGAACCAGCCCTCAACCCGCTGTGGACGTTTCTCGTCCATGGAGAGACGCCGGGGATCGTCGGCAGCATCGGCGGCGGGCTGGTGCTGGTGGCGACCACCGCCCGCGCCCTCAGACCGGCGCCGCGCGCCGTGGTCGGCGCCGCGCCCTCCTGAGCGACGGGCGGGTCGGCGCCGCCGCCGTCACTTTGCCGGGACGGTCCAGAGAAAGACGGTCTTGCCATCCACCGAGATCGTCTCGTCGGGCACCCAGTCGCCCATGTCGAAGTCGTGCGAGACGATCCGCGTGCCCGGGCTTGAGCTGCTCGATCAGGCGCGGCCGCAGCTTCACGTTCAGGCTCGGCAACAGGTACAGCGTGACCACCGTCGCGTCGCGGATGTCGGCCTGGAAGAGATCCTCCTGCCGGAACTGCGCCTTGCCGGTCACGCCGTTCTTGGCGGCGTTCTCCTTGGCTTCCTTGATGCGCTGCGGGTCGATGTCGATGCCCACTGCGCGCGCCCCGAGCTTGGCCGCGGCCACGACGATGCGACCATCGCCACAGCCGAGGTCGTAGACGACATCGTTTGGACCGACCTTGGCAGCCTTGAGCATCGCGTCGATGACCAGCTCCCGCGTCGGCACGAAGATCACGTCGGGCCGCCGCTCGGTCTGGATCTGGGCTGCCGGCGCCTGCGCCTCATCCGGCCCGGCAGCAAGGAGGGGAGACGACAGTCCGGTGACGACGGCGGCGCTGAGAAGAACGGCCCTGGTACCGCGGGTCATGTACGTGTGTCCTTTCGCAAGAGCTGACGGCGCCGATCGAGCGCCCTCGAGGACTCTAACCCAGTTTGCGGGTGGCTGAATTCTGCTGTGACGATGCGGACGGGCGACGCCGCGGCCGAGGTTACAATGCCGCGGATCACGTCCATGTCGGGCGATCACGATGGAGGTTGCGATGATCCGTGCAGCAATGACTGTGGCGATGGTGCTGGGCACGTCCGGGATGGCCCTGGCGCAGGACAACCCGATGCTCAAATCGATCAAGGCTCAGCAGGCGCTGGTCGCCGGCAACCTCGTCAAGTCGGCCGCGAAGGTCTCCGAGGCCGACTACGCCTACAAACCGACGCCGGAGGTCCGCAGTTTCGGCGAACTGGTCGGGCACGTCGCCAACGCCAACTACATGATCTGCTCGACCGCGCTCGGCGAGAAGAACCCCTCCACCGCCAACATCGAGAAGACGGTCACCGCCAAGGCTGCGCTCGAGAAGCACCTGGCCGAGGCCATCGCCTACTGCGACGGCGCAATCGTCAAGCTGACGGCGACGTCCTCACTGGAGGAGATCAAGTTCTTCACCGGGCCGACGCCGCGCCTCGGGGTGTTTGCCTTCAACAACGTGCACAACATGGAACACTACGGCAACATGGTCACCTACATGCGCATGAAGGGCATCGTGCCGCCCTCGAGCGAGGGGCGCTAGCCCGAGTCCTCATCCGGTGCGGGGCGCCATGCGTCGCCCCAGTCGGTCTTGCGTGCGGCATGCCAGGACGGATCGCGCCGCTTCACCACCCGCCTGATCGCGCCGTCGGCCGTACAGAGCGACAGCAGGATCCGGCCCTTTTCGATGCGGGGATGGCGGAGCACCCGAGCCGGCGGGCGGTCCGCCGCCGTCGCCCTGGTCGCCACCAGATAGGCGAACTTCTCGTCCTCGTACCCGAGCGTGCCCCCCTTCAGCTGCCGGTGCTGCCGTGTCCGCGGCAGGCGCACGGCGAAGTGGCACCAGTCGTCGCTGCGTCCGCCGCTGCGCATCGGGCATGCGCCCTCGTGCGGGCACGGCGCAAGGATGCTCGCCCCGGCCGCGATCAGCGCGGCACGCGCCTCGTGGATGCGCTCGAAGCCGGGCACCGTGCCCGGTTCGACGATGACCAGGAGCTGCGTGGCCGCCTGCCAGGCCCCCCGCACTGCCGCGGCGCGCGCAGCCGTCGGCAACTCGCCGAGCGCGTACGCGGCGATGACGAGATCGGCCGGCTGAAACCCGTACGCCGTGCTGATGTCCGCGGTGCGCTGGGACAGGGTCACCGCGCCGCCGAGGACGGCGGCACCGAGGCGTGCGCCGGCCTCGAGCAGCGACGAGCTGCGGTCGACATGGGTGGCGCTGGTCAACGCGGGGCAGCGATCGAGCGCCGCCCACGTCGCCGTCCCCGGCCCGGCGCCGAGATCGAGCAGGCTGCGCACACCCGCCAGCACCTCACCAGGCACCTCGGCGAGGACCGCCGTAACTGCCGCATAGGTTGCCGGCAGCCGCACCGCGAGGTACGCCGCCTGCCAGGCCTGGTCGGCCAGGGGTGACGGGCGGCCGTGCGCGTAGGCGCCGGTCAGTCCGGCCACGGCTGCGGCCAATGCGCCAGCGGGTTGCCCGGCGAGTTCGACGTCGATCGCGGCCCTGAGCGTGTCCGGCAGGTCAACGGTCATGGCCGCTGCCCCTGCCGGCGCAGCGCCAGGCCGGCGAGCGCCCCCGTCGGGCGTCCCTCGTCGATGGCGAGCGTGCCGTTGACGAACACGCAGGACATGCCGGAGGCGTGGCGATGCGGCTCCTGATAGGTCGCGTGGTCGCGCAGGGCCGCCGGGTCGAACAGCACCAGGTCGGCATGCGCCCCCTCGGCGATGACGCCGCGATCGGCGAGCGAGAACACCGAGGCCGGCATCCCGGTCATCGAGTGCAGCGCCTGATCGAGGGACACCGTCTGGCGCTCGCGCACGAACGCCGTCAGTTTGCGCGTGAACGCGCCGTGGCCGCGCGGATGCGGCTTGCCTTCCCCAGGAAGATAAGTAGCGCCGTCGCTGCAGGTCATCATCCACGGCTGGCGCATCAGGAACTCGATGTCGTCCATCGACATGTTGAACGACACCGTCGACGTGTCGTGCAGCGCCACGAGGGCAAGCGCGGCCTCTTCGGCGGCGACGCCGCGTGTGGCGGCGATCTGCGCCAGCGATTGGCCCTCGATGCTGCGGTCCGGCGGGTGGAAGGCGACCATCAGGGAGGCGGCGCCGCCTCGCCGACGGATGTTCTCGGCCACACGCGGCAGCAGGGCGGCGCGCTGCCCGGGGTTGGTGAGCCGCTCGGCCAGGGCACTGCGACCGCCTGCCTGCGCCTCGCCGGGAATCAGCGCCGCGAACAGACTGGTGCCCGAGGCCTCGTACGGGTACTGGTCGGCCCAGACCCGCACGCCGCGGGCGCGCGCCGCCTCGATGTGGGCGGCGCACTCACGTGTCCGGCCCCAGGCATCGGGGCCGAGCGCCTTCATGTGGGTGACGATGCCCGTCGTCTGCGACCCCTCGGCGATGGCGATGATCTCGTCCACGGCCGCCAGTACGCCGACCGAGTACGTGCCTTCGTCGCGGATGTGGCTGGTGTGCACCGCCGTCGCGCCGAGCGCTTCGGCCGCGGCCCGCATGAGATCGGTGACCTCCTCGGTCCTGGCATGGGCGCCGGGCGTGTAGAACAGCCCGCTCGACAGCCCGAACCCGCCACTGGCGATGGCCGACCGCAGCAGCTGCCGCATCACGTCGCGTTCACGGGCGGTGGGATCGCGCCTGCGCCGTGCCGAGAACGCGGCCGCGAATGGCGCCGTGGCCGACCAGGGGTGCGACGTTGACGCCAAGTCCGAGGGCGCGCATGCGGGTCCGCTGCACGTCCAGGTCGACCGGGCCGCCGCCGTCGGGATTGATGACCACGGTGGTGATGCCCTGCGCCAGCAGGGCCTCGGCCCGGTGCAGCCCACGCCGCGTCAGGCTTTCGGCGGCATGCGAGTGCGCGTCGATGAACCCCGGCGCGACGACGCGGCCGGCGGCCTCGATCGAGCGGACGGCCGACCACGCCGACAGATCGCCCGCGGCCAGGACGCGGCCCTGACCGAGCGCGACATCGCCCATCACGGGCGGGCGCAGCGTGCCGTCGTGGATCAGCCCGCCGCGGATGACCACGTCGGCGCGACGGCGGGGTTGTGTGACCGCGCGGGCGCGCTGTTGCGGTGACGCCCCGACCGAAGCCATGGCGCCCCCCGCGACTGAGAGGAACTGACGGCGATTCACGACGGCGATTGTACGGTGCGCCGATCACTGCCGAACATCGCCGCTGCCGCTGGGCTTCGCGTACCGTGGTTGTGTGAGAGGATTTCGATAAGGACGCCACACCGCGTCGTCCGGCAGGGAGGCCGCAGATGTTCGAACCGAAGTCGTGGAAGCAGAAGCGTACGGACCGGAGCTATCCGGTCGATGCATTCGGCGAGGGACTTGCCGACGACGCGCCGCACAGCGGCGCCTGGCTTGGCGAGCGTCCCGGGCTTGACCCGGCCGGCGACCGCCAGACCCTCACCTGGATTGGGATCAGCCTGGTGGGGATCGGTGTCGGCATCCTGCTGACCCGCGCGCTGCGCGGGTCATGACGATGCGGCCGTGGTACGAGGGTGGCTGAAGTCGGGCCACGCCGACGCGCAGGCGCAACGCGACGCCATGGTGGACGAAGCGTCCGACGATTCGTTCCCGGCCAGCGACCCGCCGTCCTTCAGCCCCAGCACCGCCAGCCTGTCCTGAGTCGGCCGGGCGACGCCCGGGATCGGCAGGACGACACCCCCAATGGTGTTTCGCCACGTCTGACCTTCTCCACCGTGTGGAGAAGGTCTTGCAAGGGCGAAAGGACGGTGACCGCCCCGTCCACCCCTTCCCTTCCGGGCCGCCTGCTGACCGCGCGGATCGGCCTGGCCGCGTCGGCCTATGCGCTGGCGACCTGGTGCGGGCTGCGCCTGCTCAGCGTGCCCGGCTCCGCGGCCATCATCTGGCCCGCGGCGGGCCTGCTCCTCGGCTGCCTCCTGCTCCTGCCCCGACGTGCCTGGCTGCCCATGACCGCAGCCGCATGGGCGGCCGCCACCCTCACCCAACTGGCGATGGGTGTGCGTCTCTCGATTGCCGCGCCGCTGCCGGCGGTGGGCGTGGGCGAGGCGCTGCTGGCCTGCTGGCTGATCGTCAAGTGGCGGCCATCGGTGGCAGAGTGCCGCACCACCACCGACATGCTGGCGCTGGCTGCGGTCGGCACGCTGTGCTCGATTCTCGCCGGCGCCGCAGGCGCGTTGCTCGTGGTGCCCCTCGGCCTGGCCGGCACCCCCTGGCACATGTGGACGATGTGGGCCTCGGGGCATGCCGTCGGCATCATCCTCTTCGCGCCGCTGTGCCTCACCTGGAAACGCCCGCGGGGTGCGCACACCGGCCCCCCGGGATCGGTCCGGATGGCGGAGGCCGCCGTGGCCTTCGGGCTGCTGGCCGGTGTCGCCACCCTGATCTTCTTCGACGGCCTGGGCGGCATCGAGGCGCCGCTGCTGATGTCGCTGCCGTCGCACGTGCTGCCCTTCGCGATCCTGATTGCCTTGCGCTTCGGCACCAGAGGCGCGGTACTCGGCATGGTCGTCATGTCGATGCTGGCCGTGTCCGGTACGGCTGCCGGTGGCGGCGCCTTCCGGATCACCCACCCGGAGATCGGCGACCGGGTCATCGTCACCCAGTGGTTCACCGCCACCCTGACCCTGGTCAGCGTGTTGCTGGCGCTGGCCATGGAACAGGGGCGCTGGCAGGAGTTCCAGACGCGGCTGCTCAACCAGGCCCTGGCCGAGGCCAACGGCGTCCTGGTACACGAGATCGGCGAGCGCGAACGCGCCGCACTGTCGCTGCGCATGCTCCTGGACGCCACGCCCGAAGGCATCGTCGTCGTCGACCAGCAGGGCGTGATCGTCGAGGTCAACAGCGCGCTCGAGACGATGTTCGGCTACACGCGCGGGCAGCTGCTCGGGCAGCCGAGCGAGATCCTGGTGCACGAGCGCGACCGCCACACGGCCGAAGCCGACCGGCTGCGCTTTGCCACGGGCGCCGGAGACGAAGTGCGGCACGGGACCGGGCCCGACCTCCAGGCCGGGCGCAGCGACGGCTCGACGTTCCCGGCGCAGGTGGAACTGAGTCCCTACCGCCTCGGCGATGAACTGCGGATGATTGCCACGGTGCGTGACGTGTCGGACCAGCGCGCCGTCGAGCGGCGCATGGAGACGTCACTGCGCGAGAAGGAAGTGCTGCTGCGAGAGGTCCACCATCGCGTCAAGAACAACATGGCGGTGATGTCCAGCTTGTTCTACCTGCAGCGGCGGTACGCCAAGGATCCGGAAACGGTGCGGGTCTTCCAGGACAGCGAGGCGCGCGTCCGCAGCATGGCGATGGTGCACGAGGTGCTGTACCGGTCGAGCGACCTCTCGGCCGTGGACTTCAGCCGGTACCTGGAGTCGCTGGTCGAGCACCTGGCCAATCTGTATCGCGACACGGTCACGGGTCTCCGTCTGGAGCACGACATCGAGCCAATCCGGCTCTCACTCGACCAGGCCGTGCCGTGCGGGCTGCTGTTGAACGAGGTGCTGACCAACGCCTTCAAGCACGCCTTCGTCGATGGCGCACCCGCGGTCCTGCACGTGCACGCGCGGGCGCGGGACGGCCTGGTGCTGATCGACATCGTGGACAACGGCATCGGCGTCCCCGACCACGCGCCCACGCCAGGCCGGCAGACACTTGGCGTGCGACTCATGCAGGCACTGACCGAACAACTCGACGGCACACTGGTGACCGAACGACAGCACCGGGGCACGCGCAGCAGCCTGGTGTTCCCGCTGATCGTCGGCGCATCAGCCACCACGCCCCTGCCCGACGCGGCTTCCGCATGACCTACGCGAGCGACGTACGTGCTGCCGAGTTCGATGTCCGGATCCTGATCGTCGAGGACGAACGGCTCCTGGCCGAAGAACTACGCGAGCGGCTCACCGCCATTGGCGCCACCGTCGTCGGATCGGTGGTGACCGGTCCGCAGGCCATCGAGACGGCCGAGCAGACGCGGCCCGACCTGGTGCTGATGGACATCCGGCTGCGCGGCGACATGGACGGCATCGAGGCGGCCACCCGCATCACCACGGCGCTGGGCACGCCGATCATCTTCCTCACCGCGCATTCCGACCAGATGACCGTCGAGCGCGCCAAGGCAGCCAGCCCCTGTGGCTACCTGCTCAAGCCGCTCCAGGAACACGAGCTGCGGGTGACGCTCAGTCTCGCCCTGCACCGGTGCCGGCTCGAGCGCGACCTGCGGGCCAGTGAGCAGCGCTTCCTGACCACCCTCAGCAGCATCGGCGACGCCGTCGTCGCCACCGACGTCGACGGCAGGGTGACGTTCGTCAATCCGGTGGCGGCGCAGCTCACGGGCTGGACGCGCGAGGCGGCGCAGGGTCGTCCGGTCGAACAGGTCGTCCCGGTGATCCGCGAAGGCGATCACACGCGGCTGCGGCAACCGGCGATCACGGCCATGGCCAGCCGCCAGGTCGAGGCGCTGCCCGAGCCTGTGCTGCTGGTCACGCGGGAGGGCGGCACGCGGCTGGTCGAGCACAGCGCGGCGCCCATTGCCGACGGGCCTGAGGTGCGCGGCGCGGTGTTGGTCTTCCGCGACGTTTCCGAACGCCGGCAGCAGGAGGACGCGGCGCGAAGCGCCGAGTTGCGCCGGCACGAAGCCCAGAAGCTGGAGGCCGTGGGGCGGCTGGCGGGCGGGGTCGCGCACGACGTCAACAACATGATGCAGGTGGTCACCGGCTACGCCGATCTGCTGCTGTCGCAGCTGCCAGAGGGTGACCCGAACCGCGGCCTCGTCGAGGAGTTGAAGCAGGCCGGCGACCGTACCGCGGGCATCACCCGTCAGCTGCTGTCGTTCAGCCGCCATCGCATCGCCCGACCGCAGCTGGCCGACGTCGACGAGCTGCTCACCAGCCTGGAGGGGCTGATCGCGCAGGTGCTGCCGCCACGCATCGCAGTGCGGCGCCTGACCCACGCCAGCCGTGCGTCGATCCGTGTCGATCCTGGCCAGTTCGAGCAGATCGTCCTCAACCTCGTGCTCAATGCCCGCGATGCGATGCCCCGCGGCGGCACCCTCACCCTCGAGAGCACGGTTACCGCCCTGGACGCCGGCTGGTGTGCCGACGACGACCACCAGCTGCCGGCGGGTGAGTACGTGCTGGTGACGGTGACCGACACCGGCGCCGGCGTGGCCCCGGAGATCAGCGCCCGCATCTTCGAGCCGTTCTTCTCCACCAAGGCCGATGGGCATGGCGCCGGGCTCGGGCTCGCCGTCGTGCGCGACATGGTGCGGGCTGCGGGCGGCCAGGTGCTGCTTGGCAGCGCACCCGGGCACGGGACGTCGTTCAAGCTGTACTTCCCGCGGGCAGGCGCCCGCGAGGACGTGCCGATGCCGCCCGCCGAGGGCTCGAAGGGCCGCGAGTTGCATGCCGTTGGAGCGCCGGTGGTGCTGCTGGCCGAGGACGAGGAAGCCGTGCGCAGCCTGGCGCGCACGCTGCTGCAGCAGCACGGGTACACGGTGCTTGCCGCCTGCGATGGCGAGGACGCCTTGTCGGTGGCCGCGGCCCATCCTGGCCGCATCGACGTGCTGCTGACCGACGTGGTCATGCCCCGCCTCGGCGGCCGTGAGCTGGCGCAGCGGCTGGCTGCCCTCCGCCCCGACATGGGCACGCTGTTCATGTCCGGCTACACGGCCGACACCGTGCTGCAGCAGGGCATCATGCGTGACGGGGTGGCGTTCCTGCAGAAGCCGTTCAAGGGCCAGCACCTCCTGGCTGCCGTCCGCGACGTCCTGACCCACCCTCCTGTGCGACTCTGATAGGGTCGCGATCGAGAGGACGTCGGCTGCGCTGAGTCCCCCATGAATTTTCTCGCGCACTTCCTGCTCTCGGCCAACGACGACGAGCTGCGCCTCGGCAACCTGCTTGGCGACGTCGTCAAGGGACGGGTCGAGCGGTTCGACCACCCGGGCGTCAGCGAGCGCATGCGCACCGGCATCCGTCTGCATCGGGCGATCGACTCGTTCTCGGACGGCCACGCCGTGGTGCGGCGCAGCAAAGGGCGGATTGCCGCACGATACGGCCGACTCTCCGGTGTGATCGTCGACGTCTACTACGACCACGTGATCGCGCGGGAGTGGGACCGGCACGGTGAGGGTACGCTGCAGGTGTTTGCCGAGGACGTCTATCGCACGCTGCGGGGCAACCTGGCGCGGCTGCCAACCGAGGTGCACCCGCTGGTCGAGGCGATGATTGCCGGCAACTGGCTGGCCGGCTACGCGCGTCTCACGCACGTGGCGGGCGCGCTGCGCGGCATGTCGCATCGGCACCGCGTGGCGGCGGGCATCGGCACGGCTGCCGAGGAACTGGCGCGCGACTACGACGCGCTGTCGGCCGACGTCGCGGAGTTCTTTCCGGAGTTGCAGGCGCACTGCGCGTCGCTGCTGGCGACCGGCGCGGCGCCGGGATGATTCTCGTGACTGGTCGCCAGCCGGGAGCGGCAGATGGGCGATAATTGCGAGGTACGCGCCCGTAGCTCAGCTGGATAGAGCACCGGCCTTCTAAGCCGGGGGTCGCAGGTTCGAGCCCTGCCGGGCGTACCACGTCGCCCTGGCGACGTGGTCACGCCACGCCAGACCTCAGCGCGATGCCTCCGCCCTGCGGGCTCGGCATTCGCGTCGAGCCCTGCCGGGCGCGCCGAAGCTCGAAGAGCGAAGGCGGGCCGGGCGTACTACTGGACCGTGGCTGACGGGCAGTCTACGCCCCGCCATCGTCATCGTCGGTGAGCGGACTGTCGGCGACCGCTTCCTCCCGCTCCTCGGCCGTCAGCGGCGCTCCTTTGGCCGCTTCGTCATAGCCGATGTTCTGTTCAGGCCGGTCGCGGACCTCAGGGGCCGGCGCGTGGCCGCCTCGACGTTCAGGTTCTGAAGGTTGGGAAGACATGCACGGTGGTCTTGCATGAACCGATCCACCGCGGCCGCCGTCGTTGTCGGGTAGCAGGAGGATCACGGCGGGTGCTTGTCGCGCCTGGTAGGCCTTGGCCTTCGCTCCATCCTGCTGCAGGTTCACCATGTCCTCAATGCCACGCCGCACGAAGATGGTGACTGGCTCGAGCGGCTCGGAGTGGCCTGGGGCGCGGTCGCACACATCGAGGTCAGGCCGTAGCGGACTGCTGCCGCCTCAGGTTGCCTCGCCGCGACCATTTCCAAGCCTGGGATCGCAGTTGAAGCCTGCCGGGCGTACCAATCTGAGTCCCTCAGCCTCGAAAGACTTAGCGCGACGGATCGGACTCGCGCTCCGCACCCGCGGCCCCGGCTGGTTGAGCAAGGACTGCGTGCGACGGCCGACTCCGAGGTCGCTATACTTCCGGCGAGTCCCACAATGACCCTTCACGCGGTCACCAGCGCTGTGCGCCACCCTGTCACCGAGCGCCGTACGCTACGGGTCATGTTCCGAGGAGGCAGCGCATGAACGGGTTCAACGTGCGCGTGACCCCTTCGTTGCTGGCACTGTGCGCATTGTTCGTCGTTCAGGCCGAAGTGTCCGGCCAGGGCCCGCAGACGCCGACTTCGCCGCAGGCTCTGCATCCGGCATTCGCGGACGTCAACGACGATCCTGCGTTGCCGCGCGTGCTGTTGATTGGTGATTCCATCTCGATCGGCTACACCCTGCCCACTCGACGTTCCCTTCAGGGCAAGGCAAACGTGCACCGCATTCCCGTCAACGGCGGACCTACCATCGATGGTCTCGAGCAGCTGGATCGATGGATCGGCAGCGGCAAATGGGATGTGATCCATTTCAACTGGGGCTTGCATGATTTGAAGTTCATGGATGACGGCCAGCATCAGGTGGCGATTGACAAGTACGAGGCACACCTCCGTGACCTCGTGGGACGCCTGAAGCGGACGGGCGCGGCGCTGATCTGGGCGAGCACAACGCCGGTGCCGGACGAGGAGGTGTCACCGCCTCGCCAAGAACAGCGACGTCATCGCCTACAACGCCGTGGCGAGGCGGGTCATGGAGGCACACGGCATTCCGATCAACGATCTCTATGCGTTGGCGTTCCCACGGCTCGGCGAGATCCAGCGCCGCGCCAATGTGCACTACACCGACCCAGGCTCTGAAGTGCTGGCGGCAGGCGTGGCGGCAAGCATCCGAGCGGAGCTCGATGCACACCGGTGAGGGATGCGCTCGGGCTTCCACGCCGTTGATTAACGAGAACGAGGTGCGAACCGTCAGGGCTCCACACAGGTGCCGAACTCGACCCTGGGATATCCACCACCTCCGCTCCGCGCCGCGTCCGCACAAGGCCACGCCCACGTCGTTCACCCCTCCGCGAAGGCGCTGACCAATCCAATCACGTCCAGGACTCACTCGCGATGGGTCGCGACCTTGGCCGTCGGTTGTCGACGTGCTGGCGCCCAGGCCACGGTGCCCTCTTCGAAAGGCGTATCGGTCAGCTGACGCACGTCCGACCCATCCGCGCGGATGACGTAGATATCGCCGTACGGCTGGGCATCGCGGCTGCAGCGCGACTTCATCCTTTAAGCCGCCGCGCGCGCTCGAGACGGCGACCACTGGCCGTCGGACGACCCGGCGGCGTGCGCGTCGTTGCCAGGTTGGTTGGTCAGCCGCCGCACATCGGTCCCATCGGGCCTGACGGTATAAAGCTCGTAGTCATCATCGAGAAACCGCGTAAACGCGATGCGGTCCCCCTTCGGCGACCACGACGGAAAATTGTCATGACTTGCACCGGGAGTGAGCGCGCGTACCGCCCCGGTCGAGAGCGTCATCACAAACAACCCCCGGTTGCCCTGACCCGACGCGCGATACACGATCTGCTCGCCATCGGGAGACCAGCTCGGAAACCCGACGTTGGCCGAGCCGTCCGTCAGAATCTTGAGCTCCGCACCGTCGCGATTGACGATGGCGATGTCAGCCATCGCGGGACCGAGCACCGTCTGAAAGAACCGGCCCAGCGCGAATGCGACGCGATCTCCCGCCGGCGACCAGACTGGGCCCAGAGCAATCTTGTCCCCTGCGTCGAAGAACGTGGAGTGCTGCGACCCATCGGCGTTCATGGCCACGATGTTCTTGGACACGATCGCGCCCGGCCCGTCATTCGACAGCAGTCGCCCGCCTGCAGGGTCATAGGCCGGAAACACGCCCGTGCGCAGCAACTTGAACCGTTGGTCCTTGCTATGCCAGCGCTGCAACGGAGGCCACGCCTGTTCGACGTCGCGGTGAAATACCATGCGCGACCCATCTGCTGACCAACTCGCCGCGTTGAAGTCGCCGCGCGCCCCAGGCTCTCCGCCGAGCCGCTCGAGGCCGCCCTCGGGGCCACCGCTGGCGTAGGCGACTACGCCGTCCGCCGTGACGAACCGCGGCGACAATTTTTCGCCGGGGCCGGCGGTCAGGACATGGCGCTGCCTGTTTGCAAGGTCCATCGTCGCAATCTGGGTCGAGCCTCGCAGCCGTCGCCCGATTGAGGCGATCTTGCTCAGCTCGTCCAAGCCGGTCTCGTAAAAGACCAATTGCTTTCCATCTGGCGACCACGTCGGACTGCCGACCACCCCCTGCTGCTGCGTGAGGCGCCGTCGTTCCGTTCCGGCAGCGCGCATGACATAGATCTCGGTCGTTTGCTGCACCGTGAACCCGGCCGCACCTCTGGGTTTTCGCGAATCCCGATCCGACGTGAATGCGAGCCATTGTCCATCTGGTGACCACGCCGGCCGAAAGTCCCCCGCTGGATCGTTCGTGAGATTGCGCAGCTTCTTCGTCGCCAGATCCAAGAGCCAGATATCAGCCTGTCCGCTGCGCGAGGACACAAACGCCAGCGATCGCCCATCGGGCGACAGTGTCGCCTGGTCGTCGTAGGCCGGACTGTCGACGAGACGCGTGAGCGCTGAGCCGTCCGCACGGGCGCGGAAGATGTCGTACGAGCCAGCCCGCTCTGAAGTGAAGACAATCCACTTGCCGTCGCGCGAGAAGGAGGCGTTGCCATCGAACCCGGCGTGAGGAGCAAACGGCTGTGCGTGACCTCCGTGGCATCGGCGACAAACAGCTCGGCATTGATCGGGCTGAAGCTTGCGAAGGCAATCTCGTAGCTGGGCGCGACTGCTGGAGCCGCTGATGGCCGGCTCGGTGCGGCGGGCGCCACCACGATGAGACAGAACGTCGCAACGAGACTCGCCGACCTCGAGGGAGAAGAGAACGCGACGCCTCCGCTATCCAGTTCAGGGTTGCCTGTCAGGATCGCCACTCCACATATACGCCTCCTGTACGGTTCACCGCGCCGTTGCTGGTCGGAAGACACGGACGCATGTGGGCTTGCCCGAGTTCAGCACAGGCTACTCCATGTGGCGACCATTACACTCCAAACGGTGTTGTGGCCTGCGTCATGGAAGTCGCCGACGCGCGCTCGGCGCTCAGACCGTCCTCGGCACAAGGAACGCCCGAGACGCGCCATGCCGCGAAGCCGCGAGGCACCTCGTGCGTCGTTCGATGAGCATTGGTCAAGTCCGGCCGCAGCACGCGCCGCGGCCGCGCCTGTCAGAACCGGAACCGCAATGCCAGCGTCGCGACCTGCGTCTCCATGAAGTTCTGGTAGAGCGCCGTGAAACCTGCACCGACGATCTCGTGCTGGAGCGCAAAGTCGTTGAAGATGTCCGTGAAGGTGAACACGAGATCGGCCTTGTCGCCCAGCAGCGGCTGCTTGGCCGAGACGTCCAGCGATGATCGGGCGCGTTCACGCCCTTGTGGCACGTTCCGTGATGCGTAACGGATGTAGTTGGCCTGCAGCTCGAGCCCACGAGGCAGGACGAACCGGTTGTTGATCGTCATGTCCCACGTCTCCTCCGTCGAGCCGGCCAACTGAAGGGCCGTCGAGTCGGGAAGAACAGCGTCGCCTCGAGCGCCTCGACGTCGTTCTGGAACCCGTTGACGCTGCCGCTCACCCGCCACGCGCGGGCGATGTCGTGCGACGCCGTCACCTGCACCCCGGTCTGCTGGAACGTGCCTGCGTTCTCGTAGATGCGGTTGACGACGTCGTAATCGGGATTGGACTCGTCGATGGCGAAAATTCGGATAAAGGCGTCGCGCACGTCGCGGCGATAGATGGTCACGCTCCCCGTCCCACCCTGCCACGAGCGCGAAAGCCCCACTTCGTACGCCTTGGTGAACTGCGGGCGCAGGAACGGGTTGCCCACCTTCAGGATCTCCGGATCGTCATACTTCGGAAAGATCCGCAACTCCGGCTCTCCGGGACGGTCGACGCGCCGGTTGAACGCCACGGTGAGTCGGTTGCTGCGCGGCAGGTTCAGGGTCAGCTTCGCGTTCGGAAACAGGCCCAGGTAGTCGTACTGATCGCTGCCTGGGTAATAGATGTTCTCGGCCGGGATTGTGTACGAGACTCGCGTGTGCTCGAGCCTGGCACCGGCTTCGAGTGTATAGCGCGGTGTGATCCGGACCAGGTTCGCGTATCCGGCGAGGATGTGCTCGTCCCAGTTCGAATAGTCCCCGAGGCCCGGGTGAATCACGGTCTGCACACCGCGTCGCACGGTGTAGGTCACCGGAATCCATCGACGCTGCAGCTTGGTGCCGATCTCGAGACGGCCCGTGGACAGCGGTCGCGTGTAGTCGATGCTCAGCGGCAGCGTGTTCTCGATGGCGACGATGTGGGTGTCGTCCGTGCCGACCCGGATTGGCGACTCCTCGTTCAGGAAGTACTTCTCGTCCTCCTTCCCCCGCGTGAACTGCAGGTTGAGGCCGAGCTCGTGGCCTGGCGCGGCGAACTTGTGCGTCAGGTCGACGTTCACGTTCGTGAAACCGGTCCCCTCGTCCTCGCGCCAGAACCACAACCGCTCGCGCTGTCCGGTGTCTCGGCGAATGTACGGGACCTGCGCCACGTCGATGTGGTGCTCGTAGTTGTGCACGCCCGACACGGTGAGGGCGTTGGTCTCGTTCAGGGTGAAGTCGGTCCCGCCGCGAACCGTGTAGACGTACTGCTCGCGATTCTCCGGCACCTGTGATTCGATGACGCGTCCGTCATCGTAAAAGCGCGTCGTGAATTCGTTGTTCGGCAGGCGGTCCTGCAGCAGCAGCTCGCCTTGCACGAACGTTCGCGTGCGCGGCGTCCGGTAATTGACATTGACGCTGGGTATCACCTTCTCGTTGGTCGAGAAGCTGCCGAGGTCAGTGGGCAGGTCGCGCCGCTGCTTGGTGAACTGGCCGACGCCAAGCCCGAAGCCGACATCGCCAGACCAGCCGAACTGCTGGTTCTTCTTGTAGATGATGTTGATGAGGCCCGCCATGCCCGCTGCGTCGAAGCGTGCCGACGGGTTGTTGATGATCTCGATGGCTTCGATGTTGGCCGCCGACACGCTGTCCAGCCCGCGCTGCGCGCCGAAGCCGGTCAGGCTCGACTGCCGTCCGTCGATCAGGATCGCGACCTTGTCGCTGCCGCGGAGCGACACCCTTCCCTTCCTGATCGACCGTGACGCCCGGCACGTTCTTCAAGCGCGTCCAGGACCGTCCCGGTGGCCTGCGCAGCGCTGTCGCCGAGTCGAAACAGCTGCGTATCGAGGCCGGCCCTCCGAATGGCGTCGCCTGCGACCGTGACCTTTTCCTCGAACGCTTCCGCGCGTGCAAGCCGCATGTCGCCCAACTCGTAGGACTGGTTGAGCGTGCTGACAAGGACGGCGGCCTCGGCCGGGTAGTAGCCGACAAACGAAATCCGCAGTTTGTAAGTGGCTGGCGGCAAGCCCTGCACCAGGAAGCGCCCGTTCGCGCCCGTCAGCGTGCCGGAGACCTGCGTGCCGGAATTGTCCTCGACGATGACGGACGCAAAGGCGATCGGCGAACCATCCGCCTCTGTCGAGAACTCGCCCGCCGAGGACGGCCGTGGTCTGCTGGCCGGAGGCCGTGTGCGACACGCCTCCGGCGATGGCCAGGACGAGGAGGACGAGGAAGGGCGACAGCGTGAGGCGCGCCCCCGGGTTCGAGTCAACGAATCTACCTCTCTCGACTCGCAGCAGTCGTCGAGGCGAAGGGCTTGCGGTGACGCGCCGTCCTACTTCGCCGCCGGCGGGGACGAGATGGTCAGGACGAAGCCACTCGGCTCCGTGACGTCGAACGCGCGGGTGCCCCACTCGGTATCGTGCGGCTCCTTGGTCAGGACCACGCCGGCAGCGCGGGCTCGCTCCGCGACCGCATCGATGTCGCCGCCGAGCCTCGATGTACAGCCGCATGCCGATGCCCTTGCTCCGGTCGCGCCCCTTGGCGCCGTCGTCCTGGCTGAGACCGAGACCGATCCCGCCGGCCCTGAGCATCAGTCCCATCAGCTTGCCGTCCTGCTCCCACCGGTCCTCGACCGCGAAGCCCAGCGCGGTGAAGAACTTCTCGCTCTGCGGCAAATCGTCGACAGTCAGGCTCGGCATCACACTCTTGCCCTGCAGCGTCGTGCTCATCGGCTCGGTCATCGTGCCCTCCATCCTCGGTTGTCCATCGTGTTGCGGTCGGTGGTGCGCAGCGCGGTCATCCGTGGACCGCACCGACCAGATGTTTGATCATCGTGTCGGCCGTTGAGGTGTAGTCGGCCTCGTACTTCTTCAGCAACTCCTCCCGTGTGACGTCGCTGCCCTTGGCCTGACGCTCCCACAGCACGGACAGGCTGGCGTGTGGCGGCACCACGACCCCCAGCGCATTGAAGAAGTTGCTGAGATTTCCGATGACGTGCTGCGCGCCATCCGAGTCGCCGGTGATGACGATGCCGACCGCCTTGCCTGCGAGCGCCGAGGGCCGACCAGCCAGAATCTCGTCGTGCAACTCGTCCAGTCGTTCGATCACCCCTTGAATCAGCGACGACTGGTTGCCCCACCAGATGGGTGTAGCCACGATCAGGATGTCGGCCGCGAGCACCTTCTCGAGGATGGCCGGCCACTCGTCGCCCTCGCCCATGTTCGTATACGTTCCCGGATGAATCGTCTGACTCACCAGCTTCACCGTCTCGGACGGCACACCAGCCGCCTGCAGCCGGCTGGCGAGAAACTCGCACAGCGTCTCGGTGTTGGACAGTCCCGTCTTCTTCAGCGTGCCCAGCAGTATCGTGGCCTTCATCATTCCTCCCTGAGAGGCGTCGCACGCCCCGCCGCGGCCGAGCCGCCGCAGCACACGGACGGCGTGGTCGCATCGATGCTACCGCGCCACCCGCACCCCGCTCCCGCGAGGCCCCTGGGCGGAGATGCTCGACCTGGCTCGGTGACTGCGACGTCTGCGGCAACTTCAAGATGTTCCTGCAGGCTCGGCCGATTCCCCTCCGTCACGGTGGATCGTATGGGCAGTTCACGAAGACTCACAGGCATCGGCGCAGACCGCCTCAATCGCGACGGCAATTCCGTACGCCAGCCGGAATATCGGCCGTGGCAAGGGTCGAAACCTCGCAGGGACGGGCTTCAGCACAGGCACACTCAGCCTGAAACCCGGTAAGGCCGGCGCCTCGGTCTACGAATCCCGTGGCGCCATCCGCGAGGGAGCGGAGACGCTGGTCGCCTCGCTCCGTGGCTTCACGAGTTCGGCCGAGCCGGTCTTCAGGACGTCGATTTCGGTCACCAAGGCGGTGAGTCGCTGCCGTCGGCGGCCTCGCCGCGCGTATCGGATCGCTGGCGGTGACGGCAGCGACCCTCCAGGCCAACCGCGCCGTCAATACCCAGACGTCGACCATCCGCGTCCTCGGCGTCGGCGCTGGGACTGGACCTGCTCGGAAGAGCCTCGCGGCTGTCGTCGCGCGACCTCTCGCTCGACCTCTCGTCTGCCCCAGCCGCCTCCACACTCACCTCCTCAGCCGACCTCGCACTCGACACGACCTCGCCCACGGCCGCCTCGCGGCTCCAGTCGGCGGCGGCGCTCGGCCTCGACCTGACGTCCCCGGACGCCGCGTCCGTGCTGTCGTCGGCGGCCGGCCTCGGCCTGGACGTCACCGCCCCCGACGCGGTGTCGCGCCTGCAGTCGGCGGTGCTCGGCCTCGATCTCACGTCGCCGGAGGCGGCGTCGCGCCTGCAGTCCGCGCAGGCCCTCGGGCTCGACGTGACCTCGCCCGAGAGCGCCTCGACGTTGGCCTCGAGCGCCGCGCTCGGGCTCGACGTGACGTCGGCACAGCGCGCCTCGACGCTCCAGTCCACCGGCGAAATCAACGCCGCCACCACGTCCTACGGCTCGACCAGGCTCGTCTTTGCCGGCTCGGGCAACCCCTCGACCAGCATCGGCACGCTCAGCGGTGTCTTCACGGGCGTGAACACGGCAGCCGCGGCGACCTCGCTGACGTTCAAGCTGAAGAACAACGTCACCGCGCTGAATGCGGCCTGACAGCGACCACGGTGAAGTTCGAGATCCGGGACCAGACCGGCGACATGCTGTTCTCGTTCAGTGGCAACATCAAAGCCGGCGACAAGGTCTACCTTGGCGATGACATCGGCCTGTCACTCAGCTTCGGCACGGGGTCGCTGACCAGCAACCAGACTGCGGCCACCACGGTCTCCCACAGCAACACCGACGTCGACCCCAACGGCGTCTTCAACGATGCCAACGTCAACGCGCGGCCGCGCTTCGAAGGCAATGCGCAGGTCACGGCGGGCGCCTTCACGGTGAACGGCGTGAGCATCGCCGTCAACGCCAATGACACGATCAACACCGTCCTGGCGCGTATCAGCGCGTCGGCGGCTGGCGTCACGGCTTCCTTCGCCAACGACAAGGTCACCCTCACCAGCTCGAGCCACTCGGAAGACGCCGTCGTCCTGGCCGACGACACGTCGGGGTTCCTGAGCGCGGTCAAACTCAGCAGCGCGACGACCACGCGCGGCAACGTCCGCGACGATGCGCAGGTGCTGGCCAAGACGACGCAGTTCGGCGGCGTCACCAGCGGGACGTTCAGCACTCAACGGCGTGAGCATCGCCGTCGACCGGAACACCGATACGCTGGCATCGATCGTCACTCGCATCAACGGCTCGGCCGCGGGCGTGACGGCCGCCTACGATGCGTCTCGCGATGCGCTGGTCCTGACCGGCACCACCAGCAGCGAGGAACTGGTCTCGGTCGGGGACGACACCTCGGGATTCCTGGCGGCTGCCAAGCTGGCGTCGGCCAATACCGTGCGTGGCAACATCCGCGACGACCGCCAGGTGCTGTCCAGAACCAGCCAGTTTGCCGGGGTCACGTCCGGCTCGTTCTCGATCAATGGCACCACGTTCTCGATCGATGTCGCCGCAGACTCGCTGAACGCAGTCATCGGCCGAATCAATGCCGGCGACGCCGGTGTGACCGCCGCGTACGACGCCGCCACCGATTCGCTGGTCCTGACCCGGAGCAGCAACAGCAAGGAACTGATCGCGGTCGGCGACGACTCGACCGGTTTCCTGGCGGCGGCGCACCTGAGCACCGGCAACACGGTGCGCGGGCACGTCGCCGAGGATGGGGTGGCGCTGCGCGACCTGACACGATTCTCGTCAGTGGTCGACGGCTCGTTCGTGGTCGGCGGCAAGCGCATTGCCGTCGCCACCACCGACTCGGTCCAGTCCATCGTCGACAGGATCAACAGCGCCGATGCCGGCGTCACCGCCAGCTTCGACGCCGTCTCCAACACCATCGGCCTGGCCTCGATTGACAGCTCCGAGGAGGACGTCGCCATCTCGGGCGACACGTCTGGCTTCCTCACCGCCGCCGGCCTGGAGCCCGCCAACACCCTGCGCGGCAACATCCGCGACGACCGCCAGGTGCTGGCGCGGACGTCGCAGTTCGGGAACGTGTCGTCAGGCTCGTTCACCATCAATGGCACCGCGATCACGGTCGACTCCTCGAGCGACACGCTGGACACCGTGCTCGCCCGCATCAACGCGGCAGGCGCCGGCGTCACCGCCGCCTACGATGCCGACACCGACCGGCTGGTGCTGACCGGAACCGAGAACAGCCAGGACCTGATCGCGGTCGCCAACGACAGCAGTGGATTCCTCGCTGCGGCACGCCTGGAGACGGCCGACACGGTCCGCGGCCACCTGCGCGAGGACGGCGTTGCGCTGGCCAACATCGCGGCATTCGCGGCAGTGACCGATGGTACGTTCACGATCGACGGCCAGGAGATCTCGGTCGACACCGCTACCGATACGGTCTCCTCCCTGATCGACCGCATCAACGGCTCGGGTGCGAGGGTCGTGGCCAGCTACGATGGCGATGCCGACCGGATCACCCTCCAGGCGACCTACGACAGCGAAGACGACGTGCCGCTGGGCAGCGACACCTCCGGTTTCCTTGCCGCCGCCCATCTGTCCGTCGGCCGACACCGTCGTGGGCAACCTGCGCGACGACCGGCAGGTGCTGGCGCGCACCACGCCGTTCGCCTCCGTCGTCGACGGCAGCTTCACGGTGAACGGCACGACCATCGACGTCGTCGCCCGGCAGGACAGCGTCGCGTCGGTCATCGAGAAGATCAACGACGCGGGTGCCGGCGTGACGGCGAGCTACGACGCGTCGACCAGGCGCATCGCGCTCGTCAGCACGGGCGCGAGCGAGGACGCCATCGTGGTCGGTCAGGACACCAGCGGCTTTCTCGTCGCGGGCCTGCTGAGCACCGACAACACCGTCCGCGGCAGCATTCGCGACGACCAGCAGGTGCTGTCCAAGACCAGTCAGTTCGCCGCGGTGGTGTCGGGCGCGTTCACCGTCAACGGCGCGCGGATCGACGTCGATGTGGCAGTCGGATTCGATCGCGGCCATCCTCGACCGGATCAACGCCGCGGATGCCGGGGTGAGCGCCAGCCTCGACGCCACGACCGGCCGCATCGCGCTCGTGAGCACTGCCGACAGTGAACAGGCCATCGCCATTGGCGAGGACTCGTCCGGCCTGCTTGCCGCGGCGGGTCTCGCGGCTGGCGACACCCTGCGCGGCAACATTGCCGACGACCGCCAGGCCCTGTCGGCGACGACGCGTTTTGCCGACGTGGTGTCGGGCTCCTTCAGCGTCAACGGGAAGGCGATCACCGTAGACGCCGCCAGGGACTCGCTGCAGGACGTGATTGCCAGGATCAACGCGGCCGACGCGGGTGTGACGGCAGCCTATGCGCGAGGACAGCGACACGCTGGTCTTCACACCCACGGTCGCCGGGGCCACTCTCGCCCTGGAGTCCGATAGCAGCGGCCTGCTGACCGCTGCCGGCATTTCGACGGGCGCCGTGGGCCTCCGGGTCAACCCGGACGCCAGCTTCAACGCCAGCGGCGTGGGCGGACCGCTCTTCGACCCGGGGCTGAGCGTGCGGGCTGGGCAGTTCACCGTGAACGGCGTCGCGATCGATGTCGCAGCAGACGACTCGGTGAGTTCGGTGCTCGCGAAGATCACCGCGTCTTCGGCCGGCGTGACGGCCAGCTTCGACAGCGAAACCCAGACGGTGCGGCTGGTTTCGACCACGGGCAGCGAAGCACCGGCGCTCGTCGGCGACACGTCGGGCTTCCTTGCCGCCGTCAAGCTCGACGCCGATGTCACGCGCAGTACGGGGCAGCAGACGGTCTCGGCATTCGACGTCGCGCTCGGCAGCCTGCCGGAGTATGCCGGCGTCCGGGCTGGGTCGATCGTCGTCAACGGCCGTGAGATCGCCGTCGATCCGGCAGCGACGACGGTTCGCGGTCTCGTCGCCGCGATCGGCGACGCGCCGGGGGTACGGGCGACGCTCGACCAGCAGACCGGTCGCCTGCGCATCGTCTCGACCCGTCCTGACGAGTCGATCAGCCTGTCGGACAGTTCCGGGGTGTTGGCTACGCTCGGCATCATCACCGGCACCTATGCGGCCACACCTGCCGAGACCAGGACGGTGACGACCCAGGTCGGGTCGAGAACGGTATCCAACGCCGACAAGGTGGCACCTCAGGTCGAGCAGGCGGTCAGCGCGTTCAACAGCGTCCTGTCGGGCCTGCAGGACTCGAGCGACCGTGCGGCAGTCGCTGCCGTGCTCGAACGCGCATTGACCGGCGTGGCCAACGCAGGAATCCAGGGGCTGACCCTTGGCGCCGGCGGCGGCCGATTGGCTCTGACTCTCGACCGCACGCGGCTGGAGAGGTCGCTCGGCTCGGACGGCGGGGCCCACTCAGGCGTTGGCACCGCGCGCTCAGGGGGCGCTCGACGACCTGCTGCGGGACCTTGCCGTCGCGACAGGGGCCGCCGAGTCGTCACCGCGCGGCGTCCCGGTGACCAGCGCGTTTCAACTGCAGGATGGCAGCGGAAGCGCCACGGACCAGGCGGGCGTCGTGGCCAACCATCCCCTGCTCGACGACCGCGCGGCTCAGAGCGACGGCCCCAGGGAGGACGACGCTGCGGCTCGCAAGGAGGCCGCGCTGGCACTGCTGAAAACGCTCGCAGCGGCGCAGCAGAATAGCGGAGACGTGTCCGTCCTCAAAGCCACGCTCGGTGCGCTGCGCCCACCCGCCACGTCGACGATTGCCAAGGCCATCGCGGCGTACAACAAGGCGCTGGGCGTGCCTGCCTCGGCTCGACCGAACACCGGCCTCGGCCTGCTTCGCGACGATGAACGCTACCTGTTCGATCGCGACCGGAGTCCGCTGTCGCGCGCCAGGTTCACCTTCTGAGCCAGGGTCGAGCTGGTCCCGTTCGACAGGGTCGATGCGTCGCAGCCGCACCCACGCCGTATCACCGGAGCGCGGCGGCAGACGCGGACGTGACCTCGACGCTGTCGAGTGAGCCCTCGTCCGGGCCGGTGTGATACTCGCCGCGGATCTCGAGGCTGGTCGGATTGGCGAGCACGCGGCGGATCTGCTCTTGCGTGGCCGCCCTGTTCCAGTTCCAACGCCAGCCGGCGGCCGCCGTGAAAGTCACCGAGAACGACGCCCAGTCCGTGCCGGGCGACTCCCGGAACCGGTACGACAGGCGGCCGGCGGGCCCGATGATGACGACGTCGTCCTCGAAATTCCCGACGATGTCGGCCGACTGCTTGAGGCTGTAGGCCAGCGTGCCGTGCTCGGCTGCCGACAACGCCCGCAACACGCTGTCGGGGGCCCGGAAGTACCACGTCTCGCCCAGCGCCTCGTCTTCATGCGAGATGTAGCCCCCCGGAGCGCCGCCCGACGCGTGCAGTTGCGGGTCGGCGGCGCCCGTGTCCCCGGACACCAGCCATCCGTGCGTCGTCCCCTCGAAACCGTGCGCAACAAGGGTGCGTGGCTGCGATTGCAGCTGCGTACGGCCGCCGAGCACGCAGGCCAGGATGACGGCGGCGATTGCGGTCGATCGGATGGGTGGCATGCGGGGCCGCGAGTACAGGGCATCCTGAACCGATTTCGGCAATCGGTTCAGGACCCGAGCGACAGGGAGGCGATGCGGGTTACGTCCAGCGGTAGCCCTGCGTCTCCAGCGGCAACGACCGGATGCGGACACCGGTGGCCGCGAAGATGGCGTTGGTGAGCGCGGGGACGGCCGGCGGCAACGACGGCTCGCCGAGTCCCGTCGGATCGAAATCGGTCTCGAGGAACTTGACCTCGATGCTGGCCGGGGCGTGCGGCATGCGCGCCGGCTGGTACTGGTGCAGGTTCTTCTGCACCACACGCCCCTTGTCGATCGTGATGGCCCACGACATCAGGTGGCTCATGCCCTCGATGAAGCCACCATGCACCAGGTTCTCCGAGTGGCTCGGGTTGACGATCTGGCGGCCGATGTCCACCGCACTCCAGACGCGGTTGACCTTGATGGCCTTCTCCGCATCGACCGAGACCTCGACGACGTATGCCACGTAGCCGGCGTGCGCGTACTGGAACGCCACGCCCTTGCCGGTACCCCGCGGCAGCGACGAGCGGCGATCCCAGTCCGACATCGTCACGCACGGCCTCGAGCACGCCGCGCGCGCGGACCGGATTGAAGCCACCCGTGGCGCCGGGGCCGACCGGGTTGTTCAGCAGGTCGATCCGGTACTGCAGCGGATCCCTGCCGGCGGCGACGGCGACCTCGTCGATGAAGCCCTGCTTCACGAACGAGATGCCGTTGGTGGGTGGCGCCCGCAAGGCGCCGACGGGGATGCCGAACGGCGTCACGTTCTCGGACGTGACGAGCACGTTCTCGACGAAGCCGCGCGGGAACTCGTTGGCCGGTACGACCGAATTCGTGCTGGCGACGAAATCGCGGTAGGCGATCAGCGTGCCACTCGCGTCCAGGCCGGCCTTGAAGAAGTGGAACCCGGTGGGCCGGTACTGGTCGTGCGCGAGGTCGTCTTCGCGCGACCAGAGCAGCTTGACCGGGACGCTCGGCAGGCCCGCGGCCGCCCGCTCCTCGGTGACGGTGCGGGCGATCCGTGCGACTTCGATGTCGTATTCGCTGACGAGCCGTCGTCCGAATCCGCCGCCCGCCCGCACGAGATGGAACGTGATGTTCTCGGGCGGGATGCCGGCGCCAAGCGCCGGATGCTGCTTCGACGGAATCTGGCTCGGCGACCAGATCTCGAGTTTGCCGTCGTGGAAGTGCGCGGTGGAGTTCTGCGGTTCGAGCGGCGCGTGCGACAGCAGCGGGAAGAAGTACTCGGCTTCGATGGTCTTGGCCGCGGTGCGGAAGGCCGCCTCGACGTCGCCGATCACGGCGCGCGGCGGCCCACTGGGCCGGCCCCCGCCTGTCGCGGCAGGTGCCCCTGCGGTCGGCGCAGTTGGCGGTGCGGGGGGAGGCGCCGTCGCCGCACGCGCGGCCAGTTCGCGCGCCTGCGCCAGGTAGCCGGTGCTGCTCTGCGTGGCAACCGCGCCTTCGTCCCAGGTGACCTTCAGTGAGGTGCGCGCGTCGTTGGCCAGCCACCAGCTGTCGGCCACGATCGCCACTCCCGACGCCAGCGAGTTGTTGCCCTGGCCGGCAGGCTCGACGATGAAGGCGTGCCGGATGCCCGGCAGCTTCTTGATCTCGTCCAGGTTGGCGCTGACGGCCTTGCCACCGAACACGTCGCACTTCACCAGCACCGCGTGCAGCATGTCGGGCAGCGCCACGTCGATGCTGAACACCGGACGTCCCGTCACGATGTCCAGGTTGTCGACGCCGCGAATGCGCTTGCCGATGATCGTGAAGTCGCGCGGGTTCTTGAGGCCGGCCTCGATGGCGGCCTTGTCGGGCACCGGCAGGGTCGCCGCCAGCGACGACAGCGACGCGTAGGTCGCGGTGCGCGTGCTGGCCGCGTGCGTGACCACGCCCGCTTTCGTGGTCAGTTCGCTCTGCGGAACGTTCCACTGCTGCGCGGCCGCGGCCAGCATCACCTGGCCGGCCACCTGCCCCCACCAGACGCATGTTCTGGTAGTTCGAGGGAATGGCACGGCTGCCGCCCTCGAACTGTGCGCCGTACTTCGGGTCGAGGTCGGCCTGCTGGATCTTGACCTGCGCCCAGTCGACGTCGAACTCGTCGGCGATGATCTGGGGCAGCGCGGTCCTGATGCCCTGCCCGGTTTCCGGGTTCTTCGAGATGATCGTGAAGGTGTTGTCGGGGTGCACCGTGATGTAGGTGTCCGGTGCGAACGACTCAGCGGACGCGGCGGGGCCACCCGCGCGGCCCTGCGCCGCAGCGGCGGGCGCGTAGAGGCCGATCAGCAGACCGCCACCGGCCACCGCCGAGACCTGCAGGAACGTGCGCCGATCCAGACTCTGGCCCTTCTGGGTTGCCTTCATGACTAGGCCCTCCGCCCGGCGGCGGCCGCCGACTTGATTGCCTGCTTGATCCGCACGTAGGTGCCGCAGCGGCACACGTTGCCGCTCATCGCGGTGTCGATCTGCGCGTCGGTCGGATTCGGTGTGGCCGTGAGCAGCGCCGAGGCGGACATCAGCTGACCCGCCTGGCAGTAGCCGCACTGCGGCACATCGAGTTCCAGCCAGGCCTGCTGCAGCGGGTGCGAGCCGTCGCGCGGCAGGCTCTCGATCGTGGTCACCGAGCGCCTTGCCGACCGACGAGATGGGGGTGACGCACGAGCGAATCGGTTGACCGTCCAGGAGCACCGTGCAGGCGCCGCACTGCGCCATGCCGCAGCCGAACTTGGTGCCCTTGAGGTCCATGGTGTCGCGCAGCACCCACAGCAGGGGCATCCGCTCCGGCACGTCGACCGCACGCTGCTCGCCATTGACGAGGACTGAGTATTTCATCTGCGACCTTCCTGAATTGGGGACGGCTCGAGCTGCACCGGCAGCGCTGAGCCCGTACACATGGTAGTCCGACGCGGGCCCGGCGTCGCGACTCCCGCTCGACGTCGTCGTCGACCGGCGACGGCCCGACTGCCACCAGCGCAGGGGCGGACATCAGGGCTTGGGCAGCCTCGGGGGGCGTGTTCCGTGACGGATGGCACCAGACACGGGGATGTACTCGAGTTCCTGCCCGGCCCGCACGGCACGCAGCAGCACGCCGCCACGGCTCATGTCGCCTCGACCGACGAAAGTGGAGGGGAAGACGAGCCGGCTGCCGAGCACGTCGAGCAGCGGGTCGGTGTACTTGGGTGACGCGATGCTGCCGAGCAGCACCACCTCGCCTTCCCAGCTGCGCGCCAGCTGCAGCACATCCCGCCGCAGCGGTTCGAGGTAGCGCGGCTCGCCCGCATCGATCGGCACGCCGGCAAGCTCCTCGAGCCCTCGCGCGCTCATGGGCGTCGACGGCGCCAACAGTCCCAGGCATGGCGTGATGACCAGGCTGCGACCAGGCGCGAAGCATTCGGCGTAGGCCAGCTTGCCGCGAAAATACAGTGCGCTGATGAAGGCGTAGATATCGCCGATCGGCACCTCCTCACCCGCTCTGAGACGTGCCGCCAGCGCGACGTTTCGGGACGTACGCAGAAGCCGTCCGCGCGGTCCCGCCGCATTCGCCGGCGAGAGCAGGAAGACGCGCGGTGCGGTCATCGCTCCACCTTCATGGCCAGCTGCAGCGAACCTGGACGGCGCATGACATGCAGCTCAGTCTACCAACCGCCTGTCGCCGGGCGGGCGTACGGACCCGGGCGCGGCAGCGGTGACCCGCGCAGTCGCCGCGTCAGCATGATCTGGGCTACGCTGGCAGAGCACTCCGGCGGTATTGACACCGTTGGTTTTTCGATCGACTCCGGCCGGTCGAGGAGAGACGAGGCATGCGGTTGCAGGGCGACGAGGACATCCAGGCGCTGTATCAGGACATTGTTCGTCGGAACGCGGGCGAATCGGAATTCCAGCAGGCAGTGCTGGAGGTCCTCGGTTCGCTGGGCCCGGTGCTCTCCAAACACCCCGAGTTCCGCGACGATCGGGCCATCGAACGCATCTGCGAACCTGAGCGCCAGATCATCTTCCGGGTCCCGTGGCAGGACGACTCCGGTCGCGTGCAGATCAACCGCGGCTTCCGCGTGGAGTTCAACAGCGCGCTGGGTCCGTACAAGGGCGGGTTGCGCTTCCACCCTTCGGTGAATCTCAGCGTCATCAAGTTTCTCGGGTTCGAGCAGGTCTTCAAGAATGCGCTCACCGGCATGCCCATCGGCGGCGGCAAGGGCGGCTCCGATTTCGACCCCAAGGGGCGCTCCGACGTGGAGCTGATGCGCTTCTGCCAGAGCTTCATGACCGAGCTGTACCGTCACCTGGGCGAGTACACCGACGTGCCAGCCGGGGACATCGGCGTGGGCCAGCGCGAGATCGGCTATCTCTTCGGCCAGTACAAACGCATCACCAATCGGTACGAGTCGGGCGTCCTCACCGGTAAGGGCCTGGACTGGGGCGGGGCCCTGGTGCGTCGTGAGGCGACCGGGTACGGGCTGGTGTA
The DNA here is from genome assembly GCA_963759795.1 of Vicinamibacteraceae bacterium. Taxonomy (GTDB): domain Bacteria; phylum Acidobacteriota; class Vicinamibacteria; order Vicinamibacterales; family Vicinamibacteraceae; genus Luteitalea. Next base: position 888,801 of record CAVXAR010000010.1, on the reverse strand, counting down.
CTTCGTCCAGGAGATGCTCAAGGCGCGAGGCGACACGCTGGAGGGCAAGACGTGCGTGGTGTCGGGTACCGGCAACGTCGCCGTCTACACCATGGAGAAGCTGCAGCAGTTGGGCGGGGTGGTGGTGGCCTGCTCCGATTCGGGCGGCGTGGTCCATGATCCGACAGGGATCGATCTCGCATGCGTCAAGCAGATCAAGGAGATCGAGCGGGGACGCATCGACGCGTACGTGGAGCGAGTCGGGCGCGGGCAGTTCGTCGCGGGCGGCAATATCTGGGACATTCCCTGCCAGGTGGCGTTGCCCTGTGCCACCCAGAACGAGCTGAACGGCAAGGACGCCGTCACCCTGGCCGATCACCGCTGCCTGCTGGTCGCCGAAGGCGCCAACATGCCAGCCACACCGGAGGCGGTCGCGGTCTTCCATGAGCGTGGCGTCGTCTTCGGCCCGGGCAAGGCGGCCAATGCCGGCGGCGTGGCCACATCGGCCCTCGAGATGCAGCAGAACGCCAGCCGCGACGCCTGGACCTTCGAGCACACCGAACAGCGGCTCGCGGAGATCATGCGCGGCATCCACCAGCGCTGCTACGAGACAGCCGAGGAGTACGGCACGCCCGGGAACTACGTCAACGGCGCCAACATCGCCGGATTCATCAAGGTGGCTCGGGCAATGGTCGCGCTCGGCGTGATCTGAACGCGGGCTGTCCTCGACCGGCGCGCCCACGCCACACCCGGGGTCCCCTGCCCGGCGGCTCACGACTCCGTCGAGACTGCCGGCAGCCGCCTCTTCTCCGGGTTCCCGCCGGCGGTGTCCTAGCGAGGCAGGACCTCCATCAGTGACGCCGCGACCAGCGGCGCCATCACGGCATACCCCGCCGCTGTGGGATGGACACCGTCCAACACCAGATCGGCCACGCGCGCGGCTATACTGGGGGCCCAGACAAAGGTGATGTTCCGATGAGCGTCCTGTTGCCGCAGCGCGTTGGCCGGTGGCTCGCCACCTCGATCGTGACCGTCGTCATTGCTGCCGGCCTCGTGGTCGTGCGTGCAGCGCCTCAGGATCGTGCCGACGCGGCCATCGTCGCGACGCTCGACGCGTCCAGGCCCGGGCCGACGATCGACCGACAGCTCTTCGGACAGTTCGCGGAACACCTGGGCAAGGGCATCTACGAAGGGGTCTGGGTCGGCCCCGACTCGCCAATCCCCAACACCCGCGGCATCCGCAACGACGTCGTCGCGGCGCTGAAGGCGCTCAAGGTGCCCAACGTGCGGTGGCCAGGCGGCTGCTTCGCCGACGAGTACCACTGGCGCAAGGGCATCGGGCCGGCTGGCTCGCGGCCGGTCACGCTGAACCCGAACTGGGGCGGCGTCACCGAGCCGAACACGTTCGGCACACACGAGTTCCTCGATTTCGTCGACCAGATCGGCGCCGAGGCCTACCTCTCGATCAACCTCGGGTCGGGCACGCCCGCTGAGGCCGCCGACTGGCTCGAGTACCTCACCACCGCGCAGCCGACCGCGCTCGCCAAGGAACGCGCGGCGAACGGCCGGGCGGCGCCGTACAAGATCGCCTACCTCGGCATCGGCAACGAGAACTGGGACTGCGGCGGCAACATGTCGGCGGAGTACTACCTCAGCCAGTTGCGCGTCTACAGCCGGTTCGTCCGCAACTTCAACCCGGCCCAGCAGACCACCGACCGCATGCTGAAGATCGCGGTCGGGCCGGGCGGCGGCGAGAAGCGCTTCGACGACTGGACCGAGACGATCATGAAGTCGTGGAAGGGACGCCAGTGGAGCTGGGACCACATGGACGGCCTCTCGCTGCACAACTACACGGTCGTGCGCTTTCCGGCTTCGTACAAGTCGGTCGGGCTTCGGCGAGAAGGAATACGCCGAGATCCTGCAGGCCACGCTGCAGATGGAAGGCCTCGTCACCAGGCACTCCGCGATCATGGACAAGTACGACCCGGAGAAGAAGGTGGCTCTGGTCGTCGACGAATGGGGCGCCTGGTACGCACCCCTGCCTGGCACCGACCCGGGATTCCTGTCGCAGCAGAACAGCATCCGCGACGCGATCATCGTCGCGCTCAACATCAACATCTTCGCGCGGCACGCCGACCGGGTGCGGATGGCCAACATCGCCCAGATGGTCAACGTGCTCCAGGCGATGATCCTGACCGACGGCCCGAAGATGGTGCTGACGCCGACCTACCACGCGTTCCGGATGTACGTCCCGTTCCAGGGGGCGACGTTCGTGCCGGTCAGCCTGGACGCGGGCCGATACACCCACGGCAGCATCTCACTGCCACGCGTCGATGCCATCGCGGCTCACGATGCATCGGGAACGTTGTGGCTGTCGCTCACCAACGTCGATCCGACGCGGCCGGCCGAGGTCACGACGACGCTCGCCGGCATCACACCGAGGTCGGCATCTGCTGAGACCCTGACGGCGCCGGCCGTCGACAGCGTCAACTCGTTCGAGGCGCCTGACACGGTGGCGCCCAAGCCGTTCCCCGTGACGCTCACGGGCCAGCGGCTCTCGGTGACCTTGGCGCCCAAGTCGATCACCGTCGTGGCGATCCGTCCATAAACGATCAAGGTCAGGTCCTGCCTGCTGAGCGGGAAGCAGCGCTACGACGACACCCCCTGTGCCGCAGCCACGGCACGCTCGGCGACGCCGCAGCAGTTGTCGCAGTGATCGCAGGACGACGCCGCCGCGTCGTCACCCAAGGCCTCCATGAGCAGGCGCGTGCGACACAGTGCCGTCTGGCCGTACACCGTCATCTGTTCGAGCTTGCCGCGCTCGCGTTCGCGGCGCTGGTCATACCCGGCGGCCAGCGCGTCCAGGTCGGTCGCTGCGAGACGCGGCGTCATCTCGAAGCGGGCGCCGCGACGCTCGCGAACCGCGCCGGACTCCTTGAGCAGACTCAGGATGACCCGTACCTTGCTGGCACTCACCGCGCCGACCCCCAGGCGCAGTTCCGGCAGCGTCATCGCCACGTCAGGGGCGCTGCGCAGCGCCTCGACCACCGCGACCACGTCGTCGCGGGTCGGGTACTTCCCCGCCAGGAAGAACGATTGCAAGGCGCGGTCGCGGCGCTGGAACAGCAGGATGCACTCGGCAGGCTGTCCGTCGCGCCCGGCACGGCCGGACTCCTGGTAATAGACATCGAGCGAGGACGGCAGGTCGTAATGGACGACCGCCCGGATGTCGGGGCGGTCGATGCCCATGCCGAAGGCGTTGGTCGCCACCGTCAGCGCCGTACGCCCGCTCATGAAGGCCTCGTGCGAGTCGCTCCTGGCCTTCGCGGGCATGCGGCCGTGATACGCCACGGCGTCGATCCCTTCGGTCCGCAGCAGTTGCGCAATGGCCTCGACGTGGCGGACCGACGCCGCGTACACGATCGCCGCCCCCTGCAGGCCGCCGAGAATCTCGATCAGCTGCCGCTGCTTGTCGGTCTCGCTCTCCACCGGACGGACGGCGTACCGCAGGTTCGGCCGATGCACGCCGGTGTTGACCACGGCCAGCGACCCCAGCCCGAGCTGTGTCTCGATGTCCTCCAGCACTTCCGGCGGCGCGGTGGCAGTCAGGGCGAGCACGGTGGCGCCACGAAGCCCGCGAATGGCTTGCAGGGCCTCCACGTAGGCTGGCCGGAAGTCGTGGCCCCACTGGCTGATGCAATGCGCCTCGTCGATGACCACGCAGGTCGACGCGGGCCGTGGACAGCAATCGGCCCATGTCATCGGAGAGCACCTGCTCGGGCGTGGTGAAGACGAACTCCACCGCCCGCCGCTCGATGCGTGCCTTGGCCCGCGTGACATCCCGCGCCGCGACGGCGCTGTTGACCTGCACGGCCTCGAGATCGAGCGCCGTCATCTTCTCGTACTGATCGCGCATCAGCGCGATCAGCGGCGAGACGACCAGCGTCATCCCGGACTTCAGCAGGGCCGGCACCTGGTAGCACAGCGACTTGCCGGCGCCGGTCGGCATGATCGCCAGGGTATGCCGGCCGGCCAGGACGCTGTCGATGACCTGCCGCTGCCCGGGGCGCAGTTCGGTCAATCCGAAGATCGACGAGACGATGGCATCGACGCTGCGAGACTTGCTGAGAATGTTCTTCATCGGCGGGTTACGCTCGGGACCGCGGCGTGCGGCGTCGCGCAGCGGCAAAGGTCAGGGCCGTGGACGGCGCCACGTTGCCCTTCATGACGGTGTCGATTTGACGGAGCGCGTACTCGTTGTCCGCCGGGGTGTTGGAGGCAATGCAGTCCCGCGGCACGAACAGCTTGAGTTCGCGCATGTAGGCGTCGTTGGCCGTGAACAGCACGCAGATGTTGCCGGCCAGCCCGGTGACGATGACGCGACGGATGCGCAGGGTCTTCAGCAGCGTGTCGAGGGTGGTGTCGAAAAAACCCGAGTGCTTTGGTTTCAGCACGAAGAAATCGTGTCGGGTCGGCCGCATGCGCCTGGAAATCCGCCGGCCGGGAGAGCCCGCCGCCGTGCAGTGCCGGACGGTCAGCCGGAAATCGGAACGCCACTGGCCGAAGTTGTCGTTGACGTAGATGCAGGGCACCCCTGCCGCCCTGGCCCGGGCTTTCAAGCTGGCAAGGCGACCGGCCATCCGCTCGGCCTCGGCGATGATGGCTTCCGCGCCATCGAACGCCAGGTCGTTGATCACGTCAATCAGCAACAGCGCCGTGCCCGTGACCGGCACGGTGACGGGGCGGGCCGTGCGAGGGGCCCTGACCACGGGACGATTCGAGATGCGTCCACCCATACGTTCAGGCGAAGAGGCACCGAGCCGCTGGCCGGACATCAATCCGGCGGGGCGTCATCATGACGCGCGCACCAGGCGGGCAACTGCGTCGATGACGGCCGTCGGGACGATTGGCTTGCTCAGATGCAGTTGGAAGCCGGCTTCGAGCGCTCGGAAACGGTCCTCGTCCCGGGCAAAGGCGGTGAGCGCGATGGCTGGCGGCCGGTGCGTCTGCTCGGACGCCGCGAGACGAATCTTGCGCATCAGGCTGTAACCGTCCTCATCAGGCATGCCGATGTCGGCCACGATCACGTCCGGCAGGCGCGTGGCCATCGACGCCAGCGCCGCCGCGGCCGAGTCCGCAACCACCACGTCCGCACCAACCTGGGTCAGGGCGGTACGCAGCACTTCCCGTGCGTCCTCGTCATCGTCCACGACGAGCACCCTCACCCGGGTCAGCTGGGACCCTGCCGGGTGCGCCGCGCGAGCAGGGACCACCGCCTCGCCCGGTCGAGGGGACGTGGCGGCCGGTGGTGCCGGCAGGCGGACCGTGAACGTCGACCCGGAATCGCGGCCGCCACTGGTCACCTCGACCGTCCCGCCATGCTGCTCGACCAGCTGTCGGACGATGGCCAGTCCAAGCCCGACCCCACCATGGCGCCTGGTCGTCGAGCTGTCGGCCTGTCGGAAGCGCTCGAACACCAGCGGCAACATGTGCGCGTCGATGCCGATGCCCGTGTCCTGCACGACAATGACAGTGCCGTCGTCGGAGGTGGCGGCACACGTGGTGACACGGCCACCGGCCGGTGTGAATTTGACGGCATTCGAGAGCAGGTTCCAGATGATCTGCTGCAGGCGGTCGCGGTCCGCATAGACGAGGGCGTCATCGGGATCGACGTGGGTCTCGACCTGGATGCGGTTGGCAGTTGCCGCGGGGCGGACCGAGTCGACAGCGGCCCGCACCACGTCAGTCAGCGACACGCACTCCGCATGCAGGCGCACCTGCCCCGACACGATGCGCGACACGTCGAGCAGGTCGTCGACCAACTGCACCTGGACCTGCGCGTTGCGCGCGATCGCCCGCACCGCACGCCGCTGCGTGTCGTCAAGTGAGGCGATCGACGCCTCGAGCAGGTGGGTCCACCCGACGATGGCGTTGAGTGGCGTCCGCAGCTCATGCGAGACCGTACTCAGGAACTCGTCCTTGAGACGACTGGCCTCGTGCGCCTGCGCATAGAGCTGCTCCCGCTCGACGGCGGCGAGCTGCCGCGTCGTCAGGTCGCGGACGATCTTGGCAAAGCCCCGCAGCTGCCCGTCGGCGTGCCGGATGGGCGCGACGATCTCGTCTCCCCAGAACCGCGAGCCGTCCTTGCGGACGCGCCACCCCTCGCCCTCCGCCCGGCCGTTGGCGACAGCCCGGTCGAGTTCCTGCTGGGGCGCACCGCGACCCTGGTCCTCGGGCGTGAAGAAGACACAAAAATGCTGGCCGATGATCTCGTGTGGCGCGTAGCCCTTGATCTTCTGGGCCTCGGCCGTCCAGCTCTGCACGTGGCCGCCGGCATCGAGCAGGAACACCGCGTAGTCACGCACGTTCTCGACCAGCAGCCGATACCGCTCTTCCGTGTCGCGAAGCGCATCAGACGTGCGGCGCTGATGCGTCGCGTCGTACATGACCTTGAGGAAGGACGGGCGGCGCGCCTCGCTGCTCATCAGCTGCACGACGCCGTCTGCAGGAAACCTGGTGCCGTCCTTCCGCACATGGAATCGTTTGTCGTCGGAGCGGCCCGTTGCGAGCGCGCGCGCCATCTCCTCGGCCGGCTTGTTGGCCGCCTGGTCCTCGGGCGTGAACAGCGTCGCGAAGGCGCAGCCCACGAACTCGTCCCGCGTGTAGCCCAGCACCTGCTGGACACCGGGATTCCACGTGGTGATGGCCCCGGCCGAGTCGATGGTGAAGATCGCGTAGTCGGTCAGGCTCCTCTCGAGGAGCCGCAGTCGGATTTCGGCGTCGGTCTCAGGCATACGGGTTGGCGCCATGGCGCGCCGAACGCCATTGCAGTGATCATGCCGCACCGGGCGGGCCTGTGGAGGCCAGTGATGCGCGGAGGCGAGGCGGGAGCCGTGGCGCGCCGCACGGCATATGGCGACAGATTCGGCGAGGATACGGACCGCGCTGGAGGCCGGGACGTGTGCGTGCTATCGCGCGGTCAAGGCAGAGTACGACCGACTCGGGTCATGAGGGCGCGTCGGCCGGCGCGGCTGCGCCGACACGACCAGGCGGGTGCGCAGTCGCCGCGCGTCCTCCGGCGCCTGCGCGTCGATGTCGTTGTTGAAGAAGGCGAACACCTCGCCGCCAGCCTCGACGTGCGGCGTCAGCCACGCGGCCCATTCCTCCAGCACCCGATCCGGGTAGCGCCCGCAGTACTTGCCCGTGGCGCCGTGGAAGCGCACATAGACCGTCGGGCTGGTGATGGCCTTCGCGGCCGTGCCGATCGGGCCACCGGGCATGTCGTGCAGGCACAGCCCGACGCCATGCCGGCGAAGCAGTTCGAGCACGTCGTCGGTCACGCCTGTTTCGTGACGAAACTCGATCACGTGACGCAGCGGTCCGACCTTCGGCCCATCGTCGCCCGGCGTGAAGGCGGGCAGGGCCGCCAGGAAGGTCGAGAGCCGCTGCAGGTCGGGCATCCACCGCGGCGGAAGTTGATACAGGATCGGGCCGAGATGCGGACCGAGGTGCTGCGCATGCTCGAGCAACCGATAGAGGGGCTCGTCTGGATCCTTCAGGTGCTTCATGTGCGTCAGGTACCGGCTGGCCTTGACGGCAAACAGAAAGTCGGGCGGCACGCGACTGGACCACCCAGCAAAGGTTTCCGGTGCAGGCAGCCGGTAGAAGGAGTTGTTGAGCTCGACGCAGTCGAACTCGCGCGCATAGGCCTCGAGCCACTGTCGACGCGGAATCTCGGCGGCGTGAAATCGCGCCCGCCAGTGCGGGTAGTCCCACCCGGAGCAGCCAACGCGCACGCCTGCCATTGCGCATCCCTTCGCGAACCCCGTGCCAGTCGCAAGCGGACCGCGGCGACCTGCACAGGCAGGTGGCATGCATGCTGCAATTTCGGCCGATGCCATGGCCTGCGACACCCAGTTTGCGGTACCGCTGAGTCGCCTGATCGGCGACGGCACGCGGGTCGAGGTGCACGAGGCCGTCGCGATCCTTGAAGCCGTCTGGGCCGCGGCGAGCCCGACGCTCGATGCCCGCGGCTGCTTCTCGCCTCTCCCGTCGCCCGACCAATGCCTGCTCACGGCGTTCGGTGACATAGAGGTCGAGCAGCGCGGCCAGCCGACAACCACGTGCGCCCCGGGCGAGCAGGCGACAGCGCTCTGCCGGCTGCTCGCGCAGCTGACCAGCTCGCCGCGAGGCGGCGACGACGCCCTCGGGCCGCGCCGCATCGATCAGGCGCTGGCGCCGGTGCGAGCGCAAGCTGGCGGCGAAGGGAGCATCGCCTTCGAGACACCCGACGCGCTGCTTGCCGCGTGGAGATGGGCGCGGGCGTCCGACGGATCGGCAGCCCGCGCCGACCTTTATGCGCGGTGGGAGGTCACGACAGCTTCGATATCGGAGATGACGCTCCTGCCTACGGCGCCGCCGCCCGCCCCGGCGGTGCCGAGCACGTCCACCGCAACGCTCCGGCGGTCCGGCCGCGCTGGTGTGCGGAGGCACATCACCCTGTCCGCTACCGCGGCAGCAACACTGATCGTACTGGCGGCAGGGATCGCGCGTGTCCGGCATGGCTGGCCGAGTGACGACCCTGCGGCCTCCACCAGGGAATCGGCGGTCGACACGGCCTCCGGCCACGGTCACGGCAACCTTCCGCCTTCGCGCGCGCGCGACGCTGCCGCTGCCGCTGCCGCGCCTGCGCCCCCCGAGTCGGCGCAGACGGGGACAGTGGCGGTGGCTGCTGCACCACACCGGTTGGTGCGGGCCGCGGACGTCGGCGCCGCGCCATACTCCCCGTCCTTCGCGCCATTGACCGGCGCGCTGCTCTTTCACAGCGGGACGTCGCGCACCGGCCTCCATGAGGCCACGCTCGGTACCGACGGCACCCCGTCGCGGGTGCGGACCCTGCTTCGTGACGGCGCCAACAGCTATCACGTCCAGATCTCACCCGATGGCACACGGCTGGCCTTCGACTCCGACAGGGAGGGCGAACGGGCCGTATACGTCGCCGCCGCGCACGACGGCTCGGGCGTCCGCCGCATCAGCGGCACGGGCATGGCGCTGGTGCCGAGCTGGTCGCCCGATGGAACCCGCGTCGCATTCGTGCGCGCCGAGCCGCAGCGGCCGCGGGTCTGGCAGCTCTGGACGGTGGACCTGCGGACCGGTCGACTGCAGCAGCACACGTCGCACCGGGTGGGCCAGCCGTGGGGGGGCTCGTGGTTTCCCGACGGCCGTCGCATTGCCTACAGCCTGGAGGACCGACTGGTGGTGCTGGACGTGCAGTCGGGCGAGCGTCGCGTGTACGCCTCGCCGCTGCCGGGCCGGTTGGTGCGGACCCCGGCGGTCTCGCCCGACGGAAGCCACGTCGTCTTCCAGGTCCGTCAGAGCGGCGTATGGCTGCTGCACCCGGAGTCCGGGCGTACCGAGCGCCTGCTGGCGGACCGCTCGGCGCAGGAGTTTGCGTGGTCTCCGGACGGCCGGGCCGTCGCCTTCCACAGCACTCGGGGCGGCACGTGGGAGATTTGGGCGTTGCCGGTCACCGGCCTGTAGCGCAGTGCCTGCACATGCCTGTTCACCAGCCCCTCTACGATTGGATCTTCCTCGCGGTCGGGGGCGTCGGGCTGCTGCTGGTCGGCCGGCGCATGCAGCACCGTGAGTAGGGACACGTCCGAGAAGGCCGCCGGCCCCATGCATCTGGTTCAGCTCCTGCTGCCGCTGAAGGCCGGACACGAGGCGGCGATCGCGCGCACACGTGACGAACTGATGGATACCTGGGCGGGTGTCACGGCTTACGTCCGCTCCCCCGCCCGCGGCGCCTGGATTTCTCCCAGCGGCCACGCCGAACATGACGACGTCGTCATGGTGGAGGTGCTGGCGCCCGTGCTGGACCGCGACTGGTGGCGACGCTACCGCGATACCCTGGCGGCGCGGTTCGGCGAACAGGAAATTCACATCCGCGTCCTGCCCGCCGAGGTCGTGTGAGGGCAGGCTGAACCTCCATCTGGGGGTGATGTACCCTTGAGGTGGCCGGGTCTGCCCAGACGCGGGCCTCGCTCTCCAACTCCGCGCCGCGCATTTCTGCGCCACGCCGGATCTCCTTCCGCCGCGACCCGGTCGCCTTCCGGGGCCTGACGGCTTCTGCCGAGGACCTCTTTCCAGTGCTGTTCAGTCGCGACTCCTGGTTTTCCAACATCCGCGCCGACCTGCTGGCGGCGCTCGTGGTGGGGCTCGCCCTGATCCCCGAGGCCATCGCGTTCTCGATCATCGCCGGCGTCGATCCGAAGGTGGGCCTCTACGCGTCGTTTGCCATCGCCACGGTCACCGCCTTTGCCGGCGGCCGTCCGGGGATGATCTCGGCCGCCACGGGGGCGATGGCGCTGCTGATGGTGACCCTGGTCAAGGAGCATGGCCTGCAATATCTGCTGGCCGCCACGCTGCTGACCGGCGCGCTGCAGATCCTGGCTGGGGCGTTCCGGCTCGGCCGGCTGATGCGGTTCGTCTCCCGCTCGGTGGTCACCGGCTTTGTCAACGCGCTCGCCATCCTTATTTTTCTCGCGCAATTGCCCGAACTGACCAACGCGAGCTGGGTCGTCTACGCGATGGTCGCCGGCGGCCTGGCCATCATCTATCTCTTCCCCTACGTCAACCGGACGATCCCGTCGCCCCTGGTGTGCATCGTCGCCCTGACGGCACTCAGCCTGCTGGCAGGACTCGACGTGCGGACGGTCGGCGACATGGGTGCGCTCCCCGACAGCCTGCCGATGTTCCTGCTGCCGCAGGTGCCGCTGACCCTCGACACCCTGCGGATCGTCCTGCCGTATGCGGTGCCCCTGGCCATCGTCGGCCTGCTCGAGTCCCTGATGACGGCGACGATCGTCGACGACCTGACCGACACGCCCAGCGACAAGACCCGCGAGTGCACCGGCCAGGGCCTGGCCAACATCTGCAGTGGCCTGCTCGGCGGCATGGCCGGCTGCGCGATGATCGGCCAGTCGGTGATCAACGTGAAGTCGGGCGGCAGAACCCGTCTGTCCACGCTCGCGGCTGGCGTTTTCCTGCTGGTGCTGGTGGTGTTTCTCGGCGCGTGGGTGGCCCTCATCCCGATGGCCGCACTGGTGGCGGTCATGATCATGGTCAGCCTCGGCACCTTCAGTTGGAGCTCGATTCTCAACCTGCGGACGCATCCGCGCAGTTCGAGCATCGTCATGATCAGCACGGTGGTGGTCGTCGTCTTCACCCACGATCTGGCGCAGGGCGTGCTGGTCGGCGTGCTGCTCAGTGCGCTGTTCTTTGCCCGCAAGGTCGGTGACATCCTCTATGTCGGCAGTGTCCCGATGGACGAGGGTCGGAGCCGCCGCTACGACGTGATCGGCCAGGTGTTCTTCACGTCGGCCGACCACTTCGTTTCGCGCTTCGACTTCAAGGAGGCGCTCGATCGCGTGGTGATCGACGTCTCGCGCGCGCACTTCTGGGACATCACCGCGGTCAGCGCCCTCGACAAGGTGGTGCTGAAGTTCCGGCGCGAGGGTACCGACGTGGAGGTGCTTGGGCTGAACGAGGCCAGCGCGACGATGGTGGACCGCTTTGCCGTGCACGACAAACCCGACGCCGTGGCGCAACTGATGGGCCACTAGACGCCATGGAAGGGACACCGTGACCAACGCACACGTGATGGCCTGCATCGACCCGTCGCCCTTCTCGGCGGCCGTGTGCGACTACGCGAGCTGGGCGGCGACGAGGCTGGACGCTCCGCTGACCCTGCTGCACGCCATTCACCATCGCCACGCCGCGGCAGGTGCCCGCGACTTCAGCGGCGCCATCGGGCTGGGCTCGCAGGAGGCGCTGCTCGGTGAGCTGGCCGAGCACGATCGCCAGTCGGCCAAGCTGGCGATGGAGCGTGGGCGTCTGCTGCTGGAGGGCGCGCGGCAGCGCGTGGACGGGCGCGCGACTGCCCTGTCCACGCGGCAGGTGCACGGCCCGCTCGTCGACCGGCTCCTGGAACTGGAATCGACGATCCGGCTGGTGATCATGGGGCGTCGCGGCGAGAACGCGGGCGTCGCCACCGACCACCTGGCGTCGAACGTGGAGCGGGTCGTCCGGGCCCTGCATCGTCCGATCCTCGTGGTGCCCGAGGCGTTCATCGAACCGCGCAGCTTCATGCTGGCGTTCGACAACGGCCCAAGTACCAGGCGGGCCATCGAGGTGCTGATGCGTGGGCCGCTGTTCCGCGGCATGCAGGCGCATCTGGTGTCGGTGGCGGCCCCTGGCGGCGAGCTCGACACGGCCCACGCCTGGGCCCACGCGCAGCTGGAGGCGGCCGGCTTCACGGTCGCGGGCGGCGTCCTGACGGGGGATCCCGAAAGCGTTCTGGCCACCTACCAGCACGACCACCACATCGGCCTGACCATCATGGGCGCATACGGCCACTCGCGCATTCGGCGCCTGCTGGTGGGCAGCACGACGACGGCGCTGTTGCGCCTGCTGGATGGTCCCTTGCTGCTGCTGCGCTAGGGCGCGGGGTCGCTGCGCCCCACACCCCTTCCCGCGACAGGCCCTGGCGACGCCCCGTGCACGCGGCTGCGGTCGTGTAGTGGTACGGTGTCGGTCACACCCCCCAAAGCCGTCCACGTTCCACAGGGAGATCCAGCATGCTTCGCCTCGCTGACGCCCAGAGAATGATCGCCGCCGCACAGAAGAAGGCGGCCGACATCGGTCAACCCATGAACATCGCCGTTGCCGACGCTGGTGGCAACCTGCTCGCACACGTCCGCATGGACGACGCGTGGATCGGCAGCATCGACATCTCGATCAAGAAGGCCTACACGTCGCGCGCCTTCGATATCTCGACCAAGGACCTGGCGACGCACTCGCAGTCGGGCGGGCAGTTCTTCGGCATCCACGCCTCCAACGACGGGCGCATCATGATCTTCGCCGGTGGCATTCCCCTGAAGAAGAACGGGGCGGTCGTCGGCGCCATCGGGGTGAGCGGCGGATCGGGCGAGCAGGATCACGCCGTCGCCGAAGCTGGCGCAGAGGCCCTGTAGGTCGGACCGGCGGGACTCACCCCGCCTCACGGTGTTGCGGAAGGAGCGTTCAATGGCCAGCAATCGTGGCGTTGTCTATCTGGGTCCCGGCAAGGTGGAAGTGCAGTCGATCGACTTCCCGACGATGCGGGCGCCCAACGGCAGGGACATCACGCACGCCGTGATCCTGAAGGTCGTCACCACCAACATCTGTGGCTCGGACCAGCACATGGTGCGCGGCCGCACGACCGCGCCAGCCGGACTGGTGCTGGGACACGAGATCACGGGCGAGGTCATCGAGAAGGGCGCCGACGTCGAGACGCTGGCGATCGGCGACCTGGTGACCGTTCCGTTCAATGTGGCATGCGGACGCTGCCGCACCTGCCGCGAGCAGCAGACCGGCATCTGCCTGACGGTCAACCCGGCGCGGGCGGGAGGCGCCTACGGCTACGTCGACATGGGCGGCTGGGTCGGCGGTCAGGCCGACTACGTGATGGTGCCGTACGCCGACTTCAACCTGCTGAAGTTCCCCGACAAGGCGCAGGCGATGGCCAAGATCCGCGACCTGACCATGCTCAGCGACATCCTGCCGACCGGGTTCCACGGCGCCGTGAGCGCCGGCGTGGGCGTCGGTTCGACGGTCTATGTCGCCGGCGCCGGGCCGGTCGGACTGGCCGCGGCCGCGTCGGCGCAGATCCTCGGCGCGGCGGTGGTGCTGGTCGGCGACATGAATCCCGAACGTCTGGCGCACGCCAAGTCGGTCGGGTTCGAGCCGGTGGACCTGACCAGGAGCGACAACGTCGAGGAGCTCATCGAGCAGATCCTCGGTGTGCCGGAAGTGGACGCGTCGATCGACGCGGTGGGTTTCGAGGCCCGCGGTCACGGCACCCACCACGACGAGGAGGCACCCGCCACCGTGCTCAATGCGCTGATGACGGTCACGCGCCCGGGCGGCGCCATCGGCATCCCGGGCCTCTACGTCACCGAGGATCCGGGTTCAGCGGACGCGGCGGCGCAGCAGGGCAACCTGCGCATGCGCTTCGGGCTCGGCTGGGCCAAGTCGCATCGATTCGCCACCGGCCAGACGCCGGTGCTGCGCTACAACCGGCAACTGATGCAGGCGATCCTGCATGACCGGCTGCCGATTGCCAAGATCGTCAATGCGACCGTGATCACGCTGGAGCGCGCGCCCGACGGTTATCAGCAGTTCGACCAGGGCGTGGCCAAAAAGTTCGTGCTCGATCCGCATGGTTCCGTCGAGGCCAAGGCGTAGGACCGCCTGGCGCCGGCCGCGCGTCGCCGGGATGAACCGCAAACGGCGTGCCGGGCCCCGTCCAGCCCGGCGCTTTCGTTATACTGACAGGGCGACACCCGCAGCGCTGACCTGAAAGCAATCGTTGGCCGTCTGGCGACGTCTGCCCTACGGGTCCGTGGAGCGCGGTGATTGCACCGTCTTCCGGCGTCTCGCGTAGGGGCGCACACCGCAAAAGGCCGCTCGTGACCGTCGCTGAACGCAACAACGTCCGCATTTCCGGCTCTGGTGGCCGCGCGATGATCTTCGCGCACGGCTTTGGCTGTGACCAGAACATGTGGCGGTACGTCGCGCCGCAGTTCGAGCGTGATTACAAGGTGGTGCTGTTCGACCACGTCGGCGCCGGGCGCGCCGACGCGTCCGCCTACGACCGTGAACGCTACGGCACCCTCAACGGCTACGCCACCGACGTCCTCGAGATCTGCGACGCACTCGCGCTCGAGGACGCCATCTTCGTCGGCCATTCGGTCAGCGCGATGATTGGCGTGCTCGCGGCCGCGCAGCAGCCGGCGCGGTTCGGGGCCCTCGTGCTCGTCGGGCCCTCGCCGCGCTACATCGACGACGACGGCTACGTCGGCGGCTTCTCGCGCAGCGATGTCGACGAACTGCTCGACTCACTCGAGAGCAATTACCTGGGCTGGTCGGCGGCGATGGCCCCCGCCATCATGGGCAATGCCGACCGCCCCGAACTCGGCACCGAGCTGACCAACAGCTTCTGCCAGACCGACCCCGACATCGCCGCACAGTTTGCACGGGTGACCTTCCTGTCCGACAACCGGGCCGACCTGGCGACCATCGACAGGCCGACGCTGATCCTTCAGTGCTCGGACGACATCATCGCCCCGCGCTCGGTTGGCGAGTACATGCACGCGGCGATCCCGGGAAGCGAGCTGGTGCAACTGCAGGCCACCGGGCACTGCCCGAACCTCAGCGCCCCGGTCGAAACCACCGCCGCGATCCGGGCGTTCGTCGACCGGCTGCCGGCGTGAACCACGCGGTGCCGTGATGCCTGCGCATCCCACTCCCGGCCCCGAGACGCTGTACGACGAGGCGCCGTGCGCGCTGCTCCTGACGCAGCCGACCGGCGAGATCATCCGCGCCAACCAGACCTTTTTCGACTGGCTGGGCGTGACCCGGGCCGCGCTGCTGGACGGGACCCGGTTCCAGTCACTGCTGTCGATGGGGTCGCGCATCTATTACGAGACCCATTACGCGCCGCTGCTGCAGATGCAGGGCGCGGTCAGCGAAATCGCCCTCGAGATCCGCAGGCCTGACGGCAAGGTCTGCCCCGTCGTGGCCAGTGCCCGGCAGGTCCGCGACGAGGCCGGCGTGCCGGTGCTGCACCACGTCGCGCTGTTTGATTCGAGCGACCGCCGGCGCTACGAGAAGGAACTGCTCGAGGCACGCAAGCGCGCCGAACGGTCGGCCCGCGATCTGGAAGCCGCCGACCGCCAGAAGAACGACTTCATCGCATTGCTCGCTCACGAGCTGCGTAACCCGCTCGCACCCGTCCGTACCGCGGTGGACCTGCTGCGCCAGGTGCACACCAGCGACCCCATCGTCCGCAAGGCCGGCGAGGTCCTGCAGCGCCAGGTCGACCAGATGGTGCGGCTGGTCGAAGACCTGCTCGACATCACGCGACTCGCCCAGGACAAGCTGACCCTGCGCCCGCTGCCGGTGAACCTGAGCGGCATCGTCCGGCACGCGGTCGAGGCACACGAGCCGATCCTCGATCAGGCACGCCTGCACCTGGAATCGCGGCTGCCGCTCGAGGCCATCTACGCCGACGTCGATGCGACCCGGCTGATTCAGGTGATCGCCAACGTGCTGAACAACGCCGCAAAGTTCACTGCCCCGGGTGGCTCGGTGGCCATCGAGTTGCTGCGCGACGGCGACGACGCGGTGATCCGCATCCGGGACACGGGCATCGGCATCGACCCCGCACAGCTCTCCGCCGTGTTCGACCTGTTCATGCAGGCGCGGCCGTCTGCTGAACGCAAGGGCGGGCTCGGCATCGGGCTGACCCTGGCCAGGAACCTGGTCGAGCGACATGGCGGCCAGATCTCGGCACACAGCGAGGGTGTCGGCAAGGGCACCGAGGTGGCCATTCGCCTGCCGGCACGGCAGGCGCCGCCTGAAGGCATCCTCCCGGCAGCGCCGCCCGCGGCGGCAAGGGTCGTGCCTCGCCGGGTGCTGGTCGTGGAAGACAACCACGACGCCGCCGAGCTGATGGCACTGCTGCTCGAGTTCCAGGGCCACCAGGTGCGGCGCGCCCACGACGGCATCGAGGCGCTCCGGCTCGCGGAGGCGTTCCGGCCGGAAATCGTGCTGCTCGACATCGGGCTGCCGCAGCTGGACGGGTACGAGGTGGCAGAGCGGGTTCGCGCAATGCCTGGTCCGCAGCCCATGCTGGTCGCACTCACGGGGTGGGGCCGCGAGAGTGACCTGCGGCGGTCGGACGCGGCAGGTTTCGATGCGCATCTGGTGAAGCCGATCGACCCCGACACGCTGACCGCGCTCCTGGCCGACCTGCCCAGGCGTGCGCCAGAAGCCGCTGGCGGGGCCTGAGCCTGTGTCAAGGGACGCTCGCGACGTGGTCAGGGAGGACCCGTGATTACCCACCCCGACAAGATCCTCTTCCCCGACGACGGCATCACCAAGGGCGAGGTGGCGGCCTACTACGAAGCCGTCGCGTCGGTGATCGTGCCGCACCTGCGCGGCCGGCCGGTCACGATGGAGCGCTACCCCGCCGGCATCGGCGCCAAGGGCTTCTGGCAGAAGGACGTCTCGAAAGGATTTCCGGCGTGGCTGCAACGCGTCGAGGTCCCGAAGAAGGACGGGGTCGTCCACCATCCGGTGGTCACCGACACCAGGTCGCTGCTGTGGATGACCAACCAGAACACGATCACGCAGCACATCTGGACGTCGCGCATGCCGCGCCTGGGCCACCCCGATCTGTGCGTGTTCGACCTCGATCCGTCCGATGACGACCCGGCCGCGGTGCGGGCGGCGGCCATCGGCCTTCGCGATCTGCTGCAGCAGATCGGCCTGCCGTCCTGGGTCAAGACCACCGGTTCGAAAGGCTTCCACATCGTCGTGCCGCTGGACGGCAAGTCGACAACGGGGGCGGTAGCGCGGTTTGCCGATGCGGTCGGCCGGCTGCTGGTGCGTCAGTCTCCGGACACGCTGACGCAGCAGTTCAGCAAGGCCGACCGGGGCGGCCGCATCTACGTGGACACGGGACGGAACGGCGCCAGCGCCACCTTCGCCGCACCGTACACGGTGCGGGCCAGACGTGGCGCGCCGGTCTCCGCTCCCTGCACGTGGGAGGACGTGGAAGGCGGCCTGGTCAGCCCGGTCTCCTTCACGCTGCGCAACATGCCCGAGCGGATTGCCGCGGTCGGCGACGTCTGGGGCGAGCTGCACAGCCGCGGCCACTCGCTGCGGCGGGCCACGCTCACGCTGCGGGCGCTGTTGTCGGCGTGATGCCGTCCCTTGCAGTCCGTGCTGCAGCAGCCCATAGTCAGCTGCAGCACCATGGCCAGGTCCCAGCGCATCGCGCAATCCATTCTCGACTACAACCGCACACGCGACCCGCAGATGCTGCGGCGCAAGTTCGAGCTGCTGCGCGCCGACCCGTATGCGTTCTATCGCGGCACCTGTCACCTCTTCTACGAGACGCTGCCCAGCCACGCCGTGCTGACGAGCGCCCCGGCGCTGCTGGTGTGCGGCGATCTCCACCTCGAGAACTTCGGGGTGTACAAGGGCGACAATCGGCTCGCCTACTTCGATCTGAGTGACTTCGACGAGGCCACGCTGGCGCCGTTCACGCTCGACGTCCTGCGCTTTGTCAGCAGCATCCACGTGGCTGCCTATCTGCGCCTGTCCACGGCCCAGGCCGAGCAGCTCGGCGAGCTCTTCATCGACCGTTACCGGAACTGGGTGCTGGACGGCAAGGCTCGCTGGCTGGAACGGTCGACGGCAGAGGGCATGGTGCGCGACCTGCTGGGCAGCGTGACGCGCCGCACGCGACTGCAGCTGCTGAAGTCCCGCACGGTCCGCACCGACCGCGGCCGGCGGCTGCGCCTGAACGAGCGCGCGCTGCCGATCGAAAAGGCGCAGCGTGCCGAGATCGAGGGCTTCATCGAAGGCTTCGGCGCCGCGCAGGGCGAACAGCGGTTCTACAGCCTGCTCGATGTGGCCAGGCGGGTGGCTGGCAAGGGCAGCCTCGGGCTCGAACGCTACGTCCTGCTGGTGGAAGGCAAGGGATCGCCGCGCGGCAACTACCTGCTCGACCTCAAGCAGGCGGTGCCGTCCACGCTGCCGCCAATCAGCGGGCGGCGCGCCTTCCGCTGGGAGACGCAGGCGCAGCGGGTGGTCACGACGCAGCGCGTCGCACAGGCGATCTCGCCGGCGCTGCTGCATGCCGTGACGATCGGCAAGCGACCGTTCGTGCTCAAGGAGCTGCAGCCGATGACCGACCGCCTCGACCTCGCCCAGTGGGACGGCCAGATCGAGCGGCTGGAATCGGCGGTGGCAAGCATGGCCGCGGTGACGGCGTGGGCACATCTGCGCAGCTGCTACCGGCACGGCGCGTGCGCGCTCGAGGACCTCCAGCGCTATGTCGCCGGGCCGCGGTGGCAGCGGGCCCTGCCTGGCCTGGCGGCCCGGTGCAGTCAACGGTCGCTCGAACAATGGGCGGCATATGGCGAGGTGTACGACGCGGGCGGCGTTGTCCCCGGCTGACACTTTCTTCATTGACGACCGTTCTGGTCGGACATAGACTCTGGACTGCGACGCAGTCTCATTTGCGTCGCCCGCCGGCTCCGGCTGCGGTGCAGATCCTCCGAAGGGCCTGCTCCGGTGGCCGCCAATGGCCGGCACAGTTCAGGTTCCTGACATGCCTTGTGGACGAACCGCGGCGCGCTTCCGGGCGCGGCGCCTCCCGTCTGCAAGCCTCCGAGAGGGTCTATGCGTCGCTGGTGTTCTGTCGTGTGTGCGTCCTTGTTCGTTCTCGCGGTCCCGGGGAGGTCGGCGCTTGCCGGCGAAACCCGGCAGGCTCCGGCCTCCGCCGAGGGCCGCATCCGCGGCCGGGTCGTAGACACCAGCCGCGGCGCGGTGACCAACGCACGGGTGACGGTGACGTCGCAGCGTGGCGGCGCGCCCGTATCGCTGACCTCGAATGCACGTGGCGAATTCGAGGTGGCATTGCCGCCGGGACCCTATGTCGTCCACGTCGAGGCGGCGGGCTTTGCCGACGGGCAGCGCCGACTCAGCCTCGACGCCGCATCGACGACCACGCTGGATGTCGTCCTGGACGTGGCGGGCGTCCAGGAGGCGGTGACGGTGGGCGTGGTCAGTGGCTACTCGGTCCCGGCGGTGACGTCAGCTACCAGGACCCCCACCCCACTGCGCAGGGTGCCACAGGCGGTGGCGGTGGTCAGCCGTGAACTCATCGCCGACCAGCGCATGACCAGCATGGCCGACGTCGCCCGCTACATGCCGGGGGTCGGCTTTGCGCAGGGCGAGGGCAATCGCGACACGCCCATCCTGCGCGGCAACAGCTCCACGTCCGACTTCTTCGTCGACGGTGTTCGGGACGATGTCCAGTACTTCCGTGACGTCTACAATCTCGACCGCGTCGAGGCCCTGAAGGGGCCGAGTGCCCTGGCCTTCGGCCGTGGCGGGGTGGGCGGGGTCATCAACCGGGTGACCCGGCAGGCCGACTGGAGTCGCGCGCGAGAGGCCTCCGTGCAGGTCGGATCGTGGGACAACAAGCGCGCCACCGTGGACGTCGGGCAGGGTCTGCATGCCACGACGGCGGTGCGTGCGACAGGCCTGTACGAGCAATCCGACTCGTACCGGGACGGTGTCGGCCTCGAGCGCTACGGTGTCAATCCGACCGTGGCCGTCCGGCTCGGTCCGAACACGACGCTGCGCGGCAGTTATGAGTTCTTCCACGACGAGCGCGTTGCCGACCGGGGCATCTCGTCGTACCAGGGCCGTCCGGTCCGCACCGCCGCGAGCACCTTCTTCGGCGACCCGGCGCAGAGCCGGGCGGAGGCGACGGTCAACGTCGTCTCCGGCCTGGTCGAGCACCGCGTCAACTCGCACGTGCTGCTGAAAAATCGCACCAGCTACGGCGACTACGACAAGTTCTACCAGAATGTCTTCCCGGGTGCGGTCGACGCAACTGGCACGTCGGTGGCGATCTCGGCCTATAACAACACCTCGGCCCGGCAGAACCTGTTCAATCAGACCGATCTGGTCGTGTCGGGTCGTACGGGCGCCATTGGCCACACCCTTCTGGTCGGCACCGAGTTCGGCCGGCAGCACACCAGCAATCTCCGCCGGACCGGCTTCTTCACGGGCCTGGGCGCCAACGTCACGACCTTCAGGGCCCCCCTTGGCGCACCGACCATCTCCGAGCGGCTGGAGTTCCGCCAACGGGACGCCGACGCCGACAACCTCGGCGTCACCACCATCGCCTCGGTCTACGCGCAGGACCAGGTGGCGCTCTCGACGCATCTCGAAGCCGTTGTCGGCATGCGGCTGGACAGCTTCAAGGCCGACGTCACCAACAACCGCACCGCGGCCCGCTTCAGCAGCCACGACAACCTCGTCGCACCGCGACTCGGTCTGATCTACACCCCGATCGCGCCGGTGTCGATCTACGGCAGCTACAGCCTCAGCTATCTGCCGCGGGCCGGCGAGCAGCTGACGTCACTGTCGCTCACCAACCAGGCACTGGACCCGGAGAAGTTCCGCAACTACGAGGTAGGCGTCAAGTGGGACGTGCAACCGGCGTTGGCCGTGACCACGGCGCTCTACCGGCTGGACCGCGGCAACGTGATCGTGCCCGACCCGGCCGACCCGACCGTGTCGCTCCTGGTCGATGCACAGCGGACCAGGGGGCTGGAGATCGGGCTCGACGGACGGTTGACCGACGCGTGGAGCGTGGCGGGCGGGTATGCGTATCAGGACGGGGACATCACGCGGTCGATCTCGGCCTCGGCACAGGCCGGCGCGACGCTGGCGCAGTTGCCGAAGCACTCCCTGTCACTCTGGAACAAGTACCACCTGACGCCGCGGCTGGCCACGGCGCTCGGCGTGATCTACCGCGGTGATTCATTCGCCGCCACCGACAACACGGTGGTCCTGCCGGCATGGACCCGCGTCGATGCGGCGGTGTTCTATCAGCTGACCGCGGCGCTGCGGGCGCAGGTCAACGTCGAGAACCTCCTCGGCGAGGCGTACTACCTCAATGCCCACAGCAACACCAACATCACGCCGGGGTCGCCGCGGGCGGTGCGCGTCTCGCTGACCACGCGCTTTTGAGCGGGGCGATCAGGCGGCCACGCGGGGCCGCCCGATCCGTCGTCGGTCAGACCCGATCGAAGCGATCGAGGTTCATGACCTTGTCCCACGCGCGGACGAAGTCACGGGTGAACTTCTCCTGCGAGTCGTCGCAGGCATAGACCTCGGCCAGGGCCCGCAGTTCCGTGTTCGACCCGAAGACCAGGTCGACGCGGCTGGCCGTCCAGCGGGGATCGCCCTTCTTGCGACAGCCTCCGGCAAAGTCCTGCGCCGCCTCCGACGTCGACTTCCACTCCGTGCCCATGTCGAGGAGATTGACGAAGAAGTCGTTGGTCAGCGTCTCGGGCCGGTTCGTGAACACGCCGTGGCTGCCCTGGCCGGCGTTGACCTTCAGCACCCGCAGGCCGCCAATCAGCGCCGTCATCTCGGGTGCACTCAGCGTCAGCCGGAACGCGCGTTCGATGAGCAGCACCTCGGCCGGCACCTCGTGCCCCTCGCCGATGTAGTTGCGGAAGCCGTCGGCATCGGGTTCGAGCACCGCAAAGGACTCGACGTCGGTCTGCTCCTGCGTGGCATCGGTGCGACCCGGCCGGAAGGGCACCGTCACGTCCTGTCCCGCGTCGCGCGCGGCCTTCTCGACCGCGGCACAGCCGCCGAGCACGATCAGGTCGGCCAGCGACACCTGCGTGTTGGTTCCCGCATACGCGTCGTTGAACGTCTGCTGGATCCGCTCCAGTACGTTCAGCACCCTGGCCAGTTCGGGTGGGTTGTTGACGTCCCAATCCTTCTGCGGCGCGAGTCGGATGCGGGCGCCGTTGGCGCCGCCGCGCTTGTCGGTGCCGCGGAACGACGACGCGGAAGCCCAGGCGGTGGAGACCAGCTGGGAGATCGTCAGGCCCGACTCCAGGATCGACGTCTTGAGGGCGGCCATCGCCTCGGCGTTGATCAGGTCGTGCGTCACCGGCGGCACCGGGTCCTGCCAGATCTGCGGCTCGCTGGGCACCTCGGGGCCGAGGTAGCGGGTGATCGGCCCCATGTCACGGTGCGTCAGCTTGAACCACGCCCGCGCAAAGGCGTCGGCAAACTCCTGCGGGTTCTCGTAGAAGCGGCGCGAGATGCGTTCGTAGGCCGGGTCCACCCGCAAGGCCAGGTCGGTCGTCAGCATGCCCGGGGCAATCCGCCGCGACGGGTCGTGGGCGTGCGGCACGGTGCCGGCGCCGGCGCCGTCCTTCGGCATCCACTGCTTGGCGCCAGCGGGACTCTCGGTCAGCTCCCAGTCGTACTCGAACAGGTGCTTGAAGAAGTCGTTGCTCCACTGCACCGGGGTCGTGGTCCACGTGACCTCGAGACCGCTCGTGATGGCGTGTGCACCGACGCCCGTTTCGTACCCGCCCTTCCAGCCGAACCCCTGCTCCTCGAGGTTGCCTCCCTCTGGCTCGCGGCCGACGTGGCTGGCCGGGGCCGCGCCGTGGGTCTTGCCGAACGAGTGGCCGCCGGCAATCAGGGCCACCGTCTCCTCGTCGTTCATCGCCATCCGCCGGAACGTCTCGCGGATGTCCCTGGCCGCGCCCGCCGGGTCCGGCCGGCCGTTCGGGCCTTCAGGGTTGACGTAGATCAGGCCCATCTGCACCGCCGCCAGCGGATTGGCCAGCTGGCGGTCGTCGCTGTAGCGCTCGTCACCGAGCCAGGTGGCCTCCGAGCCCCAGTTGACCTGCTCGGGCTCCCACACGTCCTTGCGGCCGCCGGCGAAACCGAAGGTCTTGAAGCCCATCGACTCGAGCGCCACGTTGCCGGTCAGCACGATCAGGTCGGCCCACGACAGCTTGCGCCCGTACTTCTGCTTGATCGGCCACAGCAGCCGCCGCGCCTTGTCGATGTTGGCGTTGTCGGGCCAGCTGCCGAGCGGCGCAAAGCGGATCTGCCCCGACCCGGCGCCGCCGCGGCCGTCGTGAATGCGGTAGGTCCCGGCACTGTGCCAGGCCATCCGGATGAACAGCCCGCCGTAGTGACCGAAGTCGGCGGGCCACCAATCCTGCGAATCGGTCATCAGCGCTGCAATGTCCGCCTTGACGGCAGCGAGGTCGAGCGACAGGAACGCCTCGGCGTAGTCGAAGCCGTCGTCCATCGGGTCGCCCGCCGGGTGGTTGGTGTGCAGGGCGTTGAGGTTCAGCCGATCCGGCCACCACTCGGCATTGTTTCGGCCGCTGCGCGACTTGCTTGAAAACGGGCACTTCTCAACGTTGTCCATCTGACGTCACCCTCGTGGTAGGCCGGCGTCGCCGGTCGCTTGGTGGAATGGTCCCGCCATCGGCGGCGGAAGATGCGTTCGGGCGGGAGCGCGTGGTCTCGCGGCGCGCCCCGGTGCGGGAGGGGATCAGCAGCCGGAACCGACCGTGCCTGGGCGACGCAGACCGGGCATCGTCCCCAGTAGGCCACTTCGGCCTCATCGATCTCGTAGCCCTGGCCGTCGCTGGCCGTGAGGCAGGGCGACGCGCCAGTCGCGCAATCGACATCCACCACCTCCCCGCAGGTGCGACAGATCAGATGGTGGTGGTTGTCGCCAACGCGGTCTTCGAAGCGCGCCGGCGAGCCTGACGGCTGGATGCGGCGAAGCAGCCCCGCACCGACCAGCAGGCCAAGGGCGTCGTAGACCGACTGCAACGAGATGGCGCCAATCTCCGACCTGACGACCCCGGCCACGCCTTCGGCCGTGATGTGGGGACAGCCTGCGACCGCACGCAGGACGGCCAGCCGCTGCGCGGTCACCTGGATGCCCCGCTGCCGCAGGGCTGCTGCTGTCGCTGTCACGTGTGCCGTAGCGTATCAAAATTTGGAGTCGTTCAACACTCCGTCGAGGCGCTACCGACCAGTCTCGGAGTGCGGGGCGTGCACCGGTTTGGATTCCGGCGAATGCCGCTGGCGCAGGTAGACCGCCAGCCAGACCATGGCGGCAATCGCCAGGAACTCGCTCTGCCAGTTCTGGAACGACTCGAACCAGAAACGCGGCGACGCCAGGTACTCGCCAAAGGTGGGCGCCAGCCCGCCATGCCCCAGTTGATCGTCACGGTACTCGGCAAACCCGCCTGCGGCATGGCCGGCCCAGGACAACAGGAACAACCCCACGAATGTCAGGCCGAGCGAGTTCTCGTAGAGCTTGAGGACCAGGCCACCGCGTCGCACCGGCCATGGCGCCGACGGGTCCCCGGCATACCGGCGCGGGTCGACATCCACCGGTTCCTTCACGCCTCCGGGCCGGCGTGATTCGGGCGAGCCCTTCTGCACGAGGAATGTCGTCAACAGTACGAACACCGCCATCTGCAGGAACTCGCTCTCCCAATTCTCGAAGGTGGCTTCCCAGGGGTGTCCCGTCGCGAGGTATTCGCCGGGACGCACCTGTGCCGCGCCGTCCTGCTGCCGCTCGGCGTTGTACTCGTAGAAGCCAGTGACGAACTGGCCGACGAGAAACACCGCGAAGCACGCCATCAGGACCAGCGTGAGTGCCCGATCACGAATCCATCTCATAAGGACCTCGCAAGCGGCTGTGGCGCCCCCGTCCCGACGTTCGAGGCGAGTGTATCCGGGTGCGAGCGGCGCCTCCAGCACCAGGCACCTCAGCCGCAGGTCTGCGAGGCCGTGCGCTATCCTCGACACGCGAGCGGTTGCGGTCTGACGATCAGGGGGAAATCGTGGAAGCTCTTTCGGCGCTGTACGACCGGTATTTCGTGGTCAAACCGGCGACTACTCCAGCGCTGCTGGATGCGGCGCACGCGCTGCGCTACCAGGTCTATTGTGTCGAGCACGATTTCGAGGCCGCGCGCACGGAGATGGGCGAGCGCGAGACCGACCCGTACGACGCGCACTCGGTCCATGCCGTGCTGTGGTACCGGCACACCGATCAGGTCGTCGGCTGCGTGCGGCTGATTCTTCCTACTCCCGAGGAGGGCCTCGCCTCCCTGCCGCTCAGGGCCCTGCTCGGGCCGGCTGAACAGGAGCGGCTGGACGCGCTGCCGGCGGCGACGACGGCCGAGATCTCACGCTACGCCGTCTCCAAATCTTTCCGGCGCCGTACCGGTGAGGAGTTGTACCCGGACGTCGCCTCGGACCTCAGTCCGGACGACGCACGGCGACTGGCGCCGCACATGACATTGGGCCTGTTCCGCGGGGTGGCGACGCTGGCTACCGCGCACGGCGTGACGCACGTCTGTGCGGCAATGGCGCCCGCGCTGCTGCGCCTCCTCGAACGCTTCGGCCTGGCGTTCGAGCGGCTCGGCCCGCCGCTCGACTACCACGGCCTGCGCCAGCCCTGCATCGCCGAACTCGAAGTGCTCCGGCAGGGCCTCCTGCTGACGCGGCGCGACTACTACCAGTTCGCCGACCCGACATTTCAGCCGACGCGCGACGACGACTGAGTCCGCGTGGTGAGGGACTGACGCGACGTCAGGAGGGTGTCGTGGTGACGCGAGCCTTGCCGTCCGAGCCGACGTACGGCTGCGCCTCCTCGGCGTCCTCGACCATCTCCTCGGCGTTCTCGAGGTCGTCCGTGCTGGCGGTGGGGAGGGCCGCTTCCGCCTTGCGCTCGGGCGTATAGGCCAGTTCCGCAACGATCGGGAAGTGGTCCGAGCCCGTGTACGACAGCACGCGCAGTTCCTTCAGCGTGAAGTCGCGCGAGTGGAAGACGTGATCGAGCGGATAGCGCGCCAGCGGATGCTCGGAGTGGAACGTGCTGAACATCCCGCGCCCGATCCGCGGATCGACCATGTGGCTGATGCGCTGGAACAGCTTCGCGGTGTAGGACCACGCCACGTCGTTGAGGTCGCCGATGACCACGGCAGGCTTGCCCTCGTCGGCAATCTGCCGCCCAGTCAACACCAGTTCGGCGTCGCGCCCGTAGCTCGGGCTCTCGGGCAGCGGCGGCGGCGGGTGCACCGCGTAGACCACCACCTCGTCGCCGGAGCGGAGTTGCACCACGGCACGAATCGACGGGACGTCCTCGCTGACGACAAACCGCACCTCGCTCGAGGTGATCGGCAGGCGTGAGCACAGGAACATGCCGTAGTCGTTTGACAGCGGGTGCTTCATGACATGGGGGTAGTCGGCTACCAGGGGCTGGAGCGCCGAGGTCCACCATGCATCGGTTTCAACCAGGCACACCACATCCGGATCGGCATCGCGGACGGCTTGCAGCACGAGGTCGGCCCGGCGGTTGTCCTGGAGCACGTTGGCCATGAACAGCCGGATGCAGCACTCGTCGGGGACGTCACCGGCGTCCGGGACCTGTCGCGGGTACAGCCGCGTGTAGGGCACCATCTTCGCCGCCTGGTACGCCAGCGCCGCGGCCAATGCGGCGCGAAGGGCGCGGTCGGCGCGGCCGGACGTCCCCCATCGCCACATCGCCGCCTGTCCGAGCAGGCCGAGCGCCGAGATCTGCGCGCGGGGAAACTCCCAGATGCGCACCCAGCCCTGACCGGTGCGCGACAACGGCAGCAGCGTCAACGCCAGCGGCACGGTAGCCAGCACTCGGGCCGCCATTGCCAGGGCCCCCGATCCTGGCGGCCGCGGGGCGGATGGAGCTCGTTCGCCGGCGGCCACCAGACGAGGACCGCGTTGGCCGCGGCGTGCGCGGCGCAGGGGAGGCTGACGCAGTGACCCGGGTTCGGACATGGCGACATTATGTCCGTCCGGGCTGCGTTGTGCATCTGCCAGCGTGCGGCATCCAACCCCTGTGCCGGCACCGCCTGGCCACGCCCTGTCAGCGCAGGCGCGGCACGGGTTCTGCAACACCTGCGGGCATGTTTCTCTTCTTCTCGAATCGCCTGGGCTGCGTCGGCTCGATCCTGATGTCGCTCCTGCTCACCTTCGTACTCGTGATGGTCATGCGGGGCTGCAACAACGCGGCGTGGTGAAGGCCGCCGCGCTCAGATGACCGGGGTGGGCTCGGTGAGCGCCGCGAGCACCTCACGGTACAGGTACTGCGCCCCTTCGACGCCGTTCCAGGGCCCTTGTTCGTACTCCAGGGCGAACGTCCCGCGGAAGCCGGCCGCCAGCATGATCCGCGTCGAACGCTGCACGTCGTTGCGGTCGCCCCAGCGGTCCCAGTACTTGGCGTGGACGTGGGTGTGGGCGTACGGCGCCAGCATCTTCAGGCCGTTGAAGAGCATGTATTCGTGCTCCCAGTTGCAGAAGTCGGGTGACGCCTCGCAGTACGGATGGTTGACCTCATCGACGATGGTGCGGATGTTGGCCGGGTCAGCCGCCAGTCCCCAGTGGTTCTCGATCGTCACCCGGATGCCGAGGTTGCCGCCGAAGTCGGCCATCTCCTTGTAGGACTCGATCGCAGCGGCAAGCATCGGCACCAGGTCGACGTTGCGGGGATAGCCGTCGCCCGGGCCGCGGGCAACGGCGTTGGGTCGGATCGGCGCGCCGAGCGCCTGCGGCGAGTTCATCCGCATCGACTTGATGCCGAGGACGGCACAGCCTTCGAGCCAGCGCCTGGCCATCGCGACCCCGGCCTTGCGGCTGGCGTCGGCCGCGGGCGAACCGTACGCTGCCAGTTCGAAGGGGGCGTTGTTGGAGACGTGCTGGATCTTCGTGCCGGTCTTGACCAGCGTACCCGCCAGTTGCGCCAGCCACCGCCGGCCCGACGGGCTCAGGGGATCGAAGCCGCCCGGCTGGCCGTTCTCGGACGGAAAGAACATCGTGTCGTCGCTGACGTCGCCAAACAGCGCCGACCGCACGTCCATGCGGGTCACCCCCGGGAACGTGTCCCTGGTGAACTGCGGAAAGTCGAGCAGCGTGATCTCGCCGTACTTCTTCTTCATCTCGGCGGCGCTCGGCAGCGCAGCCCGGGCGGCGCGGGCCTTGTCGGCAACGGCCAGCGCTTCCCGGGCATTGGGGTTGGCCGCGATGGCCTCGGCATCTTCCGGGAAGTCTCCCCGCCGGCCCGGCGTCGGGCGGGCTGCGGCCACGGCCGGCTGGGCGCGCCCCTTGAACAGCTGCCGCAGTGGGTAGGTATTACTGGCGATGCGCTCCAGGGCCGCCCGGCGCACCTGCTCCTGCACCGCCGCTGCCTCGCGCGGCGCGAGCAGCAGCGCGGCGGCGGTGACGCCCGTGCCCGCGCTCTTGAAGAAGTGACGGCGATCCAACTCGTTACCGGACGGGGTGGTGGTGTTCACGTGACGTCTCCTGACGCGTGCGGCGATGTGTGCCCTGGCTACGACGCGCCCGGCCCGGGTGTGTCGCCGGCCAATCATGACAGCGAGGCAGGTTGACAGCCCCGCACAACGGCCGTAGCGTCGCCAGCAGCGTGCACCGCGACCCTGCCGACGGCGACTCCACCGGGCACCCGACCCGGCCACCCGGCCTGACCGACACCATCCTCGGGCAGATCGGCGGCACGCCCCTGGTGCGGCTGCGTCGCGTCGCGGGCCGGGAGGCAGGCGTGCCCGACGGCGTCGAGGTCCACGCCAAGGCCGAGCACCTCAATCCGAGCGGCTCGGTCAAGGACCGCGCTGCCCTGGCGATGATCCTCGACGGCCAGCGCACGGGGGCCCTCGCACCTGGCCGGATCATCCTCGACGCCACGAGCGGCAACACCGGCATCGCCTACGCGCTGATTGGCGCGGCCCTCGGTTACCCGGTGACCGTGTGCCTGCCCGCCAATGCCAGCGCCGAGCGCCGGCGCATCCTGCGCGTGTACGGCTGCGAGGTCGTGGACACCGACCCGCTTTCAGGCACCGACGGCGCGCAGCAGGAGGCCAGACGGCTGGTGGCGCTGCATCCCGAGCGCTTCTTCTACCCGGACCAGTACAACAACCCGGCCAACATCCAGGCTCACCTGGACCACACCGGTCCGGAAATCTGGGTCCAGACCGGGGGAAGGGTCACCCATTTCCTGGCCGGTCTGGGCACGTCGGGCACCTTCATCGGCACGGCGCGGCGACTCAAGGCCTACAACGCCAGCGTCCAGTGCATCTCGATGCAGCCCGACATGCCGCTGCACGGCCTCGAAGGCATGAAGCACATGCCGACTGCCGTCGTACCGGGCATCTACGACCCCGCGGTGGCCGACGCCGAGGTCGTCGTCGGCACGCTCGAGGCGCAGGAGATGGCGCGTCGCCTCGCGCGCGAGGAAGGGCTGTTTGTCGGCGTCAGCGCCGGCGCCAACGTGTTTGCCGCGGTGCGTCTCGCACGGACGCTGCCGCCAGGCTCGGTCGTGGTGACGATCCTGTGTGACACCGGCACGCGATACCTCAGTGACGAATTCTGGACCGGAGAGCCGACGTGATTCATCTGCCGCAGGCCCACCGCGACGCCATCGCCCGTCATGCCGAGGCCGACCACCCCGAGGAGTGCTGCGGGCTGCTGCTCGGCACGTTCGACGACGAGGGCGGCAAGGCCGTCCGCGACCTGTTGCCCATCTCGAACGCCAGGGAGACCGAGGCGCGGCGCAACCGGTTCCTGATCGGACCGATGGAGATGCTGCGCGGCGAGCGTCACGCCCGCGCACTGGGCCTCGACGTCGTCGGGATCTACCACTCGCATCCCGATGTCGCGCCGGTGCCCTCGCAGTTCGACCTCGATCACGCCTGGCCTGTCTACTCGTACATCATCGTGACGGTGTCGGCCACCAGCGCCGGCCAGATGCGCTCGTGGGAGCTTCGCGCCGACCGTTCGGCCTTCGACGAGGAAGCGATCCAGCCGCTGGCATGACGCGCGCCGGGCCGCCGCCGCTGGGCGGCTGCTACAGTGTCGGGTGATGAACGACACAGAAATGCGGGCCTACGCCGTGCGCGGGTTGACGTCACGGCTGGCCGAGCTGGATGGTGAGCGCGAGCGGATTCACGAGCTGCTTGCGTCGTTGTCGGTGGCCCCGGACGCTGCCGCGGCGCCGGGCCGCAAGGCGATGTCCGAGGACGCCCGCCGGCGGATTGGCGATGCCGCCCGGAAGCGCTGGAGCGACCGCCGTGCCGGCGCGACCGACGCCGTGCCGCCGGCCGACCTGGACACCGGCGTCGAGGCGGCCCGGGTCCTTCCCCGTCGAGGCAGACCACTGCTGCCCAGGCAGACGACCCCGGCGGTGCCGGCGCTGCCCCCCATGCCCCGCCTGGTCAAGCACGCGAGCTGACGACGGCGCGCCGTCGTGGCGGCCCTCCGACAGGTCGGTCGGGGCGCCGACAGGCCATTGGTAGCGCTGCCACGAAAAGTCCCGTAATTCCGCGTCTCGCCGCTCTGCCGCCCGGACGGGTGGCGGCACATCTCGTGCACGTGTGGGGGCGTGGTAATGCCGGGGCGCTCCATCCGCCAGAAGTTGATCGTCGTGAGCATGTGCACGACGACGGCGGCATTGCTGCTCGCCTGCCTGCTGTTTCTTGCCTACGACTACGCCGCCTTCAGAGATCTCGAGATCCGCGCGCTCGACACGCTGGGCACCACCGTTGGCGCCGGCAGCAGTGCCGCGGTGAGCTTTGCCGACCGCTCGATCGCCCAGGAAGCGCTCGACACGCTGGCCGCACACCCCAACATCACCCACGCCAGCGTGCACACCCTCGATGGGACCACCCTGGCGCGCTACCGCGGCCCCGGCGCGACCGGCGACCACGTGCCCACGCTCGGCGGCAGCGCGATGGTCATCGGCTGGAACCACCTCGACATCGTCCAGCCGATCACCGTCGCCGACGAACGCATCGGGTCGATCGTGTTGCGTGCCTCACGTGGGGCGCAGCACGCCCGCATGCGCCGCTTTGCCAGCGTCGCCGGCGCCATCATCCTGACCGCGTGGGTGGTGGCCTTCGTGATCACGTCACGGCTGCAGCGCGTGGTCTCCGAACCCGTGCTGCGGCTCGCCGAAGCCGCCGCGACCGTCTCGCGCGACCGCGACTACGGCGTGCGCGTGCCGCGCACCAGCGACGACGAGGTGGGCGCACTGGTCACCAGCTTCAACCGCATGCTCGAGCAGATCCAGCATCAGGACGGGCAGCTGCGGCGGCACCACGCCACCCTCGAGGAGCAGGTCGCCGAGCGCACGGCCGAACTGATCACCGCCAACGAATACCTTGCGCAGTCGCGCGACCGCGCCGAAGAGGCCAGCCGCGCCAAGAGCGAATTCCTGGCCAACATGAGCCACGAGATTCGCACCCCGATGAACGGCGTGATCGGGATGGTTGGACTCGCGCTGGACTCGAACCTGACCGCTGAACAGCGCGACCAGCTCGAGGTGGTCCGGACCTCCGCCGAATCGCTCCTGCACATCGTCAACGACATCCTCGACTTCTCGAAGATCGAAGCGGGACGCCTCGAACTGGACGAAACCACGTTCACGCTGACCGAGGTGGTCGACGATGCGGTCCGCACGGCCGGCGTTGCCGCCCGGTTCAAGGACGTAAAGGTCACCTACGAGGTGGATTCGGCGCTCGGGACCCGCGTCATCGCCGATGCCGGCCGGTTGCGCCAGGTGCTGGTCAACCTGGTCGGCAACGCCGTCAAGTTCACCGCGCAGGGGCTGGTCGAGGTGCGCGTGCGACTCGAGCGCGACCAGGGTGCGGCGGCGACGCTGTACGCCGAGGTGCGCGACACCGGGATCGGCATTCCCCTGGAGAAGCAGGCGGCGATCTTCGAGGCATTCACGCAGGCCGACGGGTCGACGACGCGCCAGTACGGCGGCACCGGCCTCGGCCTGACGATCTGCTCCCGGCTGGTCGCGCTGATGGGTGGGCTCATCGGGGTGCGGAGCACACCCGGGCAGGGCAGCACCTTCCATTTCACGGCCAAGGTGCGCCTGCCGATTGCCCTGTCGAGCCTGGCGTCGGGACCGGCTGCGACCGAGGGTGCAGCGGCAGGCTGCCGTCAGCCCCTGCGCGTGCTGCTGGTCGAGGACAACGTGGTGAACCAGCGCGTTGCGCGGGGGATCCTCGTCAAGGCCGGCCACGACGTGGCCATCGCGGCCAACGGGCAGGACGCGCTCGACTGCCTCGGACGGGCAAGCTACGACCTGGTGTTGATGGACATGCAGATGCCGGTGATGGGTGGCCTGGACGCAATTGCCGCCATCCGCGCCCGTGAACGAGACCATGGCGGACACCAGCCGATGATCATGCTGACCGCCCACGCGCTGGACGGCGACCGCGATCAGTTCATCGCCGCGGGTGCCGATGGATACCTTTCCAAGCCAATCGCCCCGCAGCGGCTGGCGCTCGAGATCGAAAACGTGATGATGTCTCTTGGCGTGTGGCAGCCCGCCGCGGCCCCGCTGCCGTGACCCGCGCCATGGTGGCATCGACACTGATGCTGGCGCGCAGACTCGGCCTCGGCCTGATCGTGGTCGCGGGCGTGCTGCTGCTGGCGCCGGCCCCCGGCGCGCAGGAAGTGACCGGGCCCGCCCTGAAGGCGGCCTTCCTCTTCAATTTCGTCAAGTTCACGACCTGGCCGGCCGACGCGCTGCAGGACGGGGCGCCGCTGATGCTGTGCGTGATCGACGACCCGGCGGTCGGCGACGCGCTCAAGTCCTCGGTGACCGGCCGCGTCGTGATGGGCCACCAGATTCAGGTGACCCAGCCTGCCGACCCGGCGGCCTGGCGTGGCTGTCATGTGGCGTACGTGTCCGGCACGCGGGCGGCGGCGCTGCGGGTGGTGCAGGTCGTGGCCGATCAGCCGGTCCTCACCGCCAGTGACGTACACGGCTTCAACGCTGGCGGCGGCATCGCCCAGTTCCACGTGCAGCAGGGGCAGCTGCGGTTCGCCTTCTCGCTCGACGCAATCAAGCGTTCGCGCCTGCACATCAGCGCCCGGCTGCTGGCCCTCGCGAGGCGGATATGACATTGCTGCCATTCCGTCGTCTGCCCCGCCGTGTGCGTTCGTGGATCTCGCTTTCCCATTCCAATTGCATGTCTGAACACTTCTCGCAGCACCGTGCGCTGTTGATGGTGCTGGCCCTCGCCGTCCCGACCGCCGTATCCGCCCAGGCGCCGCTTCCGGATCTGAGCCTGGAAGAACTGATGGCGCTCGATGCCGGACAGGTGTTCGGCGCCTCGGAACGGCTCCAGCCGGTCACCGAAGCCCCGGCCTCGGTGTCGTTCATCACGGCCGACGAGATCGCCCGCTTCGGCTATCGCACGCTGGCCGACATCCTGCGCGGCGTGCGCGGCATGTACGTCAGCGACGACCGGAACTTCAGCCTCGTCGGCGTCCGCGGCTTCGGCAACCCGGGCGACTACAACAGCCGCATCCTGCTGCTGGTCAACGGCCACCGCGTCAACGACAACGTCTTCGGTCAGGCCGAGGTCGGCGCCGAGTTCGGGATGGACCCGGCGACCTTCGAGCGCGTCGAGATCATCCGCGGGCCCGCGTC
Organism: Vicinamibacteraceae bacterium; assembly: GCA_963759795.1. Lineage (GTDB taxonomy): Bacteria > Acidobacteriota > Vicinamibacteria > Vicinamibacterales > Vicinamibacteraceae > Luteitalea. The sequence goes on along the minus strand of CAVXAR010000010.1, from coordinate 854,837 downwards.
CTCCATCTACGGCGACAGCGCCTTCTTCGCCGTCGTCAACGTGATCACCAAGAGTGGCGCGTCGATGGACGGCAGCACCGTGATGATCGAGGCCGGCTCGCTCGGCACCCGCAGGGCCCGCGGCACCTTCGGCCGCGTCCTGGCCAATGGGGTGGACGTCGCCGCGAGTGCGACCTACGAGCAGAGCACCGGCGTCGGCCGCCTGTACTTCCCGGCCTTCGACGCGCCCGACACCAACTTCGGCGTGGCGGAAAATCTCGACGGCGAGCGCCTGGCGCAGTTCTACGGTAAGCTCAGCTACAAATCCTTGACCCTGACGGCTGCCTATGGAACCCGCCGGCGCACCGTGCCGACGGCCTCGTTCGACACGGTGTTCAACGAGCAGGACAATCCCGAGCAGACTACCGACCGGCACACGCTGCTGGACGCCGAGTACGTGCGCATGCTGGGCGAGACGCGGCTGGCGCTGCGGGCCTCGTTCGACCGCTTCACCTACGACGGCCGCTACCCGTTCGCGGCCGACGAGGCTGGCGATCCGCCTCGCATCGGCGCGCCCAGCGTCAACGGCGTCCGCTGGACCGGCGGCGTCCGTGCGACACGCCCGCTCGGCCGGCGGCAGACGCTGACGGCCGGCGTCGAGTTCATCGACAACGTGCATCAGGACCAGCTCTCGCAGTACCTCAATCCGCCGGAGCTCTTCCTCGACCTCGATCGGCGCTCGCAGCAGACCGCGCTGTACCTGCAGGACGAAGTGAAGTTCATGCCGTGGCTGATTGGCACGTTCGGCGTCCGCTACGACGGCTACGAGCAGTTCGACCGGGTCACGCCCAGGGCCGCGCTGATTGCCATGCCGTCGCCGACGCAGTCCTACAAGTACCTGTACGGCAATGCCTTCCGGGCGCCAAACGCCTACGAACTGAACGAGCCCTATTTCGGCTCGAGCGTGCGGGACTCTGGAGCCGGAGACCATCGACACCCACGAGGTGGTGTGGGAGCGGTACACTGGCGACTGGTTGCGGACATCGGCGTCGGCCTACTGGTATCGTGCCGACCGGCTGATCATCCTGGCACCCAGCAGCGCACCGGGAGGCTTCTACCCGGTCACCTTCGTGAACCAGGGGGAAGTGCGGGCCCGCGGCCTCGAGTTCGAGGCGCAGGCGCGACTGTGGCGCGGCTGGCAGGCCTCGGGCAGCTACGCGCTGCAGCAGGCGGTCGATCAGGACACCGACGCCGACCTGCCCAACTCGCCGCGCAACATGGTGAAGGGGCGGCTGACCCTTCCCGCCTTTACCGCCAAGTCGCACCTGGCGGTGGAGGGCCTGTTCATCGGCCAGCGCCGCACGCTGTACGGTGAGCCTACGGGCGCGGCATTCACCACCAACCTGACGCTGACCCAGCCCCTGGGCGATTCCTGGGAGCTCGTCGGGATGGTGCGCAATCTCTTCGACGTGGAGTACAGCGACCCCGCCAGTTCACAGCATCTGCAGGATGCGATTCCGCAGAACGGACGAACGGCACGCCTCGGATTGCGATGGACGTTCCGGAACAAGTAATCACGCCAGCGGGGCCCGATCCAGCGCGTGACGGCGGCACCGCGGCGTTCCGGGCCCTGGAACTGGACGACCACCCTGCGCTGCTCGATGCCAGCTACCGCCTGCGCTACCAGGTGTACTGCATCGAGCGTGACTTCCTGTCACCCGACCTTCTTTCCCGATGGCCGGGAGGTCGACGTCTTCGATCAGCATGCCGTGCACCTCGGCGTGCTCGACGCGGCAAATCGCCTCGTCGCCACCGCGCGACTGGTGCGCCGCACCGAAGACGGCCTGCCCATGTACGGTCACTGCAGCCTGCTTGTCCGCGATCCCGTGCTCGAAGATTTCGTGGCGCCCCTCGTCGAGATCTCGCGCCTGGCCGTGAGCCGGCAGTACAACCGCCGCAAGCGCGACCAGCACTACGGACTCGAAGGCGGCCACAGCAGCGCCATCGGCAGGGAGCGGCGCGAAGGTGGCGAGATCGTCATGACGCTGTACCGCGCCGTCTACCAGGCCTCCAAGCGGCACGGTTTCACCCACTGGCTCGCGGCCACCGAGCGATCCCTGCAGCGCCTGCTCACCCGTTTCCGCCTGCCATTCACGCAGGTCGGTCCCGAGACCGACTACTACGGCATGGTCGCGCCCTACCTGCTCGACCTGTCGCTCCTGGACCGCGAGGTGCTCGGCGGAGCGGTGCCGGCCATCCGTGACTGGCTCGATCGGCCTCGAGCCGGAATTCCGCCCAAGCCTCAACGATGAGTGAAGACACGATGATGACCCCGGCTGGCGTCGACGCTGCCGTCCAGGCAGGTCTGCTCGACACCTTCCGCACCGTGGCGGCGACGATGCCGTGGTACCGCACGCTGCTGGCCGAGCAGGGCGTGACGGCGGACGACATCCGTGACGCGGCCGACTTCAGCCGGCACTGCCCGCTGCTCACCAAGCGCAACACGTTCGACCGCTTCACGCTCGCCGAGCTGGCCGCCACCACTGCGCTGCCGCAGCTGGCCAGCGTCCTCACCAGTTCCGGACACGGCGGCAGGTTCTCGTTCGGCCTGAATACGCGCGAGCAGGAGCAGGCCGGGGCCGACGCCATCGACTTTGCACTGGACGACGCCTTCGACGTCGCCGCCAGACCCACACTCGCGCTCAACTGCCTGCCGATGGGCGTGACCTTCGGCTCGCGCTGCATGACCGTGGCAACCACGAGCGTGCGCGAGGACATGGCCGTGGCCCTGGTCGAGGCCTTCGGCGACGCTTACCAACAGGTGCTGATCGTCGCTGATCCGCTGTTCCTCAAACGCCTGATCGATTACGCGCGCGGACGCGGTCTCGACTGGCGGCGCCATCGCCTGCAGGTGGTGGTCGGCGAAGAAGTCTTCGGCGAACACTTCCGGGGTTACATGGCGCAGCGGCTGGGCCTGGACCTGACGGCGCCGGACGGCTCGTGGTTGATGTCGTCGTTTGGCGTCGGCGAGCTGGGCCTGCACCTGTGCTACGAGACGCGGGCCACCGTGGCGCTGCGCCGCCTGGTGCGCGCCGACCCGACGCTGGCCAGTGCGCTCGATTGCCCAGCGTCGGCGGGCAACGGCCTGCCGATGCTGTTCACGTACGAGCCCCGCCGGATCCACCTCGAGATCGAGTCCCCCGCCGCCGACGGCTACGGACGCCTGACCGTGTCGATGCTCGATACGCGGCTGCCGATCCCGCTGCTGCGCTACCAGACCGGCGACATCGCCCGGCTGCTCGATCCCGAGGCCGTGGCCGCGCCGCTGCACGACCGCCGCCTCACGCTGCCCGCCGCACTGCCGGCGCCACCTGATTGCGCTGCGCGGCCGCGAGCGCGAGGCGCTGCCCAACGGCGCACATGTCACGACGTACAAGGACGCCGTCTATGCCGACCACGACGTCGCCGACCGGCTGACCGGAGCCGTGCGGCTGACGTTCGACGGCGACGCGCTGCACCATGCACGTGCAGCTGGTCGCAGGCATCCGCGACGACCGGGCCATCGCCGCCACGCTGCGCGATCACCTGCCAGCCGCGGCGCGGCCGGTCCGCGTCGAGGTCTGGCCGTACGAACAGTTCCCGTTCGGCATGACGCTCGACTACGAGCGCAAGTTCGTCGGCTACCAGCCGCGCTGAGACCTCAGGGCGGGGTTTGCCCTCTTCCCTTTGCCTCCCTCAGTTGAGGCCCTCCGGGGGTACTCTCTTAGCCATGAATCGGGTTCTGGTGCTGGGCGCCAGCGTCGTCTGGCTGGCGACCGCTCTGCTTCGCGCGCAATCGCCTCCCCGCCGCCACCACCGCCGGTACAGCCGGCGGGTCCACCGCCTGTGGCCGCCAGGCGGCGGTAGTCCGATCGGCCGCATCGACTACACGTCGCAGATCAAGCCGATCCTCGACGAGTTCTGTGAGGACTGCCACGACGGCGAGACACGCAAGGGCGGGCTGTCGCTGGCCACCTACGACGACGTCCTCGAGGGTGGGCGCAGCGGCGCGGCACTCCGTCCCGGCCAGAGTGCCGCGAGCCTGATCGTCGAGAGACTGACGGGCGTCGTCGAGCCGACGATGCCCAAGGACGAGGACGTCGCTCGACCCGACCGATCGCCGTCATCCGTGCCTGGATCGACGAGGGCGCGCGCGCCACCCCGACGTCGCCGCCGGCCCCACAACCCTGGGACGCCCCCTTCACGCTGACGCGGACCGCGCTCCCTGCGACGCCATGGCGGACGTGGCACGCACCTGTCGATCGCATCGTCGCCAGCTACGTCCGGCGTGCCGTCCCGACGGCGACGCCGCCCACCGTCGTCCCGGACGCCATCTTTGCCCGCCGGGCCTATCTCGACGTATGGGGCCTGCTGCCCGCACCTGCCGCCCTGCAGGCCTTCGTGGCCGACCGGCGGCCGGACAAACGGGCCCGCTTGGTGCAGACGCTGCTTGCCGACGGCCCGGCCTACGCCCAGCACTGGATGACGTTCTGGAACGACCTGCTGCGCAACGAGGACGGCGTCAGCTACTTCTCCGAGACCGACGGCCGCAAGAGCATCACCCCGTGGCTGCTCGACTCGTTGGAGCAGAACCGCCCGTATGACGCGTTCGTCGCGGCCTTGTTGAACCCGTCACGGCCCGACGACCCGGCGGGTTTCCTGACCGGCGTCAACTGGCGCGGTGAGACGAGTGCCGCGGTCACGCCGTGGATGCAGGCCTCGCAGAATACGGCGCAGGTGTTTCTCGGCGTCAACATGAAGTGCAATGCCTGCCACGACAGCTTCGTCAGCCGCTGGAAGCTGAAGGACGCGTATGGCCTGGCCGCCTTCTTCTCGCCCGAGCCCAGGCTGCAGCTGTATCGCTGCGACGTCGCCCGCGAGGAACACACCGGGCCGCTGTTCCCCTTCCCCGATCTGCAGGCATCGCCACGCAGCGATACCTGGCCGATCGCCGCGCCGCAGCGGCCGGCCTGTTCACCGACCCCCGCAACGGGCGTATGCCCCGAACCATCGTCAACCGCATCTGGGAGCGGCTGCTCGGCCGCGGCCTGGTCGCCAGCTCCGACGAGATGGACACCCGTCCCTGGAGTCCCGAGCTCCTGGACTGGCTGGCCGCCGACTTCGTGGACCACGATTACGATCTGCGGCACCTGATCGCCACCATCATGACCTCGCGCGCCTACCAGATGCCGGCAGTGCCACGCGCCGCTGAACCGTCGTCTCGAGGTTACGTGTTCGCGGGTCCGGAGGTGCGACGACTGACCGCCGAGCAGTTTGCCGACGCCATCGGATCGATCACCGGCGAATGGAACACCTGGCCCGGTCCGCCGGTGCCGCGCCCCGTCGCCGCGGCGCCGCCCCGTGCGGCTGCGATTCCGATCCCGCGTCGGTGGGCGTGCATGCCCGCGAGTGGCGCACCGCCTCGAGCACCCTGACGCGCGCCCTGGGCCGCCCCATCCGCGATCAGGTGATCTCCGTGCGACCCGACGACGCGACGACGCCGCAGGCGCTGGAGCTGGTCAACGGCGAACTGCTGACGCAATGGCTGTCGCGCGGGGCGCGCCGGCTGACCGGCGACGCGCGCGCCGACGTCTACAGCCGCTTCAATGCCGCCATTGCCGGCCGTGCGCCGAAGGCTCGCGGCTTCGACCTCGACATCACGTCGTCGCCGGCGCTGTGGCTGGTGGTCCGCGACACCGGGTCGAATGCGCCGGACCGTGTACGCCCGGTGTGGGTCGATGCGGTGCTGGTCGACGCCGCCGGCGTCGAGACGCCGCCTGACCTCGCTCGTGCCCGATGACGGCGACCAGCGGCCGGGGCATGGCGAGGGCGAGCACGATGCCGGTGGCCACCCCCTCGATGCTGCGCTACGACCTCGGCGGGCAAGGCCTTTGTGCGCTTCACGGGCACCGTCGACATCGCCAACCCTCGCAGCGAGATCGGCTCGACGCTGAACCCGGCGGTCCGCTTCTTCATCTTCGACGCCGCGCCCGACCTCGATCGGCTGCTGCCGCCCGGCCGTGAGGTGCCGATGGCCGCGCTGACGCGGCCGGCAGGCGCCGGGGCACTGGTCGACCGGGTGTTCTGGCAGGCCCTGGCGCGCGCACCCTCGGCGGCCGAGCGACGCATCGCCCTGCGCGCGGTGCCGACCCGTCCCGCCGTGGCCGGCTGGCGGCGACGGGCGTTGCCGACCTGCTGTGGTCGGTGCTGATGAAGCCAGAATTCCAGCTGATCTACTGACGCACGCCATGGCCCACCACGCCGACGACGACCCGACCCACGACGCGCACGACGGCGCTCGATCCGACGCGGCAGACACTCACGCGCGAAGAGCGGCAGATCTACGGGCGCGTGCACCGGCGCGGGTTCCTGGGCGCCACCGCCGCCGCGACCCTCGGGGCGCTGGCCGGCCGGCGAGCCCGTCCTCGCGAGCGCGCAGGCCGGCACGGCGACACGACGCGGCAGCGCCGACGCGGTCATCGTGCTGTGGATGGCCGGCGGCATGGCGCAGACCGAGACCTTCGATCCCAAGCGCTACACGCCGTACGCGCCGGGGGTGCCGATCAGCGACGTGCTCAGCTCGTTTCCGACGATCGACACGGCCGTCGATCACATCAAGTTCACCAAGGGACTCGAGCAAATCGGCAGCGTCATCGACCGCGGCACGGTGATTCGCACGTTCCAGGCCGCCGACCTCGGCTTCATCCTGCACTCACGTCACCAGTACCACTGGCACACCGGCTACGTGCCGCCGCAGCCGATGGCGATGCCGCACATCGGCGCCATCGTCTCGCGCACGCTCGGGCCACGCGTGCCGGACATGCCGGCCTTCATCGCCATCGGCCAGACCGTCGAGGGCGCGGGCGAGATCGGCACGCTCAAGGCGTTTCACACCGCCGGGTTCCTCGGCACCGAGCACGGCCCCTTCCTGATCGTCGATCCGCAGGAGGCGGCATCGGCGGTACGGCCGCCGAAGGGACTGGGCGACGGCGCGCTTCCAGAGTCGGCGGCAGTTGTTCGAGCAGCTGCTGGCACAGGAGCCGGTCCACCAGTACGGCAGCGACTTCCAGCGGCAGTCGCTGGTGCGCGCGCTCGAGGGCGCCGATCGCCTGCTGCGCTCCCCCTCGGCGAGGGCCTTCGACCTCGCGCTGGAGCCGGAGGCCTCCTTCAAGGCGTACGACACCGGCCGCTTCGGGCGCGGCTGCCTGCTGGCGCGGCGGCTCGTCGAGGCGGGAGCCCGTTACGTCGAGGTGACCTCGGAGTACATCCCGTTCGTCAACTGGGACAGCCACGAGCACGGCCACTCGCGCGCCGAGGCGATGAAGGCGCTGATCGACGCGCCGATCGCGCAGCTGATCCGCGATCTCGAGACACGCGGCCTGCTCGATCGCACGCTGGTGGTGCTGGCCAGCGAGTTCGGCCGCGATGCCGTCACCGAAGGCAAGGTCGGCAAGGAAGTGAAGGACCAGGCGATCAACATCCCCACCGTGATGTCCGATCCCGCGCCACTACGGGATGCATCGTCACTTCACCGCGGCCGGTTCCGTGCTGATGTTCGGCGGCGGCGTCAAGAAAGGGCTTCCTGTACGGCAAGACGGCCGACGAGCGACCCTGCACGACCCTCGAGCATCCGGTGCCGGTCGAGCACCTGCATGCGTCGATCTTCCACGCCCTCGGCATCCCGGCGGACACGGCCTACACGGTCGAACGACGACCCGGTGTACGTCACCAAGGACGGCATCGGCAAGCCGATCAGGGCCCTGTTCGCGTAGGCGCCCGGCCATGACCTGAGCGCGGCGCAACCGGCTGCCCTCTCGGGAGGCAGGCCGTGGCCCGGGATAGGCGCGTCACGCCAGGGTCAACAGCGCACCCACGACCATCAGGACCACGCCCGCCAGCGCCGGCCAGCGCACCGGCTCGCCGAGCACGACGATCGCCAGCGCCACGGTCAGCGGCAGACTGAGCTTGTCGATCGGCGCCACCCAGGCCGCCGGCGCCAGCTTCAGGGCGTGGAAGTAGGCCAGCCAGGAGACCCCGGTGGCGACGCCTGACAGGGCCAGAAACGTCAGCGAACGCGGCGACAGCGTCGCGATCGCCGACTGCTGGCCCTGGGCGATGACGATGGCCCACGCGAAGACGACGACGACGACGGTGCGCAAGGCGGTCGCCAGCGTCGAGGGCACCTGCTCGACGCCGAGTTTGGCCAGGATGGCCGTGGCGGCCGCAGCCACGGCGGACAGCAACGCGTAAGCAATCCAGGACATCACGGCTCCGTCCCGGAGTCGCCGGGGTGAGTGGGGCGTTGTGCCTACGTGGTCCAGCCGCCGTCGATGACGTGGACGGCTCCGGTGGTGAAGGCCGATTCGTCCGATCCGAGATACACCGCCAGCAGGGCAATCTCGGCCGGGCTACCCAGGCGTCCCATCGGCTGCCGTGACTGGAACGTGGCCAGGACGTCGGCCTCGTCCTGACCACTGGCGGCGGCCTGCGCGCGGATCCGTTCGCGCAGAGAGGGAGACTCCACCGTCCCCGGGCAGATGGCGTTGCAGCGGATACCCCGGCCCACGAAGTCGACCGCAACCGACTTGGTCAGCCCGACGACTGCCGCCTTGCTGGCGCCGTAGGCGAACCGATTGGGCACGCCGGTGACGCTGGACGCCACTGACGACATGTTGATGATCGACCCGCGGCCCTGCGCGAGCATGCCGGGCAGGAAGGCGCGCACCATGCGGAACTGCGCCCTGGCGTTGACCTCGAAGGCCCGCGCCCAGTCATCGTCGGAACAGTCGAGAATGGTCCCTGCGTGCACGATGCCGGCGCAGTTGAAGAGCACGTCGATGGCGCCCACCGCCTCCACCAGCGCAGCAATCTGCGAGCCGTCGGTGACGTCGAGCGCGTGGGTCTCGCAGCCGGTGAGGCCGCCCAGGGCCCCGGCATCGATGTCGGTGGCGATGACGTGTGCGCCCTCACGGATGTAGGCTTCCGCGCTCGCGCGCCCAATGCCCTGCGCCGCCGCGGTGATCAGTGCCCGTTTTCCAGCCAGTCGTCCTGCCACGATGCCTCCCGTTGCGGGCCAGCGTGGCCGCGCTGGGGCATTATCGCAAGGCGGACCGCGTTGTCACGGCTTGGGGATGCGCAGGGTCGCGCTGATCATCGCGCTGCCGCTGGCGGCGAAAAGCAGCGACAGCGGATGGAACCAGGCCGGCCCGACGCGGTAGGCGCCAAACCACAGGTCCTGATCGGTGCGGCCGGTCCAGAGCGCCACGGCCAGGATGCCGACGATGACGATGCTGGTGGGAATCGGCGTGCCTTCGAAGTACCTGACCTTGCCGGTGCTGGCGTCGGCAAGCGTCTCGGACGTGACGTTGAACCGCGCCAGACGGCTGACGCCGCACACCACGAAGTACGTGAGGACGAGGATGTCCCAACCGCCGCGCAGTCCGAGGGTGTAGCCGAGCACGGCCGGGGCGACCCCGAATGAGATGACGTCGGCGAGGGAGTCGAGGTCGGCGCCGAGCCGGGACTGCCGGGACCGGTCGAGGCGTGCGACGTAGCCGTCGAGCACGTCGCAGAGGAGCGCGAGCGGCAGCAGCAGGATGGCGGTCCACAGGTGGCGCAGCTGCTGTGCGGCCAGGTGCTCCAGGCACAGGAAGATGGCGACCGTGCCGCTCGCGGCGTTGCCGATGGTCAGCAGATCGGCCGGCGTGTACGACCGCAGCAACGACATGTGACGCGGGGCGGCAGGCATGCCATGCATGGTACACAACGCACTCCCCGGCCGAGAGCCCCCCTTCCGCTATAGTGGCGCCGGAGGTTCCACGGTGCACGCGTTTCGACCCGTCACGCTCTCACTTCTCCTGCTCGCTGCGGGCTGCAGCGGCGGCGATGCGCCGCGCCACGCCGGCCTGAGCGCGGGCCAGGACTGGCCGGCCTACCTCGGCGACTCCGGCAGCACCCACTACTCCACGCTCGACCAGATCACCACGGCCAACGTCGCCCGGCTCGAGGTGGCCTGGACCTTCGACACGCTGGTGCCTGCCGCGGCAGGCGACGCTGCCGGCAGCGGACGCGGCGACTTCCAGACCAACAACCTGATCGTCAACGGCGTGCTGTACACCGCATCGCCGGCGCGTCACGTGATTGCCCTCGATGCCGCCACCGGGCTGCAGCGCTGGCGCTTCGATCCGCGCAGCGAGCGCGACGATGCAGTCGGCAATCGTCAGCGGGGTCTGGCCTACTGGACCGACGGTTCGCAGCGACGCGTGTTCACCTCGGCGGGCACCTGGCTGTATGCCCTGGACGCCGTGACAGGTAAGCCTGTCCGCACCTTCGGAGACAACGGGTCGATCCACCTCGGTCGCGGCCTGGGCCTGGGCGGCACACCCACGGTGCGACTCAACACGCCCGGCGTCATCTACAAGGACCTGATCATCGTCGGCGGCCTCATCCCGGAGAACGTCGCGGGCGGGATCCGTGCCTTCGACGTCCGCAGCGGTGAACTGAAATGGACGTTCCGGACGATCCCGCGCCCTGGGGAACCCGGCTACGAGACGTGGCCCCCTGACGCCTGGAAGACCGCCGGCGGCGCTTCGGACTGGTCGGGACATTCCGTCGACCAGGCGCGTGGCATCGTGTACGTGTCGACAGAGACGGCCGGCCCCGATTTCTGGGGTGGCGACCGCTATGGCGAGAACCTGTTCGCCAACTCGATCATCGCGCTGGACGCCAACACCGGCCGGCGCCTCTGGCACTACCAGGTGGTCCATCACGACCTGTGGGACCTCGACCTGCCGGCGCCGCCCACGCTGCTCACCGTGACGCATGGGGGCAAGCGCATCGATGCCGTCGCGCAAGGCACCAAGCACGGGCTGCTGTTTGCCTTCGACCGGGTCACCGGCACGCCGCTCTGGCCCATTCGCGAGCAGCCGACGGTACCCTCGCGCCTCCCCGGCGTGAAGGTGTGGCCGACCCAGCCCGTTCCCGAGAAGCCCGCGCCGTTGATGCGCCAGCGCTACACCGCCGACGACGTGTCGACGATCTCGCCGTTGGCGCAGCTGCTGACGACGGAGCGACTGGCGCGCAGCGGCAACTCCGGCGCCATGCCGCCGCCGAGCCTCGACGAGACGATCCTGTTTCCGGGGCCGGATGGCGGCTTCGAATGGGGTGGCGCTGCGGCCGACCCCGGTGGCGTGCTCTATGCCAACGTCAACGAGATCCCGTGGTTCTACCGGATGGTGCCGACGCGCAGTGCCGACGGCACGGCGCTCTCGTTCGGCCATCGCCAGTACCTGGTGCACTGCGCGGCCTGTCATGGCGCCGATCGGCGCGGTGACGTCCGGGGCGGGATGCCTGCCCTGCATGCACTCAAGGGCCAGCGCTCGCTCGAGCAGGTGCTGAAGGTGATGCAGCAGGGCGGCGGGCGGATGCCGCCCTTCGATCGCCTCAGCATCCGACAGCGCACCGCCATCGCCGGCTTCCTGTTCGGCACCGAGACGGCGGCGCCGGACGCCAGCGCCGGCCACGACGAAGCCACCCCGGCGGGAGGACCCGCCGTACGCCTTCGGCGGTTTCCAGCGCTGGTTCGACCGCGAGGGCTACCCTGCCATCAAGCCGCCGTGGGGCACGCTCAACGCGGTGGACATGAACACCGGCGAGCTGCTCTGGAAGGTGCCTCTCGGCGAGTATCGCGAGCTCACCGCGCGAGGCATTGCCCCGACGGGCACCGAGAACTACGGCGGACCGGTGGTGACCGCCGGCGGGTTGATCTTCATCGGCGCCAGCGCCGATGAAACGATCCGCGCCTTCGACAGCCGGACCGGCAAGGTGCTGTGGCAGGCCACACTCCCGTTCAGCGGCACCGCCACACCGAGCACCTACATGGTGGACGGGCGCCAGTACGTGGTCATCTCGGCCGGTGGCGGCAAGTCGGATCGCCCGGCGGGCGGTACGCTGGTCGCCTTTGCTCTGCCGCGTTGAACGTGGTTCAGCAGTCACGTGGATTGACATGATCAGCACCAGCGATGAACGCTGCGCCATGCTCCCGTCCGCCGACCGGCGGGCCTTCCTGATCCGCGCAGCCGGTACGGCCGCGGTCCTGGCGTTGGCAGGTCCGGCCCAGGCCCGGCAGCTGCCGCAGCCGCGGCTCGATCGCCTCGACCTGCTCCGGTACCGCAACGAGGATGGACGGATCCACACGGTCCGGACGCCGGCGCAGTGGCTGTACCGGCGGCGCGAGATCCTGCGCGGGATGCAGCAGGTGATGGGCGCCTTGCCTGGTCGCGAGAAGCGCGTGCCGCTGCAGATGCAGGTGAGCAGTGAGACCGACTGCGGCACGTACCTGCGCCGCGCGGTGACCTACGCCACAGGCCCGTCGGAGCGCACGCCAGCCTGGCTGCTCGTCCCCAAGCGGGCACTGGCGCGCGGTGCGTCAGCCCGCGCGGTGCTCTGCCTGCACCCGACCGACGCCACCATCGGCCACGACGTCGTCGTCGGCCTCGGCGGGCGGCCCAACCGGGCGTATGCCGCAGAACTCGCCGAGCGGGGCTTTGTCACGCTTGCGCCGTCCTATCCGCTGCTGGCCGGTTACCAGCCCGACGTGCTCGGCCTCGGCTACGCCAGCGGCACGATGAAGGCGATCTGGGACAACGTCCGTGGCCTCGACCTGCTGGAATCACTGCCGTTCGTTGCGGCCGGCGGCTTTGGCGCGATCGGACATTCACTGGGCGGGCACAATGCTGTCTACACCGCCGCCTTCGACGAACGGTTACAGGTCATCGTCTCCAGTTGCGGCCTCGACCTCTACACCGACTACTACGGCGGCGACCCCAGGGTGTGGCAGGTCGAGCGCGGCTGGTGCCAGGTGCGCTACATGCCGAGACTGCTCCAGTACGCGGGGCGGCTCCCTGACATCCCGTTCGACTTCGCGGAGCTGATCGGCGCTCTGGCGCCACGTCCCTGCCTGATCAGCGCTCCCCTTCGCGACGCCAACTTCCGCTGGCAGAGCGTGGACAGGATTGCCGCCGCCGCGCGCCCGGTGTATGCCCTGCTCGGGGCGGGCGAGGCATTGATGGTGGAACACCCCGACAGCGAACACGACTTCCCCGACGCCACTCGCGCGCAGGCGTACGCGCTGCTCGAGCGACACCTGCGGTGAGCGATTCCCTTGCGCCGGGGCAGCGCGTCCTGATTCGGGCCCTGAAGCGCGAGGGTGTGATTGTGGACCTCCTCGGGCAGCAGTACCGCGTCGCCGTCGGTGCCCTGACGATGACGTGTCGTCGTGACGAATTCGAGGTGGTGCGGACCAAGGCGCCACGCGGGGCCGTGCCGGCCGCGCCGCTGGCGTCGCGAGATGCCGGCCCGGCCGTGGCGGTCTCGGTTGTCGATCTGCATGGCCACACGACCGAGGAAGCGAGGGCAGCCCTGCTCGCGCACCTGGATGGCGCGCTGCGCGCCGGGCACTCGCGCGTCGAGGTCGTGCATGGCATCGGCACCGGCCGGGTGCGCGCCGCGGTACTGCAGACATTGCGCGGACTGCCCTCCATCCGCGCGTTCCGCGCCCACCCGACAAACCGCGGTGTGACGGTGGTCGAGCTTTAGCCAACGGGAGTCTGGCGTCGGGAGGGCGTGCAGGACGCGAAGGACGTCCGAGCGCCGGGCTTCAGGAATCAGCCGGGCCGCAACGCGTCAGGGCGCGCGCGAGATGCGGATGCGGCGGTACTCCATCTGACCACGGTCGGCTTCGAGGCCGATGCCGCCCGAGGCTGGCACCTTGAATGCCGCCTCGATGACCACCCCGTTGCAGGTGACCACCGCCGTCTCGCCCTTCACCGTGATCTCGAGTTGGTTCCAGTCCTGCGGCCGGTAGCTGGCCAGCGTGGTGTAGGGTCCGGCCAGCCGGTAGTCCCGCACCTGCAGCTGCGGGCCACGCAGGAAGACGCCACCGTCGGCATTGGGCGTGGCGCGGAACTCGAGCTTCAGGATGAAGTCTCCCTCGAAGGTCCGGGTGGTCCAGAGCTGCGAGATCTTGCGTCCCTCGGGTGGCGTGACGGCGGCGATGTGATCGCCGACCACGCGCCAGCGTCCGTCCACGCTGGACGTCCGGCCGTCGAAGCCGACCGGCTCGGTGACGAACGGCCAGGCGGCAGCGTTCGGATCCGAGGCCTGCCATTTCGCGGCAGCGGCTTTCTCCTGCTCGGTTGTCGCACGGTAGCCCCAGCCGGTGAGATCGCGTCCGTTGAAGAGTGGCTCGAAGCCGGCCTCGACGGCCAGAGGCGACGTCACCGGCGCCAGCACGCCGATCGATTCCAGCACCGGACGCAGCGAGGCGGCCCACCGCGCGTAGCCGGCGTCGTTGAGGTGCAGCAGGTCCGGGAACTCCACGATCGGGGCATCGCCGTCGGCATCGGCAAACAGCCGCCAGGTGTCGAGCACGGTCACCTGGGGGTCGTTCTTGGCCAGAGCAAGCAGGCGCGCGTTGAGCTCCTTGATGATTGGGGTGGGCCGTTTCATCTTTGCCGAACTCGGCAACACCTGGCACAGCACGATCGGCATGCGCGGGTCGTGATCGCGCAGTGCGGCCAGGATCAGCCGCATGTTGCTCTCGACCACGTCGGGGCGCGCGCCTTCCTCGATGTCGTTGGTGCCGATCAGCAGCACGACGGCACTCGGGTTGAGGACCAGGACGTCGTCCTGCAGGCGGAGCAGGACGCCGCGCGAGGTGTCGCCGCTGATGCCGCGGTTGGCCACCTTCATCCCAGGGAATGCCGCTGGCAGCCGCGCGTTCCACCCCTGCGTGATCGAGTCGCCGAGCAGCACCACGGCGCCCTGGTCCTGCTGGACCTCGGTGGCCCATTTGGTCCGCTTGTCATGCCACAGCGTGCGGAACCAGGCGTAGCGGCGCAGCGGCCCGACCCCCGGCAGCCCGTCGTCGTTGTCCGGAATGTCGAGACGATTCACGCCGGCCGGCGCAGCAGCCTGCTCGCCAGACGCGGCCCGAAGGGTCAGCGGCAGCGACAGGGTCACGAGCAGGAGGGCCGACATCAGACGGCGCGAATGCATGCGGGTCATGGCACGAGAGCATAGCCGAGGACGACGCCCACGGCTGCGTGTGGATATGATGACGCGTCGCCTGCACGAGGCAGACGCAGCACGATCGTGTGCCGACGATCGACGGCGAGGCAGCGAGGAGTGACGTGATCCGACGGAGGCCGACGACCATGACTGGGCTTTGCCTGATGGCGTGGCTGCTCCTGCCCGCGATGGCGGGCGCCCAGGCGACGCAGCAATTCGAGCCGCAGTTCGCGCAGCCGGGCAAGGACGTCGTGTGGGTGCCAACGCCCGAGGCAATGGTCGACGTGATGCTGGACATGGCACGCGTCACAGCACAGGACGTGGTGGTGGATCTCGGATCGGGCGATGGGCGGCTGGTCATTGCCGCGGCCCGTCGGGGGGCGCGGGCGCGCGGCGTCGAGTACAACCCCGAGATGGTGCGGCTGTCGCAGCAGCGCGCGCGCGACGCGGGGGTGCAGGACCGCGCCACGTTCGTGCAGGGCGACATGTTCGAGGCCGACATCAGCGATGCGACGGTCATGGCGGTGTTCCTGCTGACCGAGAACATGCGCCGGCTGCAGACCGCGTTCCTCGGCCTCCGGCCCGGCACCCGCATCGTCTCCAACACCTTCGGGATCCCGGAGTGGCCGGCCGATGGACGCGTGACGCGCGCCGACTGCACCGCGTGGTGCACGGCGCTGCTGTGGGTGGTGCCGGCGCAGGTCGGCGGCGACTGGCAGGTCACCGACGGCCCCCGGCTGCATCTGGACCAGCACTTCCAGAAGGTGTCGGGCACCCTGACGGACCCGGGTGCCGGCAGCACGATCCAGGGCGGCACCGTCACCGGGCCCGAGGTCGCCTTCACGACCGGCGACGCGTCGATCGTTGCCCGCCTCGAAGGCCAGCGGCTGGTCGGCACGCGCACGGAGCACGGCCGGACCACCCCGTGGACCGCCGACCGCGCCCCACGCTGACGCGCCCGCCCGTCTCCCGTCTCCCGCCTGCCGCCTGCCGCCTGCCGCCTGCCGACTGCCGACTGCCGCCTACTTGGCGTCCAGTGCGTTCAGCCCCCGCGCGTAGTTCGGGTCCAGCGCGGCCAGGTCGGTGCGGTAGCTGACGGTCCTGGCCGTCGGGAACGCCCCCGGCACCTTTTGCGTGACGGCGCCCGTGGCCACCCACTCGGTCGCGCGCTGCAGCGTGACCACGAAGCCCACGCAACTCATCGCCACGATGTCGTGGCCGAAGACGGTGTGAAAGACCCGCCCCTTGCCGAAGGTGCTCGTCATCAACACCGGCTCGTCGCGGCCGGTGCCGCTGTTGGCGGGGTCGGCGTAGGCCGTCGCCAGGATCGTCATGTTGGTGCCGGGGCCGCGCAGGTGCGCGTACAGTTCGTCGCCCTGGTGCATCCACTCGGCCGGCAGGCCGCGGGTGATCGGGTGGTCGGCCACCCGCGTTCGCACCGCGTAGGGTGTGCGCCGGCCATGCGACGCCCCCGGACCGTCACTCGGGTCCTTCACCAGCTTGTCGTCCTTGTAGTACCAGTAGGGGCCCGAGGCAACCGTGCGGCCCCGCCAGCCGCCGACGCCAATCATGTCGTTGTAGGCCTTCCAGCCGGAGAAGGCATTGTTGGCGGCATGGACGATCACCACGCCGCCGCCGCCGGAGACGTACTGCTCGAAGGACGTGCGCAGGGGCTCGGGCCAGCGGGCGTCGGGGGCGTCGTAGTTGAAGACCACCGCCTTGTAGCTGGCGAAATCCGGCCGGAAGGTGTCGAGCACACCGGTGGCGGCTGGCGCGGTGACCACGGTCACCTCGAACCGCCCGGTCTCCTCCAGGGCCTGCTTGATGAGCGGCGTGGTGGCCTGCCACTTGTGGTACGGACCGCCGCTCTCGCCATCCAGCAGCATCACCTTCGTCCGCGCCGGCGCCTGAGCGACAACCGACACCGCCACGGCCACCGACGCCAGCACCCCAATCCACATCTGTCGCATCCCGACCCCTCTTCCCCGTTCCCGTGCCCCGCGCCCCATGCCCCGTAACCCGTGACCCGTAACCCGTCACCCGTCACCCGTTACCCACGATCCGCGATCCGCGATCCGCGATCCGCGACCCGCGACCCGTGACCCGCTACCCGTGACCCGTGACCCGTGCCCCGTGACCCACGATCCGCGATCCGCGATCCGCGATCCGCGATCCGCGATCCGCGACCGTGACCCGTGACCCGTGACCCGCTACCCGGACTTGGTTCCCCGGCCCCCGTTCCGCATTCCCGTCCAGTTGCCGGTATGGTAGTCGAGCGGACCGGCGCTGTCATCGAACCCCGGCCGGGGCCCGCCGGCGGCGCCGAGTCGTGATAAAAATCGAGACAAATCCATGCAATCCCGCTGGCCCTCCATCGTCGTCCTGCTCGGGCTGTCCCTTGCCTCCAGCGTGCTGTTGCGCGGGGCGCAGCCTCCGATCGCTCCTCCGGCGAAACCCGGGGATGTCACCCGCCTCGAGAAGGAGGTGGCCAGCCGGCTGGCGACCGATGCGCGCAGCAAACTGTCGGCCGAGGTCGGTGACGGCCTCGCCCTCTCGCTGTGGGCGCCGCAGGAGTTGCTGGTCGATCCCGTGGCGCTGGACATCGATCCCGACGGCACCCTGTACGTGACGAGCACGAGCCGCAACAACATGCCGCTCGACATCCGTCAGCATCAGGACTGGATGGCCACCGTCCACACCTTGCGGACGATGCAGCACCTGCGCGATTTCTACCGCAAGGTCATGGCGCCGGCCAACAGCAGCAAGAACGCCTGGATCACCGATCTGAACGGCGACGGGTCGCGCGACATCCGCGACATGGAAGAGTACAAGGAGCGGATCTACCGCATCCGCGACACCGACGGCGACGGCCGTGCCGACGAGTCGCAGCTGGTCTTCGAAGGCTTCAACGAGGAGCCGGCGTTCGACATCCTCGGCGGCATCCTGTCGCACGAGGGCAGCCTGATTGCCGGGGTCCCGCCGGGCGTCTACCGTCTCCGTGACAGCAATGGCGATGGCGTGTTCGACCGGCGCACGACCATTGGCGAGGGCTTCAACACCCATCCGGCCTTTGGCGGCCACGGCGTCTCGGGCGTGACCATCGGCCCGGACGGACGCCTCTACTGGGAAGTCGGCGACATCGGCCTGCACGTCGTGGACAAGGCCGGCAAGACGTGGAGCGTGCCCAATCAGGGCGCGGTGGTCCGGTCGGAGCTGGACGGCTCGGGCTTCGAGGTCTTCTCGACCGGCACCCGCAACCTGCAGGAGTTCTCCTTCGACGATCGCGGCAATCTGATCTCGGTGGACAACGACGGCGACCACGCTGGTGAGAAGGAACGACTGGTCTACCTCCCCTACGGCTCCGACAGCGGCTGGCGCTCGAACTGGCAGTACGGCAAGTACACCGACGCCCGCAACAACCGCTACAACGTCTGGATGCGCGAGTCGTTCTTCAAGCCTCGTCCCGACAACCAGGCGGCGCACATCCTCGCGCCGATCGAGAACTGGTATGCCGGCCCGTCGGGCATGGCGTACAACCCGGGCACGGCGCTCTCGGACGCGTGGAAGAATTTCTTCTTCGTCTCGAGCTTTCCCGGGGCCGCCCCCAACGCGCGTGTGTACGGCTTCACGCTGCAGCCCGATGGCGCCGGCTTCCGCAAGGGCGACGAGAAGGTCCTGACCAAGGGCGTCCTCGTCGTCGGCATGAAGTTCGGGCCCGACGGCGCGCTGTACCTCACCGACTGGATCACCGGCTGGGACTCCAAGGACAGCGGCCGCCTGTGGAAACTCGATACGCCGGACGCCGCCGGCAGCGCCATCCGCCTCGAGGTGCAGGACGCTGTTGCGGGCCGACTTCACGCAACGGCCTGCCGCCGCGTGCGCGGCGCTGCTCGGACACGCCGACATGCGGGTCCGGCAGAAGGCCCAGTTCGAACTGGTGCGGCGCGGCGACGTGCAGACGCTGCTTGCCGCAGCGCGCGACACGTCGAACCTGCATGCCCGCCTGCACGGCCTGTGGGGCGTTGCCCAGCGCGCCCGCACGGATCCCGGGCAGGGCGCCGAGCTGGTGGCCTTCCTCGGCGATGCCGACCCCGAGATCCGCGCCCAGGCGGCCCGGCTGATCGGCGACGTCCGCCATGCGCCGGCCGCGGGCCGCGTGCTGCCGCTGCTCGAGGACCGGTCGCCGCGGGTGCGATTCTTTGCCGCCGAGGCGCTCGGCCGGCTTGCCCACCGACCGGCCACCGCGCCCATCGTCGCCATGCTCGCGGCCAATGACGGCCGTGACCAGTGGCTGCAGCACACGGGCGCCGCAGCGCTGGCCTCGATTGGCGACAGCGCCGCACTCGAAGCGCTGGCGTCTCACCCGTCGGCAGGCGCGCGCCGCGCCGCAGTGGTGGCGCTGCGCCGCCTCCGCCACGCGGGGGTCGCACGCTTCCTCGCCGACACCGACCAGGCCATCGTCACCGACGCCGCGCGGGCCATCAATGACGATGGCGGGATTGCCACCGCACTGCCGCAACTGGCAGCGCTGCTCGGCGCAGTGACGCCGACCAACGAACCCCTCCTGCGCAGGGCTCTCAATGCCAACCTGCGTCTCGGCACCGCTGCCGCCGTCGCCCGCGTCGAGGCGTTTGCGCGGGATGACGCGGCGTCATCGGAGCTGCGCATCGAGGCGATTGCCTCATTGGGTGTCTGGGGTGCGCCCTCGCCCATGGACCGCGTCGACGGCTTCTACCACGACCAGGTGACGCTCCCCCGGGCCGTGGCTGGTGGTCCGGCACACGGAGACGGCAGGCGGCAGGCGGCAGGCGGCAGAACGCAGGCGGCAGGCGACGGGGTCGGCGTCGTCCGTGCCGGCGCCGGGCAGACCGGGAGGCGTCGCACCGCCCGCGCGGCGGCCACGCCGAGCCGTGATGCCGTGGCCGCCCGTGCCGCGGTCGAGCGCCTGGTCCAGGAGGCCAAAGGCGCAAGTGCGGCTGACGTCGACGTCAAGGTGGCATTGGCGGAAGCGGCCGGGCGCATCGAGGCCAAGAACGCCGCGCCCGTCCTCGAAGCGCAGCTCCGGTCCGACCCGTCGGTGATGGTGCGGACCGCCTCGCTGCGCGGACTGCAGGCGATGAAGGCCGGCGACATGGGTGCTCTCATGCAGACCGCACTGGCCGACAAGGATCCGCTGGTGCGACGGGCGGCGCTCGCCCTGTTGCCCGGGCTGGCCATCCCGGCGGCGGCCAAGGCGAATCACCTTGCGGCCCTCGTCAAGACCGGGGGCGTGCCCGAGCAGCAGGGCGCCCTCGAGGTGCTGGGGGCGCTGAAGTCGGTGGACGCTCGCCGGCTCCTCGCCACCTACCTGGATGACCTCGATGCCGGCCGGCTGGCGCCCGTGCTGCAGATCGACCTGGTGGATGCGGTCCAGACCGACGCATCCCCGACCCTGCTCAAGCGCCTCGACGCGTACCAGCGCAAGCAGCAGGCCGACGCCCTGATCAAGGCTGTGCGGGCCGGCGCGATCGTCGGCGGCGATGCGCGGAAGGGACAGCAGGTGCTGACCCAGAATCCACTCGCCGAGTGCACGCGGTGCCACGCGATTCGCGGCCGCGGCTCCGACGTCGGGCCGGACCTCACGAAGATTGGCGCCACCCTCACGCGCGACCAGTTGTTCGAAGCGCTGGTCGAGCCCAACAAGCGCATCGCTCCAGGCTACGGCATGGTCGGCATCACGTTGAACAACGGTGACCGCATCGACGGGACGGTGCGGGAAGAAACCGCGACCGAGGTCGTGGTCATGACCGGCGTCCCGGCGGTGCCGCGCCGGGTGAAGAAGGCCGACATCGCCGAGCGCACCGATCCGGTCTCGGCCATGCCGCCGCTCGGTCTGATCCTGAAACCGCGCGAAGTGCGGGACCTGGTCGAGTTCCTCAGTGGATTGCGGTAGCACCGCCGACGTCCGGCTCCCCGGTCCGGGCAGCCGGCATCGGTTCCGCACCCTCGGCTACCCGTCACCATCGTGCTCAGGCTGACGCTGGCCGCGGCCGCCGCCGGCGCGATGGGATGGGGCATTCGCGGCCAGTACGGTCACGAGACCGGCGCGATGATTGCCGGGGTGCTCGTCTCGCTGGTGGTGGTGTCGATGCTGCGGCCGCATGCACCAGCCCACTGGTCGATGCGCGCTGTCGCTTTCGGCACCATTGGCGCTGGCGTTGGCGGGGCCATGACGTACGGCCAGACCATCGGCCTCACCCAGGACCCCGCTCTGGTGGGCAACTGGACGGCCCTGCGCTGGGGACTGCTCGGGCTTGCCATCAAGGGCGGTCTCTGGATTGGCATCTTCGGGGTGCTGCTCGGCATGGGCCTGGGGACGGTCCGGTACCGGGCGCGTGAGCTGCTGCTCGTGGCGCTTGCGGCGGCGGCCCTGGCGATGGTCGGCACCTGGCTGCTGAACGAGCCGTTCGACCCGGCGCAGCGGACTCTCCCCCGCCTCTTCTTCTCGGCCAGCTGGCAGTGGCGCCCCGATGCCGCGGACCTGAGCCCCCGACGTGAAGTCTGGGGCGGCCTGTTGCTCGCCCTCGCCATGCTCGCGACCTACACGCGCTGGCTGCGAGGCGATGACCTCGCGTGGCGGCTCGCCGGCTGGGGCACGCTCGGGGGCGCCCTGGGCTTCCCGCTCGGCCAGTGCCTGCAGGCCTACCACGCCTGGAACGCGGGCGTCTTCGCGCGCGGCATCCCGCTCGCGCTCGACCCGCACATCAACTGGTGGAACGCGATGGAAACCACCTTTGGCGGCGTCATGGGCGCGGCGTTGGCGTACGGGGCCTGGCACAACCGATCGCGCATTGCCGTGGCGACGACAACGCCCGACCGGGACGAGGCGCGCGAGCCCGTCGCGCTGCCGGTGGCGCTCGAGTGGGCCGGACTGCTCGTGCACGCGGCGCTGCTGCTGACCGCCGAGTTCACCGAGGTGCCCGTCCTCGGGCGTTACGCCGACATCCCGTTACTGATGGGTGTGCTGCCGCTGGCACTCGCGGCCGGAGGCCGCTCGGCGCCGGCCGTCATCGCCCTGCCGCTGACCCTGCTGCCAATCGCCGGCAAGACCGTGCAACGGCTCGTGTACCAGCAGCACTCGGTCAGCCCGTTCGTCGGCTGGACGTGCTTCGCCGTCGTGCCGGTTGCGCTGATGTGCGCGGCCGCCTGGTGGCTGGTGCGCGGGACCCGGGCGCGACAGCGGGAAGGACCGGCGGTGCAGGTCGCGCTGCTGCTGGCGGTCTGGATCTACTTCGCGCTGAACTTCGCCGTCTTCGCCTACCCGTGGCCATGGACGACGTGGACGAACCGGACGCTGCATGCGCTGGTCTTCGCCGGATGCGCACTGCTGGTGACCTGGCTCTGTCAGCCGGAGCCGGCCCAACGCGCGTACCGCGGATGACCTGCGCCGGCACGGCGCGGGTCACGGCGCCAGGTCGGCGACCGTCATCGACTCTTCGCGCACCTGCGCAGCAAGCGCCATCGCCGGGTCCGCGCCGGCCCACCACTCCGCCAGCGTCGCATAGGCCAGGCGGCTGCCGCTGCGGTCGCCGGATGCCGCAAGCGCGCGCGCCAGGCCCAGCTGCGCCATCGGCAGCAGCGGTGAAAACGGGTCGGTGCCGCGGTGCTCGAGCACCAGACGGAACATCCGGGCCGCTTCAGCGGCGGCCCCCGCCTTCGCGTGCGCCAACCCCTCCACGTAAGCCGGCGCGAGCGCCGCGATGAAACCGGCCTGATACGGCGCCGCGGGCCGCAACGCTTCCACCGCCTCTGCCGGGCGGTTGCGGGCAATTGCCACGGCGGCCCTCGCGACGGGCCGGTAGGCGACGTTCAGGAAGGTGTCGTCGGGTCGCACCCGGAGCCGGCGCTCGAGGACCGCGGCGGCCTCGTCGGGCGCGCCGGCCAGCGCCAGGGCCAGCGCTGCCCGCAAGGCCGGCTCGGACGCCGTCGAGGTCCGCGCCACGTCGCGGGCTTGCGCCAGCGCCCGTTCCCGGTCTCCGTACAACGCCTCGGTCAGCGCCTGCCACGCCGCATAGCCCGAAGCGATTTGCGGAAACGTCTGCAGTCGCGCCGCGTCCAGCACCTGCGCATACAGCGCGCGCGCCTCGTCGAGCCGGCCGTGGAATGCCGCCACCTGCGCCTGTGCACCAACGATGTCGAAGCCCCGCTGGCGGGTACGCGCCCACGCCAGCTGCTGCTGCGCGGCGGCGGGATCGCCGAGCAGGAGCGTCACCTGGTACAGCAGGCGGCGCATCGGCACGGTCTCCAGCTGCTGGCCGATCGCCTGTTCGGCGATCGCCCGCGCCTCGGCGTGGCGCCCCTGCCCGCGCCGCGCATGCGCCAGGTTCGAGAACGGGAAGGCATGCACCGGATTGCGACGTCTCGCCTCTTCGGCCTGGCTGGCTGCCGCCTGGAAGTCGCCGAGCCGGTTGGAGAGGACCGCAAGGGCGTTCGGCGCGCGGTAATCCCGTGGATACGTCCGGCTCCACACCTCCAGGGCTTCCCGTACCCGCAGCTGATCGCCGGTGACGCGGTCGTGGTACTGGTACGCGATGTACAGGCGTTCGCGCTCGCTGACGCGAGCCCGCTTCTCGTACGCCAGCCGCGCGTACTCCTCGCTGCGCCCGGTCTCGCCGAGTCCGCCGTACGCGCTCGACAGCGTCGTGTAGGCCAGCGCGAAGCCGGGGTCGGCGGCGATGGCCCGCTCGAGCCAGCGAATCCCCTCCATCTCGTTGCCGGAGGCACGACGCGCCACGGCCTCGGTATAAGCCTTCAGTGCTTCGAGCGACGGCGTGGTCGCGTCCTCGATGGGCACGTTGTGCCTGGTCAGCGACGTGCGCGGTTCGCCGAGCGCGGTGCGGACCCCCGCCGTGAGCTGACCGAGCATCCGCAGCACGTCCTCCTTGCGTTGCACTTCGGCCTGCTGCCTGGCAATGGTGGCGCCGCTCTCGCAGTCGGTCGCCACCAGCGCAATCACCGTACTGCCGCCGACGGCCGACACGCTGCCCTCGAGCATCGCCTGCACCCCGAGACGCTGGCACAGCTGCGTGGTGACGTCGTGGGTCAGGCTGGCATCCTCGGCGCGCCCCATCAACTTCAGGCCGCCACGGACGCGGTCGTCCGACACGATGTCCAGGTATGGCGATTGGCCGAGGTACACGGCGACGGCCTGGCGCAGCGTGCCCTCGAAATCCGGGTCCATCGTGCCGTTGACGATGTCGCTCAGCAGGACCGTGTTGCGGGTGCGGGATTCGCCCGAAGGCCCCAGCAGCGTCGCGAAATGCCAGGCCGCAAGACCCGCCGACAGCAGCACCAGCGAGACGGCGGCCGTCAGAACGCGCCGCGGGGTCCTGGCCCACCGATCCGGGTGCCAGTGCGACCCTGTCCCCCGACGCACGTCGCGAAGCCCGTCCTGCAGGGCCTGCGCCGAGCCGTGTCGCAGGTGGGGTGCCTTGTTCATCGCCCGATCGATCACATCGGCCAGGCCAGCCGGAACGCGGGGATTGATCCGTCGCACCGGCGGTGGCGCCGCGGAGAGGATCGCCCTGGACAGCTCCGCGGCAGTCGCGCCGGCAAACGCACGCGTCCCGGTGGCGGCCTCGAAGAGCAGCACGCCCGTCGAGAAGATGTCGCTCGCCGCGGTCGGGCCCTGCCCGGCAACCTGTTCAGGGGACTGGTAGGGATCGACTTCGGCCACCGGCGCCCAGGCAGTCGAGGTGTCGATGTCCACCGCCGTGGTGGCAAAACCGCCGAGTCCGGGCGCCGTGGTCGTCGGATCGGCCACGGCACCGCCAAGCCCGAGCAGCTTGGCGTGCCCGTCGGCGGTGACGCGCACGTTGGCAGGGCGCACCTGTCCGTGCACCAGGCCGCGCCGATGCACGGCGCTGAGGGCGCTCGTCAGCTGGATGCCGAGTTCGATGATCGTCTCGACCGGCATCGCGCCACTTGCGATCACCTGGTCGAGGCGGTCCCCCGACAGCAGCTCGCGCACGACGTAGGGTTGACCGGCGTCCTCTCCCCAGTTGTGCACGGCGCAGATGTGCGGATGGGTGACGAGCGAGGCCACATGCGCCTGCCGGCGGAACCGGTCCACCTGCTCCGGGGTCGTGTCGGCGGTGCGGCGCAGCACCTGCAGGGCCACCGTGCGTTGCAGCCGCGCGTCGCGGGCCCGCCACGTCTCGACCTGGCCGTCCTGGCCGATCAGCTCGAGCAGCTGGTAATGCGCGATCGATGCAGGCGTGGACACACGCGGTCTCGGAGAATCGGGATGGCTCGACGCACTCAGCGCAGGGTGACCCCGCCCCGGGCGAGCCGATCGTACTCCGCCTGCGCGGCACGGCGCGGCGGGAAGTCGGAGTCGGCGGCACGCCACAGCGACAGCGCCATCTCGTACGACGTACGGCTGGCGGTGAAGTTCCCTGCCGCGGCGCGCACGCGCGCGATCCCGAGCCAGGCCAGGGGCACCATCGGCGCGTAGGGGTCGGTGCCGCGATGCTGGATCAGGCGCTCGTACTCGTCAGCGGCCCTGGCCCAGGACCGCTGCTGCCGATACGCCTCGGCTCGCAGGTAGATCGGCACGAGCGCGCCGAGCCCGCCGGTCTCGGTGGCACGACTCGCCTCGAGGGCGGCCACCGCGGCAGCGGGCCGGCCGTCTGCAAGCGCCAGGCCCGCCAGCGCGGCTGGCGTCAGGACGGTCCGGACATAGGTCGAGTCCGGTGACCGGCGCGCGGCGGCGGCAACGATCGCCGTCACCTCGGCCTGGCGGCCCGCCAGACCCAGTGCCGCGGCGGCACGGAAGCGGGGGCTCGCGCCTGCCTGATTGCCGGTTGCGCCCAGGTCGATGACCCGCCGCACCCGCGCCGCCAGATCCGCGCCGGGCCGGTACACGGCCTCGAGCCAGGCGAGGTGCGCCAGCTGGCCCGCCGCGTTGCCCGGCAGGCCGCGCCGCGTCGCCAGTTCGGCAGCGCCCCGGTACAACGACTCGCCCTCCCGCCAGCGCCCCTCGAACATGGCAATCTGCGCCTGCGCGGCAATCAGATCGAACTGGCGTGGCTGGCCTTGCCCCCAGGTCAGCTGCGCTGCGGCATTCGGGTCGCCAGCGAGCACACCCAGCTGGTACAGCAACCGGCGTGTCGGCATCGTGGCGGCGTCGGCCGCGACGCCGTCCTGCGCGACCCGGCGCGCCTCATCGTACCGGCCAAGGCCGCGATAGGCCACGGCCAGATTGGAGATGGCGAAAGGATGATTGGGAATGCGCCGCAAGCCCTCCTGCGCAGAGGCGACGGCCCGGTCGTACAGCCCGAGCCGGTTCTGCACCACCGACAGGGCATTGACCGGCACGAAGTCACGCGGAAAGGCGGTCTGCCAGGTGTGCAGCGTCTCGATGACCGCGTCCTGATTGCCGGTGACACGGTCGTGGTACTGGTACCGGATGAAGAGCCGTTCGCGTTCGCTGACGCGATCCTGGCGTTCGAAGGCGGCCCGCGCGTGCCGCTCACTGCGATCGATCTCGCCGATCGCGCCGTACACCGTGGACAGCGTCGCGTGAGCCTGCGCGAAGTCCGGGTCCAGATCGATCGCCTGCTTGAGAAAGGCCAGCGACTCGAGTTCGCGCCCGCGACGACGCTCCTCGAGCCCGACGGCATACGCCTTCAACGCCGGCAGCGAGGGCGTGGTCGCCTGCGCGACCGGCACGTCGAAGCGGGCGATTGACGGCAGGGATTCGCCGAGACGGGTGCGGATCTCCGAGGTCATCGTCCCGAGGGCATCGAGGACCGCCTCGCTGCGGGGAGCTTCCGCCTGGGTGCGGGCCAGCGTCTCGCCGGTGCGGCAGTCGGTCGCCGACACGGTGAGCACGTAGTGCGATCCGAGCGGCGCCAGGCGGCCATCGATCATCGCCTTCACCCCGAGCCGCTGGCAGGCCTCGCGGGCCACGTCGTGGGTCAGCTTCGCGTCGGCCTCCCGGCCCATCAGCTTCAGGGTCTCGCCGATGCGGGTGTCGGGGACGATGTCCAGGAACGGCGACTGACCGAGCTGCACCTTGAGTGCGGTGACCAGCGTGTCGTCGAAGACGGCATGCCCGGTGGCGTTGTCGAACGCGCCGATGACGATGCTGTCGCGATCGGTCAGCGCCGGCCCCTGCCGCGCATACCACGCGTAGGCCAGGGCACCGGCCACGGTCATCGCCGCCACCGCCATGCCGACCCGTTGCCAACCCGGCGACCACCCTGACCTCTCGATCGGCACTGCGGTCAGCGCCCCGGACGCGCCTTCGCTCGGCGCGTCGGCGCGGTCCAGGTCGGCAATCAGCTCACTGGCACTCTGATAACGCAGCGCGGGGTCGGACGCCAGCAATCTGACGATGATGGCGTCGAGCGCTCTCGGCACCGCCGGATGCGCCGACCGCGGCGGCAGGAAGACGCCGTGCGTGATCCTGCCGAGGACCTGCCCGATGTCGTCGCCCTCGAAGGCGCGGCGGCCAGTGACCATCTCGTAGAGAACGCTGCCGAGCGAGAACAAATCGGTGCGGGCATCGAGCGCGTCGCCGCGAGCCTGCTCGGGCGACATGTAGAAGACGGTGCCCATCGCCATGCCGGTCTGCGTCAGGTGCAGGGGACGCGTGCCCGACGACGCGGAGGTGCCGGCGCCAGTGCCGGTCCCGGCAGCCACCAGCGGCCCGGACGCCGCGGCAGGGCCAGCCTCGTCGGTGGCGAGCCTGGCAAGTCCGAAGTCGAGCACCTTGACGTGATCGCCCTCGGTGACGAACAGGTTGGCCGGCTTGATGTCGCGATGGATGATGCCGCGGCGATGTGCCGCGGCAAGCGCATCGGCCACCTGCCGCGCCATGGCCAGGACGCGCGACGGCGCCATCGGTCCGTCCTCGAGCACGTCGCGCACGGTTGCGCCTTCGAGGCGCTCCATGACGATGAAGGCCTGTCCGTCGTGCTCGCCGAGTTCGTGGATGGTGCAGATGTGGGGATGCTGCAGGGCCGAGGCGAGCCGCGCTTCGCGCCGGAGGCGGCTGAGCCATTCGCGCGACGAGGCCGCGTCGGGATGGAGGATCTTCGATCGCCACCTCCCGTCGCAGCCGGGTATCTTCGGCGCGATGCACCTCGCCCATCCCGCCAATCCCCAGCAGGCCGAGCAGGCGATAGTGTGAGAGATACGCTGCGGCCATCGGAATCGCCGCGGCAGACGCCTCCGCCGCGAAACGAGCGATTGTAGCAGTCCCGACCGCCGGGCACGGGGGCAGCAGCCCCCGCGATTTCACTCGATGGCTGCGTTGACCATCGTCGAGAACACGCCGTAGATGCCGGGCTGGTTTCCGGGAAGGTGCTGGGCCAGCAGGATGACCACGCTCCCCTCCTGCGGATCGATCTTGACCATCGTCGTCGCCGCGCCCGACCAGCCGAATTCGCCGACCGAGCCGCCGGCTCCGCCCCCCGCCTGATCGAGGCGGACCGACACCCCCAGCCCGAACCCGGTGTGCGACGGCGAACGCTGCGGCAGCCTGCCGTTCTGATCGGACCGCATCGTCTCGACGGTCTTGCGCCCCAGGATGCGCACGCCGTCGAGCGCGCCGCCGTCGAGCAGCATCTGGGCGAACCGCGCGTAGTCGTCGGCGGTCGAGAACAGGCCGCCGCCACCGGAGTGGAACAGCCGGCCGTCCGGATCCGGATAGGGTGGCTCGGTGCTGCCGTTGGCGCTGGTCGTCGGACTGGCCACGGCCGTCAGCGGGCCGTTGCCCTCGCGACGGTAGACACGCGCCAGCCGGTGGCGCTGGGCGGCAGGCACGGTGAACCCGGTGTCGGCCATGCCGAGCGGGCCGAATATGCGGGCCTGCATGAACTCGCCCAGCCGCTGTCCGGAGATCTTCTCGATGATGATGCCGAGCAGATCGGTGTTGACGCCGTAGTAGAAGCGCTCGCCGGGCTGGGCGATCAGCGGCAGGGCCGCGACCCGGGCCACGAAGTCGTCGCTGCTGCGCGCCTGCATCAGACGCGCGTCGCGGTACATGTCGTCGACCGTGGACGAGGACAGCCCGTAGGCCAGTCCTGACGTATGCGTGAGCAGGTGGCGGATGGTGATCGGGCGGGCGGCGTCGACCAGGGTCGGCGCCACGGCGGTGCCGCCAGTGAGGACCCGCGGCGTGGCGAGGTTCGGCAGATACAGCGCGATCGGGTCCTCGAGGCGGAGCCGGCCCTCCTCGACCAGCATCAGCGCCGCGACCGACGTGACGATCTTGCTCATCGAGTAGATCCGCACGATCGTGTCGCGGGTCATCGGCAGCCGCCCCTCGCGGTCGCGCAGGCCGGTGACATGGACGTCGACGATCCGGCCGTGCCGTGCGACCAGCGAGATCGCGCCGGCGATCTGGCCCTCGGTGACGAAGCGATCGAGGCGCTCGTGCATCCGGGCCAGCCGGTCGGCCGAGAAACCCTCGGCTGCGGCAGTGGCGACCGGCAGCGGACCGCTCGGCGACGCGACCTGGGCAGACGCGGGAGCGGCGATGGCGGCGGCGAGCGACAGCGCGGCCAGGCGATGGATCAATGACGGGGGCATGGGTGACGTATTCTGCCGCAACTCCACCGAGGCCGCACGTCCAGGGGCTGCGCCTCGTCAGGTCATCGGGCATCACCGGAACGAGGGCGCTCCCGGACGATCGTGTCTGCCGGCTTGTCGTCGCGCAGGCCCTGGAACGACGGGTGGCGCACCTTGCCGCCATCGGTCCATTCCGTGAACGCGACCTCGGCAATCAACTCTGGACGCACCCAGTGCACGTCGCGCACCGCAGCGCCGCGCGGCACTGGCGTGAACGGTGCGTGCTCCTGCACGAGTGGATCGAGTCTGGCGCGAAGCGCGCGTGCGGATGCGACGCTGAATCCGGTGCCGACCTTGCCGGCCCACACCAGGCGGCCATCCTGGTGATGGCCGATCAGCAGCGCGCCGAGGCCCTGCCGGGCGCCCTGGGGTTCAGTGAAGCCGCCGATGACGAACTCCTGCCGGCCCATGCACTTGACCTTGACCCAGGAGCGGCCGCGGCCCGGCGCCACCGCGCCGTCGCGACGCTTGGCGATGATGCCTTCCAGTCCGGCTCGGCAGGCGTCGGCATGCGCACGCGGACCGCCGCCGATCACATGCGGCGAGAACCGCAGTGGCAACGGGGCGTCGGCCAGCAGTTCGTTCAGGCGGGCCTTGCGCTGCTCCAACGGCAGCGACGAGAGGTCCTCGCCGTCGAGCCAGTGCAGGTCGAAGACGAAGTAGGTGAGGGTGCCCTTGTGCCGGCCTGTGTTCTGGAGGCCCTGGAAACTCGTGCGGCCGCCGGCCACCTCGAGGGCCACCTCGCCGTCCAGCAGCGCTGACGTGACGGGCAGGCGGAGGGCGGCGGCGAGCACTTCGGGGAAGCGCGCCGACCAGTCGAGGCGATTGCGCGTGAGCAGGCGTGCCTGGCCATCCTCGATGACCAGCCCCATCCGGAAGCCGTCGTACTTGGTTTCGTGGAGCCACTCGTCCGAGTCAGGGGCACTGGCGACCAGCGTCGCCAGTTGAGGCGTGTATGGCGGCACGCGGTGGCTGGCCCGCGCCGCGCCAGCCGAGGGCGAGCCGGGACGGCGACCGGGCGTCTTGGACGAGGCCACGGGCAGTTCAGGGCCGGGGTGTGTGGGCGCCGTCCCACCAGCGGGAAAGATTGCCTTCGGCCGACCGCTGCTGGTGTGCGTAGTGCGACGTGTCGTTGAACAGCATGAGACGGGCCCGCACCGCGTCCCGGAAGTCGAGCACGTTGAGGCACGCCGGCGCCTGGTCGAGGCGGTCGCGGTAGCCGCGTGCGTCGAAGCCGAGCAGGCTGCTGATGAGAATCCTGATGGTCGCCTTGTGCGACACCACGACGACGCATTCACCCTGGTGGTGGGTGACGATTTCACGAATGACCGGAAGCGCCCGAGCCAGCACGGCGACGCCCGACTCGCCGCCCTCGGGCGCGAACGTGAACGGGTCCTCTTCCCAGGCCGCGTACTCGTCGCCGAAGCGGGTCTCGACCTCGGCGCGGGTCAGCCCTTCCCAGCGGCCATGGCTGATCTCGGCCAACCCGTCGCGCGTCATTGGCGCGAGGCCGAAGGCCTTGCCGACGATGTCGGCCGTCTCCCGCGTTCGCGACAGCGGACTGCTGTAGATCGCCGACACGGGGTCCTGCCGGAGCCGTTCGCCAAGCTTGGCCGCCTGCCAGCGGCCCTCGTCTGACAGGTCGACGCCGACCGCTCCGGAAAAGCGGTTCTCGGCGGTCAGCTGCGTGGCACCGTGGCGCACCAGGAACAGGCGGGTCGTAGGCACGCGCTCATCTTACCGCCTGCTCCGGCCGACAGCCGACGCAGGACAAACGCAGGCCCGTTCCCCGATCCCCGATCCGCGACCCGTGACCCGTGACCCGTTCCCCGTCCCCGATCCGCGATCCGCGATCCGCGATCCCCGCTACGATGCATCCATGCATCTCGATCCGACATTCGACCGGCAGGTGCGGCAGATCTCCGGCGCGGCCGCAGAGGCGCTGGTAGCCGCCGGGACCGTCGTCCTCGACGTGCGGACGCCCGAGGAGTTCGGCGGTCTCGGTCACATCCCGGGCGCGATGCTGCTGCCGCTGCAGATGATCGCCAGTGCCCCGGCGGTGCTCGGCGACCTCGACACCCCCGTACTGGTGACCTGTGAACACGCGGTGCGCAGCAAGGTTGCCACGCGCCTGCTCGCGCAGGCCGGCTTCACGCAGGTGTACGAACTGTCGCACGGCATGTCGGGATGGGGCGGTCCACGGGACCACGAGCCGCAGGAGATGCGCGGCCCCTCGCCCTGGCTGCTGGAATGCGGCGACCTGCTGCCGCGCGCCGGGCGCGCCCTCGACGTCGCCTGCGGCCGCGGTCGCCACGCCCTGCTGCTGGCGTCGGCCGGGCTCGAGGTCACGGCGCTGGACCGCGACGCCAGCGCACTGACCCGTCTGCAGGACCAGGCCGACCGGTTGGGCCTTCCGGTCCATACCCGGGTGGCCGACCTGGAAACCGCGGATGCCGATCTCGGCGAGCCCGGCTACGCCCTGGTGATCGTGACCCGCTACCTGCATCGGCCGCTGCTGCCGCACCTGCTGCTGTCGCTGGCGCCGGGCGGCGTCCTGATCTACGAGACGTTCCTCGCCAGGCAAGCCGAGCGGGGGCATCCGACAAACCCGGACTACCTGCTCCAGCCGGGGGAATTGCCGGCCCTGGTCGCGCCGCTGGAGATGCTCAGGCAGTTCGAAGGTGAAGCCGACGGCGCGTGGGTCAGCGCCATCGCCGCCCGCCGCCCGCCCCGCGGTGCCGCTAGCGGGCCCGGCGCGTCCTGACGCGCGCCTTGCCGAGCGCTGCCGTCAGCAGGTCGTGCTTCGGGAAGGCGTGCCCCAGGTATGGCACGAACCCTTCGGCATGCGTCACCGACCGCTTGCCGAAGTCCTTCGCACGCTCGACGCCGACCCGACGCATCCAGTGCAGGTACTCGTCCTCGCCGTGCTGCTCGTGCAGCCAGGCACGCTGCGAGGCATGGGCGGCCAGCATCGCCGCCTTGCGCTCGAGCACCGACGAGATGTCCACCACGTACGTCGCGTCGGCGCGGCTGCCGTCCGGGGTCGCCAGGTCGATCGGGTCGGCGTAGAGCAACGCCGGCAGCGCCGCACAGGGCGGCGCCGGCCGGCGGCGGCTCCGCGTGCCGATGGGCGGCAGTGCCTGCCAGTTCGGGATCGTCGACCCGAACGCGGCATCGCGGGCCAGGTAGGACGTCTGTTCGTGGTCGGCCATGTAGTCCACCGGCGGGTGCGTCACCAGCAGGTCCGGGCGGACGGCGCGCAGCAGGCCGGTGACGATCCGCTTGTGGCGCTCGGTGTGCGCAATGGTCAGGTCGGGGATGCCCAGGCACGTGTAACCGGCGCCCAGCAAGGCGGCCGACGCCGCCGCCTCCCGGCGCCGCACCTTCGAGATCGCGGCCGCCGACAGCGTGGACGACCCGAGGTCGCCCGCGGTCATGGTGGCCAGGTGGACGTCCCAGCCGGCATCGGCCAGCAGGATCAGCGTGCCGGCGCAGGTGATCTCGATGTCGTCGGGGTGCGCCATCAGCGCCAGCACGCGGGGCATGACGGCTACGCGAGCTCGGCCAGCTGGACGGGCGTGCCGCGGGCAACCGACAGGTCGGCCGCATACGCCACCCGGTGGCTTTGCAGCGCCGTCTCGAAATCGGTCAGCGGCATGGCCGTGCCGGCAGCGGTGGCGTCGACGAAGGCCTGGAACTGCGGCTGATACGGGTGGTCGCTGACGTCACCGGAGTCGATCGGATGGGTCGCCAGGTCGCTCCACTTGGTCTTGATCATGCCCGGCAACCGTGTCGTGTGCAGCTTGGTGTCGAGCAGCGACCCGTGACTCCCGACCAGGTGCGAGTGGAAGTAGTAGGGCTGCAGGCAGTCGATGCAGGAGGTGACCTTGCCGATCGTGCCGTTGGCGAACTTGAGCAGGCTGACGGTGGTGGTCGGGTACTCGTACGGCGTGAAGTGCTCGCTCCGCGAGGTCGTGCCGTAGGCCGTCACCTCCTGCACCGGCGCCTTCATCAGCATCAGCAGGATGTCCATGGCGTGGATCCCGGCCGTCAGCAGGCTCGACGCCCCCATGTCCTTCTTGATGTTCCAGCCGTACTGCCCGTACCAGGGGCCGATGCCGTGGTAGTAGTCCACCTCGCCGAAGTGCAGTTGGCCCAGCAGGCCCTGCTCCACCAGCGCCCGGGTCAGCGTGAACTGCGCGCTGTAGCGCACCTCGAGGCAGACCATCGCCTGCACGCCGTTGGCCCGGATGGCCTCGCCGACACGCGTGGCGTCCTCCCAGGACAGCGCGATCGGCTTCTCGATGATCAGGTGCTTGCCGGCGTTGGCGGCGGCAATGGCCTGTTCGGCGTGGAAGGGATGCGGCGAACAGATGTCCACGGCGTCGATCGAGGGGTCGGCCAGCATCTCCGCGTAGTCGCGGTAGGGCTTCAGCGGCAGCCCGTACTGCGCCTGCAGGTCCGTCGGATCGAGTTCGCGGCGGGAGCAGACCGCCGTGACCGCGGCGCCCTTCACGTGCTTGAACGTCTCGATGTGCGCCCCGGCCACCCAGCCGAGTCCCACGACCCCGATCTTCAACTCACTCATGCGTTGCGGCTCCGTGCGCGAGCCGGGGGAGGCCGGCGGGCGGCGTACAGACTACAACACGGCAAACGCGCAGGCCGCTCTGCCACAGCACGAGGAACACGGGTCACGGGTCACGGGTCCGGGACCGGGACCGGGGACCGGGGACCGGGTCACGGGGCACGGGGCACCGGGGCACGGGGCCGGGGGCCGGGGCCGCCGGGATACGAGCGTACGGGGACCGGGACCGGGGACCGGGGACCGGGGTCACGGTATTCGCGACCGAAAGCGCGACAGCACGTCCTGCGCTGCTGCCAGCGGCGTGATCCGACCGGCAGCCACGTCGTCTTCGAGCGCCGGCAATGCCGCGGCCACGGCCGGGTCGGCACGCAAGGCCGCGTCGAGGCCGGTGGCCACCAGTTCGCGCATTGCCGCCAGCGCCTGCTGCTGGCGCCGCTCCGCGAGGTGCCCGGCAGCGTCGAGGTGGGCGCGGTGGGCGAGCACCATGTCCCACAGGGCGGCGATGCCGTCGCCGCTCAGCGCCGAGCAGGTCAGCACCGGCGCCGCCCAGCCGTCGGCAGGCGCCGGCAGCATGTGCAGCGCCGCCTGGTACTCGGCGCGGGCACGTTGCGCATGCTCCTGCAGGTCGCCATCAGCCTTGTTGACGGCAATGGCGTCCACCATCTCGATGATCCCGCGCTTGATGCCCTGCAACTGGTCGCCAGCCCCGGGCAGCAGCAGCAGCAGGAAGAAGTCGGTCATCGAGCGGACCGCCATCTCCGACTGCCCGACCCCGACGGTTTCGACGAGGATCGTGTCGAAGCCCGCCGCCTCGCAGAGCAGGATGGTCTCGCGCGTCCGTCTGGCGACGCCGCCGAGGTACCCGCGCGCCGGGGTCGGCCGGATGTAGGCGGCCGGCTCCAGCGACAGCCGCTCCATGCGCGTCTTGTCGCCGAGGATGCTGCCGCCCGAGAGGGGACTCGACGGGTCCACGCTGAGCACCGCGACGCGGCAGCCGCGGTCGCGGACCAGGTGCATGCCGAGCGCGTCGATGAAGGTGCTCTTGCCGACGCCCGGCACGCCGGTGATGCCGACCCGGTGTCGCCCGACCCGTATGCGGCAGCAGGGCGTCCAGCAGCGCCGCCGCGGCTGGCGCATCGGCGGCGTGGTCGCTCTCGACCAGCGTGATGGCGCGGGCGAGGAAGGCGCGGTCGCCGCCGAGCACACCCGCCACGTAGTCGGCCACCCGCAGTCGCGGCAAGGTCATGCGGCGTGGGTCGGGCCGAGCGCCGCCAGGATCTGCTGCGCGCAGATCGCGATCACGCTGCCCGGACCGAAGATGGCGGTGACCCCGGACGCCCGCAGGTGGGCGTGGTCCTGCGGCGGGACGACGCCGCCGACCACGACCAGGATGTCGGGCGCGGCCGAAGTCCGCGAGTGCCGACATCACCTCGGGCACCAGCGTCTTGTGGCCGCCAGCGAGGCTCGACACGCCGAGCACGTGCACGTCGTTGTCCACCGCCATGCGGGCCGCCTCGTGCGGGGTCTGGAACAGCGGGCCGACGTCGACGTCGAAGCCGAGGTCGGCAAAGGCCGTGGCGATCACCTTGGCGCCGCGGTCGTGGCCGTCCTGCCCGAGCTTGGCGACCAGCAGGCGCGGCCGGCGACCCTCGTCCGCGGCAAAGCGCGCGGCCATCTGTCGCGCCTTCTGGAACTCCGGGTCCTGCTCGCTCTCGGAGGAGTACACGCCCGAGATGGTACGACCGACCGCCTGGTAGCGTCCGAACACGGTCTCGAGAGCGGTCGAGATCTCGCCGAGCGTGGCCCGCGCCCGCGCCGCCTCGACGGCCAGCAGCAGCAGGTTGCCATCCGCGCGTCGGGCCGCCTCGGTCAGCGCCAGCAGCGCCGACTCGCACCCTTGCCGCGTCGCGTGTCGCCCTGATCGTCTGCAGGCGCCGGACCTGCGACGCGCGCACGGCGGCGTTGTCCACCTCGAGCACCGTCATCGGCGTGTCTTCCGCGCGGCGGTAGCGGTTGACGCCGACGATGACCTCGCGCCCCGAGTCGATGCGCGCCTGCCGCCGCGCCGCGGCTTCCTCGATGCGCATCTTCGGCAGGCCCGTCTCGATGGCCCTGGCCATCCCGCCGAGGTGCTCGACCTCCTGGATGTGCTGCCATGCCCGCTCCATCAGGTCGTGGGTCAGGCGCTCCACGTAGAAGCTGCCGCCCCACGGATCGACCACTCTGGTGATGCCCGTCTCCTGCTGCAGGTAGATCTGCGTGTTGCGCGCGATCCGGGCCGAGAAGTCGGTCGGCAGCGCCATCGCCTCGTCCAGGGCGTTGGTGTGCAGTGACTGGGTGTGGCCGAGTGCCGCCGCCAGCGCCTCGACGCAGGTGCGCGTGACGTTGTTGAAGGGATCCTGCGCCGTCAGGCTCCACCCGGACGTCTGCGCATGCGTGCGCAGCATCATCGACCTGGGGTTCTTCGGGCTGAACCCGTGCACCAGCCGCGCCCACAGCACACGCGCCGCCCGGAGCTTGGCGACCTCCATGAAATGGTGCATGCCGATGGCCCAGAAGAAGCTGAGGCGCGGCGCGAAGTCGTCGATGTCGAGCCCGGCGGCCAGACCGGTGCGGATGTACTCGAGCCCATCGGCCAGCGTATACGCGAGTTCGATGTCGGCGGTCGCCCCGGCTTCCTGCATGTGATAGCCGCTGATCGAGATGCAGTTGAACTGCGGCATCCGGGCCGAGCAGTACGTGAAGATGTCGCCGATGATCCGCATCGACGGCACCGGGCCGTAGATGTAGGTGTTGCGGACCATGAACTCCTT
Source organism: Vicinamibacteraceae bacterium (assembly GCA_963759795.1). Classification (GTDB taxonomy): domain Bacteria; phylum Acidobacteriota; class Vicinamibacteria; order Vicinamibacterales; family Vicinamibacteraceae; genus Luteitalea. Next base: position 817,733 of record CAVXAR010000010.1, on the reverse strand, counting down.
GAGGATGTCGTTCTGGATGGTGCCCGACAGCTGCGCCGGCGCCACGCCCTGCTCCTCGGCAGCGACGATGTAGAAGGCCATGATCGGCAGCACGGCGCCGTTCATGGTCATCGAGACCGACATCTGATCGAGGGGAATCTGGTCGAAGAGGATCTTCATGTCTTCGACCGTGTCGATGGCGACGCCAGCCTTGCCGACGTCGCCGGTCACGCGCGCGTTGTCCGAGTCGTAGCCGCGGTGGGTGGCCAGGTCGAACGCCACCGACAGCCCTTTCTGACCGGCCGCCAGGTTGCGGCGGTAGAAGGCGTTGGAGTCCTCCGCCGTCGAGAACCCTGCGTACTGCCTGACCGTCCACGGCCGCTGCGTGTACATCGTCGCGTACGGACCGCGCAGATACGGCGGGAGGCCCGCGGCATAGTCGAGGTGCTCGAGCCCGTCGAGGTCGGCGCGCGTGTAGTACGGCTTGAGCGGGATGCCCTCGGCAGTGAGGGAGGTCGGCCCCGCCGCAGTCGGGTCAGCCCGCGGCGCTTCTGCCGCGCGCAGGCCGCTGCGGTAGTCGATGGTCGAGAAGTCGGGACGGGTCATGGCGCCAGCCCCAGTCGATCCTGCAACTGCGTGAGCGTCTCCACAGCGTCGCTGCCGGCGTGGACAACCCCTGCGATGCCGCTTGCCAACAGCATCCCGGTCAGCGCACCCGGGCGGCCGGCGACGACGACGGGCACCGTGACCTGCGGCACGACCTCGCGGGCCATCGCGGGGTAGTCGTCGTCGGCGCCACACAACACGATCAGATCCGCATCGACCGGCAACGACTCGCCGCGCGTGATGGCAAACCCGGCGCACCCGAACAAGTTCAGGCTGAAGTTGGCGCGGGCCATGCGCATGCGGACGTCGCCGCGGGTCAGCAGGTGGACCACCGGCACGCGGCCAGTCGCGGCCACGTGCCGCGCCGTCCGTCGTCGCAGCGCCTCGAATGGCGCGGACAGTTGCAGGGGCGGAGGCGATTCCGGGTCGTCGTCGGCTGACGGCTCGGGCAGTGGCGCGTGCGCCGTCAGGTCTGGATAGTCATTGACGCCGACCAGCGTGCGCCGGCGCGAGGCCACCGCCTCCTGCCGCGCCCGGGCCGAGGCCTGCACCTGCCGATCGCGTTCACCCGAGGCGACGCAGGCGGCGAAGCCGCCCGCGGCTTCGACCTGCTGAAACAACGCCCACCCCTCCCGGGCGAGCGCGTCGGTCAGCAGCTCGATGCAGTAGGAGCCCGCCGCAGGGTCCGCCACTGCGCCCAGGTGCGCCTCGTCGGCCAGCAGGTGCTGGACGTTGACAGCCAGGTGCGGCTCGAAGCCGTGCGGCTCCACCAGCAGCGTGTCGGCGCCGCCAATGGCTGCCGACATCGCTTCGGTGGTGACGCGCAGCAGGTTGGTGCCCGGATCGATCAGGCTCTTGTTGGCGCGTGCGGTGCGCACGTGCAGCCGCATCGGCTGGTCGGCGACAGCAAAGGCGTGCAGGACGCTGGCCCACAGCACCCGCGCCGCCCGGAGCTTGGCGATCTCGACGAAGAAGGTGGAACCGACGGCAAAGACGAACTCGATGTCGGCGCCGGTGGCCGCTGGAGGCGTGCCGCCCGACGCGGCGGCGAGGAGACGCTCCACGCCCTCAGCCATCGCGAACGCGAGTTCCTGGACGGCGGTGGCGCCGGCGTCGTGCAGGCGGTCGGCGCGTACGGCATCGGCCGGCCAGGCCGGCGCCTCGAGCCGCTGCCATGTGTTGCCCGTGCCGCGCGTGAACGGCGCAGCCCCGGGGACGCCTGCCGCCTCGAGCCCGAGCCCGTCGAGGTCCTGCCGACGAGGAAACGGCTGCACGTCGACGCCTTCATCGGTGTGCCAAAGCAGCTGCTGGGGATCGCGGCCGTCGAGCTCGCGGCGGACCTGTGCCTGCCAGGCCGCGGTCGACACCGGCGCGAAGGTCTGCGACAGCGCCAGTGGCGGCGCCGCCGGGCCCGGCCCGCCGAGGTCAGCCATGAAGGGGCCCTTCCTGTACGACTTCGAGGAGATAGCCGAGTGACACGGCCGCGGTGCTTTTCGGGTGCACGAAAAACACCGTCGTGCCGCGCGAACCCGGGCGCGGTGCCGGGTCGATGATGCGGAATCCCCGAGCCGCGAGCGCGTCGAAGGCCACCTGGATGTCGGCCACACGCAAGGCGACGTGCACCATGCCGCCGCGGCCGCCGTTGTGGGCGATCTGCCGGGCGACTGGTGAATCCTCGGTCAGCGGCTCGAGCAGCTGCACCAGGTTCGGGCCCTCGCCGATGCGCAGGAGGACTTCGCGCACCCGATCATCGCCGCGCACGTCTTCGCGATGGATCTCGGTGAAGCCGAGCGCCACGTACGTCGAGACCTGTGCCTCGAGCTCGCCCGGACGCACCGCGATCGCCACGTGGTCGACGCCGATGAAGCCAGGCACCTGCAACGCGTCGATCGTCGACTGCTGACCACTCATCTGTTCCGTGCCTCCCGTCATAGCCTAGTGCGAACTCCCGGTCCCCGATCCCCGATTCCCGGTTCCCGAGCGTTGATCGCTGAATCCCCGATTCCTCCCTGTGTGCGTTCCCGGGCCTTCCGGCGTTGTTTTCTGCACAGGCACACCTCGGCACCAGGACGGTGGACTGGCGCACGCGGCACGCGTGCCAGGGAGCAACGGCCATGAAGGACAAGTACGTCATCCTGCGCGAATCATCGTCCCGTCCCCGCGGACCGGTTGCCGGTCCCTCGGCGAGCACCGGGACCCGAGCCGGCCTGGAACTGGAGGTCGAGGAACTGGACCGGCGCAGCAGCCGGGCGGTCGCGGCCAAAAAGGACGTCAAGGCCGTGGCTCCCGTCATTCCGATGCGGCTGATTCGGCCGGTGCCCCGTCCCGAAGACACGGCTCAGCCTGCCGCCGGCACCGCCTGGGGCGTGACCGCGGTCAAGGCCGACACGTCGACTTTCGATGGCACCGACGTCATCGTCGCCGTCCTGGACACCGGCATCGCCAGGAACCATCCCGCCTTCGCCGGCGTGAACGTCGTGGAGAAGGACTTCACCGGCGAAGGCAACGGCGACAGCCATGGGCACGGCACCCATTGCGCCGGCACGATCCTCGGACGCGACGTCAACGGCACCCGCATCGGCGTGGCGCGCGGCGTCCAGAAGGTGCTGGTCGGCAAGGTCCTCGGCAACAACGGCGGCGGCAGCGATGCCATCGTCAGCGCAATCAACTGGTCGCTCGAGGAAGGGGCACACGTGATTTCGATGTCGCTCGGCATCGACTTCCCGGGCTTCGTCGAGTTCCTGATTACTCAGCAGGGCCTGCCCACCGATCTGGCGACGACCATCGCCCTCGAGGGCTACCGGCAGAACGTGCTGCTGTTCGAACGGCTGGCGTCGCTGGTGCAAGCGCGCGAAGCGTTCGGCGAGACCACCGTGATCGTCGCCGCTGCCGGCAACGAAAGCCGCCGCGACGAGAATGCCGACTTCGAAATCGCCTGCAGTCCGCCGGCCGTGTCGGAGGGCCTGATCTCGGTGGCGGCCCTCGGGCAGTCGGGCGCGTCGTTCTCGGTGGCGCCGTTCAGCAACACCAACGTGCTGGTCTCGGGCCCTGGCGTCGGCATCCTCTCGGCAAAGCACACCGGCGGCCTGGTGGCGATGAGCGGCACGAGCATGGCGACGCCGCACGTGGCCGGCGTCGCGGCGCTGTGGATGCAGAAGCTGGCGCAGGATGGCCCGGTCCCTGGCTCGCTGCTCAAGGCCCGCCTCATCGCGTCGGGCGTGCGCACCGGCATGACCGGGACCTTCGACGTGGCCGACATCGGCGCCGGGATGGTGCAGGCGCCGTAGGCGGTGCAGGCGACGCGGGCTAGCGGATCCGTTCGGTGAAGTCGCCGCTCAGCGGGTCGCGGAGAATGAGTTTGGCGCGGCCGTCGGGGAGCAGTTCGCGCTTGATCACGAGTTGCCCCTCGAACAGTTCGGGCTCGACGTGCAGCCGCGGCACATCGGGGTCGGTCCAGTCCGGCAGCTGGACCGACTCCCATTGCCGGCTTCGCGCCGATCGGTACGCGGCGTCCATCACCGCGTTGACGACCACGCCGTCGTGGAAGGTCTCCTGCGGCTGCCGGCCGCGCTCCATCGCGTCGAACATGTCGGTGAACATGTCGACATATCCCAGTTCGGCGACCTCGTCCCCGACCGGAAACATCCACCCGTCCGCGGTCTCGGCCTTCTCGGCCACGTACCCACCGCGCGGCGCCGCGCTGAACATCTCGTAGCCGGTGCGCAGGAAATGGTTCAGCCAGATGGTGCCCTGGGTGCCGGCGACTTCGTCGCGCAGGTCCATGCCGCCGCGAAAGGTCCAGCTCACCTCGAACTGCCCCATCGCGCCGGACGCGAACCGCACCAGAGCCACGGCGTTGTCTTCCGCCTCGACCGGATGCACCAGCGTGTCGGCCCAGCACATCACCTCGAGCGGACGGTTCGCCTTGCCGACGAAGTTGCGGATGATCTCGATGCAGTGGCAGCCGAGGTCGATGATCGCGCCGCCGCCGGTGATCCGGTGGTCCCAGAACCACGCCGCATGCGGGCCCGGATGCGCTTCGCGGGCCCGCACCCACGTGACCTCCCCGATCGCGCCGTCACGCACCGAGGCAATCGCCTTGAGCGTCTTCGGCGTATAGCAGAGGTCCTCGAGATAACCGGCAAACACGCCCGCATCCTGCACGTACTGCAGCATGCGGCGTGCTTCCTCGGCGGTCCGACCGAGCGGCTTGGTGCAGAGCACGGCCTTGCCGGCCCGCGCCGCCAGCGCCACGGCCTCTTCGTGCAGGTGGTTGGGCAGTGCGATGACCACCACGTCGGTGGACGGATGCGCAATGGCGGCAGCGAGGTCGGTCACCGCATGCGGCACGTCCCAGCGCTGCGCAAACGCCTCGGCTCGCGACGCCTGCCGCGAGTAGATCACGGCCACCCGGTCGCGACTGCGCTGGGCGTGCAGGGTTCGCGTGTAGAAGTCGCCGATCAGCCCGGTGCCGAGCATGGTGATGGAGTGGCTGAGCATGCCGAGAGAGTACTGCGTGATGCGTGCAGCCGGGCGAGGCAGCCTGAAAACGCGACGAGGCGGTCAGCGGTGCCGGCCCGCTCGACCAGCAAGCGCCTCCCTCGTGTAGGCGCAGGGTGGGTACCCCTGCTCTGACGCCACCGCCAGCACGACGCCCGCCTGCTCGACGACATGGGCGGCGCGGGTGTCCCCCTCGTGGAGCAGGACGCGGCCCACCGCCTCGAACAGCGTCAACGACGACACCAGCTTCGTTGCGTCGACGCGGCTTCCCATCAGCACGTCCAGGTGGATGGGGTCCGGCTTGCCGACGTGCCCGACGACAACGGCCACGGCCGCCTCGAGCCGCGTGCGCAACTGGTCGTCGGCCAGATAGGCTGCCGCCTCCTCCTGCCCCTCGATCCCGAAGTGCTGCGACATCGCGGACTGGCCGAGCCCGGCCAGCTGCGGGAAGACGTACCAGATCCAGTGCCCGCGCTTGCGGCCTGCCCGCAGTTGCGTCATGGCGGCGTCCCAGCCCACGTCGACCTGCGCCTGCGCATCGCGGAATCGCCGCAGTCCATCCATGACCGCATTGTGCACCCGCCGGCGCGCGGGGCCGACGGCGCGCCGTGTCCCTGTCGCCGTCACGTCTCGCTCATTCGGCGATACTCTGTGCCGCATGTCCGTCGCCGTCGTCGACTCCCCTGCCCTGATGGCCTCGCCGCCAGCCAAACCCGTGCGCAACGTCGCCGTGGACGCGTATCGCGGCTTCGTCATGCTGCTGATGATGGCCGAGGTGCTGCAGTTGGCCCGGGTGGCGGCCGCGTATCCCGGCAGCTGGGCGATCAACGTGCTGGCGTACCACCAGTCACACGTGCCGTGGGCCGGCGCATCGCTGCACGATCTCATTCAGCCATCGTTCTCGCTGCTGGTCGGCGTGGCGCTGGCGTATTCGTTCGCGCGGCGGGTGGCCGAGGACGGCCTGGGCAAGGCGCTGGCGCACGCGACGTGGCGCTCGCTGCTGTTGATTGCCCTCGGCGTGTTCCTGCGATCGATGGGGCGGCAGCAGACCAACTTCACCTTCGAGGACACGCTGTCGCAGATCGGCATGGGATATCCGTTCCTGTTCCTGCTGGCCACACAGTCGACACGGCGGCTGTGGATCGCGCTCGGGGTGATTCTCGGTGGGTACTGGCTGGCGTGGGCACTGTATCCGGTGGCCGGTCCCGGCTACGACTACGCCGCCGTCGGGGTGCCGGCCGACTGGGCCCATCACTACTCCGGTTTCATGGCGCATTGGCAGAAGAACGCCAACCTCGGTCACGCCTTCGACACCTGGTTCCTGAACCTGTTCCCGCGCCAGCAGCCCTACGTGGCCAACAACGGCGGCTACCTCACCCTGAGCTTCATCCCGACGCTCGGCACGATGCTGCTCGGCCTGATTGCCGGTCGCATGCTGCGGGCCGCCTCGCCGCGGGTGCCGCTGCGCTGGCTGCTGCTCACCGGCGCCGGGCTGGTGGCGGCAGGCGCGCTCCTGCACGCGCTCGGTCTCAACCCGGTGGTCAAGCGCATCTGGACGCCGGCCTGGACCCTGTTCAGCGGCGGCCTCTGCTACCTGTTGTTGGCCGGGTTCTCCTGGGTCATCGACATGAAGGGCTACCGGCGCTGGGCCTTCCCGCTGGTGGTCATCGGCCTCAACTCGATTGCCGCCTACGTCATCGCCCACCTCTGGGACAACTTCATCGCGTCCTCGTTCAAGACGCACCTCGGGCAGGGCGTCTTCGAGTTCGCGGGCAGCGGCGCGGCACCGCTGCTGGAGGGCCTGGCGGTGCTTGCGGTCTACTGGCTGTTCCTGTACTGGATGTACAACCGCAAGCTGTTTCTCAAGATCTGATCGGCTGGCGTCAGGGGGTGCGCTGACCGATGCGCCACCGCACCGACGACCAGAATCCGAGGCCGTAGCCAATCAGCAACGCGCCGGCGGCAAGCGACCCCGGCACACCGGCCGACGCCAGCCAGCCGCCCTGACTGCCCCACGACGCCCAGGCGTCCCAGGTTCGCCACGCGCCGTACCCGAGCCGGCCGACGACCACGAGGGTCAGCACGGTCACCAGCCAGCGGTTCGGCGTGAAGTACAGGGTGCCGTCGAAGGACTCCCAGCGACTGAGCCACAGGCCGATCACGCCCGTGAGCACACCGGCGGCCAGGGCGGCGGCAGCGGCGGGCAGGGCCGGCGGCACCCAGAGCGCGGTGACCGACGCCGTCAGCACGATCACGCAGGACGAGACCAGGAAGCCGACGACATTGAGTGTCGCCACCCAGGCCCGCGCAGGACGCCGTGCGGTGCCGACCCGATAGCGCTGCACGATCGAGAGCGGCACCAGGACCAGTGGGACCAACAACACGAGCCCGACGAGCGCGACGATCAGCAGTGGCACGCGCGACAGCGTACCCCGCGCCGGGGTCGGGAACAGGCCGCTGTCGGCGCTACGGCGCCGCTGGCGCGGCAATCACGCCGTGATGCAGAGCCATGTAGTACGGCAGCAGATACGACGTGCCGTCGGCGAGCCTGCGGCCGCTGCCTGCGTAGTCGAGCACATAGGGATCGACGTTCCAGTGGAACACCATGCGCTCGTCGACCGGCAGGACCTTGCCGTCGATGGCTCTCACGCCGAGGCGCCGTGCGGCGTCCGGGCGCACGTGCGCCTCGAGCGGGCGGATGTCGAGCCGGTGCGAGTTGTCGAGGCCATGGTCGACGAGATCGACCGGAAAACGCCGCAGGGTGTCGAGCGTGTCGTCGCGCCACTCGGCCTCGGGCAATGACAGCGCCTCGACGCCAAAGGCGCTGGTGAAGGTCTGGTCCTTCAGGGCCACGGCCGCGACGAGATTGAAGAACGGATTGCGTTCGGGCCGCTCCAGCTGCCAGTAGCCGTGCAGCGACCGGGCGGCAGCCGACCGGACCAGCGGATCGGGCTCGTACTTGAGCAGATGGTAATAGTTCATGAAAGCCATCTCGTCGTCGGACTGGTTGCCGCCGCCGACGCCGAGCGTCACCTTGGGGTGCAGGAGGTTGGCGGCGTAGCCGTGCCGGCTCACCAGGTCCCGCGCCGCGGTGTCGTAGCGTGCGTCCCCGGTGACGTGATGCGCGATGCGCAGGTACGTGAGCATCGACAGGCTGTTGAGACCGCGCTCCTCGACCCAGCGCAGGCTGCCGTTGAGGGCCGTGGGGCCGAACACGCCCCATCGCGTCGGCGCGCCGTCGTGGTCGACCAGCGTGTAGTCGTGCGCCAGCAGGTGGTCGGTGATGCGGCGCACGACCGCCGCCACCTCGGCGCGTTCGGCAGCGTCACGGGCCACCAGGTCGTGATAGAGCGCGTAGAAGAAGTAGTGGCCGTCGAGTTCATCGGAGCTCGTGTCCGACTTCCAGTACCACTGGCCGTCGGCGCTGCGCGGCCAGCGCGGCGTGATCACCTTCCACATGGCGTCGCTGCCCTGCCGGCGACGGTCGCGCTCGGCGCTGTCGTCCAGGTTGGGATCGCGGCCGCTCGTCGGCAGGATGCTGCGGGCCGGGAAGCCGTCGGGGGCGCTGGGGCGGCCATCACGGGTGACGTCGACCAGGAAGCGCAGCGCCTCGAAAGCCCGCCGCGCCCGCGCCCGCGTTGCCGCGTTGCGGGTGGCGGCGTACGCGAAACACTGCGCAGCCCCGTACATCCCGGTCCACAACCCGTCGTTGTCGTTGTCGGTCGTGAACGCCGTCGCGGCAACGCCAGGCGTGGCCAGATGCGCTTCGACGACGTACCCGTACGGCGTCCGTCGGTGATGCGCATCGATGGCGGTCTCGTAGGCCGCCGCCTTGCCGGCCAGCGTCGTCGCACGCGCTGCGATGCCGCCGCGCCCGGCGGCAGTGTCGAACCACGCCGTGCCGCCGGCATCGACCGACACCGCCCGCACGTCGTCGTGGGGCAGCCACCGCCGCCCCTGGCGGTACTCGATCTGCTTGTCGGCGCTGATGCGGACGGCGCCGCGCCGGGAGCCGAGCCACATCGCCCCGTCGGGCGCGCCAGCCATCGAGGTGATGTCCAGCACCGGCAGGCCGCGCGCCGGGTCGATGAAGCGCCAGCCGTCGATCTCCTGCACGCCGACACCCTGCGGCGAGGCAAACCACAGATGGCCGCGGGCGTCGAACGCGAGCGCCGTGATGGCGCGCGGATCCCAGCCCTCGCGGTCATTGCGCAGGCGAACGGGCTGCCAGCTGCCGTCCCGCCACTGCCGCAGCTGATCGCCAACGACGGCCGCTGCCGTGCCGCCTGGTCCCCAGGCGACAGGTCCGGCGCCCTCGGGCAACGGCGGTCGCGCCGACGCCGCATCATCCGGGTCGGGCGACGCGGCCGGCGGCGCGACAACCGCGCGCTGCTGCAGGAACGGCGCGTCGGCCGTCGGCTGTGCCGCTGCCGATACGGCCAGGACCAGCGCGGCCGCGACACAGAGCACACTCACGTCCCACCTGTTCGCCATTGGCGCCGATGCTACCGCACTGACACTCTCCTGCCGCGTCGAGCACGCAGGAGTGCTACCGCTGCATGCAAACGCTACGGCCGCATCGGGAGGTGGCGCGAATCCGACGCGGAGGAGTCACGTCGCCGGGCACCGGCTTTGCAGAGGTGGCCGGCATCATGCGCGCCTGGAGACCACGATCGCTGGTGGGTGCACGTCTTTCGCGACTCGCACTGCCGCTGCTGCTACTTCTGCCGCCGCTGGCTGCCGAGGTGTCCGCAGCCGAGGGCGAGCGGTGGTCGGCAGCCGCGCGCAAGGATGCCCTCGCGCGCGCCATCGTGTGGCAGCAGCCCGATGTGCCGACAGCATCGGCGGACCTGTCGCGACCGCCGCACTCGCTGCCCGACGACGTGTCCTGCACGTTCAAGGTCACGCCGGTGCACGGCACCGTCAGGAAGTTCACGTGCGCCCTGGCCTCTGGCGAGGTGCTGCGGGTCAAGTACGCCGGACCGGAGCCCCATGGCGAGGTCGCAGCGTCGAGGCTGCTGCTGGCATTGGGCTTTGGCGCCGACCACGTCGGGTACGTCCGTCGCGTTCGCTGCCACGGCTGCCCGTGGGCGCCATTTGCCACCATGAAGGCCGTCACGCTGGCGCGCGCCACGGGGCTGTACGAGCGGGTGGCCCGCGGCGACCGGGCGGTGGATTTCGAATGGGTGGCGGTGGAACGCCCCTTCACGGGCGAGCAGATCCGCACCGGCGCTGTCGAGGGCTGGACCTTCCACGAGTTTGCCAGCGCCAGGACGGCATCGCCGGCGCACGCCGACGCATTGCGTCTGCTGGCCGTGTTTCTCGCGCACTGGGACAACAAGTCCGAGAACCAGCGGCTCGTGTGCCTGAGCGGCGGGCCCGCCGCGGACGGACGCTGCGCGGCGCCGATGGCGATGCTGCAGGACGTCGGCGCGACGTTCGGCCCGCGCAAGGTCACGCTCGCTGCGTGGCGGAAGGCACCAATCTGGACCAATCGCAGCCAGTGCGCGATCGGCATGGCGGACATGCCGCACGGCGGTGCGACGTTCGTGCCCGTCCGGGTGTCGGAGGCCGGCCGCCGCTTCCTTGCCGACCGGCTCGGCGCACTGTCCGCCGATCAGGTTGCCGGCCTGTTCCGCGGTGCACGCTTCGAACCGCGCTACGGCACGGTCAAGGAGTGGGTCGACGTGTTTGCCGCGCGCGTCGCCCTGATTGCCGACGGTCCGCCCTGTCCGCAGTGAGCGCCACCCTGCCACGACGTCGCCAGCCGCAACACGCCCGCGTCCACGGTGACCCCGCCGCGGGTGATGGCCTGGAAGTGCAGGGCCTCCCCGACGATCTCGCACAGCATGAAGTGGAAGTCGCCATCGAAGGCGCGCGCGACAGCCGATCCCGTCGTCGCGTCGCCGGTCCTCAGGGAGCCGGCGGCCCCGGAGATGAAGTGCACGATCTGCTGTTGCGGCGTGCTGCGCTGATAGAAGTGCTCGTGGCCGGCAAACACCACATGGACGCCGTGGGCGACCAGCAGCGATTCCAGTTGCCAGCGCATCAGCAGCGCCGAACTGCCGTAGCGTCCGCCGGTGTACAGCGGGTGGTGCAGCATGCAGATCTTCCACACCGCCCGCGATCGACCCAGTTCCCGGTCCAGCCACGCCACCTGGGTCGCGTCCACGTCGGTGCTGTCGATGGCGAAGATGCGGACCAGGTCGCGCAGGCGGCCGAGCGGCGGCCCGGGCGGCTCGAAAGAGTAGAACCGCTCACCGCCCATGTTGAATCCGGCGTAGAAGCGCTGTGCCGGATCGTCGTGATTGCCGAGCACGGCCTGGAAGCGGACGCCGTCGTCGAGCAGCGGCCGGTATGGCTGTTCGAACTTGCGGCGGTAGTCCTCGGGCGTGGCAGGCCCCTCGTAGATGTTGTCGCCGACCATCAGGACCAGCGGAAAGGGAAAGTGCTGGCGGTACCCGGCCAGCCTCTGGGCGACGGCGTGCTGCTCGGCCGAGCCTCGGCCACCGTCGCCGATGACGGCGAACTTGACCGAACCAGGGCTTGCCGGCAGGGCCAACCACCCGGGCGGACGCCCGCGCAGGTCGTGTTCCCGGACGTCGATGCGGCGATCTGCCGCGGCACGTGGGCTGCGACACGCCGCCGCCAGGGCGGCGGCAGCGGTGGTCAGGAGACGCCGGCGGCCGAGATGCGGTGGATGCGGCACGACCGACTGAGAGCAAGGGTCGGGCCGTGGCGTTCGGCCGCCGGCGCCTGCCGCCGGCGCCGTCCTAGGGGGCGGCAACAAGGCGCAGCGCCTCGAGCGCCGCGCCGCGCGCGCCAGCGGTGTCGCCGTTGGGCATGATCCGCAGCGGGATGTCGGCCTGCTCCTCGCGCTGCGTCGGCATGCCGGCGCGAATCTCGGACAGGAACCACGACTGGAATTCCGGTGAGGCTTCGATGGCGCCGCCGCCGACAATCAACGCGTCGGGGTCGAACGTGTTGACCATCTGGTCGAAGAACAGCCCGAGTGCGTGGGCCTGGGCGCGGAAGATGTCGCGGCACATCGCATCACCGCGTTCAGCCATGCCGCGGACCCTCTTGGCGGCATCGCGCGGGTCGAGCGTCGCCAGCTCGTGCTCCGGATATTTCTCCAGGAACGTCGGCAGCAGCGTGTTGCGGATGGCCGTCAGCGAGCAGACCGATTCGAGATCGCCGATGCGGCCGCAGTTGCAGTGCGGATCGACGTGTTCGAGACCGGCAATGCGCTGCGTCGGAATGAGCACGTGACCGCATTCGCCGCCGAAGCCGGCGCGCCCGGTGACCACACGGCCATCGACGATCACGCCGCCACCGAGGCCCGTGCCGACGATTGCCGAGATGGAGGTGGCCGGCGTCCGACCGAAGATGTTGTAGTGGCCCCAGAGGGCGCCAGCGTTGCCGTCGTTGAGATAGCTGACCGGACGCTGCAGGCGAATCGACAGGTTGCCCGGCAGATCGAAACCCGCCCACTCGGGGTGCACGAAGTTGGTGGATCCCTTGGCGCTCAGCACCCCAGTGGCGCTGGCCGGACCGGGCGTATCGAGGCCGACTGCGACGATATCGTCGAGCCCGACGCCCGCTGTCTGCACGGCAATCGCCAGCCCGTCGGCGATTTGCTGAAGACAGACGTCGGGGCCTTCGACGCTGCGGGCCGGGTGCTCGCAGAGGCCGTCAATCAGGAAGTGTCCGTCGAGGTCGATGATCGTGTAGTTGACGGCCGTGCCGCCGAGGTCGATGCCCGCGATGAGCTGCATGCCGACGATTTCATCGGAAATCGTCGGTGATGTCGAGTGACCCGGTGGATTGCACCCGTACGGGATCCGTACGGGTGCGTGCTCACGCGCTACCGCTTGATGCGCTCGCCGACGTTCTCGACGGCCTCGCCGACGTTACGCTTTGCCTTGCCGAACCCTTCACGCACGTCGCCGGCCGCCTCATCGGCATGCCCCTCGTCGTGGAGCCGCTGATTGTCGGTCGCGGTGCCAACTGCTTGCTTGACCTTGCCTTGCACCTGCTCGGCCTTGCCCTTGATCTCGTCACTGTTCATGACCGGCTCCTCTGTCTGAAGGCCCACGCCAGCACCTGGCAGGGCGGGTGATGCGAGCGGAGACTGCAAAGGACGTTCCCAAACGCCTCAAGCTGAGGCATGATCACGGCGCAGGCCCGGGTGTCGGGATCCCAGGTCTCTCCAGGAGGTGCGCATGTCCGTCTTCCGCACCATCGTCGCCGCCATCGATTTCAGCGAGACGTCCGACGATGCCCTCCAGATCGCGTGCCAGCTGGCCTCCAGCCATGGCAGCGAACTCCATCTGCTCCACGTGATCCCCGATGCCCGGCAGCAAGCCTGGAGCATCGAAGCGCCGGGTCTGGATTTCTCGGCCCTGCAGCAGGAAAGCATTGCCGACGCCGAGCGGATGCTCGACGAAAGGGCCCTGCCCGCCACGACGCCGCCGCCAGCAGTGGTCCGGAAAGTGGTGGCCGGCATGCCGGCGTCCCGCGAGATCGCGCAATACGCGGCCACCCATGGCGCCGATCTGATTGTCGTCGGGTCGCACGGGTATGGTCCGGTGCGCCGGCTCGTCCTCGGCAGCGTCGCCGACCGTGTCGTGCGCATGGCACCGTGTCCCGTCCTTACCGTGCCGCACCAGACGTTGCGCGCCACGTCACCGGAATGGGTGGCGGCGCAGGAACGCGACTGGTCCGCGTTGTGAGAACCGATACCCCGCGACCTGGTTCCCCTGCGCCGATCTGGTGGCAGGACGACCCGCAGGCGCCGTCCCGCCGAAGCCTCCCGGAGTGGCGATGGATGGTGACGGCCGCCTACGCGCAGCAGCCGACGCTGCGCGTGACGACGCAACAGGCGCAACGTCTGTGGAGCCTGGACCGGCCGACCTGTGGCTATCTTCTCGACAGCCTGGTCAGCGCCGGCCTTCTGAGCAGGACCAGCGCCGGTCAGTACTGCCGTGCCGACTACGTCAACCCGATCGACCCGGCGGCGTCGATGTAGTCATCGGACCGCGACTGCCGCGTGTCCGACCCCAGTCGTGTCGGGTCGGTGCGGCAGCAGCGTCGGGCCGGTCCGCACGCCAGCGGCGCGCGCCCGAGGTCTGGTCCCCTGCGCCCGACTTCGGGCCCGTCGTCGTTTGACGGGTACACTAGGCAGGTTCCCGGCACCATGTCGGGCCGAGTCGAGTCGATCCCACTGTTCATGTCCGACGCCACCCCCAACGCCAGCCCGGCCCCTGCCGCGCCGCTCGATTTCATCCGCCAGATCGTCACCGAAGACCTCAAGGTCGGACGCCATGGCGGGCGTGTTCACACGCGCTTCCCGCCCGAGCCCAATGGCTACCTGCACGTCGGGCACGCCAAGTCGATCTGCCTGAACTTCGGCGTCGCGGCCGAGTTCGGCGGCCTGTGCAACCTGCGCCTGGACGACACCAATCCGACCAAGGAGGACGTCGAGTACGTCGACTCCATCCGCGACGACGTGCGCTGGCTCGGCTTCGACTGGGACGACCGCGAGTTCTACGCCTCGGACTACTTCGAGCAGAATCTACGCGTGTGCGGTCGCACTGGTCCGGCAGGGACGTCGCCTACGTGGACAGCCTGAGCGCCGACGAGATCCGCGAACATCGCGGCACGCTGACGCAGCCAGGCCGCAATTCGCCGTACCGCGACCGTCCGGTCGAGGAGAACCTGTCGCTGCTCGGGCGCATGCGCGACGGCGACTTCCCCGACGGCACCCATGTGCTGCGCGCCAGGATCGACATGGCGTCGCCGAACATGAACATGCGTGACCCGACGCTGTTCCGGATCCGCCACGCCCACCATCACCGGACCGGCGACGCGTGGCGCATCTACCCGATGTACGACTTTGCGCATGCGATTTCCGACGCGCTCGAGGGCATCACGCACTCGCTGTGCACGCTGGAGTTCGAGGACCATCGCCCGCTGTACAACTGGATCATCGAGCAGTTCCCCGACCTGCCCGGCGACCCGCAGCAGATCGAGTTTGCGCGCCTCAATCTGACCTACACGGTGCTGAGCAAGCGCAAGCTGCTGGAACTGGTCGACAAGGGCATCGTCACGGGCTGGGACGATCCGCGGATGCCGACGATCTCTGGCATGCGCCGGCGCGGCTACACGCCGGCCGCCATCCGGGAGTTCTGTGCGCGGATTGGCGTGGCCAAGAACGAGAGCCTGATCGACGTCGCCCTGCTCGAACACAGCGTGCGTGAAGACCTGAACCGGGTGGCGCCGCGGGCGATGGCCGTGCTCAAGCCGCTGAAAGTGGTCATCGAGAACTACCCCGAGGGGCAGGTCGAGATGATGGAGGCAATCAACAACCCCGAGGACGCGTCGGCGGGCACGCGGCAGGTGCCGTTCGCGCGCGAGCTGTTCATCGAGCAGGACGACTTCCGCGAAGTGCCGCCGAAGAAGTTCTTCCGGTTGTTCCCGGGCAACGAAGTGCGCCTGCGCTACGCCTACATCGTCAAGTGCACGTCGGTCGTCAAGAACGAGGCGGGCGAAGTGGTCGAACTGCGCTGCACCTACGACCCCGACACGCGCGGCGGATCGGCCGCCGGGGAACGCCGCGTGAAGGGCACGCTGCACTGGGTGTCGGCGGCGCACGCGGTGGCCGCCGAAGTGCGCCTGTACGACCGGCTGTTCACCACCGAACAGCCCGGCACCGACCAGGCTCGCCACTTCACGGACGAGATCAATCCGCACGCCCTCGAGGTGATCGACGATGCCCTCGTCGAGCCGTCGCTGGCCGACGCGGCCGCGGGCGCCACCTGCCAGTTCGAGCGGCTTGGCTACTTCTGCGCCGATCCCGACAGCACCACCGCCCGTCCGGTCTTCAACCGGACCGTGACGCTGCGGGACTCCTGGGCCAAGATCGAACGCGCGCAGGGGTAGTCAGGACGCAGCGGCGGTCAGGCGCGTCTCGAGCGCCGTCACCACGGCCGCCGAGACCCCGCAGATCGCCGCACCCCATACCAGGTCGACCAGCGTCATGCGCAGCGACCAGCCCGCCAGCACGGAATACGCCGTGAAGTCGTACGTGCCGTAACACACCAGGCCGAGCACCGCGCCGAACCCGAGTGCCCGGAGCGGCCGGCCGACGGCGCGAGGCAGGACGAAGACGACCAGCCCGAGTACCAGCAAGCCGTACACGGCAAAGGCGGCCCACCACACCGGCGCGAAGTTGGGTCCAGAGAGACGGGCCAGCGGGCCCAGTTCGGCCTTGTAGAAGTCGTTCATCAAGATGCCGAGCCATACGAAATCGAGGCTGGCAAACACGGCCGTCGTCAGGACGACCCGTAGCAGCAGCTGACGCGCCGTGATGGGAGTGACCACAGCGGCTAGGACGCGCGCACCAGCGGTTGAGGTTTCTCGGTGCGGGTCGGCGGGCCGTGCGGCCCGGAATGGTATACTCTCGTGCTGCCTCGATGCCTGACGGCATCGACCACACCAGCATGGTGGGTGTAGCTCAAGGGCAGAGCGCCGGACTGTGGCTCCGGATGTTGGGGGTTCGAATCCCCTCACCCACCCCATCAACACTTTTGCATCGAGTGACCGCCGCCAGTCAGCGGGCGGCGCTGGCCCTTGCGCCCGCACGGCTACCGCCCTGGCAGGAGCGCGCGCTTCAGCGTTTCCTTCACGTCCACCCCGAACTCGGGCTCGCGCACGTTACCGCGGATGTGAATCGGGAACTCGGTCGCGCCATTGCGCCTGAACAAGCCGTCGAAGGGCCGCAGCAACCACCTCTTTTTCCCCTCCACCATCCGCGAGACGCCGGCCTGCATCCTGATCCGCCCATCGAAGTTCAGCGCCTGCCCGCGCACCGCAAATGACCCGGCAAGTTCGACGCGGGCGCCGTCGACGGTGAACGACAACGCCGGGAAGCGGATGACCCCTTCAGCCATGCGGAAGCGTCCGCTGAACGCCGAGACGACGCGCGCCACGTCCGGATCGCCGGGCCGGCCCTGCGCGCGGCGACTCAGTTCGTCCAGCTTGGCCTGCACGCCGCGGCTGGTGAAGGTGGTATCGGCAAGCCGGAAGCGACCGTCCAGGACCATCTTCTCGATCACCGGCACGGGGCCTGGCGGGATGAGCAGCGATGCGTCCACGCCAAGCCTGCCGCGCATCGCGGGCTTGCCGTCGACGACCAACGCCAGCACGTCCTCGAGGCGGCCGTTGGCGATGGCCATTGCCAGGTCGACGGTCCGTCCCCGCCGATCCTCGGCCTTGACGATGCCGCCGGTGACGTGGATGGGGGTGCCGGCGCCGAGCATGGCCTCGGCCGGCTGGATGTACGTGTTGCCGTTGGTGCCGTCGACCACCACCGTGTAGCGCGTCGACAGCGGCACCGGCCGGCCGCCCGCCTTGAGGTCGAAGCCCGGCATCGAGGTCGTGCCGACGGCCTCGATGCGTTCGAGCACGCCGCCGAACCGCCCCTCGGCCTGGACGATGCCGGCAATGCCCTTGACGGTGGAGAGATCGGCATCGACGAAGCGGAAGTCGGCTTGCAGTGGCGTGCGCGAGGGCGACTCCACATTCCAGGGCCCGAACGTGCCGACCGTCTTGATGAGGCCCTGCGGCTGCGGGTTCTCGAGCACCACATCGAAGGGGAAGGGCCGCGACGTCGTGATGTCGCGCACGGTCAACTGGTGCAGCACGAAGCGGCGCGGAAACTTCTCGAGCTCACGCGGCAGGATGATGAGCGTGGCGGCATCGGCGGTGATGCGGCCGATGATGACCGCCGGCTGGTCGTCAGCGTCCCCGGGTCCGCGCGTTGCGGCCGCGCCGGCCGGCGTGGCGGGGTCGGTGGCCGGCGCAGGCGGTGGCGGCGGGGGCACCTCTTCCACCCTGGTGGTGGTCGCCCCTCGCTTGACGTCCCGCGGCGAGGGCTCCGTGGCCGACGTCGGTGCAGCCGTCGCGGGCCGAGCCGGGCCGAAGCGCGGCTGTCCCTCTGCGGGCGACGGGGGAATGGTGATGGCCAGCCCCGTGAGCACGACGGTGTCCACGCGCCGCGGCTTCCGCCACAGCTCGCGCCAGGTCATCGTCGTCTCGAAGTGTTCGAGGTGGACCAGCGGCGCGACATCGAGGCGGCCGCGGTGGCGAATGGTCAGTGGTCCGCCGCTGATGCGCGTCACCGGTCCAATCGCCACCGAGATCCGCGCCAGTTCCACGGTGCTGCCGAGACGCTTTTCGAGCGTCCGGATGACCGTGGTGCGCAACCAATGCTCGAGGCGGGGCCGCGCCGTCAGGCCGACTGCTGCGGAGAGCGCCAGCGTCGTGCCGAGCACGAAGAGGATCAGGTTGCGGACCCGGTGCGGACGACGCGCGGAGGACTCGGCCACCACGTGAGCGTATCCCCGTCTGCGCAAAAGGCAAGTCCGGGGCGCCGGGGAGTTCGCTACCATCTGCAGTCATGCACGACTTCGAGACGCTTGGCACCTTCTACCTGGGGCGCCCATACGACCTCGCCACGAAGACGGCGACGCCGGCACCGCTGCTGTACGACTCACGCGATCTGCTCACGCACGCCGTGTGCATCGGCATGACCGGCAGCGGCAAGACCGGCTTGTGCGTCGGCCTCCTCGAGGAAGCGTTGATCGACGGCATCCCGGCGATCATCATCGACCCCAAGGGCGACCTGGCCAACCTCGCCCTGACGTTCCCTTCGCTCTCGGGTGAGGCGTTCGCTCCCTGGGTCAACGCCGAGGAGGCGCAGCGTGCCGGTCAGGACCTGCCGGCCTTTGCCGCGGCCCAGGCCGAGCGCTGGAAGTCGGGGCTGGCGGGCTGGGGCCAGGACGGGGCCCGCATCCAGAAGCTTCGCGACGCGGCCCAGGTGACGATCTACACCCCCGGCAGCAGCGCCGGTACGCCGGTGTCGATCGTCAAGTCGTTTGCGGTGCCAGCGGCGGCGGTGCTCGACGACCGTGACCTGTTGCGCGAACGGTTGCAGACGACGGCCACCAGCCTGCTCGGCCTGGCTGGCGTGCAGGCCGACCCGCTGCAGTCGCGCGAGCACATCCTGCTGGCCACGCTGCTGGAGACGGCCTGGCGATCCGGGACCGACATGGACCTGGCCTCGCTCGTCCAGCAGATCCAATCGCCGCCGATCAGCCGCATCGGCGCCCTGGAACTGGAAGCGTTCTATCCGGCCAAGGACCGCTTCGGCCTGGCCATGGCGCTGAACAACCTGCTCGCGGCGCCAGGGTTCGAGCAGTGGCTGACCGGCGCGCCGCTCGACGTCGCCTCGTTCCTGCGCACCCCCGAGGGCCGTCCCCGCGCCGCCGTCTTCTCGATTGCCCACCTGAGTGACGCCGAGCGCATGTTCTTCGTGTCGCTGCTGCTCAACGAGATCCTCGGCTGGGTGCGGATGCAGTCGGGCACGACCAGCCTGCGGGCGCTGTTGTACATGGACGAGATCTTCGGCTACCTGCCGCCGGTGGCCAACCCGCCATCCAAGGAGCCGATGATGCTGCTGCTGAAGCAGGCCCGTGCCTTCGGGCTCGGCGTCGTGCTGGCGACGCAGAATCCGGTCGATCTCGACTACAAGGCCCTGTCCAACACCGGCACGTGGTTCATCGGGCGGTTGCAGACCGAGCGCGACAAGGCGCGCGTGCTCGAGGGACTGGCCGGTGCCTCAGGGGAGGGCACGCTCGACCCTCGCCAGTTCAGTGAGGTGCTGTCGGGTCTCGGCAGCCGTGTCTTCCTGATGCACAACGTCCACGAGCGGGCGCCGCTCACCTTCGAGACGCGGTGGACGCTCTCGTACCTTCGCGGACCCCTGACGCGTACCCACATCAGGCAACTGCGGGCACTCGAAGCGCGGCCGAACCAGTCCGGCGGCCCGTCGTCTGGCGCGGCCGGTGCGCCGGCGCCGCCGCGCACCGCGACGAAGGGGCCCTCGTTGCCGACGCTGCGGTGACTGCACGACGCGGCGAGCCCCCGACGACAGCCGGCCCCGCACGCGAGTCGGACGCCGCCGGCATGTCGGGCCCACCCCTGCTGCCACCCGGCATCACCTCGATGTTCGTTCCGGCGCGCGGCGGAGCCACCCACGGCCCACTCGCCTACATGCCGGCGTTCTACGCCAGCGGCAGCGTCCGCATCGTGGACGCCAGGCGCCGCATTGCCGAAGCGGTGCCGGTCAACGTGCTGGTGCCGTTGCAGGGTGGCGCCACGCCGCTGGCTCTCGAGCGCGCTGCGCTGACCGAGGTCACGCCGGACGACCTCGAGTCCACGCCCCGCGGTGCCGCGACCTACGGCGAGCTGCCGCGCGCGGCCAGCACCCCGCGGACCTACGAAACCTGGCGCAAGGCCGTCGCGACCTGGCTGTACGACACGCAGGCGATCACCTTGCAGGAGCATGCGCCGAGCGGCACCTACTCGCTGCCCGGTGAGTCCGAGGTGGCGTTCCGGGCGCGGCTGTCCGAGGCGTTGCGGGTCGAACGCGACGCGAACGTGGACGCCATCCGGGACCGGTATGCGGCAAAGCTCAAGGTCCAGGACGATCGGATCCGCAAGGCCGCACAGCAGCTGGGCAAGCAGGAGCAGGAGGTGACCTCGTCAACTGGCACGGCGCTGCTCACTGCCGCCACGGGCGTGTTCGGTGCGCTCTTCGGGCGCAAGACCTTCAGCGCGGCCAACGCCGGACGCATCGGCACGGCGGCACGCGGCGCCGGCAAGGTATTGAAGGAGAAGCAGGACGTAACGCGGGCGCGGGAGAACCTCGCCGCCGAGGAGCAGAAGCTCGTTCAGCTGCAGGCCACGATCGAAGAGGCGATCGGTGCGGTTGCCGCCGACGCGGCGGCACCACTGCAGCCGCTGGTGCTCCGCCCCCGCAAGACGGATATCACCGTGACGACCGCACTCCTGGTCTGGCTGCCGGAGCAGCGGAGTTAGCTCGGCCTCGGCTGCACTCACCGGCGGATCGACTGACCCGCAGGCGGCTCATCGACCAGCCGGGCGGCGCGCTGCTCCATCCGCGCCATCCTCGAGAGGAAACGGGGGTCGCGGCGAATCGGGTCGAGGCGTGAGTCGACGCGCGCATACGCCAGGCGCGACGAACTGCCATCGATAGCCCTGTCGAGCCACTCGAAGGCGCGCGACGCGTCGCCGAGACTGACGTAGGCCAGGGCAATCCAGAAGGCGCCGTCGCCGCTCGGATTCGCCTCGTACAGCGAGCGCAGCCGTACCAGTTCCTGCTGCGCGTCGCGGCCGCGCCCGGCATCGTGGTGGATTTTCACCAGCTGCGACAGGACGAACGGCTCTTCCGCGGCGTGCTGCGCGCCGACGCTGCGGCAGGCGGTCAGTGCTTCCTCCGACCGCCGCAGCTCGGTGTAGGCCTTGCAGAGCCCGATGTGCGCGGCGCTGTACTGCGAGTCGAGGCGCAACAGCGTCTCGTACGTGCTGGCGGCGTCGGAAAAGCGGCGGGCGTAGTGCAGGGTGGCGCCAAGGTAGCCGCGCAACAGCGACGACCGCGGGTTGAGCTTCTGCGCCTGGTCCACCTGGGTCACCGCCTCGTCGACGCGGCCCCGTCCGGCCAGCAGCATGGCGTACCGGATCCGCGCGTACTCACAGCTGGGGTTGAGCGCCAGGGCGCGCGTGAAGTACCGCTCCGATTGCTCGAGATTGTGCCGCTCGGCGTACAGGTCGCCGAGCGCGGCGTACGCCTCGGCGCTGCGCTCGTCGAGACTCAGGGCCTTGGAGATCACGCTCTGCGCCAGTGGCAGCGCTTCATCGGCACGCAGGGCGTTGTGACGGTATTGCGAGAGCAGCGCTTCTGCCCACTTGGCGTAGGCGAGGACGAAGTCGGGCGCGGCCTCGGTCGCCTTCCGGAACGACTCGGCCGCCTGCTCCACCTCGATGCGGCCGCCCCGCCCGAGCCGCAGCTGCCCGAGCGCGTAGGCCTGCATCGCGTCGGCGTTGTCGAGCGGCAGCGCCGTGCGCAGCGACGGGCGCCCGGCCTCGGCGGTGGCCGCGAGGGCGGCGACGACCTGCTGGCCGAGGGACGCCGTGAAGGTGCGGATCGACGTCGACGCCCGCATCGACGTCTCGATCGTTTGTCGCGGCTGGCCGGGGCGGATCACGTCCAGTCGCGCCTGCATGCCGCCACCCTGCCGCGAAGCTGCCACCTCGAGGTACACGTCGGCGTCCACGGCGTGCATCTTGGCCTCGACCGGCTGGCCGACCATCGGCTCCACGGCCACTGGCGCGATGACGCGGAATGGCGGCGACGAACTGAGGTCCTGCACCAGCTGCTCGATGACCAGTGGGGTCAGCGCCGGATCGGCACCGTCCGCGCTGCCGAGCGCCAGACGGACGTCGCCACCGGGCTCGACGGCACTGCCGCCCGGCGCCACCGGCCCGGACACCGAGGCCGGGCCTACCCCGCCGAGGCCTCTCGGCAGCAGCGACCAGGCGACGGTTCCGCCGATCGTCACCGCCGCCACGGCCACGGCAATCAATCCGTACGGCAGCGATCGGTGCCAGGGCACCGCTGGTGTCGCCAGGCCAGGGGCAACCGGCTCGCCGGGACGGGGCGCCTCACCGACGTTGCCATCGGTCACCGGCTGCTTGCGGGTCCAGGTGTCCCAGCCGAGCGTCCGTGACAGGGCCTCCTTGACTGCGGCAATCGTCAGGTAACGCCGCTCCTCATCTGGCTCGCAGGCACGCTCGACGATACGGATGAAGTCGTCGGGCAGATCCGGACGCAGATCGGCCAGCGGGATCCGCTCACCGCGCTGGTGGCGCACGGCCAGGTCGCCCAGGGAGGCGGCGCGCACCGGGAATGCACCCGAGACGAGGAAGTACATGACCACGCCGAGGCTGTAGATGTCGCTGCGGCTCGAGGGGGCCCTGCCGGTGGCGACTTCCGGCGCGAGAAAGGCCAGCGTCGGCGGCTGCAGGTCGAGCGCGTCGATGGGGATGCCCTGCGGCCAGACATCCATCAGGACCAGCCGGCCCCCGGCTTCGCGCACGATGTTGTCGGGCGCGAGCAGCCCGTGCGCCAGGCCTTCCCGATGGAGCGCTGCCACGGCCCGGCAGAGCTCCCAGCCGATCAGAGCCGCCTCGCGGGCGCTGAAGGTGCCCTGACTCCCCACCACCAGGTCGAGACTCCGCCCGTCGATGAACTCCATGACCAGCCCGGTCCGGCCGTCGTGCTGTTCGGCGCCGTAGACCTCCACGGCGTTGGGGTGACGGACCCGGGCGAGCGTCTGGCCGGTTGCCAGGAAGGCCACGGCCACCTCGGGAGCGGACGATTCGGGCAGGAAGCGGATGACCACGTCGCGGTGCAGGTGGTCGGTGGCCCGCACCACCCGGCCGAGCGTGCCTGGGCCGAGGGCGCGCAGGAGACGGTAAGGTCCCCAGGTGCCGAGGTCGGGCTCGTCAGACGGGGCCGCGCTCTGGTAGGCGTCGGTTGCGACGAGCGGCGCGGCCGGCACGGGCTCGGGCAGCGGGTCGCCGGGCGGCGTGGCCGTCAGCGCCGACTCGTCGAGGCCGACCTGCTCGGGGATGTTGCGGTGGACGTCGGCAATTTCCGCGATGACACGGAGTTGCCGGAAGATCGCACGCTCAGCCTCGCTGCCGAGTTCGGCTTCGAGCGCGGCCCAATCCACTGCCTGGCCATCGGCGAGCGTTGCGGCCAGATCCGTGAACCCGCGATCAGTGCGCATGGGCAAAAGTGCCTCATTGTCGCACAGCTTTCTCGACCGTTGTCCGGTCAGGGGCGTCCAATGGGACGTGTCTGTGAACTGGCCGTTTTCCGCCCTTCCGCGCCTGCGCGTGCGGGTCGCTCCTTCGCTCGTCCTGGCCTGCGCGCTGGTCAGCGGCAGCGCTGCCGCTGCCGGCGGCCGACAGGCGCCGCCGACGCCGTTGCCCGACGTCCAGCAACTGGCGCGCGAGGTGCGCGCCGGCCTGCGCACCGACGAGCAGTTGCTGCAGCAGTACACGTTCCTCGAGCGGCGGCGCGACGTCGACGTCACCAAGCTCGGCAAGGTGCGTTTCGGCCCGTACCGGGAGTTCGAGGTGTACCCATCGGAGGTGCCGGGTGAGACCTACAAGCGCCTGGTCAGGGTGGACGGCGTGCCGCTGGCCCCGGCGGTGCTGGAGCGGCGCGACGCGGAGCACCGGAAAACGGTGCTCGATCAGCTCGAACAACGGCGGCTGGAGACCCCGGCGCAGCGCGGGAAGCGCCTGGCCAAAAAGGCAAAGGAACGGCAGGAAGAGCAGGACGTCATCGACGACATCTTTGCCGTCTACGACATCGCCATTGTCGGTCGCGAGCTGCTCGACGGGCGTCCGACCATCGTCACCACCCTGACGCCGCGCAAGTCGGTTCGCACCAAGAGCGATGCCGGTCGGTTTCTCAAGAAGATCCGCGGCAAGGCCTGGGTCAACGAGTCGGATCGCCAGGTCGTGCGGACCGAGCTCGAAGCGGTCGAGGACATCACCTTCGGGCTCGGCCTGCTCGCCCGCATGCACCGGGGCAGCACCATCAGCTTCCGCCGGACCCTGGTCAACGGCGAGATCTGGCTGCCGGCCGAGGCGCAGTACAAGGTGGTCGGCAAGACGCTGATCTTCCGGAAGTTCGCACTCGAGTCGACGACCGTGTTTTCCGACTACCGCAAATTCAATGTCACGACGAGTGAGGGGGTCTCAGAAAAGCAATTCTGAATTCGGAATTCAGAATGCAGTGCGGGGCGAGCACTACCAGGCCTGCCCTTCAATGCCAATTGTGACTCTGGATTGAGAATGCAGCGCGAGGCCGGCAGCCAGGCTCCGCGGAGGGCACTCCGATGAGAGTCTCTTGCCCGGCGTGCCCTTCATTCTGAATTTTGAATTGTGAATTCTCTCAGGTGCGGTGCGGATCGGCGCGCCACGTGCCGACGGCGCGCTTGATGGCGTCCGGGCGCAGGTCCTCGGTGACGGCACGCTCGAAGAGCGCCGGAAACTCGGCATCGGAGGCGAACCGCAGCGCGACGACCTGCTTCGCACCGAGCTGTCCCCACCGCGCCAGCTGCGTCGGGGTCAGCAGCGTGGTCGCACGCAGCCGCTCCTCCAGCAGGATGATCCGGTCCTGCAGCCTGGTCGTGAACATCCGACCGATGACGAGCAGCTGGAACAGGCACAGCAGCACGCCGATCCACGCGAGCGTCGGCCCCCAGGCGTAGCCAAGCCGCGCGGCGAAGACGCCTGCCACAGCGACCAGCCAGAGGGCGGTCCCCACCAGGGTTGGCAGGGGCCGGTGTGCGTGGTTGGCGTAGTGCTGTTCGGTCATGAGGCGTCAGGCATCGACGAGTGGTGCAGGACGACCGGCTCCGAGCTCTTCGGACGCAGCCGCATGTTCAGCAACTCGACGAGCAGCGAGAAGGCCATGGCGAAGTAGATGTAGCCCTTGTCGACGTGCTGCCCGAAGGCCTCGGCCACCAGCATCACGCCAATCAGGATCAGGAACGACAGCGCCAGCATCTTCATCGTCGGGTGCTTCTGGACGAAGTTGCTGATCGGGCCGGCAAAGATCAACATCACCGCGGCGGCGAGGATGACCGCAACCACCATGATCGGCACGTGCGGCGTCATGCCCACTGCCGTGATGACCGAGTCGAGCGAGAAGACGACGTCGATCAGCATGATCTGGGCGATCACGCCGGCCAGCGTGGCGCCGGCCTTGGCGCCGGTGCCGTGACCGTCTTCATGGCCCTCCAGCTTGTCGTGAATCTCGAAGGTGGCCTTGCCGATGAGGAAGAGGCCGCCGAGCAGCAGAATCAGCTGCTTGCCGGAGATGCCGCGCCCGAGCACCTCGAACAGCGGCCGCGTCAGGCCCATGACCCATGAGATCGCCAGCAGCAGTCCAAGCCGTGAGACCACGGCCATGATGATGCCCAGGTTGCGGGCCTTGGCCTGCTGCTCCTTCGGCAACCGCCCCGACAGGATGGCAATGAAGATGACGTTGTCGATGCCGAGAACGATCTCCAGCGCCGCCAGCGTGGCAAGCGAAATCAGGCTGGCGACGCTCCACAGCGGCGCGGTGGACGTCACGGCTACCGCGGAGGCATCGCTCAAGGCGAGCAGCCCAGGCCACACGGCGGTCATCGACTCGATCACGGACAGGTCCTTTCAGGCGCGCCACCCGGCACGCGACGAAGCATTGTACGGGATGGCAGGGGGCAGTCCCCGTCCGGCTCAGGCGCTGGCGCGCTTGCGCGGCTTCTTCTCGCTGGACTCGCCCTTGGCCGAGCTGAGCGTGGCCTTGGCCGTCGTCTTCTTGCCGGAACTGACGGTTTCGAGGCTCCGCCGCAGCGCCTCCATGAGGTCCACCACCTTGGCCGGCGCCTCCTCCTCGGTTTCGACGATGTCCTCGCCCGAAACCTTGGCGTCGATCAGCGTGCGCAACGCTTCCTGGTAGGTGTCGTGGAAGCTCTTCATGTCGAGGTCGCTCTCGAAGGTGCCGATGACCTGCTGCGCGAGCTTGACTTCTTCCGGCTTCAGCTTGGCCGGCACGCCTTCGAGCTCCTCGATCTGCGACATGCTGCGCACCTCGTCGGCCGACCGCAGCGTGTACATCACCAGCCCGTTCTCGCGCGGCTGCACGGCCACGATGTACTCGCGGCCATACAGCGCGAGTTTGCCGATGCCGGCCTTGCCCTGCATGCCCTCACGGATCACCGCAAAGGCCTCGGCGGCCACCTTGCCGTCGGGCGCGAGGTAGTACGGGCGCTCGAAGTAGATCGGGTCGATCTGGTCCACGGTGGTGAATTGCGTGAGGTTGATGAGCCGGGTCGACTCGGGCCGGACCTTGGCCAGATCCTCCTCGGTCACGGTGACGAAGCGGCCCTTGGAGAACTCGTAGCCCTTCACGATCTCGGTGTTGGCTACTTCGCGCTCGCAGTGCGGGCACCACTTCTTCTGCTGGATTCGGGTCTGGCAGACTTCGTGGAGCTGGTTGAAGCTGATCGTCGCGTGCGCATCCGTTGCCGGGAAGACCCGGATGGGGATGGTCACCAGACTCAGTTTGAGATGTCCCTTCCACGTCGCTCGTGCTGCCATGACTGGTTCCTCTGCAAATCTGTGGCCCGCCCCTCGGTCCCCGGATCCTTGCTATCGGTCGTTCCGCCCCCGATGATTACGCTTCATGGCCCGCCTGGTCCAGCTCTGGCAGGAGCACGCCCCCCCAGCGCCGATGCTGGCCACGCCCTGCGAGCTCGGCGCGCTGCAGCTGGACAACCCGTCGATGCTGTACGAGCAGAAGCTCGACGGGATCCGCGCCATCGTGATTGTCGAACCCGCCCACCCGACCGCACAGGTGCGCCTGCTCTCGCGCAATGGCAACGACAAGGCCACGCAGTTTCCCGAGATCGTCCGGGCGCTGCGTGAACTCGCCCAGCAGGTCACCGCCACGATCATCCTCGACGGCGAAATCGTCGCCCTCGATGGACGCGGCCAGCCCACGTCGTTCACGGCCCTGCAATCGCGCATGCATCTCAAGGGCGCGGGCGACATCGCCGCCAGAACCGCGACGGTGCCCACGGCGCTCGTGGTCTTCGATCTGTTGCGGGAGGGCCGTGAGGACCTGCGGCCGCTGCCCCTGGCGGCACGGCGGGCGCGGCTGGAACACCTGCTGCACGTCCGCACCAGCGAGCGGCTGCGCGAAGGCCTGTTCACCGCCGGCGACGGGCGCAGCGTCCTGGCGCAGGCCGAACGCGAGGACTGGGAAGGCCTGATCGTCAAGGACGCCGATGCGCCATATCTCTCGGGAGCGCGCTCGCGGACGTGGCGCAAGATCAAGCTGCACAAGCGCGCCACCCTGGTCATCGGTGGCTGGACCGACCCCAAGGGCACCCGGGCCGGCTTCGGCGCCCTGATGGTTGGCCGATTTGCCGACGTCCGGGGCAAGCCGGCTCGCCCCGTCAAAGGCTCCGATGCCACGCTCTGTTACGCGGGCAACGTCGGCGGCGGCTTCAGCGACGCGGCCATCACCGACGTCCTCGCCCGCGTGCGACCGCTGACCCGCTCCACTTCGCCGTTTGTCGACGCACCACGGGGTCGGGGCCAGCACTGGGTCGAACCCCGCCTGCTGTGCGAAGTCCGGTTCAGCGAGTGGACGCCCGAAGGACGCTTGCGTCATCCGGTCTTTCTCGGGCTGCGCGACGATGTCGGGATGGAAGGGGTGGACGGACCGACGACGGCCGAAGGCCGAACGCCGAAGGCCGGGTCAGCACGGTCGAACGGCGTGCACCCGGCGCCACAGAGCGACGTCCTGCCGGTGACCGCCATCGTCGAGCAGCTCCAGGCGCTCGAAGATGCGGGACGCGACGGGACGGTGACCTGTCCGGAAGGCAGCCTCGAGGTGACCAACCTGCGCAAGATCTTCTGGCCGGCGTCGGGGCTCACCAAGGGAGACCTGCTGCGCTACTACGCGCGCCTGGCGCCCTGGCTGCTGCCGGTGATCAGCGGCCGGCCGCTGGTGATGAAACGCTATCCGAACGGCGTGCTCGGCAAGTCCTTCTACCAGCAGCGGGCCCCCGATACGACCGCCGCCCGGCGTGGACGTGCAGACGGTAGAGGGCGACGAGGACGACGACGGACCGATGCCGCGCCTGGTGGGCGGGTCCCTGCTGACGCTGCTGTACGTCGCGCAACTGGGCGCCATCTCACTCGACCCGTGGTTCTCACGTGCTGCGTCCCCAGCCGCGGCTGATTTTGCCGCCATCGACCTGGACCCCATGCCCGGTGTGCCGTTCACGCAGGTGCGCGACGTGGCGCGGTGGGTGCACGAGGCGCTGGTCATGCTCGACGTGCCGGCGGCGCTCGAAGACATCGGGCTCGTCGGGGCTGCACATCTACATCCCGCTTGCGTCAGGGACCTCGTACCAATCCGGTCAGCTGCTCATGCCAGGTCGTCGCGACCGCCGTGGCCTCGCAGCATCCCAACGTCGCCACGGTGGAACGGTCGGTCGCCCGGCGTGGCCGCACCGTCTACATCGACTACCTGCAGAACATCGAGGGCAAGACGCTGGCGTGTGCGTACAGCGCCCGGGCCAGCCAGTTTGCCGGCGTGTCGACACCGCTGCACTGGCCGGAACTGGACGATGACATCCGGCCTGAGGACTTCACCCTGCATGACGCGGTGACCCGCTTCGCGACGGTCGGCGATCTGTGGAATCCGGTGATGCAGGGGCCGCCGGCCGACCTGCACGCGGTGCTCGACCGACTCGGAGGGTGAGCACGCGTGCGCGTGCCGCGCTAGGGTCTGGCGGCGCCGTGGACGTGCACCCGCCGGAACTCCGCGGTGTCGTCGAACGAGCCGACGCCAGCCCGCCCCCATGTCAGCGTCGAGTCGCTGGCCACCATGATCGGTTCGTCCCGGTCGTCCACGAACACCTCGATGCGGCCGTCGGCCGTCGTCCGCTCGACGCGGGCGCGATGCCAGGCCTGGTCCACGAGCGGAGCGACCTCCGAGCGCGAGTCGATGCGCCGCCGGTCCGCGTCGTTGACCACGAAGATGCCGTTGTGCACGTCGTCGCGCACCGCAGAGATGTGCACGTAGTAGAACCGGCTCGGCGACTGGTAGCCGACGATCAGCAGCGCGTCGCGACGTGGGGTGGTGGGCGGCAACGCCGCCGTCGAGCGCAGTTCGACCTCCAGCGTGGCATCGGTCAGGTCCGGCCCGTTGACCACCGCCACGGCGGACGGGCGGCGGAGGGGACCGCCAGGCCTGCCGGCCGTGACGAGCGCGAGCACGCCGTCACGCACGGCCCACGCGCCCGAGCCGTCGAGAGTCCACTCCGTATCCAGCGACCCGGGCCGCAGCGTCGGCCTGAGGTCGACGCGTTCGGCGGCCACGATCGACACGCAGAGCGCTGCCCCGACGACCGCCATCCGGGCGCTCCCGCACCCCGCCCACGCCCGTCGCCGCATGCTTGGCATTATGATGGATCGTTCCGTGCAATAGAGAGCGCAAGAGATTGGGTCCCGGGCAGCACGTCGCTGCCGGTTGACACGTGCTGGGAGGATTGCACATGGGTATTCTCGGATGGATCATTTTCGGGTTGGTAATCGGCGCCTTGGCCAAGCTGGTGATGCCGGGCAAGGATCCGGGCGGGATCATCGTCACGATGGTTATCGGCATCGTTGGCTCGATCCTGGGCG
The DNA here is from genome assembly GCA_963759795.1 of Vicinamibacteraceae bacterium. Taxonomy (GTDB): domain Bacteria; phylum Acidobacteriota; class Vicinamibacteria; order Vicinamibacterales; family Vicinamibacteraceae; genus Luteitalea. The sequence goes on along the minus strand of CAVXAR010000010.1, from coordinate 787,454 downwards.
GATTCATCGGCCAGGCCCTTGGCCTGTACGGGGCGAACGACCCGGTCGGATTCCTGATGGCGCTGCTCGGCGCGATCCTGTTGCTCGTCATCTACCGTATGGCCACCGGGGGCCGGCGGGTCACGACGTAGAACGCTGCAGGGCTGCATCAGCAGCCGACACTGGCCGGATTTGCCGGCTGCCCGGGTCCACTGGACTCGAGGTGGCCAGCAGGTCCGGCCAGTCCTGTTTTGGGGCGGCGGCGTGGGGCCGCAGACCCGTCAGTCGGCCAAGCCCAGCATGCGCAGCAGTTGCAGCGCGTTGCCGGCCTGCGCCGGGCCGGGGCGCAGGCGGTAGTCGAAGGTCATGACGAGGTCGGCGCCGGTGCCGACCAGCGTTTCCTGCAGGTGTACGCTGTCGGCGCGCGCGCTGAAGCCAGGGTCACGCGCCAACTCGAGATCATGCGTGGTCACGGCGCCGATGGCGTCGCAGCCGAGCAGGTGATCGACGACGGTCTTCACGGCAATCTGCCGCTCGGCGCTGTTGGTGCCCTGCAGCACTTCGTCGAGCAGGAAGCACACCCGCCGCTCGGTCGTCGCGGTGCGGGCCGCGGTGACGATCTGTTGCAGGCGCACCAGCGACGCCATGAACAGCGACAACCCCAGCTCCAACGAGTCGGACACCCGCATGCTCGTGTGCAGTGCCAGGCGAGGCGCGGTGAAGGCCGTCGCGCACGTCGGGCCGCCGGCCTGCGACAGCACGACGTTGAGGCCGATGGCCCGCAGCAGCGTGCTTTTGCCCGACATGTTCGAGCCGGTGATCAGCAGGAAGCGCCCGGGCGGTCCGAGGCGCACGTCGTTGCCGATGCGCACCCGGTCGGCCAGCAGCGGATGACCGACGTCGACGCCGTCGATTGCGCTCGACGTGTCGTCCAGCACCGGGAACGCCCACGACGGATGATCGTAGGCCAGTGAGGCCAGGCCGCCAGCAGCATCCACCTGCCCCACCGCCTCCAGCCATCCGCGCACCTCGGCGCCGTGACGAGCCCGCCACCGCTCGATCGCCCAGAAGACGTGCAGGTCCCACAGCGTCAGTGTCTGCAGCGGCACGAAGAGCCAGACCGAGTGCCGGACGTCGGCGACGGCCACCAGCTGCTCCAGCGCGCGCAGCGCCGCCGGTGCCGGGTCGAGGTCGCGACGCGCGTGCAGCCAGCAGCGGCGCAGTGAACTGCGCCGCATGCACGTGGTCGATTGCCGCGCTCCACGGCCTGAGTCCCTGCTGTCCCGACGCACCGCCGACGGCGTGCTCGAGCGGCTCCCGCACCCACCACCGCAGCACCCAGCCGAGCGTCCCCGTCAACAGGAACCAGGACCCGGTCACCGAGCCGGTCGCCGCACCAACCGCTCCGGCGAGCGTCAGCACCGCGAGGGTCACCGCGGCCACGGGCACCCAGCGGCGGCCCTGCAGGCCGTGGGGCGCCTCGGCCCACCGCACGGCGGGCGGCAGGTCGCGCGCGTCGGCGTCGCCGGACGTCTCCGGCAGCAACCGCGCCAGGGCGGCAAGCTGCTGCCGGAAGTCGAGCCGCGGCACCAGTTCGCGCACCGCCTGCTGGCGCTGCTGCACGGCATCGACGGTGGACTCGCTCCCTTGCAGCAGCCACGCCGCCAGCGTCCGGCGACCGGTGGGCGTCCGCACCGGTCCGAGCACCTGCGCCAGCGACGCGTGGCCGAACACGTCGAGATCGGACGCGAACGGGTGGTCGTCGGCCAACGCCGGCTGCCACGGCGGCGGCAACTCGTGCCAGGAGCGGGCACGACGGGCCAGGGCCTGCCGGTTCAGCGTCGCCATGGCAAGGGCGGCGTCGCGGCGCTGCTCGATGCGATCGTGGCGCACGACCAGCCAGAGGAAGATCGCGACGGCAAAGCCGAGCACGACGCTGGCCAGCACGTCCTGCGACCGGATGACGACGATGAGGGCGGCCAGGCTCACCGCCGCGGCCAGCAGCCGCGCGCGCGAGTAGCGGCGTGAGCGCGACTCCTCACTTCGTGCCGCGGCCTCGTACTCGGCGAGACGCGCGGTGTAGGTGTCCTCCGGTGACGAGGGGAGCGGCGCGGCGGCGTTGACCACGCCACAACTCTATCCAGTTTGCGCAGGCGCGGCGTCATTCCGGCGCCAGCGGGCATATCGCTGCCCCGGCCGGCGCCGATTCGATACACTGGCCCGCGTCTGCACAGGAGAACATGTCGATGCTTGGATTGAAGTCCGCGACGGGCTCGCGGCGGGGAATGGCCGTTGGCGGCGCCGCATGGGCCATCGTGGTGGCCGCCGCCGTCACGCAGTTGTCGGGAGCGGCACAGCCACCGCGCGAATGGCGTGACTACGCGGGCGGCCCCGACAGCTCGCGCTTCGTGCCGGCCACGCAGATCACCAAAGCCAACGTCGGCCGGCTGCAGGTGGCCTGGACCTATCCGGACGGCGACACCGACTTCAATCCCCTGATGGTCCGCGGGGTCATCTACACGCGGGCCCGCGGCAACGTGCTGGTCGCCGTCGACGCCGCGACCGGCAAGGAGCTGTGGGCGTCGGGTGAGGTCAAGGCGTTCGCCATCCGCGGGGTCAACTACTGGGAGAGCGCCGACCGCCGCGATCAGCGCCTGCTGTTCAGCAGCCAGAACATGCTGCGTGCCCTCGACGCCCGCACCGGCAAGCCCGTCCCCACCTTCGGCAAGGACGGCCTGGTCGACCTGCGTGAGGGACTCGATCGCGATCCGGCGCGGGTCGAGCAGCAGAGCCGACTGCCGGGCCGCGTGTTCGACAACCTGCTCATCCTCGGATCGGCCACCAACCGCGAGTACACCTCGGCGCCGGGCGACATCCGTGCCTACGACGTCAGGAGCGGCGCCCTGGTGTGGTCGTTCCGGACGGTGCCGCGCACCGGTGAAGACGGTGCCGACACCTGGCCGGCGAACGCCCGCGCCACGGTCGGTGGCGCCAACAACTGGGCCGAGTCGTCGGTCGACGTCCGGCGCGGCATCGTCTACGTGCCGACCGGCAGCGCCAAGTACAACTTCTACGGCGGCTACCGGCACGGCGACAACCTGTACTCGGACAGCCTGATCGCCCTCGACGCGCGAACCGGGCGGCGTCTGTGGCATTTCCAGACCGTGCACCACGACATCTGGGACGTGGACAACAACTCCGCGCCGCAGCTGACGACGGTGCGCCACGGCGGACGCCGCATCGACGTGGTCGCGCAGGCCAGCAAGACCGGCTACCTGTACGTGTTCGACCGGGCGACGGGCGCGCCGATCTGGCCGATCGAAGAACGGCCCGTGCCCCAGGGCTCGACGGTCCCCGGCGAGAAGCTCTCGCCGACCCAGCCCTTCCCCACCAGGCCCGAGCCCTTCTCGCGGCAGTCGTTCACGGTCGACGATCTGAATCCGTACATCCTCACGGACGAGGAACGCGAGCAGTTCCGGCAACGCATCGCCAAGGCCCGCAACGACGGGCCATTCACGCCGATCGGCTTCGAAGATGTCGTGCACATGCCCGGCAACCAGGGCGGCTCCAACTGGGGCAGCACCGCCGCCCACCCCGACGACGGGCGGGTCTACGTCATCGGCTTCAACGTACCGACGATCATCCGGCTGCTCGGGCCTGGCGAGAAGCGGCCGGCGCGGGCCGGGGCGCCCGAGGAGGTCGTCAAGGAGGGGTACCCGGTGACCGACGGGTTCGGGCTCTACCCGACGATCATCAAGCCGCCCTATACGACGCTGACGGCCTACGACCTGAACACGGGCGTCATCGCCTGGCAGAAGGGCCTTGGCGACGACCTGCGCCTGCTGCCGCTCGGGATCACCGGCACGGGCTCGGCGGCGACGGTGAAGGGCGGCCTGATCGTCACCGGCACCGGTCTGCTGTTTGCCACCGCGGCCGACCGCAAGGTGCACGTGTACGACAGCGGCAACGGCACGGAACTCGCGACGTTGCCGCTCGGCGGACCGACCAGCGGCGGACCGTCCATGTACGAGCACGCCGGGCGGCAGTACCTCCTGGTGACCGCGTCCGCGACCGACCCGACCGGCCCGGGTGCCGTGAAGACGCCACACAAGGGCCCGACCGGCCTGGTCGCCTACGCCCTGCCACGGTAGGCGCCGCCGACGCGCGGTCCGCGTTCGCGGCGGCTGCGCGTCGTTCAGCGCACGTGCGGCAGGCCCAGGACCACTGACGCGATGATGGCCAGTGCGGAGGCGATCAGGCAGGCAAATGCGACGAGCAGGTGGTCGAGCCGCTCGGGACGCAACGGGTCCATGACCCGGCCTGCCAGGTATCCCCCCACGAAGCCGCCGGCATGCCCGTAGTTGTCGATGCCCGGCATGATCAGCCCGAACACGCCGAGCATGATCGCGTAGCCCACGGCCTGGCTGCGGATGGCGCTGCTGCCGCTGCGCCGCCCGTAGTACACCAGCGCACCCAGCAGGCCGAAGATTGGCGCCGAGGCCCCGACCGTGAACTGCGCGCCACGCAGCATCGGCAGCGGCATCCAGCCCATGAAGGCGCCGGCAAGTGAACTGAGGGCGAAGCCGCTCACGCCAGCGACCGTGTAGAGGATGACCGTGCGCCCGGGCCCGTAGAGTTCGGCGGTGGCCGGCGCGAGCTGCCGCACCCACAGCATGTTGAAGACGACGTGCAGCAGGCCGCCGTGCAGCCAGCCTGCGCTGAGCACGGTCCACCAGCGGCCGTAGCCGAAGACCGGCACCGCGCCGCTCGAGCCGAGCAGGAACAGACTGGCCATGTCCGGACCGAGCATCGACGTCAGCCCGCGCCCCGGTCCGGGGCCGCCGCCGATCAGCAGCGACACGACGTAGAGGATGCCGCAGCCGACGGTGACCAGCGGCACGAACCCGAGATCCTGACCAAGCCTGCGCACCAGCGGTGCAAAGCCCCACAGCCCGGGGTTCCTGCGCCCGCACGTCAGGCACTGGGCATCGCGCACACCGACAAGCGATCCGCACCCCGTGCAGATCACCGAGCCTGCTGTCTGTCGTCTGAACATTGGGTCGCTGCCATGCCGCGGAAGTCGCGGCCGAGCGACACCGTATCACCGCTCAGCCTCGGGCGCAGAGCCCTGCGCGGAGTGCCGGCAATGGAGACACAATGAGGCGTGCGCTCCCCCACTCCGGCTTCGGCCCTCCTGGCGCTGGTGTTCTGTACAGGTCCAGTCGCTCCGCTGCTGCAAGCGCAGCCTCTGACAGCTGCACCCGTGCATCTCGGACTCGCCGGCCGTGCTGAATGGGACACGTTCGCGAGCCGGACCCCAGCCGCCGAGGCCCTGGCGCTGACGTTCGAGGCCGCGGCCAACGCGGGCGAGCAGACGCTGGTCATCCGCCAGGCCGACGTGAAGCAGGAGTGGCGGGTGGAACTGAATGGCCGCCTGGTCGGGCCGCTGGCGCGCATGGAGGCCGACCTCGTCCACACCCTGCCCGTACCGGCCGGGATGCTCCGCTCCGGCACGAACACGCTGCGCATCACCTCGAAAACGCCAGGCGACGACATCGTCGTACACGCCATCCGGCTGGAGCCCGTGCCGGTGGCGACCCTGCTCGGAGCCAGCACCCTGCACGTGCGCGTCACCGGCGCCGATGGCCTGCCGCTGCCGGCGCGCGTGACCGTCGTGGACCGTGACGGCGCGCTGGCAGCGGTGCGAAGCCTCCCAGGCACGGCGCAGGCGGTGCGGCCCGGTGTGGCGTACGGCGGTGCGGCTGGTCCGGTGGCCCTTGGCCTGCTGCCAGGCACGTACCGCGTGCGGGCGACGCGGGGTCCCGAGTACGGGATGGACGAGACCACGATATCCGTGCGGCGGGGCGAGACCCGTGCGGTGGCCCTGCGTTTGAACCGCGAGGTGGCAACCGATGGCTGGGCCGCCGCCGACACCCACATCCATACACTCGAACTCAGTGGCCACGGCGACGCCAGCGTCGACGACCGCGCGCTCACCCTTGCCGGCGAAGGGGTCGAGCTGGCGATTGCCACCGAGCATGACCGCCAGGCCGACTACGGGCCGGCGCTGGCCGCGATGGGCGTCGCACGTCACCTCACCACGGTCAGCGGCAGCGAGGTGACGACGGCCACCGGGCACTTCAACGTCTTCCCCGCCTCCGGGGCTGTCGCCATCCTCAACCACCCGCACGACGCGCACAGCGCCTTCACGCCATTCGCACGAGGGAACTTCAATGCCGCGACCGGCGACAACCGCGGCACCGCGCGTCCCTTCACGGCCATGGAGGTGGTCAACTCCGGCGCCATGCGCTCGGACTGGATGGAGCCGATCCGCAGCTGGTTCGCCCTGCTCAACCGCGGCCTCAGGATCACGCCGATCGGGGCCAGCGATTCCCATGACGTGAGCCGCTTCATCGTTGGCCAGGGACGCACCTACATCCGCGTGCCGGACGCGGACCCGGCGCGGATTGCCGTTGCCGAGGCCGTGCAGGCCATGACTGACGGACGCGTCGTCGTCAGCCTCGGGTTGTTCGCGCAGGCACACGTGGGCAAGGCAGGACCCGGCGATCTGGTGACCGGCGCGGCGCCGGCCGCCATCGCCGCCACGCTGTCGGGAGCGACGTGGATGCAGGCCGATCGCCTGGCGCTGTATGTCAACGGCAGCGAGACCGCGCACGTCGCCATCCCCGCAGGCCGGGCCGGCCGCGTCGAGAAGGCATCAGCCTCATGGCCGCTGCCGGCGCGGCGTCACGACTACCACCTCGTGGTGATCGGCAGTGGCCCCGGCGTCACCGATCCGTCGTGGGCCATCCCGCGACCGTACCAGCCAACGACGCCGGCATGGCGCCCGGTCGTCTTCTCGCTGACGGCCCCGATCTATGTCGACGCGGACGGCGACGGCGTCTTCACCTCGGCTCGCGGCTATGCGGCCCGCCTTGTCGACGCCCATGCCGATCTCGCGGACCTCTTGCGCGCGCTTGGCGAGCACGACGCCGTGGTGTCGTCGCATGCGGCCGAACTGCTCGCGGCACGCGGCGTGGTCCCCGACGGCGAACCGGTCCGGAGCGCGGTGGCGGTGGCGGCGCGGCCGGTGCAGGACGGCTGGGCCGCATATCTCGCGGCCCGGTAAACCGCGACCGTTCAGAACCAGCGGGCCGGCGACTTCTGCAGACCGGCGACCTCGGCCAACCCCGCGTGGGCGCGCGCGGCGACCGCTGCCGCGGGCTGGCCCCCGAGGGCGGCGGTGAAGTGCTGGTAGGCAGTCGTGGGTTGGTCCAGGTGGTGCAGCAGTGCCATCCCGGCGCCGACATGCGCTTCGGCCACGCGGCCACTCTTCGGGTGCTGCTGGATGTAACGCTGGTACACGGACAGGGCCGCCTCGCCGTGGCCGTGGTCGGCCAGCCAGGCCGCCAGCGACATCACCTGGTCGGGATCGAGCGCGTCGCGGGCCGCCGCGGCCGGCAGCGCGAAATACGCCCGCGCGGCAGCAGCCATGTCGCCGCGGTGCAGGGCCGCGGCGACGGCAGCAGCGGGGTCGTCGACGGCAGGGGGCCTCGTCTGGTATTCCCGCGGCGTTGCCGCGACCTGCCGGCGTGCGATGACGAATGCCGCGGCCACGCCCGCCACGAAGCCGCCGATGTGCGCACCGTGTGCGACCCCACCACCGCCTCCGGCCATGAACAGCCATGGCAGCACGTTGTCGATGAAGAGATAGAGGCCGAGCACGATCCGCGCAGGGATCTCGACGACGCGCACCAGGATCGGGAAGAACAGCAGCAGCACCCGAACGACGTTGCGCGGGAACCACCAGAAGTAGAACCCGAGCACGCCCGAGATGGCGCCCGATGCACCCACCATCGGCACCAGTGAATCCGAGGCCAGCAGCGCAAAGAACAGGGTCGCTGCGGTGCCGGTGACGAAGTACCAGAACAGGTATTTGACGCGTCCCAGCCGATGCTCGACGTTGTCGCCGTAGATCCACAGGAACAGCATGTTGCCGAACAGGTGCATGAAGCCGCCGTGCAGGAACATCGCCACCACCAGGTCGGCCAGCTGCGGCGCGCCCGGCTTGTAGCCGTGCTCGAAGACGAACAGGTCGTACTCGGTCATCGAGCGGACCATGTCGCGCAGCGGCACGTCGGGCGGCAGCGACTCGCGCAGCACACTCACATAGGCGTCGATGCGCGGGTCGCCCGGCGTCGGTGCCTGTCCGCTCATGGGCAGGGTGAACAGCGCGAACACCAGCACGTTGAGGAAAATCAGCAGGTAGGTGACGACCGGCGTGCCTGCCGGATTTGGTGCATCACTCAGCGGCAGCATGGCGGTCTCATCAGGGGGCAGTTGTCCGTGCGAAGGGCGGCCCGGCGAGGCCGCACGGCGTCAGGCGACGACCGGGGCCGCGAAGGCAGGGCTGGTGACCAGTGCCGCCGCCCCACGCAGGCGCGGTTGTTCGGCCAGCGGCACCACCACGATCTCGATGTCGGCGTCCTCGGCCACGAGGGTGAGTTCGCGCAGCACGCGGCGCACCGAGGGCAGGACGATGTCCCAGGCGTCGGTGATCTCGCCGCTCATGTAGATCCGCGCCGGCTGCACGGCCTTGATGACCATCGACAAGCCGCGGCCGATGTACGCCCCGGTCTGTTCGAGCACCTCGAGGGCATGCGCCTCACCGCCGTGCGCGCGCACGGCAATCTCGGGCACGGTGATGTCCGGTGGATTGGTGTCGGGCCACGAGGCGTTGCGACCGAGGTAGCGGGCAACCGTCGCGCCCACCGACGCGTAGGTCTCCCAGCACCCACGCAGGCCGCAGCCGCAGAGCGGGCCGTCCATGTCGAGCGGAATGTGTCCGAACTCGCCGGCGCCGTTGCGCGCGCCGCGCACCAGCTGCCCGTCGAGCGCGATGCCGACGCCGACGCCGTCCGACACGTTGACAAAAACGACGGGCCCCTCGGCAGCCGTGCTGCGCACCGCCCACAGCTGCGCGAGCACCGATGCCTTGACGTTGTTCTCGACCACGACAGGCAGCCCGGTGGCCTGCTGGAGCGGGTCCCGCAGCGGCACGTCCACCCAGCCCAGCGTCGGGGCGCGCAGCAGCCGACCCGCCTCCGTGTCCACCAGACCGGCAATCGACACGCCGACACCGAGGCACTCGCCGACGACGTCCTTGTCGGCCAGCGCGGCGGTGATGCATGCCGCGAGCAGCGGCACGATCTCGCTGGCGTCCACCGGCGTCGGCAGTTGCGCGAGCGGCAGCAGCGGCTGGCCCAGCAGGTCGAACACCTGCATCAGCGTCTGGCTGGCACTGATGTCCACCGCGACGACGCAGCGCCGGCGGGTTTCGAGGAACAGGTACTGCGGCTTGCGGCCCCGCTTGGTTTCGCCCTTCTCACCCTCGAAGATCTGCCCGGCGTCGAGCAGGTCCTGCACGAGACGGCTGATGGCGCCGCGGCGCACGCCCATCTGCCGCGCCAGTTCGGCGCGAGAGATCGGCTGCTGCGTGCGCACGAGGTTCAAGGCAATCTGCCGGTTGATCTCGCGGGACGTGCCCCGGTGGGCGATGCGGAACTCAGTCGGATTGATACGACGCATCAGCGTTCGGCCGTCGCGATTATGGTCCAGAATGAGCCCACTGTGTGTTGGCCGATTCTGGCGCTGGCGCTCCCACTCCTTGCACCGGGCAGCCGCGGGCGGCCGTGCCTGGCTGCCGCCGCCCTGCTGCTCACGGCGCTCCCCAGCGTGCCGGTCGTCGCACGCCAACCCGCCATCTCGCCGCCACAGGCTGACGACGCGCGAGCCCGCATCGAGGGGTGGCGTCGCCGTGCCGAGGCGCACTTCGCGAGCGCCACGTCGGCGTCTATCGCGGTAGGCGCGCAGGCCGCGGCGTGGCGTGCCCTGGTGCCGGTCCTCGAGACCCTGGCCGACGACGCGGCCCCCTCGGGCGTGTTGCGCGATGACCTGCGCGCCGACCTACGGCGGCTCGCGTCGGTACTGCGGGACGCGAGGGGGACTCCCTCGACAACCGCTGTCGCCGACGTCAGGTCCGTCCTCGACCGCCTGCGACTGGCCATCGCTGGCGAGGTCGCACTCGGCCTGACCTTCCAGGGCAGCTACAGCCAGACACAGGCGAAGGAGCCGGTGTACGGCGGGCACGCAGCGGCGATGGGACCGGCGCCGGCTGCGACGCCGGCAGCCGACGCAGCCGGCGCCACCACCGTGGCGGCGTTCCACGAACGCGCGACGCTGCCGACCCGCACCTGGAACGGCGGTCCGACCAAGGACCACATCCTCGAGTCGCCGGGCAACGGCGTGGCCCTGGTGGACGTCGATGGTGACGGCTGGCTCGATATCTATCTGGTGACCGCGCCGCGGCTCGACGAGGCGCGCAGCCGCATCCCTCATCGCAACGCGCTCTATCGCAATCTCGGCAACTGGCAGTTCGAGGACGTCTCGGCGACCTCGGGAGCCGACGCCGCAGCGTGGGGCAATGGCGTCTGTGCGGGCGATGCCGACGGCGACGGCCACGTCGATCTGTACGTGACCAACTGGGGCCCGAACTTCCTCTTCCGCAACCGCGGTGATGGACGCTTCGTCGAGGCGGCGGCAGCGATGGGCGCGGCCGCCGGAGGCTGGAGCACCGGCTGCGCCTTCCTCGATGCCGACGGCGATGGCGACCTCGACCTGTACGTCGCGCGGTATGTCGACGCCAGCGAGGACGACCTGCGGCGGGCTCGGCGCACGCTGCGGTGGCGCAACGGGCCGGCAATCATGGTGGGCCCGACCGGCCTGCCTGGCCAGGCCGACCTGTTCTTCGAGAACCTGGGGGACGGGCGCTTCCGGGAGGCCGCAGAATCGCATGGCTTGCTGGACGGGGCCCGAGCTTACGGCTTCGGCGTTGTCGTCACCGACGTCGACGACGATGGCGCCGTGGACCTGTTCGTGGCCAACGACTCGCAGCCCAACTTCCTCTATCGCAACCGCGGCGACGGACGTTTCGAGAGCGTGGGCCTGCTTGCCGGCGTGGCGGTCAATGCCGAGGCGCGGGCGCAAGCCGGCATGGGCGTCGATGCCGGCGATGCCGACGGCGACGGACGGATGGACCTGGCGCTGACCGCCTTCGCGCATGATCGCAACACGCTCTATCGCAATCTCGGCAACGTGACCTTCGAGGACGCGTCACTGCAGGCCGGTCTCGCCGCGCCGACCTTCCAGCGCATGGGCTGGGGGGTGGCATTCCTCGACGCCGATCTCGACGGGAAGCCTGACCTGTTCGTGGCCAACGGCCACATCTTTGCCGACGTCGGCGACTACCCGGCACTCGGCGAGCAGTTCGCCCAGAAGAACCAGTTGCTGATCAACACCGGCTCGACGTTCCTCGACGTCTCGGCCGCAGCCGGTCCGGGGCTGCAGGTGGCGAAGGTCAGCCGCGGCCTGGCCGTCGGCGACCTGGACAACGATGGCGATCCCGATGTCGTGATCAGCAACATGGACGAGACGCCGACGCTGCTCGAGAACCGCCAGGTCTCGGGCCACCACTGGGTCACCGTGCGCCTGACGGCGCCCTCGGGCAATCGCCTGGCGATCGGCGCGCGGGTCACGGTCACTGCCGATGGTGTACGACAGGTACGCGAGGTCCGCTCGGGGGGCAGCTTCATGTCCCAGGGCGACCTGCGCGTGCAGGTGGGGCTGGGGGCTCATGCCAGCCCAGTGGATGTCGAAGTCCGCCTGCCGGGCGGTGCGCGCTGGCGCTGGCGGGGGTTGCCGGTGGACCGGCTGCACGACCTGGCACTGACTCCCGAGTCCGCAGTGACTTCAGCCGGGGTGCCAGCCCGGGTGCCGCGATGACCTGCCGATCACGCACGCGCGGCGTCGTGCTCGCGGTCCTCGCGCTGATGGGTCTGGCCGTCTCGCCGGTGGCTACACAGGGACAGCCTCCGGTGTTTGCGCCGCGGCTCGTGACACCGGAGGGGCTGGCTCCCTTTCTCGAGCATGTCGAGCCGGGCGCGGACGCGTTCGTCAGCGAGCGTGACGCCGAGGCCATCGAGGCTCGTCTCGGCGCACTGGGCGCGTGGCTGCGTGGCAGCAGCGCGCAGCCAGCATTGCCGCAAGGCCTGTTCGCCGTCGGATTCAAGGGCGCCCGACTGTGGGACGAGAGCCAGCGCGGCGCGCCCGCTGCCGCGCTGGAGGTCGTGAGGCACGACGCCGATGCCACGGCGAGCCTGGACCAGGCCGCGACGATTGCGCACCTGCGGCGCCTGGCCGCACACCTGGGCGCGCCGACGGTGACCGAGTTCCTCGTCACCACGCTGGGATCCGCCACGTCATCGGCTGCGGCGCGGCAGGCGCCCGCAGGCAATCGCGACCTGCGCACCGAGGTGCGCGCCGAAATCGTCGGCAGCTCGCCAGCCGGGGCCAGATCGGCGCATGTCGGCACGTGGCACATGACGTGGCGACGGGGCGACGCGGGGTGGCAGATCCTCGACTGGACGGCAGGCCCGGCCGTCACCAGCCGTGCGCCGGCGCCGCTGTTCCGGGAGGTCACCGCGCAGGTGGTCGAGCGCGCAAGCGCTGCCGGGCGGCAGTTCGCGCGTCCCCTCGACGACTGGATGGCACGGATCGACTCCGTGCTGACGCGCGACTCCAACGGCCACCACGGCGTCTCGGCAGGCGACGCCGACGGCGATGGCCTCGACGACCTGTACATCGCGCAGCCCTCGGGACTTCCCAACCGGTTGCTGCGCGGCCGCCGCGACGGCACTTTCGAGGACGTCACCGAGATCTCCGGCGCCGGATTGCTCGACGACACGGCGCAGTCGCTGTTTGCCGACGTGGACAACGACGGCGATCAGGACCTGGTACTCGCGACGAGCCTGCAGCCGCTGCTGTTGATCAACGACGGTCGCGGCCACTTTGCCATCGCCGACAACGCCTTCACGTTTGCCGCGCCGCTGCAGGGCATCCTCACCGGTGTGACGATGGCCGATTTCGATCGGGACGGCCTGCTCGACGCCTATCTCTGCGTGTACTCGTACTTCTTCGGTGCTGGTGAGGAGAAGGCCGGCACGCCGATGCCGTACCACGACGCGCGCAATGGTCCACCCGGCGTGTTGTTCAGGAACGACGGACGCGGACACTTCGTGGACGTCACCGCACGCGCCGGGCTGGACGTCGGCAACGACCGGTACCACTTCGCGGCCACGTGGGTCGACTTCGACGCCGACGGCTGGCCCGACCTGTTCGTGGCCAACGATTTCGGCACCAAGAACCTGTATCGCAACCTTGGCCGACAGGGCGAGGACGTGCGCTTCGAGGACGTTGCGGCCAGGGCCGGCGTGCTCGACCACGGCGCCGGCATGAGCGCCGCGGTGCTCGACTACGACAACGACGGCCGGCTCGACCTCTACGCCGGCAACATGTGGAGTGCGGCCGGACTGCGGGTGACGAGTGCGCCGTCCTTCATGCCGGACGCCTCGCCGGAGATTCGCGCCGCCTATCGGCATCACGCGCGTGGCAACACGCTGTTGCGCAACCGCGGCGACGGCACCTTCGACGACACCACGCGCGAGGCCGGCGCCGCGATGGGGCGGTGGGCCTGGTCGTCCGACACGCTCGACTTCGACAGCGACGGCTGGCAGGACCTGTACATCGCCAACGGCATGCTGTCGCGGCCGGGTGGCGGCGACCTCGACGGCTTCTTCTGGCGCCAGGTGGTGGCGCGCTCGCCGCTCACCCGCGTCAAGGGCACGCCGTACGACGATGCATGGAGGGCCATCAACCAGCTGCTGGTGCACGGCTCGATTGCCAGCCGGCAGCGCAACGTCTTCCTGCGCAACGACGGGCAGGGCCACTTCGACGACATCTCGGGCACCACCGGCCTCGATCTCGATCAGGACGGACGGGCCTTTGCGGTCCTCGACATCGACCGCGACGGTGATCCGGATCTGGCAGTGATGGCCGCACGGCAGGCGCCGCAGCTGCGCGTCTTCCGCAACGACCATCCGGCCCGCGCCGTGCTGGCGATCCGGCTCACCGGCACCACCAGTAACCGTGACGCCATCGGCGCGCGGGTCCGGGTCGAGACCGGGGTCGTCAGCAATGTGAAGGTCGTGCAGGCAGGGTCAGGTTTTCTGTCTCAGCACTCGCGCGAGCTGCTGTTCGGCCTGGGCGACAGTAAGACGGTTCGACGGCTGACCGTCCAGTGGCCGTCGGGGGTCGAACAGGTCTTCACCGATCTTCCAATCGACATGCGCTACCGGCTGACCGAAGCCGGGGGGCTCGAACGCGAGCCGATCTCCCGCTCCACGGACGGTCGCACCGAGGGCGCGCCTTCGTCCGCTGCCAGCGCGGCACCACCCGCAGCGAGCCCCAGCGGCGCCACCTGGCTGCACGAGCCGTTTCCGGCGCCGGACTTCTCCGCCACCGGTCTGGACGGCGCCCCGCGCTCGCTCACCGCGCTCCGCGGGCAGCCGGCACTGCTGCTGTTCTGGCGCAGCGACGCCGCGGCCTCCACGCGCGCGCTGGCGGACCTGGCCGAAGGACGTGCCGCGCTCGACGCCGCTCGGGTGCAGGTGCTGGCGATTGCGCTGGACGACCGCGCGCAGGGTCCGCGCGTGCAGGCGCTGGCCCCCGACGGCCTGCCGCTCGTGCACGCCACACGCGAGGGCGGCCTGCTCTGGGCCATCGTGCATCGCCACCTGTTCATGAACAGGCCGGCGTTGCCCTTGCCGACGGCCCTGCTCTTGGACGGCAGCGGCCGGATCGTCGCGGTGCTACCGTGATGGCATCGATGCGGCCCGCATCGCGCGCGACGCCGCCGCGATCGAGGTCGGTCAGCCGGACCGCCTGGCGCGCGCCCTGCCCTTCCCCGGCGCGTTCCACGCGCCATTGGCCGGGCGCAATTTCCTGCCCTACGGGCGCGAGTTGCTCGACGAAGGGTTCGAGGCCGAGGCCATCGTCGCCTTCGAACGGGCCGCGCAGGCCAGTCCCAGTGCGTCGGTGCTGTATCGCCTTGGCAGCCTGCTGGCCAAGACCGGCCAGGTGCCGCGGGCCCGGGCGGCCTACGAGGGTGCGCTGGTGCTCGATCCCACCCTGGCGGAGGCGCACAACGACCTCGGCACCTTGCTCGCCGGTGAGAACGACCTGGACGGCGCCATCACGCGGTTCCGGCAGGCGCTGGCGGCGACGCCCGACTACCCCGACGCGCTCAACAACCTCGGATACGCGTTGCTGCTCGCTGGTCGCGAGGCGGAGGCCCGGCCGCTCTATGCACACGCGCTGACGCTGCAACCCGACTTTCCGGAGGCGCTGAACAACCTCGGCCTGCTGCTGGGCCGGGCCGGCGACCTCGACGCGGCCGAACGCCATTTCCGGCGTGCGCTGACGAGCCGACCCGACTACGGCGATGCTGCGAACAACCTCGCACTGGTGCTGGTGGCCAGGGACCAGTCCGACGCGGCCGTCGTGCTGCTCGAGGATCTGGTCAGCCGGGTGCCCGGCTTCGAGAGCGCCTACGTGACGCTTGCCAAGATCCACCTCCGCGCCGATCGCGTCGCCGAGGGGCTGCGCGCGGTCGAGCGGCTGCTGCAACGCAACCCGACCCACCCGGTGGGACTGGCGCTGGCCCGCGAATACCGGCCGCGGTAGCGGTCTCCACGGTCCGCAGTCGGCAGACGGCAGTCGGCAGGTCGGCAGGCGGCGTCTGCCGGCCGCGCCTTTCCCGCAGTGCTCTTGACACGTGGATCGCACTGCCAGTAGAGTCAGCGGCGATTCGACCCATTGTGTGTCAAACAGCATCGCCCCCGGGCGTTGCGAGGAGGTTCCATGTCCTTCCACCGAAGGCTGCAAGCACTCGCGCGACTCGCGCTCGCGGGTTTCGTGGTCCTGGGGTTGTCCGTGCCCGGCCAGGCGCAAACCACGAGCGCCTCGGTCTCGGGCACCGTGCAGGACCAGCAAGGGGGCGTGTTGCCGGGGGCGACGGTCACGCTGACCAGCCGCACCCAGGGCAATGCGCTCACCGCGGTCACCGATACAGACGGGCGATTCACGTTCGCCATCGTCCGACCCGACCGCTACACCCTGCAGGCGGCGCTGCAGGGGTTCAAGACCCTCGAGCAGACCAACCTGGTGCTCAACGCCAACGACCGCGTGTCGCTCGGCAACCTCGCCCTCGAAGTCGGGCAGATGTCCGAGGAGGTCACGGTCTCGAGTCGCGTCAGCGAACTGCAGACGACCAACGGCGAGCGGTCGTTCGCGCTCGAGAACCAGGCGCTGACCAACATCGCCAACAACGGGCGTCAGTTGTTCAACTTCGCGCTGCTGGTGCCTGGCGCGGTGCCGAATGGGGCCGCCGGCGGTGAGATCGGGTCGGTCAGCGGGTTCACCGTCAACGGCATGCGGCCGAACTCGAACAACATGACCATCGACGGCGTCGCCAACATCGACACCGGCGACAACGGCGGCAACATGGCGACGACCAACATCGACGCCGTGTCCGAGTTCAAGGTGCTGACCAACGCCTACGCGGCCGAGTATGGCCGTGCCACCGGCGCGCAAGTCCAGGTGGTGACCAAGAGCGGCTCGCAGTCCTTCCACGGGTCGGGCTACTGGTACGGCCGCCGCTCTGACTGGAACGCGAACTCCTGGACCAACAAGCGCGTGACGCCGGAGATCGCCAAGCCGAAGACCTCGCGCGACGACGCTGGCTACACCATCGGTGGCCCGGTGTTCTTTCCGGGGTTCAACGAGAACAAGAAGAAGTTGTTCTTCTTCTTCAGCCAGGAGCACCAGCGGCGCACGAACCCGGGTAACGAACGGCAGGCACGCGTGCCGACCGCGCTCGAACGCCGAGGCGACTTCTCGCAGAGCCTCGATGCCAGCGGCAACCCATTCCCGTACATCCGGGACAGCGCCACCGGCCTGCCGTGCAACGCGGCGAATACCAGCGGCTGCTTCCAGGACGGTGGCGTGATCGGACGCATCCCGGCCGCCCGCCTGTATCAACCCGGAATCGCGATTCTGAACATCTTCCCGCAGGCCAACCTGTCGGGCGCGGGCGCGGGTCTCAACTTCACGAGCCAGAACGCCGACAGCGCACCACGCCGCGAGGACCTGCTGCGCATGGACTACCAGGTCACCGACAAGTGGCGCGTGACCGGGCGGTACATGAAGACGAAGGAAGAGATCCTGCAGGCCTACGGCACGACGTGGGCAGGCAACGGCAGCGATCAGTTGCCGATGCCGGTGCAGTTCATCCATCCGGGCTCCAACTACATGCTGTCGGCCACCGGCGTCATCACTCCCACGACCTCGCTCGAGGTCAGCTGGGGTCGCGCCCAGAACTCCCTGAACTACGACCTGCAGCTCGACTCGCTCCGCCGCGCCAACTCCGGCACCGCCGGCCTCCCGTACCTCTTTCCCGACGCGGTCCAGGGCGACTACGTGCCCGACTTCCAGTTCCGCGGCGGCCGCACCGCCAACGCCGGCCAGTACCAGACCGACCGCGGGCCGTTCACCAACGAGAACGTCACCCACGACGTGCTGGCCAACATCACCAAGCTGTTCGGGTCGCACAACACGAAGGCCGGCCTGTACTACCAGAACAGCTACAAGCCGCAGAGCATCTTCGCGAGCTTCAACGGCCGCATCAACTTCGCTGACGACGCCAACAACCCGTTCGACTCCGGGTACGGCTACGCCAACGCGGCGCTTGGCGTGTTCAACACCTACACGCAGGCCAACAAGTTCGCGATTCCCGAGTGGCGCTACACGAACCTGGAGTTCTACCTGCAGGACAACTGGCGCGCGGCCAAGAAGCTGACACTCGACTACGGTGTGCGCTTCTACTACCTGACACCGCAGTGGGATCACACGGAGCAGGCGTCCAACTTCCTGCCAGACCAGTTCAGCGCGTCTGGCGCCGCCAGGCTTTTCACGCCCGTCTGCATCGGCGCGTCGCCATGCTCGGGCGCGAACCGCCGCGGCATCGACCCGCGCCTGCTCGCGGCCGGCCAGACGCCGTCGCTGGCCAACACCGTGGAGGGCCGGTTCATCGGGCGCCTGACGCCTGGGTCCGATCGCTTCAATGGCGCGTTCCAGGCCGGCCAGGGCATCAACCCGGAACTGCAGGACGGCAGCGCGTTCGTCGTCTCGCCGCGCGTCGGCTTCGTCTACGACTTCACCGGTGAAGCAGTCACGATTCTCCGCGGCGGCTGGGGCATCTTCTACGACCGGCCGCAGGGCAACATGGTCTTCGACATGATCGCCAACGCGCCGGGTGTGCTGAACTCCACGGTGCAATGGGGCACCCTGCAGGGCCTCACCTCCGGCACGGGCGATCCGAACCCGGTCCTTGGCCTCAACCCGACCGTGTACGACTTCGAGCCGCCGCGGACGACGCAGTGGAATCTCGGCATCCAGCGCAAGCTGTTCCGCACCTTCATGTTCGACCTGGCGTACGTCGGCTCGAAGTCGGAGAACCTGCTCCGCCAGTCGCAGATCAACGCCCTGCCGTTCGGCGCGACGTTCGCGCCGCAGAACCAGGATCCAACGCGCGTCGGCACGAGCACGGTGCCAGGCGCCACTGCCCTGCCCAACGACCTGCTGCGTCCGTACCCGGGCTACGGCGGCATCCGCATGTGGGATTACAGCGGGTACTCGAACTACCACTCGCTGCAGACCGGCATCAACCGCCGCTACGACAACGGGTTCATGTTCTCGTTCTTCTACGTGTGGTCCAAGGCGCTGGGCATCAGCAACGACGACTTCTCCGCCGGCGTGCCCAACCAGACCGACGAGCAGATCCGTCGCCTCGACTATTCCTACATGGGCACTGACCGTCCACACAACTTCGTGATGAACTTCGTCTACCAGACGCCGGAAGTCACGCAGAACTGGTCGGGCCTGCTGATCAACAACTGGCAGGTCTCGGGCGTGTACCGCTGGACCAGCGGCCGACCGTACGGAGTGGGCTACAACATCCCGGGCATCGGATCCATCAACCTCACGGGCACCGACACGCCCGGCGCGCGCATCGTGCTGACCTGCGATCCGGGCTCAGGGTCCGGCGGCGATCCCTACCGGCAGTTCAACACGTCCTGCTTCGCGCCGCCCCAGCCGGGCAGCGACGGCGCCGAGTCGGCGCGCTTCTTCCTGAACGCGCCGCCCATCAACAACCTCGACATGTCGCTGTCGAAGACGTTCGCGCTGCCCAAGAACATGCGCTTCGAATTCCGCCTGGACATGTTCAACGCGCTCAACCACACGCAGTTCACCGGCGTCAACGCGACGGCGAACTTCGCGAGCCTGACCGACAGGACGATCACCAACCTGCCCTACGATGCCTCCGGCGCGCTGGTGCGCCCCAACGGCTTCGGCGCCATCAACGGTGTGGCGGCCCCGCGCACGCTGCAGCTGGTCACGCGGTTCACGTTCTAGGCTCGGCCGTCGGCCATCGGCCATCGGCCATCGGAAGGTCAAGGGCCCCGGGAGCACTCGCTTCCGGGGCCCTTCGCCTGTGTGCTCGCACCGCACCGCCGCCCGCTGAGTCCGGCAGCGGCAAACGGCGGCGCCTTGCTTTCGCGGGCGCAGGGACCATACCGTACGGACTGGCGACCAACAGTCATGTTCGCGAGGCGGAAGTGTCCCGTGGTTCTGATTCAGTGACGCTCACGCAGCGCGCGTCAGCGGTCTTGCTCGCAGCGACGTTCACCGCAGCGGCCGCACTGGCTCGCCCGCCGCAGTCGGCGCCAGACGTGCCGCCGCTGCCCCACCTCGCAGCAGAGACCTTTCCGGATGCCTCGCGGCTGGCCATCGCCGAGGCGCTGCGCGTGGCGCGCGAGCATCCGGCGGAGGCCCCCGCCGTCGGGGCGCTGGCGATGCTCCTCCACGCCTGGGAGCAATGGGATGCGGCCGCCGGCGCCTACGCGCGCGCCCAGGCGCTGGCACCGGACGAGGTCGACTGGTGGTATCTCGGCGGCCTCGTCGACACCGCGCGGGCGATGCCTGACGAGGCGGCGCGGCAATTCGGACGCGCAGCGACGCTCGCGCCAGCCCATGCCGCACTCGTCTCGCTGCGCCTCGCCGACGCCCGGCTGGCCGCTGGCGCAGACAAGGAAGCCGAGTCCCTGTATCGCAGGCTGACCGCGGTGCCGGCGCATGCTGCGGCCGCGTGGTACGGCCTCGGCCGCCTCGCGGCCCGCGGAGGCGACCACGCCGCAGCGCGCGACTCGCTGCAAAAGGCCGTCGCCCTCCATCCGACGTTCGGCGCCGCCCACTACGCCCTAGCGCAAGCGCATCGGCGGACCGGCGACGCCGATGCGGCAGCGGTGTCGCTGGCCGTGCAGCAGCGCTGCCCGACCTGTGGGCCCTGGCCGGCTGACCCCTGGCAGGCGCGCATCGGGTCGCTGCGCGACGACGCCTTTGCCCGACTGACGCGAGGCATCGCGGCAGCAGCGCTGGATACGGCGTCGGTGTCTGCAGATGCCATCCGGCTGCACGAAGCGGCGGTCGGCCAACCCGAAACACGCGGACAGGCGCATCTCAATCTCATCGAACTGTACGGTCGCGCCGGCGAGGCCGCGAAAGCCGAACAGCACTACCGGGCCGCGCTGGGCGAAACCGGCTTCCAGGCCGATGCGGACCGGACGTATGCCGGCATTCTGCTGGCGCAGCAGCAGGTGGACGAGGCCCTCCGCCTGTACACCCGCGCCACCACGAGCGCGCCGGGCGACGCCGTGGCCTGGCAGGGCCGCGGCCTGGCCCTCGAACGGCTCGGGCGTGTCGTCGAGGCCGCCGACGCCTACGGGACCGCTCTGCGGGTGGCGCCCGACGACCACCAGTCGCGTTTCGGCCTCGCGCGTCTCGCCATGCGTGCCGGTCGCGTCGACCAGGCCATCTCTCACCTCGAGCAACTGCGCACGCCCCGCCACGCAGAAACCCCACGCTACCTCTTCGCGCTGTCGACGGCCTACCTGCGTGGCGGCCGCTTCGACGACGCCATGCGGACCGCGACCGAGGCCTCGACGATGGCACGCCGGCTGGGTGACGACCGGATGGCGGCCTTCATCGACGCCGAGATGCGCAAGCTGCGGCCGCAACCGTGATGCCGCCGCGCCCCACAATCGGAGCCGGTCGCGTCGCAAGCCTCCTGACCCTGCTGATCGGCTCGTGGCTGGGCGGAGCCGGCGGCGCGCCCGGCCGTACACAGGCGCAGGCCGCTCTGCCGGGTCCGTGGTTCGAGGACGTCACGAGCGCCGTCGGCCTCGACGTCACCCATCGCAACGGTGCCCGAGGCGAATTCCGCATCGAAGAGATCATCGGTGCCGGCGTCGGCCTCGTTGACCTGGACAACGACGGCGACCTCGACGTGATCGTGCTGCAGGGCGGGCCGGCGGACGCTGGGTCCGCTGACACACCGGAACCGATGGCCCGCGTCTTCCGCAACGACCTCCGCGTCGGGGCAGACGGATCCCGGACGCTGCGGTTCATCGACGTGACCGACCGCGCCGGCGTGCGCGCCCACGGCATCGGCATGGGCGTTGCCGCCGGCGACTACGACGGCGACGGGTACGTCGATCTGTACCTGACGGCGCTCGGCTCCAATGCGCTCTATCGCAACCGCGGTGATGGCTCGTTCGAGGACGTCACGACCCTGGCCGGCGTGGACGACGCGCGATGGACCACGAGCGCGGCATTTGCCGACCTCGACGGTGACGGCGACCTGGATCTGTTCCTCGCCAACTACGTCGACAGTTCGGCGGCGTCGGGCAGGCCCTGCTTCGAGCCGGCCGGGGCGCGCGACTACTGCCCGCCAACCCGCTATCGCCCGGTGCCGAGCCGTCTGTTTCGCAATCGTGGCGACGGTCGTTTCGAGGACGTCTCCGAAGCGGCCGGGGTCCTGCGAGCCTTCGGCAATGGCCTCGGCGTGGCGATTGGCGATTACGACCTGGACGGCCGGCCCGACGTGTTCGTGGCCAACGACGGCACGCCGAACCAGTTGTGGCGCAACCAGGGCGGCATGCGGTTCGTGGACGAGGGCCCGATCGCAGGCGTGGCCTTCAACGATCTGGGGCGGCCGGAAGGCAGCATGGGCATTGCCTCGGGCGACCCCGATGCGGACGGCGACGAGGACCTCGTGGTGACCAACATCGCGGGCGAGACGTTTGCGCTCTACGCCAACGACGGACGCGCCGGCTTCGAGGACCGGAGAGTCGATGTCGGACTGGCACTCCCGACGGCGGCAATGACCGGCTTCGGGGTGGCGTGGCTGGATGCCGACAACGACGGCGTGGCGGACCTGATGGCGGTCAACGGCGGGGTGACGATGGTGCCGGAGCTGCGGGGCCAGGCTGCGCCCTACCGCCAGCGCAATCAACTGTTCAGGGGCATCCTGAGCCGCCCGTCAGCTGGACCCATCGGCCCGACGTCCGCCCGATTCCGCCTCGAGGAGGTTCGTGGCGCAGCAGCAGGGACGGCGTTGGCGCCCCTCGGCATCGGTCGTGGCCTTGCCGTAGGTGACCTGGACAACGACGGCGACCCCGATGTGGTCACGACCGACAATGCCGGTCCTGCCCGGGTGCTCCGCAACACCGTCACCATCGGTCATGCCTGGGTGGGCCTCGAGTTGCGGCAGCCTGGGCGCAACCGGCACGCGATCGGGGCCACCGTGGTGGTCGAGACCGGTCCCGCTGCGGGCCGGCTCTTTCGCGTGCGCACCGACGGCAGCTACCTCTCGTCGTCGGATCCGCGGGTGCTCGTCGGCCTCGGCGACCACCGGGGGGTCGTGCCGGCCCGCATCACCTGGCCTGATGGCGTCACGCAGCGTGTGACCCTCACGCCCGGGCGTTACACCCGGATCTCGAGGAGCCCGTAGAAACACCCCAGAAAAAGCAAACGCCGGATCGATGTCTCGATCCGGCGTTTGCCGCTGTTTCACCCCGCGGTCCCCTGCGGGCACTTCCTGTCAGACGTGTCTCAGAACTGGAACCGCAGTCCGAGCTGCACCGTGCGCGGCGCGTCGACGCTGAAGATCTTCAGGAAGTTCGGGCTGTTGAAGTCCGTGTTGGGATTGCCCCAGCGCGAGTGGTTCAACACGTTGGACGCCTGCGCGCGCAGTTCCACGCGATAACGGCCGATGGGGATGTTGCGGAACGCCGAGAAGTCGAGGTTCCACTGGGAAGGTCCGCGGAACGCGTTACGACCCGAGTTGCCCCACTGCAGGCCGGTCGGCTGCGAGAACACCGACGGGTCCAGGAACTGCTCGTCGGGTCCCGGCGTGCCGAGACGCTTGGCATCGCCATTCTGGTTGATGCTGACGAAACCAGCACCAGGGGCGAGCAGGGTCGGGTTGTTGCCGCCGATGGAGAACGGCGTGCCCGAGAAGGCCGCGAAGATGCCGTTGACCTGCCAGTCCTTGAGCACCCAGCCGATCGGGTTGGTGCTCTCGCGGAAGAACGGCAGCTCGTACACGGCGGCCATCTGCAGCACGTGCGTGCGGTCGTAACCGGCGCGCGCGTAGTTGCGGTGCCGCTGGTCGGGGATGTTCCAGGTCAGGCCTGTCCAGCCGTCGTCGTCGGTCTCGTTCATCGCCTTGCTCCAGGTGTAGGCGCCCTTGATGAGCAGCCCGTTCTTGAAGGGGCGATTGAGCGTGGTCTGGAGCGAGTGGTACTTGCTGCTGGTCCAGCCACCCCAGTCGAGGATGTTGGCAGTGCCGGCCTGGGCAAAGTACTGGCGGCCGGCGTTGCCCGTGCCGGGCGCGGCGTAGTTCAGGTTGTAGTCGGCGTAGCCGCCGTTGTTGCGGGTACCGACGTAGGCGACGCTGGCGACCAGATCGAGCGGCAGGCGACGCTCCAGTGTCACGTTCCACTGGTGCAGGTCGGCACGGTCGACGTTGCCCGGGTTGGGCGTCCGCATGTCCACGCCGCGCGGCAGGAGCACCTGTCCGGAGCTCAGGTCGGGGACGTTGATCGGGGGAATGCCCTGCTCGAGGGTGCTGATGTAGTTGAACCCGGCCGCGGCATCGCCGAAGGCGATCGTCAGGGGGTAGAAACCACGCAGCGGACGCGACCACGGCATCGGGTTGTAGGTGATGCCATAGCCGCTGCGGAACACGGTGTTGTCGTCGATGCGGTAGGCCAGGCCGAGCCGCGGCGCCACGTAGACGCTGCGGGGGTTGAGGCCGACGTCCTCGGGCACGCCGCCGCGCCCGCCGATCAGCACGTTGAACGTGTCGAAGTCGAGACGCTCGATGCCGCGGTCCGCGCGCTGCATGACCGGGTACATCTCGAAGCGAAGGCCGCCGTTGACGGTCAGCTTGTCGTTGACCTGCCAGCGGTCGCGCACGTAGAACCCGTGCTGCAGCTCGCGGGTGGTCATCTCCTCGGCCTGGACGCTCTTGCCGTAGGCGCTCGGCAGGCCGAGCAGGAAGGCGGCGTAGCCGTTGAAGCCCTGAACGGGCTGGTAGCCGGTCTGGCCGGTCACGTTGCCGCCGAAGGTGAAGCTGCCGCGCGGACCCGACCCGATTTCGGGCTGCCAGTGGTTCATCTCGAGGCGGTTGGCGTCGTAGCCGAAGCGCAGTTCGTGGCGGCCGGCGACCTTGGTCAGCGCCTGCGAGAACGAGTACACCGACGTCGTGTAGAAGTACGGGTTCCACGACGAAACGTTGCCCAGCGTGCTGAACCCGTTGCTGATGATTGGCATGCCGCTCTGGCGGATGTCCGAGCCGTTGGTGCCCGGGATGCCCCACACGTCGAGACCGTAGTTGGTCCCGTAGTCAGGCGACAGGCCGCTCTGCTCATTGAAGGTCACGCCGAAGTTGCCGTCGAGGATGAGCGTCGGCGACAGCGTCCAGGTGTGGCCGATGACCGGCGCGTGGTTGACCGTCGGGGCGGGCGCCCGCTCGGCAAAGCCGAGCTGGAAACGATCCTGGACGTCGGCCGTCAGGTAGGAGTACTTGGCCCAGATCTGATGGGCGCTCGACCGGTTGAAGGTCACCTTCGCATCGAAGTTGTCGCGATCGAACACCGGCTGCCGTTCGATGACGTAGTCGTCGGCCAGGCCGTTGCGGTTGATGTCGGCCGACGCATTGGGCAGCGGGTAGACCTCGTTGATGCGGCCGGCGATGGGGCTGATTCGGTTGGCCGGAATCATCGCGTTGGCAAAGGCGTTGCGGCCCGAGCCATTGGCCGCGCCGGTCAGCGGGTCGTAGATGCGGAAGTTGGGAAACGCGGCCAGGACCTCGCTGAAGTCACCACGCCGCATCGCGGCGGTCGGCACCTGGAACGTCTCCTGGATGCCGCGTTCCTCGGTGAAGCGCTCCCACGACCCGAAGTAGAACAGGCGGTTCTTGACCACCGGTCCGCCGACCGTGCCGCCGTAGATCGACTGGGTGCCCTTCGGCTTGGCCAGCTTGTTGGCGTTGTTGAAGAACGTGTTGGCATTCCAGGCGTTGTCGCTCTGGAACACGAAGGCCGAGCCCTTCAGCGTGTTGGTGCCCGACTTGGTCACGACGCCAATCGCCGCACCACCCGCCATGCCGGTATCGGCATCGAAGTTGTTGGTGACGATGTTGACCGATTCGATGGTCTCGGCGGAGGCGACCATGCCCGCGTGATGCGGCAGCCAGATGTTGATGCTGGCCGCGCCGTCGATGCGGGTGCTGTTGTTGTTGCGGTTGACGCCGTTGACGTTGACGCTCAGCGAACGCTGCGGCGTCGAGCCCGTCGAGTTCTGGAACGTGCCCGGCGTCGCGCCCGGCACCAGGTTCATCAACGCCTGGTAGTTCCGGTACTGGTTCAGCGGCAGGTCGGTGATTTCCTTCGGCTTGAGCTCGACGCTGACGTCGGCCTTGTCGGTCTTCAGCAGGGCGGCCTCGGAGGTCACCGTGATCGACTCGCTCAGGTCACCGATCTCGAGTGGCGCGTTGACACGGGCAATGCTGCCGGCGGTCAGCGGAATGCCGGTTTGTGCAAAGGTCTTGAACCCCTGCAGGGCGGCGCTGAGCTTGTACGAACCCGGAAGGACGTTCCGGATCGTGTACAGGCCTTCGCCGTCGGTGACGGTGTCCAGCGTCAGCCCGGTGCCCTCGTTGGTGACCGTGATGGTCACGCCAGGGATGGCGGCGCCGGAGTTGTCGGTCACCGTGCCGGTGATACTGCCGTACAGGGCCTGGGCACTGGCCCACGCGGGCAGCGCCAGGGATCCACAGGCCACCAGGGCCAGGATGAGAGCACAACGTAAAAGTCGGAACTGCTTCACAAATGCCTCCACGACAGGGAGCTAGCCAGGGACGCGTGCGCGAGCCAGGGTGGGACAGCGGTTGGTTGAAGACGGCTGGAAAGCTCGGGCACGCTGGCGTTCACTCTTCTCCAGATGCGCATAGCATGAAGCCGATTCGCTCAGAGTCAACAATAGATTTGCTAATGGCAGCTGTTTCCGGCTGGAGAATCGTGATGCGCGCGTTGAGACTGGTCCTGTTCGGGTGGGTGGCGGCTGGAGCGATGGTAGTCGGTGCGGACGCCCAGGATGCGGCGAGCCGGGCCGCGCGAAACGGCCGGCAGGCCACCCGTGCCCTGGTTGTCAGCAACCGCATCATGCACGGGTGGCTGGCCCGACGCGACGCGGGCACCGGGCTCTTGCCCCATCGTGGGACATACAACGGCAGCCAGCCAGACCCCAGTTGGGTGGTCGCCAATACGGCAGCCGACCTCTATCCCTTCATGGTCATGGCCGCGCGCCTGACCGAACCGGCCGTGTACCACGGCGCCATGCTCGACATCCTCCGTCAGGAGACCCTGCTCACCACCCGCGTCGGCCGCCTGTCCGACGACGTGCGGGGGGACGGCACGTTCGTGCGTGCCGCACCCGACATGGACGCCATCATCTTTGGCTCCAGCGAGTACATGAAGGACGGCCTGATTCCGCTCACGGAGCTGTTCGGCGACACCCCGTGGTACCACCGCATGCGCGGCATCGCCACCGACATCGTCGGCAACGCGCCCTACGCGACCAGCCGCGGCGCCCTGCCGGCCCAGACCACCGAGATCAACGGCAACATGCTGCAGGTGCTGAGCCGTCTTTATTTCAAGACCGGTGATGCCAGCTACCTGACGCAGGTGCTGGCGATAGCCGACTTCTACTTCCTCGACATGTTGCCGACCACGAACTACCTCCCCGCCGACCGCTGGGACGTGGCCACGCGGACACCCGTGACCACCCGTTTCGTGCTCTCGGACCATGGCAACGAGATCGTCGGGGGGCTGTCGGAGGCGTTCGTGCTCGCCACCCACGTCCGCCCCGACAAGGCGGCGGAGTACCGTCCGGCCTTCGTCAAGATGATCGATCGGCTGTTGACGGTGGGCCGGAACGCCGATGGGGTGTGGCATCACGACATCGACATCAACACCGGCGAGCCGATTGCCAACCGCCACGCGCACTGCTGGGGCTACATGTTCAACGGGGTCTACACCGCGTGGATGACCACGGGTGAGCCGCGGTTCCGCGACGCCGTGCAGCGCGCGCTCGACACGGTCACGCGCACACCCACCTACCTGTTCGACGAGACCCCGCCCGTGCGGACCTGGAGCGCCAACGCCTACTCGGACGCGATCGAGTCGGCCATCGTCCTCATGAACCGGCTGCCGACCCCGGGCCTGCCCGAGCAGATCGACGCCGCCACCAGCAAGATGCTCGACGTGGTCCGCCCCGACGGCATCGTGGAAGCCTGGCACGGCGATGGCAACACGATCCGCACCGGCCTGATGTACGTCATGTGGAAGACGCAGGGGGCACGCCTCGAGCCCTGGACGCCGCAGGTGCACGTGGGCGCCGAGCGCGATGGAACAGCTGTGCTGGTCAGCGTGGCCGCCGAACGTGACTGGACCGGCCACCTGCGGCTGGACCACCCGCGGCATCGCGATCACCTGCACCTGCCCATCAACTACCCACGCCTCAACGAGTGGCCTGAGTGGTTCACCGTCGAGCACGACCGCCGCTACGAGGTCCGCATCGACAGCGCGGCCCCGGTGCTGCGGCTCGGCGCCGAACTGGTCCAGGGCCTGCCGCTCACGCTGCGACAGGGGCAGACGCTGCAGATTCACATCGCCGACGGCGGGAAACCACCGTACGGCAAGTGAAGGGACGCAATTCAGAATTCAGAATTTGGAATTCAGAATTGCGGCAGTCGGCAGGCGGCAGGCGGCAGGGTCACGGCAGGCGGCAGGCGGCAGGCGGCAGTCGGCAGTCGGGAGGCGGCAGGCGGCACGGGGGTAGCGGCGAGCGGTGGGCGGCAGGGTCTCGGCAGGCGGCAGGCGGCAGGTTGTCGAATCGCCGGCGTTCCGTCGCGACGACGCGGGACGCCGTGGTATGAAGGATGAGGGACGCATCCGGCCATCCGGTCGAGCTGACGATCCCGCCGAGGAGTGTCGCGTGCTGACCTGGCAGGTGGTGATGAAGAGAGCCGACGAGGGCAACCTCGAGGCGCCGCGACGTCTCGAGCGGACCGAGCAGGAGTGGCGCGCACAGCTCAGCCCGGAGCAGTTCCACGTCACCCGCCAGCACGGGACCGAGCGCGCTTTCAGCTCCGAGATGTGCAGCCGCTTCGAGCCCGGTCGCTACGCCTGCGTCTGCTGCGGCCAGTTGCTGTTCGACGGCTCGTCCAAGTTCGAGTCCGGCACGGGGTGGCCCTCGTTCACGGAACCTGCGGCGCCGGAGGCGATTGCCTACACCGCCGATCGGTCCTACGGGATGGTTCGCATCGAGACCACCTGCAGCGTCTGTGATGCGCACCTGGGGCATGTCTTCCCGGACGGCCCGGCACCGAGCGGCTTGCGCTATTGCATGAACGCGGTGGCGCTGACAAAGCTGGGCGCCGACGAGGAGCCGCGCGCAGAAGGCAGGTGAGGCGGGTGCCTGCCGTGGGTGCGCGAGCCCGTTACTCGCCCCACTGGTAGGTTGCCACCACGACCGTCACGTTGTCCCGTCCGCCCTCGGCGAGGGCGCGTTCGACGAGCGCGTGACACGCCCGTTCGGCATCGACGGCTTCCACCAGCAGCGTCTCGATCGTGGCGTCGTCGACCAGGTCGCTCAGGCCGTCGCTGCACAGCAGGATACGGTCGCCACGCTCCAGCGGGATGTGCTGGACGTCCACGCGCACGCTCTCGTTGACCCCGCCGACCGCATTGACCAAGACATGCCGGGAAGCGGAGCGTTCTGCGGCGGCCCGGGTCATGCGCCCCGAGTCCACCAGCATCTGCACGTAGGTGTGGTCGCGCGTCAGGCGCATGAGGTTGCCCTGCCGGAGCAGGTAGGCGCGTGAGTCGCCGACGTGGGCCAGCTGCAGCATGCGGCCGAGGTTGCGCGCCGCGGTGACGGTGCTGCCCATCCCCTGCAGGTCGGGTTCGCGACGTCCCTCGGCCATCAGCGCCGCGTGCGCACTGGTGATGCGGGCTTCGGAACGTTCGGTAGCCTGCTCGACCGTGTCCGGGTCGAGACGGACGATCCAGTCCGGCAACGCCAGAGCCACCCGCACCAGCTCGCGAATCGTCAGCCGGCTGGCCAGCTCGCCGGCGGCGTGTCCGCCCATGCCGTCCGCGACAATCAGGGCATAGCCGGCTTCATCGGCGCGGGCCGGCACCTCCCCCGCCGGCAGGCTGGTGCCGACCGTCTCGAAGTAGCGGCCAACCCGCGCGATCAGGAAATGGTCCTCGTTCGCGGCACGGACGTGGCCCGTGTCCGATAGGCCGAACGCCTCGACCGTGACCGGCGCGTCGAACGCCAGGTCGTGCGTGTCGGTGAGAGCCGCCGACGCGTCGTGCTGCTGCTGAGGACCGTTGGTCATCGGCGCCTGCCTGTGAGGAATAGGGAACCCATCATACGCCTGCCCCAATTCGCCGACGATGGCACGGCCCGACATGGCAGGGCCCGACGATGGTCGGGGCAGACGATGGGCCGGGGCAGACGATGGCCGGGGCAACGATGGTGGCGGCCCACGATGGCAGGGGCAGACGATGGTCGCGGCCCACGATGGCATGGGCAGACGATGGTAGGGGCAGCTCCCCGAGCTGCCCACCTATCGACGCCGGCCGACCAGGCCGGCGGCCTTTGCCATCACGGCCCGCGCGCCGCCAGGGCACGTCGGGGACGTGCCCCTACCACCGCGATCGTGGGATGCCACGCATCGGATGCACGCCGACGCCCGTGTGACGCCGAAGATGGTGACGCCAACGCGGTGACGCCCACGCGTGTAACGCCGACGGTCGTCGCGGCAGACGATGGTCGGGGCAACGATGGTCGCGGCCCACGATGGCAGGGGCAGACGATGGTCGGGGCAGACGATGGTAGGGGCAGCTCCCCGAGCTGCCCACCTATCGACGCCGGCCGACCAGGCCGGCGGCCTTTGCCATCGTCACCACGTGCCACAACGGCTGATGCTCTCCGACCGCCGCTACCACGCCGACCAGAAGTATGGCCACGCATCCGGCGTGGTGACCAGTCCGGCGCGGACGGGGTTCATGCGGAGGTAATCTCGCTTTGCCTCGACATGTTCGTCGTGCCGCAGGCGATGCTCGAAGAAGTCACGCTGCCAGGTCACGTGATGCTTACGCGCCGTGAGGCGCTTCCATGCGGCCACCATGGGAGCGATGGGCACCCCCGGCGGGATGCGCGCCAGGATGTGCAGGTGGTCGGGCATCGCGACTGCGGCAATGAATTGCCACTCCGCCCGTTCGTCGTGAAGGCGAAGGCACTTACGCAGGTCAGAGCACACGTCGGGCCTGCAGAGCTGGTTGCGATGCCGCGGCCTGCAGCAGACCGTGAGCAGGTACACCGCGTCGTCTGCAATCCAGGGCGGACACCCGTGCGGCAGGACTTTGCGGGGAATGCATTCCTCTTTAGCGTGGTGAGCGGCCATGCCACCGCACGAGCAGGCCACGTGCCACGCCGATGTCGGTCGTTCGCAGCCAGCAAATGAAGCGGCGTGCAAGGATTGCCAGCCGCAGCAAGCGATGACACTGCACAACCCGCACACGCAAGCACGACGACGCCGGTAGCGCCGACGATGTTGGGGGACGACGATGTTGGCGGCCGACGATGGTGGGGGCAGACGATGGTGGGGGCAGACGATGGTAGGGGCAGCTCCCCGAGCTGCCCACCTATCGACGCCGGCCGACCAGGCCGGCGGCCATTGCCATCACGGCCCGCGCGCCGTCAGGGCACGTCGGGGACGTGCCCCTACCACCGCACGAGACGATGTTGGGGGCCGACGATGTTGGGGGCCTACGATGGTGGCGGCCGACGATGGTGGGGGCAGACGATGGTAGGGGCAGCTCCCCGAGCTGCCCACCTATCGACGCCGGCCGACCAGGCCGGCGGCCTTTGCCATCGCGATCGCACGCCCCGTCAGGCCACGTCGGGGACGTGCCCCTACCACCGCACGAGACGATGTTGGGGGCCGACGATGTTGGGCGGCCGACGATGGTGGCGGCAGACGATGGTAGGGGCAGCTCCCCGAGCTGCCCACCTATCGACGCCGGCCGACCAGGCCGGCGGCCATCTGCCATCGCGATCGCACGCCCCGTCAGGCCACGTCGGGGACGTGCCCCTACCACCGGAATGTCGTCAACGGGCCGACGGGGACGGAGCGATTCTCGCCGGGCGGATGTCGGCGGGGATGAATCGGCGATCGACCAGGTCCGTCACGTCGAGGCGGCGGTCCAGGATGCCGGCGGCCAGCCCCATGTCGGCAATCTGCTGCATCTCGGCATCGAGCGGCGTCAGCATGCGGTAGCTGACCCGATCGGGCGGCTGGGTCAGCACGTAGCGCACCAGGGCCTCGTCCTGACGGAAGTACGGCGCGACGAGCGCCGCAGCCTCGACCCGGTGCTGCTCGGCCCACTCGCCGCTCTCGGCGATGCCGCGCACCAGATCGCGCAACCACCTCCGGCCGCTCTGCGATCAGCGTCTCGGTGACCACGAGCACGCACGAGATGAATCGCGGCCAGATGTCCTTGGCGTGATACAGCACGCGTCCCGAGCCGTCGAGTTCCGCCCGCGCCGCGTGCGGCTCGCCGACGAAGTACGCGTCGATCGCCCCGCTGGCCAGCGCGGCCGGCATGTCGGGCGGCGGCATCTCGACGAAACGCATCGACGCGGGGTCGACGCCCTCGTCCTCCATCAGCTTGCGGATGACCAGGTTCTGGTTGCTGTACTTGCTCGGGATGGCGAACGTCCGGCCGGCGAGGTCGCGCAGCGACGTGGCCGGCAGATCCTTGCGCACCATGACCGTCGAGCCATCGCGATGGCCGAGGTAGACGATCTTCACGCGCACGCCCTGCTCGCGCAGCTTCATCGCCAGCGGCGCGATCATGAACGTGGCGTCGAGCCGGCCGCTCTTGAGCGTCTCGACCACGGTCGGGAAGTCGGTGAAGCGCTGCGACTCGAAGCGTGTCGTCGCGCTCGTGCGCGTCGCGAAGTCGGTGACCGGGCAGGTCAGGTGACAGGTCACCGGCAGGAAGCCGACGGCGAGCACTTCCGGCGTGCCGCGTCGCCGTCGCACGGGCCTGCAGGCCGCGCCCACGGCTGCAGGCGCAGCGCCCCCAGCGCGAGCACGACCATCACGGCACCCAGGGTCCACCGGACGAATGGCGAGCGCAGCATCAGGGACTCCAGCCAGGCATCACGCGCGCAGCCATGGCGTCAGCGAGGGACGGAGACAGCGGCAGGCTGTTCCTGCTCCAACCCCAGGGCGGTCAGGATCCGATGGACGGCCTGGACGACCGCCGGGTGCGTCAGGTCGCGAGGCCGGCTGGTCGCAATCGTCACCTCGTCGCAGACGCGCGCCGGCCGCTCGCTCAGGACCAGCACCCGGTCGGCCAGCTGCGCCGCCTCCTCGATGTCGTGGGTCACCAGCACCACCGTGCGCGGCTGCTCCTGCAGCAACCGCGCGAGTTCCCCGCGCAACCGCAGCCGCGTCAGGTAGTCGAGCGACGAGAACGGCTCGTCCATCAGCAGCAGGTCGGTCTCGCCGGCGAGCGCGCGCACGAGCTCGACGCGCTGGCGCATGCCGCCCGAGAGCTGGTGCGGGTAGTGCCGCTCGAACGGCAGCAGGTCCACCAGCCCGAGCCAGTGCCGCACGCGCGCGGCCCGGTCCGCCGTCCGCCAGATGCCGCAACCCGAGCAGCACGTTCTCGCCGACCGTGAGCCACGGGAACAGCCCATCGTGCTGGAAGACCGTCCGCGATCGGCCGCTGCGCCGCACCACCCCGCGCGATGGCGTCAGCCATCCGGAGCAGAGGTTGAGGATCGTCGTCTTGCCGCAGCCGGACGGTCCGACGACCGCGACGAACTCCCCGGGCTGGATGGCCAGCTCCAGGGCGTGGAGGACCGCGACCTCGCCGTAGGCGTGCGCGACGCCGTCCAGGTGCAGCACCGGCGACCGCGTCATCGCTCGTAACCCCAGCGCACGCTCGGGATGCGCGTCAGCTGCACCAGCAGCCGATCGAGACCGACGCCGATGCAGCCAATCACGACCATGACCGCCGCCAGCAGGTCGATGCGCAAGCCGTTGCGCGCGTCCCACACGGCGAACCCGAGGCCGTCGCGTGCCGGCAATCATCTCGGCCGCCACGACCACGAGCCACGACAGGCCGGCCGTCACCCGCAGCGTGGTGATCACCTGCGGCGCGATGGCCGGCAGCGTCACGTCGCTGAGCAGCCGCGGCCCCCTGATGCCGAGATCGCGCGCCACCCGGAAGTAGACGCTCGGGATGCCCGGCGACGGCGGCCGCCGTCGACAGGATCACCGGGAAAGACGGCGGCCATGAAGATCAGGAAGATCGCCGGCGGATCGCCGATGCCGAGCCAGAGGATGGCGAACGGGATCCAGGCCAGCGGCGACAGGTTGCGGAAGAAGTTGACCAGCGGCAGCAGCGCCGCGCGCGCGCGATCGCGGAGTGGCCGAGCACCAGGCCGGCCGGGATGCCGACCGCCGCCGCGAGCAGGAAGCCGGCACCGACGCGAAACAGCGAGGCCAGCACATCCTGCAGCAGGCGACCGCTCGTCACCTCCGTGAACAGCCCGCGCGCCACGGCGGCGGGAGCAGGAAACATCGAAGCCGGGAACAGCTGCAGCGCCGACACGACGGCCCAGGCCCCGACGATGAGGGCAGGGCCGACCAGGGCAAGCAACGGAACCGACCGATGGGACGTAGGCACGATGCTGGAGCCGGGAAGTATGGCACGCGGCCCGGCGCCCGCCGATAGCACGCACGTACCCCTGCGCTAGTGCTTTCGCATGAGCCGCGCCGCCGTCCAAGGGACGGTAGAATCGTCGAATGCACCGTTACGTCGAGCGGGTCGTCGATCTTCTGGACCCGGCCCTGAACGTGCTCCACGACATGACCGACGACGAGGCCCGGGCGCGTGTGCTCTCGGCCGACCCGTCGGCCGTCCGTGGCATCGACGGTTCCTTCGCACTCGTGGCCAGGGACGGGAGCACGGTGCGCATGGCGCGGTCGCTGGATCGCCCGATGCGCTACTTCCTGGCCAAGCGCGCCGAGGGTCCGGCCCTGTTCATCGCCGATCGCATGGACACGCTCCGCTCGGCCCTGGCCGCCGAGGGCCTGGCCAACCAGTTCCATTCGAGTTACACGCGGATGGTGCCGGCGCATCATGTCGTCGAAGTGCGGCTGGTCGGCTGCCCCGACCCGGATCCGACCTACACGCGATTTTTCACACCCGAGCGTGCTGCGCTGCCGCCTGACCTCGATGTGATCGGGCAGCGCTACATCACCGCCCTGGCGCACGAGGTGCGCCGCTGGCTGCAGCACGTCGAACGCGTGTCGCAAGGCCAGGCCCCGATTGGCGTGTGCTTCTCCGGCGGCATCGACAGCGGCGCGGTCTTCCTGGTCGTGTACGACACGATGCGCCGGCTCGGCATGTCCCCGGCCCGACTCAAGGCATTCGTGCTCGACGCCGGCGGGCCGGACGTGGCCCAGGCCCACGCATTCCTCGATCAGCTGGGCCTCGGTCTGTTTGTCGAAGCCATCGACGCCGGCGCAGACCCGCTCGATTTGCAGGAGACACTGCGCGTCCTCGAGGACTACAAGTCGCTCGACGTCGAGTGCGCGTCACTCGGCCTGCGCCTGTATCGCGGCATTCGCCAGCGCTACCCGGAGTGGCGCTTCATGGTCGATGGCGACGGCGGCGACGAGAACCTCAAGGACTACCCCATCGAGGAGAACCCTGAACTGACCATCCGCAGCGTCGTGGACAACCTGATGCTGTATCAGGAAGGCTGGGGGGTCGGCCGCATCAAGCACTCGCTCACGTACAGCGGCGGCCTGAGCCGGAGCTACGTGCGCACCTACGCGCCGGCGCGGCGCTACGACTTCGACAGCTTCAGCCCGTTCACGCGACCGTCGGTCATCGAGGTCGCGGAAGGCATCCCGTTTGCCGCGCTGACCGGGTACGACGTACCGACGCTGTATGGCCTGAAGGGCGAGATCGTCTCGCGCGGGGTCAAGGCGGTCACCGGCCTCGACATGCCCGTGTTCCCGAAACGCCGCTTCCAGCACGGCGCCATGCCGGCCGAGACGATGCGTGCCACCCTCGCCGCCGACGAGTCGAATTGTCGGCGCGCGGTCCACGCCCTGTTCGCATGAACGGCGTCGCGGCCACCGACGCCTGGCCGGCCTCTCCGTCGCGACGCGCCGCGCGCGATCGCTACGTGCGGGCCCGCCGGGGGCCGCGACCCGCGCTCGACCCCATGCAGCTGCAGGGCGTGCTCGTCGAGCGTGAGCGGGCCGCAGAGGGCGGCGTGGCCGACACCGCCACCGTCTTCCTCACCGGCCGCGAGTGCGCCTGGCGCTGCGTGATGTGCGACCTGTGGCGCCACACCACCGAAGCCGACACCCCGCGTGGGGCCATCGCGCATCAGGTCGACACGGCCGTCGCCCGCCTGCGGCAACTCGCGGCGATGCCGTCGGTGATCAAGCTGTACAACGCCAGCAGCTTCTTCGACCCGCGCGCCGTCCCTCCCGCCGACGACCGCGCCATCGTCGAGTCGGTGCAGCCATTTGCACGCGTCGTCGTGGAATCACATCCGGCGCTGGTCGGAGACCGGACGTGGCGTCTGCACGAACGGATCACGCGCTCACGTCAGGGGATGCGCCTGGAAGTGGCCATGGGACTGGAAACCGTGCATGCCGCGTCGCTCGAGCAACTGAACAAGGGGATCACGGTGGAGGCGTTTGCCCGGGCCGCCCGCGACCTGGCCTCGCACGACGTTGACCTGCGCGTGTTCCTGCTCATCGATCCCCCCTTCGTGCCCGCGGCCGAACAGGCCGCCTGGCTGGCACCACTCGGTGGCCGTCGCGCTGGAGTGCGGTGCCACCGCGGTCACCTTGATTCCGACCCGAGCCGGCAACGGTGCGATGGAGGCGCTGGCAGCCGAGGGACGCTTCACGCCGCCGAGTCTGCTCGCGATCGAGCGGGCGGCGGCCGGCGCGATGACGCAGGCCAGGACCGGCGTCGCGCGCATCTTCGTCGACACGTGGGACCTCCAGAATTTCGCCACCTGCCCGTGCTGCCGCGACGCCAGGCAGGCACGTCTGACCCAGGCCAATCTCACGCAGCGCACCCCACCACCACTCACCTGCGGCGTCTGCGGGCAGGTGACGCCGTCGTGACCCTCATCCCGGTCCGCCGCGTCGAGGCCGACGTCGCCATCGTCGGATCGGGATTCGCCGGGACGACCCTCGCACTCGTCCTCCGCCAGCGCGGCATGCGTGTCGCCCTCGTCGACCGCGGCCGCCACCCACGCTTTGCCATCGGTGAATCGTCCACGCCGCTGGCGGGACTGCTGATCGAGGAACTCGCCGACCGGTACGACCTGCCGCGGCTGCGGGCCGCTCTCGAAGTGGGGCACGTGGCAGGCGAACTACCCGCAGGTGGCGTGCGGACTCAAGCGCGGCTTCAGCTTCTTCCAGCACTCGCCCGGGCAGTCGCTTCAGCGACGATGCCGCCCACGCGCGGCAGTTGCTGGTTGCCGCCAGCCCCAACGACGCGATTGCCGACACGCACTGGTACCGCCCCGATCTCGACCAGTGGCTGGTGCACGAGGCTGAGGCCGCCGGCGTCTGCTACCTGGACGGCGCGACACTGGACACGCCCGCCTTCGACCACGGCCATCCGGTGGTCGAGGGCACACGCGAAGGCATGCGGTTTCGCATCGCCGCGAGCTTCCTCGTCGATGCCAGCGGCCCGCAGGGGATTCCTGTGGAGCCGCATGAACCTCGGTGACGCCCCGGCCGAATGGCTGCCTCCAA
Source organism: Vicinamibacteraceae bacterium (assembly GCA_963759795.1). Taxonomy (GTDB): domain Bacteria; phylum Acidobacteriota; class Vicinamibacteria; order Vicinamibacterales; family Vicinamibacteraceae; genus Luteitalea. Next base: position 750,163 of record CAVXAR010000010.1, on the reverse strand, counting down.
CCCAGGCGTTGTATACGCATTTCGAGGACGTCGGGCGCTGGGACCATGTGGTCTCGCCGGACGCGACGCCGCCGTATCCCGTGGACGATGCGGCCGTGCATCACGTGTTACCGGGCGCCTGGATGTGGGTGCTGCGGTTCAACAACGGGCTGACCAGCGCTGGCGTGGCGGCCACCGACCCGGTCGCGCACCGCTACCGGCTGCATGAGGGCGCGGACGCCTGGGCGCGTCTGCTGGCCGACTACCCGTCGGTCCGGGCGCAATTCGACGCGGCGCGACCGACGCGCCCGTTCGTCCACGCACCACGCATCGCGCACCGCTCGGCCGTGGTCGCGGGACGCGACTGGGCGCTGCTGCCGTCAGCGGCCGGCGTCGTCGATCCCCTGCTGTCCACTGGCATTCCGCTCACGTTGCTCGGGGTCGGCCGCATGGCCCGTCTGCTCGAGGAAACGACCCCGGGGCCGGGGCGCGCAGCTGCTCTCGCGCAGTATGCGCAGGACACGACCGAGGAACTGCGGATCACCGAACGTCTCGTGGCGGCGCTGTACGCGACGATGGAGGACTTCCCGTTGTTCAAGCGCCTGACCACCTTGTATTTTGCTGCCGCCAGCTACGCGGAGACCGTGCGTCGCCTTGGTCACCCGGAACGCGCACGCGGCTTTCTCCTCCAGGCCGATCCCGTCTTCGGTGCCAGCCTGCGTGAGATCACCAGCCGGGTCGGGTCGTTGAGTGGCAGCGACGCGCGCCGGGTGCTGCTCGACGACATCGCAAGCGCCATCGCGCCGTACGACGTGGCCGGTCTCGGCAGCACGAACCGGCGCGACTGGTACCCGGTGCTCGCTGCCGACCTCCACGCCGCGCGAGCACGGCTCGGCGTGTCGGCAGAGGCCATCGATGCCTTGCTGGCCCGGTGCGGCTTCAACGACGCCGACGCACTGGCTCCCGCGTGGGCCGGAGGCGCTGCCCGATGAAGGGACTACGTCTGGTCACCATCGGCATCGTCACTGGCGCCTGCCTGATGGCCGCGTCGTGCTCGTCGTGCCGCAGCACACCCGCGGTCGACCCGGCGGTGTATCGCGAGGCCGTCGTGGCTTTCCACACCGCGCTGGCCGCGATCGACACCAGCCAGGAAGTGCTCGCCCGCGAGAAGCTGGATCGCGTCGTCGCGCTGGTGCCGCAGGAACCTGCGGGATGGGCCAATCTTGGCGCTGCTGCTGTTGCGGCAGCAGGAGAACGCCGCAGCACGGACGAACCTCGAGCGCGCCGCCGAACTTTCACCCGACACGGCAGCCATCGTCCGTCTGCAGGCTCTGGTCGAAAGCCGGGAGGGCAATCTCGTCGAGTCCACGCGCTTGTGGCGGCGCGCCGTCGAACTCGATCCGGGTGACCTCAAATCGGCGTACGCGCTGGCACAGGAAACCGAGCGTCTGGGCGGAGCCGACGCGGACGCCGAGGCCCAGCGCGTGCTCGAACGGCTGCTCGCCCGCAGCGACAACCTGCCGGCTCGCCTCGACTACGCGCGGCTGGCCGCCAAACGCGGTGACGGGCCGGCGCTGACGCAGGCCCTCGGCCCCTCTGGCGGCAGCGGCCTCGACATGGCCCGCGGCGGCACGGGAGCGGCTGGCGGCCGTGCAGGAGGCGACGTCGAACCCGCGCGCGGCAGCGACGCAGGTGGCCTTCCTGCGCAACCTGCTGGCTCGCGAAGTCGCCTACCGACGGGCGCTGGCGCAGGTCTCGACGCCGCTCGATGCCATCGGCGAACCGATCGCGCGCTTCCTGGTCCTGCCAGCCCCCTCGGCAGCGCCGGCGCCGGCCGACGCGGCGCTGACCTTCTCGGTGGCCGCCGTCGAGGGCTGGCCCGCCGGCATCGTGTGGGCTGGAGCCGCTGCCCTGGCCGACGACCGCCCGGAGGCCCTGCTGGCGGTCGATGCCGAGGGCCTTCTGGCGGGCGATGGCGCGCGCATCGCGGCATTCCCTGCCGGCCAGGCCGCACGCGTCACGGCGCTGCCGCCGTCGTCGCGGCCGACCTCGATTACGACTACCGGACCGACCTGGTGCTCGTCGGCGCAGTGACGGGCTGCGAGTGCTCGTGCAGCAACAGGATGGCACGTTTCGCCGAGACGACGGCGGACGAGCGCGTCTGCCGGCGGCGGCACTGCGAACCCCCGCGCATGGCGGCTGGCCGGCAGACGTCGATCTCGACGGCGACCTCGACATCGTCGTCGCCGCCATCGACGGACCGGCGTTCGTGGCGCGCAACAACGGCGACGGCACCTTCGCGCAGCAGCAGCCGTTCGGGCCGTGCCTGCGCACGCGCGGCTTCGCGTGGGCCGATTTCGACGGCGAGGGCGTGCCCGATCCGGCCTGTCTCGATGCGTCTGGCGTCGTGCAGGTGTTTGCCAACCTGCGCGGCGGCGCGTTCGAAGCGATAGCGATGCCCGACCCGCCTGCCCCACTGCTGGCCGTGGCTGCCGCCGACGTCACCGCCGACGGGCGCGTCGACCTGGTCGCGGTGGCGGGCGACGGAGCGGTCGTGGCGCTCACGTTCGACGACCCGGCGCCTGCCGACCCGGCGGGCGCGACGCCACGCTGGCGGTGGCGCCCCGTCGCACGTTTGGGCACCGCGCTGACCGGGGCAACTGCGGAGCGGACGCATCTCCTGGTCGCCGATCTCGACAACAACGGCGGGCTCGATCTGATCATCGCCGCGGCCGATCAGACGCACGTGCTGCTGGCCGGCGCCGATGGGACCTTCAGCGCGACCGGCGCGCCCCTACCTCTTTCGACCCATGCGGTGGCCGACCTCGACGAGGATGGCCGGCTCGAGCTGGTGGGAGTGACCCCGCGGGGGCAGCTCGCCACGGCACGCAGCACCGGCGCAACGGGCGTACCACTGGCAGCGACTGCGACTGCGGGCGGCAACCGCCACCGGCGATCAGCGGGTCAACTCCTTCGGGATTGGCGGCGAAGTCGAAGTCCGCACCGGCCTGCACGTGCAGACGCACCGGATTTCGAGTCCGGTCGTGCACATCGGACTCGGCGAGGCGGCACGGCAGCGATGTCGTGCGCATCGTCTGGCCGAACGGCGTGCTGCAGTCGGAGTTCGCGCAGAAGGCCGATGCGACCATTCGCGCCAGCCAGCGCCTGAAGGGCTCGTGTCCCTGGCTGTTTGCGTGGAACGGCCGCGAGATGGGGTTTGTCACCGATCTGATCTGGCGGTCGCCGCTCGGCCTGCGGATCAACGCGCACGCCACCGCGGACGCGTCGATGACCGAGGACTGGGTCAAGGTCGGCGGGTCGCAGCTGGTGCCGCGTGACGGTGCCTACGACCTGCGGATCACCGCTGAACTCTGGGAAACCCACTTCTTCGACCTCGTGTCGCTGGCCGTTGTCGATCATCCGGTTGGCACCGAGGTTTTCGTGGACGAGCGGTTTGCCATGCCGGCACCGGTCCTGGCTCCCATCGTCACCGGTCCGCTGCAGTCGTTTCTCCGGGTCACCGATGACGGCGGTCGCGACGTCTCGGCAGTCGTCGGCGCGCGCGACGACACGCACCTGGATTTCGCGGGGCGTGGCCGCTACCAGGGCATCACCCGTCCGCACGCCATCGAGATCGTCGTCCCCGACGAGGCGCCGCGGCAGGGCCCGCTGTACCTGGTGGCACAAGGCTGGGTGCACCCGACCGACAGCTCGATCAACGTCGCGATCGCGCAGGGCGCGCACACCGGCCCGCAGGGCCTCTCGCTCGAGGTGGCTGACGCGCAGGGCCGGTTCCGCACGGTGAAGGCCAACCTGGGCTTTCCGTCAGGCAAGGACAAGACCATCCTGATCGACATGGCCGACGTCCTGCCGGCGACGGGCGCACGACGTGTGCGCCTCACGACAAACCTGGAGATCTTCTGGGATCGCCTGGCGTGGGCCGTGGGCCGGCCCGACGTGCGCGTCACGCCGCTGCGCTTGCCGCTCACCGCTGCCGACCTGCGCTACCGCGGCTTTTCGAGCATCGTCGCCCATCCGCGGAGCACGCCCGAACGGCCCCGCTACGCCCTGGAGGGCACCGCACCGCGCTGGCTCGATCTCGAGGGCTATCACACCCGCTTCGGCGACGTGCAGCCGCTGCTCTCGAGCGTGGACGACCGGTACGTCATCATGAATGCCGGCGACGAACTGGCGCTGCGCTTCGAGGAAACCGCGGCCGCGGCTCCGGGGATGGTCCGCGACTTCGTGGTGATCGGGGATGGCTGGGTCAAGGACGGCGACTTCAACACGACGTTCTCGCGGACGGTGTTGCCGTTGCCCACGCATGCCAGCGGCCGTTACGACCGGGCCCCGCGTCGGCTCGAGGACGACCCCGTCTACACGCAGCACGCCGACGACTTCGCGACGTATCACACGCGGTACGTCACCCCCGATGCACGCCGCGCCCTGCGACAGGCCGCGCCAGGTCCAGTGCGATGAGCCGTTACACCCGCCCGATCCTCGCCCTGCTTTTCGTGGCGCTGCTCGCCACCCCGTGGGCCATCCGACAGCGTGGCAAGCGCGCCGCGGTGGCCGACGCGGCCGCAGACTCACGCGAGCGATACGGCTTCCGGCTGGTCGAATCGGCCGCGGCGGCAGGCATCGATTTCGTGCATTCCGCGCCGACGCTCGACCCGAAGCTGGCGCACATCATGCCGCAGGTGGCGTCGATGGGTGCTGCCGTCTCGGTGGTCGATGTCGATGCCGACGGCAAGCCCGATCTGTACGTCACCAACAGCCAGACCGGCTCGCACAACCGCCTCTACCGCAACCGCGGCGACGGCACCTTCGAGGACGTGGCAGGCGCGCTCGGCATCGCCGCCCTGAACGGGGCGGAGACCGGCGTGTCGATGGGGTCGGCGTGGGGCGACTACGACAACGACGGCTTCGACGACCTGCTGCTGCACCGCTGGGGACGCCAGGAGTTGTTCCACAACGACGGCGGGCGCGGCTTCACGCGGGTCAGCGACCAGGCCGGCCTGCCGGCGTGGGCCAACGTCAACGCGGCGACGTGGCTGGATTTCGACCGCGACGGGCGCCTCGACTTCTTCATGGGCGGGTACTTCGCCGACGACGTCAATCTCTGGAAGCTCTCGAGCACGCGGATCATGCCGGAGAGCTTCGAGTACGCCACCAACGGCGGCCGCAAGTATCTCTATCGCAACCTCGGTGGCGGACGCTTCGAGGAAGTCAGCGCGGCCCGCGGACTGACCTCCACGCGCTGGGCGCTGGCCGCCGTGGCCGCCGACCTGCGCGGCACCGGCTACCCGGATCTGTTCATCGCCAACGACTACGGCGTCTCCGAGCTGTTCGTCAACGAGGGCGGCCACTTCCGCGAAGTCGGCCGCCAGACCGGCGTCGGCTACGCGCCCAAGAGCGGCATGAACGCGACGGTCGGCGACGTCCTCAACCAGGGCCGCTTTGCGATTTACGTCTCCAACATCTCCGAGGAAGGCATCCTGATCCAGGGCAACAACCTCTGGGTTCCCACCGGCGGCGACGCCGGGACGCTGCCGACCTACGAGAACCTGGCGCGGGCGATGAACGTGGACCTCGGCGGCTGGAGCTTCGGCGCCCAGTTCGGCGATCTCAACAACGACGGCGCGCAGGACCTGTACCTGGTGAACGGCTACGTCTCCGCCTCGCGCACCGAGAGCTACTGGTACGACTACTCGAAGGTGGCCGGGGGCCACGAGGTGGTGATCTCGGATGCGAAGAACTGGCCGGCGATGGGCACGCGCAGCCTCGCCGGCTATCAGGCCAAGCGGGTCTGGGTCAACGACGGCGCGGGGCGCCTGGTGGACGTCGCCCAGATGGTCGGCGTCAGCGACCGTCACGACGGCCGGGCGGTGGCGCTGGCCGACTTCGGCAACCGCGGCGTGCTCGACGTCGTGGTGGCCAACCAGCGCGGCCCGCTGCTGCTCTACCGCAACGACGTGGCGCCGGGGCGCGGGTGGGTTGGCTTCGACCTCGAGGGCCGGTGCCGGCCCGACACGCCGGCCGGCGAGCGGTGTTCCAACCGCAACGCCATCGGCGCGCAGGTCACGCTCTACTGGCAGGGCCAGCAGCAGCTGCAGGAAGTGCTCGGCAGCTCGGGCTTCTGCGCGCAGAACGGGCGCCGGCTGCACTTCGGTCTCGGCAGCGCCGGGGCGGTCGACCGGGCGGTGATCCGCTGGCCGTCCGGTAAGATGCAGGAAGTCGCCACGCCCTCGATCAACACCGTCCACGTGCTGAGGGAACCGGCATGAACACGATGGCAGCCGCAGCCCCGTCCCACCGCCTCCCCTTCGACAAGCGCTACCTGGCACCCCTGCTGGTCACGCTGGTCCTGATTGTCGGGCAGGTGACGTACGGCTTCCTCGAGAGCTGGTCACGCACCGCACTGGCCATCGCCACGTCGATCGTCATGGAGCTGGTGCTCGGGCGCCTGCTCGGCGGACGCTGGCCGCACCTGGCCAGCGCCTACGTCTCCGGCATCAGCATCGGCATGCTGGTGCGGTCGCCGGAGTTCTGGCCGTACGCCCTGTGCGCGGCCATCTCGATTGTCTCGAAGTACCTGATTCGCGTCGACGGCCGGCACATCTGGAATCCGTCCAACCTCGGCATCGTGGCCATGCTGGTGCTGGCGTCGGACACGGTGGCGAGCCTCAGCGTGCAGTGGGGCAACAGCCTGCTGCCGATGGTGGTGGTCTGGATCTTCGGCTCGGTGATCATCAGCACGCTCGGCCGCTTCCACATCACGCTGACCTACGTGCTGTCGTTCCTGGCATTCGCGGCGCTGCGGTCCGGCGTCACCGGCCATCCGTTCCTGGCTGAAGTGGCGCCAATCACCGGCCCGATGTACCAGCTGTTCATCTTCTTCATGATCACCGACCCCAAGACGACGGTGTCGCCGCGGTGGGGGCAATGCCTGGTGGCGTTTCTGGTGGCGTCGGTGGAAGCCGCTTTCCGCCTGATGGAGTTCGTGCACGCACCGTACTACGCGCTCTTCGTGGTCGGTCCGGCAGCCAACCTGATCGAGATCGCCATCGCCCGGCGCGCCGCCCGTCTCGCCCCCGCCGCCGCGCCCGCTCCGCTCGCGGCAGCAATGCCTCGGGAGGCGACGCGGGTTCGTCTCTGAGGGCCCGCCACCGGCAGGCGCCTCGACGCGTGCGATGACACACCACCGCATGAAGCGCCGTGGCGGCGCTTCATGCGGTGGCCCTCAATCAATCAGCGGCGGCTGCGCGAGCGGCGCCGCGAGACGAGCAGGCCGGCCAGCGCCGAACCCATCAGCGCCAGGCTTACTGGCTCCGGAACGTCCTCGCCCGCGACCCGCGTCGTGATGTCGTCCACCACGAAGCCGACGCCCTCTTCGTCCTCGAAATCGAGACTCGCCATCAGCGTGACGCTGGTGATGTCCATGCCCGACAGGCTCACCATCCGCAGCGCCGACTCGAGGGTAATCGACTGCATGTCGACCTCGATGCCGGCCGCGTTGAAGGCGCGCACCTCCACCGTACGGCCGACGCTCGAGGGCGGACCGGTCAGGCCCGATCCCAGCAAGAAGGACACGGCGCGGAGGGGCGTGGAGAACGTGAAGGCGTCGAAGGCCTTCGACGTGGCGTTGGCGGTGCCGAAGCCGATGATGGCTTCGCTGTTGTACGCCAGGAAGTTGGCCCCGCTGTAGCCGGTGACCAGGTAGTCGCTGACCTCATTGAGGACGGCGCCGGTTCCTGAAAACGTCACGCCGAGCGCGCCGTACTGCGCGGTGAGCGGCGTCGCCGCCGACAGCAACGCCGGGGCGGTCGTGTCGTCGAACGTGAGGACTGCGGCCTGCGCCGGCAGCGTCACCGTGAAGAGAGCCGCGCTCCCCACGAGCGCGGCAAGGACCTGCGATACACGAGTGCTCATGATGCGATCTGCTTTCTGTCGTGTTGCCGACACGTGCGGTTAGCGGATGTTCCCGTTGAGGCGATCGGGGAAGAACCCGAAGCCGGACGACTCGCCCCCCAGGTACACGATGTTGAGCACCTGCTCGGCGGTCCTGCTGAAGGCCAGGGCATTGGCATCGGTGGGCACGATGTTGGCGACGCCGCCGAGCACGACACCCTGATCCAGGTCGGATGACCCGTCCACCGCGTCGCGAAGATCGGAGATCTTCTTGGCTGCCGTGGTCAGACCGCGTGCAAACAGCACCGTACGGACGGTCCCCGCGTGGTACGCCTCTGTGCCGAGCAGGCCGGCCGCGGCTTCGAGCACGTCCTTGTTGCTCAGCAGGCGCGCCGCGCCCTTGTAGGCAGTGACGCCGACATCTTCGAACACGAAGGCACCGAGCAGGAAGCTGTTCTCGTCGGCGAACGGGTCGAAGGTGCCTCCGGCTGGAATCAGGCCCGCGGCGATTGCCGCATTGGTGAAGCTGGTCTGCAGGTCGATTGTCGGACGTGCCACCGGGCGGCCGCCGAAGGCGATGATGGCCGCGCGAATGAACTTGACGTGCGCTTCTTCGTCGCGGGCGATTTCTTCGGCGTACTGGCGGATTGTGGCGCTCGCGAACGGCACGGCACTGCCGCCGGTCACCCGGCCGCGCTCACCGGTGCCCCTGGTGTCGCGACTGGCCAGCCCACGGCCGAAGGCGGCACGCAGGTAGTACTCCGCCTCGAGATATTCGAGGTTGAGGGCGAAGTTGAGGATGTCGAAATCGTTGAGTGCCTGCGCCCCGAGGCGCACGCTCGACGCTGCGGCGATGCCGGCCGCGGCGACGCCGGCCATGCTGACGAACCGCCGGCGGCTCGTCATGGACGCTGCTGGGGAAAGATGTGCGGTCATTGGTGCTCCTGAAGTCTCGAAAGGGTGTCTGGCAGCGAAGGTCAGCGGATGGTGCCGTTCATGCGATTCGGGAAGAACCCGAAGCCGTTGGCTTCCCCGCCCAGATAGACGATGTTGAGCACCTGCGCCGCACTGCGGCTGAAGACCAGGCCGTTGGCGTCGGTCGGGACGATGTTGGCCTTGCCGTCGAGCACGACACCCTGGTCGAGATCGTCGGGCCCGTCCACCGCGTCGCGGAGGTCGGAAATCTTCTGGGTGGCGTCGCCGAGGCCGCGCGCGTACAGCACGGTGCGGACTTCGGCGGCGTGGTAGGCCTCCACCGCGAGCAGCCCGGCGGCCGCCTCGAGCACGTCCTTGTTCACCAGCAGCCGTGCCGCGCCCTTGTAGGCAGTCACACCGACGTCCTCGAAGATGAAGGCGCCGAGCAGGAAGTTGTTCTCGTTGGCGTAGGGGTCGAAGCCGGCGCCGAGGCCGGCTGCCGCTGCGGCGGTCATGAAGCTCTCCTGCAGGTCGATCGCCGGGCGCGCCACGGGCGTGCCACCGAACGCCGTGATGGCGGCGCGGAGGAACTTCACGTGGGCTTCTTCGTCGCGGGCAATCTCGGCGGCGTACTGCTGGATGCTGGAGGTGGCAAACGACACCTTCCGGCCGCCGACCACGGGTCCGAGCTCGCCGCTGCCGGTGATGTCGCCGTCACGCAGGCCGCGCCCATAGGCTGCGCGCAGGTAGTACTCGGCCTCGAGATACTCGAGGTTGAGCGCGAAGTTGAGAATGTCGAAATCGGTCAACGCCTGTGCTGACAGGCGAGCCGACGATGCGCCGACGACGCCCGCTGCGGCAACCATGCCGGCCAGCGTGACGAACTGCCGGCGACTGCCGGACGCGGCTGCGTCCAGTGTGGAAAGTGCTCTCATCTGCGACTCCTGGGGTAAGGGAAGATGTGATGGTCCGTATGACCTACGCACCCGGGCCGCTGGATGCATGCGGCAGCCGCCTCCCCCCCCCCGCCAGCCGTCTGCAGCCCAGCGCCTCTGACGCTGTCTGCAAGCGTAGGTAATGACGCAGATTGAGGAGAAGGGTGCCCGCACGCCCTCGACACACACTCGCGTGCATGGCGTGGAACCAGACAGACGACAGCTCGCTACAGGCCGCCGCCGGGTCATGTCTGGACGCGTGGCGCCGGCCTTGCCAACGCAGCATGACCGTCGCGTCCATGACTGATGGGTCGCGCCGGCAGTCACTCCCCTCAGGCGGACTGCGCGTGCAGCACGCGTCAGCCCGCCCGCGCTACCACATCGTGCGGGCGAGGTCGCGGATCACGAAGAAAGCGAAAAACGCGTAGAACGCCGAGCAGAGCAGCAGGACCGCCTCCCGCCAGAGCGGCGGGCGGACGGCGGGCGGCAGGAAGCGCCGGTTGACCAGGAAGATCTGGACGCCGGCGATGAGCAGCACGATGCCGGCCATGTTCGCCAGGATCTTGAACAGCGTGAAGGGCGAGGCAAAGCGGATGACGATCGCGCCCCAGATCGAGAACACCACCAGGATTCCGTAGTAGATGGTGCGGATGCTGGAGGCGGCGCGCGCCTTCGGACTGGCCATCCACAGGGCATCGGTGATCGTCCGCACCAGGATGTCGGTGTTGCCCAGTTGGGTCTTGAACAGGATCCAGAAGCCGTTGAAGAGCGTCAGGAACCAGAAACCAGGCCAGATGCGGCTGAGGTACTCGGCCTGGTAAGCGCCGGCGGCGAGTCCCTGCAGGTCGGTGCCGTGCGGAATCACCGCCGTGGCCAGGTTGACGTTGAGGAACATGCCGAGGAAGCAGAACATGCCCCAGACGTAGATCTGGTCGACGTGCACGTAGCGGATCCAGGCGCGCCAGCGCACCAGGTTCTCCGGGGTCGCCGGGAAGACCGTGCCGACGTGCGACAGCGCGATCTGGTGCCCCCCGACGGCGCTGGGGATGGCGCCGACCAGCGAGCCCATGCCGAAGCCCTTGTCGCGCAGCCAGTTGGTGACCGTGAGGTTACCGATGCCGCCCGAGCCGGCGGTGGCCGCGAGCGCGCCGAGCAGCGCCCAGTCGATCGGCTGCGGCAGGCCGGAGAGCTTGAAGAAGCCGGTGAAGGTCTCCCACCAGTGCGGCAACGGCACGAACAGGATGTTGACCACCAGCAGGAACAGGAAGACCACGCCCAGCATCGTCCAGGCGAAGCGTTCGAGCATCCGCTCGATGGTGCCGCCAAAGGACAGGATCAGCACCACCGCGACGATCAGCAGGGAGGCGATCCAGCTTTGCGTGGCCTGCTCGGGCGCGCCCGGCATGCGTCCCATCCAGGCCCCGAGCAGCGTCGCGGCGGCGCTGCCGGCCAGCGCCGGCCACCCCAGTTGGAAGAAACCAATCAGGGTGTAGAAGGCGGCCCAGAAGCGGGCGCCCGGTTTCAGCCGCAGGATGCCGCCATAGATCGGCTCGCCGGTGTAGAGCGTGTACCGGATGGCTTCGAGGTTGAACACCACCTGCAACGCGATGGCGGTGGTCGCGATGAGGAAGATGGCGGAGGAATACTTCACCGCGGCCGCTGGCCCGACCAGCCACTCCCCGCCCCCGACCGACGTCGCGGCCATGATCGCGCCAGGCCCGATCACCTTGAAGGCGTTGCGGACGCTGAACGGCGGCGGGGCCGGCAGGTCCGCGACGTTCCAGGGCGGCAGCTCGCCGTGGTTGGCGGGCAGCAGCGTGTCGCTCTCGGGCCTTGGTGCGTACGTCATCTGGTCTCCGGCAGATCGGGCAGTCCTGCAGCGTGTCGTCGCTGAACGCCAGCAGTGTACGGGAGATGCAGCTGGCAAGGGCCACTGCCACGCTAGGGCAAGGTTGCCGCGAACGCCCGGATGTGGCGCATCACCTCGGCCTCATGCGAGAGGAACATGTAGAGATTGGCGCCGGCAATCTCGACGATCTGCGCACCGGGGACACCGGCAAGGAGATCGCCCTGCCACTTCTCCAGCACTGTGCGTCGAGCCGCAACGGCCAGTTCGACGGCCTCCCGCTCACGATCGGTCGTGGGCGGAAAGTCGAGCAGCGACTGTTCGAGGGTCGAGGAGCGGTAGATCGCGAGCACCGGCACCCTGATTCGCGCGTACTCGGGGCGCACCAGGTGATCTTCGGTGATGGCCTTCCTGATCAGCGGATCGATCGGTTGTGCGTCGAGCCGTCGCTGCTCCGCAGGCGGGAACGTCACGGGCACGGGCTTGCCGCGAAAGGCATCCAGGTTCACCCGATCGCGCGGAGGGAAGTCGTAATCCGACAGACGCAGCGTCGGGTCCTCGGCAGCATCCAGGTAGACGAGGCCGCCGAGACGGTCGGGATGCTGTGCGCCCAGCGTGTGCAGGATGTGGCCTCCACAGGCGTTGCCGACCAGCAGGGGCTTGCGCAGGCCGAGCGCGTCGATCGTCTCCAGGATGTCGGCGGCTCGCCGCTGCGGATCGTAGCCGGCGACCGGCTGGTCGGATGCGCCGATGCCACGACGCGTGACTGCGTACACATGGAACTGGTCGCGCAACTTCGGGGCGATGTCGTCGAAGACATGGGCGCTGAGATAACACCCGACAAACAGCAGGGCACGGCCGCTGCCGCCCCAGTCCAGCACCTCCAGCCGCACCGACGTATCGACGGTGATCATCCGCACCTGATGCGGCGATTCATCGGCGCCTTGCGGTCCGCCCGGTCGGGGGTCCAGGTTGCGCTGGCGTCCAAAGCAGAGCGGCAACGAGCAGTCCGAGCATTGCGTCTCCGGGTGATTGGCTGCTCGGCAGTGTAGCCCGGCCGGGTGCGACTTTTCGCTACGTTCTGACGAAACTGTCAGCGTGGTTCAAGAACCGCGTGGCGCGTCCGATTGATTCTTCGGTGGCGGCCTCACACGGACCGTCCGGACGTCACACACTCGGAAATCAAGGCCGTACCCGGCACACGGGCCCGCGGCCACCGTGGGCAGCAAGAGGAGTCATCCCCGTGAGCACGAAAATCGGCACTTTGACGTGGACAGCCGTCGCCCTGGCCGGGGCGCTGGCTTTGTCGGCCAGGCCGGCGGCGGCGCAGGCGACCTCCACCGGCACCCTCACCGTCACCGCCACCGTCGAGAGTTCCATCAGCCTGACGTTCGAGTCGGACGGATCAGGCGTCGCCTTGACCGGCTCGGGAACCAACGCGGCCACCCTCGCGTTTGGCTCGGTGTCCGCTTACGCGACAATCGGGACGACGGGCGTGACCCGGACGCTCGGCGCCTCGGCCTTCACCGTGAGTTCGCCGTTTGGCGCCAAGGTGGTGCAGGCCAACTCGACCAGTGTCAACTACACCCTCGCGGTGGCGCTGGCGTCGGCCGATGCCACCAATACCTGGAAGGTCAACGCCACGACGCTGACCACCTCGAGCCAGAACCTGGGCGCCGCATACGCCTACGCCGGTACCGTGTCGCACACGCTCTACCTGACGGTGCCATTTTCGGCGTCGGCGGGAGCGGTCAATCGAGTGCTCAACTTCACGGCCACGGCCAACTGAGCGCCGTCGGGCCCCGCCCGTGCGTTCGACGGGACGTCGGTTGCCCGACCGCGTCTATCGGAAAGCCGTCCCTTTATGTCCCGCAAGCCGCGCAGCGCGGCGCCGCGGGTCTCTCGCCCCCGAACCCATCGCCTGCTCCTAACCCACTCTGTTTGAGTCACTTGTGCCTCCGGGCCAAGCTGACCCGGACGCGCCGACGCGTCCGTCTCTGCCCTGGCGAGAGAGTTGCCCTTGCATAGCGTGCGGGGTGCGGAGATGGACCAGCCTGCGATGACGCCAGATGCCGACTCCTAGCGAAACGACGGTCAGGGCAGCGATGAGGGCGGTGCTCGGCGCGACCGCGGGCTGCCGGCCGAACTGGGCGGCCATCGTCTTCGCGCTGTTGACCGTGCCGGCCGGGCTGGCGGGCTCGATCGACCTGACGTTCTCGACCTCGGCAAGCGGGCGGCCGGTCACGGGATCGGGCACGGGCACTGGCAGCATCGACTTCGGGACGGTCTCGCGGTACGGCGTGCTGCCCACCAACGTCACCCGCACCACCACCGCCTCCGACTACACGGTCTCCACCAACATCGGCGTGAGAGTGAACAAGACTTCGGAAACGTCCGCGAACTACACGTTCCGTGCCCGCCTGGTGCAGTCCAGCACGTTCGTCTGGAAGGTGGCCAACACCACTGTGTCCACCACCTTTGTGACCATCAACGCCTCCCGTAATTACTCCACGGTGTACAACGTTGCCCTTCGATTCGTGGTTCCGCTCACCACGACGACCGGCCTCAACATCACCCAGGACCTCGAGTACCTGGCCATTGCCAACTGACGAGACGACGCGATGACACTCTTTCCGACACGCTGCGCGACGCTCGGCCAATGCCTCGTGCGGTGGGCCTTGCCGGTCCTGGTCGTCAATGGCGCCGCCCTGCTGCTGGCGTACTCCCAGCCCCGGGCTGCCGCGAGTGCCGCTGGCGGCATCTCGCTGTCGCCGTCGGTCGTCATGCTCAAGGGTACGTCCGGCCAGGCGCACCGGCAGGCCTTGCACCTGACCAACGCGACCGAACACGAGATTGCCTTCGACCTGATTGCCGAAGACATCGTCGCCAACGGCGAACGCAAGTTCCTGCGGGCGGGCGAGCGGGCCGACAGCATCGCCGCCACGGCGGTCTTCACGCCGCGCACGCTCGTGATTCCGGCGGGCGAGACTGGCACGGCCGAACTGACCATCACGGTGCCGCACGGCACCGCCGTGCGGGCCATTGCCGCGATCTTCCGCAGCCATTCGCCCGCCACCATGCGGGCAGGTGTGGGCATCACCGCGTCACTCGGGACGCTGATCACCTTCGAACTCTCACGCGATGGACGTCTCGAGACGTCGCCGGTTGCCGTGATCGGCCAGACCGACACGACGAACCTGCGCTTCACGCAGTCCGCGTTGAACACCGGCGCCGAGCCGTTGTATTTCGGCGGCGCGGTGGCCGTACTCGATGCCCGCGGCACGCTGGTCGCCCGAATGCCCATCGAGGCCCAACGCCTGCTTCCTGGCGAGCGCCTCCAGTTCCATGCGGATTACCCGACGCTGCTGGCGGCGGGACGATATCGGGCGGTCTTCTCACTCGAGCAATCTGAACGTGCGCAATCCACGGCCGTCGATTTCGACGTCGCACCGCCGCCTGGGCCTCAGCGTGTTGCTGGGCCTGCTGGCGGCGAGCTGCCCCGGTAGGCCGGCGCTCGGCTCGCCGGCGAGCCCTGGCGGCGCGTCGGCATCGCCTGTAGCGGCCATCGCACCCGAAGTGTGCCCGGGGGCTCCTCCGGCAGACCAGGTGTATCCGGGGCGCCAGTCTGCCATGGCCGCGGCAGACGACACGCGCGCTGTCGTGGCCGCGTCGGGCAACATCGATCAGCTGCCGCTCTCGACGTCACCGCTGCGCCTGCCCGAGGTGATTGCCGTCTCCTTGCCGGACGCCTCTTCGCAGACCAGCGGACCAGGGACGCAGTCCATCGATGTGCCGTTCGGGCAGACCGGCCGGATGGCGATGGACGGCGCCACGGCGGCCTACTCGCTGGATGCCAACATCGCCAGCGCCGCCGCACGTGGTGGCGTGGTCACGGTGGTCGGCCGCGGCCCCGGCACCACGCACGTCGTCGTCACGCAAGGGGCTCGCCTCGAGTATGTTCGCGTGCGTGTCGGCGAACCGCCGGTCACCCGGCTGCCGGGTTTCACCGCTGCCGGTCAGCCCGAGCTGAGTCGCGGGTCCGCCAGCGCGTCATACGCCTCAGACCTCGGCCTGCTCCAGACCGGTGTCCGCCTCCTGCGCCGCGACGGTGAAAAATCCGTGGAACTCGCCGTCAGCACCGGGACCGCCATTGCCGACCGCGCGCTGCCGCCCGTCAGCCTGCCCCTGGCGACCCTGACCATCAAGAACGGCCGACGCGAGGTCACGCTGATGGACTCGGTGATCGACAATTCGCCGCTCACCGTGGCGCGCTCGAACGTGCGCGGCCTGCACTGGCAGGAGGGCCCATTCCGCTTCCACGGCGGCTACAACTTCTTCGGCGCCTTCGAGCATCTGCTGCTGCCCGCCGAGCGGCACGCGGTCGCTGGCGTCAGCTATCGGCACCGGCTCACCGGGACGACGACCGTCACACCCAACGTCTTCTACTATCGTTCCCCGTCAGGCGGCAGCGGCGACGGCGTGACGGCCACCACGGTGATCGAAACAGAGCCGTTTGCCGGATCACGGGCGCTGGCCGAAGTCGCGCTGGGCAACGGCACCGGCGGAGTCGCGCTCGACCTGCAGGTGTCCAGGCCAAACCTGCAGGCCTGGACCACCCTCCGCGTGGCACCCGACGCGCTGCCGAGCCTGCGCAACGACCAGCCAGCCGGCCGTCAGCTCGACGCCGGTGTCGTGAGGCAGAGCGACCGCTGGGGCCTCGATGCGCGCACGATTCTTCAGCGGTTCGAAGTGGGGCGGACGGCGCAGTCCAGCCACGTGGCGCGGCTCGACATCACCCGCTCGTTCTCCCGCGCCCTGCAGGTGCGCACCGGCTCGTACTTCTCGGTCTTCGACGCAGGGGTCTCGTCCCGCGCGAAGGTGACGAGCGTCGGCATCCCCGCCGGCGTCGTCGTCAGCGCCGGACCGATCGGCGCGGGCCTCGATTTCCAGTGGTCGCGCGACAACGGGCAGCGCAAGGCTGGGCAACTCGTCCGTGCCAGCGTCAACGGCAGGCGCGGGCGTTTGTACGTGAGCGGGAGCGCCGAACGGCAGACACAGGCGCTGACCCTGGCGGCCGTCTACGCCGAGCAGCCAACCCTCCAGCGCGAACTCGATCGCCTCGGCATTGCGGCAAGCACGCCCGAGCAACTCGCGGAAGCGCTCCGCACAAACGCGTCTCTCGCGAATCTCGGCTACGCCGGGCTGGTCCGCGTCGATCGCACGCCGACACGTGACCGCGCGACGGGTCGGGTTTCCTGGACCGCGCCAGGCCGCCTGCGCCCGAGAATCGAGCTCGGCACCACCATCAACCGTGATGCGTGGGCGACCAGAACGGGCCGGTCGTCGCTCCACTCGGCGACTGCCTCGGCACGGCTGACCGCGGGGACGGAGGCGGCGCTGTCGTGGTCGGTGGTGTGTCCCGACCGGCCGCTCGCGTCGGGTAAATGCCAGCCCGCGGTGGTGATCTCGCTGCAGCAGCAGGTGGGCCGGATGGCGCGACTGCTGTCGGGCCGTTCCTCCGGTGACGTCGAGGGTGTGGTCTTCCGCGATGACCAGGGTCTTGGCCGATACGTGAGCAGCGCTCACGGCCTCGCCGGATATCAGGTGGTGCTCGACGGCGCGCGGCGAACTCTGACCGGCGCCGACGGCAGCTACCGCTTCCGCGGGGTCAACCCGGGCGCGCACCGCGTCGAGGTCGTGCTGCCAGCCGGTGCCGCCGTCTACTTCACGACGCCGTCGCCCGTGGACGTTCACAGCGGGGACGCGGCACACTTCGGCATCGCCGCGGTACGATCCCGGCTTCGCGTGCAGACACGAAGTGACGTCGATCATCCGCTCGTCGGCGTGGTGATTCACGCCAGCGACGGTCACAAGACCCATACCGCGACGACCGATGCCGACGGCATCGCGCCCTTCGACGGTCTGGACGCCGGCAGCTACGAGGTCCACGTCGATGCGGGCTCACTGCCCATCGGGTAC
The DNA here is from genome assembly GCA_963759795.1 of Vicinamibacteraceae bacterium. Classification (GTDB taxonomy): domain Bacteria; phylum Acidobacteriota; class Vicinamibacteria; order Vicinamibacterales; family Vicinamibacteraceae; genus Luteitalea. The sequence goes on along the minus strand of CAVXAR010000010.1, from coordinate 732,598 downwards.
TACGTGGACGACCCAGCCCCGCGTCGTGCCTCGGTGCTGCCGACCACGCCCACAGACCTGCTGTCTTTCAGCGTCCGGGCGGCACGCAGCATCGCGGGGCGGGTGCGGAGGTTCGACTCCGACGCCGGGACCTACGTACCCGCGCCGGACACGGTCGTCGAGCTGCAGCCGACGGCCGCGCGCAGCATCACCGACGCCGAAGGGCGGTACGTCTTCCGCGGACTGCCGGCCGGGACGTACACCGTGGTCGCCGCCGCGCCTGGGCGCACGGCGTCCGCCCAGGTGATCGTGCCGATCGGGCCGGCGGTGATCACGAGCATCGACCTCCAGCTCGCGGCCCAACGGCGGTTCGATTCCGTACCCAGCGCCATGCCGCAGCGCTGACGTCGCCAGCAGGGGCGTGTGCGTTCGAAACGCGAGACGTCGTGGGTCGGCTCCGACAGCGGACCAAGTAGCGGGCCGGACGCGCCGCTTCAGCGCGGACCCGGCGTCGGCCTGGTCGACGTGCGGTTGGCCTGTGGCGCATCGGTCCGTACCGGCGGGACCGTCCCGCGCAGGATGCCGGCCGGCGCCTGCGGCACCTCGGGGGCGGCCGCGCCGGCGCGCAACAGGTCGATCTGGCCCTGCCTCGCGTAGTCGATCGAGATCGCGAGCAGCCGTCCCGCTTCCCCGGGGCATGGAACCCGACCGAGTTCTCCGCTTCCACGAAGCCGAGGAGGACCTGCGCCCGCCGCTGGTGGCGCCGCGCCGGATCGAGGTGCGCGTCGGTCGCGACCCCGGCACGTGCGGCCTTGAGGTCGCCGATCAGCGCCATCAAGGCGTCCATCGCCCGGCTGCGCAAGCCGAACACACGCTCCTGCAACGTCTCGGCGCGCGCCTTCAGCTCTTCTTCGGACCAGTAGTGGCACGTCTGGCAGGCGTGGTTGATGTTCAACAGCGGGCTGCGCACCCAGTGGTCGGTCACCTTCAGGCTGCCCTCCCGCTGGTAGGGCATGTGGCAGTCCGCGCAGGCCACGTCCGAGCGGGCGCGGATGCCCTGGCTGTACATCTCGAACTCGGGGTGCTGCGCCTTCAGCGTCTTCGCGCCGGTGTCGGCGTGCGTCCAGTCGGCAAAGCCTTCACGGTCGTAATAGGCCAGGATTTCATCGCCCTCGATGCCGTCGCGCCACGGGTAGGTCAGGCGCTTCTCCGGTCCCTTCCCACCGCGACTACCCTGTCACCGGCGTGGTGACCGCATCGCCGGCCGACGGCACCGTGATGGTCTCGCACGAGACATCCCCGGCTACATGCCGGCCATGACCATGCCGTTCGCCTCACCGAGGCGGGCGCCTGGTTCACCACGGGCGACCTGCGGGGTCAGGTCACGGCCGTGACCTTCATCTTCAAGCGCTGCCCGATGTCGCAGTTCTGCCCCTGATGGTGAAGCGCTTCCAGCAGGTGCAGCGATCGTTGGCAGGCGACCTGTCACTGGCCCGCGATCCTCGCCGCGTATGTCGCGGCGATGCAGGCCGACTCCGCGCGCTGGCGCTTCCTGACCGGCACCCCGACCGGGATCACCCGGCTGACGAAAGCCTTCGCGATTCACGTCGAACGCAACGGCGTACTTGTCGACCATACGCTGGCCATGGCGGTGATCGGCAGAGACGGCCGCGTCGTGGACATCTGGCGCGGGAACGGATGGAATCCCGCAGAGATCCTGGCGACGTTGCGGAGCGCGGCCTGGCAGGCCATGCCGGCTGACCGCCCGGCCCGGGAGACGACTCGCTCGCTCACGCAGTGAGCGCCAGGAGTCACCCCGTTATGAGGCCATCGCGGTACCCGCAGTAGAATGCGCCAGCGCCAGCCATCAGACGCCACCGGAGATACACGCATGATGCAGCCCACCGCGGTCATTCGTCTGGCAAGCCTCGTTCTGCTCTCGACGCTCATCCCGTGGGCCGCGTCTGCCGCGACATGGACGGCGTTTGGCCCGGACGTGATCGTTCGACGCACCGGTAAGCCGACCCCGGTGATACGAACGTTCAGCGTCCTCAACCCCGACGCCGTGTACGTCCTGCAGGTGGAGGGCACGTCGGCTGGCAAGCCACCGCACGGCGCGCTCGAGATCGTGCTCAACGGCCGGCGCGTCACGCTCGGTCCGGGGTCGTCGTCGCTTCCAGTCGCGGGCTGGCCCGTAACGCTGAACCGCACCAACCAGCTGATGATGGAGTTGCGCGGGGCGCCGGGCGAGGCCCTCTCGGTGAAGATCGTCGGCGTCGACACCGATCCGCCCGCGATCACCGGCACCATCGCGCCGGTGCCGGCGGCATCGGGCTGGCTGAAGACAGGTGCCGTCGTCTCGTTCGTCTGCGCCGACGCCACCAGCGGCATCGCGTCCTGCACCTCCCCCGTCCCGGTCAACTCCGAGGGCGCCAACCAGGTGGTCACCGGGACGGCCGTCGACAGAGCTGGTCACCAGGCCACGACGTCACTGAGAGTCAGCATCGACAGGACGGCGCCCACCATAGAGGCCACACTCACTCCGCTGCCCACTGCCGGCGGCTGGACCAACAGCCCGGTGACGGTGACCTTCGCATGTACGGACGCTCTGAGTGGCGTCCTTTCGTGCCCGGCCCCGATGACGGTGAGCACGCCGGGCTCGCACACGGTTACCGCCGTCGCCACCGACCGGGCTGGAAATGAGGCCTCGCTCTCGACCACCGTGAAGGTCGCGAGCACGCTGTTCACGCTCCGCAACTACGGTGGCAAGTGTCTCGATGCGGGCCCGTTGCCGCAGCCGGGTGGACGGCCCTACCTCAAGACGTGTGATGGCAGTGCCGGCCAGCAGTTCCGCATCGAAGAGATGAACGCGAGCCATCAGGTGAGGCTGCATGCCGGAGCGACGGTGGTCGGCTTCATCTACGATCCTGCTCCGGTCATCGACGATGGCACGAGCGGTGGCGGGTCCGGAGTGTCCGAGGGACCGCTGGTCCTGCAGGTACCGGCCAACCCCGCTGCCCTGGGGGTCAGCAATCAACTGTTCGCGCTCGACGGCGACAGCATCATCGCGGCCATCGACAAGACGCTGGTGGCGCAGGTCGAGAACGCCCGCGGCGCCGACGGTTCACCCGTCGTGTTACGCACGCGACGTCTCGCCGAGGCCGAGTTCTGGGACGTGGCGGCGACCGACGGTTCCGATGTCAGACCGACCAGCGGCTTCGTGCGTGTGGACACGGTGTGCCAGCTGTTGGGCCACCTCGCGCTGAGGGTGCCGGGGCAGCCGCCCGACGATTGCCCGCAGGCCCCGGTTACCCCTGCCGGGCCGGGCACCGTGATCGAGGTATCGCCTGGCGCCGTGCTCGACTTCGCTGGGTTGTATCCCGTCCAGCTGCCGACTGGTGTCACGCTGCGCGGCGGCAGACGGGGATTGAACGCCGGCGCCCGATTTTGCAAGGCGCTCGACTGCAACGAAAACAACCCGATGAACGCGCCAGACGGCGCGATGCTGGAAGTGACCGGCCCCGATGTGCGGATCACCGGACTGCGTCTCGAAGGACCGAGCCGGCGCACCGATCCCGGCGTGCAGACCACTCGTGCAGTGCTCGCGCACGATGGGCCGGCGACCACGCGGACGATCGTCGATCACAACGACGTCTCCGGCTGGACCGGCAGTGGCATCGACGTGCTCGGCCCAGACGACAACGACATGACCGGGTGCACGCTGGAGCCGCCGTCCTTCTCGCATGTGCTGGTGGCCCGCAACTTCCTGCACCATAACCGGCAGCAGGAGAAGGGGTACGGCGTCGTCACCGGCAAGGGCGGGTTCCCGTTCATCGAAGGCAATACGTTCCTGGCCAATAGGCACGCCATCGCGGCGGCGGGAGGCGGACATACCGGGTACTTCGCGCGATTCAACCTGGTGCTGTCCGAAGTGCCGCTACAGGACGGGCCGGGACCAATCAACTGGCGCACCCACGACTTCGATCAGCACGGCAACGGCGACAACGGCTTCGGCGGGAGGGCGGGTCTGTACAACTGGATCTTCAGCAACACGTTTTTCGGTGCGAATCGCGCCAATTACGAGATTCGCGGGCACCCGTGCCGGAAGGTCGATTTCGGTCGCAACGTGTCGCTGCAGGGCAGCGACGACGCGGTGGTGTTCGAGCCGTACATGATCCTCCCGACGCAGCCGGCCAGCGAGGTCGTCAATTTCATCGCGAATCGATTCGACTCGGCACATCCGGCCAATCGTCTCGGGGTCGGTGACTTCGACGGCGATGGCGTCGACGATCTGTTTCTGGCGACCGGAGCGGCCTGGTATTTCTCCGCCGCAGGGGCGCGTGAGTGGCGTTATCTCAGTGGCAACGAGGCGCCGCTGTCGTTCCTGCGATTCGGCGATGTCGATGGCGATGGCCGCACGGATGTCCTCGGCGTGAGCGGCGGCAGGATCCTCGTGTCGTGGGGCGGCGCATCGACCTTCGAAGTGCTCAATGACGCTCCAGCCGCGGGCGCGTTCATCACCGATTTCGCGGTTGGCGAGTTCGTATCCGACTTCCCGGGCGACCGCCGCGACGATGTGTTCTACGCCAACGGCGCGAGCTGGTTCTTGTCGTCGGGCGGCTCGTCGACATTCGTCGAAGTCAACACGTCGAGCAAGCGCATCGCGGCGCTGAGGTTCGGCGATTTCAACGGCAACGGGTTGACCGACGTCATGGCGATCGAAAGTGGCGTGTGGAAGGTGAGCTATGACGCCGTGTCGCCGTGGACGGCGCTGGCGGTCTCGCTGACCGACTCGGTGGACACGCTGATGGTGGCCGACTTCGATGCGGACGGCCACGCCGATATCGGGGCGATAACCGACAGGAATGTGCCCGGCACGCTTGGGCCGACCACCAGCGTGTTCAGCTGGACCTTCTCCATCTCGCAGGGCGGAGGGACCCCGTGGGTCTCGCAGACGATCACGCCAACCAGCAGCTGCGCACTGACGTTCAAGAGCAGCTATCTGGCGCAGGCGGGTCTGATTGCCGGCATTGGCAACGTCGACGGCATCGCCGGGGCCGACGTGGTCGCATGGGGCGCCAAAGACGGCAACAACTTCTGTGTCATCTCGGGTGGCACCGGGGCGGCTGCGCGACAGAGCAGCCAGGACATGCGGTAGCGCCGAGTCACCCTTCCTCGTGGGTCTGCTGCGCCTCAGCGGCGCCAGGCCGTCGGTGCACGTCCTGTTGCAGGTCGGTCAGGGCCACGCGACAGCTGGTTGCCGGCGACAGCCAACACGCGCAACCGCACCCACGAACGAGTCCCGCTCGCAGACACGAAGAGGAAGAAGTACCAGGCGTGCCGGAGATCACCGCTAACGCGGTGCCGTAGCACGGCACGCGGCCTCTGGACGTGCGTCGTACCGGAGCGCGCACAACTCGGCAGGCGCTCGAGGGCGCCAGGCCTCGGACGTGGCGTGTGTGGTCACCTGCCGTGTGCAGCGTGTCCGGAGACCGTCAGTCGAGGCGAATCGGCCAGTTCGATGCCGTTTTCGTCCGGCTGGCGCCGGCCGAGTCAAGCGTCATCGGGGCAGCGCCGACAACGAGAGGGGGTCACCCGTGGGCCGCTGGCGGCGGCGCACCGAGCCGCTGGGCAATCGTCGCGGTGGCGTTGCCGTAGAGCACCAGGCCGGCCCACGAACCGACGGCGGCGTGCGTCGGCGCGGAGGCCGTGGCGTCGCCAGACTCGACCGGATCGAAATACCGCGCTTTCATCGCGCGCCGCGAGAGGTGCAGCGCCTGGCCCACGGTGCGTCGCTCCTTGAGCAGGTGGGTGTAGAACTGACTGGCCGTTTCGGCCGCGATGTCGTCGGCAATCGGCCACAACGGGCCGATGAAGGCATTGACGCCGTGGTCGAGAAAGGCGCTGGCCAACCCGAACCCCTCGCCCTGGTAGGTGGCGTTCGCCCCGGCGGCCTGGCAGGCATTGGCAAACACCAGCCACGGGTGGGTGTCGGCCCACGCCAGCGTGTTGCGGATCTCGCGCGCGGTGAGCGGCCCGTCGGTCAGCACCCACGCACTGCCGCCGGCGTCGTTCGGGTCGAAGCGCGCATGCCCCGCGAAGTGGATGACGTCGTACTGCCCCTCGCGCAGCAGCTGCCGCAGGCGGGCGCTCGACAGGGCGACGTCGACGAACAGGTCGCGAGCCGGCACGAAGTCGAGCAGCCCGTCCGTTTCCGACGCGAGCGTCGCCAGGCGGTCGGCGATGACCTGCGCCTCGTGCGCCGCGAACGCGAGGGAGACCTCGGTGGTCTGGGGATTGCCGATCACCAGCGCCCGCAACGGGCCGGGTTGTCGCGCACTGGTGATCCGGCTGGTGGCGCGGGAGAACACCTGGCGGCCGACGGCGAAGTCCTGCAGCAACCAGCCGCGCTGATGATGCATCAGCTCCCAGGGGTACTTCATCAGGGAGCGGGGAATCTGCAACTGCAGGTGCAGGGGCCCACGGGTGGCCTGCTGCCCCAGCACCCGGCCGAGGTCCTGCAGGATGTCTTCCCCGAGCGTGCGACCGAGCGCGTCGATCTCCCGCGCGTCTGCACGTTCCATCGGACGCGGTGACTGCAGCAGCGCGTCCAGCGCGTCGACCAGGCGACCGAGCTTCGTGCCATCGACGTGACTGATGACCTCGCTGATCACGGCATCACGGTCGGCCTGCTCCAGACGGACACGATAGGTCTCGGCCGGGACGACCGCGCCGTGCAGGCTCGACGAGGAGCCGCGTGGCGCGTCGGGATCGGACTCCAGCGTCAGCACCAGCGCGCGGGCGGGCGCAAGCACCACGAACTGCTGGCGGTACGAGCCGATCACCGAATCCGGGCCGGTGATCCGCTCGAGCAGCTGGGCGCGCGTCGTGCTGTCCGCGGTCGCCAGGACGGCACTGAGAATGCGCCAGAGTGCCCGCGGGTGGCTGCCGATCATGTTGATCACGGCCAGCAGGACGGTCCAGTGAATCGAGCGGTTGAACCGGAGATCGAGGTAGTCGGACGCGACGAGATGATCGAGGTTGCGCGGCCGAAACAACGAGACACCGCCGTGCCGACCGGCAGTGCCGGGGGGTGTACGGGTGATGGTCTCGACGACCAGCGGGCGCGCCGTGGATACCCTCGGGCTCGCCGCGCTGACGCCGAGCACGCCGACCACGCGCTGCACGAGCGCCGTCATGTGCGACAGCCGCGCCTGCTGTTGCCTGGCGACGCGGAAGACCGCTGCCAGGCTCTGGTCGAGTTCGCCGATCACGGCGTCGGGCCAGTCCTCCAGCCACGAATGACGCCCATCCTTGAGCGATGCCGGGGCCGTGAAGACCTCGGCAAACGCTGAAGCCACTGGCCGTCCCTGCATCCGTGTCCAGTCGCTGACGACCGTTGCCAGGGCGCCACGCAGCTGCCGCCGCGTCGCCGCCGGCAGGGCGACGATCTCGCGCAGCTCCCGGCGCCGCAGGCGGGCCCCGGGACCAAAACACGCCGCCTCCAGGGTCCCGACGGTACGCTGGAGGGCCGCCCGGTCGAGGCCGCCGAGGTACTCCGTCACAAGCTGCACGAGGCCGGTCCGGGCCGCCGTGCGGCACTCGCCGGCAAGGGCGTCGAGCAGCTCCGGCAGGTCATACAGGTACTCGGCCTCCCCGTCGGTGCCCGTGCCGGCGGCGGAGGCCGATGATGCGGGCGGCTTGAGTCGGTCCACGACCGCCGCGCGGGCGCGCCAGACCAGTTCGTCGCCGAGCGAGTGGAGCATCGCCAGGCTCAATGTGTCGAAGGCCGCGGCGACGTCGGCGAGGGCAGACAGGTCGAGCACCGACAGGGCCAGCGTGCCGGCGCGCCTGGTCTCATACCCGTCGGCTGCCGCGTGCAGCACCACACGGGCCATGTCGGTCGCGCCGACAACGCCGCCGCTGACCTGCAGCGCGGCCGCACAGACCGACAGGACCACGGCGTAGTCCCACCCCTCGTCTGGAATCCGCGTCTGCGGCGCCACCAGCAGCCGGGCGCAGCCGTCGATCTCGTATGCCACCTCGAGGCACTGCAGCTCACGCATGTCCAGGGCGAGGACGTCGATGGCATCGCGGTCCGCCTGGACCAGCGCCTCCCGCAGCACGGTGCCGAACTCGCTGAGCCGGAGCGCATCCTTGTCGGTGTCGTCTTCGCAGACCGTGAACAGGTGCGTCCGGTCGACCTCGGGGTTGCCATAGGCAGCCCTCGGGTCGAGCAACCCGGTGCCGGTGACGACGACGATGACGCGGTCGGACGGGCAGCGGTCCAGGGCCCAGCGGAAGAAGTCCAGCCAGGTCTCGCGCGCTCCAGAGTTCACGCGCCCGAGGGCGTGCTCGTCCCACGCGCCGTCCTCCCGCTGCGCCATGCGGCTGGCGCCTGTCCCCGGCAGGTCGTACTGCAGCGCCACATGCAGGTGCGGCGATCCGGCAAAGCTGCGGACGGCGTCGACCTGGGCCTTCACATGGGCCGCCATCGTCGCGTTGTCGCCGCACAGGTACGCCAGCAGGGCCCAGGGACGCAGCGGCACCTCCGCGACGCTTGCGGTGTCGCGCCCGCTCATGCGGACCGTTCCGAGTGCAGTTCGGCGTGCCAGGGCGTGGGCCTCATGGCTGCAGGAAGGCGCGCTGCTCGGCGTCCGCGTCGCAATCGAGCTTGGGGTTCTGCTTTGCATCTGCACCGAATCGCTGCTGGATGAGCCCCTGCAGCTGCGCGTTGGTCACACCGGGCGAGCGCTGACGCAGCAGCGGGATGATGGCCTGCGTGTAGTCGCCGTGCCCGCCGGTCTCGAACGCCACCTGGTCGTCACGACAGGCCGCAAACAGCACGTCGCGACGGACGAGTGGGATCGACGCCCGGCCCGCCACCCGTGTGCGCCGGTGCACCCGCACCATTTCCGCGGTCGGGACGATGGCCCGCGCCCGGCTGGCCGGGGGGGTGGCGTCCAGCGCCCGCAGCATGCGGACGATGGAACCCGAGTGACAGCAGTCGATGAACGACACGACCAGGGCGCCTGCGGGGACATGGTTGAGGATCTCGCGGATCTCGTCGTCGCGGATGAACCCCGCCGTCATCATGTCGACCGGGCACAGGGCTTCGTCCTTGTTGTCGAGCTCGTCTCCCGACTGGTCGGGAAACTGCACGCCATGTCCCGAGTACTGAAACAGGAGGAGGTCGCCGGCCCCAAGCCTGGCGACGTGTTCGGCAAGCGCCGTGGTGATCGCCGCACGAGTGGCCTGGCCGTTGTGCAGCGACGTGACGTCGCACGGCATCTCGCGGAACCACTGCTCCCAGTCGCGCGAGTCGTTGACGCAGCCGAGCAGTGTGTCCGGCTCCGGGTACGCGTCGATGCCGACACAGAGCGCGAGCGCCCGACGACGACCGCCACTGCCGGGTGGCAGTGGCGTGGTGCCAGCGCCGGGGGTCGCAGCGGGACCGGCCGGAAGGGGGGTGTCCGCGGCCGCGCCGCCGAGCGCGTTGGCGACACCAAAGCCCGTGCCGGCACCAGGCGCCAGGACAGACCCGGCTCGCGTGTCGCGGTCGGCCATCGCCAGTTCCTGCGCCAGCTGCTCGAGCGGATCGAAACGGCGCGTGCGGGTCCGCGGGAACGGGACGATGGCCGCGGCGTCGTCCGCTCCGAGGATCCGGCGACACGCGGATTCCATCGTCGGCGCGTCATTGTCGAAATCCCCGTGACGGATGGCGTGCGTGGCGTGGCGCGGGCTGGCGCCGGGCTCGCTGACCGAGTAGACGATCTCCTGGCCCGCGCTGGCAAAGAACTGCGCCACTGCCGGGTCCGCGGTGAGGTTCTCCTCGAGCCCGAGGATGCCGGTCTCGTCCGGATCTTCGAAGGAGTGATGCACGAGGTAGAGCAGTGACTTCGGGTACGGTCCGGCGGTGTCCTCCCGCTCGAACTCCCGACGCATGGTGAACATCGTGGTGCTGGCAATGCCCTGTCCGGCCAGCGGCATGATCGTCGAGGCAAAGGTCGGCAGGGTGACGGCGGGTGCCAGCAGGTGCAGCGACTGCAGCGTCGCGCCCTCCCCGATCAGCACGGGCAGGAAGTGCGCCTGGAAGATTGCCCCGGCACTGTGGCCACACGCGTGCACCTGGATGGCGTCGGCGTGGTCGGACACGAACTTCCCGGCAAGGGTCGCCACCAGGTGCGCCCCGCCATCGGCCTGCGAGGCCGCCCGCGCCGACAGCTTCATGCTGCCCCACACCCGCAGTCCGGCCGGGCGGGCCACGCTTTCGATGAGCCTGGCCTGCGCTTCGCGGAATACGTCGCCCAACCCGCGCTGACCAGCCAGCGTCTTGCGCAGCGCGTCGGCCAGCACCTCCTGCAGCCCCGTCTCCCAGATGAAAAAGATCGGGTAGACGCCGTTGGCCTTCCAGAACGGGATCTGGGCCAGCGCCCCGGCAATGCCATCCCCCTCCCCCACCAGGCCGCCATGCGCATAGAACAGCAGACGGAGCGGCCGTTGCTCGTCGCGCGCGCGCGCCAGTTCGGCCGGCAGCACCTGCGCGAACAGGTGGCGGACGTCCTGCTCCGTGGTGATGACATCGCCGTCGGTGGAGAACCGGCCCTGGCGGAGGTTGACAATGTGGTCGCGGAGCACTTCCCGCTGGGATGGGGTCAGGCTGCGAGCGGTTGATGACATCGGCAAGTCCCTTCGCGTGTGCTGACGATTGCTGTCACGGCTTGCGGTGGCGCTAGGGGGCAAGACGGACGAAGGCGCCACGCGCCTCGAGGAAGCGGCGCGTCATCCCGGCCTGGCCACCGATGGCGCGCGCGGCCGCGTCCCCCGCAGGCAGCGCTTCGGTGGTCAGGAACTCGCCGGATCCATCGAACATCAGCTGGACGGCCTGGAAGGCAAACGGGATGGCCACCGGTCCTTCGAAGGCGACGCCAACGCCGGACGAGCCCTCGCTGCCGACCTTGATGTTGGTGCCGACCGCCTGCTGGATGACCGGCACGTCGAGTTGCACCGAGACACCGGCCTCGGCCTGCCCGGTGACGATAATCCGGTTGGTCTTCAGCACCGAGGTCATCACGAACACTTCGTCGTCAATCATCTTGTCGACGGTGCCGCTGGGGATGAAGGGGCTGATGCGGCCGGCGCGGATGAAGCGCTCCAGCGCCAGCACGTCGATGCTGTCCTCGAGGACCGAGGCGTACGTGAACGTGACCGACCGGGCCCGCGAGAAGCCGGTCTGCACGCCGAGGTTGCCGCCCCCGAGCGCACCGATGAACGCGCCGAGAATCGTCACCCCGACGCTGACATTGACCTTGCTGCTCTGCGTGCCTTCGATGCTGACGCCCGGGCGATCGTCGCGGTGCACCGGCGGCAGGGCCACTCCGCCCGGCTCCACCAGGTCGACAATCGCCCCGAGACGGTTGAGATCCTTGCCGTCGCGGTGCAGGACGTCGAGCGGCTGCGCACTCATCCGCGGGACGCGAAACACGCTGTAGCCGAAGCTGCGCAGGAAGGTGATGGACTGGTCGGGCCGTGACATGGAACCTCCGGAAGGCCGGCGCACCTGCGCCGCTTCGAGTAGGAACGCCCCCCCGACGCGAATCGGACATGTCAGAGCGACCCGCGACACTTCGGGCACCGTGGGGAGGTCGCCCCCTGCGGCGTCAGCGCCGTGGCCCCCACACGCCTGGATGTTCCTGGTGGCAGCGCGCGCAGGTCGCGAGAATGCGACCGTACGCCTCCGCCCGGTCCGGCGGCCGGTCGGCTCTGGCCGCGTCGCGCGCAAGACTGGCCGCACGCGCGTTGGCGATACGGGCCCTCTGTGCAAGCTGCCGGCTCGGCATGGCGTCAGGCGAGACCCGGAGCGTGGCAAATTCGCGCGCACCTGCCGCCCATGTCGCGGGCGACGGCGCGATCAAGCCCTCCAGCAGCAGGCCAATGGCGCGCTGGTGGGCAAGCATCTGCCCGACGAGGCCGCCGACGACCGGGTCGGGTGCCGCCGCCAGTGCCATGCGGACATGCATCGCCGCGTGGCACTGGCCGCAGCGGGAGAGCAACGACGCCGCCGCCTGTCCCGCCGTTGCGATGGTCTTCGCGTCACGGACCCGGCCCGCGTCAATGGTCATCAAGCCAAAGAAGACGTGAGCGCCGGTCGGGAACGGCACATCCGGGCGATGGTCGGCCAGCCGCACCGCCTGGGTCCGTGCCGCGGCCAGGTCGCCGCGGGCCACGGCGTCGTGCAACACGATGGCCTCACTGAAGTGGGCCTGCATGAACGCCGCGCGCGCCGGATCGGACGCCGGCGGCTGCTGCACCGAGACACGGCCCCCGAAGGCCAGCGCCAGCGCCAGGGCCCCTGCGGTCCGTGCCGCCCAGGTATGGCGTCTGCTGTTCTTGGTCATGGCGTGCCCCGCTCCTCAGACGACCACGGCATCGTCGGTCCCCTCGCTGGCCAGCGCCTCGCAACACAGGTACGCGAAGACCACGGTCGACAGCCATCGGCCACATCAGCCGGTACGGCCCGGTGCGCTAGGCGCCCTCGCGCAGGAAGGCCACGAGGTCGGCCACGTCCTGCTCCGTCAACTCGAGCTGGGCCGCGCTCATCATCAGCGACCCCTGGATGCGGCGGCGCGAGCCGACGCGCTCCAACGGCACGATCTGCGTGACGCCGCCCAGGCTCCGCACCATCAGCGGGTCGCCCTGCTTGATCAGGACACCCTGGATGAGCAGGCCTTCGTTGGTGCGCAGCTCCCAGCCGTCGTACCCGTGGGCGATCTCGGCGCTCGGATTGACGATTGCCGTGGCGATCACAGCGGCCGACTTGCCGCGGCCCCAACCGTCCAGCGCCGGGCCCAGTTCGGCGCCGACCCCGCCGATCTGGTGGCACATCGTGCACCGAGCCACGGTCTCCTTCCCTCTGGCCGCGTTGCCTCGCAGCTTGGCAATGGCCTCGACCGACAGCTCCGGCAGGTTCCGTCTCGGGGTCGGAATGGTCGACTCGCGCAGCACGATCGCGTCGGGATCGTAGATGCCCGCGGTTCGGAGGATCGGGCCGAGCCGGTGGCTGGACCAGTCGTTGGACATGCGGTGCAGGAGCCACCACGTGGCCGGACCCTTGAGCGTGCTGCCCGGCTCGGCGAGGGTCAGCATCGCCTTGGACGCCGACGTGTGGTCGACGAACGCCAGCGTGTCGAGGGCCTGCTGGCGCGCCGCCGCGGGCAGCTTCGCCGAACGGGCGCGGGCGAGCAGGTCCGGGACCGCCGCCGGCACGTGCAGACGCCACGCCATCGACGCCAACGCCGGCGACCACGCAAGCGCCGCGGCGTTGAAGCCGGGCTCGCGCCGGAGGCGGTCGTAGAGCGCGGCTTCCTTCTTCGTCGCGCCGGTGCCCCAGGCCTCGAGATAGCTGCGATCGCGCCCGTCGTAGCCGCGCGCAAGTTCGACGAGCATGTCGAGCGTGCGCTCGGCCGGCTGATCGCGCAGCGAGAGCGCGACCTCGCGGCGGACGCCGGCGTCCTGGTCCTTGACCAGCGTCATCGCGGTCGGGAGGTACTCGAGTCCGGCGCGGCGCATGGCGCGAAACGCCACGATCTTCGACTCGGCGTCGCGCTGCGACTCGGGGGCGCCGGCGCGCGTCTGCCCTTCCGGCCCGAGCTGATACAGCAGGAAGATGGCCCGACCGCGGATGAAGCGGCTCGGATCATCGAGGAGCTTGGCCACGGCGGGCACGGCCGCCGCGCCGCGCGCCTTCAGCCCGTTGAAGCCGATGGCCCGCACGTTGATTGCCGGCGAGCGCAGCGCCGTGATCTGGCCGTCGATCGTCGAGGCGTCGAAGGCCGGCGGCTGCGACACGAAGCCCTTCGGAGCGATGCGATAGATGGCGCCGGACGTCGAGTCGTCCAGATCCTGGTGCCCGCCGACGCGGGCGTCGATCCAGTCGGTGACGTAGATCGCGCCGTCAGGGCCAACCGTGACGTCGGATGGCCGGAACAGCGTGGCCACGGCGCTCGTGACGCTGCCACCGCCGCCGAGGAAGTCCGACCCGGCGTACTTCTGCTCCTTGTTCGAGGTGAGGAAGATCTTGCGCTCGAGCGCGAAGCCCGCCCCGGCGGGCTGCGGCTGGTACGAGAAGATCTCGTTGCGTCCGGGCTCGGCCGCCAGGAATGTCCCCTCCCACGCCGCGCCCAGCGCGCCGTTCTCGTAGAACGCATTGCCGGTCGGCGAGCCGCCGCCATAGAGGTCGCCAAACGGCGTCATGCCCGGGTCGTCCTGCCGCCACTCGGCCACCGGCGTCGACTGCCCCGGCCGGCGGTCCGCCTGCCAGGCGCGCTGCCCGTCGTTGGACGAGAAGCCGAAGTTGGCGTACTCCATCACCCAGCTGACGCGGCAGGCCGGCGGATCGTCGTTGTCGCTCTGGAAGACGTCGCCGAGCGACGTGATCGACTGCTCGTAGCTGTTGCGGTAGTTATGGCCGATGATCTCGGCGTGAGTGCCGTCCGGGTTCATTCGCACGGTGAAGCCGCCGACGTACGTGTGGCCGTCGTCGCTCGGCTTGCCAGCCCACTGGGCCGGGTCGTGCGGGCTCTTGTAAGGCCCGACTGGCCCGTCGCGGTACGCGCCGAAGACGCGGAACGTCTTGCCCGACTTGTCGGTGAACATGCCGCCCGTGTTGCCCGAGTTGAACATCCACTTGCCGTCCGGGCCGACCGTGACCGAGTGCAGCGAATGGTCGTGGTTCTTGCCCTGGAAGCCGGTCAGCAGGACTTCCCGCGTGTCGACCGCCGGGTCGAAGCGCAGGTTGCGATCGATGTCGGTGTAGACGATCAGATCCGGCGGCTGTGACACCACGATCTGGTTGTCGATGACCGCGATGCCGAGTGGCGCCACGAGGTCGACCTCCTGAACGAACGTCCAGGTCTTGTCGGCCTTGCCGTCCTTGTCGGTGTCCTCGAGGACGACGATCTTGTCGCCCTCGGGCTGCCTGTCGAAATGGCGGCGGTAGCGGACGCCCTCCGCGACCCAGATCCGCCCGTCCTTGTCGATGTCCATGTTGGTCGGGTTGCGCAACATGGGCGTCTCGGCCCACAGCGTCACCTCGAGGTTGTCCGGCGCGTCGAACAGCTCGAGCGGAACGTGCGAAACGGTGACCGTCTGGACCGGCTGCGGCGGGCGCGGCCCTTCCGGGCCTCCCTGTCCGCCCGGTCCACCGGGTCCGGGCGGCGGGCCAACGGGGGCTCCTGCCGGCCGCTGCTGGGACGTGGAGGCCTGCTGCGGCACCACGGCCGCCAGCAAGAGGACGAGCGTCACAATCACCGGGGACACGCTGCGCTGGGCCATGGCGCCGACTCTACACGCATGTCGAGTGCGGGCGACAGCGAAACGACCGCCGCCCGACAAGCCGTGCAGGGACGGGACGATTCGGCGACCTAGCGTGCCTGCCGCAGCAGGCGCTCGCACCTGGTCGAGCAGGTCGAGGGCGTCGATGGGTTTGACCAGGTGCAGGTCGAAGCCGGCCGCGCGGCTGCGAGCGTGATCCTGGGGCGCGCCGTAGCCCGTGATCGCCACCAGAAGCGTGGTGGCCAGCCGCGGCCCCATCCGACGCAGCCGCCTGGCCACTTCCAGTCCATCGAGGCCGGGCAGGCCGATGTCGATGAGTGCGACGTCGAACACCACGGCGGTTGCCCGGTCCAGGGCCTCTGGCCCGTCGACGGCTTCGGTCACCCTGTGACCTGCGCCCTCGAGCACGTGGCGCAGCATCGTCCGACCGTCGTCGTTGTCGTCGACCAGCAGCACGTCGAGCCTCCGCACTGCGCAGGTGCTGGCCGGCAGTGTGGCTTCTTCGCTGGACCCCGGCTCGATGCCAGGCAGGGTCAGCGTGAACGTGCTGCCCTGTCCGTCGCCGTCGCTGTGGCCATCGAGCCGCCCGTCGTGCAACTCGGCGAGCCGGTGCGCGAGCGTGAGTCCGATACCGAGGCCGCCCTGTGACCGTGCGCCGCCGGGCTCGCCCTGCACGAAGAGGTCGAACACGCGAGGCAACAGCTCGGCGGCCATGCCGACGCCTTCGTCGCGCACGGTGAGCAGCACGCGATCGGCGGCGCGGGCCAGCCCCACTTCGACGATTCCGCCGTCGGACGAGTAGCGGACCGCGTTGCTCAGCAGGTTGGCGACGATCTGCTCGAGCCGCGTCTCGTCGCCCGACACCCAGGCCGGTTCGAGCCGGAGAACGAGTTGGTGCTTGGGCGAACTGCCGACCACCTGTGCCGCCACGCGCTGCACGAGGGCGGCGAACTCGAGCGGCCGCCGCTCGAGTTCGATCTTGCCGCGGCTGACCCGGCTGGCGTCGAGCAGGTCGTCGACCAACTTCGTCAGATGCGCCGTCTGCCGCTGCAACACACCCTGCGCCAAGGTCGCGCGGGGCACCTTCTGGTCGCATGCGGAGAATCTGCGCGGCGTTGGCGATCGCGCTCAAGGGATTGCGCAGTTCGTGGCCGAGCATGGCCAGGAACTCGTCCTTGGCCCGATTGGCGTTTTCGGCATCCGAGCGTGCCCGCGCGAGCGCCTGCATCGCCTCTTCCGCGTCGTCGAGCGCGTGCTGCAGCTCGCGCAGCTCGCGCATGGCCAGACTCGTCGAGCCGGACGGGTCGTCGCCAGGCGCGCCGCGTCCGGGGACGCCTTGGGCTCATCGGCGGGCGGCTGACTGTGCGCGTCGGTCCGCGGGTGGTGCAGTTTCGCACTGCCGCTGCCGCGCCTCAGCGCGCGCGCTTGAGCCGCGAGCACGGCCACGGGCTCGCTGATGCGCCGAGCGAGCAGCCTGGCCAGCAGCAGCGCGAGCGCCAGCGAGACGACCACGCCGAGCAGCCCGATGACGAGAGCGCGCCACGCGCCGGCCTCGACACTCCTGGCGGGGACGCCGATGCCCACGGCCCAGCCACTGAACGCCGAGTGTCTCCAGGTGACGTAGGAGGGCGTGCCTTCCAGCGTGGTGCCCTGGTAAGCCCCCTGGACCGCGCCGGAGGTCAGTGCCGCGCGAAACGCCGGCGCCACCGTCACTCCGACCTTCACCTGTCCCTGGTACTGGCGAGCCACCTGGAGGAGCTGACGGTCGACCACTGAGGCGACCCAATCCTCGGGCATACCCTGTTCGCGCAGGATGCGCGAGATGGCCGCCGGATCGACCACCGCGGTGAGCACGTGAGGTCAGTCGACCTTCGCTCAGCACCGGCACGCGAACAGCGAATGCCTGCCGTACACCGCTCGGACCCGACGACAGGCTGCCGATGGCCGGCTGCACTGTGCGCAGCACGGTCTCGAAGCTGCCACGCTCGGCAATGGGCGGCAGCTCGGCGCCGTACGGGACGCGTCGCATTGACCAGCTGCCGGCCGTCGGCGTCGGCCAGAATCACAGTGACCCAGTCGGGGTCCAGATGCGTGACCCGCAGGGCAAGGCCGTGAAAGCGCTGCAGATCGCCGTCGGCCAGTGCCTGGCTCTCCGCCAGCGTGCGCAGCGCGGCGACCGTCGATCGCAACTCGGCGTCGACGGCGCTGGTGATCGCGACGACGCGGTCATGCATGCCGCGCTCGAAGGTCTGGCGCTCCTGCCGGGCCTGTATCACGGCCAGGCCGGCGGCAAACAGCACCACCGGCAGCAGCGAGCCGAGCGCCAGCAGGAACAAGTGGTTACGGATGCTCGCCGTACGCCGGGTGGAAAAGTACACGGACATGGATTCTGTGCTTCGTGGACCCGACTGGCAAGGCGTCCAGTGCGAATCACCGCTTCGGCGTCACCATCCTCCCCATGCGGAGACCAGGCGCGACCGCCGCCTCCTGCCAGGTGGTGACACGCCGTCCGCCACCTCCAGCGTGCCGGCCCCGATGGTCACGCGGGAGCGCGACGGTCGACTGCGCGGCGAGTCGTGTGCCCGCAGTGGTCAACAGCGACACGACTGCTACCATCTGAACGGCAATCCGGTGCAGCATCACTTCTCGCTGATCGGACACGTCGACCTGTAGTGGCGATCCCCCCGATCACCCCCACACCACTCGCGTAGCTCCATGACCGCTCCCACTCCGCCTGCCACCAGCACCACCGTCGTCGCGACCTGGCGTGGCGGGCGACGCTACGACATCGCGCGTCCGGGCGGGCCGGCGACGACGATCGACGGCGCGGGCGAGGCGGGCACCGGTCCTGTCGACACCCTGCTCGGCGCACTCGCCGCCTGCGCAGCCATCGACGTAGAAGTCTTCCTCGTCAAGCGGCGCACCCCTCCCGAACGACTCACCGTCACCGTGACGGCCGAGCGGCGTGGCGAGCTTCCCCGGCGCGTGGTGTCGGCGCACCTCGAGTTCGCCATCGATGGCGCTGGTGTGGAGCCCGCGCAAGCTGTTCGTGCCGTTGCGCTGGCGGTCGACCGCTACTGCTCTGTGGCCGCCTCGCTCGCCTCCGACATCGTCATCGGGCGTGACGTGATCGTGAACGGCGTACGCGTGACCCCGGGCGCGGAGGCGCAGAGCGAGTGAGTCGTCGCGTCCTCCTGGGCGTCGTCGTCGGGCTTGTTCTGGGGTCGATCGCGCACTCGACGCAGCTGCCGGCACTGCTCGCACTCGTCACCGTGTCGGAGCCGGTCGGCACACTCTGGATCAACGCGATTCTTTCCACTGTCATCCCGCTCGTCGTCTCGAGCCTCATCGTCGGCATCGCGTCGTCGAGCGATACACGGTTCGTCGGTCGACTCGGTCGCCGGGCTGCCTTGTGGTTCTTCGTATTCTCCGCCGTCAGCGCTGTCATCGCCGCGCTGCTCGCGCCGCTGCTGCTCGCGTGGCTGCCGCTCGATGCGGCGACGTCTGCGTCATTGCGCGCGAGCGCCGCGACGGCAGCGGTATCGAGCGCGGCGGTGCCAACCGTGCGCGAATGGCTCGTCGGACTCGTGCCGTCCAACGTCATCAAGGCGGCTGCAGACGGCGCGATGCTTCCGCTCGTCATCTTCACGATCGCCTTCGCGCTGGCGCTCACGCGAGTCGAAGCTTCATTACGCGAGGCAGTCCTGCGGTTTTTCGACGGAGTGTCGGCGGCGGTGCGGGTGCTGGTGGGGTGGGTCCTCGCGCTCGCACCGGTTGGCGTGTTCGCGCTCACCTTCGCATTCGCGGCGCGGCTTGGTCTCTCCGCAGCCGGTGCGCTCGCGTACTACGTCGCGCTCGCGGTGTCGGTCTCCGTCGTGCTCATGCTCACGCTGTATCCGGCCACCGTGCTGGCGGCACGGATCTCTCTGTTCCGTTTCGCGCGCGCTGCCGCACCGGCGCAGGCCGTCGCCTTCGGATCGCGCTCGTCGCTCGCGTCGCTCCCCGCATTGCTGCATGGCGCCGAGCAGGGGCTCGGCGTACCGAGCGCCGTGGCTGGATTCGCGCTGCCGCTGGCTGTCGCGACGTTCAAGTTCAGCGCGCCCGCCGCCATGCTGGTTGGCGTGGTCTTCACCGCTCGGCTGTACGACGTCTCTGTTGGTCCGTTCGCGCTGGCACAGGCCACGGTGATGGCGCTCGTACTGAGCTTCGCCGTGCCCGGCATACCCGGCGGATGGTTGCTCATCGCCGCGCCCATCTTCGCTGCCATGGGGCTGCCGGTGCAGGCGATCGGGATGCTGCTCGCCGTGGATGCGATTCCCGACATGTTCCGCACGCCGGCGAACGTGACCGCCGATCTCGCGGTGACGGCGATCCTGGGGCGGGAGACCGGTACCGAGTAGCGGACCGTCAGCCGCCCGGACGGCGTGCCCCACCGCACCAAGGCACTCGCGTCCATCGGGATCATTCGCCCGGCCATGAATGCCTGCGACTCGCTGCAGGGCACAGAAATTATCTGCTTGAGGGAATTTGGTGCGCCCGGCAAGAGTCGAACTTGCGACCTTTGGCTTCGGAGACCAACGCTCTATCCAGCTGAGCTACGGGCGCGCACGGGGTGGGAATCGGTGAACTCCGCCCGCCCTGAGACGAGGGCGCAACGGGTCATCACAGACGGGCGATCTTACCACCGACGGCACCCCCCGTCACCCGGAGCGCTGGGGCCGGCACACGGCGTCATCCGAGATTCTGCAGCTCCGCAGGCCTGAAATTGTCTACAGTGCAGCGCATATGAAGCTGCCGTCGCTCCTGATCCTGTCCGCGCTCGTGCTCGCTGCCCAGCAGCCGGGCGTGGACGAAGCCCTGTCCCGTCCCATCCTCGCGCCCGAACAGACACGCATCGACACCCAGGTCTGGACAGCCAGCCAGGTGCCCGTCCTGCAGGTGCCGACCGCCCGAGCGGCCTGGGCCGCGCAGTCGCGCACGCTGCGGCAGCGACTGCTCGATGAGGTCGTCTATCGCGGCACGGCGCGCGAGTGGCGCACCCAGAAGGTGGCCGTCGAGTCGTTCGGCGAGATTGCCGCAGACGGCTATCGCGTCCGCAAAATCCGCTTCGAGGCCGTCCCCGGCCTGCACGTGCCGGCGCTGGTCTATGAGCCCGTCCCGGCGCCGACCAGGCCGACGCCGGTCGTCCTCAACTTCAACGGCCATGAAGGCACGGGGATGGCCAACGCCTATCACCAGGCGCGCTGCATCAACCTGGCGAAGAAGGGCCTGTACGCGATCAACGTCGAATGGATTGGGCACACGCAGCTGGCCACCGCGGGGCTGCAGCACTACAAGATGAACCAGCTCGATCTGGTGGGCACGCCGGGGCTGGCGGTGTTCTACGAGTCGCTGCGTCGCACCCTGGACATCGGCATTGCCCTGCCGCATGCCGACGCCGCGCGGGTCGCGGTGACGGGCCTCTCGGGCGGCGGCTGGCAGACGATCATCCTCAGCGCCCTCGACACGCGCGTCGCGCTGGCCAATCCCGTCGCCGGGTTCTCGAGCTTCGTCACCCGCGCCCAGTGGCCCGACAAGGACCTCGGTGACTCCGAGCAGACGCCGTCCGATCTCGGCATCGATTGCCGACTACACCCACCTCAATGCGCTGATGGCGCCGCGGGCGCTGCAATTGACCTACAACGCCAAGGACAACTGCTGCTATCGCGGCGACTACGTCGTCGGCAGCCTCATGCAGCAGGCGCGACCGGTGTTCGACCTGGTCGGCGCCGGTAACCGCCTCGGGTATCACGTCAACTACGACAACGGGCACAACTACGAGCGCGACAACCGCGAAGCGTTCTACCGCTTCCTGCATACCCACCTGCTCGGCGGCCGTGCCGATTTCGACCCGACCGAGATCGACGTCACTGCCGACATCCGCGACCTCGCCACGTTGACGGTACCGGTGCCGAGCGACAACGCCGACTTCAGGTCGATTGCCCGCGGGATCCTCGAAGCGCGTCCGGCCCCGGCCGCGCCGCGCGCGCGAGCGGCTGCAGGCGCTCGTCAAGGCGCCGACCTTCACGGCGCGGGCCGTGGCCGCGGGGTCCAGCGGCACGTCGTCGTTCTGGAAGCTGCATCTCGACAACTGGACGGTGCCGGTCACCGAGTTGTCGCCGACCTCACCCACCGGCACCTCACTGGTCCTCAACGACGCCGGGCGCGCCAAGGCCGGAGACGATGTGCGGCGGATCCTGGGGGAGGGCCGTCGTGTCGCGGCGGTGGACCCGTGGTACTTCGGCGAGTCGGCGCTTGGTCAGCGCGACTTCCTCTTCGGCCTGCTGGTGGCCGCGCTCGGCGAACGCCCGCTCGGTCTGGAGGTCGGGCAGGTCACGGCAACCGCACGCTGGCTGAAGTCCCGCCACGGCGCGCCGGTGGAGATTGTCGCGCGCGGACCGCGCACCAGCCTCATCGCCCTGGTCGCCGCGGCACTCGAGCCCGACGCCATCAGCGGCGTGCAGACGCACGACGGGTGGCGCACGCTGCGCGAGGTGCTCGACCGCAACATCAGCGCACAGCAGATGCCCGAGATGTTCACTTTCGGCCTGCTGGCCGAGTTCGACGTGCCGGAGATCGAGGCGCTGGTGCGACCGCGGAGTGTCGTGGCGAAGTGACGCGTGCGCAGGTGAGTGGGTGGTGCGGCCGGAGGGACTCGAGCTCCGACCTGCGGTTTCGAACTTGGCCTGCCCCTGCATCGCACCTTCTTACGGGGGAGCGCAGCGTGACTTACTGACATTTGTATTTGATTGGATACACTGGTCGGCGCTGCCCGCAATCGCAGGACTCGGGCGCCGGCGCCCGGTTTTGGCGCTGCATGCGGACTAGGCGACTGGAGTGGCCGGGTGCACTCTCTGTTCTTTGCTAGAGCGTCCGTGTTAGTGACAGAGGGCGCAGCCCCTCGTGGTGGCCTAGGATGTCGGGAATTCTCCGGCTACCAGCGACGCAGGTTGCGAGCCGGCGAGGCTCGCGTAGGTATCACTGACAGCCAGGAGCACTCTACTCAATGATCAAACGTCTCGCGGTTTTCTCTGCACTCACCGCGTCCCTGGCCGCTGCTGGCGCTTGCGGTGGTGGCAATGGCTCACCGTCTGCGCCGACGCCAACGACTCCATCGATCTCGTCTATCTCGGTGACCGGTTACAGCGGGCCTTTCACGTCGGTCGGACAGACGGTCAGCCTGAAGGCCACTGCCAACATGACCACTGGGGCGCCTCAGGACATCACCAACACGGCGACCTGGACGTCTGACGCAACTGGCGTGGCCACCGTTAGTGGTACAGGCGTAGTGACGGCCCGGTCCGCGGGCGATGCCACGATCTCCGCGACTCACCAAGGCATGGCGGGTATCTCTCGCGTCAGCGTCAGCTTGCCCCGCGAAGCGGTTCCGCTCATCACCGGTGGACTCGAGGTCACGCGCTCCCCCGAACCGGCATACTTGTTCCGGGCGAAGGTCACGGCGTTCTTTTCGGAGACTGGGGGAACCACCGGGTACAGCGTGAACTTCCTCAACGTGACTTGGAAGGACTACCAGGGCCAGGACCTCTTTTTCCGGAATTACACACCAGGCGACCTCCAGCGCCTCTGGGGCACTAACTTCATCTCGCCCCTGGGTCGCAACGGTATCGAGGTGTGGGTCGACTACAATCGCGCATTGTCACGTGCTACCGCTGACGTTGTGATCTCCATCACAGACTCGCTGGGGAGCACGCGGACGTTTAATGCTGCATTTCAGGACAGCGTTTCGGTCCTCGTGCCGCAAAGTGCGGTCAGCCGGTCGAACCCCAGCGCGCAGTTTGCAGGCGAGACGGCTCGGCGCAACTGAGGGACGCCCGTGGCGTACTTGACTTGGAAAGCCGCAACGAACGTTGAGCAATCCGACCTACTAGAGAGGTCACCCTTGCCGACGTGAGAACGCGTTTTAGCGCGCGTCGGCTGCCAGGGTGCGGGCAAATAGGGCACGGGCCTTGGTCGCAGCATGTGCCCGCTCTGAGGGCCGGCCATGGCGATGACGGCGAGGTGCGTCCGGGTGGCCGTCGGGTGGGGCAGGGTGTGCAGGACGCACTGGCGTGAACAGACTGGTGCCGAGGGGCCGGTGGGCCATTCGGCGCGAATGAGACGAACGCCGCGGGAGCCATCGGGTGTAGCCAGCAGACCCTGCCACTCATCGGCAGAAATTGGCGCAGGCTGTCACTACGTCACCGACGCCGGGTGGACGCCCGTCAACCCGGAAACGAAAACAAGGGTCTCCAATGTTTTAGTGGTGTGCCTGGAGGGACTCGACCCCGAGGCGAGCTCGCAGAGCGGAGCCGAGTGGCTGAGGACGGCCGGGTCGCGACACTCGCGGTAAGCGAGTGGTGCGCCCGGAGGGACTCGAACCCCCGACCTGCGGCTTCGAAGGCCGACGCTCTATCCAGCTGAGCTACAGGCGCATGCGGAAAGGCGCCCATCGTAGCATGCAGACACGCGAACGCGCCCGGGCCCACTCGAGAGCCCGGGCGGTCACCGAAGACGGACTAGAAGGTCGAGCGGGTGGTGCTGCCGGTGCTCGCGCCGCCTGAGGTCGCGGAGCGTTGGTCGCTGCCGCCGGTCATCCGGTTCCAGGCATCCCGGACGGCATCCTTGACGTTCTCCCAGGTGCTCTGCCCGCGGTGCTCGTAGCCGTCCCAGTCACGTGACAGCTCCGACTCCACATCATCCCAGCTGCGGTCCTGGTAGCGATTGGCAGACTCGTACCCGTAGCGATAGCCGCCGCGCAGGTCATCGTAGCTGCGGCCCGACGCGTACGGCCGCGTGCTGTAGGTGTTGCGCCAGTAACTGTCGTGGTCGTTCCAAAGATCAGCCATTGTGTGGACTCTCCTTGCCTTCCACTCAATGCAAGGATCGAATCTCATTTCAACGAAGCTCAGCGTCGCTGCCCGAGTGAACCCACCAGTACCAGCACGCCAGGCACCACGAAAGTCAGGGCAAACGGCTCCCGCGTCACCAACCACGTCCACAGGCCGAAGCCCGTATGGGCCACGCCGATGACCGTGGTGGCGCGCATATGCGGCGGGTGGCCGCGCATGACCTGCAGGAACGACACGGTGGCAATGAAACCAAACACGGCAATGGCAACCGCGCCGAAATGCCAGCCGACCGCCAGCCCGAGAATGGCATCTGCAGGCACATGCGACTGCAGCAGCACCTGACGCTGTGCAGGCCACCCCAGCAGCGAATGGGGAACGCTGCTGAGCAGCATGATGACCGCGCCGACGAGTCCGATGACGAGTCGCGCCTGGGCTGGCATGCGCGGATTGTAGACGAGGTGCAGCTGGTCGAGCGCCAGTCGAGCCCAGGGCTACGGGCGCGCCGCGGTGCTCATCGCGGGCGGCAGTCGCTTGTCGGGATACCGGGGTGCGGCAACCGGCGGGGCCGGGGCTTCGCGGATACGCTGCTGCAGGTACGCCACCGCCGCATCCAGCTGGGCGTCCCCGCCGCGGAAGGTGGCGCACCGGCAGGTTGTCCACGACCATGTCCGGCTCGACGCCGCGTCCTTCGATGAGCCACTCGCCCTGCGGACTGAAGACGCCGGTGTCGGGCACCGACGCCGTGCCGCGATCGAGCAGCGCGCTGCCACCCGACCCCCAGATCTCGCCGCCCCAGGTGCGTGTGCCGATGACCACGCCGAGGCCGAGACGCCGCACGCCCTCGGCGAAGGCCTCGCCGTCCGAGGCCGTCTCCTGATCCACCAGCACCGCGATGTGGCCGCGATACGCGTAGGGCATGTTGGCCGTCGGCTGACCGTTGCGCGGCTGCCAGTAGAACCACGCCTGGCGCAGCAGCCGGCTGAGGAGCCAGCTGTCGATGTTGCCGCCGGTGTTGCGGCGCAGGTCGATGATCAGCCCCTGCCGGTCGTGCACCGGGTAGAAGGCGCGCTGCCACTCCGACATGTCCGCGGCGTTCATCGCCCGCAGGTGGACGTAGCCAATCGACTCGCCAGACGCAGCGTCGACGCGCCGACGACGATCGAGTTCCCAGGCGCGGTAGCGCAGCTCGGCGTCGCGCCGCCACGAGATCGGCCGCACGACGACGTCGCGGACGCTTCCCGGTATCGCCAGCGAGGACCCGCAGACGGACGTCCTTGCCGACGGCATCGCGCAACAGCAGCTGGATGTGCTCGGGCGCGAGCGTGCCGACGCCGTCCACCGCCGTGATCACGTCGCCTTCCCGGACATCGACGAGCGGCATGGCAAGCGGACTGCGCTCGGTGGGCAGGTCGGGGTCGCCCACCAGCACCCGCTCGACGCGGTATCCGCCCCGCGCCTCATCGCGCACCAGCGTGGCGCCGAGCGATCCGAAGGTGACCTCGCCGCCCTTGGCGCAGGTCGCCGCCGCGCACGAACATGTGCAGCGCCGACAGCTCGCCCACCATCTGCGCAATCAGGTCGCCGAGTTCGGCGCGGTCGGTGACGCGCGCCAGCAGCGGCTCGTAGCGCGCCCGCATCGCCGGCCAGTCCACGCCATGCATGCCGCGGTCGTAGAAGCCGTCGCGCTGCTGGCGCCAGGCATCGACGAACATCTGCCGCCACTCGTCGCGGGGATGCACCGTCATCGTCCACGCGCCGAATCCGACCTTGGCCTTGGCCAGCTCCGTCGGGACCGTGCCATTCGCGGGCAGCACGAACAGGTCGTCGCGACGGGCGATCAGCAGTGTCGAGGCATCGAGCGACAGCTCGTAGCGATCGACGTCGGCGGCCAGCGTCTCGAGCTCCCGCGAGTCGTCGATCGGCATCATCCGCAGCGCCTTGCGATTGGCCGCCGCCGACCTCCCAGGACAGGAAGAAGAGCCGCTGGCCGTCGGTGTCGAGTGCCGCGTAGTTGCCCGGAACGAGCGGCACCTCGCTGACGCGACCGGACAGATCCCGGGTCGTCGATGCCCTGCAGGATGGACCGGCGCCGTCGCGCGGACAGCGGTCGGGGTGCTGCCGCCACGGGCGGCGTCTGCACGTCACGCGGGGCGAAGCGCGACCGGGCGTCCCTGGCGATGGCGAGCTGGTAGATGCGGGTCTGCCTGTCGAAGAACGGCTCCGGCTGTCGCGGCCCCCACGGTGAGGCGACGGCGCTCTCGAAGTTGCGGTCGGAGAGGAAGTACAGCCATGCGCCGTCCGGACTCCAGGCCGGGCTGTAGCTGTCGAAGCGATCGGTGGTCACCGGCCGCGCCCGCCCCGGCGGCACGTCGTACACCCAGATTCGGCTGATGCCATTGGCGCCGGCCTGGACGTACGCCAGCCACAGTCCGTCGGCCGACCAGCGCAGATCCCGGAAGTCCACGGTGTCGCTGCGGGCGATGAGACGCGCCTGCCTCGGACTCGACGTCGTGCACCCAGAGACGCTGGTCCTGATCCTGGTGGGCGATGAAGCGCCCGTCCGGCGAGATCACGCCCTCGCGTCGCGTAACGGTCGCGCCGCTCGAGATGGCTGTCGGCGTCGCGGCCGCGCCAGCCGGCAGCGTCCAGAACTCGAACTCACCGGTCCGATCGGCCAGGGCCACGAGCGTCCGGCCATCCGGGAGGAAGCGAGCGTCGCGATACCGCACGCCTGCGTCGGCGGCCACGAGTTCGACACTGCCCTTCTTCACCGGAGCGACGAACACCTGGCCGCGCGCGGTGAGCGCAAGGCGGTCACCCGACGGCGAGAGGTGTGCCGACGAGACCCACTCCGACGGCGACGTCCACGACGCGCGGACGGCTCTGGGTCAGGTCGGACACCAGCCGGATCGGCACCCGCACGTCCTCGCCGTTGGTGACGTCGAGCACGCGCAGGTCGGCCCCGAGCTGGTAGGCGATGCGCCCCTGCCGCAGCGACGCGCCCTGCACATCGAAATCGACGTGGTGGGTGTGCTGGCGGAGGTCGCCGCCAGCGCCCGACATCGACCAGATGTTCATCGTGCCGTCGCGGTCGCTTTCGAAGAAGACGCGGCCGCGCCAGGGCATCGGCGACCGGCTGGTTCCGGCAAAGTCACTGGTCAGTGGGCTCGGCTTCACGTGCCCCGTCGCGATAGCGCCAGATCGACTGCGCTCCGCCGCCCTGGTAGCGCTTCGTGAAGCTGCCCTGAAAGGCGAACCGCGTCACGTACAACGTGCCCTCGTCGTCGAACTGCCCGTCGCTGGCCAGGGCGATCGGCAGCACGGTCGTGACGCCGGATCCGGGGTCGACGCGGGCCAGGTGGACGCCCGGCAGGTCGCCATGGCGGCGGGTGGCGTACAGCACCGCCCCGTCGGGTGTCCAGCCGACGACGAGAGCGCCGTCGATGTCGTAGGTCAGTCGTACGGGCACCGCGCCCGCCGCAAGGCGCTGGACATAGACCTCGGTTCGCGCCATCGAAGGACGCCGAGAAGGCGACGTGCCTGCCATCAGGCGAGACGGCCGCATGCGCTTCCTCACCGGGCCTGCTCGTGAGTCGGACCGCATCGCCGCCGCGCACCGGCGCGCGCCACGAGGTCGCCCTCGGCCGTGAACACGATCCCATCGTCGGACAGCGCAGGAAAGCGGAAGTAGCCCGGCGTGGACGACAGGGCGTCCGCACGCGCCTCGACGACGAGGGCCACCACGCAGACGAGGAGGAGGAGGGCAATGCGGAGCATGACGCCGTCGCGTCACTGCACTGCAAGGTCGGGCGCAGGTTGGGACAGCGGCGCAGAGGCACGTCGCGCGGGATGGGCTCCAGCCCGACCGAAACGCAGAATGCCGCAAATATACTGGGATATTTGCGCTCCTCTCGCCCGGATCGCCAGCCGGGGCCGAGATCGGGCGCTGCCCTAGCGCACGGAACGTGCACCGACACAAAGTGCCGTCGTGCCGACGGATGTGTCGAAGCGACGACGGCGTGCGGGTCCGCCAATCGCGTGGGTTGTTGACGGCACGTCCCCCGTGCGTTCTGGTAGCGGCACGTCCCGTCGGTTCGGTAGGGGCACGTCCCCGACGTGCCCTGTCAGGAGACCCGGCGGCGCGGCGAACGCGACGACCGCGTCGGAAATGCCGTGCGAGAACTTGCCACCGCCGCCCGCGGCAATTGCCACGTACTGGCGGCCGTCCTTGCGGCCCCGGTAGCTGACCGGCGCGGCATGGCCGCTGGCAGGCAGCGGCGCACGCCACAGTTCCCGGCCGGTCTTGAGGTCGAACGCGCGGATCCGGCTGTCGATGGCGCCGCCGATGAACACCAGTCCGCCCGCGGTCACGATGGGACCGCCGAGATTCAGCGAACCGGTTCCGGTGATGCCCTGCGCCTCGAGCGACGGCACGTTGCCGAGCGGCACCTGCCAGACGATCTGGCCGGTGCTCAGGTCGATTGCGTTGAGCTTGCCCCAGGGCGGCGCCTGACAGGGCAACTGTTGGCTGTCCCAGAAGCGTCCGTATGCGCCCAGGCTACCGCCGCGGACGTACGGCAGGGCGCTGCCCGCCGGCGCCGGGACCATCTGCGCAATCGCGCCGACCTCGTTGGTGTTGACGATCAGCAGAGACGACGACGGGTCCACCGCCCCGCCGGACCACGTGGCGCCGCCCATCGTCCCCGGAAAGAGCAGCGTCGGCGTCAATCCCGGCGGCGTGTACAGCCCGCCGCTGGTGACGCGCGCGAACAGCCGTTCGCATTCGTCGCGCGAGGCCGGGGTCACCTGGGTCAGCTCCTCGCGGGTCACCGGACGCGTCCGCACCAGCGGCTGCGGCGCGATCGGGAATGGCTGCGTCGGCGAGGCCTCCTCGCCCGGCACCTCGCTGCGCGGCACCTCGCGCTCCTCCAGGCCGAACACCGGCAAGCCGGTCTGCCGCTCGAACACGAACACCAGTCCGGTCTTGGTCAGCTGGATCACCACCGGCACGGCGCGGCCATTGCGCTGAACGTCGGCCAGGATCGGCTGGCTCGGCGGGTCGTAATCCCAGATGTCGTGGTGCACGAGCTGCTGGTGCCAGCGTCGCGTGCCCGTGGCCGCATCGAGGGCGACCAGCGAGTTGGCAAACAGGTTGCGGCCCTTGCGGTCGCCGCCATAGAAGTCGTACGACGCCGATCCGATGGGCAGGAAGACCAGCCCACGCTCGTGATCGACGGTCATCGACGACCACACATTGGCGCCGGTGCGCCGCTGCCAGCCGTCGCGCGGCCAGGTCTCGTGCCCGTATTCGCCAGGGCGCGGTACCGTGCGGAAGCGCCACACTTCCCTGCCGCTGCGGACGTCGAACGCGCGCACGTCGCCAGCCGGTCCGCGCGGCACGCCCTCCGGGACCATCGCTCCCGTGATCACCAGGTCGCCGAACACGGCCGGCGCCGAGGTCACCCCGTACGCTTCGCCCTGCCGGGCATCGGCGCCCGGGCGCAGGTCGATGGCGCCGCCGTTCGCCGAATTCGCGGCGGGGCCGACCGGTCGCCGCATCGAGCGCGATGAGGCGCCCGTCGCACGTGCCCGAGAAGATGACTCGGGTGGTTGCCCGCTCGTGGTCCAGCGGCCGGCCAGATGGACGCGCCGCGATGCGCGTCGTAGCAGCGCTTGACGGCCCGCGCTCTGCGGGTCGTGTCGCCACTGTTCTTTCCCGGTCTCGCCGTCGATGGCGATGACGATGCTCGACGGGGTGGTGACGTAGAGCGAGCCGTGCGAGACGATCGGGCGCGTCTGCACGCCGGGCACGCTGCCCTTCGGTTCCGGGCCGCGGCCGCCGCTGAAGTCGCCGCTATGGAACGTCCACGCGGGCGTCAGCGAGGCGACGTTTGCGGACGTGATGTCGGCGAGCGGAAAGTAGCGAGCCGTCTCGTGCGCCGGGGTCGGGCCCTGCGACGACACTGTGACGGTGACTGCCGCGAACACGGCGGCCGCGGTGAACAGATGCCAGACATGGGGACGCACGGGGGGTATGTATCACGCGGCATCCGGAACTCAGAATGCGGAATGCAGAATTCGGAATGCAGCGCGGGGCGGGCAGGATCAGCTCGGCGGGGCGGGACTGCAGACGTCAGACCTACACCTCCGCCAGTCGCGCTCGCAGACCGCCCGCTTCACCCCATGCTCGGGGACTCCGAACCGTGGGACCGCCCCCCCCCCCCGGTTCGTCGTCAATCCCAACGCGCTGGAGCCCATTCAGGCCGGCCCGGCTTTGGCACACGCCTCGCAGAAGGGGCAGCCATGAGCATCACCCGTCAGGTTTCCCAGTACGGCCGCGCCCGCCTGGCGCGGCGATTCACCCGATCGATTCCGCTGCTCGGCGCGGTGGTGGCGATCTTTGCGCTGCGCGCGGCGATTCGCCGCAAAGGCTTCGCTCGCGGCGTTGCCGACACGGCGCTGGACGCCACACCGGTGGTCGGCGCAGCCAAGAATCTGTATGAGATGGCCCGCGGCGACATCCTGCCGGACCGGCCGGCCCGGGCGCGACGGATCTGAGCGAGCGGGCCCGTCGCTGCCGTTGTCGGATCGCCGCGCGTGAAGCAATAGAAGACAGGAAGTGCGGAGCCGGGCGAACCGGCGCCGCACTCCCCCACCAGCCGCCGGTCGCTTGGCGACGGCCCGTTACGACGTCAGGCGAGTGGCGAACGCGGCTCGGACGACGACGCTGACGTCGCTCCCGGTGCATCCGAACCCGGGGTCACCGACGTGGAGCCGGGCGAGACCTCGTGGATGCCGTCGCGCAGGAGATTGGGGGCCTGGCTCGCTGGCGTGCTTCCGGCTGCGCCGTAATCGGCGTAAATCGACTCACGCGCGTCGGCAGCTTCGGCACGCTGGCGGCGCCAGTCCTGGGCCTGCTCGCTGAGGCGTCGCGCGTTGCGACGAGCCGTGCCGGCCACGCTCGCGTAGGCATGGCGCACCTGGCGTCCCGCTTCCTGACCACGCTGCGCCAGCTGTTGGCGCGTCGCGGCACCCTGCCGGGGCGCGAAGAGGAGGGCGAGTCCGCTGCCGAGGGCGGCGCCGGCGATGAGGCCCAGCACCCA
Organism: Vicinamibacteraceae bacterium; assembly: GCA_963759795.1. GTDB lineage: Bacteria > Acidobacteriota > Vicinamibacteria > Vicinamibacterales > Vicinamibacteraceae > Luteitalea. The sequence continues at coordinate 701,295 of CAVXAR010000010.1, read as the reverse complement.
CGTTGGAGTCGAGGAGGCGTCGGCGTTCCGGGTCCGGTCGGGCAGACGGTAGTCGTAATAGTTGTCGGTGCTCATGAAGGCTCCTTGGCAGAGGGCTCAGAAGACCGCCGCACGTGGCGGCGCTCTCCATGGGGCTCGATGACAGGAAAAGGAGGAGCAAGGCAGTTGCCATCGCTGCGAGCGCAGGGCGAGCGGACAAACCGCCAGATTGCCGGGCAATCGGGCCGGCTTGCGGAGTCACCTCGTCATCGGCGCGCGGACGCGGGTGTGTCGGAGCTGCCCGGGTGTTCGCAGACCGGACACTTCGCGCGATGGCGGGCAGATGCGTAGATGTCGCACGCCCGTTGGCGGCGTCCGCCTGCTGTGGTATCTTTCGGGGTCGCGTTTCGCTTCCCGGCGAGCGCAATGTGGGCCGGTAGCTCAATTGGCAGAGCAGCAGACTCTTAATCTGCGGGTTGAAGGTTCGATTCCTTCCCGGCTCACCAGCCTCCGCTCTCGATACTCGCGGAGGCTGTCCGCCGTAGCGGCGTCGCCGCGAAGGCGGACCTCTCGCTCGATGAAGCTACGGCTGGCTTCGCCCCGAGCCGAGTGATTGCCGCGATGGCGGCCCCCCTTTTCTCTCATCACAATTCCTGGCTCGCCGTCGGCGAGCTTCGGCTGGCTTCCCCCTTCCCGGGCGAGGCCCGCTACGCGAAGGCGGCTTGCGGAATCTGCGCATATGTCGGCCCGCCGGGTACGCGCATCCTGCAACCGAGCCATCGGGGGTTCGTCGTGTGTCCGCGTCGAACCTGACACGGACGAACGGCACCACCCTTGCCACCCAGGACGCGTGCCGCAACAGACGAGCGTCTACATCCTTCGGAGCCAGTCACAGCCAGCGCGTTGGTACACCGGCCTGACCAGCGACGTCGGCGCGCGCCTGGCCGCGCACAACCGCGGCGACTCGCGGCACACGACGACCGGACGGCCGTGGCGGCTCGAAGTCGTCATCGACTTCGCAACGGCCGATGCGGCCAAGACCTTCGAGTCGTACCTGAAGTCGGGATCGGGACGGGCGTTCGCGCGGCGGCACTTTCGCGCCGACCGCCACCAGCGCTTCGAACTCTTCGAAGCTGTAGAAGCGGGCCGTGCCCTGCTGCCGCTTCACGAGGCGCACCATGCAGCGCGGGTGATCGAGCACACGCCACTCGACCGCCTTCTTCAACATCATGCTCAGGACGCTGAGCACGTTGTTCACCGTGCGTCGGCTTGCGGTGCCGCAGCTTGTACTTCAGCTGCTGCACGTCCTCATCGGTGATGTCGTCGAGACGCTTGTTGCCGAGCGTCGGGAACAGGTGATTCTTGAACACCAGTTCCTTGTGCGCGATGCCACTCGGCTTGGCCTGGTTCGCGCGCACGTGGCCGTCCATGAAGCGCGGCGCGAACTGCTGAGGGTCGGGACCTCCTTTCGCTTCACTGTGGGGCCGCGGATCAGGAGCTCGCGCTCCCGTCCCTCGCCCCAGCGTTGTGCGGCGGTCTTCGACGTGATGTCGAGCCGCTTCCGTTCGCGATGTCGTCGACCATCCTGTGATCGCCACTGGATGTCGACCTCGAAGCCCCCACGACGGTAGGGGCGCACTGTCACGCTCATCACTGTGCTCCGTTCAGTGACGACGTGGGGTTCTGGCCCATCCAGTCTAGCAACGTGGCGCGGTCGAACAGGAGTCGGCGGCCGATGCGGCGGACACCGGGCAGCTGTCCGCGTTCCTGCATCTTGTAGACGGCCGCGCGCGACGTGCGGAGCACGCGCGCGACCTCGTCCGGGGTCATGAGCGGGACGGGCTCGGGGACGCCGAGCTGGGCGTCGGCTGCGGCGCGGGACGCGCGAGCGAAGTGACGGGATGTGGGTGTGACGGTGGACGCCATGGCGACCTCTGCTCTGCCCGGAGGGACTGGGCCTGAACGAGTGTCACGTCCGGCTGGCTGGCGCAGTGAGCGGCAGGGCCTGCGGGAGGACGGCGGAGCTCCCGGTCGGATGGGCGCGAGGTCAAGCGCCGGCTTCACGCTCGCCGAAGGTGACTTCGATTCCTTCCCTGACCATCGCTGCGTCCAGAAGGACCATGACAACGGGTCTTACGAAATCGGCTAGGTCTTCCGGGACATCGCTGATTCCGCGCATCACGATCCGATATGGCGGCTCGATACCATTTACTTGGCGCGCGCTGGGCGGTTCCACGGTGGTCCTGGCGCGTGAAGCAAACAGGGAAGACAGGAGAAGCGGAGGCGGGGCGAGCGCCTCGTCTTGACCAAACAGCGGTCTCGACTACCCTGGCCGCTTCGTCCGACGTCCGGCAGCACCAGCGTCATCCAGTGCCGTCTGCAGGTCGTAGTCGGCCTGGAGGTGCAACCAGAAGCGCGCCGGCATCTTGAATCGCCGCTCGAGTCGAATCGCGGTGTCGGCCGTCACCGAACGTTTGCCCAGCACCAGTTCGTTGAGGCGGTTGCGGCTGATGCCCAGTTCGTCGGCAACGACGCTCTGCTGAAGGCCGAGCGGACGGAGGAATTCCTCCAGCAGCATCTCGCCGGGATGAACGAGCGGGCCGAGCACCGCGGGATCGCGCGGCAGGCTCGCTGGCTCAGTGGTAGTCCTCGCACCGGACGTCGAAGGCATCGTGTCCCTCCCATCGAAAGGTGATCCGGTACTGATCGTTCACCCGGATCGCGTGGCGCCCGGCCTGGTCGCCCTTGAGGGCATGCAGGTCGTTCTCCGGAGGAATATTCAGAGCGTCGAGCGTCGCCACGAGGTCGAGCTGCTTCAGCTTGCGCTGGGCCGCCCTCCACGCGGTGTTCGGGATGCGCCGCGCCGCCTTGCTGTTGACACTGCTGAACAAGTCCCTCGTGGTCTCGTCCGCGAAGGACCGAATCACGCGCCGAAGATACACGATACCCGTGTACCGTGACAACCCGCCGTCGGGCCAGTCTTCAGGGCACGCTGAAGGAACGGTTCCTTCCCGGTTCTCGGCTCGCGACCGCCTCGGCCTCGGGCCCGCAGCCACCGGAGCGGCCGGCGAGGGGGCCAAGCTCCTCGCGCCGGGCTGGAGCACGAGGCGCGCTTTACCAAACCCACCGATAGGTTTACGCTGTCCGGGTGACGTGGGCCGAGGTGATCCGCAAGCTGAAGGCTGCCGGGTTCGTTCAGGTGCGGTCCGGCAAAGGCAGCCACCTGCTGCTGAAGCACCCCGTCACAGGCAAAGAGGTGTGGGTGGCGGTGCACACGAAGAAGGACGCCGGTCGACTCGGCGCGCGCATCCTGCGCGAGGCGGGTGTTGAATGACCATGCTCTATCCGATCGTGCTCGAGACTGAACACGACGGCGCCGTGAGCGCGTACGTGCCGGGGTTGCCCGTGTATGCGGCAGCCGATACGCACGCCAAAGCGGAGCGAGCCATTCGTGGGTTGCTCGAGGCGTACCTGCAGGAACATCCGTCCAGCAAGCCAGAGGCTCAAGTCCGTGTGGCTCGTTGCTCAGACGTTGGCACTGGAAGCGTGGAGATCGTCGGCGTGGCCGCCCTGGTCGGTGCCAAGCGCACGGCCGCCAAGGCACGGGCCTCGCGAGCGAATGGCCGACTCGGCGGGCGGCCACGGAAGGTGGCCGGCGCAAGCACGGCTCGCAAGAAGGCCTGAATTTGAACAGGGTGCTGAAGAAGCGCTAGCCCCTCGCTTCTGTCTGCAGAAGGCGCCCGCTACAGGTATGTCAGCGTGGCGGCACTTGAAGGCTCACAGCGCCCGACGATCCGGGCCGGAGCGTTGGTACGCCGCGTGGTCCAGCCCTCATGGCCGCGTGTCGAACGCGATACGATGCGCTGATGCGATCGCCCGTGCGCACCCCCTTGCCACGGAGCCTCGTCCGTCACCTGCCATTACTCGGAGTGCTGATGTGCGGCGCCCTGATCTGCGCCACGGACGTGGTCGCAGCGCAGACGTCCTCGGTCGCGGACGCACCCGTCGCGCCTGTCCCTCCCGTGCAGTGGCTCGACGACGCCGGCCGCGTCGTCGTGCGCGCCACGCGCGTCGCGACGGGCCCCGCAATCGATGGCGTGCTGGACGACGCGGTGTATCAGACGATCACGCCCGTCACCGACTTCATCCAACAGGACCCCGACGAAGGCGCGCTCGCCACCGAACCGACGCTGGTCTGGATCCTCTTCGATGCCGACACGCTGTACATCTCGGCCCGGTGCCGCGACAGCCAGCCCCATCGCATCATCGCGAACGACATGCGCCGTGACGGCCGCAACGTCAGCCAGAACGACAACCTGAGCATCAGCCTCGACACGTTCCATGACCGGCGCAACGGCTACGAGTTCCTCGTCAACTCGATCGGCGGCGCATGGGATACGCAGATTACCGACGAACGCGATGCGAACCGAGACTGGAACACGGTCTGGCGCACGCGCGCCAGGCGCGACGACGAAGGCTGGACCGTGGAGGTGGCCATCCCGTTCCGGTCGCTGCGCTACCGTGGCAGCGGGCCGCAGACCTGGGGCATCAACGTCCGGCGCAACGTGCGCTGGAAGAACGAGATGTCCTATCTGGCACCGGTGCCGCGCATCTTCGGCGCGCGCGGCATCCTGCTCTTCTCGCAGGCCGCCACGCTCGTCGGTCTCGAAACCCCGCCGGCAGGCCTGAATCTCGACATCAAGCCGTACACGGTGGGCAGCGTCGCCGCCGATCGCGCGCGCGACCCGTCCTTCGCGAACGACCTCTCCGCCAACGGGGGGCTCGACATGAAGTACGTCATGTCGCAGAGCCTCTCGGCCGATCTCACCTACCGCACCGACTTCGCGCAGGTCGAGGACGACGACCTGCAGGTGAACCTGACGCGCTTCAACCTGTTCTTCCCCGAGAAGCGCGAGTTCTTCCTCGAGGGCCGCGGCATCTTCGCCTTCGGCGGCGCGCAAACGTCCTCGACGACGGGCACCGGCCTGCCTTCGAACACGCCGGTGCTGTTCTTCAGCCGGCGTATCGGGCTGGACCAGGGCGAGGTCGTGCCGATCGACGTCGGGGGCCGCCTCACGGGACGCGTGGGTCCGTACTCGATTGGCCTGCTCGACGTCCGGACAGGTGACGGCGCCAGCGCCAACTCCGCCCGCCACGAACTTCGCGGTGGTGCGCGTCAAGCGGGACATCCTCCGTCGCAGCTACATCGGCGCGCTGGCGACGCACCGCACCCACACGGCAACCGGCGGTGAGAACGCCGTCGTCGGCGTGGACGCCAACCTCTCACTGCACCAGTACCTCAACATCGTGGGCTACGTCGCGGAAACGCGTACGCCTGGCCGTCCGGATGGCGATCGGAGTCATCGACTGCGCGTCGACTACGATGCCGACCTGCTCGGCGTGCAGGTCGAGCGGCTGAGCGTCGGCGAGGCGTTCAATCCCGAAGTGGGCTTCCTGCGTCGCTCCGACTTCATCGAGCAGCTCGCGCAACTGCGCGTGAGTCGTCGTCCTCGGACCCGGTCGGCGGTGCGCAAGGTGAGCCTCGAGTCGGCGTTCGACCACATCACCGATACCGGCCATCGCCTGATGAACCGGCAGGCCCGAATCGGCCTTCGCACGGAGATGCAGAGCGGCGACGCCTGGAACCTGCAGTACAGCCACGGACCTCGAGGTGGTTCCCTTGCCCTTCCAGGTGGTGGGGACGCCCGTTCCCGCCGGCTCGTACGTCGGCTCCACGGTGCGGGGCGCCTACACGCTCGGCACGCAGCGCCGTGTCTCGGGCGACGTGGGGGCGGCGCGCGGCGGCGTTGTACGGCGGCGATCTCACGGAGGTTTCCCTACGCGGCCGCGCCGAGATCTCGGCCAGGTTCTCGGTGGAGCCCACCGTCTCGGTGAACTGGGGAGACCTGCCGACCGGCCGCTTCAGGGCGACGCTGGTCAGCGGACGGGGCGTGCTGTCGTTCACGCCACGGATGCTGGTCGCCTCGCTCATTCAATACGCCTCGTCCGGTGCTCTGCTCACCACCAACATTCGCTACCGGTGGGAGTATCGGCCCGGCAGCGAGCTGTTCGTCGTCTACAGCGACGGACGCGACACGCGGAGCGGCCTCGGGGGCGCGCTGCCGCTGCTGCGCAACCGCGGGTTCACCGTGAAGTTCACGCGGCTCTTCCGTATGTGAGAAGACGTGTCGCTTCAGGTCGGTGCGAACCTGGGGTTCGCCTTCGGCGCGGATTCCCCCACCGACGTGGCCGCATCCCGCGGGCACGACGCGCGGCGTTCGAGGTCGCTGCCTTCACCGGCGTCACTGCCCGTCTCAGCGGCTGTTCTACACGCTTCGCCGCGGCTTCCGTGTTCAGCTCAAGGCTCGGGCCGGCTCAGTGGCGCTGGACACACCGTTGCGCGACCTCGTGCACAAGGATGAATGGCCGGTCGTCTGGCAGGCCGTGCGCGCCGACGTAGGAGGTGCGTCCTGAGCCGAGTCCATCGCCTATCCGTGGATGCTCGGACGCGGCCCGAAGAACGTCCGTGAGTTGGTGTGGCATGTCGCCGCCTCACTGCCACGACCAGACATCTCGGCTGGTGAGCCGTGGACGCGAGCGCGCATCCGGCTGGAGATCCACAGAATCATCGGTGAGCAGGTAGGGACGTATGCCTTCCGCTCGCATGACCGGCTCGTAGACGACATCGGCATCGACTGATCGTGCTGGCTCACAGCCTGACGGCACGTGAGGCCACAGCCCGACGCGAGTGCCGCGTCCGGTGCATCGCCGCATCCGCGGCGCCAGGTTCACAGCAGACGGCAGGGCGTCCGTTGAACCGTGCGGTGACGTGCAGCGTCTCGGCGGGCCATGCCATCGGGAACCGTTGGCGACCGCGCACCAGAAATTTCGCAGACCCAGCCTGACAATGTGCCGAGCCGCTCGCGGAAGGGCGACGACCAGGTCGTCGATACGCCCGCGTCCGCGAGACCGTCGGTGTGCCGCATGGCGAGATATTGGGTCCTGTGATGCACAGCCCGGTGAGGGCGTCGCGCAGTCCCGCGTAAAACGGCCTGCTCCAACGCGTCGAGCACGACGGGGCGGTCGGCAGCACCCTGCCAATCGCCCCGACCCCGAACCGGTCCCGATGGACGTCGATGTACGACACCACCCGGCTATTTTCTCCGGCGGTCGAACGCCGCCTGGGCAAAATACGCCGAAGCCGTTTCGAGAATCTCTTCTAGCGCTCTGAATCCAACTGACCGCCTTCGTTCCCGGACTGAGGGAAGCGGAGCGGGTCCTGTGGCCTGTTCTGAGGGATACTTGGCCTCCCGAGGCAAAGTCGTAGGCGCCGACCACAACAGAGGCAGGGGGCGATTTGACCGCGAAGTCACCCTGGCGATGCAGCTTCACCGCGCTGGTGTTCACGCCGACGTTCGTGTCCCGGTCCGGGCGCTGATGCTCATGCGAAATTCCAAGGGCATGACACAACTCGTGGATGATGACGCCGACACCAGCGCCGGGGTCGAGTTTCACCTCCTGGCGTGCCCCGGACTGGCCGATGTGGCTGCTCCAGCAGGTGCCATCCAGTGGCTGGTAGTCGGGAATGATGTCGATGTACCTCGTCTGTGTGGTGCGCCGGATCAGCCGGATGGCTCCCGTCCCGTTGATGCTGGCCACCGCGCTGTTGATGTTCCCAATCTCGGTGGGGCTGAGTTGCCCCTCGTCGTAGGTGTACGGCGCACAGCCGCCAGGCCACCGATGCGCTGCCAATCCCGTAATCAATCCCATCGCAGGCTCCCTCCGACGGCCATGCGGCCGCCATATTGCCGGGCCACCCGCAGGGATGGCTTCACGATGTAGTGACAGTGGCCCGGATCCGTTTCGGGGCGCGATACGCTGCCGACAACGTGTTCGCGCGCAATCACATCGTGCCACGGGACTGAGTCGAGAATCCGGCATTGCATCGGCGGTGACCCGCGTCCACGACGAATACTTCGTGTTCTCGTTCCTGCGTGCCCTCGACCAGGTCGACGCCCTGAAGTCAGCCGCCCCGATGCTCGGCGCGGCTGCGGCGTGTCGCGCGGGACCCGAGCACCCTCGAGGCCGTCATCGCCGAACTGGTCGACTACTTCTCGGGGATGTTCATCTGGGGCCAGCCACGCGCCCAGGTGAACGTCGTGCCGTCACCGACCATGCCCAGCATCATCGGCGGGCTGTTGCCGTCCATCTACAACCCCAATCTCGTGAGCGAGGAGTCGTCACGGCACGGCATCGTGAACGGTGAAAGAATGGGCCGTGACCAAGACTTTGCTGCTGCTCGGGATCCTCGCCTCCCTCACCTTCGGCGTCGCCCAGAAACCGCGCATCGCCATCTGCGGCTTGGCGATCGAGTCCAGCACGTTCTCCCCGGCGACGACCGACGAGGCGGCCTTCCACGCCGCTACCGGGCAGGCCATCCTCGATACCTATCCGTTCTTCTCGGGGCCGACATCCCTGCGCGACCGTGCGGTGTGGCTCGGAACCGTGCAGGGACACGCGCTACCGGGCGGCGCGGTGACCCGCGAGGCCTATGACTCCCTCATGCGCAAGACGCTCGATGGCCTGCGCGCGCAACTGCCCCTCGATGGGCTGTTCTTCGACATCCACGGGGCGATGAGCGTCGTGGGCCTCGAGGACGCCGAGGGCGACATGATCGCGAGGATCCGGGAGGTGGTGGGACCCAAGACCCTCATCTCGACCTCGATGGACCTGCATGGGAACGTGTCGTGGCGACTGGCGGCCGAGTCCGACTTGATCACTTCCTACCGGATGGCGCCGCACGAAGACGAGATGGCGTCCAAGCAGCGCGCCGTCGAGAACCTGCTCGAGCGGCTGGAAAGCGGCAAGGGCCGGCCCGCCTACAAGGCCTACATCGCGGTCCCCGTGCTGTTGCCCGGCGAGAAGACCAGCACGCGCATCGAGCCTGCCAAGAGCATCTACGCCGCCATTCCGGCGATCACGACGCGGCCCGGCATCGTCGACGCCGCGATCTGGATCGGCTACGCCTGGGCGGACGAACCCCGCAACCATGCGGCCGTGATGGTCGTCGGCGACGACCAGGCCGCCGTCAAGACCGCGGCGGAGAGCCTCGCCGCCAGCTTCTGGTCCGCGCGCAAGGACTTCGCGTTCGTCGCGCCGACGCTGCCGTACGAGGCCGCGATGGACCGCGCGCTGAAGAGCGACACACACCCGTTCTTCCTCAGCGACATGGGCGACAACCCGACGGCTGGCGGTGCGGGAGACGTCACCTGGACGCTCACGCGCATCCTCGAACGCCCCGAGTTCCAGCGCGCCGACGGCCCCTCACTCATCTATGCCTCCATTCCCGGCCCCGAACTGGTCGCGCAGGCGGTCAAGGCCGGCGTCGGCGGCACGGTGAGGGGAACCGCAGGTGCGGCCGTGGACCATCGCTATGCGCCTCCGGTGCGCATCGAGGGAACCGTGACCGCCATCCGGCACGGCGACAAGGACGCGGTGACCGAGGTCGTCATCAAGACCGGCAGCGTCAGCGTGATCGTGACAGAGCGGCGCAAGCCGTACCACTACGAAGCCGACTTCACGCGGCTCGGGCTCGCCGCTCGGAAGGCCGACATCGTCGTGGTGAAGATCGGCTACCTCCAGCCCGAGCTTTACGACATGCGCGCCGACTGGGTCATGGCCCTCACGCCCGGCGGCGTGGACCAGGACGTGGAACGCCTTCCCTACAAGCGGATCGTGCGGCCCATGTATCCGCTCGACAAGGACATGACGGACCCGAACTTGTCGGTGAGGTGGGTGCCGGCCTCCGATCGCTTCAAGTAGGGTCGATGCGGACTGATGCCGGGGCGGTCCTGCGCCTCGTGTTCACAGAATCACGTTCGCCTTGATGTCGCCCGAGTGCAGCCAGAGCACCCGAACGCGGATGAGGAGAGGGGCTGGCACGTCGCCGCCGCAGCCCGCCTGCCGTCAGAATCCCGGCGCAAAGCTGAATTGGAACGTCCAGCCGCGCCCCTCCCGCTGCAACGGCTTGGACACGTCCAACTGCACCACCGCGAAGCCCAGCGCATTGACGCGCAGCGCAGCGCCCACGCTGCTGATCGGCTTGGCATCGCTGCGGTAGAACGAGGGCGAATTGGCGCGGTCGGCATCCCATGCCACACCGGCATCGGCAAACAGCGCGACTTCGGCGGGGATCGGCCCGTACATGCCAGCGCCCACGCCGAACGGCCGCAGCAGCGGGAACCGCAGCTCGAGGTTGGCCACAGCCATCCGGCTGCCGGTGAGTCGATCGGCCGCAGGGCACGAGCCGTCGACCGTTGGCGGGCAGTCAGCAGGGCCGAAGCTGCCGATGTTGTAGCCCCGCACGAGTGACGGGTAGCCGAGGTACAGCGGCGTGAGCCGAGGGTCTTCCCCTCCGGCACCGTATCGGCCGAAATGCATGAGGCGCGTCGCGATGGTGTAGAAACGCGCCGGCATGAAGTAGCGGCGGTAGTCGAGCAGGACGCCGGTGTAGCGGATATCTCCCACGACGGGTGACAACTCGATCCGGTAGCGCTGTCCGAGCACCGGACTGGTGGCGCCAAATGATGTCGTGTCGTATACCAGCGCAGCGCTGGCTTGCCCCATCGTCAGCGACTCACCGGGTGCGAGATCACGGTCTTCGTTCAGCAGCAGTTCGCCCGTGTCCAGCGCGTACGCCGTGAGCTCGGCCCGCTGCGAGAAGGACAGGCTCCTGACTCCGCCGGTGAACTCGAGCCGCTGCGCCCGGCTGAAGGGGTAGGCCACCATTCCCGTCGCGGCGCGATCGGCCTGCCGGATGATCACCGCCTCCTGCACCAGTACCGGACGCTCGTCGATCGCTGCGGTGGTCCCGGTGACGTACCCGGTCCGATACGGTGTCTGGCTGAGCCCGGCGCCCCAGGCCCATCGACGTGACTGGTTCTGGTAGACGGCGGCCCCGCCGAGGTCATTCGCGCTGAAATCCTGATCCAGGCTCGCGGTCGTCTGCATCATCAAGCCGAGGTTGTGGCGTCCGAGCATGTCGCTCATGAAGAAAGAGAGCCCTCCCCCGCCGAAGGCGCCCCAGCGATCGGCACCAACCGCGATGGAGGGCTGCCCCACGAAGTCGAGCTGCAACCGCGGCCGATACGGCTCCACGCTGGTGATGGCGTTACCCGACGGCAGGCCGACTGTCGGCTGCTGCAACAACTCGGTCACGGCCCCCTCGGGCGCGCGCCGCGGAGGCAGCATCGCCGCATCCAGCCCATCGTCGGGACCGACGGGCGCGCCGAGCAATGTCGACGCATCGTCGACGACATACAAGCGCTGCGCGCCATCCTCGAAGGCCGTGAACACCAACCGTTCGGGGCTGGACGAGGTGGAAATCACCGGACTGGTCTCGGTGATGCCGCTGGCACCGGTCAACAGACGCGTGACTTGCCGCGGAGGGCCGCCGTCGACGCCGACGCGGTAGACATTGGCGACGCCGTGAGGCTCGGCCACAAAGAAGATGCTGCGGCCGTCGGCGCTCCACTGCGGGTTGATATGCTTGCCCCGGTTGAACGCCGGCACCTCGGTGCGGCGCTGCGACGTGACATCGAACCGTGCCAGGCGCAGCTCGCCAATCGACAACGACTCGAGGCTGGTCGTGAAGGCGCTCGAAGCAAAGGCCAGGGAGCGACCGTCTGGCGACCACGCTGGGTGGAGCTCGGTATGCGGGTCGTTGGTCCACTGCTCGACCGCCGCAGTCTCGAGATCGAAGGCAAACAGATCGGTGAAGCCCTGGCGCATGCCGACAAACGCGATTCGGCGTCCATCTGGCGACCAGGCAGGATTGAAGGCAGCATCGACCCCTTCGAGCCTCTGGTCGCGTAGCCTGTCGCCGCTGGCCACATCGAAGACGAGCAGCGTCGGACGCCCCTCGGAGACCGCCGTGACGGCGAGTCTGGTTCCGGCCGGGTCCCACGTGCCAGCCGACGCGATGAACTGCAGACTGTCCAGGTGCGGGTCCACCGCGGTGCTCGTGAGCTGCCGCAGGACCTTGCCGGTCTGCACGTCGGCCACGAACAGATCGATGGAGAGCAAGGCCCGCTCCGACAGGAAGGCCACCTTCGTCCCGTCGGGGCTGACGGCTGGCGAGACGTTGAGGTTGCCGCCGAGCGCCTGCCGAGGCGTCAGCGCCCGGCCAAAGGCGTCAGGGGTCCGTCCACCAGGAACTGCGTCCTTGAACGTCTCGCGCATCGACGCGTGCCAGTCGGTGCTGAGCTGCTCCTGCGAGATGCCGAGCACGACCTCGAAGCTCTTTTCCGGGTCGCCCAGTATGATGCCGCTGGCGAGGAGCTTGCCGACGACGTGATCTCCCCAGCGTCCTGCGATGTAGGCCCAGAGCGCATGGCCCCACCGATAGGGGAAGTAACGCGGGCTGCTCAGTTGGTCCACCGTCGGCACCTTTTCGTGCAGCAAGGCGTCTCGCAACCACATCGCCGTGAGTGCCGAACGCGGGCCGATGGACAGGTACTCGGCCATGCCTTCGACGAACCAGAGCGGCAGGGTCTGCAGGCCCGCCACGCGCCGCATGTTGCCGCCCTCGCGCGCGCGCTGGTCCGACTTGTCGTACTGGAACGCGTGTACCAGCTCGTGGCCAAGTACGTGGTCGGTGTCGGCGAGCGGGCCGGCAAACGGCATCACCACGCGCCGCCGCATCCCCTCGGTCACGCCACCCGTGCCCTCACCTATGGCGCCCGCGATAACGGTGGTCTGCTGGAAGTGCGCCGGCGAGGCATAGAGGACCAGCGGCTGCCTGCTGCTCAGGCGATGATCCAACAGACGCTCCAGCCGTGTCGTCCAACGCTCGGCAAGCCTGGCCGCAACGTCCACGCCCTGGGCGATCTGCGGATAGAAATAAATGTCGAAGCGGTCCGTATGCGCGATCTTGAAGTCGAACCGCTCGTACTGCACCTTGTTCTGCCCGAAATACTGGGCCGTGGCTGGCGCGGCCGGCGCCATGCCGGCAAGCAGCGCGACACTGGTTGTGAGCGAGACTAGACGCATCGGCAGCACCTCGATCCGCGACGTCGCGCGGCATGGAGTGCATTGCAAGCGCCGTGACGTCAGCAGCAGGCCTCCACCGTTCGGGCCTCGGGCTCGAAACGTAAGCGTGAGGCGTAGGCGCCGTGCGCAGTGTTTCGAAACGGCTGGTCGTGCTCGCTGCACAAGACTCTGCTATGCGCGCCGATATTCGCGCAGCCGTGACGGCCGCGGGGCGCTCGCAGGCACGAATGCCGCGTCTGGCGAATATCAGATACGGCCGTGCTGGTTCCACATGCCGCGGAGGCTTGGTCCAGCGCATCCGATTAGCCGCAGAATTTGCGACCTGCCCCCGATGCACGTGCGATGGCAACCCCGCCGCCCCGCGACGTGAGTCAGAGAGCGCGTCGGGCGGCGAGGTGCGGGTTATGGCGACGGGGCCGTACGCTGACCGCCGGGCCTACTCCGCCGCGAGCTCGGGCCTGTCGCGTCTCCAGCCTTCACCGACCAGCCTGGTCAGTTCCGCCTGCATATACTCCTGGCCCTTGGCTTCGTCGGTGAAGGACTTCCTGGACACCGTCTCCGGCGGGCCGCCGACGGCCGGCTCGAGCTGAATGAGGTACTCCGTGGAGTCGGGTCCGGGAACTGCCTGGACACTCATCTTCTCGTCACCGCGCACGAGCCGCCACACGAACTCGGAGTCGGCAGACCCAAGGGAGTTGTCGCCAGCGAGGTCGGGCTTCGGCAGGTGGTCCATGTCCGAATCCTAGCAGACGGCGACCGTCACGGCTCGCCACGTCCGGCAGGGCCATGCACGTCGGTCACGAGTGACGCGCACAGCCGCGGCAAGACGCGGCCGTCCAGACAGGAGGCGGGCCGGCGGTCGTCGTCGACGGGCGAGCTGGGACGGCTCGCCACCCTCGGCTGCGTCCCGTGTCGGTTCGCCGATGTCGAGGGGCCGCCGTCGGCGACATAGACCTGCTGTCGGCCGCGTCGGAGCGCGTCGATGCCGACGCCGACGAGGCCGCCAAGCCCGATGGCGAGGAGGCGTTGACCGACCTGCCCATTCGCACACTGCCGCCCCGGGTTGTTTGGACACGCGCTGTACGTCGGGTCGGCAATCAACATGCCCGGGGTCATCGCCGCCATGCCTATCAGCAGGCCGTTCCACAGGGAGTCGCCGACTGTCTCCACCTTGCGGACGGACCGTTGCGGCATGCGGCGGGGGACGTCGTCGAACGCGACCGTCAGGTCGGTAGCCGAGACGGCGACGACCTTCCCCCTGGTCTCGATTCCGGCGTCGTCGGTGACGTACACGGTGGTCCCGCGTGCGAGCTGCTGCTCGAGCTCGGGGAACGTCCGCGCCGGGTCCCTGGCGCCGCAGCCGGCCGCTGCCAGCCCGAGGACAAGGCACGTCAGCGCATGCTGGGCCAGGCGTCGTCGAGTCGGGGTCACGCGCAGCGCTCCTTCCGGTGTACCTCGTGTAACGGAAATCGCGGGCTCGACGAACGGCGCGCTGCTCTCGGCGCTGCACGGCGTGCTGACGCCGGGCACATGCGACTAGAATCCCTGGCGGGCTAGACCTTCACACATACGTCTTTCGGGCCATTCGAGGAACAGATGAACCACCAGATGAGGCTCCAGTCGATCACGGCAATGCCGCTGACCACCATCGCGGCGATGGCGGTGATGCTCGGCGCCGCGTGCTCGACTCCGGCGCGAGGCATGACGGAGACGACGGACCCGGCGGCGATGGCAAGCGCCCGCGCGCACGACAGCACAGACGCCGTCGCGGCATGCTCAGCATCGAGCGCCGACGCTGAGGGGACCACCGCCAACGAGAAGACGTTCAGAGGTGCGATTCGCCGCTTGTGGGAGAAGAGCGCTGCAGCCGGCTCGGACGGAGCCGTCACCGTCACCTTCCACAATGTGGTCGTCGGCGCACCACGTGCCTGGCAGCCGGGTTTTACTGACGTCTACTCGCAGGCCACCCCGAAACAGCCGATCTATCCGGTCAAGGCAACGTTTACAACCTGCGCTGATTACAGGACCGCTGTCTCGACGCGAAAGATGGAGCGGATATACGACTGCTTCGTCCACAAGGCGGGCGGCTGGCAATGTACCCAGACTGGAGCGAGCGGCGCATTGGCGCTGAAGGACGAAAAGGCGTACATCCAGAAGCGGAAGTGACTGGACGGGGCGCACGCACCAGGGGCGGCGCCCTCGGCCCCGGTCACGCAGGCTAGCTGTCGAATCCCCGCAGGTAGGGCAGGTTGGGCGGCCGCGCGCCCGTGTTGAACTGCGCTCCCCGCGAGGATCGGTAGGTCATGTCCAGGAACGGCGTCTCCAGGCGACGTCCGGCCGCCGAGTAGCGGCCATTCTCCCAGTTGGAGTCCATGTTGGCCGCGACGATCCCGGTGGACAGCAGCAACCGTTCCGCTTCGAACGGCTCCTTGCCCGTCACCATCATCTCGGTGATCCAGTGCGGCTGCGCGTTCGACGCGTGGTACTGGTCGAACGGGCCAGGCCAGCCAAGCATCGAGACGACGGTCGGCTCGCTCTGCCCTGCGATGTCGCCGGCGTAGGTCCACCCCACTCCGCGCGCGGAGTAGACCGCCGCCCGGGTGCCGTCGCGGTAGTCCACGACGCAGACGTTTGGCACGGCGATCTCCTGGAAGTGCCCCGGCTTCAGGTCGAGCCGCGTCCGCACAGCCTCGAGCAGCCGGCCGGCCCAGGGCTGGCGCTCCGTCCACCGCCACGTCTCGGGACCGCGAATGCTCTGCACCGCGGCGACGCCCGTTTCTCCGCCCCTGCGACGTTCGACGAAGGCCTGGAGCACGTCGACGCAGTGAAACAACGCGCCCTCATCGGTCGCGCCGCCGACGACCACGGAGTTGCGGATGGGTGTGTCGACATCGAGTTCGATCTCTGGCTTGCGGAAGTAGATCGGGATGGACGACCCGCCGGTCAGGGCGAACTTCAGCTCGCGAGACTTGTCGAACATCCATTTCGCCTCGTCCCAGCTGTACGAGAGGTGCTTGTCGTTGAACACCGGCACCGACCGCCTGCTCTGCTCGAACACCCTGACCACCTGCTGATACATCCACCAGCGCGGCAGCAGCCACTGCCCCTTGAGGTTGATCGGGTACTCGCCGTGCTCGCCGACGATGACGACGCCATCGACGGCGAGCGCCTTGCCGCCAAGGGTCACCGCATCGGCGACCGTGTCGAAGACAGGAATCCCCTTGGCCGCGCAGACCTTTTGTCCCAGGCCGCTCGTCTCGCGCTGATGGAAGAAGACCGACACCACGTCCACCCGCGACGGCGTGTGGGCCCCCTGCCACCAGTAGCCGTCCAGCAGCTTGGTGACGATCCAGTCGGCATGGGACCGTGTCGCGCCCCAGTAGGTGACGAGACAGGCGATGCGAGGCCGTCGGAGGGCGGTCTGCGCCACAGCGCCGGCGGCGCTGTCGGCCAGCGCGGCGAGGCCGGCCATACCCGTCATCGCCAGCATCGTCCGTCGGCTGCAGGCAGTGTCGGGCATGTCGGCGGCGTCGCTGTTGGTCTGCTGTCTGGCCATGATGTCTGGAGATGATAGGACTGCAGGGTCGAACCTGGTGCGCGGCCCCTATCCCGGCGTACTCGTCACCTGCCGGAACACCCGCAGCAGGTTGCCGCCCAGGAACTTGCGAATCCGTTCCTGCGAGTAGCCCCGCCGCAGCATCGCGTCGGTGATCATCGCCAGATCCCGGATGTCTCGCATGCCCCGCGCCGGGGTGGGACCGCCATCGAAGTCGCTCCCCAGTGCGACGTGGTCCTCGCCGACCAGCTGGATGGCGCGGTCCACGACACCCACCCACTCATCCACCGACATCAGCACCTCGTCGGGCGCGACGGGGCCGACCATCGGGAACTGCGCGGCCACCCGTCGATCGATGTCGTAGATGGACAGCGGCGCCTTCTCCGCCCCGACCGCCGACGTGTCCCAGAAGGGCCGGCCCGCCTGTCTGGTCAGCCAGTCGAAGTGCGGTCGGTTGTGGAACGCGTTGCCGATATGGAACCCGATGACGCCGCCTTTCGCGGCAAGCGCCTTCAGCAGGTCGTCCGGCATGTTGCGGGGGATGTCGTTCAGGCTGCGCAACCCGTGGTGGGTGGCGACGATCGGCTGCGTGCTGACCTGCAGGGCCTGCGCCAGCGTCGCGTCGGACGCATGCGAGACGTTGATGACCATGCCGAGCCGGTTCATCTCGCGGATGACGGCGCGGCCGTGCTCGGTGAGGCCGTTCCAGCGGGCCGGCGCGCAGCAGGAGTCGGCATACGCGTTGCCCCAGTTGTGTGCGGGAAGCTGCACGACCCGCAGTCCGAGGCGGTGCAGCGACCGCAGCACGTCGAGGTCGCCGTCCAGATCGAAGCTGCCCTCCAGGTCGAGGACCGCGGCCATCTTTCCAGCCCGGTTGATCCGCTCGATATCGGTCGCGTCGAGCGCGAGCTCGACGACGGCCCGGTTCCGTTCGAGTTGATCGAGCGCCATGTTCATGAGGCGGAGCGTCTGCCTGGTCTCGTACCGAGCCGGGTAGTACTGCTCCATCACGAACAGCGTCATGAAGAAGGCGTCGACACCGCCCTCCTTCATGCGCGGCAGGTCCACCTGGCCGTTCGGCAGTCGGTCGCCGATACTCCCGCCCTGGTGCAGCTGGCGGTTGATCATGTGGACGTGCCCGTCGAGGACAAATGCGTCCTCGTGCAGCCGCCGGGCCGCCTCCGACACCCGCGGCGCTTCCTGCGCCTGCGCGGACAACAGCAGCATGAATGGCACGGCCGCGGCCACGAGCTGGGCTCTCATCCCGTGGCGCCGAGCGGCAGGAGCCGGTTCATCCAGTGCACCGACATCGCTTCGAGTTCGTCGAGCTTGACCGGCTTGCTCAGGTAGTCGTCCATCCCTGCTCGCATGCACTTTTCCCGCTCGCCGTGGAGGGCGTGCGCGGTCAGCGCGATGATCGGTGTGCGCCGGCCAGCGCCCTCGGCTTCGCGAATGAGTTCGGTGGCGGCGTAGCCGTCGAGCTCGGGCATCTGGCAATCCATGAAGACCAGGTCGAACGGCCCCAGCAGGGCAGCGGCGGAGACGGCGGCGGCGCCGTTGCCGACCGCATGCACCTCATATCCCAGCCGCTTCAGCTGATGCAGTGCCACCCGCTGGTTGACGGGGTTGTCATCGGCCAGCAGCACCCGGCCACGCGAGATCGGGGTCACGTGGTCGCTGGCCTTCTGCTCGTCAGGTGGCGCCACAGCGACCGCCGCGCTCTCCACGGCGATTGCCGGCAGCTGCCTGTGCGTGGTCGTCCCCAAGCTCGCGGTGACGCGCTCGAACAGCTGCTGGCGTTTGACCGGTTTGGTGAGCAGCAGCGCGCCGCCGGCCGGCTGCAGCGCGGCTGCACCGGTGTGCTGCCCGAGCGGGGCCATGACGACGAGGCTGACGCCGGCAATGGCCGGCTCGGCCCGGATGGCCCCGGCCAGGGGACACCCTTCCTCCGTGGACACCGTCATGTCCAGCAGCACCACGTCGAAGGAACGGCCGGTGTCGACCGCCGCGCGCAGCGCGACCAGCGCCTCAGCGCCCGAGCCGACGCGGTCGGCGAGCATGCCCCAGTTGGCCAGCTGTCGCTGCAGGACGTTGCCGGTGGTGCCATGGCCGTGCACGACCAGCGCCTTGACGCCCGCCAGCGGCCCGGGCTGCCGCACCGTCGTCAGCGTGCTCACCGCGGCTTTGGCAAATGGCGCGATGAACCAGAATGTCGATCCGCGCGCCGGCGCACTGCTGACCCGGATGGCGCCGCCCATCATGTGGACGAGCTGCTGCGAGATGGCCAGGCCGAGCCCGGTGCCGCCGAAGCGACGCGTGGTGGATCCATCGCCCTGCGAAAAGGCCTTGAACAGGCGGGTCTGCACGTCTGCCGGGATGCCGATCCCGGTATCGGTGACAGCCACCCGCAGGAGGACCTGCGTGTCGGTCTCACGCTCGCGCGTGATCCGCACCACCACCTCACCGCGTTCGGTGAACTTGACGGCGTTGGACAGCAGGTTCATCAGGACCTGACGGAATCGGCCCGGGTCTCCCTGCAGTGCCGACGGCACATCCTCGTCGATCCAGGTCACCAGTTCAAGGTGCTTGGCGTGTGCCGGCACCGCCAGCAGGTCGACCGCGGATTCCACCGACTGCAGCAGGTCGAACTCGATGCTTTCGAGCGACAGCTTGCCGGCTTCGATCTTCGAGAAGTCGAGGATGTCGTTGATGATCGTGAGCAGGTCGTCGGCGCTGCCCTGCATCGTCTGCACGAACTCGCGCTGCTCGGCCGCGAGCGTCGTGTCGAGCAGCAGCCCGATCATGCCGACGACGCCGTTCATCGGCGTACGGATCTCGTGGCTCATGTTGGCCAGGAACTCGGCCTGCAGGCGGGCGGTGTGCAGGGCGGTGTCGCGCGCGGTCGCCAGTTCGTGCTCGATGCGCTTGCGCTCGCTGATGTCCCTGACGATGAGGTAGTGGCCGGAGCGCGCGCCTTCGCCGCCGACGCCGATCAGGACGGCCTCGGTGTGGAACTCGGATCCGTCGCTGCGCAGCCCGCGCGCCTGGACTTCGCTCTTCCCCTCGGCGCACATGCGGCTGTAGGCGTGGAGGACGTCCGGCAGGTCGTCGGTCCGGATGGTGCGGTGCCAATGCGTGCCCACCAGGTCCGACGGAGGGTAGCGAAGCATTTCCGCGTAAGCGCCGTTGACGCTGACGAAGCGGCCCTCGGCGTCAAGCCGGGCAATGCCTTGCGCCGCGTGCTCGAGCGCTGCCGTCTTCTCCTGCAGGGCCTGCTCCGCCGATCGGCGGGTGGTGATGTCCTGCGCCGCGCCGATGACCCGGACCGGCTCGCCGCGGGGGTTGCTGACCACCGATGCGCACACGTGGACGATCCGCACGTCACCCTGCGGCGTCGCCACGCCGTGCTCGCACTCGAACGGCTCGCCCTCCGAGGCGCGATGCAGCAGGTGCTGCATCCGCTCGCGGTCCTCCGGCGTCACCAGCTCCAGGTACGCGTCCACGGAGGGCGTGCAGGCGTCGGGTGCGACCCCGAACATCCGGAACTGCTCGTCGGACCAGCGCGCCTCCCCCGTACGGATGTCCCACTCCCAGCTGCCCACGTGGGCCAGGGCCTGCGCCTGCTGCAGCTGCCGCTCGCTGGCTTCGAGGCGGGCGGTGCGGAGCGCATCGCGTTGCTGCAGGGCGAGCTGCGTCTGGATGCGCGCCAGCGCGACCGGGAAGTCCACCGGCTTGGTGATGTAGTCGTTGGCGCCCATGCTGAGCGCGTCGACCATGTCCTGGCTGTGCTGCCGCGCCGTCACCATGATGATCGGCAGCTCCACGCGGGAGTACTGCTGGCGCAGCCGCTGCAGCACGTCGAGGCCGCTCATCCCGGGCATCTCCACGTCGAGCAGCACCAGGGCGATCGGCCTGGCCGCCACGATCGCCAGCGCCTCGGCACCGCTGGCCGCGAGCCGGACGTCGAAGCCCTGCCGACAGAGCCGTCGCGACAGCATGTCGCGATTCATCTCGGCGTCATCGACCACCAGCAGCGTGCCACGCGTCTCGCTCATGCGGAGCCAACCTTCCCGGTCATGCCGGATGCCGGATGCGGGCCGACCGCTCCCACGCGCGGCGCGACGCACGACACGCGGGGGCGCGGCGCGGCGGCGCCTGCCGGGGACATTGCCGATGTCGGTGGTCGGATCGTCATGCCGGCAGTCCAGCTCGGCTCGGCAAGTTCAGGAGCCCGCCAATCTTGTCGAGCAGCCTGGCCATCTCGACCGGCTTGGTCTCATAGTCGTCGCACCCGGCTTCGAGTGCCCGATGCCGGTCGCTGACCATCGCGTGCGCGGTCAGGGCGATGACCGGAATGGCCGACGTCGGAGGATGCGCCTTGAGCATCCGGGTGGTCTGCCACCCGTCGATCTCCGGCAGGTTCATGTCCATGATGATCAGGTCCGGCAGGCAGGTACACGCCGAGTCGAAGCCGATGCGCCCATCGGTCGCGAGCAGCACGTCGTATCCCCGGCGCATCAGGCGCCGCGAGAGCATGTCCCGGTTGGCTTCGTTGTCCTCGACCAGAAGAATGGTGGCCATGGGCTACTCCGCGTACTGCAGCAGCGCGTCGCGTTCGCGCAGGCGTGCGTGAATGGCCGGCAGGAGTTCACCAATGCCAGTGCCGGACTTGCTCAACACGCGCGTGACCGCGCCACGCAGCAGCCGCTGTTCGTCGCTGGACAGGTCCTTGCCTGTCATCACCAGGACGGGAATGCTGGACCACTGCGCCGAGGCGCGCAGTTCCTGCAGGAACTCGAAGCCATCCATCCCCGGCATCAGCAGGTCGAGCACGACCACGTCCGGCTGGTGCTGTCGCAGCCGATTCGAGGGCGGCGCGACCGTTGGCCGCTTCGGAGATGTTCCAGCCTTCCTTGACGAGCTGGCGACGGATCAGGCTCCGTGCCGTCGAGTCATCGTCCACCAGCAGCACGTCGACGTCGCTGCGGCCACCGACATGGCGCTCGACCAGGTCGATCAGACGGGTCGGATCGACCGGCTTGACCAGGTAGTCGCAGGCGCCGAGCGCGTGCCCCAGGCGCCGGTCGTCGGTCATCGACACGATGACCACCGGGATGTCGGCCGTGTCGGGATCGGCCTTCAGCGCAGCAAGCGTGGTCCAGCCGTCGACATCGGGCATGAGGATGTCGAGGGTGATGATGCTCGGCCGGTCACGCCGGGCCATGCTCACCGCCGACGTGCCGTCCGCGGCGGCCAGCACGCGCAGCCCCTCTTTTTCCAGCAGGCGTCGCATCAGCTCGCGGGTGGCCGGATCGTCGTCCACCACCAGCACGGTGATGCCGTCGGGCGCCATGGCCGCCGTCGTCCTTGTCGGACGCGGCGCCACGACGTCTTCCGTCGAGGCCGGCAACAGATCGCCTTCGGGCCCGTCGGCGTCGATGTCGGCGAGCGTCGTCGCGGGGATCCGCAACGTGAAGGTCGAACCCACGCCCTCGCGGCTGTCTACGATGATGTCGCCGCCCATCATGTGGCTGAAACGGCGGCTGATCGCCAGCCCGAGACCAGTGCCGCCATAACGACGCGTGGTCGAGGCATCGCCTTGCGTGAAGTCCTGGAACAAGCGCGACGTCTGCTCCTCGGTCATGCCGATGCCCGTGTCGGTGACCGCAAACAGGATCCACCCGTCGCCGGGCCCCTCCTCGCGGCTCACCTCGAGGCGGACGGCGCCGTCGTGGGTGAACTTGCCGGCATTGCTGAGCAGGTTGAGCAGCACCTGGCGCAGGCGCGTCAGGTCGGCCCGGATGCAGCCGACGTCCGCGGGGCACGAGAAGTCGAGTGTATTGCCGTTCCTGGTGATCAGCGGCGTGACCGTCGACGTCACTTCCGAGACGAGCGGCCCCACCTCGAAGCTCTCGAGGTAGAAGTCCATCTTGCCCGCTTCGATCTTCGACAGGTCGAGAATGTCGTCGATGAGCGACTGCAGGTGCTTGCCGGCACCATGGATCTTCTGCAGGTCCGGAATGGCAGCGGTGTGCCCCTCGTCGTCGGCCACTTCCTGCAGGATCTCGCTGTAACCGATGATCGCGTTGAGTGGCGTGCGGAGCTCGTGGCTCATGTTGGCCAGGAACTGGCTCTTGGCCAGGCTGGCCGCCACGGCGGCGTCCTTGGCGCGCAGCAGCGCCTGTTCCGCCGCTCGCTGGGCGGTGATGTTGTGGAGGATGGCGACGCCGTTGTGCAGGACGCCGTCCTCGTCGGTCAGCGGCATCGCGTCGATGCTCAACCAGGTGCCCTCTTCACGGTCGGGCTCGGCGACGACATAGACCTGGGCTGCCGCGACGGCGGTCCCACCGACGGCAAGCGTCAGGGGGAAGTCGGCGTGCGGGTACGGCGTGGTCATGTCCGGCCGGTAGAAGCCGTGCCGCTCGATCCACGTGCTGGTGAGTCGATCGTTGCCCTCCAGGTGCAGCAGGTCGGTGGCGGCGGGGTTGGAGAGGATGACCCGCCCCCCTTCATCGGCCACGATCACGCCGTCGCTCATCGAGTCGAGGATGGAGCGCAGGATGCGCGTCTGCTTGTGGAGGGCATCCTTGGAGCGCGCGACCTCCTCGGCCCGCTGCTCGGCGGCGGCACTGCGATCGGCGACGCGCTGTTCCAGCGTGACGTTGAGCGTCTTGAGCTGGTCCTGGGCGCGGACGCGTTCGCACACTTCCTGTTCCAGTTCGGCCCGGCGGGCCTGCAACGCCGCATCGCGATGCTGGATCTCGGTCAGCATCTCGTTGAAGCCGTCGATCAGCGCGCCGATCTCGTCGTCCTGCGTGCGCGTCAGGCGCAGCGAGAAGGTCTTCTGCGACGACACCGCCTTCATCGCCCGTTCGAGGTCGAGGATTGGTTCGGAGATTGTCCGCTGCAAGCGCGACGAGAGCAGCAGCGCCACCGCCGCGGAGCCGAGCATGAGCACGAAGACGATCATGCTGTAGCTGCGCAGACGTTCGTTCCACTGCTGCATGTCCGACTGGATGTACAGCGTGCCGAGTACCTGGTCCTTGAAGGCCACGGCATGGAACACCCGCAGCGAGTCCGGCGCGAAGCGGGATCCGCTGGCTTCGGGACGCGACGGCACGGAGCTGTGGCCGGACGGGTCCCTCTTGTAGACGCTGAACAGCGCGCCGTCCGGCGTGTAGATCGCCGCCACCTCGACATCGCGCTTGGCGCGCAGGGCCGACAGGAACTCGGTGACGGCCGATTCGTCGCGGAAGGCGAGCGCGGCCATGCTGTTGGCGCCGATGATCTTGGCCTGGGTCTCCAGGTCCTCCCGCATCCGCGTCTTGAAGGCCGAGAGGTCGTAGAGCACGAAGCCGACCGACGCGAGCAGCAGCGCGAGCGTGCTGGTCGCGATGGTGATCAGCATCAGCTTGCGCTTGATCGACGCGTCACTGAATAGCTTGTGCATGGCTCACCGCACCGACCGGGCAAGGCCCAGCATCTTGGAGCTGATGGTCAGCCGGGCACGCCGTGCGGCGTCCAGGTTGATGACGAACCCGACCTTGTTGTCGTTGACCACGAAGTCGACCGTCCCGGGCGGCTTGCCGGCATCCGAGGCGTCCACCACCACCAGCACCGGGTGGCCCTGGAGCCGCTGGATGATGTCGGGGATGCGGCCGCGCTCCGACGGTGCGATGAACAGGATCTGGCAGTGCCGCGAGTCCTGGTTGGTCTGCAGTCGTTCGACCACGATGCGCCGGCGGCCAATGCGCTTGTTCTCGATGGTCTGGTCGATGGCCCAGCCAAACGGGTCGGAGCCGACGATGCCGATGGTCAGCGGCCCGTCGGTGCCGTCGAACGCATCCGGCGGCCACTCCACGAACAACGCGAAGTTGTACAGGTAGGCAGCCTTGATCAGGTACTCCGGCGCACGCGGCGAGCCGTCGGCGTGCAGTGGTGGCGCCATGCCGGCCAGGATGGCTACCAGCAGCCACGCGGCACATGACCTCACCATCGTCTTCGCACAGTCTGGAATCATGACCGGAAGCACCTAGCGACGACGCGCGAAGTGGTAGACGATGTTGAGGCGGAACGTTCGCCCGTTCTGGATGATGCTGTCCTGCCGGTGTTCTTCGGAGCCCGGGTCGGCAAAGTTCCGATCGAAGATGTTGAACACCGAGGCGTTGACCTGCAGTCCGGTCCTGGCATGCGTGGCCAGCAGGGTGATGTTGGTCACCAGCAGTGGCTCGACCCGGCCGCCCGAGATGGTGCGCCGTTCGCTGAGGTAGCGGGTCTCCAGACCACCCGAGAGCGCCGGACCCATCAGGGGCGCCCGCACCAGCACCTGCGCGACATGCGCGGGCGAGTTGGTGAGCCGCTCCCTGGTGAGCGCGTTCTCACTCTGCTGCCAGGTCCAGCTGCCGCGCGCCGTGAAGCCGTTGGCCCAGCGGCCCTCACTCTCCAGCTCGACGCCCCGCGCGGCAATGCGCTCGACGTTGTTGTAGACCAGCAGGTCGTCGCGCGGGTCGGTCTGCTGCGTGATCAGGTCGTCGATGCGGTAGGTGAACGCCGTGGCCCCGACGCGCACCGCGGAGCCGAGCGCCTGCTCGACAATCAGCTCCGAGGTCTGGTTGGTCTCGGGGCGCAGCTCGGGATTCGGTTTGCCCAGCGTGTCCTGCCGCCAGAACAGCTCGTACGCGTTCGGGGCACGGAACGCCTCGCCGTAGAGCAGCTTGACGGTGGTGGCGCTGGCCGGGGTGTAGATGACCGCGGCGCGCGGGTTGGTCGTGCCGCCGAAGGTGTCGTACTGGTCGTGGCGGAGGCCGAGATTGACCAGCAATCGCTGGTGCAGCTTGATTTCGTCCTGCGCGTACAGCGCCCAGTTGGTCGACGTGCGGCGGTCGTCCAGGTACGACTGATAGGGCTCGAGGTCGTGGTTGTACTGATTCTGCCGGGCGTTGCGCCGGTACTCGGCGCCAACCGCGAGCGTGTGTCGGTTGGCCAGCCGGCGGCGGGCCTTGACCTCGCTGCCCCACCACAGGCCGCGCGCGAAGTCGAGGTTGACGATCGGCGCCGCGGCGTCGCCGGCAATCGGGTAGGTGCCGTCGTAGGCGTAGCGGTCGACATAGGCGCGAACACTCGAGTGCCATTGCGACTTGAACATCCGCTCGTACTGCAGGTCCACGAACTGCTGCGTCTCGACCGTGCCCGAGCGCGGGTCGCCGAAGACGGTGTCGAAGGATGCCGTCGGGACGATCTTCTCGCGCGAGCCGTGCAGGGCCTGGATGGTGAGGCCGCCGGACTTCCAGCGCCCGAGAAAGTGCTCGTAGTCGTCATCGTCCACGTCGCGGGCGATGCCGTTGTTGGTGTCGGGGCTGTCGAATTCAGCGAAGTACAGGCGATTCTGACCGGCGCTGTCGTAAGCCGAGCCCGACAACAGCAGCTGCGCACCACCCTCGAACGTGCGGCCGTACGTGACGCGGCCACGCCGTGTGCCGAAGCTGCCGATCGTGCCGGCCATGTTGACGCCGGCGGCGTGGGTGTCGGCCCGCTTGGTGATCACGTTGATCACGGCAAGGAAGGCGCTCGTGCCGTACAGCGAGGAGGAGGGCCCGCGGACGATCTCGACCCGCTCGATGAGGTCCACGTCGAGCGGGAACTCGGTGCCGAGCAGTGCGCTGCCGAAGATGTTGTCGTTGAGACGGTGGCCGTCCACCAGCAACAGGATGCGGGCGTTGTAGTCGCCGGGCCGGGAGAAGCCGCGGACGCCGAGGTAACTGTAGTTGCGGTCGTTGGTGACGTAGAAGCCGCGGACGCTGCGCAGCACGTCGGCCAGGGTGCGGTACCCGAAGCGGTCGATGTCCTCGTGCGTGACGATGCTCACCGAGGCCGGCGCCTCGCTGATCTTCTGGGCGTACGCGGAGGCCGCGTAGACCGAATCGATCGACAGGTCGACGAGCTGCTCGAAGCTGAGCTTGGCCAGGTCGGTGGCGACCTGCTCCTTGTTGGGTCCCTCTTGAGCGGCAGCCGGACCGGTGCTGGCCAGCAGCACGATCAACAGGCCGGCCAGGAGGCCAAGAGGTGAACGAGACAATGTGATCATAAGGGGTCCTCAAGGGGGGCGGTCGCGGCGAGCACTTGCCCGGCAGCCTGCACCCACGAGGTAAAAGTCGGCCGCCGCGCCTGAAGTGTGAATTCCGGTGTCCAGGGCAGCCGCCGCGTTCAAGCATGGTCGGAGGTGCGCCGATTACCTCCGCGCCAGCCATGTCACCCAGCTCCCGTGCCCTGGACATCTCCCTGACCCTTCTGCCGACGGCGCCGACCGCACAGGCCCCGACAGCCGTGCCGTTCAAGGCCAACGCCAGGCCCTTGCATCTGACGGCAGCGCTGCTGGAAGTCTCGTCGCGTGGCCTTTCCTTCGCGACGCCCGGGCACCGCGGCGGGCGCAGCTGCGCGGGAGTCGCCTGATGACCTCTCTGCTGCGTCACGATCGGGTGTTCGCTGCCGGCCGCGATTTGCTGGACGGCGCCTTCCGCCTGGACCACAGCACGTCGGTCCCCGATCTCGGCAGCCTGTTCGAACGCGCTGGCGACAAGCCGCTGCAACGCCTGAAACGCGACCTGGCCGAGGCCTACGGGATGGCCTGGAGTTTCCCGTCCACGCACGGCACGACGATGCTGAACGTGCTGGCGCTGTTGACGGCGTGCCCGCCGGGCGGACGCGTCCTGGTCAATCGCGACTCGCACGTCTCGGTGTCCGCGGCCCTGATCCACGGCGACTTCCAGCCGGTCTTCCTCACCCCGCAATACGACGACCAGCTGGGCCTGTCGCTCGGACCGACCGCGGAGGGCGTGGGCGAGCTGCTCGCCCGCGAACGGGTGGACTGTGTCTTTCTCACGTCGCCCAACTACTTCGGCCTGGTCGGAGAGCTTCCCGAAGCCATCGCGGTCGCGCACGACCAGGGGTTGCCGGTCGTGGTCGATGCCGCACACGCCCCGCACTTCCGCTTCTGTCGCGGGTTGCCCGCCGGAGCCGAAGAGTGCGGCGCCGACCTGGTGACCCAGTCCACGCACAAGGTCGCGTCAGCGCTGTCGCAAGGCAGCCTGCTGCTGGTCCGCCATGAGTCGTATCTGGAGAAGCTCTACGAGCAGATCAATGCCCTGGGCCTGGTCAGCACGTCGTTCTCGTACCCGATCCTGGCGTCCATCGAACTCGGCGTGCGGCAGCTGATGGAAGAGGGCGAGTATCTGTGGGGGGAGACGCTGGCGCGCGCGGCGTCCCTGCGAGAGGCCTGCGGCGCCCTCCCAGGAGTGCGCGTGTTGTCGGACGCCGACGCGGGCCGCCCCGGCTTCAGGACGTACGACGCCACCAGAGTCACGCTCGACGTGGCCGGCACGGGGCTCACCGGCTTCGAGGTCGAACGCCGTCTGCATCGCGAACGCATCTTTCCCGAGATGGCGACGTACCGCCATCTCCTCTTCCTGCTCACGCCGGGCACCAGCGACGCCGACCTGTACACCCTCATCCGTACCCTGCGCGCCTGCCTGCCGACGACGTCGTCGGGACCGCGCCTGCGCGATTTCGGTCAGGCGCCGGCGGTGCGGCGGGCCCTCACACCGAGGGCCGCACACTTTGCGACCAAGCGCCGCGTCGCGGTCCGCGAGGCCGCCCGGCAGGTATCCGGCGAAACGATCGCCACCTACCCGCCGGGCGTGCCGGTGGTCATGGCTGGTGAAGTCCTCGAGGCCGACGTGTTGGAGTACCTGCAGGAGGTGCACCGCGCCGGAGCCATTCTCAAGGGTGCGTCGGATCCGACGTTCTCGACCATCAAGGTAATCTGATGCCCCCGCGCCAGCTAGCGGCAGCCACGGAGTCGGGCGTATTCGACTTCCGCCATGCCCACGGCTTCACCACGGAGTACGTCGAGACGTTTTACGCCGGCCAGCCGCCGACCGACGACGAGCGGGCTGTGCTCGGCTTCCTGCACCGGCAGGTGCACCGGCTGCAGGGACGACCGCGGCTGCTCGAAGTGGGCTGTGGACCGACCGTCCATCACGTCTTCCCGTTTCTCGGCGCCGTCTCGGCCGTCGACATGGCCGACTACCTGCCCGAGAACCTCGAGGAAGTGCGCCGCTGGCGGGATCGCCGTGCCGACGCGTATGGCTGGCGACAGTACGCCGCACTGCAGGCCGACCTGCACGGCGACGGCAGCGATGCGGCAATCGAAGCCCTCGAAACCGGGGCGCGCGCGTCCATCGACCGGCTGCTGCACTGCGATCTCAAGCGCCGACCGATTCTCACCGACGGCGCGCGCTACGACGCGGTCAGCGCGTTCTACTGCACCGAGGAAGTCGGGATCACGGTCGCAAAGCTGGGAGGAGGTCATGGCCAACCTGTGCGATACCGTCCAGCCCGGCGGCCACCTGTTCCTCGCGTGCCTTCGGGAGACGGACTTCTACCTCGTCGGCGACACCCGCTACCCGTGTGCCACGATCACCGAGCACGACGTCCGGCGGGTCCTGCCGGCGCTGGGGTTCGACCCCGCAGAGTCGATCGTGGAGGCGGTGACCATCGAGTCGCAGGAAGACAGCGGCGTGGTCGGCGTCGTCCTTGCCGCGGCCCGCAAGCGGAGCTGACTACCGCACCACCCTGGCCCGGCCGGCCGACGGCGATCGCGACCATTCGATGCGCGGCTCGGTCCACACCGGCACGTCGTTGACGGCATTGCCCCAGCGCTCCGGGGTGGTCTCGAAGACAATCGTCACCTGCTGCCCGGTCCATGGCTGCAGCGGCACCTCGGTGGCAAACAAGCGCTTGTGGGCGGGGACCTGCATCGGCACCAGCGTGTAGTCGGTCACCGTCGTCGCACCAGCCGCATGTTCGACCCGCACCCGCATCTCGATGCCATCGCTGCGGCGTTCCCACATGTCGGGGCGCATCGCCGCCCCGAACCGCAGCACCGCATCCCGCGGCACCTGCACCGTCCACCGTATCGTCGACGTCGGCAGTGCGACGATGGCGCGCAAGATATGCCCGTCGATGAGCACCGCCTGCTCGGCGATGCCGGCGTGCACGGACGGCCACGTCGTCTGGTGGCGCGCGTCCGGCAGGGCAGCGATCAGGTCGAGCGACTGGAAGCGGCCGGTCGGTCGGGCCGCCAGCGCCGCGCCGGCGCACACCACGATCAGCACGGCTCCGGTCGCCAGCGGCATGGCCGGGCCGCCAGGCGGCGGCGCCAGCGCACCTGACGCGACCGGCACGTCCGCTTCGTCGCCCACCAGTCCGGCCGCCCGCGCGCAGGCCCACCCCAGCACCAGGTTGAAGATGGCCAGGGTGGCAATCACCGCCGGGACCGACCGCACCCAGCCCGGCCAGGGTCGCAGCACCTCGTGCAACCAGTACGGGAGGGTGGCGCGTCGCGACGACGTCTCGAGAACCAGATCCCCCCACTGCTCCACGCCGTCGGCAAACAAGCTCGCGCCGCGCACCGCATCGGCACGGCTCGTCGCAAGGCGTATCGGGGGCCCGTTGCCGGCATGCACGTGGCGCACGTGCAGTTGGTACGTGACGCCGCGCGAGGCGCGCATGGGGCGGAAGGGTACGTGCAGCGTATCCCCACGTACGGCCTCCGCGGCAGGAACGGCAACGCGCATCAACCGCTGGGGTGAGTCACCTTGCCATTGCAGGAGGTCGACGAGCAGTTCGCCACGGGGGGCGCCGCCCGTGACCAGCGGGCGCAGCCACACGCCGTCGAGCCCATCTGCCCCCATGACGAAGGTCTGCAAGACGCCGCGGGGTGAGCCCGCAGACACCTCCCGGCCGTCGTGCCGCGCGGCCCACGTGGAGACGACTCCGTGGCGGGTGAAGCACCAGCGATCGACCTGCCAGGCGAGGAGCGCGCCGTAGAGCAGCAGGAACGCTGTCCGCGCGCGGGGAGACGGTCGCACGGCAGACAGCGTAGACCACGGCGCGACAAATCTCAGAATGGCGACGTTACCTGAGACCTCGAAGCCTGTGCATGAGATCACTGCGCCGGCCGAAGTGATCGTAGAGATCCGTGTACAGCGCGTAGAGCGCGTCGTAGCGCGTGCGCGACGCCGCGTCGGGCACGTAGCGCTCGCTGGGAGCAGGCGCCATGGCCGCAGCCGCCGCCTCGATTGTCGCGTGGCCCCCAGCCTCGGGTCCGGCCGCGACGGCGCCCAGCATCGCCGCGCCCAGGGCCGAAGCCTGTGCGGCGCCCGATACCTCGATCTCCATCCCGAGGATGTCCGCGTAGATCTGCATCAGGAGTCGATTACGCGTCAGCCCGCCGCCCGCGACGACACGCGAGACCGGGACGCCACCGCTCCGCAGCGCGTCGGCGATGACCCGCGTGCCGAACGCCGTGCTTTCGATGAGCGCCCGATAGACGTGTTCCGGGCGCGTGGCCAGCGTCGCCCCGACGAGCACGCCGCTCAACTCGGCGTCCACCAGGGTGCTGCGGTTGCCATTCCACCAGTCGAGCGCGAGCAGGCCGGTCTCACCCGGGCGCAGGGGCGCGGCGCGTTCACTGAGGACCTCGTGCGTGGACACCTCCCGACGCGCCGCCTCGGCCTGGATCTCGGACGAGGCGAGCGTGTCGACGAACCACGCGAAGCTGTCCCCCACCGCCGCCTGGCCTGCCTCGTAGGCGAACATCCCGGCGACGATGCCGTCCTCGACTACCCCGGCCACGCCAGGCACGAGCTGCTCGCCATCGGCAAGCAGCAGGTGACAGGTGGACGTGCCGAGGATCAGCATCAACGCGCCGGCGCCGGTCGCGCCGCTGCCGAGCACGCCGGCGTGCGCATCGATCAGCGCCGCGCCGACGGCCGTGGTCGGCGCGAGTCCCAGGCGGTCGGCCCAGGCCGGCGTCAGGGTGCCGACGCGAGCGCCGGGAGCGACCACGGTCTGTCCCCCGCCCTTGCCGGCGTAAAAGCCCCGCAGCCCCGGGTGCAGCGCTGCCAGGTAGTCGTCGGACGGATAGCCGTCGCGCTTGTGCCACAGTCCCTTGTACCCGGCGGCGCAGGCGTTGCGCGCGAACTGCCCGGTGAGCTGCCACACCACCCAGTCACCGCCCTCGACGATCAGATCGGCCGCCGCGAACGTGTCAGGGGCTTCTTCGAGGACCTGCAGCGCCTTGGGCAGCATCCACTCGGAGGAAATTCGGCCGCCGTAGCGCGCCAGCCACGACTCGCCGCGCGCGGCGGCCACGTCGGTGACGCGCGTGGCCTGCGGCTGCGAGGCGTGGTGCTTCCACAGCTTCGGCCATGCGTGCGGATCGGCGGCCAGGCCCGCCAGCTGCATCAGGGGCGTGCCATCGGCCTTGACCGGCAGCACCGTGCAGGCGGTGAAGTCGATGCCAATGCCGACCACGTCGGCGGCTGACACGCCGGCGCTCGACAGCGCCTCGCGCACGCTGGCCTCGGTGGACTCGAGCCAGTCACCCGGATGCTGCAGGGCCCACTCCGCGCCCAGGGCCTCACCCGACGGCAGGTGCTCGTCAATCACCACATGGCGGTATGCCGCGACGCCACTCCCGAGCACGCGCCCATTGCCGCTGTCGACGACGATCGCGCGTGCCGACTCGGTACCGAAATCCACGCCGATGACCGCCGTCACCCGAGCACCTCGCACTCGACCCCGAGGACGTCGCAGACCCCCTGCAGCTCGGCCACGCAGTCACCGTAGACGCCGTGGATGTGATTGCAGTTGAACGACTGGATGAAGGCGTCCGGGGTGCAGGAGAACCTGGCGAAGGCGTGCGGCCAGTTGTCCTGGCTGATGGCCGCGACCTCGTGCGCGCGCGCGCCGAGGTCGGCGAACTCGGCGCGCAGCGCCACCATGCGGTAGCGGCCTGCACGTCGCGTCAAGCGAGCCAGCGTCACCGGTCCAGGCGCCGCCACGTGGTAGACCGCAGCGCCGCCAGCCGGGAAATAGAAGCCCTGCGGCCGGAATTCCGTCTTTGCCAGGTTGACCGCCGGGTCGGTGCTGCGCCCGGCGAAGTAGGTCGCGTGCTCGCCGCTGTTGCACAGGTCCCAGAGACCGAGGTCGGCGTGGAAGTGGCGCACGTCGGCAAACAGCACGGGCGTTCCCACCAGATGCTTGAAGATCTGCATCGTCAGCGCGGCGTCTGAATCGGCTTCGGTCGAGCAGACGATCGACGGCTTCGGGGTGCCGTCCGGGTGGTACGGATCGTTGAGGAAGGCCTCGGCCACGTCCGCGGTCGCGAAGTGCTCGGTCAGTTCCCGCTGGCCCTTGATGCCACAGAAGTCGTAGCCGAACTCCTCGATCAGGTCGACCGCGCCGTAGTACATCCCGAGCTGCTTCCTGCAGCAGGTCCCTGGTCAGCCGGAAGGTGGCATCGGCGGCGGTCCAGTGGATCTTGCCGAGGTGCGCCTCGAGATAGGCCAGGGCCGGGTCGACGCGGGTGCCGGTCGCCAGTTCCTTCTCGGCGCGGCGGACGAGCTCGAACTGATCGACGTGATCCACGTCGATGCCGAACTCCGACATCCATTGCGCGGGGTCGATGACGGTGGTGTCGATGCCGAGCGAGCGGCCGCCAATCAGCGCGTAGGTCAGCCCGCGCAGACGCCGCGCCGCGGCGACCGCGCGCACGCGCGACAGCAGGGCGCCGTAGACCGCCGGATCGTCGAGGTCACCGAAGGTCTTGGTGAAGCGGATGCCTGCCTGATCGAGCGACCCCGCGTTGGCCAGCATGCCGACCAGCCCCGGGTACTGCGGGTTGACGCTGGCAAACATCGCGATCGGCTGCGGGCAGAACTGGCCGGCGACGCGCGCATACTGCGGCCACGCCCAGACCGAGAAGTTGAAGATCACCGCGTCGACGTCGGCCGCGGCCATCGCCTTGCCGTTGCGGACGGCGATGTCGTTGCGCCAGATGACCTCGTCGCCGAGCACGACCTCGTGCCCGTCATCGCGAAGCCTGCCGGCGAGCGCGTCGCGGAACTGCCGCTGCACCGGGCGCCAGGGGCTGGCTGAGGAAGTCGCGGCCGTCCCCGAAGTCGAGGATGCCGATGCGGAGCGGGCGAGGTTGCAGGTGTTCGAGCATGTGGGTCACCGGTCTTCGGAGTCGATCGGTTCAAAGGCAGGGGCCGCTCCCCGAGCGGCCCGCGCAGGCGCGTCCGGGGAACGCGCCCTACCAACGACAGATTGATGGCAGACCGTCAGTCGGCAGTCGGCAGTCGGCAGTCGCGCCGTTCTACTTGTCGCCCGCCCTGATCCAGGCTTCGTCGAACGCGGCGTGCTTGATCGACTTGCGCAGCAGCGCGGCCCTCGGCGTCCCTGGCACTCTGTGATGGCGGCAGGAAGACGCTGTAGGTCACGTGGATGAGGCCGTCGCGCGACTGGATGATCGAGGGGTAATGGTACTGCCCTGTCGCGTCACCGGTGGCCCCGTCCGGGTCGCGCTCGAGATGGCGCGTCACCGGCCACGTCCGGCCCTCGTCGTCGGACAGCGAGATGGCCAGGCTCTGGCGGCCGCGTTCGAGATCGTTGTACACCAGCGCCCAGCGTCCACTTGCCAGCGCCACCACGTCCACGCTGGTCCCCGGATTGGGCAAGGCGTCGTCGGCGACCGTGCTCCACGACTCGCCGCGGTCGCGCGACTCGGCGACGTGGATGCGCTTGGGCGCAGGGCCGTTGTCGCGCATGTACGCGACAATCACGCCGTCGCGCCGGCGGGCAATGGCCGGCTGGATGTTGCCGCCGCCGACCAGCGGCTCGCTGGCCTTCCAGGTCGCCCCGTCGTCGTCGCTGATCGCCATCAACGAGAAGCTGAAGCCGTCGGAGTAGAGCGGGACGATGATCCGGCCATCTTCGAGCTGGAGCGGATGGACGCGGGTCATCCAGCCGAGGCGTCGCGTCAACTTGTCGGCGGCGTCGGTCTTGCGCTTCTCGAGGTAGGCTCGCGCCCGGGCGCCCGGCTCGCCGGCTGGCAGCGTGGCCGCGAGTCGGTCAGCTTCGCGTCGGGTGACCTCCGCGAAGCGATCATCGGGCGTGATGTGCATCACCTCGCTGGTCTCCCAGCGCGGCATGCGCCCGACGGGCCAGCTGCGCGTGGTCTTCACCTTCATCAACGCGGTGTGCCATTCGTTGGCGAGAATGGTCGGCCACAGCAGCCAGAGCCTGGCCGTGCGATCCACGAACAGCGTGGGATTGGTGTCCGGGTAGCCCGGCGTGTCGGCGATGCGAGCCGGCGCGGTCCACGTCGAGGCGCCCTTGCGCTGCCATGCGGCCAGCAGTTCCACGTCGTCGGCGGTGCGTTCGCCGGAGCCGTGAAACCACGTCACCAGCAGGTGGCCGTCGGGATGCTCGACGATGCTCGAGGAGTGGTTGTGCAGGTGCTGGACCGGGAACAGCAGTTCGGCGCGATAGCGTCCCTGGGGTGGTGGTGACTGTGCCGCTACTCCGGCGACGGCAGCCATGATGGCCGCCAGCATGCCTGCCCTGACACGTCGTTGCATCGATTCGCTCCAGCGCAGCACCCATCGAGAAAGATGGCGGCGCGAGGCGACACGCTAGCCGATCGGGTCTGCGCTTTTCAATCGCCGGCCATTCGTTTCAAAAATGAAACGCTCGTACCAAATTTCAATTGACAGGTCGCGCCCGCGGGAGTTTCATGGGGTCGAGCCTCGACACGCCAGGAATGGGTGGGCCCGTTCTCGACTCCGCGTCTTTCCCGCCGCGGGGCGGACGCGTGGGAGGCGCAAGGACGATACCCAATGATCAGGACTTTTACTCGAGTAGCGCTGATGGCGCTGCTGGTCGCGACGGCGGGTGCCGGCGCCCTGCAGGCACAAACGACGACGGGCGGACTCACGGGCGTGATCCGCGACACGGATGGCGCGGTGGTGCCGGGCGCCACGGTCAGGGCCACGGCGAGCGCCACCGGCACGAACCTGATGGCCGTCAGCGACGAGACTGGCCTCTACGTCCTGCGCGGTCTGCCGGTCGGCAACTACACCGCACAGGTGGAGCTGTCCGGTTTCCAGACGGTGAACGTCGAGGACATCGTCGTCCGGGTGAACGAGGAGGTCCGCCTCGACGTCACGCTGCGCGTCGGCAACCTCACTGAATCGGTCACCGTCAGCGGCATCAGCACGACCGTGGACACGGTATCGAGCACGCTGAAGACCGTCGTCGACCAGAAGCGCATCGAGGAATTGCCGCTCAACGGCCGCAATCCCACACAGTTGATGACCCTTGTCGCCGGCGTCATTCCCGACCCTCGTGCGGATGTGACGTCTGGCGCGACGTATCCCGGCACGAGCGGCATCACGGCCAACGGCGCCCGCGCCAACTCGACCAACTACATCATGGACGGCGGGTCGAACAACGACCACTACAGCAACGGCTCCAACCCGATGCCCAACCCGGATGCCCTGCAGGAGTTCTCGGTGCAGACCAACTCCTTCAGCGCGCAGTACGGCCGCAATGCCGGCGCCATCGTCAACGCGGTGACCCGCTCGGGCACCAACAACTTCCGCGGCCTGGCGTTCGGCTACCTGCGTGATTCGTCGATGAACGCCAACAACTTCTTCACGCCCGGGATCGACGATGGGCTGAATCGCAAGCAGTTCGGCGGCACCTTCGGCGGCCCGATCGTCAAGAGCCGGACGTTCTTCTTCGGCTCCTACCAGGGCACCCTGCAGGAACAGCGTCCGGCCGACCTGCAGGTCGCTCGTGCCGACCGCGGCCCAGCGTCAGGGCAACTTCGCCGGCTACACGCGCACGCTGCGCGACCCGCTGACCGGTCAGCCGTTCCCTGGCAACGTCATTCCAGCCAACCGCATCGACCCGACGGCCGCGCTGATCCTCGCGCAGCACCTGCCACTGCCGAACCCGAGTGCCGGTGACCCAGTCAACACGCTGCGCTACTCGCGGCCGGCCAATTCCAACGACCACCAGTACCTGCTGCGGATGGACCACAGCTTCAGCAACAACCACCGCATCTACGGTCGCTACTGGCTGTCGAAGGCCTCGGTCCCGGAGTTCCTCGACCCCAGCAACGTCCTCACGAGCTCGTTCGGGCGGACGTGGGACAACCAGATCATCTCGGCCAACGACACCTGGGTCATGTCGCCATCGCTGGTGAACAACCTGGTCGTCACCTACAACCGCACCTACAACGAAAACTTCCAGGCGGGGTCGCCCTCGTATGCCGACATCGGCATCCCGGGCGTGTACAACGATGCCAATCCCCAGTGGTTCTTCAACGTCGGTGGCTGGTTCGGGATCAACACGGGTGACACCAACCAGTTCAACCGCGACGAGTACCAGGTCGTCAACACGCTGCGCTGGACCAAGAGCCGCCACGAAATCACCACCGGCATCGACTACAGCTACGGCAAGGGCGACATCATCAACAACTTCCGCGCCAACGGCCGGTACACGTTCAACAACGCCGCGCCGTTCACCAGCGACGCGCTGGCCGACTTCATGCTCGGCAAGTTCCAGTCGTTCGAGCAGGGCGTTGGCGAGTACAAGAACACGCGCTTCCACTACCTCGCGGCGTTCGTCGAGGACACCTGGCGCGTCAGCCCGCGGCTGACGCTCACGATGGGCCTGCGCTGGGATCCGAACACCCCGTACACCGACGTCAACGGCCGTCTGGCCGGCTATCGCCCGGGCCAGAAATCGCAGGTCTACACCAATGCGCCTGTCGGCATGCTGTACCCGGGCGACCCGGGCTTCCCCGACGCTGGCTACGACAACAGCTGGGGCCTGTTCGCGCCGCGCGGCGGCTTTGCGTACGACGTGACAGGCGATGGCAAGACCAGCCTGCGCGCCGGCTACGGACTCTTCTACGACAAGCCGAACACGATCACGACCAACAGCGCCGCCACGCAGGGGCCATTCGGGACCGTGGCGCGCACCGATGGCAACGCCGCCAACAGCCTGCGTAACACGTGGGCCGGCAGCACCAACCCGTTCCCGGTGGACATCTTCAACGTGCCTGCCGATGCGCCGGTCGTGCTGCCCTTCAACGCCTTCAGCTACGCCGAGAACATGCGTCCCGGCAAGATGCACTCGTGGCACGTCACCGGCGAGCGCGAGATCTTCAAGGCGACGATGCTGCGCGTGGCCTACGCGGGTTCGCGGGGCGAGGGCCTGACGATCGGCCTCGAGCTCAATCCGGCCGTCTACGCGCCGGGCGTGACGACCGCCACGACGAATCAGCGCCGGCCGCTGTTTCCCAACTACGGCAACATCACCAGCATCGAGCCGCGCGGCAAGTCGACCTATCACTCGCTGCAGCTGACGGTCGACAAGCGCCTCAGCGGCGGACTGTCGCTGCTGTCCAACTACACGCTCAGCAAGAGCATGGACAACACCTCGGCCAACAAGCAGAACGGCTCGACGGCGGTCAACCCGTTCGACCTGTCCTACGACTATGGCCCCGCCAACGCCGACCGCCGGCACCGCTGGGTGTCGTCGCTGCTGTGGCAGATTCCTGGACGGTTCGACAACGCGGCGCTGCAGGCGGTGCTCTCAGGCTGGAACCTCACGGGTATCTACACGCTCATGAGCGGTCAACCGTTCACGGTCAACAGCGGCGTCGACAACGCCCGCTCCGGTACCGGCGGCCAGTTTGCCGACCGGATCGGCGACCCGGAACTGTCGAGCGATCGAGCCAAATCCGAACGGATCGCTCAGTGGTTCAACACCGCGGCGTACACCGTCAATGCGCTGGGCACCTTCGGCAACAGCGGCCGCAACTCGCTGCGTGGCCCTGACTTCCAGGTCCTGGACCTCGGGCTGCACAAGACGTTCGCCATCACCGATCGCGTCCGCACGCAGTTCCGTCTGGAGGCGTTCAACGCGCTGAACCGCGCCAACTTCAACCTGCCCGACGGCAACCGGTCATCCGGCAACTTCGGACGCATCACCGGAGCGTCGGCGGCTGGCGGCGGCAGCGACCCGCGCATCCTCCAGGTGGCGCTCCGGTTCTCCTTCTGAGGATCGACGCGTGCAGCCACCTCACTCGATGACGGAGGCCTCCGGGCCTCCGTCGCTCACAGGCCTGTTCTCGGCGGCGGTCACCCCGCGCACCGAGGCAGGCGAAATCGACTACGCCGCCTTCGACCGCGTACTCGACCTGCTGCTCTCGGCTGGCGTCGACGGGGTGTGTCTCGGCGGCGCGACCGCTGAGTATCCCCACGCCACCCGCGACGAGCGGATCCGGCTGATCGAACGGACCGCGGGACGGCTCGGCGGGCGCCAGTTCCTCGTCGGCATCGGCGCCGCCTCGCCGGCCGACGTCGTGCCGGTCGGCCGCGCGGCGCTGGACGCAGGGGCGTCGGCCGTGCTGCTGTCGATGCCGCTGTTCTTCCGCTACAGCCAGGACGACCTCGAAGCGTTCTGTCTGGACACGGCCGCGACGCTCGGCGGGCCGATGCTGCTGTACGACCTCCCGTCGTTCACCACCCCACTCAGCACCGAGACCGTGTTGCGGCTGCTCAACGGGGCGCCGAACATCATCGGCATCAAGGACAGCAGCGGCCAGCAGGACCGGCTCGGTCAGCTGGCACACGCGCGCGGCGATCGGCCGTGGCGGCTGCTGGTGGGCGATGACGGCATGCTCGTGGAAGCCATGGCCGAGGGTTGGGACGGCTGCATCTCGGGTACCTCTGGCGCCTTCCCGGAGCTGATGGTCGCGGTCACGCAGGCCGCGCGCGCCGGTGACGAGGTGGCGCTGGGGGTGCTGGTGCCGCTGCTGCGCGAGCTGTTCGCGCAGCAGGGCGTCTTCCCCACCCCCTGGGCCATTCGCATCGGCCTCGAAGCACGCGGCATCCCGGTCGGGCCGCTGCCGCTGCCGGCCTCGCCGGCCCGTCGTGCGCAACGTGCGGCGTTCATCGACTGGGTGCCGGGCTGGCTGACACGGGTCCAACAGGCACTCGGACTGACGCTGGTGGGCGCGCGGTAATGCGCCGCCGCGCCCTCCTGCCGATCCCGGCGCTGCTGCTGCGCTGCCTGGGTGGGGATGGACGCGGCCGAGGAGTTCACGACCGCGGCTGTCTTCACCGACAGCCGCGGTCACGTGCACGCCTCCTCGATCGTCGAAACGCCGACCGGTGCCCTGCTGGTGGCGTGGTACGAGAACGGCGATCCCCAGGGTGCCGGCCCGTTCGAAGGCCAGGACCTCGACAAACGCCAGGACGTCCGGATCAGCGGGGCGCGGCGTGCCGCCGGCAGCCCGACCTGGAGCCGCCCGTTCACGCTGGCCGACACGGCCGATCTCCCGGACAACAACCCCTCGCTCGGCATCGATGCCACAGGCCGGCTGTGGCTCGTCCACGCGACGCTGCTCGGCGTGCCCGAGAAGGCCTGGGGAAGCGCGCTGACGCGTGCGCTCGTCTCCAGCGACTACGACCGCGACGCGACGCCGCGCTGGGAGGCCGCGCACACGATCGTGCCCAAGCCCCCCGGCTTCACCAGCGACGTGGCCCGAGCGGCCGAAGCGGTCCGCATCGGCCCGGGACGCACGACCGACGTCGCCGCGCGCGCCAATCGCCTGCTCGCCGCCGCCGCCGACCCCTACGCCCGACACCTCGGATGGATGCCGCGCAACCACCCGCTGGTGCTGCCCGACGGCACCCTGCTGATTGCCCTCGCCAACGAGAACATCAACATGGCCGCGATGGCCCTGGCGCACGACGGCGGGACGGCCTGGACGTCCTCGGCGCTGGTCCCGACAGCCGGGGTCATCCAGCCCTCGGTGATCCGCCTGGCCGACGGCTCGCTGCAGGCCTACTTCCGCGACGCGCGCGGCACCGGCCGTATCGCCCGCAGCACGTCGGCCGACCAGGGACGGACATGGAGCGCCGCGGTGCCCATCGACCTGCCCAACCGGTCGGGTGGCGTCGAAGCCGTGGTGCTGCGCAGCGGCGCCATCGCGGTGGTTCACAACGACCATGCCGGTGCGGAGCGCGACCAGTTGTCGATCGCGGTGTCGCGTGACAACGGCCGCACCTGGCCGACCCGCAAGGTGATCGTCCACGTCGCGGGCGAGCGCTTCGACTACCCGTCGGTGATCCAGGCCAGGGACGGTCGCCTCCACGTCACGTACTCGGACAACCTGAAATCAATCCGTCACGTGTCGTTCCCGGAAGCCTGGATCAGCACGCCATGAACCGCCGCGCCTTCCTCGCGCACTCCACCGCGGTGCTGGCCGCGTCGGCCCTGCCGCGCGCTGCCGCGTCAGCCGAGCACGTCACCGTGTGGCGCGAACAGGGGCGCTACGGTGGGTGGCCCGCCAACCACGGCATCTGGAGCTGGGGCGACGAGATCCTCGTCGGCTTCACCGCCGGCGTGATGAAGACGGGCGATCCGATGCGGCACCCGATCGATCGGTCGGCCGGCGAACAGCACGTCCTCTCCCGGTCGCTCGATGGCGGACGCACGTGGCAGATGGAGGCGCCGGCGCCGCTGCAGCCTCCGGCGCGGCCGGAACGACGGGCCCTGACCGGGGAGCCGCTGCGCCTGCCCCCGGTGCTGCCGCTGACCGCACCCATCGACTTCACCGAGCCCGGCCTGGCGCTGACCTTCCGTGCCTCGCACGGCACGCCCGGCGCGTGGATGTTCGTTGGACGAGAGCGGGGCCGCCAGTGGAGCGGCCCGTTCCAGGTCCCGGCCTTCGACGCCCCTGGTCTCGATCCGCGCACCGACTACGTCGTGCTCGGCCGCCATGAGCTGCTGCTCGGCATGACCGCGATGAAGAGCAACGGGCGGGAAGGCAGGCCGATGTCCATCCGCACGCGCGACGGCGGTGTGACCTGGGAACGCCTCGGCTGGATCGGTCCTGAAACCGAGGGCTTCCGCATCATGCCGGCGACCGTGGCGCTCGACAGCGGGGCATCTGTTCGCCGTGATCCGTCGCCGCGACGGGACCCGGCACACCCTCGAGGGCTACCGCAGCCGCGACGGCGGGTCCACCTGGTCGGAGACCGGCGTGGTCGCTGCCGATACCGGGCGGGGCAATCCCGCCAGTCTCGTCCACCTGCGCGACGGGCGCCTGTGCTGCATCTACGGCTACCGCGCCGAACCGTTCGGCATGCGCGCCACACTGAGCCGCGACGAGGGGGCGACGTGGTCGGCATCGCAGCCCGTGCGCGATGGCGCCGCGGACTGGGACCTCGGCTACCCGCGTTCGGTCGTGCGAGCGGATGGCCGCGTGGTGTCGGTGTACTACTTCAACGACCCGTCGGGGCCCGAGCGCTACATCGCCGCGACGATCTGGGCACCATAGGAAAATCCAGAATTCGGAATTCAGAATGAAGCGCGGGGCGGGCAACGCCAGGCGTCCGCCGGATGGCTGGCCCCGTCCTGTATGTCGCATGCGTCGGTGCAGCCGCCGTCAGAGTCGAACGGCTGTTGCCGCAAGGTGAGCGCCTGCCGCGACCTGTCTCAACCCGCCGTCACCGCCGCCCGGAGAACACCGTGAACCGTCGATTGTTCCTGACCCAGTCCACCGCGGCGCTGGCCGCATCGACCCTCCCCTCGTCGGTGCTTGCGCAGCAGGCAGCGACTCAGGCCCCGGTGACCACGCCTCAGGCGCGCGCACTCCCGCAGCCTGCCAACGGCCTCGAGCACGTCGACATCTGGCGCCAGCCGGGTCACTACGGCGGCTGGCCGGCCAACCACGGGATGTGGATCTGGCGCAACGAGATTGCCGTCGGCTTCAGCGACGGGATGCTGAAGACCGGCGATCCGGAACGACACCCGATCGATCGCACGCAGCCGGAGCGTCACCTCATCGCGCGCAGCGGCAACGGCGGTCGCCACTGGGCCATCGAAATCCACCAGGACCTCGTGCCGCCGCCGCAGCCGGGACACATGTCCGGCGTGCCTACCGAGAAGGGCGGGCGCGCCCCCGCGACGCTGACCGAACCGCTCGACTTCACCACGGCGGGCTTCGCGCTGACGCTCCGCATGGCCGACAAGGACAACGGGCCTTCGTGGTTCTACGCCTCGACGAATCGGGGACGTCACTGGACCGGCCCCTGGGCGCTCCCGACCTTTGGCACGCCCGGCATCACGGCCCGCACCGACTACATCGTCATGGACGCCAGGCATCTGGTGACGGTGGTCACCGCCGCCAAGCCCAATGGCAAGGAAGGTCGCCCGCTCGCGATTGAAACCCGTGATGGCGGCCTCACCTGGAGCAGGCTTGGCTGGGTCGGCCCCGAAACAGCCGGTTGGCGGATCATGCCGACGACCGTGAAGCTTGCCGACGGGCGCTTCTACAGCGTCATCCGCACGCGCACCGGAGACAGGCACAGCCTCGACGCGTTCGTGTCTGCCGATGGCGGCCGCACCTGGACGGCGGCTGGCACGCCGGTGGCCGACACGGGACGTGGCAACCCCGGCGCGCTGCTGGCACTTGCCGACCGCCGTCTCGCGCTGATTTATGGCAGCCGCAAGGCGCCGTTTGGCATGTATGCGGTGCTCAGCGAGGACCAGGGGCGCACCTGGGCGCCGCCCGTCACCCTGCGCGACGATGCGGTGGACTGGGATCTCGGCTACCCCCGTGCCGTGCAGCGGCCTGACGGCGTGGTGGTCGCGGCGTATTACTACAACGACCGCAAGAGCCCGGAGCGCTACATCGCGGCGACGCTGTGGGCGCCATAGAACAATTCACAATTGGGCAATGCACAATGCAGCGCGGGGCCGGCACCGCCAGGCTCCGCGCGACAGCCAGCGCGTGGACTTCGCCCTCAGGCCTTCCGCTCGCTCGACGTGTCGCTCGCGCTCTCCAGTTCAGGAGCCATGCGGCGGCGTGCGCTCGCGTCGCTCTCGTGAGCGAGCGTCGCCGGCTCGGGTCGGACGGAGTGCTGCCG
The DNA here is from genome assembly GCA_963759795.1 of Vicinamibacteraceae bacterium. Lineage (GTDB taxonomy): Bacteria > Acidobacteriota > Vicinamibacteria > Vicinamibacterales > Vicinamibacteraceae > Luteitalea. The sequence goes on along the minus strand of CAVXAR010000010.1, from coordinate 657,849 downwards.
TGCGGCGAACCGCGGGCTCGCGTGACGGCGGCTGCCTCCTGCCACTTACAACGTGTCGCTATCCGGGACCGAGGCGTCGGGCAATCGGCTGTCGGGGCCGCGTTTCGAGAAGAGCGGCCACAACAGCGTCGCCGCGGCGAGGACGAGGAAGAGCAGCGAGATCGGCCGCGCCACGAACGTCACCAGCGAGCCCTCCGACAGGGCCAGCGCGCGGCGCAGGTTGGACTCGGCCATCGGCCCGAGAATCAGCGCCAGCACGAGCGGCCCCATCGGGAACCCCTGCTGTCGGAGCAGGAAGCCGAAGACGCCAGCCGCCAGCGCCGTCCAGACGTCGCCCGTGGACCCGTTGAGCGCGTAGCTGCCACCCACCGCGACGGCAAGCACGGTCGCCCACAGGTACTGGTCGCGCACCTTGAGGATCTTGCCGAGCACGCGCGCGCCAATCAGCCCCCACATCAGCGTTGCCAGCGACGCCATGAAGACCAGCGCGACGATCGTGGCCACGAGGTCCGGCCGATTGCGGAACAGCAGCGGCCCGGGCTGCAGGCCGTGCATCAGCAGGGCACCGATGAGCACCGCGCCAGCCGAGTCGCCGGGAATGCCCAGCGCGAGGGTGGTCACCAGCGAGCCGCCGATGCCGGCGTTGGCGCCGGTCGTCGCCGCGACGAGGCCCTCGAGCGAGCCCTTGCCGAACTTCTCCGGCGTCTTCGAGAACCGGCGGCTCTGATCCCACGCCAGGATGGCGCCGACGTCGGCCCCCGCCGCCGGCATGATGCCAATCCAGATGCCCATCAACGACCCGCGCAGGCCGTGCGTCCACAGCGTCCGGGACTCCTCGCGCGTCGGCAGCATGCTGGACGTCTGCGTGTTGCCATCGAGTTGCTGGCGCGGCGGCGCGCCCATCTGCGTGAACACCTCGGCGATGCCGAACAGCCCGACCATCACCGGGATGAACGAGACGCCATCGAGCAATTCGGGCTGCCCGAACGTGAAGCGCGGGTAGCCGGTGATGGCGTCGAGGCCGACCACCGCGAGCAGCAGGCCGATGATGCCCGTGGCCAGCCCCTTCAGCATCGAGCCACCCGACACCCCGACGATGGTGCTCAGGCCGAAGACGGCAACGGCAAAGTACTCGGCGGGCCCGAAGCGCAGCGCCAGTCGCGACAGCGGCAACGCCGCCAGCAGCAGCACCACGAGGCTGAGGAAGATGCCGAGAAACGCCCCGATGGCATTGAGGCCGAGCGCGAGCCCGGCCCGCCCCTGCCGCGCCAGCGGGTAGCCATCCCAGGTCATCGCGATCGACGCCGGCGTGCCGGGGGTGTTGAGCAGGATGGCCGGGACACCGCCACTGAAGATGGCCGAGACCAGCAGGCCGAGCAGCATGGCCATGGCCTGGTCCGGCGCAACCCAGAACGTGAACGGCGTCAGGACGGCGAGGCCCATGGTGGCCGTGAAGCCGGGCAGGCTGCCGAACAGGACGCCGAGCGCCACGCCAATCAGCACGTACAGCCAGGCGTCGGGCGACAGCATCGGCGCCAGCAGCAGCATCGGATCACCGGGCATGGCTAGGACTCCCGCGGCGACGCGAGTCGCCGCGTGGTGAACGTTGCCATGCGAGGTCGCGGAGCGCCCGGAGCATGGCTAGAATCTCACCCCGAGCCCACGCTCGAACAGCAGTTGCAGCGTCGTGGCCATCGCCGCGGCCGCAATGACGGCGCCACGCCAGCCGAGGCCGGTGATGCGCAGAAACGCCAACAGCACGAACGCGGTCAGCACCCCGTACGGGACGACACGGAAGAGCAGGCCGTAGGCCACCAGCAACGCCATCGCCGCAGGGATGGCACCGTGGTGGCGCACGAGGCGGGGCGCACCCGAGCCCGGCGCCCACAGCAGACCGGCCGCGACGACCAGCAGCGCGGCACCGAGCACGCGCGGCACCAGCGCCGGACCTGGCACGCCCTGGCGGCCCGGTGGAAAGCCCCAGGTCGTGGCGAGCACAGCCACCGCCACGGCAGCCAGGGTCAACGCGACCACACGCGGCCCCGACATCAGCTGACGAATCCGAACTCGCGCACCAGCCGCGCGTAACGCGTCGCTTCCTCGTCGACGAACGCGCGGAAGTCCGCCGCACCGAGCGGCTGCACGTCCAGGCCGGCGGTGCGGCAGTACGACATGAAGGTGGGCTGCGGCAAAGGCGGCGAGAATCTCGCGCTCGAGACGTGCCAGGATGGGCGTCGCGACACCTCTTGGCACCATGAAACCGCCCCAGGCTTCAAACAGCAGGTCGAGACCCTGGCCGCGGAACGTCGGCACGTCAGGAAAGATCGGCGAGGGACCGTCGCCCATGATGCCGAGCAGACGCACGGCGCCGCCGCGCACCAGCGCCTGCACTTCCGGCACCCCGGCCATGACGGCATCGATGTGGCCGCCGAGCAACGCAGTGGTGGATGGGCCGGAGCCGGGAAACGGCGCGAAGATGAAGGGGCGGCCGATGTGACGGCCGAGGGCGAGCGTGCCGAGGTGCCACACGCTCAGCGGCCCGGCTGCGCCCATCGCCACGCGAGCCCCGCCACGCACCGCCGTCAGGAACTGGTCGAGGGTCCGATACGGTGAACTCGACGCCACGGCCAGTGCGGCTGGCGCGCGATGGTGCCGCGCCAGCAGGTCGAAGTCGCCGGTAGACAGGTCCACGTAATGCAAGTGCGGCACGACCGCCAGTTCGACAGGCGCGTAACCGACCACGTACCCGTCTGGGGCGGCGTACTTGACGGCGGAGAAGGCCACGGCGCCCATCGCTCCGACGCGGTTCTCGCACAGCACCGGCACACCGAGGCGCTCGTTCAGGCCGCGCGAGGTGAATCGCGCCACGGTATCGGACATGCCGCCGGGCGCGGCGTGAACGATGACGCGGAGTTCGCGTGACGGCCACGCTCCCTCGGGCCGCGCGCAGCCGGCGGCGACCGCCGCGGTGACGGCAAGCGCCCCACGCACGAAGGCGCGCCGGTCGATGCACGCCTCGCGTCGCGGCACCATCGGCGCGACTGCCCGACCGGCGACTGCCGACTGCCGACTGCCGACTGCCGGCTCCCGTCTAGTACGCGGCACGCGGTCCGCCGGTAGCCCGCCCGAGCGGGTCGAGCCATGCCTTGGCGCCCTCGGCAAACAGCGTGAGGTCCGAGGCGGCGTGGAACAACCGGAACCCGTCGGCAACGAAGCGCTGCAGCGACTCGGCCGATGCCACCGGCCGGCCACAGTACTTGCCATGCCGCAGGGCCGCATCGCGGACCCGCTCGGCCGCCCGGATCACGTCGGGGTGCAGCATGTTGCCGCGATAGCCCATCGAGAACGACAGGTCGCTGGTGCCGACGAACAGGACGTCGACGCCGTCCACGGCGGCAATCTCCTCGCACTGCTCGACCGCCGCCGCCTCCTCGATCACCACCACCACCAGCACCTGCTCGTCGGCGGAGTCGAAGTACGAGGGCACGGCCGGCCAGGTGCCTTCCGCCAGGCCCGACCCGGATCCCCTCCGGCCGCGCGGCGGATATCGACACGCCCTCGACGACCTGCTCGGCCAGCGCCGGCGGTGCTCGTGAACGGCGCGACGACGCCGTGCACGCCCTGATCGAGCACCCGCTTGGCCATCCAGGTCTCGCCGGCCGGAATGCGTGCAAACGGCACCGCCGGCAGGCCGCGGGTGGCCAGCACGATGTGCCGCAGGGTCTCGAGCGTGATGGGACTGTGCTCCATCTCCACCCAGAGGAAGTCGAAGCCGGATCTGGCGGCCAGCGCCGCCAGGTCGAGGCTCGTCGAGGTGATCGGCACGCCGACCACGTACTCACCGCGCGCAAGTCGCGCCTTGACGGGGTTGACCCACGGCGGCGATTCCGGCGCGATGCTCACTTCGCTGTCGTGTCCTTGATCAGCCACACTTCGGCCACCTGATTGCCGCGGCCGGCGCCGCCGACGCCTTCGTTGATCCGCCACGTCAACGTCAACGCGCCGTCAGCAGTCGCGGCCTGCGGAATGGCAAACTCCACCGGCGTCACCGGCGAGGGCTTGGCCATCGGTCCATGCACCTCATGCGCGTCGTCGGCCGTCAGGCGGACGCGCACGCTCTGGCTGTAGACGTCGCCGGCGTAGACGACCCGCACCTTGTAGCGCGCGGCAGGGTCGAGCCCGGCGTACTTCATCTGCAGCGCGCCATCGTAGAACGCTTCGGCGTGGCTCATCCAGGACAGCCGCCAGTTGGGCAGCGAGCCGAAGCCGGTGAGGCCGGAATGATACGGGCCGGGGTCCTCGCGGAAGGCCGGCGGGGCCACCAGGTGCGGCTGGGCGTCCTGCACGCCGAGGTCGTCGTAGAAGCCGCCCGGGCCCGGGGTCGGTCCAGTTGACGATGCGGTTCAGCGCGGCCACCCGCTCACGCTCGCGTCGGCATCGCCCGGATCGCGGTGAACTGCTCGGACATCCACACGCGGTCGTTGAGCGGCGCGTCGATCAGGTCGAGATTGGCGCCGCGCCCGACGGCGATGGCGCGATAGAGCGGCACGGACAACTGCATCCGGACGCTCTGGTAGAGGGCCTCGGCCAGTTGGAAGACGCGCGTGCGGAGGTCGGGCGCCACCGGCTGCGCCGTCGCCCCGAGCAGGCGCTCGGCCTCGGCCATCGCCGCCATGGCGCCGCCGCCGGCAGCGTTGGCCAGCGCGCTCGTGGCCTGCACCTGCGCGGCCTGTTCCTGCAGGAGGCGCCGCCGCACGTAGGCGTCGTAGTAGGCGCGGTACAGCGTCTGCTGGAAGCGCCAGTTGAGCAGGTCCCGGGGGGCCGCGTCGCGTTCCATCGCCTGGAACCTGGCCAGCGTGCGCTCGACGCCGACATTGCCGGCCAGCGGCCCGCGCCAGTTCTCCTCGAGCGCGAAGATGCCCTCGCTCAGCGGCTCGGTGTAGGCCGGGCCGACGAAGTACCGCGCGTACTGCCGCACGGCCTCACGCACGTCGCCTTTCGGATTCCAGCCCAGCGCACTCCAGACGATCTTGTTCAGATCGTCGTTGCAGCCCTCCGAGTAGGTCAGGAAATCGGGCGACACGCCCAGCCAGCGCTGAAACGCCGCCGCCTGATCGAGCGGCCGCGGGTTGATTGGCTCGCGGTCGAGGGTGCGCACGTAGGCCACGTCCCACAGCGGCACCGGGTACTCGGCGCGAATCGTGTGGGTGATGTCGGGATAGCGACGGAGCTTGTACTGCGGCGGGATGCGCTTGCGGACGGTGGCGAGCGAGTCGCGATTCTGCGGGCCGATGACGATGCCGGTGAGCCAGGCAGGTTGCTTGCCCATCAGCCCGTAGAAGGTCTCCATCCATTGGCTCGTGAAGCCTTGCGGCGACAGCCACATCTGCACCTTGGGATGGAACTTGCGCAGGTTTGCCGTCTGCCGGTCGAGCAGGCCGAACATCGCCGACGGCTCGGTGTGACCGGGATCGCCGCCCGGTACGAAGATCGCGTCGAGACGCGGCAGCTGCTTGAGCACGCCTTCCCACTCGGCCACGGCCTTGGCCTTGCTGGCTTCCGAGGTGTAGTCCTCCTCGAGCGCCGGGTACCACACCCAGACGTCCAGGCCGTACTTGTCGGCAATCCTGGACATCTCGACCATCATCTCCATCTGCGGGCGCGGGAAGTGCGGGCTGTCTGCCGCATCGTCGGAGACGGGCGGGATGAGCTCGATCGCGTTGGTGCCGAAGACGGCCAGGTCGCGGATGTACTGCTCCCACTGCGCGACGTCCCATGCGTCATACGAGTTGGTTTTCGGACGGTAGCCGAGCTGGTGTCCGCGCAGCGCCACGACCGGCGTCTCGGTGACGTCGAGGGCGGCGGGCAGGACAACCCGATCGCGTCCGATTTCCAGCGTCCGGAGCAGTCGACCGACGCCGAACAGGACGCCCCGTTCGTCGGTGCCGGCCACCACGAGGCTGCCCGGCGCGGTGGCAATCCGGTAGCCTTCGGGCCCCGGGGCGGCGCCGCCGAGGCGACTCGCCAGGGCGCCGCGTCGCAGCGACGCCAGGCGGCCGACGTGAATGGTGGCGCCGCCGCTGGCGCGGTCCGCGAGGGTCCAGCGCGCGAGCGATCGCCGCTGCACTTCCTCGAGGAGCATCGTCGCGGCCGCTCGCTCGCGGGGGGTGGCATCAGCAGCCACGACGATGGTGGAGACGGAGAAATCGAGTGGCTGCGTGGCCGGCGCCTGTGCGAACACCGGCGCCGACGAGCCACCCAGTACGGCGAGGAGAAGAAAGCAAGAGCGGACGGGGGCGAGCATGGACAATGCCTCCGGGAGGGAGCGTCGAGATGCCAATTTGAAAGACGTTCCATTTTCTACACCAACTGTTTTATAAATGCTACTCATTCATCATGCCGACCCTGACCCCCGACCAGTTGGCGGCGCTTGCCGCCATCGACAGCCCGACGGTCGCCAACGCCATCGAGCGCTTCCTGGTGCGCCGACGCGTCGACGGCTACGCCGACCTCGACCTGCGGTGTGCGTTCCCGGACTACGGCTCGATGCTTGGCTACGCCGTGACCTGCACGGCCGACAGCACCACCGAGGGACGCCCTGACGGGGCCGGGCTGATCGGGCTCTGGGCCGCGCTCGAGGCCGCGCCGAAACCGGCCGTCCTGGTGATCAAGGACGTCGGGCCGGTGCCGCGCAAGGGCTGCCACATGGGCGAGATCATGGCCACCACGGCGCGCGCGCTCGGCGCGGTCGGCTGCGTCTCGGACGCCGGCCTGCGCGACGTGAAGGAGGTGGCCGCGCTCGGCGACTTCCAGTACTTCTGCCCCGGGTTCGTCGTCTCGCACGGGCAGCCGGTGATTCTCGAGGTCAACGTGCCGGTGGAGGTTCACGGCCTGCCGATCGCGCCTGGCGACCTGCTGCACGGCGACGTCAACGGCCTGCTGGTGGTGCCGGCAGACATCGCCGGCGAGGTTGCGGCGGCCTGCGACGCGGTACGTTCGGAGGAGCGGGCGCTCCTCGACCTGATTACGGCACCCGGGTTCTCGGTGGAAGCGCTGCGGCAGTGGAAGCTGACGCACTAAAGGCGCTGCAGTGCCTTGCTGGTCTGCGCGGCGGCGTCACGGACGGCGGCGATGATCCCCTTCTGCATGGCCTTGTCGCTCAGCCGCATCTTGGGCAGCGAGAGGCTGAGGGCGGCGATGGCCATGCCGTCGGGCGCGTTGACCGGTGCGCCGAAGCAACACCCCTCGAGCACGCTTTCCTCGACGTCCAGCGAGTAGCCTTGCCGGCGAATCGCCTCGTACTCCTGCTTGAGCGCGACTTCGTCGGTGATGGTGTGGGCGGTGAAGCGGTGGTTGCCGTAGCTGCGTCGCAGGCGCTCGACGACATCGTCGGGCAGGTGCGCGGTGATCGCCTTGCCAAGCGAACTGGCGTGCGGCGGCAGGATGCGGCCGACGGTGTTGGCCATGCGGATCAGGTGCGGGCTGTCGAGGGTGGCCACGACTTCGATGCGGTTGTCGAAGTGCATGGCCAGGGTGATGGTCTCGCCGAATTCGCGGCTCAGTGTCCGCAGGTGCGGCAGCGCGGCGTCGACCAGATCGGTCACCCGCTTGCCGTCGCCCCACATCCGCAGGTCGGCGGCCAGGCCGTAGCCGCCATCGGCTGTTCGCTCGACGTAGCTGGACACCTCGAGCGTGTGCAGCAGGCGGAACGCCGAGCTCTTGGCCAGGCCGACGTGGCTGGCGATCTCGGCCAGCCCCATCGGGTGCTCATGCTTGCGCAACACCGCGAGGATGTCGAGCGCTCGCCCGATCACCTTCGAGTAGTACTTGTCGTCCCGCGCGCGGGCGCCCGCCTTGTGGACCGGGATGGCGACGGTGGGACCAAGACTGCGCGCTGGCATGCGTTTGCCGGTATTGTACCGCCCGTGTCCCCCGAGCCTCGCTCGACTTCCAAGGAGTGCTGATGCGTCACGTCCTGCTTGCCGGCTTGTTCGTCTTCTGCGGCGCGTTCGGCGGCGGCCTCGCCGCAGCGCAGAGCGGGGTGGCGGCGCCTGTCGTGACCCGTGTGTTCGGCCCCGAGACGGCCACCGGGCCCTACAAACACCCGGCCAGCATGACCGAGCTGTCCAACGGCGATTTGTACCTGGTGTACTACGGCGGCCAGGGCGAGTACGCCCGCGACACGACCGTGTTCGGCGCGCGGCTGCGCAAGGGTGAGACGACGTGGAGTGCGCCGGTGCCACTGGCGCGTGACCCGTTCCGGTCGGTCGGCAACGGCGTCATCTGGCAGGCCCCCGACGGGCTGGTCTGGCTGTTCTACGTCGTCCGGTTCGGCGAGACGTGGGGCACGTCACGCATCCAGGCCAAGGTCTCGCGCGACCTGGCCGAGACGTGGTCGGATGCCTTCCCGCTCGTGCTCGAGCCCGGGATGATGGTGAGGAACCTGCCGATCGTGCTGCACGACGGCCGCTACCTGCTGCCCATCTACTTCGAGGACGGTGCCGACACCGAGCGCGTCGGCCCGAAGAGCACGTCGCGCTTCCTGCGCTACGACCCGAAGACGTCGCAGTGGGAAGCGCTCGGCGAGATTGCCTCGGCCAACGGCAACATCCAGCCTGCGGTCGTCGAGGTCGCGCCCAATCACCTGATTGCCTACGCGCGGCGCGGCGGCGGCTACGGCGAGACCAAGGACGGCTGGCTGGTGCGCGGCGAATCCAGGGATGGCGGGCGCACCTGGAGCGAGGGCGTGAATTCCGCCTTTCCCAACCCGAACTCGGCGGTGGACTTCCTGAAGCTGAAGTCGGGTGCGCTGCTGCTCGTGTACAACGACCACATGTGGCAGCGGACACCGCTGATGCTGGCCCTGTCCGACGATGCCGACAAGACCTGGCCGGTGAAGAAGGCGCTGGCCAGCGGCAAGAACAGCTACGCCTACCCGATTGCCCTGCAGGGCCGCGACGGGCGCATCCACGTCGTCTACACGTCGGACGCGCGCAAGGTCATCAATCACGCCGTGTTCACCGAGGCGTGGATTCGGCAGCGGTAGGGCGCCGGCAGGAGGAGGCGGCGGGAGGCGGGAGTCGGCAGTCGGGCCCTCCCGCTATACTTTCCCGGTGTCTGACCCGGCCGTTGCGGTGCACGGCGTTTCCAAGCGCTTCACGCTCCTGCACCAGGGCGGCAGCGGTCTCAAGGACCGGCTGGTGGGTCTGGTCGGGGGCCGTCGTGACCTGCGCGAGACGTTCTGGGCACTGCGCGACGTCGACGTCGAGGTGGCGCGCGGTGAGACGCTCGGGCTGATCGGCCACAACGGCTGCGGCAAGAGCACGCTGCTGCAGATCATCGCCGGCATCCTCGAGCCCGACGGCGGCACCGTCACCACCCGCGGCCGCATCACCTCGCTGCTCGAATTGGGCGCCGGCTTCAGCCCCGACCTGTCGGGACGCGACAACATCTTCCTCAACGCGTCGCTGCACGGTGTGCCAGCCGCAGTGATTCGCGCCAAGTTCGACGACATCGTGGCGTTTGCCGAGCTCGGGCGCTTCATCGACACCCCCGTCCGCAACTACTCCTCGGGCATGTACATGCGCCTGGGGTTCTCGGTGGCGGCTCATCTCGATCCCGAGATCGTGCTGGTGGACGAGGCGCTGGCGGTCGGCGACGAGGCGTTCCAGCGCAAGTGCCTGCGCAAGATCCAGCAGTTCCAGGCCGAAGGCGTGACGGTGATCATCGTCTCGCACGACCTGCTGCTGGTCGAGCGTCTGTGCACGCGTGCCTGCCTGCTGCAACGCGGCGAACTGGTGGCTGTCGGGCCGGCCGCCGACGTCATCTCGCGCTACCACCAGATTGCCGCGGCGGGCGGCGAGGTGGCCGGCGAGTATCGGTGGGGGTCACGTGAGGTCGAGATCCCGCACGTGCGCCTGCTCGGCGCGGCGGACCAACCGATCACGAGCCTGCACACCGGCGAAACGCTGACCATTGCCTTCTCCTACCGCGCTGCCACGCGAGTGCCGCGGCCGGTGTTCGGCCTGGCCGTGTATCACGAGGACGGCACCCATCTCACCGGGCCGAACACCCGGACGGCGGGGCTGGTCATCCCCGACGTCGAAGGTGACGGCGAGGTGCGCTACACCATCGAGCGGCTGCCGCTGCTGCCCGGGCGCTACGTCGTCTCGGTCTCGGCCTACGACTACCACCTCGTCGAGCCGCTCGATCATCGCGAGCGCGTCGCGACGTTCACCGTCACCGAGGGCGGCACCCTCGAACGCTTCGGGAAGGTCACGCTGGGCGGCACCTGGCGCCTCGTGCCCGCCGCCGCCGGGGAGCCCGTCGCGCCGTGAGCGGGCCACGGCTGGCCGCGATCATCCACGGCGCGCGCTGGCCCGTCACCGACGCGGGTGCGGCGTGGCGCGAGCGCCTGAGCCGGGCGCTGCAGCGCGAGGTCGAGGTCGTCCTGGCCCGCGACGAGCCGTCCGCGCCGCGTGGCGCGGCCGCGTGCGTGATGCAGGCGCTCGGCCGCACCCTGGCGCCGCAGGTGATCGTCGCCGACGTCCACGCCGCCCCAGACGACGACACGCTGCGGGCACTGGTCGACGCGCTCGACCGCGCCGCGCTCGTCCTGCCGCAGCCCCCCGCCGCCGACGCGCCTGCGCCCGCAGCGTTTGCCGATGCACTGCTGCAGGCCGCCGCGGCTGACGCCCCGGCTGACGCGTCGTCGGCGCCCCGCCGACCCGCCGGTGTGGGCCGTGCAGCGCGAGGCCCTTCTCGACGCTGGCGGGCTCGACGAGGCGCTGTGGTCCATTGGCGTGGTCGACGATCTCTCGCGTCGAATGACGCGGCTCGGCGCGACCGTCGAGCATCTGGGTCTGCGGGACATCGCCGTCTCGGCCACGTCGTACCCCTATCACCCGTCGTTTGCCATGTTCCTGGCCTCCCGCAACCGCCTGCGGACGGCCTTCGTGAACGCGCCGGCCGACGGACCTCGGCGCGGCACTGACCGCGCCCGCTGGTGACGCTGCTGGCGGGGGCGTGGGCCAGCACCGGCCTCGACGCCACGCGCGTGGCGTTCGGCGGCGACTGGGGCCGCGCGTCGCTGGCGCACCCGCCTGCGTACTCGGCTGGGCGGACCTCCCCCCGACGCACTGTGGCCGCGGGACGAAGTCGGCACCGCCGTGCGGCTCGCCGCGCTGCAGGCGTTCGCACTGGAACTGCCGGCGCTGGTTCGACTCCGCGAGGCGCGCGGCCTCGCCCGACCGCCCCTGGCGCCGGCGGCTGTGGCGCCGCGATCCGCGCCCGATGTGGCGATGACCGCCGCCCGCCCGCGCGTGTCGGTGATCGTCGTCAACTGGAACGGCCGGGCCCATCTCGACGCGTGCTTCTCGTCACTGCTGGCCAGCGACTACCCTGCCCCGCTGCTCGACGTGATCTGCGTGGACAACGGGTCGGTGGACGACAGCCGCACGCCTGCTGGCCGAGCGATACCCGGCAGTGCGGCTGGTCGCCCTCGACGAGAACCGCGGCTTCACCGGCGGCAATGCCGCGGGCGTGGCTGCCGCCACCGGCGAGATCTTCGTGTTCGTGAACAACGACATGAAGTTCGAGCCGACGATGATCAGCCGGCTCGTCGGATCACCTCGACGGCGACACGGCCTGCGTCGGGGCTCGCGTGATGAGCTGGGATGGGACCAGCATCGACTTCGTCCGCGGCACCTCGAGCTTCGAAGCGCGAGGCTTCCAGGAGCAGTTCGGCCAGGCCTACGCCCCGGGCATGGCGCTGGCCGAGTCGTTCTTCCCCAACGGCGGGGCGTTTGCCGTGACGCGGCTGGCGTACGAGGAGTCGGGCGGATTCGACCCCGCCCTCTTTGCCTACTACGACGACATCGACCTGGGCTGGCGACTGCGGATGGCCGGCTACGGCATCGGCACGGCGGCCGAGGCCGTTGCCTACCACCGTCACGGCGCAACGGTCGGCACGCAGCCGCACGCCCACAAGCGCTTCATGCTGGCGCGCAACGCCCTGTGGATTGCGCTGCGCAACTACGACGACCGGACGTTGCCGCACGTGCTGCCGGCGATCCTGGCGCTGGCCGGCCTGCGCGTGGCGCAGGACATGACGTGGCTGCGCTCGCCGGTGCGCGACCTGCTCCGTCCGTGGCTCGAACCGGCGCGGCACCACGCGGTGAGCCCGGCTGTCTACGCCCCCGGTGCCGACACGGCCCCGGCGACACCCGCGCCGACCGAGCCCCTGCGCGTGCTGGCCCGCGTGGCGATGCCGGAGCTGGCCGCGATCGGCGCCACGCTGCAGGACCTGCCGCGCCTGCTGGCCCTGCACGCCGACCAGCAGCGCCGACGACGGGTGCCCGACGACGAAGTGCTGCCGTTTCTCGGCCGGCCGTTCGAGGAGCTCGATGGCCGCAAGTCGTACCGCGCGGCGCAGAAGGCGCTCGTGGACGCGCTCGGGCTGCGGGCGCGACTCGGCATCCGGCCGCACATCCTGCTGGTCACGCACGAGGCCCTGCGCACCAACATGTCGGGACCCGCCATCCGCGTGCTGGAGATGGCGCGGGCGCTGAGCGCGACGGCGCGCGTCACCGTCTGCGCGCCCGGACCCCTGGAGGTGCGCGACGACCGTGTCGCGCTGGTGCCATTCGATCCGGCCCGCCCGACCGCGCTGCAGACCCAGGCCGAGAGCGCCGACGCGATCATCGTGCAGGGCTTCGCGCTGACGTCGTATCCCTTCCTCACCGCGCTGGTCTGCCCGATCGTCGCCGACCTGTACTGCCCGTTCACGATCGAGCACCTCGAGCAGCACCGCGCCGGGGGTGCGGCCCTGCCCGCGCATGAAGCGGACGCCGCAGCAATCCTCGAGGTGCAGAATGCCCAGCTGCGCCTCGCCGACTTCTTCATCTGCGCCAGCGAACGACAGCGCGATTTCTGGGTCGGCACGCTGCACACGGCAGGCCGGGTCAACCCACGCACGCTGGCGCGCGATGCGGATCTGCGGTCACTCATCGACGTGGTGCCCTTCGGGCTGCCGTCCGAGCCCGTGGTCGTGGCTGCCGAACGGGCCCGCCGCGACCGGCTCTCGCGCGGGCTGCCGGGTGGCGTGATGAAGGGCGTCCACCCCTCGATTCGCAGCACCGATCGCGTGCTGTTGTGGGGCGGATCGCTGCTCGACTGGCAGGATCCGGAGACGCTGATCGAAGCCGTGGCGCTGCTCTCCCGGACCCGTGACGACGTCAAGCTGTTCTTCATGGGCGTCAAGCATCCCAATCCGCAGGTCGCGCCGATGGCGGTGGTCGAGCGGTCGCGCCGCCTGGCCGACTCTCTCGGTGTTGCCGGCTCGCACGTGATCTTCAACGACTGGGTGCCATACGACGAGCGCGCCCTGTACCTGATGGAAGCCGACCTCGGCGTCAGCACGCATCACGCGCACCTCGAGACGCGGTACGCCTTCCGCACGCGGATGCTCGACTACCTGTGGGCGCGGCTGCCGATCGTGTGCACCGACGGTGACCATTTCGGCGACCTGGTGGCCAGCAGGCGCCTGGGCCGCGCCGTCCCACCCGGCAACGCGGAAGCCCTGGCCTCAGCCATCGCCGAGATGCTGGACGATGGGCTCGCACGCCAGGGGGCGCGCGAGGCACTGGTTGGCGTGGCCGAGACGATGACCTGGGAGCAGGTCGTGGCGCCGCTGCGACAGTGGTGCACCGACCCGACGTTTGCGGCGGACAGGGAAGACCAGGTGGTGGCCTTCCGCTCGCACCTCTCCGAGAGCTTCAAGGCGTCGCGCTGGGTGAAGCGCACGGCGCTTCGTCTCGGCGTGAAGGAAGGCGACGTCGAGGCGCTCAAGCGCTGGGGTCCGGTGCGGGCCGGCATGTCGATGCGCAATGCCGTGGCCATCCGACGGGCCCGACGCAAGGCACGGGAGCGGTGACCAGCCCACCGCTGGTCAGCGTCATCGTTGCCGCACGCAACAGCGCGCCGACGCTCGAGGCGTGCCTGCGCGCACTGGCCGCGCAGGATTACCCCCAGCTCGAGACGATCGTCGTGGACGACGGTTCGCAGGACGGGACGGCAGCGATTGCCGAGGCCGCGGGCGCGCGCGTGGTGCGGACGACGGCGGTCGGGGCGTCCGCGGCACGCAATCTCGGACTGGGGATCGCTCGCGGTGAAATCGTCGCGTTCACCGATGGCGACTGCGTCGCCGAGAGCGGCTGGGCCACGGCGCTGGTGGACGGCCTGCACAGCAGCGGCGCCACCGGGGTGGGCGGACGCCAGGTCAACGTCTTCCCGCCCGGCCGGCACTCGCAGCGCGACGCGTTCGAGGCGTTCTTTCGCGCCGCCTCGCTCGTCAGCGATTACACGCGCGGCGACGACCGGCCGCGGCACGTCCAGCACAACGCCAGCTGCTGCAGCGCCTATCTGATTGCCCCGGTCCGCGACGTCGGTGGGTTCACGCCGGGGCTGTGGCCGGGCGAAGACGTCGACCTCGACCTGCGGCTGGCGGCGCGCGGCGGCACCTTCTATTACGTGCCGTGGGCCGTGGTGCACCACCACCGCCCCGGGACGTTTGCCTGGTTCCGGCGGATGATGCGGCGGTATGGCGAGGCCGAGCGCCGACTCGTGCGACGGCACGGCTGGCGACGCGTCATCGACTACGTGCCGCTGGTCCTGGCGCTGGTGATGGCGGTGCAGCTGCTGATCTTCGTGCCGTCCGCGCGTGGGGTGCTGGCGGCGGCTCGACGCGATGCTGCTGCTGGCGGGGCTCGGCGTGCTGACGGCCACGACGCCATTCCGCCTGTGGCCGGCAGTCATCGTGCTCGGCGTCACCGCGATATGGGAGTGGCACGTCGGCTGGCTGATGGCGCCACGGGACCGCGCATGACCGGGCCTGTGCCCGACGCCCGACGCGCCGAGGCGTGGGCGGCGAGACGACGCGCGCTGCTGCCGCTGCTGGCCGTGATGGTCGTGGCGTTGCTGGCCCTGTTCGAGCGGCAATGGCGGCGGGGCGAGGTGTTCTCCCCCGCCGACCTGGTGCTGCAGTACTACCCGTGGGCGCACGGGACACCACGGCTGCCGGCGGCCAATCCCACCCGATCCGACGAAGCGTTCTACCACCAGCCGCTGATGGCATCGCACTTCGCGCGCCTGCGCGACGGCGAGTTTCCCGACTACGACGACACACGGCTGGCGGGCGCGCCATCGTTTTTCGACGGCCTTGACGTCGGTCGCGCGTTCTCGCCGTT
Organism: Vicinamibacteraceae bacterium; assembly: GCA_963759795.1. Lineage (GTDB taxonomy): Bacteria > Acidobacteriota > Vicinamibacteria > Vicinamibacterales > Vicinamibacteraceae > Luteitalea. Next base: position 642,604 of record CAVXAR010000010.1, on the reverse strand, counting down.
CAGCCTGCCGTATTACCTGCTGCCGGCCGAGGACGCGGTCAATTGGTATGGCCCGCTGCGTCTCCTGGTGGCCGCCCTGGCGATGTGGCTGTTCCTGCGCGATCTCGGCGCAGGGCCGGTGGCCGCCGCGGCGGCCGGCGTCGCCTTCGGGCTCAACGGCCACTTCCTGACGTGGCTCAGCGCGCCGATGCCCACCGTGGCGGCATGGCTGCCGCTGGTGCTCCGCCAGGTCCGTCGCTGCGCCCGGCGCGGCAGCTGGCCCGACATCGCCGGATTGGCGCTCGCGCTCGGCGCCCTGCTGCTCGGCAGCTACCTGCCGACGACCTTTGTCTGTCTCTTTGCCGCCGGCCTGTACGGGCTGGTGGAGTGGTGGCGGGCCGGAGGCTCCGACGCGACCACGATCCCGACGAGCCAGACACGAGAGCATCGATCCCGCGGGCGGGGCGGCGTCGCGCTCGCCGTCGGCGGCGCGCTCGGCCTGTGCGTCGGTGCCGCCGCGCTGTGGCCAATGCTCGCGGCCCTGCAGGGTTCTCCGGCGAGCGCCCGGGTGGTGTCTGCCGACGGCGCGTCGTGGGCCAACCTGGCGACGCTGGCCATGCCTGATTTCTGGGGGACGCCGCTGCTGGGCAACTGGTGGCATCCCGACGCCTCGGCCAACTACCCGGAACACGTGGCCTACTTCGGCGTGGTCGTGGTCCTGCTGGCCAGCCTGTCGCTGCCGGTACGCCTCCCCGGCGGGCTGTCGACCGTCCGCTGGACGTTCGTCGGGTTGACGATGCTGGGCCTGACCCGGGCGTACGGGGTGGCGCCGGGACGATGGCTGGTGCTGCTGCCGGGCCAGGCCCAGTCGAACCCGTTTCGCTGGTACGCCCTGGTGGCCTGTGGATTGGCCGTCCTGGCCGGGATCGGTCTGCAGGCATGGCTGGCCGAACCCGACCGGCGGCGACGGCTCTGGCCGCTGCTGGCGCCGCTGATGACGAGCCTGCTGCTCGGCGCCGCGGTGGCGGCCGCGCTGTTCGTGTTCCTGCCCGACCTGCGCGCCCGCAACCTGCAGGCATTCGAACGCGGGCAGATCCTCCGCTTCGCACTGGTTGCCGGCAGCGCCCTGTCGCTGATGGCGGTCACCGCGTGGTTGCACGACACCCGGCACCGAATGGCGTGCGGGCTGCTGCTGATGGCGCTGGCGGCCGGCGATCTGGTGCAGGCGCATCGCCGCTTCAACCCCAGCGTGACGCGCGACAGGTATTACCCGGTGACGGCCAGCCTGGACTGGCTGCGCGAGCAGGCCTCGGAGACGCGCCTGGCGCCGGTGGACACCGCCGCGGACCTGGTCGAAGGGCACGTCTGGAGCGTGTACGGCCTGGCGGCGGTGACTGGCTTCGATTTCCACGGCGATGCCGGGTACCAGCACTACATGCGGCTCGCGCAGCAACCACGCGGCGCCGACGTGCCGACCCGGGAGGCGACGTGGCAATACGTGGGCCTGCATCGCGACACCCTCGATCTCCGCATGCTCGGCGTGCTCGGCGCCCGCTACATCGTGGCCCCGCCACTCGACATGATGCCGCGCGCGGGAGGCTACGTGCCGATCGGGCCGATGGTCGATGGTCGGACACTCAGCTTCACCGTGCCGGTGCGCTACGACGGCATCCGCAGCCTCGACCTGCTGACCGCCACATACGGCCGGCCGAACCGGGGTCGTTGGCACTGGACGGTGACGACCGACACCGGGCAGGTGCTGTCGAGCGGGAGCCTCGACCAGGCATCGATCAAGGACAACGACTGGTGGCGGCTGTCGTGGTCGCCCGTGGAACGGTCCGCCGGGACGGCCCTGACGCTGACGCTGCGCAGCGAAGGCAGCGACGAGGGCAGCAGCGCGACCCTGCTGGCCACCGCGACCCCCTCGGCCCTCGGCACGAGACTGCAGCTGGACGGCGCCGACGACGCCCGGTCGATCTGGTTCCGGACCATGGCATCGGCCCCGGGCAGGTTCGGGGAGGCCACGCTGGTGCGGGCTGGCGACCTCAACATCTACCGCAACCCGCATGCCCGCCCACGCGCGTGGTTCGTCGAGCGTGTCATCGTGACCGACCCGTCGGGACATGCGTCGGCAATGCATACGCAGCCGTTCGAGGCCGCTGAGGTGGCATGGCTGTCTGCAGAGCCGGCTCACCGCCCCTCGGCCACGGCCCGCGTCACGTCGATCACGCTCGACGACGACCGCCGGACGGTCGGGGTGGAGGCACCCGACGGCGGGGTGCTGGTGTTCGGGGAACGCGCGCATCGCGGCTGGACTGTCGCCATCGACGGACAGCCCGTCCCCTGGCAGGTGACCAATGCCGTGCTCATCAGTGTCGCCGTGCCGCCCGGCAGCCGGACCGTGACACTGCAGTTTCGTCAACCTGCTGTACGCCCCGCCGCGGGCCTGACGCTGCTTGCCGTATGTGGTATCGCCTTTGCGAGTCTCCGCCGTGGGCGACGATCGCGGTCACCGTCCGGCCCCACTCACTGATGGGGTGTCGGGCTGGTCCGTGCGCGCCGATTGGTGAGGCGTGCACGGCGCGAGCTGCGTCCCTGGGTTGGTCCGGGACGCCGCCGGCCCATCCGGCGATGACAGGCGCCGCTTACATACATGACTTCAGTTGTACGAATTCCGGCACTCGCCGCGAGTGCCCTGCTCGGCCTGCTGGCCGCCAGCGCGGCACACGGTCAATCGCTGAGCGTCAACGGCGCCCCCTCGGTTACGGTACCGGCCGCTCCTGATTACGCGGCAGAGGTCCAGGGCGATCCCTGGGACTTCGACAAGGCCAGCGACTACGTCTACACCTACTCGCTGGGCGCCACCCAGTCGTCCTACGAGTACACGGCGTGGCAGCCGTACCCGACGGTGGCCAACGGCGTGTTCAGCGGGGTCACCCGCGAGCCGAAGCCTTCCCTGCAGATGCTCTTCGGCGGCATCCCGGGGGCGATGAACGCGCAGCAGGATACCGGTCTCCGCCAGCCGGTCGACGCCAGCCGCTATGCGACCCTCTCGTTTCGCGTCAAGCGATCGTGGCCGGCCGCAGCTGTCGAAGCGGTGAGCGTGGGGTGGGAAAAGGGCCTGCGCGGCACCTCGCCGCGCGGCACGCTGGTACTGCTGGCCAAGGGCTTCGACAACGACACCGGCCGCTGGACCAACCAGAACCCGATCGGCGACCAGGGTTCCGCCAACGAATGGCAGGTCTATCGGGTGCGCCTCACCGATGACCAGCTCTTTGCGAAAAATCGCTTCAACTCGGCCGACTCACGCTGGACCGGCCAGGTGATGGGGTTGAACCTGGGACTCGGGGATGCACCAACGAACTCGAGCGTCGACGTGGACTGGGTCCGCCTCACGGCTCCAAGGACCGTCCGCCTCGACTGGCAGTCGCTTGGCGCCAATGTGGTACTCACGGCCACCGATGGCACGCAGACGCTGCAGGTCTTCCCAGAAGACCTTGCAGCCAATCCTGGCGGCGCGCCGTCGCCGCGGTCGGCCACCGGCGCCTTTCCCGACAACAGCGGCATCACCTGGGACTACGGGCACCTGACCCCGGGCACCTGGACGATCACCGCGCGTGGGGCCAGCCAGACCCGCGCGGCCACCCTCGTCGTGGATGCCTCGCCATTTTTCGAGGTCCTCAACCCCGACGTGACCGGCGGTGAGGACATGGCCACCACCCTCATTGGCGACCCGTGGGACCTCACCAATCGCGAGGACGTCTTCCGCTACAGCTCGCCGACCAACGCCTTGTTCGACATCAAGAGTGCCTCCTTCACGCCGCAAGGCCTGAAGGGCGTGGCGCACGCAAGTACCGGAGCCCAAAGCGACTCGCAGGTCCGCCTCTTCGACGACGACCTCGGCGCGCGCTTCTCGCTGACGCCGGCGCAGGCGCGCCGCTACCATCGCCTGACGTTCTCCATCGACTACGACGTCCCGGTGCAGCCGTCGTACGACCCGCTCGCGCCGAATCCCTTCCTCGAAGACGTATCGGCAAGTGGCCGCCCGGGCGTCGGCGGCATCATGCGGATCATCTGGCGTACCGCCGCGAATCGCGGCGGCGCGTTTGCCGTCTCGTGCGACCTGCCGGTGCAGGACGGCGGCCCGCGCACCTACACGCTGGATCTGTCTGCCCTGACAACGGCCGCGCCCGACTGCAGTGGGGAGACCATGGCGACTTTGCCGGCCGGATCCGCCTGGGGCAGCCTGGCTTCCAACCTGACGAACTTTCGACTCGACATCAACGAGGGCAAGCTCGACACCCCCTTCACGCTCGCCAACGTCAAGCTGGCTGCCGACGACGAGCCGAATGCCGCCGGCCAGTTCGTGGTGCAGTGGGCCGCGCAGGATGGACGCTACACGGCCAATCCCACCGCCCCGAGCAATGCCTCGGTGGCGATCTATGTGGACACCGACCTGAACCCGTCGACCAAGCAGCTGGTCACGAGCGGCATCCCAGCGTCGTCTGGCGCTTACGTGTGGGACCTCGCCGCGACGCCTGGCGGCATCTCGCCTGGCACCTATCAGGTCTATGTCGAGATGACCGACGCAGCCGGCTACAGCTTTGGCAAGTATGCGAGCGGCCCGCTGCAGGTGACCCGAACGTACGAACGGCCGATGACGCTGAGTGAGTTCCAGGCGTTCTACGACGTGACGAACCTGTCGGCCGACAGCGACGGCGACGGCGTGAACAACCAGGCCGAGTTCGACGCCGGCACCAGCCCGCTGATTGCCAACCGTTCCGAACTGGCCGAAGGATCAACTGGCTTCTTCCAGGAGCGCGTGGCCGTGGCCAACCCCGAGAACCGCGCCGCCATTGCCCGTCTCACGGTGCTCTTTGCGCAGCGCTCCGACATCGGCGAAACGACGCGCGCCAGCGCCGATCGTGCAGGAGGTGGCGATTGCCGCGTACGGCCGGTACACGCTCGACGTCAACGCGCTGACCGGTGCGACCTACAACGGCCAGGGGCGACCCGTCTCGGTGATTGTCGAGTCGCTGCGCGGTGGCGTGGTCGTCGAGCGGACCATGAGCTTCGGCGATGGCTGGGGCGGCCATACCGGCAAGGCCCTGCAGGCACCGGCGAAGCAGTGGTTCCTGGCCGAGGGCGCGGCGAACTCGTTCTTCCAGGCGTTCATCCTGCTGACGGCGTCGGGAACCGTCGACCCCGACGGTGACCGTCGACTTCCTCCTCGAGGACGGGCAGGTCATCTCGATTCCCGCCACGTTCCCGAGCGCACCCGGGCGGCTGACGCTGTGGGCCAACGAGATCTGCGCGCCCGGCACCGGCGGCGCGAGTTGCAACCGTGTGCTCGCCGGCAAGTCGTTCTCGACGCGGATCACCTCCGACCAGCCGATCACCGTGGAGCGGGCGATGTACTTCAATCGCGGTGGACGCACGTTCGAAGGCGGCCATGCCTCGGCGGCGGTGACCGCACCCGCCACGCGCTGGTTCGTCGCCGAAGGCACGACGGGCCCGCTCTTCGACACGTACCTGCTGCTGGCCAACCCGGGCACCGCGGACACGGTCGCGACCGTGCGCTACCTGACGCCCGAAGGCCCCTACACGGCCACCTACGCCGTCGGTGCCAACAGTCGGCGGACGCTGTTCGTGGACAGCGAGCTGAGTGCGGTGTCCGGTCGCGACGCCCTCGGCACGCAGATCGACGTCTCGGCCGAGGTCTCCGCGCCGCAGCCCATCGTCGTCGAACGCGCCATGTACTGGTTCGGCGCTTTCCAGAACTGGACCGATGCGCACAACAGCGCCGGCGTCACCACCACCGGCACGAGTTGGGCGCTGGCCGAGGGACAACAGGGCGGCGCACAGAAGCACCAGACGTTCGTGCTGGTAGCCAACCCCTCGGGCAGTGCCGCGTCGGTCCGCCTGCGGCTGCTGCGCGAGAGCGGCCGACCGGTGGTCACCTCGGCGCCATTTCCCGTTGCCGCCGGCTCGCGGTTCACGTGCTACGCCGGTCAACCGGGGCCGTGTGCGGACGCGTTCGCGCAGCTGGCCGACGGCGAGATGTTCGGCGTCCACGTCGAAAGCGTCAACGGCACCCCGATCGTCATCGAACGCGCGATGTACTGGGACCACGCCGGCGAGTTCTGGAGCGCCGGCACCAACGAGACGGGGATTCGGGTACAGGTAGGGGCACGTCCCCGACGTGCCCTGTCAGGGCGGCTCGGGGAGCCGCCCCTACCATCCCCCCTGCCAACCGCCTCCGGTAGCCGCACCGTCCACCCGGCCATCCGCGCGATACGCGGTAGCCTGTAGCCCGTCGCGCATGCCTTGCCCTGCCGTCTCGGTCGGTATCGTCACGTGGCACCCCGATGCGCTGCTGGCGCGCTGCATCGCGTCGGTGCGTTCGCAGGACTATCCGTCGCTGTCGCTGCAGGTCTGGGACAACGGCACGACCGCCTCGTCGCGCTCGCTGGTGGAGTCGCTGACGGCCCCCGGGGAGCGGACCTGCTCGCCTGAGAATCTCGGATTCTCGGGAGGGCACAACGAGCTGATCGCGCGGTCCTCGGGCGTCTACTACCTGTGCCTCAACCCCGACGCGGTGCTGTCGGAGGGATACGTCCGGACCCTGGTCGAGTCGCTGGAATCGCGGCCCGAGGTCGGATCGGCGACCGGTCGCCTGCTGCGGCTCGACGATGAGGGGGTCCTCGACTCGACCGGGATGGTGATGACGCCCGATCAACGCCACCTCGACCGTGGCGCGGGCGAACTCGCTGCAGGTCGCTATCTCGGCGGTCCCGAGCAGATCTTCGGCGTGAGCGGGGCGGTCGCCCTGTATCGGCGGGCGATGCTCGAGGACGTGGCGCTGCACGGCGAGTACTTCGACAATGCGTTCTTCGCCTACCGGGAGGATGCCGACCTGGCGTGGCGCGCGCAGTGGCGCGGCTGGTCCAGCCTGTACGTCCCTGACGCCGTGGCGTGGCATCGCCGCCGGGTCACGCCGGAGCGCCGCTCTGCATTGCCGGCCGAGATCAACCGATACTCCGTCCGGAACCGCTTCCTGCTGCGTCTGAAGAACCAGTCCGCCGGACTTGGCCTGGCGCTTTGCCTGGCCGGCGCTGCGCCGCGACGCCCAGGTCATCGGCTATGTCCTTCTCCGCGAATGGGGATCGATTCCTGGACTGCTCGATGTCGTGCGACTGCTGCCGTCGATGCTGGCCTGGCGCCGGCATGTACTCGGGAGGCGACGACGGCGTTCTGCAGAGCTGGCTGGGTGGTTTCGCTGACCCGCGGATGAGCCGCAGCAGTTGCGACTTGGAGATCGCTGGCGGAAAATGGTGGCGCGCGTGCGAACCAACGTCGAAGTCACGGCCAGCCCGGAGGTGAGGGCCGCATGATTGCGGAGCGAGCTCGCGCGGTCAATGCCGCCTACGTCGTCAGCGACGTGGCCGCGACGGTGCTCGCGCTGGCGCTGGCCTACACGCTGCGCGGCGTGATTCCCGGCGACAGCATCCCGTTCCTCTCGAGATCGCTGCCGCCGTTTGCGTGGTACCTCCCCGTCCTCGCGTGCATCCTGCTGCTGTGGCCGCTGGTCTTCTACGCCCTTGGTCTGTACGGTCGGCAGGGCCGGACCCTCAACAGCGAGTCGTCGGTCATCCTCGGGGCTGTGGCCGTCGCTGGCCTGCTGCTGGTGGCCTTCATCTTCACGGCGCGGCAGGACTTCATCAGCCGCCCGGTCATCGTCACCTTCCTGCTGCTCGACTTCGTGCTGGTCGTCGGCCTGCGGCGCGTCGTCCGCGGGCTGCTGATGGGCGGCGGCCAGCCGCGGCGTGTGCTCGTCGCCGGCGGCGTCTCGGAAGTGATGGCGGCGGCGGCACTGGTCGATGCGCATCGCGACTGGGGCCTGGAAGTGGCGGGCCTGGTCAGCGACGGTCGATGGGACGTGGCATCGGGTAGCGGGTTCCCGGTGCTCGGCACGTACCCCGACCTGTTCCGGCTGGTACAGGAACAGCATGCCGCCGAGGTGCTGATTGCGCCGGCCACCGGCCAGCTCGGGGACCTGCACGACATCGCGGACGTGATTGCGACGCTCGAGGAGCAGGGCACGGTGGTGCGGCTGGCGATGAACTTCCTGCCGCGGTCGATCGCCCATCTGAGCGTCGATCAGCTGGGCGAGGACTTTCCGCTCCTCACGTTCTCGAACTCGCCGGGCAACGAAGTGCTCCTGGCGGTCCGCCGCGTCGCCGACATCCTCATCTCGCTGGCGCTCGTGGTGTTGCTGAGCCCGCTGCTGCTGGCCATTGCCATCGGCGTCAAGCTCGCCTCGCCCGGCCCGGTGCTGTTCCGGCAGGTACGCTGCGGGCTGCACGGCCGCCGCTTCACCTTCCTCAAGTTCCGCACCATGCGGACCGATGCCGAGCGGCTGAAGCCGCTGCTCGAGCCGTTCAACGAGATGGACGGGCCGGCCTTCAAGATGACCAACGACCCGCGGGTGTTCCCCTTCGGGCATTTCCTCCGTCGCACCAGCCTCGACGAGCTGCCGCAGCTGCTGAACATCCTGCGCGGCGACATGAGTTTCGTCGGCCCCCGTCCTTCGGTGGTCGAGGAAGTGAACCAGTACGAGCCCTGGCAGCGGCGTCGTCTCAGCATGAAGCCCGGACTGACCTGTCTCTGGCAGATCAGCGGCCGCAACGAACTCACCTTCGACGAGTGGATGCGGCTGGACCTCGAGTACATCGACAACTGGTCGCTGTGGCTGGACATCAAGATCGCGCTTCAAGACCATTCCTGCCGTGCTGCTCGGCCGCGGCGCCAGGTAGTGCCCGCCGTCGATCCGCTGGCGCAGGCACAGGCGCTCGTGTCGGGCACCCTGGCCGCCCGGCCGGCGCCGCGGGTCATCGAGGCCGGTTGCGGCGCCACGCTCGCATCTCGCCTATCCTGCGGACGCACACGTGATCGGCATCGACATCCTGCGCTCGCAGTTGCGGCGTCACGCCAGCCTGCGCGGCCTGGCGCAAGGCGACGTGACCGCGCTGCCGGTGGCGTCGGCGTCGGCCGACGTCGTGGTGTGCTGGGACGTGCTCGAACACCTCGCAGCGCCAGAGCACGCCATCGCCGAGATCGCCCGGGTGCTGCGCCCGGGTGGCCGTCGCCGTGCTGGCCCTGCCCAACATCGTGTCGCTCAAGGGGCTGATCACGCGGTTCACGCCGTGGTCGTTCCACGTCTGGGTCTACCGTCGCGTGCTGGGTGACTCGAGCGTCGGCATGGATGGCTCCGACCAGTTCCCGACGGCGTTCCGTTTCGTCCTGCGGCCTGCCGGCCTGCGGCGGCTCGCCGCCGCGCACGGCTTGATCGTCGAGGACCTGCACCTGTACGAGGGTCCGGTGCCGCAACACCTGCGCCGGCGGCATCGCGCCGCTGACCTGCTGCTGTCGATGGCGGCACGTGCGACGCGCGCGTGCTCGCTCGGCTGCTACGACACCACGCTGTCGGACATGATCGTCGTGCTGGCGCGGCCGCTGGCACGACCGTCTGGGGAGCGCGCCTGGTGAAGCCGGCGCGGCGACTGCGGATCCTCGGGTCGCGCGGCATCCCGAACCGGCACGGCGGCTTCGAGGCCTGGGCGCAGCACCTGGCGCCCTGGCTGGTCGAGCGCGGGTGGGAGGTCACCGTGTATTGCCAGGAGCCGGCCGACTCGTCGTTGCGGCAGGACCGCTGGCACGGCGTGACGCTCGAGCACGTGCCGACGCCGCACGCCGGGCCTCTCGGCAGCATCTGGTTCGACGCGTGGACGACGCGGCATGCGGCCCGTCACGACGACCTCGTGCTGACCCTTGGTTTCAACACGGCGGTGCTGTTCCCGTGGTACCGGCTGCGCGGCCGCCGCCACGTCGTCAACATGGACGGCCTCGAGTGGCAACGCGGCAAGTGGTCGCGACCGGTGCGCGCCTGGTTCTGGATCAACAGCTGGGTCGCAGGCTACGCGGCCGACCATCTGATTGCCGACCACCCGGAGATCGCGCGCGCTGCTCGTCGGCAGGGGCTGGGCCGGACGTACCACGATGGTGCCGTACGGCGCCGAGCGCGTCGAGCAGGCCGGCAGTCGAGCCGCTGCAGGCGTGGTCGCTGGCGCCGCGCCGCTACGGGCTGGTCATCGCCCGCCCCGAGCCCGAGAACTCCGTGCTCGAGATCGTCCGTGCATGGTCGCTCGCGGCGCCGCCCGTTTCCGTTGGTGGTGCTGGGCGCGTACGAGGCGGCGCATCCGTACCACGCCGCGGTGCGCGCGCGCCGCCGGGCCCGGACGTCATCTTCCCCGGCGCCCTGTACGACGCCCGTGGTGGTCCGGGCCCTGCGCCACCACGCGCGGCTGTACGTGCACGGCCACACCGTCGGCGGCACCAACCCGTCACTCGTCGAAGCGCTCGGCGCCGGATCGCCGGTGCTGGCGCACGACAACGTCTTCAATCGCTGGGTGGCCGGCGCTGGCGCGCAGTTCTTCGCCAGCGAGAGCGACTGCGCGCGCGTGCTGGCGACGCTGCTCGACGATGACGCGCGCGCTCGAGCGGATGCGGGCCGCAAGCCACGCGCGGCATGCCGAGGCGTTCACGTGGGAGAAGGTACTGCCGGCCTGCGAGCAGGTCCTTATCGAAGCGCTCGAGTCCTAGCTCGCGAGCCGCCCTACCTGCGGACGACGCGTTCCTTCACGGCCGCACGTGTCTCGCGATCGGCTTCGCGCCGCTTGATGGTCTCGCGCTTGTCGTGCGCCTTCTTGCCGCGGGCCAGTGCGATGTCGATCTTGACGCGCCCGTTCCTTCAGGTACATGCGCGTCGGGACCAGGGTCAGGCCCTTTTCGACGGTGCGGCCAATCAGCTTGCGGATCTCGGCGCGGTTGAGCAGCAGCTTGCGCTTGCGCAACGGCTCGTGCTCGGCGTACCCGCGGTGACTGTACGGGCTGATGTGGATGTTGTGCACCCAGACCTCGCCGCGTTCGACCCGCGCGTAGCTGTCGCGCAGGTTGATCCGCCCTTCGCGGATCGCCTTGACCTCGGTGCCGAGCAGCACGACGCCGGCCTCGAACTGCTCGAGATACTCGAAGTCGAATCCGGCCTTGCGGTTGTCGGCGAGCAGACGTGGCGTCTTCTCGGCGGGCTTGGCCGGCGGGGACTTCGGCTGTGAGGTCTGGTGGGTGGCCACATGGTTCGGATGGTGCGCGACATTCGACGTTACGAATGAAGTCAGGGCCAGCCGCCACTAGGTCGAGTCTTTTTCAAGACCGCGTCAAGGACGGCTCCTGACCCGGTTGCGAGCGCGCTTCCGTCCGAGCGCACGTGCCTGAATTGCTTGCGCCACGGCCAGCCTGGCAGCGAGCGTGATCGCGCTGACCATGCTCGAGGCGTCGGCAGTGCCCTGCCTGGCGATGTCGAACGCCGTGCCGTGATCGACCGACGTGCGGATGATGGGCAGGCCGAGCGTGACGTTGACCGACTGACCGAACGCCAGCAGCTTGACCGGGATCAGCCCCTGGTCATGGTAGCAGGCGACGACGACGTCGAACGCGCCGCGGGTGGCCTTGAGGAACACGGTGTCGCCCGGCAACGGGCCCTGCACGTCGATGCCGCGGGCCCGGCAGGCCGCCACCGCGGGACGCAGGACCTCGTCGTCCTCGTGGCCCATCAGCCCGTGTTCGCCGGCGTGGGGGTTCAGGCCGGCCAGTCCGATCCTGGGCGTGGCGTAGCCGAAATCGGGCAGGCTGCGCGCAGTGAGCGTCGATGATCTCCTCGACCAGCGCCTGCGTCAGCAGGCGCGGCACCTCCCCGAGCGGCACGTGCACCGTGGCCAGCACCACCCGCAGTGGCTCGGAGTGGAACATCATCGCCACCTGCGGGCTCCCCGTCAGGTGGCCGAGCAGGTCGGTGTGCCCCTTCCAGGGCAGCCCGCAGGCGGCAAACGCCTCCTTGTGCACCGGCCCGGTCACCAGGGCCTCGACATGGCCGGCCTGGACGTCGGCGCACCGCGGCGACGATCGCGTCGTAGGCGGCCTGGCCCGCAGCGGCGCTCACCTGCCCGGCGGCGAACACGTCGAGGGCCGCCGACGAGTGGGGACCGTAGAGCACGGGCTCGCAGACGTGCCCGCACCTCTCGGGAGTCGGCCGCCGCGATGGCGATTTCCGGTCCGATGCCGGCCGGGTCGCCGACGGTGATGGCGATGCGAGGACGTGGACCGATGGTGGTACGAGGCATACCCGACTCATTCTCCCGCAGGGCGGTGCACCGGCGCCACCGCCCCGGCACGTGCGCCGGACGCGGCTCGCACCGATGGCCTGCTCGTGTCGGTCATCGCTTACATCTCACAGGCGAGCCAGTCGGCGACGACCTTTGCCGACTGATAGCGCTCCAGCGACCGGCGGGCCTGCTCGACGGTGGCAAAGGCGGCCAGCACGCGGGCCGTGTCGAAATGCGGCGCGAGCGCCCGGAGGTCGCGGCCCAGGTCGTGATTGACCAACCGGGCTGGATCGACGGTCAGCCGCGGTGGGTGCGTCGACGACGCCGAGATCCCGCACCAGCAGCGACAGCGCCTCGAGCCGGCGCGTCAGGACCTCGCGATCGGTGCCCGCGCCGCGGCGTTTGGGCAGGTCGGCGAGCCCCTGCGCCAGTTTCAACCGCGTCGCCACGGGGGGCCGCCCGGCGAGCCCCTGCAGCAGGGTCAGCGCCGCCCCGCGCGCATCGACCAGTTCGCCCGTGTCCTGGGCCAGAGCGCGCGACACGCTGCCATCGCCCATCGCGGCCAGCCCGCTGCGCGGCGGCCGCCTTGACGCCGCAGTGGCGGACCAGGACCTGCGCGAGATCGACGGGTCCGAGCCGGCCGAAGCGGACCCGCGGGCAGCGCGACCGGACGGTTTCCAGCAGCGAGTCGGCGCGAGCCGTGACCAGCACGAACATCGACGACGGCGGCGGCTCTTCGAGCGTCTTGAGCAGCGCGTTCTGGGCGGAGGGCTGCAGGCTGTCGGCCTGGTCGACGACGACCACGCGCCGGCGTGCCTCGAACGGCCGGTAGCTGGCCTGCCCGATGACCTCGCGCGCCATCTCCACCGTGATGGTGCCCTTCTCGTTGGGCGACAGCGAGACGATGTCGGGATGCTGGGCGCGGGCAATGCGGCGGCATGACGAACACTCACCGCACGCGTCGCCATCGATGGCGGGCTGCTGGCAGTTGATGGCGCCGGCCAGCGCCAGGGCGGTGGTGCGCTTGCCGACGCCGTCGGGTCCGTCGAAGAGCAGGGTCTGCGGCACGCTCTGCCCGTGCACCGCACGCAGCAGCAGGGCGCGCGGCTGCGCGTGACCGAGAATCTCCGCGAGCCTCATCCGCCGATCATACCTGTCGGTCCCGGCACCGACCCTACCGCTTCGGCTTCTTGTCGGGCTCTTTGTCGCGTCGGCCGAACATGCGGCCCCAGAAACCCCGCTTCTTTTCCGGCTCGGCCGCTTCGGCCCGACCCGTGGCACGGGACGACTCGGCGGCGTCGGCACGCGCCTCGCCGGCGCGGCGCGAGGTCGGCTCGGTCCCGGTCACGGGCGGCGCCGGGACGTCGCGCGGGATGGTCGCGCTGGGCAGGCCGGCCTGCTCGGCGCTGACCGGCTTCGGGTCGTTGTCGCGCCCGAAGAAGCCGGCGACGCGATCCATGAAGCTCGTGGCCTTGTGTTCCTCGCACGACCCGTGCGGCTCCGTGCCCTTCCGGAAGTACTCGGTGAAGGCCATCGACCGGACCTCGACCGAACCGTCGTCGGCCTGGACCGGCACCTGCCTGCACCCCTCCACCGAACGCTTGCCGGTGATCCGGCAGATGTCCACGCCAACCACGCCGGCCGGACGCTTGAAGGTCTCGGCCTTGTCGCCGTCGGTGGCCACGGCCATGACGTTGGACCACAGCGGCACGGCCAGTTCGCCCGCGTACCCGTTGGCGATGATCGGCCGCGGCTGATCGAAACCCATCCACACGCCGGTGAGTGCAGACGGCGTGTAGCCCACGAACCAGACGTCGTGGTAGTCGTTGGTCGTGCCGGTCTTGCCCGCCGCCGGCAGGCGGAAGCCTTCGGCGCGCGCGCGCCAGGCAGTGCCCGAGTTGATGACGTCGGCCAGCATGCTGGTGACCAGGAACGCCGTCTCCTCCGAGAAGACCCGATGCTGCTTCTCTTCGGTGGCAAACAGGACGTTGCCCTCCTGGTCCTCGACCCGCCGGATCAGGTAGGGCTGATGCATCACGCCCGCCGACGCAAAGGCGCTGTAGGCGGCTGTCAGCGACTGCAGCGTCACCTCCCCGGCGCCGAGCGCCATCGAGGGCACCGCCGGCATCCGGCCGAGCGACAGGTCGGCCGCGGTCTTGACCGCCTGCGGAATGCCCACGGTCCGCAGCAACTGCACGGCCGCGCGGTTGCTCGACGTGCGCAGCCCGGTGCGCAGCGTCATGCTGCTGGCGCCCGAATGCTCGTCTTCGGGCACGTAGGCGCCCGACGGCGTGTTGATGGGATCGTTCAGGTTGCTGACGATCGAGCCGGGCGACTGCCCCTGCTCGATGGCTGCCGCGTAGACAATCGGCTTGAACGCCGAGCCCGACTGCCGACGCGCCTGCGTGGCGCGGTTGAAGCGGCTCTCGCGGAAGTTGCGCCCGCCGACCTGCGCCCGCACCGCCCCGGTTCTCGGGTCGATCACGACGACGGCGGCCTGCAGGTACGGCGGCGCGACAGCCTCGTCGACGGTGATGCCGGCCCGCGTGTCGTGCGTGTAGCCGCGGCGACGCTCGATCTCGGTCAGGCGGCGTTCGACAAACGCCTCGGACTTGCGCTGCAACTCGGGATCGATGGTCGTGAAGACGCGCAGGCCGCCCTCCGACACCCGCTGCCACCCGAAGCGATCGACCAGTTCGCGACGGACCGCTTCCTTGAAGTACAAACCGTACGGTTCGTCTCTGCGCAGCTTGTCCTCGAGGCGGACGCGGGCGGCCTTTGCCGCTTCGTACGTCGGCCGGTCGATGACGCGGTTCTCCAGCATCATGTACAGGACGATGTTGCGTCGGGCCACCGCCTTGGCCATGTTGATCGTCGGCGCGTATGCCGATGGCGACTGAATCAGGCCGGCGATGAGCGCCGCCTCGGGCACGTCGAGTTCGGTGGCGTGCTTGCCGAAGAAGCCGAGCGACGCGGCCTCGACGCCGTGGTAGCCATCCCCGAAGTAGGCCTTGTTCAGGTAGAGCGCGAGGATCTCGTCCTTGCTGTAGGTGCGCTCGATCAACAGCGCCGCAAACGCTTCCTTCACCTTGCGGGTGTAGGTCTTGGTGCGGCTCAGGAAACTCATCCGCGCAAGCTGTTGCGTGATGGTGCTGCCGCCCTGCCCCCTGGTGCCCGATTTGGCGTTGGCCACGAGCGCCGCGCCGATGCGCACGACGTCGATGCCGTTGTGCTCGTAGAAGCGCTGGTCCTCGACCGACACGACGGCCTCGCGGACCCGACGGCCGATGCGGTCGAGAGGCACCTCGATGCGCTGTTCCTTGAAAATCGTGAACACCGGCTGGTCGGCCTGGTCGTACAGCGTGGTCGACTGCGCCATCTCGCCAACCGAGGACAACGCCTGGCGGTCGGGCAGCGACTGCCGGATGTCCCACGCGAACCAGAGCACGCCGGCAAACCCGGCCCACGCCACCAGGGCCACCAGGGCCAGGCCGGCAGCCAGCAGCGGCGGACGCGAGCGGAGCCACCGGCCCACCCGACCGGGCCGCCGCCCGCTCAACCATCCATGTCGCAGGGTGCGTTCAGCCATGCTCTTGCAAGCCTACCTGAATCGACGCGCGCTGATGACTCATGCCTGGCGCGGTGCGTCGCGTCGCTGCAGGACCATCAGGCTGCGCCCCTCGAGCTTGATCCGGCTGGTGCGGCGGAAGATGCGATTGGTCAGGCCGACGTGGCCATGCGTGGTGTCCACCACCGTGCTCCATTCGCGCCCGAACATCTCGTCGGGAGGCGAGAACCGCAGCGCGTCGTAGTGGGCATTGAACAGCACGAGGAAGCTGTCATCGACCACCCGTTCGCCGCGGGCGCCGCGACTCGGGATGGCGTCGCCGTTGAGGAAGACAGAGAAGGACTTGTTGTGCCCCGCACCCCAGTCCTTGGACGTACATGGGTCGCCCGTTGGGGGCGAACCACTCGATGTCGGCCAGCCCGTGCAGTTCGAGGCCCTGGAACCACTTGCGTCTCCGGAAGACGGGATGCACCCGCCGGAAGGCAATGATCTTGCGCGTGAAGTCGAGCAGCGCCTCGTCCAGCGTCTCCCAATCGTGCCAGCTGAGCTCGTTGTCCTGACCGTAGACGTTGTTGTTGCCTTCCTGGGTGCGGCCGCACTCGTCGCCCGAGAGCAGCATCGGGATGCCTTGCGACAGAAACAGGGTGGTCAGGAAGTTGCGTTGCTGGCGGGCCCGCAGCGCCAGGATCTCCGGGTCGTCGGTCGGACCCTCGACGCCGCAGTTCCACGACCGGTTGTGGCTCTCGCCATCGCGGTTCTGCTCACCGTTGGCGTCGTTGTGCTTGTCGTTGTACGAGACGAGATCGCGGAGCGTGAAGCCGTCGTGGGCCGTCACGAAGTTGATGCTCGCGTACGGCCGGCGCCCCGTGCCTTCGTACAGGTCGCTGCTGCCGGTGAACCGGTACGCGAACTCGCCGAGCGTCTGGTCCTGGCTGCGCCAGTAGTCACGCACGCAGTCGCGATACTTGCCGTTCCACTCGCACCAGAGCGGCGGGAAGTTGCCGACCTGGTAGCCACCCTGCCCGACGTCCCACGGCTCGGCGATGAGTTTGGTCTGGCAGACCACCGGGTCCTGCTGGATCAGGTCGAAGAAGGCCGACAACCGATCGACGTCGTGCAGTCCGCGCGCGAGGGTGGCTGCAAGGTCGAACCGGAAGCCGTCGACATGCATCTCGGTGACCCAGTAGCGCAGCGAATCCATCAACAGCTGCAGCACGTGCGGGTGGCGCATGTTGAGGCTGTTGCCGGTGCCGGTGTAGTCCATGTAGAAGCGCGGCTGATCGGCCACCAGGCGGTAGTACGCGGCGTTGTCGATGCCCTTGAACGACAGCGACGGCCCGAGGTGGTTGCCTTCCGCGGTGTGGTTGTAGACCACGTCGAGGATCACCTCGATGCCTGCCGCGTGCAGGGTCTTGACCATCTGCTTGAACTCGACCACCTGCGCGCCACGCTCGCTGGTGGCGTACTCGTTGTGCGGCGCGAGAAAGCCGATCGTGTTGTAGCCCCAGTAGTTGCGGAGGCCGTTCTCGATCAGCACCGAGTCGTGCACGAACTGGTGCACCGGTTGCAGCTCGATCGCCGTGACGCCGAGCGCCAGCAGGTACTCGACGATGGCCGGGTGGGCAATGCCGAGGTACTTGCCCCGCAACTCCGGCGGCACGGCAGGATGGCGCATCGTCAGCCCCTTGACGTGCGCCTCGTAGATCACCGTCTTGTGCAGGGACGTCCGCGGCAGTCGATCGTTGCCCCAGTCGAACGCCGTGTCGACGACGATGGCGCGCGGCACGTAGGGGGCGGAGTCGGCGTCGTTGACGCTGCCTTCGGGATCGGCGAACCGGTAGGGGAACACGGCTTCGTTCCACTGCACGTGGCCTTCGATGGCCCGGGCGTAGGGATCAAGGAGCAGCTTGCTCGGATGGCACCAGTGCCCATGTTCAGGCTCGAACGGGCCGTGGACGCGAAAGCCGTAGCGGGTGCCCGGACCGACGCCTGGCACATAGCCGTGCCAGCAATACGCGGTCACTTCCGGCAGCGGCACGCAGGTTTCGCGTCCCTCCTCGTCGAACAGGCACAGTTCGACCTTGGTCGCCGGCTCCGAGAAAATCGAGAAGTTGGTGCCGGCGCCGTCATACACGGCGCCGAATGGGTACGCCCGGCCAGGCCAGATCTCCATAAGCGCAGCCAGCGTAGCAGTGGACCGACCCCATTTGCCAACGTCGGCTGGCCCCGGTCCGACGCAGCGAGCCAGCCTACGGCGTCTTGAGATAGGCGATCAGGTCCGCAAGGTCCTGCGCCGACAGCACCTCGTGCCACGTCGCCGGCATCAGCGAGCCGGCGGCCGCCGCCAGCGAGGCGACGTTGCTCCGCAGCACGGAGTGCGCCTGCCCAGCGCCGTCGGTGATCGTCAGGCTGGTGGCGGTTTCCGACTGCAGTCGTCCGACGACCGTCCGGCCGTCGCCGGTCTGCACCGTGTAGGCCTCGAAGCCCGGGGTGATCTCGTAGTCGGGCACCAGGATGTGCAGCAGCAGGGCATCGGCCGGCTGGTTGCCGATGCCGCTCAGGTCGGGGCCGACGCGGCCGCCAGTACCGGCAAAGGTGTGACAGGCCGCACACTGCGACTCGAACTGCCGGCGACCGCGCGCCGGAACGCCACGCCGGCTGACGACGTCAGGCCGCAGGCGCTGGTACACCGATTGGCCGGCCGCCGCGTCGAGCCCCTTCAGCAGGACGCGCGCACGCGCCTGCACTGCCGGGTCGCGATGCTCGAGCAGGCGGCGCGCACGCGATGCGCCGATGGCCGCCGGAGGGACGTCCTTGCGCGCCACCGCGTCGAGCAGGAGCTCGACCAGGCGGCGCTCGCCGGTCATGGCCGTCAGCACGGCGTCACGCACTCGCGGCGTGTACGCCTGCCAGCGTTGCGGCGCCAGCAGCCCTGCCGCCGCACCCGCACCGTGCACCCGCGTCAGGGCGCGCACGGCGGCCAGCTGCACGGCTCCCGGGCGGGTCGGTTCGAGCAAGGCGAGCAGTGGCGGGCCGGCAGTGGCACCGTCGGCATGCCCGAGCAGCTCGATGGCCGGGAGGCGCTGGTCGATCGGCGCCTCCTCCATGACGGCCAGTGCCGCGGCACGCGCCATCTGCGTGGCCAGTCGGTCACGCGCGACGCGCGCGGCTGGCGTGTCGACCGACACCAGCGCCAGCAGCGGCGACTGCCCCGCCGCGGCCGGTGGTCCTGCCGGCGATGCCGCCGCCCCCCGGGCGCGGAGACCTTCGGCAAGGCCAGCCAGCGCCGCGGACTGCCAGGACACTTCCGCGCGCGGGTCCGCAATGTCGATGACCAGAGCGAGACAACGGTCAGGTGGTTCCGTCGCACCGTACAGACGCCCGATGTCCTGCATGACGGCCGCCCGAGCCGCCGTGGCCGGGGGCCCGGTCGATGCAGACTGGAATGCGGCGAGGAAGGCCGGTGCGCGGTCGCGCAGGCCGCTGAAGACAGCCGCCCGCACCCAGCGATCGGCGCCGTCACGGCGCGCAATCGACGCCAGGCCCACGACGCCGCGCGGGTCCCCGGAGGCACCCAGGGCAAGCGCCACGTGCAGCCGCACGCGCGCGTCGCCATCGTCGGCCAGCGCCAGCAGCGACGCCAGCAGGTCAGGCCAGGCCTGCAGCCGCCGCTCCGCGATGCGGACGGCGTTCTCACGGATGCCCGCGGAGCTGTCGGCGAGTGCCGTTTGCAGGTCCTGCAGGCGCACCAGGTCGAGGATGTCGAGCGTCCAGAGCGCGTGCAATCGCGCCAGCGCATTGCTGCCCGCTGCGGCCGCACGAAGGGCCGCCCCGGCGCCCACCGCGCGCCGTTCGACAAGGAGCCGCTGCGCCGTCTCGCGCCACCAGGCGTTGGCGTGGCCAAGTGTGGCCACGAGGCGCTCGTCGGTCTGCGCCGTCAGCATCTCCGGCGCCGACGTCGGCGGCCGGTCGTGGGCAGCCACCCGGTAGATGCGGCCCATGCCCCGGCCGGCGGTGAAATCGAACAGCCGACGGCTCTCCTCGGGGACGTATGCCGGGTGGTCGATGTCCTTGCGGTACATGTCCACCACGTAAAGCGCACCGTCGGGCCCGTTGGCCAGCTGCACCGGTCGAAACCAGCTGTCGCGCGAGGCGAGAAACTCCACACCCGACCGCGCCGGCGACGATCGGAACGAGACGCCACGTGCCTCGCGGACCTGCCGCTGCACCAGGTTCTGCGCGGATTCGGCCACGAAGACGCTGCCCGCGTGTCCCGGCGGCAGTGCATCACCACGATGGAGGTGCACCCCGCTGGCCGAGGTGAAGGTGCCCGCATGCGGCGTGTTGATCAGCGTCGGATGGAACGACGCGGTCGTCAGGTCGCGCGTCAGCGGCCACACGGCGGCGTCCGCGCCGACCGTGGAAACCTCCTGCACCGACTCCGAGAACGCCAGGTGCGGATTGCGCTGCAGCTGGAACGGCTCGATGACTACGTGCCACAGCGGGTGCCGGTTGGCGCAGATGAAGCGCCGGCCGTGATCGTCGAAGGTCAACCCGTATTGCCCCTGCCCGCCGGCGAGTTCGAACCGGCCGGACACGGGGTGGTAGCGGGAGTCGCTGGACGCGAACTCGACCGGCGCACGTTCGGGGTGCGCGGGCGAGCTGACGCGCCCGCCATTGAGGCCGCTGGTGAGATAGATCCAGCCGTCGGGTCCGAGCGTCGGATGGCTGAACCGTATTTGCGCCGTCCGGGTGGCGTTGAAGCCGGTCAACGCGACGCGACGCTGGTCGGCAATGCCGTCGCCATCGCTGTCCTTGAGATAGAGCAGGTCGGGTGCGGCGGTCACGAAGACGCCGCCGTCCCACGCCATCAGTCCGTTGGGGTAGGTCAGGCCCGCGGCAAACTCGGACCGTGTGTCGTAGCGGCCATCGTCATCGGTGTCGGTCAGCAGGGCGATGACGCCACGCGCCGGTTCTGCCGCCTCACCCTCGAGGGGGTCGGGGTAGCCGCGGTTCTCGGCCACGTACATGCGGCCGTGCGCGTCGAAGGCGATCGCGACGGGATCCTGGACGAGCGGCTCGGCGGCGACCAGGTCGATACGGTAGCCAGGCTCGAGCACGAAGCTGCGCATCGCGTCGGAGGGAGACAGCGCGCGGCGGTCCTCCTGCGCGCGGGGCGTCTCCCGCTGCGCGCCGGTGCCCGCCTCCATCCTGATGGCCGTGGGCAGGAGCAGGCACGCCAGCAGGAGGAGCGAGACGCGGCGCAGCGAGGCGGCGACGCGCGTGGTCACGGCGCGGGTGGGCGCGTCGGCTGCGACGCCCGGAGCCCGGACAGCATCTCCAGCAGCGCGTCGGTCATGACCCGGGCGGCGTCCGGCTCCACACGGTTGGTCCCGAGCCAGGTCTCGTAGCCGCCGAAGGCATGCTGGCGGCCGGTCGGCAGGTAACCTTCAGAGCCGTTGGCGAGCGAGGTGGTGAAGGTCCGGGCAAATGGGCTCTTCGCCTTGATCTCGAGCCCAATCTCGGCAAACACCTCGAATGGGAACGTGGTGATGGCGAGATCGCCGATGCGGAGCGCCTGCAGCAGCACGTCGAGGCTGGCCGGCGCGCCGGCGCCGGCCTGTACGCGCTCGGCATAGATGCGCTCACGAGGGTGCCGCGCGGCATCGGCCGGGCGGGCCAGGGCCGCGGCGGCCCATGCCTGCAGCTCCGCCGTGATCGGCCGGCGCTGCAGGGTCACGGTTCGCTGGCTGGCCGCCAGCGACACGTGGTCGTGCCAGGTGAGGTGCTGCATGCCCTGGTAGACCTCCGCGGCAACGCGCGCGGCAACGCGGTTCATGCGCGCGTAGGCCGGCAGGCGCGGCTGGCCCCCCCGCACATCGATGTTGTTGATGTCGCCGCTCGTGCCATTGGACAGCATCGCGACAAATCCCGAGTCGGTGCGGTCCTCGCCGAGCAACCGCGCCAGCGTGCGCGCGAACACGCCGAAGTAGTCAGCCGAGACATGCCCTTCGGGCACGCCGCCGACGTAATGGAGCGAGTAGTTGGCCAGCACGGCCAGCGGCAGCCCGGAGCCGTCGGCGCGCCGGACCGCGAGAAACGCAATCTCCGGGTCGGTCGGGCCGGCCGGCTCCGTCAGGTGCTGGCTGCCGACGCCGGGGTTCATCTGCACCTGGTCGGTGCCTCCGAACGGATTGGTGAGGTGCGGGCCGGGCTTCATGAACCAGCGGCGGTTGAACACCTCGTCGGGCAGGTCGCTTCGGCCCCACGACACCTGTGCCGGCTGCAGGTTGGCCACCGCGGCCCGGATGCCGTCGGCAATCCGGGTGGCGAGGAACGCCTGGTACGCATCGAGGGTCGGAGACGAGATCGTAGTCGGCCGGGGACCAGCGCGCCCCGAGCGCCGATGGCGCCGAGTGCGAGTGCGTGGCGCTGATCAGGATGCGCTCGACCGGGATGCCGGTGTGTTCGGACGCCTGGCGTTTCGCCTGGTCGAGCACGTAGCGCGGCACCCCCAGGCTGTCCACGACGACGATCGCCAGCCGGCCCAGGCCGTCGTCGAGCACGAGGCAACGGGCGTGCAGCTGGTCGTGAACGTAGGTGGCCGGAGATGGCGCCCAGTTGCCGACGAGTGAGGCGCCGAGCGGCGGCGTGATGTTGCTGGTGGCCGCGCCGGCCTGCAGTCGTGGCGCGGCTGGCGCGGCGGCCTGCGCCGCAGCGGATGCCGGCTGCCCGCCAGCAAGCGGCGCTGCCATCGAGGCCAGGGTGAGGAGGGTGCCGAGCAGCAGCCGCGAAGTCATCGCGCGGAGTCTACTGCAATGCACGCATCCAGATTCTGGTCGGTCTGCGGCTCGGTGCCGAAGATGAAACACTGCGTGCCAACCGGCCGGAACCCGGCCTTGCGGTAGAACGCCTGCGCGCGCGGATTGCGCTCCCAGACGCCCAGCCACAGCGTACGCGCGCCACTGCCGCTGGCGGCGTCCTGCACCGCCTGCATCATCGTCGCAGCGACACCGCGCCCGTGCCAGGCATGGTCGACGTAGAACCGCCACAGTTCGATTGCCGGGAGTTCGGTGACGCAGGGGGGCGCAGCCGAGCGGCGCAGCTGCGCGAAGCCGAGCAGCACGTCCGCCGCGTCACACGCCAACAGCGTCGTGACGGCCCGATCGGCCAGTTCCGCGGCCTGCGCGTCCGGCGTGTACGCCGTCGCCAGATAGCGCTCCATCTGCAGCGGGTCGTTGTCGGGTGCGAAGGTCGCCGCAAACACGCGACGGCCGAACTGGCTCAGCCTGAGGGCGTCGCCGCGGAGCGCCGGCCGCACGGTGCACCCCGTCACCAGGATCGCAGCCATGGGCGAGCAATCTCGCCCATGAACGGCCAGGGGATCGCCGCCAGGATCAACAGCAGCGACAGCCCGCCGAAGATCAGGGTGCCGCGCGCCGCCCGGGCGGCATCCTTGGCCTTGCGGGCCCGCGCCGCGCCCGCTTCGGCCAGCCCGATTGCGACAAACATCATGGCGGTGTGCTCGACGGCAAAGAAGCGCAGCGGCCGCGTCTTCATCGCCGCGCCCATGTCGGACCAGGCGGCCAGCGCCAGCGGGCTGATCAACAGCAGCAGGACGCCGAGGAGCAACTGCAGCCGCAGCGTGCCGACGTAGCCGCGCCAGGGGGTCCGCACCGGCGAGGTCTCAGCCGAACTGGTCCGGCCCGTGGACGACACCGCCGCGAACAGCAGCCAGAGCGCGAACAGGACGACGAACCAGCGGTTCAGTCCGTGCAGGAACAAGACGATGGGGTAGATGGCGGCCATGTTGCCGGCATGGTACGTCAGCACCCACCCGGCTGTCCCGGCGCTCGGCCAGCTAGAATCCACTGGCGCCCATGCTCGAATCACTCACGTCCACCCTCGGTGAGGGCCTCGTCGCCCTGGACAGGACGCTGCGGTACGTCTTTGTCAACGACGCCGCCGAACGTCTCACCGGTCTGAGGCGTGAAGACCTGCTCGGGCGTCGCCCCGAAGAGGTGCTGCCGCCGGCCGTGCTCTCCCAGGCGATGCCGCATGTCGAGGCAGCACTGGCCAGCGGGCAGGCGGTGGTCTACGACACGCACGTGCCGTCGGTCGATCGCTGGTTCGAGAACCGGCTGTACCCTGCCTCGGACGGCGGGATGCTGATCCTGTTCGTCGATGTCACCGAAAGAAGGCTGGCGGCCGAGCAGCTACGACGTCGCGAGGAGATGCAGGCCCTGCTGGTGACGCTGCTCGAGCAGACTCGCCCGCTTCGCGATCCCGAGGAGGTCATGTGGACGTGCGTGCAGGGGCTCGGCACGTTCTTGCGCGTCTCGCATTGCATGTTCGGCGAGGTCGATGCCTCGGGGTCCCAGGTGGTGGTGGCGCGCGACTACGTGGACAACGTGCCGTCTGTCGCCGGCCAACACCAGCTCGAAAACTTCGGATTGGCCCTGGCCGAGGAGTTGCGGGACGGGCGCTCCATCGTGGTGGACGACACATGGTCCGATGCACGCACCTCGGCGCCGGCGAGCCGGTCCTCGTTCGACGCCCTCGGCGTGCGCGCCGTGCTCGCCGCGCCGCTGCTGAAGGACGGCCGCCTGGTGGCGGTGCTGTCGGTCCTCGAGCCGTCGCCGCGCCAATGGAGCGACGAGGAGCGGGCGCTGCTCGAGCGGCTCGCCGAGCAGACGTGGCTGGCCGTCACCACAGCCCGCGCCGAAGCAGCTCTGCGCGCCAGCCGAGACGTGCTTGCCCTGGCCATGCGCAGTGGCCGGATGGGCGCGTGGTCGCGGGACCTCACGACCGGTGAGGTTTGGTGGAGCCGCGAGCTCGAGGAGATCTTCGCGCTGCCCCCCGGTGGCTTCGCCGGCACCAATGACGGCTTCTTCGCCTTCGTCCACCCAGACGACGTCGCGCAGGTCGAGGGGGCCGTTGCCGACGCAATCCGCGACGGTCAGGATTATGCGGTCGAGTTCCGCTTCAAGGCCGGCGATCGATGGCGATGGATGGATGGCCGCGGCCGCGCCGTCTACGCCGAGGACGGCTCGCCGGCCTGGCTGTACGGCATCGGCAGTGACATCACTGAACGACGGTTGGCCGAGCAGGCCCTCGCCACGGCCCAGGAGGCCGCGGCCGCGGACTCGGCCCGGCTGCACCTGGCGATGGCCGCGGCGGCGCTGGGCGATTGGAGCTGGGACTTCCACACCGACCTGGTGACCCTGTCGCCGCGTGGCGCCGAGCTGTTCGGAGTGCCGCAGGGGAAACCGTACACGTGGTCGCAGCTGCACGAGCGCGTGCATCCCGATGACCGCCGGCTGGCGCGCGCCAGTGCCGACGACGCGGTGCAGGCGCGCACCGACTACGCGGCGGAATACCGGGTCGTGCAGGAAGGCCGCGACCGATGGATCTCGGCCCGCGGCCGCCTGCGCCTGGACCCGTCCGGCGCGCCCGCCGGCATGCAGGGCATCCTGCAGGACGTCAGTCACGATCGCCTGCTGGTGCACTTCGACGACGCGATCCGCAGCTTGACGTCGGCCGCCGACATCGGGGCGACCGCGGCGCGGCTGGTGGGACAGTTCCTCGGCGCCGACTTCGGCGTATATGCCACCCTGACGCCCGACGGCGAGATGGTGCAGGCGGGCAGCTACACCCCGGCAGGCGAACGGGTCAGCGGCGAGGGCCTGATGCAGTGCCTCCAAGACGTGCTTCGCGGACCGTGGCACAGCGGCGACGTGCAGGCCGCGCCGGAAGCCTCCACCGGGCTGCCGATGTCGGGCGGCCTCGACCGGGCGGACGCCATTGTCGATGGCGCAATGGTTGCGGCGCCCATCCTGAGGGCGGGCCAGTTGGTGGCCGTGCTGGCCGTGCGCGCGGCCGCGCCGCGCCCGTGGCACGCCTATGAGGTCGCCCTGGTCCAGCAGGTGGCCAGCCGGTGCTGGGAGTCCATCCAACGCGCCAGCGCGGAAGAGGAACGGACACTGCTTCTGGCGCGTGAGCGACTGGCCCGGCTCGAGGCCGAGCAGCAGAACCGCCGTCTTGCCCAGCTCTCGGAGGCGGCAGAAGCGGCCAGCAGGGCGAAGGACGAGTTCATGGCCATGCTGGGCCACGAACTGCGCAATCCGCTGGCGCCCATCCTCACCGCGCTGCAACTGCTGCGCCTGCGTGGCGATGCCGGCTCGGAGCCCGAGCGCATCGTCATCGAGCGGCAGGTCCGGCACCTGACGCGGCTGGTGGACGACCTCCTCGACGTGTCGCGGATCGCCAGCGGCAAGGTCGAACTGAAGCTGGTGCCGGTGGAGACCGCCGAGGTCGTCGGCGCGCGCGATCGAGATGGCGAGCCCGCTGCTCGAAGCGCGGTCGCACACTCTGACGGTGGATGTGCCCCGCGCGGGCCTGCCGATGATTGTCGACCCCGCCCGCCTCAGCCAGGTGATCGCCAACCTGCTCACCAACGCGGCGCGTTACACGCCGCCGGGCGGCCGGATCTCGGTGACCGGCACCCTGGATGGCGAGGACGTCCACGTCGCGGTGCGCGATTCGGGCATCGGCATCGCCGCCGAGGTGCTGCCGAAGGTATTCGACCTGTTCGTGCAGGGGCGGCAGGCCAGTGACCGGGCCGAGGGCGGCCTTGGGCTCGGCCTCGCGATCGTCCGCAACCTCGTCGAGCGGCACGGCGGCCGCGTGCGCGCCGAGAGCGAGGGGCTTGGCCGTGGCAGCACCTTTGGCGTCTGGCTGCGACGGGCGTCGATGCCTGCCGATCCGGCATCACTGCCGCCGCCAGTCGGTGCACCAGGCGGCATCGCGAGCCGGCGCGCGCGCGTCCTGATCGTCGACGACAACGAGGACGCCGCCGCCATGCTGGCGCAGCTGCTGTCGCTGCAGGGTCACGATACCCGGGTCGCGCACGACGGCGTCGAGGCGCTGCGGCTCTGTGGGGACTTCGCACCGGACACCGCGTTTCTCGACCTCGGCCTGCCGGTGATGGATGGGTACGAACTGGCCGGCCGGCTGCGTGGCCTGCCTGGCCTGGACGGGATCCGACTGATCGCCGTCACCGGGTACGGGCAGGAGTCGGACCGACGCCGGACGGCCGCTGCCGGCTTCCAGCACCACCTGGTGAAGCCGGTGGACATTGCCACGATCGGGGCGCTGCTGACGTGACGACCTTTGCGGCGCTCCTGCGTGGCATCAACGTCGGCACGGCCAAGCGTCTGGCCATGGCCGACCTGCGGGCGATCGTCACCGCGGCGGGCTACGGTACGGCCCGCACGCTGCTGAACAGCGGCAACGTGGTCTTCACCGGCACCAGGCAGGCTCCACACCGGGTCGCCGCACGTCTCGAGCAGGACATCGAGGCGCACGCGGGCTTCCATTCGCATGTGGTGGTGCTCGACGCTGCCGAGCTGTCCGCTGTCGTGAGGGAGAATTCGCTGGCGTCAGCCGACAACCCGTCGCGCCTGATGGTGGCCTTCGTCCAGGATCGCGATCGGCTGCAGCAGGTGCGCGACCTCCCGCCCAAGGATTGGGGAGAGGAGGCGATCGTCGTCGGCAGCCGCGCCGCCTACGTGTGGGCGCCGCACAGCGTCCTCGACAGCCCGGCCTATGAAGCCCTCACCAGACGTCTCGGGACGTCGGTGACCGCACGCAACTGGGCGACCGTGCAGAAGTTGGCCGCGATGGTGGCGGCCATGGGCGAGACCGGGCGCCGCCGGGGCAACGCTTGACGAGTCTCGGCCGAGGCCGTGTATACTCCTTGGGTTGTCGCGGGCAGGTCACGCGACACGGGCACAGTTCGCGTGCGGCCGAAACTCTGGCAGAAGCGCGAGGGTGCTGGCACGGCTGGTTGGAGGGCGGTTAGCTCAGCTGGTAGAGCACCGGTCTTACACACCGGCTGTCACAGGTTCGAGTCCTGTACCGCCCACCACTCGAATCACCATATTGCGGGGTCGTAGCTCAGTTGGTTAGAGCGCCGGCCTGTCACGCCGGAGGCCGCGGGTTCGAGCCCCGTCGACCCCGCCACTCCCGCAATCCCCACACGGACGGTCTTCGTCTGGTCGGCCTTCGTCGGTCGGCCCTCGGCCTTCGCCAAGGGGTCGGCCACCGGCAGCCCGATCGGCAATCGGCAGTCGGCAGTCGGCAGTCGGCAGTCGGCAGTCGGCGGTAACCCGGCGGCCGATTGACGACTGTTTGCATTCTGAATTCTGAATTCTGAATTCGTTCCGCGGCATACAAAAGGCCGGGCGTTCGCGTATTGCGAACGCCCGGCCTTTTTCTGGTTGCCTGGCCCGTTTAGAACTCGTAACGCAGGTTGAGCTGCATGCAGCGGTTGGCGGCGCCGTCGCAGCCGGCCAGCGTGCCGTTGTAGCGTCCGAACGAGGCCGCGATGTCCGGGAACATGTCGAGGGTGGCCGTGTCGAACCGCACGCTGTTGGTGAGGTTGAACACGTCCCAGCGGAACATCAGGCGGTGGCCGAACGGCATGCGGAACCCCTTGCCGATGCTGGCGTCGAGCGCGAAGTAGCCGTCGCCGCGGAACAGGTTGCGGGTGCCCGACTGGCCGGGCGTGGCGCGCTGGAAGAAGGTGAGCGCCTCGGTCGGGTTCTCCCACGGGCTCGGCTGGCCGCCGACGATGTTCCGCGTGGTCTGCTGCGGCGGCACGCGGCTCGGATCGGCCAGCACCGCATTGCCCTGGATGTTCCAGTTGGTGGCCCAGCACGACCGGCAGTTGTAGACGCTGAACGGGAACCCGCTCGTCCAGCGGTAGATGCCGGCAATCGACCAGTCGCCGATCAGCGCGTTGGTGAAGCCGTTGGCGTTGCTGGCCCACTTCCGCCCCTGGCCGAACGGCAGCTCATAGAGTCCGTTGACGTTGACCTGATGGCGGACGTCGAAATCGGCGTAGGAGTACTGCTGGTCGGCGTCCCACGAGTTCACGAGGAAACCCGAGTAGCCACCGGCGCTGAAGTTGCCGAATGCCGCGCCGCGCTCCACCGATGAGCCATGGTCCTTGGCCAGCGCGTAGGTGTAGTTGAAGTCGAACTGGTAGCCGTCGCTGAACCTGCGGCGCAACGCCACCTGCATCGAGTTGTACCCCGCTCGTGCCAGCGAACTCTGTACCGCCAGCGAGTCGTACTGGGGGTTGAAGAACGTGAACTCCCCCGTCGACGGGCAGGCCGGGAAGCAGCTCTGGTCGGCTTCATAGAGGGCCGTGATCCAGTCGGGTCCGTTGGCCAGGAACGCCGCCGCCATCGCCTGGGTGGCCGAGCGACCGCCGCCCGCTGCACCGGGGAACAGGTTCTCCCAGAACGCGATTGGCGCCACGTTGGCCGCACCGACCGACCGCGCCTGCGTGATCAGCTGGTTGGCGGCCGTGAAGTAATCCATCCCTGACCGCGGCTCGGTGAAGTTCATCGGCATCGCGGCGTCGCGCCGGACCAGGAGGCTGCGCCCCTGGCGCCCGACGTAGGCCACGTCCACCGAGTAGTTGCGACCGAGGTCGCGGCTGAACGTCAGGTTGTAGGCATGCGAGTACGGCGTCCGCAGGTTCTGATCGATGGCCTGGGTGATGGTGCCCGAGGCCGTCGGCGGCGTCGCCGGGAAGGACGCAGGCGGGGCCACCGGATAGGTGGCCGGGACGCGGTAGATGTCCTGGATGCGGACGGCCGGGTTGGTTTCGCCGTTGACGCCGAAGGGGCTGCTGAGGCTCGACGCCAGGCCGAACGACCCGGCCGTGTTGAACTGCGTCGCCAGTCCCGACCCGATGCGGTCGTACACGAGGAAGTAGCCGCCGCGCACCGACGTCTTCGGGTTCAGCGTCCAGGCGAAGCTGACGCGGGGCGCGAAGTTGTTCTTGTCGTACAGGTACCAGTCCGGTCCGTCGTTGACGGGCCCGGCCGGCACGAACGAGATCAGCGGATCCTGGCTGGACGGGATCCCGGCCGCCATGTTGCGCGCCCGCTGTGCCACCCACTGCCCCATGTTGACGTTGGGCACGACCTGCTGGCCGCGGCCCTCGTAGACCGGCGGGAACAGGCTGTAGCGCAGGCCCCCGGTGAGCGTGAACGTGTCGCTGACGCGCCACTGGTCCTGCACATAGAACTCGTACTCGTTGGCGACGTACAGGCGTGGCAGGGGGGCCCCCTCGCTGATCACGCCGCCGTCGATGGTGTAGTTGTAGCGGGCGGTCGTCTGCGTGACGGCCCCCAGCATGTTGATGAACGAGTCGGCATAGGTGGCCTGGCCGGTCGAGGCCACCGCCGGCAGGCCCGAGCAGTTGGCCGGTGCGGGGCACGCGCCGCCGGGCATATACCGCCGACCGACGCCCGCCGCCCACGACCCGTTCAGCGAGCCGCCGTAGAACGAGTTGGCGTTGGTGAACGAGTCGTTGCGCAGGAAGCGGAGGTTGGTGCCGACCTTCAGCGTGTGATCGCCCTTGATCCACGAGAGGTCGTTGGTGACGTTCCAGGTGCCGAGTTCCCGGCCGTTGGTCGAGGTCAGCGCTTCGTAGTTGTCCAGGAAGCGGAAGACGTTGGCGCTGCGTGTCTGCAGGCCGATCGTCGCATCGTCGACCTTGGTGTAGCCGACCCGCAGGGTGTTGACGATGTTGGAACCGAGCACCCAGTCGTGGCCGCTGGCAAAACCCCAGTTCTTGACCTCGCGGGTCGAGTTCGGCGCCAGGCCGGGGAACTGCTGGGCAGCGACGATCGCATCGCTCTGGCTGTTGAACCGGGTGAACAACGACTGGGCGTTGCTGATGCGGTAGTCACCACGGGCAATCACCGTGTTGAACTCGTTCTCGATCGGCGACGTGAAGCGGAAACCCATGATGTTGGTGGCGTCACGGCCGTCGAAGTTCGGCAGCGGGTACTGCTTCCAGTAGCTCGCGGCCACCGCGCTGGCGCCGATCCCGGTCGGGTCGACGCGCCGGAACTCGGCGGGCGTCATGCCATACAAGCCGGGCGCGATCGTGTGCGTGGCGGTGAAACCCTGCACCGGACCGCCAGGGCAGGCGGAGGCGACCGCACAGCGGTAGGTCAGCACACCGTCGCGCATCGACGCCGACGGCACCGCGCGCTCGATCACCTGCTCGCGCTTCTCGCGCAGGCCCTCGAAGTTGGCAAAGTAGAACAGCCGATCCTTCACGATCGGACCGCCCAGTGAGCCGCCGAAGATGTTCTTGTCCAGCAGCGGCGCCTGGCTCTCCTTGCCCGCCTTCAGTTGCGACAGCTTGTTGAAGTACTCGTTGGAGGAGAACCGGGTGTCGCGGTTGACGTAGTAACCGGCCCCACGCAGGCTGTTGGTCCCGCTCTTGGTGACCAGCGACACCTGCGGGCCGGACGAACGGCCGCCGTCGGCGCCATACGAGCTCGTGGTCACGCGGAATTCCTGCACCGAGTCCAGCGTGACGCGCAGCACCGAGGTGAACGCGCTCTGGTTCTGCCCGTCGTTGACGTCCACGCCGTCGAGGGTGACGTTGCTCTGGTCGGCGCGGGCGCCGCTCACCGAGCCGTAGCGCGGGTCGACGGTGGTCTCGGCGTCGTTGCGCGGGATGTAGACCACGCCGGTCTGCAGCGAAAGCAGCCCGACCGGGTTGCGGGCCTCGAGCGGCAGTCCCATGATCTGCGCTTCCCGGATGACGTTGCCGAGGCTGGCGTCGGTGGTGTTGATGGCCGGCGCTTCGGCCAGCACCTGCACGCTCTCCTCCACGCCACCCACGGACAGGGCGATGTCCAGGCGCTGCGCGCTGTCGGTGCTCAGTTGCACCTTGTCGACGATGCTCGTCTTGAAACCGGCAAGTTCGGCTTTCACCGTATAGACGCCTGGCGGAATGGCGACGAACTGGTAGGTGCCGCTGTCGCCTGAGACCGCGTCACGCGTCAGCCCCGTCGAGGCACTGGTCAGCGTGACCGTCGCGCCCGGCACGGAGCTCTTCTGGTCATCGGAGACCGTGCCGGACAGGGTGGCCGTGCCCGACTGCGCCGTGGCGATGGCCGGCGCGGCAAGACAGCCCGCGGCCACCAGCAGGCTCATCACGAGCCTGAAGAAAGAAACGCCCACCTTCCACCTCCTGCAAGTAGACCCAACACTTGGCAAGCACGTCATGACATGGTCGCGATCGATTGCAAGCGACACCTCGACTGGAATGCGGCAGGATGCGGCGACGGCAGCGGAAAGTCAAGGCTCTGCCGCCGTGATCTGGAGTGCTTTCGCGCCCCAGTGGATATGGGCAGTGACGGACGGGGGAAAATGCCGCCCGGTCCTGACAGGGGCTAGGTCGACCGCCAGAGCAGCCAGAGGCTGACCAGCAGCAGTCCAAGCGGGGCCCGGTACTCCTTGTTGCGGATCGCTCGCGCCAGACTGAAGCGCCGGGACTCCGGGGCGAGGGCACCAACCGCATACCGGTCGTAGGTGTCGCCGAAGGTTGCCCGCAGGAAGGCTTCCTCGGTCCGGATGGCCAGCCAGAGGGTGAGGCCGAGATAGGTGCCGATGAGCACCGCCACGGCCCAGTGGTTGGCGGCCAGCGCCAACCCGACGCCAAGCAACGTCGACCCCGCGTACAGGGGGTGACGGGTGAAGCGGTACGGTCCGGACGAGGTCACCTCGCGGCTCTTCTCGAGGTGACCCGCAGCCCAGATCCGTAACAGCTGGCCGGCAACCGCGACCGGCAGGCCGATCTGCAGGCTGCGCGTCGTCGGTTGGGCGAGCCAGAACACCAGGCTGGCGGCGGCAAAGCCGATCGGCACGCGCCAGCGCGCCAATCCGGCCCGAGGCGAGGCGGGAACCCCCGGTGCGCGTGTCATGTCGTCTCCAGGCGCGCGATGACCGCCGCCGCCACCGCCTCGACCGTGATCCCCTCGAGGCACCAGGCCTCGGCCGTGCACTGCCGCTTGAAGACGCAGGTGCAGGCGCGATGGCTGGAGACCACGCGGTCGCGCGGGTCCCAGGGTCCGTTGCGCTCGGGAGGGGTCGGGCCGAACAGGCCGACGACCGGCGTGCCGGCCGCCGCGGCCAGGTGCAGCGGCCCGGTGTCACCCGACACCATCACCCGCGCCGCCTGCGCCAACGCCAGCATCTCCACCATCGTGGTCTGCGGCGCCATCTGGGCGGCGCCGTCGGAGGCACGGACGACGGCCGCGGCCAGCGTGGCTTCGTCGGGTCCCCACAGCACGGCGCTGCGCATGCCGAGACGCGCCTGCAGCACCCGCGCCAGGGCTCCGAAGCGCTCCGCGGGCCAACGCTTGTTCGGCCACGCGGCACCTGGATTGAGCAGCGCGAACGACCCCGACGCGCCTGCGCCGAGCATCTGACGGGTACACGGCACCACCGGCGTCGGCGGGATGCGCAACGGGAAGCGGCGAGCGCGCGTGTGCACACCAACCGTGTCCAGCAGCGACAGGTTCTTGTCGACCACGTGGCCGGCGCCGTCGCCGCCACTCTCGGAGTACGCCAGGCTCGCTGCCGATTCGCGCAGCAGGTGGCGCGAGAAGCCGATCACCCGGCGCGCCCCGCTGAAGCGCGCCACCGCCGCCGACTTCAACAGTCCCTGCAGGTCGAGACACACCTCGTAGCGGTCCCGGCGGACGTCGCGAATCGTCTGCGCCCCCGCCCGCCGCTCCAGGCCGTAGACGAGATCGAGGCCGTCCACCAACTGCAGCAGCGGCGAGAAGCGCGGGTGCACCAGCCAGCCGATCCGCGCTGCCGGGTGCGCCTCGCGCAGGGCCGCCACCACCGGAATGGCATGCACGATGTCGCCGAGCGCGCCCAGGCGCACGATCAGGAAGGACGCCTCGCTCACCGCCGCCTCACGGCTCGCGACGCACGGGCGCGTCGGCGATGGCGGCGACGATGTCGCGGGTCGAATGCGCCTTGGGGTCGCCGACAATCGCCGTCCGACCGCCATAGGCCGCGACGACTGCCCGCTCCGGCACCGTATCCACCGTGTAGTCGGTGCCCTTGCAGTGGACGTCGGGTCGCAGCGCTTCGAGCAGGGGGCCCACCGTGGGTTCGGCGAAGACAGTGACGTAATCGACGCCGCGCAGCGCATCGACGAGCTCGGCGCGCTCGTGCTGGCCGACGATCGGACGGCCAGCACCCTTCAGCCGACGCACCGTCGCGTCGTCATTGACGGCCACGACCAGGACGTCGGCCTCCTGCGCCGCCCCTTGCAGGTAGCGGAGGTGGCCGACGTGCAGCAGGTCGAACACGCCGTTGGCCAGGGCGATCGTCTGGCCGCGCTGGCGATGCTCGGCCAGCCGGGCGGCGAGCGCCTCGGGCGCGACAATCACCGCTCCCCCGCGATGGCCGCGCGCAGTTCTTCGCGCGACACGGTCGCCGTCCCGCGCTTCATCACCACCAGGCCGCCGGCGTAGTTGGCCAGCCGTGCGGCTTCTTCCATCGTCGCGCCCGAAGCGAGCGACTGCGTCACCGTGGCAATCACCGTATCGCCCGCGCCAGTGACATCGGCAATCTCGTCGGAGCCGAAGATCGGCAGGTGCACGGTCGGGCGATCGACCTCGAACAGCGCCATCCCGCGACTGCCGCGAGTGATGAGGACGGCGGCCATACGGGTCTGCTCGAGCAGGGTCCGCCCGGCACGCTCGAGCGCCTTGCGGTCCTCGCCGATGCGGACGCCGAGCATCGCTTCGACCTCGGACTCGTTGGGCGTCGAGGCGGTCAATCCCGTGTACCGCGCCAGGTCGTAGCGCGAGTCGACCAGCACCGGCGCGGCCGGCTTCGTCCGCGCCCGCAGCGCCCGCTTGACGTGGCGCACCAGGGCCGGGGTGACCAGCCCGCCGCCGTAGTCCGAGATCAGCACGGCGTCGCAGGTACGCAGCGCCACATCGAGCCTCCGACCCCAGGCCGCCTGGACGTTCGCGCCCCGGCACCACGTCGCCGCGGCGATCGATGCGCACCACCTGCTGCTTGGCCGAGTGGATGCCGCCCGCGAGTACGCGCGTCTTGGTCGTCGTGCTGTGGTCACGCACCCGGACGACGCCGCGGGCGTCGACGCCGGCTGCGTCGAGCGCCTCGATCAGCCGCGCGCCCTGCACGTCGCGACCGACGCAGCCAAACAGCATGGCGCGGCCGCCGAGCGCGGCGACGTTGTTGGCGGCGTTGCCGGCGCCACCAGGCACGATGTGGGTGGTGTCGTACTCCAGGATGAGGACCGGCGCTTCCCTCGAGACGCGCGCCACGCGTCCGTAGAGGAACTCGTCAGCGGCGATGTCGCCGATGACCACCGTGCGGCGACCCGCCAGGCCGTCGAGCGCGTCGAGCAGGCGTGGACGCATCGCTTATCGTCCTTGCCGCAGAATCCAGCTCGCCGCATCCATGATGTCGTCGGCGACGAAGGCGGCGGTCACCCCGGCCACCGGACGGGCCGCGGCGCTGCGGCCGTAACCGGTGCGCACGAGGATGCCGCCGGCCATCCCGGCGGCAGCGGCGACCCCGACGTCACCCCACCGGTCGCCCACCATCCACGAGCGTCGCCAGGTCGATGCCGAGGTCCGCGGCGGCCTGCTGCGCGAGCGCCGGCGCCGGCTTGCGGCAGCTGCAGACCCGCGTCAGTTCCGGCACCTGGCCGGCTGGATGGTGCGGGCAGAAGTACCAGCCGTCGACGCGCGCGCCAGCCGCCTCGAGGCGGGCATCGAGCGCCTTGTGCGTCTCTCGCACGAAGGCGTCGTCGAAGAGCCCGAGCGCGATGCCGCTCTGGTTGGTCAGCACGACGAGCCGGTAGTCGGCCCGCGCGAGCAGCCGCAGCGCATCGACGGTGGCGGGAAACAGGGCCAGGCGGGAGATGTCGTCCAGGTAGCCGGCCTCCTCGATGAGAGTGCCGTCGCGGTCCAGGAACACCGCGGGTGCAGGGGCGGTCACGGCGACGATGGTATCGCGATCGGAGTCTGCTAACCTGACCCGGCCCTATGGTCCTCAACTGGCTGGATTACGCAGTGATTGCCGGCTACGTCCTGGCGCTCACCGCCTTCGGCACGTACTTTGCCCGTTTCCAGCGGTCCAGCAAGGATTATTTCCTGACCGGGCGGTCGGTGCCGTGGTGGGCGATCTGCTTCACCATCGTCGCCACCGAGACCAGCACCATCACCTTCATCGGGGTGCCGGCCGCGGCCTACACCGGCAACATGGCGTTCCTGCAGTTGCCGATCGGTTACGTGATCGGCCGGCTCATCGTCAGCGCCCTCTTCCTGCCCGCCTATTTCCGCGGCGACCTGATGACGTCCTACCAGCTGCTGGAGTGGCGCTTCGGTCCCGCGGTGCGATCGGCCGGCGCCGCCATCTTCCTGGTCACCCGCTCGCTCGCCGACGGCATCCGGCTGTTCACCACCGCACTCGTGATTGCCGTGGTCACCGGTATCCCGGTGCCCTACACCGTGGTGCTGCTCGGCACGGCGATGATCGTCTACACGATGTACGGCGGATCGGCGGCGGTCATCTGGACCGACGTCGTGCAGATGTTCGTCTACCTGGCCGGGGCGGTGATCATCTTCTTCGCGCTGCTCAACAGCATCGACGGCGGCTGGGGCGCGGTGGTCACCGCCGGCAACGCCGCGAACAAGTTCGCGGTGTTCGACTTCTCGCTCGACTTCACCAAGATCTACACGTTCTGGGCCGGACTTGTCGGTGGCGTGGCCCTGACGCTGGCCACCCATGGCACCGACCAGTTCCTCGTCCAGCGCCTGCTCTCGGCGCGGTCGGCGCGCGAAGCCGGACGCGGCCTGATCCTCAGCGGCGTGCTGGTGCTGCTGCAGTTCGGGCTGTTCCTGCTGATTGGCGTGATGCTGTTCACCTACTACCAGCAGGTGGCGCTGCCGGCGCTCGGCCGACCCGACGAGATCCTGCCGCGCTTTGTCATCGACACCCTGCCGAGCGGCATCGCCGGCTTCATCGTCGCGGCCATCGTGGCGGCGGCGCTGTCGCCGTCGATCAACGCCATGGCGGCCACCACGGTCAACGACTTCTACCTGCGCTACGTCAACGAAACTGCCGACGAGCAGACGATCATGCGCGTGTCCTACCGGGCCACGCTCGGATGGGGCATCGTGCAGCTGCTCGTCGCCCTGGCGTGCCAGTGGATGGACCGCTCGGTGCTGGACGCCGGCCTGTCGATCCTCTCGCTCACGGCCGGACCGGTGCTCGGCGCCTTCCTGGTCGGCTTTGCCACCACCCGCGTCAGCGCCACCGCGATGCTCGGCGGCATGGTCGTCGGGCTGGCAGTGCTGATTTATGTCTGGACGGCAACGCCAGTGGCCTGGACGTGGTACGCGTTCCTCGGCTCGAGCGTGACCGCCCTCGCCGCACTGGCCCTCAGCGCCGTGATGCCCGCCCCCGTGCGGGCCGACGCGTAGGCTCCGGCTCCCGCAGGCGCGGCGATCGCCGCTGGTCGGCGGCTACAGCTGGCCGAGCGCGTCGACGACCTGCTGCGGGCCGACCCCGGTCATGCAGCGGTGGTCGAGCGGACACTCGCGCAGCATGCAGGGGCGGCACCACACCTCGTGGGTGAGGATGCGATGCGGGCCGAGCGGCGAGGTCGCCCATTCGCGCGTCGGGCCGAACACCGCCACCGTGGGCGTGCCGAGCGCCGACGCCAGGTGCATGGCCCCCGAATCGTTGGCGAGCACCCGCGTCGCCAGGCCGAGCACCCCGGACAGCGCCAGCAGCGAGGTCCGGGCCGTGAGGTCGATCGCCGCCGCGCGTGATGCCGCCGGCAGCGCTGCGAGCACGGCATGCGCTGCCGGCCGGTCGCTGCTGGCACCGACAATCACCACCCGGCCGCCCTGGCCAATCCAGTGCGCTGCCACGGCTGCGACGTGCCGCGGCGGCCATTGCTTGGCGGCGCCATACGCCGCCCCTGGCGCGCATGCCAGCAGCGGCGTACGGCCGTCCCATCCCGCCGCGCGCAGCAGGGCCCCGGCCTCGTCGCTGGCCGATCCGGGCAGTCGTACGTTGCAGGTCGAGAGCGGGCCGGGTCAGGCCCAGGGCCTCGATCAGGGCCGCATAGACGTCGGCGTGGTGGCGCGACTCGCGGCGCACGTCGCGGGCTCGGATCCCCCGCGTCAGCAGCAGGCCGCGGCCGTCGCGTCGGTACCCCCAGCGCTCGGGCACGCCCGCCAGCCGCATGGCCAGGGCGGACCCGAACGAATTGGTCAACAGCACGCCGGTGTCGTAGCCACCGTGGCGCAGCTGCGCCGCATGCCGACGCAGCGCCGACGGTCCGCGGCCGTCGAGCGGCACTGCGGTTGCCCGCGGATCGAGCAGCGCCACGACCGGCGCAAAGGCCGCCGGCACCGCCACGTGGACGGTCGCCTTGGGCAGGTCGTCGCCGAGGCTGCGGATGGACGGCCCGGCCATCACGAGATCGCCGAGCCAGTTCGGACCGCGCACCACCACCCGGCGGGGCGCGTTCACGCCTCGCTGTCCCCCGGGTCGTCCACCGCCAGCGACGGCGACTCGGTGGTCCGTACGTCGTCCCGCCACCGCCGATGCATCCAGAGCCAGCGCTCGGGATGGGCCCGCACATACTTCTCGAGGACCTTCGTGCAGCGCTGCGTCAGGTCGCGCACGGCGTCGGGGTCCTGCGGGTCGGGCAGCGCGAGAGGCGGCTCGTAGATCAGCCGATAGCGGCCGTCGTTGAGTGGCAGCGAGAAGGCCGGGATGACGGCCGCACCGGTGCGCATCGCCAGGACCGCGACCGCCGAGGTCGTGGCCGCTGCCCGGCCGAGGAAGTCGACGGCGACCGCATCAGCGGTCAGGATGTGCTGGTCGATCAGCACGGCCACGGCCTGATTGGCGTTGAGCGCCCGCATGATGCGCCGCAGCCCGCCCTTGCGGTCGATGACGATGTTGCCGGTGCTGCTGCGCAACTCGACCAGCCGGCGGTCGAGCAGCGGGTTGTCGAGGGCCCGCGCCACGACCGCCATCGGCCCGAGCCGCAACCCGTGCGCCAGAGCGTGCAGTTCCCAGAAGCCGAAGTGGCCGGTGACGATCAGTGCGCCCTTCCCCGCCGCCCGCGCCGCTTCGACGTGTTCGGCGCCGACAAACTCGACGAGCGCGAGCTGTCGGGTGGTCGGCAGCCCGGTGAACCACAGCAGCTCGACGAGCTTGCGTCCGAAATGGGCAAACACCTGACGGGCGATGCGCGTCCGCTCCTGCACCGACCGTTCGGGGAACGTCGCCGCGAGGTTGTCGAGCGTGATGCGCCGATGGCGGGCGTCGAGGCGATACCCCAGCCAGCCGATGCCGTGGCCCAGCCGCGTCACCCAGGCCTGCGGCAGCGCCCGCACCACCCGCGTCACACCGCGGAGGGCGCGGTCTTCGGTGCGATGGCGACCTGACGGCGGCGCTGCCGTGGTCTCGGTCATGCACCCTCCGGGGCGAGTGACAGCCTGGCCCGCAGCCAGGCCGCGAACTCGTCGGCCGGCTCGATCACGACGTCGAGCGGCACCATCGCCACGGGCACTTCGAAGGGCAGGTAGCGCTCCAGCTTGACCGCATCCTTGGCCGTGACCAGCACCGCCGCCGCGCCCACGCTGCGGGCTCGGGCGTCAATCTGGAGGACATCGTCGGCGTGGTAACGGTGATGGTCGCGAAAGCTCATCACATCAGCCAGCGTCCAGCCGGCATCGCGCAGGTCGGCAGCGACGCGGGTCGGCTCGGCGACGGCGGTCACCAGCAGCACCGGCGCTTCGTGCAGCCGGGAGAAGTCCATCGCGCCCGACAGCGGCCGGGCCGGGCCGAGGTGGCGGCGTGCTTCGAAGATCGGCACGTCGGGTGTCCGCCCCAGCGCCATCCGCAAGCGGGCTGCCGTGGTGTCCACGGCCAGCAGCGCATCGGCATCCTCCAGGGCATGCAGCGGCTCGCGCAGACGGCCGGCCGGCAGCACCTCGCCGTGCAGCACGTCCTCCAGGGTCAGCAGCACCAGGTTGGCGTCCCGAGCCAGCTGCACGTGCTGGAAACCATCGTCGAGCACATGCACGGTGCAGTGCAGATCGGCTTCGGCCACCTGCCCGGCGCGGGCCCGCCGCGGGTGCACCAGCACGCAGCAGCCGGGAAGCTCGCGCGCCAGCATGAACGGCTCATCGCCGCTCTCGGCGAGCGGGGCGCGCATGTGCTCGGCGTCGCGGACGATGACGACGTCGCGCGACGGCGCCTCCCGCCGGTAGCCGCGACTGAGCACGGCGGGACGTTCGCCCCAGCCATGCAGCATCCGGGCGATCGCGGCGACGACCGGCGTCTTGTTGCGGCCGCCCACGGCGAGGTTGCCGACGCTGACGACCGGACGCTCGAGACGAAACGGCATCTTCCGGCGGAGTTCACGACGCAGGTCGGCGCCATGGCCATACAGCCTGGCGGCTGCACGCAGCATCGGGAAGCTCCACGGCGGCTCGCTCACGGCCGGACTCCGGTGCCCGCCGGGGGCACGACACCGCCGTACGCACGAATCACCGCGGTGATCTCGCGCATCGTCCGTGTCACAGCGCCGCGATGGCGGTCGAGCACCCCACGCGCCGCGTCGCCAAGCCGCTGGCGCCGTCCCTCGTCGGCAAACAAGGCCAGCAGCTCGCGTTGCGCCGCCGCTGCGTCCGGCACCTGCACGAGCGCGCCGGCATCGAGAAAGGCACGGGCAATCTCGGCAAAGTTGGACATCGACGGACCGACCACGATGGGCCGGCCGAACCGCGCCGGCTCGAGGATGTTGTGGCCGCCGGCCGGCACCAGACTGCCGCCCACGAAGACCACGGTCGCCTGCGCGCAGAGCGCCGCCAGCTCGCCGATGGTGTCGAGGACGAGCACGTCGAAGAGCGCGTCGGGATCGGCTGAAAGCGCCGAGCGGCGCAGCACGCGGAAGCCGGTGCCCGCGGCCACGCTGGTCACGGCGTCGAAGCGCTCGGGATGCCTCGGCGCCAGGACCAGCACCGCCCCTGGTGATGACTGCCGCAGCCGCGCGAACGTCGCGAGGAGAACCTCGTCCTCGCCCTTCAGCGTGCTGGCCGCAAGCAGCACCGGCCGGTCCCGCAAGCGCGCGGCGACGTCGGCTACGCCGCGCGGCGGTTCGCTGGCGACGTCGAACTTCAGGCTCCCGGTCACGACCACCTGCCCCGACGGCGCACCGAGTGATCGCAGTCGGTCGGCCGTCGTCTCCGACTGCGCGCACAGCCGATCGAACTGCCCGAGGACGCGTCCGAGCGGGCCGCGGACGAGCCGGTAGCGCGGGTAGCTGCGGTCGGAGACGCGGGCGTTGACCAGCAGCGTCCCGATGCCATGGGCGCGACACAGCCGCAGCAGATTGGGCCAGATCTCGGTCTCGACGATGACCACCAGTCCGGGGCGGAGGTGACGCAGGACGCGCCGGACAATCCAGGCGAAGTCGAGGGGAAAGTAGAACACGCCGGCGATATCGGTCAGGCGTGATTCGGCCATCGCGCGGCCGGTCCGCGTGGTGGTGGAGACCACGACACGCCACTCCGGGTGGTCGCGGCGCATGGCCGCCAGCAGCGGCGCGGCGCTGAGCACTTCGCCGACCGACACGGCGTGCAGCCACAGCGTCGGCGCCGAGGTGCCCTTCAGCCCGGCCGGCAGGACGCCAAACCGTTCTTGCCAGCGGTGGTGGTACTTGCCATGGCGGAGCGCCTGCCAGGCCACCCATGGCGCGGATGCCACCAGGGCCGACGCGGCGAGCAGGCTGTAGAGGAAATACATGTCACGGAGTCCTGCCCGGCAGGGACGAGGCGGCTGACTGGAGTATATCGAACCGCCCCACTCGTACTACCATGGTCGGTCGTGTCGTGTGGCGGACCGCGGGTACGCGGTCACCGCTGCCGGAGACACCTCATTTCCGTCGTCATCATCCGCAGGTCTGCGACCGCGTGGGAGGAACCTCCATGGGCATCAAGGTTGGCATCAACGGCTTCGGGCGCATCGGGCGCAACATCATGCGTGCGGCAATGGGCTCGGGCAAGCTGGACTTCGTGGCGGTCAACGATCTGACCGACACGGCCACGCTGGCGCACCTGCTCAAGTACGACTCCATCCTCGGCAACCTCGACGCCACCGTGGACTCGGGCGACGGCTGGATCAGCGTCAATGGCGACAAGTTCCAGGTCCTGGCGCAACGCGACCCGGCGCAGCTGCCGTGGGGCGACCTCGGCGTCGACGTGGTCTTCGAAGGCACCGGCATCTTCACCAAGCGCGACGACGCGGCCAAGCACATCGCGGCGGGCGCCAAGCGCGTGATCATCACCGCGCCGGCCACCGGGCCGGACGCGACGCTGCTGATGGGCGTGAACCACGAGATCTACGACCCGGCCAAGCACGTGATCGTGTCCAACGCCTCGTGCACGACCAACTGCCTGGCGCCCTTTGCCAAGGTGCTGCACGAGCAGTTCGGCATCGTCAAGGGCTGGATGACCACCATCCACAGCTACACCAACGACCAGCAGTTGCTCGACCTGCCGCACAAGGACATGCGCCGGGCCCGCGCCGCGGCGCTGTCGATGATCCCGACCACGACCGGCGCGGCCAAGGCCATGGGCGAGGTGATGCCCGAGCTGAAGGGCAAGCTCGACGGCATCTCGATGCGCGTCCCGACGCCCAACGTCTCGGTGGTCGACCTGGCCGTGATCGTCGGCAAGAAGACCACCGCCGAGGACGTCAACGCGGCCTTCCGGGCCGCGGCGGCAGGGCCGCTCAAGGGCATCCTCGCGGTCGAGGACGCGCCGCTGGTGTCGATCGACTTCCGCAAGAACCCGCACAGCTCGATCATCGACTCGGCCTACACCAAGGTCATGGACGGCGACTTCGTCAAGGTCCTGAGCTGGTACGACAACGAGTGGGGCTACAGCAGCCGCTGCGTCGACCTGCTCAACTACATGGCGGGCAAGGGCCTCTAGACGTGGCCAAGCGTTCGATCACCGACCTCGACCTGAAGGGCCGGCGGGTGTTCATCCGCGTCGACTTCAACGTCCCCATCAAGAACGGGCAGATCACCGACGACACGCGCATCCAGTCGTCGCTGCCGACCATCACCCATGCGCTCGACAAGGGCGCGACGGTGGTCCTGGCGTCGCACCTGGGCCGGCCGAAGGGCAAGCCCAACGCCGAGTTCACG
The DNA here is from genome assembly GCA_963759795.1 of Vicinamibacteraceae bacterium. Taxonomy (GTDB): domain Bacteria; phylum Acidobacteriota; class Vicinamibacteria; order Vicinamibacterales; family Vicinamibacteraceae; genus Luteitalea. Next base: position 599,712 of record CAVXAR010000010.1, on the reverse strand, counting down.
CTGCAGCCGGTGGCCGACCGGCTGTCGGCGCTGCTCGGGCGACCGGTGGTGTTCGCGGCTGATTGCGTCGGGACGGCGGCGACCGAGGCGATTGCCAAGGCCGGCAATCCGGGGGTCGTCCTGCTCGAGAACCTGCGCTTCCACGCCGAGGAAGAGGCCAACGACGCGGGCTTTGCCAGGCAGCTGGCCGAGCTGGCCGACGTCTACGTCAACGACGCGTTCGGCTCGGCGCATCGCGCCCACGCCTCCACCGAAGGCATCGTCGCGTTCGTCCCCGATGCCGCGGCCGGCCTGCTGATGGCCAGCGAAGTGGCGTACATGGGCAAGGCCCTGGGCGAGCCGGATCGGCCGTTCGTGGCGGTGCTCGGCGGCGCCAAGGTCAGCGACAAGCTGGAAGTGATCCAGAACCTGCTGCCGAAGGTCGACGCGCTGGTGATTGGTGGCGCGATGGCCTACACCTTCCTCAAGGCGCAGGGCATCGACGTCGGCAAGTCGCTGGTCGAGGCCGACCTGGTGGACACGGCGCGTGACCTGAAGGCCCAGGCCGACGCGCGCGGCCTGACCCTCGCGCTTCCGGAGGATCACGTCGTCGCCACCGCGCTGTCGGCCGACGTGCCGGCCGAGACGCTGGCGGTCGGCGATGCCGCGATTGGCCAGCGGATGGGCCTGGACATCGGCCCGAAGACCGCCGCCCGCTACGCCGAGATCATCGGCGGCGCGAAGACGGTGGTGTGGAACGGCCCGATGGGCGTGTTCGAGATCCCGGCCTTTGCTAGTGGCACCAACACCGTGGCGCAGGCCGTGGCCAATGTCGACGGCACCACGATCATCGGCGGCGGCGATTCGATCGCGGCGGTGCACAAGGCCGGCGTCACCGCCCGCATCAGCCACATCTCCACTGGCGGTGGCGCCAGTCTCGAGTTCCTCGGCGGCCGGAGCCTGCCAGGGGTCGAGGTGCTGCCCGACGTCGCTCCCCCTTCTTCTGCGGACTGACAGCCATGCGCACTCCTCTCGTCGCCGGTAACTGGAAGATGTTCAAGGGCGTCGCCGATGCCGTGGCCTACGCCAAGGAATTCCGGGTGCTGGCCAAGGACATGACGACGGTCGAACTGGTGATCGCGCCGCCGTTCACGGCGGTGCACGCCGTGGCCGACGCCTTGCGCAACTCCGGCATTGCCACGGCCGGGCAGGACTGCTTCTGGGAGAAGGACGGCGCCTTCACCGGCGCGGTGAGCGCGCCGATGCTCAAGGAGGCCGGCGCGGCGCTGGTCATCGTCGGTCACTCCGAGCGGAGGCGGGTGTTCGGCGATGCCGACGCCGACGTCACGCGCAAGATTCACGCCGCTTACGCCGCGGGCCTGGCGCCGATTGCCTGCATCGGCGAGACGCTCGAGGAGCGCGAGGCGGGACGCACGTTCGAGGTCCTCGACACGCAGCTCAAGGCGGCAATCGACGGCGTTTCGGCCGAGCAGTTCGGCCAGATGGTCATCGCTTACGAGCCGGTCTGGGCGATCGGCACGGGCCGCAACGCCACGCCGGAGCAGGCCCAGGACGCCCATGCGCACATCCGCGGGCGCCTGCGCGCCTGGCTCGGCGCCGAGGCCGCCGACAAGTGCCAGATCCTGTACGGCGGCAGCGTCAAGCCCGACAACGCCCGCGCCATCCTGCAGCAGCCGGATGTCGACGGCGCCCTCGTCGGTGGCGCCAGCCTCGACCCACAGGGCTTTTTCGCGATCGCGTCGGCCGCGGTGTAGCACCTCCGGGGCCCGTGTCTGGGCCCTTCTTCACTGATCTACTTCCAGGGGACATCGGACCCGAGGCTCGCCGCCGGGCCGTGTATACTCAGTCGTTATGCTGTACTGGCTCCTCGTCACCATCTACGTGGTCGTCTGCCTGCTTCTGCTGCTCGCCGTGCTGCTGCAGCAGGGCAAGGGTGGCGACATTGCCGCGGCATTCGGCGGCGGCGGCGGATCGGCGGCTTTTGGCGCGCGTCAGGGCGCCACGGTCCTGTCGAAGGCGTCGGCCATCCTCGGAGCGCTGTTCATGCTCGGCGCGCTCGGCCTGGCGATTGTCGGCACACGTGGTCCGAGTTCGGTGATGAGCGGCGTGCCCGGTGCGGAGCCGGCCCTGCCGGCCACCGTGCCGACCCCGCCGGCCAACCCGTCAGCCCTGACCAACCCGGCGCCCACGCAGACGCCCGTGGCCCCCGCTCCAGGCACGCCCGCGACCGCGCAGCCCGCTCCGGCAGGTACGTCAGCGCCAACGGTGGCCCCTGCGCCGGGCGCGGGTCCGACACCGGGCGCCGACCCGAAGAAGCAGTAGGCCGGCCAGCAGGCCGAGCCGGACACACGCATCAGGCCGCGCCAGCTGCATGCGGCGCGGCTTTCCTCGAAGTACCGGACCTGTTATAGTCCGTGGTTCTGTCGACCTTGCAACGCACCGCAAGCCAGCGACATCCCCGCACGCGGAAGTGGCGGAATTGGCAGACGCACCAGCTTGAGGGGCTGGCGGGAGCAATCTCGTAGGGGTTCGAGTCCCCTCTTCCGCACCATCTTTGGACGCAACACGTTGCAGCGAAACAGGCTCCCATCGCGGGGGCCTTTTTGTTGCGTTGTTGTCAAGGCTGTTGTCAGGATGGTTTCGGCGCGATTCCGTCGAGAATGGCCTTCAGGCGCTTCCTGCGGATGGTTTCTGCCGGGCTTTTTGCGCTGCGCTCAACCCACTCCCGCAGTTTGTGCAGCGAAACCTCGTGCGAAACCACCGGTTCGCGCACGCTGACCTGCAGCTTGAAGACCGCGCCAGGCAGCACCTCGCCGAACGAGGACTTGCGGAAAGCCTCAAGGGCCAGGACAGCCGCCTCATACACGGTTTCCGCCTCAAGCTCTACCGTATGGCGCAGCCCGTTGAGGTCGTTGAACGTCACGCTGCACGGCTTGCCCACGGCAGCAGGCTAACGCGAACAAATGGCGAAACAGCTAGCGCCACGGCGACGTGCTGTGAACGCCGAGGACGGAGGCGGTCGAAACCTGCGCTGAAGTGGCTAAGCGCAAGTATAGTTGCGCTTAGACCTTGATTCTTGCGCTTAGACGTGGTTAGTTGCGCATAGACGACTAAGCGCAACAACTCACGAGTTCGGATGTCCAGGCCAAGCCCCACGAACAAGCTCGACGAGATCGAGGGCCTCGTAAGGGCGAATCCTGATGGCCTCAGCGCCCCGGACATCGCGTCCCGCCTCTCGGCCCCCCTCCCCGCCCGCACGCTTCAGGACCACCTGAAGCGCCTTGTCGGCGACGGGCGGCTGGTCCGGGAGGGTTCCCGCCGATGGGCCAGATATCGCGCGCCAGGACCCAACGACCCGCAGACCGTCCGGGGCACCGGCGCAACCGACGCCGCCATCCCGCTCACCCCGGCAGCCATCGAGATTCAAAAGCTGGTGCGACGGCCCCAAGCCGCACGCCAGCCGGTTGGCTATAACCGGGAGTTCCTCGAAGGCTACCGCCCGAACGCGAGCTTCTACCTTGGGAAGGCAGAACGGTCACGCCTCGCCGACATCGCCCAGCGCCCCGCAGACGCGGCGCAGCCCGCAGGCACCTACACCCGGCAAATCCTGAACCGGCTGCTCATCGATCTCGCCTGGAACTCGAGCCGCCTCGAAGGCAACACGTACTCCCTGCTCGATACCAGGCGCCTGATCGAGTTCGGACAGCAGGCGGAGGGACGCGACCAGACCGAGGCGCAGATGATCCTCAATCACAAGGATGCGATTGAGTTCCTGGCCGAGAACGCAGGCGAAATCGGTTTCAACCGCTACACCATCCTCAACCTGCACGGCATTCTTGCGAGCAACCTCCTGCCCGACGCGAACGCACCCGGCAGGCTGCGATCGATGGCGGTCGGCATCGGCGGCTCGGTCTACCACCCGCCGGAAACGCCCCAGCTCATCGAAGAATGCTTTGAACAGGTGCTGGCCACGGCCAGCGCGATCGCCGATCCGTTCGAGCAGGCGTTCTTCGCTATGGTCCACCTGCCCTACCTGCAGCCCTTCGATGACGTCAACAAACGCGTCTCGCGGCTGGCCGCCAACATCCCGTTCATCAAGGCGAACCTCTCGCCCCTCTCCTTTACGGAAGTGCCTCGCGACCTCTACACGCAGGCCATACTTGGCGTCTACGAGCTCAATCGCACCGAGCTGCTCCGCGACGTCTTCATCTGGGCATACGAGCGATCCGCCGCAAGCTACGCCGCCATCCAGCAGTCGCTCGGTGAGCCCGACCCCTTCCGGCTGCGCTATCGCGCAGCTTTGCGAACCCTAATCGGTGACGTGGTGCGAGGTGCGATGGACCGACCAGCAGCCGCTCGCCATATCGGTGAATGGACGAACGCCAATATCGAGGAGGCCGACCGCAGCGCCTTTCGCATCGCGGCCGAAGACGAACTGCTCGCCCTGCATGAGGGGAATTTCGCGCGCTATGGCCTTCGGCCCGCGGAGTTCAAGGCCTGGCGCGCAGCCTGGGAGCTGCAGATGCCGTAGAACTCATCGACCGTCTCAGGCTTGGCCTTGCACGAAAAATGCGCACGCGGCCCGTGCGGTAGATCCGCCGCTCGCGGCGTTTGGGCGCCTCTTCCTGCTTCGCGGGCTCAGGCCTGGCCACCTCGCGGCTCTTGAAGGCACTGCCCTCCGCCACCTTGCGCACGGCATCGGCCGGAGGCCCTAACCCGCTTGGCAGGCTTGAAGCCTGAGAGATCAACATCACCATGACGATCATCATCGTCATGGTCGGCAAAGATGTCAGCGCGGCCCGTCATCATCATGCGACCTCCTGCCGGGAGGCCTGAGGCTCGGCGGCCTGCTCGAGGCTCCGCAGCATCACAATCAGCTCGCCGGTAAAGGTGCGCGCGTTCTCAATGGCGGCCGGGATGTTCCCGACCTCGCGATGATCAAGCGTCGTCAGGGTGCCGCCGAACGAGAACACGGCGCGGTAAGCCGCTCGTGAATCTGCGTCTCGAACGCCAGGATGGCGTTGGCCAGGAACTGCTGCTGGATATTGCGCAGTGTCCGGGGCTTGATGGCCGCGCTCGTGCGGGTAAAAGGATCGCGTACGGAAGCAGCACATTTTGCGAACGCCTTCCAGTCAGCCGCGAATGTGATCGAACTCCCGCGGAGGGCCGCAGCCCTGAGCAAGCCGCTTGGAGAGGCCCCCCGCGCTTTGCCATGCACATGAGCACGCCAGTTGCCCACTCCCCGTGCGCATCGACATCGAGCCTCACCGCGGCGTCTGCCCGGCCTGCCGGGCGGCCCTCATCTGGTACCAGACCACGGCACGCCCGATGCCCGTTCGGAAGCATGGGGGCTGTCACGCCGGAACTTGGTACTGTCACATCCTTGGCCCCGGTGGGAGGCGGCGCGCGCGGGTCGAGCCGCGGCGCCGCCTGATCCCATCCGGCTACGGCTGCGGCACGCTGAACGCGTCGCACGACACCTGGCTGTGCCAGTTCACGAACGTGCCCATCGGGTTCTCCTTCCACGCCCACACGTGCAGCGTGTAGAAGTCCGGCAAGCCGAAACGATTCGGGCTCTCGAACAGGTTCAGCAACTGCCCCATGAGCTGCGGCGTGGCGGCGGTGCCCGCGTGCCACTGACTCGGCGAACACCAGGAAGTCGGCGCCGACGAGCTTCGGCCGGCCGTTCGGGCTGGGGCTCGTAGATCACGATCTCCGGCCTGGCCGGGTCGAGCACGCCGTCGGTGACGAGCGCGAGGTTGACGTAGTGCAGGCCCATCGCGCCGAAGTCGGGACCGCTGACGCAGCCGAACATCAGGGTGTAGCCCTCGGCCTCGGCCGCGGCCACGTCCTTGTAGCGTTCGGTCGCGGCGCGGACAGCGCGGACCAGCGCGTTGGCCGGCTTGTGCGCACGGTGCGATGACGCGGGCTGGGCCGCCGCGTCCTGCGCGCGCAGGGGGGCGGGCATGACGCCCGCCAGCAGGAGCCCGGTAGCGATGGCGCACGCCGAGGGCAGCGAGAGCAGCAGAGTCTTCATGGACGTCTCCTCGGGGACGGAAAGCGGTGACAGCACAGCGGCGCAACCCCGTCCCGCGGTGGCGTGCCGCGCGGTGAATCGGCAAGGTGCGCTTACGGAAGGGCGATCCGGCCCGGCGACCCGCCCGGTCTCGCAGATCCTGGCGCGGCGGCGGTGTTGCGGCGCGGGCGGCCGGGCAGCAGCATCGGCACGCGGCGGCGATACGCCTCGTAGTCGGCGCCGTGCTCGTGCACGAGGTCGCGCTCCTCGAACTGGATGGCGATGACGATGTATGCCGTGGTGGCCAGCGCGAACACGAGATGGGCCAGGGTCATCGTCGGCGTCATCCAGAACGCCAGCAGGAAGCCGACGTAGAGCGGATGCCGCACGTAGCGGTAGGGCAGCGGGGTGCGAAACGTCACCCGCTCGTAGGGCCGGCCGATGAGCGGCAGCCACACCTGGCGCAGGCCGAAGAGGTCGAAGTGGTTGATGAGGAACGTGACCGCCAAGACCGTGCCCCAGCCGGCGGCAAAGAGCGTCCACAACCCGGCCCGCACCGTGGGGTGCTCGACCGTCCAGATGGGCACGCCGATCGGGCGCCACTGCCAGAACAGCAGCAGCAACGCCAGGCTGGCGAACAACACATAGGTGGACCGTTCGACGGTCCACGGGATGATCTCGCGTCCACCGCTCCTTGAACCAGCGGCGGGCCATGACGCTGTGCTGGACGGCAAAGACGGTGAGCAGCAGGACGTCGATGGCCAACGCCTCTGCCAGGGACCCCGTTGACGGTCCGTCGAGCCGGGTGGGCACGAGGAAGCCGCCGACAAAGGCGATGGCGTAGGTGAACGTGGCCAGGAAGATCAGATACGACGCGACCCCGTAGGCGAAGAACAGCAAGCGTTTCGGCACGGCATTCCCTCCTGAGACGCTGTCGATCATCCGGCGCCCGCTGCCCCGCCGCCATCGGCGCAATGTCCCGAATGCGTCGACGAGGCCGGCGCGGATGTGAGACAAATGTCCCGGATGCCTGAAGCATGTCTGCGATGACGCTTCGCCAGCACGTGCGCTACGTGATTGCCTCCGACGGCACCCGGATGGCCTGGGCGGCATCGGGTGCCGGTCCCGTGGTGGTCAAGGCCGCCAACTGGTTGACCCATCTCGAATACGAGTTGGAGAGTCCGGTGTGGAAGCACTGGCTGCAGTTCTTCTCCGAGCACTTCCGCTTCGTGCGCTACGACGAACGCGGCTGCGGCATGAGCGACTGGGCGCCGGAAGGCGCGCTGACGCTCGAGCAGTGGGCGTCGGACCTGTCGTCGGTCGTCGAGGCGTCCCAACCCACCGAGCCGGTGACGCTGCTCGGCATCTCACAGGGCGCCGCCACCTGCATCCACTACGCGATCCGGCATCCCGAACGCGTGGCCCGCCTGGTGCTCTACGGCGGCTACGCGCACGGCGCGTTCGTCCGCGGCGGGCCGGCCGGAGCCGTGGCGCACCGGGCCATGATCGACCTGGCGCGCGTGGCCTGGGGGCGCGCCAATCCGGTCTTCCGCGAGGTCTTCACATCGCGCTTCATTCCCGGCGGCACGCGGGAGCAACTGGAGTGGTACAACGACCTCTGCCTGAAGACGACGACGGGCGAGATCGCCGCCAGTCTGCTCGAGGCGCGCAGCTACACCGACCTCACCGACTTGCTGGCCGAGGTGCGCGTGCCGACGCTGGTGCTGCATGCGCGCGACGACGAGGTCGTGCCGGTGGCCCAGGGGCGGCACCTGGCCGGGGGCATCCCCGGCGCCGAGTTCGTGGAGCTCGACTCGCGCAACCACGTGCTGCTCGAACACGAGCCGGCCTGGACCCGCTTCTGCCAGGAGGTACTTACCTTTACGCAACAGGCGGACGGGGTGGCCGGAACCGATGCCACGACCGGTGAATCGCCGTTTGCCGCGCTGTCACCGCGCGAGCGGCAGGTGCTGGCGCTCATCGCCGATGGCCTCAGCAACACCGAGGTGGCCGAGCGGCTGGCGATCCGCGAGAAGACGGCACGCAATCACGCCTCGAACGTCTTCGACAAACTCGGGGTGTGGTCGCGCGCCCAGGCCATCGTGTTCGCGCGCGAGCGCGGGTTCAAGGGGTGAGCCGCGCGGCGTGACGCCAGGGCAAGGTCGGGCGGCCCGCTTGCGGGCTCAGGCGAAGGGATCCCTCACGTCGAGCACCTCGAACTTGCGGAGGTCGCGGTCGCTCGAGTAGACGGTCTGCACGCCGTTCTGGAACAGGATCGTCGCGAGGTGTGCGTCAGGCACCAGATTGCCGCGGACAGTGGTCTTTCCCGTCACGTGGAGGTAGGCCTGCATGAATCCGTCGCACTCCGAGACCGCTCGTGTCTGGGGCAGGTCCAGCAGCGCGTGGACATTGCCCAGTGCTTCGTCGGGGGTCAGGGGTGCCGCGAAGATGCTTGGATGGGTGGCAATGCGCAGGTACGCCATGATCGTCGGCCAGGTCAGGCACAGCACCTCCGGACTGCCGGCGCACGAGGCGAGGAAGTCGAGCGCGGCAGCGTGCCGGCCGCTGCTGCGGTCGGAGGCGAAGAGCAGCACGTTGGCGTCGAGCGAGTAGCTCACGACCGGCCGGCGTCCAGTACGGCGTACACGGCGTCCTTGTCCGTGAGATCGACCAGCGCCTTCATCGGACGGGACGTCCAGCGGAACGCCGCGCGTGGCTGCCCCCTGCGACGCCTGGCCAGTGCGTCGGCCAGGAGCTCCGACACCACGGCGCTCATGGAGCGCCCCTCCTTCTCCTGAAGCGCCTTCACCTCGCGAAGAATGGGGTCGTCGATGTCCACGGTGGTCCGCATGATGCTTGATGATAACAATTCTTGCATCTGATGCGGACGTCGTCTCCGCGCACGTGTTCCCTGGAAGATTCGAGACGCCCGGAGTGCTGTGGCCGTCCAGCTTCGGCTCGAGGATGCTGCGACGACATCCGTGCCCGTGCCTGCCACCTGACACGAACCACCTCGCACCACCCATGATTCGCACGATTCTTGCAGCGGGTCAGGACTGGTGCTGACCATGCCAACGAGCGTGCCTGAACCGATGAGCGACCCCGAGACACGCAATGCTCGCCCGGTACTGAGTGGCGGCACGGCACTGCTCGACGCCGTTCACGCTGCGCTCCACGGCGTGGTGCGGCCGATTGATGGAGACCGCGTCGGATCGGCGATGCGTGAGCTCATCGCCCAGGACCTGGCCAGCCTGCCGCTGCCAGGGAGCGGGGGCACGCTGCAGCGCTGGCGCGTACTGGCGACGGTCGGCGCATTCGACCTATCGCTGGCGAAGTTGTATGAAGGGCATACGGATGCGCTCGCCATTCTCGAGGAACTGCGCGGCGAGGCGGCCGAAGGTCTTTGGGCGGTCTGGGCGGCCGAACCGCCGCACGCGCGGGTGGTGTTTCGGGCCGGGACCCACGGAGGCTCACTGCATGGCGTGAAGGCCTGGTGTTCCGGTGCGTCTGACGTGGACTTCGCGGTCATGTCGGCGTGGACGGAACACGGTGCGCCGACGCTTGTCAGCGTCGGTCTTCGCCAACCGGGAGTCGAGATCGAAACCGACAGCTGGAAGGCGGTGGGGATGACGGCGTCGAGAAGCGGCACTGTGCGCTTCGACGGTGCGCACGCACAGGCGCTCGGACAGCCGGGCGACTACGTGAACCGTCCGGGGTTCTGGCACGGCGGGGCTGGCATCGCCGCCGTCTGGTTCGGCGGTGCGACGGCTATCGCGCACCGCCTGGCGGCCTCCCCGCGTGTGGCCGACGACCCACACGCCGCGGCGCATCTGGGAGCGGTCGACACGGCGCTGCGCGGTGCGCGCGCACTGTTGATCGAGACGGCCGGCTGGATTGACGCGCATCCGCAGGCAGATGCCTGTGCGCCAGCACTGCGGGTCCGTGCCAGTGTGGAAGCGGCGGCAAACGAAGTCATCGTGCGGGTGGGGCGGGCCCTCGGTCCCGGCCCACTGTGCGCGGACGCCATTCACGCGCAGCGTTGCGCCGACCTGGCCGTCTTTCTTCGTCAAAGCCATGCCGAACACGATCTCGCCGCGCTCGGCCGTGATGTGGCTGGCGACCCTTCCTCCTGGGCGTTATGAGCAGTCCCGCGCCACCCTCCGGATTCACTGGTGAGGCGCCCGCCGACGCGCGGTGGCCGTCCCGAGGGCGCGCGCACCAGCTGGATTTCCCGCCGCCGCATCCGGAGATGCGCGTGTGCATCGTTGTCCCGGCACGCAATGAAGAGCTGCTGCTGCCGCGCCTCATCGCCTCCCTGGCAGACCAGCGGAGGCTGGATGGGACGCCCGTCGCTCCGCGTCATGCGGAGGTGTTGCTGCTCCTGAATAACTGCTCTGACGGAACTCCCGAGGTTGCACGTGCGCTGCAGTCGCAGTATCCCGGATTGGTCCTGCACGTGAGCGACGTTGCATTCTCGTCCGAGGAGGCGCATGTCGGTCGCGCTCGACAGGCACTGTTCGACGTGGCGCTGGAACGCTTCCGCTCGCTTGGGCGAGAGTCGGGTCTGATTCTCACCACCGATGCCGACTCGCGGCCGGCGCAGGATTGGATTGCGCAGAACGAGGCGGAGATCGCTGCCGGGGTGGACGGCGTCGGCGGCCGCATCACGCTCGATCGGGCGGAGCAGGCGGCGCTGCCTGCCGGCGTGCGTAAGTCCTTTCTGCTCGACATCGGCTACCGGCGAGCACTGGAGGCACTACGCCACCTCTACGCGCCCGAGCGCCACGACCCCTTCCCTCGTCACCACCAGCATTTCGGGGCCAGCCTGGGCGTCACCGCCCAGGCCTATTCGCGGGCGGGTGGAATGCCCTTGCGCCGGTCCAGTGAGGACGTCGCGCTCTACCGCGCGGTGCTTGAATCGGGCGGACGGTTTCGCCATAGCTATCGCGTCCGCGTGCAAACGTCCGCGAGGATGGTCGGCCGGGCTCCCGGCGGTCTGTCGGACGCCATCTGGCAATGGAACTGCCAGGCTCACGAGGCGACGCCGGTGCTGGTCGAGTCGGCAACGGCCGCAGACCGGCGTCTCGGTCGCCTGGGCCTATGGTCCGCAGCGCACCCCGGACGCTGTCCGCCCCTCGCGCTGACTCAGACACCCGAGCCCGCGCCAGACGACCGTGCCGAGATTCACCAGGTCCTCCGCGAACTCCGGGTGATTGCCGCGGGTCTCACAGCGCTGCCACTCGCGGCGCGCCTGCACCACGCCAGACACGCCTCCGCCGACCCGGAAGAATTCCCCTGCTCATGACGACTCCCCTGATTCCGGCGACGTCGGGAGCGGCAACCGTCTCGCTGCTGGAAGACCCCGAGCGCCACGCGCTACGCCCCCCTGAATGGGCGTCGTCGCTGGGCCGCATCCTGGTCGCCGCGCCGCACCCGGATGATGAGTCACTCGGCTGCGGTGGGCTTCTCTCACTGCTCGCCGACGCCGGGCAGCGATCCGCACGTGCTCGTCCTCACCGACGGCTCGCGGTCGCACACGCAGTCGCCGTCGTACCCGGCGGCGCGGATCGCCGCGCTGCGCGAGGCTGAAACGCTTGCCGCGCTCACCGAGCTTGGGGTGCCCGCGGGCGCCGCGCAATTCCTGCGCTTCGGTGATTGCGCCCTGCCGGCGGAGCACACGGTGGCTTTCTCCGACGCCGTCTCGCTGCTGCGAGACCGGCTCAGGACGATTCGGCCCGACACGCTGCTGGTGCCGTGGCGACGCGACCCGCATTGCGATCACCACGCGACCTGGGGGCTGATGCGTGCGGCGTGGCTCGACGCCGCTTCGTCTGCTCGCTGGCTCGAGTATCCCGTGTGGGCGTGGACGCAGGCCTCTGGCGACGTGGCACCCCGCGCCGAGGAAGCATCGGCGTGGCGACTCGACATCTCGACGGTCCTCGCGCGCAAGGCGAAGGCGATTGCGCGGCATCGTTCTCAGTTAGGTGAGGTCATCGACGACGATCCCACCGGCTTCGCTCTCCAGCCCGAGGTGCTGACGTATTTTCTGCAGCCCTGGGAGCTGTACCTCGAGCCAGGCGATGTCTGAGCGCACGCCGCATATTCCGCCCACGCACGGTCCCTCGGGCTCACTGGCCGCCGCCTACTTCGATCAGCTCTATGCCGCCAGCGGCGATCCGTGGGAGTTTGCGACAAGCCGCTACGAAGCCGAGAAGTACGCGGCGACGCTCGCGGCGTTGTCACGCCAGACCTACCCCTCCGGCCTCGAGCTCGGCTGCTCCATCGGCGTCCTCACACGGCACCTCGCGGCGCGCTGCGACCGTCTGCTGGCCATCGACATCTCCGACGCAGCGCTCATCCAGGCCCGTGACCGCTGCGCCGACCTGCCCCGCGTCCGATTTGAACGACGTGACATCGCGGCGGAGTTCCCGGACGGACGTTTCGATCTCGTTGTCGTCTCCGAGGTCGGCTACTACCTCGCCCGTGGCGACCTCGAGCGGCTGCGCGACCGCATCGCCGACGCACTCGCGCCGCATGGGCAGCTCCTTCTCGTGCACTACACGGGTGCGACCAACTACCCGCTGTCCGGCGATGACGTGCACGAGTGCTTCCGCGCAGACACCACGCGCTGGCGTCTGGTGAAGGGCGAGGCGGACACGCACTATCGTCTGGACCTGTTCGAGGTGTGCTAGGACCGCGCCGACGGCCTGGAGAGCGCTGCCGCACCCGCTTCGGGAGGCGCCGCCATGGTCTCCCCGGCGGTACCGGGTGTCTGATAGGCTACGCGGGTTCACCCGGACAAGGAGGCCGCCGCCCCAGGCGAGGCAGAGGAGGAACACCGCAAGATGGACCGCACGATACAGCTGCAATCCCTGGACCTTCCGCTCGAACGGGACCTGTTCCTTCGCACGCTGGTGCGCCACCTGTCCGGCACGCTCCAGGACGTGGTCGGACTCGAGGAGGCGAGCGGTTTCGTGTCGCTGGTCGGCCAGCGGATGGGCGACGAGATCGGCAACGACTACAGGGCTGCGCTCAACGTCACACAACTCGACCGCGACATGGTGCGAGACGTGTGCGTCGACCTGAAGCGTCGCATCCAGGGTGATTTCTATGTCATCGAGGAAGACGAAGAGAAGATCGTCTTCGGCAATCGCGCCTGCCCTTTTGCCGAGAAGGTGATCGGCAGGAGCGCCCTGTGCATGATGACCAGCAACGTCTTCGGCACCATTGCTGCCGAGAACCTCGGATATGGCAAGGTGGTGCTCGAGGAGACCATCGCCCTCGGCCACCCCACGTGCCGGGTCATCCTGTATCTGCGTCCATCAGCGGAGGCCAATGCTTCCGAAGGCCGCGAGTATCGCCGCACCGAGTAGCGTGGTCCTTCCAGAACACCTCCTACCGGTCTTGAGGGTGTTTCAAGACGCCGCCGTCTTCGTCACGGCGCAGGGGTCGGTGCTGGCCGCGAATCGCCGTGCCCAATCGGTTCTCGCCCTCGGCTCGGAACGCCCGGTCGACTGCAGTCTCCATGGGCTGGTCGCCGCTCAGAACAGCCAACTGGCTGACAGCCTGCGGCACTGGTCGCGGTCGAGCGATCCGGTCCCGGGCTCGTTCACGGTGAACGTCGGCGAGACGCCGACGACGTTCAACGCCAGGGGCTCGCTGGTGGTGCCCGGCGCCGACGGGCAGCCCGCCATCATCGTGCTCCGCTTCTGGCCGCGCGGCGAGGCCAACCCGTTCGTCCTGCTGAATCAGAAGCTCACTGAGCTCAACGACGAGAGTGGCGCGTCGCGTACAGGTCGAGGAGGCGCTGCGTCGCAGCGAGGCCGCGCTGCAGGAGCGCGTCAAGGAGGCCGAAGCGCTCAATCGCACCAAGGACGAGTTTCTCGCAACGGTGTCCCACGAACTGCGGACGCCGTTGAGCGCCATCATCGGCTGGTCATGGGTGTTGCGGCGTCGCGTGCTGGACGCGGAGACCAGCAAGGGCCTCGACGTCATCCATCGCAACGCCGAGACCCAGGCCAGACTGGTGGACGACATCCTCGACGTCTCGCGCATCATCACCGGCCAGATGCGGATCGAGTTGCGGCCCGCTGACCTGGCCACGCTCGTCGATGAGGCAGTAGAAGTCATCCGACCGTCGACGGCCGCCAAGCAAATCGACGTCGAGGTCGACCGCCCCCCGCACGGGCTTTCGTTCATCGGCGACCCCGACCGCATCCGGCAGGTGGTCTGGAATGTGCTCTCCAATGCCGTCAAGTTCACTGGACGAGGCGGTGCCATCCGCGTCGCCGTACGACAGCAGGGCTCGCAGTTCGTCGTGACCGTATCGGACACGGGCGCCGGCATCGAGCCAGCCTTCCTGCCGCTGGTCTTCGATCGCTTCAGGCAGGCCGACAGCTCGACGACGCGGCGAACCGGCGGCCTGGGGCTCGGCCTGGCGCTGGTGCGCTCGATTGTCGAGTTGCACGGCGGCACGGTCGTGGCGTCCAGCGATGGTGCCGGCACCGGCGCGACATTCACCATCACCCTGCCGGTGCGGGCCGTCGCGACGTCGGACGCAGCGCCCGCCGCGCCACAAGCCGCCGCCGAGGAGGCTGTGCGCCCGCAGCCCGGCATCCTGCACGGCGTCAGAACGCTGGTGGTGGACGACGAAGCCGATGCCCGGGATCTGCTGGAGACGCTGCTGACCGACGCGGGCAGCGAGGTCGTCACGGTGGGGTCGGCATCGGCGGCGCTCGATGTCTTCGGACGCTTCCGCCCGCACGTCCTGGTGAGCGACATCGGCATGCCCGACGAGAACGGCTACGCGTTGATCCGTCGTCTGCGCCAGCTCGGCCCCGACGCCGGTGGCGACGTTCCCGCTGCGGCCCTGACGGCCTATACACGCCCCGAGGACCGCCAGCTGGCGCTGGACGCGGGCTTCACGACGCACATCGGCAAGCCGGTCAACCCGGACGACCTCGTCTCTGCCGTGGCCAGGCTCGCGGCAGTGCACCAGCCACGCTAGAACGGGCCTCCTGCGGCCGACGTGAGGCGAGGGGTCCCTAGTGTCCGAGGACGTTGGCAACCAGATCGCCCAACTGCGCGGCGGTGTACCGATTGCCCTCGATGCGCCCCGCCAGCCGGCCGGCGCGATCGATGACGCCAGTGCGGAGCGAGTGGTTCATCAACCCCTCGTCTGGGTAGAAGTCGACGCCGAACAGGTCGCACACCCGCCGGACGTCGTCTGCCGTACCCGTCAGGAACCGCCACGTCCGCGGGTCGGCCTGCCAGCGCGCTGCGTACTCGCGCAGGACGTCGACCGTGTCACGCGCGGGGTCAAAGGTAATGGTGACCAGCGTCAGGTCCTTCCCCAGACGATCCTCGAAACGCCGGGCGATGCTGGCGAAGTGGTTGGTGACGCGGAAGCAGAATTGTGTCAACGCGCAGCTCGTGTAGACGAAGTTGACGGCCACCACCTGGCCCCGCAGCTGCGACAGCGACACCGGGGCGCCGGTCTGGTCCGTCAGCGTGAACTCCGGGACGGGTTCGCCGACGACGAGCGGCGCTGGTCGTGGGGTGCCGGTAAGCGCCTCGAGCAGCCTGAGCCGGCGGGCGACGATCGGGTCGAGTTCCACGCTGTCGTAGGGCACGACGGTGATGGCCTCGGCATGGACGCCCTCCGCGGCAGTGACGAGCGTGAACGTCACGGCCGCGCCAGGTGCAAGTCCCTCGAGGTCGGCGTGGTCGCGCACCTCGAAAGCCATCGTCATGGCGCCCATCACGCCCTCGATGGCATCGTGCGACACGAGTACTGTCCGCTGAGCGACGTCGATGGACAGAACCATCCCGGTCACCTGGTGGCGGGCGGGCGCCTGCGCATCAGCCGGCGCCGGCCCGACGCACGTCAACAGGACGGCCAGCAGACCGGCCACCAGCCGCGGCACGGCGACGCGATACCCGTGCACGGTCATCGTGCGACACTCCCGCGCAGACTGAGCGCCGGGCGCGGCAGGCGCTTGTAGCCCTCGTCGAACTCCACTACCTCGATGACCTGGTTCACGTCCAGGCCAGTCAAGCGCTGGCGGGTGCCGCTCGTCGGCCACCAGATTTCGACGTCGACGCGGCGCGCACCATCGCCGAGGCCAAAGTGCTGCTGCAGCGGTGACGCGCCGAACGGGCCGCCGGCCGCGATGTGTCGATGCACGCGGTGCGTCGTGCCGCCGGGCGCCTGCGCGGTCACCGCGATGCGTGCACCGATGGCCGCGCGATTGGTCTTGACGCCCACGAGCTTCACCCCGAGCCAGGCCCGTCCGTGTCCGGGGTTGTCGAACAGGCGCAGCGCGTGCGCGTCGCCAGGCGTCGCCCCGCCCATCTGGACGACGAGTTCCTGGTCGCCGTCGTTGTCGAGATCGGCAAACGCCACGCCGTGGCCCTGGTGCCACTCCCCGGTCCCCGAGGACGCGGTGATGTCCACGAAGGTCTTGCCTGCACGATTACGCAGCAGCACGTTCGGGACGAGTGCGCCGTAGGACGGACTGCCCGTGCCCAGGTAGATGTCGAGGAAGCCGTCATTGTCGACGTCGCCGAAGTTCGCGCCCATGGGCATGAGCACCTTGTCGAGGCCGACCTCGCGCGTCACGTCGGCGAAGGTGCCGTCGCGCCGGTTGCGGTACAACTTCAGCGTCGTCGCGTTGTTGGGCAGCCCCAGGTAGGTACGGGCGGTCTCCTCGACCGACGTGAAGTACGAGGTGGCGAAGATGTCGAGCCAGCCGTCGTTGTCGTAGTCGAAGAGCCACGTCACGAAGCCGCTGCCCGGGCCCGGCACGCCGGCCGCTGCGGCCATCTCGGTGAAGGTGCCGTTGCCGTTGTTACGGTAGAGGAAGTTCGCCGCGCTGCCGCGATTGGAGACATACAGGTCGGCCCAGCCATCGTTGTCGATGTCGCCGGCGGCCACGCCCTTGCTGAATGCCGCCTTGGCCACGCCTGCCTGCGCGGCGATATCCGCGAAGGTGCCATCACCCTTGTTCCGGAACAACTGGGCCGGTCCCCCTTCGTTGCCGACGAACAGATCGAGCCAGCCGTCGTTGTCGATATCGACCCAGGCGGCCGCCTGGGTACTGCGCGGCATGCCCAGGCCGCTCGCGGCAGTGACGTCGGTGAACGCTCCCTTGCAGTCGTTGCGCAGCAGCGACTTGCGTTGCGGCAGTTCCCATCCGCCGCGGAGCACCAGCACGTCGAGGCAGCCATCGTTGTCGTAGTCGGTCTGCACGATCTGCAGTCCGCCACGCTGGGCGTCGAGCCCGGCCGCTGACGACCGGTCCGCGAACGTGCCGCCTTCGGAGCGGTGGAAATATTGCAGTGGCGTGCAGCTGTTCATGCTCGAGGTCACCAGGTCGAAGCGCCCATCGTTGTCGAAGTCGTCGACGATGGCGCCGCCGGCCGAGGCGAATACGCGCATCCCGCTCTGCGGTGCGACGTCGACGAAGCGGCCGATATCCTCGCCAGAGGCGAAGGCCGCAGGATCGATGCGATGCGCGGGCGGGACCGCGTCCGGATAGGTGCCAGCGGTGACGTGGGCGACGTTGAGCAGCCAGCGAACCTCGAGGTCGTCCGGGCGTTCGCGCAGGTAGGACGTGAAGTGCGCGATTGCCCGTTGCACGTCCGCCGACGGGCCGAACGACTGGCGCGGGGTCAGCGTCAACAGGCACCGGTCACCAGGCGCGTGAAAGACGTCGCTGTCGTGCATGGCCGTGTGCAGGTAGGCGATGCCCAGAGCTTCTTCCATGTGCAGCCGCATGGCCGGCACTTGCGCCCGGGCAATCCCCAACGCCTCAGACAATGCCTGGATGGCCTCGCGCATCCGTCCCTCGTAGGCCAGCAACTGCGCCTTGGTGAAGTGCGCCTGGGCGAGGTCCATGGGCTGTCCCGCAGCAAGCACTTCCGGCGATGCCAGATTCGCGCGCAGGTTGAGCTGCGCCTCGAGCAGTGACGCCGTCCGCACTGCGCAGATGGTGGCGGGATCGAGGTTCCATCCGTCCGGCTTGTGGGGATGGCGCTGCATCACGACCGTCGCGTCGTTGAAGCCCGAGACATCGAACAGGTAGCGCACCGCTCCGACGGCCGCCACCGAGGGGACGCTTGCCGGGAGGGCGACGGTGTCGCCGGTCTCCACGTCCTCGACCACCTTCAACACGGCGTATCCGGTGGCAATGGGCACGGGCCGCGTCACCTGACCGACCGACAACCCCTGCAGGGCGTCACGCAACTCCTGACGAAGGCTTTGCAGCGACGTGCGGCCGAGCAGCCCGCCCCGTCTGCGCGTGGGGTCCTGCGACACGCTGGCTGCCAGCGTTGCGAAGTCGGTCCCCTGAGCCAACTGGTCGATCACACGCCGGGCCTCGACGTCGGACGGGACCACGATGATGCGCAGCGTGAGCGCCTCGAGCGCCGGGGCGGGTGTCGCCGGCGGCTGCGCCCCGCCAATCGACATCGTGGCGCACATCCACAGGACCACCGCGAGGGCCGCGCCCCGAACGGTCTGCCGCACGCCGCCTCCCTTCATACCCACAGGCTGGATCTTAGTGACTAGCTGCCGCCAGCGCCATCAGCGGCGCAACAACGTCGCCTTCGAGACCCACGCGCAGCGTGGCGCCGTGATGCGTTACGTGCCGGCCGGGGGCGGCATCGCAGGGATTCATCCCGCCAGCGGGGCCGGACGCACGTGCGCCCCACGCCCCTGCCCGGCCCCCACCTGCACGGGTCGAGACCTGACCCATGGACCCCCAAGAACGCCTATAGTGTGCGGACGCACGCACGCGCCGTGGAACGAGCCTACGCAACCCTCATCACCGCCGCCGACAGCGGCGACGCCGACGCAGCGCGCACCCTGTTTGCCGCGCTCTACGACGACCTCCACCGCCTCGCCCGCCGCGAACTGGCGCGGAACGGGCAGCACGCGCCGCTCGGCGCCACCACGCTGCTGCACGAGGCCTACCTCGACGTCGCGGAGCGCGACGGCCTCGACTTCGCCGAACGGGGACGCTTCCTGGCCTACGCCGCGCGCGTGATGCGCGGGCTGATTGTGGACCACAGCCGGCGTCAGCACGCCGCCAAACGCGGCGGACGCGTCGACCTGACGACGCTCGACACCGGCGTGCAGGGCCTCCTGGCGGTCGCCGACGCGCCGGACCTCGACGCGTTGAGCCACGCCGTCGACACCCTCGCGCTCGCCGATCCCACGTTGGCCGAGGTCGTCGACCTGAAGTTCTTCGGGGGGTTCTCTTTCATTGAAATCGCCGCCATGCGCAGCGTGTCGGAGCGGACAGTGCAGCGTCAGTGGGAGAAGGCCCGCCTCTACCTGTTCCACGCCCTGCGCGTCTCGCCAGACGCCTGACTTCGGCTCACGCCCATGGACCTGCTCGACCCCGACCGCTGGCAGCGCGTGAGCCCGTACCTCGACCAGGCCCTCGACCTCGACGAGGCCGCACGGGCTGGCTGGCTGCATGCGCTCCGTGCGACGCACCCGGACGAGGCGCGCGACGTGGAACGACTGCTCGCCGTACATGCGTCGGCCGAGTCGGCGCGCTTCCTCGACGCGCCCGCCATGCCACTGGGCAGCGACACGCCGGCGCCGACCGCCATGGACGCCGGCACACGCCTCGGCGCCTACCGGCTCGTGTCGCGCGTCGGCCAGGGCGGGATGGGCACCGTGTGGCTCGCCGACCGCGCCGACGGTCGCTACGAGGGCCGCGCGGCAATCAAGCAGCTCACGCGCACGTTCGTCGATGCCGCCGGACGCGAGCGCTTCGCACGCGAAGGCAGCATCCTCGCCACGCTGCACCACCCGCACATCGCCAGCCTGCTCGATGCCGGCGTGACGCCCGACGGACAGCCCTATCTCGTGCTCGAGTACGTCGAGGGGACGCCGATCGACCGCCACTGCGAGGCGCAGGCCCTCGACGTGGCGGCGCGGCTCCGACTGTTCCTCGATGTGCTCGACGCGGTCGGACACGCGCATGCGGCGCTCATCGTCCACCGCGACCTGAAACCGTCCAACGTGCTCGTGCGCACCGATGGACAGGTCAAGCTGCTCGACTTCGGCATCGCCAAGCTGCTGGCTGCGCCCGACGCGCCCGCCGTCGCGGCACTCACGGTGGACGGCGCCTACGTGTTGACGCCTGACTACGCATCACCGGAACAGCTGACCGGCGCGCCGATCACCGTGGCCACCGACGTCTACGCGCTCGGCGTGCTGCTCTACGTGTTGCTGGGCGGACGGCATCCGTCAGGCGACACCCGCACGCCCGCGGTGCGCTTCAAGGCCATTCTCGAGACGGACCCGCCCCCGCCCTCCGAGGTCGTTCCGACGGGCCCGCTGCAGCGCACGCTGCGCGGCGACCTGGACACGATCGTCGGCAAGGCCCTGCGCAAGGCGCCCGACGACCGGTACCCGTCCGTCGCTGCATTTGCCGACGACATCCGCCGCTATCTCGCCCACGAACCCGTGCGCGCCCGGCCGCAGACCTGGCGGTATCGCACGCGCAAGTTCGTCCGCCGCCATGCCGCGGGTGTCGTCACGGGCCTCGTCATGCTGGTCGTCCTGGTGAGCGTGGTGGCGTTCTACACGACCCGACTTGCGCGCGAACGCGACCGCGCCCGAACCGAGGCCGACCGCGCACGACAGGTCAGCACGCTGATGACCGACCTGCTGACCGCGGCCGACCCCTACGCGCGCCGCGGCAACCAGGAGCCCACCGTGCGCAGCGTGCTCGACGCCGGCGCCGAGCGCGTGCGCCGCGATCTCGCCGACCGCCCCGACCTGCAGGCCGATCTGCTCACGGTCATCGGTCGCGCGTACGGCCGGCTCGGCGCCAGCGATCGTGCGCGTGTGCTGCTCGAAGAGGCCCTGACACGTGCCCGCAAGGCCTACGGCGCAGACGATGCCCGCGTGGCGGAGACGCTGAACGACCTCGGTGTGGCGCTGGCGCGGGAGGGCGACGCCGCGGCGGCGGCGCCGCTGCTGGACGAAGCCATCGCCATCCGTCGGCGGACGCTCGGGTTGGTGCACCCGGCACTTGCCGTCACGCTCGTGGAGCGCGGCCGGCTGCACGTCGACGCCGGCAAACGGAGCGAGGCCGAGGCGCTGTTCCGTGAGTCGCTCGCCATCCGTCGCACCGCGCTCGGGCCGCATCACAACGAGACGTCCACCAGTCTGAGTGAACTCGGCCTGCTGCTGTGGGGCGCCGGCGACGCCGCCGGCGCCGAGCCGCTGCTGCGCGAGGCGCTCGCCATCAGCCGCGCCACGCTCGGCACGGACCACCCCAACGTCTCGACGGGCCTCAACAACGTGGCGCTGGTGCTCGGGGCACAGGGCAACTGGGCGGAGGCGGAAGCCGCTCAACGCGAAAGCATCGACATCGCCCGACGCGTGCTCGGCCCGCGGCATCGCGACATCGGCCCGAAGCTGGCCAACCTCGCCGTCGCGCTGCTCGAGCAGGGCAGGCTGGACGAGGCCGACCGCGTCCTCGATGAGGCGGTGTCGATCACGCAGGAGCACACGGGTGCCGAGCATCCAGGGATGGCCGGGTACCGGTTTCTCCAGGCGCGGGTCCGGCTTGGGCAGCGGCGTGGCACCGACGCCGAGCGCGTGCTCCGTGGCGTGGTCGAGGTCCGGCAGCGCACGCTGCCGCCCGGCAGCTGGCGCATCGGACAGGCACAGAGCGCACTGGCCGAGGCCCTCGCGCTGCAGCAGCGGAGGACGGAGGCGATCGCGCTCCTGCACGAGGCTCTGCAGACGCTGCCGCCGGCTCCGGGTCAGCCCGGCCGTGAGCACGCACTGGCGACTGCACGTCTCGGCGCCCTCGACGCCCAGCCCTGACGCGGCGGAGTCGGATCATGCCTGCCGGGAGGGGCCTGTCGCCTTTCGGCCGCCGTTTGCGATCTCCTCAGTGACAGTGTTGCCGGCCGTGCCGAGGGGCATCGTCCCTCTGAGCGCCATGCCGGCCATTCAGGAGATAGCCATGCGAACGATACGCGCGATTCTGTGTGCTCTCATTGCGGGGACGGCCGTCCTCGTGCCGTTCAGCCTCATCTCGGCGCAGGGACAGAGCGGCAATGCCGCGAAAGGTCCCACGACCACCATCGCCAACGTCCCCCTGCCCGTCACGATCACCAACGACCCCCTGCCGGTGAGCGGGCAGGTGACGGTCAGCGGCACGCCGACCGTCTCAATCAGCGGCACGCCGACTGTTGCCATCAGCGGCACGCCCACGGTGAAGGTCGCGCCGGCGCGCATCCCGTATCAGTTCCGCCTGTACGGCGGCTGGCACAACGGGCTCCCGCAGGGCGACGAACTCTCCCACACGATCCCCGCCGGCACGTCGCTCGAAATCCAGTACCTCTCTTGCTGGGCCAACCTGCCCTACCAGTCCAGCAACCCGCTGATCCTCGTGCTGAAGATGGGCACGCTGGGCCTCGTCCAGCTTCAGGTACCGCAGCTTGGGGGGTACAACCGCGCGTACTTCGTGACGCAGCCGGTGAAGGTCTTGATGGGCGAGACTTCCGCGATCAGCACCGGCCGCACCGTCGCTCTGGCGGCGAGCGTCTGGGGCTCGGACTCCGGGGCCGTGGATTGCTACGTGAGCGGCGAGCTGTACTAGGCAGCCGGCGCGGCTTGATGGCCCGCCCCGCCGGAGGCGACCCGTTCCGAAACGGAAACGCGTCACGTCCAGGCCCACGCTCAGCGGCTCCCCTGGCCGGCCGCGGCCCGACGTCGCAGGAATCGTCCACGCTGAAAAGCCGAAGGGCGGGCGCGTCATCACCGATACCGGACACGAATGACCGCGGCTGTTCAACCGACGACTGGCCGACGTTATATGTGACACCATCCCGCGCTCACCGCACGCCCGGCACGCGTCACAGACGACCCCGCGACATCGCTGCAGTCCGAGCCGGTCAGGAGCCGATCATGATTGCCATTGTCCCCGTGCGGTTTTCCACCAACACCAACGCCGGCAGCGTGTGGTCCGAAGAAGTGTTCACGAAGTGGATGCAGCCGCTCATTCCCTTTAGCCTGGGCGACTTCTGGTTGTTGTCCGGCAGGGCGCTGTTCCCGCTCGACTGCAAGGTCTACCCGCCTGTTGTCATGGACGACCCGCGCATCGGTGTCGCCAGCGACAATGCGTCGCAGCGAGGCGCGCTGGTGAACGGCGCCATCGCGGCCGCGACCTCCCAAGTTCGGCCTGACTGGGACAACACCGACATCCTGATGCTGTGGTATGCGCAGCCAACCGACATGTTCGGCGGCGGCTCGTACGACGTGCCGCTGTCTGACGACTGCACGAAGCCGGTGCGGGTGACGGTGGTGGATATCGCCTCGCCGTTTGACTCGGTCTGTCAGGAACTGGGGCACGGCTTCGGGCTGAATCACGAGGTGGACGAGGAGGGGCGCGAGTACATGTCGCCCTATTCGGTGATGAGCGTCCGGACTCGGGGCCCGGAGTTTCTCAGGGCGGCCGATCCGCGGCTGCCCGACGGCTTGAACATCGCTGACCCGCGAGACCGCTTCTTCAACCAGCCGGCGCAGCGCATCGTCGGACCGACCCTGGCGGCGGCGCAACTGCTCAAGCTTGACGCCTTCAGGAACAGCCCTAGCGTGATCCAACTCTCGGGCAGCTACGCACAGCAGCCGGCGAGGTTGACGCTCTTCGCCCTCAACTACACCGTGCGGATGCCGCCGGGTCCCCTGCCCGTGCTGGCGGCGTTTCCCTCGAACACGGGGGACGGTCGGATCTTCACCGTGGAATTTCGCCGCGGCGGCCAGGGCTACGATACGGCTATTGGCGGGCTCGGATCGCCCGCCGGGCTCGTCGTCCACTCACTCAATCCCGACGGCAGGGTCCGCTACGAAGGCGTGGCCAACGTCACGCTCGCCTCGACCTCGACCGACTGGGCGAGTGCGGCTGGCGATTTCGCCCTCCGCATCGACAGCATCGATCCGGCGCAGGAGTTCGTCCGCTTCATGCTGCGCGGCGGCGCCCTCAAGTCGTTCCCGATCCGCGGCGTGCTGCTGGCCGGCCGTTTCCGTACGCAGCGCGAGCTGAACGGGATGTCGCACGACGACATGCGCAACACCCTGATCGTGGAGCTGGCCAACCGCAGCCGACAGTCTGACCTCCAGCGCTTCGACAACGACACCCTCGCCGGCATGGGCGCAGTACTGGTATTGCTGCGCGAAGCGAAGATCCACGACGACCGCGCGCTGAAGACGATGACCGCCGACGATCAGCGGAATTCGCTGATCGTCGAAATCGGCTCGCAGACCGGCCTCGAGGCTCAGCTTCAGGGACTGAGCAACTTGGACCTGGTGCTGGTCGCTCTCGGCAGCGATAAGGCGACGAGAGGCATGGCGCCGGGAGTAATCGGCTCGTTTATACGCGGGGCGCTGCTCGCCGGCAACTTTCGGACGCAGCGCGAACTGAACCGGATGACGCACGACGACCAGCGCAACACCCTCATCGTCGAAATGGCCAAGCATAGCAACCAGAACAACTTTCAGGCGTTCGACGACGCCGCGCTCGAAGGGGTGGGCGCGGTGATGGTCGCCTTGCGCAGCGGGCGGATGCGCGACGACAACACACTGAAGACAATGAGCGCGGACAATCAGCGGAATACGCTCATCGTCGAATTGGCGGCGCAGACGGGCCTGAGCGTGCCGCGGCTGCAGGGGTTGAGCAATATCGACCTGGTGCTGGCGGCGCTGGGCGTGGAGCCGGTGTAACGGCCAGCGCATTGCCTTGTCTCCCTCGGCTGGAGGATCCGAGGGGATTGGCGGCGGCGGCGAGATCTTCCGTGCCGCAACGCCCATCCGCGCGAGACCGTTCGGCAACATCTTCGCGATCTCCAGCCACAGCGACGAACTGACCTACTCGGCCGGCGCTTACGAGTAGCGGCTCCGGCCGTCGGCGAGGACATGGCCATGGACACGTTTCCCACTGCGCACGTCGAGCTCACCCACCTGCTCGTCGTCAGCGATCTCGCTCGGGCGCGCGACTTCTATCGCGACGTCCTCGGCGCCGCCATCCATCGCGAGTACGGCGGCACGTCGTGCGTGCTGACGTTTCAGGGCACATGGCTCCTGCTGGTCACCGGCGGAGGTCCCACCGACGACAAGCCGACGGTCACCTTCGCGCCACCGTCAGATCCCGACCGGGTGAGCCACCAGTTGACGATGAGGGTGCCAGACTGCCGGCGGGCCTACGAGATCCTGCGAGCGCGGGGTGCCGAGTTCCTGACGCCTCCCAACGACCGCGGCGGCGAGATCCGGTGCTTCTTCCGCGACCCCGACGGACACCTGCTGGAGATCAGCGAAGTGCCCGGCTGACCCGCGCCGCGGGGGGCACGGCCGCGAGCCACAGGGCGCCGGCCGTGGACGGTGGACGGTGCACCACACCTTCCCTGCGCTGCTCGCCCGTCAGGCGCGCCGTCTTGTCGGCCCCTTCGACCGTAAGTGTCAGCTCGCGGCCCGACCCTTCCCCGGTCGGCAGCAGCAGGTGCGCCACGGACGGGGTAATCCTCAGCCGGTACCCCAGGCCGGTGGCCTCGAAGTGCCCCGTGCCGTCGTGGGGTGCGCGGGGCTCGAAATGCAATGGGGCGGCTGGCAGCGACGTGGCAATGCGGGCACTCGGCACGCCCGTTCGGGGCGGCCCGTCGTCGAGTGAAGTGGCGCCGACGCCGCTGAGCTCTGGCGCCGTCAGGACCTGCGTACCCAGCGCCAGGACGGCCGCTGCCGACACGTGACTGTCTGTCAGCGTGCCACGTGGTTCTCGACGACAACGCGCCGGCGCACTACCAGATGGGGGCAGAGGAAGCCCGGCCTCGTCGCTCGCGACGTCGTGAAGTAGCGCCGACATCCTGCTGCTGTTTCGGCTTGTCATGGTCCTCCGAATGGCTGTATACGTCTGTCACCCTGATTGACGATGTGTGTGGTCGCGTGCCTCGTCTGCGCGAGCGCACGTGTAACTTGCGATGTCTTGCACCCTGGCCTTGACCGGCGGCGCGAAGGAGACCGTATGGTGAGAACGAAGTGGCAACGCGGCCTGTGGTGTCTCTCGCTTCTGGCACTGCTGGTCATGGTTGGCACCGCGTCGGCCCAGGAATTCCGTGCCACGGTGAAGGGGCAGGTCCTGGACTCCAGTGGCGCGGCACTGCCCGGTGCCACCGTGTCGGTGCAGAACGTCGAGACGAATGAACTCGCCTCGACGACAACCAACGACCAGGGCAACTACACCGTGCCGTTCCTGCGGCCGGGCCTCTACACCGTGATCGTCGAGCTGACCGGGTTCAAGAGGCAGACCAGCAGCGGCCTGCGGCTCCAGGTGAGCCAGGTCGCGGAAATCAACGTCCAGCTGGCGGTCGGCGACATGACCGAAGAGGTGACGGTCACGAGCGAGGGCCCGCTGCTCGACACGAGCAACGCGAGCCGCGGGACGGTCATCGACAGCGCCCGCATCGCCGAGTTGCCGTTGCAGTCACGCAGCCCGATGGCGCTCGCCACCCTCGTCGCCGGCGTCAACTACAACGGGGCGGCAATCTACCTGCGTCCCTTCGACAACGGCGCGCTCGCCGACTTCTCGATGAACGGCGGCCAGAACCGCAACAACGAGTTCCTGCTCGACGGCGCGCCCAACAACGCCAACCAGGGCGGCAACAACATCGCGTTCGTGCCGCCGGCCGAAGCGGTGCAGGAGTTCAAGGTCGCAATCAACTCGTATGACGCGCAGTACGGCCGGACCGCCGGCGGCGTCATCAACATGTCGATCAAGTCCGGGACCAATTCGTTCCACGGTGTCGGCTACGATTTCATGCGCCGCAAGGCCCTGGCGGCCAATTCCTTCCTGCTCAACGCTCGTGATCGGCCCAAGACCGACCAGTACATCGATCAGTACGGCTTCAGCGTCGACGGCCCGATCTGGAAGAACAAGACGTTCTTCCTGTTCACGGGCGAGAAGTACCGCGAAGGCACACCGTCGCCACTGAATTCGACAGTGCCGACAGCCGCGTTCCGGACCGGCGACTTCAGCGGCCTGGTGGATCAGAACGGGCGGCAGATCCTCATCTACGACCCGGCCACCGGCCGCGACGTCAACGGCGTGTGGACACGCGACCCGTTCCCCGGCAACATCATCCCCGCGAGCCGCATCTCGCCGACCGCGCAGGCGCTCCTGAAGTACTACCCGGACCCGAACTACTCGCTGGACGGCTCGGCGCCCTGGCAGAACAACCTGGACTACCCCGAGCACTTCAATCGCGATTTGTTCTGGAATGTGCTCGGCAAGGTCGATCACAACTTCAGCCCGAACGACCGCGTGTTCTTCCGGTGGGGTGAGAACAAGCGCAACGAAATCCGCAACACCACCGCGATCCGCAGCGGCCCGGCCCAGAACGGGCAGCTGCCCCTCTGGCGCGCCAACCGGGCGATGGTCGGCGACTGGGTGCACATCTTCGGCGCCGGCACGGTGTTCAACCTGCGTGCCAGCTACACGTACTTCCTGGAGTGGAGCTATTCACAGGACTCGCTGGGTTTCGACGCGCGCGAGTTCTGGCCGAATGCTCTTGTCGATCAGCTGCCGAGCGCCGCGACGGGCGGCATCTTCCCGGTGGTCAACATGGAAGAGTACGTGCAGCTCTCGCGCGGCTCGAGCCCGAACAGGAACCGGAACTACTCGCTGCAGCCGAACATCTCGATGACCCGCGGCCGGCACAACATCCGCAGCGGCCTCGACCTGCGGTTCACCAACGTCTACAACGAGAACTACAACAACTCCGGCGGCAATCTCTCGTTCACCCGGGCCTTCACGCGCAGCACCTTGAACAGCACGAGCGTGCTCGAGGGGAACGCCTTCGCCTCGTTCCTGCTCGGCGCGCCGAGCGGCGGCACTGTGGATATCAACCCCGCGCCGCACTACCAGTGGTTGTACGTGGCGCCGTGGATCCAGGACGACTGGAAGGTGAGCGACCGGCTGACCCTGAACCTCGGCTTCCGGTGGGATGTCAATGGCGCGGTCAGGGAGGCCGACAATCAGCTGAACTATGTCTTCGACCCGACCATCGTCAATCCGGTGTCGGCTCGCGTCGGCCAGCCGGTCATGGGCGGTCTGACGTTTGCCGGCGTCGACGGCGCGCCGGAACAGCCATGGAGACTGGATAAGGACAATTGGCAGGGTCGTGTCGGCGCCGCCTACTCGCTCAACGACAAGACCGTGCTGCGCGGTGGGTGGGGCAAGTACTTCCTCAATCCGACCAGCCAGGGGTTCAACGCCGGCTTCAGCAACAGCACACCCCTGATTGCGTCCAACGACGGCAACCGCACGCCGACCTACAATCTGGCCAACCCGTGGCCGGCGGGCATCCAGGCCGCTCCAGGCAACTCCCTGGGCGCGCTCACCTTCCTCGGCCGCAACCCGAGCTTCGCCAACCCGGACTTCGTCGTGCCGAGCGTCCACCAGTTCTCGCTGGGCTTCCAGCGCGAGTTGCCATGGCGCATCTCGCTCGACGTCACGTACGCCGGCAGCCGGAGCAACGACATCGAGGGCAACTTCGGCGGCTACAACGAGCCGTCGGCAGAGTTCCAGGCTCGCTGCGACGTCACGCTCGGCGGCAGCCGCACCCTGTGCGACCAGCAGGTGCCCAACCCGTACTTCGGCGTCCCAGGATTCGAGGGGACGAACCGTTTCACGGCCGCCAATCTGTCGCGCTTCGAGCTGGCGCGGCCGTACAACGCGTTCGGGGCCTTCAACCAGAACCAGCAGAATCTCGGCACGATGCAGTACGACTCGCTGCAGTTCGTGGCCAACAAGCGGTGGGCCAAAGGCGTGACCATCAACGTCGGCTACACGTTTGTACCGCGATGGACCGAAGAGGGCGCCAACACCTCGGGCGGCAACATCGGCAACGCGTACGTGGACGAAGTGTCGTTCCTCCGCCACAGCGGGCCGTACTACTCTCACCGCGAGCACCGCGTCGTGGCCACGGGGGTGTGGGAATTGCCGTGGTACCGCGGTGAGAAGAGCATCGCGGGCTACCTGCTTGGCGGCTGGTCGATTGCCCCGGCCTTCGTCTACCAGACTGGCCAGCCCTGGGAGATGCCCGGCAACGTAGACCTCGCGCCGGGCGTCAACCTTGCCGACATCGCGCTCGCGGGAGAGAAGGAGGGCCAGTTCATCTACGGCGTGAAGCCGTGCGTCGGCCAGCGCAACGCGACGACGGGGCAATACGATCTGCTGTCGGTGTCAACGGCGTATGGCTGCACGCAGCCATTTTTCCTGGTCCGCGAGGCGTTCCAGCGTCGCACCGCGATGTTCCGCTATGACGAGTTCCGTCGCCCCGGGTACTGGCAGGTCGACGTGAACCTGGCCAAGACGACGCAGATCACCGATCGGCTTCGGTTCCAGTTCCGGTTCGAGGCCTTCAACCTGTTCAACAGCCCGATGTACGACGAGCGGAACTACAACCAGACCGTCACGTCGGCGGACTTCGGCCGAATCAATCGCAACGTCACCGGGCAGTCGAACTTCCAGCGGTTCATCCAGCTCGGGTTCCGGCTGATCTTCTAGAACCGCGCGCGGTGCCCGTTCATGTGATGCGTACCGGCCTGGGGGCCACCCCCAGGCCGGTGGCGCTGCTGCTGCTGCTTGTCGTCTCGGTGGCGGCCGCGCCGCCGTCGGCGCCGGTTCAGCGCCCGAGCTGGAACGACCTCGCGCCGATCCAGTCGTACCTTGTCAGGCACGGCGTCTCGGCGGCGACGCTGCACGACGTGCTCGACCGGACGCATGAGAAGAACGCGACGCGTGTACGCGAGGGTGACCTCGACCACCTGGTGTTCTACGCGCTGCAGTCCACCCGCTTCACGAGTCGACCGCCGATCGAACCGGCGCTGGCCGCGAAGACCCTCGTCGAAGGACTCCGTCCGGAGGCGCGCGCCGCGTTCCTGACCGGTGCCTCGATGCCAGACATCCCGGTGTCGGCCGCCGTCAGGACGCGTATCGACGATCTCCTGGCGTACCTCGGGCCGCGGTCGGGCGATGAGCGCGCGGCGTTCTTCAGGCAGTTGGTCCACACCGCGTTTCCGGACGCCCGCGGACGCGAGGCGGCGCTCGTACGCGAGTACGTGCGCGTCATGCGGTTCCTTTATCGGAAGGAGTTTCTCGCGCCAGTCACCGCGCGTGGAACGTCCGCCGTTCACGATCTCTACCGTGAGCGTGGCCTCAGCACCGACACCGCTGTCGAGGCTGGCTTCGTCGTCCACACGGGCCTCGCGGTCCTCCAGGCGCTCGAGCCGACGCGGCGCGTACGGCGCGTGCTGATCGTCGGCCCCGGTCTCGATCTCGCACCGCGAACCGGCTTGCTGGACGATGCGCCGCCCCAGAGCTATCAGCCCTGGGCGGTGATGGACGCGCTCGTGACACTGGGCTTGTCGCAGCTCGGTGACCTGTCGATCGTCGCTGCCGATATCAACCCGCGCGTGGTGGAGCACCTGCGGCGGGCTCGTGCGAATCCGCCAGCCCTGCGGCTGGCGATCGCACTCGGCGGCGGCGACACCGTGGTGATGTCGCCCGACTTGCTCGACTACTTCACCAGGCTCGGGCGCAGTCTCGGCGCGGAGACGCCACGGGCCGGCTTGCGCAAGGTGGTACGGGTCAGCGTCGACGCGGCGCGAGCCCTCGGCTCGGCGGAGATCCTCGACATCGTCACCGAGCGCCTCGGAGGGCCTGGCTTCGACCTCGTCATCGCCACGAATCTCTTCCCCTACTTCGACGACCTGGAGCTGGCGTTGGCCACGAGCAACATCGCCGCCATGCTGGCGCCGGGAGGCGTGCTGCTGCACAACGAAGGGCGGCCGATACTCGGCGACATCACGACCGCGGTGGGGTTGCCGTTCGAGCAGTCGCGGCACGTCACGATCGCGACGGTGCGTGGCGCGACGGCCCCGCTTGCCGACAGTGTCTTCCTGCACCGCAGGGGCACGGCGAGCAGGTAGCGACCTAGATCTTCGCGATCAAGGACAACCGCGCGATCGCGTCCTCGAGAGTGGCGTGGTCCGGCAAGGCCCGAATCGCCTCGATGGCTCGCTCCTTGTCATTGCCTTCCATCTTTGCGGCGCCGCCCGACGCGCGTGCGGCGCGCCCATCGCCGAGAGCGGCAGCGGCGTGCTTCTGCTCCGCGCTCACGCTGTCCCACTGCGTGCTGCCCGGGCCGCCGTCTCGCACCGCCGACAGGTTCTTGGTGCCCTCGCTCCCGGGACTCACCACGCCCTCCCCGGTGTGCTCGGCCATCGCGTGATCGATCTCTGCGTTCATCTCAGCGCCCACCAGGATGGCGAGCCCGGACACATAGAACCACAACAGCAGCACCATCACCCCGCCGACGGCGCCGTACGACGCGTTGTAGTCGGTGAAGTTCACGACATAGAACTTCAGGGCGAGCGAGCTGAGCAGCCACAACGTGGTGGCGGTCACGGCGCCAGGCGTCAGCCACGCCCAATCCTGTTCGACGTCCGGACCGAAATAGTAGATCGTGCCGATGGCCGTCGACACCAGCAGGAATGCCACCGGCCACTGCACGATCTTCCAGGTCCACTCGAAGGCCGTGCCGAGACCCACCGTCTGCCCGAGGTACGTCGCCATCGCCGGTCCACCGAGGATCAGCGTCAACGATGCCAGGACGAAGACGGAGACCGAGATGGTCAGCGCGATCGCCACCAGCCGTACCTTCCACCACGGTCTGCCCTCTTCCACGTCGTACGCCTTGTTCAACGTGCTGACAATCGAGACCAGTGCCGCCGAACTGCTCCACACCGCGGCGAGCAGGCCGAAGGTAAGGATGCCGCCACTGTCGGATTCCGCGAGTCGCTGCATCTGTTCCTTGATGATGCGGAGCACTTCGGGCGAGACGAATGGCCCGAGCACGCGGCCGATGTCCTCGGTCAGGTCGTACAGCGGAAAGAAGCTGGCGAGCGCCAGCAGGAACAGCACCGTCGGGAACAGCGCCAGGAAGAAGTAGTACGCCAGCTGCGCAGCCAGGCTCAGGCAATCATCGTCGAGCGTCTCCTTGCCGGTTCGCTTCAGCAACTCGCCCCAGGTGATGGGCAGCGTGAAGCCGGGCGCAAGACGGCGGCGGACGAAAGGCAAACGCGACGTGACTGCTGCGGTCATGAGAGAAACGTATCAGACTCGGCACCGCGTCCGCCGCAGCGACGCGTCGTTTGCCTCCATCAGTGTGATGGCCTATCGTAGTCGGAGACCGACCGGCGGTAAGACGCGTCGAAAGACCGTACCGTAGGCACGACCGCAGATGACGTCAGATGCGCTCCATTCAGGCATCGCCGCATCAGGTGCCCCTCACGCTGGCTGCATGTACCAGCGATTCGCGCGCGGCCCACCTTGCGCACCACCCTAGGTGCGAGCCCCGGTCTGTACCGCACATTCTGTACTGATAGCCGGGGGATAGTGATTAACTCAGCCGTACCGTCCACGCCATCCAGGAGTCGCCGGCTGTTACGCTGGGCGGGCCTCGTCGTTGCCGGCCTCGTCGTCCTGGTGGTCCTGTTGATTGCCGCGATGCACACGCCTCCTGGTCGGCGATTCGCGCTGTCGCGCGTCACCGAGATGCTCGCGGCGCAGCGCATCGAAGTACGCGCTGACCAACTCGACTACAACCTGCTCGACCTTTCCTTCGCACTGCAGAACGTCGTCGTGCGCGCGCCGGAGCGACCCGAGGCTCCGCCGTTCGTGGTGTTGAGGAGCGTCAAGGTCGACCTCGGCTTGATGGATGTCATCCGGGGCCGATACGTCATCGAGTCAGGCGAGGTGGACGGTCTCGACCTCCATTATCTCGTCGAGGAAGACGGACGAGACAACGTGCCGCGTCCGCCAAGCGACCCCGACGCGCCCAGCGAACCGCTCGACTATCTGATTGCCAAGCTGGACATCACCAACGCCACCCTTCGCTACGAGAACCGCGCAGAGAAGCTCGACGTCGTCCTGCCCGTCCGTACCGTGTCGGTGAACGGGGATGCGGCGACGAGTCGTCACGAGGTCACCCTCAGGGCGGCCGACGGTACCGTTCACGCGCAGGGCCGCGATCTCCGACTCGACAGCCTCAACGGCGAACTGAATCTCGGGACAGACGATGTGCGGATCGACCGGCTGGTGCTCGACGCGGAAGGATCGCGTGCGGAGCTGTCTGGGACGCTGGAACAGTTTGCCGACCCGAAGGTTGACGGCGCGCTGAAGGCCGACCTCGACGTTGCGCGAGCTGTGGAGCTCGCCGGCATCGATGAGCCTGCCGGCGGACGCATCGTGATCGACGGGACGGCGGTCGGGCCAGTGGCCGCGCTCGCCGTCAACGCACGCATCGCCGGCCGCGACCTGAAGTTCCGGCAGCTCGAGAACATGACGCTGGACGCCCGTGCCGCCTACGACATGGCCAGGGGCATCGCGACGGCACAGCAACTCGACGTCCGCGCCCCGTGGGGCACGGTCGCGGGCAAGGGTCAGGTGGCGCTCGAAGGCGGCGACTCCAACGTCAGTCTGCAGGCCAGCGGCATTGACGTGGCGACGATCATGCGGTCGCTCGAGATGTCGCAGGTGGCGGCAACACGCGTGGACGCGCAAGTCCAGGCGTCGTGGTCAGGTCTCGAATACACCGCCGCCACGGGCGACGCAGATATCTCGCTCACGCCCACCCAGTCGCGTGCGTCGCGCTCGGCACTGCCGGTTGGCGGACGTCTCGTCGTAAAGGCAGACAGTGGTCAGGCCGTGGCCCAGCTCTCCGCCCTCGAAGCCGCCGGCGCGCGCCTCGATGGACGCGTCTCGCTGACCGACCAGTCCAAGCTAGGCGGCACCGTGCGGGCTGTGGTGGGCGACGTCGCCACCACGACCGCACAGGTCGAGCGGTTCCTCGGTCAGCCGGCCGGCTCGCTGGTGCCCGTCCGGATCGCCGGGCGCGTCGTCGCCGACTCCACCCTCGGCGGCACGGTCTCGAACCCGACCGCGGCCGTTGCCCTGGATGCGCCGTCATTGACCGCTGGCGGGACGGGCGACATCGCGCTGAACGCGAACGCGAAGTACACCACCGACGTGCTGATCCTCGACGGGTTGAACCTGACCTGGGCGGATGCGACCGCCCATGCCGAAGGGCGTGTCGGACTCACGGGACGGCAGGCGCTGGCGCTGACGTTCAACGTGGACTCCCTCGAAGTGCCGTCGCTGCTGGTGCTGGCGGGGCAGCCCGATGTCCCTGCGGCAGGCACCTTGTCGTTGACCGGGCAGGCGCGCGGCACGATCAGCGCCCCAGTTGCCGACGTCGACGTCACCGGCTCGAACCTCGCCGCCTACAACGAACCCCTCGGTGAACTGCGGGCCACGGCGCAGATGCGTGGCCGCGACGTGATCCTCGACGAGCTCGTCCTCGACAAGCCACAGCCCGACGGCAACGGACGACTCACCGCCTCAGGACGCTACGGTCTGGACGCGGGCACGTACGCGTTCACGCTCGAGTCCGACAACATCGAGCTGACCAGCCTGACGCTGCCTGACGGACGTCCGCTGCGCGGGGTCGTGAACCTCGATGGACGCGGCGACGGCACCACCGCCAACCCGTCCGCCACGATCGCGATGGCGTTGGAGCGCCTGCAGTTGGCTGAGCACGAGCTGGGACGTGTGGCCGTGGATGCGTCGCTGGCCAATGAGCGCGCCGACATCGAGTTGTCCGCCGACAGGTTTGGCGTGCAGGCCAACGCGACCGTGGCCAC
The DNA here is from genome assembly GCA_963759795.1 of Vicinamibacteraceae bacterium. Classification (GTDB taxonomy): domain Bacteria; phylum Acidobacteriota; class Vicinamibacteria; order Vicinamibacterales; family Vicinamibacteraceae; genus Luteitalea. The sequence goes on along the minus strand of CAVXAR010000010.1, from coordinate 564,904 downwards.
CACCACCGGTTATCCTTCGACGCTGCAGGCACGCATCACCGACCTCGATCTCGCCGCGCTGCCGGTGACGCTCGAGACGCCGCTCACCGGTTCGGTCTCAGCCACGGTCGATGCCACCGGCAACCTGACCGAGCCTCGGGCTGCCCGCGTCGATGCGACGATCCAGACTTTCCAAGGCGAGTGGCATGGACAGCCGTTCGGTCTCGAAGGGCCGGCCGTGCTCGGGCTGGCCGACGAGCGCATCACCATCGCCGCGTTGACGCTCGCCGCTCGTGACTCCAAGGTGTCGGTCACCGGCATGCTGCCGCTCGACGCCACTGGCGGCGAAGGCGCCGTCAACATCGACGCACGAGCCAATCTTGCGACGCTCGCAGAGTACGCGCCGGTGGGCACCGAGCTCAGCGCCGAGGGCACACTGCAGTTGACGGGGACGGTGACCGGCAACCTCACTCGACTCGACCCCACTCTCGAATTGCAACTGGACAACGGGGTCGTGCTCAGCCCACAGATCGAGCCGGGTCTGACCGGCGTGACGATCCGTGCCCGGGTTGCCGACGGCGTGGCCGCCATCGAGCAACTGGCCGCCAAGTGGGGCACCGCAACGATCGACGCGACGGCGCGGGTGCCGTTTGGCCTGCTGCCTGAACTGCCCGTCGAGATCCCCAGAGCCGACGGCAACGCGACCGCGCGCGCCAGCGTCGTCGGGCTGGATCCCGCGATGGTCCCCGGAGCGCCCGAGGGCGTCAGCGGTCTGGTCAGCGTCAACGCCGTCGCGACCGCCGACCGCGCCGACCTGGCGGCGGTCACCGGCGCGGTGACCTTTCCCGACCTGCAGCTCGCCTTCAAGGGCCTCGACATCGCCCAGCAGCAGCCATCGGTGCTGCGGATTGCCGATGGCGTCGTCACCATCGAACAGTTCGCCCTCGACGGATCCGCCGGGACGCTCGGGGCCAAGGGCACGCTGGGCCTGATCGACGCCCGTCCGCTGGACGTCGTCGCGCAGGGCAACGTGAACACCGCGGCGCTTGGCGTCTTCACCGACGCGGTGCAGGCCGAGGGCCAGGCGACGCTCAATCTCGCGGCCAAGGGCACGTTGGACTCGCCCGATCTCAGTGGCACCCTGGCGCTGTCGGGCGTCACGCTGGCCGTCGATGAGCCGGCCATCGCCGCCGAGAACCTCAACGCCCGAGTGGAACTGGCCGGGGACCGCATTACGCTCTCCAACCTCAGCGCCGACCTCAATGGCGGCACGCTCACGGGCAGCGGCGGTCTGGCGTTTGGCAGTGAGGGCATCCGCGACGTCAACCTGACACTCGACGCCAACGATGTCGCGTTCTCAGCGCCCCTCGATCTTCGAAGCCTGTCGTCGGCCACCCTGACGGTCACCGACCGCGGGGACGACATCGTGCTTGGTGGAAAGATCACCATCAAGGAAGCCGGCCTGACCGGCGACATCAAGTTCGATCAGGGCATCCTCGCGACGCTCACCGCGCCCAGGGCGCTCGACCTCACTGAGGAGCGCGACCCGACCCTCGAACGCCTCAAGTTCAACGTCCAGGTGGTCACGGCATCGCCGATCATCCTCGACAACAATCTGGCGCGCGCCGAGGTGACCACCGACCTGCGCATCCTGGGCACCATCTACGAGACCGGCCTGTCGGGGCGGATGTCGGTGCTCGAGGGCGGCGAGATCATGCTCAACGAGCGGCGCTATGCCGTGGAGCGCGGCACCATCACCTTCCTCGACGAGCGGCGCATCGTTCCCTCGTTCGACCTCCGGCTGTCAACCACCGCGAGCAAGTACGACGTGGTGCTGGCCGTGACCGGCGAGCCTGGCGACACCGACACATCGCTGACCTCCGACCCGGTGCTGCCCGAGCCGGACATCATGGCGCTTCTGGTCACCGGCCGCACCCTCGATGAGATGCGCGGCGAGGAGTACGACGTCGCCAAAGAGCAGGTGCTCTCGTACCTCGGCGGACGCGTCGGTTCGCGCCTCGGCCGCAAGATCGAGGGCGCCACCGGCCTCAGCGATGTCCGTATCGAGCCGAGCTTGATTGCCAACGAGACGAATCCGGGTGCCCGGCTCACCGTCGGTCAGGACCTGACCGACCGCCTGAAACTGATTTACTCGACGGACCTGGCCGACAACAGCGACCAGATCTGGGTGGCCCGCTACGACGTCACGCGGCGGTTCCGGACCAACGCGGTCAGCCAGGGCGATGGCAGTTACCGCTTCGACTTCCAGCACGATGTCCGCAAGGGCGGCCGGCCGGCGCCGGGGCGCCTCGTCCGCACGCGGCCGACCGTGGCGTCGCTGAACGTGGTTGGTGCCGACGTGTTGCCAGAGGCGAGGCTGCGAAAGCTGTTGGGTCTCGAGGCCGGCAAGTCGTTCGACTTCTTCGATGCCAGGGACGGCGTCACCAAGATCGAGAAGGCGCTCCAGGAACAGGGGCATCTCCAGGCGCGGGTTCGCCTCGAGCGCGAAGTTCAGGGCGATGCCCTGGCCTTGACGCTCCGGGTGCGCAGCGGCCCTGTCGTGCAGTTGCAGTACCTCGGCGAGACGCCGCCGTCAAAGGTCGACAAGGCGGTCCGTCGGCAGTGGAACCGCGGCGTGTTCGACGCGCAGCGCGGCGCCGACGCCGCTGAAACGCTGCGCAACTGGCTGATCTCCGAGGAGTATCTGTCCGCGACGGTCGAGTACGCCATCGAGGATACCGGCGCGGACGCTCGCCGCGTCGTCCTCACGATCAATCCCGGCACCAGGTACGACCGCATCGAACTGGTGTTCAGCGGCGCTTCGGGCATCGACCCCGAGGTGCTCGACGACATCGTCGACGAACAGAAGCTCGAGCTGGCGCTGTTCACCGACCCGATCGTCGTCACCACGCTGCTGCAGCGGTACTACCGTGAAGAGGGTTACCTCGTCGCAGAGATCGACACGCCGCGCTACGAGTACGAGGGCAACATCGCCAGGGCGGTGCTGGATGTGCGCGAAGGGCCCCGGTTCACGGTTGGCAAGGTCACGGTCGAGGGCAACACCGCCTTCACCACGCCGATGCTGCTGAGCGAACTGCCGGTCGTCCCAGGCGATCCGTTCCTGCCGCGCGCCGCGGAGAATGCCTACGACCGGATCCGCGATCTGTACTGGCGCCGCGCCTACAACGACGTGCACTCCGAATACGTACTCGCACTCAACCGCGAGACCGGGTTGGTGGACGTTCGCTTCGCCATCCGCGAGGGTGCCAGGTCGGTGGTGGCCGACGTCACCATCGCTGGCAACGACCGCACCAGCGATCGGCTGGTACGCGAACAGGTCGAACTGAACGACAAGGAGCCGCTCGACCTCGCGGTGCTCAGCCGCTCACGCCGCAACCTGTACGACACCGGTGCCTTCTCGATCGTCGACATCACTCGCGAGGTCGAGGGCGAGCCGACAATCTCACCGCTTGCCGACGCCTCGACGACACCGGGCGTACCGCCCGCGGCGGGCGAACTGGCGCCGCCGACCGTGCCTGGTCCAGCCGCCAGCGCGTCCGGCGCGACCTCCGCGTCCGCGGCAACTGCAGCCCCCGCGTCGAGTCCAGCGGCGCCAGATCCCGACGGGACGCGTGACGCAGCCGCCGCGGCCGTCACGGCGCCAACCGCCGGCGAAGCTGTCGCGGCAGCCGCGACGGCCGACGAGAAACAGGTGCACGTCACGGTGGCCGTGCGCGAGGTGCAGCCGATTCAGGTTCGCTACGGCGCCTCGTTCGACACCGAGCGTGGTCCCGGCGGCATTGTCGACATCTCCAATCGCAACTCGATTGGCAAGGCGCGCGTGCTCGGGCTCAGCACGCGGTACGCGGCACGGCTGAAGGAAGCGCGTCTCTATGCCAGCCAGCCGTCACTGCGGTACGCGCCGACCCAGACGTCGGCAAGTCTGTACTACCGTGAAGAACGAAACCTGGAAAGCGCGCTGGCCGATGCCTTCGACGTCGACCGCTTCGGCGCCAGCATCCAGCGTGAGCGCACGCTGCGCAATGCGTATGTCTGGAGTTACGGGTATCGCTACGAGCGGGCCCGCAAGTTCAGCCCGCTGCTCGGCGGCTCGTCGGCCGAAACGATTGCGGTGGCGCCGCTGACCAGCTCCTTCACCCGCGAGACGCGCGACGACATCCTCGATGCGACCACCGGCTCGTTCACGTCACACGCCTTTTCGTATTCACCCGCGTGGCTCGGCGCGGACGCCGACTACCTGAAGTATTTCGGGCAGTACTTCCGCTACTTCCAGTTGCGGGAGCCGACCCGCAAGCGCTTCACCAACGAGATCATCCGGCCCCGGCTGGTCTACGCGGTGGGGGCCCGCGTGGGCATTGCCCGAGGCCTCGGCGGCAGCGTGCCGGAGACCGAACGCTTCTACGCCGGCGGCAGCACGACGCTGCGGGGCTTCGAGCAGAATGCCGTCGGACCGATTGGCGCCGATCGTATTCCGACCGGCGGCGATGCCCTTCTGGTCATCAACAACGAGCTGCGCTTCCCGCTGGTCAGCATCTTCGACGGCGTGGGGTTCTTCGATGTCGGCAATGTGTTCAACAGCTTCTCCGACGTCTCGTTTGGCGACATTCGTGAGACCGTCGGCGTGGGCCTCCGGGTGCGGACGCCCTGGTTGCTGGTGCGAGGTGACTACGGCATCGTGTTGAACCCTCGCCCCGGCGAGTCACGCAGCCGGGTGTACTTCAGCATCGGTCAGGCATTCTAACGGTCGCGGTCGCACGCGAGAGCCAGTGATGCGACCGCGGGTGCCGTTGTCGGCAGCGCTCGATCGCGCTTGCCAGCGGTATCGTTCTCTCCCGTGGCACCAGCGCTCGAACCCAGGGTCGCCCGACCGAGGCACTTGCCATCGCAGGCGCCGTCGGCGGCGCCGATTCGAGCTTCCACACACCGCGGCAGCGCCGCTCGATGTCGCTCTGCTGCCCGGGCAATCCGTGGACGAAGTGGACCGTGGCAAGCGCAGCAGCGACGCGCCTCCGACCGAAAAGGCCGAGGTGGGTGCCGTGCCTCTGCCGTGAGCCTTAACTCTGCCGTGACACATGTCATACGACGAGTCTCAAGGGTCAGGGGGTGGGGGCCGATTGGTCTCATGCCATGCCCTCGTCTTCGCAGTCAGTCAGCATCCACGTACTCGTCGTCGACGACGACCCCAACGTGCGCGGGATCGTCGTGCGGTTGCTGACCCGGCAGTTCGAAGACCTGCGCGTGACCGAGGCCACCAACGGGTTGGAAGCGCTGGACCGACTCGCCCGTGAGCGTTTCACCATCGCCCTGCTGGACCTGACCATGCCCGTCATGGACGGGATGGACGTGCTCGAGACCATTCGCCGTGACCCGGCCCTGCGCGGCATGCCCGTCATCATGCTGACGGCCAAGAACGACGTGGCGACCGTCAGGCGCATCATGGATTTCGGCGTCACCGACTTCGTCCTCAAGCCGATCACCCCGCGGCCTTCCTCGAACGCGTCGGCCGCGTGCTGTCCAATGAGTCGCTCGACGGGGGTGGCGAGTCCAACCGCGCCGGCTTCTCCCCGATGGAGCTCACCGCGGCCACCTCGGTCCTCGTCGCCGACGGCAGCGAGGAACTCCGTCAGCTGGTCCAGCGCGTCATGGCACCCCTGTGTCATGTGCACACCGTAGCCTCGGGGCTCGAAGCATTGAGGTACTGCCTCGAGTCGCCGCCCCAGGCGGTGTTCCTCGGCTCCGATCTCGGCGTGCTCCGGTCCGAAGTCCTGGCGCGAAAGATTCCGCCAGCATCCGCGCCTGCGGGGCGTGAGGCTCATCGGCATCGAGCCGCAGCGGACGCTGCTGCAGGCCCGCAAGCGAGGCACGCTCGACGCCGTGATCCTGCAGTCTTTCGTCCCCGAGGTCTTCATGGAAGGGCTCAAGTCGCTGCTCGCCCGTCCGGGTCAGCCGTCGGGGCTGATGAGCAGGGTGCCGGACCTGAAACTGCTCGCCATCAGCGCCGGCGAGGAGGCGCTGACGGCCGTCCTCGAGCAGCACGTCGTACTGCGACCGCAGCAGACAGACAGGAAGAGGCCGCCGCTGGTGTCGCTGACGCGGGGCCTCGATACTGGCCCCGAGGGCTCGTACATGCTCGTGACGCTGAGCGCGCCGGGCCGCAAGCTCGCCGAGCTCGCCGAGCAACGAGGCACCGGCCGGACCGCCGAGCAACTGCACGATTCGCTCCTGGATTCGTTGCTGCAGACCATCGCCGCCGAACTCGGCAACCGTGGGCTCGAGGTCTCCTGCGACACGACGCCCGTGTCGCGGCCACGAGCCAGCGCGGCGCAGGCCTCGGCGGGACACAACAGCGATCACAACATCTCGTTCGATTTCGACGTGCCCGGCGCCAAGCTCACGCTGACCGTCGACCTGACCAACGCCGATGTCGCCGATCGGTCGGTGAACACCGGGCGGGCCAGGACCGCGGACGTCGCCTGACAGCGGGGTCTCCCATGCCGACACCGTCCTCCCAGGAGCGCACCGACACATTCGCCGGAGACAGCGTCTTCGCACGCGCGACCACAGGTCTGCTCACCGCCGATCTCGATGGCGTCATCACGTCGATCAACCGTGCGATGGAACACTCGGGGCCGCCGATGTTCGGCATCACGACATCGGTCAGCACCAGGTCCAGCGGCCCGCGGTGGCCCTCGACGACCCTCAGCGCGTCCCTGCCGTCCACCGCCGTCAGCACCTGGTAGCCGTGCATTTGCAGGCTCATCAACGCCAGGCCGCGCACCCCCTCCTCGTCCTCGACCAGCAGGATCGTCTCCGTCCCCTCGCACCGCCGGCTTGCGGATCGTCGCGAGTCTCGCCGGATCGACTGGCTCGGCCGACGGCCGGCAGGTAGATCTTGAACGTCGTCCCGCGCCCGGGCTCGCTGTAGACGTGGATGTGTCCGCCGCTCTGCTGCGACGATGCCGTACACCATCGCCAGGCCCAGGCCGGTGCCCTTGGCCGACCGCCTTGGTGGTGAAGAACGGCTCGAAGATGCGGGCCATCACCTCGGGCGTCATGCCGCTGCCGGTGTCGGTCATCGCCAGCATCACGTATGGCCCGGCCTTGCAGTCGAGGTGCGCGGCGGCGTATGTCCGTCGTGATCGAGCACGTTCGCGGTCTCGATCGTCAGCTTGCCGCCCGCGGGCATCGCGTCGCGGGCGTTGACGGCCAGGTTCATCAGCACCTGCTCGAGCTGGCCGGGGTCGACCCTGCACCCGACTGAGCTCGGGTCCAGCACGGTCGTCAAGCTGGATGTCCTCGCCGATCAGCCGGCGGAGCATCTTGCTCGGTGTCGGCGACGACCGCGTTCAGGTCGAGCACCCGCGGCTGCGAGCATCTGACTGCCGGCTGAACGCCGAGCAGCTGCCGGGTCAGCGCCGGCCGCCCGCTCGCCGGCCTCGCTGATGACCTCGGCCGACATCGTCGCGACGTCGGTCGTCCGAGGTCGGGCATGGTCGAGCAGCAGTTCGCTGTAGCCCGTAGATGATGGTCAGCAGGTTGTTGAAGTCGTGGGCCACGCCGCCGGCCAGCCGGCCGACGGCCTCCATCTTCTGGGCCTGCCGGAACTGCTCCTCGAGCCTCCGCCGCTCGGTGACGTCGGTCTGCACGCCGACGAAGTGGGTCAGCCGGCCGGCGTCGTCCCGCACCGGGGAGATCGACAGCTCGTTCCAGAACGGCGTGCCGTCCTTGCGGTAGTTCAGCACCTCCACCGAGCAGCTGCGCGGCGCCGCGATTGCCGTCCGCAGCTCGTCCACGCGTCCGGCATCGGTGGCGGCGCCCTGCAGGAAGCGGCAATTCCTGCCAGTCACTTCTCCGCGGCGGTATAGCCGGTGATGCGCTCGAAGCCGCCGCTGACGTAGACGATCGGGTTGTCCGGCTGATTGGCGTCAGTGACGAGGATGCCCTGCGACGCGGCCTGGATGGCGCGGTCGCGCAGCCGCAACGAGGCCTCGGACCGGCGCCGCTCGGTGATGATCTTTCATGCCGCCCAGCATCCGGGTCGGCTGGCCCGCGTCGTCACGGATGATGTAGCCCGAGTTGATGAATCGGGGTATAGCCACCGTCGCGACGGCGGAACCGGTATTCCGCCGACCAGCTCTCCGCGCCACTGGTCAACGCGCGTTCGACGATCGCAGCCACGCCATCGACGTCTTCGGGATGGATGAGGCGTGTGGCGAAGTCGATCGTGGCGCTCGATCTCGCTGGCGTCGTAGCCGAAGAGTGTCGTCAGGCCCTCGTTCCACGACTGCGTCCCGGTGACCAGGTCGGTCTCCCACACCACGTCGTTGGTGGCCTTCGAGACCAGACGGAAGCGTTCCTCGCTGAGGCGCACCTCCTTCTGCGCCTCATGCGAGGCGGTCACATCGCGGAAGTACACGGTACACCCCTGCTCGGAGGGGTACACCCTGACGGCGAACCACTTGTTCAGGGGGGCGAAGAATTGCTCGAAGCCGAGGCTGTTCTGCTCGGCGACGGCGCGGCGATATTCGCGCTCGAAGACACTGCCCGGCGCTTCCGGAAAGGCGTCCCACAACGTCGTGCCGAGCAGGCTGTCGCGATCGCGTCGCATGAGTTTTTCGGCCTCGGCATTGACGTAGGTGAAGCGCCAGTCACGGTCCAGGGTGAAGAAGCCGTCGGCGATGCTCTCGAGCGTCGTGGCCAGCCGACCAGCAACCTGTCGCAGCTCTTCCTCGGCCCGCTTGCGGTCGGTGATGTCCTGCAAGGCGCCGTGCACGCCGGTGATGCGGCCGTGTACACCCGGACGGCCTCGCCGATGGCTCGCACCCAGATCTGGCGCCCCCTGGCGGTGCGCAGCTCGCACTCGAGATCGAAGGGCGTGCCGTCCTCGATGCAGCGCCCGACGGCTTGGCTGACCAGCGGGCGGTAATCCGGCAGGTAGTACGAGATCGCCGTGGACACCGGCGGCCCATAGCCGGGCGGTTCGTCGTGGATCGCGCAGACCTCGTCGGACCAGGTCGACCTGCTGCGCCACCAGATCGATCGACCAGCCGCCGAGGCGGGCGATGCGGCCGGCGATGCGCAACAACGTCTGCTGTTGCTGCCGTGCCGCCTCCTCGCGCCGCCGATCGGTGATCTCTCTGCGACGCCGATGACGCCGAGCACCGCGCCGCTGGCGTCGCGATACGGTGTCCTGATGGCCTCGTAGACGCGCGTGACGCCGGAGGCGGTGAGGCGATCGTCGCTGAGGTGCACGCCAGCGGACTCCATCACCAGCCGATCGCGGTCCATCACGACTTGGGCGCTCTCAGGCTCGAAGACGACCGTGTCGTCCTTGCCGAGCACATCGGCGGCCGGCTTGCCGACGTAACGGGACGCCGCCTCGTTGAACAGCAGGTACCGGCCGGCGCGGTCCTTGACGAACACCGCGTCGGACATGCCGTCGGCCACGGCGCGCAGCAGCGCATGCGACTGTGCGGCCTCGGCCTCGATGCGTCGCCTCCTGCTGACGTCGCGGGCCTGGATGACGCAGGCGGGGCGACCGCCGTACTCGAGCCCGTGCGCCAAGATTTCCATCTCCAGCACGGTGCCGTCCTTGCGGCAGTGTCGCCACACCCCGCGATCTTCCAGGGCGCTGCCCGCCGCCGACAGCATCGCCAGCAGGGCCGAGACATCCTCCACCGGACGGATGTCCTTGACCGTCACGGCGCCGCATTCTCGCACGACGCCGGTCGCGGAGTGAGTCGCCGTGCGAGTGCCGAGAGACCGGACCTACCGCTGCTGGAAAGTCCAGCAATCAGTTCGCTTGGCCCCGCGGCCCCGTTACAGTCAAGGATGACTGGCTCTGCGATCGTGCCGCCGGTACCGCCGGCGTGCGACCGAGCGACGTCAGTTCACGAGGGGGGGAGCAATGAAGGAACGGGACGTGAGCGACGGGATCGCCGCGAGCGATGTGGCAATGGCCGTGGAGTCGCTGAATTCTTCGCCATTCCGAGACCGGCTCATCCGTGCCCATGCTGCGACGAGCGCGATCGCCGATGCAGCATGGAAGGCGCCCGACGGGCGACCCATCGACGAATACGTGCGTGATCAGCGGTCGAGGTTGAAGCGGCAGGTCGAGAGCATGCCGTTGAACGACTTCCGTGGTGGCATGTTCCACACCATCGAGGCGGAGTCGATTCTGACCGTCGCCCACCATCAGCGGCCCAAGCCGTCACCGCCGACCCCGCGTGACTTGCTCCACGTCTACGGTCCTGACAAGAACGCCACCAACGACCGGACGAGTTTTTATCGCTTTGCGTGGAAAGACAAGGGTCCACACGCGATCCTCCATTCGACCGACCCACAGATCATCCAGCAAGGACAGCTGGCGTGCACCTCGTACTCCTACTCCGGACAGAGCTCGTATGCGCTGGTCGGCGCTGGCATGTTCTTCGAGCCGCACTTCGGCGACGCGACGGTCAACATCCGCCCGTACGTGCAGTGGCTCACGAGCGCCAGTTTCACCGGCAACGACAGGGCGCCGGCGTCAGCGGCTGCACATCTCGGGATCTACGTCTCGAGCTGGGCGCGTACAGGTGGAGGCCACTACGTCGACCGCGACGTCTCTATCCCCGTGTGGTCACAGAACACCAGCAGTTACCTGGTGCAGCAGACGGCCAGCGGTTCCGCGACCGCAGCCGATGGGCTCAGTACGGACATTCTTGCCGTGAGTCAGCGCAAGTACGCCATCTTCGTCTACGTGTATCTCGAAACGAGCGCAGGAGCGCAGCAGACCAGGAATGAAACCCGTTACGTCGGCCTGGATATCGATGCCGTCGTTCCGTACGTTGCTGTCCAGGAAACGTTGCTCTGAGCCCATCGGGATGCGGCGTCGTGGACGATGCCTAGCGTTGGCTGGACGACCAGATCACGTTGTTTCCCGGCCCGACGATCTGCAGTGCGCCCTGCGCGGTGATCTCGACCTTCGACGAGAGCACTGCGCCATTGGCGGGCTGCCGCCACACGGTCTGGTTGTTCGCGTCAGTGACCGACAACACGCCCTCGCGGGTGAAGACTACCCGGCTCGACGCCTGATAGCGCACGCTCTTGTCGTTGTTCATGCACCAGACGAACCGCTTGGCGTCGGTGTAGACGCAGAGGTTGCCGTCGGCCTGGAAGGTGAGGTGGTGACCATTCATCGCGTACAGCGATCCGCGTTGCAGTTCCTCGCCCGGGAGGAAGAGCCCGGCCCCGCCGGGAGACGACGAGGCGGGCGCGGGTGCAGCGGGCACGGCTGCCGCTGGTGCTGGAGGCTTCGGCGCCGCGGCGCGCGGCTCGGTCACGAGCGGCCTGGACAGGACAGTTTCGTTGGACGCGATGGGTCCGGCCCCGCCGAACTCGGCGATCCGTGTCGCGTCGGCGGGCAGGGTGAGGGTCCTGCCCTCGGGCGACGCAAGGTCGGTCGCGCCATCTTCGTCCATGTTGATCATCAGTCCGCCGCGGTACTTGAACTCCGGCTGATAGCGCAGCCCATGGCTGGCGGTGCGCGGGCGGACGATGACCAGCACCTCGCGACCCTCATGCTGCAGCACCAGCCGGCGGTTGCTGAGGGGCTTGATCACCACCCCTGACGGCAATGTCACCTCCGCGGTGGGAATGGGCATGGCCTCACCGTTGACGACCATCTGCCGGTCGGGCCTGGCGTAGAACTCGATGGTCGTGTCGGCCTTGGCAAAGCGCGCGGCAACCGCGGTGACGATCGTCACCGTCGGGTTGTCGGGATGCGGTTCCTGGCGCCTGACCAAATCGAACGTCCCATCGATGGATCGCGCACTGTAGAAGTCTCCCGTTCCCTGAAACTGGCTGGGCAGTCCACCCGGGGACGGGGGACGGGCGCCTGAGACAGCGGGAACGGCAGCGCTGGTGGATGGCGGCTCCAGGAATCTCTCGCCAAGTGCCACGCCAGTCAGGAAGTTGCCGATGCCGAGGTTCTTGCTTGCCGAGGACACGGCCCTGAATGACAGGCGCAGTGGGTGATCGTTCTTCTTGATACCCAGGTCGACCGCATTGCGAATCCACTCGACGTTGGTGGCCTTGAAGTCTCGATCCAGCAAGACTTCGCCGGTTGTCGGATCCACGACCGTGACCTTGAGCACGTCCGGCTCCGAGGCGCTCGCGCGTCCCCGGTGATAGAACGAGAACCCGAACGTGCTGCCCACTGCGATGTCGGCAACGGTCTGGGACAGCGTCCCCGCGGTATTGGCATTCACTTCGGCGAACTGCACGTAGCCGGGGGGCGCGTCGATGACCTTTCCGTCCGGGCTCGCGCCATCGCTCCAGATCTCGATTTCGGTGTCGGTGGTGGACCAGCCGGTCACCTCTGCGGGCTTGTAGAACTTGATCCGGCCGTTGTCGAAGGTGCGGGTTGTCTTCGACGTGGCGTTGTCGGGGATCGAGAAGCCGCCGTTGGTGACCCCGGCGAAGGCATTGGAAGTCATCAGGGCGAGCGCGATCAGCGCTCCCAGGAACTTGCGCATGTGGCTACGACCTCGTGACAAATGGGCTGACGTCATCGTCTTCGCTGTGGTGCGGCGTCCGTACACGACAATCAGGGAATGTACGGCTGGATGACGTACGAGATCTCGTAGATGCTGTCGTCCTCGCCCTGGATCAGGTTGACATACTCCTCCATGGACGATGTGGAGGTGAGCCGTACGCCACCCATGGAATCGTCGAAGAACGCCGGCGACCAGAAGACGAGTGGCTTGTCCGTCTCGAACAGCTCGAGCTCGAACTCCTGGCCATCCATCGGCCACCGTTTGTTCAGGTCGATCTTGTCCCCGGATTTGACATCCCGATTGCCGTCCCAGAGACGCTGGTCATTGACCTTGATGTACAGCTGATCGGTGCCAGAGAACTTCGCGTCGATTTTCTTCAGGGCCATCAACCCGAGGTCGGTCGCCTGTTGCTGCAGCTGTTCCTTGACCATGTCGGTGACCGGAGCAATCATCATCAAGGCCACCGCGCCGACCGGATTGCTGCCGAAGACGATCTCCGGCGCCGCGAACGCCACTTCCACGGTCAGCGCGCCGGCCAGACCCGCCATGAACTTTGCCGGGCCACCGACGCCTTCGGCCGGCCTGATCGCTCGCACATAGCGCACGGTCACGGCTGTTTTGTGCTCGCTGTTGATGGGGACGTATGTCCAGCGCGCGTCGCCATTCCTATCGCACGAATATCCGTCGACCCTGACCTCGTTGGTCCTCAGATGGTCCGACCTCAGGCAAGTAAACTGGCCGACTTCGCCCCGTATCAGCTCGGCACGGCGGGTGAACTCGATCAAGTCGCCAACGCGATATACCAACTGCCTCGACGAGTCGGCCCCACCACACGCATCGAGCCTGCTGTCCCAGCTCGTCGCCACACGTCCGTCCCACGCTCGGCCTCCTGTGGACACCGTCGCGCACTTCGCGGTTGCGAGATTCTGCAACAGCTCCTTGTCACCGGATTTCTGGTAGTACCAGATTTGGCGGAAGTTCTCGGCGCCGGTCGTGCAGGCCTCGATCGTCATGCCTGAGCCATCGTTGCTGGCCGTCAGACACTTTTTCGAGAAAGGGTGCAGGATTCGAAACGGCGTCTTCGAGGCAAGGAACGCGTACTCCCACAGCTGATTGCGCTGACGGAGGTCCGTCCCGCACGACTCCACGCGAACGTCATACGTGGCGTCGGCGCGCTGGCCAAGGTTGACCGCGGCACAATGCGCGCCTGCCCGAAGCCGGAACCGGTCGGCTCGAAAGACGCCCCGCCGGTTCGCCGCCGCGATGTCGCAGGGTTCGAGCCTGTACAGCGCGTTGGGACCTTCCGCGCTGAGACACTCATTGGTCACCGCGTTGGCCAGCCCTTGAACCGTCCAGTACCACTGACTGTACGTGCCGCCTTGATCACACCTGACGCTGCGAACCGCTTTCGACTGATCGGCGGTGAGGCATGCACCGTATTGCTGGTCCTTCAACTGAAACAGCACGACGACATCTTCCGACCACGCCGGCGATGCATTGAGCAGCATCACCCAGATCGAACACAGCACGAGAACCTTCCGCATTGCCATCCTTTTCGCCGACCCTGCCCTCACCCCACTGGTGATGAGCGGAACGCCTTGCCACTTCCTGCAAGACGCCCTCGGGTGACATTCTCTCCCATGGGGCAGCAACGCGCGACACGGGCAGCATGCTGGCGCCACAGCCTGTGCGGCACGCCGGGCTCTGCAGCGCTACGGAAGCAGCGATCAGACGTAGGCCAGGAAGCGTCCGCAGACCAGCACCAGCGTCCAGCACAGCAGCGACACCACCGCCGCGCGACGCGCCTGCTGCGGCGCACGGACGTCCTGCGTCCAGGTGCCGACCGACGTGAAGACGCCGCGGTGGAAGATCAGCGTGTTGGTGACGGCAATCGCGATGGTGCCCATCTTGACGAAAAACAGCGGCATCACGGCAAAGGTGCGTGCCTGCATCATGAACAGCACTGCCCCGGAGACGACCGCGACGGCGAACCCGATGCGCGCGAGCGGGAGAAGAAGTCGTGCCACCAGGTGGACTGGCAGGGGAGACGCCTCGCGAAGCAGGCGGATGTCGAAGGCGACCGCCGAGCCAATCAGCAGCGCCAGGCCGAGGAGATGCATCGACTCCACGGCAGGATAGCCCCAGGCCGAGGATCGCAGCCACGTCGCGAGCGCCGTGCTCTCGAGGGTGGCCGCGAGGCTCAGCCAGCGCTCGAACATCAGCGCAGTTCGACCTTCTTCGTGTCGACCGTGATGTTCTCCGCCCGCATCTCGGTGGCCACCTTGCGGTGCTGGTATCCGAGCACCGACACGACGGTGCCGGGCTTGACCATCGCTTCGGTCAGGCCGCGCGACTGCATCCGGGAGACCGGCGCCAGCACCACGTCCCAGACCTTGCCGCCGTCGGTAGCCCGCAGCTTGATGGTGCCGTGCGGGTTGCCGTAGCTCGCTTCGGTGATGGTGCCGGGCACCGTGAGCGGCTTCTTCTCGTCGTACTCGCTCCAGCCGTGGTGTGCGAACGCCAGGGTGGCGACAGTGAGCAGCGCAGCGAGCGCACTCGAGGTGATGCGAAGGGTTCGGGACAGCATGGTCGACCTCCTTGTGTAGCGCCTCATCCGTTCATGATCGAAGACAGCGGTGTCGGCGTCCTGCGATTGTACGGCCGGCACTGCACGCGGCCGAACCTGCCCTCTTGATCGGGGGGCCGCCATCGCGTGTAGGATTCCCACCAGGAGGATCTCGATGCGCCCGATGTCCGTGTTCGCTGCATGCGTGGCCGGTACCCTGACGCTGGCCTCGTCGACTCTGTCAGCCGATGTCCGGACCGACCAGCGCGTCAGGTTCCAGCTTGGTGGGGCGGTCGGCAAGATCGTCAACATCTTCGGCGGCAAGGGGGCCCGCGAAGGCACGACCTCGATGGTGGCCGTGAAGGGCAACCGCAAGGCGACGATGTCGGACGGGGCCGGCCAGATCATCGATCTGTCGGAAGAAAAGGTCTACGACCTCGACGTCAAGCGGAAGACCTACACCGTCACGACGTTCGCCCAGATGCGCAAGGAGCTGGAAGAGGCCAGGCGCAGGGCCGAGCAGAGCGCGCGCGAGGAGCGGGGCAGCAGCGAGCCGTCGACGCCCGCGGCCGCCGATCCCAACGCCAGGGAGTACGAGGTCGACTTCGACCTGAAGAACACCGGCGCAGCCAGGACCATCAACGGCTTTGCCACAAAGCAGAGCGTGGCGACCGTCACCGTCCGTGAGAAGGGCAAGACGCTCAACGACGCCGGCGGCATGGTGATGACCGCCGACCTGTGGACAGCGCCGGACGCGCCCTCGACCAGGGAACTGGCCGAGTTCGACAGGAAGTACGCTGAACTGATCTTCGGGCCGATCGTCCTGGGCGCCTCGCCGCAGGACATGGCCATGGCCATGGCGTTGTACCCGCAGATCAAGCCGGCGCTCGACAAGCTGCGCGCGCAGGGCAGCAGCGTCGAGGGCACCGCCATCCTGACCGAGATCAAGATGGAGGCGGTGCCTCCTGGCACGGCCAATCAGACGGCCGACTCGCTGCCGGCCGCCGAGGAGCCGAAGAAGAAGGGCCTGGGCGGCATGCTCGGCGGGTTGAGAAAGATGGCCGAGCAAGGCAGCGGCAACTCCAAGCCGCAGCGCGCCATCATCATGACCACATCGGTCGAGATGGAGAAACTGACCACCGACGTCGATGCGGCGTCAGTGGCCCTGCCCGCGGGGTTCACCGAGAAACGGTAGCCACGGGCTGCGGTCGGTCAGACCGCTGCGGCAGTCTTGTGCCATTCGTACGGGCGGAAAGCCTCGTCCACGGGCGTCTGCGCGACGTGGTTGGTGTAATTGGACATCACCTTCTGCGCGATGCCGAGGATGACCTCGAGCACGTGACGCCGGGTGAAGCCGGCATCGAGAAAGGTCTGGACCGCGCGCTGGTCGACATTGCCACGCTCCCGCACCATGCGCAGCGTGAAGTCGCGCAGGGCCTCCAGGCGGGCGTTCGGCAGTGGCGACTCGTTGCGCAACGCATCGCTGACGGCGTCGTCCACCTTCATCGCCTTGGCAATCGCCGTGTGCGCCGGCACGCAGTAATGGCACTCGTGCTCGACATTGACCGCCTGCCAGACCACCGTCTGTTCCTCATCGGTGAAGCTGGAGCCCATGAACAGCTTGTGCAGGGCGAGATAACCCTCC
The DNA here is from genome assembly GCA_963759795.1 of Vicinamibacteraceae bacterium. Lineage (GTDB taxonomy): Bacteria > Acidobacteriota > Vicinamibacteria > Vicinamibacterales > Vicinamibacteraceae > Luteitalea. Next base: position 548,157 of record CAVXAR010000010.1, on the reverse strand, counting down.
AGCATCCCGGGGGCGTCGGCCATCACCGCGTGCAGGGCGGGGATGCGGCCGTAGGCGGCGGTCGATTGGGCGAGGAGCGGCTTGCTGGCGTCCGGGGCGGTGTTCGAGTCGTGACGGATGAATTCGATCATGGTGACTCGAGGTAGGACGCAGGAAGGGACGTCACCGATTCCCCTGCCGCGTGACGGGGCCCGCCGCCGCATTGGGCGTGGCCGGTCGCTTCGCGGCTGAGGTGGCCTGTGACAGGATGCGGCACAGTGGAGGCCTCATGACCGCATCGTTGACCCGCACCGCCCTCTTCGTACTCACGACCTCGCTGACCGCGGCGGGCGGCGTGGCGACGGCCCAGATTCAGCCGTCAGGCGCCGCCGTCCGACCCGCGCGCCCGAACATCGTCTGGATCTCGAACGAGGACATGAGCCCGCACCTGGGCAGCTATGGCGACCGGCTGGCGCGCACCCCGGTGCTGGACCGACTGGCCTCGCAGTCGATCCGCTACACCAGCGCGTTCACGACGGCGCCGGTGTGCGCGCCCAGCCGCGCCGCCATCATCACCGGCATGCACCAGAACGCCATCGGCGCGCAGCACATGCGGACGTCGGAGTCGCGGGTGCCGGAACTGCCCTCTCCGTACGTTGCAGTACCGCCGTTCTACGTCAAGGCGTTCCCGGAGTATCTGCGCGCGGCCGGTTACTACACGACCAATCGCGCCAAGACCGACTACCAGTTCGGGGTGCCCTTCACGATCTGGGACGACCTCGGACGTGAAGCGCACTGGCGTCATCGACCTGACCCGGCCCAACCCTTCTTCTCGGTCTTCAACCTCGAGGTCACGCACGAAAGCCAGGCCTTCCCCACCAGCCCGGCCCGGACGGGCAAGCCGCTGATCACTCGCGCGAGCGAGGTGGTGGTGCCACCGTACTACCCGGACACTCCACTCGTCCGGGAGGAGCTGGCGCGGATGTACGACAACATCGCCGACATGGATGCGCAGGTCGGCAGGATCCTCGCCGAGCTCGAGGCCGACGGGCTGAGCGACAACACCATCGTCTTCTACTGGAGCGATCATGGCGACGGCGTGCCGAGATCGAAGCGGTCGCTGTATGACTCGGGACTGCGCGTGCCGCTGATGATTCGTTGGCCGAAGGCGCTGGCGCCGAGCGTCGCCGCCGGCTCGGTCAGCCACGACCTGGTCAGCCTGATCGACCTGGCGCCCACCGTCCTCGCGCTGGCTGGCGTGGACGTTCCCGTGCACATGCAGGGACGCGTCCTGGTCGGGCCCAACGCCGCGCCGGCTCCCGCGTACGTCTTCGCGGCTCGTGACCGCATGGACATCGAGTACGACATGATGCGATCGGCACGCGATCAGCAGTTCCTGTACATCCGCAACATGCACCCCGAGCTGCCGTATGCCGGGCACGTCGTCTATCGCAACCAGAGCGCCATCCTGCAGGAGTGGTTCAGGCTGCAGGCCGCGGGGCAGTTGACTGGCGCGGCGGCGCTGTGGATGCGCAACAGCCGGCCCCCCGAAGAGCTGTATGACGTACGACGCGATCCCCACCAGATCGACAACCTCGCCGCCGCCCCGGGCCATCGGGCCACGCTGGATCGGATGCGCGCGGCCGTCACGGCGTGGATGGCGCGCATCGGCGATCAGGGTCTGATGACCGAGTCGGAGATGGTGCAGCGGATGTGGCCCGGCGGCATCCAGCCGCGGACGGCGCAGCCCTACATCGTGCCGCGGCGGACGACAGACGCGCCGGCCCGCGCCACGACGCTGGTCGGCGCCGACCCGTTCGAGGTGGTGATTTACGTGCCGACCCAGGGCGCCTCGGTCGGCTACACGACCGATGAGGGGCCAACGCCGACGTGGCGCCTCTACACCGGGCCCATCCGCGTCGCCGCCCCGGCCACCATCCGCGCCAAGGCGATCCGCTACGGGTACCTCGAAAGCGAGGAGAGCCGCATCGCCGTCACGAAGTAGGCGACAGATGGCGCCACGTGCAGCAGACCGACCGCGGCCCGCGTCCTATGGGACAGACGCCGGCGACGATCGGAGCACGACGATGGCAACGCTCATGGCCAGCATCAGCACGGCCGGCAACGACTTCATGGGGGGATCACCGACCCGGATGTGCATGGCAATCGCGCCCAGCATCAGCGCCGCCACCAGCGCGGCGGCGGCGCGCACCGGCATGGCGACGAAGACCCCCGCGATCAGCACCAGGGCGGCGCCGATCTTCAGTGCGCCGACGATGAAATAGGCCAGCGGCGGCAGTCCGTAGGCGGCGAACTCGTCGCGCAGGGTGCGCGCCGCGCCACCGCGATAGGATGTTGCGGTCCGTCCCCGCACCAGCCACACGTTCAGCAGGCCCAGGCCGACGAGCAGTTGCAACACATTCGTCAGGGACAACCACGCCATGGACACGCCTCGCTTGAATGAACGGACCGGGGACCCTTGCTGCGCAGCGGTGGCTGCCTGATCGGTGACGACGCTCTATTATGCGTCGCTCACCCTGTCGTCGCTGGTGTTCCTTGCCTACGGTGTGGCATGCCTGGCGCTGGACGGCATGAAGCGCGACTTCGCGCGGTTCGGACTGGCCCGCCTGCGGGTGCTCACCGGCACCCTGGAAGTGCTCGGCGCGCTTGGCCTGATTGCCGGCCAGCTCTGGGCGCCGCTGGTGCCGGCCAGCGCCGGCGGGCTGGCGCTGTTGATGCTGATCGGGGTCGCCACACGGGTGCGGGTGCTCGATTCACTCGCACAGACGCTGCCTGCCCTGGCGCTGATGTCACTCAACCTCTTCATCCTCTGGTACGCACTCACCACGCCCGTCGTGCGGTGACACGCTGCGCTGACCCGGCGGTCAGTGGCCGGCCGACGGATCCGGTTGCGCGAGACCGGCAAGCAACTCCTCCAGCACGTGTACTTCAAGGGGCTTGACCAGATGGTGGTCGAACCCCGCGGCGGCCGAGCGGCGACGGTCTTCCTGCTGGCCCCATCCCGTCAGCGCAGCCACCACCGTGCGCTCGAGGCCAGGGATGCCGCGCAACCGACGAGCCACTTCGTAGCCATCCATGTCCGGCATGCCGATGTCGAGAAAGATCAACTGCGGGAGATGGCTCCGTGCGGTGTCCAGTGCGGAAATGCCGTCGTGGGCGACCCTCACCTCGTGTCCCTGCAGCCGCAGCAGCAGGGCCAGGCTGCCGGCCGCATCGGTGTTGTCGTCGACGACCAGGATCCGGTGGCTCGTCGTGGCCGCGCGTGGCCCGTCGGCGCTCGGGGCCCATTCCTCACGGTCCCCTGCGATCATCGGCAGTCGGATGGTGAACTCGGCGCCCTTGCCGATCCCGTCGCTGCGGGCCTGGACGGTGCCCCCATGCATGTCGATCAGGGTCCTCACCAGCGTCAGCCCGACCCCCAGCCCACCCTGCGAGTGCGTCGCCGACGGCTGCCCCTGCACGAACAGATCGAACACGTGCGGCAGCACGTCCGCCGCGATGCCGATGCCGCTGTCGCGGACCCGCAGGACCACCTGTCCGTCCTGTCGGGACGCTGGTGACCTCGATCTGCCCGCCAGCCTCGGTGTACTTGGCCGCGTTGATCAGGAGGTTGCTCGACGACCTGGGTGAGCCGACGGCATCGGCATCGACCAGCATCGGTCCGTCGGCGGTCGTGATCTCGATCCGGTGCTGGTGCGCGTCGAGCAGCGGCTGCGCCGTTTCGACCGCGCGGGCGACGATGGTCGCCATCTGCACGGGGTCCTTGCGCAGGTCGATCTTGCCGCGGATCACGCGCGACACGTCGAGCAGATCGTCCACCAGTCGGACCAGGTGGTTGACCTGCCGCTCCATCATCTCGCGGGTGCGCTGCGCGGTGTCGCCATCGACACGCGGCATCTTCAGGATCTGCAGCGAGTTGCGGATCGGGGCCAGCGGGTTGCGCAGTTCGTGCGCAAGCGTGGCCAGGAATTCGTCCTTGCGCCGGTCCGCGTCGCGCAGCGCCTGCTCCATGCGCTTGATGTCGCTGACGTCGGTGTTGGTGCCGAACCAGTAGACGATGCGCCCGGCCGCGTCGCGCAGCGGATTGACCCTGGTGAGGAACGGCCGGAACTGCCCGTCGGCGCCCGCGCATGCGGGAACACCATGTCGAACGGCTCGCCGCGTGGTGATCGATGCGCTGCCAGCGCTCCAGCACTTCCGGCAGGACGGCAGGGTCGTGGACCGACTGCCAGCCCCAGCCCTTCCATCTCTTCGGGCGTCGTCCCGGTGTACTCGTACCAGCGCCGGTTGTACCAGAAGATGTGCGCCGTCGGGATCGCGCCATCCAGGCCAGCTGCGGGATGGTGTCGGCCAGAAGGCGCAGCTTGCTCCTCGCTCTCGCGGACAGCACTCTCGGCGTCCTTGCGCGCCGTGATGTCGTCGTGGACCAGCACCACCTCCCGAACCCTGTCGGACGTGTCCTTGAGCGGGTACGCCACCGTCGACACCCATCGAGCAGGGTCGTCATGGCTGGTCAGCCCGGGAATGGTCTGGTTCGGGTCGTAGCGGCGGGGCGGAATCGCAACCGCCTCGCCGGCAAACGCCCGGCGCAGGTAGGGCGTCACGCCCTCGGCCTCGAGCTGCGGGTCGTGCAGCACGTTGTACCCGGCAATCTGCTCCAGCGAGACGCCCCACAGGTGGCACCAGGCCTGGTTGACCCGCGACGTCTGTCCGTCGGGCGACAGGATCTGCACGCTGAACGGCGCCTGCTCCATCAGTGCCCGGAAGCGACCCTCACTTTCGCGCAGCGTCTGCTCGGTCTGCAGCCGGTCCAGGAACTGTCCTATCTGCCCGCCCACCGTGGCCATGGTCTCGAGCAAGCCGGCATCGGGCTCGCGGCTGTGCCGAGTGAAGAACTCCATCACGCTGCGCGCGGTGCCACCGACGAAGATGGGGAAGGCAAACGCGCTGTGCAGGCCGGCCGCGGCAGCAGGACCGGACCTCGGGAAGTTGGGCGCGCGGTGCACATCGAGCAGCCAGGAGGACTCGCCGGTCGCCCACACCTGCCCCGGCAGCCCTTCGCCGCGGACGAACGTGCGACTGGCAGTGACGTCGGCAAACATCGCGACCGCAGTGCCCGGCGCATGCCAGGTCGCCAGGCAGGTGATGGCCTCGCTGTCGGATTGCACCTGCCAGAACGCGCCGAGGTCCCACCGGAGGTTCTCGCAGACCGACTGCAGGATCTGCCGCGCTGCGGTCTCGATGTCGGTCGCGCGTGCCAGGTGCTGGGTCACGGCAAACCGGACGCCGCGTAGTTGCTCGGCCCACACGCGGTCGCTGAGGTCACGCAGGTAGGCGGTGAACATCGGCGGGCCGTCGCTCGGGACGCGGCAGATGGCCAACTCGACCGGGATTTCGGTGCCATCGGCACGCATGGCCGGCACCTCGATGCGTGTGCCGAGGACCGGGCCTTCGCCCGTCGCCAGATAGTGTGCGAGCCCCCGGCGATGGGCGTCCCGCAGCGACTCGGGGATGATCAGGGTGCTGAGTTCGCGGCCGAGGACGTCGGCGCGCCGATACCCGAAGGTGCGCTCGGCCGCGGGGTTGAACTCGAGGACGTGCCCGAGCGCATCGATGGTGATGATGCAGTCAAGCGCCGTCTCCAGGATGGCCGTGGTGCGGGCCTCCTGACGGCGGCGTGCGTCCTCGAAGACGTCCTGCTGCCGCTTCCACTCCGTGCGGTCGCGCACGATCTTGGCAAAGCCGAGTACCTCGCCGTCGTCGCCGCGCACCGGCGTCACCAGCCCGTTTCCGAAGAATCGGCTGCCGTCCTTGCGCACGAGCCAGCGGTCGTCCGGACCGGCGCCGGTGCGCAGCGCGTCCTGCAACTCCCGCTGCGGCACACCGGCCCGGAGATCGTCAGGGGTGAAAAAGCGCTCCAGCGACTGGCCGATGATCTCGCGCTCGTCGTAGCCGAACAGATCGCGCGCTCCGGCGTTCCAGCTCCGTACCCGGCCGCCGCGGTCCACCACGAACAAGGCGCAATCGGTGAGGTGGTTCACCAACTGCCGGAATACGTCCCCTGGCGCTCGGGCGCTGTCGTGCTGTTGTTCGTCCGGCATGCTCGCGCTTCTCGGTTGCCCGCTGCAGAACCGTCGCTGGCTGAGACCGCGCGCCGCAGGGCTGTTGTCCATCTTACCCGGCGCCGCGCGCCCCTCTCCGCCGAGAGAGACCGCGTGTGATTCAGACGGCCAGTCCGGCCGCCTCCTGATCCTGTGCCTGCAGTTCCTTGTTGATCGCGACGGCGGCCTTTGCGCCCTCGGCCGCGGCGACGATGACGAACTGGACATCGCCATTGGCGTCGCCGGCGATGAAGAGGTGCGGCACGCCGGTGCGGCCCTTGCGGTCGCAGCGGACGTGTCCGGTCCGGGTGAACTGGCAGCCCAGCTGGGCGGCCAGTTGAGAGCGCTGTCCCTGCCCGGTGTTGAAGAACATGGCGTGCCGCGGCAACGCCTCGCCTTTGGCGAAGACGATGCGCGACAGCCGACCGTCGCTGCCTTCAAGGTCGATGATCTTCTCCGTGCGTGCCGGAATGCCCGCGGCCGCGAGCTGGGCCCTGGCGCGGGCGGTGAGGCGTCGTCCGTCGGTGCACACCACCAGGTCGCGTGTCCATGTCAGCAGGGACACGGCCAGCCCGGTTGCCTCGTCCGGACCACCGTAGACGGCCACGGCGCGATCGCGGTTTTCCCAGCCGTCGCAGTAGGGGCAGTGGTGAATGCTGGTGCCATAGAGTTCTGCCACCCCTGGGACATCGGGCAACACATCGCGCACGCCAGTGGCCAGCAGCAGCTTGCGGGCGAGCAGCGTGGCGCCGTCCTGCAGCCTCACCAGGATGCCCTCGCCGCTGGGCTCGATGTGCGTCACCTCGAGGTCGCGGATCTCCACGTCGTACGCGGCCACCTCGCGGCGGCCCTCGGCCAGGATGTCCAGCGGCGGCGCCCCATCGCGGCTGAGGAAGCCGTGCGAATGTGGCGCGGCGGCATTGCGCGGGCGCCCCGCATCCACGACCACCACGCGTCTCCGGCTCCGTCCGAGCACCAGCGCCGCATTCAGCCCTGCCGGTCCCCCACCCACCACGACCACATCGCATGTCTCCATGCCTGAGATCTTGCCTCGCTGCGGCCGGGACCGGACAATCGCGACCGGGCCGTCGCCCCGCTGTCGACGCCGTGCGGGCCGAATCGGCGGCTATATTTGGGGTTCAACTTCCACAGGAGGCCCGGATGCCATTCAGTCGTTCGTTGTTCACTGCCCTGCTCGCCCTCACGTTGACGGTACCGTCGGCAGCTGCGGTTGCCCAGACCGCTGACGAGAAGGCCCTCGAAAGCTATCGGCTGACGATGTCGAACATCCAGAAGGTCGGCGCCGTCATGAAGAGCTTCGCCGATGAGGCAGCCAGGGATCCGAAGGTGCAGGAAATTGCCGCGCTGACGAAACAGATGGAGCCCCTGCACGCCAAGGACGAGCTCACCGACGCCGAACAGGCACAGCTCGACAAGCTCCAGGAGCGACTCAACACCCTCGAGCGTCCCGATGACGACGATGATGACGATGACGACAGCCCGGCAAGGGATGCGCAGTCACTCGCGGCGGTGGAGGCGTCAATCACGAAGCACCCGGCTGCGGTGCGTGCCCTGGCGCAGGCAGGCCTCTCCCCACGCGACTACGCGTTGACGGTGGTGGCGCTGCTGCAGGCGTCGATGATCGAGGGATTCTCGCAGGGGAAACTGGACATGAAGGCGCTTCCTCGCGGCGTCAATCCCGAGAACATCCTGTTCGTCCGCGCACACAAGGCGGAGCTCGACGCGATGCACAAGGCGATGGGCTGCCAAGCCGTAAGTGCCAGCAAGCACATGACGCCAGCCATCACCGTCATCCTGCCGCACTTCCGCTGCGAGCGCTTCCTGGCCGAGGCCGTGCGGTCGGTCCTGCAGCAGACCCATCAGGACCTCCGGCTGGTCGTCGTCGACGACCATTCGACCAGCGACGAGTGGCAGGGTGTGCTCGCCCCCTTCAGTGCCGACGCACGGCTTGCCGCCTTCACGACGTCGGTGCGGGTCGGCCCGTACCGGATTGCCAACAGGGTGCTTGCCGATACCCGGTCGACCTACGTCGCCTTCCAGGATGCCGATGACATTTCCCATCCCGCACGGCTGACCGAGCAGCTGGCGCTCATCGCGGCGACGTCGGCTGACATCGTCGGCTGTCGCTTCGGGTATGTGGACCAGGACAGCCGGCCGCTGAGCAGCGTCCGGTGGGAGCATGCCCTGTTGCGGCTCGACATCCGCCGCAACAGGCTGGCCCATCACCCCGCCAGCCTCGTCAAGCGGCATGTGTACGACCACATCGGCGGGTATGACGGCAGCACGACATTTGGCGCGGACACCGAGTTCATGCGGCGGGCGGGCTACCTCTTTCGCATCCGGAACTGCCGGCAGCGGCTCTATGAGATGCGGCTTCGCGAGGATTCCCTGACGCATGGGGCAGCAACCGGCCGGCGCTCACCGGCGCGCCGACGGTACAAGGGGGAACTGAAGACGCGCGCCCGGGAGTGGGACCGGGCGGCGCGGGCGGGCCGCCTGGTCGCCTCCCTGCAGGGACGGACGAACGACATCGAGTTCGACCTTACGCAGGTCCTGTGACCAGTCTCGCGTAACAGGGATGGTTGGGCCGCTTGCAGGCTGCCGCCCCGGCGGCACACGATGCCCCGTGCCTGCTCTCCTTCACTGCCGCGCGGCGCTGCTGCTCACGCTGCTCTTCTGCGCCGCCGGCGACCTGTCGGCCGCAGCAGCCCTCGGCGGTGACCGCACCGGCCGGGGACGACCTCGCCTTCATCGACACGGGCTTCGAGAACGCGTCGCCGGCGTGGTACGAGCGCCTGCAGGACGGCGCGTACCTGGTGCACCTGCTCTACGACCACGAGCGGGACTCGCCCAACCGCGCCGCCGGGCACATCCATCTCCGCCTCGTCGGCACCCCCGGCGCGCGTGTGACCCTGGAGTTCGGCAATCTCGACAACGTCTGGAACGGGCGGCCTGGGTCGGTCGCCCCCGAGCTGACCACCGTGGCGGTGTCGGCGGACGGCACGACGTGGACGACGGTGCCCACTGATGCTCACCCTGGGAACCGTATCCGGGTCACGGTCACCATGCCGGGGCCGACCCTGTATGTGGCGCGCATGCAGCCCTATCGCCTGTCGGACCTCGACCGATTGCTGGGGGTGGCACGCGCCAGCGCACACGCCTCCGTCGACACGATCGGCCACACCGCGCAGGGCCGGCCGCTTGAAATCGTCAGCATCGGCAACCAACGCGCCCCACACCGGATCTTCATGCGGGCTCGTGCCCATCCGTGGGAAGCGGGCAGCAGCTGGGTCGTGGAAGGGCTGATGCGGCGACTGCTGCAGGATGACGCCGCGGCACGGCGATGGCGGAGCCGCTACGTGCTGTACGTGCTGCCGATGGCCAACAAGGACGGCGTGGCCAGGGGCGGCACACGCTTCAACGTCAACGGCAAGGACCTGAACCGCAATTGGGACCGTCCCGCCGACGCAGCCATCGTGCCGGAGAACGCCGCACTCGAGCGTTGGCTCGAAGCCGCGATCGCCAGCGGTCGCAAGCCGGACCTGGCCATCGAGCTGCACAACGACGGCCGCGGCCTGCTGCACCTGAGCCGACCGCCCGTGCCCAACCTCGAGGCGCACCTCGCGCGGATGGCTCGCCTCGAGACGCTGCTGCGAGCCCGCACCTGGTTCACCGAGGGCCACACCGACGGGGCGTTCCGCAACAGCGGCACGCTCGGTGACGGCTGGCTCGAACGGTACGGCATCGACGCGCTGGTGCACGAACTGAACGCCAACTGGATCGAGGGACTGCAGTCGCCGACGTCGGCCGCGCACTGGCAGACCTACGGCGCGGCACTGGCGGGGGTGTTCGAGGAGTACTTGGCGGGGCGCTGACCGTGCGGGCCATCGACACATCCGCTATCTATTTGCGCGGATGACAATAGTCATCCATGATGGCGACCGCTCATGCGTCGACGCCTGTAGAAAATGAAGAGAGCAAGCAGCAGCAGAGGTCTCTGCTGTGGCACAACTTTTGTAGTTCCAACCAGAAACGTCTTGCTAGGCTGAGGCCCTGCCGTTCACCGCCGCGGCGGGGACCGTTAGCGCTAGTGGGCATAGTCACTCAAGAGTCCTGCCAGGGAGTATTAGATGCGTCTCGTGTTGAGTTCAGTGATCTGCGCTGCCGGTCTGTTCGTCAGTAGCCCCGTCGTAGCGTCTCCCGTCGTCCTGGACGTGAGTTTCAACCACACAGCCGTTGCCGGTAGCCCCAGCGTGTATTCGGTGAGCGAGACGTTCACCCTGCCGGCGGATTTCAGTGCCCCCCTTCTTACGGTGACGTCCCTCATCATCGACGACCGTGGCGTCCTGCAGCTCAATGGCACCACTATCACCAATGCTGGGATATTCGGCCCTGGAGGTGGCTTCATGACCTTCACACCGGGAGGGTCGAACGACCCGTTCACCTTCACGTTCGGGACCGGGACACAGGACCTTACGGTCACCACGGGGTTCCTGCCTGGCGTGAACACACTGACGGTTCTCGTCAACGACACCACTGCGGGCATCTACGGCGCACCCCTGAACTCTGGCGTGTTTATCAGCAGGGTTGAGTTTGCAGGAAGCGTGCAGTTCAACCAGCCCGACCGGACAGACGTACCGGAGCCGGCCACATTCGGATTGCTTGCTGCCAGTCTCGTCGGGCTCGCCGTGAGGCGCTTCAGGGCCTGACGCGCTGGGAGCACTCGACGTTCATGCGGGCCAGACGCTGTGCCTGGCCCGCATCATCCGTATCAGGCCTTGGTCAGCTGGGTGCGGGCGGCTTCGAGCTGCTCGCGCAGTTCGCGGATCCCTTCGAGTTCGCGCCCGGACGGGCCATGCTCGATGCCGCAGTAGCCGTGGTACCCGGCGTCGACGACGATCTTCATCATCTTCGGCAGATCGATCGGGCCGCTGTTGCCCTTGAAGTCCCACACGGTCGGCTTGACGCTGACGCCCTTGGCCAGCGGCATCATCTCCTGCACGCCGACGTAGGAGTCGTAGCTCTCGAGCTTGGCGTCCGGGCTCTTCTCGGTCGGCCGCGAGATCGAGAAATTGCCGAAGTCGGGCAGCGTGCCGGCGCGCTTGTGGTCGGCCATCCTGATCGTCTGCATCAACCACTTGGCGTTGCTGCTCATGCCGCCGTGGTTCTCGATGATGACGTTGATCCCCTGCGTGTCGGCAAACACGCACAGCTTGTGCAGCCCGTCGGCCACCAGCTTCTGCTGTTCCTCGGGTGGGCCGGCACTGTAGGCATTGACCCGGATCGAATGACATCCGAGCGTCCTGGCCGCGTTCACCCACTTGTGGTGGTTGTCGACGGCCTTCTGGCGCATGGCGGTGTCGGGGTCGCCGAGGCGGCCCTCGTTGTCGCACATGATGAGGACCTGCGTGACACCCTCACCTCTGGCGCGGGCGTTCATGTCGGCCAGGTAGGCCGCGTCGGTCGCCTTGTCCATGAAGAACTGGTTGACGTACTCGATCGCGTCGATGCCCACCGACTTGGCGATCTTGGCGAAGTCGAGGTGCTGCAGCGTGCCCTTGCGCAACGGCTGGTTGATCGACCACTGCGCCAGCGAGATCTTGTACAACGGCGCCTGGTTCTGGGCGGCGCGTGCCGGGCCCGGCCAGAGAGAGGCCAGGGCAGCAGCGGCAGGCGCGGCCGCCGTGCGGGCGAGAAATTGACGGCGAGTATTCACGAGAGGTCTCCTGCGATGTCCTTCCACTCGACGACCTTGCCGGTGGTGATGGCCATGTGTCCCATGATGGCCGTGAGCGCGGTGGTGGCCCCGACCGTGACGTCGGCGGGGTTCTTGCCCGTGCCGCGAATGGCGTCGTAGAACGCGCGCATGTGCGCGCTCGGGTGCTCGTCCACCTTCTCGGCGAGCATCGTCGGCGGCGCGCTGCCTTCGAGCGGGTAGACGCTGGTGTCGCCCATCAGGTCGACCGCACCCTTCTGCCCGTACACGTGCACGAACTGGCCGCCGCCGGGCAAGCCCTTGGGATGGAACACCATCTGCGTGAAGTACAGCTTCACCCCGGACGGATAGTCGTAGCTCAAGGTGTAGCCGTCCATGATGGACCGGCCTGGCGGGTCGTCCTTGTAGAGCAGGATGCCGCCGAACCCGGCGGCGCGGATCGGGGTGGCGCCAATCGCCCAGTTGCAGAGGTCGAGATTGTGCACCGACATCTCGATCAGGTAACCACCCGATTTCTCGACGTCGAAGAACCAGTCGGCCGAAGAGCCGGTGTGACTCAAGTCCGATTCGGAGTGGCGCTGCGCCTTGACCATCAGCACGTCGCCGATGGCGCCGCCGCGAATCTTGCCGACCGCCGCCTGCAACCGCTTGTACGAGCGCAGCTGCTGACCGGACACGAAGACCTTGCCCGACGCCTTGGCGGCCTTGACCACCTGCTGCACCGAGGCCGGCGTGATCGCCACCGGCTTCTCGCAGTACACATGCTTGCCCGCCTGCAGCGCGGCAACGGCCATCTCGGCATGCAGGTGCGGCGGGGTGGCGATGACCACCGCCTCGACATCCTTGCGATCGAGCACGCGGCGGTAATCACTGAAGGTGGCGGGCGTGTCGCGCGACGCCAGCTCCGCGGCCTTGGCCAGCCGGTCGGCCTTGGTATCGACCAGCGCCACCACCTTGCCGAGTTCGAGCGCGGAGCGCAGGTCGTGCGTGCCGCGTCCACCGACGCCGATGACGGCGGTGGGAATGGCGTTGGCCGCCGGCGCTGGAGGCACCACGATTTGCGTCTGTGCGCCTGCGCGCGCTGCCAGGGTCGTGCTGGCCGCGAGCGTGGCACCCGTTTCGAGGAAGGCCCGTCTGCTGAGGTCGTGCGTCACTGTATGCCCTTTCACGCGGCGCCCGCAGGTCGTGCCTGCAGGCCCCGAATCACGCTCTCCATGTATTCCCTGGCGCGGCGGGCGAGCGCGTCCACACCCTCCGGCGCATCCGGACGCCGGACCAGAGGTTCGAAGATGTTCTCGAACACCAACGGCATCGTCAGGCCGGTCTCCATGACCGGCTTGAACAGGCGATAGTGATCGATCTCGCCGAAGCCCGGACCACAGTCCTCGTCTTTCGGCCAGTCACGGTGGTCCTTGATCGCAAACGCCCGCACGTCGTCGACGCAGGTGGCGATGTCGGCGATCGGGTCATGACTCTCGTAGTCGAGGACGTTGCCGGCGTCGTAGCACATCCGCACGCCCTGGTCGCCAACCTCGCGGATGATTGCCGAGCACATCGCCCCGGTGGCGGTATTGCCGCCGTGCTGCTTGATCAGCACGGTCACGCCTGCCTGACGCGCCACCGGCCCGATCGCCTTGAGGCAGGCGATGACGCGTTCGTACTCACCGGGGCGGGTGCGGCCGAAGGTGAGCAGGTACGGAATGCCGGCCGCCGCAGCCTGGGCGATGCGACGGCGATGCGCGTCCGCGGCTTCGGGTTCTTCGAGAAAGACCGTCGAGAACATCATCACCGGGTCGAGACCGAGGTCGCGGCACCGACGCGCCAACGCCGCGGCGTCGGCCGGGGGCGCCGCCACGTCGAGCGCCGGTCGCGACTGGCCGCCACTGTCCTTGTGCGTCACGCCCCAGGCGACATGCGGGTAGCCGGCCGCCTTGATGCCCTCGAGGGCGCGCTGCATCGGGAACGCCGCGTAGGGCAGCGTCATGCACGCCATCTGGAACGTCGTCGGGCCTTGCCGGGTACCGGGATTGGCCTGCTGATCGGGAATCGTGAGTCGGGAGTCGGGAGCCGGGGCCGCGGCATGGGCGCCGACCCGCGCGGCCGTGGCCGCGGTCACGCCTGACGCAGCAAGGGCGCCCAGGAACTGCCGTCTGTGCATGGCGCAGAGCTTACAACTGTCGGTGCGATTTGCCGCAATGCCATCGGCATCACGCCACGCCGAGGCATGCCGACAGCAGCCGGTCGTGCACGGCCGTGGCGGCGATGCTGCCGACTTCGGTGCCTGTCCCGATCAGGACGGGCCAATCGCGCTCGTCAGCGGGACATGCCCCGTGCGAGCCCCTCACCAGGCTGGCGTCGAGCCCGATCACGTCCATCAGCGCGCGAAAGCCCAGCTTCCTGCGCAACAGGGTCCAGAGCACGTGGACCTTGGGCAGGCGCAAGGCCGGATCGAAGAACAACTCGGCCGGGTCGTAGCCGTATTTGCGGTGGATGTCCACGCAGCGTGCAAAATCCGGCGCCTTGCGATCGTCATCCCAGTAGTAGTACGTGAACCAGGCATCCTCCTTCGAGAACACCACGAGGTCGCCGGCGCGTTCATGGTCGAGCCCGGCCGCGGCCTTCCCGTCCGCGTCGAGGACGGCGGCGACACCATCCACCCCTTCTACCGCTTCACGCACGTCAGCGAGAATCGACAGGTCGTTGACGTACACGTGCGCGACCTGGTGATCGGCGACGGCAAAGGCCCGACTGGCGCCGCAGTCGAGCAACTCGAGTCCGAGTTCGTCCTTGACCACAATCCAGCCGCGGCGGCGGAACAGGCGATTGAGGTCGATGGCCCGGGTGACCTTGGTGATGCCGTACTCCGAGAGGATGACGGGGCGGACGCCCTGGTCGCGATAGAACGCCAGCAGGCTGCCGACGACCCCGTCGATGGCCCGGTAATCCGCTTCGACGCGCGGATCGTCGGGACCGAAGCGCTGCAGGTTGTAATCGAGGTGCGGCAGGTACACGAGTGACAGGTCGGGGTGCTCCTGCTCTTCGATCCAGCACGCCGCGCGGGCAATCCACTCCGACGACGCGATGCCAGCCACGGGGCCCCAGAACGCAGGGAACGGAAAGGCCCCGAGGTCCCGCTGGACCTGCTCACGCACCGAGGACGGATGGGTGTGGATGTCGAAGACCTTGCGGCCGTCGGCGGGGTACAGCGGCCGTGGCGTCAGCGACCAGTCGACGCTGCTGTACATGTTGTACCACCAGAACAGCTTGGCGCAGGTGAATCCAGGTCGTGCGACACGCGCGCGCTCCCAGAGCTTCGGCCCGCGCACCAGATGGTTGGACTGCTTCCAGAACACGTGCTCCGAGTAGTCGCGGTCGAACCAGCCATTGGCCACGATGCCGTGCTGGGAGGGCGAGGTACCGGTCAGATACGTGCTCTGCGCGGTGCAGGTGAGTGCCGGCAGCACCGGCTTCACCCGGGTCAGCCCGCCGGCCGCCGCGGCGCTCGCGAGGTGTGGGGTCTGCGGGCCAAGATGTCGGGTGGTGAGCCCGACGACGTTGATGATCGCGACGCGATCAGCCATCCCCGTAGCGCGCCTCGAGGCTGTCGATGGCCGCGTCGACCTGCGCCGAATCCATCGTGTGCACGTCCAGGCGGTCACCGACCGCCCGGATCATCGGGATCGTCAAGCGACCGCCCATGTGCTCGCGAAATTCCTCGAGCCCGGCCAGCAGCAGCCGTTGCCCGTCGCCGCCCCGCCTGGTGAGTGCCGGGTGGTGCAACGCGAAGCCGACGGCGGAGAGCAGTGCGAGGATGCGCTCGGCCGCGGCGGGAGCGAGCAGACGGATGCGCTGGGCGTAGGTCACGTCCAGCGCGAGACCGATCGCCACCGCCTCCCCGTGCGTGAGGGCGAAATCGGTCATCTGCTCGAGCTTGTGTGCAGCCCAGTGGCCGAAATCGAGCGGACGGGCACTGCCCTTCTCGAACGGGTCGCCCGCCGTGGCGATGTGTTCGAGGTGGTGCCGCGCGCTGGTGCGCACCGCCGCCTCGAGCGGCCCGGGCTGGCAGTCGGCTAACGCCACTGCGTTCGCCTCGATCTCGTCGAAAAATGCCGCGTCGCGGATCAGCGCCACCTTGATCGCCTCGGCCAGTCCCGCTCGTCGCTCCCGCATCGGCAGCTGATGCAGGAAGTGCGCGTCGTTGACCACCGCGTGCGGCACGGCGAAGGAGCCGAGCCAGTTCTTCTTGCCGAACCGGTTGACGCCGTTCTTCACCCCGATGCCGCCGTCGGCCTGACTCAAGCTCGTGGTCGGCACGCGCACCAGCGGAATGCCGCGATGTGCCGTGGCTGCCCCGAACCCGACGACGTCGAGGACGGCGCCGCCCCCGACCACCATGACGTACGAATGGCGGCAGAGCCGCGCGGCGTCGATGGCCGACCACACCTGCTCGAGGTGCCGGGCATCGTTTTTCACAGCCTCGCCGCCGGGCACGGCGACGGGCGAGCCGACCAGCCGCACCGCATGCGCCCAGGCGTCGAACCACCGGGTGATGCGCCCGGCCATGTCGGGCCAGGCCTGCGCCAGGCCCTGGTCGAAGAACACCAGCACGCGCGGGACCGTGCCAGCGTCCCGCGGTGCCAGCACCCGGGTCAGCACCGGGTTGCCGCGCGAGAAAACGTCACGACTGAAGATCAGTCGCAGGTCCTGACGAATGACCACGGGATACGAGAGCTCGACGGCGGCGTCGACCGACTCGATTGGCTCGTGCGTTTCAGATGACGGTGACAAGATCAGGTCCCTTACGTGGAGGCAAACAATCGCTGGGCGCCGCGCCCGAGGGGCACGGCCGCTGCACACGCAGCGGCCGGCGCCCATGCGCCCGTGACAGCAAGCGCTGCTGCGTCGACCAGCGGCATCAGGGCGAGCAGCCGACCGACCCAGCGCCCGACGCCGGGCCGCGATGCGCCGGTGCGGAACTCGGTGCGCGCCAGAACGCTCAGACCGACGATGTAGGTCGAGAGGGCCAGGACCCACCCGAGCAGCGCCGGCGTGAGCTGCTGCGCCGGCAAAGAGGCAACCGTCATGCCCAGGCTGCCGCGGCACGCGGCCATCAACAGCACCGAACCGGCCCAGCGCTTGTGAAGCCAATCGTAGCTGGCAATGGCCACGACCATCGTACCGGTCCAGACCCACGACGCGCCGAGCGCGACAAACAGCAGCATCGCGGTCACGAGCATCGCGCCGGCGACCCAGGCCGCCGTCCGCCGCGACACCAGACCGGAGGGAATGGCGCGGTCGCGGCCCAGCCGGCGATCGATGTCGGCGTCGGCCACGTCGTTCAGCATCGCTCCGGCCGCGTACGCGAGCGAGCCCAGGACGGTCGCCGCCAGCCAGGTGGACCCTGGCGGCCAGGGACGCGTGCCAGCGCCCGTGGCGACCGCCGGCGACGCGAGCACCAGGGCGGCAAGGACGTTGCTCCACACCGACGGCAGATTGCCGGCCCGCGCCAGGTCGGCCCAGGCGCGCCGGCGCGACCGCCCCCCCGCCGTCACGACCGCGCGGCCAACGCCACGCGCGCCGCCGTGGCCGGGTCCGCCAGCCCACGGGCGGCGCAGGACTCGAGCGTCCATGCGTACTCGCGCACCAGCTGGTCTTCCACGCCGATCCGCATCGCCGGAGGCAGCACTTCCCACGTGTAGGTTTCCATCTCCAGATGCCGGCAGGCGTCCGGATGGCGGGCGAGCCAGTCAAGCGCACCCGTGAGGTGCTCTCTGGTGTCGCCGAACGGCGCGCCAGGTGCGGCGTGCAGGGGCACGTGGAAGTGCACGCGCCATTCTTCGCCAGGCTCCGCCGGCGTGCTGTCGGCCAGGGCGTCGGGCAGGTCGACGTAACGGCGAAAGACGTCGCCCGTGCCGGCCAGGCCCGCCACGACCTGGTGCAGGTAGGTCGGCTCGACGAACGACTCCAGCGCCGCGCGGCCAGCGGCGTCCGGGGTGACGCGCAAGGCCGAACTGAGGTGCAGTTTGCTGAGGCGCAGGCCGGCCGCGGTCAGCCGGTCGAGGGCCTGGTGCGGATCCTCGAACTCGACGGCCAGATGGCAGCAGTCGTAATTGACACCGACATAGCGGCGCCACGTCGCGGCCGCCGGGTCGCGCGACGCCCATTCGTCGAAAAACGCGACCGTTTCAGCGGTGGTCTCCAGCAGGCACAACGGCTCGGGTTCGAGCCCGAGGGTGAGGTCGATCCCGGTGCGCTCGACGAGGCTCTCGATGTGACGGGCACAGGCGGCGAGATTGGCAAAGACAGCCGTCCTGTGCTCGGGTGTCTGCGGCACGCCCTTGAACGTCACCGGGACGGTGCTGACGCTGCCCGGCACGCCCGGCGGGACCAGGGCCGCAACCAGGTCGAACAGGCGCATCGTGTACGCCAGCCGCTCGGGCGTGGCCCAGTCCGGCGCGTAGACCTGCTCCTTGACACGCCTCCCGTGGAAGCTGCCGTACGGAAAGCCGTTGATGGTGAACACGTAACTCTCGTGGGCGTCCAGCCAGCGTTGGAAGGCCAGCAGCGTCGCTGGTTCGGCGAGATCGGCCGAGGCCTGCGCACCGAGCCGGAGTCCGATGGCGTACGGCTCGCTCGGGGCGACGCGGCGGCGCACGCTGTCGGTATGCTGCTCGAGCCTGGCCAGAAGTCTCGGGCCAGGTCTCGCCGCGGTGCACGTTGGTGCAGTAGGCGAGGTGCAGGCCGTCGGCGATGATCATGTCGCGCTCGCGGCGGCGACCCGGAACTTCGGACACTGCGAGAGAAACTGGTGCGGGTTGCGGAACAGCAACTGATCGACCCGGTCGGCGGTGTGACCGCGGCGGCGCATCTCGAGTGCCGTCTTCGGCACTGCCAGCGGGTCGCTCACGCCCCAGTCGCACGCACTGTTCATCCAGAGCCGCTCGCCGCCGCACATCTCGATCATGTCGACGGCACGGGCCGGCGACGACTTGGAGTCGGGATACAGCGTGATGCCGGCCCAGAACCCGGCGTCCAGCACCAGCCGCAGCGTGTGTTCCTCGACGTGATCGACGATGACGCGCGCGGCGTGCACGCCGGGGTGGGCGCGCAGGACGTCGAGAATCAGGCGCGTCCCCTTCAGCTTGTCCTCGAGGTGTGGCGTGTGGACGAGGATCAGCTGCTGGTGCGCCACGGCCAGCTCCACGTGCTGCTCGAGCACACGCAGTTCGTTGCGCGTGTTGCGGTTCAGGCCGATTTCACCGATGCCGAGGACGTTCGGCCGGTCCAGATACTCGGGGATCATCGCGAGGACGTCAGCCGCCAGCGCGAGGTCTTCCGATTCCTTGGGGTTGATGCAGAGCCAGCAGTAATGCGGCAGCAGGTACTTGGCGGCTCGCGCCGGTTCGTACTCGGTCAACTGCCGGAAGTAGTCGCGAAAGCCGTCGACCGATCCGCGGTCGAAGCCGGCCCAGAAAGCCGGCTCGCACACCGCCTGGCACCCGGCCGTCACCATCGCCTCGTAGTCGTCGGTCGTGCGGCTCACCATGTGGCCGTGGGGCTCGATGTAGCGCATGGTCTCAGTCGCGACGCTGCCACGCGCCAAACGCCGCCTTGCCGCTGGAGACTGCCTCGGGTTCCAGGCTCGGATCGCTCAACGCTTCCAGGATGCGCCGCGCCCGCTCCGCCTCGCCATCTACGAGCAGGTGGGCGGCCGCGCGGAGCGCCTCACAGCGGAAATCGTCGGCAACGCCGTGTCGCTCGACACGGTCGAGGAAAGCCGCGACCTCGAGTAGCTTGGCGCGGACCGGCAGGAAGCCGACGTCAATCAGCGCCCCGCGGGCCTGGCGCACCGCAAGGCCATGGTCGGTGTGGTCGGTTTCGGTGGTGGACATAGGGAGGATGGCCAAGAGTATACCCGCGCCTCAGGGGCCGCAGCCCCCACGCTCGAGGCCGAGCCGACACCGCCGGCGACCCGCCCGGCGCTAGAACAGGAAGGTCTGCACCAGGCGAACATTGCGGCCCGGGCCGTCGACGCCGGACCCCATCACGCGGTAGTTCCGGTCGGTCAGATTGTCGATGGCCAGCATCGTCGACGACTGGCGTCCCACTCGGATGCCGCAGGCCACGCCGATCACCACGTAGCCGGCATTGCTGGTGAACATCGGCGCGCCCGTCGCGACTGCCGGCCCGAGCACGCGCGCGACCACCTGCGTGACGGTCTCGCCGGTCGGCACCAGCACGCCCCCCTGTACGAGTCCTCGCGCCACCGCGCCGTTGTTGAAGAACTGGGTGATCTCGGATGCCGTCCGGAACCCCCCGATGCGCGCCTGGGCCATGTCATTGGGCGATAACCGCCCCTGCCGGCCGGCAAACAGGGCGGAGGCTTGTGACCACCACCGCCGCTCGGGCGCCTGCCAGCGCAGGAACGCGCCCCCATGCAGTGGCGGCAGGCCGTTCTCGAGCCCGGGCGGTCGGCCGCTGGCCACGTCCTCGCCACGGATGTAGGAGGCGTTGGCCTCGACCGACAGGCTGCGCGGCAGTCTGATGGCCATGGTGCCCTCGACCCCCTGCAGCTGCACGTGACCGGCATTGGTGCGGACAAACACCGGCGTGTTCGCCAGCGCCGTGTACACCAGGCCCCGGGCGTCCTGCCGGACAATCTCCTCACCGCCGATCCGCGCGCCCGTCGCGCCCGGCGGCAGCACGACCACCTTGCGCTCGATCAGGTCGTACAGGTCGGCCCGAAACGTCGTGCCGCGGACGCTGAAAGGGCCGCGACGATACTGCGCGCCGAGCTCGTAGTTCCACAGCCGCTCCGGCGCCAGCGACCGCGCCGGCTCGGTGGGGGCGTTCAGCGCAGCCCCGAAGGGGACGACGCCGGCACCGAGCGACACGGCCTCCTCCGGTGGCACTTCGAAGCCGTTCCCGGACAGGCCGATGGTGCCGCGGTCGTTGACGTTGGGGGCCCGGAAGCCGCGACTGACGACCGCGGAGACGAGCACGTCGCGGGTGACGTTCCAGGTGGCCGTGCCCTGATAGGTGTCGTCGCCGAGGGCGGTGCGGTAGTGGGGCACACCGAATCGCGGCTGCCCGGTGCCGAGCCCGGGTGTGCCCTGCTCGTAGGTGAAGCGGCTGTACCGGGCGGATGCCGACAGCGTCAGCCGGTCGAGTACCGGTACCCACTCATAGCGGGAGAACGCGCCGAGCGTGCCGTAGTGCGCGCCATCCGGGTAGCGTCCCCGGGCGCTCGCCCGGCCGGTGAAGGCGCCCGTGCTGGTCTCGAAGGTGTGATCGAGACGGGTGGAGGCGACGCGCTCGTCATAGAACTCGAGACCGGCGCTGACGCGGTGACGCGCGTGCCTCGAGCGCGCGACGTTGAGCAGGCCACCGCGCGCGGTCGTCTCGTTCTGCTCGGCGACGATTGGCGACAGCACGCCCCGACTGTTGTTGATGCTCTGCGTGGTCCGGTCGTCGGTCTGACGGTTGTAGGATCCCCGCGCCGTGAGGGTATCGAACGGTCCCAGGCCGAGCCGGTCGTAGCGGACGATGCCGAAGTCGAGCGCCTGCGGGTCGAAGCGATGCAGCAGATTGCCGAGCCCGCCATCGAGCTGATCGTAGCGGCTGGCCCCCTGCTGCGCGCCATGCATGTACTGCACGCCGAGGCTGTCGGACGGCCGCACCCGGACGTCGAGCTTTGCCGACGCCGACCGCTGACGATAGCCGGTCTGCGCCAGCCGGTCGCCCAGCACGCTGGACGGCAGCCCCAGCAGGCGGGTGACCGCCGCGTGGGAATCGCGGCCGCCCCCGGCCCGCAGGTCGTCGTACGACCGCAGGGCGCCGTCGACGAAGAAACCCCAGTGCCGCCCCCCTCCGCCGAGCGTGAACGACGCGCCCGCCGAATGGTCTGCAGATCCGAGGCCGACGCTCGCCGAACCGTCGGCGCCGAAGCGCGGTCGGCCCCACCCGGTCGACTGGGTCAGGACGTTGATGGTGCCGCCCAACGCGTCCGAGCCGTACGCCACGGCGCCCGGCCCTCGCACCACCTCGATGCGATTCACGCTCGCCGTGTCGATGAACGCGAGGTACTGGTTCGCCCCGGGCCGGAAAGTGGCGGTGTTGAAGCGGACGCCGTCCACCAGGGTGACCACATGCTGCCCCGTCAGGCCACGGACGAACGCCGAGGCCTGGCTCGTCGACGTCTTCTGGATGCTGATGCCTGCCGTACCGCGCAACAACTCGGGCAGCAACGCGTGGACTTGGACGTTGGTCGGGCTGGCCTCGGTTACCGTGACCAGCTGCGGCACGTGCGCGACCTCGCCGCTCTCGGACGGCACCGGCGTCACCGTCACCAGCTCGCGCGGACCGTCCACCGCGAGGTGCACGTCCACCTGCACGAACGGGCACCTCTCCAGGCGGATCACCCGCTGCGTCGGCGCAAAGCGACTGGCCCTCATCGCGATGACGTAGGTGCCCGGGGCGAGGTCGGGAATCGCGTACCCTCCCGCCGCGTCGGTGCGGGTCTGCGCCCGGATTACCGAGGTCGACGACAGCAGCGTGACCGTGGCCTGCGGCAGGGCACCGCCGCCGTCGTCGGCGACATGACCGGTCAGCACGCACGACTGCGGGGCCTCGACGGCCACCGTCGGCCCGGTGCCTGCCGTCAGGGTCATTGTCATCAGGACGAGAGATGTCATGCAGGTACCGTCGGCGCGCCCGACCACAACGCAAACTCAGCTCGCAGCCTTGGCTCCGCTGAAGTGCAGGAACCCCGCGGCTGCGGCACGGCCGCGACGCCGCGGCCACCAGGCCGCACGCGTTCGCCACAGAGACCTTAACGTGGCGTCACACCCAAGCGAACAGCCGGGTGCAGATCGCCGCGGCGGCGGTCAAACGGGCGATTTCCGGCGGACTTCCACGCGATGGCGAGCCCGACCTCGACGCGATGTCGGCATCTGGCGCGCCTTTGGTCTGCTTGCGGTGGGTGGGCGCAACGTTGCCGGACCGTCAGCTCTCGGGGGGCGACTTCTTGCGCAGCGTGGCGCGGTTGACGCCGAGAAGCTCTGCGGCCTTCACCTGGTTGCCGTTGGTGATGCCCAGGGCCTCCCGCGCGAGCGTGGTCTCGACCAACTCGATGATGTCGTGGTACGGCGTCGCGGACGGACCGGAGCCGTCGACGAGTCGTTCGTGCAGCGCCGTCCGTGCCGCCCGGACGAGTGCGGTTTCGGCGCCCTGGTGGCCGGAGGCGGGACTGCCGGTGAGGCTGTCGCCGAGCGCCTCGATGGTGATGACGTCGCTCCGCGTCACGATGCAGGCCCGCTTGATCACCCGCTCGAGTTCGCCGACGTTGCCGGGCCACGGGTGCTCCTGGAGCCGCAGCCATACCTCCTGGTCGACGCCCTTCCCGGTCCGGGCCAGCTGCTCGTTGAAGCGTGCGATGAAGTACCGGACCAGCAGCGGGATGTCCTCCCGTCGCTCGCGCAGCGGCGGCAGCCGCAGGGTAATCACGGCCAGTGCCTCGTACAACTCACGGCTGAACGTGCCCGACGCGACGGCCTCGGCAAGATTGACGTCGCTCGAGGCGAGGATGCGCGAGGTGAGCGCCGGCTCGCTGGAGGCCCGCGCCCGGTTGCTGTCCATCGCTCGCGCCAGTCGCCCCTGCAGGACGAGGGGGAGCGCGTCGACCTGCCCGACGTGGGTCGTGCCCCTGTGTGTGCCGAACAGGGCGGCGGCCAGGTCGGGCTCCGGCAGCGTCGCGCAGTCGAGGAAGTTGACCGGATACGCGCTGCGGCTGCTGTTGTCGTGGATGGTCTCGATGACCAGCCCCTTGCCGGTGCCGCGCTCACCCACCACCAGCGCCGGCACGTCGTTGGCCGCGAGCGTGCCGATCATCTTGTAGATGGCCTGCATCGCCGGCGAGTCGCCGACCAGACTGACGTCGGCAGGCGGCGCCGGGTCGGTCGCCACAGGCGCAGCGACGGCCACACGATGGCGCCGTGCGCCCAGTGCCTGCCGAATCACCGCCCGAATCTGTTCCAGGTCGAGGGGCTTGGTGATGTAGTCGAAGGCGCCGGCGCGGATCGCGTCGATCGACGTCTGACTCGTGCCGTACGCCGTCATGATCACGACATGGATGTCCGGGAAGCGTTCGCGGATCAGCGGCAGCGCCTGCAGGCCGTCCACCCCTGGCATGCGCACGTCCATCAGCACGAGGTCGGGCTCGCGCTCGGCAATGAGGTGGACGGCATCCTCGGCGTTGCTGGCCACCCGGTAGCCGTGCTGCTCATGTCGCAGGACGCGTTCGAACGCCGCCGCGATGGACTGGTCGTCGTCGACTACGAGGATGTCAGCCATCGTGGGGGGTCGCCAGGGCGTCGTTGGTAGTCACGGCATCGATCGGGAGCGAGATCCGCACGCGCGTGCCCGCGGGCTCCCGACGTTCCAGCACGATTGTGCCACCGTGGCTCTCGACCACGGCCCTGGTGTTGACCAGGCCGAGGCCGACCCCGTCGGGCTTGGTCGACACGAACGGCTCGAACACCTGAGCGAGGATGTCCGGGTCGACCCCGACCCCGTCGTCGCACACCTCCACGATCACGGCCGACCCGGTGTGGCGCGAGGTGACCCCGATCGTGCCGCCGGCATGGATCGCGTCGGCCGCGTTCCGGACCACATTGAGCAGCGCCTGCTTGAATCGAGGCGCATCGAGGTGCAGCATCGGCAGCGCCTCCTCGAGGTCCGCCTCGACGGCGATCCGGCGATAGCGCAGCTGCGCGCCCATCTGCTGCAAGGCTTCCCGGACCACCGCGTTGACCTGCGCCGGCTGGCGGCGCGGGGCGCCCGGACGCGCCAGTTCCAGCAGGTCGCTGACCACCGACTCGACCTGGTCGATGTCGTGCAGGATCGCCTCGAGCGTCGCGCGCTGGTCTGGCTCGCGCGCCTCGGCACGCAGCAGCTGTGCCTGCATCTTGATCGACGACAGGGGGTTGCGGATGTCGTGCGCGACCCGGGCGGCGAGCAGACCGGCAAGCGCGAGCTTCCCTGATCGCAGCAGTTCTGCCCGCGACTGCTCGACCCGGTCCAGCATCCCGTTGAACGCCACCGCCAGCTGGCCGATCTCGTCCTCGCCAGCCGGGGCGCGCCGGTCGTGCGCGTCGGCGGCCAGGCCACGCGCGAAGTCGCTGAGTCTCGCCAGCGGCGCGGTGACCCGACGCGCCACGATCTGGCTGGCCAGCATCATCACGACCACGCTCAGCGCCGCGGCCCAGAGCACGGTCCTGGTCACCGCGCGGGTGACGGCCGCCAGGTCCGACGCGTCGGCGACAAGTGCCACGATCGTCCCCGGACGGCCCGCGACCGGCCTGAACGCGACAAAGCACGGCGCGCCGCAGTCCATGCGGACGACCGAGGCGGCGCCCGGCGTGGCCGAGGCACTGCGACTGAGCCCGGCCGCCACGACGCGCGACACGAGATCGCCGCGCTCGCCACGGTCCACCGTGCTGGCCAGTATCTCGCCGCCGGACGTGAAGGTCAGCACGTGGGCGTCGGTGATCTCCTGCACGCTCAGGAGGATTGCCCGATTGACCGCGAAGTCGCCGCGAGCCACGACGGCGCTCGCGCTGAGCAACTGGCCGCGCACCCGGCCCTCCATCGCGCGCGACACGGCCCACAGCGCGGCATACGCGGCGGCCGACGTCGCCATCAGGGCCACCAGCACGAACGGAATCACGATCCGGTGGTGAAGACGGAGGCTGGAACGCATCAGCGTCAGAACCCGACGATGCGATTGGCGTACCGGTCGACCATGGCGCGACAGCGCGCCACGAACTCGCCGGTGACCGGGGCGACTGCGTCCGACTGCAGGACGGCCTGATGCTTGTCCAACATCTGCGACAGCCTGTCGGTCACCACCTTGCCCTCGCCCTCGTACAGATGCGCAGCGTGTTGCAAACCTGCCGGTGTCCGCTCGAACGCGCCGCTCATCTGCTCGAGCCGGGGCGCCCGCGTCATGTTGAACTCGGTGTATCCCTGCACGTCGTCGAGCAGCCGGCGCAACGGGTCGTCGGCGTCCAGGGCGGCCCGCGCCGACACAGCGAGCCCATCGGCCGTCAGCTGCAGTGTCCGCGCCGCATGGACGTGCGCGAGGGCCACGGCGCGGTAGTCGGCAAGCAGCGGTGTCCGCCGCAGAAACAGGTGGTTGTGGAAGTCGTACGTGTAGTTCCGGTCGAGCAGGTAGTAGCCCGTGATCAAGCGGTCGAGGGCATGCGCGTATGCGACCAGGGCCTGTTGGACCCTTTCGGGATGGGCGGGCACGGCCGGCGCCCGGGTGCCGGTGGGCACCGCGTCGAGGCGAAAGCCTTCGCCCTGCCTGGACGGATCCATGAAGTAGCTGGGACTGCCCTGGTAGGCGCCTGGCCGGTGTTTGAAACCGACGAAGACCGCCAGCGACGCCACGACGCCGGCCAGCAGCAGGCCGAGGGCACGTCGCTCGGTGAGGCGACGCGACCTGTGGTCAGCAAAAGCGTGAGGCGGCCGGCCCGCGGTACCAAAGGTCAACACCGCCAGCGTCAGCAGCACCAGGGTGATGATCATCAGCATGCCGAGTGCCCGGGCCGCGACCCAAATCTCGGCGACGAGCAAGGCGGCAGTCAGCACGGCCGCGCCCTCCCGGACGCGGCCCTCACGGATCGGCTGCAGGCCGGGAACCAGCGCCATCCAGCGCCGTGCCCGCAGATCCGCCCTCGACGCGGCCAGCACGACCGCCAGCACGATGACCGCCACCGGCGTGGCGAACAGCGCCGCCAGCAGCACATGGGTGATCAGGCGCATCCAGCCGATCGACAGGTTGTCGATCAGCTGATCGCCCTGCGTAATCACCGGAAAGAGCAGCCACGGCACCACCAGCGGCAGCGACACCGCCAGGCGTCGGGCGCGATGGAGGGACAGGCCGGCGACGGTGACGACGGCGAGACCGACCAGGCTGAGATACTCGCCATCGTCGATCACGTAGTGCATCCACCAGTTCGTCTCCGCGATGGCCATCGCAAACGACAGCGCCGCGACGGCGCCGGTCAACACGACCATCCAGCGGGGCGGACCCGGGTGCCGCATGGCCTGGTGATCGGAGGCCGACGCAGCCGGGAGGTTCACGCCCGTTCCCCGACCACGAGGGTGTGGGGATTGGGTGGCGGCAAGTCCCTGATCTCGACGCGCGTGAAGCCGCACTCGGTCAGCCATCGGGCCATGCCGGTCTTGGCGTGCGCCGTGCCATCGGCGCTCATCAACATCATGTTGAGCGCGAAGTAGGTGGCAAAGGGCGGACTGTCGCGGCGGTCGTCGTCGAAGAACACGTCGCTCACCACCACCAG
Source organism: Vicinamibacteraceae bacterium (assembly GCA_963759795.1). Taxonomy (GTDB): domain Bacteria; phylum Acidobacteriota; class Vicinamibacteria; order Vicinamibacterales; family Vicinamibacteraceae; genus Luteitalea. Next base: position 520,954 of record CAVXAR010000010.1, on the reverse strand, counting down.
GCCGCCAGGTGCCATCGCGGCGCAGCTCTTGCGCAGCAGGTGCTGGCAGTGCTCGGGGGTCTCGCGGTGCATCATGCCCGACAGCAGCACGCAGTCGTACCCGGTCCCGAACGGCGCGCTCAGGTAGTCGCCGGGCCGCAGTTCGATGCGGTCCTGGCAGCCGTGGCTCGCGACGATCTCCCTGGTCACTTCGAGGACCCCGGGGCGATCGAGGATCGTCGAGGTCAGGCCGGGCGTCTGCTGCACCAGCGCAATCGAGTACGTGCCCGGTCCGCCGCCGACGTCGAGGAGGCGGCGCCGCCCGGTGAAGTCGACCCCGTGCGGCAACACGGCACTCATGCCGCGCGCGCGCTCGTGCATCGCCAGCACGAACGCCCGCGTCTTCTCCTTGTCATCGCCGAGCACCGACTCCGGCTCCATGACTGGACGACCGGTGCGTACCAGGTCGGCCAACCGACTCCACGCCGGAGCAAGATCCTCGGCAAACTTCAAACCATGCGCTATGTACGCCGGCCTGCCGCGCACCAGGTACGCATCCACCATCGGCGTGTTGTGATAGCGCTCGCCCTCCCGGGTCAGCAGGCCTTCGGCGGTGCACGCATCGAGCAGAAGCCTGACGGCTTCGCCATTCGCGCCGCGCGCCTGGGCCACCTCGCCCGCCGTCAGACCGTCGGCAAGGAGCGTGAAGACATCGAGCTCGGTGGCGGCAAACAGCACCGTCGAACTGCGGTAGGCGAGGGCAAGCCGCATGAGCAGCGCGGGGTCGGGAAGGCGTGGCGCGCCAGCTGTGGACGGCTCGTTCATGAATGCTCTCCAGCCCTCGAGGTCAAACGATGGCCTGCGGGCAGACAGGCGGGCAACGGGGGGTCTCTGGGCGCGCGTATCTTGACTTTCGGCTCACTGGCTGTCAATCCGGCAGCCGCGCGGCTGCCCGTCGCAGGCGGCTCCGGTAGCCAATCCACGCCGTCGCGACGACCAGCAGCAGGACGAGGACCGGCAGGAGGCTGCCGGTCCGCTGCGTGAGCGCCCCGGCATACGCGTACGCATACGCGACCGGCGCGGTGCCGACCAGGGCTGCCGACAGAAAACGGACCCGCCCCATGCGCGACAGGCCGGCCACGATGCTGGTGGCTTCCATGGCAATCGGCAGCGCCCGGGTGATCATGACCGCCGCCACACCGTGTCGCGCAAAGAAGGTCTCCAGTTCTCCGAACGTCGCATCGCCGACGAGGCGAACGCAGGCCGGGCGGCCCAGACGGCGAGCCACCTCGAAGCCAATCCACGCACCCGCCATCGATCCGGCGAGCGAGAGCAACGTGCCCTGCACCACGCCGAACACCGCGCCGCTGAGTACCATCACGATGCTCGACGGCACCGGTATCGCGATGTCGGCAGCAAGCAAGCCCACGATCGCGCACGCGCTGGCCGGTCCGGGCCGCTCGATCCAGGACCGCGCTGCTTCTTCCAGATCGAGACCGAGCACGTCCTCGACCAGCACCTTGGCGCCAATGACCGCGGCGGCAGCCGTCATCGCCAGCACGACCCAGCGCTTCATGCCGCGGGCTCCGCGCCAACGTCGCTGCGCGCGCCGCGGCGACGCCACCGGGCCTGCCGCAGGACCGGCCACGCGTCCGAGGCGACGACGAGTTCGGCCGCAAACAGCAGCAGCGCCGCGGCCAGCACCCACTGCGCGATGTCGGCGTACTCGGCCCCCCGTGCCGTCGTGAAGGGATTGTCGCCGCGCCGCAGGATGTGGCCGCCGGTCATCTCCGCGAGTCGCCGGAGCCCCTCCGAATCGACCCCGCGGCCGCGCCGCTCGCGGTCGGCGAGATAGCCGCCCCGCATCGTCCGGACCTCGGACTGCCCTGGCACGTCGACGGCGCTGATGACCACCCCGTACGGACCCACGGGCGCAGCCGCCAGTCGGGCGTGATAACGACCGGGCGCCTGCTGGGCGAGCGGCATGTCCCGGGTCTCCCCGTCGGGCAGGCGTACGCGCGCCCGCACGACGAGGCCATTGCGGAAGGCGCCGTCCGCGTCATGCGCTTCGACGGTGACGTCCAGCCCGGGGGCGGCATCTGCGAGCGTGACCTCCAGCGACCGGTCGTCGGTCCGCCGACCCAGCCAGCGGACCGTCTGAGTCCAGAGCGGCGCGAACCCGGCCCACTCGCGCATGCCCGCACCTGCCGACGAGCCGAGGTCGGCCGTCATGACCCCCACCTTGCCGAGGCCGACACGCCAGGCGGCCAGGACCGGATCGCCGAGATGCGAGCTGAGGATGGTTTCGGCCGTGGGGCGGGCCGCGCTGACGGTATAGCCGCCCAGGCTCGGCATCGACGTCCGATCGAGACCGGCAAGCACGGGATGGGCTGATGCGCGGACGACGAAGGCTTCGTCGACAGTACGGCCGCTCGATGCCGCGGCCGCCTCCCTGGCCACGATGACCGGCAACTGGGCGAGGTCATCCGGGAAGTGGGCGCGGCCGCCGGTGGCGCGCGCGAGTTGTTCGAGGAGCGGTCGGTCGGCGTCCCGGCCGACGGCCACCGCCGACACCTCGACGCCGGCCCCCTGCAGCGTCTCGCGCACGCGGCCGGCATCGGCAGGCGTCGTCCGCCCGTCCGAGATGAGCAGGATGTGGCGTCTGGCGGCCATCGCCCCGCCGGCCCCGTGCAGCCACGCCACGGCTTGCGCGATGGCCGGCGCGAGCGCCGTCGATCCCGACGGCTCGATGGTGCGGAGGCGCTCGGTGATCGCCGGCAGGTCGCGAGAGGGACCGAGGGGTGCGATGGTGCGCGTCGCCGTGCCGTCGAAGGCGATGATGCCGAGGCTGTCGCCCGTCGGCAGGACCTCGAGCACCTTGATGGCGGCGCGACGCGCGAGCTCGATGTTGCTGACGCCGCTCGAGACGTCAGCCATGCTCCCCGTCTTGTCGATGAGCAGGACCAGTGCAAGGGAGGGCCCGCGGCGACCGGTGCGGGGCCGCAGATCGACCGGGAGCACCGCCCCGATCGGCGTCTCGGGAAAGCCCGCCGGACTGAGGCTGCGCGTCGTGCCCAGCACGAGCAGGCCGCCGCCCGCGTGTTCGACAAAGCGCGCCACCGCCGCCGCCTGGGCGGTCGTCAGCTGCTCGGCCTCGACACCGTCGAGGACGATGGCATCGTTGCGGAGGAGGGTCGCCGCGGAGGTCGGCAGATCCTCCGCGCCCAGAACCGTCGTCCGAAAGCCGGCTGCCGACAGCACGGGCGCCAGCGCGGCCCGGCCGCGGCTCACATAGAGGATCGACGTCTCGCCGGCGACGGCCACCACGGCACCGGCCTCGGGCGCCGGCTCTCCCGCGGCGTCCTCGCCGGCCCGGCGAACCGACGCCACGTAGGCGTACAAGCCCGCCTCGTCGCGTCGCTCCGCAAATCCGACCTGACCGCTGCCGCTCGGGCCGATCACCAGCTCCTGTTGCACTGCGGGCAGCGCGTCCCGCACCAGCGTCACCATGCCCCGCATGCCGATGGGCCCGCGAGCCGTCACCGACACCCGGAACGGCTCGCCGACGCGGACGTCGGCGGGCGCCGCCACCGCGGTCGCCATCAGGGCCGCTTCGCGCGGCCGCGTCTCCTCGGCAATCACGACATCGATGGCCGTGCCCTCGGCAGCGGCCAGGGCGGCCCCGGCCGTGGCTGTCCCGCGGGTTTCCCTGCCGTCCGAGAACAGCACCAGCCTCCGAAGCCCCCCCTCGGGCAGCGCCGCCCGAGCCAGGGCCAGCGCCGCTTCGAGGTCGGTCTCCCCGCCGTCCACCCTCGAAGTCACGGCGGTGATGTCGGCACGCGGCGCCAGACGCCGCTCGATCACGGCATCGCGGCCGAAGACCACGACCCCGACCTGATCACCGGGTCGCATCGCGGCCGCCATCTGCCTGGCCCGCGCCAGCGTGTCGGCCTGCGCCTGGTACTCCATGCTGTGGGACCGGTCGAGCACGAACATCACCGCGAGCGGCGCATCGCTGCGGCGGACCTGCGGCCCGCCCGCGCCGACCACCAGCAGCGTGGCCACCAGGAGGCGGACCACCACCACGCGCCGCGGCATCGCCGGTGTGGACCTGCGGGCCATCCACCAGATCACAGGCAGCACGGCCAGCAGCAGCAGGCACCACGGCGATGCGAAGCGCATCAACAGGCTCCCGCCCGTGCCTGATCCTTGTCGTCTCGCCTCGACGTCCGACGCGGTCGCAGTTGCAATGGCGCCATCGTGTTCAGGTCCCGGGCGCCCATCGTGACCGAGCCCACCACTCCGCGACGAGGCAGGCCAGTGCCGCCACGACCAGCGCCGTGGACAGCGGCGTGGCCGCCGGGCGCAGTGCCGGCGCCGGCGCATCGGGGTCCAGCGCGGCGGAGGCGCGGCGCGTCAGGTCGGACTCGCTTTCCGTGTCGGGAGCCACGGCGAACACGGCACGCCAGCCAGTGCCGCGCACGCGGTAGATCCCGGACGCACCCGTACCAGTGACGGTGAGGTTCCGCGCTGCCACGACGGCCGGCACGGCCCGACCATCAGGACCCACGACCGCCACGCCTGCGAGTTGCCGCGAGTCACGCACGGTCCAGGCGAGGGGTTGGCCGGCACGTACCTGCGTGCCGGCCGCATCGGGCGACGCCAGCCAGTCGATGGCGTTGGCCACCAGCACCGGGAACGCCGTCAGCAGCGGCAACTCCGACGAGGCGAGGTCGACCCGCAGTTCGACGACGCGCTGGCCGAGACGTTCGTAGGCGACGACCGCGGGTGCATCGCCAACGCGCAGAATCACGTCGGCGTCGGCCGGCACCGCCGTCACCGCGAGCGGGGCCACATGGCCGTCGCCGACCTCCAACGCCCTGAGGAGGGGATGTGCGGTCACACCAAGCGACAGCGGCGCGGCCGGGCCCCTGCCCGAAGCGCCCCGCACGACGATGAGCATGCCCGGGCCAGCCTCGGACGCCACCGGGCAGCTGTCGCAGACGATGACGTCGTATGGCGACGCCGGGCTGGGACTGGACGGCGACCGGCCGGCCACCTCGAGCCGGACATGCGGGTTGGCAGCCAGGGCCTTCTCGAGGAAGTAGCCCTCAGCCGTTGCCAGGAGCACGCGGATCGGTGCACCGGACGGCGCCACGGTAAACCGCTCGTCATCGAGCGTCAGGGCGTCGTCGTGCCGCAGTCGGGCCCGGATCACGCCGTCGAGGCGAGGCACGTCGACGACCAGGGACGCCGCCGCGTCGGGCGCCAGGGCGAGGGGGAGCCGTGCGATCTCGACCTCGTCCTGTGTCAGTTGCAGCTCGGTCTGGCGTGCATCGGCCCCGTGGTTCCAGACCTCGACGAACACCTGCCCATCGGCGTGCGTCGCGGTCAGGCGTCGCGCGCTGAGAGCGGTGATGGCGGCGTTCTGCGCCGGCCGGCCGACGGTGACCCAGTGCACCTGCCCGGCTGCCCCGTCGCCGCGACGCGGCTGGGGCGGGAGCAGGTCGGAGAAGACGTACGTCTCCGGTACGGCTCCCGAGGGCGCGCGCACGGACCGGAGTGCCGCCGCCAGTGCGGCGGCGCCAGCGGTGACCTCGAGTGACGCAAGGCGCCCCTCCAGCGCGGGGTCGACCACGGCGCGCTCGCCGAGGTCGACCGGCGACGGCCCTGCCGCGACGATGCGGACCCGGGCGCGCGCCGGCAGGCCGTGCAGAACCTCGCGGGCCCGCTCCAGGGCCTGCTGGAGCCGGGTCGACCCGTTCTCGCGCGCCGCCATGCTTGCCGACACATCGACGATGAAGACCACGCGCCGCGGCTGCCACGACACCACCGGCCGCGCCAGCGCGATGACGACGGCGACGATGAAGGCGGCCTGCAGCAGCGCCAGGCGATGTCGACGGATTCGCGCCAAGGCGAACTGCATCCGATCGGGTCGTGACGGCTCGCGCCACAGGTAGAGGTTCGCGACGGCCAGCTGACGCCGCGCCCGCCGGCGACGCACGAAAAAGACCACCAGCACCAGCGCGAGCAGCCAGAGCGCACCGGGGGTGAGCAGCGTCATCGACGACCCTACGCCCGGCCGCCCAGGAGGCGAGCCTGGACGCAGGCCTCGACCAGGCCCTCGAAGTTCGTCGAGGATTCGATCCGGGCCCAGGGCAGGCCCGAGTCGGCGCAGAAGGCCGCCAGGGCTGCTGATGTCTGCGCGACACGCTGCTGGTACGCCGCGACGGCGGCCTGGTCCACCGTGACGACAGGAGCCGACGGGTCCTCGATATCGGCGAGCTCGGTCTCCCCTGTGAACGACGGCCGCAGTTCCTCGGCGGCAACCACCTGCAGCACTGCCAGGGAGAGACCGCTGCTGCGCAGGTAGCGCAGCCCGTCGAGCACCCCGTCGGGTTGAAAGAAGTCCGACAGCACGATCGCCATGCCTCCCTCCCGGGCGAGGCTGGCAAAGTCGATCAGCGCGCGGTCGATGCGCGAGCGTCCTGCCGCGGCCTGCTGCAGCACGTCGAAGACACGAAAGACCTGATGATGGCCGCTCGCCGGCTTCAGGTGCATGCGGATGGCGTCGTCGAAGGTGGCCACGCCGACGCTGTCACGGCGCTCGATCGCGAGATAGCAGAGGGCCGCGGCCAGCTTGGCTGCGCAGGCGAGTTTGCTGGGGGTGCCCACCGCCATCGAGCCGCTGACGTCGACGAGCAGGTGCAGCCGCAGCCGACCTTCGGCCTGACAGACGCGCACGACCAGCTGGCGCAGCCGCGCCTCGACGGTCCAGTCGATGCGGCGCGGGTCGTCGCCTGGCTGGTAGTGCCGGTAGTCGTGGAACTCGCTGCCAAGACCGCGCGATCGTGCATGCCGGGAGCCCGAGCCGGTCGCTGCCGCGGCGCCGCCACCGAGCAGGACCAGGCGCTGGAGCGTGCGGGCTTCCTCGGCCGACAGCATCGCGTCAATCCTCGCCGACGGCTGCCAGCACGTCGTTGACGATGGTCTCCTGGGGCACGTGGTCGATCTCGGCGCGGAAGTTGCGGATGGCGCGATGGTTCAGCGCCGGCCAGGCCACCCGGCGCACGTCCTGGCTCGACACATGGTAGCGACCGTCGAGCAGAGCCAGGGCCTTGGCGGCCAGGATCATCGCCTGCGCGGCGCGCGGGCTGGCTCCGTACCGCACGTACTGACGAACGCTCGGCGGGGCCTGGGCCTCGTCTGGATGGGTGGCGCGAACCAGCCTCAGTGCGAGGCGCAGCGGGGCATCGGCAATCTTGACCCCCTTCACGAGACCGAGCATCGACGCGACGGCGGCGGCACCGAAGCGCGGCACCGGGGCGGGCAGTGGATCGCCGGTCGTGCGGGCCATGATCTCGGCCATCTCCGCGATGTCGGGCACCCGGGCCGTCAACTTGAAGAAGAACCGATCGAGCTGCGCTTCGGGCAGCGGATACGTGCCCTCCATCTCGATCGGGTTCTGCGTGGCGAAGACGGAGAAGGGCGCCTCGATAGGGTGGGTCACGCCGAACACCGTGACGTGACCTTCCTGCATGGCCTCGAGGAAGGCCGCCTGGGTCCGCGGGGTGGCGCGGTTGATCTCGTCGGCCAGGACGACGTTGGCAAAGATCGGCCCGCGCTGGAACGTGAACTCGCGCCGCCCATCCTGCCCCTCGGCCAGCAGATTGGTTCCGCTCACGTCGGCTGGCATCAAGTCCGGCGTGCACTGAATCCGGGCGAACTGCAGGTCGACGGCCTGGCTGAGGGTGCGCACCAGCAAGGTCTTGCCGAGGCCCGGCGGGCCCTCGATCAACGCGTGTCCCTGACAGAAGAAGCAGAGCAGCACCTGGTCGACCAGGTCCCGTTGCCCGACAAAGACCCGTCCAATCTCCGTGCGCAGGTGGTCGAAGAGTTCGCGGAAGGCGGCGGCGTGTAGTTCGAGGGCCGTGGTCGGATTGGTCATGGCTGGCGTGCGGGGCGGATGGTGGCGAAGTACTGCCGGACGTGGGTCCGCAGGCGCGGCGGAATGCGATCCTGCTGGACGGCGGCCTCCGCCCGGCCTCGCGCTGCGCGGTAGCGAGCGGCGTCGAGGCGGCCGCTGGGAGGCGCCGCGTGCCGCGAGATGGTCGAGGGGCCGCTGAGGGCGCCGGTGCGGACGCCGCCCGCGCCTCTCATTTCGCCCTCGGCGGGCGCCACCCCGCCGGCAGCGCCGGCAGCGCCGCCTGTGCGGCCGCTGCGGTTGACAGCGAGAGCCCCGCGGCCCGTCTCCCCCGATGTCCCGGGCAGGTCCGCGGTCCCCCCAGCCCCGGGGCTACGGTCCACAGCCGGTTCGGCCGGGCGCTGTCCTGCGCCGACGTCTGCGTCGGCCGACGGCTGGTGGTCGGTCCGCCCTGAGGTGTCGCCGGACTGCGAGGACGCCATGCCGGCAACCTCACGCGGGGCCGCCATGGCGTGCGCGGTAGCGGCTGGAGACGCAGGTGCGGCGGCCGCGGCGGCGGCCATCGAGTCGGCGGCACGGTCGGGGGCAGCGGCGTCCTGCCTTCGTGCCGCGGCTGGCATCTGGCCCGCGCCGCCGCTGCTCACGACGCCGCGCCGCGCTGCCGGCCAGCGAGCCGACGTCACCGCCAGGCTCAGGGCGAAGACGACTGACACGGCGGCGACGGTAGCCAGCAGGATCGGGAAGTGACGCGGCGCCTCGAGCGGGAAGACATGGCGCGGCACGAGGGCCGCGGCGCGGGCCAGTGCGGCTCGATGGATGAGGCAGGCGACGGGGTCGTTGCCTGCGGCAAACTGCAGTGCGCTCGCCAGCCCCTGATCGCGCCGGGTGCGCAGGTCGAGTGCAGCCGCGGTGTCGGCCAGCGTCGGCCTGCGCAGGTAAGCAGACACCAGCAGGAGGGTCGATGTCGCCACACCGAGAGCGCCGATGATCAGCGGCGACGCCAACACGACACCGGGCCTGGCGATGAGCAGGCACTCGAGCGCGGCAACGCCCACGAGTCCCGAGACCAGCGCGTCGCGCCACACGGCCACCCAGTGCAGCCGACGCCGAAAGCGTGCGAGGAGATGCAGGAACTCGGCTGCCTCGGGCCCGTTCGCGGCAGCCGCCGCTGCCTCGCGTCTGCGGACAGACCAGGGGGACCGCACGGTCATGCCGGGTCCTCCGGCAGGTAGCGCATCGAGACGTCCGCGGCCCGCATCATCCGCCAGCCCGCCACCACTGACGCCGTCCACAACAGCCAGGGCGCAACGGCCGGCGGCACCAGGAACGCGCCGCCAACCAGCATGCCGACGAGGGTGACCATCGAGCCCAGCCACGCGGTCAGGTGGTCGCTGCACGCCGCGATCCACCAGACCGAGATCGCCGACGACACCGCGACCAGGCCGAGCATGCACCCGAACCCGCGGAGCACCTGCGGCAGCGGGATACCGGCCACCTGCTGAGCCAGGAGGACCATAGGCAGCCCACTCGCCAGCAGCAGGCTCAGGGCGAGAAAGGCCGCGAGCGTCCTGGCCAGCAACACCCGCGAGGGGCGGACGGCAGTCAGCAGCGCCAGCAGTACGACGTCACGGCGCTGCTCACGAGGCAGGCATCTGACCGCGGTCCACGGCAGCAGGATCGCCAGCGTGAGCCATTGCACGAGGCGCTGCTGCTCGTAGACATTGCCGGGCAGCTGCGGCACGCCATTGCTCCAGGCGGCGAGAAAGGCCGCCAGGACTCCGGCGTGCAGACACATCGCCAGCAGAAACGCCGGCTGACCCGCGATCACCGAGAGGTCCCGCAGAGCAAGGGCGCGCATCTAGGGGGTCTGACCCGCAAGGGGGGGAGTCGCTGTCCCGAGGCCGGCGACGAGCCGTCCGGCGGCGAGGTGCTCGACACGGTGGCAAAGTGCCGTCAGAGGATCGCCCTCCGTCATCGTCAGCACCATCGTGGTGCCTGCCTCGCGCACCTCACGCAGCCACTCGGACAACGGCGCATGCCACCTCACCTCCACCGAATGGAACGGCTGGTCGAGCAACAGCACCCGTGGCTGCAGCACCAGGGCCGTGACCAGTGAGAGACGGGCCCGCATGTCCCCGGACCAGGTGTCGACGATGGCGTCCGGGTCGAGATCGGCGCGAGTCAAGGCATCGTCGATGGCTCGGCCGCGGGCCGCGGGGTGGGACGTCGTGCGCGCCGCGTGGATGAAGCGCACCCGATCGCGCGCCGACAGGCGGCAGTGTCCTGAGACGTCCGTGCCGACGTGGACCACGTGCCGTCGAGCCTGATACACGTCGGCGACCGCGTCGATGCCGGCGATGGTCACGGTGCCGGTCGTCGGTGCGACGAGAGTGCCCAGCACCCCGAGCAAGGTCGACGGTCCCGTCCCGGCCGGCCCCGAGATCCCGACGCACTCGCCGGCAGCGACATCGAGGTCGACCTCACGGAATGCCTGTGTGCGACCAAACGACTTGCCGAGCCGACGTGTGGTGATCATCGACGCCCGACATCGGATGCGGTCGCGAACGCGGCCACGGTGGTCGACCCCGCGGTAGTGATCCCGTGCCCCCCGCTCGTGAACGAAATCGGCGACAGGGTACCCGTGCAGGTGACGATGCTGCTTCCCGCATCGGGGGGCCACTGCATCTCGACGCTCGCCCCTCTGGCCAGCGAGGTCGCCATCTCCCGTGAAGAGCCTGCAGCGATGCGGCAGTCCCGCAGGTCCATGTCGGACGTGTTGGTGATCCGCAGCAGACCTCCCTGCCGCGACAGATCGAACGGCCGGGCCTCGATCGTGGCATCGACGGACACAGGCTGCCGCGCCCCAAGTCCGTAGCGTCCCGAGACGATGGGATGTCCGCCGCCATCGAACTCCTCCCGCGAGCGTGGCTCGGCCGTGTCAGGCCGCATCGCCCCATCGGTCACGTCAGCACGCAGGACGAACGAGTCGAAGGCGGGAAACACGGCGACCGCACGCATCGAGACCAGTGTCACGCCCGGGTCGGCCACCTGCTGCACCACGCTGACGTGATGCAGCACGATGGCGGAGGCGGGCCCGGCGCGACCGGCCACCAGGGCGGCACCCACGGCCGCACCGATCACGAGGCCGAGCAGGCCATAGAGACGGGTCGTGGGTATGCGGATCGCGCGCACGCGCTGCGCCAGCGCCGCGAGCGCGGCGAGGTACGCCGCGGCTCCGGCCAGGACCGACCACGGGATGCGAGAGCGCCCTGCGATCGACGACAACACGTGCGGCAGTTCGGGGACCGCTGTGAACTCGCCGGTGTCCTCCAGACGACGTATCGAGCGCCATTGCTCCAGCGCCAGGTGCTGCTCGGGGGCGAGGGACGTCGCGGCGCCCGACCACACGACCCGGTCGGCCGCATCGTACCCACGCGGCGAGCGCGGCAACACCTCGGGCGCCATCGTCGCGGTGCACCCGTCGGTGGAGGTGATCGTGGTGGGCGCGGTCACGCACAGGGTGACCACGGCGTCGGCCGCCGCCGTCTGCACGGCGACCTCCACGACAGCAGGCGAGGCACCGGGGGATTCGAACCGGATGGTCACGGACGCGGCCGGGTCGCTGGTGCGGAGCAGGAGATCGAAGTCCTTGCGTCCTGGGGCGGTCACGCTGGCGGCATGGCGCACGACAGCGCCGCCCCACTCGGCAACGAGGTCGCCGTCGAGGTCCTGCCCGGCGGTTTCCAGCGTGACCCGCACTGGCATCCACCGGCCCGGTCTGGCGACGCCACCCAGGCCGGCGACGGCCTTGAGGCTGGGCGCCGCGGCGGCGGCCAATCCAGAGGACAGGCAGACGAGGACGGCGGCGAGGACCAGAGGCCTCGCGTTCACGGCCACGCTGCGCCGCAAGCGGCCAGGCGGCTGCATGCCTATTCCTGCAGGACGGCCTGCAGGGCAGTCATCGTGAACGCGGTGACCAGCACCTTGTTGTCCTGCATTTCGGCAGGGACCTCGTTCACCCAGTAGCCGTCGGGATGCTGCAGTGAGATCAGCTTCCTGCCCAGATCCTCGCGCCAATTTCGACGCCGGCCCCTGGCGTCCACGATCACCGGCTCGCCCATCGCCTGCAGGGCTTTGGCAAAGACCATGTAGTAGTAATAAATCGTCTTCTGGCCTGTACCCGGATTCTCCTCGACGGTGTAGTTGTCGCGAATCCACTTCATCACCGACTGCACGCGGGGATCGTCCCGCTTGACATCGGCCCAGCTGTAACTCAGCACACCTGCGTAGGTCGCGCTGCCGTACGAACGCGTACCGCCGTCGGTGTGATAGGTGAAGCCCGGGTAGTAGACGAACCCGCCATCATTGGCGGCCCATGTCTGGTCGTTGGACTCACTGCGGTTCTGCGTGCGCTGCAGGAAGGTGATGGCCTTGGCCCACGCCGGATCGTTGGCCGGCACGTCGGCGTCCTTCATGGCGCGGAGCGCATACTCGAGGCTGACGATATCGGCGAGCCGCCCGCCCGTGCCTGGGCCGCCGTAGCCCATCCCGCCATACCACTTGTCGCCTGGCGGGATGCCCTCGCCCTCATCGAGCAGATGATCGGCGAGATAGCGCCGTGCGCGCTCGATGATCGGCCGGTCCTGCGGCCGCCCGCCGGCGACCAGCGTCATCACCGACACGGCCGTCACGTAATGCGGCACGTCCTTGCCATAGATGCCGCCATCGGGTTTGGCCAGCGCGGCGATGGCGTCCAACGTCTTGCCGACCTGCTCCATGGACTTCTGGCGCGGCACACCCGGCATGCGCAGCAGAGCGGTCGCCGCCAGACCGGTGATCCCGAAGTGGTTCTCCCACGTGCCGTCCGGCTTCTGCTGACGCGTGAGATAGGCCGCGCCGCGGCCGAGGCTCTGGGTCAACTGCTGCCGTAACTGCGGCGACAGCTGTCCGCTCCGGGCGGCGGTGCGGTCGGCCGGCGACTGGGCCCCGACCGTTGGCGACAGGGCCAGCAGCGCGGCCACACTGGGAACGAACAGCAAACGCGACAGGGCGCTCATACCAGGCATCCTTCTCAGAAAGCAGCAGGCGGTCGGCGTGAATCTCGGTGCAAGGCCACGAAGCATAGCATCGTAACGATGAGGTAGGCAGCCGTGGCCACCTGCCAGGCGGGGTACTCGAAACGGCGGTGTGCGATCGGCGAAAGCTGGTACAAGGTTTCCGTTCGCAGGAGGTCGATTTGTGCGCCTGCCGCAGTGGCCACAATCGGACTGGCCAGCAAGGCAACGTTGATGACCGCGTCCGGCAGGCCCTCGACGAGCGGTCCGGCCAGCAGCACCCCGAACGAGATCAGGCCGGCCACGCCGGCGCTGCACGCCACCGCATCGAGCGGATCGCGAAACCGCCGGCCGCACAAAGCACCCAGGGCGGCGAGTGCCAGCGCGGCGGCGGCGAGGATGGCATGCGAAGTGCCCACCAGCGACAGCGCCGACGACGTCGTCCCGAAGCCGGCGACGGTCACCGCCGCGGAGCCGCCAACGAAGCCGGCGACGCGCGCACCCAGTCGCCCGGCGATGGCCCAGGCGGAGTTGCGGACTTCGCCAGCCGAAGACGCCTTCGGGCGCGACGCCGCGAGCACACCGAGAACCGGTGCCGCGATGACCGCCACCGCGGCATTGAGCAGCAGCGCGTCAGCCGCAACGCGCCAGAGGGCTGGACGCGTCAGGGTGAACCAGTCGCCAGGCGCGGCTTCGAGCCACAGGAGTGCAGCGCCAGTGACTGCCGGGAGTGCGGCAACAGGGATCCACCGTGGTAAATGCATGCAGCCTCGCGGGTCCAGACCGTCGTGAGCAGCACATTGTATGGGGAGGCCCGATTCCGATAGCGGCCGACGTGTCATGGGTGGGGCGACTCGGGCCGCCGGACGCCGGCGCGGCGGGGTGGATGCGGCGTGTTATGGTGTGCGCCATGCTGCAGTGGAAGGCCCTGGCCCACCCGATCATTCTGGGTGTGCTGCTGTCGAGTGCCTGGGCGTCTGCCAGCGCCCAGCAGACCCCTGTCGCGCCGCCGTCACCACCGCCCGGCACCCAGCCGCTGGCAGCGCCGGCGCCGGTGACCCGCCTCGGCGACAACCTGTTTCGGGTCGGCAACGTCCGGGTGGATCTGAAGAAGCGCGAGATCTCGGTCCCGGGCAAGGTGAACGAGGCGCAGGTGCTGGAGTTCATCGCCACGACGCAGGGTGGGTTCAAGTCCTACGAGAGCGCCATGGAGCTCGAGACCAATGCGGTCAACTTCAACACCGCGCTCATTCTGATTGGCCTGGACAAGGCCCATGCGGTGGTGCCACGCCAGCACTTCGACCCGATTCCTCCGGCGGGCGACCCGGTCGAGATCTGGGTCGAATGGGACGCGGCAGATGGGCCGCGCCGCGTCCGGGCCGAGCAGCTGGTGTACAACGCCGAGACCAAGCAGACGCTGGCCGAGGGGCCGTGGGTGTATACGGGGTCGACCTTCATGGCCGGCACCAATGCGTACATGGCGGAGATGGACGGGACCCTGATTGGGTTCGTGCACACGCCGTCGCCGATCATCGAGAATCCAGCGCCGTTGTCTTCCGGGCCCTTCGGCGCCAACCGCCTCAACCCGAACCTGCAGCTGGCCCCCGGCACCCGGGTGGTGCTGACGGTGCGCGCCCTGCCACTTACCAAACGGCCCGGAGCCTGACCTCGCTGCGCAGCTTCTGCGCACAGGTCGCCTCCATCGTCGTCTCGCGCCTACCCTGCCCGAAGACCCCCCTCGCTAATTTCTCTACAGATTTGCCATTTTGACCTCTACAAGAGGGATTTGAATAGATTCCCGGTGAACAAAGTTACCCCAAGAGGAGACTTCGAGGGTCTGTTTACCTTTTGCACAGCCCAGTTCACTTTGTGAGCATTTTCTTGTTGACGGCCCGCCCCGGCGAGTCGACGATGCTCCTACACTTTCCTCGGACACGTCGCTGGCTCCCGCTTCGTTGCATCGTCGTGCGGGACGCGCCGGAACCACGGTCGAGAGGGGTCGAGAGGTTCAAATATGGTGCGCATGATGCTGAAGAGAAGCGTAGTCGGGCTCGTTGCCCTGGTTGCGCTCGTGTTGACGGGCTCCGCGTCGCGAGTGTCGGCCGAAACGTTGATGATGCCCGACCGAGACATGCTCAAGGGCACCTCGGAGGTGGTGTGGGGTGTCAGCACATTGCCGGTCGGCACTAGCTTTTCGATCGACTTCGGCGACGGCTCACCAGCCACCCCGCCGGCCGCGGTCGCCGACCGGTCCTACATCGCGGTCAATCACACCTATGCGCTCGCCGGCGTGTACACGGCGACCCTGACCGTCGGCGGGGAGAGCGCAACTGTCCAGGTCAAGGTCTACGATGGCGCGACGCTGACGGCGGCGGACCTGCGCGGCTTGAACGTGAACCGCGCGATCCAGAACGGGCTCCGGTACCTGTGGACGTCCCAGAACAGCCGCGCCGCGAACTTCCCGGCGAGCATCACGACCAGCTGGCCAGGGTCGTTCACGCCGTCGGCGACGGCGCTGGTCGTGGCGGCGTTCCAGAACCACGGGTACCGGGTGCCGAACTCGAATGCGATGCCGACCGGGTTGTACGAGAAGTACGTCGTGCGGCGGGGCTTGAACTTCGTGTTGTCGCAGTTGTCGTCGATGGCCCTGAGCGTGCAGCCGGCGGGCAGTCCGTGCGTCGGTCCGGGTATCGAGCCGGCTCCCTGTGTCGGATTCTTTCTGAATGGCGATTCGGGCTACCAGACGCCGCTTGCCCTGCTCGCGTTGGCGGGCGGCGGGGCCGCGAGCCGGACCAACACCGAAGTGGCCGGCATCACCAACGGCAAGTCGTACGCCGAGATCGTGCAGCGCCTGGCCAACAGCGTCGTGTTTGGCCAGAACGAGAGCGGAACGGGCCGCGGCGGCTGGGGGTACAACCTGAACGATCAGTCAGTGACGGACGGTTCGACCATCGGCTGGGTGCTGCTCGGCCTGCTCGACGCGGAAGCATCGGGCGCCACGCTGCCGGCATTTGTCCGGACCGAGTTCGCCATGGCGCTGAACAACGCCCACAACACCAACGGTTCGCTCGACTACCAGAGCGACGGCAACCCGGCGGCGCTGGCCTACGTGGGTATCGAGAAGGGCGGCATCCCGCTGCAGGGGTTGTTCTTCCTCGGCGAGCCGTTCCCATTCGAAGCGGGCTCGAGGGCTGAAGCGACGGTCACCTACATACGCGATCGGTGGACCTCCGGACGGATCGCGGGAGACTACGGCTGGGGCTGCAGCGCCAACGCGTCGCCCATCGCCAACGTGTTCCAGCACAACTTCGGGTGCGCCTACTCGATGTTCAACGTGTTCAAGGGCCTGGGGCTGTACGGGATGGCGAACCTGCCCGGCGTGGGTGACTGGTACGGCCAGTATCAGGAATGGCTGGTCGCCAACCAGACGACGCCGACCACGCTTGGCGGCGGCAACTGGGGCACCATGCAGTTCTCGTGCTGCGAGTCGTCGCAGTCGATGATTGCCGCGATGGCCGAACTGGTCTTGTCACCGGTGGTGCTGATTCAGCCGGACCCTGACAAGTTCGGCACGGTGGGCTTGTCGCCAGTGACGGCAACCAACCCGGTTGGCACCAACCACACCGTGACGGCGACGGCCGAGAGTTCCACCGGCGCGGCAGTCCCGGGTGTCACCATCACCTTCCGTGTCCTGACCGGGCCGAACGCAGGCAAGAACGGCACAGGCACCACCAACGTCTCCGGTTCGGCGACGTTCACCTACGCCGACACCGCCGGCCCGGGAACGGACACGATTCAGGCATTCATCGGCACGCTCGGCTCCAACGTCGTCGAGAAGATTTGGCAGAGCGGCGTGATGCGCTGCGATGCCGACGGCGACAGCGACGTGGACAACGCCGACCTGCTGATCATCCGCAATGCCAACCGGCAGACTCCCACCTCTGCCACCGACCCGCGTGACGGCAACGGTGACGGCAAGATCAATGCGGCCGACGTGCGCTTCTGTCAGAAGCGTCGCACGCCGGTCTCTTAAGGCACCCGCGTGAGGCGTCCCCGCCGTTGGCAGGGACGCCTGCACGTCACACTTAATTCTTTCGGGCGCGGGAACAGTTTTGGGGAGAACACCATGAAAAACATGCAGAAGTTCATCAGGGCGGGGCGCGTGCTGGCGCTGGCGGCCATGATGGCGGCCGGAGCGGCCGCACCGGGCGAGGCCGCTCCCATCATCAGCGTCGCCCCTCCGACCCAGATTGCCGCCATTGGCGACACGGTCTCGATCGACATCATGGTCAGCGGTCTGACCGAACCGGTGGGCGCGTACTACGTGAACCTGCTGTTCGACAACAGCATCGTCTCTGGTACCAGCTTCACCAATGACCCGGACGGCAAGCTCGGACCCTTCGGCGAAGACTTCAGCTTCGCATTCAGCGGCGGGTCGCTGGACCTCTTCTACGTGGCGGACGTCGCGTGGGAGGCTGCCGACCTGTCGGCCGCCCAGGGCGCGAGTTTCAGACTGGCCTCGGTGTCCTTCACGGCGCTTGCCAACGGCAGGAGCCCGTTCACCCTCGACGCGGTCGATCTGTCGGATGCCGATGGCGAGTCGCTGCTCGTGTCGAGCACGCGCAACGGCGAGGTCTGCGTCGGCGGGCCCTGCCCCAACGACGTCCCGGAGCCGGGCGTGATGCTGCTGGTCCTGTCCGGCGTCGCCTCGATCGTGGCGCGGCGGGCCAGGCGGCGCGCTTAGCCCGGCGCGCACTGCGGCGCGGTTGCTGCGCCGCCGTTTCCATCGACCCGAGAGGCCTCGCAGCCTCTCGGGTTTTTTTGTGGGGAGTCGGTCAGGCCGGGCTCAGTAGCCGCGCGTGGCGTCGACCACCGACAGCATCCGTCCGCCCTCGACGAACCGGCGGAGGTTCTCGCGGACCAGCAGCCAGCGCACCTCTTCGTCCAGATCCGAGTCGGCGGCGACATGCGGCGTCAGGATCAGGCGGGGCGCCTTCCACAGCGGATGTCCAGCTGGCAGCGGCTCGGGCTCGACGACATCGAGCCCGGCGCCGCCGAGACTGCCGCTCTCGAGGGCCTTCACCAGGGCCTCGGTGACCACGGTGCCGCCACGTCCGACGTTGACGAAGAACGCCGAGCGCTTCATCGCGGCGAAGATGCCCGCGTCGAACATGTTGCGCGTTTCCGAGGTCAGGGGCAGGGTGTTCACGACCACGTCGGCCTCGCGCACGAAGGTCGCCAGATCCCCCGGCAGGCCCATGCGGCTGACGTTTGTCGGCACCGCGGCCTCCCTGTTGCGGATGGCCGTGATCCGCATCCCGAAGGCCTCGGCACGCCTGGCCACCTCGGTGCCGATGCCCCCGAAGCCGACGATGAGGATGGTCTTGCCCGTCAGCGAGAACGCCTGCTGCTCGCCATCGGCGCTGGAGGTGAAGGGCGTCCAGTTGACGGCGGCGCCGCCGCGCGCCCACCGGCCTTCACGCTGTGCCGCCACGTATCCGGGCAGGCCGCGCGAGTGCGCCAGCACCATTGCCATGACGTGCTCGGCCATCACCGGCCCGGCAATCCGCTGCATGTTGGTGAGCACGATGCCGCGCTGCCGGAACACGTCGCTGGTCAGGCACCGCTCGACGCCGGCGTTATAGGTCTGCACCCAGCGCACCCGCGGACTCGCGGCCAGCACCGCCTCTTCACAGAACCCGAGCACTGCGTCGGCGCTCGCCGCAGCCGTGCGGGCCTCGGCCGTCGTGCTGGCGGCAATCAACTCGACACCGGGGGCCACCTCCTGCAGCCAGGCCTTCAGGCTGGGCGTGAGGTCGCGCACCAGGACGCGTGTCGGCTTGCGCCATTCCGGGGCGGCGCTCAGCGGCGTGGTCGCCTCGCGCAGGCCGAGGTCGGCGACCATGCGCGCCGTCCGGGCCGCATCGGGCTGGGCCGCGGCCGGGGACGGACGGATCGCCAGTGCTGCGGCCAGCGACACGACAAGCAGGAGACGGGACATGCCCGAGAGTCTATCCCGTTCGCGGGCTAGTCGGCCTTCCAGCCATAGGCCTGCATCATCACGCGGAACAGGTCGGTGTTGGACATGTACCCGCGGACCCGCTCGGCACCGGGTCCCATCGCGGCGACCATGACCGGTTCGCCCGTGTGGCCGTTGTCCATCCGCACCGCTGGCGTACGGATGTTGCGCCGCTTCTCGGCCGCAGCCTTCAGCTGCTCCTCGTCGAGTCCCTCGAGCAACGTTGCGCCGAGCAGGCCGCCGCGCAAGGCAATGTCGAACGAATGATCGGCCGTGAACAGCAGCAGCGTGTCCCGCCCGACCGTCGTCGACATCCGTGCGATGACCTTGTCGAGGGCGACCATGCGGTCGAGGCCGACGCGCACGCTGTCGGTGTGGGTGTCGCCCTCGACCATGAGGAAGTAGCCCTTGCGGTTGCGCGACAGGATCGTGTGCGCGGCAAGCACGGCCTGCTCGAGATCGAAGGCCGACGACTCGAGCAGGACAACCGCGCGCCGGGCGTCAGCGGGCACCTCGGAGAGCGCCGCGTGGATGGGGCGCTTGGCACGGGTCGACACCGTCTCGAGGTCCAGTCCTGCAGCCGCGAGCGACTTGCCGATGTTCTGGCGGCCAGGCCCGATCATCACGTCCACGCCGTCGCCGAAGCGCGGCGTGAAGGCCTGCTGGAAGATCACCGCGCTCTGGGCGCGGTCGTTGGCGTGCGCGTAGAGGGAGGCCGGGGTGGCGCCGGCGAGCGAGTCGTTGGTGACCAGCCCGGTGGCGAGCCCGCGCTGCTCGGCGTACTCGAGGATTGTCTTCAGCGCCGCGCCGTCGCTCTTGCCACGGACCGTGGCGGCCGACTGCGAGATGACCCCGTTGTGGGTCTTCTGGCCGGTGACGATCGCGGTCATGCCGGCCGCGGAGTCGCTGACGATCTGCGAGGCCGTCGAGGTATCCGACAACGCGATGTGCGGCATCTTCTGCACGAACAGCCCACGCGACGTGCCGTGCGCATGCAGGCTGGCGGCCGTGATGGTGGGGATGCCTCCGGCGTCGGCGAGAAACAGCACGACGTTTTTGGCGCGGTCCTGGGCAGACAGGAGGGCGGGCGCAAGCAGAACCGCGAACAGTGCCTTCTTCATGCCGGAGAGTATAGGGTCTGCCAGCCGCCGCCGCGGCTATCATCGGGCCATGCGCCTGCCGCTGGTCCTCTGCCTTGCCCTGCTGACGCCCGTTCCGGGCGGCGCCGCCACCACCATCCGCATCATGCCGCCCGATGGCGGCGTGCTGGCGGCGGGCCAGCTGCTGGACATCCGCGTCGAGGCGACCGGCGACGCCGGTGTGCGGCCCGCAGAGCTGCGGGTGTGGGTCGATGCGGTGGAATGGACGGCGCGCAACGATCCCCGGGCCCAGGATGGCGCCGCTGCGGGGACCGCCAATTTCCTCGTGCGGCGGTTCAGCCGGAATACTGCCGGCCCACTGCTCATCCGCGCCGCCACTGCCGACGGCGCCTCGGCCGAGGCCAGGCTCAGGGTCGAGGCCTGGACGGCCCCCGCCGGGCGCCCCGCCGGGCCGCGGCGCCCCCGCGCCCGCAACGTCATCCTGTTGCTCGGCGACGGCATGGGCGCCGCCCACCGCACGGCCGCGCGTCTGGTGTCGCGCGGGGTCCACAACGGCAAGGCCGCGGGACGTCTGGCCATGGACACGCTGGAGGTGACCGGGCAGGTCATGACCGCATCGCTGAATGCCGTGATCACCGACTCCTCCCCGGGCATGGCCGGGTATGTGACCGGCCAGAAGAACGCCAACAACCAGGAGGGCGTCTTCCCCGACAACACCGCCGACCAGTTCGACAACCCGCGCATCGAATACCTCGGCGAGATGCTCCGCCGCACCCGCGGCGCAGGCTTCAACGTCGGCCTGGTGACCACCGCCGACCTGACCGACTCGACACCCGCCGCCAACGCGGTGCACACGTCGAGTCGCTTTGCCGGGCCGGCAATCGCGGCGCAGTTCTTCGACGAGCGCCAGACCAACGCCGTCGCCGTGCTGATGGGCGGCGGCGCCAACCATTTCGCCGGCAAGGGCGCCGGCGGCACCCGTCCGGACGGACGCAACCTGCTGGCCGAATATGACGCGGCAGGATACGAGGTGCTGCGTACCGGCACGGACGTGCGGGGCATCCTCGATCCCGCCCGCGCGGCGCCAGGGGCGGTGCTCGGGTTGTTTCACCAGTCGCACATGGTCGTGGCCTTCGACAAGGTCGGGGCCGGGCGCTACAGCGACGAGCTCTCGCTCGACAAGAACGCGCCCTATCGCGACACGCCGATGCTCGAGGACATGACGCGGGTGGCGCTGAAGTCGCTGTCCGCACACTCGCCTGCCGGCTTCTACCTGATGGTGGAGGGCGCCTCGATCGACAAGCGTGCGCATGCCGCCGATCCGGAACGGACCATCTGGGACACCATCGAGTTCGACCGCGCGGTGGCGGTGGCACTGGAGTTTGCCGCGCGCACCAACGGCGATCGCGACCCCGACAACGACACCCTGGTGATTGTCACGGCCGACCACGAAAGCGGCGGCATGGCGGTCATCGGCGTCGGCAACGAGCACTACGCGCCGGCGGCGCTGGGCCGGGCGGTGCGCGACTACGCAGGGGTGTTCCGCTTCCTGCCCGAGCAGGTCCTGCCCTTCACGCCCAACTACGTGGTGGACGAACGGGGCTTCCCGGTCGATCCGAACCCATCGCGCAAGCTGCTCGTCGGCTGGGCGGCAGCGCCTGATCGCTTCGAGAACTGGACCGCCGACCGTGTCCAGACCGAGGCCGCCGTGCTCGAGAAGCATGACGACGGGCGGCTGGTGGCGGTGGCCAACCCGGCCCGCGCGGGCGCCAACGACCTGCCCGGCTTCCTGGTGTCCGGCACGATTGAAAATGGCGAGACGCGGTGCCCGATCCCGAACGGCTGTCCGGCCGACACCGCGTCCAACGGCCACACCTTCGCCGGCCACACCGCCACCGACGTGCCGCTCTCGGCAAGCGGACCAGGGGCGTGGCAGTTCACCGGCGTCTACGAGAACACCGACGTGCTGCTGAAGATCCTGCGCGCCGCGACCGGGACGTACGCCGCGCGGTAGAGCACAAGGCCGCTACCGGGTGCCGGGTGCCGACGGCCGACGGCCGATTGCCGGGTATCGGGGACCGGGTGCCGGGTACCGGGTGCCGGGGACCGGGTGCCGGGTACCGGGTGCCGACTGCCGACTGCCGACTGCCGACTGCCGACTGCCGACTCTGGACAGGAGCCCACGATGGTCATTCGTGCAACTACCGACGTGGATGCCGCCGCGCTGAACGCGCTGGTCTCGAGCGTCGCTCGCGAGCGGATCCATCTGGCGTCCACGCAAGGGTTCACGCTGGAGCAGACGCGCGACTACCTCTCGGCACTGCGAGCATCGGGTGGCATCGCCCTGGTGGGTGTGGAGCAGGACGAGGTCATCGGTTGGGTGGATATCGCACCCGGCCCGTTCGAGGGCCTCACCCACTGCGGCCGGCTGGGGATGGGTCTGGCCATGCAGGCGCGCGGCCAGGGTCACGGCAGGGCGCTGCTCGACCGCGCGCTCGAGGTGTCGTTCGAGCGACTCGAGCGGGTCGAGCTCGAAGTGCTGGCCGCCAACGACCGCGCCCAACGTCTCTACCGGCGCTGCGGGTTCGTCGAAGAAGGACGCCGCCGGCACGCCCGCCGGACCGAGCACGGCTACGACGACATCCTCATCTTCGGCCTGCTGCGCAACGACTACCGGCGCGGCGCCGCCACCGGCGATTTGCCGCGTCCCTGAAGCTGACGCGGGCGGACGCGGCGCGCGTCAATCCAGGCGTCGCGGGTCGGCAGTTCGGGGCCGGCTACTCGCCGATGTTGAACACGCTGAGGATCGGCAGATGGTCGGACCCTCGCGACGCCGAGTCTGTGGTGATCACCTCACACTCGGCGATGCGCCCGACGTAGGCCGCCGGCGTGAAGACGTAGTCGAGCCGCAGGTGCGGCCGCCAGGTCGGAAACGTGAAGCCGGTCTCCCCCGGGCGGCGCGCCCGGAAGGCGTCGATGTAGCCGGCGTCGAAGACCTGCTGGATGGTGCGCCAGCGGATGTGCCCGCCGCTCATCCAGACAAACGGCCGCAGGCGCAAGGGCAGCTGCCGCACGTCGAGCAGCTCGCCTGGAGCCAGCGTATTGAAGTCTCCCGCCAGGACGTGGAAGCCTGGCGCGCGCGCCGCCACGGTGTCGATGAGCGCGCGGACCTCGCGGACGCGACGGCTCTCCGTCCACGCCGAGTGGACCGCACTGAGATGGACGCCGAACAGATGCACCCCGCCGCCGGACGGCACGACCTCGAGAAACGCGTGTCGGGACACACGCGGCTGCCGCCACTCGAACCGCTCGACGGGCTCGCGGGCCAGGAAGCCCAGCGACTGGCGATGTGAGGTGCCCCACTGGGCCATGCCGGTGGCGCGCGCCACCGCTTCCACCACCGCTGGTCGGGTGGCCTCCTGCAGCAGCACTACATCAGCGGCCGTGGCCTGAATCGTCGCCGCCAGGTCCGTCTGACGGCCCTCGCCGCCATAACGGATGTTCCACGTCAGCACGCGCAGCGTCCGCATGGTCATCGGAGACCCGGGGCACCCGGGACGATCGTCACTCGGGGTCGCCGAACAGCGTGAGGTAGGGCTGGCCCATGAGGTCGCCGCGCAGGGCGATCACCCATTCACGCGACGCCTGCACGTTGACGGGTCGCCCCGCAAACCGCGTCAGCGACTCGCGCAGGTCGGCAAGCGCCGGCGCGATGTCCGGGTCGTCCTCACCCATCGGTCGGGTGTGAGCGCCAGGCAGGAACGACCCCGTCAGGGTGAATGCTGCGAGGACATCCGCACCGACCAACGTCAGATCGATGTCGCTGGTGCCGGGGCCGTCGGCATCGAACGGCGCGCCGTCCTTCCAGCGCACGCCGGTCACCGCGCTGCCGCGGACGATGGCCCGCGTTCCCGGGGGCACGACCTCGGCAATGGCGCAGCGGAAGGCTTCGTAGCGCTGCTGGTCGCCCTTGAAGACCAGCTGGATGAAGGTCGCGCACTTCTCCGCTTCGGTCAGGCCACCCTGCTCGTGCTGCGGATCCGGCTGGGGCGGGGGCAGGTCGGGACTTTCAAACATACCCGTCACCATAGCAAGTCCGATACCAGGGATACGAACTGGGCAGGCGGCAGAGCGGCAGACGGCAACGGCAGAAAGCGTTCACGGCACTGGATAGTTCCTGGGCACCCGTACCACCGCGGTGCCGGCCACCTTGTCGTGCCAGGACTGGCGTTCCGGGTCGCGCAGAATCCACAGGGCGCCGAGGCCGAAGGCGGCAATCGAGAAGACGCCCACCAGGCCGCGCACCAGGGCGTCCACGAAGCGGAGCGGCGCGCCATCGACGCGCACCACACGGAGCTGGCAGATGATGCCGCCGAGCGTGGTGGCCTTCCAGAGCCAGAAGGCGACGTGGTAGGCGACCAGCAGCGGCAGGACGAAGTCGCCGGGGTCGTCGGCGACCATGGCCGAGAGCATCATCACCAGCAGGACGTCGAGCGCGAAGGCCGCGGCACGCTCGCCGAAGCTGGCGCGGGGGAACGCCAGCAGCAACCGCGGGTCGGCAGTCGTCGCGGCCGGGGTGGGCGGCGGCGGGGGCACAGCGCCGGCAGCGGCCGGGAACGCCCGGTGCATCGAGGTGTCAGGGTCGCCTGTGTGCGCCGCGGTCGTGCCGTCCGCGCCTGGCACCCCGGCGTATGGCGGCGACGGTGGCGGCATCAGCGGCGACATCGGCGGTGGCATCGGCGGCACGTCACGCGGGGCAGGTCTGGGCGCCGGCGGGTTTTCGCGGCGGAAGCCGCGGACCAGGGCCAAGGCCGCAGCGCCAAGCCCGAGTACCCCGGTCAGACCCCACACCACCAGGCCCAGCAGCGGAATCATGTAAGCAATGGTGATCACGACAAAGCCGATGACGAACGACCGCGTCGACTCGAGCCGGTCGCCGGGATCGTCCTGCTCGAACAGCCGCGTGCCGATCCACCGGTTGACCGCGACCTTGCCGATGACCCACGCGATCAGCAGCGCTCCGAACAGCACCGGCAACGCCGCGATGCCGATCACCGTCACCGCGAGGAGCGCCGCGACCGGCGCGGTCAGGATCAGCACGAGCAGGCCGGCCATGAACGTGCTCAGCGGCCGTTCGGCAATCACGCCGGTGGCGGCGCCGGTGGCCTGAGGGAAGAGCAGGTTGAGGAGGAACTGGACGAAGAAGACGACGCCGACGATCGCCCAGACCCAGCCCAGGTCGGGCACGATCAAGCGGCCGAACAGCAGCCCGCGAGTGACGTAGGGGACCGCCTCGCGCAGGCCCGTGCCGATGACCGGGATGCCGACGACCACCTGATCGCGGCCAGGCCGGAAGTCGGCCGGTGCGTCGAGCGTGCCGCCCACCAGGACCAGTTCACCGCCAACGGTCGCGCCCTGCTCGATGGTTGCCGTGCCGCCAACCACGACCAGCGTGCCTTCCACCGCGGCACCCGACGCCAGCCGCACGTCGCCCAGCGTGACGGAGAGATCGCCGCAGACGCGGCCCTCGACAACCACATTGCCGAACACGGAGGCAAAGTCATCGACGACCTCGTTCTTGCGGATGACCTGATCCTGCCCCAGACGGAAACCGGGACTTCGGCGCATGCTGTGGCATGACCCTCCGTCGGTGCCCAGTGGTGTCACGCGCTCCTCGCCGGGCAGCAGCGGCGGCAGCTCGCGCGCGGCGGGTGCGGGGCTTCGGGTCGGGGCGTCGGTGGTCGGGGCGTCGGGCTCGGGCGCCTGCGCCATCAGCACCGGCCCGGCCGCACACATCACGCACACCAGCACCAGCCGGAAGAATCGAGTCATGACTGGGATGCCCCTCCAAGGGCCACGCGGCTCAGCGCCGCCAGACACACCGCACAGGCCGCACACAACGTCACCGTGAGCAGCAGCACCAGCCTCGCCATCGGCGCCACCACCGCCGACCACGTCAGCTCCATCACCCGCAGCAGCGACGCGCCGGTCTCGGCCGCGCCGCCTGCAAACCCGACACCGGCGTGCACCTGTCCCGGCACCATCGCACCGACCCACGCCACCAGCGCCGGCCACGCCCAGGCCCCACCGGCGCCGAGGCCCACCAGCAGCACCAGGACCGCGGCCTGCATCGGCCATGGCCAGGTGAACCACGGTCGGCCGACGACCGCGGCCGGCACCACCGCGGCCATCACCCGCAAGTGAAAGCCGTGCGGCGCTCGTGGCGAGGGCAGGTCGGCCAGCGCCTGCTGGACTGCACGTTCGAGTTCCTCGTGTTCCATCGTCATGACAACCACTGCCGAAGCGCCAACCGTCCCCGGTGCATGTCCGTCTTGACCTTGCCGAGCGACACCCCCAGCAACCGCGCGATGTCGTCGTAGCTGCGCCCCTCGAAATGGAACAGCACCAGCGGCACCCGCTGATGTGGGGGCAGTTGCCGAAGGGCCTGCTCGAGCCGGGCCTGTCGCTCCGATCCGTCGAGCACGGCCTCAGGACCGGGCGCGTCGCTGGCGACGTCGAAGGCCGGCGCGTCAGCCGCGCCCAGCTCGCTGAACAGGCGCCAGCGCGCGCGATGGCGCTCCAGATGGTTGAGACACAGGTGCGTGGTCACCGTCTTCAGCCACCCCGGCACCGTCGCTTCCCCCTGCAACTCGGCAAAGCGCTCGAAGGCGCGCATGAAAACCGTCTGCGCCACATCTTCGGCCTCGGCCTCGTTGGCCAGCAGGCGCACGGCGACGGCGTAGACCATGTGCTGGTACTCGCGCACGAACGCCTCGAACGCGGCTGCCTCTGGCGGGCCCGGCGGGTCGCCACGAGCGGCCATGTACAGGACATACCCGCTGGCGCGGGAAAAGTTTCAGGGAGGCAGGACTAGCGGCCCGCCTCAGGGAGGTGAGGCGAGCCGACCCGCGACAACGCCCGCCTCGCCATGGGGGACCAGGCGGGTGAGGTCACGAGCGGGAGCCGCGACCCAGGCGGGTCGCGGCGGCAAATCAGGTGGACGGGCCGAAGCCCGGATGATGGTACCGCACGAGACAGTCGACCGCGACGCCCGACCGCGTCACACCAGCCGCGGGCCGGGGGGCACCGCGCCGAGACCGGGGCCGGTCAGCTGCCCTGTCTGCATGCGGCCACCACGGATGGTGAACAGCCCTGGGAACTTCGGCTCCCAGGCCGCGCTCGCCGACGGCACGAACTGCCGGGCGTTGGCCTCGATGCCGGCGTTGCCGGGCACCCGCGCGGCGATCCCGGCCGAGTGAATCAGCGAAGCGCCCGGGCACGTCAGATCCTGCACGCACAGGAACATCCCGAACTTCTGCGCCGCAGCTGCCATCAGCATCGCCTGACTCTGCCCCTTGCAGGCCTTCAGGGCCACGCCGGTGTAGCCCATCTCGCGGGCAACGAGCAGGCTCTCCAGGTCCACCAGCCCCTCATCGACGACGACCGGCAGCAGCCTGGAGGCCTCGTGCATCACGTTGCCACGGTCCCGCGCCAGGTCGCGCGAGGTCGGCTGCTCGACATATTTGATGCGCGCGAAGCCGTCGGGCGTGGCCTGGCGCACCCGTCTGAGCAGCGCCAGCAGGTACTCGACATCGGGACAGCCTTCGTTGAAATCCAGCAGGTAATGCGAGTCGGTCACCGCGGCCGCGGCCATGGCGCCGCGCACGACCCGATCGACGCGGGTGATGCGGTCGAAGTCCTGCGCCTCGTTGCCGCCGTTCAACTTGATCTTGAAGTGGGTCAGGCCGTCACGGGCAATCCACTCCGCCAGGGTGTTCGGCAGCCCGTCGTCCAGACGCACCTTGAGGTCCGAAGGCTCGATGGCGTCGCTGGCGCCGACCGAGTGGAACACCGGCGTCGTGGCCCGCGGTGTCACCGGCACGTAGCGATCCAGGTATTCCCCTGCGAACTGCGGTCCGAGATCGCGCGAGAGGTCCGACCGCACGTGCGCCTTCGACAAGGTGGCATAGCTGCTGAGGCCGAAGGCCTTGCCATAGGCATCATGGATGGCGGCATCGAAGGCGCTGGCCACGACCAGGCTGCACAACTTCGGGATGGGGCTCGACAGCCGCTTCGATCGTGAGACGGCATCGGCAGCCGCGAGGTACGCCGGTTCGAGGACGCGCCAGAGGTCGAGCGGGTGCCCGACGTCGTCGCACGCGGCCGTGATGTCGCGGAATGTCTCGGCCAGGGCCATCATCGCGCCCAGCCCCTCGTCCTGGGACACCTTCGGGAAGGCCCAGGCATTGCCCAGCGTCATCGAGCCGAAGCCCCAGGACTCCACGCCGGCACCGGTCCTGACCCGCACCTGGACGTTGAGGATGGTGACGCGATCGACCGAGCGTCCCCCGAACATGTAGGGCGCGCGATAGGTGTGCCCCTCGAACGCGTGCGTGACCTCGACCAGGCCGATGTCGGTCGGGCGGGCCACGCGCACGGCCGGGGCTCCGGCCGCCGTCCGTGGCATGGCCAGCGCCAGCGGCGCGAGGCACAGGCCTTCGATCAGATGGCGACGGGTCAGGCGCGGCGAGGTCGCGGCAGGCATACCGGCATTATCCGCCGGGTCACGGGTCCGGGTCACGGGTCCGGGTCACGGGTTCCGGGTCACGGGTCCCGGGTCACGGGTCGCTGCCTGCCGCTTCCGGCTGCCGACTGCCGACTGCCGACTGCCGACTGCCGACTCCGGCCCTACGGCTTTCCGCCCTCGCGCCACGACGGGGTGTCGGTCGTGGTCGCGAGCCACCGCACGGGTGCGACCAGCGAGGCAATGGCATCGCGCATGTGCGCCACGTTGATGTGCGCGAATTCGTCCGACGGCTGGTGGTACTCGCGGTGCAACCCGTAACTCGAGACGGTGTGCGCGACCACGCCGCGGCGGGCGAACCGGATGTTGTCGGATCGCTCGAAAAACCGCTGATCGGGATGGGGGTCGGCGACCAGCCGCGCGCCTTGCGCGGCCAGCAAAGGGCCCAGCGTCGATCGGTCGTAGCCGGTCAACCACACGGTGCCGGCCGCCACGGCGGGATCCGGGCGTCCGATCATCTCCACCTGCAGGTCGGCCAGGATGTCCGACAACGGCACCACCGGTCGGTCGACGAAATAGCGCGCCCCGAAGCCGCCGCTCTCCTCGCTGCCGAAGAACGCGAACACCACCGGACGACGCGGGCGCGGACCAGCCGCCAGGAGCCGCGCCAGTTCCAGCACCGCCACCACCCCTGACGCATCGTCGTCGGCGCCGTTGTAGATGCTGTCGGAGACGCCAGCAGCAGCCGGGGGGCGCGCACCGAGGTGGTCGAGGTGCGCCGACAGCACGACCACCTCTGCCGAGGCCGAGGCGTCGCTCCCCGGCAGGCGGCCGACCACGTTCCAGGTGCGGGTGCGGTCGCCGGCAACCAACGCGGTGTCCAGGCGCACTGCCGTGCCGGCGGCCATCGCGCTCAGGGCCGCATGCGTATCGGCGTCGAGCGTCAGGACGGTGGGGCCGGCGGGCGGCGCAGGTGGCGTGCCGATGATCTGCGCCGAGATCCACTCGGCGGCCTGCGCCGGCTGCTGCGTCCAGTTGGCCAGCTGCGGCGGCGTCGCCCGGCGCAGCACCAGCGCGGCGGCGCCGAGCCCTGACAGCGCCGTCATCGGGGTGTGCTCAGGCAGGATCACCGCCGTGCCCGCCGGCACGGGCGTCCCCGGCGTCAGGTGGTGCAGCGGGCCGCTGACGGCCGCGCCCGGCACCGAGCCGACGAGGAAGTCTTCGTGCCGCGTGTAGGTGTGCCCGCCTGCAGTGAGCACCGGCGGCGCGCCCGCCCTGAATCGCTGAATGCCCACCTCCTGCACGAACCAGCCATCGTCACCCATCGGATCCAGGCCGAGCGACGCCAGCTGCGCGCCAATGTAGGTGGCCGCAATCCACTCGTCACGGGTGCCGCTGCCGCGGCCGTTCAAGGCGTCGCTCGCCAGGAAGCGCAGGTGGGCGCTGATGCGACGTTCGAGCAGCGGCACGTCGATGGGCGTCCCGCCAGTTGCCGACGGGGCCGCGGCGGGCCCGGCCACCCGGGGCGCGCACGCCGATGCGAGCACGCAGGCCATGACGCAACCGACCCGCAGGATGGGACGCAGCCTCGACATTCGCGGCACGGTAGCACGAGGGAATTGGGAATCCGGAATTGTCTGTACTCTGGTGAGGCGATGCGCGCCCTGCTCGTCGAGGACGATCCGAAGATTGCCGAGTTCGTGGCCAACGGCCTGCGGGAAGCGGGCTTCGTGGTCGACCACGCCGACGAGGGCGACAAGGGCCTCGATCTTGCGATCAGTGGCACGCACGACGTCGCGGTCATCGACCTGATGCTGCCGTACCTGGACGGCCTCGGCCTGATTCAGCGGATGCGGCAGCGCGGGGTGCAGACGCCCGTGCTGATCCTCAGCGCCCGGCATTCGGTGGACGACCGCGTCACCGGCCTGACGGCTGGCGGCGACGACTACCTGACCAAGCCCTTCGCCTTCCCGGAGCTTCTGGCGCGTGTGCACGCGCTCATCCGCCGGGCCACGCACGCGCCGGTGTCCACGCAGCTCACGGTCGGCGACCTCAGCCTCGACGTCATCAGCAGGACGGCCACGCGGGCGGGCCGCAGCATCGAGCTGCGGCCCCGCGAGTTCACGCTGCTCGAATACCTCATGCGCAACGCGGGGCGGGTCGTGTCCAAGACCATGATCCTGTCGCACGTCTGGGACTACTCGTTCGACCCAGGCACCAATGTGGTGGACGTGCTGGTCTTCCGTCTGCGCGAGAAAATCGACCGCGGCTTCGACACCAAGCTGCTGCAGACCGTGCGCGGGGTGGGCTATGTCCTCCGGGTGGCGTGAGTCCCTGCGCGACGCGCTGGGGCTGCGTCTCGCGCTGTGGTACGCCGCGATCTTCGTGGCCAGCGCCCTCGCGCTCGTGGCGCTGACCTACGTCCTGCTGTCGGCTTCCCTGCGGGCCTACGACCGCGACACCATCGAGACCGCTCTCGTGCAGTACGCGCGCGCCTACCTGACGGGTGGCCCCCCCGCGCTGGCGCAGGAGCTGCGCGACGGCAACCTGGCCGCCTCACCGGGGCCGCTGTTCGTGCGTACGCTCGACCCGCGCCAGGAACTGGTCTTCTTCAGCATGCCGCAGCAGTGGCGCCGCTTCGATCTGTCACAGCTGCGGACGCCGCGACTCAGCGGCGAGCAGACCTGGGCCGAGCTCGAGACCGGCGACGGTGGCGACGTGCTGGAAGTGGCCTCGGTCCGTCTGCCCGACGGCACGCTGCTGCAGGTCGGCAAGGGCACCGAACGCCGGCGCGAGCTGCTGCGGCGATTCCGTCGTGTGCTCTTCATCGATCTTGGACTGGTCCTGGTGATTGCGCTGGCTGGCGGCGCGGTCGTGACGCACTCCGGGCTGCAGCCGTTGCGCAGCCTGGCAGAGACGGTCCGCGGCATCGTCCGCACGGGCCGCACCGATGTCCGGGTGCCGCCCTCGCGTGCCGACGATGCGCTCGGGGAACTCGGCGGCCTGGTCAACGCCATGCTGGACCGCATCGACCGCGTCGTCACCGGCATGCGCGGCGCGCTCGACAACGTCGCACACGATCTGCGCACCCCGCTGACGCGTCTGCGCGGTCTTGCCGAGGCCGCGCTGACCTCCGACGATCCGCAGCGGATGCGGGCCGCGCTGGCCGAGTGCGTCGAGCAGGCCGATCACGTCGACACGATGCTGGCCACGCTGATGGACATCTCCGAGGCCGAAACCGGCACGATGGCCCTGCATCGCGAAGCGGTACCGGTGGCCGACGTGGTGCGGCAGACGCTGGACCTTTATGAGGACGCGGCCGAATCGCATGGCGTCACCTTGACGGGCGAGGTCGCGCCCGGGCTGGTCGCCGGCGTCGACCGGGTCCGCCTGCGACAGGTGCTCGCCAACCTGGTGGACAACGCCCTCAAGCACACGCCCTCCGGTGGCCGCGTGCAGCTGCAGGCGGCTGCGCAGAGCAACGAGGCGGTGGTGTGGGTGCGCGACACCGGGACCGGAATTGCGCCGGACGAGCTGCCTCGCATCTGGGAGCGTCTGTATCGCGGGGACCGCAGCCGCAGCACGCGTGGCCTCGGACTCGGCCTCAGCCTGGTCAAGGCCATCGTCGAAGCACACGGCGGCCGCGTCTCGGTGACCTCGGTAGCTGGCCAGGGAACGGTGTTCGAAGTGCGTCTGCCGCTCATCCCCGCCGACCTTACAGCGATGTAATCGGCGTGACAGGCCCCTGTAATCCTCGCTGCGTCAGAACCAGTGAGGGGACAGGGAGACCCGCACATGAGCAACGCATACGACAGGATCGGTCGCAAGGGCATGGCCGCAGGCGCCGTGCTGATGACCGGCGCACTTCTCGGCTATTCCGCAGCACCGGACGCGAAATCGACCGCCACCGCCAGCGCCGCCGTGGCGACGCGCGAGGCAGGCGCGATCTCGCGGACGCTCGGCCCGGCCACCCACTCGTACGCCAACGTCGTCGAGGCCGTCACGCCGGCCGTCGTCACCGTCCGGTCCGAGCACCGGGTGCGACGCGTCAGCCAGCAGGTGCCCGACGACCTGCTGCGCGAGTTCTTCGGCGGGCGGGTGCCGCAGCAGCCGCAGCGACCGCAGCCGCGTCAGGGCGGCCTCGGGTCGGGCGTGATCGTCCGCGCCGACGGCTACGTGCTGACCAATCACCACGTCATCGACGGGGCCGAACAGGTCACCGTGGAGCTGACCGATGGCCGCAGCTTCAAGGCCGAAGTGGTCGGCTCCGATGCGCCCAGCGACCTGGCGGTCCTGAAGATCGCCGGCGCCAGCAACCTGCAGACGCTCAATCTCGGCAACTCCGACGCGGTGGCGGTCGGCGACGTCGTCCTTGCCGTCGGCAATCCGCTGGGCGTCGGCCAGACGGTCACCATGGGGATCGTCAGCGCCAAGGGTCGCGCCACCGGCGGCACCAGTTTCGAGGACTTCATCCAGACCGACGCGCCAATCAACCAGGGCAACTCGGGTGGTGCGCTGGTCAACACGGATGGCGAGCTGGTCGGCATCAACTCGCAGATCCTCTCGCCATCGGGCGGCAACATCGGCATCGGCTTCTCGATCCCGGCCAACATGGCGCGCAACGTCATGACCCAGCTGATCGACCAGGGGACGGTGCGACGCGGCATGCTCGGCGTGACCATCCAGCCGGTGACCTCCGACATCGCCCGCAGCCTCGGACTCGAGACGGTGCGCGGTGCGCTCGTCAACGCCGTACAGCCCGACAGCCCGGCGGCGCGGGCAGGGCTGAAGCGCGGCGACGTCATCTCGCGCGTCAATGGCGCCGAGGTCAAGGACGGCAACGAACTGCGCAACCGCGTGGCACAGGTAGCGCCGGGTACGAAGCTGCCCATCGACCTGCTGCGCGACGGCAAGTCGCAGGCCCTGACGGTCACGGTGGGAGAACTGAAGCAGGCCGGCGCCGAGCCTGCATCCCGTGACGAAGGCGCCGACGCGCCGGACACGACCGGCTTCGGCATGGGCGTGCAGTCGCTCACCCCGGAGCAGGCCAGATCCCTGGACATGCCGGCCGGGCGCGGGGTGCTGGTGGCGTCGGTCAGTCCGGAGGGCAAGGCGGCCGCCGCCGGTCTGCGCGAGGGCGACGTCATCGAGGAGATCGACAGCACTCCGGTGAGTGACGTGACCACGCTCAAGGCCCTGCTCAAGAAGGGCGACCGGCCGGCGCTGGTCCTGGTGCACCGCAACGACGCGACGCTGTTCCTGACGCTCGAGCGCGTCGGGTAAGGCGGGAAGCGGCACCGGGATGCGGCGGGCACCGGTGTCCGAGCTGCCCTCCATTGCTGAATTCTGAATTCTGAATTCCGTTACTGCTTCTCTGCCGCCACCAGTTTCTCGAATGCCGCTTTCGATGCGGCCACCGCCTTGCGCAGGGCGTCGCGGTCGACAAAGGCCGCGACGCCCTCTGTTTTTGCGCGCATCCGCCTGCCGTGGAAGTCGAATGCCTGCGCGTGCGCGCCGAGCGGGATGTCCACCGGCAGCACTTCGAGTGTGGCGAAGGCGCGCCGATAGTCGGCCTCGATGCCCGGGTACGACGGGTTCTTCACAAGGCGTGTGCCCGGGTTGACGAACGTGCTGCCGACGAACGCGACGCGATAGCTGCGCCCGCCGTCCTGCACCGTCGTCGTCCATGTGGTGGTGCCCGGCGTGTGGCCCGGGGTCCGGTGCGCGGTGAGGGTGACGCCGCCGAGCGTGATCGCATGGCCGTCCTCGATCACCTGGTCCACCTGGACGGCTGGAAAGTGGAACGCGGACTGCGTCCCGAACAGGTAGTCGCCCTTTCCTCCGGACGTGAGCAGGCGCTCGTCACCGCGCATCGCCAGCACCCGCGCGCCGGTCTGGGCCCGCAGGTGTGCGAGGGTGCCGACATGGTCGAAGTGCGCCTGGGTCGTGACCAGGAACTTGACGTCGCGCGGCCTGAGGCCTGCGGCTTCGAGGGACGAGACGATTGCCGGGCCAGACTGCGGCAGCGCGCCGTCGATCAGGATGTGCCCGGCCGGCGTCTCGATGAGGTACGCCGCCAGTCCGTAGGTGCCGACGTAGTGGATCGGCCCGACGATCTTCGACGGCTCGGTCGGCCGCTTCCAGCCGTCGGGGTCGTCCTGCCCCACGGCCGTCCATGCCCAGAGCACGAGACAGGCACACGACACAAACGCGGGTACGGCGCGACGACGGCTCGGCATGGGGTCGATCCTACCGGTCGCCGCGGCTCGACCGCACGCCCTCAGCGAACTGCGCCGCGATTCCAGTAAATCACCACGTTGGCGGTGCGCCGCCCGGACGCGATGATCTCGGGCCGGCCATCGCCGTCCAGGTCGTGCGCGGCGACGTCCTCGGTGGCCATGTCCTGCAGATCGACCGGCGTACGTGACTGCAGGACGCCGTCGCGGTTGACGTCGTAGACAACGACCCCGCCCGTGCCCTCGCGCCACCCGGCCACGAGTTCGTCATCGCCATCGCCATCGACGTCGGCCCACGCCAGCGCGTGGCCGCCGGCCAGCGAGGCGTCGATGGACGTCCGCGGCCAGCGGGCGTCCGGCGCCGCGCCGGCGTCCGGCTCGCGGTAGACGACGACCGTGGTGCCATGCCATGGCTCGACGGTGGCCAGCATCCGTCGCCCACCGACCCGACCGACCTTGATCTCGCCGGGCGCGCCCTCCCCGATCAGACGCCGTGTCCATTTGCCATCGTCGGCACGCGAGAGCAGGTGCACGCCCTCCCGGCTGGCGACCAGCAGATCGTCGCGGTCCTGCCGGGTGAACCGCACCGGCGTGAAGTTGTGGAGGATGTGCAGGCTGTCGTCGATGACTTCGGAGGGCCACGGGCCGCCGGCCGGATTGGCCGGGACGGTGAGCGCCAGCAGGCGGGCGCCCTGCCCGTTCCACTCGGGCGGGCTGGTGCCGCGGCCGTGCAGCGGCCCGACGATCAGTTCCGGACCGCCACGGCCGTCTACGTCCGCCCAGCGCAAGCGGTGCAGCGTCGGCTCGCTCGAGACGTCGTGCAGCGCCCAGGGTTGGCCGGCGGTGCCTGGCTGCCGCACCCAGTGCAGCGTGCCGCCGCCTTTGGTGTCGCGCGGATTCCACGTGGCAGCCACGGCCACGTCCATCCGGCCGTCGCGGTCGATGTCGTGCGGCGCCAGTGCGACGTTGTCCTTGGGGGTCTGGCCGTCGAGCGCCACGTGCTCGCGCCACGACGGGTTCTCGTACCAGGTGAGCTGCGTGCCGCTGATCGCGACGACGTCCGGCCGCCCGTCGCCGTTCATGTCGGCCACCGTGACTGCATAGCCGACGCCGTAGGTTCCGCGGATCTGCTGCCGCTCGAACCGCACCGCGGGGTTGCCCGGGACCGACGGGCCTGCGACCGCCGCCGGGGCGCCAGCCGCCGGGGCGGGCGCAGGTGTCTGCCCGCCCATCGACCGGCCGTCGAGAAGGACCGCGACCACTGCCAGTACGGCCAGACGAACCCCTGCGGAAAGCTTCTGCATCGGTGCATCCTACCTGTCTCGCGTGGGGGACGGGAACCGGGAACCGGGAATCGGACGCCGGGTATCGGACGCCGGGTATCGGGTACGGGATCGGGAAGGTATCGGGTATCGGGTATCGGGTACAGGCGGCAGGCGGCAGGCGGCAGGCCTCTGTCTGCCGAGTTCGGCGTTCTGCGCTACAGTCGCCCCCACGCCCATCCGGCTCGCCAGCCCCGGAGTGGACGGGAGACCGTTGCCATGCGCTCACGCACCCTGCTCGGCATCGCGGCGGCTGCCCTGATGCTGCTCGCGCCCGCGCCGTTGTCGATGCGGGCCCAGACGCCGGCCGCCCAACCGCCCGCCGAGCCAGCAGCGGCGCCGGCCGCGCCTGGGCAGCCGTCGTTCCGCGTCGAAGCCAACTTCGTCCGCGTCGACGTCTACCCCACCGACGCCACAGGCGAGCCAATCACCGACCTGACCGCCGACGACTTCGAGCTGCTCGAGGACGGCAAGCCGCAGAAGGTGACGCAGTTCGAACGGGTCGCCTTGTCGACGACGACGGCACGCGAGGAACGGCGCGACCCGGTGAGTGCCGACGAAGGCCGTCGTCAGGCGGCAGACCCGCGGCGGCGGGTGTTCGTCATCTTCCTCGACACCTGGCACACCGATTTTGCCGGGGCGGTTCGCGCCCGCAAGCCGCTCGTGAACATGCTGGAGCGCCTGATCGGACCCGACGACCTGTTCGCGATGATGACGCCGGACATGGACCCGCGACAGATCACGTTCGCACGCCGCACCGAGACGATCGAAGACATGCTGACCAAGCAGACGCGATGGGGCATGAAGGACAACATCATCCGCGAGCATCCCGAGGAGCAGCAGTTCGAGATGTGCTTTCCCGAGGGCATGCCACCGCGGGGCTGTTCCGGGCAGGGGCTGTCTCCCCAGTCTGCGGCGGCGTTGCGCACCGCCAACAACGGCATCGCCTCCCAGTTGATTCGACGGCGGCGCGAGAACGAGGTCCTCGACGCCCTCGAGGGTCTGGTCCGCTACCTCGGTGGCGTTCGCGAGGAGCGCAAGGCGCTCATCACCGTGACCACCGGCTACCAGATGTTCGAGCCCAAGGAGGACCTGCTGCGGCGGCCGGACTGCGCCGAGCCACCGTCGATGGGCGGGCTGGGCACCGGACCTGACGGGCGCATCACCAACAACCCGGGCCGCGTGCAGAACGGCCCGGTAGGGGCGAGTTCATCGATCGAGTGCGCGACCTCGGCGATGAAGTACGCTCGGCTGAACAACCGCCAGCGCTTCATCTCGCTCACCCAGGAAGCCAACCGCTACAACGTGTCGTTCTACCCGTTCGACACGCGCGGCCTGGCGGCCTTCGACTCCAGCATGGGGGACCGTGACGAGCGGATGGTGGCCGACCGGGGCGAGTGGTACAACACGCAGTCGGGGACGCTGCCAGGCACGATGATGGGCGACCGCGCCTCGCTCAACGTGCGGCTCGACTCGCTGCGGATGCTGGCCGACAACACCGACGGTCTGGCCATCATCAACACCAACGACCTCGAGGCAGGCGCCGCGCGCATCGTCCGCGATCTCTCCTCGTATTACCTCCTCGGCTATTACTCGGCCAACGATCAGCTCGATGGCAAGTGGCGCACGATCAAGGTGCGGGTCAAGCGCCCCGGCGTGGATGTGCGGGCGCGCAAGGGCTACCGGGCGCTGCGCGCCGAAGACATGCTCGTCGCGTCGCCCTCGGCACGCGCGGAAGCGGCAGGCGGCGCGGGCGATGCGGCAGCCGCGGCAGAGAGTACGTCGGTGGCCGCCGCCATCGGCACGGTTGCCGGCATTCGCGACGGGCAGCCGTGGCGCAGCCGGGCCGCCTACTTCTTCCACGCCGGCGCGGGCGCCACCACGCGCACCGGGCGCATCTGGGTGACAGCTGACCTGGACGCCTCCACGCTGCGGGACACCGCACTCGCGCAGGGCGGCACCTTGACCGTGGCCGTGACCACGAGCGCCGGCGCCACGGTCGCCGAGGGCGAGCTGCCGGTGGCGGCAGGCGTCCGGACCGCCACCACCGAGCTGGCGACCACGACTGCCCCACTGGACGCCGGCGACCTGATCGTACGGCTCCGGTTCGTTCCGGCCACCGGGTCACTGCCACTCACCGACACCGCCCGGCTGGTGCTGCCGGTTGCCGACGCACCGGTCGGGGCTCCCCGGCTCGCGCGTGCGAATCCGATGACGCGCGGGAAGTTCGTGCCCACGGCCGATCCCCGGTACCGCCGCAACGAGAAGATCAGGGTCGAGATGCCGGTTGCGCCCGGCGCCACCGCCGTCAGGGCCGAGCTGCTCGACCAGACGGGCAAGGTCATGGCCGCCATTCCCGTCGCCAGCGCCCTCGTCGCGCCAGACGACGCAGGGATCGGGTGGGCGACGGCGGACCTGGCACTGGTGCCGCTCGGCGGCGGCGATTACATCGTCCGGGTCGAGGTCGAACACGCTGACGGCAGGGCCCGGACGCTCACCGGCTTCCGAGTCGTGCCGTGAGCGAGGCATTGCTTCGCGTCTGCGCCGCGAAGATCGGAGCGACCGTGCCCGCTCGGACACCGCACGCAATCCATTCAGTTGGTGCGCGGCGGCCTGCTTCTCCGGAAAGTTGAACGCGGCAGCCGAACCGTTGGTCCATCAGGGGCTCCAGCGCACTGGCTGGTGGCGCCACTGGTCCTGACCGTGGTCCGTTCGGCCCCCGGGTGGCAGCGGGTCGTCCGCAGCGCGTGACGAGTCGACCCACGACGGCCCTTTCCTGCATTTCCCGGTCCGCGAGTTGCTCTCTGCAAGCCCGTCACGCGCATCGAGCGCGTGGCGACGGGTGCCGCGTCACGCGCCTCGAGGCGCGCGCGGCGGACCGTCTTTCGCGGCCGATAGACGACCGCAGGAAGGGACGACATGCAGTTCGCGGGCAGATTTCTGGCCGCCGCAGCAGCCCTGCTACTGCTGCTCCCGCGCCCGGTGGGCGCGCAGGAGCGGTTTGGCGGACTGACCGGCACGGTCACCGACACCAGTGGCGCGGTACTTCCCGGCACCACGGTGAACATCGTCAACAAGGGCTCCGGCGCGGTGCGGTCGGTGGTCACCAGCGCCGAGGGCTTGTACAACGTGCAGGACCTCGAGCCCGGCCGGTACGGTGTCACGATC
This sequence comes from Vicinamibacteraceae bacterium, assembly GCA_963759795.1. Classification (GTDB taxonomy): domain Bacteria; phylum Acidobacteriota; class Vicinamibacteria; order Vicinamibacterales; family Vicinamibacteraceae; genus Luteitalea. The sequence continues at coordinate 481,628 of CAVXAR010000010.1, read as the reverse complement.
GAGCTGGCCGGGTTTGCCAAGGCCGAGGTCCCCGACGTGGCCATCACGCTCGGCAAGACCATCAGAGTGGATGCCCAGCTCAAGGTGGGCGACTTGTCGGAGGTCATCCAGGTCACCTCGACGTCGCAGGACATCGACATCCGCAGCACGCTGGTCGCCCACAACGTCCGTGAGGAGGAGATCGACCGGCTGCCCAAGGGCCGCAGCTTCCAGTCGATTGCGTTGACGGCGCCTTCGGTCAACGCCGGCGAGATCGAGGGTGGCTTCCAGGTCAACGGCGCCAGCGGCGCGGAGAATGCCTTCACCGTGGACGGCGTGGTCACCAACAGCCTGGTCGACGGGCGCTCCCGGCAGAACACCGTGTTCGAGTTCCTGCAGGAAGTGCAGATCAAGACCGCCGGCATCGGCGCGGAGTACGGCGGCGCGCTCGGCGGCGTGATCAGCGCGGTCACCAAGTCGGGTGGCAACACCTTCCGCGGCGAGGGGCACTACTACTACGAGGGCTCGCCGCTCGGCGCCGGGCCGGTCAAGCGGCTGGTGCTGAATCCGTCGGACGACGTGACGGTCAGCTACGTGCAGGACGGCGAGCAGCCCGATCACCGCAACGAGATTGGCGGCTCGATCGGCGGCCCGATCATCCGCGACTCGCTGTTCTTCTTTGCCTCCTACTCACCGCGCTTCGCCCGCCGCACCAACGCCTACCTGTTCGGCAACGGCGTCGAGCGTGGCGAGATCACTCGCAGCCAGACCAACACGCAGGCCTTCGGCAAGGTCACGCATCGCGCCGGGCGGGTCACCTCGTCGGGATCGGTGCTGTTCACGCCGACGACCTCGGAGGGGACCCTGCCGGCGTACAACGGCGCGGCGCCCAACGTGATCACCAGTTCGTCGGCCGCCAACAGCGTCAATCTGGAGCGCGGTTTCAAGGCGATGCAGGTCAGCACCACCGGCAACGTCGACGTGGCGCTCAGCGGCGCGTCGTTCTTCTCGGTGCGCGGCGGCTACTTCCACGACAACTACCAGGACACGGGCATCCCGAATACGACCAACTTCATCTACCAGACGCCGAGTGTCGGGCTGGCTGGCATCCCCGCCAGCGTGCAGGGGCCGATCGGCACCCAGAACACGCCGCGGGCGCTGATCGTGGCCAACGACACCACCAAGCGCGGCTTCGTCAACGCCGACTACAACCTCGCCTTCAATGCCGGGGGCTCGCACACCCTGAAGGCCGGCTTCGGCTGGCAGAAGACCATCAACGACGCCAACCAGGCGTATCCCGGTGGCTACGTCAACGTCTTCTGGGACCGCAACTTCGCCTTCCAGGGCAACCGTGGGCGCGGCACCTACGGCTACTACGAGGTGAACAACCGCGGCGTGCAGGGCGAGGCCGGCGCCGACATCTACTCGCTGTACGTGCAGGACCAGTGGACGGTCGCCAACCGCCTGACGCTGAACCTCGGCCTGCGGACCGAGCGCGAGACCGTCCCCTCGTTCCGCGACGGCATCCCGGCCATGCAGTTCGGCTTTGCCGACAAGCTGGCGCCGCGCCTCGGCGCCAGCTACGACGTCAACGGCGACGGTCGCTTCAAGCTGTACGGCAGCTGGGGCCGCTACTACGACTGGACCAAGTACGAATTGTCGCGTGGTTCGTATGGCGGCGACACCTGGCAGGTGTTCTACCGGGGGCTGGAGACGACCGACGTCGGCAGCCTGAACCTGTCCAACATGCCAGGGGCCGATCTCTGGGTGGTGCCGGGGGGCTTCCGCGATCGCCGCGTGCCCAACTTCGACTCCACCGACCCGAACATCAAGCCGATGTTCCAGAACAGCACCAGCATCGGCGCCGAGTACCAGCTCGGGTCGCACATCTCGGTCGGGGCACACTACGTGCACAACAACCTCTCGCAGACGATCGAGGACATCGGCGCCGTCGATGCCGACGGCAACGAGACGTACGTGATCGGCAATCCCGGACAGGGCCTGGCGCGGATCCAGTTTCCGTCCGGCGCCACGCCGGTCGGCTTCGCGGTGCCGGAACCCAAGCGCCAGTACGACGCCCTCGAACTGACGTTCAACCGCCGCTTTGCCAACAACTACTTCTGGAGCGCCAGCTACGTCTACAGCCGGCTGTACGGCAACTACTCGGGCCTGGCCGCAACCGAGGAAGTCAACACGCCGACCACCAACGTGACCTCCGCCACCGCCCAGCAGCAGGCCGGCAGCATCGCCCGGCCCGGCGGCAACGCCAACCGCGCCTGGGACATCGACGAGCTCTTCTGGGATTCACGCGGCACGCTCGACGTGCTCGGCCGCCTGCCGACCGACCGTCCGCATGTCGTCAAGCTGTATGGCAGCTACCTGATGCCGTTCGGCACCCAGGTTGGCGCGTTCCTCTACGCCGGCAGCGGTACGCCGCTGACCACCTACGTGGTGTCGAGCAACCAGACCAACCTGTTCGTCAACGGCCGCGGCGACATGGGCCGCACCCCGGTCCTCTCGCGCACCGACATGCTCGTCTCGCACGAGATCGCCGTCGGCGGCAACAACAAGCGTCTGCGCTTCGAGCTGAACGTGCTGAACGTCTTCAACCAGAAGGCGACGCGGCACGAGTTCAACTTCCTCAATCGCGGCGCCGGCGCCCCGCGTCCGTCCTCGGCCATCGACCTCAGCGATGTCGATCTCTCGCAGGGCTACGACGTCGACGCGCGGATTGCCGCCTCGCCGGACGGCCGCAACGCCTACGATCCGCGTTATGGCCTGGCCGACCTGTTCGACCCGGGGACGCAGGGATTCGTGACGGTGAAGTTCCTGTTCTAGACCGGCAGTCGGCAGTCGGCAGTCGGCAGTCGGCAGTCGGGCCAGTTGGTGACCGCGAGCCGCGATGGGGTCTTCCCTGTCGCGGCTCGCGGCGTCAGCGGGGGGCGCGAGGGCGCCGCAGCAAGGCCAGCAGGTCCTTGTGCGCCAGGATGGCGTCGGGCGATTCCTGGATGGCCTGGAGGTAGCGTTGCGCGTACGGCGTGCCTTCGACGTCAGGGGAGGCCAGTGCGCGCACCTGCACGCGGATGGCGTCCTCGTCCACGCCGTTCTTGTCGGCCAGCATCTCGTCGATGCCGACGATGCGTTCCGACAGCAGCCGCAGCCATGCGAAGTCCGGGTCGTGCAGCAGCACCTGGAGCAGTTCCGTGGCCGAGAGTCGACCGTGCACGCGCTCGTGGGCACGTCGTTGCCAGTCGAGCAGCGCGCCGTGCAGCCGCACCAGCGCCTCACGAATCTCGCGCAGTCGCCCGACCGCGCTCGAGGGGGGCTCCGTGTCCACGTCCCCAGCGTACCGCGGGCCGGCGCCAATCGGCTCCCGGCACGGCAACGATGGTCTGGCCGGTGTCGTTTCTGGCAGCGAGGAGTACAGTTGCCGCACATGCGCACGGTCCGCTCACCACTCATCGGCTTTGTCGCCCTGGCCATTGTCGCCATCACGCTCGGTGTCGTTGCCCAACCCCGCGGTGGGCCGCCCCCCTCGGTGCCACCAGACGCCGGCGGCGAGTGCCCGCCCGGCACCACCGAGGTCCGTGCCGGGCGCTGTCAGAAACCGGAGTTCCCGGCGCCGAGCATCCTCGACTACCGCCCCCGCTCCACACTCGTGACCGAGCAGCACCTCGTGCCCCGAGCGAAGTATCCCGTCGTCGACATCCACAGCCACACCGGTCCCACCCCGGAGACCATCGAGCGGCTGATCGGCGAACTGGATGCGATGAACGTCCAGGTGCTGGTGAACCTGAGCGGCGGCGCGAGCCCTGAAGCCATCAAGCAGAAGACCGACTACATCAAGGCCAGCCGGTACCCGGATCGGTTCCGCGTCTTTGCCAACGTCAACTGGGACGGCGCCGACGCCCCGGGATGGGCTGCCAGGGCGGTCGCCGACCTCGAGGCGTCGGTGCAGCACGGGGCCATCGGGTTGAAGATCTACAAGAACCTGGGGCTGACGGCCAAAAAGAGCGACGGCAGCCGGCTCGAGCTCGACGACCCGTCGATGAACCCCGGTGTGGCAGGCGTGCGCCCGGCTGGACATCCCGGTGCTGATCCATACCGCCGAGCCGCTCGAGTTCTTCTCGGAAATGGACCACCGGAACGAGCGCTGGCTGGAGCTGGCCCTGTTCCCGAGCCGCCGCAACAACGCCCCGGGCCAACCCTCGTTCGAGGACCTGCTGGCCGAACGCGACCGGATGATCGCGGCCAACCCGAAGACCCGCTACATCGCCGCCCATTTCGGCTACTACGGGCACGACCTGCGGCGCGCCGCGGCAGCGCTCGACCGGCTGCCGAACATGGTGCTCGAGGTGTCAGCGGTGCTGTACGAGTTCGGTCGGCAACCGCGGGCGGCCCGCGAGTTCTTCGTCAGGTACCAGGACCGCATCCTCTTCGGCAAGGACGCCTACGAACCGCGCGAGTACCCCTACTACTGGCGCGTGTTCGAGACCGGCGACGAATACTTCGACTACTACCGCGATTACCATGCCTTCTGGAAGCTGTACGGCCTGCAGCTGCCGGACGCCGTGCTGCGGAAGGTGTACTTCGGCAACGCCCTGCGGGTCACGCCGGGCCTGCCGCGCGCGGGGTGGCCACGCTCCTGAGCGTAGGGAGCCCTGAAACGAAAAAGGGGCAGGATGTGCGCGAGGCTGGTCTGTGTAGACCGCCCGCGCCATCCTGCCCCGATTTCTTTACAGTCGTCTGCTAGTTGCGACGGCGGCGCAGCGCAAGCGCCACACCCGACAACGCCAGACCCATCAGGGCCATGCTTGCCGGTTCCGGAACGTCGCGTGCTGCGCGGGGTGAACGCGAACTCACCCGACCACGAGGACTGAACGAAGTCGTTCTCGTCGTCGAGCGAGGCGAGTGCGTCCTCGAGCGACATCGTGGTGATCTGCGAGGTGAAGTCACCGGTGAAGTCGCTGACCTCGCCCATCGCGTTGGTCACGAAGCCAAGCACGCGGCCCGTGACGGCGAACGAGTCGCTGCTCGTGTTGATCAGCGTCAGCGGCGAGCCGGGGATCGTGCACACGTCCCCCGGGTTCTCGGGCATGGAGCACGGTCCGGCGTACCTACACCGGCTACCAGCTCGGTGAGGGTGAAGTCCAGCGTCGGTCGGGCGAACATGACGATGAAGTTGTTCACCACGATCGGCGTGTCCACCGGCAGAGCGACGAGGTCCTTGATGGTCCCATCGGTACCAGCGATACCGGCAAACGTCTCCGTGCCGGTGAGGAATACCACGTCGCCGATTGGCGTGTCGAAGATGTCCGGGAACTGACCGAAATTGATGAAATCAATCCCGACCCGCACGTCTTCCTTTCCAGTCAACGTGAACTTGCCGGTGACCGGTGCCGCTTCAACCATTGACGGGGCTGCGGCCAAGCACAACCCCCCTACTACTGCACTTGCTACGAACTTTCTCATGAGCGTCCCTTTCGTGCCCTACCTGCGTCGTGCGGAGGAGCCAAGCCGGAATACGTCCTTGCAGGATACGGGCCTGCTGATGCCGGGGCTCATCCCGGTCGCCATCCTAACCGATTAACGTCGAATTCGGCTAATTAGAACAAAGTCGACTTTTGTCAGCGCGATAGGTGACTAGCCCGAGTGTACAGAGGCGACGACGGGCTGTCACATTTCGCTCGTCCGTCGGTTGACACGGACGATCCGACGGCACGGGTCCGTCCCAATCCCGTAGCGCCCGGGCGCCAGGATGCCGTGCGGGTCGCAGGCCTGCTTCAGACGTTCGAGCAGGGGCTGGGCGCTGTCGGCCACCGGCGGCCGGCCCGCCGCCTGGACCCCCAGGCGGTAGGAGTGATACCCCTCGGCCGCGAGCGCGTCGAGCAGCTCGTGGTAACACGCCAGGGCGCGGCCATCCTCCCCGTCCACGTCGCGGTCGAAGCTGATGGAAATCACGCAGGTCAGGGCTCGTTCCGTGACCAGCGAGATCGAGATGAGGGGCTCGAACCCGTGTGACAGCAGCGCCGTGCAGGCGAGGGCCGACAAGCGCTCGGCGTGGCCGCCGTCGAGCGGCGCAACCGGGCGCGCACCACAGCAGCCCGCATCGGTCCCGGTCCGGATTCATCTCCACGGGAGGCGGTTCGCGCTTGCGCCAGTAGGCCGTGGCCAGCGGCTGGGCCGTCGGCACCCCCTGCATCAGCCCATAGACCGGCTCGAGCAGTGTCAAGGCCGCCGACACGTCCCACCCGGTCAACATCCGGTACGGCGTCGAGAACCGCCTGGCCAGGGCGAGCCGGCCATCGTCGAGGAACTCGAGCCGGCCGGTCACGCCCTTCAGCTGCTTGCGCACCAGGTCGCGGTCGGCGGCCACCTGCGCCCGGGTGCCATAGAGCCCCCCCGAGCCGTTCCAGAGGCCGATCCGCAGCCGCCGACGAAAGGGCGCCATGTCGGCCGGCGTCAGCGGCGTGCGCCCGCCCATCGCCTCCCACGGGTACTGCTGCAGTCCGTTCAGCACCTTGTAGTCGTTGCCGATGTGCGCCGCGCTGCGCAGCGTGCCGGACAGCTTGAGGGGGCGGATCGCGTCGATGGCCCGGCCGAGGTCACCCGCGTTGTCACACCGGAAGAAATACGCCTGGAAATACTCCGGCGCCGGCATCAGCCAGATCGTCATGCGGGTGACGACGCCGAAATTGGATTGGGTGAACAACCCGTCGAGTACCGGTCCAAGGCCCCAGCGGTAGACGGGCACGCTCGGTGAGGCGCCGTACCGGGCAAAGCCGGTTTCGACGCAGGACCCGTCGCCAAGTACGACCTGAAGGGCACAGACGTGCGCGAAGTGGTCACCATACGGTGTGTGGCCGAAGCCACGCTCCATGGTGTTGCCAATCAGACTGGCGGCCGGACTGGTCCCTGTCGCGTCCATCCACAGGCCGGACCGCTGCGCCTGCAGAAACTCGAACAGCTGCTGCTGCGTGACGCCTGGCTCCACGGTCACATAGGCGAGCGACTCGTCGAAATCGACGATGCGACGCATCCGACCCAGGTCCAGGATGACGTTGCCGTCGGAGACGGGCACCCTCGAGCCGTACCCCCAGTTGAGCCCGCTGCTTACCGGGTAAAGCGGAATTCCGTGGGCATGGGCGACGCGCACGCATGCCTGCACCTGCTCATGCGTTTCGGGGCAGACGATGAGGGGGACCCGCACATCGGTGGCGAAGGTGGCGGTGGCCGCAGCTGCGGTGGCAGCGCGATGGTCGATGACGTGGGCGGCGCCGACGATGCCTGCCCAGGCGTCTCGTGCAGCGGGCGGGATGGCGCCGTGGGAATGTGGCATGCGGTCTCAGGCTACCGCAATGGCCTCAGTGGTGCCGCGAGGGAGCGGCCGTCACCGGGGCAGGCCCAGCGAGGGAAGACGGAATGTCAGGCCGCGAGCACCGCGCGCCGGCGCCGCTGGCGCAGAGGACCGGCACGTCCAGCAGCGAGCCCACGACCTGCTGGACCATCGAACCATAGCGCTGTGTCGGCAGGGTCGAGTCGAATCGCAGCAGCTCCATCTCGCAGCCGTACTGCGGGTCGAAGTACGACGGCACGGTCACGCCCTCGGCGGTGAACGAGTGACCGCCCAGCTTGCGCATCATTCTGGAGGAGCAGTGGCGGACGGTGGCAGTGGTGACGCCGAGAAACCCGCCGACGCTTTCCCCGAGGGCGTAGGTCGCCATCGCCGTGGTCACGGCCATGGTCGTCCGGCGCCACTCGTCGCCGACCGCCCAGCCGCCGAACTCCACGTACTGCACGCCGCGAACACGCGCCAGCGTCAGATCCGCCTCGATGGCGCTCCACAGGCGATCGGACCAGGCCGCGCTCCGCGCCAGGGCCGATGACCAGACACCGAGCGCGCCCGGCGCGCTGTCGGTCCGATGCGTGCGGAGCCGCGCGCACGCGGCGACGCTGCCGTCGTCGCGGAGCGAGGCGACGTGCCAGCTCAGGGGGTCGGCCGCCTGGACGTGGCAGCCGTCTGCCGTCAGTTCTGTCCGGCGCGATCGCGCCGTCACGCAGGTACGTCTGTCCCCGCAGACGCTGGAGACTGGCCAGGACATTCGCGTGACGGGTCCGATCGACTTGGACGCGAGCGAAGTTCTGGGGCACGTCCGCCATGGTGGGCGCAAGCAACACCAGACTGCCCGGGCGCACGATAGAGGGAGGACGGGACGGCAGCAACATGAGAAACGAGCTCCTGGTTCACCGTTCCTGCCCTCCCAGCTCGACTGCAGGCGACACAGACAGCGCTTGCTCTCACCGCGCACACGGCGAGTACGCTCCTGTCAGGTCGGGTCCGGTTTGTCCAGACCCGCGCCAGCAGGCAGTTCGCGGACACGCACCCTGAGGGCGCCCGGGGCCTGGAAGCTGCCCCGCTGTGACACACGTTCTGCGTTTCGGGAGGGCTCACGACCGACGCGAACCCGCCATACGTAATAGCAAGCATCAGGCCAAGACACCTGTCTTGGGACTTTACGCCGGCTGGACTACAGGAGTCGTGCAAAAACGTGCGTGGTGACGGCCAATCGTCACCGTGAAGCGCTTGCTCGATTACCCCGGTGTTGTATTAGATAACACAAAGGCCGCGTTTTACCGTCAGATACTCGACAGAGCGCGGTTGGGGCACACGAAGTTGGCGGCGTCGCCCACGCACTGCCAGCTCAGGCCACGGCGACGACCGACAGTTTTGGTCGCTGTGGTGGCTATGTGTCGGAATCTCTTCCGTAGGGGAGGGTTGCGGCTAGTCGTCTGACGACGAGCGGCGCTCACGCTTGAGGTCCGCGCGCTTGTGCTTGGAATCCAGCCGTCGAGCTTTGGAGGCGCGGGTCGGCGCCGTGGCGCGCCGCGGCCGAGGCGGCGTGGCAGCCTGTTCGAGCAATGCCCGGAGACGTTCGCGCGCGGCAACGCGGTTCTGCGCCTGCGTCCGGTACTCACGCGCCTCGATGACCAGGACGCCCTCGGTGGTGACGCGACCACCCGCAAGCCGCACCAGGCGAGCCTTGACAGGCGCCGGCAGCCCGGTGGCGCCGACGTCGACGCGCAGCTGCACGGCCGTCGACACCTTGTTGACGTTCTGTCCGCCCGGGCCCGAGGCGCGAACGAACCGCTCCTCCAGTTCCCGCTCGTGCAGCGTGACCGCGTCGGACACACGAATCACGGAGCCCCCTTGGCTGCCGGGGCCGGCTCAGCACGCCTGGCCGCGGGATGTCGCGACACCGGGGGGGACGCTGCCGGCGCTCGCTGGAGCGCTTCGGTCAGCACTCGTCCCTGCGACCCCGACGGCGGTTCGAGCCCCAGCACCGCGGCCAGCGTCGGGGCCAGGTCGTTCAGCGCGACGCGGTCGCGATAGGTGCCGGGTGCGATGCCCGGGCCCATCAGAATCAACGGGATGTGCGCGTCGTAGCCGTACGGCGTGCCGTGGCTCGTCCCGACGGCGGCCGTGGTCCAGTGCGGCTCCAGGACGACGTGCAGGTCGCCGGATCGGTGCCGATGGTAGGCGCGCGTCACCCGGTCGGAAATGACGTCGCGCGAGACCGCGCCCGAGATGATCTCTTCGCGGGTGTACACGCGCGCCACGTGCGGCGACGGCCGCGGCCGCCGCGGCCGCCACGCGACGCACCTCGGCGGCGTCGACAGCGCGACTGGCGATGAGGTCCTCGTCGAGGTAGATCGACGGCGGCGCTCCCCGCATGATCCAGGGACCGGCGCCGAACCTGGCCTCGAGCGCCCCCTCGATGGCATCCGACAGGCTGTTGACCCCGAACCGGCCGCCCGGAATGCGCAGCGCCGCTGTCGCCTCGGGCAGGGGCGCCACGCCGTGGTCGGTGGTGAAAGCGATCAGCGTCCGGTCGAGCCCGACCCGGCGCTCCACCTCGTCCAGCAGCGACTGCAGCTGTCGGTCGGTCTGCCGCGTGATGTCGCGCACTTCCGGCGATTCCGGCCCGTATGCATGCCCCACCGAGTCGTTGGACGAGAAGCTGACCGTCAGCACGTCGGTGACGCCGCGCTGGCCCAGCCGTTCGTGTTCGAGCGCCGCCCGCGCCATCGCGACCACCAGGTCGTTGCCAGCCGGGCTGGCCGCCACAGCCGCGTCGAGTGCTGCCCCGGGTCCCGGCGGGTAGGGGCGCTCCCCGCCGTCGAAGGTCCATCGCTGGCCCGCGTAGGCGTCCGGCAGCCGGCGCGCATTGATGTCCTCCACCCACGGCGGCAACGCCGGGCGGTAATACGTGCTGGTGACGAAGCGGCCGCCCCTGAAGAAGTAGGCGGCATCGGCCGCGTGACCTGCCGGCAGGATGGCGCTGCGGTCCTTGAGCGAGATGCCCACGACCCGCGGCGCGTGCCGGCGTCCCCACGGCCGCCGCCGACGCCAGCTTGATCTGGTCGCCGAGGGTAGGCACGAGCAGCCGCCGCGGCGACGCGCCGATGCCCGACGACCCGGTGCCGCCGACGATCTGGACGTCGCGGTCGGTGATGCTTTCGACGGTGGACCTGGTGGCTCGCTCGTACCAGACGTTCTCGATGATCCCGCTCACCGCCGGCGTGGCGCCACTCAGCATCGTCGAATGACCGACCGCGGTGACCGTGACGGCATGTTCGAGGTGGGCGTCGGTGAACACCGCGCCGCGCGTCAGCAACGTCTGCAGGCCCGCCGACGGTGGCCCGAATCTCGAAAGGTAATCGGGCCGGAATTGATCGACAGCCACCAGCAGCACCAGCCGCACCGGGGGGCCGTCACTCGAAGCCGTCGGGCGCGACGCGACGCCGCTTGCTGGTGCCTGCGCCTGCGGTGAGGTGTGGCACGCGGCGACAACGAGCGCCGCCACGACGACGCGCTGCAGGAGGGGACGAACAGGGCGGAACGTCATGGCCACCCAAGCATATGTCGGCCTGCGGTAAGCTTCACGCGCTTTCCCCTGTCGGGACGATTTCGCGGGAGTATCGGGTGGCGCGGCGTGTGCGTGGTCTTCGCTGGTACATCGGTGGACTGCTGTTCCTGTCCACGGTCGTCAACTACATCGATCGCCAGACCCTGAGCGTCCTCGGACCGGAGCTCAAGAAGGTCTATGGCTGGAGCAATTCCGACTTTGCCCAGATCCTGATCGCCTTTCGCGTGGCGTACACGATCGGGCAGACCATCGCGGGGCGGGTGATCGACAAACTCGGCACGCGCCGTGGCCTGTCGCTGGGTGTGGCCTGGTACTCGGTGGCGGCGATGGCGACGGCGATGGCCACGGGTCTCGGCTCATTCATGGGCGCACGGTTCGCGCTGGGCCTGGGTGAAGCCGGCAACTGGCCCGGCGCCACCAAGGCGGTCTCCGAATGGTTCCCGCGCCGTGAGTCAGGCTGGGCCGTGGCGCTGTTCGACAGTGGTTCGTCGGTCGGCGCCGCCATCGCGCCCTGGCTGGTGCTGTCCCTGTACGCCACCTTCGGCAGCTGGCGGCCCGCCTTCGTCATCACCGGCAGCCTGGGCCTGCTCTGGCTGGCGCTGTTCCTGGCGTTCTACCGCCGGCCCGAAGAGCATCCACTCATCACCGACGAGGAGCGCACGATGATCCTGCGCGATCGCGACGAAGTGGATCCGGCCGAGCACGCAGGCGGCGAGGCACTGCCCTACCGCACGCTGCTGCGGCTGCCGCAGACCTGGGGCTACATCCTGTCCAAGAGCTTCACCGATCCGGTGTGGTTCTTCATCACCGACTGGTTTGCCATCTACCTGGTGAGCCGCGGCTTCAGCGTCGAGGAAGGGCTGCTGGCCTTCTGGGTGCCGTTTCTTGCCGCCGATGCCGGCAACTTCTTCGGCGGCGGCGTGTCGAGCTGGTTGATCGCGCGCGGCTGGTCGGTGGGTGCGGCGCGCAAGACCATCGGCGTGATCGGCGCCGTCGGCATGACGCTGCTGGTGCCGACCATCTACGTCGACACGCTGCCGGCGATCATCGCCTGCTTCGCGGTGTCCACCTTCGCCTACGCCGCCTTCTCCACCGTCATCCTCAACCTGCCCGCCGATCTGTTCGCCTCGCCATCGGTCGCGTCGGTGAGCGGGATGGGCGGCTCCGGCGCCGGCCTCGGGACGATCTGCGCCATTGCCATCACCGGCTGGGTCAGCGACCGCTACTCGTTCGCGCCCATCATGATCGGCGCCAGCGTGCTGCCGCTGATCGCGCTCGTGGCCATGCTCGTCCTGGTCCGCAACACCGCCGCGACGCGCGCCGGCGTGGTCAGGGAAGTGTAGCCAGCCATGTCCGATCAGCGCGCCCCGACACCGCGGATTCATCGATGATCACGCGTGGGACCGTGGCGACCAGGCGTGACGTACTGCGAGGTGGGCTGGCCGCGGCTGCGGCCCTGCTCGGGACGCCAACTGCCAGCGCGCAGACAGGGCCCGGGGCGGGGTCGGCGGGGCCGGGGGCCGAAACGCAGGTCCTCGAGGTGCCGCGCCTGTTCGACGGGCTGCGTCTCGCCGTCACCGATGGCGCACGACTCGTGGTCCGCGGCGACCGCCTCATCGCGGCCGGCCGCGCCGCCGATGTCCCGGTGCCAGCCGGCAGCCAGGTGACACGTCTCGACGATGCCACCGTGCTGCCGGGACTGATCGACCTGCACTTCCACATCGAGGACGACCCGGCGATGGCGCTGCGGCAGCTGGCGCATGGCATCACGTCCTTTCGTGATCCCGGCGAGTGGATGGAAGTCCACGAGCCGTTGCGCCGCCGCATCGCCGAGGAGGAGCTCCCCGGACCGCGCCTGTTCCTGACCGGCCCGCACATCGACGGAGAACGCCCCGCGTACCCGGCGGACGCCTTCGTCGCCCGCGATCCGGAGGAAGCACGGCGGCAGGTCCACCGCGCCGTCGACCAGGGCGCGAGGGCCATCAAGATCTACTTCCGGCTACCGCTGGCGAGCGCCATCGCCGTCGTGGACGCCTGCCGGGAGCGCGGGGTCCCGAGCACCGCGCACCTGGAAATCCTCGACGCCCGCGACCTGCTGGCCGCGGGGCTGACCGGCGTGGAACACATCACCTCGTTTGGCACCAGCATCGCCTCGCCGATGCAGGCCGAGCGGTACCGCCAGGCCGTGCTCGCCGACAACGCGGCGCGGCGCGACGGCCGCTACTCGCTCTTTGCCGAGGCCGACCTGGACGGCCCGGAGGCGCGGCGCCTCTACCAGACCGTGGCGCGGACGCGGCCGTTCGTCGACGCCACGCTGGCGGTGTTCGAGGCCCGGCCAGGCGATGCCGTGCCCAAGGGCAGCCGTCCTGTCGGCAGCGCAGCGGGCGGCAGGGTTCGCGCAGCATGCAGGCGCTGGTGCGCCGGCTGCACGACAACGGCGCGCGACTGGTCATGGGCGGCCACACCGAGGTGCCGCATGCGGGTCGCGGCCAGGCCCCCTGGCGCGAACTCGAGCTGCTGGTCGCCTCCGGGCTCGCACCCGCCGAAGCGCTGGCGGCAGCGACGAGCACAGCCGCGGCGTTTCTCGGCGAGGACGGCAACCAGCTGGGACACCTGCGGACCGGTGCGGCGGCAGACCTGGTCGTGGTCACGGGCGCACCGCTGGTCGAGATCGGCCACATGCGCCGTGTGCAGCTGGTGATGGTGCGCGGACGTGTGGTCCCGCTCACCCGGCTGCGGACGCTGTAGACGCCGCATGACGGAACCACCGCTTCCATTCCGCGACACCTGTGCGGGCCACCAGCACTGGCTGGTGGACACCATCAGCCGGCTGGTGCGCCTCGAATCGCCGAGCGGCGACGTCGAGGCGCTCGATCGCTGCGGCGACGGCGATTGCCGGACTGCTCCGCGACGCCGGCGCCGTGGTGGAACGACTGCCGCGCGACGGGGCCGGTGCGCACCTGCGCGCGACGCTCGGCACGGGCTCCCGACAGGTGCTGCTGCTCGGACACTTCGATACCGTCTGGCCGGTCGGCACGTTGGCGGAGATGCCCCTCGCGATCGACGAGGGCCGGCTGCACGGTCCGGGCACCTTCGACATGAAGGCGGGCCTGGTGATCGCCATCCTCGCCGCGACCGTGGCGATGCCGCACCTGCGTGACCTTCGCGTGCGCTTCCTGTACACCACCGACGAAGAGATCGGCAGTGCGTCGTCGCGCGCCCTGATCGAGGAGGAGGCCCGCGCCAGTGCCGCCGTGCTCGTCTTCGAGCCGGCGCTCGCGGGCGGCGTCCTGAAGACCGCGCGCAAGGGTGTCGGCACGTTCCGGCTCGACGTGCACGGGGTGTCGGCTCACGCCGGTATCGCCCCGGCCGACGGGGCCTCGGCAATCACCGAGCTGGCCCGGCTGATCCTCGCGCTCGAGCGGCTGCAGGCGCCGCAGCGTGGCACGACGATCAACGCCGGCGTGATTGCCGGCGGGACCCGTTCCAACGTCGTCGCCGAACACGCGCGGGTCGAGATCGACGTCCGCGTCGCCGAGGCGTCCGAACAACGACGGGTCGAGCAGGCGTTCTCGGCGCTGGCGCCCGCCGATGCACGGGTGAAGCTGTCCTGGCAGGGCGGCTTCGAGCGTCCGCCGCTCGAGCGTGGCGCGCATGTGCAGCGCCTGTTCGCGCTGGCCCGTGCGGCCGGCACGCGGATCGGCATGGACGTGCGGGAGGGGGCGACCGGCGGCGCCTCCGACGGCAATTTCACCGCGGCGCTCGGTGTGCCGACCCTGGACGGCCTGGGTGCCATCGGCGACGGGGCGCATGCGCGGCACGAGCACGTCGAGATTGCGTCGCTGCCGGACCGTGCCGCCCTGGCGGCAGCGCTGCTGCTGGCCATCGACGCCGGACCCTAGCCTGGCGCCCTGCTGCCGGACATCGCCGCGCTAGGCTGTGAACAGCCGATGATCGAGGGTGATCGACTCGAGGAAGTCGTGATCGATCTCGACGCCGATGCCAGGCCCGCTCGGCACGGCCACGGTGCCGTCGGGGGCGACCTCGAAGGGCGCGGTGATCACGTCGCGATGCCAGTAGCGACGGCTCGCCGAGATGTCGCCGGGCAGCGAGAAGTTCGGCAGGCTCGCCAGGGCCAGATTGTGGGCCCGGCCGATGCCGCATTCGAGCATCCCGCCGCACCACACCGGCGCACCGTGCGTCTGGCAGGCGTCGTGGATACCGAGCGCTTCGGTGTAACCGCCGACCCGGCCGATCTTGATGTTGATCAGGCGACAGCTGCCGAGCGCCAGCGCGTGCGCGGCGCCGCGGGCGTGCAGGATCGATTCGTCGAGACAGATGTCGCTGCGCAGGCGGCGCTGCAGCGCCGCATGGTCGACCATGTCGTCGTGGGCCAACGGTTGCTCGATCATCAACAGGTCGAACGCGTCGAGCTGACGGAGGTGGTCGGCGTCGGCCAGCGTGTAGGCGGTGTTGGCGTCGACCGACAGCAGGCCGTGCGGGTAGGCGTCACGCGCTGCCCGGACGACGTCGAGATCCCAGCCTGGCTTGATCTTCAACTTGATCCGCTGGTACCCCTGGGCGACGTGCGCGAGGACCTGTTCGACGAGGATCGGGATGGTCGGCTCGATGCCGAGGCTGACGCCCACCGGCACGGCCGCACGCGTGCCGCCGATGGCCTCGCTGATCGAGAGGCCGCGACTGCGTGCCGCCAGATCCATGAACGCCAGTTCGAGGCCGGCCTTGGCCATCTGGTGCCCCTTGAAGCGCCGCAACGCGGCCGCGACGTCGGTGACCGCGGTGAGGGGTTGTTTCAGGAGGGCCGGAATGAAGCAGTCGGCCAGGACGTGCCGCGCCGTGGTGATGGTTTCGGCGCTGAACAGCGGCTGGTCGTCGGCGACGACCTCGCCCCACCCCTCGACGCCGTCGGCCACCATCCGGATCAGTGGCACGACGCGTGTCTCGACACGGCCGAAGCTGGTCTCGAACGGCCGCACCAGCGTCAGGGTGATCAGCCGCACCTCGATTGACGACAATCGCACCGGCGCAGCCGCTTCCAGCCTCCGGGTCGTCACAGGCGTGTCCGCAGTCGACATGGAGGGATCGTACAGTGCGCGGCAGCCGGCAGTCGGCAGTCGCGCGAGTCGGCAGTCGGCGTTCCTCCCCTATCCTGTGTCTGCATGACCCGTGACGACGAATCGCCCCACCTGCACGCCGGCTCGCCCGTGATGTTTCGTGAATTGACCACGGTCGAAGACATCCGCCTGGTGCAGGGCATGGAACGGCGCGTCTGGGGCTGTGCCGGACATCGACGTCAGCCCGGTGCTGCTGATGGTGGCGCTGGTCAAGTCGGGGGCGCTGCTGCTCGGGGCCTTCGATGGCGCGGAGATGCTGGGCTTTGCGTTCTCGGTCCCAGGCGACCGCCAGGGACGGCGGCTGCACTGGTCGCACATGACCGGGGTGGACGAAGCGCTGCGGAGTTCCGGTCTCGGCACCCGTCTGAAGTTCGAGCAGGCCAGGCGCGTCGCGGCGCGCGGGTACTCGCGCATCCAGTGGACCTACGATCCCCTGCAGAGCCTCAATGCCCACCTCAACCTGGTGAAACTCGGAGCCATCGCCGACGAGTATGGCGAGCACGTGTACGGCGACTCGACGAGCGACCTGCACCGTGGCGCACCGACCGACCGCTTTGTCGCCACCTGGACGCTCGACCCGTCGGGCACCCCGGTCCGGTCACCTCGAGTGGAACGCGCGGACCGCGCCGAGGGAGTCGCCGCCGGCACGGTCGTCCGGCGGGATGGCTGGGACGTGTACGAGACCGCGGCACTGACGCTCGCTGCGCCGGTCGTGCGCGTCCCTGTCCCGGCGCGTTTCGCCGACATGCTGCAGGCGGCGCCCGACCTCGCGCTGGACTGGCGCTTGAAAACGCGGGCGCAGTTTGCCACGTTGTTTGCCGCCGGGTACGTCGCCGTCACGTTCCGGCGCCGTGGCGAGCAGGGCGAGTACGTGCTGGTGAGATAGCGCGGCGCGGCCTCCGCCGAGGGCCGCCTGCGCGACGCGGCCCGCTACCGCCGGCGCGGCGCCTGGTCCGGGTTGTCGGTGATCACGCCGTCCGCGCCCCGGGCGAGGGCGTCGCGCATTTCGGCCGCGACGTCGGCATGGGCGGCGGGTGTCGCGGCGCGGAACGTGTAGGGTGTCACCGGCATGCCGCGGGCGCGCGCGCGGGCCGTCAGGGTCGGGTCGGCGCGCAGCACCTGCTTGTCCGGACTGAGTCCCGTGGCGAAGGCGCGCGCCTCGGTCAGCCCCTCTTCGGACGTCCAGCGGGCGGCGTCGGCAGGCCCGAACAGCAGGTGCACCGGCAGGGTCGTGTGCAGGTCGCGCACGAGGATCTGCAGGCTGCTCACGGTGAACGACTGCAGCAGCACCGGGGTTCGCGGGTCGGCCCACGGCGTATCCAGCTTTGCCGCTCTCAGTTGCTCGAGCATGGCCGCCTCGATGCCCGGGTACCGGTCCGGCGCCTTGAGTTCGATGAACAGGCCTGCGCGACCCCGCAGGGCGTCGATGGCCTGGGCCAAGGTCGGGACCCGCGTGCCGGCAAAGCGGGCGTGGAACCACCGCGCCTGCGTCCAGCCGCTGGATCTCGGCGAGGGTGAAATCGGTCAGTGGCCACTGCCGCCGCGTCTCGCCCTTCACCACCACCTGCCTGGCGCGGTCGGGAAAGACGTCCTCGACGTCGGTCGTCCGCTCCAGCGTGAGGTCGTGCAGCAGGACCAGCGCGCCATCCCTGGTGCGCTGCAGGTCGAACTCGACGAACGTGGCGCCCTGCTCGGCCGCCAGCACGAATGCCGGCAGGGTGTTCTCGGGCGCGGACGCCGATGCGCCGCGATGCGCGACGACCCACGGTGTGGCCGGTGCGCCCGCCGCACCAGGCAGCATCGTCCACGCCATCACCAGCCCCAACGCCACCAGGACGATGGCGCGGGGTGGTGAGGCAGGCGGCTGCGGCGATGGCCGCAGCCAGGCGAGGCACGGCGCGATGCGGATCGTTGGCACGCGCACAGCATAGGGGATTGCTGTCGGCGAAGAGGCCGTGTCCCTCGCGGCCGCGGTTTTGACGCGGGCCTAGCGCGTGCGACGTCCCGGGCCGCCGCCGGGCCGACCGCCGCCAGGCCGACCGCCGCCCGGGCCGCCACCGGGCCGACCGCCGCTGCCCGGTGGGCGCGCGTGAATGGCGGGCGCCGAGCGCGGCGTCGAGGGCGCGCCCGGCGGCCGGGACGGAGCGCTGCCCTGCCCGGATGTGGCAGGACGGCCCTGTCCGGGACGGGGCTGACCGGGGCGGGTGACCGGCCCGGTCGCGGCGCCGCGCACACTGCCGGCCGGACGGGCGGCACGCGCCGCCGCCTTGGCCTGGGCCCGCGCCCGTTCCTCGGCCTTGCGCTTGCGGATCGCGGCAATGCGCTCGGCGATCGGAATCTCGAGGCGCGCTTCGGGGCGGGCTGCGTAGTCGAAGTCAGGCAGCTGCACGCGGGGCAACCGCTTGCCGACGACCTTCTCGATCTGCTGCCACTCGTCCTCCTCGTCGCGGGAGACGAAGGTGAACGCCTCGCCCGTGGCCTCGGCGCGGCCGGTGCGGCCGACGCGGTGGATGTAGTCCTCGGCGGCAACCGGCACGTCGAAGTTCACCACGTGGCCCAGCTCGGTGACGTCGATGCCACGCGCCGCGATGTCGGTGGCGACCAGGACCGGAAATTCGCCGCTCTTGAACCCGGCCAGGGCGAGCGTCCGCTGCGCCTGCGAGCGATTGCCGTGGATGCGGGCCGCCTTGACTCCCTGTCTCTCCAGGTATGCGGTCACCCGGTCGGCGCGGTGCTTGGTGCGGGTGAAGACGAGCGCCTGAGTCATCACGCCGCGCTTGAGCAGTTCCACCAGCAGGGCGCCCTTGAGGTCCTGCGACACCGGGTAGATGGCCTGCGTGATGCCCACCGCCGGGGCCGCCTGTCGGGCCAGGTTGATCGTCGCCGGGTTGTCGAGCAGTTCGCGGGTCAGTGTGACGATCGGGGCCGGCATTGTCGCGCTGAAGAACAGCGTCTGGCGCTTGCCAGGCAGGTGCTTGAGCACCCGCTTGATGTCGGGCAGGAAGCCCATGTCCAGCATGCGGTCGGCCTCGTCGAGCACCAGGAACTCGAGCCCGGACAGCTTCGCGTACGGCGCCCGGAAGTGATCGAGGAGCCGGCCAGGAGTGGCCACAATCACGTCCACACCGCGCCGGAAGGCATGCTCCTGCGGCCCCATGCCGACGCCGCCGAAGACGGCCGCGGCGCTGATCGGGGTGTGGACGGCAAAGGTGTTCAGGTCCTCGAGGATCTGCGCCGCCAGTTCACGGGTCGGGGTGAGCACCAGGGCGCGGGTGGTGCCGCGCGGCTGCCCGAGCAGCTTGTGCAGGATCGGCAGCAGGAAGGCGGCTGTCTTGCCGCTGCCGGTTGCCGCACAGGCGAGCACGTCGCGGCCGGCGAGGGCTGGGCCGATGGCATCGGACTGGATGGGGGTCGGACGCGTGAACCCGAGGTCCTTGAGGGCGCGAGTGAGGCTGGGATGCAGCCCGAGGTGTGAGAAAGGCACAGGACAGTCTACCGGGTACCGGGGCACGGGGCCCTCGGACGGGACCTCATGCGGGCGCCGTGGCGGGCGCCGTAGGTGGTCCCTCGCCTCCGGTGAGCCGGGCCTCGTAGCGCGACATCAGGGGCTGGCCGCTGACGCCATGCACGACGATGCTGGCGGCCACCGTGGTGACGACAAGCTCGGTGACGGCCACCGAGTCGCCGCCCGAGAGGCCATGGCTCAGCGCATACGCGAGGTAGTACAGGCTGCCGATGCCGCGAATGCCGAACCAGCCGAGAAGCCACCGCTGCACCCCCGACAGCGGCGCACCAACCAGCGCCAGATGCACGGCCACCGGCCGCACCACGAGGAACAACGCCGCGGCGACGGCCACGCCGAACAGGCTCGCGTGCGTGGCGAGCAGGACGCCGACCAGAATCACCAGTACCACTTCGAGCAGCCGTTCCAGGGTGTCGCCGAACACCAGCGTCTCGCTCACGAGCACACCCGCGGCCACCGTCGGGTGGGCCAGGTCGTGCTCCTCGGGCTGATCGGGCACCGCCTCTTCGGCGGGGGGTGGACCGCCCTCGTCACCCTCGGCCAGGTCCGGGTGCGGACGGTCCTGGGCGACCTGGCGTTCGGCGTGCCGCATGCCGACACCAGCGGCGAAGGCCGCCAGGAAGCCCCACGCATACATGGCCTCGGCGGCCGTGTAGCTCAGGACGATCAGGGCCAGCCCGAGAAAATCGCTGGGCGCATGGAGGTCGCGCTGCCAGTGCCGCAGCTGGATCCCCAGCCGCCCGACCCCGCGCCCAAGGACGTACCCGACCCCGAGGCCGGCCGGCACAGCCCAGAGAAGACGCGACAGCGCCCAGGGGCCGATCCAGTCACCCAGGGACCCTGCGGCCAGCCACGACAGGCCGAAGACCACGAACGGGAACGCCGTGCCGTCATTCAGCCCGGCTTCGCCCGACAAGCCGTAGCGCATGCGGTCGTTGTCGCCCGCCTCATCCACGGCAACCTCGCCTGCCAGCACGGGGTCGGTCGGCGCGAGGATTGCGGCTGCGACCATTGCCACGGGCCACGCCCACCCCGCGGCAAAGTGCAACAGCCCGGCGAGTCCGGCGACGGTCACGAGCATGGCCGGGCCAGCCAGGCGCAGCGGCGCCCGCCAGGCCAGGTTGCCGAAGGGCAGGCGCAACTTCAGGCCGCCCACATACAACGAGGCGATGACCGCGAACTCGGTCAGGCGCAGGAACCAGGGCGGTGCGGTCGTGAGGTCGATGGCCACCAGCCCGACGCCGGCCGGACCCATGAGCAGCCCCACGCCGAGATAGACCATGGCGGTGGTCAGCGGCAGGCGGCGGACCACCGCCGACGACAGCGCCATGAACAGCAACAGCGCGCCGATGGCGGCCATCCACCCCAGATGAGTCACGCGTCACCCTCTTGCAAGCGTTTGGCCACATCGAGGCCGGTCGCACGTGAGCATAGTCGGTACGGCGGCAGCCGGTGGGTGTGAGCACGAGCCCCGGTTGGCGCCCGCGCTCAATGGTCCGACCAGTGATAGACTCGCGGCTTCAGACACAGATATCGGGCGCCGCCATGCGTGGCGTGCCCCGGATGGAGGCCACAGTGGCAGATCAACATTCAGGTACTGGGATGTCGCGGCGAGAATTCGCGTCGCGATTCGGCGTGACTGCCGCGGTGGTAGCCGCCGGCAGCCACTTCCTTCCGTCGACGGCGCTCGGCGCCACCCGCATCCAGGGCGCCAATGACAAGCTGGTGTTTGCCAGCATCGGCGTCCGCGGCCAGGGCAACGCCCTCAAGCGCGGGTTCGCGAAGCTGAAGAACGTCGAAATCAAGACGCTGGCTGACGTCGACCTGAATCTCGAAGCCGAACGCGTCAACGACAAGGCGCTGGCCGACGTCGCCACGTTCAAGCCGAACTTCGTGCAGGATTTCCGCCGTGTCCTGGACGACAAGGACATCGACGGGGTGATCATCGCCACGCCCAATCACTGGCATGCGCTGATGACGGTCATGGCCCTGCAGGCCGGCAAGCACGTGTACGTGGAGAAGCCGTCCAACTACACGATCTGGGAAGGCCGCCAGGAGGTCGAGGCGCAGAAGAAGTACGGCAAGATCGTCCAGGTCGGCACGATGAACCGCAGCCGCCCGGCCGTCCGCCAGGCCATGCAGTTCATCAAGGACGGGGGCATCGGCAAGGTGTACATGGCGCGCGGGCTGTGCTTCAAGCCGCGCCCGTCGATTGGCAAGTACCCCGACGGTCCGCTGCCCGCTGGCGCGACCTACAAGCTCAATGTCGAGGCCCGTCCCGAACCGACCTGGGATGCCGCCTACCTGTCCAAGGTCGATTACGACCTGTGGCTCGGGCCGGCTGCCAAGACGCCGTTCAACCCCAACCACTTCCACTACAACTGGCACTGGCACTGGGCCTACGGCAACGGCGACACCGGCAACCAGGGCCCGCACCAGTTCGACATCGCGCGCTGGGGCCTGGGCAAGATGGAGCACCCGGTGAAGGTCAGCTCCTTTGGCGGCTATTTCGGCCCGGAGTCGTCGCAGAACACCCCCAACGTCCAGACCTCGCTGTTCGAGTACGGCGATGGCACGGTGCTCGAGTTCGCCACCCGCGGTGAAGCGACAAACGAGGAGGGCAGCGTCAAGATCGGCAACCTGTTCTACGGCAGCGACGGCTGGCTGTGGGTGGACGGCGACGGACGCAAGTGGCAGTCCTACAAGGGCCGCAGCAAGGAAACCAAGGGACCGGGTTCCGACGCGCCGCCGGAGTCGGGCGGCAGCGATCCGCTGGTGCTGTTCAGCATCGAGACGCCGCACTACCAGAACTTCGTCGACGCGATCCGCGCCAACGACCCGAAGAAGCTGACCTGCGACATCATGGAGGGTCACCTGTCGTCGGCGCTGCCGCACCTGGCCAACATCTCCTATCGGGTCGGTCGTCAGCTGCAGTTCGATGGCAAGAGCGAGACCTTCGTCAACGACCGCGAAGCCGACAAGCTGCTGACCCGCGAATACCGCAAGGGCTTCGAGATGAAGCCCATCGCCCGCACCGAGTAGGCGCGGCAGCTCGGACATCAGACGGCCCCGGCGTCTCGCGACGTCGGGGCCGTTTGTCGTTGGTCCCCTGCCCCGCCTAGAAGGGCCAGTCGAACCCGACCAGCGGGAAGATGCCGTTCTGCCAGTTGATCTCGGCCATGTTGCGGGTACGGTTCCAACCCAGCGTGGCGAAGTTGCGGCGATTGGTCAGGTTCTGTGCGCCCGCGAAGAACGTCACACGCTGCCCGCCAATGGTGAAGGCGCGATCGACGCGCGCGTCGACGCGGATGTAATCGTCCGCCCGTGCGCCGTTCACCTGAGCCAGGTCGTACACACCGCGGCGCTGCGAGGTGGACGTCGCGACATCGAAGGGCGTGTATGGACGTCCCGAGAGGTACACCGCCCGGCCCGAGGCCTGCCACCGGTCCGTGACGATCCACGACGCGGTGAGGTTCACGACCACGGGGTAGTCGAACGAGCCGGGTCGCAGCACCCGGTCGAGACCGGCGTGACGCGCCCGCGAGACCGCGACGCTGGCCTGGCCGTACCATCGCCCCCCGGGCTTGCGCTCGGCCAGCGCTTCGAGGCCGCTGACCTCGCCCTTGCCGGCACTGAGCAGCGGAAACAGGATGTCGCGCGTCGCAAAGGTATCGCCGACGTTGGCCAGCGAGAGCTGCGGGATGTCGGCCGCCACCGGGTAGTCCGCGTACCGCTTGTGGTAGGCCTCGACCGTGGCGCGCATGCGGCCAGCCCCGGTGTAGCTGATGCCGGTGACGAAATGATCGGCCCGCAAGGGGTGCAGGGCGCGATTCTGGTCGAAAGCTGCGAGAAACAGGAACAGCGGCTGCTGGTGGTAGCGTCCGTAGCTGCCCCGCCACGACCAGCGCTCGTCGATGGCCAAGCTCACCCCGGCTCGCGGGCTGACCGTTGTCGCTGCCAGATACGCGTAGTGATCGGCCCGCGCCCCGATGGTGAAGTTGAGCCGCGAGGTCAGGTCGTGCGTCGCCTGAAGGTAGCCGCCCAGCTGTGCGGAGGTGAAGCGGCGGGTCAGGGAAAAGGGCGCCAGGCCCGCCTCGCGGACATATGGGCTGTCGTTGCCGTAGGGCGAGGCCGTGTCGTAGTCGATGGCGAAGTGCCTGAGGCTGCCGCCGACCTGCAGCTTGGATCCCCGACCGAGGGTGGTGGTCAGGTCGTACTTGACGGTGGTCTCGTCCTCACCCGAGTCTTCGCGGAAGACGACCGGGCTGCTGGCAATCACCTCACTGGCCGGCACCCCGGGTGGCGCGATGCCATTGGCCGCGAGGTCCCGCACCTGCTGATTCACGGCGGCCGTCGAGTAGGTGACGCCGAGCAGACCCACCGACCGCGCCCCGAGCAGCCTTTGCCAGTTGATGCCCGTCGCCGAGCGCTGCCCCCGGTAACCGATGTCGAACGTGTTGATCTCGTCCTCGATGTCCTCGGCGTCGTCCGAGCGTCCGAGGCGGATGTCGTCGACACCGGTGAGGTTGACCACCCACACGCGATCCCGCGGCGTGAGGTCGTACACGGCCTTGGCGTTGAAGGTGTACAGGGTCGGCACCCCGCCGAATCCGACATCGTCGGTGAACACGTCGAGGATGCTTCGGCGGGCCGAGACGACCCACGACCCCCGCCGTCCCGGCAGCGGGCCTTCGGCCACGCCGCCGGCGCCCGCGAAACCGAAGGTGGCCCGGCCGCCGAGCCGTTCGCGGTCGCCCTCCCGCTGCGTGATCTGCAGGACGCTCGAGGTGCGATTGCTGTAGGGCGCGGGGTAGCCGCCGGTGAGGAAGGTGACGTCCTGGATCAGGGCGGCATCCAGGATGCTGACCGTGCCGCCAGCCGAGGCGAAGTTGGCAAAGGTATTGATGTTCGGGATCTCGATGTTGTCGACCACGAACAGGTTCTCGAGCGGGCTGCCGCCGCGCACGATGATGTCGTTGCGGAAATCGTTGGTGCCGATGACCACCCCGGGCAGCGTCTGCACGTACCGCGAGATGTCCTGCAGCGCGGCGGCGTTGGTGAGGATCTCGGCCTGCTGGATCAGGAACGTGGAGGTCTTGATCTCCTCGGGCGCGAGAAAGGCCGGCGCCGTCACGGTGACGGTCTGCGCCAGCCCCCGCATCGACGGCAGCGTCACTTCGACCCGGGCCGCAAGGCCGGCACGGACCGTCACCGCCTCGCTTTCGATGGGCGCCGCGCCGACGGCGGTGACTTCGAGACGGTAGGCGCCCGAGCGCACGCCGGGAATCCGGAAGCTGCCGTCGGCACCGCTGACCGCGCACTGCGCCGTCTCCACCACGCAGACGGCGACGTCGGGTGCGGCACCGCCCCCCTGCGCCGCGACGGTGCCCTCTATGGACCCGACCCCGGTGGTGTCCTGCGCGCTGGCGGCAGCAGGGAAGAGGCACGCGGCACACACCGCCAGGAGGAGGCGCAGGATCGACACGTCCCTACGACGCTGCGGCGTGGTTCGCGGTCACCGCCGGCCCCGCTGCAGCCCTCGGCACTCAGAGCGGGATCCGCCCATGCTGATCGCCCTCGTCGATGGCCGGGCGGGTGCCGGAGACGTAGGCGCGCGCCGCCTCGAACATGTACTCGAGCTTGTTGGTGCCGCGGTTGTCCCAGTACTCCGCGAGGTGGGGCTCGACCACCAGCAGGCGAAGGTCGGGATCGTCCGGTCCGCCCGGAAACCAGGTGCGGAAGGGTTCCTGCCAGAGCTGCCGCACACGCGACGGCTCGTGCACGATCATCCCGGTGCCCGACAGCGACAGATAGGCGCTGCGGTCCTGCTGGCAGACGATTGCCACCTGTGCGTTATCAGTGATTTCGTGCACCTTGCGCGTATCGCGACCGGTGAAGAACCAGACGTTGCCGGTGCGCTCGTCGATCTCCACCACCTGCATCGGCCGCCCCTCGATCCTGCCGTCAGGACCGGCCGTGACCAGCATGACCGTGTCGAACCCGCGCAGCATCTCGAAAATCTTGTCCCGCTGACTCACGTGGCCTCCTGCCGTCTCTGCCGAAATCGCGGCACCAATGGAACTTCCCTGGTGACCTGCCTGCAAACACGGTTCCGGCGGCACCGGGCTTGCTTCGAGGTCCGTCATGGCAAGCATCTACTCCCGTCCCGAGGAGTACGACCTGGAGCATGGCGCGGGCGAGGAGGACGTCGCCTTTTACGTCCGACTGGTCCAGCGACTCGAGGCCCGGTCGCTGCTCGAGCTCGGGTGTGGGAGCGGTCGCATCACCGTGCCCCTGGCCGAAATCGCCGACGCGCAGAACCTGCGGATTACCGGCGTCGACCTCGCCGAGGAGATGCTCGGGGAGGCGGAAGAAAAGCTGTCGGAGCTGCCGGAGGCTGGCCGCGCCTGCGTCCAGCTGCTGAAGGAGGACATCCGTCACTTCATCGCGACCCCCGCAGTCGACCTGGTGATCGTGCCGTGTTCGACGCTGGCTCACGTGCTCGAGCTGGAAGACCAGCTCCTCGTCTGGCGTGCCGCGTACGCGAGCCTGCGGCCCGGCGGCCGATTCGTGGTCGACCTGACGATGCCCAACCTCGGGGCGTACGTGGAATCGATGGCGACACCGCCGCGATCGCTGGTCGAGATGGACATCGACCAGGAGAGCGAGGACGGCGTCCACCGCCTGATTCGCTACAAGACGACGCGATACGAGGCACACCGTCAGCGGGCACACGTCCGCTTCCTGTACGACCGCTTCGAGACCCGGGCGGACCAGGAGCAGGCGCGCCGTTACATCAGCGACTTCGAGAGCCACGTGTACTTTCCGCGCGAGCTGCAGTTGCTCTTCATGTACACGGGCTTCGAGATCGAGCAGACCTGGGGCGGCTATCGCGGCGAGGCGCTGCGCAGCCACTCCCGCGCCCTGATCATGGTCGGACGACGCCCCGAGTAGACCCTCGTCGCCCTCCCCTTCAGCCCTCGCTCCACTCGAATTCGACCACATGGAAGGGCGGCGACAGGGGATGGACGCGCTGCAGCAGCGGCGCCGCGACGTTGTAGACGGGCACGCCGCCTGACGTCCGCCCTTCGAACCGCCCGCCGTGCGCGTGGCCGTGGAAGACCACGTCCACCGGGTAGCGATTGAGCGGCTCTTCGAGCCGGCTCGAGCCCAGATACGGCAGGATCTCGGGCGGTTCGTCCTCCACCGTGCTCCGCACCGGTGCGTAGTGCAGCACCGCGACCCGGCGCGGTGTCCGCAGCCGCGCCAGCGCCGTTTCCAGCTTGAGCGCCTCCTCGACCGCTTCCTGTACGAACGCCTTGATCGCCGGCTCGCCCCACGGTCCGAGCGCGCCGCGGCCGAAACCGCCGCCAAAGCCCTTGATGCCCGCAAAGCCCACGCCCTGCACCTCGATGGCCTCGCCATCGAGCATGTGGACGCCGACGTCGCTGAGGATTCGCGCCACCACGTCCGGGTGGCCGGCCTCGAAGTCATGGTTGCCGAGGACGGCGACGATGGGGAGTCCCACCGTCTTGAGGTCGCGCGCCAGTTGCTGCGCCTCGTCTTCGGTGCCACGATCGGTCAGGTCGCCACACAGCACCAGCACGTCGGCCACCTCACGGACGTGAGCGAACGCTTGCGCCACACCGGGCGACGCGGAGCGTCCGATGTGCATGTCGGCCATGGCCGCGACACGCACGCGACGGGGGGCGGCGGCAGGCTGTTGCGCGGCTTCGGTCAACTCTGGCACTCTCTTTGCCTCCTTACACTCGCCATGATCGAGTCAGGCTCGCTCACCGCAGGAAACGCTCACGAGGCCGCGTGTGCCACGGCACTGCGCATGCTGCACGAACGCGGCATCCAGTTTCTGGTCGGCGGCACCTTCGCCTTCACGCAGTACACCGGGGTCGTGCGCGAGACCAAGGACCTCGACCTCTTCATCACGCCTTCCGATCTCGATCGGACGTTGAAGGCGCTCAACGAAGCCGGCTTCACGACCAGCGTGCCCTTTCCCCACTGGCTGGCCAAGGCCAAACGCCCGGACCTGGCGATGGACCTGATCTTCTCGAGCGGCAACGGCGTGGCGCGCGTCGATGCCGACTGGTTCCGACACGCGGCTGACGTCGTGCTGTACGGCATCCCGGTCAAACTGTCGCCGATCGAGGAGCTGATCTGGTCCAAGTCCTTCGTCATGGAGCGCGAGCGCTTCGATGGCGCCGATGTCAGCCATCTGCTGCGGGCGCGTGGCCACGTCATCGACTGGCCACGCCTGATTGCCCGCTACGCCGACTACCGGCTGGTGCTCGCCGCTCACCTGCTGCTGTTCCGCTTTGCCTACTCGGACGCCCACCAGCTGGTGCCGGCGTGGGTCTTCGAGCAGGTGCTTGCCGATTGCCCCCCACCCGCCGTGCAGCCCGACACCGCGACCTGTTTCGGGACGCTCCTCTCCCGAGAGCAATACCTGGCCGACATCGGCCAGCTCGGCTACGCCGATGCGCGGACAGCACGGGGCCACATGACGCCCGAGCAACTCGAGATCTGGACCGCTGCCATCGCCGACGACCATTGAGGTCCGCCTACCCACCGACCCGCGCACGGGCGCGAGTGCGGCGGGGCGCCGAGGCCTTCCGAGGCGAGGCGGTGCGCGCCGCGCGGACCTGGGTCGCCGGGCGGGTGCTGCGCGCCATCCGCCGATGCAGCAACGCCAGGACGGCGGTCTCCTCCCGCGACAGGTGGCGGCCGCCATGCACCAGCAGCGACGCCGTCTTGTCACGGAGGATGTCGAGCGTGGCGCCGTCGAGGTAGTGCTCGAGAATCGCCGGATGGACGTAGCAGCGCCGACACACCGCACGCGTGTTGCCCAGCTGACGGGCCACCGACTCGATGGCCCGTGCGATGTTGCGCTTCCGGCCCGTGTCGCTGTCCACTTCTTCCAGTTCCTGCAGCGCCGCCGCCGCCAGCACGGTGCCGGCCCAGGTCCGGAAATCCTTGGCGGTGAAATCGGCGCCCATGGCCTCGCGGAGGTACGCGTTGACGTCCTCGGACGTCACCCGCTGGCGGGCCTGGTCGTCGCCCATGTACTGGAACAACACCTGCCCCGGCAGGTCCTGGCACTTCTTGACGGTGCGCGCCAGCCGGCCGTCCTCCAGTGTGATCTCCTGCCAGACACCGCTCTTGGCGCGGAAACGGAAGCGGAGACGATCCTGCGTCACCGTGACGTGTCGGTCGCGCAGCGTGGTCAGCCCGAAGGACTTGTTGGTGCGCGCGTACTCCTCGTTGCCGACCCGGATCAGCGTGGTCTCCAGCAGGCGCACCACGGTGGCCAACACACGCGCCCGCGAGAGCGGTGGCGCCTGCAGGTCGCGCATGATGCGCCGACGCAGGGCCGGCAGCGCCCGACCAAACGCGAGCAGCCGCCCATACTTGGCCGCGTCGCGGACCTGCCCCCAGCGCGGGTGATAGCGATACTGCTTGCGGCCACGCTGATCCCGTCCGGTGGCCTGGACGTGACCGTCGGCATGCGGCGAGATCCACACCCGGGTCCACGCCGGCGGGATGACGAGCCCGCGGATGCGCGCCAGCGTGCTGGCATCGCGCATCACCCGACCTTCGGCGTCGCGGTACACGGTGCGCTTGCCACGCACCTCCCGGGTCAGCCCCGGCTCATCGTCGGACACATAGCGCAGTTGCGCGAGGTCGGCGGCGGCTTCCCCGGTCGGCTGTTCCGCGGCGGCGCGGGCAACCAGTCGATCGGGCAGGACGGGCGAGGCGGCAGTGGCCGGCATGCGTCGGCGCGCTGCAAGAAGCGCGCTCACCTCGTGCGGTTGACGCTCAAGGCGCCGAAGAGCCTCCGGCCAGCGCCGCGGGCGCCCACGGGGGACGGCCGCTCGGCAGGACTTTCCGGACGCAGCCCGACGATGACGGCTGCGAAAGCCATCGCACGATTTCTATGCATACAGGGTCGGGGCGTTGACAGACCACATCCCGAGATAGACAATTCATGTGTGAACGATATCAGTGGCCCGTGCGGCACCCATCCCTGCCCCGTGTCGGCAGCCGTGATTGAGGCCGCCCGGACGCTCGAGACGCGCCTGGAACAGGCGCTGTCGCCCCTGCATCTGTCGCTGGCCAAGTTCGGGGTGCTGCGGTGCCTCGTGCACGAAGCCCGACCCCTGCCCCTGAGCGCCCTCGCGCAGCGGCAGAAGTGCGTGCGGTCGAACATGACGCAGCTGGCGGACCGGCTCGAAGCCGATGGGCTGGTGCGTCGGGTGGACGATCCCCTTGACCGGCGGGCAGTCCTGGCCGAGACGACCGAGGCCGGTCGTGTGGCGTGCGCGAATGCGGAAGCCATCCTGCGATCCGAGGAAGAACGGTTCCTGACGAGCCTGTCGGCCCCCGAGCGCCAGCTGATGACCGACCTCGTCGGACGGTTCGTCCGCGCCGACGTCGCCAAGGTCTGAAATTTTTTTGAGTCTTACTTCATCGATAGACAGTCAATAGGTAGATAGTTGTGATACGACTTCAGGAGATATCCGTGGACACCCTTCAGAATCTGTTCTCGCCGGCCACCGTGGGACGCCTTGCCTTGCCGCACCGCTTCGTGATGGCGCCGATGACCCGCAGTCGCGCCCTGCCTTCCCTGGCCCCAGGCCCGGATGCCGCGCTGTATTACGCCCAGCGTGCGTCGGCAGGCCTGATCATCACCGAGGCCACGCAGGTCTCCGACTCTGCGGCAGGCTACGTGTTCACCCCGGGCATCCACTCGCCCGAGCAGGTGGAGGGGTGGCGCGGGGTGACCGACGCGGTCCACGCCGCGGGCGGGCAGATCGTCATGCAGCTCTGGCACACGGGTCGCATCTCGCACCCGGTCGATGCGTCCCGGCGGGGCGACGCCGGTCGGTCCTTCGCCGATTGCCGCCGAGGGTGAGGTCATCACCTATGAAGGCCCCAAGGCGCTCCCCACGCCGCGGCCGCTCGACGAGCACGAGATTGCCGGCATCGTCAGCGACTTCGCGGAGGCGGCGCGTCGGGCCGTCGCCGCCGGCTTCGATGGCGTCGAGATTCACGCCGCCAACGGCTACCTGATCGATCAGTTCCTGCGCGATGGCGCGAACCAGCGCACCGATACCTACGGCGGTTCGGTCGAGAATCGGGCCCGATTCCTTCTGGAGATCGTCGACGCAACCACTGCGGCGATTGGCGCCAACCGGGTCGGCGTCCGACTGTCGCCGACCAGCACCTTCAACAGCATGAGCGACAGCGACCCGGTCAGCCTGACGCGGTACGTCGCCGAGCGGCTCGACCAGCGCCAGATCATGTACCTGCACGTACTGGAGGAGCCCACCGGCGACGACCTGACGGCGGTGCGTCCGCTGACCGCCATCGCCCGCGAAATCTTCGGCGGGGTGCTGATTGCCAATGCCGGGTACACGGCCGATGCCGCCGAGACGGTGCTGGCGCGCGGTGACGCCGACATGGTGGCCTTCGGCGTGCCGTTCCTGACCACGCCCGACTTCGTCGAACGGACCCGCGAGGGTCTGCCGGTCAACGAAGGGGACCGCGCGACGTTCTATGGCGGCGAGGCGCACGGCTACATCGACTACCCATTCCGCGACGGCTCGGTCCGCCTGTCGCTGGACGAGGTCGTCGGCGCGCTGACGACCTGATCGGTCAGAGCAGCGGCGAGAACAGCCGCATCACCGAGTCGCCCAGCCGCTTGTGTGCGGGCAGCCGCCGGTAGGCGTCGGCCGAGAACGCCTCGCTCTGCCGGATGTCGGCCAGGAATGCCGATTCGAGCCGCCGCGTGGTCTCGCGGTGGTAGATGACCAGGTTGGTTTCGTAGTTGATCGAGAAGCTGCGGATGTCCATGTTGGCCGAACCAATCGAGCACACCACCGAGTCGACGGCGATCGTCTTGCAGTGGAAGTACGCGCCCTGGTACAGCAGGACGCGGACGCCGGCCTGTGCCAGGTCGCGCGCGTAGGTCATGCCGGCGCGATAGGCCAGCGGGCCTTCGCCGCCGCGTGGCGCAATCATCACCCAGCACGCGCACGCCCGACATCGCTGACGCGCACAGCACCTGCAGCACGCTCTCGTCGAGTACGCAGAACGGCGACTGCACGTAGACATGGTCGCGGGCCATCGCGATCATCGACAGGTACTGCTGGCGGATCACCGAGTACTGCGAGTCGGGGCCGGAGTTGACCACCTGGATGGGCACGGTCCCGGGGCGGCGGCCGCGCGGGTAGAGTGCGCTGTCGGACAGCAACTCGCCGGTCGTGTTGAACCACTGCAAGGCGAACGTCCATTGCAGCATGGCCACCGCGTCGCCCGTGACCCGGGCGTGGGTGTCGCGCCAGCCGGAGAAGCCCGTCCGGCCCGGTGAGGTGCTTGCTGGTCAGGTTCAGCCCGCCGGTGTAGCCGATCTCGCTGTCGATGACCACCAGCTTGCGGTGGTTGCGGTAGCTGATGGTGTGCAGTCGCCAGATCGGCGAGTAGGGATGCACCTGGACGCCGGCGGCGCGCAGGTCGCGCACGTAGCCACGGGTCAGCATCGAGAAGCTGCCGACCGGGTCGTAGAGCGCCCGCACGGTGACGCCGGCGGCGACCCGCTCACGCAGGATGGCGAGCACCTCCCGGGTCAGCACGTCGTCGGCCCACTCGTAGTACTCCATGTGGATGAGGTGCTGCGCCTGGCGTAAATCCTCGAGGAGTCTGGGATACTTCTCGCTGGCGTTCTGGAGGATGTCGAGCGCGTTGCCCATCGTCAGGGGCGCCTCGGTGGACGTCCAGAGCAGCTGTGGCAGGCGGCGGTAGATTTCGATGTCGCTGTCGGACAGCTCGTGTCTCGCCTCTTCCTGGGCCTCGCGCACCCGCTCGAGCTCCAGCGCGAGGCCGGTGCGGCCCAGTTGTCGCCGCAACGCCTTGCGGTGGCTGAACGCATTCGATCCCCGGCCGAACATGAAGTACACGACGGGCCCGAGGCCCGGCGCGAGGACCATGAGGAACAACCACGCGAACGTCGACTGCGGTGACCGGTTCTCGAGGACCAGGATGATCGCGGCCGAGGCGAGATACAGCACGTACAGGGCCCACGAGAGCTCGGTCGGCATGGCTGCGGTGCAGGGTGTCGCAACTGCGACCGGCGCGCAAGCGGCGCGTCAGCTGCGGCGGATGGGTGCGTACTGGGTGACGCTTGTGCTGCTGCTGCTCGGGTGGCTGGCGCTGACGCGGCCGGTGCCGCTGGCCGCGCAGGCCGAGTCGGTCGTCTGGGCCTGGAGCGGCGGCATCACCGCCGACAGCGCCACCGTGGTCGCGCGCCTGACCGGCGCTGCCGAGGCTCGCCTGGTGGTCACTCCGGACCGGGCTGGTGCCGACTCGGCGAACTATCCGGGCAACGGCTTTGCCAAAACCGACGCACATGGCATCGTGCGCCTGCCCGCGGGCCGACTCGAACCCGCGACGCGCTACCGCTATCGTGTCGAAACGCCGGGGGGCGCCCGCATCGACGGACGCTTCCGCACCTGGGGCAGCGGTCCGTTCTCGTTCCGTTTCGCGTTTGCCTCGTGTGCCACCACCGGCTCGAACAGTCGCGTCTTCGATGCCATCCGCTCGATGACACCCGACCTGTTCGTGCACATGGGCGACTTCCACTACCTCAATATCGGGCGCAACGACGCGGACGCCTTCCGGCGGGCCTACGACCGGGTGCTCGCCTCGCCCCGGCAGTCGGCGCTGTATCGCTCGACGCCGCTGGCCTACATGTTCGACGACCACGATTTCGGCAGCAACAACTCCGATGGCACCTCGCCGAGTGCGCCGGCCGCGACGTCGGTCTACCGCGAGGTGGTGCCGCACTATCCGCTCCCGAAGGGCACGTCCTCCATCTACCAGGCCTTCACGATCGGCCGGGCGCGGGTCATCGTCACCGACACCCGCACCGCACGCGCGCCGGTCGATGCTCGCCGTCCCCGCACGATGCTCGGTGAAGAACAGGTCCGCTGGCTCGAGACCGAGCTGCAGAACGCCAGGGACGCGCCGCTGATCATCTGGGTGAACACCGTGCCGTGGATCACCAAGTCCAACGAAGCGACTTCGGAGGGATGGGCGCCCTACGCGGAGGAGCGGACGCGCATCGCGGATCGGATCGAGGCCCTGGGTCTGACCTCACGGCTCGTGATGCTCAGTGGCGACGGCCACATGGCGGCGCTGGATGACGGCTCCAACAGCGCGTACATGACCCAGCGCGACGCCGGCACCCGCGGGTTCGTGGTGGCCCACGGCGCGCCCCTCGATCGCTGGACGCGAACCAAGGGCGGGCCTTACAGCCACGGCGTGTCGCGGCGCAATCACCAGTTCGGCCTGCTCGACGTGGCCGACACCGGCACGGCGCTCGATGTGACGGTCAGTGCGCGCGACGCCGTGGGCGGCGTCATAGCCGGCATGCTGCTGAAGCTGCGATGCGAGCGCGGCAGCTGCCGCGCGGTCGATGCCAAG
This sequence comes from Vicinamibacteraceae bacterium, assembly GCA_963759795.1. GTDB lineage: Bacteria > Acidobacteriota > Vicinamibacteria > Vicinamibacterales > Vicinamibacteraceae > Luteitalea. The sequence goes on along the minus strand of CAVXAR010000010.1, from coordinate 447,567 downwards.
TAGGCCACCCGGGGGCGACCCCGGTCGTACGGCCGAGCGACGCGGCACGCCGCGTGCATCTTCCATTACGTGACTTCCCCGCCACCGGCGCCCGTCGCGCCCGCCGCCATACCCGTGCAACGGCGGCGTCGCCGCTGGCCCTGGCTCGTCCTGGCCGGTATCGCCGGCTTTCTGTGGCTCGTCCAGGATCCGCGGACACTTCAGGTGCGCAGCCCGGTCGCGGCTGCCGACGCCGATTTCCCCGACTACGTCGCCTCGCTGCTCGGCGCGGCGGTGACCAGCGGCGATACGTTCGACGTGTTGCAGAACGGCGATGCCATCTTCCCCGCCATGCTGGAGGCCGTCGCCGGCGCGCGCCGGCGGGTCAGTTTCGAGAGCTTCATCTACTCGGAGGGCGAGGTCAGCCGCCGCTTCACCGAGGCATTCGCGGCCGCCGCCCGGCGTGGCGTCGATGTGCGCATCGTCCTCGACGGCTACGGCGCAAGTGACCTGCCGGCCGAGTCCGTGGCCAGGCTCGAGGCCGCCGGCGTACGCGTCGCGTGGTTCAACCGCGTGCGCTGGTGGGCGCTCGATCGCATCAACTACCGGACTCACCGCAAGGTGCTGGTCGTCGATGGCCAGCTGGCCTTCACGGGCGGCGTCGGGCTGGCCGACCACTGGCTGGGGTCGGCGCAGTCGCCGGACAACTGGCGCGACACCCAGGTCCGGGTCAAGGGCCCGGCGGTCCGTGCGCTCGAGGCGTCGTTCTACGAGAACTGGATCGAATCGGGCGGCGCCGAGGCCCCCCGGCTCGATCCGGAACCTGCCGAACAGCGCAGTGCCACCCCGGGGGCCCGCTCGGTCGTGGCCTGGAGCAACTTCTCCGGCGGCGCGAGCAACGTCAAGCTGCTGTACCTGCTGTCGATTGCCTCGGCCCGCACGTCGGTGGACATCCAGTCGCCGTATGTCGTCCTGGACAGCTCGCTGCGCTGGTCTCTTGCCGAGGCGCGGCGGCGCGGCGTGCAGGTCCGCATCCTCACCGACGGCGATCACACCGACGCCGGGCCCGTGAAGGCCGCCAGTCGCGCTGGCTATCGCGCGTTGCTGGAGCAGGGCGTCACCGTCGCGGAGTTCGCTCCGACGATGATGCACGTCAAGGCCATGACCGTGGACGGGGCGTGGTCGGTCATCGGCACGGCCAACCTCGACAACCGATCCCTGGAACTGAACGACGAACTGGTGATGGGCGTGCACGACCCGGCGCTGGCTGCGACCCTGCGCGCCGCGTTCGACGGCGACCTGGCTCGCAGCCATCGCCTGAACCTGGAGGAGTGGCGGCGCCGCTCGCTCTGGCAGAAGGGCAAGGAACGTTTCTGGAGCCTGTTCGGCGAACTGTTCTGAGGGTGGTCGCAGCTTTGCAATCGGTACCCGCATGCAGGGGGCGACGGCAGCAATTCTGGACAGGCAGCCCGCTCCCCGGGTTACGGCTTGTTTTGAAAGACTACGAAAGGGCTGAGACATGCGCAGCGTGATGACAGGGACCGGATTGCTGATGGCCGCGATGCTGGTGGCCGGATGCCAGAACACCCGCGAAGGGGCCGAGAAGGACGCCGAGATTGCCGCCGAGCGTTCCGAGCGGGCGGCCGAACAGTCGGCTGACGCGGCGCGGGAAGCGGGTCGGGACATCTCGGCCGCCGCCGACCGCGCGGGTGATGCCACGGCCGATGCGGCCGGACACGCCGCCGACGCGACACGCGACGCGGCTGGCCACGTTGCCGATGCCACCCGCGATGCGGCCGGCACGGCTGCAGCCACCACGCGGGATGCCGCGGCGTCGGCAGCCAACGCCGGTGACGCCGCGCAACAGACCGCGCAGATCAAGAGCGCGTTGATGGCCGATGCGTCGATCAGCGCCGCCTCGATCGACGTGGACACCGAGGCGAGCACCAAGACGGTGACGCTGAAGGGCCGCGTCCGTTCGGCCGCGGAAAAGACCAGCGCGGGGCGCATCGCGGCAGACAAGGCCCCGGGCTACCGCGTCGCCAACAACCTCGAAGTGCGGCCGTAACGCATGGGGCCGGCGACGCAGCACGCATTCCCGCGCGCCGATCGGGCGCGGCGGGCGGTGCGTCAGGTCACTCGCTGGCCCGAGAGTCCGGGCGAGCAGCCGACGGCACTGGCCGACCGGCTGCTCCGCCCGTTTGGCGATGTGCGCCGGGGTGAGGGTCCGACCGCCCTCACCCTGCTCGCCACGCTCTTTGTCATCCTCTGCGGCTATTACGTCTGCAAGACCGTCCGCGAGCCACTGATCCTGGCCGATGCCGGTGCGGAAGCCAAAGCCTACGCCTCTGGCCTGCAGGCCCTGGTGCTGATGCTGGCCGTCCCGGCATACAGCCGGGTCGCAGCGCAGGTCTCGCGACGAACCCTGGTCGTCGGCCTGACGCTGTTCTTCGTCGTCAACATCGAAATCTTCTGGCTGCTCGGCACTGTCGGCATGCCGTACCTCGGCATCGCCTTTTTCGTCTGGGTCGGCATCTTCAACAACGCCATCGTCGCGCAGTTCTGGTCCTACGCCAACGACATCTACCGCCCCGACCGCGGGGCGCGCCTGTTCCCGGTGATTGCCATCGGCGCGACGCTGGGCAGCCCGGTCGGCGCGTGGGTCGCCGGACAATTGTTCGATGCCGGGATTCCGGCGCTGACGCTGCTGCACCTCGCCGCGGTCTGCCTGCTGGTCTCGCTGGCCGGCTATCTGCAGGTCGAGCGCTGGCAGTCCGACAAGAAAAGCCCGGCAGCGGCGAGCAAGGACGACGGGACGACGCGCGACGGCTTCGCGATGCTCGCGCGCAACCCATACCTGCGCCTGATCTGCCTGCTCCTGCTGCTGCTCAACGTGGTCAACACCACCGGCGAGTACATCCTCAGCCGCGAGGTGCTGCGGATGGCCGACGCCTCCGCCGAGTGCGCCGGCGACGCGGCGCGCGAAGCCTGCATCGGCAGCTTCTACGGCAGCTACTTCTTCTGGGTCAACGTCGCGGCCATCGCCATCCAGAGCCTGCTGGTCTCACGGCTGGTGCGCGCCGTCGGCATCGCCGGCGTGCTGCTGGTCCTGCCGATTGCGTCGTTTGTCACCTACGCCATGGTCTTGTCCGGCGCGGGCTTCCAGGCCTTCCGCTGGACCAAGACGATCGAGAACGCCACCGACTACTCGGCGATGAACACCGCCAGGCAGATGCTCTGGCTCCCGACCAGTCGCCGCGAGAAGTACGCCGCCAAGCAGGCGGCCGACACCTTCGTGGTCCGGATCGGCGACGTGCTCGCGGCCGGCCTGGTGCTGGCCGGCACGACGTTCCTGTCGATGGACCGCCAGGAGTTCGCGGGCGCGCTGCTGGTGGTGATTGCCGCCTGGGCCGGAGTGGCGTGGCTGCTGATCAGCGAGTACCGTCGTCGTCAGGCGGATCAGCACCAGCCATCCTGACGCGTTCACGCTTCTGCAGCCGTCGCCCGAGGGCGCGCAGGTTGGCAATGGCAAAGGCGGCGCTGTCGGCGATCGCGTCCAGGTACTCCTCAGGCGCCACCGACAGGGTGCGGCAGGCCTCGACAGCCGTGTAGGTTGATTGTTGCGGCAGTCCGAGCGAGGCCAGCAGCCCGAAGGCGTCGCCCCGCGTCAGGGCAGGCAGGGTCTGCCCGCCGAGGTCGACAGCCACGCTGCCAGACACGAGCACCCACAGCCGGACGTCTTCGGAATCGGGTTCGAGCAGCACGTCGCCGGGCTGATGCCACTCCTCTTCCATGCGTGCCGCCAGCTCCGACAGCAGTTCGCTGGGCACGTCCTTGAACAGGTCGACCTCGACGAGGGAGGCCGCCTTCTCGACGGTGGTGAGGGGTGCTGGCGCGTCCATGGTCACAGGCGCGCGAGCGCCCACCTCGAGGTTTCCTGGTAGATGGCGTCCCCGGTCACCGGCGCCGCGACGATCTCGCGCAGGGACGCCGCCCGCCACGCGCCGAGGGTATGAATCGCCAGCGTGGCAATCCACACGTCTTCGTCCCTGGCCAGTTCTTCCACGAGTGGCTGGGTAACGGCCGCGGCCATGGGGTCGCCGACCCGGAGCGCCGGGAGCAGCCGGTCGCGGTCGTCAGGCGCCAGGGTCGCCTCCAGATACTCGAGAGCAAAGGCGCGGATGCGGTCGTCGTCGCTGCTGATGCCGCGATGGGCTCGCATCATCTCGCGCGGCGGATACAGCAGGGCGAGGAGGCGGAACACCACTTCCCTCGCATTCGATGCCGCCTCGTCGAGCGCGCGCGCGAGCAGAGCGACCTCGGGTGACAGGTCGGCGCCGAGATGACGGGCCTGCTGCCGGCGGCGCTCGAACTGCTGCAGATCGGCCTCGAGGTGGCGGCGGATGGCGTTCTCGTCGATGGTGAAGGCAACGTCCTTCTTGCGCGCGGCACCGAGACCGCGCAGCGCCAGCAGGCGCAGGCCGGCCGGCGCAGCGCGGGGGACGCGCCACAGCTGCGCGAGCGCGTCCGGGGTCGCCATGCTGCCGAGCACGATGGCGACGTCGCGCCGCACCCGCAGCGGCACGCGCTCGTCCGCCAGTGTGTCCCCCAGGGTGCCGGCCACGTCGTCACCGAGCTGCACGAGCGTGGTGCGGACCAGGTCACGCACCGCCCCGCTCAGACTCGACAGCAGGACGGGCACGGCGTGACGCTCACGTGACGCTACCACCTCCACGCAGGCCGCGGTGGCGCGCGCGACGTCGCCGGATTGCAGCGCCGCGAGCAGTGCGCCTGCGCCGGGCCACGAGTCGAGGGTAGCAGCCACGCGCGCGTGCCGATGTGGGATGTTCTCGCGACGCGCCCGGGTCCGGACGCGTGCCGACTCGTGCGCCAGCAGCGGACGGGCCTCATGCCGTGCCCGTGCCGGATCGATGGCCGAAAGTTCGTCGAGGGCGAAGACGACGTGCCGCGGGTCACGGCTGCGCAGCAGCTTGACCAGTTCGGGGACGGCCACGCCGCGGTCGACTGCCTCCGGGGCCGGCGGCGTGCGCCCGGGGCGCAGCAGGGCGTCGAGCGATTGCGACAGCGCCGGCGCGTAGGCGCGGCCGAGCCAGCCCAGGGCCGACATCCATCCCGCGCAGGCCAGCACCACCGCCAGCGACAGATGCCACGGGTCGGCGCGCCCGGCCAGGCTCAGGCCGACGAGGATCATCGAGGCACCGACTTCGCCGCCGCGCGTGAGAAAACCCTCCGCGGCGTGCTTCATGGTGCTCCGCGGCGCCCCCTGGAACGGCAGGAAGAAGAATTCATTGGCGGTTCGGGCCAGCGAGTGGCGCGCCGCCGTCTCCCACAGCCGTGCCAGCACGGCCGGCCAGACCATCGGCAGCGCCAGCCCGGCCGACGCCGAGGCCAACACACCCGCCGGCAGCACGAACGCCAGTGCGCGCGAGCCGAAGCGCGCCAGCAGCACGCCCGTCGCGACCTGCGCGCACAACGCCAGGCCGCTGGCCGCGACGTTGAACAACCCGAGCCAGCGCGTGAGGTCGGCCGCGTCGGTGGACTGTCGCTGCAGCGCCGCCTTGAATTGGTAGTCCACGAGCCCGCCCGTGAGTGCGCCGAGCACCACCACGAGCGCAAGCAGCCTGGCGTAACTCGCTTCGCGCAACACGGTCCGCGCCCGTCGGCCGCCGCCGTTGGCCGGACCCGCCGCCACGTCGCGGCTGGCCGACTCGAGCCGCGCGCCAGTGGCCACGAGCGCCGTCTGGCCCAGCGCCAGCGCTCCGGCACCGAGCTGCGCAATCGCCGTCAGGCCGAGCAGGTCGTCACGCCCGACGGCGCGCGTCACCAGCGTGGCGACCAGACCGGCCGCAACGCCGCCGAGAATGCCGCACGCGCCCACCCAGCCGATGTGCGCCCGCGCCTGCTCGGCGTCCAGTGACTGGTGCACGAGAATCCAGAATTGCGCGACCAGCAGCGGCCCATAGGCCCCGACCCAGACATACAACGCCAGGGCACTCCACTCGGTCTTGGTCCGGAGGAGCAGTTCCCAGATCAGCAGTGAGACCCCGGTGGCGATGGCCACGCGGGCAAACGCCCGGACCGGGGTGAGATGACGGGTGGCGCGCGCGATGAGGGGCGTGGCCAGCCCGGTCGCCACGAGCACGGCCCCGGTCAGCCACGGCACCCACTCGACCGACACTCGGCTCAGCAGCGCACCGTCCCTGACGATGCGGGCCCAGGTGAAAGCCGCGATGACGAGGAAGTGGAGCAGGCCCAGCGACCAGCGCACCCTCCACTCGCGATTCTCGTCGGCCGACCCGTCCATCACCCCATCATACCGGGCGGCACGCGCACCCCCGCCCCGCCGTCCGGCGCGGCATGGGGCGTCCTAGCGGTCGATCTCGGCATCCCCTAACGCACGTTCCGGTACATCAGGTCGACCAGCTGATCGCACATCGCCTCGGCGGGTGCGCCGCCGGCGCGGAACGCCGTGGCCGCGCACTGCTGGAGATGGTTGCGCAGCACCTCGCGGCCGACGGCACGCAGCGCCTCGTGCACCGAGGCAATCTGGGTGAGGACCTCGGCACAAGCGCGTTCCTCCTCGACCATCCGGTGCAGGCCGCGCACCTGGCCTTCAATACGCCGCAGCCTGGTCAGGGTGGCGGCCCTGAGCCGAGGATTGACGGCCAGGCCATGCGCGGGGGCGACGGGTGTGGACGAATGCGGGCTATCGGGGCTCATGCAGACCTCAGGCAACGCGCGCCTGCCGCAAGCGCAGGCTGTTGGTGACGACGCTGACCGAGCTGAAGGCCATCGCCGCACTGGCAATGATCGGGCTGAGCAGCAGTCCGGTGGAGGGATAGAGCACCCCGGCCGCGACCGGGATGCCGACGACGTTGTAGACGAATGCCCAGAACAGGTTCTGTCGCATGGTCGTGAGCGTGCGGCGCGCCAGCGTGATGACCTGCGGCACGCCGGCGACATCGCCACGCACCAGCGTCACATCGCTGGCCGCCATTGCGACGTCGGTGCCCGTACCCATGGCCATGCCGATGTCGGCGCGAGCCAGCGCCGGCCCATCGTTGATGCCGTCGCCCACCATCGCCACCTTCGCACCAGCCGCCTGGCGTCTCGCGATCTCGGCGACCTTGCCCTCCGGCAGCATGCCCCCGACGACATCGTCGATGCCGACGGCGCGGGCAATGGCGCGGGCGGTGGCCGGTGTGTCGCCACTGAGCAGGACGACGTCGACGCCAAGCCGACGCAGCCGGGCGACGACGTCGGATGCGCCCGGTTTCACCGGGTCGGAGACGCCCAGCACGCCGACGGCCTGGTCGTCGACCGCGAGGAACACCAGCGACGCGCCCTCACCTGCCCAGGTGTCCGCGTAGCGCTCGAGACTGGTGGTCGCAATGCCGGCCTCCGACAGCAGCTGAGCGCTGCCGACGTGCACCCGCCGACCGTCCACGACGGCCTGCACGCCACGGCCGGCCGCAGCCTGGAACCCGGAGACCGCTGGCCATGCCTCGACCTGATGCTGCGTGGCGTGGGCGACCAGGGCAGCGGCGAGGGGATGCTCGGAGACGCGCTCGACCGCCCCGACTCGTGCCAGCACGTCGCGCGCGTCCACGCCGTCCAGCCAGTGCACATGGGTGACCGACGGTCGACCGGCGGTGAGCGTGCCGGTCTTGTCGAACACCACCATGCTCAGGCCGGCAATACGCTGCAGGGCATCGCCCCCCTTGATCAGCACGCCAAGTTCGGCGCCCTTGCCGGTCGCGACCATCACGGCGGTCGGCACCGCCAGCCCCATCGCGCATGGGCACGCGATGATCAGCACGGCAACGGCTGCGGCAAAGCCGCGCACCAGGGCGCCCTCGCCGCCGAGCCACCACCACGCGCCGAGGGTGACCACGGCAATGCCAATCACGACCGGCACGAACACCGCGCTGACGCGGTCGGCCAGATCCTGGATCGGCGCCCGCGTCGCCTGCGCGTCACGCATCAACGTCACGATCCGCGACAACACGCTCGCGGCGCCGACCGTGGTGGCGCGGTAGCCGATCGCTCCGACGCCGTTGACGGTGCCGCCGATGACCGGGTCGCCAGGTGACTTGAGGACTGGCAGCGACTCGCCGGTGAGCATCGACTCGTCGATGCTGCTGGAGCCCTCCTGCACGACGCCGTCTACCGGCAGGCGTTCACCAGGGCGGACCTGGACGGTGTCGCCGGTCATCACGTCCTCGACCGGGACTTCCTGCGGCACGCCGTTGCGGATGATCCGGGCAACGCGCGGCTGCAGCCCGACCAGCGCGCGCAACGCCCCCGCGGTCTGGCGCTTGGCCCGTGCCTCGAAGGCACGGCCCGTGAGGATGAGGGCGATGATCAGGATCACCGCTTCGAAATACACGTCCGGAAACAGGCCCCGGCGCAGGAAGACACCAGGCGCGGCGGTCGCGACAAATGAGTAGATGAACGCCGACCCCGTGCCGACCGCGACGAGGGTGTTCATGTCGGCGCCCCCATGCACGCCAGCCCGCCACGCGCGCACGTAGAAGTGGCGCCCAGCCCAGGCCATGACCCAGGCGGTCAGCGCCAGCAGCGTCCACGCCAGCCACCCGCGATCAATCGCGTAGAGCCAGGGCGCCATCGCGTGCAGGGATGGGTGGATCGTCGTCATCACCCAGTGCATCAGCGGGTCGGCGACGTCGCCAACCGCGGGTCCGTGCGCCGCGGGGCCAGCGACAGGCGCCATCAGCGGCATCGAGGCCACCATCGCAACGGCCCCGGCCACACCGCTGCCCACGGCCTTGCGGCGAAGACTGCGGTATTCGAGCGCATCGCGACGATCACGCGCCTCCTGCTCGGCCACGAGATCGACGACGGGCGCCTCGACTCGCGACTCGTAGCCCGTTTTCCGGATCGCGGCCACCAGGTCGTGCGGCTGGACTCGAGTGGCATCGAAGCGCACCGAGGCACGGTGCGCGAGCAGATTGACGCTCGCGTCCTCGACGCCAGGAAGCTTCAGCAGCGACCGCTGCACCCGCGCCTGGCACGCCGCGCACGTCATCCCCTCGACCGGGATGTTGACCTGGGTGAGTGCTGCTCCGGTAGCCATCGCGCCGGGCCTCAGGCGCGCTGCGAGGGCGACACCGTGACGAGAGTGAACCCCTCCTCGCCGATGGCATCGCGCAGCTGCGCGTCGGTGACGACCGAGTCGTCCGCGTCGATGACGGCCGCGCCGACCGTGACGTCGCGGACCTGCACGCCCGGGAGGTCCCCGAGCGCCGTCGTCACGGCCTTGACGCAGTGGCCGCACGACATCCCTTCGATGCTGAGCACTTTTTCCGGCATGATGGTTCCAATTATACCCCCACCGGGTATGTGGCGCCACCGCACGAGCCGAGCCCTGCCATACTGCCCTCCGGTGCTCGTCGCGACCGCTCCTCTCGCCTCCCTCACGGAGTTCCTGCGCCTGCGCGGATGGGTCCCCACCGCGGCCACCATCGTTGAAAGAACCTGTCTTGGCACTGGTCGGACGTCCAGCACGGTCCGGGTGACGACCGACGCGGGCGCCACCCGCATCCTGCGCCAGCCCGGCGCGGCGCGGCGCGACGACGCCAGGTACATGGCGTCGCCTTTCGACCGGATCGCCGTCGAAGGTGAGTTCTACCGACTGGTGCAGCCGTGGCCTGCGGTCGCCGAGCGGATGGCGACCTGCCTCGGGGTGGACCGTACCGACCACGTCATTGCCCTTGAAGACCTCGGCAACGCCAGCGTCCTGACCGACCTCTACCTTGGCCGGGCGCTGCTCGACGCCGAACTGGACGACCTCACGGCCTACCTGGTGGCCCTTCACGGTGTGCCCGGCAGCGAGGATCAGCTCGGGGCGCTGCGCAGCGATGGCGTCCGCCTGGCCAGGCACGCCGAGCGCTTCGAGGCGCCGTTCTCGGCCACCCGCGTGGAAGCGCTTGCTGCCCGCCTGCCACGGCTCGAGCGGCAGGTGGATGCCATCCGCACCGACGTGCACGTGCGGGCGGCCATGCGCGATCTGGGCGGACGCTATCTCCAGGGCAGCGGCAGTCTGCTGCACGGCGATTTCCGCCCGTCACGATGGTTGCCCGCTCCGCGCGGCTTGCGCGTGCTCGCACCCGGGTTGGCCACCGCCGGTCCGCCCGCACTCGACGTCGGCTTTTTCGTTGCGCACCTCCTGTTCGGCCGCCAGCCGCATCCCCGCATTGCCGCGATGCTGCAACGCTACCGCCGCGGCGCGCCTCTCGACCTCGCCGAGGTCAGCGCCGCCGCCGGACTCGAAATCCTTCGGGCACGGCTCGGCGCGGACCCGGTACCGGGCGACCCGTCAGCCGAGCGACTCGAGTGCGAACTGGATTACGCCGCGCGCCTGCTGCGCGGGGCCGTGACGGTGGAGCACCCGCTGTGACCGGCACCCTCGCCCTGCCACGTCGCTGTGTCCTTTTGCTGCTGCTGGTGCTGGCAGGCAGCGGCTGCCGGCGCGATGAGACGCCCGCCGCCGATGGACGCACGCCGGTCTGGCTGGACCTCAGCCCGTCGTTCGGCGACCCGCCGCGCGATCCCGGCGACGCACTGGCGTTGCTGCAGGCCTACGGGTCAGGCCGACTGCTGGTCCGGGGCGTGTCGGTGACGTTCGGCAACGTCCCCCTCGTGCGGGGCCATCCCGCCGCGCTGGAGCTGCTGGAACGGTTCGACAGCGGCCTGCTGCGGGCCTGGCGCGGCCCGTCCACGCCCGAGGAGCGCGCCGCCCCGACCGAAGCGTCCGAGCTGCTGCGGGAAGCCCTCGAGCAACAGGCGCTGACGGTCGTGGCTACCGGGCCGGCGACGACGACCGCGTCGGTGCTGCTCCGGCAACCGTCGATCGCAGCCCGGATGACCCGGATCATCCTCGTGGCCGGGACCCCTGCCGCTCCGACCGGGCGCAGCGCCATCAGCGACGATGCGGCGGATGCCAACACCGTCGCCGACCCCGGCAGCATTCAGGTGGTGCTCGACAGCGCAGTGCCGTTGACGCTGATTGCACCAGGGGACGTGACCCGGATTGGCCTGGACGCCTCGGCTCTCGACCGCCTCGACACCGGACGCGGGCCCGTCAAGCTGATCACGCCCTCGGCGCGCGGCTGGCTCGAGGACGTGCGTCGCCGCGACGGCACGTCCGCCTTCCCCATTCCGGCGCTGCTGGCCATCGACGCCGCGGCACACCCGGGATCGCTTCGCTGTGAAGCCGCGTTCGCCACGCTCGCCACGTCGGGCCCCGGGGGGCCGCGCCTGACCGTGGCGGCCAGACCGCCCGGTCGCGTGGTCAGCTGGTGTCACCTCGCCGATGCCGGCGCCCGCGATCGCATCCTCGGCGACGTGTTGCGGCTTCGACCCCGCGGGCGCTGACCCGGCACGGCCGGCGGGGTCGCGGCGGCAGGCTAGTGGGCGCCGATCAGCTGCTCGAGACCTCGCCGCGGAGGCAGGGCGTCGGCGCGCACGGCCTCGCGCCGTCGCGCGGCCCCGGCACTGACCGGGAGCGCCGAGCACTGGCCGGTGCGCATCACGGTCAGCGCTTCGGAGAGCGACGCCTCAGCCGGATCGCCAAGCTGGTGGTCGGCATCGTCGGCTGCGGTGCAGTCGGCGGCAATGCCGTCGAAGAAGTCGCCCTGCCCGAGGGCGTTGCGCAGCGTGAACGCGACCGGGTACAGCACCTTGTCGCAGAACGTGATGCCGTACTGGCCGACCGGTTTGCCGTAGGTCGTCGTGCCGACCGTGGTGACCGGGATGAACGGCCGCAAGGCGTTGATGACGAGTTCGCTGGCCGACGCCGACCCGCCGGTGGTGATCACCACCAGCCGCTGCAGCGGCAGCGCGTTGGCTTTGGGCTCGAAGCGCTTCACCTCGTTGCGGAAGGCGTTGCGCGAGTTGTGGAAATACTCGGCAAACACCTGCCCGTCGGTGCGGGTGCCGCCAATCAGGCTGCCCAGGTGCTGGGCCACCGAGACGAGCCCGCCGCCGTTGTAGCGCAGGTCCAGCACCAGCTCGGTGGCGCCGACGTCGCGCAGCGCGGCAAAGGCATCATCGAGAGCCTGGCGCGAGGGCGTGACGAAATTGCGGAAGAAGAGGTACCCGACCTTGCGGCCGTCGACCTCGTAGACGTTGAGTTCGGAGACCGTGGGAATGGTCACCGCCCGCTTGCTCATCGTGGCGTCGCTGACCGTGCCGTCGGCGCGCTCGTAGCGGAAGCGGATGGTGTATCCCTCCTGGGACGGACCGAGGGCCGCGCCGAGCGAGCCGTTGGCGGCCAGCGCAACGACCGACTGGTCGTTGATGGCGGTGATGCGGTCACCACGCCGCAATCCGGTTTCGGCGGCCGGACTGTCGGGAAACACCTGCAGCGCGCGCAGGCCAAGGCCGTCGTAGCTGTTGGAGAAGCCGAAGCCGATGAACTGACTGTCGGAGTAGTACGCCTCTTCGGTGTCACGGGCACCGATGTAACTGAACCGCCCGTCCAGGGGACGGAAGCGCAGCGCCTCGAGCAAGGCTTCGGGGGAGTTGTAGCTGGCGGCATTGACGGCCGGAGGCAACTCCGTGTTCCAGAAGTAGAGATCGCGCATCACGTCGAGCACGTAGCGATTCTGGCTGGCGGTGCTGCAGTTGGCGAGGTTCTGGGCGCCCGCGGCAGGCGCCTGTGCGGCAAAGGCGACAGCGGCCACCGCGAGGACGAGGATGATGCGACGCATGAAAATCCAGCTCCCTGGCGACGCCGGCTGGCGCGGCATCTCCCCGTTCGGGAGCGTAGCACGCCGGGTATGATGCCCGGTCATGCGCTCCCTGTGGCTCGTGGCGGTCGGCGGCGCGCTCGGCGCCGTGGCCCGCACGGTACTCTCCACCGCCATCCGGTCGCGATGGCCGACGACCGTGCCCGCGGGCACGATTGCCGTGAACCTCACTGGCTGCCTGATCCTCGGCGTGCTGATGGGTTTTCTTGAATCGCGACCGCACCTGGCACCGACGTGGCGGGCCTTCGGGGCCGTCGGCGTCCTCGGCGCCTTCACGACCTTCTCGACGTTCGAGGCCGAGACGTTCGCGCTGCTGCAGCAGGGCGAAGTCCCGGCCGCGCTCGTCAATGTCGGTCTCAGCGTGGTCGTCGGGCTGCTGGCGGTCTATCTCGGCCACCACCTCGGTCGCCTGGCCTGAGCCGCGCGGTTCATCGCCACCCTGCCTGCCATGCCTGCACGGCCGTGGTCATGGACTCGCGCGCCACGCGCGCCACGATGGGACGCGCCATCAGGCCGAGCCCGACGGGCACCGGACGGCTGAGGGTGATCGACTCGCAGGTCACCACCACGCCCTGCGGGATCGCTTCGAAACGCCAGACCGACCGCATCCGCCACAGAAAGCCCCGGCCCTGATCGACGGGCACCCGCTTCTCCCCCGGCTGGCCGGGATCGGTGACTTCTTCGATCCGCGTCGCAATGGCGGTGCTGTCCACCCGGTGCGCGGAGTGGGCATCGTGCCGCACCCGGTGCCAGGTGTCGTACGTCGCGGTGATCAGCAGCGATCGTGTCAATCGCAGGAACAGCGCATGACCGGCCTCGCTGCGGTCGCTGACCTTCAGGTCGAGCACGTCGCGCGGCTGCGGATAGCGTTCGGGGTGACGCAGCCGATGCTGCACCTGCGCGATCGTCGCGCCGCGCACCAGCACGCTGCCCTGCCAGTGTTCGAGCGTGGCGTCGTCAACCTCGATGTCGGGCAGCGTGCGACGCGTCACGTCGGGCTCGCCCCGCAACAGCTGGCCGAGCACGCGGGCGCCGGCCGGGTCGCCGTCAGTGGCCCAGGACGGGATGCCGCGCGCGCGATCGTCGTCACGCAGCCGGGACAGCATCGACCCGTAGCGGTCCCAGGACTGCACGGCGTCGCGTGAGGGACCGGCCGCACAGACCGCCGATGGAGTCCAGAGGCAGAGCGCCAGCGCTGCCAGCGCCGCGTCGGCGCGCCGTCCGAAGACCCAGCGGTCCGCGAGGCGGTAGTTGACGACGGCGCACAGCGCCACGGCAATCAGCTGCGCCAGCAGCGGCGGCACCCGGTCGTCCAGCAGCGCCACAGCCCCGGCGCCGACGACCAGTGACGTCCCGCCTGCGCCGGCATGGACGCGCAGCAGCGTCCGGCGCCACGGGAGCGTGGCCGCGCGGTCGTGCCACGCCCAGCGTCGGTACCACGCGTGATTGCTGACGATGGCTGCTTCGATCGCCAGCAGTGTCGCCAGCACCGGGGTCAGGCCCGCGGCGAGGGCGGTGACGCCCACCGCGATCTGCACGGCGAAGCCGGCGGCCCCGATGGCGACGAATCGAGCGACTCGCTGCGCGGTCACTGCGCGAGCCGTTCCTCGCGCGCCAGCGCGACCGCGGTCCGCACAGCCGACGTGGCAAACGCCAGCCCGATGCCGACGACTGCGACGACACCACCGAGATCGAAGAGGGCGACAGTGCCGACGCCGGGCACCTCGACCAGCGGCCGCCCGACCAGCGCCAGCGCCCCGACGGCCAGCACGAGCCGCAACTCGGTCGGGCCGAAGCCGAACGAGGCGAGACGGAACACCTGCGTCACGTGCGTCGCCAGAAAGACCTCGGCCATCGCCGCGATGTACGCCACCAGCAACGCCATCGCGAGCAGCGGCTGCATCCCGCCCGATGCCGCGAGCCCGGCAAACAGCGCGACGGCGCCGATGATGTCGACCACGTGGTCGACGTAGTACCCGTAGCGCGGCCGCTGCCGGTTGCGCACGCGCGCGACGGTGCCGTCGAGGCTGTCGCCGAACCAGTTCAGCGCGAGCAGCAGCGGCACCAGGTACAGGACGCGCGAGTCGCGGGAGGACACGGCAAACGCGGCGCCGACGAGCAGCATGGCCAGCAGCCCGAGCAGGGTGAGGTGATCGGGCGCCAGCCAGCCGGGCAGCCGTCGCGCCACCCAGACGAGAACGCGTGTCTCCATCGACGAGAGCGGGCTGCCATTCTGGCGGACGTGAGCCGACGTGGGGGGCGGCGCGGTTGCAGCGGGCATGGGCACAGACTCCTGGCAAAGGGCCGACGGGACGCCCGCGCTCCTCGAGGGGCTCCGCAAGGGGCCCCGCGTGGGAGATGCATGGGGAGGGCGCGCGTCAGCGGTCTGTCATGGAATGTGCGAGGCGGGCCCGGATTGGCTCATCGCTCGACCAGGGTCAGCGTGAGCGGCGCCATCTGGCCATCCCTGACCTCGACGGTGCGGGCCCGGCCGGCCAGCATCTGCAGCTGCTCGGGATCGGACAGGGCCTGATACTCGGCTTGCGCGGCCGGGACCGCGAGGAGGTAGTAGCTGCCGGGCCGCACCCCCGTGAGCTTGAACGCGCCGTCCAGCCCGGGTCGCACGATCCGGGCAGCGCCGCCTGCGCCAGGCTGCTCCCAGCGGGCTTCGTCTTCCGGGAACAGCACGACGGCGTAATCGGCCGCGACGGCCCCGGTGGGCATGGTGACGGTGCCGGTCAGGCCGGTCGGCCGGGTGCTGATGACGATCTCGACGCCGGTGAACGTGCGTCCGTTGCCGAAGTCGAAGCCGTCCAGTGCCGGCTGGCCGGCAACGCGGATGTCCTTGACCCACGCCCCTTCCGGCAGTGACTGCACCGCCAGCACCTGCTCGCCCCGCAGCCCGCTCATCTCGAAGGTCAGATCGGCAGCCACCCGTCCTCGTCCGGGAAAAGCCATTCCGGGCGCGCCGCCGCCTGGCGTGAACGACATGAGCCGCGGCTCGCGTCCGGCCAACGCCGACGCGTCGCCCTCGATCACGAGCCGGCCCCGCGCCGTCGATCCGGGACCGGTGGTGAGCGGCACCGTGACGTCCTCGCCTTCCACGGTGACGGTCTCCACGGCGACCTCCGGCGGCGGGCCGTCCGGCCCCTCGGGTCCCCGCATCATCCCCTGAGCGACGATCGTGTAGGTGCCGGGCGCCACGCCGTCGATCTCGAACTGCCCCCCACCCATCACCGGGCCGCCCTTGCCCATGCCCACGTAGTCGCCGCCAGCCATTTGCAGGCGGACCATGCCCATCTCGAGCGGGTCTCCGCGCGACGTCAGGACGCGCCCGCGCACGGTGGCCACCTTGGCGGCCACCAGCTGGATGTCCATCGCGACTTCGTTGCCGGCCTGGACCTGCACTTTCAGGGCCTCGGCCGGATTGACGGTGCCGGGCCCGTAGGTCGGGATGGTGTCGACATCGATGCCCTGCACGGTGCCACCACCCATGAAGAAGCCGCGGCGCTCCCCCGGCTCGGCCACCACCAGGTAGTCGCCAGGCGGTATGCCGAAGATGCGGAAATGCCCCTGGTCGTCGGTCTGGTCCATCTGCCCCGTGCCGGTGATCCGCGTCTGCCCGCCGACGCGGCGCTGCATCACGGCGCGCACACTCACCCGCTCGGCCGGTTCACCACCGTCGTCGACGACCCGCCCGGTGATGACGCCGCCGCGGTGCAGCTGGAAGTCGAGAGGCCCCACTGACGCGCCGTCGGCGATGGCAATCCGCCGGCCCGGCGTGCGGCTGGTGACCTGGCCGAAGGACGCCTCTACGTAGCCGGCGCGCCGGGCCGTCAGGGTGTACTCGCCAGCCGGAACCTGGCCGATGGTGTAGCGCCCCTGATCGTCGGTGCGCGCCGACAGGCCGCGCGGCATCTGGAAGTTTTCACCCCGGCGTGGCGGATCCGGTGGGCGCGTCGGCATGGCCGTGACCATCGCGCGTCGCAGCGGCTGTCCGCCGTCGGCCGCAACGACGCGCCCGGTCACCGACGCCGTGCCGATCTCGGGTGCGGTCGGAGCAGGGCGGGCGCTGGTGTCGCGCGGCGGCATTGCCGGGCCGGGCCTCGGCATCTGGATGCGCGGCGCAGCTGTCGTCGTCTGGGCCGCCAACGGTGCCGCTATCGGCAGGCAGAGGCAGCCCGCCAGCGCCATGGAAGTTCGCGTCACGACAATTCCTCCCTGATGGCGGCGCTGCGGCCGGCCGACACCGGAGGCGAGCATGCACCTGCATCGCGACCGGGCGTGCCTCGGGCCGGAGCCCTCCACTTCCAAGATATGGGTGCCGGAATGATACGGCAGGCTGGCCCGCGCAGACGGGCCGGTATAGTCGAGGTCGCCTCATATGCAGCTGGTCCTCCTCGTCCTGACGTCGTGGTGCCTGTCGGTCCTGGCCGTGTCGGCGCAGGCGCCGGCGCCGTTCCCGGAGCGCCTGGACGATCTGCGCGCTCGGATTCAGGCGCGTGCCGGCGAGGAGGCCTCGGCAATCGGCGCCTTGCTGCACGACGACGCGACACGGGCCGGTGACCATGATGTCGCCAGCGAAGCGCTCCGCCTGCTCGGCGGCCTGCGCGTCGAACAGGAGCGTTTTGCCGAGGCGCGCACGACGCTGGCCGCGGCGCTGGCGCTGGCTCGCGCACATGGCCTCGAGCGTCGCGCCGCCGAGGCGACGCTGATCCTGAGCCGGGTCGAGGCCAGTGAGGGCGCCACCGAGATTGCCGCCGTCGGGGCCCTGGAGGCGCTGGTGGTGCTGGAGGCGCTCGACCTGCCGCGCGAGTCCATGCTCTGGGCCTACTCGCAGGCCATGCCGTCGTTGCTCGGCCGGGCCGAACACACGGCCACGCTGACGCGGGCCAAGGCCCTGCTGCGAACGGACGATCGGTTTTCGGTGGCGTGCAGCCTGTGGCACTCCGACGGCGACACCCTGTTCAACCGTGCGGCCTACGTGGCGGCGCACGAGTCGCTGAGCACGGCGCTGGCCTGTTATGAGCACATCGCCCAGCGTGCCGATGCCGGGCGAGTCCTGGTGAGCCTCGGCCGCGTGCAGCGCGCGCATGGCCAGCTCCCGGCCGCGCTTGCGTACTACCGTCGCGCGGCAGCACTGCAGCAGGCCGACGGCGACCTGCCAGCCCTCGTGCAGAGCCTGAACGCGCAAGCGGTCACCTACGACAGGCTCGGCCGCTTCACGACGGCGCAACGCCTGTATCGGCGGGCCCTCGGCATTGCCCGGCGTGGAGCGCTCGAGCGCTACGAGACCTTCCTGCAGGGCAACCTTGCCGGATCCCTGCTCAGTGCCGGCCAGGCCGCGGCCGCCCTCCGCGAACTCGAGGCCGTGCTGCCGCGGGAGAAGAGCCCGTACCTGCGGGCGACGCGTCTGCGCCAGATGGCCGAGGCGTGGCGCGAACTCGGCCGGCATGACGCAGCGATGGCCGCGCTCGACGAGGCGTGGCAGATCGTGCCCGCGCCGACCTTCGACGACCGCGTCGCGCTGCTCGGCACGAAGGCGCTGATCAATGCCCGGCGCGGCCAGCTCGACGCGGCGCAGCGCGACCTCGATCAGGCAGTCGGCCTCGTGGAGGATGCGCGCGCCGGCGTGCTGGCGGGCGACTCGGCGCGGCGGGGA
Source organism: Vicinamibacteraceae bacterium (assembly GCA_963759795.1). GTDB lineage: Bacteria > Acidobacteriota > Vicinamibacteria > Vicinamibacterales > Vicinamibacteraceae > Luteitalea. The sequence goes on along the minus strand of CAVXAR010000010.1, from coordinate 429,132 downwards.
TTCGGCGACCTGCACCAGGGGCTGTTTGCCGTCTCCATCGACGTCGCCATGCGACGCGGCCAGAGCACGGCCGCCCTCGAGCTGGCCGAGCAGGCACGTGCGCGTGCCCTGCTGGACCTGATGCAGGCCGATGACGCCGGGGGGCGCGCGTCGCCGCTCAAGATCGACGCCATGCAGTCCCTGGCCCGTCAGCTCGACACCACCCTGCTGATCTACTGGGTCGATGGCCCCTCGACCCTCGCATGGGTCGTGACCGCCGACGCCGTGCACGGTCGTCGCCTCGCCGTTACCGAGGCATCGCTGCGGACGCTGGTGCACGCCGCAGCCGGGGCCGGCAACGTCCCGGCCGCCGTCAACGCGGCCTTGCTCGGCGGTGCCGACCTTGCGCCGTGGCGTTCGCTGCACCGCGCCGTCATCGCGCCGCTGCTGGCAGACCTGCCGCGGCAGCAGGGCGCTCGCCTGACCATCGTGCCGCACGGGCCGCTGCTGCACCTGCCGTTTGCCGGCCTGCTCGACCCACGCGGTCGCCACCTCATCGAACGGTACGCGCTGCATTACGCGCCGTCCATCGCGGTGCTGGACGCAGCAGCGCGGCGACCGCCGCCGGCCGGCGACGTACGGGCGCTCGTGCTGGGTGACCCCACGCCGTTGCCACGTCTCCCCGGCATGCAGCTGCCGCCGCCCCTGCCGCACGCCCGCACCGAGGCTCGGCGTGTCGCCCGCCGCTTCGGTGACGGGACACGACTGGCCCTGGGGGCGGACGCCACGGAGCGCGCGCTGCGGGAGGCGGTTGCCACGCACGGCTGGCTGCACGTCGCCACGCATGCGCGGGTCGCCGAGGAACGCACCGCGCACTCCTACCTGCTGCTGGCCCGCGGCACCGGTGAGCCGGCCGACGACGGCAGGCTGACGGCCGAGGAGGTGCGGACCCTGCCGCTCGGCGGCGCCACGGTGGTGCTCAGTGCGTGCGGCACGGCCCTTGGCCGGATCAGTGGCGAGGGGACGCTCGGCTTCACGCGGAGTTTCCTGGCCGCCGGCGCGCGGTCGGTCGTGGCCACCACATGGGCCGTGCCCGACCTTGCCGGATTGCAGGTGATGGAGGGGTTCTACGCCGCCTCGGTGAGGGGGGCCACGGTCAGCAGTGCGCTGCGGTCCGCGCAGTTGCAGCAGCTGCGCGCCCTGCGCAAGGGCGCGGTGACGATGGCGGTTGGCACGAAGGTCGTGACCCTGCCGGCCACGCCGCTGTTGTGGGCCGGGTACATCGCCGTCGGGGCGCCGTAGGGCACCGCGGCGACGGGGGCCAGCCAGACCCCGCCAGCGGCAGGGCCTGGCTGCGCGGTGTGACTACGACCTGCGGTATCGGCGGAGCAAGCCGAGCCCCAGAAGAGCGCCGCTCAGCAGAGACATCGATGCCGGTTCGGGGACGGCCGCTGCGCTTGCAGAAAGAACGGCCGCGCCCGACGTGCCCTCCAGTTGCTGGATCGTGATCGAGTGACTTCCAGCACCAAGGTCGAAACTGCCGAAGCTGTAGTGCCTCAGATCGGCCAGGGCGCAGCCGATGTCATTGCCGCACTCGCCCCCGGACACCGGCACCGACGTGTCTCCGACCAGCACAGCGTTGTCGAAGATCCGGAACTGATCGGTCGAGAGGAACAGGTCGAGCACCCGGAGCGTCGCCGGGCCAGTGAACGTCCAGGGCGGCGCAACGGTCTGGTCGCTCGTGGGATTGGTCGTCGGCGCCGTGCCGGTGCCGTCTGTGGCAAAAGAGCCCGGACCATCGAAGGCAAACTGATACCAGGCGCCATCGGTCGTGATGGCGCTCGCAAACAACGGGCCGGACGAGAGCAACAGCAACGCCGGGACCACCAGGATCAACTTCGCGAATTTCATGCAGTCTCCTCGAGTCCGAAAGGACCAGGAACTTGTGTGGAAGTGGGCCCAGATGCGGCGCTGCGAAACGTCTCGCAGTCGTCGAGCCAACATGCCGGACGAGGTTGCAAACGCGGCGCCAGCTTTGGCGCACGTGCGAGCCGGCGCGTCTCAGATGTCAGGAATCGGGGATTTCTCACCAGAACAACGGGCGCGGCCTGCGGCCAGTCGCTCGCCGTCGTCGGCAGGCCTCGGCAACAAATCGCCGATCGCCCTGACTCTTGTCGTCAGTGGAGGATTGGCGGCTCAGCGTTCGAGTTCGGCCAGCGCGGTGAGCAGGTCCTCGGCCTCGCCGTCCGGACCAGCACCGGCCTCGCGCGCTTCGGTGAGCAGCGAGGTGGCGGCCGTCACGTCGCCGCGTTGCAGCGCCGCCTTGCCCAGATAGAACAGGCTTTCGCGCGCATACGGCTGCCGCCCGCTGCTGCGCACCGACTCGAACGAGGTCATGGCGCCCGTCGGGTCGCCGAGCATCAGGTCGGCGATGCCTTTGTAGAAGCGGGCGTCGGGAGAGGCCAGGGGGGCAAGGCCGCGAGAGGCCGCGGGCCAGTCCGACCGTGTGTAGGCCTGCATGGCGTCGGCAAAGGCCGTGTCGGACGTGCCACGGGTGGTGATGGTGACGTAAGCCGGCGGGGTGACCATCGCCAGCACCGCGATGCCGAGGGCGCTGGCACTGGATCCGACCACCGGCGCGGGGGGCGGGAGCGGCTTGACATCCCGGGCCACGGCGGGCGGGCGCGGTTCGGATTCGGGTGTCCACAGCGACCAGCCGCCGAAAACGACCAGCAGGCTGGCTGCCAGGGCCCCGAGGGCCATCCATCGGAACAGCGGCCGCGCCTTTACCGGGCGCCGGTCGGGGCCGAGCACGACGGTCGGCGGCGACGGCAACTGGCGACGGCTCAGGTCCTGTTGCGCCGCCTGGTAGCGCTCGACCAGGGTCAGGCACGCATCGCAGGCGAACAGGTGATCCTCGAACGCGGTCCGTTCCGGCTCGGCCAGGTCGCTGGTCACGTACCGCAGGGCGACCTCGTCGTCCCGATAGCGTGTGCAGTCGGTCATCGGATGGTAGGTGGGAGCACTTCGGAAGAACGTGACGGGGCAGCGGTACCGAACAGCTGCATCAGCCGGCGCTGCGCCCGCAGCTTGCGAGCACGCGCCGCTTCGGCAGAGATGCCAAGCCGCGTGGCGAGATCGGCCGGCTTGCAGCCGTCGACCAGGATCATCTGCAGCACCTGCTGGTCCGCGACCGGCAGCTGCTCGATGGCGCGTTCGACGTCGAGCCGGCGGATCTCGGCCGCCTCGACCGACGCCTGCACCACCTCCATGTCGAGCGAGCGGACATCGTAGCGCGCCGACGAGCGATGCTCGGCGCGGACGACGTTGCGGGCAATGCCGGCGGCAAACGCCGGCAGCGCGGCGGGGTCGCGCAGCGAGCCGCGCCGCAGTTCCAGCAGCAGGGCAATCATCGCATCCTGCGCCAGGTCGCCGGCCAGGTCCGGACGTCCGGTGCGGGCCAGGCACAGCACCCGCATCCGGGGACCGAAACGGCGGGCCAGTTCGCTCTCGGCCTCGGCGTCGCCAGCCCGGACCTGCGCCACCAGCGCGGCGTCATCGAGCGGGGTGGCGGTCACGGCAAGGGCGCTGGACATGTGGCGATGAGGACGGCTCCCCTTGCACAACGCATTCGGCCGGCCACCTGAACACCAGGCCCCGGGGCGGCAGCCATGCCGTGCAGGGCACGGCGCCTCAGCGGCGGACGCCGAAGGTATAGGCGGTGCTCTGCGAGTAGGTGTCGCCGGGCCTCAAAATGGTCGATGGGAACTGCGGCTTGTTGGGCGAATCCGGGAAATGCTGGGTCTCGAGGCAGAAGCCGGACCGTTTGCCGTAGACCTTGCCGCCCTTGCCGGTGATCGAGCCGTCGAGGAAGTTGCCGGTGTAGAACTGCGTGCCCGGCTGGGTGGTCGAGACGTCCATCGTGCGGCCCGTCCCCGGCTCGTGGACGGAGACCACCCGCTGGAGTCCGGCGCCGGCGCGGGTGAACACCATGTTGTGGTCGTAGCCGCCGCCACGGGCGATCTGCTCGTGCGCCGCGTCGATGCGCGCGCCGATACGGGTGGCGGTGCGGAAGTCGAAAGGCGTGCCCTCGACGCTGGCCAGCTCGCCTGTGGGGATCAGCCCCGTGTCCACTGGCGTGTAGCGGTCGGCACTGATCTGCATCTCATGCCCGAGCACGTCGCCGTTGCCGGCTCCGGCCAGATTGAAGTACGTGTGCTGCGTCAGGTTGACGGGCGTGGCCTTGTCGGTCGTCGCCTCGTAGTCGAAGCGCAACGTGTTGTCGTTGGTCAGCGTGTAGGTGACCTTGGCCTGCAGTGTCCCCGGATAGCCCATGTCGCCGTCGGGACTGGTCAGCGTGAAGAGCACGCCCACCGCGTCTTCCCGCTCGAACGGCTCCGCCTGCCAGACCTTCTTGTCGAAGCCCTGCGGCCCGCCGTGGAGATGATTCTCGCCGTTGTTGGTCGGCAGGCTGTACGTGCTGCCATCCAGCGTGAAACGCCCCTTGCCGATGCGGTTGCCGTAACGACCGACGATGGTGCCGAAAAACGGCGACTTGTCGAGGTAACCCTGCAGGGTGTCGTAGCCGAGCACCACGTCACCGAGCCCGCCCGACGCGTCGGGGACCTTCAGCGAGGTGATGACGCCGCCGAGGGTGATGGCCTTCACCTCCATGCCGTTGGCGTTGGTGAGCGTGAAGGCCTCGACGGCCCGGCCGTCGGGCAGCGTTCCAAATGGTGATCGAGTCATCGCGAGGGATCGGGCCGCCGGTGCTGCGGAAGGGGCCGGCGAGGACTCCGGCGGGTGGGTCTGGCTGGAGGGCGCGCCACAGGCGCCTCCGAAGACGGCCGCCAGCAGCAGCGGCAGGGAGGCAACGGCACGGCATCGAGCAAGGTGTCGCATCTGGGCTCCTGAAGCGGGCCGAACGGTACCACATCGGACAACCGGTATAATTTTCCCTATCCGTGATGCTTACGCCACGATGCCTCCGCGGGCTGGTTGCCCCCCTCTTCATCCTCGCTGCGGCGTTCGGCCCGTGGCGGCCGGCATGGCTCGCCACGTCGACCGTCACCTCCGCGCAGGCGCCGCCGGTGGACTTCGCGACGCACATCGAGCCCATCCTCCAGGCGCAGTGCTACGAGTGCCACGGTGAGAAGAAGGCGCGGGGCAAGCTGCGCCTGCACATCCGGGATCTCGCCCTCAAGGGCGGCGCCACGGGCCCGCTGCTGGTGCCCGGCGACAGCGCCAAGAGCTACCTGATGCACCGTCTCCTCGGCGAGGGCGGCGAAGATCAGATGCCGCTCGACGAGGACCCGCTGACGGCCGAGCAGATTGCGCTGTTCCGGGCGTGGGTCGATCAGGGCGCGGTGTGGCCTGCCCCCTCCGGCGCCAGCGGTACCGAGACCGTGCAGGAACACTGGTCGTACGTGACGCCGACGCGCACGCCGCCGCCGGCCGTGTCCAACGAGGCCTGGACGCGCACGCCGGTGGACCGGTTCGTCATGGCCCGGCTCGACGTCGAGAAGCTGATGCCATCGCACGAGGCGCCTCGCGAGGCACTGCTGCGCCGGGTCTCGCTGGACCTCACCGGGCTGCCACCCACCGTGGCCGAGCTCGACGCGTTTGTCGCCGACAACCGTCCCGATGCCTATGAGCGCGTGGTCGATCGCCTGCTCGCCTCCCCGCATTTCGGTGAGCGCTGGGCCCGGCTGTGGCTCGACCTGGCGCGGTATGCCGACAGCAACGGCTTTGAAGCCGACCGGCTGCGCTCGATGTGGCCGTACCGCGACTGGGTCATCAATGCCCTGAACACCGACATGCCGTTCGATCGCTTCACGGTCGAGCAGATTGCCGGCGACATGCTGCCGGGCGCGACGCGCGAGCAACGCATTGCCTCGGGGTTCCATCGCAACGCGATGACCAACGAGGAAGGCGGCGTCGACCCCGACGAAGCGCTCTACGACGTGCAGGTGGACCGGGTCAACACGACGGCCACCGTCTGGCTCGGCAGCACCGTCGCGTGTGCACAGTGCCACAACCACAAGTACGACCCCTTCAGCCAGAAGGACTACTTCAAGTTGATGGCGTTCTTTGCCAACCCGTCCTTCACGGTCGAGAAGCACGGGGCCGGGTCGAAGTACGTCGAGGCCCAGGTCGACCTCGCCACGCCGGAGCAGGACGCGGCGCGCGTCCGCCCTGCGCGCCAAGCTCGATGCCGCAGAAGCGGCCATGGCCGTCAACGCGCCGGAGCGCGTCTCCGCCCAGGCGCGGTGGGAGTCCGACGTCCGGGCCGCCGCCCAGGCATGGACGCGGCTGGTGCCGCAGAAGGCCGAGGCGACTGGTGGCGCGCAGCTGACGGTGCGCGACGACGCCAGCATCGTGGCCAGCGGGCCCAACCCGAAGCTCACCACCTACACGATCGAGGCAGGCACCGAGGCGGCCGTCACCGGCGTGCGCCTCGAAGCGCTGCTCGATCCGTCGCTGCCCAAGCAGGGCCCCGGACGCGACGCCTACGGGCACTTCCGGGTGACGTCGGTGCGGGTCTTTGCCGCGCCGGCCAGCGCGCCGGCCAGCCGCACGCGCGTCACGTTCACCGCCGTCAAGAGCGATGGCAACATCTCGCGCGGCGATCTGCTGGACCTGACGACGGAGACCCCGGTGGCCTATTCCCGCCTCGGCAAGGCGTGGGTCGTCGATGCGGTCAGGGACGGCTGGCGTGTGCCGTTCCAGCTGGTGCTGCAGCCGACGACGCCGATCGCCCATCCAGGTGGCACCGTGCTCACCGTCGAGATCGGGCACGAGGACGGCACGCTCGGGCAGGGACTCGGGCGCTTCCGGCTCTCCACCACCACCGCGTCGACGCCGCTCGACGCCGTCGCGGTGAGCGCCCGGACCCGCGCCGCGATCGATGTGCCCCTGGCCGCGCGCACCTCGGTGCAGGCCGGCGATCTCGCCACCCAGTTCCGTGAGCAGTCGCCGCTGTTTGCCGCCGAGCGCAAGGAAGTGGCACGTCTCAAGAAGGCCATCGCCGATCTCAAGCTGCCGACCACGCTGGTGATGGCCGACACGCCGACCTTCGAGCGGCCATCGACCTTTCTCCGCGAGCGGGGCGCCTTCACGTCGCCGGGTGAGCGCGTCCCGGCCAACACGCCGTCGGCCCTGCCGCCCATGGCCGAGGACCTGCCGCCCAACCGTCTGGGGCTGGCGCGCTGGCTGGTGAGCCGCGACAACCCGCTCACGGCGCGGGTGATGGCCAACCGGCTCTGGGAAGCCCTCTACGGACGCGGCCTGGTCGAAACCAGCGAAGACTTCGGCACGATGGGCGCGCCGCCTTCGCACCCCGAGCTGCTCGACTGGCTGGCCGTTGAGCTGATGGACAAGGGCTGGAGCGTCAAGACGCTGCTCAAGACGATGGTGCTGTCGGCGACCTATCGGCAGGACTCGACGGTGTCGGCCCCGCTGCAGGCGCGCGACCCGTACAACCGCCTGCTGGCGCGCGGCCCACGCTTCCGGATGGAAGCCGAGATGGTCCGCGACGTGGCCCTCGCGGCAAGTGGTCAGCTGCACCCGCGCATCGGCGGCCCGAGCGTCTTCCCCTCGCAGCCGCCCAACATCTGGGACAACCCGTACGACAACTCCCGCTGGATCGAGAGCACCGGCGAGGACCGCTATCGCCGCAGCCTGTACACGTTCCATCGCCGCACCGCGCCCTACCCGATGTTCACGACCTTCGACGCGACCAGCCGCGAGCTCTGCACGGTGCGCCGGGTGCGCACCAACACGCCGCTGCAGGCACTGGCCACGCTCAACGACGAGGGGTTCTTCGAGTTCGCCCGCGCACTCGCGGTGCGCGTGCGCAAGGAAGCCGCCCCAACCACGATCGATGGCCGGCTCTCCTACGCATTCCGGCTCGTCACCAGTCGCCTCCCGACCGCCACCGAACTGAACCGTCTGCGCGCCTACTACGCGGAGACGCGCAAGCGCTACGCGGCGAGCCCGGCAGAGGCGGCCGAGGCGCTGGCGCGGCCCGCAGGCGCGGCAGTGACCGCGGACGACATCGATCTGGCCGCCTGGACCATGGTCGGCAACGTGCTGCTGAACCTCGACGAGACGGTCACCAAGGGATGAGCCAGACGGCAGGCGGCAGGCGGCAGGCGGCAGTCCGAATAGGGGTCAGGCCTCAGGCATGAGTGGAATGAAGCGATGAACGAGTCACGAAGGCTGCAGGCGGTTACGCGAAGGCACTTCTTCCAGACGACCGGGTTCGGCCTGGGCGGGGCGGCGCTGGCCTCGCTGATGCAGGAGCGCCTCTTCGCACACGCGGCGAGCCAGGTGGTGCCGCAGATGGCGCCACGGGCCAAGCAGGTGATCTTCCTGTTCATGGCCGGCGCTCCCTCGCAGCTCGACCTGTTCGACAACAAGCCGGCGCTGCGCAAGTACGACGGCCAGGACATCCCGGCCGAGATCGTCAAGGGCGAGCGCTTCGCGTTCATCAAGGGCACACCGAAGCTGCTGGGCTCGCCGTACGACTTCCGCCGCTACGGTAAGTCCGGGCAGGAGATCTCCGACCTCCTCCCCCACATCGGCTCCATCGCCGACGACATCGCCATCGTCAAATCGATGGCGACGACGCAGTTCAATCACGCGCCGGCGCAGATCTTCATGAACACCGGCCACCAGGTGATCGGGCGGCCGAGCATGGGCTCCTGGCTGTCCTACGGTCTGGGCGCCGAGACCAGGGACCTGCCGGCCTTCGTCGTGCTGCTCTCGGGCGAGAACAACCCCGACGGCGGCAAGTCCTGCTGGGGCTCGGGCTTCCTGCCGACCACCCATCAGGGTGTGGAGTTCCGCGGCGGCGCCGACCCGGTGCTGTTTGTGTCCAACCCCGACGGCGTCGACGGCGCCCTGCGGCGGGCGTCGCTCGACGCGCTCAAGGACCTCAACGGCATGCGCCAGGCCAGCGTCGGCGACCCGGAAATCGAGACACGCATCAACGCGTACGAACTCGCCTACCGGATGCAGACCAGCGTGCCCGACCTGACCGACATCGCCGACGAACCGCAGGCGGTCCACGACCTCTACGGCACCCAGCCCGGACAGACCTCGTTTGCCAACAACTGCCTGCTGGCACGCCGCCTGGTCGAGCGCGGCGTCCGCTTCGTGCAGCTGTACCACCGCGGCTGGGACACGCATGGCGCCAGCTTCGGCGACGACGTGATCGAGAAGCTGCCGCACCTGTGCCGCCAGACCGACCAGGCCGCAGCGGCCCTGGTCAAGGATCTCAAGCAGCGGGGCCTGCTCGACTCCACGCTGGTGGTGTGGGGCGGCGAGTTCGGCCGGACGCCGATGAACGAGGCCCGGAACGGGTCGAAGTTCCTTGGCCGTGACCACCATCCGCGCGCCTTCACGATGTGGATGGCCGGTGGCGGCATCAAGCCGGGCATCACCTACGGCGAGACCGACGAACTGGGCTACAACATCACCGAGGATCCGGTCGAAGTGCACGACCTGCACGCGACCATGCTCCACCTGCTCGGTGTGGACCACGAGAAGCTCGTCTACCGCTTCCAGGGCCGCGACTTCCGCCTGACCGACGTCGGTGGCAAGGTGGTCCAGGGCTTGTTGGCATAGGGACCCCTGCTAGAGTCTGCGCATGCAACCGACCGGGCCCGACCACAGCCACCCAACGGCCGCCAGCGCCGGCACGCAGCTGAAGGACATCCGCAAGACGCTGCCGCTGCGCGTGCTCAGCGAGGCTGACTGGCGGCACTGGACCACACAGGGGTACGTGATCGTCCGTCAGGCCGTCCCGGCCGGGAAGGTCGCGCGTCTGGTGGACCTGCTGTGGCAGTTCGATGAGAAGGACCCTGCCGATCCGGCCACGTGGCAGGCGCCGCAGCGCCGCGACCATGCGATGCTCGAGCTGAATCACACCGGGATGCTCGAGATCTACAACCACCAGTACATGTGGGACACGCGCAGCGAGCCGCGCGTGTACGACGCCTTCGTCGACATCTGGGACCGCGAAGATCTGTGGGTCACGATCGATCGCGCCAACCTGAACCTGCCCAGGAATCAGCCTGGACGGCCCGACGGCTTCATCCACTGGGACGTCGACACCAGCAAGCGCCCGCTGCCGATCGGGGTGCAGGGCGTGCTCAGCCTCGCACGCCAGGACGCCGAGGTCGGCGGCTTCCAGTGCGTGCCCGCACTGTTCCAGGACTTCGACGCGTGGGAGCGGACGCAGCCTGCCGACCGCGATCCCATGCACCCCGACACCCGCGGCCTGACCATCGTCAACGTCGAGATGGAGGCCGGCGATCTGCTGATCTTCAACTCCCTGCTCGCGCACGGCGTGCGGCCGAATCACTCCACGTCGCGTCCCCGCATCGCGCAGTACATCGCCATGCAGCCGGCCGAGTGGGACGACACCGCCGCCCGCGAGGAGCGGATTCGTTTGTGGCGCGAGCTCGATCATCCGCAGCGGCCGGCGTTTCCCGGCGACCCGCGTGACTGGGAGAAGCAGCACGCCGCGGTGGCGACGCTGACGCCGCTCGGCGAGAGGCTGCTGGGCCTGACGCCCTGGCCCTCACTCGACGAAGGGACCGGCCGCGAGGCAACGCCGAGCGCCACACGCTGAAGGCGCAGCGCGGGGGCTCTGCTAGAGTCTGCTGGATGCGGCCTGTCGCGCTGGCGGTGGTGGTGGCGGCGCTGGTCTCGTGTGCCCGTCCGGCGCCGCAGACGCCCCCTGCAGCGACCACCACCATCTCGATCGTGGCCACCTCGGACCTGCACGGCCACGTCGAGAGCCTGCCATGGCTGTCCGGGCACGTCCGCAACCTGCGCGAGGCGCGCCGTGCGGCTGGCGGCGACGTGCTGCTGGTGGATGCCGGCGACATGTGGCAGGGCACGCTCGAGTCCAACCTCGGCGAAGGGGCCTCGGTGGTGCGCGCGTACAACGCGCTCGGCTACCACGCCGTCACCATCGGCAATCACGAGTTCGACTTCGGCCCGGTCGGTCCGAAGATCGTGCCGCGCGAGCCTGGCGACAACCCGACGGGCAACATCGAGGCCAGGGCGCGCCAGGCGCGGTTCCCGTTCCTCGCCGCCAACCTGCTGACCACAGCTGGCGCCGCCTGGACGCCCCGCAACATCCGGCCCTCGACGGTGGTGACCGTGGCAGGAGTGAACATCGGCATGATCGGGGTGACCACCACCGCCACGCCGACCAGCACCGACCCGCGCAACCTGGTGCGCCTGCAGGTGGCGCCGCTGCGCGAGGCCATCGAACGTGAAAGCGCACAGCTCCGCGCCGCCGGCGCCACGGTGATCGTGGTCCTGGCGCACGCCGGCGGCGGCTGCACCGCCTTCACCGACCCCGACGATCTCTCGGCGTGCCGACTGCAGGGCGAGATCTTCCAGCTGGCGCAGGCGCTGACGCCGGGGACCGTCGACGTCATCGCCGCCGGCCATGCCCACTTCGGCATCGCCCACCGCCTCAACGGCATCGCCATCGTCGAGGCATTCGAGCAGGGACGCGCCTTCAGCCGGGTGGACCTGCAGCTCGATCAGGCCGGCCGACCACGCGACGTGCGCATCCATCCGCCGCGATACCTGTGCGACGGCCGCACCGCGCGCAACGTCGATTCGTGGCAGCGGGACGCGTGTGCGCCGCCGCCGTACGAGGGCCGCGCCGTGCAGTACGACGCGCAGATGGTTGCCGTGCTGCGCGACGACATCGCGGCGGCGGGGCGCAAACGCGAGCAGCCGCTCGGCGTGGAGGCGCCACGGGCCTACCCGCATTCGACGCGCGACGAGTCGCCGGCCAGTCACCTGGTGGTCGATCTGCTGCGCGCCGCGCACCCTGGCGCCGACCTCGCGATCTACAACGCCACCGGCACGCGCGCGCCGCTCGCCGCCGGCCCGATCACCTACGGCGACATCTACGCGCTGCTGCCCTTCGACAGCGTCATCGCGACGGGCACGATCCCGGCAGCGCGGGTGGCCGACGCCATCCTCCGTGGCGTGACGCGCGGGCCGATCCCGATCGTGTCGGGCATCGAGGCCGACGTCACGTGCGCGGGCGGGACGCCGCGCGTCGCGCTGACGCGCAACGGCCGACGGCTCCCGCCCGAGGCGATGGTCAGCGTGGTGACCAGCGAGTTCCTGTCGTCGGGCGGCGCCGGGTACTTCCCGGACCTGGAGGCGAGCTTCGAGCTGCGGCTCGATACGCCGATGCGCGAAGCGGTGGTGTCGGTCGTCAAGCAGGAGGCGGACGGGATCCGCTCGGGCCAGGTCGGCGGCTACGACCCGGCCCGCCGGAGGATTCGCATCCCCGGCGGCACGCACCCGGTCAGGTGCGGGACCACGCCGCCGTGACTGCGCCGCGGCGTCGCTGTGCGCCCGTGCCTGGCGCCCGGTAGCCGAGGAGCCGCAGCGCATTGGCAATCACCACCAGCGTGCTGCCTTCGTGCAGCACCACGGCCGGACCGATGCCCAGCATGCCGGTGGTGGTCGCCACGATCAGCACTGCGATTACCGCCAGCGCGATGGCGAGGTTCTGCACGATGATCCGACGCGTCTGTCGGGCCAGCCCCACCGCAAACGGGACCTGGGCGATGTCGTCGCTCATCAACGCCACGTCGGCGGCTTCCAGCGCCGCGGCCGTGCCGGCAGCGCCCATCGCGATGCCGACATCGGCACGCGCCAGGGCCGGCGCGTCGTTGACGCCGTCGCCAATCATCGCGATGCGGCCGTGCAGCCCGCGGAGGCGCTCGATGGCCGCGGCCTTGTCTTCGGGCAGCAGCGACGCGACGACCTCATCGACGCCGGCCTCGCGCCCGATTGCCTCGGCCACCTGCTGGTTGTCGCCGGTGAGCATCACGATCGGCTGCACGCCCAGCCGGCGCAGCGCCGCCAGCGCCGACGGGGCGGCCGGGCGCGTGGTGTCGGCCAGGCCGACCACGCCGAGCCAGCGCTGCCCGTGCCGTACCACCATCGTGCTGCGCGCTCGGGCCTGCAGCGTCGTCACCGCCTGCTCGACCCGCGCCGGCACGCCCCCAGGCAATTCGGCCCACAGGCGCAGGCTGCCAATCTCCACCACTTCGTCGTCGACGACGGCACGGACGCCGCGCGCGGTGATGCTTTCGAGCGGACCTGCCTCCACCACCCGTGCGCCATCGCGATCGGCGCGCCGGACGATGGCCTCGGCCAGGGGATGCTGCGACTGCCGCTCCACGGCCGCGGCGACGGCCAGCAGCGTCTCGGCCGGCGCGTCGAGCGCCACCACGTCGGTCACCTCCGGCCGTCCCATCGTCAGCGTGCCGGTCTTGTCTACGGCGAGCACGCGGATCATGCCGAGCGCTTCGAGCTGCGCGCCGCCCTTCACCAGCACGCCGCTGCGCGCGGCCTGGGCAATGCCCGAGAGAATGGCCGCCGGCGTGCCGAGCGCGAGCGCGCAGGGTGATGCGGCCACCAGCAGCGCCATGCCGCGATAGATGCTGGTGCTCCACGACCAGCCTCCAAGCAGCGGCGGCAGCACGATCAGCGCGGCGGCGCCGACCAGCACGAGCGGCACGAACACCCGCTCGAAGCGCGAGGTGATCTGTTCGGTCTGCGCCTTGCTGGCCTGGGCCTCGGCAACCAGCGTGATGATCCGGTCGAGGGTGCGCTCGCCAGCCGCACCCGTGGTCTCCACCTGCAGGGCGCCGTCGCCGTTGACGGTGCCGGCAAAGACCTGGTCCCCCGGCGCCTTGTCCACCGGCACGGACTCGCCGGTGATCGGCGCCTGATCGACAGCCGAGCGGCCGCTGCGCACCACGCCGTCCACCGGCATCCGCTCGGAGGGCCGCACCAGGACGATGGCACCGCGGCTCACCTGCGCGATCGGCACCACCTCATCGTGTCCGTCGGGGAACACGAGTCGCGCGGTCGATGGCGTGAGCTCGCCGAGCGCGCGAATGGCGCCAGTGGCCCTGCCCATCGCGTAGTCTTCCGCGGCGTGGGCCAGCGAGAACAGGAACAGCAGGAAGGTGCCCTCGACCCATTCCCCGAGCGCGGCCGCACCGAGCGCCGCGAGCAGCATCAACAGGTCGATGTCGGCGCGATAGCGGCCGTCGCGCACGAGGGCGACGTTGCTGCGGACCAGTTCCCACGCACCGAACACACCCGAGGCGACATAGAGCGCCACCGCCCACCGGTGCGGCCACCCGAGCCAGGTCTCCCCGACCCACGCGATCAGCAGCAACGTGCCGCACGCCAGGCTGAGGGCGAGCAGCATGGCACCCGCGGCCGGGTGCTGTGGCGAGCGCTGCGGGTCGGGCATCACGTCAGGGCAGCGGCTTTCGCAGCGTGCGCAGCGCCCCTTCCCACCTGGCGATCTCGTCGAGCATCAGGGTCGCAGCTGCATCCATCTTCTCGTCCGACGTGAACACCCCGGCCGCATCGATGCGGGACGTGAACAGCGGAATCGCCACCGACTCGGCGATCGGCACCATCTTGAGCCCGCTCAGAATGGGCTTGAGCGACTGCACGCTGCGCAGACCGGCCGAGATCCCGCCATAGCTGACCAGTCCCACCGGCTTATAGGCCCACTCGAGCACCAGGTAGTCGATGGCGTTGAGCAGGCTCGGTGGGGTTGCGTGGTTGTACTCGGGCGTGACCATCACGTAGGCGTCGCCGCGGGCCACGGTCTCGCTCCAGGCACGAGTGTGGGCATGTTGATACTTGCGCTTCGCCGGGTGTTCGGGCTCGTCGAACAGCGGCAGCGCCACCGCGGCAAGGTCGACCATCTCGATGTCGAAGGTGCCGTGGGCGCGTGCCCGCTGCTCGAACCAGGTGGCGACGGCGGGACCCTTTCGGCCCGGGCGGGTGCTGGCGGTGATGATCTGCAGGATAGCCACGTCGCCAGTATGACGCGTCAGTCGCGCCGAGCGGTGTCGTCCACCTTGATCAGCCACGCCTCGTGCAGCCGTGAGTGCTGCCGCCAGTTCCTGTCGCTCTCGTCGATGTCGTCGAAGGTGAGCACCACCCGGCGCGACCGCACCACCGCGGCCGGCACGTCGTACTCACGGCGGCACGCCGAGCGTGGTGCTCGCCCGCCGCGCGGTGGCCGGCGCCCCGTTGATGCGGAGACGCACCTCGCCGTTGCCGTTCAGCCGCACCACGTAGCTGGCCGCCGGGTCGATCTGCTCGTAGACCAGCGCGATCGGCCAGCGCAGGCTCACCTGCCACGAAAGCCGCTTGCGGCTGCGGCCCCCGTCCTCCCAGGTGAAGTGCGGGGAAGGGCCATCATCGAGTTCCGGGGGATTGGCGCCGCTGACTCGGGCCTTCTGCACGTGCGGCGACCGCCCGACGTGGCCGATGTCGTCGTAGAAGCTGCCCGGGCCGGGTGTGTCCCACGTCGCAATGGTCTCGAGGCGGGCGACGCGCGCGCCCTCGTCGGGCAGCGCCGACGCGCGCGCCATCTCGTCCTCGATCCACCAGCGGTCGTTGAGCGGATAGTGCAGGAAGTCGAGCACGGCGCCACGCTCGGTGCCGCTGGCCTTGTAGGTCGGTGTGTCCAGCTGCATGCCGATCGAGTCGAACAGCTGGCCGCCCAGTTCGACGAGGCGGGCCCGCCAGCCGTCGTGCGGACCGGCGCTGTCGGCCTCGGCCAGGATGGCACGCGCCCGGCTGATGGCCGCGGCGGTTCCAGCCGTTCGCGCGTCGAGCAGCGCACCGGTGGCGCGTCGGCCGATCCCGGACTCACGCAGGCCGCGGTGCCGCGTGTAGGCGTCGTAGTACGCGCGCAGCAGGGCTTGCTGCCAACGCCACTCGCCGCGCAGTGCCGGCACGTCGGATTCGAGACGTTGCCAGACCGCCAGCGTCCCGTCGATCGACCCGTTGGAGGCCAGGGGACCTTCCCAGTTCTTCTCGAGCGCCAGCAGCCCGTCCGCGGCCCGCTCCGCGACCGCATCGCCGAAGAAGAGACGGGCGTACTCGATCAGGATGTCGCGCGGGCCAGCTCCCGGGTCCCACGCCTTCCGACTCCAGATGGCCTTGTTCACATCGTCGTTGACCCCATCCGAGTAGCTGATGAAGCCGTCGGTGTGCGAAGCGATCCGATCGTGCAGGTTGGCGTAGAAGACCGGCCGCGGGTTGATCGGCTCCCGGCCGAGAGTGACGGCAAAGGCCGGGTCCCAATCCGGCACCACGTACTGCGCACGCACCGTATGCGTGATGTCGGGATAATCGCGCAGCCGGTAGCGTGGATGGAGGCGGGCCCGGGTGACGGCCAGGGCCGGACTGCTCGGCCCGGCCACGAGCCCGCCGAACCACGGCAGCGCGGTGCCGTTCACCTGTTCGTAGATCCAGTCCACCTGCGCCGGCGGAAACCATTGCAGCGAGAGCCAGACCTTGGCGCGCGGGTGGTGCTTCTGCAGTCGCGACGCCAGGTCCTGCAGATATGGCAGCACCAGTTGCGCCGCGTTGTGACCGGGGTCGCCGCCCGGAACGAAGATCGCATCCAGCCTGCGGCATCGCTGGCAAACATCGCCTCGAGCGTGGCGAGGGCCTCGGCGCGGCGAGCCGCATCGGCGAGGTCGAAGTCGGCCGGCACCCAGATCCAGTAGTCGAGGTCGTACCTGGCGCAGACGCGGCTGATGGCGACGTTCATCTGGTCGCGAGGCAGGCGGAAGTGCGGGCTGACGCGCGTGTCCTGCAGCGGGATGTTCTCGATGCTGTTGGCGCCGAAGAGGGCCAGATCGCGGATGTAGCGGTCGTAGCGCGCCTCGTCCCAGGCGTCGTAGGTGTTGGAGTGCTGCCGGTAGCCCAGCTGATGTCCGCGAATGGCGTAGGCCGGCGTCGAGACGACTCGAGAGCGAGGCGGGCACCCCGCGCGAACCGGTCCCCGGAGTCGCCGGGCGCCCAGCGGAGTTGCCCGCAGCAGATGGCCGACGCCGAACAGCGCGCCGCGGCCGTCCGCACCGAGGATCCAGACCACCGTGGCGACCGCCCGCAGCTGGACACCTCGAGCTGAAATCCCTCCGGGCCCGGAACGCCACGCCGGCCCTGCGGCACCGCCGGTGCACCAGGCCACGGCGATCGACGAGCCTGGCCGCAGACCCGCCGCGACGACGATGGTGACCGGTGCGGTGCCGGGCCACGCCGTGCTGATCGGCAGCCTGGCGCCGAGGCGGGCCTCGAGTTCCTCCTGGAGCACCTGACTGGCGACGCGCTCGCCGGCCTCGCGCGGCTCGCCGCGCACGACGATGGTGGCCGATGACAGATCGATCAGGTCGGACGAATCGGCCGAGACCGGCAGGCCGGACAGCGGCCACAGCAGCAGGAACAGGCAGAGCCCACGTCGGAACAGGAGGGTTGCGCACGGCACATCCTACCTAATCGCGCTCGTCGATCCGGGTCGTCTGCAGGTGCGGCAATGCTGAGACGTCCACGTCGATCAGCGGCATGAACGATCTCGCCGGCGAGGAAGGCGCGTGCGACATCGGCCGGTCGGTTGCCGCAGCGCCTCGACGCGGTGATTCATCTCGCGCATGTGCGCGGCGGTGATCCGCCCGCCGAGGCCGTCCAGCGCCCGCCGCATGGCCGGGTGACGGCGCAGCAGGC
This sequence comes from Vicinamibacteraceae bacterium, assembly GCA_963759795.1. GTDB lineage: Bacteria > Acidobacteriota > Vicinamibacteria > Vicinamibacterales > Vicinamibacteraceae > Luteitalea. Next base: position 411,546 of record CAVXAR010000010.1, on the reverse strand, counting down.
TGTCCGCGCGCGCCACCGGGCACGGCATCGTAGGGCGGGAAGTAGCCGCGCGTGTCCTCGAGCGCCACCAGGTCGAGGGCGCGGATCAGCCCGGACGTGGCATCGCCGGCGATCAGGTCCACCTGGCCGGAGGCGAGCGCCCGGTAGGTCAGCGACAGGTCCATCGACGTCGGCGGTTCGGCGAGGCGAATGCCATAGGCCTTGGCCAGACCGGGTAGCCGTCGGGTCGATCGAGGAACTCGTACCCGAACGCGGCGCGCCAGCCTCGGTGCCTCGCGTGCGGCGTCGTCGATGCGTCCGCAGGCCGCGGGCGCGCGCGTCGGCGCCGCGGACCAGCATCGCGAAGGTGTTGTCGAAGCCGAGCGGCGGCGAGCAGGGTCCGGCCGCTGCGCGGCATAGAGGTCGCGCACGGTGGCGGTCACCGCTTCACGCGAGGTGCCGAGGGGCTGGCCGAAGACGGCCGTCAGGGCCGTCCCCGTGTACTCGACGTAGACGTCGATGTCGCCGGTCAGCAAGCGCGCTGCTCGCAGATCAGCGTGCCGCCGAGGTTCAGCCGTCGATCGACGCGCAGCCCCGCATCCCGCTCGATCACCTGCGCGACGATCTCGGCGAGCACCAGCTGTTCGGCGAAGTTCTTCGACCCGACCACCACGACGTCGGCGGCAGCGCCAGGCCACCAGGCCCAGGCGCCGAACAGGAGCGCGCCGCACAGGCCCGCGACGGCCAGCGGGCCGCGCAGGCTGCGGCTGCCGCGGCGACGCGTCGTCCGGCGCTGCGCGCCCCACAGCGCGAGATCGACCAGCAGCGCGAGCGCCGCGGCCGGCATGGCCCCCGCCAGGATGACGGTGCGTGTCGACCATCGCCAGCCCGCGATAGATGTACTCGCCGAGGCCGCCGGCGCCGACGGCCGCGGCAATCGTCGCCGAGCCGACCGCCACGACCGCGGCGATGCGCATGCCCGAGACGATGCTCGGGATGGCGAGGGGGATCTCCACCTGCCAGAGCAGCTGGCGCGGGGTCATGCCGAGGGCGACGCCGGCGTCGCGGACCGAGCGGTCGATGCCGGTGATGCCGGTGACGGTGGTCCTGAGGATGGGCAGCAACGCGTACAGCGTCAGCGCGACGATGGCCGTCCGCGAGCCGATGCCGCCGAGCAGCGGCAGCGGCAGCAGGAAGCCGAACATCGCCAGGCTCGGCACCGTCTGCACGGCATTGGCCAGGCCGACCAGCGGCGCGCTGAGGCGTGGCCGGTGCGCGGCGGCGATGCCGAGGGGCACCGCGATCGCGGCTGCCACCAGCGTCGAGAGGCCGGCCAGCAGCATGTGCTGCCCGAGCAGTGCGAGCACCTCGGCGCGATGTTCGAGCCAGAACCGGATGACCGCCATCACGTCAGCGCGTCCTTTCGCGCAGCCGTGCATCGCGCAGCGCGGCGATCACCGGGTCGTCGGCCTGGTCGAAGGCGCCCGCGGCCACACACGCCTGCAGCCTGCCATCGTCGATGATGCAGATGCGGTCGCTGAGCAGCAGTGCCTCCTCCACGTCGTGCGTCACCAGCAGGATCGTCTTGCCGAGGCGCTGCTGCAGCTGCGCGGTCTCCTGCTGCAGTTCGGCGCGGGTCATCGGGTCGAGCGCGCCGAACGGTTCGTCCATCAGCAGCACCGGTGGGTCGGCGGCCAGCGCGCGAGCCACGCCGACGCGTTGTCGCTGGCCGCCCGACAGTTCCTCGGGCCAGCGCGAGGCGAACCGCTCCGGCGGCAGTCCGACCATTTCGAGCAGCTCGCGGACGCGCGCGTCCACGTCGCCCTGCAGCCAGCCTTCGAGGCGCGGCACCAGGCCGACGTTGTCGGCGACCGACAGGTGCGGGAACAGCCCGCCTTCCTGCAGGACGTAGCCGATGCGCCGGCGCAGCATGATCGGATCCCAGCTGCGGGTGTCACGGCCATCCACCAGCACGCTGCCGCCGGTGGGCAGCAGCATGCGGTTGACCAGGCGAAGGACGGTGGACTTGCCGGCGCCGCTGCGTCCGAGCAGCGCCACGACTTCGCCCGGGCGCAATGGTCAGCGTCAGCCCGTCGAGCACCGGGGTGCCGTCGGCATGGCGAAACGACACGCCCCGGAAATCGACGGCCGCGGCGGACACGGTCAGGGCGACCTAGTTCGGACTGGCGGGCGATCGCGCCGGCGTGCTGCTGGATCTTGCGCACCGCTTCGACGATGTGGTCCATGTCGTCGCGCGGACCGAGCAGCATGGTCTGCGTCAGCCACACGGCCTCCTCGCAGAGCCGGTCGTTCTGCGGCGTGCGGCTACGCTCGGTGGCCGACGCGAGCGCCTGGGCGCCGTAGATGCGCTGGTAGGCGGTCGAGGCGAAGGTGCTGGCCAGCAAGGGCTCCTTGTTCAGCGGCGAGTAGCCGCCGCTGGCCGGGACGCCCTCGGCCCGCAGCGCCTTCAGGAACGCCGCGCGCGGCAGTCCGGCGAACGCCGTCGCGTCGTACCGGAACATGTAGAGGTGGTAGGCGTTGCGGGTGACGCCGGGATACATCTTCGCGGGCGTGATGCCCGGCACCTGCGCCAGCTGCGCGCTCAGGTACGCGGCGTTGGTCTCGCGCTGGCGTCGCCTGTGACTCGCAGCCGCGTCATCTGCGCCAGCAGCAATGCCGCCTGGAACTCGGTGAGGCGGAGGTTCAGGCCGGTGGTGCGGTAGGCGAAGTCGGTGCCCGACGCGGGCCGGCCGTTGTTGTGAAAGGCATAGGCCCTCTCGATCAGCGCCGTGTCGCTGGTGATGATCGCGCCGCCCTCGCCGCTGTTCAGGTTCTTGCTGGCCTGGAACGAGAAGCAGCCGGCCGTGCCGATGGAGCCGACGTGACGGCCCTGCCACTGTGCGAGGTGCGACTGACAGGCGTCCTCCAGCACGGGGATGTTCCGTGCCGTGCGCGGTCGCCATGATCGTGTCCATGTCGGCCACCGAGCCGCCGAGGTGCACGGGCAGGATCAGCCGCGTCTGCGGAGTGATGGCCGCGGCGATCTTGCGGGCGTCGATCTGGAAGGTCTCGATGTCGGTGTCGACAAAGACCGGCAGCGCCTGCAGCATCAGCACCGCGTTGATCGTCGCCACGAAGGTGTAGGGCGGGACGATCACTTCATCGCCCGCGCCAATCCCCATGGCCGCCAGCGCGGTGAGCAGCGCGGAGGTGCCGTTGGCGGTGGCCAGGCAGTGTCGCGCCCCGGTCAGCTTCGGCGTAGCGTGTCTCGAAGGTCTGCACCTGGTCGCCGCCGCCGCGGCCCCAGCGGCCGCTCTTCAGCACCCCGACCAGCGCCTGTTCCTCACGGTCGTCCTGCACCGGCCAGCTCGGAAAGGCCGCCGTCCGCACCGGTGTGCCGCCGAGGACGGCGGGACCCGTCAGCCGTGACCGGTGCCGTCCGGACCGCGGCCACCTGTGGTGTTGCAGCGGCCGGGCGTGTGGCGACAATCGACGCACCGCCGACGGCGACGCGCCCCAGGAACTGGCGGCGGGAACGGTTGATGGTCATCGAGTGCTCCTCATCAGGCGGCCGAGTGCGTTGAAGATCCGATCCTCGACCGTTGCGTCGAAGGGCCCGGGGCGGCCGTAATACAGCAGCGCACCGCCGCCTTCGTAGCCCCCCTCGTCCAGCACCCGCCGCGACGGTACGTAGCCGAAGACATCGTTGGCGTAACCGACCGGCCACACGTTGGCATCGGGGTAGTCGCGCCGCAGACGCAGCGCATAGTCCACCACCACTTCCCCGCCCAGGGTCACGAGGGTGAAGGCGTCGCCCAATCGCCACGCCTGCAGCGGCATCGCCTGCGACCTCGGCAGGGCGCCGTCGCGACTCCGGATCTCGTCCATCAGCCGGGCGTGCCGGGCCACGTACGGGTCGGCGAGGCCGAAACGCTGTCGCCATTCGGCCGGCGTCAGGGTCGCGGCAAACGGCAGGTCCACCGAGGCCATTGCCGCACGGGTGCGGCCGTTCACCGGCGCCAGTGTGCCCAGGGCGGAGATCACCGCCTCGGCCAGCGCCGTCGCCATGCCGCTCGACGTCAGCCATCGTGCCGCGCGGCATCGGATTGGCATCGGCGCCGCAGCCGGTCATGAACAGCGCGGTGAGGCCGGGCCGGCCGGCCTCGATGGCCGCCTGCGCCACCCCGGCGTAATCTCCGTGCCATTGCACGTTGGTGGCCGGCAGCGTGGTGTTGTGACAGGCGTAGCTGAAGAGCACGGCCCGCGGCGCGCCGCCGACGTCCACGCGCAGCATCGGGACGCGGTGGTCGACCGGCCCGTCAGGCGCGTACTGCACGCGGCGATTGACGGCAAAGCCCGCCGTCGTCTCTCCGCTGTGCAGCGTGGCCGGGGCGAGCGCCCGCAGGGCCCGTCCAACCACGTCGACGATCTGTGCCTCGAGCGCCGTGGTGTAGGCCTGGACCTCGCGTACCTGCTGCGGGGTGACGTCGTAGGCCACCATCAGCTGCGTGTCCACGACCGGACCGCTGTGTGTGTGGCTCGCGGCCAGCAGCAGTCGGTCTCGCGGCACCTTGAGTCGTCTTGCCACCGCCGCACCGATGCGCTCGGACATGCCGGCCGTCACCCCGAGCAGATCGAGCGTCACGACCACCAGACGCTGCCCGCGGTCGTCCTCGATGGCCAGCGCCTTGGCGTGCAGCGGCTGCGCGGTGCCCTGCGATGGCCCGGTCCGGGCCGCGAACCCGGCCATCCAGAGCGAGTTGCGCGGCGTGATGTCGACGGTGGCCACCCCGGCCCGCCAGCCGGCCGCGCGCAGGCGGCGACGGGCTGAGGGCGGCAAGGGCCGTGGCGGTCAGGAAGGCTCGGCGGTCGAGGGTCACGATGTCAGGCGGATTCTACGTCAGTGCGGCGCGCTCACGGGGCGACGGGTACCGGTGCACACGCGCCGCCCAGCCGTCAGACCGCAGCCGTACCCGACGTCGTGGCACACTCGGGCAGCCGGCAGCACGGCCCGAACATCGGAGACTCAGATGACGACACGCAAACTCTTCGTGAACCTCTCGGTCAAGGACGTCACGCGCGCGACGACCTTCTTTCGTGCGCTCGGGTTCTCGTTCAATCCCCAGTTCAGCTCCGACAACACCGCCTGCATGGTGCTGAGCGAGGATGGCTACGTGATGCTTCTCGAGGAGTCGCGTTTCCGCGACTTCACCAGCCGCGAGATCTGCGACACCAGCCGGCACACCGAAGGCCTGTTCGCCCTCAGTGCGACGAGCCGCGAGGAAGTCGACGCGCTGGTCCATGCCGCGCTGGCCCACGGCGGCAGCGCCGCGCAGCAGCCGATCGACCACGGCTTCATGTACGGCTGGAGCTTCTACGACCCCGACGGCCATCACTGGGAAGTGTTCTGGATGGACCCGGCCGCGATGCCGCAGGCGCCGGCCGACCCGCCTGTGACGCCGGCCGACACATGACCCGCCGGCTCCGCAACATCACGGGCTGACCGTCGCGGCGGTCAGCTCCTTGATCAGCGCCGTCTCCCGGGGGTCGTAGGGCTTGCCGTCGTTCCTGAAGACCTCGTGGAACCAGACCGCCGGGTCGCGATCCACGTACGGCCGACGCCAGCTGTCCCACGGCAGGTGGGTCTGGGCCTTGCCCTCGACCAGCCCCCAGTTGAACGCCCCGACGCCGTGCTGCTTGAGCACGGGCAGTGCGCCCTGGAACGTGCTGCCGTTGCCGCGCGCCATGTACTCGGTGCAGAGGATCGGCCGGCCGTACCCCTGCAGCTGTCGGATACGCGCTTCGAGCTGCGGCGGCGGGTCGTAGCTGTGGAACGTGATGACGTCCGAGAGCGCGAGCTGCAGCCGGTCGATCGCCGGCAACTCCGTCAGACGGGACCAGTCACCGCCCCGCCACAGGCCGCTCGTGAGCGGCTGCGACGGCGCCGCGGCACGGGCCCACGCAAACACCTGCGGCAGCAGCGCGAGCACCAGTTCGCCCTTGTTCCTGGGCTCGAGACTGCTGTACGCCGGGTCGTTCATGTTGTCGACCTCGTTCCACAGGTCCCAGGCCAGGACGCGCGCATCACCCTTGAAGCGGCTGACGACGGCGGTGACGTATGCCTCGAGGCGTGGCCAGTGCGACGGATCCTCGAGGGCCACCTTGCCGGGCCCCTGCACCCAGCCCGAGTTGTGGACGCCGGGACGCGGTGGCCGCTGCGGTCCGGTCGCCGGAAACGGATCCCACACCGAGTCGAAGAGCACGAGCATCGGGCGGATGCGGTGCTTCTCGGCAATCGTCAGGAACCGATCGACGCGACCGAGGAACCCGGCCGGATCCTGCTGATACGCGAGGTCGTGCAGGAAGACGCGCATCGTGTTCATGCCGATGCCGGCCGCCCATCCCGAGCTCGAGGTCGATGCGCACCGGATCGAAGGTGTCGGCCTGCCACATCTCGAGTTGGTTGATGGCCGTGGCCGGCACGTAGTTGGCGCCGACCAGGAAACCCTGCCGCGCATACCAGGCGTGTGCCTGCGGTGCGGTCCAGCGGCCTGCCGCCGCAGCCGTGGCCGCCTGCACGACCAGCACCAGCGCCATGGCCAGCCGCAGTGAAGCGTGCCGTATCGACATGACGGAGCACTCTACAGGAAGACGGTCGCGCCGGGACGGACGCAGTGCTAAGGTCTGCCCATGCCGCTGTCGAGACTTGGGCGTCTGTTCGTGTGGCCGTGCGGGGTCGTGGCCACCATGGCCACGCTGCTGGCGCAGCCTGCGCCGTCGCCGGCCAGGCCGCGCATGAACGTGCTGTTCATCGTCGCCGACGACCTGAACACCGACCTCGGGACATACGGCGGGCCGGCCCGTTCACCCAACCTCGATCGGCTCGCCGCCCGCGGCGTGCGCTTCGACCGGGCATACGCGCAGTACCCGGTCTGCAACCAGAGCCGATCGTCGATGCTGACCGGTCGTCGGCCGGACGTGACCGGCGTGCTGAGCAACCCGGGCAGCAACCCGATGCGTCCGCACTTCCGCGACCGGCTGCCCGATGCAGTGACCCTGCCACAGCTGTTCCGCAACAGCGGCTACGTCTCGGCGCGGGTCGGCAAGCTGTTTCATTACGGCGTGCCGCTCGACATCGGCACCGGCGGACTCGACGACCACAAGTCGTGGGACATCACTGTCAATCCGCGCGGCCGCGACCGCGAGCTGCTCGACCGCGTGTTCACACTGGTGCCCGGGACGTTCGGCGGCACCGTGAGCTGGTGGGCCGACGACCAGGGGCAGGACGCCGAGCACACCGACGGCATCGGCGCCGTCGAAGCGGTGCGGCTGCTCGAGCGCTTCAGCGAGCGGGCGCAGCCGTTTTTTCTTGCCGTCGGCTTCTACCGCCCGCACACGCCGTACGTGGCGCCGCGCCGGTATTTCGACATGTATCCGCCGGACCGTATTGCCCTGCCCCGGCTGTCCGAGGACGACCGCGCGCGGCGGCCGGCCGCCGCGTACCGGCGCGCGACCCGCGAGCAGGACGCCATGACCGACGCCCAGCGGCAGGAGGCCATCCAGGCGTACCAGGCCTCGATCACCTTCATGGATGCGCAGGCCGGCGTCGTGCTGAACGCCCTCGAACGTCTCGGCCTGGCCGACTCCACGGTGGTGGTGTTCACCAGCGACCATGGCTATCACCTGGCCGATCACGGGCTGTGGCAGAAGCCGAGCCTGTTCGAACGCAGCACACGCGTGCCGCTGCTGATTGCTGCACCAGGGCGGGCCCGCGCCGTGACGTCGCGCTCGCTCGTCGAGCTGCTCGACCTCTACCCGACGCTGGCCGACCTCGCCGGCCTGACGCCGCCGACCTCGCTCGAGGGCCACAGCCTCGCGCCGGTGCTCGACGCGCCCGAGCGTGCGGTACGCGATGCGGCATTCACCCAGGCCTACGACGGCTATGCGGTGCGTACCGACCGCTGGCGCTACATCGAATGGGCGGCGGGCCGCGACGGGCGGCAGCTGTACGACATGGCGGCCGATCCCGACGAGACCCGGAACCTGGCCGAGGCCTCGGCGCAGGCGTCCGTCGTGGCCGACCTGTCGGCCCGGCTCGCCGCGTACCGCGGCACGGTGCCGTAGAAACGGGCGGCGGGGGTCGCCGCCGCTCAGCGCCGTCCGGCGGCAATCACCTCGGCGTAGAACTCTTCGTACTGGGGCACCACCGTGTCCTGCTGGAAGCGGTCCCGCGCATCGGCTGCCGCGGCACGGCCCATGACGGCGCGGCGCACCGGGTCGCGCAGCAGCGCCAGCGCGGCAGACGCCATGCCCTCGGTGTCCTCGGGCTCGCGCAGGTGACCGGTGGCGCCTTCGGTGACGACCTCGGGCAGGCCGCCGACGCGCGCCGCGATCACCGGCACCTCGCAGGCCATCGCCTCGAGCGCCGACAGCCCGAAGCTCTCCTGCGCCGAGGGCAGCAGGAAGAGATCGGCAATCGACAGCCAGCGCAGCGCGTCCGGCTGCTCTCCGGCAAACTGCACATCGCCAGCCAAGCCGAGCACGTTCACCAGATGCTCGATGCGGGCACGCTCCGGACCGTCGCCAACCAGGATCAGCTTCGCCGGCAGCCGCTCGCGCACCCGCCGGAACACGTCGATCACCGCGTCGAGGCGCTTGACGGGGCGGAAGTTCGAGGTGTGCAGCAGGATCGCCGCATCGGTCTGGGGCCCACAGATGCCGGACCGCAGCCCGGGGTCGGCGCGGCGTCGATAGCGCGCGACGTCGAGGAAGTTCGGGATGACGCGGATGTCGCGGGTCAGCCCGAGGGTGCGCATGGTGTCGCCGGCCAGGCTCTGCGACACGGCGGTGACGCCATGCGACTGCTCGATCGAGAACGCCACGACCGACGAGTAGGACGGGTCACTGCCGACCAGCGTGATGTCGGTGCCGTGCAGGGTGGTGATCGTGCGCGGGATCGAGTCGCCGGCTGCAGCCGTCAGCATCTGGTCGGCGAGGTAGGCGGCCGTCGCGTGCGGCACGGCGTAGTGCGCATGCACGATGTCGAGCCGGCGCGTGCGCGCGACACGGACGATCGTGCTGGCCAGGGCGAGCAGGTACTGCGGTTCCTGGAACAGCGGGTACGGCGGCACCGTCACCGGTTCGAAGGCGAAGCGCGGCTCGCCCTCGCGCCAGCGGAACGGCGGTTCATGGCTGATCAGGTGGACGTCGTGGCCGCGGCGCGCCAGCGCGCGCCCGAGTTCGGTGGCCACGACGCCACTGCCGCCGATCGAGGCGTAGCAGACGATGCCGATGTTCATGGCGTGTCCTTGAGGACCCCGGCGCGCAGCAGCGGCTCGCGCACGACCAGCCCTTCGGCAAACGCGACGCCGACCTGCGCGCCAAACTGTGCATCGCGGCTCTCGATCAGCTGCCGGAAGCCGGTCCCCACCAGGCGTGTCGCGACGGCAGCGGGATCGGCCGGGGCGAACTGCGTGCGATGGCAGTCCAGCGCCGCCCGCTTGATGTCGTACCAGTCCGAGACGTCGACGAGGAACGAGGGCAGGACGCTGTCGTTGATGAAGTAGTAGCAGATCCAGTCAGGCCGCCAGGCCTCGTGGTCGGTCTCGTAGCGCCGCAGACCGCTGCGATGGCAGGCGGTGGCCAGGACCTGGCTCGCGGCGCCGTGATCGGGATGCCGATCCTGCCAGTACGGGAGGGCCACGGTACGGGGCCGCAGGCGCCGGATGCAGTCCACCGCCGAGCGCAGCTGGTCGGCGGCACCGGTGATGCCGCCGTCGGGCCATTCGAGGTTCTCGCGGAGCACGGCGCCAAGCACCTGTGCAGCGGCGTCGGCCTCGGCCCGCCGTTGTTCAGGCGTGCCGTTGCTGCCAAGTTCGCCTGCCGTCAGGTCGCAAAGCCCGACGCGGTGTCCTGCCGCCGCGTGTCGCGCCACGCAACCGGCCAGCCCGATCTCGATGTCGTCGGGGTGCGCGCCGAAGGCCAACAGGTCGAGTGTCGCCGTCATCGCCAGCCGCCGAAGAGATCGTCCCAGCACGCCGCCACTTCAGCACGCTGGCTCTCGGGGATGCCCGGGGTGAAGGGAAGCGCATCGGCCTGGGCGACGGCGTCGAGCCAGGTGGCGACCGCCGAGACGTCGCGCGCGATCACCTGCGGCGAGACGCGCGTCAGGTCGTCGTCGGCGCGATGGTGGAAGAATCGTCCGCCATCACAGTTGACGCGGTAGTGGAAGAGGCCCGGGAGGCCGGCAGCCACGAACGGAAAGTGGTCCGCGTAGGGCACCACCGTGGTGACGGTCTGGTAGTGCAGATCGGCCGCGCGGAAGCAGGGGCGCAGGGACGCCTCGAAGTCGTCATGGGCATTGACGTACAACTGCAGCCAGCCGAGATGCGATCCGTAGCTGTCGAGGTTGTACATGCACCGGCCGCGGCGCGTCACCTCGTCGCGATGGGTGCGCACGTAGGTCGCCGACCCCACCGACAACTGCTCCTCGGCGCCGAACGAGATGAGCCGGATGGTGCGGCGACGCGGCCGTCCCTGCAGCAGGCGCGCGAGTTCGATCACCCCGACCACGCCGGATCCGTTGTCGTCGGCGCCGGGCGAGCCGGCCTGGGTGTCATGGTGAGCGCTCGCGTACAGGATCTCGTCGGCTCGATCGGTACCGGGCAGGTCGATCACGACGTTCTGCGACGTGGCCGGCACCATGCCGCCGACGACGCGACACCGCGCCTGGGTGGCGCCGCCAGCCACCCAGCCCCAGGCATCGTGATGCGCCACGTTGAGGGTCGGCACGGCGCCGACGGCGGCCGTGTACTCCGGAAACATGCCGTCGGCGCGGGGCGTGTCGGCGGGATAACGGGTGTCCACCATCAGCAGGAATGCCGGGCCGGCATCCATCAACCGCTGGTAGGTGGCGCGCGACTCGATGTGGCAGCCCATATGAATCACGGCCTTGCCGCGCAGGAACGAGAGGTCGGCGCGCTGGTAGTCGGTGGGGGTCAGCGTGGTCAGGTCGGCCGTGCGCCACGCCCCGCCGGTCCCCGGCGTGCTGCTGAACAGCGAACACGCGAAGCGCTGCCAGGTCTCGCCGATGCGGACCTCCAGTTCCTCTTCAGTGACATCCCGGGCCTGCATCGGGAACGGTTCATCCCAGGCAGTGGCGCCGGCAGCGCGGGCGCCGCTCAACACGTGATCGGCGGCCGCCCGTTCGCCGGATGTGCCGGCCAGGCGAACGCCGATGTCACGAGCGAGGATCTGGAGGTCGAGGGCGATGCGGTCGGGCGAAGCCTGCAGCAACATGGGCCAGCAGCTTATCAAGCGACCGGCAGCTTCAGCTCGGCGCGCGCCTGCAGGATCTGCAGGATGTGACTCCGGGAAACCATGCCCCTGAAGCGCCCTCCGGACGTGACCGGCAGCTGGTTGACGTCCTCCCGCCCCATCAGTCTCAGGGCGTCGATGGCCGGCGTGTCGGGGTCGATGGTACGGATGTCGGCAAGCGGGCGCATGACCTCGCCCAATTGCGCACTGCCCCACTGATCACGGGGCAGGTGTTTGATCTCGTGGGACGTGATCAAGCCCTCGATGCCATCGGCGCCACCCACGACGAAACAGCGCTGGCCGGTCCGGAGCAGATGCTCGTCGACCAGGGTCTGGACACGCATCTCGGCACCCACGACCTCGCAGTCGGTCGACATGATGTCGCGGACGTAGATGCCGCGGAGGTCGGCCACGACGGCCACCTCGGCGTGACTGGCCTGCGCGGCCTGAAGCAGGAACCAGCCGATGAAGGCAATCCACAGCCCGCCAAATCCGGCGCCGCCAAAGAAACGCATCACCCCGAGCAGGATGAAGGCAAACGCCACGACCTGCCCGACGCGCGCCGCGCTCACCGTCGCCCGGTCGGCGTCGCCTGTTCGGCTCCACAGGATCGCCCGCAGGATCCGGCCGCCGTCAAGCGGGAAGCCGGGAATCAGGTTGAAGACCGCCAGCGTGATGTTGATGTATCCAAGCCACCCGAGCACGGCCGTCGCCGGGCTCACATCGGTCTGCGGTGACCAGCCCAGGGATGCCGCCAGGGCGTAGCACGTCAGGCCAAGCGCGACGCTGGCGATCGGTCCGGCAACGGCAACCCAGAACTCGGTCTTGGCGTCCGGCGACGGGGTGTCCATCGTCGCCACGCCGCCAAGTGCGAAGAGCGTGATGGAACGGACCGAGACGCCGCGCGCGCGGGCCACGAGGGCGTGCGCCAGTTCGTGGACGACGATCGAGGCGAAAAAAAGCACGGCAGTGATGACTGCCGCCCCCCACACGGTCAACCGGCCCCAGCTCGGATCAGTGGCCGCGAAGTGACCCGCCAGCGACAGCGTGATCAGCAGCGCGATGATGAACCAGCTGTAGTGCAGCCCGATGCGCACGCCGAACAACCTGCCCAGGGTGATGCTTGGCTTCATCGGCGCCTCAGGTGGTGTTGCGCAGGAGTCATGCGTCCATTCTAGTCGTCCGGACGAACCAGCCTCGTTGCCAGGAACGCAGCGGGACGGCACCGGGCCGGCTCACCGGGCCGGCTCACCGACCCAGCACCTCGAAGCCAGCGACGACGTCGAACAGCTCTTCGTCGATGGCGGTCTGCCGCACACGATGAAATCGCCCCTTGAACTCCAGCAGCAGTTCGTCGATGTTCCGGTCGGCGCGCTGCATGGCCGCGAGGCGGCTGGCATTCTCGCTGGCGAGAGATTCAGCGCACGCCCGGAACAGCGAGACGTACAGGTACTCGCGGATGAACGCCCGGACGGTGGCCGAACTCCCTCCGATGACTTCGGGCACGCGCGGCGTCGGCCACGGACGTGCGGCCAGGGCATGGCGCCATGCCTCGTCCAGCGGCAGCAGGCGCTGACTCACCGGCGCGTACAGCGCGCCCGCAGCGGGACGGTTGTAGACCAGGTGGAGTCCGGTGACGCGATCACCGCCCTGCGCCGTCTCGGTCGCCACGAGGATCTCCCCGACCAGCGCAGCAATCCCCTCGACCGAGCCGGGCACGGCAAATCGCGCGACGGGTGACAACCCGGCATCGACCAGATGGACGTACACCCGCTCGCCGACGGCCCAGACCACGGGCGGCCCGCTCAAGGCGGCGAGCGTCTCGATGGCGCGGTCGGCCACCACGTCGTTGAACCGGCCGACGAGCCCCTGGTCGGAGCCGAACACGACCGCCCCAGCCAGGCCGGTCTCGGGTGGGACCTGCGGCCGGTCGCCTTGCGCCGCAAATGCCGGGTCGCGCAGGCAAGCGCCCAACCCCTGCTCGACGGTCAGGGCGTAGTCGGCCAGCGCCCGCACCGCCTCCTCATACTGTCCGATGCTCGACGCGGCCATCGCCTTCATCGTCCGGACCACGGACTGCAACTCGCCGGCGCTGGTAATCTTTCGCCGCAGGCTGGCCGTGGTATCGCTCATGCCGGCGCCTCAGGCAGCGCCTGGAATCGCGCCAGTGATGCTCGCGCGATGGCGATGATGACCGCGCGGTCGTCGGCACTCAGCGTCGCCGCCGTGTCGAAGCGTGCACACACATCCGCCGGGATGGCCGCGGCCGCTTCCCGGACGGCAAGTTCGGCGTCGGTCATGTGCTCGAGCGGGACCGGGTCGAAGAGCCCCGCGTTCAACGCCAGCAGGATGGCAATCTGGGCCGGGACGGCCACCGGCGCAAGCTCGGGCTGTTTCAGGACGGCGCGGATCCGTCGTCCATGCGCAAGGGTCTGGCTGGTGTCCTCATCCATGCGGGCGCCGAACCGCGCGAACGTCTCCAGTTCTTCGAACTGCGCGTAGCCCAGCTTGAGGTCGGCCGTCACCGCGCGATACGGGGCGCGCTGTGCCTTGCCGCCGACGCGGGACACGGACTTGCCGACGTCGATTGCCGGCAGCACGCCGAGCTCGAACAGGGTCGGCGAGAGGTAGACCTGACCATCGGTGATCGAGATCAGGTTGGTGGGGATGTAGGCCGACATGTTCTGCGCTTCCGTCTCGACGATCGGCAGCGCGGTCAGCGAGCCGCCACCGAGCCCGGGGCGCAGCCGGGTGGCGCGTTCCAGCAGCCGTGAGTGGATGTAGAAGATGTCACCAGGGAAGGCTTCGCGCCCGGGTGGCCGGCGCAGCAGCAGGCACAGCTCACGGTAGGCGCGGGCGTGGTGCGTCAGGTCGTCGTAGACGATCAGCACGTCACGACCCGCTTCCATGAAGTGCTCCGCGATGCTGGTGGCCGCGTACGGTGCGACGTAGGTCAGGCCGGGTGCGTCGTTGCCCTCTGCCACGATGACGACGGTGTAGGCCATCGCGTCGTGTTCGCGCAGCACGGCCACGGCCTTGGCCACGGCCGCGGCACGCTGGCCGATGGCACAGTAGACGCAGAGCACGTCCTTGCCGCGCTGGTTGAGGATGGTGTCGAGGGCGATTGCCGTCTTGCCGGTCTGGCGGTCGCCGAGGATCAGCTCGCGCTGCCCACGCCCGATGGGCACCAGCGCGTCGATGACCTTCAGCCCCGTCTGCAGGGGCACGGTCACCGGCGCGCGATCCATGATGGCTGGTGCCGGGCGTTCGATGGGCCACCGCTCGCTCGATACGACCGGCCCATGCCCGTCGAGCGGACTGCCGAGCGGGTCGATGACCCGGCCCAGCAGCCCCGCACCCACCGCCACGTCCATCACGCGGCCGGTCCTCTCGACGACATCGCCGGCGTGCAGCCGCCAGTAATCGCCGAGCAGGACGACCCCGATCTCCTTCTCGTCGATGTTGAAGGCAATACCCGACACGCCGCCCGGAAAGGTGACCAGCTCCTCGAAGCCGACGCCGGCAAGACCGGAGACCGTGGCAATCCCGGTCGAGACGGTCGTCACCGCACCGACCTCGCGCGCCGTGAGCTGCGGCGCAACGGCTGCCCGCGCTTCGCCGATGCGTGCAAACGTGCCGTCGACCACGTGTTGCAGGCTGCCGGGCGCGTCGGTCATGAACTGGCCGGCTCCTGGCGTGGCGCGCCGGTGTGTGAGGGGGGCCCGACGACAGCCGGCGTCTCTGAGTCCGGGACGATCTCGGCGACCGCCTTCTCCAGCGACGCCAGGTAGTCGGCGATAGTCCACGCCACGGTGTAGCCGTCGGTGGTGAGCGCGATCCCGCTGATCAGTGCCGGTGCGGTCTCGAAGCGGATCCGCACGGCACACGCGCAGATGTCGTCGAGGGCCCGCTGGACGAGGGCCCGCTGCTCGGCGGGCAGCTCGAACGCGCTTCGCAGGGTGGCCGGCTCGGGCGCGGACTGCAGGCAGGCCGCCAGCTTGGCCCGCGACTCGCCGTCCATCGCCAGCACCTGCCGTGTGAAGACCTCGGTCATCTGCGCTTCGAGGCTGGTCGAGGCCAGGTCGGTCAACGTCTGCCGCGCAATCGCGAACACTTCCCGCTCGGTCCGGCGGCCGAGCGCCAGAAGCATGGAGTGGACTTCGCGTCGCAACATGACCATCCGCTGTGTTCCGAGGTCATCGGCTGCCTGCCGCGCGCCGTCGAGCAGACGCTGACCTTCGGCGCTCGCCTCGTCGGCCGCCCGGGCCAGGAGCGTCGCCCGCTGCTGGTCCAATTCCTCGTTCCTGCGCTGGAATTCTTCGCGCTCGCGGGTGGCGTCGGCCCTGGTCTGGTCGGCGTCGGCGATGGCGCTGGCGATCCGCCGCTCCCGTGCGTCGATGGCGTCACGGACCGGCGTGTACAGAAAACGCTTCATCAGCCACACCAGCACCAGAAAGTTCAGGACCTGTGCGCCGACGGTGAACGGGTCGATGAGCACGCGCTACCTGCCGGTCGCCTGCGCCAGCGCCTGATTCCAGAACGGGTTGGCGAACATCAGGATCATCGAGACCACGAAACAGTAGATGGCGGTCGACTCGATCATCGCCAGGCCGACAAACAGGGTCCGGGTGATCGTGGCCGACGCGTCGGGCTGCTGGGCCAGGGAGCTCAGCGCCGTCGATACGGCCCGCCCTTCGCCGAGCGCTGGCGCGATGCACCCGATGCCGGTGGTGAGCCCGGCAGTGACGATCGAGGCGACGGCAATCAGTGTCGCGTTGTCCATGGTCGGTGTCCTCGTTGGTGTCGGGGTCGCATCAGGTGGTCGGCGCGGACGCCGCCACGTGCGGGCGCGGCCGCGTTGCGGACGCGATGTAGACCGCGGCCAGGATGCTGAAGATGTAGGCCTGCACCATGCCGGTCAGCAGGCCCAGCGCCGTCATGACGATCGGGAAGAAGAACGGTGTGATGGTCAGCAGGATGGCCAGGATCATCGCGCCGCTCATCATGTTGCCGAACAGGCGCACGGCCAGCGCCAGGGTGCGGGAGACTTCGCTGATGATGTTGAACGGCAGCATGACCAGCGTCGGCTCGACGTACGACCTGAGGTAGCCGCCGACGCCTCGTTCCCGGACACCGAAGGCCGGCACGGCCACCAGTACGCACAGCGCGAGGGCGGCCGTGGTCGAGAGCGATCCCGTCGGCGCCTGGTAACCCGGGACGACGGTGCACAGGCTGGCCGCAGCGACGAACAGGAAGAGGGTCCCGAGAAAGCCGAGATACCGCTGCGCCGGGTGCAGGCCGACATCCTCGATCTGCTGCACGATCGCGGTGACGACGATTTCCAGCAGGTTCTGCCAGCGCGAACGTGTGTGGTCGGTGGACAGCCGGCGCGTGACGAGTCGCGCGCCAACAGCCAGGACGACCATCAGCGCCCACGTGAACACGACCGTGGCATTGAGGGTCACGAACCCGTACTGCCAGAAGACGATCTCGTCGGGACTAAGGCGCATGACCGCCCTGCCTGGCCACGATGTCCCTGTTGGCATCGATGCGACGGGTCAGCCTGGTCACCAGGACGCGCGCGGCGACGAAGCCGAGCAGACACATCAGCAGCCGCTCCCACCGCCCCCCGCCAACCAGGTAGAGGCCGCCCAGGGCGACGCTGGTCCGCAGCACGAGACTGCCACTGAACCACAGGAACGGCTGCGTCGAGGTGATGGCCCTGCCGACGGTCCACCACAGGCCACCGAAGAAAAGCACGCCAAGGACTGCGCCCGCCAGTCCGGCCATCGCCAGCGTCGCGGTATCAGTCATGCCGGCCGTCCTCGTCTTGCCGCATGGCCTGCCCTTCCTTCGCGACCCAATGCCACGCGTTCACGCAGCCGAGTGCGAGCCCGGCCATCAGCAGCGCCAGCGTCCAGGAGCGCGTCCCGGGCTGTCGCCGATCCAGCCAGAGACCGAGCGCGGCGCCGAGCAGCGTCGGCACCACCACCGACCAGCCGATGAGGCCGATCATGCCCAACCCGAACCAGATGTCGGGCGTGGCGTTGCGGCGCGCCGTCAGCTTGCGCGCGGCCTTGGCCCCGACCTGCGCAGCCAGGGTCGGCTCCTGCTTCGGCGGCCGCGGTGGACCGTCACTGGTCATGGAACTTCGCGCTCCGGCGGACAAAGCCCGCTTCCAGCTTCGCCATCACCGAGCGGACGTCGTGCTCGGACGCGTCCAGGGCGCTGAACTCCCGCTCCACGGTCTCGCGCAATCGCGCCAGATCGGTCCCGCCAAACGCCCGCCGCACCGACACCAGCACGTCCGGGCCGACCTTGACCAGCACCCCTTCGTCCACCGCCACGAACACCTCGCCATCGGCGTCGGATTCGTACGTCAGGATGCCCGGCGCCAGCGCGGCGACGCAGTCACGGCGATGCGGCAGCATCCCGAACGAGCCCTCGCGGGTCTCCGCGACGATGCGCGAGACGCCGGTCGTTTCCGCAAAGACCTGGAACGGCAGGAGCACCTTGAGATTCATCCCCATTGTCATGCCCCGCGCCTCTCGGCCTCGTCGACGGTGCCAATCATGTAGAGCGCACGTTCCGGGTAGTCGCTGAACTCGTCGCGCAGGATACGTTCGCAGCCATCCAGCGCGTCCTTCAGGCTGACCAGCCTGCCGGTGAGCCCCGTGAACTGCTCGGTGGTGAAGAACGGCTGGGTGAGGAAGCGCTCGAGCCGTCTGGCGCGCGCGGCGACGCGTCGGTCCTCCGGCGACAGCTGCTCGAGTCCGAGCATGGCGATGATGTCCTTCAGCCCGGCATACTGGGCGAGCGTCTGGCGGATCTGCTGGGCGAGCCCGTAATGGCGCGCGCCGCAGATGGTCGGCGTGGCCATCTTGGAGCTCGATTGCAGCGGATCGATGGCCGGATACAGACCCTCGCTGGCGCGCTTGCGCGAGAGCACGATTGACGCCGACAGGTGCGAGAACGTGTGCACCGCCGCCGGGTCGGTGAAGTCATCGGCCGGGACGTAGACGGCCTGGATGGAGGTAATCGCGCCGGCCTCGGTGTTGGCAATGCGCTCCTGCAGGGCCGACAGCTCGGTGCCCATCGTCGGCTGGTAGCCGAGCCGCGACGGCATCTGCCCCATCAGGCCGGACACCTCCATGCCGGCCTGGATGAAACGGAAGATGTTGTCAATCAGCAACAGCACGTCCTTGTGCTGCTCGTCGCGGAAGTACTCGGCCATCGTCAGCGCCGCATGCCCCACCCGAAAGCGGCTGCCGGGCGGTTCGTTCATCTGTCCGAACAGCATCACCATACTCGGCAACACACCCGCGGCCTGCATCTCGCGGTGCAGTTCCTCGCCCTCGCGACACCGCTCGCCAATCCCGCAGAAGATGCTGACGCCTTCGTGGTGCCCGATCATGTTGTGGATGATCTCGGTGAGCAGCACCGTCTTGCCGACGCCGGCCCCGCCGAACAGGCCCGCCTTGCCGCCACGTTCCAGCGGCATGAGCACATCGATGACCTTGATGCCCGTCTCGAAAATCTGCGAGCTGGTGGATCGGGTGGCCAGCGGCGGCGGGGCGCGATGCACGGAACGCCACTCGACATCGGCGGGCGCGGCCTGCCCGTCGATCGCCCTGCCGAACACGTCGAACATGCGGCCGAGGGTGCCCTGTCCGACCGGGGCCCGCAGCGGCCCGCCCGTGTCCTGCACCGCGCTGCCCCGCGCGAGACCCTGCGTGGCCGTCAGTGCGATACCCCGCACCTGCTGCGGGTCGCGATGGGCCAGCACCTCGATGACGACCCGCCCGCCCTCACCCGCGCGCAGCAGCGAGTGTATCGGCGGCGCCTGGGTTTCGAATCGGACATCCACCACGCTCCCGCGCACGGCCACGACCGCGCCACGGTTGGACGGCGGCGGCGCAGCGGCCTCACGCATCGACTGCCAGCGCCTCGACGCGGCACTCCCCGATTGCCAGCTTGATGGTCATGGCAGACCCGTCCTCGTTCCCCGAGGTGAACCGACGCGCGTCATCACCTGCCACGACCGGGGTTCAACCCTCCGTCGTCGTCGATGAAGCCGAGCCGGCGGAACTTGTTCATGAAGAAATTGCCCGTGACCAGTCCATCACCACCGGCGCGACTGACGGCGTCTGCGGCGCCCTGCGAGCGTCATGCAGTCGGCGTCCGAGTACGCTGGCTGACGACAGCGGTGACAGCCGTCATTGCAGCCGGGACGCGTTCCCCGCTGGTGAGAGCCGCGCGAGGGTATGCAGACATACGCCTCCTGCTTCGACCTGCTGATGTGCGAGAGACCGCGAGTATGTGCGTCCCGACCGGCGAGGTCAAGCTGGCACGACGCCGCGCCATTGCGCCCCTGCCGGGATCTGCGACGATGCGGGATGACAGACGAGGCCACCTCACGCGACCTGTTTCACCAGCGCAGCGAACTCCTGCGCCAGCTCGAACGCGGACTGGAGACGCCGATGGTGGTGCTCGGGTTCGTCTGGCTCGCCCTGCTCACCTGGGAGCTGCTGCACGGACTCAGTCCGATGCTGGAAGTGGTCGGCCTCGTCATCTGGACGCTGTTCATCCTCCACTTCGGGCTCGAGTTCCTGCTCGCGCCACGCAAGGCAGCCTACCTGCGGGCGCACTGGCTGACGGCGCTGTCGCTGCTGCTGCCGGCCTTGCGCGTCTTTCGCGTGGTCCGGATCTTCCGCGTGGTGGGAGCGGCGCGGGGACTGCGACTGCTGAGGGTCCTGACCTCCCTCAATCGTGGAATGCAGGCGCTCGGCGCCAGCCTCGGCCGCCGCGGCTTCGGGTATGTCGTGGCGCTGACGCTGATCGTCACGGCATCGGGCGCCGCCGGCATGTACGCGTTCGAGAACGACTCGCCAGGCGGGCTGCACAGCTACAGCGAGGCGCTGTGGTGGACGGCAATGATCATGACGACGATGGGATCGGCGTACTGGCCGCAGAGTCCGGAGGGCCGGGTGCTCTGCGTGGTGCTCGCGCTGTACGCGTTCGGTGTGTTCGGCTACGTCACCGCGACGCTGGCGACCTTCTTCGTCGGACGCGACGCGGAGACCGCCGAGGGCGAGGTGGCCGGAAGCGCCGATGTGCGGGCGTTGCGCGACGAGATCGCCGCACTTCGCGCAGATTTGCAGCTGTCGGCCCGCCGTCCCGGCGACCAGGCGCCAGGGGCGTGGCCAGGGCCCGCGGCACGGTAGTCAGTACCGCGGGAGACCCGTCGGCAGCGGACTCATGCGTCGTGGCCTGGTGACTCGACCCCACTGCTCGGGCGAAGCCGGTGCAGCACGGCCACCAGTTCGTCGAGCGCAATCGGCTTCACCAGGTGCGCGTCGAAGCCGACCGCGCGGGACCGCTCGTGGTCGGATCGCTGCCCGTAGCCGGTCACGGCGACGAGCCGAATGCCGCGCTGCGCCTGGAGATGCCGCGCCAGCTCATAGCCATCCATGACTGGCAGGCCGATGTCGAGCACACCGATGGCCGGCGAGAACTGCTCGGCGATGCTCAGGGCGGTCGGGCCGTCGGCAGCCGTCCGCACCTCGTACCCGAGCGACGCCAGCGCCTCGTGCAGCAGTCTCGCCGCGTCGTCGTTGTCGTCCACGACCAGGATGCGCTCGCCGCTCCCGCGTGGCAGGTCTTCATCGGGCGTACCTGCCACGGCCGCTGCGGTCCCGGCACGGCTGGGGACGACAGCGGCGAGCGGCAGCTCCACCACCATTTCGCTGCCGCGACCGAGGCCGTCGCTGGTGGCCCACACGCGGCCACCGTGCATCTGGGCGAGGCTGCGAACGATGGCCAGCCCGAGGCCCAGGCCGCCGGCAGACCGGTCCAGTGCCTGCGGGTGCTGCTCGAACAGATCGAACACCCGTTCCAGCATGTCCGGCGCGATGCCGATGCCCTGGTCGCGAACGCGAACGATCGCGTTGCCGTCCTCGGCCCCGGCACGCAGGGTGATCACGCTGCCCGCGTCGCTGTACTTGGAGGCGTTGTTGAGGAGGTTGGAGATGACCTGCGCGACACGCGCGTCGTCGGCCGCGATGACGAGCCCCGATTTGGCGATGTCGACGTCGAGTCGCTGCTGCTTGCGGTCCAGTGCCGGGCTGGCCATCTCGATCGCCCGCGCGGCCACATCCGCGAGTTCGACCTGCCGAAGCCGCAATTCGATCTTGCCGCGCGTGATGCGGGACACGTCGAGCAGGTCGTCCACCAGCCGCAAGAGGTTCGCGACCTGGCGCTCGATCACCTCGAGCTCGCGCGACGTCTGGTTCTTGAGCCGCAGCAGCTGCAGCGCCGTCACGATCGGCGAGAGGGGATTGCGCAGCTCGTGACCCAGCATGGCCAGGAACTCGTCCTTCGCGCGGGTGGCGTCCTCGGCGCGGCTGCGCGCGGCATCGAGCGCAGCCGTCTGGGCTTCGAGCTGATGCAGGGCGCCCTGGACATCGGCGCGGGCGCTGTCCAGCGCACGGGCGAGCGTTTCCGCCTCACGCGCGTATTCCTGCGCCGAGCGCAGCTCGCCGCGGGCGCTCACCGCCACCTGTTCCGCCCGGACGGTGGAGGCAAGCAGCGGCAGAACGGCGGCCAGGGCTGCCGTGCACTCGTCCCGTA
This sequence comes from Vicinamibacteraceae bacterium, assembly GCA_963759795.1. Lineage (GTDB taxonomy): Bacteria > Acidobacteriota > Vicinamibacteria > Vicinamibacterales > Vicinamibacteraceae > Luteitalea. Next base: position 389,622 of record CAVXAR010000010.1, on the reverse strand, counting down.
CCGCACAGCCGATGAGGACGAGCGCCGCCCCTGAGCCCGCCACGGCGGTCGCGTCGACGAGGCGGCTGATGGTGGGAAACGCCACGCGCCCGCGATGGACGCCGGCGCCGCGGGCGGCGTGCAGGAACTGGCGCCAGGTCTCGCCGCCCGGCAGCGTGGCCGGGAAGCCCACGGCTGGCAGCAACACCCCGGCATCCTGATCTTCGACCAGAAGAAGGACGGCTTCGGCCCCCACTGCCTGAGCGAGCCGCTCGGCCGACTCTCGCCGGCGCGGCGCGTCCGACAGCGCCGCGGCAAGCGTCACGACCGTCAAGTCGTCCATGAGCGTCAGGCGGGCAGCACCATGACGACCGCGGTGCAGTTGTGGAACCCGCCGAACTGCCCTTCAGCGCGGGCGATCTGCCCGTAGGTGTTGCAGCCGACGAGCCGCGCGTCACCCAACATGTCGGTCACGGACTGCAGTTCGAAACCGAAGTCGTTTCCCATGCGCAGCCGCGTTGCGACGCAGTCGAAGAACAAGGCTGCCGCCGGCGGAGCGCCGCGCAGGGCATCCATCGCCGCCCTGGTCGCCCGCTGCGCCGCGGTGATGGCGGAGTCGGAGCTGGTCTTCATGATGTGGACCCGCCCGCCCGCCGGGATCTCCGCCGCACAGGTCACCGATCCGTCGTCGTTGACGGCAAGCGGAACCCGCAGCTGATACCCGACGCCCGTATCGATGCCGAGGATGTTGTGCAGGAAGAACGGCAGCGGGGCGGCGCGGTCGATGGCCTGCCCGGTCGCGGCTGCGTGCGCATCGAAGGCCTCGACGGCGGGAACGCCGTTGAGGCTGACCAGCCGCGCGCCGTCCGCCTCGGTCACGCGCAGGGGCGCACTGGCCGGCGTCCACCCATGGCCGACGCCGATGCCGAATGGCTTGGACGAGAGCAGTTCGAGAGCGACAACGGCATCCGTGTAGGCGCGGGTGCCGAAGAAGACGTGGGTGGTGCTGAACTTCGCGTCGTCGCCGGCGCCGCCCCCGGCGAACTGGTACGCGCCCGAGGTCAGCACGGTCAGCTCGCGGACGAGTTCGTCGGCATGTCCGGCCAGCGCGTCGGTCAACACGAGCGCCGAGCGGTACGGGATGACTGGTCGCACCGACACCCTGGAACGACGCGACCGCCTCGGCGGCCGCCTGCGACCGGTCGCGGCTCACTGCCCGCCCCAGTCCTGCCGAGGCCAGGATGTCGGACGACCTGAGCGCGAGGGCGCAGGCCGTCCCCTCTCCGCGATGGTGACCGGTGAACTCACCGGCCGACGACGAGCCGACCAGGAGACGCGGGCGACACGTGTCGCTCAGCGCGGTCAGCAACTGCTCGTACTCGAATCGGGAGGAGGCAAAGACGACGACGACATCGGGCGGGTCTGCCGTGAACGCGGCTGCAATCTGTCGACCGAGGTCGGCCCCCGCCTCGTTGCTGCCAGCCTGGTCTGTGTAGGCTGCGAACGCCTGAGTCATGCGACCGAGTATGCCACGGGCACGACGCGCCGACAGGCCTGCGCCGGCGGCTGCCCTGCTCGATACGTGCGTTGGGCGGATGGGGCGGTACGCTGCCTGGTCGGGCAGACCGTCAGGGGACGGGAGAGATTGGCTCCTCAGGTAGGATTCGAACCTACAACCCTCCGGTTAACAGCCGGATGCTCTGCCATTGAGCTACTGAGGAACTTGGGTAGGCCGCGCGGAGGCCATGTGGCACGCGCGCACTGCAGTTGCGTCCGACTGCGCCGCAACGAACCGAAAGTGTACCCGGCCGCCCCGGCCGCGGTCAACGGGGCCCGACGCCGGCGCCTGCACCCGTCGGGATGGCCGCTGCGGGTCCGCCGCCACGTGCGCCCGACGTGCACCCGTGCCCGGCCGTGAATAGGAAGGCACACGTTGACATTTCCGGCATGCCTTCCGTACTGTGTGGAAGTGACCGCGCAAGCCCAGACCGACGTCTTCCGCGCTATTGCTGATCCGACGCGTCGGGCCCTGCTCGACCTGCTCCGCACCGGCGACCGCACTGTCAACGAACTGGCCGAGCCGTTCGACATGAGCCGGCCAGCGATCTCGCAGCATCTGCGGCTGTTGCTGGAAGCCCGCCTCGTGGCCGTACGCAAGGAAGGCCGGCAGCGCCGCTATCGTCTCAACGGCGCAGCCATCAGCCGTGTCGCGCGGTGGGCCGGCAAGTTCGAAGACGCGGCGCTCAAGACCAAGAAGAAGCGCTGAGGCCCGTCAGCCGCCCGCACCCTCCCGCGCGCCGCCCGGCCCGCCGAGCAACGACAGCAGTCGGCTGTGATCCTGCATCGACGCAGCCAGCATCCGTTCGGTCTTTTCCACCTGCGTGCGGCCGCCCGGGTCGTACTCGACGTGCAGCGACATCGGCCCACTGAACGACGCCTTGCGGAGTTCGTCGCCAAAGGCCTTCCAGTCCACCATGCCCTCGCCCACCGGGCAGTCGACGACACGCCAGCGTCCGTTGGCGCCCTTGTCCCAGTAGAAGTCCTTGATGGCCAGCATCCGCAGGTGCGGCGCCGCCATCTGCACGCCGGCCCGCCAGCCGCCCAGTCCACCTTCGACGGTGGCGTGCCGCGGGTCGAAGTAGAACCCGGTTGCCTCGGCCGGTTGCCCCTCGAGCATCTGCAGCACGTCCCACATCGGCGCGCCCACGTAGTCGCCCGAGTGGTTGTGATACGCCAGCATCACCCCGGCCCGCGCGGCCATCGCCACGAGTGCGTGAAACGACGTCGTCGCAGCCGCCAGTTCGCGGCGGGCGTCGGCAAACGCATAGCGGTAGTAGCCCGCCTTGAGACGCGGCACCCCGACCGCACGGGCAGCGTCGAGGGTGGCCTGCGCGGCCGGGTCCTGGGGCTGCGTCAGCCCCGTGGTCAGCATCGCCACCGAACTGCCGGCATCGCGGATGGCCGCGACGGCCCGCGGCAGGTCCTCGGTCACCCGCGCCGGCACCACGTGCCCGCCGGGTCGCACCGTCAGGTCGACGCCGTCGAAGCCCGCCTCGCGCACCGCCTTGCCGAGATCGCCCCAGCCGAGCTCGGCCAGGTGCTTGGAGAACATCACGAACGGCCAGCCCGGGCCGGCCACGGCAACTCGACTCGTCACGGCGGCCGGCTGCGCCGCGGCAGCCGCGGCGACCGTGGGTCCGAGGCCGCTGGCAATCAGCGAGCCGGTGAATTGACGACGTGTGATGGGCATGATTCGCGCTCCCGCCGGTCCGTTATTTGATCAGGTGCAAGGTGTCCTGCCGCGGCAGGATCCAGCGCCAGCCACTGTCGGTGAGCACCGCATCTTCTTCGAGGGCGAAGCGCACCGCCTGGCCACCCCACTCGGGCACCGCGTGCACGACGCTCAGTTCGATGGAGTGCCACGTGTCCGGCTGGAAGCGGAAGTCGCCGGCCCCCGGCAGCCCGTCCTGGTAGTCGGTCATGCCGATGTGCGGGCCGGCACCATGGCCGTGAAATCCAATCGGGTGGCAGTAGATCACCGGGGCCAGCTGTTCCGCCCGGCCCTGCGCCAGCGACGCCGCGAGCGCCGCATTGCCGGTGGCGCCGGCGCGCGCATGGGTGAACACGATGTCCTGCAGCCGTCCGCCGCGCCGCTGCCCCTCGCGCAGGCCGGCCGGGGCCTCGGTCTCGCCGGGCTTGAGCACATACGCGTTGTGCTGGGTATCGGTCGAGAAGCCCAGGTAGACCAGCCCGAAGTCGCAGTGCAGCAGATCGCCCCGCTCGATGACGCGGCTGTCGGTCGGGCGTCCGCCCTGCCGCTGGATGTCGACGGTCGGCTGGAACCACTGGCCCAGTCCGAGCTCGGCGACGCGCTGCCGCATCCACCACGCGAGGTCGTCGGCGGTGGTCACGCCGGGCTTGACCACCGCTGATGAGAACGCTTCCGCGATGACCGCGTGGGCGATGGCCATCGCCTGACGGTAGGCGGCCGTTTCTTCCGGCAGCTTGCGCTCGAGCCAGTCCACGGCAAGCGGCTCGGCCGAGACGAGACGTGCGGCATGGTCGGGGCCGATGGCCTCGACCAGGGCCTGATGTTCGGACTGTGACAGCCCGTCGGCATGCGCGAAGGTGCGCGAGGTGTTGACGGCCACGACCTTCGGCTGGCGCCCATCGAGCAGCGCGCGCAGCCCCGCCCACTGCCCGTCGTTGTGGGTCGGCACGACGGTGTACAGCTTCTCGTAATCGAATCTCCCGACCGAGAGCCGTTGCACACCGAGGGCCGGGCCGCGGTCATGGAAGACCAGGATCGTCCGCCGCCGCGACGCATAGGTCGTGAACGGCGCCATCGACCGGAAGATCGGGTCGTCGTTGTACTCCCGCGTGACCACGATCCACATGTCGATGCCATGGCGCCGCATCAGCCCGGGCAGGAGCCGCTCGAAGCGTCCCTCGAGGAACCCGCGCATCACCGCGGCCTGCTCGCGATGCGACTGGATTGGCGGCAGCTCGGCTCGAGCTGCGGACGTGGCCAGGCTGCAGAGCAGAAGGGCCAGGGCAAGCACCCGCGGCAACGTCAGCATCGGACCTGCGGCGGCCCGTCAGCGCGCACGGGCCATCCTGGGTGTGGAGAGACGGAACTGCGCCACCAGGCCAGCCACCGCCAGCAACAGCCAGACGACCAGCACCCAGCTCTCACCCGGCGCGGGACGCAGCGGGTACGCCAGCCAGCCGGAGGCAGCGCCACCGAGGCCGGTGACCGACTCACGGTGCCAGAGGCCAAGAGCCCCCATCACCAGCAGCCAGGCGCCACCGAACGCGGTGCCGACCACGATGACGTAGCGCTGCATCGACAGGGCGATCAGCGCCCCGGCAACCGTGCAGGCGATGACCAGCATCGCCGGAGGCTCGGCGCCGAACTGGGCGGCAATGGCATGGACGGCAAGGGCAGCCAGGGCCGCGCCGAGCAGCGCGACGCCGATGAAGTACGCCAGCACCAGCGCCAGCGCCCCGCCGATGCCGCCGCCCACCAGAATGAGGATGTCGCGTGCCGTGTCGGCCGGGCCAATCAGCGACCCGGCCACCAGCACGCCGATCACGAAGCCATACAGCCCGAGGACGATACGGAAGGTGCGCTGTCCCAGGAAGCAGGACAGCACGCCGCCCACGAGAAACAGGACGGCGGCGGGGACATGCAGCGTCTCCGGCAGCATCGCGGCATTATAGTGGAGGTGGCGCGCCCACCCCGCCCCCCAATACCTGATGCCCCAACACGTTGCGCGTCCGCCCCTTGCCCGGCGCCTCGGCGGCGCCGCGGCCGCGCTGGGCGGGCTGGTCCTGTTTGCCTACACGCTGCGCGAGACGGGCCTGGAGACGGTGGCGCTCGGACTGCGTCGCGTCGGGCTGGCCTTTCTGCCGATCGTCGTGTTGTCGGGCTTGCGCTTTGCGGCGCGGGCGTGGGCCTGGGTGCTGTGCACGGAACCGCCGCACCGGCTGCGGCTGCGCGACACCTTTCCGGCCCTGGTCAGCGGTGACGCCCTCGGCAACCTGACCCCGCTCGGGTTGTTCGTGAGCGAACCGACCAAGGCCGCGTTCGTACGCGACCGGGTGTCGCTGATGACGGCACTGTCGGGCATCGCCGTCGAGAACCTGTTCTACATCGTCACCGTCGCCGCGATGATTGCCGGCGGCACGCTCGCGCTGCTGCTCGAATTCGAGGTGCCGTCGGCGCTGCGCGTGACCAGCCTGGTCGCGCTCGTCGGGATGCTCGGGTTCCTGGCGATTGCGATGGCGCTGGTGAGTGGCCGCTTCCGCCCGCTGACGTGGGCGCTGGCCCGGCTCGACCGGTTGTCGTTCGCGCCCGCGGCGCTGCTGGCGCGGGCCGGCAAGCTGCAGATGCTCGAGGACCGCGTCTACACCTTCGCCCGTCGTCACCCGTCCCGGCCGGCGCCGATCCTGCTGCTGGAAGTGGGCTACCACGCGCTCGGCGTCGCCGAGACCTACATCACGCTGATGATGCTGCTGCCGGCCGCCATGCCGCCGACGCCCGCTCGGTGCGTTCCTGCTCGAGTCGATCAACCGCTTCATCAACGTCGCCTTCAAGTTCGTGCCGATGCGGCTCGGCGTCGACGAAGCCGGCACCGGCATCCTGACGCAGGTGTTGTATGGCGCCGCCGTCCCTCGGCGTGACGCTGGCCGTCGTGCGCAAGGCGCGGATGCTGGTGTGGACCGGGGTCGGGGTGGTCTTCCTCGGCCTGCGCGGCCTGGGCCGGACCGAGCCCCGCGACGCCTAGCGCAGCGGGCCCGTCACATCTCCCTGCGCCCCTCGAGCGCCCGGGTCATCGTCACCTCGTCGGCGTACTCGAGATCGCTGCCCATCGGCACGCCCATGCCGATGCGGGTCACCCGCACGCCGAGCGGCTTCAGCAGCTTGGCCAGGTAGAGGGCCGTGGCCTCGCCCTCGACGGTGGGATTTGTCGCGATGATCACTTCCTCGATCTCGCCAGCCGCGACCCGCGCCAGCAGCGGCTTGATCCGCAGAGCATCTGGCCCGATGCCCTGCAGCGGCGACAACGTGCCCATCAGCACGTGATAGCGGCCGCGGAAGTCGCGCGTCTTCTCGACGGCGCTGACGTTGGCCGGCTCTTCGACCACGCAGATCACCCGTGGATTGCGATCCGGGCTGGTGCAGTAGATGCACGGATCGCTGGCGGTGATGTTGCCGCAGATCGTGCAGTGCTGCACCTGCGTCTTGACGTCGCGCAGGGCGTCGGCCAGACGCTCGGCATCCTCGCGCGGCGACTTCAGCACGTGGAAGGCCAGGCGCTGCGCCGACTTGGCGCCGATGCCGGGCCACTTCTGCAGTTGTTCGATGAGCCGGGTCAGCGGCTCGGGATACGGGGAAGCCACGAGTGCGATGGATGAAGGGACCGCGGACCGTGCGGCCTACATGCCCGGGAGCTTGAGGCCGCCGAGCATCCCGCTCATCGAGCTGTTCATCTTCTCGTCGGCCTGTCGCTGTGCGTCCTGGACTGCCGCGAGGATGGCATCCTGCAGCATCTCCACGTCGTCCTTGTTCACGGCTTCCGGGTCGAGGGTGATGGCGAGCAGCTGCTTGGAGCCGTTGACCTTGACGGTGACCGCGCCCCCGCCGGCAGACGCCTCGATGACCGTCTCGGCCATCTGCTTCTGCATGCGGTCCTGCATCTGCTGCGCCTGCTGCATCATCTTCTGGATGTTCATGAACGATTCACTCCCGGGCTGCGGCGTTACTGGATCTCTTCAGCATCCCTGATCTCGGCGGCAAAGACGTCCAGCATCGCCTGCACGGCTTCGCTCTTCATCGCCTGTTCCTTCAATCGTGCCTTGTCGAGGTCGGCCGGCGCGGCCGCCGCCTCGGCGGCCTGCACCACCACCCGAATCTCCAGGGGCAACTTGCGGCCGAACACCTGCTGTGCCGTGTCCTCGATCCACGAGCGGCGTCCCTCGCAGCGCGCCTGCTCGAAGTTGCCGCCGACCGTCAGCACCAGCTTGTTGCCATCGACGACGAGGCTGGCGCGTGCCAGTGCCGTGCCGAAGAACGTGCGGTTGCTCTTGCGCAGTGATTCGAGCAGCTGCTCGATGGTCCCTGCCGCGGCGCCGTCCACGACTGCAGCCGCCACCGGCGCGGCAACGGCCGGCGCGGCCGGCGCGCGCCGTCACCACCTGCGGCGGTGCGGCCACTGGCGACGGCGAAGCCGCCGGCCCCGCGACGGGACGGGCACTCGACGCCTCGCTCAGACGGCGCAACGCGCTGCCGGTCGCGGCGCTCGTGGCCGTCACTGCGGCAGCAGCGGCAGGTGCGGCAGGCCGTGTGGCCGACGCCCCGCGCGGCATGGCGGGTGCGAGCGGCCGGCCACTGGCCAGTGCGTCGAGCACGTCGGCAATCGGTGCGAGATGGCCCAGATGGATCCAGCGCAGCAACGCCATCTCGAGGTGATAGCGGGGCTGCGCGGCGTACCTGACGTCCTGCTCGGCGCGCGCCAGTACGTCGAAGGCTCGCAGCAGGTCTTCTCGCGAGAAGCGCGCGGCGAGAGCCTTCAGCCGCTCGGCGTCGGGGGCCAGTTCAGGATCGTCCAGGCGCGTCGGGTCCACGCCCACCACCATCAGGTCGCGTACCAACCCGGTCAGTTCGCGGACGACGAGCTTGAGATCCTGGCCAGCCTCGACCAGCCGGCCGACCGCGTCGAAGACGTCCGAAGCGCGTCCGTCGGCGACGATCTCGGCCATGTCCATCAGCACGTCGCGGCCAATGAGGCCGAGCACCGACGCGACGTCGGCGGCAGTGATGCGCTCGCCGGCAAAGGCAATCACCTGGTCGAAGGCGCTGAGGGCGTCGCGCATGCTGCCCTCCCCCGAACGCGCCAGCAGCAGCAGGGCATCGGGATCGGCCTGAATGTGCTCGGCCTCGGCAATGCGCGCGAGCTGGTCGGCGACGCTGCGCGCGCCGATGGTCCGCAGCTCGAACTCCTGCGAGCGCGAGCGGATGGTCTCCGGAATCTTGTGCAGTTCCGTGGTCGCCATCATGAAGACGACGTGCGGCGGCGGTTCCTCGATCGACTTGAGCAGTGCATTGAACGAGCTGTTGGACAGCATGTGCACTTCGTCGATGATGAAGATCTTGTAGCGGTCGCGGGCCGGGGCAATGCCCAGGCCTTCGATGATCACTTCCCGGACGTTGTCGACACCGGTGTGCGTGGCGGCGTCGAGTTCGATGACGTCGATGTCGCGGCCTTCCGCAATCTCCACGCAGGAGTCGCAGGTGCCGCAGGGATCGGCCGTCGGTCCGCCGTCGCAATTGAGCGCGCGGGCGAGGATGCGCGCCGTGGTCGTCTTGCCGACGCCGCGGGCGCCCGAAAAGATGAAGGACTGCGCGATGCGGCCGCGCTCGATGGCGTTGCGCAGCGTCTGCGTCACGCCCACCTGGCCGACGACATCGTCGAAGCGCTGGGGACGCCACTTGCGGGCGAGCACTTGATAAGGGCGAGACACTGGTTCGAGGTCGGTTCGGTCGGGCTGGCCGGGATCGCTCCCACCGCGACCCGGAGTACCCATGCACACGGCAGGATCCCCTTAGCGCTGCTACCTTCCGGTCCTGACGCGGTTCGGGGTCTGGCGTTGCACGGGCTCCGGGCCGCGGTGCGAGCGAACCCGGCCAGAACGATCAGTCTACTACGGCCTTGCCAGGCGGCCGTAGAGTTCGGGACGCCGCAGCCGGAACGTGTACTCGAAGGCCGCGCGCGCCGCCACTTGCGCGTCGCGGTGCAGGTCCGCGACCAGCATGTGCGGTCCAGGCCCGGCGCTGGTCTGGCGGGCGATGTCGTCGCCGCCGGGGCCGACCACCAGCGCGCCGCCAGCGAAGCGCTGCTCGGCCCCGGCAAAGGCCACGTCGCCAACGACGTTGCACGCCACCCCGAAGACGCCGTTCTCGAGGCAGCGGGCCCGCACGGTGGAGGCCGCCCAGGTGCTCCAGCCCTCCGCGGTCAGTGGCGCCGGATCGGCCGCGAAGGGGAACAGCACGATCTCGGCGCCCTGCACCGCGAGCAGCCGCACGGATTCGGGCAGGAAGGCATCGATGCAGATGGTGATGCCGATGCGGCCGAGCGGCGTGTCGATCACCGGCGGGGGCGGGCCGCCGTTGTAGAGCGGCATCTCGAACAGCGGCACGTGCATCTTCCGCCACGCGCCGAGGAGGCCGGACGGCGACGCGATCACGTGGGTGTTGAACAGGGTCGCGCCGGCGTCCTCGAGCAGCCCGGCGGCGACGAGCACGCCGCTCGTCCGCGCGATGTCACAGAGGCGGCTGACGGCCGGGCCGTCGAGCGGCTCGGCCATGCGGCGCGCCCCGATGAGGGCGGCGCGCAGCCAGTCCTGGTGGCCGGCGGCAGGATGGTTGGGCAGGAACCCGGTGATGCTCAGTTCGGGACAGAGCAGCAGCGAGGCGCCAGCGGCGGCCGCCTGGTGCGCCCAGTCCTGGATGACATCGAGGTTGCGAGCCGTGTCGCCTGGCCTGGCGTCGATGGCCGCAGCGGCCACCCGGACGAGCGGGAGCATGAGGCGGAGTGTATCGCCGCCTCATGACCCGGTCCTACTTCCAGGCGGCGGCACACTCGCGGGCAAAGGCCGCGAAGCTGCGCGGCGGTTGCCCGAGCAGCGTCGTCAGCCGCGCCACGGCACCGGGCCCGGCCGCCAGGCCGTGCTCCTGGAAATGGGCGTACATGTGCCGGAAGTCGTAGGCCATCCACTCCGGCAGCATCCCCGTGGCCTGGGCGTACCACGCGTCGAGGTCGTTGCCGCCGTAGACGACCGGTCGCCCGAGGGCTTCGCTCCACGTGGCGGCCGTCGAGGTCCCGGTGACCACCTCCGGGCCGACCAGGTCGTACGTCTGCCCGATGTGCCCCGGCTGGGTGAAGGCGATGGCCGCGGCCGCGGCGATGTCGCGCACGTCGACGCGCGAGGTGCCGACGTCGCCGAACGGCTGGGGATAGACGCCGTGCTGCAGCAGCACGTCCTTGTACCAGTAGTCGTTCTGGAAGAAATTGTCGGGCCGCAGGATGGTCCACGGGAGACCGGAGGCTTTCAGGGCCGCCTCGATCCCGACCTTGGATCCGAAATGCGGCAACCAGGGAGCGCTGTCCACCTGGTGCACCGACAGGTAGACCACATGCGCGACGCGGGCGCCGCGCATGGCGGTGATGGCCAGCAGCGCCTCCTGCGCTTCGGTCGGACTCACGGCATTGAGGAGGAAGACGCCATCCACATCAGCGAACACGGTGGTGATGGTGGACACATCGAGCAGGTTGCCGGCCACCGCCGTGGCACCCTCCGGCAGGTGCGTCTTGCCCGGATCGCGCGTCAACACGCGGACCTCGATGCCTCTGCCGACCAGTTCCTTGACGACGTGGGACCCGACCGTACCGGTGCCTCCGGTGACCAACACGCGCATGTGATCTCCCCTGGCGGCTGGGCGCCGCATGAGTTGACGGGACGTATGACGACGGGTGCCGATTCTCGCACGACATGGGCGGCGGGGCGAGCCGGCCGCGAGACTGCAGCGAGACTGCAGCGAAGCGGTTGACAGTGGCGTGTGGGGCCGTCAACACTACAGCTGCCACACCCCGGGGCTCATCCTGCGGGTCCGGCGTGCTGCAGCCGCGGTCGGCGAGCCAACTGCATGACGATACCCACCGAGCCGATCGGCAGCCTGCCACGGCCGCCCGCCCTCATCGACGCCGTTCGCGCGGGCGACTCCGACGACCCAAGCCTCGATCCGCTCTATGACGAGGCCATCCGCGACACCATCGCCCGCTTCGAAGCGACCGGCTCCCCCGTCATCACCGACGGCGAGCAGCGCAAGTACCACAACTTCTGGACCTATTCGGTGCATGGTCTGCCCAACACCGCACCGGATGGCTTCCGTATTCCGTTCGCCGCCGGGCACATCCGGCGCATGCCCGTGCTCACGGCGGGACCGTTCCGCTACAGGCGATACGCAGACGCCTATCTGGACGTCGCGCAGCGCTATGCCACCCGTCCGCTGAAGCAGGCGATCATCTCGCCCTCGGCGCTCAGCCTGATGTATCCGCACGAGCCGCTTGCCGGGTACTCGCGCGAGCAGTTCATCGACGATCTCCTCGCCGAGCACGAGACCGAGATCCGGCGCTGTTTTGCGCGTGGCGCCTGCAAGGTGCAGATCGACTTCACCGAAGGGCGGCTGGCGATGAAGATCGACCCCTCGGGACAGCTGCTGCACAGTTTCATCGATCTCAACAACCTGGCGCTGTCGCGATTCTCCGCCGAGGAACAGCAACGCATCGGGGTGCACACCTGCCCCGGCGGCGATCGGGATTCGACGCACAGCGCCGACGTCGACTACGCCGAGCTGCTGCCCGCGTTGTTCCGCCTGAAGGTCGGCAGCTTCTACGTCGCCCTGGCCGGTGAACGCAACCGCCCGCGCGTGCTCGAACTGCTGCAACGACATCTCAAGCCGGAGCATCGCGTGTTTGTCGGCGTCGTCGCCCCGATCGACCCGCGCGTGGAAACGCCCGAGGAAGTGCGCGACCGCGTCCTCGAAGCCGCAGAGTACATCCCGGTCGAGCAGCTCGGGTCCACTGACGACTGCGGGTTCTCGCCATTTTCCGACGACACCTCGACGAGCCGCGAGACGGCCTTCGCCAAGATTGCGGCGCGCGTGACCGGCACCCGGCTGGCCGCCGAGGCGATCGGAACCCGATAGTGGCTACGCCGGACGACGAGGACGACCGTCTCCGATCGGTGGCGCTGCAGAATGCCGCCAGCATCGTGCTGGCGCGTGAGCGCGCCGAAGCGGAGCTGGTGCGCACCAGGGAGGAGCTGCGCGAGAGCCAGGAGCGCCTGACCGCGGCCCTGGCCGCAGCCGGTACCGGCACCTTCCGGTGGGATCTCCGCACCAATGCCGTGGAGTGGGACGGCAACCTCGACCGGTTGTTGGGGCTAAGTCCCGGGCCTGTCAAGTCGCTGGACGCATTCGTGGCGGCGGTGCATCCCGACGACCGTGCCGCCGTGGTGGCCAGCTACCAGCGCTGCCAGCGCGATGGCGACGACCTGGACCTGGAGTTCCGCGTGTTGCGGTCCGACGGCAGCAGCCGGTGGATCCACGCCAAGGCCAGGACCGTGGTCGGCGACGACGGCCAGCCGCAGTACGTGACGGGAGCCTGCGCCGACGTCACCGACCGGCGGGAGGCAGCCGAGGCGCTGCGGCGGAGCGAAGAGGGCCTCCGCGTGATGTTCGCCCAGGCGGCGGTGGGCATCGCGGTGGCTGACCTCAGTGGGCAATTCAGTGATGTGAACCGCAAGTTCGCCGACATCCTCGGCTACACGGCAGCCGAGCTGCGGCAGGTGACGTTCTCCGACATCACGCATCCCGACGATCGGGCAGCGACCCGCGCCTTCGTCAGCGACTGCTGGCCGGTGCGATTCGCGAGTACGCCCTGGAGAAGCGTTATGTCCGGAAGGATGGTTCGCTGGTCTGGAGCCTGACGACGGTCACCATGCTCCGCAGTGCGGACGGCACGCCGGAACGCTTCCTCGGAGTCATCGAGGACATCACCGCGCGCAAGCACGCCGAAGACGCCCTGCGCGAGGAAACGCGCATCCTCGAACTGCTCAACCAGACCGGACAGACGGTGGCGGCCAGGCTCGAACTCAACGACCTGCTGCAAGCCGTGACCGACGCCGCGACGGAGTTGAGCGGTGCGCGGTTCGGGGCGTTCTTCTACAACACGACCGACCAGAATGGCGACTCGCTCCTCCTCTACACCCTCTCGGGCGCATCCCGCGAGGACTTCGACGGGTTTGGCAACCCCCGTGCAACCGCCTTGTTCGGGCCGACGTTTCGCGGCGACGCGCCCATCCGGTGCGATGACGTCCTGACCGATCCACGCTACGGCACCATGGGCCCGCATCACGGCATGCCAAAGGGCCACCTCCCGGTGCGCAGTTACCTTGCCGTGTCGGTCCGTTCGCGGTCCGGGGAGGTGCTGGGTGGATTGTTCTTCGGCCATCCGAACCCTGGCGTGTTCACGGAACGGACTGAACGGCTGGTCCTCGGCGTGGCGGCGCAGGCCGGCATTGCCATCGACAACGCGCGCCTGTACGAGACCACCCAGTCACTGCTCGAGAGCGAACGCGCGGCGCGCACGGCCGCCGAACGCATGAGCAGCATGAAGGACGAATTCCTGGCGACCTTGTCGCACGAACTGCGGACGCCGTTGAACGCGATCCTCGGTTGGTCCACGGTGCTGCGCACGGCCGGCAGCGATCGGCCAGACCTGCAGAAGGGCCTGGACGCCATCCAGCGCAATGCCCAGGCACAGGCCCAGCTCATCGAGGATCTGCTGGACATGAGCCGCATCACCGCCGGCAAGCTGCGACTGGACGTCCAGCCGATCTCGCCGGTGTCGGCCATCGAGGGGGCGCTGGCGAGCATCGAGCCGGCAGCCGATGCCAAGGGCATCCGTATTGAAATGGTGCTCGACCCGCTGGCCGGGCCCATCTCCGGTGACTCCGGCCGTCTGCAGCAGATCATCTGGAACCTGCTTTCCAACGCAATCAAGTTCACGCCCAGACACGGCAAGGTGCAGGTGCTGCTCGCACGGGTGAACTCGCACGTCGAAATCAGCGTCGCCGACACCGGGATCGGCATCGAGCCGGCGCTCATTCCGCAGCTGTTCGAGCGCTTTCGGCAGGCTGACGCCTCGTCGACCCGTCAGCACGGCGGCCTCGGCCTCGGCTTGTCGATCGTCAAGAGCCTGACCGAACTGCACGGCGGGACGGTGACGATCGAGAGCGCGGGCGCCGGCCGCGGGACGACCGTGACGGTGAGCCTGCCGTTGAGTGTGGTGCATCGGGCGGCGGCAACACCCGACCGGCTGCACCCGCGCGCCGCAGCGCCGGCGCTGACCCGGTTCACCCGGAGCGAACTCTCCGGCGTCACGGTCCTGGTCGTCGACGACCACGCCGACGCCGTCGAGCTCATCCAGCGCGTGCTCGAGGATTGCTCGGCCACGGTGATCACGGCCAGCGAAGGGTCACGTGCCGTCGACCTGGTCACGAGCCACCGACCCGACGTGCTGCTCACCGACATCGGCATGCCCGGCATGGACGGGTACGAGCTGCTCCGGCGCGTCCGCGCGCTCGGCGCGCCTGGCGGCGGAAAGGTGCCGGCCATCGCGCTGACCGCGTTTGCGCGCAGCGAGGACCGCACGCGCGCAATCCGAGCCGGCTTTGCCGTGCACATGGCCAAGCCCGTCGATCCGACCGAGCTGGTGGCCACGGTGGCCAGCGTCGCCGGCCGGGCCGGGCGCGACACGTAGCCGTCGGCGCCGTGCGTCCGGCCGTCCGGACGTGCCGGCGGAATGCACCGGTCCAGGCGAGCCCGGCGACGTCGTCGTTGGCGGGCCGGTCTGCGCCCTGCAGCGACCGCAGCACGCGATCCAGTTCGTCGACGTCGACCGGCTTGACCAGATGTGCAGAGAAGCCGGCCGCCGCCGAGGCCTGCCGGTCGACCGGGGTGCCCGCTGCGTCGAGGAGCACCTCGAAGACGCAGAAGCCCCGGTCGAAGGCGTGAAAGACCTCACGATACAGGCCGGGGTCGAGGTGGGTGGGCTCTGGCGGGGTCGCGGCGGTTGGGTGCCTGGCTTCGATGACAGACCTCTGCCGAAGTCGGGCCCAGCGGCGAGGCTGGTCGACGCTCTGGGAACGCCGTAAGGCTGAGGTGCCCGCGGCAGCCGAGCCTGCGTCGTTCACGGGACGCGTGACCTCGCCGATAGGATCATGGTGATTCCGCGACCCGCCCCCGTGCCGTGCCCTCGTTGCGCCCGACTGGTCGTGACGGCTTTGTCCATGGTGATTGTCGGGCTCGGTGTCACGGGCACGACCGCCGAGGCCCAGCAGCCAGCGGCGTTCGAGATGCGCCTCGAGGATCTGCTCAACGTCCGCGTCGTCGCCGCGGCCAGCCGGGAGCAGCGGCCATTCGACTCGCCGCGATCGGTCAGCGTGGTCACCTCCGAAGATCTGCGGCGGCGGAACTATCGCAGCACGCCCGAGGCCCTCCAGGAGGTCGCGGGGGTGATGGTGCAGCAGACCAACGACGGTGGCGGGTCGCCCATCCTGCGAGGCCTGATTGGCAATCAGGTGCTGCTCTTGATTGACGGGGTCCGGCTGAACAACGCCATCTACCGGCTGGGCCCGAACCAGTACCTGAACACCATCGACATCAATTCGATCGAACGCATCGAGGTGATTCGCGGACCAGGCTCGGTGCTGTTCGGCAGCGACGCGCTCGGCGGCATCATCAACATCGTCACCAAGTCGCGCGTCATCGGCGACTCCCGACCTGCGGGCGTGGAGGTATCGACGCGGCTGTCCACCGCCGACCAGGGCGTTCTGGGGAGGATGGCCTTCGACGCTGGCACCCGCCGGATGAGCGTGGTGGGCGGCGTCAGCCTGGCGTCGCTGGGGAGGATCCGGACGGGCGGGCAGGGGGGCCTCCAGCCGTTCACGGGCTACGACCAGTGGGCCGCCGACGTCAAGTTCGTCGTCGCACCGGGAGCAGGTCAGACTCTGACCGTCTTCGCGCAGCACGTCAACCAGTCCGACGTCCAGCGGACCGATGTCCTCGATGCTGGGACGGATCTCGAGTACCGCTGGGATCCGGAAGTGCGCACGCTGCTGTCGACGGAGTGGGCCCGCGCGAAGCCACTCGGCTTCGTGCGCGACGCGCGCATTCTCGTGTCCTACCAGGAGCAAGGCGAGCACGTCTTCCGCGTGACCGCAGCCAAACCGTCACAGCGGCGCCAGCAATACGACGGCGACCGCAGCCTGAACGCTCGCGCGCAGCTCTTCAGCAAGAAGGCTGGTCATGACCTGACCTACGGCGTCGAACTGTCCGAGGACTGGGTGACCAGCACGCGCACAGATGTCGTACTGGCGACCGGTGCACAGACGTCGCCGCGGGGGACCTACGCCGATGGCGGGCGCTCATCGTCGGCAGCGGCCTTTGTGCAGGATCAGCTCACCCTCACGCGTCGACTCGGTCTCGAGCTCGGGGCGCGCTATACGACGCTGAACCTCAAGGCCGCGCTGAGCGATCCGTCGACGGGCGTGGTGGCGATCGACAGCCACAACTCCGGCCTCGTCGGCAGCGCGTACGGCTCGTACCTGGTCAACGATGTGCTGAAGGTCGTCGGCGGGCTGTCGCAGGGGTTTCGCGCCCCCAACATCGACGACGTCTCGGTGCTCGGCTCGTTTGGCGGGGGCTTCGAGGTACCGAGCCCGACCCTCTCGCCGGAGCACAGCTTCAACCAGGTCGTGGGTCTGAAGCTCTCGAAGCGGCGGGTCATCGGCGCGGTGTCGATCTTCAATGTGCGGTATCGCAACCGCTCCTGCCCGTAGCCGGTCAAGGCCACCAGGCGGGTCGCCCGGAGCGGCGAAGCTGCCGCATGCGCTGGGCCAGCTCGAAGCCGTCCATCACCGGCAGGCCGATGTCGATCAAGGCCAGCTGCGGCTCGAAGGCGGCGGCGGCCTCCAGAGCCGCAGGCGCGTCGTGCACGACCCGCGTCTGGTAGCCGAGCGTGCCGAGCAGCGTGCCAAGCAGCATTGCCGCGTCCTCGTTGTCATCCACCACGAGCACGCGCGTGCCGTCGGCCCGAGGAACCGACTCGTGCCGCGTCTGGCTGTCGGCGACGGGTGCGTGCAGTTCTGCCTCCGCGTCGAGCGACAGGCGGATCGTGAACTCCGCACCGGCGCCCTTGCCCTCGCTGCGGGCCGCGACCGTGCCGCCGTGCAACTCCACCAGGCTGCGCACGATGGCCAGGCCGAGTCCGAGGCCACCCTGCGACCGGGCCAGCGACTGCCGCTCCTGCACGAAGAGATCGAACACGCGAGGCAGCGTGCCCGGATCGATGCCGATGCCGGTATCGGTGACGCGCAGCAGCGCGTGGGCGTCGTCGCGCACGGCCTGCACCGTCACGATGCCGCCGGGTTCGGTGTACTTGGCGGCGTTGGTCAGCAGGTTGGTGACCACCTGCGCCAGCCGCACCGGATCGACGCTCACCCTCAGTCCGCGCGGCACGTCGACACGCAGCTCGTGACGTTGCTGTTCGAGCAGCGGGCTCGCAAGTTCGACCGCGCGCACGACGACGTCGACCAGTTCGACCGATTCGCGGCGCAGTTCGATGCGGCCGCGGGTGATGCGCGAGACGTCGAGCAGGTCGTCCACGAGTTGGACGACATGCCGGACCTGGCGTTCGATCACTGCGCGTTCACGCTCCGCGGCCTCGATGCCGCGCAGCTTGAGCAACTGCAGCGCGGTGAGGATGGGCGCCAGCGGATTGCGCAGCTCGTGGCCGAGCATGGCCAGGAATTCGTCCTTCGCCAGGTTGGCCGCTTCAGCCGCCTCGCGCAGCCCGACCAGCTCGGTGACGTCGATGGTGATGCCATCGAAGTGCACCGGCCGACCGTCGTCGAAGCGCGCCCGCCCGATTGCCCGGATCCAGCGCGTCCGGCCGTCGAGGCCGACCGTCCGGTAGTGGGTGTCGTAGGGGAACTGGTCGGCAATCGAGGTCTCGATGGCCAGGCGGGTCGGATCACGGTCGTCCGGGTGCATCCGCTCATAGAAGGTGTCGATGGTGACGACTGCATCAGGCGGCAGGCCGAAGTGTTCCTTCACCTGGGTGTTCCACACCAGCGTGTCGAATGGCAGATCGCAGTACCACAGGCCGACCTTGCCGGAGTTGACGGCCAGTTCCAGGCGGTCTTCGGCCAGCTTGCGGTCGTGGATGTCGATGACCGAACCGACATACCCCTCGAACGTGCCGTCGGCGGCCAGGCGCGGCTGGCCGGCGTCGATCACCCAGCGGTAGGTCCCGTCGGCGCGGCGGAGGCGGTGTTCGAGGAATCGAACGGGGCGCGCCTGGCGTTGGCCTCGAGGAATGCGCGTCCGGCGCCGTCCCTGTCGCCCGGGTGTACGGCGTCGAGCCACCCGTAGCCGAGGCCCTCGGCCTCCGACTGCCCGGTGTAGGCATACCAGCCGCGCGAGAGGTAGCTGCACGCACCGTCGAGTTCGGTCACCCAGAGCATCGCCGGCGCCGTGTCGGCCAGGTGGCGGAAGCGCTGCTCGCTGACGCGCAGCGCCTCTTCCACCCGCTCTCGCTCGTCCTGTGCGGTGCGCTGGGCGGTGATGTCGTTGAACGACAGGGCGACCAGCCGCTGCTCGGGTCGGCCGATGCGGGCCGCATGCACCTCGAAACAACGGCCCATCGCGACCGAGCCCTGCACGAAGTCTGTGGACTCGCCGGTCAGGGCAACGCGGCCGTAGGCGGCAATCCAGTGCGGCTCGAGGTCGGGCACCAGTTCGAGCGCCGTCCTGCCGACCGGCGCGGTCAACCCGGTCAGGCGCTCGAACGTGCCGTTGACCTCGAGGAAGCGGTAGTCGGCCGGGGTGCCTCCCTCGTCCAGGAGTACCTCGAATACGCAGAATCCCCGGTCGAAGGCGTGGAAGACCTCGCGATACAGGCCGGGTTCCAGGTGGGTGATCTCTGCCGACGTGGCCGCGGTTGGATGCCTGGTTTCGATGACAAACCTCTGCCGAATGTCAGTTGATTACAAGGGGCACGGGACACGCGCCCGAGCACGGGCACACCGGTCCACAGTTCATGACGCTTGCCGGAGGCGTGCCGTCCCGCCGAGCCACAGCGCCTTTCAGCATCGTCGGAGCGTGACCCGTGTCGCGCAGCGAGCGTCACAGTCACGTCACAGTTTGGCATTGGCGGGATCGCCGCCCTCCGAAACTGGTGCGTCCGCCATCTGCGACGATCACTGGGTAGTACTCCTGGTAGGTGTCGACGGTCGCGAGTCCAATGGCGTAGCGTGCGCGTGTTGCGCCGTGACGGGAACCGATCGCCTTCTGCACCTTTGCCAGGTCGGCGACACGAACATCGGGGGACGGGTCAACTGCTGGCGTCCGCGAGGGATACCGCAACCTGCACTACCTGGCCCTCCAGACGCTTGGACTCCAGACGCACCAGCATTCCCGGCTTGAACTCCCAGTCTTCGTCGCCCGGGTCGTAGCCGTCAGGTGCAATCAATCTGGCGACATCCTTCCCGGCAGATGATGCGGGAGCCGGCCGATAGACGTTCGTCCCTTCGCCACGAAGGCGGACGTACACCACCTCAGTCGTGCCTGATTCCGACTTCAATCGCATCGGTTACCTCGCGTAACACGTCGCCGGGCAGTACTGAACATCCCGCAAACAAGTGAGGGGACCGCCGACCACTTTACGCGGTGCTCTCCGGGTCCTGCTGCCGATCGCCAGGCAGCGCGTTCGCCGCATATCGAAATGCCGCCGAGAGGCCTTCCGCCGTGAGCTGGCGCCCGCGAGACTTGCTCAGCCGCAGCAGAAGGTATATTTTCTATACCTCATGGAGTTCGAGTTCGATCCGGTGAAATCGGCCTCGAACCTGCGCAAGCACGGCATCGACTTCGTCGACGCGCAGGCGCTGTGGCAGGACCCGGACCGTCTCGAGATTCCGGCCCGCTCCATCGACGAGCCGCGAGTTCAGGTGATTGGCCGGATCGGCAACCGGATATGGTCGGCCTTCACCACGACACGTGCGGGTCGAGTCCGCATCATTTCCGTCAGAAGAGCACGAGATGAAGAAGAAGAAGCCTACCGCCAGGACTGAGCCCCTGTCTGCTGCGCGGCTCGATGCCTTGCACGACGCAGGGGAGGACATGTCCGCGCACATGGACCTCAGCAAGGGCACTCGCGCCGGACGCGCGGTGCAGCGCGTGAACGTGGACATCCCCGTCGACCTGCTGCGCGAGATCGATCAGGAAGCGCGCCGGCTTGGCGTCACGAGGCAAGCGTTCATCAAGGTCCGTCTGGCAGACGCGCTCACGAAAGTCAGCCAATGAATAGGCCGCGTTTGGTCACTTTGCGTCTTGACGTCGCCGCGAGCCAGGCGTAGTTTCACTCCAAATCCGTGCTCACTGCACACCCGCCGCGAGACCCAGCGTCTGCGCGGACCGCTGAACGCCGCCGCGACACCGGCCGCGGCTTGCACAGCTCTCTCCTGAAACTGCACGGTTCCGAGCCGGGGTTGCGCACACAACGCAGCGAACTCGTGAACGCGCCAGGACCGCACTCCACGTCGCGCGCGCTCACGGAGCGCGAGGTCTCCGATCTGCTCGGCCTGTCGGTCGCCACGTTGCGGGCGTGACGACACCGCGGCCAGGGGCCTCGCTTCCTGCGCCTCGGCCGGGCCGTGCGCTGTCTGCCGGCGGACCTCGAGGCCTTCGTCGGGGCGAGCGCCGTCGACGCCGGCGCCCTACCGTCGTCGGGACGGCGGATCAGCGTCGAGGACCTGCAGCCATGAGCCTCTGGAAGCGGGGACGCCAGTACTGCGCCGACTTCACGGTCGACGGCCGTCGCTGCCGGAAGCGCCTCGACACGACGAACCTCCAGTGGACACGGCCTGGCGTGCGTTGCGGGCGGCCGCCGGGCTGCCCCGCTTCCGCTTCCACGACCTGCGGCACACGGTAATCACCGAGCTGGCCGAACTCGGTGTCGCCGATCATGTGCTGGAGTCCATCAGCGGCCACCTGTCGCGCCGGATGCTGGAGCACTACTCCCACATCCGCATCGACGCCAAGCGCCAGGCGCTCGACGCGCTCGATGCCGCGCGGCGCGGTGACGAGCGGGATGCGGGCGCTACGGCCGGCAGGGACGAGGGCAGCCACGGACAGCGGCCGAAAGCACCCGAGACGGGCGAGGAGATTCCGCTCCTCCTGGCCCTCTCGGAGGGGCTCACGTCACAGTCACGTCACAGTTTGGCGTTGGCGGGGTCGCCGCCCTCCGCTAAACTGGTGATTCCGCTCATGCGGAGAGATGGCCGAGAGGCTGAAGGCGCACGCTTGGAAAGCGTGTGTAGGGGAAACCCTACCGTGGGTTCGAATCCCACTCTCTCCGCCACACACCCGCCCTCCCCCGCGCCTCTTACTGCCCGGAAAACCACTTCGCCAGGTAGCGTCCTCGGCCGGCGTACAGCAACGCCGTGCCCGCCAGGATCGCCAGCAGGGCGGCCAGATGCGCCACGGCAAGCCCACCAACGACCGGTTCGTGCACCCGCACGAACTCGATGCCGAAGCGGATGGCGCCGGCAATCACCAGATACCCCCCGACCACGAGATGATCGGGGCGCCGACGACGGCGCCACGACAGCAGCAGGAGCGCCAGCGGGATCAGGGCGAGTGCCTCGTACAGTTGCGTCGGATGCACCGGCACGGTCGTCGGCGGCAGACCCTCCGGAAAGGCCACGCCCCACGGGAGATCCGTAGGCCAACCGTAGTCGTCGCCCACCAGGAAGCAGCCGACGCGGCCGATGGCGTGGCCAACCACCAGTCCCGGCGTCGCCGCGGCGACCACGGCAACCGCGGGCAGGCGCCGGCGGTACATCATCGCCAGCCCGGTCAGCACGCCGCCGACCAGGCCGCCGAACCAGCTCATGCCGCCGCGCGAAAGAATCAGGTCGGCCGCCGGGCCGCTGCCGGCATGCTCCATCACCCACAACAGCTTGGCGCCCACCAGTCCACCGACCACCCCGGCGATGCCGCAATCGACGGCGTTGTCAGGCAGGCCGGCGCGGCGCAGCTCCCGGGCGAACATCCAGGTGCCGACCAGCGTCCCGATGGCGACCAGCACGCCGAAGCTGGTGATCTCGAACTCGCCGATGCGGAAGAGCACGGGGTACATGGTGACTCGCCCCCTGCACCCCGCGCCCCGACGGCATCGCCGAGCCGCGCCATGTACGCCCTGATGCGCCCGGCATTGGTGCCGACGTCGCTGCCGCCGACCCGCGACACCGAGCGCATGTCGATCCGGCTGCCGCCGGCGTGCTCACGCACACGAATCACCACGTCGTCCTTGAAGCCGAACCAGCGTGTGGTGTCGGTGGCCTCGATCAGGCCCTGCCCCGGTTCGACGGCGACGATCTCCCACCCCATGGCCCTGGCTGCCTGTTCCGCCGCCGCGAACGCCTCGTCACGCGGCAGGCGCACCATCGCGGGCGCGAGATCGGGATAGCCGCTCCGCTGCGCCGCGGCCACCGTCGCGCCGCCGTGCACCGCCGAATTGCGCGCGTTGGCCCGCAGCGGCAGCACCGCCACGAACCCCGGCGGGTCATCGAGGTCGGTGGTGATGTCGTGGATGGGCGGCACCGATCGCGCGGTCTGCTGCCATTGCCACGGCAGCACGGCCGCCACACCGCCCAGCATCACGCCGAGCAGGCCGAGGGTCACGGCGCTGCGCACGGTCCGCCCCATGACCGCCGCGGCCAGCGAGAGCACCGCGCCCGCCGCACCGGCGTACGCCGCCCATCGGAAGATCGTGAAGGCCGTCGGCAGCGGCCACCATCCAGCGCGATAGCCGATGCCGGACACGCCGAGCGCGACGGCTGCGACGACCGCGGCCGTCACGCCAAGCAGCGCCATGCGGGTAGCACGATGTCCGGCTGCTCCGCGAGGACGCGTCGTGTGGGTATCTGACATGCGATCCAGAGTCTCACAGGCCGCCGCGGCCCCTCGCGCCGACCGAGTCGCCACCATCAGTCGCCGAGGCCTCCCCCGCTTCGCCTAGAATCGTCCGGATGCATGCCTGGTCCGTCGGGGACCACCTGACCCACCGCTTCAACACCGAACTCGGCACCGGACGCGTCACGGCCATCGACGGGCGCGTGCTGGTGGCGCATTTTCCAGAGCGTGACACCACGCTGCGGCTGGCCGCCACCAGCGATGCGCTCGTGCCGGCAACCGCGCGGCCACGCGAGCGCACCCTGCTCGAGCGCCTCGCGGCCGGTGAGGTCGACGACAGCGAGGATTTCGTCATCCGCCTCGACACCCTGCTCATGCGGGCGACGCGCGAAGCCGACGGCCTGGGCTCGTTCCTCGGCGGGCGGGTGCGTTTGTTCCCGCACCAGCTCCACGTCGCCGAACGCGCGACCGCACAGATGCCGGTGCGCTGGCTGCTGGCCGACGAAGTGGGCCTCGGCAAGACGATTGAAGCGGCGCTGATCATGAACCGGCTGCTGCACACCAAACGCATCGAGCGGTGTCTGGTCGTGGCCCCCGAGGCGCTGACCGTGCAGTGGCTGGGCGAGCTGTGGCGCAAGTACCACCAGGTGTTCACACTGCTCGACTCGCCGCGCCTGGCCGACGTGGCGCGCGACTTCGGCACCGCCTTCAACCCGTTCGACGTGCACCGCCGCGCCGTGATTGCCCTCGAAACGCTGGTGCAGCGGCCGGAACTGACCAGGCAGGCGGTCGCGGCCGGCATCGACCTGCTGGTGGTGGACGAGGCGCAGCGGCTGCGGCGCCGGCCCGGCCATCCCGGTGAGCCGCCCTACCGCGCCGTCGCGCCGATTGCCGCCCTCGGCCGGCACGTGCTGCTGCTCAGCGCCACCCCGCTCGAAGACGATGCCCGCGGCTTCTTCCGGCTGCTGCAGCTGCTGCGGCCTGACGAGTTCCCGGAAGGCCTCGACGTCGAGGCCCGCCTCGCCTCTGGCCTGCCGCTGCCGCCGTGCACCAGCTCGACGCGCCGCGTCGACATCGGTGGCCTGCCGCCGCGCGCCCCGGTGGCAATCGACCTGCCTCCCGCCGACGCCGGCGCTCGCAGCCTCGAGGAAGACGTCCGGCTGGCGTACGCCAACAGCCCGAAGCACGACGCCCTGGTGACACGGCGGGCGCTGGACCGGCTGCGCCGCGCGCTGGCCTCGGGGGCGGCGCTGAAGGCAGTGCTGGGCCCGGACGAGGCGGACCTGCGCGAGGCGGCCGACACCGCCGACCGCACCGACCCGCGTCTCGAGTGGCTGGTGTCGCAAGCCGTCGACTGGAAACGCGCCGACGAGAAAACCCTGATCTTCGTCGCCCATCGCGAGTCACTGGAGATGCTGCGTGACGCACTGAGCGCGCGCGCCCAGCTGGCCAGCGGCGTCTTCCACGAGGACCTGTCGGCGGCGCGCCGCGACACCGAGGTCGCACGCTTCCGCGCCGACGAGGGTCCGAGTGTCCTGGTCTCGACCGAAGCCGGCGGTGAGGGCCGCAACTTCGAGTTCTGCCATCGCCTGGTGCTCTACGACCTGCCCTGGAAGCCGTCCACGGTGGAACAGCGAATCGGCCGGCTGGATCGCATCGGCCGCCGCATTCCGGTCGAAATCGTCTACTTCCGGCCGGCCACTGGCATGGGTGCGCATGTCGTCACCTTGTTCGAGCGCCTCGGGCTGTTCCGTGAGCCCATCGCCGGGATGGAGCCACAACTGGCGCACGTCGAAGGCGCCCTGGAAACGCTCGCGCTCGATCCCGACCCGCGGATGGCCGATGGCCAGCTCGACGAACTCATCGACGCGGCCCGGTCGGCCCGCACACGCATCCACGAGGCGGCCTATCACGAGCTGCATCGCGACCGCTATCGCTCCGCACTCGGCCCGGCCATCCTCGCCCGCATCCCGCCCGATCTCGACGCCCTGCTCGAACGCGCGGTCGTCGAGGCTGCGGTCCGACTGGGCTTCCGGGTCGAACAGGTCAGGGGCCAGCGGGCCTACGCCATCGAGTTCGGCAACGAGGCGCTGATCGACAGCCTGCCGGGCGTGCCCGGCGGCTCCAGCTTCATCGGCTCCTTCGACCGTGAGTACGCCGTCGAGGACGAGACCATCGACTTCTTCGCATCGGGACATCCACTCGTCGAAGGGCTGCTGGCGCACTTCGAGGAGGATCCGAAGGGCCGCGTCGCACGCCTCGAGTTCCGCATCCCTGGCCAGCGTGGCACCGGCATCGTCGCCATCTGCAAGGAGGGACCGCTGGTCGAGGTGCTGGCCATCGACGCGGAAGGCCAGCTGCGGCCGGAGTGGATCGCCGGGCTGCAGCGGGGTGCCAACGGCGCCCGGAAGATGACCGCCGAGGACGTCGCCGGGCACGACTGGGCGCGTGTCATCGCACGGGCGGCGCCGCTGCTCGCGCACCGCCAGCTGCAGGCGGTGGCCACGGTCGTGGTCCGCGGTACCGCCGCCAGGTAAGCCTGCGCTCACGCGTGCGCGCCCGCTGGCGGCCCGCCCGCCACCTGCGGCATGATCGCCCGCATGTCCGAGTACTCAGGCAGCAGACGCCCGTTCGTCCTGGCCGAGGCCGTCACCCTCCTCGGCAACACGCCGGGCACGCTCGACGCGTTGCTGCGACCACTGCCGGAGCCCTGGCTTGCTGCTCACGAGGGCGGCGAGACCTGGAGCCCGCACGACGTGCTCGGACACCTGCTCCACGGCGAACGTACCGACTGGCTGCCGCGGGCGCGAATCATCCTGCAACAGGGCGAGGAAGAGCCCTTCCCGCCTTTCGACCGTCTGGCGCAGAAGGCCGAGGGGCGTCGCAGCCTGCCCGCGCTGCTCGACGAATTCGCCCGGCTGCGCGCCAGCAGCCTGCGCGACCTCCAGTCCCTCACGCTCACCGATGCCGACCTCGACCGGACAGGCCGCCATCCCGTATTCGGGCCGGTGACCCTGCGCGAACTGCTGGCCACGTGGGTCGCGCACGACCTCGACCACCTGATGCAGATCGCACGCGTGCTCGCCACCCAGTACAGCGACGAGGTCGGTCCCTGGCGACGCTACCTGCGCGTCATCTCGGGGCAGCCGGGGTGACGCCTTGCGCGCGGCGCGCCACTGGCCGCGAGGGCGCCTGCCGGTAGAGAATCGTCAGATGCCCTCGACGATGCTCGTGCCGCCGGTGGAACCGATGCTGGCCAAGGCCGCGACCGCCCTCCCTTCCGGCGCAGGCTGGTGCTACGAGCCGAAGTGGGACGGCTTCCGCGCCATCGCCTTTCGCGACCAAGGCACGGTGTACATCCAGAGTCGCGACCTCAAGCCGCTCGACCGCTACTTCCCCGAGGTGCACGCCGCGCTCACCAGCGGGCTGCCTGACGGCTGCGTGCTGGACGGCGAGATCGTCATCGCCACCCCCGACGGGCTCGACTTCGACGCGCTGCAGATGCGCCTGCATCCGGCCGCCTCGCGCGTGCAGAAGCTGGCCGAGGCCACCCCGGCCTCGTTTGTCGCCTTCGACGCCCTTGCAGCAGACCATCAGGACCTGCGCCGCCAACCCCTGTTGGCGCGGCGGGCCCGCCTCGAGGCGCTCGCTGCCGGCTTCGCGCCGCCGCTGTACCTCACACCCTCGACGCGGGACCATGCCGTGGCCACCGACTGGCTGGCCCGCTTCGAGGGCGCCGGCCTGGATGGCGTCGTCGCCAAGCAGGAAGCCAGCCTGTACGAGCCCGGACGACGCGTCATGGTCAAGGTCAAGCACGTCCGCACCGCCGACTGCGTGGTCGCCGGGTTCCGCTGGCACAAGACCGGCCCCGGCACCCACGTCGGCTCCCTGCTGCTCGGTCTGTTCGACGAGCACGGCGTGCTGCAGCACGTGGGGGTGACCTCGGCGTTCACGATGGCCATGCGTCAGCAGCTGGTGACGGAACTGGCACCCCTGCGCGAGGGTGCGCTGCAGCAGCACCCGTGGCGGGCATGGGCCGAGGCGGGTGCCGCCACCTCCCGCATGCCCGGCGGCCAGAGCCGCTGGAGCGCCGGCAAGGACCTGTCCTGGGAACCGGTGCGGATCGAGCGCGTCTGCGAGGTGACCTACGACCACCTGCAGGGCGATCGGTTCCGGCACGCCACGCTGTTCAAACGCTGGCGCCCCGACAAGCCGGCAGCGGCGTGCCGCTACGACCAGCTCGAGGTCACGACGCCGTTCGAGCTGGCCCGCGTGTTCGCGGCCGGGAAGGCGCGCTCGACGTAGCCGGTCGGCCCGTCTCGCCCGTCGGCTCGTCATCGGGATCGAGCGGCTCCGCGGCGGGTCTCAGTTCTTCCGGCACGTGCTGCAGGTTGATACGGACGCGCGTCCAGGTGGCAAACCGGCCGCGCATCGCGTCGACCAGCACGTCGGCCGGCTGCAGCAGCGCCGCCGCCTCCGGGTGGCGTGCCTTCCATCGCTCGACGCCGGCCAGCGCGTCTTCCTTGCGGCGCGACCGGCCGATCTCGATCAGCGGGTGCACCGGCACGCGGCGCCGTGAGGGCTGCGCCCGCACCGGCTCACCGCGTTGCTTGCGGTAGTGCGGCGGCCACGGCGCGTCGCCAAGGCCATCGCCGGCATGCCTGGCCGAGAGTTCGAGCAAGGCCTCGAGCGACTGCGGCGCCAGGTCGATTCCGGCGTGTCGATCGCCGACGGCAGCAAACCGCGCCGGCATCGTCGCCAGGGTGAAATCCGCGGGGTCGCAGGCCGCGACCTCGTCCCAGTCGAGCGGCGCCGAGACGCGGGCATCGACGGTCGGGCGCACCGAGTAGGCGGCCGCCACCGTACGGTCCTTGGCGTTCTGGTTGTAGTCGATGAAGACTCCGTGACGCTCTTCCTTCCACCACTTGCTGGTGGCCAGGGCGGGCGCGCGGGCCTCGACGTCGCGAGCCAGCGCCAGCGCGGCGCGGCGCACCTCATCGAACGACCAGCGCCGCTCGACCCGCACGTAGATATGCATGCCGCGGGACCCTGACGTCTTCGGCCATCCAGTCAATCCGACGTCGGCCAACGCCTGCCGCACCACCATGGCCACGTCGCGGACCTGTGACCACGGCACGCCGGGCACGGGGTCGAGATCGACGCGCAACTCGTCCGGGTGGTCGACGTCATCGGCGCGGACCGGGTGCGGGTGCAGTTCGAGACAGCCCATGTTGGCCATCCATGCGAGGTCGGCGGCTTCGCGTGGCACCACCTCTTCGGCCGTGCGGCCCGATGGGAACGAGAGGGTAACCACGTCGAGCCAGGGCGGGCGCGACGCAGGCGCGCGCTTCTGGTAGAAGAACTCACCGCCAACACCATCCGGGTAGCGCACCAGCACCGTGGGGCGACCTCCGGTGCCACGCAGCGCGCCATCGGCAACCGCGAGGTAGTACCGCGCCAGGTCGAGCTTGGTGTGGCCAGCATCCGGGAAGAGCACCTTGCCCGGGTTGGTGATGACCAGTTCACGGCCCTCGACCTGGAGGGTGGCCGGTTCAGCGGAGCGGGATGTCACGCGAGCCACGGTAGGCGGTCCGTTGTGGTCGGGCAGATGGCGAACGACAAAGAAGCGCGCGACGCCGGACCCGAAGGACCCGGCGTCGGGGCGGCGACTACGCCTTGGGAATGGTCAGCACCTGCCCGACCTGGATCTTGTCCGGGTCGGAGAGCTTGTCCTTGTTGGCGTCGAAGATCTTCATGTAGGCGTTGGCGTCACCGAGATGCGTCTTGGCGATCTTGCTCAACGTGTCGCCAGCCTGCACGGTGTAGGTCGTCGAGGCAGGGGCGACGACGTCGATCTGGGCGTTGAGTTCTTCCTTCCACGACGGCACGCTCTTGAGGGCGTCCCAGATCTTGTTCTTCTCCTCCTCGGACTTCACGGTGCCCTTGAACTGGAGCCGGCCATTGGCTTCCTCGGCACCTCCCTGCATCCCTACGGACTTGGCCACGTGAATCGCGGCGGCATACTTCTCGCGCAAGCTCATTGCAACACTCCTCGTCGACGGACGACCGTTGGCTTCCCCACCAGTGGCAGGCCGGAACGGCTGAGCTGGGGGAAAGGATGGCGACGCTCGGGATGCGCGGCCGGTGTCCCTACATGCAACTCCAGCACGGGTCCGCTCGTCAATTGGTTCCCTTCATCGCCGGGCACCGTGCGCACCGCCACCTGCCCGCGCCCGCGCCTCCTGCTGCGCCTTCCAGGCACGCGCGGCCAGGGCCCCGAGCCGCTTGCGCTGGCCCGGCACTTTCTCGCCCGGGTCCTTGCCGTGCGGCGAGGCATGTTCGATCTCGGCGTTCATCTCGGCGCCCACCAGGATAGCCAGGCTGGACACGTAGAACCACAGCAACAGCACCATGACGGCGCCGACGGCGCCGTAGGTCGCGTTGTAGTCGGAAAACCGGGTGACATACACCCGGAACGCCAGCGAGGCGAGCAGCCACAGCACGGTCGCCACGACGGCGCCAGGGGTGATCCAGACCCACTCCTGTTCGGCGTCGGGTGCGAAGTAATACACGAGGCCGAGTGCCGTCGAGACCATCAGGAAGGCCAGCGGCCACTGCAGAATCTTCCACGTCCACTCGACGACCGGCCCCATCCGCAGCGTGGTGCCGAGGTACTCGGCCATCTCCGGCCCAGCCAGCACCAGCGAGAACGACAGCAGCAGGAATACCGCCAGCGCCAGCGTCAGCCCGATCGCCACCAGCCGCACCTTCCACCACGGGCGGCCTTCTTCGATGTCGTACGCGGCGTTGAGCGCGCTGGTCAGCGCGACGAGTGCGGCGGAACTGCTCCACAGGGCCGCCAGCACGCCAAAGGTCAGGAGCCCGCCGCTCTCCGCTTCGGAGATCCGCTGGATCTGGTCGGCGACGAGTTCGACGATCTGGGGCGAGGCCACCGGCCGCAGGACCCGGACCAGGTCACCCGCGAGGTCGTGCAGCGGGAAGAAGCTGCCGATCGCCAGCACGAACAGGATGGCTGGAAAGAGAGCGAGAAACAGAAAGTAGGACAGCTGCGCGGCAAGCCCGAGGAGGTCGTCGGCGACGGCTTCCTTTGCGGTGCGCTTGAATATCTCGGCCCAGCTGATCGGAAGGTCGAACATCGCCATGCAAGTCTGCCTGCAAGCCCGCCGCCAACGCTCCCGGTTATGGACCGCGGCGTTCCAGCTGATCGCGCAGCAGCTGGGCCAGGGTGGGAAAGTCGATCGGCTTGTTGACGAACGGGAACACGGGGCCCGTACGGCCAGCGCGCGAGAGCATCTCGCTCGGGTACCCGGACATCAGGATCACCCGCAAGCCAGGCTGCCGCGCCGTCAGGGTCAGTGCCAGCTCGTACCCGTCCATCCCGCCGAGGATGACATCCGACAGCAGCAGGTCGATCTCGTTGGCGTGCTGCTCGGCCAGTTCGATCGCCCGTTCCGCGCTCTCGGCTTCGAGCACCCGATAGCCACGACGCGCCAGGAACCGCTGCGCGACGCGCCGCACCGCCTCGCGGTCCTCGACCAGCAGGATCGTCTCGGCGCCGCCGGGCAGGGTGCGCGGCTCGGCGGGCGGCGGCGGCAGGGCCACCGACACGGGGATGGTCGGCCAGTAGACCCGCACGTCACAACCCTCGCCCGGGGCCGAGTGCAGCGACACGCCTCCGCCGGCCTGCGCGAGGATGGCATGCACGGTCGGCAGGCCGAGCCCGGTGCCGCGGTCGTCGGCCTTGGTCGTGAAGAACGGCTCGAAGGCGCGGCCCCGGACGTCCGCAGCCATGCCCACCCCGTCGTCCCGGATGGACATGCACAGGTAGGTGCGCGCGGGCTCGCCGGGCATGCCGGTGTCGTCGGTGAACGCCGACGCACTGACCAGCGACGACGCGATGCGCACGGTGCCGTCCTCGGCAATGGCGTCGCGGGCGTTGACGACCAGGTTGGTCAGCACCTGTTCGACCTGGCCCGGATCGGCCAGCACCCGCGGCAGGCCTTGCAACCACACCACTTCCAGCGCCACCCGGTCGCCCAGGAGGCGGCGGAACAGCGGTGTCATCCGGGCCACGACGTCGTCGAGCTGCAGGGGCACCGGCTGGACCACCTGCCGGCGACTGAAGGTGAGCAGCTGCCGCGACAGGTTGGTGGCTTGCTGTGCGGCCTCGCGGATGCCCTGAAGCTCCTCGAGGATCGGCGAGTCGCCGGGCAGCAGCTGCCGGGCCGCGTCGCAGTGGCCGATCACCACCGTGAGGAGGTTGCCGAAGTCGTGGGCGATGCCGCCGGCCATCCGCCCCAGGGCTTCCTGCTTCTGCGCCTGCACCAGACGAGCCTCGCTGTCGCGCAGCGCCTGTTCCGCGGCACGGCGGGCGGTGATGTCCTGGCACACGACCAGCAGTTCCTGATTGCCGTTCGGGCCCGGTACGGCCCGTGCCCACTCCTCGACCCAGATCACGTCGCCGTTGCGCCGGCACTTGCGAAGCGCCCACGCATGGGTGACGTCAGGCTCTTTCAGACCGAGCATCAGGCGCCGCCGGGCGGCGTCGCGATCTTCCTCGTGAAAGACCTCGGTGACCTGACGGCCGATCAGCTCCTCGCGCCGATACCCCAGCTGCTCGAGGGCGGTCCGGTTGACGCCGATGACGGTCAGGTCGAGGCCGACCGTGAAGTACATCAGGGGGCTGCGCTGGTAGAGCAGCTCCATGTGCGCCGCCGTGGCATCACCGGGCGTGGTCAGCGGCAGTTCGTCCAGTTCCAGGCACAGGCTGGCCCACCACACCTGCCCGGGCGAGGGCATCCGCCAGGTGACGAGCAGCAGCCGCAGCGGCTCGGCCCCAGCCCGCGGCAGCAGGCAGACACGGGGTTGCCGGGATCCGAGCGCGAGCGCGACCTCGTCGGGGGCCGACCCGTACGGCATGTTGAAGACGTCGCGGATCGCCTCGGTCCCGGCCCGCAGGTCGAGGCCGAGCAGCCGCACGGCGACGTCGTTGGCGCACACGATGGCGCCGCTGTCGCCATCCCAGACCAGCGCGCCGCAGCCCTGGTGCGAGAACCACCACTGCGCGTCGTCGGGCACGAGGGCGTCGGGTTCGGCCACGATATGTCTACGACGGTTTCAGGACGAGACAGCTGAGCGGCGGCAGGTCCACACACAGCGACTGCGGAAACCCGTGCGCCGGCTGGTCATCTGTCGTCACCCGCCCGCCGTTGCCGAGGTTGCTGCCGCCGTACACCGCCGCGTCGCTGTTGAGAATCTCCGCGTACCCGCCGGATTCCGGGACGCCCACCACATAGCGCTCGCGCGGCACGGGCGTGAAATTCATCAGCACGACCACGAAGTCGGCGGGATCGGCGGCGCGCCTGACGTAGGAGATGACGCTGTTCTCATGGTCGTTGCAGTCGATCCATTGGAAGCCCGCGGGATCGTAGTCCACCTCGTACAGCGCCGGTTCCCGCCGGTACAGCCTGGCCAGGTCGCCGACAAAGCGCAGGATGCCGTCGTGTGGCGCGTGTTCGAGCAGGAACCATGGCAGCGATTCGGCGTGGTTCCATTCGCGCCATTGCCCGAACTCGCAGCCCTGGAACAGCAGTTTCTTGCCTGGGTGCGTGAACATGTAGCCGTAGAGGGCGCGCAGGTTGGCGGCCTTCTGCCACGAGTCGCCGGGCATCTTGTCGAGCAGCGAATGCTTGCCGTGCACCACTTCGTCATGGGAGAACGGCAGGATGAAGTTCTCGTTGTAGGCATACAGCATCGAGAACGTCAGGTGCGAGTGCTCCCAGCGGCGGTAGATGGCGTCCTTGGAGGCATAGGCCAGGATGTCGTGCATCCAGCCCATGTTCCATTTGTAGGTGAAGCCGAGACCGCCCAGGTGCACGGGGCGGCTGACGCCCGGCCAGGCGGTGGACTCCTCGGCGATGGTCACCACGCCCGGGTGATGCTGATGCACCAGGGTGTTGAGGTGTTGCAGGAAGGTCACCGCGTCGACGTTCTCGCGGCCGCCGTAGGCATTGGGCACCCACTCGCCCTGCTCGCGCGAGTAATCGAGGTACAGCATCGAGGCCACGGCATCGACGCGGAGGCCGTCGAGGTGGAAGTCCTCGATCCATGCCAGCGCGCTCGCGGTCAGGAAGTTGCGCACCTCGTTGCGACCGTAGTTGAAGATCAGCGTGCCCCAGTCCCGGTGCTCGCCCTGCCGCGGATCGGCATGTTCGTAGAGCGCGGTGCCGTCGAACCAGGCCAGGCCGTGCGCGTCCTTGGGGAAGTGTCCCGGGACCCAGTCGAGAATCACGCCGATGCCGGCACCGTGCAGGGCGTCGACGAAGGCCCGGAAGTCGTCGGGCGTGCCGAAGCGGCTGGTCGGCGCGAAGAACCCCGTCACCTGGTACCCCCACGAGCCGTCGTAGGGGAACTCGAGGATCGGCAGCAGCTCGACGTGCGTGAAGCCGATCTGTTGCACATGCGCGATCAGCCGCGTTGCCAGCTCGGCATACGTCAGGAAGGTGCCGTCCTCAGCGCGGGCCCACGAGCCGAGATGGACCTCGTAGATGGCCATCGGCCGATCGAGCCCCTCGCGGTGCTGCGTGCGCTCCTCGATCCAGGCCTCGTCGTCCCACCGATAGCGACTCGCGTCGCAGACGATCGACGCGGTGGCCGGCGGCAACTCCCCGGCCGCGGCGCAGGGGTCAGCCTTGAGGAACGGCGCGCCGCCCGTGCTCGACGCGAGCTCGAACTTGTACCGCGCGCCGGCGGCCACGCCCGGCACGAACAGCTCCCACACGCCCTGCGGCAGCCGCTTGCGCATGGGATGCACCCGGCCGTCCCAGCCGTTCCAGTCACCGACGACGCTCACCCGTTGGGCATTGGGCGCCCAGACGGCAAAGCGCGTCCCCGCGACGTCGTCGATGACCATGGGATGGGCGCCAAGGACCCGGTGCAGGTTCTGGTGACGTCCCTCGCCGATCAGGTAGAGATCGAGGTCGCCGAGCAGCACGCCAAACCGGTACGGGTCGTCGATGACGCCGACCTGGCCGTCCTGGCGGTCGGTCACCTCGAGCCTGTACGGCACGACCGACGTGACCCCGTCCAGGGCCGCTTCGAACATGCCGTCGGGGTGGCGCTCGGTCATCTCATGCGCTGCCGACTGGCCCGACAGGAGTACGCGCACGCCTGAGGCGCGCGGCACGAACGCGCGGATGACGAGCTGCCCCCCGACCACATGGGGCCCGAGCACGGCAAAGGGATCGCCGTGGGTCGCGTTGAGGACGGCGCGCAGGGACGGTTCGAGAGGGGTCACGTTCACGGCTCCAGGGACGCGGCGGGATGGCGGATTGCAGCAAACCACGGCTTGCGTTCCGCCTCGTCGGGGTGGTCACCAGGCCCCCCCACCGACGTCCTGCCCTTGGCATCGTAGACCGGGCACCACCCGATTGCGGCAGTCAGCGCGAGACCGACTGCCGCCAGACGGATCGGCACCCGCACCGGCGCCGGCATCCCGCGGGTGCCGGCCAGGGTCACTCCGGCAGCCGCCAGGCGCAGCAGCCGATCGAGGTCGCCGACGTTCTGGCCGTGTTCGAAGGCGTGCACCGTCGAGGGCACCAGCGCGCCTGCCTGCTCGAGCGCCTGCACCAGGGCGGCGTTGGACGGCTCGACCAGCACACGGGGGCCGATCTCGACCACCGGTGTCCGGCGCTCACCGCCGGTGCTCTGCATCACCTCCTGCAGGGCGTCGAGGTGCTCGTCGACGTCAACGGCGTGGGCGGGGACGCGGAGGCGACGCAGGCAGCGCAGTGTGCGGGCCGTGTCAGCGCACCAGGCG
This sequence comes from Vicinamibacteraceae bacterium, assembly GCA_963759795.1. Lineage (GTDB taxonomy): Bacteria > Acidobacteriota > Vicinamibacteria > Vicinamibacterales > Vicinamibacteraceae > Luteitalea. The sequence continues at coordinate 354,700 of CAVXAR010000010.1, read as the reverse complement.
GCACCCAGCACCTCGACGGGCGGTGAGGCATTGGTCATCACCGCACGCTATCGGACTGCAACAACCCCGTCAATGCGGATGGGGATCAGAGGACTCAGCCTCGGGGCCGGGGGGTGTCGGGCATCAGGCGGCGGACGATTTGCGGCACGGCGCCGAGCAACAGCGCACTCTCGTGATGCACGTCGGCCAGCGCGATCGGCCAGGGGGCCGTCATCGCCGTGCTCCAGAAACAGCTCGACGCCGGCGATGGCCCCCGCCAGCCGCACCGCGGCCAGCGTCGCGGCAGCGCCTCGCACCTTGTGCGCGATGCGCCCGACCTGCTCGGTGTCGCCGACGGCCGCCGCCGCCTCGAGCAACTCGAGCTCGGCGGGCAGCGACGCGGCAAACAGCTCCAGCATGCGTGCCCCCAGGTCGCCATTGCCATTGCAGCGCAGCAACACTTCTTCCGGGTCGAGGATGTCCTCGGCGTCGGGGGGCGGGACATGCCGGCGCTGCGGCGTGGGCGTGGGGGGCGCCGCCGCGGCGCCTGGCGCGGGCGCGGGCGCGGGCGCGGGCGCATCCTCGAGAGCGGCCGCAGGCTCGGCCCCGGGGTCGGGCTCGGGTTCGAGTTCGGGCTCGGCCTCGGACCCGGGGTCAGGTTCGGCGTCGAGCCAGGGCAAATCGAGCCCGACGTCGTCCCCGGCGGCCGCCGTGTCGGTCAACAGGCGCGCGAGGGTGCGCTGCAGGACGACGCTGCGCACCGGCTTGGTGAGGTAGGCGTCCATGCCAGCCTCCAGGCAGGCTCGTCGCGACTCGGCGGTGGCATTGGCAGTCAGCGCGATGATCCGCGGCGAGTGCGAGGTCCGGCCATCGGTGTGGGCCTGCCGGATGCGTCGCGTCGCGTCCATCCCATCGAGCACGGGCATCTGACAGTCCATGATCACGACGTCGTACGGCACCGCCAGCGCCGCTTCCACCGCCGCGGCGCCATCGCCAACCAGATCGGCGGCCAGCCCCATCGTGTTGAGCATCTCGCGCACCACCATCTGGTTGATGTCGTGATCCTCGGCCACCAGGACCCGCAGGCCGGACCACCAGGCCGGTGGCGTCACGCGGCCGGACCGGCTCGCGCGCGGAGCAGGCTCGCCCCGGCGCTGGCTCTCGACCATCGCGGCATCGGCAACATCGATCGGCAGCGACACGGTGAAGGTGGTGCCCCCACCTTCGACGCCCTGCGCCTCGATCTGTCCCTGCATGGCGTCCACCAGGCGCTTGCAGATCGTCAGACCGAGCCCGGTGCCGCCGTGACGACGGGTGCCGACCACGTCACCGGTCGAGGGGGGCTGGAAGAGCCGTGCGATCAGCTCTGCGGGCATCCCGATGCCCGTGTCGATCACATCCACGTGCAGCACCACCTGCCGGGGCAGGTCGCCGACACGCGTGGCGGCCTGGACGTGCACCTGGCCGCGCTCGGTGAACTTCACGGCATTGGCCAGCAAGATGACCAGCACCTGCCGCAGCCGGCCGGGATCGCCGACGACCCATCGCGGCACATCCGGCGTGACGGCACAGGAGAGCGGCAGTCCCTTCAGCGCGGCTTCCGAGGTCACGACGTCGAGGCTGCTTTCGATCAGGTGCGGCAGGTCGAACAGGTTGCGCTCGACGGCGATCGCCCCGCTGTCGAGCCGCGACAGGTCGAGCACGTCGCTGATCAAGGTCGCCAGCTGCACCCCCGAGGTGCGTGCCGCCGCCACGTAGCGCGCTTGCTGAGGGTCGAGCCGGGTGGCAGCGAGCAGTTCCAGCACGCCGAGCACGCCGTTCAGCGGCGTCCGCATCTCATGGCTCATCGACCGCAGGAACTCGCTCTTGGCCGCGCTGGCGTGCTCGGCCTCGACCCGGGCGCGCTCCAGATCCTGCTGCACGTGCCGGCGCGTCGTCACGTCACTGAGGGTGCCGGCCACGCCAACGCAGACACCGGCCTCGAGCAGCGGCCGCGCGTGCACGGCGGTCCAGCGGGTTGACCCGCCTCGGGTCAGAAGCCGGAGGTCCTGCTCACAGCCGTCCCGGCACCCCGCCACCAGTTCGCCGCAAAGCTGTTCGGCGGCCTGCCGGTCATCGGGATGCAGGAAGTCGACCAGTGGTTGACCGAGCGAGGCGTCCACGTCGTACCCGCTCAGGTGCTGCCAGGCCCGGTTGAGGAACGTCCAGCGGCACGCGGTGTCCATCTGGAAGATGACCTGGTCGACGCGATCCACGACCTGGCCGGACTGCGCCGGATCGGGTCGCACGTCGTCCGTGGCGGGAGGCGGGGTGGGATGGGCCCCCATGGAACTGGTCGGCGCCGCGGTCGATGCGGGGGGCGATGCGAAGGTCGGCGCCGCCGGGGCCGGCAGTCCGGACGGGAGGGCCGCTGGGTTCGCGGGCTCGAGGCTCTGGGGCTCAGGCGCCGCGGACTCAGGGCTCGGGGGCTCGGGGTGCCGGGCCCAGGCGCCGAGCCGCGCCCGCGCCAGGCCGCGGCCGAGGCACGCAGCCGCGGTCAGCAGCACCGCCGCACCAACGCCGAGGGCCCGCCTGCGCACGCGTCAAGAATAAGCCGGGGCCTACCGCCGCGACAGCACGATCGTCTTGCCGGTCCTGGCACTCTCGCGCGCCGCATCGAGGATCTCGGAGACGATCAGGTTGTTCTCGAGCGACGTCGGCCCCGAGGGCACCAGGCGGCCGCGAACCACGGCGGTGAGGTAGTTCAAGGCGTTCTGCTCGTCCTCCGGCCAGTCCTCGACGGGCACGTCGGCGACCGGCTTGCCACGCATCTTGGTGCGCAGCGCCCCGCCGCCAGTGGCCCAGGCCGCGCCGCTTTCGGTGTAGACCTCGAGGTCCTTGCGATGGTCGGGCCAGTTCCACGAGGCCTGCACGATCGCCTGCGCCCCCTCGTACTCGATGACGATCGTCGCTTCGTCGTCGACCTTCGGATAGACCGCGGGCTTGTGTCGCTGGGTCACCGCCGTGACGCGGAGCGGCCGCGCGTTGTCGAGCAGCCAGGTGGCGATGTTGGCGCCGTAGCAGCCGAAATCGTAGAGGGCGCCGCCGCCGTTGCGGACCGGGTCGGACAGCCATTCGAAGAACTCCGGTTGCGTGCCGATTTCCTTCGGGCCGAAGTGCCCGTCCATCGCGACGATCTTGCGAATCTTCCCCCCGGCCTTCTCTTCGTGCATCAGCCGCCACACGGCGCGGTGACTGCGGTACCAGGTCGTCTCGTAGTTCACCAGCACGTGGATACGGCCACGACGTGCGGCCGCATCAATCGCCCGGGCGTGCGCCACCGAGACGGCCAGCGGCTTCTCGACCATCACGTGCACGCCATGCCGGGCCGCGATCTCGATCACCTTCATGTGGTCGAAGGTGTTGGTGTAGACGACCAGCGCTTCAGGCTTGGTCGTGGTGATCAGGCGGTCCAGGTCGGCAAACATCTTCGCCGCGGCGAGGCCGTGCGTGCTGGCAAACCTGTCGCGCAGGGCGGCGTCGGCTTCGTAGACCCCCACCAGTTCGACGTCGGTGCGCTTGACCATCGCGTTCATGTGCCCGCGCACGTGGCCATGCACCAGTCCGGCGATGGCAATGCGCAACGGCGCCGCGGCTGGAGCGGTCGCCTGGGCGCGGACCGTGGCGGTCGGCGCGATCACGAGCGGCAACAACATCGCCAGTGCAAGCACCGATCGGCGAGGCAGCGAGCGGCGGCGCAGGCCGCACGCAGTGGTCGGGCAGAGGCAGGGCAACGTCATGAAAAGGCTCCGTGAGGCGAGGGTCGCGCGGAGCGTATCACGCAGGCCCGCACCGGTCGGCAGGCCCCGCGCGCTTGTCACCCGCCCGTGCCTCCGCTATGGTCGGGGGATGTCCGGCCCTGCCACTGCTGCGCAATTCCCTACTCCGCTGACCGACTACCCCCCCGCGTCGGCGAGCGGCCTGCTGCAGACGCTGGCGGACCGGATCGCCCAGGATCCCTTCAACCTCATCGCGACCGGCATCTTCGCCCTCGCCATCATCCACACCTTCCTGGCGCCGCGCTTCCTGGCCCTGGCGCACGCGGTGCAGCACCGCGCCGACCTGCAGGCCGACGCCGAGGGTCAACCACGCCATCCGGCCCTGGCCGCCGAGATCCTGCACTTCCTCGGCGAGGTGGAGGTGACGTTCGGCCTGTGGACCATCGTGCTGCTGGTTGCCCTGACCGCGGCACGCGGCTGGGAAACCGCCAAGTACTACCTGAACGATGGGGTCGTCTACACCGAAGCGCTGTTTGTCTTCGTGATCATGGCGCTGGCCTCGACGCGACCGATCGTCGTCCTGGCCGAGCGCGCGATGGGGAAGGTGGCGGCGCTCGGACGCTCGACGCCGGCGGCCTGGTGGCTGGCGACGCTGACGGTGGGGCCGCTGCTCGGCTCCTTGATCACCGAGCCGGCGGCGATGACGATCTGCGCGCTGCTGCTCTCGCGCCAGTTCTTCGACCTCCGCCCCAGCCCCCGCCTCAAGTACGCCACCCTCGGCCTGCTGTTTGTCAACGTCTCGATCGGCGGCACGCTCACCCACTTTGCCGCCCCGCCCATCCTGATGGTCGCGCGGCCGTGGGGCTGGGACCTGATGTACGTGTTGCAGCACTTCGGCTGGCGAACGCTGCTCGCCGTGTTCGGGTCGGCGCTGCTCTACTTCGTGATCTTCCGCCGCGAACTCGCCGAGCTGGCGACCCGGCCGCCCGTGCTCGACACCGAAATGCCCGATGCCGACGCCGTTGCTGCCGGGCGGGGCATGGTGCTGCTGCCGGTGCCCGTCTGGATCATCGTCGTCCATGCGGTGTTCATGGCCTGGGCCGTCGTCAACTCGCACTACCCCGTGCTGTTTGTCGGCGGCTTCCTGTTCTTCCTCGGGTTCATCAAGGCGACCAGTCCCTACCAGGCCGAGATGTCGCTCAAGTCACCGCTGCTGGTCGGGTTCTTCCTGGCCGGGCTGGTCGTGCACGGCGGGTTGCAGGGCTGGTGGATTGCCCCGGTGCTGGCCAGCCTGAGCGAGACGCCGCTGTTCTTCGGGTCGGCCCTGCTGACCGCCTTCAACGACAACGCGCTGATCACGTACCTGGCGACGCTGGTGCCCAACATGAGCGAGAGCGCGAAGCTGGCCGTGGTCGAAGGTGCGGTGACCGGCGGAGGGCTGACCGTGATTGCCAACGCGCCGAATCCGGCGGGTCAGGCGATCCTCGGGCGGTTCTTCGGGGGAGCGATCGCGCCGCTGTACCTCGTGGCGGCAGCGCTACTGCCGACGCTGGTGGCGGTGGTCTGCTACCGCGTTCTCTAGGGGGCGCGGCCGCACTCAGCGGGACGGCGCCCTGGCCCCGGTGGCGCGGGTGATCACGGCCGACGGGTTCGGCGTCGCGGCAACCGGCTGTCCGTTGACCTCCAGATATTGGTAAGTCATGGTGAGCCGCGATGTCCCGACCAGACGCATCTGCGCCACCAGGTCCAGCCGCAGCGGCACGTGCGCCCCCTCGACACGCCCGTAGTGGCGCACCAGGTGGACCGCCTTGGTCCAGAACGAGGGCCGCTTCACGAGGTCGCCCTCGACGCGCAGCAACTCGCCCTCGGCCGAGACCAGCATCGTCCCGCGCACGAGCATCTCCTGCCGCCGGCGGGGCTCGATGCCCACCTGCCACCCGCCCTCGACCGGCGACGCCGCCGAGAACGTGTAGTTGTCGGGGGTCAGCCCGCCGCGCTTCGAACGACCCTCGCGGTGCGCCTCCGCCTCGCGCTCCAGGGCCGGCCGCAGGACCCGATTGCGGATCAGCTCGGAGCCGCCCTCCTCCAGAACCTGCCAGATGTAGGTGCCGTCTTCACGCAACTGCGTCCGCGCCACCAGCCAGGCTTCCTTGCTGTGGCGCTCGTTGACCGATTCCATGCGTCGGATGGCGACGTAGCTGCGCAGCGGCGGTTCGCGCCGGAATGGCAGGGCCGGCGCCGCAGCCGGGGCGGCGCTGGGCTCCTGGGCCCACGTCGCCGGCACGCAGACGGTCAGGCTCAGGGCGCTGCAGACCAGAACCGAGGGCCAAATCCAACAGGTCCGTGAGGCGGAGCGGGCGAACGCACCAGTCATGCTGTCTCCGTCTGCACGCGACGTGCCGGGATCCTGCGTGGATGTCCGTATCTTGCGCCCTTGTCAGCAATCCACCAACTCACCACCCGCAAGCCCAATGATTTGCCGCGCCGCCGGCGCGACGGCGATACCATGCTCGACGCGCATGTCCGACGCCCTGCTCGCCTTTTCGCACGTCACCGTGATTCGTGACGGCGCCACCATCCTCGACGACTTCTCCCTGGTGGTCCCGGCCGGGCAGCACGTGGCGGTCGTCGGCCCGAACGGCTCCGGCAAGAGCACCGTCCTGAAGCTGGTGACGCGGGACCTGTGGCCGGTGGCCAGGCCCGAGACCTCGGTGACCGTGCTCGGCCAGCAGAAGTGGACGCAGTGGGACCTGCGGGCCGCGATCGGCATCGTCTCCAACGACCTGCTGGCCACCTGTACGCGCAAGGTCAGCGGCCGCGACCTGCTGCTGTCGGCTTTTTTCGGCAGCATCGGCCTCTGGCCCCACCACGAGCCGACGCCGGAGATGCACGCCCGCGTGGACGAAGTGCTGGCGTGGTTGGGGCTGCCCCACCTGGCCGACCGCCTGCTGACCCGGATGTCTTCTGGCGAGGCACGGCGACTGCTAATCGGACGCGCCCTGATCCATCGACCACGGGCGCTGATTCTCGACGAGCCGATGACCAGCCTCGACCTCGGCGCGGCACACGAGGTCCGGCACACCATGCGCAAGCTGGCCCAGGACGGCACGAGCCTGCTGCTGGTCACGCACGACCTGGCCGACATCGTGCCCGAGATCGGCCGGGTGGTGCTGCTCAAGCAGGGCCGGATTGCCGGCGACGGCGCCACCGCGTCGCTGCTGACCACAGCCCGCCTGACCGACCTCTACGACCGACCCGTCGAGGTCACCCATCGCGATGGGCACTACCACGCGTGGTGAAGGACGTCATGCTCCCCTCTTCCGATCTCGAGTCGCTGTCGTTTGCAGACACGTTCGTGCAGGCGCTGCCCGCCGACCCGTCGACACACAACATCCCGCGTCCCGTCCCCGCGGCCAGCTTTTCTCGCGTCGCGCCGACGCCCGTGTCGGCGCCGGCACTGCTGGCGTGGTCGGAGGCCATGGGGCGGCAACTCGGGCTCAGCGCGCCTCCGCCCGGTCCCGGACCGGCGGCCGACGTCCTGTCGGGCAACCGCCTGCTTCCCGGCATGCAGCCATACGCGGCCCGCTATGGCGGCCATCAGTTCGGCCACTGGGCCGACCAGCTCGGCGACGGCCGCGCCATCACGCTCGGGGAGGTCCGCGCCCCCGACGGGCAGTCGTGGGAGCTGCAGCTGAAAGGCGCCGGACCGACCCCGTATTCGCGGCGCGCCGACGGGCGGGCCGTGCTGCGGTCGTCGGTGCGGGAGTTTCTGTGCTCGGAAGCGATGCACGCGCTCGGCGTGCCGACGACGCGGGCCCTGAGCCTGGTGACGACCGGCGATCCGGTCGTGCGCGACATGTTCTACGACGGCCGACCGGCTCCCGAACCGGGCGCCATCGTCTGCCGGGTCGCACCGTCGTTCGTGCGCTTCGGCTCGTTCCAGATCCACGCGGCGCACGGGGAGATCGAGATTCTCCGCCAGCTCACCGACTACGTCCTGACGACGCAGTACCCGGAGCTCGGAGCGCCATCCAGTGCCGCCTATCTGGCGCTGTTCACCGAGGTCTGCCGCCGCACGGCGGTGATGGCCGCCCACTGGATGCGTGTTGGTTTCGTCCACGGCGTCCTGAACACCGACAACATGTCGATCCTCGGCCTGACCATCGACTACGGTCCGTATGGCTGGCTCGAGGGCTACGACCCGACGTGGACGCCCAACACCACCGACGCGGGAACGCGCCGCTACCGCTTCGGACAGCAGCCCGGCGTGGCGCTGTGGAACCTGGCGCGGCTTGGTGAGGCCCTGGCGCCGCTGATCGACGCCCCGGAAGATCTGCAGCAGGGGCTCGAGGTCTACCGTTCGACGTTTGCCGTGACCTACGGCGCGATGCTGCGCGACAAGCTCGGACTCGACGGGCTCGACACCGACGGTGAGGACCCGTTGCTGGCGGAGATGTTCGCGCTGCTGGAGGCGGAAGAAACCGACATGACCCTGTTCTTCCGGGGTCTTGCCGACGTGCCCGGCGACGGTGGTGCTGCCGCAGCCGGCTCGCCGCTCGATGCCATCCGCGAAGCGTTCTACGACGACGCCGTGCTGGGCGGCCGGCACGGCGAACGGGTGCTCGCCTGGCTCGGCACTTACGCCCTCCGGATACGCCACGAAGGCCAGCCCCCGGCGGCGCGACGGCTTCGCATGCAGCAGGCCAATCCCCGGTACGTGCTGCGCAACTACCTGGCCCAGGAAGCCATCGACGCGGCGGCGGACGGCGATCCCTCACGGATCGCCCGCCTCCTGCACGTGCTGTCACGCCCCTACGAGGACCAGCCCGGCCACGACGATCTCGCCCGCCGACGCCCGGACTGGGCGCGCAATCGCGCCGGCTGCAGCATGCTCAGTTGCAGTTCCTGAGCCGCACTGACGACTCGTCGCGCGTAGCTTACGGTTGCGGCGGCCCATCGCCGCGGGCCGTGCCTTCGCGGCGCGGGTCCGCACCACCGAACAGACCCGTCGGGGTGCGCACGATGGCCTGCACGCCCGAGGTCTTGTCGCGGTACTGGACCTCGTGCCCGCGCGCCTCGAGCGCAGCGCCGAGCGCCGCATCGACGCGCCCGGCTTCCAGTTCGGTCGGCCCGTTGCGGCTGCCGACGTTGGGCAGCGTGATGGCCGCCTGCACGTCCAGGCCCCAGTCCAGCGTGCCGATCAGCACCTTCGCGACGTAGTTGATGATGTCGGACCCGCCCGGCGACCCGAGGGTCATGCGCAGCTGACCCGTGGCGTCGTCAAACACCAGCAGCGGCGTCATCGACGAGCGCGGACGCTTGCCGGGCTGCACGCGGTTGGCCGCAAGCGATCCGTCGGCGCTCCGGGGCGACAGCGAGAAGTCGGTCAGCTGGTTGTTGAGCATGAAGCCGCGCACCATCTGCCGCGATCCGAAGGCATCCTCGATCGTCGTGGTCAGCGAGAGCGCGTTACCGAAGCGGTCCACCACAGAGATGTGCGACGTCGATGGCCGCTCGACGTCGATCCCCGGCAGCGCCGCGCGTGTCGCCCCGGGCGGCAGGCCCGGCAGCGCCCGGCCCATCGAACGGGCGCCGAGCAGCGCAGCCCGCTGCCGGATGTACGCCGGATCGATGAGGCCGGCGACCGGGACGTCCACGAACCCGGGATCGGCGACGTATGCGTCACGATCGGCGAACGCGAGCCGCGCCGCTTCCGCGTGCAGGTGCACGGCGTCCGGCGACATGCGCCAGTGACCAGCGTCCAGGCGCGTCGGCGCCAGTGCTGCCAGGTCGTGCCGCTCGAGCGCGCCAAGGATCTGGGCCACGGCAATCGTGCCCGACGACGGCGGGGGGAAGCCGCAGATGCGCACGGCGCGGTAGGGGAAGCACAGCGGCACCCGCTCGACCGGCTGGTAGCCCGCGATGTCGGCTTCGGAGAGGAGCCCCGGGTTGGTCGGGTGCGACCGGACCTTGTCGGCAATCGCCCGGGCGATGTCGCCGCGGTAGAACACCTCCGCCCCGTCGGCGGCAATCTGCCCGAGCACGGCCGCCAGCGCCGGATTGCGCAGGGGCGTGCCGGCCGGCTTGGGCTGGCCGTCCGGGAAGAAGAAGTAGGCACGTGCATCAGGGTCGGAGGGGAGCGCAGCGTCGCTGGCGACGAGCCGCGCCAGGCGTGGGCTGATGGCGAAACCCGCTTCGGCCAGGCGAATCGCCGGGCGGAAGAGCCGCGGCCACGGCAGTCGGCCGTGCCGGCGGTGCGCGACCGCCAGCATCCTCACGACCCCCGGCGCCCCCACCGACCGGCCGCCGACGATCGCATCGTTGCTGGTCATGGCGACCCCGTCACGCAGGAAGAGCGCATCGGTGGCCGCCGCGGGCGCGGTCTCCCGGCCGTCGAGGGCGGTAACCTCCCGGCCGTCCCAGTGCAGCAGGAAGGCGCCGCCGCCGATGCCGCTCGACTGCGGTTCCACCAGCGTCAGGACCATCTGTGCGGCAATTGCCGCGTCGATGGCGCTCCCTCCCGCGTCGAGCATCTCGGCGGCGGCGGCGGTGGCATGAGGATTGGCTGACGCAGCCATCCAGGTGGAGGCCGACCAGCCGGGCTTGTCGGTCCAGCCGCTCGCGGCCTCCGGGGCCCTGTCGGCCGCGGCGGTCTGCACGCCGCCCGTCCGCATCGGCGACGCGCAGGCACAGACTGCCAGGAGTACCCAGGGAACGAGCCAGCGGGACAGCCGCGCCATCGGCTGAGGATAGCGCGGGCGCTGCAGGGCGCTGCCGTTATAGCGACGCTGGCGGTCCTCGCAGCGTTGGCCGCCGGCTTGCAGGATACTGAGGCATGAATCTCGAAGGTGTGATGACTCCGAACCCGGCCTGCTGCACGCCCGACACCTCGATCGAGGAGGTCGCGCGCATGATGCTCGCCAACGACTGCGGCGAAATTCCGGTGGTCGCCTCCAGCGACGGCGGGGGCCTGGTCGGCGTGGTGACCGACCGCGACATCGTGCTGCGCCTGGTGGCCCGCGGACAGGACGTGAAGAGCGCGACGGCAGGCACCTGCATGACCCAGCCGGCCCTCTCGCTGCCACCCGATGCCAAGGTCAGCGATGCCATCGAGATGATGCAGGCCCACCAGGTGCGCCGCCTGCCAGTCGTCACTGCCGACGGAGCAGTCTGCGGCATCGTCGCCCAGGCCGACCTGGCGCGCTGGGCGACGTCAGAGCAGACAGGCGACCTCGTTCGCGACGTCTCCGAGCCGACGCGAACGTAACGGCTGCAGTGAAGGTGGCAGCCGCGGCAGGGTGCCGCCCGACACGGGCCCGATGGGGCGCCGTGCCGGTGCGGTGACGGTCGCGGCCGTCGCCGAGTTCTACACGCTCATGATCCGGAGCGACCGATCGAGGGTGGCGGGCGTCACGGTGCGGCCGGTGAGTCCGGCCTGCATCACGGCAATGCCCAGTGCCAGCGCCCCGATGGCTGCCTCGAGCGAGGACACGGGCGTGCTTCCGGTCGCCATCGCGTCGAGCAGATCGACGAGCACCGGCGTCTCACGCTCGTCCTCTTCCTTGATGTGGGTGGCTGGATCGACGGCCGCCAGTTCCCGATACCCCGTGTAGTGCGGGCTGTCGGCGGGCGCCAGCGTCTGCCAGACGTCATTGCCGATCCGCACGCGTCCCGCCGTGCTCACCAGGTCACACTGGAAGATGAAGTACTGCTTGGCGCCGCCGCTGACGAACGCCTCGACGCCGTTCTCGAAGACGATGTGAACGCGGGCCCCGCAATCGGCGACACCGCCGCGCAGCGCCGCCGCGTAGCGCAGCATGTCCGCCTCGTCGCGTTGATGGTGGTCGCCGCTGGCGGCGGCCTCGCGGTCGGCCGTGTCGAGCGAGGCCTCGACGCGCGCCCACGGACCACACCACGCCAGCAGCAGATCCCAGGCATGCGTGCCCGTGTGGACCACGTGGCCGCTGAAGACCACGTGGATCGACTCAAGCCGGCCGAAGGTCCCCTCCTCGATCCAGCGCGCCACGGCGCGGTAGCGCGACTGCAGACGGCGCGGGTGGTCGACCACTGCCACCGTGCCGGCCGCGGCCACCTCCCGGGCCAGCAGTTCGGCTTCCTCGACACTGCAGCCGACAGCCTTCTCGATCCACAGGCCCCGTGCCCCGGCGGCTACGGCAGCCCGGCTCATGGCCACGCGATCGGCGGCGTAGGCGCAGACCGAGACGATCTCGGGACGCTCCTGCGTCAGCAGCACTTGGTAGTCGGCATGCAGGTGTGCCGGTTCAATTCCCCAGTCGTCGGCAAAGGCCTGCAATCGTTCAGGGTCGGTGTCACATCCGGCAACGAGCGTGGTCCGCGGGTCGGCGGCGTACCAGCCGGCGTGGGTGTGGGGTCTGGTCCGGAGCGGATCACGCTCGAGCAGCGAGGCAATCCGCCCCGTGCCGATGATCGCCGCACGGTATGGGGGGACGGGGTGCGACATCGCATGATGCTAGCGCGGTGGGCGCCGGCGGTTCACGTATGATCCGCCCCGCACATGCGCAACCTGCTGCCCCTGCTCGTCGCCGGCGCCGTGGTGGGTGTCGTCACCAGCCACGCGCCACTGCGCTCGCAGTCACCGGCGCCGACAGCAGCGTTGCCCAACGCCGCCGGCCTGTACGGGTCGCTGTGTGCCAATTGCCACGGTCCCACCCTCCAGGGTGGGCAGGGGCCCAGCCTCGTCGACGCGGAATGGACGCACGGTGACACCGATGCCGACATCAGCCGCGTCATCAGGGACGGCGTGCCAGGCACGCCGATGCTGCCCTTCCGGTCCGCGCTCACCGACCTCCAGATCAGGAGCCTGGTGATTCACGTGCGGGAAGCGCAGGCACGGGCGCGCCTCGGTGCCCTGCCGCCGGCCGCGCTGCCGCTGCCGCCGCGGGTGGCAAGCGAGCGCCACGTGTTCCGCACCGAGGTGATCGCCGACGGGCTCGATACGCCGTGGGGGATCGAATTCCTGCCCGACGGTGCCCTGCTGGTCAGTGAGCGCCCGGGACGCCTGCGCGTCATCCGCGGCGGCCAGCTGCAGGCGCCGGTCAGCGGGGTGCCCGAGGTCTGGGTGCGACAGGATGGCGGCTTGCTCGACATCGCCGTCCACCCGCGGTTTGCCGACAACGGCTGGGTCTATCTGGCCTTCAGCGAGACCGGCCCGACGACGGGATCCTCGAGCACGCGGGTCGTGCGTGGCACGCTGCGCGACAACGCGCTGGTCGATCAGGTCACGATTTTTCGCCCGGACGACACGCGGTACTGGAACAACAACTCGCATTACGGCGCGCGGCTGGTGTTCGACCGCAGCGAGCACCTGTTCTTCTCGCTTGGCGATCGCGGTCACATGGACGATGCGCAGGACCTGGCCAGCCCGTATGGCAAGCTGCATCGGGTGGACGCCGCGGGACGGGTGCCCGCTGACAACCCCTTTGTCGGCCGTGCCGATGCCGTCGCCAGCATCTGGAGCTACGGGCATCGCAACCAGCAGGGCCTCGACATCGACCCTCGCACTGGCGACCTCTGGGCCACCGAGCACGGGCCGCGCGGCGGCGACGAACTCAATCTCGTGCGCAAGGCCTCCAACTACGGCTGGCCGGTCATCACCTACGGGATGAACGACAACGGCACGCCGATTACCGACCGCACCGAGCAGGCCGGGCTCGAGGCACCAGTGGTGCAATGGACCCCCTCGATTGCGGTGTCCGCCATTGCGTTCTACACCGGCGACCGTTTTCCACGCTGGAACGGCAATCTTCTGGTTACCGCCCTGGCCGGTCAGCAGCTGCGGCGCCTAGAAGTGCGCGACGGGCGTGTCACCCATCAGGAACTGCTGCTGCGCGGCCATGGCCGCGTCCGCGACGTGCGGATTGGTCCGGATGGCCTGGTCTACGTGGCCCTGAACAACCCTGGCCGCATCGTGCGGCTGGCACCGGCCGACTGACCACGACTGCACGTCCCGACGGTTCCTGCGCTAGGCTGAGTCGTGGACATCGCCATCTACGACACGCGCGCCTACGACCGTGACGCGCTCGAGGCCGCCAACGAGCGCTACGGGCACACGCTGCGCTTCATCGAGCCGCGCCTCACCCCCCACACCACGGCGCTGGCCGCTGGCGCCCAGGTGGTCTGTCCCTTCGTCAACGACCGCGTCGATGCCGCGACCATCACCGCGCTGCATGCCGGCGGCACGCGTCTGCTGGCGCTGCGCTCGGCCGGGTTCAATCACGTCGACCTGGACACGGCCGCGGCGCTCGGCTTGCCAGTGGTCCGGGTGCCCGAGTATTCGCCGTATGCGGTTGCCGAGCTGGCAATGTGCCTGGTGCTGGCCCTCAACCGCAAGATCCACCGCGCGTACAACCGGGTCCGTGAAGCCAACTTCTCGCTCGAGGGACTGGTCGGCTTCGACCTCCACGGCAAGACCTTCGGCATCGTCGGCACTGGCCGGATCGGCCGCGTGCTGGCGCGGATCGCGCACGGCTTCGGCTGCCGCGTGCTGGCCACCGATGCCGCGCAGGACGAGGCGCTGCAGCGTGACCTGGGCGTCAGCTACGTCGACGCCGCGACGCTGTACCGCGAGTCCGACATCATCTCGCTGCACGTGCCGCTCACCGGCGAGACGCACCACATGATCGATGCCGCCGCGTTTGCGCAGATGAAGGCGGGGGTGATGCTGATCAACACCAGCCGTGGCGCGCTCGTGGACGCACGCGCGCTGATCGACGCCCTCAAGACGCGTCGTGTCGGCGCCGCCGGCCTCGACGTCTACGAGGAGGAGGGCCCGCTGTTCTTCCGCGACCTCTCGGCGCAGGTGCTGCAGGATGACGTGCTCGCCCGCCTGCTGACCTTCCCCAACGTGCTGATCACATCGCACCAGGGATTCCTCACCCGCGAGGCCCTCGCCAGCATTGCCGACACGACGCTCTCCAGCGTCACCGCCTTCGAACGCGGCGAACCGCTGGTGCATCAGATCCCGCCGCCCGCCTGACGGGCAGGTCCGACGGGTGCACGTGGTGCTCAGGGCGTGATGGTGAGGATGACCCGGCGATAGCTGGTGAGGCGCGGCGTGCCGCCGTCGGTCACCTCGACGATGACATGGGCCACGCCCGGCAGCTGCGGGACCACCGTCGCCTGCGCAGTGGCTTCTCCCTCCAGCCGGACCAATGGCGCCTCGCGATCGCCCCGCGCGGCTGGCGGTGAGGCATTCGGTGCGGTCGACGCGTGCTGGGCCGGCGCCGGGGCCGGGGCCGCGACCGGGGAAGGCATGCCGGAGCCGGCTTCCGGATAGAACCACCAGCGGAACGTCAACGGCTGTCCATCGGGATCGCGCGTACCCGCCGCGTCGAGCGTGACGGCAACTCCGACGCGGGCGGCGATCAGCAGCGGCGCGGTGCCGGTCGAGCCGTTCACCACCACCTGCGGATTGTGGTTGGCGGCCTCGGGCGGCAGCACCGTCCAGGCCATGCGGGCGGCGAAGTCGTGCTGGAAGGCCTGGCGCCAGCGCCACACCGTCGCCTGGTCGGACGTATACAGCTGCCCGTCGAGGCCACGCACCGTGTCGCGAGACGAGGGCCGCCCCGGGTAGGCGTCGCCGCCCTGGGTCCAGAACGGCCGCGGCTCACCGTGCGGCCGGCGCCACGCGTAGCGGCCACCCCACCCGCCGAAGCTGGCGTTCATGGCGCTGCCGAGCCCGTTGTCGATGAGCCCGAGAAACGAGGGCGTGTCGCCTTCGTGGATGCAGCAGGGGTATGGGTAGTGCGCCCCGAGCGGCGCACGGGCCCGGATGTTGGCGTCCAGCCATGCGTCGGTGAACGTCGCGAAGTCGGCGCCCGGTGCGTTGCGGTAGAAGCGATCGCCGCTGATGCCGGTCCAGGTCGCCCCCGCATACTCCTGCCCGTCCTGGGTGGACGGTGTGCCGATGTAGTGCAGCGACGGGAACTCGCGCCGCAGCCACGCGCCGGCATCGTCCTGGTCCGAGATGGCATAGACGCGCAGCCGCGCGACGAGTGCGTTCAGCTGCTCCGGGGTCAAACGGGCGCGGGCGTCGATCAGCGCCTGCGCGAGCGTATTGGCACCGCCCCAGGCCGTGACCCAGAGGGGCCGCGGGTCGTCGCGGCGCATCGCCGCGAGCAGTAAGGTGGCGCCGGGCGAGGACGAGCCGGCGCCGGTGGACGCCATGCCGTAGCCGGGCTGTCCTGCCGCCACCAGCCGCTTCAGCTCACTCGCAGCCGGAAACCCCGGCGCGTGCCGCAACAGATTGGGCTGCACCGCCGCGTAGGCATCGAGCACCGTGTGCAGCACGTCGGGCCGGACGCCGGTGCGCAGCCAGGTCGAGGTGGTGGCGACCAGTCCTTCGATGTCGAAGTGGTTGGCATACACGAGCAACCGCACCAGCGACATCTGGTCGTCGGGCTCGTTGGCGATGTCGGTCAGCACCACCAGCCGCACCCGGGCCGTGTGGGCATCGACGCGGCCCGCCGCCGCGTCCGCAGCCACGCGCGACGGCTGTGCGGCCGCTGCCGCTGCCGACCCACACATCAGCCCCGCCAGGAGCCACACCCCACCGCAGCTGCTGCGCATGCCGCTCATTCTGCCACCCGTTCACGTCGGGGCGGCCTTCGGCGGTCGGCCTTCGGCCTTCGGACGTCGGCGGCGGCAGTCGGCAGGCGGCAGGCGGCGTCGGCCGTCGGACGGCAGGCGGCAGTCGGCAGTCGGCAGTTCGGCACTCGACGGCTCGTCATTCGATTCTAATTCTTAATTCTTAATTCTGAATTCTGAATTCTGATGTATCTGTCTCTTCGTGGCCCGCATTGCCGTGGTCGGCAGCATCAACATGGACCTGGTCGTGCGGGCGCCGCGGTTCGCGCAGCCTGGCGAGACGATTGCCGGCGATGCCTTCTTCGCCGTGGCGGGCGGCAAGGGCGCGAACCAGGCCGTCGCGGCGCGCCGGCTCGGCGGCGAGGTCACCCTCGTGGGCGCCGTCGGTGATGACGCGTTCGGCTCCGCGATGGCGCAGGGCCTGGCCGAGGAGGCCATCGACGTGCGTCACCTGGACGTGCGTGCCGGTCACCCGTCCGGTGTGGCGTTGATCACGGTGGCCGCAACGGGCGAGAACACCATCGTGGTCGTGCCCGGCGCCAACGCGACGCTGACGGCAGACGACGTACGGAGGGCGCGGGAGGCCATCGTCTCGGCAGCGGTGCTGGTGCTGCAGTTCGAGATCGCCATCGACGTCGTGCTGCTGGCGGCTGCCGTGGCGCACGATGCCGGGCGCCTGGTGGTGCTCAACGCCGCGCCGGCCCTGCCGCTGCCCGCGGCGCTGCTGCCGCTGGTCGACTACCTGGTCGTCAACGAGACCGAACTGCTCGCGGTAGCCGGCGATGGCGTGCCCGACCAGGCGGCGGCGGTCGACGCGCTGCGGGCGCGCGGCGCCGCCGCAATCGTCGTCACGCTGGGATCGGCCGGCGTGCGGCTCGTGGACCGCAATGGATCGACGACCTCCCTGCCCGCCTACACGGTGGACGTGGTCGACACGACAGCCGCTGGCGACGCCTTTGTCGGCGCCTTTGCCGTGGCCCTGGCCGAGGGGCTGGCGCCGCTGGAGGCGCTGCGCCGCGGCAACGCGGCCGGCGCGCTGGCAGTGACGCGGGCGGGTGCACAGCCTTCGCTGCCGACCCGCGCGCGACTCGACGCGTGGCTGCAGGCGCACGCGTGACCCGCCGCCGTCGCCGGGGCTGACGGGGAGGTTACTGGTCGGCGATCAGCGCGTGCATCCGCGTCGATGCCTCGACCCGCGTGCGGCCGCCGCCCGTGCGCAGCACGACCAGCGCAGCCGCGTCGTCGGCCTGCTCGGCCAGCGCCAGGCCGCGCTCCACCCCCAGTACGCCGATGGCCGTGTCCAGGCCGTCGGCGTCGAGGCCGTGTCTGGCCACGACGGTCACCGTGATGTCGTCGACCAATCCGGTCCGCGACGCCGGGTCGATGACGTGCGAGTAGCGGCGGCCATCGACGTCGAGGTACTGCTCGGCGTTGCCCGACGTCGACACGGCCCGGTGGACCAGGCGGAGGATCGGCGGGACGGCAGCGGCGCCGATGTCACCGCCGTGGATGCGGATGCGCCAGCCGACCTGCCCGGGCGGCGCGTCGCTGAACGCGAGGTCGCCGCTGGCCGCAACCAGCGCGCTGCGCACACCCGTCTGCGTGATGGCTGCCAGGGCCTCACTGGCCACGTACCCCTTGCCGAGCGCCCCGACATCGAGCTGCATGCCGGGGATGTCGAAGGTGACCGTCCGGCGGGTCGCGTCCAGGTGCATGTGGGTGTGGCCGCTGCGCGCGGATGCCTCACGCAACGCCGCGGCATCAGGAAGCCGCTTCTGCCGGCGTGCGTCGCGCCACAGCCGGATGACCGGGCCTTGCGTGACGTCGAAGGCACCGTTGGTGGCAAGGGCCAGGCGCTGCGCCGCCGCGAGGACCGCAAACAGGTCGGCGCTGACCGGCTGCGCCGTCCCCACGGCCTCGCGGGTCAGCCGGTTCAGCTCGCTGTCGGGCCGGTAGTCCGACAACATCGCGTCGAGCGCCCGCACCCGGTCGAACCCGGCCCTGAAGGCCTGGCGCGCCCGGGACGCGTCGGGGGCAAAGACCGTGATCGACACCAGCGTGCCCATGTGCGGCTCGACGCCCTCGAAGCGCTCGAGAGACGCTGCGCGCGGCGTCGCGACCGCCGACGTGGCAGCTGCCGACGGGGGCTCCTGGCCGCTGCCAGCCGTGCGCCTGACCGCCCCAGCGCAACCCGACCCGACAACCGCCAGCACCACCAGCACGGACAGGTGACCGTACACGCTCGACTCCCGCCTCCCGACTGCCTACTCCCTACTCTCCGACTGCCGACTGCCGACTGCCGATCCCTTAGAGCCCGAACATCCGCTTGGCGTTGCCATGGAGCAGCTTGCGCTCGATGGCCGGGCTGGCCGCGAGCCGCCGCAGTGCCGCAATGGTCTGGGCGCCCTGGCACTTCGCGCCGCTGCCGACGTGATCGTTGCAGTCGCTGCCGTACAGCAGCTTGTCCTGGTGCCTGCTCAGGAAATCGCGCGTGAAGGCTTCGTCGCGCGTCAGCGCGTTCAGGCCCGACCCCGCCGACAGGTCGCCGAACATGTTCGGGTAGTCCCCCAGGTAGCGGTCGGTGAGTCCGCCGGGGCGTACCGGACCCTTGGGGTAAAGCACGGTCTGGTCGCTGTGGTCCGCGTCGATGTTGGCCCACCACGTCTGCGCGTGGCCGATGAAGGTGACGCGCGGGAACTGCTCCAGCATGCGATGGAAGCGCTCGAAGCCGTGGTTGTACATGCCGAACTGCCAGTGCATCAGCACCGGCACGCGCCGCGATTCGGCAAGGCGGTAAATTGCCTGCATCTCCGGCGCGTCGCAGGCCACGCCGAACTTCTGCTCGGCGATGATCACCGCGCCGCGGGCAATCTGGCGCTCGATCTCCTGCGGCGCGCCATCGACGTCGGGCACCTCGTTGGCCCCGAACAGGTACTCGCCGGGATGCGCCTTGGCAAAGTCATGGCAGGCGTCGTTGCCGAGCGCCTGCGCCTGCAGGCCGTTCGATCGGCCGTCATGGGTCGAGGGGCGCGTGACCGTGCGCCCGGCGGGCAGCAGGATCGTCGTGGTGATGCCCATCGCGCGCTGATGGGCCAGCAGAACCTCGTCGGGCCGGCCGCTGTAGCCGAGGTGCTGGTGGATGTCTATGATGGGTTCTCGCTGCGCGCGCACGACCGGCGCGACGCCCGGCAGCGCCATGCCGGCCAGCGCCAATCCCGAGGTCGAGAGGAACGTTCGCCGAGAAGCCATGCGTGTCATTGTGTCCCGAATCGTCGTCGCCGCCGTGCTGCTCGGATGGACTTCCGCCGTGACCACACGTGGCCAGCAGGACGCGGCTCGCCGGGCCTGGCCGCCAGGCGTGCAGGCCGTCTCGCCGGAATCACCGGCCCTGACGCCGGAGCAGGAGCTGGCCACCTTTCACCTCGCACCGGGCTACCGCATCGAGCTGGTGGCCAGTGAGCCCCTCGTCCAGGATCCCGTCGCCATCGACTGGGCACCGGACGGCCGCCTGTGGGTCGTCGAAATGCCGGGGTTCATGCCCGACGTCTCGGCCACCGGCGAGCATGAGCCGGTCGGGCGGATCGTCGTGCTCGAGGACACCGACCGCGACGGACGCATGGACCGACGCACCGTCTTTGCCGACGGCCTGGTGCTGGCGCGCAGCGTGAAGGTGCTGGAGCACGGCGTGCTGGTCGCCGCACCGCCCGAGGTGTGGCTGATGCGCGACACGGACGGTGACCTGCGGGCCGACACCAGGACGCGCGTCACCGATCAGTTCGGACGACGGGACATCGACGTCGAGAACAACGCCAACGGCTTCGACTGGGGCCTCGACAACCGGATGCGGAGCGCCGGCCAGTCCCGGCTGCACTTCCAGTGGAAGGCCGGCACGATTGTGGCCGGCGCGTCGCCGATTCGTGGTCAGTGGGGCGCCACGCACGACGATGCGGGGCGGACGTATCGCAACTCGAACGAATCGGCCCTGCACGTGGACCTCGTCGCTGGCGAGTACTTCGCCAGGCACCCGCAGCTGCTGCGCACGCGCGGCAGCTACGAGCGCCTTGCCATGCCCGACAACGACCTGAACACCGTGTGGCCGGTCCGCCCGACGCCCGGGGTCAATCGCGGCTACCAGGCTGGGGTACGACGCCCCGATGGCACGCTGGCCCGCCACACCTCGGTGTGCGCGCCGCTGGTTTTCCGTGGCGACCGGCTGCCTGCCGAGGCCTACGGCAACGTCTTCGTGGCCGACCCGGCCCCCAACCTGGTGAGCCGCATCACCCTGCGTGACGAGGGCGCAACCGTGCGCGCGGCCAGGGCGTATCCGGACGCCGAGTTCCTGGCCTCCACCGACGAGCGCTTCCGACCGGTGTTCCTGTCGAATGCGCCCGACGGCACGCTCTACCTCGTCGATCTGTATCGCGGCATCATCGAACACCGGCTGTCGCTCACCAGCTATCTCAAGTCGTACATCGAGCAGCACGGTCTGGAGAACCCGCGCGGTCTCGGTCGCATCTGGCGCATCGTGCACGAGGGGACGCCGCGCGACACCAGCCCCATGCCGACCGGCACGGGAGAGGAACTGGTGGCGCAGCTCTCGCACGCCAACGGCTGGCGACGCGACACGGCACAGCGCCTGCTGGTCGAGCGGGGCGATCACGCGGTCGTGCCGGCGCTGGTGAGCCTGGCGCGGCAAAGCGATGCACGGACCCGCGTCCATGCGTTGTGGACACTCGACGGACTCGAAGCCGTCGAGGCGGCCGATGTCGAGGCGGCGCTGACCGACCGATCGCCACAGGTGCGCATGGCGGCACTGCGGATTGCGGAACGGTGGCTCGATGCGCCGACGCCGGCGCTGCGGGCGGCCGTCGAGGCGCGTGCCGCCGACGAGGACCCGCGCGTGCGGCTGCAGGCCGCGGCATCGCTCGGCAGCTTGCCGGCCGACGGGCGCAAGTGGGAGGCGCTGGCGCGGGTGCTGGCACAGGCCGACGGCAATCCGGTCCTGGTCGATGTCGCCCTGACCGGTGCACGCGGCGGCGAATCGGCGGCTGCTCGACAGACTTCTGGCCGGCCAGGCCACATCCGCTCGCGATGCCATCAGCATGCTCGGAGCCACGGTGTTCCGGACGGCCCGTGAGGGCGAGGCGCAGCAGTGGCTGGACCGCATCGCCACGGCCGGCGCGCGACCCGACGCGCCCTGGCAGCGGGAGGCGCTGATGCACGGCGCCGAGATCGGCATTCTCGGCGCCCCGGTCCCGGGACAGCTGCCGCCGCTGCCCGCCACGCCTGGCACGGCGTGCCCGACCTGTCCGGGAGGCCGCCAGAGCGCCGGGGGCGAGTACGCCTTCGTCTGGCCCGAGTCGGCCAACTCGTACACCCGTCCCGGCAACGCCGCGCCGCCGCTGCGGCTCGCGCGGGCGCCGCAGACCTTCGTCGCGCTGGCGGCCGAAGCGACGGCCCTGGGACGGCAGGCGGCCGCGGTGCTGACGCGCGTCACATGGCCAGGCAAGCCGGGCGACGACAGCGCCCCGGCGCCATTGACCACCGTCGAGCAGCGGCGATTCGAACAGGGCCGCGGCATCTACGAAGCGATGTGCCAGGCCTGTCACCAGGCCGACGGCCGCGGTCAGCCCGGACGCGCAGCCAGTCTGGTGGGATCGCCGCTCGCGCTCGCGGCAGCCGAGGTGCCCGTACGGATCCTGCTGCAGGGAAAGGAAGGCGCCACCGGACTGATGCCCGCGCTCGGGACGGCCATGACTGACGCGCAGGTGGCCAGCGTGCTCACCTACGTGCGGCGCGAGTGGGGCCACGGCGCGGGCGCGGTCGCCCCGGCCCTGGTTGCGCAGCAGCGGACCGCCACCAGGGCCCGCACGCGGCCGTGGACCGACGCGGAGTTGATGGGAAGGTAGGGCGCGTCACCACGACTGCAGCGGAGCGGGGATCGTACAATCGCGCCGTCCCTCACATCTGCTACCTGGAGTCGCCCGATGTCCTCGCGCCTCGTTGTCTGCACTGCCCTGCTCACCGCGGCGGGCATCGGCCTGGTTGCGCGCGGACGCCAATCCTCGCCGGCTCAACCCAACCTCGGCACCCGTACCGCCAAGGTACTCGAGGTCGGCGGCCTGAGATTTAAGGACCTGAACAAGAACGGCACGCTCGACGTGTACGAGGACTGGCGCAAGCCCGTTGAGGCACGAGTCGACGACCTCGTGGCGCAGATGACGCTCGAGGAGAAGGCCGGCCTGATGGTCAGCCCGACCTTGACGATGGGGGCCGACGGCACGGTGAACGAGGAGGCCCGCACGATGCCCAACCCGTTCGGCGGACCATCCTGGTCGATGCCCGGGACGTCGGATGCGATCCTCGAGCTGCACATCCGGCAGTACATCAATCGTGCCAACACGAGCCCGCGCACCATGGTCACGTGGCTGAACGGCGTGCAGGCGATTGCCGAGACGTCGCGACTCGGCATCCCGGCGTTCTTGGTCACCAATCCGCGCAATCACCTCGGCGGCAGCGTGGTGGTCGGCATCGAGGAAGCGGGCGGCAGCTTCTCGCAGTGGCCCGGCACGCTCGGCCTCGCGGCCTCGCGCGACGTGGCGCTGGTCGAGGAGTTCTCGCGGATCTCGGCCGAGGAGCACGTGGCGGTGGGTCTCCGTGGCGCTTACCACCCGCAGATCGATCTCGCGACGGAGCCGCGGTGGGCGCGTATCTCGGGCACCTTCGGCGAGGACGCCGAACTCACGAGCAAGATGGCGCGGGCCATGGTTCGTGGCTATCAGGGGTCAGCGCTCGGGCCGACAAGCGTCGCGCTCATCTTCAAGCACTTCCCCGGCGGCGGCCCGGCCATCCAGGGTCAGGACTCGCACTTCGTGTACGGCAAGTACTCGGTCTATCCCGGCAGGAATCTCGAGTACCACATCACGCCGTTCAAGGCGGCCATCGACGCCGGCGCGGTGGCGATCATGCCGTACTACTCCATCCCGAAGGACATCACCACCGACCAGGTCGGCATGTCGTACAGCAAGGAGATCGTGACCGATTTGCTACGCACTCGCCTCGGCTTCAAGGGAGTCGTCAATTCGGACTCGGGGATCACGACAAGCATGGTCTGGGGCGTCGAGTCGCTGACCGTCGAGCAGCGCTACAAGAAGGGCATCGACGCCGGCGTGGACATCTACAGCAATGATGCGACTCCGGAGCACGTGGTCAACCTGGTGAAGAAGGGCGAGCTGACCGTGGCACGGATCGACGAATCGGCGCGACGCATCCTGCGGGTGCGGATGGGACTCGGCATCTTCGAGAACCCGTATGCCGACGCCGACGCGGCCGAGCGCATCATCCGCAACGCCGAGTTCCAGGAGAAGGGGCTCGTTGCGCAGCGCAAATCGGTGGTGCTGCTCGCGAACGCCCGCGGCACGCTGCCGCTCAAGGCGGGCGCGAAGGTGTACGCCGAAGGTGTCGGCGCGGCGCTGTTGAAGGCGCGTGGCTTCGTGGTCGTCGCGACACCGCAGGAAGCCGACGTCGCGTTGCTGCGCGTGGTGCGCGGCGGCGATGAGGGGGCACCCGGAGGGCGGGGCCGGCGCGGCGGTGGAGGGGCTGCTGGTGGCCCAGGTGCGGGCGGGCCTGGTGGCGCAGTGCCTCAGCGTGGCGGTGCCTTCGGCGGCATGGCGACCGATGGCGCGCCCATCGACCTGACGATGGCGCCGGAGCAACTGGAGAAGGTCCGCGCGGTCATGGGCGCAAGGCCGACCGTGGTGGCGATGTACTTCGATCGTCCGTACGTCGTGCCAGAGATTGCAAAGGAAGCCGCCGCACTCGTCGCGCACTTCGGCATCACCGACGAGGCGCTCCTCGACGTGCTCGCGGGCGTCGTCGCGCCGAGCGGCAAGCTGCCGTTCGAACTGCCCTCGTCGATGGACGCCGTGCGCGCGCAGAAGGAAGACGTCGCGCACGACTCGAAGGACCCGCTGTTCCCGTACGGCCATGGCCTGACGTACGCACCGTCGGCGGCGGGGTCGGTGCGCCGCTAGGATCGCGCTGCGCGCCGTCGCGCTCCTCGCGATGGTCGGCGATCACGGCCAATGTCACGTGACGAGCCGGTCAGGACAGGTCCCTCAGCGCGGCGGCGACACGCGCAGCCACGTCTCCCGGAGGGCCGGACGTCCAGGCAGGTTGGCTTCGATGTGCCACTCGTCGCCACTCGTCCAGCAGCGTGCCTGCATCCGGAACGTCTGTCCAGCCACCTCGCGATAGGCCTCACCGAAGCCGTACAGCACCGTCTCGGTGTAGGTGGCCTCGTCCAGTTCGTACGTCCCGCCATGGGCGCGCGTCGCGGTACTCGTGGCGCTCGGGTCCCACTGAATCACCGTGAAATGCGTCGGCGTGACGTGCTTGTGGACGGGATGGTCTGCGGAACGCGGCTCACCCGTTGACTCGATCACGCGCCAGGTGCCGACCAGGTTCGTATCACGTCGGCAGGGTGTCCCCAGCTTTGCCGGAGTCGCCTGCACGATCAGCAGCAGCGCAAGAATGCCAACGACCATCGTCGATCCTTTCTGTGGATACCGAGCCTCGGGCACGGCGTGAGGCTCAAGACAGCTGGAACGCCAGCGGCACTTCCGTACTCATCAGTGAGCTGCCGCCGTCGGCCACGATGGTTTGCCCCGTGACCCACCGGGCATCCTCCGAGCACAGCATGGCGACGGCGCCGCCGACGTCTTCTGGCGTACCGGCACGTCCCATGGGGTTCCACCCGTCGCGCAACCAGTTGAGGAGCGCACTCTGGGCGTCTTGCGGCAGCGCGTTCACGATGCTGTCGTCGGTGATCCCGGCACAGACGGTATTCACGGTAATGCCTTGCTTGGCGAAAGCCACGGCATAGTAGCGACACATTGCCTCGATTGCCGCCTTGTTGGTTCCCATGGCGAAGTAGGGTTGAAAGCCGCCGTGATGGCTGCCTGGCCAGAAGCCGATGGCCACGATTCGGCCGCCGTCCTGCAGCAGTGGTGTCAGCGCGCGCACGACCGCCAAGAAGGCACGGGGCTGGCACTGGAACGCCTCGTCCCACTGCGCGATGGTCACGGCGTGCGGCGGCGCGAAGAAGCCGAGCAGATTGCCGAGCGCGTTGTTGACCAGGATGTCCAGCTTGCCGAACTCGCGTTGGACGTGGGCGGCCATCATCTGCGCGTCCTCAGGCTTCGAGACGTCTGCCCGCACGGTGAAGCCTTCCCCGCCCCGCTCCTGCACCATCTTCAGCGTCTGGGCGGCAGCGGCCTCATCGCGGATGTAGTTGATGGCGATGTTTGCGCCGCGCTCCGCCAGCCGCAACGCGATGCCTCGGCCGATGCCCCTGGACCCACCGGTGACCAGCGCATGCTTACCCTGCAGTGAAGACATCTCAGCCTCCCACCCGAAGACCTACCCGGCACGGCAGCCGGGTGAACCGGCGATGACGATCGTGCGAGCGGACAGTGGCCGTGGCGGCGTCCAAGGCCTCGCACAGCAGTCCCAGCCATGTCATGCACAACAACGCACGGCATGGCCACGTCACTCGAGACAACGCAACAGGGAGCGTCGAGTCAACGAGGACCACCAAGGCGGGTGACTATACCGAGGCTGCGCCGAGCGGCCCAGTATCTAAGAGCTACTCGGTGCAGTGACCAGCAAAGCGGAGTCGATGGGAAAGTGAGCGGCCTCGACCGGTTACCGGATCTTGTCGAGGCCCTCGGTCAGTTCGATTGACGTGCCCCACGGATCGGTGATGAACGCGATCGCGATGCCGAGGTCAGGGACCTGCCGCACGTTCGCCGCGGTGATGCCCATCGCGGCCAGCCTCCCCAGGAACGCCGGAAGGTCGTCCACTTCGAACCCGACGTGGTCGACGACCCGCCCTGTCGTGCCGACCACCGCCGCAGGCGCCGCAGAGAAGTTCAGCGAGACGCCCGGCAAGGTGGCCGTCAGGAACCGTCCGCCTGGCGCACCCGCGACGGCGCCAAACACCCTGACGTACCACGCCCGCATCTGTTCGCGCTCCGGCCCGAAAAAGTGCACGTGCTGGAGGGCCGCCGGCGTCGTCTGGCCTGCGACCTGCACCAGTTCCACCTTGAAGCCGTCCGGGCCCAGGACAAAGGCAATCGGACGGCCGCCGGCGGGGTTGCTGGCGATGTCGTCGGTCACCGCCCACTCGGCCGGCACCGAGTCGCGCGTGATCATCCGGTAGCCGCCGGCCTTGAGCCTGCCAATCACTGGCCGGAGGTCCGGCACTGCCAGGCCGAGGTGGTCGGCTGTCGTCCCGATCGAGCCGCCGGTCGGCGCCTGCTCCCGGAGAAAGACCAGCACGTTGACGAACCTGACGATGCGGCGGCCACCGACGGTGATCGGAACGCCGCCGAGCGCATCCGCCAGGAACGTCGAATGCGCATCGACGCTGGTCGCGTTGACGTGGTGATGTCCGTAGACGACCGGGCCATCACTGGCCGCCGTCAGCTGTGCCGACGAGGGCATCGCCTGCACGAGCAGGATGCACAGGGTTGCCACTGCCAGGCGTGGTCGCATAGGCCTCGCAGTGTACAGCCCGGCTACGCGTCCTTGCGCCGGGCGCGTGTCGCGGCGGCCTTCTTCGCGGCCGCCTTGCGGGCCTTGGCCGGTCGGCGCCTGGCGGCCGCCTTGGCCTGGCGCGACAGGGCCAGGGTCGAGCCCGCCGCCTTCGGCTCGTCGGCCAGCGCCGCCTTGGCCGCCCGCGACCGTGCCGGGGATGGCCGCGCACTCTTCCCGGCGCGGTCGGCGTCGCGCTTCGCGCCCTGTTTGGTTCGCTCGCTCGCGCTCTTGGGCGGCGGGGGCAGCTTCACTCCCGCCCGGCGTGCCTTCGACAAGCCTATGGCAATGGCCTGTTTGGCTGAGCGGGCGCCGTGCTCGCCATCGCGAATGTGTTCAATCTCTTCGCGGACGAATGCACCGGCTTGCGTCGACGGCGCCTTCCCTTCCCGTTTGGCCTTGCGTGCTTCTGCAACGGTCTTTTTCTCGGGCATCGTGACCTCCGCCCCGGAAGCTTGCAAGTCCCGTGCTCGGGAGGCTGGAACGGGCACTCATACCGTGCTCGGCGGCGGGGGGTGGGGGGCACACGAACAAAGGGCGCCTCCGCGGTGGAGGCGCCCTTTGTTGTGCGCGACGATGGATGGCCCGGGTCAGTACGGGTCGACTTCGACGCCGTTGTTCCAGGCCCGGTACATGTCCTCGGCGCTTGGCACCGTGGCCGGGCGGACCAGCCTGAAGCCGAGCCACTCGGCGTCGGTCATGTACCACACGCTGGTCGGCAGCTGCGGGTCGCGCTCCTTCCACACCTCGTCCGACTTGTAGCGGATGGTGCAGTTGACGCGATCGGCCGGGTCGTTCCAGGAACCGCCACGCACGGCAATCGGGTAGGAGGTCGTGACCTTCACCCACGGGTTGGTCGACGGGGTGGACGGATACGGCGCGTACTGGTCGAGCGTCCACTCCATCACGTTGCCGAGCATGTCGTGCAGGCCCCAGGCGTTGGGCTTCTTTGTACCGAGCTTGCGGTAGGTGCCATCGGTGAATTCGCCCGTCGGCGAGTTCTTCTGGTACCAGGCCACCTCGGCCAGCTGCGCCTCGGCCGGGGCCGCGTCGCCACCGGCGCGGCAGGCGTACTCCCACTCGGCCTCGGTGGGCACGCGATAGAAGTGCCCGGTGCGGGCACTCACCCACTGCGCGTACTTGTTGGCCGCGTAGGCCGTCATGCTGATCGCCGGAAACCCGCCATTGCCGCGGCCGAAGCTCATCTCGAGGTGCGGCGCGGTGGGACGGCTCAGGGCATCGACCAGCGCGTCGGGCACTTCCCGCTCGTTTGCCTGGTCGGCAAACATGAACATCAGGTACGCGTCCCAGTTGACCTCGGTGGTCATCATCCAGAACGCGTCGAGTGTCACCTTGCGGACGGGCTGCTGATCCTTGGGGGCCTTCGGGTCGGCCGAGCCCATCTCGAACGTGCCAGCCGGGATGGCTGCCATGTCGAAGGTGGCGGTGGTCCCCGGCAGCGTCACGGTGTACGCCTTGGCGGCGGCGTCGGCCTTGCCCTTCTCCACGATGCGGGCCCGCAACTGTTCGACGGCGGCCATCTCCTTGGGGTCGATGGCCGGTGCGGCAGGGGCCGCAGCCGGTTGGCGGCTGGAGACCGGAACGGTCGCCGCCCCGGCCATCAGGACCAGGGCGACCACCGTTGCGAGACGTGCGTTCATGGTTACGAGACCTTGGTACGTCCTGGAATGGGGAGGCCCGGCGCCTCGTACTTCGCGTTCATCTCCAGCGTCGGCGGCAACAGGCTGACCGTCGAGTTCAGGGCCTGCTCCCACGTGAGCTCCTGGCCGGAGTACGCGGCATCGCGGCCCATCAGGGCGAGCAGCGTGCTGGTGGCCAGGTTGAGATCGTCGTTCTTGGGCTTGCCGTCGCGGATCGACTTGAACAGCACGTCGTGCTCGCGCTGGTACATGTCGTACTCCTCGCCCTCCCACTGCCACTTGACCTTGCCGTCGGGCGTCTCGATGCGTGGCTTGCCCTTGCCGAGGAACAGCGTCGCCTCGGTGCCCATCACGTAGTCGAGCGTGCCGTTGTAGCAGCCGGTCGCCTGGCGGTTGGCCAGGAACACGCGATAGCCGTTCGGGTAGACGAAGTTGGCCTCGAAGTGGTCGTAGATGTTGCCGCCATTGGCCGGCACGGCGCGGCCACCGACGGCGACGCAGCTGGCCGGCGGCTGATCCTTCATGACCCACATGATCTTGTCGGCGTTGTGGACCGCCTGCTCGACCAGGCTGTCACCCGAGAGCCACGCGAAGTTGTACCAGTTGCGGACCTGCCACTCGATGTCGCCCATCCCGGCCGGACGCGCGCTCTCGGGCGGCATCGGCTTGACCGGGTTGGTGTAGTAGGTCGAGTAGTGGGCCACGAGCCGGCCGAGCGCGCCACCGTGCACCTGCTCCATGGCCGCCGCGATCATGTTGTTGTAGCGCCAGCAGAATCCCGAGACCAGCGCCTTGCCCTTGGCCTGCTGCGCCTTCTGCGACTCGATCACCGAGCGGATCCCCGGGCCATCGGTGGCAGCCGGCTTCTCGCAGAAGATGTGCTTGCCCGCTTCGACCGACGCCTTGAGGTGCGCCGGGCGGAAGCCCGGAGGCGAGGCCAGCAGGACGACGTCCACGCCGCTGTTGATGACCTTGTCGAAGGCATCGAGGCCGTGCACCGCGTTGTCCACCTTCACCTGGGCGCCGAACTTCTGGCTGCCCGACAGGCGCGTGACGGCCCGGCCGACGATGGCCTGGTCGATGTCGGCCACGGCGGTCAGCACGGCGTTCTTGTCCGCGGTCAGCGCCTGCGCGGCGGCACCGCTGCCGCGCCCGCCCGCGCCGACAAGGCCCACCTTGAGGGCGTTGGTGACCGATTGAGCCGAAATGATGCTCGGGAAGCCGGCGGCAAGGCCGGCGGCAGCTCCCGACTTCTTCAGGAAGTCGCGGCGCTCAATGTTGCTGGGCACGTTTTGCGGTGTGTTGGTCATGGTTCCACTTGGAGGGTCGGCACAGGAGGACCGGGCGTCGACGCGGCGTCCGTATCACGTAAAGCATAGCCCACGGCAGACGACGGGCGGCAGAGGGCCGCCGGCGGCCGGCGGGCGCCAGCGGCAGCGGCAGTCGGCAGCGGCAGTCGGCAGTCGGCAGTCATATATGAAAGTAGACGGCAGAGGGCCGGCGGCGGTCGGACGGACGGGCGCCGCCTCGTTCCGAGTTCCCGCTCCCGCTCCCCGCTCCCCGATCCCCGATCCCCGATCCGCGATCCGCGATCCCCGATACCCGGTACCCGATACCCGGTACCCGGCTCTTGAACTCAGAAGAAACCGTGCCGCCCCGTCAGTTCGTCCACCTCGAGGCCATGTGCGATGTCCACCAGCAGGCGCTTCTCGCCAATCGACCTCTGCAGCGCGCTCTCGAGCACCGCGGCCTCGGCCCGCCTCGGCACCACCACGACGCCCTCGCGGTCGGCAAAGAGCAGGTCGCCCGGCAGCACCTCGATGCCTTCGATGACCACCGGCACATTGAGCGCGTCGAGCGCCGCCCGGGTGCGGACGTCCTGGCAGGTGGTGCCGCGGGCATAGACCGGGAAGCCGATCCCGGCCACCGCGGCCGAGTCGCGGGTGTGGCCGCCGACCACCGCCGCCACGGCGCCGGCGCGCACCGCCAGGCTGGCGTTGATCTCGCCGAAGTAGGCAAAGTCGGGGGCATCGTTCTGGACCACCACGATGTCGTTGGGCACGACGTGGCGATACGACTCGAGGGCGCCGTACACGGCGGTGAAGTCTTCGCCGGGGTCGAGACGCCGGAGCCGCAGCGTCTTGGCCCGGCCGAAGGCGCGCGCGTCGGCGATGTTGGGCGTCAATCCCTTGATGACCTGCCGCGGGAACCCGAGGTCGTCCAGGGTATCGGAGAGCAGCGCACTGGACAGGTGCAGGCGCAGGTTGCCGAGCAGCTTGCGCTCCTTCTCGCGCATGCCGGCCGCCACCAGATTGGCCAGTTCCAGGTCTATCGGCCAGTTGACGTCGAGGGCTTCGAGCGGGTCGATCGGCAGCAGGCAGCGGCGCGTCGCCGATCCGCCGGCGGGTCCGCAGCGCGGCCTCGCGCGACACCAGATACATGCCCATGGTCTCGATCACCGTATCGGGGAGATCGACGCTGTTGGGGATGCGCTCACGGCCATAGAGCGGCGCCCCGTCACGCCACGCGTAGTGCTTCTCCTTGCGCACGAGCACCACTGAATCGTGCGCCGACCCCGGCTGCAGGGCGTCGACGCCAGCCTTGATCGTGGACGGCCGGATGAACGGCGCGGTGCACAGCGCCTGGATGTAGACGTCGGCGTCCACCTGCCGCACTTCGTTGTAGAACAGCGCGTGGCCGTCCGTGCTGTTGCTGGCCAGCGCCGGATCCCGGAGCAGGGTGCGGGCACCGCTGTATCTGGCCATCTCGACCATCTCGGGTGATTCGGTGTCGAGATAGACCTCGTCGATGAACGGGCAGGCCGCGAGCTTCTCGAGCGTGTGGATGAAGAGGGGCTTGCCGTCGAGCAGGCGCGTGTTCTTGTTCTCGATGCGGCTGCTGGTGCCCTTGGCCGGTACGAAGGCAACGACTTTCATGTTCCGATCCCGTCGGCAGGCAGCCCTGCGTGGATGGCCAGCTGCAAGCCACACGCATCGTCCCACTCAGGGCGGGCGGCCACCGCCAGATCGATGTAGCGGTCGGCCTCGACGAACTCGCCGAGATCGAACGCAGCCGCGGCGGCATCGTATGCGAGTTCGGCCGAGGTGTCTTCACCGCGCATGGCATGACGCATCAGTTCGGCAATCCTTTCCGCGCTGGCGCCACTGGCGCGGGCCGCCAGCGCCCGCAGATGCCGCGGCACGCTCCACGTCGGCTGCAGGGTCTCGGCCTGCCGCGCCAGCGTGTCGGCACTCTCGTACTGCTCCGCGACCAGCGCCGCGAAGCCGGCCTGGATGGCCAGATCGACGGTGAGTTCCTCACCCACCAGGCCACGCACGAACGCCTCGTGCACCTCGCGGGCTGGTGCCTGACGGGCATACAGGCAGCGGGCGAGCAGAAGCCATGGCACAGGGGACGTCAGGCCGCACTCGATGGCGTGCCGGGCACACTGCTCAGCCTGCACCAGGTCGCCGCTCGCGTGATGGAGCGCCGCGAGATCGACGTGCAGCCATGGCGACGCCAGGCCGAGGGACCGCGCCGCCTCGAAATGGCGACGCACCTGCTCGACGGGTGCACCACGATGACGCAAACAGATCGCGGCGAGATGATGCGGCTCGGCCCAGTCGGGACGCGCGCCGACCGCCGCCAGCGCCAGCACCTCTCGCCCGCTCCATGCGGCCCGCGTCGACGTCCGCGCACGCGGCGTCGAAGGCCAGTTCCGGGGAGATCGGCCCACGCGCCAGCGCCTCATCCAGCAACGCGCTGCACACCATGGACGAGGCGCCGGCCTGGCGGGCGCACAGCGCCCTCAGGTGCCACGGATAGCTGAGGGTCGGCGACGCGTCCGCGGCTCGCTGCGCCAGCGCCTCGGCCTCGGCCAGCCGTCCCGTCGAGAGCGCCGCAAACCCGGCATCGAGCAGCAGCGCCGGCGTTGCGGCGCCAATGGCCATCGCGTCGCACATCAGCGCCCAGACGTGGCTCGGGTCCTCACCCTGGTCGCGCGCCAGCAGGGCCAGCCGGTGCATCGGTTCCGCCGAGCGCGGCTGCGCCCGCCGAGCCCGCTCCAGCGCAACCCTGGCCTCGTCGACTTCGTGGCGCGAGAGGTGCTGGGCGGCGCGTGCCATCCATATCTGTTCCGGCGCGACTGCCTGCGCCATCGCTGTCCCGTCCGCGATGGCCGTGGTGGCAGGGCCGACGATACGCGGGGCGTGCGACGGTCCCTCCGCCTGCAGCCGGAGACGGAGCTCGGGTTCGTGCGCAGGGCTGGCGACCACGACCACCGCCGCGCGCAGCCCGGCAAGCTCGCTCCACGCGCGCACGGGGACACCGTCGATCACGCCGCCGGCCGCCTCGTCGTCGACGTAGGCTTCCAGCTGGAGACCCGCGTCGGTCAGCCGCGCGCCGATGCCGCGCGCCCCACCGTCGGCGCCGACAATGGCCACCATGCGCTCGCCCGACTGCACGACGGCATCCACGAGCGCAGACTCGAGGTACGGCTGGTAGACCGCTCGCATCGGACGCTGCGCGGACGCCACTTCGCGACAGACATACCCTGCCAGCAACGGCGCGACGCGGGCGTTGAAGCGGGTCACCCGGGCATCCTGGTCGGCCCGTGGCTCGGGGTCCAGCGTGAACCGTCCCAGAAACGCCGACAGGCCGTCCGGTCCGCGCGAGGCGGCCGATCCGGTCAGGCCATAGAGACAATGAGTCGCCTGGAAATCCAGCAGGCGTTCAGCGGCGGCGGCCCGCGCCGGTGCGCCGTCCTGGGCCAGGGCCAGCGCGACCTGAGCGTCGAGGTTGGCGCCGTCGAATTCGTACGCGATGCCCTGTCCCCAGAGCACGCTGCGCGACAGCAGGACGATGGGGATGTCGAGAAGGGCCACCTCCAGCTGCGTCCGGGTGGAGCCGAGCACGGCCACGACATCGGCCTTCTCGACGACACTGCGGACGGAGCGTTCGGCCATGAGCAGGCCGGCAGCGCGGTCGCTGCGCGCGTAGCGCTGCCCATCCGCGTCGGCAGGGTGCGGCCGCAGACCGACGCGGACACCGGCCGGCGCGGCCGCACGAAGCGCGACCGCCGCTTCCTCGAAGGTCCCGAACCACGGTGATCCCAGGCGGATGAGCCGTGAGTCACGGGGCTGAAGATTGAAGCCGGGGCACGAGCCGAGCAGAACGATCAGCGGCCCGGCTTCTTCCTCCTGTAGCAGCGGGCCGATGTCGCGGGGCTGCGACCGATACGCCTCGCGCATGCGATCGACGCGGCCGGGGACCGCCGTGTGCGCCGCGAGCGCGCTGGCCAGCGCCGGATGACTGATCAGGTCCGAGCCGAAGCCAACGTCCTGGCTCTCGACCATCAAGGTGTCGGGCAGGAACCCGAGCTCGAGCCCGAACGACGGCGTCTCGCGGCGGCGCGCCTCACCGAGCAGCAGCATCGAGGGCGGGAAGGGCGGCGCCCACCCCATGACGACATCCGGGGCCAGTTCCTCGAAGATGGCGCGAACGTACGCCTGCAGCGAGGCGAGCTCGCCGATGCCGGCCTTGCGCGTCGTCGGCAGGAAGGTGCGGTACAGGGCGTCGGTCTGCAGCAGGTGATCCCAGCGTGGGTCGCGGTCGGCCAGCGCGTCTGCCCCGACCGTGAACTCGCCCATCGCATACGGCATCGGCAACACGACCGGCCACGCTGCTGCGGCCGGGCGGCGACCAGGGCGACAACAGCAGCAGCTGCTGCCCCTGCGCTTCCAGATGGTGCGCGACCTCGCACCAGAAGTCCCAGGTCCGCCCCTTCCACTCGAGAATCTGTGCGGCCACGACCAGGCCGGATCCGCGGCCGTCGGTGCTGCCGCGGCCGCTCATGGCGAGACCCCCGCCGGATGACGCCCCTGCCCCGCCTCGGCCCGGACCGGCAGCCCGTGCATGGCACACGCCCGCGGGAGGTCGGGGAGGAGGGTGCTCATGCGGCGCTGTAGTCGCTGCGGTTGTCGTGGTGCCGGAACGGGTGCGAGGTGACGCGCCAGGGCGACGCGCCACGCGCGTTCAGCGTGGCGTCGAGGTAGCCGGGCCTGCGGGCCGCCGCGGTGGCAAACAGCCTGCGCGCGGTGTCGTCGTCGCCGCCGCGTGCGGCCGCGACCCCCAGGTTGTTGGCGCCCTCGGCGGTGGGCCACCGACGCTCCGCGTCGAGGAGGGCGTCGCGTGCGCCGGCGTCGTCTCCGACGAGCAGCGCGAGGGTGCCGCGCGCGAATGCGAGGCGCCATCCTTCGGGCGCGGGGTGGGGCCCTTCCGGCTCGAGCACCGTCTCCGGACCGACGCCGTCCGCGAGCCCGGCCAGGGTCAC
The DNA here is from genome assembly GCA_963759795.1 of Vicinamibacteraceae bacterium. GTDB lineage: Bacteria > Acidobacteriota > Vicinamibacteria > Vicinamibacterales > Vicinamibacteraceae > Luteitalea. The sequence continues at coordinate 319,748 of CAVXAR010000010.1, read as the reverse complement.
CAGCTGCTGATTCGCGGCGGCGAGATCGCCGATGAACAACGCCATGGAATGCAGCGCCCAGAGCGCCACCCGCTCGCTCCAGCCATGCCCCACGTACAAGTCGCGGACATGGTCGGGGTGGTGCTTCAGCAGGAGTGCGCGGTACATCGCCTGCTGATTGGTCAGGTCGCGCGACAGGCTCGCTGGGTGCGCGTGGATGCGGTACCCGGGCGTGGGCTCGAGCGCGAGCCTGGCGCCGGCATCCAGCGCGCGCAGCAGGATGTCGGTGTCTTCGGGCCCATGCTGGTCGGGGTCGTAGCCAACGCGTCGCAGCGCCTCGGGGCGGAAGCCGATGACGCCTGGTCCCGGGAGATAGTTGCGCTCGAACAACCGCACCCAGCCACCCGGCCGCTGCAGGAAGGGCGGCATCGGCATCGCCCGGCCGCGGCCGTCGGGCGAGCGCACCTCGGCGGCATCGGCCACCAGATCGGCACCGGCCTCCAGGTGCGCCACGAGCCGGTCGACACGGCCGTCGAGGTACTCGTCGTCGGCGTCCAGCCACGCGGCGTATCGCGTGGTCACCGCGTCGAGCCCGACCTGCCGGACGGCGCCGAGTTTGAGCGCCGCCGCCGCCGGCACCACGGTCAGGGGATGTCGTGCATGCCGCGCCGCCACGGTGACCGTGTCGTCGGTACAGGCGTGGTCGACCAGGACGACTTCGCGGACGCGCGCGCCGGCCGCGGAGTGCATCGCCCTGCCGATCGTCGCCGCCGCATTGCGGGCGGGAATCACCACCGTGACATCGCGGCCGCTCATTGCACCTCGAAGGTGATCTGTCCGAACACCGAGAGGCCGTTGACCTCCCGGCCGTACGCCGCCTCCGACGCGCGAAACAGGACCAGCATGTCGAGACCGGGGTGCGTGCGGGCGTATCCGGCTTCGCGGTAGCCGGACGTGCCGATCCAGATCGCGTTGACCACCGATCGGGCCGGCAGGTAGTCGTCGGGAATGCGGATGTAGAGTTCGTTGGTGGTGCCGCCCTCCAGCGTGGCGCCGCTGATCGTGAACGACAGCGTCATCGTGTGCCCGTCCAGCACGTATGCCAGCGTGCGCACCGCCTGTTCGGGGACGGTCCACTGCATCGGCGCCTTGGCCCAGAAGTTTCCAGCGTCGTACGGCACGTCGATCCACTCTGGTGTCACCGCCATGTCCCCTGCTGCCCTTTCCTGATGAGTCCGTGCGGCGCGCCGCACCAGCGCGGCGGCACGCGATGCCGATGAGGCCACGACCCGGCGCGTCGCCTCGATGTCGAGGTCGTAGGCCTCGGCCGCCCATGTGACCAGCGGCTGGTCATCGGCGCTGGTGCGCGCCAGCGTCCCGAGCGCCGCGGCGATTGTCGGCGCCGCCGGTGCGCCGCGGCGGTGTGCCACCATCAGCCGGCCGGTGATGCCCACCTGCTCGACCGCCGCGCCCAGCGTCCCGGCAATCGAGGACTGCCCAATCCCGTCGCCGTGCAGGATGCCGGCGCCCGAGACGTTGACGAAGGTGCGCCCCGGGCTGGCTGCGACAAACGTCCGGACCCAGTTCCGGAACGCGATCAGGTGCGGCGCGGTGAACGCCGGCTCGCCGTGCACGTCCGGCTCGCGGGTCTGCATGTCGCGCAGACGACGACGCCAGACCTCCGAGAGGTCGACCTCGTCACGCTCCGCCTGGGCAGCCCAGTCCCCCTCGAACGTGGTGTGCCGACAGTATGGCTGGCCATCGGTGTAGGCCAGGTCGGTCCCGGCCAGCAGGATGGGCCCGCACCCGAGGCGCATGGCCAGATCGCAGGCGGCCGTCAGCACCGAGCCCCACACCTGCAGATGCCCGCAGGTCACGCCCGCCTCTTCCAGCCACGGCCACGGGTGGAAGCGACCGATGCGCGCGAAGAAGGTCCGTCCGGCAAATGCGTTGACACCGCGCGGGTCGACACTGGCCTCGGCCACCAGATAGGTCGAGGGCAGGCGCGGCAGGTCCACCAGGTGACGACCGTTCATCGTCGTCGGATCGACGGCAACGACCAGGTCGGGCGCCACGCCGGCGCGAACCAACGGCCGCAGGGCGGTGTCGGCGGCAATGACGATGGCGCGATGCCGGAAGCGCCCGAGGTCGGGCAGCACGGCGTCGAGTGACGGCCCGGCGGCACAGATGATGACCGGCACTCCGGCGCCGAGTCCGTCCAGTGCCGAGATGTCACCCTCGGTGGCAAGGCGGGCCGCGTTGGCCAGCGTGTGCCTGACGTAGATGGCCGAGAACGCGCGCTTCGCGCCGGCATTGGCGCGGCGCTCGAAAATGGCCTGCCGCCAGGCGTCGTGAGCCGCCGCGAAGGCCTGCACGCGGGCCCGTGCGATGACCGGCTGGACGATGACCAGCGGCGGTTCGCTCTCGTCGACGTCCCGCCAGCGCGAAAGGTCGATGTCGAACGCGGGCGCAGCGGCTATCACCAGCTGATGGCTGGCGAGCAGGGCCGTCCAGTCACGGCGGCGGCAGAACGCCGGCAGCAGTTCGGGTGCGAGCTCGAGGGCCAGGAGGCGCGCATCGGGTCGGCGCTCCAGCACCTCGTCGACGATGTACCCGAGACCAAGACCGAGCAGCACGACCACCGGCGGCACGCCCTGGCCGGCAAGTGCCTCGTCCACCGCCCGCCGGGCCTCGGCGCGCGGATTGCGCTGGCTGTGGACCCGCTGCCAGGCACCGCTCTGGCCGCGCAGCGACACCGACATCACGTCCTGATCCCCTTCGATCAGGGCGTCGGCCGACGAGTCCGGCACGCCGAGGTGCGCCACGCTGGCGATCAGCGAGCGGTTGCCGTGCGACGGGTCAGCGCGTGCAGTCATGCGCTAGGCGAATGTCGCCTCTGGCGATCGGCTCGTCACCAGAGGCCGGGTCGGGGTCAGGTAGCGGTCGACTTCGATGTCGGTCCGGATCGACAGCTGCTCGACGTGCGAATGACACGGCGAGGCGGCGCTGAAGAAGGGCCAGCGCGACGGGGTGCTGAACATCCGGCGGAACCGGGCCATCGGCGGGAACACGCTGACCGGGTAGAACTCGTAGCCCTGACCGTTGTCGAGCAGGTTCTCCTGGTAGAAATACCCGCGCGTGGCCCGCTCGATCTGCGTCAGGTACTCGGTGATGGTCGGCGCGGCCATCTCCGACAGCGAGATGAAGTTCATGAACACGTCGACGACGTCATCGGCCAGGCGCGGCAGCATGAAGTGCGGCATCAGCACGAGGTCGGCCTGGCGCAGCGTCTCGAGATCGAGCCGCATCGTCGGGTCGTCAAACAGCAGCACGCGCTTGTCGGGATGTGCGGACGCCAGATAGTGCGACGCCACGATGAGGTTCTCGGGCAGGTCGAAGTCGATGTACGTGCCGGGCGCATCGAGCATCAGCCACTGCCGGGCGAATCCACCATAGCCGCCGCCGATCTCGGCCACCACGGGATGGTCGAGGTGACCGACCAGGTCCTGCACGAGCGAGGCGCGGTGATCGTTGAGCATCGTGTTGGCGTGCACCAGCAACCCGTCGAGCCAGAGGCCGTACGGGTTGCCGACCGGGGGCCACCCGAGCCGCCGCACGTCGACCTGCGACACCGAGTGGCGCCAGACGTTGAAATGCTGCCGGAGGGCCTGGGCGCAGCCACGGTCGGCATCGACGAAACCCTCGAAGGCCTCCCGGCCACCGAAGATGCCGGTGGTGAGTTCGTTGCGGAAACAGTTGGCGAGCAGAGCCTCGACGGCCGCGACATCGGCGTCCCTGAGCGCCTCGTAGAAGTGCGGCCGGGTCTTCTGCAGGAAGCGTCCCCAGTTCTCGCCAACCAGGTACGGGCCGCTGTCGGGTTGGCAGGCCCGTGCGCGGAGGCAGGCATCCAGGACACGGGCGGTGATGGTCAGCCGGTCGTCGAGGTCGAGCGCTGGCGGAACGTCGTCAATAGCCAGACCCTGCACCTCGAATGCATGCCGCTGCTGACGGAGGCCCGTCGCGTGCAGTTCGGACTCGCGGTGGACGAGGTACCGGCCCTCCGCGAACTGCTGCAACCCCGCACCCCGATCGTCACCGAAGTAGGCGATGCGGCGGGCCGGCCAGCCGCATCGGGCGAGATACTCGCGCAGCGATTCGGAGGCCGGGGTCGGCACCGCGAGCAGGTCGATGTTGGACATCTGGACGACTGCCGAGAGCGGTCGCTGCGGCAGGTCGCGGAAGGTCGCCTCGGCCGCCTGCGGATGATCGGGCAGGCACGCGTAGGTCACCGTCCTGGCGCCACGCAGCAGCGCGGCGTACTCCAGGGTGGTGTAACGGGGAGCTTCCGTGTCGGCAAGCGGCGTGCGCAGGATGGCGATGTCCATGTGATGGGTTCAGGGAATGAGCATCTGCCACACGGCAGCTTGCAGGTCGTAGACGGGCACGAGGGTCATCCGCGGCTCGAGCGGACGCAACTGTTCGAAGATCGCCGGACCTGACCAGGCGGCTGCGATCAGGACGTAGTCCGGCTTCAGACGCGGCAGGTCGAAGGTGCCGTAGACGCGCAGCCCGGCGCGGCGGGTGCCGGCCAGGGCACGGTCGATGATGCCGACGCAGGTCACGCCGGGGTGGCGGCGCACGACGTCGATGACCGCGTCGGCCATGTCGCCGCGCGCGCCGTAGATGGCCACCCGTCCGCCACGTCTGGCAATGCTGGTCAGCAGCGTCTCGAGCGGCGGCACGAAGCGCGGCACGGCAACCGGCGAGCTGTCGCCCACCTCGGCCGGAATCTCGATCGAGAACTCGCTGATCACGTAACCGGTCGCCATCGGCTCCAGTGCGTGCAGGGCGGACGCGTCGCGCCTGATGAAGGCATCGAGCAGCGCGGGCGCGGCGTCGGCGCGGGCGACGAAGTTGAGCAGCGGGAACCAGGTGCCGTCCTGCTCGAAGCCGGGCACGGCCCTGCGCAGGGCGGTGCGGTGCCGCGGTGGCAGGGTGTCCAGCGCCACCCGGCTGGAGAGCAACCCGCCGTCGATCTCGGCACGGGTCGGCTGCATCGGATTGCGCTTGCGGCGCGCGCCCTCATAGAAACTGCGCACCTCCAGCACGTCCGCGCCAGTGTTCCAGGCCTCGCCGAGAAGCGCGTAGTCGGTCCGCTGCAGGGTGCCGCGCAGGCCGGCGACGTGCACGAACGCGGCCGGTTCGGCCGTGAGGCGGGCCGGCAGTGAAGCCGCCACGGCCGGCAACTGTGCGGCCCGCGATACGTCGATGCGCAGCACCTGTGCCGTCCTGGCCACGGCGCGGCGGCGCGGCGCGGCCGGGCGCCGCCCTTCACAGATGTCGAAGAACAACGTGCGGACCCGATGCTGCAGGGTGTGTTCGGCGTGGGCCCGGCGATGACCGGCGTCGGCGATCCGCTGCCGCGCCCGCTCATCGGTCAGGTAGCGCTGCAACTGCGCCTCCAGGTGGAGGGCGTCGTCGAAGCAGGCCATCTCCCGGTCGGGGGTGAAGCAGGCCTCGAGCTCGGGATTGGTATTGGTCAGCTGGAACGCACCGGCGCCGGGCACCTCGAAGTGGCGCAGCTTGGACTGCGGCGTCGGGTCGCCCGGGTCGGCAGACCAGCCGGGATTGAGCACGATGCGCGACGAGTGCAGCACGCGCAGCATGTCGGCATGCGGGAGCAGTCCGCCGGCATACCCGGAGAGGCGCGGGTGCCGCTCCCAGCCGTGGCCGAACACGCGGAACGTGCGGCCATGCCGTTCGCACCACTGCGCCACGCGCACCAGCACGTCATCGCGGCTGCGGCCGTCCTCGCGAAAGGCCTTCGCGTCGTGCTCCTCGACCTTGTACTTGCCGATGAAGACGACGTCGATGGTCGGCGCCAGCGCGCGCGCCGGCTTGTCGAACCAGGTCGGATTGAACCCCCACGGGACGTGCACGGCCCGGGTCGGCCGTCGCTCGCTGATGCGCCGGGCGGTGCCGCGGGCCGAGTGCGAGGCGACGATGTCGTAGCGGCTGTCGAAGTGGCGATTGCGCTCGTACCAGACCTCGGGCTCGTCGTCGGGATGGAAACACACGGTCCTGACGCCGGCACTGCGCAGGTTGGCGAAAAAGTCGTGGTCGTAGTCCGCGAAGATGTAGTCGTGGTAGACGAAGCACCAGTCGACCTTGGTCGTTGCCACGATGCGGTGGGCGTAGCTGGTGTGCAGGCCCGGCGGGCCGCACGCCAGCAGCGGCGTGGCGTTGACGACGAGGGCATCATCGCCGAGCACGTCCTTGACCGCGGCCATCCAGTTGTCGCGGATGTAGGAAACGTCGAGTGCCGCGAGGGCGAGTACGCGCATGTGCTGGGAGGGGGCGCGACGCCGGAGACCGGCCGGTTTTGGCTGGTCTCCGGGTCGGCAGGCGGCTAGACGGCCGCGGGAGTGAGCGCGGGCGCGGACCGCCCGGGCAGACCGACCTGCGGCAGGATGTCGCCGTCCACCGTCACGCCAAGGACGGGCCCGCTGGTCAGCGCGCCGGCCACCCGGTGCACCTCGCCGTAGTTCGCCCCGGTGGCGTTGTGGTACGGCACGATGGCCGCGGCGAACGGCACCGCGGCTGCGACCTCGGTGGCGCGAGTGGCGAGTGCGTCGTAGCGGAAGTCGAAGGCCGCGTCGAAGGTGTGGATCCGGGTGTCGGGCAACACCGACTGGAACGAGGCCAGGAAGCGCGCGTGGGTGAACACGTGCGGCTCGTAGCCGCCGTCCTGCAGGGCCGCCACGATGACCCGCGTGAGACCGGGGCGTGCCGACTGCAGCACCGCCACGGGTGTGCCCGGGGCGCCAGCCGCCGACAGGGCATCCTGCAGGCCCTGCTCGAACTGCGGCGTGCGCACACGCCGCAGCGCCTGCTCTTCCCAGAAGCGCGCGTAGGCCGACTTGACCGCGTCCTCGAGCTGCTCGGCCGTGAAGTTGGCCGTGCGCGAGACCGCCCGGTGCGAGCCGAGGTACTCGTCCCAGTTCTCGTGCAGCAGCCAGCCGTTGGCCTTGTACTGCTCGTACATCTTGGTGCCGGGGTACGGCGTGGTGATGGAGAACTGCACGGTGTCCACCGGCAGGCGGCAGGCCAGCTGGATGGTGTTCTCGATGGTCTGCGGCGTATCGGACGGCAGGCCGAAGGTGAACGTGAGGTGCACCTTGACGCCGGCCCGCTTGGTGAGCTCGACGCCCTCGACCACTTCGGAGATCTTGATGTTCTTCTTGATCTCGTTGAGCAGGTCCTGGTCAGCGGTCTCGACGCCGTACTTGATCGAGAACAGGCCCGCGTCCTTGAGCGCGGCAATCATCTCCTCGTCCATCAGGTCGGCGCGGCCCATCGTGCCCCACCGGATGGAGTCCAGGCCGGCATCCTTGATGGCGCGCGCGAGCTGGAGGATGAAGTCCTTCTTGATGTTGACCGTGTCGTCGTCGATGTAGAACGACTTGTAGGGAATCTTGGTCAGGTTGAACTTGATCTCGGCGGCGACGTCCTCGGCGGTCCGGACGCGGTACTTCGGGCCGCGGTACAGCATCTGCGGCCAGCCGCAGAAGGTGCAGCCGTAGGGGCAGCCACGCGTCGCCATCAGCTGCAGCTGCGGACGTTCGAGGCCGCACACGCCGTCGTAGTAGTTCAGCATCGGCAGGTCGTCGCGCTCGGCCCAGGGCAGGCCCTCGAGCGGCACCAGCTTGCCGAACGGGTTGGCCACCGGTGTGCCGTCGCGGCGCCAGACCAGTCCGCCGATGTCGCCCATGTCAGCCTGCGAGCGGCCGTCGAGGACGTCGAGCAGGGCGATGGTCGAGTGCTCGTACTCACCGTAGACGCAGTAGTCGACCTGCGGGTAGCGGTCCAGGAACCACGGCTGTTCGATCTCGTGGTGCATCCCGACAAACACCACCTTGACGTGCGGCACGTCACGGCGGATGCGCTCGACCACGGCGATGTCGTGCGACAGCGTTGGCGTCGACGTCTCGATCACGACCACTTCCGGCTGCCGGCGGGCGATGTGCGCGAAGTAGGTCTCGTAGGTCTCGCCCGACGCCACCGAGTCGCGCGCCTGCGCGTCGTGGCCGTGCTGCTTGGCCAACGCGGTAGCGGTGGCCAGCCAGATCGGGAAGGGGATGTAGCCGCCAATCAACTCGGGGATGTGGCCGTCGACCACGCCCGCGCTGACGTACTCGAACTGGTGTGGCCAGCGAGAACCGGCGCGCACGCCGCGCCAGCTGCGTTCACCGGGAGCGACCGGCTGATGCCAGGGGGGATTCGAGAACAGCACGTTCATGGCAGTGGACTCCTCGTCGGGTCTGGATCGCTCAGGCGGCCGGGGCCGCGCTGACGGGAATGATGTCGGGACAGGTCTGGTCGATGCGCTTGGAGAGCACGTTGATCCAGGTGCAGGGGGTCAGCGATTCGAACCAGTGCGCCTCGCCGGGTTCGATGATGAAAATCGCGCCCGCACCGAAGTCGTGCTGCGACTCGACGCCATCACGGGCGATGCGTACACGAATGTCGCCGCCGAGGATGTGGAACAGCTCGCGGGTCTGGCGATGGAAGTGGCCGCCGCGGACCTGGCCGGCGGCTGTCTCGACGAAGTTGATTTCTTCCCAGAGACCCTCGTTGATCACGCCCAGCATGCGCCCGCGTTCGTCGGCGAACTGGCGATACGGTTCGAGGATCGTCACGCGAGCCTCCGCTCGGCCAGGGCATCGAGCGCGTCTTCGTGCGAGGTCGCCCGCAAGCCCAGGGTCGCGCGGGCGCGACCGGTTTCGAGCGAGAGGTCGGGAAACAGCGGCAGCGGTCCAGGACCGAGACGGGTCGCCACCACCTGCCCGGCGGCGTGCCCGAATGCGGCGGCGTAGGCACAGGCAAAGGCGTAGCGGCTGACCCGGGGACCGGCGACATGCACCACGCTCGGGCGGTGCTCGGCGTCGAGCAGGCGCTCGATGGCCGTCACGAAGTCCGGCAGATACGTCGGCGAGTAGTAGGCGTCGTCGAAGCCGTCGACACGCTGGCCGGCGGTCAGCGTGTCCCGCAGGAAACGCAGGAACGTGGCGTCGCTGTCGTAGAGGGCGCTGGCCCGGACCGAGCAGAACTCGTCCGGCGCCCGCAGCAGTCCTACATGCTCCGCGCACACCTTGCTGCGGCCGTACGCGGTACGTGGGCCGACCGGGTCGTCTTCGCGGTAGCGCCCGCGGTCCCCGGCAAAGACGTAGTCGGTCGAGACGTAGAGAAAGGGCACGCCCGGGAACGCATCGAGCAGATTCAGGGTGGTGCGGACGTTGGCGTCAAAGCCAATCGGCGGATGCTGCTCGCACGCCTTGATGTCCTTCACCCCGGCGGCATGGACGATGGCGGTTGGCGAGACGGCTTCGGCAAGGGCCTTGACGGCGGACGGGTCGGCCAGGTCGCAGGGCACGGACGAGCCGGTGCCCGGGCGGCGCGACACGCCGACGACACGGCCTCGCGCGGCCAGTGGGCCGGCCAGGCGCGATCCGACGTAGCCGTCGGCTCCGGTCAACAAGATGACATCGCCCATGTGTGCGTCAGCGCCTCCAGCGCTCCAGGTCACGCGTCGATGAACCCCAGGACTGCAGGTACCGTGCGTAACAAGCAAGGTCCGTGCTCAGGCCTGGGGCGAGGCCGGCTACACGACTTACTTCGGCATTCCACGGCATTCCCTGCAGTCGGGCGTCTGGTCCGGCGGGCACCAGCGTCGGCCAGCCGTCCTTGTCGAGGGGCCCTCGACGGTCAGCCGACAGGGTTGATCGCTGTGCATTGCCGCTGGCGCGCAGGATACATCAGGCGCTGACGGCCTCGGGCCTGGCGCGGACGACGTAAGACGGCGCCAAGGCATACGGCAGCTTCTGCAGCTGCTCCGGTCGGCCGGCCAGCCAGGCATCGATGGCCCGGGTGGCGCCGGGGAAGATCCCGTAGTCGTCGAGCACGATGATCCCGCCCGGCACGACCAGTGGCGCCAGCCGTGTCATGACCGTGTCGGTCGGCTCGAAGATATCGACGTCCACGTGCAGCAGCGCAATGCGCAACTCGGGATGCGCCGCCACGTACGCGGGCACCGTCTCGCAGATGTCGCCCTCGATCAGGGTGACGTGCGCCCCGCAGCCTTTGTGTGCGAGCACCCCGCGGAGCTGTTCGACCGAGATGCTCTCGGCGCCGGCGCTGGCGATGAAGCGCTGGCGCGGGTCCCGGTCCGGCTCGAACGCCGTGGCGGGAAAGGTGCCGAAGGTGTCGAAGCCCACGAGGGGACGCGTGCCTTCCGACTCGAACAGGTGCCGGGCGACGGCCAGGCGGGCAAACGACGCGCCCTTGAAGATGCCGCACTCGACGATGGCGCCGGGCACGTGTGCAGCCTGCCGGTACAGCTCGATGTGCGCGACCAGCTTGCCGATGCGGGCCGGGCTGCAGGTCAGGTAGAAGGCGTTCTCGTGTGCGTACGCCTCGTCGGGCGACGGCAGGTCATCGAGCATGGGTGGCAGGATAGCCGGAGATGCCCCACACTCGACCTCGCCCTTACTGCGGCGCGTCGGGGGCGGCGAGATCGCCGAGCGTGTACTGGATGCCGGCGAGCAGGTGCTGCAGCAGCACCGGGTTGGCGTAGACCTTCTCGTTGTGGCCGTGCGACATGTAGAACACGCGGCCACGCTGTTCGGCTCGGACCCAGCTGAGGGCATGGTCGCCGTCGGGCCGCGGGAACTGCTCCTTGGCCTTGTCCTCGGCCGACATCGCCGCCATGTCGACGCTGGTGAGCACCCGCAGGTTCCGGCGCGAGTACACCGCGCGGCCGAACGTGTAGGTCTCGTCGGCGACGACAAACGGCGTCTTGCCCTTGAAGGCGGCCGTCAGCGGGCTGGCGGGATCGTCGATCTTGTAGGTGATCGGCTGCCCGTCGTTCCAGTGGAACTTGAAGAACCCCCCGAGCAGGGTGTTGAACTCCGGCCACGTTCCGACCTGGTCGTCGGCGCCCAGCTCGGTGGCCGCCGCCTGGCCATTGCCGACGCGTGGTGCACGCGGCGGCGCGGCCGGACGCGGCGGCATGATGGCATCGTAGCCGGCCACGAACTGCGCCCGGGTGAGGCGCCCGGTCTTCTGCATGTCCACCTTGTCGAACCACGTGCCGACCACGGCTGCCATCTCTTCCCGGGACAGCAGCTTGTTGCTGTCGGCATCGCCATCGGCGAGCATGCGCGTGCCGACCGGCACCGCCGCGTCGAGGCCGGGGCCGAGACTGGCCAGGCGGGAGGCATAGCTGGTCTGGCCTGCCGCGGGGGCCTTCAGGTCCTTGGTGCTTGCGTGGTAGGAGTCCGACGCCGCGTGAATGGCCGCCAGGCCCTTGCCGCCGCGCACGAAGGCCAGCAGGGCCGCGCGCCGCGCCGCGGTCGCCGCGGCGTCGGTCGGGTCGTCGAGGAAGTGGCCGGTGGTGCTGGCCAGGAAGATCGCGTCGAACTGCGCCAGGTTCTGCTCGGTGACGTCGGCCGCGTCGTAGCTGACCGTTGTCGTCCAGGCGCCGGTCTTCTTGCCGAGTTCCTCGACGGTGCGCGCGGCCAGCGGAATGGAGGAGTGCACGTAGCCAGCCGCGCGGGCGAGTACCAGCACCTTGCGCGCGGCTCTGGGCCTGGCCGGGGCCGTGGCCGGCAGCGCCGCGGCCATGGCCGCGACGTCGCCGGGGCACGGCGTGCGCGGGTTGGCGCTGCGGCCGCCGCACTGCGGGCCGCTCGACGGCAGCACGCGCGACAGACCGAAGATCACCGACTCATTGGACAGACCTGCGGCGCCGGCCGGCTTCCACGCCGAGAACCACCGGTCGCCGCCGGCCAGCGATTCCTCGCGCGTCAGGGTGCCGTCCCCGTTGCCGTCGAGGCCGGCAAACAGCGCCGACGCCACCGCGCCGCGATCGCCTCCCTGCGCCTGCAGCCCGGCCCGGTTGCCCAGCAGGCCCGCCGCCACGCACACGATCGCCGCCGTCGTCGCCACCCTCGTCATCTTCGGCATGTCGTCGTCTCCCCCGCGCGGCCGCAGGCCGTGCGGGGCCGAGGATACACTGCGTCGCACCGTGTCCACGCCTGCTCCGACTCCGGCTTCATCCGTCTCGCTGGTCCGCGGCCTCGGCCTGTTTGCCGCCTACTCGATGGTGGTCGGCAACGTCATCGGCACGGGGGTCTTCCTGAAGGCTCGGGTCATGACCTGCAACGTCGACACACCGGGCATGGTGATCGGCGTCTGGGTCGTTGCCGGCGTGATGAGCCTGCTCGGCGCGCTCACCTACGCGGAGCTGGCGACGATCTTCCCGCGGGCCGGCGGCGAGTACGTGTTCATCCGCCAGGCCTACGGCCGGCTGTGGGGGTTCCTGTACGGCTGGACGCGTTTCTTCGTGGCCACGGCCGGGGCGCTGGCGGCGCTGGCGACCGGGCTGGCCATCTTTCTCAACGCGCTGGCGGGTGGCGCCCTGGACGTCGTGCAGATTGCCGTTCCCGGGCTCGGGGCGGTCAGTGGCATCGCCGCCGTGGCCGTCGCCGCGGTCTGGATCGTCACGCTGGTCAACTGTGCCGACATCTCCACCGGAGGACGGGTCGCGTCGCTCCTGACCGCCTTGAAGCTGGCGCTGGTGACCAGCGTCGGGATTGGCGCCTTCCTGCTGGCCGACGGGTCGTGGGCACACTACGCGCTGAGTGGCGCGGGCGGCACCTGCGAGGGCGTGGACGCGGCGGCGCGCGGCGGCATGGCTGGCATCGGCGCGGCGATGATGGCGGCGCTGTGGGGCTACAACGGCTGGAACGAAGTCACCTACGTCGCCGGGGAAGTGAAGGACCCCGGCCGCGCGCTGCCCATTGCCATCATCGGCGGCATCCTGACCGTCGCGGCGCTGTACGTGACGGTCAATGCCGGCTACTTCTACGTCCTGCCGCCGGTGGCCATTGCCAGCGTGGGCGCGTCCTCGGCGGTGGCGACGGTGGTGGCCACCCAGTTCCTCGGCCCGGCCGCCACCGGCCTGATGTCGGCGCTGCTGGCCATCTCGGTGATGACGGCGCTGCAGATCGTCGCCCTGGTCGGTGCCCGCATCCCCTATGCGATGGCCAGCGACGGGCTCTTCTTCCGCGCTCTCGCGCAGCTCAGCCCGCGCACGCGGGTGCCGGTGCGGGCGCTGATTGCGCAGGCCACCTGGGCCTCGGTGCTGGTGCTGTCGGGGTCGTTCGACACGCTGACCGACTACGTGATTTTCGCGGTGCTGATCTTCATGGGGCTGGCCACGGCCTCGGTCTTCGTGTTCCGCCGGCGCTTGCCCGATGTCCACCGGCCGTACCGGACCTGGGGCTATCCGGTCGTGCCGCTGCTGTTCCTGCTCACCGCCGCCTGGCTGGTCGTCAACACCCTGCAGACCAGCCCGAGACAGTCGCTGGCCGGCATCGGCCTGGTCGCGCTCGGACTCCCGTTCTACTGGTACTGGACCAGGAACGGGACGCCTGATGCCTGAGCCGGCGACGTGAGCCTGTTGCTGCTGTTTGCCTGGGCGTTTGCGGCGGCGACCCTCCTGCCGCTGTCCTCGGAACTGCCGCTGGCCGTGGAGGTGGCCCGGCACGGCCACTGGCCCGTGCCGGTGCTGGTCGCCACGCTCGGCAACGTGCTGGGTTCGGCCACCACCTACGCGCTGGCACGGGTGGCGATCACCCGTGCGCCGGCGCCCTCGCCACGGGTGGAACGGGCTGCCGGCTGGCTGGCCCGCTATGGCCCGCCAATCCTGTTGCTGTCGTGGGTTCCTCTGATCGGCGACCTCCTGGTCGCCCTGGCCGGCGCCGCCCGGATGCGCGTGCTGCCCTTCCTGGTGTGGACGACGATCGGCAAGGCCGCGCGCTATGCCGCCGTGGCGCTGCTGTTCACGCGCTGATCACTTCGGCTCGAGCCAGACGTCCACGCAGCCTGGCGGCGCGGTGACCGGATTGCACCGGGCCGGCAACTGCGCCGCACCGGGCAATCGCGCCACGTAGCCGCCGGCAAACCGCCCTGGTTCCGGATAGTCGGTGCTGACAAAGTGCGCGCCGGTGGCAAAGGCGGCATCGCGCCGGGTCGGGTCGTTCGTGCGCGCCTCCTTGCCCGGCTCGTCGGCGCGCGTCCGGACGATGTAGGCCTCAGCCACGCGGGAGCGGATGCGGGCGCCCGCGTCGCCGAGGGCGTCGTTCAGCTTCAGGAACGCCGCGGCCGGGGAGCCGGGTTCTGCGCTGACAAACAGCACGCGCCGCTCCAGTGACGGGTGGCCCTCGAGATAGGCGTCGCGGTGCGCACCGGTGTTGTCCATGGCAAAGAGCACCTTGCCCCGTACCGCCCCGAGCCGCGGCCAGCCATCGTGCTCGATGGCCTGGCGCAGCGTCGGCCGTCGCCCCCGCACGTCGTCCGGGGTGAGCAACTGCGCCTCGTCGAACACCGAGCGAATCTCGGCATCGAGCGCATCGAGCGCGGGGCCGTCGATTGGCAGCGGCTGCACCAGCCCGAGCCCGCGCGGGTCCTCGCGCGGGCCGTCCTTGAGTTCCAGCATGACGGTGATCGGCACATGCCGTGGATGGGCGCGCGACCAGTCCCGAATCTCGATGAGGCACGCCACCAGCGTCGGGCAGGTCGAGCCGAAGTCGATATCGGGCACGTGCAGCACCTTGAAGCCGGGCGCCCGCATCACCGCCGCTGGAGGCATCGTCCCTTCGAGCCCGCTGGTGAGACGGAGGGCCGCCGGGGTGGAGTACCTGCCCCCCGCCGGATCGGCGTAGACATCAATCTCGAACTGCCGCACCCCGAGGCGTTCGAGCTGCACGGGCAAGGGCTGGTGGGTGTAGTCGTATGCCGCGGCGCGGTCGCCCAGCATGGCCAGGATGGGTGCGGCCGGGGCGAGGTGGTAGCTGTTGTGGGTGCCGAGCACCTGCAGGTGATTGAGGCGCAGACAGGCGTCGGCATTGGCCTCGGTCACCTGAGCACAGGAGGCCGCGTCGGTGGCGGAGGCGGCGGTGGCGGGAGCGGCGGGTTGTCGGGCCGGGACGACAGACAGGACACCCAGCAGCAGGAGGAGCAGACGCGTCGGCATGCGCCAACCTTATCCCGACCACGGATTGGGCAACAGGGCGTGAACGAGGCACAATGGCGCGCATGCTCGAACCCAACCAGACCCGCCGACAGTTCCTGCGCGCCACCGGTGCCACCGTCGCGGCGGCCACACCCTTTGCCGCCGCGGGCGACGCGATGGCCGCGAGCGCCGGCCAGCCTGCCGTGCCTGCAGCGCCAGCCAAGACGTTCGGCTACGCGGTCGTCGGCCTGGGCGGGCTTTCGATCAGTGACATCCTGCCGGCCTTCGCGCACACGAAGTCGTCGCGGCTGACCGGTCTGGTCAGTGGCAGCGTCGACAAGGCACGCGCGCTCGCCGCGCAGTACGGCGTGCCCGACAAGGGCCTGTACTCGTACGACACCTACGACCGCATCGCCGACAACCCGGACATCGATGCCGTGTACATCGTGCTGCCCAACAACATGCACGCCGAGTACACGCTTCGGGCGCACAAGGCCGGCAAGCACGTGCTGGTCGAAAAGCCGATGGCCAACACGGTCAAGGAGTGCGACGAGATGATTGCCGCCGCCAAGGCCGCCAACAAGCACCTGGCCGTGGCCTACCGCCTGCGCTTCGAGCCCTACACGCAGGCGATGATCAAGATGGTCCGCGACAAGGAGCTCGGCAAGCCCAAGGTCATCCTCTGCGAGGCCGGCTTCAACACCCGCAATCCCGACCAGTGGCGGCTGAAAAAGGCGATGGGCGGCGGCGGGTCGATGATGGACATCGGCATCTACGCGGTCAATGCCGCGCGCTACCTGTCTGGTGAGGAACCGACGGAAGTGTTCGGCATGGAATACAGCACGCCGAACGATCCCCGGTTCGTCGAGGTCGAGGAGACGATCAATTTCCAGATGCGCTTTCCGAGCGGCGTGCTGGCCAACTGCGTGTCGAGCTACGGCACGAACCTGAACCGCTTCCGCGTGCATGCCGAGAACGGCTCGTTCGAGATGGAGCCGGCCTACAACCGGCGCGCGCTCGGGATGCGGGTGTTCCGCGGCAACACCGTCGAACAGCGCCACCTGCGCGAGCCGGACCACTTCGCGGCGTTGATGGATCACCTCGCCGATTCTGCCGCCAAGGGCACGCGTCCGATCACCGACGGCGAGGACGGCCGCAACGACATGCGGGTCATCGAGGCGATCTACGAGTCGGTCAAGACCGGGCGACCGGTCAAGCTGCAGGCCTGAGGCCGTCGCTCATCCGGGAACCGCGCCACCCCAACACGGGTCTTCTACAGGATGGATAACCGCACTTTCGTCAACACCTCGGCGCTGGCCATCGGCGGGGTGACCCTGTTTTTCGCCGGCTGGGCCCTGCTCGACCCGAAGTCCCTGGCGGCGAAGATGGGGGTCTCGGCCGGGCATGCCCGTCGCCTCGGCTACCGCGACCTCGTCTCGGGGACGCTCCTCGTGACGCGTGGGGACACGACGGCCTTCGCCCTGCGCGCGGCCGCCGACGTCTCCGACGCGATGACGATGGCGCACACCCGACCGAATATCGCCGTGGGCGCCGCGGTGTTCGCGGCGTGGTCTGCGGCGGCGGCTCTGGCCGCCTCGGGCCGGGATCCGTTGCGCCTCGAGGCCTGACCGCGGCCGGCGGCCGGCGCGCGTCCGGTTGCGGCCTCTCGGGTCCCGACCAGTCGGAGTGCGGCTGCGGCGTCAATCTGCCACCCGGCGGAGTGGGGGGCGATAAGATGGTCGCAATGACCGACGCCCCTGGCGCCTGGCAGGCCATCGAGGTGCATCGTGTCCGCGACGGCAGACGTACCGCCGTTGCCGATCGCGCCGCCACCGAAGCCCCGCTCGAGATTCGCCTGCACGGGCAGTCGTTCGTGCTGACGATGCGGACGCCGGGTGCGGATCCCGATCTCGCGGCAGGTTTCCTGCTGGCAGAAGGCGTGGTCGGGACGCCGGACGAGATTGCGTCGGTGGCGCAGGCCGACGACCACTCGGCCATCGACATCACCCTGCGCGGCGAGGCCCTGACCCGACTCGATGCACGGCTGGCGGCCCGGCGCAACGTGACGGCGACCTCGGCGTGCGGCATCTGCGGACGGCAGACGGCCGATGCGCTCGCGATGACCACCCCGCCGTGCACGGCCAGCTGGACGATGCCGGGCCGGGACGTGACGCAGCTGCCCGATCGGCTGCGGGCGCGCCAGGACGTGTTTGCCGGCACCGGCGGGCTGCATGCGGCCGGCTTGTTCAGCAACGACGGCATGCTGCTGGAGATCGCCGAGGACGTCGGGCGCCACAACGCCGTCGACAAGGTCATCGGCCGGATGCTGATGCGCGGCGCGCTGCCCCTGACCGAGGGAGCGCTGTGCGTCAGCGGTCGGGCGTCGTACGAACTGGTGCAGAAGGCGCTCGTGGCCGGCATCCCGATGCTCGTCGCGGTGTCGGCGCCGTCGACGATGGCCATCGACGCTGGCCACGCGCCATGGCCTCACGCTGGTCGGCTTCGCCCGCGGCGACGGCTTCAACATCTACTCGCACGCGCAACGGGTCGGGTAGCCGCGCATGCCCATCTTCGGCCTCCACAAGCAGAAGCCTCGCCACTTCCGGGACATGTTCCGGATCGTCTGGGAGAACCGCGATCAGCTGCCCTTCGCCTGGCGCATCCTCCGCGACGGCGTGTGCGATGGCTGCGCGCTCGGCACGTCCGGCCTGAAGGACTGGACGCTGAAGGGCACGCACCTCTGCATGGTGCGTCTCGAGCTGATGCGCCTGAACACCGCGGCAGCCTTGGACCCGACAGTGCTGCAGGACGTGGCACCCCACGTCTCCACGACCTCGGCCGGCCTGCGGGCGCTCGGGCGGCTGCCCGAGCCGATGCTCCGTCGCGCCGGCGCACGCGGCTTCGAGGTGGTGAGCTGGGACACCGCACTGGACCGGCTGGCCGACGAGCTGCGGGCGGTGGATCCGGCCCGGGCCGCCTTCTTCATGACCTCGCGCGGCATCACCAACGAGGTGTACTACGCGGCACAGAAGGCCGCCCGTCTGCTCGGCACCAATCACGTCGACAATGCTGCCCGCCTCTGCCACGCGGCATCGACGATTGCCATGAAGAAGACGCTCGGCCACGGCGCGTCCACGTGCAGCTACAGCGACTGGCTCGGCGCCGACCTGATCGTGTTCTTCGGATCGAATGTCGCCAACAACCAGCCGGTGACGACCAAGTACCTGCACTACGCCAAGCAGCGTGGCGCCCAGGTCGCCGTCGTCAACACGTATCGCGAGCCGGGGCTGGAGCGGTACTGGGTGCCGTCCATCGCCTCCAGCGCCCTGTTCGGGACGGCCATTGCCGACCACTGGTTCGACGTCCACACCGGCGGCGATCTGGCGTTTCTCGTCGGCGTGCTGCGGGCGCTGATCGAGGCTGGCGGCATCGACGAGGCGTTTGTCCGCGACTGCACGACGGGCTTCGCCGAGACGCGGGCGCGGGCCCTGGACACCGACTGGGCGACGCTCGAACACGACAGCGGCGCCCCGCGGGCGCGCATCGAGGCCTTCGCGCGGCTGCTGATGGATCGCCCCAACGCCGTCCTGGTGTGGTCGATGGGATTGACCCAGCACGCGCATGGCGTGCAGACGGTGGCCGCGCTGATCAACGTCGGGCTGGCACGGGCGCTGCCCGGTGCCGCCAACCGGGGCCTGGTGCCGATCCGCGGCCATTCGGGGGTGCAGGGCGGCGCCGAGATGGGCTGCGTGCCGAACGTCGAGGCGGTCACCGCCGCGCGGTGGGCGCAGGTCTGGGGTTTCGAGGTGCCTTCGGCACCCGGCTGGACGACCTCGGAGATGATCGATCACGCCGCCGCGGGCGACGTCGATCTGTTCTGGATCGTCGGCGGCAACTTTCTCGAAACCCTGCCAGATGAGGCCAGGACCCGCCACGCCCTGCGCCGGCCGCGGCTGCGCGTGCATCAGGACATCGTGCTGTCCTCGGCGATGCTGGCCGAGAGTGACGGCGACGTGCTGATCCTGCCGGCAACGACGCGCTACGAATCGCCGGGCGGCGGCACCGAGACCTCGACCGAGCGGCGGGTCGATCTTCTCGCCCGAGATCAGCGGGCGCCGGGTCGGCTCGGCGCGTCCCGAATGGCAGGTGTTCGGCGAGGCGATGGCACGCGCCTTCCCCGCGCGGGCGCACCAGGCCCGCTTCGACAGCGCGGCCGCGATCCGCGCCGAGATCGCGCAGGCCATCCCGCTGTACGCCGGGATCGAGCGGCTGGCCCGCAAGGGCGATCAGTTCCAGTGGGGCGGCCCCACGCTCTATGCCGACGGCCAGTTCGCCACACCCGACCGCAAGGCGCATTTCGTGCCTCTCGACGCGACCCGGCCCGGCCATGCCGCTGTCGTCGGTTTCGACAGGGCGACGGACACGACGCGCCTGTTCCGTGTCTCGACCCGCCGCGGCAAGCAGTTCAACTCGATGATCCAGCGCGCAGTCGACCCGCTCAACGGCGCGCATCGCGACGACATCCTGATCAGCAGTGCCGATCTGGCGCGGCTCGGGCTCGCCGACGGCGCGTCCGCCGTCCTGCGCGCGCCCAGCGGGTCGTATCGCGGTCGACTGCGGACGGCGCCGATCCTCCCCGGCAACCTCGAGGTGCACTGGCCCGAAGGCAACGTGCTGCTGTCGGCCGCGGCCATCGACCATGCGTCGATGGAGCCCGATTACAACGCCGTGGTCACGCTCGACGCAATCGCGCCGCCGTCGGGAACCTGAGCGACGCGCGGGTTGCGGAAGAAGATCACGAACAGGGCCAGCACCGCCACGGCGCCCCAGGCCGGCATGCTCCAGATGGCCTCCCAGTCGTAGCGGACCGGCAGCCCTGGCGCGGCCGCCAGCTGGTGCGCCGCGAGCACCCGTCCTGCCAGCAGCGTCCCGACGAAGGCTCCCGCGCCCCACAGGATGAAGGCGATGAAGCCCTGCGCGGCGCCGCGGATCCGCTCGTTGGCTTCCGCGTCCACGTACAGCTGGCCGGCAATGAACAGGAAGTCGTAGCACACGCCGTGGATGCCGATGGCGGCAAAGATCAGCGGCCCCTGCAGGCCCGTCGCGGCGACGCTGCCGGCCAGGGCGAAGTAGCGGGCGATCCACGCCACGATGCCGATGACGATCGTCGTCTTGTAGCCGAGTTTCTTCAGGAACACCGGCAGCAGGAACAGGAAGACCACGTCGGACACCTGCGCCAGCGTCATCTTGGCGGCGATCTGTTCCCAGCCCAGCTCGGTGAGGTAGATGCTCATCATCACGAAGTAGAAATAGAGCGGGATGCAGATCAGGAACATGCAGGCGATGAACACCGCGAACGACGGCTTCTTCATCAGCGCCAGCGCGTCCAGTCCGAGCACCTCACCGAGCGAGACGTCGGCGCCGGTCTTGCGGGGCGGCGTGTGCGGCAGCGTCAGCGAGAACAGGCCGAAGGCAATCGACGAGACGCCGGCCAGGTAGAACTGCAGCGCCCGCTGCTCGGCGGCCAGCGCGCTCAGCACCATGCCGGCGGCGAACCAGCCGACGGCCGACAGCACCTTGACCCGGGGGAAGTCGCGGCCGGGATCGGCGAGGTGGTGCATGGACAGGGAGTTGCCGAGGGCGAGGGTCGGCACGAAGAGCGCACAGTAGAGGATGAGCGCCGGGTAGAACGTGGAAAAGGTGGTCATCTGCGGCAGCAGGCACAGCACCAGCCCACCGAGGATGCCGAACACCGCGAGCAGTGACTCGGATGCGAAGTAACGGTCGGCAATCAGGCCGACGAAAAATGGCGAGATGATGGCCCCGATGGCGAAGGCGCCGTAGGCCAGGCCGATCTGTGCGCCGTCGAAGCCGAGCGTGTTGGCCAGGTACGTGCCCATGCTCGCGTACCAGCAGCCCCAGATGAAGTACTGGAGAAACATGAATGCCGACAAGGTGACCTTGAGTCTGGACTGGGTCATGCACGCTCCACCAGCGCGGCGTCTGCCGCCACGGCGCCGAGGCGCGCCGCACGCGGGTTGCCGGATTGCCGAGAGCATAGCCCGGCACAGGTCCCGCGCCGCTGCCTTATAATTCCGCCCGACCACGCATGGCCGTGCCCCTCCCGCAAGACGACGTCGCCGCAGGTGTCGCCCTCGCCGCGTCCGCACGCGGCACCGAGTGGATCATCGACGCGCGCGGCTGCCCGGCTGAGAGCCTCCGCGATGTCGCGCGGCTGCGGGCGCTGTTCGACCGCGTGATCGGCGATCTCGCGCCTGACTCCCGTGGCGCCGCCGGTCTGGCACGTCTTCCCGGCACGGGTGGTCTCACCGGGTTCGTCATCCTGGCCGAATCACACCTGGCCTGCCACACCTTTCCCGAGTTCGGCTCGATCTGCGTCAACGTGTTCTGCTGTCGCGCGCGTGCCGACTTCGCTGCCGCGGCCCTGCTGTCGGAACTGCTCGGCGCGACGGAGACCCGCGTCCAGCGGGTCGAACGCGACTACGGGCAGCAACGGGCGCCGGGAGGCGGGAGGGGTCCCGACGCATGAGGGGCCCGACCGGTCGCTGCCCGAACTGCAGCGCGCCCGTCCGCTTCCGCTGGTCGAGCGCCGTGCAGACCACGTGCGACGCGTGCCGCTCGGTCATCGTCCGGCACGACGTCGATCTCGAAGCCATCGGCGAAGTCGGCCGATCTGCCGCCCGACAGCTCGCCGATTCGCATTGGCACCGAGGGCACGCTCGAAGGCCGCGGCTTTCGCGGTCGTCGGCCGCATCGTCTACGAGTACGACGACGGCGGCTGGAACGAGTGGCACCTGGTGTACACCGACGGCACGAGTGGATGGCTGTCGGACGCGCAGCTGGAATACGCCATATCGAGCCGCGTCGCGCCGCCACGGCCCCTGCCGAGTGCGCGATGCGGTGGCGCCCGGCGACGAGTACGACTGGGATGGCCGTGCGCTGGCGGTGACCACTGTGACCACCGCGCGCTACAAGGGCGTCGAGGGCGAGCTGCCCTTCGAGTACTGGGGCAAGGATCGGGTGCTCTTTGCCGACCTGCGCGGGCACGACGCGACCTTCGGCACCATCGACTACAGCGACGATGACGCCGAGCCTGTTCATCGGGCGCTTCGTGCTGTTCGACGAGCTTGCAGCTGCGCAACCTCCGCAGCTTCGAGGCTGCCGACGCTTCGCGCGACGATGCGCGGCTTCAACTGCGGCAACTGCGGCGCGGCGGTGCGAGCTGCGGGCGTTGTCGCACACCCGCGCCGTGGCCTGCACGAGCTGTGGCGCCGTGATCGACGCCCGCGACCGGAACGTCACCATCCTGCAGGATGCCGCGGCGCGCGAGTCGGTCACACCGTTCATCCCGCTTGGCAGCCGCGGCACATGGCACGGCCAGCCGTACGACGTCATCGGCTTCCAGCAGCGCTCCATCACGGTCGAAGGCGAGCGGTACGCCTGGGACGAGTACGTGCTGTTCAACCCGTACCACGGCTTCCGCTACCTCACCGACTACAACGGCCACTGGAACGATGTGGCTGTCGTCCGCGAGCGGCCATCGCAGACGTCGGGCGGCACACGCCCCAGGTGGCGCCTCGGCGCCGACGTCTTCCAGGCACTTCCAGCACGCGACGGCCCGCACCGACTTCGTGCTCGGCGAGTTTCCCTGGCGGGTCCGCGTCGGCGAGGAGGTGGTCACCGACGACTTCATCTCGCCGCCGCTGATGCTCTCGAGCGAGGGCAGCGCCAACGAGCGCACGTGGTCGCTCGGCCGCTACACCGATCCCGAGACGATCCGCGAGGCGTTCGCGCTCCCAGTCAGCCCGCCGCCACCCGTCGGCATCTTCGCCAACCAGCCCAATCCTCGTGCCGGGCGTCTCCGGCCGATGATGCTGGCCTTTGCGGTCCTGGCCGCGCTGCTGGTGGTGGTCGCCCTCGGCCGGTTGCTCACTGCCGACCGCGAGACCGTCTTCGGAGCGGGGTACACCTTCACGCCCGGCGTGGCCGAGTCATCCTTCGTGACCGCACCGTTCACGCTGAGCGACGCCGGGACGGTGGAGATCGGCCTGACCGCGCCCGTGCAGCAATTCCTGGCTCGGCTTCGATCTGGCGCTCGTCAACGTGGATACCGGCGACGCCTTCAACGTCGCCGACGAGATCAGTTTCTACCGCGGCGTCGAGGGTGGCGAGGCGTGGGCGGAAGGCAGCACGGCCAGCACTAAGCAGTTCCACGTCCGTGCCGGCCGGCCGATACTACCTGCGCGTGGAACCCGAGGGGCCGGTGCCGGGACCAGCCGTGCCCTTCACCCTCCGGGTGCGCCGCGACGTGCCCTCGGTGCTGCCCTATCTGCTGGCGCTGCTGCTGCTGGCGTGCCGCCGTTGTTCAGCCTCCTGCGCTACAGCTCGTTCGAGGTCCGCAGGAATCAGGAAGGCGACTACGGCTCGTCGCACACCACCGATGATGACGATGACGACGACTAGGGGGCGGCACCGGTGAGATCGCTCCTGTACCTCGCCTTCGGTCTGCTGGTGACCGGCAGCGCGACGCTGGCCGACACGCGCGGCTGGCTCGCGACCCGTCCACGCCGTCGTGCGCAACGTGCCGCGTTCGATTCGCGACAACCCCGGCGCCTACCGTCTCCTGTACGACGGCGCGCCCCGCTATTTCGGAGGGAAGTGACCGATGGCCAGCCACCCTGCTCGACAACCTCATTCGCCGCGATCGTCTTTGCCGGCCTCGGCATCGTCGTGCTGTTTGCGTCACCTTCGTCGCGGTCGACCGCCTGACGCCGTACCAGTTGTGGAAGGAGATCATCGACGACCACAACACCGCGCTGGCCGTGCTGATCGGCTCGTTCGCGCTCGGCATGTCGTTGATCATCGCCGCCGCCATCCATTGATCCGCCTTCGCGCCTTCGGCGCTTCGGCGGACGGGTCCATGCGCGCCTGCGGCGCTTCGGCGGACAGGTCCATGCGCCCTCGGCGCTTCGGCGGACGGGTCCAGCGCGCCTGCGGCGCTTCGGCGGACGGGCCCGCACGATGACCGCTGCCCTGCTCGTCTCGGTCCTGCTCATCGCGGCGTGCGGGCTCATCTACGAGCTCGTCGCCGGCGCGCTGGCCAGCTACCTGCTCGGCGACAGCGTCACGCAGTTCTCCACCGTCATCGGCACCTACCTGTTCGCCATGGGCATCGGCTCCTGGCTGTCGCGCTTCGTGGCCCGCGGCCTGGTCGCCCGGTTCATCCTGGTCGAGATCATGGTCGGCGTGGTCGGCGGCTTCTCGTCGTCGCTGCTCTTTCTGGCCTTCGCCTACACCAACGCCTTCCGGCTGCTGCTCTACGTCCTGGTGCTCGTCGTCGGCATGCTCGTCGGGCTCGAGATTCCGCTGCTGATGCGGCTGCTCCGCGACCGTTTCCAGTTCAAGGACGTGGTGGCCAACGTCCTCACCGTTCGACTACCTCGGTGCCCTCGGCGCCTCGCTGCTCTTTCCCATCGTCCTGGTCCCGCAGACTCGGGCTGGTGCGTGCGCCGATGCTGTTCGGGGCCATCAACGTCGGCGGTGGCGCTGTGGACGACGGTCGTGCTGCGCGACGCGCTGGCGCGCATCGACCGGCGCGGGCTGCAGGCGCTGGGCGTCGGCGGCGCTGGCGCTGCTCGGCGTCGGGCTGTGGAAGGCCGACGCCATCCTGCAATCTCGCCGAGGCCAACCTGTACGCCGACGACGTGATGCTGACGCGCACCACGCCGTACCAGCGCATCGTGCTGACTGCGTGGAAGGACGACCTGCGGCTGTTCCTCAACGCCAACCTGCAGTTCAGTTCGCGCGACGAGTACCGCTATCACGAGGCGCTCGTCCACCCCGGCCTGGCGGCGTTGCCGTCGGCGCGCGCGCGTGCTGATCCTCGGTGGCGGCGACGGTCTGGCGCTGCGCGAAGTGCTGCGTCACGCCAACGTGCAGCGCAGTGACGCTGGTCGATCTCGATCCGGAGATGACCCGGCTGTTCTCGTCGCACCGCGAGCTGCGGCGCCTCAATCAGGACGCGCTGCTCGACCCGCGCGTCACGGTCGTCAACGCCGACGCCTTCACCTGGCTCGACGAGGGCCGCGAGCTGTTCGACTTCGCCGTCGTCGATTTCCCTGACCCGTCGAATTTCTCGCTCGGCAAGCTGTACACGACGACGTTCTACCGGCTGCTGACGGCGCGACTGCGCCCGGACGCGACGTTCGTCGTGCAGGCGACGTCGCCGCTGTTTGCCCGGCAGGCCTACTGGTGCATCGTCACGACCATCGAGCAGGCCGGACTGGCGGTCGCGCCCTACCACGTGTACGTCCCGTCGTTCGGCGAATGGGGCTTCGTCCTGGCCGGGCGGGCCGCCCCGGGCCAGCCGACGGCGCTGCCCGCAGGGCTGCGCTTCCTGACGCGCGCGAGCGCTGCCCGATGCTCTTCGACTTTCCGGCCGACATGGCGCGGGTCGCCGGTGGAACCCAACCGCCTCCACACCCAGGCGCTCGTGCGCTACTACGAGCACGAGTGGAATGCCATCAACAAGTAGGGGATCGGCAACCGGCAACCGGGGATCGGCAGTCGGCAGTCGGCAGACGGCAGTCGGCACCCCGCCGATGCACCCCGCCGCGCCACCGCCAGTATCACGGCGCGGGTTCCTGTCGGCGGCGCTGGTCGGGCTGACGCAGAAGGCCGGACGCCCGCTGGCGGGCGGTTTCGTCAACGAGTCGCATGTCGCCGGACACCGGCTCCGTGACGGCGCGGCCTTCCCGCGCCCACGCGAGGAGCGTCGCGCCGCGGTCGTGATCGTCGGTGGCGGCGATGGCCGGGCTGTGTGCCGGGTGGCGGCTGGCGAAGCGGGAGCTGGACGACTTCGTGATCCTCGAGATGGAGGGCGAAGCGGGCGGCAACTCGCGGTGGGGCGAGCACGAGATCTCGGCGTACCCATGGGGCGCCCACTACGTGCCGGTGCCGGGCAAGGCCGCCGGGCTGGTGCGCGAGATCTTCACGGACCTCGGCGTGTTCGACGGCCGGGTGTGGGACGAGCGACATCTCGTGCATGCGCCCGCCGAACGGCTGTTCATTCACGGGCGCTGGCAGGAAGGGTTCGAGCCAGCGGTCGGCCCGACGCGGCGGCGATCGCGATCAGTTCGCGAAGTTCGCCGCGCGCATCGACGGCTTGCGCGCGACGGGGCGCTTCACGATCCCGATGGCCGCAGGGCTGGACGGCGAGCGGCCCGCCAGCCGAGGACGCGCTGTCGATGGCGGCGTGGCTCGCACCGCGAAGGGCTCGACTCGCCCTGGCTGCGCTGGATGGTGGACTACGCGTGTCGCGACGACTACGGTGGCCTGGCGGGGGACGTGTCGGCGTGGGCCGGATTGCTGTACTTCGCGGCGCGCGATGCCGACGACGCCGGGCCGCTCACGTGGCCGGAGGGCAACGGCTGGATCGTGCGTCGACTGCTGCAGCGCCTTGGCGCCCGGGTGCACACCGCCTGCTTGACCTACCGGGTCGAGCGGCAGGGCCGGCGGTGGCGGGTGCTCACCCCGCACGTCGCGTGGACGGCCGACGTGGTGATCATGGCGGCGCCGCTGCACGTGGCCACACGCATCGTCGATGGCGCGCGGATGCCGGCCGTGACTTCCTCGCCCTGGGTGACCGCGAACCTGACGCTCGACCGGTGGCCACGCGAGTCCGGCTTCCCCGTCGCCTGGGACAACGTCATCTTCGACTCGCCGGCGCTCGGCTACGTCGTGGCGACCCATCAGCAATTGCGGCGACACGTGCCGCGCACGGTCTGGACGTACTACTGGGCGCTGGCGCATCTGCCGGCCGTCGACGCTCGACGATGGCTGCTGGCGCAGGACTATCGCCTCGCTGCGCGACCGGATTCTGGCCGACCTCGCCCGTGCCCATCCCGATCTCCGCGACTGCGTCTCCCGCGTCGACATCATGCGCTTCGGGCACGCGATGGTGCGTCCCACGCCGGGCCTGCTCGCCAACCCGCAGTGGCGCGCCCTGCAGACGGCCACGACCGCCTCTTCTACGCCCACTCCGACCTGAGCGGCCTGCCGCTGTTCGAGGAAGCGCAGTACCGCGGCGTGCTCGCGGCGGACCGGGCGCTGCGCGTCCTGCGCGGTGGCTGAGGTCGGGGTCCTCTACAGGACCACGACGAAGGCGCCGCGGCGGCGCTCGATCTTGCGGAAGTCGAGGCCGGGCACTTTCTTCAGATCGTCGATCGAGGTGAAGCGCCCGTGGCGCTCGCGGTAGCGCACGACCGCGGCCGCCTCCCGGCGCAGCAGCCCGCCAGCGGACTCGAAGTCGATCTGCGGGGCCGTGTTGATGTTGAGCGGCTGCGCCGCCTCGCCGAGAAAGTGCGTCGCGAGGTAGTCGAGCACGACCGGCACCTCGTCGTCGGCAATGCGGGCGCCGCGCCCGATCATGCCGTCGATGACTGCCGCCCAGCCGGCCCGCGTCAAGCGTGCAGAGGCGGCGCGCCGCGCCTCGTGGCACGTGCCGCAGGAGCGAACCGTCACGTCCTTGCCAGGTCCGTCCGGCAGGCCTTCACCGGAGGGCACCAGCATCGGCGCCTGCCCCGGGGTCGGGACCGGGCCGGGCACCTGGGCCTGAGCCTGGGCCGGGCGCGCCGACGTGACCACCGCCGACGCGAGCCACAGCGCCACCAGGGCGCCCGTCATGAGCCACCGCACTGATCTCACACGCACCTCCGTCGCGATCGGTCGGCTATCGGCCCCTGCGCGACCCGGCGATTCTACCTCCGGCGGAGGCCAGCACCAGCGACGGCCCCCCGACGGAGGGCAGCGCGGGGCGGTGGCGCTGCGGACTTGGCCGTACCTCGCTTAAGATGCCGACGCCACCAACCGGAAAGAGACGAGGGGACATGCGGGCTGCGAAGCTGACGATGGCGATGCTGGTCGCCGCGGGAATGACGGGCCTGGCCTCCGACTTCCTGACCGAGGGCGTTGACTCGGCGCGAACGGGCTGGGTGCGCGACGAGCAGGTGTTCACGCCGGCCAACGTCGGCACCACGACCCTGCAGTGGACAGTGAAGCTGGACACCAAGGCGCGCGCGATGCACAAGCTGTTCGCGCCGCTGGTGGCAGAGCGGGTCGATACGCCGGACGGGCCCCGCGAACTCGCGGTCGTGGCCGGGGTCTCCGACGACCTGTGGGGCATCGACGTCGCGACGGGGCGCGAGATCTGGCACCGACGCTTCGACCGGACGCTCACGAGCGAGGGCCGCAACGACGACACGCTGTGTCCCGGCGGCCTGACGGCGGTGCCGACCATGGCCCAGACCTCGCCGGGCATCTACACCATCTACGCCGTCTCGTGGGACGGGCGGCTGCGGCAGGTCAACCTGGCCGACGGCAAGGACGCCGCCGCGCCGGAGCTGTTCATCCCCGGCGGTGGCAAGCCGTACGCGCTGAACCTGCAGAAGGGCGTGATCTACACGGCCACGGCCCAGGGTTGCGGCGGGCTCACCAACGCCTTCTATTCCTTCGACCTGGCCACGAAGGTGGTGAGCGCGTTCATCCCGGCCGGTGGTGGGTTGTGGGGACGCCGCGGCGCCTCCGTCGACGCGCAGGGCCGGGTGTTCCTCGGCACCGGCGATGCGATGTTCGACCCGCTCACCCGCCGCCTCGGCAACGGCATCGTCGGCGTCAAGCTCGACGTCATGAAGCAGCTGCAGGTGGTGGACTTCTTCGGCGCGCCCAACGCCAACTGGCTGTGGCGACGCGACCTCGACGTCAACACCACGCCGGTGGCGTTCGACCATCGCGGGCGCCGCTTCCTGGTGGGCACGAGCAAGGAATGCCGCCTGTGGCTGCTCGATCGTGACGCGCTCGGCGGCGAGGACCACCGCACCACGCTGCACACGACGCCGCTGATCTGCAACGACCAGCAGGCCTTCGACGCCCAGGGCATCTGGGGCGCACTCGGCGCCTGGAAAGACGGCTCGGGTACGCAGTGGGTGCTGGCGCCGTTCTGGGGTCCGGTCAGCCGCACCTTCAAGGCGCCGATCGAACACGGCCGCCCGCGTGGCGGCGGCGTGGCCGCCTTCACACTGCGGCAGCGCCCCGAAGGCTGGCGGCTCGTGCCGGCGTGGATGTCGCGCGACATGGACCTTGCCGAGGAGGTGGTCATCGCCAACGGCATCGTGTTCGCCTACGCCGCCGGCGAGGACGCGTCGCAGGTGATGCCCGAGAAGGGCTGGGACGAGCCTGGCGGGCCGGTCTACGGCGGCGGCCTGAGCTCCGGTCCGGTGCGTCGCATCGCCGGGTCACGCCGCGCCGCGATCTACGCGCTCGATGCGCGTACCGGCAGGGAACTCTGGTCGAGTGGCGACCAGATCACCTCGTGGAACCACTTCAGCGGGCTCACCGTCGCCAACGGGCGCGCCTACGTCGCCACCTTCGACGGCACGCTCTACTGCTTCGGCATTCCCCGTTAGGACGATTCCCCATGCGTGCTTTCCGTTGGACCCTCGTTGCGCTCGGCTGCCTCGTTGCAGGTCACGTCGGCCTGGC
This sequence comes from Vicinamibacteraceae bacterium, assembly GCA_963759795.1. Classification (GTDB taxonomy): domain Bacteria; phylum Acidobacteriota; class Vicinamibacteria; order Vicinamibacterales; family Vicinamibacteraceae; genus Luteitalea. Next base: position 290,134 of record CAVXAR010000010.1, on the reverse strand, counting down.
CCAGGTGGGACGCGGTGGGACGCGCTGGTTCGCGCCCCTGGCCGATGCCCAGCGCACGTCGTGGATACGCGTCGATGACAAGATCTCGTCCGACGCGATGGCCGGCACCGGCTTCGCGCGCCAGTGGACCGCGGCGCTCGGGCGCGAGGCTGGCGTGGCGGGTGGTTTCGGCCAGGGCGTCACGGCCAGCGGCGTGACGCTGTTCGTGCCGCTGTCGGTGGTCACCGGCGCGGGGGATCGCGTCTACGGCGTGGACAACGACATCGCGTTCGTGGTGTGGGAACGGGCGCTCGACCTCGAGGACGCCGCGGGGTTGCCGGCGTGCGCCGGTGCGGCGACGGCGGCAGTCACCCGCGTCGTGCCGCTCGACGCGTCAGCCACGGCGAACCCGTTGGCGAGGCCGGCCGGCCCCCCGGGCGTCGGCTACCGCACGCAACTCGGGCTTCCCGGGGAAGGCGCACCGGTCGATACGGTCAGACGCCAGGCGCAGGCCGCGGCGCAAGCGGCCAGCCCTGCCGCCAGCGCGCCCACCAGTCCGGCCGCCCGTCCGGCGGCAGCTGCTGGGGCGCAGCCCGCCGCGGGGTCGCCAGCCCCGGCGACGACGGCCGGCGTGCCGGCACCGACGACCACCGGGCGGCCCGCCGGCTTCATCCCGGGCGCCCCCCGACCCGACGAGTCGAACATGCGCTCGACGCTGTCTCGTCCGTCTGGCGTCGTGTACGTGATCGCGCGCGACGGCCGGCTGCGTGTGCTCGGGCTCGCCTCGGGCAAGGACCTGCAGAAGCCAGCGCGGTTCCTGCCACGAGGCGCGCGCTGGACCGCGCCCGTGGCCGTTGACGCCACCCTGTATGCGGCCACCACCGGCGGCTGCGGGGGCACGGCCGACGGCGTGTGGGCGCTCGACCTCGACGCTGAGGACAAGCCCGTGGTCTCGTGGCTGACTGGCGGCGGGCCGGTCGTCGGGCCAGTCGCGGTCACGTCGAGCGGCACCCTGCTGGTCGCGGTCGGCGCCGGCGTCGCCACCGGTGACGGCAAGGCGAACGCCATTGTCGCGCTCGACCCGAAGACGCTGGCCATCACCAACTGGTTCACGCGCCCCGACACCGACTTCGTCACCGGGCCATCGGTGTTCCGCCAGGGTGATCGCGAAGTCGTGGCGGCCGCCACCCGGGATGGACGCGTGGTGCTGCTCGACGCGGCGTCGCTCGGCGGCGCCGACCACGCCACGCCGCTGGCCACGTCTGCGGCACTCGCCGGAGCAGGCGCATCGGTGCGACGCGACGCGATCGCGCTGTGGCAGCAGGGCGGCGCGGTCGAGGCGGCAACAGCGGCCTCATCACCCACCGCGGCCGCAGTCGCCCCGACACCAGGCGCGCGATCGACCTGGATCCTCGTGCCAATCGACGGGCCACTCGCCGCACTTGTCCCGCGCACCAACGGTCCCGCGACGCGCGGCGCCGTCGTCGCCGTGTCGGTGAGTGAGTCGGCGGGCGCGCTGTCGCTGGCCCCGGTCTGGGCGTCGGAGTCGCTGACGTCGCCCGCGACGCCCGTGATCGTCAACGACGTGGTGTTTGCGCTTGGCGCGGGGTCGCCACGCGCTGGAGCGGCGGCAGGAGCGGGAGCGACCCTGCACGCCTACGCCGGCGCGTCAGGGCGGCGTCTGTGGACCAGCGGCCGCACCATGACGGCGCCCGCCTCGGCCGGCAGCCTGTGGAGCGGCCTGGGCCAGATCTACGTCGGCACCGAGGACGGCACGCTGCACGCCTTCGGCTTCGACGACGAACGGCACGCGATTCCGCCGCAACGATAGGGACCTCAGCGCTGGGCGACGGGCGGCGTCGCCTCTCGCCGCATCAGCCACACCTCGCCGATCTGCGTGGCCTTGCCGAACCGCCCCAGCCCGGGCGTGTTGCGCCACGTCAGCGTCAGCGTGCCGCCCGTCGTCGCGGCGCGCGGCACCGCGAACTCCAGCGGCTCGGCAGAGGGTCGCGGCTTGGTCAGGTACGGGTGCACCTCGTGCTCGCCGTTGGCCACGAGCCGCACCTGCGTCGCCGCGCCGAACTGGTCGCCGGCGTAGAGCACACGCACCACGTACTGGGCCATCGGGTCCAGTCCTGTGTAGCGCATCTCGAGCGGCGTCTCCCAGTACGTCTCGGCGTGCTGGACCCACGACAGCCGCCAGCCCTCGCCGAAGTTGAAGCCGGTGAAGACCGACTCCATGCCGCCGGGATCGTCCGCGTAGCTGCGCGCATGCAGCAGGTGCGGCTGCATCGAGGCGTTGCCGAGATCGTCGTAGAAGCCGCCAGGACCGGGGTCGGTCCAGCGGACGACGCGATCGATTGCCGCCAGGCGCTCGACCTCGGTTGGTAGCGTACGGATAGACGTGAACCGGCTCCGCAGCCAGTCGGCGTTGTTGAGCGTGGTCTCGGCCGTGTCGAGCGTGGCGCCGCGGTCCACGGCAATGGCGCCGTAGCGGCTGACGCTGAGCTGTTGCCTGATGCTCTGGAACAGCGCATCGGCGAGGGCATACACGCGCTCCCGCCATTGGCGCGCGGCCGGCGCGGGTACGTCGGTGAGGAGGCGTTCGGCATCGGCCATGGCGGCCAGCGCACCCGTGGACGGGGCCTCCGCGAGGCGCTGCAACGCCAGGTCCTCGGTCGCCATCGCGGCCAGCAGACGGCTGCGCTGGTAGGCGTCGTAGTAGGCGCGATACAGCCCCTGCTGGAAGCGCCAGTTGCGCCGCAGGGCGGGAGGGGCTGCGCGCTCCATGTCCTGGAACTGCGCCAGCGTGGTGTAGACGCCGGTGTTGGTGGCCAACGGGCCCTGCCAGTTACGCTCGAGCGCCAGCAGCCCGTTCGCGAAGTCCTCCGTGTACGCCGGACCGATGAAGTAGCGGCTGAACTGCCTGAGGGTGTCCAGTACCGGCGCGTGCGGATCCCAGCCCAGGCCACTCCACACGAATTTGTTCACATCGTCGTTGGCGCCCTCCGAGTACGTGATGAAGGCAGGGGCATGTGGCAGCGCCGCTGCGAACACGGCGGCCTGGTCGAGCGGCCGGGGATTGATCGGCTCGCGGAACGAAGTGAGCGCATGCGCGATGTCCCAGTCGGGCACGGCGTACTGCGCCTTCAGGCTGTGCGTGATGTCGGGGTATTGGCGAATCGGGTAGCGGGCCGGCACCCGGCTGCGCAGTACAGGTAAACGATCGCGCACCTGTGGACCGAAGACGATGCCCGTCAGCCACGCCGGCTCGGTCTTGATCAGGCGATAGAACTCGTCCATCCACGTGGCGTTGAAGCCCTGGGGCGCCATCCACATCTGCAGCCGCGGGTGGAACCGTCGCAGGCTGGCGGTCTGCCTCTCCAACAGCGGGAACATCAGGCCCGGGGGCGTGTGTCCCGGATCGCCGCCCGGGACGAACAGCGCGTCGACGCGCGGGAGCTTCGAGAGCACGCCAGCCCACTCGTCGAGCGCGAACTGCACCTGCGCCGGGTCGCCGTAGTCCTTGTCGAGCGCGGGATACCAGACCCACACGTCGAGGCCGTAGTCGTCGGCGATGCGCGACATCTCGGTCATCATCCTGAGGGGCGGCAGCGGAAAGTGCGGGCTGTCGGCCGCATCGTCCGATCGGGGCGGGATCAGCTCGATGGCGTTCGCGCCAAAGACGGCGAGGTCGCGGATGTACTGCTCCCACATCGGCACATCCCAGGCGTCGTACGCGTTGGTCTTGGGTCGATAGCCCAGTTGATGGCCGCGGATAGGCACGACTGGCGCGGTGTCGATCGCAAGGTCCCTGGGCAGGGTGAAGAGACCCGGCGTCAAGTGCGCTTCCCGCAGCAGGCGACCGACCCCGAACAGCAGACCGCGGCTGTCGACACCAGCCACCAGCACCGTGGCGGACGCGCGCACGGCCGCGTCGCCGCGCAGTCGGAAGCCCTCGGGACCCGGCCGCGCGCCCGTGGCCAACGCGTCGCGAGCGGCGCCTGCCCAGCGGGGCGCCGTCGACCACGTCCCCACCGCGATGACGGGAACGTCGGCCGCGGGCCAGGTGGTGGCCACCGCAAGGCGGATGGCGGTCCGCCGCTCCACTTCCTCGACCAGTACGCGAACCGCCGTGCGTTCCTGGCGGGATAGGTCCGTCGCCGTCACCACGACCGCGCGGTCGAGCGCGATCGTCGCAGAGGGCGCCTCGGTCTGGGCGGCGCCGGCCAAGCCGCCGAGCGAGCCCAGGGCCAGGAGACAGATGATGGCGGTGCTGGTCATGGTGCCGCAGTAGACGTGACCCGCGTTTCAAAAGTCAAGGTGTCACAACGATTTTTGAAACGTTCAGTCGCGCCCTGCTGAGCGGGGTGACGCCTCCTTCGGAGCACGCCACTCGCCGCAAGAAGACCGCGCATGGCGACGGGATACAGCCGCTGACAGAAGTATTACAGTGCGCCGGCGCGCGTCGTGGCATCGTGGGTGCTCCATGAGCGCACCCGTCAAAGTCACTGCTCTTTACGGCCGCAAGGCTGCTGCCGGTCACGGCTACAACTGGATCACCATCACCGCGATGACGGCGTTCCACATCGGTGCCGTCGCCGCATTCTTCTTCATCGATTACGGCGCGATGCTGGCCGCGGTGATCATGTGGTTTGTCGCCGGCAGCCTCGGGATCGGCATGGCGTATCACCGCCTGCTGACCCACCGCGGCTACAAGACCTCGAAGTGGATGGAGTACTTCCTGACGATCTGCGGCACACTCGCCCTCGAGGGTGGCCCGATCTTCTGGGTGGCAACGCACCGCATCCACCATCAGCACTCCGACCATGAAGGCGACCCGCACAGCCCGCGCGAGGGCACGTTCTGGGCGCACATGGGCTGGATCTTCATGGGCAAGGCGATGCACCACGACACCGACGTGCTGCGTCGCTACGTGCCGGACCTGGCCAAGGACCCGGTTCACGTGTGGCTGACCACGTGGCACTGGGTGCCGCAGGTGGTCGTCGGCCTGGCGTTTTGCCATCTTCGGCGGACTGCCGTACGTGCTCTGGGCCGTCTTTGCCCGCACCACCTACGGCCTGCACGCGACCTGGCTGGTGAATTCGGCAACGCACCTCTGGGGTTCGCGCCGCTTCAAGACCAAGGACGACTCCACCAACCTGTGGTGGGTGGCGCTGCTGACCTTCGGCGAAGGCTGGCACAACAACCACCACGCCCACCCGGTGTCGGCGCGTCATGGGCTGGCGTGGTACGAGCTCGACATCAACTGGATCAACATCAGCATCCTGCGCGCGCTCGGGCTGGTCTGGGACGTCAAGTCGGCGCGAATCGAGCACGTCCACCGCATGCCGCAGCAGACAGACGACGCAGTCGACATCTCGGCGGCCGAGCCGCTGCTGCGCCAGTAGCCGCAGCGTCAGCGACGTCATCAACGGGGAGGCCTGGGTCCAGGTCTCCCCGTTTTTGCATTCTGCCCCCGCCGTTCGACGTTCTGTAGAATCCCCCCGTGACCCGCCGCACCGCGACGATCGTCTTCGTGACGCTCTGCGTCGTCCTCGTGGCGGCCGCAATCACGCTGAACGTCGGGTGGATCTACGTCAACGGCCTCAGCCTGCTGCCGCTGGTACTCGGCGTGCTGGCGTTTGCGCTGATCATCGCCGGCATCATCATCTACACCGTGTTTCTCGTCCGTGAGCTGCATCGCAACGATCAGCAGGATGCATTTCTCAACGCCGTCACGCACGAGCTGAAGACACCCATCGCCTCGATCCGTCTCTACCTCCAGACGTTGCAGTCGCGGCAGGTGTCGGAGGCGCAGCGCGCCGACTTCTACAGCATCATGCTGGCCGACGCCGACCGCCTGCAGCAGACCGTGGAACAGGTCCTCAAGGCGGGCGCCGCGGGCCAGCGCGTCAGCTCGCTGCACCGGGCGCCGGTGGACGTGACGCGGCGTTGGCGGACGAGGTCCTGGAGGTGGCGCGCCTGCGCCATCACCTGCCGCCAGAGACCATGACCATCGCCGGTCCGGAGGCCGGGGTCGCCATGGTCAACGGCGACGTCGACGAGCTGCGCAGCGTGATCTCGAACCTGCTCGACAACGCCGTCAAGTACTCCCGCGACCAGGTGCGCGTGGCCGTCGACGTCAGCGTGGCAGCCGACGACGTGGTGCGGATTCGCGTGCGTCGACGAGGGCGTGGGCATCCCGCAGGCGCAGCTCAAGCGGATCTTCCGGCGCTTCCATCGCTTCCAGTGGCGTGGGTCGAAAGTGAAAGGCACGGGCCTGGGCCTCTACATCGTGCGGTCGATCGTCAGGCAGCACGGCGGACGGGTCACGGCCACCAGCGAAGGCGAGGGCCGCGGCTCGACGTTCACCATCGAACTGCCACGGCTGGAGCGAACCTGATGGCACGCCTGCTGGTGGTCGAGGACGAGCCGCACCTCGCGCTCGGCCTGCAGTTCAACCTGCAGGCCGATGGTCATGTCGTGGAGCGTCGCGGGCGATGGCGAGGTGGCCTTGTCGCGCCTGGCCGCCGAGGCCGGCAGCTGGGACGCCGTCCTGCTCGACGTGATGCTGCCGGGCCAGGACGGGTTCGCACGTGGCTCGCACACTGCGGGCGCGGGGCGACTACGTCCCGATCCTGATGCTGACGGCACGCGGCCGCCCGGAAGACGTCCTCACCGGCTTTGACGCCGGCGTGGACGACTACCTGCCCAAGCCGTTCGAGCTGCCGATCCTGCTGGCGCGGGTGCGAGGCCTGCTGCGGCGCAGCGCCTGGGCCCGAACCGCGCCGGCGCCCGACCGCCGCCCGGACCTCTACACCTTCGGCGGCAACACCTTCGACCCCTCGACGCTCGAACTGCGGGTCGGGACGCTGCCGTACCACCTGACCGCCATGGAAGCCGACCTGCTGCAGTACCTGCTGCAGAACGCCGGCAAGGTCGTGTCGCGCAAGGCCATCCTCGAAGACGTCTGGGACCTGCACGAGGACACCGACACGCGCGCCATCGACAACTTCATCGTCCGCCTGCGACGGTTCCTCAACGAGGATCCGTCCACGCCGCGCCATGTCCTGACCGTCCGCGGCGTCGGCTACCGCTTCATCGCCGAACCGCCCGCGCCCGACCGGTCGGAAGCGCCCGGAGCCGGCCCGACCGTACCGTCCTGAGCCAGCTCGACAGTTCGAACGCCGGGTCGCCGGCCCGGAACTTGCTCCTTCACACAGCACCGGCTCATGACTTCTCAGGGATTGGGCTGAATTCTTCAAAACGTCCCTTATCGGACCTCGCTTCAGGCGACAAAAGTCTGAGCAGGGATTGACTTCTCGCGCTACATCCGCGAGCAAGGATTGCCCCGTATGCAGCGCATGTTTCTCGCGGTCGTCGTCGTGGCTGGGCTGCTGACGCAGGTGTCGTCACAGCTCGACGCTGCGGCCCCCCCGTCCCTGTCGTTCTTCAAGAACTACCTGATCACCGGCGACTACGCGGTGCAGGGCATCGGCCTGCGTGGCACCGGCGTGAGCGGCTTCGCGACTGGCGACATCGTGATTCCGGTGTGCGCCGACGGCGACACCGAACGCGTCAGCTGTGTGCCCAAGGGCGTGGACATCTCGGCCGCCTTTCTTTACTGGCAGGCAGTCACCGATGCCAACCTGCCGCAGGCGGGCGCCAGCGGCGTGCAGTTCCACGGCCAGCCGCTCAGCCAGCCGGGCGAGATCGAGACCCTGCTCGGCAAGCAGCTGGGGGCCAGCGCGACCTGTCCCGGACTCATCGCGGGCAGCGGCGGTAACCGCACCATCACCTATCGCGCCGACGTCCTGCGCTTCCTCGAGATCGACCCCGCCACCGGCAAGACGGCCGGTTACGGCGCCCACCGCGTGGTGCTGCCTGACTCCCCCCGCGCAGCCGCCGTCGGCGCCAGCCTGGTCATCGTCTATCGCGACTCCTCGCTGCCCTACAGCGCCATCGTGCTGTACGACGGCGCTTACACGATGTCGGCCGCCCAGCCCGGCATGAGCATCGGCATCGAAGGCTTCTATGAGGCCGACGATGTCGAATCTCAGGGGCAAGCTGTCGCACATTGCCAGCAATGGTCCGGACCGCGGCCGCGAATTCATCTTCTACAACAGCGCCAGCTTCGCCAATCCATTTACCGGCTCGGCCGGCCCCAACTGGAACAATCCGACGTACCCCGTCGACGTCGACCCATCGCTGCCAGTCATCCAGACCGGCGCCGGCTACGAAGACGCAGACAGTAGCAATGGCATCACCGACTGTGTCTCCTGGGCGGCCGTCGTCTACCGCACCCCGGTCAACGACGATGACGGGGACGGCCTGCTGAACCTCTGGGAACGGTCGGCCACGCCGGTCAAGGACCCGTATGGTCGGTCGCTGCCCTTGCTGTCGCGGATGGGCGCCGACCCCAACGTGAAGGACATCTTCCTGGAGATCAACTTCATGAAGACCGAGGCGCCCCGCACGTACGGCACCGAGGTCCACCCCGCGCACTCGCATGCCCCGGACCCGGAAGCCATCCGCCTGTTCGGTGAGATGTTCCAGAACCGCGGCATCAACGTGCACGTGGACCTCGGGCCGACGTACGGCGTCGGCTCGGTTGCCGAGCCCTACCTGGTGCGCGACACCTTCCCCGGCGAAGGTCTGGCCAGGGGCGGCGAGGCCATCGACGAGGACATCACGGTGTGCGCGCGCGCCCCTGGTGCACCGCCGTGGGCCTGCCAGTTCTCCGCCTATCCCGGCACCCTCGGTTGGAAAACCGGCCTGCGCCGGATCCGTGACTCGTTCGTGGACGGCCTGGCCGAGGACTGCGACGTCGCCGGCAGCACCTGCGCACGGGTGTTCGACCAGGTCCGCCTGGACGTCTTCCGGTACGCGGTGTTCTCACATTTCATCGGGCTGCCCAAGTCGACACGGCCGTGCCTGGACGGCGCCTCCCTCCCCATCGAGGACGTCGCCGGCGTGTGTCCGGCAGGCTCGTCGGAGAACCCGGATTTCCGCGTCCCCCGCACCTACAGCGGCGTCGCCGATTTCCCGGGCGGCGACATGATCGTGTCGCTCGGCGGCTTCAAGAACTCGGCCGGGCTGCCGGTCGGGACGCCGTTCATGCAGGCCTCCACCCTGGCCCACGAGTTCGGCCACACGGCCGAGCGCCGGCACGGCGGCGAGGCCTTCGAGCCCAACTGCAAGCCCGGCTATCTCAGCGTGATGAACTACCTGTATCAGCTGCGCGGCCTGATTGACGACACCGGCACGCCAGCCCTCGATTTCGCCGCGGCATCGGCGTTTGCCGATCTCGACGAATCAGCGGTGCAGGAGGGTGTGTTGAGCACCTCGAAGTACCGGCTCGGCTGGTACGCGCCCATCGACTTCAGCTACCTGAAGGATCAGCGCCTGCCCGCCCGCTCGCGTTGCGACGGGTCGCCCCTGGCCGCCGGCGAGCGGATGGTGCGCATCGATGCGCGCACGGCCGACGCGCCCATCGACTGGAACGGCAACGACATCATCGACACCGTCCCCTACGCGCAGGACGTCAACTTCAACGGCCTGCTCAATGGCACCGGTGCAGGCGCGGTGAGCGGACCGCTGGCCGGCAGCACCGACGACTGGTCCAACCTGCGGCTGAATCAGGTCGGCTCGCGCCGCAACGTCGGCGGCCTCTACCGGCTGGCCGACGGCACGCTGGCCGTCGGCCCGCTGTCGCTCGATGTCGGCAAGGTCGACCTCGGCCCCTCGGACCTCGGCAAGGTCGACCTGGATCTCGGGAAGGTGGACCTGGATGCCGGCAAGGTGGATCTCGACGCCGGCAAGGTCGATCTCGATTTCGGCAAGGTCGACCTGAGCCTGGGCAAGGTCGATCTCGATGCCGGCAAGGTCGATCTCGGCAAGGTCGACCTGGACCTCGGGGCCGCCGAGTCCGGCAGCGGCGACCTCGGCCGCGGCGATTTCGGGGGCGGTGACCTGAACGTCAACGACCCGGACAACCCGCTTGGCGAGATCGACACGGTCCTGGCCGCCGATCTGGCACGCACCGCACCCAACACGCTGCGCGTCTGCGTCGTTGGCGCGTCGTGTGCGACGCCCGGTGCCGGCACCAACGACGTGGCGGCCCGCTTCCTCGCACCGCACATCGGCGGCGCCGCGAGCTTCACCCTGTACCGGGTGGAAGGCGCGACACTCCGTCCCGGCGTGCCCTGGACGGCCGTGGGCTCGGTGGTGCCCGACCCCGGCAAGCTCGATACCGAGGACTACCTGATCGTGGACCCCACCGACCTGGTCGAGGGTGCCCCGTACACGTACTTCGTGGTCACCAACTACGCTGCCGACGGGGAGCTCGGCGCGGTCGACAGCGAGCCGTCCAACCTGGTCACCATCGTCGGGGCCGGGGGCCCGCCCTCCGTCTCCGGTCTGCCGACCGCGCCGGTCCTCCAGGACCGCAACACGACGTCGACGACGATGACCTTCGTGGTGGCCGACACCGGCGGCGCCGCCGCGCTGGTGCTGAGCGGATCGTCGAGCAACCCGGCGCTGCTGCCCGACAGCGCGATCGTCTTTGGCGGCAGCGAGGGGATGCGGACCATCACCATGACGCCGGTGTCCGGTCAGGCGGGTTCGACGGTCGTCACCGTCACGGCCACCGACGCGGACGGGTTGACCGGGGTCGCCACGCTGACGTTCACGGTGCTCGCACCTGAGAGCACCGGCTTCGCATTCGTCAACGTCAAGAACGCACCGGCGGCGGCGGGGGCCGACGTTCAAGGCCGGCGCGTCGTCCCGATGCAGTGGCGATACTCGCGGGCCAATGCCGTCGTCGACAGCTCGACGCTGAGCTACCTGGTGACCGTGGCCGGCCCGGCGTCGGCCGTCACGCTGCGCAACACCGATCCGGGCCGCAGTGGCTTCCGGTACAAGGCGTCGTCCAAGACGTGGTCGTTCAACCTGCAGACCAGGGAGACGACAGGCGCGAAGCTGCCGGCCGGCACCTACGTCGTGACCATCACGCCGAGCGACGACCGGTACGCCACGCAGGCGTTCAACGTGCGGTTGGTGAAGTAGGGCGCTCGGGGGCGCCTCCGCGCTGCGCGCCGGTCCGCGCATCGGCGTCCGCGCATCGGCGTCCGCGCACGGCGGTCACGCCACGGCGATCGCGGCACGCCGGTAGGGGCGCCTTCCCAAGGCGCCCTGACGGGAGGGCAGCTCGGGGAGCTGCCCCTACCGCAGGCGTTTGTGGATGTCGTCGGCCAGCGGATCGGCGTCGGTCTGGTTGCGAATCGCCAGGTAGCGGCGGTACGCATCGGCGAACGCCGACGTGCCCATGCCCTCGCGGGCGCGACCGAGGTAGTAGTACACCGGCGGCAGGTAGCCTGAGGTCGGTTCCTCGTCGAGAAACAGCGACAGGGCCTCGCCGCTGCGCTTCAGGCAGCGATCGAACTCCGAGTCCGCCTGCGGGAACGCCCCGGCCTCGAGGTAGGCCCGGCCGAGATCGAAGTGGCCGATCCACGTGTCCAGCATCTCGTTGGCATCATTGAGCGTGCGCACGGCGGCGCGCGCCGCGCCGCGGTCGAGCAGGACGACACCCTCGAGCAGCTTGCCGTAGGCCTGCGACTCCACCTGCAGCGAGTCCGCCAGCTCGATGGCAATGGCCGACGCCTTGGCCAGCGAGCCGGCCTCGGCATAGGTCCGGCCAGCAAGGAAGCGCACCTGGATGCTGGTGCTGAGGGCGACGGCGCGATCCGCCGCGGCGATCGGCCTCGCGACGACGGCCGCGCGACAGTTCGGTGTAGGCCAGTCCCACCAGCTTGATCGCCGCCCGATCGGGCTCCTGCGCCGCGAGGTCGGCCTGCCGCCCCGTCGGTGAACAGCTGCGTCGCCGCACCGAACCGCCCCTGGAACAGGGCGATGTCGGCCAGCCCCGCCGAGGTGTACGACGGACCGGCGCCAATCGACTTGCCGAGGGACTCGTACGCCACGGCGGCCGCGCCGAAGTCGTTCTGTCCCAGCTTGGCCAGCGCCAGGGCCTGCAGCGCCCACCGGTCACCGAGCTGCTGCGCGACCAGCGCGTCGCTTTCGCCCTGCGCGAAGTCACCGGCATAGGTCGAGTAGAGCGAGGCGTTGAGGCGGTACAGGGATCGCTTCGGCAGGATGCTGACCACGCGGCTCATCTGGTCGCGGGCGCGGGCCATCTGCCGCAGCTTGGTCGAACAGAGGGCGAGGTTGTTGCGCGCCGCGACGTCGGCCTCGTACTGCACCAGCAGGTCGCCATACTCCTTGACGCAGGCTTCGTAGTCGTTGGTGATGTAGTACAGCAGACCGCGCGTCCGCAGCCGCTCGCGCTCGGTCATGCGATCGACGTGGCGAATGGCCTGCCGAACGAACCGCTCCGCCTCCTGCGGCTGGCCCATGTTGGACGCCGCGGTGGCCAGGCCGGCGTAGGCCAGCCCGAAGTTCGCGTCGATCTGGATGGCGCGCTCGAAGGCGGCGCGTGCTTCGGTGAACTGGCTGCTCGACAGCGCCTGCATCGCCAGCGCATATTCACGCACCACCTCGAGTGAGGTCGCCGAGAGCTTCTCGGTCGCGAACCGACGGGTCGAATCCGACGTGTTGTCGCCGAGCGCGGTGCGGATGCGGTTGCCGAGGTCGGTGGCCACCCCGAGGACGCCGTCCCGGCCGGAGGCGTCATCGGACTCGCTGGCAATCTCGTTGCCGGTGACGCTCTCGGCCGCCCGCAGCGTCATCGTATAGCTGCTGCCGCGCCTGGCCAGCGTCCCCGACAGCACCACGCCGACACCCTGCTGGACAGCCAGGGCGCGGCCCGCCGCGGCATCGAGGACCGCCGGCGGCACCACGCCGAGGCTGCGCCTGATGCCGTTGCGGTCGTAGGCGCTGATGAAGCCGGCGCCTTCCAGGGCCAGCTTCAGCATCGGCTCGAGGGCGCCGTCGAAGGTCTGGTCGCCGGTGTCGTTCTCGAGATCGGTGATGAGGATCGAGACCGGCTCGTGCTTGACTTCCGCTTCCGGGCCGCGCGCCGCCCAGTAGGTGGCGCCGAGCAGCATCACCACGGTCAGGCTGGCCGCGGTCACGTGCTTCCAGGTAAGCCGCTTGGCCAGCGGGAGGGGCACGCCGTGCGCGTCCAGCTTGGCCAGTTCGCTGCCGAGATCCCGCGACGTGGCAAAGCGGTCGGCGGCCTCCGGCTGCACGCACCGCATCACGATGGCTTCCAGGGCGGCCGGGATGGTCGGGTCGATGCTGCGCAGCGGCGGCGGCGCCTCGTGCATGCGGTTCTGCAGTTCCGCGATGGCACTCTTCATGCGCTGCGAGCGCGTGCGTCCGACGAGCAGGTCGTAGAGGATGAGGCCGAACGCGTAGATGTCGGCGCGCTGGTCGACGGCCTCGCCGCGCGACTGCTCGGGCGCCATGTACTCGATGGTGCCGACCACCATCCCGCTCGCCGTCTGCTCGGGCACCGGCGTGGCCCCCTGCGCGGCCACCAGCGACGCCAGCGCGTCGCCGCTCACCGCGCCGTCGCCGGCCGCTATCGCCACGTCGGTGGATCTGGCCACGCCGAAGTCCATCACCAGGCCTTCGCCGTCGGGCGCCACCATGATGTTGGCGGGCTTGAGGTCGCGGTGCACGACGCCGGCGTCATGCGCGGCCGCCAGTCCCGAGATGACCGAGCGCGCCAGCGTGAGGACGCGCTCCACCGACAGCGTGCCCTCCCGCTTGAGGACCGTGGCCAGATCCTCTCCCTGCAGGTACGGCATGGTGATGTACTTCACGCCATCGATCTCGCCGATGTCGTGCACGCGCACGATGTTCTTGTGCGTCACCTTGCGGGCCAGCAGCAGTTCCTGCTTGAACCGGCGGTCGAGCAGCCGTGCGGTTTCGGGGTCGGCCGCCAGTTCCTGGCGCACCGTCTTGATGGCCACCGCCACCCCCAACTCGTTGTCGAGGGCCTGGTACACCGCGCCCATCCCGCCAGCGCCGAGCAGCTTGGTGATGTGGTATCGCTGGCCGAGCTCCTTGCCGACCAGTTCACCCGGCTGCCCGCTGGCCGGACCGGCCCGGCCCGTGATCGTCGTGCGTACCGCCTGGGTCCGTACGGTCGTCGGTCGCGAGGCCCGCATCGTCGGCCCCAGGATGCCGTCGATGCGGGTCTGCTCGAGGCCGTCAGGAGGATCGGGCGTGGCGACGGCCGGGACGGGGATGGGGGTGGCGGAGGCGACGGCCACCGCCGGCGAGGCGGTCCGCGAGGGGCGCGGCCTGGGGGCCGGCTGCACGAGCGGCACGGGCGCTGCCGGGGTCATCGCCGGGCCCGAGGGTGTGCTGCGGGCCAGCGACGACAGGGGAATGCCCATGTCGGTGGCTTCGAGACTCGCCGGCGGCAGGCCGAGGACGGCCTTGCAGGACGGACAGGTCTTGGCAGACTGGTCGGCTGTGTGGCCGCACCGGGGACACGTCATATTCAGTGGACGGGCACCACGCCAGAGGCGCGGACTCCAGCCGGATCTTATGACAGGTCACGGCGGCCTGCCGTCCTGTCCTGCTATACATAACGCGAAGATGGCTCCTGGCGATCACGTGCGCGATGGCTTCACCGTCAGCTGGCAGGTCCGGGCCGAACCGCCGCGGACGTTTCTGCTGCAGCCCGACGGACCGGCGCGCGTCGCGATTGGCCGCAGCGCCGACAGCGACATGATGGTCGACCACCCGACCATCTCCCGGCGCCACGCCGAACTCGAACTTCGCGACGGCTGCTGCTGGCTGCGCGATCTCGACAGCACGTACGGGACGCGCGTCAACGGCACCCGCATCTCGGACCCGGTGCCACTGCACGCGGGCGATGCCGTCATGCTCGGGGGCGTCGCACTGGCCATCACCGAGCCCCTGCCGACCGGGACGGCCCTGGTGAGCGACGAGGACGAGTTCGACATGTCGGCGACGATCGTCCGCCCGATCGCCACGCTGGCCGCCGAGGCCGCGTCCCACCCGGATGCCTCGCCGTCGCAGGCGGCGCGGCTGCTCTCGCTGCTGTCGCAGATCACCCGGTCGCTCGTGCAACCCCGCGTCCTGGCCGACGTGCTCGACGGCGTCGGCGACCTCGTCTTCGAGGCCGTGGCCGCCGAACGGGTCTTCCTGCTGCTCCGCGATTCGCCGTTCGACCCGCTGACGGCGCGGGTGTCACGCGGTGCCGACGGACGGCCCCTGGCCGACGCCCGCCTCAGCCGCACCGTGGTCAACACCGTCATCCGCGACCGCGTCGCCATGCTGGCCGTCGACGCGCTGGTGGACGGGCGCCTCGACCTCGCCCAGAGCGTCCAGGCGCTGAGCATCCGCTCGTTCATGTGCGCGCCGTTGTGGAACCAGAACGACGTGATTGGCGTGCTCTATGCCGACACCCCGCGCTCGCGCAAGTTCTCCGAGGACGACCTGACGGTGTTCGTGGCGCTGGCCAACTACGCCGCCGTGGCCATCGAGCACGCCCGGCTCACCGACCGCGTCACCGAGGAGTCGCGGCGGCGCGAGCGCCTGCAGCGCTACCACTCGCCCGGCGTGGTCAACCGCATCCTGCACGCGTCCACCGACGCGGCAGTCTTCGATACCCAGGTCCGCGAGGTGACGGTGATGTTCGTGGACCTGGTCGGCTTCACGCCGATGGCCGAGACCATGGAGCCGGAAGCCGTGGCGGCCACCCTGAACGAGTTCTTCCACGAGATGGCCGAGGTCCTGTT
The DNA here is from genome assembly GCA_963759795.1 of Vicinamibacteraceae bacterium. Classification (GTDB taxonomy): domain Bacteria; phylum Acidobacteriota; class Vicinamibacteria; order Vicinamibacterales; family Vicinamibacteraceae; genus Luteitalea. Next base: position 274,412 of record CAVXAR010000010.1, on the reverse strand, counting down.
CGACCACCAGGGCACCCTCGACAAGTTCATCGGCGACGCCATCCTGGCCGTCTTCGGCGCGCCGCTGCCGCAGGACGACCACGCCACCAAGGCGGTGCGGGCCGCCCTGGGCATGCGCGCGGCCCTGACCGAGCTCAATGCGCGCCATCCCGGCCGTCCGCCGCTGCGGATGCGCATCGCCATGCACACCGGACGCGCGCTCACCGGCGACATCGGATCCCCGATGCGCCGCGAGTTCACCGTGCTCGGCGATCCGGTCAACACGGCCTCGCGGCTCGAGAGCACGGTGGCACAGGCGGGCCAGATCGTGGCGTCACGGGAGACCATCGATCGCGCGGGTCACGAGTTCCGGGTGACTGCGCTCGGGCCGTTCACGCTGCGTGGCCGGCAGGTGCCGATCGAGGCCTTCGCCGTCGAGGGCTAGTCTGCGACAGGCGATGCCCGCTGGCACCCGCCGGGTATGCTGGCGCATGCCCCCCAGGTCGCCCCAGCGCATCCGCCTCTCGCCCGAGCGCCGTGCTTCCCTGCTCGCCTCGCTCCAGCATCATTTCGAGGACGAATTCGACGAGCCCTTGAGCGCCTTCCGGGCCGAAGGCCTTGTCGATTTTTTCGTCGCTCACCTCGGACCGCCCGTCTACAACCAGGGCGTCAAGGATGCGACGGGATATCTGCAGGAGAAGCTCGCCGACATCGAAGGCGAGATCCACGAGCAGGACGAGGGCCGCTGAGCGGACCGCCTCACGACTCGGTACGACGGATGGCGATGAGGTGGGACGCCAGCCGCTGGCGGACCGCCTCGGCATCGCCAGGCGACCAGTGGCGCAAACCGCGGCCGGCGGCCAGCCCGGTGTCGCCGCGGGCGATGGCGGCGTCCAGGAGTGGCGACGCCGCCTTGCTGTCACTGAGGTCGGGAAACAGCAGGCTGTGCAGGCTGCGCGTCAGCTCGAGGCCGATGAGGTCGGCGTTCTCCATCGGACCGAGCACCGACAGCCGCAGCCCGAAGCTGCTCTTCACGACCGTGTCGATGGTCTCGGCATCGCAGACGCCCGCCTCGATCAAGGCCAGCGCCTCGCGCCACATCGCCTGGTTGAGGCGATTGCCGATGAAGCCGGTGACATCGCGCCGCACCACCACGGGCACCTTGCCGGCGTCGCGGAGCAGGGCGACCGTGGCGCTGACCACGTCCGGCCGCGTGAAGGCGGTGCGGACCACCTCGACGAGCGGGATCAGGTGTGGCGGGTTCCACCAGTGCGTGCCGACCAGCCGTGCCCGCGCGTCCGGGTCGAGGCGCTCGCCGAGCCGGGTGATCGGAATCACCGACGTGTTGCTCGCCAGGATCGCCCGCGGAGGCGCCAGCTGCGCCAGGTCGGCAAAGAGCGCCTGCTTGGTCTCGACCACTTCGGCCACCGACTCGAACACCACCGCGGCAGAAGCCACTGCTGCCGACAGCGTCGGCAGCACCCGCACGCGCGCGAGCACCGGCGCCGGGGCCACGCCCAGTTCCTCGAGGTTGCGGGCGATGCGGGCGGCCGCGCTGCCGAGCACCGTAGCGTCCGTGTCGGTGAGGGTGACGTCGTGCCCGGCCTGCGCCAGCACCTGCGCAATGCCATGCCCCATCAGTCCGGCCCCGACGACGGCAATCGACAGCGCTGGCGGCATGGCTCGTGTCCCGGCTACTTGCCCAGCGTCGCCAGCAAGGTCTTGCCTTCCTGCTCCGGGATCTCGCGCACGTAGATGTTTCGGAAGCGCACCTCGGAGCCGTGCGTCTGCAGTTCGATCGCGCCAGTCGGCAGCACCGGCTGCGTCCGCTCGAAGAAATTGTCCAGGACCTGGCCAACGACGACGGGCGTGCCGTTGAGGGTGACCCAGACGCGCGTGCCGACCATCGTGATCTTCATCGAGTTCCACTGCCCGATGGGCTTGTCGGCTACGGTCAGCGGCCAACGCCCGGGGTTGTCGGGGTTGTTGTTCCACAGCCCGCCGGAGCCCTTGTCGGCGCCGTTCTTCTTGTCGCGCCCGCTGTTGGGATCCCACAGCTGCACCTGCGGGTAACTGCGCAGGTAGATCCCGGAGTCGCCGCCCGGCTGCGTCAGCATCCAGTCCACATGGAACTCGAAGTCGCCGTAGGGCTTCGCGGTGGCCAGGTGGACGCCCTTCCCATCCGAGACCAGCTCGCCGGTCGCCGCGTCGACGCGCCAGTGCAGGTCGCGGTCGGCGTTCCACTCGGCCTGCTTGGCGGTCCGCTCCTCGGGCGTGAACTTCGCCTCGACGTACGGACTGAACACGCCGCCGCCACCAGGCCGGCCGCGCCAGCCACTCAGATCCCTGCCGTTGAACAACACCGTGAAACCCGCCGGTGCCTGTGGCGCCGCGACCTGGGCCAGCGCCGCCTGCGCCACACCGAGACCCGCCACCACCACCACCGCCACCGCCGTCATCGTCGAACGAACATGCATGTGCGCACCCCTCCGGCCGCTACTGTCCCACACATGGCGCGTCAGGGCGGCGGCGGCGCATCCGGCCACTGCTGGCGCATCACCCAGAGCACGAGCCCCGTGCTCAGCAGGCAGACGGCAATCAGCGCGGCGGCCTGCGCGTGACGGCCATAGAGGACGTTACCCACGGCAAACAGGGCCGACCAGATCATCGCGCTGCCTGCCGACCAGCCGAGCAGGCCGAGCGGGATGCTGTCGCGTGCGGCGTGGGCATCGAGGTCGGCGCCGACGAGGTCGCGAATCGGCTTCCAGCCGGGTCCCACGGGTCGCACCTTGCGGTAGAAGTCGACCAGCACCTCGCGGTCGGTCGGCGGCGTCACGAAGGCGGTGACGACCCAGCAGAGTGTGGTGATGAGGACGGTGAGGACCAGCGCGACGTGCGTGCTCACCGGTGCGCCGCTGCGCGCCAGCGCCAGGAACGTCAGCGACACCAGGAACGAGCTGGCCATCGCCACGACTTCGCACCAGGCGTTGACCCGCCACCAGAACCAGCGCACCAGGTACAGCAGCCCGGTGCCGGCGCCGACCTGCAGGATGATGTCGAAGGCGTCCTTGGCCGTGTCCAGCAGGTAGACCGTGGCCGACGAGCAGACAAACAGCAGCACCGTGGCCAGGCGTCCGACCAGGACGTAGTGCGCTTCGTCGGCCTGCGTGTTGATGAAGCGGCGGTAGAAATCGTGCACCAGGTACGAGGCGCCCCAGTTCAGGTGCGTCAGGATCGTCGATGAATTGGCAGCAACCAGGCCGCCGACCATCAACCCGACGAACCCGGCCGGCAGGAACTTGAGCATCGCCGGGTAGGCGATGTCGTGGCCGAGCAGGCGTGGGTCGAGGTCGGGGAACGCCGCGCTGATGTCGGACAGCTCCGGGTACACGATCAGCGACGCGAGCCCGACGAGGATCCACGGCCACGGCCGCAGCACGTAGTGCGCGACGTTGAAGAACAGCACGGCGCCGAGGGCGTCCTTCTCCGACTTGGAGGCGAGCATGCGCTGGGCGATGTAGCTGCCGCCGCCAGGCTCCGCGCCCGGATACCACACCGCCCACCACTGCACGGCAATCGGCATGATGAACACCGCCACGGCCAGGTCCCAGTTGCTCGTGAAGTCGGGCAGCACCGTCAGGTAGTCGATCCCCCCTGGTCCGCGGCGCGTCGACAGCTGGGAGATCAACCCGTCCAGTCCGCCGACCTCCGGCGCCTGCAGCGCGAAGTAGGCGGCGGCGATGACTGCCGTCATCTTGATGAAGAACTGGATCATGTCGATGACCAGCACGCCCCACAGCCCCGAGTGCGCGGCAAAGGCGACGTTGAGGATGCCGACCATGGCCAGCGTCTGCCAGCGTTCGAGGCCGAAGAGGATCGCGGCGATCTTGCACGCGGCCAGGTTGACCGTGGCCATGATCATGCAGTTGAAGAAGAAGCCGAGGTACAGCGCCCGGAAGCCGCGCACCACGCCGGCCGCCGTGCCCGAGTAGCGCATCTCGTAGAACTCGAGATCGGTCATCACGCCGGAACGCCGCCACAGCCGCGCGTAGAAGAAGACCGTCGAGACGCCGGTCAGCACGAACGCCCACCACACCCAGTTGCCGGCCACGCCGTTGCGGCGGACGATGTCGGTGACCAGATTGGGCGTGTCGCTGCTGAAGGTGGTGGCCACCATCGACAGCCCCGCCAGCCACCACGGCACCGATCGGCCGGAGGCGAAGAACTCCGACGTGCTCTGGCCGGCCCGACGCCCGAAGAACAGGGCCGGGGCAAAACAGATGGCCAGTGTGGCGGCCAGGATCAGCCAGTCGATGAGCGCGAGCTGCATGGGGCGTGTCTCCGCAGGCGCACGTCTCCGGAGCGCCGGGCAGAGCATACCCATTCCCTCTCACGCACGCACGCACCGGCACACACGCCCGGCGGCGAAGCGCCTCGGCCTGGCGTACGATCTCTCGGATGACCGTGCCCCCTGATGCCGACCTCCCCTTGCCAGCTGCCACGCCCGTGCTGTCCACCAAGGCCCGCGCGGGATTGAAGGCGCGGGCGCACGCCCTCGAGCCCGTCGTGCGCATCGGCCACGCCGGTGTCACCGACGCGATGGTGGCCGAGATCGATCGCGCCCTCGAGGCCCACGAATTGATCAAGGTGAAGATTGGCGAAGGGGACCGCGACCAGCGGGCCGTCCACGCCGACGCGATTGGATCGCGCACCGGCGCCGTAATCGTGCAGCGCGTGGGGCGCGTGCTGATCCTCTGGCGGCCGCGACCGGACGCGACTTGACATCATCACCCCGGGCCGCGCAGCATGCGCCGCACGAGGTGACGGCATGAACAGACGCGACGCACTGCGCACGCTGGCGGCAGGACCGATGATGGCAGGAACCGGCGTCGTCGCCGGCCGCGACGTCCTGGCGCAGGGCCCCGTCGTGCCGCCGGCCCCACGTGGCCTGCCGCCGATTCGCATCAAGGACGTCAAGGTCGTGCTGACGGCCCCCAACGGCATCCGGCTGGTGGTGGTCAAGGTGATCACCGACCAGCCCGGCCTGCACGGCTGGGGCTGTGCCACGTTCACCCAGCGCGCCCTGGTGGTGCAGACCGCGATCGACCAGTACCTGCGGCCCTTCCTGATCGGCCGTCGCGTCGACGAGATCGAGGACATCTGGCAGTCGATGTACGTCAGCTCGTACTGGCGCAACGGCCCGGTGCTGTTCAACGCGATGAGCGGCGTGGACATCGCCCTCTGGGACATCCTCGGCAAGCGCGCCGGCTTGCCGCTGTACCAGTTGCTCGGCGGCAAGGTGCGGCACGGCGCCGACTGCTACTACCACGCCAGTGGCCGCGACTTCGCGGAGGTCACCGACAACGCACGCAAGGGGATGGCCGCCGGATTCCGTCACGTGCGCGTGCAGGGCGGCGTGCCGGGCCTGGCCACCTACGGCGCCCGCAGCGATGCCCCGGCAGCCGGCCCCGCCGACGAGCCCGTCGGGCCGACCAACCCGCGTGCCATCTGGGAGTCGGCCGGCTACGTGCGGATGCTGCCCAAGCTGTTCGCGCACCTGCGGACCGCGCTCGGCGACGAGGTGCAGCTCCTGCACGACGTCCACGAGCGGGTGCAGCTGGCCGAAGCCATCAACCTGTGCAAGGCACTCGAGCCCTACAACCTGTTCTTCCTGGAAGACCCGATCCCGCCGGAAGACAATGCGTGGTTCCGGCAGCTGCGACAGCACACCAGCATCCCGATCGCGATGGGCGAGCTGTTCAACACGGTGCAGGAGTATCTGCCGCTGATCTCGGAGCGGTTGATCGACTTCATCCGCATCCACATCTCGCAGATTGGCGGCTTGACGCCGGCGCGCAAGGTGGCGGCCCTGTCCGAGTTCTTCGGCGTGCGCACCGGCTGGCACGGACCCGGCGATGCGTCACCGGTCGCGCACGCGGCGCAGCTGGCGCTGGAACTCTCGACCTACAACTTCGGCATCCACGAGGGCGGCGCCTTCCCGGCGCAGACGCGTGAAGTCTTCAAGGGATCGCCCGAGCAGAAGGACGGCTACATGCTCGCCAACGACGCGCCCGGGCACGGCGTCGAGGTGGACGAGGCGCTCGCGGCGAAGTTCCCGTTTCCACAGGGGCCGCCCAACTTCGACTACTCGTGGGGCACGACCCGCCGCCGTGACGGCACGGTCATCCGCCCGTGACGGGGTCGACGGCCGCGTCTACCTGAGGCCCACGACGCGACGGATCATCCCGTCGGTCTTGGTCAGCACGTACAGTTCGCCGGCGCTGTCCTCGGCAAAGCGGAGATCGACGCGACCGCGACCCGAGACCGCCGCCGCGCCGGGCAGCGTCTCGCCGCGGCCGCCGCGGGCGCGATAGGTCGTCTCGACGAGTCGACGCAGTCCAGCATCGAGGCCATGGATCGGCGCCACGGTGGTGGCGACGTCGTCGTCGGCGCGGCGAACGTCAGACATCTCCGCATACCAGACGTGGCCGGTGGTGATGTCGCCGAAGACCAACCGGCCGGCAAGCTCCGGGACCGCACGTCCGCGGTAGACCACGCCGCCGGCAATGGCATCGCCGCCGCCGGCCGCATGCGGGTAGGCCACGACCGGATAGGTGGGCCGGATCGTGCCGCGGGTGATCGTGTCGGTGACCCGCAGGGGAATGGTGTCGTCGGCCGGCACCGGCTTCATGCCCTCCGGCGTCATCGCCTGCGGTCCTTCCCGCAGCGGGTAGCCATAGTTGGCGCCCTTCTTGACGACAACGACGGTTTCCCAGGAGTGCAAGCCGATGTTGAAGGCCAGCAGCCGCGGGGTGGACGGAGGCGCGGGGTCGATGTCCCACACCAGCCGGTGCGGATTGCGCAAGCCGACGGCCCAGATCTCCCTGCGCGCGCCCTCGATGCCGACAAATGGGTTATCGGTCGGGATCCGGTAGCGGCCGTTCTCGCTGACCGTGCTGCCGGCCCCGTGCGTCCGCAGGTCCGGGATGATGCGCAGGATCTTGCCGCTCAGGTTGTCGAGTCGCTGCGGGTTGAGGCGTCGCATGTCGCGCTGCTCGCCCGACGCCGAATCGCCGACGCCGACGTACATCACGCGCCAGTCGGCATCGCCCGGGCGTGCCGCCGGGTTGAAGGTGATGTCGCCGAGCGGGTGGACCGGCGAACCCAGTTGCAGCCGCAACAGCTCCCGCGCCGTCCCCTCGAAGGTCGTGTTGGCGATGTCCCGGTCGGTCCACTCGACGACCACCGACTCGCGTGTGATGACGGCCCCGGGGAGCATCGGGGCGGCGATGGCCGCGGTGGTTCGGTACCCGGCCAGGTCGAGACCCGGGACGACGCCGGGTCGCGGCTCGGCCGGCGCCGCCACCGTCGGATCTTCCATGTGGATGGTGTAGAACTTCCCGTTGCGCGAGTAGTCGGGGTCGAACACCACGCTGCACAGCCCGGTGGCGAAATTCCGCTCGAACGTCAGGCGCGCGAACAGGCCGGGACGACCCGCCAGGCCGTTGAAATCCAGGTAGGTGGTGAGCTGCCTGGTCCCCTTGTCGAGGATGTACAGCGGGCCGTTGAGATCGGGGACGAAGAAGCGGCGACCGCCGGGCTCTTCGCGCAGGAAATTGATCCGCGCCAGCAGCCCCCGCGTCAGTGTTCCGTCCAGGTCGCCGGTAATCGGCATCTGCACGAAGTCGGACAACTCGAGGATTGGCCGTGCCGGGGCGTCGCTCGCGTCGCTCGCGGCGGCGGTGACCGAGGGGTTCGACGGAATCGCACGCAGGTAGTTGATGAGCGACCAGATCTCGGCGTCGGGGATGCGGCCGTCGTACCCGGCCATCATCGTGGGCGGCACGCCGCGTTTGATGACCGTGAAGATCTCGCCGTCGCTGGCGCCGTGATCCCAGACCGGGTCGGTCAGGTCGGGCGGTTGCCTGCCGCCCTGCTCGGCGATGATCGAGATGACGACGCCGGCTTTCTCGGAGCCTTGCGCCTTGTCGCCGTGGCAGGCCGCGCAGTTGGCGTCGTAGGCGCGTTTGCCCGCAGCAAGCGACGTCGGGGTGGCGGGCACCGGGTTCGTCTGCGACGAGGTTGTCAGCACCAGGTTTGCCGGCGCGGGTCCGGGAAGGGCCGGGGACCCGGGCGTGCCCGGTTGTCGACTCGAGACCACCGCGTGCGCGAGGAGGACCACGAGCCCCGCGAGTACCGCCCCGACCATCGACTGTGTCCGCCTCATCGATCCTCCGTGTGTGGCCAGAGTAGCGATCGTGCGGCCGCTTGACCAGCGTGGAGGCCGTGCGCCTCGCCGCTGCAGCACGTCACCGCGGCGGCGGCTTGGCCACCATCAGGCGTTGCCCGCACCACTGGCAGCGCGCATACAGCGTGTCGCTCGAGCGTACGTCGACCTGCAGGGGCAGCTGACAGGATGGGCAGTCAGGCATCTCGATGCGTCGTTGTCTTCGGTCCGGCAGGGCGCCCAGAGGGTGACGATGATGGGAGAGATCGATGGGCATGGCGAACGGTTCGGGGGTCAGCCGGCCTGCAGCGCTTCCTGCAGGCGAACGGCGCGGGCGGCGTAGTCACTGACGAGGCCGGCCAGGGCATGGACCTGCACGGGCTTGGCGATGTGCCCGTCCATGTCGGCGTCGAGACAGCGCTGCGCATCGCTGGCCATGGCGTGCGCGGTCATCGCGATGATCGGCACGCGCGGCAGGCAGAGGCGGCCTTCACGTGAGCGGATGGCGGCGGTGGCCTCGAACCCCGACATGTGCGGCATCTGGAGGTCCATCAGGATGATGTCGAACGGCGCGTCGTCCACGGCCGCCACCGCCGCACGCCCGTCGCCGGCCACGGTGACGTGATGTCCGGCCCGCGTCAGGGCGGCCACGGCAATCCGCTGATTGACGGGATGGTCCTCGGCCAGCAGCACGCGCAGCGGCGGCGCGACGTCGACCGTATCCAGGAGCGAGTCGGGTGTTGCCACGGGCGCGCAGCCGGGCTCGGGCAGGCCCACCCGCGCGGTGAACAGGAAGCAGGTCCGCTCACCCGGCGTGCTCTCGACCGCCAGGGTGCCGCCCATCATCTGGACGAGCCGGGTGGAGATCGACAGCCCCAGGCCGGTGCCACCGTAAAGGCGACTGGTCGAGCCGTCGCCCTGGGTGAAGGCTTCGAAAATGGCCGCCTGCTTGCCCGTGGGGATGCCGATGCCGGTGTCGGTGACGGCAAACACGAGGGTCGCCGCGCGCGGTTCGCGCGTTTCGACCCTCACATCGAGCTGGACCTGCCCCTGACTGGTGAACTTCAACGCGTTGTCCACCAGGTTCAACAGCACCTGCCGCAGCCGATCGCCGTCGGCGACGATGGTCGCCGGCACGTCGCGCGCAATCGTGCAGGTGAAGGCCAGCCCCTTCTGCTCGGCCTTGAAGAGCAGGGTGCGCCTGACCCCGTCGACGCACTCCTGCAGGTGCAGCGTGGTCGGCACGATCTCGAGCTTGCCGGCCTCGATCTTCGAGAAGTCGAGGATGTCGTTGATGACCCGGAGCAGCGCGTGCGCCGAGTCGCGGACCACGTCGAGGTGTTGGCGCGTCTCCTCGCCGATGCTGGTGTCGAGGGCCAGGTCGGTCATGCCGATGATGCCGTTCATCGGCGTGCGGATCTCGTGGCTCATGTTGGCGAGAAACTGCCCCTTCGCGTCGCTGGCTTCTTCCGCCCGCTGCTTGGCCACCTGCAGGTCGCGGGTGCGCTCGTCGACCAGTCGCTGCAGTTCGTGCTGGCGGGCTTCCAGCGAGCTGGTGCGGACGCGCACCACCAGCAGCGCGGCCCCGGTCAGCAGCAGCAGCAGCAGTCCCCGGAACCACCACGTCTCGTAGGGGAACGGCTGGACGTAGAGTTGCAATGCGACAGGCACGGCGCTGCGCCGTCCTTCGGGATCGATCGCACGCAATTCGAACGTCAGGTGGCCGGCCGGCAGCCGCGTGTAGTAGGCGACGCGGCGGCTGTCGGCGGCGACCCAGCTCTGGTCCACGCCCACCATCCGGTATTCGAACTGGGTCTGCAGGGCGTCGGCGATGGTGAGCGTGGTGTAGTCGATGGAGATGGCCCGCGACGTGGCGGGCACACGGACGACACCGCCGGGGAAGGGCGCGCGAACGGCCGTCCCCTGTCCATCGAGGGACACGCGCTCGATCACCACCGACGGCACCCGGGCACTGCCGGTCACACGGGCGGGATCGACAAAGGCCACACCCTTCAGCGTCGCGAACCAGAGCCGGCCGCGATCACCACGGATGGCCACCCCCTGTGCGCCGACCGTCCCCTCGTCACTGCGCACACCATCGGCGCGGCGGTAGAAGATCGGCACCACCCTGGTCCTGGTGCCACCAATCACGGCGTCGAGATCGGCGACGTCGACGCGGAAGATGCCGCGCTCGCTCGTCGCCCACAGCCGCTGCTGACTGTCGGTGAGGACCCCGAATACCGCGTCTTCCGGCAGGCCGTGCGCCGGGGTGAGCGCCGCGATGACGCCATCACGGATGCGCGCGAGGCCGCCGCGCGTGCCAATCCACAGCGTGCGGTCCTGCGCCTCGTGCACCGACAGCACCTCGTTGCTGGGCAGGCCATCGGCCGTCGTGAAGATGCGCAGCGAGCCGTCGGGACGACGGCGCGCCAGCCCGCCCCGGTTGATGGCAATCCACAGGTCGTCCTGCGCGTCGCGGTGGAGCCAGCGGACGCCGGTGGCAAACGCGTCGGACCCGGGCACGAGTGGCTCGAAACGGGATCCGACTCGTCGGTCCAGCCCGGCGAAGGTGCCGACCAGCAGGGTGCCGTCGCGCAGCCAGTGCAGCGACCAGATGCGGGTCTCCGACAGCCCGTCGCGCGGGGTGAAGGTCTGCCAGCGCCCGCCGCGAAGGGTGCTCAGCCCGGCCTCGGTGCCGGCCCAGAGCGCCCCGTCGGGGGCGCTGGCCGTGGTCCAGACACTGTTGCTCGGCAGTCCGTCGAGGCGCGTGAAACTGCGGACCTGGCCGTTGCGATCGACGCGGTTCAGGCCCCCGCCATCGGTGCCCACCCAGAGGGCGCCATGCCGGTCATGATGCAGGCCGAAGACCCGGTCTGCCGAGAGTCCCTCCTCGATGCCGATGGGCGTGAAGATGCCGTCGGTGAACCGGCTCAGGCCGACGCCGTAGCCGCCCACCCAAAGGGCACCGTCGCGGTCTTCGTAGAGGCTGCGGATCGGCATCCGGTACGAGCTGTCGCGCTGGCCGAAGGATTGGAACCGTCCATCGACGAACCGCGCCAGGCCGGCGCTGGTGCCGGCCCACAGGGTGCCCCCGCGATCCTCGTGCAGCGCCCAGACGTTGTCGGCCGGGAGGCCGTTGGTGTTGTCGAAGTGCGACAGCACGCCACGCTCCAGGCGGTAGAGCCCGTTGGCGTAGGTGCCAAACCACATCGCGCCGTGCCGATCCTGGGAGATGGTCCACACCACCAGGGAGGCCAGGGCCGGCACGGCAACGCCGGTCTGGACACGCCCGTCGACGATACGCGACAGGCCGCCGCCGTCGGTGCCCACCCAGAGGACGCCGTCCCGATCCTCGAAGAGCGACCGCACGTGGTTATGGGCGAGACCGTCGGTGCGGTCGATGGTCTCGAAACGCGTGCCCGTCCATCGGGCCAGGCCGGCGCCAAACGTCCCTACCCACAGCGTGCCGGCGCGGTCGATGTGCAGCGCATAGACGGCGGGGTCGGACAGGCCGTGGGCGCGCCCGAAGGAACTGAAGCGACCGTCGCGGTACCGGACCAGCCCACCGGCCTGAGTGCCGATCCAGAGGGTCCCGTCGGGGGCCTCGGCCAGCGCCCGTACGCTGTGCTGCTGCAGCGCCGGGGTATTGTGGCGGTCGAAGGTGGTGAAGCGGACCCCGTCGAAGCGGACCAGTCCGGCCTCGGTGCCGAGCCAGATGTAACCGTCGCGGGTCTGCAGCACCACCTGCAGGGTGTTCTGCGTGAGACCGTCGGCGGCATTCCACGATTCGCGGACGTACTGCGACAGTTGCCGCGACGGGTCCAGGGCCAGCGCCGGCGTCGCCGCAGAAAGGCAGGCAAGCAGCAGCCAGCCCCGGACGCGCCGCTGTGCGCGTGGGAACGACGTGCTGGCACCCATGCCGAAGGCCCCGCCTGGGAAAGACATGTTCGCCCCAGGCAATCGGCCGCCGCGCGGCATTGCTGCAGCCCGGCGACAGACGCGGCCCCCGGGCGACGCCGTCAGGGGGCCGTGCTAGCTGGCGGCAGCCTGCATGCGGTCGCACTCGGCCTTGTAGGCCTCGATCAGCGTCGTCAGCCGCGTCTGGAACGTGCTCTGGGCCGCGTACACGTCGGCGACCGCGCCCGACATGTCGGTCTGCTTCAAATCGTCCTCGACCGTCATCTGCAGAGCGGCGAGCCGCTCCAGATGAGCGCGTGAGTGGAAGTCGAGGTCCTTCAACTGGGCGAGCACGACCAGCGATCCCTCCAGCGTCGCCGACGGCGCCGCGGGTGCAGAACCCGCCGCCTGCGCTTCATCCCCTGCCGCCTCTGCGGTCGTCGCCGCGGTGCTGGCCGGGTCGGCCTTCTGAGGGGCTACGGCCGTCTTCTTGCCGGGCTGCCCGGCCTGAGGCTCGTCTGTGACGGCATGCGTTGCCTGATGCTTCTTCTCCTGGGTGACCTTCTTGTCGTGCGCAACGTTGCGTGGATCGGACATGACACTCCTTGGCTGTGGTGGGTGGGAACGCGGGCGCAGGCCGCGCGGGGGTGCGCGACCGGCCAGCTCGCCGGACCTGCGATGCGAGGCGCGACGCCAGTCGGAGGCGGCCGAGTCCTGCCGCCGACATCCGAGGCGACGAGCGTCGGCAACTGCCCGGCTCCTTACTCGAGGGTGGTGCGAGTCTACCAGACCGCCGCGGACCGGCGTGGGGCGCCGGGCGCCAGGGGTCAGCGCGGCGTGAAGGTCACGGCGCCGGACTTCTGGTCGATGGTCACCACGCGATCGACGCGGTCGACGGCGTAGCTGCGGGTCGTGCCGCCGGCCCAGCGCACTTCAAGCGTCTGCACCGCCGTCGCTTCGCCAAGGCCGAAGTGCACCCGCGTGTCGGACTGCGACACCTGGCCCCGTCCGCTGGCGGCTTCTCCGCGCAGACGTCGGGTGCCGACCGTCACGAACACCGTGCTGCCGACCGCATCGCGTGGGCAGCGCTGCGCCGGGTCGCCAATCAGCCGGACGGACAACCAGTGGCCGGCCGCCGCGCCGCCGACGTTGCGGGCCAGCACCGGCGCGCCGTCAATCACGCCAATCAGGATGTCCAGCCCGCCGTCGTTGTCGTAATCGCCCACGGCCGACCCGCGTGCCGCCCGGGCGGTCGTGAGCGCCGGTCCGGCAGCCGCGCCGACCTCCTCGAAGCGCTTCCCCTGCAGGTTGCGAAACAGCAGCGCGCGCTGCGCGTACGAGGAGTTCCACGGCTGGTGGTCGGCCTGCGGATAGACGTGCCCGTTGACCACGAGCAGGTCGCGCCAGCCGTCGTTGTCGTAGTCCACGAAGTCGGTGCCCCACCCGAGGAACGGCCTGGACGGTGCGGCCACACCCATCGCGTAGCTGACGTCGTCGAACACCAGTCCGCCCTGGTTGCGGTAGAGCACGTTGAAGTCGTCGGCGAAGTTGGTGATGTGCAGGTCGGTGCGCCCGTCGTTGTCGTAGTCGCCGACGGCAATGCCCATGTGTGCCTGGGCACGGCCACTGCCGTCGAGGGCGGCGCCGGAGACGTAGCTGACGTCCTCGAAACGGCCGTCGCCGCGATTGCGGTAGATGTGATTGGGGCCCGAGTCGTTGGCGACCACGAGATCGAGCCAGCCGTCGTCGTCCAGGTCGACCCAGGCGACGCCGAAGCCGTACTGCCGTCGTGTGTCGGTGACCCCTGCCGCGGCGGTGGTGTCGGTGAAGGTTCCGTCGCGGTTGTTGCGGAACAGGTAATCGACCTCGCCGCGCAGGCCGCGCGGCCCGCACATCACCGGCGTGCCACGGTAGCGGCACACCGCCATTCCGGCCGCGTACGCGGCCGCCATCCCGCCGCCCTCCTGCGCCGCCGCGTCAGGACCGGGCGACGCCGACGACGTGCGGGCGGTGGCCGGGCGACCGGGCGCCGGCGGCAGCGCCGAGAGATCCAGGGACACGTAACCCGAGACGAACAGGTCGAGCCAGCCGTCGTTGTCGTAGTCGCCAAACGCACAGCCGCTGGCGCCGCCCTGCACGGCCACGCCGGCCGGGCCGGCGGCATCGACGAACCGGCCCGGCGACGTGGCGCGGAAGAGCCGGCTGATCCCGATGTTGGCCACGAACAGGTCGACGTCGCCGTCGTTGTCGTAATCGCCGGCGCACACGCCCTGTCCCCAGCGGTCGTTGGCCACGCCGGCCGCGCCGGTGATGTCCTCGAAGGTGCCGTCGCCCCGATTGCGATAGAGCGCCGCCGGCCGAGTCGATGCGATGCGGCCGGCGTGCACGTCGAGCGTGCCGCCGTTGATCAGGTACACGTCCAGCAGGCCGTCGCCGTCGAGATCGAGCATTGCCACCCCAGAGCCCAGTGCTTCGATGATGTACGGCTTGTCGGGCGATCCGGCGACGTGACGGAATCCAGCCAGTCCGGCCGCTTCGGTGACGTCCAGGTAGGAGACATTGCGGGCCGCGTGGGTCGAGGCCGGCGGCACGGTGCGGGTCGGTGCTGGTGGGTGCGCCGGTGACGGCATCGGTGACTGCGCGGGGAGCAGCGCGGCCGTCGCGGCCACCGCCACCAGCACGCACACGGCGACGTGGCGGGTGTGCATCGCGCCTGGCCTGCGAGCCCGGACGACGTGTCGAGCGGCGACCGCAGACCCGTCCCGTCCCCCTTGACTTGCTTCGAACACGCGTGCCATAACAGGCCCACCTTTCAGCGGTCACATGCTACCCGCGTGTATGCGGTCACGGAATCGGCTGGTCGGCGCCCGTGCCGGCCACCTCGTCCGCCGTGCACGATCCCACGCTCTCAGCTGGAGAAGCCGATGCCGAGTCGTCTTTCATGCGCCCGCGGTCCCCTGGCGGTCCTCGCGCTGCTCCTGATGGCCGCCCCTGCGCTGGCCCAGGTGGCTCGCTCGCAGTTCAACGGCACGGTCACCGACAGCGCCGGCGGGGTGCTGGTCGGCGCCAGCGTGGTGGTCACCAACGTCGAGACCAACGTCACCTCGACGAGCATCACCAACGATGCCGGCATCTACGTCATTCCCTACTTACCCAACGGACTGTACCGGATCAACGTCACGGCGCCGGCCTTCCGGCCGGTGGTGGCCAACGACGTGACGCTGCGGGCGGCGCAGACGCTGACCGTCGACTTCCAGCTCAGCGTCGATGCGCTGACCGAGGAGCTGACGGTGGCCGCGCCGCTGATTGAAACCGGCACCGCCGAGATTGGCCGCTACGTCTCCAACAAGGAGTACCAGACGTGGCCGGTCCCGGTGTCGGACGGGCAGCGGCAGATCCAGCAGTTCATCTTCTCGAGCCTGCCCGGCAGCGTCGGCAGCACCTTCGAGGGGTCGATCAACGGCGGTCGCAACTACTCGCACGAGATCTTGATTGAAGGCATGCCGCTCGGCCGCAACCTGCAGGGCGGGAGCAACAACGAGATGTCACCGCCGACCGAGGCGGTCGAGGAATTCAAGCTGCAGACCGGCACCATCGGCGCCGAGTACGGCGGCGGCCAGACGGCGGTCGCCAACTTCGTCGTCAAGAGCGGCACCAATGACCTGCACGGAGCCGGCGCCTATTACTTCCAGGACGCCGCCCTCGATGCCCGCAGCTTCGTGAGCAAGGCCTTGAACCAGCCCAAGCCCGACCGCACGCTGCAGAACTGGGCGCTGGCGCTGGGCGGGCCAATCACCATCCCGAAGCTGTACCGCGGCCGCGACCGCAGCTTCTTCTTCCTCACCTTCGAGAAGACCCACGAAGAGAACCAGCTGTCCACGGCGTTCCGCACCTTGCCGACCGCGGCGTTCCAGAACGGCGACTTCTCGCGCCTGCTCGATCCCTCCTACACCGGCGACGCGCGGTCGGGCACGGTCCTCGGCACCGATGCCCTCGGCCGGCCGGTGCGCTTCGGGCAGCTCTACGACCCGCGCACCACCCGCGTGGTCAATGGCGCAGTCGTGCGTGACCCACTCCCCGGCAACCAGGTGCCGCGGGCGCTCTGGGACACCGTCTCGCGCAACACCATCGACCAGGGGCTGTGGGACCAGCCGGCGCTCGATCGCCTGCTCAACAACCAGCCGGTGCTGGCGGGCTGCTGCCCGATCTTCGACCAGAAGACCTTTGCCGCCAAGGTCGACCAGGTCATCACCTCCCGCCACAAGGCCTCCGTTTACGTCAATCGTGAGTGGCGGACCCGCAACAACTCCGCCGGCGGCCGCTACGGCCTGCCCCCCGGCAGCCCGACCAACCTCTACCAGCTGCAGAAGACCCCGAGCTGGATCTTCCGCGCCACCGAGAACTGGGTGGTCAGCGACAACGTGCTGCATCGCGTGGCCGTCGGCTACAACCGGTTCGGCAACGACAATCGCAGTGTCTACTTCAACCAGGGCTGGCCGTCGCGGATCGGCCTGAGCAACATGCCCGACACGACGTTCCCCCGCCTGACCATGGGCGGCACGCCCATCCTCGGCAACATGGGGAACTTCGGCTCCAACTCGCGTGGCAACAGCGACGAAGGCAGCTGGATCGTCCAGGACGACGTGACGGTGGTGCTCGGGCGGCACAACATCAAGACCGGTTTCGAGGGCCGCTTCTACTACGTCGACAACGACCTGGCCGACGCGACCGCCAACTTCAACTTCCTGCCGGCACAGACGGCGCTGCCCGGCTTCGATACGGCGACCGGTCACAGCTATGCGAGCTTCCTGCTCGGCGCGGTCGCGAGCTCCGACCGCGCGGTCCAGGCCGTCAACACCAAGCTGCGTGAGCGCGACTATTCCTTCTACGTGCAGGACGACTTCAAGGTCTCGTCCAAGCTGACGCTCAACCTCGGGCTGCGCTGGCAGATGATCAACGGGGTCTACGAGACCAACGGCTATGTCACCAATCTCGATCTGACGCGGCCCAATCCCGCCGCCGGCAACCTGCCAGGTGCACTGCGCTTTGCCGACGAAGAGGGCCGCAAGACCTTCATCGATCCGTATCGCAAGCAGCTGCAGCCGCGGCTCGGCATGGCCTACGCCTTCTCGCAGACACTGGCGCTCAGCGGCGGCTACAGCGAGAGCAACCGGCCCGGCACCGCCTACAGCGACGGCGAGTTCGGCGGACTCGACTCGACCGGCTACAACGGCAACATCGTCGTCAACCGCGCCACCCGGCCAACCCCGTTCGCCCAGGACCCGGTGATGTACCTGAGCGAGCGCTACCCCGACCTCGCCCTGGCGCTGCCCAACCGCGACGTGACGCTGCGCAACAACCAGGGCATGACGTTCACGCTCGGCAACGAGGCCAAGCGCGAGAAGTACCGCAACTTCAACGTGACGATGCGGCAGCAGCTCGGCGCGGGCGTGACCACGACGCTGGCCTACATCGGCGCCCGCGGCAGCGACCTGCCGATGGCCGGCGTGGATCGCAACATCAACCGCGTGCCCTACGAAGCGCTGGCGCAGTACGGCAACCTGCTGTTCTCGCCGCTGGCCAGCCAGCCGCAGCTCGGCATCGCCACGCCCTACCCCGGCTTTGCCGGCACGGTGCAGCAGGCGCTGCGTCCGTACCCGCAATTCCTCGACCTCACGCTGCTCAACAACTTCCGCGGCAAGACCCGCTACGACTCGTTGCAGGCAACGCTCGAGAAGCGCTACAGCACCGGCTTCGCGATCCTGGGCGCGTACACCTGGTCCAGGACCGAGGATCTGATCAAGACCCAGGACGGGCGCGGTGAGGAATGGTCGCGCGCGCCGTTCCGGCACGTGCCGCACTTCCTGAAGCTGACCTGGGTGTACGACCTGCCGATCGGGCCCGGCAAGATGATCGACGTGGGTGGCGTGCTCGGCCAGGTCGTCGGCGGCTGGACGATGACCGGTATCCACAACTACCGCGCCGGCAACACGCTCGCCGTCTTCGACAGCCGCATCAGTGGGTCCGGGTACCCGATTCGCCCCAACGTGGTGGCCGGCGTCGACCAGGTGATCTACGAGGGCGGTTCGACCGACACGAGGCTCGGCACCCCGTACCTCAACCCGGCAGCGTTCTCCCTGCAGACCATCTCGTCGCAGGGCGTGCCGACCTCGATTGGCACGGCCCCGCCGCAGCTGGCGGTGCGAGGCCCGGCCCTGTTGACCGAGGACTTCGGCCTGCTCAAGCGGGTCGCCGCTGGCGGCGGCCGCAGCGTCGAGTTCCGCGCCGACTTCATCAACGTGCTCAACCGCTCCGGGCTCGCCTCACCCGACCTCGACGTGGCGAGCGCCAACTTCGGGCGCATCTTCGGCGTCGCGCAGGCGCCACGCCGGATCCAGCTGTCGGCGCGCGTGACGTTCTGACGCGGCGAGGCCGGTCGGCATGTGGGCACTGACGCTGGCGCTGGTGGCGTCGGCACAGGCCGGCCAGGCCGCGACAGCGTGTGACGGCCACCTGGAACGGGCGCGGGCGGCGTACGAGCGGCGCGAGTTCGCGCAGGCCCGCGATGGCTTTGCCGCCGCCCTGACCGCCTGCGGGCTGCAGCCCCCGATCCTGCTGGCACTGGCCCAGGCGCAGTTGCTGTCGCGCGACGTCGCCGCGGCGTTGACGACCCTGGATCGGCTGGCGAAGATCGCCCCCCCGAGCGCGACCGCGTTGAAGGTACGGGCCAAGGCGCTCTACCTCGCGTCGCGCGACCGCGAGGCGGAGGAGACGCTGCTGGCTGCCGCCGTCCAGGCGCCCGGCGACGCCGAGATCCCTTACGACCTCGGGCGCATCTTCTACCAGCAGCAGCGACACCAGGACGCACAGCGCGCCTTTCGGCAGGCGATTGCCATCGACGCGCGGGCCTACAAGGCGTGGGACAACCTCGGGCTGGCGGCAGAGGCCCTCGGCGAGGTCGACGCGGCCACACGCCTCTATGCCAGGGCCATGGCCATCGCCGAGACCGACGCGCCGTCCTACGACGTCGTCTACGCCAACTACGCCGATCTGCTGATCAGGGAGGGCCAGCACCAGAAGGCCTTCGACGCCGCGGCAGAGGCGGCGCAGCGCAATCCACGGGACGCCCGCAATTTCCTGCTCGCCGGCAAGGCGCTGCTCAAGCTCGAGGCGACCGACGTCGGCATCAAGTGGCTGACGCAGGCGGTGGCGCTCGACCCCGATCTTCCCGAACCGCACTACCTGCTGGCGCGGGCGTACCGGCAGCAGGGCCGGACCGAGCAGGCAGAAGCCGCCATGACGGCCTTCCAGGCAGCGTCGGCACGCGCCCCGGCGGTGCGCCGGTGATCGGAGGGCGACGACGCGCCGTCGCACCTCTCGTGTCTGCCGTCGCCGCCACGCTGCTGACCGGCATGTCGCACTCCCAGCCGGACCCGTCGCGCTTCGCGGACATCACCAGCGGGAGCGGCATCACGTTCCGGCACGCCGCCTCCAAGACGGCAGCGAAATTCCTCCCCGAGACGATGGGCGGCGGCGTGGCGCTGCTCGACTACGACGGCGACGGGCGCCTGGACGTCTTCTTCACCAATGGCGCAGCCATCGCCGGCGACATGACGTCGGCGCGCACGCCCGACAAGCGCGACGAACGGTTCTGGAATCGTCTGTATCGCCAGAACCCCGATGGGCGCTTCACCGACGTCACCGCGGCGGCGGGTGTGGCCGGCCAGCGGTACGACTTCGGCGCCGCCACCGGCGACATCGACAACGACGGCGACACCGATCTCTACGTCACCGGCTTCGGTGCCAACACGCTCTATCGCAACGGGGGCGACGGGACCTTCGCCGACGTCTCGGCTGCCGCCGGGGTCGCGGCCAGCGGCTGGTCGTCCAGCGCCGCGTTCATCGATTACGACAACGACGGCTGGCTCGATCTCTTCGTGTGCCGCTACCTCACCTGGTCGTGGGAGGCCAACGTCGCGTGTCCATCCGCCGATGGCGCGGGCCGCGCCTACTGCCACCCACGCCACTTCCCGCCCGTGGCCAGTCTTCTCTTCCGCAACAACGGCGACGGCACCTTTCGCGACGTCTCCCGCGCCTCGGGGATTGCGGCGTTCGAGGGCAAGGCGCTCGGCGTCGCGATCGACGACTTCGATGCCGACGGCCACAGCGACATCTTCGTGGCCAACGACTCGATGCGGCAGTTTCTCTTCCGCAATCGCGGCGACGGCACGTTCGACGAGATCGCGGTCGCCAGCGGTGCCGCCTTCGACGAGGACGGACGCACCTTTGCCGGCATGGGCGCCGACTCCGGTGACTACGACGGCGATGGCCGGCCGGACCTGATTGTCACCACCCTCAGCCTCGAACGCTACGCGCTGTTTCGCAACGAGGGCGCCCTGGGGTTCTCCTACGCGACCCATGCCAGCGGCGTCGGACGGGCGACCGCCCGCACCTCCGGCTGGGGGACCCGGTTCCTGGACTACGACAACGACGGTGACCTCGACCTGTTCGTCGCGCAGGGGCACGTGCTCGATACCGTGAGCCAGGCGCGGCAGGGGTTTGCCTACGAACAGCCGCCGCTGCTGCTGCGCAACGACGGCGGGCGGTTCACCGACGTCTCGCACGAGGCCGGTACGCCGTTTCTCGCCGCCGGCGCCGGCCGGGGTGCGGCCGTCGGCGACCTCGACGATGACGGCGACCTCGACCTCGTGATCAGCAACGTCGATGGCGCGCCGCTCGTGATCCGCAACGACAGCGTCGGCACTCGCTCGCTGCGCGTGCGCCTCCGCGGGAGGCGCGCCACTCGCGATGGCATCGGCGCGGTCCTGACCCTGACCGACAGCCAGGGACGGACGCAGCGCGCCATCTGCACGACCTCGTCGAGCTACCAGTCGGCACATGACGGCCGCGTCCACTTCGGCCTCGGTATCGCCACGGCGACGCGCCTGGAGGTGCACTGGCCGGGCGGCGTCGTCCAGGTCGTGACGGCACTGCCGCCGCACGGGGCGGTGCTGGTGGAGGAGCCGCCTCCGACACGTCCTCGTTGAGACGTGCGAACATGTGCCCCAGCCCTGCCATGGGGTGGCTCGACCGTCACACACCACAGGAGGACACCGTGAAGAAAAGCTGGCTCGGCATTGCCGCGGCACTCATCGTGATTGCGTTCCTCGTGGGCTTCTGGCCCCAGCACCGGCAGCTGACGGCATCACGGGAGACGACCGCCACCCTGCAGACCCGGCTGGACGCCGCCGAAGCGCGCCTGCGTCTCGGTGACGTGCTTGGACACCAGCTGCGGCTCTCGGAGGCCGTGCAGGATAAAAACTACGGCGAAGCCGCTGCCCTGTCGTCGGCCTACTTCGACGCCGTGCGCCAGGAAGCCTCCCGCGCCGGCAGCGACACCAGCGCCGTGCTGAGCAGCATCCTGGCGAGCCGCGATCAGGTCACGGCCGCGATTGCGGGCACCGACGCCGGTCTCGAGCTCACCTTGCGTGAGCAGCAGCGGCAGCTGCGGCGTGCACTGGGGTATCCGACCGGCGGCGCCTCGTAGCGGCCACTGGCCCGGGACTGGCCGACGTCACCGCGCATCCGC
Source organism: Vicinamibacteraceae bacterium (assembly GCA_963759795.1). Lineage (GTDB taxonomy): Bacteria > Acidobacteriota > Vicinamibacteria > Vicinamibacterales > Vicinamibacteraceae > Luteitalea. The sequence continues at coordinate 252,720 of CAVXAR010000010.1, read as the reverse complement.
CCCGCTTGCTGGCGTCTGCTCGCGCGCCTGCAGGGCAATCGCGCTGTTCAATTCCGCGCCGACGAGGATGGCCAGGCTGGACAGGTACAACCACAGGAGCACGACGATCACGCCGCCGATCGCCCCGTAGGTCACGCTGAACGTGCCGAGGTGGGTGACATACAGCTTGAACAGGAACGAACTGCCGATCCACAGCGCGGTCCCCAGCAGCGCCCCCGGCGTGGTCCACGCCCAGCGCGCCGGCCGGTTCGGCGCAAAGTGGTAGACGATGCCGATGCCAATCACCACCAGGGCGACCAGGACCGGCCAGCGCAGCAGCTGCCAGGCGAGGGCAACGGTCGATCGGGCGCCGACAACCGTCGCGAGGCCCGCCAGCACCCCGGGGCCGGCCAGGACGAGCAGCAGCGACGCCGTCGTGAACAGGCCGAATGCCAGGGTGAGTCCAAGCGCGACGAGCCGGCGCCGCCACCACGGGCGCCACTCCGCGACGCGGTAGATCCGGTTCAGGGCCTCGATGACCGCGCGCATCGCCGCTGAACTGCTCCACAGCGCACCTGCCATGCCCACGGTGGCCAGGTCGGCCCGTCCGTCGGCCATGATCTCTCCGGCCTGAACGGCCAGCAGGTCCACCATCGCCGATGGCGCGACTCGACCGACGAGCGCCAGCAGGCCTGCCGCCGCGTTCTCGACCGGCAGATATCCCAGCAGCGAGACGAGCACGAGCAGCGCCGGAAACATCGCCAGCACGAGATAGAAGGACAGCTGGGCGGCGAGGTCGAGGCAGCGGTCCTCGTCGATGGCCTTGACCGTGGCCCTGCCGACGCGCCACCAGTAGGCCCCGAGCAGGCGCATACGCGACGCGGGCAGCGGCGGCGACATGGACGCGATGCTACCGCGTCTGCAGGTCGGCGACCGACGGCCGTGGCGGGCCGATCCACGGTACAGTGCCCGCAACCGGGCGGCCCCGCGAACGCGCATCGCGGCCCGATCGTTCGACCGGACATGTCCGCGCAGGTGCGATGTGCCCGTGACGCTGATGGACCACTGACGGCTGGAGGTCTGGTGTGAAAGGCATATCGTCGGCGCGGGTGTGGCTGGCCTCGGCCGCGTTGGCAACGGCCATGGCGGTGGCGATGGTGGCAAGCGCCGACAGGACGCCGCCCGCCGACCGTCCGCTCAACGTGCTGGTGCTGGTGATCGACGATGCGCGCTGGGACACACTCGGCGTTGCCGGCAACCCGGCGATCCACACGCCCCGTCTCGATCAGCTGGCCGCCGAAGGGGTCCGCTTCGACCGCGCGTTCGTGACCACGTCGATCTGCATGGTGAGCCGTGCCTCGATCCTGACGGGTCAGTACATGTCGCGGCACGGCATCACGGCGTTTGGCTCTCCGGTCCCCCCGGCTGCGTGGAGGTCCACCTACCCGGGCGTGCTGAAAGCGGCCGGCTACTGGCAGGGGTTCGTCGGCAAGTACGGTGTCGGCACCGTCCGGCCCGGCGACTTCGACTTCGTCCGGTCGTACGAACGGACACACTGGTTTGCCGAGCCTGACGGCGGCAGGGTGCACGTCACCGAGAAGAATGCGCGGGATGCGCTCGAGTTCCTGCGGTCGAGACCCACCGATCGGCCGTTCGCGCTGAGCGTCTCGTTCTTTGCCGCGCATGCCGAGGACAGCGCGCCCGAGCAGTACCAGCCGCAGGACTGGAGCGCGGCCGTCTACGGCAACACGCCGATGCCGGCGCCCATGCACGGCGCCCCGCGGTACTTCGAGGCCCTGCCGCACTTCCTGCAGCAGCCGGCCAACGAAGGCCGCGTCCGGTTCGGCTGGCGCTTCGATACGCCCGACCGCTACCAGGATTACCTGCGCCGCTATTACCGCATGGTGACCGAGGTCGATCAGGTGGTGGGACGGCTGCTCGACGAACTGAAGGCCCAGGGCGTGGCCGACGACACGCTGGTGGTGTACATCGGCGACAACGGCTATTTCCAGGGCGACCGCGGCCTGGCCGACAAGTGGTATCCGTACGAGGAATCGATTCGCGTGCCCCTGCTGGTGCGCGACCCGCGACTGCCGGCGTCACGACGCGGCCTGGTGACCGAGGCGACGGCCCTGAACATCGATGTCGCCCCCACGGTCCTCGGCGCGGCCGGTGCGGCCATCCCGGGGCAGATGCAGGGGATCGACCTGGCGCGGGTCTATCTTCGTGACGACGCCAGTGCGCGCCGTGCCGAGTTCTTCTACGAGCATCCGACGGTCACCTCCAGGGATCGCATCCCATCGTCGGTGGCGGTGGTCCGCCGCGACTGGAAGTACGTGCGGTGGCCTGAGTGGGACTTCGAGCAGCTGTTCGACCTCGAGCGCGACCCGGGCGAGCTGGTGAACCTGGCGCAGGAGCCCGGCCACGCCGCCCGGCGGGCGGGCCTGCAGCAGGAGCTGGCGGCCTGGCAGACGCGGGCGCGCTAGGTGGAGACCCTCGACCGATGGAGTGGCTGAACTACCATCACCTGCTCTACTTCTGGACCGTCGTCCAGGAGGGCACCGTCTCCAGGGCCGCCGGCAAACTCGGGTTGTCGCAGCCGACAATCAGCGCGCAGGTCCGTCTGCTCGAAACCCATCTCGGCGAGCCGCTGTTCCAGCGACAGGGCCGCACGCTCGCGCTGACCGACGTCGGCCGCGTGGTGTACCGCTACGCGGACGAGATCTTCGGCATCGGCCGTGAGCTGATGCAGACACTGCGCGGGCGCCCCGCGGGCCGGCCACTGCCACTCACCGTCGGCGTTGCCAACGCCGTGCCGAAGCTGATCGTGTACGGGCTGCTCAGGCCTGCGATGAGCGCACGGGAGCCGATGCACCTGGTCTGCCGGGAGGGCCATCCCGAGGCTCTGGTCGCCGAACTTGCCACGCATGCCCTCGATGTCGTCATCGCCGACACACCGGCGCCGCGGCACATCCGCGTCAAGGTCTTCAATCACCTTCTCGGCGAGTCCGACACGGCGTTCTTCGCCCCCAAGGCGATCGCCGCCAAGCTGCGACGGCGGTTTCCGGCGTCGCTGCACGACACGCCGATGCTCGTGCCCACGACCAACACCGAACTGCGGCGCGGGCTCGATGACTGGTTCGAGCGGCAGCACCTGCGCCCGCGCATCGTCGGCGAGTTCGAAGACTCGGCGTTGATGAAAGCGGTCGGTCACGGCGCGGGGATCGCGTTTCCCGCCCCCGCCGCCATCGAAGGCGACATCTGCCGCTTCTACGGCGTCGGCGTCATCGGGCGCACTGACGCGGTCAGGGAGCGCTATTACGCCATCTCGGCCGAGCGGCGATTGACCCACCCCGGTGTCCGGGCGATCACCAGTGCGGCACGCGAGGACCTGTTCAAGCGGCACGGACCGGCCGGGCCCGGGCAGGCATAGCTTTTATCTATGCATCGGCGTCAGATTTCGTATTTATCGATTGCTCCCCGCACCCGTTAATCTGTCTCCTGCTGGGCCCACCGAGACGGGTGGTCAATTGGAGAACACATGCACGAGCCGGCGTCCTTCGTCGATAACCTGAAAGCCGATTTACCGGCCAGCCTGGTCGTCTTCCTGGTGGCCGTGCCGCTGTGCCTGGGCATCGCGCTGGCCTCGGGAGCGCCGCTGTTCTCCGGGATCATCGCCGGCATCGTCGGTGGCATCGTGGTCGGGGCGGCAAGTGGATCGCCTCTGGGCGTCAGCGGCCCGGCGGCCGGCCTGGCCGTCATCGTGCTGACGGCCATCACCGCGCTCGGCTCGTTCGAGACCTTCCTGCTGGCGGTCGTCGGCGCGGGCCTGCTGCAGATTGGCCTGGGGTATGCGAGGGCGGGGGTCATCGCGTACTACTTCCCCTCCTCGGTCATCAAGGGGATGCTCTCCGGCATCGGTCTCACGATCATTCTCAAGCAGCTTCCGCATGCGGTGGGCTACCGCACGGCAGCCGTTGCCGAGCCGCTGTCGTCGGCGCCGGCAGCCGGCGACCCAGCAGGGACGGGGGTCGCCTATCTGCTGTCGGCCGTGCAGCCCGGGGCGGTCGTCATCGCCCTCCTGTCGCTGGCGATCCTGGTGACGTGGGAGCAGCCCTTCGTCAAGCGAGCCAGGGCGAGCATGTGGATTCAGGGGCCCCTCGTCGCGGTCACGCTCGGCATCGTGCTCAACGAGGTGTTCAAGGTCGCGGCACCGGGGCTGGCCATCGGCCCTGCCTATCTCGTGCAGCTGCCGATTGCGGACGGCATCGGCGGATTCCTGTCGCTGCTGACGCTGCCGGACTTCTCCCAGTTGTCCAACACCGCGGTCTACACCACCGCCATCACCATCGCGGTGGTCGCCAGCCTGGAGACGTTGCTGTGCGTCGAGGCGACCGACAAGATGGACCGGTACAAGCGGGTCACGCCGACCGATCGTGAGCTCAAGGCACAGGGCCTGGGCAACGTCATCTCCGGCCTGATCGGCGGCCTGCCGCTGACGCAGGTGATCGTGCGGAGTTCGGCCAACATCCAGTCGGGGGCGGTCTCGAAGACGTCCGCGATCCTGCACGGCGTGCTGCTGCTCGTCGCGGCGCTGGCCGTGCCGGCGCTCCTCAATCGCATTCCCCTCGCCACGCTGGCGGCGATCCTGCTGACGGTGGGCTACAAGCTGGCCAAGCCTGCGCTCTTCCGCGCCATGTACCGGCTCGGCTGGACCCAGTTCGTCCCCTTCATGGTGACCGTCGTCGGCATCCTGGCCACCGACCTCCTGATCGGGATCGCCCTGGGCATGGGCGTCGCGATCTTCACCATCCTGCTGACCAACTACCGCAATCCCTATTTCGCGGACGAGGACCCCACCGACGCCGTGCGGCTGACGCTGTCCGAGGACGTGTCGTTCCTCAATCGGGCGGCCATCATGCGTACGCTGGCCGCCATTCCGGCCGGCACCACGGTCGTCATCGACGCCTCCCGCTCGATGAACATCGACCCCGACGTCTTCGAGATCCTCAAGGACTTCGAGGGGCGTGCCGCGCTGCTGGACATCCACCTGACGATGCTCGGCCTGGACTCGTTGCAGCGCACCAACGACTCGATGCGACGGGTGCACCACAAGGTCGGCCAGGCCGGCAATGGCGGCGGACCGGTCGTCGTCTGACACCGCAGATCTGATTCTTCATCTCTTCGACGGAGCAAGCACGTGCGAACACAGACCAAAGACATCCAGACCCACCTCACGCCACGCAAGGCCTACCAAATCCTGGCCGACGGCAACCGGCGGTTCGTCAGCAACCTGAGCTACAACCGCAACCTGCTGCAGCAGGTGAACGAGACATCGGAGGGCCAGTTCCCATTTGCCATCGTTCTGAGCTGCATCGATTCACGCACCTCGGCCGAGCTGGTCTTCGACCAGGGCCTCGGCGACATCTTCAGCGTGCGCGTGGCCGGCAACGTGCTGAACGAAGACATCCTCGGCAGCATGGAATTCGCCTGTCAGGTGGCTGGGTCGAAGTTGATCGTCGTGCTCGGCCATACCCGCTGCGGCGCCGTGAAGGGCGCCTGCGGCCACGTCAAACTGGGCCACCTGACCGGCCTGCTCGACAAGATCAGCCCGGCTCATCTACGCCGTCGAGCAGGCGCACGGCCGGGACATGGACCCGGACGAGTTCGTGGAACACGTCGCGCTCGAGAACGCCCGCCACCAGATCGATGCCATCCTCCAACGCAGCGTCATCCTCGAGCATCTGTTCGCCCAGGGCAAGATCGGCATCGTCGGCGGCATCTACTCGGTGGAGTCGGGCGAGGTGTCGTTCTTCGAGCAGCGTTTCAGCGAGAGCTCGGAGCCGGACAACGCCCAGGTCAGCTCCTAGCTGCTGGCCGGTTACGATGGATGATGAGCAAGACCCGGACGCTGATCATCGTCCTCGCCGTGACGGCCCTGGTGGCCGCCGCGTTCCTGCTGCCGCTCAAGGAATGGACGACGCAGCTCGCGCAGTGGGCGCGCGGCACGGGGGCGTTGGGCGTGGCGGTCTTCGTCCTGGTCTACGTCGTCAGCACGGCGCTCGGGCTGCCGGGCTCGATTCTGACGCTGGCCGCGGGATTTGCCTACGGCCCGGTATGGGGCCTGGTGATTGCCTCGCCGGCCAGCGTGGCCGGGGCCACCTGTGCCTTTCTCCTCGGACGCACCCTGCTGCACGACTGGGCGGTACGGCGCGTCGGCCAGTCGCCGAAGCTGAAGGCCATCGACGCGGCGGTGGAGCGGCAGGGCTTCATGCTGGTGTTGCTGCTGCGGCTCTCGCCGGTGTTTCCCTTCAACGTGCTCAACTACGCGCTCAGCCTGACGCGGGTGCGCCTGACCACCTATGTCGCCGCATCCTTTCTCGGGATGCTGCCGGGCACCGCGATGTACGTCTATCTGGGGTCGCTGGCGCCGGCAGCCGCGGAGTTGTCGGCCGCGGGAGAGGGCGGGGGCGGAACCCGGACGGCGCTGTATGCGGCCGGCCTGGTGGCCACGGTGGCCGTCGCCGTCATCGGGACGCGCGCCGCGCGACGGGCGCTGGACTCGACGCTGACCGAGGAGGCTCGGTGACCCGCGCGCGGCTCGCGCTGCTGCTCGTCGCTCTGCTGCTCTGGCCCACCGCCGGTGCGGCGGCAGCGTTCGACCACGGCTATGCCGCCTACGCCGGGATCCTCCGCGCCGTCGTCCGAGGCACGCGCGTGGACTATGCGGCGCTGAAAGCCGACCGCGGCCGCCTCGACGCCGTGGTCCGGTCGTGGGCCGTGCCGACGCGCGCCGAAGAACAAGCGTGGACCCGCCAGCAGCGGATGGCGTTCTGGATCAACGCCTACAACGCGCTGACGTTGCAGGCCATCGTCGACCACTACCCCATCCGCGGCAGCCTCTTCAGCCTCTCGCCCCGGAACAGCATCCGGCAGATCGACGGTGTGTGGACGAAGTTGACGTGGGCCGTGGCCGGGCGGAACGTCACGCTGGACGACATCGAGCACAAGATCCTGCGACCGACCTTCGGCGACGCGCGCATCCACTTTGCCGTCAACTGCGCGTCGGTGAGCTGCCCGGTGCTGGCGCCCGAGCCCTATCGCGCCGACACGCTGGACGCCACCCTCGATGCCGCGGCGCGCCGCTACCTGGGCAGCGCCGAGGGCGTGCGTGTGGACGGCCGCGTCCTGCGCGTGTCGAGCATCTTCAAGTGGTACGGCGAAGACTTCATCGCGCAGTACGCTCCGGCGGTGCCCGGCACCCGCGCGAAGGGCGAGCGCGCCATCCTCGGGGCGATCGTCCGTTTCGGGCCGACCGAGGCCGCTCGAGCCGCACGGACCGGCGAGCCCGGCATCGCCTTCCTCGACTACGACTGGTCGCTGAACGACGTCTCCCGCTGAGGCACGACGGCGCGTGGCCGATCCGGAGCGCGCCCCGGCGGCGTGGACAGCGACACCACGACGCCGGTGACGAAGATGGCAGGCACGCCGTAGATGGCCCACGCCCAGGTGTATCCGCCTTCCTCACCGATAGCCAGGAAACACCCGACACCCCAGACGATGCCGACCGCGGTGCTGGCCCACGCCCCCGCCGTGGTGGCACGCGGCCAGTAGAAGCCTCCGAGCAGCGAGAAGGCCAGCGCCGCCACGGGGATGTTGGCCAGGATGAGGCGATTGAGGATGTCGTCGACGAGAAACGTCGCGCCCAGCCAGCTCAGGACGGCGAGCACGGCGAGCGCGACGCGCTGCGGGCCGATCCGCGTCGCCGCCTTGCCGCCGAAATCGGCGGCCACCATTGCCGCCATGGCCGTCCACACCCCGGCCAGGGTCGTCAGCCCGGCCGCGAACAGCAGCGCGAGCCCGACGCCACGGACGCCACGGGGCAGCCAGGCCAGCACCATGTGCGGCATCGCCATCTGCGGGTCCGTCAGGCCTGGTGCGACGACGCGCAGGTGCGCCGCTGCGAGCACCATCGCGCCGTAGAGGGCGAAGACGAGCAGCGCCGAGCACGCCACCGCCAGCCACGCCGTTCGCTCGTCCCTGGCGGCAAACATCTTCTGCCCGTACCACGGCGCGGCGATGTAGGTGAAGCAGGTCAGCACGACCAGCGACGTGACGAACCAGAACGGCAGCGCCGGATGCGACCACTGCGCCAGTGGCGCCACGACGAGCTGATCGGAAGGAAACGCGGCCGCCAGCCCGCCGAGCGGCCCGCTGCGCGAGATGCCGATTGCCAGCACCGCGGGCAGCAGCACCAGCGCCACCACGAAGCTGACCACGTCGCTGCGCACCACCGAGCGCAGCCCCCCGGGCACGATGACCACCAGCACCAATCCGGCCAGCAGCGCCGTCAGCAGCCACATCGGGAGCTGCGGTGCCAGCGGCTGGAAGATCAACCCCAGCGACTTCACGTACGTGGCGCAGAAGCCGGTCATCGCAGCCAGCAGCAGCAGCGACGCGAAGCGCCCGAGCCGCGGTGAGTACCGTTCGGTGAAGAGCTCGGCCACCGACAGACGGTTGAAGCGCTTCCACGGACGCGCCACGGTGACGGTATAGAATGCCAGCCCGATCAGGAACACCAGCGGCAGCGCCAGCGCCATCGGCCCGGCCCGGTAGCCCATGGCACTGAATGCCAGGAGCGTGCTGGTGTTGAACTCGGTCATCACCAGCGTCGCGACCAGCGGAAACAACCCGACGGCGCGGTTGGCCGTCAGGAACTCGCCGGAACTGGCCGCAGGTCGGCGACTGGTCCACACGAGCAGCGCCACCATCGCCGCGAATCCGGCGATGTCGGCCAGCGCGAGCGGCGCAGCATGTTCGATCACCTCCCACGCTCCGCGAGCCGACCCGTACCCATATGCTCGACGAACCCTTCCGCGCCCGCTTCGCATCGGTCAGTCGTCCCACGGCCGCATGGCTGACGCGCGCCGGGGTCACGGCCAATCAGCTGACGGTTGCCGCAGGTGCGCTGGGCGTGGCCGCGGCGGTGCTCGTGGCCAGCGGACACACCTGGATGGCGATGGCCGTCTGGCTGACCGGCCGTCTCGCCGACGGCCTCGATGGCGCCGTGGCCCGCGCCTCGGCGACCACCAGCCCGTTCGGCGCGTTTCTCGACATCACGCTCGACATGACCGCGTATGTCGCCATGGTGCTGGGGTTTGCGGTCGCCTACCCGTCCGTGAGTCATGCCTGGGGCTGGATTCTTGCCGGCTATGTCCTGGTGATCACGTCGACGCTGGCGTTGTCGGACGCGGCCGGGCGGGACCAGCGACGGATCAGTGGCACGAACCGGACGTTTCAATTCACACCTGGTCTGGTCGAGGCCGGCGAAACCAACGTCATGTACGTGCTGTGGGCGCTCTTTCCCGAGCACCTGCCCTGGTTGACGTGGGTGTGGGCGGCGGCGCTGTTTGTCACGGCCGCGCAGCGGGTGGCGCTCGCGTCCAGGCTGCTCAAATGAGTCGGCACTGCGTGGTTCACGTCAGGACGCTGGCCAGCGCGCGATGATCTGCCCGGCGAGGTCGGTCAACGTCGCTGCGGCCAGGTCCGGCACCGGCACCTCCGCCGCCGGCAGGATGGCGTTGTGCGGACGGGTCACCAGCGCACCCCGGCAGCCGGCCGCCTGGGCGCCAATCGTGTCCCACACATGGCAGCTGACCAGGCACAGCGCGGACGGTTCGACCTGCAATTGCCTGTGCGACGAGGCGATAGGGGGCCGGGGCCGGCTTGAACTGCCGCACCGCCTCGACGCTGAAGGAGCGCTCGAAGAATCCCGCCAGACCGGCGCGTTCCAGCGGCGTCGGTGACGACGCGCCGGCCGAGTTGGTCAGGGTCACGAGCCGGAACCCGGCGTCGCGCAGAAGGGTGAGCGCCGGCACCGCGTCCGGGTGCGCCGGCATCGTGCGCATCAGCCCCTCGAGGTCGGCGATGTGGTCGTCGGTGGGTGTCACCCCATGGATCGACGCCACCATCCGGAAGGTCCCCACGGCCAATTCGCCGAACGGCGTGTACCTCCCTGCCAGGGTCAGCGTCTGCGAGTACAGGATCAGCTGCGCAAACCATTCCCGCATGACGCCGGCGTGCCCGAACACCCGCTCGAACAGCGGCTCGAGCACGACGATGTCGAGCAGCGTTTCGTTGACGTCGAACACGACGACCGTGACAGGGCGCTCTTCCGGCATGGCTGCTTCCCTTTCAGCACTCGAGGCGACGTCGCCTCGCAGTGGCATCGCGGTGGCCTCCAGCAGCCGGCCCGCTTCCCGCGACTCCCCCGTCACTCTGCCACGATGTTCGCGTGTCGCGCGACCAGGCGCCAGGTCGCACCTTCCCTGGTCCAGATGTGACTGAAGCGACGGCGAACGGTGCGGCCCGCCTGCGGCGCCTGGCCGGTCGGTTGGATCACTTCAGCGCCCATCACGACGGCCATGTCGCCGTCGACGCGCAAGGCCTCGATCGTGCGCTCGAAGACCGTGTAGTGGATGGCACCGGACTGCACCATCCCGAGCGGCACGTCGCGGTTGGGCGAGACCTTGTTGCCGGGTGCGTTGACCATCATCCGCTCGGACCACAGCCGCTTGAGCGCGTCGACATCGCGGTTCAGCACAGCGACCCGCTCCTGTTCCTCGAGCGACCGGATGGCGCCCTCCACGCTACCGTCGTTGCCGCGTGCCGGCTGCGCAAGGCCGACACCCGCCGACAGCACTGCCAGCAAGACGAACGTCACGAGCCGTACCTGCGCCTGTGTGGTCATGTCGAACGCTCCAATCGGTGGTCGTGCGTGCCGCTGATCATATCCCCGCGACGGTGCCTCAGGCGGGGCGTTCCAGCCGGCGCCATGCCATACTCCCCCGCATCTCAGGAGCGGCCTGCATGCTCGTCCGTCACGTGTTCTTTTGCCTGCTCGCCGTGCTGGCGGCCGCTCCCGCCGCCCGCACCGAACGACGCACGCCCGTGGGTCTGGACGTTGGCGCCGGGGTGAGGCCTGCGGCCGCGATCGCGGTCGGCGGCACGCGGCAGTCGTCGCCGGCGCGACGGCCGAACATCGTGGTCGCCATTGCCGACGACTGGTCGTTCGGCCACGCCAGCGCCTACGGCGACCGGACCGTGCGCACCCCGAATTTCGACCGCGTCGCGCGCGAAGGCGCGCTCTTCACGCATGCCTTCACCGCGTCGCCGTCGTGCACCCCGTCGCGCGCGGCGCTCCTGACCGGCCAGGCGATCCACCGGCTCCAGGACTCCGGCAACCTCTGGAGCACCCTCTCGCGCTCGCACGCCGTCTATCCCGATCTCCTCGAGTCGGCCGGTTACGTCGTCGGCCACGCCGGCAAGGGGTGGGGGCCGGGCCGGGTCGAGCCGGGTGGGCGCACTCGCAATCCGGCGGGTCCGCGATTCGACGACCTCGCGGCCTTCCTGAAGGTGCGGCCTGCTGACCGTCCGTTCTGTTTCTGGCTCGGCAGTGCCGATCCGCACCGACCGTACACGCCAGGCAGCGGCGCCACGCTCGGTGGCGGCCCGGCAGGGGTCTCGGTGCCGCCGTTCCTGCCGGACACCCCGGAGGTGCGAAGCGACCTGCTCGACTACTACTTCGAGGTGGAGCGCTTCGACCGCGACGTCGGGACCATGCTGGCGACGCTGCAGCAGGCGGGTGAACTCGACAACACCATCGTCATCGTCACCTCCGACAACGGCATGCCATTCCCTCGCGCGAAAGCCACCGTCTACGACGCTGGCGCGAGGATGCCGCTGGCCGTTCGCTGGCCTGGCCAAGTCGACGCCTGGCATGCGCGTGGACGCGATGGTGTCGCTGACCGACCTCGCCCCGACGCTGCTCGAAGCGGCCGGGCAACCGGTGCCGGCGGCGATGACCGGTCGCACGCTGCGACCGCTGCTGCGTGGCGCCAGCGACCCCGGCCGCGACCGCGTGTTCATCGAGCGCGAGCGCCACGCCAACGTGCGCCGTGGCGACCTGAGCTATCCGGTCCGGGCGGTCAGGACACGCGACTATCTCTACATCCGAAACCTGCGGCCCGATCGCTGGCCGGCCGGCGATCCCGAGATGCACGTCGCGGTCGGGCCATTCGGCGACATCGACGGCAGCCCGTCGAAGTCGCTGCTGCTGGACCGCCGCGGCGATCCGGCCATCGCCTCATTTTTTGCGCTGGCCACGGCGAAGCGGGGCGACCAGGAGCTCTACCACCTGCCGTCGGACCCGCATCAGCTGACCAACCTGATCGGCCGGCCGGAACACGAAGCGGCTCGGGCCCGGCTGCGCGGTCAGCTGGACACCTGGATGCGAGAGACGGACGACCCGCGAGCGGCAGGAGGACGACGACCGCTGGGATCGCTATCCGTACTACGGCCAACCCGGCCGGTGAGCGCGATCACCTACCCGCCGCCGCAGACGCACCCGGTCAGCGGTCGCCGTCGAGCACGCGATTGAGCGAAAACGCCGCGCTGATCAGCCCCAGGTGCGTGAACGCCTGCGGAAAGTTGCCGAGGCCTTCGCCGGTGAGGCCGATCTGCTCGGTGTAGAGGCCGACATGGCTGGCATAGCCGAGCATCTTCTCGAACACCAGCCGGGCATCCTCGACCCGCCCCGCGCGCGCCAGGGCCTCGGCGTACCAGAACGTGCACATCGAGAATGTGCCTTCTGTGCCTGCAATGCCGTCCTCCGCACCGGTGCCGCCAAGTTGATAGCGGTGCACGAGGCTGTCCGACACCAGGCATTCGGCGGTTCTGTCGAGCGTGGACAGCATGCGCGGGTCGGTCGGCGAGATGAACTTGACCAGCGGCATGATCAGGTTGGCCGCATCCAGCGCCGTCGAGTCGTAGTGCCGGACGAAGCAGCCCTTCTCCGGATTCCACCCGCGCGTCATGATCTCCATGAACACCTGGTCCTGCGCGGGAACCCACGTCTCGAAGTTGCCAGGCAGACCACGTTTGAGGGCCAGCCGGATGCCGCGGTTGAGCGCGACCCAGCACATGACCTTCGAATAGACGAAGTGCTGCCGACCGGCCCGCACTTCCCAGATGCCTTCATCGGGTTGCTGCCAGTGCGCGGCAACGTAATCGAGGAGTCGCGACACCGCCACCCAGAAATCGAACGAGATCGGCGAGCCGTACTTGTCGAACAGGTACACCGCGTCCATCAGCTCACCGTAGATGTCGAGCTGCAGCTGCTCGTGCGCGGCATTGCCGACGCGCACCGGACGCGAGCCGCGATAACCTTCGAGGTGTTCCAGTTCGGTTTCTTCGGTCACCGGTGCGCCGTGGATCGTGTACATCAGCTGCAGTGATCCGTCCGGGCTGTCTTCGCAGCGCTGCCGGATCCACGCCATGAAGGCGCCGGCCTCCTGCGTCAACCCCAGGCGCAGAAAGGCGTAGATGGTGAAGCTGGCATCCCTGATCCAGGTATAGCGATAGTCCCAGTTGCGCACGCCGGTCACGTGCTCGGGCAGGCTGCTCGTCGGCGCGGCGACGATGGCGCCGGTCGGCGCAAAGGTCATCAGCTTGAGCGCGAGGGCAGAGCGGTGCACCATCTCGCGCCAGCGTCCCTGGTAGCGGATCGTCCCCACCCAGCGTCGCCAGTAGGCGACCGTCTCGTGGAAGGCCGGTTCGCCGTCCGGCAGCGGCGCCAGCGGCTCCGTCGCGTCGCCGTTCTCGGTCAACTCGAGCACGAACGTCACGGCCTCGCCCGCGGCAAGGGTGAAGGCACAGCAGGCCGCGGCACCCGATACCTCGAGCGGCCGTGTGGAGCGCAGCGTCGCCGTGGTACCGGCGGTCTGCGAACGGAAGATCACGCCGCCGTCCACCACGCGGGCCTCGTGAGGGTCGCGGCCGTAGTCGAACGCCGGCCGGCACTCGACGGCAAACGGCAGCGTGCCACGGACCACGCGGACGGTGCGATAGATCTGGTGTCGCGCCGAGGCCGCGTCGGCCTGGATGGGCATGAAGTCGACGACCTCGCCGACGCCGGCCTCGCAAAGGAAACGCGTCACCAGGACGTTGGTGTCGGGCAGGTACATCTGCCGCGACTTGGCGGCGATTTCCGGTGCGATACGGAAGTGACCACCACGGCCATCGTCGAGAATGGCGGCAAACAGGCTCGGCGAATCGAAGTGCGGCAGGCAGCACCAGTCGATGGTGCCGTCGGTGGCAACCAGCGCGACCGAGTGCAGATCGCCGATGACGCCGTGGTCCTCGATCGGTGGGTAGGGGGCGCGATCGAAGCTGGAGCGATCTGCGGACGAACGAGGCTTGGTCATGTCGGATCCTGTCGAAGCGGCAGTGGCTGCCAGCCGACATCATGACAGGACGCGATTTGGGGACGTGCGGGACGTGCCGGCGGCAGTCTGCGCCGCGTGCTGCCTAGCAGGAAGCGGCGCGCCCTCGTGCGAGGCATCTGTCAGCGACCCACGCCGCCTGAACAGGGAGATAGGCCGGCGCCTCGAACTCCCGGCGCCGCGCGACAGTGGGATCGACCCTATCGCAAATGACCGGACACGCCAGGCCATCCAGATGGCGCGCCAGCCGGTGCCGCAGAACGCCCGACCTGGCATGCTCAGCGCCGACGAAAAGCACATCGGCCCGACAGGCTTCGATCAGGCGGCGCAGTTCCGTGGCGTGCCGGCCGACGGCTGCATGGGTCTCGGTGTGTGCAGGCGCCACGACGAGGTTCTGCATGCGCTTGACCGACACGGCCGTCGAGAGAGGGCGGTCGCTGTGGAGGGCATCGGCCAACGTGCCCTCGTCGACCGTCGGCACGATGTCGATCAGGTGGAGACGGGCGCCCGCCCGCGCGGCGAAAGCGGCCGCGGTTCGCACCCGTTCGGCAACGGCCTGATCCCAGTGGACGAGGCAGGCCACATTTCTCGGGCGGTGACCCATGCGGCCGAGGGCCTGCGTCGAACCGCCCGTCCACAGGGGGACGGGCGTCTGCGTCAGGAGTTGCCCTCGGAACGAGGGCGTCAGGATTCGGCGCCAGCCACGCCTGCCGCTCGACGGCGACAGGATCAGATCGAAGGACTGCCGCTCCGCGACGGTCGCGAGCGCCGCCGCGGCATCGACCGCTTCCAGCACCGCGCCCGCAGTGTGGCTGTGACCGAACGTGTCCCGACGGAAGCCTTCCAATGCTCGACGTGCTGGCAGGACCGGTGCGCCCGGAGCCACGACATGGACGGTCGTCACGTCCAGCCGTCGATCTTCGACCAGAGCAGCAATCGCCCGGCCGGCTTCGACGCACACCGGTGAAAAGTCCGTCGGAAAGAGGAGACGCAGCGCGGGGACAACGGCCATATGCACCTCGGTGAGTCAGTCAGGCTCCGGCCTGGCTGGGACCCTTCGGTCCGCCGACCTGCCAAGGTGCAATCCACGCGCCTGCACGCTC
The DNA here is from genome assembly GCA_963759795.1 of Vicinamibacteraceae bacterium. Classification (GTDB taxonomy): domain Bacteria; phylum Acidobacteriota; class Vicinamibacteria; order Vicinamibacterales; family Vicinamibacteraceae; genus Luteitalea. The sequence continues at coordinate 237,356 of CAVXAR010000010.1, read as the reverse complement.
CCCCGGATTCATTGCGAGGAGCGCCCCGCCTGCATTTCACATCGAAATGACCATTTCATTCAGAAACGCTCGTCGGACACGCACCTCCTGGCCTGCGACGACCTGGCGTGTCCGGGGTGCTGACGTGTCAGCCGGTGCAGACGTCATGCGGTCATCCGATGCACAGCCGCGCACGCGGTACGGCCACTGGTACCGCAGTCAACTCATTCCAATGGGGGGCACGCTGCTCGTTCTTGCGCAGGCCGCGTGCAGGGCAGCCTGCTCGCGTAAGCAAGGTGCCACGCTCGCGTGCGACCGTGCCGAATCGAGGACGCGGCGCGCCGCCGCGCCCCCCTTGCGTCGTCCGCGCACGCGTGAAGCCCTAGAATGGCAGCTACCGTGACGGCTCTCAAGCGAGGCGAGGCAGCTCGACATCGTGCGCAGCTGCATCTGTCCGAGCTGCTCGACTTCCGGCCGGACCAGGGCGTGATCCGGCTGCACGAGCAGCGCGTCGTCATCCTGAGTGCGGCTGCCATGGGCCTGCTGCGCAAGGAACTGGTCGATACGTTGGGCGTCGACACGGCGCGGCGCCTGCTTCTCAGGTTCGGCTTCGCTGACGGCTACCACGACGCGGTCAACCTCCGCGAGCGTTCACAGTGGTCGACCCCGACCGAGGGGATACGTGCGGGCGCCACCCTCTACACCCTCGAAGGCATCGTCCGGGTCGACGTCCGCCGCATCGAACACGACCCGGAGACCTCCTCGTTCCACGCCGAGGTCGTCTGGCATGACTCGTACGAAGCCGAGCAGCACCTGCACCACTACGGCAAGAGCGCGTCTCCAGTCTGCTGGTCGCTGATTGGCTACTCCAGTGGTTTTGCCAGTGCCTGTCTCGGCGCCGAGGTCTACTTTCGCGAATTGACGTGCGAAGGCGAGGGCGCCAGGCAATGCACGGTCACCGGACGCGACGCGGTGAGCTGGGGTGCAGACATCGACGACATTCGCGCAGATTTCCAGGCTGCGGACCTGGGCGCGGAAGTGGAGCGGCTCCGTGCGGCGGTAGGTCGGCGCCTGAAGGAGCTGGACAGGCGGGAGCGGCTGCTCGAACGGCGCGAACGCGAACTCGACGTGCTGCGGGAGCGCGTCCGCCGGCACGCTGACGCAAGGCGCTTCGTTGCCAGCAGTCAGGCGATGCAGGATGTGCTCGAACTTGCAGCTCGGGTCGCTCCCCTGGACACGACGGTGCTCGTGTACGGCGAGAGTGGTACGGGCAAGGAATTCGTCGTCCGGCTGATCCACGACCAGAGCACGCGCGCCGCTGCGCCATTCGTCAGTATCAATTGCGCGGCCCTGACCGAGACGCTTCTGGAGTCCGAGCTGTTCGGCCACGTTCGCGGGGCGTTCACGGGAGCGGTGCGCGACAAGCCCGGTCTTCTGGAGGTCGCCGGCGGCGGCACGATCTTCCTGGACGAGATCGGCGAGGTGGCACCGACGATCCAGGCAAAGTTGCTGCGAGCGCTGCAGGAGCGCGAGATTCGTCGCGTCGGCGGCGAGCGCACGATCAAGGTCGATGCGCGCGTCGTGGCCGCGACCAATCGCGACCTGCGTGCGGCCGTCGCCGCGGGCACGTTTCGCGAGGATCTTTACTTCCGACTGGGCGCCTTCGTCATCACCATCCCGCCGCTGCGCGACCGCCGCGAGGACATTCCGCCGCTCGTCCATCACTTCATGCGCAGCGCGTCCAGCCGGATGAAGAAGGACGTGCGAGCGGTCTCGGCCGACGCGATGTCCGCGCTGATGCACTATCGGTGGCCGGGCAACGTTCGCGAGCTCGAGCACGCCGTGGAGCGTGCAGTCATCCTCGCCAACACGCCCAGCCTTCGGGTTCGCGACCTCCCACCCGAGGTGTCCCAACGAGCGCTGGCGCGGCAGGGGGACGACACCTTGAACCTGCAGGAGCAGGAGCGGCTGGCGATCGAGCGGGCACTCGAGCGGTTCGATGGCAATCGGCGGCGAGCGGCCGAGGCCCTTGCAATCAGCACGGTGACCCTGTGGCGCAGGATGAAGCAGTACGGCATCGTGCCGTAGACCGGCGGTCGGGCCAGCCACGCCTTTCGCAACCCCGCGCTTCTCACGCCATCGTCACGTCCTGTCGCGCCTCGTCCCAGCGCCAGTTCGGTGTTGACGGATCGATCCGCACGCCACCGACCCACCGTGCGGGCGGTCCCAGAGCGAGCCAGTCGGTCGCGCCCTGGAGTACCGCACGGCCGGTCTGGGTCAGGGCAAGGCGATCGCTGAACGGGTTGTCCGGATCGAGCGCCGACCGTTCGTAGACGGCCGGGTGGGCATGTCCCATCTGCTCGAGGATGTGCAGAAACATCGTGTCGCCGAGAAACGGCAGCGGCTCCAGTTCCGCCTGCGACACCCGCCACAGGTCACCAACGCTGGCGGGCTCCCTGGCCAGGGCCTGCAGGAGCAGGGATTGCGTCAGGCCGAGGCCGTTCACCGACGAGGGCAGTTCCTGCAGGTGGCGGTGCAGGGCCGGTCCGAGATGCGGCAATGCCGGCGTTGGCGTGCGAGCGATCCTGGCGAGCGCGCGGGGATCGGCCGAGGTCACCGCAGCCCAGGCTGCGGCGCCGATCGACAGCGCTTCGGCGTCGATGACGTGGCGCCGATGCCAGAGCATCCACAGGCCTTCGGGCGGGAGCTGACCGAGTCCGATGAAACGCCGTGCGCCAGGGAAGTGGCTCACCGAGATCAGCTCGAGGACACGCGGCGCGCCCGTGCGTGCGTACTGTGCGAGGCAGCGGATCAACGACAGCTGATCGTGGCTGTCGTGCTCGGTCCAGATGACCACGCGCGCATGGCTCGTGGCGGATGCCGCGAGCCGATGGTCTGCGTCAGCGAGCTCGGCGAGCAATGCGGCGTAACCCACAGCGCCGGCCGTACCGCTTTCGGCGTAGAAGCGTGCGCGCCGTGCAAGCCAGTCGGATCCGTCGGTGACGGGCCCGACCGGAAACGAGTCCCATACCGCGAGGAAGTCGCCGCTGAACCCCGCTGCCTCGAGCGCTCCCTGGATGTCCGACCCGCAGCGCACGTGCAGGGTCGACATGTCGGCGTCCATGGCCGGGCCAGGCTGCGTGATTGCCGCACGCGCAGCGGCCTGCGTCGTCACATGGGCTTGCAGATCACGCCACGCCGTGAACCCGAGCTCACGGGCAATCGCCAGCTGCGTCTCGACGAGCATCACCGTCGAGGCATCCCGTACCGCAGGGGTGACCACGTCGCCCACACGGCGACGCGCCGCGGCATCGCCGGCGCGGACGGCGCTCAGCAGATCCTTCGCGCGCGTGAGCTGCTGTTCCAGATCGAGCCGGAAATCGGCGTACGGATCGGACGTGCCGGGCATGCGGTTCCCCCCAGTAGACCATGGCGGGGCTGCACCTCATGGTTGAGGCTGCACACAGATGGATCTTCACCAGGAGGCGCGCAGCACCAGCGCGACCCACCCGGCCCGCGCCCGTTCGTCGACCAGGTGCATGCCGACATGCCGATAGGCGCGCGCGACGTCCTTGTGAAGCGCGGACGAAATGCCCGAGAGCAGGAGCTCGCCCGCGTGTCCGACGCACGCCGAGAGGCTCGGGGCCATCTCGATCAGGGGCGCCGCGAGCACGTTGGCCACCACCAGCGGCCATCGACCGCGCAGCGCACTCAGGTCAGCATGCACTGCGTGCAATCGCGCGGCCAGGCCGTTGAGCCGTGCGTTCGCGACCGCAGTGCGCACCGCGTCGCCGTCGATGTCGATCGCCACGACACGTGGCACGCCATGCGCAAGCGCGACGAGCGCGAGCACACCCGAGCCGGTGCCGACGTCGAGCATCCGAGCGGTCGGCGTGGCGTTGACGAGGTCCTCGATGGCTTCGGCACACAGTGCCGTGGTCGGATGGCGGCCGGTTCCGAACGCGGCCGTGTCGAGCATGCGCAGGTCGCCCGGCGCGGGCACGACGTCAGCCCGCGCGGCCGGCACGAGGCGGAGGCGGCCAAGACGTACCGGCTGGGGCGACAGCATCCAGACCGAGTCCGCATCGCGGCCGGCGGCGGCAGTGACGCTGACCTGGGCGACGCCAAGCACCTGCGCCACCTCCTGCGGTGACACGGCGTCGGGCATCAAGGCCGCGACGGCGCGGCCCCCCGCGGACGACTCGAGGTCGAGCGGCCCCAGGTCGATCAGGCGCAGCAGTCCCGACTCGTCGATCCGCTCGATGTCGATGCGGTACGGCACACGTCAGCGTACCCCCGATGCGGCGGCGCACGCCCAGCCCGCGGCCACGCCCGCCGGCTCTCACCGCGCGCGCGTCACGACCACGTCCAGCATGCCGATGCGCTGGTCATCCCGGGTGACCCAGCTTTCGAGCCGCCCGGCCCCGCGCGGCAAACGGACGCGATTGAAGGTCGCGCTCCCTGCGCCCAGGGGCACTTCCTTCTCCAGCGTGATTGCCCCGAGCGCAAAGCTGACCGTGCCGGGCTTTGTCAGCTCGGCAAAGCGCAGCGTGACGTCGTAGAGGCCCGCGCGTCGGACGTCGACTTCCCAGTAGCCGAGGCTCGTTGCCGTCCAGGCAGCCTGCGGGCCGCGCCAGTCCTGACGCGTGAGCCGTACGGGGTTCTCCCGGGGAGAACCGATGACGATCCGCGCGATACCTCGGTCCCCATAGTCACGGCGACCCGTCACATCCTTGAACCACGCGTCGTAGTGGTCCGTCATGCCGCGAGACGACCTCAGGCTCTTCGGCGGCGACGTTGCGCTGCTCGAGGGGGTCGTTCGCCATGTCGTAGAGCTCGAAGTCGACCGTGGACGGCAGGTTGTTCTCTCCGTTGCCCAGCGGCTGGATGAGCTTGTAGCGCTGCGAGCGCGCGGCAAACGCACGATGCAACTGCGGCGTGTCGCCCCTGTGCCACTGGAAGAACAACGTGCGGTCGGGCCAGCCGGCCCCTTCACCTTTCAACAGCGGCATCAGGCTGACGCCGTCGAACTTCACGGCCTGGGGCTTCTCGACGCGGCTGACCTCGAGCAGCGTGGGCATCACGTCGATGTGCGCGGCGATCCTGTCGACGGTGCGGGGCTGGAACACGCCGGGCCAGCGCACGAACAGCGGCACGCGGATACCCCCTTCGTGCACCGTGCCTTTCAGCCGCGACATTCCGGCGTTGTAGCGCCGCTGCTGCGGGCCGTTGTCGGTCATGAACATGACCACGGTGCGGTCGGTCAGCCCGAGCGTCTCGAGGGTCGCCAGAAGGCGACCGACGTTGTCATCGATGTTCTCGACCATCCCGTAGATCTTCGCGGTCACGTCGGGGTCGAAGTTCCCGCCCATCGGAGTGCCAGGGCCGGCGAAGTCCTCCGCGGTCATGTTCATCGCCTTGTACTTCGCATACTTGGCCGCGGGCACTTCGAGTGGAGTGTGCGGGGCGTTGAACGCGAGGTAGGTGAAGAACGGCTGCCGCTGATGTGCGGTGATGAACTCGATGGCGGCGTCGGTGATGACATCGCTGACGTAGCCTCTGGTCTTCACCCACGTGCCGTTGCGCCGGAGCAGCGGATTGAAATAGCTCGTTCCCTCGACTGGATCCGACGGCTGCCCGATGCCGCCGCCGTTCAGCACGAGCGACTCCTGGAACCCCTGATCCATCGCGCGCAGCGGGTAGTTGTCCCCCAGATGCCACTTGCCGAAGATGCCCGTGCGATACCCGGCTCGCGACAACACTTCCGCGAGTGTGGTCTCGTCCGGGTGCATCAGCGATCGGCCCAGGTACGTGTCGACGACCCCGGTCCGGTAGTTGTACCGCCCCGTCAGGAGGCTGGCGCGCGTCAGGGAGCACACAGGCGACACGTAAAAGGACTGGAACTGCACCCCTTCACGGGCGAGCCGGTCGATGTTCGGCGTGTCGAGCTTCGGGTTGCCGTGCACGCGGAGGTCGCCGTAGCCCTGATCGTCGGTGATGATGACGACGATGTTGGGCGGCAGGCTGCGGGGAGACCGCACCTGCGCTGCAGCCGGCGGCCCGATCGCCAGCGCCAAAGCGACGAGGGAACAGAGGTATTTCAAGACGATGCCGCAGCGTCGCATGTGGCACCGTCGAGGTCAATCACCGTTTGCGCTGGACACGGCTCCGTTCAAAAGCCCGGGGTATAGAATGCGGCACCGTGCGAGCCCTCCTCCTGCCCCTCGTCCTGCTGGCGCTGATCGCTGCCCCCGCAGCGCAGGGACCCGCGCCGAACGCCGCGCTGGGATCCGCGCCGAACATCGTCCTCGTGCTCGTGGACGACCTCGGCTACGGCGATGTCGGCGCGTTCAATCCGCAGGGCCGCATCCCGACGCCGCACATCGATCAACTGGCGCGGCAGGGCGTGCGGTTCACCGACGCGCACACGCCGTCGGCCGTCTGTACGCCGACGCGCTACGGCCTGCTCACCGGCCGCTACCCGTGGCGGACGCGCCTGACGCGCGGCGTCGTCTGGGGGAACGGGGATGCGCTGATTGAGCCGGGCCGCGCCACCCTCGCCTCCCTGCTGCAATCGCGCGGGTACCACACGGTCGGGATCGGCAAGTGGCACCTGGGCCTGCGGTGGGCCGCGAAGCCGGGCATGACGCCTGACCGGCTGACCAACAGCGAGAATGCGCCGGTGGACTGGATCGATTACAGGGCGTCGATTCTCGACGCGCCGACCCACCACGGGTTCGACGAGTTCTTCGGCCTGCCGGCCTCGCTCGACATGCGGGATTACGTGTACATCGACGGTGACCGCGTGGTCGAGGCGCCGACCGCCACCATTGCCGGCGCTCCGCCGACGGTTCCCGCGTTCCACCGCCCGGGACGCAGCGGCCCGTCGTTCCGTCCGGATGCGGTGCTGTCGGAGTTCACCCGCCGCGCCACGCGCTACATCCGGTCGCGCGCGACGGATGCCAAGCCCTTCTTCCTCTACTTGCCGCTGGCCTCGCCCCACACGCCGGTCCTGCCGACCACGTTTGCCGGCAAGACCGGGCTCGGGCCGTACGCCGACTTCGTCGCAGAGACCGACGCGGCTGTCGGCGAGGTCCTGCGCGCACTGGCGGACGCGGGAAAGACGGACGAGACGCTGGTGATCTTCACGTCCGACAATGGGCCGGCGCCGGTGGCCAACATGACCGAGGATCTGCGGCGGCAGGGTCACGATTCGGCGGGCGGCCTGCGCGGCGCGAAGCAGGACCTCTACGAGGGCGGCCACCGCGTGCCGTTCATCGTGCGCTGGCCCGGGGTCGTGCAGCCCGGAACGACCTCGACGGCGACGGTCGGCCTCATCGACGTCTTCGCGACCATCGCGGAAGCGATTGGCGTGCCCCTCGCCGATGGCATGGCGGAAGACAGTGTCAGCTTTCTGCCGGCCCTGCGGAACCCCGGCGAGCGCCTCGAGCGGCGTGGTGCGCTGGTGATGCAGTCCGGTAACGGCTCCTATACCGTGCGCGAAGGCCGATGGAAGCTGTGCCTCGCGCCGGGGTCCGGCGGCCTCAGCGCGCCGCGCCCCGGATCTCCCGAAGAAGCGAACCTGCCGCCGCTGCAGCTCTTCGATCTGCAGGCCGATCCGGGCGAACGCACCAACCTGCAGGCGCGTCACCCCGACGTCGTCACACGCCTGACCGCAGTGCTCGAGCGGTACCGCGCGTCGGGCCGCAGTCGCGGAGTGACGCCATGAAGGCCTGCGACCGGCGCACGTTCCTCAAGGCCGTCCCGGCCATCACCGCGGTCGGAGGGTTCCGGCTGCAGTCCTCCGCCGCAACGCCGTTCGGCGAGGACTTCGGCTTCCTCGACACGCACGCGACTGGCGACTGGTGGCTGGGACCGCGCGTGGCTCCCGGCGCGCACCGGGCGGGAAAGCCGGCCAAGCCGGTGCCGCCGATCGTCGAGCTGCAGGTGCCGCGGGATCAGGTCGTCGCCTTCGCCCTCTATACCCACGACGCCGGTGTGCTGAAACTGACCGCGCAGCTCTATCCCCTGATGCCGGACGAACCGCGCGACGCCCGGCTCGAAGTGCGGCAGGGCGGTCGATGGCGGGAAGTGGCGCGGGCGCGCGTGGAGTACCCAGGGTGGACCGCGCACTTCAGGGTCGAGAAGTGGGATGGCAGCGTGACGACGCCGTACCGTGTGCGGCATGGCGCCGCTGCCAGGTTCGAGGGCACCATCCGTCGCGATCCCGTGGACAGGGGCGAGATCATCGTCGCCAACCTGGGCTGCAATTCGTCACGCACCAAGGGACCGCGCCCGGAAATCGTGGATCGCGTGCTGGGGCAGGATCCGGACCTGCTGTTCTTCTCCGGCGACCAGACCTATCACCACACCGAGCACACCGCAGGGTGGATCGAGTTCGGCCTGCAGTTTCGCGAGGTGATGAGGGACCGGCCGACCATCTGCATCCCGGACGACCACGACGTCGGTCACCCGAATCTGTGGGGCGAGGAAGGCGTGCGCTCCAGCGACAGTGGTGGCGCCGATGGGGGCTACTTCTTCCCGGCGGCCTACGTGAACATGGTGCAGCGTGCCCAGGCATGGCACCTCCCGGATCCGGTGGATCCAGCGCCCGTGCGCCAGGAGATTGCGGTCTACTTCACGCGCCTGCGCGTGGGCGGCGTCGACTTCGCGATCCTCGAGGACCGCAAGTTCAAGACGGGACCACTCGGCGCCATCCCGAAGATGGGCCCGCGTCCAGATCACATCAACGACCAGCAGTACGATCCGCGGCTCATCGACAGCCCGGGGCTGCAGCTGCTGGGCGAGCGGCAGCTGACGTTCCTGCGCGCGTGGAGCCAGGACTGGGCTGGCGCCGAGATGAAATGCGTGCTCTCGCAGACGGCGTTCTGCGGCGCCGTCCACCTGCACGGCACGCACGACAACCGGTTGCTCGCCGATCTCGACTGCAACGGCTGGCCGCAGACCGGCCGCAACGAGGCGCTCCGCGAGATCCGCCGCGCACGCGCGACGCATCTCTGCGGCGATCAGCACCTGGGGGTCACGCTCAAGCACGGCATCGACGAGCACCGCGACGGGCCGTACGGCTTCACCAGCCCGGCGCTGGTCAACACGATCTACGCGCGGTGGTGGCACCCGCACGACGAGCGCGCTGGCGCCAACGCCGTCACGGGCAGCCCGCTGCCGTGGACCGGCGACTACCGTGACGGGCTCGGCAACCTGATGACGATGCTGGCCTACGCCAATCCGGGAGATCTGCAGGACGAGCGTCAGCGCGCCGACGGCTACGGACTGGTGCGCTTCCGCAAGGGCACCCGCGAGGTGACGTTCGAATGCTGGCCGCGTTTCTCGCAGGGAGAGCAGTTCCCCGGGTGGCCGATCACGGTCCGCAGCGACGACAATGACGGGCGGTCGCCGGCGGGCTGGCTGCCGGCGCTGGAGATCACCGGCGTCGATCAGCCGGTGCTGCAGGTCGTCGCCGAGAAGGACGGCGAGATCCTCTATACGATGCGCGCGACCGGCAGGCGCGTGCAGCCGCACGTCTACGCCGACGGGCTCTACACGGTGCGTATCGGCCGAACGCGCCCCGACGTCGTCACCCTCACCGGGCTGAGGGCGTCCCCTGACAAGGGTGCCGCCGGTGCGCGGACGGTGAAGTTGTAGCCCGGTGCGATCCCCAGCCAGTCCACGACCTTGCCATCGTGAGAGTCAGGCTGGCATGCGTCGCCGCGTCGCTCGTCTACAGTTCGGTGACGCGGATGTTCCGGTAGCGTACCTTGCCGTAACTGGCATCCTTGCCGTCGTGAATCTGCAGGCCGATGCGACCTTGCTTCGGCACGCCGCTCGTGGTCTCGGCGGTGTGCTGAAAGTCGGTGATGGCCACGCCATTGAGCCAGAACTGGATCCGCGCCGGCTCCCCCTGAATCTGGATCTTGACGGCATTCCATGCGCCCTGGCGGAAGTGCTTCTTGCCTTCAGGCGCCGAGTGCACGGTCTCGCGGCCCCATGACAGATACACGTCGCCGAACTTCTGGCTCTCATCGTTGTCGAGCGTCAGCTGATGGTTCTTGCCGTCCTCAGCCATCCGCATGAACACGCCGCTGTCGGCGGGCTGGTCGAGGTTGATGTCGAACTCGATGATGTAGTCGCGATAGATCTTGTCGGTGACGAGGAAGCCGCCCATGCCGGGCGGGTCCTGATCGCCGACCAGGGTGCCGTCCACGATCTCCCACTTGCCACCCTGGTAGTCCTCGGGCACGCCTCGCGGCTTGTGCCAGCCGTTGAGGGTCTTGCCGTCGAAGATGGCGACGCTCCGCTTGGCTGCCTGGGCCGAGGTGCGGGGAGCCGCCGGGCCGACCAGGAGAAGGACGCCGAGGCCCAGCGAGGCCGCCATCGCGATTGTGCGGGAAGTCATGACCGGCATCTTGACACAACGCCAGATGGCCTCAGGCGTACGGGACTCGGGGCAAGGATCGCGACGGCAGGGGGCCGCCGCCCTTGGCCGAATCCGCCTTAGCCTCGTCGATAGGTGTTGATGATGATGTGAACGGGCGTCTGCAGGCTGCTGCGCCGCGTGAGCGCTTCTTGAGTCGCGGGCGACGCCGACCAATAGAACGGCGTCATGGCGAGGAGATCTGCGACGTGCTGCGCATCGGCGATCGTCAGATCGAATCGCACCTCGCGGCTGGCAATCACCGACATCGAAGGGCAGGAGGCGAGGGGGTCACTCGATGGGTGCGGCACAGCCGTGGCGTAGACGAGTGTCTTCAGGCCGTAGAGATGCTCTGGCCCCGGCAGGCCCACGACGACCGTGCCGTCTCGAGCGAGGACTCGGGTGAACTCCTCGGGATCGACCGGAGCGAAGTGACTCACGAGCAGGTCGGTTGACTGATCGAGAAGCGGCAGTCGGTGGTTGCTGCCCACTACATACGTGGTGCGGGAATCCTGACGCGAGGCGCGCCGGATCGCGTAGCGCGACACGTCGACGCCGTACGAATCCACACGCTCTGTGAGCGACCTCTCCCCTGCCGCATCGGCGCACTGTCGCAGGTAGTAGCCCTCTCCGCACCCGGCATCGACCAGCACGCTGGCCCGTGTGGTGGGCAGGTGCGTCATGATCGTGTCGATGAGCGCATCGGCCACCGGCCGGTAGTAGCCGGCGGCGAGGAACCGCGCCCGCGCATCGATCATGGCGGTGTTGTCGCCTGGATGGCGTGACTGCCTGTGCTGCGCCAGCATGAGGTTCACGTAGCCTTCCCGGGCGACGTCGAACGTGTGCGCCGCGTCGCACGCGTAGGTCGCGCGTCGCCTGGCCAGCGGGAGTCCGCACACCGGGCATGACAGGGGCGAGCCTCGAGGATCAGCCAGGGAACCATGGGTGCCTCAACCTGTCGACCACTGCCTCCTGTATCGTTGTGCCATGGAGGACGAGCACGGATTCACAGAACTCGAACCCGATTCCGAGGGCGAGGCGAGCGCCTCCGTGCGAGTGGCGCCCGACGATCTGGCGCCAGACACGCTGCGGGCGGTGGTCGAGTCGTTCGTGTTGCGCGAAGGCACTGATTATGGCGTGCACGAGGTGTCGCTCGAGGCCAAGGTCGAGCAGGTGCTGAAGCAGCTTCGTCGCGGCGAGGCGCACATCACCTTTGATCCAGCCACCGAGTCGGTCAACCTCGTGATGACGAGCGACATCGGCGGCTTGAGGTCGCGCGAGTCTTAGGCCTGCCATGGCTCACCTCCGAGGCCGTCTGCGTCGACTCGACGCAGACCGCTGAGAGGTGGAGAACGTCCAGGCCAGGATTCGACCCTGCTTCTGGCCCTGCGCCATCGCCAGTGTTCGAACGTCCGAAGCGCCGACGTCTTGCAGTGCCTCGACCAAGGGAGGCAGATGATTGCTTCTCGACACGAGCGTGGTGAACCAGTGGCACTGGCCAGCGACATGCGCGCTCTCTGCGATCATCCGGCGCACGAACCCGAGTTCTCCGCCGTCGCACCACAGCTCCCGGGCCTGCCCGCCGAAGTTGAGCGGTGACTCTCTCGACTGCCCAAGATTCCGTTGCTTGCGGCGGCTACCCGCGGCCGCTTCCTGCGCCGACGCGTGGAACGGGGGATTGCACATCGAGGCGGCGAACACTTCTCCCTCGGCAATCACGCTCTGGAAACACCCGCCCGGCGACGGCTGCACTCGACACTCGACCAGATTGGCGACAGCCGGATTCGCCGCCACGATGTGTCGCGCCCATTCCACAGCCTCCCGATCGATCTCTGAACCGACAAAACGCCATCCATACTCGCTGGCGCCTATGAGCGGATAGATACAGCTCGCGCCAACCCCGATGTCGAGTACGCGCGTTGAAGGGCCGCGTGGGATCGACGAACCGCTCCCTTGCAAGCAGATCCGCCAAGTGGTGCAGATAGTCACTGCGCCCAGGGATGGGAGGACACAGATAGCCGGGCGGCACATCCCAGTGCCTGACGCCATACGCGTGCGCCAGGAGAGCGCGGTTCAAGGCCTTCACGGCCGACGGATTGGCGTAGTCGATCGACAGGTCGCCGTAGGGGTTGCGGCGCGACAAACGGCGCCAGCGTCGGGTTCGACGCCACCAACGCCGCGAAGTCGTAACCGGTACGAAACCGGTTGCGCGGATGCATCGCATCTTTACGACCGTGCCGAATCATCCCTGCGCCCGCCCCGGGCATCCGGCCTTCACCAACAGCACGCCTCACTCTGGAAGGGTGTCACCGTGCGGCCGAAACAGTTCACGGTGTGTTCCCCTCCGGCATCAGCACGACCTTGACGTAGCGCTTCACATTCAGATAGGTGTTCGCGGCGTCGCGCAGCAGGGGCACGCTCAGTTGATCGTACAGCCCACGCAACGTCATGACATCGGGCACCGGCTCGTCGTACTGATAGGCAAACGCCAGCGTGTTCAGAATCGAGCTGTTCTGGCGGCTGTCGATCTCCAGATCGCGCCGCAGCGCCGCTTGCGCGTCCGCCACCTGACCGGCGCTCGGCCCGCGTGTCTTGAAATCGTCGACGACGGCAAACAGCGCCTTGACGAGATCCGAGGCGCGTGCCGGGTCGCAGGCGAACATGATCGAGACGCTGTACTCTTCGACCGGCTGCTTCGTGAAGTCCGGCACGACGCTGACGCCATACGTGCCGCCGAGATCCTCGCGCAGCACGCGCTGCAGGTTCCCCGCCAGCGTATCGGCCATGCTCCGGACGATCAGGCGGTTCCTCGGATTGTTCTCGAACGGCCCGGTGAAGACGACTCCGACCTGGCTCTTTGGCGTCGTGCCCTTGTTCACCAGTGTCTCGACGACGTCGCCCGGCGGACGGATGCCGACGTCTCGACCGGCTTCCTTGCGATGGAGCGACGGCAGGCTGCCCAGGTAGCGCTCGACGAGCGGCTTGATCGTCGCCAGGTCGAAGCTGCCGACGAAGACGAACGTGAAGTCGCTGGCGTCGGCAAAGCGGTCCTCGTAGAACGCCATCGACTTGTCGAGGCTCATGTGAGCCACCGCATCGCGCGTCAACGGCCGGGCGCGCACGTGATTCTGGCTGACCGCGGCCGTGAGCGCGTCTTCGAACGCCGCTTCCGGCAGCGCCTGGCGGTTGGCCAGCGCCGCGTTCAACTGTGCAAGCGCGGTGCGGAATGCTTCAGCGTCGGGACGTGGCTGTGTGAACGTCAGATAGATCAACTGGAACATCGTCTCCAGGTCGCGGTTCAACGCCCGGCCGTGCAGTCCCTCGAACATCTCGTCGATGTCCGGACGCACGATCGCCGCCTTGCCGGCGAGCTTCTTGCTCGACGTCGATGGCGCTCAACGTGCCGAGGCCACCCTGCGCGACGATCCGATCGGCCGTCTCGGCGGCGACGAAGTCCGCATCGGTCGCAAGTGAGGTGCCGCCGGGACTGAAGGCGCGAAACAGCACCTCGTCCTGCTTGAAGGTGGTCGGCTGCGAGCACCACGCGCACGCCGTTGGACAGCGTCCACTCGGTGAGGCCGGACGGCCTCGATTCCGCCTTCGCCAGCGAGCCCGGCTTGGGCAACGGCTCGAGCAGTGGCGTCGCACTCACGGTGTCGACATAGGCCGTCAGCGCAGCCGCGCCCGCGTCCTTGATGACGGCCGCCAGCGACGCCTCGGTCGGGACGGCGACGCCGTCCTTGCGTCGGAGCGGTCACCGACACGACACGGTTCCGCTCGGGGACCCAGTCGCGGGCCAGGCCGTTGACGTCGGCAAGCGTGATCTCCGGCAGGAACCTGCGCGCGAGCGCGTACTCGTAGGTGATGCCCGGGATCGGTTCGCCCTGCGTGAAGTTGCGGACGAACTCGTCGGCGAGCGATTCCGAGGTGTGCTCGTCGGTGGAAGAGGCGAGCTGCTCGAACAGTCTCAGGATGGTCAGCCGGTAGCGATCGAGCTCGGTCTGCGTGAAGCCGAACCGGGCGACACGATCCGCTTCGGCAAGGAGCGCCGCCAGTCCCTTCGCAGCGCCACCATCGGGCACGAGGGCGCTGAGCGTCGTGGCTTCGGTCGACTGCACGAAGAGTCCGCGATTGGTCTGCGCGGCCAGAAACGGCGCGTCGGGCTTCTGCGCCATCTCCGAGAGTCGTGCGGACAGCAGCGCCGCGAACGTCCGCTCGATGGTCATCTGGCGATAGGCGCCCAGCGTCGACTGGTCGCGCGCCGACATGGTGCTCGAGACGCCGACGGTCGTCCGCGTCGCCTCGGGGTCGGTCGCGATCGTGTAGCGCGTGCCCGGCTGATCGGGCACGTCGTACATCGGTCGCGGCCTGGGGGCAGCGGCCGCCGGCATCGCTGCGAAATGCGCCTTGATGAGCGCCTCCATGGCGGCCGGATCGAAGTCGCCGACGACGATCACCGCCATCAGGTCGGGTCGGTACCAGTCGGTGTAGAACTTCTTCAGGCGATCGTAGGGGAACGTGCGAATGGTCTCCGGCGTGCCGATCGGCAGGCGCTCGGCGTAGCGGGAATCCTTCAGCAGCACCGGCAACTGCGCGTCGAGGATCCGGGCGTCGGCGCCGAGACCGGTGCGCCACTCCTCGAGGATGACGCCACGCTCCTTGTCGATCTCGGCCGGTTCGAACGACACGGCGCTCGCCCAGTCCTCGAGGATCAGCAGGGATCTGTCGATGACGGCAGGGCTATCGGTCGGAATCCGCAGCTCGTAGACCGTGTGATCGAAGCTGGTGTTGGCGTTGATGTGGGCGCCGAAGCGCATGCCGGTCGACTGCAGGAACGCGATCACGTCCTGCTTGGGAAAGTGACGCGTCCCGTTGAAGGCCATATGCTCGACAAAGTGCGCCAGCCCGCGCTGGTCGTCGTCTTCGAGCACCGATCCGGCGTTGACCACGAGCCGGATCTCGGCACGGTTCTGCGGCTGCTTGTTGGCGCGGATGTAGTAGCGCATCCCGTTCGCGAGCGTGCCCACCGTGATCCGTGGGTCGACGGGAACGGCGGCCGTCAGGGGCGCGTCGTGCGCCCCGGACACGACGGCGCGCTGGCCCGCGGCGGCCAGGCCGGTGCCAACGGTGAGGGCCGACAGCATCACGAGCAGCGGAACGCGGGCGCGCACGGTCATGGACCCATGGTTCCACAAGTCGGTCGGCAGACGATCGTCAGGCCAGGATGCCCTTCACGACGTGGGCGGGCTCCTCGACTCCGACGAGCTTCTGGTCGAGGCCCTGAAGAGCGGAAGGTGAAGGCGTCGTGGTCCACGCCGAAGACATTCAGGATGGTGGCGTGCAGGTCTCGCTGGTGCACGGGGTCCTTGATGATGTTGTAGCTGAAATCGTCGGTCTCGCCGAAGACCGTTCCCGCCTTGACGCCCCCGCCGGCGAGCCACATCGAGTAGCAACGCGGGTGGTGATCGCGCCCGTAGTTGTCCGCCTTCAGCGTGCCCTGCGAGTAGACGGTGCGCCCGAACTCCCCACCCCAGATGACGAGCGTGTCTTCGAGAAGGCCGCGCTGCGCCAGGTCCGTGATCAGGCCGAAGGTGCCCTGGTCGGTGTCCCTGGCCTGCAGGCGATGCTGGTGCGGCAGGTTGGTGTGGGAGTCCCAGCCGCGGTGGTAGATCTGCACGAAGCGGACGCCGCGCTCGATCATGCGGCGCGCCAGCAGGCAGTTGGCCGAGAACGTCCCGGCGTACGCACGTCGGCGCCATACAGCCCCAGCACCGACTCCGGTTCACCCGAGACATCGGTGAGCTCCGGCACCGAGGACTGCATGCGGAACGCCATCTCGTACTGCGCGATGCGCGTCTCGGTGTCCGGATCGCCGAGCGCCTGCGCCTGGCGCGCGTTGAGCGCCTGCACGCCGTCGAGCATCCGCCGGCGCGCCGTGCGGTCGACGCCGGCAGGGTCGCTCAGATAGAGCACCGGGTCGCCGGCGCCGCGCACCGAGATGCCGGCATGCCGGGCAGGAATGAAGCCGCTGCTCCACATCCGCGCCGACAGCGCCTGGACGTTCGACTTGTTGGTGTAGCTCGACGTCATCACCACGAAGGTCGGGAGGTTCTCGTTCAGGCTCCCAAGGCCATACGAGAGCCAGGACCCGAGGCACGGCCGACCCGGCAGCTGGTTGCCCGAGTTGACGGCGATGGTGGCGGGCTCGTGGTTGATGGCGTCGGTGTGGAGCGACTTCACGACAGCGAGCTGGTCGACGAGCTTCGCGGTCCAGGGGAAGAGCTCGCTCACCCACGTGCCGCTCTGCCCGTACTGGGCGAAGGAGAAGAGGCTGGGCGCGACCGGGTAGCCCTTCTGGCGCGCGGTCATCCCGGTCAGGCGCTGGTTGCCGCGGACCGATCCCGGCAGCTCCTTGCCGAACATGTCGCGCAGCTTGGGCTTGTAGTCCCAGGTATCGAGCTGCGACGGCGCGCCAGCCGGAAAGAGCCAGATCGCGCGACGCGCCCGCGGGCGGAAATGCGGCAGGTTCGGCAGGCCATTGGCACCTCCGGCGAAGATCCCCGAGCCGCCGAGCATCGAGGCGATCGCGACCGAGCCGATGCCGCGTCCGGCCTGGGCCAGGAACTCGCGTCGGGTCATCGCCAGATCGTCGCCGCCGGAGCAGCACGCGGGACGTGTTCTCGGGATCACTTGTTGAGTGCCTCGTCGAGATTCAGGAACAGGTTCGCCACCATGGTCCACGCCGCGAGTTCGGGCGCGGGAATCGACGCGTCCGCAGCCGAGTCGCCGAGGGCGACGAGCGCCTTCGACGCCTTGCGGTCGGCGGCGTAGTGACCACGGAGGTCGCGGACCACCGGCTTCATGGCCTCGTGCTCCGCGGCAGCGAGCCGGCGGCTCAGGACCCGCAGGGCGATGGCGTCGAGGCGCCCGCCATCGTCACCCCGTTCGCGGATGGCGACCTCCGCGAGACGGCGGGACGCCTCGACGAACTGCACGTCGTTCAACGTCACCAGCGCCTGCAACGGTGTGTTCGTCCGCTCGCGCTCGACGGCGCACTGCTCGCGCGTGGGCGCGTTGAAGGTCTCCATGGACGGCGGCGGTGCGGCGCGCTTCCAGAACGTATAGAGACTGCGGCGATGGTTGGCCTCGCCCCGGTCGGCCACGTAGATCTTCGTGTTGCTCTCCTCCATCGCCACCGTTTCCCAGATGCCCGGTGGTTGGTAGGGTTTGACACTCGGGCCGCCCACAGACGCGGCGAGCAGACCCGAGGCCCGAAGGGCGAGGTCGCGAATCATCTCGCCATCCATCCGGAAGCGCGGCCCTCGGGAGAGCAGGCGATTGTCGGCGTCCTTCTCCAGCTTCTCCAGGCTCGCCGCCGCCGACTGGCGGTACGCGGCAGACGACACCATCAGCCGGAAGAGCGCCTTCACGTTCCATCCCGACTCGCGGAACTCCACGGCCAGCCAGTCGAGCAGTGGCTGGTTGGTGGGCGGCTCGCCCGTGGTGCCGAAGTCCCCGGCGGTCGAGACGAGCCCCTGCCCGAAGACCTGGGCCCAGAAGCGGTTGACGTTGACGCGGGCGGTCAATGGATGCTCCGGCGAGGTCAGCCAGCGCGCCAGTCCCAGGCGGTTGGCGGGCGCCCCCTTGGGCAGCGGCGGGAGAATCGCCGGGACGGCGGCGCCGACCCGGTCGCCCTCCTGATCGTACTGGCCCCGGATGAGGATGCGCGCGAACGGCGTCCCCTTCTTCTCGGCGGCGATGAGGGTGACCTTCGAGCGCGCCTTCACCGCCTCGAACTCGTCGGCCGAGCGTCTCCCATGCCTGTTGCAAGCGACGTGCATCCGCGTCGACGAAGGCGAAGTAGTAGTCGCGCAGCGGCTCCAGCATCTTCTGCGTCCGCGCGGCCGGACGGCGCGGCGAGCGCCGTCTCCATCATCGACGCTGACGGGCCAGCACCTGCACCTCCGCTGCCGTCAGCACGCGTCGGTAGAAGCGGACGTCGTGGAGGGCCTCGCCACCGGCTCCCTCGCCGGTGCTGCGTCGGTTCAGGCGCAGCGGCGTCTTCGTCCGGATGGATCCGCGCAGCGAGTCGACCTCCTCATAGACGCTCTGGGGTTTGCCGTCGTAGTAGATCCTGACGCCCTCTGGCCTTTCGCGAACCGTCGTACGTGACGAAGACGTGGTGCCATCCTTGCGACGACACCGACGCCGCGCGCGATCACCCGCAGGGCGTCCTGGTTCCAGGAGCTGATGATCTGGAGTCCGGCGCGGCTGCCCTTCATCGCGAGGTCCCACCCGCGGTAGCCGTTGGCGACGTCGGTACGGGCCAGGAGCGCGCCGTCGACGTTGTCGGTCACCTGCACCCAGGCGCCGACCGAGAACGGCTCGTCGGCTTCGATGTCGCCGAGCGCGCCCAGATCGGCGGTGACGCCCGTCGACAGGCGAAGCGCCGGACCGAGGGGTGCAGCTCTCGACCCGCGGTCTCCCGCCGGTGAACGTGATCGGCCGGCCCGGAGCGACCACGTTGCGCAGGGTGGTGGGGTCGACTGGATCGGAGAGGAGCCGGAATTCGAGCCGTTCGTCCGAGATCGTCGGCAGGTCCTTGGCTCCCTGAGTCTGCTGCCAGCTCACGAAAGCGGGCTCGGCGCCGTCGCGATGGAACGTCGTAGTCCTCGATGGCGTCGTCGATCTCGCCAGGCAGCGCGGCGTAGCGTGCGGCGTCCTCTGTCCGTGGAATACGGAGGACCGGCGGCGAGTCCATCACGTTGCCGTCCATGGCGGGCTGCGTGGTGTTCCGGAAGAACGCCGCCATGCTGTAGAAGTCCTTCGCGCTGATCGGATCGAACTTGTGGTCGTGGCAGCGCGCGCACCCGATCGTCAGCCCCAGCCAGACCTGCGACGTGGTCTCGACGCGATCGGTCGCGTAGGTCGCCAGGTTCTCCTCGGGGATGGTCCCCCCTTCGTTGGTGCTCATCCCCGCCCGGATGTAGCCCGTCGCGATCAGCTGATTGGGCGTGGCCTTCGGCAACAGGTCGCCGGCAATCTGTTCCTGCGTGAACCGGTCGAAGGGCTGGTTGGCGTTGAAGGCGTCGATCACCCAGTCGCGGTACGGCCAGATGCTGCGGTAGTTGTCGAAGTGATAGCCGTGCGTGTCGGCGTAGCGCACGGCGTCGAGCCAGTAGCGCGCCCGGTGCTCGCCGTAGCTCGGACGGGCGAGCAGCCGGTCGACCAGCGTCTCGTAGGCCTTCGGGGATGTGTCGCGGACGAACGCGTCGATCTCCGCGGGGGTTGGCGCCAGCCCCGTCAGGTCGAGCGTGACGCGTCGGATCAGGGTGTGGCGATCGGCCTCCGGGTTGGGCGTCAGGCCCTCTGCTTCCAGCCGCGCCAGGACGAAGCGGTCGATGGGATTCGACACGAGTCCCGACTGGCGCACGTCGGGGAGCGCCGGGCGCTCGGGCTTGATGAAGGCCCAGTGCGGCTCGTACGTCGCGCCCTCCTTGATCCAGCGCTCGAGGAGCGCGATGTCGCGCGGCGCGAGGGTCTTGTGCGTCTCCGGCGGCGGCATCACCGTCTCGGGATCGCTCGACGTGATGCGCCGCACGAGCGCGCTTCGTCCGGGGTCGCCCTTGACGATCACCGGCTGTCCGTTGGCCCGCGGCGCGAAGGCGAATTCTGGCCGATCGAGGCGAAGCTCCGCTTCCCGTGTGCCCGGATCGGATCCGTGGCAGCGGAAGCAGTTGGCGACGAGGATCGGACGGATGTGCTGGTTGAAGGAGATGGTGTCCGGGAGAGCCGGCCCAGGCGCCGCGGCCGGCGCGGGCGTCGGGGCGGCCGTGCGCCAGGACACGAACGGTGCCGCCGCCGCGGCGACGAGGGCCACCGGCAGGACCGACGCGAGCAGCAGGACCCGCGAGCCTCTCATGGCGTGCTGCGAAGGATAGTCGACCCGGTGGCGAGGCGCAAGACTCATGGCGTGACGTGCAGTCCTTCCGGCCTGTCGCAGGGCCGCCAGACCAGGCGGCGTGACCTTGGTGCCGCCGACATAGAGCCGTCTCAAGCCGGAGAGTCGCTGCAGCGCCGGAAGGCCCGCGTCCGTCACCGCGGTGCCGTAGAGACCGAGCGTCTGGAGGTTGTGGAGCGGGGCGAGCGCCTCCAGGCCGGCGTCTCCCACCGCCGTCCCGCGCAGGTCGAGATGCTGCAGGTTCGGCATCTTTGCCAGCGCCTTCAGGCCCGCGTCGGTGATCGCTCGTCCGCGAGAGGTCGAGCCAGACCAGATCGCTTCCCTGCCGCCGACAGCTTCTCGAGCTCGGCATCCCCGAAGGTCGCTCCGGCGACCGCCGCCGTGATACTCGAGGTCACGCTCGCCCGGCACAATCGCCCGCAGCGATCCGGGGACCGCCGCCCGCACCGTCGCGAGCGTGGTCTCGTACTCGGCGGCCTGACGATGCTGAAGTTCCTCGACCGCCCGCCGCTCCGTCCGCCGGAAGGCTCCTCGAGAACGCGACGCGGATCTCGGCTGGTGCCTTGCAATGTCCGGAGCGTGCCCGGCGGGCAGCACCGGCCTCGACCCACCACGTCAGGACGGCCGCCTCGTCGTCGGTCAGGGACGGCCGTCCCTTTCGGCGGCATGTGCTTCTTGTCGTCGAGGGGAAGATGCAGCCGCTTCAGGAGCTCGCTCTCGGCGGGAGCTCCCGCGAGCACGACGGGGCCCGGACACACCGCCGGCCAGGACGCCCTCGATACGTGTCCAGCTTCAGGTCGCCTTTGAGCTTGCCCGGGTTGTGGCACGAGATGCAGTGCCGTTCGAAGATACGCAGCGTCACGCCGTCGAAGACCGCGCGGTCGGCGATCGGCGTGCGAAATTCGATCGAGCGATCGCGAGGGATGGGAAGACCGGCCAGACGGCGGATGGGTGCGGGCGCGTGCTCGGTCAGGTAGTCCTCGCCGTGCGTCAGGCTGCCGCCGGCGTGCGCGGCGACGATCATCGTCCCGCACGTCATCACGACGACGGCGGTGGCCAGCCGCGGGAGCACGGCGTGGTCCGGCCGCGCGAGGGCGAGCGCTCGCAGCACCACGCACACGAACGCGCCGATGGCCGTGGCGACCCCGGCCCAGAGGTGCCGGTCGAGCAGCCCCGCGTCGTAGCCCCCTTCGTGCGACAGCAGCCACCCTGCCACCGCGGCGGCCAGGCCGCTGAGCGCCGCCAGCCAGAGGACGGAGTCGAGGACGAGGGCCGGAAAGCTCGGCGCGACGCGCCCCAGCCCGGGCAGGCGGATCGCCTTCCAGCAGCAGCGCCAGGAGCATCAAGGCGACCGGCAGGTGGAGCAGGGTCGGGTGGAACCGTCCGAGGAACAGGGACAGCTGAGGGAGGCTCGTGCCGTCTGCGATCCGCAGGAAGGGCAGGGCGGCAAGGACGAGGATGGCGGGGATGGCGACCGCGAGCGCAGTGGTCCGAGAGGGACGACGTGGCGCGGGAGATTCGGCTGATTCCATGGAGATTCGCGCCAGCGCTCGGGGCGACGCATCATCGCACATCGCATGCCGCGGCCAAGGCAGAACACAGCCTCGACGAACACCGATGACCGCAGTGAGCTGCGGAGAGGGTGGGATTGGCCCCGACCAACCCACCGCGTCCTGCGCATGCGGTCCGTCCGGAACGCCTCTTTGCCCGCTGCCGTGTACGCGCGGATATCGGCGATCGCATCGCGGATGTGCCCGAGGTACAGCCGCTGGTCCTTCAAAGCGCTCGCACGCCCGCAAGGCCATCGCGTTCGTATCGTCCGCAGATGGTCGAACGCACGAAGCTCGAGTCGGCTGCCGTCTGAAGTTCATGGCACTTATCGGAAAACGACGCGATCGATCGGGGCTCCAGCGTGAAGTCGTAGCTCTCAGCATCGCCGTGTTCGTGGTTGTGGACCCGCCACCACTCCCCATCGCGGCTGACGCCGAAGTCGAGCGACTGCTGCCGGTAGCGGCCGGGCTCGAGCGGTATCGGCTCGAAGAAGCCGTCGCCGAATCCGACGTCGACGATGCAGGGATGGTCGACAGTTACGATCAGCAGGTGATTGTCGAGACCACGCGCCCCCGCGGCTCGGTGTCGAGCAGCGTCATCGGGAGGATGATACGCGCGGCACGTCGCCCCGCACGATGGGCACGTCGGCAACGATCAGCAGAAACACGTTCCGCTGCACTGAGGCAAACGCTGGATTGCGATTCATGTTGTCCGGGAGTTCAGGCGGCAGGCTTCCAGCGAGTTGCTCAGGGTCTCGGCAGCGGTCACGAGGGCCTGGAAGCAGCTCAGGCTAAGGATCGCCGTGCAGCCGTGCTGCGCAGTCGCAGGCTGATACATCGGCTACGACGGCGGCTCGCTCGACGCCAACGGAACCTCTCCTCGAGATGAAGGCCGGCCGTCATGCCATAGTGCCGATGTCCTGCGCAGCCGTCCGGTGCGCCGGCCCCCCCCACCGCTTTTCAGTCGTTCCGACTAGGGGGACAGAAAGCGACGGCGCCACGAGCGTTCGTTATTCTCGCAGCGAGTAGCTGGTGCTCCGGCCGCCGCCGGCGTCCTTCTGAAGTAGGCCGAGCTCGATCAGTCCGTTGATGTCCCGCAGGGCCGTGTCGTGCGCACTCTTGGCAATCGCCGCCCACTTCTGGGTCGTCAGCTTGCCCTCGAAACCATCAAGCAGGCGGTTGACCACCGTGCGCTGACGTGCGTTCAGCGGCAAGCGTGCACACCGTTCCCAGAATCGCGCTTTGCGCATGACCGCGGCCAGCGTCGTCTCCGTGCTGTCGAACGCGCGGCCCATGCACTCGAGGAACCACAGCATCCACGGCGTCACGTCGAGCGGGCCTTTCTGCGTCCGCTCCAGGATGTCGTAGTAAGCAGTGCGCTCGGTGAGGATCTGCGCCGACATGCTGTAGAAGCGCTGCGCGCTGCCCTCGGAGCGCGCGAGCATGCAGTCCGCAATCGCGCGCGCGATACGACCGTTGCCATCGTCAAAGGGGTGGATGGTCACGAACCATAGATGCGCGAGGGCGGCGCGCAGCACCGGGTCGGTGACGTCGGAGCCGTCCTCGGCCCACGATAGAAACGCTGTGGCCTCGCGCGGCAACAGGGGCGCTGCCGGCGCCTCGTAGTGAACCCGCTCGCGTCCGACCGGGCCCGACACGACCTGCATCGGACCATTCGCATCGTCGCGCCATGCGCCCGTGACGATCTTGCGCATCCCGCTGCGGCCCGTCGGGAACAGGGCCGCATGCCAGCCGAACAGGCGATCCCTGGTGAGCGGCTTGTCGAAATGCTGCGTGGCGTCGAGCATCATCTCGACGACGCCTTCGACGTGCCGTTCCGCCTGAACTGTGCCCGCCGTCTCCAATCCCAAGCGGCGCGCAATTGAAGAACGCACCTGCTCCGGGTCGAGCGCTTCGCCCTCGATCTCACTCGACTTCAGTACGTCCAGCGTAAGCGTCTCCAGCTCAGCCTCCCGCTGTAGCGGAAATCCGAGGGCTTCCATCCGTCCGAGCAACCGTCCCTGCCGCAGACGGATGTCGGCCAGCGGTCGCGTGACTGTCTCCTGGCTCCACGTCATCCGGGGCCATTCCTGACGCTCGTGGATGTATATCAATCTACGCACTCCATGCGTAGATTGATATGTGGTTCGACGCAAAGTCAAGATATTCGACGCTTAGATTGCGTCGAATACGGGCGCATTCGACGCACCGCCTCGGGAGGGTGTCCAGCAGCCGGCCCTTGGGGGGCACCTTCAATCTACCTTCGTGCGACGAACTCGCAGGAGAAGTGTCACCACGCAGGTGGAAAACCCACCCACGTGGCGAGTTGGCACACGACAGGTAAAGCGACGCCGAGCTACAGCGGTAACTGTCTTCAAGTCAATAGTTTAGAGGTGGCGGAGAGGGTGGGCCACCTTCGCGCTCCGCGCTTCGGCGCCCTCACCGAAGCCATCCTTCGCCAGTTCAGGGCGAAGCCAGCCGTAGCTCGCCGAACTCAGTCTCGCGGTGGTTGGGGAGCTTCGCGTGAGGCGAGCGAAGGATGGCGGAGAGGGTGGGATTCGAACCCACGTGCCGGTTTCCCGACTAGACGCTTTCGAGGCGCCCCCGTTATGACCGCTTCGGTACCTCTCCGCGCGAGGTAGGACTTCAAATTTTACCACGCCCTCCGCGATCGGACACGCAGCGCCGGACGGCGACCGACGGGACGCGTGCGAGCGTCCCGTCGTCACGGTTCAGCCGACCTCGGCCGCCGGCTTCGATATCGGGCTGGTCAGGGGCGCGTCGGCGGCTCCGTCGAGGCGCCACCCGAGGTGCCGATCGACGGGCAGGTATCGCCAGTCGCCACCACCGACGCCACCTGCAGGCGGCGCACGTTGACCTCGACCTCTTCCTTGGTCTCGACCGTCGGGGTACCGGATCCGCCGGCGGCCGGGCGCTGCTCGGCCTCGTCCGTGCGCTCCACCTCGGCATCGCGGCGCACCGAGCTGTCCTCACGGCCGCGTGCGGTCACCACGGTGTTGGCGTGGCGTCGGAAGTCCTCACCGTCGCCTACCAGTTCGTAAGTGAGGGTCTCGCGGCCCGGCGCCTGCATCGCGCGGGAGGCGGCCGTGCTGGCGGTGTCGGTCGGGGTCAGGGCGTAGCTCGTGCCGTCGATGCTGGCCGTGAGACAGCCGGTCACCGAAATCTCCGGCCCGCTCGCCGTGGTTTCGGTCGAGGCGGTGCCGGACGACGCGACCTCGGTCCCCGCCGTGCCGGACTTGGTCGCGTCCGCGGCGTGGTCATCGCCACCGCATCCCGCCGCGGCTACCGCCCCGGCGGACACCAGCACGGCCACGCAGAACCTGCTGAACAAGAAAGTTGGCTTCATGCGGCTGTCTGGAGCAAAGGACGTGCCCGAATCGGCGATGCGCGTCAACGCGCCAGGGCCGGCCCACCTCGCTGTCGACGCGTCGTGGTGCGCTACGCGTGACGCATGTTTCACACACCTTCCGCGACGGCGCCGATACCCTGCCACCCGGTCAGCTGAGCGGTTGCGACGAGGCGTGTCCCGCAGTCGGCGACAATGGCACCCGTGACCGCAGACCTCACCCAGTGGCACGGCGCCGCGCGCCCGGAGCGGCGCGTGCTCGAGGGCCGCTATGCCCGCCTGGAACCGATGACCCTCGCGCAGCATGAAGCCGACCTGTTCGAGTCGGCCCGGGCGCCGGGCGCCGACGCGCGCTTTGCCTACCTGTTCGAATCCGCGCCGGCCGACGCGGCGGCATTCCGGTCCTGGATGGACACCGCGGTCGTCGGCGACGATCCAGTGTTCTTTGCTGTGATCGACCGGGCCACGGGGCGCGCCGAAGGCCGGCAGGCGTTGATGCGCATAGACCCCTCACACGGGGTTATCGAGGTCGGCCACATCCTCTGGGGCCCGGCCATCGCGCGCACGCGGGTTGCCACAGAGGCGCTGTACCTGCATGCCAGGTACATCTTCGAAGACCTGGGCTACCGACGCTTCGAGTGGAAGTGCAACGACCGCAACGTGCCGTCGCGGCGCGCCGCGGCGCGCTTCGGCTTCACGTTCGAAGGCACCTTCCGCCAGCACATGGTGACCAAGGGCCGCAACCGCGATACGGCATGGTTCTCGATGCTCGACACGGAGTGGCCAGCCCTCAAATCGAGGTACGAGACCTGGCTCGCGGACGACAACTTCGACGCGGCGGGACACCAGCGGCGTTCGCTGGACGCGTGCCGTGCGTGAGCACCGAGACATCGCTCGAGGCCAACGACACATCCAGGTGAGGAGCACGACATGACCGACACGAGATACCGGACCGTCACCCCGTACCTGCTCGTCACCGACGCCGATGCCGAGCTCGCCTTCCTTACCGCCGCCTTCGAGGCCACCGAGCGCGGCTGCAGCCGCACGCCGGACGGACGCGTCATGCACGCCGAGATGTTGGTTGGCGATTCGCTCGTGATGATTGGCCAGGGCGCCCCGGAGTGGCCGGCCAGGCCGTGCGCGTTGTACCTGTGGGTCGAGGACGTGGACGCCACCTGGCGGCAGGCGCTTGCCGCGGGTGGCACCGTGGAGAGCGAGCCGGAAGACAAGCCCTACGGCCACCGCAACGCCGGGGTGATCGACCCCAACGGCAACACGTGGTGGATTGCCGCCCCGGTGGCTACCGGCGGCTCCTGAAGAATTCCTGCATCAACTGCTGCGCCTCGTCGGCAAGCACCCCTTCGACGACCTCGACGCGATGATTGAGCCCGGGTGCCGCCAGCACCTGGGCCGTCGAGACCACCGCTCCGGCGCGCGGCTCGCGCGCGCCGAACACCAGCCGGGCGATGCGCGCATGCACCAATGCTCCCGCGCACATCGTGCACGGCTCGATGGTCACGTACAGGCTCGCACCGGTAAGTCGATAGCTGCCGGTGTAGGCCGCCGCCTGGCGCAACGCCACGATCTCGGCATGCGCCGTCGGATCGACTCCGGTGATCGGCCGGTTGTACCCGCGCCCCACAATCACATCGTCCAGGACCACGACCGCGCCGACCGGCACCTCGCCCTGCGCCGCCGCGCCCGCCGCCAGCCGCAGCGCCTCCCGCATCGGCCAGGCCGGGTCACCCACGGGTTTGGTCATCGCCGTCATTGTGCCGCAGCAGGTCGGGCGTAAGTGCGTCGCGCGCGCGGCGCGACGCGACCGCAGCTGACGCGTGCAGAAGCGGACGGGATGGGTGACGCGAGAGGGGTGGGTGCGCCTCCCCCACGATTCGACTGCAGGGCGCCGAGCGCGCAGCGCGACGCGACCGCAGCTGACGCGTGCAGGGCGGACGGGACGAACGACGTGAGGATGGTGCGCCCTGCACGATTCGAACGTGCGACCTCCTGGTTCGTAGCCAGACAGAGCTAAAGCTCTGCGACATAAGAACTTAGAAAATCTTATGGCGCTTCGCGCCAACTCGTGGCTGGCCGTCACGCGGTCCGTCCGTCTCCTCCATGGAGAGTGCGGCGTCCTTGCACCGCAGCGTAGACGCCGGACACGCTCTGGTCAATCCTTCAACCTCCCGCCGTGACGGCATGACGGCAGTGACGGCCCCCCACCGCCCATGACACAGGTCGCTCTCGCCGGACGCGGGGACCGAGCGTAGCGTGACCGAAGCATCCAGAGTGGGGCCGCGCGTCCGTCGCCTCCGGCAACCTAGACGAATACCCAAGTTGCCAGTCTCGCCAGGACGACGGCGAGCGATGTGGCCAGCGCTCCACGCGTGGCAACGAAGGTCCACACGCGTCGGTCTGGCCGGACCTCGTGTGTGAGTGTCAACGCGAAGCGGTGGCGGGTCACCTCCGTGGGATCCTCACGCTCGTCGAGCGCATGGGCAACGTGAGCCACGTCTACGGGAGGGCTCGGCCTGGCAGATACCACGGCGCCACCGAAACGCCAGGCCTCCGCGAGCGCCTCCTCTTCGGACTACGCCGATACCGAAGGCGAACGCGGATCCTGCTGCCGGAGTGGGTGTCCTGCACGCGATGCGCCGGCACCGTCAATTTGTTCCGTGATCAGCTCACGAATCGGAACTGGTTGGCCGTGAGCCGTACACCGGTCCTCACGCGTGAGGAGCCACCCCGGTCGGCAATTCGACCGCGGCGATGCGCCGCCACTAGTGACCACCTGGCACGCCGCATCACAAACGACCCGACGGACCCGAGGGCATCGAGTGCGTAGTAGCGTAATTGCGGCGTTCCGCCAAAGCCTGCGCGCCGTCAACTACTCTCGCCCGGCAGATTTAATTGTCGCCGCGCAAAAGCCGCCCTGGAGGAGCATGGCGCCGCTTCCGCCGGCCTCCCCCCAAGGCCGGGGGCGCGGCAATGGTGGCCCACGGCACGGCGCCACCGAGCGCCGCCGTGTCGGTGAATGGCGCGGCGTTCGCGGCCAAGTACGGCGCAGCGCCCGTGCCCTGCTCCATCGGTCGGCGCGTGGCGGTGCGACTCAATACCGAGGCGATTGACACCTGCAGGGCCCGCTGGCTACTCAAGACCTATAACTATGTCGTCCGGCTCGTAAGGGTGATTCGCCCAGATAGTTACGACCGTCCGCGCGGAGTCCACCTGCATCTCGAGTACGTGCTGTTCCTCCACCGTCTGGAGCAGCACCACACGAGTCGGAGTTTCTAGGACGCCCCGATACGTGGCCACCTGAGAGCGCATTACGTCGGCCTGGTCACCGAGCGTCAGACTCGTCGCCCCGTCTACGTCTGCGCGACAACCAATTGCAATGCACGTGGGGGTC
The DNA here is from genome assembly GCA_963759795.1 of Vicinamibacteraceae bacterium. Taxonomy (GTDB): domain Bacteria; phylum Acidobacteriota; class Vicinamibacteria; order Vicinamibacterales; family Vicinamibacteraceae; genus Luteitalea. The sequence goes on along the minus strand of CAVXAR010000010.1, from coordinate 208,658 downwards.
GTGACGATCAGTTGGCCGTCCACGAGCTCTGGGATCTCACGGTTCCCTTTGCCGGCGAGCAAGATGATGGAGTACGGAACGACCAGTTCCGTTCGCACTATCATGTCAGCGCCCCGTTTTCCGTTGACGCGCAATCTCGAGTCCCTGCGCGCGACTGCAGCCCAAGCACTGCGCCAGACTGGTTGGACGACATGGAGCCGTTCGCCAGGACGAAGCCCGCTGTGCCGGTCGGCCCGAGGTGGTGGAGGAAGTGCTGGATCCAGGCATAGTTGGCGTTGCCCGCTGGCGGAACCCCGTACTCCCATCGCTTGTCGTCCTTCAGCAGATCGCCGCGCCAGTCGCTGTCGTTGAAGGGCGGATTGGCGAGGACGAAGTCGGCCTTTAGGTCCGGGTGCTTGTCGGCGTGAAAGGTGTCGCCGTGGGCAATCTGCGCGTCGATGCCCCGAATGGCGAGGTTCATCTTGGCGAGGCGCCAGGTGGTGTAGTTGGACTCCTGGCCGTAGATCGAGATGTCGCCGACGCGTGCCGCCGTGGGCCTCGACGAACTTCTCGCTCTGCACGAACATGCCGCCGGAGCCGCAGCAGGGGTCGTACACCCGGCCCTTGTACGGCGCGAGCATCTCCACCAGCATCTCGCACGACGCAGCGCGGCGTGTAGAACTGGCCGCCGCTCTTGCCCTCGGCGCTGGCGAACTTGCCGAGGAAGTACTCGTAGACGCGGCCCAAGCACGTCCTTGACTTCGATCGCCGGAGTCGCCCAGGCCGATGTCGCCCACGAGGTCGATCAGCTCGCCGAGCGTGCCTTGTCGAGGCCGGGCCGGGCGTAGTCCTTCGGCAGCACGCCCTTGAGCGTCGGGTTTTCCTTCTCGATCGGCCTCCATGGCGTCGTCGATGAGCTTGCCGATGGTCGGGCTGCTTGGCGCTGGCCTGCAGGGACCCCCAGCGGGCCTCCTTGGGCACCCAGAAGACGTTGTCGGCGCGGTACTCGTCGCGGTCCTCCGGATCGGCCCCATCGGCGCCTTCTCGCGCGCAGCAACTCGCTCGTGCTTTGCCTCGAAGGCGTCGGAGATGTACTTGAGGAAGATCAGGCCGAGCACCACGTGCTTGTACTCGGCGGCGTCCATGTTGGCGCGGAGTTTGTCGGCGGTGGCCCACAGCTTCGCCTCGAAGCCGATTTCGCCCTTGCCCTGTCCCGGTGCTGCCTTCTTCTCGGCCATCTGCGCTGGCCTTTATACATCAGCCGTCCACGCGCGGCCGCCGCTCGAAGTCAGCGGCGTCGACTGAGCAGCGACACCTTCAGGTGCTCCCTCGACAGATCGTCAGTGACCAGCTGCGGGTAGTTCATGGTGGTGGCAATCTCGGTGTGCCCAAGGCTGCGCGAGAGCCGGACGACGTCACCGCCGCGGCGCAGGTACTCGGTCGCGAACGTGTGCCGCAGTCGATGGAACCCGACGCGCGGCGCCAGGCCCAGGCGGTCCTGCCACACGTAGAAGCTGCGAAGTGCGTTGCGCTGGTCCCACGGGCCGCCTGCGTGCTCCGGGAACATGAGGCGGCAGCTCGTCCGGACACCGAGCAACTCGCGCTGCTGAAGGTACCGGTAAAGGATCTTGCGGAGCTCGATCGAGAAGGGCACCCGCCGCTGCTTGTCGCCCTTCCCCACCACCGTGAGCAGCAGGTCGTCGAAGTCGAAGGCGGCGACCTCCGCGTCGAGCAACTCCTGCACCCGGCAGCCCGTGTCGAGCAGCGCACACGCGAGCGCGTGAACGCGCCAGAGCGCGAACATCTTCTGCCCACGCCGCGGGCCTTCCTCGTGCTTCGCGTTGAGCGTGACGGCGGTCGGTAGCCGGTAGCCGACCATCGAGCGGATCGCAGCCGCGTCCAATGTAGGCGTGAGGCGCTTCTCGACTCTAGGCGGCGCATGCGCAGCACCTGCGGGATCTCGCTGCGCTGCGTGCAGCCAGCGGAAGAACGCGTTCAGCGAGCAGAGCCGCGTGTTCACCGTGACTGGTTTCACGCCGCGTTCGCGCTGCGCATAGACGAAGTCCTCCAGGCAGGGCCTTCGAGACGTCACTGGGGCGCAGACTTTGGGTCGCAGAACTGCGGAAGCTGCGCCACGAATCTTCGATGCCACTGCAGCGATGCGGGGCCGGATATCGTGAAGAAAACGGCGTTCGCGGAGGAAGAGCGCGAACCGCTGGTCGAGGGGGTCGCGATCCATGACTGAACATCCCAACGGGACGTCCGACGACCGCGTTTTTTGAGGCAACTCCTGACGAACCAAGGAGTTGGTGCGCCCTGCACGATTCGAACGTGCGACCTCCTGGTTCGTAGCCAGACGCTCTATCCAGCTGAGCTAAGGGCGCTTAGGGCTGATGCACGTCGCCAAGCGTCACCGCCGGGCGCCACGCACAGAATTCGAAGTCTACCACAGCCCCCGCGCCGCGTCAGGTGGGGGTCTGCGACCTGCGTGCACGGCAGCGGCGACGCCGCGGTGTGCTCGAAGCGCCTGCGATAATGCAGAGGTGTCCCACGAAGAACATCGCGCGTCCGCCCCATCCTCAGTACGCTGCGCGGTTCTCACCATCTCCGACACGCGTATCCTCGCCACCGACACCGGCGGCAGCACCATCGTCGAGATGCTTCAGGGCCACGGTCATGCCGTCGTCGAGCGCGGCCTGGTGAAGGACGACCCGAGTGCCGTGCAGGGCTGGATCCAGCGGCAGCGCTCGCGCGACGACGTGGACGTCCTGCTGACCACCGGCGGCACCGGCGTTGCGCAGCGCGATCACACCTATGAAGCCATCACGACAATGCTCGACAAGCCGATCCCCGGCTTCGGCGAGTTGTTCCGCATGTTGAGCTTCCAGGAGATCGGCGCCGCCGCGATGCTGAGCCGAGCCTGTGCCGGCATCTCGCAGTGCCGTGTCGTCATCGCCCTGCCAGGCTCGCAGAACGCCGTCCGCCTCGCCATGGACCGGCTGGTGTTGCCGGAACTGGGCCATCTGGTGCGCGAGGCCAGACGTTAGCTGATGATGGGTCATCATAGTGGACAACGGCGACGCATTCCCGACAACCATCATGAGTGAACGTGAGTACGGCGGCATGCGGCCGTTCGGGCCGGTGCTGGCATTCGAGCAGGCCCGGCAGATCATGCACGAGGCTGCCCTGCCCGGTGGCTGGCCGCGAGTCGGTGCCGCTCGGCAGCGCAGCCGGACGGGTCCTGGCCGACGACATCCCGGCCCCATTCGACGTGCCCGGCTTCGACCGTTCGGCCATGGACGGCTACGCGGTGCGCGCCGACGACCTGGCGTCGGCGTCAGCGACCACGCCGGTGTGGCTGGATCTGGCCGGACGCGCCAGGCCCGGGTCTGTCGCGTCGGGAACCGTCCGCGCCGGCGCCTGCCTCGACATCGCCACTGGCGCGCCGCTGCCGCAGGGCGCCGACGCCGTCGTGATGGTGGAGCGCACGCGTCGCCAGGACGAGCGCGTGCAGTTCACCCAGCCGGCCAGCGGCCGGGTGACCATGTGTCCAGACGCGGCAACGACGTGACGACGGGTGCCGTGGTGCTGCGCGCCGGCGACCTGTTGACGCCGGCACGCCTTGGCGTCGCGGCGTCGTTCGGGCTGCAGACCGTGCCGGTCCGCCGCAAACCCGTCGTCGCGCTGATGTCGAGCGGCGACGAACTGCTGGACGCCGCCACCGACGCGGGCGCCCCGGCTCCGGGCCGGATCTACGATGCCAATCGGACGATGCTGGCCGCGGTGTGCGAAGCCGCGGGCGCGGAGGTGCGTTCGCTGCCGTTGATTCGCGACACGCTCGACGCCTGGCGCGCGGCCTTCGATGCCGCTGCCGGCGCCGACCTGGTCGTCTGCTCGGGCGGCAGTTCGGTCGGCGAGCAGGATTTCGGCAGCGACATCCTGGCCGAGCGCGGTGAGGTCCTGTTCCACGGCATTGCCGTCAAGCCCGGCAAGCCCACCGCCTTTGCGCGGCACGGACGACAGCTCGTGCTGGCGATGCCCGGCAACCCGACGTCCTGCCTGTCCAACGCCTACGTGCTGCTGCGGCCGCTGGTCCGACAGCTGGCCGGCCTCCCGCTGGTGCGACCGATGACGAGGGAGGCGACGTTGACGCGCGTCCTGACCTCGCCGCTCGAGCGGCTGCAGTTCTACCCGGTTCGCATCGACGGCGACCAGGCGCGGCCGGTCTTCAAGGGATCGGGCGACGTGACCAGCCTGTCGGACGCCGACGGCTACGTCGAGGTGCCGGTCGGCGTCGCGCGCATCGAGGCCGGCAGCCGCGTCACCGTCACCCTGTACTGAGGCGGCGTCCTACGGTCGCGGCTTGCGGTCCAGCGGGTCGGGCAGCGCCTCGAGGTACGCCATCAGGTCGGCCAGTTCCGCAGGCGACAGCAACGCCTCGAGGCCCGGCGGCATCACCGAGAACTCCACCGGCTCGACGGCCACCAGTGACGAGCGGGCGATGCGCAGCGATGCGCCGGGGCCGGTCTCGAGCACGAGCGCATCGGGCAGCTGCTCCTTGATCACGCCAGTGTTCTCGCCGGTCCGGGTGCGCACCCGCCAGGTCTCGTACTCGCGGGCAAAGCTGGCGCTCGGGTAGAGGATGGCCTCGAGGATGTCGTGGCGCGCGCGGATCTCGCCGATGTTGCTCAGGTCGGGGCCGAAGGTGGCGCCCTGCCGCCCCACCGCGTGACAGGTCGAGCACGTCGCCTTGCCGAAGAACAGGCGGCGGCCAGCGTCGATGTCGCCACCAGCGAGACCGGCATCGACGGTCTCGAGTCGCTTGAGCCGGGCATTCTGCCGCTGCCGCAGCGCCATCATCAACGGCGCGGCGCTCGACGGCACGGGCTCGGGGAATCTCGCCAGGCGCGCCGCGAGATCGGGCTCCGACAGCACGTCGAGCCGGTCGGTGGACCCTTCGAGCGCCTTGACGAGCGCGGCACCCACGGCCGCATTCGTGCTGCGGTCGAAGGCCGAGACGATGCGCGGGAGCAGGAAGGCATCGGCGGTGGCCACGTGCGTGGTCGCCAGGTCGATCAGCTGGGCGTCGGTCAGCGCCGCCTGGGCCAGGATGCGCGGCGGCCTGCTGCCGCGCGGGTGCGGAGGCGGTCTTTGCCAGTTGTGTCGAGAGCCAGTCGAACGATGACCGGTCGAGTGCTGGACGAACGAGCACCAATGCCGACAGCGCCTCGAACCGCTGCGCCTGCGAGGCCACCGCGTCGCCGGCAATCGCGCGACAGATCGCCGGCGAGGGCCTCGATGCGGCGGCCCGCCACCAGCCGCATCGCGCCGGCGCGCGCACCCTCGTCCTGGCTGGCCAGCTGACGACGCAGCGCGTCCACCCACACGGCCGGTGTCTTGTCCACCGCACAGGCCTGCATCACGTCGAGCAGCAGCGGCGTCCGCGCCCCGCCAATTCCGCGCGCCACGAACCCCTGGACGTCGCCGTCCTTGCAGACGCTGACCATCACGTCGCGCAGCACCGCCGCATCGGCGTCGGCGAGCGTGGGCGCATCGAGGCGGGCGCGGACGCCCGAGACGATCAGGTCGGACCAGCCCGGATGGTGCGACGCCGCCCAGATGCCCGTCCGCCACAGGAGTCGTCGGTGGACGCCAGGAACGGCCGCACGTGCGCCTGCTGGAGTGGCGCACCCGGCATCTGGTCGAGGGCGATCAGCGCGGCGCGACGCTCGCTGGCCGATGACGATGTCAGTGCGGTGACCAGCGGCGCCGGGTCGCGCAGGGTGATCAGCGCGTGGATGACGGCGTGCTCGACAAAGCGGTCGCCCGGCGTTCCGGACGCCTTCAGCAACGCGGGGACGGCCTGGGTGTCGCCGATCTGCTCGAGGGCAATGGCCGCCTGCCGGCGGACGGCTGGCGCATCGGTGACCACGGCGCGCAGCAGCGTCGGCAGGGCCGCGGCGTCCCTGGCCAGGCCGACGCTGCGCGCCGCGGCGACGCGGACACTGGCATCGCGGTCGGCCAGCGCGGCGCGCACCGCCTCGCGCGCCGCCGGCGTGCCGATGCGGTGCAGCGCGAACACCGCGCGCGGCCCGCACCTCGACATCAGAAGCCGTCCGACGCGCACTCGTGAGCACCGGAACGGCGGCTTCGCCTCTGCGCACCAGAGCCTCGAGTGCCTTGTCACGCACGACCGGGCGAGGGTCGGCGAGCAGCCCGCCAAGACGGGCCGGTGTCGTGGTCTCGAACGAGATCCGCCGGCCGCGCGGGTCGGGGACCGCCGGGGCGCCGGCCTTGCGAATCCGGTAGATGCCGCCGGCGATCTCGGGCTTGGCCACGCGCGACAGCGGGCAGCCCTTGATGAACCAGCCGCCGGTCTCGATGACGATCAGGCTGCCATCGGCGTCCTGCAGCACGTCGGTCGGATGCACATCGGGAGCGGTGGCCGTGACGAAGGGCAGATCCTCGGTGCGGTACGTCGAGCCCTCCGGCGTCACCACGTGCCGCATCACCCGCCCGGTATTGAACTGCGCGCTGAACAGGTTGCCGTGGAACCCGGCGCCGAGCGCGCTGCCGCGATAGCGCAACAGTCCCGACGGCGCCACCCGCGCCAGCATCGTCATCGGCGGCAGCAGGTCGCCGGTGAGCGGCAGCCGGTCGGCGGCGATGACCTCGTTCGGCTTGGGATAGACGCCACCTTCCACCCAGTGCATCAGGGCATCACGGAGGCCGTCCTTCGGCTCCATGAAGTAGGTCATCGTCCCGACCGTGTCGCCCGACGGCATGAAGATCAGCTCGATGGCGTTGTCGAAGCCGCCGCCGGCAATCCATTCGAGACCCGAGCCGTCGGGACGCACCCGCCAGATGCGCGCGCCCCTGCCCTGCAGCGTGTCGCCCTCCTTGCGGGTGATCGCGAAGCCGCGCCGCGCATCGGTCAGGTACAGCCAGCCGTCCGGTCCGAGGAAGGGGCCGCCAAGCGTTGCGCCGTTGACGTTGAGCGTCCAGCCGGAGACCACCGTCTCGCGCTCGTCGGCAACCAGGTCGCCGTCGGTGTCCTTCAGGCGAAGCAGGTGAGGGGCGGCCGAGACGAACAGGCTGCCATCGACGAACGCACCGCCCTTGGGAAAGGGCAGCTTGTCGGCGTAGATCGTGCTCTTGTCGAAGGTGCCGTCGCCGTCGCCGTCCTCGAGCACCCGGATGTGGTACGACGGCGCCGCAAGCATGGCCTCGGTCGTCATCGTGTTCGGTTCGGTCGACTCGAACACGAACAGGCGCCCATCGTCGTCCTGGACCCCGAACATCGGATACGACAGCATGGCCTTACCGGCGATGCGCTCGATGACGAAGCCGTCGGGCACGGCCAGGGGTGGCGACGACGGTGCGGAACCCTGCCGCACGGCGTGGCTGGAGACGGCAAACAGGGAGACGAGCATGGCCGGCAGGAGCGCGGCGATGCGGGCGAGGGACCGGCGGCGGGACGGCATGGGTGGCCTACAGCCTACCCGACCCGGGCAGGCTGCAGGCGGGGCCGCAGCAGAATCTAGAACAGCTTGTTGACGGCGTCCCAGTTGACCACGTTCCACCAGGCGGCGATGTAGTCGGGACGCTTGTTCTGGTACTTCAGGTAGTAGGCGTGTTCCCACACGTCGATGCCGAGCAGCGGCGTCTTGCCTTCCATCAGCGGGCTGTCCTGGTTGGGCGTGCTCATCACCTCGACGCCGTCGCCGCTCTTGATCAGCCACGCCCAGCCGCTGCCGAAGCGCGTCGTGCCGGCCTTGGCGAAGGCCTCCTTGAACGCATCGAAGGACGCCGAACTTGGCGTCGATCGCCTCGGCAATACGGCCCGTCGGCTCGCCGCCGGCTTGGCGCCCATGATCGTCCAGAAGAACGAGTGGTTGGCGTGGCCGCCGCCGTTGTTGCGCACCGCCGCGCGGATGTCCTCGGGAATCGCGTCGATGTCGGCAATCAGCTGCTCGATCGGCTTGCCCTGCAGCTCGGGGTGCTTCTCGAGCGCGGCGTTGAGGTTGTCGACGTACGCCTGGTGATGCTTGCCGTGGTGGATCTGCATCGTCTGCTCGTCGATGTACGGCTCGAGCGCGTTGTGGGCGTACGGAAGCGGCGGAAGTTCGTAGGGCATGCTGGGGATTCTCCTTGGAAAGGCTGCAGGCTACCGGCTGCAGGCTACGCGATTCAGGTAGCCCGGAGCCTGTAGCCCGTCGCCTGGGTTACTGAATGGTCAACATCCTGTCGAGGGCCACACGGGCCCAGTGCTTGGTGGCCTCGGGGACGACGATCTGGTTGTGGACGACGCCATCGAGCATGCCGTCGAGTACCCAGAGCAGGTGGTTTGGCGACACGCGGAACATCGTCGAGCACAGGCACCCGAACTGGTCGAGGGTGATCACGGTCTTGCCCGGCGACACCTCGTTGGCCAGCCGGTTGACCAGGTGAATCTCGGTGCCGACGGCCCACACCGAGCCCGGCGCCGATTCACGCACGCGCTTCAGGATGTGCTCGGTGGATCCTGACTCGTCGGCGGCCTGCACCACCGCCAGCGGCACTTCCGGATGGACGATGACGCGAATGCCGGGATGCTGCGCCCGGATGTTGGCAATCTGCGAGACGGTGAAACGGGTGTGGACCGAGCAGTGGCCCTTCCAGAGCAGCAGGCGGACGTCGGCCAGCGCTTCTGGGGTATGGCCGCCGCCAATCTCGTCCGGGTCCCACACCACCATCTGATCGAGCGGCACGCCCATCTTCCAGGCGGTGTTGCGCCCGAGATGCTGGTCGGGCATGAACAGGATGCGGCGGCCGCGGGCCCAGGCCCACTTCAGCGTCGCCTCGGCGTTGCCCGAGGTGCAGATGGTGCCGCCGTGCTCCCCGACGAAGGCCTTGATGGCTGCCGACGAGTTGATGTAGGTGACGGGCACGACGTCGGTGATGCCCATCGCCGCGAGCTCGCGCCAGCAGATCTCGAGCTGGTCGAGGTCGGCCATGTCGGCCATGGAACAGCCGGCCGCCAGGTCGGGCAGCGAGACCTTCTGATGGTCGGCGCCGAGGATATCGGCGCTCTCGGCCATGAAGTGCACGCCACAGAAGATGACGTATTCGGCCTCGGTGCGCGCCTTGCACTCGCGCGACAGCTTCCAGGAGTCGCCGACGACGTCGGCGTGGACCAGGACCTCGTCGCGCTGGTAGTGGTGCCCGAGGATCAGCAGGCGGGACCCGAGCGCCGCCTTGGCGGCCCGGATCCGCTGCTCCATCTCGTCCAGCCCCAACCCGAGATAGCGATCCGGCAACGGCTGTCGCTGCGACAGGCTGGATTGCTCGTACTCGGTCAGGACCTTGACATCCATGGCACTTCGGATCGTAGCACTGGCGGTCTATACTGGAGGCTGTCCGTTCAGGAGGAGTCATGGCACAAGCGACGCATCCCGGTGAAGGCAGGAAACCGGACGAGTTCCGAAACTACGCGGCCGAGGAGCGCTCGAGCGTCCGTGAGTTCTACCGGCTGAACCACACGCATCAGACCCTCGACTTCGTGCTGGCGAAGAAGAAGGAGTACCTGTCGCTGGACCGCATGGAGATGACCGTGTGGGAAGCGCTCGAGTACATGAACCAGCTCGTGGACGACAGCGACCCCGACGTCGACTTCACGCAGATCGAGCACGCCATGCAGACCGCCGAGGCCATCCGCGCCGCCGGTCAGCCGCGCTGGTTCCAGCTCACCGGCCTGGTGCACGACCTCGGCAAGGTGCTGTGCATCTGGGGCGAGCCGCAGTGGGCCGTGGTCGGCGACACCTTCCCGGTCGGCTGCCAGTTCTCCGACAAGTGCGTGTACCCGGAGTTCTTCCAGTTCAACGCCGACGCGGCCAATCCGGCCCTGATGACCGAGAACGGCATCTACGAGCCGAATTGCGGGCTCGACAACGTGCACCTCTCGTGGGGGCACGACGAGTACGTCTACAACGTCTTCAAGGACCACATCCCGGAAGGCGGCCTGTACGCGCTGCGGTACCACTCGTTCTACCCGTGGCACAAGGAAGGCGCCTACACGCACCTGGCCAACGACAACGACCGTGAGTGCATGAAGTGGGTGAAGGCCTTCAACCGCTTCGACCTCTACTCCAAGGGTGATGCCCGGCCGGACGTCGTCGAACTGACGCCGTACTACAAGGACCTGATCGACGAGTACGTGCCCGGCAAGCTGCGCTGGTAGCAAGGAACGCAGACCGCTGACCGCAGGACACGAAGGGCGCGCCGCATGGCGCGCCCTTCGTATTTCCGCCTGGGGAGGCCTCTGATGTACACGCCGTCGCTCGGCGCCCGGCGCGGACGGGCCTTTGTGTCGAGTCCATTGTCGAGGTAGCATCCGCGCCACATCGACATTTCGCGGCTGCCGCGAACGAGGGCACAAATGCACGACGGCACCGCGAAGGCACCACTGCAGCAGCAGGACCGGCTGGTTTCGCTCGACATCATGCGTGGGGTGGCCCTGTTCGGCATCCTGCTGATGAACATCACCGGCATGGGCCTGCCGCTGGCCTACTCCGACCCGACGGTCTACGGCGGCGCCACAGGGGCAGACCTGTGGGCCTGGATCACCACCAGCATGCTGTTCGAGGGGACGCAGCGTGCCCTGTTCTCGTTGCTGTTCGGGGCTGGCGTCATCCTGCTCACCGCACGCATCGAAGCGCGGGGCGGCGATGCCTCCGATGTCTTCTTCCGCCGCAACCTGTGGCTCGTCGGCTTCGGCCTGGTTCACGGCTACCTGCTGCTCTGGACCGGCGAGATCCTGTATTTCTACGGCGTCACGGCACTGTTTGTCTTTGCCTTCCGTCGCGCGGCGCCGCGCACGCTGCTCACGATTGCCGCCGCCGGGTTGCTGGTGGGCGCGGCCTGGTCGCAGCTGGACGTGCATGAGGGGTTCAGGAAGTTCACGGCATTCCAGGAGGCGCAGGCGGCCAAGGTCGCCGGCGCGACCTTGAGCCGGACACAGACACGCGCTCTCGAGGCGTGGCCCGATCTGGTCGGCGCGATGAAGCCGAAGCCGGACAAGATCCAGGACACGCTCGACGCCATGCGCGGGTCCTATCTCTCGGTCCTCCGGCACCAGGCCCCTGTCGTAGCCGACCATCAGAGCTGGATGCTGTACCGCTTCTTCTTCGACATCTTCTCGATGATGCTGCTCGGGATGGCGCTGTTCAAACTGGGGCTGCTCGGCCTCGGCCATCCGCGCCGGCCGTACCTCTGGATGGTGCTGGTCGGCTACGGCGTCGGGCTGACGGTCAACTTCTTCGAGGTCCGTCACGTCATCGGGTACGGCTTCGCGCCCCTGGCGCGGCTGCAGGCCGAGGTGACCTACGACGTCGGGCGTCTGGCGATGACCGCCGGCCACGTCGGATGCCTGATGCTGTTCTGCAACTCGGGGTGGCTTGCCGGCTTGCAGCGACGGCTGGCGGCGGTCGGCCAGATGGCGCTGTCCAACTACATCTCCCACTCGATCGTGGCCGCGGTGGTGTTCCACGGGTACGGCTTCGGCCTGTACGGTCACCTCGCCCGCCACCAGCTCTACTACGTGGTCTTCTCGATCTGGGTCGTCCAGCTGATCGTCAGCCCGATCTGGCTGGCGCACTACCGGTTCGGACCGGTGGAGTGGCTGTGGCGCTCGCTGACCTACGGCCAGCGACAGCCGATGCGGCGCGCGGCCGGCGCCGACGCGGGCCCGCCCGTCGTCGCCCCGGCGGGCTGACGCGCGATACCATACCGGCGTGGCCCTCGACGAACGCGCATTTTTCACGGAGAAGCCGGAAACGCGGCAGGCGCGGCACCAGTGCCCGCGCTGCAAGCGGACCAACGAATACGGCGTGCGTTGGATCCGACGCACCAAGAAGGACCGGTTGCCCGGCGGCTCTGACGAGGTGGACCGGGCCAAGTTCGCGAAACTGCGCGACTACCTCCTGCGCGTCGAGGACGAGGTGACGTGCAAGGAGTGCGGCAAGCGGTTCGAGATCCCGTCCCAACAGTCGCTGGTCTTCGTGGATCAGATGGCGGGCCTGCCCAACGACGCGGAGCTCGAGCTCGAGATTGCCGCCGCGTCAGGGGAGCCGGCCTCGGCCTCGGCCGCCGAGCCGGCAGCCGAGACCAAGCCAGCGATTCCTGCGCGGTTCACGCGCAAGAGCACCGGCTGGAAGTAAGCACCCCACTGCGGTTCGTGCCGTGCGATTGCAGCCTCGATAGAATGTCCCGATGAGCGAATCGTCCGTCACACGCCGTGAGGTGCTGGGGTCGCTGGGGAGCCTCGGGATGCTGGCTTCGACCGGTCTGTCCGCTGCGATGCAAGTGCCCTCTGCCACTGACGATGCGGCCCGCCGGGCCGAGCTGTATGGACTGCTGGGCCGCGTCCCGGAGCGCGACCGCCCGGTCTCGGGCGAGAAGCTCGGCGAGGCCGAGCGCGACGGGTACATCCTCGAGCGCTGGCGCTTCGATCTGAACGGCATCGAGCCGGTCCCCGGCTATGTCGCCCGACCGAAGGGGCTGACCGGCCGTGCCCCCGGCATCGTCTTCTGCCACTCGCACGGCGGCGGCTACAAGATCGGCAAGACGGAGTTCGTCGAGGGGCGCAGTTACCTGCAGCCGGTGCCGTACGCCAAGGCGCTGACCGACCTCGGGTACGTCGCGATCTGCATCGACACGTGGGTCTTCGGCGAGCGCAGTCACACCAGCGAGCTCGACATGTTCAAGGCGATGCTGTGGAGGGGCCAGGTCCTCTGGGGGATGATGGTCTACGACAGCCTGCGCGCCGTGGACGTGTTCCTGCAGCGGCCCGACGTGGACCCGGCGCGCGTCGGCACGCTCGGCATGTCGATGGGCTCGACGGCAGCCTGGTGGCTCGGCGCCCTCGACCCGCGGATCAAGGTCACCGTCGACATCAACTGCCTGACAGATTTCCAGGCGCTGCTCGACGACAACGGGTTGTCGCGGCACGGCGTGTACTACTACGTGCCGTCGCTGCTGAACCACTTCAGCACCGCGCAGATCAACGCGCTCATCGCCCCGCGTGCGCACCTGGCGCTGGCCGGCCTGCGCGACAAGCTGACGCCGGTGGCCGGACTCGATCGCATCGACGCGCACCTGAAACAGGTGTACGCCGCGCACGGCCATCCCGAGCGCTGGTCGCTGCTGCGCTACGACGTCGAACATCAGGAGACGCCGGAAGGCCGGCAGGCCATCCTGGCGTTCCTGCAACGTTTTCTCTGAGAGGACTGCCCGCTCGCCATGGCTGGACTGATTGCCGCAATCGACCTGAAGCGCAAGATGTACGTCGAGTTCGAGGAGGCGCCCTACCACATGCTGGACGTCGAGATCTCGCGGCCGACGGCGCGTGGTGGCCAGACGCTGGTGCGCGTGAAGATGCGCAACCTGCTGACGCGTGCGGTCTTCGACAAGACCTTCAAGGCGCAGGACAAACTGAAGGAACCCGACCTGGTGATGGTGCCGGCGTCCTTCCAGTTTGCCGACGGCATCGGCCTGCACTTCATGGACCTCGAGAACTTCGAGACCCTGACGCTGAGCGACGACATCGTCGGCGACGACCGGCTGCTGCTGACCGACAACCTCGAGGTGCAAGTCCAGAAGTTCAACGGCAACCCGATTGGCCTGCAGCTGCCGGTGATCGTCGAACTGAAGGTTGCCGAGACCGAGATGGGCAGCCGCGGTGACACCGCCAGCGGCAGCGTGACCAAGGCGGCCAAGCTGGAGAGCGGACTCGAGGTGCGGGTGCCGCTGTTCGTGAACGAGGGCGACATGGTGCGGATCCATACCGAGACCCGCGACTTCGCCGGCCGCGCCTGACGCGGCGTGTGTGACGCCGCGGTTGTGACGCCGCGGCGTCGGCCCCGCGTGGGCTCGCTCCTGTTCCGCCATCCGGAAATCCGTCACTGCGGCGTGGGACTGGACCACATGCGTGGGGACCCCCAGCCCCACGCCTGTCACTCGCCTGCGTGACGGATTACGTGAACCGCGACGGATGGCTCCACAAGTCGCGCCGCCCCCGCGGTCCGCGCCGCGGAGCTGCGGTTGTAACGCGGCGGTGCTGACGCGGCGTGTGACGCCGCGGCGTCGGCCCCGCGTGGGCTCGCTCCTGTTCCGCCATCCGGAAATCCGTCACTGCGGCGTGGGACTGGACCACGTGCGTGGGGACCCCCAGCCCCACGCCTGTCACTCGCCTGCGTGACGGATTACGTGAACCGCGACGGATGGCTCCACAAGTCGCGCCGCCCCCGCGTGTCCGCCGCCGCGGCGCGTGCGACGCTCCTGCTCCTGTTCCGCCATCCGGACATCCGTCACTGCGGCGTGGGACTGGACCACGTGCGTGGGGACCCAGCCCCACGCCTGTCACTCGCCTGCGTGACGGATTACGTGAACCGCGACGGATGGCTCCACAAGTCGCGCCGCCCACGCGTGTCCGCGCCGCGGCGCTGCGTTGGCGTCAAAGCGACGCGTCAGGACCTTCGCTGGCGGGAGGGCAGCTCGGGGAGCTGCCCCTACCAACGCGTGTCGCACTCGAGGAAGCTACCCTACCAACGCGCGTCGTAGCGGTGGCGAGCGCCGACAATCCCCCGACGGCCGACGGCCGAACGCCGAAGGCCGATTTTCCCCTCAGAACCCCCGCACCACCGGCAGCACGATCGCGCTCGGCTTGGCCGCCGAGTGGTGGATCGTCTGCTGCGCGACGCGCGGCTGCGTGCCCGTGGCCAGCGGGTCGCCGGTGTTGAGGTTGCGATCGAATTGCGGGAAGTTGCTCGACGTGATGTCGACGCGGATGCGGTGCCCGGGCTGGAAGACCACGGCAGTGCCGACCATGTCGATCTCGTAGCGATACGGCTGGCCGGGCGTCAGCATCGTGGGCTTGTCGAGTCCCTGGCGGAAGCGCGCGCGCAGGATGCCCTCGGCCATCGGGTAGGCCTTGCCGTCCGGGTAGACGTCGATCAACTTGACCATCCAGTCGGTGTCCTTGCCATCGGTGGTGGCGTGCAGGTCCATCGTGACCTTGCCGGCAACCGTGACCGGCTCCTTCAGCGCGTCACTGGTGAAGCGGACGATGTCCTGGCGCGCGTCGAGAGGGGCCTGATCGACCGGGCCGGCGACCGTCGGTGAACCGCAGCAGTTGTTGCCCCCGGTCGTCGGCACGGGGTCGTTGGGGTCGTAACGATAGCTGGTAGTGGCCTCACCCGCCGCTGGCGTGCCTGGCGCCAGCTTGCCGCCAGCTTGCAGGTGCCAGCGCGTGCGGGTGGTGCCCGGCACCGGCCAGTCCTGCTCGCCGCGCCACTTGTTGACCCCCATGTAGAAGATCTGCACCGGCGGGTCGGTGTCGACGCCATTGGCGATGCCCTTGAGGTGGAAGTCGTGCCACCGGGTCTCGTACTGGAAGAGCGTGCGATCGGCCTCGGGGCCGAAGTCGAGATCGCCATACTTGCGTGACGGCCCGTGGCCCCAGGGGCCGATGACCATGCGCGTCAGCGCTCGCGCCCGCTCGGTGGCGCCCTTGGTTCGCACGCCGACGAAGCCGTCGATGGTGCCGGGCAGGAAGATGTCGAACCAGCCGCCCTGCGTCATCACCGGCACGTTGACCCTGGCGAACTTCTCCTCGTCGCTGATCGCTTTCCAGTAGGCGTCGTAGCTGTCGTGCTGCACCCAGTCGCGCCAGTGCTTGACCGGATGCTGCAGGGCCTTCTCGTCCATCGTCTCGAGCGGCAGGTGCCGCAACAGCTGCTCGTAGCGCAGCTCCGGAGCCGCGTCGGGGCCGGTGAAATACCACTGCGGCTGCATGATCCGGAACGGCATCCGGACGACCGCCCAGCCGAAGTTGAACGCGAGATGGAAAGCGCCGCCCTGGGTGACCCAGTTGGCGTAGAGGTTGGTGGAGGCCACCGCCGGGAAGGCCGCGACCAGGCTCGGCGGCTGCTCGCCGAGGGTCGCCCACTGTACGTGCCCCAGATAGCTGCCGCCCTGCATCGCGACCTTGCCGTCCGACCACGGCTGTTTCGCCGCCCACTCGACGACGTCGTAGCCATCCCTGGCTTCGGCGCGGAAGGGATCCCAGGCGCCTTCGCTCTCGTAGCGGCCGCGCACGTCGGTGTTGACGACGGCATAGCCCATGCGGGCGAGCGCGATCATCCGGTCGTGCACGCCGGTCGCCTCGCGCTGCACGCCATACGGGGTGCGGATGACGATGGCCGGGAAGCGACCTTCGCGAGACGGGCGATAGACGTCGGCATAGACCGTGACGCCGTCGCGCAGGCGGATCGCCTTGTGGTGGTCGATGAGGATGCGTTCGGGCGCAGGCGTGGCGCCCTGGGCGAGCAGCATCGTGGACGCGAGGATCAGGCTGGTGAACACGCAGTGGCCTCCCCGGCACCGCGCGGCGCGGCGGGCCGGACCGGTGACAGGTCCCGCACTGGGCGCCACTCGGGCGCGCAAGGTTGACGCGACATCCTACGTCGGGCGCATCATGCCGTCCATGCTCACGCCTGCCGCCATCGTCCTCGCGGTCTCCGTCGCGCTCTCCCTTGCCGCTGCCGTGCCCCTGGCCGCGCAACCGGCGACGCGCATTCCCGTGATTGTCGACACCGACGCCAACAACGAACTCGACGACCAGCACGCGCTGGCCTACCTGCTGCTCAACGGCGACACGTTTGCCGTTGCCGGCGTGACCGTCAACGCCACCCGGGGCGGCGGCCGAGATCCAGGCCCACTACGAGGAGGCTCGGCGGGTGATGGCGCTCTGCGGTGTGTCGGGGATCCCGCTGCACGCCGGCGCGAACGGTTCCTTCGAGGCGATCCGGCCGACGCTCCGGCAGCGCGACCACGACGGCCGGGCCGCCGTCGACTTCATCATCGCGCGGGCCAGGGCGCAGCCGGCAGGCACCCCGCTGGTGCTGCTGCCGATCGGCAAGCTCACCAACATCGCGCTCGCGCTGGTGAAGGACCCGTCAATCGCCAGGAAGGTGCGGGTGGTGTGGCTCGGCTCCAACTACCCCGCCCCCGGCGAGTACAACCAGGACAACGACCCGGAGTCACTGCGGTACGTCCTCTCGACCGAAGTGCCGTTCGAAATGGTGCTGGTGCGCTATGGCAGGCCGTCGGGCACCGATGCCATCCGCGTGACGCCCGAAGAGGTCAAGGCCCGCTTCGCCGGCCGCGGCCCGCGCGCGGCGTCGCCGGTGATGGGCCGGCACGGCGTGGCGTTCAGCACGTTCGGCGACTACGCCGTGAACCTGTTCGCGCACATCGAGTTCGACCGCACGCCGCCCTCGCGCGCGCTGTACGACGTGGGCGCGGTGGCAATCCTGAAGAATCCCGTCGTGGGCGACCCCACGACGCCAGGGCGCGCCGGCCCTGGTCGGCACGACCTGGCAGGACCGCGCCCAGCACCCGCGCACGGTCGTGATCTGGGAGAACTTCGACCGCGACGCCATCGTCGCCGACTTCGTGCGGACCCTCGAACACCCGGTCGTGGCACGGCCGTGACCGGTCGGCCGACGGGTGTTGACAGACCTGCGCGCGTGGTGTTATTTAATTAACATTGACGTTAACAATTTAACAGGGTGTAGCCGATGCACCACGCGCTGAGCCGTCGCGAACGGCAAATCATGGACGTGCTCTACCGGCTGGGACGGGCCACCGCGGCCGACGTCCTCGCCGCCCTCCCCGGCGCCCTCAGCGACTCGACCGTCCGTACCCAGCTGCGCATCCTCGAGGGCAAGGGACACGTCGTCCACGACACCGTGGGCAACCGCTTCGTCTATGCCCCGACCGTGCCGCGCCACTCGGCGCGCCGCTCGGCGCTGCGCCACCTGGTCGAGACGTTCTTCGACGGGTCGCGCACCAAGGTCGTGGCCGCGCTGCTCGGCGCCGATGCCGGCAAGTTGACCGTCGAGGAGCTCGACCGCCTCGAGGACGTGCTGCGGCGAGCCCGGGAGGAGGCGTCGTGACGATGCTGTGGGACGTCGCGATGCGCGGCACCGTGGTGCTGCTGATTGGATGGCTGGCCTGCGCACTGCTGCGCCGACGCGCGGCCGCGCTGCGGCACGCCGTGCTCGCCGCCACGCTTGTCGCCGCCCCGATCGTCGCGCCGATCGGAGCGGTGCTGCCGGCCGTCGAGATCAGCGTGCCTCGCGGAACTGCACTGCCCACGGCGACCGCCGCGGTCGAGAGGCTCGGCGCCAGCGGCCTGACCGATGCCGCAGCGGCGACCGCAGCATCGGTGCCCGGCAGGGCTGCGGGCCCGGCAGCGCCGCAGCGGTGGCCGTCGATGTTGCTGGCCCTGTGGGCGTGCGGCACGGCGATCGCGGTCGGCCACCTGCTGCTGTCACTGGGACGACTGTCGCGAGCGACCCGGATGGCTGGTCCAGTCGACGATCAGCGGTGGCAGTCGGCGCTGGCCGATGCCGTCCGCGTCGCCGGGCTCGGTCGTGGCGTGACCCTGCGCGAAAGCCCGCGCGCCGACCTGCTGGCCACCTGGGGCTGGCGCCGGCCGTACCTGCTGATCCCGCGCAGCGCCCTCGACTGGCCGGTCAGCAGGATCGCCATGGTCCTGGACCACGAGCTGGCGCACGTCGGTCGCGGCGACTGGGCCTGGCAGATGCTCGCGGCCGTGGTGCGCGCCTTGTTCTGGTGGAACCCGCTGGCCTGGCTGGCGTGCCACCGGCTGGCGCTCGAAAGCGAACGCGCGTGCGACGACGTGGTGCTGGCGCGGGGAGTCGCGCCGCAGGCGTACGCCGAACAGCTGGTGGCAGTCGCCCGCGCCCTGCACGCACCCCGCCTGCTCCCCGTCGTCACCGTACCGATGGCTCGCCCGTCCACTCTGCACCGGAGAATCACCACCATGCTGCAACCCCACCGCCAGTGCACGGCGCCACGGCGCCTGACCACCGCCCTGCTCGTCGGCAGCCTGTTGACGCTGCTCGTCCCGGTCGCCGTCATTCGCGGCGCGGCCGCCCAGGCGCCCCTGGAAGGCGTCGTCTACGACCCCACTGGTGCCGTGGTGCCGGAGGTCCGCCTCGTGCTCACGGGAACCGGCAGCAAGTCCGACGCCACGACCGATGCCGAGGGCCGCTTTGCATTCCCCGGCGTGGCGCCTGGCGCCTACGTACTCGAGGGGCAGCTTCCGGGGTTCCGCGGGCTGAAACAGGACATCGAGCTGCGCCAGGCCACCGACTGGACGCGGGTCATCACGCTGCCGCTCGGCGACCTGAGGGAGACGATCAACGTCACCGCCCGCCGTGGCGGCGGCGCCGCGGCGGCTGCGACAGGCCCGGTCCCGGTGCGGGTCGGCGGCAACATCCGCCCGCCACGCAAGCTGAAGGACGTCAAGCCTGTCTATCCCGAGTCGATGCGTGAAGCGGGCCGCGAGGGCGTGGTCACCATCGACGCGGTCATCGGCCGCACTGGCAGTGTGACGGCGGCGCGGGTCAGTTCGCCGCAGGTGCACCCGGACCTGGCCATCGCGGCCATCGAAGCGGTCAGGCAATGGCAGTTCGCGCCGACGCTGCTCAACGGCAGCCCGGTCGAAGTGGTGATGGCGGTCTCGGTGACGTTCACCCTCGAGTAACGCGGCGCTGGCGACCACGGCGGAGGCGCCTGCCGGTATGATGCCGGCATGCGCTTCGCCCTGCTTGCCCTTGCGACTTTCCTGGTGAGCCACGCCACAGGCCTGGCCCAACCGCGTCCAGCCACCGGCGCCGCGTCGCCGGCGCCGTCACAGCGCGTCGCCCTGGTCACCGGGTCGACCGACGGCCTCGGGCGGGAAGTCGCGCGTCGTCTGGCCGCCGAAGGTGCGCATGTCATCGTGCACGGCCGCAACGCCGAACGCGGCAAGGCGCTGGTCGACGAGATCACGGCCGCTGGCAAGGGCTCGGCCCGCTTCTATCAAGCCGACTTCGCGTCGCTCGACGAAGTCCGGCGACTTGCCGCCGATATCGCGCGCGATTACCCGCGCCTCGACCTGCTGGTCAACAACGCCGGCGTCATCGCGCGCCAGGAGCGACAGGTCAGCAAGGACGGGCACGAGCTCCACTTCGCGGTGAACTACCTGTCCGGCTACCTCCTCACCTACAGGCTGCTGCCGCTGATCGAGAAGGGCCGCTCGCCGCGCATCGTCAACGTCTCGTCGTTGAGCGCCGCGCCGATCGACTTCGACGACGTGATGATCGAGAAGGGCTACAGCAGCAACCGCGGCTACGGCCAGAGCAAGCTCTCGCAGGTGATGTTCACCATCGACCTGGCGAAGGAGCTGGCGCCCAAGGGGATCGTCGTGCAGGCGCTGCACCCGGCCACCTACATGAACACGACCATGGTCCTGTCGGCGGGGGTGACGCCGCGCAGCACCGTCGAGGAGGGCACGGCGGCGGTGATGCAGGCCATCTCGACGGACGCGCCGAGCGGCACCTTCTTCAACGGCCTCAAGGTCGGTAATCCGCACGCGCAGTCGGCCGACGCCGAGGCGCGGCGGCAGCTGCGCGACATCAGCCGGAAGCTGACGGGCGTGTCAGTAGGGTTCGCGCCCCGGTCGTCCCTGCCGGTCGCTCGTTTCACCCGGAGCGACCCTCCGCTCACCGTGTCTTGGCGATGCAGCTGATCACGACGGGACCGACGACTGGCGCCGTCAGTGCCGCCCCGCTGCGCGGATCGACGTCGGGTTCGACGTTGCCTGGTGCGCGCTGATAAGCGATGGTGCCGTGCAGTCGTTCGACGGCACTCGGCCCCGCCTGCGCGCACGGGCGGTCCTCGAAAGGCGCCATCACGTGCTCGCGCCCGGCCACGTGCCAGAAGCCGAGCGCATGTCCCACCTCGTGCGCGACGGTTGCGGGACGGATACGGGTACCGGGACACCCACCGCAGCGATTCAGGTTCAGGGTGATGCGACCCGGGTCGGCCGCCAGCCAGGCAAGACCGCAGTTCTCGCTGAGGGGGTCCTCGGTGAACTCGACGGTGATCCAGCCGACACGCTGCGGGTTGTCACGCCCGGTTTCAACCGCTGCCACCTGCAGCTTGCCCCCGGTGAAGTCGCGGACGGCGGACTGGAGCGTCGCGGTGACGGCGGCAATCGTCGCCGGATCCACGTCGCGCCCGCTCGAGTCCACGGTGCGGACATAGACCGACGGTGCTCGCGTCAGCCGTCGGAGTGAGGACAGGGTGCCGGGCTCGTCGTAGCCGTTGCGCACCAACTGTCGGTAGAAGTCGAGTGAGAACGGCGCAGCCAGCGGCAGCAGGTCCAGTTGCACGGCCGTCCGGTCCCGGGCCCAGTTCAGCCACAGCACACGGTCCACGTGGCCCGGGGCCGTCACCTCGACGCGATACGGGGTGAACTCGGGGTTGCTCGGACTGGTGTAGCGGAACCCGCCGTCGGCCGCACTTTGTATGGCCGGGCCCCCGCCCAGCGTGAGGGTCGCGCCAGGCACGGGAGCCCCCGTGGCGCTAGACACGACCTGACCCGACACCGCGAACGCGTAGGCCGGGGTTGGAGTGGGCGCAGGCGCAGGCGCCGGCGCCGGTGCGGCTATGGGCGGTGTCGGCGCAGCCGGCACGGCGCCACCACCACCTCCACATCCCATGACCAGCAGCACCAACGGCGTCGCCACGGACGCCATGGACCAGAAGCGACGGCTCATCTGCGGGCCCAGAGTAGCGAGTGACGACGAGGGCCGTCAATTCGACCAAACCGCCTTCACGATCCGCAACAGCCCTCAGATGATGCTCTGCGCTTAGCATAACTGCCACCCCGCCGGTGTCGCTTCATAACCCCGGCTCCGGCAACTCCAGGCGGGCGCGGCCCGAACTGCCGCTCGAACATGTCTAAGCATGCGCCTGCGGCGTCGCGACGGCGGTGCCGCGCTGCGAACGACACCGACTTCCCGCACGCGTCCGTCTCGTCCATCACCTACGTCGGCCAGCTCGCCCGTCGGCCTCGCGCGGTCCTGAGACAGCGTTCCGGGTACGGCTCGGGTGTCACGAACGTCTCGGGCGACGGTGACGCGGCGACAAGGCTGCTCGTTGCGCTCGCCAGCAGGCGGCAGCCACGCAGGCGCGGCCGTCGAGCCGCGTCGCCAAAGAGCGGCGGCAGTGAGATCCCGAGCGGGATGGCGATCGCGCATCTGGCCAGCCGCCGTCGACGACGTGGTCCGTGGCGATCGCGCCGATCGAACTGTCGGCGCCCGATCAGACCGGCCTGTCGGCAACGAGATGACCGACACGCGGCCGACGGCGTTGTAGGCGAGCTCGGCGGCTGGTGACCGCCCGCATGCGCCGCTGCCGTCGCGCAGGCGCTGTCGCGTGTGGCGCCGAACGTGCTGCTCTCGGAGGTCGCCGTTCGTGCACGGCGCCGACGTGGAGCGCCGTCGACGTGCTGCGCGATGGCTTCGCACGGCGCCCGGCCACGCCGCGTCGCCCGCAGCTGGCGCTCGTGCGGGCCGCAGCGAATTCATCGCATGGATCGTCCAAGGCGGCCGGGACGCCGCAAGTCTGAACGCCACTCCCTGGTGCCGCGATGACCACGGCAGAGCGGTCTCCGGCGAGGCGTGCCCACCTCGCGCGCGAATCTGGCTGACGCCGACGAACCGTTCGCCGCCGCCAGTGTCTCGACGTCGGTCGCGTTCGTCCGGCGCTCGACGGTCACCTCCGATCAGCCGATGGCAGGTCAGGACGTCGGCAACACGCCTGGCGCCAGCGCGTTGGCGCCGCGCGCACCCGGCTGCGCGGCACTTCGCGAGCGACTGGCTGCCGGCCACGCGCTCGGACACGCCCAGTCACCGACCCCCTCCATCGCCTCGCGCCCGTCACGATCGGCAGACTGCTCGCCTCGACCGCGCAGCACTGGCCGCGGCCTCGCGGGTGAAGGCTCCGTCGAAGCAGCAAGCTCGACGGCCCTCTTCGATCTCGGCCAGCCTGGAGCCACGTTCATAGGCGCAGCTGCCGGCAATCGCCCTGCTCCAGCAAGTACTCCATGAGACACGCTGCCACGCTCGATAGCCACGTCGGCCACTGTGCTCATCCGCGTGACGGCCGATGGAACGCCCGGCGACGCTTGTCGTCTCCGACGAGCATCAATGCAGCCTGTCGGGCCGTGGCTGGCGGCACTGTCGTCTCTCGCTGCAGCGCCGGGCGTGCCCGGCGAAGAGCGTCACGGCGATCGTGCCGCTCGACCCGAACACGCCACCCGCCTTCGGCTCCGCCCGATCGCACAGCCGCGGTACCGGCCCACGGACTGGCTTTCCAACGCGCCTCACCCGCCGAGGTCGGCGCGCAGCTCGTGAAGTTCGAAGAACCCACGTTCGGCGCTGGCTGCCTCCGCCAAGCTCAACGCACGACATCCTGTTCGACATCCTCATCGATGAGCACGGGTCGGTCTCGTGGCTGCGGTTCAGGAGCACTGGGCATCCGGAGCTCAACACCACCGCCGCAAGGTCGATCGAGCAGATGAAGTTCACCACGCCTTCGGGCCGTGACCGGCTCCAGTCTCGAGCGCAGTTCAGTTACCACTTCAACCCGTAGGGTCTATGCAGGCTCACCCTTCGGACCGGCCATGCGGTAGACGAACTCCTCGCACGGTGCCGTCCAGGGCGTCAATCCGACGTTTCAGCGCGGCACGGCGTGCTGACGCAGGTACTCCTGCACCGCATCAGGTGGCGAGGCGACGTAATGGAACGCCTCCGCATAGGCGAGGCCGTGCGGCGCGGCCGCCGCACGGTCGCGCGCGAGCACGAACTCGCGGATGTACTCGCGGTTGGCGGTGCGGGCGTCCTCACCGAGCAGCGGCAGGCGGCGTCCCTCGGCCGCCAGGCGTGCCCGCAGCGCCTGGCCGCTCTCGCCGGCCGGTCCCTGCGCGGTGTTCTCGAGGTTGACGTCGATCTTCTGCTCGACCCACGGCGCGATGTCGACGACACGGTTGACGCGCTGCTGGAAGCGGGCGAAGTAGTACTTCTCCTGCACCGCATGCGGCGCCAGACCGGCGGCGAAGTGCTCGGGGTAGTCCTTGGTGCCGCCGGCCATCCACGCGGCGGCTTCCACGCAGCGGCTGGTGACGGCGTGGTCCGGATTCTCCTCGTACGCCCCCCACGGATCGTAGGTGACGACGATGTCGGCCTTGAGCAGCCGGAACAGGAAGATGAACCGTTGCCGCAGTTCGGCCCACGCGATGTTGTCCATCATGTGGTTGTTGTAATTGAGGTCGAACGTCCGCGTCGCGCCGAGCGCCTTGCCGACCGCTTCCGAGTCGCGCCAGTTGGCCATCACCGTCTCGGCGTAGGAGCCCGGACCGGCCATGTCGTCGTTGGTGACGCGAATCACGTACCCGGTCGCGCCCTCGGCGATCAGCTTGAGCACGGTGCCCGCGGCAAAGAGCGGGATGTCGTCGGAGTGCGGCTGGATGGCCACGACCACCTGGCCGGCGCGCGGCGTGCCGGCACGGGAGCGCTCGACCACCAACGGCGCGTGGCCATCGAACTGCTGCAGCGGCATGGGCGGCAGATCCGCAGGCTGCCCTGGCGTGCCCCCGGTCGGCTGCTGCCGTGCCGCCGCGTGCCGCGCCGGCGCCGCTGCCACGCCCGTTGCCATTGCCGCCTGCAGAAACCGTCGTCGATCCATGTGGTCCCCTCGCGCGTGTGACGCGCAAGCGTAACCGAACACGAACGGCCTGCCGACTGCCGACGGCCGGCTGCCGGCTCCCGAAGGCCGACGGCCGACGGCCGGCTCCCGACCGCCGCCCCCGAAGCCCGACGGCCGACCGGCCGACGGCCGTCCCTAGACCAGGTTGTACATCGTGTCGCGCTCGAACGGCGTACGCCCGGCGGCCTCGACCAGGCGGCGCAGTTGCGCGGTCGTCAGGATGTCGGGCGTGTCGGACCCGGCCATGTGGTAGATGCGCTCTTCCTGCACGGTGCCGTCGAGGTCGTCGGCCCCGAACCACAGCGCGGCCTGCGCCACCGACACGCCCGTGGCAATCCAGAAGGCCTTGATGTGGTCGACGTTGTCGAGCATCAGCCGTGACACGGCAATGGTCCGCAGCGTGTCGGCCGCCGTGGGCGGCGGCAGCTTGCGCATCTGGTTGTTGTCGGGGTGGAAGGTCAGCGGGATGAAGGCCTGGAAGCCGCCGGTCGCGTCCTGCGCCTCGCGGACGCGCACCATGTGATCGACGCGCTCGTCGAGCCGTTCGATGTGCCCGAACAGCATGGTCACGTTGGTCTTCATGCCCAGCCGATGGGCAATGGCATGAATGGCGAGATAGCGGGCGCCGTCGGCCTTGTCGCTGGCAATCTTGCGGCGCACGCGGTCGGCGAAGATCTCGGCGCCGCCACCGGGAATCGACTCCAGGCCCACGGCCATCAGCTCGCGCAGCACCTGCTCGTCGGTCATGCCGTAGAGGTCGGCGAAAAACGCGATCTCCACCGCCGTGAACGCCTTCAGCGTGATGTCGGGCCGGATCCGCTTGAAGCCCGCCAGCAGCTCGGTGTAGTAGCTGAACGGCAGGCGCGGGTGCAGCCCGTTGACGATGTGGACCTCGGTGAGGGCCTGGCCGTCGCGGCTGCGGACCTTGTCCCAGGCCTGCTCGAGCGACATCGTGTACGCCCCCGGCTGCCCTTCCTGCAGGCGCGCGAACGAGCAGAACAGGCACGACGCCTGGCAGACGTTGGTGACTTCGAGCCGGAGATTGTAGTTGTAGAAGGTGCGGTCGCCGTAGCGGCGCTCGCGCTCGCGATTGGCGAGCCAGCCGACGAGGCGGAGATCCGGGTGCTCGAACAGGCGCACCCCGTCCTCGGAAGACAGGCGCTGCCGGTTCTCGAGCTTCTCTGAGATGTCGAGCAACCCGGCTGCACGCAGGCGGGTGTGCATGGTCGTCAGTGGGCCTCGGCGTCGCTCAGCAGGGTGTGAGCGGAGCAGACGGGCGAATCAGGCGATGCCCCACACCTGGACACGGAGGGTGCGCGACCGTGGTCCGTCGAGCTCACCCATGAGGATGCGTTGCCACTGACCGAGCACGACGTCCCCACCGCTGATCTGGAGGGTGAGGCTGTGCCCGAGCAGCAGCGCCCGGAGGTGGCTGTCGGCGTTCATCCGGTCGCAGTCGCTGTGGTCCGGGTCGTTGTGCACCCAGGCCTCGTCGCGCGCCACCATCTTCTCGAGAAAACGCCGGATGTCGGAGAGCAGCGCCGTCTGGAACTCGTTGATGAACACCGTGCATGTGGTGTGCAACGACCACAGGCTGACCATGCCTTCCCGAACGTTGAGGCCCCGGACGAGCTCCATGATGCGTTCGGTCAGGTCCACTACGTCGACGCGCTCATCGGTTTCGATGACGAAGGTCTCGCCGTGAATCCTCAATGCCCCGGCAGAAACGGTCGTCACCTCCGCGACTGGCGTCTCGCGGACGGTCACCGTGGAACTCTTGCTCATGCGCTCCTCGTTGACAGCTGAAGGGTCCGGACAGCCACACTGCCGCCGGACGCACGAAACGGGAATGTTATGCCAATTGGCCAATCCGCCGCAACCGATTGGCTCAGCCTGCGCGCCCGACTTCTGCTGCCACCCATAGGACGCCGGGCCCGGTCAGCGGGTCCGGATCGAGGATCCGCTGCCGCGCGCCACCCCGACCTGGACGCCAAGGATGGCCGACCACGCCGTGTACGTCGGTGCCGTCGTCCAGCGCCCGTCGCCAATCAGTGAGAGTCGCTCGGCAAGTGGCAGCACCACGCCGCCGCCACCCAGCCAGTAGGGAACGCCGCGGCTGTCCACGCCGGTGCCGGTGCGCCCACGCACCGTGAAACGGCCGTCGCGCACCGCGGCACCCTGCCCGAACCAGCGCTCCACTCCCACCTCCACGTCGAGGCGCGCGAACGCCGCCGGCGAGAAATACGCGGGCCGACGTTCGCTCAACCCGAAGACGAAGCCCGAAGCGCGCAGTTCGAACACCTGCCGGCCGAGACTGACCTGACGGCCTACCGACACATCCGCCTGGGTGCGACGATTGCCGTCCGAGATGCGGGTCACGTCCAGCCCGGCGCTCGCATCGAACGCGCCGCGGCCGAGCAGCCGCACGCGCGCCCCTGACGTCCACGCCTGCAGCCCGGCGCTGACGGTCGCCCGATTCTCCCAGAACGGCGCGCGCGACGTCATTGCCTCGACCGCGAGCGTGCGCGACAACCGCGCCGACAGGCGCGCCGCAACGAGCAGCGACTCCGTCCCGCCGACGCTCGTGCTGCCGAGCCGCGTGTCGGCGTGCACGCCGCGCCCGAACCAGGCCTTGACCCCGGCCTGGGCCTGCGTGAACGGCCGGTCGTCGTCGCCGGTGTCGAGCCGTCCCTGTCCCAGTCGTGCAAAGGCCCGGATGTCGCCGCGCCCGGTGACGGCCGCATCGCCGACGAGCGCGGTCTCGCGACGTTCGATCAGCCGCTGGCCAGCGAAGCCGTTGGCGTGGTCGACCTCGACCAGTCCGGTGCCGTGCGACGAACGCCGCCAGTCGTGGGCGCCGAGCGTGCGCCGCACGGTGTCGGGCAATCCCGGCCAGCGTGCCAGCTCCGCGTAAGCCCTGGTCGCGGCGGCCATGTCACCCGCCTGCTCGAGGGCGAGCGCCAGGTCGACCAGCGCGTCCAGGGTCGTCGGTTCGACCCGGCGCCAGGCCGCGGCGGCCTGCGCGGCTTCAGGCCAGCTGCGCCGCATGATGGCCAATCGCGTCCGGGCTTCGGCGTCCACACCCGGCACGGTCGTCAGCGCCTCGGCCTGCGCGTAGGCGCGCGCAGCCCCGTCGCGGTCATCACGCCACGAGAGCAGCCGCGCGTACTGCCGCCACATCGCGACGTCATCGGGCACGCGCTCCAGGTACGACGCAAACAACGGAACCGCCGCGCCATGCGCGCCGCTCCACGCGGTGACCTGCGCGCGGAGGCGCTGCACCGCGAGGTCCCCGACCGGTGCCAGCCGTTCCATCCGTGCGATCGCATCCGACGCCAGCGGCCAGCGACCAGCGCTGATTGCCAGCGCCGCATCGAGACGGGCAGCGCGCAGCCCATGCGCGGCCGGCAGTGCTGCGGTCCACCGCGTGACCTCGTCCACGGCGTCGTCGGCCACCTGTGGCGCCTGGGCCACCGCCTCCCCGAGCAGCAGATCCACCTCGGCGCCACCCCCGAGCCGGACCCGCCCGGCCCGCAGCACAGCCACGAGATCGGCCGACCGCGCCGCGGCTTCGGTGGCCACGCGCACCGTCCAGGCGTCGCGCGACGCCGGATGGTCGCGCAGGATGTCCAGGGCGTCACGGCGGGCGCCCTCGAGATCGCCCGCCAGGCGATGCGCGTCGGCGACACGCACCCGCATGGACTGGTCGTCGGGGTCGCGCGCAAGCGCCTCCTGCAGCACAGTGACCCGTGCCGCCGCCGTGTCGAGCGTCGAAACCCACGCCAGGTAGGCGTCGCGCCGACCCGTCGAGCGAGCAATGCGTTCCAGGTCGGCGCGGACCGCATCGCCCCCGCCCAGCGCGATGCGGGCGCGAGCGCGCGTCACCTGCAGCGCGACCGGCTCCGCATCGCCGGCGGCAATCAGATCCAGCACTTCGGACGCGCGGTCGAGTCCGAGCAACGCGTCAGCCATCACGGCCCGGACGTCGGGCGGCCGCTGGCCGACCTGTTCGACACGTGCGAGACGCGCCAGGGCAGCGCCCGCCGCTCCCCGCGCGACGTCGTCGCGCGCGAGCAGGACCTGCGCGGCCCGGACGTGGCGATCACCTGACACCAGCTTCTCGAGAGCCTGCCGCGTGGCCTTGCCGAGGGCTCCGTCCCGTCCGCTCCGGACCCGCGCATCGACGAGGGTCCGCGCGGCGGCATCGAGGTCGAGGTCCGACTCCGCCAGCAGGGACTGTGCGGCCGACCAACGACGCGCGGCCAGGGCAGCATCGAGCCGCAGGTGCGCCCAGGCCGTGGGGGTCTGCCTCGTCATGGCCGGGGTGACCGCTGCCAGGCGTGTCCATGCCTGCTCGGGCCGGTCGGCCGCCAGCAACAGGGCGATGTCCAGGCGCTCCCCCTGGCCCGGATCGAGCTCTCGGACGCGACGGGCATCGGCGGCCGCGGCCGCGGCGTCGCCCTCGGCCATGGCCCACGCGGCCCGGCGCGCCAGCAAGCCCGCGTCCCCGGCGACGATGCTGTCGTAGGCGAGGGAGGCGCGCCGCGCCGCCGAGGGGCCGTGCAGCGCCTCGACGGCATCGAGCCGGAGCGCGACGTCACCGGGGCGCGTCAGCGTGACGTGCGCGTCGTCGAGCCAGCGCAGCACCTCACGCGGTCGCCCGGCACGGGCAGCAAGGGAGGCGTGGATGACGCGGGCGGCATCGTCTCGGGTCGAGCCGAGACTGGCGGTGGCGAGGCGTTCCGCCGCCGGGAGGTCACCCGCCGCGAGGGCCATCCCGGCCCACCCGGCCTGCGCCTCGGGGGTGTCGGCAAATGGGCCGGCGAGCCGCATCGACAGTGCCCACGCCTGCCGCGAGCGTCCCTGCCCCTGCCAGGCCCATGCGAGCACGTGTGCGGCCTCGCGGGCGGTGTCGTCCTGACGGCGCTGGACCAGCGGCAGCAGCAGCTCTTCGACCTCGGCCCACGCCTGACGGGCGGAAAGCGCCCGGGCCAGCAGCAGCCGTGACGGCTCGTCGAGTGCCGACGCCAGCGCCAGCGGCGCCAGCCAGCGCTCGGCCGCCGCAGGATCGTGCTGCGCCAGACGGACGGCCGCCGCCAGCGGCGCCACCGTCGCGTACGTCGGGCAGGAGGGGTCGAGCGACGGCAGGAGGTCGGCCAGCAGGGCGTGGTCGCCAGCCGCCGTCACGACCGACACGAGGCGGTCGGCACATCCCTCCCGCGCCTGCGGCAGGGCCGCGAGCACCTGTCGCAGGGCCGCGGAGTCGCGCGCGGCCGCCAGCAGCGTGGCCAGCGACCAGGAGTCTTCGGCCCGCGCGGCGCCAGACGCGTGCAGCCGTTCATACAGCTGACGGGCCCGTCGGGTGTCGCCACCCTGCCGTGCCAGTTCGGCGGCGCGCCGGACGTGCGATGGCGATGCGCCTGCGCCGAGCAGGGGTTCGATCATCGCCAGCGCTCGCAGCGGCTGGCGGGCGTCGGCCCAGGCCTCGACGGCAATGACGCGCATGCCGGCGTCTTCAGGGTGTCGGTGTACGTAGCGGTCGAAATCGGCGGCAAGGCTGGCCCGCGTGGTGCGGGCCGCGGACACCCGCAGGGACGAGGCCTCCCAGGCGGCCACCGCCGTCCGCTCGTTGGCCGGCACGGCGGCCCAGGCACGGGTGGCGGTATCGACGTCACCAGCGCGCTCGGCGCGCAGCGCGACGCCGGCGCGGGCTTGGGTCCATGCCGGATCGCCGGGCACGGCCCGTGCGGCGATGTCGATGCTGGTCAGCAGCGCCGACGTCGGGTCGTCCTCGGCCAGTTGAATCCAGCGGACGAGCACGTCCCTGGTCGCCCCGCCCCGGGCCGCCAGGCCGGCAGCCAGTTGCATCGCCGTGGCGCGGTCGGCGCGCACGGCGATCCAGAAGTGCTCCGCCTGCAGTGCCGAGTCGAAGGTGCGTGCGCGCGCGCTTTCGAGGAAACGCGCATGTGCCTCGCGCCAGTCGCCACGGTCCCGCGCGATGCGGCCGAGGCCGAGCAGCGCCTCGGCGCGGTACTCGGCCGACACGGCCAGCAGCGGCGACGGCGTCTGGGCCATGGCCGACGACGTCAGCAGTGGCAGTGCTGCCAGGCAGGCCATCCAGGTGCGGATCATCGGGCTTCCGCCACACGGGTGAAGACGCGTGCGGCCTCCTGGGGATGTCCCTGCAGGCGGAGCTGATCGGCATAGCGCAGCAGGACCGCGGGGTCGTCGGCATGGTCTCTGGCCAGCCGGGCAAGTGTGGCCAGGTGGACATCGCGCAGGCCGTCGCGATCGGTGGCCGTGGCGAGCGCCTCGGCAAAGCGACGCGACAGCGAGCGGCGCGCCAACGCCGTCGCCGCCGTTTCCCTGGTCACGGCAAGGGGGGCCTGCGCCGCGGCCGGCGCGGCGATCCAGAACAGGTCACGATGGAGCCAGCGGAAGGCGCCCCATTCGAGGATGGTGCAGACCACCATCACCAGCACCACCTTGCGGACCATCACGCCACCGCCTTCTGCGTCGCGTCGTCGGCGACCGTCGGCGGCGTGGCGACGCCCGTGGGTACGCCTTCGATGAATCGCAATCCCAGAGCCCACGCGTCGCCGCGGCGGCCCGCCGCCTGGATCGGACGGGCCCGGATCACTTCAGCGACGTACTCGTGGACGCCGGCCGGGAAATCGAGACGCACGGCAATGGTGGAGCCGACTGCGACCGCGCGGGGCGACACGACCGACGACCCGCTGCGGCTCAAGTCACGCGTGGTCACCGGCCAGGTTCGCCCGGCGGAGACGAGACGGGCCGGCAGGCGGATCGCCCGGCGGGCCGCGCGAGGGGCCAGCTGCCGGTGCAGGGCGCGCCAGCCGTCGCGCAGCGCACGGACGAGCGGGGGTGGCTGTCGCAGCAGCCCCACCAGCAGTTCCGGCACGACGGTGTCGAACAGGGCGTCGCTGATCGCATCGACGGTTGCCGCATCGAGGTGCTCGAAGCGGACGCGATGCGGGTGCCAGCCCTCCGGGGTCACCGGCGACCGGCTGATCACCGTGGCGTCGATGGGCAGCGGCCCTGACGGCAGGTGCAGCACCAGGCGTTGCGTCCCGGTGGCAGGCAGCAGCGTCGGCCACAGCAGCCGGCAACCGCCTTCGCTCACGTCGGCCGTGACGCCGGTGGTCGTCGGGCCGGTCGCGGTGGCGGCGGACGTGGTCACGAAACTGGCCCGCACGCGCGACGTGTCGCGCTTCTGTGCCGGACGGACGGCCAGCCGGATCACACCGACGACCAGCGCCACGTTGTACAGCGTCCAGAAGATCGCGATGCCGACGCCGACGCGGTCTTCGTCGATGCCGAACCCGAGCCCCATCAGGCTCCAGTTGATGGCCAGCAGCGAGGCCACCAGCACCACGGCGTGCGGCAGCACCGCCGACGCCGACGTGCCCCCGCCCTTCTTGCTGGTGACGACGAAGACGCCGACCTTGCGTCCCTGCAGGGCGAAGCGCCACAGCGCCTGCAGCAGCGTGAACGTGTTCAGCATGTTGAAGAACTCGTCCATCAGCAGTCGCCCTCGGCCGCGGCTGGTCAGCTTGTAGCTGAGGGTCATCGCGGCGAGATTGAGCAGGTACAGCGCAAACAGCGGCGCGTCGAACGGCGCGATCGGGAAGCTGCCGGTGAACAGCATCCACGGCGGCGCGGCGTAGTACACCAGCTTGGGCAGCCCGATGGTCCAGTGGAACATCGAGGCGAAGTAGGCAATCCGCTGCGGGATGGTCAGGCCGGTGCAGGTCAGCGGGTTGATGTCGAAGATGATCTTGAGGTTGCCCTCGGCCCATCGCAGGCGTTGCTTGAGAAACGTCCCGACGTCGGTGGGGGCCAGGCCGGTCACCAGGATCTCGTTGACGTACACCGACTTCCAGCCCTCGCTGTGCAGCACGATCGAGGTGTGCATGTCCTCGGTGATGCTGCCGGTGATGATGCCGCCGTGCTTCTCGAGCGCGGCGCGCCGGAGGACGGCGCCGGTGCCACAGAAGAACGCGGCGTTCCAGTGGTCCTTGCCGGGCATGACGAGGTCGAAGAAGACGTCCTGCTCGCCGTACATGCGGCGCTCTTCCCAGTTCACCTGGTGCTGCACGGAATCGAGGTTGTGGTACTGCTGCGGCACCTGCACCAGCGCCACCAGTGCGTCCTCGAAGTAGCCGATGGTCCGTTCGAGCAGCGCCGGCTGCGGCACGTGGTCGGCGTCGAGGGTCAGGATGAGGTCGCCCGACGTCCGGGCGAAGGCGTTGTTCCAGTTGCCGGCCTTGGCGTGGCGATTGTCGTTGCGGGTGATGTAGCCGCACCCCAGCTCCTGGGCCAGCGCGGCCACCTCGGCCCGGCGCCCGTCGTCGCACAGGAACGTCTGGTGCGGATAGCGCATGGCCATCGCGGCGCGAGCGGTCTGGCGCAGCAGCGGGACGTCCTCGTTGTAGGTGGTGATGAAGACGTCGACGCTGTACCGGCCGCTGGCCGGCGGGCAGGATCGGCGCCGCGGCGCCCACACCTGGAAGAAGTAGAAGAACAGCGAGAAGAAGCCGTGCACCTCGGCCAGCAGGACCAGCGCCGCGAAGATCGGCGCCTCCGGGTTGAGCGAGAAGCGGACCCTGTAGATGAGGTAAGCGAGGTAGATGGCGAGCGAGACCACCGCCAGCGCCTGACGGGCCAGACGCAGCGGGGCGCGGTCCAGATACTCGAGCGTAGCGTCGGCGTCCATCACGTCCACGGTCAATCGACCGATCGGACCGGAACTGCAGCCGCGTGCTATCCTCGCCGCGACAACCCGATGTTGTCGAAGGGAAGCTGGGTGCAATCCCCACACGGTCCCGCCACTGTGACGCGGTGAGCCGGCTTCGTTCGAGAACGGTCCTTGACGGTCCGTTCTCCGCCACTGCAGCCCCTCAGGCTGTGGGAAGGCGAGACGCCGCTCCTCGATCCGCCGAGTCAGGAAACCTTCCATCGGGCACGTCCTCTGCCTGTCGGCGCATTCCGCGCCACAGCATCGGCGCGTGGAAACGCCGAGGAGGTCAAAATGACCCGCACTCCTGCCCTGTCCGTGGCCGGGATGCTGCTGGCCCTGCTGTCGACGCCCGCCTCCGCGGCGCGCATCGATGGCTCGGTCACCAGCGGCCCCGGCAATCCAATCGCCAACGCCACCGTCGTCCTCGAAGGACCGACCGGTCCCGTCGGCAGCACCCGCACCACCGCTACCGGGGGGTTTGCCCTCGACGCACCGCCGGGCGAGTACACGCTGCGCGTCGTGGCCGCGGGCTTCGACACCCCGCCGCGCCGCATCACCCTCCGCGACGAGGCCGCGACCTCAGCCGACGTCACCATGACCCTGGCTGCCGTCAGCGAACAGGTCGTGGTGTCGGCAGGCTTCGTCCCCCTCACGCGTTCGGCAAGCGGCGCCGCGCTGACGGTGATCGACGAAGGGGAACTGCGCACCCGGCAGCTCGAGAGTTCGCTGGAGGCCCTCCGCTCGGTCCCCGGCTTCACCGTGTCCCGCAGCGGTGGCCGTGGCGCGGTGACGTCGATTTTCCCGCGCGGCGGCGAAAGCGATTTCACCCTGGTGCTGGTCGACGGTATCCGCCTCAACGACATGGGCGGCAGCTACGATGCCGCGCACCTGCCGCTGTTCGACCTCGATCGCATCGAGGTCGTGCGCGGGCCCCAGAGCGCCGTCTACGGCTCGGATGCGGTCGGCGGCGTGGTGCAGCTGGTGACCCGACGCGGCGGCCCGCTGCGGGCGACCGCACTGGTCGAAGCCGGGACCTTCGGGACCTTGCGCGTCAATGGCGCCGCCAACGGCAGCAACGGCCGCCTGCGCTGGGGCGGCGGGGCCGAGCGGCTCTCGACCGACGGCTTCACGGGCGCTGCGCCCGGCACGGGGGCAGCCGTCAGCAACGACGACTACCGCCGCACCGACGTGATGGGCAGCGCCGGCTACCTGACCGAGCGCTGGCAGTTCACCGGGCTGATCCGCGGCGGTCGCAACGAGCGGGGCGTACCGGGCCCCTACGGCAGCGATCCGAACGGGACCTACGGCGGCGTGGACACGGTGTCGCGCAACGACAACGAGACGCTGGCCGCCGGCGCCTCGGCCGCCTGGCGCCTGACGTCGGCGCTGCAGGTACGCGGCGCCTTCACCTACGCCGATCGCGACAGCACCTACCTGAGTTTCTATACCCCTGACACTCCGACCGCGTCGGGCAACCGCCTGCTCGCGACGCGCGGGCAGGTGGACGCGGCCTGGCTCGGCATGTCGTGGACGGGCGGGGCGGAGTGGGCAGCCGAACGGGCCCAGTCGGCCTTCATCACCGGCCTGCAGGGTCAGGAGATTCCGGTCGATCGCACGCAGCTCGGTCTGTTCGGCGAGGGACGCTTCGAAGTCGGCCGGCTTTCGCTCCAGGCCGGCGCCCGCCTCGAACGCGTCGTCCGCGACGCGCTCGAGGGCAATCGCTCGGTCTTCAGCCCGCGCCCGGCCTTTGCCGAGGACACCGTCACGGTGGTCAACCCGCGGGTGGCGGTCAGCTGGCGGGCACTCGGCGACCAGGAGTGGTGGGCCCGTGTGCACGGCGGATACGGGCTGGGCATGCGGGCCCCGGGCGCTTTCGAGATCGCCTTCACCGACAACCCGGGACTGCGGCCGGAGCGGACCCGCAGCGCCGAGGCGGGTGTGGAAACCGGCTGGCTGGGCGGTCGGCTGGTGGCCGACGTCCTCTACTACCGCAGCGACTTCGACGACCTCATTGTCACCGTCGGCCGCGTCGCCGGCACGACCTCCTACCGCAGCGACAACGTCTCGAACGCGCGCAGCGAAGGGGTCGAAGGGTCGGTCTCCTTCCGTCCGGCGGCGGTCCTCACGGTGCGCAGCGGCATCGTCGGACAGCGCACCGAGATCCTCGCCAACGACAACAGCCGCGGCGCCCCGACGCCCTTCGCCGTCGGCGACGGGCTGCTGCGTCGCCCGCGCGTGTCCGGCTTCGCCGATGTGCTGGTCAGCGCCGGACGGGTCAGCGGATTCTTCCGGATCGACAACCGCGGCGACGTCCGCGACATCGACCCGAGCTTCGGCGCCAACGCCGGCATCTTCGTCAACCCGGGCTACACCACCGCTGATGCCGGCATCTCGGCGCGGCTGCTCGATCAGGTCGAGGTGTTCGGCCGTGCGCTCAATCTCTTCGACAAGGGCTACGAGGAGATCTACGGGTTCCCGTCACTCGGACGCAGCGTGGTGTTCGGGGTGCGCCTTGCTACGAGCCGCTGACCTCACCCACCGGTTCGGCCGCGCGGAGGTGCTGCACGGCGTGTCGCTGCAGGTGGCGCGGGGTGGCATCACCGGCGTACTCGGGCCGAACGGCTCGGGCAAGACGACGCTGTTGCGCATCCTGTCGGGGGCGCTCGCGCCAACGGCAGGGGCGGTGCACTTCCACGACCAGCCGATTGGCAGCCTGCCCAAGCGGCAACTGGCCCGCCGACTCGCGGTGGTGCCACAGGAGATCCATCCGGTGTTCGACTACACCGTGATGGACCTGGCGCTGATGGGCCGTTACGCGCATCTCGGCCCGTTCGGCTTCGAGACCGCCCTCGATCTCCTGGCCGTGCGCAAGGCGCTGGCCGCAACCGGCACGGCCGACCTCGAGTCGCGCCACTTCGACACGCTCAGCGGCGGCGAGAAGCAGCGGGTGGTGATTGCCAGCGCGCTGGCGCAGTTCGACGATGACACGCAGGACCAGGGGCGGCTGCTGATCCTCGACGAGCCGACGGCGGCGCTCGACCTCCACTACCAGTTCGAGGTGGCGCAGTTGCTGCGCGGGCTCGCCGACGAGCGCGGGCTGACGCTGCTGGTGACCACCCACGACCTGCAGTTTGCCTGGCAGGTCTGCGATCGCGTGGTGCTGCTGCAGGACGGACGCGTACTGGCAGACGGGCTCACCGAAGAGACACTGACGCCCGAGACGCTGCACACGCTCTACGGCGTCCACGTCGATCGGATGACCCACCCGGACGGCACGGTGTCGCTGGTGCCGACGGCGCTGGTGGAGCCGCGGTCGCGACCGACGCGCGACCTGCCTGGCGTCGCCGCCGGGCAGTACCCGTGACCACGCCGTCCGGCGCCAACGCCCTGCGCGCTGGCGCGTGGGATCCGCACGATCTGCGTCGTGCCGCCGAGGCGGCAGCCAGGCGGCAACGTCAGGCGCGGCGCACCTACGCGCTGTTTGGCGCGCTGCTGGTGGCGGCGCTGGTCGGCGCGCCCCTCGTGGGGTCCACCTCGCTCGACCTGCGAGCCGTGCTCGACCGCTCACAGCCGTTTGCCGACAACCTCGACGCGCAGATCTTCTTCATCGCGCGCCTGCCGCGCGTGCTGGCCGCCGGACTGGTCGGCGCCACGCTCGCCGTCGCCGGCGTGGTGATGCAGGCGCTGCTGCGCAATCCGCTCGCCACGCCGTTCACCCTCGGGGTCTCGTCGGGCTCGGCCCTTGGCGCGATGCTGGCGCTGACCTTCCTCCCCCACTGGAGCGGCGGCGCCCTGACGTCGGTGGCCGTGGCCAGCCTGGCCGGCGCCCTCGGTGCCGTCCTCATCGTGTACGCGCTGGCACAGGTGCGTCACCGCGGCTTCTCGACCGACGTCCTGCTGCTCGCCGGGGTGACGCTGAACGCGTTCTTCTCGGCGTTGATCCTGCTCGTGCAGTACCTCTCGGATTTCACCGAGACGATGCGCACGATGCGCTGGCTGATGGGCGACCTGGACGTGGCCGGCTACCGGCCCCTGGCGGTCGCCCTGGTGATGCTGCTGCCCGCCCTGGCGGCGTTCGCCTGGCTGCCGCGCAGCCTGAATGCCCTCGCCCTCGGCGCCGAACAGGCCGGGACGCGCGGCGTGCCGGTGCTCGGGGTGCAGCGACTCGCCTTCTTCGCCGCCTCGCTGGCCACCGGCGTCGCCGTCTCGCTGGCCGGACCGATCGGGTTCGTGGGGATCATCGTGCCCCACCTCGTCCGCCTGCTGGTCGGCGCCGACCACCGCGTGGTGATGCCTGCCTCGGCGATGTTCGGCGCTGCCTTCCTGATGGCCTGCGACGCGCTGGCGCGGATCGTCCTGTCGCCTGTGGAACTGCCGGTGGGCGTCATGACTGCGGTGCTGGGGGCACCATTCTTCCTGTGGCTGCTGATTCGAAAGACATGACGATCGCGGATCACGGATCGCGGATACGCGGATCGCGGCACGAGCACCTGTGTCAACGTCCTCTGCCTGCTATTGGTACTCGCGTTGATGGCGTGCGGACGGCGCGAGGAGCCGAAGGCGCCGGCTGCCGTCCAGGGGCCGCGCGTCGTCTCGCTGGTGCCTGCGGTCACCGAGATGCTGTTTGCGGTCGGCGCCGGGCCGCAGGTCGTGGGCATCAGCAGCTTCGACACGCCACCTGCCGACGGCGTGGAGCGCCCGCGCGTGGGCGCGTTGCTCGACCCCGATGTCGAACGCATCCTCTCGCTCCGCCCGGACCTGGTCGTGACGTACGGGTCGCAGACCGCGCTGCACGAGCAGCTGGCCCGCGCCAACATCGGCACGTTCACCTACCGGCACGGCGGGATCGGCGACACGCTGGAGACCTTCGAGACGATCGGGGCGAGGACCGGCCACGCCGAGGCGGCACGGGGGGCAGCGCAGGCCATGCGCGCGCAGCTGACCGGCGTCCGCATGCGCGTCGAGGGCCGGCCGCGGCCACGGGTGCTGCTGGTGTTCGGGCGCGATCCGGGCACCATCCGCAACGTCTGGGCGAGCGGCGGCAAGGGCTTTCTCCACGAACTGCTCGACGTGGCAGGCGCCGACAACGTCTTTGCCGACATCGACCGCGAGAACGTGCAGGCCACCAGTGAGCTTCTGCTGGCGCGGCGCCCGGCGGTGATCGTCGAGTTGCGCTCGCGGGCGCGCGCGCCGGAATCGCCATCGCCATGGCTCGCCCTGCCCGGGGTACCGGCGGTCAGCGCCGGACGCATCGTCGCGCTGCAGGGCGATCAGTTCGTCGTGCCGGGTCCGCGCCTCGGTGCCGCCGCCGAAGCCCTGGCTCGCGCACTCCATCCGGATGCGTGGTAGGTGATATACCTTCGCGCATGACGTCCCCGGGGAGGTCGGGCTTCTCGCGGGAAACCCGTCTCCTGACCGCCACCATCGTCGTCTCGCTGGTCGTGCTGCTGATCCTCTCGCGCTTCCGTTTCCCGGACGCGTCCATGGTTGTGCGCGACGGGGCTGCCGCACAACCGCTTGCCCGCTTCGGGGCGCGCGCTGCATTCGACGATCTCTCGCTGGCCATCCGGGAACTCTCGGACCGCGTCGGGGGCTCACTACTGGTCGTGCGGCTGGGCGCCGACAGGCAGGCTTCCGACCCTGGCGTCGATGGGGGCATCGGGACGCGGCTGCTCCCCGCGCTGCGCGTGCGCGACGATGCCGCAGTGGTGCTGGTGCCGCCCGGCTCACACGTGGAAGAAGTGATTGGTGTGCCGGGAGCGGTCACGATCCTGGCGCGCGACCCGGTGCAGGGCCTGGCGCTGGTGCGGGTGCCATCGGCACGGGCCCAGGTCCTGAACATCCGTGAGGGACAGCAGTCGCTCGCCGCACCAGGGTACGTGGCGGTGGCCGAGCCGAGCGGCAGCGGCCCCTCGCTCCGTCCGATCTTTGTCGGCCGCAGCGACGCGGTGGTCGATCCACGTTGGGACGGCACGCTGCTGTCGATCGGGCGCGCCGCGGCGGGTGACGTGGGGGCGCCGGTCTTCACGCTCGAGGGCAGGCTGGCAGGCTGGCTCTCCTCGGTCGATGGCGAGCCGGCGCTGGTGCCAGCCGAAGTCGTCCTGGCATCCG
Source organism: Vicinamibacteraceae bacterium (assembly GCA_963759795.1). Taxonomy (GTDB): domain Bacteria; phylum Acidobacteriota; class Vicinamibacteria; order Vicinamibacterales; family Vicinamibacteraceae; genus Luteitalea. The sequence goes on along the minus strand of CAVXAR010000010.1, from coordinate 169,141 downwards.
TGGATCGGATGCTGCGAGGCGGCGCAACCGTCGGTGGCGACATCGGCATCGCGGTGCAGGACATCGACGCGCGACTTGCCGCGGCCACCGGCGCCAGCACGGGCGCCGCCGTCGCCGGCGTTCGCCACGACGGTGCCGGCGCAGCGGTCCTCGCGCCTGGCGACGTCATCACGGCCGTCAATGCGGTGCCCATCCAGACGGCCGACGCGCTGCGGCTGCGGGTCGCCCGCGCTGCGCCGGGGACCGTGCTCGTGCTCGGCGTGCGCCGCCAGGGCGCCGTGGTGACCGTGCCGGTGACCGTCAGGGCGCAGCCCCCTCACCACCAGGCCGCCGCCGCGACCACGAGGACGCCCGGGCAGGCGGCCGCCCCGCTGGGGCTCGTCCTGCGCGTGCTGGCCGGCCGCGGCAGCGAGGTCCAGCGTGTACAGACGGGATCGCTTGCCGATGTCGCGGGGTTGCAGGTCGGCGATGTCGTAGTTTCGGTGGGGGCGACACGCGCGCCGACGCCCGACGATGTCGCTGCGGCTGTCGCCGCCCTCAAGCCCGCCGGCGCCCTCTTCCTGTCGGTGGAGCGCAACGGCCAGCCGCGGCTGGTGGCGCTGCAGCGATGAGCCGTCAGGAAGACTGGCGCGAGGTCGGCGGCATCGACGAACTCGACGTCGCCATCCCCCGCGCGAGCAGCGGCTGGCCATGGCTGCAGCGGCTGCGCACGCGCGCGGCCCTCGGTTTCACACCCGTGCTCGCCCCAGCCGTGTTGTTCGTGCCAATCGGCACCGCGCTGGGGCCAGCGTTCACCAACGTGCTCAGCCCGACGGTGCTGGATCACCTCGAGGCGGTGGTGGCCGTGGCGCTGGCGGTGCTCGGCGTGTTCGCCGGCCTGGCGCTGGATCTGCGCAGCCAGCGCAACCGGCGCCTGTTCACGGCGGCCAGCGTCGAAGCGGTCGTCACGCTGGTGCTGGTAAGCGCGTCATTGCTGATGCTGCTGCAGGCCTGGCAGCTGCCCCTTGGTCTGCCGCACGGACTGGTCGCGCTGACGCTTGGTCTGTGCGCCTCGGTGTCATCGGCAGGCGGTGCTGACGACGCGTCGCCGACGCACGCGGTGGCGGCAGGCATCGCCGACCTCGATGACGTGGTGCCGATTGTCGTCAGCGGCCTGCTCGTGGTGGGGCTCGGCAGCGCCAGTCCTCTTCCCGCCTGGAGCGCCGTGGCCTGGCTGTTGCACACGATTGCGCTCGGCATCGCGGTCGGCACGGCCGGGTGGCTGCTGTTCGAACGCGCCCACTCGCGCGCCGAGCGCAACGTCTTCATTGCCGGCACGGTGGCGCTGATCGGCGGCACCGCCTCGTTTCTCGGCCTCTCGCCGCTGCTGGCCGGCCTGATCGCCGGATTGCTCTGGGTGTGGCTGCCCGGGCGGGCCGATCACGTCGTCCGCATCGACCTGCACCGCGTCCAGCATCCGCTGATCGTGGTGCTGCTGCTGGTGGCCGGGGCGTCGTGCGAGTTCTCGCGGCAGGCCGTGTGGTTGAGCGGCCCGCTCGTGCTGGTTCGCCTCACCGGCAAGCTGATGGGCGGCTGGCTGGCGACACGCGGCCGGATTGTGGTCACCGCCGGCGAACTCGGACTGCACCTGATTGCCCCGGGGCTGCTCGGCATTGCCGTGGCCCTCCACCTTCTTCAGGTGGTGCGCAGCCCGGGGATGGCGGCCGTCCTCACGGCCGTGGTCATGGCGACGCTGGTTTCCGAAGCGTTGGCGCTGGTGCTGGGCCCGTCCGAGGAACCGTCGGCATGATCAGGTTGCTGGCCCTGGCCATCATCGTCGCCACCACCGCCGTGGTGACCAACGCCTCGGCCGCGACTGCGCGCGGCGGTGGTCCGGGCACCGCCCTGGCCATCGGGTTTGCGTTGATTGCCGCCTCGCTGACCGGCGAGTTGTTCGAGCGCTTCCGCCTCCCCCGCATCTCGGGGTATCTGCTGTTCGGTGTCATCTGCGGTCCCTACGTGGGAGCCATCCTCACGCCGGCGATGGCGCGCGAGCTGCAGGTCGTCAATGGTGTCGCGATTGCCCTCATTGCCTTCATCGCCGGACTGGAGATCAACTTCGTCAGGCTGCGGCCGCAGCTGCGGGCGATGCTGACGATGGGCGGCGTGATGCTGGCGCTGCTGTGGGTGTCCCTGAGCCTGTTGTTCTTCCTCGCCTGGCCATGGCTGCCCATCCTGCCCGATGTCGACGGGCTGGCGCGCGTGGCGTTGTCCACGCTGGTGGCCACGGTGACCGTCAGTTTCTCGCCGACGGTGAGCATTGCCGTGATCACCGAGAGCCGCGCCCGCGGGCCGTTGTCCGAACTCGTCCTGGCGCTGGTGGTGCTCGCCGACCTGATGCTGATCCTGCTCTTCACGCTGTCGATGGAAGGGGTGCGTTTCGCGCTCGGCAGCGGACAGGCTGGCCACGGCATCCTCTCGGGGCTGGCCTGGGAGATCTTCGGCTCGTTTGCCTTCGGCGGCATCGTCGGCGCCGGCTTTGCGTTCTACCTGCGCTACGTCGGGCGGGAGGTCACCGTGATGCTGCTCGGCGTGGCCATCCTGCTCAGCCAGGTCGGCGGCGCGCTGCACTTCGAGCCGCTGCTGGCCGCTCTGGGCGCGGGGTTGGTCGTGGAGAACATCGCGCCGCCGGAGGGGGATGCCCTGCGGCTGGCGGTGGAACGTGGCGCCCTGCCGGTGCTGGTGCTGTTTTTCGCGGCGGCTGGCGCCAACCTGCACATCGGCGCGCTTGCCGAGGTGGGCGTCTTTGCCGTGGCCATTGCCACGGTGCGGATGGCCCTCATCCACGGCTCGGCCAAGGCCGGTGCGCGGGTCGCGGGACTTTCCGGCCACGCGCCCTCGCTGGCCTGGATGGGGCTGGTGTCGCAGGCCGGGGTCACGCTCGGCCTGGCGATCCTGATCAACACCGAATTCCCGGACTGGGGCGGCCGGCTCTACGCGCTGGTGGTCGCCATGATCACCCTGCACGAGATCGTCGGACCGATCCTGTTCAGGGCCGCACTGACCCGGGCCGGGGAGGTGGGACGGATGGACCTGCAGGAGCACGCCGAACGGCGAACGCCAAACGCAGAAGCACCGGCGTGACGCCGTGTGCCGTTGGCCGTTAACTCAACGAAAACGACGTGCCGCAGCCACACGTCGCCTTGGCCTTCGGGTTGACCACCATGAAGCCCTTGCTCAGGAGGCTGGTGTCGTAGTCGATCTGGGTGCCTTCGAGGAACCGGTAGCTCTTCGGATCGACGTAGATCCGGGAATCCTCGGGCCCCTCGAAGACCTGATCCTGCTCGGCTGGCTGCGCTTCCCAGGCAAACACGTAGCTCAGACCGCTGCAGCCGCCCGACTTCACGCCCACCCGCAGGCCGCCGCCCGCCAGGCCCTGCTTGTCGAGGAGCTTGTGAATCTGCCGTCCCGCGTCGAGGGTGATGTACATGGATCTCCATCTTACCGCGCCTGTGTGCCTCGGTCCGGGCGTCGAACTCGACCTTTTCGTGCAGCGCGTGCCACCTCCCGGCGAAAATCTCAGGCGCGCTGACGGCGAAGCCCGGTCACGACCGACACCACACGCCCGGCCAGGTCGTCCACCTCGGCCTCGGTGGTGGTGCGCAGCAGCCCGAACCTGAGGGACCCGCGCGCTTCGGCTTCGCTGAGCCCGAGTGCCAGCAGCACATGAGACGGTGCAGCCGACGTCGATGCGCAGGCCGCGCCGGGGGATACGGCGACGTCTGTCAGGCCGAGCACCAGATCACGGCCGCTCAGGCCATCGAAGCCGACGTTGAGGTTGTGTGGCAGCCGCGGCCCTTCCGCGCCCCGCATGTGTATCCCGGGCAGAGCCTCGCGCAGCGTCGTCCAGAGCCGGTCGCGCAACTGCGAAAGCCGCGCGGCGTCGGTCGTCCGACGCGACCGCGCCAGCTGCGCCGCCGTGCCGAAGCCGACGATGCCAGGCACGTTCAGGGTGCCCGAGCGCAGGCCGCGTTCGTGGCCGCCGCCGCGCTGGCGTGGCGCCAGCGCGACCTTCGAAGCGCGCCGGACGACCAGCGCGCCGACGCCTTGCGGCCCGTACATCTTGTGCGCCGTGCACGAGAGCAGGTCGATGCCCATGCCGGCCATGTCGACCGGCGTCAGTGCGGCCGCCTGCGACGCATCGGTGTGCAGCCAGGCGCCGGCGGCGTGCGCCAACGCCGCAATCCCGGCCAGTGGCTGCAGGACACCAATCTCGTTGTTGGCAGCCATCACCGAGACGAGCGTGGTGCCCGGCGTGATGGCCTCTGCCAGTACCGCCAGGTCCACCAGCCCGTCACGCTGAACTGGCACCCGCGTCACCCGCACCCCCTGCGACTCGAGGGAGGCGCAGGGTTCGAGGATCGCCGGGTGCTCGGTGACGACGGTGACGATGTGGGCGGCGCCGGCTGCCTCCGCGACGCCGCAGAGCGCGAGGTTGTTGGCCTCGGTGGCGCCGCTCGTGAAGATCACGTCACGCAGTCGCGCGCCGACGAGGTCGGCGACGTGCTGGCGAGCTGTTTCCACGGCCTGCTGAGCCTCCCAGCCGTATGCGTGCTGGAGGCTGGCGGCGTTGCCGAAGCGGGTGGTGAACAGCGGCAGCATCGCCTCGACCACCAGACGATCGCAGGGCGTGGTGGCGTGCGCGTCGAAGTAGAGGCGGGACATGAGGGGACGCCGATTGCCGATCTGCCGACCGCGGTGATGGCCGGCCGCCCGCGGCAGGGTTCAGCGGTCGTCGCCGGCGACTTTACCGTTCGACGGCGGGAACCGGGGCGCGGCGCGACAGGGTCACCGGCATGGTCGGCACGGTGGTGTCGTCGACGATCTCGGCCAGCGTGCAGGCGGCCAGGGCGGTGAGGATGCGGTCCTTGATGCGCCACAGCGGGTCGCGGACGCTGCACTTCACGTACTGCTCGCAGGCGTGGTCGTCGGTCGAACACGCCGTCACCGTGAGCGGTCCATCGACGGCCTGGATGACATCGGCCACCGACATGAGGCTGGCGGGCCGGGCCAGCTGGTAGCCGCCACGCGTGCCCTGGTGCGACACCAGCAGACCGCGGCGCACCAGCCGCTGCAGCACCTTGGCCATCAGCTCGGCGGGGATGTCGTACTGCTCCGCAATCTCCCGGGCGCTCGCCGCGCCGCGGTCGCCGTGCAGCGCCAGATGCTTCATGGCCATCAGCGCGTAGTCGGTCTTCTTGGAGAGGCGGAGCATGTCGGTAGTCTACCGGGATCCGGAAACGGGACCAACGCGACCGTCCCCGCGCCCCTACCGGCCGGAGGCCTGCGGCGGCCCCGGCGGCAGCGGCTCCGGCACCTTGTTCTTCACCGGGCGGGTGGTCTTGAGGTAGGCAAAGATTGCCTTGAGGTCGGCATCCGTCATTTGACCGAAGACCTGCCACGGCATCGGCGGCAGCAGCTGCCGTCCCCGCCCCTGGTGGCGGCCGTTGCGCAGGGTGTCCAGAAACTGCTGCTCGGTCCAGGTGCCGATGCCCGTTTCCGGATCGGAGGTCAGATTGGCCGAGAAGCTCATACCCCACGCCCCGGCAAAGACCGGTTCGAGGGCGTAGGCCTCGGCGGCGCCCTCCAGTGGCGGCATCGACGGCACCGCGCCGCGAGCATCGAACCCGGCAAGGCTCATGGACTCGTCGTACTCCGGCCCTGCCGCTCCCATCCTCATCGTGGTGTGGCAGTCACCGCAGCCTTTCGCGACGACCAGGTACCGGCCCCGGGCCACCGGATCGGCATGACCAGGCGCGCGAGTCAGCGCCGGCAGCGGCGCGGGCGGTGGCGGGGGCGGGCCGGGGTTGAGTACCGGGTCGGGCACCTTGTTGACGATTGCCGGGACCGTGCGCAGGTAGGCAAACATTGCCGCGAGGTCCTCGTCGGCGAAGTGGCGGAACGCCGGCCAGGGCATCGGCGGCAGCAACGGCCGGCCGTCGCCGAGGTGACGCCCCTGGCGCATCGTGGCCAGAAACTGCTGCTCGGTCCAGGCGCCGATGCCCGTCTCCCGGTCCGGGGTCAGGTTGGCGGTGAAGCTGCGACCCCAGGGGCCCGACCACGACGTCATCGTCGGGCTGGCAGTGCCAATCCACGGTGCTGCCAGACCCGCCGGGTCGGCTGCGGCAAGACCGGCAGGGTGCCCCATCAGCATTCGGCTCATGTCGGGCTCCGGCCCGTTGTCGCCAACCTTCCAGGGCGTATGGCAGTCGTGGCAGCCGCCGGTCTTCACCAGGTACTCGCCGTGCGCGACGGGCGACGGCGCCGCCGCCTGGGCGCCGTCACCACGGCGTGGGTCGGAGGCGCGAAGGCTGGTCATGGTGGCAGCGACGAGCACGGCGGCAAGGATCGACGATTGGACGACGGCAGCGCGGGACATGCGACTTCTCCTAGTGGGCAGTGGCACGAGCCGGCACGAGCGGCTTCGTGTCCTCGGCGATCCACCGTCGGATGAGTTCAACGGCATCGCGATCGACGAGACGGGAACCAAGCGGCGGCATCTGCAGCACGGGATGGCGGGAGTCCATTCGCGCCAGCAGCATGCTGGCATCGGGCTGGCCAGGTGTGAGTCGGGTGCTGACCTGGGGCAGCAGCGTGCTCCGGAACAGGCTCGGCTGGCCCAGGGCCGTGCTCAGCACGGCGGCGGACCGGACGTCGGGCGGACCGGCCAGCGAGTGCTGCAGCACGAACCTGAGCGAGGCCATCTCACCGGCGCCGGTGTGGCACATGCCGCAGTTGCCGTGCAGGTAGCCGAGCGCGGCACGCGCTACCGGCGTCGCGGCGTCGATGCGCGGCGAGACTCGCGTCAGCGCCGAAGGCAAGCGGCGCACGAGTCCTCGAGCCACGAGGTCGCCCAGGGTGACCCCACCCTCGGGCACGCCCTCGGCATGGACCGCCATCGGGTCGCGGTCGTCGGAGAGCTGCAGCGCCGACACCCCGAGCAGCCGCGAGGGCCCGGCTTCGTGACAGGCCGTGCAATCGGTCCGCGAGGGGATGGCGTGGCGAACGCCGGCAGTGATCTCGGTGCTGTTCAGGATGCCGCGGGCCGGCGCCAGCGTGGCCGTGCCGTCGTCACGCCAGGCATAGCTGGCATAGCGCCACCCGTCGGCCGTCCGCTCGATATACCGGGTTTCGGCAGGCTGGCCGTGGAAGCGGAACTCCTTCCACACGCGGGTGCCGACGGGAAACACCCAGGCGTCGGGGTCGGCGGCATCGATCCATGAGCCCGCTGGCAGGTGCAGCCAGCGGCGCTTGTCGGCGCCGTCGGTCCACAGCGGATACTGCGGCGAGAACGGCAGGTTTTCAGCGGCAATCGCCCTGGAGTCCCAGTCGGCGTACAGCCCGGTGTCGCGCAGCGCCTCGGGCAGCGGGGGGATGGCGGGCGCCTCGGTGCGTGCGCCGGGCGCGCGGACCAGCGCGATGAGCAGCACGACGACCAGGCTGGCGGAAAGACGCGACACGCTCTGACAAACGTCAGCGCCTGTCGCGGGCGAACACTTTGCGCCCCGGACCCTGCCGGCAGCCGGTCAGTACTTCGACTTGTGCGGCTCGATCCGGTCCACCCAGGCGAGGATGCCGCCGGTGAGGTTGACCGCACGGTCGAAGCCCTGCTCACGCAGCAGCGTCACCGCCTTGGCGCTGCGCCCACCCATCTTGCAGTGCACCACGAGGTCGCGCGACCGATCGAGTTCCGCGAGGCGACCGGGCAGCTCGCCGAGCGGAATCACCGTGGAGCCGTCGATGCGGACGATGTCCACCTCGTGCGGTTCGCGCACGTCGAGCACCACCAGGTCGTCGCGGCGTTCGAGGCGCTGCTGCAGCTCCTCGGCACTGATCACGGGTATCTCGGTGGCTGGGGTCGCGGCCGCGCCGGGCGCCGGCTTGAGGCCACAGAACTGCTCGTAGTCGATCAGGGCCTTGACGGTCGGATGGTCGCCACACACCGGGCATTCGGGGTCGCGCCGCAGCTTGAGTTCGCGGAACTTCATCCGCAGCGCGTCGTAGATCAGGAAGCGGCCGACCAGCGGTTCACCGACGCCCAGGATCAGCTTGATTGCCTCGGTCGCCTGGATCATGCCGATGATCCCCGGCAGCACGCCCAGGACGCCACCCTCGGCGCAGCTCGGCACCAGCCCCGGCGGCGGCGGCTCGGGGTAGAGGCACCGGTAGCAGGGCCCGTCCTTGGTGGCAAACACCGACGCCTGCCCCTCGAAACGGAAGATGCTGCCGTAAGCATTCGGTTTACCGAGCAGCACACACGCGTCGTTGACCAGGTAGCGGGTCGGGAAGTTGTCGGTGCCGTCGATGATGATGTCGTAGGGCGCAAACAGGTCGAGCGCATTCTGCGACGAGAGCGCCGTCTCGTGCAGATCGACCTGCACGTGCGGGTTGATCGCCGTCACCGCATCCTTGGCCGAGTCCAGCTTGCGGCGCCCGACGTCGGCCGTGCCATGCGCAATCTGCCGTTGCAGGTTGCTCAGGTCGACGACGTCGAAATCGACGATGCCGATGCGGCCGATGCCGGCAGCGGCGAGGTAGAGCAGCACCGGGGAGCCGAGTCCGCCGGCGCCCACGCACAGGACGCTGGCCGCCTTCAGCTTCTTCTGCCCCTCGACGCCGACCTCGGGCAGGATCAGGTGGCGGCTGTAGCGAGCAACCTCTTCCTGGTCGAGTGCCGGGAGGTCCGTGGTGGCCGACGGGCTGCCGCCTGCCACCGAAGGGATGATGCTGATCGTGTCCGTGTCGCCGAGTGCCGTCTGCTCCTTCTGGAGGTAGCGGATGTCCTCGTCGTTGACGTAGATGTTGACGAAGTGGCGGAGCTTGCCCTGCTCGTTGTACAGGTGCTTCTTCAGCTCCGGATAGGCGGTCGTCAGGTGCGTCAGGAGCTCGCCAACGGTCGCCCCTTCCATCTGCACCGAGTCGAGCTTGTCGGTGTACTGGCGAAGCGGCGTGGGAATGTGGACGGTATGCGACACGGGAACTCCTCCAACAGGGACGTCTCCGGGAGACGGCCGTCTCTGATCGGCAGCCAGACCCTGCGGTCCGTCTGGACGCGCGCGGCTCCGGCCATCTGAACGATCATAGCGAACGCGTCGCGCCCCACCGCTCCGCTTGTGTCATATGCCGCATCTCCCGCGACTCCTGCTCGCCCTCGTCGCCGTCGCCTGGCTCGGCCATGCACGAGCCAGCGCCCAGCAGGCGGCCCTCCCGGCGCCGTCATCCGACGCCCCCGGCGAGGCGGGCGGACGGATCTCGGGGCTGGTCGAGGACATGCTCGGCGGGGCGCTCGGAGCCGCCAGGGTGCGGGCCACCTGTGCCGGCGTGACGCGCGATGCCCTGACCGATGCCACGGGACGCTTTGTCATCGACCGGCTGCCGCGCGCCCGCTGCGAGGTGGAGGCGTCGGCCGACCTCTTTGCCACGGTGTCGCACACGGTGGACCTCGACGCCCGTGGCGACGCGCACGTGCGGTTCGTGGTCGCGCTGGCCACCCTGACGAGCGAGGTCACCGTGACCCCTGTGCGCGGCGAACAGGAGCGGACCTTCGACATCCCGGAGGCCATCGGCATCGTCACCCACGAGGAGCTCGAGTCGCGGCAGGCGCCGTTGCTGCCGCAGGCCCTGCGCGAGGAAACCGGGGTCCTGATCCAGCAGACGACCACCGCACACGCCTCCGTGTTCATCCGCGGCTTCAGTGCGCAGCGGGTCGTGTACCTGCTCGACGGCGTACGCTTCAACACCGCGACCTACCGCGCCGGCGCGACGCAGTACCTGGGGTGGATCGACCCCGCGGCCGTGCAGCGCGTCGAGATCGTCCGCGGGCCAGCGTCGGTGCAGTACGGCAGCGACGCGATGGGCGGTGCGGTCAACGTGCTGGCGCAGCGCCCCGAGATCCGGCGCGATGGCAGGCAGGCCAGCGGCACGCTCGAGCTCGGTGGGGCGACGGCGGATGCCGGTGCGGCGGCCCACCTGTCCGGACAGGTGCGCAGCGCCGCCTTCGCCCTCCGCGGTGGCGCCTCGACGCGCGCCGCCGGCGACCTGCGCACCGGGGGTGGCCGCGACAGCCACAGCGCCGTGACCCGTTACCTGGGTCTGCCCTCGTCGCTGCTGTACGACCGGCTGCCGGGCACCGGCTACCGACAGGCCGGCTGGTCCGCCGCGGCAACGCTGCCGTTGCGGGACGGCTCGGCCTTCACGGCGCTGGCCATGCAGTCGCGGCAGGAAGGGGTCCGCCGGTACGACCGTCAGCTCGGCGGCGATGGCCTGTTCCGCAGCACGTTCGACCCGCAGCGGCTGGGCTTCGGCTACCTGCGCTACCAGCGCAACGGCACGGGGCCGTTTGCGGCGCTTCAGGGGACGCTCTCGCTCAACCAGCAGCAGGACGACCGCCTCGAGCAGGCACGGCCTGCAAGTGACGTCGAGACCGAAACGGCGCGGACGCGCGTGGTCGGCTACGTCGTGCAGGGGACGCTCCAGGCGTGGCGGGGCCACACGGTGACCACCGGCGCCGACATGTACGACGAGTCGATCGCCACGAGCCGGCAGCGCTGGCACGATGGCGTGGCGACGTCGCTGCGGCCGGAGATCCCCGATGGGGCCGGCTACTCGTCGGCTGCCGCGTTCGTCCAGGACAGCGCATCGGTCTTCGGCGATCGCCTGGCGCTGCGCGCCGGGCTGCGTGGCGGCACGTTCCGCTACGACACTCGGGCCGATGCCGCGCTCGGCGTGCGCGGTGAGCGGGTGCGCACGAGTGCCCTGACGTTCAACACCGGCGCCGTCTGGAAGCTGACCGACGCGGTCAACCTGACCGGCGCGGTCAACCGTGGCTTCCGCGCCGCCAATGCGTTCGACCTCGGAGCCATCGGTGTCTCCGGCGGCGGGTTCGAGGTTGCGCCGCGCGAGGCGCTCGATCTGCGGGCACTGATTGGCACCAACGATGGGGCGACGGCAGTGTCCTCCGGCGTCCCGGTGTCGCAGCTCGGGCCCGAGGCCATGTACGCCGTCGAAGTCGGGATCAAGCTGCGCCGTCACCGTGTCGCCGGCTCGCTGGTGTTGTTCGACCTCGAGCTGCGGGACGCGATTGCGAGGCGCACCGCCATCTTCCCACCGGGCCTCGCCGGCAGTGCCATCGCGGGGTACCCGGTCGTGTCGCAGGACGCGGACGGGCGCGCCTACGTCGGCGCGGACCCGCGACCGATTGCCACCCGGGTCAACATCGAGCGGGGACGCGTCCAGGGCGTCGAAGCCGATGTGCAGGTGCGCCTCGGCAGCACGTGGGTCGCCAGTGCCAATGGCGCAACGGCCAGCGGCCGTGACGGTGACGATGGCTACCTGCGGCGGATGCCGCCGACGACGGGTGTGCTGCGGCTCAAGTGGGAACCCAGCGTGCAGCCGCTCTGGCTCGAAGCCGTGGTCACCGCAACGGCCCGGCAGGACCGTCTCAGTCCCGGCGACCTGGCGGATGCGCGCATCGGCGGCCGGCGGCAGCGGTCCGACATTGCCGCGTTCTTCGACGGCAGCGCCCGCGATCTGGGCCTGGTCCAGGACGGCCGGGTGGTTGCGACCGGCGAGTCGCTCGCGCAGTTGCAGGCGAGGCTCCTCGGCGGCGCCGCGGCGACGCACCTGTACCCGGCCACGCCAGGCTTCGTCACGTTCACGGCGCGCGGCGGCTGGCGCCTGTCGTCGCGTCTGGACGCCAGCCTCGTGCTCGACAACCTGACCGACCGGAACTTCCGCTGGCACGGGTCGGGCACCGACGCACCGGGCTTCTCGCTGGCCGCCAGGCTGCGCATCCGCCTGTAGTCTCGCGCCCGCAGCGTCCCCGGGCGGACTCACGGCCCTCCCCTACTCGGTGACGTACTCGCGCTCGCGCTGGCGAATCGCCTTGTAGCGCCGGAACGTGTCCCGCGCCGACTCCAGGCCGACGACCGACCGCCACGTGCTGCCACGGAACGTGTGCGCCAGCAGCGCCCGCCCATTGCGGAACACGAACCCGGGCCGACGACGCAGCACCGCCGGCAGGTGTCGCATCTTCATCCAGCGCTCCGACTTCCAGCGCATGAACTCGATCTCGTCGGCCGACAGGTGGGTGCTGCGCACCACCGCCGTGGTGCCGTCGTACTCCTCGAGCCGCTCGTTGACGACGAGATCGCGGCGACGGAAGTCCTCGTTCATCGGCGTGCGCGGGTACGGCGTCGGGTGCTGGATGTAGGGCCAGTCGACGTAGCGGCGCGCGAAGGCCAGGTTGGCCTCGATGGCCTCCGTCGTGTCGTCGGGGTTGCCGACAATCAGGCCGCCGACGACGTGGATGCCATGGCGGTGCAGGACGTCGATGGCCGCCAGCGTCGCGTTGCCGACCCGCCGGCCGCCCTCGCGCTGCGCGTTCTTGGCCGACGCCTTCAGGAACGCCAGGTCGTCTTCGAGGACGTTCTCGATGCCGAGGAAGACGTACTCGAAGCCGGCCCGCTTCATCAACGGCGCCAGTCGTGCCCCGTGCGCGGCAAACGCCGAGGTCATCCCCTGCACGATGTAACGCAGGTCGTGCAGCCCGGCAGCGATGATTGCCTCGCACAGGGCCTCGAAGCGCCGCACGTCGAGGGTCACGTTGTCGTCGACGAGAAAGATCACCCGGGCACCGTGGCGCCGCGCGTCGGCGATGTCGTCGGTCACCCGGGCCAGCTCGCGGGTGTAGAAGTTGCGGCCCCGCATCTCGATGATCGAACAGAAGCTGCAGTCGAAGGTGCAGCCGCGCGACGTCTCGACCACATCGACCTGATCGCCGAGGAAGGTGTAGCCCTGCAGCACCCGCACGTCACGGCGCGGCAGCGCCAGGGTCTCGTCGAGGCGATGTGACGCGGGACGATCGGCGTTGTGGTGGACGCTGCCGTCATCGCCGCGCCAGCTGAGACCGGCGATGCCCGACAGCGCGGCGGCTGGCGCACCCGATTCGAGTGCCTGCAGCAGTTCGCGCAACGTCGTCTCGCCTTCCCCGCGGACCACGAAGTCGACGCCATCGGCGCCCGTCCAGGCGTCGGTGGCCAGGCTCGGGTCGTACCCGCCGGCAACCAGCCGGGCCGCCGGGCACCAGGCCCGAAGCCGGCGAATCAGGCGCAGGGCCGTGCGCCGCTGGAAGGTCATGCAGGACAGGCCGATGACGTCGGGGCAGTGCTCCCGGACGAGACGCTCGACGGTCCCGAGGACGTCACCGGGCACGAGCACGAGATCGGCAATCGCGACCGAGTGGTGCGCGTCGATGTTGCCGGCCAGCGAGGCCAGCGCCCCGTTGGGCATGCACATGCCAATCGTCGGCGTGTGCTCGAACGCGTCTGGCATCGAGAGCAGCAGCACATGCATGGGTGCGCCTCGCAAACGGGTGGTTCGGCCGGGATCCGCAGCAGCATACACGCGCTGCCCGTCCGACTCCGCTACTCGAGGTCCACTTCGAGCAGGGCCGGCTGCCGCACCTGGACGTCGACCGGCACGGGATCGATGCGCGTCTTGCCGCTCTGGACGCCAAGCTCATCGAAGCGGCGGACAGCGGGCAGCACGCGCGATTCGAGGGTGCCGACGGCGTCGTTGTAGGCGCGGACGGTCTTGCCCAGCTGGTGACCGGTGGCAGCGAGCCGGGTGACCAGCGTTGCCAGGCGGTCGTGCAGCTCGCGCCCGAGCGTGCTGATCCGCTGCGCATTCTCGGCCAGCTTCTCCTGCCGCCACCCGTACGCCACCGCGCGCAGCAGCGCGATCAGCGTCGAGGGCGTGGCAATCACCACCTGCTTCTCCAGCGCCTGCTCGATCAGCATGGGGTCGGCCTCGGCCGCCGCCGCCAGGAAGGTGTCGCCGGGGATGAACAGCACCACGAACTCGGCGCTGTCGCGCAGCTGCGCCGCGTAGCCGCGTTCGGCGAGCTTGCCGACATGGGTGCGCAGCTGCACGGCATGCCGCTGCAGGTGCCCGCGGCGCTCGTCCTCGGTGCTGGCTTCGAGCGAATCGAGGTAGGCCGTCAGCGCCACCTTGGCGTCGATGATGATGGTGCGGCCGGCCGGCAGGGTGACGACGACGTCGGGGCGCAACCGCCCGTCGTCTCCGTCATGGGTGCTCTGCTCGAGGAAATCGCAGTGCGGGCTCATGCCCGACAGCTCGGCCACGCGTCGCAGTGCCACTTCGCCCCAGCGTCCCCGCACGTGTGGTGTCCGCAGCGCGGTGACGAGCCGGCCGGTTTCCAGGTGCAGCGTGGCGGTGGCCGCGACGACGTCGCGCAGTTGTTGTCCGACCTCGCCCAGTCCTCGCTGGCTGGTCTCGGCAAACGCCTGGGTGTGGCGCTGATACTCGGTCAACTTCTCGGCCAGCGGATTGACGAGCGCGCCAATCGCGTCGGTGCGGGCCCGCAGTTCCCCCGACGCCTGCTCGTGGATCGTGCGGAACCGTTCCTCGGCCAGCGCCAGCAGACGGGTGGTGCTGGCATCGAGCGCGTCTGCGGCCAGCGCCTTGAAGGCATCCTGCACCTGCGCGTGCGCGGCGGCGAACTCACGGACCTGGTCGCGGTTGCGACTCTCGAACCCCTCGGCCCGCGTTTCGGCGACAGCCCGTCCGCGCTGGGCTATCGACAGCTCGCGGCGCAGGTCGTCGAGGGCGGAGTGGGCCTGCGCCAGGCCGTCGGCGGCCGCACCGGCGCGCGCCGTGGCCGCTGCTGCCGCGGCATGCAGGGCTCGCGCCTCGGCAATCGACACCCGCGACCCGCGCAGCACCAGCCACGTCGCCAGCGCGCCGACGAGGGCGGCGAGGGCGGCCGGCACGAGCCACAGGAGATCGGTCACTTCAGCGAAGCGTGCAGCGTCACCGTGACGCGGACCTCGATGTCGCCTGCCGTGACGGGCGTGCTCGGCACGCCGGCCGAGTCCGCGGCCATCGCGCGCATCATCATGGGCGGCGGGGGCGACGGCTGGCTGCCGCCGGTTTCGTCGAGTCGGAAGACACGTTCGACAGCGCGACCCACTCCGTCGGCCATGGCGCGCGCCCTGGCCAGTGCCGTCGCCGACGCCAGCTTCAGCGCCTGCTGCTCGGCCCCGGCCATGTCCTTCAGCGTGAAGCGCACGTCGCTGACGCGGGTGGCGCCTGCGACGATGACCGCGTCGATGACCTCACCCACCCGCCCGACGTCGTCGAGGCGCACCTCGATCACGTTGGTGGCCAGGTAGCCCCGCAGTGTCTGCTTGCCATCGGCCCAGTCCCACTGCGGCTGCAGGTCCACGCTCAGGGTGCGGACGGCATCGTCGGGCAGCGCGAACGCGGCAAGGCGGGCGCGAATGGCCGCCGCCACCTTTGCGTTCTGGGCTTGCGCCTCCCTGGGCTGGCGCGATCGGGCTTCGGACGCGACCGTCACCAGCACCTGATCGGGTGCGCGCTTGACGACGCCCTCGCCCGAGGCGATGACGACATCCTGCGCGGCGGGCGGAGACGTCGGGGTCTGGGCCGCGAGGGCAGACACGGCCGGCCCACTCAGGAGCACGAACAGCAGCAGATGGCGCACGGGCAACCTCCAGGCGCCGCAGCGGGCGCTGTGCTTGAGACGTCGGCCAGCGCACCGGAGCCGGCCTGCGGCGCGCCCGCCAGCTAGCGTTCGACGAACGGTTCGATGACGTCGAGCAGCACGGCCAGGACGCGCTCGCCGTCCAGGCTGGCAATGGCGTCGCCCTGCGCCAGCGTGCGTTCGTCCTCGAGCTGCCGGCGGCCCCGACTGTAGGCGCTGCGCACCACCACGGTGGGCTGGTCCGAGCCGACTTCGAGCACGATGTCGATGACGTTGTCGCTCGACCTGTCTGACACGAGCCGGACGGTCGACGCCGGCGTCTGCACCGAGAAGGTGAAGCCCTCGGCCTTGAGCGCCTGCGCGAACTGGCGGACGGTCGGGGCGATCTCCTTCTCCAGGGCGTTCTCGAATGCGGCCCGGGCGGCGTCGGCGGTGGTCCGCCGCTGCGCCTGGGCCTTGCGCAGCTCCGCGAGGCGATGGGTCAGTTGCCGACGGACTTCTGCAGTTTCGAGCATGGCCCCCAAGAGTAGCAGCTTGCCGGCGCGGGGGAGCCTCCGGCAGCGCCGGCTCAGGGCCCGGTGCGACGCCGCCGCGGTACCTGTCCGGTGTTGATGGCCATGAGGCCCCCGAGCAGGGGCCACCATGCGACCTCCACGAAGCCTTCCTCGCGCATCAGCGACGCCACACCGTCGGCGCCCGGGTAGCGCTCGAGACTGGCAGGAATGTAGCGATACGTGTCGGGATCGTCGTGCAGCCACTGGCCGACGGCGCCGCCGACGGCGCGCAGGTAGGCCAGGTAGGCGGACCGCACCAGCGGCTGACGCGGCAGCGTGAAATCCAGCGACAGGCAGCGGCCGCCGGGCGCGAGCACCCGCCGGATCTCGCGCAGCGACTGCCGCAGGTCGGGCACGTTGCGCAGGCCGTAGCCGGCCGTGACGATGTCCCGTGAGGCGGACGGAAACGGCAGCGCCTGCCATGTCGCCGCAGACCCAGCGCATGCCGGCGGCCTGGCGCCGGCTGGCCGCCGCCAGCGCGAGCATGCGGTGCGTGAGATCGAGCCCGACGACGTCGGCCCCGGCCTCGCGCGAGTCGGGCCGCGATGTCGCCGGTCCCGCACGCCAGGTCGAGCGCCCGCTCGCCGGGCTGCGCCGCGGCCATCCGCACCAGCACGTCCTTCCAGCCGGCGTCTCGACCCAAGGACAGCCAGACCGTGATGTCGTCGTAGCGCGGCGCAATCTCGTCGAAGAGCGCCCGCACGTACGCTGCCTTGCCCGTCCGGCGTGGCCAGCGCCGCCGCCAGGTCGCCGCGGCGGCGACTCCCCGCAATTCCCGGTGGGCTCGGCATCTGCGGCATTACCATAACAAAGCTGCATATGCTGCCATCGAGCACCGTCGAGAACTACCTCAAGGCGATCTACGCCGCACAGCGGGCCATCGCCGGCGACGCGCTCGTGCCGATGGGCCAGCTGGCGGCTGCGCTGGAAGTCGTGCCCGGCACCGCCACGACGATGGTCAAGGCGCTGGCCGAGTCGGGCCTGGTGCGCTACGAGCCGTATGCGGGCGTGCGGCTGACCGCCGCGGGCGGCAAGCTGGCGGCACTGGTGCTGCGCCGGCATCGCCTGATCGAGCTCTTCCTCGTGCAGGTCATGGGCATGAGCTGGGCCGAGGTCCACGACGAGGCCGAGCACCTCGAGCACGCCGTGTCGGAGCGCCTGATCGGGCTGATGGACGAGATGCTCGGCTTTCCGTCCGTCGATCCGCACGGCGACCCGATTCCGAACGCCGAGGGCGGCGTCGACGAACGCAGCTACCATTCGCTGCTCGAGTGCCCGGTGGGCCAGCGCGTCCGCGTCGCCCGCGTCGCCGACCAGGATGCCGAGTTCCTGCGCTTCATCGAGCAGAGTTCGTTGATGCCCGGCCAGTCCGTGATGGTGCTGACGCGCGACCCGGCCGCCGACAGCGTGGCGGTGCAGGGCGAGCGGCGCACGCCCCCTCGTGCTCGGCGCGAGGGCCGCCTCAAAGGTGTCTCGTCGAGAAGGAAGAGTAGGAGCCCGTCGACGCGCTCGATCGTCCAGCGGCGCCTGTGCGCGGTACCGCGGCATCGACACCGGCGTAGCCGAATCCGTAGGCGACCAGGCACGCGTCGACGCCGGCGGCCGTGGCCGTCGCGACATCGACCCAGGAATCGCCGACCATCAGCGTCTCGTGGCGCGGCAATGCCGGACCCGTCGATGAGGGCACGGCAGCGCGGCCGGCGCGGGCTTGCGGCCGTGCGGCGTGTCACCGCCAATCGCGACGTCCACGAAGGCGGCGATGCCGAGCGCCGACAGGATGATGTCGGTGGGTGCCTGCGGCTTGTTGGTGAGGACCGACACGCGTGCCTGCCGGTGCAGTCGTGCAAGCGTGGCAGCGACGCCCTCGTACAGCGTGGTCGTGGCCGTCAGCCGCGTCGTCGTAGGCGTCGAGGAAACCGCGGCAGGGCGTCGTCCGGATCGGCGGCGACGCCGACCCGCGTCAGGGCCCGCGCCACCAGCGTCCGGGCGCCCTCGCCGACCATGGCCACCAGCTCCGGCACGGGCAGTGGTGCGGCGCCGTACGTGGCCAGCATGCTGTTGGCCGCATCGGCCAGGTCCTGTCGCGAATCGATCAACGTGCCGTCGAGGTCCAAAACGAAGTGTCGGTAGATCACCCCTCCACTGTAAATGGCGACGCGGTCGCCGTGCTCTGCTCAGGCGGGCTCGACAGTGTCGTGCTGGCCGCCGACCTGTCGGCCACGGCGCGGGTCCACCCGATCTACGTCGCCTCGGGCCTGGCGTGGGAAGCCGAGGAGCGGGCGATGCTGACGCGGGCCCTGGCGGCCTTTCCGCAGCGCGAGCGCCTCGCTCCCCTGCACGTGCTCGATGCGTCGGTGCGCGACGTGTACGCGCCGTCGCACTGGTCGCTGACCGGCACGCCGCCCGCCTGGGACACGCCTGACGAGGATGTCTACCTCGTCGGCCGCAACATCGTCCTGCTCGGCAAGGCGGCGGTGCACTGCGCGCTGCGCAGGATCCCGCGGATCGCGCTGGCGCCGCTCGCGGGCAATCCATTCCCGGACGCCACCCCGGAGTTCTACGAGGCCATGGCGCGAGCGCTGTCACTCGGCCTGGCACACCCCCTTGCCATCGAGACGCCGTATCGCACGTGGCACAAGCGCGACGTCATCGTGCGGGGCCACGCCATCGGCGCGCCGATGGCCCTGACCCTGTCGTGCATGAACCCCATCGGGGAACGGCACTGCGGCGCCTGCAGCAAGTGCCGTGAACGGCACGAGGCGTTTGTCGACGCCATCGGGCACGACCCGACGGAGTACGCCACCGGCCCATCGCCCGCCCCTGCCGTGCGCATCCGCGAGGTCTGAAAGGTGTTGCCGCCGCGCGCCCGACCGCCTCAGTCGGCCGCGTCGTTGGCGTAGACGACGGCGCCGCCAATCAGGGTCTGCCGGACGCACCAGGTGTCGTCGAGAACGACCAGGTCAGCCAACAGGCCCTCGGCAAGACGGCCGCGGTCGGTCAGGCCGAGGGTCGCGGGCCTGCACCGTGGCGGTCATCATCGCGGCCTCCAGCGGCGTCATGCCGACCATCGTCACCAGGTTGCCGAACACGCGGTCCATGGTCAGCCGGCTGCCGGCAAGCGTCCCGTCGTCGAGGAAGCAGGCCTGCTCCCGCACCGTGACCGGCCGGCCTCCGACCTCGAAGCGTGCGCCTTCGGCCAGGCCCGCGCCGGCCAGGCCGTCGGTGATGGCCATCACCCGTTCGGGTCGTTTCGCCCGAATCGCCGTGCGCATCGCCACGGGATGCACGTGATAGCCGTCGCAGACCAGTTCGACGGCCACCCGGTCGTCGTCGAGCACGGCGCCGATCAGCCCGGGCGCGCGATGCGTGAACGGCGGCATGCGGTTGAACAGGTGCGTGGCGCGCCGGGCCCCGGCCTCGATGCCGGCCCGGGCCTCCTCGAGGGTGGCGCCGGAGTGGCCGAGCGAGACGGTGTGGCCGTGCGTGACGAGGTCACGCACGAGGGCGAGCGCGTCCGGCAGCTCGGGCGCCATCGTCACGGTGCCGATGGCGCGCCGGTGCGCCGCAATGACGTCGACGATGTCCTGGCCGCTGTAGGTGGCGGTCCCGGGCGTGGCCAGGTCGAGCGGTGCGCCTGGCGGCAGGCAGAGCTCGGAGAGAGGCTGGGCGCCGCGGTAGTCGGGCGCCATGAAGTTGCTCTCGATGTGCGCCGGCAGCACGCGGGCGGATTCGGGCGCTGGTGCGTCCATCGCCTCCTCGATGCCACGAGCCACCATCTCCAGGGTCGCCGGCGGACAGGCAAACGTCGTCGGCGTGAACGACGTGCAACCGAAGCGCGGCAGGTGCGCCGCGATGGCGGCCACGCGCCCTGGACTGGCCTGGGTGTCCTGGCCGAGGACGCCGTGGACGTGCACGTCGATGAAGCCGGGCACGATCCAGAGCCCTGCGTGCGGGCCGTCCTGGCTGCCAGGCCCGATCTCGACGATACGTTCGCCATCGATGACGAGGCGGCCCGGCGACAGAACACGGTCAGGCAGTACGAGGGAGGCGCCGTCGAAAATCAGCATGTGCAGGCTCGCAGAGGCCGCTCACGCGCGCGCAGGCCGACCTGCACGCGGCGGCCAGGATTCAGTGGGGGGATGCCGTCCAGCCCGGATGCAGGCAGAGCTTGCGACCGTGCAGGGGCGCGACGGCGGGATGGCGACGCAGGTACCGGTCGACCTCGAACAGCAACTTGCGCAGCGCCCGTTCGTCGGGGCCGTTCAGGACGATGACGCCGGGGCTGGCGGCGGGCGGAA
Source organism: Vicinamibacteraceae bacterium (assembly GCA_963759795.1). Lineage (GTDB taxonomy): Bacteria > Acidobacteriota > Vicinamibacteria > Vicinamibacterales > Vicinamibacteraceae > Luteitalea. Next base: position 148,724 of record CAVXAR010000010.1, on the reverse strand, counting down.
ATCGCCGGTCCTCGAGGAAATCGTGATCCAGTGTCAGCAGCGTTCGGCGCAAATCGCGGGCCCGGTGGAAGTGAGCGACGTCGGTCGCGCGTCGCCACGCCGGTTCGTCGAGGACGTGCAGCACATCCCAGCGCAGCCGCTCGCGCATGAATGCGATCAAGCGGCACCGGTACGTTGGCATCGGCGTAGACCAGCGGCCCCTGCGCCTGCGCTGCCCGAAGCGGCCCGAGTTCGGAGAACAGCGTGCCCATCGTCTTGCCGCACCACAGCTTACATCGTCGGCGCGGCCTGCCGACAGCGCGATGCGTGGCCGTCGGCCACGTCACAGGGTGAGCAGACCGGGTACTATCGACAAGGCGGGCACGGCGCCTGACGCGACGTCGGCGCCACTCCCCACCCTCCGCACCCCGTGCCCGATGCCTTCACGCTGACCGTTCGCGAGCTGTCTGCTCCCACTCCGACGATGCGCCGGCTGGTGCTGGACCTGGGTGGTGTTCCGTTCTCGTACCAGGCCGGTCAGGCAGCGGCGCTCGGACTGCACGGCCAGCGTGACCGTCGCCCCTATTCGATTGCGTCAGCGCCGTCTGACTCGTCGCGCGACGGGACGGTCGAGTTCCTGCTGCGGGCCAATCCGGTGACCGGGCTCGGCCGGCACCTCGATGCGGCACGCGCCGGTGCGCGGATCGACTTCGAGGGGCCGTTCGGCTCGTTCGTGCTGCCCGACCCGCTGCCCGACCTGCCGATGCTGTTTGTTGCCGGCGGCACCGGCCTGGCACCGCTGCGTTCGCTGGCCCGCGAGGCGCGGGCGCTCGGGCACCGCGGCGCCAGGCACCTGCTGTACTCCGTGCGCGATCTCGAAGATGTCGCGTACGCCGGGGAGTTGTCGCGGTGGCCCGAGGACCACGGCGGCGAGGCGCTGGTCACCCTGACACGACATGCCGAGGTGGAGTGGACGGGACGTCGGGGCCGGATCGATCGTCGCACTGCTCCGGGGCGTGACCGACGGCGCCACCCCGTTGTGCTTCCTGTGTGGTCCACCGACGATGGTGGAAGACCTGACCCATGCGCTGTCGCTGCTCGGCGTGCCCGCCGATCACGTCCGCACCGAGCAGTGGGCGCCCGCGGTCTAGCGCGCCGCTGCTACATCCCCATCGGGCGATAGCCCGCGTCGACGTAGATCACTTCCCCGGTGACGCCGCGGGCCCAGTCCGAGAGCAGGAACATGGCCACGCCGGCGACATCGCTGCCATCGACGTTGCGCTTCAAGGCGGCACGCTCGCGATAGACCTGCAGGATGCCCGAGAAGCCGGAGATGCCGGAGGCCGCGAGGGTCTTCACCGGACCGGCCGAGATCGTGTTGACGCGGATGTTCTGCGGGCCGAGGTCGGCGGCCAGGTAGCGGACCGTGGACTCGAGCGCCGCCTTGGCCACGCCCATGACGTTGTAGTTGGGAAAGACGCGGTCGGCGCCGAGGTAGGACAGCGTCACGATGCTGCCGCCGCCCTTGCTGGCCAGCAGCGGTGCCGCGCCCCGGGCCACGGCCACCAGCGAGTAGGCGCTGATGTCGAGGGCAATGCGGAAGGCCTCGCGCGAGGTTTCGAGGAACGGCGCCGACAGCGCCTCGCGCGGCGCAAAGGCCGCACCGTGCACCACGAAGTCCAGGCCATCGACCTGCGTGCCGAGCGACTCGAACAGCGCCGCGATGTCTTCGTCCCGACTGACGTCGCAGGGCAGCAGAATCGGCGGCGTCGTGAGCTTGGTCGCGAGTTCGTCGACGTTCTCTTTCAGCCGTTCGTTCTGGTAGGTGAGCACCAGCCGCGCCCCGGCGGCATCGGCCTGCTGCGCAATGGCCCAGGCCAGCGATCGCTTGTTGGCGACACCGACGACAAGGCCGGTGCGTCCCGAAAAGTCCGACATGCGCTGTGTTCCTGTGCGGGCCTCAGCGGCCGCGGCGATTGGGCGGGCGCGATTGTCCGGGCTGGCCGCCCTGACCCTGGTGCGTACCCTTGCCAGACGGGTGACCGTTGGCGTACGGCGAGTAGTTGCCCCACGCCGGCGCCTGCGGCTGGCGCGGACGTCCGCCGCCGCCACCACCGCCGCCACGACGACCTTGCGGCTGTCGCGCGTACGACGTGAAGTCGGCCGGCTTGCGCTCCTGCACCTGGCCCTCGATCTTGGGCAGCGTCGCCCGGATCAGCGTGTGGCGATGCACGGGCTCTTCGCGCGGCGGGGCGTCCTCGTGCGCGGGCGGAGGCGCTGCAGCCACCGGCGCGGGCACGGGCACGGCTGCTGCGCGCAGCGTGGCCGGCGCGGGTCGCGGTGGTGCGGGCGGTGCCGCCGTGACGGCAGGGGCAGCCGCAGCCGGCACGGCAACGGCAGGCGCCGCGACCGGGACGGCAACCGACGGCACAGCCACCGGCGGCGCAGCGGCCGACTGTACAGGCAGGTCGGCGTCGACGCTGACCGGCACCGGCTGTCCCGTGTCCGAGTCGCGACCCGTGATGTTGTCGAGCACGGTCTTGTACAGGACGGCCTGAGGATCGGCCTTCTTGCGGCGCGCAGGTACCTTGCCGCCCTTGTAGACGTGCTCGAAATCGCAGGTGCCACACCGGGTGGTGCGGACCTCGTCGCCCACCAGCGCGACGATCACATGATTTGCCAGTCGTTTTTCGCGTGGACAGTAATCGTCCAGCACATCACCCAGCCGAAGCCGGCGCTCTTGCATCAACAGCTCCCGGAAGTACGTCCCAGGCGGGTCGGGGAATCCACTACGGACCCAACGGAGAGGAGGTCACCGGATACTAGCACATCATCCCCGCGGCCCAACCCACGCCTGCATTTCGGCCAGACGTGCCGCCACCGCGACTGGCGCGGTGCTCTGCGGCGTCTGCCGTGCCCGAATGGAAGCCAGGGGCGTGATGGCTTCCACCACATCGTCGTCGAACAGCGGCGAGAACCGCCGCCATTGGTCAGGAGTCAGTGACTCGATGGCCAGCCCGTCCTCGATCAGGGAGCGGACCATGCCACCGACCAGTTCGTGCGCGTCGCGAAAGGGCAACCCCTTGCGCACGAGATAGTCGGCGACGTCGGTGGCGAGCATCAACCCGCCGGCCGCCCGACCCGTCACGTCGCGACGGACGCGCAACGTCCGGACCACGGCCTCGCATGACATCAGGCTGCCCGCCACGGTGTCCTCCGTGTCGAAGACCGCCTCCTTGTCTTCCTGCAGGTCCTTATTGTACCCGCTCGGCAGACCCTTCATCGTGACCAGCCAGCCGGTGTGACGGCCAATCACCCGCCCCGTCTTCCCCCGTACGAGTTCCATCGGGTCGGGGTTCTTCTTCTGCGGCATCAGGCTGCTGCCGGTGGTGACCGAGTCGTCGAGCTCGAAGAAGCCGAACTCCTCGGACCCGTAGATGATGACATCCTCGGCCAGCCGGCTGACGTGGATCATCACCAGCGCACACGCGTGCAGGAAGCTCGAGACGAAGTCGCGGTCGGCCACCGTGTCCATGCTGTTGACGGCGACCCGCGCAAAACCGAGGCGGACGCGCAGGAATTCGACGTCGATCGGGAACGAGTTGCCGGCGATGGCGCCCGAGCCGAGCGGCAGCACGTCAGCCTCGCCGTAGACCGCATCGAGGCGCTCGCAGGCGCGACGGAACGCCGCGGCATGCGCCAGCCAGTAGTGCGCTTCGAGCACCGGCTGGGCCCGGCGCAGGTGCGTGTACGCCGGCAGCGGCGCCTGGCCCGCGTCGGCGGCGCGATCACAGAGGGCCGCCACCAGGGTCCGCAGCTGGCCCTGCACGACACGGATGCGGCGACGCAGGTACAAGCGCAGATCGAGCGCCACCTGCTCGTTGCGCGATCGACCCGTATGCAGCCGCTTGCCGGTGGCCCCGACCCGATCGACCAGCTGACGCTCGACGAACGAGTGGACGTCCTCGTCCCCGCCCGACACGAAGGCGGGATCGGCGGACGCCGCGTTCCGCATGTCGGTCAAGGCACGGTCGAGCGCCTGCTGTTCGTCCTGCGAGAGCACGCCGGCGCGCAGCAGCGCCTCCGACCAGGCGCGGCTTCCCTCCACGTCGTCCTCGAAGAGACGACGATCGAAGGCAAACGAGGCGCCGAAGGCAAAGACGTCCTGATCAGGAGCATTCGAGAAACGGCCAGACCACAGTGTCGACATGGGTGAGATTCGAGAATCCGAGTGAGGAGCCGAGGCGATCAGGCGGCGGTGCGACCGACCACCTGCACGCCGCCCTTGTAGAGGCGAAGCCGCACCACGGCCGTCGCGTCCTTCAACGCGCGATCGGCGAGGGCGTCGATTGACGCACGGGTGAGGCCGTGCCAGTCGCCGCCGCGCAGCAGATCGACGTAACTTTCCGCCAGCCGCCGCCGCAGCGTTCGCAGTGACCAGGGCAGCATCAGCGCCTCGAGCTCGCGGATGGCCACCTGCAGCACGGTGGCGGCCGGGGCCTCGGCCACTTCCCGCCGGACGCCGTCCCCTTCGGGCACCAGTACGTCGATGCGGCCGACGCCGTGTGCGCCGGCAATGGTGTCCAGGCTGCTCAGCAACTCCACCAGCGGCATGGCCACGCCGTTGACCCGACGGGGAGTGCCGGCCTCGAAGCCGATGTCGAGCATCGCCGGGGTGTCCGGGGCGCGCATGACCGGGCGGGTCTGGCTGAATCGCGCTTCATCGATCGTCGCGTCGATGGCACCCTCGCCCGTCAGTGAACGGCCCCACAGCGTGGCGCGGACCGCAGGTGCCGCGTCGGCGGCGATTTGCAGGGCCGCCATCGCCTCCTCGCGCGCCTGTTCGGGCATCCCCTCCACGCTCGGCCGCACCGGCACCCGCGACGTGGCCTCGAGCAGGCGACGCATGCGCGCCGCCGCCTGGCCGGTGCCGCCATGGGCCAGCGCGTCGGCGTCCTCCATCCCGGCCACCATGGCCACCTGCCCCGCCACGCACGGCAGGGCCAGCACGGCGGCGTGCGGATCGCCATCGAAGCCGACTGCCCCGGCCCGCAACGCCCGCAACACCAGGTCGTGGGCAAAGACGTCGCGGGCATCGAGGACATGGGCCCGCACGGCGCCGGCCTCGAGCGCGCGCTCGCGCACCGCCAGCAGGCTCTCGCCCTGGCCGACATCCACGGTCACCGTGACCACCTCGGCCTCCCGCGCCAGCCAGGGTATCGCGCAGAGCGTGGCCGCATCGCCGGCGTGGGCGAGCACCACCCGTTGCTGTGACATGTCTGTGGGGTTCCTTCAGCGCGCGAGCGCGGGGATGCGCAAGAGCGCGCCCGGCCGCCAGCCGTCCAGGCGCTGCACCAGCTGTTGGGCGGCAGCGGCATCACGGCAGATGACCAGGATCGTGTCATCGCCTGCCACGGTGCCAAGCACCTCACCAAGGGCCGCCCGGTCGATGGCGATGGCCAGCAACGCCGCCTGGCCGGAGTCGGTGCGGAGCACGACCAGCTGCTCGGAACGCTCCGCCCTGGTCAGGAACTCGGCGCTGGTCCGCTCGAGCGTTCGCAAGGCATCGGCCGGCCCGAATGCGCCACCGCTCCGTCGCTCGTACGCGCCGTCACCGGCCCGCTTGATCACGCCCAGGACCCGCAGATCCCGCGACAGCGTCGCCTGGGTCACGTCCACGCCCCTGGCGTGCAACCGCTGCCGCAGCATCTCCTGGCTCGAGATGTTTTCACGTTGAATGACGTCCAGGATGACGCCGTGGCGGATGCTTTTCATCTTTATGCAGGCTTATGCATCCTAGCACCACTCAGATGCCACCGCGACAGCTAATTTTCCCCTTGCGGCGCCGCCCTGCGCTCGGCATACTTGCCGTTCGCTTGCATAACTATTCATATGACTGAGGGACAGCAACAACGCATCGGGGTGGGGGTCGTCGGGGCCACCGGCTATGGCGGACAGGAGCTCGTGCGACTGCTCGCTCGCCACCGGGGCGCCGACCTGCGCGTCGCGCTCGGCTCGAGCGGGTCGGAGGGGCCGCGCCGGCTGCCGGGCCTGGCACGCATCTGGGACGGCGAGATCACGGCGTACAGCCCCGAGGCACTGGCGGGCTGCGACGTGGTCTTCCTCAGCACCCCGGAAGCCTTTGCCGCCTCCAGCGCTGCCGAACTGCTGGCCCGTGGCCATCGGGTCATCGACCTGTCCGGCGCCTTTCGTCTGAAGGACCCGTCCAGCCGTGCGCGGTTCTACCCCGCCACGCCCGATCCGCTGCCCGACGGGACGGTCTACAGCCTTCCCGAGTTCGATGCCGCGGCGGTCCCGGCCGCCAGGCTGATCTCGTGTCCCGGCTGCTATCCGACTGCCGCGATGCTGTCGCTGCTGCCGCTGACCCGGGCAGGCCTGCTGCAGGGCGAGGCGATCGTCGATGCCAAGTCCGGGATGTCGGGGGCCGGCAAGGGCGCGAGTGAGCGGACGCACTTCTCCGAGAACCACGGCAGCGTTGCCGCCTACGCGCTGTTCGGGCACCGCCACACCCCGGAGATGGAGCAGGCGCTGGGGTTGCCGGTGACCTTCACGCCGCACCTCGTGCCGCTGGACCGGGGCATCCTGTCCACCACGTATGCACGGCTCGCCGCCGGTGTCACCGCCGACCAGGTGGCCGAGGCAATGCGCGCGGCGTACGCCGACGCCGTGTTCGTCCGCCTGACGGGTGACCGCCTGCCCGAGATCAAGCACGTGGTGCACACCAACTTCTGCGACATCGGCTGGAAGGTCGATGAGCCGACCGGGCGGCTGATCGTGGTGGCCGTGCTGGACAACCTGCTCAAGGGCGCGGCCGGCCAGGCAATCCAGCAGTTCAACCTGCTGTGCGGCTTCCCCGAGCAGGAAGGCCTGCTGTGAACGCCCCTCCGGTGGTGGTCAAGTTCGGCGGCGAGCTGGTCGAGACGCCCGAACGCCTGCATGAGGTCGGGCAAGCGCTGGCCGAACTGGCAGCGGCGGGTCCGCTGGTGGTGGTGCACGGCGGCGGCCGCGAGATCGACGCCGAACTGGCGCGCCGCGGGCTGGCCAAGCTGGCCATCGACGGCCTGCGCATCACCGACCCGCCAACACTGGAGGCGGTGGTGGCAGTGCTTGCCGGCACGATCAATACCCGCCTGGTGGCGCACCTGGTCGGGCTCGGCATCGGCGCCGTGGGCCTGACCGGCGTCGATGCGGCGCTGGCTCGGTCCGGGCGCGCGGCCGCCCACTTGACGTCGGCCGGCGCGCATGTCGATCTGGGCCTGGTCGGCGAACCCGAGGCCGACGCCGACCTCGGCGTCGTCGCGCACCTGCTGGCGGGCGGATACGTGCCCGTGATTGCCAGTCTGGGCCTCGATGCCGACGCGGCGGTGCTCAACGTCAACGCCGACACGCTGGCCGCGCACGTGGCCGCCGGTGTCGGGGCCGGAGAACTGCTGCTGGTCGGTGCCACGGCCGGTGTCCTGGACGGCAACGGACGGACGCTGCCGGCCCTCGGCCCGACCGACGCCGAGGCGCTCATGCAGGACGGCACGGCGTCGGCCGGCATGGTCGCCAAGCTGCGCGCCGCCACGTCGGCCCGTGCCCGCGGCGTCGCCGTCGTGTCGATCGTCGATGGCCGTTCGGCCGAGTCGATCCTCGGGCGCCACGGCACCAGCCTCGCCTAGCCAGTCGCTTTTTCCGTGTCGACCGCGTTCGAATCAGAGGAGTCACCGATGTCCACCGCCACCGAATCCCCCACCACCATCGACGCCGTCGAGGCCGCGCACGTCCTGCAGACGTACAAGCGCCAGCCGGTGGTGTTCGTGCGCGGCGAGGGCGTGTGGCTGGTCGCCGACGATGGCCGACGCTACCTGGACATGCTGTCGGGCATCGGCGTCAACGTCCTCGGGCATGCCCATCCGGCCCTGGTCGCGGCCGTCCGCGACCAGGTGGGCCAACTCATACACACGTCCAACCTGTTCTTTCACCCGTTCCAGGGTCCGCTGGCGGCACGCTTGACGCGCGCCTCTGGCCTCGACCGCGCGTTCTTCTGCAACAGCGGCGCCGAGGCGGTGGAAGGGTGCCTCAAGTTCGCACGACGGTTCTGGTACACCGCCGGCACGCCGCGCCCGCAGTTCATCGCCTTCGAGCGTGGCTTCTCGGGCCGCACGATGGGCGCGTTGTCGACGACGTGGGACGAGCACTACCGGACGCCATTCGGGCCGCTGGTCCCGGAGGTGCGTTTCGTTTCCAACGACGATCCCGACGACCTGCTCGCGGCGGTGAGTGATCGAACAGCGGCGATCATCGGCGAGCCCATCCAGGGCGAAGGTGGCGTGCGACCGCTGCCGCCGCACATCGTGGACGCGATCAACAAGGCCTGCGCATCGACCGGCGCGTTGTACATCGCCGACGAGGTGCAGTCGGGTCTCGGCCGCACCGGCCACATGTTCCACTCGGCGGCGCTCGGGCTGTGCCCCGACCTGATTGCGGTGGGCAAGGCGCTCGGCGGCGGGCTGCCGATTGGCGCGGTGCTCGTGTCCGCACGGGTGGCGGCAGCGATCAGCGCCGGCGATCACGGCACGACCTACGGCGGCAACCCGCTGGCCTGCCGGGCGGCGCTGGCAGTGCTGGAGACCCTCGACAACGGCCTGCTCGACCACGTGCGGCAGGTCGGGCCGGTGTTTGCCGACGGCCTGCGGGCGCTTGCCGCGAAGCACGCGATGGTGGTGGAGGTGCGGGGCGCCGGGCTGATGCAGGGGCTGGTGCTCGACCGCGACGCCGCCGCGGTCGTGCCTGCCGCGCTCGAGCGCGGCCTCATCGTCAACCGCACCGCCGAGCGCGTGGTCCGGCTGCTGCCGCCGTACGTCATCAGCGCGGCCGAAATCACCGAAGCGCTGACGCGGCTCGACGCCGCCCTGACGGCGGTGCACGGAGCATGACCGTGTCGCCGATCATGCCTGCCCTCGACGTCGCCCCGGTGCCTCACCTGCCGGCGGGCTACACCATCGCGCGGGGCCGTCCCGAACAGGCCGAGGCGATGCACGCCCTGATCATGGCCAGCCTGGACGAGGGCCACCTGTTGCCGCGGACGATCGATGACCTGCGCCGCCACGCCGAGCGCTTCCTGGTGATCACCGCGGCTGATGCGCTGGTCGGCTGTGCGGAACTGGCACCGCTCAGTGGCACGGTCGCCGAGGTGCGCTCACTGGTCATCGACCCGGCGCACCGCGGCAAGCGACTCGGGCCGGCGTTGATTGCCTCGCTCGGGGCGACGGCGCGACGCGAGCAGTTCGGCACGCTCTGCGCCTTCACGCACGAGGCGACCCACTTCGTCCGTCTCGGCTTCACCATCGTCCCGCACACGTGGCTGCCCGAGAAGATCGCCACCGACTGCGTTGGCTGCCCGAAGTTCCGCACCTGCGGCCAGCACGCCGTGGCGCTGCCCCTGCGCGGCACGCAGATTGGCAGCATGTCCGCCGTCCGTCACAGTCGCCGCGCTGCGCAGCCGCGCAGCACCGACTCGTCCGCTCTCGTCCTGCAACGATGATCACGACTATCGAAGGTGGGGTCACCGCGCCGGCCGGCTTCACGGCTGCCGGCGTGCACTGCGGCATCAAGGCCAATCCCGAGAAGCTGGACCTCGCGCTGGTGGTGTCGGACCGGACGGCGACGGCCGCGGCCGTCTTCACCACCAATCTGGCGGTGGCGCCACCGGTCGTCGTCTCGCGCGATCACCTGCAGGCCACCGCCGGTCACGCCCGCGCGGTGGTGGTGAACTCGGGCTGCGCCAACGCCTGCACCGGCGACCAGGGTCGTCAGGTGGCGCACCTGATGGCGGCCGAGACGGCCCGGTCCATCGACTGCGAACTCGAGGAGGTGCTGGTCATGTCGACCGGCGTCATCGGCGTGCAGCTCGATGCCCGCACGGTCACGCACGGCATCATCGCGGCCGCCGAGGTCCTGTCGGTCGACGCACACATGCGCTGCGCCCGGGCGATCATGACCACCGACCCGTTCCCCAAGGAACGCGCGGTCGAGGTCGTCACCGCGCGTGGCACGTTCCGCATCGGCGGCATCTGCAAGGGCTCCGGGATGATCGAGCCGCGCATGGCGACGATGCTGGCGGTGCTGACCTGTGACGCGGCGGTGCCGCCGGCGTTGCTGCAACGGGCACTGTCGGAAGTGACCGAGCACACCTTCAACGCCATCACCGTCGACGGCGAGTGCTCCACCAACGACTGCGTCGCCCTGCTGGCCAATGGCGCCAGTGGCGTGACCATCGGCGAGGCCGACCTGCCGCTCCTGTCGGACGCGCTGTACGACGTCTGCCGCCACCTGGCCACCGAGATCGTGCGCGGCGGCGAGGGCGCCACCAAGCTGGTCACTGTGCAGGTCACCGGCGGCCGGACCTATGACGAAGCCAAGCAGGCGGCGCGGGCCATCGCCAACTCCCTGCTCGTGAAGACGGCCATCCATGGCGGCGACCCGAACTGGGGGCGCCTGGTGGCGGTGGCCGGCCGCGCCGGTGTCGGCTTCGAGCTGCAGGGAGCCGCGGTCCGGATTGGCGACATCGTGCTGTTCGAGGGCGGACGTCCGTTCGACGAACGTGCCCCTCAAGCGGCCGAGTACCTGCGCGGCAAGGACATCTCGGTCAGCGTCGACCTGGGCACCGGCGGGCAGCACGAAGCCACCATGTGGACCTGCGACCTGAGCAAGGAATACGTCCAGATCAATGCGGAGTACCGGACGTAACGTGTCGGGGGCCGGGTTACGGGTCACGGGTCACGGGGTCCGGGTCACGGGGTTACGGGGTCCGGGTCACGGGTCACGGGGTACGGGTTACGGGTACGAATCTGCCTCAGGCACGTGGACCGTGGGGCCGTGGGCGCTGTGGTCTTCATTTTGAATTCTGAATTCTGAATTTCCTGTTATGCCGACACGAGTCACGCGCACGACGCCGAAGCCGACCGCGGCACGCTCACTCCGCACGCAGCACTTCGTCTCGCTGCTCGATCTGTCGCCGGCGGAGCTGGCCGAGATCCTTCAGGCCGCGGTGGCCCTGAAGAAGGAGCGCGCGCGCGGGCTTCGCAGTTATGGCGCCACCTCCCTGGCCGGCCAGCACGTGGCGCTGCTGTTCGAGAAGCCGTCGCTGCGCACCCGCTGCACGTTCGAGATCGCGGTGCGCGAACTGGGCGGCGACGTCATCGCGCCACCGCAGGACGTGGCGATGGGCGAGCGCGAGCCGATTGCCGATGTCGCCCGCAATCTCGAGCGCTGGGTGTCGGGCGTGGTGATTCGCACGTTCGCGCAGGATCGGCTCGTCGAGTTCGCCACCGCCGCCCCGCGGCTGCATGTCGTCAATGCCCTCACCGATGAGGAACACCCCTGCCAGGCCCTGGCCGACCTGCTGACCATGTACGAACAGTTCGGCGAGCTGAAAGGCCAGACGATGGCCTTTGTCGGCGACGGCAACAACGTCGCGACGTCCCTGGCGCAGGGGGCGCTGATGCTCGGCATGCACGTCCGCCTGGCCACCCCGGTCGACTACGACTTCACGCCCGAGATCACGGCGCAGCTGGAGGGCGTGGCCTGCCACGGGGCGACCCTCGAGGTGTTTCGCGATGCGCGCGCCGCGGTGGCCGGGGTCGCGGCGGTCTACACCGACGCGTGGACCTCGATGGGCCAGGAAGCCGAGGCGCAGCAGCGCCGCAAGGTGTTCGCGCCCTTCCAGGTGAACGAGGCCCTGATGGAGGCGGCCGGTGATGCCGTGTTCATGCACTGCCTGCCCGCGCACCGCGGCGAGGAAGCCACCGACGAGGTGATGGACGGGCCGGCGTCGATCATCTTCGACCAGGCCGAGAACCGGCTGCACGCACAAAAGGCCTTGCTCATGCTGCTCATGGGCAGGACACAATAGCGGCCATGCTTCGTGGCATCCAGGTCGGCGTCCTCACCAAGCTGCAGCCCGTCAGCATCCACGGGCAGATCTCCTACGACGTCCACTACGTCAAGGCCGACGACGAAGACCTGATCCCGCAGGTCGCGCGGGTCGGCGGCGAAGACGTGGCGGCGGGCCTGCATCCCGGGGATCGGGTCAAGCTGCACATCCTGCTCAATCAGGTCACCCGCGTCGAGCACGACTAGCCGCCGGCGGCGGTGGTCACGGCGCGGTCGTGCCCTTCTTCTCGATCAGCCAGAACTCGAACCAGCTGCGCAGGCGTTCGAGCCGGTCCACCAGCAGCCAGGGCTCGCCGGTGCGCGACAGGTCGTGCGTCGAGCGCGGGTAGCGCACCAGTTCGACCGGGACCTTGCGCTTCTTCAGTGCCATGAACCACTGCTCGCCGTCGGCGACCGGGGTGCGGTAGTCGTTCTCGCTGTGGATGATCAGCGTCGGGATGGTCACCTTCTCGACATGGCTGATCGGCGACAGCCGTCGATACAGCTCGCGCTGCTCCCAGGGCGGGCCACCGAACTCGAAGTCGGTCAGGCCCTGCGCGTCGGAGGCGCCATACCAGCTCTCCCAGTTGGTGATCGACCGGCTGGTCACAGCGGCGGCAAACCGCGTCGTCGTCGCGCTCAGCCAGTTGGTCATGTACCCGCCGTAGCTGCCGCCCGAGACCCCGACGCGGGCGCGGTCGATGTCGACGTACCGGGCAAGCGCGGTGTCCACGCCGGTGATGTAGTCCTCGGTATCGAGTTCGCCCCAACGTCCCCGTGTCGCATACGTGAAGGCATGCCCGTAGCCGGACGAGCCGCGCGGGTTGGGGTAGAGCACGAAGAAGCCGGAGGCGGAGAGGACGTGAAAGGTGCGGAACCAGGTGTTGCCGTACTGGGTGTGCGGGCCGCCGTGGATCTTCAGCACCATCGGGTACGAGCGCCCGGGCACATACCCCACCGGCTTGACCAGCCAGCCGTCGATGGCGCTGCCGTCGGCGACCGTCCAGGTCAGGCGCTCGGCCGGCTGCAGGGTGACGTCAGCCAGCCATGACGCATTCAAGCGCGTCACTTGCTGCTCGGAGGCGCCGGCGCCGGCGGCGACGAACACCTCGGGCGGTGACAGCGGCGTGTCCACGGTGTACGCCATCCACGCGCCGTCCTGACTCTCGGACGCGCCCCTGACGGTGCGATCGCCCGATGTCACCGCACGGACGTCCGCGTTGCCGGTGACGGCCACCTCGAAGACATGGGCGTTGCCGCTGAAGTCGGCATCGAAGCGGATGGTGCGGCCATCGGGCGTCCAGCGCGGCACACCGGGGACCCGGTCCCATCCACTGGTCAGGTTGCGTGGCTGTCCCCGGAACGTCCCGTCGGGGCCGATGTCCACGACCAGGATGTCGGTCTCGGCGCCTCGTCGGGCGATGTACTGGTAAGCCAGGCGGGTGCCCTGCCGTGAGACCGCGGCCGCACGTTCGCCACCGGGGTTGGCCGTGAGCCGGCGTGGCTCGCCACCGGACCTGGCAACCGCATAAAGGTCTGTCGTCGGCTCGCTGTTGCCCTCGTCGTCCTGGTCGGCGTCGGCCGTGAACAGCAGCGTCGCGCTGTCGGGGGTCCACGCCAGCTGCGATGGCGCGAACGTCAGGCGTGTCAGCTGCACCGGCGTGCCACCTGCAGCCGCCACCACATGCACCTGGGCGACGTCCTTGCTGCTGAAGTGCGGCATCCAGGTCAACGTGCCGTTCGACTTGTAGCGCATGGAGGTGATGACGCGCCCGTCGAAGCGCTTCGCGTCGAGCGTGCGCGTGCGCGCGTCCGGCGCGACCCAGCCTTCGCGCTCGTCCTTCTTGTCGGCCAGGCCATCGCCGTCGGCGTCGCGCAGCGGCGCCTTCACGTAGGCGATCCACTTGCCGTCCGGCGACCAGACGGGTTCGGCCGAGACGCCGTCGATGTGAAAAGCTTCGCCGCCGGTCGCGCCAACCCGGGCAAACCACGCAGGGTTGTCGTCCTTGCCGCGTCTGGACGTGAAAGCGAGCAGCGTGCCGTCCGGGCTCCAGCGCGGCTGCGTCGAATTCTCGGTGGGCGACGTGAAGCGGAATGCGGCGCCACGGGCCTTGCCGTCAGCCAGCTGCTGCAGCCAGATCTCGCGGTGGCGGGTGTTCTCCTTCTCCACGACCGTCATCACGGTGAACGCCACCATGTCGCCCTGCGGGCGCATGGCCACATCCTCGACGGTCACTTCCTTGTAGAAGTCGGCGGGGGTCAGCCCACGCGGCTGGGCCAGCCCCGCGGTCGCCCCGAGCATCGTCGCCAGCACCGCCAGCACGGCTGGCGTCCGCATCTGAATCAGTCGCACGTCAATCTCCCAGGCGCCCCGCAATGGAGCGCCTGCAGCATCGTCGGCCGGTCACAGGATCCCGGTGATCATCGCCAGCGCCATGATCAGGAGCAGCACCGCGATCGCGTGGCGCATGCCGGTGATCGTCAGTCGCTCGAGGTGCCGCCGCCCGATGAGGGTACCGGCAAACGCCGCGCCCACCGCCACGGCCAGCAGTGCGACGTCCAGCGCGCCGCGCTGCTCCGCGATCAGGCGTCCGTACACGCCGAGCCGCGACACGTCGATCAGGCAGGCGATCGCCGCGCCCGTGCCGACAAAGGCATCGCGCTCGAGCCCGGCACGCACCAGAAACGCCGATCGCAGCGCCCCCTGCATGCCGGAGATGCCGCCGGCCAGGCCGCTGAGTATGCCGCCGAGCGGCATGTACGAGGCCGGAAACGCCAGCGCCTTCCAGGCGGGAAGCCATTCGAAGAGCACGAACACCAGCAGCAGCACGCCAATCACCGCCCTGGTCGGAGTGACGCGGAAGACGTGGTCGCCGAAGGTCCAGGCCAGCAGGGGCGGCTGGGCGGCAAGTTCGACGAGCCACCACGCCCCGAGCAGGGACGCCAGCAGCGCCGGGATACCGAAACGCCAGACGGTGGGCCAGTGCGCATGTCGCCGCATCAGCCCGAACTTGAAGAGGCTGTTGAGGAAATGCACGACGCCAGTGGCGGCGACTGCGCCTTCGACCGGCATGAAGAGGGCAAACACCGGCATCAGCAACGTCCCGAGTCCGAACCCCGTGACAAAGGTCAACGCCGACGCCGCGACGGCGACCAGCGCCACCGCCAGGGTCACCATGCGCGTCGCCACGTCAGCTGACGCACCGGCTCATTTCCTTGCCCGGCGCCCCTGCCAGTCACAGCACCGACTCGCGATGACGTGGTGACGCTCATGGTGCGAGTGACGCCATCAGCCGGACGCCGGCATCGGTCAGAGCCGCCCGCACCTGCGTGGCGATCGCCAGTGCCTCAGGGGTATCGCCATGGACGCACAGGCTCTCGATCGGCAGGGTGATGTCGATCCCGGTCCCCGTCCGCACCATCCCGGTGCCAGCCCACTCCAGGGCTCGGGAGCGGGCGAGGTCGGGGTCGTGCAGGACCGCGCCTGGCACGTCTCGTGGTGTGAGGGAGCCGTCCTTCTCGTACGCCCGGTCGAGGAAGCCCTCCGCTATCACCCGCAGGCCCGCCGCGGCGCCGGCGACGGCCAGCGCGGAACCGGACGGCGCGTACAGTGCGAGTGCCCGATTGGCGAGCAGGATGCCGGCAGCGATGGCGTCGGCGGTCGGGCGATCCCGGAACGCGAGCGTGTAGAGCGCGCCGTGCGGTTTGACGTGCCGGACGGTGGCATCTTCGGCCATCGCGTTGGCAGAGAGGGCGTCGACCTGTCGGGCCACGGTGTCGGTGACCTCGTCAGGGCGCATCGCGACGACCCGCCGTCCGAAACCGTCGCGATCGGGAAAGGCGGGGTGTGCGCCGATTTGGATGCCGAGTGCGGCCGCCTCGGCAGAGACCGCTCGCATGCTGCGGTCGTCGCCGGCGTGCGCACCGCAGGCGATGTTGGCCGATGTCACGAGACGCAGGAGCGTCCGCGCCGCTGAAGGTGGCGGCCCGTCGTGTTCACCGAGATCAGCGTTGAGATCGAGGCGGGGCGTCACTGCGCCGCCTCACGATCCGCGAAGGCGAGGGGAAACTGGCAGAGGCTACGCACGATTGCGCAGCCCCTGCTGCCGACGATCTGGCTCCCCAGCACTGTGGCATCGTGCCACAAACAGACCGCCGACGCTCTCCTTAGGGAGCAACCGGCGTGCCACCGCAAAGATGGCCGTAAACAGGCGCAATCGCCTGCGGAAGCCAGGCACAGGCGCCGGCAGGCGATGACGATTGTGGCCGTCCGATCACGGTATTGGTGGGCTATAGTCCCGCCCATGCGTCTCGAGTGTCTCCCTCGCTGGGCCCTTGTCGTCGCTCTCTGCCTGCCGTTCGGGGCGCCCCTGCACGCGCAGCCGGCGCCGACCTCGCGCGAGTCGATGGACGCCGACTTCGCCAGCAGCGTCAAGGAATGGACGACGGCGCCCGAGTTCCTCAGTCCGCTGGTCGACCATCTGCCGGTGGTGCGAGGCATCCCGACGCCGAAGGACGTGCTCGGCTACCACGTCGGGGCGCCAACGCGCCTGACCAAGACGGATGCGGCCCTGGCGTACTACCGGGCGCTCGAGAAGGCGTCGCCGCGCATTCGCGTCACCACCATCGGCAAGACCGACGAGGGCCGCGACGTGACGGTGGTCTACATCGCCAGCGAAGCGGCGCTGCGCAACCTGGCGACGCACACGGCCAGCCTCGGGCGCCTGGCCGACCCGCGTGGGCTGTCGGAAGCCGAGGCACGGCGGCTTATTGCCGTGACGCCTCCCATCTATCACCTGATGGCCGGGCTGCACAGCGGCGAAACCGGGCCGCCCGAGATGCTGATGGAACTCGCCTACCGGCTGGTGGCGAGCGACACGCCGCTGGTCCGCCAGATTCGCGACCGCATCATCGTCAGCTTCACCCCGGCCAGCGACCCCGATGGCCGCGACCGCTACGTCGACTGGTATCGCCAGCACATGGTCGGGATCACCGAGGAGAAGGACCGCATCACCGGGCCGCCGTACTGGGGCAAGTACATCTTTCACGACAACAACCGCGACATCAATTACTCGCAGGTGACGATGCGCGCGCACCTGGACTGGTACCTGAAGACGCATCCGCCGGTGATGCACGACCTGCACGAATCGGTGCCGTTCCTCTACACCTTCTCCGGCCAGGCGCCGCAGAATCCCAACCTCGATCCGATCGTCTACGGCGAACTGCCGATGTTTGCCAACTTCGAGATGATGCAGCTCACCAAGCTGGGCATGCCCGGGGTCTGGACGCACGGCTTCGTGGACATGTGGTCGCCCGGCTATCTCGCCTTCATGTCGTCCAACCACAACGGCCTGGTGCGGATGTACGAGACCTTCGGCAACGGCGGCGCGACGACGATGAAGCGGCGCGTGGCGCCGCCCGAGGGCGCCGGCCAGACCAGCCGCGAATGGTATCGCCCGTCGCCCCCGTACCGGGAAGTGCTGTGGTCGATGCGCAACAACACCAACTACATGCAGACCGCAGTGCTGTCGGCCCTGCAGTACGCGTCGTCGTTCCCTGACGTCCTTGTCGAGAACTTCTACCGCAAGAGCCGCAACAGCATCGAGGCCGGCCAGAAGGACGCCCCGCACGCCTATCGTCGTACCCGCCGGGCAGAAGGACCCGACGCGCGTCGATCTGCTGGTGTCGCTGCTGCAGCGGCAGGGCATCGAGGTCAGCCGGGCCACCGGCGAGGTGAAGCTGTCGGACGGCACGTACGCCGCCGGGTCCTACCTGGTGAAGCGGGACCAGCCGTACGGCCGGCTGGTCAAGACACTGCTCGAGAAGCAGTCGTTTCCCGACCCCGCCCTCCGCACCTACGACGACACCGGCTGGACGATGGGGTTGATGCTGCAGGTGGAGGTCAAGCCGACGGCCGACAAGGCCGTGTTCGACGTCCCGGTCACGCTGGTCACCGACGTGACACGCCGCGGCCGGGTGACCGGGGCCGCGGCGCCGGCGGCCTGGGTCGTCCCTCATCACGGCTCGAACGACATGGTCAGGCTGCGCCTCGCGCTCGGCGCCGATGCCGATGTCCGCGCCACCCGCGCGGCCTTCACCGTCGGTGACGTGACCTATCCTGCCGGCTCGTTCCTGGTGCCGGCCACGGCCGCGGCGGCGCTGTCGGATGCCGTCACCAGCCTCGGGCTCGACGCCACCGGCCTCGCCGCAGCACCCGAGGTGGCCACCGTGCCGGTAGACCTGCCGCGGCTCGCGATGTTCTCCTCGTGGGGCCGGACGCAGGAGGTCGGCTGGGTCCGGCATGCCTTCGACACGTTCGGCATCCCTTACGAGCTGGTGTACAAGGAGCGAATCCGCGAGGGCGCGCTGCGCGCCGCCTTCGACGTGATCCTCATCCCGAGCCAGGCCACCACCGGCAAGTCGCTGGTCTTCGACGTCGAACGCAAGGCAGGTCCGCTGGCCTACCGCAAGGACCCGGCCTTCCCCAGCCTGGGCACCTACGGCGAGACCGCCGACGTGACCGGTGGCATGGGGCTGGAGGGCGTGCTGGAGCTGCAGAAGTTCGTCGACGGGGGCGGGGTCCTGATCACCCTCGGCGCCTCGTCCTACATGCCGGCCGAGTTCGGCCTGCAGCGGGAAGTGACGGCAGCGCGGCCGACCGGCGCTTTCTACGCGCCTGGGCCAATCGTGCAGGCCGAGATCCTGCGTCCCGAACATCCGGTCTTCTTCGGCTACACGGCCAGGACGATCCCCGTCCGCTATGCCAACGGGCCGTTGTTCCAGGTCCCGCTCGACGACGTCGCCGAGCAGGTGCTGATGCGGTTCACGGGCGGCGAGGACGGGGTGCTCAGCGGCCTCATGCGCGGGGCGGCCGAAACGCGGCGGCGACCGGCGATTGTCGAAACGCCGGTCGGCAAGGGGCGGGTCGTGGCATTTGCCACCAATCCCTGCTACCGGTGGCAGAACCACGGCGAGTTCGGGATGCTGTTCAACGCCGCGGTGCTGTTCTGGAACGACCGTCCGGTCGAGACGACGGCGGCGAAACCGGCGGCGGCCGACCCGGCCCGGTGAGGGGCCACAGCAGTTGGGGTTGCCTGCAGGATGGATTGGCGCGTCTAATCAGGACATGTCGAACAAGAGCGCTGCCGAGATTCACCTGAACGCCACCAAACACGGTCTGGATGCCGAGACCAGACAATCATCGGTCGAGCTGCTCAATGCCCGGCTTGCCGACGCCATCGACCTCGAGTTGCAGGCCAAACAGGCCCATTGGAACGTCAAGGGACCGAACTTCATCGGCCTGCATGAACTTTTCGATCAGGTGGCGGCTGCGGCTGCCAAGCACAAGGACGACATTGCCGAGCGGGCCGTGATGCTCGGTGGTGTGGCCATCGGCACGGCCCAGGCCGTGGTCGAGCGGACGACCCTCGCGCCCTACCCGGTCGAGGTGCAGGACTGGAAGAGCCACGTCGACTGCGTGTCGTCGGCGCTGGCCAAGTTCGGGACCGCCTTGCGCCAGGGCATCGAAGATGCCGACGAACTCGAGGACGCGGTGACCTCCGACCTGTTGACCGGCATCGCGCACGAGGTCGACAAGTACATGTGGTTCGTCGAGGCGCACCGCGGCTAGACCCGTGAGCCGGCGAATCCGCCCCGGGCGGCCCCGCCGGCTCACGGTCTTACGGTTGCGAGGCGAAGACGCGCTTCTGACCGGTGCGGTGGTTGACGACGGCAAAGGCGCCGTCGTCGGCGACGTGCACGCTGACCATGTGCCCGGTGTCGGGGGTCTCGTCGAGATTGGCAATCAGCTCGGGGGCGGTGTTCTCGGCGGCACCCGTCGCCACGTTGCGGTGCAGCTGGTAGAAAGCCTGCAGTGACGGCAGCGCCTTGAGGGCCTTGACCGTCGCCGGCGACCCGCCCTTCTTCGGGCCGTTGTTCATCACCGCGACCGTGGGCGACAGCGCCTGCAGCACGAGCGGGTGGTTGCTGGTGTCGGCACCGTGGTGGGTGACCTGGTACAGCTCCACCTTGCCGATGCTGGCCGCAGGGCAGACCAGCCGGGCCTCGGTGTTCCACGTCAGGTCCCCGGCATCGAAGAAGTCGAAATTCCCGTAAGACAGCACGAACCCGACGCTGCGCGCGTTGTCGGACGGATCGTCGGCCTGGGCCGGCACCGCGTCGCACGCGGGATTGCGCGGCCCGGCCGGGCTGGCCGTCACCGTGCCATGCCCGGAGATGACCTTCAGCGCGACCGGGCGCGCGCCGCTGGCTGCCTTCAGCGGCAGCACGTCGCCCGCCGCCAGCGTCCGGCGGTTCGGCACCGCGGCAACGTACGCCTCGTAGTTGCTCGCGTAATCGCGGGCGTGCGGGGGCGTCATGGGTCCGTGGTCGTAGAACGCGCCGACCGGCACCCTGGCAAGCAGGGCCGGGATGCCGCCGACGTGGTCGGTGTGGTAATGGGTGCTGATCAAGTGATCGATGCGGGTGATGCCCGCGGCCTTCATCGCCGCCTCGATGCGGGTGACGTCACGGCCGTCGTTGCCTGGCCAGCCGGCGTCGACCAGCACCGATTCCCGCGCCGGGGTGACGATCAGGGTCGCCGCGCCACCCTCGACGTCGACGTGGTAGATGTCCAGGCCCGGCTGCGCCGACGCCATGGTGGCGGTGAAGACGATGCCGAGCATCGCGACTGGTACACGCATGGACTTCTCCTTGCCGGGCATGACCGGGTTGTAAGCGGCATGCTGGCGGCCGTTGTTCAGGGTTCGGTGGACGGCGGACGCCAGGGGGTCTCGTGGTCCCAGTATCGGCTCTTGGCCATGGCCAGAGCCAGCATCCCCAGCGTGAAGATCGCGCACGCCAGCACGGCGCCGTGGAAGGACAGGGCCTTGTGCAGGGGGCGCGAGGGCAGGCCGTACGCGAGTTCGACGTGGACCCAGTAGACAAACAGCGAGGTGCGCCCGAACAGCTCCATCGGGCTCCACGCCCGCGGCACGGACGACGCGTGCCCACAGGCCTCCTGGCTGCAGCAGGAAATACAGGGCCCCGAACACCGTGATCATCGCGCCGAGACGGATGCCGAAGAAGGCCGGTGACGTGGTCCAGAAATTGGAGCCGGGCAGCAGTGTGGGCCCGAACGACAGCAGGTACGACCCGAGGCCGAGCACGGCGCCGCCGCCGACGCACCAGGCGTGAAATCGGCTCCGTGACTGGGAAGCGCTCGTCGCGAGCCACTCCCCGTGCGCCAGTCCGGCGACGACGAAGGCACCCCACGGAAAGAGCGTGAACGTGGTGTGGCCGGGGTGCGGCCGCAGGTACCACTCGAGCGGATCGGGGACGAGCGCCGGCCACGACCAGACCCGCAGCAAGGGCGAGAGGATCAGCATCGCGACCGTCGCCGCGACGGCCAGGGCCGCGCGGGCACGGGGGGTGCGACCGCGGCCCCAGAGCCAGGCCGCGGCCACCAGCGACAGCCCCATGATGTTGAGGATGTCCACTCTGCAGGATGCCGTACAGGGTGCCGCCGGCGCTGAACACGTAGGCCTGCAGACGAAACAGCATGGCCAGCCCGAAGATCTGCCAGCCTCGCTTCTGCAGCGCCCAGCTGGCCTGCGCCAGCGATGCGCCGCGGCGCACCCGCGCGTGCGCGGCCAGGGGTACGGCAAGGCCGGCGAGCCAGAGGAACAGCGGCGCACCCATACCCGCCACCACCATGAACCAGAAGTACTCGAGGGTCTTGCGGGCGGCCCCGGTCACGGTCCAGGAGTCCACGACGTGGGCCAGGATCATGATCAGCACCGCCAGCCCGCGCATCCAGTCGATGTAGCCGGCGCGCGACCGGCGGACGGAAGCGGGAGCCGGCGTCGCCTGCGGCGTGACGCCGAGCTCAGCCATCGACGCGAGTGTACGTGACGTCGAGCGCGGCATCGCGGCGGAGGCTGTGCCACACCGAGCAGTACGTGTCACGCGAGAGCTCGATGGCCCGCTGGATGGCCGCGTCCGGCGCCGATCCCTTCACCTCGTAGGTGATGGTGTAGTTGGTGACGTACGCAGGCGGCCCGTCGGCGCGATGACCGACGACGGTGACCCGCAGCCCCTGGAGGTCGTGCCGTCCCTTGGTGAGGATCATCACGACGTCCACGGCCATGCACGAGCCGAGCGCCAGGGCCAGGGCCTGGACCGGCGACGTGCCTGCATCGCCGTCGCTGTCGAAGACCGGCCCGGGCCCTTTGGCGGTCCGGGAGGTGAAGACGAGATCGCCGGTCCACTCGAGCGAAACCTGCACTGGGGGCTTGGCCATCAGCAGATTCTAGGTCGCCGGGATGTGTTGAGAGCCAGTCTCACTTCCATGCTAGGATCTGGAAATCGGACCTGGAAGGTCGCCATCATACGATGGGCCCGACGGTGTTCTCCCTCATGATCGACGACGTCGCGACTGCTGTACCAGCCCGCGTGCCCAAGACTTCGGGCGCCGCACCTATTCCGCTGAGCTCGCTCCGCACGGGTGCGGTCGTGCGCTTTCGCGGCACCGAGCTGGACCCCGCGTCCTGCGACCTGCTGCGCGCCCTCGGTCTGACACGCGAATGCCAGCTGACGCTGTGCAAAGCCGGCGAACCCTGCATCGTGCAGGTGCGGTCGACGCGTATTGGCCTGTCGGGCAAGGTCGCGGCAGGCATCCTGGTCGTCCCGGAACTGCAAGAGGACTGACATGGCGGTCTCGGCTCCCGAGACGGTGCGCCCTGGTCGTGGTGCCACTCGTGACGTGGCCCGTGTCGCTCTCATCGGCAACCCGAACACCGGCAAGACCACCCTGTTCAACCGCCTCTGCGGTGCGCGGGCCAAGACCTCCAACTTCCCCGGCACCACGACGGCATCACGGGTCGGCCGCGCTGCGCTGCCCGGCGACTGGCTCACCGACATCATCGACCTTCCGGGGTTGTATGAACTGTCGCTGAACGTCCCCGAAACCCGCATCGCCCGCGACGTCCTCGGCGGCGCCGCGCTCTACCGCCAGCCCGATGCCGTGCTCGTCGTCATCGACGCGTGCAACCTGACGCGCAATCTCGTCCTGGTCGGTGAACTGCTCGCCTTCGGCTTGCCGGTGGTCGTGGCCCTCAACATGATCGACCTGGCGCAGGGCCGGGGCCTGACCATCGACGGGCGCAAGCTGTCCGAGCGCCTCGGCTGTGCCGTGGTGCCGATGATCGCCCGACGCGGCGAAGGCGTGGACCAGGTGCGCAGTGCCCTGGCCGACGCCTTGACTCATCGACGCGCGCCGCTGGCCGCCGGCGTTCCCGGCGAGGGCTCCTCGATCGAAACGCTCACCCACTGGGCCGACGACGTGATGGCCTACAGCGCCGGACGCCCGTCGGCGCCGCACGCGCGCGATCCCTTCACCGAGCGCCTCGACCAGGTCTTCACCCATCCCGTGCTCGGCCTGCTCTTCTTCGTGCTGGTCATGGGTGGCCTGTTCTACACGCTGTTTGCCCTGGCGACCATCCCGATGGATCTCATCGAGGGCACGTTCGCCCGGCTCGGTGAGTTCTCCGACCGGCTGCTGCCCGAGGGACCGGTGCGGGCGCTGGTCTCGCAGGGCATCATCGGCGGGGTCGCCGGCACGGTGGTGTTTCTGCCGCAGATCTGCCTGCTCTTCTTCCTGATCAGCCTGCTGGAGGACACGGGGTACCTGGCGCGGGCGGCGTTCGTGATGGACCGGGTGTTGCGCCGCTTCGGACTGCCGGGGCATGCCTTCGTGCCGCTGCTGACCTCGTCGGCCTGCGCCCTGCCGGGCATCATGTCGACGCGGCTGATCCCGGACCGCCGCGATCGTCTGGCGACAATCCTGGTGGCGCCGCTGGTGAGTTGCTCGGCTCGGCTGCCCGTCTACGTGCTGCTCACCAGCCTGCTCTTTGCCGGCCGTCCCCTGTACGCAGCCGCGGCCTTTGCGGCGTGCTACCTGCTCGGGGCGCTGGCTGCGCTGGGCACGGCGGCGCTGATCGGCCGGTCGTGGCTGCGCGGCGACGCGCGGCCGATGGTGCTCGAGCTGCCCACGTACAAGTGGCCGTCGCTGCGCAATGCGGTGTTCACGGCCAGGGACCAGGGCCTGTCCTTCCTGCAGACGGCTGGCACCGTGATCATGGCCATCTGCATCGTCATGTGGTGGATGAGCGCGTATCCGCAGGTGCCGCCGCCGGCCGAGGCGGTGACGATGCGCACGCAGGCCGCCGCGCCCGGCGCCAGCGAGACGGAGCGGTCGGAGCTGATCGCGCAGGCCGACGCGCTGGAGATGCGGGCGGCGCAGCGGGGGTCTTTTGCCGGCCGGCTGGGCCGGCTGGCGCAGCCGGTCTTTGCACCGCTCGGCTTCGACTCGCAGCTCACCGTGGGCATCCTGACGAGCTTTCTGGCCCGCGAAGTGTTCGTCTCCACCATGTCGGTCCTCGTGGGAGGATCAGGGGAGTCCGACGTCGACGTCGGCGTGATCGAGCGGATCCGCAATGCGACGCGTGACGACGGCACGCCGTTGTTCACGGCCGCGACGTCAGCCAGTGCGCTGGTCTTCTTCGTGCTGGCGATGCAGTGCCTGCCGACGCTGACCGTGACGCGCCGGGAGACCGGCTCCGGCCGCTACGCGTTCCTGCAGTTCGCGTACATGTCGTTGCTGGCGTATGTCGCCTCGCTGATCGTCTACCAGGGGCTGCGCGCCGGAGGTATCTCGTGATTGCCGATGCCGCGACCGTGAACGAGCTCGTTCAGCACGCCGTCGTCTCCGTTGTCGCCCTCGCTGCGCTGGCCATGGTGCTGCGGCGGGTGCTCGGGGTCTTCGAGACGCGCCCGTCACAGGGCAGCGGCACGGCGCACCACGCGGCGGGCTGCAGCCACTGCGCCACCGGTACCGCTGGCGCGAAGCCCTCCCCGCGCTCGCCCCGATAGGGCCAGCTCCCCGACCTGCCCGTCGCGCCCCAAGGTAGGGGCAGCTCCCCGAGCTGCCCGTCGCGCCCCAAGGTAGGGGCAGCTCCCCGAGCTGCCCTGTCGCGCCCCACAGGTAGGGGCAGCTCCCCGAGCTGCCCTGTCCCGCTATTTGCGATACAGGTAATCGAGGGTCACCGAGGCGAGCGCGCGCACGCCAATCGGCAGGGCGGCCTCGTCGAGGTCGAAGTACTCCGTGTGGATCATCGCGGTGATGTTGCGGGCCGTGTTGCCAACGCCGAGAAAGAAGTACAAGCCGGGAATCTGCTGCTGGTACATGGCGAAGTCCTCGGCCCCCATCTGCGGCGGCGGCGCCAGGACCCTGGCGCGCTCCCCGACCACCTCGGCCAGCACCGGCAGGCTTGCTTCAGCCAGCGTCTCCTCGTTGAAGGTGACCGGATTGCCCGTAGGGAAATCGAACGTGTAGGTTGCGCCTGACGCTTCGGTGACGCCCTTGACGGCTCGTTCGATCAGTCCCTTGACACGGTCCGGACCGTCCTTGGTCAGGGTCCGCACGGTGCCGGTCAGCGTCACCGCGTCGGCGATGATGTTGTAGCGATTGCCGCCGTTGATGGTGCCGAGCGAGACGACGATCGGCTCGGCCGCGTTGTTCATGCGGCTGGGAATGGTCTGCAGGGCGTTGACGACCTGTGCCGCGATGGGAATCGGGTCGATGCCGGTGTGCGGGTAAGCGGCGTGTGTCTTCTTGCCGGTGATGGTGATCGTGAAGCGGTTGCTGCTGGCCATCGCCGCACCGACGTTGACGCCGAGGGTGCCGACCTGCAGCGTCGGCATCACGTGCAGGCCGAAGATGGCCGTCGGCGCCGGCGCCGTGAGCGCCCCGGCGTCGAGCATCCGCCGCGCGCCCGTGGCGCCGCCATCCGGGTCGCCTTCCTCCGCCGGCTGGAACAGGAACACGACCGTGCCGGGGATCTCGCTGCGCATCGCGCTGAAGAGTTCGGCGACGCCGAGCGAGATCGCCATGTGCCCGTCGTGGCCGCAGGCGTGCTTGACGTTGGGCACCGTGGACTTGTAGGGCACGTCGATCAGCTCGGGAATGGGCAGGGCGTCCATGTCCGACCGCACCGCCACGACCTTGCCCGGGCGGCCGCCCTTCAGCACCCCGACCACGCCGGTCACGCCGACGCCCTCGCGGACCTCGTCGAAGCCAAGCGCCCGCAGCCGATCCGCGATCAGCCTGGCCGTGCGGGTCTCCCGGAAGCCCAGCTCCGGATGCTGGTGGATGTCGCGGCGGACCTCCACCAGCCGCGGCGCCATTGCCGCGGCGCCACTGGCCACACGCTGCCGCAGCGCAGCGGGGACGCTGATCTCCTGGGCGGCGGCAACCGATGCGATCGGGGCGCACAGCGCCGCAACGAGCATGACCGAAAGTTTCATCCGGCGATGGTAGCAAGCTGGCGCGCCCGGCCGGGTGCAGAATGATGTGATCAAGAATACGAGGCAGATGCGCGCTTCGTCCGGCACGTCCAGGAGCACCATGAGCAGCCTCGCAGATCGAGCCTCGCCCCACCACCTCCGGAAGGCGCCTGCCGCGCATCGTCCTCGCATGCGTCGGCCTGATTGCCGCCGGGATCGTCGTCGACCTGGCCGCGCAGCCGGCGCCGGCAGCCAACCCGACGGCGCGGCTCGAGGCGGTGCTGAAGAAGGCGCCGGTGATCGACGGCCACAACGACCTGCCGTGGGAGATGCGGATCCGCGCGAAGTACGACTTCGACCGCATCGACATCGCCCGGCGCAGCCGCAGCTGATGACCGACATCCCGCGGCTGCGGGAAGGGCGGGTCGGCGGGCAGTTCTGGTCGGTGTACGTGCCGGTCGACCTGCAGGGCGACGCGGCCGTCAGCGCCACCCTCGAGCAGATCGATGCCGTGCACGAGATGGTGCGGCGCTACCCCGCAGCCTTTGCGCTCGCGCGCACCGCCGACGACGTCGAACGCGCGATGGCCGCAGGCAAGGTCGCGTCGATGATCGGCGTCGAGGGCGGACACTCGATTGACAGTTCGCTCGGGACGCTGCGGATGCTGCACCGGCTCGGCGCCGGCTACATGACGCTGACCCACAGCCGGAACGTGCCGTGGGGTGACTCGGCCACCGACGATCCGAAGTCGCAGGGGCTGTCGGCGTTCGGCGAGGAGGTGGTGCGCGAGATGAACCGGCTCGGCATGCTCGTCGACCTCAGCCACGTCTCCGCCGGACACGATGAGCGACGCCATCCGTGTGTCGCAGGCGCCGGTGATCTTCTCGCACTCCAACGCGCGCGCGGTCTGCGACGTCGCCCGCAACGTGCCCGACGACATCCTGCGTCAGCTGCCCCGCAACGGCGGCATCGTCATGACGACCTTCGTTCCGGGGTTCGTCCTGCCGGCGGCGGCGGCGCACACGCGCCGCGTCGACGGCCGAGAACGCAGCGGCTGCAGGCGCAGTTTCCCGGACGACGCGGCGGCCCAGAAGGCGCGCGCTGGCGAAATGGACCGCGGCCAATCCGGCACCGCGCGCGACGCTGTCGCAGGTCGCCGACCACATCGACCACATCAGGAAGGTCGCCGGCATCGATCACGTCGGGCTCGGCGGCGACTTCGACGGCATCACGTCGGTCGTGCAGGGGCTCGAGGACGTCAGCACCTACCCGGCCCTGCTGGCGGAACTGCTCCGCCGCGGCTACTCCGACCAGGACATCGCGAAGATCACCAGTGGCAACATCCTGCGGGTGATGCGCGGTGCCGAGGCCGCCGCCACGCGGCTGCAGGCGACGGCAACGCCCTCGATCCAGACGATCGAGGAGATGGACGGCGTGACCCGCCGGGGTCAGCCGCTGCCAGGCGCGCGCTGACCGCATGTCCACTGGCGCCACCCTGACCATTGTCGCGCTCGGCGACTCCACGACGGCTGGTACCCCCGGCTTCAGGTCGCCGGTGGAGGCGCCGCCCGACGGCGACGGCGACGTGACCAGCCAGTTCACGTGGTGGTTGATGCGCGCCGAGCCTGCCTGGCGCGTCCTGAACCGCGGCGTGGATGGCGAGCGCACCGACGAGATTGCCGCCCGCTTCGATCGCGACGTGCTGTCGCACCTGCGTCGCCACGCGCCGACGGCCGGCGCCGATCCCGCCCATTCCGCCGGGCCTTCGGAGCGAGCCGCGTCGTCGTCCTGCTCGCGGGCGTCAACGACGTGTACCAGGGTCGAGACGTCGACGACCGTGCAGGCGGGGCTGCTGGCCATGTTCGACCGCGCGCGCGGGCCGGCCTTCCCCGTCGTCGCCTGCTCGATCATCCCGTTCGACACCGCGACGGCCGAGCAGAACGCCCGCATGCACGCGATCAACGCGTGGATTCGCGACACGGCCTCGGCCACCCGGGGCATGGCCTTCTGCGACACGCGGGCGGCTGTCGCGAGGCCGGACGACCCCGACCGCCTCATCGACACGCCCGATGGGCTGCATCCGACGCCGGCAGGCTATCGCCGCATGGCCGACGCCCTGCTGCCGGTGTTGCGAGCCCTTGCCTCGGCGCGCTGAGCGGGACCGTCGGCGCCGCGCCTACACCCCGTCGAGCGTGATTGGCCCGCGCGGGCCGGCGGCGGGGGCCCAGAGCGGCAGCGCGGCGCCCAGCGAGGACACCCCGTCGATGCCAAGCCACGGCAGCACCAGTCGCCAGACGTCGGCCGAGGTCGCCCCGACGTCTCGCATCGCGCCGACGTGCGTCGAGCCGTGCGACTTGGAGAGCTTCTTCCCGTCGGGCCGAGCACGAGCGGGGTGTGCAGCCACTGCGGCGGCGGCGCGTCAAGCGCCTCCCACAACTGAATCTGGACGGCCGTGTACTCCAACAGGTCGCTGCCCCGCACGACGTCGTTGACGCCGTCGCGGATGTCGTCGGCCACGACGGCGAGGTTGTAGGAGACCAGACCATCCCGCCGTACCAGGATGGGATCGCCGAAGGCGCGGGGATCGGCCTGCTGCGGTCCCCACCGTCGGTCCACGAACGACACGAGCGCCGGGCGCAGCCGGAAACGGATGGCGCCCTCCGTGTAGCCGCGATCGGCACAGTCGCCGCTGCAACCCGCGGTGGCCGGCAGCGGTCGCTCGCGCATGGCGCGCGTGCACTGGCAGTGATAGAGCCGCGGTGCCAGCCGCGCCAGCGCCTGGGCGTAGTCGCGCGCCGACTGTCGCGGCGTCTCCCCGTCGCAGGTCAACCCGAGCCAGGTCGAGGTCGTCGCGGAGCGAATGTTCGACGTCGACGCGGGAACGCCCTCGATCGACGTCCTCGATCCGCAGCAGCAGCCGTCCGCCGTCCGCACGCGCCGACAACCACGCCCCGGCAAAGGCACACACGTTGCCGAGATGCAGCAGGCCCGAGGGCGTAGGCGCGAGACGGCCGGTGGTCATCACGTTACGGGTGTCGGGGCACGGGGACCGGGTATCGCTGTCGCGGACGGGTTGCCGGTTCCGCGACACGGTGCGTCAGTCCGGCGAGCAGTGCTCTCCTGCAATCCTAATCCTGCATTCTGCATTGCGTTACGATGCTGAGATGCCTCGGCTGACACGGATTTACACTCGCAAGGGCGACGATGGCACCACCGGGCTCGGCGGCGGACAGCGCGTGCCGCAAGGATTCCCTGCGAGTAGCCACGTTCGGCACCGTGGACGAACTCAACTCGGTCATCGGCGTCGCTCTTGCCAGCGGGCTCGTGCCGCGACTGGCCGCCGTCCTGCCCGGCATCCAGAACGAACTCTTCCATCTCGGCTCCGACCTCTGCTTCCTCGAGCAGGACAAGGCCACGTTCCGCATTCCGCAGATCGAGGGCCGGCACGTCGAGGCGCTCGAGCGGGTGATGGACGAGCTGAACGAGGTGGTCGGCCCGCTCGAGAACTTCGTGCTGCCGGGGGGCGCGGCCGGCGCGGCGCACCTCCACGTCGCGCGGACGGTCTGCCGCCGGGCCGAGCGCGAAGCGATCGCGCTCGGCCCACGGCGACACCATCGGGACGTTCGTGATCCCTTACCTGAACCGCCTCTCGGATGCGCTGTTTGTCATGGCCCGGTACGAGAACCACCAGCGCGGGGTGGCCGAGCCGCTCTGGAACAGCACGCTGTAAGGCAAGGCGCGTTCGGGGAACGCGCCCCCTCCCTAGAACTTGACGCTCCACACCACGCGGACACTGCGGCCCATCTCCGGCACGAGGTCCTTCACCAGCGACAGGTGATTTCGGTACAGCTGGTCGGTGAGGTTGTCGAGCCGCGCCGAGAACGTGTGCAGCAGCGGTCCGGCCTGCCGCGAGTAGGCCCCGAACAGGCGCAGCGTGGTGTAGCCCGGGGTCGTCGTCTCGGCGCCGTAGACCCGCTGCTGGTCGAACGCGTTGACGACCTGAGCGCCGACCTGCAGCGCATTGCGATGATACTGCAGGCCGCCGATGATCCGGACCGGCGGCACGCGCGGCAGCGCTTCGCCGCTGTCGCGCAGGGCGCCCCGGACCGTGTCCACCCCGAACTCCAGGTGCAGGCCGGCGGCGACATCGACGTCGGCGTGCGCCTCGACACCCTGCAGTCGGGCGTCGCGGGCGACGAACTCGATGATCGGCAGGCCTTCGGCCACCTCGACGACATCGATCGCCGCGACGTCCTCGAGGACCGGGCTGCGGAAGATGTAGTCGTCGATCGTGTTGTTGAAGTACGTCAGTTCAGCCGACACGCGCGGCAGGCGCACGCGGTAGGAGAGGTCGAGGCCGTAGGCGACCTCCGAGTCCAGGTCGTCATTGCCGATCTCGAACGAGAAGTTGCCGGCATGCAGGCCGTTGAAGTACAGCTCCTCGAGCGCCGGGTTGCGCGCCGCCCGCGCGAAGCTCACGGCCACGGTGCTCGTCTCGCTCGGCCGGAACAGCGACCCGAGCGAGAACGACACGTTGTTGAACTGACGGTGACGCAGCTGCCCTCCCGGGGCAGTAGCCGGCGTGGTCGAAGCGACCGCCGAACTGCAGCGTGGCGTGCGGCCACTCCACCTCCTGGTAGCTGAACGCCGAATACACCTGCTGGTCCACGCGGGGCGCCAGCGCCTCCTCCCCGACCGACTCGAAACGGCGCGCGTAGCCGGAGACGCCGACGGTGCCGGTCACCCGACCGACCGCCCGATGGGTGGCACGCACGTCCACGTCGACCAGGTCGTTGCGGAACTCGGTGCCGACCACGCCGCCCTCGAGCTCGTCGTGGCGATAGCGATGCATAGGCCAGGGAGGCTCGGGTCGACGTGAACAGGCCGGCCAGGTTGCGCCGCTCGCCACGCAGGCCGTAGACCTGCCGGCGCGGGGTCAGCGAGATCTCACCGTCCTCGATGATCGGCACGCCGTACGTCGTGTCGTCGATCTGCACGCCAGCGCCGAGGTAGCCGTCGCGTGAGGTACGCGACAGCCCGACGCTGGCAAAGACGCCGCGCGACGCCGTGTTGTCGACGGGCCCGGCCGGCGTCTCGTAGTCGCCGGACCGTCGGCCCGACCCGCCCAGGTTCAACGCCCACTGCTCGTTGCCGAGCGTGAGGTCACCGGCCACGCCAGCCTGTCTGCCATTGGAGGCCAGATCGACCTGCGTGTTGCCCTGGGTGCGTGTCGACCGGCTGGCCCGGAATCTGGTTGGAGATGACGTTGACCAGACCGCCAATCGCGTTGGCGCCGTAGAGCAGCGTCGCCGGCCCGCGCACCACCTCGACCTGCGTGGCGGCCGCCGGGTTGATGGTCACGCCATGGTCGCCCGACTGGCTCGACAGATCGCCCGTCCGCTGGCTGTTCTGCAGCACGAGCACACGGTCGCCGTCCTGACCGCGAATGACCGGGCGGGATGGGCCCGGTCCCAGCGAGCGCTCGGCAACGCCGGGTTCGTTCTTCAGCAGGCCCCCGAGCGAGCCCTCCGTCTTCAGCGACAGTTCCTGCCCCGACAGGACCGAGGTCGGCTGGTAGGACTCGAACGGGTCGCGCGGGCCCGGCCCGACCGTGATGGCCTCGGCGTAGTGCAGGTCGTCCTGCATCACGATGTCGAGCGCGGCCATGTCGGCGGCCACGCGGACTTCGACCCGCACCGGCAGGAACCCTGGCGCAGTCGCGCGCACGTGGACGACGGCTGCGGCCGGCGACCGGGATGCTGAAAGCCCCAGTCTCGTCGGTGACGACAACGGCACGGCCTTCCTCGATGGTCACGGCAACGCCGGGCAGCGGGGTACGCGTCTCACCCGCGACGATGCGGCCGCGGATCTGGGCAGGGACGGGCGCCGCCGCGGTCTGGGCGGGAGCGGCTGGGCGGGCGCGGTCTGGGCGAGCGCGGGCGCGACGCTCACGAGCAGCAGCAGCGACAGCGCAGCAAGACCGTCAACGGCCCGGGTGACGATGGGTGGTGCACGGTGAACACATGGGAACGACACTCCACGCAGGGAGGGACGGATGTCCCGAGCGGATCGCGAGTGCGCGGCCCGCCGGTGCCCGCGACTGCGACGCGGCACCTGGACTCGTATTCGAAGCTGAGAATGGGGGGCGACGGTCGGCCGGGGGCCGATCAGCTGCGGGCGGGAGGTGCCCGCGCCGGCAGGGCGCGGTGCGAGTCCGAGCGTGGGGCGCCGCCCTGCAGTTCGATCCAGTCGACGGCGGTGCAGACCGGCGCGCGCAGGCGCGCGGGCGTGGCGACCCAGCCAAAGCGCAGCGACGAGGCCGTCTGGCAGAAGAGGCAGTGTCGATCGAGGCTGACGTCGGCGAGGCCGCCCGCCGACATGCCGTGGTCACTGGCGTCGTGGACCGACGGGGGGCCGTGGCTGTCCGCGCCGGTCGAGTGACCGGACACGAGCAGGCCCAGCGGACCTGCCGGCACCAGCACCAGCAGGCATGCGAGCCACAGCGCCCTGAGTCGGGTCGCCAGCCCCACCATCATCCGCTCACAGTGCCATCGGCGGACGCGAATCGTCAAGGCGCGCGTTTGCCGAGGGGCCGCGATTTGGCGATACTTGCAACAAAGTGCCTGCCTCTCCCCTGCCCCGCTGGTTGGTGCCTGCGGCCGCGATCTGCGCCGCCCTTGGCGTCGCCCTGCTGCTGACGCCAGCGCAGACGCTGGCGGGTGCCGTGATGCTCGGGGCAGGCCTCGGAGCTGGCATCGTGTGCCTGTTGGCGCGCAACACCGCGGGGGCGCCCAGCCGTGAGCCGTCGGCAGATTACGTCCACGCCTCGCTGGTCGAAGCCCTGGCGGGCGCCATCGATGCCAAGAACGACCCGTCGGGCAAGCGGCTGCAGCGCCGGCGCCGCTGGGCGGCCTCCCTTGCCGACGCCATCGGCCTGACGCTGCCCGAGATCGAGGCCCTGCGAACGGCCGCGCTGTTGCTGGACATCGGGCAGCTTGCCGTGCCCGACCACATCATGTCCAAGCCGGGGCCCCTGTCGGTCGAGGAGTTCCACAAGATCCGCATCCATCCGCAGGTCAGCGCCGGCCTCATCGAGGGCGTGCCGCTGCCGCCATCGGTGGGTGATTTCGTGCGCTCGCATCACGAGCGATGGGACGGCAAGGGCTATCCCGAAGGTCTCGCCGGGCAGGCCATCCCGATCGGCGCGCGGGTCCTGGCCGTGGTGGACAACTACGATGCGCTCGTGAGCGAGCGCCCGTATCGCGATCGCCTGACGCGGGAAGCCGCCATCGCCGTCCTTCGCGAGGAGGCGGGCAAGTCGCTCGATCCGACGATGGTCGAGCGGTTCATCACCCTGCTGCCCACCATCGAGAGCGGGCTTCCGGTGGAGACGGCGGTCGATCGGTCCCTGGTGTCGATCGTCTCGGCCCGTCGGGAAGACGTGGCGCTGTTCGAGATCTCGCAGGCGATCAGCGCCGGGCTGGGCGTCGAGGGGACGGCCCAGGTGCTGGCGCAGAAGCTGCGCAGGGTGATTCCGTACTCGAGTGCGGCGCTCTACCTCTTCGACACGTCGCGGCGCACCTTCAAGGCGGCCTTCACCGAGGGCATCGAGGCCGAGATGCTGGCTGCCGTGGTGATGCCGGCCGACTCGGGCATGTTCGGCCAGTCACTCCGCGACCAGCGCGCGGTGGCCAATGTCGACCCGCAGGCGTGCCTGGATGCGGGCGCCGCGTCTGCCACCCGATTGCGCTCCTCGATCGTCTGTCCGCTCTACGGCGAGCAGAACGAGCTGGTCGGAGCGATGGCCATCTACCACGTCACGCCAGGCTGCTACACGCAGGACGAGTGCCGCCTGCTCGACATGGTGGCCCGGCAGGCCGGGCCGGTCATCAGCCATGCCCTGCAGTTGTCGCGCGCGCAGGAAGAAGCGTTGACCGATCCGCTGACCGGTCTGCCCAATACCCGCTTCCTGTGGATGCACCTCACGCAGGAACTGGCCCGCGCCGCACGCCAGGCCTCTCGGCTCGCACTCCTGCTCGTGGACGTGGACGACTTCAAGTCGGTCAACGACAGCGAAGGGCATCCGGTTGGCGACCTGGCGCTGCGCGAGCTGGCCACGCTGCTGCGGCAGGCCGTGCGGCCCTACGACGTCTGCGCCCGGTATGGTGGTGACGAGTTCGTGATCATGCTGCCCGAGTGCGGCCGCGAGGAGGCCGAAGAGCGCCTTCGCGATCTGCAGTCCACGATCTCGCGACATGAAGTGCGACTCGGGGACGGGCGGGTGTTCTCGATCGCGGTCAGCATCGGCGCTGCCGTGTTCCCGCGGGACGGTGATTCGGCCGAAGCGCTGCTGGCTGCCGCCGACGCCCGGATGT
Organism: Vicinamibacteraceae bacterium; assembly: GCA_963759795.1. GTDB lineage: Bacteria > Acidobacteriota > Vicinamibacteria > Vicinamibacterales > Vicinamibacteraceae > Luteitalea. The sequence continues at coordinate 114,090 of CAVXAR010000010.1, read as the reverse complement.
ATCAGGACAAGCATCGCTGGCGCGATCAGGCGACGGGCCGCGACAGCGACGGTTTCGCGACCGGTCTGCCCCGGCCGCCGCTGCACAAGATGTAGGGGTGCGTGCGCCCTCAATTCAGAATTCAGAATTTGCAATGCAGCGCGGGGCGGGCAACGCCACGGTGCGAAATCTCGCAATTCAGCATTGTTCTGAATTCCGAATTGAACCTGTGCCCCCCGCGCACTTTGGGTGCCGCACGCTGCCCTGCATTCTGCATTCCTAATTCTGAATGAGAGCGTGCCCCAGCCCCCCGGTGCCACGAGCTGCCCTGCATTCTGCATTCCTAATTCTGAATTGAGAGCGTGCACCCGACGCCCCCCTGGTGCCGCGAGCTGCCGTGCATTCTGCATTCCCAATTCTGAATTGAGAGCATGCCCCCGACGCCCCCCTGGTGCCGCGAGCTGCCCTTCATTCTGAATTCCCAATTCCCAATTGATCCAGCGGTACACTCCCGCCATGCCAATCCCACTGCGATACGGGATCGCCGCGGTCGCCGCGGTGGTCATGGGCCTCGCCCCATCCATGCGCGGGCAGGCGCCGGTGCTTGCCCTCGTCGGCATCAACGTCATCCCGATGGATCGGGAACGGATCCTCGAGCGGCAGACCCTGGTCATCCGTGAGGGCCGCATCGTCGACATGGGCGCCACCGGCACGGTGAAACCGCCGCCCGGGGCGCAGATCGTCAACGGCTCCGGCAAGTTCGTGCTGCCGGCACTCGGCGAGATGCACGGGCATCTGGCGGGCGCAGACGAGGCGCTCAACCAGCGCATCCTGGCGCTCAACGTGATCCACGGCGTGCTGACCGTGCGCAGCATGCTCGGCCACCCGGCCCAGTTGACGCTTCGCGACCGCGTCGCCAGCGGCGAGATCCGTGGCCCGCGCATCTACACCTCGGGCCCGTCGGCCAATGGGCAATCGGTGACCACGCCCGCCGCCGGCGAGCAGATGGCGCGCGACCAGAAGGCCGCCGGGTACGACCTGATCAAGATCCATCCGGGCGTGCCGCTCGATGCCTTCGACGCCCTGGCCAGGACCGCGCGTCAGCAGGGACTGGCCATCGCCGGACACGTGCCGGCAGCAGTCGGCGTGCACCGGGCCATCGAGGCAGGCTTCCGCTCCATCGACCATCTCGACGGCTACGCCGAAGCCGCGCTGCGGGAGGGCGCGGTGATCGGGTCGGGCGGCAGCGGCTTCTTCGGCACCCTGATTGCGCAGGATCTCGACGATGGGAAGATCCCCGACCTGGTGCGAAAGACCAAGGCGGCAGGCGTCTGGCTGGTGCCGACCGAGACGCTGATGCTCAACTTCCTGTCCAGTGAACCCATCGAGGCGCTGATGAAGCGTCCCGAACTGGCGTACGTGACGCCCGCGATGCGGAGCCAGTGGGAAGGCGGCCTGCGCGGGTTCCGCAAGGGCGGGCAGTTCGGCACGCCCGCGCAGCGGGCGCGCTTGATGGCCTTCCGGGCGCGACTGCTGCGGCAGATGCAGGACGCCGGCGTCGGCATCCTGCTCGGCGCCGACTCGCCGCAGGTCCTCAACGTCCCGGGCATCGCCACGCACCAGGAACTCGCGGCGGTCGTCAAGGCCGGCCTGACGCCCTACGAGGCGCTGGTCTCGGGCACACGCAACGTCGCGGCGCACTTCGGAACGGAGGCAACGGAGGGAACGGTCGCCGTCGGCATGAAGGCCAACCTCCTGGTGCTCGACGCCAACCCGCTGCAGGACATCACGCGAACGGCCGGCCGGGCTGGCGTGGTCCACAACGGCACCTGGCACGATCGCGCCGCGCTCGATCAGATGCTGGAGCGACTGCGCGTGCCCTGACCCGCACGCACCGGGTATCGGGTGCCGGGTATCGGGCATCGGGTATCGGGTCCCCGTTCCCCGGTCCCCGTTCCCCGGACCCCGGCTCCCCGGACCCCGTTCCCCGGAACCCGGAACCCGTTCCCCGTTACTGTACTGACGGCAGATAGATGCCGTTGAACAGGAACTTGAAAGTGCCGTGCGGTTGCGCCCGGAAGGTGATCTCCGGACCGAAGAGGATCAGCCGCCCCTTCCCGACCGTGGCCGCCGCGATTGCCACGCCGCCCTGCAGCCGCGCCTGCCCCCACGCCCACCCGCTGCGCAGCGGGGTCGCGGAGTCGAACCAGGCCACCGGGGTCAGGCCCTGGGCCGCGGCGTCGGCCGGCAGCGTGAACACCGGGCTGTTGTCGAAGTAGACGTCGGTGTCGGCGCGCATGCCCTGCGCCAGGGGATGCGTCGTGTCCACCTTCACGCGCAGCACCGAGCCGGGCACGTAGTACTGCTCGCTGGCCAGCTGCGCGCCCGCCTCGTCCACCACCTTGTTGCCGACCGGCAGCCCGAGATGCTGCGCCAGCGAGGTCGAACTGCCGATGCTCAGCACGGTGCCGCCCTCCTCGAGAAAGGCCCGCAACTGCGGCAGCGTCGTGGCGTTGGAGTACGTGCCGACCTGCTCTCGATACTCTGCCGGCAGGTTCTCGGCCTGCGGCACGCGCGCGGCGTAACCGCCAGGGCCGACGTCGGGGATCGCGCCATCGGGCATGATCAGCACGTCGTACTTGGCACGAAGCTGCCCGGCATCGACCTGCGGCGGATAGATCACGTCGTACGGGAATTCGAACTGTTCCAGCACCAGCCGCAGCCATCCCGACGGCATCGACCCACCGTAGCGGTCCCAGAGCGCGACGCGCATCGGCCGCAGCCGCTGGCCGGCCGGCGCGTCCCCGTCCGAGACGCCCTTGAAGTCGACCCCGGTCACGTTCGCGATCGCGGCGAGGCGCGCCCGCGTCGTACGCGTCCCCACCACCCGGAACCGGCCGTCGGCCAGCCACTCGACGCGCTCTCCGGCCTCGAGCAGCCGGTTGATCGCCCGGAACGCCTGGTTGCTGTCGTGGGCGAAGACGAAGACGGTGGCGTCGGTGGCCCCGGTGATGCGGCCGGGAGGGATGCTCAGCTCGTCGGGCACGCGTTCGAACGGCCCCTCGAACGGCTCGAGGATGCGATCGACCTGCACCCCCATCTGGAACGCCAGCGTCCAGCCGGCGCTGTCGTACGGCGGGATCGGCGGACCGCCGGGGTACTGGAAGTCGTCGGGATGATCCTGCGGCTCGAACATGTCGAGCACGTGCGGACGGAACGCCTGCGCCGTCTTGACGACCAACGACCCTGCCGGGTACGACCGCCCCTCCACCTCGAACGGGGCGGTGGCGCGATGCACCGCCACGCCGGCGCGAATCAGGGCGTTGGCAAACGCCACGACGGTGGGAAAGTCCGCCTGGTCGGCACGCAGCACGTACCCACGCGGGTCGCGCAGGGCGGGGTCGCGGAGGATGGTGTCGAACAACTCGCGCGGAGTCCCGCGGAGACTGCTGCGCGGTCCGCGCGCAACCGTTCCCTGCGCCTCCTGGACCTTCTGCACACGACGCGGGTACATCGTCCAGGTGTCGCGCTGGCCGCGCTCGATGGCGTTGCGACCCATGCGCCAGATGTTGAAGAGAAACTGCTCGCGATAGCGCGCCGCGAGGTCGAGCACCGCGCGGTTGGCCGTCAGCGAGTAGTCCACGCTCTGCCGCATGTGCCACGTCTGCGGTTCGATTGGAAACGGCAGGTCGCTGCTCGGCAGCTGACGTTCGGGCCGGAAGGGGATCTCGATCGGGGTCGGGCTGCCGATGGTCTCGGTGAGCAGACCAATCATGTTGTGGAAGTACACAGTGGTCCGCAGCCCGCCATTCCACCACGTCGAGTAGTTCGCGCCCCGCCGCATCGTCACGCCGGCCTTGCCTTCGGCGACGAAGCGCGTGTGCATCGCCGCCCCGACCAGGTCGAGGCTGGTGGGAATCAGCGGGTCGTAGACGTAGTTGAAGGGGTCGCGGAATGGCGGGGCAAACATCACCGTGCCCGCCGGACCGGTCTGGTGGTGGTTGTAGACGATCTGCGGGAACCACTCGCGGTACAGCACCCGGTTCATGTTCGCGGTCTCGGCCAGCGCGGCCATGTAGGAGTCGCGGTTGTTGTCGTGGCCGGCGTACTTCTGGTAGAGCCGCGGCAGGTCGTCGAGCGACCGCTTCAGCGGATCCGGCTGGCGCAGGTACCAGTTGGCCACCAGGTCGTGCCCGTCCGGATTGGCGTGCACCGCAAGCACCACGACGTTGTCGAGGATGCGGGTCACCTCGGGGTCGCTGCCACTCACGAGCTGGTACACCGTCTCGATCAGCTGCTGTCCGCCGAGCGTCTCGGTGGCGTGCAGGCCGCCGTCGATCCAGACCACCGCCTTGCCCTCGGCCGCGAGGGCGCGTGCCGCCGCCTCGGTGGGGACATCGTCGGCAAGTGCCAGGCGTCGTGCGATGGTCTTGAACCGCTCCAGCTTGCGATGGTTCTCCGGCGAGGTGATGATCGCCATCCACTGCGTGCGACCTTCCGCGGTCTTGCCGATGTCGGCCAGCGCCATGCGATCGGACTGCTCGTCGAGGCGCCGCCAGTACGCGGTGAGCTGCTCGTAGGTGGCAAGCTGGTAGTCATCGCCGATGGCGAAGCCGAACTGCTCCTTCGGCGAGGTGATGCCGGGCAGCGCCGCGGCAGCGACCGCCTGTTCGGCGGCTGGCGGTGCGGCGGCCGCGGACGTGGTGGCCGTGCCGACGGCGCCCGTCGCGAACACACAGCACACAAGCGACGCGCGCAGGTACGGCGCGGGCGAAAGAAGAGACCTGGAATGTGGCATGCGCATGCGAGTTGACGTGAATTGCTGGGCGAATCATAGCAGTGGCGTCGCGGCGACGAGCCCCGTGCCGCCATCGCGCAGACGACGGCCCGGACGCCCTGCGCTCACCGTGCTGACGACGGGGCTGGCGGCGGGGCTGGCGGTCTGGTTGTCGGCCTGCTCTGGCGGCGGCAGCGGTTCGACGCCGACCGCGCCGACGGCACCAGGCGCCCCGGGGGCATCGGCGCCGGTGGCGTATACGCCAATTGGCGCCAGCGACGCGGCCGGCGTCGGCGCCAGCGTGCCCTGCCTGCCGCTGGCCAGCAGCTGCCGCGACAGCACCGGCTACGTCGGGGTGGTGCAGCGCCGCCTGTCGGAGTCGCGTCCCGTCTCCCTGGTCAACCTGGCGCTGCCCGGCGGCGTCCTGAGTCCCGACATCGAAGCGCTCGGCGACGAGCTCGGTCGCAACATCCCCGGCAACTTCCTCGTCAACCTCGCGCCCTTCGTGCCGCCGAGCACGACGCTGGTGACGATCTTTGCCGGCGGCAACGACACCAACACCATTGCCTCGGCCATTGGCGCCGGCCGCGGCGGCAGCGATCCGGCTGGCTACCTGACGCAGCAGGTGACCGGTTTCGCGCGCGATTACGGGCGCACGGTCGACGTCGTGCGCAGCCGCGCGCCTGGCGCACTGATTGTCGTCATGAACGCCCCCAACTTCGCCGCGCTGCCGTACATGGCGGGACGGTCGCTGGCCGAACGACGGATCGTCCAGGAGGTGGCCGTGCGCCTGACGCGCGAGGCCATCAACCCGCTGTCGTCGCGGGTGCCGGTCGTGGACCTGATGTGCGACGCGCGGTCGTACCAGCCGGGCATCTATTCGGCCGACGGCTTCCACCCGAACGACGCCGGGCACGCCTACCTCGCGGAGGTGCTGCTGCAGGCAATCACCAGCGGCACCTCGGTGACCCCACCGGCCAGCTGCGGCTTCATGACCGCCGTCGGATGAGCGGCCTGCCGCTGCTGCGTCAGGCCCGCCCCGACGATGCCGCGGCCATCGCCGGCATCTGCAGGCGCGCGGCTCGCGCGGCCTATGCCGACCTGGTCACCGACGACTACCTGGCGCGGGTCATCAGCCACTTCTTCACCGTCGATCGGCTCGCCCGGGAGGCGCCCCCGGCGCCTGGCTGGTTCGGGTTCACGGTGGCGGCAGACGGGCTGGAAGTGCTGGCCGTCGCGGGCACCGGCAACAGCGCCGAGCACGATGGCGCCTGCGAGCTGTTTGCGCTGTACGTCGATCCGGCCGCGCAGCGCCGCGGCATCGGCCGGCTTCTCGTTGCCGCAGCAGCGGCGGCCGCGAGCCGCGCCGGTGCCTCGCGCCTGGACGTCGCGGTGCTCCCGGGCAATCTGCCGGCGCAGCGCTTCTACCAGGCGTGCGGCTTCACCGGTGCCGGCGACCGACCGGTCTACGCGCCGCACGGCCCGGACGGTGGCCCGCCGATGGCGCTGCTCTACACGCGCCAGTTGTAATCGCCGCGCGGGCGGGCGCCACAGCGGCGCACCGCCTCCGTCTCAGTGCGCCGGGCCGAGCAGCACGGCGTTGATGAACAGCAGCGCGGTGCCCTCCATGAAGGCGCGGAAATTCGGGTCCTCGACAAACGCGATGACATGTCCGCGGCCGCGCGGCTGGACGATGACCGCCGCCTTGTTGCCGAGCTGCGTGCGCGCTTCCGGCCACATCAGCCCGGCCGCGACGGCCGTCTCGCCGGTCGCGTAGGTGGCGACGTTGCGCCCCTTGTCGAGGGTGATGGGCGAGAACACGCGCGTCCCTTCGACCATCACGTGCAGCACGGGGCCGCTCCCGGCCGCCAGCCAGTGCTCCGTGTCCACGTTGGCGCGCATCAGCGCACCTGACGTGGATACTGGCGCTTCCTCCTTGGGCAGCGTCGCCTTCTCGAGGTCGATCGACTGCGGCCCGTCGACTTCCGGTGATGTGGCCGCCGAGGCGCTGGCCGGTGCTTTGTCCGGCGTATCGGCCGGTGCCCTGGTGGGTGCTTTGGCGGGCGCTTGGGTCGGGGGTTTGGCCGGCGTTGTCGTCGGCGCCGGCACGGGCTTCTCCCGACCCGCGCTGGCCGCCGGACGGGCGCTGTCGCCGCTCTTCTCCGGGCGGCCGTCACGGTTCTCGGCCGTGGTGTCGAGCAGGCTGACGCCTTCACGCGTGGCCCACCGTGCCGCCTCGGCGATGGTGATCAGCGTGCCCCCGGCCGACACCCAGTCCTTGAGGCGCTGCACGGCGGGCCCGGGGAGGGCCGGGGTGTAGTTGCCCGACGGCATCACCACCACGTCGAAGCGGGTGAGGTCGGCCATCATGAACGCACTGACGCGCACCGCGGTCACACGCTGGCCGAAACGCCGCTCGAGCACGTAACGCGCCCAGCCGGCGCTCTGCGACGACGTCGGGCTGTCCCAGGCCAGGAGTACCCGAGGCGTCTTGAGCGGCACGACTTCATTGCTGCCCAATGAGATGCCCGACTCGGTGAACGCCGAATCGACGGGCACCACGTCGGCGTGATGCTCGCTGACCAGCCGTGACAGGGTGGCGGCCAGGTCGGCCGGGTTCTCGGCCGTCCGGAGGATGGCGGTGCCCGCGGGGTAGCTCCGGCCGGCAATCGCAAATCCTTCGTCGGCAAACCGTACGCGCAGGCCTGCCGCCTGGGCCGCCACCACCACGCGGGCCGCGCCCAGCCCCCACGGCATGACGTACCCCACCTTGGCGGCGGCAAGCGTCACCGGTGCGGGTGCGGCGGCGGGCTGTGTCCGCACGGCCGTCAGCGGACGCTCGAAGGTCAGCACCTCCACGTCGTATGCCGAGGGCAGGTGCCATCCGGTCACGTCGTACATCTGGTCCGGCAGCCGCTTCTTGCGGCGCCGGTCCTGCTCCTTCACGAAGGCCTCGGGCTGGGCGATCGACGGGTCGAGCAGGTTCTGCAGCAACCGGCCGGCCGGTTGCGCCGCCGGCACGACGTACGTGCCCGCGGCGAGGGTCCGTCCGCCGGTCGTGATCGGCTCTGCCGACTGCAGGACGTCGAAGCCCTGGTCGCGCAGCAACCGGGCGAAGCGATGGGCGCGTGCCGGGTCGGCGCCCACCGGCACCAGCCACGCGCGCGTCTTGCCCTTCTCGCCCTCGCTGACGGCGCTGCGCCGGTAGGCCACGAAATCACGCAGCAGCTGTTCGCGGTTGGCTGCCGACGTGGCCAGCGTGGTGATGGCCGCAGTGAAGTGCCGCAGGACGCCGTCGCGGTAGGTCAGCAGGTCGTCGTCGGTGCGGCGCCACGCCAGGCCCCGCGACGAGGCCATCTCGTAGGTCATGCCGATCGAGCCGTGGAAGATCGGCCAGGACTCGCCGTAGCCAGGATAGAAGGAGTCGAACACCTCGCGCGTGAAGTACGCAAAGCCGCGTTCGTCGAAGGTCGCGGCGTTGGCCTTGCCGATGGTGGTGAACCACTTGACCTGTTCGGCGGTGATGAGCGGATTGAGCGGATCGGCCGGCGGCGCGAAGTAATACGACGAGTCGCCGCCCATTTCGTGCAGGTCGACGACGACCTGCGGAAACCACTGCAGGTAGAACTGCGTACGGCCGCGGGTCTCGGCCTGCGACTGCGCGAACCAGTCGCGGTTCATGTCGAACAGGTAGTGGTTGGCCCGGCCGCCTGGCCAGGGCTCGTTGTGCTCGGCGGCAAACGGCTCCGCATCGGGGAACGGCCCCATCGCCTGCGCGTTGGACGCCACGAACCGCGCCCGCCCATCCGGGTTCTCCAGCGGGTCGATCAGCACCAGCGTCTCGCGCAGGATGCGCGTGACCTGCGGGTCTTCCTGCGCCGCCAGCAGGTGGTATGCCTCCAGCAATGCCGCATCCACCGACGAGATCTCGTTGCCGTGCACGGCGTGCATCAGCCACACGGCGACCGGCAGCGACGAGATCAGTGCGTCCTGCTCGCCGGCCGGCAGCGTGCGCGGATCGGCGAGCTTCTGCAGACCCCGCTGCACCGCGTCGAGTTGCGCCATCCGCTCGGCCGAGGCAATCGCCAGCACCACCAGCGGGCGTCCCTCCCAGGTGCGTCCGTACTCAATCAACCTGGTACGCGTCGGCGCGGCGGCGGCCAGCGCCTTGACGTAGGTGATGACGCCGTCCGGGGGCGTGATCACCGCGCCAGGCGCGTGCCCGAGCACCTGTTCGAGGGTCGGGATGGCGCGGTCGTAGCGGACGCCGGGCGCAAACGGCACCGGGGGCTGCGCCGGGGTCGCCGCCGGGGCCGCTGCCGCAGGCTGCGTCTGTCCCGGCGCCGGGGGCTGTGCGAAGGAAGCAGGTACCGACACGCCGGACAGGATGACGGCGAGCGAGGACGCGAGCAGACGTGGAATCACAGATAACCCTGGAGATGGCGCTCGAGGAGCGCCTTGGTGGCCTTGATGCCCTCGGGTTCGCCGAGCGTCGTGCCCTCGTACTCGATCCCGATGAAGCCGCGGTACTTCGAGGCGATGACCAGGTCGAGCATCTTCCCGTAGTCGGTGTGGGTCTCGTTGCCCTGGGCGTCGAAGTCGTGCGACTTGGCGCTCACGCCCTTGGCGTAGGGCAGCAGTTCGCCGACGCCCTTGTAGCGGTCGTACTCGACGTCGCGGCTGACGCGGAAGTTGCCGAAGTCGGGCAGGGTGCCGACGCCGGGCATGTTCACCAGCCGCATCACCCCGGCCAGCCACTCGCCGTTGCTCGACAGACCGCCGTGGTTCTCGACAATCACGCTGATGCCCTGCGTGGCGCCGTACTCGCCGACCCGGCGCAGTCCGTCGGCGGCCAGCTTCTGCTGCTCGGCGTACTCGCCGCGGCTGGCGGCGTTGACGCGGATGGCATGGCAGCCGAGGGTCTTTGCGGCGTCGATCCACTGCTTGTGGTTCTCGACCGCCGTCGTGCGGACCGCGTCTTCCGGCGCCCCGAGCATGCCTTCGCCGTCGATCATGATCAGCACGTTCTTCAGGCCGAGGTCCTCGGCCCGCCGCTTCAGGTCGGCCAGGTACGCAGCGTCCCTGGCCTTGTCCTTGAAGAACTGGTTGACGTACTCCAGCCCGGTCACGCCGTACTGCTCCCTGGCCAGTCGCGGGAAGTCGAGATTGGTGATCTCCTTCTTGAACAGGGCCCGGTGCAGCGACCACTCGGCGAGCGAGATGGCGAAGCGACCCTTCTCCGGCGCCCGGAACGCAAAGGACAGGTCGGTGGTGGCGAGTGCGGCGCCCGCACACGAGGTGGTCCGCAGGAACTGTCGGCGAGTCAGCATGGGAGAGGCTCCGGAAGTCGGGCTATTTCGCCACGTCGGTCAGTGGCCTGTCAAAGCTATACTGCGCGCCTGGACCCCACGTTTCTTTCCGCTTCCGCACTTGACGGCAATGCGGCGGGGGCGGATCGTCGGGCTTCAGGGGAGCGGGAATGATCGGGACACGACTGGGGCAATACCGCATCGATGCCCTCCTCGGCCAGGGGGGAATGGGTGCCGTGTACCTCGCGACCGACGAGATGCTCGGTCGTCAGGTCGCGATCAAGGTCCTGCGCGAGGACGCCGACGTCCAGGGCACCGCCACCGAGCGATTCCGCAGCGAGGCCCAGATCCTGTCCCGCCTGGATCACCCGCACATCCTTCGCCTGTACGGCTTCTCGCAGCACGAGGGCGTGCTGTACATGGTGACCGAGTTCGTGCGGGGCGAAGCGCTGCAGCGCCGTCTCGAACGGGGCACCATCGTCGGCACCGCGCAGGTCGTCGAATGGGCCAGCCAGGTGCTCGATGCGCTGCACTACGCCCACCAGCTCGGGGTGGTCCACCGCGACATCAAGCCGGCCAACATCCTCATCGACGACCGCAATCGCGCCCGACTGCTCGACTTCGGCATCGCCCGCATTGTCGGGACCGAAGGCCCGACCCAGACCGGGCATGCGGTCGGCACCCTCACGTACATGGCGCCCGAGCAGGTGCTCGACGAGGCCATCGACGGACGGGCCGACCTCTACGCGTTTGCCGTGGTCCTCTGCCAGATGTTCGCCGGACGCCGGCCCTACCGCAGCACGACGACAGCCGGCCTCATCCGGGAGATCGTCGACGGCCCGTCGCCCGACGTCGCCGCGCTGCTGCCGCCCGAGACCGCCGCGTTCGCGCCGGCGTTGCTGCGCGCCCTGGCGCGCCAGCCCGCGGACCGCACGCCGACGGCCGGCCGCATGCGCGACGAACTCGTTGCGGCGGCAAAGGGCCCGCTGCTGCCGCCGCCCGTCCTGCCGCCCCTGAACGAGAAGGCCATCCCCACAGCGTCGGCCCCCATGCTGGATGCGACACGGGCCGCCACCGGTGCCATTGCCGCCGACAGCGGCATCCCAGCGCATCGCCACGGGCATGCACGGTATTGCCACCGACTCGACCCTTGCCGTGCCGCCGCCACTGGCGCCGGTCCGGCGGGCCGGCGGGCTGGCGCTGGTCGTGCCCGCCATCCTGCTGCTCACCGCTGCTGCCGTCGGCTGGTACGTTTTCGGCCCAAGCCGTCCGCCCACGCCGTCGGCGGCCGTGGCGCCCTCCGAGCCGACGCCGACCGCACCGGCGGTGGCAGCGGCACCGGCAGTCGGCAGTCCAGCCGACCCGGCCACTCAACCTCCGCCACTGTCGGCCGCGCTGCCGGGCGCCCCGACGATTCCCGGACGAGAGACGCCGTCGACGGCCGGGCCAGCGCCGCGCGCTTCCCGCAGTGCCGTGGCGGCGGCCCCTCCCCAAGCAGCCTCGCCACCAGAGATCGACCGCAGCGCCTCGGTGCCGCCGCCCGACACCCCGGCGCCAGCCCCGCCCGCCGTCCCTGCCGAAGTGCCGCGCGCAGCGACATCCGCGCCAGCGACCGCCGTCTTCAAGGGCTTGATCCTCATGGACCGGATCGACGACGAAGACGAAGAGCTCGACGTGTCGGTGCGCCTGGATGGACGGCGCGTGGTCGTGCTCGACGAGGACGGCATCGCCAAACGCTCGATCGGGTACGACTCGATCGCCCGCGCCACCTACAACAGCCGCAAGCCGGGCCGGTTCTCGCTGCGTCGCGGCCCGAGCCACTGGCTGACGCTGGAAGTCGGCACCACGCCCATCGTCCTGCGGCTCAACGGGCGAACCTACGAGCAGGTGCTGACCGCGCTGCAGGGACACGGCGTGCGGGTCGAGCGGAATCCGTAGGGGTCGGCAGGCGAGGGTCGGGAGGCGGGAGTCGGGGGCGTGACAAGCGAGTGCTACGGGGCGACGCGGCCGCGCCAGGGCAGCCGGGCCAACGAGGACGGCTTCTGGATCTGGCGGCCGTCATCGGCAGTGGCCGCGCTGTGCGACGGCGCGGGCAGCCCGTCGCACTGTGCTGGCCCGGTGTTGCGGGCCTTCGCGCGCCAGATCGAGGGCGGCCTGCTGGACGTGCAGCAGTTCCCCGCCTGGAGTCACTGGCTCGGCGAGACCGACGCCTCGCTCGCAGGCGGAATCCAGACGACCTTTGTCGGCGGCGCGCTCGTCGAGCGCCGGTTGCTCGGCGCCTATACCGGCGACTCGCGTGCGTACCTGGTGAACGAGCACGGCTGCCGGCTGCTCAGTGATCTTCCGACCCCACCCCTTGGCAGCGGACACGCCCGCGCCCGTCCGCTCCACGAACCGCTGGACGCACACGACACCGTGCTGCTGCTCAGCGACGGCGCCTGGACGCCGCTGCCGCTCACCCTCATCCACCGCGCCGTGATGGCCGCGCGGCTTGCCGAGTTCGCCGACCTGCCGGCGACGCTGCTCGACCTGGCCACCAGGCACGGCGGCGCCGCCGACGACATGACCGCCGTGGCGATGCGGACCCGCTAGACGGCAGGGGGCGGACCGACTAGCGCACGGGATCCTTTGGTCGCGTCGGCGCCTTGACCGGGTTCTTCGACAGCGCGTCCATGGCCTCCTTGATGGCCCGTTCGAGCTGCGGGTCCCTGCCGGCAATCACGTCGGCAGGGGTCTGCTCCACCTCGATGTCGGGCGGCGACGCCTTCGTTCTCCACGACCCAGCCGTCGTCGGTGAAGATGGCGAGGTTCGGCGCGGTCACCGTGCCGCCGTCCATCAGCACGGGGAAGCCGAGGATGCCGACCAGCCCGCCCCACGTGCGCTTGCCGACGATCGGTCCCAACTGGAACTTGCGGAACATCCACGGCAGGAGGTCGCCGCCCGATCCCGCGGTCTCGTCGATGACCATCACCTTCGGCCCGAGGATGGCCGCGGCCGGGGTCGCGGATCGGGTCGCCGTGCCGGGTCGCCCAGTAGCTGACCAGCGGCCGGCGCAGCAGGTCGATGTAGTAGTCGGCGACCTGGCCGCCGCCGTTGAAGCGCTCGTCGACGATGACCGCTTCGCGGCCGGTCTGCGGATAGAAATAGCGCTTGAAGTACTCGTGCCCGAGCCCGGCGGTGTTCGGCACGTAGACGTAGGCGACGCGGCCCTTGGTGGCCTCGGTGACCTTGCGCAGATTGCCTTCGACCCAGTCGCGGTTGCGCAGGCCGGCTTCGCTTTCGATCGGCACCACCTTGACCGTGCGGGATCCGGTGCCATCCGCGGTGGGACCGACGGTGAACTCGACCAGCCGGCCGGCCGTGTTCTCGAACGGCGCGTGCAGGTTGGCCGTCGAGGCGCGGAGATCGACGCCGTCCACGGCGAGCAGGAACTCACCGGCGATCACGTCGACGCCGGGCTCGGTGAGCGGCGCACGCAGCGTCGGGGTCCAGTTCAGCCCGCCGTAGACCTTGCGGATGCGATAGCGATCGCTCACCACTTCGAAGTCGGCGCCGAGCAGGCCGCCCGGCACGGTGCCGGCCTTGCGGCGGGCGTCGCCGCCGCCGCCATAGGAATGCCCGACGGCCAATTCGCTGGTCATCCACTGGATGAGCCGGGCGAGGTCGGTGCGGTGCGCCAGGTGCGGCAGGAACTGCGCGTACTTCTCGCTTCATCGCCGGCCAGTCGCGGCCGTGGTAATTGCTGGCGTAGAAGTAATCGCGGTTGATCCGCCATGCCTCGTCGAAGATCTGCGGCCACTCGGCCTGCGGATCGACGCGCACCTGCACGGCCTCGACGTTGACCTTGCCCTCGGCCCCGTCGGCCTTCTTCGACGTGGTCACGACGTGGTACGCCGCGCCGTTGCGGTACATCAGCTTCTTGACGTCGGCACTCACGGCGTACGAATCGGCTGCCGCGACCCACGTCTCGGTCTTGCGTGTCTTCATGTCGAACTGCTGCAGCGACGACTTGCCGTCGGAAGACCGCAGGAAGAAGAGCTTGCCGGTGTCGCCCACCTGCAGCTCCGAGTACGCCCCCGGAGGCACGGGCAGCGCCACGATGCGTGCGCCCAGCCCGTCGGCATCGATCGTCGTCGCCGCTGCCGCGGGCGTGGCGGCGCTGGCGGCCTTGCCGGCGGCGGCGCCCGTGTCGCTCTCGTCCGTCTTGTCGGTCTTGTCCGCCTTGCCGGCCTTGTCGGCGGCCTCGGCCTTCTCTTCGTCGCTCTCCTTGGCCAGCGGCGACACGTCGCCCTTCTTCAGCACCACGAGGTAGATGGCGCTGGTCGCACGCATGTCGGCGGTGGCCTGCGAGAACCAGTCGCGAACCGGACCGGCATCGGTCGAACCGAGCAGGTACAGGTACTTGCCGTTGCGGTCGAAGACCGGCTCGCTCACGTCGCTGAGGCCGTCGGTCACCGGCAGCGACGTCTGCTGCTCCACCGACCAGACGTGGGCCGACTGGATCTGGGCCCGGCTCGTCGTCGTGTAGGCGAGCCACTTGCTGTCTGGCGACCAGCTGTAAGTGGTCTCCGAAAAGGCCCCGGGACGGTAGATCGGCTCGGTGGCCACCGCGCTGATGGCGCCGCTTGCCACGTGCAACACGTAGAGCGTGCGGCCGTTGTCGCGGAAGGCGATGCGGCTGCTGTCGGGCGACCAGACCGGCATGTCGTAGAAGCCGCTGCCCGTGAGCTTGACCACCTTTGCGGCGCCCTTTCCATCCTGGGCGCGGATGTGCAGCGCGTACTCGCCGCCCGCGTCCGAGACGTAGGCCAGGCTCCTGCCGTCAGGGGACCAGGCCGGGGCCCGCTCGTGGCTGGCCGGCGTCCCCGTGATGTTGCGCGGATCGCCCTTCTCGGCCGGCACCGTGACGACCTCACCGCGATACTCCAGCGCCAGCCGTGCGCCGGACGGCGAAATCGACGCCGCGCGAATCCATTCGCTGCCCTTCACGAAGCGCGGCCGCAGTTCGACCAGGTCGGTCCCGATGCCGATGGTGAGCCGACGTGCCCGTTTCGCCCGCAGGTCGTAGAGGTGCAGGTAGCCGGCCTGCTCGTAGGCGATCCGGCCCGCGGCCGCCGACAGGCCGAGCACCGGGAAGTCGTCGTGCGAGGTGAGCCGGCTCACCGCCTTGGTCGCCGGGTCGAAGCGGTAGACGTTGAACTCGCCGTCGCGGTCCGACCGGAAGAAGATCGCCGCGTCCAGCCATTGCGGGTCGACGTCATTGGCCCGCGACGCCGGCTGGCTGATGCGTTCGGTGTGATGCGTCTTCGGGTCGTAGATGACGATGCTGCCGACCGAACCGCCGCGATACCGCTTCCACTGCAGGTGGGCCGGGTTGAGCGGGTTGTAGGCGATACGGCTGCCGTCGCCCGAGTAGCTGCCGCGCGAGGCGTTGGGAATCGGCAACGCCCCTTCCATCCCACCCTGTGACGGCACCGTGAACAGCTGCGTATAGCGGGTAGTGAAGACGGCTCGCGGCGAGGTGAACAACACCTGCGTCCCGTCCGGCGTCCACCCCTGCACCACGTCGGCGCCCGGATGCCAGGTCAGACGCCGTGGCACGCCGCCGGCCACCGGGACGACGAAGACGTCGACGTTGCCGTCGTATTCGGCACTGAAGGCCAGCTGCGTCCCGTCGGGCGAGAACGCCGGGGCCCGCTCGATGCCCTCGTCGCTGGTGAGTCGCGCGACGTTGCGGCCCTCGAGGTCGCAGACGAACAGGTCGCCCGCGTAGATGAACGCGATCTGGCGTGCGCTGAGCGCCGGCTGCGAAAGCATCCGCGTGTCGGTGACGTCGATGGCTGCTGCGCGCGGCGCTGCCGCCGCCGTGACGGCGGCAGCGGTAGCGAGGGCGAGGAGGACGCGGCGGACGGCGAGGCGCGAGGACGACAGGCTCTGGCTCATGGTGTTGGGTGGCGCCGCGCATCAGGCGCGGCGGGACCCATTGTCGTACGAGCCGGCTCGATGGCCGGTTCACTCCATGGCGTCCCGCGCGGCTTACGGCTCAGAGGTGCGGGGCGCCTGCAACGCCTGCAGGGTGGCCGCCAGCTGCATGAGACGCACGAACTCGGCCCGCCAGCCGCCCCGGTCCACCCCGAGGGAGGCCTCGGCGCGGCTGATGGCCGCGGCCAGCGAGACGCGCGTGGCCAGCGGGTCCTGCCGCAGCACCAGCGCCGCTTCGGCCACCGCCGCAGCAAAAGCGGTGTCCTCATCCGCATCGACGGCACCGGTCGCCACCCGGTGCGCCTGCACGGCGCTCTGGCTGCCATCCGGCAGTTTGTGGCGCACGCTGACCGTCGCCAGTTCGCCCTCGCCGGCCGCGGCCGGCGAGGCCGGCCCCTGGTACCGCAACGTGGTGGCACCCGGCAGCTGGCCGTCGCGCCCGTGCGGCACGAGCTCGTAGAGCGCCGTCACCGTGTGCCCTGCGCCCACCTCACCGGCATCCTTGGCATCGTCGGCGAAATCCTCGGTCCGCAGCGTCCGGTTCTCGTAGCCAATCAGCCGGTAGGCCGCCACGTGACGCGGATTGAACTCGACCTGCAGCTTCACGTCCTTGGCAATCGTGACCAGCGTGGCGCCCACCTGCTCGACCAGGACCCGCCGCGCTTCCTGCAGGGAATCCACATACGCGTAGTTGCCGTTGCCGCGATCGGCCAGCATCTCCAGGGTGGCGTCCTTCAGGTTGCCGCGCCCCACGCCCAGCACCGACAGGAAGACACCGCTGTCGCGCTCCTTCTCGATCAGGCGGGCCAGATCGCCGAGGCTGGTCACGCCGACGTTGAAGTCGCCATCGGTGGCCAGCACCACCCGGTTGACGCCGCCCGGAATCATGCCCTCCCGCGCAGCCTGGTAGGCCAGCTGGATGCCGCCGGCGCCGTTTGTCGTTCCCTCGGCATCCAGCGCCTCGATCGCCTGGTGGATCCGACGACGCTGATCGCCGGGCGTGGAGGGCAGCACCAGTTCGGTCCGACCGGCGTAGACGACCAGGGCAATCCGGTCACGTGCCGTCAGCCCGTCGACCAGCATGCGCAACGCCGTCCGCACCAGGGGCAGCCGGTCGCGCGGCGACATCGACCCCGACACGTCCACCAGGAACACCAGGTTGCGGGCCAAAGGCGCGCTGGCCGGCACTGCACGTCCACGCACGCCGACCCGCAGCAGCTGGTGCCCGGCATTCCAGGGACAGGCGGTGACCGTCGTCGATACCCGGAATGCCTCGTCCCCGTCTGGCGGCGCGTAGGCATAGGGGAAGTAGTTGACCCACTCCTCGAGGCGGACCGCATCGGCCGGCGGCAGGCTGCCTTCGACGAGATGCCGGCGCGCGTTGCTGTAGGACGCGGTGTCCACGTCGACGCTGAAGGTGGAGAGCGGTGCGTCGCCGACCCGGCGGAACCCGGAGGGATCGACCCGGGCGTACGCGTCCATCGACGTCGTCACGATGGGGCCATGACGCATCGAGGACATCGCGACGGCACCCGTCGCAACCGGCGTCGCGCTCGACACCCTCGCGCTCGTCCCCTGCGCGGCCACCGACTGTGCCGACAAGGACGGCGCGGAGCCCTCCGGCGTCGGGTTCTGAACCCTCAGCGTGACGACCGTGCGGGCGTCGGTGACGACGAGGGTGACCTGCTCGAACTCGAGCTCGCCACGGCGCACCGTCAGCGTCACCTGCCCGGACGGCACGGCCTGCAGACGGAAACGACCTTCGGCATCGGTGAGGGCCAGGCCTCGCCAGCCCGTGGCCTCGGCGACGGCATCCACCACGGCACCCGCCACCGCCCTGCCGGCCGCGTCGAGGACCCGGCCTTCGAACGCACCGTCGGCGGGCGGACGCACGGCCCCTGCAGGCGGGGGGGCCTGTTGCACCTGGACACGCGGGGGGCCGGCCGGGGAGGGACGCGAAGACACGCCGAGCGGCACGGCTGCGTACCCCACCATCGCGCAAACCGCGACGATGGACGCAGCCACGAGTGGACGATGCATGGAACCTCCAGTTGAAGTGGTCTGGAGGACTTAGACACTGCAGCGCGGGCGTTGGCCGGAACGGGCCCGCCGCACCGCCTACCGCGACGGCAGCAGCGCCATCAGTTCGTCGGTGGACCAGCCGTTCCCGCGCAGGACGCCGACGACCTTGCCCTCCCTGTCCACCACCGCCGTCCGGAGGCCGTGCGCGATCTCGGTGCCGTCGGGCTCGTAGTTCAGCGCGAAGAACGTCGCCCACGCCCTCACCTGCGCCGGCGTACCCGTGAGCAGCGACCATCGGTGGAAGGGGTCGCCGTCCTCGCCGGTGATGTGGGTCCGGCCGTAGGCGGCCAGGACCTCGGGCGTGTCGTGCACGGGATCGATCGAGATGGCCACCATCTGCACGTCGTCTCGCCGGCCGGCCTTGCGCAGGCGCGCGGCAGCTTCGCCGAGCCGCCGCAGCATCTGCGGACAGAAGTCGGGCAAGGGGCACCGCGAGTAGATGAAGGTGATGATCACGTCACGCCCGGCGAAGTCACTCGCCTTCACCATCCGCCCGTCCTGGTTGCGCAACGGCGTCGATGGCAGCGCCGTGCCGACGGCCGGGCCGATCCCGGCGTCGGTGGCGCTGGCGGCGCTGCCGGAGGCGCCGTCCGGCACGGCCGGCTTGCTCAGCGAGACACCCTGGATCCAGGAGCGCGTGCCGTCGACGACGAGCGTGGCCGACAGCCGATCGCCGGCCTGAGCCACCTGCGTCGCCCACGCCTCCTTGACCGCAAAGGTCATGGTCATCGCGTCCATCAGGCCGGGAATGGCCTCGTGCGCCACGGTGATCTGGCGGGCCGGCGCGTCGGACGAGCGGACGACGCCGAGCAGCGGATACTCCCGCGCCTGCTCGCTCGGCTCGTAGGCCGCATCGCGCGACGCCGCCGTGCACGCGCTGGCCAGCAGGGCGCCCAGCATGACCACCTGCGCCAACAGCTTCTTACCCGTCACGTTCCTGTCCTCCGGTCCCGAAAACAAAGTTGAGCTTGCGTGAGGGCCGCGCCGCACCAATGATCTCGTGGTGAGCGACTTCTATCAGGTTGGCGTCTTCACCACGATCCACAACCTGGGCACCCCCGAAGCCCTCGAGCGGCTGGAGGCCGAGCTCGTGGTGCATGCGCGGGCCCGGCCCACAGCGCTGCTGCTGCCGGCCCTCTATTCGGAATTCGACGGACCGGCCATGCCGCGGATCATCGCGGAACTGGCGCGGGTGCCGTACCTGACGCGGATCGTGGTCTCGCTGGACCGCGCCGACGCCACGCAGTTCGACAACGCGCGACGCGCGTTCGAGGCCGTGTCGCGACCGGTGACCGTGGTCTGGCACGACGGCCCGCGGATGCAGCAACTCTATCGCGAGATCCGCGACACCGGGCTGCCCATCGGCGAGCAGGGCAAGGGCCGATCCTGCTGGATGACCTACGGCGCCATCATCGGCGAGGGCGACTGCGAGGTGGTGGCCCTGCACGACAGCGACATCGTCACCTACGATCGGTCGATGCTGGCCCGGCTGTGCTATCCGGTGACCAATCCGACGCTGGGGTACTCGTTTGCCAAGGGCTTCTATCCCCGCATCGGCGCCAACCGGATGCACGGTCGGGTGACACGGCTGCTGATGACCCCGCTGATTCGCAGCCTCACCAAAATCGTCGGCACGCAGCCGCTGCTGGCGTACATGGACAGCTTCCGCTACATCCTCGCCGGCGAGTTCGCGATGGACATCGATCTCCTCCGGACGGTGCGCGTCCCCGGCGACTGGGGCCTCGAGGTCGGGATGCTCGGGGAGGTCTATCGCAACACCTCGCTCCGTCGCATCTGCCAGGTCGGCATCGCCGATCGCTACGATCACAAACACCAGGACGTGTCGGCGGCCGACGCCACCGCCGGCTTGATGAAGATGACCGTGGACATCTGCAAGTCGCTCTTCCGGCAGCTCGCCGCCGAGGGGGTGGAGCTGTCGAGCGGCAGCTTCCGCACGCTGCAGGCGGCCTACGTCCGGACGGCGGAGGACACGCTGCTGCGCTTCCACCACGACGCGATGCTCAACGGCCTCGACTTCGATCGTCATGCCGAGGAAAGTGCCGTCGAGGCCTTCTCGCGCGCCGTGCAGTTGGCCAGCAAGCAGTTTCTCGACGATCCGCTCGGCGCGCCGCTGATTCCCAACTGGAATCGCGTCGTGGCCGCGCGCCCGACCATCTTCGACGACATCCGCGACGCCGTCCGCGCGGATAACGGGGTGTAGAGGGCAGTCGGCAGTCGGCAGGCGGCAGTCGGCAGGCGGCAGTCGGCAGTCAGGCGGCGGAGCGGGGCCCTACTGCGCGGTGAACACCACCGCCCGCATCGGCAGGCGCATCGGTGCGAAGCCGCCTTCGCGCGCCAGCCGCGCCGCGACGGCGTCCGCGAGCCGGCGCGGGTCATCGATGCCGCGATCCTGCAGCTCGACGAGCACGGGTGACCCGCACAGCAGGCCCATGGCCGCCGCGTGCGCCGAGGGACTCTCGCCGATCAGCTCGGCTACCGCCGACCTGACGTAGGAGAACCCCGCCTCGTGCAGCAGGCTGGTGACGAGCTCGGGGTCGTCCATCGAGAAGGGCGTGGTCAGCGAGGGCGGGGCGTCGCCGGGCAACGCGCGCGAGACTTCCTCGAAAGCGATACGGTCGATCGGGTTGTCGGCCAGTGCGCCCCAGGTGCTCATCAGGAATGTGCCGTCGGGCGTGAGCACGCGCCGGATCTCGCGCAGTCCGGCAAGCGCGTCGGCAAAGAACATGACGCCGAACTGGCAGACCACCAGGTCGAACTCGTGCTCGGCAAACGGCAGGGCCAGCGCGTCGGCCTGACGCAGTTCGACCCGCGCATCCTGGCCGACCTTGGCGGTGGCGAGATCGAGCATGGCCGGCTGCAGGTCGGTGACCGTGAGATGCGCCGTGGGCAGCAGGGCCGAGAGCAGGGCCCGCGACGCGATGCCGGTGCCGGCCGCGATCTCGAGCACGCGCGAGGCGCCGGACGGTATCCGCGCGGCAAGATCCCACGCGTAGGGCTCGAAGAACACCGGGCCGAGCTTGCTGTCGTACTGCTCGGCAATCGAGCCTGGCAGCGTGGTGAAAGATGCGGTCATCAGTGCTCCGGAAAGAGGGCCTGCCCCGCGATGCTCGCACGAACTGCGAGATCAGGCCGCATCGGCAGTTGCCGACAGCCACTGCAGCACGACGGCGTTCCAGCCCGTCGGCCCGGGTGAGGGCGCGTGCAGTGCCGTCGGGAGGGCCTGCCGCAGATCGGCGTGCAGCCCGCCCGGCTGCGGCACGATTGCCGGGTCGTCGACGGCCAGGAGCAGCGGCAGGTCGTTGGGCGCGTCGCCGAGTCCGAGGCTGCGCGTGCGGCCGGACCCGGTCGCCAGCACCACCCTCACGGCGGCGCCCTTGTCGGTCGGTCCGGTGAGGTGAAAGAACCGTCCGCCCCGTGTCACACGGGCGCCGACCTCGCGGGCGGCCGCATCGAGCGCACGGAGATCCGGCCCCTCGGCCTCGCAGATGAACGGCTCGGAGAACTGACGCTGCCTGGCCATCTTCGCCACGGCAGGTGGCAGGCCGGTACGGGTCGCCACCTCCGCGTCGCTCATCTCGGAAAAGCCGCGCACCGTCAGGCCGAGCGCTGCCGCGACCAGGCCGAGTCGCGGCCGCAGGGACTCGGCGCGAGCCCCGAGCACCAGCAGGGCGCCCCCGTCGGGCCCAGCGACGACACCGGCGGGGAGGCGAGGCCACTGCTGCGGAAACCAGATGGCCCCGCCGTTCTCGACGATCAGCGGCGCCGCCGCCAGGTCGAGGCCCACCGCGAGCTGCCGCATCTCGGCCAGCGTCTTGCTGCTGCAGGGCACGACCGGCACGCCGGCGGCACGGGCTGCCGCCAGGGCCGGCCGAGCCGCCTCAGCCGAGTAGGTGTGGTGATCGATCAGCGTGCCGTCGAGGTCGGTCAGGATCAGGCGCACAGGTGGAGAGTACCGCCGAAGGCCGACCGCCGAAGGCCGACTGCCGACTGCCGACTGCCGAAGGCCGACTCAGTACTTCATGTACACCGTCTTCAGCGTGGTGTAGAAGTCGATGGCCTCCGGGCCCTGCTCGCGCGGTCCGAGTGAACTGGCCTTGGACCCGCCAAATGCCACCTGGTACTCCACGCCAGCCGACGGCAGGTTGACCATCACCAGGCCGGCTTCGATGCGCTGGGCAAATTGCAGCGCATGCGACAGCGAACGCGTACAGATCGTCGCCGACAGCCCGAAGCGGACGTCGTTGGCAATCGCCAGCGCCTGCTCGAAGTCGTCGGCGGGCAGCACCGCGGCGACCGGGCCGAACACTTCCTCCTGCGCAATCGCCATCGTCGGCGTCACCTGGCCGAGGACGGTCGGCGAGACGAAATGCCCGCGGGCCAGCACGCCATCGGTGAGGCGCATCCCCCCGGCCAGCACCTGCGCCCCGGCGGCGGCCGCGGCGGCGACCTCGGTGACGACCCGATCGGCGTGCGCCGCATCGATGCTCGGGCCGACGTCGACGCCGGCCTCGAGACCAGGCCCGACCTTCATCGCCCTGGCCTTGGCCACCAGCTTCTCGCTGAAGGCGTCCACCACCGAGCGCTCGACAATGGCCCGCGAGGTGGCGGTGCAGCGCTGTCCCGTCGACCCGAAGGCGGCGTTGAGGACGATGCCGGCGGCCTCGTCGAGGTCGGCGTCGGCCAGCACGATGGTCGGGTTCTTGCCGCCCATCTCGAGCTGGACGCGGGCCCGGCGCTTGCCGCACACCTCGGCGACCTTGCCGCCGGTCGCCTCCGATCCGGTGAACGAGATGGCCCGGACCCCCTCGTGCGCCACCAGCGCGCCACCGGCCTCGCCACGACCGTGCACCAGGTTGAGCACGCCCGCCGGCAGGCCGGCTTCGACGAGAATCTCGGCCAGGCGGGTGGCGCAGAGCGGCGCCAGCTCCGACGGCTTGAGCACCACCGCATTGCCGCTGATCAACGCGGGACAGGTCTTCCACGCGGGAATGGCGATCGGGAAATTCCACGGGGTGATGGCGCCGACGACCCCCAGCGGCGACCGCAGCGTGTGCATGAACACGCGGTCACGTTCCGATGGGATGACGCGGCCAAAGAGCCGCGCGCCCTCACCGCCGTAGTAGCGCAGGATGTTGATGCTGCGTCCGACCTCGCCCCTGGCCTCGGGCAGTGTCTTGCCTTCCTCGCGGGTCATCTCGCGCGCGATCGCGTCGGCGCGTGCCTCGAGCAGGTTGGCGGCGCGATACAGGACGTCGCCCCGCTTCGGCGCCGGCATGGCGGCCCATGCCGGCTGCGCCGCATGCGCAGCGGCCACCGCGGCAGCCACATCGGCCGCTGACGACTCCGGGAAGGTCCCGACCAGGTCGTCCACCTCGGCGGGATTGCGGTTGTCGAACGTGCGGCCCGTGACGGACGGCGTCCACTCGCCGGCGATGAGATTGTGGTAGGCAGACATCGGGTACAGGGTACCGCTGAACGCCGGACACGGAACGTCGAACGCTTGCGCGCTCAGAAGTCGAAGACCGCCTTGATACAGCCATCGCGCTGGTGGGCGAAGACGTCGTACGCCTGCACGCAGGCCGTCGGCGCGAAACGGTGGGTGATCACTTGGGTGATCTGCGGCAGTTCGCGCTGCACCCTGCCGGTCATTTGATCCATGTAGTGCCGGGCCGGGCAGCGTCCCGTGCGGTAGGTGAGGTTCTTGTCGTAGGCCTCGGCGGGCGAGAACGCAAACCCCGGCGTGCAGTGGCAACCGATGACGGCCATCACCCCGCCCGGGCGGAGCACGTCCCACGCCAGGCGCTGCGCGGCAGGCAACCCGACCAGCTCCATCACGCTATGGGCGCCCTGACCGCCGCCCAGGGCTCTGATTGCCGCGACGGCGCCCTCCCCTGGCTCGAGCGGCAACGCCCCCAATGCGGCGGCGCGTGCGCGCCGTTCGGGGACCGGATCGATGGCCACCACCTGTCCGGCGCCGTGCAGGCGAGCGGCCATGATCCCCAGGAGACCGACCGACCCGCAACCGATGATCACCGTCACCCCGTCTGGCTGGATCGCGGCAAGGTCGGCGCAGAAGCAGGCCGTGCTGAAGTTGTCCCCGAGCAGCAGCGCGGCCTCGCTCGACAGTCCGGCCGGCACGACCTTCAGCGTGCCGTCGGCCAGGGGCACACGCACGCGCTCGGCCTGTCCGCCGTGCAGGCCGGCGCCACCGCTGATCCAGCCGAAGAGCTGTCCGTGTTCGCAACGACTCGTCAAGCCGGAGAGACAGGCGGCACACTGCCGGCAGCTGGTCGAGAACGGCGCGTACACGCGATCGCCAGGCCGCACCGAGACGACGTCGCCGCCGACCTCGAGGACCCGGCCGACGAACTCATGACCCATCACCGTCCCGGGATCGAGCCCCCGCTCGCGACCGAAGAACGGATGCAGGTCCGAGCCGCACAGTCCGGCCAGTTCCACGGCCACGATGGCATCTGTCGTGGCCTCGATCCGGGGGTCGGGCACTTCGCGCCAGACGACTTCCCCCGGCGCGACCAGGCAGACTCCGTGCATCCTGTTCCGTCTCCCTCCGCAGCGACCTCAGACGGACGCGGCGACGTCGTTCAGATTGCGTGCCGCACGCGCATGCGGCGCGCAGGTGCGTCAACGACGCGGCATGTCATGGGGGGCATGCGGCTCGTCGGCAGTACGCAGGGCCAGCGCGGCCATCCAGAGAAACAGCGCCGCGCACAACCCATAGGGGATTCTGCGCAGCCAGATGTTGGTTTCGATCAGGCGATCGAGAAGCACCATCGAGGGGCCCTGCGCACGGAGCTGCATCTGCAGCGGGATCTGGATGGTCACGGTGGACACCCACATGACCAACTGCGCGACGAGCGCTGCCCACACGGCCCAGGCCGGAATCGCCCGCGGCCGCGACCACAGCATCAGCACGGTGAACACCGTCCCGAGCAACACCGGCGCCACCAGCAGGCCGACCACGCGCGGTGAGATGAACTCGTGATAGGCGACGAAATGGTCCGCCCCGACGAGGTGCCAGCTCGAGTAGTTGACAAAGCCCTCGACGAAGGCCGCGCCGGTGCTGTAGCAGACCAGCGCAAAGGCAATCAGGAATGTCCACCGTGCTCGCATGCATCCCCTTCGATCAGGTGTGGCGTCAGCGCGTCAGCGCCGTTCGCCGGAAGGCGACGCTGCCCCACGCCGCGGTGAAGAACGCATAGATGGCCACCGTCGACCAGCCCAGGCTGTTGAGTGCCCCAGTCGTGACGGCGTGCAGGGCCACAACCATCGCCACGGCCGTGACAAGTGCAAATCCCGTGGAGAAGCTCTTCTGGATGCGGGCATCTGTCGTGTCGCGGACCGCCAGGGCGGCGGCAGCGATGAACAGCAGCACGACCCCGAAGAGGCGGGCGATGACCAGGGTGCCGGCATTCCAGCCCGAGATGCCGTACTGCGCGGCCATGGACTCGGGCATCAGCAGGAACAGGAGACCGAACGGCACGGACACGACGATGGCGAGCAGGCATACGAGCGCAAAGGTCATGATCGACTCCCCGACTTTTCAGTCGTGCATTCTGCATTCTTAATTCTGAATTCTACGGATTGGTGCTCGTCCTCTCCCCTTTCTTCCGGTCGGCGTCGACCATTGCCTTGACCTCCTTCATCAACGTCGGTACGTGATAGGGGATGCCGTTCTTGATCGTCCACTCGATGCCGCCGCCGCGCGACATCCGACCGTCCTTGTAGACGTCCACACCGTACGGGTTGAGCACGCGCAGGTTGTCGAGCGGGTTGCCGTTGACCACCAGCAGATCGGCGAGATAGCCCTGGCGCACCCGGCCGAGCTTGTCACCCATGCCGAGCAGCGTCGCGCCGTTGACGGTGCCGTGCTTGATGACGTCGAGCGGATGGAACCCGGCCTCTTCGTGCAGCTCGAGTTCGCGCACCAGCCCGAATCCGTACAACGAGTGGATGAACCCGGCGTCGTCGCCGGTGGTGATGACGCCGCCCTTGTGGCCGAACGAGCGCAGCGCGTCCATCCAGATGCGGTACTGCCCCTTCCACCGCACCTCCATCGTGTTGGTCCAGCCGGTGAAGTAGGAGCCGTGGTTGGTGAGATTGGGCTCGAAGAACGCCTGCAGCGCCGGGTGCAGGTACTCCTTGTACCAGGGCAGGTTCTGCGCCTTGATGACGTCGCGGCTGGCCTCGTAGATCGACAGCGTCGGACTCCACGCCACCTTTTTCGCCACCATCAGGTCGAGCACCTTGTCGAGCTTGACCGGATCGGCCTGCGCGTACAGTTCGCCGGCCCTCGAGAACCGCAGCAGCTCGTTGCTGTAGTTCATCTCGGCCGGGAAGTGCTGCACCCCGTCGAGGGCGGCATCGGCGATGCCATAGAAATGTTCGATCGAGTCGACGCCGAGTTCGGCGAAGTCCCTGGCCGTGACTTCCTCCACGGCAATGTGCGTGGTGGTCTTCAGGCCCTGCAGCTTGGCCTCGGACATGGTCGCCTCGAGCTGATCGCGATCCATGCCGAAAATCTTCAGGCCGTCGGCACCGCGGGCCTTGGCCTCGCGGATGTTGCCGCGGATGGCCTCGGCCGTGCCGTTGCCGCGGGCGACGACCCAGTAGATCTGCATCCGCGGCGCGACGATCCGATCCGCGACCGATTCGGCCTGCCATTGCTTGCTCTTGGCGAAGTTGCCGCCGTTCTCGCGGGTGAGCGTGACGCCGTTGGCCAGGTACAGGTTGCGCTCGTACTGGATCGGCATCGGCATGCCGGCCCGCTCGTCGTGCCAGTGCATGTGGGTGTCGACCAGGCCCGGCATGACGTACTTGCCGGTGGCGTCGATGACGGCATCGGCCTCGACCGGCAGCGTCGGCGCGATGCTGGCGATGACGCCGTCCTGTACCAGGATGTCCATCGGCCCGTACGCGGGTTTGCCGTTGCCATAGATGACCATGGCATGGCGGATCAGCAACCGCGCCGGCTTGCGCGCATGCACCGCGGTGTCGCGGCCGGCGGGGCGGACCTGCGCCGAGCTCGTGAGCGCGAGGGCACCCACCATCATCGTGAGAGCAGACAGCGACCTCATTTGCCGGGCGATCCAACCTCGGTGCATCTCGTACGAGCCTTTCAGGGAACCACGCGAATGCCGAGACGCCCGAGCGGCGCCTGCGGCAGGGGGCTGCGCAGGTGCAGCCAGACCCGCGACAGATCCTGATCGCGGGTGATGCCGTCAACCGTCCACGCTTCACGGACCGGAGGAAACTCCACGTCCTCCACCACGCTCGCGCGCTCCAGCGGCACCGCCTGCACCGTCGTCGGCGCCGCGTCGTCGCGCAACGTCGCGATGACCAGGGCGCTGGCGTGCCGCGCCAGGTCCACGTCCACCCAGGCCACCTCCCGCGACGACAGCCAGACGAACGGCGACCGCCGCGCGTGCCGCGGTTGCCGCGCCGGCGTCAGACAGGAGCCGCCGCGCTCCCTGGCGATGGCCCGGCACAGCGCAAGGCGATCCGGCAGATACAGCACCTGACCCCGGCAGCGCTCGTCGGCGCTCGGGCAGGGACGGGCATTTGTCGAGACGGGAGCCGCCGCATCGTACACGGCATAGACGGTTTCGGTAAGGGGCCACACGTCGAGCGTGCGGACGGCATGCTCCTCGAAGGCCCAGAAGCGGCCATCCGGGGACGGCGCGAGATCGTGTGCCGTGACCGCATCGATCACCGCCCCCGCCGCAAGGTCCACGACCAGCAGCCCGGACGCCTCATGGTCGGGGTCGAGGTGCAGCAGCACGCGACGGGCCGCCGGCAGGTACCGGACGTCACCGACGGCGCGGGCTCGCCTGCCCGTGACCGTGCCGTCCAGGGCGACCTCGGTGATCCGGCCGCCCTGGTCGATACGCAGCAGGCTTGCCGACAGCCCGGTGGCCGTGGTCGGCTGCACGTATGACAGGACGAGGTCGGCCTGGCGGAGCAGTTCGCGGGTGTGCACGGCAGGACCGGTCGCCATCGCGGGCGCAGGGGACGGCCCGGGCAGCGACTGCGCGCCTGCCGGCACGGCCAGCAACGCCAGCCAAACCAGGGCGGCGCGGGCAGCGTCCCATCCATGAGTGCGCCGCCGATCGGCGGTCACGTCGTCTCGTCCACGGAAATGGCCCCAAGTGTGGCCCATGCGCGTCCTTTGCTAGGCTTACACCCATGATCACCCGGCGCGACCTGCTTTTCTCGGTACCGGCTTCGGCCGCCGCCGCCAGCCTGCTGCACGCCCAACAGCCGACGTTTCGGGTCGGGGCCCAGAACGTCCCCGTCTACGTGACGGTGACCGATGCCAACAAGCGCCTGGTGCCGGGGCTCGAGCAGGCCGACTTCGAGATCTTCGACGAGAAGACCAAGGCGCCGATCACCATCTTCGACAACCAGATCCAGCCGGTCACCGTCGCCGTGATGCTCGACTCGAGCGGCAGCATGACGATGAACCTGGAGTTGCTCAAGCAGGCCGCCGAGCAGTTCGTGATCCGGCTGCTGCCCGAGGACCGCGGCCGCATCGGCTACTTCAACGACAAGATCGCCTTCCTCAGCGACTTCAGCAACGACCGCGACATGCTGATCGCGTCGATCAAGGACATGCAGTTCGGCAACCCGACGCGCCTGTTCGACTCGGTGCTGTTCAGTCTCGATGAACTGAAGAACGTCGAAGGCCGCAAAGTCATCCTGGAGTTCACCGACGGCGCCGACACGGCCAGCCGCGGTGGCCTCGGCGAGGTGCTGCGACGCGCCCGTGAAGAGGAAGTGATGATTTACGGGATCGGCCTGCAGTCGGTGATGATGGGGATGCGGACCCGTCCCGACAGCGCCTTGAAGAAGATGGCCGAGGAGACCGGCGGCGGCTACTTCGAACTCAAGGACACCGACGACCTCGGGCCGACGTTCACCCGCGTCGCGCAGGAGTTGCACAGCCAGTACCTGCTCGGCTTCGAACCGCAGACCGATGGCAAGGTGCACAAGATCGACGTCCGCATCACCCGCCCCGGCCTGGTCGCCCGTGGCCGCCGCTCGTACCAGGCCCCCAAGGGATAACGGTCGGCCTTTGCCGACTCGCCGCTACCCGATACCCGCTACCCGGCATCCGGCGACCGGTTACCGCGGTTCGGCCGGCAGGGTGCCGCCGAGCGTGACCGGTGCGTCGAAGCGCACGCGCAGCACGGTACCGGCATCGAGCTTGACGTTGGTGCCCGGCGTGGCCAGCACGGCCCCGCCGCCGCCAATCAGGATCCCGGCCATCGCGCCCTTGAAGCCGCCGAGCAGGCCGCCGATGATCGCCCCGGCCGCGGCGCCGGTGGTCATCTTCCCCACTTCGCCCTTGATCCCCTCGCCCTCGAGTGCCTGCGTCACGGTGGCGCGGATGCGATAGGTGCGGCCGTCCACGGTCATCTGGTCGAAGGTCAGGGTCAGGCTGCCGCGGCGATCGGTGCGCGACGCGCGGTCGACGCTGCTGACCACGCCGCGCAACACCGAGCCAGCCGGCACCAGCAGCGCGGTGCCCTGGTACAGGTCCACCAGGGTCGTGGCCTCGAAACGGTCCTCGACCTCGGCGGTCTGGGAACTGAGCGGGGTCTGCAGCCGGGCGTCGAGCTCCTGCCCGACCGTGATCTCCCCGGCCCGTCCGGTCGGCGCTGCCTCGCGGACGCTGGTGCCATTGGCTTCGCGCTCGAGGGAGGCCAGGCGATCGCGCACCGCCGCCAGTTCGGCGCGCGGCAAGGTGTTCTCGCGACGGAGGCGGACGCGGAGGTAGGTCAGGTCGTCGCGCACCAGCTCGAGTTCCTGTTCGAGCCGCGTCGCCAGCGCGGGATTGGTCCCGCGCGCGTCGGCCACGCGCTGCTGCACGGAGCCGAATTGCGCCTGCAGCTCGTCGAGGTCGGCCGAACTTCCCTGGCCACCCTGCGCGAGCGCCGCCATCGGGAGGAGTGCGCTCAGCAGGAGCGCGCGGGCGACGTGTCCGACGTTGATCGTGGTCATCATGCTGGCTCGAC
Source organism: Vicinamibacteraceae bacterium (assembly GCA_963759795.1). Classification (GTDB taxonomy): domain Bacteria; phylum Acidobacteriota; class Vicinamibacteria; order Vicinamibacterales; family Vicinamibacteraceae; genus Luteitalea. Next base: position 83,904 of record CAVXAR010000010.1, on the reverse strand, counting down.
TCCTTGGCATCCGGCGTCAGGCCGGTGCCCCTCAGGCTACCCGACTTTGACGCACGAGGTGCGCACGCGGACGGGAGTCCGTCAGCTTCGGCTCAGCAATCGACTCAGCCATTCGACGCGGCGCAGGTCGTTGAAGATGACCGTCACCATGAGCAGCATCAGCACCGCGAACCCGGCCATCAGCATGCGCTCCTTGACGCGCATGCTGAAATCGCGCCGCGCCAGCCCCTCGATGGCCAGGATGGTGATGTGGCCGCCGTCGAGAATCGGGATGGGCAGCAGGTTGAGCAGGCCGAGGTTCAGGCTGACCATGGCCATGGTGCCGAACAGCGCGGCCCAGCCGACCGCGGCCGCACCACCCGCGACCTCGGCGATGCCGAGCGGGCCCATCAGCTGCCGCGGCGAGGTCTCGGCCGTGAACATGCCGGCCAGCATCTCGCCGATCATCGTCGTCCACTCCCAGTTCTGGCGCACGCTCATGCCCATCGCCTGGACGAAGCCGGGGTTGATGGTGACCGTCTCGAACGGGCTGAGGTTGATGCCGAGGCGGCCGACGCCGCCCTGCTCGCGAGGGGTCGCCTGCACGTCCATGCGCTGACCGCCGCGGATGATGCCGAGGGTCACCGGCTGGCCGGCCCGCTTGCTGATCTCGGTGATCATCTGCGGCAACGTGAAGCCGGTCGTGTCGGTGTCGTTGAACGAGACGATGACGTCCTTGACCTGCAGGCCGGCCGCCTGGGCAGCGCTGTCGGGCAGCACCTGCACGATCTCGGGGTGGATCGACGGCGCAATGCCGAGATCGCCAATCTCGTACTTGGTCTGCGCCTCGGGCACGATCGTGAACTGCTGCCGCTGGCCATCGCGCAGGACCACGATCGGGACCTCGCGATTGGCACGCGGCACGACGCGCATCTGCAGCCCCTGCCAGGTAGCGACGTCCTTGCCGGCAAAGGCGACGATGACGTCACCGGGCTGGATGCCGGCCTTTTCTGCCGGCGAGCCCGACAGGACGCGGCCCACGGCCGGCACCTTCTGCTCGAATGCCGGCTCGGTCGCGCCGTTCCAGATGACAAACGTCATCAATGCCACGGCCAGCAGCAGGTTCATCAGCGGTCCGGCAATCAGGATCTGGAAACGCTGCCACTTCGTCTTCGACAGGAATTCGTCGGGCGCGCCCTGCCGCGGGTCGTCCGGCGTCTCGCCGGCCATCTTCACGTAACCGCCGAGCGGGATGGCACTGATGCAGTACTCGGTGCCGCCGCGCGTCACTTTCAGCAGCTTCGGGCCGAAGCCGAGCGAGAAGGTGAGGACCCGGACACCATTCCAGCGTGCGAGAAGAAAATGCCCGAGTTCGTGGACGAACACGAGGACGCCCAGTACGAACAGAAATGCCCACAGATTGGTCACGCGTTGATGCCTCGTCCTGCCGATTCTGTTGTGCCGAGCCTGGCTTCAGCCTGCCGGCGGGCCCACCCATCCACCTCGCGGATGGCCGCCAGTGACGCGGTGTCGAGGACCTGTCCGGTGGCGTCCGCGAGCACGTCGGCGACGGTCGCGGCAATGGCGGTGAAGGGCACCTGCCCCTCGAGAAATGACGCTACGGCAACCTCGTTGGCTGCATTGAGCACGACCGGGGCGAAGCCGCCCTGCCGCAGCGCCTCGTAGGCCAGCGTCAGGCACGGGAAACGCGCCAGGTCCGGGTGCTCGAATCGCAGGTCGAGGCCGTCACGCCAGTCCAGGCGCGGTACCGGGCTCGCCCAGCGATCCGGATACGTGAACGCGTACTGGATCGGCAGCTTCATGTCGGTGACGCCGAGCTGCGCCAGCAGCGACCCGTCCTCGAACTCGACCATCGAGTGCACCACCGACTGCGGGTGGATGACGACATCGATGCGGTCGGCCGGCATGTCGAACAGCCAGTGCGCCTCGATGACCTCGAGGCCCTTGTTCATCATGGTCGCCGAGTCGACAGTGATCTTGCGCCCCATCTTCCAGGTCGGATGACTGAGCGCATCGGCAGCGGTGACCGAGGCCAGCGCCGCGGCCGGGGTGGTCCGGAACGGACCGCCGGAGGCCGTCAGCACCAGCCGGCGGACCTGCGACCGCGGGTGCCCCGCCAGGCACTGGTGGATGGCGTTGTGCTCGCTGTCGACGGGCAGGACGGCGACGCCGTGCGCCTGCGCGGCCGCCATCACCAGCGGCCCGGCCATCACCAGCACTTCCTTGTTGGCCAGCGCAATGCGCTTGCCGGCAGCAATCGCCGCCAGCACCGCCTCGAGCGCCTCGGTGCCGGAGCTGGCGCACAACACCACGTCCACGTCGGGGTGCGTGGCAATGGCGGTCAGGCCCTCGCGACCCCACCCCCATGTCGACACGTGGCGGCGATCGGCGCTGGCCAGGCCATCCTGCACGTCCTGCAGACCCGCCTGTGTGGCCATGGCCACGGCGCGCGGTGAGGTCCGGGCAATCTGGGCCTGCATGGCCGCGACGTTGCCCCCGGCGGCGAGCCCGACGACCTCGAGGCGCCCCGGATGCGCCGCCACCACCTCGAGCGCGCTGACGCCGATCGAGCCAGTGCTGCCGAGGATTGCCAGCCGGATCATGCGCCCGGGCCCGCTGGCCACAGCCACTGCAGGGCGACGTAGAACAGCGGCATCGTGAACAACAGGGCGTCGATGCGATCGAGCATGCCGCCATGGCCCGGGATCAGGTCCGAGGAGTCCTTGACGTCGGCGCTGCGCTTGAGCATCGATTCGAACAGGTCGCCGAGAATCCCCACCAGGGCCACGCCAAGGCCGAGCAGCGCCAGTTGCCACGCCGGCAGGCCCGGCAACCAGACCCGTCCGACCACCACCAGGATCACCGCACCGGCGACCAGGCCGCCGATGGCGCCCTCGCGCGTCTTCTTGGGGCTGAGGGCCAGCGACAGCGGCGTCCGCCCGAAGGTGCGGCCGGTGTAGTACTGCGCGGTATCGCTGCCGATCTGCGTGAGAAACAGCGCCAGCAGCGCCGGCGCGCCATAGGCCTCCCGGACCAGCGGCACCGTGGCGATGCCCATGCCGAGATAGACCACCGGGAACACCATGGCGGCCGCGACCGCCACCGCCTGCTCCGGCACCCGTCCCCGCAACACCAGGGCCCCGCCAACCACCACCGCACTGACCAGCAGCCAGTGATGCGCCGGCAGGTGGAAGATCAGCACCCCGTACATGCCCACCGCCAGCGCGAAGCCGACCCAGGGAACGACATCGAGGCCGCCGCGGCGGACGAGATTGTCGTACTCGCGCAGCGACAGCACCAGCGCCACGAAGGCAAAGATCTGGGTCCCCCACGGCGGCAGTCCCCAGAAGACGCCGATGATGAGGGCCAGCAGGACGAGACCGCTGATGACGCGGGTCACCGGCCTGCGGCCACCGGGGGACCTGGCACGTTGGCGATGCCGCCGTAGCGCCGCTCGCGGCGCTGGTAGTCGAGCAGCGCCTCGAAGAGATGGGTGCGCCGGAAATCCGGCCAGAAGGTCTCGGTGACGTAGATCTCGCTGTACGCGATCTGCCACAGGAGGAAGTTGCTGACCCGCATCTCCCCCGACGTCCGGATCAACAGGTCCGGATCGGGCTGCCCGTTCGTGTACAGCAGACGCGAGAACCGCGCCTCGTCCATGTCCTCGGGGCGCAGGCCCTGCGCCAGGGCGTCGCGCACCGCATCGACGATCTCCGCTCGTCCGCCGTAGTTCAGGGCGATGGTCAGCGTCGTCCCCGTGTTGCGGCTGGTGCGCTCCATGGCGACGTGCAGCTCGTGCTGCACGTCCGGCGCGAGGTCCTGGGTGCGGCCGATCACGTCGAGGCGGATGTTGTTGGTCAGCAGGGTGTCGAGTTCAGCGCGCAGGTAGCGCTTGAGCAGCGCCATCAGCGTGGCGACCTCGGCGGCCGGCCGCTTCCAGTTCTCCACCGAGAATGCGTACAGGGTGACGAACTTGAGACCCAGCCGGGCCGACGTCTCGATGACTTCGCGCACCGCACGGGTGCCGGCGCGATGGCCTTCGACGCGTGGCAGGTGCCGCAGGCCGGCCCACCGGCCGTTGCCGTCCATGATCACGGCCACGTGGGCGGGGAGGCGGTCCGGATCCAGCTTCCGGGCCAGTTCGGCGTCCGGGGAGCCTGGAGGTAACCAGCTCATCAATTCGTCGAGCGCCATGGGCCGGAGACATTCTACCGCCGCGGAGCACGCGCGCCCACAATCGACAGCCGCGGCCCGTGACGAGGTCGCCGACCCGTCAGGCCCCGGGCGACATTTCCGGATACTCGACGTGCAGCAGCGTCAGCCCCTGGGGCGGGGCGGTCGGGCCCGCCTCGCCACGCCCGGCGCCGCGCAGCAGCCGGTCGACGTCGGCGGCCGGCCGCCGGCCATAGCCGACGTCGAGCAGGGTGCCAGCGATGGCGCGCACCATGTGGCGCAGGAAGCCGTCGCCACGCAGCCGCAGCTCGACCACCATTTCGTCCGTGCCGAGTTGCAGGGCGGAGTCCTCCGGCGCGCGCGCGCCAAAAGCCACGCTGGCCATGGTCCGCACGGTCGTCGTCACCGGGCTGCCCGACGACTGGAAGGCCGCGAAGTCGTGGGTGCCCGGCAGGCGCTCGGCGGCCCGCGTCATCTCCCCGAGGTTCAGCGGCGGCGGCACCAGCCAGTGCGTGCGCGCCAGCAGCGGATGTCCCACCGCGCTCACCAGCCACCCGTACCGATACGTCTTGGACAGCGCGGAGAAGCGCGCATGGAAGTCGTCGGGCACGATCCCCGCGCTGCGCACCCGGATGTCGGCAGGGAGACGCGTGTTGGTGGCGCGCACGACCACCGCGGGCGCGATCCCCGACGGGAGGTCGACGTGCGCCGCCTGCCCGGTGGCATGGACGCCGGCGTCGGTGCGGCCCGCCCCGGTCACTGCCGCCTCCCGGCCGGCCAGCGGCGACAGCGCACGTTCGAGTGCCGCCTGCACCGACGGGCCGTTGTCCTGGCGCTGCCAGCCCGCGTACGCGGTGCCGTCATAGGCGACCCGCAGCAGGAAGCGCGGCACGTCAGGGCTGGCCGGGACGCGAACCGGGCTTGACGACCGGGACGTTGCGCAGGTGGTCGGGCAGCGCGTCGGCCGCGTAGGTCGGAAACCGGGCTTCGGCCAGCGACACGTACGGCACCGCCAGGTCGTCGCCACCACCTCGGTTGATGATCGAACCGGCAGCGACGACCGTGGCGCCGGCGTGCTCGGCCACGGCGACGGTCTCGAGGGTGCTCTTGCCGGTGGTGACCACGTCTTCGACGATCAGCACGCGTTCTCCCGGCGCAAGGCCGAAGCCACGACGCAGGGTGAGTGCGCCATCCACCCGCTCGGCGAATATCGCGCGCACGCCGAGCGCCCGGCCGACCTCGTGCCCGATGATCAGGCCACCCATGGCCGGCGACAGCACCACGTCCACCTGGTGGCCCGCGGCGGTGACGCTGGCGGCCAGGGCCGTGCCGAGCGCTTCGGCATCGGCAGGGTGCTGCAGCACCAGCGCGCACTGCAGGTAGCCGCTGCTGTGCAGGCCCGAGGTCAGGACGAAGTGGCCCTCGAGCAGAGCGCCGCGCGTGCGGAAAAGAGCGAGAACGGAATCAGCGGTCATGGGCATGGAGGTTCGACGTTACTTCAAGTTCTCTTCGAAGAGGGCGAGGATGCGTTTGTACTCGTCAGCCCAGCTGGTGGCTTCTTCGAAGGCGTGATCCTCGGCGGGATACAGGGCCAGCTCCCACCGCTCCTTGCGCAACTCGATCAGTTTCTGCGCCAGCCGGATCGAGTCCTGGGCATGGACGTTGACGTCCACGAGCCCATGGCAGATGAGCAGCGCGCCCTTCAATCCGTCGGCGAAGTAGATCGGCGAGCTGCGACGGTACGCGTCCCTGTCGGCCTGCGGCAGGTTGAGGATGTTGGCCGTGTAGGGATGGTTGTAATGCGCCCAGTCGGTGACCGGCCGCAACGCCGCGCCGGCCGCGAACACGTCCGGGGTGGTGAACATCGCCATCAGCGTGATGAAGCCGCCGTAGCTGCCGCCGTAGACGCCAATCCGTGCCGGATCGACCCGCTCTGTCGCCGCCAGGTACCTGGCGCCGTCGACGATGTCCTCGAGATCCTTGCCGCCCATGTGGCGGTAGATGGCCGTCCGCCAGTCGCGTCCGTAACCGGCGCTCGCCCGGTAGTCGACGTCGAGCACGACATACCCGCGCGTCGCCAGGAGGTGGTGGAACATGTACTCGCGGTAGTACGTGGACCAGTACCGGTGCGCGTTCTGGAGGTAGCCGGCGCCGTGCACGAACACCACTGCCGGCCGCGACGCGTGCCGCCGTGCGCCGACCATCTCCGGCGTGTAGAGCCGGGCGTGGACCGTCTTGCCGTCGCGGGCCGAAAAGGTGACCACCTGCGGATCGAGCCAGCCGTGCGCGCTCCACTCGTCCGACGGGCTGGTGGTGACGCGGGTGGCCGCGGCCGCCGCGATCGGGCCCAGCGACGTACACCTCGGGGGGCCGATTGCCTGTCGAGTGGATCAGGCCCAGCGTGCGACCGTCTGGTGACACCTCCCCCTGATTGGATCCGACGCGCCGTCGTCAGACGCGTGCGCGCGCCGCCCGCGATGCCGACGGCGTACAGATGCCGCTCGCCTGGATGCACCTCGGTGGTGGTCAGGTAGAACGTCCGGCGGTCGGTCGAGGTCGCCACGTCGGTGATCTCCCACGCACCCGCGGTCAACGCCTGCGCCTCCCCTCCAGCCACGGCATCCACGGTGTAGAGATGCATCCACCCGGTCCGCTCCGAGGTGAACCACACGCGGGGCGAGGCGGGCAGCCACCCGAAGCCCGGCGAGCCCGGACCGGCAATCTCGCGAACCCAGGCGTCGTCGTGCAGGTGGTCGATCGGCGTGGCCGTGCCGGTGGCCGGGTCGATGCGCACCAGCCAGCGATCCTTGTTGTCGGCGGCACGAACCGACGCCACCGCCACGGCGCCGTCGTCGGAAAGCAGCGGCATGCTCCAGCGGAGGCCGCGCGGCAGCGTCTCGCTGCCCCCGGCCTCGGGCAGGGTCAGCCAGATGGTCTTGCGCGACTGCAGATCGCAGCACCGCCAACGCGGTGCTGCCCTGCTCGTCGCCGACCTTGGTGCGGCCCGGGAGATCGCCGACGTAGCCTGACTCGGTGACGTAGTCGGGCACGTCGGCGCGCCTGGCCGACTCGGCCCGCTCCGTCACCAGGGCCCAGACGTACCTGCCGGAGCCGTCCAGTTGCAGGTCCGTGGCGACCTGGCGAGGCCGCAGGTCGAGTTTCGGCAACGCCTCCCGGTCACGCCGTGCCTCGTCGCGCTCGCGCTTGCGCCGGCTTTCCCGGACGTGCGCCAGCAGCTCGGCTTCCTCGGCGGTCAGTGCGTCCTGGCTGCCGGTCTTCTTCGGATCCGGCGTCTTTGGCCCCGATTCAAGCGATCTGCTGCAGACCGCCACTGGCGAGCGGCACCAGGAACAGCCCGCCGTCGCGGACAAACGTCACGTGGGTCTCGTCGCGCGCCCAGCGCGGTGCTGACTCGCTGCCGGCGGTCCGGGTCAGTTCCGTCCGCGTGCCGGCCACGGTGTCGATCAGGGCGATATCGCCACGGGTCGGCGCTCAGCACGCGGCGGCGGGCGCGATCCCACTGGCCGTTGACCGGGGGCGCCAGCCGGCGCTCGTCTTCCGACAGGCGACGCAGGCCGGAGCCGTCGCCGGCAACCACCCAGGTGGCGGCCTCGTCCTCGCCACGCCCCTGCCACTCGAAGTAGAGGCGGGTGCCGTCGCCGGACCAACGCAGGCCGGACGGCGGATGACCAACGAGGTCGGGGCCCCGCATGATGCTGTCCACGGTCAGCGGGAATCGCCCGGCGGTCGGCGCGGCAGCGGCCGGGGCGCCGGCGGCCGGGCACGGGCAACGCGGCAGGCGCTGACCGGCGCTGGGCGCGCACAGTCTGGGCGGGAACGGCGACGAGCAGGGCAGCGCCGAGCACGCCGATGGCGGTCAGGGGCCGTGACGGGAACAGGGGCATTGGGGAGTCAGGGCCGTCGCTGACGGCAGCGCGCACGTATTGTGCATTTGAGGGCGACAATTGCCAATTCGTGGCAACCCCTGCGCCGTCCCGGCGGCGGCAGCGGCGGCGCCGCGGCCGCGGGGATATACTCCGCGCCGAACCGGGTCCCCGGCGATTTCGTCTACTGGTTCGGCCGCACCCCCGGACGTCACCACCCTGTCCCGGCCCGGCGTGTTCCGAGCAGTCTGGTTCTTGGACCTGGAGTTGACGTACGTGATCCGATCGGTCCCCCCGTCCCTTCGCTGCTGCGCGCTGGCGCTTTTCCTCATGGGCGCGGCTGCGGGCACGTCGGCCCAGACGCCTCCACCCGCAGCGCCAGTGCCTCCGCACGCCTGCCGCGGCGACCCCGCCACCGGCGACACCGCCGCCGGCCGGGCCGGTCCGCCGCATCACCATCGACGAAGCGGTGGCGTCGGCGCTCGAGCAGAACGTCGTCGCTCCGCGTCCAGCGCATGGACCCGACCATCACCGCGCTCGACCTGGCCCAGGCCTACGGCAGCTGGCTGCCGGCGCTGACCGGCAGCTTCCGCTTCCAGAGCCTCGAGCAGCCGGTCGCCACGACCCTGCAGTCGGGCGCAGCCAACTTCAAGCAGGATCAGCTGGTGGGCAGTTTCGGTGTCGAGCAGTTCCTGCCGACCGGCGGCTCGTACGTGCTGGGCTACCAGGCGTCGCGGGCCAAGAACAACAACCGGTTCGCGACCCTCAACCCGAACACCCAGGGCAACCTGACCTTCTCGTTCGACCAGCCGCTGCTGCGCAACCGGGGGGTCGACAGCACCCGCCTGAACATCCAGATCAGCAAGAACAACATCGCCATCAGCGACCTCGACCTGCGCAACACGGTCGTGACGACGGCCCGCAACGTCAAGAACGCCTACTGGGATCTGGCCGTGGCGCTGTCCAACCTCGCCGTGCAGCAGCAGACCCTGGAACTGGCGCGGCAGACGCTCGGCGACAACCGCAAGCGCGTCGAGGTCGGCACGATGGCGCCCATCGACATCGTCCAGGCCGAAGCCGAGGTCGCCTCCAACGAAGAGAACGTGATCATCGCCGAGCAGACCGTGGCCCAGGCGCAGGATCGCCTGCGCGCGCTGGTGCTCGATCCCGGGACGCCCGACTTCTGGAACACCACGTTCGAACCGGCCGACATGCCGGCGCTGGCCGCCAACCCCGTCGACGTCGACGCCGCGGTCGCCAACGCCTTCCAGAACCGGCTCGACCTGCAGCAGACGCGCAAGCAGCTCGAAAGCAACGAGACGCGGATCAAGTTCCTGCAGAACCAGGTCCTGCCGGCGGTCGGCCTGAGCGTCGACTACGGGCTCGCCGGCCTCGGTGGCACCGTGATCAGCGCCCCGAGCGGCGGCCTCGACCCGGGCACACCGGCGACGACCACGCAGATTGCCTACTCCGAAGTGCTGCGCGACGTGTTCGGGTTCAGCTTCCCGACGTGGACCGCCGCGGTCAACGTCAGCTACCCGCTCGGCCGCAATCCGAACCGCGTCAACCTCGAGCGGGCCCGGCTGCAGAACGAGCAGTCGCAGCTGCAGCTTCGCGACCTGGAGCGACAGGTCGTGCAGCAGGTGCGCGACCTGGCGCGGCAGGTGAACACCAACCTCCGCCGGGTCTCGACCACGCGCGTCGCCCGGACGCTGGCCGAGCGGCGGCTCGAGGCCGAACAGAAGAAGTTCGGCGTCGGCCTGTCCACGACGTTCAACGTGCTGCAGGCGCAGCGCGACCTTGCCGCGGCGCGCAACAACGAGCAGCGCGCCATCCTCGACTTCGAGAAATCGCGGGTCGACTTCGATGCCGCGCAGGAAGCCTCGATTTCGACGGGTTCGGGGATCACGGTGCTGAGCTCCGGCGCCGGCGGGACGGCCACCAACACTTCCACCCTCGGCGGTGGCGGGCAGCAGGTGGGCGGCGGTCAGGGCACGCAGCAGCAGCAACAGCAGCAGCAGCGGTAACCCCGCTGCCCAGCCTGGCGACCTGCAGCAGGGGCCGGCGCGACGCGATGTCGCCGCCGGCCCTTTCGCGTACACCGACATTTCCCCGTGCCCGCCGGCCGCATTTGGTTATGCTGTGCCGGTGCCGCCGGTCTCGGTGATTGTCATCACGAAGAATGCCGCCGCGCACATCGAGCGGGCCTTGCGCTCGGTCGCGTGGGCGGACGAGCGCATCGTGATCGATGCCGGCAGCACCGATGCCACGGTCGCGCTCGCGGAGCCATGGGCCACCCGGATCGAGACTCGACCCTGGCCCGGGTTCGGCGCGCAGAAGAACTACGCCGCCTCACTGGCACGCCACGACTGGGTGCTGTCGCTCGATGCCGACGAGGCGATCACCGCCGCGCTGCAGGCGCAGATCCTCTCGCTGCCAGCCAGCCCGGACGCGGCCGCGTTTCGCATGCCCCGCGTCACCTGGTACCTCGGGCGATGGATTCGCAGCACCGACTGGTATCCCGACAAGGCGCTGCGGCTCTATCGACCGGCAGCGATGCGCACTGGGACGACCGTCCGGTCCACGAGTCGCTCGTCGTGACAGGGCGCGTCGACGAACTGGCCGGCGAGATCGAACATCGCCCCTATGCCGACATCGCCGAGCACCTCGACGCGCATGAACCACTACACGACCCTGGCGGCCGCGCAGATGCAGCGGCAGGGTCGCAGGGCGCGCGCGTGGCACCTCGTCGTCCACCCGCTGGCGGCCTTTGCGCGCAACTACGTCGCCCGAGGCGGCTACCGCGATGGCCTGCCCGGCCTGATCGTCTCGCTGCTCGGCGGCGTCTACGTGCTGCAGAAGTACGTGAAGCTCTGGGAGCGCCGGCAACCGGCGCCCTGAGCGCCTCCCGACGATGGCGATCGCATCCATCCACATCGATACGGCCCGCACCTGGCGTGGCGGTCAGAACCAGGCCCTGCTGACAGTGCGGGGACTGCGCGCCCTCGGCCACCCGACCATGCTGGTGGCGCACCCGGATGGCGAGCTGCGCCGTCGCGCCGACCCGGGACCCGATCTCGTGCCACTGGCGCCGCGATTCGAGGTCGACTTCCACGCCGCCTGGAAACTGGCCCGCATCATCCGGGCCTACCAGCCGCACCTCCTCCACGCACACGACCCGCACGGCGTTGCGCTCGGCGCCCTCGCGCTCGGTTTCCGGATGCCGTCGCCGGCGCCGCTGCTCGTGGCGTCGCGCCGCGTCGATTTCCGCCTCGCCGGCAACACGCTGTCGCGCGCGAAGTACCGCCAGGTGCACCGCTTCATCTGTGCGTCGGCAGCCATCGGGCGCATCCTCCGTACCGACGCCATCGACCCGGACAAGATCGTCACGGTCCACGAGGGTGTGGACCTCGAGCACGTCGCCGACGCGCCACCCGTGTCGATCCACGAGACGTTCTGGTTGCCGCATGGGGCGCCGGTCGTGCTCAACGTCGCCGCACTGGTCCCGCACAAGGGGCAACGCCACCTGATCGACGCCTTTGCCATCGTCGTGCGCGCCGTGCCGGACGCCCGGCTGGTGATCCTCGGCCAGGGCGAGTTGCTCGAATCACTGACCAGGCAGGTGCACCAGCTCGGGCTCGACAAGCACGTCTTCCTGCCCGGATTCCGCACCGACGTGCTGTCCCTGATGAAGACCGCCGACATCGTGGTGATGAGTTCGGTGATGGAAGGGCTCGGGACGTCGCTGCTCGACGCGATGGCCTGCGCCAGGCCGATCGTGGCCACCGACACCGGCGGCATCCCGGAAGTCGTCGTCCACGAAGAGACGGGCCTGCTCGTGCCGCCGCGTGACGCCGATTCGCTGGCCGACGCGTTGATTGCGCTGCTGCGGGACGAGGCGCTGGCGCGGCAGTACGCGGCAGCTGGATACGAGCGCGTGCGCCATCGCTTCAGCGTGGCGCGCATGGTCGAGGGAACGGTCGCAGCGTACCAAGAGCTGCTCGCGGCGCGGTAGGGGCCCGACATGCCCGAACTGCCAGACCTCGCACTTTATGTGCAAGCGATCCGTGCGCGGTGCGTCGACCAGACCCTGCTGGGCGTGCGCATCGCCAGCCCCTTCCTGCTGCGGTCGGTGGCGCCGCCGCTGGACGACTTCGTCGGGCGCTCGCTGCAGGACGTCGGCCTGCTCGGCAAGCGGCTGGTGTTCACGTTTGCTGACGAGCACTTTCTGGTGCTGCACCTGATGATTGCCGGCCGTTTGCACTGGAAGCCCGCTGGCGCCCGGCTCCCCGGCAAGGTCGGTCTCGCCGCCTTCGACTTCGCTGCCGGCAGCCTGACGCTGACCGAGGCCGGTTCGCGGCGACGGGCCTCGCTGCACGCGGTCAGCGGCAGCGACGCACTCGCGGCCATCGACCGGGGCGGCATCGACGTGCTGCAGGCCGATCGCGCCACGTTCGCAGCGACGTTGACCGCCGAACGTCACACGCTCAAGCGGGCCCTCACCGATCCGCGGCTGTTCAGCGGCATCGGCAATGCCTACTCGGACGAGATCCTGCACGCGGCGCGGCTGTCGCCGATGCGACAGACGCATCAACTGGACGAGGACGAGATCACCGGCCTCTTCACCGCGACGCAGGGGACGCTGCGGCTGTGGATCGACCGGCTGCGCGACCGGGCTGGCGATGGCTTCCCGGAGAAGGTGACGGCCTTTGCCGACGGTATGGCCGCGCACGGCCGCTACGGGCAGCCGTGCCCGCGCTGCGGCACCGCGATCCAGCGGCTGGTATACGCGCAGAACGAGGCCAACTACTGCCCGACGTGCCAGACCGGCGGCAAGCTGCTCGCGGATCGGGCGCTGTCGCGGCTGCTACGTGACGACTGGCCGCGATCGCTGGACGATCTCGACGACTACAAGGCTGCCCGGAAGCACTAGTCCTGGCTTCGCGCCGGCCGGCGCGGCTTGCAGAACGCCTGCAGCGGGCACTGGCTGTTGCCGACCCGCTTCTCCCACCCGCAGGCGCCCATCATGCTCATGTGGCAGAGCGAGAAGTCGTAGCGCACGGGATCCTCGGGGTCGACGCGGCGCAACGTCGCCGTGATGTCGGCCGCCATCGCCCAGCCCGGGCTGGTGTAGCGGGTGAGTCGCAGGCAGCGCCCGACGCGGATGGTGTGGGTGTCGAGCGGGATGACCAGCCGCGATCGCGACACGCCCGTCCAGCCGCCGGGGTCGACGGCATCCTGCCGCACCATCCAGCGCGCAAACAGGTTGAGCCGCTTGCAGGCGCTGCCGAGCGATGGGCGCGGGAAGAAGTACTGCACGCCGAGGCGACCGCGCCGCACCCCGCCGTAGGCTTCGCGCACGTCCACCGCACACGCGGCCGCGCAGAACGCCTCGAGACCCGTCGCGACGTCGGCACTGGTCGGGTCGTCTCCGGCCAGGAAGGCGCCTTCCAGCGATCCGTGCCGGGCCCGCAGTTCGCGCAACACCACCAGCAGCGCCACCAGGTCGTCGCCCCTGGTCCACCGGTGGACGACGTGGGCCAGCGACTCCCGCGCACGGCCGACGTCGAGCGACTCGAGGAACGCGGCCGGGTGCGGGCCGAGCAGCGCCAGCACCCGTTCGATGCTCGCCAGCACGCTGGCCAGCCGTCCGAACGCCAGGCCGGCGGCAATGGCCGCCACCACCTCCCGGTCGCCCGGGTCGGCGTAGCGCCACACGAACTGCACCGGGTCGGCAGCCGAGTCCGGCACGTTGTAGCTGTCGTGCAGGCGATCCAGCTCGGTGCGGAAGGCCGCCAGGCGGGCCGACGTCAGGCGGAGCGGCGGGGCGGCCCGCCGTACGGGGGACATGCCGCTCAGAAGTTGGTGAAGGGCACGCCGGCCGCGCACTGCGGACACGTCGTCGAGGTGTAGATGTCGCGCGCGTCGTACTCGAGCAGGGCGACGTTGGGCACGTCCAGGGTGACGACCGCGGCCATCCGGTCGTAGATCTGCACGGTGCCGATCACCTCGCCCCCGGCCTTCCCCACCAGCTCCGCACACAGGCTCAACGTCTTGCCCGTGTTGCGCACGTCGTCGGCCAGCAGCACCTTCTTGCCCGCGAGCACGGCACGGTACGTGGACCGGAGCCGCAGGCCCTCCTCCGCGTCGAAGTGAACCGGCGCGAAGACGCAGTGCGGGTAGTCGAGGCTGCGCCGGCCGTCGAGCAGCCCGGCCAGCGTGTGCGCGAGCAGCGCCCCGCCCGTGGTCGGCCCGACCACCGCCTGCACCTGTGTCGTGAGGTCGTAGGGCAGCACGTCGAGCAGATCCTGAGCGAGCTGCCAGATCGTCGACGGCTGGCAGAACAGCATGTGCGGGTTGAGGTAGGTGCGGCCGTGGTAGCCGTTGCCGAAGTCGAAGTGGCCCTCGAGCAGGACGTTGGTACTTTGCAGGATGCGTTGCGCGCGCCTGCGAACGTCCTCGATGCGGTGAGTCATGAATACAGGCTCCCTGAGACGACCATCACTGAACCGGCGCCGCCGGCCACGCTGCCAGGCCATCCACGGCGGTGTTGCGGTAGACGAGGCGGCCGCCGACGATGGTGGCGGCGACGCCGCCACGGAGGGTCCAGCCTTCGAAGGGCATGTTCCTGGAAAGCGACTGCTGCGTCGCGGCCTGGACGGTGACGGGCAGATCCGGCGCGAGCACCGAGATGTCGGCCGGAGCCCCCTCGTTCAGGGCGCCGCCGACGACCCGCAGGATGCGGGCCGGGTTGACCGACAGCAACTCCACCATCCGTGCGAGACCGATGTGCCCGGCGTGGACCAGGCGGTCGAAGGTCAGCGACACGGCGGTTTCGAGCCCGGTGATGCCAAACGGCGCCTGATCGTAGGACAGCGCCTTCTCGTCGGCGTGGTGCGGGGCGTGGTCGGTGGCAATCGCGTCGACGCTGCCATCGGCGAGGCCGTCGATGAGCGCCTGCACGTCGGCCTGCGGCCGCAGCGGCGGATTCATCTTGGTGTGGGTGTCGTAGCCGCGCAGCGCCTCGTCGGTGAGCACGAAGTGGTGCGGCGCGACCTCGCAGGTGACGGCAATGCCGCGCGCCTTGCCGGCGCGCACCGCGCGCAGCGAGCCCGCGGTGCTCAGGTGGGCGACGTGGAAGGACGTCCGGGCCAGGCCGGCCAGGGTGATGTCGCGTTCAATCCACAGTTCTTCGGCTTCGCCGGGGATGCCACGGAGCCCGAGTTCGGTGGCAACGGCACCTTCGTGGACCACGCCCTCGCCCTTCAGCGACGGGTCCTCGCAGTGGTCGATGACCAGCACGTCGAGCATGCCGGCGTATTCCAGCACCCGCCGCATCAGCAGCGCCGTCGCGATCGGGTGGCCGTCATCGGACACGGCGACGCAGCCGGCGGCCTTGAGTTCGCCGATCTCGGCCATCTGCTCGCCCTTGGATCCGACCGAGGCGGCGCCAATCGGATAGACACGCGCCAGGCCGGCGGCCTCGGCCTTGTCGAGGATGTAGCGGGTCACCGCCGCGCTGTCGTTGATCGGCGAGGTGTTGGGCATGCAGGCGACGGCGGTGAAGCCACCGGCGACTGCCGCGGCAACGCCACTGGCCACGGTCTCCTTGTGCTCCTGCCCGGGCTCGCGCAGGTGCACGTGCATGTCGATCAGGCCGGGCGTCACCACGCAGCCGGCCGGCACGTCGAGGACCGTGGCGCCCTCGGGTACCGGCAGCGACGCGCCGATGCGGGCGATCACGCCGTCGCGCACCTCGATGTCGAAGAGGCCGTCACGGCCGTTGGCGGGATCGACCACGCGGCCGTTCTTCAGGATGTAGGTCATGGGTTGCGTCATTCCTCGGTCCCTCCGCCGAGCAGGTACAGCACGGCCATCCGCACGGCCACGCCGTTGGCGACCTGCTCGAGGATCACGGCACTCGGGCCGTCGGCGACGTCGGACGCGATCTCGACGCCGCGGTTCATCGGCCCCGGGTGCATGACGATGGCGTCGGGTCGGGCCAGCGCCATGCGCGCGGCAGTCAGGCCGAACAAGGTGAAGTACTCGCGCAGCGACGGGAAGAAGTTGTTCTGCATCCGCTCCAGCTGGATGCGCAGCATCATCACCACGTCGGCGCCGTCGAGGGCCTCCTCGATCGTCCGGCACGGGATCGCGCCCAGGGCCTCGATGCCGACCGGCACCAGCGGCCGCGGCGCGGCCACGCGCACCGTTGCGCCCATCTTGCGCAGCAGCAGCAGGTTGGAGCGCAGCACCCGGCTGTGCAGCAGGTCGCCGACGATCGCCACCTGCAGGCCGTCGAGGCGGCCCTTGTGCTGGCGCATCGTGTAGGCATCGAGCAGGGCCTGCGTGGGGTGCTCATGCAGGCCGTCCCCGGCATTGACGATGCGCGACCGGCAGTGCCTGGCCAGCTGATGGCAGGCGCCCGACGAGGCGTGTCGCACGACCAGCATGTCGGGAGCCATCGCCTCGATGTTGCTGACGGTGTCGAGCAGGGTCTCGCCCTTGACGACGCTCGAGGTCGACACGGCCAGACTCAGGGTGTCGGCGCTGAGTCGCTTCTCGGCGATCTCGAACGACGTGCGGGTGCGGGTGCTGGGTTCGAAGAAGAGGTTGACGATCGTCCGGCCGCGCAGCGCCGGCACCTTCTTGATGGCCCGCTCGCCGACTTCCCGCATCGCGTGGGCGGTGTCGAGGATCAACGTGATCTCGTCGGGGGCGAGATCGCTGATGCCGAGCAGGTGGCGTCCGCGCAGGCCGGTGACCGGGGTTGGCGCGCTCATGCGCCGTCCTCGAGCATGACCTCGTCACGGCCGTCGATCTCGGTGACGCGCACCTGGACACTTTGCTCGTGCGAGGTGGGCAGATTCTTGCCGACGTAGTCGGCCTTGATCGGCAGTTCGCGGTGGCCGCGGTCGACGAGCACGATCAACTGGATGCTCTTCGGCCGGCCGTAGTCGATGATCGCATCGAGGGCGGCACGAATGGTCCGCCCGGTGTACAGGACGTCGTCCACGAGCAGGATGCGGCGGCCCTCGACCGAGAAGCGGATGTCGGTGCTGCGGACCACCGGCTGCGGGCCCACCGGATGACGCATGTAGTCGTCGCGGTAGAGCGTGATGTCGAGCGACCCGACCGGCATCGTCACCCCACCGGCCTGCTGCAGGACTGCGGCAATGCGCTCGGCGATGACCACGCCGCGCGTGCGGATGCCGACGAGGGCGACGTTGGACAGTTCGCGGTTGCGCTCGAGGATCTCGTGGGCGATGCGGGCCAGGGTGCGCTCGATGCGCGACGCGTCCATCACCTGGGGCATCGCGGCCTCACAGACGTGGCACGGGACGGCACCGCACGTGCGGCACACACGACCGACAGGCTGGCAGGGACGACCGCGCATACGCGCGGGGGACGGAACTGGGGCATGGTCTACCTCTTTGCGGTCTCTCCGGACCGCGATTAAAGAGCCGCAACAGGATACAGGAAGTGGCAAATTCAGAATTGGAATCGCAGCGGCAGCCACAGCCTCACCAGATTCACGGAATTAGCAATGCAGCGCGGGGCCGGCAGCGCCACACCTCGAGCGGCGGCAGCACCACCACGATCTGCACCCGGAAATTCAGAATTTGCAATTCAGAATGCAGCGCGGGGCCGGCAACGCCACACGCTCGGGCAGCGGCAGGACCACAGCCTCACCAGGAATTCACAATTCGGAATTAGGAATGCAGCGCGGGGCCGGCAGCGCCACACCTCGAGCGGCGGCAGCAGCACCACGATCTGCACCCGGAAATTCAGAATTTGCAATTCAGAATGCAGCGCGGGGCCGACAACGCCACACGCTCGGGCAGCGGCAGGACCACAGCCTCACCAGGAATTCAGAATTCGGAATTAGGAATGCAGCGCGGGGCCGGCAGCGCCACGCCTCGGGCGGCGGCATCAGCACCACGATCTGCACCCGAAAATTCAGAATTTGCAATTCAGAATGCAGCGCGGGGCCAGCAACGCCACACCCTCGGGCAGCGGCAGGACCACAACCTCACCAGGAATTCAGAATTCGGAATTAGGGATGCAGTGCGGGGCCAGCATCCATGCCCTCGGGCAGCGGCAGGCCCACAGCCGCGGACCTGCCCGCCTGTGAGCGGACACTGAATGCCCCGCCGCTGTGGCGTTGCCCGCCGCCTGCAATGCCCGGCCGCGGAGCCTGGCGCTGCCCCGCCCCGCGCTGCATTCTGCATTCCTAATTCAAAATTGCTCTACTGGTAGCTCCGGATGAAGCTGACCGGGCGCCCCGTCGTGAGGGTGCTGACAAAGAGGTCGGTGCGCGCGAATCCATCCATGTCACGGCCGACCGGAAGCCCGAGGTAGTACAGCACCGTCGGCAGCACGTCGACGATGGCGCCGACGGTCTTGCGGCCAGGTGAGACGTTGCGGCCGTAGGCCAGCATGAAGCCATCGGATCGGCTCGCCTCGGCCGCCAGCCCCGCATCGTCCACCAGCCGATCCCGGACGCGCGCGAACGGGCTGGGCGATTCGAGGCGATAACCGGAGATGACCAGCAGGAGGTCGTCGGGCGCGAGCCGGGCGAGCACGCGGCCGATCTCCCCGTCGACGAAGTCGTAGATGCCGTCGAGCGGCCGCCGCTCACCTGGCCGGGATCGCAGCGAGAGCACGTCTCGCCGGTCTGCCGACAAGGCCGCGTACCGGATCGACGCCACCTCGATGTCGCGCCCGGCCAGGGCAGCGTCGAAACGGTCGCGCAACGCCCGGTCGGCGGCCACCGGGTCGACACCGGGGGTCTGCGCCGGCTCCGCAATCACCTGGCCGGTGTCTGTGGACTCGTTGTCAGTCAGCGGCCACCCGGCGGTGAGCACCCGGACACCCGACGCTCTCGAGCACGCGCCACATCGGTGCCGCACGCAGATCCGACGGTCGCAGCCCTTCGGCGCGCAGCACGCCGGAGAGCACGAGCAGGTCGGCCAGGGCGTACCGCGGCAACAGGTCGACCGTCGCCCACCCGCCGTGATAGCGCTCCGGCGCCCGCACGTGCGTGCCCGGGGGATAGCGACCGGTCGCCACCGAAGCCCAGATGGGCGATGGCCGGCGCGGCTCGATCGAGAACAGCGTGAGCGACGCGCCACCGATCGAGCAGACGGCCGAAGTTGGGCAGACGGCCCTGGGCCGCGGCTGGCGAGACGTAGTCCAGCGACGCGCCATCGAGCAACACGACCCAGACCCGGCCCGCCGCTGGCTCACGCAGCGATGGGTCCACCGAACGCACCGCACGCCGCGGACCCGGCACCGGTTCCGCCGGCCCTCGCGCCACCAGCGGCAGGACGACCGCAGCCAGCACGGCGATGCCGAGCACCGCACCGCCGACGCGGCTGCCGCGCCGGCCAAAGCCGTAGTGCACGAGGGCAATCAGCAGCAGCACGCAGGCCGTGCTGGCCAGCGTGAGCGCGACGACCACCGCCCGCCGCCCCGCCGCCGCGCTGAGCGAGGGCCCGAACGCCGAGAGGTTGAGCCACGCCAGCAGGGCACCACCTCCGACGACGACGGTGGTCGTCCAGGCCAGGATGCGCAGGCTGAGCCAGCCCGGGCCGCGACGGGTGACGAGGTACCGCGCCAGGCTGGCAATGAAGAACCCGCCGGCCAGCAACGGACCAGCCGTGACCAGCAGACGCCAGCCGAGCGAATACAGCACGCCCGGATGCAGCGGCAGCTGCGGGTTGAGCAGCAGCACCAGGTGCGCCAGCATTGCCGCGCCGAGGGTGCCGGCCACCAGTGCGTTGGTCAGCAGTCGCAGGTACGGCATGGGGCGGATGCGCTATGCTGCCGAGGATGATCGTGGACGAGCAAGCCGAGGTGCTCGGGAACCGTACGCTCTCGGCAGAGTACAACGTCGTCACCCTCGCCGCCGCGACAATCGCCGCCGCTGCCGAACCGGGCCAGTTCGTCATGATCAAGACGAAGCCGGGGCTGGATCCGCTGCTGCGCCGGCCGTTCTCGATCTTCGAGATCGTGCGCGGCCCCGACGGCGCGCCGCGTGGCATCAGCATCCTCAACAAGCGCATCGGCATTGGCACCGGTCAACTTGCCGACGTGCGCGTCGGCGAACGCCTCGGGTGCCTCGGCCCACTCGGCCAACCCTGGCCGTTGATCGAGCCGCCGACAACCGCATGGATGGTGGCCGGGGGCGTGGGTCTCGCACCCTTTGCCACGCTCACCGACGCACTGCTCGCACGCGGGGTGCAGCTGCGCCTGTTTTACGGCGCCCGCCGCGGCGACGACCTGTACTACGCCGACTGGTTTGCCGCACGCGGCGTGGAGCTGGTGCTGGCCACCGAGGACGGCAGCCGCGGCGCCCACGGCCGGATCACCGTGCCGCTCGAAGCGGCGCTCGGTGAGACGGCCGCCGACGCACCGGTGGCAATCTTCTGCTGCGGGCCGACCCCGATGATGCGGGCGGTGGCCCGGCTCGCCACCGACGCCGGCCGCGACGCCTGGGTGTCGCTGGAGCAGGTCATGGGGTGCGGCATGGGCGGCTGCTACAGCTGCGTCGTCCCCATCAAGACCGCCGGCGGCCCGCCCCATCTCGTACGCTCCTGCACCGCCGGGCCGGTCTTTGCCGCAAGTACGCTGCACTGGGAAGGCCTGGCCGACCATGGCTGATCTGTCCAGTCCACTCGGGCCACTGACCCTGCGCAATCCGCTGATGGCAGCCAGCGGCTGCTTCGGCTACGGCGTCGAGTACGCCGGCGCGCTCGACCTCGCGTCGCTTGGCGCGGTGGTCGTCAAGGGCCTGTTCCTGACCGAGCGCGAGGGGCATGTGCCGCCGCGCATCGTCGAGACGCCGGCCGGGATGCTGAATGCCATCGGCCTGCAGGGCATCGGCGTGCATCGTTTCGTCAAGGAGCGCCTGCCCGAGTTGCGGGCGCTCGGCGCGGTGACCATCGTCAATGTCTGCGGCGTCACGCTGGACGAGTACTGTGAAGTCAGCCGCGTCCTCTCCGATCACGAAGGCGTGGCGGCGATCGAGTTGAACATCTCGTGCCCGAACATCAAGGAGGGCGGCATCCAGTTCGGCTGCAGCCTGCACGGGACGCACGACGTGGTGGCGGCCGTGCGCAAGGTCACCAGCCTGCCGATCATGCCGAAGCTGACGCCCAACGTCACCGACGTCGCCTCGTTCGCGCGCGCCGCCGAGGAGGCGGGCGCGGATGCCGTGTCGCTCGTGAACACGTTCCTGGCCATGGCCATCGACGTCGAAACGCGCAAGCCGAAGCTCACCAACGTGATGGGCGGACTGAGCGGCCCGGCGATCCGCCCGATTGCCGTGCGGATGGTCTACGAGTGCCGCCAGGCCGTGAAGATCCCGATTGTCGGCATGGGCGGCATCGCCTCGGCCGAGGACGTGGTGGAGTTCATGCTCGCGGGCGCCGATGCGGTGCAGATCGGCACGGCGAACTTTGCCGATCCGTTCATCTGGGCGCGCGTCCTCGCTGACCTCGAGTCCTACTGCGCCCGGCACGACATCAGCCGTCTTGCCGACCTCGTCGGCGCGGTGCAGACAGCCAAACGAGGGGTCCCGGAGCCGGCATGTCGCCCATCCTGATCGCGCTCGACGTCGACAGCATCGCCGCGGCCGAGTCGCTGGTACAGCAACTGGCGCCGCACGTCGGCGGCTTCAAGGTCGGCAAGCAGCTCTTCGTGAGCGAGGGGCCGGCCGCCGTGGCCCCGGTCGTCGAACGCGGCCTCCGTCTCTTCCTCGACCTGAAGTTCCACGACATCCCGAACACCGTGGCCGGGGCCGTCCGCGCCGGCACGCGCCTCGGCGCCTGGATGATGACGGTGCACGCCAGCGGTGGCCTGGACATGCTGCGCGCGGCGCGCGATGCGGCGCACGACGAGGCGCATCGGACTGGCGGGAGAGGCCGCTGATCGTCGGGGTCACGGTGCTGACCAGCCTGGATGACGCCCGGTTGGCCGCCGTGGGCGCGACGGGCGGCGTGCGTGACCAGGTGCAGCGCCTGGCTGCCCTGGCCCGCGAGGCGGGGATCGACGGCGTCGTCGCGTCGCCGCTGGAGATCGAGCTGATCCGCGCGACGTGCGGCCCGGACTTCGCGATCGTCACGCCGGGCATCCGACCTGCTGCCGCCGGCCAGGACGACCAGGCGCGGACGATGACGCCGTCCGAAGCGGTTCGCGCTGGCGCCTCGCACCTGGTGATCGGCCGCCCGATCACCGGCGCCGGCGATCCCGCAGCCGCGGCCGCGGCCATCAACGCCGACATCACAAACAGCTAGGGGCGGCTCCGCGAGCCGCCCCTCGAACGACACCTCCGCGAGGTGTCCTCACCGCGCTAATCCAGGTTACTTGGCCGTGAGCAGGAAGTGTCCGCGCCGGTTCTGCGAGAAGCAGGACTCCCCTTCGTCGGTGCAGAACGGCTGCTCTTCGCCCTTGCTGACGATGGTCACGCGCTCGGCCGGCAGGCCGAGGCTCACCAGGTAGTCGCGCACCGCGGCGGCACGCTGTTCGCCGAGAGCGAGGTTGTACTCCGGCGTGCCGCGACTGTCGCCGTGGCCCTCGACCAGCACGCGGGTGCTTCCCCACTTGCGCAGCCATTCCATGTTCTTCTGCAGTGCGGCGCGCCCTTCCTCACTGACCGTGTAGCTGTCGTAGGCGAAGAACACATCGGTCAGGGGCTTCTCCGCGTTCAGCTCCTCGAGGCTCTTCTTGGCAAACAGCTCCTCCTCGGTGAGGGCGCGCGGCGCCTCAGGCGCAGGGGCGGGCGCCGGTGGGGGCGGTGGCGGCGGCGGTGGCGGCGTGGTCGCCGGGGCCGGCGGAGGGGGCGCGGGCGGTGCAGGCGCAGGCGCCTTCTTGGCACATCCAGCCAGGCCGAGTGACAAGCACAGCGCGACAACAGGCAGCACGACTCGCAGTCGAGACATCGATCCGAGACTCCCGGGTTCAGGGGACGAGGGGCACGGCACCGAGGACAGCACCGAGACGGGTGACATGGCGCAAAGCCTATCGGTCGTTGGTGGTCGTGTCAACGAACGGCGACGCGCGCAGGCTGGAAATCTCCAGGGCGAGCCGTCGCGCGTCGGCCGTGCCCGTCAGGTCACCCGCGACGAACGACGGCGATACGCGCCAGGTGAGACGACCGTCTTCAGCCAATTGCTGAGCAGTCACGCGCTGCTCGACATGAAAGGGACGCGGCAGGGTGTGCGCCGCGACACGCTGGCCGCCGGCAAAAATCTCCAGCACCGGCTCGCGGTCGTAGTGACGGGGATAGGTGCCGGCGATCGACAGCGTCACATCGCCGCTGGCGCCGGCGATGCGCAGGCCGCTCTGGTCCGCCACCCAGCGCCACTGCCGGCCCGTGCCGGCGTCGCGCTCCGGCTCGTACCAGCCGGCCTCGAGGGCAAGGACCGGCACGCCCCACGGCTGCAGGTCGAACTGCTCGAGAAAGACACGCTCCTCGGCGCCGGCGGTCGCGGGCCGGGCGCGCACCTGCAGGCGGCTGTAGACGGCCGACGGCGTCGTCCCGGCCGGGACGACCCAGGTGAAGGCAAAGCTGCCGCGCGGCAACGTCACCGACGGCAGATCGCCGCCTGCCAGGCGCACCGACAACGCCGGTGCAGACACGGGGTCCGACTGGGGCAGGTAGCGGCCGCCGATCATCAGCGTGGCGGCACCAGCCTGGCCGCGCACGAGCGCCGTTGCGCCGGCCTGCGACGGTCCCTGCCTGGCAGCGGCCGAGAGCCCGGCAAGTTCAGGTGTCAGGCCCCAGCCATCGAGCAGCACCCACTGCGGCGCGGTCGCGTCGTACCAGTCGAAGGCATGCGGACGCATGCCGCCGAGCAGGGCCGAGACCGGGGCCGGCCAGCCGACGTGTTCGCGCAGGCGCAGGCCGCGCGGATCGACCGCTGCCCGGTCGCCGCGACGGGGATCGACCAGCCACCACACGGGCGTGTCGCCCTCCTGCCATGCAGCCGTGGCGCCCTGCCACTCGAGGGCGCGATGCGCCGGCAGGACGTCGAACGCCGGGGCCGGCGTGATGACGCTGCGGGCCCGGCGTGTCTCGGCCCAGACGCGGCGGTGCATCACGACCTGCGGCCGGGCGGTGGCCGCGAGCGCCGCTGCCTCCATGCGGCGCAGGGCTTCGCTGATTGTCGCGCCCGTGCGCACGTACTGCTGGTGCGCCTGCAGCGAGACGCCCAGGGCGATGCCGCCGAGGACCACGGCAATCAGCCGCGCGCGCCTTGGCACCCATCGCAGCAGCGCGACCACCACCAGCGTCGCCACCACCGGCACGAGGGGCAGTGCGTAGCGGGTGGTCTCGGTCTCCTGAAAAAGCAGGTGGTAGGCGGCGTATGGTCCGAAGCCGAGCCCGAGCCACTGCAGGACACCGCCGCGTCGCCGCAACGCCAGCACGCCCGCCGCGGCCACAGTCAGCATCACCACGGCCAGCGGCCACCAGCCCCACGGCGCGAGGAAAGTGTCGCTGAGCGCCATCACGAGGCGGCGGAGGCCGGGCTGCAGCACCAGCATCGGCACCCCGTCGAAGTCCTCGCCCGCCTGCGACGTCAGCGCCGCGCGGTACGCACCGGGACCGCCCGTCACGGCAATCATCGGGATCGCCCAGGTCAGCACGCCGGCCAGCGCCGCGGCCGCCACGGCCAGCGCCGCACCCAGGTCGACACGTCGCCAGGTGCGCAGCGCGAGCCAGGCCAGCAGCGGCACGACGAGCCAGGTGACCTGCGAGCGAATGCCCGTGGCGACGCCACAGGCCAGCGCGGCCAGCAGGGCATCGCGGCGCGGCGCCGCCTCGCGCCCGGCGCGAAGCAGCAGCAGCTGACACGCCAGCGCGGCAGCCAGGCCCGGCATGTCGCTGAGCGGACGTGATCCCGTGAGCCAGAACAGCGGTGTCGTCGCCGTCAGCGCCGTGACGAGCAGGGGCGCCTGGTCCTCGGCGGCGCCCGTTGCCGGCACGATGGCCCGGAGGATGCGATGCAGCACGAGCAGCGCGATCGCGCCCGCCAACCCGGCGAGTACGGCCATGCCGAGTGCGTCGCGAGTGGCGAGGTCGCCCGCCAGCGGTGAAAGGAGGTGCGCGCTGGCCCGCGCCAGCAGCGTGAACACCGGGTAGCCGGGCGGGTGTGGCTGATGCGCCGCCACGTCGTACTCACGCAGCCCGAGGGCGAAGTTGAGTGAGTCGATGTCCTCGAGGTGGCGCGGCAGCCAGGCGAGGTGCCCGCAAAGAAAGAGCGCGGCAACTGCGAGCACGAGACGTTCGTGCAGTGCAGCGCCGCGCCTGCCGGGCGAGGACCCGCCGTCGGGGGCGGGTCGGATGTGCATGGGTTCAGGGGACCGCGGGACGGGTTCTAGGCCGACGGCGCTTCGTCGTCCACTTCGTCGTCATCGTCATCATCGTCGTCGTCGTCGTCATCGTCCCAGCCGAGTTCGTCTTCGGCCTCGTCCTCTTCCTCGCCCTCGTCCTCGTCGTCCCAATCCTCGTCGTCGTCCTCATCGAGGTCGTCCTCGTCGACCTCCTCGTCGACGGCCAGCAGACACGATTCCGGTGCGTGCAGGCACGGAGACGCGCCGGCGGTCAGGGCAATCAGGACTTCGATCTCGAGGTCACGGACGTCGGGGCTCACGCGGCTCGGGGCACTCATGGACATGACGGTCTCCGCAGTCACCGGGCATGCGCTGCCGGCATGATCCCGGCGCCCGCGACTGCAACGCGCGGATTATAGCGACAACGCAAGAGCCGTCGCAATCACGCGCGCCCGCCTGTATTCGGCGTGAACGTGAGCAGGCGCAGGCTCAGTGCCACGACGAGCACCGACGCCCCGACGTCGGCCAGAACCGCGAGCCACAGCGAGGCCATGCCGAGTGCGGCGGCCACGATCACGGCGACCTTCAGCGCCAGGGCCAGCGCGACGTTGGTCCGCACCGTGCGCAGGGTAGCGCGGCCGAGCGTGATGGCGTAGGGCACCAGCGCGAGATCGTGATGCATGAGGGCGCCGTCGGCGGCTTCGAGTGCAACGGCAGCGCCGCCATCGGCCATGGCCAGTCCGACGCTGGCAGCGGCCAGCGCCGGCCCGTCGTTGATGCCGTCGCCGACCATCAGCACCGGGCCATGCCGCGAAAGGTCGGCCACGGCTGCGGCCTTGTCCTCGGGGAGCAGGCGCGAGCGCCAGTCGGCCACGTGCACGTCCGCTGCGAGTCGCGCCACCGATGCCTCGTGATCGCCCGACAGCACCGACATGCGCAGCCCGAGCCGCTCGAGCGCGGCGACGGCGGCCGCGGCTGCCGGCCGCGCCTGGTCGGCCGCCTCGAAGGCGAGCACCGGCACGCCATCCACGGCCAGCACCGCCGTCGCGTCGGGCATCGAAGTCCCAGCGGCAAGCACGCCGGCAAGCCAGTCGGGCCGGCCGATGCTGACCGCATGGCCGTCGACGGTGGCAGACGCGCCGCGTCCGGGCGCATGCTGCGTCGCGACGGCCGAGAGCGGCGCCAGGCCCCGTGCCTCCGCAAGCGTGACAATCGCCAGGGCGAGGGGATGGTGCACGCCGGCCTCGACCGCGGCGGCCAGCTGCAGCGCGCGAGCCTCGGGGAAGGTGGTGAGCGCCGTGACCGTGGTGATGCGCAGTCGGCCCTCGGACACGGTGCCGGTCTTGTCGAGGGCCACCACCCGGATCGTGGCCAGCCGTTCGAGGACGGCCCCGCCCTTCAGCAACAGGCCGCGACGCGCCGCAGCCGACAGCGCGGAGACCATCGCCACCGGCGTGGCGATGACCAGCGCGCACGGACAGGCGACGACGAGCAGCACCAGCGCGCGTTCGATCCACGCCAGCCAGGGCGCGCCGGTGAGCAGCGGTGGCAGCACCGCCAGGGCCGCGGCGAGCGCCAGGACGATGGGGGTGTAGACGGCGGCAAAGCGATCGACGGTCGACTGCACCTGGGCCCGCGCCGCATGGGCCCGCTCCACCTGGTGCACGATGCGCGCGACGGTCGAGTCGCTCGATACCCGGCTCACCTCCACTGTCAGCGAGGCATCGCCGTTGACCAATCCGGCATAGACCGTGTCGCCGGCGACCTTCAGCACCGGCTCGGCCTCGCCGGTGACAGGCGCCTGGTTCACGGCGCTCTCGCCCGTCGAGACCACGCCGTCCATCGGGACACGGCCACCCGGGCGCACCGACACCACCTGCCCGACGGCCACCTGCGCCACCGGCACCGTGCGGGTGCCGCCGGGCTGCACGACCTCGGCGGTCGGCGGCGTCACGTCGAGCACATCGGCGATGGCGCGGCGGGCGCGCGCCAGGCTGCGCGCCTCGAGCGCCTGCGCGACGCCGAACAACACCAGCACGGTGGCGGCCTCGAACCATTCGTCGATGGCCAACGCACCAGCCACAGCCACGGCCATGAGCACGTGGATGTCGAGCCGCCGGCCGCGCGCCGCCTGCCAGGCGCGCCGCAGCGTTGCCGGAGCGGTGACCGCCACCGACAGCAGCAGCGCCGCCCGCAGGTACAGGCCGGGAGCCCCGGCCACCCACAACCCGCCGGCGATCCCGCACGCGACCCCGGCGATGACCAGCGTCCAGGGCACACCGCTCTCGACCCGTGGCGCCTCCCCCGCAGCGGTCACCGGCCACGCCCGCATGCCCGTCCTGGCCACCGCTTCGGCGATGCCGGCCGCCGACAACGACGCGCCGTCGTAGTGGACGCGGAGTTGCCGTGACAGCACGTCGGCGTCCAGGGTCATCACCCCGTCCAGGCCGCCCAGCCGCTTCTCGAGGATGGCCACTTCATGCGCGCAGTCCATCTCCGCGACGTGAAAGGTGGCGGTGCGGTGATCGATGCACCGGGGACAGGCCGGCGCGTTCAACGCCCCTCCCCCGACTCGCCGCGCCGGGACGGTCCCGCCTGGACATCCTCGTGCACGTGGCTGAGACCCTGCTCGAACAACGCCAGGATGTGGCCGTCGTCCAGCGTGTAGAAGACCTGCCGGCCGGCCCGCCGGGTCCGGACCAGGCGCGCGGCCCGCAGCATGCGGAGTTGATGGGACACCGCCGACTCGCTCATGCCGACCAGCGCGGCCAGGGCGCCCACGCAGCGCTCGGCAGTGGCCATGGCGGCAATCAACCGGATGCGCGTCGGGTCGCCGAGCACGCGGAACGTCTCGGCCAGGGCCTGCGCGGTGTCCGGCGACAGTGGGGTCGCGACGTCCCGGGGAGAACGGACGCGGGCCGTTCCGGCCAGCGCGGGATGCCCGGGACGAGGCCGGGGCGGACGCGGTGTGGCGACAGTCGTGTGTGACATATGAGCAACTGTTCATATGTTAGCACCGGCGGCGACTGTCGCATTTGACCCTGCTGACGCCGCTCTCTACCATGTGGGGTTGGCAGTCGACCGGTGGGCGAGACAGACCCGCCACCGATTCCGTGCTCGCCTCGACGAGCCCGGACAAGTCTGGAGAGATACGGTGATAGAGGTGCAGCAGCTCACCAAGCGCTACGGCCCCTTCACGGCGGTCGATGGCGTGAGCTTCAACGTCGGCAAGGGCGAGATCCTGGGGTTTCTGGGGCCCAACGGCGCCGGCAAGACCACCACCATGCGCATCCTGACCGGCTACATGCCGCCGACGGAAGGCCGCGCGCGCGTCGCGGGGTTCGACCTGCAGGATGCGCCGGTGCAGGCCAAGCAGCGCATCGGCTACCTGCCGGAAGCGCCGCCGCTCTACCCCGACATGACGGTGCGCGAGTACCTGCGCTTCGTGGCGCGCATCAAGGGCGTGCCGCCCGGCGAGCAGGCCAGCCGCGTCGCCTCGGTGATGCAGCGCACCCACGTTGCCGACATGGCCAACCGCCACTGCGGCAAGCTCTCCAAGGGCTACAAGCAGCGCGTCGGCCTGGCCCAGGCGCTGATCCACAACCCGGACGTGCTCGTGCTCGACGAACCGACCGCCGGCCTCGACCCCAAGCAGATCATCGAGACCCGCGAGCTGATTCGCAGCCTGGCCGGCGATCACACGATCGTCCTGAGCACCGCACATCCTGCCGGAGGTCGCGCAGACCTGCCAGCGCGTGGTGATCATCAACAAGGGCAAGGTCGTGGCCGAGGACACGCCGGAGAACCTGACGGCGCGCCTGCAGGGAGCGGCCTCGGTGTATGTCGAGATCGACAGCCAGGGCGTCGACGCGCAGTCGCTCCTCACGGCCGTCCCGGGCGTCACGGCGGTGGCGGTGGCCGCACGCCACGGCGTCTCGACCGGCTTCGAGGTGCAGAGCGAGAGGGGCCTGGACGTGCGTCGGCACGTCGCCCAGGCGGTCGTCGGGGCCGGCTACGGCCTGGTCGAACTGCGCCCGATGCGCATGAGCCTCGAGGAGATCTTCCTGCAGCTGACCACCACCGACTCGCCCGCGGAGGAGGTGGCCCGTGCGTAACACCCTCGCCATCGCCCGCCGCGAACTCCACAGCTACTTCTCGTCACCGATCGCCTACATGCTGGTCGGCCTGTTCGCGCTGCTCTTCGGCTGGATGTTCTACAGCTTCCTCAGCTTCTTCAGCGAGCAGAGCCTGCGCATGCAGCAGTTCGGGATGCAGGGCCCGCAGACGCTCAACGTCAACGAGATGCTGGTCCGCCCGCTGCTGCTGCAGGCCGGCATCATCATCCTCATCTTCATCCCGACGCTGACGATGCGGACCTTTGCCGAGGAGAAGCGCAGCGGCACCATCGAACTGCTGCTGACCTCGCCGCTCACCGACTGGGAAATCGTGCTCGGCAAGTTCCTGGGCGCCTTTGCGCTGTACGCGCTGATGCTCGGCCTGAGCGCGCTCAACCTGATCTGGCTGTTCGTCTATGGCGACCCCGAGGTCGCGCCGATCGTCACCGGCTATCTCGGGTTGCTGCTGCTCGGCGCCGGCTTCATCTCGATCGGGCTGTTCCTGTCGAACCTGACCCGCAACCAGATCGTCGCCGGCCTGCTGACCTACGCGGTGCTGCTGATGCTCCTGCTCGTGGCCTGGGTCGGCGAAGGCGCCGGCCCGATCGCGCGCGGCGTCGTCTCGGCCCTGTCGGTGTTCCAGCACTTCGAGGACTTCTCGAAGGGCGTGATCGACACCCAGCACGTCATCTACTACCTGAGCGTGATCGCGTTCGGGCTCTTCCTCACCGCCCGGTCGGTCGATGCCGATCGGTGGCGCGGGTAACCCGGTCCGGAGACGCAGAGCCATGACCCGTTTCGTCAACGTCCTCGGCTGGATCGGCACCGCCCTCGTGGTGGCGGCGGTCGCCATCCGCTTCATTCGTCCCGAACAGCAGCAGATCTGGCAGCGCCTGGCGCTGGCCGGCCTGGTCGTCGTGCTGGTCTACCTGGCAACGCAGTGGCGCGAGTTCGCCGCGATGTGGGGCCGCCGCGGCACGCGGGCCGGCGCGCTCACCTCGGCCAGCGTGCTGCTGCTGCTGGCCATCCTGGTCGGCGTCAACTACGTGGCCGGCCGTCAGCACAAGCGCTGGGATCTCACCGAGGGCGGCCAGTTCACCCTCTCGGATCAGAGCCGCAAGGTGCTCGACGGGCTGAAGGGCCCTGTGACCGTCAAGGTGTTTGCCAAGGACACCGAGTTCCAGCGGTTCCGCGATCGCCTCGAGGGCTACACCTACGCAGCCTCACAGGTGAAGGTGGAGTACATCGACCCGGACAAGCAGCCGGCGGTGGCGAGGCAGTGGCAGGTGCAGCAGTACGGCACCATCGCCGTCGACTACAACGGCCGCGTCGAACGGATCACCGCCGACACGGAACAGGACATCACCAACGCCATCGTCAAGGCGGTGGAGGGCGGCGAGAAGAAGGTGTACTTCTCGCAGGGCCACGGCGAACGCGACACCACGAGCGCAGACCAGCGGACCGGGTACAACGCCATTGCCGGTGCGCTGCAGCGTGACAACTTCGCCGTCGACAAGGTCGTCCTCGCCCAGCAGCAGGACGTGCCCGCCGATGCCGCCGTGCTGGTCATCGCCGGACCGAAGAACGACTTCCTGCAGCCCGAGCTGGACATGGTGCAGCGCTACCTCGACAAGGGCGGCAAGCTGCTGCTCATGCTCGATCCCCCCGACGGTGCCACGGCACCGCCCCTGACCGGCCTCATCGGCCTGGCCCGGGCCTGGGGTGTCGAGGTCGGCACCGATGTCGTGGTCGACGTCAGCAGCGTCGGCCAGATGCTCGGCGCAGGCCCGTCGGTGCCGGTCGTGGCCACCTATCCCGACCACCCGATCACGGAGAACTTCGGCCTCATCACCGCCTTCCCGCTGGCTCGCTCGGTCAATCCGATCGAAGGCGGAACCAACGGCCGCACGGCGCAGCCGATTGCCACGACCAGTGCCCAGTCGTGGGCCGAGTCCGATCTCGCCGCGGTGTTCGAAGGCAAGCCGGTGGCACGTGACGAAGCCGGCGGCGAGAAGGAAGGCCCGGTTACGCTCGCCGCGGCCGTCGGCATCGACGCCCCGAACGCGCCAGCTACAGCTCCCCCGCCGCCTGCCGGGCCCGGACAGCCGGCCGCACCCGAGGCGGCGCCGAAGCCGCAGACGCGGGTGGTGGTCTTCGGCGACTCCGACTTTGCCAGCAACGCCGTCCTCGGCACGCAGGGCAATCGCGACCTCTTCCTGAACGCCCTGAACTGGGTGGCGCAGCAGGAGAACCTGATTGCCATCCGCCCCAAGCAGGCTGGCGACCGCCGCGTCACCATGACCGAGGATCAGCAGCGCCGCGTGCTCTACCTGTCGGTGCTCGGCCTGCCGCTCGCCGTAGCGGCGCTCGGCATCTGGACCTGGAGTCGGAGGCGCGGATGAAGCGCGGACGCTCGACGCTGCTGCTGCTGGTCCTGGCCGCCGCCCTCGGCGGCTACATCTGGTTCGTCGAGATGAAGCGCGAGCCGGCTGACGACGAGCCGAAGGCCGAGAAGGTGTTTGCCGCGCTGGAGGCTGACCAGATCGCCGCGCTGACGCTGACCGCCTCCAACGGCGACGTCACCACACTGAAGAAAGCGGGCGACGGCTGGACGATCGAGTCGCCGGTCACAGCCGCGGCCGATGCCAGCGAGGTCTCCGGCGTGACGAGCAACCTCGCCAGCCTCGACATGACCCGCGTCATCGACGAAAAGCCAGCCAGCCTCGACGCCTTCGGGCTGGACACGCCACGTTTGCGCCTCACGTTCACGGCGCAGGGCAAGCCGCGCACGCTGCTGCTCGGCGCCAAGACCGCCACCGGCGGCGACACGTACGCCAAGCTGGACGACGCGTCGCGTGTCTTCACGGTGCCCAGCTGGCTGGAACAGAGCCTCGACCGGACGACGTTCCAGCTGCGCAACAAGTCGATTGCCAGCTTCGACCGCGAAGCCGTCGACCGGCTCGCGGTCATCGGCACGCCCGGCACGATCGAGCTCAAGAAGGACGGCGACGAGTGGCAGCTCGTGCAGCCGCAGCTGGGTCGCGCCGACGGCGCGGAAGTCGGCGCGTTACTGACCCGACTCGCCTCCGGGCAGATGCAGGCCATCGTTGCCGATCAGCCGGCGACCCTCGACGTGTACGGCCTGCAGCCGGCGCGGACGACGGTGACGGCGACCGCCGGCGGCAAGACCGTGGCACAGGTGCTCGTCGGCAGCGCCAGCGGCGACGCGGCGTTCCACATGCGCGATGCCTCCCGGCCGATGGTCTTCACCGTCGAGAAGGGCCTTGCCGACGACCTGCAGCGCACGGCAGCGACGTATCGCGCCAAGGACCTGTTCGCGTTCCGCATGTTCAACCTGTCGCGGCTGGTGGTGATGCGCAGCGACAGCAGCCGCACCTTCGAGAAGAAGAAGGTCGGCACGGGCAAGGACGCCGTCGAGACCTGGGTGCAGACCGCGCCGGCCGATGCCGGCATCAAGGCCGCGACCATCGACGACCTCGCCAGCCGGCTCAGCACGATCCGCGCCGAAGCGTGGGTGGACGCGCCGAAGACATCGACGCCCGTCCTCGACGTCGTCGCATCCTTCGACGGCAAGGAGGAGCGCGTGTCGATCGTCCAGGCCGGGGCCGAGATGCTGGCGCAGCGGGCCGGCGAGCCTGGCGCGGCGCGGCTGACGGCGCCTGCGGTCACCGAGATCCTGGCACTGCTCGACGCCCCGCCAACAGCGACGGCGACGGCGACGCCGACCGCCCCGGCCGCCCCCGCAGCAGGACCGACCCCGTAAGGGCTGCGCGCGGCGCTTCAGCCGAGCAGGGTTCGCAGCGCGTCGGTCGAGGCGCCGACGCCGCCAGCCTGCGCGAAGTCGGACCGCCCTCCGCCCTTGCCGCCGTGGGCGCCGCAGATCGTACGGACCAGCGCCCCGGCGTCGATGTCGGTCCGGTCGGCACTGCGCGCAACGGCAAGGGCGTGCGGCGACGGCCCGCCGAGCAGCACGACGACGCGGCCCGGTGTCGCCACCAGTTGCGACGCCGTCACGCGCAGTCCCTGCGCGTCGGCCTCGGGCAGGTGCGCCAGCAGCAGGCCTGATGCCTCCACCCGCGACTCCAGCGTTGCCGCCTGGATGACGGTGAGCTGCCCGGTGAGCTCCCGGGCCCGCCGCTGCTCCCCCTTCAGGTCCTCGCGCAGCCTCGTCAACGCATCGGGCAGGTCGCCGATGGACACCGACAGCACCCTCGCCGCGGCGTCTGCGCTGTCGCGCAGGTCGCGATAGCTCTCGAGCGCGAGCCGCCCCGCCACGAACGTCACGCGCGTGCCCCCACGAAAGCGTTCGGTGCCGCGAATGGCGATCACGCCGACCTCGCCGGTCGCGCCGACGTGCGTGCCGCCACAGGCTGAGAGGTCATGTCCGGGGATGTCGATCAGCCGGATGCGGCCGGTTCGCGTGGTGGCCTTGCGCAGGCGTGGTTCGCCGGCCAGATCCAGCGCGTCGGCGTACCGCACCGCCACCGGCCGGTTGTCCCACACCACGGCGTTGGCGAGGTCCTCGGCACGCCGGCACTCGTCGGCCGTCACCTCACGGTGCAGGTCGAGCGTGCATGCCTCGGCACCGAGATGGACGCTCTCGGTCCGGTTCTCGAAGAGGGCGTCGAACGCCGCCGACAGGATGTGCTGTCCGGAGTGCTGCTGGCGGTGGCCGTGCCGGCGCGGCTCGTCGATCTCGCCCGAGACGCGCGTGCCGGTGGCAAGTGGCTCCGCTACGTGGTGCCACACCTGCTCGTCGTCGTCGGCGGTGACGTCGGTGACGGGCACGACGAGGTCGCCGACGCGGAGCTGACCGAGGTCGTGCGGCTGTCCACCCGAGGTCGGGTAGAAGGCAGTGCGATCGAGGGCGAGACGGTAGCCGGCGTCGGCCGGGTCACAGGCCAGCACCGTCGCCTCGAACGCCGCGAGGGCGGCATCGTCGTAGTAGAGCCGGGTGGTCACCGACACAGGGTAGCCTGCGGCCGGGCCTATCTCGCGCGGAAGAGGAGCAGGTGCTGCCACGGCAGCGAGTCGACGCGGCGATCGAGCTCGTAGCCCTCGGCGCCGAACTCCTGCACCGCCTGGGCCACGCTCATCTTGTGCTCCTCGCGGATCGGCACGGTCCGATCCTCCTTGCGGAACTCGACGATGGCGATGCGGCCGCGTGGCGAAAGCGCCGTCTTCATCGCACGGAGCACGCGCTGCGGCGCCGCGAGCTCGTGGTAGACGTCGACCATCAGGATGAGGTCCACCACCCCGGCCGGCAACTGCGGGTCGTCGGGTGTGCTGCGCACCAGTTCGATGTTGTCGAGGCCGAGCTTCTTCGCCCGACGCCCGACCATGGCCAGCATCTCCGGCTGCAGGTCCACGGCCAGCACCCGGCCGCGGGGTCCGACGGCACGCGCGAGCCGTTCGGTGTAGTAACCAGACCCGGCACCGAAGTCGGCCACCACCATCCCCGGTTCCAGCTTCAGGCCGGCAATCGCCTGACTGGGGCGCTCTTCCGATTCACGCTCCGGCCGGTCGAGCCACGGTGCACCCTCGTGGCCCATCACGCCGGCGATGACACGGCCCGATACCGGGTGCGTGCTGCCCGACTGCCCGAACAGCAGCACGGTGGCTGCCGCGTAGATGCCGACTCCCAGGGCGAGCGAGCGCAGACGAGGCCGGGTCATGACGGGTAGGACGCCTGCCGGCGCCCTTCCGGCTGCAGCCTCCCGACCTGACGTTCCCGGGAGCCAGCTGCGCCGGTCATGGGCGGTTCAGGGCGGGGTCGGGGATGCCGGCGTCGGCAAAGCCGCGCGCCCGCAACTGGCAGCTGTCGCAGCGCCCGCAGGCACGGCCGGCGGGGGTCGGCGCGTAGCACGAATGGGTGATGCCGTAGTCGAGTCCGAGCTCGAGGCCGCGGCGGATGATCTCGGCCTTGCTCATGTGCTGCAGCGGCGCCAGGACGGACAGCGGCGTGCCATGGACCCCGGCGGCCGTTGCCAGCCGGCCCATCCGCTCGAAGGCGTCGATGTATTCCGGCCGGCAGTCCGGGTAGCCGGAGTAATCGAGGGCATTGACCCCGATCACGATGACCGACGCCCCGACCGTTTCCGCCCAGGCGAGGGCCAGCGACAGGAAGATGGTGTTGCGCGCCGGCACGTAGGTGCTCGGGATGTCGTGCGCATCGGCGACGTCGCGGTCGAGCGGCACGGCGCCCGCCCCGGTCAACGCCGAGCGGGCGATGTCGCGCAGGTCGAGGTCCAGTTCGACATGCCGATCGACCCCGAGCGCGTGCGCGGCGCGGCGCGACGCCTCGATTTCCTGGGCGTGCGTCTGGCCGTAGCGTACGGTCAGCGCCAGCAGGGAGAAGCCGTCAGCGGCGGCAATGGCCCCGGCGGTGTAGGAGTCGAGTCCGCCGCTGAGGAGGAGGATGGCCCTGGCGTCGGTCGTCATACGCGGCGCGCGGCGGGTTCCCAGATGTACTTGTGCTGCTGGAGCTGCAGGCGGACCGGCAGCCGCTCCTCGATGATCCAGGCCGCGAGATCAGCCGGCGCGACGCGGTTCCAGGCTGGCGAGAAGTGCACCGCTCCGCAGCGCGCGGCGAGGTCGTGGGTGCTGGCCACCTCGCGGGCGTATTCGAAGTCCTCGCGGCTGGCAATCACGAACTTCACCTCGTCGCGGGACGTCAGCCGATCGAGGTTGTCCCAATGCATGCGCGCGGATTCGCCGCTGCCCGGGCATTTCACGTCGACGATGCGATGCACTCCTGGCGGGACGTCGGCGATGGACATGTGGCCGCCAGTCTCGAGCAGCACGGTGTGGCCCTGATCGAGCAGGCGCTGCATCAGCGGGATGGCATTCTTCTGGAGCAGTGGCTCACCGCCGGTCAGTTCGACCAGCGCGACGCCGAGACGCGCGACCTCGGCGAGAATGTCGTCCAGCGGCTGCTTGCGGCCCTCGGTGAACGCATACACCGTGTCGCACCACGCACACCGCAGATCGCAGGCGGTGAGGCGGATGAACGTGCACGGCTGCCCGGCAAACGACGACTCGCCCTGAATCGACACGTAGATCTCGGTGATCGTGAGGGCAGGGGCGAGCACCTCAAAATTGTAGCAATGGCCGAGCATGCGCCGCTGATCAAGATCGGCACGTCGGGCTGGCACTACCCGCAGGGACGCGGGGCGTGGACCCGCATCGTCTATCCGCCGGCAAAGGCGCGCGGCGGGGCCGACCAGCTGACGTGGTATGCCGATCGCTTCCGCACGGTCGAGGTGAACGCGTCGTTCTACCGCGACCTGTCGCCGGAGGTGACCGCCAAGTGGGTGGCCCGGACGCCGCCGGGGTTCGAGTTTGCCGTCAAGCTGCACCAGCAGTTCACGCACCCGCGCCTGCACGCGCCGTCCACGCGCGACCTCCCGCCCGTCCCGGAGCCGTCGCCGCTGGCCCTGGCCCAATCAATCGCGGCACTGGCGCCGCTGCGTGAGGCGGGGCGGCTCGGTCCGCTGCTCGGGCAGTTCCCTGCCAGTTTCCAGGCGACGCCCGAGGCGATGGCCTACCTGTCCTGGCTTGTCGCGGCGTTGCCGGACCTGCCGCTGGCGGTTGAACTGCGGCACCGCAGCTGGAGCGACGCCCGCCGCGAGACACTGGCCCTGCTGGACGCGGCCGGGGCGGCCTGGGTGCTGATCGACGAACCCAAGTTCCGGTCGTCGGTGTGGCAGTCGCCCGAGGTCTTCCTCGCGGAACTGCGCGAACGTCCCTGGGCCTACGTCCGGCTGCACGGCCGCAATGCGGCGCAGTGGTGGGACCATGAAACCGCCGAGGAGCGTTACAACTACCTGTACCGGCCGGAGGAGCTCGAGCCGTTCGTGGACGTGGCGGCCGCAGCCGCGGCGCTCGGCAAGAAGCTGTATCTCTACGCCAACAACCACTTCGCCGGCAACGCGGTGGCCAATGCCGCGCAGCTGCGGGCCCGGCTCGGCGATCCCGTCGACGCGTCCTTCCCGCGCAGCTTCGTCGAGCGCTTCCCGCACCTGGAGGGCATCGTCAGGACCGACGGCCTGTTCTGAGTGCGGCCATGGCTATCGGAGGCTGACGCGCTTGAAGCGGTCGGTCACCACCAGCTTGCGCGCGACGTCCATCCCTTCGACGACCTCGCCGAAGATCACGTGCTTGCCGTCGAGGCTGGGCATGGCGGCGAGGCAGATGAACATCTGGCTGTCGGCGTTGGCCGGGTTGCCCGAGTGGGCCATCGAGACGATCCCGGCGCGGTGCTTGAGGCCCTTGGAGAACTCGGCAACGCCAATCGGCGTGCCGCTGCTGCCGCCCGGACTGCGGCCCCACCACTCGCGATAGGTCATGTCGCGCGACATCTTGTCGCCCCACTGCACCAGCTGTCCCTTGACGACGCGATGCACGCGTTGGGCGTTGTAGAAGTTGCCCTTCACGAGTTTCACGACGTGGGCCACGGTCTTGGGGGCCTTGTCGGGCCATGTCTGGATGACGATGGTGCCCTTCTCTGTTTCCATGACGATCTTCGGGCCGGCCGCCGGCGCCTCGGCGCGGGCGGGCGCCTGGGCGCGGGCCTGCGTGCGGGCCTGGGCCTGCACCGCCGGACCAGGCATGGTGAGCGACATCACGGCGGCCGAGAGCAGCGACAACAGCAGGCGCGTCATGCTGGCATTCTAGTCCCGCGGAAAGGCGCGCTGGCACCGCAGACGGTGTGGTGTAAGTTAGCTGCCGAGTCGGCCCACACACTGAGGAGTTCCATCGAGTGAATCAGCTTTTCGCGGTCAAGCCACTGCACCAGCTCCAGGGCGATGCCGACGCGCACGGGGGGCCGCGCCTGACGCGGACGCTGGGACCGGTGCAGCTGATCTCGCTCGGGATTGGCGCGATCATCGGCGCCGGCATCTTCTCGACCGTCGGCAGCGCCGCGGCGGGCGGCGCACATCACCTCGGCGCCGGCCCGGCCCTGGTCATCTCGTTCATGCTGACCGCGCTGGCGTGCGGCTTCGCTGCGCTGTGCTACGCGGAGTTCGCCTCGATGGTGCCGGTGGCCGGGTCCGCCTACACCTACTCGTACGCCACGCTCGGCGAGCTGGTGGCGTGGATCATCGGTTGGGACCTGATCATCGAGTACGCCATCGGCAACGTCGCGGTGGCCATCTCCTGGTCAGGGTACTTCCAGGAACTGCTGCGCGGCTTCGGCGTGACGTGGCCGGTCTGGCTGGGCATCGACTACCGGACCGCGTACCGGGCGCTGGCCGAGTACCAGGCTGCGGGTGCAGCGACAGCCGATCTGGCGCCGAACGTCATCCGCAACGCCCAGGCCGTGCTGACCGCGCCGCAGATTGCCGGCGTGCCGATCCTGTTCAACCTGCCGGCCTTCCTGTCGGTGATGGGCATCACCTGGGTGCTGGTGCGCGGCGTGCGCGAGAGCACCGGCTTCAACACCGCCATGGTGGTGCTCAAGCTGGTGATCATCGCGTTCTTCCTCGCTGTCGGCGTCTTCTACGTCCGGCCCGAGAACTGGACGCCGTTTGCCCCCAACGGCTTTGCCGGCATCAGCAGCGCCGCGGCAATCATCTTCTTTGCCTACATCGGCTTCGACGCCGTGTCCACGGCCGCCGAAGAAACCAAGGACCCGCAGCGCAACATGCCGATTGGGATGATCGGCAGCCTGGTCATCTGCACCGTCATCTACATGGCCGTGGCCATCGTGCTGACGGGGCTCACGCCCTGGCAGCAGCTCGGGACGGCCGAACCGCTGGCCACGG
This sequence comes from Vicinamibacteraceae bacterium, assembly GCA_963759795.1. Taxonomy (GTDB): domain Bacteria; phylum Acidobacteriota; class Vicinamibacteria; order Vicinamibacterales; family Vicinamibacteraceae; genus Luteitalea. Next base: position 44,604 of record CAVXAR010000010.1, on the reverse strand, counting down.
CGTTCTCGCTGCGCGGCATGCACTGGGTGTCGGGGATCATCTCGCTCGGTGCCGTATTTGCCACCACCTCGGTGCTGATCGTGTTCCAGATGGGCCAGCCGCGCATCTTCTTCTCGATGGCGCGCGACGGACTGCTGCCGGCCTGGGCCGCGAAGGTCCACCCGAAGTACAACACGCCGCACGTGACGACGATCATGACCGGGTTGTTCGTGGGACTGCTCGCCGGCTTTGCCAACATCGACGAGGTCGTCGAGCTGACCAACATCGGCACGCTGTTCGCCTTCGTGCTGGTGGCCGTCGGCATCCTGGTGCTGCGCCGCACCCACCCTGACGCGCCCCGGCCGTTCCGGACGCCGCTGGTGCCGGCGGTGCCGCTGCTGGCGGTGTTCTCGTGCGGGTACCTGATGTTTCAGCTCCCGTGGCAGACCTGGGAGCGCTTCTTCATCTGGCTGGCTCTGGGCCTGGTGGTGTACTTCGCGTACGGGTACCGCCACAGCAAGTTGCGCGTGCGGGGCTGATATGGACGGCAGTCGGCAGTCGGCAGTCGGCAGTCGGCAGGCGGGAGCCGGCAGGCGGCAGGCGGCAGCGGCTCAGTCGACCCAGGCCAATGCGTAGATCGGCGGCAAGTCTGCGCTCAGACGGGTCCAGTGCTCACCCTCATCGTCGCTGGTCCAGAGCGAGCCGGTGGTGCTGCCCATGGCCAGGTGCGGGCGCGTGCCATCGGCGCTGACCACCAGGCAATGCCGGTAGATCAGGTGATACGCGTGCTGCTGCGGCAGGCCGTCGCCGAGCACCTCGAAGCTGGCGCCGCCATCGCGCGTGCGTGAGACGACCAGCCGGCCGTCGACGGGAATCCGCCGCTCGTCCTTGATGGCCGGCGCAAACCACGCGACGTCCGGGTCGGCAGGGTGCACGGCCACCGCAAAGCCGAACGCGGAGGGTTGCGCCGTGGTCACTTCGGTCCACGCCGCGCCGCCGTCCACCGACCGGAAGATGCCGTTGTGGTGCTGCACCCACAGCACCTCGGGATTGGCGTCGCAGGCCGCCATCAGGTGCGCATCCTGCACCACCGGGTCGTACTCCTGCCCCGGCGGCATGTATTCGGCACGCATGCCCTGGCTGGCGATGCGCCAGGAGTGCCCGTGGTCGTCGCTGCGCCATGCGCCTCCGGTGGAGACGGCCACCATCACCCGCTCCGGATGCGAGGGATGCGTGACCACGCTGTGGATGCCGGGCCAGTCGTAGCCGCCACCGCCCCATTTCGCACGTTCCGGCAGGGCCCACAGCGGCATGTTCAGCGTCCACGTCGCGCCGCGATCGCTCGAGTGGAACAGGCCGCCCGGGATCGTGCCGCACCAGAGCGCGCCGGGCTGCGCGTGGTCGGCGGCCAGAGCCCAGATCTGCTGCACCTTCCATGGCACTTCTTCACCACGCATCGGGTCGCGAACGACCGGCGCATCGTCTGGTTTCGGTGGAAACGCCGGGGCCGCCACTTCCTGCCACGCCCCACCCGCGTCGCGACGATGCAGCTTGCAGCCGAAGTGACCGAGATTGAGCGCGGCATAGGTGGCGCCGTCACGCCCGTCGTGCATTGCGATCGTGACCGGATCCCCGACAAACGCCGTGTCGGCCAGCGTCAGCCGGTCGGCAGCCTGCGCGTAGGTGAAGAGACCTTTGCGGGTGGACACCAGCAGCGTGCGGGACATGGGGGACCTCGTTCTCGGCCTTCGGCAGTCGGCCGTCGGCCTTCGGACATTACGCAGTACGGCAGTCGGCAGTCGGGCAGTCGGCAGTCGGCAACACGGCCGGGGCGGGCGGCGGGAGCACCCGGTGGCCAGGCTGTGGGCGAGACGCTGCGACCGTCAGCCGCCTGACAGCGCCTGCATCACGTCGACGTCACTGTCGGGCCTGAGCGCGTCGCTGAGGGCTATGCGGTCGCGCACGGGCTCGCCATCGACGAACACCGTGACGTGCCGACGCAGCGCCCCCTGCTCGTCCACGAGGTAGGAGGCAAGCGTCGGCGTGGAGGCAAATATCTCCGACAACGCATCACGCACCGTGCCGCCGACGACGCGGACGTCGGGCACCGACACGTGGCGCTGCAAACTCGGCGTGAATCGCACCAGGGGCATGGCTGAAAGGGGAAAGTAGCACAAGGGAGTCGGCCGTCGGAACCGGCGGCAGCGCGGCACGGCGTCGGCTGACGGCAGTCGGCTGACGGCAGTCGGCTGACGGATTCGCGGCCCCTCATCTGACAGGGCGTCGTGCGCTGAGCGTGCTTACTTGCCCAGCACCCACGTCGTCATGCAGCGCTGGTGCTGGACGACGGTGGTCTTGAGCGGGTCGAGCAGTTGGCCGCGCAGCGCGTCGGTGAGGGTCATCAGCTGCGCCTCGTCGACGACGTAGCGCGTGGTGCCGTCGGGCAGCACGTAGTGGCGCCCCGAGACATGCTCGAGGGCCTCCTCCGGCATGCCGATGCTCGACACCAGCCTCGCAAAGAGCACGCCTCCCGGCTTCAACACCCGCCACATCTCGCGCACCATCGCGTCGAAGTGCGCGTCGTCCCTGGCAAAGTGCAGCACGGCATTGCTGATGACGACATCGAACCAGCGGTCCGGGAACGACAGGCGCTCGACGGCGTCGGGACGAATCCGATCTGGTGGGAGCGCCGGCGCCAGCGCGGCCGCCATCTCGCGCACGTACGAGATCGCCTGCGGGTCCTCGTCCACGGCATGGACGTCGAAGCCCTCGCGCAACAGATAGACCAGATTGCGCCCGCCGCCACAGCCGGCGTCGAGCACACGCATGCCCGGGGTGATGCGGCCGCGCAACAACTGGTCGAACAGGTAGATGTCGATGTTGCCGAACTGCGCCTGCAGGTCCATCAGGCGCCCCGCGGCACGTTGTCGCCCGCTGCCGGCTCCACCACCACCTCGGTCAGCACCGAGTTGGCGATGTAGCACTCGTGGTGCGCCGCGTCGTGCATGGCAGCGAGGTCGCCGGCCGCCGGCTGCGACGGCCCACTGAAGCCCACGGCGGGCCGCAGCACGACCCGTGTCATGGCCTGACGTCCGGCCGCGTTGCGGGCCAGCGTCCCCGCCGCGTGGTCCTCGTAGTGGTCGACGACGAAGCCGCGCTTTGCCGCGATCGAGAGGAAGCACAGCATGTGACAACTGGCCAGCGCCGCGACGAAGGCCTCCTCGGGATCGACGCCCATCGGGTCGGACATCGGCACCGGCACGACGTGTGGTGACGAGGAGCCGGGAATGGTGGCGCCGCCATCGAACATCCAGCGATGCGCGCGGCTGTACCGGTTGTCGGTGAAGGCCGCGTCGAAGCGGTCCCAGGCGACGGTCGCCGTGTGTTCGGCCATGGCGGGCTGCTCTCCGATCGCCTCGTGTCGGCGCGCTCTAGACGATGGTGACCGGCACCGGCATCACATGGTGGACGACGTAGTTGCCGTAGTCGGTGTCGTGGGTGACCGGCTGGGTTCTGCCCCTGGCGTCTGTCGCCCGCGACATCAGCACCGTGTCACCGGCGGCCGCCGGCACCTGCCAGCGGTAGCGCCACCGCCGCCACGTCACGGCACTCTCGGGATCCATGAACTCCGCGTCGTGCCAGCTCGTGCCGCCGTCGGTGCTGACCTGCACGCGTGTGACCGGCCCATCGCTCCACGCCGCGCCGACGATGTCGGTCACCGTGCCGCGCGTGACCTTGCCGCTCGGCGACGGCTGGGCAATCGTCGACTTGACGTGCAACGCCAGGAGCGGCCGTCGCACCGGACGCCCGCTCGTCCGATCCCAGTACGCGTAATCGGTGGATTCCCAGTAGCCGTCGTACTCGCCCTTGACGGCCTCGATCGTGGTCAGCCACTTGACCGACGCCATGCCGTAGCAGCCAGGCACGATCAGACGGGCCGGCGCGCCATGGCTGGCCGGGATCGGCTGTCCATTCATGGCGTAGGCCACGAGCACGTCGCGGGCGCGGGCGTCCGCGACGGCGAGGCTGCGGTGGAAGGTGATCGGTCCGGCAGGCGACGGCGGGTTCTTCACCTCACCGCGATCCTGCCCTTCGAAGACGATGCGGGTCGCGTCGGTGGCGACACCGGCTCGCGCCAGCAGGTCGGCCAGGCGCACGCCCGTCCACTCGGCCGTACTGACCGCGCCACCTGCCCACTGCACGCCGGACGTCGGCGGCCGAAGGTGTGCCCGTCCGTTGCCGGCACACTCCAGCGTCACCACCCTCGACACTTTCGGCAGTGCCCGCAACTGCTCGAGCGACAGCGTCAGCGCCTGCCCGACCTCCCCCTTGACCTGCAGTCGCCACTGCCCGGCGTCGACGGCCGGCACCGCGAAGTGGCTGCGCACGTAGTGCTGGTCGGTGGGCGTGATGAACTCGACGAGCGACCCGATGTCGCTCTCCAGGTTCTCGGGCGACGCCTGCCTGACGATGCGGCGGCCCTGCAGCGTCTGCGCGAGGGCATGCGCCGCTCGCCGTGGCAGCACGGCCACTGCCGCAGCAATCGATCCGAGTGTGAGGAACGTCCGTCGGGGATGGGTCATGCCACACGTCCTTGCCGCACGACGCCGATCTTCGGGCATGTGCTGTCGAGAATGCAACGACCACACTGCGGAAAGACGGGCTTGCACACGTGCTGTCCCCAGGTGACCAGGTACAGGTTGATCGTCGCCCAGAAGCGGCGCGGCGCGATCCCGTACAGGGCGCGTTCGGTCTGCTCGGGCATGCGCGTGCGCACCCAGCCAAAACGGTTGGCGATGCGGTGCACGTGGGTGTCGACGCAGATGTTGTCGCGGCTGCGACACGCGACAATCAGCGTCAGGTTGGCCGTCTTGCGCCCGACGCCCGGCAACGTCAGCAACTCCGCCATCGTCGTCGGCACCTGGCCGCCGAAGTCGCGGACGAGGATCCGGGCGGTTTCCTTCAGGTGCACGGCCTTGTTGCGGTAGAAGCTCACCGGGTAGATGAGGCGCTCGATGCGGCTGAGGGTCAGCTTGGCGAGCGACGCGGGATTGGCGGCCACGGCAAACAGCCGCAGCGAGGCGTCCAGCGTCACCGCGTCCCGGGTCTGCGCCGACAGCATCGTCGACACCAGCACCTGGAACGCGTCGCCCATCAGCTCCTCGGCAATCTTCTCGATTGCCGGCAGCTCGAGGGACCTGATGGCCACGCCGAGCCGCTTCAGGGTCGGCGCCACCGGCAGCGGCGACCGCAGCGTCGGCACGGCAAGGGCAACCCGGGATGCAGCCATCAGCTCTGACTTCCCAATTCCTAATTCCTAATTTGAATTGTTAATTCTGAATTACGAATCACGAGTTGCAAATTAGCCCTTGATGTAGCTTCCCGGAATCGGTGTGACCGGCGGGCGCCCGGCAAGCACTTCGACGAGGTTGCGCGCTGCGAGATTGCACATGGCGGTGCGGGTCTCGCGGGTGGCGCTGCCGAGGTGAGGGATCAGGAACGCGTTGTCGAATTTCAGCAATCCCGGGTGCACGACCGGTTCGAGTTCGTACACGTCCAGGGCGGCGCCGGCGATCCAGCCGTTCTCGAGCGCCGAGACGACCGCTGCTTCCTCGACCACCGGGCCGCGCGCCATGTTCACGAGGTAGGCGGTCGGCTTCATCAACCGGATGCTGTTGTGGTTGATCAGGTGATGCGTCTCCGGCGACAGCGGCACGTGCAGCGTGACGATGTCGCTGCGCTGCAGCAGGTCCTCGAGCGACAGGGCTTCGTAGGGCACCCCGTCGGGACCGAGAATTTCCTCGTCGGCGCGGCGCGGCGACTTCATGTACACGGTGCGCATGCCGAACGCTGCCGCCTTGGCCGCCACCGCCTGGCCGATGCGCCCCATCCCGATGACGCCGAGCGTCTTGCCCACCAGATCCATCCCGAGCAGCAGATCGAGCTGAAAGCCCTTCCACTGCCCGGCGCGCAGCATGCGCTCGCCCTCGCCCAGCCGGCGCGTCACGCCCAGGATCAGGCCCCAGGTCAATGCGGCGCAGGCCTCGTTGAGCACGTCCGGCGTGTTGGTCACGACGACCTTGCGCTCGCGTGCCGCAGCCACGTCGATGTTGTTGTAGCCGACCGCCACGTTGCAGACCACGCGCAGGTCCGGCATCTGGTCCAGGAAGGCCGCGTCCACCTTGTCGGTGCCCTGCGCCACCAAGCCCCGCACAGCCCCTCGTACGGGCCACGAGCGTGTCAGCCGACGGGCCGCCGGGACCCTCGAAGACGTCCATGTCGGCCTGCTCGGCAATCAGGTCGAGGGTTTCCTGGAACAGACGGCGCGAAACGAAGACGCGCGGGCGCGATGAAGTGGACATTGGCGATGACGGGGAACGGGGATCAGTGACCGTACGACTGGCAGAAGCCGCAATGGTGACAGCGGACGTGTGGCTCGACCACGCACGGGGCGTCCGGCTCGGTCGGCGCGAGGAAGGCGAACTTGCCGTGCGACAGGTGTGTCAGGTAGGGCGCGTGTCCCGAACGCGCCTCGGTGATCGGACGGCGGGGCAAGGCGCCTGCCTGGAATCCGATCCCAGGTGTTGCGCAATGGCGTCGCGGATCAGCGCCCGCAGCTGGTCTTCGTGCATCACCACACCTCCTCGGTCTTTTCGAGGACATCGACGATGCCGATGATCGCGGCATCGACCGGCGCGCCCTTGCGGCCGAGCGCATCCCCGGCCGCCTTGCCTTCGATCACCAGCAGCACGCGCTCGCCGACTCCGGCACCGACGCTGTCGATGGCCAGCACCACGGCGCCCCTGGCAACTCCGTCCGGTGTTTCCGGCTGCACCAGCAGCAGCTTGGCGCCGGTCAGCTTGGGGTGCTTCTGGGTGGCCACCACGGTGCCGACGACGGTCCCGATCTGCACGTCAGGCCACCACGTCGGTGACGTCCACGATGCCGACGATGCTGGCGTCGGTCGGGACCTCGGCTGGATGGAAGGGGAAGGCGGCCTCGCGACCGCGGACGAAGAACACGCGCTCACCGATCCCCGCGCCGGCGGCGTCGGTGGCCACGAGCGTGCGGCCGACGTCGCTGCCATCACGCCCGGTCGGCTGGATCACCAGCAGCGCGACGCCAGCCAGCCGCGCGTCCTTGTGCGAGCAGACGACGGTGCCGACGACGCGAGCCAGGTGCATGAGGAATTCCGCTCAGGACATCGACACGGTGTCGACGATGCCCACGATGGCCGCGTCCACCGGTGCCTGCCCGAGGCCGTCGGCCATGCGCGCGGAGCTGCCGGACACCACCAGGACGGTCTCGCCGGTGCCGGCATCGACCGTGTCGATGGCGACCAGGGCCGCGCCCTCGAGCTGGCCATCGGGCGAAACGGGACGAACGACGAGCAGCTTGGCGCTCAGGAGCCGGTCGTCCTTGCGGGTCGCCACGACGGTGCCGACGACCCTGCCGAGGATCACTTGATCGAGGCCTTGCCGATGGGGAGCACGTCCTCGAGGTTGCTGTGCGGACGCGGAATGACGTGCACCGACACGAGTTCGCCGACGCGGCGTGCGGCCGCGGCGCCGGCATCGGTGGCGGCCTTGACGGCCGCGACGTCGCCGCGGACGATGGCCGTGACGTAGCCTGCGCCAATCTTCTCCCAGCCGACGAGGCTGACCTTGGCGGCCTTGACCATCGCGTCGGCGGCCTCGATCATTGCCACGAGGCCCTTGGTTTCAATCATCCCGAGTGCTTCACCCATAAACATGTCACCTGGCGCCCTGCGCCGGCTTGCGCGGATTGCCCGCGCGGGACTGAACATCGTGTTGCGAACGGGTCGCCGGGGTCCGGCGGCCACGCCTCATCGGGGCTCGCACTCAGGCGTCGCGCGTCACCTGACGGACCGCATCGGCAATGAGGGCTGCAAGCTCGCGGTATGTTAGCCGAATTTCCCCGCCCTCGCCGCCACCCGGCAGGCCCGCCGCCGGGGCCACGATGCGCGGGCCGTCCGAGGCCGGTGCGTCGACGAACTGGCAGGACGCGCCGCCGTCGCCGGCCAGCGCCGGATCGGTGCAGATCGGCGCCGGCGACTTGATGCCGTAGAAGTCGCGCAGCCCCTGCAGCCGCTGCACTTCGTCCCGCGAAATCAGGTTCTCGCCCCCGAGCTGTCGCGCCACCAGCGTGATCTGCGCGAAGTGCTCCATCGTCTCCATCTTGAAGTACGCGTTCATCAGGTCCTGGCCCGCCGTCAGCGCCCCATGGTTGGCCAGCAGCAGGCCGTCGTGCGCGGTGATGTACTTCTTCACCGCATCGGGCAGTTCCTGGGTGGACGGCGTGGCGTACTCGGCGATCGGCACGCTGCCGAGCGAGAAGATGATCTCGGCCAGCGAGGACTTGTTGAGGGGCACGCCGGCCACGGCAAAGCCCGTGGAAAGCGGCGGGTGCGCATGCACCACGGCGCGCACGTCGGGCCGCATCTCGTACACGGCCAGGTGCATCTTGAGTTCGGTGGAGGCGTCGCGGTGACCCGCCACCTTGCGCCCCTGCATGTCGGTGACCACCATCATGTCGGGGGTCATGAACCCCTTGGACACGCTCTTGGGGGTGGCCAGCAGGTGCTGGTCGTCGAGCCGGGCGCTGATGTTGCCGTCGTTTGACGCCACGTAGCCGCGGGCGTACACACGCCGGCCGACTTCGCAGATCTCGGCGCGCAGCTGTTCTTCGCGGGGGGTCATGGTCGGCGCTCAGGCAGTCCGGGCGATGGGCCGCGCGGCTCAGCGGGAGCGGGCTGCCCCGGCATCATAGGCGGATCGACAGCGCTCTGAACAGAAGAACGCCGTCCCCTCTGCGGTCCTGGCAACCAGCGCGCGCTCCTGGAGCACGTACGTGCCGCAGACCGGATCCTGCACCAGCGTGCCCTGCGAACGGGCCACGCCGCCGCCCCCGGTGCCGCTGCCGTCCTGGCTCGGCACCTGCGCCGCTCCGATCAGGCCGCGGACGATGCCGCCGACAATCAGCATCACGGCGCGGATCACCATGAACAGCAGCAGCAGGCGCAGCATCCAGCCGACCATCGGCTCAGGCCCCCTGCTTCGGCGCGGCGGGCGCGGCGGGGCCGCCGGTGGTGGCACCGCCTGGAGCGAGCTCCGGATGCGCCGCCTTGAGGCCGTCCAGCGCCTGCCGCGCGGCACGCGCTTCCGGCGAGTCGGCCGGGGCGAGAGCGACCACCTGGGCCCAGGCTTTGCCGGCACCGGCCAGGTCCTGCTTGCCGAACGCCCGCACGATGCCGAGGTTCAGCCAGGTCTTGGTGTGCTTGGGATCGATGTCGAGCGATTGCGCGAACTGGGCCAGCGCCTGGTCCACCTGGTTGGTGTAGTAGTAGCTGACGGCGAGATCGGTGCTGACGTCGGCGTTGGTCGGGGCAATCTTCAGCGACGCCTCGTACCATTTCGCCGCTTCAGCGTAGTTCTCGGCATCGAAGTACAGGTTGGCCAGCTGGGTCCGGACCGCGGCGTCACCCGGCTTGGCCGCCGCCACCTTCTCGAGCGCCTGGGCCTGGGCCGCGTCGAGCGGCCGCGCCGTGCTCGCCTGGCTGGCGCCTGGCGCAGCCCCCGCCGCGGCCCCCGCCCGCCGCGCCCGCCCGGCGCCGCTGCCGGCGCGACCTGCGCCGCTGGCGCCTGGACCGGCGCCACCTGCTGGGCCCCGAGCATCCATCCGCACAACAGGCCGAACAACGCGCCCGCGATTCCGACGACGATCGATTCTGATTTCATTGAGAAAGACGAAGGCCCCGATCCGCGATCCGCGATCCCCGATACCCGGCACCCGGCACCCGGCACCCGAGTACTCCTAGATCATATCCCCCGCGGCCTCGCGATACTCGAGCGTGGCCTGCCGCAGCCCGACATACAGCGCGTAGCTGATCAGGGCATGGCCGATGGAAACCTCATCGAGGCGGGGCAGGGCCTGGACGAAATCGGGCAGGTTCTCGAGGTCCAGGTCGTGTCCGGCGTTGACGCCGAGGCCGAGGCTCACGGCCGCGGTGGCCGCCTGGACGAATGGCCGCAGGGTCTCGGCCAGCGGTGCGGTCGAGTGCGCAAAGGCGCGCGCGTAGGGCTCGGTGAAGAGTTCGACCCGATCAGCGCCGACGCGATGCGCCAACTGCACGGCCGGCTCGGTGGCGTCGACAAACAGCGACACGCGGATGCCGTGACCGCGCAGCCGGGCGATGACGTCGCGAAGCTCGCGCTCGTCCATGTCCGCCGGCCAGCCGGCCTCGCTGGTGATCTCGCCCTCGCGCACCGGCACGAGCGTGCACTGGTGCGGGCGCACCGTCTCCACCAGGTTCAGGAGGTCGGGCCGCGGGTCGCCCTCGATGTTGAACTCCACCGCCGTCCAGGGTTCCAGCAGGTGCTTCAACGCATGGACGTCGTCGAAGGTGATGTGTCGTGCGTCGGAGCGCGGGTGGACGGTGATGCCCGGCGCACCGGCCTCGATGCACACACGCGCCGCATCGACCACCGAGGGGATGGGCCCGCCGCGGCTGTTGCGCAGCGTGGCGATCTTGTTGACGTTGACAGAGAGCTTGGCCATGGGCACCTGACGGCCTTCGGCAATCGGCCGTCGGCCTTCGTTAGAGGCACGGCCGTCGGCAATCGGCCGTCGGCCTTCGTTAGAGACACGGCCGTCGGCATTCGGCCGTCGGCCTTCGCTTGACGCGTAAGACGCTACCCGGCGCCGAGCGCGCCCTTGGCGGCGGCGGCGATTTCGTGCGCCCAGGCGTCGATCTCTGCCTGGTCGCGTCCCTCGAGCATGATGCGGAGCAACGGCTCGGTGCCCGAGTAGCGCACCAGCAGGCGCCCTTCCTGGCCCAGCCGACGCTCGACGCTGTCGATGACGGCGGCAATGGCCGGCACCTCGGCAACGGGAACGCGGCGCCCGACCCGGATGTTGACCAGCACCTGCGGATAGGTGACCAGCGCCGAGGCGAGGTCGTGCAGCGACCGGCCCGTCTCGGCCATCACCCGCAGCACGCTGAGCGCGGTGACGATGCCGTCACCGGTGAACAGGTGCTCGGCGACGATGACGTGCCCGGACTGCTCGCCGCCGAGTGCGTAGCCGTGATCGCGGATCTCTTCCATCACGTACTTGTCGCCGACGGCCGTGCGCAGCAGGCGGATGCCGTGGGCGTCGAGCGCCCGCTCCAGCCCGAGGTTGCTCATCACCGTGGCCACGACGGTGTCGCGCGGCAGGCCGCCCGAGCGCTTGAGATGCAGCGCCAGGATCAGCATGATCGCGTCGCCGTCGACGACTGCGCCCTGGTCGTCCACCATCAGGCAACGGTCGCCGTCGCCGTCGAAGGCGATGCCCATGGCCAGCTGCTCTTCGCGGACCAGCGTCTGCAGGGTCTCGAGATGCGTGGAGCCACAGCGCAGGTTGATGTTGCGGCCGTCGGGATCGTTGCCGATGACGCGGGTGTCCAACCCAAGCCGCTCGAACAACTGCGGCGCCACCGTCGTCGTGGCGCCGTTGGCGCAGTCCAGCCCGATGCGCAGGCCGGTCACGTGGCCGGCAATGGGCAGGGCCGCCGTGCAGTGCCGCATGTACGACTCCCCCACCTCGTGCCGTTCGATCTCGGCCGAGGCGTCGGCGGCGACGACGAAATGCGGGTCGGCGACCAGCGCTTCCACCTGCCGCTCGAGCGACTCGTCGAACTTCTGGCCGTGGCCCGAGAAGACCTTGATGCCGTTGTCCTGATAGGGGTTGTGCGACGCCGAGATGACGATGCCGGCGTCGAAGTCCTCGGCGCGCGTGGTCACCGCCACGGCCGGCGTCGGCACGACACCCGCCGACAGCAGGTCGCCGCCCATCGCGCGCACGCCCTGCGCCAGACTGCGCTCGATCCAGAAGCCCGATTCCCGGGTGTCACGTCCGCTCAGCAGCCGCGGCAGCCCCTGGTGCGGCAGCACCCGGACCAGCGCCGCGCCGAGGCGGAGGATCGTGGTCTCGTCGAGCGGCGCTTCACCAGCCACGCCGCGTACGCCATCAGTACCGAACAATTTCATAAGTCCACGGACTGCATTCCGAAGTCTGCATGCTGAACAATTGGGAAGCTTTTCAATTTTTGAATTCTGAATTCTGAATTCTGAATTTTTGTGATCTACCGCCGAATGGTGACCGTGACCGTTGCCGGTTCGATCCGTTCCACGGCCACGCCTTCACGATTCGGCACGCGCACCGGCAGCGAGTGCTGGCCGCGCGCCAGGTCCGTGAGATCCACATCGGCAAGCATGTCGGCAGCCACCAGACCGGCAATCCGCTCGCGCGTGCCGCGCACCAGCACGGACACGCTGGCCGGCGTGACCCGCGCCTGCAGGCCGCGGGTCAGGTTCATGGTGCGCACCTCGACGCCCGCCAGTGTCTGCTGCACGGGCGCGGGGACGATCTCCACCGTCACCACCGCGACCTGCGGCTCGCGGAGGCGTACCGACGCATCCTCCACGCCGACGGTCACCCGGTCGGTGAGCGAGGCGCGCGCCCCGTCCACCCGGACCGGCTCGGTCGTGGCTTCGCGCAGCGCCTCGAGCCGGCCAATCGGGCCGAGCACCTGGACGGTCGACGGCGCGGTGGTGATCCGGCCGACCACGAACCCCGGCTCGGGATCGCCTTCGACGACGGGCGACACGGGCACGACCTTCTGGCCCGCGTACTCGAATTCGAGGGAGACGGTCGGCGGCGTCACCTGGATCACTTCGACGCCAAACGGCACGCGCACTTCATTGGCCCGCAGGTTGAACAGCCGCGTGCCGGGCCGGGCATTGGTGAGGTCCAGCGCCGCCACCACGTCGCCCTGGACGACGCGGGCGAGGTTGCCGGACGAGCCACGCAGCCGGACATCGGCCGAGCCGGGCGGGTCGCCGACGATCTCCATGCCCGGGGGCTTGTTGCGGTACTCGAGTGGCACGCGGATGTTGCGCTCGACCGTGCTCTGGCCGGAGATGGCCAGCCACAGCACTGTCGCCACGAGCAGCGAGATGACCTTCAGCGGCAGGTTGGAGAACAATCGCAACGCCATGGTCAGGGCTGCGGCCGCATCCGGCGGGCCGATTTGCGCTGGAGGACCAGCTGGGTGAGGCGTGCCCGGAGGGTTTCGGCGGTGAAGCCGCGCGACATCTGCCCTTCGGTGGCGATGGAAATGCGCCCGGTCTCCTCCGAGACCACGACGGCGACCGCGTCGTTCTCCTCGGTCAGGCCAATCGCGGCGCGATGGCGGGTGCCGAGGTCGGTGCCGACCACCGGGCTGACCGTCAGCGGCAGGAAGCAGGACGCGGCGGCGAGCTTGTTCTCCTGGATGATCACCGCTCCGTCGTGCAGGGGCCCGCTGGTCTGGAAGACGGTGACCAGCAGGTCGTGGGTCACCATCGCATCGAGGGGAATGCCGCTCTCGATGTAGTTGCGCAGCCCGATCTGTCGCTCGATGACGATCAAGGCGCCGACCTTCTTGTCCGACAGCTGAACGGCCGCCGTGACCACTTCCTCGATCGTCTCGTCGTCATTTTCGGCGCGCGAGAAGGCGCGCACGAACGGGGTGCGGCCAAAATGCGCGAGCGCCCGCCGGATGTCGTTCTGGAACAGCACGATGGCGGCAAAGACCACATAGCCGATCATGTTGCGGATCAGCCAGTTGACGGTCTGCAGCGGCGCCGCGAGGGAGAAGAAGTAGAGCCCGACGAGCAGCGCCGACCCGAACGCCATCTGCATGGCGCGGGTCCCACGGATCAGCTTCAGCGACTCGTAGATGATCAGCGCCACGACCAGGATGTCGAGGACATCCCAGCCGGTGATGGTGGTGCGGCTGATCCACGAGGTGACGGCGTCCATGGCAGTGTCGCAGCGGACCGGCGCTCAGGCCCGGCGTCGTGCTGCGGCGCTGATCATATCTGCGGCACGGACGGCCTGCACGCTGGCCGCCACATCGTGGACGCGCACGATGTGGGCGCCGGTCAGGGCCGCCACGGTTGCCACGGCCAGGCTGGCGGGGTCGCGGTCCGCTGCCGCTCGCTCACCGATGGCCGTCTGCAGGAACGATTTGCGAGAGGCGCCGACCAGCAGCGGCAGGTCGAGCCCGCGCAAGCGCCGGGTGGTCGAGCTGGGCCACCATCTCCCAGCTGTGCGCCGCCTGTCTTGGCGAAGCCGATGCCGGGATCGATGACCAGGGCCGTCCGCGGCACGCCGGCCGCCAGCGCTGTCTCGACGCTCCACGCCAGTTCCCGGGCCACCTCCGCCACCACGTCGACGTACGTCGGCGTGGCGGTACATGTCCGCGGGCGTGCCGCGCATGTGCATGAGGACCAGACCGGCGCCGGTGTCGGCGGCGACCCGGCGCCAGCGCCGGGTCGTGGCGCAGTCCGCTGATGTCGTTGACGACCGAGGCGCCGGCCTCCACCGCGGCGCGGGCGACGACGGCCTTGGTGGTGTCGACCGACAGGGGCACCGACACCTGCCGGGCCAGCGCGGTGACCACCGGGATGACCCGGGCCAACTCGCCGGCGGCGTCGACCTGCACCGCGCCGGGGCGGGTGGACTCGCCGCCGATGTCGATCAGGTCGGCGCCTGCCTCGACCATGGCCAGGGCCGCGGCAACTGCGGCCGCGGGGTCCGCGTACCGGCCGCCATCGGAGAAGCTGTCGGGGGTGACGTTGAGGATCCCCATCACCAGCGTTCGCTCGCCGAGCGCGAGGGTACGGCCGTGGGGCAGGCGTGAGGATGTAGGGTCGGCGCGGCGTGCAGGTCATGGGGTGACGAGGGTCGGACCGCTCCGAGCGGCCCGACCCCCGTTCCTATTCCTGGCCGAGCGGCTTGTTCTGCTGGATGGGCAGCGCCGGTACGATCGACGGGCGCGGACGACGCTCCTCGGCGGCGACCTCGACCGGCGGACGCGCCAGGCGTCTCGAACCGCGGCCGGCGCATCGAGCGTACGTCCGGCGATGATCGCGCGGACCTGGTCGGCATCGAGCACTTCGCGAATCAGCAGGGCGTCGGTGATGCGCTGCATCGCGTCCTTGTGCTGTTCGATGATGCCGCGGGCCACGTCGTACCCGGTCATCACGATCGACTGCACTTCCTCGTCGATGCGCATGGCCGTCGACTCGGAGTAGTCGCGGTGCTGGGCGATCTCGCGGCCGAGGAAGATCTGCTCTTCCTTCTTGCCGAAGCTGAGCGGCCCGAGCACGCTCATGCCCCACTCGCAGACCATGCGGCGGGCGAGGTTGGTCGCCTGCTCGATGTCGTTGCGGGCGCCGGCGGTCTTGGTGTTGCAGAAGATCTCGTCGGCGATGCGGCCGGCCATGGCCACCGCAATCTGCGACTCGGCTTCTTCCTTGGAGAAGTCCAGCTGCTCGCCTTCGGGCAGGAAGGACGTCACGCCAAGGGCCATGCCGCGCGGGATGATCGTGACCTTGTGCAGCGGCACCGCGTTGGGCAGCAGCGCCGCGACCAGGGCATGCCCGGCCTCGTGATACGCCGTGTGCAGCTTCTCGTCGTCGCTGATGATCCGCGACTTGCGCTCCACGCCCATGATGACCTTGTCCTTGGCCATCTCGAAGTCGTCCATCGTCACCACCTTGCGGTTCTGGCGGGCAGCGATGAGGGCCGACTCGTTGACGAGGTTGGCCAGGTCCGCCCCGGCAAAGCGCGGCGTGCCGCGCGCGATGACGTTCAGCTTCACGTCGTCGCCCATCGGGATCTTCTTGGTGTGGACGGCGAGAATCTGCTCGCGGCCACGGACGTCGGGCAGGTCCACCACGACGCGCCGGTCGAAGCGACCCGGGCGCAGCAGGGCGGGATCGAGCACGTCGGGACGGTTGGTCGCCGCGACGAGGATGACGCCCTCGTTGCTTTCGAAGCCGTCCATCTCGACGAGCAGCTGGTTGAGGGTCTGCTCGCGCTCGTCGTGACCGCCGCCGAGCCCGGCGCCGCGGTGCCGGCCGACGGCGTCGATTTCGTCGATGAAGACGATGCAGGGCGCGTTCTTCTTGCCCTGCTCGAAGAGGTCGCGGACGCGGCTGGCGCCGACGCCGACGAACATCTCGACGAAGTCCGAGCCGCTGATCGAGAAGAACGGCACGTTGGCTTCACCGGCCACGGCCCGCGCCAAGCAGGGTCTTGCCGGTGCCAGGCTGGCCGATGAGCAGCACGCCCTTGGGGATGCGCCCGCCGAGCTTCTGGAACTTCTGGGGCTCCTTCAGGAAGTCGATGATCTCCTGAAGCTCTTCCTTGGCTTCGTCGACGCCGGCGACGTCCTTGAACGTCACCTTCTTCTGCGAGCCCGACGACAGCTTGGCGCGGCTCTTGCCGAACGACAGGGCCTTGTTGCCCCCGCTCTGCATCTGCCGCATGAAGAAGATCCAGAAGCCGATCATCAGCAGGATCGGCGCCCAGGTGTAGAGGAACAGCCCCCACGGGCTCCCCGTCTCCTCCTTGGCCGTCACCTCGACCTTGTTGGCCACCAGCTTGTTGCCGAGGCCTTCGTACTGGCTCGGGGCGTAGGTGCGCGCCCGCTCGCCGTCCTTGTAGGTGGCGACGATCTCCTGGCCGGTAATCGTGACCTTGTCGATCTTGTTCGTGTCGAGCTGCTGAACGAAATTACTGAATGGGATGACTTCTTCGCGGGCCTGGAAATTCGCCGAGAAATTCCAGATCAAGACCCCTACGATGACGAGCACCATCCAGAAGAGCAGGCTCCTGAGCGTCGAGTTCAAGCCTTTCCTCCTGACCGCGTAGCCTTCAAGAGTAGCACGCTGGTCGTACTGGGCTGGACTGCAAATTCCTCGCCGACGGCGAGGCCGACGACCCACGCAATGCGTCCATCGACGTGGGTCAGAAGTGGGACACGGTCGCGGTCGAGCCGCGCGATTTTTCGATTCACCATCAGATCCTGGATCTTCTGACTGCCCGGCGCGCCGATCGGCCGCATCCGGTCGCCGGCCCGCCGGCTTCGCACCAGCAGGACGGCGCCGGCCAGGTCGGCGTCCAGGGCCGCGCTCGCGACGCCGCGGCCGGTGTCCGGGGCGTCGGCCGTCCAGTCGCTCCGTCGGCGCACCGACGCGTCAATGCGTAAATCCGACCCGCCGACCTCGACACTCCCTGGCACCGGCAGCTCGCCTGGCGGCAGCGACGCTGACGGGGGATGGTGGCGGCTGGTCGCCAGGCGCAGCTGCGAGCCGATGCGCCAGACCCGCAGCGGGCCGAGCTGGCCGAGCCGGCCGGCCCGGACCCGCTCGAGACGTTCCAACCCCTCCACCAGCGCCGAGGTCACCCGGCCGCGAGGCAGCATCTGCTCCAGCGCTGCCAGGCGGACCCGCCGGCGCAGCATCGGCGGCACGGCGTCGAGCCGGGGCAGGTCGAGCAGCCAGCCGCCGTCGGCATGCGGCATCAGCACCGACGGCAGTTCGACGGCGACGCAGGCCGCGAGCCATCGCTCATCGTCTCTCCAGCCTTCCGCCTGCCGGGCCAGCCGTTCGGGCAGGGACGCCCCGGCCACGGCCATCAGCGCCGGCAGCACCTCGTGGCGGACACGATTTCGCGGGATCTGCAGGTCGGTGTTCGAAGCGTCCTCTTGCCACGTCAGGCCGCGGTCGTTGGCGTAGCGTTCCACGTCGGCTCGCCCGACCTCCAGCAACGGACGAATCAGCAGACCTCGGCTCGGCCACATGCCAGCCAGGCCGCGCGTCCCGGCGCCGCGCAGGAAGCGCATCAGCACGGTTTCGGCCTGATCGTCCCGGGTGTGCCCGACGGCAATGCGGGTGGCGCCGCGCCGCCGTGCCACGAGGCGGAAGGCGGCATGCCGCAGGCTGTGCCCGGTGCGCTCGAGTGACCAGCGTCGCCGCGCCGCTTCGCCCGCGCACGTCGACGTGCACCAGGTCGAAGGGCACGCCGTGCGCGGCCGCCAGCCGTTCGCAGAAGGCGGCATCGGCGTCGGCCTGGGCGCCGCGCAGGCCGTGATGGACGTGGACCAGGCCCGCGAGTCGAACCCGGGCGCGCGGCGCGAGGGCGGCAAGCACGTGCAGCAGGGTGACCGAATCAGCGCCACCCGAGACGGCTACGAGCACGCGGTCGCCTTCGGTGAGGAGGCCATGGCGGCAGACCGTCGCCCAGACGCGGGTCGGAAAGCGCGTCACGGCCGGGAGGACGGCCGGCGATGGAACCTCCGGTGGCCGACTGCAGTCGAAACAGACTCGAGTGAGCAGCGGCTGTCCGGAATGGACCGGAGAGCCGTCCCAAACATGGCACGCCTCATGCTCCTCGATCCTGACATGGTGCGACCTCTCAACTTCGCCGACGTTGCCGTCCGCCCCGAGGGCGACCACTGGATCGTGGTCGACCACTCGGACCGTCCCTTGCTCGATCAGCGCTTTTCAGACCGCTTCGCTGCCATTTCCCTGGGCCTGCTGGTGGCACGGCGGCAGGGTGGCGCGGTGTGGATCGACCAGTTCCAGGTCGAACAGGAGCTGTCGCCCCGCCCGCAGATGTTCCACTAGGGGCGTCGGCGTCCCGACGTCAAATTGACCGTCGGGTGTCGCCGCGCCGTCGTCTGTCACCTTCGACAGACACCCCCCTCCCCGCCTTTACACTCCCGTCACTGCTGCAGTAGCTGGCCGTACAGGTAGTCGGCAAGCTGGCTGTGCGCAAACGTCGTCGGATGCACGACGTCCCAGAACAGCAGCGGGAACGGCGTCGCAAACGAGCCGTCCGGCAGTCGCACCGGCATCAGCGAGCCGTCCGGCAGTGGCACCGCCACCGGCACGTCGGTGCACAGCCCCGGAGCGACGAACAGGCACGCTGACATCGGCGTGGGCTGACCTGTCGGAGAAAGGACAGGCTCGCCGGTCGGCAAAGTGACGGGGTTCGGGATCAGCACGTCCAGCGCCGGCAGGGCCCACAGCGGGAACGGCAGTCCCGGCGCCGGCGTGCCGATGGCCGTACGAAGCCCGTCGAACACGACATTGACGTCCACGAGCCGCACCGTCGCGCCCGGCAGCTTTCCAGTGGCCTGCAGTTCCCCCAGCTTCAGGGCGAGCAGGGCGTTGTGGATGGCGGTGAGCTGCGAGGGACGGATCGGGTCCGCCGCCGGGCGCAGGCACCTCCGGCGCGATGCACTCGCTCTCGGCGTACGCTAGAGGCAGGCAGCCGAGGTTGGGCAGGGTCAGGATCAGGAAGTCCCGGGCACCGGCCTTGTGCAGGCTCTGCACGGCCTTCCCGATGTTGGCCACCACGACCTCGGGCGACATCGGCTCGTTGAAGGCGCCGACGCGGTAGTCGTTCGCCCCGGTCATGATCGCGTACAACGCCTTCTTGGACGGGCTCTTCCCTCGCAGGCCCACCTTGAACAGCGCCACCTGGCCGAGCAGCCCAGGCGCCCACAGCCCACCCGGCGTCTGGTCGAGCACGGGCGTGCCCGTGCCGCCGAAGGCGAAGTTCACCGCGCCCGTCTTGCCGAGAATCGGGGCCGAGATATAGGGCACCAGCGCCGGCGCGCCGGGGTTGAGCTTCTCCCACAGATACTCGAAGGCCACCGGACCGTTCGAGAAACGCCCGCGAGAGTAGGTCAGGTTCGGCGACTCCGACGGCGGCGGCGCCGGGCCGGTCAGCTGCCGCGCCGCAATCAGCACCTTCGACGTCAACCAGACATTGCCGTTGTCGGCCAGGCTGTCGCCGAAGACGTAGAACGAGTCGTACGCAGGGGGCGCGGCGGCCTGCCCGCGAGCGGGAGCAGCGGCGAAGGACACCAGGAGCAGAGCAGCCGCCAGCGGCTGCAGGAGACGCGCAAAGTTCATGACAGACAGTCCTCGGACAACACGAAGGTGGAACGGAGAGGGCGCTCGGGAAATGGCGGGTACCATCCTAGTGGAATTGCTGTACGAGTGCAGCACATTTGTGCAGCTGGGCTTACCGTTGCCGGGCTGGCGACTGGCTGGGCTTGCCAGTGCCGCCCCGGGACCTTGTGGCCCCACGCCTGGACTCTGGTAGTGTCTGCGGTCGCATGAAAGCCCTCTACATCCACGCCCACTTCGACGACTACGAATTCACGGCATCGGGCACGTTCGAGCTCTGGCGGCGGCAGCTCGGCGAGAGCTTCACGGCCAAGGTGCTGGTCTGCACGGACGGCAAGGCCGGGCACCAGTTCCGCACCCGCGAAGAGACCGGCCGGATCCGGCTGCAGGAGCAGGCCGAGTCAGCCCGGATTGGCCACTACGCGTTCGAGCTGCTGCGGCTGCCGAATGGAGCAGCCGCCCCGCGAGGCGTGCCTGCAGGTGAGCCCGGACCTGCTGGCAGCCATCTGGAAGGCGATCCGCGATTTCGAGCCGGACTACATCTTCTGTCCACCTCTGGCGGGCGACCTGCTGGCTGGCGTGCACAACGACCACGAGACGATTGCCGAGGCGGTGCGTCGCGTCGCCTACATGATCAACGTCCCGCATGCGTTCACGCCGGAGTACCCGGCCGATGAATCGCAGTCGCAGCCGTGCAAGGTGCCGGTCATCGTCCACGTCTACGACGCGTACATGTTCGGCGCCAACGCGTACGACTTCGCCATCGACGTCGAGACGGCCTTCGAGGCCATCACCGAGATGACCTGGTGCCATCAGTCGCAGATTGTCGAGTGGCTGCCGTGGGTCGGCCGTCACGACATGGCGCCGCCCGCGAACCTGGCCGAGTGGCAGACCACGCTGCGGGCGCGCTTCGACCGCAAGAACCGTGAGCTGGGCATCGACTCGCCGCATGCGGTGGAGGTCTTCCGCGTCAGCGCCTGGGGCGCCGTGCCGACGCTCGACCAGTTGCGGGCGGACTTTCCGGCGATGTTCACGGCCGCCTCCAACCTCGAGACGCTCGACCGTCGGCTCCGGCAGTGGAAGCACGACTGAACTGAACGGCAGGCGGCAGGCGGCAGGCGGCAGGCCGTTGCCGAGGTGCCGATTGCCGACTGCCGACTGCCGACTGCCGGTAACACGTGACTGGCGTTCGGCGTTCTGCGTTCTGCGTTATGTTGACGCCATGCCTCATCCCCTCGCCGGCACGCCCGTACCCTCCGACCAGCTGATGGACGTGACGGCGCTGCTGGACGCCTACACCGATGTGCCGGATGTGCAGGTGTCGACACAGCGGGTGGCGTTCGGCACCAGCGGCCATCGCGGCACGCTCGTTCGACGGCACGCTTCAACGAGGCGCACATCCTGGCCATCACCCAGGCGATCTGCGAGTACCGCCACGCGCAGGGCATCGACGGCCCGCTCTTCCTCGGCAAGGACACGCACGCCCTCTCCGACCCGGCGCAGCGCACGCGCCCTCGAGGTGCTCGCCGCCAACGGCGTCGACGACGGTGCATCCAGGCCGACGACGGCTACACGCCGACGCCGGTCATCTCGCACGCCATCCTCGCGCTACAACCGCGGCCGCACGGCGCGGGCTGGCCGACGGCATCGTCATCACGCCGTCGCACAACCCGCCGGCAGGACGGCGGCTTCAAGTACAACCCGCCCAACGGCGGCCCGGCCGACACCGACGTCACCGGCTGGATCGAGAACCGCGCCAACGACCTGCTCGCGCGACGGCAACCGCGGCGTCCAGCGCCTGCCCTACGCGCAGGCGATCGCGGCCGCGACCGCGCGTCGGAGCACGACTTCGCCACCGACTACGTCGACGACCTCGGCGCGGTCATCGACATGGACGCCATCCGCGCGGCGCAGCTGCGCATCGGCGTCGATCCGCTGGGCGGCGCCGCGGTCGGCTACTGGGAGCCGCATCGCCGAGCGCTACGGGCTCGACCTCGACGTCGTCAACCGACGCGTCGATCCGACGTTCGCCTTCATGACCGTCGACCACGACGGCAAGATCCGCATGGACTGCTCCAGCCCCTACGCGATGGCCGGCCTCGTCGGGCTGAAGGACCGCTTCGCGATCGCCTTCGGCAACGACCCCGACGCCGACCGCCACGGCATCGTCACGCCGTCGGCCGGGCTGATGAACCCGAATCACTACCTCGCCGTCGCCATCCGCTACCTGCTCGACGCACCGGCCGCAGTGGACCGACGGCGGCGGTCGGCAAGACGCTCGTCTCGCAGCAGCATGATCGACCGCGTCGTCGCCGGCCTCGGGCGCACGCTGCTGCGAAGTGCCGGTCGGCTTCAAGTGGTTCGTCGCCGGGCCTGTTCGACGGCACGCTCTGCTTCGGCGGCGAGGAGAGCGCCGGCGCCAGCTTCCTGCGCCGCGACGGCATCGGTCTGGACGACCGACAAGGACGGCCTGATCCTCGGCCTGCTCGCCGCGGAGATCACCGCCGTCACCGGCAAGGATCCGGGCGAGCACTACCGCGAGCTCACCGCGCAGTACGGCGCGCCGCGCTACACGCGCATCGACGCCGCCGCCGACGCCGGCGCAGAAGAAGGCTTCAAGAAGCTCTCGCGCCGACAGGTCGACGGCGACGACGCTGGCCGGCGAGCCGATCACGGCGCAGCTGACCAACGCGCCCGGCAACGGCGCCGCATCGGCGGGCTGAAGGTCACGACCGCGAAGCGGCTGGTTCGCGGCGCGGCCGTCCGGCACCGAGAACATCTACAAGATCTACGCCGAGAGCTTCAAGGGCGAGGCGCACCTGGCGCAGATCGTCGCCGAGGCGCAGGAGATCGTCGCCGACGCGCTGGGGTGAGAGATGGGTGGCGTCTGCACGTACCTTTTGCGATAGGCGCTCCGGAGGACCCGACCACTATGAGACGTGCACCCTTTCACCATGCGGCAATCGCGGTTGCCATCGCCTGTGCTCCGGCGCTGGCCACGGCGCAGTCACACGTGCACCACTGCCCCGACGCGGCCTGCACCGTGGAAACGCTGTTCCAAGCCGGGACGCAGCAGGGCGCCGAGCGCGCGCCGGGGACCGCGCCGCGCTTCGGCACGTGGGGCATCGACGTCGAGGGCATGGACCGTTCGGTCCGCCCGGGCGACGACTTCTTCCGCTACGCCAACGGTACCTGGGCGAAGAACACCACCATCCCGCCCGACCGGACCAGCTACGGCGCGTTTGGCGTGCTGCGCGACGTCTCGGAGGCGCAGGTCCGCGCGATGCTCGACGGCTGGGCCGCGAACAAGAGGCTCGAGCCGGGATCGGACGACGGCAAGGTCGCCGCTCTTTACCGCAGCTTCCTCGACGAGGCGCCGTCGAGCGGCTCGACGCAACGCCGCTCGAGCCGCACCTGAAGGCGATCCGCGGCGCGACCACGCGTGAGGCGCTGGCGACGACGATGGGGCGCAGTCAGGCCGGGGCCGGCGGGTCGTTCTTCGGCGCGTCGGTGTCCGACGACCAGCGCGACCCGGAGACAGTACGCGCTCTACCTCAGCCAGGGCGGCCTCGGCCTGCCCGACCGCGACTACTACCTGCGCGACAACTTCGCGCCGCAGAAGAAGGCGCTACCAGGCCTATGTCGCGCAGCATGCTCGGGCTCGCCGGCTGGGCCGACCCGGCCAAGCACGCGGCCGACATCGTGGCGATGGAGACCCGGATCGCCGAGGCGCACTGGACCCGCGCCGAGAGCCGCGACCGCGACAAGACCTACAACCCGATGACGATCGCCGAGCTCGAGGCCGCAGCGCCCGGGCTTCGCCTGGGCGGCTGTGGGCGGAGGCCGCCGGCGTCGCGCAGGCCGACACGCGCGGTCGTGCGCGCAGAACACCGCCTTCCCGAAGATCGCCGCGATCTTCGCCGACGACGCCGGTCGAGACCCTGCAGGCCTGGCAGGCCTTCCACACCGTCGACCAGGCCGCGCCCTATCTGTCGAAGCGCTTCGTCGACGCCCACTTCGAGTTCCGCTCGAAGGTCCTCCAGCGGCCAGCCGGAGCAGCGGGCGCGCTGGAAGCGGGCGGTGTCGCTTCGCCGAGGGCGCGATGGGCGAGGCGGTCGGCCGCGACTACGTCGCGCGTCACTTCCCGCCCGAGTCCAAGGCCAAGATGGAGGCGCTGGTCGCCAACCTGCGAGCGCGCCATGAAGGCGCCGCATCGAGCGGCTCGACTGGATGGAGCCCGCGACGACCAAGGCGGCAGGCGCTGGAGAAGCTCGACAAGTTCACCGTCAAGATCGGCTATCCCGAACAAGTGGCGCGACTATTCGGGCCTGCGAGGTGCGCGACGGCGACCTCTTCGGCAATGTCGAGCGCGCCGCGGCGCTTCGAACTGGGACTACGACGTCGGCGCGCATCGGCGAGCCGGTCGACAAGGCCGAGTGGGGCATGACGCCGCAGACGGTGAACGCCTACTACAACTCGGCCAAGAACGAGATCGTCTTCCCGGCCGCCATCCTGCAGCCGCCCTTCTTCGATCCCGAAGGCCGACCCGGCGGTCAACTACGGCGGCATCGGCGGCGTGATCGGCCACGAGATCACCCACGGCTTCGACGACCAGGGCCGCAAGTCCGACGGCGACGGCGTGCTGCGCGACTGGTGGACCGCCGAGGACGACGCCAAGCTTCGAGGCCCAGGCCGACCGGCTCGGCGCGCAGTACGAAGCGCTACGAGTCCCGATCTGCCGGGCGTGCAGCATCAACGGCCGAGCTGACCATGGGCGAGAACATCGGCGACCTGGGCGGCGTGCTGCTCGGCCTCGACGCCTACCAGCTGTCGCTGGACGGCAAGCCGGCGCCGGTGATCGACGGCCTCACCGGCGACCAGCGCGTCTTCCTCGGCTGGGCCCAGGTCTGGCGCGACGATGTTCCGCGACGAGGCGCTGCGCCAGCAGGTCGTCGGCGACTCCGCACTCGCCCGGCCTGTATCCGCGTCTATCGCGCCGCTGCGCAACATCGACGCCTGGTACGAGGCGTTCGAC
The DNA here is from genome assembly GCA_963759795.1 of Vicinamibacteraceae bacterium. GTDB lineage: Bacteria > Acidobacteriota > Vicinamibacteria > Vicinamibacterales > Vicinamibacteraceae > Luteitalea. The sequence continues at coordinate 19,773 of CAVXAR010000010.1, read as the reverse complement.
GTCAAGGCGGGCGACACGCTGTACGTCCCGCCGACCGAGCGCGTGCGCATCTGGTGAGTGAGGGCTGGGCGGGAGGGAGCGATTCGAACGCTCCATCTCGGCGTATCTTGCGTGACGCCTCAGGGAGGCCCGAATTGTTAGGAAGCTGCTAAGGATGTAAAGAATGTTAAGCTCTGCCGTATGGCAGGGGCGGCCCCCGTTTTCCGCGCCGAGGCCGCCTCCGGGCCGCATCACGATGGCCTCGACGTGGCGACACGGTGCGACACGCGTGGACGAGTCGCACGGGCGTTGTTGGCAGTCCTCGACGTCTGCGTGGTTGCCACCGGCGCGGCCATGGTCCTCTACCTCGCGGCCGGACGCATCGACCTCCTGCTGTTCAGCGTCTCCAGCTTCGCCAAGCCGTTTCTTCAATTTCTCGTTCTCGCCTCGGTTCGGGTCGCGCTCCCTCAGTCGTCCTGGCTGACGCGAGCTGCGGCGATCAGCGCGCAGATGGGGCGTGACCTCTGGCGCAGGGGTGCAGGGACGACGGGCTGGGCCGGCGCCGCCGTGGATGCCGCGGTCGCCCTGGTGTCCACCCGGCTGGCTGCCAAGGCCGTTGGTGTCGCGGCCAGTCTCGCCTACCCGGAGTTCATCCCCCGTTCGTTTGGCGCACCATTCCAGGCCGTCAAGTTTGCCGAGACGTTTGCCGCCTGGGACTCGGCGTGGTACCTCGACATCGCGCAGCGCGGCTACTTCTTCTCCGACAGCGGGCAGAGCAGCATTGCGTTCTTTCCGCTGTACCCGTGGCTCATTCGCGCCGGGGCGTCCATCCTCGGCGGCAGTCCGCAGGCGTATTGGGTGAGCGCGATCGTGATCTCCTATGTCAGCTTCTTCGCTGCCCTCGTGCTGCTGCACCGGCTGGCCGAGCGCATGCTGCACGGTCGCGAGGCGGCCCGCCGGACGGTGCTGTACGTGGCCGTGTTTCCGTTCTCCTTCCCATTCACGCGGATCTACGCCGAGTCGCTGTTCCTGCTCCTGTCGGTGGCGGCGGTGTGGGGCGCAACCGAGGGGCGCTGGCGCCTTGCTGGCGCGTGTGGTGCCCTGGCCGCGCTGACGCGCCCGAACGGCATCCTCATCCTGGCGCCGCTCACGATCATGGCGCTCCAGATGCCGGCAACATGGCCGGAGCTCATGCGGAGAGCGCTGCCGCTGCTGGCGGTACCAGCGGCGCTCGGCAGCTACTGCGTGTTTGTCTACTCGATGTCCGGCAATGCGTTGGCGTGGCTGGCTGCACAGGCACATTGGGGATATTCGATCGGTCACCCTCCTTGGGCCACGGTCCTGCGCACGCTCGAGAGCATCGAAGCCCAGGGCCTGTACGGGTACGTGCTGGCGACGGACGGAGCGCTGTACGCGGTGTCACATGCGGTTGTCGGCTTGACGGTCATCGCCTTGACGCCGAGCGTGTTCAGGCGACTGGGCGCGGCCATGGGGTGCTACGTGGCGCTCGGCATCCTGATTCCGTTCAGCGGAAATGCGCTCGAGGGGATCGGTCGCTACTCTGCGACCCTGTTTCCCCTGTTCATCTACCTCGGAGGCACTTTGCGATCACGACGGGTCCACGAAACCATGCTCATCGTCGGATCGCTGTGGCTCGCTCTCAACATCGGCTTTTTCGTGACGCAACGACCCGTGTACTGATGCGGCTCAGGCCGCCCGGGTGGCACCCCACCCAGCCCCGCCATTCCGAGAACGCTCGCACGCCGGCGGGGTCACGAGAGTGCCGCCGTCGGCTGGTCCCTCCCTTGCAGCGAGCTCACCGCAGAGCGCCGGATGCCTCTCGGACTGGCGCGTTTGCCACATCATGCGTCATCAGGCCAACGTTGAATCTTCACGGGTGTACTCCGCGCAGACACCCTCTGCGCGGACCCGCCGGTGCGCGTCCCGCGGCGCCGGGCTGGTGCTGGCGCTGTTCAGTCTGGCCGGGTGCGGGTCCTCGTCCAGTCAGGTGACGGCACCCACGGCGCTGACGCGCTGCGCGGTGAACCTGGCCGTCGAGCCCGGAACGGTTTCAGCCACCGGCGGCGCCGGGACGGTCAACGTCGGCGTCAATCGCGAGTGCCCCTGGGAGGCGCAGACCGGCGCGGAGTGGGTGGTGCTGACTTCGTCGCGCAGCGGCCAGGGCAATGCCGCGGTGACGTACACCGTGGCGCCCAACCCGCTGATCACCCCGCGGCGTGCGGTGATCAGCGTCAACGAGAGCAGGGTCGAGGTCACCCAGGCCGCTGCCGCGTGCGTCTACACCCTCGGCAGCCAGGGACGCGGCTTCGACGCCAGCGGCGGCAGTGACCGCGTCGACGTACGCACCCAGGCGGGCTGCGCGTGGACCGCACAGAGCGGCGTGTCCTGGATCACGGTGGGGTCGACCGGGCCGGCCGACGGCGACGGCGCCGTGACGCTGTCGGTTGCCCCGAATGACGGCGGCGAGCGCACTGGCACGGTCACCATTGCCGGGCAGGCGTATCGGGTGGCGCAGGACGCCGCCGCACCACCGCCGGGACCTGCACCGGGGCCAACGCCTGGGCCGGGGCCGACCACGCCTCCGCCATCACCCGGTCCCACGACGCCGGCACCCTCGCCGGGGCCCGCCGCACCAACACCCACACCCGGGCCGGTTGCGGGGCCGATTGCGGGGCCGATTGCGGGGCCGTCGCCGGACCCATCGCCGGCGCCGCCGCCAGCCTCCGGGCCAGCGCCCGCGCCAACGCCGGCACCAGCACCCGCGCCCGTGCCGGGATCGGGGCCGGCACCGGAGCCAGCGCCAGGGCCAGGGCCAGCACCGTCGGCGTGCACGTTCCGTGTCTCGCCAAATTCGGTGACCGCAGCCGCTGAGGCAACGACCGCCGCGATCGACATCACAGCTTCGGCCGCCAGCTGCAGCTGGACGACCTCGGGTGCCACCGCGTGGCTGACGATGGCGCCGCCAACCGGAACGGGCAGCGGCGCCGTTCGGCTGAACATCGCCGCCAACACCGCCGCCACCGCACGATTGGCGGTCGTGACCGTCGCTGGGGTGAATGTGACAGTCTCGCAAGCCGCCGCGGCACCACCGGAGCGACCCTGCACCTATGAGTTCGTGCCGTCGGCGCGCACCCTGGGCGCAGCGGACGAGGCGACGAGCACGCGGCTCGAGACCCAGTCGGGCTGCAAGTGGACCGCCACGTCGTCGGAGCCGTGGCTGACGGTGACCACTCCGTCAGGGACGGGCAGCAGCACGATCTCGCTGAGGCTGACTCGCAACCCGACCACCAACCGGCGTACCGGGGTGGTCACGACCAGTGGGCAGACCTTCAGGGTGACGCAGGAAGGGGTCAGCGCGGCTGCCGAGGAGGTTCGCCTGGACGGGGAAATCTCGCAGTTCAGCGGCACCTGCCCCACGGTCCGCTTCCGGCTCGAGGGTCGGATGGTGCAGACCAACGCAGCGACGGTCTTCCCAGCCAACCGCTGCCCACGTCTCCGGAACGGCGTGGAGGTCGACGTGCGCGGCTCCGTGCAACCAGGTGGCGAGATCCTGGCAACCCGCGTGATGGTCAAGAACGACGATGACGACAACTGAATGCCAGCGCGCCCTGCGCAGGCGAGTCGCGGCAGCGCTGACGCTGTGCCTGGGGCTGGCTCTTTCGCCATCGGAGGCGCGTGCCCAGGAGCCGTTGCGCGAGGTGCTGTCGTTCCTGTTGACGAACCAGTCGGTGCCGACGGGCGACTTCGTGAAGGACGCGGAGGCGGCGCGCGCCACGCGTGACACGGTCAGCCGTCTCCTGCTCGTGGAACTCGCCACCCAGCCGGTCAGCGCCTCATCACCGGGCTTTGTCTACCGGTTCAATCCGGCGCTTGGCACCTTGGAGCGGGCCAGCGACAGCTTCGGGCCGTTCTTCACAGAGCGGAGCCTGACGGCCGGCCGCGGCCGGGCGGCCTTTGGCGCCGCGTTCAGTGCCCGGCGCTTCACCGCGCTCGACGGCCAGGATCTGGAGGACGGCAGCTTCGTCACCAGCGGCAATCAGTTCCGCGACGAGACCGCGCCGTTCGACGTCGAGACGCTGTCGCTCACGCTCGAGACGCGGACGCTGACGATGTTCGGCACGGTTGGTGTCAGCGACCGCCTCGATGTCACGGTGGCCGTGCCGCTGGTGTCGCTGTCGCTGGAAGGTCTCCGCCGCAACACCTATCGCGGCACGACTGTCGTGCAGGCGAGCGCCGACGCCACCGCCACGGGTGTCGGCGACGTTGCCGTGCGCGGCCGCTACCGATTCCTTGCCGCGGGGCCGAGTGGCCTGGCCGCCGTGGCCGAGGTGCGGCTACCGACCGGGCGCGAACAGGACCTGCTCGGTGCCGGAACAGCATCGGTGCAGGCGATGCTGGTCGGATCGCTGGAGCGGGGACGCCTGGGACTGCACGGCAATGGCGGCGTCACCCGCGGTGGCCTGACCGACGAACTGCACTACCGCGGCGCGATCACGGTCGGCGCCTCGCCGTTTGTCACCCTGGTCGGCGAGGTGCTGGGACGCCGGGTCAGCGGCGCCGGGAGGGTCAGCGTGGCGCGCCTGCCACACCCGTCCATCACCGGGGTGGACACGTTGCGCCTGCTGCCTGAAGGGACGTCATCACAGTCGGCCGTTGCCGTCTTCGGCGCCAAGTGGAACATCGTCGACACGGTGCTGCTCAGCGGCAACGTCGCGAAGCCCTTGACCAGCGCGGGCCTGACGCCCGCCACCGTCTTTCTGGTCGGGCTCGAGTACGCATTCGGTCGCTGAACCCGCGGCCCGGCGCCTGGCGCGCTCAGCGCGTGCTGGCGGTCAGGATGCGCCACTGATCGCCGGCGCCCCGTTCGAGCTGGAAATTCCACTGGCGGGCCTGGGTGCGCGGGGTGCGATCGCCCACCCGCGGCACATACGTCGCAGAGCCATGGCAGGCGGCCTGGGCCCGCGCGCCAGTAACCGTCACATCACAGCCGTCAAACACCAGTTGCTGCGACTGCAGGCCGTCGAAGGCGCGGGCGAGCGCCCGGCTGTCGAGTGACGGCCAGACCGCGCGGGCTGCGGCCGCATCGAGTCGGCGGTAGGCCGAGGCGTACTGCTGCAACACGGCCTGGATGCGCGGGCCGTCGGCTGGCGTGCGGGGGGCCGCGGGCGCGCTGATGGGGAGGGACGCAGTCAGACCGGTCGGCTCGGCGCGCGCGACCAGGCTCGGGGGCGCTGGCTGCGGCGGCGGCGGCAGCGCCACCGCAGCGGGTCGTCGAGACTCGTACGCAACCGCCGCCGACACAGCCGGGCCAGCGGTCAGTTCGGCCCCCGCAGACTCTTGCGCCAGCGCTGCGGACGGACGCGGGCCCGCGGTTGCGGAGCGTGACGCTTGCACGGTCTGCGCAAGTGCTGCGGGCGGCCGTGACTCAGGAGGGACGACCGCCGCACGTGAGGCGTCAGCCGTCGCACGGCGCTCCGGGGGCGGAGGGTTGGTGGCGAGGCCGGCGGGTCGGATCTCGGGTCGGGTCCCGCGTTCGGTCTCTGCGCCGGCAGCGGTCAGCGTCGCCGGGCTTCGAGGCTCAGCGTGCGTGGTCAGATTGGCCACCTGCGCGACCGCTGGCGACGCCGCCGGCCGCACCGAAGCCAGCGTGGGGCTCACCGGTACCAGTCCGGCCGTCGCAGTCGTCGAGGTGGCCGTGGACGCAGGTACGAACCGCAATCCCGACCACGTCAGCGCCGCCGTCGCCAGCAGGCCCGCCGCTGCAACCAACGGACGCCTGAAGGGACGGAAGACGCGATGGTGGGCCGAGGTTGCATCTCGGTCGCGTCCGCTTACGGCGCGCCCGTCCAGCGACATGACCGCTACCGCATCGACATCGGCGGTCGGTGGCGGCCAGATAAGGTCGTCCGGCTGGGATGGGGACTCGGGGCTGTGGCCAGCGAGGGACGCGACCGGAGGTGGCCACTCCACTGAAGGGGTGGTCTTCCCCGGTTCGGGATGGCCCCGATGTCCGTGGATGTCGGTCACCATCGGATTGTCTTCGATTATGTGGCTGCGCTGCGAGCGTGGCGGTGACCTGGAGGCTCGGCTATCCAGTATCTCGCTTCTTCGTCCATCAGCTCACTTGCGCGGTTCGGCAGTCGGCAGGCGCGCGACCGTATCATGCGCCATCGTCGCCAGTGTCCCCGTTTACCAATGCCGCCGACTTCCCCACCACTGGCGCCACCACACGCGCCCTGGACACTGCGCGCCGGGCGAAGGCGCCGTACACGAGCGCCGCGGCAAAGCCGCACGTTGACAGCAATGTCGTCGCGAACCAGGCGCCCGGCCGGATGCCACCGATCAGAACAGGCGCGGCCAGCACCACGACCAGGCCATAGAGCGTCGTCGCCGAGAAGAACCACCACTGGGCGCTGAACAGGTCGAGTGCGGCGCGCTTGTCGTCGATCGACGAACCCACGTTTGAGGCAGGGGTCGTGCTGGTGGGCCTGGGCGCAAAGTAGATGCGCTGCTCGAGCTCGGTCCAGCGCGCCCAGATGACGTGGCTGACCCGGCTGACCAGGGCAATGGCCACGATGGCGCCGACCGTGGTCGCCCACCCCTCGAGGTCTGGGGCGCCCGTGTTCCCGACGGCGAGCGGCCCGTTGGCCGGCATCTCCAGGGGCAACATCCTGGCCAGCGCGGATGTCGCGCCCGCGGATGCCCAGCGTGCGACGTGCAGCCACGCCGTCCATCGGACTGCGAACACGAGAGCCACCGCCAGCGCCGCCACCCACCGATTGACCACCAGCGCGCCAACCCGCCAGCGCCGGCGCACCACATCCGGCGCACGTTGCGCGCCCGATTGGACCACCGCGCCGTGCCATGGCTTGGGCGTCAACCATGTCAGCCACATCACGACCGGACCGACGAACTCCTCGGCGTTCTCCCAATAGGTCGTGTGGTCGCGCAGGAACGACCGCTCGTTGCAGATCGACACCGACACCAGTCCACCCGAGGAGGGCGCGGCGGCAGGCGTCCCGACGGCCCCACCCGTCCGGATGTCGTGGTCCTCCAGCGGGCCGTTCGAGACCGGATTGGCCGTGGCGTGGTAATCAGCCCACCACAGGCCTGGTTCGCGCAGCAATCCCATGAACCACTCGGCATCGAGGGCGTGCGCGCGGCTCAGGTACGAGAGCACGAGGAACACGAAGACCCCTCCGCCGGTCCCACCCGTCCACAGCGCACCCGGGGCGCCAGTGGTGATGGCCCACGCCGCGTGCCCGACCATCGCCACCGCCGCGACGGTCAGGTACACCCGCCCGTACAGTCCATCGTCGACGCGCGCGATGTGCTCCATCTCTTCGAGCTTGCGCAATCCCGACCCGAACGTCAGCAGCAATTGCACGTTGGCTGGCCGGTGCAGGCGCAAGGCTCGGTGGGCGACCGCGCCGCCCTGCGAGTGCGCAATCACGGCCACGGCCTTACACCGGCTGGACAGCCAGGCGACGTCGCGCTGCACCTGGGCGACGATGGCCGCCCGCTGCAGTGGGCTCGAGATCAACACGAGGCTGTCGCCAAGGGTGCGTGCGAGCAAGCTTTCGGCGGCGACGAGCAGGCGCCGCATGGCAGGAATGGGAATCAGTCCGACCAGCACGACCAGGCCAACGAGCAGTTCGACGAGCACGGCCAGCGGCAGGCTCACGACCAGCAGCGCCAGGTGTCCAGCCACGCCGCACCAGGCCGTCAGTCGTGCGAGGCGGCTGGCAGCGATGCGTGCCTGCCGCCGCGCCCGACGCACCCGTACGCCGAAGTGCGAGCCGAGCGAAAACGGCACCACCATGATCAGCCAGCTGGCCAGGTCGGCCCGGCTCGGCTCGAAAAACGTCTGCGCCCACCACGCTTCGGCAAGCAGCCAGCTCGCGCTGTGGGCGGTGCCATCGCTGCCGAGTGCGTGCAGCCCCAGAATCGCGTGCGAAGGCGTCCCTGTGGACGCCTGTCGGGTCTGCGCATCGTGCAGCGAGGCGCGCGCGGCAAGCAGGCCGCCGGCCGCGTCGTTCTGAACGGTCTCGAGCGGCGGCAGGCCACTGCTGTCGGCCGGGAGGTCATCGTTGAGGTGCCCGGCCAGGCGCAACCGCGTCTCGAAGGCCTCCAGCAGGGAGCGGGGATCCTCCCTGCGCAGCCACGACGCGGAGTGCCTGATGAACCACTCCTGTTCCTGCGCATGCTGCAGGCCGGTGTGCCTCCAGCTGCGGACGATGCCGTCGAACCATCGGTCGAGCCACCGGTACAGCGGCTCGCCGAATGCGACCAGCGTCGAGCCCTGCTGCTGCTCGCCGATGCCGTGCACGAACAGCACGCCGAGGTCGTGCAGTTGCGCCGGCGCGTCTGCGGCGGGTGCGGTGCTGTCGGGGATCACAGGGCGGATTCTACCCGTCGCCCTTCCGTGCGGCGCGCCCGCACAGCCAGCCGCCACGCTTGTGCGCGCCCGGCGACATCACCATGCCGTCCGACCGCGCATTCTCGGCTATCGCTGCTCTATGGCTCTCGAGGCTTCAGCGTGGAATCGATGAAGGCGCTGACGAGCGGTTCACGCGTCTTGAACGGGATCTCGTGGCCGAACTCTGGATAGACATGGACCTGGGCACGCCCGCCTGCTGCGTTGATCGCGTCTGCAAGCCTTCTCGCCTGGCTGGAGTCGGTGCGGTCGTCCTGAGCGCCGTTCAGAATGAGCGTATTGGCTCTGATGTCTGACGCTCGCAGAAGTGCCGATCGTTGCGCCAGTGCCGCCTGACTTCCGTCCGTCTGCGATATCACGGCGGACCGAATGGCGGCTGCGGCGGCAGTGCGAGGTTGGTTCAGAAATGCCGGCAGGTCGTACAGGCCGGAGATCAGGACCAGTCCAGCGATGGCGGGATCATCGAGGGCCACCAGCGCGCCTGTCACCGCGCCGAGACTGATCCCTTCGATGACCATCGTTCTGCGGTGCGTCTGACCATCCCTCTCGAGGCCGGCGATGACGGCCGTCACCGCGTGCTGCGTGAATGGCCCGGCGAAGTCGCGAGGGCCGGTCGAACCTCCGTAGCCCGGCAGGGAGACCGCTACCGCGAGGTAGCCCTTGTGAGCGTAGTCGCGCAGAACGCCCCATCGGGCAAACGCCTCGCCACCCTGCGTCGCCACACCCGGCTGATGGCCGTGCAGAAAGAGGACGGTCGGCCATGGCCCGGGACCCGTGGGTGTTTCGACAAAGTATTCGACCCGGGCGTCGCCTCTGTCCGGGTGTGGAATTGACGCAGATGCTGCTGTGGTCGGCGATGCGCACGCAGGCAGCAGCAGTCCCATCACCGCAGCGAAGAACAAGGTTGAGCGACGCATGCAGGTCACGTCGGTCATCGCCCCCGCAGCGCCACCACCACACCGACCTGCGCGGACGTGCCTGGCATCGGGTAACCCGGCCGGTACGCATACGATGCGTCGAACAGGTTCTCGACCGCCGCGAAGACGTCTACCGCGCCGCTGAACGCGGGCAGCCGGTACGACGGCCGCAGGTGCACGACCGTGAAGCCCTCGACGCGGTCGACATCGGTCGCCGCGGGTGTGCGGCCGCGGCCGAACACGTACATGGCCGATTGCGACTGGGCATCCACGGCAATCCGGACGGGACCAGCCGATCCGGTCACGCCGAGGGTCACCGACGCGCGCGGCGCGTACGGCAGGCGCGGACGCGTCGAGTCGAGCACCGTGAGCCCGCCGAACAGCGCCCACCCACCGGGGAGCCGCTGCTGCACCGCGACCTCGCCGCCGCGAGTCGTGTAGTTCCCCAGGTTCAGGAACGACGGAGGTACGGCAAGCGGCGGGAACGCGAAGACGAACCGATTGGTGAAGCGGTCGGTGAACACCGTCGCGTCGATCACCGTCGAGGCCGTCGGCACCACGCTCACGCCCGCCTCGACATGGTCCATGCGCTCGGCGCGCAGGGTCCGCCACGTCTCGCGCAAGGGCCGGATCAGAGTGGACAGGACGACGACTTCGGGGCCCGGGTAGTTCACGCCGCGCGCGTAGTTGGCCCGCACCGCCCATGGCCCCGGGCTCCGCACCACGAGGCCCGCGTGCGGCGCGGTCTCGCTGCCGAACTCCGAGTGCACGTAATGCCGCACGCCCAGTGACGGCGACAGCGTCCACCGGCCTGCGACGGGGATCGTCTGCGCCACCGCGAGATGCGGCGAGGCCAGCGTCATCGGCGCGCCGTCGAACCGACCCGCCGGGGCCGGCCGCGCGGGCTCGAAGACGGCCGTCCCGTTCATGCGGTCGAGCGTGAAGCCGCCCGACAGCGTGCCACCCGTCCAGGCCACGACGTCCTCGACCCACCGCACACCGGCGAGACTGAAGCGGTTGTACGTATCGCCATCCGGTGGGAGCTGACCGAACCAGTTCCCCTCGCCGCCGCTCTTGTGCAGTTGCAGCACGCCGCGCGCGCGTGAGAGGTCGTGCTGCAGGGTGATGGAGCCGAGCGTGCCGGCGGTCTCGTAGCGCCCCGCCTTCGTCTCCGGACGCCCGACCAGGCCCGGATCGCCGGCCGCGTTGTCGACGTGCAGCACGCTGCCACTGGCGGTCCAGCCACGGCCCAGGCGATACCCGATGCGTCCGAACACGTTGGTCAGCCGGCCGTCGGCATCCTCCCGGTGCCCATCGGCACGGGCGAAGCCCTGCGCGCCCGCGTACTCCCAGGCGCCGGCCCGGCCGGCGATGTCGCTCTGCTGCACCAGCGTCGCGAACGCGCCGCCGCTGAGGCGTGCGTGCGCCTGCAGCGACTCGACGGGCCGCTTCAGCGTCAGGTCGATTGCCGAGAACGTGTTCCCCACCACCTGCGGTTGCGGCCCCTTCAAGACGGTCACGTGGTCCGCGCCACCAACGGGCAGCAGGTCGAGCAGCGGGTGCCCCCACAGCCCCATGTAGAAGGGCGCGCCGTCCACGAACGTCTTGATCTCGCTGCCCGGCCGGCTCGCGCCGACGCCGCGGATGTGCACCGAGCCGCCTTCCGCGCCGCCGAAACTTCCCACCGGATTGAAGCGCGAGATCGTCACACCAGGCGTCCGCCGCAGCGCCGACGCGAGGTCGATCGCGTTCAGATCCTGCACCTGCGCCGCCGACACGATCGTCCGCGAACTGCCGAAGCCGTCGAAGGTGACGGCATCGACGACGGGCGAGGCGACAACGACGTGCTCGGTGACTGCCGCGACCTCCAGCCGCACGCGCAGCGGCGTCGCGGGCTCCTCCACGTGGACGACGCGGGGAGCGAAGGACGCCTTCTCGACCAGCAGCGTGCCGTCAGCCCTGGTGTGGACGATGAACCGGCCGTCGGCGTCGGTCAGGACGGGCGCACCATCGCCGGTCACCCGGGCCGCTGCGACCGGCGCACCGGACGGGTCGACGACCCGACCACTGGTGCGGCTGACCTGCGCGTACAGGCCGCCCGCGAAGGCGGGAACGAAGCCCGCGAGCAGTACGACGATGAGGATGGGATGACGCTGGCGCATGCACGACCCGGAGGAATGAGGCTCATCCGGAACACACCGCGCGCCCGGTTATCGGTTGCCACTGTACCGCGGGAGGTGAGGTGGGTGGCGTGGTATGCCACGGCGCCGTGTGGTGGAGCCTCAGCTGAGTGCAGCTTGTACCCGCCGACTGTCCGTGGGCGGGTCACGCTGGAGCGTGCTGGACCTGAGGTGCTGCGGCTCGCTGTGTGGGCACTTCCCGCACGTACGCCGTCCTCGCTTCCAGACCGAGGCCCGTCAAGAAAGCCAGCTCCTGCTGCTGCGTCTTGGACACCTTCTCCTTGCACAACGTGCCGTTCTGGTCCTTCGCCTGTCGCTTGACCTCGACGAAGCCGGCGCCATACGCCGGCCCGTCCACCTTCTGTCGCCACAGGAACAGGTCGGGAACTCCCGGCGACGCGGGGTCTCGCTCACGGCGCATGACTTCCAACAGAACACCCTTCTGCCGCAGGTAGTGCACCAGCGGGGAATGGCGCACGTACCCTCCCAGACGTGGTCGAAACCGTGCGCGATGAGCCTCGCCGACGCGTTCATCAGAGAACCTACGGCGACGCTCGACTCCTCGTGCGCCCAAGCGCTTGGCGCCCCGACGTTCAAGGCGACTGGCAGCCGCGCCCAGTGACGCCCGTGAAGGTCCCGCACGGATGCCACTCAGGGTTGCCGACGTTCAGCGCGCCGCATCGGCATGGCGTCGATCTGCGCGAGGATCCGCGCCAGGTCGAAGACCTCCCCTGACTGTCGGGCCTTGACCCCGCCGTCCTTGCCTATCAGGACGAGCTCGGCGTCGGCGCCCTCCAGCCCGAGCTGTCGACGGACCGCCGTTCGTGCGGGAACGCTCAGCGCAATCGAGGGGTGCATCGTCTCGCCTGTGCGGGGCAGGTCGCCGACCGGCACGACCAGGACATCGCGCGCGAGCACGTCCTGCATGCGCTCCTCGAGCGACGTGCGGAAGGCGGCGAGCGTTTTCGAGCCGGACTCGGTGTCGGGCACGTCGATGACGAGCAATCGATGCGTCCAGCGGTAAGGGGAGAGTGGTTCCGGTTCCATGTGGGTCGATTCGAGCACGCGCGGCGCCGCAACCACGCTCAGCGCGAGCATCGCCACGACCATGGTGAGTCTCGTCGTGCCGCGAACGGAGGGTCGCAGGTTCGCCATTCTCGGGTCACTTCAGCGGGTCGTGTCCCCAGTTCATCAGCGAGTACCGCCAGCGCGTGTCACGCACGTCGCCGGACGGACGCTGCGCCAGATGCCGGTGCACGTAGCCGATCACGGTGCGCATATGGTCGTGGTCGGCCTCGGTGAGCTCGGCCTTCTTGGCCTTCGTGATCTCGACGATGCGTCGTCCTGACGCGTGTCCCACCGATTCGCTGCGTTCCGACGCCTTGGCGCCCACTTCTTTCGACTCGTCCGTACCGAGCCACGCGTCGAGTTCTCGCGGCGTCATGTTCACCACGGCCGTGAACTCGCGGTACGTCTCTGCCTGCTCCTGGTCGTACATGTAGTCGTGCCTTCCCTGAACCGTCGCGCTTGCGCGCCAGTCTTCCGGAGTAGGACGAGGGCGACTCCCGCGTGGTGCCAGGTCGAGGTTCTGACACGTCGCGCAGACGACGCCTGCTGCGGCCTCGGCGACCGAGTCTGAGCCAATGTCGAAGGGGTGGCTGACCGCCCAATCGCTTGTGGGCCGAAGACGAGAGACGGCGCTTGACGCTGATCATGGCGGACCAGTCCCGCGCGCGCCACGCTACGACCGGCCGACGACGTCGAACGACCAGTAACCGCCGGCGTCGCTGACCCCGGTTCGCCGATTCGCGCGGGTGCGCGCGCCGAGCAGCGTGCTGATGTCGTCGAGCAGCTGCGGCTGATCGCTGAAGTAGCTGTGGCCGACGAGGCTCGTATCGATTGCGCTCGCGTCGATTGTCTCGATGCCTTCCGCGACGAACGGTCCGCCGCCACGGATGTGCCCGATGCGCTCGGCCGCATGCAGCAGCGATGACATGCGCAGCGCGAGGTCCCCGCGCGATGCATAGAGCGTCATGCGGCCGCCTGCCAACTCGCGAAGTCGTGGGAGCTTCTGCCGGAACAGCGGCACGTAGACGTCCGCGGCGACAAACACCGCCTCGCCGGGCTCGAACGCCGGCGGACGATGGTCGGCCAGCGCGAGCGTGAGAACGCGGGTGCCCATGCTGTGCGCGAGCAGGTGGACGTTGTCCCAGGGTCCGTCCGCCAGCATCGCGAGCAGCCGTGCAAGCGGTTCGGCCGACGTAATTGCACGCTCCTCGTCCGCGGCATACGCGAACGTCCGCCCGGCCGATGCCCAGCTGAACAGCACGATGATGCCGTCGAACCGGGAGTCGAACGCGATCTGTGCCGCGCGCCGCGCGGCCTGCTCGAACGTCACGTTGTAGCCGTGCAGGAATACGAGGACGTCGAGCGCCTGCGCGCCCGCGGCGCCCTCGAGCCGCGTTGCAAACGCTGGCGCATCGAGCCGTTCGAGCGAGCGCACGATGACGCTGACGATTCGGGGCGTTCCTTGTCGATCCACGGCGCCCACCAGCGCGGTGTCTCGACGCGGCCGCGACGGTGCCCTACGGGAATCGTGACGTACGCGAGGCCGAACGACGTGTGTTCGGCGAGGTTGCCGCTGTAGGCGTCGACGCCGGACACGCCTGCGTCTGGAATGCTTCGGTTGGTGGCGAAAAACACCGGCACGACCCGGGGGTCAGGCGTCCGAGAGACCGTGCGCGCCAACGCTTCGCTGCCTGCGCGTGTCGCTTCGTTCGCGCTCGCCACCTGAGTAACGTCAAGCGCCGAGATTTGGCTGCGCACACGCACGTCGTCACGGCCGGGCGGCGCTGCGCGCTCCATCAGCGTCCGGACGAAGGACTCCGCCGGTGTGTCGAGCACGAGGTCAAGCAGGTCGTCGAGCGCGATCGCGATCTCGTCCGGCGAGCGCGCCGCGGCCAGCGACTGCGCGACCGTCGCCATGCGGGCCGTGAGCGCGTCGCTCCTCGCGGGGAGGCGGAGCTCGATACCGTCCCAGTTGTCGAGCAGCGTGGACACGAGCGCGAGCTGCGCGAGTAGCTCCTGCATGAGATTCAGCCTCCGACGAGCACGAACGGCGCCCAGTACGACGGATTCCGCGAACGGGCGGTGTTCGGGTGGGGACTCGCGCAGGCGTGTGCGCAGGCGCGCTGCGACGGCGGCCACGCGCGGGTGCGCGTCGCGCATCGGCGCAAGCCGGTCCATCAGCGTTCGCACGTCGAGCGTGCGCAACGCGTGCTGCGCGCGGCGCAAGGCCTCGGCGTGCGACACGTCTGACTTCGCGAGCGCCTGGTAGTAGCCCGCCACGACGAGCGCGGCCGCCACGTCCTCGACCGGCCACAGCGTGGCCACGACGCTGCGAACGCCATGCTCGACCAGCGCCGTTGGAAAGCCGATGGCCTCGTCCGGCAGCGTGGTGACACGGGCCACCGCCGTCTCGCACGCCGAGAGGACGACGCGGGACGGCGCATGCCGGGCCAGTACCGGCAGCCACTGCGCGAGCGTGAGCGAGCTGCCGTCCGCGAGCAGCAGCCGCGAAGCGAACGCGTCGTCGAGGTCGAATTGCGCGTGCGCCCCCAACTGGAGCGAATCGCAATGCTCGAGCGTGGCGAGCACGGCCGTCGCGGTGGCCTCGTTCCCTTGCAGCACGCGCCATTGGGTGTGCGGCGTGGCGCGGCGAATCCACTCGGATTCGAGCTCGGCCCGGGCAGATCGCCGGTTGGATTGACCACGAGCACCGCGTCCCCGACTTCGCCGGTCCGAGTCGTCGCGATGGCGTGCAGCGACGGCGCGTAGCGGATCGAATGGGCAGTCGCGGTATCGCCATCGGCGGCGTACGCCACGGCAGCGTGGAACGGGAACACGGCCGAGCCGCCCTGCGGAAGCCATACGAGCTCCGCGTCGTCGGCGACGCCCAGCGCGCGCAGCTTCGCGAGTACGGGTAACCAGATCATGCGACGCAGCGTGTCGCACGTCCTGGCGATCGTTTGCTGCCATCCATCCGGATCGTCGATGCACTTCGCGTACGCCAGCAGCCATCCGCCGAGCGCGCCAGGGTCGCGGCCACGTTGCAGGGCCATCATCTCGTCCCGGCCGAAATGCGGCAGCGCCACGGTCTCGCAGCGCACGCCCGCCGCCTCGTGAACGACCATCACGACCGCGCCTCCGTCGGACGCGAACACCGGCAGCAGGACCGCTCCGCCTGCGGGGACGCACGCAGCGAGTGTGGACTCTGTCAGCGCCGGTGCCTCGCGGCGCCACAGTCGCGAGCGACCGCGTTCGAGCAACGCGACTGCCTCGAACGCCTCGCCGCGCCGGATCGCGCACCAGGCCGCCAGCGCTGCCGTCTCGCCCAGCGCGAAGAGCGCCTCGCGGCGACCTGGCAGCGACGTCGCACGCGCGAGGCCACGCTCGCGATCGGCCAGGGCGACGTCGAGTGCTGCCTGTGCGGACACGTAGTCGCCCACGGCGACATGACCTTCGCCCAGCCGCTGGCCGATCGACGCCCTCGTCGTCGCATCGCGAGCCGGGTCGAGGATGCGAAGCGCCGCCCGCGCGTGCGCGACGAGCGCCGGGATCGCCTCGTGCTCGCCGTCGTCGACCCGCGCCAGGGCGAGGTTGACGTGGAACGAATGGATCGTCGCCTCGTCGAGACTCCCCGCCGGTGCGAGTGCGGCCGCACGCTCCAGCAGCGACGCCATCTCGCCACGCGATGCGGGCGTGTGCCGCGGCGTGTCGAGCGCGACGATGGTCGCGAGCAGCGCGCGCCACATGATCGTCGTCGGGGTCGTCGCGTCGCAATCGGAGAGAACAGCTCGCGCCAGCGTTGCAGCCTCGGCCCGGTTCGCCTCGCCGATGCCGATGACGCGCATCGCGTGACACTCCGAGAGCTGCAACCGGATCTCGAGCGCGAGCGCTGAGCGCCGGTCGACCAGCGCGGCGAGCGCTTCGTGGTGCCTGGCAAGCCGAGATTCGACCGCGTTCCGGAAGTCGGCGCCCGGCTCCTCGCCCAGTGCCAGCGCCAGCTCGTTCATGGCGCGCGCCCAAGCCACAGGCTCGGCGTGCCGATCGATGCCGCCGACCGCGACATCGAGGGCGGCGCGACGTCGGGTCCAATTCTCGAGGGATCGCCGAGCTTGCGAACGGCCCACAGGTAGGCAGCCTTGCGCGCAATGGTCGGATCGCCGGGCAGCGCCGCATCGAGGTGCTCGAAGCGCCGCCTCGGTGTTCTCGCCGAGGGCGAGCGCACGGTCGAGTAGCAGCTCGCCCAGCCGCGCGTGGCAATGAGAGAACGGAATTCCATCTTCCCGTTGCCACATCGTGAGCGCGTCGCGATAGGCGGCGATCGCTTCGTCGGCGTGATCCCCGCAAAGGTCGGCGTAGAGGCCGCGCAGCGCGGCCCACTTCTTCGGCTGCGCTTCACGATCGACCAGCTGCGTCGCTTGCGCGACCAGCGAGAGGCACGTTCCGGTTCGCCCGACGTGTCCAGCGCCTGGAACTCGTCGATCAGGCGGAGAATCGCGCGGCTGCGTCCACGCCGCGTACGTTACCACCAGGGGGCGTGCTGTCGGGCCACTATCCTTCCTGGTTGGGGTGAACACTCCGAAGTGTCCGACAACCAGCAACGTCGGCACTCGACGATCGGGCGGATCAGTCCGGCCGCGTTCGAGCGCCGGTTCTCCGCTCAGGCGGCGTAGTCAACCGGTCCACCGAATCGGATCAAGCCCAGTCGCTGACGGCCGGGCGATGTGGTGGTGTCAGGCTTTCATGAGCGCGTCGGCCTTGTGCGCGGCGCGCTTGCCTGACGCCTCGCTCTCGACGATGTAGGCCGGCTCGTCAGGCGAGGCCGTGAACCGCTGCTTCGCGAACTGGAAGTCCTTGGTCCGGCGTTCGACGACCGTGCCGGTGGTCTCGCCTTGCGACGTGTTCCAGGCGACTCGATTGCCCTTCTTCCATGTGCTCATCGCTACCCCCCGTGGCGCCGGCCCGAATAGGCGCTTCGTTGTGCCCTCGAGGGTTGGACGATGACGCGGCGAGCGTGGTGCCCGGTTGAGTCGTTCGCGCCGCGTTCCGTAGCGGCTTCCAACAACGGCTCGATTGGCGTCGCGATGACATACTCGCCAGCCATGACCGACGCCACCTCGAACGGCTACGAGGACATCGCCGAGCTGTTCATGTCGGTGTGCCCATCACCCAGACCCTCGTGGACGAGGGGTGTCGCGTGCACGCGTCAGGGATTGGCCTGGTCGATCAGGTCGTCGAGGTCGCGCCCGAGTTGCATCAGGTCGAGGTCCGGCGGCCTGCGGCTGAGCACGGCAAACGCGTACGACAGCACCCGACCTCCCGAGACCCGCCGCGTGACGTGGCAGCCTTCGTGGTTGAACGGCGGCAGGTAGCCGCACTTGTTGGCGTCGGCGGCCGGACGCCGCCGAGCTGCTTGATCGCGTCCAGGGGACCGTTCCCCATGCATTGCCGCAGCGCGAGCACGGTCCGGATTCCGCGCGACGTGCCCTCATTCACCAGTCGCCCCTGGAACAGCAGCGTGAAGAACGAGGCCGCGGCCAGCGCCGTTGCGTTGTGGCGCTCGGCGTTGGGGAAGGGGCTCGCCGTCCAGGTGATCGCCGGCATGTTGTAGGTGGGTCTCCAGCCAGAGCCCGCCCTGCGCGGGGTCGAATAAGCCCGATTGCAGGGCCACCGACCCGATGTACCCGAAGCCGAGCGAGACGATGAGCGCACGCGCCACGTGGTTGTGGTGCACGTCGTGCGTCCGGCGCAGGCGCGCCACCACGGTGTCGCCGCGGCGCTCCTCGATGCGGAAGAGCGCGTGCACGTCCGGCCCGGCGCTCAGGCCCTGACCTCTCCACGCCGCCTTGACGGCTGGCACGAGCGCCGCCGCCTTCGTGATGCCCTGCTGCGCCGCCATCGTGTCCAGGTCGAACCGCAACTGGTACAGGGCGAACAGCGGCAGGATCTTGGCGAGGCTGCCTGCCTCCATGGCCACGCCCGTACCCCACGCCCAGTGCCCGGCGAACACTGGGGTG
The DNA here is from genome assembly GCA_963759795.1 of Vicinamibacteraceae bacterium. Taxonomy (GTDB): domain Bacteria; phylum Acidobacteriota; class Vicinamibacteria; order Vicinamibacterales; family Vicinamibacteraceae; genus Luteitalea. The sequence continues at coordinate 1,157 of CAVXAR010000010.1, read as the reverse complement.
TTGGACTTCGCGCCCGTGAGGTCCACGAGGGCGAGGGCGCAGTGGCACCGGCGGCGCGAGGCCGTCGGCGTAGAGCCGGCGTGCAACAGCGCGTCGAGCGCGCCCTGCAGGTGCTGCCGTCGGGGGTCGGTGGGCAGCACATAACCGGGCGCCATCCGTCCGGGCGTCATCACGCCGGGCGATGGGTCTGGCAGCAACGCGCGGATGCTCGGATTGATGGCCTTGCGCACGTGGAAGTGCGTCACCGTGATTGGCGGGCGGCCGGTCTCACCGGCGAGCGTCGCCCCCGGTCGACTCCGGGCCACTTCGAGGTCGGCGAGTTCGCGTTCGAACCGACTGCGGCCTTGCATCAGGCCCTGCCGAATGCGCGCATCCAGCGACGCAGACGGGCCACGACCTCGGGCGACAGGAGCACCGACGCGTTATGCGTCAGCGTATGGTTGCCCTGGGCGTCGACAGACGACAGACCCTGGCTCCCGGAATGCACGCCGACGAGGTGGCGCCGGCCGTCGCGCATCATCCAGACCGGCGACCCGCTCGGCCGCACACGGTGTCGGCTGTGTGCAACAGCACACCGCGCCTGGCGTCCATTCTGATGGTGCCGCGGCCGGTCCAGATCGTCGTCGGGTCGTTGTCGAATGGGTAGCCCGTGACCTGCACGCCCTGCCCGCGGACCTCCGCAGCCGACAGGCCGACGCCCGCGCCGTCGGCGCACGGCCCCGAGATGCCCAGTATCCGAGCGTGCACGGCCCGATCGGCCAGGTCGACACGTCGGTGTCGAGCGTGACGAGCCCGTAGTCATGCTGGGACTGCAGGACCCATCGGCCGTGGACCCGCCTGATCCAGCGCGGGTCCACTTGCCAGCCGCGAATGCCCACCTCCTTCAGCGGCGCCTGCGTGCCGTTGCGCGCCGGCTGCACGCGTAACCGATCACCGACGCTCTGGCGTGGATCCTTCTGCGACACGAGGACGTGTGCCGCCGTGAGCACGTGGCGCGGACCGATGAGGATCCCCGTGTGCCCATGCCGTACCCATGCTCGGTGGGGTCGGCGCTCGGCGCGACCAGCCGGCAGATCCAGCGGTACGGCAGCGCGAGCGTGTCGGCGACGGGAACGCGTGCACGCGTATCCGGCCGGATGATCTCCAGGTCTGCCAGC
>CAVXAR010000009.1:47500-599188 GCA_963759795.1 Vicinamibacteraceae bacterium | reverse complement strand
TGACGTCAGGCAACTGCGCGTCACTGCGCGGCGCCGACGCGGCAGTCGTGTGCCCGTACGCGATCGCGTCGCCGACCCGGAAGTAGCCGGCGTCTGGCGACAGGCCTTCGGCTGCCCGAAGCACCGCGAGGTGCTGAGGACAACGGAAGTACTCGGCCAGCGGATGCACCATCAGGAGAGCGGAACGACCTTGCCGCGGTCGGCGAGCGACTGGTCTGCAGCCTCGAGCATGCGTGACCACGCGCAGGCCGGCGACGCCGTCGTTGAACGGCGTGGCTGCCGCTCGATGATGCACTCGACGAAGTACGCGAGCTCGGCGCTGAGCGCCTCGGTCTGTGCCGACCTTCGGCGCCCAGACGTCGCCCGAGCGATAGCTGACCAGCAGGTCGTAGACGCCCTCGGCCGCTGGTCACCGTCGACGCCCTTGTCGTAGACCTTGATCTTCTCGTCCGGCTTCGAGGTCGTTCCAGACCAGCATCTTCTCGCGGCCGCCAATCAGCGTCGTCCGCACCTTCACCGGCGACATCCAGTTGACGTTGATGTGCGCCAGGACGTTGTTCGGGAAGTAGATGGTGAGGAACGCGATGTCGGCGTGCTTGCCGAAGTGCGTGCCGCCGGTGGCCACGACCGCCTCCGGTGCGTCGCCGATCACGTGGTCCATGATCGACAGGTCGTGCGGCGCGAGATCCCAGATCACGCTGACGTCGTGCTGGAACAAGCCCGAGGTTGATGCGCGACGAGTCGAAGTAGAGCAGCGGTCCCAGCGTGCCCGAGTCGACGAGCTCGCGGATCTTCTTCACCGCGCCGGTGAAGAGGAAGGTGTGGTCGACCATGATCCGGAGGTTCTTGCGCTCCGCCAGCTCGATCAGCTCCTCGGCCTGCTGCGACGTCGAGGTGAACGGCTTCTCGACGAAGACGTGCTTGCCGTTCTCGAGCGCCGTGCGCGCCAGCTCGTAGTGCGTCCACACCGGCGTGACGATGGCCACGGCATCGACGTCAGGCGAGGTGAGCACCTCGTTGGCGTCGGTGGTGACGTGCAGCCCCGGATAGGTGCGCCGGGCCTTCTGCAGCGCCGCCGGGTTCCGGTCGGCGAGCGCCGTCACCTGGCACGTCGTCGAGCGCGAACAGATTGCGGACGACGTTGGGTCCCCAGTAGCCGTAGCCGATGACGCCGACGCGAACGGGCTCACTTCGATCTGGCCGGCTCGGCGGAGCTCGCGGCGACGCTACCTCAGACGATCGACGTTGCGAATGAACTTTGCGGGATTGCCCGCGACGATGGTGCTCGGCGCGCACGTCGCGGGTGACGACGCTGCCGGCGCCGACGATGGCGCCTTCGCCGATCGTGAGGTTGGGGAGGATGGTGGCGCCGGAACCGATCGACGCGCCCTTCTTCACGCAGCGTCGGCTCGACCGTCCAGTCCGCTTCGGTCTGCAGATCGCCGCTGGCGGTCGTGGCCCGCGGGTAGACGTCGTTGGTGAAGGTGACGCCGTGACCGACGAAGACCTCGTCCTCGATGGTCACGCCTTCGCAGATGAAGGTGTGGCTCGAGATCTTGCAGCGCCTGCCGACCGAGCACGCCCTTCTGGATTTCGACGCAGGCGCCGATCTTGGTCTCGTCGCCGATCGAACAGCCATAGAGGTTGATGAACTTCGACAGCTTGACGCCGGCGCCGAGCGTGACGTCCGGCGCAGATGGCAACGAATGGATCCACGTGTCAGCCAGCCCCCTTGACCATCGCAATCGGCGTGGCCGCCAGAATCCTCACATCACCCCAGAACGTGCGCGTGCGGCTGTACTCGAGGTCCATGCGGACCATCTCGTCGAACGTGGTGCGGCTGCGGCCCTTGACCTGCCAGAGTCCGGTGACGCCCGGGCTTGGCTTCGAGCACCCGGCGCCGATGCCAGGGCTGGTACTTCTCCACCTCGAACGGCAGTGGCGGACGCGGCCCGACCAGCGACATGTCGCCGCGCAGCACGTTCCAGAACTGCGGCAGCTCGTCGAGGCTGGTCTTGCGCAGCCAGCCGCCCACGGCGGTGATCCGTGGGTCGCTGGTCATCTTGAAGACTTCGTTGCCGGTGCGCGGCTCCTTGCCGCTGGCCGTGATGAACCAGGTGACGTAGTCGTTGTGGATGGCGTGCCCGGCATTCACCCGCATGCTGCGGAACTTCAGCATCGTGAACGGCTCGCCGCGACGCCCGACCCGCGGCCTGGCTGAAAGAGCGCGGGCCCGGCTGACGTCAGCTTGACGGCCAGCAACGCCAGCAGCATCACCGGCGCGAAGAGCAGCAGGAGCGCCAGGCTGGCGGCGACGTCGACCGCGCGCTTGGCCGCGTCGGCGGCGCGCTGGGTGCGGACGGGCACAAACGCCTCGAGCAGCAGGTCGACGGGCGGCAGGTGCGTCGGCGCTGTCGTTCCAGGCCGTGCCGTGCACGTAGACGCGCATCGACAGGCTGGCACTGCGCCTCCTTGCCGATCCGGGCGGCAATCCGACGCTGCAGCCGACGCAGGGTCTTGTGGGCGAGTGCACGGTCGGCGTCGGGCAGGATGAGGCCGAGCACGGTGTCGGGCTCGAGCCATCCGAGCGCATCGACGTCGCGCCGTGTGGCCACGGCGGCGCGCAGGATGTCGTCCCAGCTCCCATCGGCGGCAGCCTGATGCGTGCGGTCGATGACAATCACGGCAAACGACGAGTTCAACCGATCAGCACGCTTGCGTTCGCGGACGAGCGCGTCCGACAGCAACCGCTGCCCCAGCACGTAGGTGTCGAGTCGCGGGGCGGGGCGCTCACGGCGCGCCACGCGCGGCGCCGCGACCGGGAACGGTCGTGCGGTGCGGTGCGCCCTCGGCTCCAGACTGAAAATCGTCGCGTTCACTCGTGCTCTCCTACACGGCCGCCAGTTCGGCGGTCTCTGGCTGCAGCACCCGCAGCCGCAGGCGGCGCGCCAGGTTCTTCGGCAGTCGCCGGCGAAGCGCCGACTCGACCCGTCGCTCGAAGGCCGCGATGTCGGCCCCGGCGCCCAGGGTTGATGTGCATCACGGCGCCGGCGACGCGACCCTGCTCGTGCCAGCCGACGACGTCGGTGTCGCGCAGCGTCATTCGCAGGCCGTCGAACACCTGTGCGGCCACGGCACTCGGGAAGGCTGCCGGCCGGTCCGGCGTCGGCTCGAAGCTGGCGAGCAGGACGTGCACTGACCGTCGTGCACGTTGGGCGCGGGCCTGCTCGATGGACAGGAAGTAGTGAAACGCCTCCTGGTCGTACTCAGACACCGTGCGGACACTCGAGCAGTCGGGTATCGGACCCGAGCAGGTACTGACTTGCCATGACGCCATCCTTGGTGGGGAACCGCACCCTGTACTTAGCAAACGGTGCGCCACCAGGAAGCATGTCGGCGCATCGACTAATTTCGCTACACGTGTATTTTTGTTAAACAGTTTATAAACAACGAGTTACGGCTTGTGGAAGAGCTTGGAAGTCAGCTGGGCGCGCCACGAGTGCATCAAATCTTTCGCGATCTCTCAACCTATAGTCTGCCTGGATGGAGTGATTATTTGAGGCCTGCGTCGTAGTAGTTGCCGTAGTAGTCGGCACGCCGAATCTCGCCCGGATCCGACGGCGTTCAGAATCACGCCAAGCACGCGCTCCGGCCCGAGCGCGTCGGCGGCTGCCTGCAGTTCCGGAAACCGGGTCACTCCGGCGCGGACCACGATCACGGCCGCATCCACCGTCTCGAGGATGATGCTGGCGTCGGCCAACCCGGCCGCGGGCGGCGAGTCCACGATGACCCAGTCGAAGTGTGAGCCGACCGCGTCCATCAGTCGGGCCATGCGTCCGGACGACAAGTTCCCCGACGGGATTGGCCTGCGGCCTGCCCGCCGGCAACAGCGACAGGGTCGGCGTGATCGGAGATCACCTCGGGCAGTCCCGCCGCCGTCGCCTCGCAGCGCGTCGTGCAGGCCGGGCGATGTCGGCCACGTGAAACAGGTGGTGCAGCGTCGGTCGGCGCATGTCGGCGTCGATCAGCAGCACCTTCCTGCGGTACGAGTCGCTGAGCGTCAGCGCCAGGTTGACCGCCACGTGGCTCTTGCCGTCGCCCGGCGCCGGCGAGGTCACCAGCAGGCTCTTGATGTTGCGTTCACGCTGCGGTGCGGTTCAGCGACGGCGGCGAGATTGCGGAACTGCTCGAGCATGACCGGGCTCGGCTCCGCGGAGGAGACCAGCCGATCGTTCGAGTCCGTCGGCCGCCGCGTCACCGCGCTCGGGCGACTCGTCGATCGAGACGCTCACAGCACGAACCTCCACAGGCGCAGGAACCAGGTCAGCCCGACCGCGGTGATCAGCAGCGCCGCCGCCGCCGTCCACTCGACCAGACGGCGGCGCGAGCGCTGGCGCAGGTCGTGCTCGGTCGTCACAAACGGCAGCAGCGCCAGCACCGGCAGGTCGATGGAGGCCATCAGCTCCGCCTCGGACCGCACCGTCGCGTCCAGCATGAAGGCCAGGCCGACCAGCGCCAGACCGACGCCAAGACCGGCGGCGGCGCCCATCATGTTGATCCGCAGCGCGGTTGGGGCTGGCAGGCGTCTGCGGCACGCGCGGCGGATCGAGAATGCGGAACTGCTCGCCAATCTGCCGCTGCTCCAGGCTTGCCGCCATCCGCGAGTTCTCGCTCTTGGACAGCAGCTCGCGGTAACTGGCCTGCAGCGTGTCGTAGTCGCGCGTCAGCGCCACCCACTCGGATTCGACGCCGGGCACAGCCTCGAGACGCGCCTGGTAGGCGGCAATTTCGCCGCGCAGCCGACGCTCGGCATTGGTCTTGAACGCAATCTGCCGATCGAGGCTCTCGATCTCGGCCCGCTGCTCGCGCAGCTTGTCGCGGCGGCGCGCCTCGTCGGCGGTGAGCACCGGCTCGGCCGGGCGCGTCCGGCGACACCGGCCGCTGCAGCGCGTCGCTGGCCGCCTCGCGTTCGAGGTCCTCGATCAGGCGCTTCATGCGCACCACGTCAGGGTGCCTGGCGCTCAGCCGCAATTCCATCTGCGTCAGAGTCCGCCGTGCGGCGTCGAGACGCTGCGCCGGCGAGGCGTTGGCAGGCAGACCGGAGGCCGGGTCGGTTGGCCGACAGCCGGCGCCGCGTCTTCCGTGGCGTCAGCCAGCAGGCGCTCGAGAATCAGCTTGCGGTCGCGATCGCGCGCCAGCGATTCGACCGTCGCCTGCAGCGTCAGCTGCGTATTCTGAATCGCCTGCATGTTGGCCTGCATCTGCGTCGGCAGGCGACCGGCGTTGCGCTGACGGAAGTCCTTGAGCTTCTGTTCCTGGGCTTCGAGCCGGGTGCGCGCGTCGGCCATCTGCGCTTCGAGAAACGAGCTGGTCTGGTCGGCCTGCGAGCCGCGCTCACGCGCGTTGGTGTCGATGAAGAAGCTGGCGAGACGCTCGACGACCTTCTGGGCCGTCGTCGGATCCTCGTAGTCGAACGACACGCGAAAGGCTTCCGAGGCGGACTCGCGGGCCGAGGCTGCGCGCGCCTCCACCACGGGCTGGATGGTGACGCGCGACTGCATCCGCTGCACCACGTCCTCCATCGGGTAGGTCGCGCCGCTCGTTTGGAAACAAGTCCGAGATCGACGATCAGCTTCTCCAGCTGCGTGCGGCTCAGCACCTGCTGGCTGATGGCGCGCAGCCGGTCCTCGACGCGCTCGGTCACCGTCGCGCTGACGTACGACTCGGGCACCCGCTGCGGCACGATCTGGATCAGCGCGTCGGAGCGGTACACGCTCGGCAGGAAGCGCGACGCCAGCAGCCCGCCCATGCACGCCAAGAAACAGCGGGCACGATGAGCAGCCAGCGCCAACGTCGCAGCGCCTTGAGCAGCGCGTCGAGAGAGACTCTGGCGACCTGGCAGCATCGCGAGGTTACCTTCCGGCCCCTGGCCGGAGAGACGGTTCGCCGATCAAGGGAACGCGCACGCGTGATGCCCACCCTGACGCGAGTTGCGGTCGTACGCCGCCGGGAAGCCCTCGGGAAGCACGGCGGGTCCGAGTAACGGTGCTGGTAGTAGGCGTAGCTGGCAGTCACGCCCAGCGTGTCGGTCAGCATCTGGATGAGCTGCACCTGCGCGCCGTAGACGTCGAACGTGGTCGTGGCCCCGGAGGCGGCGGGCGTTCGCCAATTGCCGTACGTCGCGCCCACCGTCGATGGCCGTGCGCGGCGATCAGCGAGCCGCTCGTGGACACGAGAGCCGTGTCGCTGGCGAACACCTCGTTGGTGATGCCTTGCAGCAACGAGAAGTCGCGCCGGTAGCGACCTTCGACGACCAGGCGACGACAGCGCCACCTTGAGGCTGCCGGAGCCGGTCGGCAGCCACGTCGTGAACGGCTGGTCGTCGACCGCGCCAATCGACTCGAGGCGCGAGGCCCCGGCCGGCAGCGACCACGTCACCATTCGACGAGTCGGGATCACGTGCTCGATGTCGAGTCCGCCTTCGACCCGATGCGTGGTCGTCGGCCTGACCGCGTCGCCGGCCGCGGTGATAGGCGATGTCGCCGTAGCTGTAGTCGGCCCGCACGCGTGCGCCGTCCGCGACCACGCGCTTGTAGCCGGCCGATGCGGTGTGCGACGTGTTGTCGCCCGGGCTCGTCGTCGCTGAACTCGACGAGCGCCGTAGGTGTAGGACGTCGACGTGCGAGTCCCGCCGGCCCCACTTGCTGGTCGACGCGAAGCCGTGCTCCGCGAGCTGATGCGACCGACGCTCGAACAAGCCCGCATCGTCGGCATCGCCTGATCGAGGCCGGGCGCCGGCAGGCGCCGCCCGGCAGACGGCGCGAGGGCACTGAAGAAGGGGTCGTAGCCGACCCGCTGGGACAGGTCGAAGGTCGTCGACCGCCCGACGGTCGTCTTGCCGCCAAGGCGGCGCTGCCGCCGAGCCGCCGGGCCATCGAGGTAATTCGGATACGCGAAGGCGGTGCCCGCCGTGTCCATGCGGAAGGCGTGCAGGTTGTTGCCCTTCGAGTACGCCAGCGTGGCGTCGAGCGTGCCGACCGTGCCGCTGGACATGGCGCTCGGCGTCGTGCCCCGCCCAGGCCGCGCCCGTGCCGCCGACCACGTTGTCGTCGTAGCCACCCATGAGGTTGGACTGCGAACGCCAGGGTCTGCACGAACCGGCTCGCGGCATCGCGCGACACGCGGTTCTGCGGTGATGGTGCGCTTCATCGGCTGTCGCTGGCGCGCGCCTGGACGTCCGATTGGACGGGCGACGCCGACGACGCTCGGCTTCGGGCGCGGGCTGCTCGGGCTCCGCGGGCGTGGCCACCGGCGCCTGCGGCTGCGCGGGTACGGCGGGCTTGCGGCGCCTGCGCCGCTGCCTGCGCCGCCGGCGAGCGTCACCGCCACCATCATGCCCATCGCCGACCGAGAGCATGCCGCCTTCACCGTCGTCCTACTTCTCAGGCACCACGATCGTGTCGCCGGGCCGCAGCACGATGTTCTGCTCGACCTTCTTGCCCTTGGCGACATCCTTGTACGCGAACGGCATCGCTTGTGGTCTTGCCGTCCTCTACCCGCAGTACCGCGATGGAATTGGACTCGGCAAACTCGCTCAGGCCGCCGGCAATCGCAATCAACTGCATCACCGTCATCGTCGACGACAGCGGATAGGCGCCCGGCTTGCCGACCTCGCCGGTGATGAAGACCTTGCGGCTGTTCATCTGCCGGACGACGACGGTGACCGAGGCGTCGGTGATGAACTCGCGCAGAGAGGTCTGGATCTGCTCGGCCAGCTCGTTGGTCGTCAGGCCAGCGGCCTTGACGTCGCGCACCAGCGGCATGGTGATCATCCCGTCGGACCGGACCGTGACGTCGCCCGAGACGTCCGCCTCGCGCCACACCAGGATGCCGAGGACGTCTTCCGGCCCGATGGTGAATTCTCGCGCTCGGCCGGCACCGCCGCATCGGTCGCTCCCGGGGCAGCCTCCGGGCGGGGCTGCGCGGCTGCCGGAGCCGCAAGGGCGGCGGCGAGAAGAAGGGCGAGAAAGAAGACGCATCGTCAATTCAGAATCTGGAATTCAGAATGCAGCGCGGGGCGGGCAACGCCACGTTCAACGAGTAATTCACAGTTCAGAATTCAGAATGAAGCGCGGGGCCGGCAACGCCAACATACCGGGTGGCGAGCAACGCCACGGGTCCGCAACGACCGCAAGGACTTCAGGCGGACGCGGGCCAGGCGGACGACTCGGGGACTTCGACGGCGACTGACCGCTGCAGCAGCGAGATGGAGACGACCAGGCGGTCCTTGTTCTTGATCGACTGCAGGATGCCGCTGGTGCCGGTGAGCGGGCCGCTGACGATGGTGACGCGCTTGCCGACGAACTGGTATGGCCACGGCTCGACCGACAGGCCTGAGTCCACCAGCAGCCGCAGGGACGTCATCTCCTCGTCGGCAATCGGCTGCGGCACCTGGCCGGTGCTGACCACGTGCATGACGCCTGGCGTGGTCAGGATCGACAACCGCAGCTGGACATCGAAGCGGCAGAACACGTACCCGGCAAACAGCGGCGCCTGCACGGTCTTGACGCGGTCGGACCAGCGGCGACGCTCGGCGTGCAGCGGCAGGAACTCCTCGTACCCCTTGCCGCGCAACGCGTCGGCCACCACACGCTCGGTGCGCGGCTTGACCCGGAGAGCGAACCACTGAAGCGTGGGTTCCATATAAATTCAGAATTCAGAATTCAGAATGAAGCGCACGTCGGGCATTGTCGGCATCTCGGGCAGCATCAGGACTCGAGATTCAGAATGAAGCGCACGTCGGGCATTGTCGGCATCTCGGGCAGCATCAGGACTCGAGATTCAGAATGAAGGGCACGTCGGGCATCGTCTGCACGTCGGAACAGCGTTCAGCACGCGAAATCAAAACGACTGAAAGTCGGTGCGACGCTGCGAGCTGCTTCAAACCTTGACGTGACCTGCATTTTGAATTCGAAATTCTGCAATTTTCCTGTGCTACCGCCCCGTCAGTCCCATTGGTGCAGTTGGGACATCCTGGGACGTAATGACAACGTCCCCCGCCGACGCTCCGCACAACGGCAGGGCATCTTTGGTAACGAAAACTGCTACAGAGTGGTAAGAACGACGCAGGGCGTTCGACACCCGGCCAGAGAACGTACCACAAGTTCTCGCGCCTGTCCGCTGACTAAAGTCAACCCATCCGTAGCATGTTCTTGGGCTTTTCGGCCGAAAAGTCGAGCTTTGCGCGACTATCGGTCGAGCAGCCGTCCTTCGACCCCGGCCCGGGCCACTCGCGAGAAGTACGAGTGCGCGGACCTCGACAGGTCGGTGATGGCAGCTTCGCCAGAGGGGTAATCGGCGAGGAAGCTGAGGAGTGCAACCAGAAGATATGGGCGTCCCTCGAGGGCGACCCACGACACCTCGGTGCGGACCCCGTCCAGCGCCCCTGGCTTGGTGGCCACCGGGACGCCGGCAGGGACGCCGGCCCTGACCGGCGTCGCCCCGAACTCGCGCAGGATGCGGACGGCCTCAGCCTGGCTCTCGGGGCGGAGTCCGCGGCCCGTGCGGAAGGCGTCCATGATCAGCGCCAGGTCGTCCGCGCTGGCCACATTCTCTTCGCCACGCGCGGCAGCAGCGCCGTCCATCATGCGGCGACGCAGCCGGTAGCCCTTCGCCCCGAGGGCCTGCATGCTCGCAGTGATCCGGTCGGCACCCAGGCGGTCGATGAGGACGTTGGTGGCGGTGTTGTCGCTGAGCAGGATCATCAGCAGCGCGTGGTCGCGCAGCGACAGCACCGGCGAGGACAGGCGCTGCAGGATGCCCGCTCCGCCGGCGCGGCTGGCCGCCGGTAGCGGCTGGGGGTCGTCGAGGGTCAGTGTGCCGGCATCGGCCTGCGCGAAGAGCTCGTGCAGGATGCCGATCTTGATGGCCGACGCGGCGGGAAACGGCTCGGCGGCGCGGCGTTCGAAGCGCTGCCCGGTGGTGAGGTCGACTACCAGGTAGGCGACGCTGCCGTCGACCGACGAAGCGATGGCCTCGAGACGCGCCGAGAACGACGAAGCCAGTTCAGTGAGCTTCGTCGTCGCTAATTCAGGCTCGCTTCGCTGCAATTCAGAATTCAGGAATGCAGCGCGGGGCTCAGCAACGCAGGGCGGCCCAGCCAGGGCATCAGAGTTCAGGAATGCAGGGTGCACCACCAGCAGCGCGCACGCCAGGGTGAGGGCGTGCCGGAGCATCGCTAGAGCGCCCGGACGGCGACGGCGGTGATGTCGTCGTTCTGCAGCGCCTCGCCGCGGAAGGCCGCGACCGCCTCGAAGATGCCGTCGACAATCTCGCGCGCCGTGCCGCCGCGGCGCGCCTGCATGACCTCGGCGATGTTGTCGCGGCCGAACTCGTCGCCCGCCGCGTTCATTGCCTCCGACACGCCATCCGAGTAGAAGAGGAACACATCGCCCTTGCCGTACGGGACGATGCGCTCGTCGTACTCGATGCCGGGAAACGACCCGAGCGGCACACCGGTGACGTCGATCCACTCGATGTCGCCCCCCGGCGTCATCTTCAGCGGATACGGCACACCGGAGTTCGAGACAATGACCGTCCGCCGCTTGACGTCGAACAGCGCGTAGCAGAGCGTGCAGTACATCTCCAGCAGCTGCCGCTCGTGCAGGATGGTGTTCATCGCCTGCAGCACCGTCGACGGCGTCACGGCCGTGGACACGTACCGTTTCCTGAACGTCCGCGAGCGGACCAGTTCGGACGCAAAGGCGCCGTACAGCGCGGCCGGCACGCCCTTGCCGGACACGTCACCCAGGACCACCGCCAGCTGGTTGGCGAGCGGATCGAGGTAGTCGTGGAAGTCGCCGCCGAGCTCGCGCGCCGCATCGAAGCGCGCGGCAATGTCGAGCCCGCGGATGCGTAACGGCACTTCCTGCGGCAGCAAGGCCGTCTGCACCCGCTGGGCGGTGCGCAGCTCGCGCTCGATGCGCGACTGATTGCTGGCCAGCTCCTGATAGAGCCTGGCGTTCTGGATGGCGATGGCGAACTGGCCGCCGAGCAGCGTGGCAAATTCCACCTCGCTCTCGTCGAAGGCGTCACGCTCGTCGGTGCTGAGATCGAGCACGCCGATGCAGTCGCCCTGGTACAGCAGCGGCACCGCCATCTCGGAGGTCATCGTGTCGAAGAGCTCGATGTAGCGGGGGTCTTCGTGCACGTTGCCGCTGACCACCACCTCCTGGTGCAACGCCGCATAGCCGGTCAGGCCATCCCCGACGGCAATCGAGGTGAGCTTCTCGTTGCTGCCGTACGGTGTGGCGAGATGCTTGATGTCCAGCCGCTGCGTGTGCGGATTCAGCAGCAGGATGGCAAACGCCTTGTAGTCGATGAGCTTCAGCGTGGCGGCAGCCAGGCGCTCGAACAGCAGATCGATGTCGAGGATCGACGAAATCTCGCGGCTGATCTCGAGCAGCGTCGCGAAGACGCGGGCGTTCTTGGCCGCCTGCGAATACAGCCGCGCGTTCTCGAGCGCGGTGGCCGCGTGCACGCCGAACTGGCGGACGATCGCCAGGTCCTTCTCGGTGAACGCGTGCCGATGCGCACTGAGGATGTTGAGCGCGCCGATGGTGCGCGTCCGGTAGACCAGCGGCACGACAATCGACGCGCGCATGCCGGGCACGTAGCCCTTGTAGTTCGGGTCGGCCTCGAGGTCGTTGACGAGCACGGCGCGGCGGTCCTGCACCGCGAGCCCGACGATGCCCTCCCCGACCGGCAGCCGGATCGCCTCGGCGACGCCGGTGGGGTACCCCACGGCATAGTCGACGTGCAGGCCCGTGCCGGCGGCGTCCAGCATGTAGATGGCAAAGGCGTCGAACTGGATCAGCCGCTCGATGAGCCGGGGGATCGTCTCGAGGAGCTCCTCGAGCGAGAGTACCGACATCACCCGACGCCCGAGATCGAACAGGGTCCTCAGCGTGTCTTGATCGCTGATCGATCGCGCGGCAGGCGTCAGATCGGTGGACAGGGGGGTCTGGGTCACTGAGGGAGTCGCCAACCGGCAGATGGGGTCATCGGTGCCGCGAGGGTGGCCGGATTATACTTCCGGAGCGCATGGAACTGACCGTCCCCTTCGACTACCAGGCCATCGAGCGGATCCTGCCGCATCGATACCCCTTCCTCCTCGTGGACCGGATCACCGAGTTCGAGGTGGACAAGCGGGTCGTGGGTGTGAAGAACGTGACCGGCGACGAGAGCTACCTGTCGCGGGTGCACGGGCAGCCGGCCGTGCTGCCACCGACGATCCTCACCGAGGCCGTGGCGCAGGTCGGCGCGATCCTCATCCTGGCCAAGCCCGAGAATCGCGAGAAGCTCATCTACTTCATGGGCATCGAACGCGTGCGCTATCGCCGCTCCGTCTACCCCGGAGACACGGTGATCATCGAGGCGCACGTGCAGCGCCTGCGCAGCCGCATGGGCGTGCTGAAGGGCGTGGCCCGCGTCGGCGACCAGGTGGTCGCCGAGGGCACGATGACGTTCGCGCTCGGGCCCCGCAACGAGATGCGCACGGAATAATTCAGAATTCAGAATTCTGAATGAAGGGCGCAGCGGGCAACGCCAGCACGCCGAAATCGCGAATGCAGCGCGCAGCGGGCAACGGCAGCACGTCGAAATCGCGAATGCAGCGCGCAGCGGGCGACGCCAGCACGCTTGCAGGGCGCGTCGGGGGCCGTTCCATATTCTGACAGGGCAGCTCGGGGAGCTGCCCCTACCAACGATCGCCCTACCAGCATGCCCGGGAGAATGGCGGTGCCCGCCCCGCGCTGCATTCTGAATTTTGAATTCAGAATTACTGCAGATTGCCCTTCTTGGCCGCGAGGTTGGTCATGACCATCCCGACGGCCTTCTCGGTGGCCTCACCGAGAATGGTTTCGCGGAAGTCCGAGGAGCCCATCTCCACCGCGCCGGCGCCGCCGATGCCACCACCGCCGCCGCCGCCAAGCAGCAGGCCGCTGCGCGAGGACTCGGCCTGACCCTTGGCGCTGACCAGGATCTCGCCGGTGGAGGTGTCCACCATCCGGACCGTGAGGGCGACCGTGGCCTTGCCCTTCGACGTGCCGACCTTGCCGAGGCCGAACCGGCCGCCGCCGAACCCGCCACCGCCGACGCCGACGTTCTTGTTCTCGGTGCCGAACTTGGTGATCGATCCGACGACCAGATACTTCACGCCAAGCGCCTTGCCGATCTTGGCCACCGCGGCAGCGTCAGGGTCGGCGCGCTCGCTGTTGGAGAAGTTCTGCTCGGCCAGAATCGCGTCGAGCCGCTTGCGCTCGATGACCCGGAACGAGCCGTCGTTGACCAACTCGTCCACGAGCAGGTCGGCAACGCCCTTGCCGATGTCCCAGTTGCCGGACCACCACTGCTGCACGCTGCCGAAATCCAGATCGAGCACGGCGACCGTGGGGCGCGAGGCCCGCGCCGACTGCGCCGAGGCGACAACGGGCGTCGCAACAACGGCCAGGGCAACGGCACCGGCGGCAACGATCGAACGAATACAAGTGCGCATGAACTTCTCCATGTGACCCTCTGTGGTCCGGCGCCCCGAAACCGGCTCCAGCCTGTCTGGCGCCAGCGTGCGGCGGGGAGGCTCCTCCCCCGGGCGTCTCGCGAAGCCACATGCTAGAGTGGCCGCGCGTTGATGACCGCACTGATCGAAACGGACGGTCACCCATCAGACGAACAGCCGTGGCTGGCGCTGATTGCCGCGCTGCCCGTCGGACTCGCGGTGGCCAGCCTCGACCCGGAGGGGCCGGCCCGAACGCGGGCCGTCAATCCGGCGTTGCGCGCGCTGCTCCGCGGAGCCAGCGGCACACCGCCCGAACTGCTCGCCGACGGAACCTGGGTGGACCTCGAAGAGCGCAATCGGCTGCTGGCCGCGCTAGTTGAGTCGGCCCCGGTCACCGACCTGCCTGCCCGCCTGCGCCGCGCCGACGGCACGGTCGCGCATGTCGAGATCACGGGAGTCGGGAACCGGGTACCGGGTAACGGGTACCGGGAATGCTTCCTCCTCGTGCGGGACGTCGGCGACCGCCGCCGCCGCGAGGAACAGTCGCGCGACCTGTACCAGCAGCTCCTGCAGTCGGAAAAGATGGCGGCCCTCGGCCAGACGATGTCGGGGGTGGCGCACGAGCTGAACAACCCGCTCGGCGCGATCCTGGCGCTGGCCGAACGCCTCCGCCTGCAGGGCGCACGCACGCCCCTGGCAGCGGGGCTGGTGACGCTGCACAAGGAAGCCGAACGCGCCGCCCGCATCGCCCGTCAGCTCCTCAGCTTCGCGCGTAAACGTCACACCACCCGGCTGATGGTGCCAGTCAACGACGTGGTGGCCGAAACCGTCCGCCTTCGGGAAGCCGACCTGCAGCGCGCCGGCATCCGGGTGACGACCGACCTCGCGCCGGACCTCCCCGACGTCTTCGCCGATCCCCATCAGCTGCAGCAGGTGGTGCTGAACCTGCTGATCAACGCCGAACACGCGCTGATGCGGGCCGACGGCGGCGGTCACGTCCGGCTGTCGACGACCGCCGAGAGCACCGACAGCGTCCGCATCGAGGTGCAAGACGATGGGCCGGGGATGAGCGCGGAGGTGGCGGGCCGCATCTTCGACCCGTTCTTCACGACCAAGGACGTCGGCGAGGGGACAGGACTCGGCCTGGCCGTGGCGCAGGCCATCGTGGCCGAGCATGGCGGACACATCGAGGTGACCTCGAGTCCCGGCGAAGGGGCGCAGTTCGCCATCGTCCTGCCAGCCGCGGGAGCGACGGTGCAGGCCGCGCGCGCCCAGACCGTCGCCGGTCGCCGACACGTCCGACGGGTTCGGCACCGGCCTGCGTGTGCTGCTCGCCGACGACGAACCGGCGCTGGCCGAGGCGGTGGCTGAAACGCTGCGCGACGCGGGGTTCGAGGTGACCGTCGCCAGCGATGGCGAGGAGGCGCTGGCCCGGGCGCAGGCGCAGACCTTCGACGCGGTGATTTGCGACATGCGGATGCCGCGGGTCGATGGCCCGGCGTTCTACCGGGCCATCGCGGACTTCTCGCCGCCTCAGGCGCGGCGGGTGATTTTCGTCACCGGCGACGTGACCGGCACCGAGGCCGCACGCTTTCTCGACGACAGTGGCTGTCCCTGGCTCGCCAAGCCTTTTCGGCTCGCCGAGCTCCTCCGCGTCGTCCGCGCCGTCGTCGGGTAGGCCAGCAATTTCCCCTTCGGCGTCGCGGCGTCCAGGACGGGGTCGTGGGTCAGGGCCCGCAAGGTCCTCGCCTCCTGCAGGTCGACGAGCGCGGCCGTGATGCGCGACGCGCCGTCGGCGTAGCCAGAGGCACACAACGCATCCTTGAGTCGGGTCAGGGCGCGGGCGTGCAGCTGCGAGATGCGCGATTCGTTGACGCCCAGCGCCTGTCCGATCTGCTTCATCGTCGCTTCCTGGAAGTAGTAGAGCGAGAGCAGACGACGGTCGCGCGGCTGCAGCAGTGCCATGGCGGCGCGCAAGCGCTCGCGGCGTTCGCGCATCACGTAGCGCTGATCAGGCGATGGCGGCGCCGACGGCACGCACCCCGGCGGCAGGTTGGTGTCCTCGCTGTCGCCACCCGCGGCCGCCGACGTGGACTCGATGGTGCTGATGCGGACGATCGTCCGCCCGAGACGCTCCTCGTCGGTGCCGAGGTGAGCCGCAAGATCAGCCAGCGACGGCTCGCCGCCCGTGGTCACCCGCAGCACCTCGCGGGCAGCCTCGAGCTGCCGGCGGATGCGGCGCACCCCTCGCGGCCAGGCGTCGCGGCGGAGCGCGTCAATCATCGCGCCACGGACTCGGCGCTCGGCAAAGGTCTCGAAGCGGATGCCGCGCTCCTCGTCGTAGCGGTGCACGGCGTCGATGAGACCAATCATCCCGTCCTGCACCAGGTCGCCGACGTCCACACCAGACGGCATCGAGGCCGCCATGCGGCGCGCCAGCGCTTCCACGAACGCACGGCTGGCAATCACGCGACTCTGCTGATCTTCACGAAGGGGCTGCAACACGTCAGTCTCCTGTCACTCACGCGCCGGCTGGGGTCGGCGGGACCGGGATTGCACCGGTGCCAGCGTTCCATAGAGCAACGTTGGTGCCAAGGGGATGACGGAAGGACAATTACGGCGGCTACAGACAGCTAAATTACTAATTAAGAATGACTTACCGACTGACAGGCGGGGCCGGCAACAGGCGCATGTCGATCGCAGCAATAGCCGGAATCGACAAAATTTTGACGGTTTGCGTCGAGATGATCGAGGAAATTTGACGCTTCAGCGGGAGTCGATCAGGCCATCCGGGAGGGTGCGCCGGATCTCCTTGACCGCGTCGAGGGCGCTGACGGCGGCCTGCACCACGTCGGCCGCGCGCGTGCGGGTGCCGGCATCGGGACAGCGAGCTTCGATCAGCTCCGCGTTGACGAGAACGATGCCCAGGTGGTTGTTCAGGCGGTGGAAGAGTTCGGCCAGCGGGCCAAGCTGAGTCATGGGGGACGGTACCGAAAAGAGGTATCGGGCGACGGGGGCGGCTGCTGTAGGCAGATTTCGGAATTCAGAATTCAGAATTAGCAATGCAGGGCGGGGCGGGCAGCGCGGGGCTTCCGCGGGGCGCTCAAGAAGTGCAGGGGAAGCTGGAAGCGCTCGAGCTGCCCTTCATTCTGAATGTCGGTGAACACGCCTGAATTCTGAATTGATCCTTAGCGTGTCAATATATTGGCGGACATGAGTCAAGCGCTGCGCCCTCTGCTGCTCGTAGACGACGAGGGCGCGTTCCGCCGGGGGGTCGCTGAGTACCTGTCGGGGACCGGTTTTGCGGTCACCGAGGCATCCACGGTCGCTGAGGCGCTCGAGCACCTCGAGGGATTTGCCTTCGACGTCGTGCTCACCGACCTCCGCCTCCCCGACGGCGAAGGCACTGCCGTCCTCGAGGCCGCCCGGGCCCGCTACCCCGAGATTCTGGTGATTGTCGTCACCGGTCACGGCTCGATTCGAGCGGCGGTCGAAGCCATTCGCCAGGGCGCGGCCGATTTCGTGACCAAGCCGTTCCAGTTGGCCGAGCTGGACCTGGCACTCGGGCGGGCGCTCGAACGGCAGCGTCTGCAGGCCGAGAACACCTACCTGCGCGAGCAGCTGCGGGAGCGTTACCGGCTGGCTCAGCTGGTGGGTCGCAGCCCGGCGATGCAGGAAGTGTTCAAGATCGTCGAGACGGTGGCGCCGACAAACAGCACCATCCTGATCCTTGGCGAGACTGGGACCGGCAAGGAACTGGTGGCGCGGGCCATCCACCAGATCAGTCCGCGGGCTGGCGAGAAGTTCGTGGCGCTGAACTGCAGTGCCATCCCGGAGTCGCTGCTCGAGGCCGAGCTGTTCGGCCACGTCAAGGGCGCGTTCACGGGTGCCGTGGCCAGCCGGCCCGGCCGTTTCGAGCTGGCCCATCGGGGCACACTGTTTCTCGACGAGATCGGGACAATGCCGGTGCCGCTGCAGGCCAAGCTGCTGCGCGCCCTGCAGGAGCGCGAGGTGGAGCGGATCGGCGAGGCACGGCCCATCAAGATCGACGTCCGGGTGCTGGCGGCCACCAACGCCAACCTCGACGCGATGGTGCGGCAGGGGACGTTTCGCGAAGACCTGTTCTACCGGCTCAACGTGATCCCGGTGCAGCTGCCGCCCCTGCGGGATCGGCGAGACGACGTGCCGCTGCTGGTGCGCGACATGCTGCAGCGGCTCGGTGCGCAGTCGATGCCGGTGCGGACCGACGTGACCTTCTCGCAGGAAGCGATGCGGCGCCTGATGGCGTACGACTGGCCGGGCAACATCCGGCAGCTCGAGAACACCGTCGAGCGGGCGCTTGCCCTCAGTCCGGGACGGTCGCAGATTGACGTCAGCGTGCTGCCCGCGCGAAGTGCGCGGCGATCGACCCGACGAACGCGGCGCGATGTTCGCGCTGCCGGAGCAGGGCCTCGACCTCGAGCGCGAGCTGGCGGCGGTCGAGCGGGTGTACATCGCCCAGGCGCTGTCTCGCACCGAGCAGAACCGCAGCCGCGCCGCCGACCTGCTGGGCGTGAAGCGGACGACGCTCGTCGAAAAGATCAAGCGGCTGGAGCGGCTTGGCCTCGCAGACGGGCTACAGTAAAGAGACATTCGGAATTCAGAATTACGAATGCAGCGCGGGGCCACACTGCATCGGCCCTGCCGAACGAATGCACGCTGCCGGTCGCTTCGCCGCCCGTTCACGCAGTTTGCGGCTCCCGAACGTCAGTTTCCGGTTTCCAATTTCAAGGATCTCACCCATGGCACGCGGCGCCTTCTGGACCATCATCGTCGACGATCAGCCGACGGCCTTCCGCGCGCCGATCCGCGAGGACCTGCTGCCGACGCTGGCGCAGCTGCAACGGCAGCACCCGAGCGCGGTCATCAAGTGGTTCCAGCGAGGTCGCCTCTGGGAGACGCCGGGCGAGGCCATGGACGTGACCAAGCCGCCGAGCCGCGGCGGCGCCTGGCGGCCAGGTGGCGAGCACAAGGACCCACGCGACCAGTACAAGGTGCCGCGCGACGTGAAGCGCTCGCGCTGGGCGGCGCAGGCCGCCGAAGGACGCGGGCCGTGGATGAAGGGGGACAAGCCCTTCAACGCCGAACGCCGAACGCCTGGCGCTGAAGGACGGCCGGCGTGGAAGCCGAAGGGCGACGGGCCGTTCAGCACAGAACGCCGAACGCCGAGCGAGGAAGGCCGTCCGGCGTGGAAGCCGCGGGGCGACAGTCCCGCGGGCGATCGGCCGGCGTGGAAGCCCAAGGGAGACCGGCCCGGTGGCGATCGTCCCAGCGGGGACCGGGCCAGCGGAGATCGGCCGGGCGGAGATCGACCCGGGTGGAAGCCCAGAGGGGACAGGCCGACCGGAGACCGGCCGGCGTGGACGCCGCGGGCGGACGCGCCGCCGAGCGCCGAAGGCCGGCCAGCGTGGAAGCCGAAGGGCGACCGGCCTACGGGGGATCGACCTGCGTGGAAGCCGCGCGGCGACAGCCCTGCGGGCGATCGACCGGCCTGGAAGCCCAGGGGAGACCGCCCCAGTGGCGACCGACCTGGTGGGGATCGAGCCAGCGGCGATCGGCCCGGTGGGGACCGGCCCGGGTGGAAGCCCAGAGGGGACCGGCCATCCGGAGATCGGCCGGCCTGGAAACCGCGGGCGGACGGGCCGCCGAGCGCCGAAGGACGGCCAGCGTGGAAGCCGAAGGGCGACCGACCTGGCGGGGATCGACCGGCGTGGAAGCCGCGCGGCGACAGCCCCGCGGGCGATCGGCCCGGCGTGGAAGCCCAAGGGCGACCGGCCCGGTGGCGATCGGCCCAGGCGGGGACCGGCCCGGGTGGAAGCCCAGGGGGACCGTCCGACCGGAGATCGCCCGGCCTGGAAGCCGCGGGCGGACGGGCCGCCGAGCGCCGAAGGCCGTCCGGCCTGGAAGCCGCGCAGCGACAGACCCGCGGGCGATCGGCCAGCGTGGAAGCCCAAGGGCGACCGGCCTGGCGGGGATCGACCCGCATGGAAGCCGACAGGCCGATCGGCCCGGTGGTGATCGGCCGGGATGGAAACCGACGAGCGACCGGCCCAGTGGTGACCGGCCCGGCTGGAAACCGCGAGGGGACCGTCCTGCGGGAGACCGCCCCGGCTGGAAGCCCCGCCCGGACGCACCGCGCAGCAGCGCACCGCGCGGCGACTGGCGCAACGATCGCGCTGCCTCGGACAGGCCGCCGCGTTCGGGTGGCGACCGGCCGGCGACGCCGCCCAAGCCGACGCGCACCTGGCGAGCCGGCGAGTTGCCGCCTGCCGATCGCAAGCGGAAGAAGAGCGAGGAGTCCTGACCCTCCACGTCGTGCTGTTTCGACCGCGGCCGGACCTCAGCGACGAGGACCGCGACGGTTTGCTCGATGCGATGCGGAGTGCCGCGCGCGAGATTCCGACGGTCCGCGGCTTCCGCATCGGCGCGCACATCGCGGAGCCTGTCCCTTACGTGATCACGGGCATGCCGACGTTTCCGTGGATGGCATTGCTGGAGTTCGATGACGAGGCGGGGCTGCGGACGTATCTCGCCCATCCCGTGCACCGGGAACTCGGCGCACGCTTCAACGCCGCTGCCGAGGCCGCGCTGATCTACGACTACACGACCAGCGACATCGCGGGCTAGGTTGTCGCGCTCGGGCGCGGCAGGTGCCCGCAAGGCCAGAGGTGCCTGCAGCAGCAGTGCACTACGGGTGGACCCGGCCTGCATTCCGAACTGCAAGAATTCTGAATTTGCGGGTGCTGCTTACCGGAAGAAGAACTGCCCGATCAGCTCGCGCACGTGCTCGACCGACTCGGCGTGGTTGATGGCGGTCCGGAAGCCAGATCCCCCCTCGTAGCCCTTCGAGTACCAGGCGTTGAGGGCGCGCAGCTTGTTGATCACCCAGCGCTCACGTCCACGCGCCGGCGCGCGCAGGCCGAGCGAGGCAACCTGCTCGGCTGCCGCATCGGCGTCCACCGGCGCCGTGTGACGAAAGCCCTCGACCTCGCCAACCCGCTCGTTCATCAGCAGCTCGATGTAGTCGAGCAGGAACTGCCCGCGGTCGCGCATGGTGACGACCCTCGGCGTGCGGCCGGCGGCGAGGTCGGCTGCCTGCGCCAGGATCCAGGGATTGCGCAGGACACCACGCCCGACGAGCACACCCTCGGGACCCGAGCGCAAGCGATCGATGACGTGTTCGGGTTCGACGCAATCGCCGCTGCCGAACACCGGGATCGAGACCTGGCTCGCCACGTGTGCAATCAACGACCAGTCGGAGCTGCCGGTGTACGCCTGCTTGGCGGTGCGTCCGTGCACCGTGACCGCTGCCGCGCCGGCATCCTGCGACCATCCGCGCCAGCATCGGGGCGTTGATCTCATCGTCGTTCCACCCGGCGCGCATCTTCACCGTCACCGGGATGCGTACCGCCCTGGCCATGGCCTCGACGATCGAGGCGGCGTGCCGCGGGTCGCGCATCAGCGTGCAGCCGGCGTTGTGCTTGGAAATCTTCGGGACCGGGCAGCCCATGTTGATGTCGACGATGTCGGCGCCCATGCCTTCGACGATGCGTGCGGCGTCGGCCATCTTGGCAGGGTCGCCGCCGAAGATCTGGATCGAGACGGGACGCTCTTCTTCGGTGTACTCGGCGTACTCGAGGGTGCGGTCGATGCCGCGGACCAGCCCCTCGGAGCTGACCATCTCGGTGACCACGAGGCCGCAGCCGCCCTGACGCTTGACGAGGCGGCGGAAGGCCGTGTCGGTCATGCCGGCCATCGGCGCCACGCCCACCGGAGCGTCGAGGGCAATCTTGCCGATCTTCGGCTGGGTGGACGACCGCGGCTGCTCGCCGGGCGAACCGGGCGGTCGTGCTGCGGCGGCGTCCCCGGCACAGGCCGGCGTCGGCAGGCTCACGGGGTGGCGCCGGTCCGCGGCGGCGCAGCGGCCTGCGCCTTGGCTGCTTCCTCGGCGAGCACCTGGCCGGCTTCGGCGACACCCGCGTCGAAGGCGGCCTTCAGCGACGCACTCTTCCACTCGATGATGGCCTGGGCGCGCAGACGCTCGAGATACTTCAGGACCTCACCGGCGCGACGCTGCTGAAACACCTTCTCGGCAATGGCGTCGCGCGCTTCCTCGAAGGTGGCCTGCTTCTTGGGCACGCGCACATCCAGCTTGAGCAGCCGGAAGCCGTTCCCGGCGTCGAGCGGCTCGGACACCTGCCCGACCTTGAGGGTGCCCAGCACCTTCTGGATGTCCGGGTTGAGCTCGTCCACGCCAAGCGGGCCAATCAGGCCGCCGTTGGCCTTGGACGCCGCGTCGGAGACCTCGCCGGCCACGGTACCGAAATCTTCCTTCAGCACGCGCAGGCGGATCGCGTCGATCTTCGCGCGCGCCGCGGCCATGGCGGCCTGCGTGGCGCTCGGACCCTCGGCGGCAACGGTCGGCGCCGCGCGCACGAACAACTCGCGGAGCGTCACCGACTCGTTGGTCAGGAACTCGGCCTGGTGCGCGTCGAAGTAGGCGCGCGACTCTTCCTCCGAGATGCTGATCCGCGAGAAGACGTCCTGCTGCTGGACGCGGTTGATCAGCATCTGCTTCTCGAAGGCCTTGCGCAGTCCGGGAATCGACAGCCCTTCCTGCTTCAACGCGGCCTGGAACTTCTCCTCGGTGTCGAGCTTGTTCTCCTTGCGGATGTTGGCCAGGATGCCGTTGAACTGCTCGTCGCTCATCTTCAGGCCGAGCTCTCGGCCGCGCTGCACCAGCAGCAGTTCGTCGATGGCGTTGACGATGACGCGAGGCGTGACCTGGTCGAGCATCTTGCGCAGGGCCACGTCGTTCTGCAGGTCGGCCGTGGTGATGTTCGGGTTGGTCGCCCGCATCGCCGTGACCTGCAACTGTTCGACATCGGTCTTGGTGAGAATCTCGCCGTTGACCTTCACGAGCACCTGCTCGATGACGTCGGCGTTCAAGCCCACGATCGACAGCCCGAACGCGAGGGCGAAGCCCCCAACTGTACGCAAAGTCATACGCTTCATTGGTTTAGATATTGTAACGGT
The DNA here is from genome assembly GCA_963759795.1 of Vicinamibacteraceae bacterium. Lineage (GTDB taxonomy): Bacteria > Acidobacteriota > Vicinamibacteria > Vicinamibacterales > Vicinamibacteraceae > Luteitalea. The sequence goes on along the minus strand of CAVXAR010000009.1, from coordinate 576,558 downwards.
AACGGGGCACGGGTAGCACGGGTACCGGGTACCGGGTACCGGGATCGCGGATCGCGGATCGCGGATCGCGGATCGCGGTACCGGCACGGGTACGGTACGGGTACCGGGGCACGGGGCACGGGACACGGATCGCGGATGGCGGATCGCGGATCGCGGACGACGGGTACCGGGGCACGAGGCACGGGTCTCGATGGCACGTCGCCGACGTGCACGGCGGTGGTAGGGGCACGTCCCCGACGTGCCCTGTCGATGCCTGAGACGGACACGTGACATTTGACGACCTCAGCCACTCGCGGGACGGCACAAGATGCAGGCTCTTCAACCGGCGCACCACAACAGGTGGCGCCAAGGGACGTTGAGGACAGGCCTACAGGTCGTCGCTCAATTCCTTCATCACGCCGGCGATCCTGGCAAACAGCCCGTCGGGTGCGCGCGGGTCCTCGGAGATGGGCTTGAGGACCTCCGCCTTGGTGAACCCGGGCGCGACCTGTCCGGCCGTGGCGCGGACGGTCCACCACGACGGACCGCGCGACCCGCCCTGCGCGACCGGGCGATGGGTCGCCGGTCCACCGTGCCGCGGCACGCCGCCGGGCCTGCCAGCGGGCGGGGTGAGCCTGGGCGCCACCGCCGGCGGCGCGAGATCGAGCTTGATGTGACCTGGCGGCACGAGTCGCAGGTCGACGCGGCGGTCGACGACTGACAGCAGGCGCTGCGGGTCGACGGTAGCCGAGTCACGGAACTTGAAGACGATGGTCTTGCCCTCGCGCTCGATCGCGTCGAGCTTGAGGTGGTCGGCCATGACGCGGAGGCGCGCATGGTCGGCGAGGCTGAGCACCGACTCCGGCACCGGGCCGTACCGATCGCGCACATCTTCCAGCACCCGATCGAGGTCGGCGTCGGTGCGGGCCTGCGCGACATGGCGGTAGATGCCGAGGCGCTGATTGGTGTCGGGAATGTAGGCCTCGTCGATGCGGAACTCGACGCCGAGGTTGACGGTGGCGCGCCGGTCGTCCTCGAGGTCCTCGCCCTTGAGTTCGCGGATCGTCTCCTCGAGCAGCTTGGTGTACATCTCGAAGCCGATGGCTTCGATGTGCCCGCTCTGCTGGCCGCCAAGCAGGTTGCCGGCGCCGCGAATCTCGAGGTCGAGCGCCGCGATGCGGAAGCCGCTGCCCAGGGCACTGAACTCCTTGATGGCGGCCAGCCGCTTGCGCGCCACCTCGGAGAGCGAGTCGACCGGCGGAATCAGCAGGTAGGCGTAGGCACGCCGATCCGATCGCCCGACCCGGCCGCGCAGCTGGTACAACTGCCCCAGGCCATAGCGGTCCGCGCGGTTGATGATCATCGTGTTGGCGTTCGGGATGTCGAGCCCGTTCTCGATGATCGTCGTGGCCAGCAACACGTCGTAGCGCCGCTCGATGAAGTCCACCATGACCTTCTCGAGCGCTTCTTCGCCCATCTGCCCGTGACCGACGCCGATGCGCGCACCCTCGGGGGACACCCGCTGCAGCAGCCCGGCCATCGAGTGAATCGACTCGACGCGGTTGTGCACGAAGTACACCTGACCGCCGCGCTCGAGCTCCTTGGCGATGGCCGCGCCGATGATGTTCGGGTCGAAGGGCAGCACCGCGGTCTGCACGGCCTGGCGATCGTGCGGCGCGGTCTCGATCACCGACATGTCGCGGATGCCCACCAGCGACATGTTCAGCGTACGGGGAATCGGTGTCGCGCTCATGGTGAGCACGTCCACCTTCTTGCGCATCTGCTTGATGCGCTCCTTGTGGGTGACGCCGAACCGCTGCTCCTCGTCGACCACGAGCAGCCCGAGGTCGCGGAACTCGACGTCCTTGGCCAGCAGGCGGTGCGTGCCGACCAGGATGTCGAGCTTGCCTTCGCGCAGGTGCTTCAACGATTCGGCCTGCTCGGCCTTGCTGCGAAAGCGGCTGACCATGTCGATGCGCACGGGGAAGGCGGCAAACCGCGTCCGCAGCGTCTTGAGGTGCTGCAGCGCCAGGACGGTGGTCGGCGCCAGGACCGCCACCTGCTTGCCGTCCATCACCGCCTTGAAGGCGGCGCGCATCGCCACCTCGGTCTTGCCATACCCGACGTCGCCGCACAGCAGACGATCCATCGGCATCGTCGACTCCATGTCGCGCTTGATGTCGATGACCGCGTTGGCTTGATCGGGCGTCAGCTCGTAGGGGAAGGCGCCCTCGAACTCCTCCTGCCAGTGCGTGTCGGGCGGAAAGGCATGGCCCTGCACCGCCTTGCGCGCGGCATACAGCTTGAGCAGCTCGTCGGCCATGTCGCGCATGGCCTTCTTGACGCGCGACTTGGCTTTTTCCCAGCTCGCCCCACCAAGGCGATCGAGGGACGGATTGCCGCTGCCCGAGAACTTCTGCACCAGGTCGAGCCGGTCGACCGGAACGAACAGCTTGTCCTCGCCCGAGTAGCGCAGCTCCATGAACTCGCGCGTCTCGTGGCCGACGTTGATCTGCTTGAGGCCGACGAAGACGCCGATGCCGTTGTCGACGTGGACGACGTGGTCACCCACCTTCAGGTCACGGAAGTCGGAGAGGAACGCCTTGGCGGCCGACGCACGGCGCTGATGACCGACGCGCTCCTCGTCGAAGATGTCGGTCTCGGCAAACAGCCGCATCTTCGCGGCCGGGAGGCGGAAGCCCTGCGTCAGTTGCCCGGTGGTCACCAGCAGGGCGCTGCCCGAGGTGACTTCGGCCCGGCTGATGTCGACGGCCACGACGCCGTAGTCGCGCAGGATCTCGATGACCCGCTCGGCTCGTCCCGCGGTCTCGGCGACGAGCACCGACGTTTCGCCCACCTCGCGCGCGCCGCGCAGTTCTGCGACCCACTCGGGGACGCGGCCGTGAAAGGTCGGCACCTGCTGACACGAGACGTAGCGGTCGGTGACCGTCGATCGCACCGCATCACTGGCCTCGCCGGCGGCGTCGATCAGGTCGGTGTCGGCAGCAAAGGTCTCGAGCTTGGTGGCGGCCGGCAGCATCGACATGACGTCGGGCCACGGCAGCATGATCCGCGCCGGCGGCAGCACAGGCTCCTCGCGGGCGAGCGCGTCCTGATAGCTGTCGAGCAGCGTCGTGAAGCGCCGGTCGCCGGCCTCGCGAACCTTGTCGAACTCCGAGACGAACAGCCGCAGGCGCGCCGCCCCGCCGAGATAACTGAACAGCGTCGCCGGGCGCTCGGCGTCCCGACCCTCCAGCGTGTCGGCCATCTCGCGCACGGGCGAGACGGTGATGCGGTCCAGTGCCGCCACCGATCGCTGCGTCGCCGGGTCGAACTGGCGGATCGACTCGATGGTGTCGCCGACGAACTCGAGACGCACCGGCAGCCGATCGCCAGCCGGGAAGATGTCGGCGACGTTGCCGCGCACCGAGAACTCGCCGTGCTGATCGACGGGATCCTCGCGCGTGAAGCCGGCGCGCACGAGGATCTCGGCCAGTTCAATGAGGTCGATGTCGTCGCCGGGTTTGAGCTCGAGAGACGCCGCGACGAGGGTGGACGGATCGGGCAGCCGCGGCAACAGCGCGGCGGCGGAGGCGACCACGATGCGGGCCTGGCCGGTCGCCAGGGCGTGCAGGGCCCGGGCGCGCGCGGAGGCCACGTCGAAGTGGGGCACGAGGCCCCGGTACGGGTCGACTTCCGGCGAGGGGAGCGAGAGCACCCCGCGCTCGAGCGCCGTGCCACTGAGGCCCTCGAGGCTGCCGAGGAAGAACCGGGCATCGCTGACGAAGGGCTCGATGTCCTTGTCGGCCGGGACGATCACCACGGCCGGCGCATGTTGCGCGGCGGCGGCAACGGCAAGCGCCTTGGCCGCCGGCGTGAGGCCGGACAGGCGCGTGGCGGCCGCCGCGAGTCCGGTGGTGGAGGCCGCGTCCTTGAGCAGGAAGCGAAGCGAAAGGGACGAGCCTGAGGATCCGGACATCGTGCGGCGCAGGGCCAGACTCTCCAGAATACAGGAGGGCGCGGGACAGCCAATTCAGAATTTAAAATTCAGAATGCAGTGCGGGGCCCGCAACGCCAGGCTCCGCGGCACCCGGTGCGGGGCCGGCAACGCCAGGCTCCGCGGCACACGGCGCGGGTTGCAGCGCCATGCGCCCGCGGAACTCAGCCGCCGGGCGATCAGGACGGCACGGGTAACTGATCAGCTGGGATACCAAGGGCCAGGCCGAACGCCCGCAAACGCTCCTGCACGCGACGGGCCCGGTCGGGGCCGAGACGCAGAAGTTGACGCTGTGCAGCCGAGAGACCCTCGAATCGAGGGTCGACATAAGCGAAGTTGGTGCCCTTGGCGGCCTGGACCCGCGCCTTGGCCGGGGGCATCGGCGTGGCGAGCAGGTGGGCTAGGGCTCGAGTCATCGCCCCGTCGAAGGTGCCACCCACGCCAAGTTCGGCATACGCCTCCGAGAGGCGCGGCCGGAGCCGTCCGTAGAGCCGAGCCAGCTGTTCCGGATCCATGTCTTCGACAAGTGACACGATCGGGTCGTAGCGCGCGTAGCTCGCGGGATCAATCACCGGCCCGCTGCCGGTCTGCTCGACGGTGAAGCCGGTGCCGGGGGCGACAGCGCGCACCTGACCCGCGGGTGAGGCGCCCCTGGCAATGGCCTCGACGCTGACCGCAAAGCGCCGCACGAGATTGTCGGACGTCAGCAGGGCCGCCAACGCCGGCCGCGACGAGAGCGCCGCCAGGAGCGGCCGCACGTAGCCGTCGAGCGCACCGAGCCCCGGCAGGTTCGGGTCAGGCTCGCCCGTCCCCAACCGTGACGGCGTCACGGCCGGCTCAGCCACTGGATCGGCGGGGACGCGGCCGACCGACTCGGCAGGCGACTCCGCGGTTCTCGGCGCCCAGAGCCAGAGGCCGACCGCCACGATCAGGAGGAGCACGACCAGACCGATCCACGCGGCCCGGGTGCTGGCCTTGTGCTCGAGCGGCGGCTCCTCGAGCGCCGGCCGCCCATCGTCTCGTCCGCGCAACCGATCGAGGTCCTCGTCCATTTCAGCCCTCCTGCGTTCACCCGAAGCCGAAGTGCGTCGGGTGCACCTCTTCAGACGCGAGACTTCGACCGAAAGCTCGTCTTCCCGTACCATGCCTGCGTGTCGGAACCGCTGTCGCCGCTCGCGCTCGTCTTGACCACCCGCAGCGGGCCGGGCGTGCTGCACATCGTGACAGGAATCATCGCCAGGCATGGCGGTGACATCACCACCCTGACCATCGTCGAGCACACGTCGGCGGTAACGCGGTTGCTGCTCGAGGTGGATGCGCCTGAGGTCGAGGCGCTGCTGACTGAACTGTCGGCGGCCGAGCCGGTCCAGGCCGTCGAGCGGGTGGCGACGTTCCAGCACGTGTTCGGCAAGCGCGTGATCATCATGGGCGGTGGCGCGCAGGTCGGACAGGTGGCCATCGGCGCCATCATCGAGGCGGACCGGCACAACATCCGCGGCGAGAAGATCTCGGTGGACACGATCCCGCTGGTGGGTGAGCAGGCGCTGGCCGAGGCCGTCCGTGCCGTCTCACGGCTGCCGCGCGCCAGGGTGCTGGTGCTGGCCGGGGCGCTGATGGGCGGTGAGATCGAGAAGGCGGTGCGGGAGGTGCGGGCGCAAGGACTGACGGTGATCAGCCTGAACATGGCCGGCAGCGTGCCCGACGCCAGCGATCTGGTGGTGACCGACCCGGTACAGGCCGGGGTGATGGCCGTGATGTCGATTGCCGACACCGCACGCTTCAGGATCGACCGGCTGACCAAACGCGTGTTCTAGCAGCGAGTCGTGGGTAGGGGCCGCTCCCCGAGCGGCCCTGTCGGCGAGGGTGGCGCGGGGCCCCCCTGCCATCTGGGGAGAAGATGACCGTGAACAGACGTGAGTGGCTGACGAAGACCGGCGCGGCGATGGGCGCCGCGATGGCAACGACGGGTGGCGCAGCGCGGGCGGAAGGCGACGACCGGTCGATGGACCTGCCTGGCGGCCAGGAAACCGCGCCCAAGCCGGATGCCTCGCTGAAGCTGGTGGACTACCAGCCCAAGAGCATGCTGCACGTGCCCGTGACTCTGGTCGAGAAGGCGGCGTTCCCGGTCATCGACATGCACACGCATCTCTCGATGCGCTCCCCACAAGGGGCGCGGCCGTCCCGCCAGGCGATGCCGGCGGCAGACCTGCTGAAGGTGATGGACGCACGCAACATCCGGACGATGGTCAACCTGACGGGTGGGCAGGGCGAACGCCTGGCGGCCGCCATCGCCGGTCTCGATCGCGCGCATCCGGGACGCTTCCTGACCTTCACCGAGCCCACCTGGACCGCGACACAGCGCCCCGATTACCCGAAGTGGCAGGCCGATCAGCTTGCCGAGGCCAAGGCCGCTGGCGCGATGGGCATCAAGGTGCTGAAGACGCTCGGGCTGTTCCTGCGCGACAAGGATGGGTCGGGCAAGGATGGGTCGCTGGTGAAGGTGGACGATCCCCGTTTCGACCCGATGTGGGAGCAGGCGGGCGCGCTCGGCCTGCCGATCGGCATCCACGTCGGCGACCCGGAGGCGTTCTTCCTCCCGACCGATCGGTACAACGAGCGCTACGAGGAACTGGCCAACCACCCGGACTGGTCATTCCACGGCAAGGACTTCCCCGCCTTCAAGGCCGTGCTCGAGGCGCGCGATCGCGTCTTCAAGCGCCATCCCAAGACGACGTTCGTGGCGCTGCACGTCGGCCACTGGGCGGAGAACCTGCCGGCCGTCGGCGAGATGCTCGACGCGTATCCCAACGTGCACATCGAGATCGGCGCACGCATCGGCGAGCTCGGTCGACAGCCGCGGCAGTCGCGCAAGTTCTTCGACAAGTACCAGGACCGGATCATGTTCGGCACCGACGCCGTGCCCAACGGCACCGAGACGCCGCAGCAGATCTTCGGCGATGACCTGTACAAGATCTATTACCGGTTTCTGGAGACCGAGGACGAGTACTTCGACTACGCCCCAGCCCCGGTGCCGCCGCAGGGGCGCTGGCAGATCTATGGCCTCGGCCTGCCGGAGCCAATCCTCAAGAAGGTCTACCTGGACAACGCGCTGCGGGCGCTGCCCAAGCACACGGCACCGTAGGCCAATTCAGAATTCAGAATTCAGAATTAGCAATGCAGCGCGGGGCCGATACAGCCGGCCCCGTCGCCGCATCAACCGGATCGGCAGGCCGACTCCAGCACTTAGCGCTGCGGCATGTGCAGGTCAGCCGTCCGAGTTCGGTTCGGCCGCAGGCGCGGCGTCCCGGTCCCCTGTCGCACGCTGCTGCCGGGACCGTGCCGACGGCAGGGCACGACGCGTGTGCCCGCGGCGCCGCCTCTGAAGGAGGGGCGGCGGTGACGTCGTTCAGGTCGAGCGCAGGAGCAGCCGGCCGCGGATCAGGGTCTCGCGCCTGTGGGGTGAACACTTCGAAGGTATCGAGCCAGACGAGCATGACCTCCGAGGTAGCACGCGCCGTGCCTGGCAGCAGGCGCTCAAAGCCCAGTCCGCAGCGCCGCTCTGATGCCGTGGGGTAGTCGGAGTGGGTAGCTGGGCGCCAAGGCGGGAAGTACGTACACGGACAGTGAATTCAGAATTCAGAATTAAAAATGCAAAGCGGGGCCAACGACGCCAACGCTCCGCGCGGGATCTGCGCACTGGCACGTCACGGCGACGCGGGGCTGCGGCGGGCTGGTGAGTGCTTCGGCAGAGCCGAGGCGCCCGACCCGCGCTTCAGTCTGAATTGCCAATGCTGAATTGATCCTGTTGTTCGTGCTGTCCGACCTGCCATTCATTCTGAATCCGGAATTCGCCCCGGCGTCGGCCCCGCCCTTCATTCTGAATTCTGAATTCAGAATTGCTCTTGTCGGACCCTGCCGATGAGCCCGGTCGTGGAGTGGCCCTCTTCGGTGGGGATGCGCACCACGCGGCCACCGCGGGCCCACACGGTGTCGCGTCCGACGATCCCGTCGAGCGGCCAGTCGGCCCCTTTGACGAGCACGTCTGGTTGCAGCAGCGCGATGAGGTCGGCTGGAGTCGGCTCGGCAAAGATCACCGCGAGATTGACGACGCGGAGCGCGGCGACGAGTTCCGCACGCTCGGCGGCCGGGTGCACGGGCCGGTCGGGCCCCTTGGCGGCGCGCACCGTCTCGTCCGTGTTCAGTGCCACCACCAGGTGGTCGCCCTCGGCCCTGGCAGCGGCCAGGTAGCGCACGTGGCCGGCGTGCAGCAGGTCGAACACGCCGTTGGTGAAGACCACGATGCGCCCGTCGGCCTGCCAGGTGCGCACCTGCGCGGCGCACGCCTCGATCGAGACCACGCGGCCACCGGCGAGCTCAGGCCGGCTCATCGTCTTTCATGTGCGGGCGCCACCCTTCCGGCCCGTGCAGGCGCTGCAGACGCACCGAGGGACTGAACGTCCACGAGTGGCGGGGCCTGAAGAACCCGACGTCCTTGACCGGCGACTTGACGCGGAAGGTGTAGAGCTGCCGATGGTAGTCGTACGGGAAGCCATCGAGCTTGTGCACGGCGAGATCGAGCTTGTAGGTGCCTTCGGTGAGCGCCAGGTCCTCGATCACGAAGTCGACCACGCCGTCGCCGGAGATCTCCTGCGCCGACATCTCCTCGATGTTGGTGTTGGTGCCGTAGATGCAGACGCCGTCGGCGTTGAACAGGCCGATGCCGAAGACGAAATCCTTCACGGCGGATTTCGCGGTGAGGTGCAGCCGGATCGTCATCGTCTCGCCCGAATGGAAGACGTGTCCTGCCGCCCCGTCCGGGCCGACGAGATCGACGCGCGTGATCTCGATGTCACCCGAGCCCCAGCGACCGGCCTCGGCCTTGAACATGTCGGCCGGGGCTTCCACCTTGCCGGCGGTGACGCCGTCCTCGGTCTCGCTGCCCTGGTGCACGGGGACCGTGCTGCCGGCCCCCAGTTCGACACGATCGCGCGCCCGCGCATCCTCCGCGGCAAGAAACTTCTCCTCGCTCTCCTCGACCTCGGTGACGTAGGCGTCGATGACCCGCTTCGGGTCGCCGACCGCCTTGACCTTGCCCTTGTCCAGCCACAGCGCTTCGTCGCAGAACCGCTCGACCAGGCCGAGCGAGTGGGTGACCAGCAGGATCGTCTTGCCGCGGCGGCGGAACTCCGCGAACTTGTCGAGGCACTTGTGCGCGAAGCCCTCGTCGCCCACCGCCAGCACTTCGTCGACCAGCAGGACGTCGGGGTCGACGTGCACCGCAACGGCGAAGCCAAGCCGCATGTACATGCCCGACGAGTACGTCTTGACCGGCGCGTCGATGAACGGCGCCAGCTCGGCGAACTCGACGATCTCGTCGAAGCGGCGCTCGATCTCGGCCTTGGACAGGCCGAGCATGATGCCGTTGATGAAGACGTTCTCGCGCCCGGAGATCTCGGGATGGAAGCCGGCGCCGAGTTCGATCAACGCTGAGATGCGGCCGTTGACGGTGATCTTGCCGGTGGTCGGCTTGGCGATGCCGGCCACGCACTTGAGCATCGTGCTCTTGCCGCTGCCGTTGCGCCCGATGATGCCGTAGGTGCGCCCCGCCTGCACGTCGAAGCTGACGCCATCGAGGGCGCGGAAGGTCTCGTCGGCCTTGAGGTCGCGGACCAGGCTGCCGCTCAGGATCGCGCTCTTCAGCGTCGCGAACTGCCGCTTGTGGGCGAAGCGGCGGTAGATCTTGGTGACGTTCTCGGCGTGGATGGCGAGCGGGTGCGAGGACATCGGGCTCACACCTCCTCGGCGAACGAGTCGCGGAGACGATCGAACAGGAAGTAGCCGAACATGAACAGCAGCACCGACCCGAGGAACACCGCGAGCAGCCACTTCCAGTGGCCGAACGGGCCGTCGTAGAACAGGATCTCCTGGTACGACACGGCGAAGTGCGAGAACGGATTGGCGTTGAGCACGGCCTTGCTGATGGTGCCCGGCGCGAGATGCATCGGGTAGATGATCGGCGTGGCGAAGAACCACAGCGTCAGCAGGTTGCTGAGGATGTCCTTGATGTCGCGGAAGTGCACGGTCAGGGCCGCGAGCAGCAGGCTCAGGCCGAGCGTGAACAGCAGCTGCACGGCGACGACGACCGGGAAACCAGAGCACCTCGACGAAGGTGATCGTCGGCCGGAACCAGACCAGGAAGGCCAGCAGGATCGGCAGTCCGAAGAAGAAGTGCATCATGTTGGCGAGCACCGCCACGATCGGCAGGATCTCGGCCGGAAAGAGCACCTTCTTGATCAGGTTGCCGCCGGCCATGAGGCTGTTGGACGCCTCGGTCAGCGAGGACGAGAACCACGTCCACGGCAGGATGCCGCAGAACAGGAACAGCGCATACGGCTCGATCTCCGGCGGATGCGTCCCTGGCAACACCACCGTGAAGACGAACGAGTAGACCACCAGCAACAGCAGCGGGTTGATGAACGACCAGAAGAAGCCGAGGGCACTGCCGCGATACCGCGCCTTGAGCTCGCGCGTGACGAGGCTCTGGATCAGCGCGCGGTACCGCACCAGGTGGCGCAGGTTATGGAACATCGATGTCCAGGATGAGCGTGGTGATGTTGTCGGGGCCACCCGCGCCGTTGGCATCCTCGAGCAGCTGCTGGCAGAGGCGTTCGAGACTGTCGGTGCTGCCGAGCACCACGCCGATGCGGTCGTCGCTGATCACGCCGTGCAATCCGTCGGAGGAGACCAGCAGCCGATCGCGGTGCTGCAGCGTCAGCGGTGAGAGCTCCACCTGCGGCGGGTCCGACGCGGAGAGCGCGCGCGTGACCACGTTGCGCCAGGGGTGCTGCCGCGCCTCGGCAGCCGAGAGCAGGCCCATCGTGACCTGCTCGGCGACCCAGGAGTGGTCGTGTGTGAGTTGCTGGAGCAATTGATCGCGCCAGAGGTAGACGCGACTGTCGCCAACGTGACCGACGGCGCTGGCGCCGTTGGCGATCAGGACCGCCGACGCCGTCGTGGCCATGCCGCGCAGGCGCGGCTGGCGGGCGGTGTGGTCGGCAATGGCCTGGCTGGCTCGCTCGAAGCCGACCTGCAGGCGCCGCTCGCCAAGGGTGCAGTTGCGGCTGTCGGACGGGGCGGCGTCACCGGCCGCGATCACTGCCTCTATCGTCTCCACCGCGAGGCGTGAGGCGACTTCGCCGGCGACATGACCGCCCATGCCATCGGCAACGACGTACAGACCGAGGTCGGGACGGGCGATGAACGCGTCCTCGTTGGACGACCGGCGCCGGCCCGGGTGCGTCGCGGCGGCCCAGCGCACACGCATGTCCGCTCAGGCCCTCCGGCGCAGGGGAACGGACGATGGACGGGCGACGCGGTTCATCTGGCGCGAGCGCGCGACGCCACCTGCAGGCGCAACGCGGCCTTGTCGAGCGCCGTGCGGGCGCGTTGGTAGTCGATGTCGGAGGTGCTGCCGGACAGCCGCTCTTCCGCGCGCTTGCGCGACGCCTCGGCGCGCGTCACGTCGATGTCTTCCGGACGCTCGGCGATCTGCGCGAGCACCGTGACGGCGTCGGGCAGCACCTCGGCAAAGCCGAGGGCAATGGCCAGCACCTGCGTGTCGGCCCCGGACTTGTAGGTGAGGCGCCCGACGGTGAGGGTGGCAAGCATCGGGGTGTGCCCCGGCAGCACGCCGAAGTATCCCTCGCTGCCCGGCAGCTCGACCTCATCCACCTGGGCGCGCACGAGTTCGCGTTCCGGCGTGACGATGCTGAGCGTGAGCTGACTGGCCATCGACTTGTCGCCTTCCGCTTACGACTTCATCGAGGCGGCCTTCTCCAGGGCCTCCTTGATGGTGCCGACCATGTAGAACGCCTGCTCCGGGACGTCGTCGTGCTTGCCTTCGACGATCTCGCGGAAACCCGAGATGGTGTCGGCAATCGACACGTACTTGCCCTTGAAGCCGGTGAACTGCTCGGCGACGTGGAAGGGCTGGCTCAGGAAGAACTGGATCTTGCGGGCCCGGGCGACCGTCTGCTTGTCCTCTTCCGAGAGCTCGTCGAGGCCGAGGATGGCGATGATGTCCTGCAGGTCCTTGTAGCGCTGCAGCACCTGCTTGACGCGGCGCGCCACCGAGTAGTGCTCGTCGCCGATGACCCGCGGGTCGAGAATGCGCGAGGTCGAGGCCAGCGGGTCGACGGCCGGGTAGATGCCGAGCGAGGCGATGTCGCGCGACAGGTTGGTGGTGGCGTCGAGATGGGCGAACGTCGTCGCCGGCGCCGGGTCGGTGTAGTCGTCGGCGGGGACGTAAATCGCCTGCACCGAGGTGATCGAACCCTTCTTGGTGGAGGTGATGCGTTCCTGCATCTCACCCATCTCGGTTGCCAGGGTCGGCTGGTAGCCGACGGCGCTCGGCATCCGGCCGAGCAGCGCCGACACTTCCGAGCCGGCCTGCGTGAACCGGAAGATGTTGTCGATGAACAGCAGCACGTCCTTGCCTTCGGCGTCGCGGAAGTACTCGGCGACCGTCAGGCCGGTCAGGGCGACGCGCAGCCGCGCACCCGGCGGCTCGGTCATCTGGCCGTAGACCAGCGCGGCGCGTGACTTGGACGGATCGTCGACGTTGATCACGCCGCTCTCCTGGAACTCGAGCCACAGGTCGTTGCCCTCGCGGGTGCGCTCGCCGACCCCGGCAAACACCGACACACCGCCGTGCTTGAGGGCGATGTTGTGAATCAGTTCCTGGATGATCACCGTCTTGCCGACGCCGGCGCCGCCGAACAGGCCGATCTTGCCGCCCTGCAGGTACGGCTCGAGCAGGTCGATGACCTTGATCCCGGTCTCGAACATCTCCAGCTTGGTCGACTGGTCCTCGAGCGACGGCGCGGCGCGGTGGATCGGCCAGTTGATGTCCGAGACCACCGGACGGTCCGGGTAGTCGACCGGTTCGCCGAGCACGTTGAGGACGCGGCCGAGGGTGGCCGGACCGACCGGCACCGTGATCGGCATGCCCAGGTCGAGCGCATCCATGCCGCGCTGCAGGCCATCGGTGGCCTTCATCGCGACGGCGCGGACCCGGCCCTCGCCGAGGTGCTGCTCGACTTCGGCAACGATGTCGTTGTGCGGAGCGCCATCGACGCCCGGCACGCGCACCCGTACCGCGTTGTAGATGGCGGGAAGGTAACCGCCCTCGAACTCGATGTCGAGCACCGGTCCGATGATCTGGACGATGCGTCCGACCTTGTGCTGCTCCGCTGTGACGTTGGCCATGACTCGTATCTGTCCCTAGAGCGCCTGCGCGCCCGATACCACTTCGATGATCTCGCGCGTGATGGAGGCCTGACGCACCTTGTTCATGTAGAGCGTCAACTTGTCGACCATCTCCTGGGCGTTGCGCGTCGCCGCGTCCATCGCCGTCATCCGTGCGGCATGTTCGGCGGCAGCCGACTCCAGCAGCGCACGGTACACCTGAATCTCGACGTGCCGCGGCACGAGCGAGGTCAGAATCTCTTCGGCCGACGGCTCGTACAGATAGTCGACCTGCGGCCCGGTGACGCCGCCGTTCTCCGGCGTCAGGCGCGGCAGCGGCAACAACCGCTCGACCACCACCTTCTGCGACATCACCGACTTGAACTCGTTGTACAGCAGGTACACCGCGCTGACGCGGCCTTCGGTGAAGGCCTCGATGGCGTGATGGGCGATTTCCTGCGCGTGCCCGTACTTGACGTGCTGGAAGACGCCGACCGTCTCGTAGCGGATGTCCACGCCGCGGCGCTTGAAGAAGTCACGCCCCTTGCGGCCGACCAGGGCCATCGCCACGTCGCGATCGGTGGACTCGGGCCGGAACGACGCGGCCTGCTTGATGATGTTGCTGTTGAAGCTGCCACACAGGCCGCGATCGGCCGAGATGACGATCAGCAGCGGCGGCGCCCCGGCCGCCGGCGACTCGCTGAGCAGCGGGTGGGCCTCGGCGTCGACGCGCGTGGTCAGGCTGTTGAGCACGCGCAGCATCTGCTGGGCGTAGGGCCGCGCGCCGATGACGCGGTCCTGCGCGCGGCGCAGCTTGCTCGCCGAGACCATCTTCATCGCCTTGGTGATCTGCTGCGTCGACTTGACGGCGCGGACCCGGCGACGGATGTCAATGAGTGAGGGCATAGGAGGTTCAGGCGACGGGCATCATGCTGCCCGTGCTACGCCACTCCTGCCGGCTTGCGGCGCGCGGCGAAGTCGCGGGAGTACTCCTCGGTGGCGTCGACCAGCTCCGCCTCGATCTCCTTGGAGATGTCCTTCTGCTCGGTGATGCCGGCGAGGATGCCCGGACGGCGCGTCTCGAGATGCGTGTAGAAGCCGCGCTCCCACTCGCCGATGTCGGAGAGCTCCACCTTGTCGAGCAGGCCGCGCGTCGCGACGTACAGGATCGCCACCTGCTTGGCCACCGACAGCGGGTTGTACTGCGGCTGCTTGAGCACCTCGACCAGGCGGACGCCGCGGTGCAGCTGCTGCTGCGTGGCCTTGTCGAGGTCGCTGCCGAACTGCGCAAAGGCGGCGAGCGCGCGGTACTGGGCAAGGTCGAGCCGCAGTGAGCCAGCAACCTTGCGCATGGCCTTGATCTGCGCCGAACCGCCGACGCGTGACACCGAGTTGCCGACGTTGATGGCCGGCCGCACGCCCTGGTGGAACAGGTCGCTCTCGAGGAAGATCTGGCCGTCGGTGATCGAAATCACGTTGGTCGGAATGTAGGCCGAGAGGTCGCCGGCCTGCGTCTCGATGATCGGCAGCGCCGTCAGCGAGCCGCCGCCCATGCTGTCGTTCAACTTGGCCGCACGCTCGAGCAGACGCGAGTGCAGGTAGAACACATCACCCGGATACGCCTCGCGGCCGGGAGGACGACGCAGCAACAGCGAGATCTCGCGGTACGCCATGGCGTGCTTGGAGAGATCGTCGTAGATGATCAGCGCGTGGCGGCCGCTGTCGCGGAAGAACTCGCCCATCGTGCAGCCCGAGTACGGGCTGATGTACAGCATCGGCGCCGGGTCGGACGCGCCCGCGGCGACGACGATGGTGTACCGCATCGCGTCGTTCTCTTCGAGCGTGCGCACGACCTGGGCAATCGTCGACTGCTTCTGGCCGATTGCCACGTAGATGCAGATGACGCCGGTGTCCTTCTGGTTCAGGATCGCGTCCACCGCCACCGCGGTCTTGCCGGTCTGGCGGTCGCCAATCAGCAGTTCGCGCTGGCCGCGGCCGATCGGCACCATGCCGTCGATGGCCTTGATGCCGGTCTGCAGCGGCTCGCGGACCGGCTGGCGATCCACCACGCCGGGCGCCATGCGCTCGATTGGCGCCACCTGCGCGGTGTGGATGGGTCCCTTGCCGTCGACCGGCTGTCCGAGCGCGTTGACGACACGGCCGAGCAGCTCGTCGCCCACCGGCACCGAGATGATGCGGCCGGTGCGGCGCACCTGGTCGCCCTCGCGAATCAGCTTGTAATCGCCCAGCAGCACCGTGCCGACCGAGTCTTCTTCGAGGTTCAGGGCGATGCCGAAGACGCCGTGGGGGAACTCGATCATCTCGCCGGCCATGGCGCGTTCGACGCCCTGGAGACGGGCGATGCCGTCGCCGATGGACATCACGGTGCCGACTTCGGCCACGTCCACGGTGGACTGGAGGCCGCCGATCTGCTCACGGATGATGCGGGAGATGTCGTCTGCTTTGATCGTCATGGTTCAGTTACCGAACTGCTCCTTCAAGCGAGCCAGTTGCCGGGCGATGGTGCCGTCGTAGACGACGCTGCCGACGCGCGCGACAGCGCCGCCGATCACGGACGGGTCGACACGGGCCGACAACGTCACCTGCTGGCCGGTGGCCTGCGACAGCACGTCGCGCAGCTGCGCCAGTTGCGCGGCCTCGAGCGGCACGGCCGTCGTCACCTCGCCCTCGACCCGTCGCTCCTGCTTGTGGACCAGCGTCTTGAGTTCCTTGACCAGACCGGCGAGGCCGTCCATCTGGTGGCGCTCGGCCAGCAACTGCAGCGTATGCGCCGCCGCGGCGCCGAGGCCCAGCGCGGCGCCCAGCTGCCGGACGATGCCGACCTTGGCGTCGCCGGTGACAAACGGCGACTGCATGGCCTTGGCCAGATTGGCGTGCTCGTGCACGAGGCTGTCGAAGGCCGAGAGGCCCTCGAGGGTGAGGCGGGCGTTGCCAGCCTCGTTGGTGACGTCAAACAGCGCCCGTCCGGCGCGACGTGCTTGCTGGGCGGTCATTGGACGTTGCTCATCTGCGCCGCGTACGAGTCGATGAGCGCCGACTGTTCACGCGGCGTCAGGGTCTGCTCGAGGCGGCGACGCGCGACATCGACCGCCAGCGTGGCAGCGTGGGCGCGCAGCTGCGCGGTGGCATTGCGGGTCTGCGATGCGATCTCGCGGCGGGCCTGGTCGACGAGGCGGTCTCGCTCGACGCTGGCCGCGGCGTGGATGCGGACGCGCTCGGCCTCGAGTTCTTCAGCGCCCCTGGTGCGGAGCTGCTCGAGCTCGGCCGGCAGGGCGGCCAGCTTGGCCTCGATCTCTGCCAGGCGCGCCGTCGCCAGGGTGCGCATTTCGGCCGCATCGACGAGCGCCTTGCGGATCTGGGCACGGCGGGTGGCCAGGTGATTGGCCACAGGCTCGCGGGCAAACCAGTAGATGACACCGGCCAGGATGGCGAAGTTGGCCACTCGAGCCAACGTCACCCACAGGCTTTCGCCGTGCTCCTCGCCATGTTCACCGCCGTGCTCACCAGCCGGGGCCGCGTGCCCGGCCGCGGCCGGCGCGTGGGCGTCGGCCGGCGCCGGGTCGGCGTGCTGTGCGGCAACGGTGGAGGCTGCCGCGACGGTCAGGACCGCCACCAGCACCGCCACGGCAAGCGATGCCACTCGTCGATCAGTTCTTCCCGTCATCGTCTGTCCCGACATCAGCGCGTCCGGCCCGCAAGGCGGTCAGCCAGTTGTTGACCGAGGTGCTGCGCGTCCTGTTCGAGCTGGGCCCGGGCCTGCTGCGTGTCGGTCGCCAGCGTCTGACGCGCCTGCGACAGCTCGACGTCGGCCTGCTGACGCGCCGCGGCAATCATCGAGGCACGTTCGTCCTGGCCATGCTTGCGCATCTCGTCGAGCTCGCGGTAGAACGTGGCGCGAGCCGCGGTCGTCTTCGAGTCGAACTCCTCGCCGGCACGGTGGGCTTCGGCCGCACTGCGCTCTGCGAGCGCGCGCGCCGACTGCACCGCGTCCTCGCGCGCATGGATCACGCGAAGGAGTGGCTTGAAGAACAACTGCTGCAGAATGACCGTCAGCAGCAGCACGAGCGCAATGACCCACAGGACCGACAGGTCCGGTAACACGGTGCCTCCGGGGGTAACGGACATGGGCGGGGTGCGCCCCGCCTCTGGCAAGACACTGGCACTGGGGTGAAGCAGCGTGCCAGCCGAAACACCGATTTATACCACTATTTATGAAAACGGTGCAATACGACGCGGCCGTGCGGCGTAGTCACGCCTGGATCCGGCCCGCCGACACGCCCGCCGGCCTCTGCGCGGGACGGCTTCAGCGCAGCCGCACGCGAGTGGCCGACGAGGCCGCGACGACCTGGCCGATGACACCAGCCGCGACGCCGGCGTCGGTCAGCGCGTGAAGCACCCCGGCCACCGCTGCCGGGTCCACCGTGGCCAGCAGGCCGCCCGAGGTCTGCGGGTCGAAGGCCAGCGCAATCAGCTCGGCCGACACGGAGCCTTCATCGACCAGCGCGCTGAAATGCGCGCGATTGGAGACCAGGCCGCCAGTGCGGTTGCCCAGTGCGAGACCGAGCGCGCCTGGCAGCAGGGGCAGCGCTGCGGCCTCGATGTCGAAGGCGACGTCACTGGCCTCGGCCATCTCGCACGCGTGCCCCGCCAGGCCGAAGCCGGTGACGTCGGTGCAGCCGTGCACGGCGCCGGCGGTGGTCATCAGCGCCTCGGCAGCGGCTCGATTGGTGGATTGCATCGAGGTCAACGCACCGCCCAGCACGTCCTCGGTCGTTCGACCGAACTTGGCCGCAGTGGCGATGATGCCAGTACCGAGCGCCTTGGTCAGAATCAGGGCGTCGCCGACGCGAGCGGCGGCATTGGTCCACACAGCTCCCGGCGATACCAGCCCGGTGACCGCATAACCGAACTTCACCTCGGAATCCTGCACGGTGTGCCCGCCGAGCAGCGCCACGCCACACTCGCGCAGCACCGACAGGCCGCCGGCAAAGATCGCCCGCACCGTCTCGGCAGGAAAGTCCTTGGCGGGAAATGCGGCAATCGCCAGGGCGGTAATCGGGCGCCCCCCCATCGCGTAGACGTCGCTCACGGCGTTGGCCGCGGCAATCCGGCCGTATACGTACGGGTCATCGACGATGGGCGTGAAGAAGTCCACGGTCTGCACCAGCGCCACATCCCCTACGACGAACACACCGGCATCGTCCGCGTTCCGGTAGTCGACCAGAACACGGGGATCGGAGGGCACGGGCAGATCGCTCAGCACCTGAGCGAGCTCGCCAGCGGCGAGCTTGCTCGCTCAACCGGCGCAGGCGGCGTAGTCGGTCAGTCTCTTCATGGTTCCTCGATCAATTCAGAATTTAAAATTCAGAATGCAGGTTCTGGCCATCGTCGGATAGGGGTCCGCGGCATTCCAATTCACGATTCACGATGCTGGTTCTGCCCCTCGGTGGATCGGGGTCCGCGGCATCTCAATCCACGGTTCACAATGCTGGTTCTGGCCATCGGTGGATAGGGGTCCGCGGCATTCCAATTCACGATTCACGATGCAGGTTCTGCCCCTCGGTGGATCGGGGTCCGCGGCATCTCAATCCACGGTTCACAATGCTGGTTCTGGCCATCGGCGGATCGGGGTCCGCGGCATTTCACTTCACGATTCACGATGCTGGTTCTGCCGGTGGTAGCTCGGGGCGCGCTGCAGTTCAATTCACGATGCACGATGCTGGTTCTGCCCATGGTGGCTCGGGGCGCGCTGCATTGTGAATTCTGAATTCTGAATTTTCTCTAACGTTCCGTCAGCAGCTCGTACAGTCGGATGAGCTCCTCTTCGTTGACGAAGTCGATCTCGACGCGCCCACCTGCGCCCTGCCGGTGGATGTTGACACGCGTGCCGAAGACCACGCGGAGGCGCTCCTCGGCCTGTCGGGTGTGGACATCCTTCTCGGGCGGTGCGGGCTTGGGTTCCGTGGGCGGCGGCGCGGACAGCTTGCGCGCCAGGGCTTCGGTGGCCCGCACGGAGAGGCCGCCGGAGACGACCTGGTCCACGGCCTTGAGGAGAACCGCGGGTTCATCGAGGGCCAGCAGGGCGCGCGCATGCCCCATCGACAGTTCCCCTGACGCGACGCGGGCGCGCACCTGGTCCGGCAGACGCAGCAGGCGCAGGTGATTGGCCACCGAGGAACGGTCCTTGCCGACGGCGACGGCAATCTGCTCCTGCGTCAGCGCGGAGTCTTCGCCGAGTCGCTTGTAGGCAAGGGCTTCCTCGATCGGGTTCAGATCCTCGCGCTGGATGTTCTCGATCAGGGCCGTCTGCAGCAGCTTCTCGTCGCTGACGTCGGACACATGCACCGGCACCTTGAGCAGGCCGGCAATCTGGGCCGCGCGCCAGCGCCGCTCGCCAGCCACGATCTCGAAGCGGTCGGCCTTGCGACGGACGACGATGGGCTGGACCAGCCCGGCGCTGCTGATCGACTCGGCCAGTTCCTGGAGCTTGGTGTCGTCGAACCTCGTCCTCGGCTGCGCCGGGTTTGGGTCGATCAGGTCGAGATCGACCTCCCGTTGTGGTTGCCTGCTCTCTTCAGGAGCCGCGGGAGGTGCCTCGGGGGCCGCGGGGCGCTCGGGGATCAGGGCACTCAGGCCTCGGCCGAGGGCGGGGCGTCGGTCGGTTCGTTGGGCCACGGATATCAAGCCTTGGTTGCGGCAGCGCGACGAGGCGTTGCGCCATTGCGGATCAGAAGCTCGTGCGCGAGCGATACGTACGCTTCAGCGCCGCGCGAGCGGGGATCGTAGAGAAGGACCGGCAGTCCATGGCTCGGGGCTTCGGCGAGACGGACGTTGCGCGGGATGACGGTGTCGAACACCTTCGCTTCGAAGAACTGCCGGATCTCTCTGGCGACCTGCGCCCCGAGATTGGTGCGATCGCCGTACATCGTCAATACCACCCCCTCGACGTCGAGACCCGGGTTGAGGCTGCTGCCGACGCGCGACAAGGTCGCCATGAGGTCGGCCAGCCCCTCGAGGGCGAAGTACTCGCAGTGCAGCGGAATCAGGACCGTGTCGGCTGCGACGAGCGCATTGAGGGTCAACAGCCCGAGCGACGGCGGGGTGTCGATGAAGATGAAGTCGTAGCGGTCGCGGACGGCGGCGAGGAGGCGCTTCAGCCGTTGCTCCCGCTCCGGCAAGGGCACCAGTTCGACCTCGGCGCCGGCGAGGTGGCGGTCCGCCGGCACGAGATGGAGCAGGTCGACCGCGGTCTGCAGGATTGGCAGGTCGCCGTGGCCGAGCAGGGCCTCGTACACCGTATGGTCGGTGCCGGTTTTCTGGCCCAGGCCGCTCGTCAGGTTGCCTTGCGGGTCCAGATCGACGACCAGCACCTTCTGATCCGCCACGGCGAGCGAGGCGGCGAGGTTGATCGTCGTGGTGGTCTTGCCGACCCCACCCTTCTGATTGGATACCGCAATGATCTTGCTCATGGACCGGTCGGTCGCTCGGCCTGCGGACGCCTCTCGACAGATGCGCGCGTGAGCATCGCGAGGGACCGGAGCGGGAGCGAACGGGCAGGATACCACCTGGGCCCGCGTCCCGGCCCGACGCGCCATGAAACCAGCACGCGGAGCCCAGGGAGGCCCACCTATTGGGCTGAGACAGCTAGGCTACGACGTTCCACGTGGAACATGGGTAGAAACGGGTCGAATGCAGAATCGGCAATTCAGAATTCAGGGAAATCACCCAACTGCCAAGGACACCGTGTCACAGCCGCGCGGAAGCGGCTGAACTCCAACGATCGAGGCGAGGGACCGGGGCGGTGAACACGGACGGCCAACAGGCCTGCCGGGCGCCAGCGTCGACCTCAAGACGAAAATACGTAGGCCCGCAAGGCCGACTTGCGCAAAGCGAATACGCTCACTCACGACGTGGTACGCCGCGCCGTCGCGGCACATCAGCTTATTGACGTCGGCACTCACGGCGTACGAGTCGGCCGCCGAGACCCACGTCTCGGTCTTGCATGGCCCGCACCGCCAGCTAACTCGTAGCAGAGCTGTCCGAATGGGCACCAGGCGGAGGCCGACCATCCGCACGACCAGGAACCCGGGTACTGACCGCTCCCGACCATCATGGTGTAGACCTACTTTGAGCCGTGAGACTGGGTGGCTCCTCAGGACGTTTAACGCTGTCTCCTTATCGCAAGTCGGGATACGTAACGTGTGGACCCTGACCAGCGCGAGTTCGAGCCGGCGAAACCCCTGACCAGGCTTGCGTTCGCTCGGCCGCCGGACCAAAGGCAAGAGACGACGCGCGGAGTCCGTGCGCATGAGACTGAACCGTGGGAGCGGGTAGGTACGGGCCTTGGGCGCGATTATGTGGCTGAGCTTCGCCGAGTCGAAGCGGTGAGCCAGAGCGGGGCACCACAGCTGGTTCGCGCCGCCTGCCAAGCGACCGGCAAGATCACGACCAACTAACGTGCTACCTGGTCCATTTCGCCTGCCGGGCCCCTTGTTCGCAAGACCATTGGCACGCAAGCCAGCCTCAGCGACCGTGAGCCCCCTCCGAACTGCCCGGCGGGCAACCAAATCTGCCCAGCCTTGAGCCAGTACAGATCCCAGCTCTAGCTGCCATCAATCCAGCCTCAGCATCGAGACCTGTACGCGGCGAGCGCCTGAGCGTGATCCACATCCGCTGCAGCATGGCCAAGCCGGCGATTACCTGGGCTGCTCGGAAGAGTTGAATCATGCGGCGGCCGCGTCGGCCGTCGTCTACCGGCCTGAGTCGCGAGGCAGAGCCACGCCAGTTGGCTATACGGAGCCCAGCAGGATGCGGGGGAGGCCTCTCACCGCGTGCCCAGCGATGGGCGCTCCCTGGACCGTCAAGCGTGAGATCGCTCATCAGGGACCAGACGCTCGGCCCAAATGTTCCACGTGGAACATCTTCAGCTCTTGCGCAGCGTCAGGAGGCGGCTCTGCAGTGAGCTCAACAATGGTCGATCTTCCTCGACATGCAAGCCCGTCGGCAACGAGGGGTTCGCCTGCGACCCGCTGAGAAACCACAGCTGCTGCCCGCCAGTCTTCAGCGCCTGCCCAAACAACTCGATCTGCGGCAGGTCGGCCCGCACAGCGCGAATAGACACGACGTCGGTCGCGCCCTGATAGTCAGATCGGGACAGTACCGATTCGAATCGGGCAGTCTCGACCGTGCAGTTGTCGCAGGCCAAGGTGCCGAACAACCTCGCGCAGGAACACTGACTTCCGCGTCTTGACTTCAACCATGGTCAGCACCAGATCCGGACGGCAAATCTTCAATGGGATTGCCGGAGAGCCGCCCCCGGATCCCATGTCGCACAGGCTGGTGGCCCCGATGTCAATTGAGGAGGCGGCCAGAACTGGTTCCAGAATCAGCCGATCTACCGCTGTTGCCGGGTCACCGAGCGCCGTGAGGTTCATGCGGCGATTCCAACGGTTCAACAACTCGAGGTAGCCGACAAGGCGCCCGACCTGCTCGACCGATAGCTGGAGGCCGCATTTCCTCCAGCCGGCGCTCAATCCGCTCGTGTGTGTCTTGCATGATCAAGCCGCCGGTCTCGAGCCTCGACTCCGTACCCGAGTGGGATCGGCAGAGAGAAACTCAACGTGTCCCAGACGAGACGTCGGCAGGCGCGTCGGCGGACCTCCGTCCGATCGCTGCCGATATCAGCGACAGCGCCGCTGGCGTGACACCCGGCAGACTTGACGCCCCGGCCACCGTCCGTGGCCGCGCTTGCGCCAATCGCTCCTGCAACTCCCTCGAAAGCCCAGACAGCCCGGTGAATGAGAAGCCATCAGGGATACTCTGCGAGGCATAACGACCCGCACGCAGGACATCCCGTTCCTCTCGGCGCATATAGCCGACATACCGACAGTCGGCATCCAGGCTTTCGATGTCGATAGACGGGGTAAGCGCATCACATTCCAGGGCCACTGCCCCGCTTTGCACCAGATCCGCGAGTCGAACGGACGGGTTCTGCAACGCCTCCGCCGCAACCACCCTGGCGCCGTTGTGCAGCTTGACCAGGGTGGACGCGAGGACCGTGGTATTGCGGGCATATCGCTGCCGGCGAGCATCGTGGCGATGCCAGCGGTCGTCCGAGACGGTGCCGAGGCTCACGTCCAAGCGTCGTCAGGCGCAGATCGGCGTTGTCGATGCGAAGACGGAGGCGATGTTCAGCCCGTGACGTGAACATCCGGTACGGTTCCAGGCACCCACGAGAGACCAGGTCATCGACCAGGATGCCGATGTAGCTCTCGTGCCTGCCCAACACACACGGAGGGCGACCGGCCGCGCGGAGTCCTGCGTTCACGCCCGCTACCCACCCCTGCGCCCCGGCCTCTTCATAGCCAGAGGTGCCATTCACCTGACCCGCAAGATAGAGCCCGGCTATTTCACGCACCTCCAACGTGTGGTGTAAGGCGGTGGGCTGGATGAAGTCGTACTCCACAGCGTAGCCGGGCCGGATCACTTCCGCGCTCGCCAGCCCTGGCAACGACCGCACCACCTCCACCTGAACCTCGGCAGGCAGGCTCATCGAATAGCCGTTGACGTAGACCTCATCCACATCCAGGCCCTCTGGCTCGAGAAAGACCTGATGCGCCTCCTTCTCAGGAAACCGCATCACCTTGTCCTCGAGCGACGGGCAGTAGCGAGGTCCGATGCCGGTAATCTGGCCGTTGTACAGCGGCGACTCGCCGATGTGGCTGCGAACCAGGGCGTGCGCGCGCGCGGTGGTCCTGGTCGTGTGACAGCAGATCTGCGGCTGCGGCAGCGCGTCGGTCATGAAGGAGAAGGGGACCGGCTCGACGTCTCCCTGCTGCTCCTGCAACTCCGAGTAGTCGATCGATCGGCGATGGACCCGCGGCGGCGTGCCCGTCTTCAGTCGCCCCGTCGGCAGGCCGAGCGCCCTGATCGACGCCGCCAGTTCCACCGCCGCCGGTTCGTCGTAGCGCCCGGCGCGACGCTGCTCCAGACCGACATGCACCAGGCCGTCCAGGAATGTACCCGTGGTGACCACCACCTGCGCCGCCACGACGGACCGGCCGTCCAGCAACCGCACCCCTCGCACGGCGCCACCCTCGACGACCAACGCGCAGACGTGCCCGTACATCAGCGTGATTCCCGCCGCCTGCTCAAGCCGGTGCCGCAACTGCGCCGCATACAACTTCTTGTCGGCCTGTGCCCGCGGCGACCAGACCGCAGGACCACGACTGCGATTGAGCAGACGGAACTGGATGCCGGTCGCGTCGATCGCCTCACCCATCAGGCCCCCCAGTGCGTCGATCTCCCGCACCAGGTGCCCCTTTGCCGTGCCGCCAATCGCCGGATTGCACGGCATCTGACCAATCGTCGACGGCGACAGCGTGCACAGCACCACCGACACGCCAAGCCGCGACGCTGCCCACGCTGCCTCGATCCCGGCATGTCCCCCGCCGATCACCACCACATCGGCCCGCGTCATCGTGTTTGATTGGTCAGACATGGATTACAGATACAAGGGTTCGTCAATTCTCAATTCAGAATTCAAAATTTACAATGCAGGATGCAGCAGCGTCGGCAATGATGGCCTCACTTGCCGATGCAGAATGTCGAGAAAATCTCGTTCAGCACGTCTTCCGGAGTCTCGACACCACGCAGCGCTTCGAGGGCCATCAGTGCGTCTTTCAGATCGGCCAGCACGTATTCCTCGGAACCACCGGCAGCAGCGGTGTCCGACGCTTGCGTCAGGGCCACGGCGCACGCCTCCACCAACGCCCGGTGGCGAGCTCGCGTCAATGTCGCATCGTCCCACGTCGCCTTGCCGATGAGTTCGGCGAGACGATCTCGCAGCGCCGCCATGCCGTGACCGCTGCCGGCGCTCACCACGAGGGCGTCGGCGGGAGACCACGCCGGACGGATCACCGCATCGGACGCGGCGAGGTCGGCCTTGGTGAAGACGCACAGGCGCGCCCGGCCGTCGAGCGACGCCCAGAGGCGACCGGCCTGCTCCAGGCCGTCCTGCCAACCCTCGCCGCCCTCACCCGCATCGACCACGACCACCACCAGGTCGGCCGCGGCCACCGTCGCCTCGGCCCGCACCACGCCCTCGCGTTCCACGGCGTCTTCGACCTCGCGGATGCCGGCCGTGTCCACCAGGGTGACCGGCACGCCGCCAAAGGCGGTGCCTTCGGTCAACAGGTCGCGCGTCGTACCAGGCACCGGCGTCACGATCGCCCTCTCCCGGCCGAGCAGCGCGTTGAACAGCGTGGACTTGCCTGCATTGGGGCGACCGGCAATCACCACCAGCGCCCCTTCGTGCAGGCGCTGCCCTGCCGATGCCGATCCCAGGAGCCGCGCACACACCGCGACCGCCTCGTGCAGACGCTCCACCAGCACGCACCGCTCGATGAAGTGAAAGCCCTCGTCGGGGAAGTCCAGCGACGCCTCGAGCAGCGCCCGCAGCCGCGCCAACTCGTCGCCCAGCCCGGCGATCGCGCGACTCAACGCACCGTCCAGATGCGACGCCGCGACGCGCACCTGGGTTGGTGTCGTTGCCGCCACGAGGTCTGCCACGGCCTCGGCCTGCAGCAGGTCGAGCCGTCCGTTGAGGTACGCACGCAGGGTGAACTCACCCGGGCCTGCGAGCCGGGCGCCCGCGTCCAGGCACGCCCGCAGCACGGCTTCGACGATGACGGGACTGCCGTGGGTGCTGATCTCGGCGGCGTCCTCACCGGTGAATGACTGCGGCGCCACGTAGGTGGTGACCACCGCGCTCTCGGCGATCCCATCCGCAAGCCGCAGGCGTGCCAGCGTGGCGAGCCGCGGCTGGAAGTGGGGACGTCGGGCGAGCCGGCAGGCGACCTCGATGGCACCCGGCCCACTCAGCCGGACGACCGAGATCGCGCCTCGTCCCGGCGGGGTGGCCACGGCCACGATCAGGGTCTCTGGCGCCACGGCCATGGGGTGGTGTCAGCGGGGCGAGATGATGACGGTCTTCACGAGGCCATCGCCCTGGCTTTCCGACGAGACGCCGGAATCGAGCGAGACCTCGAGGTGCACCAGGCGGCGCGAGTAGGAGTTGAGCGGGCCCATCTCCTGCGGCACCCGCGTCATCTTGGCGCGCTCGATCATGAATCTGGTCATCTGCCGCAGTTCGGCGTCCTTGCCCTTCCGGAAGTCGAGGCAGTCCACCACGATGCGTCCGTCGCGGCCACTCTGGTCGCGCCAGATGCTGTTGACCAGGTGCTGGAGCGAGTCGAGGGCTTCGCCCTTGCGGCGCACCAGCAGTTCGCCCTCTTCCCCGCTGATGTCCACACGCAACCCATCGGACGTGGCCTCGGACGTCACGGTCACGGTGATGCCCATGGCGGTGGTGACGTTGCGGACGAAGTCGGCAATCTGCTCGTGAAGGCTCGCGTGCGTAGTCATGGCTGCTTGGATCCCGGTCAGGCGCGCGCCGGTTTGGCCGCCGGGGCACCGACGATCCGGTTGGTAAGGTACTGCTGGCCAATCGTCAGGAGGTTGCTGAACAGCCAATACAGGACCAGGCCGCTTGGCGCCCAGAGGAAGAAGAAGGTGAACATCAACGGCATCACCATCATCACCTTCTGCTGCGCAGGGTCCATCCCGGCGGCGGGGGTGATCCACTGCTGCCACAGCATCGTCACGCCCATGATCACCGGGGTGATGTACAGCGGGTCGTGCTGCGACAGATCCTGGATCCAGAGCATGAACGGGGCGCCGCGCAGCTCGATGGCCACGCTCAGGAGCGAGTAGAAGGCAAACAGCACGGGCATGGTCAGCAGCATCGGCACGCAGCCGCTCGCCGGATTCACGCCCGCCGTCTTGTACAGCTCCATCATCTCCGTGTTCATCTTCTGGCGGCCCGGGTCGGTCGCCTTCAGATGGGCGTAGCGCTCCTGGATGGCCTTCACCCGCGGCTGGATGTCCTGCATCTTGCGCATCGACACGACGCTCTTGTGCCGCAGCGGGAAGATGGCGATGTTGATCAGCAGGGTCAGGACGATGATCGACCATCCGTAATTGCCGACAAACGCGTTGACCCACTTCAGGGCCCGCAGCAGTGGCACCACCAGCCAGGCGAACCAGCCGAAGTTGATCGTCCGCACGAGTTGCTGGTCGGATTGCTGCAGCTGGTCGAAGTCCTTCGGTCCGAAGTAGAACTTCACCTCACTTGGCGGCTGCGCGAAGCTCAGGGCGTAGGACACCAACGTGCGCGGGCCCGCGGCCGTGTCCACCGTGTAGGGCGAGTACTCGACCCGGCTCTGGCGGTCGAGCAGCGCCGCGCCGAGGAAGTAGTGGTCGTCCACGCCGGCATAGCGGAAGTTGCCGTCGAAGACGCGCTGTTCAGCGAAGCTGGTGGTGGCGACGCGGTTGATTTCGTCGCTGAAGGTGATGGCTTCCGGCGCCTGGTAGTAGCTGCCGAACATCATGCCGCCCGAGGGCTGGGCGCGGTCGATGTCACCGAGGCCGGGGCCGGAGTGGATGGTGAAGTTCTGAGGCTGCCCCTGGCGCAGCACCTGCGCCGAGAAGCCGACCAGGAAGGACTGGCGATCACGTTCGAACGTGAACAGCTTGGTCGCCCGCAGGCCCGACGCGTCGGTGAAGTCGAAGCGCAGCGTCTTGTCCCCGGAGCGCAGGTCGATCTTGGAAGCGCTCGGCGTGAACTCGGCCTGGGCCAGCGCGTCGGTGGTGGCCTGATCGCTGGTCGTCAGCGAGAAGGCGGGGCGCGCGTTGATCTTGGAGAGGTCGGGGAACAGGTCGAGCGCGCGGCCGTTCGTATCCGGGTAGCGCTTCAGCGTCCAGCTCAGGAGTACGGCGCCCTGCGTCGAGAACTCGGCGCGAACCTCGTCGGACTCGACCACGACTCGTGAGCCGCCCGCCGGCGTGATCGTTGCCGGCAGGACAGGGCCGCCCGGAGCCTGCACGTCGCGCGTCGTCGACGGTGCCGAGGCAGGCGACGCAGGCGTGGCGGAGCCCGGCGCGGCAGCCGTGGAAGCTGTGGGCGGCGCAGCCGGCTGGGGCGGGCGACGGGGTGCGAGGAAGCTTTGATACAGGAGCAGAACCGCCAGCGACAGCAGGACGGCTTGCAGCACACGCTTTTCCATGGATGGCGTACCTGAAGAACTGGGCGCGGTCAACGCGACGGCGGTGGCGGGACGGGGTCCAGACCCGACCCGCCGAGGGGGTGGCAGCGCGCGAGTCGCCTGATGGCGAGCCACGTGCCCTTGATCAGTCCGTGCTGGTGGAGCGCCGCCATGGCGTACCTCGAGCAGGAGGGCTCGTACCGGCAGCTGCCGGCAAACAAGGGAGACAACAACAACTGATAAGCGCGGACCACACCCATGGCCGCGCGGGCGGCCGGGCTGGCGCTCACGGTCGCGCCTCGGCGGGTGGCATCGGCACGCGCAGGCGACGGGTCGCGGCCAGGAAATCGGCGACGAGATCCGTGAAAGCGACCGTATCGAAGCCGCGACGCGGGATGATGACCAGGTCGACGCCGGGCATGGGCTTATGGTGTCTGAACAGGGCGCGGGCGCGGCGTTTGGCGCGATTGCGCACGACCGCGGGGCCGAACTTGCGGGTTGCCGAGACGCCGAGTCGCGCCGCGGGCAGCGAACTGTCCCGCGCGAACATGGTCATGAACCGCGCGTGATGCTTGCGACCCTGCTCGTAGGCCTGGAGAAACTCGGGCCGGCGACGCACGCGCTCGTGCGGGCGAAGAGTGCGCCGCATGGCGGCCGCGACCCTTATCCCTCGGACGACACGCTGAGGCGCTTGCGGCCCTTGGCGCGGCGACGCTTCAGGACGAGACGACCGTTCTTCGTGCTCATGCGCACGAGAAAGCCGTGGGTCTTGGCGCGACGGCGGTTGTTTGGCTGGAAAGTACGCTTCATGGCTGCTTCGAATCCGGGAGCGGGACCGGGATTACCGGGCGCTCAGATGTCGGCGGCCACACCTCGACCGCGAACTGCCGATGGTAGTGCAGCAGGAGGGCGGTGTCAACGGCCACCGGCTTCCACGCCCGGATTTTTGCCTTCCCTTTGCTATCCGCGGCCATGGTTTCCTGCTCCTTGACCCTCTGCTACACTCGCCGTCCGTCAAGCGCCGGACAGCTCCAGCGACCACGTTTTCCACAGCTGTGGAAAAAACTGTGGAAAAGATCGCGGTTTCGCCTCCTGGTCGCCTGCCGGACCGGCATTTTTTCGGGCAGGTCGCGTAAGCGAAGTCCAAAACAACGATATTTCTGGCGATTTCTCACGATTTCGCCCGTCACCCGTGGCGTCGGGTCCAGTTCCGCATTCGGCGAAAGTGGCCCGAAAAAGTGGCGCTGGGAACGGCCCGCGGCGTTTTCCGAAGCACTGGTACCTGGCTACAACCGATGAGCGAGCAAATCTGGGAACGCGTACTCGCTCGGGTCGAGGCCAAGCTGAACCGGCACACCTTCCTCACCTGGTTCAAGCCGACCCGCTTTCTGCGGGAGCATGGCGACACCCTGATCGTCGAAGTGCCCGACGGCACGGTTCGCGACTGGCTGCTGCGCCACTACGGGTCGATCCTGGCCGAAGCGCTCGCCGAGGCCGGGCGGCCGGGCGCCGTGGTCTCGTTCGTCCCGGCTGATGGCAGCGACGTGCCCGAACCTTCCCCTGCCGAAGAACTGCTCATCAGACAGTCCGAGGACCTGGCCACCTCGCCGCCGATGGCACAGGGCTCATCGGGACTGAACCATCGTTACACCTTCGAAACCTTCGTCGTCGGTCCTTCCAACCAGTTCGCCAATGCCGCCGCCCGCGCCGTGGCGGAAGCACCGGGACGCTCCTACAACCCGCTGTTCATGTACGGGGGCGTCGGGCTCGGCAAGACCCACCTGATGCACGCGATCGGCCAGTACGTCGACCGTCACCACCGCCACGCGGTGCTGACCTACATCTCGTCCGAGCGCTTCATGAACGAGATGATCAACGCCATCAGGTACGAGCGGATCATCGATTTCCGGGAGCGTTACCGCAACGTCGACGTCCTGCTGGTGGACGATGCGCAGTTCCTGGCGGGCAAGGAAGCGACCCAGAACGAGTTCTTCCACACGTTCAACGCCTTGTACGATTCGGGCAAGCAGATCGTGCTCAGCAGCGACCGGCCGCCGCACGAAATCCCGGCACTCGAGGAACGGCTCCGGTCACGGTTCAACTGGGGCCTGATTGCCGACATCCAGCCTCCGGACCTCGAAACCAAGGTCGCCATCCTCAAGAAGAAGGCCGATGCCGACGGCGTGCCCCTGCCCGACAACGTCGCCCATTTCATCGCCTCCAAGATCAAGTCCAACATCCGGGACCTCGAAGGCTCGCTGATCCGTCTGGTCGCCTACGCCTCGCTCACCGGCAAGGACATCACGCTGGCCCTCGCCCAGGACGTGCTGCGCAGCCTGATCGGCACCGAGGAGAAGGCCGTCACGCTCGATTCGCTGGTCAAGTTCGTGGCCGAGCACTACGGCGTGCGGCCGAGCGAACTCAAGGCGGCCAGCAACTCGCGAACCATCGTCATGCCGCGGCAGGTGGCGATGTACCTGTGCAAATCCCTGACCTCGGCCTCCCTGCCAGACATCGGTCGGGTGTTCGGCAAGCACCACTCGACGGTCATCCACTCCATCCGCAAGGTCGAGGAGGACCGCAAGAAGAACAGCGATTTCAACAGCCAGATCAACGCCATGCTCGACAACTTTCGTTAGGCAACTCGTCTCCTGGGAGGCTTTTGCACAGCCTGGCCGAATGGAGGCTGTGCACCCGCTGTTGAGGCAGGCCCGTGCCGCGGCGCGAAGCCCGGCCGAGCCTCCAACCGGCGCCTTTTGCACACTTGGGGTCCACAGGGTAACTCGCTGCTGGAAAGGCATTTAGAGGTCGGTCCCACAGCTTCAACCGACCTTTGATCTCTGGTATACTTCTTTTCTTGCGATCTCCTTGGAAGAAGATCTCCTAGGGGCGTCGCGTCTCGATCAGCGCTCCGCTCCCGTCCACGAGGTATCGGCTGCATGGAACTGGTGGTCCGCAAGAACGATCTGCTTCGCGAGCTGCAGCTGTTTCAGGGCATCGTCGAACGCAAGAACACGATGCCTGTGCTCGCCAACGTCCTCCTGCGGGCCGATGGCAACCAGGTCGAGCTCATCGCCACTGACCTGGACGTGGGTTTGCGCAGCACCTGCGTGGCACAGAGCCTGACCAAGCCGGGCACCCTGACGCTTCCGGCCAAGAAGCTCTTCGAAATCGTCAAGGCGCTGCCCGAGACCGACATCCGCATCGAGCAGAACCGGTCCGGGGTCACCGTCGCTGCCGAGCGCTTCGAGTCGCACCTCTCGACGTTACCCGCCGACGACTTCCCGCAGCTGCCGGTTGCCGGTGAGTTGGTGGCCACGCTGCCGCGCGAGCCGATCAAGCAGATGGTCTCCAAGACCATGTTCGCGATCACTGGCGAGGACACGCGCTACTACCTCAACGGTGCGCTGTTCGTGCTCAAGCCCGACAGCATGAGCCTGGTGGCGACCGACGGCCATCGCCTGGCGCTGGTCACGGTCACGGCGGAAACCGGGGCGGCCGAGAGCAAGGCGCTGCTGCCGAAGAAGACCATGCAGGAGCTGAGCCGTCTGCTGGCCGATGGCGAGGGCGACGTCGTCTTCGAACGTGCCGAGAACCACCTGTTCTTCACGGTGGGCGGCCGACGGCTGTTCTCGCGCATGATCGACGCGCAGTTCCCGGCCTACGAACGGGTCATCCCCAAGAACAACGACAAGGCCATCGACTTCGAGCGGGATCGCCTCACCAGCGCCATTCGTCGCGTGTCGCTGCTCTCCAACGAACGTTCACGGGCGGTCCGGTTCCTGATCAGCAGCGGCAAGGTCGAGGTCACCTCGCAAAGCCCCGACCTCGGCGACGCCAAGGAAGAACTGCTGGTCACTTACGACGGCCCGGACGTCCAGATCTGCTTCAACGCCCAGTACGTCACCGACTTCCTGGCTGCGGTCGAGACCGAACAGGTCAGTCTTTCCTTCCGCGACGAGATGAGCCAGGCCGTCATGAAGCCGGTGGGCGCCGACGGCTACGACTACACCTACGTGATCATGCCGATGCGCCCCTAGGCCGACACGGCCGGCGCCTCGCGGCCCGCCTTCATCGAGGGCGTGGCCGCCGCTCGTGGCCGGGGCCGTACGCATGGCCCCCGTCAACGAACCCTTGTGAGTCCAGATGGAACCGATTACCACGCCGAACAGCGACGAGTCCCAGACCCCCATGCGTACCGCCACCGGGGCGGCCGAAGACTACGGCGCCGAGTCGATCCAGGTGCTCGAAGGCCTGGAGGCCGTGCGCAAGCGGCCGGGCATGTACATCGGCACCACCGGTGAAGCCGGTCTGCACCACCTGGTCTACGAGGTCGTCGACAACTCCGTCGACGAGGCCCTGGCCGGGCACTGCACCGAGGTCAACGTCACCATCCACGTCGACGACTCGATCACCGTCGTCGACGATGGGCGGGGCATCCCGGTGGACATGCACGACAGCGGCAAGTCGGCGGCCGAGGTCGTGCTCACGGTGCTGCACGCCGGCGGCAAGTTCAACCAGGAAGGCAGCGCCTACAAGGTCTCGGGCGGTCTGCACGGCGTCGGTGTCTCGGTGGTCAACGCGCTGTCGGAACTGCTCGAACTGGAGATCTGGCGCAACGGCCACGTCTACCAGCAGACCTACTCGCGCGGCGTCGCCCAGGAACCGCTGGCCGAGACCGGCACCACCAAGCGGCGCGGCACCAAGGTCCACTTCAAGCCCGACGTCACCATCTTCGAAGCCACCACCTACAGCTTCGACACGCTCAACAACCGCCTGCGCGAGCTGGCCTTCCTCAACGCCGGCATCATCATCACCCTGGTCGACGAGCGCGGCGACGGGAAATCGGTACGTTACGAATACAAGGGCGGCATCGTCGAGTACGTGCAGTTCATGAACAAGGCGCGCCGCGCCGTCAACGATCCGCCGATCTACATGCGCGGCGTCCGCAACGAGATCGAAGTCGAGATCGCGCTGCAATGGAACGACTCGTACGACGAGAGCCTGTACACGTTCGCCAACAACATCAACACCCACGAAGGCGGCTTCCATCTCTCCGGCTTCCGGGCGGCGCTGACCAGGACGCTCAACGCCTACATCGCCAGCGCCAACCTGCCGAAGGACCTGAAGGACACCGCCGATCAGCGGCGACGACTCGCGCGAGGGGCTGGCCGGGGTGATCAGCGTCAAGATCCCCAACCCGCAGTTCGAGGGGCAGACCAAGACCAAGCTCGGCAACACCGAGGTCAAGGGCATCGTCGAGGCCATCGTCAACGAGCGGCTGGGCGCCTTCCTCGAGGAGAACCCGGCGGTCGCCAAGTCGATCGTCCAGAAGGCTGCCGACGCCGCCCGCGCCCGTGAAGCGGCGCGCAAGGCCCGCGACCTGGTCCGCCGCAAGGGCGTGCTCGACGGCAGTTCCCTGCCCGGCAAGCTCGCCGACTGCCAGGAGCGCGACCCGGCGCAGAGCGAGATCTACATCGTCGAGGGCGACTCGGCAGGCGGCTCCGCCAAGCAGGGCCGCGACCGCCGCTTCCAGGCGATCCTGCCGATCAAGGGCAAGATCCTCAACGTCGAGAAGGCCCGCTTCGACAAGATGCTCGGCAGCGACGAGATCAAGACGATGATCGCCGCGCTCGGCACCGGCATCGGCCGCAAGCGCGAAGAAGGCGATCGCGACGGCTTCGATCTCAGCAAGCTGCGCTATCACCGCGTCATCATCATGACCGACGCCGACGTCGACGGGTCGCACATCCGTACGCTGCTGCTGACGTTTTTCTACCGGCAGATGCGCGAGCTGGTCGACAACGGCCACATCTACATCGCGCAGCCGCCGCTGTATCGCGCCAAGCGCGGCAAGCAGGAGGTCTACATCAAGAACGATGCCGACCTCGAGGCGTACCTGATCAAGCGGGCCACCGACTCGCGCGTCCTCAAGCTCGTCGACCGCCGCCGTGACTACAGCGGCGAGGAACTCGAGACGCTGCTGCACAAGATGATCGCCTTCGACCGCAACCTGCGCCACGTGGAGCGGCGCGGCGTGCCACAGGACGTCGTCGGCGCGCTGCTCAACGCCGGCGCGCGCGACCGCGAGTTCTTCGCTGACCGCGACCGGATGGAAGCGATTGCCGCGACCCTGAGTCGTGACAACCGCGGCGTTTCGGTGGTCGTCGACGAGGAGCACAACGCGTTCTTCCTCGAGATCGACGATCGCACGACCGGCTACCCGCGGGTCTCGCGCGCCGGTGTCGAGTTCGCGCAGACGCCCGACTTCCGATCGCTGCTCAACAGCTTCCGCGACGTCGCCGAGATCGACGGGCGGATGGTCATCACCCAGGTCGGGGTCAGCCAGCGAAGAGCCCGAGGAGATGGTCGTCGAAGCGGTCGAGGCGGCGCCGGCCGGTGAGCCGGCAGCCGAACCGGTGCGGCGCGCCGGCCAAGAAGGACGCCGACCACGAGGTGCGGTCGTTGTCCGATGTCGTCGGCTACTTCCTCGAGGTCGGGCGCAAGGGCGTGGCCATCAACCGCTACAAGGGCCTGGGCGAGATGAATCCCGACACGCTGTGGGAGACCACGATGAAGCCCGAGGTCCGGACGCTGCTGCAGGTGCGCGCCGAGGACCAGGCCGAAGCCGACCTGATGTTCTCGACGCTGATGGGCGACCAGGTGGAACCGCGGCGCAAGTTCATCGAGGACAACGCCCTCGACGTGAAGAACCTCGACGTCTAACCCGCATCGATCCCGGCAGTTCGTGACGTCCCTGCAGACATTTCTATGACACCCCAGTCAATCGCGTCCCGGTCAACATCGAAGACGAGATGCGCCGCTCGTACATGGATTACGCGATGAGCGTGATCATCGGGCGCGCCCTGCCCGACGTGCGAGACGGCCTCAAGCCCTCGCACCGGCGGGTGCTCTTCGCCATGCGCCAGATGGGACTGTCGGCATCGCGGCCGTACCGCAAGTGCGCCAAGATCGTCGGCGAGGTCATCGGCAACTACCACCCGCATGGCGACGCCCCGGCCTACGACACCCTCGTCCGGCTCGCGCAGGACTTCAACATGCGGTACCCCCTGGTCGACGGCCAGGGCAACTTCGGCAGCGTCGACGGCGACCGCCCGGCGGCCTACCGCTACACCGAAGCGAAGCTGGAAGCGCTGGCCGAAGCGCTGATGGCCGACCTCGACAAGGACACGGTCGACTTCGTCCCGAACTTCGACGAGACGACGACCGAGCCGACGGTGCTGCCGACGCCGATCCCGAACCTGCTGGTCAACGGCTCGTCGGGCATCGCCGTCGGCATGGCGACCAACATCCCGCCGCACAACCTCACCGAGGTCGTCGACGGGATCATCTCGATTGCCGATCCCGAGCAGGCCTTCACCGTCGACGAGGATGGCCGGCCGCAGCCGCTGACACGCGACGAGAAGCGCCGCCGCCTGGCCGAGCACATCACCGGTCCCGACTTCCCGACCGGCGGCATCCTGGTCGGCCGCGCCGGCATTGCGTCGGCCTACGCGACCGGTCGCGGCACGGTCATCGTCCGCGCCCGCACCGATATCGAGCCGCTCGGCCGTGGCACCGATCGCCAGGCGATCATCGTCACCGAGATTCCCTATCAGGTGAACAAGGCGAAGCTGATCGAGCGCATCGCCGACCTGGTGCGCGACAAGACGCTCGAAGGCATCTCCGACATCCGCGACGAGTCGGACCGCCAGGGCATGCGGATCGTGATCGAGCTGAAGCGCGGCGAGATGCCCGACGTCGTGCTCAACAACCTCTACAAGCACACGCCGCTGCAGTCCTCGTTCGGCATCATCATGCTGGCGATCGTCGATGGCCGGCCGCGCGTGCTGCCGATCCTCGAACTGGTCGATCGGTTCGTCGAGTTCCGGCGCGAGGTGGTGCGCCGGCGCACCGAGTTCGAGCTGCGCAAGGCCGAGGCGCGGGCCCACATCCTCGAAGGCCTGCGGATCGCCGCTCGACAACCTCGACGACGTCATCACGCTGATTCGCGGCGCCAAGAATCCCGGCGAGGCCCGCGAGGGCCTGATGACGAACTTCGGCCTGTCGCAGGTGCAGGCGCAGGCGATCCTCGACATGCAGCTGCAGCGCCTGACCGGCCTCGAGCGCCAGAAGATCCTCGACGAACTCGCCGAGCTGCTGACCGAGATCGAGCGGCTGCGTTCGATCCTCGGCAGCGAACGCCTGGTCATGGAGATCGTGATCGCCGAGCTCAAGGAAGCCGCGTGACCGCTTCGGCGACGCGCGGCGCACCGAGATCATCGAGGACACCAGCGACCTCAACATCCTCGATCTGATCGCCGACGAGGACATGGCGATCACGGTCAGCCACAAGGGCTACATCAAGCGCACGTCGCTCGACGAGTACCGCTTCCAGGGCCGCGGCGGCGCCGGCACGATCGGCATGCGGCTGCCCGACGACGACTACGTCCAGCACCTGTTCGTCGCCTCGACGCACGCCTACCTGATCGTCTACTCCGACCGCGGCCGGGCCTACTGGCTGCGCGTCCACGAGATTCCCGACGCCGGTCGCGACGCGCGCGGCAAGTCGATCGCCAACCTGGTGCAGATGACCAGCGGCGAGAAGGTCGCCGACGTCGTCGCGGTGCGCGACTTCCCCTCCGAGGAGGGCCAGCGCGTCGTCGTCATGGGCACCCGCAAGGGCGTCATCAAGAAGACCGACCTCAAGGCCTACTCCAACCCGCGCGTCGGCGGCATCATCGCCATGGGCGTCGACGACGACGACGAGGTCATCGCCGTGCGCCTGTCGACGGGCACCAACCACGTCTTCATCGGCACCGCGGCGGCGTCGCGATCCGCGTTCCCCGAGAACCGCGTCCGCACGATGGGGCGCACCGCGTACGGCGTGCGCGCCATCTCGCTGCGCAGACGGCGACGAGGTCGTGGCGATGGAGGTGGTCGAGGAGACCGGCTCGATGCTGACCGTCACCGCCAACGGCTACGGCAAGCGCACGCCGCTGGCCGAGTACCGCATCACCGGCCGCGGCGGGCTCGGGATCCGCAACATCCAGTCCTCGGATCGCAACGGCCCCGTCGTCGGCATCACCCACGTCGCCGACGACAACCAGGTGCTGATCATCACCGAAGGACGGCATGGTGATCCGCATGGCGGTCGTCGCCGCTGCGTCCGATCGGCCGCAACACCCAGGGCGTGCGGCTGATTCGCCTGGACGACGGCGATCGCGTCGAGGCGATGCGCCCGTGCTCGACATCGCCGAGGTGGCCGCAGACCCGTCGACGTGGTGGCGCCACTGGAGACGGAGGGCGCGATCGAGGAACCGCTCGACGAGCCCGAAGAGGACGTCGCCGGTCGACGACGACGACTACGACGAGGGTCTGACGGGAAGCGGCGAAGGTCAGGGGCAGGCTCCCCGAGGGCCCGGACGAGCCCCCGAGCGCCGAGGTAGGGAGGCAGCTCCCCGAGCTGCCCGCACCCGCCTACGCCGGCTGCAGGCGGGCGTACTTGGCGATCAACTTCTTGGTGCCGACCGTGGCGAAGTGCACGGTCAGCTTCATGTCGTCGCCCTTGCCGTCGACGTCGCGAACGGTGCCGACGCCAAACTGCGCGTGCCGCACCTTCTGCCCCGGTTTCGGACGGCCGCCGTCGCTCGACTGATCCTCTTCCTCGTACTTGTAGGTCGGCGAGGCCGGCGCGTCTTCGCGAGCCGGCCGTCGCCCGTACGGATTGGCCCGCGATTCGTACGACGCGCGGCCGCCGTACGTGGTGCTGCTGAAACTGCGCGCCCTGGTATAGGACGGCGTCTCGAGGACCAGCTCCTTCGGCATCTCCTCCAGGAAGCGTGACGGCTCGCGTCGCCTGGTACTCGCCGAACACCCGCCGGCGCGCCGCGCTGGTCAGCAGCAGCCGCGATTGCGCGCGCGTCATGCCGACGTAGCAGAGGCGCCGCTCCTCTTCGATCTGCTCCTGGTCCTCCCCGGCCCGCGAGTGCGGGAACAGGCCCTCTTCCATCCCGGCCAAGGCCACCACCGGAAACTCCAGGCCCTTGGCCGCGTGCATCGTCATCAGCCAGACGCGGGCGTTGCTGGCGCCCGCCGACTCGTCGGCCTCCGACAACAAGGAGAGACGGTCGACGTATCCGCCGATCGACGCCTTCCGGCTCGCGCTCCTCGTACTCGCGCGCCGACGACACGAACTCGGCCAGGTTCTGGATGCGGCTCTCGGCTTCCTCGGTGTTCTCCTCCCGGCAGCGCCTTGAGATACCCGGACTGGTCGAGCATCTTGCCGATCAGGATCGACAGGGGTTCCTGACGGGCGAGGACGATCAGCGCGTCGAGCAGTTCGACGAACCCCTTGAGCGCGTTGTGGCTGCGGCCAGGCAGGGTGCGGGACGTCAGCAGGTGCGAGGCCCTGGCCCACATCGACTGCGAGGCCGTGACCTCGAACAGGCCGGCCGCCATCATCGGCGGCGCCTTGCCGCCAGGCGCACCGGCGTCGTCGCGCTCGAGCGCGTCCATCACGGCCTTGCCGATCCCGCGCGTCGGCACGTTCACCACCCGTCTGAAGCTGACGTCGTCGTGCGGGTTGATGATCAGCTTGAGGTACGAGAGCGCGTCCTTGACCTCCTTGCGCTCGTAGAAGCGCACACCGCCGATGATCCTGTACGGCGTGCCGTCGCGCATCAGCTGATCTTCGAGGGCGCGTGACTGCGAGTTCAGGCGGTACAGGATGGCCACGGTGCAGTCGCGGCGGGCGGTCATCTCCTTGCGCAGTTCGCGGGCGATGAACGAGGCCTCTTCGAGCTCGTCCTCGCCGCGAAAGTACGTGACCAGGTCGCCCTTGCCCTGCTCGGTCCAGAGCCGCTTCTCCTTGCGATCGGTGTTGTTGGCGATCACCGAAGAGGCCGCATCGAGGATGTTCTGGGTCGAGCGATAGTTGCGCTCCAGCCGCACCGTCGCCGCTTCCGGGAAGTCCTGCTCGAAGTCGAGGATGTTGCGCAGGTCGGCCCCGCGCCACTTGTAGATCGACTGGTCGGGATCGCCGACGACCGCCAGGTTGTGGCGGGCGCCGACCAGATGCTTGATCAGCAGGTACTGCGGACGGTTGGTGTCCTGGTACTCGTCGACCATCACGTAGCGGAACTGCCGCTGGTACTTGGCGCGGACGCCTTCGTGCTCGAACAGCTCCACCGTCTTCAGCAGCAGGTCGTCGAAGTCGAGGGCGTTTGCCTGTGCCAGGGCCTTGACGTAGCCGTCGTAGATCTTGGCGATCTGCTCGTCGCGATAGGTGCCGTTGCCGACCTTGTCCGGCGCTTCCATGCGGTTCTTCGCCTGGCTGATGCGCCCGAGCACCTGGCGTGGCTGGATGATCTTGTCGTCCACCTGCAGGCCGCGCATCACCTGCTTGACCGCGCTCTGCTGATCGCTGCTGTCGTAGATGACGAAATCGCGCGACAGACCGATGGCTGGCGCCTCACGCCGCAGCAGCCGCGCGCACAGCGAGTGGAACGTCGAGACCCACACGTCGCGCGCGTCCGCACCAATCAGCTTGCCGACGCGCTCGCGCATCTCCTCGGCGGCCTTGTTGGTGAACGTCACGGCGAGGACCTCGAACGGCTGCGCCAGTCCGCTGCCAATCAAGTAAGCGATCCTGTACGCAATGACGCGCGTCTTGCCCGACCCCGCGCCGGCGAGAATCAACAACGGCCCATCGGTGTGCAGCACCGCGTCGCGCTGCTCGGGGTTCAGGGAGGAGAGGAAAGAATCCTCGGCCTTCGTCATTCGGCCTTCGGCCTTCGGAATCTCGCCAGGCGGGTACATCGCGGATCGTCTCGCACGGACATGAGTTGAGAGTGAGTTCAGAATTGCTTCCCACGGCAAGGCGCTCCTGGGCAGGATCTGCAACAGCAGGTTGAACGCTCTCGATTATACGGGCTGACACCACCGATCCTTTCTGCGAGCACCTCATGCTTCAGCACCGACCATGCCAATCACGTCCTTCCGTGACCTCGAGGTCTGGCGGCGGTCGGTTCAGCTCACGCGATGCGTCTACGAGGCCACGGGCTCAATGGCGTGGCCGCATCGCAACGAGATTGGCGCCCAGATGAGACGGGCAGCCGTGTCGACGCCGTCGAATATCGCCGAGGGCTTTCGCCAGGGCGCGCTTCGCGCCTACATCCGTCACGTCCGCATCGCTGCCGGATCGACGGCGGAGGTGGGACTCGAAGCCGAAGATCGCCACCGATTCTGAAGTTGTCGGGCACCTGAACGCGCAGCGGAGGTCGACCGACTCGCGGAGAGCTGCGGCCAGATGCTCACCGCTCTGATCAGGTCGCTCGAGGAGGGCAGAGCGAGAAGGCGCACCCGCGTCGTCGGCACTGGACGCGATGGTCACGTCGATCGACGAGGAGTTCTTTCGAGGTCCTTCCGGGATGTCGTGCGGTAGCCGCCGGTTGATCGGCGACGATCCCGCCCCGCGTCCAGGGCTGCGCGCGCTCTTCGCGCGGCGCCTGCGGCGCCCCTCGACCGCGCGTCGATCTCGTGGCGTCGGGCCGATAGCCGCGCCCAGGCGTGCGGCCCTTGCCACCGGTACCGCCTCGCTTGTCAACCGGCGATCGGAGGTCGTCGTTGCAAGCACGAAGCTCTTCGAAACGATTCTCGCATTCAGGCCCCGTGGGCATCAGTCGCGTGACGCTCGACACGAGCGGGCGCGCGTGGACCTGTGGGTCGAGCACGACCCCGGCACGCGCTGTCCCTGTCCGGCCTGCGCGCAGGTCTTGCCCTGCCCACGATCACGCCGACGAGCGGGTGTGGCGCCACCTCGACACGTGCCAGTATCAGACCCTGCTGCATGCGCGTGTGCCACGCGTGGCGTGCCCGAGCACGGGGTCGGCAAGCGGCGGTGCCGTGGGCCGCGGCGCGCAGTCGCTTCACGCTGTTGATGCGATCGGCCGATCATCGATCTGATCACGCAGTGCAGCACCGTGAGTGGCGCGTGTTCGTATCGCGCGGATCACGTGGGACGAGGCCTGGGGCGTGATGGATCCCGCCGTCGTCCGCGGCCTGCAGCGCCGGACCGCCCAGCCGCGCCGCTACGTCGGCGTCGACGAGAAGGCGTTTCGGAAGGCCACCGCTACCACACGATCGTGTGCGATCTCAGGCGGCCACGGTGCCGTACGTGGCCGAGGACCGGACCGCCGCGAGCTTGCAGGGCTACTACGCGCAGACTGACCGCCCCGGAGCGCGACGCGCTGCAGGCGGTCGCCATGGACATGTGGCCGGCCTACATGCCGCGCGACCACCGACGGGTTGCCGGAGGGCGACACCAAGATCGTCTTCGATCGCTTCCACATCATGCGCGAGATGACGCGGGCGGTCGACACCGTGCGGAAGCAGGAGCATCGGACGTTTCTGCGCGAGGGGGGCGTGTCGCCGCTGACCGGCACGAAGTACCTGTGGCTCTTCGGCGCGGAACGGCTCCGGCCGATCGCGCCGACGCCTTTGCCGCCGTGCAGGCGCTCCATCTGAAGGTGGGGCGCGCCTGGGCGATCAAGGAAGCCTTGCGGGACTTGTGGACCTACCGCCAAGGCGCCGCCGTCCGCCGTTTCTTCACGCGCTGGTACGGGTGGGCCATCCGCTCGCGCCTGGAGCCGGTGAAGCAGGTCGCCCGCATGATCCAGCGACACCTCGACGGTGTCCTGCGCTATGCCAAGCACCCGATCACCAACGGTGTGGCCGAAGGCCTCAACAGCAAGATCACCAGCATCAAGCGTAAGGCGGGCGGCTTCCGAACGCCCAGCACTTCACCACGGCCATCTACTTTCAGCTGTGGCGGCCTCGATCTCTGAACCCACGCTGATCCCGGAAGAGGCATTCTTTCGAAGGCCGTCTGCGACTCCCGCCTGCCGCTCCCTGAGCACTTCGAAGGCCGAAGGCCGTCCGACGAAGGCCGTCCCCGCCTACTCGACCGTGACGCTCTTGGCCAGGTTGCGCGGCTGATCGACGTCGCAGCCGCGGCGGACGGCGACGTGGTAGGCCAGCAGCTGCAGCGGCACGGTCATGGTGAGTCGGCGACATCAGCGGGTCACCGGCGGCAGCGCCAGGCACGCGTCGCGCTGCGGGTCGAGCAGCGACCGAGGTGCGGTCCCCTTCGTCGGTGATGCGCGATGATCGAGCCGCCGCGGGCCTTCACCTCCTGCACGTTGCCGAGCATCTTCTCGTAGACGTGATCGTCGCGGCGCGAGCACGACCACCGGCAGTTTCTCGTCGATCAGCGCGATCGGGCCCGTGCTTCATCTCGCCGGCGGCGTAGCCCTCGGCGTGGATGTAGGAGATCTCCTTGAGCTTGAGCGCGCCCTCGAGCGCGATCGGGTAGTTCATGCCGCGACCGAGGAAGAGGAAGTCGCGCGACGTCGCGGAACGTGCTGCGCGATGTCCTCGAGCTCGGCGCGCAGCGCCAGCGACCTGCTCGATCATGCGCGGCAGCTCGGTGCAGCGCCTGCAGCAGCTCGCGGCGCGCCTGCGTCGGCGATCAGCGCCTGCGCGCGCGCGCCCAGGCGCAGCGCGAGCAGCGCCAGCGCCACCAGCTGCGTCGTGAACGCCTTGGTCGAGGCGACGCCGATCTCCGGGCCGGCGTGCGTGTAGATGCGTGCCGTCCGAGTTCACGCGTGCGATCGCCGAGCCGATGACGTTGCAGATGGCGAGCTGCGGGCGCCCTGCTGCCTGTGCCTCCGCGCAGGGCCGCCAGGGTGTCGGCGGTCTCGCCCGACTGGCGTGATGACCATCACCAGATCGTCGGGGCGACGATCGGATCGCGGTAGCGGAACTCCGAGCCGTAGTCGACCTCGACCGGGATGCGCGCGAGCTGCTCGATCAGGTACTTGCCGACCAGGCCGGCGTGCCACGAGGTGCCGCAGGCGACGCAGCGACCACGCGCGACAGGCCGGCCAGCGTCGCCGGTCGAGCTTGATCTCCGTCAGGTCGACGTCGCCCTGCTCCATGCGACAGCGGCCGACGCAGCGTGTCCTCGATCGCGCGCGGCTGCTCGAAGATCTCCTTGAGCATGAAGTGCTTGTAGCCGGCCTTCTCCGCCATCACCGGGTCCCACGTGATGCGCTGCGACTGCCGCGTCACCGGCTGCGCCGCTGCGTCGAAGAAGCGTCACGCCGTCGGCGCGCAGCACGGCCATCTCGCCCGTCCTCGAGGAACACCACGTCGCGCGTGTGGGCGAGGATGGCCGGGATGTCGGAGGCGACGAAGGTACTCGCCGTCGCCGAAGCCGACGACAAGCGGGCGGCGCTCGTTACGCACGGCGACGATCGTCCTCGGGTCAGTCGGTCGAGACGACGACCAGCGCGTAGGCCCGCGCAGCCGACGCAGGGCTCGCGCGCTCACCGCGGCGTCGCAGCCCGTCGTCCTGCAGCTCCACGCCGACGAGGTGCGCCACCACTCTCGGTGTCGGTCTCGGTACGGAAGACGATGCCCCGGCCTGCAGCTCGCCGCTTCAGCTCGAGGTAGTTCTCGATGATGCCGTTGTGGACCACGACGACCCGCCCGCTCGATCGCGGTGCGGGTGGGCGTTCTCCTCGGTCGGCCGGCCGTGCGTCGCC
This sequence comes from Vicinamibacteraceae bacterium, assembly GCA_963759795.1. Taxonomy (GTDB): domain Bacteria; phylum Acidobacteriota; class Vicinamibacteria; order Vicinamibacterales; family Vicinamibacteraceae; genus Luteitalea. The sequence goes on along the minus strand of CAVXAR010000009.1, from coordinate 532,603 downwards.
CAGCGTGTGTGGCCGATCCCGTACGCCCCGCTCAAGCGGCTTGTCGCGAAGGACGGCTTCCAGGTTGGCGAGCTTGCCGGCGCTGCGCCGGACCTCGATGCCATCCGGGCCGACGACTGCGATGCCGGCCGAGTCATAGCCCCGGTACTCGAGGCGGCGGAGCCCGTCGAGCACCACCGGAACGACTTCCTGCTGACCGACGTAGCCGATGATGCCGCACATGGGGGGTACTCCTGCTCGTCGCTGGCCCGCCGCGCGCGGGCCCAGCCTTCCTTGTTCTCCTGCCGGCTCCTCGCGATGCCGAGGCTCTCGTCAGGTACATCCCTGGTGATCGACGAACCAGCCGCGACAAACGCGCCACGCCCGATCGAGACCGGCGCCACGAGTTGCGAGTCACTGCCGATGAACGCGCCGTCGCCGATGACGGTCGGGTGCTTGTGGGTCCCGTCGTAGTTGCAGGTGATGACCCCCGCACCCACGTTCACATCTTCGCCAATCGTCGCGTCGCCGAGATACGTGAGGTGGCTGGCCTTGCGACTTGCGGCCGAGCCGGGTCTTTTTCAGCTCGACGTAGTTGCCGACCCGGGCGTCCTCGCCGACCTCGCTGCCCGGCCGGATGTGTGCAAACGGGCCGACCTGGGCGTGCGAGTGGATGTGCGAGTCGGTGACGACGCAGTAGTTCAGGACCACGACGTGGTCGGCCAGCGTCGCGTCCACCAGGCGGCTGCCGGCGTGGATTCTCGCAGGCCGCGCCCACCCTGGTGCGGCCCTCGAGGTAGACGTTGGGGTGCAGCACCGTATCGTGGCCGACCTCGACGTCGGGGCCGACGTAGGTAGTGGCCGGGTCGATGATGGTCGACCCCGGCCGACATCAATTCCTCGCACTTGGCTTGTCGCATCATGGCGCTGGCCTCGGCCAGTTCGGTCTGGCTGTTGATGCCGCGGACTTCCTGCGGCACGTTGGCGGTGATGGTGTCGATGTCGTGGCCCAGCCGACGGAGGGCCCCGACGAACTCGCCGAGCGACCGCTCGCGTTCGACATGCTCCCAGGAGAAGGTGGCCAGGCCCTCGCGCAGGGCGGCCCTGGAGCACGCGAACACCCCGCTGGTGCATTCCCGGATGGCGCGCTGCTGGCGCGACGCCTCCCGCTCCGAGACCAGGCCGATGACCTCGCCACCCTCACTGCGCAGCACGCGCATCAGGCCGTAGCGACGGTCAGAGACTGCTGCCACGACAGTCATCGGCCGCGCTGGTGACGGCTCGGTGGGCGACCAGAGCCTTGAGGGTGTCCGGGCGGATCATCGGCACGTCGGCGGGAAAGACGAGGATCGTGTCGGCGTCGTCGGCACCACCCAGCTCATCGAGGGCAGTCAACGCATGAATCGGACCGAGCAGAGGAGCCTTGGCGACCACCTGCACGTCCCGGTCGCCGATCACCGCCATGACGTTATCTGCCGAATAGCCTAAAATTGCGCTGGTCCGAGTAGCTTCCAGCGTCGACGCCGACCGCAGGACCCACTCCAGCAGCGGCAGGCCGGCCAACGGCAGCAGCACCTTGGGCAAGGTCGTGCCCATCCGGACGCCGCGCCCACCTGCGAGAATGACGATGTGGAGGGTGGCTGGGGAGGTCACGAGGCGGCCGCGGACTTGCGGCGTTCGAGCGCATCGAAGACGTCCCGGGTGCGCACATGGAAGCGCCTGGCGACTTCGCTCATTGCGGCCCTGCGTTCAAAAGTACCATTTTCGGTTATTCGGTCGAATTCAGAGAGGAGGTCGCCCTCATTCTCATGAGCTACCGCCTGGAGGGGTGGAGGGGACTCGAGAATGCACGTGAATTCGCCCATGGGCTCGAGAATGGCGGGCCGTGACACGACGTCGCCGATGGGGCCCTGGATGAGCTCCTCGTGCTTCTTCGTCGATCTCGCGGCAGACCGCAATGCCGCGGCCCGCGCCAACCGTCTCGGCAAGCATCTCGAGCGTCTGGCGGATCGATGTGGTGCCTCGAAGAACACGACCGGATGGTGATAGGCGGCAGCCTCTTCGCACCAGCGACGGCGCGGGCCCTGTTTTACTGGCGGAAACCCTAAAAAGGTGAACTGGCTGGATGGGATGCCACTCATGGTCAATGCGGCGAGGACGGCGCTGGCGCCCGGGATTGGCTCCACGGGTACGCCTTCGGCCAAGAGCCGCGCGGATCAGTTGATCGCCAGGGTCCGACAGGAGGGGGGTGCCGGCATCGGTGACCAGGGCCACCGCCTCACCCGCCCGCAACCGCTCCAGTATCGCGGGCAGCCGGGCCTCCTCGTTGTGGGCGTGCAGGCTCACCATCGGGGTGTCGATGCCCGCATGCGCCAGCAGCTTGCCGGTGCGGCGGGTATCCTCGGCGGCAATCACGCGAGCCTCGCGCAGCACCCGCAGCGCCCGCAGCGTGATGTCCTCCAGGTTGCCGATGGGGGTCGCCACGACGAACAAACGTCCTGACGCCGGCCGGGGGAACACGGAAGGTATTGTACATTGGGAGATTGGGCCACGGCGGCCCACCGGCCACCATCCTTCGTCCGTGCGAGCGCATGCGATCTGCTGAAACCCTCCCGCACTTTGCGGCTGACTACCTGGCTTGGCGCCACGAGGTGCAACCGACAGCGGCCACCTTGGACGGCGTGCATGTCCACGACGACCTGCTCGAGGACTTCAGCCGGGCGGCGATCGATCGCCGATCCGCGACCTGAATGGCTTCGCGCGTCGGTTGGCCTCGATGTCCTCCGACGCCACTCCGGCCGAGCGTGCCGATCATTCGGCGCTGATGGCCAACGCGCAGGCCCGCCTGCACGAACTCGAAGTCATCCGCACCTGGGAGCGGGATCCGCAGCTCTACGCCGAGACCCTGGCCACCAGCCTGGCCTCGCAGGCGATTTTCACGTACGCGCCGGCCGCCGAGCGGGCCCGCCGCCTGCTCTCCAAGCTGCGTCAGGTGACCGGCGTGCTCGACGCGGCGCGCGGCAACGTCCGCGAGCCGGCGGGCATCTTCATCAAGACCGCCGCCGAGACGCTGCGCGGCGTGGTCAGCTTCCTCGACCGCGACCTGCCGCGCGCGTTGCGCGAGGTCGACGATCTTTCGCTGCTGGCCGACCTGGACGACGCCTCGACGGTGGCGCGAACGGCGATCGAGGGCTACGTGCGCGATCTCGAGGAGGAGCAGGCGCCTCGCGCCAAGGCGACCTTCCGCATCGGCAGGAACAAGATCGAGCAGAAGCTCAAGCTCGAGGACGGCGTGACGCTCGATACCGATGCGCTGCTGCGCATCGCCGAACGCGAACTGGCCGCCACCCGTGAGCGCTTCAACGCGGTCGCCAGCAAGGTCGGCAAGGGCCCTGCCGAAGAGGTATGGGCCAAGGTCAAGGCCGGACACGTCGCCCCAGGGGGCCTGGTCACCCGCGTCCGCGAGCAGTGTGCCGCGCTCTACACCTTCCTCCGCGATGCCGGCATCGTCACCGTCCCGGACGCCGATGCGCTGGTGATTGCGCCGACGCCGCCGTTCTACCGGTGGACCTTCGCCAGCCTGTGGGCGCCCGGGCCGCTCGAAGCGCGTGCGCAGCGGTCGTACTACTACATCACCGACGCCGACCCGAACTGGGCCCAGGAGCGGCAGGACGAGCACCTGCGCGACATGAACGACGCGGTGCTCTGGTCGATCTCGATGCACGAGGCCTTGCCCGGCCACTTCCTCCACTTCGAGCATCTGCGCAAGGTGGCCTCGCCATGGCGCAAGGCGATGCGTCATCGCGCCGGTGTCGGTGCTCGAGGGCTGGGCGCATTACGCCGAGCACATGGTGGTCGAGCAGGGGTTTGCCAGGAAGGACCCGGTCATCGAGCTCGGCCAACTGGCCGAGTCGCTGGTTCGGCTCTGCCGGCTCGTGGTCGGGCTGCGCCTGCACGCCGAGGACCTGTCGGTCGAGCAGGGCGTCCGCTTCTTCCGCGAGGAAGCGATGCTCGAAGAAGCCACGGCGCGGCGCGAGGCCGAGCGCGGCGCGTTCGATCCGTGGCTATGTCATCTATGCCCTGGGCAAGTTGATGCTGCTCAAGTTGCGCAAGGACGTCGAAGCGCAGCAGGGCGCAGGCTTCGACCTGCGCCGCTTCCACGACGAGTTCCTCGGCCTCGGCCTGCTGCCGTTCAGCGTCCTTCGGCAGCAGATGCTCGGTGAAGCCGACGAGCATGCGTGCTCGCCTGACGCGCTCCGCCTGTCGGCGGCGCCCGCCGGCCTGCTACACTCGACGGCTGGAGAGACGCGAACCCATGCCCCTTTACGAATACCAATGCGACACCTGCAGTCACCGGTTCGAGGTGATTCAGAAGTTCTCCGACCCGCTGGTCACCGTCTGCCCGAAGTGCGCGGCGCCGGTGCGCAAGTTGCTCTCGTCGCCGGCCATCCAGTTCAAGGGCTCCGGCTTCTACATCACCGACTACGCCAAGAAGAACAGCACCCCGCCGGGTCGAGCAAGGGCGAAGGGTCGGGCGAGAAGGGCTCGGGCGAGAGGGGTCAGGCGGCAGAGCGGCGGCGAGAACGCGTCGGGCAGCGGCGGCGCGACCGAGTCGTCGAAGTCTTCGGAGAGCAGCAGTTCGTCGAGCAGCGACACGGGCAGACAGCAGCACTCCCAAGACGCCCTCGACGCCCTCGTCGCAGGACGCAGGCACGCGGCTGCGCCTGCCGACGGCGTCGCGTCAGTGGTCGCGCGTCGACAGCGGTTCGAGCAGCCGACCGCAGGTACGTGCCCGGGTCGTCGCGCAGATCCCCACGCTGCATCGCGAAGTACATCGCCGCCTTCAGGTAGCCGAGCATCGTTCCCGGTGTCGTGCCGGACGCCCTGCACCTCACAGGCGTAGATCGGCCGCTGCCGCAGCAGCTCGCGCAGGCCGCTGGTCAGCTGAATCTGGCCGGTGCGGTCCTCGCGCACGTCGGCCAGGACCGGGAAGATGTCCGGGGTCAGCACGTAGCGCCCCATGATCGCGAGGTCTGACGGCGCCTGTTCGCGGGCGGGCTTCTCGACGAGATCGGTGATGCGATAGATGCCGTCGCCGAGCGGCTCGGCGCGGACCACGCCGTAGCGGCTGATCTGGTCCATCGGCACCCGCTCGACGGCGAGCACCGGTCCACCGACCTGGTCGAAGACGTCGATGACCTGGCGGACGGCTGGCGGGGTCGCGTCGATCACGTCATCGCCGAGGACCACGGCGAACGGCTGGTCGCCGACCAGATCGCGGGTGATGTACACGGCATGTCCGAGCCCGAGTGGCGGCCCCTGCCGCACCGCGCCGAGGCGGGCCAGCGACGAGACGTGGCGGACGGCAGCGAGCTGGTCCAGCTTGCCGCGTTCCTCGAGGAAGGTCTCGAGTTCGACGTCGACGTCGAAGTGGTCGACCATCGCCGTCTTGCCGCGTGCCGTGACCATGACACCTGCTCGATGCCGGCGGCCACGGCCTCTTCGACGGCGTACTGGATGATCGGCTTGTCGACCAGCGGCAGCATCTCCTTGGGCATCGTCTTGGTAGCCGGAAGGAAGCGGCGTGCCGAGTCCTGCCGCCGGGAACACGGCCGTCCTGACGCTGATCGTCACGCAGGCACCTTTCCTTCGTGGGAGGGTGCGTCACGGTAGCACAGCCTTTCGCGCTGCCGATGGCCCGGCGAAGTTCGTACAATCGGGCCCCGACATGCTCGAGCCCGCGCAGCTCCGGGACGCCTTCGACGAGGCCCGCCGCCGCCTCCAGACGCGCGGCCCCGGCGCCGCCGCCGTGCTCGATCGCCTGGCCGGAACTGGACGCGGTACGTCGCGAGCTCGCTGCCTCGCGTCGAGAGCCTGAAAGCCGATCGCAATCGCACGGGGAGCAGATCGCGCAGGCCAAGCGTACAGGCCAGGACGCGACCGCGCTGCTTGCCGAGAACAGCAGCGAGCCGACGAGATCAAGGTCCTCGACGCGCAGGTCGCGCGCCTCGACGAGGAGCGCACGCCGCTGCTGCTCGCGCTCCCCAACGCCCCGCAGGCAGATGTGCCGGAAGGCGCCAGCGCCGACGACAACGTCGAGGTGCGCCGCTGCGGGTACGCCGCGGACCTTCGACTTCGAACCCAAGCCGCACTGGGACCTCGGTCCGGCGCCCTGGGCATCCTCGATTTCGAGCGCGCGGCGCGCATGTCGGGCGCCCGCTTCGCGGTCTGCTGCGCGAAGGCGCGCGTCTCTCACGCGCCCTCATCAGCTTCATGCTCGACCTGCACACGGGCGATCACGGCTACACCGAAGTGGAGCCGCCCGTGCTGCGTCAACCCGACCGCGCTCACCGGCACTGGCAACCTGCCCAAGTTCGAGCAGGATCTCTTCAAGATTGCCGGCGACTGGGACCTGTTCCTCATCCCGACGGCCGAAGTGCCGCTCACCAACCTGCATCGCGAAGAGACGCTCGAGCACGCCGATCTTCCGCGACGCTACACGGCGCACACGCCCTGCTTCCGCAGCGAGGCCGGCAGCTACGGCGCCGACGTGCGTGGCCTCATCCGGCAGCATCAGTTCGCCAAGGTCGAGCTCATGACCTTTGCCGCGCCCGATCAGTCCGATGCAGAGCTCGAACGCCTCACTGGCTGCGCCGAAAAGGTGCTCCAGCTGCTCGATCTCCCGTACCGGACGATGCTGCTGTGCACGGGCGACATGGGCTTTGCGTCGGCCAGGACGTACGACATCGAAGTCTGGCTGCCGAGCCAGCGCGGGTACCGCGAGATCTCGTCCTGCAGCAACACCGAGGCCTTCCAGGCACGCCGCGCCGGCATCCGCTACCGTCCGTCCGGCGGCGGCAAGCTGGCGCACGTGCACACCCTGAACGGATCCGGGCTGGCGATCGGTCGAACCCTGATTGCGGTGCTCGAGAACTACCAGGACGCGGACGGCAGCGTGCGCATCCCCGACGTCCTCGTCCCGTACATGGGTGGCGTCACCCGCATCGGACCGGCGTAGAACCCGCGAGACACTTGCCCATGACTTCCAACGACCTCCCCGAGGTGTGGCTGCGTGGCCCCGTCGAGGGCTATCCAGGCGAGTTGCAGCCGGTGGTCCACGCCCTGTTGCAGGTGCGCGAAGAAGTGGCGCGGCACGCAGCCGACCTCACGCCGGAGCAGATCTGGGCGCGTCCTGGTGGGGCCGGCTCGGTTGGCTTCCACCTCCGCCACATCGCCGGGGCCAGCGACCGCCTGCTGACCTACGCGCGTGGAGAAGCCCTGACGCCGGCGCAGCTCACGTCGATGAAGGCCGAAGGCGACCCCGGCATGCCGCCGGTAGGTGCTGCCGTCGTCATTGCCGTCGCGCATGCAGGGATCGATCGCGCGCTCGAGCAGGTCCGTTCGATCGACGTGGCGACACTGCTGGAGCCGCGCAGCGTGGGGCGGGCCCAGCTGCCAACGACGGTGGGTGGCCTCGTGTTCCACGTCGCCGAGCACGCCAGCCGCCACGCCGGCCAGATCGCCACGCTGCGCAAGGTCCTGCTGGGCTGAGGGGGGGCCGGTCAGCCCGGACGAAGTGTCGGTAACCCGACAGATTTGAAATCTCGGCGGCACCTGCTTCCACACAAAGACCTGCAAGTTATAGAAAACAAACGGCGTCGCTGTTGGCTCCCGAAGTGCAATAGGGGTCCGTGCGTGTCGAACCTTCCGTCCACGCCAAGCCCCTATGACTCGATACGTCTGCGCCGCCGCCCTCATCCTCACGACTTTCATCTCGTTCGCTCCGACGACAGCCGGGGCGCAACAGGTGCCACAGCTTCTTGTCCCCGGCCGAGCGGCCGGGCCGGCCTCCCCACGTGACGTACCCGCACGGCGCACGCGTGCGGCCCGAATCAATCCCGCTGCCTTGAACTCCGCCATCATCCAGCTGGATCTGTTCGATGACGTGCAAGTCACCATGAAGCGGCTCAAGTCGAGCCGCCCTTCGGCGGACCGTCTTGTTTGGGTCGGGGGGGATGACAACGGCGCGCAGGCTGTGCTGACGATGGTTCGGGGCGTTCTTACGGGGACTGTCTTCGCCGATCACCGCACATTCGAAATCGCCATCGCCAGCGATGGTCAGTACATCGTGGCCGAGCTCGACCCCGACGCCTACCCAACCGACGACCCGTTGTTCGACGGCGTCGACGTTCGCGGAGCCGAGGTGCCTGACGCGCTCGAAGGTGACGCCTCCGCCTCCGCCGAGACCGGGTCTGCCTCGACGAGCGCTACCCCCGTCCAGGTCGACGTGATGATTGTCTGGACACCCAATGCGGAGACAGCCCAGGGCGGGGCGTCAGCGATGGAAAGTCTCGCCCTGAACGCCGTGGCGAATGCGAACCTTGTCTATGCCAACAGCGGCGTCAACGCCGAGCTCCACCTGGTCTACACCGGTGTGGTGGCCTACGCCGAAACCGTCTCCAGTATCAGCACCGATCTGAATGTATTGCGTAGCTCGAGCGACGGGATCATGGACAACGTCCACGCGATTCGCAGCACCTACGGCGCCGACATCGTGACGCTCCTCGGCACGGGGTATGCCAGCAACGGCTACTGCGGCATCGGCGGCCTGATGTCCTCGGTCTCCACCGCGTTTGCCAGTTCCGCCTTCAACGTCGTCGACCGCACGTGCGCCGTCGGGAACCTGTCGTACGCCCACGAGCTCGGTCACAACCAGGGGCTCCACCATGATCCCGCCAACGCCGGCAGCACCCCGTCGTATCCCTACGCGTATGGGTACCAAGACCCGTCCGGCTACTTCCGCACCGTGCTCTCGTACGGCGGGGCCACGCGCGTTCCCTACCTGTCGAGCCCGAACGCTTTCTACACCGGCATGGCAACCGGGACAGCTAGCCAGGACAACGCGCGGGCCCTCAACGCCAATGTCATGACGGTTGCTGCGTTCCGGACGGCAGGCGGTACGACGGCGCCGCCGCCCGCCTGCACGTATGCGGTGTCGACCACGTCGCTCTCGTTTGCCGCCGGGGGCGGCTCAAAAACGGTCACGGTCACAGCGCCGACCGGTTGCACGTGGAACGCCGTCAATGGCGCGGCAACGGCCTGGGTGAGCCTTGGTCCCACGGCCGGCACCGGCAGCGGATCGGTCACGGTCTCCGCCACGGCAAATGCCGGCACCGAGCGTGGCACCACAGTGACGATTGCGGGCCAGTCAGTCGCCATCAGTCAAAGCGCCGCGAGGACGAAGGGACGAAAGTAGGTTCACACCGCGCCTCGCACGGGAGTCGCGTGCCAAGCCGCCAGGGCCGCAGAGGTTTCGTCCCTGAAAACGACTTCGCTGGTGTCGGGCAGGAGCGCGGATGCGCTCATGCGCCAGGACGCCGCTCCCGCGGCCAGCCGAGTGTGGGGCGGGCGTTGCGGGGGGAGTGGGATTCGGGCAAGAGCGCGGATGCGCTCTTGCGCCAGGAAACCGCTCCCGCGGCCAGCCGAGTGTGAACGAGGCTGGCGGAGGGAGTGGGATTCGAACCCACGGTACGGTTTCCCGTACGGCGGTTTTCAAGACCGCTGCCTTCAACCGCTCGGCCATCCCTCCGCACGTCAGTGTACCCGAGGGCGTACCGGCGCCGACGAGCTGGCACAGAGCCCCGGGTCACGGGGAGCCGAGGCCCGGGCGTGCAAAATCGTTATTGTTTCCTTACGCTGCAGATGTTGCCTCTCGTAACTGGCCGGGCGCCGCCGGTGGCATGACCACACCGCAGCCTGGCTGGCACCTCCCTTGCTGTCTCCATGGCGAATGGCGGGAGAAAACAATGACGGCACCACCGCCGAAGGGTTGATCCTCAGCGTCAACGAGCATGTCCCGGCCCGCCGGGTCGTCGGCCGGACCCTGCGTGGCGCCGGATACGAGGTGCTCGAAGCCTCATCCGGATTCGAGGCGTTGCAGCTGGCCCAGCAGTTCCCTCGGTTGATCGTGTTGGACATCACGCTGTCGGACGTTGACGGCTTCGAGGTCTGTCGCCGCCTGAAGGCCGACCCCAGCACCGGGGCCATCCCGGTACTGCTGACCTCCGCCGCGCACGTCTCCGCGGCAAGCAAGGTCGAAGGCCTCGACAGCGGCGCCGACGCGTATCTGGTCCAGCCCGTCGAGCCAGCTGTGCTGCTTGCGACGGTGCGCGGCCTGCTGCGCGCCCAGGTCGCCGAGGCCAACCTGCGCGACGCCAGCCTGGACTGGCAGCGGACCTTCGATGCCATTGCCGAATCCGCGGCCATCGTGCGGGCTGATGGGCTGATCCTGCGTATCAATCGAGCGCTGCTCCACCTGGTCAACGCTCCGGAAGAGCAGATCGTCGGCAGGCATGTCCGCGCCGTCTTCCAGGAGAGCCTCGGGGTGGACGACCCGATGCTCGACGTCGCCGCGGGCGCCACCGGGGAGCGTCGCGTCGCTGAACTCCGCCTGGGCGATTCGTGGTTTCGCGTGGTCACCGACCCAATCCTCGATGAACACGGCCAGGCCAGCCGTTTCGTGCTGGTGATGACCGACGTCTCGAGCTTGCGGGGGCTGGCCGACGCCGAACGCCGCCGCGCCGACGAACTGCTCGAGGACAATCGCCGCAAGGACGAGTTCCTGGCGATGCTCGCGCACGAACTCCGCAACCCGCTGCACGCCATCGCCGCGGCCACGGCCCTCCAGGAGCGCGAGGAGGGGCGCGGCGACAACGCGCAGGTCCGGGCCACCGTGTCCCGTCAGATTCGCCAGCTGTCGCGCCTGGTTGACGACCTGCTCGACGTCTCGCGCCTGACCCGCGGCCAGGTCCAGCTGCAGAAGGAAACCATCGACCTCAAGGCCGTGCTCAACGAGGTCCTGCAGATGGCGCGTCCCTACGTCGAACCTCGGCGTCAGCCGCTGCTGCTCGACCTGCCCGACGACCCGGTGATCGTGCACGGGGACGGCCTGCGGCTCGGTCAGGCCTTGTCCAACCTGGTGTCCAACGCCAGCAAGTTTTCCGAGCTGGGCCGCCGGATCCTGCTGCGCTGCGAGGTCGACAGGCACGACCCCGCTCATCCGGTGGCCACCGTCCGCGTGGTCGACGAAGGCATTGGCATCGACCCAGCCCGGCTCGACAGCATCTTCGAGCCGTTCGTCCAGGGAAAGACCACGCTGGCGAGAACTGAAGGCGGCCTCGGGATCGGCCTGACGATCGCCCGCCGGATGGTGGAGATGCACGATGGCCGGCTGACCGCGCACAGCGCTGGCATCGGGGCCGGCACCGAATTTCGGGTCACCCTGCCGATCGTCGATGCGCCCGCTCCGTCTGCGGCCCGCCCCACCGCGCTCGACGGCTTCCTCAAGAGCTACCAGCCGCCGCGGCTGCTCGACGTCCTGATCGTCGAAGACGACGAGGACGCTGCAGAGCTCATGCAGGCGCTCTTTGCCGCCGTCGGACACCGCACGCGCGTCGCCCGTGACGGCATGGCCGGTCTCTCCGAAGTCCTCGCCAATCCGCCCGATGTGGCCTTCGTCGACATCGGCTTGCCGCGCATGGACGGGTACGAGGTGGCGCGGACGATTCGACGCTCCGACCACGGGGAGAGTGTCTACCTGGTGGCCCTCACCGGCTACGGTCGGCCCGAAGATCGGGCCCGCGCGCTCGCCGCCGGCTTCGACGTCCACCTGGTGAAGCCGCTCGGAGATCCACCGCGTCACCGAGATCCTGGAACATCGGCCACCGACGCGTTGGCACATCGAGCCAGGGCCCGCGAACCGACGGGACCTTCATTAGTAGGGCTTATCAGGGCTGGCTACTCGCCGTCGTGGCGTTATACTCGACCTGTGGGAAAGACCCTTCTCCAGAAGGTCTGGGACCTGCACACCGTGCGGACGCCTCCCGACGGGGCAGACGCAGCTGTTCATCGGCCTGCACCTCGTGCACGAGGTGACCACGCCGCAGGCATTCGATGACCTGCGGCGGCGCGACTGGCCGGTGCGGTTCCCTGAGCGAACCTTCGCCACCGTCGATCACATCGTGCCGACGGGCAGCCTGGCGCGGCCGTTCCAGGACACGATGGCCGAGGCGATGCTCGCGGCGCTCGAACGCAACTGCCGCGACTTCGGTGTTCCCCTCTACGACCACTCGACGGCGGCGCCAGGGCATCGTGCACGTGATCGGACCGGAGCTCGGACTGACGCAGCCGGGCATGACCATCGCGTGCGGCGACAGCCACACCTCGACGCATGGCGCGTTCGGCGCCGTCGCCTTCGGGATCGGCACCTCACAGGTGCGCGACGTGCTCGCCAGCCAGTGTCTCGCGATGGAGCCGCTGAAGGTGCGGCGCATCCGCGTCGACGGCGCGCTGCAGCGCGGGCGTCTACGCCAAGGACGTCATCCTCAAGATCATCCAGGTGCTCGGCGTGAAGGGCGGCGTCGGCTTCGCGTACGAGTACGCCGGGTCGGCCGTCGACGCCATGTCGATGGACGAGCGCATGACGATCTGCAACATGTCCATCGAGGGCGGCGCGCGCGTCGGCTACGTCAATCCCGACGACGACCACGTTCGAGTACATGCAGGGCCGTCCTTTCGCGCCGCAAGGCGAGGCGTTCGAACGGGCCGGGGCTGGTGGCGTTCCATCGCCAGCGACGCCGACGCGCGTTACGACGACGACGTGCAGCTGCGGGCGGACACCTTGAGTCCGGTCGTGACCTGGGGGCTGCACCCCGGGCAATCGGTCGGCGTCGACGAACGCGTCCCGACGGTGGGCGAAGTCGCGGCCGACGAACGGCCGCTGGTCGAGGAAGCGCTGCAGTTCATGGGCTTCGCAGCCGGGACAGCCCATCGAGGGCACGCCCATCGACGTCGCCTTCGTCGGCTCGTGCACCAACTCGCGGCTGTCCGACCTGCGCGAAGCCGCCCGCTTCGTGCGCGGCCACAAGGTGGCCAGCACGGTGCGCGCGATGGTCGTGCCCGGATCGCAGGCCGTGCTCGCCGCCGCGGAGGCCGAGGGTCTGCACGAGGTGTTCACGGAGGCCGGCTTCGACTGGCGCGGCTCCGGCTGCTCGATGTGCCTCGGCATGAATCCCGACAAGCTGCAGGGGCGCGAGATCAGCGCGTCGTCGTCCAATCGCAACTTCAAGGGCCGGCAGGGAAGTCCGACTGGCCGGACCGTGCTGATGAGTCCAGCGATGGTGGCCGCCGCGGCCGTCGCCGGGCAGGTCGTGGACATTCGCAAGTTCGAGCCGGCAGCCAGCGAGCCGTCGCGCGTGGGAGGTCGGGCATGAGCGCCGTTGTCCGTATCGAGCGTGTCGAGGGTCGGGTCATCCCGCTGCGCGGTCTCGACATCGACACCGACCGCATCATCCCGGCGCGCTTCCTGCGGGTGATCACGTTCGAGGGCCTGGAACAGCATGTGTTCGAGGACGACATCGCCTCGCGGGCGGCCCAGGGCGCCCCTCATCCGTTCGCACAGGAGCAGTTCGCAGGTGCCCGGGTCCTCGTGGTGAACCGCAATTTCGGCTGCGGCTCGTCGCGCGAGCACGCGCCGCAGGCGCTGCAGCGCTGGGGCATCGCGGCGGTGGTGGGCGAGTCGTTCTCCGAGATCTTCTTCGGCAACAGCCTGGCCATCGGCCTGCCGTGCGTCACCGCTCCGGCCGCCGATCTCGAGTGGCTGCAGGCGCGCGCCGAACAGGACCCCACCGCCACGGTGGCGCTCGACCTGGCGGCGGCGACGCTGCAGGCGGGGGAGCGCACGATTGCGGTGTCGGCGCCGGCGTCGGCGATCGAGGCTTTCGTCACCGGCGCCTGGGACGCGACCGGGCTGTTGCTCGAGGACGCGGCCGCGGTCAAGGCGACGGCTGCCCGGCTGCCATACGTCAGCGGTTTCTGACGCGAGTGCCGCGCGCCTACCCGCCCGACGTGTCCGAGCGCCTCGAGCGCCGGTGGCGCGAGGGCGGGCCCTCGGCGCTGCCGCTGCCGGCCTCGCGGCCCCTGCACGACATCCTGGAAACGGCCTACCACGCCAGCCTGCTGCGCGAGGAGAGCCGGCCCCTGCGCTTCCGTCTGCTCGTGGCCGCACCCTCGGCGCTGCAGGCGACCCTCTCGGCCGGCGACCGCCTGCAGGTGCTCGAGTTCGATCCGTCACGCCGCCTCACCGATGGCGAGCTGCGGCGCCTGGCGCCAGCCGCCGACTTCGAGCGCACGCTGATCGGCGTGCACGCAGAAGGGGAAGGCGACACGTACATCTGGGGCCTCGTGTCGTCCGGGCTGGAGTGGGTTCGGCACCTGCAGAGCGGCCGTGAGGACAGCGACGGCTCGCTGCCGGATGGACTCGTCGTGCACGTGCTCTCGCCGGGCCACATGCTGATGGCGCGCGGTGCCACGCCGCTCGTCGAACTGCAGGCCGGCCGGCTGCACGAAAGCGGGCACGACGTGTTCCGCTCGATCTGGATGCCGCGCCTGTTCGCGCCGGTACGCGCCGAGGTGGTGCAGGGGCTCGAGCTGCTGCCTGGACAGGGCGCCAGGCCCACCGTGGCCGATGAGGTCGTCCGGGCCGTCGCCCAGCACATGATGCGGCGCGCCCTGTCGGCGATCCGCCGGGCCCGCCATGGCGGCACCCTCCTGATCGTGCAGCCCGATGACGCGGGCGACCTCGTGGTGCCGGGTGTCACGTTCAAGTACCGCTTCGCCAATCAGGAGACGCGGCGACGTTTCCGGCAGCTGATCCTCGCCATCGTCTCGACGCTGCAGGACGACGCGCAGCGCCGCGGCGTGGCGCACGTGGACGGCGCGTTCTACAGGCAGCACCAGGATGGCCAGCTGCGGACGCTGGACGAGGCGGTCGCCGACCTCGCGCAGCTGATGGCCTCGCTGGCCGCCGTGGATGGCGCCGTGGTCATGAACCGGCGCTTCGAGATTCTCGGCTTCGGCGGCGAGAATCACCGCGTCCGACCCGGTGCTGCAGATTCACCGGGCCGTCGATCTCGAGGCCAGCGAGACGACCGCCTCGATGGTCGACGGCGAGGGGACGCGGCATCGCTCGGTGTACCGCCTGTGCCAGGCCCACGCGTCGACGCTGGCCTTTGTCGTCTCGCAGGACGGCGGCATCACCGTGGTCCACAACCGCGACGGGCGGGTGCTCACCTGGGCGCAGCGGACGTTCGGGCTGTAGGCATCGAAACCTCAGGTCTCAGGACCTGACCTCACTCGACCGGCGCGATGTCCTTGACCACGTCCTTCTCGAACGTGCGCGCCACCTCGATGAAGGCAAGCGCCGCGTGCGACAACTGCGCCTGCTCCGGATAGACGACCCGCAGATGGCGGGGCAGCCTCACCTGCGCGACCGGCACCGCTGCCAGTCGGCCACTGCTGATCTCGGCGATCGCGCAGCGGCGGGGGAGCAGGGCCACGCCGAGGTCCATCTCGACGGCCCGCTTGATGCCATCCAGGCTCGGCAGCGCCAGCGTGATGTTGAGCTGTTCGTGACGCTGCTCGAAGAGGCGGAGCACTCGTTCGCGGGCCGGTGACGCCTCGTTGTGGGCAATCACGTCCTGTCGTCCGAACTCGGCCATCGTCACTTGTGCACGCCCCGCCAGGGGGTGGCCAGGCGAGGTCAGCATCACCAGCTCGTCGTCTCCGATCAGGATCGACGCCAGGCCCTTCTCGGCGGGCGGAAAGCTGAGCACGCCGACATCGAGGCTGCGCTGCAGCACTTCCACCCCGATCTGCCGGCTCGGCACGCGGCGGATGTCCACCTGTACGCGGGGATGGGCCGCCCGGAACTGCTCGACGACCGGCAGCACCACATGCACGGCTGCCTCGTTGGCGCCGACCAGCACGCGGCCGCGCTGCAGGTCGCGCAGCTCCCGCACCGCACTGTCGGCCTCCTCGGCCAGCCGCATGAGCCGCTGGGCGTAGTCGAGCAGCACGCGACCGGCCTCGGTGAGCTTGCCGTCCTTGGCCGCGCGGTCGAAGAGACGCTCACCGAGGTGGTCCTCGAGGCGCCTGATCGCCTGGCTCACCGCCGGCTGGGTGCGGTGCAGGCGGGCCGCGGCCTTCGAGAAGCTGCGCTCGGATGCGACGGTTAGAAACACCTGCAGTTCGGCGAGATCCATGCGTTCCCCTGTTCCCGTCGTCTGGACGGGTCGTGTTCGATTATAATTCCAGAAAGATTATAACCTTGACTAACAGGTCGCCATCCGAGTGAATGTGGCATCCAGGGAGAACTGTCAATGCCTACCGACGTGCTCGTCTTCGACACGACCCTCAGGGATGGTGAGCAAGCGCCCGGCTTCTCGCTGCGTGTCCCGGAGAAGCTCGCGCTGGCCCGTCGGCTGGAAGCCCTCGGCGTGGACATCATCGAGGCCGGCTTCCCGATTGCGTCGGTCGACGATGCCGAGTCGGTGAAGCGCATCGCGCAGGAGGTGCAGGGCCCGATCATCGCCGCCCTCGCGCGCTGCACGACCGCCGACATCGAATGTGCCGGCAAGGCCATTGCTCCAGCCCGCCAGGGACGCATCCACACGTTCATCGCGACCTCCGACCTGCATCTCGAGCGCAAGCTGCGCATCTCGCGCCAGCAGTGTCTGGACACCGCCGTCAAGGCCGTCACGCAGGCCCGTCAGTTCACCGACGACGTGCAGTTCTCGGCCGAGGACGCCACCCGCAGCGACATGCCGTTCCTGACGTCGGTGATCGAGGCGGTGATCGACGCCGGCGCGACGACCATCAACCTGCCCGACACCGTCGGCTACTCCACGCCCGACGAGATCCGCGACTACTTCCAGGCCATCATCGCGGCGGTGCGGGGCAGCGACAAGGTCGTCTTCAGCACGCACTGCCACGACGACCTCGGCCTCGCCGTGGCCAACAGCATCTCGGCGCTGCATGGCGGGGCGCGTCAGGTGGAGTGCACGATCAACGGCATCGGCGAGCGCGCCGGCAACGCCGCGCTCGAGGAACTGGTGATGGTCACCAGGGTGCGTGCCGACCGCGCGCCGTTCACCACGCGCATCGATGCCCGCGAGCTGTTCGGCGTCAGCCAGTTGCTGACCGAGTTGACCGGCGAGGCCGTCCAGGCCAACAAGGCGGTCGTCGGCCGCAACGCCTTTGCGCACGAGTCGGGCATCCACCAGGACGGCATGCTCAAGGACCGTCGTACCTACGAAATCATGTCGCCCGAGAGCGTCGGGGTGCCGCGCACCACCCTGGTGCTCGGCAAGCACTCCGGCCGGCATGCCGTGCAGCAGAAGTGCGAAGCGCTCGGCTACAGCTTCAGCAAGCGCGAACTCGATCAGGTCTACCGCCAGATGATCGCCCTGGCCGAGACCCAGAAGCACGTCTCGGACGAGGACCTGGCTGCCATCGCCGCCCAGGTGAAGGCCGAGCTCGCGCACATCGCCACTCCGGTCGGCTACGGCCACGGGGTCTAGGTAGGGGCGTCTGCCCCAGGCGCCCTGACAGCCGTGTCTCGGACGCGTGCAGCGGTGCGCCGGCGGACACCTCCTGGATTCTGAATTTTCGGCAAAGAGTCCTCAATTTCAGATGATGATGGCCCCATGAATCGCTCCCTCGTGCTGCTTCCTGGCGATGGCATCGGCCCCGAGGTCGTGGCTGCCGCGGAAGTCGTCCTCCAGGCTGTCTGCCACAAGTTCTCGCATCAGGTCGAGACCCGGTCCTACCCGATTGGCGGCGCCGCGCTGCGGGCGGAATCTGCCGGTGTACCCCGATGAGACCCGCGCGGCCTGCACGGCCGGAGTGCCGGTGCTGCTCGGAGCCGTCGGCGACCCGGCCTTCGACCACCTGCCCCGTGAGCAGAAGATCGAGACCGGCCTGCTTGCCCTTCGCTCCTCGATGGGGGTGTACGCCAACCTGCGTCCGGCGCGCGCGTGGGAGGGCCTCGAGGACGCCACCCCGTTCAAGCCGGAGCGCACGGCCGGCACCGACCTGGTCATCGTCCGCGAGTTGCTCGGCGGGCTCTATTTCGGCGAGCCGCGCGGCATCGCCAGCGATGGCCAGTCGGCGCACAACACCATGAAGTACAGCGTCGGGGAGGTGCAGCGCGTGGCGCGTGTGGCCTTCGCCCTCGCGCAGGCGCGCAGTCGCCGGCTGCTGTCGGTGGACAAGGCAAACGTCCTCGAGACGTCGCAGCTGTGGCGCCGCACGGTGAGCGCCATGGCTGGAGACTTCCCGGACGTCGCGCTCGAGCACCAGTACGTGGATGCTTTCGCGATGAACCTGGCGCTGAACCCGACGCGCTTCGACGTCGTGCTCACCGAGAACCTGTTCGGCGACATCCTCTCCGACGAGGCCGGCGCCGTGTCGGGCTCACTCGGGCTTCTGCCCTCGGCGAGTCTCGGTGACCAGGGCGCGTTGTTCGAGCCGGTGCACGGATCGGCCCCGACGCTGGCCGGCAAGGACGTGGCCAATCCCGCGGGAGCGATCGGCTCGTTGGCGCTCCTGTTCCGTCACAGCTGGCAGGCCGAAGACGAGGCGCGGGCGATCGAGTCGGCACTGGCCGCCACCATCCGCGACGGCCACCGCACCGCCGACCTCGTGACCGCGGGCCAGGCCGCGACGTCGTGCTCGCAGTTTGCCAGGCTCGTCGCGGAACGCCTCTGATTCGTGGGGCCGGCTGTCCCACCCGACTGTCACCCATTCGATTGGCAGGGTCCGCTCCCGGAGCGGCCCGTCACGCCAGCAGGCGCGTTCGGGGAACGCGCCCTACCCAGGACCCCATGCGACACTCCCAATCCACCGCCCGCACGTTGCTGACCGCCACCGCCAGCTTGTTCCTGCTGCTGTCATCGTGGCCATCCGCCGATCTCCTGGCGCAGCAGCAGGTGCCGAAGCGCTTCATCATCGACGCCCATCAGCACTGGAGCGCCTCGCCCGACTACGTCGCGACGCTGGTCAAGACCTATCGCGCGCGCAACGCGATGGCCTGCGTGCTGACGCGCATCGAGAGTCTCGACGCGATGCTGGCGGCGGCCAGGCTGCACCCCGACGTGATCATCCCGTACGGGCACCTCGACGTGGACCATCCATCCGCCCGGGCGCACATCGAGACGTTTGCCAAGGCCGGCGTGAAGGGCATCAAGATGCACACGCCGAAGCACAACTGGGACGACTTCGGCTACTTCCCGCTGTACGGCCGCATGCAGGAGCTCGGTCTGGTGGCGCTGTTCCACACCGGGATCGTGTCGGGCAACGGCAGCGGCGAGCCCGAGCAGTCATCGATGGCGCGCATGCGTCCCTCGTTCCTGCACACCATCGCCCGCTCGTTCCCGAAGCTCAAGATCCACGGCTCGCACCTCGGTAATCCCTGGTACGACGAGGCCGCCGAGGCCGCGCGCTGGTCGCCGAACCTGTATTTCGACGTCACCGGATCCACGCTCCAGAAGAAGCAGCACGACCTGACGATCTTCCGCGAGTTCCTGTGGTGGGACGGCCCGGCCGAGCACAGCCCGTCCAGTGCCGTGTACGCCTTCGAGAAGCTGGTCTTCGGCACCGATGAATCGCCTGACGCCCTGGACAGCGTCCTGGCGAAGTACGAAGCGATGCTCGAGGCCAACAAGGTGCCCGAGGCGAGTCGCCGCAAGATCTACGGCGAGACGATGGCGCGGCTGCTGGGCATCACCCCGAAGGCGGCGCGCTGACCACACGCCGCGGGGACCGGATGCGGCCATGGCGCGTCACAGGCGGGAGTGTCCGGTATGAGCGCTACGCGTCATCGTGATTTGCGCACCGGTCGCCCGGTGTGGGCGGCCCGTCGCCGGCCGTACGTGCCCAGCCAGGCACTGACCCGCGACCTCACCGCCGACGTCATCGTCGTCGGCTCGGGCATCAGTGGCGCGATGATCGCCGACGCGCTCAGCGACGCCGGCCAGCGCGTCGTGGTTGTCGATCGGCGACCGCCGTTCAGCGGCTCGACCCCCGCCTCGACCGCGCTCCTGCAGTACGAGATTGACGTGCCGCTCACGCACCTGTCGCGCAAGGTCGGCCGCCAGTGCGCGGAGCGCATCTGGCGGCGGTCGTACCTGGCGCTGTCGGCACTTCGCAACCGCGTCGCCCACCTCGGGTTGAAGGGCGACGTCGAGGAGTGCTGTTCGCTGTATCTCGACGGCAACCTGCTCGATCCGGAGGCGCTCGCCGCCGAGGGCGATGCGCGCCGCGGCGTCGGGTTCGAGGTGACGTCGCTCTCGCCGCGTCAGGTGAAGGCGCGGTACGGCATTACCGGGCGCCATGGTCTGGTCGGCTATGGCAACCTGTCGGCCGATCCGCGCCGCCTCGCAGCCGCCTTTCTCCGTGCCTCGCTGGAGCGTGGGGCCCGGGTGTTGTCGCCGGTCGATGTGGCTGAGGTCGAGTGTGGCCGGGACGGGGTTCGCGCGCACACCGCGCAGGGACCCACCCTGCGCGCCGCCACGCTGGTGTTCGCCACCGGTTACGAACTCCCCAAGGGGGTGCCGCGTCTCGGTCACTCCATCGTGTCCACCTACGCCATTGCCACCCGCCCGCAGCCGGGACGACTCTGGAAGGCCCGCGGTCTGGTCTGGGAAGCATCGGATCCCTATCTGTACCTGCGCGTCGGGCCGGACGGCCGGGTCATCTGCGGCGGCGAGGACGAGGATTTCTCGGATTCGATCAAGCGAGACGCGCTGCTGCCGGAAAAGATTGCCGCCATCGAGCGCAAGCTGCACCTCCTGATGCCGCACCTGGACGCGCGCGCCGACTACGCGTGGTGCGGCAGTTTCGGGGCCTCGGACACGGGCACGCCCTCGATTGGTGCGGTCCCCGGCATGCGGGGGTGCTACGCGGTGCTCGGCTATGGAGGCAACGGGATCACCTACTCCGCCCTGGCCGCCCAGATGCTGCGCAACGAGCTGACCGGCGGCGGCGACCCCGACAGCGACCTGTTTTCGTTGCGCCGTTGAGGGGCTCAGCCGAGCGCACCTGGGCAATTGGCGGTGACGTCCCGCGTGCGCCGATGCTATGCTTCTTCGTCGCAGTGCGGGCAACCCTGCCGCGATGTCCGTCCGAATACGGTGAGGTGGCCGAGAGGCTGAAGGCGGCGGTTTGCTAAACCGTTGTAGGGGCTAAAACCTCTACCGAGGGTTCGAATCCCTCCCTCACCGCCAGCCTTCGCTCGCGCACGGCGTCGCCAGCGCGCGAGCTTCGGCTGGCAGGCCCCGCGGCGACGCACGGGCTTCGACGGTCAAAGCCCCGCGGCGACGTACGGGGCTTCGGTGGGCACCCCGCCGAGCACAGGCGGGCCCTTCTGCAATACTTGCCTTCGCACAGTGTCTGAGCCATCCACTCCGCCACGCGTCCGTTTCGCGCCTTCGCCGACCGGCTACCTTCACGTCGGCGGGGCCCGCACCGCCCTGTTCAACTGGCTGCTGGCACGGCGGACGGGCGGCACCTTCGTCCTCCGCATCGAGGACACCGACGTCGAGCGTTCCTCCGACGAGATGGTGCAGGGCATCCTCGACGGCATGCGCTGGCTCGGGATGACCTGGGACGAGGGCCCCGAGGTCGGCGGCCCACACGCGCCGTACTTCCAGTCCGCGCGGCTGGACCGCTACCGGGTAGTGGCGGCGCAACTGGTGGACAGCGGCCACGCCTATTACGACTACCGCGGCGCCGACGCACGAACCAAGGCCCCCGACCAGGCCGAGGATGGCCCTGCCAGCTTCGGACCCAAGCAGTACGACGAGACCAGCCTGTCGCTCGACGCAGCTGACGTGGCGGCGCGGGAAGCGGCAGGGCTGCCACGCGCCGTGCGCTTCCGGGTGCCGGCCGACGGCCGCACGACGTTTGCCGATGCCGTCCACGGCGAGATCGGCTTCGACAACAGCGGCCTCGAGGACTTCGTCATCCTCCGGTCCGACGGCTACCCGACCTACCACCTCTCGGTGGTCGTCGACGACATGGACATGCAGATCACCCAGGTGATCCGCGGCGACGACCACATCTCGAACACGCCCAAGCAGGTGCTGCTGTACCAGGCGCTGGGCGTGCCGGTGCCCGGCTTCGCGCACGTGCCGTTGATCCTCGGGGCCGACAAGAAGCGCCTGAGCAAGCGCCACGGCGCCACGTCGGTGATGGAGTACGCCGCCCAGGGTGTCGTCCCCGAGGCGATGGTCAACTTCCTCGCCTTGCTCGGCTGGTCGCCCGGTGACGACCAGGAGCTGTTCACCGTAGACGACCTCGTCCAGCGCTTCGATCTAGAAGGCATCAGCGGCGGCGACGCCGTCTTCAACCCCGAGAAGCTCGAGTGGATGAACAACCAGCACATCATGAAGATGTCCGATGACGTGCTGATTGCCCACGTCCGCCCGTGGCTCGAACGCGCCGGGCTCTGGCGGGCAGACTTCGACGGGGAACGGCGGGCCTGGCTGATCCAGGCCCTGTCGCTGTTGCGCCCACGCACCAAGCAGCTTGGCGACATCCCCGATGGACTCGGTCCGCTGGTCGGCCCCGTGGTGTTCGATGCCGCGGCTACGGCCAGGCATCTGACCCACGAGATGACGCCGCACCTCGAAGTCCTGGGGGATGCGCTTGCTGACCTGTCGCCGTTCGACGCCGCCGGGATCGAGCAGGTCGTGCGTCGGACGGCCGAGGCCGGCGGCGTCAAGCCCGGAGCCTTCATGCAGGCCGTTCGCGTGTCGCTCACCGGCCGCACGGTCAGCCCTGGGCTGTTCGACACGATCGCCCTGCTCGGACGCGAGGACGCGCTTGCCCGCATTCGCGCCGGCGCCCGTCAATCGCAGCCTGCCTGATCCGCCCCCATGCGAGCTGCAGACCTTCATCGCCACGCGTTCGACGTCCTCGTGGTGGGAGGCGGCGTGATCGGGTGCGGCGTCGCCCGCGACGCGGCTCGCCGGGGTTTGCGCGTCGCGATCTTCGAGCAGGACGACTTCGGCAGCGGCACATCCTCGGGCTCCACCCGCCTCATCCACGGCGGCCTCCGCTACCTGGAGATGCTCGACTTCGCGCTGGTCCGACTCGACCTGCGGGAGCGCGAGATCCTGTTGCGGATCGCGCCCCACCTGGTCGCGCCGCTGCGGTTCCTGCTGCCCTTCTACGGCACCTCCACGTTCAACCGGCTGAAGATGCGCGCCGGCATGTGGCTCTACGACGGCCTCAGCTACGACCGCAGCCTGCCCGGGCATCGCATGCTCTCGGCCGAGGCCGCACTTGCCGCCGAGCCGCGCCTCGTGCGCAAGGGGCTGCAGGGTGCCGCGTCCTACTCCGACGCCCAGGCCGCCCTGCCCGAGCGGCTCTGCATCGAGAACATCGTCGATGCCACGCAGGCCGGTGCCGCTGCCTGCAATCACGCCCGCGTCGTCGCCGCCATCGTCAGCGATGGCCGTATCCGCGGACTCCGTGTCCACGACCTCATCGCGCAGCGCGAAGTCGAGGTCTCCGGACGCGTCGTCGTCAACGCCTCCGGGCCGTGGTTCGACCGGGCGGCAGGCGTGCTGCAGACGCGGTCGCGTCCGCGGGTGCGCACCACTCGCGGCATTCACATCGCCTGCCCGAACCCGCCGCACAATGCACTCGCACTGCCGTCGGCGGTCGACGGGCGGCTCACCTTCGTCATTCCGTGGCTCGGCTACACGTGGGTGGGTACGACCGACATCGATTACCAGGACGACCCGGCTGACGTCGCGGCAACGCCTGACGAGGTCGATTACCTGCGTCGATCGGTGGAGCCCTTCGTCGGCGGCCTCGGCGAGGTGCTGTTCACCAACGCGGGCGTCCGCGCCCTGGTCCGACGCGACGGCGACGCCTCCGCGGTCACGCGCTCGCACCAGGTGATCGCCGAACAGGATCCGGTGGGCCTGGTGTCGATCATCGGGGGCAAGCTGACCGGCTACCGTGCCATCGCCGAGGAGGCCACGCAGCGGGTCTGCCGCCTGCTCGATGTGCCGACGCGCGGCACGACCGCGACGATGCCGTTGCCGGGCGCGCATCAGGAGCTGCATCTGCCGTCCGTGCTCGGGGAAGCCGAGCGGGCCCATCTCAAGTGGCTCTACGGCAGCCGGCGCACGGAAGTGCTGGCACTGGTCGAGGGCCGCGCCGAGCTCTCGCGGCCGCTGATGGAGGGCGAGCCGGACGTCGCCGCGCAGGTCGTGCACGCGGTTCGGCACGAGGCCTGCGAGCGCATCGCCGACTTCGTCTTCCGGCGATCGCGGCTGGCCTTCACGCCGCATCGCGGGCGGCCCGCGCTCGGCCGTATCGCCGCCGCCATGCGTGAGGAACTCGGGTGGTCGGATCAGCGTGTCGCCGACGATCTGGCGCATTGCCGCAAACTCCTCATGCGCACCGACGGCGATCACCCGACAGGCACCGATACCTTCGCCGAACTCGACTGAGATCGATCTCGCGCCATGCTGCCCGTCCGCCTCACTCCCGAATCGTGCATGGCGGCAACGCGCACGCTGGCTCGCCGGGACCCCGAGCTGGCCCGTCTGGTCAAGGTGCATGGCCCCTGCACGTTAGGCACACGGGCCAGACGCGACAGCTTCTCGGCGATCGTCCGGGCGATAATTTTCCAGCAGCTGTCGACGGGCGCGGCCACGACCATCTACACGCGCGTGATGGCGACGATGAACGCAACCGCCTGCCCGCCGCCGGCCACATGGCTGTGCACGCCCGAGGCGCAGCTGCGAGCCGCCGGCCTCAGCGGCCAGAAGACACGCTACATCCTCGACCTGTGCAGGCACGTCACCGACCGCTCACTCGACACCCGCGCTCTCCACAGGCTGGCTGACGAGGACGTCATCACGACGCTGACGCAGGTCAAGGGCATCGGACGATGGACCGCCGAGATGTTCCTGATGTTCCACCTGCAGCGACCCGACGTGCTGCCGCTCGGCGATCTCGGCGTGGTCACCGGCTTTGCCAAGGTCTACGGCAACGGCAGCAGGCTCGCGGCCGCCGAGATGACCGCGCGAGCCGAGGTCTGGCGGCCATTCCGCAGCATCGGCGCGTGGTACATGTGGCGCGCGCTCGAGTCGCCCTGAGCGGACCCCGACGCCTGTGCGCCCCGCCCCTTTTCCTGTCTGTGTGCCGCGGAGCCCCGACGCTATTGGCCCCGCACTTCATTCTGAATTCTGAATTCCGAATTGATCTGCTCATGCCCCTGACCTCCCGCCACGCCCTCGTCCCGACCACCGTCGCGTTGCTGACGCTCGGCATCGCCCTCTCCGCGCAGTCGCCTGCCCCAGCCGCCGACGACGCGAAGACGAAGGCGCCGGCGTGGGACGTGGCCGCGCCGCTCGGGCCGACCAGGGTGATCGAGTTCGAGACCGATGAAGGCACCTGGCTGAACGTGGACGTCAGCCCGGACGGCAAGACGATCGTCTTCGACCTGCTCGGCGACCTCTACACCATGCCGATTGCCGGTTCGGGAAGCGGGCTGGCGACGCGGATCACGTCTGGCCCGGCCTTCGACATGCAGCCGCGCTTCAGCCCAGACGGCACGCGCATCGCCTTCAGCAGCGATCGCAATGGCCTGTGGAACATCTGGGTGGCGAAGGTGGACGGCACCGCGCCGTCGCAGGTGTCCAAGGAGAACCGCTGGTTCGTCAACAGCCCGACCTGGGCGCCTGACGGGATGTCGATCTACGCGCGCAAGCACTTCGTCCGGCAGCGCTCGCTCGGCTCCGGCGAGATCTGGCAGTTCCACGTCAGCGGCGGCGACGGCCTGCAGGTGACCGAGAAAAACGGCTGGCAGAAGGACGCTGGTGAGCCGGCGATCTCGCCGGACGGAGAGGTGCTGTACTACAGCAAGGACATCACCCCGGGCGAGAACTTCGAATACAACAAGAACCCGTTCGCGACCATCTACGCAATCATCAGGCGCGACCTCGAGACCGGCAAGGAGCGCACGGTAGTCGCCCGCCCTGGCGGGTCGATCGCGCCGCGCGTCTCTCCGGACGGCAAGTCGCTGGCGTTTGTCCGCCGTGTCGATCTCGGCAGCCAGCTGTTCGTGCGCGACCTCGCCACCGGTGTCGAGACCAGCGTCTTCGATGGCCTCGACAAGGATCTCCAGGAAGCCTGGGCGGTGCACGGCGTGTACGCGCAATACGCGTGGATGCCCGACGGCACGGGCCTGGTCATCTGGGGCAAGGGCGGACTGTGGCGCGTCGACGTCGCTGCCAGAACCGGCACCCGGATTCCCTTCCGGGCCAAGGTCGAGCAGACGGTGAACGAGTCGCTGCGCTTCAGCCGTGAGGTGGCGCCGGAACGATTCCCCGTGCGGATGCTGCGGCACGTCAAGGTTGCTCCCGACGGGCGCAGCGTGGTGTACAGCGCGCTCGGGCATCTCTACCTGCGCACCCTGCCCGAGGGCACGCCGCGCCGGCTCACCAACGACACGGCGCACGAGGCGTGGCCGACCTTCTCCGCCGACGGCCGTCACATCGCCTACGTGACATGGGACGACGCCGCGATGGGTCGTCTGAAGGTGATTGGCGTGGACGGGCAGGGCGGTCGCGATGTCGTCGCCACGCCTGGACACTACGCATCACCGGCGTTCTCGCCCGATGGGTCGTCGATCGTCTACCGGGCCGTCGGCCCCGACAGGGATCGCGCCATCACCCACGCCACCGAGACCGGGGTGTTCATCGTCGCCACCGCGGGTGGCACGCCGAAGAAGGTCACCGACGCCGGGCAGGAGCCGCTCTACAACCGCGACGGCACGCGCATCTTCCTGCGCGACCGACGCGGCGACAACGCCGTGCTGCGCAGCGTGACCCTGGACGGGGCCGACGAGATCATTCACGTGCAGTCGGAGAACGCCCTGCAACTCGTGCCGTCGCCCGACGGCAGGTGGGTCGCATTCGAGGAGCGCTTCCGCACGTACGTCATGCCGTTGCCAGCCACCGGCCGGCCAGCCACCGTGGCGCCCGGAAGCACGGCCTATCCGGTGGCGCAGGTGTCGCGCGACGCCGGCTTCTCGCTGCACTGGTCGGCCGACAGCCAGCGTGTCCACTGGACGCTCGGCCCCGAGCTCTTCACGCGGGAGCTGGCCAGGACGTACGCCTTCGTCAAAGGCGGGCAGGACGTGCCCTCGCCGCCCGAGACCGACGGCGTCGACATCGGCTTCACGCAGGCCAGCGACGTGCCTGGTGGCGAGATCGCGCTGGTCGGCGCACGCCTGGTCACCATGGCCGGGACCGGCCGCGCCGATGTGGTCGAGCGCGGCGTGGTCGTCGTGCGCGGCAACCGCATCGTGGCGATCGGGCCGATGGGTCGCGTCGCCATTCCCGCCGGCGCCACGCGCATCGATGCCACCGGCAAGACGATCATGCCCGGCATCGTCGATGCGCATGCGCACCTCGGCGGCCCTGGCGATGGGCTCATCCCGCAGGCCAACTGGCCGCTCATGGCCAACCTGGCCTTCGGCGTGACCACCTCGCACGACCCGTCCAACGACACCGAGACCGTCTTCACGATCGCCGAGATGGTGCGCAGCGGTGCGCTACTCGGCCCGCGTGTCTTCTCGACGGGCACCATCCTCTACGGCGCCGAGACGCCGTTCAAGTCGGTGGTGGGATCGATCGACGACGCGAGATCGCACATGCGTCGGATGAAGGCCGCCGGCGCCTTCTCGGTCAAGAGCTACAACCAGCAGCGCCGCGACGCCCGCCAGATGATCGTCAAGGCGGCGCGCGAGCACGAGATGCTCGTCGTGCCCGAAGGCGGGTCGCTGCTGTACTACAACGAGACGATGATGCTCGACGGCCACACCGGCATCGAGCACAACCTGCCGGTGCCGAACCTGTACAAGGACGTCACCACGCTCTTCGCCCGGAGTGGCCTCGGCTACACGCCGACGCTGCATCGTGTCGTACGGGTCACAGAGCGGCGAGAACTACTGGTACCAGCACAGCGACGTGTTCAGGAACGAGAAGCTGCTGACCTTCGTGCCGCGCGACGTCGTTCTGCCGCGCGCGCGCCGACGCGGCATGTCGGCCGACGACGACTACGCGCACGTGCTGGTGGCCAGGGGCGCCAAGGCCGTGCTCGACGCCGGCGGCAAGGTGCAGCTCGGCGCGCACGGCCAGCTGCAGGGCCTCGCGGCGCACTGGGAACTGTGGATGCTGCAGCAGGGCGGCATGACCAACCTGGAGGCGCTGCAGGCGGCCACGATTGCCGGCGCGCAGTATCTCGGTCTCGACAAGGACCTCGGCTCGCTCGAGGTGGGCAAGCTCGCCGACCTCGTCGTGCTCGACGGCAACCCGCTGGCCGACATCCGGCAGAGCCAGACCGTCCGCATGGTCATGGTCAATGGCCGGCTGTATGATGCGGCCACGCTCAATCAGCTGGCCCCGATCGCCCAGGAGCGGCGGAAGCTGTACTGGGAACGCTGACGTCGATGTGCCTGACGCGGCTTGCCGTGAATTCTGAATTCTGAATTCCCAATTGAATGATGTGACCCCATGATCCAGCGCGCCGCCAAGGTCCATCCGGTGATCGTCGTCGGCTCGGGCGCCTCGGGCGGCATGGCTGCCTGGAACCTGACCAGGCAGGGCGTGGACGTCCTGCTGCTCGATGCCGGCGACAAGTTCGATCGATCGAAGTTCTGGACGCACGTCACCGCCCCCGAGGCGCGGGCCAGGCATGCCCGCGGCGAGCGCGCGCCCGAGTTCTTCCTCGACACCAAGGAGCAGCCGTACCTGACGCCGAAGGACCGCGATTTCCAGCTGATTCGCGTGTGGGGACACGGCGGCAAGACCAACGTCTGGGGCCGCGTCAGCCTGCGCTACGCCGAGATGGACTTCCGGGCCGGCGAGCGCGATGGCTGGGACATCCCGTGGCCGATCCACTACAGCGACGTGGCGCCGTACTACGACAAGGTCGATCAGCTGATTGGCGTGTGCGGCGGCGACGATGACTCGGACGTGCTGCCGGGGAGCAAGCATTTCCTGCCGCCGCCGGCGATGCGCTGCGCGGAGGTGGCGATGTCACGCGCCGGCGAGCGCATCGGTATGCCGTTCGTCCGGATCCGCCGCGCCAACATGACCAGGCCGGTGCGGGGCTTCCCGGCATGTCATTACTGCGGCCAGTGCGGACGCGGCTGCGACACGGCCTCCTTCTTCTGCTCGGCCGACCACCTGCTCCCCGATGCGCTGAACACCGGCAAGCTCGAGATCCGCTCCAACGCCGTCGTCGCTCGGGTGCTGGTGGACGACAAGGGGCGGGCCAGCGGCGTGCAGTACTTCGACCGCAAGACCGGGCAGGAGCAGCAGGTGCTCGGCAAGGTGGTGGTGATGGGCGCGAGCTGCGTCGACACCACCCGCATCCTGCTCAACTCGACCTCGTCGGCGCACCCCAACGGCATCGGCAACGGCAGCGACGTGATCGGACGGTACCTGTGCGAGCAGGTCCGGATTCACGCGCGCGGCTTCATGCCGTCGCTGTACGGCAAGGTCGCGAGTGACGACAAGGGCATCGGCGGCGGGCACGTCTACATGCCGCGGTTCAACCACCGTGACGGGCGCACGCGCGACTACCTGCGCGGCTTCGGCATGCAGTTCTGGAACACCGGCACCAACCCCGACGGCGCCGGACACTTTGCCGGCGGCATCGGCGGCTTCGGCAGCAGCTTCAAGGACGAGGTGCGCAAGCGTTACCCGGCGTGGGTCGAACTGCACCCCTTCGGCGAGGTGCTCTCGTACCCCGACAACCGCATCACCGTCG
The DNA here is from genome assembly GCA_963759795.1 of Vicinamibacteraceae bacterium. Lineage (GTDB taxonomy): Bacteria > Acidobacteriota > Vicinamibacteria > Vicinamibacterales > Vicinamibacteraceae > Luteitalea. The sequence continues at coordinate 502,924 of CAVXAR010000009.1, read as the reverse complement.
ACAAGACGCGGACCGACAGGTACGGCGTGCCGCTGCTGCACATCGACTACACCATCCGCGACAACGAGCGGAAGATGGTCGAGCACATGGCCGACACGGTCGAGGAGCTTGCCAAGGCGTCGGGCATCGAGTTGTTCAACTACCGGCGCGCCGACCTCGACCGCAACGGTTCGGCGATCCACGAGCACGGCACCTGCCGGATGGGCGACGACCCGAAACGGTCGGCCCTCAACAAGTTCAACCAGATGCACGAGGTCAAGAACCTCTTCGTGGTGGACGGCTCCTCGTTCACCACGGCCTCGGAGAAGAACCCGACCATCACCATCCTGGCCATCGCCTGGCGCGCCACGGATTTCCTTGCCGAGGAGATGAAGCGGGGCAACCTCGGCTAGCACCCTGCCGATTGCCGTCTGCTGTCTGCCCGTGGCCGTGTGCTGACCGCCGCCTGCCGATTGCCGACTCCCGACTGCCGGTCTCATTGCCCGCATCACGTCATTCGCAATTCTTGGGGTCCCTCGATCGGCTGGCGCTCGGTATGCTGGGAGGATGCGCCGATGCGATCCTGCCCAACGACGGCCACTCCGCTTCACACCCGTCGCGGTTCTCATCGCAGTCGCAGCCCTCGGCAGCATCGGCGCCGGTCGGGCCACCGCCCAGGCGCTGACGCCGCAGACATCCGAGCATGACGCGCGCGAGGCGCCAGGCCATCTGATCGTCATCGCCCGGGACGCCCAGGGCGGGCGGTTGCCGGGAGCCACCGTCGTGTTTTCCAGCCCAGGCGCCGACTCGGCCGGCAATCCGCGTGTGCTGGTCACCGACGCATCCGGCGAGGCCACCCTCGACGTGGCCGCCGGCGATTACCGGGTGACGGTCGAGATGCCGGGCTTCGAGACCGCCTCGGTGAGCGCCATCGTCAGACCCGGTGAAACGGCCGAGGCCGTGGCCACGCTCTCCATCGGTGGCTATGCCGAGCAGGTCGCGGTGCAGGCGCAGCCAGAGACCTTCGTCGCGCCCACGGCCGACGGGCAGGTGGAGACGCTCAGCCCGAAGGAGATCGAGCAATTGCCCGACGACCCCGAAGAGCTGGCGCTGGCGATCGAGGCGTTGGCAGGAGTCGGCGCGGAGATTCGCGTGAACGGCTTCGAGGGCGGGGCGCTGCCGCCGAAGAACCAGATCCAGGTCGTCCGCATCCGGCGTGACCCCTTCAGCACCGACAGCATGGGCGCGGGTCAGGTGCGCGTCGAGGTCATCACTCGACCAGGCGGGCGCAACTGGTCGCACGAGGTATCAGCCGGGCTGCGCGACCAGTCCATCGACGCTCGTCCTGCATTCTCCCCACGTCAGCCGGATGGCCAGACCCGTCGACTCAGCTGGAGCTTCAACGGCCCGATCGTCAGGGGCCAATCGTCGATCTCCGGACGGCTGTCGCTGCGCGATTCCTACGACGCCAACCCGATCATCGCCACCGGCGCGCCCACCACCTTCTCGCCGCTGGTCAACGCCGAGCGGCAGCGTTACGAAGGGGAGCTGCGTATCGAGCATGCCCTCAGCACGACGCAGACGCTGCGGGCCGAGTACCAGCGCCGTGATTCCAGCGGCGACAACCTCGGCGTCGGCGAGTTCGAACTGCCGGAGCGCGCCTTTGCCGACAGGTCGGCGGGCGACATCGTGCGGGTCTCGGCCATCGGCACGATTGGGCGGCATTTCCTCAACGAGATCCGGCTGGAGTACGTGGACAGCCGCAACAGCGTCGAGTCGTTCAGCGATGCCATCGGGCTGACCGTTCCCAACGCCTTCCGTTCGGGGGGGGCTCAGCGATCGGGGGGCCGCCGCGATCGTGAGCTCGAGATCGCGCAGACAGTGGATCTCATCAGCCACAAGCGTCACAAGCTTGCGCTTCGGGTTCGAGACCGAGCTCGGCTGGAGCCGTACCGATCGCGTCGACAACTACATCGGCACCTTCACCTTCGCCACCCTCGCCGACTTCGAGGCCGGGCGTCCGCGCCAGTTCACGCAGCGCCTCGGCAACCCGCTGGTGGCCTATGACCGCCAGGAGTTCAGCTGGTTTGCCTACGACGAGGTCGAGGTGCGCCCGGGGCTGCGATACGGCTTCGGCTTCCGTCATGACATCCAGTCGCTGCTCGACGACCGCAACAACTTCGCGCCCCGGACCAGCGTCTCCTGGACACCCCAGGGTCGGAAGAAGACCACGCTCACGGCCGGCCTGGGCGTCTTCAACGAGTGGTACCAACCGTGGATCTACGAGCAGACGCTGCAGCTCGATGGCACGCGTCAGCGCGACCTGATCATCCGCGACCCCGGGTATCCCGACCCGCTGAGCGGCGGCGGCGTGGCGGCGATCACGACGCCGAGCATCATCCGTGAGTCGGGCACGTCGCTCGACATGGCCAACACGACCCGCGCGTCGGTCGGAGTGGAGCACCGTGTCTCGCAGCAGCTGCGGTTGCAGTTCAATCTTTACGGCCAGCGCACCCGCGACCGCCTGCGCAGCTTCAACGCCAACGCGCCGCGCGATGGCGTCTTCCCGAACCCGGCTTTCCAGCGCATCACCGAGATCGAGGCCACCGGTCGCGCCCGCTCGGCGGGCTTCGACTCCAGCGTTCGGCTGTCACGACAGGACGGCAAGGCGTCGGCGCTGCTCCGCTACCAGTACGGGCAGGCCTGGAACGACTCGGACGGCGCGACGTCGCTGCCCGCCGACAGCCGCGACCTCGACGCGGAGTGGGGACCGGCGTCGTGGGACGTCCGCCACCGCATCTTCGGATTCGTGCGCATGGAATTACCCAAGGGCGTGCGCGCCAACGCGTGGGGCGACATCTCGTCTGGAGCGCCGTACACCATCCGCACCGGGCTGGACGACAACGGCGACACGGTGTTCACTGACCGGCCGTCAGGAATCGGACGGAACACCGAACGCGGCACCTGGCAGCGCACGCTCAATCTTCGCGTCGGCTGGCGTCCCGAGTTGTTCGGCGGGTCTGCAACAGCGGGGGCACAGACCTCGAGCGCCGGACCGCAACGCCGCCCGAGCGCCCGCGGCTTCGAACTCTACGCGCAGGTGTGGAACATTCTCAACGAGACCAACTTCACGCGCTTCTCGGGCGTGCAGACCTCGCCGTACTACCTGCGGCCCACCGCTGCCGCGGCGCCGCGCCGCTTCGACTTCGGGACCCGCATCTTCTTCTGAGCGCCGGGCCGCGCTACCGTCCGCCGCTGACGTCCACGAGCGCCCCCGTGATGTAGCTGGCCTCGTCCGACAGCAGCCACAGGATGGTGCGGGCGACCTCGTCGGGCTGGCCGCCGCGCTGCATCGGGATGGCCGTCTTCACCCGATCGACCCGTCCCGGCTCGCCGCCGCTGGCGTGGATCTCGGTGTGGATCGGGCCGGGCCGCACGCCATTCACGCGCACGCCTTCGCTGGCCACTTCGCGCGCCAGGCCCATCGTCATCGAGTCCACCGCGCCCTTGGATGCCGCGTAGTCGATGTACTCGTGGGCGCCGCCAATCACCGAGGCGATCGACGACACGTTGACGATCGCGCCGCCATTCCCGCCGTGCGTGCTGGACATCCGCCGCACCGCTTCCCGTGCGCAGAGGAAGCTGCCGACGACGTTGGTGGTCAGCACGCGGGTCCAGCGGCGGACGTCCATCTGGTCGAGGCGCATCTGGCGTTCCAGCACGCCGGCGTTGTTGACCAGGGCGGTGAGGGTGCCGAGGCGCGCGTCCACGTCGCGGAAGACCCGCAGCACGTCGGCCTCGATGCCGACGTCGGCCTGCATCGCCAGCGCCGTGCCCCCGGACGAGGCAATCTCCCCGGCGAGCGCGTGCGCGGCGTTGCTGCGTTCAAGGTAGGTGAAGGCCACGGCATACCCACGTGAGGCCGCGAGCCTGGCCGTGGCGGCCCCGATGCCACGGCTGCCGCCGGTGATGAGGATGATGGGCGGCGATGACGTCACGCGGGCATTCTAAGCGCGCCCGCGCAGGGATCTCCAGTTGCGCCAGCGCTCGCGCGCGTCAGCCGGTGACGTCGTACTCCAGCAGCACTGTGCCGCTGCCGGGATAGATACGGTGCCCGCGCAACGCCAGGCTCATGCGCGAACCTTTCGGCAGGAGCGGGATTCCCGATCCGAGCAGTACCGGCACGACGGCGATCTCCACCGAGTCCACGGCGCCGTCGTCGGCCAGCTGCCGAAACAGTTGGCCGCCGCCGAACAGCCAGATGTCGCCACCCGGCTGCTGTTTCAAGTCTGCCACCACCGTCGCGGGACTCTCGCTGGTGACGCGGACATTGGGATGCTCGTCAGGCTTCAGCGTGCGCGAGAAGACGATCGTCGGTTTGCCATAGACGCCCGCCTCTGTCACGCCGCCTTCATGGGCGAGCATCGCCTCGTAGGTCAGCCGTCCCATCACCAGCGTGTCGAAACGCGCGAACAGGGCCCCGAAATCGATGTCGGGGTCCGTCGGAATCCAGTCGTAGCGGCCGTCCTCGGTGGCGATGAAGCCGTCCAGGCTCGAGGCCACCTGATAGCACAGGCGGCGGCCAGGCGCCGCGGGTCGCTTCTCCATCGGCAAACAGTAACGGGAGAATTCAGAATTCAGAATTCAGATGCAGACCGCCGCTTGCCGCCCGGTCCCCGGTCCCCGATACCCGATACCCGGTACCCGGTACCCGGTCCCCGGTTCGCGCGATCCGCGATCCGCGATCCCCGATCCCCGATCCGCTCTGTCCCTGTGCCAGTATCTCCCGATGCTCGTGCGTACCTTGTTGCTCGTGTTGCATGGTGGCGCGTCTGGCGGGTGCGCAGCCGGCGGTCGTCACCGAGGCGGATTACGTCATCCGCGACTTCCGCTTCACGTCCGGCGAGGTGCTGCCGGAGCTGCGGCTGCACTACCGCACGGTGGGCACTCCACAGCGGGACGCCAGCGGACGCGTCCGCAACGCCGTGCTGGTCATCCATGGCACCGGCGGCACCGGTGCGCAGTTTGTCGGACCGGGGTTTGCCGGCGAACTGTTCGGCGCCGGCCAGCCGCTCGATGCGTCGCGGTACTTCGTCGTCATGCCAGACGCCATCGGGCACGGCAAGTCGAGCAAGCCGAGTGACGGACTGCGGGCTCGCTTTCCCAGGTATGGCTATCAGGACATGGTGCGCGCGCAGCACCTGCTCATGACCGAGGGCCTGCAGGCGGCGACGGCTGCGGCTGGTGATGGGCACCTCGATGGGCGGCATGCACACGTGGGTCTGGGGCCAGACGCTACCCCGACGCCATGGATGCGCTCATGCCGCTGGCCAGCCTCCCTGACCAGATTGCCGGTCGCAATCGTGCCTGGCGGCGGGTGGCGATCGACGCCATCCGCACCGACCCGGAGTGGCAGGGCGGCAACTACACGACGCAGCCGCGCGGGCTGCGCACGGTGGCGCAGCTGCTCTGGGTGATGAGCAGCAATCCGGTCCTCCGGCTGCAGCAGGCGCCGACGCTGGCCGAGGCCGACCGGGTGCTCGACGAGTACGTCGCCGCCTACCTCAAGACCGGGGACGCCAACGACGTCCTCTATGCCATCGAGGCGTCGCGCGACTACGACCCGAAGCCCGGGCTCGAGCGGATTGTCGCGCCGCTGGTGGCGATCAACTCGGCCGACGACCTCATCAACCCGCCGGAACTGGGCCTGCTGGAGAAGGAGATCGGGCGGGTCAGGCAGGGCAAGGCGATCGTGATTCCGCTCAGCGAAAGGACCGCGGGCCACGGCACGCATACCCTGGCCGCGGTGTGGAAGGAGCACCTGGCGGCGCTGCTGCAGGCCACCGAGCGCTGAGCCTGGAGGCGCAGGGGTTGCCGGATTCGGCCGGTCTGGCTAAACTATAGGTTCCTCTCGGGCCATCGCGCCCTGTGCTGGGAGGTCGTTCAACGGTAGGACACCACGCTCTGGACGTGGTTATCGGGGTTCGAATCCCTGCCTCCCAGCCAATCTCCTCGCTCCGCTCGTCGATTGGCTGCTCGGCACGTATTCAGGCGTGTTTCGGCTCGCTTGCGCTCGCCGCTCCACGCTCGAATCCCTGCGAAGAGGGCGAATTGAGGGCCTGCCTGTGCCTCAGCCGTACCCCGCGACTTGCCGTGGCTGCGGTCTGGTAGGGCCGGCTCTCCGAGCCGGCCGTCTCCGCTAGCCCCTGTTCCAGAGCTCATCTTTCATGAGCGCGCTCGCCGCGCTCGATGTCTGCGCTGCGATGGCTCGTTTCGACCTGAACGGTAGCGCGCGCTTCGCCGACGCGACCTGCAGGTTCGGCCAGCGTCTGGTTGTCGTACCGCTCCGTCGTCGTGATCGATGCGTGCGCCAGCAGGTCGCGCACCTGAGCCACCACCCCGTGCTCCACCAGGCGCGACGCGTACTCGTGCCGCAGGTCGTGCCACCGCAGGTTGATCCGCCGGAACGTCTCCTGCGACTCGTCGGACAGGCCCTGGTAGTTCAGGCGCGGGTTCCACGTCGGCGTGTGGCCATGCGCCTTCAGCACGATGGACTGCCACATCCGGTGGAACAGGCGATAGGGCTCGCCGACCTCGTTGCTGAACACGCGCGTCTCGAGCGGCTTGGGGTTGACGTCGACATCCCGCCGCAACCACGCGAACACCTCGCGCAGCCGCGTCGTCGAGATCGGTACCAGCCGCGTCTTGCGGCTCTTCGTCGTTTCGCCGCGCAGCGTGATCAGTCCGCGCTCGAGATCGATGTCGGCAAAGCGCAGCGCCAGCATCTCGCCAGAGCGCATACCCGTGTCGATGGCCGCGACGATCAGCGCCTGGATGTGCGTCGGCGCCTGCGCGAGCAGCGCGGCCTCTTCCCGCTCGTCGATGCGTCGACGGCGCTTGTTGTCTTCCTGGAATTTCTTGATCAGCGTCTCGGAGCCGCGCTTGAACGGCGTGCTCGTGAGGAGCTCGCGGCCGACGGCCCAGTTCAGCATGTGCCGCAGCAGGTCGACGATGCGGTTCACCGCGCTGGGCGAGAGCACGCGGACGCCGCGGCGATGGACGGCGCGCGGCTTCCGGAGGTCGGCGATGAAGTCCTGCACGTCGGCCGTGCGGATGTCGCCCAGGGCGCGGTCGCCGAATCGATCGACGAACGGCTTCACCGACCAGGTGTAGTTCTTCCCCATCGCCAGGCGCTTCGGGATCACGTGCTGCTCGCGGTAAATCTCCGCGAGCTCGCGGAACGTCATGGGTCCGACCTTCGGTGCCGCGAGGCCGCGCGCGTCGAACGTGCCGGCGCGCATCGCCATGCGCATCTCGTCGAGCACGGCGCCGGCCTCGGCCTTCGACCGAATCTCGCGGTTGGCCCACTTGGTCAGGCTCACGCGCACGCCGCGGAAGCTGCCCCACCACGGGTGCTCGCAGCGATCGCGGTTGCGGCCCTTGTGCTCGCACAGCTTGTACAGACCCATGACGTTCCCCTGGGGCTACCGACCCGCCGACGTGACCGTCGTCGACGCCGCGGCCGCGCTACTCCCGCCGCCCGGCAGGTGCCGCGTGTTGCGCTCGTACCACTCGTCGAGCCACACCGGGCGCACGCGGATGCAGCGCCGCCCGCCGATGCGGACGTGCCGCAGCTCGTTGCGCTCGCACGCGGTGTAGATCGTGTCCTTGCAGACTCCAGCGTACTCCGCCGCCTCTCCGACGTTCAGCCATGCGCGCATGTGACAGCTCCTTGAACGGATACGGTTGAGGTGTCGACGCGCGGACGCGCATCGACCGGTGCCGGACCGACGCAGCCAGGAGGGTGCGCCGGTGACGGCGGCTCGACTCGCGCGGAGGGCTGCCTGAGGCGCTCGCGCGTGGAGCGATTGGGCCGGGGCGCCGAGCGGCTGATGCGACTCGGCGGTTCCGGCGGCCGGGAGGAATCCGGCTCGTATGTTCTATAGAACTCGCTGTTGCGTCGGTTTCTTACAGGCTGCTCAGCCGGGCGCAAGAGGCCGAGCGCGGGTCGTGTCAGTTCGCGTCGGTCGCTGGGTCGGACTCTCGCGATCGGACGAACTGCGTTAAGTATCGACGCGCCTGTGCTACATCGGTGGTCCCGAAGGTTTCTTCTTGGACTCGCCCAGAACTCGGTCAGTCGCACGACGGAGCGTCGTAGCCCAAGCATTTCCTTCGACGAGGGCACGCCATGCAGCTCGTCCTGGTCTCACGCTGCGGTCCTGACGGTTGTCTCAGTTGCCGCCTCGCCGGTCGGGGCGCAGCGGCAGTGTCCGTCGATTCGCTACTGGCGGATGCTCGGCCGCAGTACTGTCCGGCAGCAGCTCGAAGTTGCCAAACGCCTCGTCTCGGCAGGAGACCGACGCGCAATCGAGCTGGTGGAGCCCTTTGTAACCCATGAGGACCGACATCTGCGAAGCAATGCCGCGTACGTCCTCGCGGGATTGGGCGATACCCGAGGCTTTGACGTCCTAGCAGCGATCCTGAGCGATCGCTCTGGACGCCCGATCGGTCAAGGCATTCCAGGCGGCAACATGACCGTGGATGGCCAGATCAGAGCCGACCGTTACTACGCGGTACACCTGCTTGGCGAGCTGGGGAACAACCGGGCGGTGGACGTCCTGGTTCCGATGCTGGCGGACGCGCAGGTCAACTACAAGGTGGCCTGGGCGCTCGGGAAAATCGACGACCCCCAGCAATTCGCCCTCTGATTTCCGCCTAGACGACTCGGATGCACTTGTTCGCGTTGGGGCCATCCAGCGCTTCGCGGAACTTCGGGCAGCCGAGGCGTTGCCTAAGCTGCAAGAGTTGCTGAACGACAACGAGCTGCCGAGCGCACGGTGACCGCGTTCCCGTCGCACACTCCGCAGGCTGCGACCGTCCAGGCCACAGACTGCGCCTTGATGCCAATGGCACCTAGGACCGCGCGAAGGCGAGCAGGAGCGTCAGGTCATGGTTGTCCGCCGCCCTGAGCGCGTCGATGTAGCGGCGACGGACCTCGTCCGCGTCGCGCAGGTTGGCGCTGCCCCATGTGAAGCGGTCGCGACCCAGCTGCATCACGAGCAGATCGGCCATCAGCCGGGAGTGCCGGCCGTTGCCGTTGGGGAACGGGTGGATCTGCACGAGCCGATGATGAAAGCGCACGGCGATCTCGTCGGGTGGGTAGGCCTTGTGTTCAATCCAGGTCGCGGCGTCGGCGAGCAATTGTCGCAGCGCCACGGGGATCTCGTAGTACGGCATCCCGATGTTGCGCTCACTGGTCCTGAACTGGCCGGCCCAGCGCCAGACGTCGCCAAGCATGCGGCGGTGCAGGTTCTTCACGAACTGTTCGGTCAAGACGTTGCGACGACGGGCGAGCGCCCAATCGTGCGCCTGTGCGATGTTGTCCTGCTCGGCCCTGTTCAGCTCGCTGCGGAACGTGATGTCCGACGGGATCAGCCCCCTGCGCTCGTCTGGCGTCAACGGCGTCGCATCGTCTGGCTCCTCGAACAGGTCGGTCATGCGCGTCAATCCCAGAACGCGCGAGGGCTCGTGTCGCGGATGGCGTCCTCGACTTGCGCGTCGGTGATGCTGTCGTTGACCTGCTGATCCTCCAGCAGCATCGTGTGCTCGACGGGCTGGCGCCGCCGAAGAAGCAGCGCACGTGCACGCTCGCGGACGGTCACCTCGAGCGGCCTGTTCGGAACGAGCACGTACACGAGCGTGCAGTCGAGGGCCTCGGCCGCGCGCCGCAGCGTCGCCAGCTGGATGGTCTCCTTCTCTTCTGACTGCTCGAGACCGACGATGCTGGGCTGGCTCACGCCCATGCGTCGCGCCAACTGCGCGGCATTCATGCCGAGGGCCTCGCGGATGGCCCTTATCCAGCCACGAGCAGGCGGGCGATAGCGCTCAACAGGCTCCAATCGGGCGAGACGCTCGTCGAGACGGGCCCTGGACTTCGCGGCGATCCTCGGAGATTTCATAGCCTTTGGCTTATCGATGACTACAAGTTCAATAATTTATAGACTATCAAAGATTATGATGTCAATAGTCTACAGACTATTGAACCAATCCCGGCCCGATGGCACTGCCCCATCAGAAAGATCGATGGGGTTCAGCACGGGTCAGGCTGAACGCCATCGACGCATTGCCGAAACCTGCATGGGCTGCTGAGCGACCAGGCCTTGCCGAGTGCCGGAGACCGCGTCTCGGTGGCCGACACGGTGCGTGGCGGCGCGTGCGCAGCGCCGCTCGAGGACTCTGGCGGCATTCACGGGTACTACGACACGCTCGCCGCCAGGAGCGACCGTCGCCACCCGCTGCACCAGGACGTCAAGGACTGGGTCCCCAAAGGGTTCGACCCGGCCCACTTCGACCCGCGCGTGGTCGTCGTGAGCGATCCGAGGCGGCGATTGAAGGCGCTGCTCGCGAGCATCAAGGGCTGACGTCAGTCCAGAATCCCCAGGCTCGCCAACACCCGTCGTGTCGTCGGCACCCGCTCGGCGAAGGCACGCCCGTAGTCGTCCGCGCCGATCTGCAGCGCGAAGTAGTAGGTAGCGGCGCCCTTCTCGACGAACCCGACGTACCAGTTCGACGTCTGCTCGCCCCGCGGGCGGCACGCGCCGGTCTTGGCATACAGGCGCCATCGCGGCGTCGCCTCGACCAGCATGATCTCGCGCGTCAGCACGTTGGTGCGTGGCGACAGACCCAGGCGACCGTCGTGCAAGCGCTGCAGGAACTGGACCTGCTCGTCGGCCGAGATAAGCAGCGAGCCATCGACCCAGAACGGCCCGTCAGGACCATCGAGTCCGCCACTGGTGTCCATGTTCCCGTACCCAAGACGACGGACGTAGCGGGCTTCGGCGTCCATGCCGAGCCGCCGTGCCTGCGCGCGGTAGTACCAGAGGGCCGACGCCTTGAACGCGCCAATGAGGTCGAAGTCGCGGGCCCACTGCGCCGGTTGGTGCAGGGCCGGATCGTAGGGCAGTGCGCCACCCGTCGCGTCGGGCACGATTCCGGACTCGAGCAGCATGGCCGTGTGCGGCACCTTGAAGGTCGAGCACGGAGGGAAGCGGCGCGCCGCGCGTGCCGGGCCGTGACGCGTGTACGTGCCGGTCGCGTCGTCCAGCAGCACGAACGTCGCGTCGAGGTCGGTGAAGTGGCTGGACAGGTCCGGCGTAACGGCACCTTGTGACGAACCGACGAGCACGGCCAGCGATACGATCAGGAGGGCAGCGAGCATGGCCACGGCATTATCGACTTGGCATGCTAAGAATCTGCGCCAGCCGCCAGCCCGAGGGTGGTGCGATGACTGTGGCGGCTACCCGTCCATAAGCGAGTGCTTGAAGACGTTGACGCGGTGGTAATCCAGATAGGCGCTTTGCTCACGCGAGAAGTCGCCAACGCGGACGCCAGCATCGATGCCCCACGCATCCAGAAGCTTGTCGCGGACTTCTGGAACGATCACCAGCTCCTGGCTGCTGGAGAAGGTGATGTAGCCCTCGTCGAACAGATGGTCGATGTGCGGCGACAGCAGCAGTCCGTTGGCACCGTCGAGACGCTCGGCGTCAGTCGCGTCTCGCCACGGCTTGATGTGACTCGCCTTCAGGTGTCTCGGCTCGTTCACGCGCGTGACGCGACAAGATTCTTCGCGCAGAAGAACGTTGGCCCTGAACACCCCCTGCCCACGCCGCGCTCTGACAAGCTGCTCCCTGAACGTCGGGCCGGTAATGCCGGCGTCGAGATTCGGTTCGGCCTCGAGGTCCGTCGGCTCCGGACTGCCCTGAGAACGGCGATTGTCGAGTACGCGTCCCAGTACGCCTGACCAATCAGCCGATCAGAGCGTCGGCGAGGGCCTGCGGGAGCTCGGCAAGGTAGACGGACTGGAGGCCGTCTCCGTTCTCCTGAAGCGGCGAGTACTTCGCCGGCAGGAACGGCCGAAGAATCGCGGCGTGGTCCTTGGGTCGAATCTGGTTGTTCAGGACGCAGTAGTCGACCGGCACGAACCAGCCTTCACGCGACCAGTTCGAGCCGGCGGCGCCGAAGTCGGGCTTCGGGCCGGTCTGCGCGCCTCCGGTCACGACGCCGATGGCCTTGATGCGTGTGTCGCAGAACGAGAACACGACGTCGCCCGGCGACACCTCTCGCATGTTCTCGTAGAACTGGTTGCGGGCTCCGTTCGCGTTCTGCTTCGGCGACCACATGAAGCTCCCGCGGACTTCAGCCCGGTACGTCTGGTTCTGGTTGACCCACCAGTAGCGCATGATGTCGTCGACGCGACTATATGCCTTCTGGCGGCATCTCTCGCGCAACGCCGTCGGCAATCAGCACCGTCACTTCGTCCCCGAGGTACACCGCGCTGTGACGGAGCCCGTCCGCGGTGCCCTGGGCGATGCTGAGCGTGTCGACGCGCAGGGTGCCGCTCGGCGCGTCAGGGGTACTGTCGACGCTGCCCATGAAGAGCAGGCCGACGATGGCGAACTCCGCGCCGAGGAACTGGTTGCAGAGGCAGGTCAACCCCCAGAGAGCAACCAATGCCCACGCACTGCAGGCCAGAAGAAGACTGACGACGCCCAGCCATGGCGGAGACCAGTGGTTGTACACGGCCATCATCAATCCCATGGCCAGCAGGAGCAGTGGCACAGCGGTCCAGGGCGTGCTGGTGAGTCGGCCCATGATGCCGTACGCGAGGCGGCTCAAACCGGCGCCGATCAGCCCAGCCGAGATGCCCAACCCCGCCTCGTCTGACACGCCGCGAATGCAGTGCAGCCGTGCGCCAGCGAAGCGTGTCACCTGCTTGCGCACCACACGGGTCTCGAAACGGTGCGACAGCACGACGGCGGCCCCCAGGACCAGCGCCATCAGCAGGCCGAACCACATCAACTGACTCTGCGTGAAACGCTCGAGGGCCAGTTGGTTGTGGATGCCGAACCCCCTCGCCTGAGCACGCGCCGCAGAGTTGGCGATGAAGGCCAGCATGCCGAAACCCAGGAAGCCCGCCACCTGGCTCGGGCTCGCGCAAGGATCGACGCGCACGAACGGTGTGTTCAGCGTGACGACTTCCACCTCCACCGCTCGAGCGGGATCGAGCTGCGCCACGGCGTGGATGGCGACGCTGCCGCCGTGGCTGTGGCCGATCACTAGCGTGCGACCGCGAAGGCTCTCCAACCGCGTTGCCAGCCGGCCTGCCGCCTCGAAACGGGCACCGAAGGAGTTGGCACCGGTCCAGAGAAGCGGTTCGTGCACCTCCGGATCGATCCCGCGCTGCGACAGTGCCTTACGCAGGCCGGCCGCGAAGGGGTGCGCCTGCTGGTACCAGTACGTGCTGCCTTCGACAGGTCGCGATCTCCCGCGCAGATGCAGCACGCGTCGCAGCAGGTCGCCGATGGCGCGCGGCACGCCGTCGGACCACGTGCCGTGAACCAGCACGACATGCAAGGGGCTCGCCATGGACACACACAATACTGCGCAGCTGGGTAGGATGGCGCGCCCTGCGTTACGCCACGCCCACCAGCGGCGCCAGGTGCAGGTACTGCCGCTTGAGCGGCACGAACTCCACGCGCGCCTCCTTCCGCTGCAGCTTGTCCAGCAGCACGCGGGTGACGACGCCGTTGAGTGCGGCGACGCCGCGCTGCTTGTACTGGCGATAGAGCGAGGCGCACCGCGCGGTCCGGAAGCGGCGCTCGGCCTCGTCGAAGCGCCGGTCGCGGGCTGGTGAGGGGTCGGACTCTCGACGCAGGCGCTCCTGGCAGTACCACTCCAGCTCCTGCAGAGCGCTCAGCTCCATCGGCGAGAACAGTTCATCGCGGACCACGCCGCGGTAGCGGCCCTCGAGGCCGTGGAACGGACGCGGCAGGGCGACGCGAAGGCCATCGACGTTCGCCTCAGCGTCGACCCGATCCACTGGTTCCTCGGCGATCCGGAAGACACCCGCTCGAGCTACTACCTGGAAGACGCCGCCACCGAGTTCCAAGTCAAGGCCTCGAAGTCCACTGGGCGTGCGTGACCTGGGACGCTCACCTGCGTCGCATCGACGGGCAGTGGCGCTACCACGCCTTTCGGGGCGACGCCTGGACCAACGTGAAGCAACGAGACAGGCAGCGCTACCTGCTCAACGCCTACCGCGTGCTGCTGACACCAGCCCGTCAGGGGATGGCGATCTTCATCCCGCCCGAAGAAAGCCGGGATCCGACACGACTACCCGAGTTCTACGACGAGACGTTCAGCTACCTGCGGGACATCGACGTTCCTGGATGCCCGCGATGGTCCGCCGCGCGAGGCGACGCCTCGCGTGCCGCCTCGACGAGGTGCTCGACGACCGTCTTGCGAGTCCGGTGAACTGGTGGGAGGGGCGTACACCTGCCGACATCGGATCGGGCACCCACAGGTCCGTCCGTGATGTCGCCGCCGACAAGCTGCAGCTCATCTATTTTCGGCGCGACTCAGCCCCAGGCGAGACCCGCCAAAGCCCTAGATGTGGAGGGCATCTCTTTGAGACATCCACATCTTGTGTGCTGGCACGCTCCATGCTTGTGCTTTCCGTAGCGGCACCGGTCGGCGACCCACCCTCCTTGGGGCGGTGAGGACGACCGGGAACGTCGCCATCGGCGCGACAGGCCCGACTCCGTGGTGTCGGCCGGTCGGCGATGGTGGCGGGGACGCTGACGGAGACAACCCATGCACACGATGCGGCAGAGCACGCGGATGACCGAGCTTCGCGCCATCGTCGAGGCCTATCGGAACCTGTCGATCGAAGAGGCCGAGGCTTCCGACGCCGGAGACAGGGAAGCCGAGGCGGTCGCAGAACTCTGGCGATTGGAGCAGGCCGACCTCGACCAGGCGCCGCGCCCTGCCGGCCGCCACCGCGCCGCCTGAGTCACGCCCTGAGCGGCGGCGTGGGCGACGCCCCGCGCCGTATCGGTCCACATGTCATGATCCGCGTCACGCATGCGGACGACGACCGTCGAGAAGGCGATCGTGCCTGCCGTGGCCTGGCTGATGCTCTCGAGTCGCCACTGGCTGCCGTCGGCCGCCTGACGGACCGACCTACACATACCCGCCGACTCGAACGGTCGACGCCGTTGACGTCTATCACGGCAGGAGGGTGGCCGATCCGTATCGCTGGCTGGAGGATCTCTCGTCTGCCGAGGTCCTGGAGTGGGCTGCAGCGCAACGCCGCACCGCGCTGCCGCTTCTGCGCGCCGACCACTTACGACCTTGGCTGGTGCGACGGATCGATGCACTTGGCGCCGGGTGGGCCGCCTTCGAGTCCGTCGCGCATGGCCCGTCCCAGCCGATCATCCACCCCACGTCAAGGACCTTGGTCGGGCGCCGCGTCCCACCTTGACGAATCCGGTCGTTGCACTGACGACCGATCGCGTGGCCGCGTATCGCCTGATCGGGTCGGACGCAGACAGCTGGTTCCTGTTGACGCACCGCGACGCCCCGAGACGGCGCGTCGTTTGTTTGCGTACTCGCCGCAGCACCACGTGAAGTCGGGGACGTGCTATCCCGCGACACTCGTGACGACGGCGCTGAACGACGATCGCGCCCCGGCCTGGCTGCATGAATCGCAGACTCGCTTCGGCGGCGCAGTCGTGTCGTCGCCCCGTCGTCCTGCGGGCCGATCCCACTGGCGGACACGCCGGTGCCTACGTCTCCGATGCTGCCGACGCCCTGGCATTTGCCGCAAACGAATTGGGCATGCGGCGCCCGTCGTTAGTGCCGGACGGCCACTAGCTCGGCATGGCGAGGACGTGAGAAGAGTGATGACTGACCGTCGATCGCCGCGAGGCCGTACAGGCTGTCGTTGCGAGGCCAACGCCTGGCCGTGCACGTATCCACCACTCAAAAGTCGGCGTTGAGCCAGGCCGGACCGACTCTGGAGACGTATGTGCGCGTGCGACAGCACCGGGAAGCAGTCGGGCGCCGGCGGTACTCACGAGGGCGTTATCGGTGGACACCGAATCCTCCGCGCACCGAGTTGTCGAGAGCGACGCGATTCGACATATAGTGCTGCCCCATGCTGCCGGGCCGTTACGTTCTGTCCAGGAACACGATCTCGATCGGCGGCGATTACACCCTGAGGGACGCCGCGGGCGCTACCGTCATGACCTTCGACGGCAAGCTGCGCTTCGCGGCGGTCTTCACGGCCATGGATGCGGCGGGGAACGCCCTCTTCACCGGGCGGGAGCATGTGCTGAATCTCGAACAGCGATTCGAGTTCGAGCGCGACGGCGTCGCGTACGCGACGATGCGGCGCGAGTGGGTCGGGGCCATCCGCCTGGTGGGCTCGACAGACTACCGCTACGTAATCACCTGCCGCGCCGGCGACCGTCTGGAAACCACTGGCTACGTGTTGACCAGTTGGGCGATCCGGCGCGGCGACGCCACCGTAGCCCAGGTCGAGAGCGACGACTACGTACACACTGTGGATCTCGGTGACGACGCCGATGCGGCCTTCGTCATGACGGTGGTGATGGGAGTGGTCCGCGTTCGGGATCGAGCGCGAGCGTCCGATCGCGACGACGCGGCCCAAGCCGCGTCGAGATGTTACGTGACCGCACTTTGACTTGTAAGCGCGCGGCCGTAATCAGAAACTGTATCTCACACCGCCCCGCATGTTAAGATACCTGAACAAACCGCCGAAGGGCGGTTCGCCAGCTGACTGACGTGAGGGGCCGCGCCATGCGGTGTCCGGCGCCGTTGCGGCGCTGCAGCCGGCGGTTGGCGCGGCCTAGCACACCTCGGAAAGGTCCAGACGATACTCCGTGGCCGCCTCGCCCGTCACCAGGCGCCAGCGCGTGGTTTCTGCGCGGAAGCACTCGTGCACTCATCGCCCGCGCACTCGGTGGCTTGGTCGCACCGGAGCGTGTAGTGCATGCGAGACAGGATGTTCCGACGTGAACTCGCGTCACGCGGCGCGAGCCACGAAGTCGTCGCAGACCCTCGTCGAAGCCGGGCGGCTGCAAGTCGCATCATTCGTGTGCGCCGGCCATCTGGTACGCTCTGGCCACCCTGAGAACCGCCCCCGCGGTTCCTCCCCCGACCGTGACAATCACCCGTTGCCTGCTGCTGCTCGTCGCGTCTCTCTCCTGGACCGCACTGCCCACGGCACAGAACCCCGGCTGCGACAGTTCCGGCTTCAACGCGCTGACCAACATCTGGAAGCCGCAGCCGGACCAGAACACCGGGCAGGTCGCCGCCGTCGAGCTCGCGGCCGAACGGAGAGATCATGGCGCGCGTGCTGGACATGTTCAAGTCCGCCTTCGTGCCAATCGGCGCGATCGGTCTACTACAGCGCTAACTACCGCATCCTGCCCGAGGCCGTCACGAACACGTCTCGTTATGGCAACACCTATAGCTTCGTGCTGAGCCACCACAAGATCGAATGCCTCGACGGCAAGCCCGCGGCACGGGACGTGTCGCTCGGGAACGTCTCGGTTCAGGTCAACTCGAGCCTCGTCGACGAGGCCACCGTGCATGGCAGCTCCTCCACGGTCGGCTTCAGCTTCCTCCCTCGCGGGTATTACCAGCGCAAGGACAAACTTGCGCTGCCTGAGCCCAATGACCAGGGCGTGCAGGAGTTCAACTTCTCCGACGGCACGACGGTCTGGTGGCTGACGCGTCCCGGGGCCCTGCCATTCCGGGTCGTCACCAGGCGCGAGTTTCTGCAGAAGCAGATCGAGATCCTCACATCCAGATCCGGAACAGCGCGAAGCGGCTGGCCTACTACCAGGGACTCCTCAGCGAAAGGCCCGATGAGGTCGCGATCGTCAAGGAGATCGAGGTGGCCTCGCTGAATGGCTACGCGCACGTCTTCACGACCCTGGACGACAGGACGAGCCGCGTCTACGTCACCGTCAATCCCGACTACTACGACAGAGGCAGACCGAAGTCGGCGCCACAGCACATCCTCATCAGGATCAGGCACGGAAGCCCGTCAGTCCTCAACTCGACTGGAATCGGAGCTCTGCATCTGGAGAGCTTTCAGAAGCTGCGCGAGATTGTCAGGGCCAACCTGACTGAGCTTCACGCGACAGTGAAGTAGACCTGGGCTGGATAGGACATCCTGCGTCCGTCGCGTGGCGCGCTCAGAGGGAGTCGCGGCTGTACCGCTCTCGTTGAACCAACAACGACTGAACAGATCGAACCGCAAGGTGAGGCGACGAGTGCGCAACAGAGTCGTGACGTCGAGCACCAGGTCGAGCAGCATCAGCCGGGTCGCGAGCGCGCCGATGGGCGCGGGGCGGCGGTTGCGGTTGTCCTCCCGGGCCCTGACACTCGACCGCGAGTCCGGCCTGCAGACGTGCACGTACCTCGGTCGCTGTCGCTGCTGGTCGCCGGCGGCGTCACAACCGTGCGCGATCTGGGCGGAGATCTCGAGGAGCTACTGCGGTGGCGTGACGAGATCGCTGCCGGTACCCGGGTCGGCCCGCAGCTGCTGATCGCTGGACCCTACCTGGAATCCGCGAGTGAGCACTTTCGGCATGCGCGGCCTTGGCGCGATGAGCTGCCACAGCTAACCGTGAAGAAGCGAATGCTCGAAGACGTTGACGCGGTGGTAGACCATGGAGCCGCCTGCGCCGCCGCCGCGCCCAGTGGACTAGCCGATCCGTCGGGCTGTGCGGTCGCAGAGCGGCAGCCACCTGTCCCGCGGCTTCCATTCCCAGACGATCGTCTGCGTCCGTCCGTCCTCACTGAACTCGATCTGCGCGCGCTCCGTTGCGCCCCGAATCGACCACACACGGTCGCGGACGGCGACGTCGTACTTCCTGTAGAAGCCGTGGTTCTCGAAGTTCCTGGCGAAGTACGCGCCGCTGTCCACATCGACGCCCATCACCGTCAGCGTGTCGAACGTCTCGCCTCCTGGCAGTGCTCTCTCATCCTGAATGAGAAAGAATCGACCGGTATGCCAGTAGCACCTGTGAGTACTGGTCCACTGCACGCCATGACTTCTCGGGTCGTCGCCTGACTGGTCCGTTCCGCCGTACGAGATTCCCTCCGCCTTCCAGTCGCCCAGAAAGACATCGAGGGCGTCGTGCTTGGAACCACGGACTGGCGTTGTCTGCGCGTGTTCACTCGTCATCTCGGTATCCGTCTCCCGTTCCGCAAGCGGCGTTTGTCGGTGCCTGCCCGCATACGTGGGCCGCCAGCCAAGCGCGCGCCTGCCTTCGTGGTCGATCAGCCTCGCGCCATCAGTCGATGATCTTCATATCGCCTTCGGCTTCCATCCGTGCGAGGGCGTCCTTCATCTCCTTGAGACGCTCGGGCGGGTGAGGCTCCCATGCCATGACCTCGCCGACGATCCTGAGCGGCGCGCGGGAGCGGTAGGACCTGGTGGGATTGCCGGGAAACCTCTTGTCGGTGAGGTTGGGATCGTCCTCGAACGCGCCGGTCGGCTCAACGATGTAGATGCGCTCCGGACCATCGCCCCTGGCCAGCTCGCAGCCCCAGATCGCCGCGTCGAGCGTGCCGGCGAAGTAGATCCACGAGAGCTGCTGCTCCTGATAATTGGAGGCGAATCCGGGCGCGAGCAGGTCGCCCACCTGCAGGTCCGCGCGCGTGCCGTGGTAGAAGGGCGGAGTGGCGTCCTTGGCATAGGTCATTGTGCGGGCTCCTCGGCTCGACAGGCGCGGCGCGTGCCCCTCATCGACGATATCGCGAACGCGGATCGGGCGCATGGGTGCGAGGCCTTCTCGTTCGCCCACGCGACAGCGAACATGATTGGCCTCAGGCGCTCGAGCAACGCGAACTGAACCGACTCGTCGAGCATGGCTGCAACCGTCGCTGAATCAGCGTGCGCGTCGGTAGTGCATCGCCACCGCGCCGTTGCGGAGCGGCCGGGCCGAGACCAGCTCGAGCTGCCGGGTGGCGGGCAGGCCCGTCTGGTACAGGGTCGGGCCGTGGCCGGCGATCCTGGGGTGGACGAGGAACGTGTACTCGTCGATCAGGTCCAGCCGGTCGAGTTCGGTGGCCAGCCTGCCGCTGCCGAGCAGCACGCCGCCGGGCGTCGCATCCTTGAGCTTCTGCACGCCCGTGCGCAGATCGCCGACGATGTGGTGGCTGTTGTTCCAGGGGAAGTCCGTGCGAGTCGACGACACCACGTACTTGGGCTTGGCCTCCAGCTTGACCGCCCACTCGCGCATGGCCGGCGGCGCCTCCTCGTCGCCGCGGGCGACGGCCGGCCAGTAGCGCTCCATCATCTCGTAGGTGACGCGGCCCCACAGCATCGCCTCGCTCTCGTCCATGAGGCGGCTGAAGAAGGCGTGCGTCTCGTCGTCGGCGATCCCCTCGCGATGGTCGACGCAACCGTCCAGGGTGACGTTGATGCTGAAGGTGAGGAGGCCCATGGCGGCGAGTCTATCTGCACCCTTGCGAGGCGGCACAGAATCGTCAACTGGTCGTCCCATCCGCGTGGCAGTCATCGGTGTGCCGCCGGTCGCCCGCCAGCCATATAGCCATCGCGCCGTCACTGATTGTCGAGAGCATCTGTCGCGCCGCCGCGACCAGGGCAGCTAGACTGGCCGGATGACGGTCACGAGCACTTCGACGGTGACGAACAAGACGATCGTGGTTGCCGGCGCGGCACTCTGCGCGGTCGGCTTCGTGTTCCTGCTCGTCGCGCTGGTGTTCGGCGAGGTGTTCGACTTCCTCGAGACCGATCACGACTTCGACACCGGCGGCCCCGGCTTCTTCAGCAGTCGTGTGCTGGCCGTGTTCATCACCGCGTTCGGCGGCTTCGGCGCCGTGGCGACATACTACGGTCTCGGACCGGTGCCGGCGTCGCTGGTCGGGTTCGCCAGCGGCATCGTCTTCGGCGGCGCGATCTACGCCCTGGCGCGTGCCTTGTACAACCAGCAGGCGAGCACCGACGTTCGGGCCGGTGACCTGGTCGGCACCATCGGCCGCGTGGTGATCGGGATCCCACCCGGCGGCGTGGGGCAGGTCCGCGTGCGCCTCGGCGAGGAGCTGATGGACAAGATCGCCCGGACGCGGGACGGGCTCGCGATCGCCGAAAACACTTCCGTGCAGATCGACGAAGTGCTCGGCGAGACGGTCATCGTAAAGAGAACGTGACGCAGGGGCCCATGACAGACAATGCACAGTTGGCGTCGCTGATCGTTTCGATTCTCGTCGTCGTCCTCTCGCTCTTCGCCGCCGCCTTCCTGTTCAGCCGCAACTACATCAAGGTCTCGCCCAACGCCGTCGCCGTGCTGAGCGGGCGCAAGCGCAAGCTGCCCGACGGGCGCACCGTGGGCTACCGGATGGTGCGCGGTGGTGCGGCGCTGCGGATTCCACTGCTCGAGAAGGTCGAATACCTGCACCTGAACGTGATGACGATCCCGCTCGAGATCAAGCGGGCGTACACGTTGAAGGGCGTACCGGTGTCGGTGAAGGCTGTCGCCAACGTGAAGATCCGTGGTGACGACACCTCGCTCCAGGCGTCGGCGGAGCGGTTCCTCGGCATGTCGCACGACCAGGTGCAGAAGGTCATCTTCCAGACCCTGGAAGGGCACTTGCGATCGATCCTCGGCACGCTGACGGTCGAAGAGGTCAACAGCGATCGACAGAGCTTTGCCCAGAAGCTGACGACCGAGGCGGCCACCGATCTCGAGAAGATGGGCATCGGTGTCGACGTGCTGACCATCCAGGAGATCAGCGACGAAGAGGGATACCTCGACGCCCTCGGCAAGCGACGCACCGCCGAGGTCAAGCGAGACGCGGCGATCGGCGAGGCCGAGGCGCACCGCGACGCCAAGATCAAGTCGTCGCAGGCGCTGCAGGAGGGCGAGAAGGCGAAGTTCCAGGCCGATGCCGAGATCGCGCAGTCGTCGCGCGACTTCATGATCCGCCAGGCGCAGTACCAGGCCGAGATCGAGACCCAGAAGGCGCGCGCCGAGCAGGCCGGGCCGCTTTCGGAAGCGACCGCGCGGCAGGCGGTGGTGGCAGAGGAGGTCCGGGTCGACCGAACGCGGACGCAGGAGGCAATCGGCGTCCAGGAGCAGGAGGTCCTGCGCCGCCAGAAGGAGCTCGACGCGACCGTCATCAAGCCGGCCGAAGCGGATCGCCAGGCGGCAGTCGTCCGCGCCGAGGCCGCCAAGCAGTCGGCAATCCTCGAAGCAGAGGGTCGTCGTTCGGCGATGATCGCGATGGCCGAGGCCGAGCAGGAGAAGCTGCGCAAGGAGGGCGTCGGTCGAGCCGCCGCCGTCGAGGTCGAGGGTCGCGCTGAAGCGGCAAAGATCGAGGCCATCGGGCTCGCGCAGGCCAGGGCAATCGAGGCCCAGGGCGTCGCGGAAGCTACGGCCATCCTGCGCAAGGCCGAGGCCTGGAAGGAATTCAACGACGCCGCCCGCCTGCAGACCATTCTGGAGAAGCTCCCGGCCATCATCGAGGCGTCGTCCGGAGTCTTCGGCGCCGTTGCCGCGCCGTTCGGCAACATCGACAAGCTGGTCGTGATGGACACGGGCAACGGATCGGCCGAGAAGCGGTGGCAGTCTCGCGCGACTCGCGCAGACCAGTCCGGCCGTCGTCTTCAACCTGCTTCAGCAGATGGAGGCACTTGGCCTCAACGTCCCGGACGCTGCTGCAGCAGATTGGCGTGAAGGCCCCCGGGCATGTCGTCGCACCGCCGCCCGCTGTATCGCCGCCCGTGTCGCCGCCGGAGGCGCCGCGAGCCGCGCGCGGCTGAAAGCCCCATCGCTGACACTCGCTGCATGCGCCGTCACTGATCCTCGAGAGCATGTGTCGCGCCACCGCGACCAGGGCAGCTAGACTGGCCGGATGACGGTCACGAGTGCTTCGACGGCGACGAGCAAGACCATCGTGCTTGCCGGCGCAACCGGCAACCTGGGCGGGAAGATCGCTGACGCCCTGCTCGCGCAGGGTGCGGCCGTCCGGGCGATCGTCCGGGTGGACACCGACGCCGCGAAGATCGCCGCGCTCGGCGCGCGAGGCGTGCGGAGCGTCGTGGCCGACTGGCGCGATAGTGACGCCCTCGCCGCGGCGTGCGCAGATGCCGGCTGCGTGGTCTCGGCGCTGTCCGGTCTTCGCGACGTCGTCATCGACGCCCAGAAGGCGCTGCTCGACGGCGCGGTCACCGCCGGCGTGCCGCGATTCATCCCGAGCGACTACTCGCTCGACTTCACCCGGCTGGCGCCCGGCGGCAATCGCAACCTCGATTGGCGACGGGAGTTCCATCACCTCCTCGACGCCGCGAACATTCAGGCGACGACCATCTTCAACGGCGCGTTCATGGAGCTGCTGACCACCGACATGCCGCTGATCCTGCCCCGCTTCAGGCGCGTCCTGTACTGGGGTGATCCGCACGTCAGGATGGATCTGACGACGATGGACGACGTCGCCGCATACACGGCGCACGTCGCGCTCGACGACCAGGCGCCCCGCTACCTGCGGATTGCCGGCGACACGGTCAGCGCGGCGGACGTGCGCGCGATCGCCTCGCGGGTCACGGGCGACACCTATCGCCTGTTTCGCGCCGGCGGCATCGGCCGGCTGAATGCCCTCATCCGCATCGCCCGATTCGTGGCGCCGGGCGAAGACGGTCTGTATCCGGCGTGGCAGGGCATGCAGTACATGCGCGACATGATGGAAGGCCGCGCGGTGCTGCAGGCCCACGACAACGATCGCTATCCAGCTCTCACCTGGACTTCTGTGGAGGCGCTTCTCGGATCACAGGCAGCGACTGCGTCCCCGTAAGTCACCAACCATGCGTCCCAGGCTCGCCCTTGAATGGACCGATGATGTCGGGCGTCACCCAGCCGCCGTAGAACCCGCCGGCCTGCGCCGTCACCCGCACGCCGTCGATGTAGCACGCGATGCGGCCAGGGTAGAACGACAGGTGTCCTCGGATCGTGGCGAACGCGGGCAGCGGATCGTCGTAAGACCAGCCGACGGCATCGAGCACGACCGACTCGACCCGCACGCTCCAGTAGCGTGCCGTGCCTTTCCACTCGCATCCTGAGGCGCCCGGCGCCGGCTGCAGGTACGCCGTGACGACGTCGGCGGGCGGGATATACACGGTGGGAGGGCTCGCGGTTTCGAGTACCCGCAGGGCGCGGCGCGTGCGTGCCACGTCGACGTCTCCCACCCGGACGACGACCTCCCGGCGTTCCATCTCGGTCCGGGGCGGCCGCGGGTAGTCCCAGACGGACTCCTGCCCGGGTCCCGGCTCGACAGCAAACGAGGGCCGTGCCCGTCCGTGGTAGCGCCACCCACCAGGACCGGCAACACGAGAAGACGGAAAAGAACTGTCGTCCACGTCCGAATGACGAGGCAACTGGCGCCAAGGGTCCGAGAGCGGCGCTCGAGGAAGGCCGGTTGACACGAGGGCGAAGACAAGGCGAAGATTCGACTTCGTCCCAGGTCAAGGGTGAGGAATCAACGCCATGGTCTGTCCAGCCACCATCCTCCATGCAGACCTCGACGCCTTCTATGCGTCGGTCGAGCAGCTGCTCGACCCTCGCCTGCGCGGCAAGCCGATGGCGGTCGGCGGCGGTGTCGTGCTCGCGGCGTCGTACGAAGCGCGGGCCTTTGGTGTACGTGGCGGCATGCCTGGACGACAGGCGCGGCAGCTGTGTCCCGACCTGGTGTTCGTCGGCGGACATTTCGACGAGTACCAGCGGCTCGGCGACGCGGCTATCGGCGTGCTGGGCGACTTCACACCGTCGGTCGAACGCATCTCCATCGACGAGGCGTTTGCCGATGTGGCCGGCTGCACGCATCTCTTTGGTTCGCCGGCAGAGATCGCAGGGAAGGTTCGGGCGCGCGTGCGCGCCGAGCTTGGCTTGCCGATGTCCATCGGCGTGGCCCGCACCAAGCACCTGGCGAAAATCGCATCGCAGGTTGCCAAGCCCGACGGCCTGGTCGTCGTCGCTCCAGACGCTGAGCTCGAGTTTCTTCACGATCTGCCCGTGGCGCTGATGTGGGGCGTCGGACCCGCCACCGAGGCGCGGCTTGCCGCAATTGGTGTATCCACGATTGGCCAGTTGGCAGAGAGTTCACCGCAATCGGTCGAGCGACTGCTTGGGCATGCGGTCGGAAACAGATTGACGGCACTCGCGTGGAACCGCGATCCCCGCCAGGTCGAGACGCGCCGGCGCGCGCGATCCGCCGGCGCACAGTCGGCGCTCGGCCGCCAGCCGGCGATCGAGCGCGTCTTCAAGCCGACGCTCCATCATCTCGCTGACCGCATCGGCGCCAGGCTCCGCGCCAAATCCCTCGTCGGCCGGACGGTCACGGTGCGCGTGCGCTTCGCCGACTTGCGCTCGGTGACACGTTCGCTCACGCTGCCGGCGCCGATCGCTGCAACGAGGGCGCTCGCTGAGGTCGCCGAGGACCTGGTGCGCGCGGCTCTTGCCGATCACCGCGACGAGAAGACGATCTCCCTGTTGGCGATCTCGGTGTCCCATCTCGAAGGGGAGTCGATCGTCCAGCTGGAGCTGCCGATTGCGCGTGCCGACGAGGGACGCCGTCCCGGCACGAGAAAGGGCGTGGCGCGCTCGCGCGCAGACCAGGCCATCGACGCGATCCGCACGCGTTACGGAGAGCAAGCGGTCGACTACGGGTCGGCGTTACACAGCGTGCGCTCGGTTCCCGACGGGTTCCGACGCCTTGCTGAAAGGGAGCTACAGGAGAAATCATGACCAGCGCAAACGAATCTCAGCCGACGATGTTCATCTCGACCGATGCACTGCTCGAGCACTGGCAGGGCCACCGCCGGCTCACGCGGCGGGTCATCGAGTTGTTTCCAGACGACCAGTTGTTCACGTTCTCCATCGGGGGGATGAGGACGTTCGGCGACCTCCTCAACGAGTTGCTGAGCATGGCCGGACCCATGACCCACGGGTTGGCCACGCTCGAATGGGGTGGCTACGCGCCGTCGAAGACCACGTCGAAAGCCGAGATTCTTCGGCTGTGGGACGAGAGCACCACGAAGATCAACGAGTTCTGGCCGCAGATTCCGGTCGAGCGGTTCCAGGAGACGCTGACGTCGTTTGGCCAGTACGAGGGATTGGGCTACTGGCAGATCCTCTACGTCGTGGACAACGAGGTCCATCACCGCGCACAAGGCTACGTCTACCTGCGCGCGCTGGGCGTCGAGCCGCCACCATTCTACGAACGGTGAACCTCCTGCGCTGCACCCGCACCCCGGTCGAAGCTTACGACTCGTCGCCGATGACGTGGACGACGATCGATTCGGGTGTGCGGCGCTCGTCGGTGCTCCCACACGTAGATGCCCTGCCACGTGCCGAGGCACAGCTGCCCATCCGCCACCGGCACGCTCAGGTTCACCGTGGTGAGTGCCGTCCTCACATGCGCCGGCATGTCGCGCCTCGTCGCCCTCCGCGGTGTGGACGAAGAGCGCGTCGCCGTCCGGCACGAGGCGTGCGGAACGAAGACGCGCGTCGCCGCCGGCACGTTTTCCGCTTTTCAGGCGTGCGAAGAACCGCCCGCTCGAAGTCGCGACGCACGTCGGGGTCGGCGTTCTCCTGGATCAGCAGCGAGGCGGAGGTGTGCTGCAGGTGAAGCGTGCAAAGGCCCATCAGCACGCCTGCCTGGGCGACGCGCCGCTGGACGTCGCGCGTGATCTCGTAGAACCCGCGCCCCTTGGTCGCAACCCTCAGCGTATCGAGCGCCTGTCGCATCATCTCCGCTACTTGCCCGCCTTCGCCGCGAGGAAACCATTCACGTCCAGCCAGTGGGTGAATGCGTCGAACCAGCGATTGCTCGTGCGGTTCGGGTTGCCGAGACCGAAACCGTGCGACCGCCGTTCTGATACAGGTGGAACTCGACCGGCCGCCCCGCGTCGAACCAGGACTTGACGACGCCGAACTGGCCGCGGAAGAGGAAGTCGTCGGTGGCAATGGCCGTGAACATCGGCGGCGCGTCCCTGGGCACGTCCACCGGGCCCATGCCGCCGTAGATTGGCCCGATGAACGCGAGCTTCATCGCCTTCGAATTCAGCGTGCTGTGCATCGTCAGGAAGGCGCCGGCCGAGAAGCCGATCATCCCGCCGCATGCGCGTGGTGTCGACGCCCCACTCGCTGGCGCGCTTGACGATCAGCGCGCGCTCATACGGCACGCTCCGCCTCGGCATCAGCTGGTTCGACAAATCCCAGCGTGGTGGCGCCGGCCGGAGCGCACCCTGCCCACCCGCGCCGCCGGTCGAACGCTGGCGGAGCGGCTGCCGTAACGGCCACACGCCTCACCGTGTCGACCAGGCCCTCGGTGGGCGGTACCGTCGCCGCTGGAGGGACGTCGAGGTGCACCCTTCGCCAGCGATCGAGGTAGGCGCCGGTGTCGCTGCCTCGATGATGCGGCCGCGGTCGAGGAAGGCGATCCAGTCGCCGATCCGCTCGACGTCCTGCGTGTTGGCGACGAGAACAGGATAGAGCGGGTCTCGTCGCGCACCACCTGCATCCGCTCCATCGATTGCTTCAGTCCCTCGAGCGAGTCGGGGGTCGGCTGCAGCGGGTACTTGAGCACGAACGCCGCGATCCCACTCGCGTTCAGGGCTTGCGCGACCTCCCAGCCCTCGTTGCCCATCGACAGCCACCGGAAGCCGCCGCCAGGCGCCACGTCCCGGCGCGTGCACGTTTGCGACGTGCCCGGTGCCGGCAGAAACGCGTCTGCGTCGCCGTCGAGACGGCGTGCCATCGGATACGACCGGCCGCTTGACGGCCGCCTCGCAGGCCGGCATCGGCTGGCCGAGTACGCGGACATCGCCGCGATCCTGCCGGACCATGCCCATCAGGATGCGCAGCGTCGTGGACTTGGCGGGGTCTGTCCCTCCACCCCACCGGTCCGCGAGCGCAGGATGGCGTCGGTGAGCTCGAAGAAGCGGACGCTTGGCGCGGCGCTCCGCGAAAGCGGGCCGTTCATGATCGGTCGATCCTTGGCGGTTGAGCGCCTGCCGAGCCGCGCGTGAGGCGTCGTCCGACGACCCGAGCTCGCGACCGATGCGACGTGGCGGCCGAGAGTGGATATCGAGATCGGCCGTCGTGCAGGCGTTGCGCACAGGCCAGCGCGCTCAGCCGCGAACGAACCCCGCCGTGCGGGTCAGGGTCGAAAGCGATCGCAGAGTCATGTGTCCTCCAGAGATTCGAGCAGTCTACCCGTTCGCTGCCTGGTTTGACACCCTGCTCCCCGCCTGCGTGGCCGGCGCGCGCACGTCGCTTATAGTGCGCTGCAATGCCTGCCCCCACCCATGTGCGGTACAAGGTCGTGGCGCTTGCCACGTGCCTGGCGGTGATCACTCACCTCGACCGGGCGTGCATCGCGACCCTCGCGCCGGGCATCATGCGCGACCTGAGCTTGACCACCGTGCAGATGGGATACGTCTTCACGTCCTTTCAACTGGCGTACGCGCTGTTCGAGATTCCGACCGCGCGTTGGGCCGATCGCAAGGGCACCCGGCTGGTGCTGGCGCGCATCGTCGTGTGGTGGTCGTGCCTGACCGCCGCGACCGGCGCCGCCACGAGTTACGGACCGCTGCTGGCCATCCGGTTCCTGTTCGGTGTCGGGGAAGCCGGCGCGTGGGCCTGTGTCGCGCGCACCTTCTCGCGATGGATCCCGCGACGCGAGCGAGGCACCGTGCAGGGCATCTTCTTCGCCGGCGCGCATCTGGTCGGCGGCCTGACTCCGGCGCTGGTGCTGTGGCTGCTCCAGTACCTGTCCTGGCGCCAGATCTTCGTCTGCTTCGGCGCCCTGGGCTTCGTGTGGGTAGCGGTCTGGCTGGCCTGGTTCCGTGATGATCCTGCGCAGCACCCCGGCGTGAACGCGGCGGAGCTGCAGGAGATCGTCGCGGACCGCTCACCCGAAGCCGATCATCCGGCGGGTCTCGGCGTACTGGCGCGCGCTCGCGGCCAGCAGAAACATGATTGCGCTCAGCCTGATGTACGTCCCGAACTGCATGATCTTCTACTTCTGCATCACGTGGCTGCCGACGTACCTGAGAGAGCGGCACGGGTTCGAGGCCGCGAGTCTCGGCCTGTTCGCCGGCCTGCCGCTCATCGTCAGCATGCCCGGCGATCTGCTTGGCGGCGTGGTGACAGACCGGCTGGCTTCGCGCTACGGCCTGCGTGTGGGGCGGTGCGGCCTTGGTGCGGTGTCGTACCTGATTGCCGGCGTCGCGCTGCTCGCTGCCGCCCGGTCGACATCGCCCGTGGGGGCGGCCGTGCTGATCGCCGTGGCGACCGGCATGACCATGTTCACGCTAGGTGCCGCGTGGGCGACCGTGATCGAGGTCGGACGGAACCAGGTGGGCGTCGTGGGCGCCACCATGAACTCGCTCGGAAATCTCGCCGCGATGCTGAACCCGCTGATCGTGGCGTACTCGGTGCAGTGGTTCGGCAGCTGGAACGTGCCGCTGTACCTGATGGGGACCCTGTTCCTGCTGGGCGCCGGTGCTGGCTGATCGTCGACCCGGAACGGCCGGTGTTCCCCGAAGCGCAGACGCAGCCGTCTGTATAGAGTCGAGCCGGCAACGCGGGGGTGCCCGCGCGGCTCTTGTCACCTTCGGCGCGCGCGCCTAGGTGTCCGGATACGCGACGCCTGGACGCACGCGGACACGTGGTGTACGCCGCTGCCACAGATCGGTCATCACCATCCGAGAAGGGCGGACCCAGTCGTCCCGGGTCCGCACGTGTTTACTCGGCCGGGTCCGGGCGCGGCCGTTGACGCGGGCTCGACGCCGGTTCCGGTGCCGCCGGCGCCCATGTCGATTCCCGTGGCCCCACCGGTCCTGGGTAGCGTGTTGTGCCGGGTCGGGTCCGGGTCTGCCTCGCGGCTGCGCGATGGGGTCCCTCGCTCAACCGGCGGGCCCGGCAGCGGGACGTTCGGGTCGGCATCGGAGAGGCCGAGGATGTCGCCCTCGCGCTTCGCGTTGCGTCCGGTCTCATCTGTGACTTGCGGCTGAGTCGATCGGTGCTGGTTGTCCATACCATTACCCTTGCAAGCTGCGGGCCGGCATGAGCTCGTTGAGGGACACAGCCGGCCGCGTCTTCTCCGACGGTTTGTGGCCGCGTGGCAGTCAATCCAGGCATAGGCGCCGGCGGGGGCAGCGTCGGGTTGGCGCCACCACCGCAGTAACCAGCAGGGGCGCTACCGCGGCCCACGCCTCAGGGTGAGGAACGATGAGAAGGGTCACGCGATCTCGACGTGGCCCGAGGCATTGCGTCACGTGCGTATCGCAATCGGTTCGTCAGTAGAGTGGCACCACCGTGCCAGCCGGCAGGCAGCTGCTTCGATGGAACGCCCGGGCAGCAACGTAACGACCGAAGGCCCTCGGCGAGCGTCGTATCTCCATGTCTCGCCGCACGACCGCAGGCGTGTGCGCGCTGGGCGCAGCGCTCTTCAGTGCGCTCGCGTCCATCGCACACCCGATGCCCACCTCGCCCTCGTCCGCCGCCCCGACCGTCGCCCGAACCCTGGCCGTCCTCGGCGACAGCCTTTCCGTGTCGCCGTCGCGCGATGCGGCGTTCCCGGCCGTGCTGCAGCGGAAGCTCGACGCTGAACGGTTGCCCTGGCGGGTCGTCAATGCCGGGCGCAACGGCGACACCACCGCGCAGGGACTCGCCCGGCTGGACGACGTGCTGAAGGTGCGCCCCGAGATCCTGGTGGTGGCGCTCGGGGCCAACGACGGGCTGCGCGGCGTGCCCGTCGCCAGCGTGACGAAGCAGCTCGACGCCATCGTCACCCGCGCCCAGGCAGGTGGCGCGCGCGTGCTGCTGTGCGGCATGGAGACCCCGCCATGGCGCGGCTGGAGCTATACCGCGGCGTTTCACGAGATCTACCCCGGCCTGGCGCGCCAGCACCGCCTGCCGCTCGTGCCGTTCCTCCTCGCCGGGGTGTTCGGCAACCTCGACCTGAACCAGCCGGACATGGTGCATCCCAACGCCGCGGGCGCGCAGCGCATCGCCGACACCGTCTGGCCGTTTCTTGCGCCGCTGGTGCGGACGTCCGGTGTCGTGTCGACGCGCTGACCGACTACTCCGCGGCGTCGTTCGTGGCGTCGCCTCCGTCATCGTCGGTCACGAGCTCGGCAACATCCTCCGACGCCTGACCCGTCGTGATGCCATAGCGGTCGGTCAGGTCGGGTGCGTACCGTGCGAGGTCGTGCCTGAGCCGGATGAGGCTGAGGTCCTTGGCCTTGGACTCCAGCATCACGTCGGTGTCGATGTGGGCGATGGACCGGAGGAACTGGATTGCCTCGAAGGGGTTGTTGTAGTCGGCATGCCCGGTCCAGACCGGCGGCTGCAGCACGTGCTCCAACTTGCCCGTCTTGCGGTTACGGCGCTTCAACTCCCGCATCTCCGTCCGCGCGCAGCTGAAGTGGATCTTCGGCCGCACCCCTGCAGGCCAGGTCCGGCAGAAGCGCTCCACGGTGGCCACCAGCGGCAGCCCGTCCGGGTTCAGGCACCAGTGATGCTGGTAGTCGAACACGCACCGCACGCCCGTGGCCTCGTGGACCTCGAGCACGTCAGCCGCCGAGAACGACATGTCGTCGTGCTCCAGCACGAGCCGACGGCGTACGGGCTCGCTGAGCCGCTTCCAGGTGTCGGCCCAGCGCCGCCAGGCGGCTTCGCGGTCGCCGTACACACCGCCGACGTGGATCACCACCACGGCTTCCGGTCCGCACTCCATCAGGTCGAGCATCTCGGCCTGCGAGTCGAGATCCCACATGCTCTTCCTGGTCAGCTCGTCGTTGGCGGAGTTGAGGACGACGTACTGCGACGGATGGAAGCTGAGGCGAACATCGGCCTCACGGGCCATGCGCCCCACGCGCGCCAGGTCGCCGGCGCTCTCACGGACCATGCCGTGGAACTGCGGCATGGTCGGATGGGTCGCGTAGGGCGCCAGGTCCGACGACATCCGGTACATGTGGATGCCGTGCGCACGCAAGTACTCGATCACGCCGCATATGTAGCCGAGCGACACGCGCAGGTGCGGGCGTTGTTGCCAGCGGCGAGTGTCGCTGCTCTTCAGCCCGCCCGCGCCCATCACCTTCACCGGAAAGCCGAGCCGCATCGCCTGCGGAGGATGCCTGGCCGGCGGCAGCCCCTCGAGCGCCTCGCACTGCGACATCGGGGTGGACAACAGCCGCGCGTTCTCGACGTCCGCGAGCTGCTTCTTGGTCGGGGGCCGGGTGGTGCTGCGCGCGGTGCTCTTCGCCTTGGTCACGCCACTCCTCGTTCACGCGCATACCGCCGCCCAACCTGACCTCGTGTTCCAGCGGCTCACAGATCGACCGGCAGCACGGCCGCCGACACTGCACCTTCCTGCAAAGGGTGCGCCGATGTGCCGCACGCAGGGTCCGGCCCCCGGCCGAACCGATGCGCGGCCGCCGTTCGGGGACGATGCACGGGTGTACGGATAGCGAACGTCGGTCATCCGCTCGGCGCTACACTGCGGCGGCATGATGCCGACGCCCTCGCCTGCCGTCGTGTACCGGGTCCTGACTCTCCTGTGTTGCGCACTGGCTGGCGTGAGCTGCGCCACCCTGCCAACAACGCAGGCCTCGCGGACGCACGTCGCCATCGAGGGTGCAGGCTGGCTGATCGACGGCCGCCCGCCGCATCCGGGAAGCCAGGCCGAAGGGCTGCTGATGAACGTCCGGATGGTGAACGCGGTGTTCGAGGACACCGGGCCCGCGGGCCGCGCCCACCTCGATGGCTTCGACCCCGACGCCAACACCACGCGGTTCATCGCGCGCATGCCCGAGTACCTGGCGCAGGGCGTACGGGCGTTCACGGTTGGCCTGCAGGGCGGCATGCCCGGCTATGAAGGTGCGGTGAACTCGGCGTTCAACAGCGACGGATCGCTGCGGCCTGACTACATGACGCGTGTCGCGCGCGTCGTCGACGCCGCCGACCGGCTCGGCGCCGTCGTGATCCTCTCGGCCTTCTACCAGCGTCAACACTCACACGACCGCGCCATCGCCAGCCGGAGCGTGGCCCGTGTCGCGGTCGCCGGCGTGGCGCGCTGGATCAGGGACCGGGGCTACCGCAACGTGGTGCTGGAGGTGTCCAACGAGTATCGGCACGCAGGCTTCGCGCGCTGGGCAGATGGCGAGTGGCTGCGCAGCGTCGAGGGGCAGGTCGACTTGATCCGCCACGCCAAGGCGGCTGCGCCGCGGCTGTTGGTGAGCACCAGCGGGATGGGCGACGGCACGATGCCCGACGCCATCGCCGACGCGGCTGACTTTCTGCTGATCCACCTCAACACCACCCCACTCGAGGCCATTCCGCGCGCCGTGCGACGAGCCCGTCGGCACGGCAAGCCGGTCGTGGTCAACGAGGACGACAAGATGGGCGAGGCCGGTGCCGAAGCCGCCCGGCTCGCCGTGGAACACGGTGCCGGCTGGGGTTTCATGCACCGCGCGAAGAACCAGTCAGTGCCGTTCGAGTACGAAGCGGCCGCAGACGATCCGGTCGTCTACGCCATGATTCGGCGTCTCACCACGCCGCCGGCCGCCGGCTATTTCCCGCCGCCCGACGTGGAGCAGGCGATGGTCGGCCGGGTGGCCGCCGGCGGCGAGGACACCGAGGATGCCCGCGGCCTCACGTCCGCCCGGACACTCTGGTGCGAGCCGGGTGCGGCGGGATCGTGCTGCGTCCCACCAAGGTCATTGCCGCGATCGATCGACCCTGACCGACACCCGCGCAGATTGCGCAACGCGCCATCGCGAGGCACACTGGCCACCACGCGGGAGACGCGTCATGTGCAAGACGATTTCGCAGAAGGTACGTTTCCGGGCCGAGCCGGCCGACGTGTACCGGTTGCTGGTAACCGAGGCCGAGCAGGTCGGACATCCGTTCCGCGTCGGTGAGGGCACCGGCATCGTCGTGGATCTCGCGCCAGCCGAGCGGGTGGTTCGCGCGTGGCGGGAGCCCGACTACCCCGAGGGGGTGTTCTCGATGGCCGCCGTCACGCTGCGGCCTGTCGACTCCGGCACCGAGCTGAAGCTCACGCATCGCGGCGTCCCAAAGTCGCTCATCCCGCGGACCGAGGAGCGCTGGCGTCAGGACTTCTGGTTGCCGATGAAGCGCAAGCTTGCCGAGCCGGCCACGTGAGGGCGGCCGAAGCCAACCTGAGCCCTCAGGCGTCCGCGGGCCTCGGTCGCTCGTGAATGAGCATCCAGTTCACGCCGAACCGGTCCCTGAGCTGGGCGAACCGCGTCGCGAAGAACATCTCCTTCATCGGCATGAACACCTCGCCGCCGTCTGCCAGCGCTGTGAAGATGCGCTCCGCCTCGGCATCGCTGTCGACGTTGAGTGTCAGGTACGCGCTGCGCATGGGCTGGGCGTGCGGGATGTCCGCGCCAACCAGCTCGGTGCCGCCGATGTTGAGGCGCGCATGCAGGATCGCCTCCTTCCAGTCCAGACTGACCTGGCTCTGATCCGGCGCCTGCCCGTGCGTCATCATCTGGCTGATCTGCCCGCCAAGATGCTGCTCGTAAAAGCGGAACGCTTCGGCGCAGGTCCCGGCAAAGTTCACGTAGGTGGTCATTTTCATCGTGGTTGATCTCCCGGTCGAACGTGCAGCGCCGCGCGCCGTCCATCATCACGCGCCGCACGCCGTTACGCGCCAGCAGGGGCTCGGTTCACGCTCGCCGCTATCGTACGCGCGAAGGGCGGTTCTGAGCCTCAGCAGGGGCAAGCATAGGATGATTGTCGTCGGGGGGTATCTCGTGCAGCTCGATCGCTGGCCCGCAGTCCTGGCCGCTCGGGAGTTCGTCAAGATCGCGGCGCGGGCGCGTGGTCGTGGCCTCGCACAACGACGTCGATGGCCTGGCGTCGCTGATCATCCTGAGCCGGGCGCTCACTGCCTGCGGCAGCGAGCCGCTGCCGCTGCCGGGCCGGCGCGGGGAGCACGTGCATCAGGATGGGATGCGCGATCGGATGCGGGCGCTCGAGCCAGACGCCCTGGTGGTGCTCGACATGGGGAGCCGCAGCGAGCCCATCCTCGAAGGTGTCCCGACACTGGTCATCGATCATCACGTGCCACGCGGGGGTGGGCCGCGCGGTGCGTTGTTCGTCAACGGGTACGACCGCGAGCCGGTCGCGCCAACCAGCGTGCTGGCCTGGGCGGTCTGTCGCGATCTGCCAGGAATTGCCTCGTCGGCGTGGCTGGCCGCGCTCGGGGCAGTGGCCGACCTCGGGACCGCCGCGCCCTTTGCCGATCTTGTGGGAGTCGTGCCCAAGGGCACCTCCTGGACCAAGGCGGTGTCCCTGCTCAACGCCGCCCGGCGCGCACCGGAAGACGACGTGCACACCGCGCTGCAGGTCCTCGAGGCCGCCAGCAGCGCGCAGGAGATCAGCGCCGGTCGAGTCCCCGGCGTCGCCCAACTCGAACGCTATCGGCAAGCCGTGCAGGCAGAGGTCGCCCGCTGCTCGCGCATCGCGCCGAAAAGAATCGGCCCCGCGGCCTTGATTCGTTTCTCGTCGGCGGCCCAGGTTCATCCGCTGATCGCGGTCCGCTGGTCTGGCCGGCTCGCTCCGGCCATCGTCATTGCCGCCAACGACGCGTTCCTGCCAGGTCGCGTCAACTTCGCGGTGCGGAGTGCGTCGGACGTCGATCTGGTCGCCTGGCTGCGCAGTCTGCCCTTCACCCCGTCGGCCTCGGCGGAGTTCGCCAACGGCCATCCGCGCGCGACCGGCGGCAGCCTGCCGATTCCGGACTTCGAGCGCTTCGTGGAGGTGGTCGCGGCGGCGCCAGCCGCCGGCTGATCATCACGCCGCCCGCGGCAGCGCCACGGCGCCACCTGCCCCTGCGGTCACGCCTTGCGGGCGGCGCGCTTGCGCGGCGCTGGCGTCCTTGCTGGCCGTGCGAGCGGCGGGCTTGCTCTCGGTTCGGGGAGCGGCCTTGCGGGTCGTCGACGCCCCTGCGCTCTTCTTGGCAGTGGACCGCGTCCCTGCGCCGCCTCGTGGCGGCGCCCTGCGGCCTTTTGGCGCTCGCCCGCTTCTTTGCCTGCCCGGCGGCCGGCGCAGATGCCTTGTCTGCAGACGTCGTGGCGGCGCGCCGCGGGGCCTTTGTATCCTGCGGGCGTCGTCGCGGCGCTGGCCTTCTTCGCTGTGCTCTTCGCGGCACGCGGCAGCGCGGCAGGCGCCGGCGCCGCTGCCTTGCGTTTTCCCCCGATCTCGGATCGTCGGCGGGCGACATCCTGTGCATGCTTCTGCAGCGTGCCTGACCTGTACGATGTCCTCGCCCTGGCGCTCCCGGCCAGCGACCTTGTAGTGGTTCGGGTTGACGTTGTTCTTGCTCATCTCGGTGTCGACTCCAGTTCTCGCTGATTCATGGTCGAGGGCGCGAGGTCGCCGTTCGCATCGCGTGACGTCTCACTGTCGCTACCGCCAGCATAGCCCCGTTGGGCCGACGCGACGGGATGCGGCCCGCACCGTTGAGTCAGTGGTCTTCCGCGCCGGCACTGCAGCAAAACAGATCGTCGAGCGAATCAGCGTCCCAGCACGAGGCGCGCCAGCGGATAGCCGACGCCCGCCAGCAACAGCGTGTGCACCACGAACAGAATCGAGCCGTGGCGCACCATCGTGCCTACGCGCAGATACCCGCTGCCGGCGACGATGGCATTGGTGGTCGTGCCGGAGGGCAGGAGGTAGTCGAGCGACGGACCGATGCCGAGCACCACGCCGAGCGCCACGGGGTCGGCCACGCCGAGGCTCTGCGACAGCGTCATGCCGAGCGGCAGGAAGATGGCGAGGGTGACCATGTTCGAGATGACGCTGGTCACGAGGATCACGCCGGCGCACATGGCCAGCACGAACCACGGCTCCGACAGTCCGGTCGAGCGAGGGCTGCAGCACCGTGCGCACATATGCTGGCAGCCCGGTGCTGTCGGCACCGACTGCCGTACCGAGTCCCATCACCCCGCCGATGAAGATCACCAGGCCCCAGTCCACGGCCCCCATCCACTCCGGCCACGTGAGCACGTGGCGCCGCTGCGGATCGGGCGTCGGCACGAGGCACATCAGCACGGGGATCAGCAGCGCCGGGACGGCCATGTGGAGCGACCCCTTGAGCACCGCTGCCTGCTCTGCCGGCAGGATGAACCCCGACAGATCCGGCAGGAACCACAGCAGGATGGCCAGCCCGAACCAGCCGATCGCCCACCGCTCGGCCGAGGGCATCGCTCCCAGTCGATGACGCTCGGCAGCGATGAAGGCGCGACTCTCTGGGCGGGTCAGGATGTCGGACGTCGCCGGCACGCTGACGCGGAAGACAAGCAGCGCACTCGCGAGAAAGACCAGGGTCAGGATGGTCCCGATGACGGTCCATTGAAGGAACGTGATCGTGACACCCGTGCCCGACGCGATGAGCGCGATCGCCGCCGCATTGGTGCCGTTGCCGACCGGTGTGGCGACCCCGCCAAAGTTGGCGGCCCAGGCGATGCCCAGGGTGTTGGCCTCGACGATCGGGTCGGTGCGCTCTACCTGGAGCACCTCGTAGATCTTCAGTGCGAGGGAGAGCCAGATCGACTGCCACCACCGTGTTGGCCATGAGCGCGCTCATCACCGTGGCCGATGTCAGGAACATCATCAGGAAACGGCGCGAACTGCCGCGAGCCAGCCGCGAGTCGATGAACGCCAGCGCGAACCGGCGGATGACGCCGGTGGCCTCGAGCGCCGCCGCCAGGCCGAACGATCCGATCACGAACCAGAGGATCCAGCTGCTCGAGTGCGCGAACGCGTCGCTGATCGACAACGCACCGATGGCCAGGCCGATGCCGAGCATGGCGATGGTCGTCATCGCCAGCGGGAGCGATGTGGCCACCCACCAGATGACCGCCAGCGCAAGCAGACCGAGGCGTGCCATCCCGACATCGGTCACCGGGTAGGGCGCAGGCAGGGCGATCATCACTCCGAGCACGGCCAGGCCGGCGACGACGCCGATCAGGTCCGATCGGGTGAGGTCCGTGCCCCTGACTCACGGGTGCGTCGCGGCCCACGTGAACGCCAGAAGGTCGAGCGGTGCCCGGATCTCGCGAATCTCCGCGATGTCCACCGCGTCGAGTGTGCGCGTCGGATGCCGCGTGCGCGGCGACGCGATGATGCCGGCGTCGAAGAGATTGCGCTTCATCACCGCCACGCCGAGACCCGGCTGCAACTCATAGCGGATCAGCGGCAGCAGGCGCGTGAACTGCTCGCGGGCCGCCGCCTGCGTCGCCGCGATCAGCGGCCGCCCACACGCGCACGAAGGCGTCGGTCATGTCGCAGCCAGGCATGCAGCCGACGGCCCCGCGGGCGCGCTCCTCGAGGAGGAAGTTGCCGTTCAGCCCGCCGAACAGCGTCAGGTGGCCGCTCGCCAGCGGCGGCCAGCTTGGAAACCTTGGGCGAGGTGGGCGGCGCCTCCACCTTCACCAGCTGCACCCGTGCCAGCTCCCGGCCCATGCGCGCCAGCAGGTCGACCCCGAGCACCACCTGCGTCATCAGCGGCGCGTCCTGCACCATGATCGGGATGCCAACGGCGTCGGAGATCGCGGCAAAGTAGGCGTAGATGCCCTCGGCGTCCGGCTTGACGTAGTACGGCGGGTTGACCATCAGCGCCGCCGCGCCGCCGCGCTCGGCCTCGACGCTGGCGGCGACGGCCGCGTCGGTGCCGGTGTGACCGCTGCTCACCACCAGCGGTACGGCCCCGGCCACTTCCTCGGCGATCGCCTCGAGCAGGACACGGCGCTCATCGTCGCGCAGCGTGTAGCCTTCGCTCGCGTTGCCGAACAGGCCCAGGCCGGCGGCGCCGCTGTCCAGCAGGAACCGCACCAGTCGGCGCTGGCTCTTCACGTCGAGTCGTCCATCGTCGTCGAACGTCGTGTTGACGATGGGGTAGATGCCGCTGAAGTGGGTCATGCGCCGATTACCTGTCTGCGCTGTCTGGCGGCCGGCGTGTCCTGATGCCGGCGCAGATCGGCCACCAGGGATGTGGCGGCGCGGGTGATGTGCTGCCGCAACGCGGCGACCAAAGCGGCTGCGTCGCCACGCTCGAAGGCGTCGACGACTGCCAGGTGCTCGTCCAGCTCCGAGGCGATCCGCGCCTTCCACTCATCGTGCGTCGTGTGGATGCGGGCGATCTGGATGTGGGCGTCGAGGCTCTCGTACATCTGCACGAGCCGGCGGCTGCCGGAGAGCTGCACGAGCCGCTTGTGGAACGCGACGTTGGCGGCGGCGTGATGCTCGCGGTCGTCGCCTGCCGCGGGTGGCGCCGACACCGCGGTGGCAAGGACCCGCAGCGCCTGCACGTCGTCCGGGGTCATCCGACCGAGCGCGCGCTCGGCTGCGAGGCACTCGAGCGCGCGTCGGATCTCGAACGCCTCCGCCAGGTCGTCCGGGTCCACGGCGGCGACGAAGGTGCCGCTGCGGGGCTTGATCTCGATGAGGGCTTCGGCCTCGAGGCGGGTCAGGGCGTCCTTGACCGGAGTCGGGCTGACGCCCAGCTCGGCCGCCAGCGCGGGGACGTGCAGACGCTGTCCTGGCGCAAAGGTACGCGACAGGATCGCGCTGCGCAGGGCGACGTACACCGCATCGCTGGCACGCTCGCGCGACACCGCGGGGAGACGGGTGATGCTCACGGCGCCCATCTCTACGCCGAAGACAGAAATGTTTAATCTGAAATTTTTTACTTTACATATCAGATTTAGGCGTCGCTATGCTGCCGCCCCATCAAGACACGCGGCGACAGGCCCCTTTTCCGGCCTGCCTGCCAGTGCCTTGGAGGACGTTCGATGTTCTCGCGACGACAACGCTGGCTGCCGGCACTTGCGGCAGGCGCACTTCTGATGGCTCACCCGGCCGTTCGGTCAGGGCTTGCAGACCGGAGTCACCGGGCTGGTTCGCGACGCCTCCGGGGCTGTCGTGCCGGGGGTGACGATGACGGTGACCAACCGCGCCACCGGCGTGGCCCGCACCACGGTCACGGGCGAGAGCGGCAGCTACTCGGTGACCTCGCTGCGTCTCCGGTGCCTACGACGTCGCCGCCGAGCTGAGCGGCTTCAAGACGGCCGTGCAGCCAGAACGTCCCAATCCAATCCGACGTCACGGTGCGCGTCGACTTTACGCTCGAGCTCGGCAGCCTCGGCGAGACGGTCCAGGTCGAGGCCCCGGCCGACACCCGCCTGCTGCGCACCGAGGACCCTTCGCTCGGCGCCGTGCTCACCGAGAGCCAGATTCAGGGCCTGCCGGTGAAGAACCGCAACTTCATGGCGCTCGCCCAGCTGGTGCCTGGCGCCACCGAGTCGCTCGACGGCAACCAGAACAACCTCGGTCGCACGCAGCCGCTCAACCTCTCGGTGCACGGCCAGCGGCACTTCGACAACAACATCCGGCTCGACGGCGTCAGCATCATCGCCGGCTTTGCCAACGGCTCCACCTTCATCCCGTCGCTCGAGTCGCTCAAGGAAGTGAGCGTGCAGACCGGGCAGTACGGCGCCGCCTACGGCATGTACTCCGGCGCCCAGGTGGACATGATCGTGAAGTCGGGCCAGAACACGCCGCACGGCAGCGCGTTCATCTACCACCGCAACGACGAGCTCAACGCGCGCCGCTTCTTCGACCAGGGGCCAGCCGCCGCCGTTCGACCTTCAATCAGTTCGGCGGCACCATCGGCGGCCCGATCCTCCGCAACCGCACGTTCTTCTTCTTCGGCTACGAGGGGTCGCGCAGCGACCGCGAGACGACCGGCACGGCCACGGCCGCCACCGAGGCCTTCCGCCGCGGCGACTTCTCGGCCCTCGCCACGCCGGTTCGCGACCCGTACACCGCGTCAGCCTTCCCGGGCAACGTCATCCCGGCCGACCGTCTCTCGCCGCAGGCCCAGGCGCTGCTCGCCTACATCCCGCTGCCGACCCAGGGCGGGCTCGCCAACAACTACGTCAGCACCGCGATGACCGAGGAACGCGAGCACCAGTACTTCGCCCGCGTCGACCATCAGTTCGACAACGCCACCTCGCTCTTTGGCCGCTTCGCCTCGCGCCAGGCAACGATCGACACCATCCAGCTCAACCCGAACTTCCGCAGCTACGGCCAGCCGGAGAACCAGAACTACGTCGTCGGCCTGACACGCACGATGTCGCCGCGCTGGCTTCTCGACGCGCGCGTGTCGTTCGTCCGCGAGTCGACGCCGAACCAGACCGGTCGTGAAGGCACCGACATCGATCCGCTGCGCGACTTCGGCATCAGCGGACTGAACGCCAGCGATCCTCTGCTGCGCGGTATTCCCTCGGCGGGCATCACGGGCTACATGGGCACCGGTGAGACGTTTGCCAACCCGCGCCTGCTGTACGAGAACCCGGCCGCCCAGCTGAACTCGCAACTCGATCTCGGCCGGCATTCCGCTGCGCGTCGGCGCCGAGGGCTTTCGTCGACGCACCGACTTCTTCTCGGTGAATGCGCGCAATCAGGGTTCGTTCTCGTTCACCGGCCTGCTCTCCGGCAATGCGTTCGCCGACTTCATGCTCGGACTGCCGGACCAGACCGGCCGCATCCCCAACCTGGCCCGCGCCTCGCTCCGGCAGCGTCATTTCTTCGCGTACGTCGCAGGACGACTGGCGTGTGATCGAGCGCCTCACGCTGAACCTCGGTCTCCGCTACGAGTACGCCGGCGCCACCGAGGACGCGCTGGGCATCGCCCGCAACCTCGATCGCACGACCCTGGAGCTGTTCCCCGTGCCGGGGGAGTCCGGCGCCCTGCATGGGTCCAACCACGACGTGGTGCCCCGGCTCGGTGCGACCTACCGCTGGACCGATGACACCGTCGTCCGTGCCGGCTACGGGCACTACATGACACAGCCGACGATGGCCAACGTCGCACTGATGTTCCGCAACCCGCCCTTCAATCGGGAAGACGTCTTCAACACCGTGCGCACCTCGCCCACGCTGACGCTGGCCAACGGGTTCCCCGAGGGCGGCCAGTCCGGCTCCACGGCCACGCCGACGCTGACGACCATCGCGCAGGACTACGGCCCTGCGCTGGCCAAGGTGTGGAGTGCCAACGTGCAGCGGCGTCTGCAGGGGCGGCTGGGTTGCCGAGGTCGGCTACGTCGGCTCGGACACCAGCGGTCTCGACAATGCCTGGACGTTCAACACGCCGGCGCCTGGTCCCGGCGCCGTGCAGCCGCGCCGGCCGCTCACGACGTTCGGCGACATCCGCGTCTTCGACACCGACGGCCAGGCCGAGTACAACGGCCTGCAGTTCCGCGGCCAGAACCTCGACTTCTTCGGCATGAACGTGCTGGCCAGCTACGTCTACTCGCGCTGCTACGACACGCGATCGTCGCCGGCCACCAGCTCGGTCGGCACCGAAGACCAGGAGCCGCAGAATCAGTACGACCGGTTCGACGGCGAGTGGGGTCGCTGCGCCATCGACTTCCGGCACGTGGCCAAGCTCAGCACCGTCTACCGGCTGCCGTTCGGCGACCGGCTCGGCGGCGTGGCCAGACTCCTCGCGGCTGACTGGCAGGTCGGCGTGAGCATGAACCTGCACAGCGGTGGACCCGTTCAACGTCATCATGAACGGGAACCCGGCCAACACGTCGC
The DNA here is from genome assembly GCA_963759795.1 of Vicinamibacteraceae bacterium. Lineage (GTDB taxonomy): Bacteria > Acidobacteriota > Vicinamibacteria > Vicinamibacterales > Vicinamibacteraceae > Luteitalea. The sequence continues at coordinate 460,406 of CAVXAR010000009.1, read as the reverse complement.
GGGGCGCGATCCGTCCCGACCTCACCGGCGACCCGAACCTGCCGTCAGACCAGCGCAGCGTGTCGGCCTGGTTCAACACCTCGGCCTTCAGCGCGCCGGCCGCCTTCTCCTTCGGCAGCGCGCCGCGCAACGCCGTCGACGCGCCCGGCCGAAAGGTAGTCGACGTCAACCTGCAGAAGCGCTTCGCGATGGGGGCGCGCGCCTTCGAGCTGCGGCTGGACATGTTCAACGCCCTCAACACGCCGCAGTTCAACGCGCCCGGCCGCATCTTCGGCACGCCGGCCTTCGGCACGATCACTTCGACAGGACCGGCGCGCGAGATCCAGGTCGGCGCGAGGTTCACCTTCTGATGCTGCCTCGCCGCACCTTTCTCGGTCGGGCCTCGCTGGCTGCCGGTGCCCTGATCGCCGACGTCACCCCGCTTGCCGCGCAGCCGTCGGTCGTCCGGGCCATGCGCGGCTCCGGCGCGCTCACCATCACTGCCATCGAGCCCATCGTCATTCGCGCGCCGGGACCGGGGACCAGCGCAGCCGGCCCGGTCAGTCTTGGCGATGTCGGCGCGGTCACCGAGGGGTACGGCGTCTGGCGGCGCCTCGATCACGCCAGCCCGTCGCGGACGCCGGGCATCGAGCAGGCGACCCTCGTCAAGGTGACAACCAACGCCGGACTGATCGGCTGGGGCGAGTGCCACGCGCCGGTGGCGCCGCGGATCCAGGCGCGGGTCGTCTCCGATCTGCTGGCGCCACTGCTCGTGGGGCAGGATGCGCGCCAGGTGGACGCGCTCTGGCAGCGCATGTTCCAGAGTGAGCGCGTGCGCGGCTACATGAGCGGTGCGCACCTCGAGGCCATCGCGGGCGTGGACCTGGCGCTGTGGGACATCCTGGGCCAGTTTGCCGGTGTGCCCGTGTATCAGTTGCTGGGTGGCGCGTACCGCACCTCCATCCCGACGTACGCGACGTTCTCTGGCACCTACACTGGTCGCGATCGCGGCGCCCAGGTCGTCGAGCGCGCACGGCAGATGGTCGCGTCCGGCTTCACCGTGCTGAAGATGGCGCTGCGCAGCGGCCCGGGCACCCAGGCCCTGGCCGTAGTCGCCGAGGTCGCTGACGCCATCGCGCCAAGACGCTCAGGTTGCCGTGGACGCGCTCGGCGCCTTCACCTTCAACGAGGCCGTGCGAGTCGGTCGGGAACTCGACAGGATCGGCAACATCGCCTGGTTCGAGGATGCCCTGCTGCCCGATGATCTGCCGCGCTACCCGGAACTGGCGACGGCGGTGGACACGGCGATCTGCGCCGGCGAGATGCTGTCCACGCGTCACCAGTTCCGCGACCTCCTCATGAACGGCGGCGCCGACATCATCAACCCCGACGTCGGTCGCGCCGGCGGTATCACCGAAGTGCGTCGCATCGCGTGGATTGCCGACGTGTTCGGCGCGCTCTGGGCGCCGCATGTCAGCACCGGCTCGGCGCCCTACATGGCCGCCTCGATGCACCTTGCAGTCTCTTCGCCCAACTGCGCCATGATGGAGCTCTACGACGGCAACAAGCAGGACGGCCCATTCGGCAACCGCCTGCTCCAGCACGCCCTCGACATCAAGCCGGGCCTTGCCTCCGTGCCGCAGCGTCCCGGCCTCGGCGTGGTCTTCGACGAGCGGGCACTGGCCGCCGTACGGGTAGAGGGCTGATCGATGCACTCCCACGTGCCGGGTGCGCACTCCATCTCGCGACGCGGCTGGCTGGGAGCGGCATTCGCCGCGGCCGCTGCCACCCCCCTCCCCGCGATGGCGCAGGCGACGCGCGATCGTCAGGACCGCCTCGACGCGACGCAGCCTCTCGTCATCCGCAGCGTCGAGCCGCTGATCATTCGCAACCCGCCAAAAGCGGTTGGCTTCGACGAGCCGCTGGAGCTTCCTCCCGCGGGAGACCTGACGGGTGGTGTCGGGCTCTGGAACCGTCTCGACCACGCCAGTCCGACCCGATTCAAGGGCTTCGAGCAGGCCGTGCTGGTCAAGATCACCACCGACTCCGGCTTGGTCGGCTGGGGTGAGTGCCACGCGCCGTCGGCGCCGCGCATGCACCAGCGCGTCATCACCGACCTCTTTGCTCCGCTGCTCCGAGGCCAGGACGCGCGCCGCATCAACGCGCTGTGGGAGCGTCTGTTCACCACCGAGCGCGTCCGCGGTTACTCGACGGGCGTGCAGCTCGAAGCACTGGCTGGCGTCGACCTCGCGCTGTGGGACCTGCTCGGCAAGGCGGTCGGTCTGCCCGTGTATCAGCTGCTCGGCGGTCGCTACCGCGCCGCACAGCCCCTGTACCGCGGCATCAGCGGCGCCACGGTGGACGCGCTCGTGGCCGACGCACGTGCCGCGCAGGCTTCCGGCATGCAGATGGTGAAGATGGGCTACCGCAAGGGCAAGGGCAGCGAAGACATCGACCGCGTGTCGGCCGTCTCCGAGGCCATGGGCCGGCAGGGACAGGTCGCCGTCGACTCGCTCGGCGCGTTCAAGCTTTACGAGGCGATCCAGGCGGGGCGTCGCTTCGACCGCCTCGGCAACGTCGGCTGGTTCGAGGATGCGCTGCTGCCCGACGATCAGGCCAGCTATCCCAAACTGGCGGAGGCCCTGGAAACGCCGGTGTGCGCCGGAGAGATGCTCAATAACCGCTTCCAGATCCGTGACCTGCTGACCAGCCGCGGCGCAGACATCATCAACCCGGATGTCTGCCGGGCCGGCGGCATCACCGAGTGCCAGCGCATCGCGGCCCTGGCGGAAGCCTTCAACGTGCCGTGGAGCCCGCATGTCAGCACGGGCACGATCCTGTACTTCTCGGCGTCCCTGCACCTGGCCGTGGCCACGCCCAACTGCGTGATCATGGAGGGTGGCCACAAGCTGACCGGCCCGCTCGGCAACGTCCTCGTGCGCACGCCGCTGCGGCTGGAACAGGGCACCGCCGTGGTGCCCGAGGGACCAGGCTTTGGCATCGACTGGAACGAGGCGGCGCTGGCGAAGGTCACGGTGGGCGGCGCATGAGCGGCGTCATCGGTGGGCTGCTCGCGGCACTCCTGGCAGTGACCGGGCCGGTCCAGGGCGTGGCCTCAGGGGCGGCCGACGCCGAAGCCGCGGTCCGGGCAGCCGAGGGGCGGCGCGGGCAGGCGCTCGTGGCCGGAGACGTCCCCACGCTCGAGGCGCTGCTCGCCGACGACCTGGTCTACACCCACTCCAGTGGCCGGGTGGATTCCAAGGCCACGTATCTCGAGCCGCTCAGGAGCGGGCGCACCCGGTACACCTCGTTCCAGCCTGCCGATCTCTCGGTCCGCCTGTACGGAGACACGGCCGTCATCCGCGGCACCGCGCGGTCGGAGGCACAGGTGACCACCGGCACCAGTCGCACGCACCTTCGCTTCACCGCGATCTGGCATCGTCGCGCCGACGCCTGGGTGATGGTGGCCTGGCACGCCACGCGCATCCCGCCCCCATAAAAGTGGGGGCGCCAGCCACACGCCTCACGGGTTCTGGATGCGCGCCGGCACGCCGCTGGTCTGCCTCAGTCGCCGGGCGTCCAGATCCGCGATGGCCCGGCGCCAGCCAGGGCCAGCATCAGCTCGTTCAGCCGCTTGACGAACGCCGCCGGATCCTCGATCTGCCCACCCTCGGCAAGCGTGGCCTGATCGAAGATGATCTGGCACCAGTCATTGAACCTGACCGGGTCGGTCTCGGCACTCAGCCGCCGGACCAGTGGGTGTGCGGCGTTGACCTCGAGGATCGGCTTGGACTCCGGCATCGCCTGGCCGGCCGCCTTCATCAGGCGCTCGAGGTTGGTGCTGAGGCCGTCGCGGCTGCTGACCAGGCACGCCGGCGATTCGGTCAGCCGCGATGTCACCTGCACGGCGCTTGCCCGCTCTGCCAGCGCCGCCTGCATACGCTCGAGCAGCAGCGCATGGTCGCCCGACGACTCGGGGTCCTCAGGCGTCGGCTCTTCGCCGCCGATGTGACTGAGATCGAGGTCCTTGGCCGCCGCCGACTGCAAGGGCTTGCCGTCGAACTCGTGCAGCGACGAGGCCACCCATTCGTCGATGCGTTCGTGCAGCAGCAGCACCTCCACCCCGAGCTTGCCGAAGATCTCGAGATGCGGGCTGTGACGGGCAGCGGCGTGCCCGTCGGCGGTGATGTAGTAGATAGCCGTCTGACCGTCCTTCATCCGACCGACGTAATCGGCCAGCGAGACGGACTGCTCGTCGCCCGGCAGATGCGTGGACGAGAACCGCAGCAGCTTGGCCAATCGCTCCCGGTTGGCGTGATCCTCGGGAAGGCCTTCCTTCAACACCCGGCCGAACGTCTTCCAGAACGTCTCGTATCTGGGCGTGTCTTTCTCAGCCAGGTCTTCGAGCATGGCCAACACCCGCTTGGTGGCGGCCGACCGTATCGCCTGCACGTCCTTGGACTGCTGCAGGATCTCCCGTGACACGTTGAGCGGCAGGTCGCTCGAATCCACGACGCCGCGCACGAACCGCAGGTAGGCCGGCATCAGCTGCTCGGCGTCGTCCATGATGAACACGCGGCGCACGTAGAGCTTCACCCCGCGTCGATGTTCGCGATCCCACAGGTCGAACGGCGCCCGCGACGGCACGTAGAGCAGTGCCGTGAACTCCTGGCGCCCCTCGACCTTGGCGTGCGTGTAGGCGAGCGGCGGGTCCACGTCGTGGGCCACGTGCTTGTACAGCTCGTGGTACTGCTCCTCGGTGATCTCGCTCTTGGGCCGGGCCCAGAGCGCAGACGCGCGGTTGACCTGTTCGTCGTCGTCGGTGACCAGCTGGGCCTTGGCCTCGTTGTCCCACCGCTCCCCCTTCATCAGGATGGGGATCGCGATGTGGTCGGAGTACTTGCGCAGAATCTCCCGCAGCCGATGGCCCGACAGCAGCTCGTCCTCGTCCGGCCGCAGGTGCAGGACGACGTCGGTTCCGCGCGTGGCCTTGTCGACGGCTTCCAGCGTGTAGCTGCCTTCTCCCGTGCTCTCCCAGCGGACGCCGTGCTCGGCTGTCAGTCCGGCCCGACGGGTCACCAGCGTCACACGGTCGGCGACGATGAAGGCGGAGTAGAAGCCGACACCGAACTGTCCGATCAGCTGAGCTTCCTTGGCGCGGTCGGCAGACAGCTGCGCGAGGAACTCACGTGTGCCCGACCTGGCGATGGTGCCGATGCTGTCGACCACGTCCTGCCGCGACATGCCGATGCCGTTGTCGGACACCGTGATCGTTCGCGCCTCGGCGTCGTACGAGACGCGGATGCGAAGTTCCCGGTCGTCTTCGAACAGCGCGGGATCACTCATCGCCTCGAAGCGCAGCTTGTCGGCGGCATCCGAGGCGTTCGAGACGAGCTCGCGCAGGAAGATCTCCTTGTTGCCGTACAAGGAGTGAATCATCAGGTGCAGCAGCTGCGAGACTTCAGCCTGGAATCCGAGCGTTTCTTTGGTTGACGTGTCTGACATGCGTGTCTTCCATTCTAAGCGACCGTGTCTGGTGAGGCGCGGCGCGGCTTCCGCAGCGCGAGGCGGACGACCAGCTTCAGGCCGGACCACACGTCGCTCACGGCGCACACCTTCACGTCGACGAATCCGAGCGGCAGGGCGACAGCGCGGACGACGTCCTCGGTGACGTCGGTCGAGACCTTCGAGGCTTTCTTGGGCCACGACACCCATACCGGCACATCGGGCTGGAGCGCGTCGCGCATCCGCACGAGGTGCGCCTCCAGGTCGTGCCGTCGGCTGACGAAGACGTGCACCAGCGTCGGCCCGTCACCGACGCCCCTGACGAACGTGACATCGGAGGGAAGATCGCCGAGCAGCGCCCGGTAGTCGTCCGGCGGATGCACGGCGAGCACACGCGCCGCGGGCGCGATGCCGAGCTTCTTGATCAGCGGGGTGCCGGAGTAGCCGGAGGGCATGACGCACCCGATCCTGCCATGCCGCGCTCTTCGGTCGTGTCAGAATGCGTCGGCTTGCCCGGCGCACGAGATGGGTCAGCGGGCGTTGCTGGAGGAGAACGACGTATGGTCTGGCGAGGTCTCGTCATGCTGGCGCTGGTCGTGGCCGCCCAGCCGTTCGCCAACGATTCGGTCATCCGCGTCACCCAACTGACGCACGGGCCGGCACATCATTTCTTCGGGTACATCGGCCAGAGCAAAACAATCCCCTGGAGCGGCGACGGCCGCTACATCCTCGCGCTCGAGACGACGTTCCAGGAGCGGATGCCGAGGGCTGGGGACGCCGCCAACATCTGCCTGATCGACACGCACAATGACAATGCAGTCAGGGTGGTCGACCGGACGTTGGCCTGGAACCCGCAGCAGGGGACGATGTTGTACTGGCATCCCCGTCATCCGCAGACGCAGTTCTTCTTCAACGACCGCGATCCCCGAACCAACAAAGTCTTCACCGTCCTCTACGACATCTCCGCGGAGGGCGGCAAGGGCAGGCGTCTCCGCGAATTCCGCTACGACGATACGCCGGTCGGCAACGGTGGGGTCGCGCCAAGTGGCGAGTTCTTCACGGCCATCAACTATGCCCGCATGGCCCGCCTGCGCCCGGTCACCGGCTACCCGGACACCTGGGACTGGACCGTTGGCGTGGCCGCCCCGAAAGATGACGGCATCTTTCGTATCGACATCGCGACGGGCCGGAAGTCGCTGATCGTGTCGTTTGCTGACCTGCGCGAGGCAGTCCGCGACCTGGATCCGAAGATCGACGGGTCTCAGTTGTTCATCAATCACACCCTCAACAACCGCGACAGCAATCTCATCTACTTCTTCGCTCGGGCGAACTTCGAGAGTCAGGAGCTCGGCAGGCGAACCAACTCGCCGTTCACCGTCCGGCCAGACGGCACCGGCCTGACGCGACACGACACCTTCGTCGGCGGGCATCCGGAATGGGCAATCGGCCCGCGGATCATCGGTTCCGCGAACGGTGAGCAGGTCGTCTACGACGTCGAGCGGAAGGCGATTGCCGAGTCGTGGGGCGGGCGAGAACGCTTTCCGAACCCTGAAGGCGATGTCGCGCTCAGCCCGGACGGCAAGTGGTTTGTCAACGGTCACCGTGAGGGCGAACATCACATCTACACGTTTCTTCAACTGGCGACCAAACGGGTGCTGAAGTCGCCGCCGATCTATCTGGCGAACTGGAACGGCGGGCCACTGCGGCTCGACCCCGCGCCAGCCTGGAACCGGGCGAGTGATGCGATCGTGGTGCCGGGAATCGCCGCCGATGGGACGCGGCAGATGTTCGTGCTGCGGCTTCCGAAGGGCCCGGCAACCGAGGCCTAGATCGACCCCGCTTCCACCATGTAGTTGTTCGCGGTGCACATCGCGGCGTCGTCGGAGGCCAGAAACAGCGCCATCCGCGCGACGTACACCGGCGCGATGGGATCGGGCAGGCACTGCGCCGCGAGCTGCGCAGCCATGCCGCCCGGCGTGACCCACAGTCGCTGCTGCCGCTCGGTCATCGTCCATCCGGGCACCAGCGTGTTGACGCGGATCCGGTGCGGCCCGAGGTCGCGGGCCATGCCGCGGGTGAGACCATGCACGGCGGCCTTGGCCGTGGTGTAGACGGGGAACCCGCCGCCGGCGCGCCACCACGAGTCCGACCCCAGATTGATGATCGAGCCGCCGCCGGCGGCGATCATGCCGGGGGCGACCGCCTGGATCGCGAAGAACATGTGCCGGAGGTTCGTCGCGATGCGCTCGTCGTAGAACTCCGGCGTGACGTCCTCCCACCGGTGACGGTCGTCGCGTGCGGCGTTGTTCACCAGCACGCGTGCCGCACCGTGAGCCTCCGCGACCGCAGAGGTGGCCCGGCGGAGGGCATCGACGTCGCGGAGGTCGCACGGCTCGAAGCGCACCTGGCCGCCACCGGCCTGCAGTTCGGCCGCGAGCATCTCCCCGTGCTCGACGTCGAAGTCCAGGAACGCGACGCGTGAGCCCTGCCCGGCAAACGCGCGGACGATCTCCATGCCGATGCCGGACGCCCCGCCCGTCACGAGGACGCTGGCATCGCGAAGGCTGGGGTAGCTCGCAAAGGTGTGTGCTGATGAAGGTGTCATGTGATCGGAGTCTCGACAGCGCCATCTTGGCACTGCATCCAGAGGGAGTCGAGGGGCACGCGACGCGCCTGCCGCCCCGCTGATCAGTCTCTGGCCCGTCACACACGGCCGACACCGTAAGATCCATGCGTGATCGAGCCGTCCCCGTCGCCCGAGGCTGTGCAGTTCGGTCGTCCGGCCGCCGGCTGGCGACGCCGGTGGTTTGCCGTCATCTTCGAGTCGGACACGACGGCGGGCCGCCGCTTCGACGTGGCGCTGCTGGTGATTGTCGTCGCCAGCGTGTTGGTCGTGATGTTCGAGTCGGTGCGGCCCATCGCGACCAGGCACGCGACGTTGTTGCTCACGCTCGAATGGACCTTCACACTGCTCTTCACCGCGGAGTACCTCGCGCGGCTGGCGTGTGTGCAGCGTCCGCTGCGCTACGCCACCAGTTTTTTCGGACTGGTCGACCTGGCATCGGTGCTGCCGATGTACCTGGCCATGGCTGTGCCCGGTCTGCACGTGTTGATCGACATCCGCATCCTCCGGATGCTGCGCGCGTTCCGCATCCTCAAGCTCACCGAGTACGTCCGTGAGTTCTCGAGCCTTGGCGAATCGCTGCGCGCCAGCCGCCGGAAGATCGCCGTCTTTCTCTCGGTCGTCGCGATGGTCGTCGTGGTGCTCGGCACGGTGATGTACGTGGTCGAAGGCCCCGACAGCGGCTTCACGAGCATCCCCGTGGCGATCTACTGGGCCATCACCACGATGACGACGGTGGGCTTTGGCGACATCGCCCCGCAGACCAACCTCGGGCGGGCCGTGTCGAGCGTCGTGATGCTGCTGGGCTGGGGCATCCTCGCCGTCCCCACCGGGATCGTGACCGCAGAGATGACGTCGCGCCGCCTGTCGTCAGCCGAGCTGTCTCGCCACTGCGCGTCGTGCGGTGCGGCCGTCCACGCCGACGACGCCAGGTTCTGCCACCGCTGCGGCACCCAGGTCGCCTGAGTCACCGGCCGCTAGCGCTTGCCAGGTGAGAACCGAGACCGCCGGCGACCCGGGCCCGGCGGGCCTTCGATCGCCGGGCACGAGACGATGGGCGACGACCCGTTGTAAGCTCGGGCCATGACCGCACATCAGTGCCCGAAATGCCACGGCAGCATGGAGCAGGGCTTCATCGGCGACGAAGGGTACGGCAGCGTCAGCCCGAGCAAATGGGTGGAAGGGCGGCCAGAGAAGAGCGTCTGGACGGGCACGAAGACTCAGGGGAAGCGACAGGTGCAGATCACGTCGTATCGGTGCCCGGCGTGCGGCTACCTCGAGTCGTACGCGAGCGAGCAGTAGCCCGAGCGCGCCGGCGCAGTAGAATCGTCGCCGGGGCACCGTCGGCCCGCCCCGCCAGTTTCACGTCCGTCCGAATCCGATTCAGGTCCTACGCGGCACGCCTTCCCTTGCGCGCACCTCGGTCCCTGCGACGCGGGTCGGCGGCCAGCCGTGGCGCGGACTGCCCGCCACCGAGTACCCGATGCCCGTGACCCCCCCTAAACTGATGGCCGTGAACCGGGGCGAAATCGCCATCCGGATCTTTCGCGCCGCCACCGAACTCGGCCTGCGCACCGTTGCCGTCTACGCTGACGAAGATCGCTTCTCGCGGCACCGCTTCAAGGCCGACGAGGCCTACCGTCTCCGCAAGGAGAAGGGCCCGGTCGGCGCCTATCTCGACATCGAGGGCATCGTTCACCTCGCCAAAGAAAAGGGCGTGTCCCTGATCCACCCGGGCTACGGCTTCCTCTCCGAGAACGCCGACTTCGCCCGGGCGTGCCGCGACGCGGGACTGACCTTCATCGGCCCCGACCCCGAGATGCTCGACACGATGGGCGACAAGGTGTCGGCCCGCGCCCTCGCCCACTCGGTGGACGTGCCGACGCTGCCCGGCACCGAAGAGCCCGTCGCCGATCGCGACGAGGCGCGCCGCATCGCCCGGACCATCGGCTTCCCGCTGATCATCAAGGCAGCCTTCGGCGGCGGCGGCCGCGGCATGCGCGTCGTGCAGCAGGAGTCCGAGCTCGACGGCCTGCTCGATCAGGCGCAGAGCGAGGCCGGCAAGGCCTTTGGCAACCCGGCCGTCTTCCTCGAGCGCTTCCTCCCGCGCGCCAAGCACATCGAGGTGCAGATCCTCGGCGACCGCCACGGCAACATCGTCCACCTGCACGAGCGCGACTGCTCGGTGCAGCGCCGCCATCAGAAGGTCATCGAGATCGCCCCGTCGGTCGGCCTCGACGACACCGTGCGCCAGGAGCTCTGCGACGCCTCGGTCCGCCTTGCCAAGGCGGTCGGCTACAACAACGCCGGCACCGTCGAGTTCCTGTACGACATGGACGCGAAAGCGTGGTTCTTCATCGAGATGAACCCCCGCATCCAGGTCGAACACACGGTGACCGAGGTCATCACCGGCATCGATCTCGTACGCTCGCAGATCCTCATCGCCCAGGGCCACGCCCTGTTCAGCCACGAGGTGGACGTGCCGGCGCAGGCCGACATCCCGCGCAACGGCTATGCGGTCCAGGCCCGCATCACCACCGAGGACCCGGCCAACGGCTTCGCGCCCGATTACGGCAAGATCATCAACTACCGGTCGGCCGCCGGCTTCGGCATCCGGCTGGACGCTGCCACGGGCGATGCCGGCTCGGTGGTGACGCCCTTCTACGACTCGATGCTGGTCAAGCTGACCGCCTCGGGTCCGCGCTTCGACATCGCCCTGCAGCGCCTGCACCGCGCCCTGCGCGAGTTCCGCATCCGTGGCGTCAAGACCAACATCCCGTTTCTCGAGAACGTCGTCCTCGACGAGACGTTCCGCGCCGGCAAGGCCACCACGCGGCTGATCGACACCAATCCGGACCTGTTCAAGTTCCAGCCGCGTCGCGACCGGGCCACCCGGCTGCTCGCGTACCTGAGCGACGTGACCGTCAACGGCAACCCGACCGCCAAGGGTTACCGGCCGCCCGAGGTCCTGCCTGCGGCCCGCGTGCCGGCGTTCGACCTCAAGGCCGGCATCGCGCCGGGGTCGCGCGATCGCCTGCGAGAACTCGGTCCGGAGGGCTTTGCCGCCTGGATCCGCGACCAGCAGCCGCTGCTGATCACCGACACGACGATGCGCGATGCGCATCAGTCGCTGATCGCGACGCGGATGCGATCGATCGACATGCTGAAGGTCGGCGAGGTCGTGGCGCACCGTACCCCGAACCTCTTCAGCCTCGAGATGTGGGGCGGCGCGACGTTCGACACCGCGATGCGCTTCCTGCGCGAGTCGCCCTGGGACCGGCTGCGCGACCTGCGCGCCCAGGTGCCGAACATCTGCTTCCAGATGCTGTTTCGCGGCTCGAATGCGGTTGGCTACTCGAACTACCCCGACAACGTCGTCAGCGGCTTCGTGAAGCACGCGGCCGAGTCGGGCATGGACATCTTCCGCATCTTCGACTCGCTCAACTACCTGCCGAACATGACCGTGGCCATGGCGGCGGTGCGCAGCCAGCCGTTCGCCGTCTGCGAGGCCGCCATCTGCTACACCGGCGACATCAACGACCCGACGCGTGACAAGTACTCGCTGAAGTACTACGTGGCCAAGGCGCGTGAGCTCGAGCGGATGGGCGCGCACATCCTGGCCATCAAGGACATGGCCGGGTTGTGCCGCCCGTTCGCGGCGCGCCGTCTCGTCGCCGCGCTGCGCGACGAGATTGGCCTGCCGATTCACTTCCACACCCACGACAGCTCAGGCATCAACGCGGCGTCGGTCCTCTCGGCCGCCGAGGCCGGCGTGGACATCGTCGACCTCGCCATTGCGTCGATGTCGGGATCGACCAGCCAGCCAAACCTCAACTCGGTGTGCGCCGCCCTGCACGGCCACGAGCGCGACCCGGGGCTCGACCTCGAGGCGCTCAACGAGATGTCGGACTACTGGGAACAGGTCCTCGAGTTCTACCAGCCGTTCAACACCGCGCCCCGCGCCGGCTCCGCGGAGGTGTACGTCCACGAGATGCCCGGCGGGCAGTTCACCAACCTCAAGGAGCAGGCAAACGCCATGGGCCTCGGCCACCGCTGGCCTGAGATCGCCCGCACCTATGCCGAGGTCAACCAGCTGTTTGGCGACATCATCAAGGTGACGCCGAGCTCGAAGGTCGTCGGCGACATGTGCATGTACCTGATCACCCGCGGCATCCGGCCGCAGGACGTGCCCTCGCTCACCCCGGGCTCGCACGACTTCCCGGCATCGGTCATCGACATGCTGCAGGGCGGCCTCGGGCAGCCCGACGGCGGCTGGCCGGCGCAGGTGCAGAAGGTCGTGCTTGGCGATCGCGTGCCCCTGACCAAGCGCCCGGGCGAACGGGCGGCGCACGTCGATCTCGACGCCACCCGTGAGGCACTCGGCAAGACGCTTGGACGCCGTGCCACCGACGATGACCTCTACAGCCACCTGATGTATCCCCAGGTCTTTGCCGAGTTCGACCAGTTCCTGGCGACCTACGGCGAGATGTCCGGGCTGCCGACCACCGCGTTCTTCTACGGTCTGTCGGTCGGCGAGGAGATCGAGGTCGAGATCGACCGCGGCAAGCTGCTGTTCATCAAGCTGATCAACATCGGCGACACCGACGACCAGGGCCGCCGCAGCGTCTTCTACGAACTCAACGGGATGCCGCGCGAGTCTCAGGTGGTGGACAAGGCGCTGGCGCCGAAGCACGTCGCCACCCGGCCGAAGGGCGTCGCGGGCGACCCGCTGCAGGTCGTCGCCCCGATGCCCGGGATGGTCACCGAGCTGGCCGTCGGGGTCGGTGCGAAGGTGAAGGCCGGCGATCCGCTCATCACGCTCGAGGCGATGAAGATGCTGATGACGATCTCTGCCGGTGCCGACGGCACCGTCACCGAGATCTTCGCCAAGAAGGGCGATCTGGTCGCCACCGACGACCTGCTGGCGCGCCTCGAGGCCTGATCGCTGAGCGACAGCGGGCGTGCCGACGTTCGGGGAGCGCGGCCCGCTGCTCTGGCGCCAGGTCTGAGGTCAGAGCGCCGGCTCAAGTGGGGACCGTGCGTAGGCCACGAACGCCGCCATCAGCCCCATCATGACGACCCAGACGAGCGGGTTGGCCGCGGTGAGCGTGAGGGAGTGCCGGGCGTAGAGCCCCGCAAGGGCGAAGCTTTCCAGCGCGAGCGCGGCAGCTGCCACCGGAGTCGAGACGGGCATCCACCTGGTCGCGGCAGGGACGACCAGCAGGACCCCGCACACCATTTCAAGCGCACCCAGCGCGCCCCAGCCGCCACGCGACAGCACGGCCATGGCCGGCATGTTGGCGAGTTCCTCGAACATGAACAGCTTGTACGCCCCCCCGGCGAACGAGAAGAGGGCGAGCGCGCTTTGCACAACCCACAAGAGAACGAGCATCGATAGCGGCTCCTTTCGCCGGCCGCGCCTCGACGGCGCGGCGGGTCTATGACAGGGTGCCCGGCAACCGGCATCCCACGACGGCAACTGCATGGATGACGTATCTCACCGGCCGAGTGTGACCGTGCCTGCCGCGGGGATGGGACGTCCCGTCACACCAGCGACGTCCCATCCGTCACCACAGTGACGAACCGCATTGGAGGGATGTGCGTCATGCCGACACCTGAACACCTCGCCGAGCAATTCGAAGCGCACCGTTCGCACGTGCAGGCGGTCGCGTATCGCATGCTCGGATCAGCCGCCGAAGCCGAGGACGCCGTTCAGGAGACCTGGCTCCGGCTCAGCCGTACAGACGCCGGCGCCATCGACAACCTTCGGGGCTGGCTGACGACGGTGGTGGCGCGCGTGTGCCTGGACATGCTGCGCACGCGGGCGTCGCGCCGGGAGACTCCCCTGGACGTGCACGTGCCGGACCCCGTCATCGGCGCGATCGACCGTGATGGCGCGGGACCCGAGAGGGACGCCATGCTCGCCGACTCGGTCGGCCTGGCGCTGCTCGTCGTCCTCGAGAAACTGGAACCCGCGGAGCGTCTGGCGTTCGTACTCCACGATGTGTTTGGCATGACCTTCGACGACATCGCGCCGATCGTCGCTCGCTCGGTCGTGGCCTCGCGTCAACTGGCGAGTCGCGCCCGCCGACGTATTCAGGGGCAGGCGCCGCCGTCGAACGCGGGGCTGCGTCGGCAGCGCCGCGTCGTCGAGGCATTCCTCGCCGCCGCGCAGAGCGGCGACTTCGAGGCGTTGGTCGAGGTCCTCGACCCCGGGGTCGTCCTCCGAGCGGATGGCGGCGCGGCGAAGGGGATGTCACGCCTCGTACGCGGGGCTGAAGCGGTTGCCGCGCAGGCCGCGACGTTCTCGAAGCTCGGACTGTCCAATCAGGTGGTCGTGGTGAATGGACACGCGGGCGTCGTGTCGCGCCTTCCGGACGGACGCCTCTTCTCCGTAATCGGCTTCATCTTCATGGGAAGCAAGGTCGTCGAGATGGACATCCTGGCGGATCCGGACCGCCTTGGCCGGTTGGACGTGTCGGCCGTCGGGCCGTGACGTGGCGTGCGGCACCTTGTCCGGACCACGCGCAGGATGGAGCAACGGCGGGAGATCCTAGTCGTCGACCACGAACGTCACCATCATGTTCACCTGGTATTCCGACACGCGACCGTCGGTGCAGCGGACGTGCTGCTCCTTGATCCACGCGCCACGGATGTTCCGCACGGTCTTGGCCGACCTGGCGAGACCCTGCTGAATCGCGTCCTCGAAGCTCTTGGCCGACGTAGCGCTGATCTCGGTCACTTTGGCAATAGACATTGCAAACCTCCTGCGAATGCGACGGGTTGGTGAAACGGGTGGTGTTCAGCGCCTTCACTACCATGAAAGTCGTGGATGCGACGATAACCAAATGACCATGGTCCCGATCAGCGGCCCCTACCTGATCGCCGACCACGCCAATCCTCAAGTCCGGCGCCGGCCTGCCGATAGCGCTGTCATGTGGCGCCGTCTGCCACGAGGGTGCCGCTGCACATGACGTCTGGGCTGACCGAACTGGGATTGAACCTGAAGGACGATGCAGGCGCCGGGAAGAGCCGTGAGGCGGGTGCGGCCGCGGCCCGCGCCGCGTCGCTGGCCAGCTTCCTCGTGGGACTGATCGACGTCGTCGGCGCCTTTGCGCCGTCGGCCGACGAAGCCGACCTCGACACGTTCCGGCGCAGCCTGCGCGGCTATCGCGCCACCGCGCTGGATCCACACCAGCAGGACGACCTCGAGAGCGCTGCCGCGTCCTGCGTCGCCGCCTGTGCGGGTCACCTCCAGGCAGCGCGCGCACACGTCCTCGAGCGCGAGCAGGAATGGACCGAGCTGGTCTCGATCCTCCAGGAGGCGGCGCGCCTGTCGCTCGGCGACTCGGCGGAATTCAGTGCCGCGGTGCTGGCCGCGTCGGGACGCGTCGAGACGATTGCCGAACTCGGGGACATCCGCGACCTTCGCCGCCGCCTGGGCGAGGAGGTGTCAGGACTGCGGCGCGCCGTCGTCGAGAAACAGGAACGCGAAGGGGAGGCGTTCCGGGTGCTCACCAGGCGGGTCGAAACGCTGCAGTCGCGGCTGTCCGAGCTGGAAGTGGAAGTGGCGCTGGACCCGCTCACCAAGATCGGCAATCGCGGCTCCTTCGATCGTGCCCTGGCGCAACTGGGCGGCGCCGCACGGCGCAAGGGCACGCCGCTCGGGCTGGCGCTGATCGACGTCGACCACTTCAAGCAGATCAACGACACACACGGCCACCCGATCGGTGACCGTGTCCTGCTCTGCCTGGCCCAGAAGCTCACCAGCGCGGTGCGCCAGGGCGACGTCGTCGCGCGGTACGGCGGCGAGGAGTTTGCCATCCTGATGCCCGGCATCGTGGCCCGGGAGGCCGAGGAACGGTTCCACCGGCTGCTTGCCGAGATCGCAGCCAGCACGTTCAGCTACGGCGCTGGCCGGCAGGAACAGCACGTCCGGTTCACCGTGAGCTGTGGGCTCACCCACCTGCAGCCCACCGACAGCGACGCCGACCTCGTGTCGCGCGCCGATGGCGCGTTGTACGACGCCAAGCGCCGGGGCCGCAACCGGGTCGTCACGCGCAAGCCGTCGCTGCTGGACCGCATGCTGGGCAAGTCGGCCTGAGCGCGTCGGTCACTCGCCCCGCCGTGCCGCCTCGATGGCGGCCACGTCGATCTTCTTCATCGTCATCATCGCCGCGAAGGCCCGCTTCGCCGCATCGCCACCAGCGCCCAGCGCCTGCGTCAACGCCCGCGGGGTGATCTGCCAGGACAGCCCCCAGCGGTCCTTGCACCAGCCGCAGGCGCTTTCCTGCCCGCCGTTGCCGACGAGGGCATTCCAGTAGCGGTCGGTTTCTTCCTGGTCGTCGGTGGCCACCTGAAAGCTGAACGCCTCGTTGGGCGTGAACTGAGGTCCGCCGTTCAGGCCCAGGCAGGGGATGCCGAGCACGGTGAACTCCACGGTCAGCACCTGCCCCGCCGTGCCGCCCGGGAAGTCCCCGGGCGCGCGATGGACCGCGTGCACCGTGCTGTCTGGAAACGTCTCGGCATAGAACTGCGCCGCCTCGAGGGCGCCGGTGTCGAACCACAGACAAATCGTGTTCTTCGGCGTCGTGCTCATATTCGCTCCTGACGTGCGTCGGCGCGTGTCTCTGACAGTCTGACCAGACGAATCCGCTGGGCTGCGAACCGAACCGAGTCCGCACCGTGCCATATATCATCTACACCTCGCGGCCGTCCGGGTCCCCGGGCGACCAGCGTGGAACCGCGAGGTGTGCGGCAATGGCGGTCGATGTCCTGGTGGTAGGCGCAGGTCCGACAGGCCTGGTGCTGGCGCTCTGGCTCGTCAGGCAGGGCCGCACCGTCCGGATCATCGACAAGAGCGCTGGACCGGGCGAGACGTCCCGCGCGATGGTCGTGCAGGCGCGAACGCTGGAGCTGTACCGGCAGCTCGATCTCGCAGAAAAGATGGTTGCTGCTGGCCACTGCAACCCCGCCATGAACCTGTGGGTTGGAGGCCGGCGGAAGGTGCGTGTGGCGCTTGGTGAGGCCGGCGCTGCGCTGACCCCCTATCCCTTCGTTCTTGTCTACCCACAGGACAGGCACGAGCATCTGCTCGCCGCGCGGCTCCAGGAACTCGGTGTCACCGTCGAGCGGCAGACCGAACTCGTCGGCTTCGAGGACAGCGGCGCACACGTGTCGGCGCGCCTACGCATGCCTGGCGGCAATGAACAGGTCTGCGAGGCGCTCTACCTGACTGGCTGCGACGGGGCGAGTTCGATCGTGCGGCGGCAGCTCGGGGCGAGCTTCGAGGGCAGTACATACAGACAGCGCTTCTACGTCGCCGATGTCACCGTGAGCGGCATCGAGCCCAGGGCAGAAGCGCACATCGCCCTCGACGGTGCCGACCTGGTGGCCGTCCTGCCATATGACGAGGGCTGTCGACATCGGCTGATTGGTGTCGTACGTGACGGCCAATCCGAGCACCTCGAGGCCCTGACCTTCGCGCACGTCAGTCAGCAGGCGATTACCGGTCTGGGCCTCAGCATCGATGAGGTTAGTTGGTTCTCGACGTACCAGGTGCACCACCGAGTGGCCGACCGCTTCCGCCGAGGCCGCACGTTTCTCCTTGGCGACGCGGCACACGTGCACAGCCCCGTTGGCGGGCAAGGCTTGAATACCGGGATTGGCGACGCCATCAACCTTGCCTGGAAAATCGCGACCGTGCTGCGCGGAGAGGCGCCTGACAGGCTGCTCGACAGCTACGAGAGCGAGCGGCAGAAATTTGCGCGCGTGCTCGTCGAGACTACCGACCGTGTGTTCACCTTCGTCACCGCCGACGGCAATCTTGCCAAGATGATCCGCCGCCATCTCGTGCCGGCGCTTGCCAGCGTGGCAAGCAGGTTCGGGATCACGCGTGAGGTCATCTTCCGGCGGGTTTCGCAGACAGCCATCGGCTACCGCTTCAGCGATCTAAGTGCTGGCACAGCTGGGAAGGTACGTGGAGGTGACCGGCTCCCGTGGGTGTCGGCTGCGGGCGTGGACAACTACGACACACTCGCAGCAATCGGGTGGCAGGTGCACGTCTATGGTCCGACTGGCGCTGACCTCCGGCACTGGTGTGAGGAGCGCAGCATCCCTGTGCACGCCTTTCGCTGGCAGCCCGCCTACCACGATGCCGGGTTCCAGCATGGTGCCGCCTACCTGCTTCGCCCCGACACGTATGTTGCGCTGGCCGACCCCACGTGTTCCCCCGGGGCAATGCGCGATTACTTCGCTGAGCGCGGGTTCAACCTTGCAGAACGGGGGACTGGAAAGTCTCCGGCATAGAGTGAGTGCTCGGCAAGCCGGCCCTGTGTGGTCGTCGCGTGGCCGGTGGCGTTCACGCTGTCGGCACAGGCGTCTCGAGGGTGACGTGCAGCGTCACCGTCGCTGGCATCTCCTGCTCGACCACGGCCATGAACGTGCCCTCGCCAGCCACCACGTCGTAGTTGGACAGCCCGGTGACGGTGCCGGGAACGTGGCGCTGCTCGAACAGCGTGGCAGGCACACCGGCCTGGCGCGGCCCGCGGCTGACGTCGACGCGCATCATCCGGTGCCCGACTCGGTAGAACATCTCCTGGCCGTCGGGTGACCAGACGGGCTCCGCGCCGCCGTCGGTCGAGACCTGGACCTTGTCGGACCCGTCAGCCAACGAGACCACGTACACCTCGCACCGACCCGACTCGTCGCCCGTGTAGGCCACGTACCGCCCGTCCGGCGAAACGCTCGGGCCATAGTCGTTGAACCTGCTGCGCACCAGCGGGCGACGGACGCCTGTCGCGTGCTCCAGAACCCAGATATCGGCCCCGGTGTCCGGATGGTATTCGGTGTACACCAGCGTCGCCGCATCGGGCGACCACGCGCCGGGGACCTTGTCGAACTCCGTCTGCAGCAGCGGCGTCGACTCCACGCCGCGGTCCGATTCGAGCCAATACAGGTCGGCCACGCCTCCAGCGCTGGAACTGTACGTGACCGCGCCGGAGCGGGGCCCCCAGATGCCGGCAAACGATCTGCCGTCGAAGGTCAGCCGCCTGAACGCCTGGCGCACGCGGTCGTGCAGCCACAGGTCGGAACCGCAGCGTCGGCGGCCGACGATGGCGGATCGCCCGTCGGGCGACACGCGCGGTTCTTCGATCGGGTCGTCGCACACGGTCGCGCTCATCGTCGTGCCGTCGCGCGCCAGCGTCACGAGCGAGCGCCCCGGCGTCTGCACGCCGCCGGGTGCGTGCACAAGGACGCCTGCCTCGGATCCAGCGGCGTGCACGGCGCCGGTGGGGGACATCGCCACGCCAGGGACCAGCACCCACGGGACCCCGGTCACCTCCCGCCGTTGCGGATCGAAGGCCGCGGCCAGCAACGTCCCCTGACGCCCGCACAGCAGTGTGCGCGGCCCCCAGCAGCGACCGTCCGTGGCATGGGTCAGGACGATGCGGTGGTCAGGGTCGGCCAGGTCGGCCACGGCGAGGCTGGCCTGATCGAACGAGCTCGCGTCGGCATGGCCGATCGTGAACAGCACCCCGCCGTCGGGCAGGGCGTGTGGCCACCGGTGGGTTCGTTCCCCCCTGTCGAAACGCAGCATCGTCAGCGGCCGCGGTGTGCCCCCGTTTGCAGGCACCTGCCACAGCGGTGAGGCCGGACCCGCGGCAAACACGATCCGGTCGGGGGCCACCCACGTGGCGCCTCGCACATCGCCGTCGAGTTCGCAGATCGTCTGCGGCGGTCCGCCAGCGGCGCGCACCTTCCGGAGCAGTCTCCCGGCGGTGAAGCCGACCCACTCGCTGTCTGGCGAGAAGAAGGGATTGGCGGCGCCCTCCGTCTCCGCGATTGGCGTCGCGTCGAAGCTCTCGAGCTCCCGCCGGTACAACCGGGTCCCCGTCCCGACGCCGGCGACGTACACAATGACCCGTCCATCGGGCGACAGGGTGAGCGCACGCTCGGCGACCGTGGCGAGAGGCGCGTCGGCAGGCAGCAGCATCGCGAGCCGGAAGGACCGGGGGGGAGGGGTGGGAGGTACCACGGTCCCAGCGGCAACGGGCGCGAGACTGGCGGGCACCCGCGAGACGGGGGCCACGAAGCGGTAGCCCCGCCGCGGCACCGTCACGATGTAGGCCGCGTGGTCTGGCAAGGGCCCCAGCAGACGGCGAATCGTGAACACCTGCTGGGTGAGATTGGATTCCTCGACCACCGCATCCGGCCAGACGATCTGCAGGAGTTCGTCCTTGTCGACGGTTTCGCCGGCCCGCTCCACCAGCGCCAGCAGCACGTCGAATGCGCGGGCCGTCATGGCGACGCGCTCGCCGTTGCGGCACACCGTGCGGCGTGCGACGTCGAGGGCAAACGGCCCGAACTGGTAGCGGGAAGGCTGAGGCCCCGTCATGGTTGAGATTGTTTGAGCCTTATTGATCGTTCTCTTGAGGACAGTCAACTGGCCGTGCGCGATGATGCTGCCCTCGAGCGGACGCCTGTGGGAGGCGACGCGCCAATGACATCGCAAGGAGCTGCAGCGTGGCTATCTACATGGTGGAACGGGACCTCCAGGGCATCACGATGACGGCGTTGGGTGACGCGCAGCAGGCGGCAATCGCGACGGCGCAGCGGTTCACCGCCGACGGCACGGCGGTGCGATACGTCCGAAGCACCTTCGTGCCCGGCGAGTCGCGCTGCATGTGCCTGTTCGATGCGCAGAGCGCCGGCGACGTGCAGCGCGTGAACGAAGCGGCGAACCTGCCGTTCACCCGTATCGTCGAGGCGCTGGATCTGACGCCCAAGCCCTAGGCGGCTTTCTGGCATGCGCGCTGGCCCGCCGGTAAGATGGCGGGACCATGCGCGCCGTTGGCTATCGCACCCCCGGGCCGATCGACGGCCCCGACTCGCTGCTCGACATCGACCTGGCGCAGCCGGAACCGCGGCCCCGTGATCTGCTCGTGCAGGTGCGCGCGGTATCGGTCAACCCGGTGGATACCAAAGTGCGGCGTCGCGCAGCCCCTGATGCCGGCGCCTGGAAGGTGCTGGGCTGGGACGCGGCGGGCGTTGTCGTCGGCGTCGGCGCGGAGGTCGCGCGCTTCGCACCGGGCGACGAGGTCTTCTACGCCGGCGACCTGAGCCGCCAGGGCACCAACGCCGAGTACCACGTCGTCGACCACCGCCTCGTCGGCCGCAAGCCGTCGACGCTCGACTTCGCGCAGGCGGCGGCCCTGCCGCTCACGGCCATCACGGCATGGGAGACGCTGTTCGATCGGCTCGACGTCCGCAAGGCCGTGCCGGGCGCGGCAGCCGCCGTTCTGGTGATCGGTGGCGCCGGCGGCGTCGGTTCGATAGCCGTGCAGCTGCTCCGCCAGCTGACCGACCTCACGGTGGTCGCAACCGCGTCCCGTCCTGAGACGGTCGCGTGGGCCCGCGCGCTCGGAGCGCACCATGTGGTCGATCACTCGCAACCGCTGGCCGCACAGGTGGCGGCCCTGGGTATCGGACAGCCGGCGTGCGTCTTTTCCACGACGGCCACCGATCGTCATCTCGCCGCCATTGCCGAACTGATCGCGCCCCAGGGTCGATGGGCGTTGATCGACGACCCTGGTGTGGTGGACATCGCGCCCTTCAAGCGCAAGAGCGTGTCCACGCACTGGGAGTTGATGTTCACCCGGTCGCTGTTCGACACGCCCGACATGGACGCCCAGGGTGCGTTGCTCGACGAGGTGTCTCGTCTGGTGGACCAGGGAA
The DNA here is from genome assembly GCA_963759795.1 of Vicinamibacteraceae bacterium. Lineage (GTDB taxonomy): Bacteria > Acidobacteriota > Vicinamibacteria > Vicinamibacterales > Vicinamibacteraceae > Luteitalea. The sequence continues at coordinate 438,562 of CAVXAR010000009.1, read as the reverse complement.
CGCTGAAGACGACGCTTGGCGAACACTTCGGCCTCATCAACGCGGCCAACCTGCGACGTGCGCATGCCTTCATCGAGCAGGGCATCGCACGCGGCAAGGTCGTGCTCGAAGGCTTCTGACAGGAGCGCCCAGGATGGTGAACCACGGGGTCCACCTCGCGGTGACGTTGCTGCTGGCGGCGTCGCTGAGCATCGCGTGGCGACCCGGACGCGCCAGTCAGCCCGGGGAGGCGTCGTGGGCAGTGCCCGGTCTCGAGCGACCCGTCCAGGTACTGGTCGACAAGTGGGGCGTGCCGCACATCTACGCCGAGCGGCTGTACGACGCATTTGCCGCGCAGGGCTTCATTGCCGCGCGTGACCGGCTGTGGCAGATCGATCTCTGGCGCAAACGCGGCCTGGGCGAGATGGCCAGGGACTTCGGCCCGTCGTACGTCGAAAGCGACCGCATGGCGCGGGCGGTGCTGTTCCGCGGCGACCTCTACCGCGAGTGGCTCGCCTACGCCTCCGACACCAGACGCATTGCCGAGTCGTTCGTGGCCGGCGTCAACGCCTACGTGGAACTCACCGTGCGCCACCCGGAACTGCTGCCCGAGGAGTTCCGGCGGCTCGGCTACCGGCCCGCGCGCTGGAGCGCATCCGACATCGTCCGGATCCGGCACCATGGGCTGACGCTGAACGTCACGAACGAGATCGATCGCGCCGAGGTGTACTGCAAGGATGCCGGCGCCGCGCCGCGTGTCGATTGGCTGCGCCGAGCCCTGGTCCCCGAGGTGACACCGACGCTGGCAGAGGGGCTGCAACCGTGTGCGCTGCCGTTCGAACGGCTGCGACGCGCGTACGCGCTGGCCACGGGGCGGCCGCAGTTCGTGGGCGCGGAGACGTCGGCGGAGCGCAGCGGCCCACCTGTCCCTGCGCCGTCGGCACCAGTCGCAGCACTGCCGGCTTGGGCTGCCGAGAATCAGGGATCGAACAACTGGGTGGTGGCGCCGTCGCGGAGCGCCACCGGTCGCCCGGTGCTGGCCAGCGATCCCCATCGTGCGCACGGCGCACCCAGCTTGCGTTACATCGCCCACCTGGTCGCGCCCGGGCTCGACGTGATTGGCGCCGGCGAGCCGTTTCTTCCCGGCATCTCGGTCGGCCACAACGAGGCGATCGCGTTCGGTCTGACCCGCTTCTACATGGACCAGGAGGATCTCTACGTCTACGAGACCAACCCGGCACGCCCGGGCGAGTACCGGTACCAGGGCCGCTGGGAAGCGATGCAGACCCTCACCGAGCAGATCGAAGTGCGCGGCGAGCCGGTGCGCTCGGTGTCGATGGCGTTCACGCGCCACGGTCCGGTCCTGGCGACCGAGCCGGAGGCCAATCGCGCCTTCGCCCTGCGCGCGGCATGGCTCGACGAAGGCATGGCGCCGTACCTCGGGTCGATCGAATACATGCGCGCCGGCAACTGGGACCGGTTCTCCGCGGCGATGAACCGCTGGGGCGCGCCCGGCGAGAACCACGTGTATGCCGACACCAGCGGCAACATCGGCTGGATTGCCGCCGGCCTCACCGTCGTGCGCCCGAACTGGGACGGCCTGACGCCAGTCCCCGGTGACGGGCGCTATGAGTGGGCGGGCTTTCGCGACATGGACGAACTGCCGCGGGCCTTCAATCCGTCGTCGGGATTCCTGGTGACCGCCAACGAGAACACCATCCCCGTCGATCACCCGGCCTCGACAAAGGGCATCGGATACGAGTGGAGCGACGAGAGCCGAGCACGCCGGCTGCGACACTTGCTCGGATCACGAACCCCACATCGCCTCGAGGACTCGCGGGCCTATCAACTCGACGTCACGTCGCTGCCTGCGCAGCGCGTCGTCGGCCTGCTCGACGGTGTGACCGATTCCCGCCCGCAAGTGAGCCGCGCCCTCGACCTGCTTCGCGGTTGGGACGGCACCATGGCGGCCGACAGCGCCGCCGCCGCGCTGTTCGAAGTCTGGTTCGGCGCCCATCTCCGGCACGCCGTGGTGGCGGCAGTCGTCCCGGCAGCGGCGGTCACGCGGGTCGGGGCGGGGGATGTGGGCCGCGTCCTGCAGGTTCTGGAGGGGCATGGCGGGTGGCTGACGGGCGAGCGTCGCCATCGCCTGCTCGTCGATTCGCTCGCACGTGCGCTTGCTGACATCCAACAGCGGCTCGGGCCGGACCCGACGCAGTGGCAATGGGGCCGGCTGCATCACGCCGTCTTCGCTCACCCATTGACGGCACGCCTGGACGTCGATGCGCGCGATCGACTGACGGTTGGCAGCTGGCCGCTCGGCGGGTCGGCTTTCACACCGATGGCCGCTGCGTACCGGGCGTCCGACTACCGGCTCGTGTCGGGCGCATCCTTCCGGATGGTTGCCGACGTCGGGAACTGGGACGCCTCGATGGCCATCAACACGCCCGGCCAGTCCGGCGACCCGGCGAGCCCGCACTACCGCGACCTCGCACCGCTGTGGGCCGAGGGGCGGTACTTCCCGCTCGCCTACTCGCGAGCCGCGGTGGAGAACGTGACGGCCGAACGCATACGGCTCACGCCCCCGCGCTGAGGCCTGACGCCCGGGACCTGACGTGGCGACATCGGGCAGCCCCATCGCGAGGATCGACGGCACCTGCCAGGCTCACACGATCGTGACGTTGCCCCGCAGTGCAGGCGTCACCGACTTCTGGCCGCGCACGTACGTGATGAGCGCATCGACGGCAGTGACGTCGGCCGACCGCCGGTTGCTGCCCGCATCGGCCGGCACCGCCTGCTCGCCGAGAAACGCCGCGTCGATGCTGTCCTGGTCACCCACCCGAGCCCCGTCTACGGTCAGCTCCTGGATGCGATGCCCGACGGGATTCTCCAGTTTGACCAGCAGCTCGACGCCGCGGCACCGCTTGAGGTACCCGCCGCGCTGCTGCCACGGATCGCTGGCAAAGGTCGCCTCGAGGTTCTTCTCGAACAACGTCCGCAGCTGCCGGCCCGTCAGTGTCACCACGGAGACCGGGGGATTGGCCGGCACGATGTTCCAGAGGTCCCACTCGGTCAACGGCCCGGGTGCGATTGGGGCACCGTAACGCCAACCGTTCGAGAACGCCACGGACGTGCCAGCCGCGGCTGCCGTGGCGTCCAGCAGCAGGTTGTCCATCGTCGATTCGAACATCGCATAGCGATGCAGCGTGCCGGTCGTCTCACCAACGACGGCGGCGCGCGCACCGGCACATGGTGCCAGCGCGTCGGCCACGAGCTCACTCATGGCATCGTCGGGCTCGAGGGAGTCGTCCACGGGCACCAGGCTATGAGTCCACTCGCTGATGCCGTCGCGCGCGATCTGCAGGTCCAGGCGGCCGACAAACGATCCATGCGCACCCGACTGCATGATCAGCGTGTCGTCGATCACCACCGGGGCTTCCAGCCGGTTGTGCGTATGGCCGCTCAGCAGCACGTCGATGCCGGCCACGACGCCGGCCAGCTTGCAGTCCTGAGGAAAACCCAGGTGCGACAGGACGACAACGAGCTCCGCGCCATGATCGCGCCGCAGCACGGGAATCAGGCGGCCCAGCTCGGCCTCACCGAACGTCATCTCGACCGCCGCACGCTGATCGCGGGGCAGCAGGTGTGGCGCGAGGATGGCCGCCAGGCCGACGACGGCCACCTTCAGCCCGGCGCGATCGACGATGGTGAAGGGCGGCAGCGCGAGCGAGGCCCCGCGCTGGTGGTAGTTGGCGGCGAGAATCGGGTAGGGCAGCTGCGCCGCAATCTCGCCGACACCCGCCAGACCGTACGCAAACTCCCAGTGGGCCGTCATGCCGTCCAGGCCCAGCGCCCGCATCGGCGCGACCACGGCCTGGCCGCGCGTCTGGACGGCCGCCATCGTGCCGTGGAAGGTATCGCCGTTGTCCAGCGCCAGGACCGCGCCAGCGCGCTCCTTGCGCAGTCGGGTGAAAAGCGTGGCCACGCGAGCGAGTCCGCCGCCGGAGCGCAGCTCGGACTCGCGCCCGAGCGCGAACATCTCGGCATGCGGCTCGAGGTAGCCGTGCAGGTCGTTGATCTGCAGGATGGTGAGGTGCTTCACGTGTCGCTCACTTGCCGTCGGCGGCGCGGGACCCGTCGGCTTTCAGGAACTGCTTCATGCCGGACGCGTTGAGAAAACTGCCGCGGCGGATCACATGGCCGTTGGCGTCGAGCACCAACACGGTGGGAATGCCGCTGACCCGGTACTGCTCCGCGACGGTGCTGTCACGATCGATGTCGATCAGCAGCGGCACGTAGGACTGCGACACCGCAGATGCGACGGCACGATCCGGCCACACGTCGTGCTTCATGACGATGCAGGGAGGGCACCAGTCGGCACTGAAATCCACCAGCACGGGCTTGTCCGTGCGCTGCGCCTCGAGCAGCGCCGAAGCCAGATCGGTGCGCCACTCAATCGACGTCGGCGGTGGGGCGACATCGACGGCGCGGTAGTACATACCCTTCAGCATCGGCCACTGCACCGATATCAGCAGCACCGCGACAACGGCCCACACGACGCGCTCGCGCTTGCCCGCCCATGCCAGAAGACGCGCGCCCAGGATGCGCACGCGGTCGATGACGCGCACATCGCTCATGTGGCGCTCGTCGCCTGCACGGCCGCGAGTGCCCGCTGCAGCCGCGCGTCCGCGTCGTCGGCTACAGGCTGCAGCGTGGCGTTGTCCACCAGCTCGAACATTGGCTGTGGACGGGCAATCGAGACGACACTGCCGTCGCCGTCCTCCCAGACGCAGACATTGCACGGCAGCAGCAGCCCGATGCCGAGTTCGGCCTCGAGGGCGCGATGCGCCAGCTGCGGGTTGCAGGCGCCAAGGATCACGTACTTGCGGAACGGCTGGTCGAGCTTGGCCTTCAGGGTGGCCTGGACGTCGATCTCGGTGAGGACGCCGAAACCCTTCGTGCTTCAGGGCGTCGGTCACGCGTGCCCGCGCCTCGTCGAATGAGACACCGGGCATGGGCGCCGTGTAGCTGTACGTGTGAGCGGGGCTGTCATTCATCGTAGGTTCCTCGTGGACGCATCAGGGACATGCCGGTCGCCGGTGATGGGTCAATCAATGGGGCAGGCGCGATTGCAGCGCGCCGTAGAGCCACGTTCCGGCCAACGCGCCGAGCAGCGCCACGGCTATCGAAGTGACGCCGGCGCCGAGCAGGGCAAAGATGGGACCGGGGCACGCGCCGAGCAGCCCCCACCCCAGACCGAACACGGTCCCTCCGAGCCAGTAGCGGGCACCGCGAGGGGTCATCTCCTTGGGTGCGATGACGATCCGATCGCCACTCCAGCTGTGAGAATCGAGCCACCGCAGCAACTGCAGGCTGAGCATTGCCACCCCGAGTGCGCTGGCCATGACCAGGTACATGTACGCGGACTGGAAGCGGAACATCTCCTGGATCCGGTACCAGGACAGCACTTCCGATTTCACGAAGACGATGCCCAGCAGGACGCCGAGAGCAACGTATGCCACCCGGGCAGGAACGGACTGGCCGTCGCGACGGCGGCCCGTAGGGTCTGGGGCCGGCGTGGAAGGTCGCGGAGCTGATTGAGGGCTTGTCATGGCGACCTCAGAACACGAGCGGCATGATGACGTGGGTCATCAGCAGCCCGCCGACGAAGAAGCCAACGACCGCAATCAGCGACGGCAACTGAAACGCGGCGAGACCCGAGATGGCATGGCCGGACGTACAGCCACCCGCCCATCGGGCCCCGAACCCGACCAGCAATCCGCCGACCCCGAGCGTCAGCCAGCCTCGCCACGAGGCGAGCGCCTGCCACCCCATGATTTCCGCCGGCACCAGCCCGGACAGATCGACGAGGCCGAGGGCCCGCAGGTCCTGCCGGGTGGCCTCCGAGATGTCCACGGTGTAGCCGGCCGGCAGCAGCACGCGGGCAGCAAGGAACCCGCCCATCACGATGCCAAGCGCAAACAGCAGATTCCACCCACCTTCGCGCCACCAGTCGTACTGAAAGAACGGGATGCGGCCCGGCACCGTCGCCGCGCACAAGTGTCTGAGGTTCGACGAGATGCCGAATGCCTTGCCGCCAATCAGCAGCAGCAGCGGGACCATCAAGCCGATGAGCGGCCCGGCGACGTACCACGGCCACGGCTCCTGCAACAGCGCCATCATCGCTGTTCAGTCTCACCGCGATCTTCCGCGACTGGTTTGGTGCCACATTCCCGCGTCCCGCGCGGGCCTGGCACCGCTCACGTCGGGACCCCGAGTCGCGGCAGCACGAACCACTGCAGCGCCACCCACACCACGAGCACCACAAGCGCCACTTCCATTACGACGACTCCTTCCCAGAACCTGTCGTGTCGAGGCCCGCATCCTGCCAGGCCTTCATCCCACCGGTCAGATTGGTGATGTTCTCGACGCCTGCGCGTTCCAGCACGCTGGCCGCGATAGTGGAACGGTAACCGCTGCCACACATCACCACCACGGGCCGATCACGCGGCACCTCGTCGATCCGGTCGGGCAGGTAGCCCCCCATGATGTGCAGCGCCCCGGGAACGTGCCCGTCGGCCCACTCGTCGTCGGTTCTCACATCGAGCACCTGCGTGCCGTCGCCTGACTCGAGGCGGCGGTGCAGTCCCTCGGGGGAGATCTGTGGGGTGTCCGACACCGGCAGTCCCGCAGCAATCCAGGCCGGCATTCCGCCGCGCAACCACCCCCGCACATCATCGAGGCCGACCCGGGTCAGCGCCCGCGCGGCCTCGGGGATCGCGTCCTCCTCGCCAACGAGCAGGAGCGGCGTGTCGTACGGGACCACCCACGCCGCCCACATGGAGAGCTTCTCGGCGCCGATGCCAAAGGCGTCGGGGACATGGCCCGCGCCGAACGCGGTCTGATCGCGCAGATCGATGACGAGATGGCCGTCCTGCACCTTGCGGTGGAAGTCGTGCGCGTCGAGTGCGGCTGGCTCCGCCCCCTGATCGAGCAGAGGCGGCCCATCGGCATTGACCCGCTTCATCCTGCGGTAGTACGGAGGAAACGGCGGCGCGTTGTCGAGGACCTGCTGCACGAATGCCTCGCGCGACAGGCCCGGAGCGAGGTACGGGTTGCGCTCACGCTCTCGTCCGAGTGTCGTGGTGGCGGACTCGCCCATGCCGGCGCCGCACATCGACCCGGCCCCATGGCCCGGGTGGACCGGCAGCGAGTCGGGGTACGCACCGAGGCCCTGGACACTGTCGAAGAGCTGACCGGCGAGCGCCGTGCTCTCCTCGTCACCCAGCAGATCGGGGCGGCCGACCGACTCGACGAAGAGGAAATCACCGCTGAGCATGGCGGCGGGCTGCTCCCTGTCTCGCTCGAACACCAGGAAGCTCAGATGTTCCGGGGTGTGGCCGGGCGTATGGACCGCCTCGAGGGCGACGTCACCCACCGTCACGCGCTCGCCGTGCGCAAGATCGTGATGTGGATGCGTGACCTCGAAGGTCTCGCCGCGGTCGTGAGCCGACACGTGCAGGGTGGCGCCGGTGTGCGCCGCCAGCGCACGGGCCCCCGAAGCGAAGTCGGCGTGGATGTGCGTCTCGAGGACGGCGACGATGCGCGCGCCGTGCTTGCTTGCCCAGTCGAGGTAGACCTGGATGTCCCGTCGGGGATCGACCACCGCCACCTCGGCGGCGTCGCCGTCACCGACGATGTAGGAATATTGAGCCAGTGCCTCGTCTTCGATGCGTTCGAGCAGCACACGTCCTCGCTTTCACCGCCGATGTGAGCGCGCTTTGTCGAATCTTGGCGCGCGTCGACTGACACTGCAATCTGCGATCCGGGAAATTTCTGACGCCGGCTACCTGCCGGACCCCGGACTGTGCGAAAAGATGGGACATGGGGCACGAGTCAGGTCGGGCGATGACGGCGGAGCCGGACCCACGGGTGTACTTTGCCGCGGAGCGCACCTTCCTGGCGTGGATCCGGACCGGCCTCTCCCTGATGGCATTCGGCTTCGTGGTTGCGAAGTTCGAACTGTTCCTGCGCGAGATAGCCCTCATGCAGGGGGGACCGTCCCCTCCAGTGGGTGTATTGCGGTGGTTCGGTCTCGGCCTGATTGGACTTGGCGTGCTGCTCACCGCCGTTGCGACGAGGTTGCACATGTCTACGGTGGACCGTCTCAATCGAGGCGAGCCCTTTGTCGGACAGCCCGCGTGGCTGGGCGTGTCAGTGGCAGTGCTGCTGGTGGTGGTCGGCGTGTCGATGGTTGTCTATCTCGTGTTCGCTGCGTAGGGGAATATTTTCGATGGCACACAAGACAGGCGGCCTCGACCAGGCGCAACAGTTACTGACGTCTGGCCTGATCCTGCGTGAGCAGGACCCGCTCAACCTGGAGTCGCCGCAGTCGGCGCTGAGGCCCTGGATCACCCCGACCGACCAGTTTTACGTCCGCAGCCATTTCGCCGAGCCTGACCTCGATCGAGCGGCCTGGAGGCTGAAAGTGGAAGGGGCCGTCAGCGAGCCGGGCGAGTTCTCGTTCGCCGACCTGACGGCCATGGCTGCCGAGTCGCAGGTCGCGGTGATGGAGTGTGCAGGCAACGGTCGCGTGTTCCTCAGCCCGAAAGAGGATGGCACGCAGTGGCAGGTCGGAGCCGCCGGCAATGCCGAGTACACCGGGGTGCCGCTGGCGGCGTTGCTGACCCGGGTCGGCGTGCTGCCGACCGCCGTGGACGTGATCTTCGAGGGCGCAGACTGCGGCCAGATCACCGACGCGCCGGCATCTCCGGGCGAGATTCACTTCGCGCACAGCATTCCGGCTGCCGCCGCCCGTGCCGGGCAGGTGTTGCTGGCCTACAGGATGAACGGGGCCGACCTGACCCGGTCGCACGGATTCCCGGTGCGCGTCGTCGTGCCCGGCTGGTATGGGATGGCCTCGGTGAAGTGGCTGACGCGCATCGTGGTGGCCGACACGCCGTTTCAGGGATTCTTCCAGTCGATGCAGTACAGCGGCTGGGAGCGGACGCATGGCGCACCGACCCTGGTTCCCGTCACCGAACTCCAGGTGAAATCAATCATCGTCGACCCGGAGATGGGCGGCGTGGTCCCGAGCGGTGGCACCTACACCGTGCGCGGGCAGGCGTGGACTGGCGCAGGGACGGTCACCCTGGTCGAGGTCAGCGTCGACGACGGGGCCCGCTGGGCACCTGCACGCCTGACGTCGCCGGAATTGCCGCTTGCCTGGAGATCCTGGGAGTTCGACTGGCGCCCGACCGCGGGGCGCCATTCCCTGATGGCGCGGGCCACCGACAGCCGGGGCCGGGTGCAGCCGATGGACCGGGACACGGATCGACGCAGCTACGAGATCAACCACGTGATCCCGACGGCCGTCGTGGTTCGCGATATCGACTAGCGCCCGTCTCGCGTCGGGTTCTCGCCTGATGGGGCGATGGCCATGGCCGATCGACGGCCAGTCCGCGCATGCCCTGCGGGGCCAGCGGTGGTACTTTGCTCGGGTCCTTTTTCCGTGAGGAGACACGTTCGATGATTGCTGCCCCCGCCGATGTTGCCGCCGCCCCCGCCGATGCCACAGTGACCGCAAGCGGGCTTGCCTCCCGCGTGCTCGAAGCCGGGGCGGGCACACAGCACCCTGGTCCGCGCTCGCGCGTGCTCGTCCACTACTCGGGCTGGACCACGGACGGCAAGATGTTCGACAGCTCGGTGAGCCGCGGCGAGCCGATTGCGTTCGGCTTGTATCAGGTCATCCCCGGCTGGACCGAAGGCGTGCAGCTGATGGTGGAAGGCGAGAAGCGGCGGCTGTGGATCCCGGAAGCGCTTGCCTACGGCGGGCGGCCCGGCGCCCCGGCCGGCATGCTCGTGTTCGACGTCGAGCTCATTCGCATCGAGTCGTAGGCCGTGCCGAAAGAGGCTGAGCGCACGTCGGATGAGCGGACCGCTTCCCAGCTGATCGATGCCCGCATCGAGGAGCTGGGCGACTGGCGGGGCGAGATGCTCGGTCGAGTCAGGGCCCTGGTCAAGGAAGCCGACCCCGAAGTCGTCGAGGAGTGGAAGTGGCGGGGGGTGCCGGTGTGGTCGCATGCCGGCCTCATCTGCACGGGTGAGACCTACAAAGCGGCCGTGAAGCTGACCTTTGCCAAGGGCGCGGCCCTTCCCGATCCGTCGGGGTTGTTCAACGCGAGTCTCGACGGCAACACCCGTCGCGCCATCGACCTGCACGAAGGCGACACGATCGACGAGGCGGCGCTCAAGGCCCTGGTCGCGGCTGCCGTTGCCCTGAATCTCGCCAAGACGCGGCGCTGAACGGGGACGGCTGTGCAGGACCAGATGAGATGAGCGTCGGTAAGGGCGCGGTGCTCGGTCACTACGAGGTCATCGACGTCCTTGGCAAGGGCGGGATGGGCGAGGTGTACCTGGCGCACGACCCCCGCCTGGACCGGCGTGTGGCGCTGAAGATTCTTCCGGCTGACGTTGCCTCCGACTGCGACCGCCTGGAGCGTTTCATCCGCGAGGCGAAGGCCGCGTCGGCTCTCAATCATCCCAACATCATCACGGTGTACGACGTCGGTACGGACTCCGACACGCCGTTCATTGCTTACGAGTACGTGGACGGCGTGACGTTGCGCGAGCTGGCCGGACGCGGCGGCCCCAGCCTCTCTGCGACGCTGGAGATTGCCATCCAGGTGGTGTCGGCACTGGCCGAGGCGCACCAGGCCGGTATCGTCCATCGCGATCTCAAGCCGGACAACGTGATGGTGCGGTCGTCCGGACTGGTCAAGCTGCTCGACTTCGGTCTGGCTCGCCTGGCGATGCCGGCCCGCGGCAGCGGCGACGATCAGCAGGGCCACACACAGCCCGGCCTGATCGTCGGCACGCCGCGATTCATGTCACCCGAACAGGCCCGCGCCACTGATGTCGATCACCGCACCGACATCTTCAGCTTCGGGGTGCTGCTGTACGAGATGCTGACGGGCGTGTCGCCGTTTGCCGCCGACACGGTCGGCGACGTGATCGCCGCGGTGCTCACCCGCGACCCGCCGAGGGTGACCACGGTGCCACCCAGGCTGGCCGATCTCGTCGGCAAAGCGTTGCAGAAGGACAGGGCTCGACGCCACCAGTCGGCCACACAGCTGCTCGGCGACCTGACCGAGGTGAAGCGCGAGATGGATGCGGCGCCGCGGGCCGGTCACGCGCCCGCGCGAAACGCCGACGTCCCGGCAACGCAGATCGGGCCAGCGGCTGCCGGGTCGGCCACCACGCCGTCGCACGACGGGCGCCGTCTCAGGTCGCTCGCCGTGCTGCCGTTCGTGAGCATGAGTGCGGATCAGGACGACGAGTACTTCTGCGATGGCCTCGCCGAGGAGCTGCGCAACGGCCTCGCCAGAATCGACGACCTGAAGGTCGCCGCCCGGACCTCCGCGTTCTCGTTCAAGGGCAAGAGCGCCACCGTTGCCGCGATTGCCGAGGCGCTCGGCGTGACCTGCGTGCTGGAAGGGAGCATCAGGCGCGCCGGCACCCGGCTGCGCATCTCGGTACAACTGATCGATGCCGCTGACGGGTACCAGATGTGGTCACAGCGCTACGACCGCGAGCTCAGCGACATCTTCGCGTTGCAGGACGACATCACGCTGGCCGTCGTCGATGCGCTGAGGCTGACCCTGTTCGGTGACAAAAAGGCGGCGGTGCTCGAACGCGCCACCAACAGCGCCGAGGCCTACGAGTTGTTCCTGAAGGGCCGGTTTCATGCGCACAAGTACACGGCGCAGGGCTGGGGCCGCGCGATCGCATTCTTCGACCAGGCGCTCGTCATCCAGCCCGATTACGCGCAGGCCCTTGCCGGCATCGCGACGGCACGCGGGTGTCTGTGGTTCTTCGGCCTGCTGCCGGCCGAGCAGACGATTCCGCAGGCGAGAGCGGCAAGCCGCGAGGCGCTGCGCCTCGACGCAAGCCTGGCCGAGGCCCACCTGGCAATGGCGATCACCACGTTCTTCTACGACTGGGAGTGGCAGCGGGCCGAACGCGAGTTCACGCAGGCCATCGCGCTCGACCCGCAGAACGCCGAGGCGTTGTCGTACTACGCGCTGTTTCTTGCCTTCGTCGGGCGGTCAGCGGAGGCGATTGCGGTGGCCCGGCAAGCCGTCACGCTCGACCCCCTGGCACCGCTGATCAACATGAATGCGGGCTGGACCTGCTTTGCCCTCGGGATGGTTGACGAGGCGTCACGGCAGGCGGCGACCATGATCGACATCGACCCGGACTTTCATGGCGCCTACTGGTTGCGGGGTGCGATCCACCTCAGTGCCGGCCAGTATGAGTCGGCCGTCCAGCAGCTGCAGGTCGCAGTCGGGCTCGGCGGCCATCCGATTGTCATGGCGGATCTGGCCTCGGCCTGCAGTCTGGCCGGGCAGGACGAGCAGGCCAGCGGCCTCCGCCAGACGTTGCTCGCGCTGAGACGTGATCACTACGTACCGGCGGTGTGCCTGGCACGCGTGTATAGTCGCGCCGGAGATACGGCACGGGCCGTCGACTGGCTCGAAACCGCCTTTGCCGAGCGCAACGGCGAAATGGTGTTCCTGCCGGGCGAGATTGCCGGCGCGTCCGCCGGTGACCCACTGGGACGGTTGGCCGACGAGCCGCGAGTAGCGGCATTGCTGCAACGCATGCGCCTGCCTGATGGGTCGGCGCGAGACTGACCGTGCGGAGGACAGGATCGAGATGAACGAGTCGTCGGACGAGCGGCACATCCGGGCGGTGATCGACCACTATGCCGATGGCATGCGTACGGGACACGTCGAGACGCTGCAGCGCGCCTTTCACGAGCAGGCCATTCTGTGCGGCTACCTCGGCGAGCACCTGATCGCAGGTCCGATCGCCGAGCTGTACGACTGGGTTGCCGCCAATCCTGCGCCAGCGACCACCGGTGACCGGTACACGTGCGAGGTGCTCGGCATCACCATCACCGGAAGAGTGGCGATTGCCGCCGTCCGGGAGACCGACCTGCATGGTGCCGTGATCGATCACTTCCATCTGCTGCAGGTCGGCGACCGGTGGTCGGTGGTCAGCAAGCTCTGGGACGCCGAACCCGCGACTCGCGCCTCCGGGTGAGGACTGTGCCGGGGTTGCGCCGAGCGCCTGCCTGTTTTCGACCCGATGGCGGCATCCGTTGGCGTGAGGTCCTGCAGATGATCGAATGGAGGCAGTGGGAGCGGCGGGCCGGCGTGGTGCTGGTGGCGGCGACGACCGCGGTCGCTGCGATCTTCTGCGCGGCACGCGCCGACGCCGGCGTGCGACGCGTCTGGGCGGTCAACGACGGCGAGAAGGTCGAGCGTGACGCCCGCGATCACCCCGCTCGCCGCGTCAACTCCGCGTGGGACGGACAGCGGGTTCGCGTCTTCGCGGCGCGCAACGAGGTCGTGGCGTTGCAGGTGATCGTCGAAGCCGACGAGGTCGGCATCCGACGCCTCGGCGCGTCCCTGCCGCGGCTCACCGGGCCCGACGGCCATGCGCTGATCTACAAGCCGCCCGCCGCCGACCCGACCGACTACCGCGATCGACCGATCCAGTTGCTGGTTGCGCACTACCTGCACGTGGCGCGGCCGTCACATGCCTCGTGGGTATACCCGCGCGATTCGGCCGCGGCGCCGAAAGACCCCACAGGATGGAAGCCGGTCCAACTGGTGCCGGAACAGGCGTCCAGAGGCGGTCTGCCGGTTGCGGTCGGGGCTGACCACACGCAGGCAATCTGGATCGAGATCTACACCGGGCGGGGCCGGCCGGCTGGCCTGTACAGAGGCACGCTCGCGATCACGGCCGACGGCATGGGCCACACGGTGCCCATCGAACTCGAGCTTCTGGACTTCGACATCCCGGACGACAACAGCATGCACGCCATGCTGCATTACGAGGCTTCGCAGCCGGAGCTCTATCACGGGCGCAATCTCGATTCGGCCTATCACCGGCTGGCGCACCGCCACCGCGTCGAGCTCGTGCACGCCTACGACGAGCATGCGCTGACGCGCGTGCGCGGGCGCTTCAACGGCGAGGACTTTACTCCTGCGTACGGCTACGAAGGCCCCGGCCAGGGCGTCGGCAACGTCATCGCGCCGCGCACCTTCTATGGTCCCGGGCCGTTCGAGGACCAGGCCACGGCGTGGCGCGAGAGCGATGCCTGGATGACCTTCCTGCGCGGCAGCGTGCCGCACGCCCTGACCTTTCTCTACCTGCCCGACGAACCGACACCGCCGGCCTACCCGCGCATCCGGCGGATTGCCGAGATCATCCGCAGCAATCCCGGGCCGGGGCGCTTCCTGCCGCTGATGGTCACCAGCCGCTACGTGAAAGAGCTGGACGGCGCGGTCAACATCTGGAACTCAGGACCCAAGGGCTTCGTGCTCGAGGACGTGGCCCGTGAGCGCGCACTGGGGCGACGATACTGGTTCTACAACGGCGGCCGGCCCGCGGCCGGCGCGATCGTCATCGACAGTCCGGCCACTGACCCGCGGGCCTCCATCTGGGCGGCGTTCAAGCACGACGTGGACGTCTACTTCTACTGGCACGCCGTGCACTGGCGACACAACGCGCAGAAACGGGTCGGCAGCCGCGACCAGAACGTCTGGGCCGAGAGCATCACGTTCGACAACCGCGCCCAGCCGGACAAGGCAATCGACGACCAGGGCTACATCCACGGCGACGGCGTGCTGCTCTATCCCGGCGAGGAACGCCTGCACCCCGAGGAAGACCGCGGTCTGCCAGGCCCCGTGTCGACGGTGCAGCTGGCCAACTTCCGGCGCGGCCTGCAGGACCACCAGTACCTCACGCTGGCCCGCAAGCTCGGACTGACGCAGCAGGTCGACGACGCGCTGCAGGCGATCGTGCCGCGGGTGTTCTCGGAAGCGGGACCCACGGTCAGCTTTCCGGAAACCGGCGATCCCTACGAGGCGGCGCGGCTGCGGCTGGCGCGGGCCATCGTGGCGGCGCGACGTGGGAAGGGGACGCCGCCGTGACGTCGATGCGGAGGCGGTCACGGCCGGCACCGCGCGAGGCGGACGCGTCGTCGTTCACGCCGCGCGACGGCATGGCTCCCTATCGCGTGTGGGGTGGCGACCTGGACCCCGAGTCGGTGCGGCAGCTGCAGAACGCATGCAGCCTGCCGGTGTCGGTGGCCGGGGCGCTGATGCCGGACGCGCACGTCGGCTACGGCCTGCCCATCGGCGGCGTGCTGGCGACCGACAACGCGGTCATTCCCTATGCCGTCGGGGTCGATATCGCCTGCCGCATGAAGCTGAGCGTGCTCGATCTGCCAATCGAGGCCCTCGACGCCCAGCGCGAGCGGCTGGCCGCCGTGCTCGAGCGCGAGACGTGCTTCGGCATCGGCGGGGGTTTCCCGCGCAAGCGACATCACGACGTACTGGACGCCGACTGGAAGGTCTCGCCAGTGACGGCGCGACTGAAGGACCGCGCGTGGAAGCAGCTCGGCTCGAGCGGCAGCGGCAACCACTTCGTCGAGTTCGGCTCGCTCGAGGTCAGCACGTCGTCGCTGGGTCTGGCGCCTGGCAGATACCTGGCGCTGCTCAGCCACTCCGGCAGTCGCGGCAGCGGTGCGGCGGTGGCGGCGCACTACAGCAAGGTCGCCCGCGACCGCCACCCCGAGCTGCCACGGGCGCTGGCCGATCTGGCGTGGCTCGGCCTCGACACCCAGCCGGGACAGGAGTACTGGGCGGCGATGGAGTTGATGGGCCGCTACGCCGCGGCCAATCACGCGCTCATCCACCAGTCGATTGCGCGGGCCCTCGGCGTCGAGGTGCAACTCGACGTGGAGAATCACCACAATTTCGCCTGGCGCGAGACCCACCTGCTGCCCGACGGGACGCGGCGGGAGGTGGTCGTCCATCGCAAGGGCGCGACCCCGGCTGGCGATGGCATCCTCGGCGTCATCCCGGGCACGATGGCGACGCCGGGGTACGTGGTGCGCGGCAAGGGGTCGACGGCGTCGCTGATGTCGGCGTCGCATGGTGCCGGGCGTTGCATGAGTCGGACGCAGGCACGCAAGACGCTGTCGTGGCAGGACGCACAGGCCACCCTGCGCGAGCGGCGGGTGACGCTGCTCTCGGCAGGACTGGACGAGATGCCGATGGTCTACAAGGACATCCACGCCGTCATGGCCGCGCAGGGGGACCTCGTCGAGGTGCTGGCCAGGTTCGACCCGCGGGTCGTGAAGATGGCGCCGAGTGGCGAGCCGCCGGAAGACTGAGTCCTCGGCGCCGGCGGCCATTCACCGCAATCTCACGCATTGCTCACCAGTCGGTGAAGACGTGGCCCGGGTCGCCGCGCGATGCTGCTGACGCGCGCCCGATTCACGGCCGCGCCGCGGCCATCGGGTCGCGCGCAGTGAGCTCACCTGCAGCGGAGGATCATGGCGAAGCGTTGGAACCGGATGGAAACCTGGCTGGCCCTGCTCGTCGTGACGGTCGGCGGCGTGCTCGCGGGACTGGCGAGCCTGCACGTCTACGTGACGGCAACGGCGCCGCGGTTCCACCCCAACCCTCAGGATGTGCCATCGGTCGACAGCATGGCGTCGGCACCAGGGTGGGCAGCGGCCGTGGCCCGGGGCCGACAGGTCGTTCGTGGCGGCATCAGTGCACAGAACCTGCCGGGATTGTCGGTGGCCGTCGGGGTCGGAGACGCCATCGTGTGGGCCGAGGGATTTGGCTGGGCGGATCTCGAAGACAGGGTACCCGTCGCTCCGGACACCCGTTTCCGAATCGGCACCGCGTCCACAGTGCTCACCGCGGCGGCGGTCGGCCTGTTGTTGGAGAAAGGACTTCTGCAGCTCGACAATCAAATCCAAACCTACGTGCCGGAGTTTCCCGAGAAGCCGTGGCCCGTGACGCTCCGGCACGTGATGGGACACGTCGCTGGCGTCAGGAATGACGGCGGTGACGAGGGGCCCCTCTACGGGACGCGCTGCTCGCGCGCCGTCGACGCGCTGCCCGCATTTGCGGACCGGCCGCTCCTCTTTGAACCGGGCACCGAGTACCGCTATTCGAGCTACGGCTGGATTCTGGTGAGCGCCGCCATCGAAACGGCCGCGAAGAAGCCCTTCTCGATGGTCATGCGCGAGCAGGTGTTCGACCCACTGGGCATGCGCCAGACGCGGGCCGATTCTCGCGCGGAGCGTAGCCCCGGACGGGCCACCCCGTACTTCCCGCGATACTCCGCCGACCCTCGTTACGGCCCCGATCCGATGCGTGATGTGGACTACTCGTGCTACGCGGGAGCCAGCGTGTTCCTGTCGACGCCGTCCGATCTCGTGCGATTCGGTCTCGCGATGACAGGCGGAACGTTGCTCCGGCCAGACACCGTCCGGCTCCTCCAGACGTCGCAGCGATTACGCAGCGGGAAGGACACCGGCTACGGTCTCGGCTGGGACCTCGACACTGTCGACCTGGCGGGGGAGCGGACGCGCGTGGCAGGACACGACGGAACGTCGTTGGGCGGCCGCGTGGCCTCTGTGCTGATTGTTCGCGAACGCGGGATCGTGGTGGCCGTCACCTCGAACATCTCGTACGCGGACACGCCGGCGCTGGCGTTGAAGATCGCGGAAGCGTTCATCGCTGCGGGTCGGTCGGAAGGCGCGCGGAAGTGATGGCGCGCCGTTACGCCGGTTCGATCGTGTGGTGGCCACGAAAGAGGTTGTCTGGATCGTAGCGGCGCTTGATGGCCGCGAGTCGCGCGTAGTGATCGCCCCAGTACGCCTGCTGCCAGTCGCGATCGAAGTAGTTCGCCTCCGACATGTAGGTACCCGCTCCGCTGACCAGAGCGCGGAACGGAGCCATGGCCTGCCCCACCTGCAGCGCCTCGCGCCTGGCGAGTTCGTGATCGGGCTCGTGCCCTGGAATACCTGGCCAGGCCGGCGGTGCGTCGGCCGCGCAGATCAGCAACGCGAAGGCGTCGAGCACCTGCGGGTTGATGGCTGTCTCACGCGTGGCGGCGAGGGCCGCCGGGGCGCCGCCAGCCAGGCCCTTGTTGACGTGCAGGGTGACACCCCATGCCGACGCCGCGGCGATCAGTGCATCCACGAGGCGATCCTGCTGGCCGCGTTCGAGCAGTCGCCCGGGCAGCCACATCGACTCGTACGCGTGCAACACCTGGCCAGCCTCACCGAGATTTGTCGCCCAGAAGACGTTGCCCGGCGGGGCGCCCGGGCGATCATCGCCGCGGACCACGCCAGGCACCCCGCGCAGGAACGCCGGGTCCCAGAACCGACGCGCCGGGACGGCGAGGATCGTCGGCTCGCCGGCGAGGCGATAGTCGGTCGGATGTTCTGCCAGCCACGACAGGAACGGCCGCCAGACCGCCGCCGCGCCGTCGCGATCGAGTCCGTGGCAGACCATCGATACGCTCAACTTGCGACCACGGTCGAATCGCAGCTGCTCGCCCCAGGTCGGATTGAACAGCGCCTCGGCGTAGAAGCTGACGATGCGCCGAACCAGCGTCATCCAGGCGGCGTCGGTCGCGGCCGTCACCGAGAAGAGCACCGCGCCGATCATCGTCGGCAGCGGGTGGGTGGCCAGCGTCAGGCGGGTGGCGACGCCGAACGTGCCGCCGCCGCCGCCCCGCAGCGCCAGGAACAAATCCGGGTCCTGCCATGCGTTGACCAGACGCGTCCGGCCATCGGCGGTGACGACCTCGGCCTCGAGCAGGTTGGCCGCGCCGGTGCCGAACGCTTTCGAGAGACTGCCGAAGCCCCCACCCAAGACGAAACCGGAGACGCCAACCGTCAGGCAGCCGCCACCCTGCACGTACCGGCCGTGCCTGACCGCCACCTCGTCGTAGACCCTGCCCCAGATGGCACCCGACCCGACCGACACCGCCGCTCGCCCCGGCGTCCCGGCCGGTGCCCCGCTCGGGACGAACGCCTCGTGCATCTCCACCTGGTCCAGCGCCCGCGTCCAGACCAGCAGCGAGTCGTCGGCATTCGAGTTGCCGAAGTAGCTGTGACCGCCGCCCTTCACTACCAGGCGCACGCCCTGGCTGCGGGCGAAGGCGATCGCCGCCGCGACGTCGGCTGGCGACTCGGCCCGGACCGCATAGCGGCTGGCCCGCGACACCCAGGCCCCGGCCCACCCCAGCGACTGCGTGAGAGCGGGCTCGTCCCCGAGGTAATAGGGATTCTTGAGGCGCGCCAGCAGCGCCGTGGCGCCAGCGCCGGCGGCACGCGCGCAAGCCTCCAGCGGCGAGGCGATCGTAGTCAGGCGGGGCCCGAGCTGCCGTTGCAGCCGCCTGAACGCGCGGGTACCGGTCCAGGGTGCGCTCGTCGCCGTCCGAGCACCAGCCAGTGAGGTGAACGGGAGGGCGAGGAGCGATCGGACGATGGACCGACGATTCATCGTGCGCATCCTACCAAGCGCCGCCGCCGCCTTGGTTTACAGGCTACGGGAGAGCTGAAAAGCCAACTCTTTTGATGAATAAGGTGCGCCCTCTCAAAGACTTCCGAGGGGCGGCACCGTTGCGCATTCCGGCACCCGGCGCGTTGATGCTGCTGGCGAGCGCTGGCGCGGCCCTCGGCCTGCGTCGTCGCAGCAGCCGCTAGAACACTCCACGGTGCCGCCCGACGCCTCCCTGTCGGTCGGCACCGTGCCAGGCGGCACCCGTGCCCCGCTGCCTGCCGCACTCCGGTTGCCGCTGCCGACCGCCGCCTGCCGACTGCCGCCTGCCGCCTGCCGCTCCCGACGCCTACCGCGGCAACGCGCCCGTGCCTACGACCCGCGTGGTGTACGCGACGCCGTCCGGCGTCTGGCCCGCCGACAGGTGGCCCAGCACGACGCGCCTTGCCGGGTCGATGATGGCCACGCGCGCCTCACTGCTCAGTGACTGGAAGACGTGGCGTCCATCCGGACTGATGGCGACGCCCTGAGGCCCGCCGGGCAGCTGCAGTCGGCCAATCTCGCGCCGACCCGCCCGGTCGATGAAGCGCACCTCGTTCAGCGTCGGATCGGGCACGATCACCTGCTGGCCGTCGGGTGTGAAGAGCATCCGGTAAGGCCACTTCAGACCCTCGGCCGCCGTTGTCACCGCCCCCGTCGACGGATCCAGCACGCTCACCTGACCGGTCTGGTTGCTGCCCAGCCATACCTCCTTGCCATCCGGCGTCACGTTGATGGCTTCGGGTACGGGCGGGACCGGGAAGCTGCGGACAAACCTGTTGGCAGTCAGGTCGAGCTCCGACACCGTGCCGTCGCCCATGTTGCCGGTGTAGCCGCGCTTGCCGTCGGCGGTGACGCCGACCATGTGCGATCGACCTGCTTCGGTGGGGATGGCGTGGCTGACGACGCCCTCGACGACATCGACAATCAGGACGTGGCGCGTCGCCTCGCAGGTGACGGCGACACGCCGGTCGCCGGGCATGAAGACGATGCCGTGCGGCGCCCGATGCTCCCCGAGGTCAACCGTTCGCGCCACCCGCAGCCCGGGCACGTCCAGGACCGTCAAGGTGCGGCGGGGACCGCCGAAGTCGGTGATCACCGCCAGCGCGCCGTCAGGCGACAGCACGACCTCGTGCGGGTTGGCACCGGTCGGCAGGGTGGCCAGCGTCCGGCCGGATCCGACGTCGATGATGGTGGCCGTGGACGGGGTCTTGTTGGTGACCACGAGCGTGCCGGCCAGTCCGGGCACCTGCGCGCGGGCGGGGCCGCCAGCCGACAGGGAAAGGATCAGGCTCAGCTGGGCGCTCACACACGCTCGCGCGAACCGGGGCAGCCGCAGGGTCTTGGACATGCCGCCAGTGTAAGCTTCCGCCATGAGACAGCTCACGTCCTGGATCGTGACGCTTGGCATCGTCGTCGGCCTGTCGGGCGCAACGGTGGGCCTGTCGCAGACAGCGCAGTCCGGGCAGCGTGAGACCGCGACCTTTGCTGCCGGCTGCTTCTGGTGCGTCGAGGAAGCCTTCGACAAGGTGGCCGGCGTGATCGCGACGACGTCGGGCTACACCGCCGGGCGCACCACCAACCCGACCTACGAGCAGGTGTCGTCGGGCGGCACGGGGCATACCGAGGCGGTGCAGGTCACCTACGACCCTTCCAGGGTCGATTACGCGACACTGCTCGAGGTGTTCTGGCGCAACGTCGACGCCGTCGATGGCGGGGGCCAGTTCTGCGATCGGGGCAGCCAGTACCGGTCCGGTATCTACGTCCACTCCGAGCAGCAGCGGACGCTGGCCGAAGCGTCGAAGGCGCGCATCGCCGACCGCCTCGGCAAGCCGGTTGCCTCCGAGATCGCCGCCGCGGGTCCGTTCTATCCTGCGGAGACGTATCACCAGGACTACTACACGAAGAACTCGGTGCGCTACAGGTTCTACAAGTGGAACTGCGGCCGGGCGCAGCGACTCGAGCAGTTGTGGGGCAAGACTCCCGCCGAGTGATCCGGCCTCCCCCCGGCTAAGGCGCGCCCCTCGCGCTGGCGGCGCACAAATGCGCTTGCGCAGGTCTGGCCTTCGAGCATACCCTGCGCCCCGCCACACCATTACGCACAACCGGAGCGCTGCACGTAGGCGCGCCGACACCGTTTCCAACCCGGGAAGGGGGAGGGGATGCCATACCTGCGTCACGTCGTCAGGGCCGTCGTGTGCCTGACGTTGCTCATGCCAGTTGCTCCGGCAGCCGCGCAATCCACGCGCGGTTCGATTGCCGGAACCGTTCACGATGCGCAAGGTGCCGCCGTGCCCGGCGCCACCGTCACCGTCAGCAGCCCGCGCCGCAATGACAGCTTCAACGCCGTCACCAACGAGCAGGGCGACTTCAACGTTCCCAACCTGCTCCCCGACACCTACGTCCTGCGCGTGGTGATGGACGGCTTCAAGACCATCGAGCGCACCAGCGTCGTCCTCAACGCGGCCGACCGGCTCTCGGTGGGCATCCTCGAGCTCGAACTCGGCGCGATGAGCGAAACCGTCCAGGTGTCGGCTCGCGTCACCGAGCTGCAGACCCGCAGCGCCGAACGGTCGTTTGCCGTCGATTCGGCGGCCATCCAGAACCTGGCGGTCAATGGCCGCGACCCGCTGGCCCTGTCCCGGCTGGCACCCGGCATCGCCAACGCCGGCGGCATCGGCATGAACGTCAACGGATCGCGCGGCAACGTCCACAACCTGACGGTCGACGGGGTGAGCAACCTCGACACGGGCAACAACGGCGTGCTCGGCTCGATCAACCTCGACGCGGTCGAGGAATTCAAGCTGCTGACCAACTCCTACCAGGCCGAGTACGGCCGGTCGTCGGGGGCGCAGATCGCGGTGGTCAGCAAGAGCGGCGGCAGCACGTACCGCGGGTCGACGTACTTCTACAAGCGCCACGAAGGCATGAACGCCAACTCGTGGATCAACAACCGCGACCGCGGACGCGCGCTCGAGACCAACCCGAACAGCCGGGTCGGCCTCAAGGCGATCGACCGGCAGAGCGACTTCGGCTACACGTTTGGCGGTCCGGTGCCGCTTGGCCGGTACAACAAGGACCGCAACCGGCTGTTCTTCTTCTTCGCCCAGGAGCACCAGCAGCGCTTCAACCCGCCGGCCAATCCGAATCAGGTCAAGGTGCCCACCGAGCTCGAGCGCCGCGGCGACTTCTCGCAGAGCACCGACAGCACCGGGGCGCTGTACCCCTACATCCGGGACTACCAGAGCAACCTGCCGTGCAGCGCCAGCGACACGCGCGGCTGCTTCCAGCACCAGGGCGTGCTCGGGCGCATCGACCCGTCCCGGCTCTACGCGCCGGGCATGGCCATCCTCGGCATCTACCCACAGCCGAATGCCACCGGTGCCAACTACAACTTCCAGTCGCAGATCGCCTCCGACCGCGACCGCCGCGAAGACATCCTGCGCATGGACTGGCAGGCCACCAACGACTGGCGCATCTACGGCCGCTTCTTCAACAACACCAACAACGGCGGCAACGGGGTCGGGCCGTATGGTTCGTTCGTGCTCGGCGCAAACCTGCCGTTGACGACCATCTCCGACGTGCGCCCGGTGTACAACGTGTCGCTCAGCGCCACCGGCGCGCTGACGCAGAGCACCTTCCTCGAGGTGACCTTCGGCACGGGGCACAACTCCATCGACATCTTCGATCTCGACGGCACCTACAACCGCTCCAGTCTCGGCCTGCAGGGACTGCCGGTCCTGTTCCCCGACGGCATCCAGGACGACTATCCGCCGCAGTTCGCCTTCGGCGGCCGGGCCGGCAACAATCCCAACATCGGCTCCAACAACGCCCCGTTCTACAACTTCAACACCACCTACGACTACCTCG
Organism: Vicinamibacteraceae bacterium; assembly: GCA_963759795.1. GTDB lineage: Bacteria > Acidobacteriota > Vicinamibacteria > Vicinamibacterales > Vicinamibacteraceae > Luteitalea. Next base: position 415,286 of record CAVXAR010000009.1, on the reverse strand, counting down.
CCAACCTGACCAAGGTCTGGGGGCGACACACCTCGAAGTTCGGCGTCTACGCCCAGCGCAGCCACAAGGATCAAAGCGGCTTCGGGCCCAACAACGGGGTGATGAACTTCACCGACAACACCGCCAACCCGTTCGACACCAGCTACTCCTACGCCAACGCCGCGACGGGCGTGTTCAACTTCTACGAACAGGCCTCGGTGTGGCCGGTGGGGGAGTACCGGTACTGGAACGTCGAGTGGTACCTGCAGGACAACTGGAAGCCCAACAACCGCCTGACCCTGGACTACGGACTCCGCTTCTACTGGATCCAGCCGCAGTACGACCAGGCGCTGCTGACGTCCAACTTCCTGCCCGACCAGTATCGTCAGGCCAACGCGGTGCGGCTGTTCCGTCCCGGCAGGAACGCGGCCGGCCAGCGCGCAGCCGTCGACCCGGTCACCGGGCAGGTCCTGGCCGAGGCGTTCATCGGTCGCATCGTCACCAACAGCGGCGACATCGCCAACGGTTTGCGGCGCGGCGGCGACGGCATCCCCGAGTACCTGATCCAGGACCGCGGCATCCACTACGCGCCGCGGCTGGGGCTGACCTATGACATCACCGGCGAGCAGGACTTCATCCTGCGTGCCGGTGGCGGCGTGTTCTACGACCGCTACCAGGGCAACATCGCCTTCGACCAGATCGTCAATCCGCCGACCAGCCTGACGCCGCGGATCACCTTCGGCCGGCTGCAGGACGTCGACCCGAACAACGCGCTGCTGGCGCCATCCAACCTCAATGCGCTCAGCTTCGCGGGTGAGGTCCCGACCACGTACAACTTCAACCTGGGATTCCAGAAGAAGCTGCCGTGGAACCTCATTGGCGACATCGCCTATGTGGGGTCGGTCCAGAATCACCTCACCCGCCGGGTCAACCTCAACGCCGTGCCGTATGGCGCCGCGTTTGCCGCCGCGAACCAGGATCCGACCCGTGGCACCACTGGCCTGCCCGGCCAGAACGCGCTGCCGCAGGACTTCCTGCGTCCCTACCCGGGCTTTGGCAACATCAACATGAGCTTCTTCGACGCCAACGCCAACTACCACGGGCTGCAGACGCAGGTCGATCGCCGCTTCTCCAACGGCTTGTTCATGAACGCCAACTACACCTGGAGCAAGGCGCTCGACACCCAGAGCGGCGACCGCGACTTCTCGCGCATCGACGGCAACGACAAGCAGGCCAATTACGGCCCGGCCAACTTCGACCGCCGGCACATCTTCAACTTCAACTGGGTCTACGAGTTCCCGCGCCTGGACGGCGCCGGACTGGTGCTCTCGCAACTGGTCAACGACTGGCAGCTCTCGGGCGGGTATCGCTACGAGAGCGGTGCCCCGTACACGGTGGGCTGGGCCATCAACGGCGTTGCCAACCGCAACATCACCGGCTCGGACACCGAGGGGTCGCGGGTGGTGATTCTCGGCGACCCCGGCTCGGGCAACAGTGCCGATCCCTACCGTCAACTGCCGACCAACATCTGGCAGCCGGCGCCGGTCGGCAGCATCGGCCTGGAATCGGGGCGCAACTACCTCACCAGAAATCCGGTCAACAACCTGGACCTCTCACTGCAGAAGTCCTTCCGCTTCCTGCGGACACGCGCCGTGCGCATCCGGGCCGACGCCTTCAATGCCCTGAATCACACGCAGTTCAATGACCGGGCGAGCACGATCCAGTTCCGGAGCCTCACCGACTTCACGCCCGTCAACCTGCCGTACGACGATGCCGGCAATCTGGTCCGGACCAACGGCTTCGGCGCGGTGACCACGGTCAGGGCCCCGCGTGTGATCCAGCTGCTGGCGCGCGTCGAGTTCTGACCGTTTCGCCCTGCCCCAGCACGCGAAAGCGCTCCGCGGACAACCCGCGGAGCGCCCGTGCGGCGGCCAGCGCCCTGACCGGTGCGTCCCACCCCTCGTTGGTCAGACGAAAGGTGCCGAAGTGGGTGGCGATGCTCATGGCTGACCCGAGATCCTCGTGGGCCTGCACCGCCTCGGCCGGATCCATGTGCTGGTCGCGCATGAACCAGCGAGGGTCATAGGCGCCAATCGGCAGCAGGCTCACGTCCGGGGCGCCCAGGCGCGCGGCAATGTCCGCAAAGTGCGATCCGTAGGCGCTGTCGCCGGCAAAGAACAGCGCGCTGCCGTCCACCTCGATCCAGAAGCCGCTCCACAACGCCGCATTGCGCGGCACCCCGATCCGATTGGACCAGTGTCGGGCAGGCGTCAGGGTGATGCGTGCGGCGCCGGTTGCCACCGTCTCCCACCAGTCGCGCTCCTCGACGCGCCGCGCCCCGAGCCGCTGCAGCAGCCGGCCGTTGCCGAGTGGCGTCACCACCAGCGGGTCGTGCCGGGCCAGCAGGATGCGCAGGCTTGCGGCATCCATGTGGTCGTAGTGGTTATGACTGACGAGGACGACGTCGATTGGGGGCAGCGCGTCGAGGTCGATGCCGGGCGCCATCACCCGGCGCGGCCCGGCCCATGACAGCGGGCTGACGCGCGCCGAGAAGACCGGGTCGGTGAGGATCCGAAGGCCGGCCCACTGCAGCAGGAAGGTGCAGTGATTCACGAACGTCACCGCACCAGCGGCGGGCTCGATCGTGCTCGGCGGCGGCGGATACGGCGGCAACGGCACGGTCGCCGGCCAGGGCTCGGACGGTTCGCGCACCATCCACTGCAGGACGTCCCACACGCGATTTGCCCGTCGGTGCCGTGCGGATTGAAGAAGCGCCGGCCGTCGCAGTGGTCGGAGACGGGGAACGGGGGACGCGGCACGCGCGCGTCCTACTCGGCCGTGACGGCCGGCTCGGCGTCGCCAGCGGGCGGGGTCGGCACGCGCGGCAGCTCCAGCAGGCTCTCCAGGTAGGCCCGCGTCGCCGACAACTGTGACGCCACGTGGCTGGCACCCGCCTTGTCGAGGACGTCGGTCGACTCGTCGGCCAGCGTGGTCGAGGCCCAGCGACCGACGGCGATCCGTACCTCGGGCAATCCCGCGCGCAGGCGCCTGACCAGATACCGTGTCTTGGACGGCGGGCTCGGCGGCAGATCGACGAGACAGACCACCGATACCTGCTTCTCGCGCACCAGCCCGACAAAGGCCATCGCCTGCATGCCAGGACCGACGATCTCCAGGGTCACCGGCAGGTCTTCGGTCGCCTGCGCCAGCATGGCCAGTGCCGCTTCGTCGGCGGGGCCGTTGACGGCATAGCCGAGCACGGCCAGCGGGAGACGGGGGCCGAGCGGCAACGGCGGCTCGGCCTCTGCGGCGTCGGCCTCTGCCACGTGCCGCTTGACGCTGTCGGCGACGTCGGCCAGCAGCTCGCGCGTGACCCCCACCACCGCGGCTTCTTCCTCGACTGACAGGCGCTGCTCGATGCGATCGCGTTCGGCGTAGTTGAGCGCTGGCAACATCAGCGCGTCGTAGACGGAGCTGGCTGGGGCCGTGCGGACGTGCGCGTCGATCAGCTCGGCAGCCTCGCCCTGGTCCTTGGCCAGCAGGCGCTGGTAGAAGCCGTACTCGGGTGTCAGCGCCGGTGTGTCGGCCATCAGCGTGCCGACGAACGAGAGCCCGGGCACGTGCTTGCCGAGCACCACCAGGCACACGGTCAGTGGCGTGGCCATCAGCAGGCCGAGCGGTCCCCACAGCCAGGTCCAGAACGCCACCGAGACCAGCAGCGCGACCTGCGACACCCCGGCCGCCCCCGCGTAGAGCGCCGTCTCCAGCACCAGGTTGGTGAACAGCTCCAGCGCGAGGAACAGCCCCATCACGCCAAGCGGCCCCCGCCAGCCGTCCAGCGCCGCCAGACTGACCAGGATGGGTGCCCCGGCGCCGAGTACCGGGCCGACGTAGGGAATGAAACGGAGTCCCGCGCCCAGTGCCGCCCACACCAGTGGGTATGGCACGTGCAGCAGGTACAGCCCGATGAGCACGGCGACGCCGTAGATCAGGTTGACCAGCGTCTGCATCAGCAGCTGACGGCTGACGCGGCTGCCGGCTTCGTCGATGGCCTTGGTGGTGGTTGCGAGCTTGCCGTGCCCGATCAGTCCAATCAGGCGGTCGCGCATGTCGCGGCGCTCGATCAGCATGAAGATGACCATCGCCGCGACGGCGCCGGCCGTGCCGAGCGGCCCGACGATCGGGCCAAGCCAGGAGAGGCCGCCGAGCGGGTCGGCCTGGCTCGGCTCCACGACCACGGGGAGCGAGGGTGTGCCGCGCGCTGGTGCGTCGGCGCCGAGGTCGGTCTTGATGTCCTCGAGCGAGTCCTTCAGCTTCTCGACCGTGCCGCCCTCGCCGGCGCCCCTGATGTCGGCGATTTTTTCGCGGATGTTGCCGCGGTACTTCGGCAGGTCCTCGGCCAGGTGATTGAGCTGGGTGCTCAGGCCCCAGCCCACCGCGCCGAGCGTCGTGAACACCAGCGTCACGACGACCAGGACCGCCGGCATGCGGCCGACACGCCGCTCGACCCAGCCGACCAGGGGTGTGAGCACGAAGGTGATGAGGATGGCCAGCGCAAACGGCACCAGCACCGCCTGCGCCCAGTACAGCACCATGACGATGAGGACGGTGCCAGCAAACGCGACCCACGGTTTGACGAACTTCAGCGTCTCGTCCAGCGTCCACCCCCATCCAAGGAATTCATGGCTGCACCGTCACGCCTCGCCAGAATGCGACCCGTCCGGTGATCTCGGCTGCGGCGGCCTTGGGTGCCGGGTAGTACCACGCCGCATCCCGATTCTCGCGTCCGCCTACGGTCACGTGGTAGTACGACGCGACGCCCTTCCACGGGCAGGTCGTCTGGTGCTCGCTCGGCGCGAAGTGCTCGCGGCGCAACGAGTCCGCCGGAAAGTAGTGATTGCCTTCGACCACGATGGTGTCGTCGGACTCGGCAATGAGTGTGTCGTTCCAGAGGGCCTTCATCGAGTACGTCTCCTCGTTGTGGCGGACCTGCCCGCCTGACCCTTGGACGCCGCCGCCACCCGATCGATGCCTGCCGGGCAGGGGAAGACTCGCGCCGCGCCGCATTGTGCCACGACGCCCGTCCTGCCCCGCCCACCACTCACGCGCGGCCTAGCCGATCACGTCGTAGCGCACGGCAACGATTTCGACGGCTTCCGCACCGCGCGGTGCGCGCACCGTGACGACGTCGCCGACCCTGGCCGTCAGCAACGCCTTTGCCAGGGGTGAACGCCAGGACACCCGGGTGTCGCCCGCGTCGAGTTCGTCCACTCCGACGATGGTCACCTCGCGCTCGGTGCCGCTCTCGTGGCGGGTCGTGACCGTGGCGCCGAAGTGCACCCGGTCGTGGCGCTTCCCGGCGTTGTCCACGACCACGGCGCAATCGAGGCTCTTGGACAGGTAGCGGATGCGCCTGTCGATTTCCCGCAGCTTCTTCTTGCCGAAGATGTAGTCGCCGTTCTCGGAGCGATCGCCGTTGCCTGCCGCCCAGGCCACCGCGGTGACGATCGGCGGCCGGTCCACCTTCCACAGGCGGGCGAGCTCGTCCTGGAGGCGCCGATAGCCGGCCGGCGTGATGTAGTTCTTCGCCTCCTCACTCATCGCGCGTCGATGGTGACATGAAGTCCAGGGGACCTGTCGATGCCGCCAAAGCGGGCCTGTCGCGATATCGTGTGGCGCGCGCGCCCCTGCGCGACCGACCTTCCCTGCTCATGACCCACCCGTCCTCTCCGCCCGCTCGACCGGGTCCATCGCCCTGGCTGGTTGTCGGCCTGCTCGTGCCGGTCGCTCTGCTGAACTACCTCGATCGCCAGATGCTGGCCTCGATGAAGTTCTCGGTGATGCAGGATGTGTCCGACATCGGCCTGGAGGCCAACTGGGGCGCCGTCCTGGCGCTGTTCAAGTGGGTCTACGCCTTTCTCAGCCCGGTTGGCGGCTACCTCGCCGACCGGTACAACCGCCGGCACGTGATCGTGGCCAGCCTGCTCGTCTGGTCGACGGTGACCTGGGCCACCGGGATGGTCGGCACCTACGAGCAGCTGCTCTGGACGCGGGCGCTGATGGGCGTCAGCGAAGCCTTCTACATTCCCGCGGCCCTGGCCCTGATCTCCGATTACCACCGCGGCCACACCCGATCGCGGGCCATCGGCCTGCACCAGATGGGCATCTACATCGGCGTGATCATCGGGGGCTTTGGCGGGTACGCCGCCGAGAATCCGTCCTTTGGCTGGCGCCTCGCCTTCGAGGCGTGCGGGATCATCGGCATCGTCTATGCGATCCCGCTGTTCATCTGGCTCAGGGACTCCCCGGCGCGCGCCGACGCCGGGGGCGCGGATCGACCCTCGCCGGGGCGAGCCGTGCGCGAGCTGGCGGGCAACGGGTCCTTCCGGCTGCTGGTGCTGTACTTCACGTTGCCGGCGCTGGCCGGCTGGATCGTGCGCGACTGGATGCCGGCGATCCTGAAGGCGGAGTTCGGCATCGGCCAGGGCCTGGCCGGCGTCTCGGCCACGATCTACTGGCAGGCCGCGGCGATCATCGGCGCGCTCGTCGGCGGCTGGCTGGCCGACCGCTGGATGCGCCGGACACCACGCGGTCGCATCTACGTCAGCGCGATTGGCATGGCGCTCATCGTGCCGGCGATGTTCGGTGTCGGCTATGCCCCACAGACCGGCCTGCTCTCGGTTGCCGTCGCCTTTCTCGTCCTGTTCGGCCTCGGCTGGGGGTTCTTCGACGCCAACAACATGCCGATCCTCTGCCAGGTGACCCGCCCGGACCTGCGCGCGACCGGCTACGGCATCATGAACCTCGTGAGCATCAGCTGCGGCGGCTTTGCCGACTGGGGCTTCGGCATCATGCGCGACCGGCAGGTGCCGCTGGTGGGGATCTTCGGCACCTTTGCCAGCGTGGCAGTCGTGTCGATCGTGCTCGTGCTGCTGATCCGGCCGCGCTACAACGACGCCGGTCCGGCACCGATCGGCCACTGACCCCTACGGGTCGGCGCGCTTGAGCTCCTGCCATGTCTGATCCTGGAAAGCCGACCGCGGGTCGAACGACGGCGAGTTGCTGACGATGTAGCTGCCGTCGCCACGGCTCCAGGCCTGGTCGTACCCGCTGCTCAGCTCGACCCGACCATCACCACCCTGCCAGGTCTGCACCTCGCGGATCGACTGCACGAAAGCCGTGTGCGCGCGATCCTGACTGCCCTGCTGCGCTTCCCAGCTCCGCAGGCTGTTGTCCATGGCATTCATGCGCTGCTCGAAACGCTGCGTATTCGCGGCCCCCTGCGCCTGGATGTCGGCCATCCGCTGCGCGTGCGCCCGCGAGTTGGCCGCGGTCTGCTCGGCCAGCGCCTGCATCCGCTGATGGTGGATGAGGTCCTGCTGCTGACGCATGCGGACGAAATACCCGTCGACGGCCGCTTTCCATTGCGGGTTGGTGCGATAGCTGGACTTGAGGTTGGCCAGGACGGTCTCGGCCTCGGTTCGCCGGCCGGCCGGAAAGCGGATGAAGCTGCGCTCCAGGGCGTTGCTGTTGCTGAGGTGCTGACTCCCTCCGGTGTAGGGGTTCTGCACCGTCGTCTGGATGTTGAGCACCGAGCACAGCGCGATGCCTTCGCTGCCGTCGCTCCACTGCAGGCGGGCGATAACCGCCGTCGCCCCGGCCTCGATCTGCCCCCCGTACTGCTGCAATGCCGCCTGATTGCGAGCCACCTGCTGCTGCAACTCCTGCGTCGCCTCGGCGTTGGCCCGGACCTCGATGATGGCGGCGCCGTCGAGTTCACGCGGCACGAGAATCTGCCGCAGATACTGCTCGGCGTCCATCGCCGTACCCACTTCGCAGCCGCCCTGCTGGGCCTGCATCCGCATCGACTGCAGCATCGTCGGGTCTGATGCCCACCCCCAGGCGTGCCCCGGCAGCGTCTCGAACGCAATCGTGCCGTCCGGCGAGGCGACACGCCAGCGCGTGCTGACCATCTCGGCCCGGCATTGCTGCGGCCCCTTCCACACCACCCCGCCTTCGTGCGTCCAGCCGCGCGGCAGCAGCACACTGAAGGCTTCGGCGGGCTGTTCGAAGCCGGTGGTGTCCATGAAGCGCGTGCGCTGCAGGACGGTGTAGTCCCTGCCTTCGACCCACGCCGCGCTGACCGGAGTGGCGGACTGAGCCGCAGTGTCGCTGGCCCGGGGCGTCGCGTCGTCGGCAGACCCGGAGCAGGACACGGTCATGGCGAGGGGCAGAGTGAGAAGCAGCCTGCGGACGCGCATGCGACGCAGCCTATCACCGCGTCCTGTGCGTGCCCCGGATCAGCGCGTCGCCTCGACGCGGCGCGTCACCAGCTGTCCGGCGGCGGCAATCATGTCGAAGCTGCGGCGACGCTGGTCGAGGTCGTACACGTCAGACACGACGATCAGTTCGTCGGCACTCGTACGATCGACCAGGGCCTGCATGCCCTCGCGCACGGTGTCGAAGCTGCCGACGATGCTGCAGCGCAGCATCTGGGAGGCGTGCAGCTTCTCTTCGGCACTCCAGTAGGTGTCGATGTCGTCGATGGGCGGCTGCATCAGCCGGCGCGCACCGCGGACGATGTCGGCAAACGACATCTGTTGCGAGGTGGCGAGCCGGCGTGCCTCGGCGTCGGTAGCCGCGGCGATGATGTTGACGCCAACCATCGCGTGGGGTGCGGCCAGCTGCGGCGACGGCTTGAAGCGGGCGCGGTAGATCGACAGCGCCGTGTCGAGGTGCTGCGGCGAGAAGTGCGACGCGAAACCGAACGGCAGCCCGAGTTCGGCGGCCAGCTGGGCTCCGAACAGGCTCGACCCGAGTATCCAGATCGGCACCTCGGTGCCGGCGCCGGGAACCGCTTCGATGCGCTGGCCAGGAACGCTCGGCCCGAGAAAGGCCTGCAGCTCGAGCACGTCCTGAGGGAAATGATCGGAAGCGGCCGGCTCACGCCGCAGGGCTCGAAGCGTGCCCTGGTCGGTGCCCGGGGCTCGACCCACGCCGAGGTCGATCCGGCCGGGAAACAGCGTCGCCAGCGTGCCGAACTGCTCGGCAATGACGTAGGGCGCGTGGTTGGGCAGCATGATGCCACCCGCGCCGACCCGGATCGTGCTGGTGCCGGCAGCAATGTGGGCGATGACCAGCGAGGTGGCGGCCGTGGTCACCATCGGCATGTTGTGGTGCTCGGCCACCCAGACGCGGGTGAAGCCGAGCGCCTCCACATGCCGTGCAAGCGCCCGCGCATCGTCCAGCGCCGCTCGCGCTGAGCCGCCCTGCCGGACCCGTCCGAGTTCGAGAACTGCCAGTGGAATCACGTTGCTCCGCTCCACGGAGACCGGCGCGGCCGAGTGCCCGCCGGGATCATTCCACTCCAGTATCGAGCCTGGACGGCCCGCGGCACACCCGGTCGTCCGTCCGGCCAGCCCAGCGTTAGTGAGGCAGGTTCAGCGGCACCCCGAGCTGCTGGTACATGCCGAGGAAGTCGAAGCAATTCCAGCCCTCGACGAGCGTGCCCTGGTCGAACCGCCCGAGCGAGAAGCCCCAGAACTCGACGCGCCGGTCGGTCGCGGGCAGGCCGAGGCCGTCCCCCCTGTGGGTCGCCGTCACCCGGCAGTGCGCCAGCGTCAGGTCCCCTTCCGTCATCTCGTGAACGATGTCGATGGCGATGTCCGGGAATGCGGCCTTGAGCGAGCGATAGAACGGCCGGAACGCTTCACGCCCGCGGATGGGCTGTCCGTCCGGCGTCGGCAGCCCGTGCACCACGCCATCGGCATGGAGCATCCGGTCGATGGTCGTCTCGTCGCCCCTGTTCCACAAGTCCTCGAACCACGCACGCATCGCCAATTCGGGTGGGACCGCCATGATCGACCTCCGCACAGGTAGGGCTACGCCGATGAACGTGTGCGTCTCGGGAGGGGGAGTCGCGTGACGGCCCTATGCTCGCGCCAAAACGCGTCGGCGGCAAGCGGGCAGGGGCGCGGCACGACCTCGGCTTGCGGCGACCGTCACGACGCCGGTGTTGCCAACCCGTTCAGGGTGGCTCGCACGCTGACCTGGACTTGATTGGTGACGCCGACGCCAAGGTAGACCGGACGGGCGATCGCGTAGACGTCGATGCGCAGCGGAAACGTCACCTTCACGTCGAGCCGGTCACCTTGGGAGGCAAGCTCGACACGTCCGCTCACCGGATTGCCGCGACCATGCAGCGTCAGGACACCGTTGAACCCGAGCACGGCAGACTGCCCCCGGGCCGGCACCGGCGCGTCGAGGACGATCGCGTCGAGCACTGCGGTGTCGTAGCCCGGTCCTCGCGAGACCTCGAGGTAGTTGTCGCGCAAGTGCAGGTCGCGCAGCCCGATCCCCGTCTGCAAGGTGGTGAGGTCGACGACGAAGGCGCCAGCCACGTGACGGCTCCCTTCGGCGGTGGTGACCTTCCCCGTGACGGCCGTCGTTTTGGCCTCGAAGCGGCCGCCGACCGTCAGCGGGCAGACGACGGTGACGCGCCCCTGCGTCACCTGCCAGGTCCGTTCCTGGGCCGCCGCGACCGCGCTCGCGCACAGCACCCAGGTGACGACGAGTGCGCGGCCGATGCTCAGCGTGACGTCGTGCATGGGAGGTCTCCTAGTCGACGGTCTTGAGGAACAGCTGCACCACGAAGGCCGTCGAGCGCTGCGTTCCCACGTACTGGTCGCGAACCGACGTGGCGATCGTGATGTGGGGACTGAGTCGTGCGCTCAGCTCCGGGCGGAGGGACCAGCGGCGCTCCCGGTGTGGCGCATCGACGTGCAGGCGGTCCGCGCTGACCGACGCGACCAGCCAGTCGGTGGCATAGACGAACAGCTGCACGTAGCCCGTGTACTGGTCGAAGCCGCGCCCGTCGGAAGCGCGTTCGCCACGTCGCACGAGGTCGTGCTCGGTGAGGACCCCCCACGCGCCGAGGCCGAGCCGTGCGTAGACACCGGTGAGCCGTTCATCGAAGGTCCCATTGCGTGAGATCCGGACGGAGACCCCGGTCGCGAGGCGGTCGCCGAGCAGGTAGGTCTCGGCCAGCGCGCCGGCGCCCCAGCTGCGATACGGTCCTGCCTCCAGGCCGCTCGGCGCAAAGACGTAGGGAGCGACCTGGAATCGGGGTGTCCACCAGAACAGCTTGGCCTGCGTCGGCACGTCGGTGAGGCCCTGGGCGTTGCGCGATCGCATGTACGTGGCCTGGTCCGCGATCTCGACGCCGCTCGGCAGGGTGTCTCGACCGACCGCCACGTACAGGTTCCTGCGCGGTGTCACCTCGAGCAGCACCTGCCGCACGAAGACCGCCGGCTGCGAGGGCAACGGCTGCAGGCTGGTCACCTCGCCAGCGCGCGCCGGCACGTCGGCGCTGACGGTGCCGCTGACGCGAACGCTGTCGGAGAGGCGGGTGGAGTTGCGATACCAGGCACGTGCTGCCGCCCTCGTGACTCGTTCGGGCTGGGACTGCGCCTCGGAGCTGAGCTGGACCAGCAACCGGAGGTCGTGGAACAGCCGGCGGGTTCGCTCCTGATCGGCGTCGTACACGCCGCGGCGGGCGCTCTGGGTGTCGTCGATTCCCTTGCCGTACTCGGTGAGCAGCCCGCGTCCCTGCGGCGAGAGATGACACGCCTGGCATCCGGCGTAGCCGAGCCGGATCATCGCCGGCGACGCCTGCACCCCCGACACTGCGAGCAGCCACACCAGCAGGGCGCCGGCGACGGCGTCAGCACGAGAAACGGGAGTCCGCACCCATGTTCAGCGGGCAAGAGATGTGCCGCGGCGCTTCGGCGTGCCGACCGGCCCGGCTCGAAGTGGGACGACACTCACTTACGTGTTCCGTAAGTACCTTACGCGTCTCGAGAGGGACGGAGCGCCCTCAGCCGAGCGCGACGTCGAGAGCCATCATCACGGCAAAGCCAATCATCGTCCCCAACGTGGCCAGGTCACCATGGCCGCCGGCCTGTGACTCCGGAATCACTTCCTCGACGACAACGAAGATCATTGCGCCAGCGGCGAAGGCGAGGGCATACGGCAGCAGCGGGCGCATGGCGGTCACGGCCAGCGCACCGATCACGGCCGCGCCCGGCTCGACGACGGCCGAGAGTTGTCCGTACCACCAGGCCTTGAATCGCGAGATGCCTTCGCGGCGCAGGGGAGCCGCGACGGCGGTGCCTTCCGGGCAGTTCTGGATGCCGATGCCGATGGTCAGCGCCACGGCGGCGGCCAGGGTGGCCGAGTCGTAGCCGGCGCCGACGGCGCCGAAGGCGACCCCAATCGCCAGTCCCTCCGGGATGTTGTGCAGCGTGATGGCCAGCACCAGCAGGGTGGTGCGTCGCCACGTCGTCTTGACGCCCTCGGCGTCGGACACCTTGCCGAACAGGTGCACGTGGGGGAGGAGCAGGTCCACGAGGCGCATCGAGAACCCGCCGGCCAGGAAGCCGATGACCGCGGGCACCCAGCTGATCATGCCCATCTCTTCAGCCAGCGCAATCGACGGACTCAGCAGTGACCAGAACGAGGCGGCAATCATCACGCCCGCGGTGAAGCCGAGCATGGCGTCGAGCACGTCGCGGCGCACCTCGCGGAAGAAGAAGACGACGGCGGCGCCGAGCGCGGTGAGCGACCAGGTGAACGTCGCGCCCGCGAGTGCCTGCATCGCCGGCGGCCAGGATGAGAAGGTCTCCATCATGCACGGTTATACTTCGCCTTCACGCCAAGGAGCACATCCGATGCACACCCGGTCATCGCCGCGTCACGAGGGTCGCACCCTCGAGGCCCGCACCCGCGTCGCATTTCCCGCCCCCGTGTCCACCACGGTCGTCTTGTTCCTGGCTGTGTCGGCCTGCGGCTGCGCGGCGTCCCGCCCGGACGACGCGGCGGCGGCCGCCACGAGCGCGGCGGCCTCCACGCAGCCCGGGTGCGCGCCGCTCGAGACGCGGGCCGCCACCGCGGCCGCACAGCAGCCGACGGTGCCCGGACAGCACCGTGCCTGCGCGGCCACGACCGACACGCGCTTCGACGTCGCGGTGGTCGCGCGCGGCCTCGACAACCCGTGGGCGGTCGAGCCACTGCCGGGCGGCGACCTGCTGGTGTCCGAGAAACCCGGGCGCCTGCGCATCGTGCGGGCCGGCGGCGCGATTGGCGATCCCCTCGAGGGGGTCCCCGCGGTCGACGACGACGGTCAGGGTGGAATGCTCGACGTCGCACTGAGTCCTGACTTCGAGCAGGACCAGACGATTTTCTGGAGCTTTTCCGAGCCGCGCGACGGCGGCAACGGCACCAGTGTGGCCCGTGGCGTGCTGTCGTCGGACCGCGCCCGCGTGGACCAGGTGCGGGTGATCTTCCGGACGCAGCCGACCTACGACGGCGACAAGCACTTCGGCTCGCGGCTGGTCTTCGGCCCGGATGGCCTGCTGTACGTGACGCTCGGCGAACGCTCGGACGCCCCGATGCGGCCGCAGGCGCAGCAGCTCAACAGCCACCTTGGCAAGATCCTGCGGCTGACGCGCGATGGCGCGCCGGCACCCGGCAACCCCTTTGCCGACGACCCGGCCGCGCTGCCCGGCATCTTCAGTCTCGGTCACCGCAACATCCAGGCCGCGGCCTTCGACCAGCAGGGACGTCTCTGGGAAATCGAGCACGGCACCAACGGCGGCGATGAGCTCAACCTGGTGGAACCCGGCAAGAACTACGGCTGGCCGCTGGTGGCGTTCGGCCTCGAGTATTCCGGTGCGGCGATCCCCGGGGCCGTGACCTCGCGCGAGGGCTATGTGGACCCGGTCTACTACTGGGATCCGGTCATCGCGCCCTCGGGCGCCGAGTTCTACACCGGCGACGCGTTCCCGGCCTGGCGCGGCAACCTGTTCATCGGCGGCCTGAAGGACAAGCGGCTCGTCCGGCTCGTCCTCGAGCAGGGCAAGGTCGTCGGCGAGGAGCACCTGCTGAAGGACCGCGGCCATCGCATCCGGGACGTCCGGCAGGGACCCGACGGGGCACTGTACCTGACGACCGACGACGACAACGGCGAGGTGTGGCGGATCTCGCCGCGGCAGTAAGCGCCACCCCCGCCGGCACCCTGACCCGGTGTCGGCCGTTAACACTTCCCGGTCGTCGTCGTCCTCCTGGCAGTGGCCGCCCGCAGGCGGCCCGATACCGTGCACGAGCGGCGATGTCCGCGAGGAGAGGCGATGGCAGGCAGGCTGGCGGGGAGAATTGGCGTGATGGCGGTGCTCATGACGGCGACGGCAGCGGTGCTCACGGGTGTCACCCTGCACCGGCCGGCAGCCGTCTCCGCGGCGGTCCATGCGGCCGCCCCGATGGGCGCCAACCGCGCCGCGCACACGGCCACCGCGCTGGGCGACGGGCGGGTGCTGGTGGCGGGCGGCTTCGTGGAGAAGGGCTCGGCGGTCGGTGCCGAGCTGTTCGACGCGGGCTCGGCGCAGTTCCTGCCGGTCGTGCCGATGCTCGAGACGCGCCACAGCCACACCGCAACGCGCCTCGCGGACGGCACCGTGTTGATCGTCGGTGGCTACGGCTCCGGCCCGCGGACGCTGGCCGCCGCCGAGATCTTCGACCCGCGCAGCAACCGCTTCACGCCGGTCGGCTCCCTCCGCACGGCGCGCGCCGACCACGTGGCCGTGCTGCTCGGCACCGGCCAGGTCCTGGTGGCGGGCGGGCTGGGGGACGGCTGGACGTATCTGTCGAGCGCCGAGTTGTACGACCCGGCTGCCAGAACGTTCACGCCAGCGGGCGCGATGACCGTCCCGCGCGAGAGCCACACCGCCGTGCGCTTGGCACCGCAGCGGGTGCTGATTGTCGGGGGGCACCAGGGCCCGCGTCGCAACCTCACGCTGCACACGTCAACCGAGATCTACGACGCGACCACGGGCACCTTCACGCGCAGCGGCGACATGCTGGTGCGGCGGCACAAGCACGACACCGTCCGCCTGGATGACGGACGGGTGCTGGTGACCGGCGGCGCCGACGAGCGCGACAGCGACGGCGTGTACCGCTCGACCGAGTTCTTCGATCCGCGCACAGGGACGTTCTCGGCAGGACCATCGATGCAGCGGCCGCGCTACAAGCATCATGGCAGTGCGGTCCCGCTCGGCGACGGTCGCCTCCTCATCGCCGGCGGCGCGCCCGACGCCGAAGTCTTCGACCCCGCCACCAACACCTTTGCGGTGGTGGCAGGTGCGGCGAGGCTCCCGGGCCTGTTCTCGGCGGTGGCGGCGTTGCCGGGCGGCCGGGTGCTGGTCACCGGTGGCTACGGCGTCGGCACCGGTCCCGTGGCATCGACCTGGATGTACCAGCCCTGAGCGAGGCAGCGCCGAACGCCGGCGCGACCTACATCTGCTCGCGCAGCAAGCCGAGGAGAGCCTGCACGTCCACCGGCTTGGTGAAGTGGTGGTCGAAGCCGGCTTCGAATGCGCGCGCCTTCTCGTCGGCTTGTCCGAGCCCGGAAAGCGCAATCAGGTATGGTCGCGGTCCGGACCCGCGCTCGCGCAGCTGCCTGGCGACGTCGAAGCCATTCATCTCGGGCATGCCGATGTCCAGGATGGCCACGTCCGGATCGAAGCCGAGTGCCTGCTCGACGGCGCGGCGACCGTCCTCCGCGGCGCGCACCTCGTGCCCTTCGCGCTGCAGCAGGTAGGTCAGCATCTCGCGACCGTCCTGATTGTCGTCGGCCACGACGATCCGCAGCGACGTGACCGCCGCGTCCGGCCCCGCTGCCGTGTCGGTTGCCGGCGCCTGGTCAGTGCTCGACAGGTCGAGGGGCAGGAAGACGATGAACTCGCTGCCCCGGTCGAGTCCCTCGCTCCACACGTCCACGCTGCCGCCGTGCAGGGCCACCAGGTTCCGGACCAGGGTCAGGCCAACCCCCAGTCCGCCGCGGGTCCGCTCGAGCGTCCGGTCGCCCTGGATGAACATGTCGAACACCTTGTTGCGCATCTCGGGCGCGATGCCGATGCCGGTGTCGCGGACGCGCAGGGTCACGACGTCGGATTCGGCGTTCTCGCCGGTGGTCTCGACGATCAGCCAGACGTGGCCGGCCGGTGGCGTGAACTTGACGGCGTTGTTGAGCAGGTTGACGACGACCTGCGTCAGCCGCACCGCGTCACCATTGACGTACACGGCTTCGTCCGGCAGCGACACGCTCAGCGTGTGTTGCGCCGCGTCGATCGACGGGCGGCACAACTCGACGGCGGCGTGCACGATGTCGCCGAGCCGAAGCCGCTCGCGGCGCAGTTCGACCTTCCCCTGCGTGATCCGCGACACGTCGAGCAGGTCATCGATGAGTCGCACCATGTGGGTCACCTGGCGATCGAGGACCTGGCGCGCACGGTCGGCATGAGGCGACTTCTCTGGCGCCTGCCGCAGGATCTCCAGCGCGAACCGCATCGGGGCCAGGGGATTGCGCAGCTCGTGGGCGAGGATGCCGAGGAACTCGTCCTTCCGCCGGTCCACCAGTCGCAACGTCTCGGCGTCGATGCGCAGCCGATCGGCCTGACGCAGGTCGGTCACGTCATCGACCGACAGCAGCAGCAGGCCTGACCGGCCTTCGCGGGTGACGCTGCGGGCGTTCAGGACCAGCGTTCGGTCACCGAGCGGCGGCACGAGGCACTCGAGCTCGACGCTGTCGATCACCTCACGCCCGGCGCAGGCGGCCACCAGCATGCGTCGCAGCGCCGGCTCGTTCCACACGCCGCGCCCTGTTTCCCACAATCGACGACCCGCGACGGTCTCCGGGGTGTCGCCGAACAGGCGGTGAAACGCGTCGTTGGCCAACCCGACCCGACAGTCGCCGTCGAGCACGACGAGCGGCTCGCGGACGGTGTTCACGATCGCCAGTGCGTAGTCACGCGCCTCGATCAGCTCATGGCTGCGCCGCACCGAATCGATGTCGATGGCAACCAGCGTGGCCCCGTCCACGCGACGGTCGACCGTGAGATAGGGCCGCACCCGGAGCACCCACCAGCGGCCATCGCGGTCGGTGACGTCGCGCTCCCAGGGTTGCCCCGAGGCGACGACCGAGTCGATGATGCCCCTGACGTTGTCGACGTTCAGCGTGAAGTTGATGTGCTCGATGCTGCGCCCGACGTCGGCGGGCAGCAGGTTGAAGGCCTGCTGCGCCGCCGGGGTCAGGCGGCGGATGACCAGGTCCCGGCCGACGGTGACCATCGGCACGTCGGCGCTGGCGATGAAGTTGGCCAGCGCATCGGCCAGCGCATCGAGTTCGTGGTTCCGTGTCTGGAACTGCTCGTTGACCGTCGTCAACTCCTCGTTTGCCGACTGCAGCTCCTCCTTGGTCGTCTCGAGCTCCTCGTTGGTGCTCTGCAGCTCCTCGTTGCTGGAGAGCACTTCCTCGTGCGCGGCGCGCAGCTCCTGCACAGCCGAGTCCTGGCTGTCGACCATCAGCTGCAGGTCCTGCCTGCTCGACGCCAACTCCACCTGCAACCAGGCCGTATCCTGGCCGTCGCCGCTCGTCGTCTGGGTGGCGCTGGCGGCCCGTAATGGCCAGTCGTCACTCTCGAAGACGACCAGCCAGCAACGGTTGTCCGTCGTCCCGGTCAGCACGGGCAGGATGCGCAGGGTGAAGGGCAGGTCCTCACCGTTGTCCAGGACGTGCAGCCCGTCCCGCGTCACCGGGTTGCCCGATGCCTTGGCTTCGGCCAGGGCGCTCTGCAGCTCCACCAGCGAATCGTTGCGCACCATGCGTAACAGGTTGGCGGTCGGAAGCCCGGCCGGCATCTCGAGGAACGGCGAGGTGCGCCCGCGAAACTGCAGGATGTCGAAGTTGCCGTCGATCAGCACCGACGGCGGCGCGTAGCGGGCCAGTGTCAGGCGGTCGGCCTCCCGCTGCAGGTCGGGCGGCGATGCGGTCCGGCTGGGCGGCCTGGCGACGGCGCCGGTCAGCCAATCGTCGGCGACGAAGTTCAACGGCCTGCGCTGGGTGCCGTCCTTGCGCCGATAGATCTTGTGGCCTGGTCCCACCTGCTCGAACAGGTCGCTGAACGAACCGATGGTCTCGGCGACCCCGAGCACCAGGAACCCGCCGGGGTTGAGCGCGAAGTGGAACACCGGCAGCAACCGCTCCTGCAGCACCGGCGCCATGTAGATCAGCACGTTGCGGAAGCTGACGATGTCGACGCGCGAGAAGGGGGGATCGGCGGTGACGTTCTGCCGCGCGAACACGCACAGGTCGCGTACGTGCTTCTGGATCCGGTAGGTGTGACCTTCCTTCACGAAGAAGCGCGCCAGCCGTTCGCGACTGACTTCCGACTCGATGCTTTCGGGATAGACACCGGCGCGCGCCCGCTCGAGCGAGGTGCGATCGCCCAGATCGGTGGCAAAGATCTGGACGTCCACCCGCAGACCACGTTCCGCCAGCACTTCCAGCACCGTGATGGCAATCGAGTACGCCTCCTGGCCGGTCGAGCAGCCGGGCACCCAGACTCGAATCGGGCTGCCGTCGGTCTTGGCGTCGAGGACCGCCGGCACCACCACCCGCTTCAGCTCCTCGAACATCTCCGGCTCGCGGAAGAAGCTCGTGACGTTGATCAGCACGTCGCGATAGAGGGCCTCGGCCTCGACCGCATCGTGCTCGAGCAGGCGCGCATAGTCGGCGGGCGCCTCGAAGCCGCGCAGCAGCATGCGCCGCGCGGTTCGCCGCTTGATCGTGGTCGGGCGGTACTGCGAGAAATCGACGCCACTGGTCCTGCGCAAGGCCTTCAGCACGCGGCTGAACTGCTCGCCCTCGTCCGGGACCGGCAGCGGCGCGTCGTCGCTGGCCTGGAGGTAAGGATGCGAGAGCAGTCGACCGAGCCGCTCGGCAATCGCCTCTGGTGCGAGCACGAGGTCGACAGCGCCACTGGCCACCGCGCTCTGCGGCATGCCGCTGTACTGCGCCGTCGCCTCGTCCTGTGCAAACGTGACACCGCCGCCCGCCTTGATCTCACACACGCCGAGCGTGCCATCCGCGCCGGTGCCCGACAGGATCACGGCTGCGGCCCGCGGGCCCTGCACTTCCGCCAGCGATCGCAGGAAGTGATCGATCGGGTAGTGCGGACGACGGTCGTCAGGCCGCGGCGTCACCGAAAGGACGCCGTCGGCAATGGCCACGTTGGTGTTCGGCTGAATCACGTACGCGTGATCGGGCTCGACCTTCATGCCGTGGCTCGCGTCCAGCACCGGCATCGATGCCCGCTGCGCCAGCAGCTGCGTCAGCTGGCTGCTGTGATGCGGGTCCAGGTGCTGGACGACGACAACCGCCAGGCCGGGCTTGTGCGGCAGGCTGGCGAAGAGGCGCTTCAGGGCGTCGAGGCCACCCGCGGACGCGCCGACGCCGACAATGGGGAAGGGATTGGCCGCGGCCACACTCATCGCGCGAGTATATTGCGCATCGCGCACCACGCGTACGGTTCGCTGGAGTGATGTGGCTGCCTGCCGCCGGCGTCGCGCCTGTGTTCTCCAGCCAAATTGCTGCGACCTCGCGCAGCGGCGTGGCGATCCACGCCAGCAGCCGCTCCAGGGGCCAGCAGTTGACGATGCGATCGGCGGGAATCGCCGCAAGCCGCGCATGGGCGAGCGCGATCTCCGAGTACCACAGCTGGGCCGTCGTGTGGGCATCGCTGTCGAGGGCCAGGATGCAGCCTGCGGCATGGGCGCGTCGGGCGAGCACATGGTCGAGATCCTGGCGCGAAGGGTCGCCATCGATTTCAACCGCCACGCCTCGTCGAGCGGCCTCGGCGAACACCGCATCCCAGTCCGCGATGACGCCAGCGCGGGAACCGGACATGCGCCCGCGCGGATGGGCAAGGATCCGCACGTGCGGGTGACGGACCGCGGCGAGCATGCGCGCGGTCTGGTCCTCACTCCGGCGCAGCCGCGAGTGCGGGGCGGCCAGCACGATGTCGAACGATGCCGCCTCGTCGAGGGTCAGGTCCAGCTCGCCGGCAGCGTCGATGTTGGCCTCGACCCCCTGCAGGAGGTGGAACCGGTTGCCGGCCGCCTCGTTGACGCGGTCGATGGCCTGGCGCTGCTGTGCGGCCTCGGCCATCGACATGCCGCCGGCAATCGGCAGGCCGTGCGAATGGTCGGTGACCGCCGCGTACCGGTAGCCGCGTGCCAGGCAGGCCTCGGCAATCTCGTCCATCGTCGGCGAGCCGTCGCTCCATTCCGAATGCATCTGCAGGTCGCCGCGGTAGTCGTCTGGCGAAGGCCCGTCGAAGGAAGGGTCGCGCAGGACGCGGAGGGCCTCGGCGCGGCTGAGGACATGCTGCCGCAGGCCTCGGCGACGTCGGATGTCCGCCTCCCGGCCGCTCGTCTCGACGGCACGTTCAACGGTCGGTGACGTGCCCGATTCGAGGACCTCGCTGACCACCCGTGAGGAGGCCGGACCCACACCGGGGATGCGCGGCCAGGTCCCGTCGGCAGCGACCAGTTCGGTCAGCGGCGTGTCGAGGGCGAGAATCGCAGCCGCCGCACGTTTGTAGCCATACATCTTCTGCGCCGACGCCTGCGCGAATGCCAGATCGCGCAGGTAGCCGCCGATCACGGCATTGACGTCGGCGTGACCCCGGGACGTGTCCATGCCTCGCGTCGCCAGCCAAACCGTCAGTCAGCGGCGGGCAGGGGCGTTTCCGCGGGCCCCGACATCACCTCTCCTGTTGGCGTGAACCGCGAGCCGTGGCACGGGCAATCCCAGGTCCGCTCCGCGGTGTTCCACGCCACCACGCAGCCCAGGTGCGTGCACTTGGCCGAGCGCAGGGTCACTGCACCCGCCTCATCGCGGTAGGCCGCCAACTTCACGCCGTCGCGCTCGACGATCCTGCCCTCGCCACGCGGCACCTCGCGCAGCGCGCCGACGTCTGGACCGGCAAAGCGATCCCGGATCATGTAGTACGGGTAGTCGGCGTTTTCCTTCAGGTACTCCCACACGCCCCGGGTCAGAGCCTTGCGGGCCGGGTCGAACAGGTCGGCCCACGGGTTGGAGCGCTGCAGGATGGCGTCCGCGATCATCATCGCGGCCAGCGTGCCGAAGGTCATGCCATTGCCGGCATAGCCGGTGGCCGAGTATTGATGCTCGGCGCTCTGGCCGATGTAGGGGAGACCATCGGGCGTCTCGATCACCTGGCCCGACCACCGGTGGGTGAGGGTCACGCCGGGAACCAGCGATGTCAGTCGCTGCTCGAGCCGTTCGTAGCACGCGTGCGTGTCCTGCACCTGTCCCGTCTTGTGGTCCTCGCCGCCGAAGATCAGCAGGTCATGCTCGCCGTCCGGCTGCACGCGGAGGTAGTCGTAGGGATCCTTGGTGTCCCACCACAGGGCGTCTGGCACCGTGCCTCGCGGTACGCGGCCGGCGACGACGTAGCTGGTGTAGAGGGCCAGCTTGGTCTGGAACAACGCGGCGCCGGCGGCGTTGCTGTAGCCAACGATCGGGTTGTGGGTGGCGATGACCACGTCCTGGCACGTCACGGTGTGCCCGTTGACCACCACCGCGCGTGGGTCTTCGCGGAATTGGTCTGCCGCGGAGTGCTCGTGGATGCGCCCGCCGAGCTGCACGAACGCGTGCGCCAACCCGGCCAGATACTTCCGTGGATGAATACGTGCCTGGCCCATGACGCGCATGCCGGCCCGTCCCATCAACGGCACGGCATCCATGTACATCGGCGTCGAATCCAAGCTCCCGGGCCAGCGCCGCGTCGGTGCCGAGATCGTCCTGATGTTCGCTGGCCTCGTCAGCGCCGACGGGTGCATGGAGGTAGCCATCGACCCACGCGAAGTCGGCGTCGATGCCGTGTTCACGGACGATCTCGTCGATGCGATTGATGGCTGCCAGTCCGGCGTCCCAGCTCGCCTGAGCGTGATCGCGGCCGAAGCGGCGGGCAAGCTCGCTCAGCCGGGCATCGGTCACCATGCTGAGATGAGCGGTGGTGTGGCCTGTGTCGGCCCCCGCGCAGCGATGGCGCTCGCAGACAACGACGCGGCGGCCGGCGCGCGCGAGCAGGTATGCGGCGGTCAGGCCGGTGATGCCGCCCCCGACGACCAGCACGTCCGCGCTCGTGTCCTCGACGAGTGGCGCAAACTCGGGCAACGTCGCCGATGTCGTCCAGAAGGGCGACGTGTTTTCATGGCTCGCACGCATCGTGATCCCCGCTACGCAGTCCGGCCGCCCTCTGCGCCTCTCGGACAGGTGCGCTGCTCCCGTGGAGCTCGAGCGCGCAGAGACGGCCCGGTCTCAGGCAGAGCAGAACTCATACCATCTGCCACGGCGTGTGCGTCTGCCAGGTGGTCGCGCCTTCGAGCGACGTGACCCTGTAGCGGATCTGACTCCCTGTTCGCGAAGCCATGCGCGGAGCGCGCCAGCGGGGGCCGCCGTCAGCGAGCGCGAATCGGGTGAACCCGCCACCGCAGCCATGCCACCGCGCCAACCATGGCCAGAAGCACGGCGGTCGTGGCGGCCGGGCCGTACTCGGCACGAACGAGGTGCAGGACCGTGGCGCCAATCATGATGGGGATCAGGCCTGCGGCGGCCGCCGCCACGAGCCACGGCTGAATGCGAGTCACCCCCGGCACGACCAGACCGATTCCCGCAGCCACCTCGGCCACACCCAGCAGGTAGCGCAGCGGCCTGGCGATCGAGGCGTCCATCAGCAGGGCCAACTCGGGTGACGGAAACAGAAACATCAGGCCGTGCGCGAGAAAGGCCGCGGCCAGCAGCACCTGCAGGATCCACAGCAGCGCGTTCATCAGGCTCTCCACGCAAGGGGAAAAGAAGGCGCCGAATCCCGGGGTCACCCCCGGCTCGCGGCGATTGCAACGGCCCCGGCGCGCGCGAGGTACGGCGCCGTGCGGCTTGCGCCATTGTTGACGAGTTCGGCGGGCGGCGCCGCGCCGACGATGCGTCCGCCTTCGTCCCCGGCACCGGGGCCGACGTCGATGACCCAGTCACTCGAGGCCACCACCCGCATCTCGTGCTCGACCACGACCACCGAGTGACCAGCGTCGACCAGACCGTGCAGCTGCGTCAGCAGCTTCTCCACGTCGGCCGGATGCAGGCCCGTCGTCGGCTCGTCGAGCACGTACAGCGTGCTGCCGCGCGGCTGGCGTTGCAACTCGGTGGCGAGTTTGATGCGCTGCGCCTCGCCGCCCGAGAGCTCGGTGGCGGGCTGTCCCAGCCGCAGATAGCCGACCCCCACCTGGCGGAGGACGTCGAGGGCGCGCCGGATGTGCGGCTCGTCCTCGAAGAAGGCCCACGCGGTGTCCACGGTCATGCCGAGGACGTCGGCGATGTTGCGCTCGCGGTATCTGATTTCCAGGGTGCGGGCGTTGTAGCGTGCCCCGTGACACGCCGGACACGGCGCATAGACGCTCGGAAGGAACAGCAGCTCGACCATCACCGAGCCCTCGCCCTCGCATGTCTCGCAGCGCCCCTTCTGTACGTTGAACGAGAAGCGCCCCGCATCGTAGCGACGGGCTCGCGCTGTCCTGGTTGCGGCAAACAGTTTGCGCACGTGGTCGAACAGCCCGGTGTAGGTGGCAAGGTTCGAGCGCGGCGTGCGTCCAATCGGTCGCTGGTCCACCTGCACCAGGCGACTGATGGCGTCGATGCCGCTGACAATCCGGCCGCCCGTCGCCGTTGTCGCGGCGGGCGCGAGGTCGGGCGCCTCGTCCTCGCCTGCCACGTCGTGCCCGAGGTGTTCGGCCACCAACTCCACCAGAGCCTGGCTCACCAGGCTGGACTTGCCTGAGCCCGACACGCCGGTCACCGTCGTGAAGACGCCCAGCGGGAATGACACGTCGAGATTGGCGAGGTTGTTGCGGCTCACCCCGCCCAGCCGCAGCCACCCCGTCGGCGCACGTGGCCGACGCGGCGGCCCGGCCGGCGGTGCGAAGAGAAAGCGTGCGGTTTCCGAGCCCGCGACGTGGTTCAGCCCGGCCGCCGGGCCGCTGTACAGCACCTGGCCGCCGTGGTCACCCGCGCCTGGGCCGATGTCCACGATCCAGTCCGCGCGGGCGATGACGTCGAGGTCGTGCTCGACGACGAAGAGCGAATTGCCCGAGGCCTTCAGGCGGTCGAGTGCGCGCAGCAGCGCCTCGGTATCGGCCGGGTGCAGGCCGGCGGATGGCTCGTCGAGCACATAGACGACGCCGAACAGGTTGGAGTGCACCTGCGTGGCCAGGCGCAGCCGCTGCAGTTCGCCCGGGGACAACGTCGGGGTGCTGCGATCGAGCGCAAGGTACCCCAGCCCGAGGTCGAGCAGCACCGCGAGGCGAGCCTCGAGGTCCTCGACGATCCGCCGGGTCACGAGTGCCTTCTCCGGGTGGGCGTCGTCACGTGCCGGCCCTCCCGGCGCGTGCCGTCCCCGGGCGTGCGGTGCGAGCAGCGCGGCCAGCCGCTTCATCGGCAGGGCCGACATCGCCGCGATGTCCAGGCCGGCAAACCGCACCGACAGCGCCTCTGGACGCAGCCGTTTGCCGTGGCACACGGCACAATCGCTGCTCACGAGGTACCGGGCCACGCGCTTCTTCATGAGCGCACTCTGCGTGTTGGCAAACGTCTGCAGCACGTACTTCCTGGCGCCGGTGAACGTGCCCATGTAGCTCGGCTCGTCCCCGCGCTTGCGAGCGCGTCGCACCTCGGCCGCGTCGAAGCCGGCATACACCGGCACGACCGGCTGCTCGTCGGTGAACAGCAACCAGTCACGCTCCTGCTTCGGCAGGTCGCGCCACGGCCGGTCGATGTCGTAGCCGAGGGTCGTGACGATGTCGCGGAGGTTCTGGCCGTGCCAGGCCGGCGGCCACGCGGCGATGGCCCGGTCACGGATGCTCAGCGAGTCGTCGGGCACCATCGACTGCTCGGTCGCGTCGTAGATGCGCCCGAGACCGTGGCACCCCTGGCATGCGCCTTCCGGCGTGTTCGGCGAGAACGACTCCGCGTACAGCAGCGGCTGCCCGGCCGGGTAATCGCCGGCCCGCGAGTACAGCATGCGCAGCAGGTTGGACAACGTGGTCACGCTGCCCACCGACGAGCGCGTCGTCGGCGTGCCGCGCTGCTGCTGCAGCGCTACGGCCGGCGGCAGCCCGTCGATGCGGTCCACTTCCGGCACCCCGAGCTGGTGGAACAGGCGACGCGCGTAAGGCGCGACCGACTCCAGGTACCGGCGTTGCGCTTCGGCGTACAGCGTGCCGAAGGCCAGCGACGATTTGCCCGATCCCGAGACGCCGGTGAAGACCACGAGCGCGTCGCGCGGGATGTCCACGTCCACGTTCTTCAGGTTGTGCTCACGGGCGCCCCGCACCTGCATGAAGCCGGCGCGGGCGGGGGCGACAATCGAAGGGACGGCAGGCGCAGGGAGTCATGCGGTGTGGAGCCTGGAGGATGCAAGACTCTGGCCGCAACTGCATGGACGCCGCGCCGTCCGTGCTAGCGTTTCGGCATGTCTTTCGCCGCCCGCCGATGTATGCCCCTGCTGCTGGCGCTGACGGGGTCGGTCGCGCTGCTGGCGGCGGCCAGCCCGGAGCCCATCGACCACGCGGTCAACGCCCGCATCCGCGCCGAGGCCCTCGAACGCTCGCAGATCATGCAGACGCTGCACGTGCTCACCGACGTGCACGGACCGCGGCTGACCGGCTCGCCCAACCACAAGGCTGCCGCCGAGTGGGCGGTGACCGAGATGAAGCGGTGGGGCTTCGATCGGGGGCCGGCTCGAAGAGTGGGACTTCGGCCGTCCCGGCTGGCTCAACGAGCGGCTGGCCGTGCACGTCACCGCGCCGGTCAAGGACGCGCTGGTCGGTGAGGCGCTGGCCTGGACGGACGGCACCGACGGTCTGGTACGCGCCGAGGCGACGCGGTCTGATTCTGCCGGAGCAACCGAGCGCCGACGAGCTGACGGCCTACCTCGACGGCAAGGCCGGCAGCGTGGCCGGGCGCATCGTGCTGGTGGGCGCCGGCACGCCGGTGCCGGTGTCGTTCTCGAAGGCCCCCCTGCGGCGCAACCCCGACGACCTTGCCGCGATGTTCGATCCGAGTCAATCCCGCGTGCGCCGCAGTCCGGCCCCCAGGCCGCCGCCAGCCCCGCCAGCCGGACGGCGCTGCCAGCCACGCCGCCGGGGCGACTCACGGCGCGCGAGATTGCCGCACGGGTCGACGCATTCCTGCTCGCCAACAAGGCCCGTGTCCGCATCAACGATGCCGGCCGTGACCACGGGCAGATTCGCGCCTTCAACAACCCGACCTTCGACGGCACGACGGCCCCGCCGACGCTCATCCTGCGCAACGA
The DNA here is from genome assembly GCA_963759795.1 of Vicinamibacteraceae bacterium. GTDB lineage: Bacteria > Acidobacteriota > Vicinamibacteria > Vicinamibacterales > Vicinamibacteraceae > Luteitalea. The sequence goes on along the minus strand of CAVXAR010000009.1, from coordinate 389,022 downwards.
GGACTTCGGCCGCCTCGCCCGGCTCCTCGACGACGGCCGGGTCGTCGAGCTCGAGGTCGACATCGCCAACCGCTGGTATCCCGAGGGGCGGACGTCGGTCAACGCGATCGCCGAGATCGCCGGGTCCGACAAGGCCGGCGAAGTGATCATGCTGGGCGGGCACCTCGACTCGTGGCATGCCGCGACGGGAGCGACCGACAACGCCATCGGGGTGGCGGTGATGATGGAGGCGGCGCGCATCATCAAGGCGCTCGGCCTCGCAGCCGCGACGGACGATCCGCGTCGCCCTGTGGGGCGGCGAGGAGCAGGGGTTGCTGGGCTCGAAGGCGTACGTGGCGCAGCACTTCGGCACCGCGGAAGCGCCACTGCCGGAGTTCGCGTCGTTTGGCGGCTATCTGAACGTCGACTCCGGCACCGGTCGTGTCCGTGGCGCCACCGTCTTCGGTCCGCCCGAGGCGGGCCGCATCCTGCGCGAGATCTTCGCGCCCTTCGAGGACCTCGGGTTCGCCGGCGCTACCGCGACCCGGAGCCGCCGCTCCGGCGGCACCGACAGCACGTCGTTCAACGCCGCCGGGCTGCCGGGCATCGGCCTGCTGCAGGATCCCATCGAGTACGGGTCGCACACGTGGCACACCAACCTCGACACCTACGAGCGCGTGGTCGAAGCCGACGTCAAGAAGAGCGCGGCGATGATTGCGTCGGCGCTCTACCACCTCGCGATGCGCGATCAGCTGCTGCCGCGGTTTGCCGAGGCGGACATGCCCGAGGGCCCGCCCGGCGACGACACCGCCGGCGGGTCAGCCCTCCCCTGCGCCCCCCACGCCCGCGGCCCTGATGCCGCAGCGCGCCGCTGAGCGCGGCTGGCGCAGCGCTATCCTGCACCTGTGCCAGAACTTCCGGAGGTGGACGCGGCCAGGCGGCTACTCGAGCCGGTCATGCGCGCCGCCCGCTTCGAACGCGTGCTGCTGCGTCGTCCCGACCTTCGGCGCCCGTTCCCTCCCGATTTCGCCGCGCGGCTGACCGGGACCACCGTCGCAGTCCGTCGAGCGGCGCGCCAAGTACCTGATGCTGCCGCTGTCGTCCGGCGAGACCCTGGTCATGCATCTCGGCATGTCGGGCCGTTTCCGAGTGGAACTCGCGCGAGGGCGGGACTGCTGCGGTTGGCGCGCACGACCACGTGGTCTTCGAGATGTCGTCGGGCTACGTCGTCACCTTCACCGACCCGCGGCGGTTCGGCAGCATGGACCTGCTGACCGCGGAGGAGCGCCGCGCCCACCCGACCCTGATGGACCTCGGTCCCGAGCCGCTGTCGCCGGACTTCGACGCGGCCGCCCTGGCCCGCGCCTGCGCGCGCCGCAAGGTTGCGCTGAAGGTCGTGCTGCTCGACCAGCGCACGGTCTCCGGCCTCGGCAACATCTACGCGGTGGAAGCCCTGCACCGCGCCGGTCTCTCGCCATCCCGCCGCGCTTCGACCATTGCCACCGTGACCGGCAAGCCGCGTCCGAGTGCCGAACGCCTGGCGGCAGCCATCAAGCAGGTACTCCGCGACGCCCTGGCGCGGCAGTCGGGCCGCCCGTACCGCACCTCGGAGTTCCGGGTCTACGACCGGGAAGGCGAGGCCTGCCCGACGCGCGGCTGCCCGGGAGTGGTCCGGCGTTCGGTGCAGGCCGGCCGGTCCACCTTCGCCTGCCCGGTCTGCCAGCGCTAGCCGTGGTTGCCGCTGTCGAGTCGCACGACCCGCGTTTTCGACAGCAACTCGAAGGCCCGCTGTCGCTTCTCGGTGAACAGGGCAAACATCGCGTCGATCCAGGCCACCTGCAGCAGCATCGGCAACTGCCGCACCACGGCCTGGCCGAACGTGATCGGTGCACCGCTCTCCTGGACCACCGACAGGCCGTACCACCGTTTGCCGAAGGTCTGGCCGCTGCGGTACTCGGCGGCAATGGTGTACATCACGAACCCGAACGCGCCACCTATCAACGCCACGAACATCAGCAGTGCTGTCCAGCCTTCGCGGGGCGAGACCCACGCGAGGCCGGCAATCAGCGCGGCTGGCAGGACCGCGCCGAGCAGGTCCGCGAGCTTGGCCATGACCCGAGGGCCGAAGTCGGCTGCGTCCAGCGGCAACCCGGCCAGGTACGACTCGGCAAGTCGCGCTGGATCGCCCAACTGGCGCAGCACCTCGGCGAGGGGCTGCCCGGACGCCAGTCGCTCCTCGATGTGCCCGCGCAGTTCGAGCGCAATCGTCTCGCGGAGGGGCGTGCTGCGTGGCAGCTGTGCGAGCACATGCGTCGAGATAGGCGTCGGGGGTCATCGTGGCCTGCCTTGCCCGAGCAGCCTGGTCATCGCCTCGACGAATGCCAGCCACTCGGCCTGGAGCGTACGGAGTTCCTGTTGCCCGGCATCGGTGAGTCGGTAGTACTTGCGGGGCACGCCCCGTGCCGGCGTGGTCCAACGCACCGCAACGAATCCGGCGCGTTCGAGACGGTACAGCACCGGGTACAGCGTGCCGTCGGTCACTTCGAGCGCACCACCGGTCTCGCGGGTCAACTTGCTGACGATCTCGTACCCATAGGCCTCCCCGGCTTCCAGCAGGTGCAGCACGATGAGCTCGAGCGAGCCACGCCTCAGCTCGCGGTCGATGCCCTTTCGGCTGTCGGTTCTCTCGGCTCCTGAGGACACCCAGCCAGTGTGACGCAAGATATCTTGCATGACAAGACATCTGACGGAGCACGAGCCCCGAGGGTTCACCGCTGCGGCCCCCGGACGGTGCTCGCAGCCGTGCGGCGGGGCGGATGGCGCAGCGGCGGTGCCATAATCGGCCACTCACAGCGCTGCCTTTCCGGAGAGATCCCGCATGCAAGACCCCCGAGCCGTCGCGGACGCCCCGCATCCGGCAGTTGCCCGCCTCGCCACCATCCCGACGTTGTTGCTCGGCCTGCTCGGTGCCCTCCTGGTCTTGCCGCTGTCGGCATCGCCCGACAGCGCCGCCGGATCGGCCGCGTCGTCGCAGGCGCCGCGACCAATCCGGGCGCTCTACGTGACTGGCGGCGGCTTTCACGAGTTCGTCAAACAGGAAGCGATCGTGCCGCCGGCAATCGCCCGCCACGCCAACGTCGCCTGGACCGTCGACCACACGGCCGGCACGTCGACCGAGGTCCTCATCGACCGTCACAAGGACACGGCCTGGACCCGGGAATTCGACGTCGTGCTCTACAACATGTCGTTCTCGCACGTCGTCGACGTCGCGTGGATCGAACGGCTGGCCCACGCGCATCGCGACAGCGGTGTCGGCGCGGTCATCCTGCACGGCGCGGTGCACAGCTTCCGGCGGTCCACGTCGCGGGCCTGGGGGGAACTGATGGGTGCCTTCAGCATGCGGCACGACAGCCAGCGTCCGCTCACCGTGCAGACGATGGCGGCGGCGCACCCGATCATGCGCGGCGTCCCCGAGAAATGGGTGACGACCAAAGAGGAACTGTACGAGCTCGAACGGGTGTGGCCGACGATGACGCCCCTGGCGCAGGCGCACAGCGAGGAGTCCGGCAAGACCTCGCCGCTGATCTGGACCAATACGCACGGCAAGGCCCGCGTCTTCGTCACCTCGCTGGGCCACAACACCGCGATGATGGAGGACCCGGTCTACCTGGGCCTGGTCACCCGCGGGCTGCTGTGGACGGTCAATCGCCTGAACGACGACGGGACGCCAGCACAGGGCTACGCACGCTGACGTGTCGGCCGGCCCCCCGGCCTGGAGCGCTGTGCCGCAGAGTGAGCGCGCCGTGGTCTCGAGGACACCGCCGAACTCGCCCTTGCCGTCCGGCACTGCGTCCGTCTCGAAGCGCGGCGCGCCAACGCCGAAGGCTCGGGGGCAATACGCGCCAGCCGCCGCTCGACACCCGCGCTGCCATTCCGCCAGATGGTCAGCGCGCCCGCACCCGCACCGCGGTGTCCCACGGATCGCGCGTGACGACCGTGTCGGCATCGCGCTCGGATGGATAGCCGTTAGCCACGAGGCTGCTCTCCAGCGCCTGCACGCCGGCGGCGTCGGGTAGCGTCAGTGTCCACTCCAGCAGCCGTGCCTCGCCCGGACCGGCCGGCTTGGCGTCCGGCCCGGCCCAGGTGTTGACGCCCACGTGGTGGTGGTACCCACCGGCGCCGAGGAAGAGCGCCCCTGGGTAGCGCCAGGTGGTCCTGTCAAACCCCAGCGCGTCGGCATAGAACGACGCGGCCCTGGCAATGTCGCCCACGCGCAGGTGTACGTGACCCATGGCGGTGCCTGCCGGCATCCCCGTCCATGGCGTGTCCCCGGCCGCCTCGACCAGGCCTGGCACGTCCACCGCGTCGGTTGCCATCTGCAACTCGCGCCCGACGCGGCGCCACGCGCTGCGCGGTCGGTCGGCGTAGACCTCGATGCCGAGGCCATCCGGGTCGCTCACATAGAGAGCCTCACTGACCAGATGGTCGCCAGCGCCGACAGGGACGCCGGTGGTCGAGAGGTGGCGAGCGAGGCGGCCAAGTGCGGAGCGGTCCGGCAGGAGGATGGCGAAGTGATAGAGGCCGAGGCGGGCGAGCCTGCCGACCGCCTGCGTCCCGGGCACCTCGACCAAATCGATAAGGACGCAGTCGTCGCCGGACGCGGCAAGCGTGGCGCGACCGGGCGGGTCGGCCACGACGCGCAAGCCCAGGACCTCCTGGTAGAACGCCAGCGAACGCGCCAGATTGGCGATCTGGAGACGAACCGCGCCGACGCTGGTGGACGCCGGGAGCCGGAAGCCGGGCGGCGGCTCGCCATAGCTGCCTGGCGTTGCCTGCTCCGTGCCTGCGGCAGCGCCCTGGGTCCAGTTGGTCATGGCCGTCGGACCCCAGGCTCCGCGGGCGAGACAGCTGCCGCGTCGCTGTCGCGGCGGACCTGCGCGAGCAGGTCGCAGAGCACGCGCAAATCGGCGCCCGCGAGATGACCCAGCCGTCGTCGGTGTTCCTCGAGGACGGCGTCGTGCAGCCGGTCGAGCACTGCCAGACCGGCACTGGTGATGCGCGTCGTCACCACGCGGCGGTCATCGGTGCTGCGGGCGCGCGCGACCAGCCCGGCCGCCTCCATGCGATCGAGCATGCGGGTCATGTCGGGCATCCGCGTCAGCATGCGATCCCGCACCTGGTTGCGGCACAGGCCGTCCGGCTCCGACCCGCGCAGGATGCGCAGCACGTTGTACTGGGCGGTGCCGACCCCTTCGGGGCGCAGCACCTGCTCAATCTGGTCGGTCAGCTGGGCGGCGGTGCGGACGATGGCGAGGAAGGCCTCCTGCTCGGGCATCTGGCCGCGTTGGTCCCCTGCCGCAGAGCGATTGGTCCGGTCGGCCATCTTTTGAGCCTAGGTGTCTCAACACCCAAAGGTCAAGGCAAGTGCGGAGCGTCAGGGAAGTTCGCGCACGCGAATGTTCCGGAACTCGACAGGTGAGCCTTCGGCCTCGAGGCACAGGAAACCCGTCCGCGGGTCGGCGCCGCGTCCTCCCGACACTTCCTCGCCGTTGACCCACAGCCGAATCTCGCCGTTGATGCCCCGCACGTAGTAGTGATTCCACTCGCCGACGCCCTTGCTCCGATCGGCTCGCGGAAAGCTGCGCGAGCCATCGGGGGAGCGCGGCTCGAAATGCTCGAGCTTGGAATTGCCTACCGCGAAGATGTCGCCGTGGGTCGTGAACCAGGTGTCGGGCTTGCCCGGGTTGCGCTCGCGGAACCACTCCCGGTACCCGTGGTCGAGCATCTGGACCTCGATGCCCCAGCGCGGCAGGTTGTCGGGCTGGAGGCCATCGAGCGCCTTCATCGGCACCCAGGCGAAGACCCCGGAGTTGCCGGCCGACTTCATGTGCCGCCATTCGATGACCAGTTCGAAGTTCAGGAACTGATCGCGCGTCCGCATCACCCCGATGGGTACGCCCGTGGACTTGAGGATCTCGCCGTCCCACTTCCAGGTGTCCGGGTAGCCGTTGACCGGGGCGAAATCAGCAGCGCCGAGGGTGCGCCAGCCCGGGCCGCTGCCATCGATGTAGGCTCTGGGCGGCGTCGAAGGCGATTGCCCGGCAACGCCGGGGCCGAGGGTGCTGCCGGCGGCCATGACGAGCGCGGAAAGCAGGAGGGGGTGGATGCGCATGCCGCGACGGTACGGCCTGTGTCCCATCCCGTCAATGCCCGTCCGGCCGCGTCAGAGCCGCACGCCACCCATCGTCACCTGCCCATGCGTCAGTTTCTTGCTCCCGTGGCCGGCGTGGTCGTCGGCTCGCTCGTCGTAGCCGCGGTGGAGTGGCTGGGCCACGCGGCATACCCGGCACCCACCCTGAACCTGGATGACGTGGCCGCCATGCGAGCCGAAATTGCCAGGCTGCCGATCGGCGCGTTGTTCTTCGTCCTGGCCGGCTGGTGGTTGGGGGCCCTGGCCGGGACGGCCACGGCCGTCCGGCTGGCTGGACGGCGCCCCTGGCTGCACGCAGGCATCGTCGGCGTCGTGATGGTGGCGGCCGTGGCGGCCAACCTGGCGGTGATCCCGCACCCGGCGTGGTTCGCAGTGCTTGGCGTCGCGGGCGTCGTGGCGGCCTGCTGGGTGGCGGGTGCGAGCTTCAGCAGGCGTCACCGTTCCTGAGGTCAGCCACGTCGAGAGTTGCAGTGAACGAGGCCCTCTGCTGCGCGTCGGAAAAGGTGTCTTTTAGACACTGGGACGATTGCCGACGCGGCGCTATGGTGACGCGCACCGCATGTCCACGCGGTGCCTGATGGGCCTTGCTTGCAGCGTCGGGAGACGAGTCAGTGTCCACATTGGTGTTGCAGACACGGCACGGTGCGTCGGTGGAACTGAGCGCCGGGCAGATCGAGGCGTTCAGTCGTGTGATCACGGGCAACGTGCTTCTGGACGGTGACGCCGGCTACGAAGAGTCTCGCACCGTCTGGAACGCCATGGTCGACCGGCGGCCGGCGCTGGCTGCGCGCTGCCGCTCGAGCGCCGACGTCGCTGCCGCCGTGACGTTCGCGCGCACGCACGACCTTCTCCTGTCGGTCAAGGGCGGAGGCCACAGCGTGGCGGGGCATGCCGTCTGCGACGGCGGACTGCTGATCGATCTCTCGCTGATGCAGCGCGTCGAGGTCGACGCCGAGGCGCGAACCGTTCGCGTCCAACCTGGTGTCCTGTGGCGAACCCTTGACGAAGCGACGCAGGCGCATGGTCTGGCGACAACGGGTGGGACCGTGTCGCACACCGGCGTGGCTGGCCTGGCCCTCGGCGGCGGCCTCGGCTGGCTGATGGCGCAGCACGGGCTGGCCTGCGACAACCTGCTGAGTGCCGACGTGGTGCTCGCGGACGGGACGCTGGCCACGGCGAGCGAGGGCGAGCACGGCGACCTGTTCTGGGCCCTTCGCGGCGGCGGCGGAAATTTCGGCGTGGTCACGTCATTCACCTTCCGGCTGCATCCTGTCGGGCCGATGGTGTCTGGCGGTCTGCGCCTGTACTCGCTCGACCAGGCGAGAGAGGTGCTGCGCTTCTATCGGACCTTCTCCAGGGCCGCACCGGACGACCTCACCGCGTTTGCCGTCATCATGACCCTGGCCGGTGGTCCGAAGGTGGTCGCGGTCGCCGCGGCGTGGTTCGGCGATTCGACGGCGGCTGAGGCGGCCCTCGCGCCGCTGCGGCAGTTCGGCACGCCGATGGCGGACATGATCGGGCCGATGCCGTACCTGCTGGTGCAGCGGATGTTCGACGCGGCCGTGCCGCACGGACTCTTTCGCTACTGGAAGTCGGGATACTTCGCTGAACTGACCGACGAACTGATCGAGGTACTGGTCACCCGTGGCGAACAGCTGTCGCCGATGTCTGCGCTGCTGTTCTTTCACATGCACGGCGCATCCGTGCGCGTTGCACCCGACGCCACCGCATTTGCGGCTCGCCGGGACCAGTGGGACATCGACATCCTCACGCAGTGGACCGACAGGGAAGACGCGGACGCACACGTCGCGTCCACCCGCACGTTCTGGGAGGCAATCTCCCCGTTCTCGACGGGCGTCTACGTGAATCACCTCGATGGCGACGATCACCTGCGCGTGCGGTCGGCGTTCGGCGACAACCACTCGCGGCTGGCGGCAATCAAGCGTCGCTACGATCCCGGGAACCTGTTCCAGCACAACCACAACATCGAGCCGGCGTAGCCGTACCGGCGCGGGCTCTCTCCGGGCACGGCACCGGCTGGCCTCCCCGTCCCGCAGGTCGTTCGGCAGGGGGCTAGATGACGATCGTCTGGCCGATCTCGCGCAGCGCCAGGCGGCCGCGCTCGCCGGCCAGCATCGCGTCGGCCCGTTCGATGGGCTCCAGCAGCGGTTCGCGACTCAGCTTGAAGGACTGATGGTGCACGGGCACGAACAGGCGCGCGCCCGCGGCGTCGGCCATCCGGACCGCCTGCTCGGGTGTGCAGTGGTTGCGAATCCACGGGTCGTAGGCGCCGATTGGCATCACCGCCGCGTCGAACGGGCCGTGCCGGCGATGCCCACCGAAGGCGGTGGTGTCGGCCGTGTCGCCGCCGATCAGCAGGCGGCGACCCTCACGTTCGACGATGAAGCCGGTGTAGCCCCGCCAGGTGTCGCGCTGAACGCGCGCGCCCCAGTGCCGCACCTCGATCGCCCGCACCAGCGCGTCGCCCCGCACCGTCGTGATGTGGGCGGTGTCGTTCCACCTGAGCTCCTGCACAGAGCCCGCTGCACGACGTGGCAGGAGGTCGGAGGTGCCGTGCGCCATCACCACCGCCGGCGCGCCCGGAACGGCAGCCAGGGACGGCGTGTCGAGATGGTCGAAATGGGCGTGCGTGACCAGCAGCAGGTCGATCTCGGGCACGGCAGAGGGAGCCAGGGCGCACTGCACGAGCCGCAGCGGACCCAGGGTGCCGACGCCCAGGCTGACGCCAATCCTCCCGAAGAACGTCGGGTCGGTCAGGATGCGCAGCCCGTAGAAGTTGATGAGCACGGTTGCGTGCCCGAGCCAGGCCAGCGTGATGGCGTTGTCAGCCCAGCCGTCCGGGCGCGGCGTGTGCGGTGCGGCAGGGGTGATCTTGCCGACCTCGGCCAGGCGTTCGCGGATGAACCGCGCGCCCCAGGAGGACGAAAGACCGGCCCAGGTGCCGGCACCGGCGCCTGCCGCGAGGCCGGACGCGAGGAATGTGCGACGACTGGGCATCACTTTCGAGTGACGCCGCTGGAGGACGGGGCGTTCCCCGCGGCTGCGTCAGCAGAAGGTCAGTGTCGCACGACGCGGCAGCGCGCCCCTGCAAAGACCGCCCGGCCGTCCTGGCCCGGCAATTGAATGACCCCAGGCGGGAGACTTCGCGCATGTCCAGACAAGTGGTCACCGCAGCTTTGATTGTCGGCACCCTCGTTTTTGCCGTTCCGGCCACGGCCCAGCGTCAGCGCAATCCGGGTGGCGGCGGTGAGGGCGGGGGCCGCGGCGCGCGGCCTGAGGCCGGTCGGGGCCCTGAACAGCCGCGTCCGTCTGCGGCGCCGCCTCCGTCCGCGAGCCGGTCGGGCGAGACGCGCAGCATCGACCGCAGCCGCTACGCGATTCCCCGCGCCGAGGCCAATCGCGGCGACGGTGGCCGCCGCTATGACCACCCCGGCGTGGCCGGCCGTGTCCCGGTTGCGCCGAGGGGCCATGTGGCACCAGGTTACGGCCCACGCGGCTACGTCGATCGCGGCTACGTCAATCGCGGGTACGCCAACCGTGGGTACTCGGGCCGTTATGTGGACCCGGGCTATCGCGCGCGTCCCGGCTACGCCGTGCCGCGTGGCTACGTCGGCCCGCGCGGCTACGTCGGTCCGCGGGTCTACGACAATCGCGGCTTCTACGGTCGGCCTCGCTACATCGCTCCCGGCTGGCGAGGATCCTGGGGCGGGTACGCGGTCGTGCCGCCCCGCTTCATCTCGCCCTACGTCCTCGGGTATGGGGCATGGCAGCCCTACTACTACCGGCCGAGCATCGGTCTCGGCCTGTATTACGGCGCCGACGGGCTTTATCCGTTTGGTGCCATCCCGCAGACCTACTACGACCCGTTGCCAGGCGTGCGCTACGGCGGGCTGCGCATCACCGACGCGCCGCGCGACGCCCAGGTCTTTGCCGACGGCAACTACGTGGGCATCGTCGACGACTTCGATGGCGTGTTCCAGCACCTGAATCTCGAACCGGGCGAGCACCGCGTGGAGATTCATGCCCCCGGCCTGACGCCGATTGCCTTTGACGTCATGGTGCAGCCGGGTCGCACGATCACGCTCCGGGCCGATCTCTTCTGAGCCGGAACCGCAGCCTTCCGTCTCGCATTCTCGTCGGCATCAGGACACAATACGTGGCTGATTCGAGGCCACGGCTTCGGTGAGCAGCCGCGAGCAGTGTCCCGACGAGGAATGCGATGACGTGCGATATCGGCGTGGTGGGACTTGGTGTGATGGGCGGCAACCTCGCCAGGAACATCGAGAGTCGTGGCTTCACGGTGGCCGGCTACGACCTGAATGCCGCCAAGACGCAGGCCTTTGCCGCCGATGGCCGCGGCGCCGTGGGCGCCGCGTCGGCCGAGGCGCTGGCCGAGATGCTGGTGCGGCCACGCAAGGTGCTGCTGATGGTGCCGGCCGGCCGGCCCGTCGACGACGTCATCGCCCATGTGGCGCCGCACCTGACCACGGGCGACATCCTCATCGACGCCGGCAACTCCCACTTCAAGGACACCGACCGTCGCGAGGCCGAACTCGCCGGGCGGGGGGTGCTGCTGCTCGGCACCGGCGTCTCCGGGGGTGAGGAAGGCGCGCTGCTCGGGCCGGCCATCATGCCGGGCGGCGCACGCGCCGCCTGGGACGCGGTGGCGCCCATCTTCCAGGCGATTGCCGCCAGGGCCGACGATGGCGAGCCGTGTGTCGGGTACGTCGGTGCGCACGGCGCCGGGCACTACGTCAAGATGGTGCACAACGGCATCGAGTACGGCGACATGCAGCTCATTGCCGAGACCTACGACCTGTTCCGTCGCGGGCTGGGCATGGACGCCGGCGAGATCTCCGACATCTTTGCCGAGTGGAACCGCGGCGAGCTGAAGTCCTACCTGGTCGAGATCACCGCCGACGTCCTGGCGCAGCAGGACCCCGAGACCGGCGGCCCGCTGGTCGATGCCATCCTCGACGAGGCGCAGCAGAAGGGCACCGGCAAGTGGATGAGCCAGGACGCCTTCGACGTCGGGGCGGCGATCCCCACGGTCAACTCCGCGGTGGTGGCGCGTCTCATCTCGGCCCAGAAGGCGGAGCGCGTCGTCGCCAGCGCGGTGCTGAGCGGGCCCTCGCCGCGCTTCACCGGCAGCCGCGAGCCGCTCATCGACGCCGCGAGGCAGGCCCTCTACGCCAGCAAGGTGACCTCGTACGCCCAGGGCATGGCGCTGCTGCGCATGGCCTCGGCCGAATACGGCTACGCCATCGACCCGGGCGAGGTGGCGCGCATCTGGCGCGCCGGCTGCATCATCAGGGCGACGCTGCTCAACGACATCCGCGCCGCGTTCGATCGTGACCCGCAGCTGGTGAACCTGCTGCTCGACCCGACATTCAGCGAGGCCGTCGGCACGCGGCAGCAGGGCTGGCGCGAGATGGTGCAGGTGGCGGTCGGCCTGGGCATCCCGGTGTCGGCCACCGCGGCGTCGCTGGCCTACTACGATGCCTACCGCAGCGCCCGGCTCCCGGCCAATTTGACGCAGGGGCAACGCGACTACTTCGGCGCCCACACGTACCGACGGACCGACCGCGAGGGCAGCTTCCACACCGAGTGGGGCACAAGAGAGACCCACCCATGAGCAACCTGACCATTCCCGCGCAAGGCCACCTCGACCTCCTGTCCCTCGGCGCGATCATCCATCGCCTCGATCCGGGTCGCTTGCCCTTCCGCAAGGCGCACACCCTCGACATCCACGTCAGCGGCGGCGAGTTCAACGTCGCGGCCAACCTCTCGGACTGCTTCGGGCTGCGCACCGGCATTGCGACGGCGATGGTCAAGTATCCGGTGGGCGACCTGATTGCCGAACGGGTCCGCGCCATGGGCGTGATGCCGTTCTACAAGACCTTCGAGCACGACGGCGCGCGCGGGCCGAACATGGCCACGGTGTACAGCGACCAGGGCATGGGCATCCGGCCACCGGTGGTCTTCTACAACCGCGCCAACGAGGCCGCGGCGCTGCTGCAGCCCGGTGATTTCGACTGGGCCGCCATCTTTGGCAAGGGCGTCCGCTGGTTCCACAGCGGCGGCCTGTTTGCCTCGCTGTCGGCAACCTCGGCCGAGCTGATCATCGAAGCGATGCAGGCGGCGCGGCAGCATGGCGTGGTCACCTCGTTCGACCTGAACTACCGCGAGAAGCTGTGGAAGGCGCAGGGGGCCATCGACAAGGCGCAATCGATCTTCAAGCGCATCGTCGAGAACGTGGACGTCCTGGTCGGCAACGAGGAGGACCTGCAGAAGGCCCTGGGCGTGGCTGGTCCGGAGGCCGGCAAGGGCACGGCGCTCGATACGTCGGCCTTTTTCGACACCATCGGGCGCGTCGTCGACGCGTTTCCCAACGTCAAGGTCGTCGCCACGACCTTGCGTGAGGTGCACACGACCAACCGGCACTCGTGGTCGGCTGTTGCCTGGTTCAACGGCGAGCAGGTCACCGCCCCGACCGCGCAGCTGGACGTGCTCGACCGCGTTGGCGGCGGCGACGGCTTTGCCTCCGGCTTGATCTACGGATTGCTGACGGGCGCGTCGCCCGAGCAGAGCGTCCGGCTCGGCTGGGCCCACGGCGCGCTCATCACCACGTTCCCTGGCGACACCACGATGGCGACCGTCGAGGACGTCAAGGCGTTTGCCAAGGGCGGCTCGGCGCGGATCCAGCGTTAGGCAGACCGGGCCGCTGGCGGGCCCGCCTCACGTCGATGCCGACCTCGACTCCCGACGCCGACCAGATCCGCGTCTTTGCCACGCCGGCGGCGCTCGAGCGCTGGATGCGCGCCAACCACGCGCGACAGCAGGAGCTCTGGCTGCGGTTCTACAAGACCAGCTCCGGCATCACGTCGATCACCTACGGCGAGGCGCTGGACATCGCCCTGTGCTGGGGGTGGATCGACGGCCTGCGCCGAGGCTACGACGAGCAGTCGTACCTGCAGCGCTTCACACCGCGCCGGCCGAGGAGCCTGTGGTCGCAAGTCAATCGCGACCACGTGGCGCGGCTGATTGCTGCCGGCCGCATGACCCCGCATGGCCAGGCGCAGGTCGACGCGGCGCAGGCCGACGGCCGCTGGGCCGCGGCGTATGCCCCGATGCGCAGCGCCAGCGTCGAAGCCATTCCTGACGACCTGCGTGCCGCCATCGCTGCCAACCCCCGCGCGCTTGCGACGTTCACCACGCTGTCCAAGCCGAACCTCTTTGCCCTGACGTTCCGGACCAACAACATGAAGACCGCCGCGGGCCGCGCGAGAAAGATCGCCGCCCTGGTCGAGATGCTGGCGCGTGGCGAGACAATCATCCCGCAGCGTCAGCCGGGCTGAAGCGCGCTGATACCATGCGCCGCGGCGCTGCTGGTCAATGACGACCGACGCCGATGCCCTGGCCAGGGAGGATGATGCGATGCGCGTGTCGGTCGTGATCCCGGCCTGGAACGAAGAAGCCGCGATTGGGCGGGTCATCGCCGACCTCCCGCGGGCGCTGGTGACCGAGGTGATCGTGGTGGACGGCGGATCCACCGACGCCACGAGAACGGTTGCCGCCGGGCTCGGCGCACGCGTCATCGAGGAGAAGCGGCGAGGGTACGGCCGCGCCTGCCTGACCGGTCTCGACGGGATCGACGCCGCTGCCGACGTGGTGGTCTTTCTCGACGCCGACTACAGCGACCGACCCGCAGAACTGCCGCTGCTGCTGGCCCCCATCGCGGCGGGTGCTGCCGACCTGGTGATCGGGTCGAGACTGGCCGGCACGCGCGCACCGGGCGCCCTGCCCGCGCATTCGGTGGTTGGCAACCGTGTCGCGGCGGCGCTGATCGGTCTCGTGTCGGGCCTGCGCCTGACCGACCTCGGGCCCTTCCGGGCAGCGCGCCCCGCGATGCTGCGAGCCCTGACGCTGCAGGAGCAAACCTACGGCTGGCCAGTCGAGATGCTGGTCAAGGGAGCCGCCCGAGGCTACCGGATCGTCGAGGTACCGGTGAGTTACCATCCGCGCATCGGCACGTCCAAGATCACCGGAACCGTGTCCGGATCGCTTGGCGCGGCGTGGTGCATCTTCTCGAGCATCCTCACCTACCGGGTGAAGGAGCGTGGTCGGCGTGACTGACCAGGTGATCGTGATCATGGCCAAGGCGCCCCGCGAGGGCCGCGTCAAGACGCGCCTCGGCGCCGCGTACCCGGCCGCGCAGATCGTCGAGTTGTACCGCTGCCTGCTGCAGGACACGCTGGCACTGGCGTGCTCGATTGCCGCGACCGACGTTGCGGTGATGGCGCCACCGGAAGACCTGGACGAGCTCGCGCCGCTGCTGCCCGCCGGAGTGACTGGCAGGGCGCAGCGCGGCACGGGGCTGGCGGACGGCCTGAGCTCGGTGTTTGAAGCCTTCACCGCCGACCGACCGCGGCGGGTCCTGGCGTTCAACAGCGACAGTCCGCACCTGCCTGCTGCCGTGCTGGGCGACGCGTTTGCCGCCTTGCGGACCCACGATCTGGTGGCCGGACCGACCGAAGATGGCGGCTACTATCTGGTGGGCGCACGCGCGCCGCATCCCAACCTCTTCGATCCCTCACCGCTTGGTACCCCGGGTGCGCTCGCGTCGCTGCTCGAGCATGCGCGCGCACAGCAGCTGACCTGCGCCCTGACCCGCGAATGGTTCGATGTCGATCTCGCCAGCGAACTGGCGCGGCTCGCGGCGGCGTTGCGGCGTGATCCCTCCCCTGCGCCGCGCACGGCCGCCTGTCTGGCATCGTGGCCGGACCGCGACCGGTGGGGGCCTCCCGGCCAACCAGGTCGCCGCCCCGCGTGACTCACGTGCGCGTGCTGGCCAGTGGCGTCACGATCGCGGCCGCCTTCGTTGCGCTCCGCCAGCTCGCGCCGCGTGACGGGTCGCCGCTGTTCTTCGTCATCCTGGCAGTCTCGGCCGGGGCCTACCTGCTGGCGATGCGGGGACTGGCCCGGGGCCCTGGAGTATCGCGCCGGGTCCTGTTGTGTGCGCTGGTGCTGGCACTGCTCTGGCGCCTGCCGCTGGCCCTGGCGCCGGTCGGGCGCGACGCCGACGTCCACCGGTACATCTGGGACGCACGTCTGCAGCGCGCCGGACTCAATCCGTACGCCGAGCGGCCCAACGACCCGGCGGTCGCGTGGCTGCACACGGCCGGGACGCGGCACATGAACAACCAGGGCGTGGCCAGCCCGTACCCTCCGGTGGCGCAGTTCTTCTTTCGCGGCGTGACCGCAGTGCACGAGTCAGCCGAGGCATTCAAGGTTGCGCTGGTGGCGTGTGAGGTGCTGCTGGTGCTCGTGCTGTGGGCCTGGCTGGTCGGTCGCGGGATGGATCCGGCGTGGGTGCTGGCGTACGCCTGGCACCCGCTGGCCACGCTGGAGATGGCCCGTAACGGCCACTTCGAGGTCGTCGGGGTGCTGCTGCTGTGTCTGTCAGCACTGGCGCTGCACCGCGGGCTGCCGGCGCGTGCCGCCGTCTGGTTTGCGCTGGCCGTCGGCACCAAGCTGCTGCCCGTCGTGCTGGTGCCGTTGTACTGGGGCCGCCTCAGGCCGCGACACGTGCTGCTGGCGGCGGCGGTGCTGGTGGGCGTCTCGTTGCCTTTTGCCGGCGGTCAGGCTCTGGGCTCGATCCCCGACGTCATCGACAGGTTTCGCTTCAATGCGCCGTTGTTCTCGGCCGGCGAGCGCGTCCTCGGGGCGCGCGGGGCGGCCGCCGCGGCTGTGGCGGTGGGTCTGCTGGCGGCGGTGATCTGCCGTCGCGCCAATCCGGCCCGGATGTCGGCGGCGTGGGCCTGGCCCCTGGCGGCGGCGCTGGCGTGCGCGCCGCTGGTCTACCCGTGGTATCTCGTCTGGCTCCTGCCCTTTCTCACCGGCACGTCCATGCTGCCGCTGCGGGTCTGGTCGCTGAGCATCATCGCGGCGTATGCCGTGTGGCACGGGTTCGCGGCAGGTGCGGCGTGGCGTGTGCCGCCGACCGTGCTGGCCATCGAGTACGTCCCCCCCATCGCCGCCTTGCTGTACGGCGCGTGGACCGCCCGGCAGGGTCCAGCCGGCAGCGTCGGGCAGTCGTGACCCGCGACGCTGCCCCGGTCCTCACCAGTGCGTCAGCGAGCCGTCGGGGCGGCGGAAGACATTGCGCCGCCCGGGTTCGGTCACCTCACTGATCTGGGTCAGGCGCGACATGTCCGCCGTCACGCCGAGGCCCGGGCGGTCGTTGGCGTACGCCTTGCCGTTCTTGAAGTCGAGGCACTCGGGCAGGTACTCGATCGGGCGTCCGCCGTAGTTGTACTCGAACAGCACCGGACCCGAGAACGTCGACAGGCAGTTGACCAGTGCCGCCGTGGCGATCGGCCCGGTGAAGTGCGGCACGATGCCGACGGCGTGCGTCTCGCAGATGGCGGCAATCTTCATCATCTCGGTGATGCCGCCGACGTTGGGCAGGGTGGCGCGGATGAAGTCGATGTCGTGCGCTCTCGACGAGCCGGTTGAAGTCCCAGCGCAGTCCCCACTCCTCGCCGTGGGTCAGCGGCACGTCCGTCATCTGGCGCAGCTTCGGAATATCCATCAGCGCGTGCTCGTCACGCACCGGGTCCTCGACGAAGAACGGGTCGAACGGCTCCATGACCTTGCAGACCCGCACGGCGTCGTTGAGGTCGAAGCGCTGGTGCAGGTCGATGCACCAGTTGCCGTCGGCGCCCACCGCGTCGCGTACGTCGCGGCAGTCCTGTTCGATGCGGCGGACCACCGAGCGGGTGTCGAAGACCGCCCCGATCGGCACGTCGCCCGCGCCCATGCGAAACGCCCGGTAGCCGGCTTCCATCGTCGCGTGAGCCCGCTCTTTCAGGCTGAGGGGGGTGTTGGCCGGGGTACCCGCCGGTCGCGCGCCGCCGGTCGCGTAGCACTCGCAGTGGTCGCGCGTCAGGCCGCCGAGCAGCTCGTGCACCGGCAGGCCGAGCGCCTTGCCCTTGATGTCCCACAGCGCGAGATCGAGGGCGCCGAGGGCGTGGGTCTTCTCCCGGCCCGGCGGGTAGAACCACGCGATGTAGGCCTCCTGCCAGATCCGCTCGATCCGAAAGGGATTCTTGCCAATCAGCGTGCCCGCGACCTGCTCGAGGGTGTCCCTGGCGCCGCCCTCGCCGATGCCGGTGATGCCGATGTCGGTTTCAACGGTCACCACCATGTTGCTCTGGTTGAACAGCGGGTTGAGGTCGGGCGGACGGAAGATCCGGACGCGAGTGACGGTGGCCTTGGGCAGCGCTGCCGCTGCAGGCTGCGGCCGCATCGCGCCAAGAACAGGTGCAGCCGCCAGCGCGGCCAGGAAGGCTCGTCGATCCATCTGCGGTTCCTCCACACGACGTCCAGTACCCGTAACCCGTAACCCGTAACCCGTAACCCGGTCCCGGTCCCCGGTCAACCCGGTCCCCGTAACCCGATACCCGGTCCCCGGCGCACTTTCGCGCCGAGTATACGTGGCGCTGCCGGCGGGTCCGCATATGCTACCGGGCGGCGATGTTTCTCTCCGGCGTCATCGAAGGTTTCTACGGGCCGCCCTGGAGCGCGGGTGAGCGCGCCGCGCTGTTCGACCAGATGGCGGCGTGGCAACTCGACACGTACCTGTACTGCCCCAAGGACGATCTCCATCACCGCGCCATCTGGCGCGTGCCGTACGCGAGCGAGGACCTCGACGCGATGGCGGCGCTGGTGGCGGCCAGCCATGCGCGGGGCGTGCGCTTCCTCTACGGCATCGGGCCCGGTCTGGACATCGACTACCGCAGCGACGGGGATCGTCGTGCGCCTGCAGACGCGCTGTGCGCAGATGCTCGACATCGGGTGCGATGGCCTGGCGCTGCTGTTCGACGACATCCCGGACCGCATCGACGAGGCGGCGCTGCACCGGTGGGGTAGCCTGGCCGGCGCTCAGGCGGATGTCGCCAACCAGCTGTTTGCCTGGGCGCACGGCCGACGCGGGGACCTGGTCGCCGCGTTCTGCCCGACGCCGTACTGCGGCCGGATGGCCGCGGCCGGGCACGGCGGCGACAGCTACCTCGATCAACTGGGGTCGACGCTGGACCCGGGCATCGAGGTCTTCTGGACCGGCCCCGAGATCGTGTCCGACGAGATCACGGTGGCCCACGTGCGCGACGTCGCCGCGCGCCTGCAGCGCAAGCCGATCCTCTGGGACAACCTGCACGCCAACGACTACGACGGCCGCCGGATGTTTCTCGGGCCGTACGCCGGCCGGCCGTTGGCGCTGCGCCGCGAACTGCACGGCATCCTGACCAACCCCAACACCGAGTTTCCCCTGAACCAGGTGGCCGTGCGCACGCTCGCGCTGTTCCTGCAGGCCGAAGATCCGTGGGACGAACGCGAGGCGTTCCTGACGACGCTGCGCGAATGGCAGCCGGCGTTCGAGACCGTCACCGGGGCCGTGCCCTTCGCCGACCTCGTGACCCTCGTCGACTGCTTCTACCTGCCCTACCGTGAGGGTCCCCAGGCCGACGCGCTGCTGGTCAGCGCGCACCGCGCCCTCACCGACACCTCGCCGGCGTGGCGCGACCAGGCAGAGGCATTCATCGACCAGGCGACGCGGGTGCGCGACCTCTGCGGACGCCTCGCCACGCTCCGGCAGCGCACGCTGTTCCATGCCCTGAGTCGACGTGTCTGGGACCTCCGCGAAGAGCTCGACCTGACCATCCGCGGGGCGCAGGCGCGGCTCGCGACGGCTGACGGCCGCGTCTCGTTCCGCTCGGACTTCCACCAGCCACGCACGTATCGCGGCGGCGTGGTGTCGCGTCTGCAAGACCTGCTGGACGCTGATGCCGACGGCACCTTCACCGCCGCCGGCGCCCGGCCATGAGCACCGCGGCACACATCCGGGTGGCACGCCCTGACGACCAGGCGGCGGCCTACCACGTCTGCCTCAAGACCGGCGACGCCGGCGCCGATGCCGAGCCGCTCTTTGCCGCCGATCCCGACGCACTCGGCCGCCTGTTCGTGGGACCCTACCTGGCATTCGAGCCGGAGCTGAGCCTGGTCCTCGAGGATGCCGAGGGCATCTGCGGCTACGCCCTGGGGGCGCTCGACTCGCGCGCCTTCTACGCCCGCTACGACGCCGAGTGGCGGCCTGAGCTGATCGCGCGACATCCGGCCCCGACCACCGATCCCGCCACGTGGACCCGCGTCGAGCAGGTCTACGACTGGTATCGGCAGAGAGACTACTTCTGTCCCGACCCCTACGCGACGTATCCGTCGCACCTGCACATCGACCTGCTGCCGCGCGCGCAGGGGCGCGGGCTCGGGCGCGAACTGATGGCGCACCTCATGGACCGCCTGCGGCAACGCGGCTCGCCGGGCGTTCACCTCGGCATGTGGGCGCGCAACACCCGCGCCCACGCCTTCTACACACGGCTTGGCTTCCAGGAACTCGCGCGCCTCGGCACGCCGGAAGACGGCAGCATCTACATGGGGAAAGAACTCTGAGAATTCAGAATTCAAAATTATTCCGAATTCACAAATTAAATTCAGAATTATCGAGAATGCGGAACTGAACGATGACTCTGGCGCTTCTTGGTGGCACCCCCGTTCGCACGCGGCCCTTTCCGACCTGGCCGGTCTTCGACGCAGCCGACGAGGCGCGCGTGGTCGCGGCGTTACGCAGCGGCAGATGGGGCCGTCTGTCCGGTGACCAGGTCGAGGCGTTCGAGGCGCGGTTTGCCGCCATGCACGGCTGTCGCCACGGCATCGCGGTGGTCAACGGCAGTGTCTCGCTGCGGATCGCGCTGATGGCCGCCGGGCTGCAGGCCGAGGACGAGGTGATCGTTCCCGCCTACACCTTTCTCTCGACGGCGACGGCGGTGGTCGAGGCCAACTGCGTGCCGGTGTTCGTCGATGTGGACCTGGCCACCTTCAACATCGACCCGCAGGCAGTCGAGGCGGCAATCACGCCGCGCACGAAAGCCATCGTGCCCGTGCACTTTGCCGGCCAGCCGGCCGACATGGACGCCACTGCTCGCCATGGCCCGCCGCGCCGGCCTGTTCGTCCTCGAAGACGCCGCGCACGCCCACGGCGCGACCTGGTCCGACCGGCCGGCCGGCTCGATCGGGCACGCCGCCTCGTTCTCCTTCCAGTCCAGCAAGAACCTGACATCCGGCGAAGGCGGCATCGTGGTGACCAATGACGATGCGCTGGCGGCGTCGTGCCGGTCCATCCACAACTGCGGGCGGGTGCCGGGGGGCATCTGGTACGAGCACCACGTCATGTCGGGCAACTACCGGCTCGGCGAGCTGCAGGGCGCGCTCCTCGGCAGCCAGCTCGATCGACTCGAGGCGCAGACGGCCACACGCGACGGCAACGGCCGCGACCTCGCGCAACGCCTGTCGGCCATTCCCGGGCTGCATCCCCAGGTACGGCTGCCGTCGACCACGCGGCACAGCCAGCATCTCTTCATGCTCCGCCTGGACGGCGAGACCTTTGGCGCGCCACGAGCAGCTGTGCTCGAGGCCCTGCAGGCCGAGGGAATTCCATGCGGCAGCGGCTATGGCTACCCGCTGCCCGAACAGCCGCTCTTCCGAAACAAGGCGTTCGGTCCCTATCTCGCACACGCGCGCGGCCGCCTCGACTACACGCAGGTGCGATGTCCCAACAGCGAGCGGCTCTGCCGCGAGCAGGCGGTGTGGCTCGACCAGTCGATGATGCTCGGCACGCCCGCCGACATGGACGACATCGTCGCCGCGTTCAGGAAGGTCCACGACAACAGGCAGGCGCTGCTCGCGCGTGCGCAGCCGGTGCGTTGACGACGTGAGACAGGTCTCGGCGCTGCTCAATCGCCACGTCGTCCCGGCGCTGACCGCGCTCAGCGAGAACACCTACATGTCGGCGATTCGCACCGGCATGGTGGCGGTGGTGCCCCTCACCATCATCGGCGGGCTCTTCCTGGTCCTGTCGTATCTCCCGGTGCCCGGCTGGGAGGCGCGCGTCGCACCCTGGCTGCCGCTCCTGCAGATTCCGGTCACCGCGACGTTCGGCATCCTCGGCCTGGTGGCGTGCCTGGCCATCGCCTACGACCTCGGCGCGCGGCTCGGGCAGGAGGCGCTGGTGAGCGCCATGATGGCCGCGACGGTGTTTCTGCTGATCCAGATCGAGCCTTCCGATCTCACCTTCAGGACGCCGGGGCTCGGGTCGCAGGGGCTGTTCACCGCGATCCTCGTAGCCCTGATCGTCGTCCGCGTGCAGAAGCTGTTCACCGACCACGGCGTCGTCATCGCCATGCCCGGAACAGTGCCGGCCGTGGTCTACCAGTCGTTCCTGTCGCTGGTGCCGCTGCTGTTCCTGGTGGTGACCTTCTGGCTGATCCGGTTCGTGGCCGGCGTGGACATCAACGAGGCGGTGCAGGCCGGCTTCGGCCCCCTGGTGTTTGCCTTGAACACGCTGCCCGGCATCCTCGTGTACGCGTTCCTGGTGAGCCTGCTGTGGTCGGTGGGCATCCACGGCGACAACGCCCTGGACGCCATCGTCGCGCCGATCTTCCTGCAGTACCTGGCCGAGAACGTCGCCGCGACGACTGCCGGCCTGCCCCTGCCCTACGTCACCGCCAACGGCTTCTTCACCACGTTCGTCAACGTCGGCGGCACGGGGGCGACGCTGGCGCTGGCGCTGGTGCTGGTCGGCTCCAGGGACGCGGGATTCAGGCAGGTCGGGCGCGTGTCGCTGCCGACCCAGGTGTTCCAGATCAACGAGCCGATCTTCTTCGGGCTGCCGATCGTGCTCAATCCCGTCTTCATGGTGCCCTACGTCCTGAACGCGCTGCTGCTGACCACCGGCAGCTACCTGCTGATGTCGTGGGGTCTCATCGAGCGACCCTTCATCAACGTGCCCTGGACGACGCCGCCGATCATCGGACACTACCTGGTGACGGGCGGAGACTGGCGCGCCGCCATCTGGGGCGTGGTGTCGCTGGCCATGGCCGCGCTGGTGTACTACCCGTTTGCCAGGGCTGCCGAGCGCGCCCGGCGCACACGCCCGATCGTCTGATCGCGTCGGCTACAATCGACGTCTCGCCATGACTGCACGATCGACCGCCCCGCTGGCGGGTCTTGCCATTGCTCTCATCACCACGCTCGCCGCTGGTTGCGGCGTGCCTGGCCCATCGGTGGAAAACCTGCCCGAGCGGGTCGACTTCGCCCTGCACGTCCGGCCCATCCTCTCGGACCGCTGTTTCAAATGCCACGGCCCGGACGGCGCCGCACGCAAGAGTGACCTCCGCCTCGACCAGAAGGACGTGGTCCTGGCCCGCCTCGCCTCCGGCAACACGGCCGTGGTGCCGGGCCGGCCGCGCAGCAGCGAGCTGGTGCGCCGCATCCTCAGCGAGGACCCCGGCGTGGTCATGCCGACGCCGGCCTCGCACCTCGAGCTCAGCGACTACGAGAAGGCCGTGCTCGTGCGCTGGGTGGACCAGGGCGCCGAGTGGAAGCCGCACTGGTCGTTCTCGGCGCCGACGATGCCGGCAATACCGCCGATGGCCGCACATGCCCAGGCGGCGCATCCGATTGACAGGTTCGTCGCCGCCCGCCTGAGCGTCCGCGGTCTCGAGCCGAAGCGGGAAGCGGCAAAGGACGTGCTGATTCGGCGGGTGTCGCTGACCCTGACGGGACTGCCGCCGACACCGGCGGAGGTGGACGCCTTCGTCCGTGACAGCTCCCCGGACGCGTACGAGCGCCTCGTCGATCGGCTGCAGGCCTCGCCCGCGTACGGTGAACGGATGGCTGCCGACTGGCTGGACATCGCCCGCTTCGCCGACACGCACGGCTACCAGGACGACGTGCCTCGCGACATGTCGCCGTGGAGAGACTGGGTCATTGCCGCGTTCAACCGGAACATGCCGGTGGATCAGTTCATCACCTGGCAGCTGGCCGGCGACCTGCTGCCCGGCGCCACCCGCGAGCAGCGCCTGGCCACCGCCTTCAACCGCCACCACATGCAGAGCCAGGAAGGCGGCATCGTCCCGGAGGAGTATCGCGTCGAGTACGTCGCCGACCGGGTGCAGACGCTGGGGCGCGCCCTGCTCGGGGTCACGCTCGAATGTGCGCGCTGCCACGACCACAAGTACGACCCCGTCACGCAACGGGAGTACTTCCAGCTCTTCTCGTTCTTCAACAGCATCAACGAAGCCGGCCAGGCGCCGTACTCGGGCATGGCGAGCCCCACGGTGATCCTCCCGTCATCGGAAGCTGACGCGCGATTGACTGCGCTGCGGGCCGAGCTGGCGCCGATCGAGAAGACCGTGGCCATCGATGCGCCGGTCTACGACGCGGGCTTCGACGGCTGGCTGCGGGGCGGCGCGCGCACCGCGTCGGCCCGTCCGGGTGCCGAGGGCCTGGTCGTCCATCTGCCGCTGGATGACATGCGGCCAGGCAAGATCCTGGTGAAGGACAAGGAAGGCAAGGGCACGCTGCAGCCGATGCTGACCTTTGCCAACCTGGGAAGTTCGCGCACGCTGGCCTTTCTCGGCGGCGACGAGGACCGCGCACCCGAGACCGTGCCCGGGCGCATCGGTGGTGCGCAGCGGCTGCGCGGAGACAGCGAGATCAAGGCACCTGAGGGCGCGGCGTTTTTCGAACGGCACCAGCCGTTCTCCCTCGCCACCTGGTTCCGGATCGACAAGGCGGGCACGGCCGGACCACTGATCACGCGGTCCGGCAGCTTCGCCAACGGCTATCGCGGCTACCTCGTGCGCCTCGAGCCGGACGGCACCCTCACCGCGGCCCTGCACCACGTGGCGCCCGACGACTCGATCGAGATTCGCACCACCGCACCCGTGCCGCCGGCGCAGTGGCGGCACCTGGCTCTCACCTACGACGGCTCGAGCCGAGCCGCGGGCCTCCGCCTCCTGCTGGACGGCGCGGCGGTGAAGACCCGGACGGTGGTCGACAACCTGCATCGCAGCCTGATCACCAGTGGCATCGAGGGCCGGCAGATGTCGGGTTCGCCTCTGGGCTTGCGGCTCGGCAGCGTCGGCGAGCTGAGCAAGGAGTCGCTGCGCGACGTCACCGTCGACGACTTCCGCGCCTACGCGCGACAACTCAGCGATCTCGAGGTGGCGTCGCTGGCCAGCGGCGCCGACGCGCTGCCGCCGAGCGTGGCTGCGGCGGGCGCGTCGCCAGGGTCGAGCGACCGGACCCGACTGCGTCAGCATTACGTGCTGCGCGTCGACCCGACCTACAAGTCCCGACTGGAGGCGCGCAACCGCACTGCGTGGCGAGCAGAACACCATCCTCACGGCGCAGCCGAGCGTCATGGCGATGCGCGAGTTGCCGACGCCGCGCCCGACGTTCGTCCTTGCCCGCGGCGCCTACGACGCCCCGACCGACCCGGTCACGCCGGGGACGCCAGCACGCCATCCTGCAGTTCGACCCGAAGCTGCCGCGCAACCGCCTCGGTCTGGCGCAGTGGCTGCTGTCGCCGGCCAATCCGCTGACGGCGCGCGTCTTCGTCAACCGCTACTGGGCGATGGCGTTTGGTCGCGGCCTCGTGGCCACCGCCGAGGATTTCGGCAGCCAGGGCCAGATGCCCAGTCATCCCGAGCTGCTGGACTGGCTGGCGACGACCTTCGTGAAGTCGGGGTGGGACGCCAAGGCGCTGCAGAAGCAGATCCTGATGTCGGCCACCTACCGGCAGACCTCATTGGCCGACGAACAGGCGCGCGCGGCCGATCCGGAGAACATCTGGCTGGCGCGCGGCCCGTCGTTCCGGATGCCGATCGAGCAGGTGCGCGACACGGCCCTCGCCGCCAGCGGTCTGCTGGTGCGCGCGCATCGGCGGCCCGAGCGTCTACCCGTACCAGCCGGCCGGCCTCTGGGAGTCGCTGGCGGCCGGCGCGAAGTATCCGCAGTCGACGGGCGAAGGCCTGTACCGGCGCAGCCTCTACACGGCGTGGAAGCGCGCCGCGCCGCCGCCGTCGGCGATCGGGTTCGACGCCTCCGAGCGGCTGACCTGCATCGTCACCCGGCAGCGGACCAACACGCCGCAGCAGGCGTTGATTCTGATGAACGACCCGCAGTTCGTGGAGAGTGCCCGCGTGCTGGCTGAGCGCGTGGTGCAGCGAGGGGACGACGCCAGCCGAACGCGTCACGCTGGCGTTCCGCACGGTGATCACCCGCCGGCCGATCGGCCTCGGAAGTCGCGCACCTGACCGGCCTCTACGCGACCACCCGGGCCCGGTTCGTCGGCGCCCCCGACAGCGCCCGGGCGCTGCTCTCCACCGGCGAGCAGCCCCGCGATGAGGCGCTCGACCCGGTGGAGCTGGCGGCGTGGACGATCGTGACCAGCACGATCATGAACCTCGACGAGGCCGTCACGACGCGATGAAGAGGGCCGGCAGGGGAGTTCCCTGCCGGGTCTGCGACGGCTCAGATCAGGGCGCCTCGGGGAGGCGCCCCTACCGGCCGTTCGATCAGGGCACCTCGGGGAGGTGCCCCTGCCTTCCACCCGATCAGACGCGAGGCGGGTCGGTCTCGCGTGCGAAGTGGCGGTGCGCGGCGAGCGCGGTCATGAACGCCGCCGTGGCCTTTCCGGCCTCCGCCGCCTCCGCCTGCAGCAGGCCCGGGTCGGCTTCGCCGGACGGCAGCGTCGTGGGCACGCCCCCCTTGGCCAGCAACGCCGCCCCCTCGCCGAACACCAGGATCGGCTTGCAGTGGCGGTACTGGTCCTTCACGAACTCCATCACCCGCCCGTCGGCCGACAGGCTCTGCACGGCAGCCTTGCCGTCGGGGATGATCACCGCGTCGTAGAGCACGGAGGGCGTCGCCTCGACGGTGACATCCACGTCGATCTCGCGGTCTGACAGCTGCACCGGGCCCAGCTTCGATCCGACCCAGCGCGGCACCGCGCCGGCGGCCAGCAGTGCATCCGACACCGCGGTCAGTGAGGGCCCGTCGGCGTTGTCGGCCACCAGCACCGCCACGCGACGCGTGCGTACGCCGCGCTCGCCTGGCCGCGCCAGCAGTGACAGCGCGGGTGATTTGGTGACTTCGGGGGTGACGTCGGTGGGCAGCGCCTTGGGCAGGGGCGCGGGGAGCTCCCGCATGCCGAGTCCCGTGGCGACCGCGCGCGCCAGCCCCTCGTCCACGTTGAGCAGTCCCGCTACCATCCGTTCACGGACGGCCGGCACCTGCACCCGCGACAGCTCGAAGCGGAAGGCATTGATCATGTGCTTCTGCTCGGTGGGCGTCTGGCTGTTGAAGAAGAGTCGCGCCTGGGTGTAGTGGTCGGCGAACTTCTCCGGCTTGCCGCGCACCTTGTGCGCTTCCGGCGCCATCTTCTCGGCAACTGAAGCAAAGCCGGCGGCGCCGGCCTGGAACGGGCAGCCGCCGGCGAGCGAGTTGGGCTCGTAGGAGACACGGCCGCGGTTGATCGTCTGTCGATGCATGCCGTCGCGCTGGTTGTTGTGCACCTGCGCGATCGGCGCGTTGATCGGGATCTCGTGGAAATTCGCGCCGCCGAGCCGGCTGATCTGCGTATCCACGTACGAGTGGATGCGGCCGGCCAGCAGCGGGTCGTTGCTGAAGTCGATGCCTGGCACGACGTGCGCGGTGCAGAAGGCGACCTGTTCGGTCTCGGCGAAGAAGTTGTCGGGATTGCGGTTCAGGACCATCTTGCCGACGGGCACGATCGGCACCAGCTCCTCCGGCACGATCTTGGTCGCGTCGAGCACGTCGAAGGTGAACGATTCGGCCTGCTCTTCAGTGAAGATCTGCAGCCCGAGTTCGTACTCGGGGAAGGCGCCCGCTTCGATGGCTTCCCACAGGTCGCGGCGGTGGAAGTCCGGATCCGCCCCGGAGATCTTGACGGCCTCGTCCCAGACCAGCGAGTGGGTGCCGTCCACCGGAGTCCAGTGGAACTTGACGAAGTGCGATTCGCCCGCGGCGTTCACGAGGCGGAACGTATGCACGCCGAAGCCCTGCATCGTCCGGTAGCTGCGCGGAATCGCGCGGTCCGACATCGCCCACATCAGCATGTGGGTGATCTCGGGCATCAGCGAGGCGAAGTCCCAGAAGGTGTCGTGAGCCGTGCCGGCCTGCGGCATGGCAAAGTGCGGCTCCGGCTTGGCGGCGTGCACCAGGTCCGGGAAACTTCATCGCGTCCTGGATGAAGAAGACCGGCATGTTGTTGCCGACCAGATCCCAGTTGCCCTCCTCGGTATAGAACTTCACCGCGAAGCCGCGCACGTCGCGCGCCGTGTCGGTGGAACCGCGCTCGCCGAGCACGGTCGAGAAGCGGACGAAGACCGGCGTCCTCTTGCCGGCCTCCGAGAAGAGGTCGGCCCGCGTGTAGCGCTCGAGCGACTCGTAGCTCTCGAAGTAGCCATGCGCCGCCGAGCCGCGGGCGTGGACGATGCGCTCGGGAATGCGCTCGTGGTCGAAGTGGGTGATCTTCTCGCGGAGGATGAAGTCTTCGAGCAGCGTCGGACCGCGCAGGCCGGCCTTCAGCGAATTCTGGTTGTCGCCAATGGGCACGCCCTGATTGGTCGTCAGCATGCGACCGGTCGAGTCGGCGCGCACCCGGTCCAGGGTGCCGATTGGTCTTGTTGGTCCCGATCACCGGCGAGCCGCTGCCGACCTTCTCCGAGCTCTGCGACTCCTGCACGGTACTGGACCCGACGATCGGATCCCCGGGCTTGACGCTGACGCCAGCCGGCGGCAGCTGGCCGGGCGCCGGCTCGTGCTCGGCAGCCTTGTGGGCGTTGAACGGGATCGACGCCGACGAACTCATGGGTGCCAGCCAGCTTGGCAGTCAGATCATCTCCCGAGCTACTGCCCATCGGCTCGGCAGCAGGGCCGGAGACGGTCGCGCGGCTGTTGGGGTCGACGGGGCGAATGTGTTTCGGATCGGGACGGGGTGTAGTGGGCATCGGTGTGGCACAGAGTGTCTGAAGTGGGTTGACGCGGTAACCCCATCACCGACAGCAACCTCGATGCCAGCAGGCAGGGCACGCGTCAGCCTCGGCTATAGTCCGCTCATGCCAGGTCCCACGAGCGTCACCCGGAGAAACTTCATCGACACGCTGGCGTCGCTGCCGGCCGCCGCTGCCCTCACGCACGCGGTGCGCGCCGAACCTGCGTCACAAGCCGCGGCAGCGGCCGGTGGGTCAGGCGCGCCCGCCGACCTGCCGCGCAGCCTGACGCCCTCGCGGGCCGATCTCGGCGCCAACTTCGGACTGGTCCGCGCCCTCGACCCAGGCGCCCCCTACCCCGGCTCGTTCCTGTCCGGCCGCTTCCCGTCAGTCGACGCGTTCACCGCTGAGGGACGAGCTTCCATCCTCGACGCCTACGGCTACCGCCCTGCGCCGGTCGCGCCGGCTGCTGAGGTCGTGGACCGGTTCGAGGGGCCTGACTTCATTCGCGAGAAGGTCGTCTTCTCGACGACGCCGCACTTCCGCGTCCCGGCCTACGTGCACATCCCCAAGGGCCTGACCGGGCCGGCGCCGGCCATCGTCGACCTGCATTCGCATGGCGGCATGTTTCTGTTCGGCAAGGAAAAGGTCATCGACTTCGGCCGCAACCATCCGGCGATGACGACCTATCACGCCGGCAACTACGCAGGCCGACCGACCGCCACGGCCCTGGTCAGGCGGGGCTACGTGGTGATCACCATCGACGCCTTCATGTTCGGGGAGCGGCGCGTGCTGATGGACGCCGACCTGACCGCTGGCTGGGAGCGCGCCGGCTACAGCGTCGATGACGTCACCCGGCTCAATCGGGTGTGTCAGTCCAAGGAGTCGACGCTGGCCAAGACCCTGACCGTGCTCGGCATGAGTTGGCCAGGCATCGTCGCGTGGGACGACATGCGCACCGTGGACTACCTGATCTCACGCCCCGAAGTGGACGCCTCGAGGGTGGGCTGCGTCGGGGTCTCGTTCGGCGGCTGGCGATCGTTGTTCCTGTCGGCGCTGGATCCCCGCATCCGCGCCGGATGCGTCGTCGGCTTCCTCTCGACGATCCGGTCGATGCTGCAGCGTCACGTGGACACGCACTCGTGGGTGCACTTCGTCCCCGGACTGCACCGGCACCTGGACCTGCCCGACGTGGCCAGCCTCAACGCGCCGAGGCCGCTGCTGGTGCAGCAGTGCCGCAAGGACGGCTTGTTCCCGCTCGAGGGGATGGAGGCGGCGGTCAAGACGGTGGGCGACGTGTACGCCAGGGCCGGCCTGAGCGACCGCTTCACGAGCCGGTTCTACGACGTGCCGCACCAGTTCAACGTGGAGATGCAGGAGGACGCCTTCGCCTGGTTCGACAGCCAGTTGCGCGGGTGAGGCGTCAGGTATCCAGCGCGGTGCTGGCCCATCCCTCGCCGCAGCGCAGCACGTCGCCGCGCTGGCCGACCTGGTCACAGGCGTCGACGAAGGTCGCGGGATCGGCCGTGTTGAAGGCGAACATCTCGAAGTGGCAGGGGATGACCACGCGTGCGCCGATGTCACGTCCAAGCTGCGCGGCCTCGGCGGCGTCGAGGTTGCCAGCGACGCGGCGTTCCGGGGCCCGCCCGTTGATGGGCAGCAGCGCCACGTCGACGGCAAAGGGCCGCAACCGGTCGGCCATGCCGGCGAAGCGGACGGTGTCGCCGCTGTGGTAGAGCGTCCAGCGGCCGCAGCGCACGACGTAACCGACGTACTGCGGCGCCAGTTCCTCATGGGCCGCCGGCACGGCCTCGATGGTAAACGGGCCAGCCACCGTGCTGTCGCCGACGGCAAGTCCAACTGGTTCGTCCGGATCGATGCGCAGGCGTTCGGCGACAACAGCGCGATTGGTTTCGGCGATGACCAGGGTCAGGCCCGGGTTGGCCGCGCGCAGCGGCCGCAGCGTTTCCGCATCGAGGTGGTCGGTGTGGTTGTGGGTCGAGGTGACCACGTCGATGAAGTCCAGCCGCGCCGGATCGATCACCCGTTCGGTCATCCGCACGTGCGGCTTGTCGGTAGCGGCGTACTTGGCGGTGAGCGAGTCCGACAGATACGGATCGAGCAGCAGATGTGAACCGTCGAACTGCACCAGGAAACCGCTCTGCCCGAGCCACCACAGGCGGACATGCCCGTCGCGCACGTCGGCGGCGCCGATGTCCAGCAACAGGTCGTCGTCGCGCTGCACCGGCACGATCACGGCAGGCCGAGCTCCCTGCGGACCTTGCGGACCCCTTCGACCATGTTGGTCAGCTTGCGTCGTGCTGCCCAGCGGGCGGTCTGGCTGAGGCCGCAGTCGGGCGCCAGCGACAACCGCTCGGGCGGAGCGAACTCCAGGCACCGGCGCACCCGGTGGGCGACGTCGTCCGGCGTCTCGACGTAGTAGTTCTTGACGTCGACCACGCCGACCGCGACGTCCATGCGCGTGGCGATCGCCTCGATGACGCTCAACTCGGCGAACTCGCGGCTGGCCATCTCGAGGTGGAGCTCGTCGACATGCGCGTCGAGAAACGCCGGAAAAAGGCAGCCGTAGCTTCTCGGCGCGACGGCGCGGCCCTTGAAGTTGCCGAAGCACAGATGGGTCGAGAGCCGCGTGCGGCCCCGCACGCCCGCCACCGTGTCGTTGAACAGGGTGACGAACCGACGCGGGTCCTCGCGGTGCGCGTAACAGCTCATCGACGGCTCGTCGACGCAGACGTCGCGGCAGCCGGCGGCGACCAGCGCTTCGAGTTCGGTCCGGACGATCGGCACCAGGGCCTCGGCCAGTGCCCAGCGGTCGGCGTAACGGCCACCCGGGATGAGACGGCCACTCAGCGTGTACGGGCCGGGGACGCTGGCCTTGAGGCCCACGCCTGGCGGCGCCAGCCGCGTCAACCGCCGGAAGTCGTTGACGGTGCCGAGTCCGCGCGGGGCGGCGAGATCACCGACCACCGCGTGGCGGCCGCGTTGGTCATGGCCAGGAGGGCCGAAGCGGCGCGGGGCCGGCGGCTCGGCGGCGAGACCCTCGATGAAGCCGTAGAACGACAGGTTGAAGTCCAGTCGCGTCTGCTCGCCATCGCTGATGGTGTCGAGGCCGGCCTCGACCTGGTCGTTGACCGCGACGGTCACCGCGTCGTCGAGCATCTCGGCAAGATCGTCGCTGCCGAAAGCGTCGAGGTGCCCGGTGGCGAACTCCAGCCACGCAGGAAACGGGTAGCTGCCAATGACCGTGGTGCGAAGCGCCTGCTGCATGCCGGCTAGTGTAGAAGGCTTTGACGAGGGCGGATCCGTGTACCACACTGTCGCGCATGCAGAGCGGGCGCCTCGATGGCCTGTCAGTGGTGGTCGTCGGCGGCACCTCGGGCCTCGGGCTGTCGGCCGCGCTGGCCTGCCTGCGCGAGGGCGCGCACGTCACGGTCGCCGGGCGCGCCGATGACCATGCCGGGAATGCCACCCGGCAGCTTGGCGCCGAGTCGCCCTGCATCCTGGGGGATGCCACCGACCCGGCCCTGGCAACCCGGGTACTGGATGCGGCAATTGCCCGCTTCGGCCGTATCGATGGTGTCTTCCACGTCGCCGGCGGCAGCGGCCGGCGCTTTGGCGATGGTCCGATCGACCAGGTCACCGACGTGGGCTGGCGCCAGACGATCGACCTCAACCTCACCGCGCTCTTTCACAGCAACCGCGCGGCGGTGCAGTACTTCCTCCGCGCCGGGCACGGCGGCTCGGTCGTCAACATGGCGTCGGTGCTGGCAGTGGCGCCGGCCCCGCTGCACTTCACCACGCACGCCTACGCCGCGGCCAAGGCCGGCGTGATCGGCCTGAGCACCAGTTGTGCCGCCTCCTACGCGCCGCGGGACATCCGCTTCAACGTCATCGCACCAGGCCTGGTCGACACGCCAATGGCGCAGCGGGCCGCGGGCGATCCGGCCATCGCGGCCTACATCGCCCACAAGCAGCCTCTGGACGGTGGCCGGATTGGTCGCCCGGACGATGTGGACGGCGCGGTGGTGTTTCTGCTCTCGCGCGAGTCGCGTTTCGTGACCGGGCAGGTCCTGGCTGTCGATGGCGGATGGTGCGTCAGCGCATGACCGGGCCCGCCCTGGGCATCGACATCGGCGGCACGTACACCAAGTGCGTCGTGCTGGACGCAGGAGGGGAGGTCCTGCACCGGCAACGCATGCCCACCGACGACACGGCCGCCCGCCGCCTCCCTGCTGACGTCGCCCACGCCGTTGCCGACATCGAAGGGAGGTTCGGCGCGATGACGACGCTCGGCATCGCCTGTCCCGGTCTCGTCCGGCGTGACGGCAACGTGGTGCACTGGATGCGCGGGCGCCTCGACGTGCTCGAAGGGCTGGACTGGACGCGCGCCCTGCAGCGCAGCGCGCCGGTCCACGTGATCAACGACGCGCATGCCGCACTCGCCGGCGAGTGCGCGCTCGGCGCCGGGCGTGGCTGTCCCGACGTGGTGATGCTGACCCTCGGTACCGGCGTCGGCGGGGCGATCATGTGCGATGGCCGCGTCCTGCGCGGGCACAGCGGCCGCGCCGGCCACCTCGGGCACATCGCCTTGCAGGTCCCCGGCGACAAGGACATCGTCAACACGCCCTGGCAGCCTGGAGGACGCAATCGGCAACTGCACGGTGGCGAGGCGGAGCAACGGCCGGTTCACGACGACCGCCGACCTGGTGGCTGCGTCGTGCGACGGGGATGCGGACGCCACGCGCGTCTGGGAGGCGAGCGTGATGCGGCTGGCGGCCGGGCATCGCCTCCATCGTCAATGCCGTCGACCCGGCGCGCGTGATCCTGGGTGGCGGCATCGCCAGTCATGCCGGCGACGCGCTGCTGGCGCCGCTGCGCCACTGGATGAACGAATACGAATGGCGGCCGTGCGACACGGGCGTCGAGATTGTCCTCGCCGCACTCGGCGATCACGCCGGCGCGATCGGCGCGGCGGCCTACGCCAGGGAGCACAGCGCATGACCCCGTCGGAGCAGTATCTGTCGGCCTCGGAAAACCTGCTGGCCACCGTCCGGCGCCAGCAGGCGCAGCTGGTCGCTGCCGCCGACTGGTTCTCGCACAGCATCCTCGCCGGCCGGATGGTGCACGTGTTCGGGTCCGGCCACAGCCGGATCATGGTCGAGGAGATGTGGCCCCGGTACGGTTCGTTCCCGGGCTTCAATCCGATCGTCGAGCTCTCCCTGACCTTCCACAATCCGGTCGTCGGCGCCAACGGGCAGCGGCAGGCCATGTTCCTCGAGAACGTGCCCGGACTGGCCGCCCGCATCCTGCGCAACTTCGCGCTGTCGCCCGAGGACTCGGCCCTGGTCGTCAGCTCGAGCGGCTGCAACGTGGTGCCGATCGAAATCGCCGAGGAATTCCGTCGGCGTGGCGTGCGCGTCGTCTCGATCATCAGCCGGGCGCACAGCGAGGCGAGCCGCAGCCAGCGCGCCGACGGCCGGAAGCTGCAGGACTTCTCGGACCTGGTGCTCGACACCGGCGCGCCGGTCGGCGACGCCATGGTGCACGTGGACGACCTCGACACGCCGGTCGCACCCGGGTCCACCGTCGGCGGCTGCCTGCTGATCAACTGCCTGAAAGCGGAGATCGCGCATCGGCTGACGCAAGCCGGGTCGCCGCCCCGGGTGCTCACCGCCGCCGCGCTCGTCGGCGCGGCGCGGGCGACGGCGCTGTTCGAGTCGGCGTACGACGAGCACGCGCACCGGCTGGCGCGGCTCTATGCCGACGTCGGCCCGGAGTGAGGTTGGCCTGACGGCGGCCGGACTAGCGCTTCTTCGCGGCGCGCTTGCGCGGCGGCGGCGCTGTCGAGGCTCGGGGCGTCACGGCGCCGCCCGTCACCGCCGGTGCTGGCAGCCCGGCGAATTCGTACGCCTCGAGCAGCCAGTCGGTCAGCGGCGGCTCGACCTCGTCGCGGTGGGTGATGCGGAACAGGTGCGCCACCTTGCCGCGCGACACCCGTTCGGCGCGGCGCAGCAGCGGTGTCTGCAGATCGCGTCCGAGAAAGAGACAGATCTCGAGCCAGGCCCGCTTCGGGCGCACGAAGCAGTAGCAGGCCCGCCGCGCAAACATGATGGAGTGGTGCGAGGCGTAGATCCGCTGCGCGCCGAGGCCGGCGGCAGCGGCGCGCAGCCGGTCGTACGCGTCCTGCAGGTCCTCGTGCAGACCCTGCGTCAGCGCTGCCTCGGTGGTGGACCAGCAGTCGTGGGTCTCGCCATCGGCGATCCACTGGTGACAGTGAACACAGGCGTGCCCTCGCTCCATGGCGGACCTCAGGACGGAATCGCGGGGTCGCCGGTTGCCGCCAGTTCCCTGCCGATGCGTACGACGATGGCCGGCAGCGCGTCGATATCGGCGTCGCTGGTGTGGATGTTGACGATGCAGGCGCGCAGCAGGTAGCGGCCACCGACCACGGCGTTGGAGACGAAGGCCTCGCCCGCGGCCTGCAGGCGATCGAGGATGGCTTCGTTCAGGGTGTTCAGGCGGGCCTCGGTCGCGTCCTCGCCCACCGAGTCGCGCAGGTGCGGCGGCACGTACCGGAACGTGGCGATGCTGAGCCCGAGCGTGGCGGCTTCGAGTTCGGGATGGGCTGCAGCCGCGGCATGCAGTCGCGCGGCAAGCGCGCAGTCGTCGGCAATCATCTGCCGGTAGCCGTCGGCGCCGGCCTGCTGCAGCGTCAGCCACACCTTCAGCGCGCGGAAGCCGCGCGAGTTCTGCGGCCCGAGGTCGACGTAATTGACGCCGTCGCCATCGCTGAAGTGGTAGTAGACGGGGTGGTACGAGAACGCCGCACGCAGCACCTCGGCGTTGCGGGCCAGCAGGCAGCCGGCCTCCAGTGGGGCGTAGAGCCACTTGTGGGGGTCGATGGCCACCGAGTCGGCCAGGTGCAGCGCCCGCAGGTCGTCCTGCGCATCCGGCAGGGCGGCGGCCAGGGCGCCGTACGCGCCATCGACGTGCAGCCACGCGCCCGTCTCGCGACAGATCTCGGCCATCTCCAGCAGCGGATCGACGGCGCCGGTGCTGACCGTGCCGGCGGTCCCGACCACCAGCATCGGGCGGTCGCCGGCGGCACGGTCGGCGTCGACGGCCGCGCGCAGCATTGCCGTGTCGAGCCGCTGATCGGCGTCGGTGGCAATCCAGCGGATGGCGTCGGTGCCGAGGCCCGACAGGTCGGCAGCCTTCTGGACCCACGTATGCGTCTCGGCCGACGCGTAGACGCGCAGCCGCGGCGCGCCCGGCGCGGCGACGCCGGTCTCCCGCATCCGCCAGGTCTCACCAACCGCGGCCCGCGCGGCGTAGAAGCCGACGAGATTGGCCATGTTGCCGCCGCTGACGAACAGGCCGCCGCAATCGCCGCGATAGCCGATCAGCTCCGACACCCAGCGCACCGTCTGCCCCTCGATCTCACTGGCCATCGGCGCAAGCCGCCACGCCCCGACGTTGGCGTTGATTGCCGACGCCAGCAAGTCGGCGAGCACGCCGAGCGGCGCCGGCGACGACGTGATGTAGCCGAAGAAGCGAGGGTGCCCGTTGAAGAGCGAGTGGTCCATGAGCAGCTGCGCGGCACGTTCGAGCAGCGGCCCGGCCGCCGCGCCCTGGGCAGGCAGCGTGCGGGTGGCCTCCAGTGCCGCGCGGACCTCGCCGGGGGTCTCGCCGCGAGTCACCGGCCGGTCAGCCAGGCCCTCGAGGAAGACCGCGAGCTGATCCACGAGCTGATGCCCGAGCTGCCGGAACTCGGCAGCGTCCATGGCGAGCGGGGCTTGTCGGGGCCGGGCGGGCCCGCCAGCGGCTGGATGAAGGGGATGAGTCATGGCTGCACCGGATCGAAACGCCCCCGCATGGTACATGGCCGACACACGCCGGCCCTGTGCTACCGTCCCGCGCATGTTGCTGCACTTCCCGTCGAGTCGCGCTTTCACCGCTGCGACGACGGCGCTGCTCCTGCTGGCCGCTCGTCCGGGCTGGCCGCAGTCACCCGTCGCTTCCGCGTCGGGCTGGGACCCCACGGGCCCGGCCGCCACGCGGTGGTTCGCGCACGTCGAGCGACTGGCGAGCGACGGGATGCGCGGTCGTGAAGCCGGCAGCGCCGAACATCGAGAGGCGGCCGACTACGTGGCGTCGCAGTTCAAGGCCGCCGGCCTCCTCCCCGGCACGCCGACTGGCTTTCTGCAGCCGGTGGCCTTGACGTCCCGCCGGTTGCTCGAGGAGCGGTCCTCACTCGCTCTGGTCCGGGACGGTGTGGCCGAGCCCGTCACCCTCGGTGCGCAGGCGACGTTTGGCATGCGCATCGACCCGGCCGAAGCCGTGGCGGCGCCACTGGTGTTTGCCGGCTACGGCCTGCAGGCGCCCGAGGCGGGCATCGACGACTTCTCCGGGCTCGACGTCAGGGGCAAGGTGGTGGTCCACCTGGTCGGCAGCCCGGCAGCGCTGCCCGCCAGCCTGAGCGCGCATCACCAGTCGGCGTGGGTGCGAGCCGCGACGCTGAGGCGACTCGGCGCAATCGGGCTCATCGCCATCCCCAACCCGAGGACGCTCTCCCTGCCATGGGAACGCTCGTCGGCCAACCGCCTCCTGCCGGCAATGGCGCTCGCCGACGCGTCGCTCGGCGACTCGGCCGGGCAGCAGGTGTCGATCACATTCAATCCGGCCCACGCCGAGGCGTTGTTTGCCGGATCCGGCCGCACGTTCGCCGAGCTGCTGGCGCTTGCCGACACCGGGCAGGCCCTGCCGCACTTCCCGCTGCCGCTCGCGATCCGCGCGCGCGTCGCCGTGGACCGGCAACCGGTGGCGTCACACAACGTCGTCGGACTCCTGCCGGGGAGCGACCCGGCGCTGGCGGGCGAGTACGTCGTGCTGACCGCCCATCTCGACCACCTGGGAGTCGGGACGCCGATCAACGGCGACGCGATCTACAACGGCGCCATGGACAACGCCTCGGGCATCGCCACGCTCATCGAAGCGGCGTCGGCCGTGGTTGCCGCCAGGCCCAGACGGTCGGTGCTGTTTGTGGCCGTCACCGCCGAGGAAAAAGGCCTGCTCGGATCGCGCTTCTTCGCGCATCACCCCACCGTGCCGCGGCGGGCGGTCGTGGCCGGCATCAACATGGACATGTTCCTGCCGCTGTACCCGTTGCGACAGGTGATGGTGCTCGGTCTCGGCGACTCCGACCTCGGCGACGACGTGCGGACGGTGGCCGGAACGGTGGGGCTTGGCGTGCAGGGCGATCCGCAGCCGCGGCGCAACCGGTTCACCCGCAGCGACCAGTACAGCTTCATCCGCGAGGGCATCCCGGCACTGGCGTTGAAAGTGGGATACGACCCGGGCACACCGGAGGCGGCCATCGAGGCGGCGTGGACCAAGGAGCGCTACCACGCCCCTTCCGACGACCTGGAGCAGCCCATCGACCGCGCGGCCGCGGCAGGGTTCACCGATGTGATCGGGCGGCTGACGGTGCAGGTGGCCAACCGCGAGACCAAGCCGTCGTGGAAGCCGGAGTCGTTCTTCCGGCGCTTCGTGTCACCGCCATGAGCGACAGGCCGCGCCCGGCTAGCGCTGGCCGCCCATTGCCTGCAGGAAGTCCGGAAAGTAGTTCTCGATGACCGGCAACTCGAA
Organism: Vicinamibacteraceae bacterium; assembly: GCA_963759795.1. GTDB lineage: Bacteria > Acidobacteriota > Vicinamibacteria > Vicinamibacterales > Vicinamibacteraceae > Luteitalea. Next base: position 351,225 of record CAVXAR010000009.1, on the reverse strand, counting down.
CCGCGCCAGGATCGATTCCTTGGGCTCGCGCGACAGCAGGAATGCAAAGGCCGCCTCCAGCAGTTCCTCGGGTGAGGCGCCAGGCGCGTAACGATCGACGTCGCTCGGCATGACGGTGACCAGGTGCGAGCTGCTGCCGTGGTCGTCGGTGACCACGACGCGGAAGGTCGTGCCGGACTCCTGCGAGACCTCGATGGCCATGCAGCGTGCTATATCACGTCGACGCGCACGGTGCGGTGCCACGCCGGTGGAGGGCAGTTGGCGGCCGCCCGCGCGTCATGACACCATCGATGTGTGCGTCTCCCGACCGGCATCCCCGCTTTCGCCCTGGCGATTGCGTGTGCCAGCCCGCCGGCCCAGGCGCAGGCGCCGCGCATCGTCCAGCCAGGCGCACCCGGTCAGGCCAGTCGGGAAATCACGGTGGACGAGGCGACCGACACGTCGGGGATTCGCCATACCGCCGCCGACGTCCGCTTCATGCAGGGCATGATTGCGCATCACGCGCAGGCGCTCGAGATGGTGGCGCTGGCCACCACGCACAGCCGCAGCGACGCGCTCCGGCGGCTGGCATTGCGGATCGAGGTCTCGCAGGCAGACGAGATGCAGATGATGCGTCAGTGGCTGGGGCGCCGTGGCGAGGCCCTGCCGGATGCGCACGCGCACCATGGCGCGCACGGCCGGATGCCCGGCATGTTGACGACCCAGCAGATGGCGCAGCTCGCTGCGGCGCGAGGTCCGGCGTTCGATCGGCTCTTTCTCGAGGGCATGATCCAGCACCACCAGGGTGCGCTGACGATGGTGGCGGACTTGTTCAAGAGCGCCGGCGGCGGTCAGGAGCCGGAGATGTTCGACTTTGCCTCCGAGGTCGAGTCGGATCAGGCGATGGAGATCGCGCGCATGAGCGCGATGCTCGAGGAGTTCAGCAAATGACGCGTTTCCCTGGTGTTCTGGCCGCTGCGGCCCTCGTCCTGTCCCTCGGCGCTCCTGCCTGGGCCCAGAGTGCGGGTGCCCCCCCCGCCCAGGACCCGCGCGTGGGCCTGAAGGCCGGGGTGCGCGATGCCGGCGTGGCGTCCCGTGGTCTCGAGCTGCGCGCCACCCTTGCCAAGCCCGACGGGTTTTTCGACCCGAAGCACCCGGCTGGCGAGCCGAACCCGAAGGTGATCGACGACGGTGAGGACGCCGCCGATTCGACCGCGAAGCCATCCAAGGGCAAGAAGGCCGCCCCGGCCAAGCGTCCGGCTCAGCCGCCCTGGGGTGGGCTGAACTTCGCCAACTCGGACCTGGCCTTCAGCGGCAACCACCTCTTCGTCGGCAACTTCAGCGGCTTCACGGTCTACGACATCAGCAACCCCGACAAGCCGGCGTTGTTGAGCGCGGTGGTCTGCCCGGGTGGTCAGGGCGACGTCTCCGTACACGGCCAGCTGCTGTTCATGTCGGTGGAGCAGACGCGCGGTCGTCTCGACTGCGGCGTCGGCGGCGTCGAGGATGCGGTCAGCAAGGATCGCTTCCGCGGGGTGCGCATCTTCGACATCAGCGACGTCAGGACGCCGAAGCAGGTGGCCGCCGTGCAGACGTGTCGTGGTTCGCACACCCACACACTGGTCACCGACCCGAAAGACGCCGCGCACGTGTACGTGTACGGGTCGGGCACCGCGGGGGCGCGTTCGGCCGAGGAGCTCGAGGGCTGTTCGGGCAAGGATCCGAAGGAGGATCCGCAGACGGCGCTCTTCAGCATCGACGTCATCGAGGTGCCGCTGGCGCGCCCGCAGGACGCCAGGGTGGTGGCCCGGCCACGCATCTTCGCCGACGAGAAGACGGGCAACATCGCTGGCCTGTGGGCTGGCGGCAACCATGGCGAGGGCACGCAGAAGACGGCGGCCACCAACCAGTGCCACGACATCACCGTCTACCCGGCTGTCGGACTCGCCGCGGGGGCCTGCTCGGGCAACGGCATCCTGCTCGACATCAGCAACCCCGCCGACCCGAAGCGTCTCGACTACGTCTCGGACAAGAACTTCGCCTACTGGCATTCGGCGACCTTCAACAACGACGGCACCAAGGTGGTGTTCACCGACGAGTGGGGCGGCGGCATGCGACCGCGCTGCCAGGCCAGCGATCAGCCGAACTGGGGCGCCAATGCCATCTTCGACATCGTCGAGCGCAAGCTGGTGTTCCGCAGTTATCACAAGCTGCCGGCACCACAGACGGCGACCGAGAACTGCGTCGCCCACAACGGCTCGCTGGTCCCGGTGCCTGGTCGAGACCTGATGGTCCAGGGCTGGTATCAGGGCGGCATCTCGGTGATGGACTTCACCGACTCGGCGCACCCACGGGAAGTCGCGTTCTTCGACCGCGGGCCGCTCGACGCCGAGAACCTGATCACCGGCGGGTACTGGTCCGCCTACTGGTACAACGGCCGCATCTACGGCTCGGAGATGTCGCGCGGCCTCGACGTCTTCACGCTGACGGCCGACCGACCTGCTGACACAGAACGAGATTGCCGCGGCCTCGCAGGTGCGGGCGGACGCGTTCAACGTGCAGCACCAGGACGCGGTGTCATGGCCAGCCGATCGGGTCGTGGCGCTCGCCTATGTCGATCAGCTGGTGCGCGGCGGGGCGGTTCCGGCCGGCCGCAGCGAGGTGCTGAAGGGCGCGGTCACCAGTGGCGACGCGGCGCAACTGGCGATGGTCGCCGGGCGCCTCGACGAGCGCGCCGCCGCGATCTCCGGCCCCGACGCGGCGCGCATGAAGGCGCTCGCGCAGCTGCTGGCGTCGATCAAGTAGGTGTAGACCACGTTCGCTCACGGCTCGAAGTCCCGCCTCACCGAGAAGGACCTCGGGCGATTCGCCGGCGACACGCTGCGTGATCGCCTCGGGCGCGCGGTCTGTCGCGCCGGCGTGCTTCCACGCAAGGAGTTCTTCGAGGCGTGGGAGGTGGCCCGGCGGACGCGTCGGCTGTTCCGCGGTGGCCGCGTGATGGACCTGGCGGCCGGACACGGACTGCTCGCCCACGCCATGGTGCTGCTGGACGACTCGTCGCCGCAGGCGCTGGCCATCGATGCCGCCGTGCCTGACTCGGCACGTCGCCTGCACGAGGTGCTCGTGGACGTCTGGCCCCGCCTGCGCGACCGCGTCTCGATCGTCACGTCGCCGATCGCGCAAATCCCGCTGGCGGCCGAGGACGTGGTGGTGTCGAGCCATGCGTGCGGCGCGCTGACCGACACCATCCTCGACCGGGCCATGACGGCACGCACCCGCCTCGCCCTGCTGCCGTGCTGCCACGACCGCGAGACCTGCGATGCCGGCGCACTGGGCGGCTGGCTCGACCCGGCCCTGGCCATCGACGTGCGCCGCGTCGCTCGTCTCGAGGCGCACGGCTACCGGGTCTGGACGCAGACCATTCCCGCGGCAATCACCCCGAAGAACCGGCTGATCCTGGCGGCGCCCGCGCCCCGAGACCCGGTACCCGGTACCCGGTACCCGTAACCCGCTACCCGGCACCCGTGACCCGTGACCCGCGACCCGTAACCCGCTACCCGTGACCCGATACCATGACCGTCTCTGAGCGCATCAACGCGGAGCGCATCGTCCTGGCCGGCTGGAGTCGAGCCATCCTCCTGCAGCTGGCGCACCCGCTGGTGGCGCAGGGGGTTGCCGACCACAGCAGTTTCGCCAACGCCAGCGTCGACGCCGAAGGGCGCGCGGAGCGGCCTGCAGACCGCAGGGCGGCCAACGCAGAAGACGCGACGGCAAACGGTGGCGGCACCCTGCTCGCGGCGGCGGTGCGTCTGCACCACACCGTGCAGGCGATGCGCCGGCTGACCTTCGGCGACGCCGCCGCGGCACGGCTGGCCCTGGACGGCATCAAGGCCATCCATCGTCGTGTCAACGGCACCTTACCGGAGCGCGTCGGTCCGTACGCCGCGGGCACGCCCTACTCCGCCGAGGACGCACCGCTGGTGCTGTGGGTACACGCCACGCTGCTCGACTCGCTGCCCCTCGTGTACGTAGCGACCGTCGGTCCGCTGACCGACGGGGAGCGCGACGCGTGGTGCCGGGAGTCGGCCCCGGTCGCGCGGGCGCTCGGGGCCGGTGACGACGTCCCCGAGACGTGGGCGGAGGCCCAGGCCTACATCGCCTCGATGATCGGCAGCGGCCGGATCGAGGTCGGTGGCACCGCTCGCCGGATTGCCCACGAGGTGTTGGCGCCCCGCCGATCGTGGGCCATCGCCCCGCTGCGCGCGATCAACCGCACGATCACCATCGGGCTGCTGCCAGCCTCGGTGCGCGCACAGTATGGCTATGCGTGGGCAGCCTCGGACGAAGCACGGCTGGGGAGAACGCTGCGGCGCCTGCAGCGCCCTGCGCTCGGTGACGCCCGACGTGCTCGCGCACTGGCCGGACGCGCGTCGCACGAGGTAGGCCGTGGGTCAGGCGTCGGCGGCCAGGAAGTCGAGCATCAGACGATTCAACTGGTCGCCGTGCGTGGCGTTGAATCCATGGGGTGCGCCCGCGATGACCTCCAGACGGGCGCCCCGAATCGTCGCCGCCGACAGCTTGCCGGACACCTCGAGCGGCACGATCTGGTCGCGATCGCCGTGCACCACCAGCGTCGGGATGTCGAACCTGCCCAGGTCGGCGCGGAAGTCCGTCTTGCCGAAGGCGACGATGCAGCGCTGCGTCGCGAGTGGCGAGGCCATCCAGGCAATCGACTTGGCGTAGGCGACTGCATCGTCACTCGGCCTGCCGGAGCCGGGCGTCCAGTTGAAGAAGCTCTTGAAGAAGGATTCGAGGAAGGCAATGCGGTCACCGGTGACGCCCGCCAGCATGTCGTCGAAGACGCTCCCGGGCACGCCGCCGGGGTTGTCCGGGGTCTGCAGCAGGAACGGCGGCACCGCGCCGAGCAGCAGCGCCTTGCTCACCCGGCCGGTTCCGTAGCGGCCGATGTACCGGGCAACTTCGCCGCCGCCCATCGAGAATCCCGCCAGTGCGGCGCCACGCAGGTCGAGCGCCGTCATCAGGTCGTTCAGGTCGGACGCGAAGGTGTCGTAGTCGTAGCCGCCGTCCGGCTTGCCCGACTCGCCGAAGCCACGCCGGTCGTACGCGATGCAGCGGTACCCGGCTGCCACCAGCGCATTGACCTGCCCTTCCCACATGCGATGGCTCAACGGCCAGCCATGGATGAGGACGACCGGGGCGCCGCTGCCCAGGTCCTGGTAGTGGATCTCGGTGGCGGGGGCGGCGGTGGCGGTGAGGACGGGCACGAGAACCTCCGGGAAGGCGAAAAAGCGACTGTACTATACGGCTGCGCGTGCCGATGCCCGTTCCACCCCTGCTTTCGTGCGTCCTCGCGGCAGCGTTGCTGCCTGTGCTGCTGCTGCCCGTCGCGGCACAGCGACCCGGACCCCGCAACCCGGGTGCCGTCACGCCGACGTACGACGAACCCCTGCGCCCGCGCATTCACTTCTCGCCACCGCGCAACTTCATGAACGACCCGAACGGGCTCGTGTACTACCAGGGGGAGTACCACCTCTTCTACCAGTACAACCCGCACGGCACCACCTGGGGGCACATGTCGTGGGGACATGCGGTCAGCCGCGACCTGTTGCGCTGGGAACACCTGCCGCTGGCCCTGGCCGAGGCCGACGGCGTGATGATCTTTTCGGGCAGCGCCGTGGTGGACCACGCCAACACCAGCGGTCTCTGCCGCGCCAGGGGCGCCGACCGCTCCTGCCTGGTCGCCATCTACACCGGTCACGGGCACGGCAGGCAGACCCAGAACCTCGCTGTCAGCCAGGACCGCGGACGCACCTGGACCAAGTACGCGGGCAACCCCGTCCTCGATCTGGGCCTGCGTGACTTCCGCGACCCCAAGGTGTTCTGGCACGGCCCGACGCGCAGGTGGGTGATGGTCACCGTGCTCGCCGATCGGCACACCGTGCGGCTGTTCGGCTCGCCCAACCTCACGTCCTGGACGGCCCTCAGCGACTTCGGCCCGACCGGCGCGACAGGCGGCGTCTGGGAATGCCCCGACCTGATCGAGGTGCCCGTCGAGAACGACCCGGGACGTACCCGTTGGGTGCTGGAGGTCGACCTGAACCCGGGCGGCCCGCATGGCGGATCGGGCGGGCAGTACTTCGTCGGCAGCTTCGACGGCACCCGCTTCGTGAGCGAGCAGTCGGCAGACCAGGTGCGTTGGGTGGATTTCGGCAAGGACTTCTACGCCGCGATCTCGTTTGCCGACCTGCCAGCCCGTGATCGGGGCCCGATCTGGATGGGCTGGATCAGCAACTGGCAATACGCCAACGAGGAACCCACGAGTACGTGGCGCGGCGCCCAGTCGTTACCACGCCGGCTCTCGTTGCGCCGTACCCCCGACGGCTGGCGCCTGGTGCAGCAGCCCACCGGCGGCGTGAGCTCGCTGATGGAAGCCGACGCCAGCCGCCACCAGGTGCTGCGCGACGTGCTGCCGCTGCCGCCGACGGCCGACATCACCTTCGTGGTCACACCGGCCGACCAGGCCGGGATCGGGCTGCGTCTGTCCAACGCCATCGGCGAGCAGCTGCTGATTGCCGTCAGCGCAGACCGCCGCGAGCTGTCGGTCGACCGCCGTCAGTCGCGGCTCGGTGTTGTGCCCGCTGGCTATGCCGAACGGCACACCGGGCCGCTCAGGCCACTCGCGCAGGTGCCCGTGCGGGTGATCTTCGACCGCTCGGTCGTCGAGGTCTTCGCCAACGAGGGCGAAACGGTGATGACCGACCGGGTCTATCCAACCCAGCCCTTCACGCAAATCGAATGGATTGGCGGCCGCCGTCCAGCCAGCGGGTCGACGCGGCTGCTGTCGCTCGGGTCGGCCTGGACCCCCCGCTAAGGTCGCCCCGGCAGGGTTGTCGGCGGGGCCGACGCCTCACGGCGGTCGCCTATGACCCGACCCGGTCGTCGCGATTGGCGGGCCCCTGCAGTACTCTGGCTGTTGAAATGTACCGCCGTACCGACGACCTGCGCATCACCCAGACCCGACCGTTGCTGCCGCCCGCAATCCTGCTCGAGGAACTGCCGGCAACCGAGCGCGCCACCAACGTCGTCGCCAACGCCCGTCAGGCCATCGCCGACGCCGTGCTGGCCCGAGACGCACGGCTGGTGGTGATTGTCGGACCCTGCTCGATTCACGACACGGGCGCCGCCATCGATTACGCAGAGCGCCTGGTACCGCTGGCCGACCGGTACAAGGACCAGCTGATCATGGTGATGCGGTGCTACTTCGAGAAGCCCCGCACGTCAGTGGGCTGGAAGGGCCTGGTCAACGACCCCGACCTGGACGAGAGCTTCCACATCAACAAGGGCCTGCGGCTGGCGCGTCGGCTGCTCCTCGACGTGGCCGACCTGGGCCTGCCTGCCGCCTGCGAGTTTCTCGACACGCAGCTGCCGCAGCACATCGCCGACCTCACGTCCTGGGTGGCCATTGGCGCCCGCACCACCGAGAGCCAGGTGCACCGGGAACTCGCCTCGGGCCTGTCGATGCCGGTTGGCTTCAAGAACGGCACCGACGGCACCACCCAGACCGCCGTGGATGCGGTGCTGTCGGCCCGGTCGCCGCACCTCTTTCCCTCGGTGACCAAACAAGGTGTGTCGGCCATCTTCCAGACCACGGGCAACGACACCTGCCACGTCATCCTGCGCGGCGGTTCGCGGACGGGGCCCAATTACGACGCCGCGTCGGTCGAAGACGCCTGCCATCGCCTGCGCGCCAACGGGCTGCCCGAACGGGTGATGATCGACTGCTCGCACGGCAACAGCCAGAAGGACCACCGGCGCCAGATCGAGGTCGCGGCTGCCGTCGCGGCGCAGGTCGGCGACGGCTCGTGGCCCATCTTCGGGACCATGCTCGAGAGCCATCTGGTGGAAGGCCGTCAGACCTATGTACCGGGGCGCGAGGCCACGTATGGCCAGAGCATCACCGACGCGTGCCTGTCGATGGAGCAGACCGAACCGCTGCTGGAGTTGTTTGCCACGGCCCAGCAGTCGCGCGGCGTCCGCGCCGACGCGGCCGTCCGCTAGCCGCCGCCGCTCGAGTCAGCCGAGTGCCACGCCCGACACCTGAAGTGCGCAACTCAGGCGGTACGGCGTGCCGAACGCCAGCCAGCACGCCACGATCTGTTCGCGGGTCAGCGGCGCCTGCGTGATTCGCACCTGCTCGAGCGTGCCTGTCGCGCCACTGTGGGGAAAGACGGCGTCCAGCGCGATCGGCGGCAGCACCGGCTGCTCGTGCAGCGCCCGCAGCGCCGCCCCCAGCACCCGCTGGGCACTGACCTCGTCGTCGTCGGGTCCATACGCCGTCAACAGATACGACAGGTCCAGCGCGTGTGTCCCGGTGCTGCTGCCCCCGCCGCGTGGACCGAGCCCCACGGCGTTGCGCGTCGCACCGTTCTGGACCACGGTGGCCAGCATCAGGTTCAGCTGGCAGCGGTGATGTACCCCCCGCGCGCGGTCCACCGGCATCGTCGTCACGAGGACGTCGGCCAGGTGCCGGTCCTCGGCCCCGCGTGTCTTGAGTGATACCTCGAGCAGGGCTTTCAGTGCGAGGGTGACGCCGGCGATGGCAGCCGTCTGGCTCATCCCCGCATTGTCGGCCAAGACGGCGCCGACGCGGCGTGCCGTTGCCGCTCCGCCCGGATCCCCTCTTGCATCCATGCCGGCATGTCTTCAAAGAATCTGCAGCAGACGACCCTTGCCGACCCGAAAACTGGAGGTCCGAGCCCCTCGTATCCGCAGGAGCTGATCGCCCCGCCCGGGCTCGAGTCCGAGATGAACCCGACCGCCGACCACGGCGAGACTTCCTACGAAGGGCTGGGCCGTCTGGCCGGCCGCAAGGCCCTCATCACCGGTGGCGATAGCGGCATCGGACGCGCCGTCGCCATTGCCTACGCGCGGGAAGGTGCCGACGTGCTGATCAGCCACCTGGCCGAAGAAGAGCCTGATGCACGAGTCACCTGCGACTGGATTGCCAAGGCCGGCCGTGTCGGCGTGTCGGTGGCCGGCGACATCCAGGACGAGGGGCACTGCAACCGGCTCGTCGACCTGGCGTTCGAGCGGCTGGGCGGCCTCGACATCGTCATCAACAACGCCGCCTATCAGGTCACCCACGACAGCCTCGAGGACTTCACCACTGAAGAACTCGAGCGCTCGTTCCGGACCAATGTCTACGCCATGTTCTGGATCAGCCGCGCGGCACTGCCGCGCCTGCCGGCAGGCGCGTCGATCATCAACACCGCCTCCATCCAGGCGTTCGACCCGAGCCCGAACCTGCTGACCTACTCGCCGACCAAGGCCGCCATCGTCAACTTCACGAAGGGCCTGGCGCAGGTGGCGGGCAAGCGCGGCGTGCGGGTGAATGCGGTAGCGCCGGGCCCCGTGTGGACCCCGCTCATCCCCTCGACGATGCCCGAGGAGAAGGTCAGGACGTTCGGCGAGCAGACGGTGCTGGGCAGGGCAGCGCAACCGGTCGAGCTCGCACCGCTGTTTGTCTTCCTGGCATCCAACGAGGCGCGATACGTGACAGGCGAGGTCTACGGGGCCACCGGGGGCCAGACGCCGGTCTAGAAATTCAGAAGGCAAAATTCAGAATGCAGAACTAAACCTGCCGACTGCCAACTGCCACTGCCGACTGCCGACTGCCGACTGCCGGTCTATAGTTGAGCCTTCCAAGAAGAGGGGGGCGCATGGCTCGGACCTGGTCGAAGCTGGCGTGGGGTGGTGCGGTACTGAGTGCGGCGGCGGCCGCCGCGGGTGCGCTCCTGGCTGCACAAGGCGCACCGCCAGGACGGGCCGCCCAGGGGCCGCCCCAGGGGCCGCCTGCCACCGCCGAGTGGGCCACGCGGTCCCGGGAGGCTGAGGCCAAGGGACTGGCGGCGCCGTTCAAAGGCGTCACGGCGGACGGCCAGGTGCAGTCCGGGCTGTTTGCCGTGTCGTCGAGCGGTGTGACGACTCTCCCGGTGCAGCAGGCCGCCGCCAGCTTCCTGGCTTCACTGACCCCCGAACAACGGCAGCGGACGAGCTTTGCCACCGACCACCCCGAGTGGCGCAGCTGGATGAACCAGCACTTCTACCGCCGCGCCGGCGTCAGCTTCGAAGAGATGTCGCCGGCACAGCGCGAGGCCGCGTTCGGCCTGATGCGGGCCTCGCTGAGCGCCCGCGGGCTGAAGCTGAGCCAGGACATCATGAAGCTCAATCACACGCTCGGGGAGTTGAACGGGAACGACTTCGAGGCGTACGGCGAGTGGCTCTATCACGTCACCGTCATGGGCACGCCCTCGGCCACCGAGCCGTGGGGCTGGCAGATGGACGGGCATCACCTGGTCATCAACTACTTCGTGCTCGGCGACCAGGTGGTGATGACGCCCAGCTTCTTCGGGTCCGAGCCGGTGATTGCCACCACGGGCAAGTACGCCGGCACGACCATCCTGCAGGACGAGCAGGCCGGTGGGCTCGCCTTCATCAACGCGCTCGATGCTGCCCAGCGGGCGCGTGCCATCGTCGGTGCCGACAAGAAGGCCAACGACAACCTCGGTGAAGCCTGGAAGGACAACGTCGTGGTTCCGTACGAAGGGCTGCCGGCATCCGCCCTGAACGACGGTCAGACCCGTCAGTTGCTCGGGCTGATCGAGCGCTACGTCGGCACCATGGATGCCGGTCATGCCAAGGTGAAGATGGACGAGGTGCGCGCCCACCTGCCGCAGACGCACGTCGCCTGGAAGGGCGGGACGGGCCCCGCTGATGTCTTCTACTACCGCATCCACAGCCCGGTGCTGCTGATCGAGTTCGATCACCAGACGCCGGCGGGTCTGCGACGCCACTATCCGCCCGGCGTGCCCTTCCGCGAGCACGTGCACGTGGTGATCCGCACGCCCAACGGCAACGACTACGGCAAGGACCTGCTGCGCCAGCATTACGCGACGCACCGCCACGACGCCGCCGGGCGGCACACCGTGCCGGGTGTGCCCGTGGCGGCACTCGCGCGGCCATGACCCGGGCCCCGCGCCGACGGTCCTGCGCACGGGGCCATCGACGACCGTTGTCGCGGCGTGCCATGCTCGCGGGATGGTGAACACCCTGCTGCGGCCCGAGGACCAGCAACTGGTGGCCGACGAGCGCCGGGTGCTGGCGGCCTTGCGCGACGTGCTGGTCCGGCTCGAGGCTGCGCCCGACAACCTGGAGGCGCTCGGGCGCTCGATCCAGCAGCTCGACGAACTGTTCCTGGTCGTCATCGTCGGCGAGTTCAACGCCGGCAAGAGCGCCTTCATCAACGCCCTGCTCGGCTCACAGGTCCTGCAGGAAGGCGTCACGCCGACCACGGCGCAGGTCAACCTGCTGCAGTACGGGGACTCGGCGAGCCGTGTCGAACGGTCCGCACACCTGCACGTCATCACCGCGCCGGTGGAGTTCCTGCGCGAGATCGCCATCGTCGACACGCCTGGCACCAACGCGGTCATCCGCGAGCACGAGGCCATCACCGCCGACTTCGTGCCGCGGTCCGACCTGGTGCTGTTTGTCACGTCGGCCGACCGTCCGTTCACCGAGAGTGAGCGGTTGTTCCTGTCGGTGATCCGCGACTGGGGCAAGAAGATCGTCGTCGTGATCAACAAGGTCGACCTGCTGCAGTCGGCCGAGGACCGGCAGCAGGTGCTGGACTTTGTCGGCGAGCACGCCCGTGCCGCGCTCGGCAGCGCCCCGGACACGTTCGCGGTCAGCGCCAGGCTGGCGATGCGCGCCAAGACCGGGCACCCCGACGCGTGGGCGGCCAGCGGCTTCGACGCGCTCGAGCGCTACATCCACGACCGTCTCGACGGACGCGAGCGGCTCCGCCTCAAGCTCGGGAATCCGGTCGGCATCGGCTCCGCACTCACCGCGCGCTACCTCGAGGTGACCACCGGCCGGCTGGACCTGCTGCGGGACGACCTGCGCCTGCTCGACGATGTGGAGAAGCAGCATGCGGTGTATCGCGCCGACATGGACCGCCAGTTCGAGCTGCGCATGGGCGAGATCGACCACGTGCTGCTGCAGATGGAGGGCCGCGGCCACCTGTTCTTCGACGAGATGCTCCGCATCGGGCGGGTCATGGACCTGCTGAACAAGGCCCGGGTGCAGGAAGGGTTCACCCGCGACGTCGTTGCCGACGCGCCGGTGCAGATCGAGCGGAAGGTGTCGGAGCTGATCGACTGGATGGTCAGCGCCGATCTCCGGCAGTGGCAGCAGGTGAACGGCCACCTCGCCGAGCGGCGGCGTCAGTACCGCGACCGCATTGTCGGCGACCCCGAGCTGGCGACCTTTCACGTCGAGCGCGGCCGGCTGCTGGAGTCGGTCGGCCGCGAGGCGCAGCGCGTGGTGGACAGCTTCGACCGGCAGCGCGAAGCGGCAGCGCTGGCCGAGGGCGCGCGCAATGCCGTGGCGGCCTCGGCCGCGGTCGGCGCCGGCGCGGTCGGGCTCGGCACGCTGGTGACCATTGCCGCCACGACGGCCGCCGCCGACATCACGGGCATCGTCCTGGCCGGCGTCATCGCGACGGTCGGCCTGTTCATCGTGCCGGCGCGTCGCCGCAAGGCCAAGGAGGACCTGCGGCAGAAGGTCGCCGACCTGCGTGACACCCTGTCGCGCTCGCTGCGCACGCAGTTCCAGCAGGAGACCGACCGCAGCACCGCCCGGTTGAACGAAGGGATCGCCCCCTACAGCCGCTTCGTGCGTGCAGAGCAGCAGGCGCTGACGTCGGAGCGCGACACGCTTGCCGGGGTGCAGGCCGACATGGCGGCACTCAAGACGCGCATCGATGCCCTGACATGACCCGCGGGCTGTTCGTGCCGCGGCCTGGCGTGCCTTGAGCCCTTCGTCCTGAATCTTGAATTCTGCATTTCGCGTTGACGTGGAGCGCCCTGCAGGCCGCTACTGCCCGGGGGGCAGTCGCAGGACCTGGTCGAGCGCTTCGTAACGGGACCGGTGCGGTTCCGGAATGGCCCGGATCGTCGAGTCGAGTTCGATCAGGCGCGGCCCCATGTCCTGCATCGCGCCGGGCGCCACGGCGCCGAGCACCGGCCACGCCGGTAACCCCTCGCCATTGGGGTTGCCGGTCCTGGCGAAGTTGGTCCAGTACGTCCCGATCGATGCCGACAGGCTCCTGTCGGCAGGCGTCCAGTTGACATCGGCAACGCTGTCCAGCGTGCCGAAGACGTACTCGATCTCCCCGGCATGCCGCGCGCCGATGTCTTCGGCGGTGACGGGGCGGCCATTGCGGGTCTGGCCCGGCGCGACCGGGATCTTGCGCGAGAAGAGGTAGCGGAAGACCGGCGCGCGACCGGTGGCCCGGTGTGCCTCGAGCCACTTCCAGGTGCTGTAGCCGATGAAGAGGTCGCTGGCCAGCGCCGCGGCCGATTCGAGTGCCTCCGCGTCGGTGCTCGCCGGATAGGCCTGCAGCAGCGCATCGGCCGCCGGCCCGAACCGCTTGCGGGTCTGGTCGGCAAAGGACTCGGCGGTGGGTCGCACCCGTCCGAGCACCACCCCGCCGCGCGACTCGTCGGCGTTCCAGCCGGCCAGCAGCGGCACCGCCGCCTGCCGGCCGGCGGCAAAGGTGGCCGCCACCGGTTCGGTGAGCACGACGCCATCGATGGCTGGCGAGAACCACGGCTGCCACTTGGCGGCTGCGGCGAGCACGTTCTCGGCCGACGCCGCGCGCAGCGCCTCCGGGGTGCTGGCGCCGAGCGACGCGGCGAACTTCTCGCCGTTCGCCTCACTGGCCTGGCGAGTCGATGCGGCCAGCGACGGCCCGAAGTGGGCGCCGCTCTCGCCGATGACCCTGTGGAACAGACCGCGGGCCTGCGGTGCTGCCATCAGCGCGTTGACGGCAAACGAGCCGGCGGACTCGCCAAAGATGGTGACGTTGTCGGGGTTGCCACCGAAGGCCGCGACGTTGCCACGGACCCACTGCAGCGCCGCGACCATGTCCAGCAGACCGTAGTTGCCCGAGCTGCCGCGCGAGTCGTCCTTTGACAGCGCCGGATGGGCCAGAAAGCCGAAGACGCCGAGCCGGTAGTTCACTGTGATCAGCACCACGCCGCGGCGGGCCAGCGCCGTGCCGTCGTGCCTGGCCTCGTGCGAGGCGCCCGCCTGGTAGCCACCGCCATGAATCCACACCATGACCGGCAGCCTGGCGGCGGCGCTGGCTGCGGGCGTCCACACGTTGAGGAACAGGCAATCCTCGCTGGCGGGGCGGTCGAAGACGATGTCGGAGAACACCGGGGGTTGCATGCACTGCGCGCCGAACCCCGTGGCCTGACGCACCCCGCGCCATGGCAGCGGCGGCGCGGGCGCTTTCCAGCGCCGCTCGCCGACCGGCGGCGCGGCATACGGCACGCCCTTGAAGACCCGCAGCGCCCCGCCGTCGTGTCGGGCGCCAGCCAGCATCCCCGTCGTCGTCTTCACCTCGGTCTGCGCCATCGTCGGGCCCGCCGCCACGGTCGTCAGCAGCACGGCGAGGCCCCAGCGGGCTGGCCACGCACGCAGTTGCCGCGCGGCAGGCGAGGTCACGACCGCATGGCCTTCCAGGTCGCGAGACATTTCTCGATGGTCTCGAAGGGAGTGAAGCGGCTGCCCTCCTGTTCGATCAGGTAGGTCTCGACCCCACCCACCGATTCAGCAGCGGCGCGCACCTCTTTCCAGGGCACCACACCCTCGCCGGTGAGCACGTGGTAGCCCTTGTCGGGTCCCTCACCTGGCGCCCAGTCCTTGCAGTGGATGCTGTTGATGCGCCCGGGATTGGCCTTGATCCACGCGACCGGGTCCTGACCGGCATCGACGCAGGTGCCGACGTCGAACTGCAGCACGAAGTCGTCCGGCGTGTTCTTCGCGATGACGTCGATCGGCCGCGTGCCCGCAATGGCCTTGAACTCGGTCTGGTGGTTGTGGAAGCCGGCGCGCATGCCGAGCGGGCGGAGCGTCTCGGAGGCGGCCGCGAGGCGATCGGCCACCCGCTTCCAGTCGTCGATCGTGGCGACATCGCGGCCGGCGCTGGCCATGACGATCAACTTCGATCCGAGGATGTCATTCAGCTCGATGGCCTTCTTCAGGCCGTCGCCGCTGAAGACGCTGGCGCTGTTGTGCGTCGACGGCGCCTTGAGGCCGACTTCATCGAGCAGTTGTCGCACCTTCCTGGCGTAGCTCACTTCCCATTGGTAGTACGGCGAGAAGAACTCGACGGCCTCGTACCCGGTCGCGGCAACGCGGCGCACGGTACCGAACAGGTCGGCCGCCAGCTCCTGGCGCACGGAAAACAGCTCGAGGCCGACCATCGGCCGGCTAACTGCCGATAGGGCGGCGACAAACGGGCTGGCGACGGCAGCGGCAATGAAGCCGCGCCGCGTGAGCGAGGACTGCATGGGTACGGACATGGGACCTCCGGGTCGGGGCGAGTCTGACACATCGGCAACGCCACGAAAACGGGCCGAGCACCCGCTCTGAGCCTACCTCGACAGCAAAGCGTTCCGCGACGCGAAGAAAATCCGCCGCGCGACCGACTACTCATGGCCGCTGCCTGCAGAAACACGCCTTATCCGCGAAGATCACAAGCAATTCATCGCTTTCCAGTGCCTGGCATGCCGCGTGCACTAGGGAAGGGCACGAGTGACGCCGCTCAGCCTCGATGGAGGCCGACCAGACCCTGGTGGTCTCGGACGAGGCGCGACACCGGCAGACGCGGAACGCACACCGTTGGCGCTGCAGCAATCAGACCGGCACGGTCATCGACCGGCCACAACAGAGGAACTCATGAAGCTCACACGTCTCTTCGGTGCCGCCGCGCTCATCGCCGGCCTCTCGTTCGCTGGTACGGCGCAGGCCGCGCCGATCAACGCCACCGGCAGCGTCGCTGTCCTCGGCGTCAGCTACGATCCCTCCGGCCTGATCGGCCTCGACACCACGTTCAGCTTCGCCTTCTCGATCTTCAGTGGTGGGACTGGCGACCTTTCGTTGGTGCCGATCGGCTCGCCCCTGACCACCGCCGACGTCACGGCCACCGTCGGCACCGAGGTCAGCTTCGATGCCACCTGGGGGTCCTTCGCCGGGTTCGTCACCGAGGCCAGCGCCGAAGGTCCGAACAGCAACCGCGTCGTCGACGTGGTGGCGCTCGGCACGTTCACCCCGGGCGCGATTCCGCCCTTCCTGACGACTTTCGACCCGGGTCCGATGAGCCTCACGTTCTCGGCAACCCAGACCGGCGGCGCCAACAGCTCGGTGTCGGCCTCCTACACGATTGCGTCGCCCCCCGCCGGTCAGGACGTGCCCGAGCCGATGACGATGACCCTGCTCGGCCTCGGCCTCGTGGGTTCGGCCGTCGCCGCTCGTCGTCGTCGCTCGTAGCGCACACACAAGTCCCGGGGCTGGTCATCACAGCCACGGGGCAGGCCGCCTCCCCGGCCTTGCTTTGCTGATGTACCCGCCTGGCCCCTCGTTCCTTCGTGGACGAGGGGCTTTTTCGCGTAGAACGCTGAACGGGCGGGGATGTCAGCCGTGCCGGCGCGTGTGGAAGTTCTCGATCATCTCGTACACCACCGGCAGCACGACGAGGGTCAGCAGGGTGGAGGTGATGACCCCGCCGATGACCACCGTGGCGAGCGGCCGTTGCACCTCGGCACCGGCGCCGTGCGAGAGCGCCATCGGCAGAAAGCCCAGCGCCGCCACCAGCGCGGTCATCAACACCGCCTTCAGACGGGCGCCGGCGCCGCGCAGGATGGCCTCGTGTAGATCCTCGCCATCGGTCCGCAACCCGTTGATGGCCGTGATCAGCACCACCCCGTTGAGGACGGCAACGCCAAACAGCGCGATGAAGCCGACCGCCGCCGACAGATTGAGGTTCAGCCCGCGCAGCCAGAGCGCCGCGATGCCTCCGACCAGCGCGAACGGCACGTTGAACATGATCAGCGACGCCTGGCGAAGGTTGCGGAACGTGACGTACAGCAGCGCGAAGATGATGGCGAGCGAGAGCGGGATCACCAGCGCCAGCCGCGCCATCGCCCGCGACTGGTTCTCGAACTGGCCACCCCAGCGCAGGTAATACCCGGCTGGCAGCGTCACGCCACCCATGCGCCCCTGCGCATCGGCGACGAAGCTGCCGATGTCACGACCGCGCACATTGGCCTGCACCACCAGCCGACGCTGACTGCCTTCGTGGCTGATGGCCTCGGGCGTCTGCGTGCGGGTGATCGTCCCCAGGCTGCCAAGCGTGACCTTCTCGCCGCCGGGCGCGGTCAGGATCAGGTTGCCGAGTGCTTCCTCGTGGGCCCGCACCGAGTCGGGCAGCTTGACCACCACCGGGATGCGTCTCGGGCCGTCGAGGACCTCGGTGGCGTCGGCGCCTCCGACCGCCGCCTCGATCAGACGCTGTACCGCGGCGACGTCGAGGCCGTACCGGGCGATGGCCTGCCGATCGACGGTGATCTGCAGCTGCGACGCGCCCGAGAACACCTCCACCTGCAGGTCCGCCACGCCGCGCACGGTGGCCAGCACCGCCTGGACCTGGCCGGCGAGTCGTTCCAGCACGGCGCTGTCCTCGCCGAAGATCTTGACCGCGACGTCGGCCTTGACGCCGGAGACGACCTCGTCGAGGCGCATCGCCATCGGCTGTGTGAAGTTGACCGTCACGCCTGGCATGTCGGCCAGCGCCACGGCCAGGGCATCGATCAGTCCGTCCTTGTCCCGCCCCGTCGTCCACTCGTCTTCCGGGTGCAGGTTGACGTAGACGTCGCCCTGGTAGATGCCCATCGCCTCGGTCGCCAGCTCGGGTCGTCCGAGCTTGGTCACCACCTGCGAGACTTCCGGGAACCGCCGCACGATCCCCTCGACGCGGGTCGAGATGTTGACTGACTCCTCGAGCGAAATCGACGGCAGCTTGCGGGTCTCGATGAGGATGGCGCCCTCGTCCAGTCGGGGCATGAACTCGGTGCCGATGAACCAGAGCGACGCGACGGCGGCGCTGACCACGGCCGCGGCCACCGCAATCGTCCGTGCGCGATGCCGCATCGCGCTGGCCAGGTGACGCAGGTAGCCGGCCCGGACGCGCACGAACCAGGCGTCTTCGCGGTGGACGCGGTCGGTCCGCAGCAGCAGTGAGGCCGCCGCCGGCACGGCCGCCAGCGCCAGCAACAGCGCCCCGAAGATGGCCGAGCACACCGTGATCGCCATCGGCCGGAACATCTTTCCCTCGATGCCCTCGAGCGTGAAGATGGGCAGGTAGACCGCGATGATGATCAACACGCCGAACAGGATCGGGCGTGCCACCTCGACCGCCGCCCGGGTGAACAGCGCCATCCGGGTTGCCGCCGTGTCTCCGGCCGTGTCCTTTCCGGCGGCCGACGCCTCGCCGCGCCGACGCACGAAGTTCTCCATCATCACGACTGCGCCGTCGACGATGAGGCCGAAGTCGATGGCGCCGAGCGACATCAGGTTGGCCGAGACACCGAACAACCGCATGCCGATGAAGCCGCAGAGCATCGACAGCGGGATCACCGCGGCCACGATCAGCGATGCGCGGACGTCGCGCAGGAAGAAGAACAGCACCGCCACCACGAGCAGCGATCCCTCGATGAGGTTGCGGCGCACCGTCGCCGAGGTCCGGTCGATGACCTGCGTCTGATCGTAGAAGGGCACCAGCGAGACGCCGGCCGGCAGCGACCGCTGGATCTCCTCGATGCGCAGCTTGGCGCGGCTGCCGACATCGCGGCCATTCTCGCCGGTGAGCATGATGACCATGCCGGCCACGCTCTCGCCGCGGCCGTCGCGGGTCACCGCGCCCTGCCTCGGCATCGCCCCGGTGCGCACCTCGGCGACGTCGCGCACCAGCACCGGCACGCCGGCCACCGCCGTGATTACCACCGCCTCGATGTCGGCGGGCCCGGTCAGCAGGCCCAGGCCGCGCACGGTCGTGCGCTCGGCACGCCGTTCGATGAAGCCGCCGCTGAACGAGAGGTTGTTGCCGGCCAGCGCATCGATGACCTGCGTCAGGGAGATGCCGTAGCGCTCGAGGCGCTGCGGATCGACAATCACGTGCAGCTGCTCGGTCAGGCCGCCCCAGGTGTTGATCTCGCTCACGCCAGGCACGGCCCTCAGCCGGTTACGCACCGACCAGTCGTGCAGCGTCTTGCGGGTCATCACCGAGGCAGCGTCGCCCTCGACCAGATACTGGTAGATCTCGCCGAAGGCGGTGGCGACAGGCCCGAGCGTCGGCTCGGCGTTCGGGGGAATGCGGCTGCGCGCCTCGTTGACACGCTCGGTGACCAGCTGCCGCGCGAGGTAGACCGGCACGGCGTCGTCGAACACCACCGTGACCATCGACAACCCGAACTTGGAGATCGAGCGCACCTCCTCCGCACCCGGGGTGCCCATCAGCGCGGTCTCGATCGGGTAGGTGATGCGCTGCTCGACCTCGGGCGCAGCCAGGTCGCTCGACTGGGTCACCACCACGACCTGGTTGTTGGTGAGGTCGGGAAAGGCCTCGACCGGCAGGTCGCGCCACGCGTAGATGCCGGTGAGCGCGAGGGCCACGACACAGGCGAGCACGAAGGCGCGCTGTCGCAGTGCCGCGGCGACGAACCGCTCGACCACGCCGTCCCTCACGACTCGTCGTCCGGGGCGGCGAGCAGCTGCGACTTGAGCAGGAAGGCGCCGCCGACGACGACCTGGTCGCCGACCGCCACGCCACGACGGATCTCGATGCGGCCGCCGCGTTCGCTGCCGGTCTCGACGTCGCGTGTCACGTACCGGCCATCCCGGCCGGGTACGAAGACGACGCGTCGCTCACCGATGTCCTGCACCGCATCCACGGGCACGTGCACGGTCGGACTGCCGGCCGCGCCCTGCAGCTGCACACGGGCGAACATGCCGGGCTTCAGGCGGCGGTCACCGTTTGCCAGCTGGCCGCGCACGACCACCCGACGCGTCTCGGGGTTGATCGAGTCGCCGATGAACGTGACCGTCGCCGCGAAGCGCTCACCGGGATAGGCCGAGACCATCACCTGTGCCACCGCCCCGACCTTCACCCGTGCCAGGGCCGACTCGTCGATCTCGGCCAGCACCCACAGCTGCGAGATGTCGCTCACGACGAACAGTGCGGTCCCGGGCGTCACCGTCGTCCCCGTCGTCACGAGCTTCTCGAGCACCACACCGCCGAGCGGCGATCGCACCGGGACGACCGTCGGGGCGTCCGTCTCGCCGGCGGCGCCGAACTGCACGCCCAGATGGATGAGCGACTCGCGCGCGCGCTGCACCTCGGCGCCGGCCATCGCCAGCTGCTGGGCGGTGCTGGCGTGCGCCGACCGGGCCTGTTCGACCTCGAGTACTGACGCCGCCTTGGCGGCCAGCAGGCGCTCGGTCCGTGCCATCGTCTCGCCGGCGAAGGTCAGCTCCTGCTCGAGCCGCCGGCGGTCGGCAATGGCCTTGCGGTAGTCGCCCCAGCTGTCATGCACCTCGTGGCTGTCCAGGCCGGCCAGCAGACCCCCCTGCCGCACGCGATCGCCGACGTTGACGTGCGTCGCCCGGACCACGCCTTCGACGAGCGCGCCGATGCGGGCGGTGCGCGTGTCGTCGAGCGAGACCGTGCCCACCGCCTCGAGTTCCGCGCCGGGGGCCTCGGCCCGCGCGCGCTCGACCACGATGCCCGCCAGTTGCTGACCCGCTGGCGACAGGACGACCGCGTCCCCAGGGGTCGCCACCGTGGGTGTGGGTTCTTGTGGAGGCGACGAGCAGGCGGCGCTGGCGGCCAGCGTCAGCGCCGCCAGCCACCGCAGGCGGTATTCAGTGAGGACGGTGGTCATGGCAGGGGATCCTCTCCGAGCGCGAGGCGTGCTCGGATGCTGGCCGCAACCGCATCGAGCTGCATGGTCACCGCCTCGCGCTGGCTGTCGAGATGGACACGGTCGGCATCGACCAGCGCCAGCGCGTCGCCGGTGCCCTCGCGGAAGGCGGCGCGCGCGGCACGCTGCGCGACCAGTGCCGGCTGCACCAGGTCCTCGTCCAGCCGGGCGGCCTGCGCGGTGAGCACCTGCGCGGCGAGCAGGGCCTGGTCGATGTCCAGACGGGCCATGGCACGTGCCTGTTCGAGTTCCAAGGTCGCGGCCACGACCTCGGCCTCGGCCCGCAGCCGCGCCGGTGTGTTGCGCAGGCCGATCGGCAGGTCGATGGACACGCCGGCCGTGGCGGTGTTGAAGCCGGACGTGCGCTTGTAGCCGCCCATGGCCGCGATCGCCGTCGAGCCCAGCGCCCGCTCGACCGCGGCCGCGGCGCGCTGCTGCTCCACCAGCGCCGCCGCGGCCCGGATGTCGGGCCGCCGCTCGATGGCCGCGGCCACGTCGGCTGCGGCCACCGGCGGGGCCAGCGGCGGCATCAGGCGAGCGGCAATCTCGGGGTCTGCCTCGCCGATCAGGACGCCGAGTGCCAGCCCGGACTGGCGTTGCGCCAGGTCGGACCGGATGCGTGCCGTCATCGTGCGCGCCTGCTCGGCTTCGAGTTTGCGCAGGTCCCCTTCGGCCGCCATGCCCTCGTCGACGCGGCGTCGCACCAGGCTCACCATTTCGGAAAGGGCATGCTGATGACCCGCCAGCAACGCGGTGACCTGGCGCTCGCGCACGACCTCGAGATAGGTCTGCACCACGGCCAGGTCGACGACGCGCCGCTGCGCGTCCACCGTGCGACCCAGGAGCTCGCGCGACGCCTGCGCGGCTGCCATCCGGGTCGAGCGCCGTGCGCCGATGTCGAGCGGCTGCGTGAACCAGACGAAGGCATCGTGGTCGAGATCCTGCGGCCCGAGGTTCTCGACCGACAGGTCCAGGGTCGGGCCGCGCCACTGGCGTGCGGCGGTCGCGGCCGCGACCGCCGCGAGCGCCCGCGCCTGCGCGGCACCGACGGCGGGGGCATGCCGTCGGGCAAGGGCCACGGCAGCGGTCAGCGTCAGGGGCTCGACGCTGGAGCGGCCCGGAGCGGGGAGCCCCTGCGCCACGGCCACCAGCGGCAGGCAGAGGCAGGCAGCAAGGGCGGCCGGCGCGAGGGGAGTGACGATCACCGCCTAACTCTTGCAGATCACGCTGCGCCGCGCATGAGAATTTGATGGAAAAATGACGTGATGCGTGCGCGCCTGGGATCGGTCTGTGTGGCCTTGCTGCCGCTGGCGGTGTGGCCCGACCTCGCGCGTCCCTTCTCCGACCCGAAGCTGGCCTGGCTGGTTGCGGGCACGGTGTTGCTCTTCGTGGCAGGAGGCTCTGGCCGGGTCGGCTGGCCGACGCGCGCGCTGGCGGCACTGTGGATTGCCACATTCGTCGCGGCGGGATTGCTGTCGTCATCACCGTCGCTGGCAGCCATCGTGCTCGGGGTGACCGCGCCGCTCTTTGCCGTGGCGGTGATGCGCGTGCAGCCGGCGGTGTCGGCGGTGGTGGGCGCGCAGGTGATCGGTGCCACGGCGTGCGCCGCCGTGGCCCTGGCGCAATGGGCCGGCGCCGACCCGTTTGTCGCTGCCGGCTGGCACCCGCCGATTGACGGCGCGAGCGTCCGGATGCGCGTCTACGGCACGCTCGGCAACCCGAACTTCGTCGGCGTGGTGATGGCGATGAGCCTGCCGCTGACGCTGGCCCTGACCGGTGGTGCGGCCGCAGGACTGCGGCGCCGCGTGGTCTGGGTGGCGCTGGCCGTACAAGCCGGTGCGCTCGTGGCGACGGGTTCGCGGGGGGCGGTGCTCGGCCTCGGGGCCGCGGTGGCGACCTACGCCTTGCTGCGCTGGACCCGACGGGTGCGCGTCGGGTTGGCGGCGGTTGCGCTGTTTGCGATTGCCGCGATTGCCGTCTCGCCGGCCCGCTCTCTCGAGACGACTGCCGCTGGCCGGCTGCACCTGTGGCGGATCGTTGGCCCACACGTCTCGGAAGCGCCGCTGGTCGGGCTGGGACCGGGCGCCGTGACGGTCCGCTTCTCCGCGTGGCAGCGCGCGGCAGCGCGCGACGGTGTCCGCGACCCGCGCTTTGCCGGGCTCACCGACCATGTCCACAACGACTACCTGGAGGCGCTGGTGGAACGGGGCGCGTTCGGACTGCTGTCGGCGCTGGCTCCCCTGCTGGCGATGCTGTTCCTGGTGGGTCGCCTGCCAAGGCCGGTGCCGTCGGTGGCGGCAGGGGCCCTGGCCGCCGTGGCGGCGGGCGCCGCGTGCGCCCTGGTGGACTTTCCGCTGGCCCGGCCCACGGAGCTGACGTGGTGGTGGCTGGCCATTGCCGTGGCGCTGCACGCGGTGCGACCTGCGGCCAACCAGCGGGCCCACAGCCCGGGGTCTGGGGCCCCGCTGGTTTGACCTGGCGCAGACGATGCCTGATTGTGGGGCATGGTCACTTCGGTCATGCGGGTTGGCGAGACCGCCGCAATCACGCTGGATGATCTGCTGCTCGAGCTGTCGGGACTCAAGGTCGGCGACGCCGTCCGCGTCCAGTGGCGCGAGGACGGCACCCTCGTGGTGACACCGCTCGGGCGCCCCGCGACGCGTGAGGAACTGGCCTCCAGCATTCGACGTGTTGCCCGCACCATCGACGACCCCCCGCCTGACGCCTGAGTCGTCCCGGCCACTCCGGGCGGCCTCTCCCTTGCACAGCGTGAAGGGGGTGCCCAATGCGGGTGGGCCGCATTGACCAGTGCCCCTGGAGCAGAGTCATGCACACGTATGCGCAGGCGCGCCTTTCGCCCGAGCGTCTGGCGACCAGCCTCGGCTGGCTCAGCCTGGCCATCGGCACCGCGGAGCTTGCCGCGCCGCGCGCGGTGGCGCGACTCACCGGGATCCCCGACGACCCGCGCCTGCACGGCGTGCTGCGGGCGTTCGGCGTCCGCCAGATCGCCAGCGGTCTCGGCATGCTCGCGCAGCCTGCGCGGGCCGGCTGGGCCTGGGCGCGGGTCGGCGGCGACGCGGTCGACCTGGCATTTCTCGGGTCGGCAGCCAATGAGGAATCGGCAGACCACCGTCGTGTAGCCCTCGTGGCGGCCGCGGTGGCCGCGGTCACGGCGCTGGACGTGATCTGCGCCAGTGGGCTGCAGGAGGAGCGCCGGCAGCGCCGCGCCGCTGGCGGCGACATCGAGGACGAGGTCCGCGTCGAGCGCTCGATCACGGTGATGCGACCGATCGAGGAGGTCTTCGCCTTCTGGAAGGACTACGCCAACCTGCCGCGGTTCATGCGCCACCTGATCTCGGTCGAGACCCTGGGCGAGCGTCGGACGCGCTGGACCGCGACGGGCCCGGCCGGGGTGCGCGTCACGTGGGACGCCGAGACCACGGTCGAACGCGAGAACGAGTGGATTGCCTGGCGGTCGCTGGCCAACGCCGACGTCCATCACCACGGCTCGGTGCACTTCCGCCCCGCCCCGGGTGGCAGGGGCAGCGAGGTCCACGTGAGCCTGCAGTACCTCCCGCCCGCAGGCCGCCTCGGCCGCGGCATCGCGTGGCTCTTCGGAGAGGAACCGAGCCACCAGATCAAGGAAGACCTGCGGCGCCTCAAGCAGTTGCTGGAAACCGGCGAGATTGCGCTCGCCGAGGGCCTCGGGTTGTCGCATCCCGCACAGCCGGTCAGGGACGTCAGCGAGATCGCGTCGCGCGCCAACGTGTCGCCCGAGCTGGTCGGGTCCGGTTCACGCCTCCAAGGAGATCACGCATGAAAGCCGCCTGCTGGCACGGCCGCCAGGACATCCACGTCGAGCACGTCGAAGATCCGAAGATCCTCAACCCGCGCGACGCCATCATCAAGATCACGAGCACTGCCATCTGCGGCTCGGACCTGCACCTCTACAACGGGTTCATCCCGACCATGAAGAAGGGCGACATCGTCGGCCACGAGTTCATGGGCGAGGTCGTCGAGACCGGCACGGGGGTGTCGAACCTGCGCAAGGGCGATCGGGTGGTGGTGCCGTTCCCCATCGCCTGCGGCCATTGCGAGCCCTGCAGCCGCGAGCTGTACTCGCTGTGCGAGAACTCCAACCCCAACGGGTGGATGGGCGAACAGCTCTGGGGACACGCTCCCTGCGGCATCTTCGGCTATTCCCATCTCATGGGCGGCTACCCGGGCGGGCAGGCCGAGTACGCGCGCGTGCCGTTTGCCGATGTCGGGCCGCTCAAGGTCCCCGACGAGCTGTCCGACGAGCAGGTGCTGTTCCTGTCCGACATCTTCCCGACCGGCTTCATGGCCGCGGAGGCGTGCGGCATCAGACCCGGTGATGTCGTGGCCGTGTGGGGGTGCGGGCCGGTGGGGCAGTTCGCGATCAAGAGCGCCTACATGCTCGGGGCGGCCAAGGTCATCGCCATCGACCGCTTTCCCTACCGCCTTCGCGTGGCCGCTGAACAGGGCGGTGCACACGTGCTGAACTACGAGGAGGTCTCGGTGTCCGAGGCCCTGCGCGAGCTGACGGCGGGACGCGGGCCCGATCACTGCATCGATGCGGTCGGGCTCGAGGGGCACGCCCCAGGCATCAAGGGCGCCTACGACAAGGCCAAGACGATGATGATGCTCGAGACGGACCGGCCGGTCGCCCTGCGGGAAGCCATCATGAACTGCCGCAGCGGCGGCACCGTGTCGGTGGCCGGCGTCTACGGCGGTTTCATCGACAAGTTTCCGATGGGCGCGGTGGTCAACCGGGCCCTGACCATCAAGTCCGGCCAGACGCACGTGCACCGGTACATGCGGCCGCTGCTCGAACGGATCCGGTCGGGCGAAATCGACCCGTCCTACATCATCACCCACCGGCTGTCCCTGGATCAGGTGGCCGAGGGCTACAGCGCCTTCTCCCTGAAGGAAGACGAGTGCCTGAAGGTGGTGATGACACCCTGAGTCTCAGGCCCGTCCGGATGCGCGACGCGGTGTCTCTTCATCGAACATGGCGTCGCAGGCTGCTGCCGATGGGCTCGGCAACTGGCGGGATTCAGCCGGGCCCGCCAGCTGCGCCATTGGCAGGGAAGCTGCAGATCCATCCCGGCAGTGAAGCGTCGCACCTACCTGCGCACCGTGACCATGGCCATGCCCGGCCTCCTCCTCACGGGGTGGGCGCCGGCCAGCGCGGCGGTGCGTCCGGTGCATCTGCACCTGGTCGACATTGCCGAGGGGCCGGACGCCGAGGCGCTGCGCGCGGGCGTCGAGCTCGGCCTGCAGGACCTGCAGCAGGCCTCCAGGGTGCTGCAGGTGTCACTGGTGGTGCACCGGGGGGCCGCCGCCGGTGCGGAAAACGGCACCGCGCAGGCGGTTCACATCATCGTGGCCGACTGCGACGACGAGCCCAGTGCCTCCGGCGCCGCGCCATGCGCCACTCGCGTCTACACCTGCGCACTCCGCCACTGGCGACCCGAGGCCTGGTCGGTCGCGTCCCGCCCGCTGCCGCCCACGGCAGGAGCGCGCCGGCCGGACTGGCACCCGGCACTCGGAATGCCCGCCGCGGCGCAGCTCTCGTCCCGGTTCGCCCAGGGGTTCGGCGGACCGATGACCGAGCCGGCCTGGCGCGGCTGGATGGCGGTCAAGGCGGCCTTCGAGATCGCCCTCCGGGCCGGGGCGGGCGAGGACGATCCGCTCGTGCTGCGGCTGGACGGGCACAAGGGCCAACCGCTCCGCTTCTCCGAAGATGGCCACCTGGTGCAGCCGACCTGCCGTGTCGTGGCTGGCCGGGCCGTCCTGGTGGCGCCAGCCGACGCCGACGCGGGCATCCACGCCGGTTGAGGCGTCCCCCCTTCCTGCACTACACTTCGGACTTCGCGACAGCGAGGGCGGGCAGTCGCCGGCCTGCGGAGAACCGTGATGCGCCAAACAGGGGTAGGTGTGGCACTCGGGCTGGGCATCGCCATCGGCGCCGCCGGGGCGACGCTGGCGCAGAGCGCCGGCGACGTGATGGGGTCACGGGCCGTGGACTGGAAAGACATGTCCGTCCGGGCGACCAAGGTCGGGGAAGTGCGGCAGGTGTTCGAGAACCGCACGGCGACGCTCGACGAACTCGAACTGCACATCACCACGCTGCAGCCCGGTCAGTCACCGCATCCCCCTCACAAGCATCCCGACGAAGAAGTGCTGATCGTCCGGGAAGGGACCGTGGAGACCTTTCTCGGCGACCGCACCCAGGTGGTCGGGCCCGGGTCGGTGATCTTCCAGGCCGCCAACCAGCTGCACTCCATCCGCAACGTCGGCGCCGTGCCTGCGACGTACCACGTGATCAAGTGGAATTCGCCGGGCATGAAGCCGAAGAAATGATGCTGCCGGAACGCGGGACCCGGGACCCGGAACCCGAGACGATGACCACGTCCCCGGCCGATGAGGCCGGGAGACCTGACACTGGAGCCGACCATCGATGAGTGACACAGCCAAGCCCCAATCGCCGGGAATGCCGCGGCGTGATTTCGTACGCAGCGCCGGCCTGGCCGCTGCCGGCCTGACGATCGTTCCGCGCCATGTGCTCGGCAGGGGGCAGACGGCACCGAGCGACCTGGTCAACGTCGCGGGTGTCGGCGTCGGCGGGATGGGGCGGTCCAACCTCACCAATCTCGCCAGCCAGAACATCGTCGCCCTGTGTGACGTGGACTGGGGATTTGCCGGCCGCGCCTACGACGGCATCGCGGAGCAGGTGGCTGCGTCGGAGAAGCGGCTCGCCAGCGCCTCCCCGGCGCCGACGCCGGAGCAGCGGATGCGCGCGCAGGCGCAGATCACCGGCCTCAGGCAGCTCGGTGAGAAGGCCGGCAAGGCGACGCGGTACGTGGACTACCGCGAGATGCTCGAGAAGCAGAAGGACATCGACGCGGTGATGATCGCCACGCCCGATCACACCCACGCGGTGATCGCGACCGCCGCGATGAGCCTCGGCAAGCACGTCTACGTGCAGAAGCCGCTGGCGTGGTCGGTCGAGGAATGTCGAGCGCTGGCAAAGAAAGCGGCCGACACCAAGGTGGTCACCCAGATGGGCAACCAGGGCCACTCGTCCGACGATGCGAGGCTGGTGAACGAGTACATCCAGTCCGGCGCGATTGGCGAGGTGCGCGAAGTCCACATCTGGACCAATCGTCCCTACGCCTACTGGCCGCAGGGCATCCCGCGTCCGGCCCCGATGAAGACGCAGGCCAGCGATGCCGCACAGCCCTGGAATCTCAGGTACGTGATGGACAAGCTCGGCGACGCGATGCACGCCACGCCGCATCCGATGCCCGACAAGCTGGCGTGGGATCTGTTCCTCGGGCCGGCACCGCAGGTGGACTACCACCCGGTCTATCACCCGTTCAACTGGCGCGGCTGGACGGACTGGGGCGTCGGCGCGATCGGCGACATGGGCGCGCACCTGATCGACCACCCGTTCTGGGCCCTCGACCTCGGGTACCCGACCACCGTCGAAACGCAGTCCACGCCATACAACAAGCAGACCTATCCGGCTGCGACCACGACCTACTACGAGTTCCCGGCTCGCGGCACGATGCCGCCGGTCAGGATCAACTGGTACGACGGCGGGTTGTTGCCACCCAAGATCGACGATCTCGGCACCGAGGAATTCGACAAGGGGGGCGGGGTCCTGTACATCGGCAGCAAGGGCAAGCTGCTGCACGGCACCTACGCGCAGAACCCGCGTCTGCTGCCCAGGTCGTTTGCCGAGAACACGCCCAAGCCGGCGCAGACCTTCAAGCGGATCGGCACATCGCACGAGATGAACTGGATCGACGCGATCAAGGGCAAGACCGAGACGACCTCGCCGTTCTCCTATGCGGCCCGGCTCACCGAGGTCATGCTGCTGGGCGTGGTGGCGCTCAACGCCGGCAAGAAGATCCAGTACGACGGCGCCAACATGAAGATCACCAACGCGCCCGACGCCGAGCAGTTCCTCAAGCGTCAGTACCGTCAGGGCTGGTCGCTGTCCTGAGCCCGCAGACGGGCGGCTCCCCGGACGGAGCCGCCTGTCCGCTTCGACGCCTGGTCAGGCGGCGACGCGGCCGCGAGCGTCGGTCCGCCCCCGCCAGGCGCGGAAGCGCCGCCAGGTGAGGGCCAGACCGGTCCACACGAGCACGACTGTGCCAGCCGTCACCAGACCGGCGATGGTCTGACCGAGCAGCCCGTAGTACTCGCCGGTGTGGACGAAGCGCAGCCATGCGCGCCACTGGCGGCCCGGACTCTGCGCCTCGAAGGGCTCCCACCTGCTGGTCGCACCCGTCGCGCGATCGAGGTGCAAAGTGCCCTTTTTCTGGGGCTGGGCACCTGTCCCGGTGTCGATGGTCACTTGCAGCTGCGGCTCTGACGGCCGGGGCAGCCGCGTGCTCAGCAGATGCCAGTCCGGCTGCTGCGCGGCCGCGCGGCCCAGCAAGGCGGCCAGCGGCTGCGCGGCCACTGGCGCATTCGTGGCGGTCCGGACCTCGCCGGGGCGCGGCGGACCCGCCTGCCCGGGCCGCGGCGGCGGCGTCTCGCCGGCCAGCCGGTAGGTCAGGTCGCTCGCCCACGGGTAGCCAATCACGGCGCCCGACCAGACGATCAGGACCAGCGGCACCAGGCTCCAGTAGCCAATCACGTGGTGCCAGTTGAAGTCGCGCGCCTTGCTCGACAGACCGCTCCTGAACCACAGCACCTGGCGGAACTGCAGCCACGTCCAGGCCCGCGGCCACCACAGGTAGAAGCCGCTCACGAGGATGAACAGGAAGATCAGGTTGCTCACCCCGGTGATGGTCTTGCCGGTGGCGCGTCGCGCGTCGGTCAGCGCCAGCCAGCGATGCCACTCCATGACCGAGCGGAAGAAGGCGCGCGTCCGCGCCGCGCCCGTGCCGAGCACCTGCCCGGTGTACGCATGCACGAACACCGAGCCCTTCTGACCGAAGTTCACCTCGACCGGCGCATCGACGGCGCGACGCAGCGTGACCGTGCCTGGCGTCACCCCGGGGTGCACGGTGGTGGCCCGAGCCACGACGTCCTCGAGGGAGAGGCGCGGCTGCTGCGGGCTCGTCGGCGGTCCCGACACGGCCTCAGCCCAGCGGATCATCTGCTTCTCGTACGTCAGCAGCACCCCGGTGACCGACATCAGCAGGATCACCGCGCCCGCAAGGCCGGCGGCAATCAGGTGCATCCAGAACACGAAACGACGAAGCGGCAGTGTCATCTGTCTCCACGATGGGATCGGCTGCGGCCGCGGTAGCCGTGAGGCCCAGCGTGCCTCATGCCCACCCGCGTCAGGCTCATCCATGGGCGGTGAGCCGCCGGCCCAGCGCTGGAAAAGCCATAAAACTCTTTCAATTTCAAAAACACGAGACTCGATCTCGAGCTCGAATGCACCGGGACTGTATATCCGACCAGAATCGGTCGTCAATAAGAATGAGACGAGTCGCATTTGTCAGGCGGCAGCCGAGGCAGCAGGGACGCGTGGATGCGGGGAAATCGTGAAATTCTTGGGGGCATGACGGCTGCTGAATTGAGGGCGGCGGAGGCACCTCCGGTCGGTCTCCGCGACGAAGTGAGGGCCATGTGGCAGGCCGCCCGGGGCGACTGGCACGGCGCGCACGCAACGGTGCAGGACCTCGAGACGCCAGCCGCGGCGTGGGTCCACGCGTACCTGCATCGCCAGGAAGGCGACGAGTCCAACGCCCGCTACTGGTATGCCCGCGCTGACCGGCCGCCGCAGAAGACGCCGCTGGACGACGAGTGGACCGCCATCGTCACCGCGCTGCTCGGGGCCTGAGGCGTGCGATTGCGGGGTGCGACCCTGAGCGGGCGGTCGGTGTGTCTCGGCGTCATTGCCCTCTGCGTGCCGCTCGTCGCCGGGCAGCCGCCGCCGGTTGCCCCTGCCGACGGCGCTGGTCGGGTCGTGCTGGTCAGCCTGGACGGCCTGGGCACACGGCTCCTGCTCGACGATCCGGTCGCCGAAGAGCTGCACACGTTGACCGCGCTCCGGGCCCGTGGCGCGCTGGCTGATGGGCTCGTGCCGCACATGCCGAGCACCACGGCCAACACCCACGCCGCGCTGTGGACGGGCGCCTGGGGCGACGTCAATGGCATCACGGCCAACGACATGCCGCTGCCGCCGCGCAGCGGGTCGACCGCCTCGGCGCGCGTGTCGGGCTACCGGTCCGAGGGCTTGCGGGCCGAACCGATATGGGTCGCCGCCGCGCGGCAAGGTGTGGCCACGGTCACCCAGCAGGCAACTCAGGTCTACCCGTTCCGGCCCGACGTGACGGGCAGTGCGCTGGCGACACCGCCGACGCTGCTGCATGGCTATCAGGCTCCCGTCATCGCACCGGCGCGGTGGTTGCGGGCGCGCGACCTCGTTGCCGTGCGCTGCGGCGACGACGCCGCCCCGGCCAGGGCCGTGGCGTGTTTCACCTGGTCGGCGGGACCGGTGCCCATGCAGGGCACGTTGATGGAGGACGGGCGGGGCGGTCGTCGCTTTCTGCGCGTCCGGGTGGCGGGGGGACGGGCGCCGTCGATGCTCCCCTTGCGCCGACGGAACACGAGCCGCCTCGCGGCCGCGATCTGGCCAGGCACTTCAGCGACGGCCTGCTGGTGGACATGCCGGGCGTCGCGCCGGTCATGACGTACTTCCGGCTCTTCGAGGCCAGCCATGACGGCCGGTCGCTGCTGCTGTTTCAGTCGGGGCTGCAGGAGGGGTTGCTGTACACCGGGCGCCCGGCCACCCGGGCCGAGTCCATCGCACTGCTCCGCCAGGCCGGCGGCTTCGTCGGCAACGGTAAGGAGGAGCCCGACGAGGCTGACGACGCCGGCGGCGTGCCGCTGTGGCGCGGCGGCGACGGGACGCACGAGCGCCGGTACCTGGAGACGATTGAACTGGGCATGCGGCAGACCATCCGGCAGGCCCGGCACCTGTGGCACACGCACTCGCCGAGGTTCATGCTCGGGTACGTCAGCATGCCCGACGAGATGGACCACGAGTGGCTCGGGCACGCTCGCCAGGACCCGCGCTACGGGCCGCTGCGGCGCTGGGGCTATCAGCTGGTGGACCGGGTGGCTGCCACGTACGTCGGCCTGGTCACAGCACGCGACCACGTCGTGTTCGTGAGCGACCACGGCATGGCCGCGATCACGCACGAGGCCCGCGTGCACCTCGTGTTGCGCGACGTCGGGCTGGTCGCCATCGATGCGCGCGGGCGGGTGGATCCCGAGCGGTCGCAGGTGTTGTTCAGCCGCAACTGCCTGCGCGTGCATACGGCGGACTGGCAGCGCGGCATCGTGCCCGTTGCCGATCGCGATGCCGTCCTGGGCCGCGCCCTGGAGACGCTGCAGGCGATCCGGGCGCCCGAGGACGGCGGGCCCGTGATCACGCGGGTGTTCTTCTCGCCCGCCGATCGCGAGCGCCTCGGGTTTGGCGGCGCCAACGGCTTCGACGCGTGCGTGGACGTCCGTCCCGGCTACATGCTCGGCACCGCCGTCGGCACGGCACCGGTCGTACGCCGGCGGGCCCGGCCGAGCGGCGAGCACGGCTTCCTGCCGACCCGCCCGGACATGCATGGCCTGCTCCTCGCGGCGGGGCCGCGGGTGCGGCCCGGCAGCCGGTGGGCCGTCCGTCAGGCGATCGACGTGGCGCCGCTGGTCAGCGACCTGCTGGGGATCGAACCGCCGCGCGATTCGCGTGGACGGTCGCCATTGGCGCGTTAGGGACCCGGCGGGTCGATCCGCTCACGAGGCCGGGCGGAGCGCGACCCGTGGCAGGCTCACATCCGGCGCGTCGACGATTGCCGAATAAACCAGCTGGCGCAGGGTCATGTGCGCGTTCGAGCCAGTGGCTGGCAGCAACTGGGTCATGAAGACGACGACCAGCTTCTCGACGGGATCGACCCAGAATTCGGTGTGGTAGGCGCCGCCCCAGCCGTATTCCCCGACCGAACCGGGACGTCCCGAGCGGCCGACGTGTTCGGTGATCTCGAAGCCCAGGCCAAAGCCGAGGGTGCCGTTCAGGTACAGCCCGCCGACGTGGTTCGAGGTCATCAGCTCAACCGTTTTCGGGCTCAGCAGCCGGACCTGATCGAGTGCACCGCCGTTGAGCAACATCTGCAGGAATCGGGCGTAGTCGCTGGCGGTGGAGACCAGCCCCGCCCCGCCCGAGTACGCCTTGCGCGGCCCGACGACGTAGTTGCCCTGGCCCGTTCCCGGCTCCGGGGCCCGGGCGATCGGAGCGCCGGCCTTGGCGATGCCGTAGACCGTGGCGAGTCGGTGAGCACGGGCCTGGTCCACATAAAAGCTGGTGTCTGGCATCTTCAGCGGCGTGAAGATGCGGGTCTGCATGAACTCGGCCAGCGACAGGCCGCTGACCTTCTCGACGACCACGCCGAGGATGTCGGTGTTGAAGCCATAGACGAAGCGATCGCCCGGCTGCGCATCCATCGGCAGTGCCGCCAGACGGTCGATGGTGGTGGCGATCGGCTCGTCCTTGTCGGCGAAGTACCAGCCGATGACGTTGCCGCTGCGGTAGTCGGCCTCGAAGGGGTTGCCGTTGCCGTACGAGATGCCGGCGGTGTGCGTCAGCAGGTGACGGATCGTCACCGGCCGGGCTGCGGGTACCGTCCCGGCTCTGATTGCCATCTGCGCCGTCGCCGTGCCGACCGGCGGCGGCACGACCACCGTGGTCCTGGCAAATGCCGGCAGGAAGCGTGAGACCGGATCGTCCAGGTGGACCCGACCCTCTTCGACCAGCATCATGATGGCGACGCTGGTCACCGCCTTGCTCATCGAGGCGATGCGAAAGAGCGTGTCGGTGGTCATCGGCACGTTCTTCTCGATGTCCCGCCGACCAGCCGCCTCGTGGTAGACGACCTTGCCGTTCCGGGCCACCAGGGTGACCGTCCCGGCCAGGCGCCCCTCATCCACCATGCCCTTCAGCGTGGTCGTGATGCGCGCCAGCCGCTCGGGCGCGATGCCGACCTGTCCGGGCGTCCCGACCTGCAGTTCCTGGCCGAAGGCCGCGCCAGCGACCACCACCGAGAGTACCAACGCCACCATCGTCGTGCGAGCCATCACCGTCTCCTGTCGAGTGCCGATTCCAGTGCCTGCAGCCGGTCGCCGAACACGTCCGCGACGTACGGGTTGTCGCAGCGTTCGAGCAGCGGCGGAAACTCGCGGCAGGTCTTCTTCAGGTATTTCTCGGCGAAATCCCGGCGCGCCGAGACGATGCGGACGACGTCCTGCATGTTGTCGGTGCGATCGAGCAGTTTCAGCGCGATGGCGTCGCGGTCGCCGAGGATGCGGGCATAGTACGTCGCCTTGTCGTGGTCGGCGCCCTCGTCGCCCGACTCCCACCACTTGGTCAGCAGGCGGGCCAGCGCCATCGCCCGCTCCGAAAACCCGGCGTCCTGCAGCTCCTGCCAGGTACGCGTCTTGTCTTCCACCACGTCGTGCAGCAGCGCCGCCACGATGGCGTCTTCACCGAGACCGGCCTGGGCGGCATGCTCGGCCACCCGCAGGGGGTGGTTGATGTAGGGGTCGGGCAGTCCACGGCGGGTCTGCCCGCTGTGCGCCGCAGCTGCAAAGGCTGCCGCACGGAGAATGGGGAGCATGCCGGCCATTCTAGGATGCGGGGACGTGCGACACTACGCCGCGTCACGTTTCGGCCTGCACTCACCACCTTACGGATGACCATGCGCACCCTTCTGCTGACCCTGTGTCTGTCGATGCTGACCCTGCCCGCACTGGCGCAGCCCGACGTCCGTGAGTACAAGGTGCTCGCCACGTCCAAGACCTCCACCATGGAGAAGGAGATGAATGCGGCCGCCGAGGCCGGCTTCGCCTTTGCCGCGGTCATGGGCGGCGAGACCGCCTTTGGCGGCAACGAAACGGTGGTGGTGATGCAGCGGGCCCCCAAACGGGCGTTCATGTCCTACAAGCTGCTGGCCGCCAACAAGACGGGCACGATCCAGAAGGAGATCCGGGCCGCCGCCGATCTCGGCTTCCGGTATGCCGGGCAGACGGTGTTCACGTCGCTTTTCGGGGGCGACGAGGTCGTGGTCATCATGGAGCGCGACGGCGACAACCCGACGCCGACCGAAGACTACCTGCTGATCGCCACGAGCAAGACCTCGACGCTCGAGAAGGAGCTGGCCGAGGCAGGTACCAACGGCTACGAGGCCATCGCGATGAACGTCGGCAAGACCGCGCTCGGGGGCCAGGAACTGGTCGTGCTGGCGCGGCGCGACCGGAAGTAGCCGCGTCACTGCATTCGCGACACCAGCACTTCTGCGGTCTGGCGCTGGATCGACCAGAGCAGCGCCGGATCCGAGGGGTCGAGTGCAATCCCCTGCCCCCGGCCTTCGACGGGCACGATGGCCTCGAGCACCAGGGTCGCGCCCGCGGCCGGCAGCCGCATCACGTGCAGTTCCGGCGCATGGTGGCCGGTCGTCAGCAGCCGGCCGTCCCTGGTCCAGACGCCGCCCGAACTGCTCATGCCGTCCCAGCGCTGGACGACCACCTTCGGGAATGTCCAGACGCCGGTCTCGCGCCATTCGGCGTCGTAGCGCACCAGCACGGAATACTCGGGGCCCTTGCCAGGTTCCCCGGTGGGCGCGGGGTAGTGGGCGTACATCACCCACCAGGCCTGGTCGCGGCGGTCGATCCAGGTTGCCGAGCCGCGTCCCGTGCCAATCGGAATGCTCCGCACATGTCGCAGCGTGCTGGTATCCCAGACCTCGATCGAGCTGACCATCGGCACGCCGGGGTAGTTGGAGTGGGCGCAGAAGAGGCGGTCGTCGAGCACGACGCCGCTGTTCAGGTGAATGAACGGCCCATCGTCGGTGTCCTGCCAGTGGCCGACCTTGCGGCCGGTCTGCTTCTCGTACTTGCCGATCCGGCGGTTGGTGATGGCGTAGAAGTGCGTCGCATCGACGGCCACGGCCTGCCTGGCTTCGGCGGCCGGGTAGCGGCGGATCACCGGCCAGGCGGGGAGCGCCGCCGGCCCGCCAGGCTGGTCGATCCGCGTCAGCGAACCCGCCATCGCCATTCCGGCCGCGACCAGACACATCCCCAGAGCGAGGAGGCCGAGGGTCGATCGGCCAGGGCCAACCCGCGTCATGTCTTCAGCACGGTCGCGAACACGTCGCAGGCCTGTTGCATCTCGGCCATCGTCCCAATCGAGATGCGCGAAGACGTCGCGAGTGGCGGGAAGGGGCGGCCGACGGCGACACCCCTGGCGCGGCACGCATCACGGAAGCCGACCGTGTCGCGGCCGATGTCGGCCATCACGAAATTGGCATGCGACACCGGGACCCTGACGGCGAGGGCCGCGAGGCGGGCCACCGTGTACGCCCGCGCCGCGGCGTTGCGGGCCCGCTCACGTTCCTCGAGTGCGGTGTCGGCGAGAGCCGCAATGGCAGCGTGCAGGCCGATGGTGTTGACGCTCATCGGCATGCTCCAGGCAGCCAGCCGCGCCAGCAGCGCCGGCTGGCCCATGGCATAGCCGACGCGCAGGCCGGCCATGCCGTACATCTTGGAGAACGTGCGGCTGACCAGCACGCGCGGCGATTGGAGGGCGATCGGCAGTGCCGATGCCACCCCGGCGCCGGCGGCGTACTCGATGTAGGCCTCGTCGATCAGGATCACCACGTCGGGCGAGCGTCGCAACGCCTCGGCAACGAAGGCACGCAGCGAGTCGAGCGGCAGCGCCACGCTCGTCGGGTTGTTGGGATTGCACAGAAAGATCAGCCCGGCGTCCGGGACGCGACGGGCCATCGCCTCCAGGTCCACCTGCAGGTCGGCGCGCACCGGCACCTCGTGGACGGGACGTTGCAGCTGGCGCGCCCGTCGCACCGGTTCCTCGAAGGTCGGCGTTGGCGCCAGCAGGCCGCGGCGCGCGTCGGTGAAGGCCAGCACCGCGTTGAGCAGGATCTCGGAGGAGCCACATCCCACGAGCACGTTCTCGGACGACACTCCCTGCCGCGCCGCGATCGCGGCATCGAGGGCACCCGTGAAGCGAAACGGGTAGACGTGCGACAGCCGCACGGCGTCGCCGATGGCGGCCAGCGAGGCAGGGCAGGGTCCGGCGGCGTTCTCGTTGCTGTCGAGCCGCAGCAGGCCGTCGGGGCCCGGCTGTCCACCGCCGGCCCACGCCGTCGCCTCGCGACCGCGCGCCACCACCACGCCGGAGGCGGCTGCCGCCGCCGACTGCATGAAACGACGTCGAGACCACGCCATGCCTGCCTCCTGACCGCGTGTGGATGGCGTCATTGTACGGCGGGCCACGTCACTTCCCCGGCCACTGCTCCGACGGCGTGCGCGCGGTGGCGAAGAACTGCGCGAACTCCTTGACGATGGCTGGCTCGGCGGCCGCCAGATTACGACTCTCGCCCGCGTCGCTGACGATGTCGAAGAGTTCGATGGGCTTGTCGGGCGCCAGCCAGACCGCCTTCCACTTGCCGCGACGGGCGGCACGCTTGTAGCCGCCCTCATGAAACTCCCAGTACAGCGTGCGGTCGGGCATCACCGTGTCCCGGGCCGAAAGCAGTGTTTCCCGCATGGAGACGCCGTCCAGCCCGCCTGGTGCGCGCGCGCCCGAGAGATCGGCCAGCGTCGGCAGCAGATCCCAGTGCGCCCAGACCGTGTCGCTGACCCGTGCCGCCGCCACCGTCCCTGGCCAGCGCACCAGCATCGGCACGCGGATGCCGCCGTCATAGAGATCGCGCTTGATCCCGCGCAGCGGTCCGTTGCTGTCGAAGAACTCCGGGTCGGCGCCACCCTCCTTGTGGGGGCCGTTGTCGCTGGTGAAGATCACCACCGTGTTGCGATCGAGGCCGCGTTGACGCAGCCGCTCGAGCACACGGCCCACACCGTCATCCATGCGCGTGACCATGCCGGCAAACGCCGCGCGCGGCGTCGGCTGCGACCGGTAGCCGCCGCTGACCCGGTAGGGCGGCACGGGCGTGGTGGCATCGGCCTTGGCATTGACGAACGGAGTCTCCGGGAAGCGCCCGGCAAACGGGGCAATCGCATCATCGGGCGCGCGCAGTTCGGCATGCGGCAGCGGGTAGGCGAGGTACAGGAAGAACGGTCGCGCGGCCGAGCGGTCGATGAAGTCTTCGGCGGCCCGGGTGAACAGGTCGCTCGTGAAGTCGCGCTCCGGCGAGACGTCGATCCAGCCGCCGTTCTTCCACAGCTTGTCGGTGTACTGCCGGTGCGGCTGCTGGTGGGTGAGGTAGGCCAGTGTCTCGTCGAACCCCTGCTTCTCCGGCAGGCCGGTCGTGCCCTCGTAGCCGAGCCCCCACTTGCCGATCAGGGCCGTCCGGTAGCCGCGCCCGCGCAGGACCTCGGCCACCGTCACATCGGCGTCGGCCAGCGGCAGTTCGCCGTTGCCGCGGATGCGGCCGTGGCCGGTGTGCAGCCCGGTCATCAGCGCCGCCCGCGACGGCGCGCAGACGGTGCTGCCGGCGTAGTACTGCGTGAATCTCGTGCCCTCGCTGGCGAGCCGATCGATGTGCGGGGTGCGGAACCGCTGCTGCCCGTACGACGACAGGTCACCCCACCCGAGGTCGTCGGCGTGGATCAGGACGATGTTGGGCGGGCGAGGCGTCGTGGCGGTCGGCTGCGAGGCAGGCAGGCGTTGCGCGGCGGCAACCGCAAGGGCTCCCGTGACACAGGCGGCGACAATCACTCCAGGGCGCATGCGCCGCATCGTCGCACAGCTCCGGTCCTACTGCCGGTCGTAGTGAACGGCGAACGAGAGAGGCTTGCCGTCGGGCCCCATGCGAGAGCCCTTGATCACGAGGGTCTTGCCGTCGACCGAGACGTCCGAATTGCTTTCCGCCACGGCCTTGCCGGACTTGGTGTACACAGTCTTGCCGGTCCGGCCGGTAAGCGTACTGATGGCGGTGTCGATGCTCGCCGCTCCTGTGGCGGGTACCGGCTTGCCGTCGCCCTTGGTCGTGAAGGACCACTTGATGGCCGTGCCGTCCGCACTGACCTCGTGCACCGCGATGGTGATGTCGGCCCCCTGCTGCGTGACAGCGATATCGCGCTTCTTCGCCAGAGCGGCGCTGGAGGTCGATTTCGCGGCGTTCATCGTCCAGTTCCCGACCATCGGGTTCTGGGCCTGAGCGAACGCGCTGGGTGCCGTACCGACGATCAGCGCAAACGCGCCGATGATCGCCAGCAGGGACAATCCGGTCCGTGCAAGCATTCGGTCTCCTCGAATAGAGTGGAAACGCGACGCTACACCTGCGCTCGTCGATTGTCCAGCCGAGGCTTCATGATGACCCTGACCGCCGCACCTTCACCCTTGCCGCACTGGCCACGGCCGGTGCCAGCTACTTCGGCAAAGCCGACGCGACCGGTACGCAACCCGTCCCACCATCGACCACACAAGCGCCGGCGCCCTCGGCACCGCCCCCGCTGCCGCTCGGCAACGGGGAACCACCCGCGCTGCAGTTCCAGCCGTACCCCGGCGGCACTGGCGCCCTGCTCGAGCGCCTGGTGCGCGAACGTGGGCCTGCCGCGTTTGCCCGGACCACGATGACCCCGCGTGCGTGGTCGGGTGCCTTGCCGTCGTCGAGCGAGGACCTCGCGTTCCTGCCGGCGCACCGGCTCGCGGCCCTTCTCCGGGCGCGGACGATCTCG
Organism: Vicinamibacteraceae bacterium; assembly: GCA_963759795.1. Lineage (GTDB taxonomy): Bacteria > Acidobacteriota > Vicinamibacteria > Vicinamibacterales > Vicinamibacteraceae > Luteitalea. The sequence continues at coordinate 311,641 of CAVXAR010000009.1, read as the reverse complement.
TCGACGCGCCTCACCGGGATCTACCTCGCGCGCCTGCAGCAGCTCAATCCGACGCTGAACTGCGTGGTGACGCTGCTCGAGTCGCAGGCGCTGGCCGAGGCGCGGCAGGCCGACGCCGAGATCGCGGCCGGTCGGTATCGCGGGCCGCTGCACGGGCTGCCGTACGGCCTCAAGGACCTGTTTTCGACGCGGGGCGTCCGCACGACGTGGGGCGTGCCCGACTTCAAGGACCGGGTCATCGACGAGGACGCGGAGATCGTCGTGCGCCTGCGGGAGGCGGGCGCCGTCCTGGTGGCCAAGCTCTCCACCGGGATCTTCGCGCAGAACGACCAGTGGTTTGGCGGCCGCACCAACAACCCCTGGAACCTCGCGCAGGGGTCGAGTGGATCCTCGGCGGGACCGGCCTCGGCGGTTGCCGCCGGATGCGTCGCGTTTGCGATCGGCACCGAGACCCAGGGCTCGATCGTGTCGCCGGCGATCCGCTGCGGCATCACCGCCCTGCGACCGACATTCGGGCGCGTCAGCCGTTATGGCGGCATGGTGCTGGCGTGGTCGCAGGACCGGGTCGGCCCGATGTGCCGCACGGCCGAGGACTGCGCCATGGTGTTCGGCGCCATCCACGGCGTCGACACGAAGGACCCGTCGACGGTCACCACGCCCTTTCACTTCGACGAAAGCATCGACCTGACGAAGCTGCGCGTCGGCGTCGACCCCGACGCGCCGCCAGCACTGGTCGCGCGGCTGCGAGCGATGGGCCTCGCGCCGCGATCAATCGGGCCGCGTCCGGTCGTCCCCGGGGCGGGTGGGGGACTCGCCGTCGAGTCGGCGGCAGCCTTCGACGACTACGTGCGCGGCAAGGCGGCAGCCATCGGCCTCGATCTCACTGCGCTGCCACCCACGCCGAGGCCGACCCCGCCTGCCTCGGCCGACAACCCGATGGCGCCAGCGGACTGGAACCCGCGCTTTGTCAACGGCCGTGTCGTGCCGGCCGTCGACTTCCTCCAGTCGCAGCGTCGTCGCCAGGCGCTGGTGGCGAGCTGGGGGGAGTTCATGCAGGACCTGGATCTGTTCATTGGCGGCCCCACCGCGGATGTCTCGGCGCATGCGCAGACGGGCCACCCCTGCGTGGTGCTGCCGTACGCCTTTGGCGTGCCGCCGTCCAGGCCTGCGGGCGCGCCCACCGGCGCCGCGCCTGCCGCCGCCGCCGCGTCCCAGCCACCGGGCGTGCCGCCGGGCGTGCCCCAACCGATCTGCGCGACCATCGTCGGCGCCCTCTACGCCGACGATGTGATCCTGAGCGTCGCGCATCGCTTCCAGGAAGTCACCGACTTCCACAGGAGACGCCCGAAGCTCTAGGGGCCAGCACAGACAATTCAGAATTTGGAATTCACAATGCCGCGCGGGGCTCACACCGCCACGCTACGCGGCAGGTTGCCGCGAGCTGCCCTTCATTCTGAATTCTGAATTCTGAATTCTGTACGTCAGGCAAACTCGACCACCAGCGGCGCGTGGTCGCTGGTGCCGAACTCGCGCTGGCACTCGGCCCGGGTCGCGGTGGTGCCGAGCGAGGTGGTGGCGAGCATGTAGTCGATGCGCCATCCGACGTTGCGCTGGCGCAGGTTGCGCCACGGCGCCCACCAGGTGAACAGACCCGGGTCCTCGGGGTGCAGCGCGCGGTGGACGTCGGTCAGCCCGACATCGATGAGGCGCTGCAACAGCGCCCGCTCGTCCGGTCGCTGGCCGATGACGCCGGGCTTGCGTTCCTTCGGATGCAGGTCGAGGTCGGTGAGCGCCACGTTGAGGTCGCCGCACACCAGCATGCGGCGCCCGTCGCGATGCGCCTCCGCGACGTAGGTGCCGAGCGCCTCGAGGAACTGCATCTTGGCGGCGAAATCCTTGCCGCCATTGGGCACGTAGACGCTCAGGATCTCGAGGTCGTCGCGGGTCACGCTGGCGACGCGGCACTCGAAGTCGAACGCCGGGTGGGTGGCGGCGCATTCGGACCCGGCCAGGTCGCGATGCACCAGCACGGCCACGCCCGAGTAGCCGCCCGACCCGTGCCAGCACGTCCAGTAGTCGTCGCGACCGGCCAGCGTCATCGGCACCTGGTCGCGGGACGCCTTGATCTCCTGCAGGCACAGCAGGTCGGGGCGCTCGGCGTCGAGCCACTGCTCGACCTGCGCCGCGCGCGCCCGGATGCCGTTGACGTTCCAGGTGGCAATCTTCATCGGACGATGCCGTCGATGGTCTGTGCCGAGACGGAGTGGTAGGAACTGCGGGCGCCGGCGTAGATCCGGCGGGCAATCGGCTGACCCCAGGCCGTCTGCATCAGATCCTCGTACAGCGGACGCAGGAACTTGCGCCGACCCTGCTCGGCGAGGAAGGTCTCGAGCGCAGGCACCGCCGGCGCATACTGCCGCGCCACCGCCACCCGCAGCCAGGCAAAGCGGATCTCGCTGTTGCCCGAGCCGCTGAGGCCGAATGTCGTATCGAGGTCGCGCAACTGCGAGGGCGCGAGTGGCACCGTCCGCAACTGTTCGAGCAGGTGCTGCCACTGCTGCGGGGCCCATCCGTCCGCCTGCAGCGAGGAGGCCGCCACCCCTTTCGAAAAGCGGCGAACTTCAGCATCGACCACGGCCAGGGCCGGCGACCGCACGGCCACGGCCGCCGCGGGCAGCCCTGGCCCGTCCAGCCACGCAGGCAGGTCGATTGCGTCCAGCAGCGCCGCGTCGCCGCGAATCAACTCCTGCTGCAGGTCGTCGACGAACGCGGCCGTGGTGATCGACGTGAACGCGTGGCGGTTGAAGTACCCGCGCAGCCACGGGTCGAAGCGCTCACGACCGACGGCGGCCTCGAGCGTGTGCACCAGCGCCGCACCCTTCTCGTACGGCACCGACGTCATGCCCTCGTCAGGATCACGGCCCGCCAGGTCGAGTGACAGGTGCGTGTCGGCGGGTGGCATGTCGGCCATGTCGCGCAGCAGTTCGTTGCGCCCGAGCGTGGCCAGCATCTGGGCTCGCGGCCGGCCGTACAGCGCCTCCATGATGCGGTTCTCGAAGTAGGTGGTGAAACCTTCGTTCAGCCAGAAGTCGCCCCAGGTGGCATTGGTCACCAGGTTGCCCGACCACGAGTGCGCCAGTTCATGCGCCAGCAGCGAGACCAGCGACTTGTCGCCGGCCAGGATCGTCGGCGTCGCGAAGGTCAGCCGCGGGTTCTCCATGCCGCCGAACGGGAACGACGGCGGCAGCACCAGCACGTCGTAGCGGTGCCATCGATACGGCCCCCCCAGCGTCTCGGCGGCCGTGATCATCTTTTCGAGATCCTCGAGCTCGCTGGCCGCCCGCTCCAGCATGGCCGGTTCGGTATGGACTCCCGTGCGCGGCCCAAGCGAGCGGAACGCGATGTCGCCGGCCGCGACAGCGATCAGGTAGGGCGGGACGGCCTGGTCCATCCTGAAGCGGTACGCGCGCCGCCCGTCGCCGGCATCGGCGCCGTCGGGCGTGAGACTTTCAGCAGACATGACGACGCTGAGCGGGCGCGGCACGGTGATCGTCGCGTCGTAGGTCTGCCGGATGCCCGGGCTGTCCTGGGTCGGGATCCACGTGCGCGTCAGGATCGCCTGTCCCTGAGAGTAGAGGTAGGGATGACGGCGGCCTGCAGTCTGCGCCGGTGTCAGCCACTGCAGGGCGGCGGCATCCGGGCTGGTGCGGTACTCGACCGTCAGACGGTCCCCTGCGGCGGGCAGGGTGATGACCAGGGCCTGGCCAAGGTGCTCGACCGCCGGATCAAGCCTGAACGCCAGCGACTCCCGATTGTCGGACAGCACCCGCTGGATCTCGAGGTCGCGCGTGTCGAGGACGATCTCTCGCGCGTCGGGCCGACGGGCGAAGGTCAGGGTGGCGCGCCCGCCCAGGCGCCGAGCCGCGAAGTCTGCCTGCAGGTCCAGCGACACGTGCGTCACGCGCGCCTCGGCCGGCCTGGCAAACGAGTGGATGTCGGGGGCAGGCGGGGCAGTGGTCATCGGCGGCGGGGCGTCATCCCGCGTACACGCGACGGTCGCGAGCAGCAGGACTCCGGCAAGCATGGCACGGGGCAGCATGGCGGCGGCCGACCTTCAGGCTGCGAAGGAGCCGGCCCGCCTGCGCGCGTGCCAGTGGGCGCGACGATGCGCGGTCCAGGCGGCGATGAGGTGGCACACCCACCCGAGTAGGCCCCCCGAGCCAATCCAGAAGCCCGGTGTCACCAGCAGCCAGAACACGCCACGCAGCAGGTCGCCGTTGTAGATCTGCCCGACCCCCGGGACGATGAGGCTGAGCAGCGCGGCAGTTCGGGGACCCTCGTGCGTCGTCGCCATGGCTCAGTGATAGCACAGCCACGACTGCTCGCAGCCGCCGGCGCCCCCGGGCGCTCAAGCACAGGTGGCCTGCGGTCGATTCCTCCCCTGCGCCGATCTTTGCCTGCGGCGGCCCCAGACAGACATCGAAGGGACCTGTATGCAATCGCGTGCGACGACACTATCCTGTGGCCTGGCCTTGCTGGCGGCCCTTGCAGCCCCGGGCAGAGCCCAATCTCCCGCCTCGGCCCCGGTGGAGAACGTGAGCCTCGAGGAGCTGATGAACCTCGAAGTCACGTCGGTCTCCCGTCGTGAGCAGCCGCTCTCGCAGGCGCCCTCGGCCATCTACGTCCTCAGTCGTGAAGACATCCGGCGCAGCGGCGTCACCTCCCTTCCCGAGGCGCTGCGCCTGGTGCCCGGCTTGCAGGTGGCCCGCATCGACGGCAACAAGTGGGCGATCTCCTCGCGCGGCTTCAACAACAGGTTCGCCAACAAGATGCTGGTCGTCATCGACGGCCGCAGCGTCTACACGCCGCTGTTCTCGGGTGTGTACTGGGATCTCCAGGACACGCTGCTCGAGGACGTCGAGCGGGTCGAAATCATCCGCGGTCCCGGAGCCACACTGTGGGGCGCCAACGCCGTCAACGGCGTGATCAACGTCATCACTCGCGACGCGGCGCAAACGCAGGGGGGCCTGGTGACGGGCACCTTCGGCAACATCGACCACGCGACGACCGGAGTGCGTTACGGCGGCCGGCTGGGCGACCGCGCCCACTACCGCGTGTTTGCCAAGTTCTCCAACCGCGCCGCGTTCACGCAGGAGTCGGGTGCACCGGCTGCCGACGCCACCGATCGGTTGCACGCCGGCACACGCGTGGACTGGAAGCCGGGGCTGCGTGACAGCGTCACCCTGTCGGCCGATGTCTTCAAGGGGCAGGCCGGCCAGACCATCAGCCCGAGCAGCGGCCTGCCAATCACGGCCGCAACGATCGACTCACCCACCGACACGACCGGCGTCAACGTGCTCGGCCGCTGGATGCGCGACCTCGGCCCGCAGTCGCAGCTGACCGTGCAGTGGTACTACGACGACGTCCGTCGCGACGACGTGCTGGTCGGGCAGGAGCAGCGCAACCTCGATTTCGACGCGCAGCACAACTGGTCGCCCGGCCGCCACCAGATTGTCTCCGGCCTCGGCTATCGGCGCTCGAGTGACGTGCTCCGCGGCAGCGAGTTCCTCGACCTGTCTCCCCCCCGCCGCTCGGTCAACCTGTCGAGCGTGTTCGTCCAGGACGAGATCGCCCTCGTGCGGCGTCGGCTGCACGTCACCGTCGGCACCAAGCTGGAACACAACTCCTACACGCAATGGGAGCTGCAGCCCGGGGCCCGTGTCGCCTGGACCCCACACGCCCGGCACACCGTCTGGGCCGCGACCTCGCGTGCGGTGCGGACACCCTCGCGCGCCGAGAGCGACGTGCAAATCAGCTTTGCCCGCACTCCCTCCCCGACCGGACTGTTGGCGCAGCCGGTGCTGTTCGGCAACCCCGAGTTCCAGGCCGAGGTGCTGGTGGCCCGTGAGCTCGGGTATCGGCTGGTGCCGGCGTCGACGGTGACGCTCGACCTCGCCGTCTATCGCAACCAGTACGACCGGCTCCGAACCTTCGAGATGGGGGTCCCGTCGCTGGCGATGGGCGCCACCGGGCCGTACATCCTCACACCGCTCGCGTTCGGCAACGGCATGGTCGGCACCGCGCAGGGGTTCGAGGCGCTGGCCAACTGGACGCCCTTCTCCAACTGGCGTCTCGCCACCAGCTGGTCGTTCATCGACGTCGACCTCGAGCATGTCGCGGGCAGCACGGACCAGCTCGCGGCCGCGATCGAAGACGACAGTCCACGCCATCAGATGCAGGCGCAGTCCTATCTGTCGCTGGGCCGTGGCGTCGAACTCGACGCCGCGTACTACGGGATCGACCGGCTGCAGAACCAGGGCGTGCCTGGCTATCACCGCTTCGACGTCCGCCTTGGCTGGCACGCCTATGAGGGACTTCGTCTCAGTCTCGGCGTCCAGAACCTCGGCACGGGACGGCGACGGGAGTTCGGCTCGTCGCTTGGAGAAACGCCGACCTACATGGGCCGCGCCGCGTACGCGCAATGCCAGTGGCGCTTCTAGGACGGGTCACCAGCGCGACGCGCGCCGCGAGCAGGTCCCTTCCTCTCGGCGTCTTCGGTCAGCTGGTTGCGAGCGCGGCCCTGGTGGCGATCCTCGGTGGGGCGGTGCCGCTGCGTGCCGCGGCGGACGTCAACGAATACGCGGTGAAGGCGGCGTTCCTGTACCAGTTCACCCAGTACGTCGAGTGGCCACCGGAGAGCTTCGCCGATGCCGGGTCGCCCATCGTGCTGGCGGTTCTGGGATCCGATCCGTTCGGGGAGAGTCTGCGACGGGCCACCGAGGGGCGCACCGGACAGGGCCGTCCGATCGTCGTGCGATACCTCAAGGCCGGTCAGCCGCTGCGGTCGTGCCACATCCTGTTCGTGAGCGCGTCGGAAGAGGCGCGCATTCCCGACCTGCTCCGCACGGTCGGACCGGCGAGCATTCTGACGGTGGGCGACTCGAGCGGCTTTGCCGAAGCCGGCGGCATGCTGAACTTCGTCGTGGACGCCGCACGGGTCAAGTTCGAGGTCAACATCGGCGCGGCCGAGCGTGGCCGTGTCCGGATCAGCTCCAAGCTCCTGAAGCTGGCCAGCATCGTCGGTCGGGGCCGCAGATGAGCGTCGGCTCGCGGGCCTCCCTCTTCACCGTTTCCCTACCGGCGTCCGTGGTGCCTGCACCCGACCACGCCCGGAAGGCAGTCTGACCCCATGCCGACCATCCTGATCGTGGAAGACAACGAGATGAACCGCGACATGCTGTCGCGCCGCCTGATCAAGCGCGGCTTCGCGGTGCGCAGCGCCATCGACGGCGTCGAAGCGCTGACCCTGGCACAGGAGCTGCCTGACCTGATCCTGATGGACCTGAGTCTGCCGGAACTCGACGGCATCGAGGCGACCCGGCGGATCAAGGCGTCCGCTGCGACGGCCGACATCCCGGTGATTGCCCTCACCGCGCATGCAATGATCACCGACCGCGAGCGGGCGCTCGAGGCGGGCTGCGCCGACTTCGACACCAAGCCGGTCGATTTCACCCGCCTCCTGGAAAAGATTGGCCGGCACCTGCGCCTGCGCCGGGACGACGCGCCATCGCCGTCGCTGCCTCCCCCCGACGCCGAACTGCTGCAGGACGCTGGTCCCGAGTCGGGCGACCGTGGTCATCTCCTGGTGGTGGACGACGACCCGGTCAATCGCGACATGCTCTCGCGGCGCCTCGCCCGGCGCGGCTACGACGTCGTCTGCGCCTCGTCCGGGCGTGAGGCGCTGGCGTGCGTCGAGCGTCAGACCTTCGATGCCGTGCTGCTCGACCTGATGATGCCGGAGATGTCCGGGCTCGAGGTCCTCGATACCCTGCGGCAGACCTACGCGCCGCTCGAACTCCCGGTCCTGATGATCACGGCGCGCGACCGCAGCGAGGACGTCGCCGACGCCCTCGGGCGGGGCGCCACCGATTACATCAGCAAGCCGGTCGACTTCACCGTCGCCGTCGCCCGGATCCGCAACCATGTCGCGGCCTGTCGGGCGCAGCGATCGGTGCGGCTGCGCGAGCAGCGCTACCTGCTGGCCGCAAGCGCCAGCAGCGACGTCGTGTGGGACTGGAACGTGGACGCCGGTGAGGTGTTCTTCTCGGAGCAGTGGGGACGCCTCACGGGGACGGCCTCCAGCTCGGTGGTCGAAACGCTGGAAGGCTGGCTGTCCCTGGTGCACCCCGATGATCGCGAAGGCGTGCGGCAGTCTCTCGTGGCGCATCTCCGGGGGGGCATGCCTCAGTGGCAGAGCGAGCACCGCCTCCGTCACGCCGACGGCAGCTACCGCTGGGTGCTGGCCTGTGGTGTCACCGTGCTCGACGCCGGCCGCGCCGCCCGGATGGCTGGCTCCATCGCCGACGTGACCGACACACGGGGAGCCGATCCCCTGACCGGCCTGCCCAATCGGCTGCTCTTCCTCGAGCGGCTGGACCACGCGCTCGAGGGGCCGACGCGCCCGTGTGCCGTACTGTTTCTCGACGTCGACCGCTTCAAGGAGGTCAACGACGGCTTCGGGCACGTGGCCGGCGACGATCTGCTGCAGCAGGTGGCGCGGCGCGTCGAGGCCGGCCTGCGCCGCGGTGACATGGTCGGGCACCTGTCCGAGCGCGCGACGCTGTCCCGGCTGGGCGGCGACGAGTTCGCGGTGCTGCTCGAGCACGTCGCCGACGAGTCCGCGGCGCAACTGGTCGCCGAGCGGATCAGCGACGGCATGCGCGCGCCGTTCCTCATCGGCGGCCGGGAAGTGACGGCCTCGGCCAGCATCGGCATCGTGGTGTCCGCGGCCGACATGTCGGCGCTGGATATGCTCCGGGACGCCGACCTGGCCATGTATCGCGCCAAGGCCCGCGGCCGCGGCCTGGTCGAGGTCTTCGACCAGACCATGCGCCAGGAGATGCAGCTCAGGCTCGCGCTCGAGAACGACCTGCGGCAGGCGTTCGTCGGCGCGGAGTTCGAGCTGCTGTACCAGCCGATCTTCGACCTGCAGCACCCGCAACTGCATGGTTTCGAGGCGCTGGTGCGCTGGCGTCACCCGACCCGCGGGCTGCTGCCACCCGAAGCATTTCTCCCGGTGATCGAGGAGGCCGGCCTGACCATCGAGCTGGGGCGGTGGGTGCTGCGCGAGAGCTGCCGCCAGCTTCGCCAGTGGGACGCGCTGCAGCCGGCGGGCTGCAGGCTGACGATGAGCGTCAATGTCTCGCCGCTGCAGTTTGCCACCCCCGGGCTGGTGCACGACGTCACGTCAGCCCTCGAGGACAGCGGCATCGCGGCGCATCGGCTCAAGCTGGAGATCGTCGAGACGACGCTGCTGCGTGGGTCGGACACCGTGCTCGAGACCTTGCGGCAGCTGCGCGAGCTCGGGGTCGGTCTGGTGCTGGACGACTTCGGCACCGGCTACTCGTCGCTCAGCTACCTGCAGGCGTTTCCGCTGAGCACGCTCAAGATCGACCGCTCGTTCATCATGCGGGTCAACGACCTGGAGCACGAGCCGCTCGAGATCGTGAAGACGATTGTCGGCCTGGCCCACAATCTCGGCCTCAGCGTGACTGCCGAAGGCATCGAGACCCCGCAGCAGCTGGCCTGCCTGCGTCAGCTCGACTGCCTGCTCGGACAGGGCTACTTCTTCGAGCGGCCGATGTCGGTGGCCGACGCCGAGCGCCTGCTCATGCAGCCTCGGAGCGAAGCGCTCCCGGTCGGTGCGGCAGCGCCGCTGACGGCGGCACACGCCGCCGCCGACCCACCCCGGCCTGGCCCGGCACCCGCGAGCTGACGCGCCAAGCGGCAGCGGCAGCGGCACGGTCGGGCGTGGCAGCTCGATCAGCGCGCCGCGAGCCGATAGACCTTTTCAACCAGCCGCTGTCCGAGGTCGACGATCACCTCGTGGGCGTCAGCCTCGTCGAGGACGTGGCGGGTGACCAGCTGCGCCAGAAACGTCGCGTCGACGCGCCGCGCCACGTCGTGTCGTGCCGGGATGGACGGGAAGGCCCGGGTGTCGTCGTTGAAGCCTGCCGTGTTGTAGAAGCCGGCGGTCTCGGTGGCGGCGTGCCGGAACCGCAGCATGCCCTCGATGCTGTCGTGGAACCACCACGGGGGGCCGAGCACGACGGCCGGATAGTGGCCGGCCAGGGGCGCCAGCTCGCGGCTGTAGGTCGCCTCATCCAGCGTGAACAGCACGAGCGTGAACCCCGGTTCGTTGCCGTACGCGTTGAGCAGCGCATGCAGGTTGCGGGTGTACTCGGTGGCAATCGGGATGTCGCAGCCGCGGTCGGCGCCGAACCGTTCGAAGACGCGCAGGTTGTGGTTGCGGAAGCTGCCCGGGTGCAGTTGCATCACCAGGCCGTCCTCCACGCTCATCCGCGCCATCTCCATCAGCATGTGCGCCGAGAACCGATCCGAATCGGCCGCGGTGGCTGCTCCGGACAGCGCCCGCGCGTAGATCGTCGCGGCTTCGCCGTCGGGGAGCCGTTCCGTGTAGGGCACCAGCACGGCATGGTCGGTGGCCGTGGCGCCCATGCTCTTGAAGAAGGCGCGTCGTGCCATCAATCCCGCGATGAACGACGCGTAGGTGGTCATCGACTCGCCGGTCAGGGCGCCGATGCGCTCGATCTCGGCGCGCCAGCCCGGGTTGGACAGCGTCACCGCCATGTCAGGACGGAAGGTCGGGCGGATCGCGCCCCAGCCCTCCTCCCGCATCGCCTGGTGGTGCTCGAGCGAGTCGCCGGCGGCGTCGGTCGTGCAGAGGACGGCGATGTTGAAGCGCTCGTACAGCGCCCGCGGCAGGAACTCCGGCCTGGCGAGACATGACTCGAGGTGGTCGTAGATGGCCATCGCGTTGCCGGCGTGCAGCGTCTCGCCGATCCCGAACACATCGTCGAACTCGTGCCTCAACCAGGCCCCGGTCGGCGTCCCCCGGTAGAGGTGGTAGTGGTCGGCAAAGAGCTGCCAGATCCGGCGCGGGTCGGTTTCTACCGGCGTGCCGTCGCGCGAGGGGATGCCCAGCTGTTCGAGGCGCACGCCCTGCGAGTACAGCATGCGCGTGACGTAGTGGTCGGGGATGACCAGCAGCGTCGCCGGGTCGGGAAACGGCAGGTTTTCGGCAAGCAGCTTCGGATCGACGTGGCCATGCGGGCAGATCAGCGGAAGCCGTTCGACGCGGGCGTACAGGTCGGCGGCAATCGCGCGGGTGGCGGGATCGGGATCGAAGTACCGATGCGGGTGCAGCATGCCGACAGGGTAACGCGACCGCCGGCCCCGTCCACGTCAGGACGACCCACCCCGGGGTTTGTTGCCAAGGTCGAGCTTGTGACGGCGACAGTCAGGGGCCGCCGTGGACCCATCCGGGGGGGCGAGTCGTCCGTAGACACTGACAGGCCGGAGTCCCGGCCATCAGGAGGTGCCAATGAACAAGAAGATGCTCGCGACCGCGCTGTGTGCCGCGGTGGCAGTGGGGTGGGCGTTCGTGCCCGGGCAGGCGTCCAGCCATCGGGAGGCGCCGCTGATCGCGCAGGACCCGACGGCCGACAACACGGACGTCTATGCGTTTGTCGACCCCAACGAACCGACGATGGTCACGCTCATCTCGAACGTGATCCCGTTCCAGAAGCCGGACGGGGGGCCGAACTTCTACCCCTTCGACCCCAACGTGACCTACGAGCTGCACATCGACAACAACGGCGATGCGGTCGAAGACATCACGTTCCAGTGGCAGTTCACGACCGAGGTCGCCAACCCGGCGACGTTCCTGTACAACACGGGCGCGGTCACCTCGATTGCCGACCCAGACCTGAACGTCCGGCAGTTCTACAGCCTGACGCGCATCGACGGCCCCCGTCGGACCGGCCGCCGCACGCTGCTGTCGGGGCGCCTCCCGGTGCCGCCGCCCAACATCGGCCCCCGCTCCACCCCCAATTACGGCGGCCTGGCCGGCGGCGTGCAGCAGCTGCCCCCGACCGGCATGCGCGCTTTTGCCGGACCGCGTGACGAGGGCTTCTACGTCGACCTGGCGATCTTCGACTTGCTCGGTGTCGGATCCGGCGAGGTGGAGGACAGCACCGCCGGCTTCAACGTCAGCTCGCTGGCGCTGCAGGTGCCGATCCGCGATCTGGCGTCGAACGGCGCGTTGCCGTCGGGTCCGTCCGATCCGAACGGCATCATCGGCGTATGGGCAACCAACAGCCGTCGCGCCATTGCCACCCGCTCGGCCGGCAAGATCGACTACTCCGGCGACCTGGTGCAGGTTTCGCGCCTCGGCAACCCGCTGGTCAACGAAGCGGTCATCGACCTGGCGCGCAAGGACGTGTTCAACGCCATCTCGCCGACCTCCGACGCCGCGGCCCTCGATCGCGTGCTCGATCCCGAAGTGCCCAAGCTGCTCAACCTGATCTACGGCGTTCGTTCGCCCGCGGCACCGCGTCAGGACCTGGTCACCATCTTCCTGACCGGCATCCCCGGCCTGAACCAGCCACAGGGCGTCGTGCCCTCTGAACAGCTGCGCCTCAACATGGGCATCCCGCCCTCGCGTTCGCCCGATCCGATGGGTGTCCTGCGCGGCGACCTCGCCGGCTTCCCCAACGGGCGCCGCGTCGGCGACGACGTGACCGATATCGTGCTGCAGGCTGCGGCGGGCGCGACGCCGCTGACGCCAGCCTTCAACATCGCGCCGAACAATCAGCTCGGCGACGGCGTGACTGGCAACGACATCCCGTACCTGCAGGTCTTCCCGTACCTCGGCATCCCGCACGCGGGGAACCGCTGATGGCGGCGCGTCGGCGATTGGCTGTGGCCGGTGGTCTTGCCATCGCCGGCGCGCTCGTTGCGGGAATCTACAGCTACGGGGGCGGACGCGCGTCTGCCACGGCGGTCCGACCCCCGACGCACCGCGGTGCGCCCCTCGAGACCGGTCCTGGGACGCTGACCGCCGAACGTCAGCGCCTGCAGGCCTACATCAACGGCGCACCGACCGACGTTGCCGCCGCCGCCCGTCTGGCCGAACTGGCCCTGCGAGAAGCCCGGGTCACCGGCGATGCCGGCCTGGTCGTCGCGGCGGAGCTCTCGCTCCGGCGGGCGATGGGCACGCGCAGCAGCTACGAAGGCGAGCGGGTGCTCGCGGCGGTCCTGCTCAGCCAGCACCGCTTTGCCGAGGCCGCACGCGTCGCCACGCGCCTCAGCGCGCTCGAACCCAAGGACGCCTGGTTGCGCGGCGTGCTTGGCGATGCCGCCCTCGAGCAGGGCGACTACCAGCAAGCCTTCGACCAGTTCGATGCCATGACCAGCCTGCGTCCCGATGCGTCGGGGTACGCCCGTGTCGCCTACGCGCGCGAGCTGCAGGGCGACCTGCGCGGCGCGTTGCAGGCGATGGCGATGGCGCTGGACGCCACCAGTCCGCACGACCGGGAAGCACAGGCCTGGCACGCCGTGCAGCTGGCCGCGCTCCACCATCAGCTCGGCCACCGATCGCAGGCGCGCCTCGAGGTCGAGCGCGCGCTGCATACCTTTCCGAACTATCCGCCGGCGCTTGCCGAACGCGGCACCATCCTGGCCGGCAACGGCGATCTCGAAGGCGCCGCGGCCTCGCTGACCGCCGCGCTCGACGCCGCCCCGACCGCCGGCTGGTTCGCCCAGCTGGGCGACGTCGAGGCCGCACGAGGTCGTGCCGGCGAGGCTGAGCGAGCCTATGCCAGCGCCGACGCGGCGTGGACCGACCAGACCCCGGAGCCGCGCGAGCAGGCGCTGTTCCTGGCGATGCACGGGCGCGACACCGCTCGCGCCCTGACGCTGGCCGAGCAGGCCACCCGTGGCAGCCGCGACATCCTCAGCGCCGAGGCGCACGCGTGGGCGGCCTACGCCAAGGGCGACATGGACACCGCGCGTCGCATGATCGGGCAGGCGCTCGAGCACCGGGTCGCGCCTGAGGCGCCTGCGCTATCACGCCGCCGCGATCCATGCGCGTCTGGGGGATCTCGACGTGGCGCGCGAGCACCTGCGCCTGGCGCTGGCGGCACCGCCCGCCGCCGACCTCGTCGAGGCGCGCGCGGTGGATGACCTTGCGCGCGAGCTGGGGCTGTCACCTGGCGGCGCCACACCGCCCGTCAGCGCCGGCGCGCAGGCCTCGACGCGCTGATCGGCGCCGGCGGGCCTACGTGAACCAGATCGTGAACCGCGTCGGCCCCTGCTCGGCGCTGTCGAGCGTGAAGGCAAAGCCGTGCCGGGTGAGAACTTCCTGCACCAGGGTCAGCCCGATGCCCTGCCCTGATTCCTTGGTGCTGAAGAACGGCGTGAACAGGTGGGCCCGCACCTCGGGCGCCAGGCCCGGACCACTGTCCTCGACCTGCAGGTAGACCCGGCGGTCGGCGAGGCCCGTCCGGAGCACGACGCGGCCACCGCGGTCGGCGGCTTCGATGGCGTTCTTGATGATGTTGACCAGGGCCTGCTCCATCAACGTGCGGTCGAACCGGACGTCGGGCACCGGCGCCAGCTCCAGGCCGATGCCGATGCCGCGGCGCTCGGCCTCGGCCGTCATCAAGCGGTGCAGATGGCCCAGCAGGTCGTGCAGGTCACCCGGCGCGACGCGAGGCTCCGGCAGCCGCACGACGTCGGCAAACGCCTTCATGAAGGCGCCGAGCTGCGCGGTGCGGTTCATCACCACCTGCAGCGCGCCCTCAAGGTCGGTGCGGCTCTCCCCGGGCAGCTGCTCGGCGAAGGCCAGGCAGGAGGTGAGCAGCGAGTTGGACGCCGCCACCGAGTTGTTGACCTCGTGCGACAGCATGCGAATCAGCTTCTCGTACGCTGCCTTCTCCGCGTGCCGCAACTCTTCGGTCAGCTCCTCCACCAGCAGGAACGTCCGGCTGAAACCGCGGTCCATGAAGCTGCCGCGGCTGGCCTTGGCGCGCCGCCCGCCCGTCAGGGTCACCACCGCCGACGCGGCACGTTCGAGCGCCGCGGTGACCTCGCTGCAGCGGCGTCCCGGGTGCCGCGGCCGCCACGCCTGGCCGCGCCTCGGGCCCGAGCAGGCGCGCGGCCGCCGGATTGAGGAAGTCGACTCGGCCATCGTGGTCGAGGATGACCGCGCCCGACGGCGACACCTCCAGCAGGCTCTGCAGGAAGTGATGCTGTTCGCGGACGCGGACGCGCTCGGCCCGCAGCGCATCGGCCATCCGGTTGTAGATCTCGATCAGCCGGTCGATCTCGGCCTGCCCGGTCGGCCGAAAGCGCGTGGTGTAGTCGCTCTCTTCCAGCAGCTGCGCGCTCTCGCGCACCAGGGCATGGGCCCGGAGCAGGCGATCGACGAGCCAGCACGCCGGCAACCGCCGAAAGCAGCAGGCCGGCCTCGATGGTCGAGCAGTCCCCAGGCCGACTGGCCGGCCAGCCGCCAGGCCAGCCAGCCGGCCGCCACGTGCAGCAGCAGCAGGTAGGCGTAGAACAGGCGCCGCAGCGTCACACCGAGATTCCGTACTTCTCCAGGCGACGATACAGCGCGGCGCGGCTGAAGCCGAGCGAGTCGGCGACCCGGCTGACGTTGCCGCCGTGATGGCGCAGTGACTTGAGGATCATCGCCCGTTCGATCTCCTCCATCGTCATGGTGCCGACCGGCGGAAGCGGGTCGTGGTCGTCGCCGGCGGGGCGCCCTCCATCTCCGACGTGGCGCGGAAGTCGTCCACGTCGAGCACCGGGCCCGGCGTGACGAGCGCGGCGCGCTCGATCCATTGCTTCAGCTGCCGGACGTTGCCCGGCCAGGGCAGGGTCTGCAGCCACCTGCACGCGGCCGGGCTGATGACCAGGTGCTCGCGTCCCTGGTGCTGGGCGATGGCCTGCACGAAGCGGTGCGCGAGCAGCGGGACATCGCCGGGCCGCTCGCGCAGCGCCGGCAGGTGCACCGTGATCAGGTTGATGCGGTACAGCAGATCCTCGCGGAACTCGCCACGCCGCACCATGTCGGCCAGCGAGCGGTTGGTGGCGGCCACGACGCGCACGTCGACGGTCCGTTGCTGGCTGGAGCCGAGCACCTCGTAGGTGCGGTCCTGCAGCACCCGCAGCAGCTTCACCTGCGACGACGGGTCGAGGTCGCCGATCTCGTCGAGGAAGATGGTGCCGGTATCGGCGAGATCGAAGCGGCCCTGCCGGTCGTGGCGCGCATCGGTGAAGGCGCCGCGGACGTGCCCGAACATCTCGCTCTCGAACAGCGACGCCGAGATGCCGCCGAGGTTGACCTTCACGAACGGCTTCCTGCGGCGGTCGCTGTTGCGGTGCAGCGCGTCGGCAATCAGCTCCTTGCCGGTGCCGCTCTCGCCCGTCACCAGCACCGACGCGTCGGTGGCGGCGACGCGGCCGACCAGCTGCAGCAGCTTCAGCATCCGCGCATCGGCGGTGACGATGGCGTCGAAGTCGTAGCTCGCGTCGAGGTCCTCGCGCGACACCGGCGCGACGTCGTGGCCGTCGGCGGCGCCGGCGAGCCGCAGCGCCGTCTGCACCGTCTGCAGCAGCGCCGGGTTGGTCCACGGCTTGGTCACGAAATCGGCGGCGCCGAGCCGCATCCCGGCGACCGCCAGCGAAATCGATCCCCACGCGGTGATCAGGATGACCGGCAGCGCCGGGTGCGCCTCGCGGATGGTGCGCAGCAGCTCCAGGCCTTCGTCGCCGGAGGTGCGGCGCGAGAAGTTCATGTCCTGCAGCACCAGCGCGCACGGGTGGTGCGCCAGCCACTCGACCGCGGCGTCGGGGGTGCCGACCGCATGCGTGCGGTAACCGGCCTGCTTGAGCAGCAGCGCCAGCGACGCCCGCACGGCATCGTCATCGTCGGCAATCAGGATCGGTGCGGTGTCGGTGCGGACGGGAGAGCCCATGACTCACTCGTAGCGTAGCGCTTCGGCCGGCGGGATGCGCGTCGCCAGCAGGCTCGGGTACCAGCCGCAGAACGACGTCAGCACGAACAGCAGCGCGCCGGCCAGCACGCAGGCTCAGGCCATAGAGCCTCGGCGGCACCGGCCCCAGCCAGCCGAGCATCGGCACCTGCGCCAGCAGCAGGGCGCCGAGTGCCATCGCGATGCCGGTCATCAGCGCGATCTCCAGAAAGATCTGGCGCTTGATGCGGGCGCGGTCGGCGCCCTTGGCGCGCCGCAGGCCGAGTTCCCTGATCCGCTGGGTGACGTTCTGCCACATCACCCCGCTCAGGCCGAGCGTCACCATCAGCAGCAGGAAGCCGGCGACCATCCCCATGATGGCGAGCGGCGTCAGGTAGTTGTTGCGCAGGTACTCGCCGCGGACGTCCGCAGTGGGCTTCATGCCGAAGCTCCAGTCCGGGGCCATCGCCTGCAGCGGTCTTGACGAGCCGTTCCTCGAACTCCGCCGTCACGCCGGGACGCACGCGGATGACGATGGCGTTGGGCAGCCGGGCGTCCACACGATCCGGGGCCGCGGCGGCAGCCGGCGGCGCCGAGTGCCGCTCGCGCGGCGTGCCGCCGGCAGCGCCGTGCCAGACGCGGCGTCGCCGGCGTCGGCGCCGTCGCGGCCGAGACGATGTCGTTGCGCACGAACATGTAATTGACCGGTGTCGAGTACTCGCCGAACTGGCGGAAGTCCTGGATCACGCCGACGACGCGCTGCGGTCGCGGCGGCGGCCCGTCGCTCGGACCCTCCGGGTTGTTCTCGCGCGGCATCGTCTTGCCCGACGGCCTGCTCGGTGCCGAAGACGTCGCGGGCCATGGCGGCGTTGAGCACCACGGCCTCCCAGTTCTGCCCGGCATCCTCACGCGAGAACCACCGGCCGTCGACCAGCGGCATCGACAGCGTCGCGGCCAGCCCGTCGCCGCCGCGATTGCCGTTGAACTCGACGTGGCGGCCGTCCGGCAGGGTGATGTCGCTGTTCCACTGCCAGTTGCGGAACGTCGGCAGCTCGATGTGGCTCACCGACTCGACCTCGGGCATCTGGCGCACGGCGTCGACCAGCCGCGCGAAGCGCGCGAGCCGCTCACGTTCGACGGCCGGCGTCGCGTCGAGCCCCCTCGGCACGCGGACGAGCACGTCCCAGATCCGCTCGTACGAGAAGCCGAGCGGCGCCTGGTAGTTGCGCCAGTAGTGCACGGAGATCGTGGTCACCGCCGCCAGCACCAGGAACGACAGCAGAATCTCGGTGACGATGAGCACGTTGGCGCGCTTGCGGTTCCAGATCAGCTTCAGCAGATGCAGGGCCATGCGCTATCTCGTTCCCTTCAGCGCGACGACCGGGTGGACGCGCGACATCCGCCACGCGGGGTAGACGCCCGAGAGCAGACCGAACACGACGGCCATGACGATGCCCCACACGAAGATGCGGATGTTGAGGGCCAGATCCGCGTACGGAATGAGGCCGCTCTGGTTGATTGCTCGCAACACGAACCCGGCCAGCAGAAAGCCGATGACTCCGCCGATCACGGTCAGCGCCAGGTTCTCGACGACGAACTGCACCACCAGGGTGCGGCTCGAGGCCCCGAAAGCCTTGCGCACGCCAATCTCGGAGGCCCGCTCCATGATCCGGCTGACGTTCAGGTTCACCAGGTTGACGGCCGGCAGCGCCATGAAGAGCAGCGCGGCGCCCGCCAGAATCATCGTCAGGAAGCCGCCGTAGGTCCGCGCGTAGTCGGTCTGGCCCGGGTAGAGGTTGCGACCCATGCCCTCGAAGGCGGTCTCGAGGCTGGCCGACAGCGTCTTCCACTCGGTCTTCTCGGGCGCCTTCCAGGTTGCCAGT
Source organism: Vicinamibacteraceae bacterium (assembly GCA_963759795.1). Lineage (GTDB taxonomy): Bacteria > Acidobacteriota > Vicinamibacteria > Vicinamibacterales > Vicinamibacteraceae > Luteitalea. The sequence goes on along the minus strand of CAVXAR010000009.1, from coordinate 292,917 downwards.
CGCGACTGCAGCTCCGCCCGCACGTCCTGCGGCCGGGCATGTGGCGCCAGCAGGAACGCCGGCGTGAAGTCGCCCAGATACTCGTCTTCCCACCCCTTGGACTTCTGCGTCGTCAGCGGCGCGTACAGGTCGGCCGACGGCGTGCGCAGCGACGGCACGTCCTGCACCACGCCGATCACCTGGAATCGCTGTCCGTCGGCGTCGATGTAGCGTCCGACGGCCGCCTGGTCGCCGAAGAACCGCCGCCGGCTGGTCGCGTTGATCACCAGGACCAGGCGTGCCGAATCGACGTCGGCGACGGCGTATGGGCTGCCTTCGAGGAACGAGAACTGATAGAGACGCCAGAAGTCGGCATCGGTGTGCTTGAGGGTCGATTCGATCTTGCGCCCGTCGACGAACGACGTGGCGAGCGAACCGCCGGTCTGCACCGTCATCATCTCGACGCCGGGCAGGTTGCGCGCGTACTGGTGCACCAGCTTGTATCCCGGCGGGCTCTGCCAGGTGTTGCCGTTGCCCTGCATGCGCGCACGGTTCATCACCAGCGTCCGCGACATGTGGACCTCGGGGGCCATCGGCGACAGCGCATGGTCGAACAGCGCCACCGCCACCGTCAGCACGACCAGCGTGAAGCTGGTGCCGAACAGGCTGATGGCAGTGAAGACCTTGCGTCGCTGCAGCACCTTCCAGGCAAGTGTCAGGTAGTTCTTCAGCATCACTGGACCTGGCGGCCGTCGAACAGGCGGATGGTGCGATGCGTGTGTTCGGCCTTCAGTGGATCGTGGGTGACCATCACGATGGTGGTGCCTTCGCGATTGAGCTTCTCGAGGATGGCCATCACCTCGTCGCCCATTGCCGAGTCGAGGTTGCCGGTGGGCTCGTCGGCCAGCAGCACGATGGGCTGCGCCGACGATGGCGCGGGCGATCGCGACGCGCTGCTGCTGGCCCCCGGACAGCTGTGACGGGAAGTGGTCGACGCGCGAGGTCAGCCCGACCCGGTCGAGCGCTGCGAGTGCCAGCTCGCGCCGCTGCCGTGCCGCCCCGGGGCGGTAGAGCAGCGGCAGCTCGACGTTGTCGACCACCTTCAGGTCGGGGATCAGGTGGAAGGTCTGGAAGATGAAGCCGAGATCGCGGTTGCGCATCCTGGCCAGGTCGCGGTCCCGGTACGACTCCACCCAGCGGTCGTTCAGCCGGATACGGCCGTCGCTCGGCTCATCGAGCAGGCCCATCAGGTTCAGCAGCGTGCTCTTGCCGCAGCCGGACGGGCCCATGATCGAGACGAACTCGCCCTGCTCGATATGGAGGTTGATGTCGGCCAGCGCCACCGTCTCGATACGGTCGGTCCGGTACACCTTGTTGATCTGCTCTAGATGAATCACGGTCTACTCCCGGCCTTCGTGGGTCGGCCGTCGGCCTTCGTTTCGTTACCAGATGTCATACGGACTCGGCAGGCGGCAGGCGGCAGGCGGCAGTCGGCCGTCGGCCGTCGGCACTTGGCCGGGCCGTCTGCCGAGACCCGATACCCGATCCGCGATCCGCGATCCGCGCTCCCCGTTCCGCGTTCCGCGTTCCGCGATCCGCGATCCGCGATCCGCGCTCACTTCACTCTCAATTCCGGTGCGGACTCGTAGTCGCGCATGTCCGAGGCGATGATCTCGTCGCCGGCGGCCAGGCCGTCCACCACCTCGAACCAGTCGAAGTTGCTGACCCCGAGGCGCACCGGCGTGCGGTAGGCGCGGTTGCCGCGCAGGACGAAGACCTGCTGCGCGCCGCCGCCCTGCGCGAATGGGCCGCGCGCCACCCGCAGGACCCGCGCCTTGCGGTCGGTGATCACCTGCACGTCGACGCGCAGGTTCGACCGCAGCCATGCCGCGTCAGGCGTGTCGAGCGCTACCTCGAAGCGCAGCGCGCCGTTCTGCATCTGGGGCTCGACGACGCTGACGTGGCCGGTGGTGACCAGGTCGTCGAGCCGCACGCTGACCGGCTGGCCGACGTTGATCCGCGAAGCGTTGACGTCCGAGGTCGTCGCTTCGACGCGGAAGGCCGTCAGGTCGGCAACGCGGGCGACCACGTCGCCCTTGCGGACGAGCGTGCCTTCCTCGTCCTGCACGAAGGTCAGCACGCCGTCCCTGTCACTCTTGGTGGTGGTCAATTCCAGCAGTCGCCGCTGCTGCGCATCCTCGGCGTGCAGCGAGTGCATCTGCAATGACAGCCCCTCCAGCTGGGCGCGATTTGTCGCTTCGGCGTTGACGCGGCTCCGCTTCAGGCGACCGAGGTCGACATCGGCCTGCGCGACCTTCAGCTCGGACTCGCGCAGCGCCTCCTGCGACAACAGCCCCTCCTTCGACAACGCCAGGTTGCTGGCCAGCGCCGCGCGAAGGGCCTGCAGTTCGAGGTCCTTGGATTTGATCTGGCCATCGAGTTCGATCAGCTGTGATTCCAGCGTCAGGCGAGTGCGTGCCTGCTCGTTGCCCTTGAGGGCAATGTCCTGGCGCAGCTTTTCTGCCTCGAGTTCGGCGTCACTGGTGTCGAGACGGACGATTGGGTCGCCGGCCTTCAGCTGGTCGCCCACCCGCCGCAGCACGGCGAGCACGCGCGCGTCGATCGGGCTCGAGATGACGTGCTCGATGGCCGGCACCACGGTCCCCGAGGCGGTCAGCGACGCCTCGAGGGGGCCGTTCTCGACCCTGACGGTTCGGACGCGGTCGCGCCGGACCGATGGGCGCAGCAGGTCGGTGCCCCAGACCAGCGCCGAGGCCAGCAGCACGAGCACCACCGTGATGGGCAACCAGCGCTTCACCTGGGCCTGACGGCGAACGGACGTCGCGAGGGGGCGATCCACAGTCCCGGAAAGAGCAACCGCCGTGCCGCGAAACGCGGCTGTTTCCGGCCTGCATGCGGCGTGCGGCCGTTCGCGAACGGACGAACGGGTGTTCGGAAACGGACAGTTGTCGAAGGCCGAAGGCCGACCGCCGAAGGCCGTCCCCTACCTCCCCGCAGTGACCTCGATGCCGCGCTCGGCGAGGGCGGCCAGCAGCGCCTCGGCATGGCCGTCCAGGCCCAGCCGCTCGGGAGGGTGGACACCGGCCGGCACCCGACCGTCCATCAACCAGCGTGCGGTGATGGCGGCGGGAAACCCGGTGGTCCTGGCCATGCTGCTCAGCGGGCTGCCGGCCGGTGGCCGGTCGACCATCTGCCAGCGCCATGCGCGCGGCGACCCGTCGGCGGCCTGACCCGTCACCTCGACTCGCAGCACGGTCAGGTCGCGCTCGTCCGGGCCGTACTGCCACTGCGGAAAGAGCACGGCCGCCGCGACGTCGCGCGGCGCCACCGCTCGCCCGCGGACCATGACCGGCGTCAGGTCCAGCAGGCCGGCGTCACTCAGCACCCGCATTGCCGCGAGGTGTCCCGGATAGCGCAGGGTCCGTTCCACCATCGCATCGGCGGCGACAGTGTCGACGAGGCTGCGCAGGCCGTCGGTGTTGAACGCCTCGAGGGCGCCGACGCCGGGCACGTCGACGGTGGCGGGTTCGCTGAGCGCGGGCAGCGTGAGAGCCCGCCCGCCCCGCACCAGCCGCGCCGGTCGGGTGTACTCCTCGAGGACGTCGGCCGGCGCGAAGGGCGCCTTGTACCAGAACGGCGGCTGCGGCAACTCCGGCAGCCCCCCGACGTCGATGCACACCGTGTCGGTACGTGCCAGCAGCCGCGCGGCGCCGCCGACCAGGACGTGGCTCAGTCCCGGGGCCACACCACAGTCGTAGACGAGCGTCGCGCCCGAGGCCTGGGCCACGCCGTCCAGCACGCGCGGGTCCTCGGCCAGGAAGCTGACGTCGACGTGCCGTCGTCCGAGCCGCGCCATCCCCTCGAGCACCGCCCACGCCAGCGGGCTTGGCAGCGTGCCGACCGTCACGTCGACGTCGCGCACCAGGCGTGCCACGGCGTCCGGGTCGCGCAGGTCGGCCTGGCGTGTGTGCACGCCCAGCCGCCGCGCGAGCGATTGCAGCCGTGGCGCGTCTGCATCTGCCACCGTCACGTCGGCGATCGGCGCGGTGTGGGTCAGATCCCAGGCGACAGCCTCGCCGACGACTCCGCCCCCGAGGACCAGGACACGCATCGGGCGAGCATAGCCGTATGCTCTGTGCCATGTCCCCGTGGTGGCGCGCGATCCTGCTGCTGGCAAGCCTGGCCGGGGCCGCGCCATGCGCGGCCCAGGACGCCGCGCCGGCCCCTGGCAACTGGTTCGGCGAGCGGGTCCGGGTGTCGGGCGAAGCCAGCGCCTCGATGTCGACGACCGGCGCCCGCGACGAGGGCTGGTTCAATTTCTCCGACTACGAGAACAGCACGGTGCGCTCGCTGCGGCTGTCGCTGGTGGGCGAAGTCACGCTGACCCGGCGCATCGCCTTCATCACCGAAGTGCGGACGCTGCAGCTGCAGCGTCCGGAGGCGTACGCCCTGTACGTGCGCGTCCGCCCGTGGCTTTCCCAGGCGCTGGACCTCCATGTCGGGCGCGTCCCACCGACGTTCGGCGCATTCCCGCGCCGCCTCTACGTGGCCGACAACCCGTTGGTCGGGATGCCGCTCGCGTTTCAGTACCTCACGTCGAACCGTCCGGACGCGCTGCCGGCCACCGCCGACGAACTGGCGCGGATGCGGGCGCGTGGCTGGCTGGCCAGCTACTCGGTAGGCAATCGGACCGAGGCCGCGGGCCTGCCCATCGCCAACGCGCTGCGCTGGGACACGGGTCTGCAGGTGCGCTGGCAGCGCGACCGGGTCACCCTCTACGGCGCGCTCACGCAGGGCACGCTCGGCAATCCCCGCCTCTCGGACGACAACGGCGGCCCGCAGCTGGCCGCGCGCGTCGCCTACGCGCCGCACCCGGTTGTGAGCTTGGGGGCGTCGGTTGCCAGCGGGCCCTACCTGGCCCGGTCGCTGACCGCCTCGCTGCCGGGGCCCGGCCGATTGCGCCGCCATCGGCAGCGGGCCTACGGCGGCGATGTCGAGCTCTCGCGCGACCGCTGGCTGATCCGCGGCGAGGCCGTATGGAACCGCTGGGAGCAGCCGGCATTCGGCGCGCAGGCCGTGCGCGACCTCAGCGTGACCGCCGCGATGGTCGAAGCCCGTTACAAGCTGTGGCCGGGCGTGTATGCCGCGGGTCGCGTCGATCGGCTGGCGTTCTCGACCATCGCCACCAGTCTCGGCCCCCTCACCTGGGACGCCGATGTCAGGCGCGTGGAACTGGGCGGCGGCTGGACCGTGCGCCGGCATGTGCTCGTCAAGGCCGCCTGGCAGCGCAATCGCCGCGACGGCGGCCGCGTGCGGGCCAGCGACCTCGGGGTGGTGCAGGTCGTGGCGTGGTTCTGACAGCACGACGGCTTCGCGCAGGGATGACGCTGCTGGTGGCCGCCTTGCTGTCCTGCGTGCCAGCGCCCGCGCCGGCGCAACCGGGCACGGGCGTGGTGCGGGGACGATTCGTGCTGCCCTCCGGCGTTACCGACGACCGCCGTCCGGCCCTCATCGAACCGCGGCCGGCCGCGCGCCCGCGCCAGCCGCGTGTCGGGGTGGTCTATCTCGAAGTGGCGCCATCGGCGGCGTTCGAGGACCCGGTCGCGACGCGCGGGCGGCTCGACCAGCGCGACGAGACGTTCGTGCCGCACGTCCTGGCCATCCGCACGGGCACCACCGTGGACTTCCCCAACAGCGACCGCATCTACCACAACGTCTTCTCGCTCTCGCCGGCCCGCCGCTTCGATCTGGGGCGCTACGCCGTTGGCCGCTCCAAGGCCATCCGCTTCGACCGGCCCGGGGTGGTGCGGGTGTTCTGTGACATCCACTCGCACATGAGCGCGTTCATCCTGGTCTTCTCGCACCGCTTCTTCGACGTCACGCAGCCGGATGGCACCTTCCAGCTGCCGCCGGTGCCGGCCGGCACGTACATGCTGGCGGGCTGGTACGAAGGCGATGTGCGCGCCAACCGTCAGGTCGTGGTGCGGGCCGGCGAGACCGCGGTCGTCGAGTTTCCGGTGCCCTGATGCGCGCACTCGGCACGCTGTCCAATCGCCTCTTTCTCGTGTGTGTCCTGTTGTCGATTGGCTCGATCGGCGGTGCGATGTTGTTCGTCAGTGTGCGGCTGACGCGCGAGCACGACTTCGCGATGCGCCAGCGCCTGGACGAGACGATCACGCTCGTCGAGCGCCAGCGCCGGCTGCTCCTCGAGACCTCGACCCGGCTGGCGCGCCTGGTGGCCGACCTGCCCAAGCTGAAAGCCGCCTTGTCCACCGGCGACGCGCCGACGATTGCCCCCATCGTCTCCAGCTACCGCGAGGAGATCGGCGCCGACGTGTTGATCGTCAGCGACGCGACCGGGGCGTCGGTGTTCACGGCCGGCGATGCGCGCGGCGACGTGGCCACACGCCGGCTGACCGTGGGCGACGTGCGGCCGGGCGCGCCCGCGGCGCTGGCCACGATGGCGCACCCGCGCGGCCTGCTGCAGCTGGTCAGTGTGCCGATCGTGATTGGTTTCGATCCCGCCGAGCAGCTCGGTCTGCTCAGCGTCGGCATGCTGCTCGATGACTCCCAGGCGCGCGACCTCCGCGCCGCCACCGGCAGCGAGCTGGCGTTTGCGCTCGGCCCGACCGTGCTCGCGTCCTCGATCGGTCCGGCGGTTTACCCGGCGCTGGCGCCCGTGCTCGACCGCCCCGCCGGCATCGTCGAGATCGGTCCGACCCGCTATGCCTGGCACCGGTACGCGTTGCAGTCGATGCCTGGGGAGGTGGCCGGAGGCAGCGGCGGGCCTCTTCTCGTGGTGCTGCGGTCGACCGAAGAGGCTGACGCCACCCTGCGTAGCGTCCGTATCGCACTTGCGGTGATTGCGCTGCTGACGGCCCTGGCCGCCAGCCTGGCCAGCTACGCGGTCGCCCGGACCATCACGCGCCCGCTCTCGGCGCTGACCACGTCCATGCGCGAGATGGCCCGCACCGGCCTGCTGACGCCGGCACCGCCGCACTCGACGCGCGCCTGGGACGACGAGGACGTGCGCCTGCTGGCCGGGACCTTCGACGCGATGACCACGGCAATCGCCCGCTTCCAGCAGCAGGCGTCCGAACGCGAGCGACTGGCGGCACTGGGGCGGCTGTCCACGGTCATCGCCCACGAGATCCGCAACCCGCTGATGATCGTCCGCGGCGCGCTGCGCGGGCTTCCCCGACGGGACGATCCGCTGGTCGCCGAAGCTGCCGCCGACATCGAAGAGCAGGTCCAGCGCCTGGACCGCGTCGTCAGCGACGTGCTCGACTTCGCGCGGCCGATACAGCTCGAGGTGGCACCCGCTTCGCTGCACGCGGTCTGCCGCGAGGCCGTGGCAGCCTGCGTGACGGCCGAACCCAATCCGCCGGTGACGCTGCATCTGGACGACGCTGCCGATGCCGTACGGACCGACGCGGATCGCCTCCGCAGCGTGCTGGTCAACCTGATTGCCAATGCGCGCGAGGCGGTGCGCGCTGCCGATCGGGCCCCTGGCGCCGCGCTGGTCACCGTCGGCACGCGGCGTGCATCGGGCACCATCGTGATCGAGGTCGCCGATACGGGGACGGGCATGGAAGCAGCCGTCGCGAGTCAGGTGTTCGAGCCGTATTTCACCACCCGTCGCACCGGCACCGGCCTCGGCCTGGCCATCGCCCGCAACATCGTCGAGGGTCTCGGGGGGACCGTGACATTGACCAGCACGCCAGGAACCGGCGCCGTCGCGCGCATCACGCTGCCACACGGGGACGTCGAGCGATGACCCGCGGCACCGTCCTGCTCGTCGATGACGAAGAGAAGATCCTCAAGACCCTCGGCCGGGCGCTGCGGGAAGACGAGCACGAGGTGACCACCACGTCGTCGCCACAGGAGGCGCTGCGGATGCTCGGCGCGCGCCAGTTCGACGTGCTGATCGTCGACTACCTGATGCCCGGCCTGACCGGCATGGACGTGGTCCGGGAGCTGCAGGCGATGTCGCCCGAGCACGAACGTCCGGGCGTGCTGATGATGACCGCGCACGGCACGGTGCGCAATGCCGTCGAGGCCATCAGGCTCGGGGTCCGCGACTACCTGCAGAAGCCGTTCGACATCGACGAGCTGCTGGTGAGCGTGCGCCGCGCCGTCGAGGAGCAGCAGGCGCGCAGCCGGCTGCGCTACCTGCTCGCCGAGCAGAAGGCCCAGTTCGGCCAGTACGGCATCATTGGCCACAGCCGCGCCGTCCAGGACGTGATCGAGCGCGTCGAGCTGGTCGCGCGCAGCCGCAGCACCGTGCTGATTACCGGCGAGACGGGCACCGGCAAGGAGCTGGTGGCCCGGGCAATCCACGACCGCAGCGCCGAGCGGGCGCAACCCCTGATCCGCGTCAACTGCGCCGCCCTGCCGGAGGCTCTGCTGGAGTCCGAGTTGTTCGGGCATGTGCGTGGCGCGTTCACCGGCGCAATCAATGCCCGCAAGGGCCGCTTTGCCCTGGCCGACGGCGGATCGATCTTTCTCGACGAGATCTCCACGATCAGCGGCAGCATCCAGTCCAAGCTGCTGCGCGTGCTGCAGGAGCGCGAGTTCGAGCCCCTCGGGGCTGAGCGCACGCAGCGCGTGGACGTGCGGGTGATTGCCGCCACCAACCGCGACCTGCAGGTCCTGACCGCCGAGGGCAGGTTCCAGAACGACCTGTACTACCGCCTCAACGTCATTCCGATCCGCATCCCGCCGTTGCGCGAGCGCCGCGAAGACATCCCGCTCCTGGTCGACCACTTCACCACCCGCATCGCGACCTCGCTCGGCAAGCCCGATTTGCGCCTCGACGACGGTGCCCTCGAGGCGCTGGTCGGCTACGCGTGGCCCGGCAACGTGCGCGAACTCGAGAACACCCTGGAACGGGCGGTGGTGCTGGCGACCGGGCCGAGCATCAGCCGCGACCTCGTGATGCTGATGCCGGGGGCCGCGGGGTCAACCACCGGTCTGCCGTCCACGCGGCTGCACGACAACGTGTCCTGGGCCGAACGGGAGTCGATCACCAAAGCCCTGCACGCCGCCTCCGGCGTGAAAAAGGATGCTGCCGAAGCCCTGGGCATCAGCCAGCGTGCGCTCTCGCACTACCTCAACAAACACGGGATCGACTGACGAACGCCGTGCGCCACGCCTGCCGCCTGCCGCCTGCCGCCTTTACGTAATCCGTAATCGGTTTCGCGCGTCGTGCTGATGCGGCCTGGCTGTGTGAGTGCGATCGAGGCCGAAAGCGCCAGCCGCGGGCGGCACGCGCCTTGCCCATAGGCTCGCATGGAGGCGAGCCCGTGCATCAGTCCGTGTGGCGTCGCAGTGCGTTGTGCATGCCGTTGGTTGCGCTGGGTCTGGTGGTGACGATGGCGTCGCAGCAGTCGCCCCGCGTGATCGAGGTCAAGGCCAGCAGATACGATTTCGAGCCGGGCACGATCCAGGTCCGGCAGGGTGAGCGCGTGGTGCTGCGCGTGACCTCCATCGACCGTCTGCATGGCATCGGGATCAAGGAGTTCAGGGTGGACCGAGAGGTCCCGAAGGGCAGGACGATTGACGTGGAATTTGTCGCAACGGCTGCGGGCCGCTACGAGATACTGTGCACGGAAGAGTGCGGCAAGGGTCACGATGGCATGGTCGGCACGCTGGTCGTCACGGCGGTGACGCAGTGACGCCGCGGCTGCGGGCACGAGTCGCCCTGGCCATCTGGGTGGGGGCCGTGGCGTTGTCCTCCGGATGCGACGAAAAGCTTGCCGACATTGCCGGGCCCTCGCCGGCCCTGACGCCGACGTTCTCGAGCATTGCCCAGAACATCTTCGCCGCCACCGACAGTTCGGGTCGCGCCGCGTGCACGCAGTGCCACACCAATCAGGGACGTACGCCCGCGGCCAATCTGAACCTGCTCCCCGACGTGGCCTACGCGCAGCTGGTCGGCATCGGCAGCGTCCAGAAGCCGGGTGCGGTCCGGGTGGTTGCCGGCGATGCCGCCAACAGCTACCTGGTGCAGAAGCTCGAGGGCGGCGACATCGTCGGCCAGCGGATGCCCCGGACGGCCGGTCCGTTCCTCACCGATGGCCAGATGCTCATCATCCGCCGCTGGATCGACCAGGGCGCACCGAACAACTGAGGCGCACATGAAGACGATCATTCTCGCCACCGCGCTGACGCTGGTCGCGGCGGGCGCGCAGTCGGTGTCGGCACAGCCCGGCGGAACCGGTACCTCGACCGCCGTCGCCGACGCCGCCGCCGCACCAGCGGCGCCAATGCCCGCGCCCGACGACCCCACGGCCGCCGCTGCCACCGCGGTCGCGCAGGACGACGACGATGACGAGGACGTGAACCTGGTGCAGCCGGACTTCACCATCGTCGCGCTGCCGACGACCTTGCGCATGCCACAAGGGAAGTTCGCCTTCCGCGTCACCCACCGCTTCGGGCGGCCGCTCGGCGACGGCTCGTTCGGCGACCTGGCCGCGGACCTGTTTGGAATGGACGCCGGCGGCCTGATCGGTCTCGAACTGCGGTACGGCGTGCTGCGCGGCACCCAGGTCGGCGTACTCCGCACCAGCGACCGCACCGTGCAGTTCTTCGCGCAGCAGCAGATCATCGGCCAGAAGCGGTCTCCGGTCGGCCTCGCACTGAACCTGACCGCCGACGGCACCAACAACTTCCGCGACAGCTTACTCGCCCGGCATCGGACTGGTCGTGTCGCGCGAAATCGGCAGGGCGGCCGCCGTGTACATCGAACCGACCTGGGTCAACAACACCAACCCCCTGCCGAGCGAACTCACCGACGACAACAGCGCGTTCCTGCTCGGCGTCGGCGGGCGGGTTCGCGTCAGCCGGCGCGCCTACCTCGTGGCCGAGGCGGCGCCGCGGCTGTCCGGCTTCGACCCGGGCTCCGCGCACGCCAGCGTCGGCGTCGAGATGCGGGCTGGCGGGCACGCTTTCCAGCTGAACTTCTCACGCAGCCTGGCGACCACGATGGGTCAGGTGGCGCGCGGCGGCAGCGGCGACGACTGGTTCATCGGCTTCAACATCTCCCGCAAGTTCTGGTAGCGACCCAGCCGCCTCGCGCCCTTACGTGTGGCGTAACTCGGTTACGTGACGCGTAAACGTGGAGGTGGCGAGGACGGCGGCGAACGTGGACCGCACGCCAGTCCGCCGCGGCATGCGCTTTGCTCTCGTCATTGGTGGGTCAAGGCGCCGGCCGAAGGGCCAATGGCGGTGGGTTGGGCAGCCAGCAGCTTACGCCTGAAGGTCGCGTCCTTGTGAAAGCGTAGGGCACCGGGGCGTTCCCCGGTGCCCCATGCTCATGCTCCGGCCCGCCGTCCTGGCGGGCTGCCGAGTGCCACGGCCGCCCGCCGAGGCACCTCACGTCATCCATCATCAGGGGGCAGCGTCGACTCGTGTGGACCACGTCCGCACCGAGCGGGGCGTGGACTCCTTTCGCGACTGAGGCCAGAAGAAGCCGCCCGTCTCAGGACCAGACAGAGGTCGCGTCCGCTTTACCTCAGGCCGTCGCTAGGCGTAGGCTCTGCGCTACGGAGGTGTCATGAGCACGATCGCGAAGGCACTGATCACCCTGTCGGTTGTGGCCTGGGTAGCAGGGTGCAGCGCCCCGCCGACCGCTCGCGTGGACGCAGCGAAGGCCCGTGTCGCGGGGCTCGCTGCCGAGGCGCGGACCTATGCTCCAGCCGCGTATGCGGAGGCCCAGCAGTTGGTTGCGCGGCTGGACGCCGAGCTGGCAGAGCAGGCCGGTGGGTTTTCGGCTTTCCGTACCTACGGGACGACCAACGAGTTGGTGTCTGCCGTCGAGGCGTCGGCCGAGAAGCTGGCCACGGCCATCGAGGCCGGAAAGCAGCGGCTATCCGGCGAAACCGCTCGACTCGCCGGCGAGACCCAACAGGGGCTCTCTGAGGTTCGACAGTCGCTCGACGCATTGTCCGGCGTCCGGCATCCGCCGGAACAGGCCTCCGGCTGGCAGACCGAACTCGCCGCTGCGGAGGCGTCGCTCGAGGAAGCCGGGCGACTACGCGCCAGCGGTCAGCACGCCGAAGCGCAACAGGCGCTGAGACGAGCCTCGGAGGCGGCCAACCGCGTGCGCACATCTATCGCCGGGCACGAGGCCGAGGTGATGGAGGCGCAGGAAGCGGCGGCCGCGCGCAGGGCGCGCGGCGACGTCACGATTCCCAGCTCGGTGCTGGTTGACGGCAAGCCCCTGCCAGCCGGGACCTACCGCCTGGAGCGGCGCGACGAGGGACCGCCGAGCGAAGGCATGAGCCGGGGCCGGTGGATCGAGTTCGTTCGCAACGGCAAAGTCGCGGGGCGCGCCCTCGCCGTCGTGGTTCCCGATGCCGACATCGGCCAGATCGCGGCCACGCCTGGCCCGCGCAACGAGGTACGCGTCGACCACTTGAAGGGCGGCGAATACACTCGTATCTGGCTCAACCGGCAGGGCGTGAACTATCTGATCCACATGCCGAAGCCGTAGCGCCGGAGCGCACGATCCACAGACCCGGCGGCGCCACGTGTCTGTCGGCGAGATCGCCGCACTGGCTCTGCAACCACGACGTACTCGGAGCCGTTCACGACCGTGGCACTCTGCGTCACTGCGACATCGTCAGGATTGTCGAGGCACGTCTAGCTGACGGCGTGCCGACCCGCTGGGTCCGCGCGCAACTGCGCGGCCCGGCGCCGCCGCCAGTCGCCATACCAACCTCGGACGATGTCGTTGGCGGGCGCCTCGAACCAGCGTGCGAGCACGAAGGACACCATCAGCACGATGGCGATATACACGAACCCTGCCTGTACTCGCGGCAGCTCGGCATGAAGAGCCGATCGCTGATACCACCAGAGGATCGGCACGTGCAGGATGTAGATGGCATAGCTGGCACGGCCTCCGGCCATCATGAACGATGACGACAACGTCCGCACGAGCAGGCCGCCGCCGCAGGCGAGGCCGAGAACCAGAATCGCGCTCGTCAGCCGAATGCCAGCGTCGAACACGAAAAACGATTCGATGGCATCTCGATACAGCACCAGCGCCAGGCCACCGATCAGCGCCGGGGCGGTCAGCCAGGGGCCGAGCCGCCGCAGCGGCACCTGCCGCAGGTGCAGCCGATCGTAGACGCCTGCGGCTGCAACACCGACCAGGAAGTCGCCGACGTACAGCAGCGCCTTCGGCATCGGATCGGCAGTCACCAGCCGCATGACGACCGGCAGCGCAAACGCCAGGACCGTTGTCGCAAACAGGCGGGGCCATGAGCCGACCCGCACGAGCCGAATGATCAGGGGAAAACACGCGTAGAAGAACAACTCGCACGAGAGCGACCACGCCGGCGTGTTCCACTCGACGCCAGGCCGCTGCCACCCCTGCAGCAGCAGCACGTAGTTGAGGACGATGCCGGTGCGGTTGAGCAGGCTGCCGAGATCGCCGCGGCCCAGTGCCTCCTTGATGATCGGAAGGAGGATCAGCAGGCTGACCAGATACAGCGGGTACACACGTCCGACGCGTGCGACCGCGTAACGCGCAAGCACCGGCCTGGTCCATGTCGTGTTGGTGTAGCGGCGGGTCAGCACGAAGCCGGAGATGGCGAAGAACGCCGTGAGCGCCACCCACGCCGAACCGATGATGGCCTGAAGGGCGGGACTCGAGGTGATGACCGGGTCGAGCATGCGTCCCGGTCCGCTCAGGTGGTGACTCACCACCCACAGCGCCATCGGAAAGCGTACGCCCGTGAGCGCGGGCATCATGTCTGCGGGCTCGCTCGCGACCGACGGACGCCGTGCGGCGGAGTCGGGACCGAGGGGCGGAGGCCCGATAGGGACTGGCATCGGTGGGTATGATTGTAGAACGCACGGACGGCATGTCCCGCTTCGCCCTCTGACGCCTCCGGTGCGGCTTCAGCCCCCGCGATGTATGCTCGTCCCCTCAGAGTCCGACCGGTCACGTTCCATGAGGCTGCGGACGCCTCCCCCCAGTCAGGATCGTGCATGAGGAGCTTCACGGTAGCCGTCGCCATCGCGGTCATGATGGCCGCCGGCTGCACCCGCGCGGTCCAGGTGCAGCCGGCCGCCATCGAAGACGCTCGCCTCGGCGCCCGGGTCAAGACGGCCCTGGTCAATGATGCCGAGTTGGGTCCGCGCATCATCGAAGTGCGGGTCAACGGCGGCATCGTCACGCTGTCCGGGCTGGTGGGCTCGGCAGAGGAGGCCGAGCGGGCCATCAGCCTGGCGCGACGCGTCGCCGGCGCGTCGGAGGTGCGGTCGCAGCTGGTGGTCAGCCGGTCGTCCGCGCTGCGCGAGGCGGCCGAAGGCGCCGCACCTGCGCCACGGCCACGCACCGTGCCCGAATCCAGCGCCACTCGCAACCGTCGCGTCGCGGTTGGCGCCTCGCTCGCCTCGGTGCATCCGTCCAACAGCAGACTCGGCTCGAGCATGCGGGTCGGCCCGATGGCCCGTCTCGGCGTCGGCCGCGGATTGGCCATCGACCTGGGTTTCAGCTGGTTCAGCAGTGACCTCTCGGCCGAGACGGCCGAAACGCTCGGACGCCTGACTGTGCGTCCCATGATGGCCGGCCTCAGCTACACGCTGAACGACCAGGCACACTGGGCGCTCAGCGTCTCGATGGTGGCGGGCCTTGCCCTGAACAACTTCACGCTGCAGGAATCGACGGTCCGTGATGGCCTCGCGCTCGACGTCGACAACAGCTTCGCGATGCGTCCCGGTGTGTCGCTCTGGTACGACATCAACAGTCGCGCCGCGGTCAACGTCTTCAGCGGCTACGTCATCACGCGCCCGGGCATGACGTTTCTCGAGAACGGCCAGTTCACGCGGCGATCGGTGCGCGCCGATGCGGCGGTGTTGAGCGTCGGCCTCGCGTACAAGCTGTTCTGAGCAAGGGTTCCAGGCTGCGATGGCTTCACTGCTCCTGCCTCTGCTCGTGACCGCCGGCGAGACCGCACGTTTCGCCGGGCGAGCCGTCATCGAGAGCGTTCGTCCGCCCTTCGAGTGGCGGGAAACGCTCCGTCAGGTGTTCGAGCTGGGCTGTCGTTCAGTGCCCTTGATCGCGGTCAGCGGCTTCGCCATCGGCGTGGTGTTGTCGATGCACACGCGATCGTCGCTGGCGCGCTTCGGCGCCGAAGCCCTCATTCCCGCCGGCCTGGCGATCGCGCTGGTGCGCGAAACCGGCCCGCTCACTGCAGGCCTGCTGCTCGCCGGCCGGATCGGCGCCGGGATCGGCGCGGAGCTCGGCGCGATGAAGGTGACCGAGCAGATCGACGCGCTCGAGGCGTCGGCCGTGGACTCGTTCAAGTTCCTCGTCGTCACCCGGGTGGTGGCGTGCGTGATCGCGCTGCCACTGTTGACGTCGGTGATGAACTTCACCGGGATGCTCGGCGGGTTCGCAGCCGAGACCTCGATCACCGGCATCCCGTTGATGTCCTACATGCGCCAGGCGTTCTCGCTGATCGAGTTCTCCGACCTCATCCCCTCGACCATCAAGACCGCTGTCTACGGGTTCATCATCGCCGTCGTCGCGGCCTACCTCGGCATCAACACCTCGAGCGGCACCGAGGGCGTCGGGCGCGCGTCCACGCGTGCGGTCGTGACCTCGTCGATCATGCTGATCGTCGCCAACGTCGTCCTTGTCCGGCTCATCTTCTTCTTCTATCCGTCGTAGGCCATGACCGACCAGACCGTCCCGGCCATCGAACTGCGCGGGGTCCACAAGGCCTTCGGGACACTGCGCGTGCTGGATGACGTCAGCCTGTCGATTCCTGCCGGACGCGGGTTCTGCATCCTCGGCCGCAGTGGCACGGGCAAGAGCGTGATGCTGAAACACATCATCGGGCTGATGGAACCCGACGCCGGCCAGGTGCTCGTCGAGGGCCGCGACATCACCGGCCTGTCGAGCCGGGCGCTGTCACCGGTTCGCCAGCGCATCGGTTTCCTCTTCCAGAACGCGGCGCTGTTCGACTCGATCACGGTCGGCGAGAACGTCGCGTTCCCGATGCGGCGTCACACCAGGCAATCCGACGACGAGATTCGTGCGCGGGCCAGTTCACTGCTCGAGCAGGTGGGCCTCGGACGGGACTTCGACAAGATGCCCGCGGACCTGTCAGGTGGCATGCGTAAGCGCGCCGGGCTGGCCCGGGCGATGGCGCTCGAACCTGCCATTCTGCTGGCCGACGAGCCGAGTGCCGGCCTCGACCCGGTCACCGCGGGCGAGATCGACCAGCTGCTGGTGACCCTCAAGCACGGCGCACAGACGACGCTGGTGGTCGTCACGCACAACATTCCGAGCGCGCGCGCCATCGGCGACGAGCTGCTCTTCCTGCACCAGGGCCGTGTGCTCGCGAGAGGCACGGCTGCGGAGCTGGATCGAGAGCGAGCACGCGATGGTCCGCGAGTTCATGGGATCGACCGGCTCGGGCTAGCCGGGTCGACGGAGACAGCAACTATGCGCGCACGTACCCGCACCGCCATCGTCGGCGCCTTCGTTCTTGGTGGGCTGATGCTGTTTGCCGCCGGGCTGTTCATGATCGGCGATCGTCGTCTGCTGTTTGCCGAGCACTTCGAGGTGAGAACCACCTTCACCAAGGTGTCGGGACTCGAGGTGGGCACGCAGGTGCGGGTCGCGGGACTCCCGGCCGGCGAGGTGCTGGAGATCGCGCTGCCGGCGCGGCCGTCCGAGCCATTCATCGTGCGCATGCGGCTGCGCGACGATATCCGCCACCTCGTGCGGACCGACTCGGTGTGCGCGGTGCAGTCGGATGGCCTGGTCGGCAGCGCGTTCATCCAGGTCAGTCCGGGCACCGACGCGGCCCCGGTCGTGACCGGGGGACAGACCATCAGGGGCATCGACATGATCGAGATCGGCGACCTGATTCACGAGGGCCGCGAGACCTTCAGGACGGTGACGACCGAGGTGATGGCACTGAAGGGCGATGTCTCGCAGGCCGTGACAGCGGCCACCGACGCGGTGCGCACCGTCGACAAGGTGATCGACAACGTCGGCACCGAGCTCGAAACCATGGTGCAAGTCTGGAAAGCGGGCCGTCGACCAGGTGCAGAAGGTGCTCGCGGATGCCGAGCAGGTCCTCGCCAGGGTCAAGGCCGGCGAGGGGACCATCGGAAAGCTCGTGACCGACGATGCGCTGTATCAGCGGGCGGCAGGCATCGCAGCCGAAACCGAGAAGACCATGGCCAATCTGCAGGCGGTGACGGCGCGCGCGCGGACGACCTTCGACAGCATCACGGCGCGCGACAGCACGGCGCAGCAGGCCCTGCGCTCGATTCAGGGCACGCTCACTGAGGCACAGGAGGTGATGTCCGACCTGTCGGAGGGCACCGAGGCCCTCAAGCGCAACATCCTGTTCCGCGGCTTCTTCCGCAAGCGCGGCTTCTTCGATCTGGACGCGATCACTCGTGACGCGTACGTGGCGGGAGCGCTTGAGGGCGACTCGCGCGTGGCGCTGCGTGTATGGATTGACGCGGACGGCCTGTTTGGACGCGACGCGAATGGCGTCGAGCAGTTGAGCGAGCCCGGACGTCGGCGCATCGACTCGTCGATGGCCGACCTGGTACGTTATCCGCGCGACAGCGCGCTGGTGGTCGAGGGCTATGCGCACGTCACCGAGGGCGGCGCGGCGCACCTGATTTCGGCCGAGCGCGCGTCGCTGGTGCGTGATTACCTGTTGAGCCGCTTCCGGCGGCGGGCGACGCTGACAGGGGCGATGCCGATGGGGAGCCAGGCCCCCGGCAGTCCGAGCGGGGACGAGCGGTGGTCTGGCGTGGCGCTGACGCTGTTTGTGGAGGGAACCGCGCTCCGGTAGAGGTCACATCGTCACGGTGGCGGTGACCCTCGCCGCAGGCGTGGACGCGTGTACCATCCCCGTCATGAGCTGGCGCCTGGCAGATGTGATCGCGGCGATGACCCTGGCGGTGCTGATCGGCACCGTCCCCGCAGTGGCCGGGCCCCTGCAGGACGACCTCGCGGCGCGGCGCGCGCGGCTGATGGAGCAACTGGGACCGGACGCCGTCGCGATCGTGTGGAGCGCGCCGAGCAAGGTCTACTCCCTCGACGTGGACTACGAGTTCCGGCAGGACAGTCATCTCCTGTACCTCACCGGCATCGCCCAGGAAGACTCGACGCTGGTCCTCATTCCGGGCGCGGCGAGCGTGCGCGAGGTGCTGTTCGTGCGGCAGCCCGACCCGAGCCGTGAGCACCGCAACGGCCACATCCTCACGAAGGAGGAGGTGACCGCGCAGAGCGGCGTGAAGACCGTCTACTTCGTGAACGAGTTCGAGCCGTTCGTGACGGCGCTGTTCAACCGGCGGGTCCCCGCAGCGCGGCGCAATGAGGTCTCACCGGAATTCGCCAGGTTCTTCGCAGCCGTCGAGGGCGGCCGCGCCAGGCTGGCGCTGCCGTTCGGACCGCGCCCGGCGCCGTCCGCGCCCCTGACCGCGCCCTACGAGTTCGCCGCGAAGGCGCGCGATCGCTTCCTGGACGTGTCGTTCGTCGATACGTTTCCGCTCATCGCCGGCCTGCGGCAGGTGAAGTCGGCGTATGAGCAGGCGATCATGATCAGGAGCGGCGACATCTCGAGCAACGCGCACAGGGCCGGGATGGCGGCTGCCAGGCCCGGGCGTTACGAGTACGAGGTCGAGGCGGCCATCGAGCAGGTCTACCTGACCAACGGCGCCATGAACCCCGGCTACCCGTCCATCGTCGGCAGCGGGCCGAATGCGACGATCCTGCACTACGGGGCGTCGAGACGGCAGATGCAGGCGGGTGAGTTGCTGCTCGTGGACGCCGCCGCCAGCTACGACGGCTACACCGTGGACATCACCCGCACTTATCCCGTGAGCGGGACGTACAGCGAGCCACAGAAGGACATCTACCGGCTCGTCCTGGAGGCGCAGGAGGCCGGGATGCGTGCCGCCCGCGCCGGCAACAGGACCGCCGACGTGGAGAGGGCAGCCGAGGACGTGGTCAAGACCGGTCTCCTGAAGCTTGGTCTGATCACCGACGCCACCGGCGACCAGTTCCGGACCTGGTACACGCACGGCATCTGCCACTGGATTGGCATGGACGTGCACGACGTGGGTGACTACGAGCGGCCACTCGCCCCGGGCATGACATTCGTGGTCGAGCCCGGGATCTACATCCGCCCGCAGGCGCTCGACGAGTTGGCCGACACGCCGGCCAATCGGGCGTTCAAGACCGCCGTCCTGCCGGCCGTCCAGAAGTACGCGCTGATCGGCATCCGGGTCGAGGACTCGTTCCTCCTCACCGAGACTGGCCTCACCAGTCTCTCCGCAGCGGTGCCGCGCACCATCGAGGAGGTCGAGTCGTTCATGCAGGGACGATAGGTTGTCAGGGTGTCACGCTATTTTCGGTAGGCGTCTCGCCGTCGGCCACAATCTCGAGATCGACACGATTCTTCCCGGCCGCCTTCCCCACGTACATGCGCGCATCGGCCCGATGCACCATGTCCTCCACACTCCCGGGTGCCGTGGCAAACGCCACCCCGCCGATGCTGGCACTCACCGCGGTCTGGTCCGACCCGAGCGCGCCCGCCAGTACCGATCGCAGTCGCTCCAGAATCACGGACGCGTCGTCAGCGCCGACTTCGGGAAGCAGCACGGCGAACTCGTCGCCTCCGAGTCGCGCCGAGACATCGCTCGGTCGCACTGACGCACGCAGCAGCGCGGCGACTCGACACAGCAGATCATCGCCAGCCTTGTGGCCCTGCCTGTCGTTGACGGTCTTGAAGTTGTCCAGGTCGATGTAGGCGATGCTGATGGGGCGACCCTTGCGTCGGCAGAGTGTGAGCAGGCGGTTCCCCTCCTCATAGAAGGCGCGTCCGTTCAGCAGCGACGTCAGCGGGTCGGTGCGGCTGAGACCCTTTTCGCGCACCAACGAGGCTCTGAGCGTGGCGATGAGCAGCCCCGTGATCGCAAACGACGCGCCCTGCATGAGCGTATTCACAACCCAGATGACTGGGTTGGAGAAACGCAGCCCGGCAAAGAAGTTCGAACCCACCCACGCCACGGCACACAAGGCCGCCACGGTCAGGGCGGCCGAGCGACCGATGTACCACGCCGCCAGGCTGATAGGGGCGTAGTACAGCGGGAACACCCGCAGCTCGGATCCGCTGAAGTAGTCCACCGCGGCAATGACGGCGACCCACAGCACCGCCGCGAGCCATACCGATGGCGCGCCCCTCAGCGACCCCGACGTAGGACGGGAAGGGTCCACGTGGTGCCGATGCATGTGTGAAGGTGGCTGGCTCTGATGTGCGACGCGCGCGCTAGCCGTTCGACGCCACCGCCACGGTGGCGGGCCGCAGCACGTCGTCCCCAATCAGGTACCCCGGGGCCGCCACGCCAGCCACGATGCCTTCCCCGTACTGTTCGGTGACGGGCACGGTCGTCACCGCCTCGTGCACGCCGGGGTCGAAGGCCTCGCCGAGCGGCTCCAGGCGGCTGATGCCGTAGCCGGCGAGCTTGTGCAGGAACTGCTGGCGCACCAGATCGACACCCTGAATGAGCTGGTCGCCGCTGCCGCCGCTGCGCGCGGCCGCAAGGGCGCGATCGAGGTTGTCGATCACCTCGAGCAGGTCGGCAAAGACCGACCGGCGTGACAACTCGGCGTCGCGCGACGCCTCCTTGCGGACGCGGGCCCGCATCGCGTCGAACTCGCGCTGCGCCTCGTGCACCAGCGTCACGTACTCCTGCAGCTGCGCGTCCTTCTCGGCGAGCTGCTGCTCGAGTTCCTGCACGTACGACGGCTTGTCGAAGACCGACGCGGCTCGCTGTCGCTGGCGGGGGTGTCCGCACCGCGCGCCCACCACCGCCGGTCCACCACTTTCACGGGCTCTTGTTCGCTCATCTCGTGATCCGCCGCTGCACTACGCGTCGACCGTGTCGCGGCTTGCCGGCGCGGGCGTGCTGACGATGTCGAAGGTCAGCGCGCCGTCCTGCAGGCCGATCTTCACCGTGCCGCCGTGCTCGAGGCGACCGAAGAGGATCTCGTCGGTGAGCGGATCGCGCACCTCCGACTGGATGACCCGTGCCAGCGGACGCGCGCCGAAGATCGGGTCGTAGCCCTTGGCGGCCAGCCAGGCGCGGGCCTCCGGTTCGAGGGTGATCGCCACCCGCCGCTCGGCCAGCTGCGCCTCGAGCTGCAGCACGAACTTCTCGACGATGGTCTCCACCGTCTGCGGCGACAGCGAGCCGAAGGTGACCGTGGCGTCGAGACGGTTGCGGAACTCCGGGCTGAAGATCCGCTCGAGCGCCTGCTTGGCGCGGCCGGCGGCGCCCTTGCCGCTCATCGGACCGCCGAAGCCGACCAGGGCCTGGCTCATCTCGCGCGAGCCGGCATTGGAGGTCATGATCAGGATCACCTGGCGGAAATCGGCCTTGCGTCCGGTGTTGTCGGTCAGCGTGGCGTGGTCCATCACCTGCAACAGGATGTTGAAGATGTCGGGATGCGCCTTCTCGATCTCGTCGAGCAGCAGCACCGCATAGGGATCCTTGCGGATGGCATCGACCAGCAGGCCGCCCTGTTCGAACCCGACGTAGCCGGGCGGCGCGCCGATCAGCCGCGCCACCGCGTGCTTCTCCATGTACTCGGACATGTCGAAGCGCACGAACTGGTTGCCCAGGTGGATGGCGAGCTGCTTGGCGAGTTCGGTCTTGCCGACGCCGGTCGGGACCGGTGAACAGGAAGCGCCGGCCGGCTTGTCGGGCTGCCCGAGACCGGCCCGGGCACGCTTGATGGCCCGGGTCACCGCCTGCACCGCGTCGTCCTGGCCGAACACCACCCGCACCAGCTGTTCCTGCGAGCGTCCGCAGCCGTTCCTTGTCCGAGGCGTGCGCCTGCTTGTCCGGAATACGCGCCATGCGGGCGATCACCCGCTCGATCTCGGCGACGTCGACCGTCTGCCGCGGGGCGGCTTCGGGCGTCGGCGTCTCGGCCGCGCGCCTTGGTCCGGCCGCGGCCGTGGCGGCCCCGGCATTGTCGGCAGCGGCGGGCCGGTCGGCACCGGGCCTCGCCGGCGTGCCGGCCTTGACGGGCGACCGGCGATGCCTGCAGCCGCAGCACGGCGCCAGCCTCGTCGATCACGTCGATGGCGCTGTCGGGCAGGCGGTAGTCGCGCAGGTGGCGACCGGCCAGCTTGGCGGCCGTCTCCACCGCCGCGTCGGTGTACGTGACGTTGTGATGCTCTTCGTAGCGGCTGCGCAGACCCTTCAGGATGGTGACCGTCTCCTCGACCGACGGTTCCTCGATGACCACCTTCTGCAGCCGCCGCGCCAGCGCGCGATCCTTCTCGACCTGCTTGAACTCCTCGAAGGTCGTCGCGCCGATGACGCGGATGTCGCCCGCGCTCAGCACCGGCTTGATCAGCGTCGCCAGGTCCATCGTGCCGCCGGTCGTCGCACCGGCGCCGACCGTGCTGTGCATCTCGTCGATGAACAGGATCGGCTTCGGGCGCTTGGACAGCGCGTTGACCACGGCCTTGAAGCGCTCCTCGAAGTCGCCGCGGAAGCGCGTGCCGGCCAGCAGCGCCGTGGCGTCGAGCGAGAAGACCTCGGCGTCCTTGAGCACCGACGGCACGTCGTCCTGCAGCAGGCGCTGCGCCAGGCCCTCGGCCAGGGCGGTCTTGCCGACCCCGGGTTCGCCGACGAACATCGGGTTGTTCTTGCGCCGGCGGCAGAGGATCTCCATCGTCCGCTGCACCTCGGCGGCGCGGCCGACGAGCGGGTCGAGCACGCCGTTGCGGGCCTTCTGCGTCAGGTTGACGGCGTAGGCGTCGAGCGGCGTGCGCGACGTGGACGAGCCTTCCTCGCCCTGACCGGCCGCGGCCGGCCGGTCCTCGCCGCCCGGTTCCTCGGCCGGCACCTTCGAGATGCCGTGGCTGATGTAGTTCAGGACGTCGAGCCGGGTGACGCCCTGGCCTTCGAGCAACTGCGCGGCGTAGGAGCGGTTCTGCTGCAGCAGGGCCGCCAGCAGATCGCCCGCCTGGACCTCGCTCTTGCCGGCGCTCTGGACGTGCAGCACGGCGGTCTGCAGGGCCCGGCGGAAGGCGAGCGTCTGCTCGGGCTCCTTCTGGGCGCCGCGCGGGAACTGCTCGATGTTCTGCTGCAGGAACTTGTCGAGTTCCGAGCGCAGACGCGGCAGGTCGGCGCCGCAGGCGGCCAGGATGCGCTCGGCCTCGGTGTCGTGCGCCAGGACGTAGAGGAGATGCTCGAGCGTCAGGTGCGTATGGCGACGGGACGTGGCTTCCCGGTAGGCGACCCCCAGCAGCAGCTCGACCGATGCACTGAACATGCTGACTTACTCCTCTTCCAGGCTTGCCCGCAGCGGGAAGCCGTTCTGCCGCGCCAGCTCGTGCACCGCCTCGACCTTGGTCTCGGCGACCTCGAACGTGTACACGCCGCACAAGCCTTTCCCCTGCGTATGCACCTGCATCATGATGCGAAACGCCTCGGCAGGGGTCCGATGGAACACGGTTTCCAGGACCTCCACGACGAAGTCCATCGTGGTGTAGTCGTCGTTGATCAGCAGCACCTTGAAGCGTGCCGGCTCCCTGGTCTGCTTTTCGGTACGCTCGAGGACGAGATCGCCCGTCTTCTGTGTTGTGTCGGTCATCGACGTGCTGACCTGCCCACGGGCGCGCCTCTGGCCCGATTCGCGGCGTGCTGATCTCCTCCCTCCAGTATACGGACGCTGTGCGGGCCGCGTCTGGCGGCCCGCCTGTCCGAACCGGGCCGGGCGGCGTGCCGGCAGGCCGCTCCCCGCGGAAACCGAGAGTTGGTGGGCGCCTGAGGCCCCATCCCAGCAGCATTGTCATAATGCGCACATGCAGGTCCTGGCGCATCAGCTTCGCTACGCCGACGGGCTACTTCCGCGGCACGCCCGGCGTCATCGCCACCGCCGTGCTCGAAGGCGCGTCGGGCATTGCCCTCATCGACCCCGGCCCGACCAGTGATCTGGACGCGCTCGAGGCCGACCTGGCGTCGGGCGGGCTCTCGCTCGACGACCTCGACGCGCTGCTGCTGACCCATATCCACCTGGACCACGCCGGGGCGGCGGGCACGATCGTCCGGCGCCGGCCCCGCTGCCGCGTCTTCGTCCACGAGCGCGGCGCGCGCCACCTGGCGTCGCCGGAGAAGCTGCTCGCCAGCGCGACGCTGATCTACGGCGACCGGATGGACGCGCTGTGGGGCGAGTTCGCGGCCGTGCCCGAGGCCAACCTGCACGTCCTGCGCGGCGGCGAGCGGATCAACGTCGCCGGCCACGATCTGGACGTCGCCTACACCCCGGGCCACGCCCAGCACCACGTCAGCTACTTCCACCGGGCGTCACGCATTGCCTTTGTCGGCGACACAGGCGGCTGCCGGACCGCCCCGATGCAGACCGTGATGCCGCCGACCCCGCCGCCCGACATCGACGTCGCCGCTGTGGCACGAGAGCGTCGCCCGGATCCTCGAATGGCAGCCGGAATCGCTCTTTCTCACGCACTTCGGGCCGGTCAACGGGGCAGCTGCGCACCTCGGCGAGCTGCTCGACCGCCTGGACGTGATGCAGCGGCTGGTCGCGTCAGCTGCTGGCCGACGAGACGCTGTCGGACGGCCGAGCGCGAGACGCGCTTCGTCGAGCAGCTGCGGCAGAACTTCCGCCGGCAGCTGTCGGAGGCCGAACTGCAGCGCCTGGAGCTCGGCGTGCCCTTTGCCATGTGCTGGGGCGGCCTCGCGCGCGCCTGCGAGAAAGTAGCGGAGACGCCAGCGGTGCCCAGCCCTTTGCTTCTGGTTCGGACTGCCGTGTACGTGGTGATGGCCTGCCTGGCGGCCGGCCATGCCGCGTCAGGTCAACCGACCGGCCCAGCGCCCGGCCAGCAGACAAGCCAGCAGATGGGCCCGCGCGGCGCCGACCTCTTTCTCGAGCGCTGCGCCGCCTGTCACGGCAGTGACGGCCGCGGCGCCGAGCGCGGTCCCGACATCGTCGCCACGCCAGCCGCAATGGGCCGGTCCATCAGTGAGATTGCCCGCGTCGCCCGCGAAGGTGTCCCGGGAGGCGGCATGCCTGCCATCGCGCTGCCGGATGGCGAGGACGTCCTCGTCGCGTCGCACGTGCGCGGCCTGGCAGAAGCGGCGCGGACGGTGCCGTCCTGGCCCCGGATCCGTGCGGTGCTGGCCGATGGCACCCTCGCCGAGGGGCTGGTCCTGGCCGAGGGCGCGGACGTTCTGCACCTGCTGACCGACCAGGGGTCCCTCGTCACCGTGCTCCGCGCCGCTGCCCGTGCGATGGAGTCGCTCGGACGCGGGCCGATGCCTGCCCTCGTCCCGCGGGCAACGGCTCCCGCGCCTGCGCCGGGCGACTGGGCCACCTACAACGGCGACCCGGCCGGCAACCGGCATTCGCCGCTCGCGCAGATCACCCCGGGCAACGTCGCGCAGCCTCCAGCCGGCCTGGACCTTTGCCGTCCCCGGGGCTCGCAACCTGCGAACCACGCCCCTCGTGGTCGGCGGCGTCATGTACGTCACCGCGCCCAACGAGGTCCATGCCCTCGATGCCGCCAGCGGCCGGCAGATCTGGCAGGTGCGCCTGCCGCGCACGCCCGGGGTCATAGGCGATGCCGGTGCAGGCGTCAACCGCGGCGTGGCCATTGCCGGCGACCGCCTGTTCATGGTCACCGACGACGCGCGGCTGCTGGCATTGCATCGTGGCAACGGCCAGCGGCTGTGGGAATCGCGCATGGCCGACCACCGCGCTCACTATGGCGCCACGTCGGCGCCGCTGGTGGTCGGCAACCTGGTCGTCTCCGGGGTCTCCGGCGGTGACGAGGGCGTGCGCGGCTTTGTCGCGGCCTACGACGTGGCCACCGGGCGGGAGACCTGGCGCTTCTGGACCGTGCCGGCTCGCGGCGAGCCGGGTTCGGAGAGCTGGAAGGGCAACGCGATCGACCATCCCTGCGCCGCGACCTGGCTCACCGGCTCCTACGACGCCGATCTCGACCAGTTGCTCTGGACCACCGGCAACCCGTGTCCCGACTACAACGGCGACGAGCGCCAGGGCGACAATCTCTGGTCCAACTCGGTGGTCGCGCTCGACCCGCGTACCGGCCGGCGGCGCTGGCATTTCCAGTTCACGCCGCACGACCTCAACGACTGGGATGCCGTCCAGACGGTGATTGCGGTGGACGCGCCGTTTGGCGGGCGGCCTCGCCAGCTGCTGCTGCAGGCCAACCGCAACGGCTTCTTCTATGTGCTCGATCGGCAGACCGGAGCGCCGTTGCGGGCCACGCCCTTCGTGCGCAACCTGAACTGGGCGACCGGCATCGATGCGGCCGGCCGGCCGCAGCGGATCGCCGGCATGGCGCCGTCGCTGCGGGGCACGGTGGTGTGTCCGTCGGTGGAGGGCGCCACCAACTGGATGTCGCCGGCGTACAGCCCGCAGAGCGGCCTGTTCTTCGTGCAGGCGCTCGAGCGCTGCAGCGTGTTCCAGAAGTCGTCGCGCGGCTTCGAGCCCGGCGAGTCGTTCTACGGCGGCAGCACCAGGCGCGTGCCCGGCGAGTCGGCCGGCAAGGTCCTGCGCGCCATCGACGTCTCCACCGGAACGATTGCCTGGGAGGTGCCGCAGGTCGGCCAGGGCGACACCTGGTCGGGGGTGCTCTCGACGGCGACCGGCCTGGTCTTCACCGGCGAAGACGACGGGACGTTCACCGCCTTCGATGGGCGCACGGGCCGTCGGCTGTGGCGGTTTGCCGCCAACGCCCATTGGCGCGCCTCGCCGATGACCTACACCGCGCGCGGTCGGCAGTACGTGGCGATCGCAGGTGGCGGAGTCGTCTACGCGTTTGCGCTGCCTGAAGGCTGACGCCACCAGCTCCGGTAGGGCGCGTTCCCCGAACGCGCCGCGTCGTGCCACTCGGGGAGCGGCCCCTGCAGCGACACGCGGTGCGGTCCGCCGCGCTCGGTGTACAGTTCCGCGCATGCGCCGCATCACCCTGCTGACCCTGCTCGTCGTCCTCGCGCTGCCCGTCGCCGCGCAGGGGCCGCCCGACTACGACTTCCTGATCAAGGGCGGCCGCGTGGTCGATCCGCGCAATGGACTCGACGCGGTGCGCGACGTGGCAATCAAGGACGGCAGGATTGCGGCGGTCGCGGCCGACATCCCGGCAGCCCGCGCCCTCAAGGCCGTGGACGCCAAAGGCCTGCTCGTCACACCAGGCCTCATCGACCTGCACGTGCACGTCTACCCGGGCGAGAAGCTGAAGGACTACGCCGGCGGCGACTGGAGCGTCTTTCCCGACGGCTTCACGCTGCGCAGCTGCGTCACGACGGTGAACGACGCGGGCACGTCGGGCTGGCGCAACTTCCCCGACTTCAAGCGCCGGATCATCGACGAGTCGAAGACCCGCGTCACCGCCTTCCTCAACATCGTCGGCAACGGAATGGGCTCGGGCAAGATCGAGCAGAACGCCGACGACATGGACGGCGCCGCCACCGCCGCCATGGCGCTGCAGCACAAGGGCGTCGTCGTCGGCATCAAGAGCGCGCACTACAACGGCGGCGACTGGAAGCCCTACGAGCAGGCCGTCATTGCCGGCACGAAGGCCGACATCCCGGTGATGATCGACTTCGGCGGCAACGTCAAGGCCGGTCGTACCCTGATGGACCTGTTCATGAAGTACCTGCGGCCCGGCGACATCTTCACGCACATGTACGGCGGGGTGCGTGGCGAGCAGGACCAGACCAGCAAGGGCCCGAGCGCGGCCATGGTCGAGGGACGGAAGAAGGGCATCGTCTTCGACGTCGGTCACGGCGGCACGAGCCTGCGGTACTCGGCGGCGATCCCGATGCTGAAGGCCGGCTTCCTCCCGGACTCGATTTCCACCGACCTGCACACGAGCAGCATGAACTCGGCGATGAAGGACATGCTGAACGTGATGGGCAAGTTCATGGCGGCCGGCGTGCCCCTGGTGGACGTCATCCGTCAGTCGACCTGGAACCCGGCCCGCCAGATCAAGCTCGAGTCGCTCGGTCATCTGTCGGTTGGCGCCGCGGCCGACGTGGCGGTGCTGCGCGTGGAGCAAGGGCGCTTCGGCTTCGTCGATTTCACTGGTGGCCGCCTCGAGGGCACCCAGCGCCTGCAGTGCGAACTCACCGTGCGCGACGGCAAGGTCGTCTACGACCTCAACGGCATGATTGCCGACCCGTGGGACACGCTCCCCGCCGACGCCCGCGGTGGCGACCCGAAATGGGATCGGACCCGCGGCCACTGAAGGTAGGGGCCCTTCAACGAACGGCCCTGCTCGGCGGGTTCGGGGACCGCGCCCGCCGGTGTGTGACGCGATAAACTCGCCCGATGCCTGACCTCACCGTCGCCAGTCTCGCGGCACGTCGCCGTGTGCCCGCCGTCGTCAACGAGCCGATTCGCAGCTACGCGCCCGGCGCACCCGAACGGGCGTCGTTGAAGGGACGGCTGGCGAGCATGGCTGGCGAGCACGTCGACATTCCGGTCATCGTCAACGGCAAGGAATACCGCACCGGCGATACCGCGTCGGTGGTCATGCCGCACGCGCACGGTCACGTCCTCGGCACCTGGCACAAGGCGACGCCCGAGCTGGTCCAGCAGGCAATCGCCGCCACGGCCGCGGCGCGCGCGGAGTGGAGCCGCTGGCCCTGGGAGGATCGGGCCGCCGTCTTCCTGCGGGCCGCCGAGCTGCTCTCGACCACCTGGCGCGACACGATCAACGCCGCGACGATGCTCGGGCAGAGCAAGACGGTGTTCCAGTCCGAGATCGACGCGGCCTGCGAGCTGATCGACTTCTTCCGCTTCAACTGCGTCTACGCCGAGGACCTCTACGGCGAGCAGCCGATCAGCGACAAGGGCGTCTGGAACCAGACCGACTACCGGCCGCTCGAAGGATTCGTCTACGCGGTCAGCCCGTTCAACTTCACGGCGATCGGCGGCAACCTGTCGGGGGCGCCGGCGCTGATGGGCAACACCGTCATCTGGAAGCCGGCCGCAGACCGCGATGCTGAGCGGCTACTACGTGATGAAGCTGCTGGAAGCGGCCGGCCTGCCGCCGGGCGTCATCAACTTCGTGCCCGGCGATCCGGTGCCGATCTCGGACGCGCTGCTCGTCGCATCGCGATCTCGGCGGCGTCCACTTCACCGGCAGCACCGGCGTCTTCAACAGCATGTGGAAGACGATCGGCAGCCGCATGGGCACCTACCGCTCCTATCCGCGCATCGTCGGCGAGACCGGCGGCAAGGACTTCATCATGGCGCACGCGTCGGCCGACGTCGAGGCGCTGGCGGTGGCCATCGTGCGGGGCGCGTTCGAGTACCAGGGGCAGAAGTGCTCGGCCTGCAGCCGCGTCTACATCCCGCAGTCGCTGTGGCCGGGGGTGCGCGACCGGATGGTGGCGATGATGGCCGACATCCAGATGGGTGACGTCCGCGACTTCCGCAACTTCATGGGCGCGGTCATCGACGAGAAGTCGTTCGACAAGATCGGCGGCTACCTGGACGAGGCACGCAAGACGGGGACGATCATCGCCGGCGGCACCGCCACGAAGGACGACGGCTACTTCGTCGCGCCGACGCTCGTGCAGGTCGACGACCCCGGGTCCCGGCTGATGTGCGAGGAAATCTTCGGACCGCTGGTCACGGCCTACGTGTATCCGGACGATCAGTACGAGGAGACGATGACGATTGTCGATCGGACGTCGCCCTATGCGCTGACCGGCGCCATCTTCGCCGACGACCGGCAGGCGGTGCGCCTGGCGCACACGCACCTGCGCAACGCCGCCGGCAACTTCTACATCAACGACAAGTGCACCGGCGCGGTCGTCGGGCAGCAGCCGTTCGGCGGCGCCGCGCGGGTCGGGCACCAATGACAAGGCCGGCAGCAAGCTGAACCTGCTGCGCTGGGTCAGCCCGCGCTCGATCAAGGAGACGTTCTCGCCGCCGACCGACTACCGGTATCCGTTCATGGCGGAGGAATAGGGGGATCGCGGATCGCGGATCGGGGATCGGGATCGCGGATCGGGACGGAGGTCGCAGGTAGCCGCCAGCGCGGCGGGCGATCTCGCGGCGACGAGGGTAGGGGCCGCTCCCCGAGCGGCCCTTCTGGGATGCGGGAACGGAGTCATACATTGTCGATGCGAACGTCGTTGATGCTGCTGGGGCTGGTCCTGTTCCCGCTGAACGCCGGCGCCCAGCCCACGCCGCGCCCCAACATCGTCCTGATCTACATCGACGACCTCGGCTACGGCGACATGTCGGCCTATGGAGCCACGACGATCCAGACGCCGCAGATCGACCGCATCGCGCACGGAGGGCGTGCGGTTCACGCAGCGGCTATGCGACGTCGGCCACCTGCACGCCGTCGCGCTTCTCGCTGCTCACCGGCAAATACGCCTGGCGCCAGCAGGGCACCGGGGTGCTGCCGGGCAACGCCGCGCTGATCATCGACCCGGCGCGCGCCACGCTGCCGTCGATGCTGCGGCAAGCCGGCTACCAGCACCGGTGTCGTCGGCAAGTGGCACCTCGGGTCTCGGCGGGCCAGGCGGGCCGGACTGGAACACGCCGCATCGCGCCGGGACCGAACGAGATCGGTTTCGACTACAGCTTCATCATGGCTGCCACCGGCGACCGCGTGCCGACCGTCTACGTCGAGAACGGCCGCGTCGTCGGACTCGACCCGCAGGACCCGATCCGCGTCGCCTACGACAGCACAGATCGGCGACTGGCCGACCGGTCAGGCGCGAACCCGGAACTGCTGACCACGCAGCGTCCGAGCCACGGCCACGACCAGACCATCGTCAACGGCGTCAGCCGCATCGGCTACATGACCGGCGGCAAGGCGGCGCTGTGGCGCGACCAGGACATGGCCGACACCTTCACGCGGCAAGGCCGTCTCGCTACATCGAGCAGCACCAGCGCGAGCCGTTCTTCCTCTTCTTCGCCACGCACGACCCGCACGTGCCGCGGGTGCCGCACGAGCGGTTCGTCGGCAAGTCGGGCATGGGGCCGCGCGGCGACGCGATCCTGCAGTCGGACTGGTCGATCGGGCAGCTGCTCGACACCGCTCGACCGTCTGAAGCTCGCCGACAACACCCTCGTGATCTTCACCAGCGACAACGGCCCCGTCGTCGACGACGGGTACGTCGACCAGGCGGTGGAGAAGCTGGGCACGCACACGCCCGGCCGGCCCGCTGCGCGGCGGCAAGTACAGCCGCTTCGAAGCCGGCACGCGCGTGCCGTTCGCGGTCCGCTGGCCGGCTCGCGTCAAACCCGGGGTCAGCGACGCGCTCGTGTCGCAGGTGGACCTGATGGCCTCACTGGCGGCGCTCGCCGGACAGGCCGTGCCGTCGGGCGAAGGCCGCGACAGCCGGAACCACCTGCCGGCGCTGCTTGGTGAGGACCGACAGGGCCGCGACCACATCGTCGAGCATGCCGGGCGGCTGGCGCTGCGGGAGGGCCGCTGGAAGTACATAGAGCCGTCGTCAGGGCCGCGCCGCAGCGAGCCGACCGACACCGAGCTGGCCAACGACCCGCTGCCGCAGCTCTATGACCTCGAGGCCGACCTCGGCGAGACCAGTAACCTTGCCGCGCAACACCCCGAGCGGGTCAAGGCGATGGCCGACCGGCTGGCGACGATCAGGCGGTAGCGACGCCTCCCCGAGGCGTCGGTCGACCCAGCGTCCCGGCCAGCCCGGCCGGTATGGCCTCGACTTCGGCGCGTTCGGGCAACGCGCCCTACCCCGCGGTCTTGCTGCCGAGCCACCCGGCTCGCAACGCCTCCTGCTGCGGCGTCCGGTCCGGCGTCGGCACGACCTCGAGACGGTCGCCCTTGCCCACCATGAGCTGCCGGGTCTTGCGCTCGCCGCGCGACTCGAAGACGAGGGCGACCTCGCTGCCGGGCGTCAGCGCGGCAACCACTCGCTCCCAGTCGCCCGGCTTGACGACCGCCGTCCCGGCAAGCGAGACCACCACATCGCCGCGCCCGAGTCCGGCGCTGGTAGACGGCACTGGTCGACGGCGGGTTGGCGGCAACGGTCATCCGCCCCTGCTGGGCCTGCAGCCGTACCGCGCCGAGTGTCGCCTCGCTGTCACGCTCACGCAGGGTGTAGCCGGCCGCAGCCAGCAAGCGCCGGTACGGCAGCGGCTCGGTGCCGAGCACATGGCGACGGAAGAAGTCGCCGGCAAACCCGGCATCACCGCTGACGACAGCCAGTGCCGTTTGCGCGTCGGCCAGCGTATACGGGCGGCTCACGTAGCCGGGCGCCCGCCCACCCGGCGCGCCATGCGTCTTCCACAGCTGCCGCATGTAGTCGTCCAGCGTCACCGACCCGGCGCTCCGCTCGCGCAGCGTCAGGTCCAGTCCGAGGGCGAGCGCCGCCCCGTACGTGTAATACGAGACGTACGTGTTTTCCCAGTTGGTCTGGTCGATGGCCCTGGCCGCGTCGACGTACGGTGCGAGCCGGCTCATGTCCACGGCCGATCGGAACTGCGTGCCTGGCGCCTGCAGCACCGCCTGCGGCAAACATCGCCAGCTGCGCGGCGCCCTGGTCCTCGGCGACCAGCCCGGCGCGAATCATCGCCAGCACGCCCGTAGTAGCTGGTGAAGCCCTCGGCCAGCCACAGCTCACCCGACATGTTCGCCTTGGTGAAGTCGAACGGCTCCAGGCTGGCTGGCCGGATACGCTCGACGTTCCACGCATGGAAGAACTCGTGCGAGGCGGTTCCGGCCGACCCGCGACATGCCGTCGGCCAGGCTGGCCGGCGACGGTGCACACCGTGCTGTTGCGGTGCTCCATGCCGTCGCCGTCGGCCCACGGCAGGTAGTCCATCAGGAAGGTGTAGGTGCCGCCATCGAACGGCGGCAGGCCGCCGAAGACCGCGGCCTGCTCACGCACGATCTTCTCGACCATCACCGCGTAGTCGTCCAGCTGCGCCTCGGTGCCGAGGTGATGCACTGCGAGGCGGATCCGGCGCCGGCGCACCGCCGCCCGGTCGCGCCACCGCGAACTCCCGCACCGCGTGGGCGCTGAACTCCACCGGCGAATCCATCAGGTACTGCAGATTCGGCGCGGTGAAGGCCAGTGGGTCGTCGGTCGGGAACAACTGCGTCGAGACCCGCCAGGTGCGTTCCGGCGGCTGCGTGAATCGCACCCGGACCGCGCGGTCGGCCAGCGCCGGCGCCCACAGGAAGGTGGCCGGCGCATTCAGGTGGGCGTGCGTGCCGTCGACGGCCGCGTATGTCCCGTCGACGTGATCGGCAAACAGCCGGTAGCTGACGTGCACGACTGGCGCCCGCGGCCCGGACGCGCCAGTGCGCCGGCGCCACCGTCTCGACCGGCAGCGCGGTCGCCGTCGGCGGCGCGAGCCTCGAGCATGTACACGTTCTTGCCGAACTCGTGCGTCGCGTAACGACCGGGCGAGGACCGCGCCATGCGCACGTCGAGCGGCCGTCCAGGCTGGGCGGGGAACACGACGTCCACCTGCAGCCAGCGCTGCTCGGGGGCGGGCACCGACACCGTGTACTCGATGGCCGACTGGGCCAACGCCGGCGCGGCCACCAGCAGGAAACACGGCAACACGAACAAGGGCAGGCGCAGGCGCCACAGCGGACATCTGCATAGAGTACCCGCGGCGACCCGTGACCCGTGACCCGGAACCCGTGCCCGAACCCGCGACCGGAACCCGTGACCCGGAACCCGTGACCCGTGCCCTGCGACCCGTAACCGGTACCGGCACCCGGCACCCGGCACCCGGTACCCGACCCGCCGTATCCCGGCTACTTCGCGGTGATCCAGCGCGCCATCTCGCGGTAGCTGGCGGTCTTGCCCTGCATCAGCAGGCCGACGCGCAGGATCCGGCCGGCGGCGTAGACCATCGCGAGCGGTGGTGGCGATGCTGCCGAGCACCGCGACGATCACCTGCCAGGCCGGCGGTCCGGGCGGGATCGCGATCCGCAGCAGCATCAGGTACGGGGCCGAGAACGGAAACAGCGAGAACCCGACCGACATCGCGCTGTCGGGATTCTGGGCGACCTGCAGCCACACGAAGATCGGGAACATCGACAGGACCAGCGCCGGCATCATCATCCCCTGTGCGTCCTTGACCTCGCTGCAGGCAGCCCCGATGGCGATGAACATCGCGCCATACAGGAAGACGGCAATCACCAGGAACAGCCCGAACCACGGAATCAGGCTCCAGCGGATCAGCCCGAAATAGTCCGCCTGCGCCGCCAGCAGCAGCCCGCCCCCGATGTACACCACGCCGAGCACCAGCGTCACGGCGACGCTGCCGAGCAGCTTGCCGAGCATGAGGTGGAAGGCGCTGACCGATCCCAGCAGCACTTCGCTGATCCGGCTGGTCTTCTCCTCGATGACGCTGTTCAGCAACTGCGGCGCTGAACTCATCACCAGGGCGAACAGCATGAACATCGCGATGGCCGGCATCGCGAAGGCGCGGATGGCGTCCACCTTCTCGGCCTCCGACACCGTGCCGTCTGCCGTGCGAGCCACCAGACCCTTGCGATCCATCGGGACGGGTTCGAGCAGGCGCCGGGCTTCGGCCGGATCGGCGCCGAGGGCAGAGAGGCGTCGGTCGGCGACGGCGCGGCTCGACCTCCTGCCGCAACCATTCGGGCAGGGCCTGGTAGGTCGGGTACTCGGTGTAGTACTGCAGGCGCGGCGCGTCGGTGCCACTCGCGGTCAGCACCTCGGCCGGAATCTCGACGAAGGCAAACAGCTGCTCCTGCCGGACGCGGTCCGACAGCGCCAGGCGCGTCGTGTCGGTGACCTGCCCCTCGACCAGCTCCGGCAGGAACTCCGGTCCGGTGCGTCGGCCCGACGTGCGACGATCTCCTCGGCGTTGTGCTGGCGCGCCGCCTCGACCAGCGCCGGGCCCAGCACGCCGGTGCGGTCGACGATGGCGAAATGGCGCTCGGAGGTGTCGCGTCGCGCGGTCAGCGCCTGGACGCCGAAAGCCAGCGCCATCAGCAGCGGCAGGGCGAGCAGGCCAATCAGGAAGGCGCGGCTGCGCACGGCCTGTTCGAACTCGGCGGCGGCGATGATCAGGACCCTGGACATGCGGGCAGGCCTCAAGCGGTGGGAACGACGTCGTCGTCGGGGGCGGGGCGCGCGATCTCGACGAAGATGTCGTGCAGCGAGGGGCGCGTGATCTCGAAGCGCTGCACCTCGGTGCGCGCCGTGAGCGCGCCGAGGAACGCCTGCGGTCGCCACGTCAAGCCGCACCTCCTGCACGTTGCCGTGGTCGATCACCGACGTCACGCCCTCGATCGTCCGCAGCAGCGTCGCGCCCCCCACGGCCCGGACGAGCACGGCGTCATGGCCGTAGGTGGTCTGGATCTCCTCGAGCGATCCGTCGAGCACCTTGCGGCCCTTGAAGATCATGAAGATGCGGTCGCACATCAACTCGGCCATCGTCATGTCGTGGGTGCTGAAGACGATGGTCGTGCCGCGGCGCTTGAGCTCGAGCACCGCGTCGCGCAGGACGTCGCGGTTGACCGGGTCGAGGCCCGAGAACGGCTCGTCGAGAATCACCAGATCCGGGCGTGCGACGACCGTGGCGATGAACTGCACCTTCTGCGACATGCCCTTGGAGAGCGCCTGGATCTTCTTGTCGGCCACGCCCGCCAGGCCAAGCCGGGCCAGCCACCACTCGGCTTCGCGCGCCACGTCGGCACGCCGGCCGCCCTTCAACTCGCCGTAATAGGTGAGCAGCCGTTGCACCGGCATCTGCTTGTAGAGCCCACGCTCCTCGGGCAGGTAGCCGACGCGGTCGCGCGCCGCTGCCGTGCTCCGGTCGCCCAGCACCTCCACGCTGCCGCTGTCGGGCAGCAGGATGTTCATGATCATCCGCAGCGTCGTGGTCTTGCCCGAACCGTTGGGCCCGATGAAGCCGTAGACGGCGCCCTCGGGGACCTGCAGCGACACCGCATCGACCGCGGTCGTCTGGGCGAAGCGCTTGGTGACCGCGTCGAGCGTGATGGCGGCGGGCATGCGCCACAACTCTACCTGACCCGGATGCCCCCGATGACCAGCCGGTCGCGGGCCGGGACCAGCGCGATGACCAGGCTGCGGCGTCGGATCTCCTCGCCGGGCAGCTGCGTGAGCAGACGTGCGGTCACCATGAACTGGTCGGTGGCGCGGACGATGGAGACGTTCTCGAACACGCAGACGAGCGCGCCCGTGGTGGCAAATGCGTCGCGGAACTCGCTGCTCCAGTTCGGGTCCATCGTCGGCCACAGACGTCGCAGCGCAGCCGAGGTCGCGTCCCAGATAAGCCGACTGGAAGCCGTCGACGACCACGCGCGCTTCTTCGGTGGACCACGTCCCGGTGTCCACCGTCGCTGCGGCCGGCGCCGGCGGGGTGGCAGGCGTCGCGGGCGCAGGCAGCGGGCGGCGCGGCCACCACGGCGGCCGGCGCGACCGCGCCGCTGTCGTTGAACGCCTGCAGGAAGTGGCCCCGCGCCGCCATCAAGCCAACGACCGCCGACTTCAACCGGCCGGCCTTCAGATCGCGCTCGGCCTGTTCCTGCCGGGAGGTGCCGAGGACGTACTGCGCACTCCTGGTCAGGCGCAGGTCCTCGGCGCCGCGGCGCGCCGCCAGCGTGTAGCGGCGCGCGTTCTCCACCACGCGGTCGCGCTCCACCTGCACCTGCGCCGCCGACACGCCCTTCACCTGGTCGATGGCGACCAGCGCGCGGTCGTACCGGCCCGCCGCGGCGAACTGCCGCGCCCCGCTGAACGGATCGACGCGCGTGCGGCGACGGGGGGCGTCACGGTCACGTCGCGGCGTCGGCCGGAGCGGATGCCGCAACCGGGGACACGGCTGGCGGCACCGCTGACTCTACCCCCGCCGCTGGTGCGGCCGGCGTGCCGGCGTCGACGCCGATTGCCGAGTCGGCCCGCTTGTCGTCGGTGAGCGCCGGTGGTCGCCTGTCGCGGTGCCGCCGATCGCGGGCGCCTCCGAACAGGACGTACGCGCCGCCGCCGAGCAGTGCCAGCAGCAGCATGGCCGCAATCACCGGCACCAGCCGCGGCCGGCGCGCGGTCGTGCCGGCAGCGGTCTGGTGCAGGGCAGCCGGCGGTGGCTCGGTGTGTGACGGGACAGGGGTCTGGCTGGCGCAGCAGCAGTCCGTCGGCATGTGCTGATGGCGCCGAGGTTCGGCGGCGTCTCCACGTGCGACGGCGTCGGCGGGCCCCTGGCCCGCGCCGGTCTGACCCGGGGCCTGACCCGTGGCCTGACCGGCGCCGCGCCGGGGCAGACGCCGCGGCGCGCGCGGGGGCTGTGCCGTGCTGCCCGGCGATGCGCCCGGCAGGCGCCACTTGTGCCGCCATGGGCACCGGCAGTGGTGCGGCCCGAGGCGGAACGGACTCGGGCAGGGGGGGCGCCGCGGCAACCGCCGGCGGCAGCACGGCCGGCCTGGCACGCGCCTCGTCGTGTTCGGCGGTGACGGCGGCGAGACGGGCCTGCAGCCGGGCCACGTCGCGGTGGGCGGCGTCGATGCGCGCCAACGCCTCGATCGCCCGGCAGCGCGGCGTGCGGGTCGTCCTGGTCGAGGGCGCGGCTGGCCTGTGCAACGAGTCGCGCGATGCGTTGCGCCCGGGTCCGATCCGCCAGTTTCTGCTGCACTGCCAGCGCGTCCGGCGCATCCGGTGCGAGCGACAGCGCCTCCGCGAGCAGCGACTCGGCCTCTTCCAGGCGGTCCTGCTGCAGTGCCTGACGTGCCCTGGAGGTCAGCGTCGCCACCTGCCGTTCGTCGATGCGCTCCTGCAGGGCCCGTCGCAGGCGCCCGAGGTCGCCATGGCGTGGCGAGAGATCGGCCAGCGCGTTGATGGCCGCTTCGGCCTCCTCGAGCGAGCCGGTCTGCGTGGCCTCGTCGGCGCGCGACACGGCGTCGTGGACGCGCACCTCGAGGCGGCGGCTTTGCAGCTTCTGTCGCAGCTGCTGCACGTCCGCGTTGGGCGATGTCCGCCGATTCGAGCTTCTGCAGCAGCTCGGACGCCGTCGTCAGCTCGCCCTGGTCGATGGCCTCGGCGGCCTCGCGCAGCAGTTGCCGCCGCGAGGTCGTCACGTCCCTGGCCGGCGCCGCCACCGTGGTCTCGCCGGGCACCACCATCAACGTGTGCTCGGGATCGAGCCGGCGCGCCAGCGCCAGGAACTCACGCTCGAGCACCCTGGCGCTGTCGGCACGGGCGGCGGGGTCCTTCTGCAGGCACCTGGTGATGGTCTTGACCAGGGCGTTGGGCGCGTCGGGAACGAAGCTCTCGATCGGCCGCGGCTGGTCGCCGACGATCTGCCGGGAGATGTGATAGAGATTCTCGCCCCCGAACGCCTGCCGTCCCGTCAACAGCTCGTAGGCGACCGCGCCAACCGAGAAGATGTCGCTGCGCGCGTCCACCGCCTGCCCGGTGATCTGCTCGGGCGACATGTACTGCGGCGTGCCGACGATCATCCCGGCCATCGTCATGGCTCGACGCTTCGTTGCCGTGGGCGATGCCGAAATCGAGCAGGCGGAGCGTGCCGGTGTTCTCGGCGATGAGCAGGTTGGACGGCTTGACGTCGC
This sequence comes from Vicinamibacteraceae bacterium, assembly GCA_963759795.1. Classification (GTDB taxonomy): domain Bacteria; phylum Acidobacteriota; class Vicinamibacteria; order Vicinamibacterales; family Vicinamibacteraceae; genus Luteitalea. Next base: position 254,284 of record CAVXAR010000009.1, on the reverse strand, counting down.
GATGGACGATGCCGCTGGCGTGCGCGTGGGCCAGGCCGGCGCACAGCTCGGACAGCCAGTGGACCTTGCGGGCCAGGGGCATCTCCTCGCCGCCGCGGATCACCTGCGACATCGTCCGGCCGGCGATGAACTCCATCGCCAGGTACGGGTTGCCCTGGTGCTCGCCGACCGCGTAGATGCTGACGATGTTGGGGTGATGGACCTTGGCGGCGAGCCGTGCCTCGCGCAGGAAGCGCCGGCGGGTCTCGTCGTCGGGCACCTTCAGGACCTTGATGGCGACCGGCCGGTCGAGCATCGGGTCGAAACCGAGGTACACGACTCCCATGCCGCCGTGTCCGAGGCGGTCCCGGACTTCATACGGGCCGATATGTGCGGGAAGCTCTTCCACGTTTGCGCGACTGCCGTACTGTAATCGATCGATCCGCCGCGAAACATGAGGCGGCGCCGACGTGTTCACCTGCCTTCGCCGCAGCGTTACCCCCTAGGGACATTCATGAGCCAGCCCCCTGCAACCATCGGCCGTTACGAAGTCGAGCGCCTCCTCGGGGAGGGCGGGATGGGGGTGCTGTACCTGGCCCGCGACCCGGTGCTCGACCGGCACGTCGCGCTCAAGCTGCTGCGCGTCAACGGCGAGGACCTGCGGCGCCGGTTCATGCGTGAGGCGCAGTCGGCCGGTCGCCTGCAGCACCCCAACATCGTCACCGTCTACGACGTCGGCGATCACCAGGGGGAGCTGTACATCGCCATGGAGTACATCGATGGCGACACGCTGGCCACGCTGATCCGCGACGACCTGCCGTTCTCGCCCATCCGCAAGCTGGACATCATCGACGAGGTCGCCGACGGGTTGGGCTTTGCCCACCAGCGCGGCATCATCCACCGCGACATCAAGCCGGCCAACCTGATGATCTCGCGGGCCGGCCTGGTGAAGGTGCTCGACTTCGGGATTGCCCGTGTCTCGCATCGCGACTCGGCCGAGATCGACGCGCATACGCTGATCGGCACGCCGGCCTACATGGCGCCGGAGCAACTCGAGGGCGCCGACATCGACGCGCGCAGCGACATCTACGCCGTCGGTCTCGTGATGTACGAACTGTTCTCGGGCCGTCGCGCCTTTGCCGGTGCCACCACCGCCGACGTCCTGCAGCAGGTGCTGGGCGCCCAGGTCACGCCGGTCGAGCGACTGCTGCCCGATATCGATCCCGAACTGGCCAGGGTCATCGCGCGCGCCATGGCCCGGCAGCCCGCCGACCGCTATCCGGACCTGCAGGCAATGCGGAAGGACCTGGCGCGGGCGCGCCGGCGCGTGATGCAGGCCAGCGGCGACGACGCCACGGTGGTGGTGAGCGCGTCCGCCGCCGCTGCAGGCTGGGTCGTCGCTCCGCCAGCCGCTGCAGCCGCGACCGACAAGCCGCCGGCAACGGCAACGGCAACGGCACCGGTGTCGGCGCCGGACAGCGACACGGTGTACGCGCCGGTCGTCGCGCTGCCATCGACGGCACCTGTCACGGCGCCGCCGCCACCCCCGCTGCCGGGCCCACGATCGGCGCCGGCCGCGGCCGGGCGGCCGCGGCTCCCCGACAGCGGTCCGATGCCGGTGCCGTTGCCATCCGTTCCCTCGGGTGGCGCCATTGCTCCGGCGGGTGCCGGACGATCGACGGTCGACGCGCCGGTGCTTGCCGCCGCGCGCGGCCAGGTCGCGCCGGCCACCGCTGCCGCGGGCTCGGCGGCACGACCCCCGGTGTCGGCGGCGGCGCCGCCCGTGGCTGCGCCTGGGCACCTCCACACCGCGGCCGCTCTCGGCGCCCCGGTGCCGGCCGCGCGCCGTGGCGTGTCGGCGGCGCTGGTCGTCGGCGGTCTGCTGGCGATGCTGGCCGTCAGCTTCGTGGTGGCGTTCATGGCGGCGCGGTCGTTCGGCCTGCTCGGCGGCGAGCCCGCCCCCGCGCAGTCCGCCACCGGCACGCCGGCGCCGACGTTGCCCGTCGCCGCGAGCGTGCCTGACGCTCCGGCGGCCGTGCCGCCAGCCAGGCCCGGGTCACCGGCGGAGGCGCCCGACAGCCTCGCGGCCGGCTCCCGCGAGGGGAGGATGGCCGGCCCGGAGCTGCAAGCGGCGCCGACCATCGTCGCGCCACCGGCCCAGACACCCGGCGGTGTGAAGGCCGCGCCGCCGGGGCAATCGACCCCTGCCGCGCCAGCCGCCGCGCGCCCGTTGCGGCAGTCGCGGCCGGTGCCAGCCGCAGCAGCGGCGGCAGTCCCGACGGCGGTGGTGACGGCGCCGCCCGTGCCGCCGCCCGCCGAACCAGCGGCGCCGCTGCGTTCGCCGGCGATTGCAGAGGCCGCCCTGCCACCGCGTCCGCCCGAACGGCGCGAGCCCGACCCGCCGCCCGTTGCGGCGCCGCAGGTCGAGGGGCTGGCGCTCGTGCGGGCCTACGTTGCCGCCCGCAACACCGCCCACGCGTCGGGGATTCGGCGGGTCTGGCCGGGCGTTGACGACAACCACTTGCGGCGCGTCACCACGGCGTTCTCCGCGCCGCTGTCGCTGGCCGATTGCCAGGTCGAGCCGCGCGATGGGGCCCGCGCCATCGCGACGTGCCGGCTGACGCAACCGGGCAGCACCGACGGCTACGCGCCCGGGCAGAGCCTGACGATCCGCCGCACCTTCGTCTTCGACCTCGTGCGCGGCGGCGGCGGATGGGTAATCGCGGGGCTTCGGGAATGACCGGAAGGTGCCCGCTAACGATCGTTGGGCTTTACAAGCGGCGACAACCGCATATGATCCGCGGCACGCACAGCAGGATGACTACGTGAAGGGCAGGACGATGACCGAGGGGGACCGGACCGGGCGTCGTGGCCAGGTGGCGGTGGAGTGGCTGATGGTGGCTGGCATCCTGACGGCCGTGGCCATCGTGCTGTCCGGCATGTTGCAGCCGGTGCTCGTGGGGGTCGTCCGGATGGTGGCCCGCAGCGTGCGGACGGTGGGGTTGTGACGTCGCGGCGGGACAGGCGGGGGCAAGCGGCCAACGAGTACCTGATGATTGCCGGCCTGATGACGGCGATGCTGATCGTGCTCACGTCGATCATCGTGCCGACGATGAAGACGATTGGCGTCAAGGTGGTGGAGCACATGGTGTTGCACCTGTCGAGCCCGCTGCGCGACGCAGACGCGCCGCCGCCGCCGTGCCCGGAGTTCGTTGAGCCCGAGGCCGGCGTTGAATGTGAGTAACGGCCCTCGCGGCCTCAAGGAGAGCGCATGGAAACGACGACCAGCAGCAGCGGCATGATCCGGACGATTCGACGCAACATCAGTGCCCGGCGCCTGCGCCGTGAGGACGGCCAGACCCCAACCGAGTACCTGATGATCGTCGGCATCATGGCCGCCGTCATCCTGATCGCCTTCATCCTGTTCTTCTGGGACAAGGTCAAGCCGGCGGCCGAGAACTGGTCGAACAAGGCAAGCGACGCGGTCGGCGCCTCGAAGGACAAGAAGTCCACCGTCGACGAGTAGCGCTGCGTTCAGCCGGGTTCTACGTGCGCACTCCCAGCCGGCCGGCCGCTCGCGCTTCGGCGCGACGCGGCCAGGCCACGCTCGAGACGATGATCATGATGGGCTTCCTGCTCCTCCTGATCTTCGGCCTCATGCATCTCGTGATGATTGCCGTCACGCGGTACATGGTGACCTACGCCGCCTTCGCGGCCTCGCGCGCGGCGGTGGTCGGCAACAGCCCGGAGGCGGCGGCCAAGGCGGTCATGGAGAACATCAACTGGTGGGCCGACGAGGATGGCGAGCCGCCGGTGGAGGTGTCCTACACCGTCAAGGGATCGGCCAGCGGCTACGAGGTGACCACCCGGGTCCCGTTCGGCGCGCCCATCTACGAGTGGCTCGACGACGGCATCGAGATCGTCGCCTTCGCGCCGGCCAACGCGCAGCGGGATGCGCCGAGTGGCGGCGACAATGAGTGACGAGCGCGGCCAGTCGACGCCGTTCTTCCTGGTCTTCCTGGTGCTGATGACGGTGATGGTCGGCACCATGGTCAACGTCGGTCAGGCAATCAACCGCCGGATGGCCCTGCAGATCGTCGCCGACGCCGGCGCCTGGACCGGCGCCACCAACATGGCGATCGGCCTGAACGGCCTCGCCGAGGTCAACGACTGGCGCCACGACCTCGAGCCGGTGGCGGGCATCGGCGTCCCGGTGGCCGGCTTCGTCGGGCTCGACAGCGTGATGCAGACGATCTTCGAGGTCGGCACCACGATCATCAACTTCGTCGACATGGGCATCCAGCTCGGATACGCCAAGATCCCGTACGACGAGGCCGCCCGCGTCACCTTCTACAACGCCCACGACCTGTTCCCCGGCGAGCAGCTCGAGTGGTTCGAAGGCTTTCGCCCCGGCATCCTGTCGAGCGGCACCGACACGGTGAGCAACGAGGTGCCATTCGCCAAGTCGCGGCCGACCGTCTGCACGGACCAGCCATTTCTCGACGAGACGTTTTTCCTGCTGCCGTGCCTGGTGGACGAGGAACCGATCAAGAACACGGTGTACTACGTCGTGCCGTGCTTCCCCTTCGGCTACTGCCCGGCCTCGTACACCTACGTGAAGTGGTATGAGAAGACCGACGACATCATCTCCTTCGTGTGGGTGGTGCGCGCGCCCGAGGCCAAGGCCATCTTCAACCCCTTCGACGTGTTCGGCGACGACACGATCCCGGCGATGACCGCGGCCGCACATGCCAAGCCGGTCGGCGGCACGATCGAGGACGGCACCGACGAGTACCGCGTGAAGATGGAGCCGCTCAGTTCATCGGCGATGTATCTGGCGCCAGAGGCAGTCTTCCGGGGCGGGAACTATGACGAGATCTTCGAGAAGTGGCGGCGCATTGCCTACTGATCCTTGCGGTCGGTCGGGTCAGGCCACCATCGAGACGATGCTCATCGCCTTCCTCGGTGTCGTCTTCCTGTCGATCGCCTTCCAGTTCTATCTCGTCAACCGCAGCGTGTCGCGCACCCTGACGGAGGTGCACGGCAGTCTGCTGAGCGGCATGTGGGAGTACAACGACAAGTCGGTCAAGTACGACCGTGAAACCGTGAAGGTGATCTGGACCGCCGAGCACGGCGTGCCGTCGGCCAGTGCGGTCCCGCGGGTCGGGCTGCTGCAGGATGACCTGCCCGAGGACCTTCGCATCTACAGCGACTGGGTCGAGCAGCATGGCGATCCCGATGACGACTGCGAGCCCTCCAGCCCGCCCTGCAAGCGGACCAAGGCGGGCGGCGGACTGGACGCCGGTGATCCGTGGGACCTGGCGTTTGCCGGACTCGAAGAGGTCGGATCGGGTGACTACTTCGGCTGGATTTTCTACAACGGCGAGGCGGCCGCGCTCGACCTCACTGGCCTGCGCGGCACGTTGGCCGACGCCGCCGAGGCAGTCGGGACTCTGAACAAGATTCAGGAATGCATGGACGACTTCGTCGGTTGTGCGACGTCGTGCGTGTTCGGTGACTGTCCCTGGGACGAATGACCGGATGTGCCGATTCGTTCGGTCGAGGCCCTTCAACCTGTTACTCATAGACACCCTATGTCCGGTCGCGCCAAACTTCTCCTGTCCCTCGTCCTCGGCCTCCTGGCCGTGTTCCTCGTCTACGTCTACGTGCGCGGCCTCGAACGCCAGCTCTACGAAGAAGTGGACATGCAGAACGTGATCGTCACGCGGACCGCCATCGCTTCCGGCACGGCCATCGACCAGGCGGCGATCCAGCGGGTGGCGGTGCCACGCAAGTACCGCCAGCCGCAGACGTTCCCGGCCGTCGAGGAGGTCGCGGGGCGCGTCGCCGTCGTCCCCATCGCGGCGGGCACGCAGGTCAGCGGCAGCATGCTGGCCGATGCCGGCGCCGAAGCGCTGTCGTTCGAGGTGCCGCGCGGCCGACGCGCCGTGGCCATCACGGTCAGCGACGACACCGGCGTCGGCGGGCTGATTCGCCCCGGCAACTTCGTCGACATCGTCGGCACCTTCGAGTTCGGCCGGCCCGTCGGCACGCAGAACGGGCGCGTCACCTACGCCGACGAGCGGACCGAGGTGCGGACGATGATGCAGAACGTGTTTGTCGTCGCCGTGAACAAGGAACTGCGCCGCGAGCGCGTCCAGTCCGAGACGGCCGGGTCAGGCACCACTGCGCCGCCGGCCACCCGTGACCGCACGCTGCGCACGGTCACGCTGCTGGTCGAACCGAAGATGGTGCAGGAGCTGATTCTTGCGCAGAACGTCGGCGACCTGACGCTCTCGTTGCGCTCCTCGCTCGACGACACGGCCGTGCAGTTGCCGTTCCTCGACCCCATGGGCCTGCTCAACGTGCAGATTCCGGTCAAGCCGAAGGCACGCCCGATGCAGACCTTCCGCGACGTCGGTCGCGGCCTGTTCTAAGGCGGAGGCGTCATGTTCTTCCCTCTCGGACGCATCGTCGTCGCGCTGTCGCTCGTGGGTCTGTTCGGTGTCGCTGCACCTGCTGCGGCACAGCCGACCCGCGAGGAACTGACCATCTTCGTCAACGAAGTCACCACCTGGACGCCCGGCTACCCGATGGGCGACATCGTCCTCGGATCGCCGACCACGGCCGGCTACGAGCCGGTGGCGGGGCGCAAGCAGCTGATGTTGCGCGGCAAGAAGCCCGGCCGCACCACCCTCAACGTGTGGGACCAGAAGAAGGTGCTGCGTCACGAGATGACGCTCATCGTCACCACCCGCGAGTTCGAGACGGTCGAGGCCGACCTGCGCAACCTGCTCACGGCCTACCCTGGCGTGACCATCGCCAGGCTCGGTGGACAGATGCTGCTCACCGGCACGGTCGCCAGCGCGGATGAACTGAGCGCGATCACCAACATCGCGCGGGTGGCCAAGGTCCAGTCGACGGTTCGCGTCAGCGCGCCGCCGCGTCCGGCCACGCCGGCCGTGGCCACGGGCACGGCTGACGCTCCGGTTACGCCGGCGGTGCCAGGCGATCCCGCCACGGCCACGACATCGGCTGCCGGCAAGCCCGTCACCACCGCCGTCGAGTACGAGCTCGAGCTGTTCGAGGCGAGCGCGCAGTTCAAGACCGGCGAATACGGTCGGGGCGTCGAGCCCTCGGGGCGCAGCCTGTACAAGGGTCGGGTCCTGGCGCCGGTCGGAGGCGCCGGGGAGGTGTTCATCGGCGGCCCCGCCGTAGACCCGAAGAACAAGGACGACAAGAACCTCAAGGAGACCGGCATCCGCCTGACGGTGCGGCCCCGACGCGGGGCGAAGGGCCTGCTGACGGCGGTGGAGGTGGAGACCAACGTGCCGCTGGAGTACAAGCTGTACGACCCCGAGGTGTGGCGGCGGTCGCGCTACTCGTTCTCGACCTCCGAAGGGGTGCCGTTCGCGGTGTCGGGCAACGACCTGCTGGCCGCCCCGGCGATTGCCGGCGGGATGAGCGCGATGGGCAAGGCCACCCGGGGCGCCTCGGCCGCCAGCCGCGTGCCCGGTGCCAGCAGCTCGGGATTGCAGTTCGTCCCGGTCTTCGGCAGCCTCTTCGGCTCGAACAACTACAAGACGAAGAAGACCCAGCTCCTCGTCGTCTTCCGCCCCGCGCTCAGCACCGCGGCGCAGCCCTGACACGATGGCCCGTCTCAAGGTCATCGCGGTCACGTCGGGCTCCGGTGGGGCCGGCAAGACGTTTGTCGCGACCAACCTCGCGGTCGGTATCCTGCATCAGGTCCGCGGCGGCGTGCTCTTTCTCGATGCCTCGTCGCCTTGCCCTGGCGACGGCTGCCAGAAGATGGGCCTGCCGCGCACCAAGAGCGTCAGCGACCTGCTGCCGCTGCTCGAGCGCCTGACGCCGGAGTTCCTGACCTCCTACCTGATGTCGGCGCCGTCCGGCGTGCCCGTGCCTGTCGCTGATCAACGACGTCGTCCAGGCCAACGCCTTGAACCGCAAGGTGCTCGAGCAGGTCTTCCACGTCATGGACCAGGCGTTCGACTACCTGGTCATGGACCTGTCGCTGGTGACCGGCGACGTCGGCGCCTTCCTGCTCGACCGCACCGACCAGATGTGCGTGGTCGTCGACCCCACGCCGCAAGGCCTGGCCCGGACCGGACACCTGCTCGGCTTGATGCGCGGCGCGCAGGTGCCGCCGTCGGCGATCGGCCTCTGCGTCAATCGCACCACCGACACGCACACCGGTGCGGGCGCGTCGCAGCTCGGCCCCGAGGTCCTGGCCTACCTCGGCGACCAGCCGCAGACCGTCGCGTGGGTCGAGTCCAAGGGCCGGACCCTGATGGAGCTGCGGCCCGACGACGAGCTGGCGGCCGGCTTTGCCGACCTGTCGCGCACCTTCATCCAGCGGGCGTTCCGTCACCGCACCGAGGGCGCGAAGGACGGCGGCGCCGACATCCCGTCCGACGTGCGGCGCGATCTCAAGCTGCGCATCCTGCGACGCCTGATCGAGGAGATCGACCTGCGCAAGGGCGACCTCGGCTACCTGCACGACCCCGTCAAGCGGCAGGAGATGCACGTTCGGGTCGAGGGCAAGCTGGTGGCGCTGGTGCAGGAGGAGGCCACCGAGGTCACCCGGCAGGACCGGCGGCAGCTGGTCAAGGAGCTGATGGACGAGGCGCTCGGCCTCGGCCCGCTCGAGGATCTGCTCGACGACCCGACCGTCACCGAGATCATGGTCAACCGCATCGACCAGGTCTACGTCGAGCGGAAGGGCAAGCTGACCCTCAGCCACGTCAGCTTCCTCAGCAACGACCAGCTGCGCGGCATCATCGAGCGCATCGTCGCGCCGCTCGGCCGCCGCATCGACGAGAAGGTGCCGATGGTCGACGCCCGCCTGCGGGACGGCAGCCGCGTCAACGCGATCATCCCGCCGCTGGCCCTGCAAGGGCCCGGCCATCACCATCCGCAAGTTCTCGAAGAAGCTGCTGGGGATTCCCGACCTGATCGGCTTCGGCTCGATGACCGAGCAGATGGCCACCTTCCTCGGCGCCGCCGTCCACGCGCGGCAGAACATCGTCATCTCCGGCGGCACCGGCTCGGGCAAGACCACGCTGCTCAACGTGCTGTCGTCGTTCATCCCCGACGACGAGCGCATCGTCACCATCGAGGACGCCGCCGAGCTGCAGCTGCCGCAGGCGCACGTCGTGTCGCTCGAGACGCGCCCGCCGAACATCGAGGGCGAGGGCGCGATCACCATCCGCGACCTGGTGCGCAACTCGCTGCGCATGCGCCCCGATCGCATCGTCGTCGGCGAGTGCCGCGGCGGCGAGGCGCTCGACATGCTGCAGGCGATGAACACCGGCCACGACGGCTCGCTCACGACGCTGCACGCCAACACCCCGGTGCGATGCGCTGAGCCGCCTCGAGACGCTGTCGCTGATGGCCGGCCTCGACCTGCCCTCGCGCGCCATCCGCGACCAGATCGCGTCGGCCGTGCAGATCGTGGTGCAGCAGTCGCGCCTGCAGGACGGCAGTCGCCGGATCACCTACGTCACCGAGATCTGCGGCCAGGAGGCGGGGCAGTTCGTCACCCGTGACGTCTTCCGCTTCGAGCAGACCGGGCTGGCGCCCGACGGCAAGGTCCTCGGCCAGTTCCGGCCCACCGGCCACGTGCCGGAGTTCGTCAAGAGCCTGCCGAACTTCGGCATCCAGGTGCCGGAGGAAATCTTCCTCCACCAGACGCTATGACCGCGATGCTGCTGTTGTTGAAGGTGGGCGGGTTGGGCGTGCTGCTGGTGGCCACGGCCCTGTTCGTGAGCGGCGGCGGCGAGGCCGTCGGCAACTGGTGGTACAACCGCACCCGGACGTATGGCTCGTGGATCGTCGACGAGTTCGACGCGATGTTCGAAGCCATCACCATCCAGCGGGCGCAGGGCTTCATCACCGGCATGACCGTCGGCGGCCTGGTGGTCGGCTTCCTGCTCGCCAACTCGCTCGGCGGCCGCATCTTCTTTGCCCTGTTCCTGGCCGGCCTGGGCTATTTCATCCCCCGGGTCTTCGTGCTCTGGCGTCGGCGCGCCCGCCTCGACAAGATCGACGACCAACTGGTCGACGCGCTGCGGCTGATGTCCAACGGCTTGAAGGCCGGGCTCAGCCTGCAGCAGGCCCTCGAGCTGGCGGTGCGCGAGAGCAAGCCGCCGATTGCCGACGAACTCACGCGCGTGGTCAAGGAGATCCACCTCGGACGGCTCATGGACGACGCGCTGCGGCGCTTTGCCGAGCGGGTGCCGCTCGAGGACGTGCGCATCGTCGTCGACTCGATCCTGACGCTGCGCGAGACCGGCGGCAATCTCAGCGAGACCTTCGACGTGGTGGCCAACACCATCGTCGAACGCAAGAAGGTGTCGGGCAAGATCAAGTCGATGACGGCGCAGGGCATGACCCAGGGCTTCATCATGTGCCTGATGCCGCCGGGGATGCTGCTGCTGTTCACCTTCATCGACCCGACGTACACGGCGCCGTTGTTCAGCACCATCCTCGGCTGGGTGATCCTGGCAATCATCACGGCGCTTGACCTGATGGGGCTGTGGGCCATGCTCAAGCTCGTGAAGATCGACGTATGAGGACGCGAATCGGCAGTCGGCAGTCGGCAGTCGGCAGTCCGCAATTGGCAGCCGGGCACGGCGCGACGGCAGGGGCCGCTCCCCGAGCGGCCCTGACTCCGCTGGCCAGCCGTCGGCGCGCGGGCCGACGCGGGCAGACGACGTCCGAGTACCTGATGATTGCCGGGATCATGACCGCCATCGGGTTGATGGTGCTGCTGTGGTTCTTCCAGCCGTGGCGGCAGACCGTCCGCGACGTCACCGACTGCGTGCGCACCGACGACTGCGAAGCGGCAGGCGCCGAGTAGAGCCGGGTAGAGGAGAACGATGCTGACGGTGATGCTGGTGCTGGGCCTGGCGTGCGTGTTCCTCGCGGTGGTGCTGCTGGTGAGCGGCCCGTCGGGTGGCAGCGTGCGTCAGAGGGACGCAGCGGCCCCGCCGGGCGAGGTGCCCGAGGGCGCGCCGGCGGTGGTCAAGGTGTTCTTTCCGCTGATCTCGCGGCTTGCCAAGCCGGCGCGGGCAATCGCGTGGCCGGCCTATCGCGCACGGGCCACGGTGGCCATCGCCAGGTCGGGCTGGGGTGATTCGTTCACCGTCAACCACCTGCTGGCGCTGAAGGTCCTGTCGGCGATCTTCCTGCCGATCGGGGGCGCGCTGCTGTTTGCGATCTTCCGCAACCCGGCGATCTTCCTGCTGGCGGCGGTCGGGGCGTTTTTCGCGCCCGACCAGATGCTGAGCAGCAGCCGCAAGGCCCGCGAGCGGCAGATCGTGCGCGCGCTGCCCGGTGCAGTCGACGTGCTGTCGCTGTCGGTCGAGGCTGGCCTCGAGTTCCTGATCGCCCTCGAGCGGCTGGTCAAGCGTGGCTTGAGCGGGCCACTGCGCGACGAGTTGACGGCGGTGCTCAACGACATCCGGCTCGGCACGACGCGGTCGGAAGCACTGCGCGCGATGGCGGCACGGCTGGAGATTCCGCAGTTGTCGTCGTTCGTGTCCGTCCTGGTGCAGGCCGACCTGCTCGGCGCGTCGATCGGGGACGTGCTGAAGTCGCAGGCGGCGTTTCTGCGCACCGAACGGTTCCAGCGCGCCGAGAAGGCGGGCGGGCAGGCGACGCAGAAGATCATCTTCCCGATGCTGTTGTTCATCTTCCCGGCGGTGCTGCTGGTGGTCATCGCGCCGATTGTCCTGAAGTTCATCTACTCGGATTTCTGAGGTCTGCGTGCGCACCCGTCGACTCATCGTCGTGACGCTCGAGGGCGAGCGCGAACTGCTGTTCATCGGCCGACTCACCGTCGGCCGCGCCCCCGAGTGCGACATCAGCCTGGCCGACACCAAGATCTCGCGCCGCCATGCCGAGTTCGACGCCTCCGGCTCGATGCCGCGGGTGACCGACCTCGGCAGCCGCAACGGCATCCTGGTCAACGGCCGCAAGGTCGGCGCTGCCGATCTCGCGCCCGGCGACATCGTCACGGTCGGTGACGCGCGCATCAGGTTCGACGAGCGCGCAGCCGACGTGCCGCCGCCGCAGATCTCACTCGCTTCCACCGACGATCGGACCGCCGTGCTGGCGCCGATGCAGGCGCCGGTGCCCGGGGCGATGCCAGGCCCGGCGCCGCCGGGTTCACCCCCTGCGGTGGCACCCGTGGCTCCGCCCGTGGTGTCGGTGCCGCCGGCGCCATTTGCCGCGAGTTCCGCGGCGGCAGGGGGCGACGCCGACAGAACCGGCATCCTGCCGATGAGACCTCCGACAGCGGCGGCCCCGACGGTGGCGCCGCCGGCGCCGGTCGGACTGGGCGAGTCGCCGGCCGACCACACCACCGTGCTGCCGCCGCCTGCACGGCCGGCGCACCCGCCGGCGCCGGCCGCCGGCGTGACCACGGCCCGCCTCGACCGCACGCCGGCCGTCACTGCTCCGCCACCCCTGGTGATGGACGCGCCGCCCGTGGCCAGGCCGCAGGCGGCCTCGCCAGCCGCGGTTGCGGGGAGTGCGCATCCGGCCTCGACGTCCTCGGTGCCGGTCGCCGCACCGCCAGCCCACGACGCGCACCCCATGGCCTCGGCAACCGGCAGCGCGCTGGCCGGTCCGCGCTTCTCGTGGGGCGGGTTGGTCACGCTGGCGGCGGTGTTGCTTGGAGGGCTGGCCGTGCTGCTGGGCGCCCTGCCCCTGATGTCGGCCTCGTCCAGCGCCATCGACGCGCTGTCGCAGCGTCAGGCCCGGACGCTGGCCGGCTGGCTCGCAGCCGGCGTCGATGGCGACGCGCCCACCGTGGTCGACACGGCGGTGATGGAGGCCGTGCTTGCACAGCCCGGCGTGCAGCGCGCGATGGTGCTCGAGCGGGCCTCGGGGCGCGCCGTCGCGCCGGCCTCCGTGCAGAATCGCTCGTTCAGCGCCCTGCCGGGGATCGGCGAGGGCTGGCGCGAACTCGACGCGACGCGCGTCGGCCGCGTGGACGCGTTTGTCGATGCCTACGTCCCGGCTGGCGGGGGCGCGTATGTGGCGTGGGTACGCTACGAGCGATCCTCGTCGGCCGACACCGGGCTGGCGATCATGGTGGCGCTGGTGGCCACGCTCGTGTTCGCGATGCTGATCGCCATGCTGATCAAGCGCCACACCAGGGCGACCCTGCAGCATTTCACGCGACAGGTCGAACTGGCGGTGTCCGGCGCCTCGCCCAAGGTGATGCAGGGGACCCTCATGCCAGGCCTCGATCGGCTGCCGGGAGTGGTCACCTATCTGCTGGAACAGCGCCGGGCCGGCAGCAGCGGGGCGGCTGCCGCGCACGCGGCCGGGCTGCTGGACACCGGCGATCCCGACGCCGGCCCGCCCGTGCCGGTCGACCTCGGCCCGCCGTGGCTCGAGGTGACGCCGGCACTGATGGTGGCGCAGTCGAGCCCACATGGTCCGCCGGCGGGAGCGGCCGCCTGGCCCGCCGCGCAGGGTCGCCATCTCCTGGACGTGCTCGACAGCGGCCCCGTCCGCAACGCCGTGGTGCAGGGACTCGGGGCGCTCGGCATGCAGTCGGGAGCGGAGACGACGGTACCGTTGCCCGATGCGGCGCCGATTGCACTGCGCCGTGAGGCGTCCGGGCACGTGCGCGTGACGCTGGGCGCACGTTGAGGTAGAGAGAAGCGCGATGTCATCCCACGAACGCCTGCCGGCACGACTCGTCCTGCAACGCCCCGACGGCGAAGAACTGGTGTACGCCCTCGACCCGGGCAGGTCGATCACGCTCGGACGCGACGCGGCCAACACCATCGTCCTGGAGTCGCAGTTCGTGTCCAAGCGGCACGCCCTGGTCTCGTGGTCGCCGCGCGGGGTGCGCATCGAGGATCAGGACAGCGCCAACGGGCTGACCGTCAATGGCCTGACCGTCCACGCGGCGCAGCTCTCGGCCGGTGACGTGATTCAGATCGGCGACCAGCGCCTGGTCTACGAGGTCGAGGGGCAGGCCGCTGCCCCGCCCCCGTCGGCGGGCGGCACCGCGCCGGGCGGTGACCGCAAGGGCCTGAAGCTGATCCTGGCGGGAACGCTGACGATGCTCGTCATGCTCGGCGGCCTGACGGCGCTCTACGTGTTGCTGCTGGCGCCAGCCGTCGAGCAGGCGACGCCGACAGGCCAGTCGGGCCGCGAAGACCCATCGCTGCCCGCCGACACCGTCATCACGCCATTCGATTCGCCGCAGGCCGAAGCCATCGAGAAGCAGGCACTCGCGGCGCGCGACCAGCCGGTGGACTGGCTGTACGACGAGGGCCAGCTGGCCTACAAGAACGGCCGCCTGCTCGACGCGTATCGACTCCTGCATGGCGCGCTGCTGCGCGACGGCACCCACGAATCGTCGCGACGCCTGCTGCTGCGGGTGATGGGCGCGCGCGACCTGCGTCTGCGCAGCCTGCAGGCCGCGGCGACGCGGGCCGATGAGGAACAGAAGTTCGACGCGGCTGCACAGCAGTGGGAAGCGGTGCAGGCGCTGACGCTGGACAACGAGCCCTTGCACGCCCGTGCGCGCGGCGAGGCGGCGCGCCTGCGCCAGCGCACGGCACAATGAGGGCGGGAGCACTCCGACGATGCCGAAGGTGATCATCTGGCGCGATGGCGCCATCGAAACCGAGTTCGACCCCGGCCATCGCGACTGGCGCATGGGCCGCTCGGAGACCAACGACATCACGTTGCTCGACCCGCGCAAGTCGGTGTCGCGCTTCCATGCCGAACTCCGCGAGGAGAACGGGCGCTGGGTCTTCATCGATCTGAACAGCCAGAATGGCAGCTGGAAGGACGGCCAGCGGGTCAACCGGCTCGTCCTCGAGCACGGCCACGAAGTGCTGTTCGGCGACTACAAGCTGACGTTCGAGGACGTCCGCGTGGCGGCGCCGCCGCCCCCGGCGCTGCCGTCGACCGCGGACGTGACGATGGACGTGCATGCCGCAACCGCCGACGTGCCGATCCCGCCCGACCAGACACTGCTGCTGCCCGGCAAGGTCCAGCCGGCGGCGCCTGCGCCTCCCGGTTCGGGCTCGGCCCCGGTGCTGCGGGCCCCGGTCAAGCCCAAGCCGCCGCGCAAGGGCATCAACCCGCTGATCCTCGTGCTCTTCCTGATCGCCATGCTCGGCGCGGCGGCCGCCGTGGCGTGGAAGGTGCTCTCGTCGGACCCGGCGGGGCCGCGCGTGGCCGACGGCCGCGAGGCCACACCCCCCGAGACGGTACCGGAGCCGGCCCCGGCGGACCCGGCCCCGGCGGACCCGGCCGTGCCCCCGATCGCGCCCTCGATTGCCGGCGCGCCCGATCCGTCCCTGGCGGCAACGCCCGGTGCCGCACCAGGCACGGCGACCCCGTCCGCGGCCACCGGCCTGCCTCCCGCCGCCGCATCGCCCGCCGCTCCGCCAGCCGCGCCGGCCGCCGCGTCGCCCGGGGTGGCTGCGGCCGCACCGACCGCCGGTGCGGCCACGCCACCGGCGCCGCGGCCGGCCGGCACGCCCCGGCCCCGCCGCGCGCCGACGCCGGCCGCTCCAAAGGACAACCCCGCGGTCGTCACGCGCTACGAGGACGGGCGGCGGGCCCTGGCGGCTGGCCGCTTTGCCGAGGCAGAGCGTGCCTTCGCGGCGGTGCTCGCGCAGCAGCCTGACTTCCGCGACACGACGGCCCTGCTGGCGCAGGCCCGAGGCGGACAGACTGCCGCCCGTGAGGCGTCGCTGGCCGAGGCCCGCGCCCTCGAGGCCAGCGGCGACTGGCCCAGGGCCATCGCCGCCTACGAGCGTGCCGGTGCGTCCGACGGGGCCGACGGCGCCCGCACCAAGATGACCGCTGCCGGCGACGATGCCTACCGCAAGGCGCGCCAGTTCGACGCCCGCAACCGTCCCATCGACGCGATTGCCTGGTACCAGCGCGCCGCCACCTGGTTGCCCGACAGCGACCCCCGCAAGGCCGCGGCGCAGGAGCGGCTCGCTGCCCTCAAGGGAGGGGGCGAGTGACCGACGCCGAGCTCGACGGTCGGCTCGCCGAGCTGCTGGTCTCGTCCAAGGCCCTCGACAGCTCACGCGTCGACACGGCGCGGGTGTACCAGCAGGCCCGGGGCGGCACGCTGGCCGGCTCCGTGCTGGCACTGAACCTGGCGACCGACAAGGTCGTCCGGATGCTGCTCGAGGAGATCACCGGCATCAAGACGGTCGACCCGTCCCTGATGACCGTGTATCCGGACTTCCTCGACCGCGTGAACACCCTGGTGCCGGCGCAGGTGTGGCTGGCGATGATGGCGTTTCCGGCGCAGATGGAGGTCAACCGGCTGCACGTCTGCATGGTCAACCCGACCGATGCCCGCTACCGGCGCAGCCTCGAATCGCTTTCGGGATGTCAGGTCGTCCCGTTGCTGGCAACCGAGCCGGCCGTCACCGCAGCGCTGACCAGACACTACGCGGCAGCAATGCAGGGGCAGGCGCCGCTGCGCTGCATGGGCGAAGCGTCGCTCGACGTCGCCGAGGCCGCGTACGGCCAGACGATGCAGACGCCGTTTGGTCAGTACGTCGATGGCGCGGCCTCCTTTGCCAACCGGACGCGGGACACGCTGGGACAGGGCGCACAGGGGCTCGAGCTGCTGGCGCGCGAGCCCGTCATCATCCGTCTGGTGCACCAGATCATCGCCCGCTCGGTCGAGTCCGGGGCCAGTGACATCCACGTCGAGCCGTCGGAGGGGCGACTGCGCGTGCGGGCCCGTGTCGATGGCGCGCTGCGCGTGCTGCACGACCTGCCGCCGTCGGTCATCCTGCCGGTCACCGCCCGCCTGAAAGCGATGGCCGACGTGCCGCTGACCGCGGCGGTGGCGCCGATCGACGCGCGCATCGGGTACGACCTGGTGTGGGGCCGCCCGGTCGACCTGCGGTTCTCGCTGGTGCCGTCGATCTCCGGCGAAAAGGTGGTCATGCGCGTGCTCGATCGGGCACGCCAGCGGCGCGATCTCGGCGACCTCGGTGTCGATCCGGAAACCAAGGCGCTGCTCGAGGAGGCGTCCGACCTGCCCAACGGCCTGCTGCTGGTGACCGGCCCGACCGGCAGCGGCAAGAGCTCGACCCTGTACGCGCTGCTCGACCGCCTCAACACCGAGGACGAGTGCATCCTGACGGCCGAGGACCCGGTCGAATCGAGGATTCTCGGCGTCACCCAGGTCCAGTGCGACGCGGAAGAGCTGACCTACGCGATGGCCCTGCGCAGCTTCCTGCGCCAGGATCCGGACGTGATCATGGTCGGCGAGGTGCGCGATGCCGAAACCGCCGACATCGCGCTGAAGGCGGCGCTGACCGGGCACATGGTGCTCTCGAGCCTGCACACCAATGATGCCGCCGGCGCCGTGCTGCGCCTGCTCAACATGGGGCTCGAGTCCTTCATCGTCGCGTCGTCGCTGCGGCTCGTCGTGGCGCAGCGCCTGGTGCGCCGGCTCTGCAAGGAGTGCAAGGTGCCGGTCGAGATCGACGTCCGCACCCACCCGCTCACCGCGGCGTACGAGCGGCTGCACCACCACGGTCGCGTCTCGATCCGCGAGCCGCAGGGTTGCCCGGCGTGTGGCGGCGCCGGCTACCGCGGCCGCACCGGCATCTTCGAGGTGCTGCGCATGTCGCCGGCCATCGAGGACATGGTCATGCGCCGCGCCTCGGTGTCCGAGATTCGCCTCCAGGCCCACCGCGACGGCATGCGGACACTGCGCGAGGCCGCCCTCGCCAAGGTCGTGGCTGGCGAGACGTCACTGGCCGAGGTGCTCGAGCACACGGTGGCCGTCGAGACCCCCGTCGCCGTCCCTGCCTGATGCGAGCCACCACCATCGTGACCGTGGGCGGCGGCGCCACTGACCGGGGGCCCGTGCGGGAGGTCAACGAGGACCGCATGGTCTGCGAGGACCGCTACGGCCTCTACGCCGTCTTCGACGGCGTCGGCGGTCACAATGCCGGCGAGGTCGCTGCCCAGCTTGCGCTCGAGACAGTGGTCGGCTACATCGCGCGCTCGGCTGCCGACGCCGACGACGACACCTGGCCGCTCGGCTGGGACCCGCGCTTCTCCGCCACGTCCAATCGGCTGCGCACCGCCATCGTCCTGGCCAACCAGCGCGTCCACCTTGCGTCGCAATCCGACCCCAGCCTGGTCGGGATGGCGACCACCGTCGCCGCCGTCCTGGTGTCGGGAAACGTCGTGTCGTTTGCGCATGTCGGCGACAGCCGGATCTATCGCCTGGACCCTGGACCGGGACGACTGCTGACCGAAGACGACGCGGCCACGGTGGATCAGGTGGACGCGGCGGGCGAACGGATCGGGTCGCGTCGCGCGCTGACCCGCGCGCTCGGGGCCGAGGCCGAGGTGACGCCGTCGATGGCCGAGATGCCGGTGCCGGCGCACGTGCGCCTGCTGCTGTGCAGCGACGGCCTGCACGGCGTCGTCGGGATCGAGGAGAGCGACCCGCAGGTCTTTCTCGGCGCCCCGCAGGAGGTGGCCGAGCGACTGATGCGGCAGGCCATCGAGGCCGACACGCGTGACAACGTCAGCGTCCTGGTCGTGGACGTGGGAGAGAAAGCGTGAACTGGAACGGAAGTCCGCAGTCGGGATTCGGAAGTCGGCCGGCAACGGTGGTCTGGGGCCTGGTGGCCCTCGCGCTCGTGTCGTCGTCGGCGCTCGCCCAGCCGCTGCCGCCCAAGGACACGCAGCCGTACCGCAGCCCGGTGTACAACGTCGGCTTCAACTACCCGAAGAAGGACTGGGTGGCGGTTCCGGCAGCGGGCGGCAACATCGCGCTGCTGATGGAGAAGAAGGGCGAGGCCAGCCTGGCGCTCGACTTCCAGGTCCTGCGCGTGGCCCTCGAGCCGGACGAGATCGACGACACCTTCAAGGAGATCGAACTCGAGCAACTGATGCAACGGGCGCCGCACGCGCGCGTGGTCAGCAGCGCCTTGAGCGAACTGGGCGGCAACAAGGTGGTGGTGGTCCGCTACGCGGCCAGCGGCCTGACCGGTGATCTCGACATCACGCAGTACAGCATCGTCAGCGGCGCCTCGCTGTATCGCCTCACCTGCGCGTCGACCCGGGCCACGGCCGCCAGGCACGCCCGCGTCTGCGAGACGGTCGCCGGCACGATGGTCGTCGGCAAGCCGTGATCGGCGGCGCCCCCCCGGCCCCCGCGGGGCGGGTGCGCGTGGTCGGACCGCAGGGGCGGGTGGTCGGGGTGGTGTCGGAAGCGCGCACGGCCTGGAGTCGGATGGTGGGGCTGCTGGGCCGATCCGGTCTCGAGGTCGGAGACGGCCTGTTGCTGGCGCCAGCGTGGTCCATCCATACGTGGTTCATGCGCATCGCCATCGACGTCGTGTTCCTCGACGGCGACGGCCGTGTGCTGCGCGTGTATCCCGGGCTGCCGGCCTGGCGCCTCGTCTCTGGTACACGCCGGGCGCAGACGGTGCTCGAGTTTGGCGCAGGGACGCTGTCGCGGGTCCCGCTGGCGCCAGGCGATGTGGTCCGACTCGATCGAGGCTGACCCGCACAACGGCCGGAGTAAGATTCGCGTCCAGATGCTGAAGACGCCTCGTGCGCTCCGCTGGCGGCTCGTGTGTGCGGCGGTGGCTGCGATGTCCCTGGGTGGAGCGTCGCTCTGGGCGGCCATGGGCGAGCGACCCCTGTTGTCGAGAAGCGGGTGGGCCGTGCGGTCGCCATGGGGCTCAGGTCCGCTCCTCCGGGCGCCGCGTGCGCAAGCGGCTGCCCAGGCCGGTCCGCCCGTGCCGTCCCCCCGGCCGCCACGTCCAGACTGGGGCCCCTGGCTCGAGGACGGCGCGCCTTTCTTCTCGTCGGTGCTCGATGCGCGGCGTGCCGGGAGCACGTTGCCCTCCACCAACCTCTCGCCGCGCACCCTTGTCGTCCGCGCTGCCGCGGGCGCCGCGCTGGGGACACAGGACGCCCTCTGGCTGGCCTTCGATCCGGACCTGCTGCGCGTGGCCGCCGTGTGGCGGGGCCGGGGCGTGACTGCCACGGCGCTCGCGCCCGGCTCGTACCACCAGTCCGACCGCAAGACCCCTGCCGGACAGAAGGCGCTGCCCGAACCGGACGGCCCTGTGGCCATCGCCAACGGGGTCTATCCGGGTTGGCTGACCGGCGACGCGCCGACCCTCGAGGATCCGCGCTCGCCGGCGCCCTCACCCGAGGAAGTGGGCCGCGGCCCGATGGCCACCGACCTCGGCCGCTTCAACGCGGTGCGCCTGACGCGCGACGGCGCGGTGCTGGAGTACGAGGTGGCCGGTACGCCCGTGCACGAGTGGGTGAGCGGCGTGCCTGGCCGCACGGACGCGCTGATTCGGCACCTCGAGGTCGCGGCGACCACGCGCACGACATGGCTGGTCCTCGGCGTGCTCGCGCCTGGCGCCGACGTCGGCCTGGCCAGCACCGGCGACGCCCGCCCCGTGCTGGCGCGCCTTGCCGGGCCGGCCGGCGTGGTGCAGGCAGTGCGGATTCCGGCGCACACGGCGGCGCGTCGATTCTCCGTCTCGGTGTTCACGGGCGGCGCAGCGCCGGCCGTGGCGCTGGATCCGCTGCCCACGATGACCGCCGCGGCGCGCTGGCCGCAGCCGGTCCGCACCACCGTCAAGCCGTCAGCGTCCACTGACGCATACGTCGTGGACGACGTGCCGCTGCCGACGGAGAATCCGTGGAAGCGTGCCGTGCGCGTCAGCGACATCCAGTTCCTCGCCGATGGCACCGGCGCCTGCGTCACGCTCGACGGCGACGTCTGGCTGGTGAAGGGCCTGGCCTCTCGCGACGGCAGCGTGGAGTGGCGACGCTTCGCCTCGGGTCTGCACGAGCCGCTGTCGCTGGCCATCCGCGACGAGCAGGTGCACGTCTTCGATCGCAATGGCGTCTGGCGCCTGCGCGACACCAACGGCGATGGCGAGGCCGATCGCCACGAACTGTTCGCCAACGCGTTCGCGCAGACCGCCGACACCCGGGAGTTCCCGAGCACCATCCGGCTCGGCCCGGATGGCGAGTTCGTCATCGCCAAGGGCGGGCAGGAGGCGACGACGATCGGCAAGCACAACGGCAGCGTGCTGCGGATCTCGGCCGACGGACGGTCGGCGACGGTCCTCGGCTACGGGCTGCGCCAGCCGCAGCTGGCCGTGCACCCGCAGAGCGGGCTCGTGACGTCCTCCGACCAGCAGGGGCACTACATCCCCAGCACCCCGCTGCACATCGTCAGCGGCCGACAGTTCTACGGATTTCTCAGCGACACGCTGCCGAAGGAGAGCTACCCGGCGCCCATCGCGGCCCCCCTCACGTGGATTCCGCACAGCGTCAATGCGTCGGCGATGTCGCAGGTGTGGATGCTCGAGTCGCGTATGGGTCCGCTCGACAACGGGCTGCTGCACATCGGCTACAACCGTCCCGAGCTGTTCCGCGTGCTGCTCGATCTCGACCGGCCCGTTCCCCAGGCGGCGGTGGTCAGCATCACGTCGGCGTTCGATTACCCGCCACTCAACGGCGCGGTCAACCCGGCTGACGGGCAGCTCTACATCGCCGGCTTCCAGATCATCGGCTGGGGCACCACGGCGACGCGAATGGCCGGCCTCGGTCGCGTCCGCTACACCGGCGCGCCGGTCACCATCCCGCGCCAGGTCACGCCGATGCGCGAGGGCATCCTGCTGCGCTTCGACGTGGCGCTGGACAGGACGGCAGCGGCCGAGGCCGCCAGTTATTCGGCGGCCTCGTGGGGTTACGTCCGCACGCCGAAGTACGGCTCGCCCAATTTCCGGGCTGACGGCACCACCGGCATCGACGTGCTGACGCCCGGGCGGGCGTACGTGTCGACCGACGGTCGTGCGGTGTTCGTGACGATTGCCGACATGAAGCCGGTGATGCAGCTCAGGGTCGGTTGGACGGTCCGGGCGCACGATGGTCGTGCGGTCGAGGGTGAGGCCTACACCACGCCCTATGCACTGGAGCCGTTCAGCCCGAGGGCCGAGGGCTTCGGTGACGTCGTGCTCGACCTGACCCGGCGGGAGCCGCCGCGCGCGCCTGTGGTGGTGGCCCCGGCCAGCGTCGACGAGGGCCGGGAGGTCTTCGTGAAGTACGGCTGCCTGGCCTGCCACGCCAGCGAACGCGGGGCGCCCACCAAGGTGGGTCCGTCGCTGGCGGGCGTGTTCGGCGCCCCCAGGCCGATCGTCGGTCGCTCCTCGCCGGTTGTCGCCGACGAGGCCTATCTGCGGCAGTCGATCCTGGAGCCCGCGGCAACCATCGTCACCGGCTTCGATCGCGGTGGCAGCGGCATGCCGAGCTTTGCCGGCGTGCTCAGTGACGCGCAACTCGAATCGGTCATCCTGTTCCTGAAGAGCCTGAAATGACACGCCCGATACTCCACGCCAGACGCATGTCGACGGTCCTGGCGCTGTTGCTCGGCGGCGTGCTGCTCGCCGCAGATGCGCGTGCGCAGCGACCCACGCCGCCGCCTGCTCCACCGCCCGCGCGACCGAACATCCTGGTCATCCTCACCGACGATCAGCGCTGGGATGCGATCGGCGTGGTGCAGCGCGAGATGGGCAAGGATGCGCTCTTCCCCTGGCTGCGGACGCCCAATCTCGATCGGCTGGCGGCCGAGGGCGCGCGATTCAGCAACGCCTTCGTCACGACGTCGCTGTGCTCGCCGAGCCGCGCCTCTTTCCTGAGCGGCCGCTACGCGCGTCGTCATCAGGTGCTGAACAACTTCACCGAGTATCCCGACGACCTTCCGAGCTACCCGCGACGGCTGAAGGACGCCGGCTACGAGACGGCGTACATCGGCAAGTGGCACATGGGCGAGGACAACGACGCCCAGCGTCCCGGCTTCGACCACTGGATGAGCCACCGGGGACAGGGCAACTACTTCGACAACGAGTTCAACATCGACGGGCGGCGCCGCCGCATCGAGGGCTACTACACGACCGTCGTGACCGACCACGCGGTCGAGTGGATCGGCAAGTCGCACAGCAAGCCGTGGCTGCTGGTGCTCGGGCAGAAGGCACCGCACGGCGGGCCCATCCAGCCCGAGCCGCGCTTTGCCAGTGCCCTGGACACGTTTCCCGTGCGCGAGCCCGCGAGCTACGGCAACTACCGCGCCGCGGACGGCAAGCCGGCCTGGCTCGAGCAGAGCCTCGGCACCTGGCATGGGGCGCGCGGCCCCCTCTACGACCTCGGGCAGCACGACAGGCTGGTGCGCACGTACCTGGCGACCTTGCTCTCGATAGACGAGAGCGTGGGGCGTGTCTATGAGGCGCTGCGTGCCTCGGGGCAGCTCGACGACACGGTGGTCGTCTTCACGAGCGACAACGGCTTCGTGCTCGGCGAGCACGGCCGGGTCGACAAGCGGACGATGTACGAAGAGAGCATCAGGGTGCCGTTGCTCGTGCGGTATCCGCGAGTGGTGAAGGCTGGCACGGTGGTGACGCAGATGGCCATCAGCCACGACCTCGCCCCGACGCTCATCGCGCTCGGCGGCGGCGAGCCGCTGCCCGATATCACCGGCAGGTCGCTGGTGCCCCTGTTGCGCGGCACGCCGACTGCGTGGCGGGACGGCGTTCCTCTACGAGTACAACTACGAGAAGCAGTTTCCCTACACGCCCAATGTACGCGGCGTGCGGACCGATGGCTGGAAGCTGATCCGCTATCCGCAGGGCGATGGCAGCGCCGATCGCTTCACGGCGGAACTCTACGACCTGCAGCGGGACCGGCACGAGCTGCGCAACCTGATCGACGACCCCGCCCACGCGTCCAGGCGCCGCGACCTCGAGCGCCTGTTCGAGCAGGTCTCGCGCGATGCCGGCCCCGATCGGATGCCGACCTACGACGGCATCGTCGACGTCCGGCCGGTGCACTGACCGTGCAGGCGCGGTCGGTCGGCGTCAGCCGCCGACGACCGTCGCGACGAACTCCGCTTCGGGCACGGCGCCAAGGATGTCGGTGCTCTCGTTGATGATCGTCTTGGGCACGCCCGTGACGCGGAAGCGCCGCACGAGTTCAGGGAACTCGGTGGCCGACACCGCAGCCGCGGTGATGTGATCGCTCTCGAGTGCCAGCTGCCATCCCAGGCGGACCGCCCGGGGACAGTGTGGTCACGTCGGTGTCGAGAAGATCTGCAGGGCCCGCGCTTCGGTGAGCGTGGCCACGAGTTCCCGTGACGCGTCACTCAAGCCGGAGTCGCCGGACGAAGCCACGACAATGCCCTCGAGCAGCGAGACGAGTTCGTAGCCGTCAGGTGACCCGTAGAAGCGAAGGCCGCGGTCGCGGTCGCCGATGATGGCCACGCCGGGGGCGGCAAGGATGCCGTAGCGCTCGACGTCGGCCGTGTCGAGCACCATGTTCCGCTCCTCGAGCGTGAGCAGCGCGTTGGCGCGGGTCAGGTCGTCGAGGATGCGTTTGGTGGTGTCGCACGTCTCGCAGCCGAATGCCTGCACGAACAGCACGAGCTGCACCGGGCCGGTCATTCCTGACAGGCGATCGGTCAGGGACTGCATCTCCTGGTCGCTGAAGTAGCTCACATTGGCGATACTACTCCCGGCAGGCGGCAGGCGGCAGGCGGCAGGCGGCAGGCGGCGGGCGGCCGTCAGGGCCGGCGGCAACGGAGCGCCGCGGCGCGGGGAGGCGTCCTACCGTCGATGATGACGACCAGCGACGGCACGGTTCCGGTGATGCTCGTGACGGGTGGCAGCGGCGGGATTGGCCAGGTCTTGGCCAGGCGGCTGCGGGCCCGCGGCTGTCATGTGGTGCTGGCCGCGCGGGATGTGGCGCGCCTCGAAGCTGCCGCCTCCGAGATTGGTGCCGATGCCATGGCGGCCGACGTCAGCGTCAGCAGCGAGGCGGACAGCCTCGTGGCGCGCGTGCTCGAGCGTCACGGGCGGATCGACGGGCTGGCCCACTGCGTCGGGTCCATTCTGCTCAAGCCGCTGCACCTGACCAGCGACGGGGATTGGGACAAGACGATCGCCACCAACCTGACGTCGGCGTTCAAGGTCATGCGTGCGGTGGTCGGGCAGCACCGAGCCGCGGTCAGCATCGCGCTGGTGTCGTCCTCGGCGGCTGGGGTCGGCCTGCCCAATCACGAAGCAATTGCCGCGTCAAAGGCCGGCATCGAGGGTCTCGTGCGCGCGGCAGCCGCCAGCTATGCCAGCCGCGGCGTACGCGTCAACGCCGTCGCGCCCGGCCTGGTCCGCACCAGCCTCTCGGCGCGGATTACCGGCAGTGAGGCGGCGCTGGCGAGGTCGCTGTCGCTGCACCCCATCGGTCGCATCGGCGAGCCAGACGACGTCGCGGCGGTGCTGGAGCTGCTGCTCGACCCGGCGCACTCCTGGGTCACCGGGCAGGTGATCGGCGTGGACGGTGGCATGTCGCACCTCCGGGCCCTGTAGATTGAAGGGGAACTGGAGCGCTGGGGGGCCATGAGCAAGACGACGGGTGCGGGCAGTACGGGGCCGGGGGGCGGCGGGGCGGACCGTCCGGCGTTTGCGGGGTTTCCCAAGGACACCGTGCGGTTCCTGCGATCGCTGGCCCGCAACAACAGCGAGGAATGGCTGCAGGCCAATCGGGCCCGGTACGAGGCGGCGATTCTGGCGCCGGCGCGGGCCTGCGTCCTTGCGGTGGGCGAGGCGCTGCATGCGGCGGGGTGTCGGGTCGTGGCCGACCCGCGAGTGAACGGCTCGATCTTCAGGATGGCCCGCGACCGTCGATTCCGACCCGATGCGTTGCCCTACAAGACGCATCTCGCCCTGATGTGGTGGACCGGGGGCGCGCGGATGACCACGCCAGGTTTCTACATCCAGATCGACGGCAAGAGGCTGGAACTCGGGGTCGGCCTGCCCGAGGTGCCGCGTGCGCAGCTGCCGGCATTCCGGCGCTGGCTGGTCACGGGCGACCACGCCACTCGCTTTCTCGCGGCGGTCGATACCGGAAGTGCAGCTGATGTCGAGTGGTCGCTGCGCCGTCTGGCCCGACCGCCCCTCGAGTTTCGCGGGCTCGACGGACCCCGGGCAGAGGCGGTCAGGGTGACCGGGGGGTGGGGGAGCTGGACGCACGAACCGCATCCGCCGGAGCTGTTCACGGAGCACTTCGCGGGCTGGCTCGTCACCCGGCTGCAACCGCTGGTGCCGTTCTGGCGGGTCTTCAGCGAGGCGGCGAGCGCCCCGGGCGCCGAGGCCGCGCCCCGTCGTGATTAGCCCCGTGCACAATCGCGGCGCCGGGCGCGTGCCTGGGCAGGCTTTGCCGTTGACAGCTTGTGAAATTTTTCACATTATGGGCCCTGGCTTGGGCGGCGGCTCGGCCTTATGGGTTGGCTGCCTTGGGCCGACTTCGCTTTACGTCGCCCGATCCTCACGGGCGTCACGCGAACTAGGACCTTTTGAGTCGGATTCTTTCGCCAATGTCGATGCAAGCATCGCTGTTCTTCTGTGACAGAATACGCGCCGCTTGCGCGTCCGGCGCGAGAACTGCCGCTTCCTGAACCATGAGCCAGATCTTCCCGCGCAGCGCCAACGCCATCGCCCGCTTCTCCCTGGTCGGCATCCTGCTCTTTGGCGGGCTGGTTGCCTCGATCGTGGGGATGTCGCTGCGGTCCGACTTCGTCACCGGGGCCAACGCCAACATCGTGCAACCGGTCCAGTTCAGCCACCTGCACCACGTCGGCGGCATGGGCATCGACTGCCGGTACTGCCACACGTCGGTCGAGCAGGCTGCGTCGGCCAACATCCCGCCGACCAAGACCTGCATGAACTGCCACAGCCAGATCTGGGCGCAGAGCCCGTATCTCGAGCCCGTGCGGGCCAGCTACAAGACCGGCGAGTCGCTGGTCTGGACGCGGGTGCACGACCTGCCCGACTTCGTCTACTTCAACCACTCCATCCACGTGAAGAAGGGCATGGGGTGCGAAACCTGCCATGGCCGCATCGACCAGATGCCCGGCATCCAGCAGAAGAGCTCCCTGCAGATGGAGTGGTGCCTCGACTGCCATCGCAAGCCCGAGCAGTACGTCCGGCCGCGCGAGGCGGTGTTCACGATGGGCTACGAGCCTGCCGGGGATCAGCTCGAGATCGGCCGCAAGCTCGTGCAGGAATACAAGATCCAGAGTTTGACGACGTGTTCGACGTGTCACCGGTGAGGGCCGCCGGTGGTGCGTGCCCGGCGACCAGCGCCCGGTCGTCTCGTGTTGTCGTCTGCCGCTGCCGGCCCGGGGCCGTCAGTCATCGTTGCCAACCATGAGTGATATCGATCTGTCGGCCATTCGCGCCCGGCTCGCCTCCGCCTCGGGTCCCACGTTCTGGCGCAGCCTGGACGAGGTAGCCGAGACCCCGGAGTTCCAGCAGTACCTGCAGCGCGAGTTCCCCGAGAACGCGGCCGAGTGGAGTGACCCGGCCGGTCGACGGCAGTTCCTCAAGCTGATGGGCGCGTCGCTGGCGCTGGCCGGCGTGACCGGCTGTACCCGCCAGCCCACCGAGCACATCGTGCCGTACGTGGTGCCGCCGGAGGGCTACGTTCCGGGCAAGACGCAACTGTTCGCGACGGCGATGCCCCGCGACGGCTACGCCGAGCCGGTGCTCGCGGTCAGCCACCATGGGCGCCCGATCAAGATCGAGCCCAACCCCGACCACCCGGCCGGCGGCGGCACCAGCCGCTACGCCCAGGCCTCGATTCTCGGCCTCTACGACCCCGACCGCTCGCAGTCGCTGACCTACCGCGGTGAGATTCGCTCGTTTGCCGACTTTCAGGCGGCAATGGCCGGCGCCCTCACCGCGCAGCAGGCGCTCAACGGCGTGGGCCTGCGCATCCTGACCGGCACGATCACCTCGCCGACCCTTGTCGCCCAGGTCGAAGCCGTCCTGAACATCTACCCCGAGGCGCGCTGGATCCAGTACGAGCCGCTCGGTGCCGGCATCGCCGATACGCTTGGCGCCGCGTTCGGTCAGCGTGTCGAGCCGGTGCTCGCGCTCGAGAACGCCGACGTGATCCTGTCGCTGGACGCCGACTTCATGGATTGCGGCCCGGGTGAACTCCGCAATGCCCGGACGTTCGCCGACCGGCGCCGGCTGGAGGGCGGGGTCACCACCATGAACCGCCTGTACATGGTGGAGAGCCGCACCAGCAACACCGGCACC
This sequence comes from Vicinamibacteraceae bacterium, assembly GCA_963759795.1. Classification (GTDB taxonomy): domain Bacteria; phylum Acidobacteriota; class Vicinamibacteria; order Vicinamibacterales; family Vicinamibacteraceae; genus Luteitalea. The sequence goes on along the minus strand of CAVXAR010000009.1, from coordinate 226,118 downwards.
AAGGCCGACCACCGCCTGGCCGTCCGCGCCGCCGACGTCGACGCTGTGGCGCGCGCCGTCGCGGCCGCGCTCGGTGTGGCGGGGGCCTCAGCTGCGGCGCTGCCGCCCAAGGTGCAGCCGGACTGGATCGCCGCCGTCGCGGCCGACCTCAAGGCCGCGGGCGCCAGGGCCCTCGTCGTCGCGGGTGAGTCCCAGTCCGCGGCCGTCCAGGTGCTGGCCGCGGCCATGAACCAGGCGCTCGGGTCCGTGGGCACGACCGTCAGCTACTTCCCCTCGCAGGCGGCCCGCGTCGAAGGACGCACCGGGACGCTGGCGGAGCTGGTCGGGGACATGGCAGCCAGCAAGGTCGACCTGCTGCTCGTGCTCGACGCCAATCCGGTATACGACGCGCCCGTCGACCTCGGCTTTGGCGATCAGCTGCGCAAGGTCCGCGTCCGTGTCCACGCCGGGCTCTACGCCGACGAAACCGCGGAACTCTGCCAGTGGCACGTGCCGCTGGCGCACTACCTCGAGAGCTGGGGCGACCTGCGCGCCGCTGACGGCACCGTGTCGATCACCCAGCCGCTGATCAACCCGCTGTACGAGACCGCCCGCAGTCCCCTCGAGGTGCTTGCCGCGTTTGGCGACAACCCCGCAGCCACCGCGTTCGAGACGGTGAAGGGGCACTGGGAAGCGGCGTTCGGCGCCGGCGCCTTCAGTGCGCCGGACGGCGCGGCGTTCCCCAGCTTCGACAAGTTCTGGCGTCGCGCCGTGCATGACGGCTTTGTCGGCGGCACCGCGGCCACGGCCGTGACGATCGGGGCACCCGCGGCGCTGCCGCCGGCGCCGGCGGCGCCCGGCGCCGACGCCCTCGAGGTCACCTTCAGCGCCGACGCCAGCATCCACGACGGCCGCTTTGCCAACAACCCGTGGCTGCAGGAGCTGCCCAAGCCGCTCAACAAGGTCACCTGGGACAACGTCATCATCATGAGTCCGCGCACCGCCGAGAAGCTCGGCATCGCGGCGCAGAAGATGACCAAGTACCAGGCGACGGTCGCCACGGTGACGCTGAACGGCCGGTCGGTGTCGGGGCCGGTCTGGGTCCAGGCGGGTCATCCCGACAACTCGGTCAACCTGCAGCTCGGCTACGGGCGCACGCGGGCCGGACGGATCGGCACCGGCCTCGGCTACAACGCCAACCTGATCCGGCGTTCGACGGCGCCCTTCTTTGCCGTGGGCGCCCAGGTCCAGCCGGCCGGCGACACGTACACCATCGCCAGCACGCAGATGCACTTCAACATGGAGCAGCGGGCGATCGTCCGCACCGCATCGCTCCCTGTCTACAAGGCCGAGCCGACCTTTGCCCAGCACATGACGCATGTCCCGAAGTACGAGGACACGCTGCATGGCAACGAGTGGCAGTACGAAGGCTACAAGTGGGGGATGATCATCGACCTCAACGCCTGCGACGGCTGCAATGCCTGCGTCGTGGCGTGCGTGTCGGAGAACAACATCCCGGTGGTCGGCAAGCAGCAGGTGGCGACCGGGCGCGAGATGCACTGGATTCGCATCGACCGCTACTACGAGGGCGACCTCGACAACCCGACAGTCCACGATCAGCCCCTGACCTGCATGCAGTGCGAGAACGCGCCCTGCGAGGTGGTGTGTCCCGTCGCCGCGACGGTCCACAACGAAGAGGGCCTGAACGACATGGTCTACAACCGCTGCGTGGGCACGCGCTACTGCGCCAACAACTGCCCCTACAAGGTGCGGCGGTTCAACTTCCTGCTCTACGCCGACTGGGACACCAAGGCGCTGAAGATGGCGCGCAACCCGGAAGTCACGGTGCGCAGCCGCGGCGTGATGGAGAAGTGCACGTACTGCGTGCAGCGCATCAACTCGGCGCGGATCACCTCCAAGCTCGAGGACCGGCGCATCCGCGACGGCGAAATCCAGACGGCCTGCCAGAGCGCCTGCCCGACCCAGGCGATTCATTTCGGCGACCTGAACGACCCCGAGAGCCGGGTGGCGAAGCTGCGCAACGAGCCGCGCAACTACGGCCTGCTCGAGGACCTCAACACGCGGCCGCGCACGACGTACCTGGCGGCGGTCCGCAACCCGAACCCGGTGCTCTCCCCGGAGGCCGCGCACGTGCCGGCCCACGGTGGCGGGCACCCGCCTTCGCCTGGCGCGACGGGCGAGGGCTCCGGCGCGGCCAGCGGCAAGGCCGGCGAGGCCGGGGCAGCAGCGCACTAGGAATATGTGGCCGGCGTGCCCTCGAGGCGCCCGGCCGCTGATGTGGCATCCAGGATTGGACGCGAGGCAACCGTGCTAGACCACGCGAAGGAAGCAGTCCCAGGAGCGCGCTATCTGGCGCCAGGGCACAACTTCGGGTCGATCTCCGACAAGATCACCGGCATCATCACGGGGCGTACGCCCTTCAGCTGGTTCATCGGATTCCTGATCGGCTTCAGCATCCTGCAGCTGCTGATGGTGGCGATCACCTATCTGCTGTTCAAGGGCACCGGCATCTGGGGCCTGAACAACCCGGTCGGCTGGGGCTTTGCCATCATCAACTTCGTGTGGTGGATCGGCATCGGCCATGCCGGCACGCTGATTTCAGCCATCCTGATGCTGTTCCGGCAGCACTGGCGGACCTCGATCAACCGCGCCGCCGAGGCGATGACGGTGTTTGCGGTGGCCTGCGCGGCCATCTTTCCGATCTTCCATACCGGCCGGCCGTGGCTCGCGGCCTACTGGCTGATGCCGTATCCGAACACGATGGGCCTGTGGCCGAACTTCCGCAGCCCGCTCATCTGGGACGTGTTTGCCGTCTCCACGTACGCCACCGTCTCGATCGTCTTCTGGTACGTCGGCCTGATTCCCGACCTGGCGACGATGCGTGACCGCGCCCGCTCGCCAATCGCGCAGCGCCTGTACGGGATTTTCGCGCTCGGCTGGCGTGGGTCGGCCCTGCACTGGCAGCGCTACGAGACCGCCTCGCTGATGCTGGCCGGCCTCAGCACCCCGCTGGTGCTGTCGGTGCACACCGTGGTCAGCTTCGACTTCGCGGTCTCGGTCATTCCGGGCTGGCACGCGACGATCTTCCCGCCCTACTTCGTCGCCGGGGCGATCTACGCCGGGTTCGCGATGGTGCTGACGCTGATGATCCCGATGCGCGCCCTCTACGGCCTGCACGACTTCATCACCGAGCGGCACATCGACAACATGGCCAAGGTGACGCTGGCCACCGGGCTGATCGTCTTCTACGGCTACTGCATGGAAGCCTTCTTCGGCTGGTACAGCGCCAACCAGTTCGAGCAGTTCATGATCACCAACCGGATGACCGGCCCCTACGCCGGTTATTACTGGGCCCTGATCTTCTGCAACGGCGTCGTTCCGCAACTGCTCTGGTCCAGGAAGGTGCGGACCTCGGTGCTGCCGCTCTTTGCCGTGTGCATGGTCGTCAACGTCGGCATGTGGCTCGAGCGCTTCGTCATCGTCGTGACGTCGCTGCACCGCGACTACCTGCCCAGTTCGTGGGGCATGTACTACCCGACCGTCTGGGACTGGTCGACGTTCATCGGCACGATGGGCCTCTTCCTCACCCTGTTCTACCTGTTCATCCGTGTGCTGCCCATGATTTCGATCTTCGAACTCCGCACGCTGACGCCGGACGCCCACGCCAAGGGGGACACCCACCATGGCTGATGTCCAGCAGGCACCGGGGCTGCACGGCGTGATGGCCGAGTTCGCTGACGCGACCGAACTCGTGGCGGCAGCCAAGGCGGCCTACGCCGAGGGCTACCGGCAGATGGACGCCTACGCGGCCGCCCCCATCCACGGGCTGGCCGAGGCGCTCGGCCACGACGACCGCCGCGTCCAGAAGTTCACGTTCACGGGCGGGGTGCTCGGATTCCTGGGCGGCTTCGCGCTGTGCTACTGGACCTCGGTGATCGACTACCCGCTCAACATCGGCGGTCGCCCGCTCAACAGCTGGGTGGCGTTCTCGATCCCGACCTACGAGACGACGATTCTGCTGGCGGCACTGGCCACGGCAGGCAGCATGCTGGTGATGAACGGCCTGCCGATGCCGTACCACCCGGTGTTCAACGTCGAAGCCTTCCGCCGGACCGCGTCGAGCACGGGTTTCTTCCTGTGCATCGAGGCCATCGACCCGCGCTTCGACGCGGCGCGGACCCGTGCCTTCCTCGAAGGACTGCATCCCAAGGCGATCAACGAGGTGAACGGGTAGTCATGGCCGACGCATCGATTTCGTTCAGGGCGGCTCGGGGAGCCGCCCCTACCAGTCCAGGCCGGGGCGGCGTGGCGTGTCTGTTGCTGGCGTGCGCCATGCTGGCCGGCTGCCGCCAGGACATGCACGACGCGCCCCGGTATGAAGCGCTCGAGGAGAGTGACTTCTTTGCCGACAAGCGCGCCATGCGGCCGATTCCCGACGGCACCGTCGCACGCGGCGACCTGCGCGAGGACGATCTCTTCTACACCGGCAAGCGCGACGGCGAACTGGTGGGCGCCCTGCCTGCGCAGGTGACGGTGGACAAGGCTCTGCTCGACCGCGGCGAACAGCGCTACAACATCTACTGTGCGCCCTGCCACTCGCCGGTCGGCGACGGCAACGGCACCGTCGTGCAGCGTGGCTACAAGCGGCCGTCGTCCTACCACGACCCGCGGTTGCGCAGCATGCCCATCGGCTATTTCTACGACGTGATCACCAACGGCTTCGGCCAGATGCCGGACTACGCCGCGCAGGTGACGCCGGCCGATCGCTGGGCCATTGCCGCGTACATCCGCGTGCTGCAGCGCAGCCAGGGCGGGACGGTCGAGGACGTACCGGCGGAGCATCGTGGCGAACTGGACGGCAAGACACCGTCCGGGGCGCCGGACGCGTCCCACGGAGGAGGCGACGCGCATGACTGAGCCCACTCTCAATCCCGCGGACTTCCAGGCGCCGCCGCAGATCGACACGCTCCAGAAGGTCGGCCTCGGCCTCGGCCTGGTCGGACTGATTGGGCTGGTCGTCGGCTTCCTCGCCAGCCCGGCGCAGTTCTACAAGTCCTACCTGCTGGCGTATGTCTTCGTGCTCGGCATCCCGATCGGCAGCCTGGCGCTGCTGATGATTCATCACCTCTCGGGCGGGCGCTGGAGTCTCGTGCTGCGCCGCACCTTCGAGGCCTCGTCGCGGACGATTCCGCTGATGGCGGTGCTGTTCCTGCCGGTCATCTTCGGCATCCACGAGCTGTACGAGTGGTCGCACGCGGACGTGGTCGCCAACGACGCGATCATCCGTCACAAGAGCGCATACCTGAACAGCACCGGCTTCGTGCTGCGCGCGGTCGGCTATTTCGTCATCTGGTCGGTCATGGCGTTGCTGCTGTCGCGCTGGTCGGTGCAGCAGGACACGCAGGCGTTCCCGCTCGACCGTTTCAACAAGGTCAGCGGTCCCGGCGTGCTGATTCTCGGGTTGACGGTGACCTTTGCCTCCGTGGACTGGGTCATGTCGCTGGACCCGCACTGGTTCTCGACGCTGTTCGGGCTGTGGATCCTCGTCGGCATGGCGCTGACGGCGCTGGCCTTCTCGATCGTCGTGGCGGCGCTGCTGCACAGCAACGGTCATGTCGCCAGGGCGCTCTCGGCCGATCGGTTCCACGATTACGGCTCGTTGCTCTTCGCCTTCATCATGCTCTGGGCGTACCTGACGTACTCGCAGTTCCTGATCATCTGGTCGGCCAACCTGCCCGAGGAGATTCCCTACTACCTGCGGCGCTTCGGCGACGGCTGGCAGGGCCTCACGCTGGTCATCGTGGTCGGCCACTTCGTGCTGCCGTGGCTGCTGCTGCTGTTCCGGTCCACCAAGCGGATGACGCGTCGCCTCGTCGCGGTGGCGTGCCTGATGCTCGTGATGCGGCTGTTCGACACGTTCGGGCTGATTGCCCCATGGGTCACGCACGGCGCGTTTGGCGTGCACTGGCTCGACGTGGCGGCCGTGCTCGCGGTGTTCGGCCTGTGGGTCGGCGCCTTCTGTCACCTGCTCAAGGGGCGCGCGGTGCTGCCGGTCGGCGACCCCTATCTCCCGGAGGCCCTCGCCGATGGCCACTGATCACCAGCACCCGCCGAGCTCGCACGGCGACGACGGCCCGGGGCCGCTGAACCACGAGACGACCGACATCAACCTGGAGGGCGTCGGCAAGCTGGCCATCGGGTTCATCGTCGTCCTGCTGACGATTTCGGCAGCCATGTACGGCACCTTCCTGCTGCTCGACCGACGGTCACGTGCCGACCAGGCGCCGCTGTCCACGATCAACGCCGATCGTCCGGTCTTCGACAACGCCAGTGCGCCGCTGATGGACGCGCCGAACGCCCTCGAGCAGCGCGGCCGTCGCCCCGCCGGGCCGGAACTGCTGACCAACGAGCCGCTGTGGCTGCGTGACATCCGCGCCCGTCAGCTGGCCGCGACGACCACCTACGGCTGGGTGGACAAGGACGCCGGCGTGGTGCGGATGCCGATCGAGCGGGCCAAGCAGCTGATTCTCGAGGGCGGGCTGCCCGCGACGGCCGAGCCGGCCGTCGCGACCGACCCTGCCGCCGATCAACCTGCCGCGGGCGCCGCGGACCCGGCGGCGACTGCCGCGCCACCGGCTGGACAGTAAGCAGTACCGACACGATGACCCACCTTCCCGGCATCCTCCGTCACGCAGCACTGACGACCCTTCTGGTCGTGGCGGTGGCGGTGTGTCCGGCGGCCGGCCAGGGCGCCCTGCGCTCCGAGCCCGGCGATCCGTCCGACCGGATGCCGAAGGCCCTGGAGGGTGTGAGCTACGCGCAGCGCCTCGGTGACCAGGTGCCGGCCGACCTGCCCTTCGTGGACGAGACGGGCAAGGCCGTCAGGCTCGGCGACTACTTCGGACGTCGCCCGATTGTCCTGGCCCTGGCGTACTACGAGTGCCCGATGCTCTGCACGCAGGTGCTGTCGGGCATGACGGCCGGGCTCAAGGGCCTGCGGTTCGACGCCGGCCGGGAGTTCGAGGTCGTCGTGGTCAGCATCGACCCGGGCGAAGGTCCGGGGTTGGCCGCGGCCAAGAAGGCCAGCTACCTCGCTCACTACGACCGCGAGGACACGGCAGCGGCGTGGCATTTCCTGACCGGACGCAAGGCCGACATCGATCGGCTGGCGCGGACGGTCGGCTTCTCGTACTCGTACGACGAGAAGACCGACCAGTACGCCCATGCCGCCGGCTTGTCGATCCTGACCCCCGAGGGCACGATTGCCCGCTACTTCTTCGGCATCGATTTCGCGCCGCGCGATTTGCGGCTGGGTATCGTCGAGGCGGCCGACCGGAAGATCGGGTCAGCCGTCGACACCGTGCTGCTGTACTGCTATCACTACGACCCGGCCACCGGGACGTACGGGCTGATGGCGATGCGGCTGGTGCGGGCGGCTGGCATCCTGTTCGTGCTCTCGATGGTGGCAGGTTGGGTGGTCCTGCGGCGCCGGGAGCGTCGCGGCCTGTACGGCGGTGCCCCGGTGGGTGTGCCGCCGGTCCCTTCACACAAGGCGTAAGTCAGAGGATATGGGCGGCACCTTCACACTCTTCCCCGCACAGGGCTCGACGATGGCTGGTCGCGTCGACAACCTGTATTTCTTCATGCTCGCGGTCACCGTGTTCTTCTCGGTGCTCGTGGCGACGCTCGTGGTGGTGCTTGCGGTGAAGTATCGCCGCCGCAGGGCCGACCAGGTGGGCGCGAACATCCACGGCAGCACCGCGCTCGAGGTCATCTGGACCGCGATCCCGCTGCTGATCTCGATGGTCATGTTCGTCTGGGGCACCAGCGTCTACTTCGCGCTGGCCAAGCCGCCCGCCGAAGCGATGGAGGTCTACATCGTCGGCAAGCGGTGGATGTGGAAGGCGCAGCACCTGACCGGCCACCGCGAGATCAACCAGCTGCACGTGCCGGTGGGCACGCCGATCAAGCTGCTGATCTCCTCCGAGGACGTCATCCACAGCTATTACATCCCGGCCTTCCGCCAGAAGATCGACGCCGTGCCCGGCAAGACCACGACGATGTGGTTCGAGGCCAGCAAGCCCGGCACCTACCAGTTGTTCTGCGCCGAGTACTGCGGCACGCAGCACTCGGGGATGATCGGCAAGGTCGTGGCGATGGAGCCGCGCGAGTACCAGCAGTGGCTGAGCGCGGGCGCGCCGGCCGGCACCCTCACCTCGGTTGGTGAGCAGGAGTTTGCCGCACTGGGCTGCGTGACCTGCCACAACGACCAGGGCAACGGCCGCGGGCCGTCACTGGCGGGGGTGTACGGGACGCCGCAGCAGCTGGCCAACGGCTCGACGGTCATGGCCGACGAGGCCTACCTGCGCGAGTCGATCCTCAACCCCCAGGCCAAGATGGTGCAGGGCTACCCGCCGCTGATGCCGAGCTACCAGGGACAGATCAGCGAAGACGCCCTCGTGACGCTGCTGGCGTACATCAAATCGCTCGAGACGCCGGCGGCGACGCCTGCGGCTGGTGCGCCGGACGCCGCGACTCCCGCGGCCGCCCATTAGGACACGGCCATGCACGAAGTCAGAACCACCGAACTCGAATCATCGGCCGCGCCCGCCATGCCGGCCGTGCACTACCTGAACGCCACGCACGGCGCGGCGTCGTGGTTCCTCACCAAGGATCACAAGCGGATCGCGCTGCTGTACCTGTACTCGGTGTCGGCCTTCTTCCTGATCGGCGGCATTTTCGCGATGCTGATCCGTCTCGAGCTGGCCACCCCGCGCGGCGACCTGCTCTCGGCCGAGACCTACAACAAGGTCTTCACCGCGCACGGCGTGGTGATGGTGTTCTTCTTCCTGATCCCGTCGATCCCGGCCATTCTCGGCAACTTCCTGGTGCCGCTGATGATCGGCGCCAAGGACCTGGCGTTTCCGCGCATCAACCTGGCGAGCTGGTACCTGTACATGGCCGGCGGGCTGTTCGGCGTCGCGGCGCTGGCGCTGGGCGGCGTCGACACGGGCTGGACCTTCTACACGCCGTACTCGACCGCGGCTTCCAACACCCACGTCGTGCTGACCGCGGTGGGCGCCTTCATCGTCGGCTTCTCGTCGATCTTCACCGGCCTGAACTTCATCGTCACCATCCACACCATGCGCGCGCCCGGGATGACCTGGGATCGGCTGCCGCTGTTCATCTGGGCGCACTACGCCACCAGCCTGATCATGATGCTCGGCACGCCGGTCATCGCGGTGACGCTGATGATGGTGGTGTTGGAGCGGACGCTGAAGCTGGGGTTCTTCAACCCGGCGCTCGGCGGCGACCCGGTGCTGTTCCAGCACCTGTTCTGGTTCTACTCGCACCCGGCCGTCTACATCATGGTGCTGCCGGGCATGGGCGTGATCAGCGAGATCGTCGCCGCCTTCTCGCGCAAGCCGGTGTTCGGCTACAAGATGGTGGCAATGGCCAGCCTGGGCATCGCGCTCATCGGCTTCCTGGTCTGGGGCCACCACATGTTCACCACCAGCCAGTCGACGCTGGCGGCAGTCACCTTCTCGTTCCTCAGCTTCCTGGTCGCCATCCCCTCGGCGATCAAGGTGTTCAACTGGACGGCGACGCTGTACCGGGGTTCGGTGCTGCTGGCGGCGCCGATGCTGTACGCGATGGGCTTCATCGGGTTGTTCACCATCGGCGGCCTGACCGGCCTGTTCCTGGCCGCCATCGGCCTTGACATCCACGTGCACGACACCTACTTCGTGGTCGCCCACTTCCATTACGTGATGGTCGGCGGCACCGTCACCGCCTATCTCGGCGGACTGCACTACTGGTGGCCGAAGATCACCGGCAAGCTCTACTCCGAGGGCTGGGCCAAGACGGCCGCGGTCCTGGTCTTCGTCGGGTTCAACCTGACCTTCTTCCCGCAGTTCGTGCTCGGATACCTGGGCATGCCGCGGCGCTACCACGCCTACCCGGTCGAAGAGTTGTCCTGGCAGGTGCTGAATCTGCTGTCGTCGGCCGGCGCCTCGATCCTCGGGTTCGGCTTCATCCTGCCGGCGATCTACCTGACCTACTCGGCCCTGCGAGGCCAGCCGGCCGGGCCCAATCCGTGGGGCGCGTACGGGCTGGAGTGGGAGACGACGTCGCCGCCACCGACCGCCAACTTCGAGGTCACCCCGATCGTGACCAAGCCGGCGTACTACTACGCCCCCGAGGAGCACTGAGGTGAGCCACTCGACCTCGCACGCCGCGCATCACCCGGCGCTGCAGCATCACTTCGACAATCTCGAGCAGCAGCAGAACGCCAGCATGCTCGGGATGTGGATGTTCCTGGTCACCGAAGTGCTGTTCTTCGGCGGCTTCTTCATGGCCTACATCCTCTACCGGTGGATGTACAACGCCTCGTTCCACGAGGCCAGCCACGAGCTGAACGTGTGGCTCGGCCTGTTCAACACCGCCGTGCTGATCGGCAGCTCGTTGACGATGGCCCTGGCGGTGCGTGCCAGCAAGACCGGCGAGCGATCGCAGCTGGTCATGTTCCTGACCCTGACGCTGCTTCTCGGCGGCATCTTCCTTGGCGTCAAGGTGGTGGAGTACGCCGAGAAGTTCACGCACCACCTCGTGCCCGGGCCGCACTTCCAGTTCCACGATGCCGCGCTGAAGAACGGCGCCGAGATTTATTTCTCGCTCTACTTCGGCATGACCGGCCTGCACGCCACCCACATGATCCTCGGGGGCTTCGTGCTGGTGCCGCTGATCTTCATGGCTGCGCGCGGCAAGTTCGGACCGGCATGGCACACGCCCATCGAGCTGTTCGGGCTCTACTGGCACTTTGTCGATATCGTCTGGATCTTCCTGTTCCCGCTGCTGTATCTGATGTGACGCGGGAGTCGGGAAGCGGCAGTCGGCAAGCGGCAGTTCGGCATCGGGCCACAGGCAGCAGGCGCCACGCGGTTGGCGCCAGGCATCAGGCGTAACGAGATATGTCCCACATCGCTCCCAAGTCGCAGCTCTACACGGTGTTTGGCGCACTCATGGTCCTGACCGTCGTCACGGTGCTCGTGTCGCGCGTCGATCTCGGCTCCTTCAACCTGCCGGTGGCGATGGCCGTGGCCATCGCCAAGGCGCTGCTGGTGATCCTGATCTTCATGGAAGTGAAGTACAGCCCGCGTCTCGTGCAGGTCACCGCCGCCTCGGGGTTCCTCTTCCTCGGGATCATGATTCTCTACACGATGACCGACTACCTGAGCCGCAATGTCCTCGGAGTAGCCGGCCGCTGAGCCGCGCCACAGCCGCCCGGCTGTGACGTCGGTGACACTCAGCGGTCAGCCCGGCCGCCGCCGATGACCCCGTCGATCGGGCGGGTTCCCCTGAACCGCCGGGGTAGCATGTGGGCGCGGCCCCTCCATGCATACTCCAGTCCTGCTCGCCGTTGATGACGATGCGTCGGTGCGCTCTGCGCTGCAGCGAGATCTGCGCGACCGCTACGACGACGATGACGTGCCGGCCGAGCGCCAGTACGAGGTCATGGCCGTGGAGTCGGGCGCAGCAGCGATCGGACTGATCGCCCGTCTCAAGGAGCGCCGGCAGCCACTGGCGCTGGTGCTCTCCGACGAGCGGATGCCGGGCATGGGCGGCGTCGACCTGCTGACGAAGGTCCGCGAGATCACCCCGGACACCAAGCGCGTCCTGCTCACGGCGTACGCCGACACCGACGTGGCCATCGGCGGCGTCAACCGCGCCCGCCTCGACCTGTACCTGACCAAGCCCTGGAACCCGACCGAGCTGTTCTCGCCGCTCGACGACCTGCTGGCCTCGTGGCGGGCCGAATACCGATCCGACGACTATCGCACCTCGCTGTTCGGCGACCGGTGGTCGAAGCGCTGCTACGAGCTGCGCGAGTTCCTCTCGCGCAATCGCGTCCCGTTCCGCTACCACGACACGGCGATGCCGGACGGGCGCGACGCGCTCGTGGCTGCCGTCGGCGACGCGCCGCTGGAGCTGCCGCTGGTCATCACCGAAGACGGCCAGCGGCTCGAGGCGCCGACCACGGCGCAACTGGCCGCGCACGTGCACATGCAGACGCACGCCGAACTGGAGCGCTATCACCTCGTGGTCGTCGGTGCAGGGCCGGCCGGTTTGACCTCGAGTGTCTACGGCGCATCGGAAGGGCTGAAGACACTGCTGCTCGATCGCGACGCACCGGGCGGCCAGGCCGGACTCAGCGCCCGCATCGAGAACTATCTCGGCTTTCCCGCGGGCCTCTCGGGCCGCGACCTGGCACATCGCGCTGTCGCGCAGGCGCGCAAGTTCCACGTCGAGATCGTCAGTCCGCAGGCGGTGGCGAAACTGCGCGTCGAGCACGAGTACAAGGTCCTGACCTTTGGTGACGGCAGCGAGGTCCAGGCCGACACGGTGGTGCTGGCGATGGGTGTGCAGTGGCGCAAGCTGTCGGAGGTGGACGGCCTGGAGCGCTTCACCGGGGCCGGCGTGTACTACGGCGCCTCGATGGCCGAAGCGCGTACCTGTCAGGACGAGACCGTCCATGTCGTCGGCGGCGCCAACTCGGCAGGACAGGCCGCGCTGAACTTCTCGGAGTTCGCCCGCCGGGTGGTGATGCTCGTGCGCGGTCCGGATCTGGCCGCGTCGATGTCGGACTACCTGATTCGCAACATCGAGGGACGCGACAACATCGAGGTCCTGACCAGCACCTGCCTGGTCGGCGCCGACGGCGACGACCGGCTGCGGAGCATCGACCTGGCGTCACCGGCGGGTGAGGGCCGTCGGACGGTGGAGGCCAGTTCGCTGTACGTGATGATCGGCGCCGCGCCCGACACCGACTGGCTCGGCGACGTCGTGGCGCGCGACCCGCGCGGCTACATCCAGACCGGACCCGACCTGCCGCGCCTGCCCGGCAGCACACGCGTGAGGGACTGGCCCCGCAGCCGTGAGCCGTGGCTGCTGGAGACGTCGGTGCCCGGCGTGTTCGCCGCCGGCGACGTGCGCTGCGGATCGGTCAAGCGCGTGGCGTCGAGCGTCGGCGAGGGTGCCGTGGCCGTTCAATTCGTGCACCAGTACCTGGCGGGCAAGTGAGATGAGCGATCCGGGTGGCGAGCCGCTGGTCGACGCCTTGCGGCGCATCCACGTCTTCGAGGCGCTGGACCAGACACAGCGGCAGTGGCTGGCCGACCGCATGGAGGACGGCCACTACGAGGCGGGGGCGGACCTGTTCGTGGCCGGGGCGCCGGCCGATCGGATGGGCGCGTTGCTGTCGGGCGAGATCCAGATCCTGGTGCCGTCCACCAACGAGCCAATCTTCTTCGTCCAGGAAGGTGCGGTGACCGGCCTGCTGCCGTACTCGCGGATGACCCGGCTGCCGTCCGCGGGACGGGTGGTGCGGGCCAGCCGTGTCGCCTGGCTGCACAAGCAGCACTTCCCGGACCTTTTGCGCGAGCTGCCCTCGGTGGCCGAGCGTCTGGTCTGGATGATGGCCGATCGGATCCGCGAGCAGGCCGTCAACGAGACGCATCGCGAGAAGCTGATGGCCCTCGGCAAGCTCTCGGCCGGCCTGGCACACGAGCTGAACAACCCGGCCGCGGCCGTGCAGCGGGCGGCGTCGCAGCTCTGCACGCTGCTCACCGAACTGCAGGTCCACGCCGCCGGCACGTCCGCCGCAGCCCTGGCCGAACGGCTGCGCGTCACCAGCACCGCGAGTGACCCCCTCGAGCGATCCGACCGGGAGCGCGGTCTGCGGCAGTGGTCCCGATCGGCCGGTCTCGACGTCCCCCGCGATGCGCTGACGGCGCTGGCCGACGCCCGGCTCGACGCCACCGAGGTGGCGGAACTGGTGGCCGGGATTCCGCACGGTGAGGTCGCCTCACTGCTGGTGCGGATCACGATGGCCTGGCGTGCCAGGACGCTCGTGGACGACATCGAGCAGGCCACCCGGCGCATCGGCGACCTGGTCGGCGCGATCAAGGAGTACGCCTACCGAGACCAGGGTGCGGTGCAGACGGTGGATGTCCGTGTCAGTCTCGACCGTACGCTGACGGTGTTCACCCCGCGGCTCAAGCACGGGATCGTCGTGCAGCGCGAGTACGACACGGACCTGCCGTCCCTCCAGGCCAACGCCGGTCAGTTGACGCAGGTGTGGACCAACCTGATCGACAACGCCGTCGATGCGATGCAGGAGCAGGGCACCCTGCGGGTGCGGGCGCGCCTCGAGACCGGCGCGCTGGTGGTGGAGATTGGCGACAGCGGCCCGGGCATCCCCGCGGAGATCCAGCGCCAGGTCTTCGAGCCGTTCTTCACGACCAAGCCTCAGGGCGAGGGCACCGGCCTCGGGTTGGACATCGTCCGCGGCATCGCCCGGCGACACCAGGGCTCGGTCCGCGTGCTGCACTCGCGTCCGGGCGACACGGTGATGCAGGTGCGCTTGCCGGTCGGTGCCGGCGACGACGGCGCGAAGGCTGGTGGTGATCCGCGGCCGGCGCCCTGATCAACGCAGCTGGCCGGCGCCCGTCGCCGCCGACCAACTCATTCCAGTTGCGTTGCCAGCTGCTTCAGGAACAGGCCGACGTCGGTGACCACACCCACCGTCTGCGCCGATCCGCGGTCGGACAGCTTGGTGACCACGGCCGGGTTGATGTCCACGCACACCACCTTGACCCACGATGGCAGCATGTTGCCGACGCCGATGGCGTGCAGCATCGACGACAGCATCACCACCAGGCCCGCGCCTGCCAGCAGCGCCGCGTAGCGCTCCTGCGCCTCGATCAGGTCCATCACCGTATCGCGCAGCGGCCCATCGTCGCGGATGCTGCCGGCCAGCACGAACGGCACGCGGTTGGTGACCAGGTCGTACATCACGCCGCTGGTGAGCACCCCTGACTCCACCGCCGGGACGATGCCGCCGGCGCGGTTGACCCGGTTGATCGCCTTCATGTGGTGCTTGTGACCTTCGTGGACGGGCAGGCCCTGCGCCAGGTCGACACCAAGCGACGTGCCGAAGAAGAACGACTCGATGTCATGCACGGCAATGGCGTTGCCGGCCAGCAGCGCGTCCACCCAGCCGGTGCGAATCAGCTGCGAGAAGTAGGGAGCGCCGCCCGTGTGGACCACCACGGGACCGGCGACAAAGACGATGCGCTGGCCGCGCGCCCGGACGTCGCGCATCACCTGGGCGATGCGGGCCACTGACGTCTCGACCCGGCGTTCCGAGGAGATGTCGTTGGCCATGAACGCGAAATGCTGGCGGTCGCGCTCCTGGAACTCCGGCACGATGCGGATGCCATCGGTGCCGCAGACGACGCGGTCACCACGCCGCACATCGCGCAGCTTGCGGCACGTCGCGCGGGTGCCGTCCTCGGCAATCACGACGATGGCGTCCATCCGCTGCTGCTGCACCTCGAGCCAGCGGCCGCCGATGCGCACGGTGGTGCGGTGATTGGTGGTGGAGTAGAAGTCCTCGGGGACCGCGCCGTCCATGTCGGCCTCGCGGACCAGGGCGTTGGTCTGCAGGACCGGCGCACATCCAAGCGGCAGCAGCGCCTCGAGAATTCGATCCAACTGCTCGGACGAAGATGCAGAAACCCGGAGAACGAGCTCCGAGGCGTCGTTGTTGGTGCGTCCGATCTCGAACTTTTGCACCTCGAATGCGCCTTCGTGCGCGATCACCGCATCGAAGATGGAATTCAACAATCCGGAGTCGATCAGGTGACCGTTGGCTTCGACGACTGCGGCATGCTCGCCTTTCATCACCGCAGAGTAGGGCAAGGGCGGGGATTTCCCAACCGATATCGGCCGGGCCGCCACAGCCTGCTTGAACTTCTGCCGCGTCTTCCGTACCCTTCTCCATCATTCCGTCACATGGGAGGAACGCAATGAGTGCTTTGATCAAGGGCGCGGGAGTGCGTCTGCTGGTCGGGTTGTGCCTGGTCGCGGCCACGGCGTCAGCCGCGTGGGCGCAGTCGGGCCTGGCGACCGTCACCGGCATCGTCACCGACGCGCAGGGGGCGGCCGTTCCCGGCGTGACGGTGACGATTACCAATTCGGCCACGAGCGTGCCGTACACCGGGGTCACCAACGGCGCAGGCGTGTACACGGTCAACGCGCTGCCGATTGGCGACTACCAGGCCAAGGTGGAGTTGCAGGGCTTCAAGTCGGTCACCACCAACGTCTCGCTGTCGGCTGGCCAGACGGCGCGTTTCGACGCGGCGCTGGAGGTGGGGAGCCTCAGCGAGAGCGTGGAGGTCACGGCCACCAGCGCGGTGCTGCAGACCGAGAATGCCGTGGTCGGCTCGAAGTTGGAGCGTGAGCAGGTCGAGAAGCTGCCCATCCAGGGCCGCAATCTTTCGACCGCAGCGCTGTACACGGCCGGCGTCACGACCCCCAACCCGTCCTCGTTCAACAGCCTCAAGAACACCGGCGGCGGGCGTCCGTACGTCAACGGACAGCGCGAGCAGGGCAACAACTTCATGCTCGACGGGGTCGACATGAACGACGCCATCGACAACCTGATTGCCTACCAGCCGAGTCCGGATGCCGTCGAGCAGGTCAGCGTCGAGACCAACAACTACTCGCCGGAGCAGGGCAACGTCGCCGGCGCCATCGTCAACATGGTGCTCAAGTCGGGCACCAACACGGTGAGCGGCAACGGCTTCTACTACTGGCGCGACAACAAGCTGGCGGCAACGCCGTGGGCGACAAACCGGGCCGGCGGCCGCAAGGCCGACTTCTCGCGCGACATCTTCGGCGGCACCATCGGTGGGCCGGTGGCCAAGGGCAAGCTGTTCTTCTTTGCCGATTACCAGGGCGGGCGGCAGGACATCCCGCCGGCCGATTCGTTCACGACGGTGATCCCCGACGCCTGGCGCAACGGCGATCTGAGCAGCCTGCTATCCAGCAACATCGTGGTGCGTGACCCGCTGACCGGACAGAATTTCCCGAACAACCAGATCCCGGTCTCCCGCTTCAGCCCGTTTGCCCGCAACCTGCTGGCCAACGAGACGCTCTATCCCCGCGCCAACGTCAACCGGGCGATCAGCGACTTCCGCCAGAACTACATCGGCCAGTCGGCGTCGCAGGAGAGGACCAACCAGTTCGACGTCAAGATGGACTGGAACGCCTCGGCCAACGACAAGCTGTACGTGCGCTACTCCAAGCAGACGCACGAGGCCAGCACGCAGCAGACGGCGATGCCGCTGCTCTACGGCTCGCTGTCGAACAACCCGTTCTGGAGCGTGGCCGGGAACTGGAACCGGATCATCGGGTCCAACCTGGTGAACGACGTGCTGATTGGCTACAACGACAACTCGTTCAACAGCGCCCCGCTCGACCTGCGCGGCCTCGGCGCCCTGAACAACCAGCTCGGGATCGGCGGCGCCCAGCCCATTCCGGGGTTGACCGAGATCCGCATCGGCAACAACGTCTCCAACATCGGCACGATCGGCCTCGGCAGCAACACCAACAACGGTGTCTTCCAGGTCAACGAGCGGCTGACGTGGCTGAAGGGTCGGCACACGCTGAAGATCGGCGGGTCGCTCAACCGCTACGTGATGGACCGGTACTACTCGGGCAACAACGGGCAGCTCGGCTTCATCGCCTACACGGGCGCGTTCTCCAACGTCGCCTTTGCCGACTTCCTGCTCGACCAGGTGTCGACCAAGGGCCGCGGTTCGCTGTCGGAGCCGTGGACACACCTGCAGAACCGCATCGCCGTGTACGTGGCCGACGACTTCAAGGCCACCGACAACCTGACGCTCAACCTCGGTCTGCGCTGGGGCTACACCTCGCCGCTGGTGGAGAAGGACGACCGTCAGGCCAACTTCTCGCTCGCCAACGCCGAGCAGCAGCTGGCGGGCCAGAACGGCAACAGCCGGGCGCTGTACGAGCCGTACTACAACGGCTGGGAGCCGCGGCTGGGCTTTGCCTATCGCCAGGGCCAGCGCTGGGTCTTCCGAGGCGGCTACGGCATCACGCAGTACATGGAGGGCACCGGCGCCAACCTGCGCCTGCCGCTCAATCCGCCGTTCTTCTTCGAGTCCCAGATCGACTACGACCGCACCGGCGGACCCGGCACGATTGCCACCGGATTCGAGGGCCTGCGGGCGCTGGACCGCCCGTCCGGGTGTGCTGCGCGCCTGGGACCCCAACCTGCGGCCGCAGTTCACGCAGCAGTGGAACGGCTTTGCCGAGTACCTGATTGGCGCGCGCTCGTCGATCAACGTCGGCTACGTCGGCAACACGTCGAGCAACCTGGTCACGCCGATCGAGGGCAACCAGCCGCTGCCGGGCACCGGCGATCCGAGCACCTGGCGGCCACTGCAGGAGCGCCGGCCGCTCTTCCGGTTCAACCCGCTGATCACCAACATCAGCACCACCGCCTCGCGCGGCCGCAGCAACTACCACGCGCTGCAGACCACCTTCAAGCAGCGCATGCTGCACGGCCTCGACTTCGTGGCCAACTACACCCTCGGCCGCGCCATGTCGAACAATCTCGGCTACTACGGCTCCGGCGGTGTCGCGTCCGAAGGCGCGTACCCGGTCAACAGCTACGACATCGAGGCCAACTACGGTCCGGCGTTCTTCGACGCCCGGCACGTCTTCTCCCTGGCCGGCAGCTACCAGGTGCCGGTGGGACGTGATCGCGCCCTCGGCGCGGGCATGAGCAAGGCGCTGGACTGGGTGGTCGGTGGCTGGGATGCCAGCTTCGCGGTGACTGCACACACCGGCTACCCGATCACCGTGCAGGACGGCTCGAACCCGTCACTGCAGGCGACCCGCTCCGCCGTGTGGCCCGACCTGATCGGCGACCCCGTTCCCGCGGATCAGACGCTCGACCGCTGGCTCGATCGCAGCGCGTTCCAGTCGGCCCCGCGCGGCACCTTCGGCAACGCCGGTGTCGGTATCGCCCGCGCCCCCAGTTACTGGAACGCGGACTTCTCGCTGTCCAAGCGTTTCGTGACCTTCGGCCGGCAGTACGTGATGCTGCGTGGCGAGGCGTTCAACGTCTTCAACGACCCGAACTTCGGACCGCCGGATCGCAACATCCAGAGCCAGACCTTCGGCACCATCATCAGCACGATCGGTGACGGCCGGGTCATCCAGCTGGTGGCCAAGTACTTCTTCTAGGTGAGTGGCGTCAAAGCAGCAGGGTAGGGGCGCCTCCCCGAGGCGCCCCTGTCACCTGGTCGCGGACAGGGCCGCTCGGGGAGCGGCCCTGTCCCTCACCGTCCCCCCACGCCGAACGAGTTGCCGGCCGCCACCGCCCTGCTGCCCTCGAACTCGATTTCCAACAACTTCTCGCTGCCGATCTGACGCCCTGTTTCGTCCTGCAGGCTGGCGACCAGGCGCCGCGACCTGACGTCGAACACCTCGCCAGTGGACGGGTAGGCACGGGTGCCGTCGAGGCTGAAGGTGATCCATCCAGGCTGGTCCCGCACCTTCAGGGTCGCGACCTGTCGCGGCGGCGTCACCGTGTTGTCGAAGACGTGCATTGCCAGGTTGTGTCCGTCGCACAGCCACACTTCCCGGCCATCCGGCGTGAGCCCGATGCCGTGGCTGGGGCAGCCATGCCTGGCCACCGGCCCCTTCTGGTAGCCGGCGACGTCCACCGTGTGCAGCACCGCGCCGGTCTGCAGGTCGCCAATCTCGAAACCGAGTCGCGCGTTGACGTTGACGTAGCACCGGCCGCGGCCGGCATCGACCGTGAACGGCCGAATCGCTGCCGAGAACGGCCCGATCCTGCTGGTGACCGCATGCGTCGCCGTGTCGGCGACGTGCAGGTACGGCGACTTGAGTCCGGCCAGGTAGACGTGCCGGCCTGCCGGTGCATACAGCGTGTTGTGCGCGCCGGAATTGACGACGAGGGACGTGCGGATCTGGCCGCTCAGGCCATCGATGACGTTCCAGTGCGGTCCCTCGAACGAGGGCACGTAGAGCGTGCGTCCGTCGGGCGAGGCCGACAGCCGGTCGCAGCCACCGGGCGGCGCCACGTCCCACAGCACCGCGTCGGTGGCGAGGTCGATGCACAGCAGTCGGGTGATCGTGGTCACCCAGAGTCGTCCCGTCGCGGCGCTGGCCGCCACACCCTTGACGTTCTCCACCTCGCCGCCAGGGCGCGCGGGCCAGGTGGGGATACGCCTGACGAACGCGAAGTCGCGATCGACGTCGTAGACCAGCACCCCGACACCGCCATATTGCTGGTAGTTGCGGATGCCGGGCTGCGCAATGTAGAGCAGGCGGCGGCGTGGCGCCTGCGCCGCCAGCGCCGCCAGCGATGCCGCGGCCACAGCCCCGGTGGTGGCCAGGAACTCGCGTCGTTGCATGGGGACTCCTCCGGTCGGACGTCGCCGATCATGCACGCGGACGATGGATAGGGCGCGTTCCCCGAACGCGCCGATCGTCAGGGCGGCTCGGGGAGCCGCCCCTACCTTCGTAGGCCACCCTGCCCTCGACGCTCACAGCTCCCGCAGCGCGTTGACGATCGGCAGGCGGGCGGCGCGGATTGCCGGCAGGATGCCGCCGAGCAGGCCCATCACCAGCGCGCAGGCCAGCCCCTGCAGCAGCAGCGCCGGTGTGACCCGGAAGGCAAAGGCCACCTGGCTGAACGACTGGAAATTCATCGTCGACGTGCGGTAGCCGTCGAAGAACACCCAGGACAGGATCCCGCCGAGCACGCCGCCGATCAGGGCCAACACCGCCGATTCGGCCATCACCGACGAGACAATCGACAGGGCGCCGAAGCCGAGCGCGCGCAGCGTCGCAATCTCGCGCGTGCGGCTCGCCACGGCGTTGTACATCGTGTTGATGGCGCCGAAAATCGCGCCAACGCCCATCAGTCCGGCGATCACGAAGCCAACCGTGCGGATGATCGTCTGCAGCACCGTGGACTGGGCGGCCAGGTAATCGGTTTCGCGTTCGACCATGACGTTGAGTCGCGGGTCGGCGGCCAGACGCGCCTTGAAGCCCGCGAGGGCGTCCTCGCGTTCGAGCTGGACGTACACCGACTGGAACGAGTCACCCCGCCGGTAGGCGCCCTGCAGCACCCGCGCGTCGCACCAGATCTCGGATTCGGAGATGGCGCCGCCAGCCTCGAAGATGCCCACGACCTTCCACACGTTCTCGCCCCACCGGACGTCGTTGCCAACCGCCAGGCCAGCGAACTGCCCCGCCGCGGCCCGCCCGACGACAATCTCGTTGCGACCCGGCTCGAACTTGCGCCCCTCGACCATCCGCAGGCGAGGCCGCACCGCGAACGCGCCGGCTTCGACGCCGCGCAGCGGCACGTTGGCGTCGGTGCCGGTCGAGCGCTTGGGGTGATTGACGATCACGAACAGCTCGGCGGAGGCGACCGGCCCTGCGGCGTCGCGTGTCAGTCCCGGGGCGTCCTTGACGATCTGGGTCTGCTCGCGCGACAGCCCGCTCGACATCTCCGAGTCGGTGCCCGCGCGCAGCACGATGGCGGTGCGCGGGTCGCCCGCAGTGGTCATCGCCGCCCGGAATCCCTGCGCGATCGACAGGACGGAGACAAACACGACGACCACGCCGGCGATGCCGATGATGGCCACCACCGACGACCCGAGGCGCTGCGGGATGCTGCGGACGTTGACCAGCGTGATGGCGAGGATCTGCGACAGAGTCTGCATGAGGGTCACCCCTGGCGCCGAAGCGCGTCCACGATGCGAAGCCGGCTCGCCTGCCACGCCGGGAGCAGGCCGGCGGCCATGCCCAGCACCAGCACCAGCACGACGCCGAGCACGAGGTCGCGCGTCGGCAGGAAGAAGGCCGGCAGCATGCCGCCGGTCGGGTCGCCGCCCTGAGTGACCATCCAGGCCAGCAGCAGCCCCGTGCCGCCACCGACCGTGGCCAGCAGCACCGACTCCAGCAGCACCAGCGTGAGCAGATGGCCGTCGGTGAAGCCGAGCGTCTTCATCACCGCCAGCTCGCTCGTCCGCTCACGCACTGCCTGACCCATCGTGTTGGCCGCCACCAGCAGCATGGTGAACAGCACCGCCGCGAGAATGGCCATCAGGATGCTGCCGATGTCACCAATCTGGCTGGCAAACGCCTGCACGAAGGCCTTCTCGGTGGACGTCTTGGTTTCGGCCGAGGAATTGGCAAACAGCGTGTCGAGGCGTCCGGCAATCGTGTCGGACTGCTTGGGATCGGCGACGCGGACGATGTACCAGCCGACCTGATCCTTGAGGATCGTGCGGGTCTCGTTCAGGTAGTCGTAGTGGAAGAACAGCTGCGTGGTGTCGGCGCCCTGCGCACCGGCTTCGTAGATGCCCTCGATCGTGAACGTCCACGGTGAGTCGTCGGCCTTGCGGAAGATGGTCGCCTGCAGCGGCACCCGGTCGCCGACCTTCCAGCCGAATCGATCGGCGAGCGCGCGCCCGACGACGGCGCCGGTGCGGTTGGCGTACCACGCCTGCTTGCGGTCCTCGGTCAGCGCGTACTCGGGATACATCTGCAGCCACGGCTCCGGCTCGACGGCAAACTGCGCGAAGAAGTTCTTCGGGTCCTGGTAGATGCCGCCGAACCAGCTGGCGTGGGTGACCGCGGTGATGCCGTCGCTGGTGGCGATGCGGGCCTGGTAGCTGCGCGGCAACGGCTGGATGAACGACACCTTCTGGATCATGACCAGCCGATCCTGGCCAGCCAGGTCCACACCCATCCCGAAGGCGGCCTTGAGGGCCATCAGCGCGCCAAACAGCAGGAACGCCACCACGATCGACAACGCCGTGAACAGCGTGCGCAGCTTGCGACGCATCAGGCTGCGCCAGACCAGCGGCAGATACTTCATGCGCGCACCTCGGTCACGAGCAGGCCCTTCTCGAGGTGCACCAGTCGCGACGCGCAGGCCGCCGCGTGGGGGTCGTGCGTGACCATGACGATGGTCTTGCCCTGGTCGCGATTCAGGGCCTTCAACAGCGCCAGGACCTCGTCGCCCGACTTCCGGTCGAGGTCGCCCGTCGGCTCGTCGCAGAGCAGCAGCGTCGGGTCGGTCACGATGGCCCGGGCGATGCCGACCCGCTGTTCCTGCCCGCCAGAGAGCTGGCGGGGGTAGTGCTTCAGCCGATCGCCCAGGCCGACGACCGACAGCGCGATCTCGGCGCGCTTGCGGCGCTCGGCTGCCGACAGGCGGGTCAGCAGCAGCGGCAGTTCGACATTGCGCTGCGCGGTGAGCACCGGCAGCAGGTTGTACAACTGGAAGACGAAGCCGACATGCGACGAGCGCCAGCGTGCGAGCGCGCCGGACGAGAGCTGGTCGATGCGCTCGCCGCCGACCTCGATGCTGCCGCCGGTCGGCTGGTCGAGGCCACCCATCAGGTTCAGCAGGGTGGTCTTGCCCGATCCTGACGGCCCCATCAGCGCCAGGAACTCACCCTGGGCGATGTCGAGGTCGACGCCCTGCAGCACGTCGATCTGTTCGCCGCCGCGGCGATAGATCTTGCGGAGCTGACGGACCTTGACGAGGGTCGGGGACGTGGCGGGTGCGGTCATGGCGTGGCTTCCTCGATGGACATGCCGTCGGTCAGCGTGGCGGGGGCATCGACGATGACGCGTTCCCCGGCGACGAGGCCAGACGTGATCTGGGTATCAGGGCCGCTGCTGCGGCCCACCTGCACGTTGCGCCGCGCCGCCCGCCCGGACGCGGCCAGCATCACGTAGCGCTGGGCGCCGGCTTCGCCGCGGATCGCCGCGGTCGGCACCCACAGCGTCGGCGGCGCAGGAGCCGCGGCGGCGCGGCCCGGCTCCGGTGGCGGTGGCGGGGTCTTCAGGAACGTGACCTTCACGCCCATGTCCGGCAGCAGCCGCGCGTCGAGCGCGTCGAAACCGATGCGCACCAGGACGGTGGCCTTCTGCCGATCGGCGGTCGGCACCGTGGTGATGACCTGCGCCGGGATCGACCAGTCAGGGTAGGCGTCGAGCACCGCACGCACCGGCTGGCCGTCGGAGACGCGCGTGATGTAGCTCTCGTTGACGTCCACTTCGATTTCGAGCGAGGTCATGTCCACGATCGTGCAGATGCCCGTGCGGGTGAAGCCGCCACCGGCCGAGACCGGGGAGATCATCTCGCCGGGCTGCGCGTCCTTGGAGACGGCCACACCACTGAACGGCGCGCGGATCACCGTGTCGGCCATGTCGGTCCGGCGCAGCGCGACCTGTCCCTCGGCGACCGTGACCTCGGTGCGCGCCGCCTGCAGCCGCGCTCGCAGCGCGTCGACCTGGGCGGTGGCCGTGTCGAGGTCGGCCGCGGGAACGACGCCCTCCCTGGTCAGCCGCTGCTGTCGGCCCAGCGCGATCTCGGCCTCCCTGATCCGCACCTCGGTTTCCAGCAGTTGCGTGCGGGCCGACGCGAGCTGCGCCTCCGACAGCTGCAGCATCGCCCGTGCGGTGGAGTCATCGAGACGGGCCAGGACCTGACCCTGCTGCACGGCCATGCCTTCCTCGACGTGCACCGAGACCACCTTGCCGGTGATCCGCGACGAGACGGTGGCGCGACGCCGGGCCGTGACGTAGCCCGACGCGTTCAGCACGGCCTCGTCGCTGGCGCCGACACCCCCCGTTCCCCGCACCATCACCGCCGTCGTCGTCACCTCGACCCTGGCCTGGCGCCGCCAGTACCACCAGCCGCCGGCAACGACCAGCACCAGCACCACCAGCGCGATCCAGCGCCCGTACGATGGCGGGGCGCCGCGGCGGGCGTCGCGATCGAGTGTCAGGGCGGCAAGGTCGGTGCTGAGATCGTTCACGGATATGTCCTCGGTCTGGCTGGCTGCTTCATACGGTCACCCGCCGACGCCCGTTCGCCATCGTCGGTGAATCGACGCTGAGCCCCGGTGGGTATCTGACATGACACGTCGACGCCGCCGTCCGCCGGGATTGGTCGCTATGCTGGAGGTATGTTCCACGTCCACACCCTGAACGCCGACTCGCCTGCGTTCTACGCCGGGCTGCGCGACCAGCTGGATGCGCTGATCGGCGACGAGCGCGATGCCATTGCCAACCTGGCCAACGCCGCCGCGCTGATCTGGCATTCGATCCCTGATGTGAACTGGACGGGATTCTACCTGCGACGGCATGAGAGCGAGCTGGTGCTCGGGCCGTTTCAGGGCAAGCCGGCCTGCGTGCGAATTGCCGTTGGCCGCGGCGTCTGCGGTACCGCGGTGCAGCGGGAGGCGTCGGTGCTGGTGCCGGACGTCCACGCATTTCCCGGTCATATCGCGTGCGATGACGCGTCGCGATCGGAACTGGTGGTGCCGCTGTTCCACGCCGGCCGGGTGGTGGGCGTGCTCGACCTCGACAGCCCGACGGTGGGGAGGTTCAGCGAGGCCGACCGTCTTGGCTGTGAGGCGCTGATGGCCCTTCTGCAGGACCGCACCGACCTTGATTCGGTGTTGTAACACGTATATGATGGGTGTTGTAACGCGCATCTATCGGGCGTCGTTCTCATCGTAACGACGCCCGCGCGCCGGCCCCGTTCCCCGGGGCCCGTGCCCGGACTTTTTTTCAGGAGGGACTCATGTTCGCTCGCCTTGCCCTTGCCGGCCTCGTTCTCGCCGCTGCGGTTGCCCCGGCTGCCGCCCAGACCTGGAACATCGACTCTGCCCACTCCAGCGCCTCGTTCACCGTCAGGCACATGATGGTCACCAACGTGCCGGGCCGCTTCGGGAAGGTGGAGGGCACGGTCGTGTACGACGGCTCGAACATCGCCGCTGCGAAGGTCAACGCGACGATCGACGCCACCACGATCACCACCGACAACGAGAAGCGGGACACCCATCTCAAGAGTGCCGACTTCTTCGACGTGGCGGCTCACCCCACGATCACCTTCGTCAGCAAGCGCGCGGAGGTGGTCGGCAAGGGCAGGTTCAAGCTGATTGGCGACCTGACCATGCGCGGCAAGACGAAGGAAGTCGTGCTCGACGTGGACGGCCCCACCGATCCGGTCACGGTGCAGAAGGCGCAGCGCGTCGGTGTCACAGCGACGACGACCGTCAACCGGCAGGACTTCGGCGTGAACTGGAGCCGTCTGATGGACGGCGGTGGGGTCGTGGTGAGCGACGAGGTGAAGATCACCATCGAGCTCGAGCTGGTCAAGGCGACGTCATAAGAGAATTCAGAAATTCAGAATTCAGAATTTATGAGCATGCGGAATGGGGGGCGAGAGTCCCCCATTCCGTGTCCTAGGTGCTTCTGATCAGCGCGATCAGGGCCTCGACCGAGTCGGCGTCTTCGGCGCGCTTGTCCTGGCGCCAGCGGGCGATGCGGGGGAAGCGGACGGCAACGCCACTCTTGTGGCGGGTCGAGCGCTGGACGTTCTCGAAGGCGATTTCGAAGACCATCTCCGGCGTCACCCGGCGCACCGGACCGAACTTCTCGATCGTGTTGGCGCGCACCCAGCGATCCATCTGCTCGATCTCCTCGTTGGACAGGCCGGAGTAGGCCTTGGCCACCGGCAGCAGTTCGCCGTCCTTCCAGAGGGCGAACGTGTAGTCGGTGAACAGCGTGGCCCGTCGGCCACTGCCCGACTGCGCGTAGACCAGCACCGCGTCTACCGAGTAGGGATCGACTTTCCACTTCCACCAGTCGCCCTTGCGGCGGCCGGTGCCGTAGGGCGAGTCGAGTCGCTTGAGCATGTAGCCTTCGACCCCCCGGTCCCGCGATTCCGCGCGGAGTGCGGCGAGCGAGTCCCAGTCGGGCTCGCCGATCACCGGCGACACCCGCAGCTCCGGCGCCGATTGCGCCAGCAGCGCGGCGAGCCGTGCCCGCCGCTGCAGCAGCGGCAGCGCTCGCGCGTCGACGCCGCCCTCTTCCAGCAGGTCATAGGCCATGAACGCCGCGGGTGCGTTGGCCAGGGCCTGGCGGGTCAGGTTCTGGCGACCAATCCGCATCTGCAGGCGCGCAAACGGCAGCGGGCCGTCCCCCTCCCACGCCAGCACCTCGCCATCGAGCACCGTGCCGTCGGCCAGGCCGGCGGCGGCAGCCACCACCTCTGGGAAACGATCGGTGATGACTTCCTCGCCACGCGACCACAGGAAGGTGTGCCCCTGCCGTCGGATCAGCTGGGCGCGAATGCCGTCCCACTTCCATTCCGCCTGCCACTCGTCGCGGCGGCCAAGCACCTCGGCCGGGCCCTCGAGGGGATAGGCCAGGCAGAACGGGTACGGGCGCGACGCTTCGTCGGCCGAACCATCCGGTGACAGCAGCGTGGCGAAGGACTGCGCCGAGGGACTCCACTGCCCCATCAGCCGATGGGTCATCACTTCGGTGGCGACGCCGGCGACGCCGGCCAGCGCCCGCACGACGAGCGTCTGCGAGACGCCGACCCGCATCTCGCCGGTCAGCAGCTTGTTGAGCAGGAAACGCTCGAATGACGGCAGGGCGCGCCACCAGCGCA
Source organism: Vicinamibacteraceae bacterium (assembly GCA_963759795.1). Taxonomy (GTDB): domain Bacteria; phylum Acidobacteriota; class Vicinamibacteria; order Vicinamibacterales; family Vicinamibacteraceae; genus Luteitalea. The sequence goes on along the minus strand of CAVXAR010000009.1, from coordinate 198,721 downwards.
GCACGTCGTCGCGCTGCGCGTCGGGCGGCTTGGCGCGCAATCCCTCGAGGCGCTCCTCGATCCACACGTGCAGCGGGACGTGCCGGTCATCGCCCACCGGCGGCAGACCGTCCAGCAGCAGGGCCATCGTCTCGGCAAGGTCGCCGACCGCGCCATACGACTGGTCGAGCAGCCACGGTGGCAGGCCCGTGGTCTCCACGGTCCACTCGCGCAGCAGCCGGGTGGGCAGCAGCCGCAGCAGGCGGCGTCCGGCGAGGAAGTGCACCGTCCACGCCGCGTCCTCGGGCGGCGCCTCGCGGAAATACGCCTCCAGCGCGGCTACCTTGGCGTTGGTCGAGGACGTGCGGTCCAGCGTGAGGTAGAGCGCGGAAAACCGTTGCACGACGCTTACGCCTCCTCGCCGTGCACGCGGGCATCGATGACGCCCGCTTCGAGCCCGCGCTCGGCACAGGCCCGGGCCAGGACGTCGGCGTAGCCGTGCGTGGCCAGCACCCGCCTGGCTCCCGTCGCGGCAACCGTGTCGAGCAGGGCCGGCCAGTCGGCGTGGTCCGACAGCACGAACCCGCGGTCCACACCCTTCCATCGGCGCGCTCCCCGCACCCGCATCCACCCCGACAGCATGGCCGTGGCCGCGTCGGGGAAGCGCTTCAGCCACGGCGTGTTCATCGCCGACGGCGGTGCGATGACCACCCGTCCGCGCGTGGCCGCGCCGCGGGTGCCTTCCAGCACGGCCTCGACCGCCGGCAACGTGATCCCGGCCGCTCGATACGCCTCGACCATCACCGCGACGGCGCCATGCACCAGGATCGGCTCGGGTACCCGATCGGCCAGCAGCGCCAGCACCCGCTGCGCCTTGCCGAGACTGTAGGCATAGAGGACCGTCGGGCGTCGCGCGTCACGGTTGCCGGCAATCCAGGCGGCGAGGTCGGCAACGACCTCGTCCACCTCAGGCCAACGGTAGATCGGCAGGGCAAACGTCGCCTCGGAGACGAACGTATCGCACGGCACCACTTCGAACGGCGCACAGGTGGGGTCGGCCTGCCGCTTGTAGTCGCCGGAAATCACCCAGGTTTCCCTGCCGTCGTGCACCCGCACCTGCGCCGATCCGGCGACGTGTCCGGCCGGATGCAACGACACCTCGACCGCGCCGACCTGATGGCGTTCGCCATACGCCCAGCTGTCGATCACCACGCCGGGGCCGAGCCGATGCCGCAGCGCCGGGACACCCGGCGCTGCGCAGACATAGCGGGCGGCGCCGGGACGGGCATGGTCGGCATGCGCGTGCGTCAGGATGGCGAGATCGACCGCGCCGTCGGGGTCGACGTGGAAGGCACCCGCGGCGCAGAAGAGACCCTCGGCAGTGGCATGCAGCATCACGTCCTAGCAGGATACGCGGCTGCGGCTCGCAGCGGTCGTCGGCGTCGGGCCGTGACTCCCCGCGCCCTGCGTCAGCGGCCGAGGATGGATTGGGCGAGCGCCCGGCCGCTCAGCCACGCGCCTTCGACGCGTGGTCCGTCGCACCAGTCGCCAGCCACGCCGACTCCCTGTTCGCCATCCCAGAGGCAGGGCCGGTTCAGGCTCTGTACCACCGAGGCGTAGCGCCACCGGTGCGCCGCCGAGAAGACGAGCGCGGGCGGCGGCGCTCCGACAATGGCCGACAGCGCCTCGAGCAGGGCCGCTGCGACCACGTCGGCCGGGTCTTCGAGGTGGGCCGTGGACCACGCGGGTGAGGCGTGCAGGACCCAGGTGTGGGGATGCGGCCGCCCCGGCTTGCTGCCATCGCGGGCAATCCACGAGAGGGGGCCGTCGTTGACGAAGGCCGCGTCGAACGGCACCGGCAGCGCATCGGCCCACGCCGTCATGACCGCCCAGCACGGCGCCATCTGCGCGGTGTCCACCGTCGCTGCCAACGGGTGCGTGCCGAGCAGCGCCGCCGTCTGCACCGGCGGGGCGGTCAGAACGACGGCCTCGAACGGTTCCGGCTGCTCATCACCGGTGGTCGTCAGTTGCCAGCCAAGGCGATGGCGCTCGATGGCCACCACCGTCACCCCGACCCGCAGGTCCAGCGGCGCCGCGAGAGCCCGGGCGACGGCGTTCATGCCGGGCGTGCCGACCCACCGCACGACCTCGGTGACCGCCCGAGGTGCGGCGCCGACCTGCTCCACCGCCACGATTCGCGGTGTCCACCCGGCCACGACGCCTCCCTCCACCAGCCGCATGACCTCGGCCTCGAATGCCGGGTGACGGGCAGTGAAGTACTGCGCCCCGTGGTCGAAGGGCAGCGCTGCGCGGCGTGTCGAGGTGCGTCCCGCGGCGCCACGGCCCTTGTCGAACACAGTCACCGTCGCGCCGCCGGCGGCCAGCTCGGTGGCGCAGCTGAGGCCGGCGATGCCGGCGCCGACGATGGCCACACGCATGGTGATCACCAGGCCACGACCGCGCGTTCGCGGCGAACGTCCGCGGCGCCACGCAGCTGGCCGGTCGCCGGGTCCACGCCGGCCGCGACGATGCCGGTCGAGTAGGCGGCAACGGGGTAGAGCTTCAGCCGATGGCCGCGCGCGGCCAGGTCGCGGCGCACCGCCTCGGGAACGCCGCGCTCCACTTCCAGCACGCCAGGCTCGATCGCGTGGGCGCCAAACGAACTCTGGATGGAGAGCGTGTTGAACCGCGCCGAGTCCACGGCCGCCTGCAGCGGCAGGCCGAAGTCGACGACGTTGACCAGCACCTGCAGGATCTGCTGGTCCTGGCTGTCGCCGCCAGGCGTCCCGATCGCCAGTACCGGCGCACCCTCGCGCGTGACGATCGTCGGGGTCAGCGTGGTCCGCGGCCGCTTGCCGCCGGCGACGATGTTCGGGCTGCCGGCTTCGAGGCGGAACGCCTGCATCCGGTTGCTCATGGGCACGCCGGTATCGCCGGCGACAAAGGCGCCCCCGAGCAGCCATCCCGATGACGGTGTGGCCGAGAACAGGTTGCCCTCACGGTCGACGACCTCGATGGCCGTGGTGTCGCCGGACTCGCCGGACTCGCCGACGCGAGTGCGGTGCGGGTCGGCGGTCAGGCCACAGGCCGGCGGCGATGCCGCGCCGGTGCGCCGCGCATCCGGGTGGCAGCCCGCGAGCCCGGCGGTCTCCGTGCCATCGAACGGGAGGGGGTTGCCCGCCCGCTGCACCAGGCTGGCCGCGGTCATGTCGATCAAGGCCCGCCGATCCCTGGCATACGCCTTGGACAGCAGCCCCTGCATCGGCACCTTCACGAAGTCGGGGTCGCCGTAGAAACGGTCACGGTCGGCATAGGCCAGCTTCATGGCCTCGGTCATCACGTGAATGCTGTCGGCGCTCAGGTGGCCCATCGCCCGCAGGTCGAAGCCTTCGAGCAGGTTGAGCGTCTGCAGCAGCACCGGGCTCTGGTTCCAGGGACCGGCCTTGTGGATGGTGAAGCCCCGATAGGTGGCGCTGTAGGGCGCCTCGACCTTGCTGCGGTAGCCGGCCAGGTCGGCCTCGGTCATCAGTCCACCGGCGGCCCGCACCGCGGTGGCCATGCGGCGGGCGATGTCGCCCGTGTAGAACGCGTCGCGGGCGGCGGCAATGGCCGCCTCGCGCGAGGCCCCGGCCTTGAGCGCGGCAGCTTCGGCGTCGGCCAGTCGGCGCAGCGTGCGCGCCAGGGCGGGCTGGCGGAACGTCTCGCCGGCCCGCGTGACGCGGCCTTCGGGGTAGTAGGTCCGCATGGTGTCGGCATACGGCTCGCTGCCCCTCCGCTCGCTGGCCAGGTAGCGGCTGAGGAACTCGTACATCGGAAAACCGTCAGCCAGGCGGATCGCCGGGGCGAGCACCTCGCCGAAGGACCGGGTGCCATAGCGCGCCAGCGCCAGCGTCGCGGCATCGACGACCGCAGGAATCGTGGCGGCGAGCGGGCCGTTGGCGGGAATCGAGTCGCGCCCGGCAAACGCGGCCGGTGTGGCCGCCATCGGCGCCGTGCCCTGCCCGTTGATCACCACGACCTCGCGCGTTCGGGCCAGGTAGATGAGCATTGGCGCCTCGCCCCCGAGGCCGAAGTGCGAGATCTCCACGACGGCGGCGGCCAGGACGGCAGCGATGCCGGCGTCCACGGCCGTCCCGCCCTGACCAATCAGCTCGGCGCCGGCGTCGGCCGTGTAGGAGCGCCCCGCGGCAACCACCGCCCGCGTCCCGGTGAACTCCGGGCGAAACGACTGCGCCTGGACAGGAGCGGCGATCGACAGCGCCAGCGGCAGCACGCAGGCAATGGGGAGACGGGGCATGAGGGCAAGTATCGCACCGCGATCGGGGGCTGGCGTGACGCCGCCGCGGCGACCGTGGACACCCTGCGCGTCGGCGCCGATGGCCGACATCGGGGAAGGACTGACCCAATCATCCGTGCCGGTGTGAACGGGGAACCCGTCGGAGGCCGTACGATCACGGCAGTCATGCTCGTCCTTTCCCACATCGCCAAGCGCTACGGCGCACGCGTCGCCGTCGACGACCTCTCCCTCGAGGTCCGTCCCGGCGAGATCCTCGGCCTGCTCGGGCCCAACGGTGCCGGCAAGAGCACGACAATGCACGTGGCCACCGGCCTGCTGCGGCCCGACGCCGGCAGCGTGGCCATCGGGAGCCATGGCGCGCCATCCTCACCAGCCGCCCGTCGCCGCCTCGGGTTGGCGCCGCAGAACCTCGCCGTGTACGACCTGCTGTCGGCCGAGGAGAACCTGCAGTTCTTCGGTCGGCTCTACGGGCTGGGTGGTGCAACGCTCGACGCGCGCGTCGAGACGTCGCTGGCCTTTGTCGGACTCGTCGATCGACGGCACGATCGGGTCTGGACCTACTCGGGGGGCATGAAGCGTCGCCTCAACATCGCGGCGGCGATCCTGCACGAGCCAGACCTGGTGCTGCTCGACGAACCCACGGTCGGCGTCGACCCGCAGTCGCGCAACGCCATCTTCGACAGCATCGAGGCGCTCAAGCGGCAGGGCAGAACGCTGCTCTACAGCACCCACTACATGGAGGAGGCCGTGCGGCTCTGCGATCGGGTCGCCATCATCGACGCCGGACGGCTGCTGGCACTCGACACGGTGCCGGCGCTGATTCGCACCCACGGGGGCGCGCCGACCCTGCATGTGCGCATCGCCGGGCGCGACGTCGTCCTGCAGACACGCGAGCCGCTGGCCGAACTGAACCGGCTGTCGCTCGAGGCGCCCGTGGACTCGTTCCGGGTCGACGAACCAACGCTCGAACAGGTCTTCCTGACGCTTACCGGGCGCACGTTGCGCGACTGAAGGAACTGCCATGTCAGCCATGCTTGCCATTGCCATCAAGGACCTGCGCACGTTCACCCGCCAGCGCGCGTCACTCTTCTTCACATTCGTCTGGCCGCTGTGCGTCGCCATCCTGTTCGGCGCGCTGTTCGGTGGCGGCAACAACCCGACGCCGCGTATCCCCGTGGCGATCGTCGACGAAGACGACACACCGGCGTCGAGGACCTTCGCCGAGCGGCTGCTCGGGCGCGACAGCTTCCAGGCCGTCCGCGCCAGCCGGAGCGAGGCGCTCGAAGCGGTGCGCAAGGGCCAGCGGACCGCGGCCGTCATCCTGCGCCCGGGATTCGGCGAGGCGTCATCGCGACTCTTCTACGGCACGCCGCCACAAGTGCAGGTCTACACCGACCCGAGCCGGCAGGGTGAGCGTGGCATGCTCGAAGGGCTGCTGATGCAGGAGGGCGCCGAGCGGATGCAGTCGCTGATGGCCAACCCGGCCGGCAGCCGTGAGAGCGTCCAGAAGTCGCTCGAACAGCTCAGGAGCAATGGGCCTGGCGCCAGCCCGGGGCTGGAGACGTTTCTCGGGCAGCTGGACACCTTCCTCGCCTCACCGGATGCGGCAGCCGTCGCGTCGGGCGACGCCGGTGGAGCCGCGGCCTGGGCGCCGCTCGAGATCACCCAGGAGGACCTGCAGCGCGAGCGGAGCGGGCCCCGCAATGGCTACGACGTCACCTTTCCGCAGTCGATGCTGTGGGCCATCTTCGGCTGCGTGATGGCCTTCGGCACCACGTTCGCGTCCGAGCGGGTGCGCGGCACGATGGTCCGGCTGCATGTGTCGCCGCTGTCGCCAGGCCAGGTGCTGGCCGGCAAGTCGCTGGCCGCGTTCTTTGCCATCTGCATCGTGGAGTTGCTGTTGGTGCTGCTCGGCTATACGGCCTTTGGCGTGCGTCCCTCGTCGTGGGGCCTGCTGCTGGCAGCCGTCGTCTGCACGGCCGCGGCCTTCGTGGGCATCATCCTGCTGCTGGCCTCGATGGCGCACAACGAGCAGGGCATCGGCGGCATGGCCCCGGCCGTGATGATGCCGCTGTTCCTGCTCGGCGGCGCCATGGTGCCGCTGATGATCATGCCGCCGTGGATGCTCACCCTGAGCTACCTGAGCCCGGTGCGGTGGGCGATCCTCTCGCTGGAGGGCGCGATCTGGCGGGACTTCGGCGTCGGCGAGATGGTCCTTCCGTGTGCGATATTGCTCGGCGTCGCCGCCGTCACGTTCGTCGCGGGCGCGCGCCGGCAGCAGGCGGCCGGATAATGAACCAGAAGGAGCCAGAGATGACGAAGAACGACAAGGGCTATGCCCATCCCGATGCGCTGGTCACCACCGAGTGGGTGGCCGAGCACCTGCAAGACCCCAACGTTCGTCTCGTCGAATCCAACGAGGATCCGCTGGTCTACCCATCCGGGCACATCCCCGGCGCCGTGCAGATCGACTGGACCGCCGACCTGAACGACCCGCTCAAGCGCGACTACATCGCCGCGGCCGACTTTGCCGCGCTGGTGTCACGCTTCGGCATCACGCCGGAGACCACCGTCGTGCTGTACGGCGATCGCAACAACTGGTGGGCGTGCTACGCCTTCTGGGTCTTCCAGCTCTTCGGCCACACCAACGCGCGCATCCTCGACGGCGGCCGGCTGAAGTGGGAGAAGGAAGGGCGGCCGATGACGCGTGACGTCCCGAGCTATGCGGCCTCCGCATATCCGGTGCCGGCCGGACGCGATGACGCGGCCCACCGCGCCTTCCGTGAGCAGGTGCTGACCCACGCCGAGGCCGGCGGCCAACTCGTGGACGTCCGGTCACCGGACGAATACACGGGCGCCAAGCTGCACATGCCTGAGTACCCGCAGGAAGGCGCGATGCGCGGCGGCCATATCCCCGGCGCCAAGAGCGTGCCGTGGGCGCGGGCCATCAACCCGGAGGACGGCACCTTCAAGGACGCCCGGGAACTCGAGGCGATCTACCTCGGCGAGAAGGGCCTCGACCGGTCCAGCGAAACCATTGCGTACTGCCGAATCGGCGAGCGCAGCAGTCACACCTGGTTCGTCCTGAAGTACCTGCTCGGCTTCGAGAACATCCGCAACTACGACGGCAGCTGGACCGAGTGGGGCAACCTGGTCGGCGTGCCCGTGGCCAAGGGCCCGGAAGCGTAAAAGAAGAGCGCCGCCTGCCGACTGCCGACTGCCGACTGCCGACTGCCGAGAACGATGACCACGCAAGAAAAGCTCGCCGACCTCCAGGAAACCCTGGACATGTTTGCCGACCCCGCCGATCGGGCCAACCTGCTGATCGGCTTCGCGGACAAGTTCAAGGAGGTGGCCCCGGACGTTGCCGCACGGCCGTTCCCACGGAGCCACCAGGTGCCGCAGTGCGAGTCCGAGGCCTACGTGTGGGCGACGCTGCAGCCTGACCGCACGCTGAAGCTGGACTTTGCCGTCGAGAACCCGAGCGGCATCTCCGCCAAGGCGCTGGCGGTGATTCTCGACTCTGTCTACTCGGGGCAGCCGGCCGAGGACATCCTCAGCCTCGACTCCGACATCGTCGAGCGCGTGTTCCGGCAGAACATCTCGATGGGCAAGGGCATGGGCCTGAAGTCGATGGTGCTTGCCGCGCAGGCCCTGACCAGGGACGCATTGAAGCGGACGCCGGCGTGAGACGACGGCTGGCGGTTGCGACGATTCTCGCGGCCTCGGTGACCGTCGGCGTCGCCTCGACGTCGCAGGCCCCCACCGGGGAGGGGGCCCCCTCCCCAGGCGCCCCCTCCCCGGTCGCCCTGGCACAGCCCGCCGGTGTCCGGGCCCCCTCGCGGCCGAACCTGCTGGTCATCGTGACCGACGACCAGGCGAGCTGGACCCTCGGCTCGTACGGCAACCCGGACGCGCGGACGACGGGCATCGATCGGCTGGCGAAGGAGGGCGTGCGCTTCGCCAACGCCTTCACGCCGTCGCCGGTGTGCTCACCAAGTCGCGCGACGCTGCTGTCGGGTCGGTACGGCACCGAGGTCGGCATCACCGACTGGATCAATCCCGCCGAAGCCAGCGCCGGTGTCGGTCTCCCTCCCGAGACCACCACCTGGGCCGAGGCGCTGCAGCAGGCGGGCTATCGCACTGGCCTGGTCGGCAAGTGGCACCTGGGATCGCTCCCGCGCTTCCATCCGACGCGGCACGGGTACGGCTATTTTTTCGGCTTCCTTGGCGGCGGTACCACGCCGATGAACCCCCGGCTCGAGGACGGTGGCATCGACCGCGAGGTCCCCGGCGCGGAGCCCGACGTCATCACCGACGCTGCGCTGGCGTTCCTGCAGCGTGAGGCGGGTCGTCCCTTTGCGTTGTCGGTGCATTTCCGTGCGCCGCACACACCCTACGGGCCCGTCCCGGAGCACGACATGGCGCCGTTTCGCGACGCTGCCGTGACCATCCCGGTGTTCCCTGGTCTCGATCAGGCGCAGGTGCGCCAATGGACGCGCGAGTACTACGCCAGCATCCACTCCGTGGACCGCAACGTCGGTCGCCTGCTCGACACGCTGCAGCAGACCGGCCTCGATCGCAACACGGTGGTGATCTTCACGAGTGATCACGGCTACAACATCGGGCATCACGGCTTGCACACCAAGGGCAACGGCACCTGGATTGCCGGCGGCGTCAACGGGCCGACGATGCCGAACATGTTCGACACGTCCTTGCGTCCGCCGTTGCTGGCACGCGGCCCGGGCATCGTGGGCGGCGGGCGGGTGGTCGACGAAATGGTGACCTTCGAGGACCTGTATCCGACGCTGCTGTCGATCGCAGGCGTGGCGATGCCGGCAGCGGCGCCAACGCACGGACGGGACCTCACCCCGCTGCTGCGTGGCGAGGCCGTGCCGGCCTGGCGTGAGGCGGTGTACGGGCAGTACGACATCCACCACTACGCCATCGCGCACTTGCGGATGATCCGGGAGGCCGGCTGGAAGCTGGTGCGCTCGTACGGCACGACCACGAAGGATCAGCTCTTCGATCTCGAGGGCGACCCGGGCGAGCGCCAGAACCTGTGGGGCGCGGCCGCGCATCGGGAACGGCGTCAGGCGATGGAGCGACGCCTGCGTGCGTGGATGCAATCCATCGACGACCCGCTGGTGACGCAGCCGGGCCTGCTGTTCCAGCCGGCGCCCTGAGACGGTCGTGGCCGGCCGCTACCTGATGACGCCAAGCGTGGCCGTCAGGAACGCCCACTTGTCGGCGGCTTCCTCGATCTGCTTGCCCGTCGGCTTGCCGGCGCCGTGGCCGGCCTTGGTCTCGATGCGGATCAGCACCGGCTGCGGCCCGCTTGTGTGCCGCCTGCAGCGCCGCGGCGAACTTGAAGCTGTGCGCCGGCACGACGCGGTCGTCGTGGTCGGCGGTGGTGATCAGCGTCGCCGGGTAGGCGGTGCCGGGCTTCAGGTTGTGCAGCGGCGAGTACTTGTACAGGACGTCGAAGCCGGCCTTGGTCGTCCGCGCTGCCGTAGTCGGACTCCAGGCCCAGCCGATGGTGAACTTGTGGAAGCGCAGCATGTCCATCACGCCGACCGCCGGACAGCGCCGCGCCGAACAGCTCCGGGCGCTGCGTCATCACCGCGCCGACCAGCAGGCCGCCATTGCTGCCGCCGCCGATCGCCAGCTTCGGCGTGGCGGTGTACTTCTCCGCGATCAGGTACTCGGCCGCGGCGATGAAGTCGTCGAACACGTTCTGCTTGCGGTCCAGCCGTCCCGGCCTCGTGCCAGGCCTTGCCGTACTCGCCGCCGCCGCGCAGGTTGGCCACCGCGTAGATGCCGCCCATCTCCATCCACGCCAGGTTGGCTGGCGAGAACGACGGCGTCAGCGAGATGTTGAAGCCGCCGTAGCCGTAGAGCTACGTCGGGTTGGTGCCGTTCCTGGCGAGCCCCTTCTTGTGGGTGATGAACATCGGCACGCGCGTGCCGTCCTTCGACGGGTAGAACACCTGCGAGTCTCGTACTGCGTCGGGTCGAAGGCCACCGTGGGCTGTTTGAACACGGTGCTGCGTCCGCTGCCGACGTCGAGCCTGAAGATCGCGGTCGGGTAGGCAAACGACGTGAACGCGTAGAAGCCTTCGGGCTGATCGCGCCGGCCGGTGAAGGTCACCGCGCCAATCGTCGGCAGCGCCACCTCGTGGGCCATGGCGCCAGCGAGGCCGTAGACGCGCAGCTTGTTCTGCGCGTCGATCTGCCAGGTTGCGACGAAGCGGTCTGCGGCCATCGTCACGTCGTCGAGCACGTCCTGCTCGGGCCCTTCGGCAATCAGCGTCTTCCACGCGGTTGGTGCCGGCCTGCTCAGGTCGATGGCGACGAGGCGCTTGCGTGGCGCACCCTGGTTGGTGAGCACGTAGAACGTCGCGCCGTCGTTGCCGACGACGTTGTACATGGCATCGAAGTCGTCGAGGAACGGCTCGACCCTGGCGTCGGGCCGGGTCAGGTCCTTCACGAAGATGCGGTTCTTGGGCTCCGTCCCTTCGCTCTGGTAGATCAGCAGGTACCGGCCGTCGTCGGTGACGTCGGCACCGAGGCCCCAATCGGGCTGGTCGGGCCGCGCGTAGACGAGGGTGTCGGCCTCCTGCGCGGTGCCGAGCTTGTGGAAGTAGACCTTCTGGTTCTTGTTGACGCCGGTGAGAGCCTCGCCCGTCCTGGGGGCCTCGTAGCGGCTGTAGAAGAAGCCCGAGCCGTCGTGCAGCCATGCCGCGCCCGAGAACTTCGACCAGCGCACCTCGTCGCTCAGGTCCTTGCCGGTGGCAATCTCCCGCACCTTCCAGCGCAGCCAGTCCGAGCCGCTCTCGGAGAGCGCATACGCCATGTGGCGTCCGTCGTCCGAGAAGGTGGTGCTGCCGACTGCAATGGTGCCGTCGGCCGACAGCGTGTTCGGGTCGAGCAGGACCTCCGGCGTCGCGTCGAGGCTCCTGGCCCGGTAGTAGACGGCCTGGTTCTGCAGCCCGTCGTTGCGGGTCAGGATGTAGTGCGCGCCGCGCTTGCGGGGCAGGCCGTACCGTTCGTAGTTCCACAGCGTCGTCAGGCGCGACCTGATCGCGTCGCGGCCAGGGATCCCCTCCAGATAACCGAAGGTCACCGCGTTCTGCGCTTCGACCCAGGCCTTGGTGTCGGCCGCGTTGTCGTCCTCCAGCCACCGGTACGGGTCGGCGACCTGGGTCCCGAAGTAGTCGTCGGACTGCGCCCCCGTCCGCGTCGTCGGGTAGGCGGCCGGGGCGGCCGGCGCGGCGGTCTGGGCGTCGGCGGTCGGGCCGGGCAGGGCGATCAGCGGAGCATTCATGAAGAGGGCGAGCAGTGGGCGCATCACAGGGCAGGCCACCTCCCTTGATAGCACAGGCCGCGCCGGGGCCGACAGGGCGTCGGTCCCCGGCGCGTGTCATTCGGTGATTGCGCCGCAATCGCGCCGGCGATAGGCTGCACGCGCAGGCGTGTGCCTGCTTCTTCCAGGAGTGCCCCTTGTCGTTGCGATCGATCCTGTTCCCTGCACTGGCGATGATTCTGGCCGGTGCCGCGTCCCTCTCCGCGCAGCCTGTCGCGTCCGACAAGCTGAGCATCATCATGTTCGGCGCCCATCCCGACGATTGCGACATCCGGTCGGCGGGCACCGCCGCCAAGTGGGCGGCGCTCGGCCACAAGGTGCGGTTCGTGTCGGTGACCAACGGCGACGCCGGTCACCATGAGATGGGCGGCGGCATCCTGGCGGCGCGACGCCGTGCAGAGGCCCAGGAGGTGGGCAAGCGTCTCGGCATCGAGTACGTCGTGCTCGACAACCACGACGGCGAGCTGGTGCCGTCGCTGGACGTGCGCGAGCAGATCATCGCGCAGATCCGCCAGGTGAACGCCGACCTCGTGCTCGGCCCGCGCCCCAACGACTACCACCCGGATCACCGCTACACCGGCGTGCTCCTGCAGGACGCTGCCTTCATGGTGTCGGTGCCCAACATCCTCACGCACGTGCCGGCGACGAAGAAGAACCCGGTCTTCCTTTACTACCAGGACAATTTCCAGAAGCCCAACCCCTTCTCGCCCGACATCGTGGTGGATATCACCGACACGTTCGACAAGAAGATCGACGCCCTCGACGCCCATGTCTCGCAGTTCTACGAGTGGCTGCCGTGGCACTCGGGCCGGCTCGATCAGGTGCCCAAGGACGTCAAGGCGCGCCGCGAGTGGCTGAAGAAGGACCGCGCGGGCAACATCTCACCCGCGGTCCGCACGGCCCTCGGCAAGTACTACGGCGCCGATGCCGCCGCAAAGGTGCAGCACGTCGAGGCGTTCGAAATCTGCGAATACGGCAGCCGCCCGAATGCCGCCGAGATCAAGCGTCTGTTCCCGTTCCTGCCGCAGACGGGTTCCTGATCCGCACACCAAGGGTGCGCTGACCGCGTCCGATCTCCGGACACGCGTGCAGCGCAGCCGGGTGTCGCCGTGGCATGAAGAATCAGCGTGTCCCGGGAGCTGACCTGGGCGCGCTGGTGCCAGGCCATCCCCTCCACGACATCGTCAGCAGACCCGTGCGCCATGGTGAGAGACAAAGGCCTGGAAGCCCCGGTCCTACGCCTACCCGTGAATGGTCGCGTCGGCGAGCAGCTTCTTCAGCCGGTTGTCCGGGCCGCGGCTGGCGACCAGGCGTGTGCCGTCGCGCAGGATCACGGCGTACTCGCCGTGGAACAGTGGCTGCAGTTCGCGGATGCGATCCGCATTGACGATGGTCGAGCGGTGGATGCGGATGAATTGCGAGACATCGAGCACCGACTCCATCCCCTTCATCGTCTCGCGCAGCAGGTGGGATTGCGGGCCCATGTGCAGGCGCACGTAGTTGCCCTCGGCTTCGATCCAGTCGATGTCGTCGACCTTGACGAAGAACACCCGACCCGACGACTTGACGACGATCCGCTGCCGCTCGCGCTGCTCGGCTGTCAGCGAGGCGACCAGCGAGCGCAACCGGTCCTTGTCGATTGACCCGTCGACGTCGTCGTGGCGTGCGATTGCCTCCCGGGCCCGGTCCAGGGCCTGTGAGAAGCGCTCGGCATTGAAGGGCTTCAGGACGTAATCGAGGGCATGCACCTCGAAGGCCCGCAGCGCGTACTGGTCGTAGGCCGTCACGAACACCACGTGCGGCATGATCTCGCCTTCGAGGGCACGCAGCACGCCGAAGCCATCGACGCTGGGCATCTGGACATCGAGGAAGACCAGGTCCGGTCGGTCACGGCGGATGGCATCGATGGCCTGCTGGCCGTCGCCGACCTCGCCAATCACGACCACGTCGCCGTGCATGCCCAGCATCATCCGCACACGTTCACGCGCGAGCGGCTCGTCGTCCACGATCAAGGTGCGCAGCGTCATGCCGAGACTCCTTCGACTGATGCGGCAAGTTCGGCGGCGTCGCCAATCGGCAGGCGCAGTCGCACCACGGCGCCGCCATCGGGATGGTTGGACAAGGTGAGGACGGCGCCCGGCCCGTACAGCTCGCGCAGCCGCTCGCGGGTGTTACGCAAGCCGAGTCCCCGGAGCGGCAGGCCTTCCGGGCCGAGGCGGAACCCCGGGCCGTCATCGCGCACCGCCAGGTCGAGCCAGTGACCGCTGCGCCGGGCGGTGACCTCGATGCGCCCGCATTCGGGACGGGTCGCCAGGCCGTGCTTGATGGCGTTCTCGGCGATCGGCTGCAGCACCTGATTAGGTACGAAGACCTGCAGCAGGGGTTCCGGGACATCGACGTCCACCTTCAGCCGGTCCTGGAAGCGCGTGCGCTGGATATCCAGATAGCGGCTCAGGAACTCCACTTCCTGTCCCAGGCGCACCTCCTGGACCCCAATCGAGTCGAGCGACAGGCGCAGCAGGTCACTGAGCTGCGTGATCATCTCGTCGGCGCCGTGGGGGTCGCGATGGACCAGCGTCGAGATGGCGTTCAGGGTGTTGAACAGGAAGTGCGGATGCAGCTGGCCTTTCAGCACTTCGAGCTGGGCCCGGGCCAGCCGCGCCTCGAGTTGCGAGGCGCGCAGGGCGCGGTCCCGGAAGCGCTTGTAGTTGTGCCAGGCCTGATGCACGGCGACCAGCACCCAGTAGGACTGGAAGGCCAGATAGAACTGCGACACCAGCAGCCACGAGAAGGGCAGCGGCTCGGGGTCGACCGACGGGATGTGGCTCACCGCCCAGCGGCAGCCGGCGTAGGCCACGCACACGCCCAGCGACCCGAGGACATGCACGCCAAAGGAGCGGCGCCAGTTGCCGGGTTCGAGTGGAAAGCGCCGGGCCATGGTGAAGATCGCCGGCGCGAGCAGAAGGAAGGGCAGCCACGTGGCAAATCCCGAATACACGATTTCGGCCAGCGGCAGGTCCATGCCCCGCATCCGGTACTGCAGCGCGAGCTGCGGCATCGTCACCAGGCTGAGGACGACGAGGACGGCCGCGAGCAGGAGCCAGCCGCGGCGCTTCGATCGAGTCGGTGGGGGAGGCGTTGGTCTTGCGCAAGGGGTCCACCACCGCGATTGGCCTGTCGTCCAGGGATGTCACGACAGGCATCTCGCCGGACCCCGGGACGAAAGGGTCGGCGGCAGATGCCCGCAGCACCGGGTGGCTGAGTCGGAGCACATCTCCACCTATCCCGCCGCATCACGTCGTGGCAAGGCATCCGGGATGGACGCCTGCTGGAGTGGGACGAAATGGGGAGGGGCAGAGTTCAGCTGATCTGGTCGGGACGCCGCGGGACGAGCAGGAACTTGGCGGCCCGGGGGCAAGGGTCGGGGCCGCTCCCCGAGCGGCCGCCAGGGGCCGGGCCCGCGTCGCCGGGCCCGGGCGTCAGTGCGCGGGGCCGTTCCCGGTCGAGCTGGGCCAGCGCACGAGTTCGGGCGAGGCCTGCGTCGCCGCAGCGACTGCCTCGGCCAGTTCCGCGAAGCGGTCGTCCTCGATGCGCAGGTTGAGGTCGCCGATCTGCACGTGCAGGCAGCCGTGCTCGCAGCGGTAGACGGAGCACTCCCCCGCTTCTCCGAGCACTTCGTATTGGTCGTCCGAAATTCCGTGATCAGCCATGGCAATCGGACCCGGGTCCGAAGGGGCAGCGTAGCGTTCCCATCTCGCGCGGGTCAAGCGGGGGCCGTGGGCGCGACGCGCGGGGCCCGCATCGCGACCGCTGCCAGTGCGGGCATCCCGCTGCTGACTCCCGCGGCGGGGAAGCCGCCGACGACCGTCAGCAGCTGCGGCCGGGGCAGTGTGTCCGAGGCGGGAGGGCCAGCGGCTGCCGGAGGCGGTGGCTGGGCGTGGCGCAGCCCGGCGTCGACGATGGGGATGCCGACGGCGATGCGGGTCATGTCGGTGCTCCTTTGGGCTGGTCGCGCGTCGTGCGGCTGCGATCTCTTGCCTTCATCCCGCTACGCGGCAACGCGCCCCAGCGCGGCTCACCGCTTGACAGGGCCGCCGCGGTCGCGGATAAGTGGGGCTCAATCAGAAAGCGACGATGTCTGACCCTGGCGCTGTTCCGCGTGGGGACCAGCCGTCTTCCGTGACCGTGCTCCTGCAGCGATGGGGCGCCGGTGACGCGACGGCGCTGGATGCCCTCATGCCGCTCGTGCATGACCAGTTGCGGCGGCTGGCCCAGTCCTACATGCGGCGGGAACGCGCCGGGCACACGCTGGAGCCGACTGCGCTGGTGCACGAGGCGTACCTGCGGCTGGTGGACCAGCACGGCGTCCAGTGGGCCGGCAGGGGGCACTTTTTCGCCATCGCGGCCCAGGCCATGCGGCGCGTCCTGGTGGACCACGCCCGCGCGCACGAGGCCGCCAAGCGAGGCGGGGGTGGCGAGCGGGTGACGTTGTCTGGGCTCGCCGCCGACGGTACGGATCCAGGCAACCTCGACGTTCTATGGCTGAACGAGGCGTTGCGCAAGCTGGCGCAGCTGGACACCCGGCAGGCGAGGGTCGTCGAGTTGCGTTACTTCGCCGGGCTGTCGGTGGAGGAAGTGGCCGATGCGATGGACATTTCCCCTGCGACGGTGAAAAGAGAGTGGGCGACGGCGCGTCTCTGGCTCGCGCACGCGTTGAGGACTGGCCCGCCCGTCTGATCGGAGTTGGCGCGTTCCTCACGGGTCTCGAGCGTAGCCGAGGCGTGGGTCGCCTGGAATGCTCCCGTCATTCGCTGACCCGAATAACCTCGCGAGCGAACCCTCCATCGCGCAGCGAGCCATCGTGATCGAAGAGACGTACAGAAAGGATCACCTTGGTTGACGCGAGGGTCCCGGTCGGCCAAGGAGGGTTCGGTACTTCCGGTATCTCACCGGCGACGCGGCGGCGCCTCCCGCGCCAGCCCATGAGCCCGGTTCGCGCCGATCTGCGCGTGATTGAGTGTGGCTGCAACGTCGTCGTGGCGCCGTGGACCTGATGACCCCTGAACGCTGGAACGAGCTCAAGCACGTGCTCGATCGGTTGCTTGCCCTCGACGGGGAGAGCCGCGCGGCCTACCTGTGCTCGCTCTCCGACGATGTCCGGCAGCAAGCCGAGGAGTTTGTGCAAGCAAGTCCGGAGGCGTTCCGCGAGTTGCTGCCGACCGAGGTCGGCCCCGGCGGCAAGCCGGCGCCCCAGCCCGAGGTCCTGCTCGGGCGCTATCGCATCGTGCGGCCGCTGGGGCGCGGCGCCATGGGCCGCGTCGACCTGGCGCACGACCTGCTGCTCGACTGCCCCGTCGCCATCAAGCGGCTCCGCGACGCGTGGCTCGAGGACGGCGAGGTACGCCGGCGGCTGCTGCGCGAAGGCCGCGCGCTTGCGGTGTTGGACCATCTCTCGATCGCGCGAGTGCGAGACGTACTCGACACGTCGCCGCCTGCGCTCGTGATGGATTACGTCGAGGGCGTCACGTTGGGCGCCTGGGCGGAGGCCATTCATCCCGCGACGCAGGTGCTGGACGTGCTCACGCAAGTTGCCGAAGCGGTCGCGTACGCGCACGACCGAGACGTCGTGCACTGCGACCTCAAGCCGGCCAACGTCCTGGTGACGCACACGGGACGCGTCAAGGTCATCGACTTCGGCATCGCTCTCGTGCTCTCGCGAGCGTCGACCACTGTGGCCGACGAACTGACGCGTGCCGTTGCCTGCACACCGAAATACGCGGCGCCAGAGGTGCTGCGCGGCGATACGCCGACGCCGGCGTCCGATGTGTACAGCTTCGGCGTCATGATCGAGGAGGTGCTGGCGATTTGCCGCACCGAGGGTCACCCGCTGCCAGGCGCCCTGGAGAGCACGCTGCTGGGTGTGGCGCTGCGGGCGCAATCGGCAGCACCGGGCGAACGCTACCCGGGCGGCGAGGCACTGTGGCGGGCGCTGTCAACGCCGCAGCATGCGCCCCAGGCCAGAGCTGCAAACTGGCGGGCGCTGACGTCGACGGCGCTGCTCGTGGGTGTGGGCTGCATCTCACTGGTGGGCGACACGTCGACGCGCGTGGCGGCCGCCTCGATGCCGGTGCTGGCCGTCGTGACGCGGGTCGATCCCGCGTCGGCGCACACGGTGTCGGCCGCAGCCGCCGAACTGGTCCGCCAATCGCTGGCTTCCGTAAAATCGGCCCGAATCGTCACCGGCTCAGTGGCCGTGCTGAAGGGCACGCACGCCGAGCTGCTTGAAAATCTCAAGCACAAGGGCCTGACGCACGTGGTCATCCCGAGCGTCGCGACGATGGGTCCCCGAGTCCGCGTGTCGGTGCAAGTGCTGCGTGCCGACGACCTGCGTCTCGAGCGCACGGTGACCCGCTTTGGCGCCAAGGGTGAACTGGCCCGTTTGTGCAGTGAGGTGGCGTACGACTTACGTACCGACTGGCTCGGCGAGGTCAGCGCGAGGCCGTCACCGCCTACCCACGAACCGAGCCCGCTGTCGCTCGGGCAGTACTCGGAGGCCAGACGGTACGCGGAGCGCGCTGACATCCCGGGCCAGCTGGAGACGGCTAGAGGTCTGCTTCACCAGGTGGTCACCCGCGAGCCGGCGTTCACCGCGGCGCACGCAGAACTTGGCCGAGTGTTGTACCTGATGTACCGAGAGCATCCGTCGCCGGCCCTCCTGACACAGGCGGTCGCCGCGGCCGAGACGGCGGTTCGGCAGGGGCCCTCGGTTCCAGAAGCTCGCATTGCGCTCGCAGTGCTGCTCCAGGCGCGCGGCCGACGCGCGGACGGGATCGCCGAGTTGCATGAAGTGCTCCGGGCGTTCCCGAACAACGATCGCGCCTTGCAGTTGCTCGGGCGCTACGAGGCCGCAGAGGGCCACGTGGATGTGGGTCTGGAGTTGCTCGAACGTGCTGTCTCCCTGGTGCCCAGCTGGGCCAACTATCAGGCCCTCGGTAACACGCTGCTCCGTGCCGGACAATTCGCGCAGGCGGTTTCACGTTTCGAGGCGCTGACACAACTGCAGCCCGACAACGCGTGGGGATACCAGATGCTCGGCGCCGCACATCAATACCAGGGGGATGCGGACGCGTCGGCGCGCGCCTACCGGCAGTCGATCGCGATCCGCCCGATCGCTGAGACAGTCAGCAATCTCGCCACTCTCGAGTTCGAACGAAACGATTTCGCGGAAGCTGCGCGCCTCTACACCCAAGCGCTCGCGCTCGCGCCTCACGACCCGTTGTATGCCCGCAATCTCGGCGATGCCGAGCGCATGCGCAGACGGCTGCCGGCAGCCGCAGCCGCGTACGGGACGGCGATTGAACTGGCGCGACGGCTGCTGGACGTCAACCCGAACGACGCGGCAGTACTGAGCACGGCCTCGTACGCGAGCAGCCGCGTGGCCAGGTGCGACGAGGCCGCGCTGTTCGGCACGCGGGCCGAGTTGGCGCAACCAGGCGCGCTCCAGCCGCTGGCCAACGTGGCCAACGCACACGTCCTGTGCGGGCGAGTGGACCACGCGGCGCGGTTACTGCGCGGGCTCCGGGCGGCGGGGCACGACCCGCTCCCGCTGCTGGAGCGGGACGTGAAGGAGCAGGTGCTCGCAAGTCAGGCGTTGAAGACGGCGGTCGGCCAGCGCTGAACGTCGCAGCAACGCGGGGAACTGGCGCCCGTGACAGCCAGGTGTCTGGAGGACATGTATGCGCCGTTGTCGAAACAACACCCTGGCATTCGTGCTGGTCGCGGTCGTGATGCTCCCTGGCTGCGCCGCCAAGTCGGTCGTGGCTTTTGTCAATCCGCCGGCCATCGACCCCCGAAATCGCTCGAGATGCGATGTCGGACTCGGCGAAAAGAGCGACGTGCGTGCCTGCCTCGTACCCAAAGGCGGCGAAGCCGACGAAACCAAGCAGGTAGGCCCAGACTGCTACTGGCGAAAATTCGACTCCAAGAACGTCAAGTTCCACGTCAAGGCAAATGGAAACAATCGTCGCTTCACTTTCGAGGTCGTGAACCTATGCACTGAGCCCGTCAGTGTCCACATGACGTTCGCCCAAGTGCAGCAGGACGCCGATCCTCGAATTCGTGACGGCCGGATGTGAACTTGACGCTCAGCCAGTCTGGTCGGTGCAGAGTCAGGGCAACGCAGTCACCGCGTGTGACAGTCGGCGATACCAGGGACACGGCAGCAAACTGTACAAACGCGAGGTCAAGTTCCACGTCGTCTTCAATAAGAACCAGGTCTACTTCGATCCCGAGATTGGGGTCAAGGACGCAGGGGGACCGTGAGCCTCATGAGGAGCCTGCAGATGAAAGTCTTCCGTGGCGCCCAAACGGGCGACCAAGTTCGAGCGGAGGGCATCGCACGTTGGTGGCGGCACGGGGCCGCCGCGACCCGTGAACGTCGACTACGACCCGGAGATCGCGGTCAAGGACCCGCACGGTGGCCAGATTCATCGCGGCCTCTGGGTCATCGGGATCATCATCGGCGGCTTGGTTATGTGGGTCCTCGTCGCGCGCTTCCGCCGGCGACCCGTACGGCGAGTGTCTGGCTGCCCTCATGCCTGCGCGCCGCCGGGCGACGTTCAGTGCTTGCCGGCGCTGGACAGCCCGCAGCTTTTCAGGTGTGATGAGCGCCAGCATGGAACGTCAGTACCACCAGTGGTTCTCGCCCCGCCTCGGCTTCGACATGGGACTCGTCTCCTACGGCCATTTCGGCACGCCGCTGCTGGCCTTTCCGACCAGCGGCGGCGACGAGTGGGAGATGGAAGGTCAGGGCATGATCCGCACCCTGTCGCCGTACATCGAGGCGGGCCGCATCAAGGTCTTCTGCGCGCGGTCGGTGTCGCAGGCCTCGTTCTACAATCGCGGCGCCCACCCGTTCCACCGCAGCTGGATGCAGAAGCAGTACGACGAGTACATCCGCTGGGAGGTGGCGCCCTTCATCCACGGCCACTGCCAGGGCATCCCGCCCATCGCGGTGATGGGCGCGTCGCTCGGCGCCTACCACGCCGCCAACAGCGCCTTCAAGCACCCCGACACCTTCAAGTGGTGCTTCGCGCTGTCGGGTGTGTACGACATGCGCCGCTTCATGGACGGGATGTACGACGACAACTTCTACTTCAACAACCCGATCGACTACCTCGGCGCCGTGACCGACCCCTGGTTCTACCAGCACATCGCCACATCCCACGTCCACCTGGCCACCGGGTCCGGCGCCTGGGAGAAGCCCGCTGAGACGTATCGCTTCGCCGAGCTGCTGCGGCACCGCCACATTCCCCATCACCTCGACGACTGGGGCTCACAGGGCGGCCACGACTGGCCGTACTGGCACCACATGATGTGGGAATACGTGGGGAGACACTTTTAGGCTGAACGCCGCCTGCCGCCTGCGCCGGCCTGACGACCGCGGCCTCCGCCCCACCTCCCGCCTCCCGCTTTGTCGAAGGCCGACGGCCGTCTGCCGAAGGCCGCTCCCTACGTGTCGCCCTCCGGGAGGGCTCGCGCCTCGACCCGGAACGCCGGCGACCTGTCCGCCACCGCTGGTGACGTTGGCCAGTCCCGAGGCGCTCAGGCGCGTGAGAAAGCCGCAGACCTTGCCGCGGAAGAGGTAGGGCGCGCAATCCACCAGCATGTCGCGCATCGTCACCCGGAACGGGTCGGTCTCGACCATCGGGAAGATCCTCGCGTCGGATCGGGATGCGCTCCTGCACGATCCACGAGCCGGCGGGTGCCTGCACCGCCCGCTGCAGCGTCTCGTCCCACGATGCCTCGTCGGTCTCCCATCCGAGGGTGACGCCATGCCCGCCGAAGTCGTCGGTCGGCTTGAGCACGAGGCTGGTGCGGTGGCTGCGGACGAAGGCCGTGAGATCGACCTCTGCGCCCGTGCTCGTCCGTGTCTGCCGCTCCGCCACCACTCGCGTCCAGGGCACGTGCGTGCGGATCACCGCGTGCTCGGCGGCGCTGAATCGCGCCGCGTGCGCCTCGTCGGTGAGCACCGCGAAGAACGACTTCTTGTGCGGGATCTTGCAGCGGAACGTGTTGGCCACGCACGCCAGTCGATCCCGGTACGCCTTGACCAGCACCCGCGTGTCGTCAGGCCGCGCCACCAGGTCGGTCATCAGCGCGCGCCGGTAGACCAGGTCGATCGGCTCGCCGTGCGCGACCAGGCGGTCGTTGACGATCTCGAGGTCGCGCGGGTCGGCAATCAGCGTCGGGACGCCGCGTGCCGTGAAGTGTTCGGCCAGGATCTCGAACTCGCTCCAGGTGGGCACGCCAGCGAAGTCGGTGATGACGATGCGCGGCGGCCGCGCGGTGCCGCCCCACTCGCGGTAGCTCTCGAGCAGCGCCGCCAGCATCGTGTCCATCATCGGGTACGCCTGCACGTCGAACTGCTCGCGAAAGCGGCCCATGGTGGGGGTCTGCTCGAAGACCGCGGCGAGGGTCTCGGTGTAGCCGTACCCGGCCGGCGACTCGGCGTTGTACTCGGCAAACATCAGCGAGTCCGGCAACAGGAAGGAGTCCAGTCGGCTCGCGGTGCTGGCGCAGGCATAGCCGGGGTCGATCGCCACCAGCGCCCGCTCGGCCTCCGACAGGCCGAACCCGGCAAGCAGTGTCTCGTCGCTCATCGCCTCGCCGATGATTCGCTCGCCGACGGCCGCCACCACTTCGCACGCGGCACGCTGCCGCGCCTCGTCGCGCGGGTCCATGAACAGCGGGCGCAGGAAGGGGCAACTGAGCCGGCCGCCGAAGAGCAGCCGGGCATCGCGCATCCGCTGCGAGTGTTCGGTCCAGTACGGCTCGGTCAGCTCACCACCCTGTCCGAGCAGCGACATCCAGGTCTCGATGGGTGTAGGCATCGGCACGAAGGTAGGGGCGCCTCCCCGAGGCGCCCTGATCGCCACTGGCGACGGGTCCGTCTGTCGGGCAGCTCGGGGAGCTGCCCCTACCGGGCCGGCGATCCGACGAAGCCGGACGCCGTGCCGAGACCGAGCATCTGTTCCCACTTGGGAAACATGTTGCTCTGGTGCCCGTTCAACGCGCGGTCGATGCACAGCCGCGCCATCTTGTCGACGACCATCTCGAAGTAGAACGGCGTGATCCGGTCGCGCTCGAAGTCGGGCGCCGCATTCAGGAAATCGATCGCGTACGGGACGTCGTTCTCGATCCCGAACTCGATCGTATTCATCTCGTAGCCGAGCGCTTCATTGATCGTCTGGGCGTCCCTGACCACCCGCGCCCCGACGTCGGCCGAGAGGTAGTCGTGCTCGACCAGGTACTGCCGCGCATGCGGGTCGTAGACCACCGGCACGATGTCGTGCTTGCCGAAGGTGAAGCAGCGCACGTACTTGTCGAAATGCACGAACTGCTGCAGCGTCATGCAGTACGGCGCGGTGCCGTCGTAGGCGGCCAGCAGCTCTTCGCGCGAATGAACCTTGTAGACGTGCTTCCATCCGCCGCCCGAGAAGGGCTTGAGGATGGCGGGCCGACCGGTGTAATCGAGCAGGCCATCCCAGTCGAGGGGGTAGCCCATGTTGCGCAGCGACGCCGGCTGGATGTCGACGTCGTGCGGGTACGCCTTCTGCGGCAGCAGCACGGTGCGCGGAATCGCCACGCCCAGGCGCGCCATGACGGCGTAGTTGAAGAACTTGTCGTCGGCGGTCCACCAGAACGGATTGTTGATGACGTACGTGCCGCTGAGCACCGCCAGCTTGAGGAAGCCGCGGTAGTACTCGACCTCGTGCGAGATGCGATCGACGATGACCTTGTACCGCTGCGGCTCGTCCATCCGCGATCCGCTGAGCGTGACGTACTCGGCGGTGATGCCGTGCGCCTGCCCGAGCTGGTTCACCTTGTCGATGAACGCCGGAGGAAAGCTGTACTCACGACCAACCAGCAGCCCGATCTTCATGATGTCGCCCCTCCGCGAAAACGCGGCAGTCTATCATGCACGCGTGCGGCTGACCGTCGCATGCGGCGGCGCTGAAGTTCGCGGGAGACCGAGGTGTGGCAGGGAGCGGGCAGGACGCCCGACGAGGGAATCGAAGAGTCCCAGCGGGCCGGCACCCGGAACCAGGTGCGTGCGAGCGGTCGGGCCCTCCCTCCCTTCCGCCCACAACGCGCCCGGTCCCGAGAAGCCGTCCACTGGACGACCCTTCTTCTTGTTCATAACGTCGGCGGGAGGAAAACCGAACACACCGCCCGCTACACTAGTCGTGTGCCAATCGTTGCTCGTATGCCGCGGGGCCCGCGCTCGCCCGACCTCTTCGATGACCGCCCCGACGAGGTCGCCACGCACCTCGAAGATGCGGCGCACTACCCTGGCGGCCACGCCGAGAGCGTGGCCCGGCCGCGTACCGAAAGCGACGTCGCCGCCGTGGTGCAACGCGGGCTGCCGGTTCTCGCCGTTGGCGCACAGTCCTCGCTCACCGGTGGCGCCACGCCCGCCGGGGGCATCGTGCTCTCGACGGCAAGGCTGGTCGGCATCGGCACGCCGCAGGACGGCCGTGTCCGCGTCGGGGCCGGCGTCGTGCTGGCGGCGCTGCTCGACGAACTCGCCCGGCACGGCCTCGACTTCCCGCCAGTGCCGACCTACCTCGGCGCCACCGTCGGCGGCATCATCGCGACCAACGCCGCCGGCGCCGCGACGTTCAAGTACCACACGACCCGCGAATGGGTGGACGGGCTGACCGTGGTGCTCGCAACAGGCGACGTGCTCGAGCTGCAGCGCGGCGAGCACCGGCTCGATGACTCGGGGGCGTTCCTCCTCGACGGCCCCGCAGGTCCACGCGTGATCCCCGTTCCCACCTACGCGATGCCCGACGTCGTCAAGCGCTCGGCTGGTTACCACGCGGCGCCCGGCATGGACCTCGTCGATCTCTTCATCGGCGCGGAAGGCACGCTCGGGGTCATCACCGAGGCGGTACTCCGGGTGCAGCCGTCGCGTGCCGGGCTGTGCTACGCCCTGGTGCCGGTGGTGGACGAACCGCGCGCGCTGGGGCTGGTGGCCGACCTGCGCGACGCGTCCCGCGAGACGTGGCGTACGGCCGACCCGGTCGGCATCGACGTTGCCGCCATCGAGCACATGGATGCGCGATCGCTGCAGATCCTCGAGGCCGACGGCGCGGATCGCAAGTACGAGGTCAGCTGGCCGGCCGGGGCCGGACTGCTGCTGCTGATCCAGCTGGAACTGCCGCTGCTCTCGCAGGATGAAGCGTACGAGCAGATCAGCAGCGCACTCGACGCCGACGGACCCGACACGCCGCTCGCGCGGTTCTGCCGCCTGCTCGACAAGCACGGCGTGCTCGACGACACGGAACTGGCCCTCCCTGGCGACCGCAAACGGGCCGAGCAGCTGCTGGGGGTACGCGAGGCCGTGCCGGCCGGCGTCAACGCCCGGGTGGGCCGCGCCAAACGCGACATCGATGCCCGCATCGCCAAGACCGCTGCCGACATGGTCGTGCCGTTCGAGAAGTTCGGCGAGATGATGGACATCTACCGCGCCGGCTTCGCCCGCCGGGGACTCGACGTGGCCACCTGGGGCCATGCCTCGGACGGCAACGTCCATCCCAACGTGCTGCCGCGCAGCTACGACGACGTCGAAGCGGGCAAGGCCGCGATCCTCGAGTTCGGCGTCGAGGTGGCGCGTCTCGGCGGGTGCCCGCTCGCCGAGCACGGCGTTGGCCGCCATCCCGTCAAGCAGGCGCTGCTGCGGCAGCTGTATGGAGAGGCCGGCATCGAGCAGATGCGCGCGGTGAAGCAGGCGCTCGACCCGCAGGGACTGCTGGCGCCCGGCGTGCTGTTCAGCTGATCTCGCCGACTCGACGGTTCGGCTGTCGCTACCCATCGCCGTCGAGATCCGCTACAAGGGGACGTGCGCACCAGACTGCTCGTTCTCCTGTCCGCCGCGGTCGGCTTCGGCCTGGCCGCCGGCTGTTCACGCGTGTCGGCACCGGGCCATTCGACGACCACGGATCCGCCAGCCGACGGGACGGCCTTCGTCGCGCAGGCCAACGCGACGCTCCTCGAGCAGGCCAACGCCCTGGCGCGGGCCCAGTGGGTGGCCGCCACTTACATCACCGAAGACACCGAGCAGCTGTCGGCAGCCGCCACTGCCAGCTACGTGTCCAGCTCGATGCGGCTGGCCAAGGAAGCGGCCGGTTATCGCGTCGATGGCGGCGGCGACCCCGATACGGCCCGCCAGCTGCTGCTGCTGAAGCTGGCCGCCAGCCCGCTGCCGGCGCCGGCCGACGACGCGCTGCAGAAGGAACTGACCCGGATCGTCGCCGGGATGGAGGCCGGCTACGGGCGCGGCGCGTACTGCCCGCCGGGCAAGCCATGTCAGACCATCGACGACCTGACACGGCTGATGGCCACCAACCGCGACCCGAAGGCGCTGCTCGAGGCCTGGCAGGGCTGGCACGCGGTCGGCCCGCCGCTCAAGGCGCCCTACGAGCGCTTCGTGCAGCTCGGCAACCAGGGCGCGAAGGAACTCGGCTTTGCCGATCTCGGCGCCTTCTGGCGCGCCGGCTACGACATGCCGCCCGACGACTTCGCCAGGGAGGTCGACCGTCTCTGGACGCAGGTCAAGCCGCTGTACGACGCCGCTGCACGCGCACGTCCGGCGCCGGCTGGTGCGCCAAGTACGGCGCCGCGGTCGTCGCGCCCGACGGGCCGATTCCCGCGCACCTGCTCGGCAACATGTGGGCGCAGGAGTGGGGCAACATCTACGACCTGGTCGGCCCGCCCGGACGCGCGCCGAGCTACGACCTGACGGCGCTGCTGGCGAGCCGGAAGACCGACGCCGTCGGCATGGTCAAGTACGGCGAGGGCTTCTTCACCTCGCTCGGCTTCGCGCCGCTGCCGGACGACGTTCTGGGAGCGCTCGCTGTTCGAGCGCCCGCGGACCGCGACGTCGTCTGCCACGCCAGCGCCTGGGACGTGGACAACGTCGACGACCTGCGCATCAAGATGTGCATCGAGATCAACGCCGAGGACTTCGTCACGATCCACCACGAGCTCGGCCACAACTTCTACCAGCGCGCCTACAACCAGCAGCCGTTCCTCTTTCGCAACGGCGCGAACGACGGCTTCCACGAGGCGATCGGCGACGCCGTCGCGCTGTCGATCACGCCGGAGTACCTGGTGAAGGTCGGCCTGCTGCCCACCGCCCCGAAGACCCAGGACGATGTGGAGTTCCTGTTGCGGATGGCGCTCGACAAGGTCGCGTTCCTGCCGTTCGGCCTGCTCGTCGACCAGTGGCGCTGGAAGGTGTTCAGCGGCGAGATCCCGCCGGCGCAGTACAACGCGGCCTGGTGGGAGCTGCGCGAGAAGTACCAGGGCGTCGGCGCGCCCGGGCCGCGGCCAGCCGATGCGTTCGATCCCGGCGCGAAGTACCACGTGCCGGCCAACACGCCGTACACGCGCTACTTCCTCGCGCACATCCTGCAGTTCCAGTTCCACCGCGCGCTGTGCAAGGCGGCGGGGCACACCGGGCCGCTCCACACCTGCTCGATCTACGGCAACAAGGAGGTCGGCGCCCGCTTGCAGCAGATGCTGACGATGGGCGCGAGCAAGCCCTGGCCCGACGCGCTCGAAGCGCTCACCGGCGAGCGCCAGATGGACGCGACGGCGATCCTCGACTACTTCGCGCCGCTGCGTCAGTGGCTCGAACAGGAGGCTGCTTCGGCCAGGTGACGAGGGACGGGGGACACGTCGCTCGTTCGCGCCTCAACGGGCCAGGCCCACCCGCTTCGATCGAAGGAGAACGGCATCTCGCGTCACCAGCGGTATCCCGTGCACCACGCTGGTGGCGGCGATGATCTGGTCGGCCGGATCTCCTTTCACGTCCAATCGCGTGCTGGCGTGCGCGATTTCCCGTGTCAAGGGCCACACGTGGACCCGTGACAGCACACGTACGACGTCGGCGTTCTCGAGGTCCACCGAGATTCGGCCGATCTGGGCAAGCTTTGCGATCTCCCACAGGACAATGGCCGAGATGCTCCAGCGGTCGGCGCTCAGGAGCCGCTCCTCCCGTGGGCGGAGCGCGCCGGTCACCGCGAACAGCAGGACATGGGTGTCAAGGTTCAGCATCCCACTCGACCCCCGTGGACAGGATGTCTCCCTTGATCTCGATTCGTCCGGCGAGTGCGCCGATCAGGTCTGACGAATCCTGCGTGAACGGGATCAGCTTGGCCACGGGCTTGCCACGCTTCGTGATCACGATGCCGTCCGGATCGACGTCGTCGAGCAGCGCGAGGCAGGTCTCCTTGAACTTGGCTGCGGCGATGTGCTTCATGACCAGATTGTATGACTGGTCATCTCGAGTGTCCATGTCTGTCATCCGGCTGTACAGCGAGGTGCAGGACCGCGAGCGCACGCCCGTGGACCTTCCGCCCACCGACGTGCTGACCGTCGACGTGCCGCCGGCCCAGCTCCCGGCCGACGGGGAGGTCGAGCAACTCACCATCGACTTCGAGAAGACGGCCGCCGGGGCCGACATGGTGGTGCGCTGGATCCGGATGGAAGTGCGAGTGCCAATCGCCGCGGCGCCGCAGGTTGCGTGGGCGGTTTTCCTGCTAGCATCCGCCGCACACACTCTCTGGACTCAGGAGGCACCGAAGATGCAAGGCAGCGCTCACGCAGTCGTTGGCCGGCTCGTCACTACGTCGGCGCTCGCCGCCACGCTCACCGTCGCAGGTGCCGCGTCGCTGCCAGCCCAGGAGCCTGCTCGGCCGTCGGCCCAGGCGGCTCGGCCGGCAGCCGCCACGCCACCCCGGCCGCCCGCGTACGTGTCTCCTGAGGTCGCCGCCGACGGCCGCGTCACGTTCCGCATCCACGCGCCCAATGCGCAGGCGGTCCGCCTCTCCGCTGGTGACATCGTCGGACTGACGCGCGAGGCCGCGCAGATGACCAAAGGTGAGAACGGCATCTGGGCGGTCACCGTGGCCACGCCGGAACCGGGCGCTTATCGCTACAACATCGACGTCGATGGCGTGGCGACGATCGACCCGCGCAACCCCGCCACGAGCGAGTCGTTCCAGAACACCTGGAGCGTCGCGTATGTGCCCGGCTCGCAGCCGTGGGACACCGCCGACGTGCCGCACGGCGCGCTCGCCAGCGTCACCTACAAGTCGGCGTCACTCGGGCAGTTCCGGCGGATGCACGTCTACACGCCGCCTGGCTACGAAACCGGCACCGCGTCGTACCCGGTGTTCTACCTGCTGCACGGCGCCGGCGACAGCGACGACGCCTGGACGTCGGTCGGGCGCGCGAACTTCATCCTCGACTCGCTGATCGCCAGCCGCAAGGCCGTCCCGATGATCGTCGTGATGCCAGCCGGACACATCCGCGGCGGCGCGCCTGGCATGCAGGCCACACAGGACGTCGTCAACGACATCATGAAGGACGTCAAGCCGTACATCGAGTCGCACTACCGCGTGAAGAAGGGGCGCGCGCACACCGCGATGGCCGGTCTTTCGATGGGAGGCCACCAGACGCTCAACGCGGCCATCCCGAATCTCGCCCAGTTCGCCTACGTCGGCGTGTACAGCTCCGGCCTCATCGGCGCCTTCCCGGACCTGATGCCGCGCCCGCCCGGCGCGACCGGGCCGCCACAGCGGATGGGGACAACGGCTGCCGAGTGGTCGACGACGCACGCCGCCGCGCTCGCCGATCCGGCGTTGAAGAATGGCCTGCAACTGTTCTGGTTTGCCACGGGCAAGGACGACTTCCTGCTGGGCACGACGAAGGCCACCGTCGCGATGTTCGAGAAACACGGATTCTCCCCGGTCTACCGCGAGACAGACGGCGGACATACGTGGGTGAAGTGGCGCCACTACCTGACCGAGTTCACTCCGATGCTCTTCAAGCCAGCGCCGGTCTCGTCGGCATCGAAGTAGCCGGGCCGCGCCGAGCGTCCCTCGCGCGATGTCGGCCCGCTATACGGGCGGGCGCATTGCGTCGAGACGATTCGTGGCGGCCATGATGTCGCGCTTCAAACGCTGGACCATGTCGGCAACGATGTCCTTGCCGCGGATGGCGGCCTGGTCCACCATCACCTTCAGCTCCCACAAGGGGGAGTCCTTCAACGCCTCGAGCTCAGCGTCCAGCACCGTCAGACGCTCCTCGATCTGGACGATTCGTCGGTCGAATCGCAAGCGCATCGCCTCCGGGTCGCTGCCTTGCACGGCCTCCGGACTGCGCTCCCACGCCTGCAGGATCGAGCGCAGTTGGTGCTCGTCGCCGCGGGCGTACGCGTGATTGGCTTCGATCATCAATGCGTGCCGCCGGTCCCGCGTGGCCGCATCGCCGGCGAGGTCGGGATGGATGGTCTTCGCGACGTCGCGAAACAGCTTGCGCACGGCGTCCGACGTGAACCGTGGCAGTGGTTCGGGGCGAGCGGCTGGTGGCGTTGCGGCGCCGCGCTCGTCGGCGTCCTCCAGCTTCTTCGACAGCTCACCGAGTTCGGCCGCGGCGATGGCGAGCTCCAGCGTGTCGAGCTGCTCGTGCAGCTGCCCGACCTCCTGACGGTACCGGAGCCGGAACGCCTCGAGGCCTGCCCTCACCAGTTCGACGTCGGCCGCGCGTTCGTCGTGCAGCGCCTCGAGCCGGGCGACCCGCATGCCCAGCGCGTCGAGGCTGTCGTCATCCTGCTGTCCGGCGCGCACCAGCGTCGTCACGCCGGAAATGATATCGGATGGGGCGCTGAGTCGGCAGGCTAGGATAGGCGCTCACATGGACACGCCTGGACGCGGGTACCGGCTCTCCAACATCGATCTGTTGCGCGGACTGGCGATAGTGGTGATGGCGCTCGATCATGTGCGTGATTACTTCATGGTCGGCGGCGAGCAGGATCCGATGTCCAACCCGTCGATCGGCGCGGCGCTGTTCTTCACCCGCTGGATCACGCACTTCTGTGCACCCGTGTTCGTCTTTCTCGCCGGCACGAGCGTCGGGTTGATGCTGACGCGACGGGCGCCAGCGGAAGTCGCGGCCTTTCTCGTCAAGCGCGGGCTGTGGCTGGTGCTTGTCGAAGTCGTGGTCGTCTCCACCGCGTGGAGCTTCGCGCCGTGGGGCGTCGCGCAGATCGGCGGCAGTGTGGTCGTGGTCCTGGGCGTCATCTGGGCGATCGGCGTTGGCATGCTGGTGCTGGCCGCCGCGCAGGGATTGGGCCAGCGCGCCTGCCTGCTGATTGGCGCCACCATCGTCTGCGGTCACAACCTGCTCGACACGGTGTGGCCCCTCACGAGCGGGTTGTTCGATACCGGGCACCCGCTGTGGGTTGCCCTGCATGCGCAGATGGCCGTTGCTGCCGGGCCTGTCCTCATGGTCTTTGTCTACCCCGTGTTGCCCTGGGTCGGCGTGATGCTGCTGGGGTATGGCAGCGCTTCGGTCTTCCTGGAGGCGCCGGACCGGCGCAATGCCCAACTGATGGCATGGGGTGCGGCGGCGACGACGGCGTTCATCGTGATCAGGCTGACCGGCCTGTACGGGGACCCCAACCCCTGGCAGCTGCAGCAGAATGGGGTGGCCACGCTCATCGACTTCCTGAACGTGAGCAAGTACCCCCCGAGCCTGCTGTACCTGCTGATGACGCTGGGGCCGGCCGCCATGCTGTGCGCAGTTGCCGACAGGGTGGCCGGGTGGGTCGCACAGCCGCTCATCACATTCGGCCGGGCCCCGTTCGCGTTCTACGTGTCCCACCTCTACGCCATCCACGCGCTGGCTGTGGCCTTCGGCGTCGCGCAGGGCTTCGCGGCCCGTCAGTTCCTGACCTTTGGCTTCTTCTTCCCACAGGGATACGGCGTCCAACTGCCCGCCGTCTACCTGGTATGGCTGATGGTGGTCGCCGGCCTCTATCCCTTCTGCCGATGGGTGGTGGCGGTCAAGGGAAGGCGGCGGGACTGGTGGCTCAGCTACCTGTGACCGCGAAGTAGTCCCTGTACCTCTCCCGCAGCACGTTCTTCTGGTATTTGCCGACGCCTGTGCGTGGGAGGCTGTCCACCAGCACCACGCCATCGGGCACCCACCATCGCGCCACGCGTCCTTCGAGCAGCGCCCGCACCTCCGATACGCCCGGCGCACAGCCCGGCGCCGGGACGATCACCGCCAGGGGGCGCTCGCCCCAGCGCTCGTGCGGCACCGCGATGATGACCGCCTCCGCGATCCCCGGCTGACCGGCCAGCGCCGACTCGAGCGCCACGGAGCTTATCCACTCACCACCGGACTTGACGAGGTCCTTGGCGCGGTCGTGGATGGTGAGGCACCCCGTGTCTCCGATGGTGACGATGTCGCCGGTGCGAAACCAGCCGTCCTCAGTCCAGCGGTCGCAACCCTCGTCGCCGGGATAGTACGCGCCGGCCACCCACGCGCCCCGCACCTCGAGCTCGCCCATCGACTGCCCGTCCCACGGCACGAGACCGCCGTCCTCGGCGCGGGCCCGAACCTCGACGAACGGACCTGGACGGCCCTGCCTGGCGCGCCAGGCGTACTGCTCGTCGGCGGCCGCGTCCTCCAACTCACTCGGGACGCGACAGATCGATCCGAGCGGCGCCGTCTCGGTCATGCCCCATGCATGCACGACCGTGACGCCGTGCCGCGTCTCGAGGGCGCGAATCGTCGCCTCGGGAATCGCCGCGCCCCCCACCAGCATGATCTGCAGCGCCGACAGGTCGTGCCCCGGATGCTGGTCGAGGTGAGCCAGCAACGCGTGTGCAATCGTCGGCACGCCGGCCGTGACGGTCACCCGCTCGGACTCCAACAGCGAGACAATGCTGGCGGCATCGAGGTACGGCCCCGGCAGCACCTGCGAGGCGCCGACGAGCGCACACGCAAACGGCAGGCCCCAGGCATTGGCGTGGAACATCGGCACCACCGCCAGCACGCGCGACGACTCGGCCAGGTTCATCATGTCCGGCAGCGCGGCGGCAAACGAGTGCAGCACGAGCGAGCGGTGCGAGTAGAGCACGCCCTTCGATCGGCCCGTCGTCCCCGACGTGTAGCAGAGCACCGCGCCCGTCTGCTCGTCCACGTCCGCGAAATTGCCGGTGTCATCCTGTGCCGCCAGCAGCGCGTCGTAGTCCAGCGTGCCCTGCGGCACCTCGCCATCGTCGCCGACCACGACGATGCGGCGGTCGCCGATGCGCTGCCGGACCTGTTCAAACGCAGGCCACAGCACCTGGTCGACGATGATCACGGCATCGTCGGCGTGGTTGATGATGTAGGCGAGTTCCTCGGGATGCAGCCGGATGTTGAGGGTGTGAAGGATCGCGCCAGACGCAGGGACGCCGTAGTACGCCTGCAGATGGCGCTCGTGGTTCCAGCAGAACGTGGCAACGCGATCGCCATCACGGACGCCGAGTGCGTGCATCGCCCGGCCCAGACGTCTGGCGCCCGCGAGACACGCGGCGTAATTCGAGCGTGCCAGGCTGCGGTCGGCCAGACGGCTGACGATGGACTTGCCCGGAAAGATCGTCTCGGCTCGACGTAGCAGTGCCGGAATCGACAGCGGCATCTCCATCATCAATCCGCGCATGCCGGGAGAAGATACCCCTGACTGGGCTTGTGTCAAACTCCGTGGCATTCCGCAGCGGTCAACCCGTGCACCGGCGGAGAAGTCCACCGACAAACCGCCGCCGCGTGACGGCGACCCGAAGGAGAACACATGCAGCTGCAACGGAGGATCGTGGTGACCGCGATGGCGGCCGCCCTCGTGGCGCCTCTCGTGGTGTCGGCTCAGGACCTGCACCCCTCGCGGCGGCCGAGCCCGCTCGGGGTCGCGCGCATCACGATCGGTGACGCGTATGTGCGGATCGTCTACGGCCGCCCGTACAAGCGGGGACGCAACAACATCTTCGGCACCAAGGAGAGCGGCGCTGTCGTCCCGTTCGGCGAGCGCTGGCGCACCGGAGCCAACGAGGCGGCCGAGGTCACGGTGACCCGGGACGTCACCGTGGCTGGGCAGAAGCTGGCGGCAGGCACGTACTCGCTGTTCATGACGCCCGCGGCAGGCACCTGGCAGGTGCACTTCAACTCGCGGCTGGGCCTCGATGGCCTCGGTACCTTCGCCAACAACACCTTCACGCCCGTCGACCTGCCACCGACCGACGTCCTGACCGTGTCGGCGCCGGTGACCGAACTGCCGGCCGACAAGGAGGTGGATCAGATGACGTTCGAATTGGTGAAGACCGCGGCCGGCGCCGACCTGGTGCTGCGGTGGATTCGCACCGAGGTACGGGTGCCCATCACCGTCGGACGGTAGCGGCGATCCACGTCCGCGCATCCGCCGTCCGCGGGGGCGACGCCATCACCGGCCGAAGAACGTGTAGTACGGCTCCTTGCGCGCCATGCGGCGCAGGAGCAGCGCGAGCTCGCGGGCGTGGTAGTCGCCCCACATGCAGGACTCCCCGCACGGGATGGTCCGGCCCTTCGGCACGTGGTCCCAGCCGTTGGGCCGGTGGTAGACGGCATGCAGCAGCAGGCCCTGGTGCTTCGCGTCGGTCGACAGGTACGGGTCGGCGAAGAGCGTGCGCGCGGTCGTCAAACCCGCTGCGAGGTATCGCTTGCCGTCGGCCGCCTCGCCCTGTGCACTGAGGTAGGTGCCGAGCCGGACCAGGCCCTGCGCGGCAATGGCTGCCGCTGAACTGTCCACCGGCTCGTGGTCGTTGTACGGGTCGGCGGGTCGATCGAGGTAGCGATCGAGGTGGGCGAGACCAGGCGCGCCCGTGTCCCAGTACGGCACGCCGCAGGTCGGCGTGAACGCGATGTAGAAGTCGGCGGTGGCCCGGGCGGCGTCGAGATAGCGCTTCAGCACCGCCTTCCTGGTGGCACCGAAGGCGGCGAACTCGGCATCATCCCGCGTCGCCAGGAACTCCACCTGCTCGGCATACCCGAGCAGCACCCAGGCCAGGCCGCGCGTCCACGTCGAGAAGGGCGAATACCCCTGCTGGGAGGACGGGCACCGATACGAGCCGTCGTTGAGGTTGAAGATCGACTCGTGCGCGACGCGGCCGCGCACGTCGTAGGCGTCGCGTCCCTTGCCGAAATAGACGTTGTAGGCGGCGTTGGTGTCGGCGTGCTGAACGAGTCGGTGCAGCAGGGAGATCTTCCGGTCGCGCTCGCCCATCAGCACGTGACCGAGCTGATGCGCGAGGGCGAGCGAGCGCAGCGAGCGCATCGTGTCGGCAAACAGCGAGTGCGGTCCATTGAACGACCGGATGTAGCCGAGGCCGTCGGGCAGATCGGTCCAGCGGGACGCCTGGATGGCCCCGGACACTTTCAGCGCCAGTTGCAGAAACGCGATCTCCCACTCGGTGGCAGCCGTGCGGCCTTCGCCGGCGAGCCGCAGCAGGTTGCCATAGGTGGAGACGTTGTTGAAGCCATGGTCGTGCACGCCGACATGGCTGACGTGGCTGGCCATGTGCTGGACGGTCGTGCGCCGGCCGATCTCGAGCATCGCCGCGTCGCCTGTGGCATCGAACTGCAGGATGGCCGAGCCGAACTGGAAGCCCTGCGTCCACTCGGTCCAGCCGCGCGACGTGTAACGGCCGGCGACGGTGAAGACGGGCGTGCCCTTGGCTGGATCCCAGGTCTTCTCGAGCCGCGCGATCTTCCTTGGCCGACAGCTCGAACAGGTGGTCGATCGGGCCGAGCAGCGCCTTGGCGGTGAGCCTGTTGTCGATGCGAATCATCTGGTGTCCATGGAGGAGGGACCGCTGGACTACAGCCGCCGGATGTGGAAACCGCCGTCGAGATGAATGACGTCGCCGGTGGTGAACGGGAAGGCGCCGGCGAGGATCGCGCGCACGGCGCGCCCGACGTCCTCGGCCGTGCCCCAGCGCCGCTGCGGCACCAGTCCTTCGGCAATCAGCGCATCGTACTTGCCCGTGACCCCTGCGGTCATGTCGGTGGCCATGATGCCGGGACGCAGCTCCAGCACCTGGACGTTCTCGGCGGCCAGGCGCAACGCCCAGAGCTGTGAGGTCATTGCCAGCCCGGCCTTCGAGATGCAGTACTCACCGCGGTTGATCGACGCCGTGTCGGCCGAGATCGAGGTGACGAAGATGATCTTGAACCCGGCGGGCAGCGCGCACTCGTGGGCTCGTGCGAGCCAGTGCCTGGCCACGGCCTGGGTCAGGAAGAACGGCCCCTGGAGATTGATCCGGAGCAGCTCCTCGAACGAGGCTTCACTCGTCTCGGTGAGGTCGGCGCGGACCCGCGGCGCCACGCCGGCGTTGTTGACGAGCGCGTCGAGGCGTCCGAAGGCGTCGAGGGTGTGCGTAAGGATCGCCTCACGGTCGGCGGGCACGCCGATGTCGCCCCTGACGGCCACGAAGCGCTGGTCCTCGCTGCCGGCGGCGGCGCGGCACAGGGCCACCGTCTCCTCCGCGGCGGCTGCATTGGTGGCGTAGTTGATCGCCACCGACAACCCCTCAGCGGCCGCTTCCACCGCAATGCCGCGTCCGAGACCGCGGCTGGCGCCGGTTACGAGTACCACCGGGATGGCTGTCATCGCGGAGCGATTCTATGTCGAGAGCGTCTGCGCCGCGTCGCGGTGCACTTGCCCTCCGCGTACGGACCTCGCACACTGTCGCATCCGGACGGTCCGGATGCGTCGGGTCGTGCGCGGTCACCCTGAGAACGAGGTCACGAATGTCGGCATCGGGTATGTTCGCAGCAGCAGGTCTCGGTGTCCTCGTGAGCGTGGTGACGGTGGCTGCCCTGGCGCCGCCGCCGCAAGGCGCCGCGCCGCAGCCGCCGCCGACCGCCCCAGCACCACCCGCGTCACCAGCACCACCGCGACCGGCGCCGCCAACCCGGGACCCGGCGACGCCGGGCTTCGTGAAGGCGACCGAACTGCCCGACGGCGCCGTGCCGCCGCCCGACCGCGACGGCAACTTCATCATCGGCCCGACGCACCCGCCCGCGCCGGAGCTGACGCCGAAGGACGGCGTGCCGAAGGGCGACGTGTTCGAGTTCACGATGAACTCGGCCGACAGCCGGATCTACCCCGGTGTCGCGCGCGAGGCGGGCACCTTCGGCACGCCCGATCCCGACAACCCGGCGCAAGCTGATCGTCACGACCAGCCACCCGGCGCCCTACACGCGCAAGGTCGTCGGTCTACGTGCCCGAAGCAGTACGTGCCCGGCACGGCGGCGCCCTTCATCGTCGGCGCCGACGGTCCCGACCCGATGCTGTTCACGGCGCTCGACAACCTGATCGCCGAGAAGCGCGTGCCGGTGATGATCGGCATCTCGATCGGCAACGGCAGCGGCGATGCGCAGGGCAGCCAGCGCGGGCTCGAGTACGACACGATGTCGGGGCGGTACGCGGAGTTCGTCGAGACCGAGGTGCTGCCGCTGGTCGAGCAGCGGTGCAACGTCACGCTGACCAAAGATCCCGGATCAGCGGGCGACGATGGGCTGCAGTTCAGGCGCGTCGGCCGCGCTCAGCATGGCGTGGTACCGCCCCGACCTCTACCATCGCGTGCTGTCGCTACTCGGGCACGTACGTCAACCAGCAGTGGCCGTGGAACCCGGAGACGCCGGGCGGCGCCTGGGAGTACCACGAGACGTCTGATCCCGAACAGCCCGAAGAAGCCGCTGCGCATCTGGATGCACGTCGGCGACCGCGACCTGCTTCAATCCCAACCGCATGCGCGACGACATGCACGACTGGGTGCTGGCCAACGAGCGCATGGCCACCGTGCTGGCGGCCAAGGGCTACCCGTATCAGTTCGTGTTCGCGCGCAACGCCGGCCACTGCGACCGCGCGGTCAAGGCGCAGACGCTGCCGGCGGCGCTCGAATGGCTGTGGCGGACACCATGAGGTGCTGCCCGACGCGCGGCGGGAGCCTGGCGGCGGCGCGCCGGCACCGCGCGCGTCAGTCCTGACGCGGCGGCACCGGGCTGCCGGCCCGCTGCAACTAGGTTGCGCTCTTCTCGCGGTCGCGGCTGTCGCGGACGTAGTCGTGCGTCTGACGCACCACGTCCGACTGCTGCCGGACGACCCCAGCCGCGGCACCGGGCAGGTTCTCCTTCAGGGCCGCTTCGTAGGCCGCCTTGGCCACGTCCTCACCGCGCTCGGCCTCGGCCAGGATGGCGTGGTCGCTCTTGCCGGTCACGGCCGACTTGATGTCGATCCAGCCGCGGTGCATGGCGCCGCCGACCGAGCCCGACTTCTCGGGATCGCCACCGATGGCACGGACCTGATCCTGGAGCTCTCGCGCGAACTTGGCGCGCTGCTGAGCAAACTCCTGGAACTTGGCCTTGTAGGTGGGGTTGGTGAGGCCCTCGGCGGCAGTGGAGAAACCCTTCTCGCCGTCCTTGCAGGTCTCGATGAGGTTGTTGATCGTCGAGATGGCATTGTCGTTGGTCATGCCGACTGGAAGAGCAAGTTAGATACCAGCTCGCAACCGGCCCCTGCCGGGGTTGCCGCGCGTCAGCTTGCAGTCAGGTGTATCAGATGCGCACAACCGCATGCGTCCGCTGACCCTGCGCAGCCAGGCGACTTCAGACCGGGCCTCCGCTTCGACCCTAGGCGTGGCCGATGCCGGTTTCGCGGGCAAGCACGTCCAGCGTCCGTCCATAGAGATCCGCGACCTCCTCGGGGCTGCTGGCAATCACCGTCAGACCGAGCTTGCCGTACTCGGACAGCGCGCCGATCAGGTGGAACAGCACGCCCGATTCGGTGCGGTGGCTGTAGTGCAGGCCGTTGTCGGTGACGATGTCGATCAGGTCTTCGGGCAGGACGCCGCGATACGTCGAGGCGCGGAGGTTGTCGGTGGCCATGTAGAACTTCGGCCGGCCGCTCAACGAGACGAACTCACCCGAATCGGGGTCCAGCGTGCCGCCGGTCAGGAACTGCAGCGCCAGGAACGGATGCGTGGTGCCGAGCACGCGCAGGTTGATCTCGAGCGCGGTCAACTTCCACGGATCCTCGGGCGCATCCTTGAAGGCCAGGAAATCCACGCCGAACCGGCTGACCACGTCCTGCTTCGCGAGCACCTGGCCAACCAGGATGCTGCGCTGCTGGATTGCCATCCGGTAATCCTCGTGCGCGGGGAAGCTGCAGCCCTGATAGACCTGCCCCGACGGGCCACCGAGAATCTGATCGTGCGTCGAGGTCGGCAGCACGTCGCCGGCCGGACTCGTGCGCAACTGTGCCGACGGCGACACCTTGATTGCCGCGTCGATGAACTCCTCGACGATGCCGCCCATGCGCGTGAACTTCTGGAAATAATTCTGGTAGGTCTCCCAGGGCACGGCAAACTCCACCGACCGCAGGGCCTTGCGCACGGCCAGCCGGTCATCGGCCTGGTCGGGGAACCGGAAGATCGCGTTGCCTTCGCCCGAGAAGCTGTCGTTCAGCTTGACGACGGCCTTGCGCAGGCCGGGGCGCCGCCCGGCCAGCTCGACGAGCGCGTCCTCGACGTCAGCCTCGCCGGTCAGGTCTTCGAAGCCTTCGGGCAGCTCGATCCCGGCCTGCCTGAAGACCTTCCGGCTTCCCGACTTGGTGCCGAGGTAGTTCAGGGTCGGATCGAGTCCGTTGAGGGGGATGCCGAGCAGGACCGAAAGCTTGCGCTCGAGCGGCGTGGAGTTGAAGACCGTCAGGTACGCCCGCGCCGGGTCGGGGATGGCCTCGCGGATGCGCTCGATCAGCCGCGGCCGCTCGAGGATCTTCTGCGTCAGCGCGCGCGGTGACGCGTCGTACGTGCACAGCATGGTCAGGCGCGCGCGCGCATGGCTGGCCGGCACGCCCGCCAGCAGGTGCAGGTAGTAATCGAGGATCAGCGGGTGCACCGGCTGCGACGTCACGTACACGACGTGGGCGCGCGGGTTGCGCAGGCGGATCAGCAGGAACAGCAGCCGTTCCTCGTAGAACGTCGCGCCATCGAGCTTGCGCAGTTCGTCCTGGTCGAGGGTCAGCGACGGCACCACGACGGAGGTGCCCGGCTGGTCCTCGGTGCGCATCAGCACGTCCCACACTTCCTTGAGACGCGGCTTCAGTTCCTCGAAACGGCGCAGCTCCTCGTCCAGGGAGAGCGTGTCGGCAAAGGGCGGCTGCGGAATCACAGCGCGGCTCCGAGCTCGTCGAGCGACAGCACCTCACCGCTGGCGAGCATCGCGATGGGCGTGCTGCGTTCGTGCAGCGGCCACGGCCGGCCGAGCGTCTCGGCGGCCCGGCGCAGGCGACGCAGCAGGTGGTAGCGCAGCGGGCCATGCAGCGAGAAGCTCGACGTCAGCGCGAGCTGCTGCTCACCGGCCCGGTCATCCAGCGTCTCCATCAGCGTGCGACGGCGTTCCTCGTACCAGCGGCTGTCGATCTTGCCGGCGGCGTGGCGCCGCCGCAGCAGCGACAGCTGCCGCGGCCGGTTGACGATCTCGGGATGGTGATTGACCCCGAAGATGCGCGGCATGCCGTCGGTCGGGTCCCGTTCGACCTCCAGCATCGTCACGGCCGGGCCGACGGGGCCGCCGACGCCGAGGGTTTCGTAGGCGATGGCCCTGGCCGACGTCGGCAGCGGGCCGTCTGGCAGCAGGTCGTACAGGCGGTTGTCGAGCACGGCAATGCGCTGCGATGCGCCGGCCTGCTGGCTGAGAAAGCGGAACCACGGGTGCTCGCGCGCCTCCGCGGTCAGGGCGTTCTCCATGATGCCCGCGCTCTTGCCGCCCTTCTCGGGTCCGCGCAGGTGCGCGTCGGCCACGCCCAGCCAGCGGCACATCACGCCGAAGGAATGGCAGATGCCGAGCAGCACGCCTTCCGGGTGCGCCCGCACGGCGTCGAAGCAGGAGAACACTTCCGGCTCCCAGGCCGGATTCTCGGCAATGCCCTGGCTGCCGGGGTCGGCGCCGTCATTGCGGCGCGGGTCGAGGTGGCCAGGACCGCCGGTGCCTACGCAGAGCAGGCCGTCCGCGTCGGTCACGGCCGGCGCGCCGCCTGCCCGCCGCACATCGTAGGAGCACACCCGGACGCGCAGATCGGCTTGCTCGAGTGCACCCCGCAGGTCGCACACAATCTGCCGCAACGACCGCACCACGGCGGCGTGGCCCAGGTTCGGCCAGCCGTGATTCATGTCCAATACGGCAACGTCCACTGTCCCGGCCACCGGGGTCGGCGCATCCTCGCGTGTCTGGACCCGCTGGTACGAGAAGCCGCTCGTCGGGTGTCGGGTGGGGCAATCGGCGACACACGCGTCGTGCCCGTAGGCGTACTGGTGGCGGCAGTCGAAGGGCACGGTGGTTAGGCGATCCTCAGGGCTGGCGACTGGCGCCGAAGTTGAACCGCGCGATTGGCGACGGCGTCCGCAGCCGCTCGAGAAGTTCCCCGAGGCGCGCCGTCTCGCGCGGATGCGCCAGGGCCACGTCGCGCTGCTCACCGGGGTCGGTGCGCAGATCGTACAACTGGATCGGACCCGCCGGCGCCGCCGTGGCGCCGAGCCGCACGGCCTTCCAGCGCCCGTCGCGCACCGCCTGGCGGCCGCCCTGCGAGTGGTACTCCCAGTACAGCGGCGGATGTGGCGCGACGGTGCCGCGACCAGTCAGGGTCGGTAGCAACGAGACACCGTCGATGGTCGTCGCCGACGGCAACCTCGCCCCCAGCGCCGCCGCCATCGTCGGCCAGAGGTCCCACAAGGCGCCCGGGCTGTCGGCGACGCGGCCGGCGGGGATGCGTCCGGGCCAGCGGGCCAGGAAGGGCACGCGGATACCGCCTTCGTACACGTCCTGCTTGTGCCCACGCAGATTCCCGTTGGAGAGCACCGACATCGGCTTGCCACCGATGTCGAAGGTCCCGCCGTTGTCACTGGTGAAGACGACCATCGTGTTGTCGCGCAGGCCATGCCGATCCAGCGCATCGAGGACCTGGCCGACGTGCTGATCGAGCCGCGTGATCATCGCCGCGTAGGCTGAAGCGGGGCGGTGGTGCGGCAGGTACTGGCGACCGCCGGCATACGGCGTCTCTTCCGGGAAGACGCCGTCGTAGGCGGCCAGCGCAGAGTCAGGGACCTGCAGGGCGAGATGCGGCAGCGTCGGCGCGAAGTACAGGAAGAACGGCTCGCGGCGATGTGCGTCGATGAAGGCGACCGCCTCGCGGGCCAGAACGTCCGGCGCATACTCCCGGCCCTGATATCGGGCATAGGCGGCCGGGTCATGCGGGTCGGTGCCGCTGAAAGTCTGGTGCGGCAGGAAGGGCGGGTTGTCGAGCGCGAGTCGAGTCCGGCCGCGCCAGAGGTGCGTCGGGTAATGGTTGTGTGCCTGTTTCTGATCGAGGTAGCCGACAAAGGTGTCGAAGCCGAAGCGGTCCGGCTGGCTCTCGGTCTGGGGACCGCCCAGCCCCCACTTGCCGACCAGCGCCGTCGCGTATCCCTGCCCCTTCATCCAGGCCGCCATCGTCGGGGTCTCGAGCGGCAGCGGTCCCTGTCCGAGCTCGCTGTCGTCGGTGAACCCGCCGCCAGGCGTCTCGAGGTTGTCGCGGATGGGCGCGTGTCCAGTGTGCAGGCCGGTCAGCAGCGTCGCGCGCGACGGCGCGCAGACGGGACTTCCTGCGTAGAACTGCGTCAGCCGCACGCCTTCCCGCGCCAGGGCGTCGAGACGCGGCGTCCGGATGCGGGCCTGCCCACCCACGCCGAGTTCGCCGTAGCCGAGGTCATCGGCCAGGATGACGATGACGTTGGGTGGCCGGGCCGGGGGGGCCTGCGCGTCCGGCGCAGCGAGGCCGTAGTTCAGGGCGAGGACGAGCGCCAGGCCGGGCGCCCAGGCGCGGAGAAGCAGCGGCAGCGTGGTCATGACGGCGTGTGGACGTCATTGTCCCTGTCTCGCGGCGTTTCTGCCAGAGTGGAGTCGAGCGCGCGCCTGGCAATCCAGCCCAGGATCACCAGCACCACGATGGACACGCCGATCGCCATGGCGGCCGAACCGAAG
Organism: Vicinamibacteraceae bacterium; assembly: GCA_963759795.1. Classification (GTDB taxonomy): domain Bacteria; phylum Acidobacteriota; class Vicinamibacteria; order Vicinamibacterales; family Vicinamibacteraceae; genus Luteitalea. Next base: position 156,125 of record CAVXAR010000009.1, on the reverse strand, counting down.
GCGTCGGGCTGCCGGAAATCGAGCGTCGACAGGTGGGCGCCAGCCTTCACCGTGATGGCGGTGCGTGGGATCAGGCCAATCAGGGTGCCGGCGAGGTAGACGCCAATGGGCACCCGCGCCAACGCCAGGGCGGCGTTGCTCAGCGCAAACGGCGAGTTCGGCGGCACCCGGATCAACGCCACCACGAGCAGTGTCTTCCCCTGCGACCGTCCAACGAGGGCGTGCCGCACCGCTGCCCAGCGCGGTCGCTCGGCCAGCAACGTCGCGGCGGCCGCACCCGACAGCCGTCGCGCCCACAGGTAGTTGATGGCGGCGGCCGCGACAAAGCCGGCCAGCGCCGCCGGGATACCGAGGCGGTCGCCAAAGGCCCAGCCGCCGAGGATGGCTGACGCATAGGTGGGCACCAGTGCACATCCGCCGAGGACCGCGAAGCCGGCGATGTACAGCGCGACACCCTGGCTGCCTTGACTCTGCAGCCACGGACCGATTGTGGACAGGTAGCCGAGCAGCAGCGCTGCGCCGAGGGGCGGCAGCAGCAGCGATACGACGGCAAGCGGCGCCAGCCGGCGCTTGGCGATCCGCGCTGCCTCGCTCTCGGTGGTCATCCGCGTCGGTCCATCGCACTTGCCGGCTGGCGCCGGGTGCGCACGGTGATCACGCGCCCCGGGTCGAGTGCGTCCAGCGCTTGTAGACTTCCCACAACAGCGGCAATACCGACACGATGATGACCAGGATGATGACCCGGTGCGCCTGCTTGGCGAGCGGACTGAGCCCCAGCAGGTAGCCCACCCACAGCAGGCTCGTCACCCACAGGACGCCACCGGCGATGTTGTAGGCCACGAAGCTGCGGTAGGGCATCTGCGCGACCCCGGCGATGAACGGCACGAAGGTCCGCATCACCGGCACGAAGCGGGCGACGATCAGCGACGATCCGCCCTTGGTGGCGTACAGCTCCTGAGCTTCGTAGAGGTACTTCTTCTTGAAGAAGCGCGTGTCCGGCCGGTTGTAGATGGCCCGCCCGGCGCGATGCCCGAGGCCATAGCCGACCTGATCGCCAATCACCGCCGCCAGCACCAGCAGCAGATTGGTCAGCCAGATGTTCAGCGGCGGCAGGCCCGGGAACGCGCCGGCGCAGACGACCCCGGCGGTGACCAGCAGGGAATCCCCGGGCAGGAAGAACCCGGCGAGCAGCCCGGTTTCGGCAAAGACGATGGCGACGAGGATGCTGAGGCCGCCCCACGCGATCAGGGCACGGACGCCCTCGTCGCTGTGCAGGGTGCGCACCCAATTGAGGAGATCTGCGAGCAATTCCATGCGGGGAGGAGGCAACGCCCCTGGCGCAGCCGAACGACAAGCATACAGGCAGGCGGGATGCGTCAGCGCCGGTCGTCGCCCGCGCCACGCCGGGGCAGACGGCGGCCGTGAACCGCCTGCGGTGCGATAAACTGTCGCGCACAAAGGACTTGCCTTGAGCGCCCCAGAACCGCCCGCCGTGACGCCTGCCCTGGCGGACCGGCCATGGATTGCCACCGAAGACGTGATGACCGAAGTGCGGGCCCGCGTCCGCACCCGGTTGCGGGCGCGTCTGGCGCGGGGGGGCGTGCGCGCCTTCGACGATGAGGCTGTCTTCCTTGCCGCCGAGCAGCTTCTTTCGCGCGCGCTCGACCAGCGTGACCGCCAGCTCCTGCTCCTGCCCGAACTGCTCGATGACGAGGACGACTGGCGCGTCGATCCGTCCCTCCGCCTGGCGAGCCATCGGCCGATTGCCGGCCGCACCATCATCTGGCTGAAGCAGAAGTTCGTCCTGCCGGTGACCCGCTGGCTGTACGACTACAGCCGCGAGAACTTCGCGCGCCAGGAGCGACTGAACTTCGTGCTGATGGCCTGCGTGCAGGAACTCGTCGTCGAGAACGTCCGGCTTGCCGCCCGGGTCGACGCGCTGGAGCCGCCCCGCCCAGGCTCGATGCCCCCCACCGAAACGGGCCGGACGTGAAGCTGGCCTGCGTGGTGCAGCGCTACGGCGCCGAGGTGACCGGCGGCGCCGAGGCGCATTGCCGGGCGATTGCCGAGCGCCTCGCCGAGTCGCACGAGGTCACCGTGCTGACCAGTTGCGCCAAGGACTACCTGACCTGGCGCAACGCCTACCCGGAGGGACAGAGCCGGCTCGGCCCCGTGCGGGTGCACCGCTTCCCGGTCGAACAGCCGCGCCACCTGCACCGTTTTGCCGACCTGAGCCACGACGTCTTCGGCCGGCGATCGACGACCGAGCAGCAGCACGAGTGGTTTCGGGAGAACGGCCCGCGGGTGCCGGCGCTGCTGGATCACCTGCGCACCGACGGCACGCAGTACGACCTGATCCTGTTCTGGTCGTACCGCTACTACCCGAGCTTCTTCGGCCTGCCGCTGGTCCGCGACCGCGCCATCCTCATCCCCACCGCCGAAGAGGATCCGACGGTGTGGCTCGACGTCCTCGGCGACTACTTCCAGCTGCCGGCCGGCGTGGTGTTCCTGACCGAGGAGGAGCGTGAACTGGTCGCCTCCCGGGCACGCGGCCCACTGCCCCCGTCCTGCGTCATCGGATCGGGACTCGCCCCGGCCGCCCTGCCGCACCCCGAACTGCGTGGCGAGCTCGAAGACATGGGCGTCAGCTTCCCGTATGCCCTGTACCTGGGGCGCGTCGAGGAGAACAAGGGCTGCGACACGCTGTTCCGGCACTATCTGCAGTACGTCGAGGAGCGCCGCCCCGCGCTGCCGCTCGTGATGGCCGGTCCGGAGTTCATGGAAGTGCCGAGCCACCCGCAGATCCGGCCGCTCGGCTTCGTGCCCGAGCATCTGCGCGAAACCCTGCTCGGCAGTGCGCGGACCCTGATCATGCCGTCGCCCTACGAGAGCCTGAGCCTGGTGCTGCTCGAGGCGTGGAACCACGGGGTACCGGCGCTCGTGAACGGCGGCTGCAAGGTGCTGAAGGGCCAGACGTTGCGCGCCAACGGCGGCCTGTACTACCACCACGCCAACGAGTTCATCGAGGGGCTCACCTTGCTGGCCACCGACGAGGCCCTGGCGCTGCGCCTCGGCGCGCAGGGTCGGGCGCACGTCGAAGCGTGGTACCGCTGGCCGCGCGTGATGGCCACCCTCGAGCCGTTCCTGCGCACCGTCGCTGGCCGATGAGGCGTATCTCCGCCCGCCTGGCGCCCACCCGATGACTTTCACACCCGATCCCGCGCTTGCCGCGCACGTCTTCCCTGCGACCTACCGCAACCCGGTGCCCGCGCCGCGCTACAACCTGGTGGTGATTGGCGGCGGCACTGCCGGCCTGGTCGCCGCGGCGGGGGCGGCCGGCCTCGGCGCCAAGGTGGCCCTGGTCGAGCGGCGCGCCATGGGCGGCGACTGTCTCAACGTCGGCTGCGTGCCGTCCAAGGCCCTGATCCGCGCCGCTCACGCGGCGCATGCGGTGCGGCAGGCAGGTCGGCTGGGCGTGCGTGCCCACGTCGATCGCATCGACTTCGCGGCCGTGATGGACCGCGTTCGCGAGGTCCGCCAGGGCATCAGCCCGCACGACTCGGTGGCGCGGTTCGCCTCGCTCGGCGTCGACGTCTTCCTTGGCAACGCGCGCTTCAGCAGCCGCCGATCTGCCACGGTGGAGGGCAGCACGCTGTCATTTGCGCGGGCGGTGATTGCCACCGGCGGTCGGCCGGCAATGCCCGACATCCCCGGCCTCGGCGCCGCGGCGCCGCTCACCAACGACACCGTTTTCGAGATCGACACGCAGCCGGGCCGCCTGCTCGTGATTGGCGGCGGTCCGATCGGCTGCGAGCTTGCGCAGGCGTTCCAGCGGCTCGGCAGCCAGGTGACGCTCGTGCAGTCGGGCGACACGCTGCTCGGTCGCGAATCGCGCGACGACGCCACGCTCGTGAGGGCGGCCCTCGAGGCCGACGGCGTCGTCGTGCGCACACGCAGTCGCGTGGTCGGGGTGCAGCCGGCAGCCGGCGACGCGCACCGCATCGACATCGAGTGCGACGACCAGCCGGCGTCGGCAATCGAGGTGGATCGGATCCTGGTGGCCACCGGTCGGCGACCCAATGTCGACGAGCTCGGCCTCGAGCAGGCTGGTGTGGCGTGGACGGACCGCGGCGTGACCGTGGACGAGCACTTCCGCACCAGCAACCGCGCCATCTTCGCAGCCGGTGACGTCTGCATGCCGCAGCAGTTCACCCATGCGGCCGACGCCAGCGCCCGCGCCGTCGTCCAGAACGCACTGTTCCTCGGACGCAAGCAGGTCTCGGCGGCGTCGATTCCGCGCTGCACCTACACCGACCCCGAGATTGCCCACGTCGGAGAGGTGGCAGGCGAGGACACCACCACGTTCGACGTGCCGTGGTCCGACGTCGATCGGGCGCGCACCGACGACGAGCAGGCCGGCGGCGTACGGGTCTATGCGCGAGGGGGCAAGGTGGTTGGCGGCACGGTCATCGGCCGCAACGCCGGCGACCTGATCGGCGAGATTGCCGTGCTTGTCGCCCGTCGCGTGCCGCTGTCGGACCTTGCCGGCATCATCCACCCGTACCCGACCCGGGCGGACGCGATCCGCAAGACCGGCGACCTCTACAACCGCACCCGGCTCACGCCATTCGTGCGGATGCTTTTCGGGCACTGGCTCGCCTGGCGGCGCTGACGTGAAATACTCCTCGCGATGCCCGCGTTTGCCCCCGAGTACGTCGACCTCGTCCTGAACGACATCTTCGAGGACGCCAAGCGTCTGTTCCTCGTGCAGCTGCGGGCCATCGACTACGCCCATCTGGTGATGCTGACCGAACAGGGCATCGTGGCCGTGGACGCGGCGCGCCTGATTCGCACCGGCCTCGACCGCATCGACGAGGACCAGGTTCGCGCCGTCGCCTACGACGGCACGTACGAGGACCTGTTCTTCTATCTGGAGCAGACGCTGATCGAGGTCTGTGGCCACGAGATAGCCGGCCGGCTCCACACCGCCCGCAGCCGCAACGACATCGACATGACGATGTACCGGATGCGCCTGCGGGAGGCACTGCTCGAGACGACGGCGGCAGTGGAGACGCTGCGGGGCTCGCTGATCGAGCTGGCGGGGCAGCACGTGCACACCGTGTACGCGGCGCACACCCACACGCAGCCGGCCCAGCCGAGCACCGTCGCGCACTACCTGCTGGCGGTGATCGAGCAGCTGGGGCGCGACCACCAGCGACTCCGCGCCGCCTACGCCAGCGTCAACCGCAATCCGCTCGGCGCCTGCGCCATCACCGGCACCGGCTTCCCGATCGACCGTGAGCGGACGAGTGCGCTGCTCGGCTTTGCCGGCCCGACGGGCAACACCTACGGCAGCATCGCGACCGTTGACTACCTGCTCGAGTCGACCGGCGCATTGTCGGTGCTGCTGGTGGGCACCGGCCGCGTGGTCCAGGACCTCCTCCTCTGGTGCATGGCGGAGTTCGGCTACCTGCGGCTGTCGGACGGCTACGTACAGTGCAGCAGCATCATGCCGCAGAAGCGCAACCCGGTCGCCCTGGAGCATGCGCGCGCGCTCTGCAGCAAGGCCCTGGGGCAGGCGCAAGCCGTGTCGATGGCCGTGCACAACACGCCGTTCGGCGACATCGTGGACACCGAGGACGACCTGCAGCCGCTCGTGGCGACGGCATTCCGCGACGCCAACCGCGCCATCAGGCTGGTGGCCGGGGCGATGGCGCAGGCCAGCTTCGACGTCGAGGCGATGGCGGTGCGTGCGGCCGCCGGTGGCACCACCGTGACCGAACTGGCCGACACGATCGCGCGATCGCACGCGCTGCCCTTCAGGGTGAGCCACGAGGTGGCGACGCACTTCATGGCCGAACGTGCGCGGAGCCCTGAGGCGACGCTGGTCGAGGCGCTGGCGGCGTCGACGCAGGCGGTGCTCGGGCGCACCCTGCCGTACACCGAGGACGAGCTGCGGCACGTGCTCAGCGCCGCGCACTTCATCGAGGTGCGGCAGACCCTCGGGGGCCCGGCGCCGGTGCGGACGACCGCGGCGCTGCAGGAGGCTGCCGCCATGCTGGTCAGCGATCGGGACTGGACGAGCACGACCCGCGACCAGCTGCGGGACGCGTCGCGCGCCCTGCGCATGGCAGTCGAGGCCCTCTGATGGCTGACGTCCCGTACGCCAGGACCCTCGGCTCGGCGGCCAGGGTCGATTGCCGCCGAGATCGTCGTCCTGTTGCTGTTGTTCGCGCTGCAGCGCGCGTTCACGCCCTAGTCATGCACCCCCTCGACTGGACGATCATCGCCCTGTACCTGTCCTGGATCATCTGGACCGGCGTGCAGCACACGCGCGGCAGCACGGAGATCGAGAGCTACTTCCTCGGCAATCGCAGCAACCCCTGGTGGGCGGTGGGCCTGTCGGTGATGGCCACCCAGTTGAGTGCGATCACCATGGTCGGCACCACCGGCCAGGGCTACACCGACGGCCTGCGCTTCGTGCAGTTCTACTTCGGTCTGCCGCTGGCGATGGTCATCCTGTCGGTCACGGCCGTGCCGTTCTTCCACCGGGCCCGCGTCTACACGGCGTACGAGTATCTCGAGCGCCGGTTCGACGTGAAGACGCGGACGCTGACCAGCGCGCTGTTCCTGTTGTCGCGCGGGTTGTCGTGCGGCGCCATCATCTCGGCGCCGGCCGTCATCCTGTCGATCATCATGGGCTGGAACCTGACGCTGACCGTGCTGCTGATCGGCATCCCGACGGCCATCTACACCATGCTCGGCGGGGTGCAGGCGGTGACCTGGACCGACGTCAAGCAGATGTACGTGATCATCTTCGGCCTGGTCGCCGTCGCCGTCGCGCTGGTACTCGGCCTGCCCGGCGATGTCAGCGTCGGCGATGCGCTGCGGGTCGCCGGCGCCACCGGCCGCATGCAGGCCTTCGATTTCCGCTTCACGCTCAATGAGACGTACACGTTCTGGTCCGGGCTGATCGGCGGCCTGTTCCTGATGCTGTCGTACTTCGGCTGCGATCAGAGCCAGGTGCAGCGCTACCTCACGGCGCGCTCCGAGACCGAGGCCTCGTCCTCGCTCTACATGAGTGCGTACTGGAAGATCCCGCTGCAGGTGCTGGTGCTGATGATTGGCGTGCTGGTGTTCGTGTTCTACCTGTTCAACCAGCCGCCGATGCTGTTCAACCCGGTGCACGAGGCGCGGGTGAAGGAAAGTGCCCTGGCCGGACGCTATGCCGACGCCGAGCAGCGCTTCTCCGCGGCGTTCACGGTGCGCCGCGATGCGGCGCGGCTGCTCGCCTCATCCGACAGCGAGTCTTCGCGCGCCGCCGCCGGCGCGTCCTTCCTGGCTGCCGACGCCGCCCTGCGTGCGGTGCGCCGGGATGCCACCGGGCTGGTCCAGGACGTGACTGGCGACCGCGCCTATCGCGACGTCAACTACGTGTTTCCGACGTTTGTCACCACCCACCTGCCGATCGGCCTGATTGGCATCGTGCTGGCCGCGATCATCGCCGCGGCGATGTCGAGCATCGCCGCCGAGCTCAACGCGCTGGCGACGACCACGGTGATTGATTTCTATCGGCGCCTGGTGCGCCCCGAAGCGCCGGACGGGCACTATTTGGTCGTGTCGCGCATTGCCACCGGCGTGTGGGGCGTGTTTGCCTGCGTCGTTGCCCTCTATGCGACCAATCTCGGATCGCTGATCGAGGTGGTCAACCGCTTCGGATCGTTTTTCTACGGGTCGATCCTGGGGGTGTTCATGTTGGCCATGCTGACGCGCCGGGCGTCCGGCACCGGGGCATTCGTGGGCCTGATCGGCGGCATGGTGCTGGTGGCGTCGGTGGCCTTCCTGCGCCCGGACATCTCGTTTCTCTGGCACAACGTGGTCGGCGCCGTCGGCGTCGTGGCCGTGGGCCTGCTGGTCAGCCTGGTCGTTCCCGCCCACCGCCCCGCAGGCAACGCCGCATGAGGCGCGTGACGACCATCGCCGTCGGCATCCTGCTGCTGGCCGCCCCGGCGTTGGCGCAGCAGCCGGTCGACCCTCCGCCGGCGTCGCCGCCGGAGCCGCCGAAGATCGAGGCGCCCGAGTCCGATCCGCCGGGGCGCTTCCTGATCGGCCTGGCGATCGGGCCGGGGCTCGACGTGGTCGTGCCGACCAGCAGCGCGGCGTCGGTCTCGGTGCTGCCGCGCCTGTCGATTCGCTTTCCCGCCAAGGCCGGATGGGCCCCCACGTTGGGCTTGGGCTGGTTCGACACGCGCATCGAGAGCGGCCTGTTCGGCCGCGTCGGGCCCGTGGGTGACCTGCAGCTCCGGCCGGTGATGCTCGGCGCCAGGTACACGTGGCTGCGCGACGCCTGGTCCTACGACGTCTCGGCAACGGCCGGCGTGTCGTTTTCCGACTTCGACCTCGACGGCGCCGTGGCCGCGACCTTGCCCGCCGGCACGCGGGTCCGCGCCGAGGCCAGCACGTCGCTGGCCAGCAAGCTGCAGGGCGGCGTCTGGTACGACTTCAACGACCGGGTGTCCTTCCGCGGGACGCTCGGCTACTTCCGCTGCGCCCCCGAGGTGACCGTGACGCTCGGTGACCAGTCCCGGCGCTTCACGCAGCCGGCACACGCCCTGCAACTGGGCGCCGCCGTCGTCTACCGCCTGTTCTGAGCGGCGGCGCCGCCGGGACCGGCCCCCTGCTATTGCGGGGTGGCGATGCGCACGATCCGGCCGGCGCCGATCTCGGTCACATACAGGTCACCGGTGCGCGGGTCCTGACTGAGGCTCGTCGGGCGCATCAGCCCCGTGGCAATCACCAGCGGCGCGCGAGTCGGATCCTCCACCAGGAGCAGTCGTCCCGGCGCCCCCGCCAGGAAGTTGGTGCTGTACTCCAGCACGTAGAACAGGCCGCGCCCGCGGGTCACTGGCAGCGCATCGAGCACGGTCTGCAGGCCGGACAGCACGGTGGTCGTCTCGCCCGTATGTCTGTTGACCGTCGCCACACGGGCCGCACCGGGGCCGAATGGAAATCCCGTCAGGAAGGCCACCAGCAGGTCGTCGCGCCAGGCGCGGATCGAGGTCGGGACGGCGTCCACCATCGGAGGTCCCATGGCCGGGAGGGTGTTCGCGGCCGGCGGGAAGGTGGTCAGGACGCGGCCGGTGCTGTCGCCGATGTTGAAGGTCCACAACAGGTTGCGCGCCGCGTCGACCACCTCGAAGCGGGTCCCGTTGCCGACAAAGGCAAACGGGTTGGAGAGCACCACGTTCTCGGGCACGCCCGGACGCGGCGCCGGCACGTAGTCGACAAAGTCGATCAGTCGGGACAGCCGCGCGGACTGGCCGTCGGCGTTGGTCAGGTAGGCGGCGCTGCCGGCGGCGACGCTGTCATGTGCGGCCCGGGTCAACGCGAAGCCGACGGGCAGCTCGGCGCCGTCGTCGGGCAGTTCCAGCAGGAGGACGCAACTGAACAGCGGGGAGGACGGCGAGGGGTTCGGGCGCTCCACGCCGCCCGGCGCCGGAATGGAGACGTCGCCGCTCGACATCAGCACGTACAGGCGACGACCGAACAGCAGCACGCTCGAGGGGCCTGCCGCGTCGCCCCCATGCAGACCCGACGGAAGGCCGTCGATGACCGTGAAGCGCCGTCCGTCGCGGTCGACCAGGGAGACCCGTCCGGTATTGCCGGCCGAGAGCGCCCCTGACTCGGTGACGAGCAGCCCGCCGTCCGGCAGCACCAGGGTGCGGCCCGGCGATCGCAGGCCGGTCACATACTCCTGGCTCACCTGGGCCTGGGCGGTGGAATGGGACATGGCCGTGGCGGCAAGCGCCAGCAGCAGGGTCACGCGAAGCATCGCTGTCTCCTCGAAGAGAGCCCTATAATCCGAGCATCGCCAGGGTGCGGCTTGCGGGATCGGGGCCGTTCAGCAGTGACAACGGCTCGGCGGGTGACTGCGCACGACACCTGACCGAAGCGTGGCCGAAGGACGGACGAAAGTACCGCCATGACGAGGGAACCGTCCGCCGCGAGCGGTGTCCGGAGCGACAGCCTGCCTGCCGACGATGTCATCGTGCGGTTTGCCGGCGTGACGTTGGACGCCCGCGCCGGGCAGCTCAGGCGGGGTGATCAGGTCCTGCCGCTCCGACCCAAATCGTTCGACGTCCTGTCCTACTTCGTCCGTCATCGCGGGCGTCTGGTCCCCCGGGTCGAGGTGCTGCAGGCCGTCTGGCCGGACGTGACGGTCACCGACGACTCGCTCGTCCAGTGCCTGGTGGAGATCCGGCGCGTCTTCGGCGCCGACGACCCGATCACCACCGTGCGCGGCCGCGGCTACCGGTTCGACGCGCTGGTCGAGGTGGACGGGCGGGGAGCCGGGGTCATTGCGGACCGACGTGAGGAGACGGCCGCCGATCCACCGCGCCGCGGCGGCGGCATTCTCGCCAGGTGGGGGGCCATGGCGGTGGTCCTGGGCCTGCTGCTGGCGCTCGGCGCCTGGACCGCATGGACGGGCGGAGGCAGGTCGCGCCGGGCCCTCGATGTCGGCCGGCCGCTCGGCTCCGACTCGTTGAATGCGGAGGCCGTTCACCTGCTGGAGGAAGGGCGTGCCCTGAGCCAGCGCCAGACCCGCGTTTCGCTGCTGCAGGCCGTCGATCGCTTCGAGGGGGCGACCCGCCTGGATCCTGAACTGGCGTCGGCCTGGGCGGGGATGTCCAAAGCCCTGACGCTCCTGCACATCTACGGCAGTGCCGAGTCAGCCACGGTGCTGCCGAGGTCGAAGGCGGCCGCCCAGCGTGCGATCAGCCTCGACCCGACGGCCGCGGAAGGTCATTCGGCGCTTGCCCACGTGCTCGAACAGTTCGACCGTGACTGGGCGGCGGCCGATGCCAGCCATCGCCGCGCCATCGCCCTGGCGCCGCGCGTCGCCACCCTGCGCCAGGGGTACGCCCTGTTTCTCGTCTCGCAGCTCCGGGTTGCCGAGGCGCTGCGCGAGATGGACGTCGCGGAAGCGTTGTCGGTCGAGAAGCCCCAGGTGCTGGCCTTGCGCGGCATCGTGCTGCTGTACGCGCATCGCCCCGACGAGGCGCTGGCGGCGCTGGACGCGGCGCGCAGTGCGGGAGCCCCGCGCAGCCTGGTGGACTTCTGGCGGGCGTTCGTCCTCGTCGATCTCGGCCGGCTCGAAGAGGCGCTCGATGCTGCCGAGGCCGCGCGCGTGGACGCGGGCAACGAGCCGACCATGCTGATCGGCATCGTGCATGCACTTGCCGGGCGTCGAGCCGACGCCCTCGAAGTGCGTCGAGCCCTCGTGCAGAAGGCTGCCGCCGATTACATCCCGCCCACCGACTTCGCGCTGCTCGATGTGGCGCTGGGCCACGACGACGACGCGATCGACTGGCTGGAGCAGGCTGCCGGTGAACACGCCCGCGGCGTCGCCTCGATCAACGTCCACCCACTGCTGCGTCGCCTCCGCACCCACCCCCGCTACCTCGCGCTGCTCGCCCGCCTCGACCTGCCGCTCCCTCCAGCCGCGCCGTAGGGGGCGACGCCCCCGCTTCTTCGCCGCTCGCGTCCTGCGTCCTGCAGTCCCCGCCCCTCCCAGCGCCCCCATCGTCCCCGGCCGCTGACAGGTCACGTCAAAGTCGCGAACCCCTCCCGCGCCGCGTCGTCTTCCGCCTCGACGGCTTCAACGGAGGAGACGATGCGACACGGCGGCCTGGTGCGGCTCGGAGCTCTTTTTATCGCGACGGCCCTGGTGCAGGTGCAGCCCGCAACAGGGGCCACGGGGAGCCTCGAGGGGCGTTGGATTGGGGGGTTTGTCAACCGGGATACGGTGGTCGTCATCGACGCCCGGTTCACGGCCGGACCGGAGTGGGCGGGGACCCTCGACGTCCCGCAGCGCGGCGAGGCCGGCATTCCCCTGCACCACGTCTCCCAGCGTGGCCGGTCGATGTCGTTCGAGATTCCCGGCCGCGAGGGCAACCTGCTGTTCGACGGCAAGTTCGTCACGCCGACCCAGCTCACCGGCAGCGTCCGGCAGGGGCTCGGCCAGACGCGATTCGAGCTGCTCAAGCTGGCCGCGAGCGCGGCCGACGACACCGCCGGGCTCTACGGCACCTACGAGTGGGCGCCGGGCCGCGTCCTGCTCGTGGCTCCCGGGCAGGACCAACCGATCTACGTGGACTACGAGACCGGCCGCACGGGCGCACTCTTCGCGCTCGGGCGGGATGAATGGATCGCTGGTCCTTCGGTCTCCACCGGGTATCCGGTCACCGTTCGCCTGCGCCTGACGCGCGACGGGTCGGGCCGGGTCGCGCAGGTGGCTTTCGAGCGCCGCGGCAGAACGGTGCAGGCGACGCGCAAGGAGTTCTACCGCGAGCTGCCGGTTCGCTACGCGAGCGGCGGCGTCAGCATCTCGGGCAGCCTGCTGCTGCCCTCGACGCCGGGCCGCCACGTCGGCATCGTGATGATCCACGGGTCGGGCGCGGTCACCCGCGACAGCCTCCGTCCGTTTGCCGACCACTTCGCCCGCAACGGCGTGGCCGTGCTCATCACCGACAAGCGGGGCACCGGTCAGTCCACCGGCAACTGGGCGCGCGCCACCTTCGACGACCTGGCCGAGGATGCCCTGGCTGGCGTGCGCTACCTGCGCGGTCGTCCTGAGGTGCAGGCCGACGCGATTGGCGTGCACGGCATGAGTCTCGGCGGCTGGGTGGCGCCGCTGGCCGCCGTCAAGTCGCGCGACGTCGCCTTCGTCGTCGTGGAATCGGCACCGGTGATGACGCCGCTCGAGCACGAGCGGCTCCGGGTGCAGACCACGATGCGCGCCGATGGCCACCGCGGCGAGACCATCGCACAGGCGCTGGCGTTCATGGACCACAAGTTCGAGGTGGCGCGGACGGGGGAGGGCTGGGAGCGCCTCGGGCCCGCGATGCAGGCGGCGGAGCGGGCCGGCTGGCTGCCCTACGTCAACGCCCCGGCCTCCCTGCCGTCGCTGCAGTGGCACTGGGATCACGTCTTCGCCTACGACCCGCTGCCGGTGCTGCAGCGGCTGGACGTGCCGATGCTGGTGCTCTATGGCGAGCTGGACAGCGTGGTGCCGCCAAAGGTACACAAGGCGCGAATGGAGCAGGCGGTGCGCGAGATGGGCAAGCACCAGGTGACCATTCGCGAGTTCCCTCGCGCCAACCATGGCTTTTTCGAGGCGATCACCGGTGGGCGTCAGGAACAGCCCAACCTCGGCGCGTTTGTCGCCGGCTACTTCGAAGCCCGCACCGCCTGGGTGCTGGCCCGGTCCCGGGACGCTGGCGTGCTGGCTGAACTGCAAGACTGAGTCGTCGCGATTACCGTTTCGTCATGGCCCTGGGCCGCCTGGCGCTTTCCTCGGGAAACGCAGGCGGCCTTCGCTATTTCAGCCGTGGTACGGGCTTTGCACTCCCGTCCGCAGAGCTCCACACCATGGCCATGACCCGCACCTCCTTCTCATCCAACGCCGGCTTCACCCTGATTGAAGTCCTGATCACCGCCACGATCGTCTCCGTCCTGCTGGCCGTGACCATGCTCGTGCTGCCGGGCGCCATCACCAGTGCCAAGGCCGACAGCGGCACCTCACAGCTGTCGACGCTGTTGCGGACCGCCAGGGAGCAGGCGGTGACCGAGCGCCGAAACGTCGAGATCCGCTTCGTGGCTCCCGATCGGGTCGAGGCGTGGCGTCAGGAAATCAACGACGACGGCGTGCAGATTGGCGAAACGCTGGTGCAGGAGGTGTTCATCGGCGAACGCATGGAGATGGAGCGGTTTGCCGACCTCCCGGACACGCCGGACGGCTTCGGCGCGCCCCCCGACCCGGTCGTCTTCACCGGCGATGCGCCCTGGTGTTTCACGAGCGAGGGCACTTTGGTCGATGCCAATGGAGACGTGGTCAACGGCACGGTCTTCATCGGCCAGCCGACCGCGCCGATGACAGCCCGCGCGGTGACGCTGTTCGGCCCCACCGCCCTGTTGCGGGAGTGGCAGTGGAACGGCCGGGCCTGGACGGAATGACGAACATGACCCCCCACTCGATAGCGAGCCCCGTATTGGCCCCCACCGACGCCGTCCCGCAGCGCGGGGAGGCCGGTTTCAGCCTGATCGAAGTGCTGGTGTCGATGCTGTTGCTGACCTCGTCGCTGATGGGCATCGCGCAGGTGTTCATGGTCGGGATGACCCACGCCTCGGCGTCCTCCCCGAACCTGATCGCGCGGGAGAAGGCACGCGAAGCCATTGAAAGCGTGCACACGGCCAGGGACACCCGGGTCATCACCTGGGCCGGGATCCGCAACGTCACCCCGCGCATGTGCCCGGGCGTGGCGGCGCCGCCCGGGTGGGTGGGCACGCGCGGGGGTGTTCGTCGACGGCGCGCAGCCCGGCGGACTGCATGCGCCCGGACCCGACGGCCTGATCAACACCGCCGGCGACGAAGGCGAACCGCTCGAGGCCATCCAGCACCTCGGCGCTGACGGGGTCCTGGGCACTGGCGACGACTGGACCCAGGAGATGGGGCAGTACACCCGCGAGGTCTGGATCTGCGACCACAGCAATGCGCTGCGCGAGGTGCGCGTCACCGTGCGCTACCGCATCGGCGCCATCGAACGGACCTATCGGCTGACCACGTTCGTGTCCAACTACTCCTAGCCAACGAAATGACCATGCCGGCCAACAGAAACGATCGCCTCGGCTTCTCCCTCGTCGAACTGCTGGTGAGCATGGCGGTGTCGTCAGTGGTGATGACCGGCGTCGTGTCGGTCATGGCGACGGCCTCCCGAGCCAACAACACCGTCAAGCAGGTCACCGGGATGAACAACAACCTGCGCGTGGCCATGGACCTGATCGTCCGCGACCTGACCCAGGCCGGTCAGGGTCTGCCCGCGGGCATGGTGGTGACGGTGCCGTCGGGTGCCGGCGCGCTGCCGATCCTGCGTCCCGGGCCGATCGGGTCGGCCCTGACCTTCGATGCCACGCTTCCGACACTCAGCGCCGTCAGCGTCGGACCCGGCCTGGGGCCGGCCGTCAACGGCCAGCCCACCGACATCATCACCATCCTGGCGGCCGACAACGCCTTCGACGAGATCACGCTGACCGCGCTGGACGACGTCTCGATGACCGTCAGCGCGACCAGCGACATCGACGACGCACCGGACGTGGACGGCGACAACCTTCGGGTCGGTGACCTGCTGCTGTTCGAAAAGGGCTCGGTCAGCTCGCTCCGCTTCATCACCCGTGTCGCCGGACAGGTTGCCGAGTTCGACGAGGGCGACCCGCTCAACCTCAATCAGGCGTCGGCGCCCAACGGGACGATGGCCCAGTACCTGGCCGAGGCGCCCGCTGAAGTCCTGAGCGGCGGGGTGCTGCCCTCGCGCGTCACCCGCGTCCGGATGATCAGCTACTACCTCGAGACACCTGGCGACCCGCTCCGCGACCTGCGGCTGATTCGCCGCATCAACGCCAACCCGCCGACGACGGTCGCCTTCTTCATCGAGGGCTTCACCATCTCGTACGACCTGATCGACGGTGTCACCAATCCCGCCGGCGTGCGAATGGACGCCGCCGATGTGGCTGGCACCGGCGCCTGCGACCCGGCCCCGGGCGCACCGCCGGTGCTGCCGTGTTCGCCCAACCAGATCCGGAAGGTCAACGTGGCGCTCACCGCGCGGTCGGCCGAACCCAACCACGAGAGCCGCCTTTTCTATCGCAACACCCTGGTCACCCAGGTGAGCCTGCGCAGCCTCGCCCTCGTCAACCGGTACATGTGAGTCGATGCCATCATGATGCACACACGCGGGATCTCCGACACATGGCGACGCGAGGAGGGGATGACCCTCCTGGCCACCGTCATGGTCATGATGCTGATGTCGGCCCTGCTGGTCGGCTTTGTCTCGCTGGTCGTGGCCGACCAGCAGGCCAGCGGCCTCAACCGCGACCAGACGCAGGCCTACGCCGCGGCGCATGCCGGGCTCGAGAAGCTCACCGCCGATCTCGGGTGACCTGTTCGTCGGTGGCAACTTCAACCCGACGCGCGCCGAACTCGACGCACTCGAGGCCGCGCCCCCGGTCCTGCCCGGGTTCGCGTACCTGACCCCGGCTGGCGGTGCGGGCTATCGCATCACCGCCGGCGCGACCGCGGCCCGGCCGGTGCCGTCGGGGCCCTACCAGGGGCTGGTCGGATTGATCACGCCCTACGAGGTCACCATCACCGCCCGGTCGCTCACCGGTGGCGAAGTGCGCATGCGTCGGCAGATGCAGACCGTCGGCATCCCGGTGTTCCAGTTCGGCATCTTCTCGGAGAACGACCTGGCCTTCTTCGCCGGCCCGAACTTCAACTTTGGCGGCCGCGTCCACACCAACTCCAACCTCTTTCTCAAGCAGGATGGCGTGGCCACGCTGACCTTGTCCGACCGCGTCACCGCGGTCGGCGAAGTCGTCCGGACGCACCTGCAGAACGGCGTGTCCGGTACGCACCAGGGAAATGTCCGGGTGACGCTCAACCCGGGCAGCAACACGTTTCGCAATCTCGGTCCCCTGAACTGCGCGGGTGCGGCCTGCGAAGGCAGCCTGGTCGGCGCGCCGGGTTCGGCCCAGAACGAGCCGGCCTGGACCAGCCTCTCGGTCGGAACGTACAACCGCAGCATCACCAACGGCCGCACCGGCGCCCGCCGCCTCGACCTGCCGCTGGTCAGCGACGGCGCCCGGCCCATCGACATCATCCGCCGCCCCAGCCCGGCGGCACCCGACACCACGGCTGTCGCGCGACAGCGCTTCTTCAACATGGCCAGCGTGCGGGTCCTGCTCTCGGACACGCGCGACGACATCATGGGCCTGCCCACGGTGGACACGGCAGTCGAGCCCATTCAGCTCAGCACGATTGCCGGCATGCAGGCCGCCGGCTATGGCTTCGTTGCCAACCAGGCGACCATCCTCGCCACCGGACGGACGCCGCTGGCCACCGCCGGGCCGGCCAGCGCGTATTACGTGCAAGGCAACGGCACGAGCCTGATTGGCGGCTTCCTGAAGGTCGAGCGCCAGGACTCGGGCGGCGTCTTCCACGACGTGACGGCCGAGATCCTGAACCTCGGGTTCTCCGGCCGCAACCTCTCGACGGGCGCGCTGCTGACGCGCGACAACGGCAACTGCCGCGCCGTCGGCGAAGCCAGCCCGAACGCGGTCATCCGGCTGCAGCGGCTGAAGGACACGCCGGTGTCCGGGGTGAATGGCGGCAATGGCCTGCGCTGCGGCAACGGCAGCATCAACGGCACCGATTACTGGCCCAACGTGTTGTATGACCCCAGGGAAGGGGCACCGCGCGACGACGAGTCCCACTTCCGTACCCAGAATCCGTACCACCGCGGCGTCATGCACTACGTCGAACTCGACGTCGAGAACCTCCGCCGCTGGCTGACCGGAGCGATCGGCGCGACCGGTGACGACGACACGATGCGTGAAACCGGCTACGTGGTCTACTTCTCGGACCGCCGCACGAACCGCGACCGCGGACCAGACAACACCGTGGCGGTCGTCGCGCCCTACGGCGACGACCGCGAGACCGGCGAGTACGGATTCGAGGACTTCGTCAACTCGACGGCCGCGCGCAGTGACGTGCAGGGCGTGTTCGACGCCGGCGAGGACGTCAACGGCAGCGGGACGCAGCAGGTGTACGGGCAGGACCCGCGCTACCTCGCCAACACGGCGCCGTTCGGCGTTGCGGCGCGGCCCTGGACGCAGCTCACCTGGCAGCAGGCGCGCGCCAACCGGCCCGTCTTCTTCCGGCGGGCGCTGAAGCTCACCCACGGCGCGCGCGGGCAGCTGCCCGCCAACGGACTGCAGGGCCTCACCGTGGCCAGCGAGAATCCGGTCTATGTCGAGGGCAACTTCAACGCCTGCACGGCCAGCGATGCGGCAGGCAGCTGTGCGGAAACCGGGGGCGCGTTTGGTCCCACCGGCAACGGCCACGTGTCGGCGGCGGTGCTGGCCGACGCCGTGACGCTGCTGTCGAGCTCCTGGAACGACATCGGGTCGTTCATCAACCCTCACTCCCTGACCCGAACGACCTTCGACGTCGCCAACGCCCAGCGCAACGCCACCAACACCTGGTACCGGCTCGCGGTGATCGCCGGCAAGGGCATTCCGTTCGTCCGTCCGGCCAACAACGCGTCCGATCACACGGACTACGGCACCGATGGCGGCGCCCACAACTTCCTGCGCTTCATCGAGAACTGGAGTGGCGCGGCCCTCAACTACCGCGGCTCCATCGTCAGCTTCTTCACCAGCCGGCAGGCCACCGGGACGTACAAGTGCTGCGACATCGTGTATGGCGCACCAGCACGCGGCTACAACTTCGACGTCGAGTTCCTGTCGCCGCCCCTGCTGCCGCCACGGACGCCGATGTTCAGGGACATCAACACACTCACGTTCCGGCAACTGCTGCGACCGACGCAGTAGGGCAGACGGGGGACGGGAAACGGGTAACGGGTACCGGGTAGCGGGTAGCGGGTACCGGGTAACGGGGACCGGGACCGGGTGACGGGCAGGCGAGTCGGTCCCGGGCCCGCGGCGTTGACAACTCCCCTGGGTGTCGCCGTCGGTGCGAACCTGCAACGTACAATCGACGGATGCGCCGACGGCACGTCCCGACCGCTGTGCTGGCTGCCGTGGCGGTCGTGGCGACGTCGCTGGGGGTGGCACGTGCCCGGGATGCGACCGAGCCGAAGCCATGGCCGGCGCTGTACGCCGCCGCAGTGGCGGCGCTGGCGGACGGTGATAGCGAGGCCGCGGTCGCAGCGGTCGAGCGCGCCGCCAGGCGCGCCCCTCCCAACCACCCCTACGTGCTGTACGCGAAAGTGCGCGCCTACGCAAAGGCCGGCCGCACGGGCGAGGCCTTCACCGCCCTCGGCCTGCTTGCCGAGAAGGGCATTGCTGCCGATGTCCTGGTGTCGCCAGCGTTCGAGACGCTGCGGGACGACCCCGGCTGGCCCGACTGGCAGGAGAAGCTGCAAGCCCTCGTCGCCCCGGCACAGCGCAGCGTCGTTGCCTTTCGCCTCAACGAGCCGGACCTGTTTCCGACGTCGATGACCTACGACCGTGGCTCGCGACGGTTCCTGGTCGGCAGCCTGCACAAACGGAAGGTGGTGGCGGTCGACGAGGTGACGGGACGCGCTGCCGATTACGCCACGTTCCGCGAGGCCGGGTTTCTCGGCGTCCGCGGCCTCGAGGCGGACAACCGTCGCGGTGCCCTCTACGTCCTGACTGCGGGCGGCCCGGAAGTGCAGGGGCTGACCACGGCCGACGGCGACCAGTCTTTCCTGCACCGCCTCCAGCTGTCCTCCGGACGACAGGTGAGCCGGGCCGCGCCGCCAGCAGCGGCGTCCGGCCATCGCCTCGACGCCCTGGTGCAGGCGCCGGACGGCACCATGTACATGACCGACACCAGGGCCGGCATGGTCTATCGCTGGCGGCCGGGCACGCGGGCCATCGAGCCGTTTGTCACCATCGGCGCCGACCTGAGGCCGCGCGGTCTGGCCTGGAGCGGCGACGGCCGCGCCCTGTACGTCGCGCATCTCGAGGGCCTGTCGCGCGTGACGCTGGCCAACCGCGCGGTCACCCCCGTCGGACACCCGGCTGCCGTCACGCTGGTCGGCATCGATGGACTGGCCAGGCATGGCGACGACCTCATCGCCGTCCAGAACGGCCTGCCCGGCCTGTCGCGCGTCGTGCGGCTGCGGCTGGCCCGGGACGGCATCAACGTACGCGCGCTCGACATCCTCGACGCCAACCTGCCTGATCACGACACGCCCGCCACCGGCGTCGTCGTCGGCGACGGCTTCTACTACATCGCCAACAGCCAGCAGCGCCGCTTTGCTGCCCCGGGCCTGTCCAGCGGCGTCGAAGGGCTGCACAAGCCGGTCATCCGCCGCGTCAACCTCGCGCAGTAGGCACTGCGGTCTGTGGCCTAGCGGCCGCCGATCGGATCACCGGCCGGGACCGGCAGCGGCTTCTGGGGCGTATACGGCGAGAACGGGCGCTCCTCGTAGCGCGTGACGAGCGCCAGCAACGCCTTGGTGTGGGCGGCCCATTCGGGGCTGGCAGCGGCTGCGCCGGCCACCGGTCCCAGGCCGATCGTCTGGCCGACCTGGTGCTGGGCGATGGCGCGCACGTCGCTCGTCGCCGCCTCGTTGGCGCCGAGTTCCATCAGGCGCATCACCAGCACCGTCTGGGCGGCCCGGAGCATCGGTGAGAACGCGTCCTCGCGGCCACTGCCGGAGCGCAGCCGCGTGCGCAGCGCCCCAATCACCTCGGGCAGGCCGGGGTTGCTGGCGTCGCGGGCGTGGAACTCGACCAGCCGCGCCGCTCGCTCGTGGTGGAGCAGCAGCGAGATCGTCATGTCGGCGGCGATGGTGGCTGCTGCCGTCGGGTCGAACGTCAGACCGGTGCGGCGCGGGAACATCTCGGTGTTGAAGCCGCCGAAAACCTCGGTCTGCGGCTGCAGCAGCGCCAGGATGCGTTCGGGGATGGCCAGCACCTCCGGCGAGAGCGTGTCGAGCACCGCACGCAGGGCGGCCCGCTGGGTCTCGGGCGCGACGATGGCCGTGGCCCCAGGCACTGCGGCGTCGCCCTTGCGTACCGCGTACGTGTAGAACTGCCCGCCCACCGACTTGACGGTGGCCTGCAGCTGGTAGCGGTGGTGGAAGTAGAGCGGCAGGAACTTCTGTTCGAGAGAACTCAGCGACTGTCCCTCGGGGATGCGGGTGATGTCGAAGGTACTCATCGCGAGTTTGCGCACGGCAAGCTCGTGCCTCAGGCTCGCGACCGGGTCACTGCCGTTGTCCCAGAGGCTGGCGAGCGGGTGAGCGGCGCCCGCTGGCCGCGCATCGGTGTCGGCAATGAACAGCAGCCCGCTGGCCGTTGCTTCCTCGACCATCCGGGCCAGCTCGGTGGCCTCGTCGGCGCCAGGCGCGAATTGCGTGTAGGCGTACTTCACCGCGAAGGTGTCGAAGGCCCCGATGCCGACACCGTAGGCCTCCGAGAGGTCGATCCGGCCATTGGTGATCCTGGCCATCGGCGCCGGGTAGTCCATCACCGACGCGCGCCCGTAGGTGCTGGCCGCGAAGTTGTGCGTGAAGCCGAGCGTGTGTCCCACCTCGTGCGCCGAGAGCTGCCGGATGCGCGCCAGCGCCATCGCCGTGGCATCGGTCGCTGGATCGGCGATCAGGTAGTCGGCGTCCGGAGCGTCGCCGGCAGCGCATTGCAGGGCGGCGCCGGCGGCCGTCTCGGCGGTCAGGCCGCTCCCGAGCATGATGTCCTGGCGTACGCGCAAGGACCCGAGGCTGACGTTGCCCTTGAGGATCTGGCCGGTGCGCGGATCGACGACGGCGGCGCCATATGACCAGCCTCGAGTGGACCGGTGCACCCAGTTGATCATGTTGTAACGCAGGTCCATCGGGTCGGCATCGGCCGGCAGCACCTTCACCTGATATCCGTTGCGGAAGCCCGCGGCCTCGAACGCCGCACCCCACCAGCGGGCCCCTTCGAGCAGTGCCGTGCGAATCGGCTCGGGTGTGCCGTTGTCCACGTAATACACGATGGGCTGGACGGCCTCGCTGACGGCAGCAGCGGGTTCCTTCTTCTGGAGGTGGTGGCGGGTCGCCCAATGCTTGTCGATGGGCTCGGTGATCGGCGACGCGTAATCGTGGAACATCAGGTCGATGCCGCCGGCGCGCGGGTCGGCGACCCGCGGCTTGAACGTGTGTGTCTTCAGATCCGGCAGCTGCACGAACGAGTGGTGTTGCCGGACCGTGAACGACGTGGCGCTTGGCGCCACCTGGCTCACGAGATCGCCGGGGGCGCCCTCGGTGGCGAACGTGACGATGGTCTCGACCTCGCTGTTGTTCGGAAACGCCTTGGTCCGCGGCAGGTGGAAGGTGGTGCGGTTGGCGTCGACGCGGTACACACCCTGTTTGGCGCGGCGCAGTCGGTCGCCGACGCCGTGCGCGTCACGCAGCAGGAAGTCGGTGGCATCCACGAGCACGCGGCCGTCCTCGGCCGCCTCGACCTTGAAGGCCCAGAGCACGGCACGCGCGAACGAGTCGGCAACGGCCTGGCGCTCGGCAGCATCTTCGGTCAGCGCGCGGAACCGGTAATTGGCCTGGGTCAGCAGGATCTTCGGGCCGACGCGCTGGAAGGTCACCACCGCCGTTTCCCCCAGCTGGCCGCGGTCGAGGCCGATCGGGTTGGACCCCAGACCGGCCGGCAGCGAGACCTGGTACAGCAGCTCCTCGTCGAAGCGCGTGATCTCGAGATAGAGGCGGCCGGCCAGGTCGTCCCAGTACATCGGGACGAAGCCCTCCATCCGCGTCCACTGACGGGTGCGTTCGCCAATCTTGAGTGGTTGCGACTGGGCCTGCGCCTCGATCGCGAGAACAGGGAGGAGCGACGCGGACAGCACCAGCAGCAGTGCGAATGGACGTGACAACATGCGGGATCTTGGCCTCCGGGGAGGCGGGATTGTAACATCCGCCTCATGCATCGTCGCCAGTTCCTGCAGCAGTCGGTCATCGGTGCGGCGACGTTGCCACACGCGTCCCGCGCCATCGCCCAGGCGCCGCCCGCCCGTGAGCAACAGCGTGTCGACAGCGCCGCCCTCGGCGCCGGTGACGCGGTCGTCGAGCGCAGCGTCG
This sequence comes from Vicinamibacteraceae bacterium, assembly GCA_963759795.1. GTDB lineage: Bacteria > Acidobacteriota > Vicinamibacteria > Vicinamibacterales > Vicinamibacteraceae > Luteitalea. Next base: position 133,446 of record CAVXAR010000009.1, on the reverse strand, counting down.
AGGATCTGCGCGCCGCGCTGGAGTCGGGTGAGGTGACCGCCCGCGACCTGACGCAGGCCTACCTGCACCGCATCGAGGCCGTCGACCGCCGGGTCGGCCTGAACAGCGTCATCGAGGTCAACCCCGACGCGCTGGAGATTGCCGAACGCCTCGACCGCGAGCGCAAGGACGGGCGCGTGCGCGGGCCGCTGCACGGCATTGCGGTGTTGATCAAGGACAACATCGACACCGCCGATCGGATGAAGACGACGGCGGGCTCGCTGGCGCTGGTGGACGCGCGGCCGCCACTCGACGCCGCCATCGTCACCCGCCTGCGTGATGCGGGGGCAGTGCTGCTCGGCAAGACCAACCTCAGCGAGTGGGCCAACTTCCGGTCGGAACACTCGACCAGTGGCTGGAGCGGGCGCGGCGGGCTGACGCGCAATCCGTACGCCCTGGATCGCAACGCGTGCGGGTCGAGCAGTGGCTCGGGATCGGCCACCGCCGCCAGCTTGTGCGCGGTCTCGGTCGGCACCGAGACCGATGGCTCGATCATCTGTCCGTCGGCGCGCGCCGGTCTGGTTGGCATCAAGCCCACCGTCGGCCTGGTGAGCCGCAGCGGCATCATCCCGATCTCTGCCACGCAGGACACGGCGGGTCCGATGGCCCGCACCGTTGCCGACGCTGCCGCGCTGCTGCAGGTGCTGGCGGGGCCCGACGCACGCGACGCCGCGACAGGGCGTCAGAGGCTGACCGGCGACTACCGCGAGCATCTGCGGCTGGAGGCGCTCCGTGGCGCCCGCATCGGCGTGATGCGCAATTTCTTCGGCTTCGACCCACGTGTGGATGCGCTGATGGAAGACGCCATCAAGGCGCTCGAGAGCGCGGGCGCGACAATTGTCGACAAGGCGGACCTGCCGACGCGCGGGCAGTTCGGCGATGCCGAGTTCGAGGTCCTGCTGCACGAGTTCAAGGCGGGGCTTGCCGCGTACTTCGCCACGCTCGGACCGGCCGCGCCGGTGAAGTCGCTGCGCGACGTGATGGCGTTCAACGAGGCCCACGCCGCCCAGGAGATGCCGTACTTCGGGCAGGACCTCTTCGTGAAGGCGGAGGCACGCGGGCCGCTGACCGACAAGGTCTACCTCGCGGCCAAGGCCAAGGCGCGGCGGCTGTCGCGTGATGAAGGTCTGGACCGGGTCTTCGCGACCAGGAAGGTCGAGGCCCTGCTGGCGCCGAGCGGTGGCCCGGCGTGGCTCACCGACCTGGTCAACGGCGATTCGGGTACGGGCGGCAGCTCCGGGCCGGCGGCCGTCGCAGGCTACCCGAGCATCACCGTGCCGGCCGGCTTCGTGCGCGGGCTGCCGGTGGGGCTCTCGCTGATTGGGCCGGCGTGGACCGAGGCCCGGCTGATCGGCCTGGCCCACGCCTACGAGCAGCATACGAAGATGCGCCGCGCGCCGCAGTACCTGCCGAGCGCGCTTGTCTGATTGCGGTAGGGGTTGTCCGACCTGCGGAACGGTAGGGGCAGGTCCCTCGACCTGCCCTGACAGGGCGCCTCGGGGAGGCGCTCCCTACCGGAACTCGATCTCGAGTTTCTCGACCTCGTTGATCTTGATCCCCTTCATGCCCTTCAGGGCCGTCCTGATTTCACTCAGCGACGGACTGGTGCCGAGCTTCTCCATCCGCTCGATACCCGACGGGTCGGCAAACAGCTCGCCGAAGGCCACGTCGAACAGCGTCACGCGCTTGCCCTGTACGTGGGTGGCGTTGGTGCGCACCAGCGTGCCGACCGGCTCGATGGCAATGGCCACGCGCATGTCCTTGAACATCGGCGCCAGCATGGCCATCATCTCCTTGGGCATCTCCGGCGTCGCATCGGACTTGCCGGGCGCCGCCTTGCCGTTGCCCTTGACCAGTTCGTCGAGCATGTTCATGGTCAGCAGCGAAGACGTGCCGCTCCGCGTGAACTTGATCGGCAGCGGCGCGCCGTTGCCCTTGGCCGTGGCCGCGCCGTCCTCCATGTCGGGCAGCGCCGTGCTGACCTTGAGCTTGTTGAAGTCGGTGAAGGCATAGACCGCCTTCACGCCCTTCATCTCGCCCTGGGTCAACGGCTCACTCGACAGGAACGTCACGCCCTCCCCGAGTTTTGCCGCGTCGGCCACGAGCCGCTCCCGCGAGAACATCGTCGCTGGATCGATCTTCGGCTTGGCGTCCTTGCCGTCGCCGCCGCCCATCATCGACATCATCCCCATGGCCGAGCTGTTGATCAGCATCGACTGTTCCATGGTGCCCGAGCCATCCGGCTTGACCTTGATGACCGAGTCGATCGAGATGCAGCCAACCGTCCACGCGGCCATCAGGGCCAGGACCGCCATCTTCACCATTCGCATGCACGTTCTCCGTGGCCCGCGGGCCTGTGTGGGGTGTCGCTATCCCGCTGAAACCGGGTGGTAAGCTGCCCAAGGCCGATGTCATCGACCCGACTGCCTGCTTCGCTCGTGCCCACCCCACTGGCGGCGGCTGTCATGGCACGACGACGGGACCCGGGGCGATTGCTGGACCTGACCCTGTCCAATCCTACGCTGGCCGGGCTGGCATATCCGGAAACGCTGGCCAGCGCCTGGTCGAACGTCGCCTCGCTCCGCTACGACCCCGAGCCACGAGGGATGCGCACCGCCCGCGAGGCCATTGCCGCCTGGCACGTCTCGGTGGGCGAGGCGGTGGCGGCAGACGATCTGGTCCTCACCGCCAGCACCAGCGAAGCGTACTCGTTCCTCTTCAAGCTGCTCTGCGACCCGGGTGACCACGTCCTGGTCCCCTGTCCGAGCTACCCCCTGTTCGAGCATCTCGCGCATCTCGACGCCGTCGAGGTGGACCGCTACACCTTCCGCGACGCAGGGAGCTGGGTGCTCGACCAGGCCGGCCTCGAGAGAGCCGTGACGCCCCGCACCCGCGCGTTGATCGTCGTCTCACCGAACAACCCGACGGGGCACGTGCCGACCGCCCGCGAGTGGGACGCGATTGCCGCGGTGTGCCACCGCCACCAGCTCGCCCTGATCGTGGACGAGGTGTTTGCCGCCTATCCACTCGACGCCCGGGACGACCACCTCCGCACACCGGACCTGCCTGACGTGCTGATGTTCCGGCTGCACGGCCTGTCCAAGCTCATCGCCCTGCCGCAGGCAAAACTCGCATGGATGCGCGTGACCGGGCCGGCAACGCCAGTGGCCGCGGCTCTCGATGCGCTCGATCTCATCACCGACACGTATCTGTCGGTGTCGACGCCGGTCCAGGTGGCGCTGCCGACGCTGCTCGACGCCGGGCGCCCGGTGCGTCAGCAGATTCTCGATCGCATACGATTGAACCTGTCACACATCGTCGGCCGTGTCGCCGGGAGCGCCATCGACGTGCGCCTCCCGGACGGTGGCTGGAGCGTCGTGCTCCGCGTGCCGTCGTTCGGCGACCCGGATCAACTGCCGCTCGCCCTCCTCGCGCGCGGCGTGCTCGTTCACCCCGGTTATTTCTACGACCTTCCCCACGACGGCTACGCCGTCATCAGCTTGATCGCCCCGGAGGCGGATGTGCTCGAGGGACTGGACACCCTCTGTACGTTGCCTCTGCTGCACTCGACGTGAGCCCCATGCCCTACGCCACACTCGGCCGCCGTGCCGGCCTCCTGCTTCCGCTGTTCTCGGCGCGCTCGACGCGCAGCTGGGGCATCGGTGACATCGGTGATCTCGCGCGCCTCGCCCCGTGGCTGCGCGCCTCCGGACTGCGCCTCCTGCAGGTGCTGCCCGTCAACGACATGGCCACCGGCCAGACGTCGCCGTACTCGGCGCTCAGCGCCATGGCCATCGAGCCGCTGTACATCGCGGTAGACGACGTGCCGGAAGTGCGGGCACTCGGAGCTGCGGCATTCCCCGCGGATGCGCAGGCGCGACAAGCGGCGCTCAACGCCTCGCCGTCGGTGCCGTACGCCGAGGTCAAGGCCATCAAGACCGACGCCCTGCATCGCGGCTTCGCGCACTTCCTGGCCACCGACTGGGCCACCGGCTCGACACGGGCCGACGACCTGCGCGCCTACATGCAGGAGGAGCACTGGTGGCTCGACGACTACGCGCTCTTCCGGGTGCTGCACGATCACTTCGATGCGCGCGCGTGGTGGGAGTGGCCCGGCGGACTTGCGACGCGTGACGCGGCCGCCATGGCCGACGCCCGCGCCCGCCATGCCGAGGCGGTGCTCGAGACGTGCTGGACGCAGTGGGTGGCACAGCGCCAGTGGGAGCAGGCCCGGCAGGAGCTCGAGGGCATCGCCCTGGTCGGCGACCTGCCATTCATGGTCAGTTCCGACAGCGCCGACGTCTGGGCTCACCAGGGACTGTTCTCGCGCGAGGCCAGCGTCGGCACCCCGCCGGACGCCTTCTCGGAGACCGGCCAGGACTGGGGCCTGCCCGTGTACCTCTGGGACGCGATGCGCGCCGACGACTTCGGCTGGCTGCGCCAGCGCGGGCGACGCATGGCGGCGATGTTCGACGGCTTCCGGATCGACCACCTGGTCGGCTTCTACCGCACCTACTGGCGCCCGGCCTCCGGCGACGCGCCGTACTTCGTGCCCGCCCACGAACACGAGCAGCGCGAACTCGGCGAAAGGGTCATCGAGGTCTTCGCCGACGCCGGCGCTGCGCTCATCGCCGAGGATCTCGGCACCATTCCCGATTTCGTCCGCGCCTCGCTGCTGACCCTGCAGCTGCCCGGGTACAAGGTGCTGCGGTGGGAGCGCGACTGGCACGCCGACGGCCAGCCCTTTCACGATCCGACGACGTTCACGGCGGCGTCGCTGGCCACCACCGGCACGCATGACACCGACATGCTCGCCGACTGGTGGGACACCACCACCACCGAGGAGCGGCGCGCGCTGCTGGCCATCTCCGGCCTGCGGGATGCCGGCTTCAGTCCGGAGCAGGCGTATGACGACAGGCTCCGCGACGCGCTGGTCGAGGTGCTGCTGCATTCGGGCTCCGACCTGGTGATCTTTCCGCTGCAGGACCTGTTCGGCTGGCGCGACCGGATCAACGTGCCCGCCACCGTCGGCCCCGACAACTGGAGCTGGGCCAGCCCGATTGCCGTCGATCGCCTGATGGACGACGACGGGGCACAGGAACGCGCCGCGACGCTGCGGCGCATGGTGGTGGCGGCGGGGAGGTGAGGGAAGAACTCGGGCCCGTACGCGCACCGGAACTCGACGGCGCCGTCGCCTGGTTGAACACGCCGTCGCCAATCACGCTGGCGCAACTGCGCGGCAAGGTCGTGCTGCTCGACTTCTGGACCTTCGGCTGCATCAACTGCCAGCACGTGCTACCCGATCTGCAGCGCCTGCAGGCCAGGTTCCACGACGACCTGGTCGTGATCGGGGTGCACTCGGCCAAGTTCGACCACGAGCGCGGTACCGAGCACATCGGGCGCACGCTGCAGCGACTGGGCATCAGGCACCCGGTGGCCAACGACGCGCACATGGCCATCTGGCAGGCCTACACCGTGCGCGCCTGGCCGACGCAGGTCCTGATCGATCCCCGCGGCTACGTCGTCGGCACGGCAACCGGTGAAGGCCACGGTGCGCAGCTCGAAGAGGCGATTGCCGCGGTCGTGGCCGTGTTCGACGAGGCTGGCACCCTCGACCGCACGCGGCGCCTGCACGTCCCGGAGGTCACCGCGCACGACGGACCCCTGGCCTTTCCAGGAAAGCTCATCGCCGACGCCGCGACGTCGAGGCTGTTCATTGCCGACACCGGGCATCACCGCATCGTCCAGACCGATCTCGATGGCCGGGTGCAGCGGGTGTTCGGCAGCGGCGTGCCGGGCGCCGACGACGCGGCGGGGGAGCGCGCGACGTTCCGGTCGCCCCAGGGGATGGCGATCGAGGGCGGCGCCGTCTGGGTCGCTGATGCCGGCAACCACCTGGTGCGGCGCCTGGATCTGGACACCGGGCAGGTCAGCACGGTAGCGGGTACCGGCCGGCAGGCGACGTGGCAGCAGTCCGACGGGGGCGCGGCCCGCGAGCACTCCCTCAACTCGCCGTGGGATCTGGCCTGGGATGGTCAGCTGCTGTTCATCGCGATGGCCGGGTCGCACCAGATCTGGCTGCTCGACCCGCTGCGGGCGATGGTGATCCGCTATGCCGGCACCGGCGCCGAAGGGCGCCACGACGGCCACGTCGACGCGGCCGCGTTCGCGCAGCCGTCGGGGCTCGCCCTCGCGGGCCGGCACCTCTTCGTCAGCGACGCGGAGGCCAGCATCGTGCGCGACGTGTCCCTGCCGCCGGTCAACGACGTGCGGACGGTGGCCGGCGGGGATCTCTTCGCATTCGGTGACGTGGACGGGGCCGGGGACCGGGTGCGCCTGCAGCACCCGCTCGGTCTGTGCGCGGTGTCGGACGGACTGCTGGTCGCAGACACGTACAATCATCGGATCAAGCACCTCGACCCGGCGAGCGGGCGGGTGCGCAACTGGACCGGGGCTGGCCGGCCCGGGCATGTGGACGGCGCAGCCACGGCGGCGCGCTTCTACGAGCCCGGCGGCCTCTCGGCGGCCGGACGCCACGTGTACGTGGCCGATACCAACAACCACGCGGTGCGGGTGGTGGAGCTCGCCAGCGGCGAGGTCCACACGCTCGGCATCGGATGACGGCGCGTGACGCGCGTGTTTCCCAGGAAGGGACAAGGCAGATGATTCGAACTTCGAAGGCGCAGTGGAACGGCTCGCTCAAGGACGGCAAGGGCACGGTCTCGCTCGGCAGCGGGGCGTACGACGGGCAGTACTCGTTCTCGTCGCGCTTCGAGAGCGGCACCGGCACCAACCCGGAGGAGCTGGTCGCGGCAGCCCACGCCGGCTGCTTCTCGATGGCGCTCTCGGGCGTACTCGGCAAGGCCGGGATCACGCCCACGCGTATCTCGACTGACGCGAAGGTCAACTTCGAGAAGGTCGGCGACGGCTTCAGCATCACCCGCATCGACCTGATCACCGAAGGCGAGGTCCCGGGGATCGACGAGGCCACCTTCATCGAGCACGCCGAGAGCGCCAAGAAGGGCTGCCCGATCAGCCGTGCGCTCGCGTCGGTCGAGATCACGGTCAAGGCCAAGCTCGTCTAAGGGTGGGGGACGGGCGCCTCGGTCGAGGCGCCCGGACTTTCGGCAGTCGGCAGTCGGCAGTCGGCAGGCCGGCAGGCGGCTAATATCCCGCCGCGTGCCCGTCCTTGCGACTTTCCGAGGCCCCGTAGTACACCCCGTCCTTGCGCATGATGGCCTGGTAGCCGCCGTACAGGCCGTAAACGCTGGTCAGCTTGTGGCCACGGCGCATCAGCTCACGGATGGTCTCGGGCGGGAAGCCCGACTCGAGACTCAGTTCGCCCACATCAGCCAGGTGGCCCGTGCGCGGGAACGACCCCATGTGATAAATCCGCGGGGCGTCGCCGGCCTCCTGCAGGTTCATCCCGAAATCGAGCAGGTTCATCAGCACCTGGACATGCCCCTGCGGCTGCATGTCGCCGCCCATCAGTCCAAAGCTCAGGAACGGCTGGTCATCCTTGGTGACAAACGCGGGAATGATGGTGTGGAACGGCCGCTTGCCGGGCGCGTAGCTGTTGGGATGTCCCTCGGCGAGTTCGAACCACATGCCGCGATTGTGCAGCGCGAACCCCAGTCCCTCGGCCACCTCCAGTGATCCGAACGCCAGTGAGTTGCTCTGGATGAGCGACACCATGTTGCCGTCCTTGTCGGCCGTGGTCAGGTACACGGTATGGCTGTCGACGGGGAAGCCGGAGTCGTAGACACCGGCCCGGGCCGGGTCCACGAGCGCACGTCGCTCTGCGGCGTACTCGGCCGACAGCAGCCGCTCCACCGGCGCCTTCATCGTCGATGCATCCGAATAGGCCGACGCGAGATCTTCAAAGGCCAGCTTCTTGGCCTCGGCGAACCAGTGCACGTGGTCGGCGCTGCCGAAGCCTGTCTTGCCGATGTCGACGCCCTCGAGGATGTTGAGCATCTGCAGCACGGCGCTGCCCTGCGTGTTGGGCGGCAGCTCCCACACGCGATGCCCGCGGTACATGGTGCTCACCGGCGTCACCCAGTCGGAGGTGTGGCTGGCGAAGTCCTCGACCGAAAGAAAGCCACCCTGCGCCTTGATGTGCGCGGCAATCGTGGCAGCGATGGGCCCCTTGTAGAAGGCGTCGCGTCCACCTTTGGCGATCTGCTCGAGGCTGTTGGCGAGGCCGGGGTTCTTGAAGATCGCGCCCTTCTGCGGGAAGTGGCCACCCGGCATGTAGAGCGCGCGCAGGTTGGCGAAGCTCCCCGCTGGCGTCGACGGCAACCGCTGGCTGAGGCGCAGGCTGGAATCGTCGGCGATGTCGGGGGCGATGGGCAGACCTTCGCGGGCGTAGGCGATGGTCGGCGCGAGCAGGCTGGCCATCGGCTTCGAACCGAAGCGCTGGTGGAGGGCGAACCAGCCGTCCACGCAGCCCGGTACGCTGACCGCAAGAGGTCCGTTGGCCGGGATCTGCCGCAGGCCGCGGCCCTTCAACTCCGCCAGCGTCATGCCGCGCGGCGAACGGCCGCTGGCGTTGAGGCCGTAGAGCTGCCTGGTCCTGGCATCCCACACGACCGCGTAGAGATCACCGCCGATGCCGCTGTTGCCAGGGTCGCCGAGCCCGAGGAACGCGTTGGCCGCGATGGCGGCGTCCACGGCGTTGCCGCCCCCCTTGAGCACCTCGAGGGCGATCTGGGTGGCAAATGGATGGCTGGTCGCCACCATGGCGTTGCGGGCGATCACTTCCGACCGCGACGCGAAGGGGAGGCCCGAGAGCCGATCCTGCGCGAGCGGGGCGGCGCCGAGTCCTGCGAAGAACAGGGTGAGGGCCGCCGCGCCTGCAATGCGCGCAGCGCTCATGCGCGGGCCCCCGCGACCAGTTGCAGGTGCGCGATGTGGTGGCGCCCGTGCCAGGCATACATCTGGACGAGCATCTCGAGCGTCATCGGGCCGCGCTCCGGGTGCACCAACTCCCGCGCGAACGCCGCGTCCGGCAGCGTGTCGAGCAACGTCGTCCACCGCTGGTGGATGGCGTCGACGAGCACGAGCGACGGCGCGATGGGCGACATCGCCGCATCAGGCAACTCGGCCCAGGCCTTCTCGTCGTAGGCCTTCAGCGTCGGGCGGTCCTCGGTCAGCAGCCAGCGCGTGCGGACGTAGGCGTTGACGTGGCTGTCGGCGACGTGGTGAATCACCTGACGTGCGGTCCAGCCGCCCTCCCTGTACGGGGTCGCGAGTTGCGTCTCGGACAACGAGGACGCGACCGCGCGAAGGGCTGCGGGAAACTGCTGGAGCGAGACGATGGCGGTGCGGCGGGCCTCGACACCGGCCGGGTCGGCCAGCTGGAAACGACCCACGGGATAGCGAAGCGCGTCGGACATGGGCCCGAGTCTATCAATTCAGAATTGGGAATTCAGAATGCAGCGCGCTGCCTACCGCGCCATCTGCCGGCAGGGTCCTCGCCATTCGGCTTCCCTAAAATTCTGCATTCTGAATTCTTCATTTTGAATTCCGTGTCTTACCGCCCGACCAGCTGCATGCCATCGGCGGTGTAGCGCTGGCCGGCCACCGAGCCTTTGGGCGAGATGGATTCGAGCCGGGAGATGTCGGCCTCGTCCAGCTGCACCTGCAGGGCGCCGAGGTTCTCTTCGAGTCGCGTCTGGCTGCGCGTGCCAGGGATCGGCACCATGTCCTCGCCCTGGGCCAGCACCCAGGCCAGCGCGAGCTGCGCCGGCGTGCAGCCCTTGTCCTGCGCCATCGCCGCGACGGCATCCACCAGCTCGAGGTTCTTCGCGAAGTTGGCGCCCTGGAAGCGCGGCGCACGGCGGCGGAAGTCGTCGTCTGCGAGATCCTCGAAGCGCCGGATGGCGCCGGTCAGGAACCCGCGCCCGAGCGGACTGTACGGCACGATGGTGACGCCCAGCTCGCGGCATGTGCCGATGATGTCGTCCTCGATGTCGCGACTCCACAGCGAGTACTCCGACTGCAGCGCGGAGATCGGGTGCACCTTGTGGGCGCGGCGGATGGTGTCGCTGCCGGCCTCCGACAGGCCGAGGAAGCGCACCTTGCCGGCCTTGACCAGCTCGGCCATCGCGCCGACCGTCTCCTCGATCGGCGTCGTCTGGTCGACGCGGTGCTGGTAGTAGAGGTCGATGTGGTCCACCCCGAGCCGTTGCAGGCTGCCATCACAGCTGGCCCTCACGTACTCGGGTGTGCCGCGAATGGTCCGCCTGGCCGGGTCGGTGAGGTCACGCACGATGCCGAACTTGGTGGCAATGAGCACCCGCTCGCGATGCGGGGCGAGCGCCTTGCCGACCAGCGTCTCGTTGGTGTAGGGCCCGTACATGTCGGCCGTGTCGAACAGGGTCACGCCCAGGTCCACTGCCCGGTGGATCGTGGCCATCGACTGGGCGTCGTCGCGAGGGCCGTAGAAGTCGGACATGCCCATGCAGCCGAGGCCGAGGGCAGAGACGGGAATGTTCGCGGGGCCGAGCGTACGCGGCGTGATGGGCATGCAGGCACCGTAGCGCGCCGCGGCCCGCGGCTGCAACTCAGTGGCTCGACCGTGCGCCTGAGGGGCGTAACGAGACGGGCATCTGGTTCCGACGCCACGACGAATACGGTCGCGTTCCCCGAACGCCGGCACTCGGAATGAACTTGGAGGCCGGTGACCCTGTGCGGCCCTCCACCACCCCACGCCCGGCCTCGCCGTGCCGCCGTGCCGCCTGCCGCGACCTACGGATTGGTCACGGCGGGCCGCGGCACTGGCGTCACCGCCGGTCGTGCCTTGGGCAGCGGCTTGCGCGGAAACAGCCCGTCGCGGTTGGCCGCCTGGTAGGCAAACGACGCGACCACGATGGCGTTGTGCATCAGGTCGGTCGGCACGGCCCGCTCATAGACGTCGAGGTTGGTGTGGTGCGTGCGGCTCGAGTACTCGAGCGGGTCCTGGATGAACTGGAAGCCAGGCAGGCCGACGGCATCGAAGGCCTGGTGGTCGGTGCCGGCCGTGTTGCGAATGGTCAGCGTCTGCATGCCGAGGTTGTGGAACGGCTTCATCCACGCCTCGAAGACGGGTGCGGCCGCCTCGTTGCCCTGCAGGTAGACGCCGCGGAACTTGCCGCCGCCGTTGTCCATGTTCAGGTAGACCGAGAGCTTGCCATGTTCCGGCTTGAGCTTCATGTCCGCCGGGTCGGCAAAGTGCTCCTTGACGTACGCACGCGAGCCGAGCAGCCCCTGCTCTTCGCCTGTCCACAACGCCATCCGGATGGTGCGGCGCGGCTTCAACCCGGTGGCCTGCAGGATGCGCATCGCTTCCATCATCACCGCTGAACTCACGGCGTTGTCGGTGGCGCCGGTGCCGGTGTGCCAGGAGTCGAAATGGGCGCCGAGCATCACGACTTCGTCGGCCTTGTCGGTGCCGGGGATCTCGGCAATGACGTTGTAGACGTCCAGCGAGGTGTCCACGAACCGGCTGCCGACGTGCATGGTGAGCCGCACCGGCAGCTTCTTGTCGAGCACGCGCAGCAACCGTCCGTAGTGCTCGCCGGCCAGGACCACCTGCGGCACCGGCACCTGGCCCTCGGCCGTGCGGTCGCCGTCTCCGGGGGTTGGACCCTGGGCAACCACGGCCCCGTTGTCCCCGCGAGCCCCGGACGACATCTCGATGATTGCGAGGACGCCCTCGCTCTTGTAGAACGCCATGCGCGTCTTGCGGAACGCCTGCGCCGCTGCCAGGCCGGCGCCGCCGGAGGGGCGCCCGCGCACCGCGCCGAGCTGCTCCTCGGCCAGCTCGGCGAGGTCCGAGTCCGTATAGCGGCGTGTCGGCGACGGGAAATACGCGGCGACGTCCCGTCGCGGCGACTGCAGCACGAACTTGCCGGCGAGCGTGCCCTTGTACTTGGCGAGGTCCTGGTCGGTCTCGATGCTGACCGCGACGGCTTCACCGCTCACTTCGCCGGCAGTTCCCGGCGTCCAGGCTTTCGGGTAGCCGAGCATGACGAAGGGCTGGGGGGCGTCCATCCGGACCGAGGTGTGCTCGTTGACCCAGCCCCGTCCGAAGGGGCCCCACTTCTCGGTGTGGACGTTGGCCAGGCCCCACGACTTCATCTGCGTCTGTGCCCACCCGGCGGCCTGATGCATCAGGGGCGAGTTGGTGAGGCGCGGGCCGTGCACGTCGGTCAGGTAGCTGAGCGTCTCCATGACCCTGGAGTTGCTCGTCGCCTCCTGCTTGATGCGATAGAGCGCGTCGAGGTCGGCCTGGTCTCGCAGCTGCGCGGTGACAGGGACGGCCAGAGTGGCAGCCACGACGGCCGTGGCCAGCGCCGCGCGTCGCGCGTCGACGAGGAGGGTCCAGCGACTCATCAGATGCTCCTTCAAGACTGGGCCCGGACGCCGAGCGCTACCGGGAATGACGCCGGGCGCACCCGCGGTGTTGCCTCGAGGTCATGGTCCGCCACCGAGCCCGCCGCAGCTGCGGCAGCCTCATTGGGACGCTCAGCTACTCCGGAGAGGCGTCACGGCAGGCCGCGGATGTTCGGGACCGGGCTCCCGACGCGTCGAGGGCGACTAGTTGCCCGTGCGCTGGGCGGCCGGAGCGGGGGAGGTCACTGCCTGCGCCAGTTGCCCACGCGGGCGGTCCGGCGAACCGGCAAAGCGCCAGGACTGGCGGTCGCGGTGCTCGATGAAGGCAGCCAGCGCGGCAGACGGAATCGGCTGTCCAGGCGGCAGCTTGCGATGCTCGTCCAGCGGATTGACGTGCGTGCCGGCCTTGAGCAGCTCGTAATGCAGGTGCGGGCCGGTCGAGAGGCCGGTCGAGCCGACGTTGCCGATCAGCTCACCCTGTGCCACCCGCACGCCTGCCCGGATGCCGGGTGCGATGCGCGAGAAGTGCAGGTAGCGGGTTTCGTACCCGTTGTCGTGGCGGATGTACACCGAGTTGCCACCGCCGCCAGTCCAGCCGGCGCGGATGATCGTGCCGCTGGACACCGCCAGCACCGGCGCACCGCTCGGTGCGCCGTAGTCCACGCCGCGATGGGCACGGGCCGTCTTCAGCACCGGGTGCACGCGGCGGAACGAGAACCCGGAGGTCACGCGCGGCTCGAACTTCAGCGGCGACTTGAGGAAGAAGCGGCGCATCGAGCGGCCGTCGCGGTCGTAGTAGTCGGCCTTCTGGCCCGGCGCCCCGTACCTGAACGCCTCGAACCGGCGGCCGCTGCTCGTGAAGCGCGCCGCGAGGATGTCGCCATACCCGCCGAATTCGCCCTCGCGCACCACCTTCTCGAACAGCAGCTCGAACGAGTCGCCCGGCTGCAGTTCGTTGCCGAAGTCGACTTCACCCTCGAAAATCCTGGCAAACTCCAGCGCCAGGCCGATGCTCTCGCCGGCCGCGTTGACAGCCGCGATGAGCGACGGCGTTTCGCGCGAGATCTCGCCGCGGATCGACATCAGCGCCTTGTGCTTCTCGTAGGGCACGACCTGGACGTCGTAGTCCGGCAGCGCGTCGACGGGAGTCTCCTCGGCGCCAACCACCTTCAGGAACTTGTCGGCGTCGATCTGGTACGTGAATTCGCGAATCGCGCCGTCCAGGCCGACCTGCAACCGGTACGGGCGGTCGGCGCGCAGACGACGGAGGTCGAACCCCTTCCTTGCCGTCGCGACGAAGTGATTGACGATGTCGTCGCTGACCTGATGCGCCCGCAGCAGGCTGGCCAGCGTCGCATTGCGGGGCACCCGTGCCTCGATCAGGCGCGTGGCCTGTTCCTGGACCTGCACGACCGCGAGCGCACTGACAGTGGACTGCGGCGTAGGCTGCGCCGAGCAGCCGACCAGGGCGACTACGGCGGACAGGGCGATTGGGAGGGTTCGCTTCGACACGCGAGGTTCACAATACAAACTTTTGAATGGGCAGGCCAGTGAAAATTGTCATTTTCCGTACGACTGTAGCGTTCGGCTACCCCAAATCCGTCAGTGGAAGAGCCGGTGAGGGCTGTTCGAGGGCAGGTGCGGCCGCCGTAGCGACACTCTTGCCGTGCCAAACAGTGACATAGGCAGTTGCCGGGCTACGGCTGCCCGGCGCGGTCGTAAGATCGAGACGATGTCTCTCGTCCGCCCCTTTCGCGCCCTCCGCCCCCGTCCTGACGTTGCTGCCGAGATGGCTGCGGTGCCGTACGACGTCGTCAATGTCGAGGAAGCCCGCGCCCTGGCGCAGGGGCGTCCCAACAGCCTGCTGCACGTCTCGCGCGCCGAAATCGATCTGCCCGCCGGCGTCTCCCCCTACGCCGACGAGGTGTACACGCGCGCCTGGGAGACCTTCGAGGCTTTTCGCTCGAGTGCGCTCATCCAGGACCGTACCCCCCGGCTCTACGTGTATCGCCTGCGGATGGGCGACCACGAGCAGACCGGCCTGGCCGGCGTGTTTTCCGTGGACGAGTACCGCCGCGACGTCATCGTCAAGCACGAGCGCACGCGCAAGGAGAAGGAAGACGACCGGACGCGCCACATCACCGAGCTGCGCGCGCAGACCGGGCCCGTCCTGTTGACCTTCCGCGAGACGGCGGCGACCACGTCGGCCGTGGCCGAGGTGACCGCCAACCCGCCCCTCTACGACTTTGTCGCCGACGACGGGGTCGGGCACACGGTCTGGGCGGCATCAGACGTCGAGGCCGCGGCGCTGCAGTCGGCCATGGCGGCCGTGCCGCTGCTGTACATCGCCGACGGGCATCACCGGGCGGCCAGCGCGGCGCGCGCGCAGGAAGCCCTGGAGGCCGGCCCCGACGAGGAGGCCGCCTTCCTGCTGGCCGTGGCGTTCCCCGACACGCAGATGCGCATCCTGCCCTATCACCGCGTGCTGAAGGATCTGCACGGGCATACCCCCGAGGCCCTGTTGACGGTGCTGTCGCAGCACTTCCCCATGACGGCTGGGGCGCCCGCGCCGTCCCGCAAGGGCCAATGCGGCGTCTTCATCGCCGGCAAGTGGTACACCCTGACGCTCGGCGACGACGCCACCGACACCGCCGACCCGATCAGCTCGCTCGACGTCTCGCGCCTGCAGGAGCGGGTGCTGGCCCCGGTGCTCGGCGTGGCCGACCCGCGCACGGATGCGCGGATCGATTTCGTCGGCGGCATCCGCGGCACCGCCGAACTCGAGCGCCTGGTGAACGCGAAGAAGGCCGCGATTGCCTTTGCGATGCACCCGGTCACGCTCGCCGAACTGATGGCGATTGCCGATGCCGGTGCAATCATGCCGCCCAAGTCCACGTGGTTCGAACCCAAGCTGCGCGACGGCCTGTTGATCCATGAGATCTGACGCGCCCCCGACGCCCGGCGCCGGACCTGCCCCGATGCTGCAGACGACCTCGCAACGAATCTTCAACTTCAGCTCCGGTCCCGCCGTGCTGCCCGAGGCGGTGCTGCTCGAGGCGCAGCGCAATCTCCACATGCTGCCCGGCACGGGGATGTCGGTGATGGAGATGAGTCACCGCTCGAGGGCCTTCGATCGCATCCTCGAGGAGGCCGAAGCGACGCTGCGGGCCGTGGCAGGGATTCCCGACAGCCACGCCGTGCTCCTGCTGCAGGGGGGAGCAAGCCTGCAGTTCACGATGCTGCCGATGAACCTGCTCACGGCGGGGCGCAGCGCCGACTACGTGATCACCGGAGTCTGGGGCGAGAAGGCGATTGCCGAGGCCCGCAAGCAGGGGACGGTGCGGGTGGCGGGCAGCACCGAGCCGGACGGGTACCGGCGTGTGCCGAGCCCGGACGGGCTGCAGCTCGACCCGGCTGCAGCCTATCTGCACGTGACCACCAACAACACGATCTACGGCACTCGCTGGCCATCGCTGCCCGACAGCGGCGACGTGCCACTGGTCGCCGACGCCTCGTCCGACATCTGCAGCGCGCCAATGGACATGGCCCGGTTCGGGGTGGTCTACGCCGGCGCCCAGAAAAATCTCGGCCCCTCCGGCGTCACGCTCGTGATCATCCGCAGGGACCTCCTCGAGCGCTCCTCGTCGGCGTTGCCGTCGATGCTGAACTACGCCGTGCACGCCGCCAATGGGTCGCGCTACAACACACCGAACACGTTCGGCATCTACGTGCTGGGCCTGGTCGCGCGCTGGATGCAGGCCGAGGGCGGCCTGGAGGTCCTCGGCGCCCGCAATGCCCGCAAGGCGGCCACGCTGTACGCCGAGATCGATCGCAGCGGCTTTTATCGCGGCCGCGCCGATCGCGAGTGCCGCTCGCTGATGAACGTGACCTTCCGGTTGCGCGACGAGACGCTCGAGGCCGGGTTCGTTGCCGAGGCCGAGCGCCAGGGCCTCGACGGCCTGCAGGGCCATCGCTCGGCCGGCGGCCTGCGAGCTTCGATGTACAACGCCTTCCCTGAGGCCGGCGCCGACGCGCTGGTGCAATTCATGCGCGAGTTCGAGCGTCGCCACGGCTGAATTTCGTGCGGCGAGGCACACGCGCCAGATCCGCTGTCACGCCCCCTGAGTCAGGAATGCCATTGATCCTCGTCCGCCGTCTCGTCCTGTTCGCGCTCTTCATGGCGGGCCCCGTCTCCCTCTGCGCGGCCCAGCCGCCCGCAGCCGACCTCCGCGTGCGCGTCTTCGATGTCCTCGGCGATCCCATCGCCGGCGCCAGTGCCGTCATCGACAGCGGCGGCCGGGGCAGCGGACGCGCCGTCATCACCGGCCCGGACGGCATTGCCGTGGTCCCGGTCCCGGTGCTGCCGTTGCCGCTGATTCTGCGCGTCTCGGCGGCCGGCTTCGGTGAGCACACCGAAGCGCTGCAGCCGGGCTCGGCGGCCTTCGACGTGCGGCTCTCGCCGGCGGCCCGCAACGAGCAGGTGACCGTCACCGCCGGGCGGCGTGCGGTGCGGGGCACCGATCTGCCAGCCGACGCGACCGTCATTGCGCGCCGCGACCTCGAAGTGGCGGCCGCCGGCACGGTGGACGACGTGCTGCGGCTGACGCCGGGCTTCTCGCTCTTCCGGCGATCCCCCTCACGCACCGCCAACCCGACCACACAGGGCGTGACCCTGCGCGGCCTGTCGGCGTCCGGCGCCAGCCGGACGCTGGTCCTGGCCGACGGGGTGCCGCTCAACGACCCGTTCGGGGGCTGGGTGTACTGGGATCGGGTGCCGCAGGTGGCCATCGACCGGGTCGAGGTCGTTCGCGGCGGATCCAGCGATCTGTACGGCGCCGACGCCGCTGGCGGGGTCATCCAGGTGCTGTCGGTGGAGCCCGCCTCGCCGGTCGTCCGCGCCCTGGTCGAAGGTGGCAGCCAGGCGTCCGGCCGGGTGTCCGCGCTGGTCGGCACCCGGCGCGGGCCCTGGACCGGCACGCTGGCCGGGGAGTGGAGCACCACCGAGGGCGCAATCCCGATCGCGCCCGAGATCCGGGGGCCGGTCGACACGCTGGCTGGCGTCGAATCGACGGTCCTGTCGCTCACCGCCGGCGCCAGCATCACGCGGATGTGGCGGGCCTCGCTGCGGGCCCAGGTCTACGACGCTGACCGCACCAACGGCACGCCGCTGCAGGACAACGACACCAACCAGCGACAGGCCAGCTTCGACCTGACCGGTGCCGGGCCGTGGGGCGACCTGCGGGTCCGCAGCTTTGCGGCCGGACAGGGCTACGACCAGGCCTTCTCGGCCGTCAACGCCGCGCGCACCGGCGAGACGCTCAACCTGCGGCAGCGCGTCGCCGCGTCGGTCGGCGGCGTGTCGGCCGAGTACGTGCGCGGCTTCCGCTCGGCAGTGCTGCTGGCGGGGGTCGATGGCAGGCAGGTGGACGGCGAGCTGATCGAGCGTCGGCCGACCGGGCTGCCGACCATGGCCGAGGGAAACCAGCGCACCGTCGGCGGCTTCGCTCAGGCGACCTGGGCCGCGACGTCACGCCTGGTCGTGGTCGGTGGCCTGCGCGCCGACGTCATCGACGTGGACACCACACCGGGTGGCACCCGCGACATCAACGCGCTGTCGCCCAAGGCGTCGATTGCCTGGAGTGCCCCGCACGCCCTCACGCTGCGAGCCAGCGGGTATCGCGCCTTCCGCGCGCCGACACTGAACGAGCGCCTGCGCTCCTTCCGCGTCGGCAACACCCTGACCCAGAACAACCCGACGCTCGACACCGAGCGCGTCACGGGTGGCGACCTGTCGGTGGCCTGGGAGCCGCGCCGTGTCTCGCTGCGCGCGACGCTGTTCACGGCGCGTCTGGACGACGCCATCACCAACGTCACGGTGACGACGACGCCGGCGCTGATCACGCGCCAGCGCCGTAATGCCGGTGAGATTGGCGCGCGCGGCCTCGAACTCGAGGGGCGTGTGCAGCTGCGGCCCTCGCTCTCGGTGGCCGGCACCCTGGCGTGGACGCGATCGCGGTTCGACGCCTCGGACGAACCCGGCCTGGCGGGTAACCGTGTGCCGCAGGTGCCGTCGGCGCAGGGCGGGATCGACATCCGCTGGCTGCCCTTCTCCGCCTCGACGCTGGCCGCCCAGATGCGCTGGACCGGCACCCAGTTCGACGACGACCGCAACCAGTTCGAGCTGGGCAGGTCCTTTGTCACGGATGTGCTGGGGGAACACCGCTTTGCCGAGGCCCTGCGCGGGTTCGTGGCGGTGGAGAACCTGCTGGACGCCGATTACGACGCAGGCCGCACCCCGCTGCGGACCGTCGGCCCGCCGCGGCGGGTGCGCGCTGGGGTCCGCATCGCGTTCTGAGGCCCGGCGCGATGCCGCCGGGGGCGTTACCTGCCGGGCGGCCGCGGCCGTCGGCGTGGCCGTCGGCGTCGCCGTGCGCCCTCGTCTTCGGGCTCCGGCGTCGGCGGCTCTTCGAGCAGCAGCGTCTCCCAGTGCTGGACGACGGCCGGTTCCGCGCCGTGGATGTCGAGCCAGGTCAGCGCTTCGCGGAACGCGCCGCGATGGATCAGGGCCCGCTGGACGCGGGCTGGCGCGTCGGTCTCGAACAGGCGCTTCTGCAGCGAGAGCAGCAGTCGCAGACGTTCGACGTCCTTGCGCGCCACCTGCATCTTCCCGAGCATGTGCGGGGCGTCGCGCTCCCAGTCGTCGCTGTACCGGTAGCGATGGCCCTCGTCGCGCAGCAGGCCGAGCGGCAACAGCAGCGTGCCCGCCAGGATGGCATTGCTCAACGTCGCCGGCGCGTCGGCGTACCGCCCGCGATACGCGTCCACGGCTTCGAAGGCCTCGCTCAGCGGTCCATCGTCGTTGAGCAGTTCGGGCGACATGTGTTCGAGCAGCCCGCTGTCGGCGAGGTGGTCGAAACACGACCGCGCGTGACCGCTGCGCAGGATCTTGTAGTACTCCTCGAGCAGCCGCGCCGACGAGGCCCGCGCGATCAGCGGCGCCTTGCGCTCGAGGGCATCCATCACCGCGCCATCGACGCTGAAATCCAGCCGGGCGGCCAGGACCAGGGCGCGCAGCATCCGGACCGGATCCTCGACGAACCGCACGTCGGGGTCGCCGATGCAGCGAATCAGCCGCCGGTCGAGGTCCTCGAGACCGCCGGTGTAGTCGATGATCGAGAAGGTGCCGATGTCGTAGAAGAGCGCGTTGACGGTGAAGTCCCGCCGAAAGGCGTCTTCCTCGGGCGTGCCGTACTCGTTGTCGCGCTGGATGGGGCGGTCGTTCAGCTCGGACGTCACCTCGACGTCCGGCTCGGCCACCACCGGCAGCTCACCCTCGTCCGGATGGTCGGGACGGAAGTGTTGCTCCTGCGGCTCCGGGGTGCCGGTGACCTGCTTGCGGAACGTCGCGACCTCGATCGTCTTGGTGCCGAACCGCACGTGCGCGAGCCTGAACCGGCGCCCGATGATCCAGCAGTTGCGAAAGAGACGCTTGACGTCGTGGGGATGCGCGCTGGTCCCGATGTCGAAGTCCTTGGGACGACGATGGAGGAGCAGATCGCGTACGCTGCCCCCTACCAGGTAGGCCTCGAAGTTGGAGGCGTGCAGGCGGTACAGGACCCGGAGAGCATCGGGGTCGATATCCTGCCGCGAGAGGCCATGTGCGCTCCTCGCGACGACATTGGGAGTGACCACGCCTCGGAAGTATAGCAAGTGATCGGCGTGTGGGGTTTGGAAGTGGCTGACATGCAAGCACTTACTGTGTTCATTCGGGGATGCGCCTGCGTCGCGCTGGCGATCATCGGGGTGTCGGCGGCCGCCGCGCAGCCGCCGCCGCCCGATCCGCTCGCTCGAGCCAGCCAGCTCTACAACGCCGGCGACTACGACGCGGCGATCACCGCGGCGCGCGAAGTATCGACCCGCCCCGGCGCCCCCAACGAAGCCCGACTGCTGCTGGGACGCGCCCTGCTCGAGCGGCACCGTGCCGGCCGGATGGCCGACGACCTGATTGCCGCCCGGTCAGCCCTGGTGGCCGTCGACGCCACGACCCTGTCGGAGCGGGCCCGTCTCGACCTGATGATCGGACTGGGCGAAGCCCTGTACCTGGATGGGCAGTACCGCCCGGCGGCCCTGCTGCTGGAGCCCGTCATGGAACGGATGGGGCTGCTGTCGGCCGTGGCCCGCGAGCAGGTCGTGGACTGGTGGGGGACGGCCATGGACCGCCATGCCCAGACCCGCCCGCCCGAGCAGCGCAGCGGCATCTACGACGACATCTCGGCGCGCCTGCGCCTGCACCTCGCCCGGTATCCCGACTCCTCGGCCGCCGCCTACTGGCTGCCCGCAGCGGCGCTGGCCCGCGGTGATCTGGAACTGGCCTGGGATCTGGCGATCACCGGCTGGGTGCGGTCCACGCTGGCGGCCGACCACGGGGTGGCGCTGCGGACCGACCTCGATCTGCTGATGACGCAGGCGATCATTCCCGAGCGCGTCAAACGGCTGGTGGACGAACCCGACGCCGCAGCCGCGGCAGCCCGCTTCGCCAGCGAATGGGACGAAGCCAAAGGGCGCTGGAAATAACGCCGCCTGCCGACGGCCGCCTGCCGTCTGCCGACGGCCGACGGCCGAATGCCGAAGGCCGACTCTAGGCTTTGGCGTCGTTCCAGGTGCGTCCCACGCCGACGTCCACGTCCAGCGGCACGTCGAGCTGCACGGCATGTTCCATGTGGTGCCGGACCAGCGCGACGGCCTGATCGGCGGCGGCCTCGGGAACTTCGAAGACCAGTTCGTCGTGCACCGTCAGGATCATGCGCAGGCCCGGAATCGACGGCAGCGCCTGGTGCAGATCGATCATCGCGCGCTTGAGGATGTCGGCGGCGGTCCCCTGGATCGGCAGGTTCACGGTGACGCGTTCGGCGGCCGCGCGGATCTGCCCGTTCCGGCTGGTCAGTTCAGGCACCCGCCGGCGCCGTCCGAACAGCGTGCCGACGACGCCGGTGTCGCGAGCGCGGACGATCGTTTCGTCGATGAACTGCCGCACCGACGGGTAGCCGGCAAAGTAGGCGTCGATGAAGGCCTGCGCGGCCGGCTGCGTCACGCCGATGTCCTTGGCCAGCGTGAAGGCGGTCTTTCCGTAGAGCAGCGCGTAGTTGATGATCTTGGCGCGCCGCCGCAGCTCGTGCGTGGAGAGGCCACTGGTGGTGCCGAACACCTTGGCCGAGGTCTGGTCGTGGATGTCGTCGCCGCGCCGGAAGGCATCGATGAGGCTCGCCTCCTGCGCCATGTGCGCGAGCACCCGCAGCTCGATCTGCGAGTAGTCGGCCGAGATCAGCACGTGCCCTGCCTCGGCGACGAAGGCGCCGCGGATTTCTCTGCCCAGCTCGGTGCGGATCGGGATGTTCTGCAGGTTGGGGTCGCTGCTGCTGAGGCGACCGGTCGCGGCCACCGCCTGGTTGAACGTCGTGTGGACGCGTCCCGTCCTGGCGTTGATCAACAGCGGCAGCGCGTCGACGTAGGTGCCCTTCAGTTTCATCATCGCCCGCCACTCGAGAATGTCCCGGGCGATGTCGTGTGTGGCGGCCAGCTCCTCGAGGACCTCGGCCGCGGTGGAGGCGGTGCGATCCTTGCCGGTCCGCTTCAGCACCGGCAGCTGCATCTGCACGAACAGCACCTCGCCGAGCTGACGCGGCGAGTTGATGTTGAACGTGGTGCCGGCGAGCTCGAAGATGCGTGCCGACCTCGCCTCGAGTTCGGCATCCATCCGCCCCGACAGGCCCCCGAGCACGCCCGTATCGACGCGGATGCCGGCCTGCTCGATGGCGCCGAGCGCCGGCAGCAAGGCCAGCTCGAAGTCTTCGTAGATGCCGGTGAGCCCCTCATCGCGCAGCGTCTCGCGAAGGTCGGTGGTCAGCTTGCCGGCCAGATCGGCGCGCTCGCAGGCCCAGGTCGTCATCGCCTCGACGGCGACCTGCGACATCGCCTGCGCCTTGATGCCCTTGCCGCGCAGGCCCTCGCTGTCCATGGCCTTGTACCCGAGCCGCTCGAGCGCGAGCGACTCGACCGAGTGGGCGGCGCTCGACGCGTCGTGCACGTAGCTGGCCAGCATGACGTCGTCGCGAATGCCTTCGAGCGCCAGTCCGTGCCGGGCCAGCACCAGCGTCATGGCCTTGACGTCGTGGCCGGTCTTGCCGATCGCCGGGTCGGCCAGCAGTGGACCGAGGACGTCCCGGACGGCGTGCGACGAGAGGTTGGGGCAGGCGTCGAGCGAGGTGTGGGCGAGCGGCACGTAGGCGGCATGGCCATCGCCGGTGCCGATGCTCAGGCCAATCAGCGACGCCTGCATCGCTGGCGCGCCGTCGGTCACCAGGTACAGCGCGTAGTGCCCGGCCTGTCGGATCCGGGCCGCCAGCTCCTCGAGGTCCTCGCCGTCGCCGCAGGTGCTGAACGTGCGCACGACATCGGCGGCGGTCGGCGCAAATGCCATCACCAGCGTCTTGAACCCCAGGCGGCTGAACAGCTCGTAGCAGCGCCGCTGATCCGGGCCGACGTAGCGCAGCGCGTCGAGCTCGATGTCGACGGGCACGTCGCAGTGCAGGCGCACCATGTCGCGGCCGAGCCGGGCGTCGGCCTCGTGCGCCAGCAGGGCCTCGCGATAACGCTTCTGCGGCAGGCTCGCGGCTGCCGCGATCAGCGCGTCGAGCGAGCCATGCTGGGCGATCAACTCGCGCGCGCCCTTTTCCCCGATGCCGGGCACGCCCTTGACGTTGTCGATGGCATCGCCCATCAGCGCCAGCACGTCCACCACCTGATCGGGCCGCACGCCGAACTTGTCCTTGACCCCGGCGCCGTCATACCAGGTCCCGTCGTCGCGCGGGTTGTAGACGCGGACGTGCCCATCCACCATCTGGAAGAAGTCCTTGTCGCCGGTGACGATGGCCACATCGAACCCATGTGCGACGGCGCGCGTGGCCAGCGTCGCGATCACGTCGTCGGCCTCGTAGTCCGAGTGGGTCAGGATGCGCACGCCCATCGCCTCGCACGCCTCGTGCACCAGCGGCACCTGTTCGACCAGGTCACCGGGCATCGGGGTGCGATTGGCCTTGTAGTCGGCCTGGAGCGCCGAGCGGAACGTCGGCCCGGCCAGGTCGAAGGCGGCCGCGACGAACGCCGGTTCGTGGTCGGCCATCAACTTGCGCAGCATCGTCACGAAGCCGTAGACCGCGTTGGTGGACTTGCCGTCCGGCCCCGTCAGCCCGCGGATCGCGTGATACGCGCGGTACATCTGGTTGTTGCCGTCGATGAGGAACAGGAGCGGACGTTCAGGCACGTGCGGGGGCCCTCGGGAGGGAGACTCCCCATTCTAGGTCGGCCCGCCCTCTGCCGCCTGCCACCTGCCGCCTGCCGCTGCCGCCTGCCGCCTGCGCTGCCGACTGCCGACTGCCGTCTGTGGTTCCCCCCTCCTGCCTGCCGTCGTTCCCGGTTGCCGACTCCCGACTCCCGGTCCCCGGCCACCCGCCCCGTGACCCCCGCCCCGCGACCCGGTACACTAGCCGGCCATGTCGTTGTTTCCCCGCCAGGCACTCGCGCTGGCGGTCCTCGCCCTCCTGCTCGTCACGTCCTGCGCGCGGCCGTTCGGTCGCCAGTACGAGTACGAGGAAGAGGTCTTCATCGGTCTGGACGGGTCCGCGACGCTGATCGTCAACGCGTCGCTGCCGGCATTGGCGGCGCTGCACGGCCTGGACGTGTCGCTGGATCCGAACGTCCCCGTCGACCGCGAGCGCATCCGCGGTCTCTACGCATCGCCGGTGAGCACGGTCAGGCGCGTCAGCCGGCCGTGGCGACGTGACGGACGGCGCTTCGTGCAGGTGCGGCTGGACGTGGCCGACGTCCGTCAGCTGCCCAAGTCGCCGCCCTTCGCGTGGGCGCGCTACGCGTTCACGCAACAGGCCGACGTCCTGACGTTCGTGCAGGAGCTCGGCCCCTCGGCGGGCACCGCCGTCGGCGATGTCGGCTGGGATGGCGGGGAACTGATGGCGGTGC
This sequence comes from Vicinamibacteraceae bacterium, assembly GCA_963759795.1. GTDB lineage: Bacteria > Acidobacteriota > Vicinamibacteria > Vicinamibacterales > Vicinamibacteraceae > Luteitalea. The sequence goes on along the minus strand of CAVXAR010000009.1, from coordinate 108,996 downwards.
GGCTGCACGTGCCGAGCCGCGTGACCTACCACAACGCGCCGAGCCGCCTGGTCGAGCGCGGCAACATCCTGTCCTGGGAACAACCGCTGCAGGCGCGGCTGGCGGGCGAGCCGCTGCGGGTCGAGGCGCGCTTCGGCGTGCAGCGCATTCTCGTGATGACCCTGGCGTTGTTCGTGGCGGCGATGGCCACGGCGGCCGCCACCGTGGCCGGCTTGATCTGGTGGGTGGTCCGCAAGGGACATCAACGCGCCGCGCGCCAGGCCTAGGCGCACGGCGCGCTGCTGCTAGACCGGCGGCGTCCTGGCCGGTCGCGTGCCGCGCCGCTGCTCGATCTTCTGGCGCATCTGCTTCATCCGTGTGGCGCGCTCGGTCTGGATCTTGGCTGCCTCGGCCTGCTGTTCCGGCGTCAGCAGGGCGACGATCTCGCCGCGCACCTTGGCCCGAAGCACGGCGGCCTCGGCGATGACGCTCCCCAGAATCTGCCCCTGCTGACCGGCCGCGCCTTCGTCGGTGGTGCCTTCGGTCGCCTTGCGCAGCGCCTCCCACGAGGCCTGCCCCTTCTGCAGGAGTACCTGACCCGCCTCGCGGTGGCTCTGGAGGATCGTCCGCACCTGCTCGCGCTGCGCCTCGGTCAGGTTCAGCGCCGGCAGCGGCAGGTCGGGATGCAGTCCGAGCAGGCCTCCGAGGGGCCCGCCCAGCCGTCCCCCGGGGCCTCCAGGGCCTCCAGGCCCGCCAGGACCACCCCGCCGACCCGGCCCGGCCTCCGGACCACCCGGCGCGGGTTGCGCCGCGGCCGCGCCCGCCAGGCCCATCGTCAGCGCCAGCGCGCCCACCATCACCTTCATACCCATCGTCACTGCCGTTGCGTACATTGTCGTCTCCTTGGCGGCCCGAGGGGCCCGCGTTCGTTCTGTCTGGATATGACTCGAGGGCTGTGACCCACCCATGACGCTCATGTGAAAAATCGATGAGCATGCGTTCCGCGGCGCCGTTGCCCCGTCGCCGGAGGTAGCCTGTGAGGCATGGCGCACGTCCTGGTCGTCGACGACGAACCCCACATCGGTGAGCTCGTGTCGCTGCACCTCTCGTTCGAGGGTCACACGAGTGACCGCTTTCTCGACGGCCGTGCCGCCCTCGACGCGTCGCGCACCCGTGCGTACGACCTGTTCATCATCGACGTGATGCTGCCCGGCATGGACGGCGTCGCGCTGTGCCGGGCGCTGCGGCAGCAGCCGGCCAGCCGACGGGTGCCGGTCCTGCTGCTGACCGCGCGGCGCGACGAGGTCGACAAGGTCCTGGGCCTGGACAGCGGCGCCGACGACTACCTCACCAAGCCGTTCGGCGTGCGCGAGCTGATGGCCCGCGTCCGCGCCCTGCTGCGCCGCGCCAGCGCCGCTCCCGCGGCTGGCGCGGACGCCATGGCTGCCGACGTGCTGCGGCGCGATGGCCTCGAGATCGACGCGTCTCGTCACCAGGTGACCGTGGACGGGCAGGTGATCGAGACCACGGCGCACGAGTTCGCGGTGCTCAAGGTGCTGGCGGCACACCCTGGCATCGTCTTCACCCGCGAAGCCCTGATCCGGCGGGCCTGGGGGCCTGATACCCATGTGACCGAACGCAGCGTGGACACCATCGTCAAACGGTTGCGGCAGAAAATCGAGGTCAACCCCGCCGTACCGGAACGACTGCTGACGGTATGGGGCGTCGGCTACAAGTTCCGCGACGTGGCCACGGCATGAGCGGGTCCCGGGCGTGGCTCGGGTCGCTGTACTGGCGAATCGCGCTGGCCTGTCTCGGCCTGCTGGCTGCCGGGCTCGTCATCCAGCTGCTGCTGGTGGTGGCCACGTTGTCGCGCCCGTCCGGCCTGCAGGCGCGCATCACCGCGCAGCGCCTGGCGCGCACCGTCGCCGCCGACTTGCAGGAGTCGCTCGAGTTCGACCCCGCGGCCGATGTCCGGCAGGTGCTGCGGCGCCATGCCGACACATCGCTGCCGGTGTTCTTCGTCACCATCGAGGGCGGCGTCACGGGCATCGAGGGCCGCCCCGTGCCGCGTCCGCTGGCAGGGCGCGTCGCCGCGATTGCCGACGACTATGCCGACAGGTCCGGGCGGGTCGAACTCCCCGTGGGGGTCGCGCCGGTCGAGGTGCTCGGGCTGCCTGAGGGGCACGTCGTGGTGCTGCCGCAGCGACCCGGCTGGGCGGTGCTGCGCGAACTCGGGCCATGGCCGCTGGCCGGCGCTGCACTCACCGCCATCGGCACGGCGGCCCTTCTAGCCTGGTTGGCCTTTGCGCCCGCGCACCGGCGGCTGCAGGCGCTCGAACACGCGGCCATGCGTCTCGGCAGCGGCGACCTCGCGGCTCGTGCGCCCGAGGATGGCGCCGACGAGATCAGCCGGGTGTCCCGGGCCTTCAACCAGACCGCGACCGCCCTGGCTGCGCAGATCGAACGCGTCACGTCCGAACAGGAAGTGCGGCGGCAACTGCTTGCCGATGTCTCGCATGAACTGCACACGCCGCTGACGACCATTCGCGGTTACGTCGAGACGCTGCGCATGACCGACCTGCCACTCAGCGAGGCGGATCGCGCGCGCTACCTCGCGGTCGTCGATGACGAGGCGATTCGGCTGGAGCACCTGATTGGCGACCTGCTGGACCTGGCCAAGATGGAAGCCGGCGGGCAGGGGCTGCGCAAGGCGATCGTTCCGGTCGCATCACTGTGGTCCCGCCTGCATGACCGGTACGGCCCGGTCGCGGTCGCGGCGAAGGTGGCGCTGGTCTTCGATCCGTCGACACTCGACGTCCGCGCCGACCCCAGCCGGCTCGAGCAGGCACTCTCGAACCTGGTGAGCAACGCCCTGCGCTTCACCCAGGAGGGCGGGAAGGTGACCCTGTCGGCGCAGGCAGTGCCAGCTGGCGGTGTCTGCGTCGACGTGGCCGACACGGGGTCCGGCCTCTCTGACGACCAGCAGGCCCGCGTGTTCGACCGGTTCTACAAGCAGGATGCGTCGCGCAGCCGCAGCGGCACCGGTCTCGGCCTGTCCATCGTGCGAGCCATCGCCGAGGCGCACGGCGGGTCGGCCACGGTGCGCAGCACGCCGGGTCGCGGCAGCACGTTCAGCGTCACCATCCCCTGAAAAAGGGAGCGCCCCGACCCCAGGAAGAGGAGTCGAGGCGCTCGGACGGGCGCAGGCCCGAATGACAGGAAAACGGCGTTCAGTCGATCCCCTCGAGCTCGACCTGGCGCTCGGCATCGGTCTTCAGCCCGTTGTGGACGGAGAACTCACCGAAGCCGATGGCCAGCGACTGCGCCAGCATCCGCTCGACGTGGCTGTTGACGGTGCCCTCGAGCGCGACGCGTCCCTTGTCCACCACGATGTGGATCGGCGGGTTGGCCATCGATGCGTAATGCCAGAACGACGGGTTGCCGTAGATGGCGCGCGCGATGCGCAGCCGCAGCTCATCGTCGAAGCGCGAGACGGGGAGCACCTCGATCTGGTTCTCCACCTTGCGGACGCCGTCCACCCTGGAGACGCGCCGCGTCAGGTCCTGCACCTTGTAGGGCATCGTCACCTTGCCGGTCAACGTCACGACGCCGTCCTGCACGGAGGCGCCGACGTTGTCGAACACGGTGAAGTTCACGTACTGCTGCACCTGCTTGGCAACACCCTGGAAAACCTGGAAATCCTTGCGTTCGACGACGTCCTCCGCACGCGCTGCGGCGGAGAGCGAGAAGACGAGGAGAGCGGCGGTCAGTAGGTTCGTAAAGCGAGTCATATGTCTGGTCACGCACGGCTGGAGCGCTGGCAGCTCCGGTATGAATGGGTGCGTCCTCCCTGCCTTTCCTACATCAAACCGCGTGCCAACCTCGTTCGGCGCCTGCACGTGCAATTGCGGCCTGCGACGGTTCGGCGATGTGCTCTGGAGGCGACTGCGGGGCGCGGGCTGTCGCATGCAGCGGACAGGTGCGAGAATGACCGCCCCATGCACACGACGACGAGCTGGCTCCGCTGGTGGCACGAGGCGCCGCCTGCGGCCCGGCGTGCCTTGTGGGCGGCGTCGCTCGGCTGGATGCTGGATGCCTTCGACGTGATGCTCTACGCGCTCGTGCTGACGGCGGTGATCAGCGACCTCGGACTGACAAAAGCCACGGCCGGGCTCATCGGCTCAGTGACGCTGATCGCGGCGGCGGCCGGCGGCGTGGGTTTCGGCGTGCTGGCCGATCGCTTCGGACGGACCCGCGCACTGATGGGCAGCATCCTGATGTACTCGGTGTTCACGGCCCTGTGCGGACTGGCGCAGACGGGCCTGCAGCTGGCGATCTTCCGGATCGGTCTTGGCATCGGCATGGGCGGTGAGTGGGCGAGCGGGGCCGCGCTGGTGGCCGAGACGTGGCCCGACGAGCACCGCGGCAAGGCGCTCGGACTGATGCAGAGCGCCTGGGCCGTGGGCTACGCGCTGGCGGCCATCGTCACCAGCCTGGTGCTGCCGGTGTGGGGGTGGCGTGCGGTCTTTTTCGTCGGCGTGCTGCCGGCCCTGTTCACGCTGTGGATCCGCCGGGCGGTGGAGGAGCCGCGGCTGTGGCGTGAGTCGGTCAGGCAGTCGCCGCGGGCCGGGCTGGCGGCCGTGGTCGGTGAGGGGCGGCTCGGCCTCACCGTCGCGCTGGCCTCGATGAATGCGTGCTGCCTCTTTGCGTGGTGGGGTTTCAACTCCTGGATTCCGGCGTATCTGTCGATGTCGCCGGCGCAGGGGGGGATAGGCCTCAGCGCCACCGCCATGGCGTGGCTGGTGGTCTTGATGCAGGTAGGCATGTGGTTCGGCTACGTCACGTTCGGGGCCGTCGCCGACGCCTTCGGACGCAAACGCACCTACGTCACCTACCTGCTGACGGCAGCGCTGCTGCTGGCGCTGTACGCGCAGATCCGCTCGCCGCTGCCCCTGTTGTTGCTCGGGCCGTTCGTGGCCTTTTTCGGCACCGGCTACTTCACCGGATTCGGCATCGTCACGGCCGAGTCCTACCCCACCGCGATCCGGGCGACGGCCCAGGGGCTTACCTACAACACCGGCCGGCTGGCCAGTGCCGCGGCGCCCTTCGTCGTCGGGTCGCTGGCCGACCAGCGCGGCTTCGCCACCGCGTTCACGGTCGTCGCGGCGGCGTTCCTGGTGGCGGCGGCGTGGTGGACGGTCATCCCCGAAACCCGCGGCCGCTCGGTCACAGCATCAGCAGGGTGAGCAGCCCGCCGGCAATCAGCAGCACCTGCGCGACCGGGTTCACTTCGACGTGACCCTGGTGCAGGCTGGGAATGAGGTCGGACATCGCGACGTACAGGAAGCTGCCTGACGCAAACGCGATCACGTACGGCAGCACCGTCGGCAACTGATTCAGCGCCAGGTAGACGAACAGCGCGCCGAGCAAGCCGCCGAGGCCGGAGAGCAGGTTGAGGGACAGGGCCTGCACGCGGCTGTACCCGGCCTTGAGCAGGATGGCGGCATCGCCGAGCTCCTGCGGAATCTCGTGCGCCGCAGCCGCCAGGGCGGTGGTCACCCCGAGCCAGGGGGAGGTGAGCGTGGCGGCGGCGATGATCGAGCCGTCGATGAAGGTGTGGAAGACGTCGCCGATGATGACCAGGCTGGCGGCGCTGCCGTGCACCTCGCAGTCGTGCGGGTCGTGACAGTGCCGCCACAGCACCAGTTTTTCCAGGATGAAGAACGTCAGGATACCGAGCAGCACGGTGCCGAGCGCGCGGGGCGCCGCCAGTGTCTCGAGCGCCTCGGGCAGCAGATGGAGCAGCGACAGGCCCAGCAGCGATCCGACCGCGTAGCTGACCAGCCAGGAGACGAGCCGCTCGCGGGCCTGGTCGCCGAACAGGTAGATCACCGACGCCACCAGCACGCCGAGCATGCTGCCGGCGAGACTGAGGGCCATCGCGAGGACGAAGGGGGAGACCGGCACGGCCAGCCATCATAGCTGGCCGGCCGGTTGCTGCTAGTGCGCCAGGTACCCCCGTCGCGCCCGGACGTTGTACCGGCCGCCAGGGACCTCGAGGTCGATTCGATGCCAGCGGCCGTCCTTGGCCCGCGGCGGCACGTAGCCAATCGAGTACTGCTGCGACAACTCGTCGGCGATGCTTGCCGTCGCCGTCTCGATCTCGCTGGCCAGGCGGATGACCTCCGTCCGCCCGCCGCTGTCGTCGGTGATGGCGCGCAACACCTCCACGTTCACCGCATCGTTCGGGCCGGCCTGCCGCGGGCCGCTGGGGCGCTGCGGCTGCGGCCGTCCCCACGTGCCGCCACGCCGGCCGGGCACGGGGAACGGAAACGGCAACTGGATGCGCGGCCCGCTCGACCACGTGCCGGGACCCGAACTGCCATACCCGCCGCCCGAGCCGCTGCCGTCGATGCCCACGGCATACACCAGCACCTCGGTCTCGCGAATCAACGACTGCAGCGCCGACGCCGCGGTGGTGCTGTCGGTGTCGTTGCCATCGGAGATGACCACCACGGCCTTCTTCTTGTGGCGTCCGCCCTGCGCCATCGGCACGGCCTCGGCCACGGCGTCGTACAGCGCCGTGCCGCCCCGCGGCCGCACACGCCTGAGGGCGTTGGCCAGCCGGGCCCGGTCCGTGGTCCAGTCACTCACCAGTTCGGTCTGGTCCGAAAAGCCGAGGATGAACACTTCGTCCTCGGGCTGCAGCAGGTCGTACATGAAGCGGTCCAGCGCCGACTGGGCGGCCCGGAACTTCTCGCCGGACATGCTGCCGCTGAGGTCGAGCACGATGCCGAGGCTGACCGGAACCCGCTCGCTGCTGAAGTGCGAGATCTGCTGCGGCTGCCCGTCCTCGCGGACGACGAAATCCTCCTTGCGCAGGTGCGGGGCGAATCGCCCGGTGCTGTCGGTGACGGTGGCCGTGACGTTGATCAACTCCGTCGTGCTGCGGAAGCGAAAGCCATCCTGCGCGGCCAGCGGCACCACGGCCAGCGTGGCCAGCACGGCAGGAAACAGCGACCGGCGGCAGCGAGCGATGAGGGGTGCATGCATGGCGTTCACCTGGGGATACGAGTGGACGAAGAACCACTGCCGTGTTGATTCCGCCCGATGTTCATGGCCGGCCGGCGCGACGGTCGGCGTGCGCCACGAGGCTGCCGTCGGCCGACTGGAAGGTCACCCTGTAGCGGCGCACGGCGGCGTTTGCCGGCAGATTCACCGAGAACTCACCATCGCGCCCGGGCCGCAACACCTCCGCCTGCACCGCCGCCCGGCCGCTGTCGAGCACGCTGCCCTTGGCGTCCAGCAGCGTCACGTTCGCGACGATGTTCGATCGGTTCGATCCGGCAACGGGATTGCGCACCACGCCACGCACCACCAGGACACCGGGACGCTGCTCGTGCCCGAGGGCAGTCAGCTGCAGGGGTACGGCAGGCGGCGCGGGTGTGGTCTCGGCGCGAGCCGCAGCCGCGGCGGCGCGATTGTCTTCTGCTGGTGCGGCGGGCCACCACGCGTATGCCAGCGCCAGCACGGCCACGACAACCAGGGCGACAACCCCGATCACGCCGCGGGCATCGCCCCGCTGCGCTTCGGGGACGTCGGCAAGCAGGCCGCCCACCCGGACGGGCGCTGCCACGCGGGTCTCGGCCGGCCCGGCGCTGCTGCCGTTGGCCCAGTCGTGCTCGCTGCGGAATGCGCCGCGGTCCCGGACGTCGTCCTCGACGAACACCAGTTCCGGCAGTGCGCGCGAAGCCGCCAGCGGCGTGTCGGCGACCGCCGCTTCAGTGCGCACGGCAGCCGTGCGGACCTCGGGGAGTGCGGCAGTCCCGGCTGATTCGTGCCGGGCCGACGTGTCCCAGCCGACCGGCTCGGCGCGGTCCAGCGCCGCAGTCAGGACGGCCACGCGGGCGTCGGCGCGGCGCCGGTCCTCTCTCAGGAGGCGATAGGCAAACCAGCCAAGGCTGGCGGCCAGCACGAGGGCAACGATGGTGATGATGTACATGACGGCTCCTCAGCGCAGCTCGAACTCGACCGCGACTTCGACAATCACATCAACTGCCCGGCCCTGGCGCGTGGCTGCCGCGAACGTCCACCGCCGCACCGCCTGCACGGCCTGCTGGTCCAGCCCGCTGCCGAGCCCCTTCAGCACCCGCACGTCACGCACCCGGCCGTCGCGGCCAACGACGATCTCCATCACCACTTCGCCTTGCAGCCCGCGCCGGCGAGCCTCTTCGGTGTAGTCGGGCTTCACCTCACTCAGCAGGCGAGGCGGCTGGATGCCGCTGCCGGCCCGGTAGGGCCCGCCGCCTTCGCCGCCGCCTTCACCCTCGCCGAGACCCGATCCCTTGCCTTCCCCGAGTCCTGTGCCCTTGCCCGTACCGGCACCGCCGCCATCTCCCGGGCCGCGGCTGGGCGGTGTCGTCGGTCGCTGCTCGAGGACACCGGCCTCGGTCACCGGGTCGTTGCTGCGGGCGGCAACCGGTGCCTGCACCGGCGGCAACGGCTCGGCCGGAGGCGCCGGGGGCGGTGGCGTCTCGATGCGCGGGGCGGGCGTGACAGGCACCGGCCGCCGCACCGGCACAGGACTTTTCACGGCGGACGTGCCGGTCCGCCTGGCTTGTGGCGCAGGCGTCTTCATCCGCAGCCCGCCACCACCACCGCCGCCGCCTGGTCCCGGCAGGTTCAGGTAGACCATGCGCATCTTCTCGGTCTTGGCGTCGTCGACCACCTGCGCGGCCGAGGAACCCAGGGGCACGAGCGTAGCCAGCAGCAGTCCGCCCAGAACGACGCCGTGTACGGCAGCTGAAGCAGCCGCAGGCAGACCGGCCGAACGCTGCGCGGCCCTGGCTCTCGAGAACAGCGACCCCGGCGTCGGGCTGACGGCTGCCGCGGCCCCGGCCACCGGCAGGCCGGCCCGCAGACGCCGCGCTGCGCCGACCGCATCGTCGAACGCCACGAACTCGCCATCGATGCTCTGGATGGCACCCGAGGCGATGAGCTCCGCGACCACGTCGCTGCCCGTGCCGGAGGCGCGGGCGATGTCGCGGGCGGAGAAAACGTCGAGAGGCGGGCGCGGAGTCAGTGGCATCGTGGCATTCCCTTGCGGACAAGGTCTGCCATCAGAGGTCGCAACAAGCGTGCCGGGCACGCCAGACTGGATTCGGCGAAGAAGTCGAAGGGCGATCCACGAGACATGTCCACTGGAGTGGACAATGTCTCTACCGGCCGGGGCTCAGGGCTGGATCGGTTGCCCTTTCAAGGCCTCGACAATGGCCAGGCCGTCCCGCTCGTACAGCACGCGTGCGCCCCGGAAATGCGCGCTGGTGGCATGCAGGACGTCGGCGGGCGCAGGCGCCTGCGGGACTTTCTGCCTGATCACCAGCACCACCCGGCCGCCGCTGCGGAGGACCCTCCGGATCTCGGGCAGCAGCATGGCGACGGGTGCCGACACCGCGTCCACCAGCGCCAGGTCGAAGTCGCCTTCGGCGTAAGGCAGCGGGGTCTGCGTCCCTTCTTCGACATCGACGCAGCACGCCGGCCGACTCTGCCGCCTGCAGCAGCCGAGCCGCGTCGTCGGGCGAGCCCGCGTGGGCGAGGGCTCGTCCACTCAAGCCGGTGACTTTGGCAATGGCCGCGACGAGCCCGGGGTCGCCGGAGCCGAAGCTCAACAAGCGGTCGCCGAGCCTGGCGCCGATCAGGCTGGTCAGCAGCGTGTAGCGACCGGGGTCACCGCGCAGCCATCGCACGAGGGCGTTCGAGGCAAAGAGTTCGGACAGGGCCACGCCACAGACTAACCGGAGAAAAATTCAGAATTCAAAATGCAGAATGAACCGCAGCGCAACCGGCTCACGCAGCGCCACTTACCGATACAGGCGATATGGGGCGATGCTCGAGTCGAACGCCTGCGCTTCGCGATCCCAGTCCTCGAGCAGCGCGCCAAGCTGCCCGCTGTCGATGGCCTGGCGGACGCGGTCCGATCCGGTCAGGCGATCGATCGACGGACCCCACGCGAACTCGTGCGGGTGATGCCGCTTGATTGTGTCGATGAGAATCAGGGCGGTGCGTACCGGCCGGTAGGTCTGGCGGTTGGCGACGACGATGCGGATGCCGGGAATCCGCTGTCCCGGGAACTTGCCAGCGGTCGCCGCGACGTCCAGCTCGATTGGCTCGAAACGGACGCCTGGCAGGTACATCGCCTGCAGGCGTGCCGCCACGCCTGTCGCATCGAGCCACGGTGCGCCGATCTGGGCAAAGGGGTGGTCGGTGCCGCGGCCTTCGGTGAGGTTGGTGCCTTCGAAGTAGACCGTGCCCGGATAGCTGGAGAGCGCATCGAGCGACCGCAGGTTGGGCGAGGGATTCACCCAGGGCAGGCCGGTGTCGTCCATCCACGCGTGGCGCTGCCAACCGGCGGCGCGGGCGACGATGAGGTCGGCGCCGATCCCGAAGGCGTGGTTGAAGTAGGCAGCCAGCTCACCGACGGTCAGGCCGTGCCGGGCGGGGATCGGGTACATGCCGACAAAAGAGGTGAAGCCGGGTGCGACCAGCGCGCCCTCGACGATCTCGCCACCGATCGGATTCGGTCGATCGAGCACCACGAACGGGATGCCGCGACGTGCCGCCGCCTTCATCGACAGCGCCATCGTCGAGACGTACGTCCAGGTGCGCCCTCCCACTTCCTGGAGGTCGTAGACCAGCAGATCCACGTCCTTCAGCATCGATGCCGTTGGGCCGCGGTCCTCCGCCATGTAGAGGGAGTACACGGGCACGCCGGTCTTGCGGTCCACTTCGTCACCGATCGCCACGCCCTCGGCGGTGTCGCCACGGATGCCGTGCTCGGGCGCCAGCAGTGCCACCAGTGTCAGGTGGGGGTGCGCCGCCAGCCGATCGATGGCCGGGACTCGCGCGCGGTCGATGGCGCTGTGGTTGGTGATCAGCCCGACCCGCGATCCACGCAGGTCGCGTGGCAGGTTGGCGAGGAACACGTCGAGACCGGGCAGCACGACCGCTGCAGGGGTCCTCGCCGAGACGGTCCGCGGGCGCACCGCGCCGACGGCGGGAGTGACGGTGGGAGCCGGCCGCCCCGCACAGGCGGCGGTCAGGGCGAGGGACACGAGGGACGCCATCACGCGCATCGAGAGCGGCACGCGCGATAGCGTACAGCGGGCGTCGGTCGATCGAGGCGGGCAGGCCCGGACGCGTCGGCTGCAGTACGATGCCCGACGTCGGCAGCCCGAGTGTCTCGGGCAGGCTGGGCACGAGGTCTCCATGAAAGCATCGAAACTGCAGCCGGCACTCCTCGGCGGACTGGTCATCGGCACGTTGTCGGCCCTGCCGGTCGTCTCGATGGGCAACTGTGTCTGCTGCCTGTGGGTCATCCTCGGCGGCATGCTGGCCACGTATCTGCTGCAGCAGACGCAGCCGACTCCGGTCGACGGCGTCGACGGCGCGATCACGGGCTTGCTGGCTGGACTGGTCGGAGCCGTGGTCGGATCGTTGCTGGCCATCCCGATCCAGATGCTGATGGGATCGATGCAGGGAGACATGCTGCGCCGGATCCTCGAACAGGGCGGCAGCGACATGCCGGGCGAGATGCGCGCCACGCTGGAATCGCTGGCCCGGGGCGGCGTCGGCGGGGCGTTGATGCTGCTCGGCCTGCTGATGAGCCTCCTGGTGAACGCCATCTTCGGCGCCCTGGGTGGGCTGCTGGGCACCATCATGTTCAAGGCGACGATGCCGCCACCGCCACCGCCGGTACCGGGCTTTGCCGACAGCAGCCGACCGCACATGCCCGAGTAGACCCGCGCTTTGATACGATTCCGGCCATGTCGGAGTCACCCTCCCCCAACATCCAGGCGCTGCTCGACGAGCAGCGCACCTTTCCGCCGTCCGAACAGTTCACCAGCACGGCCAATCTTCGGGACCGTGCCGTCTACGAGCGGGCGGCGGCCGACCCCGAGGCGTACTGGAAGGCCCAGGCCGAGCAGCTCGAGTGGATGGAGCCGTTCCACACCGTGCTGGAGTGGAACCCGCCGCACGCCAAGTGGTTCGTCGGCGGCAAGCTCAACGCCTCGGTCAACTGCGTGGATCGCCATGTCCGTGGCGGCCGGCGCAACAAGGCGGCCATCGTCTGGGAGGGGGAACCCGGCGATCGCCGGACGCTGACGTATTTCGACCTGCAGCGCGAGGTCAACCTCGCCGCCAACGTCCTCAAGGAGCTTGGCGTCAAGCGCGGCGACCGCGTCGCGATGTACATGCCGCTCATCCCCGAGCTGGCCATTGTCATGCTTGCCTGCGCCCGCATCGGCGCCATCCACTCGGTCGTCTTCGGCGGCTTCAGCGCCGAGGCGCTGGCCGACCGGATCAACGACTCGCAGTGCACGTTGCTGGTGACGGCCGACGGCGGCTACCGGCGCGGCTCGCTGCTGCCGTTGAAGCAGATTGCCGACGAGGCGCTCAAGCACACGCCGTCGATCAAGAACGTCCTCATCGTCAAGCGCGATTCATCGGACCGCTTCCCCGTGCACATCACCGAGGGACGCGACCACTGGTACCACCGCATCGTGCAGGACGTGGCGGCGTGGTGCGAGCCCGAGGCGATGGACAGCGAGGACATGCTGTACATCCTCTACACGTCGGGCACCACCGGGAAGCCGAAAGGCATCGTCCACACCACGGCCGGGTACCTGACGGGCACGATGGCTACCACCAAGGCGGTCTTCGACCTCAAGGACGACGACGTCTACTGGTGTACCGCGGACATCGGCTGGGTGACCGGGCACAGCTACGTGGTGTATGGCCCGCTTGCTGCCGGTGCCACCCTGTTGATGTACGAAGGCGCACCGGACTGGCCGGAACGCGATCGTTTCTGGAGCCTGATCGAACGGCACGGCGTGACGATCTTCTACACCGCGCCGACGGCAATCCGCGCGTTCATGCGCTGGGGCACGGAGCTGCCGGCCAAGCATGACCTCAGCAGCATCCGCCTGCTCGGGTCGGTCGGTGAGCCCATCAACCCCGAAGCGTGGATGTGGTACCACGAGTTCATCGGCGGCCGCCGCTGCCCGATCGTCGACACGTGGTGGCAGACCGAGACCGGGCAGATCATGATCACGCCGCTTCCCGGCCTGACGACAACCAAGCCGGGTTCGGCGACGCATCCCTTCCCGGGCATCGCGGTGGAGATTCGTGACGAGAACGGCCAGCCGGTGACCGAGGGCGGCGGGCTGCTCACCATCAGCAAGCCCTGGCCGGCGATGCTGCGCGGCATCTACGGCGATGCCGAGCGCTACGAGGCCACGTACTGGAGCAAGTGGAAGGACGGCGCCTACTTTGCCGGTGACGGCGCGCGCATCGATGCCGACGGCTGCATCTGGCTGCTCGGCCGCGTGGACGACGTGCTCAACGTCAGCGGTCATCGCATCGGCACCATGGAAGTCGAGAGTGCGCTGGTCGATCATCCGGCGGTGGCCGAAGCGGCAGTGGTTGGCCGGACCCATGACATCAAGGGGCAGTCGATCACGGCGTTCGTCACGCTCAAGGACGGCCAGAAGCCATCGACCGGCCTCGAGCACGAGCTGCGGGGGCACGTCGTCAAGAAGATCGGCGCGCTCGCCCGGCCCGAGGAAATCCACTTCGCGGCCGACCTGCCCAAGACCCGTTCGGGCAAGATCATGCGCCGCCTGCTGCGCGACATCGCCGAAGGCAAGGCCATTGGCGACACCACCACGCTGGCCGATCCCAACGTCGTGGCCAAGCTGAAGTCGCAGTACGAGACGCAGGAAGACTGACCGAAGACTGGTACAAAGGGGGCGTGAGCGATCACGCCCTCCTGCCGTTCCTCGATGCCTGGAGCATCGACATCGAGGCCTCGCCGCGGGTCGTCTGGGACACCATCCTGGCCGCGGTGCCCGGGGCCGGCCCGAGCCCCGTGCTTCGGGGGTGGGCCTGCGTGTGGGGGGCCGAGCCGTCAGCCAGCAATGGCCTGGCCTCGCACGTGCTCGGGGCCGAGCGGCCCGGTTTCACGGTGTGCGAGGTGGTGCCCCCCGGCACCTACGCGCTGGCCGGACGGCATCGCTTCGCCCGCTATCAGGTCGTCTTCCGGATCGACAAACTCGAAGTCGGGCGCTCTCGTCTCACTGCAGAGACGTTTGCGACCTTCCCGGGCCGGGCCGGTCGCCTCTACCGCATGTTCGTCATGGACGCCAGGTTGCACGCGCTGGTCATGTGGTCCATGGTGCGTCGCCTCCGGCGGCGGGCCGAACGCTCGGCGTGTCGCCAAGGATCCCTTTCCGCGTGACCGATCACACACACTTCCCGCCTTCTGTCCCCGACCCGCTGCCGCCGGCCCCGACACGCGCCGACCGACGCGCCGACCGACACCCGTACCGATGCCCCGACCGACGTGCCGACCAATGCGTCGGGCGCGTCGGCGGCCCGGCCGCCGGCCCCATCGTCGACCCGGCGCTGGGGCGTCGTGGCTGGCGTGGCAGTGCTGCTGCTGGCGGCACTGCTGTTCCTGCTGGTGCGCCGGCCGGCCGTGACGCCTGCTCCAGCCGAGGGCACCGGCAGCCCTCCTGTGCCGGCGCCGGAATCGTCGCCACTGCCGCTGGCCGAGACGGCCGGGGAGGAGGGACATCTGACCATCGGGGTGGTGTCGCTCGACCGCGTGGCCGCCGATACCCTGGAACTGCGTCTCGCCGTCACCAATACGAACGGGCCCGGGTCGCCTGCCCTGGACATCGCGCAGCGGTTCAGCGCCGATGGTCCAGACCGCGGCACCCTCGCCGAGGTCTACCTGGCCGACCTGTCGCACGAGCGCAAATTCTTCGTGCTGCGCGACGCCGCGAACGTGCCACTCGGCAGCCGCGACCTCACGCCGCTGGCCGCTGGCGAGCGGCGGGTGCTGTGGGCCCGGTACCCCGCCCCTGGCGACAGCGACGTGGAGGTGGTGGTCCACGTCCCGCACGCCGAACCCCTGCCCAACGTGCCGGTCGGGCAGAAGCGGGCAGAGCCGTGACCCCTGGTCACTGGCCGCGCCCGCGGCCAGCAGCCGGCGGGAACCCTACCTGGGCGACGGCCGTACTAAGCTGATGCCATGGCCTTGATCGAGACGCGCGACCTCTGGAAAACCTATGTGATGGGTTCGGAGGAGATCCACGCGCTTGCGTGGCGTCTCCATCCAGATCATGCGCGGCGAGTACGTCGCGATCATGGGGCCGTCGGGGTCGGGCAAGTCGACGCTGATGAACCTCATCGGCTGCCTCGATACGCCCAGCAAGGGCACCTACCTCCTCAACGACAAGGAGGTCAGCCGGATGGACGACGACGAGCTGGCGCGCATCAGGAACGAGGAGATCGGCTTCGTCTTCCAGACGTTCAACCTGCTGCCCCGGGCCTCGGCGCTGCACAACGTCGAACTGCCGCTGGTCTACGCCGGCGTCAGCGGCACCGACCGCGCCGACCGCGCCAAGGCAGCGCTCACCAAGGTCGAGCTCGAGCACCGCATGGGGCACAAGCCCAACGAACTCTCGGGCGGTCAGCGGCAGCGCGTGGCGATTGCCCGCGCGCTCGTCAACAACCCGTCGATCCTGCTCGCCGACGAGCCGACCGGGCAACCTCGACTCCAAGACGGGCGTGGAGATCATGGCGCTGTTCGAGCGCCTGCATGCCGCCGGCAACACCATCGTGCTGGTCACCCACGAACCCGAAGTCGCTGCCCACGCGCATCGCGCCATCCACATCCGTGACGGACAGGTCGAGAAGGACGTGACCCGGGCCGCCTAGCGTCCGGACGCGTGTTTCTGCGATCCTGCACGTCTCGATGCGTGTTCACGTCCTGGCCGCGCTGGCCGCCACGCTGCTCTGCTCGTCCTGCGGTGGTGGCTCCTCCTCCTCGTCCCCGACGCCGACCCAACCCAGCCCGCCCGTGCTCACGCCGTTGACGCTGACGTGTGGCGCACCGTCCGTCCTGCGGACGACCACCGGGCAGCCGGTGCTGCTGGCGTACGGCATGCCACAGGTCACGGGAGGCGCCGCGCCGGTCGGCATCACCTGCACGCCGGCGGCCGGCACGCCCGTCCCGGTCGGCCAGACCACCGTGGCCTGCACCGCCACCGACGCGCAGGCGCAGACGTCCGACATGCAGCCTCGCGGTGACGGTCGTCGTCGCGCCGACGCTGACCGTGGAGCGCTTCCTGTCACTCGGCGACAGCTTCACCTTCGGCACGACGTCGCGGGCCGTCGAGCGCGAGATTCCCGGCGACACCTACACCCAGAAGCTCGAATTCCTGCTCCGCGAGCGCTACCCGGAAGCAGCGGTTCAGCGTTCACCAACGCCGGCATCCCCGGGCAGTTCATGGACCAGATCGAGGACCGCTATCCGGCGGCGCTCAGGCAGAGCAACGCCCAGGTCCTGCTGCTGCAGGGGGGCGTCAACGACATCAACACCGAGGGGGCCCGCGCGGTTGGCGACGTGGTCACGCGCCTCGAGCGGGTCACCCGAGACGCCCAGAGTCGCGGCGTGGCCGTCATCCTCGCAACCCTCACGCCGCAGCGTCCCGGGTCCAGCAAGGGCACCGCGCCGCAGGTCGTCCGCGATCTGAACGCGCGCATCCGCGACCTGTGCCGCCGCTACGGGACCGGCTGCGCGGACCTCTACGCGGCCTTCGGCGGCGAGGGGTCGCCGCTCATCGGCGCCGACGGCCTGCATCCGACGCTGGCCGGCTACGACGTCATCGCCGAAACCTACTTCGAGGTCATCCGCGGCCTCTTCGAACGCACGGCGACGCCGACGTCCTAGCGGCAGTCTGCCGTCTGCCGTTCCTGTCCATCCCCGATCCGCGATCCGCGATCCGCGATCCCCGATCCCCGGTCCCCGGTACCCGGTCACCCGGTCCCCGGTCCCCGTACCCCCTCACCCGGTTTACCCTAGTCCTCCATGTGGCAGTCCCCGTATGCCCGTCTCGCTGTCCTGCTGCTCGTGGGTTCGTCGCTGGTCGTCGCCTGCGGTGCGTCAGCCCCGGCGACGTCCGGGCAGCGACCGGCAACGGCAGCCGGCGCGTCCGCGGTGGAGCAGTACGGCTACGAGATCGTGCGCAGCCATCCCCACGACCCGGCCGCCTTCACGCAGGGCCTGACGGTCGCCGACGGCCAGTTGTACGAGGGCACCGGCCTGCACGGCCAGTCGTCGCTGCGCCGGGTGGACCTGGCCACCGGCGCCGCGCTGCAGCAGGTTGCGCTCGACGGGCGCTACTTCGGCGAGGGCGTTGCCGCGGTCGGCGACCGGCTGGTGCAGTTGACCTACCAGACCGGCGTCGGCTTCGTCTACGACCGCAAGACCTTCGCCAGGCTGGCGGAGTTCGCGTACAAGGGCGAAGGCTGGGGGCTGACCTACGACGGCCAGCGGCTGATCATGAGCGACGGATCCGACACGCTGCGCTTCTGGCATCCGGACACGCTCGAGGAGATGGGCCGGCTGCGGGTGCGCGACGGCGACCAGGCGATTGCCCGGATCAACGAGCTGGAGTACGTGGACGGCGCGATCTACGCCAACATCTGGCAGGAGGATCGGATTGCCCGCATCGATCCGAAGACCGGGCGGGTGACGGCGTGGATCGACATGTCCAACCTGCTGACGCCGAGCGAGCGCTCGCGCGGGGTGGACGTGCTGAACGGCATCGCCCACGACCCGCGGACCGGCCACTTCCTGATTACCGGCAAGCTCTGGCCGTGGGTCTTCGAGGTCAGATTCGTCAAGAAGGGCTGACCAATCTTCGTCGCGGCCCGCCGGTCGAGGGCTGCGGCTACTCCTGGCTGGCGCGGGCCCAGTGGCCCGGCCCGACTTCCACGAGTGGCGCCTCGGGTCGACGCTGGCCGGATCGAACTCGATGCGTTGCGGCGGGATGTCGGGGTCGGGCACCGGCACCGCCGACAGCAGGGCCCGCGTGTAGGCGTGCCGCGGCGTCTCGAACAGCGCCGCCACCGGCGCCAGTTCGACGATCCGGCCGCGGTACATCACGGCCACCCGCGTGCAGATGTGCCGCACCAGGCGCAGGTCGTGCGAGATGAACAGGTACGTGAGCGACAACTGCTGCTGCAGATCGGCGAGCAGGTTGACGATCTGCGCCTGCACCGAGACGTCCAGCGCCGACACCGGTTCGTCGGCGACGATGAAGGAGGGCTCGAGCGCGAGTGCCCGGGCGATGCCGATGCGCTGCCGCTGGCCGCCGCTGAACTCGTGCGGATAGCGGCGGCAGCGTGTCGCGCTCCAGGCCCACCAGTTCGAGCAGCTCGGTGGCCCGGGCGCGGCGCCAGGTCGGCGTCCCCACCGCGTGGATGTCGAGGGGCTCTTCGAGGATCGTCGCGATGCGGTGCCGCGGGTTGAGCGAGGCGTACGGGTCCTGGAAGACCATCTGCATCTGTCGCCGCCGCACCCGCAGCGCCTGGCGATCGAGGGCGCGCAGGTCCTCGCCCTTGAACCACACCTGCCCCGATGTCGGTTCGATCAGGCGCAGGATGCAGCGCCCGGTCGTGGTCTTGCCCGAGCCGGATTCGCCGACCAGGCCGAACGTCTCGCCGTCGTCGATGGTGAAGCTGACGTCGCGTACCGCGTGGGTGAGGCGTGGCGTCCGCCAGAGGGCACGCTGCTGGTACGTCTTGCCGAGCTGCCGCACGTCGAGCAGCGGCATCAGTCGGCCGACAGCTCCGCTGCCGGGCCCGAGGCCAGCCGCTGCGCTTCCCGCACCAGCACGCACCGCGACCCGTGCTGCTCGGACACGGCATACATCGCCGGCGGCTCGGCATCGCACGCGGCGTGGCGCCACGGGCAGCGCGGCGCGAAGGCGCACCCGGGCGGCATCCCCTGCAGCGACGGCACCTGCCCGTCGATGGGCTCGAGGCGCCGGGCGCTGTGGGTGGACCCGGGCATCGCCCGCAGCAGCGCCTGCGTGTACGGGTGCGCCGGTCCCTTGAAGAGGGTGCGCACCGGCGCCTCCTCGACGATACGTCCGGCATACATGACGGCGACGCGATCGGCGGTGTGCGCCACGACGCCGAGGTCATGGGTGATGAGCAGCAGCGAGAGCCCGAATTCGTGCTTGAGCTGCCGCAGCAGGTTGAGGATCTCGGCCTGCAGGGTGACGTCGAGGGCGGTGGTCGGCTCGTCGGCGACGATCAAGGCCGGACGGCAGCAGAGCGCCAGGGCAATCAGGGCGCGCTGCCGCAGGCCTCCCGACAGCTGGTGCGGATACTCCGCGAAGCGCCGGGCCGGGTCGTCCATCCGCACGGTGGCCAGCAGTTCGAGCGCTTTCGCCCTGGGACTGTCACCGCCAAGGCCGTGCACCGTCATGGCTTCGACCAGCTGGCTGCCGATCGTCAGCACCGGGTTGAGAGCGCTCATCGGTTCCTGGAAGATGAGCGAGATCTTGGCACCTCGCACGCGCTCCATGTCGCGTTCGGACAGGTCCATCAGGTTGCGCCCCTCGAGGTGAATCTCGCCGTCCAGGATGCGCCCGGGCGGGGGCACCAGCCGCAGCAGGGAGTACGCCGTCAGCGACTTGCCGCTCCCGGATTCGCCGACCAGCGCCAGGGTCTCGCCGCGGGCAATTTCAAAGCTCACGTCCTGCACGGCGGGCACCCAGCGGCCGCCAATCGGGAAGCCGGTGGAGAGATGACGGACGGAGAGGAGGGGCATCGCGCGGTCCCGCGCATCGTACCATCCGGCCCGGCGGTGCTGTCGCTGGCCGCGGCATCCTTGCCTTGCCCGGGGCCGGCCGATACAATCGCCACGATTTCGTCAATCACCTCCAGACGCCTCCTCTAATGAACAGCAGATGGCGCTCGACCGCACCGATCATCCCGGCGGATCGCGTGTGCCTCGTCGAGCTGCACGCAGGGCTCGCGCCTGTGTGCCGGAAGGGAGATCAGCGTGGACGACACCGTGAATCGACTGGCAAAGGAGCTGGCCGAGGCCATGGCCGACGCCGTGGCCTCTGATCCACGCGTGGAAGCCTGCCGAGCGCGCGCCCGGGAGGCCGGGTACGACCTGCGGGTGACGCTGGACGCCGAGATCGGCTTTGCCGCGAGGTCGGGCAAGAAGGCCCGGAAAGTGGCGCTGCGGCACCCCTCGCACGCCACGCGGCATGTGGCGATGACCGACAACGACCGGCGGTTCCTCAAGTCGCTGCGCATCGCCCCCGACGCGGCGACCGAAGAAGTCTAGGACGAACGAAGGCCGCCTGACATCAGGCGGCCTTCGTCGGTCAATCCCCGAAATTCACAATTGCGGCTCAGGCGCCTCGGTGCGGCGCCCCTACCCGCGTGCGTCAGGCAATCAGGCTCCGCCCCGTCATCTCTGCCGGCTGCGGCAGGCCGAGCAGCGCCAGCAGTGTCGGCGCCACGTCGGTGAGGGCGCCGTCGAGGAGCGTCTTGCCGGCGACGTCGGGCCCCACGAGCACGACCGGCACCAGGTTGGTGGTGTGGGCCGTGTGCGGCGCATTGAGCCCGTAGTCCCACATCTGCTCGGCGTTGCCGTGGTCGGCGGTGACGATGGCGGTGCCGCCGGCCGCCAGCAGTGCGTCGATGCAGCGGCCGAGGCAGGCATCGACTGCCGTGATGGCGGCAATCGCCGCGGACAGCACGCCGGTGTGGCCGACCATGTCCGGATTGGCGAAGTTGCAGATGATGACGTCGTGTCGGTGGTGCGACACGCTGTCCACGAATGCGTCGGCCACGCCGGCGGCGCTCATCTCGGGCTGCAGGTCGTAGGTGGCCACCTTGGGCGAGGGCAGCAGCACGCGCTCCTCGCCGGCAAATGGCGTCTCGATGCCGCCGTTGAAGAAGTACGTCACGTGCGGGTACTTCTCGGTTTCGGCCAGCCGCATGTTGGTGAGGCCATGCGCCTGCAGGACCTCGCCGAAGTATTGGGTCGCAGCCTGCGGCGGAAAGGCGATCGGGAAACCGGTAGGTCGCGTCGTACTCGGTGAACGTCGTCAGCGACACGCGCGGGCGTCCCGGCGTGGGGAAGCCGGCAAAATCCTCCGACAAGAGCGCGTTGATGATCTGCCGCGCCCGGTCGGCGCGGAAGTTGAAGAAGATCACCGAGTCGCCGTCAGCCATCGGGCAGACCGGACGGCCATCGGCATCGACGAGCGTTGCCGGCAGGATGAACTCGTCGGTGATGCCCTTGGAATAGGCCTCCTCGAGCACGGCCCCGGCTGACGAGCCGAATGGCGCGGTGCCGGTGACGATCGCGTCGTAGGCCAGGGCGACGCGATCCCAGCGCTTGTCGCGGTCCATGGCGTAGTACCGGCCCGACACGCTGGCGATGTGCGCGCCGGTCTCAGCGCAGACCGCTTCGAGCGCCTTGACGTAGCCACGACCACCCTGCGGCGAGGTGTCGCGGCCATCGGTGATCACGTGCACGCCAATCTTGGGCTGCCCCATCATCTTGGCCATGCGGAGCAGCGCGTGCAGGTGCGCCTGGTGACTGTGCACGCCGCCGTCCGAGAGCAGGCCGAGCAGGTGCAGGGTGGTGCCCCTGTCGATGGCCGTCTGCACGGCAGCCCGCAGCGCCGGGGTCTCGGCGAACGTCCCGTCGGCGACGGCCTTGTCGATGCGCGTCAAGTCCTGGTAGACGGTGCGTCCCGCGCCGAGGTTGGTGTGACCGACCTCGGAGTTGCCCATCTGGCCGGCCGGCAGGCCCACGGCTTCTCCGGACGCCTGCAGGGTGGCGTGCGGGTAGGACGACCAGAGCCGCATGAAGTTGGCTGGCTGGGCCAACTTCACAGCGTTCTGGTCGGCTTCCTCGCGCAGGCCCCAGCCATCGAGGATGATCAGTGCCACCGGCGCGCGGTTGCTGGCCACGGCGACTACTTCAGCCCCTTGATGGCCGACTTGCCGGCGTACTTGGCGTTGCTGCCGAGCGCCGCCTCGATGCGCAGCAGCTGGTTGTACTTGGCGGTGCGGTCGCTGCGGCTGGCCGAACCCGTCTTGATCTGGCCGGCGCGCGTGCCGACGGCGAGATCGGCAATCGTGCTGTCCTCGGTCTCGCCCGAGCGGTGCGAGGCGATGGTCGTGTAGCCGGCGTCCCAGGCGATCTTCATCGCGCGCAGCGTCTCGGTGACCGAGCCGATCTGGTTCAGCTTGACCAGCAGCGAGTTGCAGATCCCGGCCTCGATGCCTTCGGCGAGGATCTTCGGGTTGGTGACGAACACGTCGTCGCCCACCAGCTGCACCTTGTCGCCCAGTTCATCGGTCATCAGCTTCCAGCCCGCCCAGTCGCTCTCGGCCAGGCCATCCTCGATCGAGCAGATCGGGTACTGGCGCACCCAGTCGGCAAAGAGCTCGACCATCTGCTCGCTGCTGCGGGTCGGCGAACCGGACTTCTTGAAAACGTACTGCCCGTCCTTCCACAGCTCGCTGGACGCGGTATCGAGCGCGATCCAGACCTCTTCGCCGGGCTTCAGGCCGGCCTTGGTGATTGCTTCCATCACGACGTCAAGGGCGTCCTGATTGCTCTTCAGGCTCGGGGCGAAGCCACCCTCGTCACCGACTCCGGTGGACAGGCCGCGGGCCTTCAGGATGCCGCGCAGGGTGTGGAAGATCTCGGTGCCCCAGCGCAGCCCTTCGGAGAAGCTCGGCGCGCCGAGCGGCATCACCATGAACTCCTGGAAGTCGACGCTGCTGTCGGCGTGGGCGCCGCCGTTGAGGATGTTCATCATCGGCGAGGGCAACAGATCGGCGGGTCCGCCGCCAGCCATCCCATGACGCAGGGCGCCGATGTACTCGTAGAGCGGCACCTGCTTCTCGGCAGCGCCGGCATGCAGGGCTGCCATCGAGACGCCGAGCGTCGCGTTGGCGCCGAGGCGGCTCTTGAACTCGGTGCCGTCGAGCTCGATCATCGTGTCGTCGAGCGAGGCCTGTTCGAATTCCTTGCCGACCAGCGCCCCGGCAATCTCGCCGTTGATGTTGGCGACGGCCTTGCGCACACCCTTGCCGAGGTAGCGCGCCTTGTCGCCGTCGCGCAACTCGAGAGCTTCACGCTCGCCCGTCGACGCGCCGGAGGGCACCGCGGCCCGGCCAAAGGCGCCACCCTCGAGCGTGATGTCGACTTCCACCGTGGGATTGCCGCGCGAATCGAGAATCTCGCGTCCGATGACCTTCTGAATCTTCACTGCTGCGTGCTCCTGAATTGGATGAAGGGAGGGCGCGTTCCCCGAACGCGCCGTACTGCGTGTGCCGTGTCAGCCCCGCACGGGGCGGGCAGCTGACGGGCCGCTCGGGGAGCGGCCCCTACCACCGAACTCACAGAACCCCGGCTCCGGTCCCCGATACCCGATCCCGATACCCGGTCCCCGGTCCCCGGTCCCCGGTCCCCGATACCCGGTCCCCGGCTACTGCTGCCCGCGCGCGTCCGCCGCCTGCTCGTGCTCGCGCCGCGTCGGTTCCGGCGGTTGCACGAACGGCTCGTCGTCGGTCGTCACCACCACCACGCCCTTGGCGGTGACGGTGTGGCGCTTTCGATCCTCGTCGAGGTTGTGGCCGATGACGGCGCCTCGAGGGATGAACACGTCGCGGTCGATGATGGCGTTCCGGATGCGGGCGTGCCGGCCGACCCGCACCCCGGGCATCAGGATACTGCGGTCGATGTCGCAGTAACTGTGCACCCGCACGTTGGGGCAGAGGATGCTGCCGCGCACGGTGCTGCCCGAGACGATCACCCCCGACGAGATGATCGAGTCCACCGCCTCGCCGCGGCGCCCCTCGTCGTCGAAGACGAACTTGGCCGGCGGTGCCTGCTCCATCCAGGTGCGGATGGGCCAGTCCGGGTCGTACAGGTTGAAGTCCGGATTGACCTGCACGAGGTCCATGTTGGCCTCGTAGTACGCGTCCAGCTCACCGATGTCGCGCCAGTACTTGCTGGCCTTCTTGTTCTCGTCCGAGAAGCGGTAGGAGAAGACCGGGGCGTTGCCGATGAGCGAGGGCAGGATGTCCTTGCCGAAGTCGTGCTTGCTGGCGCGCGCGGCGTTTTCCTCGAGCGCCTTGACCAGCACGTCGGCCTCGAAGACGTAGATGCCCATCGACGCCAGGGCAACGCCCGGCATGCTTGGAATGGGCTTGGGTTCGGCTGGCTTCTCCTCGAAGCCGACGATGCGTTCCTCCTCGTCCACCTGGATCACCCCGAAGCGCCTGGCGGCTTCCTCGACCGGCACTTCGTAGGTGGCGACGGTCGCGGCCGCGCCTTTCTCCATGTGCCAGCGCAGCATCTTGGAGTAGTCCATCTTGTAGATGTGGTCGCCGGAGAGGATGACGACGTGCTTGGGGGCTTCGCGCACGACCGAATACAGGTTCTGGTAGACGGCGTCGGCGGTCCCCAGGTACCAGTTGTCGCTGACGCGCTTCTGCGGCGGCAGGATTTCGATGAACTCGCCGAGTTCCTCGGCCACCACGTTCCAGCCCATCCGGATGTGCCGGTTCAGGGACAGGCTCTTGTACTGAGTGGCGATGAAGATCCGGCGGAGCCCGGAGTTGATGCAGTTGCTGAGCGTGAAATCGATGATCCGGTAGGGACCGCCGAAGTACACCGCCGGCTTGGCACGTTCCCTGGTCAGCGGCGACAGACGTTCGCCGACCCCTCCGGCCAGGACGATGACGAGCGAGTCATTGAGCATGGGGCACCCGGTCCAATGCGCGTGGCGACCGGCCCTGTGGCACGGTCGACGCGGTGAAAAAGCGCCAGCAGGGGCGCGGCGATTGCCAGCGGCGGCCGGTGCCGGCGCCGCTGTGAATTCTATCTCCTGCCGGCATTGTCGTGCTTTCCGCGGGTTTTCGGCTTTTTGCGCTTTCGACTTCGGTGCGTCCGGACCTATGATCCGAATTCTTGGGCATGCCGGCGCATGCCGGGGGATTTTACGTATGCGACAGATGCAGATCACGTGGCTCACGACGGGGCTGCTCGCCCTCGTCATCGGCGTGGGTCCAGCCCTGGCCCAGAAAAAGGACGACAAGGCGGCCAAGCCCGTCGATCCGAAGCAGGTGCTCATCGACGGCCTCGTCGGGGCCACCAATCAGGCCATGACGGGGGCGCCGGGGACCTCGGTCTTCGTGGCCGATCCCGTGGCGCAATCGGTGGTCGCCGAGCCGGCGACGACGGCGGCCATGACGCTGGCCATCGACTACCTGAAGGCCTCCGACAAGAAGATCTACGCGCCGTTCACGGTCACCCTGCAGCCCGATGTGATCGGCCAGGGCGGCAACCTGGCGGCTTACATCCGCCTCGCGGCCAAGGGCGCCGTGCCGCCGGCCGCGCCGCCGCCGCTGGACCCGAAGGCCCGCAAGGAGAAGGAAAAGCAGGACAAGAAGAAAAAGGGCAAGGAGGTCCAGGACCTGGCCGGCCAGGCCGTGTCGGGCGTGGAGTATCCGTGGGAAGACTTCTACGAACTGACCGCGGTGCCGCGCGGGCCGGGCGGGCCGCTGACGTTCAGCCGCCCGTTCAGCGTGACGGCCGGCGAGTACGACGCGTACGTCGCCGTGGCGGTCAAGGATCCGGCGGCGGCCGCTCCCGGGCCGTTCAAGGTTGCCGTGCACAAGGCCACGGTGACCGTGCCCGACTACTGGAGCGATGCGTTCCAGATCTCGACGGTCTTCCTGGCCAACAAGGTCACGCCGCTGACCGAAGTGCCAACCGGCGAGGCGCAGAAACTCAAGCCGTACGTCATCGGCAACCTCGAGGTGTCGCCCGCCGTCGACGGCAAGTTCACCTCGGCGGACGAGTTGTCGGTGTTCTTCATCATCTACGGCGTGGCGCTCGGTGAGGACAAGAAGCCCGACGTCACGATCGACTGGCAGCCCTACAAGAAGGGCCCGCTCGGCGAGGCGAAGTTCCGCGGCGTGGCGCCCCAGAAGCTCAACGGGGAGACACTGCCGCCCGGGTTCGATGTGGCCCAGGGACACCAGCTCGTCGGTAGCCTGAACGTCCCCATCTCGGCGTTCGAGCCGGGGGACTACCGTCTCGAAGTCAAAGTGACGGACAATAAGACCGGCAAGGCCCTGACCCACGACGTCGCGTTTACCGTCGTCGGTTCCTAGTTCGCGACGGGTTGTGGGGACGCGCTGTGGCTGTCTGCCTCGCGGCAGATGGGCCCACGCGTCGCCTGCGATCTGTCACTGGAGTGCCCATGACCCGATCGGTGACGCTGACGGCGCTCGCACTCGGCTTGAGCCTCGCCTGGACGGCGACGGCACAGCCTCGTGTGCAGGCTCGCGCCAACAGCGGCGCGTCGTCGGGTGTGCCGGGCATGCAGCTGGTGTCCGGTCGCATCGAAGGGGTCGTCACCGATGAACGCGGTGCGCCACTTGCCGGGGTTGCCGTGTCTGCGCTCGGCCCTGACGCCTTGTTCGGGGTCACCGACCAATCGGGGCGCTTCGTCTTCTCGGCGGTGCCGGTCGGCACCTATCTGATTCGCGCGCAGCGGGCCGGCTACCGCGCCTCGATGCGCGAGTTCGTGGACGTGACGCCGGCTGCCAGCGCCCGTCACATCGTGCGGCTCGCACACCTCACTTCCACCCCCACGCCTCCTGTCGCCCCGGCTGCGACCGAGCCCGCGCCAGTCATTGCCGCCGGCTTCGGGGGCGCCAGCGCGACCATCGCGCCTGCCCCCGCCAGCCCGAAGGCAGACGAGGACTCCGCCGACCACGACCACTCGCCACGCCTGTGGCGCCTGCGCCACTTGAAGCGCTCGGTGCTGCGTGACGCACAGGGACAACTGGCACTCGACGCGATCGCGGACGACATGGCCTGGATCGAAGGCCGCCTTGGCGCGTCCACCGTCGAGGCCTCCGCCCGCAGCACGACCTCGTACTTCGGCGGCGATGCCTCGCTGTCCGGGCAGATCCAGTTCCTGACCGCGACTGCCTTCGACGAAGGGGCCGACGGCGAAGCGACGGCCTGGGCGCAGGGCCCGGCCGGCGTGGCCTACGCGACGGTGGGCGCTCCCATCGGCAACACCGGCCAGTGGTCGGTGCAAGGCGCCTTCGGCCGCGGCGACTTGTCGTCCTGGATCGTCGCCGGCAACTACGTGCGGCCGACCGAGTCGAGCCACGCGCTGGACCTCGGCGCCTCCTTTGCCCTGCAGGCCTTCTCGGACCAGACACCTGCCGCCCTCGTGAGCGTGCCCGAGCGCCGCCGCGTCGCCGGCACCATCCACGCCTTCGACACCTGGCGCCTGCACCGCCGGGCCGTGGTCACCTACGGCACCCGGTACGCGTATCACGACTACCTGGAACGCCCGACGCTGATGAGCCCGAGCGTGTCGATGTCGGTGTCGCCGCTCGACAAGACCTGGCTGCGGGTCGGCGTGACGCAGCAGATGCTCGCGCCCGGCGCCGAGGAGTTCGACGCCCGCAACCTGAACGCCTTCGCGATGCCGCCGCAGCGCACCTTCACGTCGGCCTCGGCCGGCGGGCGCCTCAGCGCCGAGCGGACCCGGCACCTGGAAGTGGGGCTGGAGCGGCAGGTCGGACAGGTCCTGCTGGGGGTCCGTCGCTTCGAGCAGTCGGTAGACAACCAGCTGGTGGCCATGTTCGGCGTCGGGCCACAGGGGCTGGCCCCCGACCTTGGTCACTACGCGGTGGCCAACGGCGGCAACGTCAACGCCGACGGCTGGGTGTTCGCCGTGGCGCAGGACGCCGGCCCGCGCTTCCGCGGATCGCTCGAGTACACCCTCGCGCGCGCGCAGTGGTTCGGCAGCGGCGACCGCGGCCTGATCGCGCTGATGGCCCCCTCGGCCGACCGCCAGGGCGCCGAGCGCATCCACGACGTGACGGCACGGGTCGTCACCGACATCCCCGAGACGGCCACACGCGTGGCCGCCACGTGGAAGGCGAACTCGGCCTTCGCCCGCCGCAGTCCCCTGCTTGCCGACGCCAGCACCGACGCGCGCTTCGATGTCCAGGTCTCGCAGCGGTTGCCGTTTCTCAGCGCCACCGGGGCCGACTGGGAACTGGTGGTGGCCGTACGCAATCTGTTCCGGGACGGCGAAGCGGTCGGGTCGATCTACGACGAACTGCTGGTCATCCGCCCACCCAAGCGCGTCGTCGGTGGCGTGCTCGTGAAGTTCTGAACACGCTTTCTCCCACCCCGGCTGACGGCCGTGCCAGCGCTCCATAATTCCGGTATGGCGATCCATTTCACCGGATTGCATTTCGGGCATGTCGGCTTCCCGCCAGACTACTGCGGCAATCAGGCCCGTTTGTCATCGCCACAGCGAACTGGGCGTGGACTCTACGTGGAACACCGTTTGCTGAATACCAAGCCATAGCGATTTACGGCGCCGTTCCGCGGCCTGTCGCTCTGTCGACCGACACACGATGACCGAGGGACTCTGGGCAGCATCCGCCGATGGGCCGCACCGCGTGCAGTGGGGCCGAGCTGCGCTTGCCGTGGTGGTCACGGCGGTGTTGCTGGCCCTGGCCGTGGCCAACATCACGGTGCGCTTCTCCTGGGTCGAGGTGGAGGACGGCGTCCTGTGGGAAGCGCGCGCCGAGGGGGTCGTGGCGGCCGCCGTCGGTCCGCAGGCGGCGGGAGCGGAAGCTGGCATCCAGCGCGGTGACGTGCTGGTGGCCATCAACGGCCGCGGCATCGATCGGGTCGAGCAGGTGCTCGACGCGCAGCACGGCAGCCAGCGCGGCCGTCCGCTGTCGTACGTCATCTCCCGGGCCGGCTACGAACGGCCATTGCGCCTCGAACTCGAGCCGCTGCCCGACGGCGCCCGGCTGCTGTACTACGCGCTGGCCGCCGTGGCCATCTTTGCCCTGCTGGTCGGCTGTTCGGTGCGCGTCCAGCGGCCCCGCGACCCCGCCACCCTGCACTTCTTCTGGCTGACGGTTGCCTTTTTCGGCGTCTGCGGCTTCTCGTACAGCGGCCGGCTGGACCGGCTCGACTGGGTCTTCTACTGGGCCGACGTGGTGGCGATGCTGGCCCTGCCGCCGCTGTTCGTGCATTTCGCGCTGGTCTTCCCGGAGCGCCAGGACGCGTGGGCCAAGGCGCCGCGGGCCGGGGTGCTGCTGCCGCTGCTGTACCTGCCGGCGATTCTGCTCGGATTGGCGCGCGTCTCGGTCCTGTCGGCCGGTGCGATTCCCGGCGATGCGCTGGAGAACTGGGTCGTTGCGCTCGACCGGGCGGAGATGCTGCAGCTGGTGGCGGCGCTGATCGTCGGGCAGACGATCATGATGCGCACGCTGGGACGCCTGCGCTCGGTGACGGCGCGGCGCCAGTTGCGCTGGATCGTCTGGGGCACGCTGGCGGGCGCGCTGCCCTTTGCGCTGTTCTACGGGCTGCCGTACGCGCTCGGCTACCAGCCGTGGGATGTGCTCGGCCTGTTGGTCGTGCTGCTCGCGCTCGTGCCGCTCGCCTTTGCCTCCGCGGTCGTCCGCTACCGGCTGATGGACGTCGAGGTGATCATCAAGCGCACCGTCGTGTACGCGACGGTGCTGGCGGCCATTGCCGCCATCTACACGACCACGCTGCGCTTCGCGAGCGAGATGTTCCTCGGTGGCTCGGAGCAGCACAACTCGGTCATCGCCATCCTGGCCACGCTGCTGGTGGTGCTGCTGGCGCCGATGGTCAAGAGCGCCATCCAGACCGCCCTCGACTACGCCCACTATCGCGACCGCTACGACTATCGCCGCGCCCTGCTCGCCTTTGCCCGCGACCTGAATGCCGATCTCGACCTCGACCGGCTCACCGAGCGACTCGTGCAGCGGCTCGCCGACACCTTCGGCGTCGATCGCATCACGCTCTTTGTCGCTTCCCATCCCGGGGCCGAGGGCGGCTTTGCCGCGCATCGGGCGGTCGGCGCGGCGCTGGACTCGGTCCCCGCGCTGAAGCGCCTGTCCGGCATCGGCACCCGCATCGAGACCGGTCAGGTGGTGAGCCTCGACGACCCCTTCACCGTGCGACGGTTCGCGGCCGACGAGGTGCGCTTCTGGCGTGAACATGGCCTGCACTACTTCGTGCCGTGTCTGGCCAAGGATGGGCCGATCGCGGTGATCGGGCTTGGCTCGCGACCGAGCGGCGAGCCGCTGAGCACCGAAGACCTGACGCTGCTCAACGCCGTCGCCGCGCAGGTGGCCACCGCGATCGAGAATGGCCGGCTCTATCGGGCGCTGCGCGAGAAGGCCGAAGAGCTCAACCGCATGCGCGAGTTCAGCGAGAACGTCGTGCAGTCGCTGCCCGACGGGATGCTCGTGGCCGATCTCGATGGCGTCGTGCTGCACTGGAACCCGGCGATGGAAGCCATTGCCGGCGTGCCGGCAGCCACCGCCGTCGGTCGCCGCCTCGACGAGCTCTTCGACCCGGAGTTTCTCGCGGCCGTGCGGATGGCCGAGCGCGGCGGGCCGGACACCGAGACGCTGTATCGCACGCCGCTGGTGTCGCGGCACGCCGACGGCGCCCGCAAACGGCTGGTCAACGCGGCTGTCCATCCGCTGCGCACGTCCAGCTCGGCCCATGCCGGATCCGTGCTGATGGTCGAGGACATCACCTCACGGGTGCAGCTCGAGGAGCAGCTGCAGATCTCCGAGAAGATGGCCTCGATCGGGTTGCTCGCCGCGGGTGTCGCGCACGAAGTGAACACCCCGCTGACCGGCATCTCGAGTTTCACCCAGATGCTGCTCGAGCAGGCCGACCCCGAGGACCCGCGCACCCGGCTGCTCGAGAAGATCGAGCGCCAGACCTTCCGCGCCGCCAAGATCGTCAACAGCCTGCTGCACCTGTCGCGCCCGGTCCAGAGCGAGACCGGCCCGGTGGACCTGCACGTGGTGATCAACGACGTGCTGTCGTTGCTCGAGCACCAGTTCCGCTCGGCGAGTGTCCAGGTGCGCAAGCAGCTGGAGGCCGAGGGGCCGACGGTGCGGGCGGTGGAGCACAAGCTGCAGCAGGTCTTCCTCAACCTGTTCCTGAACGCGCGCGACGCCATGCCGAAAGGCGGCTGGGTGACCATCGCCTCACGTCGCGACGGCAACCAGGTGGTCGTGATGGTGAGCGACACGGGCGCGGGCATTCCCAGCGAGCACCTGCCGCGCATCTACGACCCGTTTTTTTCCACCAAGCCGATTGGCCAGGGGACCGGCCTCGGCCTGTCGATCACGTACGGCATCGTGCAGGAGCACGACGGCACCATCGTCTGCGACAGCCAGCTGGGACAGGGCACGCAGTTCACGCTGTCGTTCCCCGTCCTGCTGCCGGCACGGAGCGAGAGCGCGGCAACCAGCGCGGGCTGACGCGCGAAGAAAGTCTGCAATGGCCAACGTCAGGGGAACGATTCTCGTCAT
Organism: Vicinamibacteraceae bacterium; assembly: GCA_963759795.1. GTDB lineage: Bacteria > Acidobacteriota > Vicinamibacteria > Vicinamibacterales > Vicinamibacteraceae > Luteitalea. The sequence goes on along the minus strand of CAVXAR010000009.1, from coordinate 77,685 downwards.
CGACGACGAGGAAGTGATGCGGGAAGTACTCGAGGCGCTGCTCGCGCGCGAGGGCTACGACGTGCACCTGGCCGTCAACGGCATGGAAGGGCTCGAGCTGGCGCGCACCCGCTCCTTCGACGCCGCTGTCGTCGACGTGATGATGCCCGGCATGGACGGGCTGACCGTGCTCGGCGAGCTCAAGGCGATGGATGAGGACCTGCCGGTGGTGATGGTCACCGCCTTCCAGTCGGTCGAGACGGCGTTGTCGGCGATGAAGCGGGGGGCCTTCGACTACATTGCCAAGCCGTTCAAGAACGACGAGGTCGCCGGCGTGCTGCGCAATGCCGTCGAGCGCACGCGGTTGTCGCGCGAGAACCGCATCCTCAAGCAGAACCTGCAGTCGCACGGCAGCAAGTTCGCCAACATCATCGGCCGCAGCGGCAAGATGCGGCAGGTCTTCGATCTGGTGATCCAGGCCGCCCCGAGCCGCTCCACCGTGCTCGTCTACGGCGAGAGCGGTACCGGCAAGGAGCTGGTCGCGCGGGCGCTCCACAACAATTCGCTGCGCGCCGAGAAGGCCTTCGTCACGGTCAACTCGGGCAACCTGCCGCCGGACCTGCTCGAGAGCAACCTGTTCGGCCACGTCAAGGGCGCCTTCACCGGGGCAGTGGCGCCGAAGAAGGGCCTGTTCGAAGTTGCCGACAAGGGCAGCATCTTCTTCGACGAGATCGGCAACGTCCCACTCGAGACCCAGGCCAAGCTGCTGCGGGTGATCCAGGAGCGCGAGTTCATGCGCCTCGGCGGCGTCGACACCATCAAGGTGGACGTCCGGATCATCGCCGCTACCAACGTCGATCTCCGCACGATGGTGGACGACGGCCGGTTTCGCGAGGACCTGTACTATCGCCTGCACGTGATCTCGGTCAACCTGCCGCCGCTGCGGACGCGCAAGGAGGACATCCCACTGCTGGTCCAGCATTTCCTCGAGAAGTACGGCGAGGAGAACAACCGGAAGGATCTCGAATTCGCCCCCGAGGCCCTCGACCTGCTGCTGGACTACGACTGGCCGGGCAACGTCCGTGAACTGGAGAACGTGATCGAACGGGCGGTCGTGCTCTGCCCGGGCTCCCGCATCGGGCCGGATCTGATTCCCGACAACGTGCGCATCACCCGGCGTTTCCAGATTCCCAACTTCGTGCTGCCGCCGGAGGGCATCTCGTTCAAGGAAGTGACCGGAGACTTCGAGCGTCGGCTGATCGAGACCACGCTGGAGGTGGCCGGCGGCGTGCAGAAGCGGGCCGCCGAGCTGCTGCACATCAAGCCCACGACCCTGAACGAGATGATCAAGCGCTACGACATCCGGTCCCGCCGCAAGAAGGCCGGCGCCGACGATCCAGACTCCGCCCGATGATCTCGCCGTCGAGCATTCTCGGCCGCGCCATCATCCTGGTGGCGCTGCCGAGCATGGTCCTCATCGGATTGCTGGCCGCACTCGTCGTCGCGCAGGACCGTCAGGCGGACGCGCAGCGCCTGTCGCTGCACACCAAGGCCGTGCTGGAAGACGCCCAGCAGCTGCTCGGGCACCTGGTCGATGCCCAGAGCGTGCTGCGCGGCTTCATCATCACCCGCGACCGTGCCCTGCTGGCCCGGTATCACGAGGCGCGCGAGCGCCTGCCGGTCACCCTGGCCGAGCTGCAGACCCTCACGCACGACAACCCGGTCCAGCACGGGCGCGCCATCGCCTTCTCGCAGCAGGTCGCGACGATGCTGGCGCACTACCAGAGCGTGCTCGCCGCCGTCGATGCCGGCACCCTGACGCTGGCGGCCGAGAGGGTCAGCGTGCTGCGCGGCAAGGCGATGATGGACGACCTGCGCGACGCGGTGCGGGCCTTCCGCACCGAGGAGCAGCGACTCGACGACCTGCGCAACGATGCGCTCGGCGCAGCCCAGGCGCGCCTGCTGGCCGTGGTCGTCGGCGGCACCGGCGCCGCCCTGTTCACGGTGGTGGCGCTCGGCTGGTGGTTCCATCGCGGCATCAGCCGTCGTGTCCGCCTGCTCACCGACACCGCGCTGGCACTCTCCACCGGCAATGCGGCTACCCCCGAGGTCGTCACCGACGAACTGAGCGCCGTCGACAACGCCCTGCGCAGCATGGCGGCGGCGCTGGACTCCCGCCAGCGCGCGGCGGTCGGCGCTCTGGCGGATGCCGTCAGCCTGTTCTCGGCCGCGGGCAGCCAGCGAGCCGTGCTCGACGTCGCGGCCGACCGCGCCCTCGCCCTCTCCGGCGCAGCGGCGTCGGTGTGCACCCTCGAAGGCGAGCCCGCCGGCACCCAATCGATTGCCGCCGCGGCGGTGGCCGACGGGCACGCATCCTCGGCCCCTGCGCCTGGCACGCCCTTCTCCTGGGACGCAGCGCGACGCGTCATCGACACCGGCCGGCCGCTCCGCCTGAGTGCGACCGAGAGGCAGGGACAGACGCAGTCGCGCGAGGTCGAGCGGGTGCTCGGACCGGGAGAGTGGATTGGCGCGCCGCTGATCGACGAGCACCGCACCTCGATCGGCGTGCTGCAGGTCGCCAGCGGGCCCGGCCGCAGCTTCCGCTCCGACGACGTCGATGTCGTCGGCATGCTGGCGCAGGCAGCATCGGTGGCGCTCGCGCTGCAGCAGTCGCGGCACCGCCTCGAGGCGGCAAACGCCGACCTTGGCTTGACCAGCCGCGAGAACGAGCTGTTCATCTACAGCGTGTCGCACGACCTGCGCTCGCCGCTGGTCAATCTCGAGGGCTTCAGCCGCGAGCTGACGTCCGCGGGTGAACGATTGACCGGGCTGCTGCAGGCGCCGGGTGTGCCCGAGGAGACCCGGGCGAGTGCACGACGGATCCTCGACGAGGATGTCTCGCAGTCGCTGCACTTCATCCGCGTCGCCGTTGGCCGGCTCGCGGCCATCATCGACGGGCTGCTGCGGCTGTCGCGGGCCGGGCGCGTCGAGTACCGCATCCAGCCGCTGGCGCTCGACCGCATCGCGCAGCGGGTGGTCGATGCGATGCACTCCACCCTGGCCGCGTCAGGCGGTTCGGTAGCGGTCGGGCCACTGCCGCGCGTCCTCGGCGATCCGTTGGCGGTCGAGCAGCTGTTTGCCAACCTGATTGGCAATGCCGTGGCCTATGGCCGACCCGACCAGCCGCCACGCGTCGAGGTCGCCCGCGAAGACGGCAAGGCCGGCGGGCCGGGCTACACGGTCGTCCGCGTCAGCGACAACGGCCTCGGCATTCCCGAGTCGCAGCTGGAGAAGGTGTTCCAGCCGCTGCAACGACTGCATCCCGGCGTCGGGCGGGGCGAGGGCATGGGGCTGGCGATCGTCAAACGCATCGTGGAACGCCACGACGGTCGCGTGTGGGTCGAGTCGACGATCGGCAGCGGCAGCACCTTTTACGTAGAATTGCCGACCGACACTTCAGGAGCTCCTGCCGATGCCGCCTAGCCACCTGACCATCCTGCTGGCCGAAGACGACGACGGGCATGCCCTGCTGGTGGAGCGACACCTGCGTCGATCCGGCGTGACTGCGGCGATCACCCGTGCGCTCGACGGACAGGATGCGCTCGACTACGTGCACGGCGCCGGTGCGCACGCCGGCCGGGAACCCGGCGCCCCGCTGCTCGTGCTGCTCGATATCCGCATGCCGGGACTCGACGGCATCGAGGTGCTGCGACAGCTCAAGTCCTCGCCGATGACCGCCAGCATTCCCGTCGTGATGCTCACCACCACCGACAATCCGCACGAGGTCGAGCGGTGCTACGCCCTCGGCTGCAACGTCTACGTCACCAAGCCCGTGGCCTACGAGGCGCTCAGTGACGCGCTGCACCGCATCGGGCTGTTTCTCGGCATCATCACCGTGCCGGGTGAGCCGACCGCGTTGCCGACCAGGACCGACCCGTGAGCCTCGAGCGCAGCCGTATTCTGATCGTCGAAGACGATGCCGGCGTGGCCCTGCTCGAGCGCCTGCAGCTCGAACGTGCCGGCTTCGACGTGGTGACCGCGGCGACCGCCGCCGAAGCGCTCGCCCGCGTGCGCGATGGGCGCTTTGCCCTGATGCTGCTCGACTTCCATCTCCCGGGCGAGGCCGACGGGCTGCAGTTCCACCAGCATCTCCGCGACCTCGGGTTCGACCTGCCGGTCATCCTGGTCACCGGCCGCAGTGACGACGGCACGGCAATCCGGGCGCTGCGCGCCGGGGTCCGCGACTTCGTCACCAAGAGCGCCGAGTACATCGACTACCTGCCGGAGGCGGTGTCGCGGGTGCTCGGACAGGTCCGCACGGAGCGGCGCCTGGCCGACTCGGAAGCCAGGCTGGCGACGCTCATCTCCTCGGCCGAGGACGCCTTCCTGGTGGCCGAAGACGACGCCCGCATCACAATGATGAACCCGTCGGCGTCGCGTGCGTTCGGCATCAGCCAGGAGGAAGCCATCGGCCGCAGCCTGTCCGACTTCTGTGGCTGGCGTGCCGAAGGCGACACGTACGTGCTCGAACCGGAGGCGCGGCGCGCGGACGGCTCCCGATTCCCCGTGGAAGGGACCGTGTCGCCGGTGCAGCTGGCCGACCGCGAATCCCTGGCGGTCATCCTCCGCGACGTCAGCACGCGACGGGCGGCCGAGGAGAAGCATCGCAAGCTCGAATCGCAGCTGCTGCACGCGCAGCGCATGGAGGCCATCGGTCGCCTGGCGGGCGGTGTCGCCCACGATTTCAACAACCTGCTGACCGTCATCTCCGGGTACACCGAACTGCTCCTGGAGCAGATGCCGCCGGGGCATCGCCTCCGTGACGCCGTCACCACGATTCGCGACACCGGCCACAGCGCCACGGCGCTCACCGGGCAGCTGCTGACGTTCAGCCGTGGCCAGCTGGTGCCGACCTCGCACTTCGATCTCAACGTCGTCGTCGGCGACTTCGCCCGGATGCTGCGGCGGTTGATCGGTGACGACATCGAGCTGGTGCTGCGGCTGTCGGCGGGGTCGTGCCAGGTGGTGGCCGATCCACGTCGGGTGGAGCAGGTGGTCATGAACCTGGTGGTCAACGCCAGGGATGCGATGCCCGACGGCGGCACGCTGGTGATCGAGACCGACAGGGTGGTGTTCGGGCCGGATGGTCTGCTCGCGCCCGGCGGGATTGCCGCGGGGGCCTACGTGCGCCTGGCAGTGACCGACACCGGCACGGGCATGCCGGCCGACGTCGTGTCGCGGATCTTCGAGCCGTTCTTCACCACCAAGCAGCCCGGCAAGGGCACGGGCCTCGGACTCTCGACGGTGTACGGGATCGCACGCCAGGCGAACGGACACGTCGACGTGTACAGCGAGGTCGGGCAGGGCACGGTGTTCAAGGTGTACCTGCCCTGTGCGCCCGAGACCCAGACTGGCGAGCCACCCGCCAGCGCGCGCGAGAGCAATCTGCCCGACGGCACCGAGCACGTGCTGGTGGTCGAGGACGACCAGGCGGTCCGCGACATCGTCGTGCACGTCCTGACGTCGCGCGGCTACCGGGTCACGCCGACCGGCAGCGGCGCTGCCGCGCTGGCCCACGTCCGGAGCGGTGCGCCCGTGGACCTGGTGGTCTCGGACGTGATGATGCCGGCGATGTCGGGCCCGGCGTTGATCGAGGCGATGCACGGGCTGCGGCCCGGACTGCGCGTGCTGTTCCTGTCGGGCTACACCGAGGAAGCGACGGCAATCACCGGGCTGCGGCCGCCGCACGTCGCCTTCCTGCAGAAGCCCTTCTCGTTCAGCGCGCTGCTGACGAAGGTGCGCGAGGTGCTGGGGCCGGCGACGACGTGAGCCCGCCGATGAGGCGGTCGTACTTGCCGAGGATCACGTCCCACCGGTAGTGCGTCTGCACGTACTCACGGCCGTTGCGGCCCATTGCCGCGCGCAACCGTTCGTCGGCCATCAGCAGTGACAGCGCCTCCACGAACTCGTCGCGGTCGGCGTAGAACAGCCCGGCGTTGCTGCGGTGACAGTGCTCGACCAGGACGTCTGCCCTGGCGTTGCAGAGCACGGGCGTGCCCATGGCCATCGCTTCCAGGGCGAGCAGCGACAGGCTCTCGAGCGGGGAAGGCACCACGACCACGTCGGCAGCGTCGAGGGCCTGCAGCCGTTCCGCTTCCGGCAGCATCCCGGCAAAGCGAATCCACGGCGTCTCGGGGATGGGCATCAGCTTGGCGCCCATCAGCGCCAGGGTCGCATCGCCGCCACTCTGGCGATAGGTGCTGAAGTACTCGAACAGTTCCTCGCAGCCCTTGCCGGGGTCGATGCGACCGCCGTAGAGCGCGACGTGGCCGAACAGCCGATGCCGCCGCCGGAAGGTCTCGCCGATGCCACGCTTGCGGTCGGCGACCGGCCGGGCCGGGCGTGGCCCTCGACCGCGCCTGCCGCGCTCGACGCCGTCCTTCACGGCGGTCGGCGCCGGTTCCTCCTCGTCGGTCAACGGCCCTTCGAGGGGCGCGTCCACGCCACGCCGTGGCTTGCCCTGGCCGTCGGTGTCGAGCAGGTCCACGCCACAGCCCACCGTCTCGTCGATGGTCGTCCGGATGTCGAAGGTGCGCATCAGGAACGCCTTCTCGCTCGCCGTGTTGAAGGCGATGGCGTTGGCGGACGCAAACAGTTCCTTGTAGATCTCGAGGTGGATCGCCGGTTCGTCGTGGGCGGTCGGGACCAGGATGCTCTTGTGCGGGGCGATCTGCAGGCCGAGCACGGTCGGCGCGTACAGGTAGGTGAAGAAGATCAGCACGTCGTACTGCTGGTGGGAGCGCTGCAGGTAGTCGAGCAGGGCCGGGCACCAGGGACCCTGTTCTTCCAGCCAGCGCAGCTCGTCCGCCCGGGTGTGGGGGTAGTTGAAGATCCAGTCCGAGAGGCTGTTGAAGGCGTCGAGATCGCGGGTGCGGGCGGTCGGGAAGCGCCGCACGTTGACGCCGCGGACGCGGTCGGCGCCTTCCGGGTACTCGTTCTTCCAGGTGGTGTATTCGCGGGCGCACGTGGTGAGCACGTCGACCTGGTGGCGAACGGCCATGCGCTCGGCCACGAGCCGGCAGTGATACTCCGACCCGCCAAGGATCTCGGTGCCGTAACGCTGGATGATGAACGCGATCTTCACGGGTGCATCCTGTGTGATCCGGGCCTGATCATGCAAAGGGCGCGAGCAGCGCATCGAGGTGCGCCTGCAGGCGGGCCTCGCTGAACGCCTCGAGCCGTGCGTGCTGGCCGCGGATGATGTCGGCGCGCAGCCGATCGTCGTAGGTGAGCCGGCCGAGCAGTTCGGCGGCCAGTTCCAGGTCCTTCGGCGTGAACACGACGCCGGCGCCTCCCATCGTCTCGGGCACGGCGGTCGCGCCATACGCCAGGACCGGCACGCTGGCCGCCATCGCCTCGAGCAGCGGCACGCAGAACCCCTCGTGCTCGCTCAGCGAGATGTACACGCTCGCATACCTGTAGAACGCCGCGAGGTCGGCGTTGGGCACGGGGCCGGTGAACCAGAAGCGATCGGCCGGCATCTGATACTTCTCCATCAGCGCCCGGATCGTCGCGTAGTACGACGGCACGGCGTCGTACCGGCCGACGAAGATGAAGCGGTAGTGGCTGTCGACGTAACGCTTGAAGTGCTCGGCCAGCCGGATGTGGTCCTCGATCTTCTTGTTGGGGGCGATCCGCCCGACGAACAGGAAGTTGACCAGCCCGTCGCCGAGCACCCGCTCGAGCGCCGGCCGACGCGGCGCACCGGTGATCCGCTCGAGATCGATGGCAATCGGCATCACCCCGGTCGGGGCAAACCCCAGGGCGTCGAGTTCGTCGCGGTTGTAGGCCGAATCGCCCAGGGCCAGGTCGGTATGCCCGACCAGCGTCGCCAGCTCCTGCCGGCCGAGCATGGCCAGCCGGTAGATGTGCGGGGCATAGTCGGCAAAGAAGTGGGCCGGGGTGATGTTGTGGTACTGCAGCACGCGGCCGCCGGGCAGCGAGGCAAAGGCTGCGGTCATCGGCGAGGGCAGCGCGAAGTGGAAGATCGTGACGTCACCGCGGCGCGCCGCAGGGTCGGCAAAGGCGCGGACGTCGTGCCGCAGCTCGTCGTCGACGGTCAGCGCGAAGATCTCCGACGCGTGCCCGCGTGCCCGCAGCAGGTCGCGCACCCGGCGGGCGGAATCGCCGATGGCGTCGCCCTTGTGCGCCGCCGGCACCCACTGGTGCACGCTGAGCATCACACTCCGGGTTCCGGGTGCCGGGTGCCGGGTACGCCTTCCATGGTCGCAGGCGACTCGGCGGCTGGCCCTGCCGAAGCCGCGGACCCGATGTCGCCCGCGGCGACGGTGGGCAGCGCGCGGAGCGCGGAGGGTCGGTACTGGCGCACTTCCTCGAGGCGCTCCTGCAGCTCGAACTGGTCCCAGAAGTCGAACGACACCGCCGGCGCCCCGGTGGCCGGAGCCGCGAGGGCCTGCTCGACGAAGCGCAGCAGGGTGCCGTCGAAATCCTGCGCCACCAGCCGAGCCAGGGCCGCGTCCTGGGAGGCGAGGATACGTTCGACCAGCGATTCGTCGTCGAGGATGGCCTCGATCAGGGTCGCAACGTGCGCGGGTGACTTCGTCTCGTAGAGCACGCCACCCCCGTCCATCGTCGAGGGCACCGCGGTGGCGGCGTAGGCCACCACCGGCACACGCTTGTGGAACGCCTCGACCAGCGGCACACAGAAGCCCTCGTGTTCACTGGCGCACAGGAACAGGTCGGCGACGTCGTAGAACGCCGACAGCTCTTCGTTGCTGACGTGGCCGAGAAAGAAGACGTCGGGCACCTTCAACGTCGCGACCAGTTGCTGGAGGGTGGCAAAGTACAGGTCGAAGCCGCCGTGCGATCCGACCAGCAGCAGACGCGACCGCGGATTGCAGCGGGTCTTGTAGGCGTGGAAGATGCGGATCAGATCGTCGATCTTCTTGTTCGGGATCATCCGACCCACGAACAGCAGGTTGGTCCAGCCGTCGTCGAAGCTGTCGGCAATCGTGCCGGCAGCAGTCGTCTCGAGATGGGTGAAGCTGGGCACCACCGGCAGGACGCCGGTCCGCGGGAAGCCGGCGGCAATGAGCTCCTCGGTGTTGAAGGCCGAATCGCCGAGCGCCAGCACGCAGCGGTCGCGGTAGGCGCCGAGTTCGCGTCGCCCCATGTAGCACAACTGCACCAGCAGCGGGTGCACGTCGACGAAGAACTCCGGCGGCGTGATGTTGTGGTAGACGAGGATCATCTTGTCGGGCAGCGCGTAGGCCACGCGACTGGCCCGTGACCCGATCGAGAAGTGGTGGATCAGGACGTTCTCGGGCGCGCTTTCCTCGATCAGGTCCCGGTAATCCCGCGTCAGGTGCTCGAGGCGCGGGTCGGCGGTCTGGACGAAGATCTCCGAGTGGTACCCGGCAGCGCGCAGCACGCGCTGGATGCCGAGGACCTCGTGGCCGATGGCATCGCCGTAGCCGAGCGTGGCGAGCACCTGGTGGACGGCGGCCACTCAGCGCCCCTGCCTTGACGCGGGCCGGCCGCCGGTGTGACGGCGCCCGGATCCGCGCCTGGCACCGCGCGGCGGACCCTGCGGCCGCGTCCGTGCGCCGCTGGCCGCAGGTCGCGGCGCGGCGCCGGCCGGCACGCCCTCCAGCACTTCGCGCGCCGGTGGCAGCGTGCCGCGGTGGCGGGCAAGCCACCCGGGCAGCGACTCGAGGGCCCCCGGGCGTGCCGGCGTCTCCTGCAGCTGCTGCAGCATGGCGTCGTACTTGGCGTCGATCACCGGCCAGGCGTAGTGGTCGCGGAAGTAGCGACGGCCGTTCTCGCCGAGCGCCTCGGCCAGCGAGCGATTGCTCGTCAGGATGTGCAGCGTCTCGGCAAACTCCGGGTAGTCGGCATAGAACAGCCCGGCGTTGCTGCGCAGGCATTGGCCCTGCAGCACGTCGCAGCGGGCATTGGCCAGCACCGGCTTGCCGAGCGCCCAGGCCTCGATGGCCACCATCGACAGGCTCTCGTAGAACGAGGGCATGATCAGGGCAGAGCACCCGGCCAGCGCGTCGTACTTGTCAGCGTCCGAGATGAAGCCCAGGTGGCGCACCAGCGGATGCTCCGGGATCGGCAGCAGTGCCTTGCCGGCCAGCACCAGCTGCAGCGGGCGGCGCTGGTTGAACAGGTACTGCTGGAAGAACTGGAAGAGCTCGCGGCAGCCCTTGTTCTCGTCGATGCGGCCGACGTACAGCACGTAGGGCCCGCGGATGTCGTAGGCCTGGCGGAAGCGCTCCGCGACCGGGTGCTCGGCAATGTCCGAGCCCACGCCCACCACCACCCCGGGCACGGCGTCGTTGCCCGACACCGCGCGGATCATCGCCTGTTCCTCGTGCGAGTTGTACATGATGCCCCGCACCCCCCGGAAGATCGGCGGGAAGATGCCGAGCCCGATGGCCGGATCACGTTCGGCGGTCGGCACCAGGATCGCGCGATCGGCGGCAGCGCGGACGCCGTGATAGCTGTGGTGGTAGCGATAACTGAAGAACAACAGGAAGTCGTAGGTCGACGCGTGTTGCTCGATGTGGGCGATCAGCGACGGGCTGGTGGGCCCCTCCGCCTCCAGCCACGCCAATTCGTCGCTGACCGAGTGCGGCGTGTCGAACACCGTGAACGACTTGCGGCCGAACTCGTCGGGGTCGCGCTCGCGCGACACCTCGAAGCGCCGCACCTGCACCGGGCCGACGCGCTCCTGGCCAGCCGGATACTCGTTGCGCCACGTCACGTAGTCGCGCGCGCACGAGGTCAGGACCTCGACGTCGTGTTTGCGCGACAAGCGTTCCGCGATGTAGCGGGCATGCAGCTCGGCGCCGCCGTTGATGTCGGCGCCGTACCGCTGGACGACAACCCCGAGCCTCACGACTCTGCGGGGTCGGCGCCACCAACGCCGGCCGACGAGGGGCGCGCTTCGACCTGCCTGGCGTCCGGACCACCATCGAACGGGCCGTCCTCGGCACCGCCGTCCTGGCCGCCGCCGGCCTCGCCGCCGTCCATCGCTTCGCCGCCCTCACCGCCCTCACCGCCCGCGCCGCGCCGACGACCGCGACGACGACGCCGGCGGCGGCCGGCCTTGTCGGCGTCCTCGGGCGACAAGGAGGCATCGGCGACGGGTTCCAGGGTGGTGAGCGACACCGGTGAGGCGCCCTGCTTGTACTGCACCACCGCTTCAAGGGCACGAGCCCGCCGCTCCGCGAAATCGAGCCGCGTGTTCAGCGACTCCACCCGCATCTTCATGTTGCGGTTCTCGATGCTCACCCGGGTCAGCTCGACGACCAGGTTGTTCAGCACCTCGAAGTTGAGCGCGTCACGCTGCTGCAGGTGATCGCTGACACGGCTGAGCGAGCGGGTGACGTAGCCGTTGACCCCGGTCTGCAGGTTCATGACGTGGATCAGCGGGTTGGGGTTGATGAACAGCTTCAGGACCGGGTTGAGCAGCTTGCGGATCGTCCGCAGCATCCGGCCCGCCACCCCCCGCGACGAGGCGTACATCGTGTCGGCGTCGAAGGCGTAGAGATCGGGCGCTGCCTCGATCCCGAGCAGCGACGTCGTGCTGCGCTGGCGACGGTACTCGTCGAGCAGGCCCGACCGCACCGCCAGCGGGTCGAGGAACCGTTCCAGCTTGACGGTGGCCAGTTCCTTGATCTCGTCCTCGGTGTAGTCGGCGCCGCGCTTCTCCTTCACGCGGCCGCGGATCTGCCGCATGATTTCCTCGACGTTCACGGAATCGGCGCGCACGGAAAACTCGGGCATGGCTGGTGACACTCAGGACTTCCCGACCCGGCAGCCGCGCCGTGCGCGGTTCATCGGGCGAGTGTCCACGGATGGTAGATCAGCGCGATGATCGTCGCGCCCCAGAGGGCCACGCACAGCAGCAGCGGACGGTCCGCGAGCAACAGCTCGGTCGGACTGCCGCCCTGGCTGCGGCGATGGACCAGGTAAAGGTACCGGAAGATCCCGTACAGCGGGAATGGCAGGGTCAACCCCAGCCACGGCGTCCCGAATCGCTCGGCCGTATCGGTGCTGACCGTATAGAACGCGTATCCCATCAGGGTGGACGCCGTGACGACGGCAATCATCTGATCCACCAGGTAGGGAGTGTACTCGCCGAGGATCGCCCGGTGCCTGGCCGCGTCCTCGCCAAGCAGGGTGATCTCGTGCCGGCGCTTGGCCAGCGCCAGGAACAGCGCCAGCAGGATCGTGCAGACCAGCAGCCACTGGCTGACCACGACGCCGATCGCGGCCCCGCCCGCCGACGCCCGGATGACGAACCCCAGCGCAATCGACAGCACGTCGAGGATGACCTGGCGCTTCAGGCCATACGAGTAGGCCACCTGCAGCAGCAGGTACCCGAGGACATGCGCCAGAAAGGCCGGGCCCAGCCAGACCGCCGCCACCAGGCCGGCAGCCAGCAACCCCAGGGCGGTGCCCATGGCGAGCGGCACCGTCAGGTGCCCGGCCGCAATCGGCCGGAAGCGCTTCAGGGGATGCTGCCGATCCGCTTCGCGGTCGACGATGTCGTTGACGACGTAGACCACACCGGAGATGGCGCAGAAGGCGAGGAAGGCCACGGTGGCGCGCACGACCGCCTCGCCGTCGAGCAGGCGCTGACTGAAGATCAGCGCGGCAAAGACAATGAGGTTCTTGGTCCACTGGGCCGGACGAAGGGCCAGAAACAGCGACGCCGCGACGGAGGGTCGCGGCGTGCCGGGTGCGTGCGAAGCGGTCAACGCAATGGTCGCGAGGCGTGCTGGACGCCCGCGGACGGCCAGGCCTAGGCCGCGTAACTCTGGATGGCTTCCGCTTCGGTGTCGAAGGTCTCGAAGACGGTCAGCAGCTTCGTGATCGACAGCAGATCCTCGATGCGCTTGGTGAGGTTCAGAAGCTTCAGCTTGCCGCCCTGCCGGCTGACGGTGGTGTAGGACCGCACCATCTCGCCGAGGCCAGCGCTGTCGATGTACGGCACCCCTTCGAGATTGAGCAGGAGGCTCTTCTGGCCCGCGTTCACCAGGCTGGCGATCTTCTCGCGCAGCAACTCGTCACCCTCGCCGAGCGTCATCTTGCCCGTCAGGTCCAGAATCGTCACGCCGCCGACGACCCGCTCTTCAATCTGCATCGCGTCTCTCCCGCTCCGTGTAATCCCTTGCAAATTCAGGGAAATCTTGCCCTTAAGAGGGCTGACAGTAGCATCAAGGCAAGCGCAGGGTCAAGAAGCCCGGCGGTGCACTCGCGCAGACGAAAAAAGCGGCGACCGGAATCACTTCCAGTCGCCGCCGTCTGCCATCCGCGCGTCGGCGGGGGCGGTCATCGGTCCTACTCGACCTCGCGACGCTGCTTCTTGCGGCTGCGCTTGCGGGCGAGGGCCTGTTTGGCGCGACGCTTGTCGCCAGGCTTGAGGTAGAACGAATGTTTCTTGATGTCCTTGATGATATCTTCCTGCTGCACCTTGCGCTTGAAGCGTCGCAGGGCGCTTTCGATAGATTCACCTTCCTGCACCTTGACTTCGGCCATTCGACTCACCTCCTCCCGCTTGGCGTTGGGGTGGGCCGTCGCCGGCCAACCAAACCGAAAGCGTAACACATGAAGGTCCTGCTCCTCGGCAGCGGCGGCCGTGAGCACGCGCTCGCCTGGAAGCTGCATCGGGAGACCGCCGTGCACGAGCTGCTCTGCGCCCCCGGCAACCCCGGCACCGCCAGCTGCGCGCGCAACATCGCCCTCGACATCCTTTCCCCCGCAGCGGTCACCGACTGTGCCCGGCAGGAAGGGGTCGACCTGGTCGTGGTCGGTCCGGAGCAGCCCCTCGCGGCGGGTGTCTCCGACGCCCTGCGGGCTGCCGGCATCCCCGTCTTCGGCCCCTCGCAGGCGGCCGCACGCCTCGAGACCAGCAAGGCCTTCTCCAAGGCCTTCATGGAACGGCACGGGGTTCCGACCGCCAGGGCCCGCATCTGTACCAGTGCCGAGGAAGCCGAGGAAGCGGTGGCCGCGTTCGGCGCGCCCGTGGTAGTCAAGGCCGACGGCCTGGCCGCCGGCAAGGGCGTGACCGTGGCGGCAACAGTGGCCGAGGCCCTGGCGGCGGTCGATGCGGCAATGCGCCAGGCCAGTTTCGGCGCGGCCGGCACCGTTGTCGTCGTCGAGGAATGCCTGGTCGGGCCGGAAGTCTCGTTCTTCGCCCTCTGCGACGGGAGGCGCGGCCTGCCGTTGGGATCGGCCCAGGATCACAAGCGCGCCCTGGATGGAGACCAGGGCCCGAATACCGGTGGCATGGGTGCCCTGGCGCCGAGCCCGCTCCTCGATGAGGCGCTGGTGGCGTTGGTCATGCAGACGGTGGTGGAGCCGGTCCTGCAGGGCATGCGTGCCGAGGGCGCGCCGTTTGCGGGCGTCCTCTACTGCGGCCTGATGCTGACCGCCGAGGGCCCGAAGGTCATCGAATTCAACGTCCGCTTCGGCGATCCCGAGGCGCAGGTGGTGCTGCCGCTCCTCGACGTCGAGCTGGCGCCGCTGCTGCTGGCCGCAGCGCTCGGGCAGCTGCCCGATGCGTCGCTGCCGTTCCCCGGCGAGGCCCGGGTCGGCGTCGTGCTGGCGTCGGGCGGCTACCCGGGCGCGATGACGACCGGGTATCCAATCAGCGGCATCGATGCGGCCGAGCAAGTGGACGGCGTTGTCGTCTTCCACGCCGGGACGACGGCCGAGGGTGACCGCATCCTGTCGGCCGGCGGACGCGTGCTGACCGTGGTCGGCCGGGGCGCGACGGTTGCCGCCGCGACCGCCAGCGCCTACGCCGCAGTGTCGCGGATCGCGTTCACGGACATGCACTTCCGGACCGACATCGCGGCCCGCTACGGGGGCTGACCGCCGGCTCAGGCTGGCTGGGACTTTTCCACCGCGAGCTGGCCGCACGCGGCGCGAATGTCGCGGCCGCGGCTCTTGCGCACCGACACGGTGATGTGGGCGTTGGCCAGCACCTGGGCGAAGGCGTCGACCCGCGCGTCCGAAGGGCGGCTGTACGGAATGCCGGCGGCCTCGTTGAGGGGCAGGAGGTTGACCTTGGCCCGGAGCCCGTTGAGCAGCCGCACCAGCCGGCGCGCGTCCTCGACCGTGTCGTTGATCCCCGCCAGCAGCACGTATTCGAAGGTGATGCGGCTGCGCTTCTTCAGGGGAAACTTCCGGCACGCGTCCATCAACTGCGCCAGCGAGTACTTGCGGTTGATTGGCACGAGCAGATCGCGCTGCTCCTCGGTCGTGGCATGCAGCGAGATGGCCAGGTTGGGCATGTAGGCCTCCTGCGCCAGCTTCTCGAGGCCCGGCAGGACACCCACCGTGGACAGCGTCACCCGCCGCGGCGAGACGTGCAGGCCGTCCTCGCTGCCCACCAGTTGCAGCGCCTTCATGGTGGCGTCGTAGTTGTGCAGCGGTTCGCCCATCCCCATCACCACGATGTTGAAGGGGGTGTCGAGGAAGTCGAGTTCCCGGGCGAGGACCCGCACCTGCCCGGCGATCTCCGCCGCCGTCAGGTGTCGCGCCAGGCCCATCGTGCCGGTCAGGCAGAAGCCGCACTTCATCGCGCAGCCGACCTGGGTGGAGATACAGAAGGTCTGCGCCGGGGTGTCGGGGATGAACACGGCTTCGATCTGGCGGCCGTCGTCCAGGCGCAGCAACAGCTTGGTGGTGCCGTCGGCCGAGACGTCCTTGCGGACGACCTCCGGCGTGCTGATGCGCGTCCGCTCGGCCAGGACCACACGAAGCGCCTTCGGCAGGGTGGTCATGGCCGAGAAGTCGGTGATCCCCTTGCGGTGGATCCATCGGAAGAGCTGGCGCCCCTGGAAGCCCTTGCCGCCGAACTGCTCGACCAGCGAAGACAGCTCGTCCGGCGTCAGGCCGGCGAGGTCGGTCGGGCCCGCGGCAATCGGCGGCGGCACGGTGGCGTCGAGTTCGGACATGTGCACGACCATTGTGACGGGTTGGCAGGGGGAACGGGGAACGGGGATCGCGGATCGCGGATCGCGGATCGGGGAACGGGGAACGGGGAACGGGGATCGGGGAACGGGGAACGGGACCCGATGCCCGGGCCCTGCTATGATCGTTGTTTCCCGGTCACCTCGCCGCCGCTGGTGGGGACCCGGAACCTCCCCTGCCGATGATCGTCCACGACACGCTTCCCAACGGCGTCCGCCTCGTCACCGAGACCATGCCGCACGTCCGCTCGGTGAGCCTCGGGGTCTGGCTGGCCCGCGGTTCCCGTCACGAAGAGCCCGAGCAGGGCGGCATCGCGCACTTCATCGAGCACATGCTCTTCAAGGGCACTGCGCGACGCAGCGCCCAGGAGATTGCGCAGCAGTTCGACTCGATGGGCGGCAATCTCGACGCATTCACGTCGAAGGAATATGCCGGCTACTACATCAAGGTGATGGACGAGCACCTGCCGCGGGCCTTCGACATCCTGTCGGACCTGGTGCTGCACCCGGCCTTCCCGGCCGAGGAAATCGAGCGCGAGAAGAAGGTCATCCTCGAAGAGATCAAGATGGTCGAGGACACCCCCGACGATCTCGTCCACGAGCTGTTCACCGAGCATTACTGGCGCGATCACCCGCTCGGACGGCCGATTCTCGGCATCCCCGAGACCGTGGGGGCGTTCACGCAGGACGTCCTGTTCGAATACTTCCGGCGGGCCTACGTCGGTCGCAACCTGATCGTCTCGGCCGCCGGCAACTTCGAGCATGCCCGGCTGCGCGCCATGGTCGAGGACGCGTTCGGATCGGTGGCCGATGCCGGTGCGGACTGGGACGACTCCGTGCCGTCGCCGCGGCCGCCGCAGATCGAGCGCAACAAGGATCTCGAGCAGAGCCACATCGTCATCGGCACGCCCGGCTACCCGCAGGCGCACGTCGATCGCTACCCGTCCTACCTGCTCAACGTCGTGCTCGGGGGCTCGATGAGCTCGCGGCTGTTCCAGACCATTCGCGAACAGCGCGGCCTGGCGTATGCGGTGTTCAGCGGTGTGTCCTCGTACCGCGACACCGGCATGTTCTCGGTCTACGCCGGCTGCGCCGCAGAGAGCGTGCCGGAAGTGGTCGAACTGGTCGGGCAGGAGCTGCGCACGATGCGGACCGAGGCGGTCAGCGACGACGAGTTGCGCCGGGCCAAGGACCACCTCAAGGGCAGTCTGATGCTCAGCCTGGAGAGCACGTCGAGCCGGATGACGCATCTGGCCCGCCAGGAGATGTATTTCGGGCGCCACGTGACGCTGGACGAGATCATCGCCGGCATCGAGAACGCCACCGCCGCGGACGTGCAGCGGGTGGCCGCCGAGTTGTTCACGCAAGACGCCGTCGGGGTGACGGTGCTGGGGCCGGCCGGTTCGGCCGCGCTCGACTTCACTCGGCTCGCGGTGGCCTAAGGCCCGCGTCCGCGGTGGCACGGAGCCGCCTACCACACGATGATCCGACGCTACGCACAGCCGGCCATGTCCGCAATCTGGGCCGAGCAACGCCGTTTCGAGACCTGGCTGGCCGTCGAGCTCGCCGCCGCCGACACCATGGCGGAGGCTGGCATCGTGCCGGCCGAGGCGGCCCGCGAGCTGCGCGACAAGGCCGGCTTCGATATCGCCCGAATCGACGAGATCGAGCAGACCACCCAGCACGACGTCATTGCCTTCACCACGGCGGTGGCCGAACGGGTGGGCCCGGCCGCGCGCTGGCTGCACTTCGGCCTGACCTCGTCCGACGTGGTGGACACGGCGCTCGGCCTGCAGATGCGCGAGGCCTGTGATCTGATCCTCGAGGACCTCGACGGGCTGGCCGCAGCCATCAAGGTCCGCGCGTTCGAGCACAAGCGGACGCCGATGATGGGGCGGACGCACGGCGTCCACGCCGAGCCGATGACCTTCGGGCTCAAGCTGGCGCTGTGGTACGCGGAGGTGCAGCGCGACATCGTGCGCGTGCGCCGTGCCCGCGAGGCCGTCAGCGTCGGCAAGATTTCCGGTGCGGTCGGCACCTTCGCGCACCTGCCGCCGGAGATCGAGGCCGGCGTGTGCGAGCGCCTCGGCCTGGTGCCCGCGCCGATTGCCACGCAGGTGATCCAGCGCGATCGTCACGCCGAGCTGATGACCACGCTGGCGATCACCGCGGCATCGCTGGAGAAGTTCGCGCTGGAGATTCGCGGCCTGCAGAAGACCGAGCTCGGCGAAGTCGAGGAGCCGTTCGGCAAGGGCCAGAAGGGGTCGTCGGCGATGCCCCACAAGCGCAACCCGGTCGGCTGCGAACAGATCTGCGGGCTGGCCCGGGTGGTCCGTGGCAACGCCGTTGCCGCGCTCGAGAACGTCGCGCTGTGGCACGAGCGCGACATCTCGCACTCGTCGGTCGAGCGCGTCATCCTGCCCGACAGCTTCCTCGCCCTCGACCACATGATTCGCCGCTTCACGCGGATCGTCAGCGGCATGGTCGCGTATCCGCAGCGGATGCTCGAGAACATCGCGCGCTCGCGCGGCGTGGTCTTCTCCGGCCAGATCCTGCTCGAACTCGCCCGCCGCGGCCTGTCCCGCGAGCAGGCCTACCTGTGGGTCCAGCGCAACGCGATGCAGTCGTTCCACGAGGGGCGCGACTTCCGCGAGCTGCTGCTCGCCGATGCCGACATCATGGGTGTGCTGACGCCCGACGAGGTCGGACCGGACCTTCAGCCTCGATGAACAGCTGCGCCACGTGGACACGCTGTTCACACGTGTCTTCGGCAGCGCCGGCGCCGGCCGCCTGACCTGCCCGACTCCCGATTCCCGCGACTCGACCCGACTCCCGCTTCCCGACTACTGCCGATCCCCCGCCATGGCCCTATTCACCGTCCGCGTGTTCGTCACCCTCAAGCCGTCCGTGTTCGACCCGCAGGGCCGGACCATCGTCGAGTCGCTGCACAGCATGGGCTACCCGGCGGTGGCCGACGTCCGGCAGGGCAAGTACTTCGAGGTGCAGGTCGAGGCCGGCGACGCGGCCGCCGCCGAGGCGCTGGTGCGCGAGGTGTCAGGCAAGCTGCTGGCCAATCCCGTCATCGAAAGCTTCCGTATCGAAGCGCCGGCGCCGGTCGCCTGAAAGGGACACGCTGATGAAGTTCGCCGTAGTGGTGTTCCCCGGATCCAACTGTGACCACGACGCCTACCACGCCGTGAAGCACGTGCTCGGCCAGCCGGCCGAGTTCCTGTGGCACAAGGACACGTCGCTGCAGGGCGCCGACGTGGTCATCCTGCCTGGCGGCTTCTCCTACGGCGACTACCTGCGCACCGGCGCGATCGCGCGCTTCTCGCCGGTGATGCAGGCGGTGTCGGCCTTTGCCGCGCAGGGCGGACCGGTGCTCGGCATCTGCAACGGCTTCCAGATTCTCTGCGAGGCCGGCCTGCTCGAGGGCGCGCTCATCCGCAACAAGCAGGTGCAGTTCCGCTGCGAGCACGTGCACGTCCGCGTCGAGCACGCCGACACGCCGTTCACGGCGTCCTGCGGCGTCGGCCAGGTGCTGCACGTGCCGATTGCGCACGGCGAAGGACAGTACTTCGCCGACCCGGCGGTGGTCGATCGCCTCGAGGCGAACCGGCAGGTGATCTTCCGCTACGCCACCGCGGCCGGCGAGATCACCGACGCCGCCAACTGCAACGGCTCGATGCACAACATCGCCGGGGTGTGCAACGCCAGCCGCAACGTCGTCGGCCTGATGCCGCATCCCGAACGGGCCTGCGAGAAGGTCCTCGGCAGCGACGACGGGCTGGTGCTGTTCCAGTCGGTGCTGCAGCGTCTGACGGCCGGCGTCGTCTAGTTCACCCGCGAGGAGTCCATGGCGCAATCGACGATGACCATCGTGTACGTGCTGTTGGCATCAGCAGTGGCCCTGTTGGTGGTGTGCGGCATTGCTCTGGTTCGGCGTCGTCGATCTCGGTTTCGACACTGGTCCGCTGGCGCTGGTGCTTGCCGTCGGCGCCGTCATGGATATCGCCTTTTCGACGTTTCTGCTCGTTCGCATGACCCGGCGCTGACCGCCCGACCACCTACATGCCCATCACGCCCGACGTCCTCGCCCGCCACGGTCTCAAGGAAGACGAATACGCCCGCATCCTGGGCATTCTCGGCCGTGAGCCGAACATGACCGAGCTCGGCATGTTCTCGGTGATGTGGTCCGAGCACTGCAGTTACAAGAGCTCGCGCATCCATCTGAAGACCCTGCCGACGCAGGGCCCGCGCGTGCTGCAGGGCCCCGGCGAGAACGCCGGCGCGGTCGACATCGGCGACGGCCTGGCGGCGGTCTTCAAGATCGAGAGCCACAACCACCCGTCGTTCATCGAGCCCTACCAGGGCGCGGCGACCGGCGTCGGCGGCATCATCCGCGACATCTTCACGATGGGCGCACGGCCGATCGCCCTGCTCGATTCGCTGCGCTTCGGCGACCTGTCCGAGCCCGGGCACGCGCCGCGTCGTCACCGGCGTCGTCGCCGGCATCGCCGGCTACGGCAACAGCATCGGCATCCCGACCATCGGCGGCGAGGCGTTCTTCGACCCCTGCTATGCCGGCAATCCGCTCGTCAACGTCTTCTGCCTCGGGCATCGCCCCGGCCGACGGCATCGTCAAGGGCAAGGCCGAGGGGGTCGGCAACTCGGTGTACTACGTCGGCGCGAGCACCGGCCGCGACGGCATCCACGGCGCCACCATGGCCTCGGCCGAGTTCGACGACGCGTCTGCCGAGAAGCGGCCGGCGGTGCAGGTCGGCGACCCGTTCATGGAGAAGCTGCTGCTCGAGGCGTGCCTCGAGGTGCTCGAGACCGGCGCGCTGATCGGCCTGCAGGACATGGGGGCCGCCGGCCTGTCGTGCGCGACCTCCGAGATGAGCGCCCGCGGCCACATGGGCATGGATGTCGAGGTCACCACGGTGCCGCAGCGCGAGACCGGCATGACGCCGTACGAGATCATGCTGTCGGAGTCGCAGGAGCGCATGCTGTTCGTGGTCCACGAAGGGCCGCGAGGCCGACGTCGAGCGCATCTTCGAGAAGTGGGACCTGCACGCCGTGCGCATCGGGCAGGTCACCGGCGATGGACTGGTGCGCGTGCGCGAGCACGGCAAGGTCGTCGCCGAGGTGCCGGCGCGCGCGCTGGCCGACGAAGCGCCGCTGTACGACCGGCCCAGCCAGCGTCCGGAGTGGCTGGACGAACTGCAGCGCCTGCGGCCGTCCGACTTCAAGGCGTTTCCGCCGACCGCCGAGCGTGCTCGCGACGCTGCTCGCCTCGCCGACCATCGCCAGCAAGAAGTGGATCTACCGGCAGTACGACCACATGGTGCGGACCAACACGCTGTGCCTGGCCGGGCGCGGCACGCCGGTGGTGCAGGGTCAAGGGCACCGACCGGGCACTGGCCATCTCGCTCGACGGCAACGGCCGGTACGGTCAGGTCGATCCGAAGCGCGGGGCGATGCTGGCGGTGGCCGAAGCCGCGCGCAACGTCGCGCTGGCCGGCGGCGTCCCGATCGGTGCGACCAACAACCTCAACTTCGGCAACCCCGAGAAGCCCGAGATCATGTGGCAGTTCGTCGAGGCGGTGGCCGGCATCGGCGAGGCGTGCCGGGCCTTCGGCGTGCCAATCACCGGCGGCAATGTCAGCCTCTACAACGAGACCGACGGCAAGGCGATCTACCCGACGCCGGTGCTCGGCATCGTCGGGCTGATCGAGGACGCGTCGCACGATCGTCGGCCAGACGTTCCCCGCCGCCGATCTGAAGATCGTGCTGCTCGGCGAGACGCGGGCCGAACTCGGCGCCACCGAGTACCTGCAGCGGATCCATGGCGAGGTGCGCGGCATGCCGCCGGCGCGTCGACCTCGGCCATGAGCAGCGCGCTGCAGACCGCTGCTGCCACAGCTCATCGCCGCGGGGCTGGTGGCCTCGGCGCACGATTGTGCGGAAGGCGGGCTGGCGGTGGCGCTGTCGGAGTGCACGTTCGCCGAATCGCCGGTCGGCGCGACGGTGACGGTGGACGGCGTGACTGGTCCTGCTGGCGTGCCGGTCGCGCATGCGACATTGTTCAGTGAGTCGGCGGGCCGCGTGATCCTCGCGGTCGAGCCCGACGCATCTGGCGGCGGTGCTCGACCAGGCGGCAGCGGCCGGGCGTCGTGGCCCGCGTCATCGGCACGACCGGTGGCGCCGCGCTGACGATCGGCATCGACGGCCAGCCGGCGCTGGCCGTCGGCGGTGAGTGAACTGCACGCGGTGTGGGCCGGCGCGCTCGAAGACGCGCTGGCGCGCCGCTAAGGGAGATCAGTTGGACGAGCTCAAGGAAGAATGCGGCGTCTTTGGCATCTTCGGTCATACCGAGGCCGCCAACCTGGCATACCTGGGGCTCTACGCCCTGCAGCATCGCGGCCAGGAGAGCGCCGGCATCGCCTCGGCCGACGGCTATCACGTGACCGTGGCGCGCGGCATGGGGTATGTCGCCGACATCTTCGACGACCGCACCCTTGTCGGGCCTGACCGGCTCCAGCGCCATCGGCCACACCCGCTACTCGACGGCCGGCGAGAGCCGTCTGGCCAACGCGCAGCCGTTCCTCATCGACTGCGTGCACGGCCAGATGTCGATCTGTCACAACGGCAACCTGGTGAACGCCGGCGAGATCCGGCGTGACCTGGTGTCGAAGGGCTCGATCTTCCAGACCAGCAGCGACACCGAGGTCGTGCTTCACCTCTACGCCCGATCGCAGGCCGCGTCGCAGGAGCAGGCCGTCATCGAGTCGCTCGCCCAGGTGCAGGGGCGCGTACTCGATCCTGATGATGTCGCCGGACCGGCTGATTGCCGCGCGCGACCCGCATGGCTTCCGCCCGCTCGCGCTGGGCCGCCTCGGCGACGCCTGGATTGCCTGCTCCGAGACCTGCGCGCTCGACCTGATCGGCGCCACCTACGTGCGCGACGTCGAGCCCGGCGAGATCGTGGTCATCACGGCCGCCGGGATGACGTCGCACCAGCCCTTCCCGCCCGCCGTCCGTTCGCATTGCGTGTTCGAGCACGTGTACTTCGCGCGTCCCGACAGCTACGTCTTCGGACGCAGCGTCAACGAGGCGCGGACGGCGATGGGACGGCGGCTGGCGGAGGAGTCGATGGTCGAGGCCGACGTGGTCGTGCCGATTCCCGACTCGGGCGTCTGCGCGGCAATCGGGTTCTCGGAGATGTCGGGGATCCCGATGCGGATGGGCCTGATCCGCAACCACTACGTCGGGCGCACCTTCATCCAGCCGCAGCAATCGATCCGTCACTTCGGCGTGCGGGTGAAGCTCAACCCGGTGCGCAGCATCCTCGAGGGCCGGCGGGTGATCCTGGTCGACGACTCGATCGTGCGCGGCACGACGAGCCGGAAGATCGTCAAGATGGTCAAGGCCGCCGGCGCGCGCGAGGTGCACATGCGCATCAGCTGCCCGCCGACCATCTCGCCGTGCTTCTACGGCGTCGACACGCCGCGGCGGTCGGAACTGATTGCCGCCACCCACACGCTGGAGGAGATTCGCACCTATCTCGATGCCGACTCGCTGGCGTACCTCAGCCTGGACGGCATGCTCGGCGCGGTCACGCCGGACAAGACGCACTACTGCACCTCCTGCTATACGGGCACCTATCCGATCGAGTTTCCGAAGGACCAGGACGCCTATCTGCAGCTCGCGCTGAAGCTGGACAAACCCGAGCCTGATGCTCGAGGAGCAGGTCTGACGTGAGACGCCGCCGGTGGTCCTGCGCGCTTGCCGCCGTGATCGCGCTCGGCGGGCTCGGGGCCACGCCGGGTGCCGCGATCGCGCAGGCGCCAGCCAGACCGTCCCGTCCGGCTCGACCCGCGCCGCAGGCCCCGGTCCGGGCGGCACCGCACCGGCTGCCAGACGCCCCAGGCGATCCCGCCGCGCTGCAAGCGGCGCTCGACAAGCTCGGCAAGCTCGACTACAAGACTCGCGTCGAGGCCTCGGCCATCCTGCGCCGTGCGCCCGCGGCCGTGGTCGTGCCGTTGCTGACTGACGCGGCGCGACGACACGCCGACGGCTACGTGCGCTTCCGCGCCCTCGTGCTGCTCTCCGGGCTTCAACGACCCGACGACCGCGCCGGTCTTCCTCGAGGCGCTGACCGACGAGAACGACCGCCTGCGCGAAGTGGCGTACGCCTACGTCGAGGAGCACCCGCAGCCGGCGCTGGTGCCGCGCCTGCTCGAGGCGCTGGAGCGTGAGCAGGCCGAGTTCGTGCGTCCGGCGCTGATCCGCGCCGTGGCCGCACATGGCGGCGACCCGAAGGTGCAGGCGGTGCTCAGGCGGGAGGTGATGCGCGGCGTCGACTTCTTCCGGTCCGCCGTCATCGAGGCGCTGGGCGTGCACAAGGCGGCCTACGCCCTCGACGAAATCACCGAGGATCGCCCACCTCGAAGGGCCGCTGCAGGACGACGCGGTGCGGGCCATCGGGCAGATTGGCGACAAGCGGGGGCTGCCGACGCTGGTGACGGTGCAGCGCGCCGGTGAGCGCGAGCTGCAGCCGACCATTGCCGCGGCCATCTGCGGTCTCGGCAACAACTGCGACGGGCACGCGCGGTTCGTTCGCGAGTCGCTCGACTTTGCCGCCCGCAACCCCGGGCTACCAGGAACTGGCGCGGTCGGCAGCGACAGCCCTCGCCGATCTCTCCGCGATTGGCCGCGCCGAGGCGCTGCCGGCCCTGTTCGCGCTGGGCATGCCGGCCAACGACCCGGTGCGCGCCCCGATTGCCCTGGCGACGGGACAGGCCGTGATGCGCAATCCCGGCCAACTGCTCGCCCTCGTGCCGGGCCTGCCACGCCAGGACGCGACCCTCCTGCTGCGCGATGCCTTCGACATGCTCGAAGAGGACTACGCGGAGGAACGTTTCTTCGCCACGGTGCGTCGGCAGTACTGGGCCTCGCCGGCCGACGCGCCCGGGACGCGCTGCGGCCCAGGTCCTCATCACCGCACTGGAATTCTGACTTTCGCAGGGACGGCGGGCGCCGCGCGCGCCGCCGGAGCGCAGGGACTACGCATGGACTACAAGTCGTCTGGAGTGGACATCGACGCGGGGCACGAAGTGGTGCGACGCATCCGCGGCCTGGCACAGGGCACCTTCACGCCCGGCGTGCTCTCCGACATCGGTGCCTTTGGCGGGCTGTTCCACCTGCAGGCCGCAGGCGGTGCCGACCCGGTGCTGGTGGCGAGCGCCGATGGCGTCGGGACCAAGCTGAAGGTCGCCTTCATGATGAACCGCCACACCACCATCGGCGAGGACCTGGTCAATCACTGCGTCAACGACATCCTCGTGCAGGGCGCACGGCCGCTGTTCTTTCTCGACTACCTGGCCACCGGCCGCCTGTCGCCCGACGTCGCCGTGGACATCGTTGCCGGCCTGGCCCGCGCCTGCAAGGCCAACGGGTGCGCGCTGCTCGGCGGCGAGACCGCGGAGATGCCCGGTTTCTACGCCAACCGCGAGTACGACCTGGCCGGTTTCATCGTCGGCCTGGTCGAACGTCCGAAGGTGCTGACCGGCGATCGCATTCGCGTCGGCGACGCCCTGATCGGCCTGCCCTCGTCGGGCCTGCACACCAACGGGTACTCGCTCGCCCGCCGCATCGCCTTCGACACGCTGATGCTCGGCATCCACGATCACATCCCGGAACTCGGGCGGCGGCATCGGCGAGGCGCTGCTGCGGCCGCACCGCTCCTATCTCAACCCGGTGCTGCCGCTGGTCGACGACGGCCTGATCAACGGCATGGCGCACATCACCGGCGGCGGCCTCACCGACAACGTGCCGCGGGTCCTGCCGGAAGGCACGTCGGCGCGCATCGACCGCGCGTCGTGGGACGTGCCGGCCCTCTTCACGTGGCTGGTCCGCAAGGGCGACGTGCCCGACGCGGACGCGTGGCGCACCTTCAACATGGGCATCGGGTTGGTGCTCGTCGTGCCCGCGCACCAGGTCAATCATGTGCTCGAGCGGCTGGCCGACGCCGGTGAATCCGAGGGCTGCGTCATTGGCGAGATCGTCGCGGGCAACCGCGACGTGCAGTACGTCGGGTGACGGCACGCGCCGGGAACCCACCGGGCCGGCACACGACGCAGCAGCAGAAGCGACGCGGCCCGACGCGACCGCAGTCGTCGCGCCGGCGTGCGACTGCGCGCTAGCCGGTGACGAACACCCGCGGCAGCCGCAGCATCAGGCGGGTGGTGAGGTGGTCGGGGAGTTCGGTGCTGAAGTTCGGCGCCGAGACGCGTGACCTGCGCGTGAACGGTCGGCGGCACGATCACCGGCTGCACGCCGTAGCCCTGCAACTCGATCGCGATGCGGATTTCGGGATGCACGCCCGCGGCTCTCGTCCGCGCCGCCCTCCGCGAGCGCGGCGGCCAGCGACAGCGACATCCGCCCGCCGAGCGGCAGCGCTTCGCGTCCCTGCGTGACGATCGCGGCCATGCACTGCTCGAATTCGGACGCATCGAGCGAGGCGTAGATCGGCTCGTCGCCGGTGGACATGGTCCACGTCACGTCCTCGCCGATCACGTGCACCAGCACCGGGCTCATCTGGTCGAGCAGCGCCCGCACGTCGCGCAACACCGGCCGACGGGCCCGTCGCCTGGCAAATCCAGCCAGCTGCGCCAGCACCGCCTGCGTGCGTGACAGCGCCTGGACCGCCTCGTCGATGTCGGCATCGTCGGCCAGGCCGCCGCGCGCCGCCGCCAGTGCACGGCCGGCGGTGCTCGACCAGCGTGGCGCACTCGGCGGTCGCGGCCGACAGCACGTGGGTCAGCGCATCCATCCGCCGCAGGAAGCGCGCGCGTCGCGATTGCAGCCGCTGCTCGCTGACGTCGATCAGGAACCAGGTCACCGTCGCCGGAGTGCCACCCTGTGGCAGGGCGAGCCCGACGATCCAGTGCAGCGGGCCGTCCTCCCCATGCTGCAGGCACAGTTCGAAGCGGGCCGGCCGCAGGGAGAAGCGTGCCGGCCGGCCTGCGAGCAGCGGCGCGGGCATCACGCCCGCGGCTTCGAGCGCGTCGGGGGAGAAGTGGCCGAGCAACTGCGAGGCGACGTCGTTGGACGCCAGGATGTCGCCATCGACCGTCGTCGAGACATGTCCGATCGACGCCACTTCGTAGAACAGCCAGCGCGTTTCAGCTGTCCAGCGCGTCGCTGCTACTGCTGCTGCGCGCGCCAGCTGCTCGAAGTTCGGTGCGCGCCTCGGCGAGCACCGCATCCGTGACGCCGCGCGTCGTCGACGGGTCGTGGTCACTGCCGCCTCGCCGTCGGCGTGGGCCGCCGCAACGCGCTGCAGCCTCCGCGCCGACGCTCTCGCCCGTGTCAGCCTGCGGCGCGACCACCATCACCGGGATCCGCAGGCCGTGTTCCTGGAGCCGCCGGACGGCGTCTCCTGCGTCGGGCGACGGCAGGTTGACGATGACGAGATCGGGAGGGAAGGCGTCGACCCGGGTCAGGGCGAGATGGATCGAGGGACACACGTCGACGGCCGACGGGTGCAGGCCCGAAAGCAGGACGCGGTCGACCTCGGCTGGCGCCGAACGGCTTCTTCGACAGCAGCAGCACCTTCATGGTCACTGCCCTCAGCGAGAAGTTCCAGCAGCCGATGGCGGTCAGACCCGGCACCCAGGGCCTCGCTCATTCGTCCATCCATCACGATCATCGTGTAGTCGTCGGACGTCTCTGCTGCCGGAGCGATGGACCGGGCCGTGCGGTCGGCGTCGGGGGCCGCCTCGAGTTCCTCGCCGCACATCGTCAGCTCGTCAGTGAACGCCAGAGCCGTATGGTACGTCACAGCTCCGCCGGTTTCCACGACGCTGACCGTGGACCGGACGACCGCGCCATGTCAAGGTCACGGTGGTATCGCCGGACACGAAGCGGATGGCGATGGTCGAGCCCGGCGTCAGCTTGAACTGGCGTCTGCACCTGGACGCCCGCGCTTGGACAGATCGATCAGGCGGACCGACGGGCCGCCCGCGACCCGCGCCGTGAGATACGGCACGGCCGCGGCCGGAATGCGCGGCGAGCGCGCGACGGTCCGAGCCGTCGTGCCGGGACGATCGTCCGTGTGGCGAGAGACATGCGCGCTCCTGTGCGGACGGCGCGCGCCAGCGGCGCAGCCGGACCGTCCATCGCGGTAATCGGCGACGACCGTTCTATCCTTGAGCGGCCATGACCGACGGACGACCGCTGCCCCCTCCCGACTCTCCCGTGCCGGTCATCGGCGTGCTCATCTCCGGACGTGGCAGCAACCTCCAGGCGATCATCGCGGCGATCGCCGACCGGCCGCCTGCATGCACGCATCGGCGTGGTCATCGCCAACCGGCCCGATGCCGGCGGCCTCGACCTGGCGCGTGATCGCCGGCATCCCGACCGCGGTGATCGAGCACCGGCAGCTTCCCGTCGCGGCCGGCGTTCGAGGCCGCGATGGTCGCGCGCCTGACCGAGGCCGGCGCGCGTCTGGTCTGCCTGGCCGGCTTCATGCGCATCCTGAGCCCGCTACTTCCTGGAGCGCGCACCGGGTCCGGTGTTGAACGTCCATCCCTCACTGCTGCCGGCCTTTGCCGGCATCGACGCCCAGCGTCAGGCCTGGGCCCACGGCGTCAAGGTGGCCGGCGCCACCGTGCACCTGGTCACGCCCGAACTCGACGCAGGGCCGATTGTGGCGCAGGCGGCCGTTGCCGTGCTCGAAGACGACACCCCGGACGTCGCTCTGCGGCGCGCATCCTCGTGCAGGAGCACCGCCTCTATCCGGAGGCGATCGCGCGGGTGCTCGGCGCCGGGTGGCACGTCGAGGGCCGACGCTTCGTCGTCGGCTGACGTCAGGCCTCGGCGGCCCGACGCAGAGGGTCACGACGGCGACTTCGGGTGGGCAGTCGATGCGGCACGGGCAGCAGCACCGTGCCCACGCCCCGGCTGACGAACAGCGAGTCGACCCGACGCGGGCGGTCCCGCCGCGACCGGGAACTTGCGCGCCGCCAGGCGCGCCGATGAGCGGCAGCGACACCTGTCCGCCGTGCGTATGCCCCGACAGCACGAGCGGGATGTCCAGCGCCGATGCCTCGTACACGCGTCGTGGGTCGTGCGCCAGCATGATCGTGAACGGGCGCCCGGCCCTGACCAGGCGCGACGACTGGTGCTGGGCCGACGCGTCCAGTAGTCGAGTCCGAGCAGGTCGATCGTGCGACCGCGCACCGACAGGCGCATGTCGCGAGTCGTTGAGCACGATCACGCCGGCGCGCCGCAGGACCCGCGGCACCTCGGTCGCCGTCGTCGTGATTGCCGAGCACGCCGAACACGCCATGCGGCGCGTCGAGCGCGCGCAAACGGCGTCGCGGCGTCCGCGATGTAGCGGCGGTCACGGTGCGTGACGTAGTCGCCGCCGAGCAGCACCAGGTCGGGCGCTTCGCGCTGCAGCATGTCGACGGCGCGCTCGATCAGCGGCAGTGACGTGAAGGCGCTGTAGTGGGTGTCGGTGATCAGCCCGATGCGCAAGCCATCCAGGCCGGCGGCAGCGCCGACAGGCGACGTCGACCGCGTCACGCCGAGGTGGTAGCGCTCGTAGAAGCCCACCGTAGGCGACCTCGCCCGCGACCAGGCCGGCGGCCACGCCGGTCGCGAGCCGCAGCACGGCACGGCGGCTGATGCCGCGCGATGAACGGGCGACCATCCGTCCTATCGTACGACGCGGCCGGCGCGTCGATCAGGAGGCGCCGGCGATCAGGTGTTGACGTCGAGGCCGTCGAGCAACGACGGGGCCTCCGGTCCACCGCGGACGATCACCGTGTAGTCGACGACCGGGTCCAGATCGGTCGGGTTCTCCGTATCGCCGAGCGCGGCGCCCTCGTCCGGATCGCGCATCGCCGCGTCGTGCATCTCCGCGCTGAGCACCAGATCGCCGGCCAGCGACAGCGCGGTCTCGTAGCGCACGCCGTCGGCCTCGACGTGCGCGACGGTGGCGCGCACGACCGCGGCGGTCAGCGTCACGGTGGTGTCGGCGGCGACAAAGCGGATGCAGACGGTCTCGCCCGGGCGCATGTGCGAACTCGTCTCGAGGCGCACGCCACGGCGCGACACGTCGAGCAGCTTGACGGGCGCTCCGTCGCTCAGACGTGCCGTCAGCGACGGCAACAGGTTGGC
>CAVXAR010000009.1:0-42500 GCA_963759795.1 Vicinamibacteraceae bacterium | reverse complement strand
CCTTTTGCATAATGAGCCGGCTAGTTATTCTCAGTGGCGAGGTTAAGCGTAAGCGAGCCGAAGCGAAAGCGAGTCCGAAATGGGCGCACAGTCGCTGGGAATAGACGCGAAGCGGGGTGATCTACCCTTGGCCAGGGTGAAGCGCGGGTAACACCGCGTGGAGGCCCGAACCAGTGTTGGTTGAAAACAGCTTGGATGAGCTGAGGGTAGGGGTGAAAGGCTAATCAAACTCCGTGATTGCCCGTTCTCTTCGAAATGCTTTTAGGAGCAGCGTCGGGTGGTTGGCTCTGGTGGTAGAGCACTGAATGGACTAGGGGCCTTACCAGGTTACTGAATCCAATCAAACTTCGAATGCCAGAGACACATAGCCCGGCAGTGAGACGGTGGGGGCTAAGCTTCATCGTCGAAAGGGAAACAGCCCAGACTACCGACTAAGGTCCCGAACTTCATGCTAAGTGGTAAAGGATCTGGAGACGCACTGACAACCAGGAGGTTGGCTTAGAAGCAGCCATCCTTTAAAGAAAGCGTAATAGCTCACTGGTCAAGGGTCTCTGGGCCGATAATATAACGGGGCTCAAGCATGAGACCGAAGTCGTAGAATGGACGAGCGCCTGCGGGCGCTCACATTGGTAGAAGAGCGTTCCGTACGTATGTAGTCAGAGCGAGAGCACTGATGTCGAGCGTATGGAAGTGACCCTGCCGGCATAAGTAGCGATAAGGAAGGTAAGAATCCTTCCCGCCGTAAGCCTAAGGATTCCTGAGCCAGGTTCGTCCACTCAGGGTTAGTCGGGACCTAACGCGAGGCCGAAGGGCGTAGCGGATGGACATCCGGTCAACATTCCGGAACTACCTAAACATCGTTATCACGATGGGGGGACGCAGGAGGCTAGGTGAGACTGGTTAGGGCCGCAAGGCGACCAGTTCGAGGGCTGTAGGTAGACTGATTAGGCAAATCCGGTCAGTCGTTTAACTGAGGGCCCAGAGCGAGACCTTCGGGTCATAAAGTCACTGACGCCACGCTGCCAAGAAAAGCCTCTAAGGAGATGTTTGGGTACCCGTACCGCAAACCGACACAGGTAGGCGAGGAGAAAATCCTCAGGCGCAAGTGAGAACACTCGTTTAGGAACTCGGCAAATTGGCCCCGTAACTTCGGAAGAAGGGGTGCTCCCGTAGCGTGATCGGACTTGCTCCGTGAGCGTGAAGGAGTTGCAATAAAGAGGCCCAGGCGACTGTTTACTAAAAACACAGGGCTCTGCAAAGTCGAATACGACGTATAGGGTCTGACGCCTGCCCGGTGCCGGAAGGTTAAAGGGAGAGGTTAGCCGCAAGGCGAAGCTTTGAACTGAAGCCCCGGTAAACGGCGGCCGTAACTATAACGGTCCTAAGGTAGCGAAATTCCTTGTCGGGTAAGTTCCGACCTGCACGAATGGCGTAACGATCTGGGCGCTGTCTCAACGAGTGGCACTGCGAATTTGTGGTACCGGTGAAGACGCCGGTTGCCCGCGACTAGACGAAAAGACCCCGTGCACCTTTACTACAACTTAGTAGTGAATGTTGACGTGTCATGCGCAGGATAGGTGGGAGACGTTGAACCGAGCCTCTTGGGGTTCGGGGAGTCACCGGTGAGATACCACCCTTGATACTTTGACGTTCTAACCTCGACCCGTTACCCGGGTCAGGGACACTGCTAGGCGGGTAGTTTGACTGGGGCGGTCGCCTCCTAAACTGTAACGGAGGCGCGCGAAGGTTCGCTCAGGCTGTTTGGAAATCAGCCGTAGAGTGCAAATGCATAAGCGAGCTTGACTGCGAGACATACAAGTCGAGCAGGTGGGAAACCAGGCATTAGTGATCCGGTGGTTCCGCATGGAAGGGCCATCGCTCAACGGATAAAAGGTACGCCGGGGATAACAGGCTGATCTGGGCCAAGAGTTCACATCGACGCCCAGGTTTGGCACCTCGATGTCGGCTCATCGCATCCTGGAGCTGTAGCAGGTTCCAAGGGTCCGGCTGTTCGCCGGTTAAAGCGGTACGTGAGCTGGGTTTAGAACGTCGCGAGACAGTTCGGTCTCTATCTGTCGTGGGCGCAGGAGATTTGAGTGGGGCTGACCTTAGTACGAGAGGACCGGGTTGGACGAACCTCTAGTGTACCAGTTGTCACGCCAGTGGCAGCGCTGGGTAGCTACGTTCGGAAGGGAGAAACGCTGAAAGCATCTAAGCGTGAAACCCTCCACGAGATGAGATCTCCCTGGACGCAAGTCCCTAAAGGCTCCTGGTAGACTACCAGGTGATAGGCCAGGTGTGTAAGGGTGGTGACATCCTCAGCTTACTGGTACTAATCGGCCGTGAGGCTTGACCATTTGTTTCACCCCCTGGGGTGTAGTCGAGTAAACACTACCGTTTGCAGGATATTCAGTTGTTCCGCCTTCGCAGCCTACGGCTGCTACGGCGGACAAGCCCTGGGGGCGATCCCTCAGGCACGCTCTTTGGCAAAATGCGCGGCTGCACGCCATGCCCCCGGGTATTCTGGGGTCCCAGACGTGCGCACCTCGGACGATTCGTCGTCCAGGAGCTCGGCACCGGAATTGACCGGTGTCGGCCGCCAACAGTTTCCCGGTGGCCATAGGGGAGGGGTCACACCCGTTCCCATTCCGAACACGGAAGTTAAGCCCTCCACCGCCGATGGTACTGCAGGCGCAGGTCTGTGGGAGAGTAGGTCACTGCCGGGGATATATCAAAAGCCCGACGCGTCGTTTCGATGCGTCGGGCTTTTCTTTTGTGCAGCGACCTGCCATCCGGCAGGGGTGGGCGGCACACGCCACCCACCCGCGCCCATCCCAGACCTAGAAGCTCAGACGCGCCGCCAGCTGGAGCTGCCGGGGAAACGGGTTCTGCGACGTGATCGTGCCGAAGCCGGTGCTGGTCGGCGACGTGTCCGGGTTGTTGAAGTTGGTCGTGTTGAGCGCGTTGTACGCCTCGAGCCGCAGCTGCAGACGCATGCGTGAGCCCAGCATGACGTTCTTCATGATCCCGAGATCGAGCACGACATACCCGGGACCGCGGACGTCAGCCAGCCGCAACGGCGTGGTCCGGACGTTGGACACCAGCTGCTGCGCCGGGGCCCGCTCGAAAGCGTCGACGTTGAACCAGCGGGTGATGTCCGGGTCGTCCACGGCAATGTCGGCCGTGGTCATCCCGGGCTTGAGCAGGTAGTTGCCAAAGCCGAGCGGCGCCCCACTCTGCTTCTTGAGCAGGAACGACGCCTGCCATCCGCCCAGCAACGTGTCGGTGAACGTGCCCCACTGCGATCCCCAGTGACGCTCGCGCCCGAACGGCAGCTCGACGATACCGCTGGTGACGAAGATGTGGGTCCGGTCGAACGCCCCAATCACGCGGTGCAGCTCGGTGTCGAAGGCATTGAGATACTCGCGTTTCCGTCGTCGTCTTCGACCAGGTGTAGCCGGCCTGCACCGTGACGCCGCCGGCCATCCGTCGCTCGAGGCGCGCCTGCAGCGCCTTGTAATCCGACAGTCCGACAGTTTCCAGCGCCGACACTCCCGTGAAATGCGGGAAGGGACGGAGCAGCTGGCTGCGCGCGACCGTGGCGCCGTTCAGTCCAGTGGTCGGCAGCAGGCCGGCCAGCGGGTTGCCCACCTGCTGCGTCAGGAAGTTGTTGGTGGTGTTGTCGCGCACCGGCGATGTGGAGAAGAACTGCCCCGGCACGGCGTTGAGGTCGCGGACCACCGGCAGGTTCTCCGAATGCCCACCGACGTAGGTGACCTCCGCAATCAGCAGGCCGGGCAGCTCCTGCTGCATCCCGAGCGACCAGCGGTGGGTGCGTGGCGTGCTGACCTCGCCGGCGTACGGGTACGACACGCTCAGCCCGGCGTTGGTGAAGGCGCCGAGGCCG
Source organism: Vicinamibacteraceae bacterium (assembly GCA_963759795.1). GTDB lineage: Bacteria > Acidobacteriota > Vicinamibacteria > Vicinamibacterales > Vicinamibacteraceae > Luteitalea. The sequence continues at coordinate 38,593 of CAVXAR010000009.1, read as the reverse complement.
CTGCCTACCGGATCGAGCAGCCCGTCCGGAAACGGGTTGGCGAGCGTGGCAATGAACGTCTGGCCGTTGTCCAGCGAGGGCACGACCGACGTGACCCGCGAGTATCCGAGCTGATTGGCGCTGATTCGGCTCGAGCCGAGCGCGTCGTAGAAGAGCCCGTAGCCACCCCGCACCGCCGTCCGCGTGAACGGCTGCCACGAGAACCCGGCGCGCGGCATGAAGTTGTTGCGGTCGGCCGACCACGCCTGCTGTGGCCCGCCGGTATCGGGGTAGAGCACGCCGCCGCGAGCCCGGAACGCCTGCACCGGCAGCTCCGCAATCGGCGACCGCGCATACGCCGCCTCGGCCGCGGCGCTGATCGGCAGCACCGCCGCCCCGTCGAAGCCGCTGATCATCCGGTCGCGCGACTCGGTCAGGGGCGACTCGTATTCGTAGCGCAGCCCGAGGTTCACCGTGAGGTTGCTGCGAACGCGCCAGTCGTTGTGCGCGTAGAACGACAAGCACACCGCTCTTCTCGGTGTAGTCGGCGGCGCGGCTCATCGAACCGCCGGTGAGGTTGCCGAGCATGAACGAGGCCAGCTCCTGGCCGCGCGGCGCGCCGGCCGCGTTGTCGATCGGCCCGCGGGTCCACTGGTTGCTGAAGGTCAACGTCGGCGACACCGCCGTCGGATACCGGCTCGCGTGCTCGACGTAGTGCCGGTACTCGGTGCCGAACTTGATGTTGTGGTTGCCGAGCAGCCACATCAGGCTGGCATTGGCGTTGTAGACGTCGGTGGTGAAGAAGCCGTCGCCCGACTCCCAGGTCCCGAGCGGGGTGTAGCCGCCGATCGAGACGTTCGGGAACGTCGCCTGTGCCGGATCGACCAGCCCCGTCAGCGCCGGGGAGAAGCCAAGCCCCGCGACATCGAAGCCCTGGCTCTGCCGCCGCTCGGGAAACAGCTGCCGCGTATACCCGGCGCGCACGTTGGTCAGCAGGTTGTTCCGCCACGTGAACGCATCGTCGATGCCGAGCACCCGGTTCTTGCGATTGAGGATGATCCCGGTGGCGGCGTTGTCGAACAGGTTGTTCTTCGACTCCTCCCAGAAATCCCAGCTGTAGCGGCCGTAGATCCGATGCCGCGACGACAGGCTGTGGTCCACCCTGGTCGTGACGGTGTAGTACATCTCGTCGGCCACCGAGGTCGGGTTGACGTAGTTGTTGCCGCCATCCAGCGTGCCAGCCTGGTTGGGCAGCGGGTAGTAGTCGAGGATCCGGCGGGCAATCGGGCTGATTCGGCTGCCAGGGATGATGTTGCCGGGGAACGGGTCGCGGATGAAGCGCCCCGCCTGGGTCGGGTGCGGCCGCGTCGTCGCCGGGTCGTAGATCTGGTACTGGGGTCCGAGCGCGAGCAGTTCCGAGAAATCGCCGCTCCGCATCCGTTCGGTGGGGACGGTGAGCACGGCCGGCGTCGGGACCTCGAACGGGTTCACCTCGACATTGGCGAAGTAGAACGTGCGATTGCGAAGGATCGGGCCGCCGACGGCCACGCCGAAGCGATTATCGGTGTAGTCGCGCTTGGGCCGCTTGGCGGCCTTGTCGAAGAAGTCCTGCGTGTCGAGGCCGGACCCGCGGAACCACTCGTAGGCCTGACCGGTCAGGCGGTTGGTGCCGCTCTTGGTGACCACGTTGACCGCCGCGCCCATGGCATTGCCGATGCCCGCGTCGTAGGTGGAGGTCTGGATCTTGAACTCCTCGACGGCAGCTGACGGCGGACTATAGGCCACGCGGTCGCCGGCGACGTTGGCGACACCGTCGATGGTGAAGTCGTTGCGCTTCTCGCCGGCGCCATCACTCGAGAACTGCGACAGGCCGTTGTTGAAGGCCGCCTTGCGCGACCGGAGGTTGGTGGTGTTGGCCACGCCCGGCGCCAGAATCACCAGTTCGACGGCGCTGCCTTCGCGAATCGGCAGCTCGGCGATGCGCCGCGCGTCGACGACCTGGCCCAGGCTGGCCGACGAGCGATCGATGGCGATAGGCGCCGCGCTGACCGTGACTTCGTCGGTGACCTGCCCGGCCGGCAGGATCGCATCGACCGTGAGGACATCGGCGACGTGGACGGTGATGTCCGGGCTCTGGAAGCGGCCGAAGCCTTCGAGGCTTGCCGCCACCCGGTAGCGCCCTGGAATCAGGAACGGCACCCGGAAGTTGCCCTGGTCATTCGAGGTGGTATCGGTCACGACGCCGGTGGCGACGTTGGTCACGTCCACCCGCGCGCCTGGAACGACGCCGCCACTTTCGTCGGTCACACGCCCCTGGATCGTGCCGCGCGCTTCCTGCGCGATGGCCGTCGACGCCAGCAGCATCGACAGCAGGCATCCCACTGCAATCCGCCCCACACTTGCCATGCTCTGACCTCCCGGGTCGTCCTCCACGGGCATGCGTGACGCATCGACAGCTCGCGTGTCTAACGGACACGTCGACTCTTGTTGCCCGCGGTCAGTACGACTGTGCGCCGGAGGCTACACCACGGCGGGCACGGCCGCCAATCCCACGCTCGAGTTCGCTTTTTGTTCGCCATCGACGTATGCTGGATCGCAGCGCCATGGACGTCCAAGACAAGCTGCAGATTCTCGCCGACGCGGCCAAGTTCGATGCGTCCTGCGCCAGCAGCGGCGCCAAGCGCGCCGGCCAGAAGGGCGGCCTCGGGCACGCCACCGGCAGCGGCATCTGCCACAGCTACACGCCGGACGGCCGCTGCGTCTCGCTGCTGAAGATCCTGCTCACCAACTTCTGCATCTTCGACTGCCTGTTCTGCCAGAACCGCGTGTCGAGCGATATCCCGCGCGCCCGTTTCACCGTCCAGGAAGTCGTCGACCTGACGCTGGAGTTCTACCGCCGCAACTACATCGAAGGGTTGTTCCTCAGTTCCGGGGTCATCCAGTCGCCGGACCACACCATGGAGCTGCTGGTCGAGGTCGCCAGGCGCCTGCGCAGCGAGCACCGCTTCAATGGCTACATCCACCTCAAGACGATGCCCGGCGCGTCGACCGCCCTGCTCGACGAGGCTGGCCGATGGGCCGACCGCCTGAGCGTCAACATCGAGCTGCCGACGCAGGCCGACCTCGAGAAGCTCGCACCCGAAAAGCGCCACGACACCATCGAAGCGACGATGGGCGCCGTCAAGGAGCGGGTCGATGATGCGGTGTCGGCCCGGAAGGCATCACGCCAGGCGCCGCGCTTCGCGCCAGCGGGCCAGTCCACCCAGATGGTGGTGGGCGCGACCGAGACGCCCGATGCCCAGATCATCCACACCGCCTCGCACCTGTATCGGCACCATTCGTTGCGGCGGGTCTACTACTCGGCGTTCAGCCCCATCCCGCGGGCCGACCGTGTGCTGCCGTCGCGACCGCCCGCGCTGGTCCGCGAGCACCGCCTGTACCAGGCCGACTGGCTGATGCGCTTCTACGGCTTTGCGGCGGGCGAACTCACCACCCGCGCCGAGCCCAACCTGCCGCTCGACATCGATCCCAAGCTGGCCTGGGCGCTGCGGCACCGGGAGCAGTTTCCCGTCGACGTCAACACCGCCAGCCGCGAGCAACTGTTGCGGGTGCCTGGACTGGGCCACCGCACCGTCACGCGCCTGTTGCAGGTCCGCCGGCACCACCGCGTCTGCCTCCACGACCTGCAGGTGCTGCGGGCGCGGCTCCAGGAAGCGCGTCCCTTCCTCATCACCGCCGACTGGAAGCCGTCGCTGCCCCTTCTGGACAGCGATGGACTGCGCGAACGGCTGCGCCCGCCGCCATCGCAGCCGTCGCTGTGGGACGGCGTGCCGGCATCCTCCTGACGCTGGCGATGCCGACCATCACCCCGCCCGCCACGTGGCGAGACTGGCTGGGAATTGCCGAGCGCCTCATTGCCGATCGCGTGCCGCCCGCGGAGGTGACCTGGGCCGACGCCGACGCCGCGCCCGACCTGTTCGGCGGCGTCCCGACTGCATCCGCAGCCGCACCGGTCGCCCTGACCGGCGGTGCCCTGCCCCCGACGCGGACCTGGCCAACGGACTTCGCTCGCGCAGCGCGGGCAGTGATGCGTCATCGCGATCCGCGACGCTGGCATCTCCTGTACCGACTCGCCTGGCGCCTTGCCGGGAACGAGCCCGACGTGCTCTCCAACCCGGTCGACCCCGACGTCCGCCGGCTGCAGCAGTGGACGCAGCAGGTGCGGCGCGACGTCCACAAGATGCACGCCTTCGTGCGGTTCCGTAAGGTCGAGGCAACAGATGGCGCCGTGTACGTCGCCTTCTACCGTCCCGACCACCTGATTCTCCCGGCCGTGCAGTCGTTCTTCGTCGAGCGATTTGGCGACATGCGCTGGAGCATCCTGACACCGGACGGCAGCCTGCACTTCGACGGCACGACCTGTCGCAGCGGTCCGCCGACGACCCGTGCGGCGGCGCCCGAAGGCGATGCGCTCGAAACCCTGTGGCGCACCTACTACGGTGCCATCTTCAATCCCGCGCGCACCAACTTGCCGGCGATGCGCCGCGAGATGCCGAAGCGCCACTGGGACCTGCTGCCGGAGACGCGAGACCTCGCCGCTCTCGTGGCTGCCGCTCCGGCACGGACGACCACCATGGTCGACTCGCGAAGTGACGCGCGTCGGCGCGTCTCTTCGTCCCGGACACGAACAGTCTCCGCGTCCTGCGCGAGGCGGCATCGTCGTGTGCAGGGTGCGACCTGCACCGCCACGCCACCCAGACGGTGTTCGGCCGGGGCCGCAGCCGCGCCGCCCTGATGCTCGTCGGCGAACAGCCGGGTGATGAAGAAGACAAGCGTGGCGAGCCGTTTGTCGGACCTGCCGGTCAGGTGCTCCGCGCCGCGCTCGACGATGCGGGGGTGTCGCGGTCCGAGGTGTACGTCACCAATGCCGTCAAGCACTTCAAGCACGAGGAACGCGGCAAGTGGCGCATCCACAAGAAGCCTGAAGCCTCCGAGGTCCGCGCCTGTCGCCCCTGGCTGGAAGCCGAGATTCGCAGCGTGCAGCCGCAGGTCATCGTCTGCCTCGGCGCGACCGCCGCCCAGGCGCTGCTCGGTCCGCAGGCGCGTGTCGGCACGTCGGCGGCACCCCAGCCCAGTCCATGGGCCCCATCCACGCTGATCACCTACCACCCCTCGGCGGTGCTGCGTGCGCCCGACGACGTGGCGCGGGAGGAGATGCGGGTACGCCTGGTGCACGACCTCGTTCTGGCGCGCGAACTTTCCGTCGCCGCGCGCTGAGGGCGCGACTTTGGCGCTGCCTCGCCCCCGGTGCGTTTCGCCGGACGGCAGCGATCCTGTGTACGCTCAGTGGCATGTCCTGGCGCCGCGTCCTGCCACTTGCCGGTGTCCTGGCGCTGCTGGCCTCCGCATCAGGGGCGCAGATGCCCTCGGATGCGGTGCACGAGTTTGCCCGCGCCCGCGACCCGGGCATCGTCACCTTGCTGCGGCACGCCCGGGCGCCGGGCACCGGCGATCCCGCCGGCTTCTCGCTGGGCGACTGCGCGACCCAGCGCAACCTCTCCGAGCCAGGGCGACAGCAGGCGACACGGCTGGGGCAGGCGTTCCGTTCGGTGGGGGTCCGCGCGGCCGACGTCCGCTCGAGCCAGTGGTGCCGCTGCCTCGAAACGGCCCGCCTGCTTGACGTCGGCACGGTGCAGGCGGCGCCTTATCTGAATTCCGTGTTTGCCGGGCGGGGCGATGAGGAAGCCTCGACGCGGGCGTTGCGGGCTGCCGTCGTGCAGAAACTCGACTCGCGGCGGCCGACACTGCTGGTGACCCACCAGGTCAACATCACTGCGCTCACCGGCGTGGTGCCTGCAGAGGGCGAAGCAATTTTCGTCCGCGCCACTGCCGCCGGCGCCATCGAGGTGGTCGGGCGGGCGCGCCTGCCATGAGGAGGCACCCGTGAGTGCGCAGGACGTCTCGCGCGTGGTCCTCATCACCGGCTGTTCGTCCGGCATCGGCGCGGCAACGGCCATGCGGCTGGTCCAGCAGGGGTGGTGCGTGTACGCCACGGCCCGGTCGCTCGAACCCTTGCGCGACCTCGAGCAGGCGGGCTGCCGCACCCTGGTCCTCGACGTCGAGAGCGACGAGTCGATGCAGGAAGCTGTCGCCACGATCACGCGCGAGGCCGGTGGGGTGACGGCGCTGGTCAACAACGCCGGGTACAGCCAGTCGGGGCCCATCGAGATGGTCGGCATGGCCCGGGTGCGCCGGCAGTTCGAGACCAACGTCTTCGGCCTCATCCGACTCACCCAGCTCGTCCTGCCAGGGATGCGCGCCCGCCGGCAGGGCTGCATCGTCAACATCGGGTCGATGGGCGGCCGGCTGACGTTCCCTGGCGGCGGGTTCTACCATGCGACCAAGCACGCGCTCGAGGCGCTGTCGGACGCGCTTCGCTTCGAGGTCGCCGGCTTCGGCATCCATGTCGTGCTGGTGCAGCCGGGACTGATCCGGACGTCGTTCACCCAGGCGGCTTCGACCAGCCTGGATGGCCTCGGCGCCGGGACGGGCGGGCCATACGGGACCTTCACGGCCGAGGTCGAGCGCATCACCAGGGAGGCGTACGTCAAGGGACCGATGCGTGCGCTGGTCGGGGTGCCGGAGGACGTCGCTGCCGTCGTCCAGAGCGCGCTCGAGGCCCGGGCGCCCAGGGCCCGCTACCGGGTCGGCCGATCGGCAACCTTGTTCATGACCCTGCGGATGCTGCTTCCCGACAGCGTGTGGGACCGGGTCCTGGCGCGGACATATCCACGGCCGGGCGAGCGCGGCTGACGCTTTATACTGGCCTGCTGTGTCCCATCGCATTCCCGTCGAGTACGACACCGAGCGCCAGATCCGCACCCGCAACAAGCTCTACTACCGCTGGTTGCACTGGCCGATCTGGATTTTCGTCTTCTTCATCGCGCCCGGACCGCTGACGTTCGACCTGTTCGAGCGCGGCTTCGACCTCCGGATGGCGATGTGGCTCGGCTTTGTCGTCGTGGCCACCGGCATCCCGTTCCTGCGCGGTCGCCTGCCCGGGTGCGAGCCCGCGCCCTACATCATCCGCTTCACCGAAGATCGCCCCAACCCCATCTACCGTCGCATCTGCTACTCCATCGCCTGGGGCGAGGCCATCACCTTCGCGGTGCTCAACATCGTCGGCCTGCTTGTCGCGATCACCACCGAGACGTGGATGCTGAAGGAGATCTACCGCTACGCCTACTTCCCGATGGCGGGGCTCATCTGGGCGATTGGCCTGGCGGGGCACATGCCGCGGGTGAAACGATCGACGGCGGGCGAGGGCCACGAGCGCCGCTACTTCTACGGCACCGTCTGGGCCGTCGCCATCGCGCAGCCGGTGCTCTGGTTCCTCTACCTGACCATGCCGAAGGGACCGGTGCCCGACACCGTCAAGCTGGTGGTGTTTGTCGGCGTCATCGCCGCCATGGGCTGGCAGGCCTACCGGGGCAAGCTGCCGCGCACCCGTCCCATCGTCGCCGGGGAACTTGCGGCGCTCGACTGAGTCCGGGCGCGCTGCCGGAGTTCATCACGACATGACTGCCAACCGCCCGACGACGATCCTCTGCGTGGCCACCTTCGAGAAGGGCGCCGAGTTCCTGCGCGAGTGCAAGCGGCAGGGGTGCACCGTCCTGCTGCTGACCACCGAGGCGCTGCAGGCGTTGCCGAGCTGGCCGCACGACGCCATCGACGAAGTGTTTGCCATCCCGGCGGCAATCAGCCGCGACGACCTGCTCAAGGGCGTCAGTCATGTCGCCCGCAGCCGCCATATCGACCGCGTCGTGGCCCTCGACGACTTCGACGTCGAGACCGCGGCGCTGCTGCGGGAGCACCTCCGCGTTCCGGGCATGGGCGAGACCACGGCACGGTACTTCCGCGACAAGCTGGCGATGCGCGTGCGGGCCGAGGACCATGGCGTGCTCGTGCCCCCGTTTGTCGGCTTGTTCAACGACGAGGCCATCGACGCCTACCTGGAGCGGGTCGAGGGTCCGTGGATGGTCAAGCCCCGATCGCAGGCAGCGGCCATCGGCATCCGCAAAGCCGCCACTCGCGACGAAGCGTGGGCGCACGTCAACGACCTCGGCGACCTGCGTGGCTTCTCGCTGCTCGAGCAGTTCATTCCCGGCGACATCTTCCACGTCGACTCCATCGTCTCGAACCGCACCGTCGTGTTCGCCGCCACCCATCGCTATGGCTCGCCGCCGTGGACCGTGGCCCACCAGGGCGGCATCTTCACGACGGGCACCGTCGATCGCGAATCGGAGGACGCGCAGGTCCTCGAGGCGCTCAACCGGCGTCTGCTCGACACCCTCGGCCTGGTGCGCGGCGTCACCCACACCGAGTTCATCCGGGCCCAGGCAGACGGCCGCTGGTATTTCCTCGAGACGGCCTGCCGGGTGGGCGGTGCGTTCATCGTGGACGTCATTGCCGCGGCGACGGGGCTCAACCTCTGGCGTGAATGGGCGAAGCTGGAGGTGGCTGGCGAGCACGGCCATTACGAGTTGCCCCCACACCGCGACGACTACGCCGGCCTCGTGCTGTCGCTGGCGCGCCAGTCGCACCCGGACACGTCGGCGTACGCCGACCCCGAGATCGTCCAGCGCATCGAGATGTCGCACCACGCCGGCCTGATCGTCAGGTCGGGCACGCATGGACGCGTGGCGGCGCTGCTGGACTCCTACGCGGGCCGCTTCCGCGACGATTTCTACGCCTCGGCTCCGGCGCCGGACACGGCGACGCACTGAACGGCGCGGGTCGCCGGCGAAACCGGCCTGCCAGCCCCGACTGCCGCCCCGACCTGCCATGTCCCGCGACATCGACGCCCTGACCTCGTACACCCTCAAGCACCTGCGCGACCGCTGGTGGACGTCGCGCTGGACGCACTGGGTCAGCAGCCACTTACGCTGCGACGCGGGCGAGCGGCTGGTGCACGTCGGCTGTGGCAACGGCGAGATCGACGTGGCCCTGGCGCTGCTGACGCCGGCCCTGTCGGTCGTGTCGGTGGACGTGCTCGTCGAGCGTGCGCGCCACACCCACGAACTGGCGGGCGAAGTCGATGCCAGGGTGGCGGCGCTGGCCGGGGACCTGCGGGCGCTCCCGCTTGCGCCGGCGAGCGCCGACGCAGTGCTCTGCATCGGCGTCCTGCAGCACCTGCAGGACCCGGCTGCGGCAACGCGCCACCTCGCCGCGCTGCTGCGACCCGGCGGACGCATCCTCGTCGTCGAGCCCGATCACGAGGCCCGGTACTGGTTCAGTGCGGCCGGGTCGGGCGCCCGGGCCTTTGCCGTCGCTCGGGAGGTGCTCGGCGGCCTGCACCGCGAGGCCGCGCCGGACGCGCCGTCACGACTGGGCGTCCACATCCCGGAGTGGTTGCGGCAAGCCGGCCTCGAGCCGCTCTCGGTGGAGGCCGTTCCCGTGTCCGAGTCCCGGCTCGGGGCGCCGCCCGCCGGCGTCTGGGAGGCGCGCCAGCGGGTGGTCGCTGAAGCGCCCGTCGCTGCGGGCCGCGCCGACGCGCGACAGACCCTTCTCGATGCGATTGCCGAGTACCGCGCCGAGGCGGACCTGCAGGGGCCGGCGTTCGTCGAAGTGCAGCACGCGGTCCTGCTGGCCACGCTCGCGCAGCGGCCGCACTGACCAGCCCTGCGCGCGCCCGCTGCCGCGGTCCCCGGCATTCCGCATTACTCTGGCTCCCCTATGCCAGCCGGCCACGAGGGCTGGGGCGCCTATGCGCCCTTTTACGATTGGGAGAACGCCCGCACGATGGGGCGCCGCGATCTCGGCTTCTGGAAAGGGCTGGCCGCACGCACGGGCGGGCCGGTTCTCGAGCTGGGCAGCGGCACCGGACGGCTGACGGTGCCGTTGCGCCGCCACGGCATCCCGGTGGTTGGCGTCGACCGCTCGCCCGAGATGCTGCGGCGCGTGGCGCCGCGGGCACGGCGCGCCCGCGCCAACCGCCCGCCGCTCGCGCGCGGCGACGTCACCCGCCTGCCTTTTGCCGACGCCAGCTTCCGACTGGTGATGGCCCCCTATGGCCTGCTCCAGTCACTGCTCAGCGACGTGCTGCTGGCCCGCACCATCCGCGAGGCGTGGCGCGTGCTCGAGCCGGGCGGATTGTTCGGACTGGACCTGGTGCCCGACGTGCCGAAATGGCGCGAGTACACCCGCAAGCTCGTCTTCTTCAGCCCGGAAGGACCGCGTGGCTTGCCGATCTCGCTGCGCGAGACCGTGCGGCAGGATCGCGACAAGTCCCTCACCACGTTCGAGCAGGAGTACATCGAAGGGCGCGGTGCCGCCAGGCAGGTCACCCCCTTCACGATCCGGTTCCGGACGCTGCCGTTGCCGGCCATCGCGCGCCGCGTCGAGCGCGCCGGGTTCGAGGTCGAAGCCGTGCTCGGGGACTACCGCGGGGCGGCCTGGGACCGCCGCGCCGATGTCTGGATTCTGCTCGCCCGCAAGCCGCACTGACGCCGATTGGGCGCCTCGGGGAGGCGCCCCTACCAATTACCGCCGGTAGGGGCAGCTCCCCGAGCTGCCCTGACGCCGACGGGGCGCCTTGATTGGGAAGGGCCTGCACGCCGGTAGGGGCAGCTCCCCGAGCTGCCCTGGACGTCACAGGGCGCCTCGGGGAGGCGCCCCTACCAACGAAGCCGACCAGCGAGCCTTACCAACGAAGCCCGGTAGGGGCAGCTCCCCGAGCTGCCCTGGGACCCGGTCCCCGCCACCCGTGACCCGGTGCCCGGTTGAAGGCACCTCACGTGCTAAGATCCCGAGGTTTTACGACGTTCTGCCGAGGAGTCTCACGCCATGTCCGGCCACTCGAAATGGCACACGATCAAGCACAAGAAGGGCGCGCTTGACGCCAAGCGCGGCAAGATCTTCACGCGCATCATCAAGGAACTGTCGGTCGCGGCGCGCGGCGGCGGCGGCGATCCGGCGATGAACCCGCGGTTGCGCACGGTGATTGCCGAAGCCAAGTCCGTCAACATGCCCAACGACAACATCGCGCGGGCCATCCGGCGCGGGACGGGCGAGGAAGACGGCGTCAACTACGACGAGATCACCTACGAGGGCTACGGCCCCGGCGGCGCCGCGGTGATCGTCGAGACGCTCACCGACAACCGCAACCGCACCGTCGGCGAACTGCGCCACATGCTCACCAAGTACAACGGCAGCCTCGGCGAGACCAACAGCGTCGCCTGGATGTTCGACCGCAAGGGCTACATCGTCGTCGACAAGACCTCGGCCGAGGAAGAAGCGCTGATGAGCGCCGTGCTCGAGGCCGGCGCCGACGACATGGCCGACGATGGCGACAGCTGGGGCGTGACCACCGACATCACCAGCTACGAAGCGGTGCTCGAAGCGGTCAAGGCCCTCGGCATCGAGCCCTCGAGCGCCCAGGCGATGGCCATGCTGCCCAAGAACACCATCAAGCTCGAAGGCAAGACCGCCCAGCAGATGCTCAAGCTGATGGACGCGCTCGACGATCACGACGACGTCAAGCAGGTCTGGTCCAACTTCGACATCGAGGAGAAGGAGATCGAGGCCTCGATGGCATGAGGATCTTCGGGATCGACCCCGGGTCGGTGCGCACGGGGTATGGCTGCATCGAGCCCAGCGGCAGCCGCTGGGCCCTGATCTGCAGCGGTGCCATCGTGCCCTCCGCCCGGACCGCGTTCCCCGAGAAGCTCCAGATCATCCACCTCGAACTGCAGCAGCGCCTGGCCGAGGCGCGTCCCGACTGCGTCGCCATGGAGAGCCTGTTCCACGGCTTGAACACCCGCAGCGCCTTTGCCCTCGCGCATGCCCGCGGCGTGATGGTGCTGGCCGCTACCCAGCTCGGCTTACCCGTTGTCGAGTACGCCCCTGCCGAAGTCAAACGCGCGGTCGTGGGATACGGACGCGCGGAGAAGCCGCAGGTCCAGCAGATGGTCACGCTGCTGCTCGGTCTGGCCACGCCACCCACCCCGTTCGACGTCTCCGATGCCCTGGCCGTCGCGCTCTGCCATGCCCACGTGGCCGCGTCGATGGTGCCGCAGGCCGATGCCTCACCCTTCGCGCGCGGCCGCCGCGTCACCAGCTGGCGACAGCTGCGGCCCGAGGACCTGGAGCATCGGTGATTGCCGCCCTGCGAGGCCGACTGATCGAGAAGGGCCCGGCACGGCTGATCGTCGACGTCGGCGGCGTCGGGTACGACGTCCAGGTGCCGCTCTCGACCTACGGCAGCGTCGGTGAACTCGGCAGCGAGATCACCCTGCGCGTGCACACGCACGTCCGCGAGGAGCAGATTGCGCTGTTCGGCTTCAACACCGCGCTCGAACTGCAGATCTTCGAGCGCCTGATCTCGGTCAACGGCATCGGCCCGCGGGTGGCGCTGGCGGTGCTGTCGGGCATCGCCCCGGGCGACCTCGTCGCCTCGGTCCAGGGCAACGAGCCGGCACGGCTGACGACCATCCCCGGCATCGGCCGCAAGACCGCCGAACGCATCGTGCTGGAGTTGCGCGATCGCCTGCCGGCCGCGCTGCCGGTGAGCGTCGATCCGGCCACACCCGGCAGTGCCGTGCGCGCCGACCTGCTGTCGGCCCTGGTCAACCTCGGCTATCCGCGGCCCACCGTCGAGAAAGCCGTGGGTGACGTGTTGAAGGCCCAGCCCGGTGCCACCTTCGACGAGGCGCTCCGACAGGCGCTCGGGCGGCTGGCGCGCGCATGACCCCCGACGAGACGGAGATGCCGGACGCGCGCGTGGTCAGCGGCCGCGTCGGCGCCGACGACGCGCAGTACGAAGTGGGCCTGCGCCCGCGCACCCTCGACGACTACATCGGGCAGGACCGCGTCCGCGAGAACCTGCAGGTGGCCATCGCGGCAGCGAAGCAGCGCGACGAGGCGCTCGATCACGTGCTCGTCTCGGGGCCGCCCGGCCTCGGCAAGACGACGCTGGCGCACGTGATTGCCAACGAACTCGGGGTGTCGATGAAGGCGTCGTCAGGGCCGGTGATCGAGCGTCCCGGCGACCTCGCGGCGATCCTCACGACGCTGCAGCGCCACGAAGTGCTGTTCATCGACGAGATCCATCGGCTGTCGCCGATCATCGAGGAAATCCTCTATCCCGCGATGGAGGACTACGAACTCGACATCGTCATCGGGCAGGGCCCCGGCGCGCGGTCGGTCAAGGTGCCGGTCCAGCCGTTCACGCTGGTCGCTGCCACCACCCGCACCGGCCTGCTCACCGCGCCGCTGCGCAGCCGCTTCGGGCTGGTGCACCGCCTCGACTACTACACCGAAGCGGACATGAACGAGATCGTCCGCCGCTCGGGCCGGATCCTCGGCGTGCCGCTTTCCGGCGAGGCCGCCAGCGAAGTGGCGCGACGCTCGCGTGGTACCCCGCGCATCGCCAACCGCCTGCTGCGGCGGGTGCGCGACTACGCCCAGGTGCGGGCCGACGGCGCGGTGTCGTTCGAGATCGCCCAGGCGGCGTTGACCCTGCTCGAGGTCGACACCCACGGCTTCGACGAGCTGGATCGACGGCTGCTGCGGACGATCATCGACAAGTTCGATGGCGGACCGGTCGGAGTCAACACCCTGGCGGCCGCGCTCGGCGAGGAGCGCGATGCCATCGAGGACATCTACGAGCCCTTCCTGATGCAGGCCGGCTTTCTCGAACGAACACCGCGCGGCCGCGTCGTCACGCGTCGCGCTTACGCATTCTTCGGGCTCGAGGAGCCTGGAAAGGACAATCGCCTGTGGTAAGGGAGTTTCCGGCGGGCCCGCACGGCGTCCTGAGTGGTGGCGGGACGACCATCCAACCCTGCATCAGCGGGCTGGCGACGTACCTGCCGCCGCGCACGCTGACCAATGCCGACCTCGAGAAGATGGTCGACACCAACGACGAGTGGATTCTGCAGCGCACCGGCATCCGCAAGCGCCACATCGTCGACCCGGGCGTGGCCACGTCGGACCTGGCGGCCGAGGCCTCACGCGCCGCCATCGAGCAGGCCGGGCTGTCGCCCTCCGACATCGACGTCATCGTGGTGGGCACCACCACGCCGGACACGATGTTTCCCGAGCACCGCCTGCCTGCTGCAGCACAAGATTGGCGCCAGCAAGGCCTGGGGCTTCGATCTCGGCGCGGCCTGTTCGGGCTTCACCTACGCACTGACCACCGCCGCCGGCTTCGTCAGCGCCGGCATGGCGCGGCACGCGCTGGTGGTTGGGGCCGACGTGATGTCGAGCATCATCGACTACACCGATCGCACCACCTGCGTGCTGTTTGGCGATGGTGCCGGCGCCGCGGTGCTCTCGCCCTCGCCCGGCGACGGGCTCGGCCTGATTGACTTCACCCACGAGGTCGATGGCAGCGGTGGCCCGGCGCTGTGCATGCCGGCCGGCGGCTCCAAACTGCCAGCGTCGCACGAGACCATCGACGGGCGCCTGCACTACGTCCACCAGGACGGGCAGTCGGTGTTCCGGTTCGCGGTCCGCAAGAACGAGGAAGTGTGCCGGCGGCTGATGGATCGCAACGGCATCACCGCCGCCGACCTCGACCTCTTCGTCTCGCACCAGGCCAACAAGCGGATCATCGAGTCGGCCGCGCAGCGGCTGGGCGTGCCGCCCGAGAAGATGATCCTGAACATCGGCGAGTACGGCAACACCACGGCGGCAACCATCCCGCTGGCGTTGCACGATGCCGTCCGCGACGGCCGGCTGAAGAAGGGCGACCTGGTGATGCTGGCCTCGGTCGGCGCCGGCTTCACCGTCGGGTCGGTGCTGTTGCGCTGGTCGTACTGATCGCGGCGGCCTCAGGCGTCGCCGGCGTCCTGGCCCAGCGAGGCGCGGTCGGCGCTGGACTTGTCGACCTGCTCGAGCGTCACCAGGCCGCGACGGATGGCGGCCGTGGCGGCCTGCGTCCGGTCGCGCACGTTCAGCTTGCCCAGCAGGCCGTTGACGTACGACTTGATCGTGCCCTCGGTGGTGTTCAGGTGCTGGGCAATCTCGCGGTTGCTGTGACCGCTGACGATCAGGCGCAGCACGTCCATCTCACGCCGCGTGAGATCGGTGCGGCCGGCCTGGTCCAGCACCTGCGTGATTCGCGGCGGGATGTACTGCCGGCCTTCGTGCACGGCAATGATTGCCTCGAACAGCTGGTCGCTGGGCATCCCCTTCAGCACGTAGGCGGCGGCGCCGGCTGACAGCGCCCGCGCGATGTCGACGTCGCCCTCGTGCACGGTGAGGACGACGACCCGGGCGTCGGGAAACTCGGCGCGGATGGCGCGGATGGCCTCGGGGCCTTCCATCACCGGCATGCGCAAATCCATGATGGCCAGGTCAGGGCGCGTCCGGCGGAAGGCAGCGACGGCTTCCTCGCCGTTGCTGGCTGTGGCGACGACAGAGAAGCGCGAGTCCCGTTCGAGCACTGCGACCAGCCCCTGTCGCAGGATGTCGTGATCGTCGGCCACCAGCAGACGGATCGGTGCACGCTCTTGGCTGGTCACAACGACTCCTCCGGGCAGCGCAGGAGCTTCATCCCCTGATTCCCTGTCATGCAGGCGCAATCATGGCATAACCGACTGACCCTTCGCTGCCCCCCATGTTGCGGTCAGCGGTCGACCGGCACCAGGACGGCCACGGGTATCACCGGCAGGGCATGCGCCAGGAAGATCCATTGCTCCGAGGCGGTCTGGGTCGGCGTCACCACCGAGCCGCTGAGCAGATCGCGCCACGCGCCCTGGGCCGTGCCCGGCGGCAGCAGCACTCGCGAAGTGGCCCACGCACTGCCAACCGGCCAGTCACCCGGCACGCGTGCCGTGCGGACACCGGCAAGCACCAGCGCCTGGCTTCCCCCTGGTGAGGAGCGCGCGAACGCCATCACCGCCGCGTCCACCGAGACGTCCACCGGCAACGGGCGGTAGCCGCCGGCCAGCCAGAGTTCCGGGTCGGCCCGCCGCGCCCGCAGCAGCGCCGACGCGACGTGCAGCTTGAGGCGCCCGTCCGGCCAGCTCTCCCGCCATCCCGCCACCTCGTCGGGACCGAACGTCGCGCCCGACCTGGTCGCGTCGAGCTCGTGCAACTGCCCGGCGAGCGTGTCGAAGGGAACCGGCCGACGGTTGTCCGGGTCGACGAGATCGAACTTCCAGGTTTCGGCGCCCTGGTAGGTGTCAGGGACGCCGGGAACCGTCAGCTTGAGCACGGTCTGCGCCAGCGAGTTGGCGACACCGCAGTGCGCCAGTCGATCGGCCAGCGGCCGCAGTGCGGCAAGCACCCGCGGCGCCGCGGCACCGGTCAGCACGGCGTCCACGTAGGCGTGGGTTGCCGCCTCGTAGGCCTCGTTTGGCGTCAGCCAGCTGGTGTGACGCTTGGCCTCGCGGATGGCCTTGAGCATGTACGCCTTGAGGCGCTCCACCAGATCGGCCGGCGCCGGCGCTGCAAACGGCAGGTCGGCCGGCCAGCAGCCGAGCAGCACCTGCAGGAATCGGCACTCGTCGTTGCGGTCCGGGGCCCATGCGCCCCGCAGCATCGTCCGCGCCGATGCCGACGCGCGCAGCGCGCGGCTCAGGGCATCCCGCCACTGGTCGGGCAGTTCGGTGAGGACATTGATTCGCGCCCGCACATCCTCACCGAGCTTGGTGTCGTGCGTGGACAGCGTGGTCATGTCGGCTGGCCAGTCACGCTGGCGCCGGGCGTTGGCGGCGTGCACGTCGTCCACCGAGGGCGGACCGTCACCCGGCTCGCCGCCGACTTCGTTCATCGACACCAGGACGTTGTAGCGGTAGAAGGTGGTGTCCTCCACGCCCTTGGCCTGCACCGGCCCCGTGTACTGCTGCAGCTTCATCGCAAAGGCCAGCCGGCTCTCGGCCTGCGCCGCCTGCGCGGCCGAGGCGGGCGCCTCGCCATCCACCGGCGCCGGCAGCAGCACCTCGCGCAGGAAGTCGAACAGAGACCGCTCCATGGCCGGATTGCGGCGACGCGCATCGGCAATGGTGCGGTCGATGATCGCTTCGTCGTCGTGCGTCCAGCCGCGCGGACTGACGTAGCTGCGGTAGACGGAGATGCAGGCGACGTACTCGGTGATCAGCTCGCGCAGGCTGTTCAGCGTGAAGTCGCGGGTGTGTCGATCGGCGCGTGCGATCCGCGCCAGCGCATCGGCCAGCACGCCGAGTTCGCTGGACATCGCCGTGTTCATGATCAGCTTCTTCGCGTCGTAGACGATCTCGCCGAGCGCCTCGCGATCGCCGGTGGCCCGCGCGTGCAGCCGCCGCAGCCGGACGAGGCCGCCCGGGTCGACGAACAGCCCGTTGATCTCGTTGAGGACGCCGTAGCCGGTGGTGCCATGCACCTGCCAGTCGTCGCGCAGGTGCTCGCCGGCGGCGAGGATCTTCTCCGCCACGACGTACAGCGGCTCGTCGCGACCGGTTTCCTGCCGCGCCAGCCGCTGCAGCCGGGTGAAGTACGCGGCCGGATCGAACAGGCCGTCCGGATGATCGAGCCTCAGCGCATGCACCAGCCCCTCGCGCAGCCAGCGTCCGATCAGCGCGTGCGTGGCCTCGAACACCACCTCGTGCTCCACCCGCACGCCGGCCAGCTCGTTCACGTCGAAGAAACGGCGGTAGTTGATTTCGTCGACAGCGGTTCGCCACGACGCCAGCCGGTAGGGCTGCGCCTCGAGCAGGCCGTGCAGCTCGTCGTACGAGGCCGGGTCGCCGACGTGCCCGTTGACGTGCGCGACCGCAGCGTTGATGGCGTCCACGACCACTGGCGTGTCGGTCACCAGGCGGAGCAATCGGGCGCGCAGCACTTCCTTCTCGCGCTGGCGGACGACGATCCGTTCCGGGTCGGTGTCGGTGTAGGGCGGCAGGTTGTGCAGGCCCTCGAGGATGCTCTGGAACTCGAGGACGGCGCCGTGCACCTCGCCGAGCTCCTCGACCAGCCGCGGCACCGCGTGCTGCAACACCAGTGGGGTCTGCCGCGGGTTGATTGGCAGCAGGTGGTCGAAGTAGTGCAGCCACAGCGTGCCGTCCTCGTAGGCCAGCTGCATCTCGCCGCGCTCGAGCACCTCGCCATACTGGGCGCCGAGGATCGGCAGCAGCACCTTCTGCCGCAGGTGCGGCGTGACCGGATCCCAATCGATGTCGAAGTACTCCGCGTACGGCGAGCACGGGCCGTTCTCCAGCACCTCGCGCCACCACGGGTTGGCCCGCGGATCGACGCCCATGTGATTGGGCACGATGTCGGCCATGAGACGCATCCCGTGCGCGGCCGCCGTCCGCGCCAGCGTCTCGAGATCTTCCTCGGTGCCCAGGTCCGGATTGAGGGCGGCGTGATCGACGATGTCGTAGCCGTGGGTGCTGCCGGGCCGCGCCTTCAGCATCGGCGACAGGTACAGGGCCTCGATGCCGAGGCTGCCCAGGTACGGGGTGATTGCCGTCACGTCGGCAAAGCGCAGCTGCGGTCCGAGCTGCAGGCGATACGTGCTGGTCGGCGTCCAGGCCGCGGCCGCCATCGTCACGACGTGGCCTCCGGCAGGTGCAGGACTGCGCCGAACGGTTCTGAACTGGTGTCGAACACGAGCTGGCCTTCGCTCACCCGGAAAGTGTGCACAACCGATCTGTCTGCGGCGGGTGAGGTCGCGTGCAGGAGGTGGACCGCCGTCGAGGGCGCGCCGGCCGGCAGGGGCAGCGCGCGCGTCGGGGCGCCCGAGAAGTCGATGAACGTGAGCAGCGAGCCGCCGAGCGCCGACGGCTGCAGCAGCCAGAGGCAGTCCGGCCCGGCCGGCTCGCAGCGGATACGGGAACGCTGGCGCGGCTGTGCGGTCAGGTGCGCGTGTCGCAGCGTCAGCAGGCGGCGCGTCTCGGCACGCACGTGCGCATGCGGCGGAGTGCCGCGCTCCTCCCACTGCAGGTGACTGGCGCGCCAGGTGCGCTCGGACTGCGGACTCGGGATGGCGGCGCGCGCGTCGGCGTCGCTGAACGCCGAGAAGTGCGCGAACTCGCGGCGGCGACCCTCGACGACGAGCGCGCCGAGCTCCTCGCCGTGATCGGTGAAATAGAGGAACGGCGTCGAGGCCGCCCACTCCTGCCCCATGAAGAGCAGCGGCGTCTCGGGCGCCGTCAGCAGCAGCGTCGAGGCCGCCAGCCACGTGGCATGGTCGACCTGGTGGTGCAGGCGCTCGCCATGCGCGCGGTTGCCGATCTGGTCGTGGTTCTGCAGGCAGATCACCGACGCCTCGATGGCGACGCCGTCCGGTGACGTGCCGCGCGGCCGACCCAGGTGCGTGGCGTGTTGCCCGGTGAACACCCAGCCGTCGCGCACGGCCGCGGCAATCTCCTCGGTGTCGCCCGCGAAATCGGCAAACCACGCTTCGTTGTCGCCAGCCATCCGGCGCCGCATCGCGTGGTGGAAGTCATCGGCCCACACGCCGGTCATGCCATAGCCGCCCTCGGCGAGCGGATGCAGCAGCGTGTCGAGGTTGCGCTCGTCCTCGGCAATCAGGTGCACCTCGCGGCCGACCACCTGCTCGCCGACCTCGCGGGCCAGCTGCGCCAGGATGTGCTCCGGACTGTCGTCGGTCAGCGCATGGGTCGCGTCCAGCCGCAGTCCGTCCATGTGGTACTCGAGGAGCCAGTGCAGCGCGTTGTCGCAGATCATGCGCCGCACCAGCGCAGAGCCGGGGCCATCGAGGTTGATGCCCTGGCCCCAGGGCGATGAGTGGCGTTCCGAGAAGATCGTCGGCAGCCACGCCGCCACATACGCCCCATCCGGACCGAGGTGGTTGTAGACCACGTCGAGCAGCACCGCCAGTCCGAGGCCGTGCGCCTGATCGACCAGGGCACGCAGGTCGTCGGGGTGCCCGTAGCAGTCGGCTGGCGCAAACAGCGCGGCGCCGTCGTAGCCCCAGTTGCGGTTGCCCGGAAACGCGGCGACAGGCATCAGCTCGATGGCCGTCACGCCGAGGTCGGCAAGTTCCGGCAGGCGCGCCGCTGCTGCCGCGAACGTGCCTTCGGGTGTGAACGTCCCGACGTGCAGTTCGTAGATGACCAGGCGGTGACGCGGCACGCCGCACCAGCCCTGGTCGGTCCAGGCGAATGCCGCCGGGTCGATCACCATCGACGGCCCGTGCACGCCCTCGGGCTGCCAGCGGCTGTACGGATCCGGCCACTCCCCATCGTCATCACGCTGCAGCTGATAGCGCGCACCGGCGCGCACACCTGGCACGTGTGCCTCGAAGGCGTCGGGTCCCATCGCGGTCAGCTCGACGGCCGGACCACCGTCGATGCGCGCCCGCACCGCCGTGGCTCCCGGCGCGGCGGCACGGAGCCGTACGCCTGCCGCGCCGACGGATGCGCCAAACGCCGGTTGCCATCGCTCACTCATGGCTGATCTCCAACGGGACGCGCGGCCAGATCCACCAGCACCGCGCGTGCCAGCTGTCGGCGGGTTTCGGTGGCGCCCACCGCATCGACCAGCAGCCGCCAGAGCAGGCCCACCCGCAATCCCTCGACCAGATCGTCCACCGGCATTGGCGTACGGCCGGCTGCCGCCAGTTCTTCCTGCCAGCCGCGCACGAGCGCCCAGGTGGCAATCGACCACCAGGCGCGCGTCGGCGGGTCGCGCGGATCGCGGTGGCCCACCTGCTGCAGTGCCGTGAGGGCCACGTACGCCAGGTCGGCGGCCAGCGCCGCGATGTCGCGCTCGCCGAGGTCGGCGTGCATGCCGAGCGTGCCCGGCGTGCTGTCGTCGGGATCGACCGGGGTCGGCTCGCCTTCGGTCCAGCGCCAGCGCGCGAGGGCGCCGAGCACCTGCCGTGACGCCAGGATCCGCTGACCCGCCTGCGAGCCCAGCAACGTCGCCCAGCGGCTGCGCGCGTCCGAGTCGAGATCGGAGAGCGACGCCAGCGCCGCATCGCCCATCTCGCGATCGCGCGACTGCACGGTGTCGCCCCCGGCTGCGCCCCGACCGGCCGCTGCGCCATCAGCACCGGCAATGGCCATGTGGGTCACGGCAACCCGACGACCCATCACCCGGGCCATGCGCTCCACTTCGTGCAGCGGTTCGCTGTCGAGGGTGGGCGCGTCACGGCCCTCGCGCAACCACGCGAACGGGTCAGGACGGTCGGTCAGCACACGCGGTTCGGCCAGCCAGCGCAGCGCCAGCTGACGCGAGCGCTCCCAGCCGTCCTCGATGTACGGCACACGCGACCGCAGCAGCACGAACGGCCAGCGGCCGCCGTCCGGGGTGAGCAGGTCGATGTGCGCGTACGGCACTGGCAGCTCGACATCGAGGTTCTCGGCCAGTGCGCCGAGCAGCATCTCTTCGTGCGACCGCCCGGGCAGCAACCGGCGCCGGATCTTCAGCTCGGCGGCGGCCCCGCAGGTGATGACCGTCTGGCCGAGCGTGGTCGGCACCAGGGTGTACGGTTCGTGATCGGCCAGCACCGCAGGCCCCTGCGAAGCCGCGTCGAAGATGCCGTCGCGGCCGGTCAGGCGGGTGCCGTCGGTCAGCAGGCGCATCAGCACCCGTGCCGCGTCGGCTTCGACCACTTCGTGCAGCGTGCCGACCCGGGCGCCGGCAATGCGCGCCAGCACGCGCTCGGGGTGCCGGTCGAGCATCTCCTCGCCGCGCGCGCCGCTGGAGAACGCCAGCACCAGGCCGTAGCGATAGGTGTCCACCTCGCCTTCCACATCGACGGCCACCAGCACCACCGGCTCGGTGCCACCGCGGGCCAGCGCATGGCTGGCGATGCGGACCCCGCGCACCGTGGCACCCGGTGCCCGGTACCAGGGCTGCTGCTGCAGGTAGGGCAGCAGATAGCGGCGTTCGAGCACGGCGCGTCCGGGCCCGTCCAGCAGCGTGTCCCACCGTTCGCTCACCAGCAGGTCCGGCAGGGGATGGCGTCGCGCGTCGGCCACCGTCTCGCCCTTGGCCCGCGGGTCGTCGGCGTCGACGATGTGCAGCCAGTACCAGCCGAAGGGGGCGAGGGTCAGCCGCACCGCGCCCTTTTCGAGCGGCGGCAGCGCCGTGCACCCGAGCATCTCGACCGGGACGCCCTCGAGCCGCGTGTCCACCTCCGCGGTCTGCACGTTGGCCGAGAGATTGGCCACCACCAGCACCGTGTCGTCGAGATATTTGCGGATGTAGGCCAGCACGCGACGGTTGCCGGTGTCGACGAACTCGATGGCGCCGCGCCCGAAGGTCGGGTGCGCCTGGCGCATCTTGATCATCCGCCGCATCCAGTTCAGCATCGACGCCGGCGAGCGCTCCTGCGCCTCGACGTTGACCGCCTGGAAGCCGAACACCGGGTCCATCACCAGCGGCGCGCACAGCCGCTGCGGGTCGGCTCGCGAGAAGCCGCCGTTGCGATCGCCGGTCCACTGCATCGGCGTGCGCACGCCGTGCCGGTCCGACAGGTAGATGTTGTCGCCCATGCCGATTTCGTCGCCGTAGTAGATGACCGGCGTGCCTGGCAGCGACAGCAGCAGCACGTTGAGCAGCTCGATGCGGCGGCGGTCGCCGTCGAGCAGTGGCGCCAGGCGGCGGCGGATGCCGACGTTGATCCGCATGCGCGGGTCTTCGGCAAAGGCGCCGTACATGTACTCACGCTCTTCGGGCGTCACCATCTCGAGGGTCAGCTCGTCGTGGTTGCGCAGGAACAGCGCCCACTGGCAGGCTTCCGGGATGTCGGGCGTCTGCCGCAGGATCTCGACGATCGGCTCGCCGTCCTCGCGCTCGATGGCCATGTACAGCCGTGGCATCAGCGGGAAGTGGAAGGCCATCTGGCACTCGTCGCCGACCCCGAAGTAGGCGCTGACGTCGGAGGGCCACTGGTTGGCTTCGGCCAGCAGCACGCGGCCGGGGTACTCGGCGTCCATGAAGCGCCGCAGCTGCTTGATCAGGGCGTGCGTCTCGGGCAGGCTCTCGCACGACGTGCCTTCCCGTTCGATCAGGTAGGGGATGGCGTCCAGGCGGAAGGCGTCGACGCCAAGGTCGAGCCAGAACCGCATGATCCGCAGCATCGCCCGCATCACCCGCGGGTTGTCGTAGTTCAGGTCAGGCTGATGGTGGAAGAAACGATGCCAGTAGAACGCCCCGGCCACCGGATCCCAGGACCAGTTGGAGGTCTCGGTGTCGGTGAAGATGATGCGGGTGCCGTCGTACTTGCGATTGGTGTCGCTCCACACGTAGAAATCGCGTGCCGGCGAGCCGGGAGGGGCGTGCCGGGCGGCCTGGAACCAGGGATGCTGGTCTGACGTGTGGTTCATCACCACCTCGGTGATGACCCGGAGCCCGCGCGCGTGGGCCTCGCGCAAGAAGCGCCGCACGTCCCGCAGCGTGCCGTATGCCGGATGGACACCCTGGTAGTGCGCGATGTCGTAGCCGTCGTCGCGCAGCGGCGACGGGTAGAACGGCAGGATCCAGATGGTGTTGATCCCGAGCGCCTGCAGGTAGTCGAGCTTCTTGATCAGGCCTGCGAAGTCGCCGATGCCGTCTTCATTGCCGTCGAAGAAGGTGCGCACGTGCACCTGGTAGATGACGGCGTCCTTGTACCAGTCGGGCTGCGCCGGGCGCGAGAACTCTTCCATGGTGTCCTGGAAAGCAAATCGCACGCCGTGATTGCGGCCGGTCTGCCGGACGACGTGCGCGGACCTGCGTCACCGGGTGGCGAGGTCTGCCGGATGCAGCGCGTCGGGGTGACGCGACGATCCTACCGGACGATGGACCGCGTTCGCTCATCGGCACGCAGCGCCACGACCGAACGCCCCGCCACCGGGTACATGCCCCGTTCAGCTGGCGCCACCGGCTGGTGCTCGATGCCGGTGTCGAACACCCGGTTCCAGGCCAGCCCGCTGGCCAGCTTCGGCAGCTTGAAGGGCAGCGGCGCCGCGTCGGCGTTGAGCAGCACCAGCAGCGTGTCGTCCACGATCGGCTCGCCGCGGCGGTCCACCTCATCCATGGCGACGCCGCTGAGCAGCACGCCGAGTGCCCGCACGTGCGGCGCCGCCCACATCGCATCGGTCATCTCGACACCGGACGGGTCGAACCACGCCAGGTCCTTGACGCCCTGCGCCACGCAGCGGCCGGCCCTGGAAGTACCGCTGCCGCCGCAGCACGGGGTGCTTCTGCCGCAGCGCAATCAGCATCCGGGTGAACTCGAGGAAGTGCTCGGTCCTCGTCGCTCAACTCCCAGTCGAACCAGCTGATGTCGTTGTCCTGGCAGTAGGCGTTGTTGTTGCCCTGCTGGGTGCGGCCCATCTCGTCGCCGCCGTAAATCATCGGCACGCCCTGCGACAGCAGCAGCGTGGCCATGAAGTTGCGTCGCTGCTGCACGCGCGCCGCGGTGACCACCGGGTCGGTCGGTCGGGCCCTCGACGCCGAAGTTCATGCCGAGGTTGTGCGACTCGCCGTCGCGGTTGTCTTCGCCGTTGGCCTCGTTGTGCTTCTGCTCGTAGGTCACCAGGTCGGCCAGCGTGAAGCCGTCGTGGCAGGTGACGAAGTTGATGCTCGCGCTCGGCAGGCGGCCGGTCGTCTCGTACAGGTCGCTGCTGCCGGCCAGGCGGGTGGCGAACTCGGACACCTGCGCCGCCGTCGCCGCGCCAGAAGCGCCGCACCGAGTCGCGATAGCGTCCGTTCCACTCGGTCCAGCCGACCGGGAAGTTGCCGACCTGGTAGCCGCCTTCGCCGAGGTCCCAGGGCTCGGCAATCAGCTTCACCTGCGACAGCACCGGGTCCTGGTGGATGATGTCGAAAAACGCGCCCAGCTTGTCGACGGCGTGCAGTTCGCGGGCCAGGGCGCTGGCCAGGTCGAAGCGGAAGCCGTCGACGTGCATCTCCAGCACCCAGTACCGCAGGCTGTCCATGATCAGCTGCAGCACGCGCGGGCTCTGCATGTTCAGCGTGTTGCCCGTGCCCGTGAAGTCCTCGTAGTAGCGGCGGTCGCCGGGCGACAGCCGGTAGTAGGACACGTTGTCGATGCCGCGCAGCGACAGCGTCGGGCCCATGTGGCTGCCTTCGGCCGTGTGGTTGTAGACCACGTCGAGGATCACCTCGAGGCCGGCCGCGTGCAGCGTCCGCACCATCGACTTGAACTCGCGCACCGCGCCGTAGGCGCGAACGGCTCACCGAGTAGCGCAGGTCGGGCGCGAAGTAGCCGAGCGTGTTGTAGCCCCAGTAGTTGGCCAGGCCCGCCTTCATCGAGATGCCAGTCGTCGATGTGGTGATGCACCGGCAGCAGCTCGACGGCGGTCACGCCAAGCTTCAGCAGATGCTCGATGGACGCCTCGGACGCGAGACCGAGATAGCTGCCGCGCAGATCCTCCGGCACGCCCGGATGCGTCTTGGTGAAGCCGCGGACGTGCAGCTCGTAGATCACCGTCTCGTGCCACGGCCGCTGCAGCGGCCGGTCGTCGCCCCAGGTGAACGCCGGGTCGACCACC
This sequence comes from Vicinamibacteraceae bacterium, assembly GCA_963759795.1. Classification (GTDB taxonomy): domain Bacteria; phylum Acidobacteriota; class Vicinamibacteria; order Vicinamibacterales; family Vicinamibacteraceae; genus Luteitalea. Next base: position 13,154 of record CAVXAR010000009.1, on the reverse strand, counting down.
GACGCCAGTGCGCGCGTAGGCGGCGTTGTCGCGGTCGTCGCGCGAGTCGGGCGACCCGATGGTGAAACCGAACATGCTGTCGTGCCAGCGGACGTTGCGTCCCACCGACTTGGCGTACGGGTCGAAGACCAGCTTGGCGGAGTTGAAGCGGTGGCCGGAGCGCAGGTCGTGCGGCCCGTGCACCCGGTAGCCGTAGAGCTGGCCCGGGCGGACCTCGGGGAGGTACCCGTGCCAGACCTGATCGGTGCGTTGGCGCAGCGGCAGCCGGTGCGATTCCCGCCCGGCGTAGGGCGAGTCGAACAGGCACAGGTCGACGCCGGTCGCGTGCTCGGAGAACAGCGCGAAGTTGACGCCGATGCCATCCCAGGTGGCGCCGAGCGGATAAGGGGACCCTGGCCAGACTCTCATGTCACGTCGTCGCGCGCGCCGGGTGAGGGCGGCGCAACACCCAAGTATGCCACTGGCGGTTCAGTTGGCTGCCTGCAGCGTCCGGACCATCACCACCAGCAGCAGCACGCTGCGGACGGTCCAGGCGAGGGTACGGACCCAGTTGGACAGCACCAGGGACGCGTGCGCGGCTGGCGTCGTAGCCGCGCGCCAGTTCGCCGTGCAGCGGCACCTGGACGGCGGCCGTCGAGATCCAGATCACCGCCACCAGTGCCATGCGCCCAGCCACGCCCAACCCGCGGGCAGCGCCGCCGGGCGATCGACGAGCAACCACGCGGCGGTCACCAATTCCACGACCATGGCCGGGCCGACCACCAGGGTGATCAGGCGGCTGTGCGCCTCGGCAAAGGCGGCGTACGAGGCTGCGGTCGGCGTAGGAGAACAGCGGGTAGTGCACCACCTGCACCACCCAGATCAGGCCGGTCAGGTACCACGTGGCGGCGGCGTTGACGGCCAGCAGCAGGGCAGGGCGTCATACGGCGGCGCGTGCGCTCCGCGCCGATCGAGCGTGAAGCGCAGCGCGTCCTCCAGGCTGCGGGTGCACGAAGGAGAAGCCGGCCCCCTGCAGGGCGGCGGGCAGCACCTTCTTGCTGGCGAGCAGTTCGGCGTCGGCCATCTCGCCGACCAGCGCCCTGAGCACGAAGCCCGGCACCGGCAGCACGGCCGGGCGTCGCAGCACGCGCGCCAGCGTCTGCGTGAACTCGGCGTTGGTGACCGGATGCGGCGCAGTCACATTCATCGCGCCGTGCAGCTGTGGCTGCGTGATGGCATACAGCAGCGCCCGCACCACGTCCTGGATGCCGACCCAGCTGTACCACTGCTCGCCGCTGCCCAGCCGTCCGCCGAGGCCGAGGCTGAACGGCAGCCGCATCGTGCCGAGCGCGCCGCCGCCGGCGTCGAGGATGATCCCGAAGCGTGGGTGGACGACCCGGATGCCAGCCTGACGGGCCGGGTCGGCCGCACCTTCCCATGCCTCACACACGTCGGCCAGGAAGCCTTCCCCGCGTCGGCTGCTTTCGGTGAGGGTCTCGTCCCCGCGGTCCCCGTAGTAACCAATCGCCGACGCACTGATGAACGCGGCCGGACGGGACGGGGCGGCTGCCAGCGTTCGAGCGAGCGCCTCGGTCGGACCGACGCGGCTGCCGCGGATGCGCGCCTTCACCTCCGGCGTCCAGCGGTTGGCGGCAACACTCTCGCCCGCGAGGTGCACCAGCGCATCGAGCGGCCCGAGGGCCGCGGCATCGACCAGGCCGGTCTCGGGGATCCAGCTGTGCTCAGGCCGGCCGCGGCCGGTGCCGCGCGACAAGGGGATCGCCTCGTGGCCGTCCGCTTCGAGGAACCGCACCAGGGCGGTGCCGACCAGGCCGGTGGCGCCGGTGATGGCAATGCGCATGAGTGCTCTTATACGGGAAAAGGCCGCCTCGCACCGAAGTGCGAGACGGCCGGGGCCCATTGCGGCGGGCTTGTCGTGAAAGGCGCCGCACGGGCACCCCCTTACATCGTGCCTTTGGCCTTGGGCATCAGCACGGTGTCGATGACGTGAATCACGCCGTTGCTGGCCGCCACGTCGGCCTTGACCACCTTGGCGTCGTCCACCATCACGGTCGAGCCGTTGACGGCAATCTTGACGCTCTGGCCCTGCACGGTCTTGCCCGACTTCATCTTCACCACGTCAGCGGCCATCACCTTGCCGGCGACCACGTGATAGGTCAGGACTTCCTTCAGCTTCGGGATGTCCTTGAGCAGGCCCTCGACCGTGCCGGCGGGCAGCTTCTTGAAGGCCTCGTCGGTCGGCGCGAACACGGTGAACGGGCCATCGCCCTTCAGGGTTTCCACCAGACCGGCGGCCTTGACGGCGGTCACCAGCGTGTTGAACATCCCGGCGCCGACGGCGGTGTCGACGATGTCCTTGGTCTGGGCCTGGGCCGGAACGGCGGTGAAGGCGACGGCGGCAAGCGCCGAGGCGACTGCAAACTGGCGAAACATGGGTAACTCCTCAGCTACATCGAAACAACGCGCCCATCAGTGGGCGCCACAGGTGCCGCAGGTGGCGGCGCAAACAGTGAGACGCCATGCTCACGTCTCGAGGATCCCGAAGGGTGGCGTTTGCTGCTCCAGCCGGCCCCGCGCAATCATGGCGACGTGTGTATGGACGCCGCCCGACCCGGGAAGGCCCCCACCTCAATGTCAATGCGCGTCGACGAGTTCGACTTCCACCTCCCCGAAACCCAGATCGCGCAGCAGCCAGCGGCCGAGCGCGGCACCTCGCGCCTGATGGTGCTGGAGCGCGCCACCGGCGCCACCTCGGTCGGGCACGTCACGGACCTGCACGTCGTGGCTGCGTCGCGGCGACGTGCTCGTGGTCAACGACACCCGCGTCTTTCCGGCGCGGCTGCTCGGTCGTCGCCTGCCCGGCGGCGGCCGGCTCGAGTGCCTGCTGGTCGGCGATCTTGGCGGCGGCACCTGGGAAGCGCTGGTGCATCCCGGGCAGCGGCTCAAGGTCGGCAGCCGCTTTGTCTGCGAAGGCGCGGGCGGCGCCATTCACGGCGTGATCGTCGGGCGCGGCGACTTCGGCCGGCGCGTCGTGCAGCTGCAGCCCGAAGGGTTCACGGATCTCGAGACCGCTGTCGAAGCCATCGGGCACATGCCGCTGCCGCCGTACATCCGCCGACCCGATGCGTCAGCCGATCGCGAGCGCTACCAGACGGTCTACGGCGCGCATCGCGGGTCAGTCGCTGCACCGACGGCGGGCCTGCATTTCACGCCGGACCTGCTCGCCAGCCTCCGCGCGCTCGGCGTCGAGATCGTCACCATCACGCTGCACGTCGGCTACGGCACCTTCAAGCCGGTGCGCGTCGAGCTCGTGGAGGAGCACGTCGTCGATCCCGAACGCTACGAGGTCTCGGTCGAAGCTGCCGACGCCATCAACCGCGCCCGGGCGGAGGGGCGACGGGTGGTGGTAGTGGGGACGACCAGCACGCGCGCGCTGGAAAGTGCGGTGGGCGAGGATGGGCAGGTGCGCGCTGGTGCGGCGACGACGCGGCTCTACATCCGCCCCGGCCACCAGTTCCAGGTGCCGGGCGCGCTGATGACGAACTTTCACGTCCCCCGCTCCTCGCTGCTGTTCCTGGTCTGCGCCTTCGCCGGCCGCGAGCACGTGCTGCAGGCCTACGACCGCGCCATCGCCGAGGGCTTCAGGTTCTACAGCTACGGCGATGCGATGTTGGTGGTGTGACGGACGACCGGGACCGGGTATCGGGTAGCGGGTATCGGGTACCGGCTGGTGGGTCGCCGCATCGGTAGGGGCAGCTCCCCGAGCTGCCCTTGGGGACGGACCTCCCCACGCCGGTAGGGGCAGCTCCCCGAGCTGCCCTGTGGGCGCAACGGACGATCCCCCGCATCGGTAGGGGCAGCTCCCCGAGCTGCCCTTGCGCGGCCCCCGTGCCCCGTGCCCCGTACCCCGTACCCGTCACCCGTGACCCGCGTACCCGGTACCCGTGCGCACCTTGATATCCTCGTCCCGCCCGGGAGGCACGACACATGACTCGTTCGAATCTCACGTTTGTGGCTGGCGTTGCTGTCGGTTCGGTGATCACTGCAGGTCTGCTGTCCTTTGGGGTGGCGGGGCTCGAGGCTGTGCGGGCGCCGCAGGCGGCGACTGCAACCAAGGCGGCGGCCGGCAAGTACTCGACGCAGGTCGTCTTCGAGAACGAGCGGGTGCGGGTCAAGGACGTCACCTTTCCGGCCGGGGTGCTCGACACCGGCATGCACACGCACGACCTGGCGCACGTCGGCGTCATCCTCACCGAGGGGCAGCTGCTCTTCACCGACAGGACGGCAAGAAGGAGACGGCCTCGTTCACCAGCGGCAGCGTCGGCTTCCGCGGGCCGGACGCCACGCACATGGTGGCCAATCCCGGCACCAAGCCGATGCGGGTGATTGAGGTGGAGTTGAAGTGACGCGGGCGGGGGCGGCCTGGCGGTCGCCGGCCGGCCTTCGGCGCCGGCTCGGGCAGCGCCTCGGCGATCGGCTTCTTGCTCTGGACCGCATGCCTCCTCGCGGCGGTCTTCTTCGCGCCCGCCGATGCTGTCGTCGCGCAGGGGACGGCCGTCCGCCTCGCGTCCCAACATCGTCGTCATCCTCGCCGACGACCTCGGCTACGGCGACCTCGCCTCGTACGGGCATCCGCTGCACCGCACGCCGCATCTCGATGCCATGGCGCGCGAGGGCGTGCGGGCGACGTCGGCGTATGCGCCGTCGCCGTCGTGTTCACCGACGCGTGCGTCGTTGCTCACGGGTCGCTACGCGTTCCGCGTCGGCGTCCCGGCGCCGTTCGGGCCGCGCAGCAGTGGCGGACTGCGGGCGCGCGAGCACGTCACGCTGCCGCAGGTGCTGCATGGCGCCGGCTACCGCACGATGGTCGTCGGCAAGTGGCATCTCGGCGACCAGCCGGGCATGCGGCCGCTCGATCACGGGTTCGATCGCTTCGTCGGCATGCTCTACAGCCACGACTACAAGGACCCGTTCGTGCAGACGCCGGAGAAGCTCGCGCTCTGGGATGGCGAGCAACGGCGGGTCGAGGAGCCCGAGCCGGCGACGCTCACGGCCACCTACACGCAGGAGGCCGTCAGCTTCATCACGCGCCAGCGCCGCGGCCAAGCAGCCGTTCTTTCTCTACCTCGCGCACTCCATGCCGCACGTCCCGCTGGCGGCGTCGCCGAAGTGGCGCGGCACCACGGCCAGTCTCTACGGCGACGTCATGGCCGAACTCGACGACTCGGTCGGCCAGGTGCGCGCCGCGCTGGCCGCCGCGGGTGTGGCCGACAACACCATCGTCATCTTCACCAGCGACAACGGCCCCTGGAACGCCATGCCCGACCGCATGTTCGGCCGCGACATCGTCAAGCGCTGGGACCACGGCACGCCGGGCCCGTTCCGCGGCGGCAAAGCGGGCACCTACGAAGGCGGGCATCGCGTCCCGTTCCTCGCCGTCTGGCCCGGACAGATCAGGCCGGCCGTCGTCGCCGATGCGCCAATCAGCATCGTCGATCTCTTCCCGACGCTGGCGCGCCGCGCGGGTTTGGCGACAAAGGTCCCGGGCAACGTCGATGGTCTCGACATCTGGCCGGTGCTCTCTGGAGAAACCTCGACACCGGCGGAGCGGATGGTGCTCTACGACAACGGCGGCAAGCTCGAGGCGATTCGCGTCGGCCCGTGGAAGCTGCGGGTCAGTGCTGTGCCTGCTGCGGCAGGCGGTGCCAGTCGCGCCCCTGGCAGCGCGGGAGGCGCCGGTGGCTGCGACCGTGCCAGCTGCCGCCGAGGAGCGGGTCGAGCTGTTCCACCTGCTCGACGACCCGTCGGAGCGGTACGACCAGTCGGCGGCGCAGCCGGATGTCGTCACGACGCTGCGCGCGAGGTTGGCGGCGGAGAACGGCCGGAAGTAGGGCGCGACCGGGGCGAGCGCCTGCTGCGCCGACTGCCGGCTGCCGCCTGCCGCGGGCCGAGCGCTGGTTGCGGCGAGCTTCTGCCTCCCGCCTGCCGGTCGCACGTCGCCGTCTGCCCCGTGCGTCCCTCCGAAGGTGTGTGCGCGGCGGATCGGCGCGGTTTGGGCCCGGACCTCAGCCTCTGGTAGAACTCGAACGTTCTGGTCGAGTCCGCGTCCGCGGAGGGTGGCCAGGCTTCAGGGTGCCGGTGTAGCTCAGCCGGTTAGAGCATGCGTCTCATAAGCGCAGGGTCGGCGGTTCGAGTCCGCCCACCGGCACCACAGTTTCTTCCAGCCTCATCCATAGTGGTCCACGACAGCGAGATTTGCGCCTGAATTTGCGCAAATCGGCGTCTCTGGTGGTCTACACTTGTCCGTAGCCAGCCGCGACTTTTTGCAGTAACACATGCAGTAGCAGCCCGCTCTACTGCAGCCGTCGGACGCTGACGGTTACTGCAACGTGGCTGGCCGGAGGCGTATGCCGCGCACCGTCCTGCCCCTCAACGACACCAAGATCCGCAAGACCAAGCCGGGCCGACGTCCGCCCGCCTCTCCGACGGCGACGGGCTGTACCTGCTCGTCCAGCCGAGCGGCGGCAAGTGGTGGCGGTTCGACTACATCGCACCAGGGCCGCCGGAAGACCCTGTCCTTCGGCACGTACCCGGAGGTCTCCGCTCGTCGCTGGCGCGGGCAGCGCCGGGCCGAGGCGCGGGAGAAGGTGGCGGCCGGCATCGACCCGAGTCGCGAGCGACAGGAGGCCCGTGAGGCCGCCGTCCAGGCGATGACGTTCGGCGAGGTCGCCGACGAGTGGCTCGAGCGGCAGCAGCACGTGCTGGCGCCGTCCACGTTCGAGAAGGCGACCTGGATGCTCAAGACGCTGGTCGGCCCGTGGCTCGGCAAGCGCCCGATCGCCGAGATCGAGCCGCCGGAGCTGCTGACGGTGCTCCGACGCATCGAGAGTCCGCGGCAAGCACGAGACCGCGCATCGCACCAAGCAGCGCTGCGGCCAGGTGTTCCGCTACGCCATCGCGACCGGCCGTGCGCACCGCGACCCCTCCGCCGACCTGCGAGACGCGCTGACACCCGTACGGTCAGAGCACCGCGCCGCCGTGACGGACCCGGAGCAGGTGGGCGAAGCTCCTGAACGCCATCGACGCCTTCGACGGCACGTTCGTCGTCCGGTCGGCGCTGCAGTTGGCGCCGCTGGTGTTCGTCCGGCCGGGCGAACTCCGACGGGCCGAGTGGAGCGAGATCAACCTCGACGCCGCCGAGTGGCGCATCCCGGCGGAGCGCATGAAGATGCGCGAGGCGCACATCGTGCCGCTCGCGCACGCAGGCGCGTCGCGATCCTGCGGGAGCTCCAGCCGCTCACCGGGCACTCGCGCTACGTGTTCCCGTCCATCCGCACCATCACGCGGCCGATGAGCGACGGCACCATCAACGCGGCGCTGCGTCGGCTCGGCTACGACTCCGACCAGCACGTCGGCCACGGCTTCCGCGCGATGGCGTCCACGCTGCTGAACGAGATGGGCTGGCCGCCCGACGTCATCGAGCGCCAGCTCGCGCACGCGCCGCGGCAACAAGGTGCGCGCGGCCTACAACCGCGCGCAGCACCTGGCGGAGCGCCGGAAGATGATGCAGGCGTGGGCCGACTTCCTGGATGGTGTGAGAAGAAAGGGTAAGGTCATCATCGCCGCTACCGTCACACTGACCCATCGGATGCAGCCATCGGCCCCGCCATTCTCCGCCGACCAGGTCGCTTCAGTGTCGGACCTCGGCGGCCACCGGACTGCCACGCGCTCGTTGCACCGTGCGTGTCAGGCGTGCGGTCGCAATGTGTCGCTGGCCCAGGCGAACACTGCGAATGGACAGGCGGCAGCGCGATCGAATCGACCTGTCGACGTATGGGAGGCGCCATCGGCTGCCTCGAGTCGAGCAACACGCCCACCGATGGCGAAGGTTCGTGAGCTGGCTCAGCCGGCGAAGAACGCACGATCTGATGTCGCAGCACCGCAACTCCGATCATAAGCACCGGGGCTCCAGCTTCCGGACCGCACCAGCATGAAGCCAACGAGATCGGCCGCAGGTTCGACGACTCGACGTGCCGTGGCCGCTGCGGAACACGCTGGCGTATTGCAATTACGCTCAGGCTCCCTGAGACCGGCTCGACTCTGTTCCAACCACGCCGCGCACTCCTCGTTCCTTTGCCGCAAGCGTCCGTTTATAAGGCTGAATCAAGGTGCCTTGTACTCGAAACGGACCGCGCCAAGCGTTCGCAGGCTACGTTGACCTCGGTCCCAGCAGCTATGGAAACCGCTCGTGCGAAAGGCATCTACGGGCCAGTGGTTTGCCACAGCTCATCATTGGCTCGCCCCCTCGCGCGCGTAGATGTTCGGTTCTCGTCTCGTCGACGTTCTCTACTTTCGAAGGCAGTCTGATGAGTTGATGGGTAGTGGCAGGCGCGCGCCAAGCCGCATGAAACACACTGCACTCTGCACTACAACGTCACCCACCAGACGCGGCAGGATCCGTGCTTAACAAGAGCAGAACGCGCGTAGTCGCGCTTGCGTGATCGTGATAACGCCATGGGTGCAAGGTACGCCGGCAAGAGACGGCCCTCAGAACCGCATCGGTGGTCATCTCCCGCGTAGTTCGTCGGCTCTCCTAAGGAGTGAGTATGACTGTTGGCGGCGTCTCGAGAGTAGTTCTGGGGTGTGCGAGGCTAGTTCCAGTCTTCGCGATGGTAATCCTCGGTCTTGACGAGCCTCGAGCTAATGGCAGCGAGCAGGCACCTAAGGCTGCGCAGAGTGGCTGCGGAGGCTTCTATGCTATTGCCCATATGGCCAACCGGCCGTACACCGTAGACTATGCAGTCGGGCAAGGAGCGAATGCTATCGAGGCCGACCTGGCATTCGCCGCCGGCGGCGACTATCAAGGGTTCAGACACGGCGCGCCATGCTCCTGCAGTGTCTCCAATGCTGGTATGTGTGCCGCTGCCAAGTGCGATGACGGAGCGTCTGTTGGTGAAATGATCGACCACATCGCTCGCGTCCAACCTCGGGGTGGCGCTTCTGGTCATCGACTCCAAGGTGGCGAGCATTAGGTCGGATGCATTAGCCTACGCAGGCAACAAGGTTGCAGCTGACGTCATTCGTCCTCTCTACAGCAAAGGCTACGGCGGGAACGTGATCCTGAGTGTCCCGCGAGTTGGCCACGTCGCATACCTGGAGAGCGCGGGCTCATCTAAACCAGCATGAGCCGAATCTTTTGGCCAGGGTAAAGTTCGCTATCGACCAAGAGGGCGAGCGTGTCAAGGATGTCGTGGAAGCGCTTTCGCAGTTCGAGGGTGCAATCGCATACGGAACAGGTCGAACCGGAGCCGGCCGTGGGTATCGCGACGCAATCACGGCTGCGAAGAATAGAGGCGTCGACTTCACGTACATTTGGACGGTGAACGACGCTGAACTGATTGAAAACTACATTCACGTAGGCGTGTCGGCCGTGATGACTGACCATCCATTCCGCGCGACAGACGTCGCCAGGCAGAGAGAGGATTACGACTGGCGGCGCGAGGAGACCGGTGGCGATGCAACTAGTTCGCCAATGCACAGTCGAGCTTGTCAACGCGCCTTGGTTGATATGTATCTCGTCGGTCTATTCCACGGCGATTAGCCGCGTTTACAGACTTGCAATGCGGCACTCGCAAAGTCACACTCCGCCCGATCGGCTGCAAATCCCTCTGAGCACATTGTTAGCAATCCAGCGCAGAGTCGCGGTAGCGACCATCGCACTAGTTGCCTTTGTACCGAGCACGCAGCATGCGTATGCACAGAACCAGCTTGCAGAGTGTTTGCCGGTGTTGGCAAAGGACTATTACTCAATCGCTGAGCAGACGAAACAGCGCGAGGATTATCTCAAAACCATCGACGCCGAGTCATGGTCGCAGCTAAAGACGAGCAAGAAGACGAGCGCGTCCTTGTTTGACCTGTTTTCATTCGACGACAGTTACGACAAATTTAGTGAGAAGCGCGACCGCTACCTCGAATCGCAGAAATACACTCGAACCATCGAGCAAGCACGCCAGGTGCTAAGCATCGTGACTTCGGAACGTGCCTACCCTGCATACGAGGCATGTCTTAGAACGGCTTCAACAGGGGCGCCTCTGCGGGTGTGGGTCTCCTCGGAGACAATGGAATCGCTGAGTGTTCGCGTGCGGTACAACAATCCACCTGGCGTGAAGAGCATGAAGCTTGAGGGCTGGATCACCGGGGGAAGCGTCGAAAGAGCGCGTGCGGGGGCGTCTTGGAACGGCGCGCGAAGGTGGGGAGTGAACCAAGAGGTACTTCTTAAGGTCAATCGAGCGCCGGGAACAGCGCAGACCACTATTAGAGTCGCGTCCGCAGACGGCGCTACACCCGTTGAACTGCAGATGGCGCGCGCTGATGGCGTACTAAGAGTGGTTTATAACGGTAGTGTCGACGTGTTTCGTCAACATGTGCGCGCCGAGCAAGATACTCCTCACAATGATTCCAAGTCCGCCTGCCGAGACAAAGTCGGGATGCACGACGGCAAGTGGTGCACATCTCGCACGATCGTTACGCTGTTGACTGCTGCGCCCCGCAAGCTGAAGAATGTTGGGTATAGTCAGCAGGCGGGACACGGCTGCCAATGGTCAGCGGTGCCCGCCCCGGCCAGGCTTGAGAACGAAGGTCTTCGAGCCGTTGGCGAGATTCATAACAGGGGTCCAAGCTGTAAGTTCATCGTTACCGCAGACGAGTACGAAACGCTCGGAGCGGCGCAATGTGGTGGCGAGGCTGTCACCCCTGTCGTAGCAGGCGTCCCGGTCGCGCTCTCTGTTCGAAATGACTGCATCGGTATCGCTCAAATTTCGTGGCAGGGCGCCGCGGCTGCGGGCGCCGGCGCGATCGGGTTCGGTAGCGACGGAGCAGGCTCTTAGGCGCCGTGGTGACGTGCTAGTCGTGGGCGACCGAGCAAGTGCCACGTATGAGTTCCTGAAGTAGGTTGCCGAACTGACCGGGTTCGGGGGCAGCGGATGTGCGCGCAGCGTCGAGTGCGGGGGGCAGCTTGAGCAGGGCGACGTCGGTCATGCGACGGATCTCGCGCAGCGGATGGTCGGGAGGGACCCGCTGCTCGGACGAGAGGTAGCTGAGGAAATGACCGCTCTGCTCGTCGTCGCCACGCGTGGCGTCGACGACAAATTACCGGGATCCGTGTGTCGATCCCTTCGACCCTTCTTAGCAGCCTGCTTGCCTCCGCGCGTCCCAAGGTCCTTGAAACAGGCCCTTGACTTGCCCGGCGATCTTGACGCAGAGTGTTGGCGTACTCACAACACACGTACGTCGTATAAGACAATCGCGCAGCTCCGGCGGCGAACGCGTGCGTCCATCTGACCATTCTGTCGCGTCAGATGTGCGTCTCACGCGGCACCCCAGTCATCAGGCAGATTGCGTGACCTTGCTCGCGATATTCGGCAGCAGTTGCTTGACGACTTGTTCTGCATCGGTTTCGCCTGCTAGCGAAGGGGTAATGACATGTGCACACAGCTAGTCCATGCGTCCGGCTTCATCCTCGGCCTTCTGCTAGCCTCTCCCTCGTCAGGTCAAGTCGTGCGCGCCTTCGGGAACTGGCCCCCGGACGGTTACTGCGTCAGCAGTTTGCGCCCGGCAGTTCTAGGCAACTGAGTAGTGCCGCTTGCAACGACAAGACCTCTGCACTCGAGATCCCGTTCGGCTACTCAGTCGAAGTCTGTGAGCACGACGGACAGGGCTCAGCAGGCTTAGGACGATGTCGCCACTTCTGCCAGGCACGTATTTCGTTGGCGCCGACATCAACGACACTGCTACGAGCTTCCTAGCCGAGCGGAAGATGAGCGCGTACTTGAACTCAGCTGACTTGCCTACCAGCTGGAAGGTCGGTGTGAGTCTTTCGGGACCGACCGAGGGGCCCTTAAAGCCCGGCATGGTCCTCGGCTCTGACGGTGGCGGTATGGATATGACGTATGACATCCCACTGCCACCCGAATGTCCGGATCCGAAGCTTGAAGAAACCACCAAAGCAAACGCTGCACACTGGAGCGGTGCAGTGAAGGACGGTCGGCTGCGACTGAACCTGCATGTGGACTACAAGAGCCCTCTTGGCACTAACAACTGGGTCGGTGTCGAAATTCGCTGCCATTAGATCCTGGAGCGTCGTTCTCTGCGTCCGGCGCGTCACACCGGCCGATAGGTACGCCAGCAGGCTGAGAGATAACACCTCCAGCCCCGCACTGTGGTGAGCGCTTGGCCTTGCCTTGCGCACCAGGTGTGTAAGCAAACGAGCGATGGGGCCTGCGCCAAAGCGACTCATCCTCGCCAAGGACAGCCAAATAAGCCTGGGGCATTATCGCTGCCGCTCCTTCCGTCACGATCGATCACGCGGGTTGCACCATGTCAGAGTTAAGTGATGTTCTCAAACGCATGATAATCGTCGGAACTGCGATTCTGGCGTTAACTATCGTGCTGTCTGCGCTTTGGGCCTTGTCATTGCCGTCAGAAGCATTCGCAAAGCGAAGAGATGCTTTTGATCTTGTCGTGACCAAGACGCTACTGCCGATGTTCACCACTGTCGCGGCCTCGGTTCTAGCATTCATCTTCGCGAAGTTACTCAGTAGTTCCAATCACCGCTAGACTCGCTGATCAGGGGGCAGGATGTCTGACATTTCGATAAGGAACGTAACCAATGATATCGTGGCAAAAAGGGACGATTCGTTGCAGCCCGCCAGGCACGTGACCGAAGACCTATACTCAGCGCCCCTCTTTCTGGTGGGGCCTGGCGATGCATCAACGACTCTCTGGCTGCACGCTCGCCAGAAGCGAACATGTTGGTATTTCAAAGCATTGTACGAGTATGAGGCGTTCGTGACGGTCGGCGAGGACCCGGGCTCCCCACGACACAGTGTGGATGGGATGGATCTCACATAGACCGTCCAATCGACCACGCCAACTACTTGAATGATTTGACGAAATCGACCATGAGGCGATCCTTTGTCATGGGGGGGGGGGGGGGGTAATGCTGGAAAAAGTGGGGGGCTAACGGGGGGGCTAAATTTTAAAGTGGGGGGGCTAAGTCCAAAAGCTCCCCCGTAGAACCGCCACTGCCTACATGTACAATTATACAAAATTTACAAGTACAATTATAAAAGAAATTGGCCTTCTCTCAAAATTGT
>CAVXAR010000008.1:0-34020 GCA_963759795.1 Vicinamibacteraceae bacterium | reverse complement strand
CTCCCAACCGAGATCCATTTGCCTCGCCGCTGCCACCCCGCCTGCAGGGGGGAAGCACGACAGGACCACGCGGTCACGTCAGGCGGTCGTGCACGGTGCCCCGGCTCCCTCAGCGCACTCGCCGCGACGTGCCGCGCGCATGTGTCGGGCCGAAGATGGCGATCCCCACGCCCAGCCCGCCGAGCAGCACCACGCCGCCAATCCAGATCAGCACGGGGGCCAGCAGTTCGATGCGTCGGTCGACGCGGGCCCGGGTGGGCTCGGCCGGGTCGTACCGCACCGGCACCGGCGCGCCCACGGCGTACGGCGGACGGCCGTAATTGGCCAGGCTGCGAAAGCGCACCCGCTGCCCTGATGGCGTCGAGAACGCCACCACCATGCGCAGCCGCTCGGTGACCTTGCGTGACTCCCGCTCGAACGGCTCGTGCGCGACCACATCGCCGGTCGTCCGCGCCGCGTGCAGCAGAAAGAAACGGTCGGTTTCCGTCAGCCGCCACCCACCGGCAAACAGCCCGAGCGAGACCAGCACCAGCACCGTCCCCACCACGCTCCGCCCCCCAGCCGCCATCCGGCCAGCATAACAACCCCCCGGGGTCGCCACTGCCGCTCGGGCTTGGTATGCTCCCTGCATGGTTCAGTACACATCTGCGACACGAGAGACGCGCAGATACGACTCACTGCTCAAGAAAACACGACAGAGACGCCCGATGGTTGCAATCGACAGCCACCGGGCCTTCGACGCATGCGGCTACAATGTGTTCAATATATGAACAGTATGGCAATTTCTCTGGCCACAGGGCATGCAGCACGCTCGGCCCAAGGAACCTCTGAATGAACGCTCGCGACACCATGCCAGCCGCCCGCATTCTTCACGTCGACGACCAGCCCGAAAGCCATGAATGGCTGAAGCTGGCGCTCGAGCGCAAGCAGTACGAAGTGACCGTCGCTACCGACGGCCAGTCGGCCCTCGCCTCCTTCACCACGCACCGCCCCGACGTCGTCCTGCTCGACCACGAGCTGCCGGATCAGAGCGGACTCGAGGTGCTCAGGCACCTGAAGAACGCCGATCCGCTGGTCGAGGTGGTGATGCTGACCGGCCATGGCAGCGTGTCGCTGGCCGTCGAAGCGATGCGGGAGGGCGCCTTCAACTTCGTCGAGAAGCCCGTCGAGTTCGCGGTGCTGGAAGCGGTACTCGACAAGGCGCTGGCACACCGCAACCTGCACGCCGAAGCGGCGCGCCTGCGGATGAGCCACGAGCGCCGCGACGGCCTGGGCCGGCTGGTTGGCACGTCGCCGGCGATGCGACGGCTCTTCGACCTGATCACCTTGGTGGCGCCGACCGACGCCTCCGTGCTGATTCGCGGTGAGAACGGCACCGGTAAGGAACTGGTAGCCGATGCGGTGCACGAGCGCAGCCCGCGCACCAACGGGCCGATCATCAAGATCAACTGCGGGGCGATTCCGGGCGAGCTGTTCGAGTCGGAGCTGTTCGGCCACAAGCGCGGCGCCTTCACCGGTGCCCTTGCCGACAAGCGCGGCCTGATCGAATCGGCCGATCGCGGCACGCTGCTGCTCGACGAGATCGGCGAGATGCCGGCCAACGCCCAGGTCAAGTTACTGCGGGTGCTGCAGGAGAAGCAGGTCCGCCGCCTCGGCGAAACCCGCATGTCCACGCCCGACTTCCGGTTGATCTGCGCCACCAATGCGCGCCTCGAAACACTGATGGCCGAGAACCGGTTCCGCGAGGATCTGTTCTTCCGCATCAACACGGTGGTGCTGGACATCCCGCCGCTGCGCGAGCGGCGCGAAGACATCCCGGTGCTGGCACAGCTGTTCCTGCAGCGCTACTCGGAGAAGTACGAGCGCGAGGTCGTCCGCTATCACCCGTCGGTGTTGCAGCGGCTCCTCAAGCACGTCTGGCGTGGCAACGTCCGCGAGCTCGAACACGTCGTCGAGCATGCCGTCATCGTCGCCACCGGACGCGAGGTCCAGCTGCGTCACCTGCCGGAAACATTCCGCTCCGGCTCGACGGTCGACGACACCAGCCCGCTCTGCACGCTCGAAGACGTCGAGCGCGCGGCCATCGTCCGGACACTGGCCTACACGCGGGGCAACAAGCGCGCCGCCGCGGACATCCTCGGGGTCTATCGTCCGACCCTCTACGCCAAGATGCGCAAGTACGGCTTGATGGCGCCGCAGGAAGAAGTGGCGACGGTATGAGCGTGAGCGATCACCCGGGTGTCGACAGGGCGTGCCGCAGCACGCTCGACCGGGTCACTGCACTGGTCCGTCTGTCGGTTGCCGGCGGAGGCGTCATCTTCGTCAACCAGGCGTGGTGTGACGTCACCGGCACGACGCTCGACGCAAATCTGGGGGAGGGTTGGCTGGGGTCGGTGCACGAGGCTGACCGTGCGCGGGTCGTCCTGTCACTGGCGACGGCGCCGCACAATCAACAGCTCGAGTACCGGCTGCACACCCAGGATGGCGGAACCGTCCTCGTCAGCGAGTCGTCCACCGGAGGCAATGACGAGCAGGCTGGAGCGGGCGACGTGGTGCACACGGCCACCGCACGCCAGGCGGCGGAACCCGGCGGCCAGACGATGTCCAAGTGGGCGCACGAACTGCGTGGGCCGCTGAACGCCATCCTCGGGTGGTCCGACCTGCTGGGCAGCGGCGACAACGACCCCGACGTCGTCCAGCGGGGCCTCAAGGCGATTGCCAGCAACGCCCGGCAACAGGCCCTGATCATCAAGCGTATGGCCGAATGATCAGGCCACCTTCCCTGCCGTAACGACAGACAGCACGGGCGGTCTCGGCGACCGCCCGTGCTGCTTTCTGCTTCTTCCGCGTCACACCCGCATCACGCGCAAGCGCCGCGGCCGCGGCAGGCGCCGCAGCGCCTCCGCGACTATGCGGTCATCGGGGCGTGCCGGGCCGCACCACCATGCTGTCGACCACGCTGGCCACGCCGTCGGTCTCGCGGGCAATACGCAGCACGCGGTCACGCAGCGTCGTCGATGGCACGTCGCCGGTGATCGTCACCACGTTCTTGTTGACCTTGACGTCCACGTCGACGTGCTCGAGCGCGTCATCGGCGTTGATCTTCGCGGCGATCTTGCTCGTGATCCAGGTCTCGTCGATGCGTGCCGGCGTGCCGACGACCGCATCCCTGGTCTTCTGCGCACCCGTGGTCACGGCATCCCGGGTCGCTTCAGCCGCCCGGCTGATGGCGCTGCCGGTCTTCTCGGCGGCGGTCTCGGTCTTGTCGGCGACGACTTTGGCCGTGTCCTTGACGTCGCCGGCCAGGACGGAGCCCTTCGTCCCTTCGCGCGCCGATGCCGTGCGCAGGGTGATCTTGTTGTCGACTGCGGTCACGCCCTTGATCCGCTTGGCCACGCGTTCGGCGGCCTGGCGCTGCTCGGCCGTCCCGACCTGGCCCTCGATAATCACCCGCGACCCGTCGACGCGGGCGTCGATGTCAGCCTCCTCGAGATCCGCTCGCTCTGCCCAGGCCTGCTCCACACGATCAGCAAGATCGGTGGCGGCGGCCTGCTGCAGCACCGACCCCGTCACGGCGCCGGCGGCCAGCGCTGGCGTGCCGGCGATCATGGCGGCCCCGAGCACGAGGCCGAAGCACGGAATGAATTTCCGACTCATCAGCATTCTCCTTTCACGCCCGGACGGATGTCCGACGTTCCTGCCCCAGGTGAGAAGCAAGAGCCTCTCCATGGGCTCAACGGCGCAGCTCGACCGTTTTTATGCGCAGAATCACCCGAAAGCGCCTTCCGTGGATATTCACGCACAAGGCGGCTC
The DNA here is from genome assembly GCA_963759795.1 of Vicinamibacteraceae bacterium. Classification (GTDB taxonomy): domain Bacteria; phylum Acidobacteriota; class Vicinamibacteria; order Vicinamibacterales; family Vicinamibacteraceae; genus Luteitalea. The sequence goes on along the minus strand of CAVXAR010000008.1, from coordinate 30,207 downwards.
GGCAATTTCGCCCTCATCTGTTCAATAACGATACGACGTCAGTCCGCGCGGTGGCCGCGTCCAGGCCCGCCGCGGTTGGTCAGCGACATCGATTTCGTGTGATGAAGCCGGGCTGGCACATCACGACAGGCCGTCGGCGATTTTTCACCATCCGCCAGCGCGCCAAGGGCACGTACCCGCTCACGTCCTGACCTGCGGCAACAGCGATGCCGGGCGTCACCCGGTACTCAACGTGCTCGACGTGCAGCTGAGTGAACCTCCCGGCCAGGTGAGTCCACCTCCCGGCGCGCCGTCTATGATGGTTGGATGTCCCTGCGTCAGGATTTCCGCTATCGCCTCGCCGCCATCGACATCGACGACACGCTGGTCGGACACGACAAGCAGGTGAGCGCCGAAAACCGCGACGCCATTGCACGCCTGCAGGCGGCCGGGTGTCGCGTCGTGCTGGCATCGGGGCGCGAGCATCACAGCATGGCCGTCTACCAGCGGCGCCTCGGCCTCGACGATTTCGTGGTGGCAAACCAGGGTGCGCTGGTCATCCACCCCGCGACCGGCCAGGAAATCTGGCGGCGGCCAGTCGCGCCGGCACTGGCCGCGCGGCTGCTCGCTCGTGGTCGCGAGGCAGGATTCGACGTGCTGCTGGCCACCGACGAGGGCTTCGTCGCCAGCCCGACAAGTCCCTGGGTGGTGCACAACTTCGCGGAACGGGACGGCACCCTGCAGGTGCACGCCCGCGACCTCGACGAGCAGGTGACCGGCTCGCCGCTGAAGGTCCTGTGGTTCGGTGACACGGACGCCGTTCACACCTACCGCCGGGTGATGGCCGAGGAGCTGGGCGATACGGCTGAGGTCGTCATCACGACCGCCCACCTGCTCGAGTTCAATGCGCCCGACGCGACCAAGGCTACCGGCGTCGCCGCGGTGGCGGCGCACTACGGCATTGCCCAGGCCGAGGTGGTGGCCTTCGGCGACAGCCACAACGACGTGCCTATGCTGCATTGGGCCGGTCTGGGCGTGGCCATGCCGCATGGGCTGGCCGAAGCGCGCGAGGCCGCTGACCTCATCTCTCCGGACGCCGACCCTGAGTGCGCACTTGCCGCGGGCATCGACATGCTCCTGGCGGGACACCTGGCACTCAGCTAGTCCAGCTCGCCGAAGACCCGTTTCACTGCCATCGTCCTGGATCAGTACGCCTCGGGCGCCGGACGGCGGCCGACTCGGCAGATCCCGGTCGTGTCGATGTGCGGAATGTCCCTTGCAAAACGCTTCCCGAGGAGGTGAGTGATGTTGTGGACCCTGGCCCTGATTCTGTTCGTGTTCTGGCTCATTGCAACCGTCAGTGCCTACACGATGGATGGGCTGATTCACGGGCTGCTGGTGGTGGCACTGCTGCTGGTGGTGTGGAACCTGTTTGCCGGCACCCGGCGCACGGCCCTCTAGACGGCGCTGGCCGCTCGCCCGTCACCCATGCACGACGCAGCGCTCCCCACCACCCTCTCCCTTGCTTCGCCGGGTCGGCTGCCAATCGGGGCCGAACTGGGCGCTCACGGCCTGGTCCGCGTGCGTGTCTGGGCGCCCGACCACACGACGGTCCGGGTGCAGATGGACGGGAGCCTCTGGCCACTCGACGCCAGGCCCGACGGCTATTTTTCCGGTGAAGTTCCGGGAGCGGCAGGAAGCCGCTACGGTCTGCTGCTCGACGACGACACCAAGGTCTACCCCGACCCGGCGTCGCGCGCCCAGCCCGACGGCCCGCATGGGCTGTCGGAAGTCATCGATCCAGCGGCGTATCAACTGGCACGACGCCGAGTGGCCCGGCCTCGTGCGCGACCCCGTCCTCTATGAACTGCACATCGGCACGTTCACCGAGGCCGGCACCTTTGCCGCGGCGATGCGTCACCTCGACGACCTCGCGGCGCTCGGGGTGACCGTCGTGCAGATCATGCCGGTGGCCGAGTTCCCGGGCGCCTTCGGCTGGGGCTACGACGGCGTCGGTCTGTTTGCCCCGTCGCGACTCTACGGCCGCCCCGACGACATGCGCCGCTTCGTCGATCGGGCCCATGCGCTCGGTCTCGCGGTGATTCTCGACGTGGTCTACAACCACGTCGGCCCGGACGGCAACTACCTGCGCGCCTTCGCCCGCGACTACTTCAGCGACCGCTACGAAAACGAATGGGGCGAGGCCCTGAACTTCGACGGGCCCGCAGTCGAGGCCGGTGCGCGAGTGGGTGCTGAGCAACGTCGCCTACTGGATCGCGGAGTTCCACGTCGACGGTTTCCGGCTCGATGCCACCCAGCAGATCTTCGACGCCTCGCGACGAGCATCTCGTCGCGGCGATCGCCAGGACGGCACGGCAGGCGGCCGGTGCGAAGCCGGTGCTGGTGACGGCGGAGAACGAGCCGCAGCACGCCCGACTCGTGGAGCCGACGACGCGCGGCGGCTACGGCCTCGACGGGATCTACAACGAGGACTTCCATCACAGCGCACGCATGGCGCTGGTGGGCACACACGAGGCCTACCTGAGCGACTACCGTGGCGTGGCCAGCGAGTGGCTGGCCTGCGCCCGTTGGGGCGTGCTGTTCCAGGGGCAGCACTACGCCTGGCAGGGGCAGCCCCGTGGCACGCCCGGACTGCGCCTGCCGCGCCACACGTCCGTCCACTTTCTCGAGAATCACGACCAGGTCGCCAACACCGATCGCGGCCGGCGGCTGGTGGATCTGGCCCGCCCGGCCGACCTTCGGGCGATGACGGCGTTGCTGCTGCTGCTGCCGGCGATGCCCATGCTCTTCCAGGGCCAGGAGTTCGGCTCGCGTCGCCCCTTCATCTACTTTGCCGATCATCAGTCGCCGCTGCGCGAGGCGGTCGCGCAAGGCCGGCGGACCTTTCTCGGGCAATTCCACCGCCTGCGAGATCCGGCGGTATATGCGTCGCAGCCGGCACCGCACGAGGTCGTGGCGTGGGAACAGTGCAAGCTGGCGCGTCACCCGGCCGACCCGACCGAACTGGCGTGGCGAGCGCTGCACCGCGACCTGCTGCGCCTGCGCGCCGACCGGCCACGCCTCGACGGGGTGCACGTGCTCGATGGGGCAGCCCCCGACGCATCGCTGCTGCTGCTGCGCTATTTCGGCGACGACGATGCGGATTGGCTGATCCTGTTGAACAGCGGCGCCGACCGCGACGTCGCCTCGCTGTCGGAACCGCTGATCGCCCCGCCCGCCGCAAAGGTGTGGCGCGCGCTGTGGTCCAGCGAGAACCCCGAGTACGGCGGCCAGGGCCAGATGTCGTGGTCGCCCGGACACTGGCCCCTTCCCGGCCACGCGGCAATCGTGCTGCAGGCTGCCCCCATCGAGGACCAGGCACAATGACGCCCCCACTGCCCGCCGCTGACCGCGAGCGGCTCTCCGAGTTGACCACCCTGGTGCGCCGTCTCGACTTCGGCCCCGGCGACGCGCCGACCCTCGAGGAGCACGGCAGCCGCGAGTGGCTCGTGACCAACGGACTCGGCGGCTATGCCTCGGGCACGGTGATTGGTGCCCTCACCCGCCGCTTTCACGGCCTGCTGGTGGCAGCACTGCCCTCCCCGCTCGGCCGCCTGATGCTGCTGACCCACCTCGAGGAACGCGTCGCGTTCCGTGATGGGCATCGGGACTGGCTCGGACTGCACGGCGCGACGGGACAGCTGGCCCAGGCCGAAGCCGGCCGTCACCTCGCCGAGTTCCGCCTCGAAGCCGGGCTGCCCGTGTGGCGGTACGTGATCCATGGCGCGGTCATCGAGAAGTCGGTGCTGATGCCGCACGGGCAGAACACCGTGCACGTGACCTACAGGCTGGTCGCGGGTCCACGCCGCGTCCGCCTCTCGCTGCGGCCGATGGTCGGGTTCCGGCCGCACGAAGCTCCCGTCGACCGCTCGCCGGTGGACGGCTACACCGTCAGCGCGCGGGGACGGCGGATCGAGGTCTCCGCCGATCCGCAGCAGCCGACGCTGCGGCTCCTGTTCCACGCCGACACCGGCGGGTTCGTCTTCGACGACCAGGCGGTGCGTGACGTGCGGTACCTGGTCGAGGAGCGTCGCGGCTACGACTTCGCCGGACCACTATGGAGTCCGGGACGCTTGCGCACCGATCTGCGGCGGGGTGCGCCGGTGACGGTGATTGCCTCGACCGAATCGTGGGACGTACTGGCCGCCGTGAACCCCGACGAGGCGCGCGCCATGGAGCGGGCGCGACGGGCGCGGTTGCTCGGACTGGCTGGCGAATCGGTGCGCGCCGGCGTGGGCGCCGAACTGGTGCTGGCCGCCGACCAGTTCCTGATGACGCCCATCTCGCGCACGCAGGACCAGGTGCGCGCGCAGGCCAGTGGCGGACACGCGCGGTCGGTGATTGCCGGCTACCCGTGGTTCACCGACTGGGGCCGCGACACGATGATCTCGCTCGAAGGGCTGACGCTCTCGACGGGACGGACGACCGAGGCCCGCGACATCCTGCGCACCTTTGCCGACCACGTGCGCGACGGCTTGATTCCCAACATGTTTCCCGAAGGGGGCAACGAAGGCCTGTACCACACGGCCGACGCGACCCTGTGGTTCTTCCATGCGCTCGACCGCTACGTGACGCGGACCGGCGACACGCTGCTGCTCCGCGAACTGCTGCCGACCCTGCACCGCATCGTTGCCGCGCATCGCGCCGGCACGCGGTTCGGCATCGGCGTCGACACGGCCGACGGCCTGCTGCGGCAGGGCGCCGAGGGCTACCAGCTGACGTGGATGGACGCCAAGGTGGACGGGTGGGTGGTGACGCCGCGGCGCGGCAAGGCCGTCGAGATCAACGCCCTCTGGTACAACGCCGTCTCCCTGCTCGCCGCCTGGAGCGCCCAGGAAGAGGACGGCGATGCAGCGCCGGCGCTCGACACCTACGCGCAGCAGGTGCGGGCGTCGTTCAACGCGCGCTTCTGGAATCCCGCCACCGGGTTCCTGTTCGACGTGGTCGACGGCGAGACGGGCGACGACGCGGCATGCCGCCCCAATCAGATCTTCGCCATCAGCCTCCGTCATCCCGTGCTCGATCGCGCGCACTGGGATGGCGTGCTCGAGGCCGTCGAGCGTGACCTGCTCACCCCGGTGGGATTGCGCTCGCTCGCCCCGGCGCATGCCGACTACAAGCGCCAGTATTTCGGCGACCTTCGCACCCGCGACGCCGCGTACCACCAGGGCACGGTGTGGAGCTGGCTGATTGGCGCGTGGGTGGACGCCTGGCTGGCGCGGCATCCCGACGACCAGCTGGGCGCCCGACGCTTCGTCGAGCCGTGTCTGGCGCATCTGGACGAGGGCTGCATCGGGTCGGTCAGCGAGATCTTCGACGCCGAGGCGCCGTTCGCCCCGCGCGGCTGCTTTGCGCAGGCGTGGGGCGTCGCCGAGTGGCTGCGAGCCTGGGAGCGGTCTACTCTTCCTCGTCCGGCCCGTTGATCGGGTCGGCACGCCAGAGCCCATACCGGCGCAGCTTGTTGTAGAGCGTCGGGCGATGGATCCCGAGCATGGCGGCGGCGGCGCGCTTGTTGCCGCGGGTCCGCTCGAGTGTCTGCACGATCGCCAGGCGCTCGATCTCCTCGAGGGACTGCCCGATCGGCATCGTCCCATGGCGCTGCAGGGACGCCGGTTGCCGCACCGCATCGGGCAGGTCCTGGACGCGAATCTCGTCCCCCGGACACAGGATCACCGCGCGCTCGATGACGTGTTCCAGTTCGCGCACGTTGCCGGGCCACGCATGGCGCTCCAGCGTGCGCAGCGCGGCGGGTTCGATGCCGCTGACCTGTCGCCGGTGGCGATCGGCGAACTGGACGATGAAGCGCACGACCAGCAGCGGGATGTCCCCTTCGCGCTGGCGCAACGGCGGCAGGCTCAGGACGATGGTGTTGAGCCGGAAGAACAGGTCTTCACGCAGCACGCCCCGGCGCACCGCATCGTCGGGGTCGATGTTGGTCGCGCAGATCACCCGCACGTCGGCGCGCTGATTGACGGTGCCGCCAACGGGCCGGAATTCCCGCTCCTGCAGCACGCGCAGCATCTTCACCTGCAGCGACAGCGGCATCTCGCCGATCTCGTCGAACAGCACCGAACCTCCCTGCGCGACCTCGAGCAGGCCCTTCTTGTCGGCCGTGGCGCCGGTGAACGAGCCGCGACGATGCCCGAACAACTCCGATTCCAGGAGGTCGGCGGGGATCGCCGCGCAGTTGATCCGGATGAAGGGCTGCGACGCCCGCAGGCTGCCGTCGTGCAGCGCCGACGCCATCAATTCCTTGCCGGTGCCGTTCTCGCCGACGATCAACACGTTGGCATCGGTGGGGGCCGCCGCCTGCGCCAGCCGGAAGGCGTCCCGCATGCCCTCCGACCGCGACGCGAGCGAGCCGAAGGACTCGACCCCGGCCTCGAGCTGCGTGCGCGCCGCCTCGCTTGCCCCGGCCGCGCGCTGCGCCAGCGCCCGCTGGAGGTGCTCGAGCAGCGGACGTTCGGCGGCCGGCTTCTCCATCAGGGTGAACGCGCCCTCGCCGAGCGCGTCCACGGCCAGCGCCACCGTCGCATGGCGGGTGACGACCAGCACCGGGCTCTGGGTCAGGGCAGCGTGGCAGCGCCGCATCCACGCCAGGCCGCACTCATCGGGCAGCACCAGTTCCAGTAGCACCGCATGTGGCCGCCACAAGCGCAGCTGCACTTCGGCGCTCGCCCCTTCGCGCACGATCCTCACCGCATATCCGTGCGACTCGAGGGCGACGAGCAGCGGCGCGTCGGCAGGAACTTCCGGATCGACGATGAGGATGCGAGTCAGGGGCCGCGTCACGCGACTGGCCTTTGCCTGCCAGACCGGACCCGCGCAGCCGCACCTCGCGCGACGCGAGGCTCGAGAGGGCGCCGAGGTCGCAGGCGTGGGTCGTACACATTGATCACGACTGCAAGCCGTATACCGCTTGCAGGCAAGGGAATTTCCTGGCGCGCGTGCGAGTGTAGCGCCGGCGACACAGGCGTTGCAAAAGACGACGCGTCAGGACTACGCGATTGCACAATGGCGTGCATCCTTCGCTGCGCCTGCCCGCCCTGGCCGGAACGTCGGTTGCAATACCGGGAGCAGCGAGCAGCCGCTCGCCATCACCGGGCCTCCCCCGGCGACCAGGAACGTCATGCCTACGGTCAACACCGGCGGAGCCGGCCCATCGGAGTCCGCGCCTGACAGCGCGTGGGCCGAGCGACGTGTCTGCAGCCCCCGATCCTCCGAAAGCCGGCGATGCTGAGGCCACGGCGTATCGTGGTGGTCGGACTGTCGATCAGTTCGTCATGGGGGAACACCCACGCGGCCACCTATCGCAGCGTCCTCGGTGCCATGGCCCGCCGCGGACACGACGTGCTTTTCCTGGAGCGAGAGCTGCCGTGGTACGCCGCTCACCGCGACCTGGGCGAGTGGGACAGCGTGCGGGTGGGTTTCTACGTATCGCTGGACGACCTCCGGTCGCAGTACCGGTCTGCCGTCCGGGCAGCCGACGTGGTCATTGTCGGGTCCAACGTCCCGGAGGGCTCGGACGTGCTCGACTGGGTCGGGCGCAACGCGCACGGGGTGCTGATGTTCTACGACCTCGACGCGCCGCTCACGGTGTCGCGTCTCGAGGCCGGTGAACCCTGCGACTACCTCCGGCGCGATCAGCTGACACGACTGGACACGGTGCTGTCGTTGGCAGCGGGGCCCGCGCTGGAGCGGAATCGAATTGCTGGGAGCCCCACGTGCCCGGGCGCTGTGCGGGTCCATCGACCGGGGGGTGCATCAGCCAGTCCCCGGCGCTCCACGCTGGGACCTCGGCTACCTGGGCGAGTACGCTGACTGGCGGCAGCCTGCCCTCGAGCGTTTGCTGCTCGATGTGGCCCGGAGGCGGCCCGCGCAGCGCTTCGTGGTCGCCGGGCCCCTCTACCCCGACTCGGTGGCCTGGCCCGCCAACGTGGACCGCGTCGAACACCTGCCGGCGTGCGCGCATGCCGACTTCTATGGCAGGCAACGCTTCACCCTCGACCTGAGCGGCGCCGACGGACGTCGTCCGAGACAGGCGCCGGGGACACGGCTGTTCGAAGCCGCTGCCTGCGGTACTGCCGTCATCAGCGACGCGTCGCCTGACCTGGACGAGTTCTTCGAACCGTACGTGGAAATGCTCCCGGCCAGCACGGCGCGGGACGTCGAGCAGCATCTCGACCTGAGCGACAGCGAGCGCCGCACCATCGGGCAACGGGCGCGTGACCGGGTCCTTGCCGCGCACACCTCCGAGCATCGAGCGCTGGAACTCGAAGCCTACGTGGCCGAGGCCCTCGGGACACAGCAACTGGCCCGCGCCCGGATGGCCGCATCACCCCGATGACCAGACGTTGACGTCCCGCCCGGCGCGGCAGGGGCCACGCCGGGGGGCACGCCCCTAGACGTCGAGTTCTTCTTCCTCGTCTTCCTCGTCCTCGTCCTCCTCATCATCATCGTCGTCATCGTCGTCCTCGAGGTCGTCGTCCTCGTCCTCGTCGTCGTCCTCGAGGTCGTCCTCATCCTCGACATCCTCGTCGGCCTCGTCGGCGGCCAGAAGCACACCGGTCAGGACTGGCGAAGTGGCGCCGTTCGGGAGAGCGGATGCCTCGGCATAGCCGAGGAAGTCCAGGGGAATCAGGGGCAAGGTGTCGTTCAGGGTCATGGCGCACTCCTCGTGGCTGTTGATGGTCGTGGCGGGGCGCATCGCGTCAGTGCGCCGTTGTCCGGCGCCGCTCCACGAGGCCACTCCGACTGCCCCGCCTTGCAAGGACGCTGCCCAGCATTCACGACCGTGATTTCCGGGCAGCAGGCCCGGTGACTCGTGTTGTCCTGTTGGTCCCGTGAACGAGTGTCCTGCCACCGTGCACGACCGCCTGCCGTGCGGCCCGCGTCGTTGCGGCCGGCACGGCGAGACGACAGGGTGCGCCATCTTACGCAAAGACGGGGCACGACGATACAGCGGAGGGTCGACCGGTCGGTGCGGTGCGCGGTCACGGTCACCCTCACGGTGCGGCGCACTGACGAGGGAGCAGGGCGGGTCGCGGCTCGGTGCTGCCGATCCGCGATTACGCCTGAGTAGGCACGTCCGGGCAGTTCTGCTGTAATGGGACCTCCATGTGCGGTCTTTCCCGCGTTCTGCTGCTGGCAACGCTGTTGGCGTGTGCTGGCCACCCCGCTGCCGCGCAGGAAGCGGAGCGGACCCGTGCCGAAGAACTCGAGGCCGCCCGACGCGCCAAGGCGGAGGCACTGGACGAAGCCCCGCCGCCGAACAAGATCGAAAAGACCCTGTCGTTTGTCGAGCGGTCCCGGCTTTTTCCGCGGATCTTCAATCCGCCGCGCGGATGGTTCGGCCAGATCGGAGGCGTTGGCGAGGGCAATGGCTTCACCCTGGGCGGCGGCTATCGACAGCCGACGCCGGTTGGCGTCCTGACGACGCGGGCACTCGGGTCGCTGCGCCAGTCACACCTGGTGTCAGCCGATCTCACACGAGCCTTCCTGCCCCGTGATGCCGGCTTCATCAGGGCGTCGGTGACACGGCGACACGAGGCCGTGCAGCGCTTCTACGGCACCGGCCCGGCGAGCGAGTTCGACGACCGAACCAGCTTCGGTCTGTCCGCCACGCAGCTGGACCTCACGACGGGCGTGCGGGTCACACGGTGGCTGACCGGCACCGCGGGCGTCGGCTTCTTCAACCCGGATGTCAAAGCGTCGTCCGAGGGCAAGCGCGTCCCGGGCACGGCGAGCCGGTTCGACGCCGTCCAGGCGCCGGGCCTGGCCTTCCAACCCGAATACGTCACATCGCACGTGGGGTTGGTGATGGATACCCGCGACGTCGGCAACCCCCGCCGCGGCGGGCTGTACCAGGCGCAGGTCCGCCGCTTCGATGATCGCGAGGGGGGCGGGTACAGCTTCACCGACACCCGCGTCGAGCTGCAGCAGTTCATCCCGTTCTGGAACCTGAGTCGCGTGCTGGCGCTGCGGCTGCTCGCGCAGCGCGCCGATGGCCTCGGATCGGCGCAGGTGCCCTTCTACATGATGCCGGTGCTCGGCGGTGCGCGCAGCCTGCGCGGCTACGATCGCCAGCGCTTCCGTGACCGCAGCCTGCTGCTGATGTCGGCCGAGTGGCGCTACGAGCTCAATCCGTTCCTCATGGCGGCCGTCTTCTACGACGCCGGCCAGGTGGCGCCCGAGTGGAACGACTTCCGACTCAAGGACCTGCGCGACAACTACGGGATTGGTTTCCGCTTCGGCTACAGCAATGCCGTCGCCCTGCGCGCCGACGTCGCCTTTGGCGGCGAAGACCCGGTGCGACTCATCGTCGGTTTCAGTACGAGCTTCTGATGCGTATCCCGGCCTGGCTCGTTGCGCTTCGTCCCCGCCGCTCGCCCATCGTCCTCGCCGCGGCGGCGCTCCTGCTCTCGAGCGGATGGCGTGCCGTCGACCCGCCGGTCGTGCACTTCAGGCCGGACGACCCGGTCTGGGTCGACGCCGACATGCTGGTGGACGCCAGCCGGGTCGTGCCGCAGGAGTTGAGCCAGTCCTACGACTTCCTCGAAAGCACGTTCGCACTCAAGGGCGACTTGCGCGACGTGCGGGCGATGAACGTCAACACGCTCGACGAGGTGCCCGACTCGAGCTGGTTCACCAACCGCATCACGCATCGGCCGATCGAGACGACCGAACTGATCCGCGGCGCCAATTCGGTCGACACACTCGAGGCCGGCGCCTGGACCATCGTGGCCGGCAAGAACACCGGGCTGCAACCCGGCTTCCGCGCCACCATCGACGGCGCCGACGACTCGCAGCTCTATCAGGTGGAGTTCGATCCGCCAGGACATCCGCAGCTGGCCACCGGCGCCGAGGTCATCGGCACGCTGCTGTACCACGCGCTCGGCTACCACGTGGTCGAGAACTACATCGTCTACATCGACCCGGCCAGACTGACCATCGATCCGAAGGCGACCTACCGCGATCGCGACGGCCGCGCCCAGCCGTTCACCACCGACACGCTCGAGCGACTGCTGTGGCGTGCCGCGCGCAGCGGCGACGGCACGTACCGGGCCCTGGCCAGCCGTTTCGCCCGGGGCAAGCCGGCCGGCCAGTTCCGTTACTACGGCACCCGACACGACGACCCCAACGACATCTACCCGCACGAGCATCGACGCGAGTTGCGGGCGGCGCGCGTGTTCGCGGCCTGGGTCAACCACGACGACTCGCGCGCCAACAACACCCTCGACATGATCGAGGGCGACGGGCAGCAGGCCGCCCTGCGGCACTACATGTTCGACTTCGGATCGGTCATGGGCAGTGCCACCACCGGTCCCGACAACGCGCGCGCCGGCCGGTCCTACCTGATCGACGCGCCGACCGCCTGGCGCACGCTTCAGACGTTCGGTTTGTGGGCGCCGGCATGGGCGCGTCGCCACATCGCGCCGTACCACCCCTCGGTCGGTCCGTTCACCGCCGACGGCTTCGACCCGCTGACGTGGAAGGCCGAATACCCCAATGCGGCCTTCGTCAACATGCGCAGCGACGACGCCTTCTGGGGCGCGCGGCGGGTCGCCGCCTTCAGCGAGGCGCAGCTGCGGGTGGTGGCCGACCAGGGCCGGTACAGCGACCCCGCCGCCACTGCGCAGGTCGTCCAGGCGCTGGTCGGTCGCCGCGACATCATTGCCAGGACGTGGCTCACCAAGGTCACGCCGCTGATCAACCCGACGCTCGAGGGCGGACGGTTGCGCTTCGGCAACGCAGCGGTCGAGGCCGGCGCGGCAAGCCCGCCGACCGGGTACGTCGTCCAGTGGCAGCGCTTCGCCAACGAGACCGGCGTGCATACCAGCCTCGGCACGCCCGTGACCGTGCCGATCCCGGAGGCAGCGGTGCCGGTCGAACTCGAAGAGCAGGGACACTATGTGGCGGCTCGCGTGCATGCCATCCACCCCGCCTTCCGGCATTGGACGACACCCGTGACGTTCTACTTCCGCCGCGACGGTGATCGCTGGACGACGGTCGGGCTGTTCCGGTGATCAACGACCCGCGCACGCTCGTCTCGCACCCCGAGCTGCGGTCGCACCAGTCTTTCCCCCATTTCAAGACCGTTGGCGAGCCGCCCAGGAACCTGCTGGAGCGGGGGTTGTCGTTCTTTGCCGACATCCGTGCCGGCGAGGGCACCTCCGTGGTGCTGCTCACGCTGACCGTGTTCCTGTTGCTGGCCAGCTACTACCTGCTCAAGACGGCTCGTGAGGCCCTGATCCTGAGCATCCCGAACGGCGCCGAACTCAAAGCGTACTCGTCGGCCGCGCAGGCCGTGCTGCTGCTCGGCGTGGTCCCGGCCTACAGCTGGCTGGCCTCGCGGGTGGCCCGGGTGCCGCTGATTGGGCTGACGACGGCCGTGCTCGGCGTCAACCTGCTGGCGTTTGCCGCGCTCTATGCGGCGGGCACGGTCATCGCCGTGCCCTTCTACATCTGGCTGGGCATCTACAACGTCTTCACCATCTCGCAGTTCTGGGCCTTTGCCAACGACGTCTACACGGAAGGGCAGGGCCGTCGGCTGTTTGCCTTCATCGGTGTCGGCAGTTCGCTCGGTGCCTGGCTCGGCGCCGAGGCCGCAGGCATGCTGGTCAGGTACGGCACGGCCGAGCCCGGCACACTGATGGTCGTCGCGACCGTGCTGCTGACGTCCTGCTTTGCCCTGATTGCCGTTGTCAACCGGTCGGAACTGCGGCGGACCGACACGGTCGGCCGCGAGCAGAGCACAGCCCCGATTGCCGGCCGCAACGGCTTTGCCCTCGTCTTCAGCGACCGCTACCTGCTGCTGATCGCGGCCCTGATGGTGCTGCTCAACGTGGTCAACAGCGCCGGCGAGTTCCTGCTCGGCAAGCTGGTGAGCGCCCAGGCCATGGCGTTGTTCGACGGCGACGCCGGCGAGCGGCGCCGTTACATCGGCGCGTTCTATGGGACGTTCTTCGGGCGGGTCAACCTGCTGGGCTTCCTGCTGCAGCTGCTGGTCACGTCGCGACTGCTCCGCTACCTCGGAGTGCGTGGAGCGCTGTTCGTGCTGCCGGTGATTGCCCTGGTGAACTACTCGGTGATCATGGTGGCGCCCGTACTGGCGGTGGTGAGCGTCCTGAAGATCCTCGAGAACGCCACGGACTACTCGGTCCAGAACACCGTCAAGCAGGCGCTGTTCCTGCCCACGTCCCGGGAAGCCAAGTACAAGGCCAAGGCTGCCATCGACACGTTCTTCATGCGGCTGGGAGACGTCACGCAGGCCGGTATCGTCGGTCTCGGCACCCGCCTTGGCGCAGGCATCGGCGCCTTTGCCGCGTTCACGGTGGGTCTGACGGTGGTGTGGCTGATGATCGCGGGGCAGATTGCCCGGGAGCATCGGCGCCGGACGGTGTGATGCGGTTCAGCTGCGCCAGCAGGCCATCCTGCGACCGCAGCAACTCCTCGAGGGCGGTGGCCGAGGACGCGCCGCCGTCGCCGCGACCGCTGCCGGCATCGAGGATCTCCCACAGCCGCACCCGCACGCCATCGGGAAGCACCCCGTTCAGGTACTCCAGGGCCAGACCGCGCAGCATCGGCTCTTCGCTGTGCACGGCCCGGAACGCCACCTTGACGGGCTCGCGTGGCAGCACCGTGACCAGCAGCGAGAAGACATGTTCGAGGCTGCGATTGGCGCGGTCGCGCAGGTGCTCGTCGAGAAACATCACCGCGTCGGCGCTCTCGAACTGATCGAGCAGCCGGTGCCCGTTCCACACCGGCCGGGCCACCGACAACTCGCGCTCGACGACCTGGAAGATGCGTGCGGGATCGACACGGAGCGCGGGGTCGGCGACCAGCACCCGGTCCATCGCGCGGCTGCACTGATAGCGCACTTCGAAGCGGGTGTCGGCCAGTCCGAGGGCCAGCCCGTCGAGCGTCCGCTGCGACGGGGCGCCGATGAGCAGCCGCGGGATGCGGCGACGAATCGCAAAGTCGGTCCCGCCGTCGAGCAGGGCGTCGATCAACAGCCCGACGTGCCGGTCCACACAGCGCTCGAGCGTGCGTCGCACCGGCGCGGTGACATCGTCCCAGGCCAGCAACTGCAGCGTCTGCGCGACGTGCATCGCCTCGAACTGCGGCAGCGCCTCGAGCGCTGCCAGCACGCGGTCGCGGTCGCCCGAGCGCAGCTGCCGCAGCAGGTCCAGTGGCTCATCGAGCACCACCTGCATCGGAACATGCTGGCCGTGCCCCGGGCGCACATCTTCGAGGGCCAGCTGCGGCTCGACGACCGGCAGCTCCAGACTGGGCAGCGTCGGTCCGCCGAAGTCGCCCATCGAGAGCAGGCCGTCCTCGGCCGCCTGATCGACGAGGCGCTGCTCGATGCTGCGCAGGTACATCGCATCGAGGCGCTGGCCAATCCAGATGCTGGCCGCAGCCATCAGCAGCACGACGCCGAGCATCTCGTTGACCAGGAACAAGGGCCCGGTCAGGATCAGCATCTGCACGACGCCCGCACCGAGGGCGTCGCCCGCGCGATCGCAGGCGACGTCGAGAAACGTCTTCACCCGCCGCTTCTCCTGCGGCGACATCGCCGAGAACAGCAGCTCGTACCCGCTCCGGAACAGTGATCCGCGCATCACCGACTCGGTGCCCCGGGCCAGCGCGAACACCGCCGTGGTCGGGAAGAACAACGAGGCCACCGCACCCACACCCAGCCCCACCGGCAGCATGGTCACCGACCGCCCGACGCCGAGGCGGCGCTGCAGGGGAACCGCGGCAAACGCCTGGAAGAGAAACGTCACGACCTGGATGACGGTGTAGAAGATGGCGAAGAACTGCAGCAGATCGTTGCCGCTGTACTCCGCTGCGGCGCGCGACTTGAGCAGGTAGTCGAGGATGGCCGCGGCAGCGGTCCCGAGCACCACCAGCAGCGCGATGTCGCGGGCTTGCGGCGACGCCCGGAACGACCGCAGCGCCAGCACCGGCTCGAAGCTGGCCGGGCGGGTGCGATCACGCAGCGAGCCGACCAGCGGCCACAGGCCGGCCGCGCACAGGGCGTGCAGGGCGGCCAGCACGAGCAGCGACGAATCGGCGGACGCCCACGCGCCGACGCGCTCCATGGCGATACCGCCGACCACGCCGCCGAGCGACCCGGCCGAGGCGATACGCACGAACTGCCGCCGCGCCGCGTGCGGGTCGAACAGCTCGCTGGTCAGCGACCAGAACCCGGAGAGCAGCAGTGCCCCGAAGGCGGCGACGTGGATGTACACCGCGACCGGCACGACCACCCCGGCACCGAACCAGTACCACTCGGCGACGTGGGCGGCGGCGCTGACCACGAACCCGAGCGGGACCAGACGTCGCGGCCCGATCGACGCCAGCAACTGCGAGTACACCGGCACGGCCAGGATGGTCAGCACGGCCGAGAGCATGACCATCCGCGGCAAGTCGGTGACCGGCAAGGCGCCCAGGAACAGGGCATCGCGCACGGCCTTGCCGGCCACCTGGTGCGCGATCATGACCGACGCGACCGTCATGGCCATGCGCGCGAGGGTGGCGGTGTGCACGGGCAGGCTTCAGCGGACCAGTACTGGCGACAGCGGGTGCTGCGCCTCCGGTTCCAGCGCGGGGGTCCGGTGCGACGACGAGGGCGGCAGGTGCGTGCGCCACCAGGCGTCGGCATCCTCGCTGCACCACTGCTTGGCATCCGCGCAGGCATCGAGCATGCGAATCAGCGCGCGGGCACTGGCCGGACGACCTGCCGGCGCCTTGGCCAGGCACTGCAGGACGACGCTTTCCAGATCGGCCGAAATCGGCAGTTCGGTCCGCTCTGAGGGCGGCGGCGGCACCTTCTGCACGTGTGCCACGGCCATCGCCGTCGGACTCGTCTCGGGGAATACCAGCGAACCGGTGAGCAGGTAGTACGCGACGCAGCCGAGGGTGTAGAGATCGGCGCGGCCGTCGATGCGCTGCTCCCCCATCGCAATCTCGGGAGCGATGTAGCCGGGCGTGCCGGCCGACACGCCCTCGACGGTCAGGTGGGTGAATTCCTCGGCCTGGGTCGGCTTGACCAGCCCGAAGTCGAGCACCTTGATGAAGTCGTGCTGCAGCGCCACCTTGCAGGCCATGATGTTGGACGGCTTCAGGTCGCGGTGGACCAGGCCGCGGGCATGGGCTTCTTCGAGCGACAGGCACACCTGCCGCAGCAGCTGGATGACCCGCGAACCCGGTTGCGGACCGAACGTCTGCACCAGCTTCTGCAGGCTGATGCCATCGAGCAGTTCCATCACGAAGTAGAAGTGACCGTCACGCGACGTGCCGAAGTCGTAGAGGTACACGGTGTGCGGGCTCTGCAGGTCGGCGGTCACCCGTGCTTCGCGCTCGAAGCGCCGCACCGCCACATCGGCTTGCCGCGCCGACGCGCTCTGCACCAGTTCGGGGCGGATGATCTTGATTGCCGACTCCCGCGCCAGCATCTTGTGCCGGGCCCGCCAGACCTCGCCCATGCCGCCCCGCCCGATCAGCGCCTCGAGGTGGTAGCTGCCGAGGTCCTGCGCCTTCTGCGCCGCAACCTCCATGCCCTGCATCCGCTTGGCGATGAAGTAGGCCCAGAGGGCCGCCAGGTAGTTGACGAAGGTCCAGGCAAACAGGCGGTTCCACGGCAGGGGCGTCAGGTCGAGCCGGGCCACATTGATGAAGTACGCCATCGGCCAGGTGCTGGCCGCCATCAGCGCCACCGAGAGTGTGATCAGCGGCCGGTTCGGCACGAGCATGCCGACGATCACGATCCACAGCGCCAGGTTCGACCCGCCGCGCACCGGGTCGGCGGGATTCCAGGGCAGGCTGGTCTCGAACGTCGAGATCGAAAAGGCGACGATCAGCTCGAAGACCATGCCGAGTTGCAGGATGGTGGCCGGCGGCACCACCCGGTAGGCCTGCAGCGCAATCAGGCCGGCAGCGGCCAGCACATTGGCCAGCAACGCCAGCGCGTTGACCGGATCCTGCTGCACCGGCACCAGTTCGGCCTGTGTGAGGCGATGGAAGACGAAGGTCAGGACCGTGGTGACAGCCGCCAGCAACGACACCCAGCACAGGCGCCGTGACGCCTGGCTGACGACGCGCGGCGAGAGCGGCGCGTCGTGGACGTCTTCGGGATTGGCCGTGACCTGCCCCGGCGTGGTGGCGCGGACGATGTCCTGCATGTCGTTTCAGAAGGCCGAGCACGGCCATGTTGCCTGATCGGCGCCGCGGTTGCACCGGTCGACCGGGCGGGTCGCAGCACGTGGATGGCTGTGCTGCATGGATAGCACATACGGGCCCGGCGTGCCGAGGTTTCGGGCCGGAGCCGCCGACGCGACGCCGGGCGGCCCACTCTGCTCAACGCCGGCGGTGCGCCTGGCGAACGCAAGGGCTTGTCCAGCCCTTCCGTGTGCGGGCCGCCGGCCGCCGCCGTTTATGTGAGGCGGATGGCTTCGTCCCCGATGCCGACATCGGGCAGGGGACGGCCGTGAGCTCAGGAGAGGAATGGCCATGACTGGTTCACCATCGCGGGTCCCCGGAAGCTTGGCGCGTGGCGCCGCGGCGAGCGCCCTGCTCTTGTACGTGGCTGCAGCGGCTCAGGCGGGGCCGGTGGT
This sequence comes from Vicinamibacteraceae bacterium, assembly GCA_963759795.1. GTDB lineage: Bacteria > Acidobacteriota > Vicinamibacteria > Vicinamibacterales > Vicinamibacteraceae > Luteitalea. Next base: position 12,547 of record CAVXAR010000008.1, on the reverse strand, counting down.
GCGACGTACCAGCGGCGCCAACAGCGCCGCCATCCAGGCCACGGTCGATCAGTTTCGCGCCGACCTCGGCGGCGGGCTGAACGGCGTGGGCGGCAACCCGGCCACCGGACGCCGCGAGATCAACTGGGATGGTGTGCCTGACACGGCCGCCTCGCCCAACGCCTTCCCGGGCGATTTCTTCAACGTCACCTCCGCCCGTGGCGCCGTCTTCACCACGCCAGGCACGGGCTTCCAGGTGAGCGGCACCCCGGCCCGGTTCGGCAACTTCAACCCCACCTACCCCTCCGAGTTCACCACCTTCAGCCCGCTGCGCCTGTTCACCGCCGTGGGGTCGACCATCACCGACGTGACCTTCCGCGTGCCGGGCACGACCCGGCCGGCCACCGTCTCCGGTTTCGGGGTGGTCTTCACCGACGTGGACGTCTTCGGGCCGACAACGGTGGAGTACTTCAACGAGCGCGGCCAGCGCATCGGGCCGGTCCTCGACTCGTCGACGGCCTTCGTGGCAGCCAGCGGTCTCAGTTTCGTCGGCGTGTCCTTCGACGCCGGCGAGCGGATTGGCCGGGTCCGCATCACCAGCGGCAACGTACCGTTGCAGACCGTGGCCGAGGGCGGCAACGACGCCGTCGTGATGGACGACTTCATCTACGGCGAGCCGCAGGCGCTGCTCTCGCCCGCCAACCTCGACACGTCGTTCGGCACCGGCGGCTGGACGCAGGTCAACTTCGGCAGCAACGATCAGGCCGAGGCGATCATCGTGCAGCCCGATGGCAAGACCGTGCTGGCCGGCACCTGGGACGGCGGCCTGGCCGACTTCGCGGTCCTTCGGCTCAACATCAACGGCACACCTGATACCACCTTCAGCGGCAACGGCCTGGTCAATCTGACCTTCGGCGCGCCCACGTTCGGCGGCGTCGAACGCGCCTTCGCTCTCGCCCGACAGCCCGATGGCAAGCTCGTCGTCGTTGGCGTGACCGACGCCGGGGGCGGCGTCGCCAACAACTTCGGTATCGCCAGGCTCGACGTCGACGGCAGCCTGGACCCGACGTTCAGCGGCGACGGCAAGCTGACGGTGGACTTCGGTTTCGATGACGCGGCACATGCCGTCGCCATCCAGACCGACGGCCGCATCGTGGTGGCGGGCCAGTCGGCATCCGACGTGGCGCTGGTCCGTCTGCTGGCCGACGGGACGCTCGACACCAGCTTCAATCCGACGGCGACGCCCTCGCCCGAGAACGGCAACGGCCGGCTGCGCGTGGCACTGGCCGGCACAGACGTCGCGCGCGCGGTGGCGGTGCAGAGTGATGGCGCCATCGTGGTGGCCGGAGCCACGCAGGGGGTGGGCACCCGCGACTTCGCCGTGCTTCGGGTGCTGGCGAACGGCACACTCGACCCGAGTTTCGACGTCGACGGCTGGACGGCGGTGGACTTCACCTGGGACGAGACCGGCGAGGCGCTGATCCTGCTACCAGACGGGCGGATCCTCGTCGGGGGCTCGAGTGATGGCGGCAGTTCCGACTTCGCGGTGGCGAGGCTGCTCCCCTCCGGAGCACTGGACCCGACCTTCAACCCGCTGGTGACACCGAGCGCGAGCCACGGCAATGGCCGGAGCAGCCTGAACATCGGGGCGGCAGATTTCCTCACCGCGATGGCCCTCCAGCACGACGGACGAATCGTGCTTGCCGGCTATACAAATGCCGGCAGTGGCCCGGTGCAGCAGGTGGCCGTGGCCAGACTGACGTCGGAGGGCGTTCCCGACGCCACCTTCGCCCCGGCGGGGCTGGCCACATACGACCTCGAAGCCGATGAGGCGGCCTTTGGCGTTGCGCTGCAGTCCGACGGCCGCATCGTCATCGCCGGGCGCCGCGGCAGCGACTTTCTCGCCATGCGCTTGCTGGGCGGCCCGACACCGGGCATCTACATCACCACCCCGAGCGTCGAGCCGACCACCACCGCGCAGACCGCGATCCTGTCGGTGCGTGGCACCGCCGGGGACGACGTGGCCGTGACCGAGGTGACGTGGATGACCGACCGCGGTTTCTCGGGCACCGCCACCGGGACGACCACGTGGGCCGCCGGCATCCCGCTGCGCGCCGGCGCCAACCTGATCACGGTCACGGCACGGGACGCGAGCGGCAATACCTCGACCGACACGCTGACGGTCACCGTGAGCGAGTTCCGTTACTACCTGTCCGAAGGCGCAACCGGACCGTTCTTCGACCTCGACATCCTCATCGCCAACCCGACCGACACCGCGGCCGACGTTGCGATCTCGTACTTGCGTCCGGACGGATCGACCGTCCCGCAGACGTTCACGCTGGCCGCCCACGCACGCCGCACCGTCAAGGTGGACCAGGTGCCAGGCGTCGAGAACACCGCGGTCTCGGCCGTGATCCGCTCGACCAACGCCGTGCCGCTGGCCGTCGAGCGCTCGATGTTCTGGGACAGCACCTACTACGGCGGCCACACCGGCAACGCCGTCGATGCGCCACAGACACGGTGGCTGTTCGGCGAGGGCAACCAGGGCTTCTTCGACACCTACGTGCTGCTGGCCAACTCCAACGCGCAGACGGCCGTGGCCACGGTCACGTTCCTCGTCGAGGGTGGGCCCAACGTGTCGCAGACCTACAGCGTGGCACCGACCTCGCGGCAGAACGTCTACGCCGGCAGCATCCCCCAGCTCGTGGGCAAGTCGTTCTCGATTGTCGTCACGTCGACGCTGCCAATCATCGCGGAACGATCGATGTATTTCGGCTCGCGGCTGTTCGAGGGTGGCCACGAGTCGGCCGGCGTCTCCGAGGCGGCCACCAGCTGGTTCCATGCCGAAGGCGCCACCGGTTCGTACTTCGACACCTACATCCTCGTCGGCAACCCGAATCCGACGGTGGCCACTCTCACCGTCACGTTCCTGAAGGGCGACGGCACGACCGTGGTGCGCACCAAGCAGGTGCCGGCCAACGGCCGCCTCACGCTCCATGTCGATGGCGAGGACCCGGCTCTGGCCGACACGGCCGTGTCCACCACCGTGATCTCCGACATCCCGGTGGTGTCCGAACGGGCGATGTACTGGGCCGGGACGGCAGCGACGTGGTTCGAGGCGCACAACAGCTTCGGCCTCACCAGCACGGCGACCAGGTGGGCCCTCGCCGAAGGTCGGGTCGGGCAGGTGCACGAGTTCGACACCTATGTGCTGATTGCCAACCCGTCGACGTCGCTTGCCACCGTGCGCGCCACGTTCCTGCGCGCCGGCGGTCAGCCGCCAATCAGCCGCACCTGGGACGTGCTGCCTACCAGCCGCTTCAACATCTGGGTCAATGCGATGGTGCCCGAGCTGCAGCACGAGGACTTCGGCGTCCTGATCGAAGTGCTCAACGGCGTACCGGTGGCGGTGGAGCGTGCGCTGTACTGGAAGTCGGGTGGGCTGGCCTTTGCCGGCGGCACCAACGCGACGGCAGTGCAGGTGCCCTGAGGGGCCGAGGCGTCTCGGGAGCGATCGTGGCCGTCGGCCTCAACCGATGACGAAGAGGCCGACGACAAACACCGCGACCAGCATCAGGACCAGCGCAGCCCAGACCAGCGCGATCAGCGCCTCGTCCTCGGGTCTGGGCTCGCTGATCCCGATCGTCATGTGGAGGATGCGCATGAGGCGCACCAGCGGTCCAAGCATCTCTCAGTGCGCGCGCCTCAGAGCGCGTAGGGTTTCCGGAACTTTCGCGCCAGGTACCTGTCGGCGTCGCCGTCACCCACGAACCGCTCACGCGTGTCGTCCCACTGCAGGCGACGGCCCGTCCGGTAGGCGATGTTGGAAAGCAGGCCGAGCTTGGTCAGGCGATGCCCATACCGCAGGTTGCAGGTGGTGTCGAGCGTCCGTGCCTTGATGCCGTCGAGGAACTCACGCAGGTGGCCGGGCGAGTCGGGGATCGACGGCGCGGGACGCGGGAAGTCCTCGACCAGCTTGCCCTTGACCCACACCTCGTGGCGGTCGTAGTTGGCCACCAGCGTAGCGTCGCTGCCCTCGAACACACAGCCGATGCCGCCCATGTGCGTGAAGCCCGCCGGGGGCTCCGGTCGCAGGCTGAACGACAGCAGCAGGTTCGGATACTCCAGCATCGCCTCCATCGTGTCCGGCGTCTCGGTGACGTCGTCGACCACGTACCGCCCGCCCATCGCGGAGACCGAGCGGGGCCCCTGCAGGTCCAGCGCCCAGACCGGCAGGTCCACGATGTGGCACCAGAAGTCGATGAAGGTGCCGCCCGAGTAATCCCAGAAATTGCGGAAGGTGCGGTGCGACCGCAGCGGGTGGTACTCGCGTTTGGGTGCGGGACCGAGCCAGAAGTCGTAGTCGAGTTCGGCAGGACGCGTGGCAGGTTCGTCGTTGGTGAGGACGGCGCCAAACGTGCGCCAGCACTGCGCACGATGGATGCGGCCCAGGGCACCCGACCGCACGAGTTCCACGACCGATCGGTAATTGCGACCCGTGTTGTGAATGTGGTTGCCCATCTGCGTGACCCGCGCGTGCCGTGTCGAGGCGTCGGCCATGGCGCGGCCTTCGCTCACGCTGTAGGCCAGCGGCTTCTCGACAAAGACATCCTTGCCGGCCTCCATCGCGCGCACGGCCAGCAATGCGTGCCAGTGGTCGGGGGTCTGGATGGCCACCGCGTCGATCGCGGGGTCGGTCAGCAGGCGCCGGAAGTCACCCTCGCCCGCCGGTGCGTATCCGAGTTTGGCCTGCACCAGCGCGCGGGCCGCGTCGCGGTGACGGCCGTCCACGTCGCAGATGGCGGCGATGCGGACGTCGGGATGGGTCATGAACTGCTGCAGCCGGCCCGTGCCCATCCCGCCGACGCCGATCAGCGCCAGCCGGATCTGATCGCTCGGCGCGGCCGGCTGCGCCGTCAGCGGCCGGTGGACGATGGCAGCCAGGCTGGCGGCGGTGCCGAGGAAGACGCGACGGGTGACGGCGGGAGAGGATATCGAGTGCACGCGATCCCTATTTCTTCAGTTCGCCATGGATGGCGGCGACGTTGGCCTGCCCACGGCCCATGCCGTAGGCCTTGAACTTCTCGGGCAGCTTCAGTTCGGCAAAGGCCGCTTCGGCCGTCTTGCCGTCCTTCACCGATTGCTGGACAGACGCGAGAAACGCGGCGTTGAACTCCCCGAACTCGACGAACCGGGCCCACGGCATGACGTCGGCGTGGCCAGGGATCACCAACTCGACGCCGGTGATGCCTGCCGCGGCCTTCTTCAGCGTCTCGGGGTAGGCCACACCACTGCCGCCGTTGTTGCCGTCGATCAACGGCGTGCCCAGCCCGGCAAACAAATCGCCGGTGTGCGCAACCGCCAGCGCCGGAAATACCACGATGGTGTCGCCGTTGGTGTGGCCAGCACCGAAGTGGTGCAACTCGATGCGGTCGGCGCCGGTCCCAATCGCCAGACGGTCGGTGTACGTCCGGTCCGGCAGGAACTGGCGCTTGTCGCCGGCAAAGTCCGGCATCTTCTCCATGCTCGCCTTGGCATTGGCGTGCGCCACCACTTCCACCGACGCCGGGAAGCCGTCGTTGCTGCCGACGTGGTCGCCATGGGTATGGGTGTTGATGATCATCGTCACCGGCCGGTCGGTGGCCGAGCGCACCTGCTGCATGATGCGGTCGCCCCACCCAGCCACTTTGGTGTCCACCAGCACGACGCCGTTTGCGGTCACGAAGGCCGCGGTGTTGCCGCCGCCGCCGGTGATCACGAACAGGTTGTCCTTGACCTTCACCAGGCCGGCGGTCTGTGGCTGACCGCCAGCCGGTTGGCGGGCGACGATGCTCGTCACGCCCACCGCCACGAGAATGCCACTCAACAGGAGACGCCGCATGGGGTTCCTTTCCCGACAGGCCAGGATGGGGGCTCAGGCGCTGCCCGGCAACACGCGCTCGACAAACCAGTAGACGCCGGCCAGCAGCACCACCACCGATCCGACGAGCGCCACTCGCGCCGCGACCGCCGGCCAGCGCTGCCGCAGCAGCCCGAGCGCCGAGGCCACGACGACCACGATGGCCGCCTGACCGATTTCGACACCAAGGTTGAACGCGAACAACGATACCCCAAGCGCGGTGGGCGGCAGCCCCATGTCGCGCAGCACGCTGGCGAAGCCGAATCCGTGGATCAGCCCGAACAGCAGCGCCACCCACACCCGGATGTCCCTGCCGCGGCCGGCCACCCAGAGGTTGTCCGCGCCGACGAAGACGATGCTCAGGGCAATCAGCGGCTCGACGATGTGCGACGGCGGCGTGAGAATCGACAGCGCGGCCAGCACGAGGGTGACGCTGTGGCCGATGGTGAAGGCCGTGACGATGCCCAGCAGCCGCAGGAGACGACCGCCAGGGAGCAGCAACCCGACGAGGAAGAGGATGTGATCCGGCCCGATGGCGATGTGGTGGATGCCCGACGCGACGAAACGGCGCAGGACCGCGGTCAGGCCCTGCCTGCTGCCGGTGAAATGCTCGGCCTGGACGCGGTCGCGACTGAGCACCTCCTGCCAGGTGACGCGGCCACCTTCGTACACGGTGACGAAGGTCTGATGCGCGGCGTCATCGGGGACCAGTCTCGCCCCGACCGCCAGGCGTCCGGGAGGCCTTGCCGTTGCCGCATGCCAGGCGATGCCGACGGCATCCTGGCCCGGCATCGGACGGATCGTGTCGATCACCCAGGTGATCGGCTGCCCATCGGCTTCGATGGCCACCCGCGTCGTGACCATCGCGACGATGGCGTCGGCGTGGGCGGTGATCACCTCTTGTCGTGCCAGTTCGGCAGGATCCGGCAGGCCGAGGACGCTGGCGACGTCGATGGCGTGCATCACGAGCGTGCCCGAGAGCTGCTCCGGGGCCACCGTGACATCGAGGTAACTGAAGGGGGAGGGATGGGCGCTGGCCGGCGTCGCGGCCAGACACAGCAGCAGGGTCAGCAAAGCGGAACGCAGCACGGCCGCCATTGTCCGCCACCTGGATGGGCGGCTGTCAGGAAAGTACGCAGGACCCACGCTGCTATAGTGCCCGGACCCAGGAGAACATCCGAATGAACGTGTCCAGATTTGCTCTCGTCCCCCTCGCCCTCGCCGCGCTCTGTGCCGGCACGCACACGGCAACGGCCCAATCGGCAGCCATGGATGGCATCCGCACCGAGTTTGCCGCGGTCAGGGCGTCGGTGATGGCAGCTGCCAACAAGGCGCCGGAATCCCTGTACGGCTACCAGCCGACGGCCGAAGTCTTCACGATGCGGAAGATGCTGCTGCACATCGCCGACGCCAGCTACAGCATCTGTTCCAGCTTCAAGGGCACGCCGGGGCAGCGGCCGAAGATGGATGCGGATGCGGCCCTTCCCAAGGCCGAAGTGGTCGCAGGGCTGACCGCGGCATTCGGCTTCTGCGACGAAGCGCTCAAGGGCGCCACCGACGCGACGCTGGCCGAGACGGTCACCTCCCAGTCCGGCACGAAGCGTCCCAAGAGCTACCACGCGAGCCATCTGCTCGCGCACACCAGCCTGCACTTCGGCAACATCGTCACGTATCTGCGCATGAACAAGCTCTCGCCCGGCGAGCAGTGATGACAAGGAGGGGCCGCTCGGGGAGCGGTCCCTTCCCTCCCGTTCATGCCAACAGCTGGTGTATGACCTTGCCGTGGACGTCGGTGAGGCGGAACCGGCGCCCCTGATGCAGATACGTCAGGCGCTCGTGATCCACACCCAGCAACCGCAACATCGTCGCGTGCAGGTCGTGCACGTGCACCCCGCCCTCGACGATGTTGTAGGCGAAGTCGTCGGTGGCCCCGTGCACGTACCCGGCCTTGACGCCGCCGCCAGCCATCCACATCGAGAAGCAGCGCGGGTGATGGTCGCGGCCGTAGTTGGTGGCCGTCAGCCTGCCCTGTGAATAGCTCGTCCGCCCGAACTCCCCGCCCCACACGACGAGCGTGTCCTCGAGCAGCCCGCGCCGCCCGAGATCGGTGACCAGCGCGGCGCTGGCCTGATCGGTCTCGCGGCACTGCCGTTCGATGCCCTTCGGCAGGCTGTCGTGCTGATCCCAGCCCTGGTGATACAGCTGGATGAACTTGACGCCGCGCTCTGCGAGCCGCCGCGCCAGCAGGCAATTGGCGGCAAAGCTGCCGGGGGTCTTCGCGTCCGGGCCGTACAGCGCGAAGGTCTCGTCGCTCTCCGACGACAGGTCCATCACCCCGGGCACGCTGGCCTGCATCCGGTACGACATCTCGTACTGGGCGATGCGCGCGTCCACGTCGCCCTCGCCGAGCTGGTCCACGGCCTGGACGTGCAGGTCGCGCAGCCGGTCGAGCAGCATGCGACGGCTCCGCGGCGTGACGCCGGCCGGGTTGGTCAGGTAGAGCACGGCGTCCTTGCCGCCGCGCAGTTGCACGCCCTGGTGCTGTGACGGCAGGAATCCGCTCGCCCACAGGCGGGAGTAGAGCGGTTGATCGACCTTGCCCGGGGTGATCAGCACGACGAAGGACGGCAGGTCCGCCGTGTCGCTGCCGAGCCCGTAGTGCACCCAGGCGCCGATGCTCGGGCGGCCGGCAATCTGCGAGCCGGTCTGCAGGAACGTGATGGCCGGGTCGTGGTTGATCGCGTCGGTGTACATCGACCGCACGATGCACAACTGGTCCACCACCCTGGCGGTGTGCGGCAGCAGGTCGGAGACCCACGTCCCGTCGCTGCCGTGCTGCGAGAAGCCGAACTGGGAACCCGCCAGCGGCAGCGACGACTGATTGCCCGACATCCCGGTGAGCCGTTGCCCCTGCCGCACCGAGTCGGGCAGCTGTTCGCCGTTGCGCGTCCGCAGCACCGGCTTGTCGTCGAAGGTCTCGATCTGCGACGGCCCGCCAGCCATGAACAGGTAGATGACCCGTTTGGCGCGTGGCGCGAAGTGCAGCCCCGGCGGCAGGGGCAGCTCCCCGGGCTGCCCGGCCTGATGCCGCGGGTCGATCACGCTCACGGCCGATGTGCGAGGCGGGTTGACCAGGTCGGCCAGGGCGATGCCGCCGAGACCCAGCCCGAACCGGTTCAGCACGGCGCGGCGGGACAGGCCCGCCGCGGGCAGTGCGCCGGTGCATCGATGTGCAGTCATGCGGCGGTCCTCATCGGATGACCACGAAGCTGTCGAAGTTCATGATCAGGCTTGCCACACTCGTCGTGGCCGCAACATCTGGCGCCGACAGGGTGACGTCGCGTGGCGCCTGCCCCACCCGAGCCACAGCCTCCGCCGCCGTGACGTCGGCGGCGTAGAAGCGTCGCTGCTCATCGAAGGCTTGGGCCAGGATCTCAGCCTGCCCGGCATCCGGTTCGCGCCCGACGAGACGCCGGAACGCCTCGTGATGCCGGGCCCGTGCATCGTTCGGCCATTGCCGCACCAGCCCCTCGGCCAGCACGCGGGCGGCCTCGACGAACTGCGGGTCGTTGAGCAGGACGAGCGACTGCAGCGGCGTGACGGTGACGTCGCGTCGAGCCACGCAGACCTCGCGCGAGACGGCATCGAAGGTGGTCATGGCCGGCGGCGGCGAGGTGCGGCGCCAGAATGTGTAGAGGCTGCGGCGATGCAGCTTGTCGCCGGTGTCCTGCGTGTAGGTCTGCCCGGTGCCCGACTGCTCCCAGAGCCCTTCCGGCTGGTAGGGCTTCACGCTCGGCCCGCCAACCGTACGCACCAGCAGTCCACTTGCCGCCAGGGCGCTGTCCCGGATGTGCTCGGCAGGGAGACGGACGACCGGGCCGCGGGCCAGCCACAGGTTGTCGGGGTCACGCGACAGCAGGTCAGGCGTCGCATCGGACGCCTGCTGAAAGGTCGCCGATGAGACGATGCGCCGGTGCAGGGCCTTGACGTCCCAGCCGCTCTCGATGAACTGCGCTGCCAGCCAGTCGAGCAACTCGGGATGGGTAGGCGGCTGCCCCTGGCTGCCGAAGTCCTCGACGGTCGTCACCAGACCACGTCCGAAGTGCATCTTCCAGATGCGGTTGACGACGACCCGCGCCGCCAGCGGGTTGCGCGGGCTGGTGAGCCAGCGGGCCAGACCGAGTCGGTTGCGCGGCCCGTCGTCGGGCAACGGCGGCAGACTGCCGGGGACGGCCCGCTGCACCACGTCGGTCGGCGCGTCATAGGCGCCGCGCGCGAGCAGGTGCGCCGGCCGCGGCTCGGGCAGCTCCTCCATCACCATCAGCTCGGGCACCCGCGCCGCCTGTTGGTTTTCGGCAACCCGCAGCTGCTGCAGCTCACGCTGCGCCGCCCGCGACGGCGCGTGCAGGCGCGCCAGGAAATGGGCGCGCGCCATCGGCGCGGTGGCCTGTGCCGGGTTCCCGCCAGCGACTTCGACGGCCGTCAGGGCGACGTCGTACACACGCAGGTCGTCGACCAGGCCGTTCTTGAAGCCGCTGTCCCGGAAGCGACCACCGAGCGTCAGCGGGGTCGGCTTGGTCTGCAGGTCGCCGGCCTGCGGGTCGTACAGGATGTCCTTGTACAGATGGTCGCGCAGCACGTCCACGTCCACCGCCACCCCGTCGACGTACAGCACGATGCCGGAGGCCCGGCTCGAACCGTCGTAGGTCACCACCACCGACGACCAGCGCCCGACCGGCAGCGCCGTGCGCGCGCGCACGGCAACGGCGTTGCCGGGCCAGAAGTGCACCAGGCCGAAGAACGGGCGCCCGTCGTGCAGCGTCAACTCGAAGCCGCGGCTGCCCGCGTCGGTCCAGGCGCGCGACTGATGGACGACCACGGCGCGTGCCTGCGGCTCGGTCGGCTTGATGCGCAGCGCGATCGAGAAGGCATCGGTGCGTGACATCGACCGCAGGGTGGTGTGCACGACCGCGTTGTCGCCGCTGAAGCGCACCGCCTTGCCGCCGCCGGCGTCGGGATCGTCGACGAGGTCGGGGGCGTCCTGCAGCAGCGCGCCGGACGCGGCAATGGAGTCCGGCGTCGTCTTGCCGTCTGCCGCGTCGAACGCCAGGTGTGCGATCGGGGTGACGATCGGCGCCACGGCCGGCGCCGCGCGGCCCCGGCCGGAGGCGCGGGTCACGGCCGACGAGGTGCGCCAGGCGCGGAAGGCCGGCTCGGCCTGCGTTGCCAGCTGCGCCACGCGTGCCTCGGTCGCGGCGATGCGCCGCTCGATGGCGTCGTGGGCGGCCTTGCCATGCGCCGGCCACAACAGCAGCGACGGCGATGGCGTGGCGTTGGTGAAGTGCGAATACAGCCCGGACTCGTCGATGCTGTTGAAGAAGGCGAACAGCGAGAAATAGTCGCGCTGCGTGATGGCGTCGAACTTGTGATCGTGACAACGCGCGCACTCGAGCGTCAGCCCGAGCATCGCGGTGCCGAAGGTGTTGACACGGTCGGCGACGTACTCGGTGCGGAACTCCTGCTCGATGCTGCCGCCTTCGTTGGTCTGGCGGTGCAGGCGGTTGAAGGCCGTCGCGATGCGCTGCTCGGACGTCGCGCCCGGCAGCAGATCGCCGGCCAGCTGCCAGGTCAGGAACTGGTCGTACGACAGGTTGCGATTGAAGGCCGCGATGACCCAGTCGCGGTACGGCGACATGTCGCGGGTGACGTCGGCCTGATACCCATAGGTGTCGGCAAAGCGCGCCAGGTCCAGCCAGTCGCTGGCCATGCGCTCGCCGTAGGCCGGGGACGCGAGCAGGCGATCGACGGCGCGGCCATACGCCGCCGGTGACGCGTCGCGGGCCAGCGCGTCGAGTTCCTCCGGTGTGGGCGGCAGGCCGGTGAGATTGAACGACAGCCGGCGCAGCAGCACGTCGGGCGACGCTGCGGGCGATGGCGACAGCCCGTCTCTCGACAGCCGGGCCCGGATGAAGGCATCGATGGGGTTGGCGCTCCCCTGCGCATCACTGCCGCCCATGCTGGCGGGTACGGTCGGCCGGGTCACCGGCTCCCACGACCAGTGCCCGCGGTACTCGGCCCCCTCCATCACCCAGCGCGCCAGCAGCGCCTTCTCCCCCGCCGTGAGCGTTTGATGCGTCTCGGCTGGCGGCATGACGTCATCGTCGTCGGCGGCCAGCTGGATGCGGCGAATCATCTCGCTCCTGGCCAGGTCACCGGGCGTGACGACGGCCATGTCGCCATCCAGCACGGTCAGCAGGCCTTCGCGGGTGTCGAGACGCAGTTTCGCCTTGCGCTTGTTGGCGTCGGGACCGTGGCACCGGAAGCAGCGGTCCGACAGCAGCCGGCGGACCTCGGTCGCCGTTTCGGACCGGGCGGGCGTTGCCGCCGGTACGTCTCGGGCTGGCGCGGCGGCCTGGACGGCAAGCTGCGCCGCGAGCAGCGGACCGCCGCGTGCGCCGACGTGTGCGTTCACGGCGCCGGCGACAAGGCCAACCCCGAGCACCAGCGCCATGCACCTGCCGGCCGACCGCATGCGCCGATTGTCTGGGCCCCGTCCGGACCTGTCAATCGAGGCGCGGCGCCCCCAGTCGCCGGGCGGGTCGCCGGGCGGAACGCTTGCTGCCCGGCGAAGCTGCGGTCAGACTCGCTCATCGTGACCTACCAGGAACC
>CAVXAR010000007.1:0-40782 GCA_963759795.1 Vicinamibacteraceae bacterium | reverse complement strand
TGGCTCCCGGCAACCGCCCGCCCTGGGCGTCCCGGGCGATGACGATCAGATGGCCTGGCGCCTCGCGCGCGTCATGCTCGGATGTCTGCGGCGTCAGCGCCTGGGCGGTGGCCCGACCGGCGCCGATGCTGCCAAGGGCTGCGACTGCGATGAGAACCGCGACGGGTGTGAAGCGGAGTGGCCGTCGTTGGGCAGGATCGCATCGGCGCATCCTCCCAGCATACCGAGCGCCAGCCAATCGAGGGACCCCAAGAATTGCGAATGACGTGATGCGGGCAATGAGACCGGCGGTCGGGAGTCGGCAATCGGCAGGCGGCGGTCAGCACACGGCCACGGGCAGACAGCAGACGGCAATCGGCAGGGTGCTAGCCGAGGTTGCCCCGCTTCATCTCCTCGGCAAGGAAATCCGTGGCGCGCCAGGCGATGGCCAGGATGGTGATGGTCGGGTTCTTCTCCGAGGCCGTGGTGAACGAGGAGCCGTCCACCACGAAGAGGTTCTTGACCTCGTGCATCTGGTTGAACTTGTTGAGGGCCGACCGTTTCGGGTCGTCGCCCATCCGGCAGGTGCCGTGCTCGTGGATCGCCGAACCGTTGCGGTCGAGGTCGGCGCGCCGGTAGTTGAACAACTCGATGCCCGACGCCTTGGCAAGCTCCTCGACCGTGTCGGCCATGTGCTCGACCATCTTCCGCTCGTTGTCGCGGATGGTGTAGTCGATGTGCAGCAGCGGCACGCCGTACCTGTCGGTCCGCGTCTTGTCGACGGTGATGCGGTTGTCGGGGTACGAGAGCACCTCGCCGAAGGGGTGCAGTTCGACCCACGCCGGGTAACGCTTGCGCACCTCGTCCTTGAAGCTGCTGCCGAAGCCGCCGATGCCGCCGGCAAAGTGTCCGGCGCCGTCGGGGTTGGTGCCGGTGTTCCAGAACTGCATGCCAAAGCCGCGCAGGTAGTCGCGCGTGCGCCCGGCACGGTGGTTGAACCGCGGCATGTAGACGTGCCCGCCGCCGATGCCCTTGTCGTCACTCGCGACCTTGCCGTACAGCGACGGCATGAAGCCGCGCGCGTGAATCCGGACCTGCTCGCACAGGTACCGTCCGATCACGTCGCTGCCGTTGCCGATGCCGTTGGGGTGCGCCGACGAGGTCGAGTTGAGCAGGATGCGGGTGGTGTCGACGCAGCTCGCGCCCATCACCACCACCTTGCCGAGCACCTGCTGCTCCTGCCCGGTCTTGCGGTCGAAGTACTGCACGCCGCTGGCCCGCCCCTTGTCGTCCACCAGCACCCGAGCGACGACGGCGTTGGAGCGGATCTCGAGCTTGCCGGTGTTCAGCGCATCTGGGAGCAGGTGGTCGGCCGAGCAGAAGAAGGAGGCCGTGTCGCAGCCGCGTCCGCACTGGCCGCAGTAATGACATGCCGGGAAGCCCCGCACCGGCCTGGTCATGTTGGCGCGGCGGATTCGGACGAACGGCATACCGATGCGCTCGCCGGCGCGTGACATCGCCACCTCCGCGCAGCGCATCGCCGGCGGCGGCAGGAAATGCTTGCTCCCCGGCAGCACGTCCGAGTCATCGTCGCCGCCGCACACGCCAATCAGCTGATCGACCTTGTCGTAGTACGGCGCCACGTCGCTGTAGTGGATCGGCCACGGGATGTCCCAGCCATCGCGCTCGCCGGCCCGGAAGTCCATCTCGGCGTAGCGCAAGCTGACGCGGCCCCAGACGTTGGTCTTGCCGCCGTGTCCCCACACGCGAATCAGCTGGAAATCGCGGTCCTTCGGCGTCAGGTACGGCTGCTCCTTGGTGTCGAGGAAGAACTCGGGCGCGCGCTCGCCGCGGGCATGCCTGGCCCGCGCCTCGGGGGCGGTGACGTGCGTCCAGAACTTCGATCGATCGAACTTGTCGCCGGCATCGAGCAGCAGGACGTCCACGCCCTGCCTGGTCAAATTCCAGGCAGCCATGCCGCCCGAGGCGCCCGAGCCGACGACGATCACCGGATGGACCTTGGCGGCGCGTTGGATCATGGGGTCACATCATTCAATTGGGAATTCAGAATTCAGAATTCACGGCAAGCCAGCGTCAGGCACATCGACGTCAACGTTCCCAGTACAGCTTCCGCCGCTCCTGGGCGATTGGGGCCAGCTGATTGAGCGTGGCCGCATCATACAGCCGGCCATTGGCCATGACCATGCGGACGGTCTGGCTCTGCCGGATGTCGGCCAGCGGGTTGCCGTCGAGCACGACGAGGTCGGCGAGCTTGCCCACCTCGAGCGAGCCGAGGTCCTTGTCGAGACCGAGATACTGCGCGCCGGCAATCGTGGCCGCCTGCAGGGCCTCCAGGTTGGTCATGCCGCCCTGCTGCAGCATCCACAGTTCCCAGTGCGCCGCGAGGCCCTGCAGCTGGCCGTGCGCGCCGAGCTGCACCTTGCCGCCGGCGTCGAGCACGGCCTTTGCGCCCCTGGCCACCAGCACGTGTGCGTAGTCGTCCTCGGCCGACATGCCGCGTCGGCGGGCGCGCGGCAGAACGACGTCGCGCGGCACGAAGGTCAGCAGCTTCTCGTTCCTGAACACGTCGCTGTGCTGGTACCAGTAGTTCTCGCCGCTCTGGGATCCGTACGAGACGACCAGCGTCGGCGTGTAGCCGAGGCCGCTCCGGGCAAAGAGCGTGGTGACGTCCTTGTACAGGTTCGGCACCGGCAGGTTGTGTTCGATGCCGGTATGGCCGTCCAGCATCATCGTCTCGTTGTAGTACAGGAGCGACCCGCCCTCAGGCACCACCAGCATCTCGTGCTCGCGGGCCGCCTTGATGATCATCTGGCGGGCGTCACGGCGCTGCTGGTTGTAGCTCTTGACCGAGAAGGCGCCAGCCGCCTTCATCCGCCGCATGTGCGACCTTGCGTCGTCGATCGATCCCACCACCGACTTGAACGGCGTCTCGGCACCGTAGAGGATGGTGCCCGTCGAGAAGACGCGGGGGCCGAGGAGCGCGCCGCTGCGCACCATCTCGGCGATCGTGAAGACCGTCTCGGTGTCGTTGGACGGATCGTGCGAGGTGGTGACGCCGTAGGCCAGATTGGCCATGAGCGGCCAGTTGGCCTGCGGGATGAGCCCATCGCCCGGGCCGCCGAGGTGCGCGTGCGCATCGATGATGCCGGGCATGATCGTCTTGCCCGCGGCGTCGATCCGTCTGGCGCCCGCGGGTATCGCGACGCGCCCCATCGGGCCGATGGCGACGATGCGATTGCCGCGCACGACCACCACGCCACGCTCGATCACGTCGGCGCGTCCGGTCCCGGCCATGGTGACCAGGCGGGCGCCGACCAGCGCGACGTCGCCGCTCGGCAGGTCGCTGGCCTGCGTGAAGCCGATGTCGACGCCAGCGGTCTCGGGCGGCGCCGGCACGTCCTGCCCGCCCTTGACGAAGGCGTACGTCCTGGCCAGCTCACGCGTGAACAGCTCGGGGCCGAGCGTCCAGTGGATACGCTGGCTGTCGGCCGACCAGTGCAGCGAGAAGCCGGCATCGCGCGACACCTGGGCGACCGGATACGCCGTGCCACCGGGACCCACGGTCGCCGGCCGGCCGGTCGCCGGCATCGGCATGACATACGTGCGGAAACGTTCCTCGAAGGCGACCCACTTGCCGTCGGGCGAGGGCACGAGCTGCAGCGCGTTCTCCGACTGCACGTGGACGATCTCGTCGCCGCCCTCCAGAGTCACGCTGCGCAGCACGGCATTGTCGCCGCGGCGGTCGCGCAGGAAGATGCGGGTGCCGTCGCTGTTGAAGAGCGGCTCCTGTCCCCCGTCGGTGACCTTCTTCGGGGTGCCACCCGCGGTGGCGACGATGAACACACCGGTTTCGGTGGCGTGGGTGATGGCGCGATCCCTGTCCGGTCCGACGGCCCGGAAGACGATCGATGCCCCATCGGGCGAGAACGCGGGTGATGCGTAGTGTCCAGGCGTGGCGATCACATCGCGACTGCCCTGCCCGTCCACGCCAATCACCTTCAGTCGACCCATCGCGGCGTCGTCCCACGTCACGTAGGCGATGTGACGGCCGTCGGCGGAGAAGGTCGGCCACGCCTCGTGCGCCGTGTCGCTGGTGAGGCGGCGAGGCGTGCCGTCCGGCAGCGCGCGCAGGTAGAGATGGCCGAGCGCGCTGTACACGACGCTGCGCCCGTCGGGCGCGACCTTGACGTGCCGCAGCATCCGCACCGGAAACCGTTCCGGCGCCACCTCGCGGCTGAAGCGCAGGGACTCGTTCACCGTCTGCTCGACCCTGGCCCGGAAGGGAATCCGGGTGCCGCTCCTCGCGGCAACGTCGACGCGCCACAGTCCGCCCTTGCCCCAGATGACGAGGCCCTTGCCGTCGGGCATCCAGGCGTACTGCGCGTACACGCCGTGCACGGCCCAGGCTTCCTGCAGGTCCTTGTCGAGGCCATCGAAGACGCTGGTCTCGACGCCGGTGGCGAGGTCGCGCACGAACAGCTGGCTGCCGAGATCGACCCGGCGTACGAAGGCCAGCGACTTGCCATCCGGAGACACGCGCGGCGTGATCGACCCGCCGGGGCGAGCCACCACCGTACGCTCCTTGCCCGTCTTCAGGTCGCGCCGGATGATCGCGTAAATGGTCCCGAACGGGTTCTTGTTGTACTCGAAGGTCTCGCCCGGCGTGATGTCCTTGCTGTAGTACAGCACTTCGCCATCCGGAGAGATGGCCGGCTCGCCGGCGTCCTTCTGCCAGCCGTTCTTCTCGGTGACCTGCAGACCGTCGCCGCCGCTGACGTGGAACTGCCAGATCTCGCCGGAGCCGAGCGAGCGCTGCCGGACGAAGTGCTTGCGGGCGTAGATCGACATGCCGTCGGGCGCCCACGTCGGGCTGTTGACGAACCAGCGGCTCTCCTTGGACACCTGCGACGGCGCACTGCCGTCCACCCTGGCCACCCAGATGTTCCACAGCCCGTTGCGATCGCTGCTGAAAGCCAGGCGCGTGCCGTCGGGGCTGAAGCGCGGCTGCATGTCGAAGGCCGGGCCCGACGTGATGCGCGTGGCCAGCCCGCTGCCCGAGCCGTCAATCGGCATGGTGTAGAGGTCGCCGAGCAGGTCGAAGACGATCGTCTTGCCGTCCGGACTGACGTCCACGTTCAGCCAGGTGCCTTCATCGGTCTCGAACTCGACGGCCTTCGTCGGTCCGAGCGGTGCGGTGATGTCCCACGCCGGCTCCTTCTTCTTCGCGTCGTCGGCGGCCGGGGCTGGGGACTGCGCGGAGAGGGCGATGCCGATCGTGAGCAGCGCGGCAGTGACCGGCAGGAAGGCGAGTGGGGAAGTCAGGGGCATGATCAGAGCAATTCAGAATTAGGAATTCAGAATGAAGGGCGGGGCCGACAACGCCAGGCTCCGCGGCACACAGACAGCACGAGGGCGGGGCCGACAACGCCAGGCTCCGCGGCTCACCGACAGCACAAGCAGGCAGGGTCCGCTCAGGGCGACTCGAGCGCGCGCCACATGTACCACGAGCCGATGCTGCGGAACGGCCGCCAGGTCTCGGCGCGGGCGGTCATGTCCGCGGCCGTGAGCCGGCTGCCGTCGCCATAGACCCTGGCAAAGCCGGTGACCACGCCGAGGTCGCCGAGGGGCAGCACGTCGGGACGCTGCAGGTGGAACATCAGGAACATCTCGGCCGTCCATCGTCCGATGCCCTTGACCTGCGTCAGCGTGCTGATCACGTCCTCGTCGGGCATCCGGTGCAGGGCGCGGGTGTCCAGTGAGCGATCGGTGACGTGCCGGCACAGGTCGAGGATGTAGCGCGTCTTCTGCGTGCTGAGGCCAGCGGCGCGCAGCTGCGCCTCGGGCGTGCGCAGCCAGGTGGCCGGCGGCGGGCACGCGGTGGCGTTCATCGTCGCCATCACGCGCGTGTGAATCGTCGTGGCTGCGCCGGTGGAGAGCTGCTGGAAGACGATGGCGCGCACGAGCGCTGCGAAGCTGTCGCGGCGGGCGCGGGTGCCGAGCGTGCAGGGGCCGTGCGCCTTGATCACCCGGGCCAGCGCCGGGTCGCGACGCGCCAGGGTGCGCGTCGCTGCCAGGCAGGAGGCGGGCGTGAGGCGGACGGGCGTCATGGCGCGAGTGGGCTCAGTCGAGTTCGGCGAACGTGTCGGTGCCCGTCGGGTGATCGCCGTCGGTGCGGATCAGCAGCTTGCGGCAATGTGCGAGTTCGTCGGCGACGCGTTGATCGGACCACCCGAGCTCCTCACGCATCGCTGCGGCAATGCGGCCGAGCGCGGGCCGGCCGCGGTGCGGCGTGAAGGCGAGGCGCGACCGGCGGAACACGAAGTCGGCAATGCGCTCGCAGGCCTCGTGACGCACCGCGTGCACCACCTGCGCGGCGACATCCGGCTCGCCTTCCATCAAGGGACGTGACAGCTCGTCGCGTCCCTCGATCAGGGCCAGCACTTCGGCGCGTCGGCTGCCGTACAACGACTTGAGGTGCGCCCGCTCCGCTTCGCCGAGCGCGGACGACACGTGGTGTTCCTGGTGCGCGCCCGGCAGCGGCGTCGTCGCGGTCGTGCCGCGCGTCGGCACATCGAGGAGCCGGCAGACGCGCTGCGTGGCCTCCTCGGCAATGGCACGGTAGCCGGTCAGCTTGCCACCGATGATCGACACCAGGCCGACGGGATCCTGTTCGGCAATCACCTGGTGCGACCGGGTGACCGCAGATGCCTCCCCGTCCCGTCGCACGAGTGCGCGCACGCCGGCGTTGGTGAAGAGGACGTCGCCGAGTCCACCGACGAACGGCTCCACCGATCGACGCAGGTAGTCGACCTCGTCTGGCGTGGCGGCGACGTCGGCCGGATCCTCGTCGTAGTCGATGTCGGTGGTCCCCACCCACGTGTACCCAAGCCAGGGAATGACGAAGGTGAGCCGGCCGTCGACCGCCGACGGCAGCGCCAGGGCATTGTCGGGCGGGTTGGGACAGGCGATGTGGATGCCGCGGGTGGTGCGCAGTCGCGGTCGCGACCGGGTCTGCAGCACGCCTGCCGCGCGGTCGAACCACGGCCCCGAAGCGTTGACGACGACGCGCCCGGAGACCTCCACTTCGCGCTGGGCAATCAGGTCGTGGACGCGCAGGCCGCGGATCCGTCCGTCGCTGACCACCGCCGCGACGACGCGGGCGTGATTGCACACCGCCGCACCCGAGTGCGCGGCGTCGACGATGTTCTCGATGCAGAGCCGCTCGGGCAGGGCCGCCTGGGCATCGGAATAGGACGCGGCGCCCTGCAGGCCCCTGCGCACGAGCCGCGGCTCGGCGGCAAGCGCAGCGTCTGCCGAGAGCATGCGATGCCCGGGGAGGCTGCGGTCGTAGCTGAGGCCGTCGTAGAGCCACATGCCGGCGCGCATCTTCAGGCGGGTGAACGCGGAAGTCCCGTAGAACGGCAGCAGGAACCGCAGCGGCGTGACCAGGTGCGGCGCGATCCGCAGCAGGATCTCGCGCTCGCGCAGGTCCAGTCGCACCAGCGCGAAGTCGAGCATCTCCAGGTAGCGCAGGCCACCGTGGATCAGGCGCGTCGAGCCCGAGGAGGTGCCGCTGCCGAAGTCGTCCTGCTCGAAGATGGCGACGCGCAGGCCGCGGCGTGCCGCGTCGCGGGCGACGCCGCAGCCGATGACGCCGCCCCCCACCACGAGGACGTCGAAGGCGTGGCGATGGAGGTCTGCAGCTCGCATGGGCGCGGGTTCAGGCCGGCTGCGACTGACGCGCGCCGGCACGAATGCGGGCAAGCGCGTCCTCGCGTCCGAGCAGGGAGATCGTCTCGAAAAGCCCGGGACTGACCGTGCGACCGGTGAGCGACACGCGGACCGCCTGCATGAAGGCCCCGGCCTTGAGGCCGCCGACCTCGGCCGTCCGACGCACGACCTGCTCGATCCCGGCGGCGTCGAAGGGCGAGAGGTCAGCAAGCGCATCCCCCAGGACTTCGAGGTGCGGCGCCATCTCCTGGGTCAGATGTCGGGCGGTTGCCGCGGCGTCGAACACCACCGGGCCGACCAGCGGACCGAGACCCTCCGGGATGTCGCCGAGGTGCTTGGCGCGCGGACGCAGCAGCGCCAGCGCCTGGATCAGCCAATCCCGCCGATGACCCTCGAAGTCTGCACGCCAGAGCGCGGCGCGTTCGAGCCACGGTCGAACGTGGGCGATCAGCACGTCATCGGACATCTTCATGATGTGCTGGTTGTTCATCCACTCGAGCTTCTCGGGATTGAAGACGGCGTTGCCGCCGCTGATGCCGTCGAGATCGAAGCGGGCGACGAGATCGTCGACCGAGAACAGTTCCTGGTCATCGCCGGGCGACCAGCCGAGCAGCGCGAGGAAGTTGACCATCGCCTCGGGGACCACACCCTGGGCGGCGTACTCCATCACCGAGGTGGCGCCGTGACGCTTGCTCAGGCGCTTCTTGTCGGCGCCGAGAATCAGCGGCACGTGCGCGAACCCGGGTACCGGCACACCCAACGCCTGGTAGATCAGCACCTGCTTGGGCGTGTTCGAGATGTGGTCGTCGCCGCGGATCACCTGGGTGATCTGCATGTCCATGTCGTCGACCACCACCGAGAGGTGATAGGTGGGATAGCCATCGGACCGGAGGATGACGAAGTCCTCGAGGCCGCTGTTGTCGAAGCCGATCTCGCCATGCACGGCATCGGCAAACGTCGTCCGGCCCTCGGCCGGCACCCGGAAGCGCACGGCGCGAGGCACGCCCGCCGCTTCCCGCGTCGCCACATCGGCGGCGTCGAGCGTCAGGCTGGTCTCGTCGTACTGCTTGGGGCCGAAGCTGGTCGGAGCGTCCCCGGCCTGCACGGACGGCGGGGTGCGCGCGTCGGCGCCCCGATAGTCGTAGTAGGCATGGCCGCTGGCTACCAGTTGCGCGGCCACCGCGCGGTAACGATCCAGGCGTGCGGACTGGAAATACGGCGCGTGCGGGCCGCCGACCAGCGGACCTTCGTCCCAGGTCATTCCGAGCCAGCGCATGCCGTCGAGGATGCCCTGCACCATCTCGTCGGAGGATCGCTCGACGTCGGTGTCCTCGATGCGGAGCACGAACGTGCCGCCCATCCGCCGCGCCAGCAGCCAGTTGAACAGGGCTGTGCGGGCCCCGCCGACGTGGAGATAGCCGGTCGGCGAAGGCGCGAAACGGACGCGTGGCGGAGTGGATGGCTCAGGCACTGTACAAAGGCAAGTATTGCAGAAGGGCCCGCCGGTGCTCAGCGGGGAGTGCCCAGCCGAAGCCCCGTGCGTCGCCGCGGGGCCTGCCAGCCGAAGCTCGCGCGCTGGCGAAGCCGTGCGCGAGCGAAGGCTGGCGGTGAGGGAGGGATTCGAACCCTCGGTAGAGGTTTTAGCCCCTACAACGGTTTAGCAAACCGCCGCCTTCAGCCTCTCGGCCACCTCACCGTATTCGGACGGACATCGCGGCAGGGGTGCCTGCACTGCGACGAAGAAGCATAGCATCGGCGCGCGCGGGACGTCACCGCCAATTGCCCAGGTGCGCTCGGCCGAGCCCTTTACCGGCGAAACGAAAACAGGTCGCTGTCGGGGTCGCCACCGCCGGTCAGCTCGTTGCGCAGCATCTGGGCGGCCAGGGCGGAGTAGGTGATGCCGTTGCCTCCATAGCCGAGTACCGCGTAGCACCCCCGCATGCCGGGGACGGCACCAATCGAGGGCGTGCCCGTGTCCGAGGCCCCGAAACTGCCGCACCACGCGTAGTCGGCGCGGGCGTCCAGTTGCGGCATCAGGAGGTGCAGCTTGCGCTCGATGGCGGCAATCTTGTCCGGCAGCAGCGCGTCCCTGTGGATCGAGTCCGAGAAATCCTCGTCTTCGCCGCCGCAGATGACGCGCCCGTCCGGCCCGACGCGCAGGTACAGATAGGGATCGGACGCTTCCCAGATGAGACCACGGGCCTTCCAGAGCCGCCCCGGCTGCGGGCGCGTGGCAATGGCGTAGGTGGACACGATGGAGTGACCGAGACGCGGCACCCCCTTGGGAAGTTCGTAACCGGTGGCGAACACCAGCGTGGCGGCGCGCAGGGTCGGCCCCTGCACGGTGTGCGCGCGAACCCCGTCCCGGCCGCACTCCACTTCGGCTACGTCGACTGGCGACAGGACGCGGGCCCCACGCTCCAGCGAGGCGCGGAGAAAGGCGGCCGTGAGGCGGCGCGGATCGGCCGACAGGTTGCCATAGCCGACCAGCCCATGCCGCCCGGTGATGCCGTACCGCGCCTTCACCTGACGCGGCGACAGCGACGTCACCTCGAACCCCACGCCGCGACGTGCATCGCCCTCGGCCGCCAGCGCCTCCGGGTCGAGCAGGTTGCCGTCCAGGTAGAGCGAACAGCACTCCTCGACGTCGCCCTTCAATCCGAGGTGGGCGACGCGGTTGCGAAGTGCGGACAACGCCAGGTGTGACCGGCGCCAGATGCGCTCGGCCCGCTGGCGCCCGACCTTGCGCGCCAGGTGCGTGAGCGGGACGTCGATCTCGTACTGCAGGAGTGCGGTGGAAGCGGGGGTCGAGCCGCTGAACGGCGGCCGTCGATCGACGACCACGACCCGCTGGCCGGCATCGCTGAGCGCGTCCGCGATCATCGCGCCACTGATCCCCGAGCCGACGACGATGACGTCGGCGGTGAGGTCACGGGTCAGTGCCGCGCTGGGCATGTGCGGCCGGCGACGGCAGAACCACACCGACTGACCGGTGCGCAAATCACGATGACGCGTAGCGCTCATACCGGACACTCCCGCCTGTGACGCGTCACGGTCGCGCCCGGTCCCCGCACTCGTGCGTCAGCGCCCTTGCTTCGGGGTGATGCCCAGCAGTCGCGCCATCGTCTCGCCGTAGATCTTGCGGCGACTCGCCTCGGGCACCTTGTTGGCCTCGAGCATCGCTTCGTACTTCGCCAGGACGCTGTCCAGGGCGTCCGGCGCTTCGTCGGTGCCGAAGACCAGCTTCTCGAAGGCGTACACGGCGCTGGACGGGCTGTGCTCAGCCGGACCGTCCCACCACAGGAACTCACGGAAGATCGTCAGGTTGTGCTGCTTCTTCTGGAGGGTGGAGCCGGTGACGTCGAAAAACAGGTTCGGCGACCAGCGCGCCGCCTCGGCGGCCTCGTCGTACCAGGGGTTGCCGAGGTGCGAGCCGTGGATTTTCAGCTTCGGAAACGAGCGCGCAATGGTGTGCAGGAACGAGGGCCGCATGCGCGCCATCGACGACTGCTCCGGCTCGCCGCTGCCGTTGCCCGACACGATCCCGGTATGGAACAGGGCCACCAGCCCAAGCTCCTGCATGCGGCCATAGAGCGGGAAGTAGCCGAAGTCGTCCCAGTTGTGTTTCGGCGTGTGCATCTTGATGCCCTTCACGCCGGCCTTGGCAAACGTCTCGATGTGCGTGCGCGCCGACGGGTGGTCCACGTCGAGGTGCCCGTACGGGATGATCACGTCGGGGTGCTGCCGGGCGGCCGCCATCAACGCATCGAGGTGCTCGATGCGCGTCAGCACGCAGGCCATCGCGTTGCGGGCGCGATAGGTCTTGACCAGGGTCGGGATGTAGTCGGGCGAAGAGTTCCAATGCTGATGCGCGTCGATGATGAAGCGGGCGGGCGGTGCCGGCTGCGCCAGGAGGTCGGCGGATGGCCACGAGGACAGCAGCAGGAACAAGCTGGCGGTGGCGGTCAGCAACGTGCGGGCGATGGATTGGGAGTGTCGCATGGGGTCCTGGGGTAGGGCGCGTTCCCCGAACGCGCCTGCGCTGGCGTGACGGGCCGCTCGGGGAGCGGCCCCTACCAATCGAATCCGTGACGGCCGGGTGGGACAGCCGGCCCCACCAATCAGAGGCGCTCCGCGACGAGGCGGGCAAACTGCGAGCACGGTGTCGCCGTCTGCCCCGCCGTCACCAGATCCGCGGTGCGGTGCCCGTCGCGAATCGTGCCAGCCAGCGCCGACTCGATCGCGCGCGCCTCGTCCTCGGCCTGCCAGCTGTGGCGGAACAGCAGCGCCAGCGAGCCGATGGCGCCGGCAGGATTGGCGACGTCCTTGCCGGCCAGTGTTGGCGCCGAGCCGTGCACCGGCTCGAACAACGCGCCCTGGTCACCCAGGCTCGCCGAGGGCAGCAGGCCAAGTGACCCCGACACGGCGCCAGCCTCGTCCGAGAGGATGTCGCCAAACAGGTTCTCGGTGAGCACGACGTCGAAGCGGGCAGGGTTCAGGGCGAGGTTCATCGCGAACGCGTCCACGTACTGGTGCTCGAGCGTCACCTCCGGGTAGTCGGCAGCCATGGCGCTCACCGTGCGGCGCCACAGCTGCGAGGTCTCGAGGACATTGGCCTTGTCCACCGAGAGCATCCGGCGACTGCGCGCCTGCGCCAGGGCAAAGGCGACGCGCGCCACGCGCTGCACCTCGCCGACGCTGTACTTCATGGTGTTGTGCGCCGACTGGCCATCGCTGGCAATGCCGCGCGGCTCACCGAAATACAGCCCACCGAGCAACTCGCGGACGATGATCGAGATCGGTGCCGGCCGTCCGCTCCGGCTTGAACGGCGTCGCATCCTCGAGACCCTCCCACGCCCGTGCCGGACGCAGGTTGGCGTACACCCCCATCGACGAACGAAGGGCGAGCAGCCCGGTCTCGATCTTCTGCTCGCGCGGCAGGTGGTCGAAGGCCGGGTCGCCCACGGCCCCGAGCAGCACCGGCACGCCGGCCGTGCAGGCGGCACGGGTCTCGTCGGGATACACCGGCAGGTCGGCACGCAGCGCGGCGCCACCAATCGGGTACGACCGGGTCTCGACCTGATGCGAGAACTTGCGGCAGACCGCCTGCAGGACGACTTCCGCGGCAGCGACGACCTCAGGGCCGATGCCATCACCGGGAAGCAGCACGAGGGAGCGATTCATCGGGAGATTCTGCACTCAAACGACGGCAGGCTGCATTGGAATTCGGAATTCAGAATGCAGAATGCAGCGCGGGGCGGACAACGCCAGAAGGCGGAGTCGGAATTCACAATTCACGATTCAGAATGCAGCGCGGGGCGAAACACCGCCACAGGGCGGAGTCGGAATTCAGCATTCACGATTCAGAATGCAGCGCGGGCCGACACCGCCAGCACGGCACCCGCGCAAAGCTCTTGTCCGCTCGCTGCTCGCAGCGCTCGCACACAACGTTGTGGACAGCCGGCACTCCAAGTGAGTGGAGGTGCCCGATGCGCGCTTCATTCGCGATGATGAATGTCAGCGAAGAGCGCCTGAATCGATCGCGGGCTACACCCCGTGGCCGTAGCCCACGGGCGTGGCGATGTTGGCGAGTTCGGCCTTGACCTGGGCAGCGATGGCGGCAAGGTCTTCGTCCGAGACGTGCTTCTGGGTCTCGGCCAGGGCAATCATCTGGCGGTAGACCTGATCGAGTTCGCGCTTGCTGAAGGTGTAGCCGAGCGCCTCGCACTTCTGCTGCACGGCGTGGCGGCCGGAATGCTTGCCGAGCACCAGGGTGGTGCGCGGCACGCCGACGCTCTCGGGCGACATGATTTCGTACGTCCGGCGGTCCTTGAGCATGCCGTCCTGATGGATGCCCGACTCGTGCGCAAAGGCGTTGCGGCCGACGACGGCCTTGTTGGCCTGCACGGCCTCTCCGGTCAGCTCGGTGAGCAGCTGGCTGACGCCGAACAGCTCACGGGCGTCGATGCGCGTGGTGAACGGGGCGCGGTCGGCGCGCACCCTCGTCACCATCACCAGTTCCTCGAGCGCCGCATTGCCGGCCCGCTCGCCGATGCCGTTGATGGTGCACTCGACCTGACGCGCCCCGCCATGCAGTGCGGAGATGCTGTTGGCAACCGCGAGCCCGAGGTCGTCGTGGCAGTGCGTGCTGAACACGACCCGCCCACTGCCCTTCACGGCCGCGATGATCGACTGGAAGTAATCGTGGATCTCGTCGGGCGTGGAGTAGCCGACGGTGTCGGGCAGGTTGATGGTCGTGGCGCCGGCGTCGATCACCGCCTCGATCACCGCGGTGAGGAACGGCATGTCGCTGCGGGTGGCGTCCTCGGCCGAGAACTGCACGTCGTCGGTGAACTGACGGGCCTGCGTGACGGCCTTGACGGCGGTCTCCAGGCACTGCTCACGGGAGATGCGCAGCTTGCGCTCGAGGTGCAGGTCGGAGGTGGCGATGAAGGTGTGGATGCGCCCCTGGCGAGCCGGCGCGATGGCCTTGCCGGCACACTCGATGTCGGCGGCCGTGCAGCGCGCGAGGGCGGCGATCACCGGGCCCCGCACCTCCTGCGCGATCCGCTTCACCGCCTCGGCGTCGTCAATCGACGCGATCGGGAAGCCAGCCTCGATGATGTCCACGCCGAGCGCCTCGAGCCGACGGGCCAGCGCGAGCTTCTCCGGGACACGCAGCGAGAATCCGGGCGCTTGCTCCCCATCCCGGAGGGTCGTGTCGAAGACGAGGACATCGGTAGGCATGTGGACAGTTCTCCCTGGATGCCACATTCCTCGGAGGGCTACCTGTTAGTCAAGGTTATAATCTTTCTGGAATTATAATCGATACCGGTCCGTCTATCGGGACGGAACAGAGGAAGACATGGATCTCGCCGAACTGCAGGTGTTTCTGACCGTTGCATCCGAGCGAAGCTTCTCGAAGGCCGCGGCGCGCCTGCACCGCACGCAGCCGGCAGTGAGTCAGGCCATCAGGCGCCTGGAGGACCACCTCGGCGAACGCCTGTTCGACCGCGCAGCCAAGGACGGCAAGCTGACCGAGGCTGGCCGGGTGCTGCTCGACTACGCCCAGCGGCTCATGCGACTGGCTGAAGAAGCCGACAGCGCCGTCCGTGAGCTGCGCGACCTGCAGCGCGGCCGTGTGCTGATCGGCGCCAATGAAGCTGCCGTCCACGTCGTCCTTCCCGTCGTCGAGCAGTTCCGGGCGGTGCATCCGCACGTGCAGGTGGACATCCGCCGCGTGCCGAGCCGCCAGATCGGGGTGGAGGTGCTGCAGCGCAGCCTCGACGTGGGCGTGCTGAGCTTCCCGCCCGCCGAGAAGGGGCTGGCCTCGATCCTCATCGGTGACGACGAGCTGGTGATGCTGGCCTCGCCCGGCCACGCGCTGGCAGGCCGTGCGCAGGTGACGATGGCCGAGTTCGGACGGCAGGACGTGATTGCCCACAACGAGGCATCGCCGGCCAGGGAACGCGTGCTGCGACTCTTCGAGCAGCGTCACGAACAGCTCAACATCACCCTGGCGCTGCCCAGCCTGGACGGCATCAAGCGAGCCGTCGAGATGGGCCTCGGCGTCGCACTGCTGCCCCGTCGCTGTGCCATCGCCGAGATCAACAGTGGCCGCCTGGCGGCAGTGCCGGTCGCGCAGGTGCGACTGCCCCGCCATCTCCGGCTCGTCTACCCGGAACAGGCGCAGTTGTCACACGCGGCCCTGGCCTTCATCGACGTGGCCCGCACGTTCGAGAAGGACGTGGCCAGGGACATCACGCCGGTCGAGTAGGGACGCCTGCCGCCGTCACAAGCCGAACGTGCGCTGGGCCCAGGTGAGCACACGGCCGTCGCGGTGATGCACCACGGTGATGCCGCCGTCCTGAGAGACGACAAAGGCCAGGGTGGACGGATGCGCCTGGCAGAGCCGGTACACCGAGCGGTGCCGCGTCCCTTCCCCATCGACCATCGATGCCGTCGTCTCGCGGGCTTCGAGAATCGACGGCGCGGTGAATCTGCAGCACCGGTTCGGCCGCCGTGATCTCGCCGCCGAAGCCGAGGATCTCGAAGCGCCGGTTCATGACCACCGCGCCATCCACGGCCGCCAGGGAGGCCATCAGCTGCGCGAGGTCGGCGACCGCCTCGTCCAGCGCCCGCAGCTGGCCGTCCTGGTGCTGCCGGTAGAACGCGCTGTCCACGTGCGCCACGCCGCGGCGCTGCGCGTCGTCCTGCAGGGTCGAGACGATCGCCAGGATGAGCTGTCGGAAGCGCCGCCGCGTTTCCTGGTCGGCGAAGCGGTACTTGAAGGTGACGCCCGGCACCGCCAGGTCGCCTGCGTCGTCGGGCGGCACGATCAGCAGGGTGCCGCCATGGCGCGCCCGGCGGATGGCCGAGAGTGCGCGCCGCATCATGTGCTGAGCCACCGCACGGACGACCTCGTCGGCTACGGTGGGCCGGGCGCCCTGTCCGGGCAGCAGCTCGAGCCCCTGCACCACCTCGGCGCGAACCGGAGCAAACAGCTGCGGCATCCACAGCGAGCGGAACACGTCGTGCCCGCTCTCGTGCAGACGGCCGGCCTGCAACTCGACGAGCGGCGTGGCGCCGCGCGCCAGCAGCACGTGCCCCGGCGAGAGCACGTGCACGACCAGGCCATCCGGCAGCGAGATGTCGCTGTCTTCGCGGCCACTCTGCAGGTGCCGGACCCACTCCACGCCGGACGACACCAGGCCCCAGATGTAGGTGTCGCCTTCCCCTTCAGCGTGCACGCCGATCAGCGTGCGTTCGAAGTCGGCGGCTGGTGCCAGTCGTCGCAGCTCGCCGTCGGTGAGGCGCCGGGAGGGGTCGAACTCGAGCACCTGCAGCTGGTCGCTGGCGGGCATGTTGGTGTGCAGCGCCGAGGGCGACGCCACGAGCATGCGGAAGCGCAGGGTCCGGCTCTCCTCACGCAGCAGGCTCGCGTGGTACGCCGTCTCCAGGATGTCGTCGAGGGCCCTCGACGAGGGCAGCGGCAGCGCCGAGGGCCCGCCCTCACGCCACCGGCGCTCGAGGCGATCGGCGACGTCCGGCGGGTAGGCTCGCGGCACGGTCGCGTCAGAATCCGCTGACGTATGGCAGACGGGCGGCAGTGGCCTTGACCGCGGCGGCGTCCTCGAGCAGCATGCCGGTTGCGTCCCAGGCGCCGGTGACAAACGCTTCGAGCGCCGATGCCGGGGCCGACACGGCAATCGTGCGCTCTCCCGCCTGCAGCGTCGTCGCCGCCAGGTCGAGCACCACCGTGGCAGTGGGGTCCTGCTCGGCGCGCGCCTGCAGCCACTCGAGATCGGCGGGGAGGGCGGTGACGCACGGCAGGCCGATGGCCAGGCTGTTGCCGAAGAAGATCTCGGAGAACGACTCGCCCACCACCGCCGCGATGCCCCAGCGCTGCAGCGCCTGCGGCGCGTGCTCGCGCGACGATCCGCAGCCGAAGTTGCGATTCACCACCAGGACCCGCGCGCCCGCGAACTGCGGCTGCGCGAACGGGTGCGGGTCGCCCTGACTGGCGCGCGAGGCGATGTCGTCCTCGAAGACGTGCTGCTGCAGGCCCTCGAAGGTGATCACCCGCAGGAAGCGCGCCGGGATGATGCGGTCGGTGTCGATGTCGAGGCCGCGCAGCGGGATGACCCGGCCCTCGACTCGTTCGATGCGGACAACGGCGCTCATGCCCGACCTCCCACGCGCGACGGCTCGCTGGCTGCCGGCTCGAACTTGCGGATGTCCACCACCTCCCCGGCGACGGCCGCCGCGGCGACCATCGCTGGACTCATCAGCAGCGTCCTGCCCGTTGGACTGCCCTGCCGGCCCTTGAAGTTGCGGTTGGACGACGACGCGCTGATCTCGCGGCCCTGCAACTTGTCGGGATTCATGCCCAGGCACATCGAGCACCCGGATCCACGCCAGTCGAACCCGGCCTCGCGGAAGATCTCGTGCAGCCCCTCGGCCTCGGCCGCGGCCAGCACGGCCTGTGAACCGGGCACCACCATCGCGCGCACCGTGCTGGCCACCTTGTGGCCGCGCACGAAGCGTGCGGCTTCGCGAAGATCGGAAAGCCGCGAGTTGGTACACGAGCCGACGAAGGCCACGTCGATGGGCGTGCCCTCGATGGCCTGCCCGGGCGCGAAGCCCATGAACTGCAGTGCTTCCTCGACCAGCGGCCGGTCTTCGGCTGCGACCTCGCCCACTGTCGGGACCCGTTCGTCGACGCCTACCGATTGCCCCGGGTGCAGGCCCCAGGTCACCACGGGACTCAACGTGTCCGCCCGCAGCTCCACGTCATCGTCGTAGCTGGCATCGGCGTCGCTGGCAAGGGCTCGCCACCAGCCCTTTGCTCGATCGAAAGCTTCGCCCTGCGGCGCGAAGGGCCGGCCCTGCATGTAGGCAAACGTGGTGTCGTCGGGGTTGACGTAGCCGACGCGAGCGCCACCTTCGATGGACATGTTGCACATCGTCATGCGCTCGTCCATGGACATGGCATCGACGGCAGATCCGGCGTACTCGTACGCAAAGCCGACGCCGCCCTTCACGCCCAGCACCTGGATGATCTTGAGGATCACGTCCTTGGCGTAGACGCCCCGCTGCAGGGCGCCTTCGACGCGGATGCGCCGCACCTTCAGCGGCTCGAGCGCGAGGCACTGGCTCGCCAGCACGTCGCGGACCTGCGACGTGCCGATCCCGAACGCCACCGCACCGAAGGCGCCATGCGTGGAGGTGTGGCTGTCGCCGCACGCGATGGTCATGCCCGGCTGCGTGAGCCCGAGCTCCGGCCCGATCACGTGCACGATGCCCTGGCGCCCCGTCGAGTGGTCGTAGAGCGGAACGCCGAAGTCGCGGCAGTTGCGTTCGAGCGCCGCGAGCATGGCTTCGGCCATCGTGTCCTGGAAGGGACGCGCCAGGCTGCCCGTCGGGACGATGTGGTCGACGGTGGCAAACGTCCGCTCGGGGAACCGCACCGGCCAGCCACGCCGGCGCAGGTCGTCGAACGCCTGCGGCGTGGTCACCTCGTGCACGAGGTGCAGGCCGATGAACAGTTGCGTCTGGCCCGTCGGGAGGGTCCGCACGGTGTGCAGATCCCAGACTTTCTCGAGAAGGGTCTTTCCCACAGGGCGATTATAACGCCACAGTTGCTGCTGGGCGGGCCTGATAAGCCCTGCTAATGAAGGTCGCGGGGATGCGTGGGCCCGCTTTCGATGTGCCAGCGCGTCGCCGGGCGCCCCTCGAGAATCTCGGTGACGCGGTGAATCTCGAGCGGCTTGACCAGGTGGACGTCGAATCCGGCCGCGAGCGCACGGGCGCGGTCCTCGGGGCGGCCATAGCCGGTCAGCGCCACCAGGTAGACGCTCTCGCCGTTCTGCGAACGGCGAATCGTCCGTGCCACCTCGTACCCGTCCATGCGCGGCAGCCCGATGTCGACAAACGCCACATCGGGCGGCTTGGACAGGACCTCCGAGAGGCCGGCCATGCCATCACGGGCCACCCGGGTATGGTGCCCGACGGCGGCAAACAGTGCCTGCATCAGGTCGGCCGCGTCCTCGTCGTCCTCGACGATCAGCACGTCGAGCAGCCGCGGCGGCTGGTAACCCTTGAGGAATCCGTCGAGCGCGGTGGCGCGCGCCGCCGATGGGGCTGGTGCGTCGACGATGGGCAGGGTGACGCGGAATTCGGTGCCGGAGCCGATGCCGGCACTGTGCGCGGTCAGCCGACCCTCGTGCATCTCGACCATGCGGCGGGCAATCGTCAGGCCGATGCCAAGGCCCCCCTCGGTGCGGGCCAGCGTCGTCTTTCCCTGAACGAATGGCTCGAAGATGCTGTCGAGCCTGGCCGGATCGATGCCGATGCCCTCGTCGACGACGCGGACGATGGCGACGGGATGGGCAGGATCGTGGCTGTCGACCTCGCAGCGCAGCAGGATGCGGCGGCCCAGCTCCGAGAACTTGCTGGCGTTGGACACCAGGTTGGACAGCGCCTGACCGAGCCGCAGCCCGTCGCCGTGCACGATCACCGGATCGTCGGGCAGATCGAGCAGCAGCGGCTGGCGCCGCGGCTCGACATAGGGCCTCGCCAGCTGCAGGACCTCGTTGAGGACGACCTTGAGGTCGATGGTCTCCTTCTGCAGCTTGACCTGCCCTCGCGTCAGGCGGGAGACGTCGAGCAGGTCGTCCACCAGCCGCGAGAGCTGGCGAATCTGGCGCGACACGGTGGCCCGAACCTGGGCGTTGTCGCCGCTCCCCGCCTCGCGTTCCTGCAGGGCGGTGGCCGCGGCAATGGCGTGCAACGGGTTGCGCAGCTCGTGCGCGAGCATGGCCAGGAATTCGTCCTTGCGGCGGTTGTCTTCGAGCAGCTCGTCGGCGCGCCGGCGTTCGGCGTCGGCCAGTCCGCGCAGGCTCGAGACGTCGGTCATCACCAGGACGAAGCGGCTGGCCTGGCCGTGGTCGTCGAGGATCGGGTCGGTGACCACGCGGAACCACGCATCCCCCACCCGCATTTCGCTGACGCGGCGCTCGCCGGTCGCACCGGCAGCCACGTCGAGCATCGGGTCGTCGGTGCCGAGGCGCTCCGTGAAGACGGCGCGAACGTGCCTGCCGACGATTGCGTCCTCGGTGCATCGGACCAGGCTCAGCAGGGCCCGGTTGGTACGCAGGATCACCCCGTCGGCGCGCAGGATGGCTGCTGCCTCGGCAATCGCATCGAAGGTGCGCTGCCACTCGAGGCTTGCCTCACGCAGGCCGGCCTCGGCCACCTCGGCGCGCAGCAGGCCACGCACCGTGGCCAGGAGCACGGCCGGATCGACGGGCTGGACCAGATACGCGTCGGCGCCGCTGTCGAGTCCCTCGACCTTGCTTTCGGCCGAGACGTGGGCGGCAGAGGTCAACAGCACCGGGATGGCGCGGGTCGTGAGGTCGGCCTTCAGCCGACGGCAGACCTCGAAGCCGTCCACGTCGGACAGCGTGATGTCGAGGACGATGAGCCTCGGGAGCTGCTGCGCGAGCTGCAGCGCCTCGGTGCCGGACGCCGCCTCGATGACCTCGTAGCCGGCGTCACGCAGGATACGGCTGAAGGCCCGGCGGGCCGGGACGTGCTCGTTGACGCTGAGGATCGACCCTTCGGCGGTGCTGCCCTCGCTGAGATCTC
This sequence comes from Vicinamibacteraceae bacterium, assembly GCA_963759795.1. Lineage (GTDB taxonomy): Bacteria > Acidobacteriota > Vicinamibacteria > Vicinamibacterales > Vicinamibacteraceae > Luteitalea. The sequence goes on along the minus strand of CAVXAR010000007.1, from coordinate 19,902 downwards.
CCGCCATTGCAGCTTAGACAGCAAGGGGAATGCCAGCGCGGCCCCGACGTGGTCAGGCCACTGGCGAGACCGGCCAGGGCACCAGAGGCAACATCTGCAGCGTAAGGGAACAATGACAATTGCGGTTTCATGCGGCGGCGGCCAGCTCGACGAGGGCACCGGGCCGTCGGGTACACTGGCGGGCGGAGGGATGGCCGAGCGGTTTAAGGCAGCGGTCTTGAAAACCGCCGTACGGGGAACCGTACCGTGGGTTCGAATCCCACTCCCTCCGCCAGCCTCGTTGCACTCGGCTGGCCGCGGCAGTGGGTTCCTGGCGCAAGAGCGCATCCGCGCTCTTGCCCGAATCCCACTCCACCCCGGAACCTCATCAGCCTCTTGCACTCGGCTGGCCGCGGGAGTGGGATTCCACCCCGGCCCGAACGCCCGATCTGACTGGATCCAGTCGCCTGGTTGCGGGTTCCTGTGCCCTTAGCCGGTTCTGCAGGTGTCCACCGATACCCGATACCCGATACCCGATACCCGATACCCCGAACCCGGTCCGGGACCTACCGGTGAGTCGCCTCAGCCCAGGACGACCTTGCGCAGCGTGGCGATCTGGCCGGCGTGGCGGCTGGCGTGCTCGGCGACGTGGAACACGAGCCCCCCCACCGTGGTCGGCAGCTGCGCTCGGCCGACGGCGCGCGGCTGCTGCAGCGTGGCCACGTCAGTCGAACGGACCTGGTCGAGCGCGCGGTCGATCCCTGCGTGCGCGACGGCAATGACCTCGGCGGCACTCACCGGCGGCGTGCCGGGGTCGGCTTCGGCCTTCATCCACGTGAGCTGCGCTGGCGTGAGGGCTTCCCCACGCGCGTAGGTCAGGAGACGGTCACTGGCCCCGGCGATATGGCGGAGGTGGAAGCCAATCGAGCCGGCCCCGCCCGGACGCGCCCAGACCTGTTCCGGCGTCAGGTCGATCGCATGCCGCTGCACTTCTTCACGCACCTGCAGCAGGGCGTGGACGACGGGTTGCAACTCGGCCGGGTATCCGTCTACGGGTCCGCGCAGCCACACCTCGAGCGGGTCGTTGGAAGCCATCCCTGAAGTTTATCGGGTGTCCAGGTCGGGTGCGGCCGCGGCGCGCGGCAGGCGCGCTAGCCCGGAGCGATGCGGGTGACACCGCCCATGTAGGGCACGAGGACGTCGGGGATGCGCACGCTGCCGTCGGCCTCCTGGTAGTTCTCGAGCACCGCAATCAACGTGCGGCCGACGGCCAGCCCGGACCCGTTCAGCGTGTGCACGTGCCCCAGCTTGCCGCCGCCTTCCGGACGGTAGCGGATGCCGGCACGGCGCGCCTGGAAGGCCTCGGTGTTGCTGCAGGAGGAGATCTCGCGGAAGACGCGCTGGCTGGGCAGCCAGACTTCGATGTCGTAAGTTCTGGCTGACGCAAATCCCATGTCGCCCGTGCACAGCAGCATCGTGCGGTAGGGCAACTCGAGAAGCTGCAGGACCTTCTCGGCGCAGGCTGTGAGGCGTTCGAGTTCCGCATCCGACTGGTCGGGCGCGGCGAAGGTCATGAGTTCGACCTTGGCGAACTGGTGCTGTCGAATGAGCCCGCGCACGTCGGCGCCGTAGCTGCCGGCCTCGCTGCGGAAGCAGGGCGTGTGCGCGGTGTAGCGCCGCGGCAGGTCCGCGTGTTCGAGCGTCTCTTCGCGATGCAGGTTGGTGAGCGGCACTTCGGCGGTGGGGATGAGGAACAGGTCCCACTCGCCGGCGATCTTGAAGAGATCCTGCTCGAACTTGGGCAGGTTGCCGGTGCCGGTGAGCGCGGTCCGGTTGACGAGCAGGGGCGGCTCGACCTCCGTGTAGCCGTGCTCGCGCGTGTGCAGATCGAGCATGAAGCTGATGAGCGCGCGGGAGAGGCGCGCGCCCTCGCGCAACAGCACGGCAAAGCGGGCGCCAGACATCCGGGCGGCGCGCTCGAAATCGAGAATGCCCAGCGCCGGGCCGAGATCCCAGTGAGCTTTGGGCTCGAAGTCGAATGTGCGCGGCGTGCCCCACCGGCGGACCTCGACGTTGTCCTCGGCGCCCCCGCCCTCGGGCACCCCGGCCTGCGGCGTGTTGGGCAGCGCCATGAGCAGCGGCGTGCGTTCCTCGTCGAGGCTGGCGACCTGCGCGTCGAGCCCCTTGATCTCGTCGGCGCGCTGCTTGTTGTCGGCCAGCAATGTCGTGGCGTCCTGGCCGGTGCGCTTGGCCTGCGCGATCTGCTCGCCGATGCGATTGCGTTCGGCTTTCAGTGTCTCGACCCGCGGCAGAAGTTCGCGCCGCACCGCGTCCAACTCCTGCAGGCGGTCGAGCACCGCATCGGCAGCGGGCCCCCGCGCCTGGAGGCGGCGGCGGGTCTCGTCGAAGGCATCGCGGAGTTGCGCGGTCTCGAGCATGTTGCGGCCCATTGTACGGACTTCCCCGAGCCATCGGCAGCGCGAAAAGCCTGTGCTACCGTGCACCCACCCTCACTCCAAGGACAGGTGCTCGCGTGACGCTCAGTGTCAGGACGGCCGTGTTCCCGGCGGCGGGACTCGGCACCCGCTTCCTCCCGGCCACCAAGACCATGCCCAAGGAGATGCTGCCGCTGGTCGACAAGCCGATCATCCAGTACGCCGTCGAAGAAGCCGTGGCGGCCGGCATCGACCAGATCGTCATGGTCACGGCGCGTGGCAAGACGGCGATGGTCGACCACTTCGACATCGACGTCGAACTCGAGACCTTCCTCGAGGAGCGCGGCAAGCTGGATCAGCTCGCTGCGGTCCGCCACGTGTCGTCGCTGGCCCGCCTCGGCGCCGTCCGTCAGGGTCCGCCACTCGGTCTCGGGCATGCGGTGTTCATCACCCGTGACCTGGTCGGCGATCAGCCCTTCGCGGTGGTGCTTGGCGACGACGTGATCGACGCCACGCCGCCGGCCGTCCGCCAGGTCATCGACGTGTTCACGCAGGTGCAGGGGCCGGTGCTGGCGGTCGAGCGCGTGCCGATGGACCAGATCAGCCGCTACGGCGTGGTGCGGGCAGAACCGCTCGGCAACGGCATCCACCGCATCACCGATCTCGTGGAAAAGCCGGCCCCCGGGCAGGCCCCGTCCGACCTGGCGATCATGGGGCGCTACGTGCTGACCCCGGATATCTTCCCGATCCTGGCCGACGTCCGGGAAGACCGCACCGGCGAGATTCAGCTGACGAGCGGCTTGCAGGAGCTGCTGCGGCAGCGGCCGATCTACGCCTGCGAGGTGCAGGGCGTGCGGCACGACACCGGGACCATGCTCGGCTACCTGAAGGCGGCGCTGTACTTCGCGATGCAGCGCGGGGAACTGCGCGACGAGCTGGCCGCGTACGTCCAGTCGCTCCTCGAGATCCGTCCGGGTCGCGACGACTGACGGACGAGGCGGCACTCCGACCACCCGCCACACCGCGCCGGGCGGCTCGCACGTGAGCCGTCATACGGCGACGTGCGCCCGCGCCTACGACGAGGTCGTGGGCGTCTTGGGGCTGCTGCTGTTCTTGCCTGTGTCGCTGCTCGACGCGCTGCTGCTGTCGGATTTGGCTGATTCGGTCGCGCCACCGCTGCCGCCGCCCTTGTCGCCGCCGCTCTTCTCGCCAGCGCCCTTCTCGCCCGACCCCTTCTCACCCGACCCGTCGCCCTTGCTCGTGCCCGCCGGCGTGCTGTTCTTCTTGGCGTAGTCGGTGATGTAGAAGCCCGACCCCTTGAACTGGATGGCCGGCGACGAGAACAGCTTGCGGACCGCGCCGCTGCACTTGGGACAGACGCTGACCAGCGGGTCGGAGAACTTCTGGATCACCTCGAAACGGTGACTGCAGGTGTCGCATTGGTATTCGTAAAGGGGCATGGGTTCTCTCTGCTAGGCCAGCACGATGCCGTCGTTGGCGTCCCCGAGCATCTGTTGCCGCAGGACGCTGAACGGCAGCAGGCCGAGGCCCAGGAACTCGTCATGGAAGCGGCGCAGGTCGAACCCGGCGCCCTGCTGCGCTTCGAGGTCCTTGCGCAGCTTGAGCAGCATCAGCTTGCCGAGGGCATAGATGACATAGCCCGGGTCGAAGGCGCCCCGCTCGGCCTCGCGCCGCGCCGTCGCTTCCTCGAGCATCGCTTCGTCGCGGAAGAAGCGGACGCCCTGCTCGACCGACAGGTCTTCGGCGTGCAGGCGCAGCCCGACCACCAACCGGCACAGCCGGACCAGCGATTCGGCCAGCTGGCCGAGCTCGATGACCGGGTCCTTCTTGGCAAACCCCTGCTCCACCACCATGTGCTCGGCGTAGTGCGCCCAGCCCTCGAGCACCGAGACGGGCGCGATGACCGTCGCCTTGCGCCACGGGGACGCCACCTTGCGCAGGTGCTCGAAGTGCAGGAAGTGCCCCGGCAGTGCCTCGTGCATCGAGATCGACCAGAGCACCGCGTCGTTCATGTCACGCAGGTGCTCGTCCTGCCGCTCCTGCGCCCAGTTCGGGTCGACGTCGGTGATGTAGTAATACGAGCGCTGCGCGCGTGCCTCGAGCGGCCCGGGCGCCCACAGGCTCGCGAAGGTCCACCGGTAGAAGGGCGGCGTTGGCGCAATCACCAGCGCATCGGCGTCGGGGACGGTGACGATGCCGGCGTCGCGCAGGAAGGTGTAGAGCGCTGCGCACTGCTCGCGGACGCGGGTGACGAGGCCCCCCGGGGCGACGTGCCCGGCCTTCACCTTGGCCCATACCTCATCGGCAGGGCCCTTGCCCACTTTGCTGGCAACCGCGTTGAAGCGCTCACGGGTTGCGGCCAACTCCCGCTCGGCAATACGCAGCAGCGCATCGGTATCGAGCGTCACGCCGTCCTCCAGCTTCAGCTTCTGCTCGATCTTGTTCCTGCCGATGCGGAAGGTGGCCTTGGCGCGCGGCGCCTGCTCTTCCTCGAGGTCGCGCACATAGCGCTCGATTGCCGTCCGCGCCACGGTCGAGGCATCGTCCAGGTCGGCCAGCAGGGACAGGTCGTCCACCTCACGCAGCGCGCGCGGCAGGTCGCGGTCGATGAAGCTGACCACCCCGCGAAGCGTCTCGGCGGCGGTCTTGATGAAGATGCCCGCCGGCTCCCGGACGTTGGTGCGAGCGGCGTCGAGCACGCCCGTCACCTGGCGAAGCTTGGAGAGCAGGCGGCGCGCTCGCTCGGCAGCGGGCGCATACGTGAAGATGGCCTGCGAGGCGAGGCTGGTGGCCAGGGTATCGGCATAGATCTGCGGATCCCGCTCCCACGTGCGGATGACCTCGAGCTCGTGCAGGCGTGCCTGCGCGTTGGCCATCAGCGCCGAATGGTCGGCACGCTCGGCCGGCGTGGCGTCCGTGGACATCGACGCCAACCGCCGCGCGAACCCATTCAGGTCGCGGATCTGGCGGTCGATCGCCGCCCGGCTGAAGTCCTCGAGCAGGTCGTCGTGGACATGCACGCCGTCCAAGGTGGCCGCAGTCGGTTGCACCTCGTGGCGCCAGGCCAGGTAGTCAGCCGCAAAGTGCGGGAGGGTTTCAGCAGAATCGCATGCGCTCGCACGGACGAAGGATGGTGGCCGGTGGGCCGCCGTGGCCCAATCTCCCAATGTACAATACCTTCCGTGTTCCCCCGGCCGGCGTCAGGACGTTTGTTCGTCGTGGCGACCCCCATCGGCAACCTGGAGGACATCACGCTGCGGGCGCTGCGGGTGCTGCGCGAGGCTCGCGTGATTGCCGCCGAGGACACGCGCCGCACCGGCAAGCTGCTGGCCCACGCGGGCATCGAGACCCCCATGGTCAGCCTGCACGCCCACAACGAAGAAGCTCGACTGCCGGCCATGTTGGAGCGCCTGCGGGCAGGCGAAGCCGTGGCGCTGGTCACCGACGCCGGCACGCCCCTCCTCTCCGACCCCGGTGACCAGCTGATCCGCGCCGCCCTGGCGGAAGGCATCGCCGTTGAGCCTGTCCCAGGTGCGAGTGCAGTGCTTGCCGCCCTGACGATGAGCGGTGTGCCGTCCAGCCAGTTTACCTTTTTAGGGTTTCCACCAGTAAAGCAGGGGCCGCGGCGACGCTGGTGCGAGGAGGCCGCGGCGTATCACCACCCCGTGGTGTTCTTCGAGGCGCCGCACCGCATCCGCCAGACCCTGGAGATGCTTGCCGAAACGGTAGGGGCCAGCCGCGGCATCGCTGTCTGCCGTGAGATCACGAAAAAGCACGAGGAACTCATCCAGGGTCCGATTGGCGACGTGGTATCGCGCCCAGCCATCCTCGACCCGATGGGTGAGTTCACGTGCATCTTGGAGTCGCCGCCCCCGCTGCAGGAGCTCGCGCAGGGGAACGAGGACGACCTGCTTTCTGAATTTGATCGAATAACCAAAAACGGCACTTTCGAACGCCGAGCGGCGATGAGCGAAGTCGCCAGGCGCTTCCATGTGCGCACCCGTGATGTGTTCGACGCACTCGAACGCCGCAAAGCAGCAGCCACCTCGTGACCACCCCGACATCGCTCCACGTCGTCATTCTCGCCGGTGGTCGTGGTGTCCGGATGGGCACGACGCTGCCCAAGGTCCTGTTGCCGCTGGCGGGTCTCCCACTGCTGGAATGGGTCCTTCGGTCGGCGTCCACCCTGGCAGCGACCAGTACCAGCGCTATTTTAGGTTATTCAGCAGATAACGTGATGGCCGTCATCGGCGCGCGGGACGTGCAGGTGGTGGCCAAGTCGCCCCTGCTCGGGCCCATTCACGCGCTGACCGCCCTCGCCGAGCTCGGCGACGCGAGCGACGCCGACACGATTCTGGTCTTTCCGGCCGACGTGCCGATGATCCGCCCGGATACCCTCCAGGCGCTGGTCGCCCACCGAGCCGTGGCCAACTCTGCCATGACAGTCGTGACGGCCGTCTCGGACCGTCGCTACGGCCTGATCCGGGTGCTGCGCAACGAGGGCGGCGAGGTCATCGGGCTGGTATCGGAGCGGGAAGCGTCACGTCAGCAACGGGCCATCCGGGAGTGCACCAGCGGTGTGTTCGCGTGCACCCGGGCGGCGCTGCGCGAGGCCCTGGCCACCTTCTCCTGGGACCATGTCGAACGCGAGCGGTCGCTCGGCGAGTTCGTTGGCGCCCTGCGTCGGTTGGGCCGCGACATCGACACCATCACCGCGAACGTGCCGCAGGAGATTCGCGGCATCAACAGCCAGACCGAACTGGCCGAGGCCAGCGCCATGATGCGACAAGCCAAGTGTGAGGAACTGATGTCGGCCGGGGTCACCATCATCGACCCGGCCACCACCTACGTCGGGCCTGACGTCGAGGTCGGCCACGATACCGTGCTCCACCCCAACGTCTACCTCGAGGGCCGCACCAAGGTGGGCGCTGCCTGCGAGATTCACGCCGGGAGCCGCCTGGTGGACGCGACGCTGGCCGACCATGTCGTGATCCTGAACTACTGCGTGGTCACCGACTCGCACGTCCACTCGCACGCCCAGATCGGCCCCTTTGCCCATATCCGGCCGGGCAGTGAAGTCGGCGAGGACGCGCGGGTCGGCAACTACGTCGAGCTGAAGAAGACCCGGCTGGGCCGCAAGTCCAAGGCGAGCCACCTCACGTATCTCGGCGACGCGACGATTGGCGAAGATGTGAACGTGGGAGCGGGGGTCATCACCTGCAACTACGACGGGACCCACAAGCACCCCACCGTCATCGGCGACGGCGCGTTCATCGGCAGTGACTCGCAACTCGTGGCGCCGGTTTCGATCGGACGTGGTGCCTTTGTCGCGGCTGGTTCGTCGATCACCAGGGACGTACCTGACGAGAGCCTCGGCATCGCGAGGAGCCGCCAGGAGAACAAGGACGGCTGGGCCCGCGCCAAGCGGGCCGGCCACTAGCAGGAGCCCTCCATGTGCGGCATCATCGGCTACGTCGGTCAGCAGGAAGTCGTGCCGGTGGTGCTCGACGGACTCCGTCGCCTCGAGTACCGGGGCTATGACTCGGCCGGCATCGCCGTCGTCGGGCCGGAAGGCATCGAGGTGCGGCGCAGCGCCGGCAAGCTCGCCAATCTCGAAGCCGTGCTGCGCGACAAACCCCTCAGCGGCGCGTACGGAATCGGCCACACGCGCTGGGCCACGCACGGCCGGCCGACCGAGGAGAACGCCCACCCGCACCGCGATCAGAGCGGCCGTGTGGTGCTCGTCCACAACGGCATCATCGAGAACTACCTCGAGCTCAAGCGCGAGCTGCAGACCCGGGGCATCGTCTTCCGCACCGAAACCGACACCGAGGTGGTGGCCCACCTGGTCGGGCTGGAACTGCAGGACGATGGGTTGCATGCCGCGGTGACGCGGGCGTTGCGCCGGCTGAGGGGACTGTTCGCGCTGGTCGTCGTCTCGACCACGGACCCGGGCACCATCGTCGCCGTGCGCAACGGCCCGCCCGTGGTCGTCGGTCTTGGTGACCACGAGTACTTCGTCGCCTCCGACATCCCGGCCATCCTGGCTCACACGCGCGACGTGGTGTTTCTCGAAGACGGGCAGGTGGCCGTGCTGCGCGCAGACGGCGTGCGCTTCTACGATGCCGCGGCTCAGGAGGTGACGCGACAGTCGCAGCGCATCACGTGGGACCCGGTCATGGCCGAGAAGGCCGGGTACAAGCACTTCATGCTCAAGGAGATCTTCGAGCAGCCGTGGGCGATCAAGGAAACGCTCGTCGGTCGGCTGTCGATGGAGCAGGGCGACGTCCACCTGCCGGAGATCAACCTCGACTCGGCGACGCTGGCCGGGCTGTCGCGCGTGGTGCTGCTGGCGTGCGGCACCTCGTGGCACGCCGCCCTGGTGGGGAAGTACCTCATCGAACAGCTGGCCCGCATCCCAGTCGAGGTCGATTACGGATCGGAGTACCGCTACCGCCAGCCGATCGTCTCCTCGACCGACCTGGTGGTGGTGATCACCCAGTCAGGTGAGACGGCCGACACCCTCGCCGCCCTGCGCGAGGCCCGGCGGCAGGGTGCCCGCAGCATCGCCATCTGCAACGTCATCGGCAGCATGGCGACGCGTGAATCGGAAGGCACGATCCAGACGCACGCCGGCCCGGAAATCGGCGTCGCCTCGACCAAGGCGTTCACGACGCAGCTGGTGGCCCTGGTGCTGCTGGCGCTGCGGCTGGCACGCGCACGCGCAGCGATGACTGCCGATCAGGTGCGCCCGGTGCTGCAGGCGCTCACCGAGCTTCCGCGGCACGTCGAGCAAGTCCTGGCCTGCGCCCCATACGTCGAGGACATCGCGCGCCGCTTCTACCAGTGCTCGGACTTCCTGTTCCTCGGTCGCGGCATGCACTACCCGATTGCCCTCGAGGGTGCACTCAAGCTCAAGGAGATCTCCTACATCCACGCCGAGGGCTATCCCGCCGGCGAGATGAAGCACGGGCCGATTGCGCTGATCGACGAGAAGCTGCCAGTGGTGGCCCTGGCGCCCCGCGATCACGTGTTCGAGAAGATGCTCGGCAACGTGCAGGAAGTGAAGGCCCGCGGCGGCTCGATCATCGCCATCACCGAGGAAGGCGAGCCACATCTCTGGTCGCTGCTCGACCCGCAGCGCGACGCGCGCCTGGTGCTGCCGCCGGTGCACCCGCTGATGTCGCCGATCACCATGACCGTGCCGCTGCAGCTGCTGGCTTACCACGTGGCCGTCCGCCGCGGCTGCGACGTCGATCAGCCGCGCAATCTCGCCAAGAGCGTGACGGTCGAGTAGGCGGGGGCGGCCTTCGGCCGTCGGCCGTCGGCCTTCGAAGTGATCAGGGAACGGCAGGCGGGAGTCGGCAGGCGGCAGGGGACGGCCGGTCGGCAGGCGGCAGTCGGCAGTCGCTTCCTCGATCGACGTGCACCATCGCCTTCAGTGCCGACGACGCGGGTGCCCGTCTCGCTCTGCCCTGGCCTCGAGCGACCTGATCAGGGCGGTGAGCATCTGGCCGCAGCTGTCCGCGAGCCGCGCTACCTCTGCGGCGCGGTCTCAGGTGCCCACAGCTTCAGACCGGTGGCGATGTCGGCTTGAGTCTCCACCTCCGCCGTCGATCCGGCAGCGATGCGGATGTGACGGATGTAGGCGCCAAGTGCGCCCTGGCGAAAGCCCTCGGCGATATTCGACGGCGTCGAAACGGCTGCGCGTCTCATCTGGGCGCCGATCTCGTTGCGATGCGGCCACGCCATCGAGCCCGTCGCTTCGTAGACGACATCGCGTGAGCTCAATCGACCGCTGCCAGACTTCGAGGTCACGGAAGGATGTGATTGGCATGTCGGTGCTGATGCATGTGATGCGCCAGCCGGCTCGTCGACGTAGCAGCCGGTATAATCGTGAGGGCTCCAACCTGCTGTTGCTGTTCCTGCCAGGAGTGCCGTTTCATCGGGTGGCAGGTTCTGCACCCCCTCCAACACATGTCTGAACCAGACACTCCCGGAGCCATGCACGCGCCTGGTGAGCGTTCCGAAGGCCGATGGCCGAATGACGACGGCCGAGGATTCTTTCCTCTCCTCCCTGAACCCCGAGCAGCGCGACGCGGTGCTGCACACCGATGGGCCATTGCTGATCCTGGCGGGCGCCGGGTCGGGCAAGACGCGCGTCATTGCCTACCGGATTGCCTACCTGATTGGCAGCGGCCTGGCGCAGCCGTTCGAAGTGCTGGCCGTGACCTTCACCAACAAGGCTGCCGAGGAGATGCGCGAGCGCGTCGCCAAGCTGATTGGTGCGGACGCGCGGGACGTCTGGGTGTCGACCTTCCACTCGCTGTGTGCGCGGCTGCTGCGCCGTGAGGCGCCCGCCATCGGCCTGTCGCGCGATTTCGTCATCTACGACAGCAGCGATCAGCAGAGCGCGGTGAAACAGGTGATGCGCGGCCTGCAGGTGGACGACAAGATCATCCAGCCCCGCCAGGTGCTCGGGCGCATCAGCCAGGCGAAGAACCGCATGGAAGCGCCGGACAAGGTCGGCAACGGCACCTATCGCGACGAGCAGATCGCCAAGATCTACGACGGCTATGTGAAGGCTCTGGCCCAGGCAAACGCCCTCGACTTCGACGACCTGCTGCTGAAGACGGTGGAGCTGTTCGAGCACGACGGCGTTCGCGCCAAGTACCAGCGCCAGTTCCGCTACGTGATGATCGACGAGTACCAGGACACCAACCGTCCGCAGTACCTGTTGATCAAGCATCTGGTCGGCGCCCGCCACAACCTGGCCGTCGTCGGCGATCCTGACCAGTCGATCTACAAGTGGCGCGGTGCCGACCTGCGCAACATCCTCGACTTCGAACAGGACTTCCCGGAAGCAGCGACGGTGCGGCTGGAGCGCAACTACCGCTCGACCCAGAACATCCTCGACGCTGCCTCGGCGGTGATCGCCAACAACGCCGACCGCAAGGAGAAGCGGCTCTGGACCGAGCAGGGCAAGGGCGATCTGGTGACGTACTTCCGCGGCGAGGACGAACTCGAAGAGGCCTCGTTCATCGCCCGCGAACTGCGCAAGGAGATGACCGCCCGCCGCGACGGCACGGTGGCCATCCTGTACCGCCTGAACTCGCAGTCACGCGCCCTCGAAGATCAGCTGATGCGCGACGGCACCCCCTACCGGATCATCGGCGGTGTCCGCTTCTACGAGCGCAAGGAGGTCAAGGACGCGCTTTCGTACTTGAAGTTGATCATCAACCCGCACGACGACGTCAGCTTCCGGCGCGTGGTCAACGTGCCGCCGCGCGGCATCGGCAAGGCGGTGATGGACGCGCTCGAGCGCGACGACGCCGGTGCGCCGGGCGGCAACGCGCCGCCGATGATGGCGGCCGGCCTGTTCGAAGTGACGGCCTCGCAGTCGATGTGGGCAAGGGCCTCGCACCTGCTGACCTCACGCACGCTGCCGGGCCGCAGCCACAACGCGCTCAAGGGGTTCGTCGAACTGCTCGACGCGCTGATTGCGCTCGCCCGTCAGGAGCCCCTGTCGATCCTGATCGGCAAGATGCTCGATCAGTCCGGGTATCTCAAGGCGCTGCGCGAAGAGAACACCGAGGAGGCCGAGAGCCGCATCCAGAACCTCGCCGAGTTCGTGTCGTCGGCGCGCGAGTACGAGGAGCGTGAACCGGAGTCCTCCATCGGCGGCTACGTCGACCGACTCTCGCTGCTGTCGGAGGCCGACGAGTCCGCCGGCTCGAGCAGTGCCCGCGTGTGGCTGATGACGATGCACGCGGCCAAGGGGCTGGAGTTTCCGGTCGTGGCGCTGGCCGGGATGGAGGAAGGCCTGTTCCCGCACTCGCGAGCGGGGGAGGACCAGGAGCAGATCGAGGAGGAGCGGCGCCTCTGCTACGTCGGCATGACGCGTGCGCAGTCGCGGCTGATGCTCACCAGCGCGGCGCGACGCCGCGTCTTCGGCGAGTACCAGGCGACGCAGCCATCTCGCTTCCTCGAAGAGATCCCCAGCGAGTTGATGCTCGAGACGCCCTCCTACACGAGAGCGCGCACCTTCAGCAGCACCACGTATGGCGGACGCCCGTCGTACGAGTCACGCGCCAATCCGTACGGTCGTCGGCCGGCTCGCGACGAAGCGCCGGCGACGCCGACCTACAAGTACGAGGAAGAAGATCAGTCGAGCGACGGCAGCCGTCCGAAGCCGGGGCAGAAGGTCCGCCACGCGCAGTTTGGCGTCGGCACCGTCCGCGAAGTCGACGGCAAGGGCGAGGACATGAAGCTGACCGTCCATTTCGCCACGGTCGGCACCAAGAAGTTGATCGCCAAGTACGCCCGCCTGCAGCCGGCGTAGGACGGTGGCAGGGCAGCTCGGGGAGCTGCCCCTACCTGACTAGACCTCGTCGGGGTCGTCGTCGACGACGACGTCCTCTTCGGGCTCGTCGAGCGGTTCCTCGATCGCGCCCTCCGTCTCGAGCGGCGCCACCACATCGGACGGGTCAGCGGCCACCTCGGCGATGTCGAGACGGGCGATGGCTTCGACGCGATCGCTGTCATCCAGGCGAATCAGGCGGACGCCCTGGGTGTTGCGGCCGATCGGACGCAGTGGCGAGACCGCCATGCGGATCACCATGCCGTCCTTGGTGATGATCAGCACCTGGTTGTCGTCGGCGACATGCGTGATGCCGACCACGGGGCCGTTGCGATCCGAGGACTGGATGTTGCGAATCCCGAGTCCGCCGCGCCCGGTGATCCGGTACTCGGCCAGCGGCGTGCGCTTGCCGTAGCCGTTGGCGGTGACGGTGAGCATCGAGCCGGTCTCCTCGACCACCTCCATCGCCACCACCTCGTCGTCGTTGCGCAGCGAGATGGCGCGAACCCCGTACGCGGTCCGCCCCATGGTGCGGACGCGGTTCTCGGGGAACCGAATCGCGACCCCGCCACGTGTGCCGATGAAGACGTGGTTGGTGCCCGTGGACAGGCGCACGGCAATGACCTCGTCATCGTCATCGACGCCCATGGCGATGATGCCGCCGACCCGCGGGTTGGAATACGCCTTGAGGTCGGTCTTCTTGATGACGCCCTTGCGGGTGCCCATGACGACGACGCGCTGACCCTCCTGGGAGGGGAACTCCCGCACCGCCACGACGTCGGCGACCTTTTCGCCGCTGGTCATCTGCACCAGGTTGGCGATCGACTTGCCGCGCGCGTCGCGACCGGCGTCGGGAATCTCGTGCACGCGCAGCCAGTAGGCGCGGCCGCGGTCGGAGTAGACGATCAGGTACGCGTGCGTCGACGCCACGAACAGGTGCTGGACGTAGTCGTCATCGGGCAGGCGCATGCCGATCGTGCCGGCGCCGCCGCGGCCCTGGAAGCGGTATTCGTCCAGCGACGTGCGCTTGATGTAGCCCTTGTGGCTGACCGTGATCGCCATGTCCTCGTCGGCAATCAGATCGAGGATGTTGAGGTCGCTGGTGTCCTCGATGATCTCGGTGCGACGCGCGTCGCCGAAGCGGTCACGGGCTTCCTTGAGCTCGGAGATCACGATCTGCAGCACCAGGCGTTCGCTGCCGAGGATCGAACGCAGCCGCTCGATCTCGGTCAGCAGCTCGGCGAGCTCGTCGAGAATCTTCTGGCGCTCGAGCCCGGTCAGGCGCTGCAGCTGCATGTCCAGGATCGCCTGCGCCTGCACCTGCGACAGCCCGAAATTCGACATCAGGCCCTCGCGGGCCTCGCCGGGATTCCGGGCGCCGCGAATCAGCGTGATCACGGCGTCGAGGTTGTCGAGCGCGATCCGCAGGCCTTCGAGGATGTGGGCCCGCGCCTCGGCCTTGCGCAACTCGAACTCGGTGCGCCGGCGCACCACCTCGCGCCGGAACTCGACGAACCGATCGACCAGTTCGAGGATCGGCAGGACGCGCGGCCGGCCATCGACGATGGCCAGCATGATGATGCCGAACGAGGACTGCAGCGGCGTGTGCTTGTAGAGGTTGTTGAGCACCACGTCGGGCATCTCGCCGCGCTTCAGCTCGATCACGATCCGCATGCCCTGGCGGTCCGACTCGTCGCGGATGTCGGAGATGCCTTCGAGCGTCTTGTCGCGAACCAGGTCGGCGATGCGCTCGATCAGCTTCGCCTTGTTCACCTGATAGGGAATCTCGGTGACGATGATCGCCTGGCGATCGGTGCCACGGCCGAGCGGCTCGATATCGGTGCGGGCGCGGACGATGACCGTGCCGCGACCCGTCGCGTAGGCCGAGCGAATGCCGGCGCGGCCGACCAGGATGCCGCCGGTCGGGAAGTCGGGACCGGTGATGTGCTCGGCCAGGCGGCGGCGCTTCTCGTCGCGTGACAGCGGCTGCGGCCGGCCATCCTCGTCGACGGTGAAGGCCTGCTCGGGATCGGCAATCGAGAAGATCCCGTTGACGACCTCGGTGAGGTTGTGCGGCGGGATGTTGGTCGCCATGCCGACGGCGATGCCCGACGAGCCGTTGACCAGCAGGTTGGGGAACGGTGTCGGCAGCACCGTCGGCTCGGTCGTCGTCTCGTCGAAGTTCGGGACGAAGTCGACCGTGTCCTTGTCGAGGTCGGCCATCAGCGCCTCGGCCAGCGCTTCCAGCTTCGCCTCGGTGTAGCGGTAGGCCGCCGGGCGGTCGCCATCGACGCTGCCGAAGTTGCCCTGGCCGTCCACCAGGGGGTACCGCATGTTGAAGTCCTGCGCGAGCCTGACGAGGGTGTCGTAGGCCGGGGCGTCGCCATGCGGGTGGTAGTTGCCGATGACCTCGCCGACGATCTTGGCGCACTTGCGGTACGGCCGCGATGCCGACAGTCCCATCTGGCGCATGGCGAAGAGCACCCGCCGGTGCGAGGGCTTGAGGCCGTCTCGGACGTCGGGCAGGGCGCGCCCGATGATCACGCTCATCGCGTAATCCATGTACGAGCGGCGCATCTCGTCTTCGATGTTGACCGGGACGCGATTGACTGGGGTGCTCATAGAAATGTCTGCAGGGACGTCACGAACTGCCGGGATCGATGCGGGTTAGACGTCGAGGTTCTTGACGTCGAGGGCGTTGTCCTCGATGAACTTGCGCCGCGGTTCCACCTGGTCGCCCATCAGCGTCGAGAACATCAGGTCGGCTTCGGCCTGGTCCTCGGCCCGCACCTGCAGCAGCGTCCGGACCTCGGGCTTCATCGTGGTCTCCCACAGCGTGTCGGGATTCATCTCGCCCAGGCCCTTGTAGCGGTTGATGGCCACGCCCTTGCGCCCGACCTCGAGGAAGTAGCCGACGACATCGGACAACGACCGTACCTCGTGGTCGGCGTCCTTCTTGGCGGCGCGCCGCACCGGCTCGGGTGCGGGCTCACCGGACGGCGCCGCCTCGACCGCTTCGACGACCATCTCCTCGGGCTCTTCGCTGCTGACCCCGACCTGGGTGATCACCATGCGCCCGTCGATCTCGGCGACGTCGCGAAAGCTGTTGAGGAGCGATCGGAAGTCGGGCGTCTGCGCAAACTCGACGCCGGCGCGCGAGACCCGCGGGTAGCCGGTGGTGCGATCGTCGATCTCGAGGAAGAACGCGTTGTGCTCCTCGTCGACGACCACCGAAACGCCGCGGTTGTCACGACTCAGGGTCGCGGCAATCGCTTCCATCCGGTCGCGGTCAGCGAAGAACTCGCGGTCGCGCGCGCCGGCGTTGAGCAGCGCGCCGACGACGTCCTGTGGCACGCCGCGCCGCTCCACCTGTCGCAGGTTGCGGTCGAAGGCGATCATCTTGTGCAGCAGCGTCTCGAGTTCCTCGCCGCTGTAGTCACGGCGGCGGTCGACGAGCTTGAGGACGCGCGAGTCGGTGGCCCGCTTGATCAGGTACGCCTCGAGGTCGGCATCGTTCTTGATGTAGACCTCCTGCTTGCCGCGCTTGGCGCGATACAGCGGCGGCTGCGCGATGTAGATGTGGCCGTTGTCGACCAGCTCGCGCATCTGCCGGTAGAAAAACGTCAGCAGCAACGTACGGATGTGCGACCCGTCGACGTCGGCGTCGGTCATGATGATGACGCGGTGATAGCGCAGCTTGCTGAGATCGAAGCCGTCGCGATCGCCTTCTTCGCGCTTGCGGCCGATGCCGGTGCCGAGCGCGGCGATCATCGTCTTGATCTCGTCGCTGCCGAGCATCTTGTCGAAGCGGGCCTTCTCGACGTTGAGGATCTTGCCCTTGATCGGCAGGATCGCCTGGAAGCGGCGGTCGCGGCCCTGCTTGGCGGAGCCGCCTGCCGAGTCGCCCTCGACGATGTAGATCTCGCTCTGCGCCGGGTCGCGCTCCTGGCAGTCGGCGAGCTTGCCGGGCAGGGAACTGCCGTCGAGCACGCCCTTGCGGCGGACCAGATCGCGGGCCTTGCGGGCCGCTTCACGGGCGCGGGCGGCGTCGGCAGCCTTCTGGACGATCGACTTGGCGACGCTCGGGTTTTCCTCGAGGAAGGCACCCAGCCGCTCGTTGACGATGGCCTCGACGATGCCCTTGACCTCGGTGTTGCCGAGTTTGGTCTTGGTCTGCCCCTCGAATTGCGGGTTGGGGATCTTGACGCTGATCACCCCGGCCAGCCCCTCGCGCGAGTCGTCGCCGCTGATCGGGGTGTCCTTCAGGTCCTTGGGCAGGTTGGCGCTGGCGATGTAGGCGTTGAGCGTCCTGGTCAGCGCCGCCCGGAAGCCGGAGAGATGGAAGCCGCCTTCGTGGGTGTTGATGTTGTTGGCGAACGTGTACAGGCTCTCGTCGTACGAGTCGTTCCATTGCAGCGCGATCTCGACTTCGATCTCGTTGCGGACGCCGCGCATGTAGATCGGCGGATCGTTGACGGCGCGGCGCGCCTTGTTCATGAACTGCACGTACTCGACGATGCCACCCTTGTATTCGTAACGTACCGATTTCCCGTCACCGCGCTCGTCGACCAGGGTGATGATGATGCCGGCGTTGAGGAAGGCCAGCTCGCGAAGGCGGTTGTTGAGCGTGTCGAAGCTGTAGGTGGTGGCTTCGAAGATGGTGACGTCGGGCTTGAAGTGGACCTTGGTGCCGCGCCGCTTGGTGGTGCCGGTTTCGGCCAGCGGTTCCTGGGCGACGCCGCGCGAGTAGGTCTGCTGGTAGACGTGGCCGTTGCGCCAGATCTCCAGTTCGAGCAGTTCCGACAGCGCGTTGACCACCGAGACACCGACGCCGTGCAGACCGCCCGAGACCTTGTAGGCGCTGCCTTCCTGGTTGAACTTGCCGCCGGCATGCAGCACCGTGAGCACGACCTCGGCCGCCGACTTGCCGCTGTCGTGCATGTCCACCGGGATGCCCCGCCCATCGTCGACGACGGTGATCGAGTCGTCGACGTGGATGGTGACGTTGACCTCGGTGCAGTGCCCGGCCAGGGCCTCGTCGACGGAGTTGTCGACGACCTCGTAGACCAGATGGTGCAGACCGGCTTCACCGGTGGTGCCGATGTACATGCCCGGCCGCTTGCGCACGGCCTCCAGGCCTTC
Organism: Vicinamibacteraceae bacterium; assembly: GCA_963759795.1. Classification (GTDB taxonomy): domain Bacteria; phylum Acidobacteriota; class Vicinamibacteria; order Vicinamibacterales; family Vicinamibacteraceae; genus Luteitalea. The sequence goes on along the minus strand of CAVXAR010000007.1, from coordinate 1,965 downwards.
GAGCACCTGGATCGACTCGGCGCCGTAGTCTTCGGCCGCCCCGGTGGCGGTACGCATGGGGGTCTGGGACTCGTCGCTGTTCGGCGTGGTAATCGGTTCCATCTGGACTCACAAGGGTTCGTTGACGGGGGCCATGCGTACGGCCCCGGCCACGAGCGGCGGCCACGCCCTCGATGAAGGCGGGCCGCGAGGCGCCGGCCGTGTCGGCCTAGGGGCGCATCGGCATGATCACGTAGGTGTAGTCGTAGCCGTCGGCGCCCACCGGCTTCATGACGGCCTGGCTCATCTCGTCGCGGAAGGAAAGACTGACCTGTTCGGTCTCGACCGCAGCCAGGAAGTCGGTGACGTACTGGGCGTTGAAGCAAATCTGGACGTCCGGGCCGTCGTAAGTGACCAGCAGTTCTTCCTTGGCGTCGCCGAGGTCGGGGCTTTGCGAGGTGACCTCGACCTTGCCGCTGCTGATCAGGAACCGGACCGCCCGTGAACGTTCGTTGGAGAGCAGCGACACGCGACGAATGGCGCTGGTGAGGCGATCCCGCTCGAAGTCGATGGCCTTGTCGTTGTTCTTGGGGATGACCCGTTCGTAGGCCGGGAACTGCGCGTCGATCATGCGCGAGAACAGCCGTCGGCCGCCCACCGTGAAGAACAGGTGGTTCTCGGCACGTTCGAAGACGACGTCGCCCTCGCCATCGGCCAGCAGACGGCTCAGCTCCTGCATGGTCTTCTTCGGCAGCAGCGCCTTGCTCTCGGCCGCCCCGGTTTCCGCCGTGACCGTGACCAGCGCGAGGCGATGGCCGTCGGTCGCCACCAGGCTCATGCTGTCGGGCTTGAGCACGAACAGCGCACCGTTGAGGTAGTAGCGCGTGTCCTCGCCAGTGATCGCGAACATGGTCTTGGAGACCATCTGCTTGATCGGCTCGCGCGGCAGCGTGGCCACCAACTCACCGGCAACCGGCAGCTGCGGGAAGTCGTCGGCGGGTAACGTCGAGAGGTGCGACTCGAAGCGCTCGGCAGCGACGGTGACCCCGGACCGGTTCTGCTCGATGCGGATGTCGGTCTCGGGCAGCGCCTTGACGATTTCGAACAGCTTCTTGGCCGGAAGCGTCAGGGTACCCGGCTTGGTCAGGCTCTGTGCCACGCAGGTGCTGCGCAAACCCACGTCCAGGTCAGTGGCGATGAGCTCGACCTGGTTGCCATCGGCCCGCAGGAGGACGTTGGCGAGCACAGGCATCGTGTTCTTGCGTTCGACGATGCCCTGAAACAGCTGCAGCTCGCGAAGCAGATCGTTCTTGCGGACCACCAGTTCCATGCAGCCGATACCTCGTGGACGGGAGCGGAGCGCTGATCGAGACGCGACGCCCCTAGGAGATCTTCTTCCAAGGAGATCGCAAGAAAAGAAGTATACCAGAGATCAAAAGGTCGGTTGAAGCTGTGGGACCGACCTCTAAATGCCTTTCCAGCAGCGAGTTACCCTGTGGACCCCAAGTGTGCAAAAGGCGCCGGTTGGAGGCTCGGCCGGGCTTCGCGCCGCGGCACGGTCCTGCCTCAACAGCGGGTACACAGCCTCCATTCGGCCAGGCTGTGCAAAAGCCTCCCAGGAGACGAGTTGCCTAACGAAAGTTGTCGAGCATGGCGTTGATCTGGCTGTTGAAATCGCTGTTCTTCTTGCGGTCCTCCTCGACCTTGCGGATGGAGTGGATGACCGTCGAGTGGTGCTTGCCGAACACCCGACCGATGTCTGGCAGGGAGGCCGAGGTCGGGATTTGCACAGGTACATCGCCACCTGCCGCGGCATGACGATGGTTCGCGAGTTGCTGGCCGCCTTGAGTTCGCTCGGCCGCACGCCGTAGTGCTCGGCCACGAACTTGACCAGCGAATCGAGCGTGACGGCCTTCTCCTCGTGCCGATCAGGCTGCGCAGCACGTCCTGGGCGAGGGCCAGCGTGATGTCCTTGCCGGTGAGCGA
>CAVXAR010000006.1:0-549050 GCA_963759795.1 Vicinamibacteraceae bacterium | reverse complement strand
GGTCCGCATGGCGGCCGCCTCACAACTCGCCGCCAACGCCGGTCGCCCGCCTTCCGCCGCTACGAGACGCCGTGGGCCTGGATCCCTTTCAGCGTTCCCCGGCTGGACGAAGAGCAGGAACTGACCGTCGACCAGCAGACCGAACTGTCCCGCCACGCCATTGCCGATCAGGGGGACGGCGCAACCGAAGGCCTGGCGGCGGAAATCCTGGAAGGCCCCGGCTATGGCCGCACCGTCGAGGCGTTCCAGATCCACCACGAACTCCCGTGGTTCGGGCTTTGGGCCGTTGCCAACGAGTGGAAAAACGCGAGTGACACCTGCCCTCCATCAAGGAGCAGCGCTCCTACGTCATGCTGGACGACCTTACAAGTTCCTTCAGCCTACCGACAAACGCACGGTCGACGATAAAACCGTCGATGCCACCGCTATCTGCCGCACGCAGGTTCCCGTCCTGCTCGACTTTCAACAGGGCCGCGCCTACATCGAAAGCACCAACACGAAGCAGATTCACGCCGTGATCGTCAGCCTGAGCCGGCTCGGCGCGGAGATTATCCCCGTCGCCTGGAACTACCCGGTGTCCAGCTGGACGGAGGCCATCCTGAACCGGCTCTACGAGAGCACCCAGTTCCGCGACGAGTTCGACAAGCGCGCCGATGAGGCCAGGCGATTCAAGGAGAGCGAGATCGAAAAGTTGGAGGACCGGGAGATGGAGACCATTGTTTCCAAGTTCTTCTCCCTGACGGAGTTGCCCAGCGGCGTTTGGGCCGGCATTTCCGGGCCCGCGCTGATCCGCCTCCACGAGGCCGCCCCGGCGGTGGCCGTGCGGAACCCCGCCATGGCCACGACGCTGCTTGAACTCACGGCGGGCGCCCGCATCGTCTCCGGCGCCCTGACGTTCCAAGAATGCATTACCGTCACAACCAAGAGCGGAGGGGAGCGAAACATCCGCCGCGACATTGCCCGCTTCGATCTGAATGAACGGATCAACCTCTCCGATATCGGAGCGGCCATGCTGCGCGGCTTTGACATGGCCTCGCACAAGAAGGATGTATTCCGCGAGATCCGCGAGACCCGCCAGGTGCCCTCCATCGCCCAGTTCTGGAGCGGTTGGCTCCACCAGTTGGGCAACGCCGTCCGGACCATCGAGGGGTCGTTCCGCGACGTGCTCGAAATCGACCGCGATGAGCCGGGCGGGATCGTTCCCATGCAGATCTCCGGCGGGGCCGAGGAAGCCAACAAGCCCTAGATCCTAGTGATTCGATGAGAATTCGGGCGGCAAAGGCGCCTCAAGATCGATTGGTTCTCCAGTGATGGGGTGGCGGAATTTCAGATAGTGGGCGTGCAGGAAATATCCTCCATCGCCGGGGAGGCCGGGGAGAATTTCCAAGGCTGGCCGGTAGGGCCATACAGAGGATCACCTACCAGGGGATGGCCGATGGATGCCAGATGGATTCGGATTTGATGAGGGCGGCCCGAATGCAGGCTTACCTCAAATGTCGTGGTGCCGGCGGTGCGCGAGATCACCTTTGCCAGGGACTTTGACGGTTTGCCACTTGGATTGGCGGCCCAGACGGAACCGATGAGCGGATGCGGTACGAGGCCGATGGGCGTGAGGATTTCGTAAACGTCGTGCTGCGCCTTGTTTTGAGCCAGCGCCCGGTAGATTTTTTGAATTTTGGGTGTGTTCCAGTTTGCGAACAGGTTAGATGCCGCCTCCTGTGTCTTGGCGAAGAGGACGATGCCGGTGGTGGCACGGCCCAACCGGTGGACAGGGTTTGCGTTGGCGGCTTGCTTTTGCACCAACCGCAGGAGGGTGTTTTCCATGAAGCCGCCGCCGGGGAGGGTGGGCAGGCCGCCGGGCTTGTCGACGGCCAACAGATGGGGGTCTTCAAACAGGACTTCGAAGTGCCGGGGGGCGTCTGGTTCGATCCAGGGGGGACGGTTCCAGACAAGGGTCTGACCTAAAGTGACCGCTTCGCTTCCGGTGGCGGCGACGCCGTTGAGGGTGACTTCGCCGTTGTTCAGTTTTTGTTGCCAGGCTTGTGGAGTTGAGTGGGGATAGAGGCTCGCCAAGTGGGAGAGGAGGGTTTGCCCAAGGTATTTGCTGCTGATGATTGTGGTGTAGGCATAGCCCTGGTTGCGCATTTAGTTTGAGTGTAGGCGTTGGACACCGGCGAATCCCGCCCGCCGCATCCCCTGCACAATCGCGGGGCAGCGCTTCATCGTCCGCCAGATCGTTTCGGATTGATAGTTCCCGATCATGAGCGCCACCGGCCCCTGGTTCAAGCCGAATAGCCATGGAGAAACCCAGCCCTGCTCGGAAAACGAAGGGTTCACACTCACCTTGACGCCGGGTTCCTCCCGGGACCAATACAGAAGGGCAGGCAAAACGATGTCGGGCGCGAACGGGAGTGAGGCCGCGATGGCCCACGGTGACAGCGTGCCGTCATCGGGCCCCCACGGGACCCCGCGCGCGCGGTAACCAAAGAATCGCCGCCCTTTCCGCATGGCCGGCCCCGGTCCATCGCTGGCCGTCAATCCCCAGCCGTTCTCCCCGTAGCCGGCGAACCCAAGCGGATCAGCAATCCCATACGCTCTCTGTACATAAGCGGCGCGCCGGCTGTTTTCGAAGTAATCTATTCCTGCGCGACGGTTCGCCGCATCGAAAACGCCGCGGCAATCCAGCCAGATCTGGGATAACTGGTGGATGAAAAACGGCCCCGCATGGTAGTGTTCAATCCCGTATATTTTTTCCCACGCAAAAGTGGAGATCCACTGCTGATACCCCGCCTCCTCAATTGGAAACGTCGGCGACCCCAGGGCCAGCACATACAGGATATGCGCCTCGCTGTAGCCCCTGTCCCACCGCCACCTGCGGAATCCGGTCTCCGGTTTCCAGCCGTGGTTGATGCTCGCCTGCCCCCGCTGAGCCCATCGCCAGTCCACCCGCTGATAGAGAAATTCCGCCAAGCTCCGTATCTCCGGCTCCTCGTCGAAGTAAGTCGCTGCAGTGAGGACACCAGCCATCAGGATGGCTGTGTCTATCGTGGATAACTCGCAATTGCCCGCCCGACGCCCGGTTTTTTTATCCAGAAAGTGATAATAAAACCCCTTGTAACCTGTGGCATCCGGTTCCCGGCCCTGCGGGCTGGACGCAAGAAACCGCAGGACCCTTAGAGTGAGTCCCACGGCATCGCTCCGGGACAGAATGCCGCCTTCCACCGACGCGGCGTACACGGTCAGGCCCATCCCTACCGCCGCAATACTGCAGGGAGCGCCCGGCTCCGTCCGGTCCGCGATCAACCCGGTCTCTGCATCCACCTCGCGAAGAAAGTAGGCCGCCGCGTCGCGGCGCAAATCATCCAGCAGTACGCCCGCCTGCGGGAACCTTTTGCCACTCACCCATTTCGTCAAAATACCAGATTCCTTCTCGCTTCGCAGAAGCCGGGATAAGCCGAGGACAGTGTCAGAGCGTCCTGCCCGACTTGGGGGAACCGTGTGATATTATTCGCGCTACCAAATCGGGCGGAACTCTACCGGAGGGATTGATGATATTGCGACAGTGGGTCCTGTTTGTGGTTCTGGCGACGATCGCCGGATCGATCTGCGGATCGGCACAAACATTTGGAGAGATTACGGGAACCGTAACGGACTCCTCCGGGGCGGTTGCGGCGGGCGCAAGCGTCACTCTACTGAATACCGCCACCAGCCAGGCGCGCAAGGTGAGCACGAACGAAGGGGGCAACTATACGATCCCATTCGTGCCGCCGGGAGTCTACGAAGTTCGCGTGCAGAAGGACGGCTTCAAATCGGCAACGCGCAGCGAGGTGCGCGTGCAGGTGGCGGACTCGGTGCGCGTCAATTTCACCATCGAAGTCGGCAGCGTGACGGAGTCGATCGAAGTGCAGGGGCGGGGCCGAACTGCTGTCGGCGGAGAACGCGACGGTGGGCACGGTGATCGACAACCGGCGCATCGTTGAACTGCCTCTCAATGGACGCAACTACCTGCAGATGGTCGCGCTGAGTCCGAACGTCTCCGCCGAGCAGGGCGCGGGGGGCGAGGCGGCGGCGCGGAAGGGCGGGACGCGAACCGAGAAATCCATATCCGTGGCCGGCTCGCGGAATCAGTTCAACCACTACACGCTCGACGGTCTTGAAAACACCGACATGAGCTACAACCTCTATGCGCTGCAACCGTCGATCGATGCGCTTCAGGAGTTCAAGATCGAAACCGGCGTCTATTCCGCCGAGTTCGGCCGGGGCGCGGTGCAGATCAACGTGGCGACGAAGGCCGGGACCAACGACTTTCACGGAGCCGGTTTCGAATTTGTTCGGAATGACAATTTCGACGCCAAGGAGTACCGGCAGGCGGGCGATAAGAATCCATTCCTGCGCAATCAATTCGGCTTCGCTCTGACGGCCGCCTGATTCGCAACAAGCTGTTCTTCATGTCGAACTTCGAATCGCTGCGCGAAAGACAAGACGTTGCAGGGCCTTCCAATGTCGCGCCGGACCGGATGCGCGCCGGGCGACTTTTCCGCCTCCGGGCGTACTATATTTTCGATCCGGCGTCGCGAACGTTCTCCACCGATGCCGCCGGAAATCCGCGGGCGGCTTCAGCACTGCAATTCCCCGGTAACGTGATTCCCGCGTCACAATTTCACCCAATTTCCACAAACTCCTGGAGTTCTACCCGAAGGCGCATCCGGCCCGACGATGACATTCTGGGCAATATTCACCGCCAGCGAGACCGGCCCATCACCTGGGAGCAGTTCAACCAGCGGCTGGACTATCTGCAAAGCCTGAAATCCACCTGGTTGGCCGCTTCAGCTGGAGCGATGAGGACTACAAGGACATTGCCTCCTTTCGAGGATCAGGAGGCGAACATCCTGACCGAGACCAATCAGTACTGCTCAGCAATATCCGTACGTTCAGCCCGACGATCGTGAATGAGTTCCGCTTCGGAGTCACCCAGTTCATAACGACCAGCGGCGCTTCTACGCCGTTTAAACGGGATGTGACGGGAGAGCTCGGCATAATTGGTCTGCAGTTCGCCGGTGGAACTGTCCTACGGCACGCCCTCCATTGGATCTGGGCCTGGGCCTGTCCGGTTTCGGCGAGCAGGGCAACGGACCATTTGTCGGCCGCACGTCGATCTTCCAATGGATCGACAACATGTGCGTCATTCGCGGCAAGCACTCAATCCGTTTCGGGGGTGAAATTCGCCGCGACCGGTACAACGAAACCGGAAATGCCTTCACGCGCGGCAGTTTCGGATTCTCAGAAGAACGCGACGCAAACCCCGCCCGCGCGGCGTCACGGGCCATCCCTTTGCGGATTATCTGTTGGCGTGAGCGTCACCGGCCGACGCGCGCGCGCGCCTTCTCGAATGGCTTGTTTCGCGCGACCGTATTCTCTCCTCTATCTCCAGGACACCTGGAAGATCACGCCGAAGCTGACCGCGGAGCTCGGCGTCCGCTATGAGAACACGCCGCCGTATCACGACAAATACCGGGGCATGATCAACGTTTATCGTCTACGATTCGGGCGTCTACTGACGGGAACACTGGTTCCGGGCGCGCGGGTGCCGTTGCTGTTCCGGCCCGGCTCGGGCGACTTCCACGAAGGGCTGCCGTTCCGCTTTCACGACGGCAATCCCACCGTCACGGGTGACGACCTGCTGGGTCCGGAAACCGTGAAGAAGGACAAGAACGATTTCGCGCCCCGCATCAGCCTCGCGTATCGTCCCGCGGAAAACTGGACGGTTCGCACGGGGAGGAGCGTGTTTTTTGTGCAGGACATCGTGGAGGCTCGCTTCGACCTCTCACGCAATGTCGGCGGCCGGTCGCAATTTACGGCTGACTCCGAGCGTCCAAATGCGAACATCAGCGACCCTTGGAAACTGAGGGCGGCACGTGCTCGAACTGGACCGGCCGCTGTCAGGGCCCCACCTTCACACTGGCCAATAACACCAATCGCCGCACGCCGTACCTGCTGCAATGGATCTTCAACGTGCAGCGCCAATTGGGCAGGGACACGGTGCTGGAAGCGGGCTACATCGGCAACGGCGGGCATAAGCTGGAGTTGCTGCGCGTGTGGAATCAGCCCGTGCTGCGCACCAGCAACGTGTGTCCTAGAAGATTTCACCGTACCGTCAAAGCGAATGACGAACGACACCTACACCGTCGCCGACGCTGCCCGGTCGATCAGCCCGGGCCTCGACGACACGTTCGCCGACGACGTGTGGGTCACCGGGCGAGATCACCGGCCTGACACCGCAGCCGCGGCCACGTGTACTTCGACCTCGTCGAGCCGGCGCGACGACATCGGGCAGACCGGCGACCGCCCAGCATCGCCGTCGCCGTTGTTCCACATGAACAAGGACGTGGTGAACCGCACGCTGAAGCGCGCCGGCATCGCCCGCATCGACAACGGCGTGCGCGTGCGCATCCGTGGCGCGGTGGTCGTTCAACGAGCGCAACGGCCGTCTCCAGGTGCGCATGACCGGCATCGACCCGGTGTACACGCTGGGTCAGCTGGCCGTCGACCGTGAGCGCGTCCTGCGCCGGCTGCGCGAGGCCGGCCTGCTCGACCGCAACGCACGGTGCCCGATGCCGCTGGTGCCGCTGCGCGTCGGCCTCGTCACCAGCGTCGGCAGCGCGGCGTACCACGACTTCGTGCACGAGCTCGAGGCGAGCGGGCTCGCGTTCCACGTCACGTTCGTCGACGCGAAGGTGCAGGGCGCGGGTGCCGGCGAGCAGGTCGATGCGGGCCCTGCGCCGCCTCGCGCGCACCGACGTCGACGTCGTCGCGCTCGTGCGCGGCGGCGGCTCGCGCGCCGATCTCGCGACGTTCGACGACGAGCGACTGGCCCGCACGATCGCCACGCTCGACCGGCCGGTGCTCACCGGCGTCGGGCACGAGGTCGACCGCAGCATCGCCGACGACGTCGCGCACATCGCGTACAAGACGCCCACCGCGTGCGCGGCCGCGCTCGTCGCGCGGGTCCGCAGCTTCCGCGAGGCCGTCCGACGGACTGTGGCTCGACATCGCCCGCGCTCGCGCAGCTACGCGCTGCGCGAGCACGACACGTCCTCGTACGCGGCACGCGCACCGCGCTCGGCACGTGCCGCGCGCTCGTCGGCTGCGCGCCGCCGCCACCGGGCCGACAACCTCGCGACCCGGCTCGCACGCGAGGCCGCGCACACCGCGTCGCGCGCCGAGCACCGGCTCGAGCGGCGGCGCGAGCGGTCGCGGCGCCGTGGCGGCGCGACCACCTCACCCGCGCGCGACGCACGCTCGACCGTTCGGTCGCACCTGGTGCGCACGCGCGTGCCGCGCGAGATCACCGCGCTCGACCGCCAGCTCGACCTCACCGAGGCCCGCCTGCGCGCGCTCGACCCGGCCCGCCTGCTGGCGCGCGGGTGGTCGATCACCCGCCACGCCGACGGCACCGTGCTGCCGCTCGACGCGCGACGTCGCGCCGGACGACACGCTGGTCACCCGCGTGGCCGACGGCACGGTCCACAGCATCGTCACCGACGGCCGCCACCACAGCGGAGGCTGAGGCCCATGGCTGAGCCGCACCCGAACCCGTCGACCGCGACGCCCCCCCCGGCTACGCCGCCGCGATGGCCGAGCTCGACGATCTGCTCGCCGACCTCGAGGACGACGCGCTCGACATCGACCTGCTCGGCCACCAAGGTCGAGCGGGCGAGCGAGCTCATCCGCTTCTGCCGCGATCGCGCATCAACGCGGCACGGCTGCAGGTCGACCGCATCGTCGCCGAGCTCGACGACCAACCCGGCCCGGCGGGGACGTCCGCCGACGCCGGCCCGACGAGTCCGACGACGAGGACGACGAGCCGGTCCCATGAACCGCATCCTGCTCGCCGACGATCTCCAGATCCTGCGGGCCAGCCTGCACCGCGCGTTCGCCGCGGCGGGCGAGACCGTCGTGGGCGAGGCGCGCGACGGCGCGCAGGCACGTCGAGCTGGCCCGGCTGCTGCGCCCCGACTTCGTCGTGATGGTGCGGGCGGTCGTCGCGGGCGAGATCCAGCCGTCGACCGTGCCCGCCGCCGCACCGGCCGAGGCGCCCGACGCCGACGACCGAGGCGCCCACGCCGCGCCTCGAGCCGCTGCTGTCCGAGCGACAGGTCGAGATCCTCCAGGCCATCGCCAACGGGCTCAGCACCAAGCAGGTCGCACGCGAGCTCGGCATCACCCAGAAGACGGTCCACAACCACCTCAACGCCATCTACCGCCGGCTCGACACCCAGAGCCTCACCCACGCCGTGCTGCCCGCCGTGCGGCTGGGCATCATCGAGCTCGACTGAGCCGCTTCGACGCGCCGGGAACCGCTGCGCCCCGACGTTGTCGCCCGCGGTTCCGCGGTTTGCTTGCGGGGTGCCATCACCCTCGACGAGGCGGCCCGCCGCCGCACCTTCGCCATCATCTCCCACCCCGACGCCGGCAAGACCACGCTCACCGAGAAGTTCCTCCTCTACGGCGGCGCGCTCGGCGCCGAGGCCGGCGCGGTCAAGGCCCGCGAGGGCCGGCGGTCGGCCACGTCGGACTGGATGGAGCTCGAGCAGCAGCGCGGCATCTCGATCACCTCGACCGTGCTGCAGTTCCCCTACCGCGACCGCGTCGTCAACCTGCTCGACACCCCGGGCCACCGCGACTTCTCCGAGGACACCTACCGCGTGCTCGCCGCGGCCGACGCCGCGGTCATGGTGCTCGACGCGGCCAAGGGCATCGAGCCCCAGACCCTCAAGCTGTTCGAGGTGTGCCGGGCCCGCAGACCTGCCGCTGCTCACCTTCATCAACAAGTGGGACCGCCCGGGCCGCGAGCCCCTCGAGCTGCTCGACGAGATCGAGCAGAAGATCGGCCTGCGTGCGCGCGCCGGTCACCTGGCCGGTCGGCATCGCCGGCGACTTCCGCGGCGTGATCGACCGCCGCACCGGCGACTTCATCCGCTTCACCCGCACCGCCCGCGGCGCCACCGATGGCGCCCGAGGAGGTCGTCGACGCCGAGCGCGCCGCGGCCGAGGAGGGCGAGGCGTGGGACGCACGCGCACGACGAGCTCGAGCTGCTCGACGGCGTCATGCCCGACTTCGACGCGACGCGTTCCTGGCCGGCGAGCTGACGCCCGTGTTCTTCGGCTCGGCGCTCACCAACTTCGGCGTGCGCCTGCTGCTCGACGCGGTGATCGACCTCGTGCCGTCGCCGCCGCCCGCGCGTCGACTCGAGGGCGAGGCGCGCGCGCTCGACGCGCCGTCTCGCGGCTTCGTGTTCAAGGTGCAGGCCAACATGGACCCGGCGCACCGCGACCGCATCGCCTTCATCCGGGTCTGCTCGGGCACGTTCGAGCGCGGCATGGTCGTCACCCACGGCCGCACCGGCAAGCCGTTCGCCACCAAGTACGCCCACACGGTGTTCGGCCAGGAGCGCGAGACGGTCGAGGAGGCCTTCCCCGGCGACGTGGTCGGCCTGGTCAACGCCACCGACGTGCGCGTCGGCGACACCCTCTACCTCGACGAGCCGGTCGAGTTCCCCGGCTCCCGAGCTTCGCCCCCGAGCACTTCGCGGTGGCCCGGGTGAGGGACACCGGCCGGTTCAAGCAGTTCCGCAAGGGCATCGCCCAGCTCGACGAGGAGGGCGTGGTGCAGGTGCTGCGCGACCCCGACCTCGGCGACCAGGCGCCGGTGCTCGCCGCCGTCGGGCCGATGCAGTTCGAGGTGGCGCAGTGCCGGCTCGAGAACGAGTTCGGCGCGCCGGTCGAGCTGCGCCACACCAGCTACCCGGTGGCCCGCCGCACCGACGCGGCCAGCGCGCCGACGCTGCGGCGCATGCGCGGCGTCGACGTGCTGGCCAAGAGCGACGGCACGCTGCTCGCCCTGTTCGAGAGCCCGTACTGGCTCGACCGCCTGCAGGCCGACCAGCCCGAGCTCGACCCTCGAGCGCCTCGTCGCCGAGGGGTAGCCTCGCCCGCCGTGCGCACCACCAAGCTCTCCACCGTCGACGCGTTCGTCGTCGTCGACCTCGACGACGCGCCGGTCGTCCACCGGCATCGTCCGCCAGGGCCCCAAGATCCTGCCGAGCGGCGCCGAGGACCTCGCGCGCTCGCTCACCTACACCTACGCCACGCCTCGGCATGCAGCGGGGCGGCGCGTCGGCCGGCATCAACGCGCCCGACGACACCAAGGCCGAGGCCATCGCGGCGTTCGTCGCCGAGCTCGGCCCGCAGGCCGCCACGCTTGCTGATCGGCCCGGGCAAGGGCGTCACCGCGGCCGACCTCGCGCGCGCTGCGCGCCGACGACCCGCGCGTCGCGCTCAGCCGGCGCGCAGCACGACCCGCTCGTCGCCGCCGGCGCGGTCGCCGCGGCCGCGCACGTGCTCGGCGGGCTCGACGGCGCCCGCGTGGCGATCGAAGGGCTTCGGCGCGCCGAGCAAGGCGCTCGTCGCGCAGCTGCTCGCCGCAGGGCGCGAAGGTCGTCGGCGTGTCGACGCCCAAGGGCTCGGTGCGCAACGCCGACGGCTTCTCGGCCGACGAGCTCGCCACCGGCGCGGCGCTCGTCGGGCGAAGGCGCCGAGCCGGCGTTCAAGCTGCTCGGCGTCGAGTGCGACGTGCTGTTCACCGGGTCCAAGGCCGGCGCGGTCGACCACAAGGGCGCGGCGTTCGTCACCGCGAAGGCCGTGGTGCCCACCGTCGACCATCCCGGTCACCGCGAAGGCGCTCGCCGCGTTGCGCCGCGCCGGCATCGTCGTGCTGCCCGACTTCGTCACGCTCGCCGGCCCGGTGCTCGCCGCGTGGGGCGCGCCGGGTCGCGACGACGCGACGCTCGTCGCCGACGACCACCGCCACGGTGCAGGCGCGTGCTCGACGAGGTCGCCGGGCACGCCGACGGTCCGCTGCTCGGCGTCGTGCTACCGGGCCGAGGCGTTTCTCGCGCACGTGGCAGGACCAAACTGCCCTTCGGCCGTCCGCTCGCGGCGTGAGGAGCCCCATGACCCCTGCGATCTCCGTCGCGCGACCTGCGCAAGTCCTACGGCGACATCGAGGCCGTGCGGGGGGTGAGCTTCGAGGTCGGCCACGGCGAGGTGCTGGCGCTGCTCGGCCCCAACGGCGCGGGCAAGACCACCACCGTCGAGATCCTCGAGGGCTACCGGCCGCGCACGTCGGGCGACGTCGAGGTGCTCGGGCGTCGACCCGGCGCAAGGGCGGCGTCGAGCTGCGCCAGCGCATCGGCATCGTGCTGCAGGAGTGCGGCATCGACGCGTACCTCACGGTGCGCGAGGTCGTGCAGATGCACGGCGAGTACTACCGCACGCCCCGCGACGTCGACGAGGTGATCGAGCTCGTCGGGCTGGCACGAGAAGGCCGACGAGCCGGGTCAAGACGTTGTCGGGCGGCCAGCAGCGCCGCCTCGACGTCGCGCTCGGGCTCGTCGGCGACCCCGAGCTGCTCTTCCTCGACGAGCCGACCACCGGGTTCGACCCGGCGCGCGCCGCCAGTCGTGGGACATCGTGAGCAACCTCACCACGCTCGGCAAGACCGTGCTGCTCACCACCCACTACATGGACGAGGCGCAGACGCTCGCCGATCGCGTCATCGTCATCGCGCGCGGCGCGATCGTCGCCGAGGGCACGCCCGAGGACATCGGCGGTCGCGACCTCGACAAGACCATCGTGTCGTTCGCCGCACCCGCCGACCTCGACGGCCTCGCGCTCGCCGGTCACCGTGACCGACGGGCACTGCCGCTTCGAGACGGAGGACGCGACCCGCGACCTGCACCGGCTCACCAGTCTGGGCCGTCGAGCGTGGCGTGCGTGCTCGACGCACTCGACGTGCGCAAGCCGTCGCTCGAGGACGTGTACCTGCGGCTCACCGCCGACCCGACCGCGTCGCCGAGCACCGCGTCGCCCGAGGTGACGCGATGAAGATCCTCCAGCAGGTGCAAGTGGGAGCAGAAGCAGTTCTGGCGCAACCCGCCCGCCGCGGTGTTCCACCCAGGCAGACCTTGACGCACTGCTGGAGCGGGCACAGCGCTGAATCTCGATCGAACATCCCACGAACCGCATCCCGGCGGCGGCGCTAATTCCGGCGCCAGCCGCCGGGGCGTCCGTTCCGCCTAGGCGTGCAGATGGCCGCGCGAGGCCAGCTCGGCAACCACCACCTCGGCCGCCTGCTCGGGCGTCATCGACTGGCCGTTGACCACCAGATCCGGATGCTCCGGCGGTTCATACGGCGAGTCGATGCCGGTGAAGTGGGCAATCTGGCCGGCCCGCGCCTTCTTGTACAGGCCCTTCGGGTCGCGCTTCTCCGCCTCCTCGAGCGGGGTGTTGACGTACACCTCGAGGAACTCGCCCTCGGCCATCCGCTCCCGCGCCAGCTCGCGCTCGGAGCGGAACGGCGAGATGAACGACACCAGCACGATCAAGCCGGCGTCGGTCATCAGGCGGGCGACCTCGGCGACGCGTCGGATGTTCTCGACGCGGTCGACCTCGGTGAAGCCCAGGTCGCGATTGAGCCCGTGCCGGACGTTGTCGCCATCGAGCGTCACCGTGTGCCGGCCGATCGCATGCAGGCGCTTCTCCACCAGGTTGGCGATCGTCGACTTGCCGGCACCGGACAGGCCGGTGAACCAGACGACACAGGACTTCTGCCCCTTCAGGGACGCCCGCGACTGGCGATTGACGTCGAGCGCCTGCCAGTGCACGTTGTCGGCGCGGCGCAGCGCGAAGTGCATCAGCCCGGCGCCGACGGTATCGCTGTTCATCTTGTCGATGAACACGAAGCCGCCGGTATCGCGGTTGTCCGCGTACGGATCGAACGCGATTGGTCGATCGGTGCTCAGGTTGCAGACGGCAATCTCGTTGAGTTCGAGCTGCTTGCCGGGTTCGTGGATCAGCGTGTTGACGTTGATCTTGTGGCGGAGGTCAGTGATGGTGCCGGTGACCGTGGCCGAGCCGATCCGCATCAGGTACGGCCGGCCGGGCAGCATCGGCTCCTCGTGCATCCAGATCAGGGTCACCTGGAACTGGTCGGCCACCTGTGGCGGTGTCTCCGCGGCCGCGAGCACGTCACCGCGACTGACGTCGATCTCGTCGGCGAGGGTCAGCGTGATCGATTGCCCGGCAATCCCCTCGTCGAGGTCCCCGTCGAAGGTCACGACGCGGGTGACGGTGCTCTGGCGGCCCGATGGCAGCGCGCGGACGACATCGCCCGGCTTGATGCGACCGGCGGCAATCTGCCCGGCAAACCCGCGGAAGTCCTGATTCGGCCGATTCACCCACTGCACCGGCAACCTGAACGGCGCCTTCTGCAGGTCCTCCTCCACTTCCACGGTCTCGAGGTGCGGCATCAGCGCCGGGCCCGTGTACCAGGGCATGTTCGGCGACAGCTCGGTCGTGTTGTCACCCTCCAGCGCCGAGAGCGGGATCGGCACGATGTGACGAAATCCCAGCTGTGCCGAGAACTCGCGATACTCGTCGACGATCGACTGGAACACCTGCTCGTCGTAGCCGACGGCGTCCATCTTGTTGACCGCCAGCACCACTTCCCGGATGCCGAGCAGCGAGACGATGTAACTGTGGCGGCGGGTCTGCGTCAGCACGCCCTTGCGGGCGTCGATGAGAATCACCGCGAGCTCTGCGGTCGAGGCCCCGGTCACCATGTTCCGCGTGTACTGCTCGTGGCCGGGCGTGTCGGCGACGATGAACTTGCGGCGGTCGGTCGAGAAGAAGCGGTATGCGACGTCGATGGTGATGCCCTGCTCGCGCTCCGCGGCCAGGCCGTCGACCAGCAGCGCCAGATCGATGCGCCCCCCCTGCGTGCCGACCTTCTTCGAGTCGCGCTCGACGGCCGCCAGCTGGTCCTCGAAGATCATCTGCGAGTCGTACAGCAGGCGACCGATCAGCGTGCTCTTGCCATCATCCACGCTGCCGCAGGTGATGAAGCGCAACAGGCTCTTGTGCTGATGCGCCAGCAGGTACGCATCGATGTCTTCGGCGATGAGATCGGATTTGTGCGACATCAGAAATACCCTTCCTGCTTCTTCTTCTCCATCGAGGCCGACGCATCATGGTCGATGACGCGTCCCTGCCGCTCCGAGGTGGTCGTGAGCAGCATCTCCTGGATGATTGCGGGCAGGGTGGCGGCGTCGCTCTCGATGGCGCCGGTCAGCGGATAGCAGCCGAGCGTCCGGAAACGGACGTTCTTGATCATCGGCTGCTCGCCCGGCAGCAGCGGCATCCGCTCGTCGTCGACCATGATCAGCGTCCCGTCGCGATCGACCACGGGACGCGGCTTGGCGAAGTACAGATCGGGCAGCGGGATCTGTTCGAGGTGGATGTACTGCCAGATGTCGAGCTCGGTCCAGTTCGACATCGGAAAGACCCGCACGCTCTCGCCCTTCTGCTTGCGCGCGTTGTACAGACGCCACAGTTCGGGACGCTGGCGCTTCGGATCCCAGCGATGCTGGGCGGAGCGGAACGAAAAGACGCGCTCCTTGGCCCGCGACTTCTCCTCGTCGCGCCGCGCCCCGCCGAGCGCCATGTCGAACTTGTACATGTCGAGCGCCTGCCGCAGCCCCTGCGTCTTCATCACGTCGGTGTGCACCTGCGAGCCCGACGAGAACGGATTGATGCCCTTGGCCACGCCCTCGGGGTTGGTATGCACCAGCAGCCGCACACCCAGCGACGCGGTGTGTGTATCGCGGAAGCGGATCATCTCGCGGAACTTCCAGAGCGTGTCCACGTGCAGCAGCGGGAACGGCGGCGGCGCGGGATGGAAGGCCTTCATCGCGACGTGGAGCATCGCGGCGCTGTCCTTGCCGACCGAGTAGAGCATCACCGGGTTTTCGGCCTCGGCAACGACCTCCCGCATGATGTGGATGCTTTCGGCTTCGAGCCGCTGCAGATGTGTGAGGGTGGACATGACGTCTGGGCGTGCGCCTTCGTGTTGTGGGTTCGACAACTGTGGAGTGAGCTACGCGACGAGCCGGTCGAGAATGGCGCGCCGCGTCTGGCGCCAGGCCGCGAGCTTGTGCTCGCGCAGCCGTTGCGCCCCGTCTTTGAACGTCGCAGGCCGAGCCTGCACTTCACGAATCGCCGCGGCGATGGCAGCAGGCGTGTTGTCCACGTGCTGCGCGCCCTCGGCGAAGAACTCTCTCAATATCGGCCAGTCCGAGACGATCACCGGCGTGCCCTGGTAGATGGCCTCGTAGGCCCCACGCAGCATCGTGTGATCACGTGTGGTCAGGGTCATCACCACGTCGGCCCCGGCCAGCAACCCGCCGAACGCGGCGGTGCTGACAAACCCGGTCAGCGCCACGTTCTCAGGCATGGCCGCCTTGACCTCGGCCGCCAGATGCCTGGGATTGCCGGTGACGAAGAAGCGCACGTCGGGCACGAGCGCCGCCGCCGCAAACATCTCGGCCATCGGCTCGTCGTAGTTGAACGAACAGACGGCGACCACGGTGAATGCCGCGGGCCGCTCGAACGGCTCGACCGTCTCATAGATCACCGGGACGTCGGGCACCAGGGTGGCATTCGCCCCCCACGCCCGCACCCGCTCGGCTGTGTGCGCGTTGTGCACCAGCGTCGTCGCCGCCCGTCGGCAGAGCCATCGCTGCAGCCATTGGAACCACCGCCAGCGTGGATGCAGGAAAGCCGCCGAGTGCGCGTCCAGCACCACCAGCACACCGGCCCGCCAGGCATGCAGGAAGGCTGGCAGTGAGGCAAACAGCGGCGGCGTCATGACGAACACGACGTCGGGCCGCTCGTCACGCAGGATGCGCGCGGTCGTGCGCCATTGTGCCGCGTACTTGAGCAGAATCGTCGAAGCCTGGCTGCCGTAATCGGGCCGGTACACCATGTGTGACCGCCCGCCGAGTTCGCGCGCGGTGTGGTCACTGCGGCTGCACGATTCGGCCCAGGAGATGTACGTGATTCTTGGCAGGCCCCCGTCGCCAGGCACGCTGCTAGCTACGGCGCGAGCGTCCCCGGCCGTGGGCACCGTCATGCGCCCTGGGCCACGGCCACCACGACCGGGGCTGCCGCCCAGGGACGCAGCACATCGCCGAGCTCGGGGATCCCGACCAGGTCGATGACGGTCCGTCCCGCACATGCATCACGCAGCACGGCCGGAGGCGCAACCTTCTTGCCCACGACGACGACCTCGGCGTCCGCGATCGCCGCTTCCAGCGAGCGCGCCTCGAACTGCGCCACGTGCGGCAGGTGCTCGTCGATGTAGGCGCGGTTGCGGCCGAACACGCTGGTCAACTCGACGTCGGGGTCGAAGATCCGCAGCGGTACGCCTTTGCCGATCAGGCTCTCGGCGAGGCGGACGAACGGGCTCTCGCGCAGGTCGTCGCTGCCGTTCTTGAAGCTCAGGCCGAGCAGGGCGACGCGTCGCTTGCGCTTCTCGAGGATCGCGGCGACGACTCGCT
The DNA here is from genome assembly GCA_963759795.1 of Vicinamibacteraceae bacterium. Taxonomy (GTDB): domain Bacteria; phylum Acidobacteriota; class Vicinamibacteria; order Vicinamibacterales; family Vicinamibacteraceae; genus Luteitalea. Next base: position 532,593 of record CAVXAR010000006.1, on the reverse strand, counting down.
GGATGTGCGCATCGTTGCTGTCGAGCACGCTGCCCAGCAGGGGCGTCGAGATGTCACGCTCCTTCGAGACGTACACCATCGCCCGCAGGTCCTTCGGCAGGCAGGAGCCTCCGAAGCCGAAGCCCGGGCGCAGGTACTTCGGCGAGATGTTCAAGTCGTGGTCCTCGCAGAAGATGCGCATGACGGCATGGCCGTCCGCGCCCAGCTGCGAGCACAGTGCCCCGACCTCGTTGGCAAACGCCACCTTGATCGCGTGGTAGTTGTTGCTGGCGTACTTGACCATCGAGGCTTCGTCCGGCCGGACCCGGTGCACCGGCGACTGCAGGTGCGCATAGACACCGAGCAGGGTGTCGCCCGCCCGGGCATCGACCTCGCCGATCAGGGTGAACGGCGGAGCCTCGAAGTCGGCCAGGGCACTGCCCTCCCGAAGGAACTCCGGATTGACGCACACGCCAATCTCGGACGGCACGCTGCGGCCGCTCGCCTTGGCCAGGATGGGCACCAGCTGGCCTTCGACCACGCCAGGCAGGACCGTGCTGCGCACTGCCACCACGTGGTAGGCCGTCTGCCCCGCCAGCGCCGCGCCAATCTGGGCCATGACGCGCTCGAGGTAGGTGGAATCCAGGCTGCCATTGGCACGGCTGGGCGTGGCCACGCAGACCAGCGACACATCAGCCGCCCGCACGGCCGCGGCCGCATCGTCGGTCACCGTGACGCGCCCGGCTGCGATCATCCGCCCGAGCAGGTCGTCGAGCCCCGGCTCACTGACCGGCGCCTTGCCGCTGCGCAGCAGCGCCAGCTTGTTTGGATCGAGGTCGACCCCGGTGACCCGGTGGCCGGCGGCGGCCAGGCAGGCCGCCGATACGGAGCCGACGTATCCGAGGCCGAAGATGGCGATGTTCATTGACGCTCCCACGTCTTGATTGTGCCACGGACCTTCCGGTTCACGGCTCGCCTCGCGGCTGCCGATGGAATGGTCACTGGTACACTTTCCCAGCCGGATCATCGTCCTGCACCGCCCCGAACTTGAAGATGTCCTCAGCACCCCGACAGAACGACCCGCACGCACGCGCTCGGCCCCACGGCCGACTGCGCGGGTAGGTCGTGTCGGTTCGAATGATGACCGCGGGCGACACGACGCCAGACGTGTTCGGCCCGGCGCTGACCCGGCTGCGCCATGATGCGGTGAGCGTGTTCGGCGGCAGCGTCACCCTGCAGCCCGTCGCCTACGAGTTGCGCCCCTTCTCGCACCTGCTGCGGCTGGCTGTGCGGCAGAAGGGCGGCACAGCGCCAGACACCCACTGCTTCCTGAAAATCTTCAAACCCAAGCCGGTGCCCGACGGAGCGGCGCAGATGCGGGCCAGGGTCGAGCACGACTTCGCGGTCAACCTGCGCATCCACGACGCACTTCTGCCTTTTCCGAAGTTCGGCGCGGTGCGACCGCTCGTCTGCTATCCCGAGTTGCTGACCATCGTCACCGAGGATGCCGACGGGCAGACGCTGCTCGCCTACCTGGAGCGTCATGCGGCCTGGTGGCCGTCACGCCGCGTCGTGGCGACGCTGTGCGACACCATGGCAGCCACTGGGCAGTGGCTCCGCGCCTTTCAGACCATCGAACCGGCCGGCGCCCCGGTCGGCCTGGATGAGATCCGCAGCTATGTCGATCTGCGGCTGCAGCGGTTGGTCGCGGCCGGCAGTCCCGTCGTCACGACTGGCGCGCGCGAGGCCATCCTCACGCACATCGACGCCCTGTTTGCCGCCACCCTGCCCGAGCAGCGGCGCACCCTGATCATCCACGCCGACCTCGCGCCGGGCAACGTGCTGGTCGCCGGCGACCGCATCGTCGTGCTCGACTTCGCGATGACCTCGCGCGGCACCAGACTGCACGACCTCACTCGGCTCTACCTGCAGACCACGTTGCTCGGCGCCAAGCCACACCTGCGGCAGCCGGTGCTGGACCGGGTCCTGGCCGCACTGCTCGATGGTTTCGAACCAGGCCTCACGCCGGGCGACCCGCTCTTCCGCCTGCTGTCACTGCTGCATCGGGTCAATCATCTGGCCACGCTGACGCTGCAGCCCGCGCGTTTCCCGATCAACCTGTACAACCGACGCCTGCGCTCGATGCACGCGGCCTGGCTCACTCGCGAACTGGATGGATCGCCTCATGTCTGAGCGAATGTCGCGGACAGCAACGTCCGACACGGCACAGGACGCCGGCGCCGCGCCTGAACTACCGGATCTGCGATGAGCGCCACAGCCCTGCTCTGGATCGCCATCCTGGTCGCCACCACGGTGATGTCGGTGACCCGGCCCGCCTGGGCCCTGGCGCTGTACATGGCCACGTTCTTTGCCGCCCCGCAGAACTGGTGGTGGGGCGACGAGGTGCCCTCGTTCCGCTACGCCCTGGCGGCCGGCGTGGTCCTGATCATCTCGGTGTTCATCAACCGACCCGATCAACGCTCCGGCCACAAGTTCACGTTCGTGCACGTCGCCGCACTCCTGATGATCGTCAACGCGAGCTTCGTGCACTTCTTCCTCGCCAGCAAGCCGAGCATCAGCATTGGCAACTACGTGGAGATCCTCAAGTACGTCCTGCTCATCTTCCTGATGTGGCAGGCCGTTCGCACCAAAGACGACCTCCGCCTCGTGCTCATGGCCATCGCCCTGGGGGCCGGATATATCGGTTACGAAGTGACGATCAACGAGCGCGGCTACTTCGCCGGCGGCCGTCTCGAGGGCGTTGGGGCGCCTGGCGCCGACTCGGCAAACAGCCTCGCCTGCCTGCTGCTCACAACCTTGCCTATGACCAGCAGCCTGCTGGTCAACAGCCGCCTGTATCACAAGGCCGTGGTGGCCTTTTCGGCCCCACTGGCCCTGAACGTGATCCTGCTCTGCAACAGCCGCGGCGCCTTTCTCGGACTGATTGGGGCCGGCTTGGCGATTCCCGCTCATCGCTCGCGGCGGCACCCGCAAACGCGCCCTGCAGACGATGGCACTTGGCGGCGTCGCGCTGTTCTTCCTGCTGGGGGACCCGCAGATCCTCGATCGCTTCTCCAGCACGTTCGTCGGCTCCGAGGACCGGGACCGGTCAGCCGCCAGCCGCCTGGAGTTCTGGCAGGCAGGCCTGGCGATGCTCCAGGACTACCCGCTCGGGGATGGCGGCGGGCGCCTTCAAATACGTCCAGGGGGGCAAGTATCTGAGGGACATCGGTGTCGAGGAGGACCGGTCGCTGCACAACGGCTACCTCACGGAGGCGACCAGCTGGGGTATTCAGGGATTGACCCTGCAGATGGTCATGCTGGTGGGCGCGATGCTGGCCGCATACCGGACCAGCAATCGCTGTCGCTTGTCGGGCGAGATCAACGACGCGCTGATCGGGATCTGCATGGTCGTCGTCGATGATTGGCTTCATGATTCACAGCATGTTCGGCGCGTTCCTGGGCAACGAGTGGGGCTTCTGGCTGGTCGCGCTGCTGCTCCGCTATTCGGAGCTGTACGATCCGGCCCTGCATGCCGCCCGCGCGCCGGAAGCAGATCCGGTCGCCGCCTGAGCCCACGTGCTTCAGTACAACTCCGGCTGCTGCTTGTAACGCAGCCGCTTCTCCGACGCCTCCAGCCGCGAACCCGGCCGGCGCGCCGCATGCGCCAGCCAACGCAGCCCGCTGAGGCCGAATTCGAAATCCAGGTCGCTCATCGCTTCGCCCGTGAGATAGCGGCGCAGCGCCAGTGCCGGCGTGCCGGGATAGTTCGGGCCATTGCGTGTCGTCACCGCACTGCGCACGCCCTCGGCCTGCAGGTCCGGCCACACCGCCTTGTCCCAGAGGCCGAGTGGGTAGCAGAAATCCAGGGCCGGTCGCCCGGTGAGCCGCTCGAGGATCTGCCGGTTCGTGCCGACCTCCTCGCGCACCACATCGCGGTGCTCGACGACGTTGCGATGCGAATGGGTGTGCAACTGCACGTCGAACCCGCGCGCGACGACCTCGCGGACTTCGGCCGCGGACAACCGGTCCCAGATGCGGGCCCGCAGCCGCGCCGCGACGTCGATGTCGAGGGCCTCTGCCACGGCGTGGCAATAGGCCAGCCTCGACTCGCTCGACCTGCAGTCGGCGTACAGCGGCACGAGCACCGCCGCGACCGCCGCCTCCCTGGCGCGTGATGTCGTCAGGTCCACCGTCGCGGTGGGCGCGTGTGGCAGACCGGTGACGCGCCCGCTGCGACAGGCGAGCACCATGTCGCGGAGCAGCAGGTTGAACATCGGGTCGGCCGTCTCGATGTCGTTGGACACGACGTACACCGTGGCGGCGGCGCCGTACTTCTCGAGCAGCGGCACCGCCTGCCCCAGAAAATTGTAGAACCCGTCGTCGAACGTCAGGACGACCTGGTGTGGCCGTATCCGTCCCTCCCGGTGCTGCGCCAGCACGTCATCGAGCGAGACGATCCGATACCGGCGTGTCAGCAGCTGCAGACGCCGCTCGAAGGTGGCCGGCGAGATGAACAGCGTCGGGAAGCGCACGTGCTCGTCCTCGAGGCTGACGCCATGCAAGCCGACGATGTTGAAGCCGGTGCGGGTGAGCCATCTCGCCGCGGCGATCATGCCGGTGGCGCGGCTGACGTGCAGCAAGGAACTCTTCAGGGCGTCTCGATCGAACATGGGGTTCACGGGTGCGAGGCGAGCCGGCTCGCCTCGTAGCGGCGGTCGATCTCGCCATACAGCTGCTCGCAGACGTCGAGCACCTCGCCAGGGACCCCGTCGAGCGCCTGCCGCCGCACCGACCTGTCGTGGATGCCGGCCAGGTATGAGGGCGAGAGAGGCGTGCCGACGAAGGAGAACACGCGGGGAAAGTGCGAAGCGGGTGCGCGAGACAGGTCCTCGTACTTGACGACCAGCACCCGCGGATGACTGAACAGATCGAGGTCGAGCACGAGACGGTTTCGGAGGTACCACATGATCGCGTTGGCGTGATGCAACGAGAGTCCGGGGACGTAGAGCCGTCGGGCCGTCGCGAGCGACTCCTCGGTCAGCCCGCCGCGGCGCCAGTCATCGGCGTGCGAGGCGTCCCTCGACGAGCCGCGTCACGGCGTCGCCACCACTCTGCCATTTGATCGACGCCGATCGGACCGTGTCCTCGGGACGACGGTAGATCCAGATGATCCGCGACGCGGCAAAGCGCTCGAGCAGGTCCTGCGCTCGGTGCGACTCGCACAGTGGCTTGATCACGAGGACGGGAAACGCGCACCGGTCGAAGAGACGCTGCAACGTCTCGTCGGACTGGAGACGTCCACCATGAAAAAAGGGCCGGGCGCCCTCACGGAACGTCAGGATGTCCGGTGCACTCTCGAGGGCCAGCAGCGGCACGCGCGTGCCGGAGCGCTGCGCACCCATGATGAAGATCGGGCGCGTCGGCTCGGTCCGACCGGCCGCGTTCAAAGCCCATCGACGTGCATATTTGAGCAGGCGACGGCCCTTCCGGGTCAGTCTGTCGGGCAGCGACTCGGCGCTGACCCCAGCGTGCGACGGCATGCGCGGCTCAGCCCTTCTCGTATCCCAGCTCGGTGGCCAGCGGGCCGACGTACGACCAGACACGCTCGCGGTCGTCGGCACTCCAGTCCGATGCGGTCGGGAAGTCGCCGTGCAGCTGGGCGTTGAGCTTCGCCCCCAACACGTCGCGGACGCGGTCAGCGGGCGGCATGTCGCTGTCGCAGATGCCGAACAGGGCGTTCAGCGCTTCGGGTGTCCCGGCAAACAGGTCTTCCGACCGCAGTGACAGCCGTCGCGATGCCGGCAGCGTGCTCATCCAGGTTCGCGCGTCGTGGTTGGTCCGCCACCACAACCAGGCACAGCACTCCACCCTCGGCAGGGTATCCCATCTTGCCGACAGCGGATCGTCGGGGCGCGGCCTGACGCGCGCGAAATCCCAGTTGTGCCCCGCGTAGTAACGCCGACGCATCGCTGACCGGACAAAGGCGTAGGGGTCGCGGTAGACGTGTACGAAGCGGCTTGCGGGAAAGACCTCGGCCAGGATGGGCGCCAGGTACGTCAACCGGTTGTTGGTCTCGACGTAGACCTTGCCGTGCTGCGTGGCGGCCCACACCAGATCGTCGCGAGAGGCCAGCACGAGATCGCGCCAGTGTGCCTGGCCGGCAAGGTCGCCCCCCTCCATGTAGGCGTCGAAGGACGCCTTGATCAAGCGTGGTCGAGGTTCGTGGCTGGCCACGATGCGCGGCGACAGCGTGGCCAGCGCCGTCAACGTCTCGGTGCCGCCACGGCCGGTCGAGAGCACGAACACGCAGGGGTACTCCCGCCACGCCGTCTCGTAGGCGTACTGCAAGGACAGATGCGGACGCTTGGCGGGGACCGGCACCGGCGCCAGCCGCCGATCGACGCGTTCGTCGAGTCGAGAGAGGAGGCGCTGTGCTGCGGTGAGGAATTGTCGTTCGAGCGATGGCACCGGCTAGTCTCCTGCCTGACTTCCCGTCGTCTGACCGGCGGCCGGCGACGGGGATGCAATGGCCTGCAGCAGGCCGTGCACGTGTTCGGCACGCGCATTCCAGCTGTTCTGTCTGGCACGTTCGCGTCGAGTGGCCGTCGAGCCGGTGGCGCGACCAGCGAAGACATCGGAGAGCGCGCTCTCCCATGCCTCGGGCGTGGCGGCGATGCGAATCACGTCGGCAAACGGGCGTACGGATGGCAGATCGGTGGACACCACCGGCTGACCAACCGCGAGGTACTCGTGCAGCTTGAGCGGGTAGATGCCCGCCGTCCACACATCGTCACCGACACGGTACGCCATCACGTTCACGTCCATCGCGGCCATGTACTCGGGTAGCTCCCGTGGCTCCTTGAAGCCGAGCAGATGCACATTGTCACGAATCCGCAGCTGCGCGAGGGCGCGCTCACCGGCTGGGTCGACGCGCCCGAGCTGGCCGATGAACACGAACTGCACATGCGGGAAGCGGGTCGATAGCCGCAGAAACAGCGGGAAGTCGACCTTCCGGTTCAGCGCACCGGTGTAGCCGACGCGGGGGTGCGCGATGCCCGCCACGTCGACCGGTTCCGTCGGCAGAGGCAGATCGACGGAGGAGAACTTGTCGTAATCGGCGGCATTCTCAATCAGCTCGACGTGAGGCGCGCCGATCGCCCTCAGGTGGTCGGCGATGGCCGACGACGAGGCCAGCACGAGGTCGGCCGCCCGCACGAGGGCCCGCTCCTCACGATCGAAGCTGTGTTGCTGCTTGCCCTGCAGGTGATAGAGGTCGTACGCGTGGTAGACCAGCCGCGCCGGTCGCAGCGGGGCGACAAGCGGCCAGAACTTCGGGTGGAAGAGGTAAGCCGTCACCGACGTACCGCCGAGCCGGCGGGCCAGCCGCTGCCACCGCCGCACCGCGAGGTCATCGACCAGATCCCTGATCCAGGCAAACCGATTGGGTCTGACCAGCCAGGCCGGCGGCGCGTCGATCCACACGTTGTCGCGGGCCACCAGCGCGCCGAGCGGGCCCGCGGCGGGTGCCTTGCGACGACCACGCTGCGGCACGCCGGTCGCGTAGATGATCCGGTGGTGCAGGCCGAGCCGGGACAGCAGCTGCTGACGGTTCATCCACGGGCCAGCCCACGCATTCGGGGCGAGCGCCAGGATGATCGACGAGCCGGCTGTCTCGGCGCTCCGACCGTGACTCCCAGGTGCAGGCGACGGCACTCTCGTCATACGCGGGACGGGCGTCCGACGCCGAACCGACTCAGGACCCGCGCCGCCGATGCAGGAACGAGGTCCTCGACGGTCTCCGAGACCAACTCCCGCAACGCGCCGATCGGCGTGAAGAGGACAAAGAGCGCATACGCCAGCGCGCCGGCCGCCATGAGCACGGCCAGTTGCTGCCAGGCGGCGGCCCGCGGCGCCAGCCGCGCCAGGGTATGCACAGCCGCCAACATCGCACCGACGACGACGACGGCACACAGCACTGCCGGCAGCTGTGGGGCCAGCATCGCCCGCCAGGAGAATCCGGTGGCCCGCCGCACCAGTGCCTGCATGCTGATGGTCAGAATGGCGGTCGCGACGGTGACGCCCAGGGCCGCGCCGAAGATGTTCCAGTAGTAGCTGCCAACGGCCGCGCCGACCACCACGAGTGCGGTGCCGACCGCCTGTCGCCTCGCCTGGTGCCAGATGGCACCCGCCGCTTCGTTCGCCTGCGAGCCATAGTTGTTGAGCAGCTTCAACATCCCGCCGACGCAGAGCACCTGGAAGGGCAGCACGGCGGCCTGCCACCGCGGGCCGTAGAGCACTTCGAACAGCGGCGTGGCCATCACGACGCACCCGGCCAGCGCCGGATAGCCGAGCATCGTGACGCTGAGGATCAAGCGCTCGTAGGCACGCCGGAATCGCTCCCGATCCTCGTGGATGATGGCAAAGATCCGGAACGGCGCCTGGCCCAGCGTCAGCCGATTGACCAGGCGGCCCATCGTGCTGAAGGCCTTGTCGTAGAAGCCGAGGGCGGTGATGTCGAGCATCCGCCCGACCACCAGCGTGTCGAGGTTGGCCGCGGCGTATTCCAGCAACCGCTTGGTCTGCACGCCAAGGCCATACGACAGCAATTCCTGCAGGGCCGTGCGGGAGAAGCGAAGCGACGGCCGCCAGTTGGCCAGGTACATCTGCAGCACCACCCGCACGCTGGTGGCCAGGATCTGCCCGTACACGATGCTCCAGTAACTCCATCCCCGGAGCGCCAGGACGATCGTCGCCACCGAGCCGACCAGGCTGTCGGTCCAGTCTGCGATGGCAATCGCGCGGAACTGCATGTTGCGGGTGATCAAGGCACTGGCGACGCTGCCAAACGGACTGATCACGAAGGTCAGCGCCGCGACTCTCACGAGGGCGCCCGAGTCAGGGCTCTGGAAGAATCGCCCGATCGCCGGGGCGGCAAGAAACAGCGCCGCGTAGCTCAGGATGCCGGTCCCCAGGCTGACGATGAAGACCGAGGCCGTGTGCTCCTCGCGGACGTCCTTGATGCGGACGATGGCCGCGCCGAAGCCGAACTGCGTCAACCGCGCCGCGAGCAGCACGAAAAACGACGCCGCCACTGCCACACCGAACTCGGTCGGCGTCAGCAGGCGCGCCATGACCATCGAGAACGGGATGGCCATGAGCTCGTGCCCGCCCTGGCGGACGGCTGCCCACGCTGCGCCCTTCTTTGCCGTGCGGCCGTACGAATTGCCGTGCTTCTTCCGCCCCGGGCTCATCCGCGCCCCCATCCCAGGTCGCGCCCCAGCAGCTGTTCGAGCCGACGGTTGTGCGGCGCGTAGTACTCGGCCAGGTACTGGCGGGCGACGGCGTCCTTGCCTGCCTCGGGCGCGTGGCGGCGCGCCACGTTGAAGCGCTCGAACGTATCCGGCCGCCAGGGCGGCAACCCGAGGAACTCCAGGGTCTGCGCGAAGACAGCGGGGGTGTCGGCGAAGAAGTCCTCGCTGCGCAGGATGAGGAACTGCTCCCTCGGGAAGACCGTGAACCAGGCTGCGAGCTGGTCGGCGTACAGGCCGCGCGACAGGTACGAGTGATGGCGATGGGCGGGGCTGTTGTACAGGGGCTCCCGCGCCAGGCGTTCGACCTCCCCGGCCAATCGCCCCTCTTCAGCGGCCAGGGCCTCGCGCAGCGACAGCGGCTCCCGGCCGAGTCTGACCTGATGCAGGTAGGAGGACACCGCCCGATCGACCGGATTGCGCAGCAGCACGATCAGACGCGCCGCTGGAAGAAGCGCGCCGACCCGTTCGGCGGCGTGTGGATGGAACAGGTAATAGGGCGTTGCCTCGCCGGTGAGCACGCGACGGCGGGTCACGGCCTCACGCACGCGGCGGTGCGCACGCAGGGGGAAATGCGCCCGGTACCACGGCTCGCCCCGGCCGTACTCCCAGCTGAAGAAGTGCACTTCCTTCTTCAGGGCGGGAGCCACGTCTGGGTGCTGGATCAAGTACTGGTACAGCGAACTCGTGCCGCCCTTCTGCGTCCCGATGACCAAGAAGTCGGGCAGCACACGCAAGGATGCGGTCGCGAGCCGAAACGCGCCTGGGGCCTGCGGCGCCGCCACTAGCGCCTCTGCTCACGGACGGCGTGCGCGAGAGCCGGAGTCGGAAGAGGGCTCATGCAGGCCAGCTGGGCTGAGAAGGCATCGGCGAGAACAGAAGCGGCATACGGCATGCGGGATGGACCGACACGACAGTCCGCCGAGTCGGGGGAACTGGAGCAACGCGGCGCGATTCAGTATAGTCTCTGCGCCACCGGCGGGGCGACGTCACGGGGCCCGCGACATCGACCTCCATGCCAACTGACGCGACACCAGTCGTCTACATCGCCGGATGCGGCCACAGCGGCTCGACCCTGCTGGCCCTCCTGCTCGACAGTCATCCCGATATCGCGTGTGTCGGCGAAACCGCCGTCAAGCCCAAGATTCGCCGCCGCGGCGACGCGGCCGCCGCCGAGTGCTCCTGCGGCCAGACCCTTGCCAACTGCCCCTTCTGGACGCGCGTCTTCGCCGAGGCGCGTGACCTGGACCAGGACCTGGGCCCGGACCGGTGGACCAACGACTACCGGTTCGAACACCCCGTGGCGCAACGGCTCCTGAACCGGCTGTGCAACGCCGCAGGTCGGACGACGCGGGGTCGTGTGGGCAGCCGATCATCTTCCGGTCTATCGGCACCGGGTCGAAAAGATTGACGCGGCCAACCTCGCGTTCATCCGCGCGGTCCTCCGTGCCAGCAACGCCCGAGTCTTCGCCGACACGTCCAAGCGCACGCCGCGGCTGCTGCACATGCTGCGCGTGCCGGATCTGGACATGAAACTGCTCCATCTCGTGCGCGACGTGCGCGGCTACGCCGCGTCGGCCAAGAAGCGCGGCATGTCACCTCGCGACGCCGCGCGCACGTGGTACCGCGACCAGACCAGCATCGCCGACGTCGCACGGCGCCACCCGACGCTCCCCTTCCATCGTGTCCGCTACGAGGAACTGTGCGCCGATCCGGCGGCCGCGATGCGCCGGATCTGGGAGTTCTGCGGCGTCACGGACATGGACCCGCCGGACGTCGTCGACGCGGCCTTCCATCACGTCCTGGGCAACGCGATGCGCATGGGCGGGGCGATCCGCATTCGTCTCGACGAAAGCTGGAAGCACCGGCTGAGTCCCGAGGAAACGCGGGACGTGCTCGACATCGCCGGGGCGGTCAACAGCGACCTCGGCTTCAGCTGATCGGACGGTTTCGCGCCATGGCCGCGCCTCCAGTGCCTGTTGTCTACGTCGTGGGTTCGAGCCACAGCGGCTCCACGCTGCTGGCCCTGCTGGGCAGTCAGCATCCGCAGGTGGCAAGTGTCGGTGAGGCGTCAGTCAAGCCGAGCATCCGGCGCGCCGGCCGGGCGCCGACCCAGCTGTGCTCGTGCGGCGAACAGCTGCAGTGTTGTCCGTTCTGGGGCGCGATCTTCGCTGAGGTGACGTCGTCGGGTCAGCGCCTGGACGCCTCGCACTGGAGCAACGACTACCGCTTCGAGCACCCCTGGCTGGACCGTATCTTCACCCGCGAGACCTCCGCGGTCAGCGTGCGGCGACTGCGGCGGTGGGCCGCGCGACACCTCCCAGGCTATCGACGCCGGGTGGCCCGCATCGATGCCGTCAACATCGCGTTCATCGCCGCGGTCCTGCATCAGACGGGCGCCCGCGTATTCCTCGACACGACCAAGCTGCCGACCAGGCTCACCCACCTCCTGGACGTGCCGGCACTCGACGTCCGGGTCGCCTGGCTCACCCGCGACGCCCGCGGCGTGGCACACTCAGCCAAGAAGCGAGGATTGTCGATCGAGGACGCCACCGAGGTCTGGCGCCACGACCAGGCCTCCACGAGACGCCTGCTGGACCGGCTGCCGGAGGCACGTCGATTCCATCTCCGTTACGAAGATCTGTGTGCGGCACCGGCGGAATCGCTAGCCCGCTTCTGGACTTTTTGCGGGGTGCCGCCGATTGAAGTCGAGGGCACCATGCGCCCGCGGGATCGACACGTCCTCGGCAACAGCATGAGGAACACGGACGAGATCCGGGTCCGTCTCGACGAAGGCTGGCGCGCCGGTCTGACCGAGCAGGAGCAGCGCCGGGTTATCGATCTCGCAGGACCCGACCAGGATGCACTCGGCTACCGCTGAGTCGTCCATGATCGCGCGTGCCAGCGCCACCGCAAGCGTCCCCTGGAGGGGCGCAGGAGACATGATGTCGCAGCAGTCCGCACCCCCCACCGCCACGGCCCACGCGCCGCTGCTGATCATGGGCAGCCCGCGATCGGGGACGACGTTCCTGGGGCAGATGGTCAATCGTTTCCTGGACATCCACATCTGCCGTGACAACGGCACGATGCTCCGGTTCCATCGCAACCTCTCGCACTACGCGCCGTTGCATGAGGAGGCGAACCTGCGGCGCCTCATCCAGCATCTCTACGCCGACCACTACTTCACCGAGCGGGTCCGGCAGCGCGGCATGGCGCTTTCGGAGGCCGAGTTGCTGGCCAGGGTCGAGCCGCGGACCTACGGGGGGCTGATCTCGGCCGTGTTCTCTGCCACGGCCCTGGGTCATGGCAAGAACAACTGGGGCTACAAGCGGGCCGGGTTCGCGCGCGTCACCGGTCATCAGATCGACGACCTCTTCCCTGGCGCACGCTTCGTGCACTGCATCCGCGACGCCCGCGACGTGGTGCTGTCGATGCGCTCCTCGACTGACCTGCTCCTGGAACGCAGCTGGCACTTCGGGGCAGTGGATTGGGTGTCGCACCTGACCACGGGTCGTGCGCTCGGCCGGCAACTTGGTCCCGACCGCTACATGGAAGTCCGCTACGAGCAGTTCATGGCCGAGCCGGTGAAGGTGCTGACCGACATCGTCGCCTTCACCGGGGGGGACGCGAATGACGAGCGGCTCGCCAGGATGCGTGAAGAGCTCCCGAAGCTGCTGAAAGCCGACAACACCGAGAAATGGCGGCGCGCGGTGCCGCCCGACGCGATCAAGACGATCGAGCGCGTGGCCGGACAGTTGCTGGCCGACCTGGCTTATCCCGTCATCAACCCCGATGTCGTCGGCCAGCCAATCGGCGTCGTCGAGAACGTCGGTCTGCACGCCGACCGCATCTCCAGCAACCTGTTCAGGACGCAGCTCGGGGTGATGGCGCGGTATCGCCTGGAGGTGGTGAAGAGCCACCTGCGAGCCAGGTTCGGTCCCAAGGCATGACCAGCTGACACTTCCGTCGGCCGCAGGTGCGTAAACGTCACAGTCTGTCAGTGCCTCGACGCTCCTGCGACGCCCCTGCCAGGCGTCGCGTGCAAATTGGTCAGTGACGGCGGCCTTGCTGCCATGGCTTCTCGTTTGCAATGGTGAAGTCGCTGGCTGCCAGCGTGGGGCCGACTCCAACAACTGACAACGCCATGACGACCCGGCGATTCCTCGCTTCGCTGTTCGCGCTGCTCATCCCGCTCGCCTGGCCCGCCACGATGGCGACGCTGGCGCAGAAGGCCCTCGCGCCAGGATCGGGTCAACACGACTACTTCCAGACGTTGGCCAGGCGTTCCGACCACCTGGTGTCCTACAGCCTTCGCGACCCGGCGCAGCTGGCCCCACGGGCACGAGGCGGGTTTGCACAGAGTGCGGATCGGACGCTCGGCGTGACCTACGACCCGGCCAGCGACCGCTACCCGCGCAAGCAGGATGCAGCAAAGGTCCTGATCGAGAGCGACGCCAACAATCTCCGTAATCAGGTGCGGCTGCCCTTGCAACACGGCGCCGAGGGGTTCCTGCTGACGTGGGACGCCTGGTGGGGCGAGGAATTTCGTTTCGACCGTACCGGCATCCGGAATTACAAGGCGTTCCAGCTCGAGTCGGGCGGTGGCATCTGGACCGAGGTCCGCGCACGCTTCCAGGGTGCGCATCGATTCCGTGGCGCCGTCGCGCTTGTCGACGTGCGGGCATACGGCGGTTCGGCGGCCCGCCGTCGCTCGCGTGTCGGCGACGTCAACTACGGCGGCGGCTCGGTCGGCGGCCAGTTGGCCACCTTCGCCATCGCGCCCAACACATGGACCCGGTACTGGGTGCAAATCACGCCACGCGCGGCAAGCGAATGGTGGGACCTGTCGATGTGGATGGCTGACGAGGCGCGTGGCCCGGTTCAATTGTTCAAGCAAGAGGCGATCAAGCCGAAGGGCAAGGGCTGGGATCGCTTATGGCTCGAGTACAACACGTCCACCAACGGGGTGAAGCCCGGCCGCGGCGAACTGGTGAGCTACGTACGCAACGTCGTGGTCCTGAAGCCACTCGGCGATGTGTCGACGATCCTCCAGCGCCCCGTCGGCACTGGCGCACCGCAGACTCCGTCACCCAGCGACGCGCCGACACCGACGCGCCCGCACAAATCGAAGCAACCACGCCCCTGAGGGCCTGAATTCCAGAAGGCATCATGAACGGCACCATCGAGGATCGGACATCCGTCCACGCAAGTCAGCCCCCTGCGCGACCCGCAGCCGCTGCTTCGTCCGCCCACCGGGTGTGCATCGCTGCGGTGCTCGTGGCCGCGGCCGTGACCGCCCTTCCTGCCAGGCAGGGCGCGTCGCCGCACGCCTACTTCGAGGCCTTGACGTCACGCTCCGACCATTGGAAGTCCTACAGCCTGCGCAGCCCGGCGCAGCTCGGACGCCCGAGCGAGGGCGGATACGCGAACTCGAACTCGGATGCGCTGATGGTGACCTACAGCCCGACCACCGACGACGACCCCAACGCTCAGGATGCCGCGAAAGTCGTGATTCCGGCGTTCACGCCCGGAGCATCGTCGATGTTGGTGGCCCCCATCGGCGCGACCACCATGACCCTGCCCCTCAGCGATCTGGGTGGCAATGTCACGCGGGTGACAACTGCCCTCAACGCCAAGGGACGCCAGATCAGGATCGGCAACGAAATCATCATCACCAACGAGGCCGTCACACCGCTGGACCGATCGACGGGACTGGTCACGCTCAGCCGCCGTGGCGCATTCGGGACCACGGCCACGGCGCATAGTGCCGGCGAGGTCGTCCGGCTGGGCGGCAACAGCCTGGCCAACCAGATCCGTGTCCCGATCAAGAGCTACGACGGCGCTACCTGGTTGGTCACCTGGGACGGTTACTTCACCGATAGCTACATGGACAATGGCATCGGCAATTTCAAAGCCTTCCAGCTGTCCTCCGACAAGTCCATCTGGCTCGAGGCGCAGACCCATTTCGACGGCGGTTCGCCGCGACCGGCTGCATACGACCCGTCCAGACACGTCGCCGTCACCGGTAGACTCCGCTCCTACGGCACGCCCGGCGGACCTGCCGACTGGAGACTGGCCGACGAGAACCAGATGGGGCCGGGGGTGACCAACAACAACCCGCTCTCACCCGGCGGCCCGGGCGAGCCGAACGGGCCGTTCTTCCTGCTGCACCCCAATCGCTGGACGCGCTGGTGGGTGCGCATCGAGCAGCGGGCCAACGACTACGACGTGCTCGACGCCTGGATGGCTGACGAGCAGGTTGGCCCGATCCAGGTCTACAGCGGCATTCCCGTGAACGTGCGGCCCTCCGGCGGCGTGTACTCGATTGACGAGTTCTACGTGGAATTCAATACGTCCACCGCGTTTCTGCCTCCTGGACGCACCAAAGACTTCCGGGACCTCGTCGCCTACGTGCGCAACATCGCCGTGCTCCGCGATCCGCCGTCGGACATCTATCCGCTCCTGCTACGGCCGGGTGCGACGACGGCCCTGCCGCGCCCGCCGGGGCCTCCAGCCCCGCGTAACCTGCGGAGCATCTCGGCGCTGCTCGACACGATGCTGCCGCATCGGACCGGAGACTGATACCGGCGCGGATGGAGATAGCCGCCGCGGTGAGCAGGTGAGCTGAGTGAGGTGAAGGTGCGCGCGCTGGACGTGCGTCAGCGCGCCGGAGCGGCGTCAGGCGTGGCCCCGCAGCTCAGAGCCATCGCAACAAGAACTCGGCCACAGGCTCCACGAAGAACTCGTGACCGCCGTTCTCTACGGCGAAGCTGAACCGATCCGGCACGCTCGCGGCCGCAAACGCCGGGCGGACGGCCGCAGCAAATGCCTCGGACTCGCGAGGTGTGTTGCGGCGGCCCCGCGTCACCAGCAACGGCCGCGGTGCCACCAGGCGGAACCAGTCCTCCTGCCACACCAGTTGATTCACCCCCGGCATCGTGTGGCACCCGTGCGGCGTCTGCGTCGCCTCGTCGGTACTTGCCTCGGCCACGCCGGTTGCACCGACCGAACCGCCATAGCTCTGGCTGACCACCACACGCACCCGCTCATCGAGGACGCCGAGCAGCACCGCCAGCTCTCCACCGAGCGACGCGCCGGCCACGCCAAGATGACCAGGATCGACACCGCGCCAGCTCGCCAGCACCGTCAACGCGCGTCCCAGGTCCTTGACGACCACGGCCTTGTAGGACGAGCCAGCCTCGAGCGCCGCCACCGCCACTGCCCGGTGGCTCGGTGCGCCGCGCGGCGACAGCATGCCGAATCCCCGCAACTCCGGGGTCAGCGTCACAAACCCATGGTGCGCCAGAGCAAGCGCGGCCGCATGCTGATAATCGGGTGGCGCGATGCCCGCCGTCGACCGCGCGCCCGCACCGTGACCGGGCACGACGAGGACGGCGCCGCGAGGGGGGCCGCCGCGTGGTTCGTGCACGTACGCCGGGATGCGGGTGCCATCGGCGGCCGCGAAAGTGAGCAAGGTGCGACGCACAGCACCGACCTCCTCACTGCTCTCTACCTTCACCGCGACGTCGCCGGTACTGGCCGCGTCGTACTTCGTCAAGGCACGCAGCTGTCCCACGACATGCACCCGCCAGGCGTCCACCTCGGCTCGTGTTGCCCCGGCCGGAAACGGCCTGGCAGGCGTCTGCGCCGCGAGACGCCGGGCCAGCAGCGCGTCACCCGTGGAGTCGAATGGAATCGGCGGCGGCCCTGGCGCGACCACACGCAGGAGACGGAGTCGCTCGCGGATCGACACGGCGTCTCCACCGAACGCCGAGGCACCGACCAGACCAAGCAAGACAAACCTGCGCAAGGCGACCAGCAGCCCTCCCCGCTGCCCCGCCCGCAGGGCCAGCAGTTCGTGCGCCAGCAGCAACAGGATGCTCGTCGCCAGCAGGGCTTTCGTCATCACCGCCGTGTCGCTCCCTCGAGGTACACCGCCTCGTAGCCCTTCACCATTGCCGCAAGACTGAACTGCGCCGTCGCGCGTGCCTTGCCTGCCGCACCCATGCGCAGGCGGAGCGCCGGGTCGTCGATCAGGCGACCGAGCGCCTGCGCCAACAGCTCCGGTCGGGCCGGGGGCACCAGCAGCCCGGTCTCCTCGGGGACGATCAGCTCGTCGGCACCGCCGACCTGCGTGGACACCACCGGCACACCCGACGCCATCGCCTCGAGAACCGTGTTCGGCATGCCCTCCGACCGGGAACAGAGCACGTACACGTCGAGCGCCGCGAACAGCCGCTCCACATCGGCTCGATGCCCGAGCAGCCGCACGGAATCACCCACACCGAGCTGCGCAATCTGCGCCTCGAGCGCGTTGCGCAGCGGCCCCTCGCCCGCGATGAGAACGCGGAATCGACGCCCCGGAGCCTGCGACCCTGGCCGCGGCCTCGACGAGCGCGGCCTGGTCCTTCACGGCAACCAGCCGACCGGCATGGCCGACGAGCACGGTGTCGTCCTCGACCCCCAGCTCGCGCCGGGCGTCCTGCCGCGCGGTGCTGCCGAAGCGCGAGAGTCGACACCGTTGCGGACCACCGTCACCCGCTCGAGCGGCACCCCCACGGTTTCAGCCATCCGCTCGGCCAGTCGCGACGAGACCGACAGCAGCCGGTCCACGCGCGACCACACCCATCGCTGCGCGCGCAGCTGGAAGGGCCGCGCCTGCAGGGTGCCGTGCTCGCCATGCATCACCACCGGCACACGGGCCAGGCGTGCCGCCAGGTAGCCCTCCACCAGCGTCCCCCATGCGTGCGTGTGCACGATGTCGGGGCGCTCCCGACGGAACGCACGATACAACTGCCACACGAGCGTCGGGTCGTTGCCGGCGCGACGCGCAAGCTGCGATGACGCGCACGTGCGGCGAGAGCATCTGCAGCATCGCCGGATTGGCGACCGTCGTACTGCAGATGACACTCTCCACCCGGCCACCGGCCAGGCCGTTGACGAGCTTGATCAGGCCGTACTCCATGCCGCCCGGCTGCAGATGGTGAATCACGTGCATCACGCGGAGAGGCCGGTTGCTCGCCGTCACGACGGCCCGTTCTCGACACCCGCACCCGCCGGACGCATCCGCTCCCAGCGATGCACGAGGGCGAGCCACTCCCGCCGCAAGGGCGCGTCAAGGTCCGTGGTCGCCTGCCATGGTCCGCCGTTCACCTGCAGTCGATCTTCACGGAAGTCATAGATGATGCGCCCCTGCTCGCTCACCAGGGCGATCTGCCTGGGGCGCTCGATGGTGCCGAGGTACTGGAACACGGACCGACCTGAACAGGCGCGCGACGATGGTCGCTGGCCGGCCGCGGGAACGGCCAGCGCGGCGACGATCGCCCCACGGATGTCTGCTTGCCCGAACGGCTCGCAGACATCCAGGGCCAGGCCAGCGGCAATCACGGGGATGCGCGTCTGCACGTCGTTGAGCACGTACCCATGGCCCAGAAAGCCATCGTCGAACAGGCTCTCGCCGTGATCGGCCAGCACGATGAACGCCGCGTCGGGTCCGACCTGCTCGGTCACCAGTTGCCGCAGGTGCCCGACCGCCCGGTCGACGTTGGCCGCGGCATTGTGATACATCCGCCGCACGTCGGCCGCACGGGCCTCGACGATGTCGGCCTGCGGCACGCGGATGCTGTCGACAAGGGGCTGGAACTGGTCGTGCCAGTACGGGAAATGCGCATCGTAGAAGTTGACGAAGAGGAACAGCGGTTGCTGATCCGAGCGCGCCGCGAGAAAGGCCGACACGCGCTCGAGCACGACCTCCGACGACACGCCGAGGCTGCCCGCGGTCGTGAAGGTCGTGAAGCGGCGGTCGCGGTCCTGGCGCGCGTCGTAGAAGACATCCGCCTCGCTGGCGCCGATGGCAAACGCGCGGCCGCCGAACGACTCGTCCTGCGCCGAGAAGTACGCCGTCTGGTAACCGTTGCGACGGAAGTCGTCCAGCAACGTGCCTCTGCCGGGCTGACGTGTCATGCCACCGGTGAACAGATGAAATCGCGACTGCACGGTGTAGCCGTTGTGCGAGTACGCCCGCGCCGCCGACGCCCCGTCCCGGGCCAGCTGATTCAGCGCCGGTGTGATCTCCCGGCCGCCCTGGCGGGCGCCCACCAGGTCGGCCCGAAACGTCTCGAGCATCACTAGCACCACCGGCGGAGTCTGCGCGAAGGCAGGCGTCGGCTCGACGACAGTGTCGTTGGCGCCAACGGGCAGGTCACCGCCGACGCCGTTCTCGTCGACGCCGTTGCCGGGCACCTCACGCGCGTAGGGGTACACCCGGGCATCCCAGGGATCAGGGTCAGCCGGGCGACTGAGCAACCCATGTCCGTCCCGGTCGACGTCGCTGACGAAGGTGACGACGGCGCCGACCGCCTGCCCGGACGCCTTGCGGCGGAGCCCGTTGTCCTGCACCTCGCTGGCCGTCCGGGCCACGGTGGTCGCGACGGTGAGCACGATCGCGACGGTGCACCATGCCATGACGCCACGCCAGCCCGGCGACTGCCGGACGTCCCCGGGGAAGCGCCTGTTCACGCATTGCAGGCCGACGACGAGCAGCACGCCCGTCACCACGAGTGCTGCCAGCGGCACCAGCAGCTGCGCCGACGACACCGCCAGGATCTCGGCGGGCCTGCGGCCGACGAGATCGAACATCAGGTGCAGGTCGAAGGCATCACCGAGCCGAGCCAGTATCTGGTACTCCACCAGGCTGGCGAGCACGAGTGGTCCAGCGCCGAGCAGCATCGCGAGGGAGCGGCGGGCAGCGCGGCCCCAGCGGACCCGTGCCGCGAACAGCAGCGCGACCAAGACCCCGAGGCCAGCGCAGACGGCGTCAAGCGCCAACGAGCCGCAGACGAACGCGACGCGGTCCATCGCCGCCGTGGCGCTGTCGCGCGCGAGGAACCCTCCGGTGAAGAAACCGCGCTGCAGTTCGAGCAGGATGGCATCGAGCAGCGTCACGACCGCCGCGGAGACCAGCGTCAGCGACAGGACCTCGCGTCCCGCCGCCGTGCGACCGGCCCCGTCAGTGTGTCCGGCGACGATCACCGGGCCTCGATGACCGTGGGAACGCGCCGCGGTGGCGCGGCCCCGGGACGCTGATCGATGAACATCCGGTGCCAGGATTCGAGCATCACCAGCGTCCACAGTTCGTTGTGCCAGCGGCCGAGGCCAGTCCGGTGCTCTCGGACGAGTTGTTCGACAACGGCCGGGTGGAAATACCCTCGCGCGGCAAGACGTCCGTCGAGCAGCATGTCGGCGGCAAACTGCCCCAGCCGCCCCCGGAACCATCGCTCCAGTGGCAGTCCGAATCCCCGCTTTGGCCGATCGATGTTTGCCGCTGGCAGCAAGCGCCTCGCCGCCTGCTTGAGGATGTACTTGCTGCAGCCGTCACGGAGCTTGAGCCGCGAGGGCAGCGAGGCTGCGAACTCCATGAACTCGTGGTCCAGCATGGGCGAGCGCGCTTCGAGCCCGTGCGCCATCGTCGCGATGTCGACCTTCACCAGCAGGCAATCGGGCAGATAGTACTGGACGTCGACGTCGAGCTTCGCGTCGGTGGCGTCCAGCGCGTCCGAACGTTCGTAGGCGTCGGCCAGAAACGCAGCACCTGACTCCTCGGCGGCCTCGAGAAACGACGCCGTGCAGAGCGACGACTTCAGCTCTGGCCTGAGCATCATCATCCGGCGGTGATAGCGGCCCCCTGGCGTGGCCACGACATTGCGTGCCCGTCGCATCGCCCGCGACCACACCGACGACGAGGGGCGCGGCTCCGGCATCCGCTCAATCGCGGCACGAGCCGACCGACGGACCGCGCCGGGCAGACGGTCGAACAGCCGCGCCGAGGGAGGCAGGCGATACCGGGCATAGCCGGCGAAGTTCTCGTCACCCGCGTCTCCGTTCAGCGCCACCGTCACGTGGCGCCGTGCCAACTCGGACAGATAGTACGTGGGCACCGCCGACGAATCCGCGAACGGTTCGCCGTAGTGCCAGACCAGTTCCGGCACCACCTCCACGGCATCGGGCCGGACGATGAACTCGTGGTGCTCGGTCGCGTACCGCTCGGCAACGAGCCGCGCCTGTGGCAGCTCGTTGAACTCCTCTTCCTCGAAGCCAATCGAGAACGTCTTGACCGGCGCGCTGCCCAGTCGCGCCATCATCGCCACGATCATCCCGGAATCGACGCCGCCGCTCAGGAAGGCCCCGAGGGGCACGTCGCTGGTGAGTCGCAGCCGGACGGCCTCCTGCAGGCGCGCGAGCAGCTCCTCGATAGCCTCGGCTTCGGAGATGGTGCGCTTCACCGCGTACGAGAGCTTCCAATAGCGCTCCAGCCGCACACCGCCCGCATCCACGATCATGTAGTGCGCGGGCGGCAGCTTGCGAATGCCGCGAAAGCTCGAGAGCGGGCTGGGGACGTACTGGTGGGTCGAGGTATGCCGAGAGGGCCGCCAGGTCTGGCGTCGCGGAGAAACCCGGGTCGGCAAAAAAGGCCTTCGGTTCCGACGCAAACGACACGCCGTCCTCGTCGAGCAAGTAGTGCAGCGGCTTCTTGCCGACGCGGTCTCGGGCCATGAACAGCGTCTGTCGGCCGTCGTCCCAGAGGGCCAGGGCAAACATGCCACGCAGGTGCCGCAGGCAGTCCGTGCCCCACTCGCGATAGGCGGCCAAAATGACTTCGGTGTCCGTGCCCGTCCGCAGCCGATGGCCGCGGCCCTCGAGCGTCCGACGCAGTTCGGCGAAGTTGTAGATCTCGCCGTTGAAGCTGATCACGAGGCCGCCATCAGCCGCCTGCATCGGCTGGCAGCCCGCCGGACTGAGGTCGATCACCGCCAGCCTGCGATGCCCGAAGCCGACGGCGCCCGCGCACCAGACGCCCTCGGCGTCGGGTCCCCGATGCGCGAGCAGATTGCACATCCCCTCGATGCGACCGGGATCGACCGGCCGGCCCGAACGAAAGTTGAACCGCCCGGCTATGCCGCACATCGCGCGGGGGCCCCTGCGGCCGTCAGGCGCCGGAACGACGGCTGTGTCGGAGTGGTCATGCGGTCACGTCGACGAGCACGTCGTGAAGCCGGCGCGCCAGTGTTCGGCCCTCGAGGTCGAGGAGGAACTGCGCGGGCGCGACAAAGTCACTCGACAGCGTCGTGCGCCGGGCGTAGAGCAGGCGCAGCGCGCCGGCGATCGCCATCTCATCGTCGGCCGGCACGACGTGCCCCACGCCGCCGTCGCGAATCAGATCGGCGACGGCACCGTCGGAGGCGAGCGCCAGAATCGGCTTGCGCGCCCAGAGATACTCGTAGAGCTTGACCGGCACCTGCACGCGAGTATCCGGCTGCACGACCAGCAGGACGTCCGCCGCGCGCAGGTAGCCGAGGCTCTGCCCGTGCGAGACCGGCGGGACGAACTCGACCATGCCGTCGAGTCCGAGCCGGCGTACCTCGCCCGGTGCATCGAACTCGCCCCCGGCGCCGCCGACCAGTTGCAGGCGAAAGGCATCGTGGGGCACATCCCCGGCTGTCCGGATCGCGGCCAGGGCTCGAAAGAGGGGCCGCGGGTCCCGGGCCTGGTACAGGCTGCCGGTGTGGCAAAGGACGACCGTGTCCGGTGAAGCCGTTCGGGCTACCGGCTGCAGCGTCCGTTCGAGGGCCTCCTCGTCGAAGCCGTTCGGAATGGTCAGGAATCTGGCGGCGGTGCTCCGCCGGGTAATGCGCGGCAAAGTCCTCCTGCATCGGTTTGGTGTTCAGCACCACCCGACTCGCGCGATTTATCGTCAGGCGCTCGAGCCGGCGATGCACGACGCCCGTCCACCCCTGGTTGCGGAACTCGAGGGCCCAGGGCGCCCGTGACCATGGATCGCGGAAGTCCGCCACCCACGGCCGCCTCGAACGTCGGGCGATCTCGAGGGCAATCAGATGACACGTGAAGGGCGGAGCCGACGACAGGATGACGTCGACGCGCCCGGCGCGCACCATGTCCATGCCGGCCCGCACTGCGGTCAGCGCCCAGGCCAGTTCCGGGTCCGGCGTGGACGTGACGTCGCGCCACACCCGGCGCAGCGACCGCTTCAAGACGTTCTCGGCTTTGCGCGGTGGCGGCGTCGGGCCATTGAGCTGCGGCAACCGCGGTACCGCGGTCGCTGCCTGGCGCCTTCCTGGAACGCGTGTCCTGACGACGTGCACCCCGGAAGGGATTTCGCTGCACAACTTCTCGTCCACTGGCACGCCCGGACGATACGACTCCGGGGCCATCGTGAGCACGGAGACGCGCCAGCCCAGCGAGTCGAGATGGCGCGCGAACCGGAGCAGCCGGTGCGTGCCCGCCTGCCGATTGGGGGGGAATGTCGTGGTGACGAGGAGAATGCCACGCCCCTCTCCGGGACGCTCGGGCAGCGTCTGTAGGTCGGCCACGGCGCCTACCATGGCCGGTCGATGTCCGAGTCGCTCATCGAGAGCAGCCACGTCTCCGGGCGTGCAAGCCAGGGCCGGACGGGATGATCCTCGGCACCCGGCGCGATCAGCAGGACGCGCTCATGCGGCCGCGACACGTAACCCTGCCGCGACAGTTCGGCCTGGATCGCCGGCTGATTCAATCCGACGGTGATCAAATCGGCCCCCTCCTGACGCGCCGCGTCGTGCAACGCACGGACGCAGGCGCGCACCGCGTCGACGTCCGAGGGCGGGACGATGATGTCGGTGACAACGGCCCTGGCATATCGGTACGCCCGGTCGGGTGCCCGCATCACGAAGGCCACGAAGCCCAGGAGCCGGCCGGCGCGCCTGACGTCGAGTGTCACGAACCGCTGCCCGGGCTGTGTGCGGTACTTCCACTCCAGGAACGATGCATCCCTGACCACGGCCACCGGTACGTCGGCAGCCGCGCGCTCCCACAGGACGTCGTGCTCGGCGCCCAGCGGCGCATCACGCACGACGTCGAGGCCGCGTGCGGAACCGCGCAGGTAGGTGCCTCCTGCGCGGCGCAGGAACAACCCGAGGGCCGCAGCGGGCCGTACGATGGCTGCGCCCTTGCCGGCCAGCACGTGCCTGGCACGGACAGCAAGTGCGGCCACCGGCAGCGGGCCGACCTGCACCCACCCGAGCGCACGCTGCATCTCACGCATCTGTTCGGTCTGCCCCAGTGAGAGGTTGAAGGGCAGGTCCTCGAGCGCCTTCTTCACGAGCATGGGGCCCACCGCCCGCCCGCGGTGACGCTCATGCACCATGGTCTCCACGAACCAGCCGGTCGTCAGGGTATGCGCCCCGACCTTGCACTTGACCGCAATCGCACCCTGATGCGCGACGATGCCCGACGCGGCACGGTAGACCCACACCATCGGGGCCACACCCAGGCGCCGTGCCGATTGCTCGAACATCCAGCGCCAGCGCGGTTCGATCAACGAGACCTCGCGCTCCGGAAAGGTCTCGCGCTGGAACGCGACGATCTCGGGCACCAGTTCAGCCGAGTAGCCGAACAACCCGCGCGGCCTCACCGGCGCCCCGCCGACGTCAGAACCGGAGTCCACCGTCGACCTCGAGAATCTTGCCGTTCAGGTAGTCGTTGACGATGACGAACTCGATGGTCTCCTCGAATTCTTCGAGTGTGCCGAAGCGTTTGGAGGGTGTTCGCTCGCGCAGCTGCTCGAGGAAGATCGGCGCGATGGCACGGGTCATCGGCGTCTGCACGAACCCCGGCGCGATGCCCACCACGCGGATGCCATAGGGCGCGAGTTCCTGCGACCAGGTGACCGTCATGGCCGCCACACCAGCCTTGCTTGCGGCATACGCGGTCTGCCCCGGATTGCCCAGACGCGAGATCGACGACACGTTGACGACGACACCGCCTCGACGCCGGCGGATCATCGCCTCCCCCACCTCGCGGGTCATCAGGAACACGCCCGTGAGATTGCTGCGGATCGTCTCATCCCAATCCGGCGTGGAGTGGCGGCGCAGCGTGCGCCCGAGACGCGAGACCAGCGCCTGGTCGCGCAACACCGCGGCGTTGTTGACGAGCACGTCGATGCCCGGCGAGTCGGCTTCCACCTCCGCCACCGCGCGCGCGACCGCCTCCTCGTCGCCGACGTCGCATGCCACGGCGCGCACCGGGCCCTGGGCCGACAGCGCCTCCATGGCCGACTCGATCGCGCTCAGGTCGCGATCGACGATCCAGACCGAAGCGCCCCGCGCCAGCAACCGTCGCGCGAAGGCCTGCCCGATGCCCGACGCACCGCCCGTGACAACGGCGGTGATGCCGCGGATGTTCACGCAGCCGACCCTTCGAGTCGTTCGAGCAGGACCACGATGTCGCCGATCGACTCCACTTCGATGGCGTCCTCGACAGGCACGTGCGTGCCGAACTGCTTCTGGATCTCGACCATCAGCGTCACGTGGCCGAGCGAGTCCCAGCCTGGTATGTCGCCGGGACCGACCTCGTCGGACAGGTCGTCGGGGCTGACCTTGAACAAGTGGGCAATCAGGTGCTTCAACCGCGTCGACAGATCTGCTTCGGTCATTGGTCTCCTCGTGTATGCGCGTCGGTGCGCAGCACCCATCGGGTGAGGCGCGTCACCAGGGGAATGCCATCCCATGGCGTTTCGAAATGGCTGCCCTCGCCAGGGCGTGGGAAGCGGCACACGCCACGCCGGGCGGCGGCTTCAGTGAAGATGTCGTTGTCGGCCACGCCGAGCAGCGTGACGGCCGTCTGGACGTTGTCGGGGATCAGCGCGTGCACCGCCGCAAGATCCTCGTAAGGGACGACCTGCAGGAACCGGTTGGCGCAGGTCACCTGACGCCGCGGCTCGTCGACAAGCGCGAGGGTCCAGCGGGTCTGTTCGTCCCTGAAGATGGTCCCGCCGTCGAGCAGCACCCGGGCGCGGTCGAGGTGGATGCGATAGGTCTCGCCGTGGTCGAGCCCGTGCCGGGGGATGGCGCGGGTCTGCCTGTCGAACTCGGCGGCCAGCCGATCGACGAAGGGCTGGACCTGCTGCCGAGATCCCCGCACGAACAGCCACTGCGGTGACGAACACGCCAGCTGATCGAAGTAGATGACATCGACGGCCAGGCGCGCCAGCAGCTTGTCGGTCACTTCCGCCGGGTCGACGACGGCCATGCTCACGCGCGGGCCGAGGACGACCGTCTCGGTGTCCCACCGCGATGGCAGGTCGCGAATGGCGTCGACCGCTTCGACGCCGCCCCAGGCGATCCGCACGTCCGCAGCCCGGCTCATCGCCAGGTGCGCCGCGCGGTCGTCCCGGTCGAAGCTCAGGACCAGTGTCTGCCGGGCCATCTCGGCCCCGGCCGGCGACAGACCCGCGAGCCGCGACAGCAGCGGCGAGACGAAGTCATCCTGCCGCGTGCTGAGCCGGAGGATGCTGCGGTTCCCGGTCACCGCCGCCAGGGCCCAGGAGAACATCGCCAGCAGCGGGACGTTGCCGGCAATCCACTGCGCCACGACGCCACGCGGCAGGATGCGAAGACTCTTGCGCGGGCCGACCGCAACAAAGCCGTCCAGCGCCCCGAGTGCGGGAACCTCGCGGGCGATCGCCCCTTCGAGCGCCGACCGCCGGAAGAATGCCGCCAGGAACGCCACGCCTGCCGCAGCGAGGGCCGGCGGGACATCAGCCCGATTGGTCAGCAGGTCGTCGGACAGGCGATTGAGCGCATCCAGCCGATCGACGCAGGTCGTCCTTTCATCGACGGGCTCACTGCGCCACGCCTCGATCCGTGCCGCCGTATCCACGGTCACGACACTCATGCGACGTCCCGCTGCGGGGTCATCGTGTCGCTGCAACCGCGCACTTCCGCCCGCGGCGCCCGCCCGCGGAAGACGAACGCGCGGCCGCGCCGGCCGCAGGCGCAGCCGTCCTCCAGCACGAGTTCGCCCAGGTCCTCGGTCAGGACGCTGTGGTTGGGCGCACCGAGCGGCAGGCAGTTGAGCAGCTGGATCAGGCCGACCTCGCCGACGCCGGCCGGCTCGAGCGTATCGGCACGCCGGATGATCACGTCGGCCCAGTACGGCACGTGCTTGTTGCCGGCGCGGCAATCGGGGTAGGGCACGCCAACCTGCTCGACCAGCCCGTAGAAGTCGACGACGCGGCGTGGGCGCGAGGCCCCACGCGCCGGCGACGACGGCGTCGAAGTCGGACTTGGAGACTGCCTGATGCGCGAGCCGCTTCCAGCCGCCGCTGTGCAGCAGCACGCTGTCGGCATGCATCGGACGCCCGGCCCCGCGCGCCGCGATGGCGGCATGCGCTTGATAGAGCAGGTACGTGAAGCCGTAGCCGATGAACGGCCGGTCGCCGATGACCTCCAGCGCCGCGGCCAGGCGCGTCGTGGTCGAGCACCAGTTCGCCGCCCTCACTGCGCATGACGAAATGGAACGTCTCGGCGAAGTGCGCCAGGCTCAGCACCGCCGCGGCGCGGGCGCTGAGCGCACCACCACGGACACTCTCTTCGGCATCGAACACCAGATACGGTCGCTTCTGCATCGCCGATGAAGTCGGCGAGCACGGCGCGCGCCGACAGCGAGGCCCGCGCGCGCGTCGGCTTGTCCATGTAGACCTGGGAGGGCTGCTGACCGGTCGTCGAGGAGGACCGGACCGAGACCGCGGAGTCCGCTGACCGGAGGGCGTATTCCTTGAATGCGGTCACGGGCAGGAACGGCAACGCCTCGACACTCGACACCTCGCCCTGGCGGTGACGCCGCCAATCGCCAACCAGCGAGGCGTACGCGGTGCAATGCTGATCATGGTGCGCCACCAGTTCCGTCATGCGCGGAACCAGATAAGCCGCCTTGTCCCCCGGCGACAGCGCGTACGGCGACACATCTGCAAGAAACATCACTCGATCTCCCGAACAACCCGCTCCGGATCATCGGCAGTCAGCAGCCGGCGCTGCACTTTGCCGTTGGCCGTCATCGGAAACGCCGACACTTCCAGAAAACGCGTCGGCACTCGGACGGCCGTGACGTGCGCACGCGCCGCCTCGACCAGTTCCTTGCGCGTCACCGGTTGCCGCAGCCGCAGGAACGCCACCGGCACGGCGCCGCGCTGGGGATCGGGCACGCCGCGCACGACGACCTGCTCGACGGCCGGGTGATGTGACAACGCCTGCTCGACCTCACCCGGCGACACCTTCTCCCCGCCGACGTTGAAGACGTCGTCGTGACGCCCCTTGATGTAGATGTAACCGTCGCGCAGGCAGGCCACGTCGCCCGAGATGAGGAATCGGTCGGGCGTGAAGGCGCTGGCCGTCAGCTCCGGGTCGTTCAGATATCCGGCGGTGATGTTGGGACCGCGCACGACCAGCATGCCGGTCTCGCCGTCGGGCAGAGACTGCCCTGTCTCCGGGTCGATGACCCGGACGTCGACGCCACGCATCGGTCGACCGCAGGTCGGCTCTGCGAAGCGCGGGTCGTCGTCGCGGATGAACGAGATGCGCGGCGCCGCCTCGGTCATGCCGTAGTTGTTGTAGACCGCCGCCATCGGGAACATCTGCCGCATCACGCCAAGGCGCGCACTGTCCAGCGCCGCACCGGCTGAGCAGATGACCCGCACCGACCGCATCTCGAGCGGAGACATGGCGTGGATGGCCGCCAACGCCTGGTAGGTCGACGGGACGCCGCAGAACGTCTCGAGTCCGAGCGCTTGCACCCGTCTCGCGACCTTGATGGGGTTGCGCATGCTCGGGAAGATCACGGCGCGTCCGCCCACCCACAGCTGGCAGAGCACCTGCGAGACCAGACCATAGCTGTAGTGCAGGGGGAGCACGACGGCCGCCGAGTTCCACTGCGCGTAATCCAGATACTCGCTGATGGCCGAACAGGAATGCGCCAGATTGGCCTGCGAGACGATGACGCCCTTGGGATTGCCCGTCGTCCCCGATGTGAACAGGACCATCGCGGGCTGTTCGGAAGACGTCCCCGCTGCATCGGTCCCGGGCGCGCCGTCCCAGAGCGCCGCGTCGGCCGGATCGACCTGACACGCGGCGCCGCTCTTGGCAGCAATAAACTGCAGCGCTGCCGCCGGCAGGTCGGGATCGACGGGGATCGGCGTGCTGCCTCCGTACATGACCCCGAGCAACGCACTGACGGCGTCGACGCTGGGGCGCATGAGGACGACAACGAAGCGGTCGCGTCCATGGCGATTGTGCAGCGCGCCGCCAATGGCCCGGGCGCGCGCGCGCAACTGGCCGTACGTCAGGATCTGGTCGTCATCCTGGAGCGCCACGTGCGCCGCGTCGGCACGCTCCACCTGCTCCAGCAACGGGTTCAACACCGCTGCGCCACACCGTCCCGCACGTCGTCGAGGAAGGCATCCAGATCGAGCGTCGCCGCCGGCAGTGGGCACGTACGCAGGCAGGGCTCCGCGGCCATGGCCTCCAGCAACGCGCTCCGATCTTCCGGCGCGTCCAGCACGGCCAGCGCGATGGCCGAATCGGGATGGGCCTGCGCCGCGGCCGTCATCGCCTCGACGCGCTCGATCAATCCCGTGGCACTCAAGCCCAGTTGATCCAGGAGCCCCGCCGCCGCCGGCAGCGCCAACAGGCGCCGCAATCCCGGCTGCAATGCCAGGGCATTCCCGTGGCCGTGGCCCAGTCCGAAACGGGCCATCGAGTGCGCGTAGGCGTGGACGACGCCCACCGAGCAGTGGGCGGCAGCCACACCGCCCAGAAAGCCGGCGTCCATGAGCCGTGCCGCCCTGTCGTAGGCTGGGCCATCGCCGAGCAGGAGACGCAGGCTCGAAACCGCCGACTCGCGCGGCAATCGCCCCGGTACGATCGACATCCACGCTTCGATCGCGTGCGAGAGCGCATCGGCCACCGACGAGGCCATCGTCGAGTCGGAGACGGAGGACAGGAAGCGACTGTCGAGAATCACCTGATCGGCCAGCAGCGCCGGTGAGACGACTGGCACCTTCCGGCCGTCGATGCTCAGCACCGCCACCGCGGCCGCTTCAGCGCCGGAACCACAGGTCGTCGGCACCAGCACCAGGTCGAGAGCACGCCGTTGCGCCTGCCATCGGTCGTGCACCCTCCCCTCGTCGTCCAGTGCCCCCACCGACGTCAGCCATGCGAGCCTTGCCCAGTCCAGCACCGCGCCGCCGCCGATGGCGACCAGCCGAGTCGGTGCTGCGGTCCGAAGCTCGGCAGCGGCGGCCACCACCATCTCATGGGTGGGCTCCCCTACCGGCTTCACCAGCCGTCGCAGGGTACTGACGTCGGGCCCCGACTTGCTCCAGGCCTGGCGCAGATAGGCCTCGACGGCAGGCGCAGCGGACGTGCACAGGACGGTGTTCGCCCACCCCTCGCTGGCACCGAGGGACTTGAGTGAACCCGTACCGTACGTGACGAGAGGGGGCTGCCTGAATGTGGGAAATCCAAAGGCCATGAGAGGAGGCGTGCCGAATGCGGGCACAGCAAGTGT
Organism: Vicinamibacteraceae bacterium; assembly: GCA_963759795.1. GTDB lineage: Bacteria > Acidobacteriota > Vicinamibacteria > Vicinamibacterales > Vicinamibacteraceae > Luteitalea. Next base: position 501,907 of record CAVXAR010000006.1, on the reverse strand, counting down.
AAGCGGAGGTCCGCGCCTCCTTCATTCTAATCGGCTCGAGCGGCGCTCACGCTACGATGTCTCGATGCGGCACAGGACATGGGTAGCCGGCCTGGTTGGCATTGCCGGGGCCATGGCCTTGTTCGCGAGCGGGACCACAGGTCCTGATACGGCCCAGTCGCCGCAGCGCCGTGAGTGGCACGTCCGCGCAGGTTCGCGGGGCGACGGCTCCAGCGCCAGCCCCTTTGGTCGGGTCGCTGACGCGCTGGCCGTGGCTGGCCCGGGCGACACCGTGCTTGTGGGGCCGGGCACCTACGCCGAAGCCATTGCCACCGTCCGCGGCGGGACGGCCGCGTCCGCCCTTGCGATCCGAGCCTCGCGGCCCGACATGCGCCCCGTCTTCGAGGCGACGGGACGGGTGCTGACGCTGGCGCACCCGCACGTGACCCTCGACGGACTGGTGCTGGACGGGCGCTATGGGCCCGACGACGCCGTCCGGGTGACCAGCGCGGCCAGCGGCCTGGTGCTGCGCAACCTGGTGGTGCGCCGCTCGGGTCGCGATTGCATCGATCTGGACGGACCCGCCGACGTCCTCCTGGAGCGGGTGCTCATCCATCACTGCCTGGACGCGCGGGGCGGGCGCAAGGACGCCCATGGTCTTGTGGCGGGCCCGGTCGAGCGATTGACGGTCCGCGACAGCGAAATCCACACGTTCTCGGGCGACGCCCTGCAGCTGGACCCCTCGCGGGCTGCGCCGGGCTGGACCGACGTGCGCCTTCAGCGCGTGAAGCTGTGGCTGGCCCCCCTGGCCACCGCGATCAACGGCTTCCCCGCCGGGGTGGTGCCAGGCGAAAACGGCATCGACACCAAGACGCCTCGCGGCGGACGCCGCGCCTCACTGCGCCTCGAGGATGTCGAGGCCTGGGGGTTCCGTGACGGGATGGTCACCAACATGGCCGCGTTCAACATCAAGGAGCGGGTCGATGCCGTCTTCGAACGGGTCTCGGTCCATCACTCGCAGATCGGCTTCCGACTCCGGGGCCGCGCCGACGCTGGTGCGACCACCTCGATCGAGCACGCCGTGCTCCACCATGTGACCACCGCACTCCGAGTGGAGGACGACCTGGCGTCGCTCAGCCTGCGCGACGTGACGCTGGGGCGCGAGGTCGGCGAGGCCCTGCGCCGCGTGGACGCGCTGGGGACGAGGCTGGACGTGCGCCGCCTGGTCGTGCTGGGAACGCAGCTGCCCGACGGGGTCGATGCTGCGTGGGGACGCGCGGTGGGACCGCAGGCGTTCGTGGACGCCGCGGCCGACGATTACCGGCTCGTCAGCGCGGACGCCGCCGTGAGCGCGGCCACCGCAGCCACCACATCACGCACGGCGGGGGCGTTGGCCACATCGTCGCCGTCGCGGGCGGACGGATCCTCGGCAAATACCAGGGTCAGCGGGCGCTGCCCCGTGAAGAGCAGCTCCGGCGCCACCGTGAGCTGGAAGGTGTACGGGTTGCCCACCGTCTCACCGCGGTAGACCAGCGCATACGCCGCCAGGCCCGTGGGTGTCCCCTCGAGCACATGCACCTGCACCGGACCAGCGGCTGACGGCACCTCGACGAGACGGTCGCGCTCGTACTCCCGCTCGGTGATGGCCAGCTCGGGATGGTGATAGAGCCGCTTCATGTCATAGGAACGCACGACCAGCACCGTGATCGGGTCCTGACCGGGCCGATCGTACGCACGCTCGACCCAATCCTCGCTGGCGAACTCTTTCCTGATCGAGCTGGCCTTGCGGGCGGTCGGCGTCGAGGTGCGTCCCTCGAGCACCTGGGGCAATGCCTCACTGATGGGCGGCGTCTCCACCACCTTGCGGCCGACGTAGGAGTTGACCACCGTCGGGATGAGCGCCACCAGCAGCACGATCAGCGTCGGTGTGGCGTAGCGTGCCGACAGGCTGCTCATGAGGCGCTCGCGGGGTCCTGGACAGGCCCTGTCTTCCGCTCGGGCGGTGGCGAGCCGAGCCAGAAAATGATCGGCAGCGCAAGAACGAAGGTGAGAATCCCCGAGCCTTCGTGCATCCACGTTTCGAGCACCGGGCTGCCGTAGGCGCGCACGAGCAGCACCAGCAGTGACACACGCAGGATGTTGGCGCCGATGGCAATCGGCGCGGCAAGCAGCAACACCGCCGCGCGGCGCCACGGGACCGGACAGAAGTACGCGGTCAGGCAGGCCACCGTCATCGAGGCATACAGCGTCGAGAAGCCGCTGCACGCATCGGCCACGAACAGCCGCGTCCCGCCGCTCTCGATGGTCAGGTTGTCGCGAAACAACGGCACGCCCAGCGCCGACACCACGTGCTCGACGCCGAACGCCGTGAGATGGCGCAGGGCCAGATGCAGGCGCTCGGTGACGCCGAGTGGAATCGGCAACATGAAGGCGAGAAACAGCAGCGGGAACAAGATGCGTCGGGTCCGCGACGAACCGAGAAAGAGCAGCGACAGCCCCGGCATCGCGACGACAATCGAGGCCGCCGACAGGAGCTGGGTGTGCATGGCCCCGTCGATGACGTGCATGGCAAGCGCCGGGACGAGCCAGGCAAAGCCCCACACGCTGCCGGCCTCCTCGGGCCCTTCGTATCGCTGCAGTTCGTCGCGCACGAAGTACGCCACCACGAACGGGATCAGCAGGCCGTGCGCGTTGTGCCAGACGCTCATCGTCCAGCGGTCCCAAAGCCAGGCCATCGTCGGGGCGTAGATCGCCACGATGGCCAGGAGCACCAGCCACACCCGCAGGTCGGTGCGGGCCGGCGCGGTCAAGGGCAGGCTGAGTGAGGGTGATGCCATGCGTCAGGCCTTGGGCAACGCGGCGAGCGCCTTCTGTGCCTCTGCGAGCGACCCGAACGGGCGCGCGACCGCCTTTTCCAGGGCCACGCGCGCCTTGGCGATGTCGCCCTTGGCTGCGTAGGCCGCTCCGAGATGGTACTGATACTCGGGGTTGTCGGGGTCGCCGGCCGCGGCTTCGCTCAACTCGCGAATCGCCAGGTCGTATTGCTGCTTCTTGAAGTACACCCAGCCGAGCGTGTCGGCCACCGCCGGCGCATTGGGCAGACGCAATCGAGCGGTCTGCGCCAGCTGGAGGGCGACATCGAGGTTGCCGGCGCCTTCGGCATACAGCCACGCCAGGTTGTTGGCGGCAACGGGGGCCTGCCGGTCGATCTGGATGACCCGCTCATAGCGCTGCTGCGCCTCCTGCAACCGACCCTTCGATTGCAGCAGCATGGCGACCACGGTATGGGGGCCGACGGCGTTGGGCTGCTGCTTGCTGAGCGTGTCGAATTCCTTCAGCGCCGCGTCGGTCTTGTCCTGCATCAGGTAGAGCTGGCCGAGCATGCCGTAGGTCTCGAGGTTGGTGCTGTCGGCGGCGAGGACCTTGCGCAGCGTCGTTTCGGCCCTGGCAAAATCGCGCTGCGCCATGTACACGCGTGCGGCCGTGGACAGATGCTGGCGATCGTCGGGCGTCTTCTTCAGCTGCGCCTCGATGCGCTCCTGGGCCGACGCTGCCTTGTTCTCGGAGACGTCGAGCATGGCCAGGCCACGCTGGGCGTCGGGCTGCCCGGGCTGCAGGGCCAGCGCGCGTTCGAATGCGGACCGTGCCCCCGTGGCATCCTTCTGCATCATGCGCAGGGACCCGAGCTGGCTCCACACGACACCGGCCTCCGGGTACTGCTGCTGCAGGGGCGCCATGGTTGCGGCGGCGGCCGTGGTGTCGCCGCTCGCCATCTGGGCACGTGCGACCAGCAACCGCGCCGCCGGGTTGTTCGGGGCGTTGCGCAGGCCGTCCTCCGCGGCACGCAGCGCGCCGGCCGCGTCGCGGCGGCGCAGCAACGCGTTGGCCAGCTGCATGTGCGCCGACGCGGCGCGCGGACTCAGTCTGACCACTTCGCGAAAGGACTTGATGCTTTCGTCGAGCTGACTCAGATCGAGTTCATTGAGGGCACGCTCGTACAGCGCAGGCGACGACTCGGGCGCCACCGCGACGGCCGCCTGCGCCGAGGCGAGGGCCTCGCGGGGCTTGCCGTCCATGCGCTGCATGCGCGCACGTGCCAGCAACGCCGACACGTTCTTGGACTCCTTGGCCAGCACTTCGTCGAGCAGGCGGTACGCCTCGGTCTGGTTCTTCTCACCGTAGGCCAGCGCCGCCAGGCGAATCCGGCCCGCGGCAAAGCCACCACTCTCCTCGGCGACCTTCTTGAAGACCTGCCGGGCCTCGGCGGTCTTGCCGAGCCGCAGGTAGTAATCGCCGAGCGCCAGTCGAGCGGCGCCGTCGGCGGGGTCAGCGGCGAGGGCCTTCAGGTAAGGTTCGGCAGCGGCCGGGTTCTCGCCCGCGCTATGGAAGGTCGCCAGTGCGCGATTGGCCAGTTTGTTGGCAGGCTCGATCTTCAGCGCGTCGGCAAATGCCGCCTCGGCCTCGGGACGACGGTTGCTCGACCACAGGAAGTTGGCCAGGGCCAGACGTGCCGGAACTGCCTGTGGCTGCACCTCGATGGCGCGCCGGAAATACCGCTCGGCCTCACTGGCCTGCCCCTTGGCGAGCTGGACCGCCCCGAGGGCGGTGTAGCCGCGACTGTCGGAGGGGGCAATCTCGACGGCTTCCTCGAACTCCTTCAAGGCGCCCTCGATGTCCTTGGTGCCGGCAATCGCGTTGCCGAGGAGCATCTGCGCGTCGATGTTCTTGGGATTGACGGCCAGCGCCTTCTCTGCGCGACTGCGTGCATCGTCGAAGCGGTTGCCCAGGAGCAGAATCGTGCCTGCCTTGAGCTGCGCCTCGGCGCTTTCAGGCATCAGGTCGGCAGCGCGGATGTACTGCTGGGCCGATCGCCGGACGTCCCCGGCTCGGGCATAGGCCTCGGCCAGCTGCAGGTGCGCCTCGCCGAAGCGCGGATCGGCCTTGATGGCATTGCGGTACTGCACGATGGCGTCGGCGGGCTTGTTCTCCGCCAGCAGCGCGTTGCCGCTCTCGAGGTACTCGCGGCGTTGCTGCTCCGGGTTGCCCTTGCAGCCAAGGGCCACGGCGAAGCTCAGCGCCAGGCAGCCGACCAGGACCCAACTGCTTTTCTGCTTCTGCACCAAACGTACTCCTTGGATCTCGTGACATCCCACTATACGCGGGGCACTGGCGACTCCACCAGCCAGAGCCGGGGGGAAATGCCGTGGCGCCAGGCGTTGTTCACCAGGGCGGCCACCTCATACGTCACATATCGGCGGTCGTACCGCTGGCTCCACCAGGGCCACGCCAGGCCGCCGGGGACCGGGCAGGCCGACACACCGATCGGCGCGTCGGGGACGACGGCTGCCGCCAGCATCAGGACGCGGCGGGTGTGGTACGGGGACGTGACCACGAGCAGGCGTCGGCGCCCTGTCCCTGCCATCCACTGCCCGGCGGCCCGCATCTCATCGAAGGTCGTCCGCACCCGCGGTTCGAGCAGCCGGATGCGACTGCCGGCCACACCTGCGCGCGCGAGCGTCAGGCCCCGATTGGCGCAATCCTGACAGTTGTGCGGGGTGGGCGTGACTGGCTGGGTCAGCAGGACCTCGGCGTCCGGATACCGGCCCGCCAGCCGGGCCGCGTGCGGCAACCGCTCGGACTCGTGGCTGCCGAGCACGAGGATGGCCTCTGGCTGCTCGAGCGGGCGTTCCCTGATGAGCCAGGGACCTGCCGGCAGGATGGCGATGAGCACGGCCACCACGACCACCACCAGCATGGACACGCGGCGGGCCCAACCCATCCGACGTCGAGGCCCCGGTGCTCGTGGGCCGCGCTGCACCAGCCCTGTCAGGGCTTGGCCGTCACGAAGGCCGCTTTCAGGGGCGCGGCTTCGGCGTGCCCGGCAAGCTGCGGGTCAAGGCGCTGGGCTTCCTTCCACGCTGCGCCGGCCTCGGTCGTCCGCCCGCCCTTGAGCAGCGCCAGGGCGAGGTGCAGGCGAGGCTCGGCCATTGCCGGGCCGCGACGGACCGCTTCCTCCAGCACGCGTGTGGCCTGGATGATGTCGCCCGTCTGGTAGAGCACCCAGCCGTACGTGTCGGCCACGGTCGGCTCGCCGCGGGTCTGCTCGTACGCACGGCGGGCCAGTTCGAGCGCCTCGGCGTGATGGGCTGGATCGCCAGCCAGTGCGTAGGCCAGGTTGTTGGAGGCGACGAGGTCTCCTGGACGGGCTGCCAGCAGTGACCGGTAGATCTTGATCGCCTGGTCGCGCTCCTTCGTCGAGTCCACCAGCAGCGCCAATGCCTGCAACGCCGGCAACGTCGGCAGGGTGGGCGGCAACGTAGTCGCTCAGCAAAGCCATGCCGCCTTCCCGATCGCCGCGTTGCAGCCGGGCCCGTGCTGCCACCTGCACCGCCAGCGACGCCGGCGAAGCCCGGGGCGCGACCCGTGCCGCCATGGCCAGCGTGCGATCCAGGAACGGGCGCGTCAGACCCGACGTCTCGTCGCGGGTGTAGGACGGTGACGCCGGCTCAGGGCCGAACGGCCGGCACAAGGGGTCGCCGAACACGATCGACCGCCACCCGATCTGGCGTGTGGCCAGCGCATACGCTTCGGCCAGTGACCGCCCCGACAGGTACGCCGGGAAGAGGATATGCGGCCGCACGAGGCCGTCCACGAGTGGATCGGCCACCGCGCCGCCCCAGCCGGTGAAGCCGGCTCGCACCATGTCTCCGGCCAACGTGTCGGATGTGCCCTCGAACAGGCGGTCGGCCTGTCGCCAGGCGCCGGGCAGCCAACCCGCCGGCGGCTCCTTCAACGTTCGCGCGTCGGTTGCCGACAGGCTGCCGCCGATGGCCCCGGGAGCGAGGGTGAGCGGCAGCGCTCGTTCCCGTTGGGCGGCGTCGGTGGCGCCCCACCCATAGAAGCCGACGACGCCGTCGCGCCCCCGGACCCGCTGGACGGTCTGGTCGAGTTCGACCACGACCTCGCGCGTCTGCAGAGCCCGGAGTCGGTCGGCGGCCTGGGTGAACCAGCCATGTTCCGGGGTCGCTCCCGGCGGCACGCTGTCCAGGACGACGGTGCGAGCCGCTGCGGGCGCTGCGGGCGAGCAGCGCCCCGCCAGCGCCACGGCGTCGGCCACCGTGAAGCCGTCCAGGCGACTCACCAGATACGTGTCGTGCACCGTCCGGTCGAACGCCGGCCAGGCCCCGGCCGTCGGTGCGGCGGTGAAGTACGGGCTGGGGACGGCGCCTGGACCGACGATGCCCCCGAGCATCTTGCGGTACAGCAGCGTCAGGGCAGAGTCGACGCTGACCAGCGGTGCCCGCGTGCCGGCGTCGGGCACCACCTTGAGGGGCACCCCGCGCGTCAGCACGATGTGGACGATGGCGTCGTGGGCCGATTCGCGATGAAGCCACGCGGCAATCGGCCCCTCGATACGCGACAGGTAGGCACTGCGGGCGATCGCATCGCCCGGGGCCACGTCGATGGTGACGACGTGGGAGGCCGGCACGTCGCGGGCCGCGCGATAGGCGTCCGCGACGGTCGTGCCGTCAGCCACCTGACTGTTGACGACCAGCAGGACGTCGCGACGTTCTGCGAATGTCGGGGTTGCCTGAACGACACCGAGCAGGGCCAGCACGAGCCCAATCTGACGGGAGAAGCACACGATACGGGCGGTCGCTGGCACGGGTCGCCCTATGATAGTCGACGCGCGATGACCGGACGTCAACTCGTCAGGGGAAGATCCAGCTCACCGGCAGTCATCGACTCGGCCTCGGCCAGTTCGGTGCGGGTGTGCTGATAGACACTGTTGCTGGCCGTCCGGATGCGAATGGTGTACGCAATCGGCATCAACTCGAGCATCGGCTTGATGGCTTCGAGCAGGGCCGGCGCGAGCCGATCTTCGTCGTCTGGGGTCAATGAGGAAATGAAATGGATGTCCATGCGTTTCGCTACACAGTCAATAGCAAACTGCGTTCCGCACCCTGCCCTTGGTGGTGATTCGACTCGTTACTGAGCTTTCTGCTCGCCTGGCATCGGGCGAAGCTGGACAAGTCCCACCCTTTCCTAACTAAAGTTCGCATGCACAGAGACTTGACACGATCTGGCCACCAGCAGCCGCTTTGCGGTGTTCCGGGGGCTCCATGTCGCCACTGAGCGGCATCATTCTCGCTGGAGGATCCGGGACGCGGCTGTACCCGGTCACGCGTGGCGTCTGCAAGCAGTTGGTGCCGATCTACAACAAGCCGATGATCTACTACCCGCTGGCGACACTGATGCTGGCGGGCATCCGGGACATCCTGGTGATCACCACCCCGGAGGACGCCGACAGCTTCCGGCGCTTGCTCGGGGACGGCGGCGAACTGGGGATGTCGTTGCGGTATGCCGTTCAGCCCTCGCCCGACGGGCTTGCACAGGCCTTTGTGATCGGACGCTCGTTCGTCGGCCAGCGTCGGGTCGCCCTGGCCCTCGGCGACAACATCTTTCACGGGCACGGCCTGGCCGACGTCCTGCAGGCCGCAGCGGCACGCCCCGACGGGGCCACCGTCTTCGGCTACGAAGTGCGGGATCCGGAACGCTATGGCGTGGTGGAGTTCGCTGCCGACGGCCGCGCCGTCAGCCTCGAGGAGAAGCCGGCCCATCCGCGGTCGTCCTGGGCCGTCACCGGCCTGTACTTCTACGACAACGCCGTGCTGGACATCGCCGCCGACCTCCGTCCGTCGGCGCGGGGCGAGCTCGAGATCACCGACGTCAATCGGGTCTATCTGGAACAGGGAACGCTGCAGGTCGAGCGCTTCGGGCGGGGCTTCGCGTGGCTCGACACCGGCACTCACGAGTCCCTGCTGCAGGCCTCGCAATTTGTCCAGACGATCGAGGACCGGCAGGGCCTGATGCTGGCCTGCGTCGAGGAAATCGCCTGGCGGATGGGCTACATCGACGCCGCGCAGGTGGAGCGGATGGCCACGCCGATGCGCAAGAACTCCTACGGCCAGTATCTGCTGCGCCTGCTGGCGCAGGGCCTCTGACCGTGCGCGTACTGCAGACGGCCCTGCCGGGCGTGGTGATCATCGAGCCTGAGGTCTTCCAGGACGAGCGCGGTTTCTTCCTCGAGACCTACCATCACGCCAAGTATGCGGCGGCTGGGCTCGAAGTCTCCTTCGTTCAGGACAACCACTCCCGGTCGCGCCGCGACACGCTCCGGGGCCTGCATTTCCAGCGCAGCAAGCCGCAGGGCAAGCTCGTCCGTGCCGTCGAGGGTGAAATCTACGACATCGCCGCCGACGTCAATCCGAACTCCCCCCACTACGGCCAGTGGGTGGGTGTGCGGCTGTCGGCCGACAGTTTTCGCCAGATCTACGTGCCTCCCGGCTACGCCCACGGCTTCTGTGTCGTCAGCGAGACGGCTCAGGTGGAGTACAAGTGCACGACGTTCTACGACCCGGCCGACGAGGGTGGCGTGATGTGGAACGACCCGCGCCTCGCCATCGACTGGCCGACCTCGACCCCAGTGCTCTCGGGGCGCGACCAACAGCACCCGCCGCTGCCGTAGATTCTCGTGATTCTGCTCCTAAAGTCGACTTCCGAGACGACTTCGGCAACGCCGCCGGTCCGGAATCCAACTCATTGCACCGTATTTACTGGATTTTTGCGACGTTTCTCGAAATCCCTGCAAGGCGCAACAATTGCATTGCTCAGCAGTGGTGACTAGGGTCACCGGGCCAGTGGCTAGGACCGTCCCGATACGGTTCGGTTTCGAAGGTCAGGGCGTTCTTCCGAGGGCGGAAGGCGTTCACACGTTCCGTAATATCGGGGAGGAGACTCAGCAATGCATCTGTTCAAGAAGATCCTGACTGTGGCGGTGGCGGGGAGCCTGACGCTCGCAGCATCGCAAACGGCGCAGGCGGCGCCCATCACGGCCACCGGCAGCGTCGCGGTGCTCGGTGTGTCCTACAACCCAGCCGGACTGATTGCCGTGGACACCACGTTCACGTTCACGCTGTCGGCCTTTGCCGGCGGCACCGGCGACCTGGCTGCCGTCCCGCTTGGCAGTTTGATGACCACCAATCAGATCACTGCCACGGTCGGAACACCAGTCAGCTTCTCTGCCGTGTGGGGTGCCTTTGCCGGCACCGTCATCCAGACCGACGATGACGGCGACGCCCTCAACCGTGTCGTCGATGTCGTCGCGCTCGGCACGTTCAGCCCGCTGGCCGGCCCGCCCGACCTGTCCGGCTTCACGCCCGGCCCGATGAGCCTGACGTTCTCGGCCACGCAGACCGGCGGCCCGAACAGCTCGGTGTCGGCCTCGTACTCGATCGCCTCGCCTCCGGCGACCGACGTGCCCGAGCCGCTGTCGATGACCTTGCTTGGCCTCGGCCTCGCCGGTTCAGCATTCGTCGCGCGTCGTCGTCGCTCGTAGTTCGAAGACTCGTGATGGGCACGTCGGGGTCGGCCGCGGTCACGCAGCCGACCCCGACGTGTGTCAGCAGGCATCGGCCCCTTCGCACAGTGAGCGACAATCACCTGCCGGGCGCGTCCAGGTGCGGGCACGGGGGAGGAAGCGTGTGGCAGGGAGTGGCCGGAACCAGGTGATCAACGCGATGTCGGTCGATGTGGAGGAGTACTTCCACGCCAGCGCGCTCGAGAAGGTGGCACCGCGGGCGCAATGGGAGGCGCTGCCGACCCGTGTCGGACCGACGACCCGGGCGCTGCTGGAACTGTTCGCGTCCAGGCAGGTGCGGGCCACGTTCTTCATCCTCGGGTGGGTTGCCGACCGCGACCCGGGCCTGGTGCGCGACATCGCCGCAGCCGGGCACGAAGTGGCCTCACACGGCTACTGGCACGAGATCGTCTACTCGCTGTCGCCGGCGCAGTTTCGCGAAGACGTGCGCCGCAGCAAGCAGGTGCTCGAACAGCTGGTCGGGAGCCCCGTCAGTGGCTACCGTGCACCAAGCTTCAGCATCACGCGCAAGTCGCTCTGGGCGCTCGACGTGCTGCTCGAGGAGGGCTACACGTACGACGCCAGCGTCTTCCCGGTGCGGCACGATCGCTACGGCATCCCTGACGCCCCGCGCCACACCTACCGCCTGGATCGTGGCGACCGCTCGATCACCGAAGTGCCGCCATCGACAGTTCGCGTCGGCGGCCAGAACCTGGCGGTGGCCGGCGGCGGGTATTTTCGTCTGCTGCCCTACATGTGGACCCGGACGGGCATCGCCCGATTGAATCGCCGCGAACGACGCCCGGCCATCTTCTATCTCCACCCGTGGGAGATCGACACGGCTCAACCGCGGCTGCCGGTCGGCCTGACGACACGCCTGCGGCATTACGGCAATCTCGGTCGCACGCATGGGCGGCTCGCCCGGCTGCTGGACGAGTTCCGGTTCGCCCCGGTCGCCGACGTGGTTGCCGATCTGGGGCCCCTGCCCCACCACACGCTGGCGTAAGCGCTAACGCAACTGATCGAGGATGGCGACGATCCGCTCGGACGCGCGCCCGTCCCAGCCCTCGGGTACCCGCGCGCCCTGCCGCCCCTGCAGCGCGGCATCGACCGCCGCCGGCACTGCGGACGCGTCCGCGCCGAGCAGCACGTTGGTCCCTTCGGCAACCGTGATGGGCCGTTCCGTCGAGTCGCGGAAGGTGAGGCACGGCACGCCAAGCGCGGTGGTCTCTTCCTGGATCCCGCCGGAGTCGGTGAAGACCAGGGCGGCCTGGTCCATCAGGCACAGGAAGTCCAGGTAGCCCTGCGGCTCGATGACCACCACGCCGGGCAGGGCCGTCACCCGTTCCAGCAGGCCGAACTGCTGCAGGCGTCCGGATGTGCGCGGGTGGAACGGCACCACCACCGGCAGCCGCGCCGCCACCGCCTCGAGGGCCGTCACGGTGTTGACCGCGGCCTCGTGCGTGTCGACGTTGCTCGGCCGATGCAGTGTCACCAGGGCGTAGCCCTTGGTCGTCTGGCCCAGGTCCTGGACGATGGTGCGCCGGGCGGCAGCCTGCCGGTGCGTGACCAGGGTGTCGATCATCACGTTGCCGACAAAGTGGATGCGGCTGTCGGCGATGCCCTCGGCACGCAGGTTGTCGGCCGCGGTGCGTTCGCTGAGGAACAGCAGGTCCGAGATCTGGTCGGTCAGGATGCGGTTGATTTCCTCGGGCATCCGCCGGTCGCCGCTGCGCAGGCCGGCCTCGACGTGGGCGACGCGGATGTCGCGCTTGGCCGCCACCAGGGCACAGGCGATCGTCGAGTTGACGTCGCCGACCACCAGCACCACGTCGGCCGGGTGCTGGTCCAGCTCGGCATCGAACAGCTCCATCACGCGCGCCGTCTGCACGGCGTGCGATCCGGAGCCGACGCCGAGATAGGCATCGGGCTCCGGCAACCCCAGTTCGGTGAAGAAGAGCGTCGACATCCGCTCGTCGTAGTGCTGTCCGGTGTGCACCAGCCGCGGCTGCAGCCGCGGGCGGGAGGTCAGCGCCGCGAGGATCGGGGCGACCTTCATGAAGTTGGGCCTGGCGCCCACGATGCACGTAATCCGCATCCGCTCGTCGATTCCGTTCTGCGTCCGGATGGGGACGCTGCGCCACTCTACCATCCGGGCAACGACGGCCCGAGTTGCCCGTCACAGAGGAGGGCATCATGCCCCGGCGCCTCCAGCCGGACCACGTCGCCGTCTTCGAGAAAGCGCCGCTGCTCGCCCGACGCCAGTGCCAGCGGCTCGGTCCCCTTCCAGGTGCGCTCGAGCAGGCAGCCGCGTTGGTGGGGATGCGGACCGGAGATGGTCCCGGTGCCGAGCAGGTCGCCCGGTCGCAGATTGCAGCCGTTGCTGGTGTGGTGCGCCACCAATTGCGCGGGCGTCCAGTACAGATCCCGAAGGTTGCTGTGGCTCACCCGCTCGGGCGGCTGGCCGAGGGCACGCATCTGCAGCGTCGAGATCGAGACCTGGACCTCGAGGTCGATGGCCCCACGCGCCTGATCGTCCGCGTCGAGCAGGTACGGCAGCAGCGGCGGGTCGTCGGCACCGCGGCGGGCGGGCGCGACCCGGCGCGGCGCCAGCGCCGCCATCGGCACCACCCACGCGCTGATGGAGGTCGCGAAACTCTTGGCCAGGAACGGGCCGAGTGGCTGGTACTCCCAGGCCTGGATGTCGCGCGCAGACCAGTCGTTGAGCAGCACCAGCCCGAAGAGGCGATCGCCGGCCTGCTCGATCCGCACCGGCTGGCCGAGCGCGTTCTTGCCGCCGATGACCAGGCCGACTTCCAGCTCGTAATCGACACGGGCGGACCGGACCGAACGTCGGGACCGACGCCGGCCGCCGGCAGGGTCTGGCCGAACGGCCGCACGACCCGGGTCCCGCTCACGACGACCGACGAGGCGCGACCGTGGTAGCCGACCGGCAGGTGGCGATAGTTGGGAAACAGCGGCTGCTCGGGCCGCAGCATGGTGCCGACATTGGTCGCGTGGTGAATGGAGGCGTAGAAATCCGTGTAGTCACCGACGTCGAACGGCAGGTGCATCCGTGCCGCGGGCATCGGCACGAGGCACTCGCGTACCAATTCGCGCACGCTGCGCCATGCACCCCGCGTCGTCGACGAGCAGGGCAAAGAGCCGCTGGCGCAGCGCCGACCAGTGCTCCGGCGTCAATGCCAGGAGGCGGTTGAGACGCTCCGCGCGCAGGGCCGGACGCAGCGCGCCGTCCAGGTCGTCGACCAGGCCGTTCTGCTGCGCCATCGACAGGTCGAACACCTGGCCCGCAATGGCCACGCCGATATGGCGCGCCGCGCCCTGATCGCGCGAAAACACACCGTACGGCAGCGTGTGCAGTCCTGCCGCCGCGCCGTCGAGTCCGGGCGCCAGCCAGGTGCGGGCCGTGGGGTCGTGGGTGTGATCGCTCACGGCAGCAGACCAACCCGCCGTGCCTCGGCCACCGGTTCCTCGAACGAACAGGTGCCGATGCTGAGAAGCAGGGAACGGCCGGCGGCGGCGAGTTCCTCGAACCGGCCCTCGGAAGGACGGTCGGCCGGACCTCGCAGCACGACCTCGAGACCGTCCCCGAAAGCCGGCTCGCCCATCGAGAGCAGCTGCGTCACAGTGGCGCGGCTCTCGGAATCTCGCGCCGCTGCACGCCCGTTCACGGCGGCCATGCCGGCCGCGAGGACGACGTTGACAAAGCCCAGCGCCAACGCCGGAGAGCTGCCGGTCAGCGCGTGATGCAGGCCGGCTGTGGCCTTGACCGCCACGCCCCGAGCCGCGCAGCCGCACAGGAAGGCCGACACCATCGCCGGCGTCGGTGCCGCGCCAGGCGCACCGCCGGTTCGAATCTTGGCGTGCAGGCCGGCACCGGCAATGACGTCGAGGTTCGCCTCGAGTTCGTCATCCGCAGGCAGTTCGCAGAAGACAGCGAAGCCTCGTGCCGACCAGGTGCGGGCGGCAGCCACGGCAGCGGGTGTCCCCAGCCGCAGTTCGACCGTGTCGACGGTTGCACCGCCGAGCCGCCGATTGGCAGGGCGGCCGTTGAACGCCTCGACCACGGCGCCATCGCCGTCGGCGTCCGGGCCGACGATGGCACTCACCCGCCATGCCTTGCCGTTGTCGGGCATGGACAGGGCCGCGCCGGCCGTGTCGATGGCGGGCAACTGGCGCGACCGGGACAATCAGGCGACCGAGCATCCACGCGTCTGCCCCGGCCTGATAGGCCGCATACCCGGCCAGCACGTCGTCGAGCCTTCCCGAGGCAGGGGGGAACAGGCCCGCATAGTCGAACAGACCGGCAAGCAACGCGGGGGTTGGTCGCACTGCCGTGATTCTACAAGTTCCCGCGCTGCGCCTGTTCCCGCTCGATGGCCTCGAAGAGCGCCCGGAAGTTGCCCTTGCCGAAGCCGCGGCTCCCCTTGCGCTGGATGATTTCGTAGAACACCGTGGGCCGGTCCTCGACGGGGCGCGAGAACAGCTGCAGCAGGTAGCCCTCCTCGTCGCGGTCGACGAGGATGCGCAGCGACCGGACCATGTCGAGCGTCTCCTCGATCGCGCCCACCCGTGCCGGCAGCAGGTCGTAGTACGAATCCGGCACGTCGAGGAACTCGACGCCGTTGGCCCGCAGTGCCGTGACCGTGTGCTCGATGTCGCTGGTCAGCAGCGCCACGTGCTGCACGCCCGGGCCACCGTAAAAATCGAGGTACTCGTCGATCTGGCTCTTGCGCTTGCCCGCAGCGGGCTCGTTGAGCGGGAACTTGATGGCGTACGAGTTGTCACTCATGACGATGCTCATGAGCGCGCTGTACTCGGTCGAGATGTCCTTGTCGTCGAAGCTGACGTAGCGCGCGAACCCGAGGACGCGGCTGTACCACTCGGCCCAGACGTCCATCTGGCCGAGTTCGACGTTGCCCACCAGGTGGTCGATGCGCAGGATGCCGACGTCCTGCCCGGCCACCTCGCGCGGCACGTACCCAGGCAGGAAGGGCCCGGTGTAGTCGCGGAAGGCGTAGAAGGAGTGCACCGTGTCGCCGTAGGTCTTGATTGCCGCATGCCGCACCGACCCGTGCGCGTCGGTCAGCGTGCGCGGACTGCTGGCCGGCTCCGCGCCGCGTTCGACCGCGGCGTGGAAGGCGGCGTCAGCGTCCTCGACGTGGAAGGCGATGTCGATGACGCCATCGCCATGTGCGTGCAGATGCGCGGCCTCCGGCGAGTTCGGCGCGGTACGGCGTCGCCAGGACGAACCTGGCGCGTCCCTGCTCCATCGCGTAGCACGCCAGGTCGCGCTGGCCCGTCTCCAGGCCGGCATAGGCACACTGCGAGAATCCCAGGGCTTTCCGGTAGAAGTAGGCCGCCTGCTTGGCGTTGCCGACGATGAACTTGACGTGGTGGATGCTCTTCAGGCGCAGCGGATTCTGGGGCACGTCCGGTCCTCACGTCCAGAAGTTTATGTGATGGAGACATAAGCATCACACACGTCTCCCGTCGGCGGCAAGCCGGCCTGAATCAAGTGAGACGCCGGCCATCCCGATATCTCCGTACAGTTGTCGCTCTGCTAGGCTAGCTACGCCAGACAGGGCTCGGCCCCGGCACATTCTCACCATGAATCAGACGCTTACACGCATCCAGGACCGCTCGGCGGTCGTCGGCATCATCGGTCAAGGCTACGTTGGCCTGCCCCTCGCCCTCGTGTTCGAAGAGGCCGGTTTCGACGTCCGCGGCTTCGACGTGGACCCGAAGAAGGTCGACGCGCTGTCGCGCGGCGAGTCCTACATCCGGCACATCGGCTCCGAGCGGGTGGCGGCGGCGATTGGCAGGGGCCGGTTCAGCGTGACGACCGACTTCGACCAGTTGGCTGACTGCGACGCGATCCTGATCTGCGTGCCGACGCCGCTCGGCACGCACCGCGAACCGGATCTGTCCTACATCCACGACACGGCCAAGGCCATCGCCAAGCGGCTGCGCCGCGGCCAGCTGGTCGTGCTCGAATCGACGACCTACCCTGGCACGACCGACGAAGAGGTGCTGCCGATTCTCGAATCGTCCGGCCTGCGCTGCCCCGACGATTTCCTGCTGGCCTTCTCGCCGGAGCGAGAGGATCCGGGCAATGCCCACTACAACACCAAGTCGATCCCGAAGGTCGTCGGCGGCATCAACGCGCCCTCCACCGAGGCGGCCGTGGCGCTGTACGCCGCTGGCGTGGACAAGGTCGTGCCGGTGTCGTCGGCGCGCGTGGCCGAGTCGAGCAAGCTGCTCGAGAACGTCTTCCGCTCGATCAACATCGCGCTGGTCAACGAGCTGAAGATCACCTTCGACCGGATGGGCATCAACGTCTGGGAGGTGATCGAGGCGGCCAAGACCAAGCCGTTCGGCTTCACCGCGTTCTACCCGGGCCCCGGCCTCGGTGGGCACTGCATCCCGCTCGATCCCTTCTATCTGTCCTGGAAGGCGTCCGAGTACGGCATGTGGACCCGGTTCATCGAACTGGCCGGCGAGGTCAACACGTCGATGCCGCGGTACGTCATCAGCAAGGTCGCCGACGCGCTCAACGACGCCGAGAAGAGCGTCAAGGGCGCACGGATCCTCGTGCTCGGTCTGAGCTACAAGGAGAACATCGACGACGACCGTGAATCGCCATCGTACGAGCTGATCGAATTCCTACAGGACAAGGGCGCGCTCGTCGACTACTGCGACCCGTACTTCCCGCAGGCCCGCCACGGGCGACGCCACTCGCTGAATCTGTCGTCGGTGCCGTGCGACAACGCGACGCTTCCGCAGCTATGACGCGCTTGCTCGTGTCGACCGCGCACGGCCAGTTCAAGGACGCCGCGCTCTACGCCGGCGTGCCCCTGGTCATCGACACCCGCAACATCGTCCAGGCCGATCCCGCCGGCCCGGTGGTGGTCGTCCGGGCCTGATCATCGCCGCCAGTGCCGGAGCGCATGCGCCGGCACTGGTGCCTCTCGTCTCCACCGGCAGCGACTTGCACGCGTTGCCGTCCACATCAGTCCTCACCCTGGCTGACTTCTTCGCTGCTGCGCAGCGAGTGCGCGCGCGGTCCGCGAGCGCCTGACGCCAGCACTGCCTTGGCAGAGCGTTTGCAGAGCTTCCAGTTGCTCGCCGCCGCTGTTGGTCCTGGCCTGCAGGAGACCTGCTCATGAACACGATTCGACTCGCCTCGCTCGTCCTCATCGCCCTCACGTTCACCGCCGCGTCTGCCTCCGCGGTCATCGATCCCGGCCTCGACGTGCCGGAGCCGGGCTCGCTGGCGTTGCTGGTGTCGGCCTTCGGCGCCGCGTCATTCGCACTGCGTCGCCGCCGCCGCTAACCGCACGGCCCGCCACACCGAGGGATGGCGCCCGCGTACGGCGCCATCCGGTCGGTACCTGCCGCTATACTGCGAGCAGTGTCACACCTGACCGAGCCCATCACGCGGGCACGGATTCTCATCGTCGACGACCAGGCACCGAACATCCGGCTGCTGGAACGACTGCTGACATCAGCCGGCTACCACCGCCTGTATTCGACGACGACACCCGAGCGCGTCGCCGCTCTGGTCGAGCAGGTCAACCCGGATCTGATCCTCCTCGACCTCCATATGCCCGGCCTCGACGGCTTCGGTGTGATGGCGCAGCTGCAGGCCAGGATTGATGACGAGCGCTACCTGCCGATCCTGGTCGTCACGGCCGACCTCAGTGTCGAAGTGCGGCAGCGGGCGCTCGGGGCCGGGGCCAAGGACTTCCTCAACAAGCCGTTCGACGCCGTCGAGGCGCTGCTCCGCATCCGCAATCTTCTGACCACCCGGTTCCTGTATCTGCAGTTGGATACCCACAACCGCGGCCTGGAAGCGACCGTGCAGGAGCGCACCCGCAAGCTGGAGATCGCCCGGATCGAAATTCTCGAGCGTCTTGCGCTGGCTGCGGAGTTCCGCGACGACAACACCGGCGAGCACACGCGGCGGGTCGGCCGGCTTGCCGGTGCGATCGCCCGTGAGCTGGCGCTGCCCGACGACACGACGCTGACCATCGAACGCGCTGCGCCGCTGCACGACGTCGGCAAGATCGGCATCCGCGACGCGATCCTGCTGAAGCCGGGGCCGCTGTCCCCGGCGGAATTCGATGAGATGAAGCGGCACACCGTGATCGGCGCCGACATCCTCTCGGGCAGCAAGGGCGCGCTGCTGCGTACGGCCGAGGACATTGCACTCACCCACCACGAGCGCTGGGACGGCACCGGGTACCCAAGCGGACTGGCCGGCGTCCACATCCCGCTGGCCGGTCGCATCACCCACGTCGCCGACGTGTTCGATGCCATGACCCATCCCCACGGCGCGACCGCCCATGACCGCCGTGAAGAGGCGATCGGGTTCATCCGCGACGAGTCCGGATTTGCGCTGGACCCGGACGTCGTCCTGGCCTTTGCCGCCGTGGCACGGCGCGACCAGATGCTGTAACCGCTGTCGCCAGCGCGCGACGACCGCACGGCGGCGTCTGACAGCGCTACACCCGCGCTACGGCAGCAGGCTGCGGGCCGACGGCAACGATGGCAGCGCCTCGGCGTGCCGCACGGCGTTGAGAATGGCCTGGGCCGTGACGTCGGCGGCCAGCGCGCCAATCAGGCCGACGTCAGCCGGGCCGGGCCGCCGCGCCGTAGCCAGCGCGAAGATCACGTCGCCGTCCATCGGGGTGTGTACGGGGGCGATGGCTCTCGCGAAACCATCGTGTGCCATCCGCGCGACCAGCGACGCCTCCGTTTTCGTGAGCACGACGTTGGTGGCGACGATGCCCAGGGTCGTGTTCTCGGCCGGCGCACCGGCAGCTGGCAGCCCCTGCCGGAGCAGGACGCGGGCGTCCGCCAGACGCCGGCCGTCGGCGGTGCGCACCCCAGCGACGACCTGGCCGGTCGCGGGGTCGATCACGTCCCCACGCGCGTTGACGGCAACCAGGGCCGCGACCACCACGCCATTCGGCAGACGAATGGAGGCGCTGCCGAGCCCGCCTTTCATCGCCCGCACCATCCCGTGCAGCTTGCCCACCGTGGCGCCGGCGCCGGCGCCGACGTTGCCCTGGGCGACAGCCGCCGTGCTGGCCGCCCGGGCCGCCTCGCGGCCGCATGCGGCATCGGGCCGGATGCGGCCATCGCCGACCCCGAGGTCGAAGAGAATCGCTGCCGGCACGATCGGGACGCGGTGCCCGCCTACCGCAAAGCCAATCCCTTCCGATTCCAGCCAGTCGACCACCCCGGTCGCGGCATCGAGCCCGAAGGCACTGCCGCCGGCCAGCATCACGGCGTGGACGTGCTGAACGGTGTTACGCGGATCGAGGAGATCGGTCTCCCGGGTTCCCGGGGCGGCCCCGCGCACGTCCACGCCGGCCACCGCGCCGTCGCGCGCGACGACGACCGTGCATCCCGTCGGTCGTTCCTGGCGCACGGCATGCCCCACGAGCAGACCATCGACGTCAGTCAGCGTGCCGTTCATGATCTGGGCCGGCATGGGAGTCCCGGCGCCTGCGAAGGTGGTGGCGATGGCAAGGGCCACGCTGGCCGGCACTGGGGCGCGCATGTCCACGATCGTACGCCTGGCCAATTCATGGCCGGGGCGACGGCCCGGGATGGACGTCGAGCAGTTCGTCGAGCACCGGATCGAGGTGCTGGAAGAAGACCGCTGCGTACCGGACCGCGCTCTCGTCGGTGAGGTGCGAGCCATCCATCGTGCGAAGCCCCGGCACGTCGGGCGCGACAAGCGGCACGCCGACCAGGTCGGCCAGCATCTGCGCGTGGGTGAGCGAGACGTCGCGACCGGGCACCAGCGCGAAGACCAGCCGGGCGCCGGCCGCCTCCACCGAGGCCTTGAACGCGCGTGCCAGGTCGAGGTTGTGCGGCCGCACCGTGTCACGTCCGCGGTAGAAGGGGGCGAGCCGGGAGCCGTGGCCGAAATCGTTGGCGATGAACCACGACCCGTCGCGCGCCGACCGGTAGATCACGAATTCCCGCTCGTCGTCCTGCAGGTCGGGCACGTGCGGGACTACCTGGTGAATGGCCCGCCGCACGGCGTGCGACGTGTTGGCCTCGAACTCGAGCTTCCAGGCATCGAAGGCGGAGTCACGCAGCACCCGCGCGCCCCAGGGCGAGGTGACACCGCCGAAGAAGTTGTCGACGTTGGCGATCACGATCGTCGGCCGCAGGCCGTGTCGCTGCATCACCGCCAGCGGGAACAGGTGCTGCTCCTCGTGGCCGAAGCCGAGCGCGAACGGCCGCAGCCCGCGCGTCACGAAGTACTGTCGCAGGGCCGGTCCACGCAGCGCGAACATCAGGCGCGAGTTGCCCATCAGCAGCACGTCGGCGGCGCGCAGGTTGCGCAGCGCGTCGTCATCCAGGCCGTGCAGCAGCACGTGGTGGTCGACGTGGCCGCCGCGGTCGTGCGCCAGGAAGTGCCCCGGCGGCGGCGCGGCGGCGGCGATCGCCAGGGTGAACCGCCGCAGCGAGGTGCCCTTCCAGAGTGCCCAGCCCGCCAGCACGCAGCCGGCAAAGGTGGCCGAGCGCGAGCAGCATCGCTGCGACCGCCCGGCGATGGCGGTGTCGGTGCCGGGCATCGGCGTCAGCATACGGCGACTCCGGGCAGGGGCTGCGCGTGCATGGTCAGAACTGGAAGTAGATGAAGGCGTTGCTCGAACCATACGCCATCAGGATGCCGTACAGCAGCACCCCGGTCAGCACGGCCCGGCCGGCCGGGTCGAGGGGACGCACCCAGCCGTGTTCGACCAGCCAGGTCCAGCCGTGCGCCAGCGCGATCGGCACCAGGAAGGCGACCGCCGTCCACATCTCGGCGTTGGGGGTGGCGCCCTCGAGCCGGGCGATGTTGCGCAGAAACTGGACCGCCCCGCCGAACGACGCGCTCCGGAAGATGATCCACGCCATCAGCACCACGACCTGCACGACCAGCCCCCACGCCAGCCGCTGCCACCAGGGACGCCGCTCGAGGCCGCGATGCAGCCCGAGCATCCGCTCCACGGCAAGCGCGCCCCCGTGCAGGGCGCCCCACGCCACGTAGGTCCAGGCGGCCCCGTGCCAGAGTCCGCCGAGCAGCATGACCAGCAGCAGGTTGACGTAGGTGCGGCGCGGCGAGACCCGATTGCCGCCCAGCGGCACGTACAGGTAATCACGCAGCCATCGCGACAGGGTGATGTGCCAGCGCTCCCAGAAATTCTTGAAGGACCCGGCAATGTACGGGCTGCGAAAATTCACCGGCAGCTGGTAGCCGAGCAGGTAGGCACAGCCCCGGGCAATCTGCGAGTAGCCGGCGAAGTCACAGAAAATCTGGCCGCTGAAGAGCAGGGCCAGCCAGAGGGCCACGACGCTGTTGCCGTCGCTGCGGTACCCGTGCTCCCAGTACTTGTCGACGTAGGTGGCCAGGGTGTCGGCGCAGACCATCTTCAGAAAATAGCCTTCGACGATCAGCGCCAGGCCCGTGGCGATGACCGGCCAGTGGATGCGACGGATGCGCGGCAGCTGCGGCAGGAATTCGGAGGCTCGGACGATGGGCCCCGCGACCAGCTGCGGGAAGAAGGCGATGAAGAGGATGAAGTCGCGATAGCTGCGGAGCGCCGGCAGCTGCCGGCGGTAGACGTCGATGGTGTAGCTCATCGACTGGAACGTGTAGAAGCTGATGCCCATCGGCAGGACCACATTCCACGCCGGGCGGCTGAAGTCCCACCCGAGTCGTGCGGAGGCCGATTGCAGGTTGTCGAGGGCAAAGCCGAAATACTTGAAGAAGGCCAGCAGCCCGAGGTTGGTCGACAGCGAGACCGCCAGGATCAGCCGCCGCGCGCGTGGGGACGGCCCTGGACGCTCGAGGGCCAGGGCGGCGTAGTAGTCGACGCTGGCAGAGACCAGCAGTACCCAGAGGTACGACGGAATGTGCCAGCCGTAGAAGACCAGGCTGGCAAGCAACAGCACCCAGACGTAGGTCGGCTCGACCTTGCGACGGCCCACCGTCAGCCGGGCCAGGCACACGAGCAGCAGGAGCGCCGCGAAGGCGTAGGAGACGAAGTTCACGTGCCGGTCGGGGTCAGGCTAGTGGGCACCTGCGGGTGCCCGAGCCATCCCGCACCGTGGACAACCGGACAGATGGCCCCTTACCATCGCATCAGCGTGCGTGTGCAAGCAACCTTTCCGGCGGACCGACCCGACCGCCGCCTCCAGCGGATCCGCTGCGTCCTCGCGGTCCTGTGGCTGGTGTGCGCGTGGGGACCGCCAGCGCACGGCCAGGACAGCACGCCCCAGTGGCGCGCAGCCTTCGTCGACACGTTCAACAGCCGCATTGGCAGTCCGGACGACGTCGGCACCGTCGTTGCGCGCGCCAGCGCAGCGGGTGCCAACGTCCTGTACGTGCAGGTGCGGCGACGCGGCGACGCCTTCTACCTCGATGGCAGCGAGCCCGCACCCGAGGGGGTCGCCATCGACGGCGGATTCGATCCGCTGGGCGACCTGCTGGCCAGGGCCCGCGCCGCTGGCATCGAGGTGCATGCCCTGGTCACGCTCGGCCCGGTCTGGCACCTCGGCACGACGCCCGCCGATCCACGCCACGTCTTCACCCGGCACGGGTTGCAGGGCGGCCGCGCCGTCGAGGGTGCGGCAAACTGGTTGACCCGGACCCTCCAGCCCGATGGCAACGGCACCTCGATGGAGGGTTACCGCTTCGGCAACGACTTCTGGCTCGACTTCGGCCATCCCGACGCGGCCGTCTATGTCGTGGACCTGCTGACGCGCCTGCTCGAGCGCTATCCCGTCGACGGCGTGCGCCTCGATGCCCTCCACTATCCGGAAGCCCCCGGCGGCACCGCCAGCGTCGGCTACAACGCGGTGGCGGTGGCGCGGTACCGCGCCCGCACTGGCCAGGCGGGGGTGCCTGGGCAGGACGACGCGCGCTGGGGCGACTGGCGGCGCGAGCAGATCACGGCGCTGACACGCCGCCTCGCAGTCACCGCCGCAGCCATCCGACCTGCCGTGGTCGTCAGCGTCTCGGCCGTCGGGACCGGCGCGGCTCCCGGTGACCCGCGCGGGACCGTGGCCTACAGCCGCACGTTCCAGGACTGGTTCTCGTGGCTCGACGATGGCAGCGTCGATGTCGTGGTGCCCCTGCTCTACCGCGCGGAGCACGGGCGGGACACCGCTGACGAGTTCGCCGCGTGGACCGCCTGGCTGGCGGCGCCGAGCGCCCGACCGCGCGGTGGTCGTCGGTCTCGGGGCCTACCAGAATTCCCTCGAGGGCCTGTTGCGGCAGGCGCGTGCGGCCCGCACTGCTGCCGGCGCGCGCGGCGGGATCAGCTTCTTCTCGCTCGCGGCCACCAACGCCCCCGTCGTGAACAATCCCCTCTCCTCGCCGCCGGGCCGCGATACCCCGCAGCGCCCTTTCGAGGACTTCGCCGCCGCCCTGCGCACGGGCCGGACAACCGGCGGACAGGCCATCGACGGATCGCAGCCGGCCCTGTTCGCGGTGCCCGTCTCGCGGCCGGCGACGCCCTGGAAAGACGTGGTCGGGCACGTACTCGGGCGCGTCGAGGACGGCTCCGGCGCCGTCGTGGATGGCGCGCAGCTTCGCCTCGACGATGCGGGGCGGACGGCTGGCCCCGCAGACGTCGTGAGCGACGGGAGCGGCGTCTTCGCCGTGCCTGCCGTGCGCCCAGGCTCCTACCGCGTGCAGGTGGTGTCGCCGGCCGGCGGCGCTCACACCAGCGACTGCACCGTCGAAGTGGCAGCCCGTGCCGTGACGCGGATGACGCTGGTCGTGGACGCAGCGCGTGCCGGTGTGGCGTCCTGCCGGTAAGCCGACGCTTCCGGAGGACGCTGACCTGCCTGCTGGGCGGAGTGCTGTTGACCGCCGCAAGCGCGTCGGCCGCCCCTGATGCATCCGAGTGCCGAATCGTCCGGCTGTCTGACGTCGGATGGAGCGACATCACCGCCACCACCGCGGTCGTGTCCCGCGTCCTCACCGACCTGGGTTACAGCCCGCGGACGACGGTGCTCTCGGTGCCGATCACGCTCGCCGCCCTGCGCAATGGCGACGTCGATGTCTTTCTCGGCAACTGGATGCCGTCGCAGCGGGAGATGGTGGCGCCCTACGTGGCCGATGGGTCGGTCGAGGTCGTCGGGACCAACCTGCGCGGTGCGCGCTACACCCTGGCGGTGCCGGACTACCTCCACGACGCCGGCTTGCGCGACTTCCGTGACATCGCCCGATTCCGCGCGCAACTGGGCGGAGCCATCCATGCCATCGAGCCGGGCAACGAGGCCAACGGGACGCTGCTGTCGATGATCGATGCCGACGCAGTGGGCTTGCGCGGTTTCCGGGTCGTCGAATCGAGCGAGCAGGGGATGCTGGCCGAGGTCGAGCGCGCGGTGGCGGCGCGCCGGCCCATCGTCTTCCTCGGCTGGGCGCCGCATCCCATGAACGCACGCCTGCCGATTCGCTACCTCGCTGGAGGCGACCGATGGTTCGGTCCGGACTTCGGCGGCGCCACCGTGCGGACACTCACCCGCCGTGGCTATAGCCAACGGTGCCCGAACGTCGGGCGGTTGCTGCGGGCGCTGTCCTTCACCGTCGAGGATGAGACCGCACTGATGGATGCGATGCTGACCTCGCGGCAGTCGCCCGAAGAAGCCGCTGCCGCCTGGGTCGAGACGCACCGGGGACGGGTCCAGGGATGGCTGACCGGCGTGTCGCCGCTGGCGCCTGCTGCCACGTCGCAGGCCTCGCCGCTCCGGGACACCACGCCCCGGGTGTCGACGTTCGAACGGCTCGTGACGAAACACAAGCTGCCGGTCGGCGACACCGTGGCACGCATGGTGGACTACGTGAGGGCGCACGCCCGTGGCGGGTTCGCCAGCGTGTCGCGCGCCATCGCCAGCATCGTCGGCGTCACGCAGACGGCTCTGGCGGCCATCCCGCCACCGGTGCTGATCGTGCTGGCGACGGTGGCCGCGTGGTGGCGCCGCCGATCGGTCGTGCTGACCGTGTTCGTACCGCTGGCACTGCTGCTGGTCATGAATCTCGGCTACTGGGCGGCAACCATCGAGACCCTGGCCCTGGTGGGCGTGGCCGCCGGCACCAGCACGGCGATCGGCGTGCCGCTCGGCATCCTTGCCGCCCGCCATGCCGCAATCGGGGCCGGGCTGCGTCCCGCACTCGATCTGATGCAGACGATGCCGACCTTCGTCTACCTCACGCCGACGCTGGTCCTGTTCGGCCTCGGGGTCGTGCCGGGGCTGGTCTCGACGGTGATCTTCGCCCTCCCCGCGCCGATTCGCCTGACCCAGCTCGGCATCGCCTCCGTGCCGCGCCCGCTGCTCGAAGCCGGGCAGGCATTCGGCGCGACGCGGTGGCAGCTGCTGACGGCCATCGAGCTTCCCAGCGCCGCATCGGCCATCCTCACCGGCATCAGCCAGTGCATCATGCTGAGCCTGTCGATGGTCGTCATCGCCGCGCTGGTCGGCGCCGGAGGTCTCGGGGTGCCGGTCGTACGCGCGCTCAACACCGTGCAGGTCGGCATGGGCATCGAGGCCGGACTCGCCATCGTCTGCGTGGCGGTCATCCTCGACCGACTCGCGCGCCCGCGTGAGCGAGCCGGGCGTCGATGAGTGAGGACGCCATCACCTTCGAGCACGTCGACGTCCTGTTCACGCAGCAGGGCGAGACGTCACCCCGGCGGCCTGGCCGGCAGGCGTCACGCCTGCAGGCGGCGCTGGCCGCCTGCGACGCGGGCGCCGATCGCGACGAGGTCACGCGCACGCACGGCGTGACCGTCGCCGTCCGGGACGCCACCCTGGCGGTCCGACGAGGCGAGTTCGTGGTCCTGATGGGGCTGTCCGGTGCCGGCAAGTCGACGCTGCTGCGATGCGTCAACGGCCTGGCCGGCGTCGCCCGCGGGCATGTATGGGTCGAGCACGACCAGGCGCGCATCGACGTGGCGTCGTGCCCGCCGGAGATCCTGCGGCGGCTCCGCCTGCACCGGATCGCGATGGTCTTTCAGCAGTTCGCGCTCATCCCGTCGCGGACGGTGCGTCAGAACGTGACGCTCGGCCTGGAGTTTCGCGGCGACGCTGCGCGCGACCGCCACCGCATTGCCGACGACACGCTCGCGCTGGTGGGACTGTCTGACTGGGCCGACCGCCACATCGGCGAACTTTCGGGAGGCATGCAGCAACGCGTCGGCCTGGCCCGAGCCCTGGCCACCGACGCCGACATCCTGCTGATGGACGAGCCGTTCTCGGCGCTCGACGCGATCACCCGGCGCAAGCTGCAGGACGGGCTGCAGGCGTTGCAGCGGCAACTGCGCAAGACCATCCTGTTTGTCACGCATGATCTCGACGAGGCGCTGCGATTGGGCGACCGGATCGCCGTGATGCAGGACGGCCGCATCGTCCAGACCGGCACGCCCTCCGAGATCTGCCACGCCCCGGCCACTCCGTACGTGTCCGACCTCGTGCAGCCCCGGCGCTGAACGTCACGCCGCCGCGATCACGACCCGCCCCACAGCCAGGCCGCGCCGCGGACGCCGCTCGAGTCGCCGAACCGGGCAGGCACGAAGCTGGTGTCGACGCGGTCGGAGAAGACCCAGCGGTCCCAGAGCAGCGGCACGTTGCTGAAGAGGCGCGAGACGTTGGACAGGCCGCCTCCGGCAACGATGACGTCCGGATCGACGATGTTGATCAGGTGCGCCAGGGCGCGCGCCAGCCGGTGTTCGTACCGTTGCCACGCGGCTTCGGCTTGCGGGTCGCCGGCGACAGCAAAGTCCAGGACCTGCGCCGCCGTCGCCTCACGTCCCGTCCGCTGCTGGAAGTCGCGCGCGAAGGCCGGCCCGGACAGCCAGGTCTCGAGGCACCCCGACAAGCCGCAGTAGCAGGCTGGGCCGGGATACTCGTCGGCGTCCGGCCACGGGATCATGTTGTGCCCCCATTCGCCACCCACGGCGTTGGCGCCGATGACCGCGTTGCCACGCACGACGAGACCGCCCCCCACGCCAGTGCCGAGAATGATGCCGAACACCACCCTGGCGCCGGCGCCCGCGCCGTCGGTGGCTTCCGACAGGGCGAGGCAGTTGGCGTCGTTGGCAAATCGCACCGGCCGGGCCAGCACACGCTGCAGGTCGTCGGCAAACGGCTGTCCGTTCAGCCAGGTGGAGTTGGCATTCTTGACCAGCCCGGTGGCCGGCGAGATCGCACCGGGCATGCCCACCCCCACGGTCCCGCTCGCGCCGGTCGCGTGCTCGCACCGACGCACGAGCTCCATGATGGCGGCAAGCGTCCCCTCGTAGTCGTGGCGGGGTGTCGGCAGCCGCTCCCGATGCAGTTGCTGGCCGTCGTCTGCGAGGGCGAGTGCCTCGATTTTGGTGCCGCCGAGATCGATGCCGATGCGCATGGTCGGGCGGCAGCGTACTCCGCGCCGAGGCCTTCGCGCTACCCTATCGGATCGTGAAGAGCGACCAGACGTGGCTGGTGACGGCCGCTGATGCGGGCCAACGACTGGACAAGTTCCTGGCAGCGGCCGAGCGTGCCGGATCGCGCGGCCGGGCCACCGATGCCGTCGCACGTGGCCGGGTATTCGTCGATGGCGTCGAGGTCGCCGCGGCGGGCGGCGCGCGGCTGGTGTCGGAGGGCGAGCAGGTACGCCTGTGGATGGACCGGCCCGGATCGGCGTCCAGGCCGCAGCGCCCACCCGAACGCGACGGCCTCGAGATCGTCCATGAGGACGGCGATGTCGTGGTCGTCAACAAGCCTGCCGGCCTCCTCACGGTGCCCCTGGACGGCGACAGCGCCGCGCCATCCGTGCTGGCGCTGCTGTGGAACCGCTTCCGGTCGCACCGCACCAGAGAACCGCTCGTGGTCCATCGCATCGACAAGGACACGTCCGGACTGGTGCTGTTCGCCCTGCACGACGACGCCCGGTCGGCACTGGTCTCGCAGTTCGCGCAGCGCACGCCCGACCGCGTGTATCTGGCCGTGGTGAACGGCCACCCCGAGCCAGCAGAAGGCGTGTGGCAGGACCGATTGGCCTGGGACGACGACGCGTTCGTGCAGCGCCGGGCCAGGCCGGACGACCCCGAGGCGCGTGACGCCGAGTGCCACTACCGCGTCGTCACGACGTTTGCCGAGGCGTCGCTGATCGAAGTCCGGCTGCACACGGGACGACAGGGGCAAGTGCGGGCGCAGGCGCAACTGCACGGGCATTCCCTGGTCGGTGACCGTCGCTATCGCCCACGCGAGGGTGCGCTCGGACACGACCTCCGCTTCCCCCGCCAGGCGCTGCACGCGCAGCGCCTGGCCTTCGATCACCCGGCCGATGCCCGCCGGGTCTCGTTCACCGCGCCAACGCCTCCGGACTTGCGCGACTTCCTGGACAAGCTTCGGCGCCAGGCCCGCCAATCGGGGGGCTGACGGAGCGGGCAGACGCGCTGCCACTACACTAGGAGTGCACGAGCTCGACGAAACCGGCTGGCACCCGCCACGGTCGTCGTCTCCGAGTCCCTGCTCCCATGCCCCGCTTCCGGCTGCTCATCGAGTACAACGGCACCCGCTACTCGGGCTGGCAGGTGCAGCGCAACGCGAGAACGGTGCAAGGCGCGCTGCTCGAGGCCGTGCAGGAAATCACCGGACGTCGTGACCGGGTCGAGGTCTACGGCGCAGGTCGCACCGACGCCGGCGTGCATGCGCTCGGGCAGGTCGCCCACCTCGATGTGGCCACGTCGCTGCCACCGGCCACGCTGCTGGCCCGCCTCAACGAGGCCGTGCCGAGCGACATCAACATCCTCGACGTGCGCGTCGTCGGTCACCGCTTCCACGCGCGACACGACGCCATCGGACGTCGCTACCTCTACCAGGTGAGCCGCCGCCGTACGGCGTTCTCCAAGCCCTTCGTCTGGTGGGTGCGTGAGCGCCTCGACGTCGAGGCGATGCGCCGCGGCGCCGCCAGTTTCGTCGGCAGGCTCGACTTCGAGTCCTTCTCCGACGACGATGCCGAGGAGAAGAGCACGAAGGTCCAGGTCGATGCCGTCGACGTCATGGTTGAAGGGTCGCTGGTGCTGGTGCGCGTGACCGGCTCGCACTTTCTCTGGCGCATGGTGCGGCGCATGGTCGGCGTGCTGGTGCGGGTCGGCACCGGGGACCTGCGCGAGACGGACGTGGCCCGTCTGCTGCAGACCGACGGCGAAGACGTCGCTCGCCTCACGGCGCCGGCGGCCGGTCTGTTTCTCGAGCAGGTCATCTATCCTGGCGAATCGTTCCGGGACGACGCGCGGGGGCCGATGCGGCTCGGCTGACGTCGGAAAGATGTACGCATGAACCCTGTCATCGTCTTCGACGGCGATTGCCTGTTCTGTCAGCGTTCGGTCCGGTTCATTCACCGGCACGACGGCGCCAACACCTTTCGGTTCGCGGCGCGCCAGAGTCCGGCCGGCGAACGGCTGCTGCGCGACGTCGGTGTCGGTCTGGCTCCCAACTCGATGGTGCTGATCGATTCGGAGGGGACCTGGCTCCGTTCCGACGCCGTCCTGCGCATTGCCGCCCGCCTGGACGCCCCGTGGTCGACAGGGCGACTGCTGCTGGCCATCCCCCGGCCGCTGCGGGACGGCGTGTATCGGGTGGTCGCGGCGGTCCGCCACCGGCTCAGCCCGATGCTCCCCGCATGCGCACTGCCCGACGCGTCCCTGCGGGCCAAGATCCTCAGCTGACGATGGACGGCGACATCGTCTTCGATGCGTCGGAGCAGCTCACGAAGGTGCGGCTCGTGATGTGGCTCGCCGTGGCGTGCGCGTTCGGCGGCGGCTACTGGGGCTGGTCTCTCAGCCAGACGTACGGGCTGGCCCCTGGTGATGGCGGCGTCCTCGCGCCGGTCGGCGTACGACTGGCGGTGGGAGGCACCGTGGCGGTGCTCGGCCTGCTTGCTGCCGCGGCCATGGGCGTGTACAGCCGCCAGTACATCGCGCAGATCCGTCGGGACCCGGGCGGGGACCGCCTGATCATCGCCACGCCCCGGTTGATCGGCCTGCGCGAATCCAGGTACGCCGCGTCGGCAGTCAGGGCGGGCGAAGCTCGCGACACTCGGGCGGTCGCCAATGCCTTCGGCACCGGCATTGCCGTCCACGCGCCGTGGCGAGTCGTACACGTTGCCGGACGGCGGCTGCCGCTGATCCTGGATGAGCAGGGCCGGTGGCCGGGGCGCACGCGCCTCGGCAAGTAGATCGATGTCCGAACTGTGCAATTCTGCGTGCGCATGGTGACCCGACTGTGACCGTCGTCTGTCTGGCCAGCTACTTCAAGGGCAACGAGTTCCTGCGTCAGCTGCGGCGACGGGGATGTCGTGTGGTCCTCGTCATCAAGGAGAAGCTTCGCGACGAGGCATGGGACCGCGAGAGCATCGACGAGATCCTGACCGTCCCCAACGGCGCCGGCGCCGATCTGTTCGTCGAAGTGGTCTCCGAATTCGCCCGTCACCACCACGTGCACCGGATCGTCGCGCTCGAGGAGTACGACGTGATGCCGGCGGCGATGGTCCGCGAGCACCTGCGCATTCCCGGCATGGGGACCACGACTGCGCGGCTGTTCCGGGACAAGCTGGCGATGCGGGTCAAGGCCTTCGAAGCCGGCATCCGCGTCCCGGATTTCGTGCACGTGCTCAACTACGACGAGATTCGCGGGTACATGGCGACGATCCCGGCGCCGTGGGTGCTCAAGCCGCGCTCCGACGTCTCGGCCGTCGGCATCCAGAAGCTGCACGACCCGGAACTGGTCTGGCGGGCGATCGACGCCCTGGACGCCCGTCCCGCCGTCGCCGAGCGCTCGACCCACTATCTCCTCGAACGGTTCGTGCCCGGTGACGTCTTCCACGTCGACTCGCTGGTCGAGAACGGCGAGGTGCTGTTTGCCGGCGTCAATCGCTACTGGCGGCCACCGATGGAAGTGGCGCACTCGGGCGGCGTGTTCCTGACCAACACCGTGCAGCGCGGGTCGGACGAGGAGCGGCAGCTGCTCGAGCTGAACCGCGTGCTGTTGAGGACGCTCGGGTTCGTGCGCGGGGCCACACACGCCGAGTTCATCCGCAGTGCCGATGGCGACTTCTACTTCCTGGAGGTCGCGGGCCGGGTCGGCGGCGCCTTCATCGCCGATTCACTCGAGGCGGCCTCCGGCATCAACATCTGGCACGAGTGGGCCAACCTCGAGATCGGCCGCGGCGAGGTGCCCTACAGCCTGCCACCGCAGCGCGCCGACTACGCTGGCGTCGTGCTCGCGCTGGCCCGGCAGGAGTGGCCCGATACGAGCGGGTACCGCGACCCCGAAGTGGTATCGCGGCCGTCCAAGCGGCACCACGCGGCCTTGATCGTTGCCTCGGCCGACTTCGATCGCGTGCAGCAGCGGCTCGGCGACTACGCCCGCCGCTTCGAGGAGGATTTCCTCGCCGTGCTGCCGCCGATGGATCGGCCGCCGCAGTAGCCGGCGCTCATCGGCGCAAGGGCTCGACGACCTCCCGGCGCAGCAGGTCGAACAGTGCGGCGCGATGGCCGTGGCGCTCGTCACTGAGTGTCGATGCCGACGTCGCGGTGACCACCACCTCGAGCAACGGGAAGATCATGATGTACTGCCCGCCGAATCCCCAGGCGAAGCAGGCTCGTTCGCCGCCGACGTCCTGGATCCACCAGCCGAGCCCGTACTCCCGGGTCGGGTCGTAGACCGAGCGCGTGCGCGGGGTGCACGAGGCGGCCACCCACGCCTCGGGCACCACCTGCTGCTGGCCGGCGCGGCCCTTGTTCCTCCACAACTCCCCGACCGCCACCATCTGCGCCGGCGTCAGGAGCATCTCGTTGCCGCCGAAGAAGGTCCCCTGCGGATCCCGGGGCCAGCGCGCCAGCGTGAATCCGAGCGGCGCAGCCAACGCCTGCTGGGCATAGGCGTGGGTCGACCGGCCGGTCGCCCTGGTGAGGATGGCCGAGAGCAGGTGCGAGCTGCCGGTGCTGTACTGCATGCCCGTGCCGGGCGTGGCCACCATCGGCCTGCCAAGCACGAAGCCGACCCAGTTGCGGCTGCGCACCCAGCGGCCGTACTGCGGTCCGCTGGTGGACTCGAGCCCCGACTGCATACCCAGCAGGTGCTCGAGCGTAATCGTCCGCTTGCGCACGTCGGCATCCGCGGCGACCTCGGGAAACCAGCGTCGGATGGGCGTATCGAGGGCCGGGAGGTGTCCTTGCGCCAGGGCGACCCCGACCAGCGCGGCGATGACGCTCTTGGAGACCGACTTGACGTTGGCCAGCGCCGTGCGGCGCGCCGGACGGTCGTCGTAGCTGGCCACGATGGTGCCGCGGTGGACGACCCGCAGTGTCTGCAGTTGTGGCAGCAAAGCCGCCTGGCCCTGCAGCCGTGTGGCATCGATCCCCGTCGTGACCTGCCCGGCCGGTGATGGTGCGGCCGCGACGGCGGCAGCGCAGATCACGTGTCAGCAGCCCGCAGCCGCAATCGTGACGTCATGCCTCGTGCAACGACGTCGGGCTGCCCGCTGTTGCGTGCCCTGCCCTTCGAGTCCGTGTGCGGGAGGTCAGGCGAGACGGCGGACGCGCACGTCGACATCGCGCTCGACTCGTACCGGAATGGAAGTGGCGGCGGAGGGCATCGAGGCGATAGCGGAAAATGCGGGTGACGTCCGGCTGGACGAACAGCCGGTTGACGAGGCCGCCGCCGGGCACCCGATAGCGGACGGTGTCGGTCATCAGGGTGCCGCCCTCGACGGCAGCGAACTCATGGGTGTGCACCCACTCGAGGTAGGGACCGCGCAGCTGTTCGTCCACGAAGCGGCGATTGGGTTCCCAGGTGGTGATGCGGGTGCGCCACCTGATCGGCAGCATGCGCAGCGTGATGCGGTAGTCGATCAGCGTCCCGACCTGCATCACGATGGGGCTCGGGGTGAGAATCGCGAAACCGAGCCACGGCGGCGTCAGCACGTCGAGATTGCCCGCATCGCCGAAGAAGGCAAAGACCACGTCGACGGGCTGGGGCAGCCAGGCGGTCGTCGTCAGTTCGAAGGTCCCGCGTCTGTGCGTGCTCATCCACCCTGTACGACGCGGTGCGGCAAGCTGCCGTTGCGTCCGCCTCACTCCTCCACGTAGTCGAGATCCTTGCCGAACGTTTCTTCGACGCCCCACAGGGACACGACGCCGATCGTCAGCGCCACCACGCCGACAATCATCGCGCTGTTGACGACTCCCACCTGGGGCCGCAGCCAGGCCACCGACGAGGTGAGCAGAACCACCGAGCCGCGCACGACGTTGGGGACGGTCGTGGTGGCGGTGGCGCGGATGTTGGTGCCGAACTGCTCGGAGGCGACCGTCACGAACACCGCCCAGTAGCCGACGCCGAAGCCGAGCGCGACACAGAGCGCATAGAAGGCGCCGAGCGTGAACGGCGCCACCAGGAAGTACATGGCGACGAAGACCGCCGTCAGCCCCTGGAACAGCAGGATGACGCGCTTTCGGCTGCCGATCCACTGGCTGAGGAAGCCGCTGCCGAGATCGCCGACGGCCAGGCCGATGTAGGCATACATCACCGCCTTGCCTGCCGTTGGCGCATCGGTCATCCCGAGCGCCGTGCCGATCTCGGGCGAGAACGTAATCAGGATGCCGATGACGTACCAGATCGGCACGCCGATCAGGATCACCGAGACGTACTTGCGCGCGCGCTCCCAGGTGTTGAACAGGTGCAGCAGGTTGCCGCGGCTCGAGCCCGTCTGCCGGACGCTCTCGAACATGCCCGATTCGTAGACGCCGATCCGCAGCGCCAGCAGCGCAAACCCCATGACCCCGCCGACGATGTAGGAGACCCGCCAGTCGAAGGCATCGCCGACCAGGGCCGCCACGACCGCGCCGAGGATGCCGATGGCCGCGACGATGGTCGTGCCATAGCCGCGCGTTTCCTTCGGCATGATCTCGCTGACCAGCGTGATGCCGGCGCCGAGTTCCCCGGCCAGGCCGATGCCGGCGATGAACCGCAGCCAGGCATAGGCCTCCACCGACTCCACCCAGGCGTTGGCGATGTTGGCCGCCGAGTACATGAAGATCGACCCGAACAGGACGCTGATCCGCCCGCGCCGGTCGCCGAGCACGCCCCACAGCAGGCCGCCGATCAGCATCCCGGTCATCTGCATGTTCAGCAACCGCTCGCCCGCCCGCAGCAGATCGTCGCCCTGCACGCCGAGGCTGCGCAGGCTCGGGACGCGGACGATGCTGAACAGGAGGAGGTCGTAGATGTCGACGAAGTAGCCGAGCGCGGCGACCAGCACGGACAACGTGACCGCGCGCTGGCGGTGGCGTCCAGCGGGCGCCCCGGATGGATTGAACCATAGGTGGCGCGGATTATTTCACGAGGGCCGCGCGCGGTCCGCCGACCGGGCCAGTCGGGGCGCCGCCCGTCCGTCGAGGGGTCGCCTCACGCCGCCGTGCGTGGGGTCGGCCTGAGGCCGCCCAGCTTGGCGCGCAGGCGGTGCCAGCCCTCGGTGGCGGCCAGGTCGTCGAACAGCGAATAGGCCACCGGCGTCACCAGCAGCGTCAGCAGCAGCGACAGCGTCTGGCCGCCGATCACCACGACGGCGATCGCGCGGCGCTCCTCGGCGCCCGGGCCGGTGCCGAGCGCGAGCGGCAGCATGCCGGCGACCAGCGCCAGCGTCGTCATCAGGATCGGCCGCAGCCGGTCGCGGTTGGCCTGCATGATCGCCTGCCGCGCGCGGCATGCCCTGCGCGCGCAGGTTGTTCATGTGGTCGATCTGCAGGATCGAGTTCTTCTTCACCACGCCGAACAGCACCAGCATGCCGAGCGCCGAGTACAGGTTCAGCGTGTTGCCGGTCGCCCACAGGCGAGAGCAGCGCGAACGGCACCGACAGCGGCAGCGAGAGCAGGATCGTGAGCGGGTGGATCAGGCTCTCGAACTGCGCCGCCAGGATCATGTACATGAAGATGATCGACAGCGAGAACGCCCAGAGGAACTCGCCGAAGGTGCGCTCGAGCTCCGTGCCGCGGCCGCCGACGCGTCACGGTGTAGGCGGCCGGCAGGTTCATGCTCGCGCCGCGGCCGGCGCAGACGCCTCGAGGCGGTCGGCGAGCGCGTAGCCCGGGCGCCACGCTGCGCGCGCACGCTGCGCGTCGCGCTGGCGGTCGAGGCGGTCGATGCGCGAGGGGCTCGTCGGCCTGCTCGATCGTGACCAGGTTGTCGAGGCGGACCAGCGCGCCCGTCGCGTGCGCGGCACGTAGCAGCGCGGCCGATCGTCGCGACGTCGTTGCGGTCGGCGTCGGTGAGGCGCAGCTGCACGTCGTAGTCCTCGTTGACCGCGGCGTCGCGGAAGCGCGAGACCTCGTCGTCGCCGCCGACCATCAGGCGCAGCGCCGTGGCGATGTCCTGCGGTGTCGCACGCCGAGGTCGGCGGCGCGCTCGCGGTCGATGCTGCACGCGCAGCTCGGGCGTGTCGAGCTTCAGCGTCGTGTCGGCGTCGACGATGCCGAGCTCCGGCGCCGTCTGCGCGCAGCGTCTCGGTGTAGCGCGCGAGCGTCCTCCAGCTCGGGCCCGCGGATCGACGAAGTCGATCTCGAAGTTGCCGCCGCCGATGTTGAACGACGGCACGTTGCGCACCGAGCCGCGCAGGTCCGGATAGCTTGCGGATCAGCTGCCGCACCCGGCCCATCACGTCGCGCTGCGTGTAGTTGCCCTCGAAGGCGCGCCAGCGGCTGCAGCCGTGCACGGCTCCCGTCAGCAGCGCGACCGAACGAGAACATGCGCTCCTCGTGCGGCGCGATGCGCACGTAGATCTGCGCCTGGTTGACGGCGCCGAGGAAGCTGCCGCCCGCCGGTCGCCAGCACGGTGCGCACGCCCGGGATCGCGCGCATGCTCGCGCCTCGATCGCGGCGCATCGCCTCGTCCATCGCGGCGAGGCTGGTGCCCTGCGGGCGCGGTGACGCTGACCTCGAACTCGGCCTCGTCGACGTCGGTCGGGCATGTACTCCTGCTTGACCAGGCCGTAGAGCGGGATGCGACGACAGCGACGACCAGCAGCGCCGACGACCGCGACGAGCGGCGCGGTGGCGCATCGACCAGCCGCAGCGCCCGCGTGTAGAAGCGCGTCGATGCGCGCGCGTAGAAGCCCTGCCGCGAGCTGCCGCCGTGCCCGTCCTTGTGCCGGGCCATCTCGCCGCGCAGCAGCCGCGCGCTCATCATCGGCGTGAGCGTGAAGCGAGACCAGCAGGCTGACCAGGATCGCGACCGCCGCCGTGATGCCGAACTGGTAGAGGAAGCGCCCGAGATGCTCGACATGAACGAGACCGGGACGAAGATGACGACCAGGCGAGAGCGTGGTCGCCAGCACCGGCAGGCCGATCTCCGCCGTCGCCGCCGTGGCCGCGTCGAACGGCGTCCATCTTCTTCTCCTCGACGAAGCGGAAGATGTTCTCGAGCACCACGATGGCGTCGTCGATGACGATGCCGACCATCAGCACCAGCGCGAGCATGGTCACGCTGTTGAGCGTGAAGTCGAGCGCCCACATCATGCCGAAGGTGGCGATCACCGAGGCCGGAATGGCGACGCCGGCGATGATCGTCGAGCGCCAGCTGCGCATGAACGCGAGCACCACCAGGCAGGCGAGGATGCTGCCGAGCACCAGGTGCAGGTTGATCTCGTGCAGCGCGGCGTAGATGTAGCGCGACTGGTCGCGGATGACCTCGCAGCTTGCACGTCGCGCGGGCAGCTGCGCCTGCACCCGCGCGCAGGTTCGTCCTTGACGCCCTCGATGACCGCGACCGTGTTGGCGCCCGACTGCCGGCGCACCTCCAGGATCACCGTCGGCATGCCGTTCGAGGCGCGCGAGCGATGCGCTGCTCCTTGGTGCCGTCCTCGGCGCGGCCGATGTCGCGGATGCCGCACCGGCGCGCCGTCGACGGTCGTGATCACGCAGGTCGTCGAAGTCGCGCGGCTCGGCGAACGCGGCCCATCGTGCGCAGCGTCGCGCTCCTGCGCGATCGGCGGTGACGTTGCCGCCGGGCACGTCGGCGTTCTGCCGGACGAGGGCGTCGCGCACGGCGGTGATCGGGATGCCGTAGGCGGCCAGGCGGTCGGCGTCGACCCAGATGTTGATCGCGCGCTCCTGCCCGCCGACGATCGCGACCTCGCCGACGCCCGCGCGAGCGCTCGAGCTGGACCTTGCACGACCTTGTCGGCGAGCTCGGTCAGCTCGCGGACCGAGCGGTTGCCCGACAGCGCGATCGTCAGGACCGGCGTCGAGTCGTTGTCGAACTTGGCGATGACCGGCGGGCGCGCGTCGCGCGGCAGCCGGCGAGCACCGTGGCGACGCGGTCGCGCACGTCCTGCGCGGCGGCGTCGATGTCGCGGTCGAGGTCGAAGGTGGCGATGACGAGGGACGATGCCCTGGCCGGAGATCGAGCGCAGCTCGCGAGATGCCCTCGACGGTGTTGACCGCCTCCTCGATGCGCTCGGCTGACCTGCGACCTCGACCTCCTCGGGCGAGGCGCCGGGCAGCGACGTGCGGACCGAGCACGGTCGGCAGGTCGACCGACGGGAAGCGATCGACGCCGAGGCCGAGGTACGCGGCCGCGCCGACCACGACCAGCGCCAGGACGAGCATGCTGGCGAAGACCGGGCGGCGGATGCAGATCTCAGCGAGGGAGTGCATTGGTCACCCTGACCGCTTCCGCCGTCGACGAGATTGCCGGGTTCGACAATCACCGCTCGCCGGACGCGAGTCCCTTCAGCACCTCGACCGACTGTGCCTTCGCGGCGTCCGACTTCGACGCGTCGCTCGACCACCTTGCCGTCGGTGACCGTCAGGACCTTCTCGACGCCGGCGAAACGGACGATGGCGCTGCCCGGCACGACGATGGCCGGGGCGCCCGACGACACGATGATCTCCCCGGTGGCGAACGATCCGGGACGGATGGCCGCCGACTCGTTGGCCACCTGGGCCTCGATGCGCAGCGACCGGCTCTGCTCGTCGATCGCTGGACTGACCCGGACGACACGGCCGGCGTACGCGGTGACGTCGCCCTCGACCCGCACCTTGACCTGCTGCCCGACCTTGACGTTGCTCGCCTCGCGCTCCGGGACGTCGGCCTGCAGGCGCAGCGGATGCATGCGCACGAGCGTGGCAATCGGCGCCCCGGCGTTGACGTACTGGCCGGGCGACACGGTCCGTTCGCGGATGATGCCGGCAAACGGCGCGATCAGGATCGAGTCGCTCATCTCCTGCCGCGCCTGATCCCGTTCGGTCTTGCGCTGCGTCAGCTGCGCCTGCCGGTTGCGGACCTCCTCGATGGCGTCCTCGTAGCGGCCGTCGGCCACCTTCAGCGCGGCGTCGGCCGTGTCCAGCTCGGCGCGCGACGAGATGCCGCGCTCGACGAACGTCTTCACGCGGCCGTGGCTCAACCGGGCTTCATCCAGCACCGCCCGGGCCTGGCGCACCACCGCCGTCCTGTCGGGATCCACCTGCTTCGCTGCTGCCCTTCGGGTCGAGCCCGAGGCGGGCGCGGGCCTGCTGCAACCCGGCCTCGGCCTGCTGGACGCGCAGCTGGAAGTCCACCGGCGCGAGACTGGCGATGGTCTGCCCGGGGGCCACCCGGCTCCCGAGATCGACGTTGATGCGCTCGATCCGGCCTGCCACCTTGAACCCCATCGCCACCTGGTCCTCGGCGGCCAGCGTGCCGGTGACGGTGACCGAGCGTTCGAGCGGCGCTTCCCGGGCCGCCAGCACGGACACGGCAACCGGCTCGACCCCCTTGCCGGCTGCCTTGCCGGCGCCATCCTTGCCCGCGGGCCCGCCCTTGGCCGCCTGTCCCCCGCACCCGCTCAGGGCGAGGACGACGCAGAGCGCCGGGGCCCAGGACCACCGGTGGTTGCAGCGAGCGGACGGGACGGCAGGCGACAGAGGAAAAGTAGACGAGCGGGACATCGATCCAGACAAGAGTACGACGGACGCCCACCCTTCGCTTAGCGTCGGAAACGGCCCCGGACGGGTCCGCTACCTTACAATCTGTCGGGTATGCACCCCTGGCACGACATCTACGTTGACGACCACCTCATCGCCAAGACCTTTCCTGTCGTCATCGAAGTGCCGATGGGCAGCAAGAACAAGTACGAGCTCGACAAGGAATCCGGCCTGATGCGGCTGGACCGGGTCCTCTACAGCGCGGTCTACTACCCGGCCAACTACGGTTTCGTCCCCCGTTCCTTCTGCGACGACGGCGACCCGCTCGATGCGCTGGTGCTCGGACAGGAGCCGGTGCACCCGCTGACCGTCGTGCAGGCGCGCGCCATCGGCGTGATGCGGATGCGCGACGAGAAGGGGCTCGACGACAAGATCATCGCCGTCAGCACCCTCGACCCGGCCTTCAACGACTACACCACCCATACCCAGCTGCCTGGCCACACCCTGCGCGAGATCCGGCGCTTCTTCGAGGACTACAAGACCCTCGAGAACAAGCTGGTGGAAGTCACCGACTTCCTCGGCCCCGAGGACGCCGTGACGATTCTCAAGGACTCGCTCGACATGTACCGCCGCTTGAGACGCGGCGAACTGTACGGCAAGTAGCGGCGCCCGCACGGCGCGCCCCGACTGACCTGACGCCACCCGGACCGACAGATGCTCGACGGATTGTTCCAGGGCTATCCCTACTGGGCCCGCGCCACGCTGGCCATGGCCATCGTCGTGGCCGTGTCCTATCTGCTGGCCGAACTCGTCTCGCGCGTCCTCGTGGCGCTGGTCGGGCGAGCGGGCCGCCACGTCGACGGCGACCTGGCGCAGCGGCGCGCCACGCGGACCGCGCTGCGCGCCGTCCGCGTCGTGGTGACGCTGCTGCTGCTGGCCACGCTGGTGTTTCCGGCGATGTCATTGGTCGGCATCCGCTCCAGCGTCGGTCTGACCCCGGAGGGGCTTGGCGCCTGGGCGACCGGCTCCGGCCTGCGCATCGTGCTCATCGCGCTGCTGTCGTGGCTGATCATCCACGTGGTGGCGCTGGTGGTGAAGCGGCTCGAGGCGCATGTCGGGCCGGCAGGGACGCTGGACGTGATCGAGCGCGCCAAGCGCGCCCGCACACTCGGCACGCTGATCCAGAACACGGTCTACGTCCTGGTCTCGACGATCGCGGCGTTGATGGTGCTGCGCGAACTGCACGTCGACATCACGCCGATCCTGACCGGCGCCGGCATCGTCGGTCTGGCGGTCGGCTTCGGCGCCCAGTCGCTGGTCAAGGACATCATCAGCGGCTTCTTCCTGATTCTCGAGGACCAGGTGCGGGTCGGCGACGTGGCCAACATCGACGGCACCGGCGGCCTGGTCGAGCGGATCACGCTGCGCACGATCATCCTGCGCGACGAGAGCGGCACCGTGCACGTCATCCCCAACGGCAGCATCCAGCGGCTCTCGAACCTGACCAAGGACTTCTCGTTCTACGTGACCAGCATCGCCATCGGCTACCGCGAGGACACCGACCGCGTCGTCACGGTGCTGGTCGGCGTCGCCGACCAACTGCTCGACGACCCGCGATTCGCCCCGTTCATGCTGGGTCCGCTGGACGTGCTGGGCGTGGACCGGCTGGGCGAGTCGTCGGTGGAGGTCAAGGTCCGCCTGAAGACCGTGCCGATCAAGCAGTGGGTGGTGGGACGCGAGTTCCTGCGCCGCGTGAAGATCGCCTTCGAACAGGCGGCCATCGAAATGCCCGCGCCGCAGCGCCGTGTGCTGCCCTCGCCGAAAGCGCCACCCGACGCCGGAAGGTGCGCCGCCCGACGAGCCCTCGGCACATCCATGAGCCTCGTCCCGGCGGCGTTCGGCATCGCCATCGCGCTCGGCGCCTGCCTGCTGTTCCAGATCCAGTTCCTGCTCGCCAAGCTGATCCTGCCGTGGTTCGGCGGGTCGCCGTCGGTGTGGTCAACCAGCCTGGTGGCGTTTCAGGTCCTGCTGCTGGCCGGGTACGCGTACGCCCATGCGATCGCCGCCCTGCCCAGGCGTGGCCAGGTCTGGCGCCATGCGTTGGTCATCGCGGCCGTGCTCGCCCTGCTGTCGTGGCGCGCGGTGGCGTGGCCCTCTCCGGTGACGCCGGGTGATGCCTGGAAACCGGACCCCGACGGGTCGCCGGTGGGTCAGATCCTGCTGCTGCTGACCGGCGCCATCGGCCTGCCGTTCGTCCTCCTGGCCAGCACGAGTCCGCTGCTGCAACGCTGGTACGCGGACCGCTATCCGGATCGCTCGCCGTACCGCCTCTACGCGCTCTCCAACCTGGGGTCGCTGGTCGGCCTGGTCACCTACCCGCTGGTGATCGAACCTCGTCTCGACGTTTTCCAGCAGGGCCGGTGGTGGGCGGCGGCGTATCTGGTGTACGCGCTGGTCACCCTGGCCTGCCTCCGGGCGATGCAGCAGGCCGGCGATCGCCCTCGCGATCTGTCGCCGGCACCAGACACGGCGGCGACCGACGCGGCCCAGCCGGGCGACGCGCCCGCACCGCCGACCCTGGTCGACCACGCGCTGTGGCTGCTGCTGGCAGCGGTACCTGCCGCGCTGCTGCAGTCGACGACGACCAGGATCACGCAGGACATCGCGGCCGTGCCCTTCCTGTGGATGGTGCCGCTGGCCGTCTATCTGCTGACCTTCATCGTCGCCTTCGAACTGCCGCGGCTGTACCGGCGCGAATGGCTCACCGTCGCCGTCGCGCTGGGCACGGCGGCGGCCATCCCCGAGTGGAGCACGCGCGTGACCCTGGCCACCACCCTCGGCCTGCTCGCCGCCATCGGCTGGTGTTTCCACGGCGAACTGGCCGCGCGCGCTCCCGCGCCGCGCTGGCTCACGCGCTACTACCTGCTGCTCTCGGCCGGCGGTGCACTGGGCAGCGCCAGCGTGGCGCTCGTCGCGCCGCGGGTCTTCGACGGGCTGGTCGAGTACCCCGTGACCCTGGTGGCCGCAGCGCTCCTGCTCGGCCTGGTGCACGTGCTGCATGCGCAACGGGCATCGACCGTGTGGGCCGCGCGAACCGCACGCTCGGCAGCCGTGCTGCTCGTCCTCCTGGCCGGCACGGTGGCAAGCAAGACCGTGCTCGGCTGGGCCGACCTGCGCTCCGACGCCGTGTTCACCTCGCGCAACTTCTTCGGTGCGCTGCGCGTCCGCGAGCAGGAGTTCGACGGCGGCCAGCGCTACCGCCGGCTGCAGCACGGCACGACCCTGCACGGGCTGCAATATCTCGCCGGCGACAAGGCGAGGCAACCGACGACGTACTACACCCCGTCGAGCGGCGTCGGCCAGGCACTGGCCACCCTGTCGGTGCTCGGGCGACCGGCGCGGGTCGGGGTCATCGGACTGGGCGTCGGCACACTGGCCACCTACGGGCGCCGCGCTGATGCCTTCACGTTCTTCGAGATCGATCCGCAGGTCGTCGCGCTGTCCACGGCACCCACCCCGTTGTTCCGCTACCTGCGCGACTCGGAAGCCCGCGTCACGGTCGTCGGCGGCGACGCCCGCCTGAGCCTCGAACGAGAGCCGGCCTACGGGTTCGACGTCCTCGCCGTCGATGCCTTCAGCAGCGACTCCGTGCCCGTGCACCTGCTGACCCGCGAGGCCTTTGCCGTGTATGCGCGACACCTGCGCGGGCCGCAAAGCCTGCTGGCCGTGCACGTGTCCAATCGCTACCTCGAACTCGAAGGCATCGTGCACGCCGGCGGCGCCGCGGCCGGCTTCACCGCCGTCGAAGTGGTCGACGACTTCACCGACGACGATCACGAGCGCACCACGTGGATGGTGCTGGCCCGGGACGCCGCGGCACTGGAGACGTTCGGCCAGCCCTGGGACCGGCCGGCCATCCCGCCGTGGACCGATGCCGCCAGCAACCTGCTGCAGGCCGTGCGCTGGTGAACGACCGATGATCGCCCGGGTGGCCTTTGGCGTGGCGATCGGCCTCGGGGCGTGCCTGCTCTTCCAGATTCAGTTCGTCCTGGCACGACACGTCCTGCCGTGGTTCGGTGGTGCCGCCGCCGTGTGGTCCACCTGCCTGGTGGTGTTCCAGACGCTGTTGCTGGCCGGGTATGTGTGGGCCCACGCACTCGCACGTCTGCGCTCGCGGCGCGTGCAGGGTACGCTGCAGGTCGGGCTGTTTGCCGCCGCCGCGGCGGTGCTGGCCTGGCACGCACTCGGATCGTCCTCGCCGGTCGCGCCCGACGACTCGTGGAAGGCCGGGGCCCTCACCTCGCCGGTGTGGGCCATCACCGGACTGCTTGCGGCGACGATTGCCGTGCCCTTCGTCGCGCTGGCCAGCCTCGGTCCGCTGCTGCAGCGGTGGCGCGCGGATGTCATGCCCCGACGCGTCGCCGTATCGCCTCTACGCCCTGTCCAATGCCGGCTCTCTTGCCGGGCTTCTCTCGTATCCCCTGCTGGTCGAGCCACGCCTCGATCTGGTGGCGCAGGGATGGTCATGGACCGCGGCCTTTGCCGTGGTCGGTGCGGCGGTGGGGGTGTGTGCCTGGTCGGTGCGGCGTGCGGGAGCGGCCGAGCGACGAGCCGCACCGCCACCACGGCCAGCCCCCGGTGGGTGCGCTCCTGCACTGGGCGCTGCTGGCCGCCGTCCCCTCGGCGCTGTTGCAAGCCACCACGACACGACTCACCCAGGACATCGCCGCCGTGCCCTTCCTGTGGATGGTGCCGCTGGCGGTGTACCTGGTGACCTTCATCGTGGCCTTCGAGCGCCCGTCGGCCTGTCCCCGCCGGCCGCTGGCGTGGCTGCTGACCGCCGGTTCGCTCGTGGCTCTGGGGCGATGGCCGACGCCCGTGGCGCTGGCGCTGACCGTCGGGCTGCTCGGGGTGGCCGGCCTGGCCCTCCACGGCGAACTCTCGCGCCGCGCCCCGGCGCCGTCGGGCCTGACCTCCTTCTACCTCGCCGTGGCGGCTGGCGGCGCGATCGGCAGCGCAACGGTGGCGCTGGGCGCGCCGCTGGCGTTCACGCGGGTCACCGAGTACCCGTTCGGCCTGGCCGCGGCGTTGCTGCTGCTGGCCGCAACGTCCGTCCCGAGCGCTCGCGCACCGAAGGCGCCCGGCGGCAGCCAGGCTCGTCTCGTGGTCGAAGCGCAGGTACTGGCTGCCCTGATCGTGACTGCGGTCACGGTGGCGGAATCGCGGGTCATCGCCGACGAGACGACGCATGCGTCGCGCAACTTCTTCGGCACGGTGCGGGTGCGTGAGTCTGCCGCACCCGATGGGGCGCGCTATCGCCGCTTCATCCACGGCACCACCCTGCACGGCCTGCAGTTTCTCGAGGACCCGCGCCGCAGGGAACCGACGGCGTACTTCACCCCGAGCAGCGGCATCGGACGGGCCATGACGATGCTCACCGCGCGTCGCGAACCCATCCGGGTGGCCGTCATCGGGCTGGG
This sequence comes from Vicinamibacteraceae bacterium, assembly GCA_963759795.1. GTDB lineage: Bacteria > Acidobacteriota > Vicinamibacteria > Vicinamibacterales > Vicinamibacteraceae > Luteitalea. The sequence goes on along the minus strand of CAVXAR010000006.1, from coordinate 457,041 downwards.
CATCGGCACCCTGGCCGCCTACGGACGCCCCGGCGACCGCTACACCTTCTATGAGATCGACCCACAGGTGGCCGCGCTGTCACGCGCGCCGTCGCCGCCCTTCACCTACATCGAGGACAGTGCCGCCAGGGTCGAGGTCGTCGTCTCGGACGGGCGGCTGGCCCTCGAGCGGACACTGCCACTCGGCGTCGACCTGCTGGCCATGGACGCGTTCAGCAGCGACGCCGTACCGATCCACCTGATCACGGTGGAGGCGCTGGCCGCATATGCCCGTCACCTGCGTGACCGTCGGAGCCTGCTTGCCGTCAACATCGCGAATCGTCACCTCGACCTGGCCGACGTGGTCGCGGCCGCAGGCGCAGCCAGCCACTTCTCGTCGGTGCTGATCGAGGGCGAGCCGCAAGCCGGCCTGGTGCAGGCCACCCGCTGGATGCTGCTGTCGCGCGACCCGGCAGCGCTTGCTGCCTTCGGCGGGCGCCGGCCGACAACGCGCACCAAGCCCTGGTCTGACGGGGCCAGCAACCTGCTGCAGGCCTGGCGATGGCCGCGCCCGCAGCCCTAGACGCGTTGTCAGCCACACGGGCGTTTTTTATCGGCGGCAGCCCATCCCGGTCAGCACGGACGCGGACAAGAGATTGTCGGTACCATGTCTTCGCCCTGGCACGGGTCGTGCGGAAGCTCGCAGTGATGCACATGAACAGGAGCGGTTGGACCATGAAGCACATTCTGGCGGTTCTCGGCATGGCCGTGGCCTTGGCCATCGTCCCCGGCGTCAGCGCGCAGGCAGCGACAGTGACGTTCGATACGATTGGCGGCGTCAATGGCGATCCGTTCGCGACGGTGACCGAGTACGGGATCACGGTCAGCAGCGACAGTGGCGACTGGCGGAAGGCGTTTATCGTCGGGAATCCCGAGCCCGGCCTGTTTACCCTCGACGAAGTGGCGTCGCTCGAGATCTCGACCGGCGGCTCCTTCTTCTTCGTTGGGTTCGACCTCGGCACGGGCGGCAGGACCAACCCGCTGTATTCGTTCGAGGGCTTCCTCGGCGGCCTGCCCCGGTACTCGCACAGCGGCGGCGGTGTCGGCAACGCCTTCCAGACGATCAACAACCCGGACGGCGGAACCGCGGTGGACCGCGTCGTGCTGACGACCGTCCTGACCAGTTCCAGTGCCAACATCGACAACGTCGTCGTCGATACCGAGGCGGCGGTTCCGGAACCCGCCACCGCGACACTGTTGACGCTCGCGGGATTGGCGGCAATCCGGGCACGTCGCCGCCGCTGACCGGCTCGAGGGTTCCGGCGGCGGCATTCCGCTGGCCGGCCTGCCACCGCTCGCGGTAGCCTACGACGTGCTGACCGTCCCCGAAAGTCTCGAAGGCTGGTGCCTCCTGCACCAGATGTTCCGTGTTTCCTGGCCCGCGCTCGTCCAGGCGTCCAACGACGAGCGCGCCGAGCTGGCTGCCGGCCTGCAGGCGTTCCTCACGCCCGCTGACGCCGCGGCCGGGTCGAGCATCGCCGTCGCCATGCTCGGGCACAAGGGCGACCTGATGCTGGTGCACGCCCGCCCCTCGTTCGACGCGCTGGTGCAGGCGCAGCTGGACGTGGCGCGCCTGCCGATCGCCGAGGTCTTCGAGTCCTCCACGTCCTACGTCTCGATCGTCGAGCTCGGGATGTACGAGATGACCGCGAAGATTCACGAGCAGCTCGAGGCCGGTGGCCTCGAACAGGGCAGCGACGCCTACCGGACAGCGATGAAGGACGCGATGCAGGCACAGCAGGGCCGTGTCAGCAGCCGGCTCTTCACGGCCTTCCCGGCGCGCCGCTACGTGTGCTTCTACCCGATGGACAAGCGGCGGGGCGAGATCAAGAACTGGTACAGCACGCCCTTCGAGGCGCGCGCCGCGATGATGCGCGAGCACGGCCAGATTGGCCGCCTCTATGCGGGCGAGGTCACCCAGATCATCTCCGGGTCGATTGGCTTCGACGACTGGGAATGGGGCGTCGACCTGTTTGCCGACGACCCGCTCGTGTTCAAGAAGTTGATCTACGAGATGCGCTTTGACGAGGCCAGCGCGGACTACGGCGAGTTCGGGCCCTTCTACACCGGCGTACAGTTCTCGGCGTCGGAAGTGCCGCAGTGGATCGAAGGCCGCACCCCGGCCCTAGTACCCGCTGGCTGAACCCGCGGCGACGGCCGCGCCCTTGCTCTCCTGCACGATCTTGACGCCAGCGCTGGCGCCGATGCGGGTGGCCCCGGCGCGGACCATCTCCTCGGCGCCACTCAGGTCCCGCACACCCCCGGCCGCCTTCACGCCCATCCCGGCCCCCACCACCCGACGCATCAGCGCGACGTCGGCCGGCGTCGCGCCGTGCCTGGCAAAGCCGGTCGACGTCTTGACGAACGTCGCGCCGGCGGCCTTGGCCAGCGTGCAGGCGGTGACCTTCTCCTCGTCGGTCAGCAGCGCCGTCTCGATGATCACCTTGCTGACCACCGCCGCGGCGCGGCACGCGTCGGTCACCGCCTCGATATCGCGCTGCACCGTCCGGACGTCTCCTGACTTGAGCGCGCCGATGTTGATCACCATGTCGACCTCGGTGGCCCCATCGAAGATCACCCGCCGCGTCTCGTACTGCTTGACGTCGGCCGTGGTGGCCCCGAGTGGGAAGCCGACGACGGTGCAGACGCCGACGCGGCTGCCCCGCAGCAGGCGGGCCGCCAGCGGGACCCACGTCGGGTTGAGGCAGACAGTCGCAAAGCCGTACTCACGCGCCTCGTGGCAAAGCGTCTCGATCTCGGCCTGCGTGGCCTCCGGCTTGAGCAGGGTGTGGTCGATCAGACCGGCCACCGACCCGGTGGGTGCGCCCGAGGCTTGCAGCCCGAGCCGGGTGGCGCCGGCGTCGAGCACGCCGCGCAATCGGTCGGGACAGCATTCAGCATGGACCGCGTGGCAGGCGCACGATCCGGCAAGCCCGCCCCCCGTGGCGCGCAGCACCTCCTCGGTGATGATCTGGACGAGGCGTTCGACATCGAGGGTGTTGTAGGACATCGGCAGTCGGCAGTCGGGAGTCGGCAGTCGGGAAGCGGCAGTCGGGAAGCGGCAGTCGGCAGTCGGGAGGCGGCCAACGCGCGCCCTCAGGAGCCGCGAGTCTGGTCCAACCGCTGCAGCTTGGCCAGGCGTCGGATGTAGCGCGGTTCGGTCATTGCCGTGGTCAGGAACGCGTCGACGATGGCCAGCGCATCGCCGTGCGACACGAGCGTGGCGCCGAGCGCCAGCACGTTGGCGCCGTTGTGCTGTCGCGCGTACCTGGCCAGCGTTTCGTTCACGCACAGCGCCGCGCGCGCGCCGGCCACCTTGTTGGCCGCCATCGCCGACCCGATCCCGGCGCCGTCGATGACGATGCCGGCATCGGCTTCGCGCCGGACCACGGCCTGCGCCACCTGCTCGGCGACGTCGGGATAATCGACGGGCGCCGGCGCCGCCCCCTCCGCGCCGACCGCGACCACGGCCAGGCCCCGGCCGCGCAGCGCGACGAGCAGGTGCTGCTTCAGCGCGACGCCGGTGTGGTCGCTGCCGATGACGACCCGGCGCACGTCGGCCACCGGCACGAGATCCGCGCCGTCGCCGGCAACGACCTGGTCGGCGCGAATCACGGTGATGCGGCGATCGCGCAGCGTGTCGGCGGCCAGCGGCGTGATGTGCCCCTTGGGCAACAGCTCGACGCTGCTGCCTTCCGGCAGCATGCGGGCGTCGGACTCGGTGATCATCGCGAAACGTGCCATGTGTGTGCTAGCCTGCGCCGGTCGAATGGCCCTCGATCCCGAGTCCCTGCCAGACCACCCCACCCCGCTGCTGACGCAGGATGCGATTGCCGCCCGGGTGGCCGACCTCGCCGCGCAGATCCGCGCTGATTATGCCAGCACTCGCCACCTGCACCTGGTCTGCGTGCTGAAAGGCGCCTTCGTCTTCTTCTCTGACCTGGTGCGGCAGCTCGATGGGCAAGCCACGCTGGACTTCATCGTCGTCTCCAGCTACCACAAGGCGACGCGCTCGTCCGGCGAGGTCCGCCTCATCAAGGATCTCGATACCGGCATCGAGGGGCGCGACGTCATCATCGTCGAGGACATCGTCGACACCGGCCTGACGCTGACCTACCTGCAGGAGATGTTCCGGGCCAGGCGCCCGCGATCGCTGAAGACCGCCTGCCTGCTCAGCAAACCGTCGCGCCGGCAGGTCGATGTGCAAGTGGACTATGTCGGCTTCACCATCGAGGACCGTTTCGTGATTGGCTACGGCCTCGACTACGCCGAGCGCTACCGGAACCTGCCATACATCGGCGTCCTCGACGAGACCTAGGTAGGGCGCGTTCCCCGAACGCGCCGATCGAGGGCCGCCCCGGGGAGCGGCCCCTACCCCGCGTCATCTCACTGCCGCACGCACCCGGTCCGCCATCCGCCTGGCGTCCGACAGCACCGACGGCGCGTCCAGCGTCCTCACGACGCGGTCGTGCATGAGGATGCGCCCGTTGACGATGGTGGTCCGGACGTCGCTGCCCTTGGCCGCGTAGACGACCTGGGCAATCGGGTCGAACATCGGCTGCAGGTGCGGGGCCCGCGTGTCCACGACGATGACGTCGGCGCGTCGCCCGGGCGTCAACTGCCCGATCCGGTCGGCCATGCCGATGGCCCGGGCTCCGCCCCGCGTCGCCAGTTCCAGCACCAGGGATGCCGGCGCCGCTGTCGGGTCGGCCCGCGTCACCTTCTGCAGCAGCGCCGCCTGCCGCATCGCCTCGAACATGTCGAGGTCGTTGTTGCTTGCCGCGCCGTCGGTGCCCAGGCCGAGCGCCACGTCGGCCGCGACGTAGTCGACCACCGGTGCCACGCCACTGGCCAGTTTCATGTTGCTCTCGGGATTGTGGGAAATCGCCGCACCCGACCGGGCGATCAGCGCGATGTCGGCCGGACCGAGCCAGACGCCATGGGCGCCGAGCAGGTGCGGGCCGAGCAGCCCGAGTTTCGCGAGGTAGGCGGTGGGCGTCAGGCCATGTGTCTTCTGCGAGTCTTGCCGCTCGGTCTTTGTTTCCTCGAGGTGAATCAGCAGCGGCACCTGCTGCTCGCGGGCCAGCCGGTCGGCCTCCTGCAGCGTCGCCGCACTCAACGTGTACATCGAGTGCGGCGCCACGGCCGGCCGAATCAGCCCGTCATCGCGATACCGGTCCACGAAGCGCCGCGTCCGCGCCAGGGCTTCCTCGGGTGTCCGGGCGTCGGCCACGGGGAACTGGATGACCGTCTGGCCGAGCACCGCCCGCAGCCCAGCCTCGCGGGTGGCTTCGGCGACCTCCTCCTCGAAGTAGTACATGTCCACGAAGGTCGTGGTGCCCCCGAGGATCATCTCGAGCGCCGCCAGGCGCGTCCCGGCGCGCACGAACTCCGGCGACACGGTCTTGGCCTCGGCCGGGAAGATGTACCGGGTCAGCCAGTCCTGCAGGTTCAGGTCGTTGCCGAGGCCCCGGTACAGCACCATCGCCGCGTGGGTGTGGGTGTTGATCAACCCTGGCAGCACGACCTGGCCCGTGGCATCGATCGTCTCGGTCGCATTGAACCGGGCGGCAATCTCCTGCGGGGTGCCGACGGCGACGATGTCCGTGCCATTCACGGCCAGCGCACCGGGGGCGAGAATCCGTCGAGCGTCGTCCATGGTGACGACGGTGCCGCCGGTGATCACGAGTGACGCGGCCTGCCGGGGAGGCGCCATCTGCGCGGCTGCCCCCGTCACCGCGGCAACCAGGCCCGCCGACAGGGCCCATGTCCAACTCCACTGCCTCGCCGTCATGCACGGATCGTAACAGCGAGCTTCAGGTAGTCGTTTCTACATCCGGCCTCGCCGTTGACGACGCCTCGGCTCGTCCGTAGTATCAAGCCCAGCGGTACGACTCACCGGCCCTCATGACCGACACCCGCGCGCACGTCGCCGGTCCGAAGCAATACGCCCTTGCCGTGGCGATGACGCTGGCGCTCGGCACCGCGCAGTTAATGCTGCTGCCAGCCTGGGGCGGACGTTTCCCCTTCCTGCTGTTCTTCCCGGCGATCATCGTCGCCAGCCTGGCCGGCGGGCGGGGGCCGGGTCTGCTGGCCGTCGGCGATCGCGGTCATCTACTCCGGTCTGGCATTGCTGGCACCAGCGGGCAGCCTGATGGTCACCGAGGCCGGCGACCGGCTCGCGCTTCTTCGTCTTCGTCGTGATCGGCGCGCTGACGGCGATGGGCGGCGACCGGCTCCGGCGGTCGCGCTGGGAGGCCGACCACGCCAGGCGCGCACTCGAGGAGAGCGAGGCGAGGCTGGCCAGCCTCGACGTCTCGAAGGACCGCTTCCTGGCCGTCCTGGCGCACGAACTACGTCAGCCCCTGCAGGCCATTGCCATGGCGTCGCGCGCGCTTGCCGACGCCGATGCCAACCGGCTGCAGATCAGCGGCGTGATCGACCGGCAGGTGCAGCAGCTCACCAGGCTGGTCAGCGACCTGAACGACCTCACCCGTATCAAGGAAGGTCGGGTGCATTTCGAGCAGCACCGCCTTCGACGTCCGGGATGCCGTCGAAGCCGCCGCCGAGGCGCACCGAGAGGTGCTGGCGCAGCGGCAGGTCCAGTTCGACGTGCAGGTGGGCGACGCACCGCTGCCCGTGCTCGGGGACAAGGCGCGGTTGCAGCAGGTGTTCTCCAACCTGCTGCACAACGCGCTGCATGCCACGCCGGCAGGCGGCTCGGTCCAAGTCGCGGCCAAACGAGATGCGCAGCTGGCAGTCGTCCTGGTCCGCGACACGGGCATCGGCATTGCCCCGGAGCGGCTGCCGGAGATGTTCTCGCTGGTGGCCGACGATGGGCCCGGTGGATCGGCGCACGGCGGGGTCGGACTGGCGCTGGTGCAGTCCATCGTCAGCCGGCATGGCGGCACGGTGCACGTGCGCAGCGAGGGGCAGGGACGCGGCGCCGAGTTCGAGGTCCGCCTGCCGTGTCCTACACGTTGAAGCGGAACAGCAGCACGTCGCCGTCCTGGACCACGTACTCCTTGCCTTCGGAGCGCACCAGGCCCTGCTCCCGCGCCGGTTTCCAGCCACCGAGGCGCACGAAGTCGTCGTAGGCAACGGTCTCGGCGCGGATGAAGCCCTTCTCGAAGTCGGTGTGGATCACGGCCGCCGCGGCTGGCGCCTTGTCGCCGGCGTGGATCGTCCAGGCGCGCACTTCCTTCTCACCGGCGGTGAAATAGGACCGCAGCCCGAGCAGGTCGTATGCGGCACGCGCCAGGCGGTCGAGACCGGACTCGGTCAGGCCCAGCGAGCCCAGGAACTCCTGCCGCTCCTCGGGCTCGAGTTCCGCGAGTTCGGCTTCCACCTTGGCCGAAAAGACCACGACGCCGGCATTCTCGTGCTCCTCGACAATGCGTGCCCGCAACCCCTCGACGAAGGCGTTGCCGTCGACGGCCTCGTCTTCGCGGACGTTGGCGGCGTACAGCACCGGCTTGGACGTCAGCAGGTTGAGCCCCTTGAAGGCCGGCAGCAGTTCGTCGGTCGGTTCGTACAGGCGGGCCGGCTTCCCTGCCTCGAGCAGGGCCTTGACCGCTTCCACCATGCCGACTTCGGCCTTGGCCGCCGCATCTCCCGAGCGCGCCAGCTTGATCGACTTCTCGACCCGCTTCTCCATCGTCGACAGGTCGGCGAGACCGAGCTCGATGTTGATGATCTCGCGGTCGCGGACCGGGTCGGGCTGCCCCATCACGTGCTGGATGTTTTCGTCCTCGAAGCAGCGCACCACGTGGACGATGGCGTCGACCTCGCGGATGTTGTGCAGGAACTGGTTGCCGAGGCCCTCGCCCTGGCTGGCGCCCTTGACCAGCCCGGCGATGTCGACAAACTCCACCGAGGCCGGCACCACCCGCTCCGGCGACACCAGCTTGGCCAGACCGGCGAGACGGGGGTCGGGGACCATGACGATGCCCGTGTTGGGCTCGATGGTGGCAAACGGGTAGTTGGCGACCAGCGCACCCGCCGACGTGAGCGCGTTGAACAGGGTGGACTTGCCCACGTTGGGGAGTCCGACGATGCCGAGTCGAAGCATGAGGGGGGTCGCGCGCCAAGGGCAGCCCATCTGCCGCGCACGAACTCGCCATTGTACCGCCACGCGGCATTGCGGGGGTCGGGCGCGAGCGGATAGAGTCGGCGCGTGCCGGTCCATCTCATCACCCACCCTGTCGCCCAGGCGCTGCTCAGCCAGCTGCGCGACGCGCGGACACCCTCGCCGATCTTTCGCCAGTACGCGCAGCGGCTCAGCGTGCTGATTGCCACCGAGGCGATGCGCGACCTGCCGGTGCAGCCGATCGTGGTGCAGACGCCGCTCGGGCCGGCCGACGGGGTCCGCATCGATGGCGACGTGGTGGTGGTGCCGGTGCTGCGGGCCGGGCTCGGCATGCTCGACGCCGTGCTCAGCGTGGTGCCGCATGCGCGCGTCGGACACATCGGGCTGCAACGTGACGAGGAGACGGCGGTGGCGTCGCAGTACTACGCGAAGTTCCCGGCCGCGCTCGAGTCGAGCCTGGTGGTGCTGGTCGATCCGATGCTGGCCACGGGGGGAAGCGCCGTGGCCTCCCTGCAACTGCTCGCCGCACGGGGGGCGCGCCGGATGCGGCTGCTCTGCATCGTCGCGGCGCCGGAAGGGGTCCGGGAGGTGCAGGCCCACTTCCCCGACGTCGAGATCTACACGCCGGCGGTCGACAGCCACCTCGACGAGCACAAGTTCATCGTGCCCGGCCTCGGCGACTTCGGCGATCGCCTCTACGGCACCGCGTGAGGCGGCCGCGCCCGGCTACGGCGTGGGTGGTGGCGGCAGAGGAATGCGCGTCGGCGCCGTGCCGGTCTTGAGCGCTTCCTCCATCCAGGCTTCGAGGCGGCCGGTCTGCTCGGGCGTCGTGTTATGGCCCGTGGTCAGCGCCAGCATCCAGGTCTTGGGTGCGGTGATGACGTTGTAGGCCGCGAAGATCGAGGTCGGCGGCACGGTCTCGTCGTTGTAGCCCCAGGTGTAGATGCCGGGCGCCTTCACCCGGCGTGCGAAGTTGACGACGTCGTAGTACGGCAGCGTGCGCAGCGCTTCCGGCGTCGGCTTCGGGCCTGGGCGTGTCGGGTGGAAGAAGTGCGGCCACCCTCCGGCACGGTTGCTGAGATACCCGGTGAGGTCAGCCAGGGCCGGATACGTGGACGACAGCACCGTGACACGGGGATCGAGGGCGGCGGTGACAATGGCCAACGCCCCACCCTGGCTGCCACCGACGACCCCGAGGTTGCGGCCGTCGTAGGAGGCGAGGCTGGTCAGCACGTCGTTGGCACGGACGGTCGACAGGTAGGCGCGGCGGAAGAAGAACCGGTCGCGATCCTCGACATTGTTCATGAAGTAGCGATTGAGACTGCCAGCGCCGAGACCGGCGTAGACGGTCGGATCGAGGGTCACAGGGAGGCCATGAATGCCGATCTGCAGCGTGATCACGCCGTGCTGGCATGGCGCGATCAACCCTCGATAGGGGCGTACCCCGGCACCGGGCACCGACAGCAGCGCCGGGTACGTCCCGGGGGCCGACGGCTCGCACAGGATCCCGTAGATTCGGCTCGTGGCCAGGCCGGCGGGGTCCAGGCCCACGGTCTGAAAGCTGACGTGGGACACGGTGATGCCGGGAGCGCCGTACGCCGGCAGCGGCTCGCGGGTCATGGCAATCGGCACCCGTGCCAGGTGCGCCTTGCCCTCGGTCCAGAAGGCATCGAAATCAGCCGGGTCGGCAACCGTTGGCGTGATGGTGTGCGGATCGAAGCCGGCAGTGCCGAGACCGCGATAGGTGCGGCCCTCGTGCAGCGCCGTGCCGATGCAGCGCAGGAAGCCCGGGCCGGTCATCGTGCCCGCCTCCACGACCGTCGGCGTTGCCGCGCTGACGATCTCGGTGGTCAGGGTGGGGGGCAGCATTTCGGCGCCGCACCGGAGGGTCACCGCAACGCCCGGCAGCGGATGCCCATCGCGACGGACCGCCACGGTGAACGACGCTGGCGTGCCGACCGGGTAGGTCCAGGTCGGACTGACCGGGGTGACGAGCACCTCCGGCGTACCGGTCAGCAGATCCTGACCACTCGCATGGGCGGGCAGGGCCGCCATCACCAGCAGCGGCAGCAGCGTCGAGGCGAGCGAGCGGCGGGGGTCCAGCGCGCGGAATGTCGGCACGCGGCGCAGTCTATCCGACCGCCCTAGCCCTTGACGATGAAGCCCTTGCCGGCCAGGTGGGGGCGCAGCCGCTCGCGCAGGTCCCCCTGCAACTCGATGGCGCCGTCCTCGACGGCGCCGCCGGTCCCGCAGAGGCGCTTGAGTTCGGCGCACAGGTCCTTGAGGAACACCGTGTTGCGGGGGAGGCCGTCGACCACCGTCATGGTCTTGCCGCCGCGGCCCTTCTTCTCCATCCGCAGCTTGGCGGTGACCCGGGCGGGGACCGATTCCTCGGCGGCAGCGCGCGTGCTGCACTGGCACCGGTTCGCGGGCCAGCCACACTTCGGGCAGGTGCGACCGGCGTCGCTGGAATACACGAGGCGGGACCCGCGGTCGCTCACGCGGCGATCATCCCACAGGGTTTCAGCGCGGCGGACCGGTTCCGGCACCTTGCCAGTCCGCGCGCCGCTGCGCTATAGTCCGAAGTTCGTATCGGGCGCCAGTCGCGCGCCTGCTGCGAGGCACGCCCCACCTTTCGTGCGCAGTTGGCTCAGCGGTAGAGCACCGCCTTCACACGGCGGGGGTCACTGGTTCGAATCCAGTACTGCGCACCACTCCTAAACCACAAAGCTGCAATACCGGGACACCACACCGTCTGGTCCGTAGGCCGCACGCGAGTCTTCTGGTGCGCCCTCGATGCAGCCTCCCGCCGCACTCCTACTTCAGGTCCAGCAGCAGCGTTGGCGGCGTACCCACTTCCACACTTCTGCATCCGACAGCCGCCACCATGCCGCGGGTCGATGGCATCAGGCCGACCTGGGTGCGGAGGTCCTGGTCGAGGTACGTCGGGTTCTCCATCACCACACCGCGCGCCCCGTGTTCGTCGGCGAAGCGCAGGGCCTCTCGGAGGAGTGCCGCCGCTGACGCGACGTCGTGCACCAGCAGGTACTCGATGACGGCGACCCGCCGACGCCGGGCGGCCGAGACCGTGTCGAGCGCGTAGCAGGCGATGCACCCGTCGAGAGAATCCTGCCGCCGCGACACGAACACGCGTGAGTCTTCGAAGCCGAAGAAGTGGTGACCGACCCACGCGGGCGAGGGCATCACGGCCACGTCGTGCTGGCGGCCATGTTCGGCAAACAGGTTGGCGATCGCCTCCGTGTCCTCCGGCGCGGCGCGGGCTACCAGCGGGGCCGCACTGTCGACCTGCGCCAGGCACTGATCGAGGCGCGGCGGGTGGAGGATGGCCTGCGGAAATCTCAGCTTCGCCCGAGCGACGCCGGCCCCTGCGAACCGTGATTCCGAGGCCTGCTGATAACGGCGGGACTCGTTAGCCGCGTCGAAGAAGGTGACGATGGTATCGAAGCCGACGTCGGGGCTGGAGAGCGCCGGCCCACCGGGGTGGAGGTACGAATGCGGTTGACCGAGGGCGTCGACGGCTTCCATCCGGTCGTCACGGGACAGATCCGGATCCGCGGCGAGGTGGGTCGAAATGTGGGCGCGAGTCAACCGGCCGCGCACGGACACGGGACGGTACAGCATCGCTCGGAATCCGGACAGCTTCCCATGCCGCTCAAAACCGAGCAGCAGATTGTCGGCGCCATACGGTCCTCCGTACAACCACTGGAGATAGCGCTGGCAGAACACCGGGTACGAGCCGGCGCCGAAGTTTCTGCCCCAACTCGCTTCGAGAAGGCGTGCGATGTCGGCGTGTGGTCGGCTGTGAGTTGGACCAGTGACACCGCCCGATTATCTCAGAGCGCGGGCGCCTCACGGTTCCCCGCGAGTGCTCAGTCGCTGGACCTGTCGTCGCGCCATCGCTGCGCCAGGGCCCCTGTGGCCAGCGTGAGGTCGAGGTCGGCCACGAGCAGTCCCGCGACACCGTACGGCTGCCAGCACTGCAGCGTGCCGTCAGGCCTGGCCACGGCCGACGTCGTCGGTGACCCGTCGCTGGCGTAGTTCACCGTGGCGACGTAGCAGGTGTTCTCGGCGGCGCGGCAGAGCACGGCCTTCTCGTGAAAGGTGTTGGCCGGGTCGGCAAACGTGGTCGGTCGGTAACTGTCCGGTTCCGCTTCGTGGAACGCCTGGTGGAAGACGAGCCGGGCGCCGCGACGCGCGGCCCAGCGCACCGTCTCGGGATAGCGCCACCCCTCGTGACAAATCGTGACGCCAAAGGTCACGCCCGCCGCCGCGAAGACACGCCGCCCGCTGCCCGGCGCATACAGGCCCTCCTCGGACGGGTCGATCTGGACCTTGTCCTGCACGCCGGCGACGGCGCCGTCCGGTCCGATGACCACCGCCGACGCGTGGACGCCGCCCTTCACCACCCGCTCGGTGCCGAGCACGACGGTCAGCCCGGCCCGCCGCGCCGACTCACCCACGCGAGCCAGCGCCGCCGCCAGCCATGTGGCGTCGGGCGGGGCCACGCCCTTGCCACGCGCGCGGTAGCCTGGCACGTAGCACTCAGGGAAACAGACGACGGACGCACCGGCCTCCGCGGCCGCGATGACGGCGCCGCACGCGAGCGTCACCGAGTGGTCCCGCGAGTCGGGAAATGCCAGGTTGGCCAGGGCGATGCGGAGGGTCGTCACGCCCTGCAGTATCGCCGAGCGGCCTGACTACTGGAGTCCGAGCTCGCGGGCCTGCGCCTGCAAGGCCGGGTCGGTCGGACTGAGGCGCAGCAGCTGCCGGAGATAGTTCCGGGTACGCACCGGATCCCCTGCCTTGCGGGCAATGCTGAACCCGGCTTCGAGCAGGTCCCGATCGTCGGCATGGCGCACCCGCGCCTTATCGACCGCCGACAGCGCCGCGGCGAGCTTGCCCTGCGACTCCAGCGCCAGCGCGTGCGCGAAGGCGTAGCGTGGCACCTCGGGCGCCTGCCTCGCGGCGTCGGCCAGCAGGCTGACGGCCTCGGGTCCGCGCTGCTGGCGATAGACCGACAGCGCCAGCGCGTAGAGCACGCTGGCATCGCCCGGTGCCGCCGCGAGCGCGCGGCGCAGGGTGCGCTCGGCGTCGGCCTCGTTGCCCGACTGCCGCTGCAGTTCGGCGAGGTTGATGTAGGGAGGGAGGAACCACGGGGCGTATGCCGTGGCCGCCTGATACCGCGTCATCGCGGCCGGCACGTCGCCCCTGGCTTCATCCAGCAGCCCGAGGTTGACGTAGGACTCCGGGCGATCGGCGTTGAAGGTCTCCGAACGTCGCAGTTCGGCGAGCGCGTTCTCGAGCGCCTGCCGCTGCCCCGCCGGCAGCCAGCCCGCCGGCTCACCGGCCAGCGCCGCCGCCGCATCGAGACGGATGACCCGCATCGGGTCTTCGAGCAGACGCCCGCCGACACGCGCGCGGGCCGCCGGATCGAGCCGCACGAGACCCTGCGCCACCGCCATCCGGACGAGCGGCTCGCGGTCGGCGGCCAGCGCGTCGAGCGACGCTTCGAGCGGTGCGCTGCCGATACCCTGCAGCGCCTCGAGGGCGGAGGCACGGACCACGGCCGGCTGCGCGACATTGGAGGCCAGCGCCGCCAGCGGACCGGCCGTCTCGGTCCGACCCAGGCGCGCCGTGGCCAGCAGCGGCGCGAAATGCTCGCGCGTGCGCCATGCAGTGCTGCGCCACCGGTCCAGCGCTGCCGACGCCCAGGCCGGGGTCTTGCCGGTATGGCACTGCGTGCAGGCATTGGGCACGCCGAAGCGCTCGGAGAAGTCCGGACGCGGAATGCGGAAGCTGTGGTCATGCCGCACGTCCACGCCCATGTAGGTTTCGCTCGGCATGTGACAGGCGACGCACGAAGCCCCGGAGGTGCCGCTCTGGTGGCCGTGATGCGCCCGCACGTCGAAGGTGGACGGCAGATGACACTGCGCGCAGACGCCGTTGCCCGGCGCCTTCAGCTTCAGGCTGTGCGGGTCGTGACAATCGGCGCAGGTGACGCCGGCTGCGTGCATCTTGCTCTGCAGGAATGGTCCGTGGTTGTAGACCTCGTCCTGCATCTGGCCGTCCGCGTGATACAGCCCTTCGGACAGCAGCGTCGGCCGGTACGACATGAGGAAGGGCTGCCCGGGGACATGGTCGTCGAAGCGCTCGGCGCGCCGCGAATGGCAGGGCGCGCATGTCTCGACCTCGGCCCGCCGCGGCGGCGGTGCGGCGCTGCGCTGCGCGATGCCGTTCGCCATCTGCATCGTCCACTGCACGTCCTTGCGGTCCCGCAACGACACCGTGAGGCCCATGTCGGCGGCGCTCGCGGTCGGTCGCCGCCGCACCGGCCGCCCGGCCGTCGGCCCACTGCACGTGCACGGAGCCGGGACCATGGCAGGACTCGCAGGACACGTCGATTTCCGACCAGGTGGTCTTGTACGTGTTGCTGGCCGGGTCGTAGCCCTTGCGGAGGTTGGTGGAATGGCACACCGCGCACTGGGCGTTCCAGTTCTGGCTGAACGCGGTCCAGTGCAGCACGTCGGTGTGCGCGATCTTCTGGTCGCCCTGCAGGTGGTACCACCGCTGGCCACCGGCGGCCCTGGGGCGGGCGTCCCAGGCGATGCTCAGCGCCTGGTAGCGGCCATCGGGAAATCCAATCAGGTACTGCTGCAGCGGATACACGCCGAAGACGTAGGCGACCTCGAAGTCCCCCACCGCCCCGTCGGGCCCGTCGGTCCGCACCACGAAGCGACTGCCGCGCGTGCTGAACCGTGAGGTCGTGCCGCCATGCGTGAACGTCGCGTCGGCGAAGTTGCCGAGCACGGTGGCCGGCGTGGCCTCCTGCATCGCCAGGTCGTGATGCGACCCCCGCCACGCCTCGTCTTCGGACCGATGACAGCGCGCACACTGCGCCCGCCCGGCATAGGTCGCGCCACCGACGACGGTGGCGGCCCCAGCGCCGGCGGTGGCTGGCGGGCTTGCCGTCTGGCCCGTCTCGCGGCCACGACATCCGATGGCCGCGACGAGCCCGGCCAGGGCGAACGCGCCGATCGCGGCGCCGGTCCTCGTTTGCATGCGGCGACCACTATAGCGGCACCGTCGGGTGCCGGCGGTGTCTCAGGGCTCGCGGCCGACACCGAGCGCGTCGGCAACGCGATTGATGTAGTTGAACCACGAGGCGATGAGCGTGATCTGCAGGATGCCGCGGTCGTCGAACCCGACCGCACGCAGGCGCGCGTGGAAGGCCGGCGAGATCCGGGTGGCGTCGCGGGTGATCTGCTCGACGTACTCGAGCATGACACGGTCCTGTTCGGGCAGCGGCACCGCCCGGAAGTCGGCGGCCAGCGCCTCGACGAAGGCGTCGTCCAACGTGACCCTACGCAGAAACTCTGCGTGAGACTCCAGTCAATACTGGCACCGGTTGGTGGCCGAGACGACGGTGGTGATCATCTCGTGCTGCCGGCGCGTCAGCGGCAGGTCGGGCGCCATCATCGCGCCGAACGCCGCAAACGCGTGCACCATCGCATCCGGGATGAGCGAGTGCGAGGCGACGATGCCGTCGGTCTGCGCGTGATCGGGATGGGTTGGCGTGGCGTATTCGACGGGATACAGCGCCTGTTGGGCGGCACGGGCGCGCTGCAACTGCTCGTCCTGATCGAACGGGATGACGTGAATCCATGTCATGACACGGTGTCCTCGAGTGATGGCGCGGCCCGCTGAGGGGCGCGCAGGTAATGAAACACGGGTACGGCCGTTGCCACCACGGCGACGCCGAGCCCGGCCTGCAGCGGGTTGCTCACAGCCAGCAGCACCAGCAGCCCCGTGACCATGACGAGAAACGCTATCGCGGTCCAGGGATGGCCGGGAACGTGGAACGCCGGATCCCGCCGGGCCGCCACGAACACCGACGCCGCAGTGGCTGCAATGAACAGCACGGTCACGAAGACGAAGTACGCGACGATGCTGTCGAACGATCCGAGCAGGACGAGCAGCGAGGCGAGTCCGGCCTGGACGGCGATGGCGCGCGCGGGCGTGCCAAAACGCCGGTGTGCGACCGCGGCTCCGGCCGGGAACAACCCATCGCGCGCCATGGCCAGATAGAGGCGCGGGGCCACCATCTGCATCGCGCCGAGACTGCCGAGCACGCAGACAATGACAACGATCGCCAGAGCTGGCCCGCCGCCGGGACCCAGAATGGCCTCGCCGACCTGCGCGACAATGGCCTGCCCTTCGGCGATCTGCGGAATCGGTACGACGGCGAGGAAGGCCATCGTCGCGGCGGCGTAGAGCAGCGTCACAATCGCCAGCCCGAGCCAGAGGGCCCGCGGTACGGTCCTGCCCGGATCGCGCACCTCGCCGGCCATCCTGGTCACCTCCCACCAGCCGCCGAAGGAGAAGAAGGCCGCGACCAGGGCACCCGCGACGGCGCCCGTGAGCGGTGGCGCACCAGGCGATCGCGCCACCAACGGCGTGAAGTTGGACCACGATGCCGCAGAACTCGCGAACGCCGCAACCGTCACCGCGATCACCAGGCCGATCTTGAGCACCGCGACTGTGGTCAGCACGCGCATGCCGATGCGTACGCCTCTGATGTGCAGCAGGGCGAACCCGACGATGGCGGTGATGGCAACGAGTCGCCGGGCCAGGTCATCGAGGGGCGTGAGGTACCCCACATAGCTGGCAGACCCGATTGCCAGCGCCGCGGTGATGCCCGGGTCCATCACGAGCAGGCACGTCCAGCCGTAGAGAAATGCGACGCGCGCCCCGTATGCCTCGCGCAGGTATACGTAGCCGCCGCCGGCCTGTGGGTAGCGCGCGGCCAGTGCGCCGTAGCAGAGCGCCCCGCAGATGGCCATGCCGCCCATCACCACCCACACGGCGAGGACCCCGACCGGCGAGGCTACGGTGCGGATGATGGCGCCCGGCGTCAGGAAGATCCCTACGGCGACGACCTGCCCGACCACCAGAGCCGTCGCGCCGGCCAGCCGCAGCTCACGCGCGGCAGCAGTGGACATCAGAACGTGGCCCGCACGCCAAACTGGAAGGCCCGCGCCCCCCCCGACCCGAACACGCCGCCAGCCGTGCTGACGGCCTGGCCGAAGGCGGACGACCGCAGGTAGCCGGCCTGGGCGGGGTCGCCGCTGTCGCGGACCAGCACGTTGTTGTAGCCGGAATAGTTCTTGACGCTGACCCCGAGCACATTGGTGACGTTGAACAGGTTGAAGACCTCGAGCATCGGCTCGACGCGAAGGCGCCCGGCGGCGACGGGTCGCGACAACCGCAGGTCCACCGAGGCAAAGCCGTCGCCGAAGCGGACGTCGTCGCGAACGTACGGCAGGAGTTGGCCTGCGATACCACCGCCGGCGTTGATCGCCTGCAGCGTGCGATTGAGATCGGCGCCGGTCGCGAACAACCGACCGCCGGCGTTGCGCTGGAAGGCCGGCACGCGCGATTGACCGTCGGGCATCAGGATGTCCATCGGCACTCCCGACGCGACGGTCACCAGCGGTGCCACGAGAATCCCCAGCGGTCCCGCGGCCCAGCCGGCCAGAGTGAAGCGATGACGCTGGTCATTGGGCGTCGGGCCGAAGTCCCTTCGGAGGTTGTTGGAGTCGACCGGGCCGTTGGCAAAGGGGATCTGGTCGTCGTTGGCGTAGTTGAGCGCCTTGGCAAACGCATACGACGCACGGAAGCCGAGCCGCGAGCTGCGCCGCTCAGCGCTCAGCAGGAGCGCGTCGTAGTGCGTGTTGACGCTCGACTCGAGGTTCACCACGCGATCGGGCCCGCCGACGACCGGATTGTCGACGGTACCGAGGGTGCGGCCGATGATGAAATGGGTGCCGAGGTTGTGCACGCCGTCCACGCGCAGCACGGTGTTCCACGGCAGCTCGTGCTGCACACCGAGGTTCCACTGCTGGACGCGCGGATTCTGGAGGTCGTTGTCGATGATGTTGATGCCGGACGCACCGGCGCCGGGCAGGATGAAACCGGTGAACGGATTGGCCGTGGACGGGGCAAACGCCGGGAACCGGCCGTTGCTCGAATCGAGGAAGAACAGGTTCCCCGCACGCACCTCGATGGGCAAGGCGCGGCCGTCGAGCCCGCGTTCGAGCGACTGCATCTGCAACGTGACCCGGTCGTAGTACAGGCCATAGCCGCCGTGCACGCTGGCCCGGCCCGTTCCGGGGGCCCAGTTGAACCCGATGCGAGGGCCGAAGTTGTTGGTGTCGCGCCGGCGCTCGCCCTTCAGGAAGGGTCTGACGATGGGGTTGATCTCATCGTAGCGGCGGATGTTCTTGACGTCGGAGTCCACTTCATAGCGCAGCCCGAGGTTGAGCGTGAGGTCGGAGCGCACCCGCCAGTCGTCCTGCACGAACAGCGCGACGTGGTGATTGTCGGCATCGGGCAGCACCAGCGCCTGAGTCGGCTTGCCACTGCGCAGCGTGACGGCAAACAGCAGGTCGCCATCGTCGACACGGCCGTCGCCGTTGGCGTCGTAGGTGGCGAAGTCCTCGATGAACTCGATACGGCCGTCGAGGAAGACGCCGAGGTCGAATGCGGCGTCTACGCGCTGCCACTCACCGCCGGCCCGCAGGCTGTGCGCACCGCGCACGAACGACAGCGTGTCGGCCAGTTGCAGACGCTTCTGTGTCGTCGCCTGCGGGACGCGAAAGGACGAGCCGTCGAGCATGCTGGGAAATGTCAACTGCGGACCGGTGCCGACCGGCGTGGTGGCGTTGTCGAAGCCGCTGAACGAGACCGTGGCTGCATTGACCAGCGTCGGCCGGACCACGCGGTTCCACGTGCTGACGACGGCGTTGTACCTGTTGCGACCGTGCTGTCGATACGACGCGGAGCCGATCGCGCGATCGAGACTGCTGGCGCTGGTGTCCTCGGCTTTCTCGCCAGCGTAGCGCGCGACCACCGTGTCGTTGGAGGAAGGGCGCCAGTCGAGTCGTCCTGACGCGAGCAGATCGTCGAGCGGCGCCGCTGCGAACGTCCGTCCAATGGTGCGCGTGCGTACATCGCGTGCGCCGACCAGGACCGCGCCGTCCTGATTCCGGTACTCGGCCGCGGCAAACCAGAAGGCCCGTCCGGGAGCGAGGGCCCCACCGGCCGCCCCGGCGAGTTGCTGCCGATCGAAGGGCAATCGTGTCACCGCTGCTCCGGTCGAACGTCGCCGGCAGGCCTTGCCAGCGACGGTCGCGCAGGAACAGCGAGGCTGAACCACGCAACGTGTCGCTGCCGGAGCGCGTCACGACGTTGATGATCGACGAGGCCGAACGACCGTACTCGGCGGTGAAGCGGTTGGTGGCGATTTGAAATTCCTGCACCGACTCCTGCGTCACGTTCTGCAGTGGTCCGCCCACCACGTCGTCGTTGTTGTCGGCGCCATCGATCATCACGTTGCCGCCGCGTCCGAGTTGCCCGGCCGACGAGATGGTCACGGTGTTTGACTTGGTGGGATCGAAGTTCGGCGCCGGCGTGTTCCCCGGCACGAGGAGCGCGAGCTCGAGGAAGTTGCGCCCGTTGAGCGGCAGCGACGCGATCGCCTGCGAAGGGATGACCCCGTCGACCACCGAGCGCGTCCTGTCGAGGCGTGACATCGTCGCGCCGACGTCGACGCGCTCCTGCACGCCGGCAGGCGCCAGGGTGAAATCGAGGGAACGCGTCTGACCGACCTCGAGTTGCACGCCGTTGCGGGACGAGGCGGCAAAGCCGTCGGCTGTGGCCACCACCTCGACTACCGTCAGGGGCAGGCGCACGACGACGTAGCCGCCGTCGCCCGTGGTCGTCACGCTGCGCTCCAGACCCGTCCCGGCACTGCGCACGGTGATCTGCGCGCCGGCAATCGGCGCAGCCTGGCTGTCCCGAACGACGCCAGTGAGCGTTGCCGTCGACTGTGCCGAGGCGCCCACGACCAGAGCAACCAGTACCAGCACCACCGCGTGGGCCGCCCCCGCACAGACAGATCTCATGCGCTCCACTCCACCCTCGGAAGCGCCAGCTGGCGGTTCCATTTGACCCAGGGCCCTCATGATGAAGCGGCGGTCGAGGTAGCAACACCCTCTGAATAGACTAGGCGTCGAGGCGATTTGCGTTACAGCAGGGTGGGCAGTGACAAAGCGGTGACACGACCCGTCAACGTGTCGCGCGCCGTCGAGACGAACAGCTCGCCGTCCGAAATGGCCAGCGAGAAGGCCAACCGCCGGTCGAGGCGAGCCGCAAACGCGGTGATCAAGGCCGGGTCGATGGCTCGCACGGCGATATCGGCGGAGCGGTGGATGCGCTCCCCTTCGAGGCGCTTCAGCCACTGCCCGGCATCCTTGTGCGGGTAGACGGCGACGCGCGGCGATGCCTTGGCCGCCTTGTGCAGGCGCGCCGCGTCGGGCCAGCCCACTTCGATCCAGGCGCGCAGCGCGCCGGTCAGGTCGCGCACGGCCAGCGCCGGGTCTTCCGGCGACGACAGGCCACCGGTCGAGAACTCCAGGCCGTCCGTGTACTCCAGGCTGTAGGCCAGGAGCCGCGTCACCAGGTAGTCGTCGGACTCGGAGGGATGCCTGGCCAGGCGCAGGGCCAGGGTCTCGTAGATCCCGCGGTCGTGATCGGCGAGGTCGATGTCAGCCGTGTAGATTGTCGCGGTCAGCGCCACCCGCGCATGGTCGCACGGCAGCAGTCCCCTTGACGCCAGGGGGGCTCCCTCGTCATGGTGGTCGTTCTGGAGGACGTGTGCCACTCAATCCCTTTCTGCCTGCCGGTCTCGCCGTGCTGGGCCTCCTCGCGATCCCTGTGAACAGCCCCGCCCAGCCAACCGCCGCCACCGCCACCGCCGACGCCACGCTCCTGCGGGAGTGGACCGGTCCTTACGGAGGCGTGCCGCCCTGGGACGCCGTCTCCCCGGAGCGCCTCTCGTTGGCGGTGCCGGCGGCCATCGACCTGCAGCGCAAGGAGATCGCGGCCATCACCGGCAGCACGGCCGCGCCGACCTTTGCCAATACGATCGAGGCGCTGCAGCGGGCCGGACGCCCGCTCGGCCGTGTCGGAGGTACTGCTCGGCGTGATGACCAGCAGCCGCAACACGCCGGAGTATCAGGCGCTGGACCGCGAGCTGTCGCCAGTACTGGCCGCAGCCGAGGACGAGATCACGTTCGACGCCAGGTTGTTTGCCCGCGTCGCCGCCGTCCGCGCCTCCATCGCCGGCGCTGGTCTCACGCCGGACCAGCAGCGCCTTGCCAACCGCACCTACGACAGCTTCGTACGGCAGGGCGCCAGGCTCGATGCCGCCGACAAGTCGCGTCTCGCGGCAATCAACCAGGAACTGGCCAGCGCTTTTGCCGATTTCGGCACCAGGGTGCTGGCCGAGGAGGACACCTGGATCACGCTTGGCAGCAAGGCCGATCTGGCGGGCCTGCCGCCAGCGCTGGTCTCTTCGTACAAGGCCGCCGCCGCGGAGCGGAAGGTGCCGGGCCCGTGGGTGGTGGTCAACACGCGTTCCTCGGTCGATCCCTTCCTCACCTTCTCCTCGCGCCGCGACCTGCGCCGGAAGGTGTGGGACAGCTTCAAGAGCCGCGGCGACAACGGCAACGCCAACGACACCAAGGCGTTGATTGCGCGGATCGTCAAGCTGCGGGCCGACCGAGCGACGCTGCTTGGTTTTGCCACGCACGCGCACTGGCGCATGGACGACACCATGGCGCGCGATCCGCAGAAGGCCACCGATCTGATGCTGCGGGTGTGGGCGCCGGCGGTGGCGCGCGTGCGCGAGGAAGTCGCCGACATGCAGGCGGTGGCCGCCAGCGAAGGCGACGCGATCACCATCGAGCCGTGGGACTACCTCTACTACGCCGAGAAGGTCCGCAACGCCAAGTACGCGCTCGACACCAACGAACTCAAGCCGTACTTCGAGCTCAACAACGTCATCGCCGCGTCGTATGCGATGGCCGAGCGGCTCTACGGCCTGACCTTCACCGAGATCACCGGCACGGTCCCCGTGTTCCACCCCGACGTCCGCGTCTTCGAGGTCAAGGACAAGGCACCGGCCGCCACGTCGGCGTCTACTACCGCGACGACTTCGCCCGCCAGGGCAAGCGCTCCGGCGCGTGGGCCGCCAGCTACCGGGGTCAGCGCCGCTTCGACGGCCCGGTCACGCCCATCACCTCCAACAACAACAACTTCGTCAAGGGCGCGCCCGGCGAACCCGTGCTGATCAGCCTGGACGACGCCAAGACCCTGTTCCACGAGTTCGGCCACTCCCTGCACGGCCTGCTGATCGACGTGAGCTATCCCGGCCTGGCCGGCACGCCGCGCGACTTCGTGGAGTTCCCCAGCCAGGTGCACGAGAACTGGGTGCTCACCCGCGACCTCCTGGACACGCTACTTCCGCCACTACAAGACCAAGCGCGCCGATGCCGGACGCGCTGGTGGCCAAGGTGAAGCAACGCCGAGCAAGTTCAACCAGGGCTACGCGACCGTCGAGTACCTCGCCTCGGCCATCGTCGACATGCGCCTGCACCTGGTGCCTGACGGTGTCGTCGACGCGGCCGCGTTCGAGCGCGACACGCTGGCCGCCATCGGTGCGCCGCGACGAGGTGGCGATGCGGCACCGCCTGCCGCAGTTCAATCACCTGTTCACGTCGGATGCCTACTCGGCCGGCTACTACAGCTACCTGTGGTCGGACGTGATGGCGTCCGACGCCTGGGCGGCGTTCGTCGAGGCCGGCAGTCCCTGGGACCGCGGCTGTCGCCGACAAGTTCCGGGAGCATCATCCTGGCCAGTGGCAACAGCGTCGACCGGGCCGAGGCGTACCGCCGCTTCCGCGGGCGTGAGCCCGACGTCGATGCGCTGCTGAAGAATCGCGGCTTTCCTACCACTGCCATGGCCAAGCCCCCGACGCGCGAGGACTGAGCCGTCGCGAGCACACCCATTCATGCGTGAAGTGCGTTAGCATCTGCCCTCCAGCAGAATGTCGTCCTTCCCGGGAGACTCAATGATGCGTGGTCTCGTACCCTTCGCGGCTGCCGTGATCCTTTGCGGCGCGATCGTCACTGCCGCCACCCAGGCTCCAGCCCCGGCCCCGGCACAGCCCCAGGCCGGCGCACCGGCCGCGACGGCCCCGCCCGCGCAAGCGGGAGGGCCAGCGCCCGACTGGCTGCCGCCAGCGCCCAAGAACCTCAAGGTGCTGCCCAAGGACCTGGATCCCAAGGCGTTGATGGTGGTGATGCGCGGCTTCAGCCAGGCGATGGGCGTGCGTTGCGTCTACTGCCACGTCGCCGGCCCCGATCCCTCCGACATGAGCGGCTACAACTTCGAGAGCGACCGCAAGGAGCACAAGGAGACGACGCGCCAGATGTTCACGTACACCCAGGCCGTGAACGACAGCTTCCCCAAGGGCATCGGCGACGAGCCCAAGGCCGGCGAGCAGCGCGTCACCTGCTACACGTGCCACCAGGGACAGCGGCACCCGCCGACCAGCCGGCCAGCCGCGCGTCCCGGCGCGCCAGGCGCACCACCCGCAGGCCAGGCGGCGCGGCCGCCAGTCGGCAACTAGGGTCGCGCCAGCCGCATCGTCTGCGGCGGCCAGGACGCGCCACAGGGCAGTCTCGACTACGCATGTTGCCGGTCATCCAGGTCGAGGGCCTGCGCAAGCACTACGGCGCGGTACGGGCCGTGGAGGACGTGTCCTTCGAGGTCCAGCAGGGCGAGATCTTCGGCCTGATCGGACCCAATGGCGCCGGCAAGACCACCACGCTCGAATGCGTGGAGGGGCTGCGCACGCCCGACGCCGGACGCATCCGGCTCTTCGGCCTCGACCCGGTGCGGGACGCCGACGCGCTGCAAGAACGCGTCGGCGTGCAGCTGCAGGAGTCGCACCTGCAGAAGCGCATCACGGTCTGGGAGGCCGTCGACCTGTGGGCCTCCCTGTACCGTCAGCCGGTCGACGGCGCGCGGCTGCTCGAGCAGCTCGGGCTGCACGACAAGCGGCGGGCCTGGTTCATGACGCTGTCGGGGGGCCAGAAGCAGCGACTGTTCATCGCGCTGGCCCTCATCCACGACCCCGAGATCCTCTTCCTCGACGAACTGACGACCGGGCTCGATCCCCAGGCCCGTCGCGCCATCTGGGACCTGGTGCGCGGCATCCGGCAGCGCGGCAAGACCGTGGTGTTGACGACGCACCTGATGGAGGAGGCCGAGCGCCTCTGCGACCGCGTCGCCATCGTCGATCACGGACGGGTCATCGACATCGGCACGCCGGACGCGCTGGTGCGTCGCCACTGCCCCGAGCGGACGGTGGCGATCACCACCGACGACACGCGAGCCGCGTCCTTGCTGGCGGCGTGCGACACCGTCACGCACGTCGACGTCGGCTCCCATTCCCTTCTGGTCCACGGCAGCGACGACCGGCTGCTCGACGATGTCCTGATGAGCCTTTCGGTGCATGGCGTGCACGTCACCGGAGTGCAGTCGCAGTCGGCGACCCTGGAGGACGTGTTCCTGCGCCTCACCGGTCAGTCGATCAGGAATTAGGCATGCTGCGAGGGCTGTGGAAGCTGACCTGGCTCGAAACCAAGATCTTCCTGCGCGAACCGCTGGGTGTCGTCGGCACGGTCGGCGTGCCGGTCCTGATTTTCGTGATGCTGCAGCGCCTCGGGCAGCGTGCGCCGCAGGGGGCGACGCCGGCACTGCTCGGCCGCGACCTCCCGATTCTTGCCGCCGTCATGGTCGCCGTGAGCGCCGTCGTCTCGCTGGTGGCAATCATCGCGATCTACCGGGAGGGCGGCATCCTCAAACGGCTCCGCGCGACGCCGTTGCAGCCGGTCACCATCCTGCTGGCGCACGTGCTCGTCAAGCTGGGGTTCACGGCGCTGTCGCTGGCCGTCCTGATCCTGCTCGGCGCACGCGCGGTCGGGCCGGAGCCGGCCGGCCCCGTGGCGTCGTTCGCGGTCGCGTTGCTGTTCACGACGCTGTGCCTGCTGTCGATCGGCTTCGTCATCGCGAGCGTGGTGCCGACGGCTCGCTTCGCCCAGCCTCTCGCCACCGTGGTCGTGTACGCGATGCTCGGGCTGTCTGGCCTGTTCGTGCCGCTCGAGCGGTTGCCGGCAGCGCTGCGCGTGGTGGCCCAGCTGCTGCCGATGTCGCATGCGGTCTCGCTGCTGCGCGGGATCTGGCGCGGCGAGGGCTGGATCGCGCACGCCCCGGAAGTGGCGACGCTCGCCCTGATGTTCCTCGTGGCCACCGCAATCTCGACGCGCGTCTTCCGCTGGGAATGACGCGGCACACCGCGCGCTACTTCAGCTCCCGCACCCAGATGTTCCTGAAGCTGAGCGGCTCGCTGGGATCCCCGTGCGCCTGCAGCTTGATCGGGGTGGCGCCGTGCGTCTTGTAGGCGGGCTTGCCGATGTAGAGCGTCTCGCCGGTCAGCTCGAGGTTGTGCTGCACGAGCACACCGTTGTGCAGCACGGTGACGCGGGCGGCAGACCTCAGTGACCCGTCGGTGTTGAAGGCCGGTGCCGTCCAGACCACGTCGTACGTGTTCCACTCCCCTGGCTTGCGCATGGCGTTGACCAGCGGCATGGCCTGCTTGTAGATGCTGGCGGCCTGGCCGTTGGCGTAGGTGCGGTTGTTGAACGAGTCCAGAATTTGGAGCTCGTAGCCGGCGTCCCCGCCGCCGGTGGACGCCAGGAACACCCCGCTGTTGCCTCGCCCCTGATCCTTGCCGGTGATGTTGGCTGGCACTTGCCATTCGATGTGCAGCTGGTAGTTGCCGAAGGACCGCTTCGTCTGGATGTTGCCAACCGGTTTGGCGACGGTGAACACGCCGTCGGCCACGGTCCAGCCCGCCGGGCCGCCGCCCTTGACGTTGACCCACTGGTCCAGGTCCTTGCCATCGAACAGGACGATGGCGTCCGAGGGCGCGGCGGCATCCGTGGTACCCGGCGTGACGACCTTCGGTTCGGGGTCCCAGACCTCCGTGTCCTTCGGACCCGGCTTCCCTGTCGGCGGCGACGGCTGCTGCGCAGCCAGAGGGGCAATGACAAACGAAGCCAACAGGCATGCCGTGGGAACGAGGGTGCGTAGGGTCATGATGGTGCCGGGAATATACCAAACACCCGGGACGGCCAGGTGCCGCACTGGCGACGCGACAGGACCGTCCGGAGACGCCCGCGTCAGTGCGGCACGCGCAAACGGTCGAGGGCGGGCGTGCCGGCATCGAGAAACCCCTCGGCCGCGGCGATCCCGAACCAGACCCAGTTGGCGTCGTAGTAGCGGTCAGGCGCCCCCTCCAGCGCCTCGAGTGCCGCATCGCCCAGGTGCGTGGCGCGCCATTCGCGCGCGACGGCAGGCGCCAGGCGGGCAAACGCAGGCAGCAGTGCGGCGTAGAAGCTCGAGGACTGCTCCGCCGTGCGACGGGAGCCGTCGGCCCCGTATTGCGTGACGATGGCGCCGTCGCGGACGAACAGGGTCTGCAGGCGCTGCGTCAGAGCGTCGCTTGCGCGGCATGCGGCGGCGTCCCGGCCCAGCCGGCAGCCCATCTCCAGCCGCCACGAGATGCGCATGGCGTCGTACGAGAAGTGCGCGCTGAGCGCATGTCCCTCGGGCAGCGGCTGCAGGCGGCCGTCGGTGGCCAGACGGTTGAAGTCGACTGGCAGCGCGGCAGGCCCCGCCGCGAGCGCCGCGTCGAGCAGGGCGTACCCCATGACGTTGGTGCGCGTCCATCCCATCCCGGGGTCGAGCTGCTCGAACCACGGCGTCGCGTACGGATAGAAGTACGAGAGGTTGACCACCCGCTCCGGGACGGCCCAGTTCCCCGCCGCCGGGAACCATCCCCTGTCGGTGAGCACCGCGGCATGGGTGCGGATCGCGACCACCACGTCACGTGCCTGCCTGGCATAGGCCGGACGGTCGAACACGATCGAAGCCATCGCCAGCGCGTAGG
The DNA here is from genome assembly GCA_963759795.1 of Vicinamibacteraceae bacterium. Lineage (GTDB taxonomy): Bacteria > Acidobacteriota > Vicinamibacteria > Vicinamibacterales > Vicinamibacteraceae > Luteitalea. Next base: position 429,972 of record CAVXAR010000006.1, on the reverse strand, counting down.
CGATGTCGATGTCGGCGTCGGTGGCCAGGTTCGCGTCGATGACCCGCGCCTCGGCGGGATCGTAGAGCCACGCGTACAGCCCGTCGGGACGGCGCAGGTGGCTGTCGGTCCAGTCGAGCACACGCGCGAAGGTCGCGCGATCGCGCATCCACACGGCGCGAAGCAGCGCGTACGACTGCGCCTCCGAGGTGACGCGCCCCTGGCGCAGCGGATCCACGACCGCACCCGATGGCGTGATGTGGTGCTGCGTGTATGCCTTCCAGAGCGACGCCAGGCGGGCCTCCGCCAGCCGCTCGGGCGGCACCGCCTGGGCCAGCGCTGCCGCTGCCAGGAGCACCATCAGCGACGTGGTCGAGACGACTTGCGACACGCGCCGCCGCAGCGAGCGCGTCTGCGCGAGGGCGGTCGGGTCAGGCGTTGGGCCGATTGGCGTGGGGAGGGCGGGCACCACTTCAGACATCGGCCGTGTGGCTGGAATCTCGAAAGGCTCACCGCTTTTTGGCCGCGGCGCGGCCGCGCCTGGCCTGCGCCGGCGGAGGGGTGCGGCGTGGCGCACGCCACCCCGGTCCGAGGCGCCGGGGCACGCATCAGCGTGCGCGGCAGGGGCACCAGCGGCATCGGGACCAGCGTGTACCCGAGCTCGGGGTTGCCGAACGACGCACACAGGCACTCGTGGATATCCACAGGATGCGTGCCGCCGTTGAAGGCGTGCCGAATCAGGTCGAAGGTGTGCAGCAGCCAGCCCCCGTTCTCGTCGATGTCGCTGTCGAGCAGGTAGGCGCGGCGCCCGTCCCGGCTCACGCGGGCCACCGAGAACTGCAGGTTGCCCTTCTTCTCCGTGGTCTTCACGCTGGCCGCGGCGGTCACCGTCGTCACGCCGGGAACCGCGCGGAAGTTCTCGAGATGCAGGGTCACCGGTGCAGCGCGGTAGCCGCCGCTGTCGCGTTCGGCCAGCGCCCGCACGGTGGACCACAGCACCTCGTCCACTTCGGCGATGAACCGCTCCCGGGTCGCCAGCAGCAACTCGCGTACGCCTGCAAACCAGGGCGTCGACGTCCCCGGCGGATGCTCCTCGCGCAATCGCCCGTAAAGGTTGAGCAGGCACAGCTTGGCCAGCCCCCGTGATTCGTCGGTCATCTCGACTGCGTCGAACGCCGCCCCGGCAAACTGCACGGGCGCCGAAAACTGCCCGACGCGCATTTCGGGCGACCCCTCGAGCACCGTACGCAGGGGCGTGAAGGGGGTCCCCAGCGCGGTCCATGGCGTGAACGCCGGCTGCCACAGCGGCGGCCGGCGCGGCAGGACCAGCGGTTGCATCGGCCGCACCGTGCCGGCGCCGTCCACGGTGCACGTCACCGCGCAATCACGGTACAGCGTGGGTGTCGCGCGCAGGATCAGCGCCGGACCGGCAGGTCCATCGGGTATGTCGAGCCGGACCGGTGCGCCAGCCAGCGCGACGGTCGCGGTGACGGTGCCGATGCCGTCGGGCGGCCCGAGTCGTACGCGCACCGAGGGATCGGTGACCGCCGCACCGTGTACGTCACGCAGCATCAGGTCGAGAGTCAGTCGCGCCACCGTGCCCCCAGTGGTGGTCGGACGTACGCCCACCTGGACACCAGAACGTCGGCGAGGACCAGAATGCACAGCGGCCCGTGCCGGGCCGGCCGACCCGCCTGCTCCAGGCGAGTCACCCCCTACAATCGACGGCAACGATGTCAACGGCGTACCTCACGGCTGCGCGAACCCTGGTCGCCCTGGCGGCAGGGACGGCGTGCGGCCTCACGGGCTGCAGCAGGGATCTCAACGTCGCCGCCGTCGTGCCGTCGATCACGCAGGGCGTGGCCGACCAGGTGGGGCTCGAGGTGGCCAGCGTGACGTGCCCACGCGAGCGACGGCCGCTGCGCGCCGGCGACACCTTCGAGTGCCTGGCCACGGTCAGCGGCGGCGGCACCTTGACCATCGCAGTGACACAGACCGACGACACCGGCATCGTCACGTGGACGGTGGCTGGCACCAGTGGGCTGCTCGACCTGGCCAGGGTGGAAGCCTCGATCGCACGCGGCCTGAAGTCCCAGGCCGGCGTGACTGCCGCAGTGTCCTGTCGGGGCCGGTGGAGATCTGCCCGCAAGGGCGACGCGTTCGTCTGCGACGCCACCGACCAGGTCGGCCGGGCCATGACCATTGCCGTGACGGTCGTCGACGACCTCGGCAACGTGAGCTGGGAAACCCAGTGAGCCGGGCTACTTCAGCAGATCGAACATCCGGCTGTACTTGATGATCAGGCTGCGGTCGGTGCGCTCCGGCCGCCGGATCAGGTCGTAGAGACCACGGGTGTCGTTGTAGACGATGAACAAGCCGGTGTTGGCCGCCTGCAGCCAGCCGAAGCGGACGTTCATCGACCAGAGGTCGGCGCGGTCATTGAACTGCACAAGTGACTGGACGAACGTCCGCGGCGTGAACGAGTAATTGATCCGTGACCGGATCAGGTTGGTGCGGAAGCTGCCATAGGGCAGGTCGACGTTGTTGAGGCTGTAGGACGTCTCGGTGGTGAAGGTCTCGCCGAGACGCAGCCGCACCGTGTGGTTGGTGGTCACCCGGTTGCCGCCGAAGATGCCGCCGATGTAGGTCTGCAGGTAGTAGCTGACCGGGGCGCCGAGGTTGGTCTGGACGACAAACTGCGCTTCCGCGTGGTTGTAGGTGCCCGGGGGCACGAAGATGCCGGGATAGATCTCGAACGGCGTCCGCACGCCTTCGGTGGTCAGGTTCATGCCGGTGTGCACCTCGTAGGCATTGCGAAACTGCCAGTGGTTGTCGAGGTGCGTGTACATGGTCTCCTGGAAGCCATCGAGGCCCCAGAAGCTGCGGTACGAGGCGTGCGGCCGCACTTCCTGCAGGTTCCACAGCCGCGCCGGGCGGAAGCGGGTCATGATCCGCATGTCCGGCTTGCGATAGCCCGAGCGCGTCAGGAAGCCGACCTCCGGATTGAAGTGGTTGCCCACCTGCTGGTAGCCGAAGTCGAGGTCGACGCGCCGGGTGTTGGTGCGGGATCGGAGATTGAAGGCGGTATCGGTCGGCCGGCTGTCGGACTCGGTCGCGGCGACAAAGCCGCTGATGAACGTCTGCAGACCGACACCGAGGCGTCCGTCCACCGCGTAGGTCCGACCCGAGTCGTGGGGGCGGGCGAAATCGCCCAATCCGGCGCGGTTGGTGAAGAGCACCCCGAGCTGCGACCGGTTGGGCAGCTCGCGATTCAGGCGGACCACCGCGAAGTTGTTGCTGGGCACGCCGGCCCGCGTCGGCGTCGGATCGACGCTGTCGACCTGCATGTTCAGCAGGCCGACGTTCCAGCCCCCGACCTTGCCCGACACCCGGCCGCCGCCAAGGATTCCGAGCGGCTGCCCGCCTGGGCCAATGCCGATCCGGCGGCTGAAGAACAGGTCGATCTCGCCGGGATTGCCAACGGCGAAGAAGCCGGCATTCTCGAGAAAGAAGGGACGCTTCTCGGGGAAGAACAGATTGAACCGGTCGAGGTTGACCTGCTGGTCGTCGACCTCCACCTGCGCGAAATCGGTATTGACGGTGGCGTCCAGCGTCAGGCTCGGCGTGAGGTTGTACTTCACGTCCAGGCCGACGTCGCCGAGCCAGTTGGTGCGCGCCGGGGCGTCACCCCGGGTCAGCACGTTGCCGAGCACGTAGGGAATCGCCTTGAGGTTGCGGAAGGACGGCACCCGGATCTGCGCCACAGAGCCGGCCAGCGACAGCCGCGTGATCGAGAACTGCCGCGGAATCGGCGCCCAGTACGAGCGCTCGTTGCGGCGCCGGATGTTGCGCTGGAAGTTCACGCCCCAGGTCTGCTCGGCGCCCGCCGGGTAGCGCAGCGTCTTGAACGGGATGGCAAACTCTGCCGACCAGCCGACCTCCGAGATCCGCGCCTTGACCTGCCACGCGCCATCCCAGTTGAGGTTGAAGCCGCTGCCGGACCCGCCCATCTGCATCTGCGCGTTGCTCAGGCCGCCGCCGCCCTGCCCTTCGTTGGTCACCTGCCCGTCGTATTCGATGCCGGCCGGGTTGGTGCCGAAGACGAAGCCGTTCTGTCGATCGCGATACGTGTCGAGAATCAGCCGGAACGAATCGGTTTCTTCGAGCGGCGCATCGCGCCGGGCATCGGACACGATGATGCCCGCCGGCTCGCTGTCGTAGCAGACCACCCCGATGTAGAGCGTGTCGGCAGTCGCGGTCATCCGCACTTCGGTGCGCTCGGTCGAGGGCTGGCCTTCGAACGGCTGCTCCTGCCAGAAGCCGCTCATCGGCACCGCCGCGGCCCAGCCGGGATCGCCGAGCACATCGCCGTCCAGAATCGGCGCCAACGCGGACGCGTCCGCCCGCCCCGTCGGCCGCGGCATCAGGAGCGGCGTGCCCTCCACCGGGGCCGCTTGCTGGCCCAGCGCCGGCGCGGCGCCAATCAGGAGGGCGAGGATCGCAGGCAGGACACGCGACGAGGAGACAGGGGTGGCAAAGACATCGGACGGGAAAGACACAGGCGCGGCGATCGTACGCTGCACGGCGGGGTGCGGGAAAGCCCGGTGTGCGTCACGACGGGCCCGCCGCGGCGCCGCGGCGCACGGTAGACTGGTCGCGGCCGGCCACGCCGCCCACCCGCCATGCAACCCTGGGAAACGCTCGGAGACGCCACCACCCCTGACGGCACGCGCATCACGCTGCGCCGCCGCGGCCACGAGTTCATGCTTCTGGCCGACGGACGCAGCCTCATGCCGAGCACCGTCACGGGCTCGGAAGAGGCCCTGGCGACCATCGGCTGTCGCCACCTCGCCGCCGTGCGGGGCGCGCGCGTGCTGATTGGCGGGCTCGGCATGGGGTTCACGGTGCGGGCCGCCCTCGACGTGCTGCCCGCCGACGCCACGGTCGTCGTCGCCGAACTCGTGCCCGATGTGCTGGCGTGGAACCAGCAGTGGCTGGGACACCTCGCCCGGCACCCGCTGCAGGACGGGCGCGTCCACGTGGCCCTCGGGGATGCCCTGCAGGTGCTGCGCGACGAACCGGCAGGCTTTGACGCCATCCTGCTCGACGTGGACAACGGCCCGGCCGAATTCGCGGCCGAAGGCAATCACGCCCTTTACGGCCGCGCCGGGCTGTATTCCATTCGCCAGGGCCTGCGCCCCGGTGGCGTCGTGGCGGTGTGGTCGGCGTGGGAGGATCGCGCGTTCGCCCGGCGTCTGGAGTCGCTCGGTTTCAAGGTGACCCTGGACCGCGTCCGCAGCCACGGCCGCCGCGGCGCCCGTCACTTCATCTACCGGGCCATCCCGCGCACCTGACCCTGGCCACGGTGCCTGGCGCAGGCCTTGCAACCCGACGGGCGTGTCCAAGTCCCCGCACCTGCCAGCCGCACCCGTCGAACTTCCCGGGATTGTCGGCACCCTGCATGCCCTCGGCCCCATCCCGAGCGCCGCCCTCGGCCAGGAACGGCCGGTGTACGTGTGGCTTCCGACCTCGTACGCACACGAGCCGCAGCGGCACTACCCGGTGCTGTACATGCAGGATGGACAGAATCTGTTCACCGATGCGCTTGCCTTCGGGCAGGAGTGGCGGGTCGACGAGCACCTGGACCGCCTCGGCGCGCTCGGACTCGAGACCATCGTGGTCGGCATCCCCAACGGCGAAGCGAGCCGTCTCGACGAGTACTCACCGTTCCCCGACGCCGAGGGCCGCGGCGGCCGTGGCGACGCCTACCTCAGCTTCGTGCTCGACGAGGTGATGCCGGCGGTCGCCCACCACTACCGGGTGCTGCCGGATCGTGAAGCGACAGGCATCATGGGCTCCTCGATGGGGGCCCTCATCAGCCTCTACGCGTTCCTCCGGCACCCTGACCGCTTCGGGTTCGTCGGCGCGATGAGTCCGTCGATTTGGTTTGCCGACGCGGCCCTGCTCCAACTCGTAGAGGCGGCGCCATTCGCGGGCGGACGCATCTATCTCGACATCGGCACCGACGAGGGTGACACGCACGTCGGCCTCGTGCACGAGGTGCACCGCCTGCTGCTCGAGAAGGGCTACCGGCAGGGTGAGTCGCTCTTCTACGTCGAAGAAGACCACGCCGCCCACACCGAGGCGGCGTGGGCACACCGCTTGCGGACAGCGCTGTACTTCCTGCTGCCGCCGGCGCCGGCCCCTAGTACAGCAGACGCGCCTTGATCGTGCCGTCGAGAGCCGCCAGCTCCCGGCGCAGCGCCGGCGAGTCGGCATCCGGGTCCGGGTCGATGTCGATCACGACGTAGCCGATCTGCGGACTGGTCTGCAGGTACTGCGCAGCCACGTTGATGCGCCGCTCCGAGAACACGTCGTTGACCCGCGACAGCATGCCCGGCCGGTTGTGGTGGATGTGCAGCACGCGGTGCTTGCCCGGATGTCCGGGCAACGTCACTTCCGGGAAGTTCACCGCCGACAGCGTCGTGCCGTTGTTGCTGTAGGTCAACAGCTTCTCGGCGACCTCGAGACCGATCGCTTCCTGGGCTTCCGCGGTGCTGCCGCCGATGTGCGGCGTCAGCAGCACGTTGTCCAGGCCGCGCAGCGGCGACTGGAACGCCTCGTTGTTGGACTCGGGTTCCTGCGGGAAGACGTCGAGTGCCGCGCCGCCGACATGGCCGCTGCGCAGCGCCTCGGCCAACGCGTCGATGTCCACCACGGTGCCGCGCGAGGCGTTGATCAGGTGCGCTCCAGGCTTCATCACCCGCAGCTGGTCGGCGCCGATCAGCCCCTGCGTCTGCTTGGTCTCCGGGACGTGCAGCGTCACGACGTCGGCAGCGCCCAGCAGGCCATCCAGTGATCGCACCGGCTGGGCATTGCCGAGGGCCAGCTTGGTGACGATGTCGTAGTACATCACCCGCATGCCGAGCGCCTCGGCGAGCACGCCGACCTGCGTGCCGATGTGCCCGTAGCCGACGATGCCGAGCGTCTTGCCGCGCACCTCGAACGACCCTGACGGCGACTTGTCCCACTCGCCACGGTGCGCCCGGGCATTGCGCCGCGGGACGCCGCGCAGCAGCATGACGATCTCGGCGACGACCAGCTCGGCCACGCTGCGGGTGTTGGAGAACGGCGCGTTGAAGACCGGCAACCCGAGGGTCTCGGCGGCGGCCAGGTCCACCTGATTGGTGCCGATGCAGAAGGCCCCGATGGCAATCAAGCGCGGCGCTGCTGCCAGGACGTCGGCGGTCAGCTTCGTGCGCGATCGGATGCCGAGGACGTGCGCGTCGGCAATCGCGTCCTTGAGCGCCTGCCCTTCGAGCGCCCGCGCGTGCTCATGGATGTTGGTGTACCCATCGGCCTGGAGCGCCTCGACCGCGCTGCGGTGAACCGACTCCAGGAGGACGACCTTGATCAGTGACTTGTCGAAGGAGATGTGCGATGAGGCGGGGGCCACAGCCATCCGACGATCGTCGCTCGGCATGCGGGGTGCTGTCAAAGCCCAAGCCCGGCATATCGGCCGCTCAGGGCATCGGTGTCCACGAGACGAAGGCAAACTGCGTGCTGTCCGGCGACCAGGACGGCACGTTGATCGTGCCCTGTCCCCCGAACAGCGTCAGCAGCACCCGCGGCGGTGCCGAGCCGTCGAGGGGCATCATCCGCAGCGCCACGTCCTTGTAGGGCGGGTGTCCCTCGACGCTGGCGGCGAACGAGACGAACACCAGCCACTTGCCGTCTGGCGAGGGATGCGGAAACCAGTCGGCGTACGGTGCGTCGAAGGTCACCTGCTGTTGTCCGGCGCCGTCGGGCCGCATGCGCCAGATGCGCATGGCCCCGGTGCGGACCGAGTTGAAGTAGATCCACTGCCCGTCGGCGGTGTAGTCCGGACCGTCGTCGAGTCCGGGAGCCGTGGTCAGCCGGGTCTCCGCGCCCCCGGCCACCGGCATCGTGTAGATGTCGTAGTCGCCATTGCGCTGCCCGCACGTACGCCAGGGTCCGTCCGTCCGGCGACCATCCATGCCAGTACGAGGGCGTCGATGGTGTCAGCAGGCGCGGTGCCCCGCCGTCCGCGGCCACCACGTACACCGATGAGGAGGGGCGGCAGCTGATCGCCAGCAGGGTCCCGTCCGGCGAGTATCCGTGGTCGTTGTTGCAGCCCTCGACCGTCGCCGATGTCGAGCTTGCGCGGCGTGCCGCCCTCGACGTCGACCCGGTACAGGCTGCCCTGCTGATTGATGAGCAGGTGGCGCCCGTCCCGCGACCAGTTCGGCGCCTCGAAGCGCACCGGGCTGCGGTAGACGATGCGCCGGGCGCCCGATCGGATGTCCACGATCTCGAGGCGGCTCTCGTAGCGCGGCGCGTCGACCGGTGCCGCGGCCTGGGCCCGAGGCGGCGCAGGGGGTGCGGCGGAGCTTGCGCCAATGCGTGGGGCGGCAGCGCCACCAGCGCCGCGAGCAGAAGGCAGGTTCGGCATGACCCGCATCCTACCCGAGAGCGTGCCGGTGACGCAGGCAGGCCGGCCCGCGCGGGGATTCAGGCCATGGCCAGGAACTGCACGGCGGGATTCTCGCGTTCGCAGAACTGCAGATCCCACTCCGACGGAAACAGCAGGACGCGGCGACCGGAGCGGTCGGTCGTCGACATGACGTTGTTGGGCAGCGTCAGGCGGGCGTCGGCGTCGGCCTGCACCCAGCGGGCCGCCACGTAGGAGAGCTTCTCGGCCCGGCAGGCGACGCCGTACTCCTCGCGCATGCGCGCCTCGATGATGTCGAACTGCAGCGCGCCGACGACGCCGAGGATCGGATAGCGGGCGCCGTGCACCGGGAAGACCACCTGCATCAGGCCTTCCTCCTCGAGCTGACGCACGCCGTCGTCGAACTGCTTGAAGCGCACGTCCTGCAGCTGCAGGGCGGCGAAGTGCTCGGCCGGGAAATGCGGAATCGGCGGATAGACGACCGGCGCGCCGGCGTACAGCGTGTCGCCGATGGCGAACCGTCCCGGGTTGACCAGGCCGACGACGTCGCCGGGGTACGCCTCGTCGATGGTCTCGCGATCGCGGCCGAAGAAGCGGTTCGGCCGCGACAGGCGCACCGGCGCCTTGAGGCGCGTGTTGACGACCTGCATGTCCTTGGTCAGCACGCCCGAACAGACGCGCACGAACGCCACGCGGTCGCGGTGGCGCGGGTCCATGTTCGCCTGGATCTTGAAGACGAAGCCGCTGAAGTCCGGGCGCAGCGGGTCGATTGGCGTGCCGTCCTCGGCCGGCCGCGGCTGCGGGCAGCGGCGCGTACTGCGACCAGCGCCTCGAGGAACGGCTCGAGCCCGAAGTTGGTGAGCGCGCTGCCGAAGAACACCGGCGTCTGCCGGGCGTCGCGGTACTGCTCGAGGTCGAACGGCGTGCCGGCGGCGGCGAGCAGGTGCACGCCTCGAGCAGCTCGTCGCGCGCCTGGCTCGCCGATCAGGCTGGCCAGCGCCGGGTCGTCGGCGCCGGCCACCGTCACCGGCGCCCGCCGGGCGCTGCGGGCGATCGCGCTCGTAGAAGAGCACCTCGTTGCGCCGCAGGTCGTAGACGCCCTTGAAGCGGTCGCCGGTGCCGATCGGCCAGTTCATCGGCGCCGCCGAGATGCCGAGCACGCGCTCGATCTCGTCGAGCAGGTCGAGCGGGTCGCGGCCCGGCAGATCGAGCTTGTTGACGAAGGTCAGCATCGGCAGGTTGCGCCGGCGCGCCGACCTCGAACAGCTTGCGCGTCTGCGTCTCGATGCCCTTGGCCGCGTCGATCACCATCACCACGCTGTCGGCCGCCAGCAGCGTGCGGTAGGTGTCCTCGCTGAAGTCCTTGTGGCCCGGCGTGTCCAGCAGCGTGACCCGGTAGCCGTGCAGTTCGAACTCGAGCGCCGTCGACGTGATCGAGATGCCGCGCTCACGTTCGATGTCCATCCAGTCGGACACCACGTGGCGCTGCGAGGCGCGTCCCTCGCACCGCCCCGGCCAGCTCGATCGCCCCGGCGTACAGCAGCATCTTTTCGGTCAGCGTGGTCTTGCCGGCGTCCGGGTGGGAGATGATCGCGAACGTCCGCCGCCGCTCCACTTCGCGCCGCAGCGCCTCGGAGACGACCGGAACAGGGGAAGACATCCGAACATTGTAGGCCGACGACGGGCGCGCGGACCACCGCCGCGCGACGTCGATCTAGAATGGCCGAGCATGAGACAACCTGCCCTGCCCATCGCCCTCGCGGCTCTGCTGGTGACACTCGCGGGGGCGCCGCTGCGTGCCCAGACCGCCCCGGTCGCGCCGGTCACGGCCACCACGAAGGCGAAGGGCGCCAGTCGATCCCAGGCTTGCGGCGCTCAAGGTCGCCGTCGCCGCCGACGTGAAGTCGCAGGAGATGTTCGACCTCGGTCAGCAGATGACCGACATGGTCTTCAGCTTCTCGGAGCTCGGCTTCCAGGAATTCGAGACCTCGAAGTACCTGACCGGCATCCTCGAGAAGGCAGGGCTTCACCATCGAGCGCGGCTACGCCGGCATCCCGACGATGTGGGTGGCGCGCTGGGGCTCGGGCGCGCCGGTGATTGCGCTCGGCTCCGACGTGGACTGCATCCCGCAGGCGTCGCAGAAGCCGGGCGTCGCCTACCGCGACCCGATCGTCGACGGCGCGCCCGGGCACGGCGAAGGGCACAACTCCGGCACGCCGCTGAACATCGTCGCCGCCATCGCCGCCAAGCGGCAGATGGAGAAGGCGAGGATCCCGGGCACGCTGGTGATCTGGCCGGGCATCGCCGAAGAACTGCTCGGCACCAAGGCCTACTACGTCCGCGCCGGGCTGTTCAAGGACGTCGACGTCGTGCTCTACAACCACGTCGGCAGCGACCTGGTCACGTCGTGGGGCGAGACCCAGGGCAGCGGGCTGGTGTCGGTCGAATACACCTTCGAGGGCGAGTCGGCGCACAGCGCGGGCGCACCGTGGCGCGGCAAGTCGGCGCTCGACGCCGTTGAACTGATGAACGCCGGCTGGAACATGCGCCGCGAGCACCTGCGCCTGCAGCAGCGGTCGCACTACGTGATCACCAACGGCGGTGATCAGCCCGAACGTGGTGCCGCGCAACGCCAGCGTCTGGTACTACTTCCGCGAGACCAGCTACGAGAACATCAAGCGGATGTGGGAGATCGGCGACAACATGGCCAAGGGCGCGGCGCTGATGACCGACACCACCTTCACGTCCCGCGTGCTCGGGACGGCCTGGCCGCAGCACTTCAACAAGCCCCTCGCGCTGACCATGCATGAAAACATCACGAAGGTGGGACTGCCGACCTGGACCGAGGCCGACGTGACGCTGGCCAAGGCCACCCAGGCCGAACTCGGGGTGCCGGTGGTTGGCCTGGCCACCAAGGTCGCCGGGCTCAAGGGGCAGGAGGAGATTCCCGACAACGAACGACGCGGCGGCGGGACCGACGACATCGGAGACATCTCATGGACCGTCCCGACAGTGACCCTCCGCTTCCCGGCCAACTTCGACGCCGGCCCAGGCCACAACTGGGCCAACGCCATTCCGATGGCCACGCCCATCGCCCACAAGGGCGTCAACGCCGGCGCTCAGGTCGTGGCCATGACGGTGCTGGACGTGCTGTTGCGGCCCGACGTGGTCACGGCCGCGAAGGACTACTTCACCAACGTCCAGACCAAGGACCGCAAGTACGTCCCGCTGTTGCGTGAGGGCGATCGACCGGCAATCGAGCTGAACACCGCGATCATGCAGAAGTACAAGCCGGCGCTGCAGAAGTTCTACTACGACCCGGCCCGTTACAAGACCTATCTCGAGCAGCTCGGCATCACCTACCCGACGGTGCGGCCCGGGCCGCCGAAGACGACGGCCCAGTAACCGCGCGTCAGGGGACCTTGGCCTGCGCGATCAGCACCTTGAGCAGCCGCGTGTATTCCTCTTCGGCTGTCGTGTAGGCCTTGGTGTAGTCGCTCTCGGAGACCTTGGCTTTGCGCCACTGGCCGTCGAAGGTGACGGTGCGACCGGCAATCGTCGCCGCATCGGCGCCGCGGCCCTTGGGGGGCTTGGCCGCCAGGCCGTTGGCCAGCAGGTCTTCGATGACGATCTTGCCCTCGACGATCGACGCGGCCTGCAGGTCCTGGTAGGCATCGCGGTACTTCTTGGTGAGCACACGCTCGCGCAGCAGCACCGGCGCCGGATAGGCCGCCGAGACCATCATCAGCTGCAGATCGGGCAGCAGCATCGCTGCGACGAAGCGGTTGGGATCGGCGGGGTCCTGCGCGGCGATGAAACGTGCGTTGGACGGCCGGCCCTTGTCTTCGAGCAGTCCCAGCAGTTCCTTCACCGGCGCCGCGGTGCTCGACACGGTCGGCTGCGCCATCACGGTCCCGGCGTGCGTGAGCGCGGTCACCACGAGCGCCGCTGCTGTTCGATTTCGCCACTGAGTCATCGACTTCATCCTTCCACGTGGGCGCGTGACTCGCGCCGAAGTTCTTGCGTCAGCCGATGAAGAGCGCATCGTCCTCGTCGCCGGCGCCAGGGCGGCGACGACGCGCGGTGCTGCCCTTCCTGATCGACCCGACCGCGGCACGCAGCGCCGAGGCCAGCGCCATGCCCTCGCGGGCTGGGGCGACCACCGCATTCTGTACCACAGCGAGCGTCTGATCCACCCGCGCCGCCGCCGACGTGATGGCGACGTCGGCCTTCTCGGCCTGCTGGACGGCCAGCGCGGAGAGGCGCGCGGCATCGGCGCCGATGACGGTGAGCCGATCCATCAGCGGCTGCACCTGCGTCTGCACCTGCTGCTCGACGCGCGCCAGCCGGGCCTGCAGCCGGCGGGCGACGATGGCGCCGGCCACGATGACGCCCAACTGCGTGAGCGCCATCACGAGTGTCGAGATGGCGATGATCGCGAGCCAGATGTTCGAGGAGTCGTTCATAGTTTCGGCAGTCGGCAGTCGGCAGTCGGCAGTCGGCAGTCGGCAGTCGCTAGAAGATGCTGACCTTCACGTTGAGGTACTTCTTCGGGTCTTTCCTGACCTCGGCCAGCAATCCGCGCAGTTCCGACACCGCTCCGTTCATGTTGTCGTACAGCTCTTTGTCCTGCAGCAGCTTGCCGGCGGTGCCCTCGCCCTTGTTCACCGTCGAGACCAGGGTGTCGAGGCGCTGCACCACCGAATCGAGCCGATTATAGAGCGCGTCGTCGCTGAGCAGCTTGCCGGCCGTCCCCTGGCCGTTTTTCAGCCCCGCCGAGACGTCCCGGAGGTTGTCGGTGGTGGTGGTCAGCGACCGGGCGAGCGCGTCGTCGTTGAGCAGGGTGCCGAGCGTGCCCTTGCCGGCGGCGATGTTGGAGGTGACCGTGTCGAGATTGGCGAGGGCTCGTTCGAGGTTGCGGGCGGCCGCCTGGTTGTTGATCAGCGTGCCGGCAGGTCCCTTGCCCTGCTTCACGGCCGCGATCACGTCCTCGGTCGCTTTCACCACTCCGCTGAGCTGCTGGTACAGTTCGTCCTCGGCAAACAGCTTGCCGACCGTGCCCTTGCCGGCGCGCAGGTCGTCGATGAGGGCGGATGCGGCAGCCAGCGTCTGGGTGGCGTTCTCGGCCACGTCGGCAATCTGCCCCGGGGTCTTCCCTGATCGGATGTAGGACCAGTCTGCGAGGGGCGTCCCCTCGAGCGACGCGGTGATGTCCACGGCGCCCTCGCCGAGCAGGCTCACCGAGCCAATCTGGGCAATCGAGCGGTCGGTGATCTTGCTGGCCACGTCCGGGTTGACCCGCAGCACGACCTCGACCACCGCGCCGTCGAAGTACAGGTCGTCCACCGCCCCGACGTTGACCCCGGCAAGACGCACCACCGACCCGGAGGCAAGGCCCCCGGCGTTGGGGAACCGCGTCTTCAGGTGGTATCTGCCGGAGAAGAGGCCGGCGTCTCCACCGACGGCGAAGATCAGCATCGTGGCCAGCGTGAAGGCGGCGACGGCGAGGATGCCGATCTTGAGCTGGGACCAGGCGAGGGTTCGGGTACGTGGCATCGGTTCAACTCAGGAAGAGCTTGAGGTACGGGTCGGCGGCGGCGCGCAATTCGCTGGCCGTGCCTTCAAAGTGGATGAGTCCCTCGCGCAGCATGACGAACTCGGTCTGGGCCAGCTTCTCGGGAGAAGCCTGGACGATCTGCACCTTGCCGTCGCCGTCACGCACGGCCATCTTCTCGGCGACCCAGAAGGCATCACGCAACTGGTGCGTGACCATGATGGAGGTCACGCTCTCGAGGTCGCGCAGTTTGACGATCTCGTCGTCGATGGTGATCGACGTGATCGGGTCGAGCCCGGTGGTCGGCTCGTCGTAGAGCAGGATCTGGGGCTGGAACGTCATCGCCCGGGCGATCGCCACGCGGCGGCGCTGGCCACCGGAGAGCTGCGAGGGCATCTTGTCGATGTGCTCTTGCAGCTCCACCCAGCCGAGCACTTCCTCGACCCGCCGGTGGACGTCGGGCAGCGGCATGTCGCTCTCTTCGTAGAGCTTGTAGCCGACGTTCTCGCGCACCGTCAGCGAGTCGAACAACGCGCCCTCCTGGAACACCATGCCGACGTCGTCGCGCACCAGCATCATGTCGCGCTCGCTCAGCCCTTCGACGCGCACGCCGTTGACCCAGATCTTGCCGGCCTGCGGCTTGAGCAGCCCGAGAATCAGCTTGAGGATCGTGCTCTTGCCGGCACCGCTGGCGCCCAGGAAGATCTTCGAGTAGCCGGCCCGCACCTCGAAGCTGATGTCCTTGAGGATGACGTTGTCGCCAAAGGCGAGGAACACGCGTTCGAAGATGATGACCGGTTCACCGAGGGTCTTCGGTCGCGACAGGCGCGCTTCGAGGGAGGAGGTCGCCATGTCAGTAGAACAGGCTGATCAGCAGCTTGGTGATGATGAAGTCGAGCACCAGGACGGCCACCGAGCCGGCGACCACCGCGGCAGTGGTGCTCTTGCCAACGCCCTGGGTCCCGCCGGTCGTGCGCATGCCGACGAAGCAGGCGATGCTGACCAGCGCGAAGCCGAGAAACACCGGCTTGATCAGCCCCATCCAGATGTCCTGCGGGTAGAGGGCGTCGACCACCGAGTTCCAGTAGACGCTCGAGGCCACGCGCAGCTGCGTGACCGTGACGATCCAGGCACCGACGATGCCGACGAAGTCCGAGATGACGGTCAGGATGGGCACCATCACGACGCCGGCGATGACGCGCGGCAACGCCAGCTTGCGCACCGGGTCGGTGCCGAGGGCGCGCAGGGCGTTGAGCTGATCGGTGACCGCCATCGAGCCCAGTTCGGCGGCGATGCCCGAGCCGACGCGGCCGGTCACCATCAGCGCGGTCAGCACCGGCCCCAGTTCCTTGATCATCGAGGCGCTGATCAGCCGGCCGACCACCGAGCGGGCGCCGAACTGATCGAGCGTCATGCCCGACTGCAGCGCCAGCACGGCGCCGGTGAAGCCGCCGGTCAGGAGCACCACGGTCAGCGAACCGACGCCGATGGAATCGAGCTGCTCGACGACGTCGCGGTAGTAGAAGGGCCGGCTGGTGGCGGCCTTGGCCAGCGCCACACACAGCTTGACGTACTCCTGGACTTCGAGGACGGCCTTCTTGGACCAGGCAATCAGAAACGTGGACATGGGGTGCGGGGGGCGCGGCGCGGTGCCGTCAGGCGCCCGGCGCCTCGACGCCGGCGAGGGCCAGCCCTGGCTGGCGAAGGACCTTGATGCGGTCGCGCAGGGTCGCGGCCTTCTCGAACTCCAGATTGGCGGCGGCGGCGCGCATCTCGGCATCGAGGGCGGCCACGTGGGCGTGCAGTTCGCCCTCCGACCGGAAGGCCGTGCGCGGGTCGCGCTCCACCGGCACCGTCAGGTAATCGTGCTCCTCCACCCCGGTCATGCCGTCGTCGATGGCCCGGCGGACGCTGGTCGGCGTGATGCCGTGCTCCTGGTTGTAGGCGACCTGGACCTCGCGGCGGCGGTTGGTCTCGTCGATGCAGCGCCGCATCGAGTCGGTCATCTTGTCGGCGTAGAAGACCGCGCGGCCGTTGACGTGGCGCGCGGCGCGGCCGACCGTCTGGATGAGCGAGCCGCTCGAGCGCAGGAACCCTTCCTTGTCGGCATCGAGCACCGCGACCAGCGACACTTCCGGCAGGTCCAGGCCTTCGCGCAGCAGGTTGATGCCGACCAGCACGTCGAAGGTGCCGCGGCGCAGGTCGCGGAGGATCTCGATGCGCTCGAGCGTGTCGATGTCGCTGTGCAGGTAGCGGACCCGGACGCCCAGTTCCTGGTAATACTGCGTCAGGTCCTCGGACATCCGCTTGGTGAGGGTGGTGACCAGGACGCGTTCGTTCTGCTCCACCCGCAGCCGAATCTCGCCGAGCAGGTCGTCCACCTGCCCGCGCACCGGCCGGATGTCGATCTCCGGATCGAGCAGTCCGGTCGGGCGGACGATCTGCTCCACCACCACCCCGCCCGAGGTCGTCAGTTCGTAGGGTCCCGGCGTGGCGCTGACAAACAGCTGCTGGCCGACGCGGGCCTTCCACTCGTCGAAATTGAGGGGCCGGTTGTCCATCGCCGACGGCAGCCGGAAGCCGTACTCGACCAGCACTTCCTTGCGCGCGCGGTCGCCGGCGAACATGCCGCGGATCTGCGGGATCGTCTGGTGGCTCTCGTCGACGATGGTCAGCGCGTCGGCCGGCAGATAGTCGAGCAGCGTCGGCGGCGGGGCGCCGGGCGGGCGGCCGGTCAGGTGCCGCGCGTAGTTCTCGATGCCGTGGCAGTAGCCAATCTCCTGCATCATCGCCAGGTCGAACATCGTGCGCTGATGCAGCCGCTGCGCCTCCAGCAGCCGGCCCTCGCGTTCGAGGAACGTGCGGCGCTCGACCAGTTCGGCCTTGATCGTCTCGACGGCAATCTTGGTGCGGTCGCGCGAGGTGACGAAGTGGCTCTTCGGGTAGATCGCCAGCTTGTCGTGTCGACGCAGCGTGGCGCCGGTCAGCGCGTCGATGGTCGACAGCTCGTCGATCTCGTCGCCGAACAGCTCGATGCGCACCGCGCTCTCCTCGTACGAGGGGTAGACCTCGATGACGTCGCCGCGCACGCGGAAGGTGCCGCGCGCGAAGTCCGTGTCGTTGCGCTCGTACTGAATCTCGACCAGCTTGCGCAGGATCGCGTCGCGGCCGATCGCCTGGCCGCGCTCGAGCGGCAGCATCAGCCCGTAATAGGCTTCCGGCGAGCCCAGGCCGTAGATGCAGGACACGCTGGAGACGATGATGACGTCGCGGCGTTCGAAGAGCGACCGCGTCGCCGACAGACGCATCCGGTCGATTTCCTGGTTGATGATCGCTTCCTTCTCGATGTACGAGTCCGTGGCCGGCATGTAGGCCTCGGGCTGGTAGTAGTCGTAGTAGGAGACGAAGTACTCGACCGCGTTGTGCGGAAAGAAGCGGCGGAACTCCTGGTACAGCTGCGCGGCCAGCGTCTTGTTGTGGACCATCACCAGCGCCGGGCGGTTGACCCGCGCGATCGTCTGGGCCATGGTGAAGGTCTTGCCCGAGCCGGTCACGCCGAGCAGCGTCTGGAAGGCGTCACCGCGTTCGAGACCGCTGACCAGTTCGTCGATGGCCCGTGGCTGGTCGCCCCGGAGTTCGAAGGACGAGACCAGCTGGAAGCGATCGTACGTGGATGGCATGTGGGATCAGGCGGGTTCGATCCGGGGGATCGTACCATCCGCGCGGCGTGTTGACACAGCCCACGCCGCCCCGACGGCGCAGCGCCGGGTTCGGCCGCGCCAGGCGCAAGGGAGCCTACTCGGGCCGTGCCGCGACCGGCTCGGGTCGCATCAGGGCGAAGTACCCCTTGCGCGCCCGCACCTTGGCCGATTTGAGGTCCGGTCGATTCAGGCGCACATCGAGCTTGCGCCAGCGTCCGTCGTTGGCCTGGTTGCTCGAGATGTAGCCGATGAGATAGCGGCTGTTGACGTCGGCCTGCACCTGCTCGTAGGCCACGTCGATGTCCTTCTTGCTGCTGGGGAAGAAGGCCAGGCCGCCGGTCGCCTCCGCGATCTGCGTCAGCCGGAGGCGCTGCTCCAGTCGCTCGCGGGCGCCCTGATTCTCGAGAAAGCCGACGATGTAGACGGTGACATCGGAGGCCTTGAGCGCGGTGAGGGCGTCGGTGAAGGACATCACGCTGCGCGTGTCGCCGCCATCGGTGTAGGCCACCATCACCTTCTCGCCCGACTGCCCGGCCGAACCGTCGAGGTAGACGCCGAGCGCGTCGTACAGTGCCGTCCAGCCATCGGGCTTGCGGTTGCGCAGCCGCTCGACAAAGCGCGGGAAGTCGGCCTGACCGAACCGCGCCACCCGCACCTCGGTGTCGAAGTCCACGAGGGTGATGTCCTCGGCGCGCTGCAGCAGGTTGCAGAACTTCACTGCCGCGCTGCGCGCCATCGCCAGGTCCGCCGACATGCTCCCGGAGGTGTCAAACAGCAGCCCGATGTGCAGCGGCGGCCGCTCGCCGTCGGCGATTTCGCCGGTCGTGAACAGCTGCACCTGCTGCGGTTGGCCGTCCTCGAGGACCGTGAAGTCGCCCTGGCCGAGGGTTGCAACCGGCAGCCCGGCCTTGTCGACGACCGCGACCCCGAGTCGCACCGTTTCGACCCCGCTGCGGAAGACGTCCTGGGCTGCAGCCGGCGGGCCGGCCAGGCCGACCAGGCCAGTGAACAGTGCCGCCGCCGTCACCAGACGGGTCATGCCATCCCCTTTTGCCATCGGGCACCCCGGTTTTGCCATCGGGCACCCCGGTTTTGCCATCGGGCACCTCGGCAGACGCGGCCGCCTCGACGCCACCTGCCGTCCCGGGCGGGTCACACCTTCAAGAACCGGGACCCATCTGCCGATCGTCCCAAGAGTATAATCGTGGTTTGGCCCGTGGGGGCCGCCCCGACGCTGCCCCTACCCACGCCCATGAAGTGCCTGGCCGTTTGTCAGAACGAGCTCGTGATGCGCACCCTGCAGGGGGTGCTCAGTCCGACCTTCGACGTCGAGTTCCTCGTCGAGAGCCGTCCTCTCGCCCGAAGACTCATCGAGGAAGGCCTGAAAGTCACGGTCACCGACTGCTCGCGCTGTGACTCCTACGTCAAGGTGGACCTGACGCCCAGCACCTGCGTCATCGTCGAAGACACCGGCAAGAAGAGCCTCAAGAAGTTGATTGGCGCGGTCCGCGACGCTGGCGGCACGTTGACCTACGTCATCTCCACGGGCCCGACGACGCGACGCGCCGACGAGTCCAAGGCGGCCTTCCCCGACATCTTCACGCTGACCCTCGCCGAACTGCTCGCGCCGCAGCTGCATGCCGAGCTCGAGCGCAGCGTCACGCGCGCCCGCGTCCTGCAATACCAACGGTACTTCGCCGACGCCGACCGCGTGCTGATCCTGCTGCACAACGAGCCGGACCCCGACGCCATGGCCAGCGGGCTGGCGCTGCGCAACCTGCTGCGACGGACCAAGGCGACGGCCATCATCGGCGCTGTCCAGGGCGTCAGCCGTCCCGAGAACGTCCGCATGGCGCACCTGCTCGACATCCAGGTCGAGAAGGTCTCGCCCGAGCAGTTCGCCAGCTTCGACCGCGTGGCCACCGTCGACGTCCAGCCGCACTACTTCGCGGCGCAGCTGCCACACGTCGACCTGGTCGTGGACCACCATCCGGAGCAACCCGGCTACAGCGCCGTCTTCAAGGACATCCGCGCCGACTACGGGTCGACCAGCACGATCCTCACCGAGCACCTGCGGGCCGTCGACATGAACGTGTCCGAGCGTGTGGCCACCGCGATGCTCTACGCGATCAAGTCCGACACGCTGTTCTTCGCCCGCCACACCAACCGCCAGGACCTCGACGCCTTCACCTACCTGTACCCGCTGGCCGACGCCGCGCTGATTCGCAAGATGGAAGGCGCCGACATCACGCTCGAACGCCTGCAGACGGTGGTCAAGGGCCTGGCCGACAGCGACCTGCGCGGCGACCTGTTCTTTGCCAGCCTGGGGCCGGTGCCGCGCGAAGACTTCATCACCTACACGGCCGATTTCTTTCTGCAGCTGGAAGAAACCAAGTGGACGTTCGTCTCCGGCATCGTCAAGGACATGCTGGTGCTGTCGGTGCGGAACCTGGGCTACTCACGCAACGCCGGGGAGTTCGTCCGCAAGTATTTCGGCGACATCGGCAGCGCTGGCGGCCACCGCGCCATGGCCAAGGCGGTCGTGCCGGTCCAGGCCTTCGCCGAGCGACACGGCGCCAGGACACCGCGCCAGATCAACGCCGCGATTGCCGCGATGGCCGAACAGTTCGTCCACGACAGCAACGGCGAAGAAGGACGACAAGACGTCGACGGCGCTCGTGCCGACCACCACGTAGCGGGCAATTCAGGCGGGCTTCGCTGATCTGCAGAATGCAGAATGCAGCGCAGGTCGAAGCTTGGTCAGTTCACGACGGACAGGGCAATGCAGGCGGGCTTGCTGACATGCACAATGCCGAATGCAGCGCGGGTCCGAAGCTTGGTCAGTTCACCGCACGGTAGGGGGGCCTCCGGAGGTGTACCGCGAGTCCCGATGAGACTCGCGGATGCATGGCGGTGCAGGCTGCGCGCTGCATTCTTCATCCTGCATGTCGCCAGACCAGCCTCGAGTGACCGTGGCTGGTCGACTGCCTGAATTACCGGAGCGCCTGATCGACGTCGGCAATCAGGTCGTCGACGCTCTCGATCCCGACCGACAGCCGCACCATCCCCGGCGTGACGTCGGCACGGGCCAGCTGCGCATCCGACCAGCCATACTGCGAGGTCAGCACCGGCAGCCCGGCGAGACTTTCGACGCCGCCCAGGCTGGTCGCGCGCTTGAACACGGCAATGCGATCGAAGAAGCGCCCGGCCGCGTCCAGTCCGCCCGGCACCTCGATGGTCACCATCCCGCCGAAGCCACGCATCTGCCCCGCCGCGATGGCGTGATCGGGATGCGACGCCAGGCCCGGGTACAGCACCCGCGACAACCGCGCGTCGCCCTCGAAGGCCTGCGCCACCGCGAGCGCATTGGCGTTGTGCCGCTCCATCCGGACATCCAGCGTCTTGAGGCCGCGGCCGACCAGCGACGCGGCCATCGGGTCGAGCATCGCGCCGAGCAGCTTGCGCGCCGGCAGCAGCCGTTCGATCATCGCCTGCGACCCCATCACCGCGCCGGCGGTGACGTCGCTGTGGCCGTTGAGGTACTTGGTCACGCTGTGCATCACCAGGTCGACGCCAAGCGACAACGGCTGCTGGTTGTACGGCGTCGCGAAGGTGTTGTCGATGACCGAGAGCACGCCCGCCGCCCGGCAGGCCGCGGCCAGCCGGGCGATGTCCAGGCAGCGCAGCGTCGGGTTGATTGGCGACTCGAACCACACGACCCGCGTGCGCGGGCCGATCGACGCGGTGGGGTCGCGGAGATCGTCGAGATCGAGGAGCCGGGCGGTGATGCCGAGCCGCGGCAGGAACGACTGCAGCAGGTGGAACGTGCCGCCGTAGATGGCCGCGCTGCACAACACCTCGTCGCCGGCCGAGAGCAGCCCGAGCAGGGTGCCGGAGATTGCCCCCATGCCGGAGCCGAAGACCATGGCCGCCTCGGCCCCCTCCGCTGTCGCGAGCTTGGCTTCGAGCGCGCGCGTCGACGGGTTGTCGTAACGCGAGTAGAGGTACTTGCCCGACGTGCCGTCGATGTACGCCTGCACGTCTGCCGTCGAGTCGAAGAGAAACGTCGTCGTCTCGTAGATCGGCGTGGTCAGCGGCGCGGCATCGGGTTGTGCACCTTCAGCGGTGTGGATGAGTCGCGTCGGCAGACCGTTGAATGGGGGCATGAGGGACAACTCAGAATTCACGATTCGAAATTCAGAATGGAAGAAGGACGAAGGAACGAAGGAACGGAAGCGCACTGCTTACGTCAGCGGCAGGTCGTCGACGAGCGGCGTTGACGTGGGCGCCTGCTCCAGGCCCTCGGCGCTGCCGCCGATGACCGGCACGATGAACTGCGCGTAGGCATCGTCGTAGCCGCGCCGGACGAGTTCGCCGAGCGCGGCATGCCGGTCGGAACGAGCGTCGTGCGACGCCGACCAGGTCGAACGGGCCGAGCGGGTTGTGCACCGGCTGCACGTGGTACACGCTGGTGAAGCGGTCGAAGAATGCCGTCGAGGCGTCGCGGACGCTGGCGCTTTCGTGGCCGGCGATGGCCTGTCCCAGCCAGGCACGCGGGTCGGCCCGGCGCGGGGCAAGGCCATGCGGGCCCTGCAGCGGCGACGCCGCGCTCACCAGGATCACCTGCTCGGCGCCGGCCGCCGACACTTCCTCGAGCAGACGGACCAGGGCTTCGGGCCGGTCCGCGAGCAAGTGCGTTTCACCACGCCAGGCGCCCTCGAGAGGAAAGGTCATGGCGTGCGGTTCGGCCGCGAGCGGGACGGCCAGGGCGGCGCTGAGCCCGTCCATCGCCAGGTCGCGGCCCGCCCCGAGCAGGTCGACGACCTCGCTGCCGCGTACGCCCTCGGCATCCTCGGTGAAGAACCGTCGGCGCCAGACGTCATGCAGGGCGGCGAAGACGAGATCGCGGCGGGTGTCGAGATCGTGGACCACGAACATCAGCTCGGCGGACCCGGGCTGGCCGAGTCCCTCGGCGATCATCTCGACGAAGCGCCGGCTCCACTCACGCCGATCGGTGGTGTGTACGCCGGCCGAGCCCGGCCCGCTCCACAGCGCGTGCGCGAAATGGCGATAGGCGTGGCGCCCGTCCAGCGGTGCGCCGAGCGCCACCCACCACGGCCGCCCTTCCACGCGCCGCCGGCCGTGGCTGCGCACCCGCAGCACGTACTCCCCTGCCAGGTACAGCCCGGCGCCGAGCAGCGACAGCACCGCGACGCGCGGGATCACCTGCGCAAACAACGTGTGATTGAAGGTGACGGCGATGGTCTCGACAAACAGCCGCGCCACCCGGCCATCGCGGTCGAGCCCGCTCAACTGCACCGCGTAAGCAATCGGATACAGAAGCGCGGCGGCGACCTGCACCAGCACGGGCAGGGCCAGCACGGCGAACGACAGCGCCAGGGCCCAGCCGACGATCCGCCACGGCAACCGCCAGCCGTAGAGATGCGCGGCGCGCGAGCCGCTCCACGCGCCCGAGGGCTGCCACAGCCGGGTGCCGCCGTCCAGGGCAGCCAGCATCGCGCTCGCGGCGCCCATGCCACGGCCGGCCACCAGGTCGACCTTGACCCCGGCCTCGGCCAGCGCCTTCATCACGCCCGCGTGATAGGCCCCCGCCGACCCCGTGCCGGTGAACACGAGGGCCGTACGCAACCGTGGTGCGTAGGGCGTCCCCGGGCGACGCGCCGCCAGGCGCGGCCGCACTAGTCGTGGATGGTGACGAGCTTGATGAGCTCGAAGGATCGCTGGCCATTGGGGGTGGGCACCGTGACCTCGTCGCCGACCACCTTGCCGAGCAACGCGCGGCCGATCGGCGAGGCAGTGGAGATCAGGCCCTTCGCGGCGTCGGCATCTTCGGGCATGACGAGCTGATAGACCACGGTCTCGCCATCTTCCCGCAGCGTCAGCGTGGACCCGAAGGCGACCTTGCCCTGCGGAATCTTGTCGAGGTTGATCAGGGAGATGTCGGCCATGCGCTTCTTGAGCATGCCGATGCGGGCCTGCAGGAACGTCTGGCGTTCCTTGGCCGCCTGGTATTCGGCATTCTCGCGCAGATCGCCAAGCTCGCGCGCACGCTGGATCTCCTTGGGGAGCTCCGTCTTGAGCTCGCGATCCAGGGCGGAGATCTCGTCTTCGAACTTCCTGAGCAGCTGCGCTTTGACTTCTAGCACTGGCGTCGTTCCCGGCGATGGCACGGCGGGATTGCGCACGCACCCCATGTGCCTGCCAATCCGCGTCAGTTGGGCCAACGACGCGGAAATTCTACCATGTGTGGAGCGGCCGACCGCCCCAGCCCATGACCGAGACCATCATCACCAGCCGACGCCATCCCTTCGTCGCACGCTGTCGCGACGCCGCCGACGGGCACGCCGCCGACGTGCTGCTCGAAGGTCCACACCTGGTGGCTGACGCCATCGCTGCCGGCACGGCCCTGTCGCTGATCCTGGTGGCCGAGGGCGCAGCCGGGCGTCCCGACGTCGCCGCGCTCGTCGCGCGTGCCACGCAGCGAGGACTGCCGCTGCACTGGGTGACGCCGTCGGTGCTCGACGCCGCGAGTCCGACGCGCACCCCGGTCGGCGTGGTCGCCCTGGCGACCCTGGCGCTCGCCGATGTGGATCGGCTGTGGACGCATCCGCAGGCGCTGGTGACGGTGGCCGTCGGTGTCCAGGACCCCGGCAACGTCGGCACCCTCGTGCGCAGCAGTGAAGCGGCGGGCGGCACCGGTTTCCTTGCCGCCGGCAGTACCGCCCACCCTTTTGGATGGCGAGCCTTGCGCGGCGCGATGGGCAGTTCGCTGCGCCTGCCCGTGGCTCGGACCGCCGACACCGCGGGCGCCCTGCATGCGGCGCAGGCGCACGGGCTGCCCGTCGTGGCGCTGACCGGCGACGGCGACGTCACGCTGCATGATGCCGACCTGCGGGGGCCACTGGTCATCTGCGCCGGCGCCGAGGGCGGCGGACTGCCGGAAGCGGTGCTGGCTCTGGCCAGTCTGCGCCTTCGCATCCCGATGCACCGCCAGGTCGAGTCGCTCAACGTCGGCGTCGCGGCCAGCCTGGTGCTGTTCGAGGTGATGCGGCAGCGCGGGGGCGCGGATCGGGGCAGAGCGGATCGCGGATCGGGGATCGCGGATCGGGGATCGCGGATCGGGATCGGGATCGGGGATCGGGGACCGCGGATCGCGGATCGGGGACCGGCATCAGGGAGTCGGGAGTCGTGAGCGAGCCCTCCCTGTTTGGCGGCGACGACGCCCCGCGCCCTCCCGGCGCGCCGGCCGGTCACGTCCCGCTGGCCGACCGCATGCGGCCGCGCACGATCGACGAGATCGTCGGCCAGGAGCTGCTGCTCGCGCCCGGTCGGCCGCTGCGCGAGGCAATCGACCGCGACGTCCTGCAGTCGGCCATCCTGTGGGGCCCGCCGGGCACCGGCAAGACGACGCTGGCGCGGGCCATCGCGCAGGCGACCGCGGCCCGCTTCGTCGCCTTCAGCGCGGTGATGTCCGGCGTCAAGGACGTCAAGCAGGTGATGGTGGATGCGGCGGCCGCGCGACGCCGCGACGGTGCCCGTACGGTGGTCTTCATCGACGAGATCCACCGCTTCAACCGGGCCCAGCAGGACGCCTTCCTGCCGCACGTCGAGGCCGGCGACATCGTGCTGGTTGGCGCCACCACCGAGAATCCCTCGTTCGAGGTCAATGCCGCGCTGCTGTCCCGCTCGAAGGTATTCGTCCTGCAGGCCCTGACGCCCGAGGCGATTGCCGTCATCCTGGAGCGCGCCCTGCACGACCCGGAGCGCGGCCTGGGGGCACGGCCGGTGGAGGTCGAGGAGGGCGTCGTGGCGGCGCTGGCGATCCATGCCAACGGCGATGCCCGCAGCGCCCTCAACCTGCTCGAGCTTGCGGCCAGCGTCGTCCCCGACGCCGAGCCGCGGCGGTTGACGCGTGAGCACCTGGCGCCGCTGGTGGCGCGGCGTACGCTGCGCTACGACAAGAGCGGCGAGGAGCACTTCAACCTCATCTCGGCGCTGCACAAGTCGTTGCGCAACAGCGACCCGGATGCGGCAATCTACTGGCTGGCGCGGATGCTCGAATCAGGTGAGGACCTGATGTACGTGGCGCGCCGGCTGGTGCGGTTCGCCTCCGAAGACATCGGCAATGCCGATCCCCAGGCACTGGTGGTGGCCATTGCCGCGCAGCAGGCCGCGCACCTGCTCGGCCTGCCCGAGGCCAACACGGCGCTGTCGCAAGCCGCCCTGTACCTGGCGACCGCACCCAAGAGCAACGCCGTGTACGCCGCCTACAACGACGCGGCCGAGGCCGCCCGCCACGACGAGGCCGAACCCGTGCCCCTGCACCTGCGCAACGCGCCGACGCGGCTGATGAAGCAGCTGGAGTACGGCAAGGGTTACGAATACGCGCACGATGCCGCCGACGCGGTGACGGGCATGGACTGCCTGCCGCCGGCGCTGCAGGGCCGGCGCTTCTACCGGCCCGACCGATCGCGGCTTCGAGAAGGAAATCGCGCGGCGGCTGGAGGGGTGGCGAGAGATCAAGAGCAAGCGCCGAACGCCGCACAGTGACAAATGACGGGTACGGGGCACCGGGTACCGGGGCACGGGTACCGGGTAGCGGGGCACGGGTACCGGGTGCCGGGGACCGGGGGCACTCACCGACGCGCCTCGGCGCGCTCGTCAGATGCGCTGGAAGCTCTTCTCGATCTCGCGCCGCGTGATCCGCAGCATCACCGGGCGGCCGTGCGGACACACCGTCGAATACGCGGTGGCGTGCAGTTCGTCGAGGATGAACTGCATCTTCTCGAGCGGCAACGGGTCGTTGGCCTTGACCGCGGCGTGGCATGCCATGGTGGCGGCCAGGTGCTTCAGCACGTCGTCGACACGGCCGCCGCGGTCGAAGCCTTCGAGGTCCTGCCCGAGCGCGCGCAGCGCCGGCTCGACGTCGCCCAGGCCAATCAGCGCAGGCATGGCCGTGACCCGCAACGACTTGCCACCGAAGGGCTCGACCTCGAACCCGAGCCGGACCAGTTCGCCGGCATGTTTCTCGATGCCGGCCAGTTGCGAGGGGTCTGCCTCGAACACCAGGGGCGTCAACAACCGCTGGCTTTGCAGTCGCCCGTGGCGTCAACCGCTCGTAGATGCGCTCGTAGAGCACCCGTTCGTGCGCCACGTGCTGGTCGATGATCGCCAGGCCGTCCTGGTCCACCGCGAGAATGTAGGTATGCCGGAACTGGCCGAGCGGCTTCATCGGCAGGATCGCATCGTCGGTGACTGGCCGCGCCTGATCGACCACCGCCGACGGCAGCGCCGCCCCGCCGACGCTCGGGCCCGCTGACGTCGCCGTGGCGCCGGCACGCTCCCACGGCGCCAGCGTGTCCGCCCCGCTCGCTCCGTCAAGCCCGGGCGCCCCGGCGACCGGCACTGGACGCCAGCGATCCTGTTCGAACGACGAATCGGGCCGCAGCACGCCCGGCAACATCGGCATGGCCGGCAATGCGATCGGCGCCACAGGGGCCTGCAATCGCAGCTCCGGTGACGGTCCGGCGCCAAGCGCATCGCCCAGCGCCCGGCGCAGTACCTCGTGCACGAGACCCTGCTCGAGGAATCGCACTTCGGCCTTGGTCGGATGCACGTTGACGTCGACCCGCTCGGGCGGAATCTCGATGAAGAGGTGCACCTCGGGGCTGCGTTCCTTGACGGTGGCCACTGCGTAGGCCGCCTGAATCGCATGCGCAATCGTCTTGTCGCGGACGATGCGGCCGTTGACGTAGATGTTCTGCGGGCCCCGCCGAGGCCCCTGCTCGGCCAGCGGCGCGATGTAGCCATGGACGCGAAGTCCGCCGCCTTCCCGCCGCACCTCGACCAGCTCCGGTCGCGCCTGGTAGATCTGGTAGAAGCGCTCCGCGACGTCACCCGCCGGTGGGCAATCGAGCAGCTTGCGGCCGCCGCTCGCCAGCTGGAAGCCGACGGTGGGCGACCCGAGCGCCAGCTGCGTCATCAGCCGCGACACCTGGGCCGATTCGGCCGCATCGGCCTTCAGGAACTTGCGCCGCGCCGGCAGGTTGAAGAACAGGTCACGCACCTCGATCGTGGTGCCTTCCGGCGCCCCGACGTCATGCGGCTCACGCGCCTGACCGCCGTCGATGCGGATCTCGACGCCGGTCAGCGCGCCGCGCGCCCGGGTGCGCACCGTGAAGTGCGAGACCGACGCGATGCTGGGCAGTGCTTCGCCGCGAAAGCCGAGCGTGCGGATGCCGTCCAGGTCCGACGCCACGCGGATCTTGCTCGTGGCGTGTCGGTGCACGGCCAGCCGCGCATCGTCGGGTGCCATGCCCTCGCCGTCGTCCTCGACGCGGATGAGGGCGCGACCGCCCCCCTCGATGGCCACCGCAATGCGGCGCGCGCCGGCGTCGAGCGCATTCTCGACCAGTTCCTTGACCACCGAGGCCGGCCGCTCGACGACTTCGCCCGCCGCAATCTGATTGGCCAATGCGGCCGGCAGGATCTGGATCTTCACCTCAGAGCCAGCCCCGACGCTTGAAGTACCACATCATCCCACCGCTCATCACGGCCATCATCGATCACCACGTCCCAGAACTGCGCCCCTTCACCACCGGGCATCATCGGAATGCGCACGTTCATGCCGTAGAGACTGGTGAGCACGGTGAGCGGCATGAAGATGGTGGCAATCAGCGTCAGCATCTTCATCACCTCGTTCATCTTGTTGGAGACGAACGAGAGGTGCGCGTCGAGGACCCCGGTGACCCGATCGTGAAAGGTGTTGGCCTCGTCGGACAAGCGCACGAGATGGTCGTGGACGTCGCGAAACTTGTAGCTGAGGGGCTCGTCGACGACGGCAAATTCGCGCCGGGCGAGTCGCGCAATGACGTCGCGCTGCGGCATCACCACCCGCCGCAGCGACCCGACATCGCGCTTGATGCGACAGAATCTGTCGCACCACTTCCTCGTTGCTGGCGTTGAACACGGCATCCTCGACCTCGTCGAGGCGTGCCTCGAGTTCGTTCACCTCGGGCCGGTAGTTGTCGACCATCGTGTCGACGATCCGGTGCACCAGCGACATCGGACCGCCGCCGAGCACGAAGCCGGTGCGCGGACAGATGCCCTGCACCGCGGCAATCGACCGCGACCTGCCGTTGTGCACGGTGACCAGATAGTTCGTTCCGATCAGGAAGTCGATGTCGTGCGTGGAGAAGCCGCCCTGCTGCGTGGCGTTCCAGTCGATCCCGTGCAGGATCAGGTACAGGTAGGTGTCGTAGGGTTCGACCTTGGGATGATGCGAGGAGCCGACCGCATCCTCGACCGACAGTTCGTGGAAGTGGAAGGTTTCCGACAGGATCGCGTCGGGTGACTGCCGGATCGACGTTGCCGATGTCGGTCCAGATGATGACGCCGGAGTCGGGCTCCAGCCAGCTCGGGATCGAAGGCGTCCGCCACGCGAGTCTCGCCATCGAGCGTGCACGAAGACGTGAGCACGTCGCGGGTCGAGCCCGCCGCGACGGGACTGGCGTCCCCGGCCGTCGGTTCGCGCAGACTCCCCTGGCGGAGGCACAGCACAGGAATAGCAGCAACGGCGCGAGCGCCTCAAGTTCTTGCACGAAGACTCATGCGACGGGGCCCCGGCCGGTCGGCTCGCGACGACGGACGTGATGTCGCGGCCCGGGGCATGCGCCCGGGCCGCGACGCCCAGCCTACTTCCTGGCTGCCGCCAGCGCCGCCTGGGCCGCCGCCAGCCGCGCCACCGGCACGCGGAACGGCGAGCAGCTGACGTAATCGAGGCCGAGCGCGTCGCAGAACTTCACCGAGTCGGGTTCGCCGCCGTGCTCGCCGCAGATGCCGAGCTTGATGTCCGGACGCGGTCTGCCGGCCCTTCTCCACGGCGATGCGCATCAGCGCGCCGACGCCGGCCTGGTCGATGCGTGGCGAACGGGATTCTTCTTGACGATCTCGGTCTCCTCGTAGTGCGGGAGGAACGAACCCGAGTCGTCGCGCGACATGCCGAGGGTGGTCTGCGTCAGGTCGTTGGTGCCGAAGCTAGAAGAACTCGGCCGTCTGCGCGATCTCGTCGGCGGTGACGGCGCCGCGCGGCACCTCGATCATCGTGCCGACGCTGTAGGCGATCGTGGTCTTGCGCTCGGCCTGACACCTTGCGCGCGACCTCGTGGACGATCTCCACCTGCAGATCGAGCTCCTTCTTGAAGCCGACCAGCGGGATCATGATCTCCGGGCTTGGCCTTGTAGCCCTTCTTGTTGGCATCGGCCGCGGCCTCGAAGACGGCGCGCGCCTGCATCGCCGTGATCTCCGGGATAGCGGATGCCGAGACGGCAGCCGCGGAAGCCGAGCATCGGGTTGAACTCGTGCAGCTCGTGCACGCGCTGCTTGATCTTCGTCCACCGAGATGCCGAGCTTCTTGGCGAGGTCCTTCTGCTGGTCCTCGGTGTTGCGGCAGGAACTCGTGCAGCGGCGGATCGAGGAAGCGGATCGTGGCCGGGTAGCCCTTCAGCTCCTTGAAGATGCCGAAGAAGTCCTCGCGCTGGTACGGCAGCAGCTTGGCGAGCGCTTCCTCGCGGGCCTCGAGCGAGTCGGCGAGAATCATCTCGCGCATCGCGTCGATGCGATCGCCCTCGAAGAACATGTGCTCGGTGCGGCGTCAGGCCGATGCCGACCGCGCCGAACGCCAGGGCGTTGCGGACCTGCTCGGGCGTGTCGGCGTTGGTGCGCACCGACATCCGCGTCGCCTCGCCACACCACTTCATGAGCTGCACGAAGTTCTTGAACGTGCGGCCCTTCTTCGGCCTCGGCGTCGTTCTCGACCAGCCCCTGGATGACCTCCGACGCGCCGGTCTCGATCTGGCCCGCGTAGACCTCGCCGGCCGTGCCGTCGATCGACAGCCAGTCGCCTTCCTTGTACACCTCGCCGCCGACCGTCAGCGTGCGCTTGTCGTAGTCCACCTGCAGCGCCGCGGCGCCGCAGACGCAGACCTTGCCCATCTGCCGCGCGACCAGCGCCGCGTGCGAGGACACGCCGCCGCGCGCCGTCAGAATGCCCTCGGCCGCGATCATGCCGCGCAGGTCCTCGGGAGAGGTCTCGACGCGGACCAGCAGGACCTTCCGGCCCTTGGCCGCCGCTTCCACGGCGCGATCGGCGTTGAAGTACACCTCGCCGGACGCCGCGCCCGGACCGGCCGGCAGGCCCTTGGCGATGACCGCCGCCTTCTTCACCGCGACGCGGTCGAAGATCGGCGCGAGCACCTGATCGAGCTGGTCGGCCGGCACGCGCGTCACCGCCGTCTTCCAGTCGATCAGCCCTTCCTTGACCATCTCGATCGCGATGCGCACCGCGGCCACGCCGGTGCGCTTGCCGTTGCGCGTCTGCAGCATGTAGACCGTGCCGTCCTGGATCGTGAACTCGAAGTCCTGCATGTCCGTGAAGTGCGTCTCGAGGACCTTGCGGATGCGTTCGAGCTCCTTGTAGCGCCTTGGGCATCGCCTTGGCCAGCTCGGCCACCGGCTCCGGCGTGCGCACGCCGGCCACGACGTCCTCGCCCTGGGCGTTGATCAGGAACTCGCCGTAGAAGACCTTCTCGCCGGTCGCCGGGTCGCGCGTGAACGCCACGCCCGACCCGGATTCCTCGCCGGTGTTGCCGAAGACCATCGCCTGCACGTTGACGGCAGTGCCCCACTCGGCCGGGATGTTGTACTTGCGGCGGTAGACGATGGCGCGGTCGTTCATCCAGGAGCCGAACACGGCGCCGACGGCGCCTTCGAGCTGCTTCCACGGGTCGGTCGGGAACGCCTTGCCGGTGCGCTCCTTCACCAGCGTCCTTGAACTGCGCGATGATCGCCTTGAGGTCGTCGGCACGTGAGCTTGTTGTCCTCGAGCTCGCCGTTGCCGTAGTGTCTCGTGCTTGTAGTGCTCGAGCACGGTCTCGAACGGCTCGTGATCCTCGCCGGCGCGCTTCTGCACGCCGAGCACGACGTCGCCGTACATCTGGATGAAGCGGCGATAGCAGTCCCAGGCAAAGCGCGGGTTCTGCGTGGCGCGCTTCGAGCGCCATCACCGTCTCGTCGTTCAGGCCGAGGTTGAGGATCGTGTCCATCATGCCCGGCATCGAGTCGCGGGCGCCTGAGCGCACGGCCACCAGCAGCGGGAACTTCGTCGGCGTCACCGAACTTGTACGCCCATGATCTTCTCGATCTTGGCGATGCCGGCTGCGAATCTGCGCCTTCGAGCGACGGCCGGGTACGTGCGCTTGTTGTCGTAGAAGTAGGTGCAGACCTCGGTGGTGATCGTGAACCCCGGCGGCACCGGCAGGCCGATCCGCGCCATCTCGGCGAGGTTGGCGCCCTTGCCGCCGAGCAGCGGCTTCATCGACCCGTTGCCGTCGGCCTTGCCGGCGCCCCAGCTGTAGACGTACTTGTCGGCCGCGGCGCGCTGTGCGCCGGCGGCGCCTGCGGGCGGCGTCGCGGTCTTGCGCGAAGCGGCCTTGCGTCGACGCGGTCTTGCGCGGGGCGGCCTTGCGGGCGGGGGTCGACGTCCGGGCGGCGGGACGCGCGGGCGTGGCACGGAACGCTTGGCGGCGCGTGCTGCTTTCTTGGCCATGAACCCTATGACTCCTGATTGAACGTGGGTGAAGGCGGGCGCCGTCAGGCCTGTGGTCCCGCAATGACGGAGAGATCGGCGATGTCGCGCACCGTATCGCGCAACGTCGCCAGCAGTCGACAGGCGGGCCTGCCGCAGCGCGGCGTCGTCGACCATCACGAACACGTCGGTGAAGAACTTGTCGACGGCAGGTCGCAGCGCGGCGACGTCCAGCAGCGCGCGGCCGTAGTCGGCCTGCGCGACCGCGGCGGCGATGGCCGGTCCGGCGCGCCTCGAGGGCGTCGGCCAGCGCCAGTTCCGCCGGCTCGATCAGCGTGCCGCGAAGCGCCGTCGAAGTCCTGCGTCGCCGGCGTCGACCGGCGGGATGTCCTTGACGATGTTGGTGGCGCGCTTGAAGAGCACCGCCAGCGGTTCGAAGTCGGCCGACGGGCCGGACCGCGCGCAGCGCGTCCAGCGCTGCCGCACCGACAGCGGCGACAGCCGGTCAGGCGCCTGACCCTCGGGCAGCACGGCCGCGATTTCGTCGGCGCGGTAGCCGCGCTTCTCGAACAGGAAACGTCAGCCGCTCGACGACGAAGGCATCGAGCGCCCGCGACCTGGCCGTCGACGTCCCGGACCGGTCCCTGCGCAGCGTAGCCCTCGGCGGGCCGCGTCGACGAGGGCGTCGAGGCGCACGCTGGCGCCTCGACGCCGGCGACTTCCGGCAGGTCGACCAGCACCTTGACCAGCCCCTGCGCGGCGCGCCGTAGCGCGAACGGATCGCGCGTGCCGGTCGGCTGCTCGCCGGCGGCGAACAACCCGACCAGCGTGTCGATCTTGTCGGCGACCGACGACCGCGGCCCAGGGCAGGCCGCCTCGCCGAGCTGCGCCGCCGTCGGCGGCCTGCGGCGCCTCGACGCCGACCGGCTGGTACTGGTGGTAGATCGCCTTCCAGACGCCGTCGCCGAGCCCGTCCTCGCGGCGTAGATGCCGCCCATCATGCCCTGCAGTTCGGTGAACTCGCGGACCATGTCGGTGGTGAGGTCGGCCTTGGCCAGCCGGCCGGCCGTTGCGGCCGCGTCAGCCTGCGCCGGCGTGCCGCCGAGCGCCTCGGCCGTCATGTCAGCGGGCCAGGCGCTCGAGCCGCTGCCGCCTTGGCCGCGTAGCTGCCGAGCGCCTTGTGGAACAGCAGGGTGTCGAGCCGCCCCAGCTTGGCGTCGAGCGGCGTCGCGCCGGTCGGCGTCCCAGAAGAAGCGCGCATCGCGCAGTCGCGCCGTCAGCACCCGTTCGGCGTTGATGGCAATCTTCTGCGGCTGCTCGACCTCGATGTTGGTCACCGCGAGGAAGGCCGGCAGCAGCTTCTGCTGATCGTCCACCACCGGGAAGTAGTGCTGGTGGTGAATCATCGTCGTCGTCAGCACCTCGTCGGGCAGGGCGAGGAACTCCGGCGGGAAGACACCGGCGACCACCGACGGGTACTCGACCAGGTCGGCGACCTCGTGCAGCAGCGCCGGCTGCGACGCGACGCGGCCGCCGAGGCGGCGCGCATGCGCATCGAGTTCGCGCACCAGCCGATCGTGACGCTCGGAGTGCTCGAGCAGGACGAAGTGCTCGCCGAGTCGCTGCTTGTAGTCGCTGACGCTGCGCACCTTGACGGAGCGCCCGGGGCGGCCGCTCAGCGAGAGGAAGCGATGGCCGTAGCGTCAGCGCGCCCGGTCCGTACTGTCCTGGACCAGGTTGGACTGCGCCGCCGGGGAGCGGCGGATCACGAACGGCACGACGCGGCCGCCGAACAGGAACAGCAGCCACCGGATCGGACGGCCGAACGGTGAACTCGCCCTTGCCGTCGTCGATCCACGCGTCCCAGCGCATCTGCTTGGGGAACGGCAGGTCGCGCAGCGTCGCGCCGAGCACGTCGGGCAGGATGTCC
Organism: Vicinamibacteraceae bacterium; assembly: GCA_963759795.1. Lineage (GTDB taxonomy): Bacteria > Acidobacteriota > Vicinamibacteria > Vicinamibacterales > Vicinamibacteraceae > Luteitalea. The sequence goes on along the minus strand of CAVXAR010000006.1, from coordinate 395,728 downwards.
ACCGCCGGCCCGGCCGCGCTCGCGCTTGACCACCGACAGGTACTCGCCCTTGGCTGTCGAGACGCGGGTCAGCTCGGCCACGTCCACGCCGTACTTGCGGGCAAAGCCGACGGCGGCCGGCGTCGGCGCGCCGTCCGGCCCGAACGCCGCCGCCACCGCCGGGCCGCTGACGTTCTCCTCGAGGTCGGACTGCCGCTCGGCCACCCGCGCGACGTGGGCCGTCAGCCGGCGCGGCGTGGCGCTGCTCTCGATCGGCCCGTCGGTACTCAGTCGGAAATCCTTCAGGCGCTGCCCGAGGCGCTGCGCCAGCTGCTCGGTCAGCGCCGGCAGCCACGACGCGGGAAGTTCCTCGCAGCCAATCTCGAGCAGAAGTTCGCGATCCATCCGTTGGTCGCAATCCTCTCCCTTGCGGGACTAGGTGGTAGCGGCCGGGACGTCGGCGTCGGCGCCGGCGTAGGCCCGGGCAATCGCCACGGCCAGTTGACGGACGCGCAGGATGTACGCCGTCCGTTCGGTGACTCCGATACCGCCACTGGCATCGAGGGTGTTGAACAGGTGCGAGCACTTCAGGCAGTGCTCGAGCGCCGGCAGCACCAGGCCGTCGCCAATCAGCCCCTGCGCCATCGCGTAATGCTTGTCGAACAGGTCGCGGTTGAAGGCGGCAAAGGCCTCGCCGCCGATGCCGACCTGCCCGAAGGCGTAGCGCGACTGTTCGACCTCGTCGCGGTGCCGCACGTCGCCGTAGCGGACGCCGGGCGCCCATTCCAGGTCGTAGACGTTCGTCACCTTCTGCAGCACCATCGCCAGCCGCTCCAGCCCGTAGGTCAGCTCGGCCGCAATCGGCGACAGCTCGAGGCCGCCGGCCTGCTGGAAGTACGTGAACTGGGTGATCTCGAGGCCGTCGAACAGCACCTGCCAGCCGATACCCCAGGCGCCGAGCGTCGGCGATTCCCAGTTGTCCTCCTCGAAGCGGATGTCGTGCGCGCGGGTGTCGATGCCGCAGGCGTCGAGGCTCTGCAGATACAGGTACTGCACCTCGTCGGGCGCCGGCTTGAGGATCACCTGGAACTGGTGGTGCTTGTACAGCCGGTTCGGGTTCTCGCCGAAGCGGCCGTCGGCGGGCCGACGCGACGGCTGCACGTAGGCCACGTTCCAGTGCTGCGGCCCGAGCACGCGCAGGAAGGTCTCGGGATTCATCGTCCCGGCGCCGACCTCGAGGTCGAGGGGCTGCTGCAGCAGGCAGCCCTGTGCGGCCCAGTACTGCGACAGCTTGAAGATGAGGTCCTGAAAGGTCACGGATTGATCTCACGCAACACCCGAGCCGCCCGCGGCTCGTGATCGAGGTGCCACACCAGCAGCAGCCGATGGGCCGCTGCCACCTGCACCAGCGCGTCGTTGGATACGTTCACGTCACCGAGCGCCGAGGGCGCGACGTGTGCGGCCTCGACCAGGAACTGCAGTGCCGCTGCCGGCATGACCACGCCTTGGCCATGGGCGGCACACTGCCGGCACAGGAACCAGTGCGACCGCGGCTCGAGCACCGCCCCGCCCCGCAGCGATGCGGCACATTGCGGACACGCCTGGATCGATGGATACACCCCCTGCAACCGCAGCAGCCAGTACTCGAAGTACCGTGCCAGCCGCTCGGCTCCGACACCGGCCCGCATGGCGTCCAGCACCGCCACACCCAGCCGGTACAACCGTTCCTGCGGGTCGTTCTCCGGCGCCCATTCGTCCAGCAACTCGGCGAAGTAACTCGCGTAGGTGCAGGCATCGCCGCCAGCCAGCAGCGGTGAGCCGAGGACGTCGGCGTACTCCAGCCGCACCAGCTCGCGCTGTTCGCGCTCCTGGTAGGCGACCCGTACGTGCGTGAACGGCTCGAGGGCGCCCCCGAACCGCTTGCGCGACCGCATCCCGCCGCGCGCCACGCCCCGCTTCTTGCCCCGGTCACGGGTCAGCATCACCACCAGGCGATCGCTCTCCCCCAACCGGTAGGTCCGCAGCACGAGCGCCTCGCCAGTGTGCAGCGGCATGCGGCCAGTCCGCTATTCTACCCCGCCCCGCCGAGATGCTTCAGCAGCACCGTGGCCAGGCCGAGGAAGGCGAAGAAGCCGAACATGTCGGTGAGCGGCGTGATGAAGGCCGACGAGGCCAGCGCCGGGTCGACCTTGAGCGCCCGCAACCCGAGCGGCACCAGCGTGCCGGCGGTGGCCGCCACGAACATGTTCATCAGCATCGCCAGGCCCAGGATCAGGCCGAGCCACGGGTTGCCCTGGACCAGCCAGGCCGCCAGCGCCGCCACCACGCCGAGGCCGAGGCCGTTGCCGAGCCCGACCATCGCTTCCTTGAAGAGGGCGCGGCGTGAATTGGCCGGATTGAGTTCGCCGAGCGCGATGCCGCGGACGATCACCGTCAGGGTCTGGGTGCCGGCGTTGCCGCCGAGCCCGGCCACGATCGGCATGAAGACGGCCAGCGCCGTCACCTGCGAGATGGTGCCCTCGAAGATCTTGACCACCGCCGCCGAGCCGAACGCCGTCACCAGGTTCACATACAGCCACGGCAGCCGCTTGCGCAGCGAACTGGCCGGCGGCGAGAAGACGCTGTCGTCGGTCGACACGCCGGCCAGGCGGTAGATGTCCTCGGTCGCCTCGTCCTTGATGACGTCGATGACGTCGTCCACCGTGATCACGCCGGCGAGCTTGTTCTCCAGGTCCACGACCGGGATCGCCAGCAGGTTGTAGGACGCCACCTGGCGTGCGACCTCCTCCTGATCGGTGTCGACGCGGACGCTCAGGACCTCGCCCCCGGCGATGCGCTTGAGCGGCGTCTCCGGCGCCACCAGCAGGAGCCGCCGCAGCGAGGTCACCCCCACCAGGTGATTGCGCTCGTCGATGGTGTACAGGTAGAACACCATCTCGACGTCGCGCGCGCCCTGCAGTTCGGTGATCGCCTCCCCCACCGTGAGGTCCTCGGAGAGGGCGAAGACGTTGGGGTTCATGATCCGCCCGGCGGTGTACTCCGGGTACTCGAGCAGTTCCTCGACCTCGGTGTCCTGCTTGCCACGCATCAGGTCGAGGACGCTGCGCGACAGCTCTTCGGGCAGGGCTTCGACGATGGCCGCGGCATCGTCGGACTCGAGCTCCTGGACGTAGCGGGCGATGTCTTCGGCCGACCGGCCCTCGAGCAGGTGCGCGCCAATCTCGGGCCCGAGTTCGCTCAGGGCCTCCATGGCATGCCGGGGACTGCGGTCCAGCAGCACGTCGAAGGCGGTCTGGCGGTCGCGTTCGGGCAGCTCGCCGAGCACCTCGGCGAGGTCGGCCGGATGCTGCTTCTGCAGCAGGTTGAGCAGGTTCGCGCTCGCCCCGACGCGGATCAGCCGCTTCACCGAGGCCAGGACGACGTCGATTTTGCGCTGTGCCATGGTGGGTGCGCGGACCGTGCGACGTCATCACGTCGTCGCACGACCCACAGATCGGATGAAGGTACCACGGCGGCGCGGGTCCGAACCGCCTGCCGGGGGCAGCCACCGACGGCGGCCGCTACGCTGCGTCCCTACCGGCGATGTCGCGGCAGGCCCAGATCGTCGAGGGTGCGGTCGTTCTCCCGCCAGTCCTCCCGGACCTTGACATGCAGGTCGAGGTACACCCGCCGCTCGAAGAAGGCTTCGATCTGCGCGCGGGCCGCCGTGCCGATGGCCTTGATCATCTCGCCGCCGCGCCCGACGATGATCGGCTTCTGTGACGGCTCCTCCACCAGGATGCTGCAGTAGATGGCCAGCGGGCCGTCGCCGTCGTCGGCCGGCTCCTCGTAGCGATCCACCACCACGGCCGTCGTGAACGGCAGCTCCGCACGGGTATGCGCCAGCACCTGTTCGCGCACCATCTCGGCGGCCAGCGAACGCGACGACTGATCGGTGAGGTAATCGTCGGGATAGAGCGGCGGCCCCTCGGGCAGGTGCGACACCAGCACCGATTCGAGCACGTCCACGTTGTCGCCGGTGGCCGCCGACACCGGCACCACGTCGGCAAAGGCGTACTTGCCGCTGAACCACTCGATGATCGGCAGCAGCCTGTGCTTCTTCAGGCGGTCGACCTTGTTGAGCACCAACACCACCGGCTGCTGAAGCTGCGGCAGCAACCCAAGCAGGAACTCGGTGCCGCGTCCGACTTCCTCGCTGGCATCGACCACCAGCGCCACCACGTCGGCCTCGCGCGCCGCGCCGACCGCCGCGTCCACCATCCGGACGTTCATGCGGTGCATCGGCCGATGCACCCCGGGCGTGTCGAGAAAGAGAATCTGGCCGTCCGGGTGGTTTTTCGCGCCGAGGATGCGCGTCCGTGTCGTCTGCGGCTTGTCGGAGACGACGGCCAGGCGGGCGCCGACGAGGCGGTTCAGCAGGGTCGACTTGCCGGCATTGGGCCGGCCGAGCAGCGAGACGAAGCCTGACCGCATGCCTACTCCTCCCCTTCCGACGGCAAGCGACGCACGCGGACCTTGAGGACGCGCCGGCGCTCCGCTTCGAGCACCTCGATATCCAGCCCGTCCTCGATCACATGCTCGCCCACGCCGGGCACGCGACCGATCCGACTCATGAGATAGCCGCCGATGGTCTCGAACCCCTCGCGTTCGATGTCCACGCCGAGACGCTCGGTGAGCTTCTCGATGTCCACCTTGGCGCTGAAGACCCAGGTGTCGTCGGCTTCTTCGATGATCGGCTCGGCCTCGAAGTCGTACTCGTCGCGGATCTCGCCGACCAGTTCCTCGACCAGGTCTTCCACGGTCACCAGTCCGGCCGTGCCGCCGTACTCGTCGACGACGAGCGCGGTCTGGGTGCGCGTGCGCTGCAGTTCCTTCAACAGCTCCGGCGCCCGCTTGGTCTCGGGTACGACATGCGCGGCCCGGACCAGGCCCGTGAACGGATCGCCATCGGCATGCCCGACGCCCTTGAGGAAGACGTCCTTGAGATGCACGAAGCCGACCACGTCGTCGAGGCTGTCGCGATAGACGAGCAGCCGCGAGTATTCCGATTCGAGCAGCCGGGCGCGCAGATCCCCGAGCGTCGCGTCGGCACGGATGGCGACGATGTCGGGGCGCGGCGTCATCACCTCGCGAACCAGGCGATCCTGGAAGCCGACGAGCGAGCGGAACAGCTCGCGCGCGTCCTCCTCGTCCTCGCCAGCGTCGGCTTCGTCCTCGTCCTGGGCGGCGGCCACCACCTCCTCGGCTTGCGGCGCATCGTCGGTGCGCCGCTCGCTGCTGCCGTTGGCGCCGGCCATCAACTGCGTCAGCGGCGAGAAGGCCCGCGCGATGACGGCAAACGACGGCAGCAGCGCCGCCAGCACGACCTGCGGGTTGCTGCGCACGATCACCTGTGGCAGCAGCAGGAAGCAGCTGAAGACGAAGACCAGCATCGACGCCAGGAACAGCCAGATGCCATGGTCGGTGCGGCCGACCCCCTCGACGTGGGCCAGCAGCACGGCCACGATCACCGTGACGACGCCGAGCAGCACGCGCGCGGGAAAGAACAGGGCCGGTGGATCCTCGAGGAAGCCCGCCAGCAGATCGCGCGGACCGGCCGCGCTCTCGGCCATCATCCGCAGCGAGAAGCGCATCAGCGCGCTGAATGCGGCCAGGATGGTGCCCAGATAGACCGCCAGGCAGGCCAGCAGGAAGACCAGAAGGGGGATCATGCGCGGGTCTCCCGTTCGATCAACCCGGACGGCAGTCCGCCCTTGCGGCGCAGCCGCGCTTCGGCGCGGCGCATCTGGCCATCGTCGGTCTCGTGGTCGTGTCCGAGCAGGTGCAGCAGCCCGTGCAGCGCCAGCACCTTCAGCTCGGTCGTCGTAGGCGTGTCCGGCCCGTGCCGCCTGGCGTCGGGCGACGCCGGTGGCGATGACGATGTCGCCGAGGTGGCGGCGCTGGCCCGGGACCCGGGGCGTGGCTTCGTCGTTGGGGAACGAGAGGACGTCGGTCGGGCGGTCGACCAGCCGCCACTCGCGATTGAGGCGACGCATCGCGGCGTCGCCGATCAGCACGATGGCCACCGTGCCGCGCGCCCGCGCCGGCGCGACCGCCACCAGCCAACGCGCCAATCCCGGGGCGCGCGCCGGCCGGCCGTCGCGTGTGCAGACCGAAATATGCAGAGTGGCAGGGTCGCTGTCCATGGCGGTCAGGCCTGCGAGCGGCCCGGGGCGCGCCCCCCGGCCGCGCCGGGCTGGATTGCTGCGGCAACCCGCGCGTCCTCCACCCCATAGGCCTGCACGATCAACTGCACCAGCTTGTGGCGCACCACGTCGCGGTCGGTGAAGTGCACGAAGGCCAGCCCGTCCACCTTGTCGAGGATGCGCAGCGCGTCAATCAGTCCCGACGGGCGTCCGTACGGCAGATCGATCTGGGTGATGTCGCCGGTGACGACCGCCTTGCTGCCGAAGCCGAGGCGGGTCAGGAACATCTTCATCTGCTCGGACGTGGTGTTCTGGGCTTCGTCCAGGACCACGAACGCGTCGTTGAGGGTGCGGCCGCGCATGAAGGCCAGCGGCGCCACCTCGATGGTGCCGCGCTCGAGCAGGCGCTCCACCTTGTCGGTTTCGAGCATGTCGTACAGAGCGTCGTACAGGGGCCGCAGGTACGGATTGACCTTCTCCTGCAGGTCGCCGGGAAGGAAGCCGAGCTTCTCGCCCGCTTCCACGGCTGGACGCGTCAGGACGATGCGGCTGACCTTCTTGGCCAGCAGGCTGGCAACGGCCTGCGCCATGGCCAGGTAGGTCTTGCCGGTGCCGGCCGGGCCCACCCCGAAGACGATGTCGTGCTTGTCGATGGCCTCGAGGTACTGCCGCTGCGTCGGCGTCTTGGGGACGACCTGACGCTTGGCGGAGGCGCGCACGCTGCCCTTCAGGAAATGATCGCGCAGGTCCAGTTCCGGATGCTCGGCGGCCAGCCGCATGGCATCCTTCACTTCGCCGCGGGCAAAGCGGTAGCCATCGCGCAGCAGGGCGCTGAACTGGCCGACAAACGCCTCGACGCGATCGAGACGGTCGCCGGGGCCGTCCACGACGAGTTCGTGCCCGTTGGTCCGGACCGTCACCCCGAACAGGGCTTCGAGCAGGCGCAGGTTGTCGTCGTAGGCGCCGAACAGGACGTCGACGCCCTGATCAGGAACGGGAATGGAACGCGGGGCCGAGGCAGCGATACCGGTGGTCTCCTAAATCCTCTTCCGACGTGGGGCTGACGCTAGCATGCCGCCTGCGGTCAGGCAAGCGGCTTGAGGTGCAATTCCTTCATCTGACGCGGGTCCACGGTGGACGGCGCGTCCGACATCACATCCACCGCGGCCGCCGTCTTGGGGAACGCGATGACATCGCGGATCGATGGCTCACCGGCCAGCAGCGCGACGATCCGGTCGAGACCGAGGGCGATGCCGCCGTGCGGCGGCGTGCCGAACTCCAGGGCGTCGATGAAGAAGCCGAAGCGGAGCTTGGCTTCCTCGTCACTGATGCCGAGCAGCCGGAAGAGCTGCCGCTGCACCTCGGGATCGTGGATACGGATGCTGCCGCCGCCGATCTCGCTGCCGTTGAGTACGAGGTCGTACGCCTTGGCCGTGACCTGGCCTGGCGCCTCGGTCATCCGCGGCAGGTCGGCGTCGGACGGCGACGTGAACGGGTGGTGCATCGCCACCCACCGCTTTTCGTCGGCATCCCAGTCCAGCAGCGGGAAGTCCACGACCCACAGGAACTCGTACCGGCCCGGGTCGACCAGCTTGAAGCGCCTCGCGAGCGACAGCCGCAGTGCCCCCAGCAGCTTCGACACCTGCGCTTCGGGGCCGGCCGTCATCAGCAGCAGGCCATCGGTGCCGGCGCCCGACACGTCCAGCGCGCGCGTCAGCGCGTCCTCGCCCAGCGCCTTGGCCGACGTGGCCAGGCCCTTGTCGGTCTGCCGCGCCCAGAGCAGGCCGCCCGCGCCCATCTCGATCGCTTCGGCGACGATCTTGTCGACCTCGGCCCGCGAGATCTTCGCGCCGCCGGGCACGACCAGCCCGCGCAGCACACCGCCGCTGCCGAGCGCCTCGCGGACCGGCCCGAACGGCGTGTCGGCAAAGACCGCCCCGAGGTCCTGGATCTCCATGCCGACGCGCAGATCCGGCTTGTCCGACCCGTACCGGGCCATCGCCTCGCTGTAGGTCATCGTCCTGAACGGCGTGCTGATCTCGACGCCGCCGACCCGGAAGATCTCGGCGATCAGCGGCTCGATCATGGCGAAGACCAGCCCCTGCGAGGCGAACGAGATCTCGACGTCGACCTGGGTGAACTCGGGCTGACGGTCGGCGCGCAGGTCCTCGTCGCGGAAGCACTTGACGATCTGGAAGTAGCGGTCGAGTCCGCCAATCATCAGGATCTGCTTGAAGATCTGCGGCGACTGCGGCAGCGCGAAGAATTCACCGGGATGGACGCGGCTCGGCACGAGGTAGTCGCGCGCCCCCTCGGGCGTGCTCTTGGTCAGGATCGGCGTCTCGATCTCGAGGAAGCCGAGATCGTCGAAGTAGCGACGGATGGTCATCGTCAGCCGGTGGCGCAGCATCAGGTTCTTCTGCATGCGCTGCCGGCGGAGGTCCAGGTACCGGTACCGCAGCCGCGTGTCCTCGGCGACGAAGGATTCGTCGGCGATGCTGAACGGCGGGCGGCGGGCATCGTTGAGCGTCCGCAGACTTCGCCGATCCGGACCTCGACCTGCCCGGTCTCGAGCTTTTCGTTGACGGTCTCGGGCGAGCGCGGCGCCACCTGGCCGAGCACCGCCACGACCATCTCCGTCTTGAGCTTCTTGGCCTGCGACAGCAGCGGCTCGCTCTCGGTGACCACCTGGGTCACGCCATAGCGGTCGCGGATGTCGAGAAAGATGACCGCGCCCATGTCGCGCACGCGATGTACCCAGCCGAGGAGCACGACATCCTTGCCGACGTGTTCGGCACGAAGGTCACCGCAGGTGTGGGTCCGGTAGAGAGCGCCGAGGAGGTCCATGGTCAAAGGGAAAAGGGAGAAGGAAAAGGCGAAAGGTGTTCGAGGGACGAGTGAAGGGTGACAAGGACAAAGGGAAAAGGCGCGGCCGCGGTGTCGAACGTGACGCGTCACGCATCGGCGTGAGACGTCATCTTCAGCAGGCGCCGGCCGGCGTCGGCGCGCGGCAGCCGCTGCTGCTCGCCGGTGCGCAGGTCCTTCACGGTCAGTTCGCCCGCGGCGCGCTCGTCGTCGCCTTCGATGACCACCAGCGGCACCCCGGTCGAGGCGGCGTACTTGAACTGCTTGCCGAGCTTGTCGGCGTCGGGATACACCTCCACCCGGAGGCCCGTGGCGCGCAGCTGGTGCGCCAGCTCCAGCGCATCGCCCGAGGTCGAGCGCGCTCCACTGCGCGATCAGGACGTCGGCCGGCGGTGGCCGTGATGTGGGCCGGAAACATCGACCGCTCCCCCATCACCACCAGAATCCGCTCCAGCCCGAGCGAAAAGCCAGCCGCCGGCACCGGCTGGCCGAGAAACATGCCGACCAGACCGTCGTAGCGCCCGCCACCGCCGAGGCTCCCGGCCAGGTCGGGGACGGTCATCTCCATGATGCAGCCGGTGTAGTACGACAGGCCGCGCGCCAACGTCAGGTCGACCCGCACCTGCCCGCTCGCAGGGGTCCGCGCCGTCAGTGCCAGCACCTCGCGGAGCGTCGCAATGCCGGCCGTTGCCGCCTCATGTCCGCCCACGAAGGCGGCCACCGCGTCGAGGGTGACGGCGTTGTCGGCGGCGACCGCTCCGGAGAGGGCCGCTGAGCCGAGGATACCGAGCACGGCGTCGGCCGCCGCACCCGACAGCCCGCGCCGCTCGTACTCGGCCCGCACGCCGTCCAGTCCGATCTTGTCCAGCTTGTCGAGCGCGACGAGGGCGTCGCCGTGGCGCTCGGCCGGCAGGCCCGCGACGTCGAGCACGCCGCTCAACACGGCACGGTGATTCAGGCGCAGCACGGCATCGGTGAACCCGAGGGCCTGCACGGCCTCACAGGCCGCGGCGCACAGTTCCGCCTCGACCACCGGCGAGGTCGAGCCGGTGGCGTCGACGTCGCACTGGTAGAACTCACGGAAACGTCCACGCGCGGGCCGGTCGGCCCGCCACACCGGCTGAATCTGATAGCGCTTGAAGAACTTCGGCAGCGTCGCCCGGTGCTCGGCGACCACCCGCGACAGCGGCACGGTGAGGTCGTAGCGGAGCGCCAGGTCGGCCTGCCCCGACGCCTCGTGCTCGCCGCGCTTCAGGATCTTGAAGATCAGCTGGTTACCCTCGTCGCCGTACTTGCCGAGCAGGGTCTCGATGTTCTCGACCGCGGGCGTCTCGAGGGGTTCGAAGCCGTAGCGTTCGTAGACGCCCCGGATGACGCCGGCGACATAGGTCCGGCGACGAACGTCGGCTGGCAGGAAGTCCCGCATGCCGCGGGCCGGTGCAGTGGAGGCCATGGGGTGCCGCGGCGTCAGCCGCGGGCCTCGCTGGCCATGTAGTCCAGCCGGTAGCCGACGTAGCGCGCCGCGTAATCCATGATCGAGGCCACTTCCTCGTCGTCCAGGGGACGCCGCACCTTCCCCGGGCTCCCCATGACCATCGAGCGCGGCGGGATGACCGTGCCCTCGGTGACCAGCGTGCCGGCCGCAACAATCGAGTCGCTGCCAATCACCGCGCCATTCAGCACGATCGCGCCCATCCCGATCAGCACGCGATCGCCGATCGTGCAGCCGTGGACCAGGGCGCCGTGGCCGATCGTCACCGCGTCCCCCACCGTCGTCGGGTGGGTGCCCCGCATGACGTGGATGACCGTGCCGTCCTGGACGTTGGAGCGGGCGCCAATCCGGATGCGGTGCACGTCGCCGCGGACCACACAGTTCATCCACACGCTGGATTCGGGGCCAATCGACACGTCGCCGATGACCTGGGCGCTCTGGTCGACAAAGGCAGACGTATCGAGCTGCGGCCACTGGCCGCGGTACGGACGAAGCATGAACTTGTCATTATACGGTGCCCGACGGAGCCGTGGCGACGTCGAGCTGGTCCGCCCTCCAGACAAGCCAGGCGGATGCCCGTCGACTTCCTACCCGACGGGCGCTCGGCCTCTCCGGCTCAGATGCGCAAGACGCATGCAATAAATCCCGCGCATGATTGCCTAAGGAAGATAACTTTGACTTTCACCCCGGCGGCCTGCAGGATGGACGGGCATGGTGGTCGCGTACCAGGGGGAACCGGGGGCCTACAGTGAGGCGGCGGCGCAGCGATACGCGCCCGAGGCCACGCTGCTGCCCTGCCCCAGCTTCGAAGACGTATTCGACGCCGTCGAGACCGGGTCCGCGGCGCTCGGCGTCCTGCCGATCGAGAACTCCATCGGCGGCACCATCCACCGCAACTACGACCTGCTGCTGGAACACGCGCTGCGCATCGTCGGCGATCTCGAGCTGCGGGTGGTGCACAGCCTGATTGCGCTGCCTGGCACCTCCCTCGACCAGGTCAGGACGATCTATTCGCACCCCCAGGCGCTGGCCCAGTGCGACAAGTACCTCCGCAGCCTGCCGGGCGTCGAGGTGGTGGCCACCTACGACACCGCGGGCAGCGCCAAGTTGATCAAGGACAAGCAGCTGGCCGGGGCGGCCGCGATTGCCTCCGAGCGTGCCGCCGCGGTGTTCGAGCTGCACATTCTCGAATCGGGCATCCAGGATTTCGCCGACAACATCACCCGGTTCCTGGTGGTGGCGCCGGCCGCGCGGGTGCCAGCCGTGTCGACCAACAAGACCACCGTGGTCTTCACGCTGGCCAACGAGGCCGGGGCGCTGTTCAAGGCGCTCAGCGTGTTTGCGCTGCGCGGCATCGACTTGACCAAGCTCGAGTCGCGCCCGATCCCGGGTCGTCCCTGGGAGTACCTGTTCTACGTGGACCTGGCAGTGGGTGCCGACGATGCGCGATGCGATCGCGCACTGGCGCACCTGGCCGAGTTCGCGCCGATGTTCCGCAATCTCGGGTCGTATGCGTCCACGCTGCTGCCCCGTTCGACAGCCGCGGTGACCGCCGTGGCGGCTGGAGATCCCGCATGAGCGACCTGAACAAGCACAAGAGCGCCGCGCTGACCGACGGCCCGAACCGCGCTGCCGCGCGCTCGATGCTCAAGGCCTGCGCCTTCACCGACGAGGACCTGGCCAAGCCGCTGGTCGGCATCGCCAACACCTGGACCGAGATCGGGCCCTGCAACTTCCACCTGCGCCGGCTGGCCGAGCACGTCAAGAACGGCGTGCGGGCGGCGGGCGGCACGCCGATGGAGTTCAACACCATCGCCGTGTCTGACGGCATCACCATGGGGGCCGAGGGCATGCGCGCCTCGCTGGTGAGCCGCGAGGTCATTGCCGACTCGATCGAACTCGTGACCTTCGGGCATCACCTCGACGCCGTCGTCATGCTCTGCGGCTGCGACAAGACCATCCCCGGCACCATCATGGCGCTGGCGCGGCTGAACATCCCCGGCGTCATTCTCTACGGCGGCTCGATTGCGCCGGGCACGTGGCAGGGCAAGGACGTCACCATCCAGGACGTCTTCGAAGGCATCGGGGCGCAGGCGGCCGGCCGCATTTCGCTTGTCGAACTCAAGGATCTCGAGGACAAGGCCTGCCCGGGCGCCGGCGCCTGCGGCGGCCAGTTCACAGCCAACACGATGGCCATGGTGGCCGAGTTCCTCGGCGTCGCCGCGATGGGCAGCGTCAGCATCCCGGCCACCCTGCCCGACAAGGAACGTGTCGCGGAAGAGGCCGGCGGACTGGCCATGTCGCTGCTGCGCCGCGGCGTCCGGCCGCGTGATCTGATCACCCGCACCGCCCTGCACAATGCCATCACCGGTGTGGTCGCGACAGGCGGTTCGACAAATGCCGTCATGCACCTGCTGGCCATCGCCCACGAGGCGGGCGTGCCGCTGAGCATCGACGACTTCAACGCCATCAACGACCGCACGCCGCTGCTCGCCGACCTCAAGCCGGGCGGCCGCTACGTGGCTGCCGACCTGCACGCTGCCGGCGGCACCGGGCTGGTCTGCCAGCGCCTGGTCACGGCCGGGCTGATCGACGGGCAGGCCGCGACGGTCACCGGCAAGACCATCGGCGAGGAAGCCGCGGCGGTGGTCGAGACGCCAGGGCAGGACGTGGTGCGCGCCCTCGACACGCCGCTCAAGCCGACCGGTGGCCTGCTGGTGCTGCACGGCAACATCGCGCCCTCCGGCTGTGTGGTCAAGGTGGCCGGCTCGTCGCTGGCCGGACACCAGGGCCCGGCACGCGTCTTCGAGGGTGAGGAAGCCGCCTTTGCCGCGGTCCAGGCCGGCGTGATTACCGCCGGCGACGTGGTCGTCATCCGGCACGAGGGCCCCAAGGGCGGACCGGGGATGCGGGAGATGCTGGGGGTCACGGCGGCCATCATGGGCGCCGGCCTCGGCGACAAGGTGGCCCTGCTGACCGACGGGCGGTTCTCGGGTGCGACTCGCGGCCTGATGGCCGGGCACGTGTCGCCCGAAGCGGTCGCCGGCGGCCCCATCGCGGCCATCCACGACGGCGACCTGATCACCTTCGACCTGAAGCACCGCCGTCTGGACATGGCGGTGAGCGATGACGAGATTGCGCGGCGGCTCGCGGCGTACGTGCCGCCGGCGCCGCGCTACACGACCGGGGTCATGGCCAAGTACGCCAGCCTCGTGTCATCGGCCTCCGAGGGCGCCATCACGCGTCCGGCGGCCACGCTGGCCAACACGATCGCGGGGCGCGAGCCCGGCAATCGGTCGCCCGCCGCCACGGCCACGGCACACACGCCCTGACGCCAAGACGGTTCTGCAATGAGTAGCCCTATGAAGAAGACCGGAGCCCAAATCCTGTGGGAGAGCCTGGTGCGCGAAGGCGTCACCTGCGTGTTCGGTTACCCCGGCGGAGCGATCCTGCCGGCGTACGACGCGATGCTCGACTACCCGATCCGTCACATCCTGGTGCGCCATGAGCAGGGCGCGACGCACATGGCCGACGGCTATGCGCGCGCCACCGGCCAGGTCGGCGTCGCGATCGCCACCAGCGGCCCCGGCGCGACCAACATGGTGACCGGCATCGCCACCGCGATGATGGACTCGTCGCCGATCGTCTGCATCACCGGGCAGGTGGGCAGCAAGGCGATCGGGTCGGACGCCTTCCAGGAAACCGACATCACCGGCATCACCCTGCCGATCACCAAGCACAACTACCTGGTGACCCGCCCCGAGGAGGTGGCCCGCGTCGTGCGTGAGGCCTTCTACGTGGCGCGCTCCGGCCGCCCGGGTCCGGTGCTGATCGACATCACCAAGGACTGCCAGCAGTCCTCTTGTGAGTTCGAGTGGCCAGAGGAGCCGAAGCTGCGCGGCTACCGCCCGGCGCACACGCCCAGCACCCGCGAGGTCGAGCAGGCGCTCGAGCTGATTCACTCGGCCAAGCGGCCGATCATCCTTGCCGGCCGTGGCATCCAGCTGTCCAACGCCCGCGAAGCCGTGCTGAAGTTCGCCGAGCTGGCCAACGTGCCGATCGCGATGACCCTGCTCGGTCTCGGCGCCATCCCGGCCAGCCACCCGCTCAACCTCGGCATGATGGGGATGCACGGCGAGGCCTGGGTCAACACCGCGATCCAGGAAGCCGACCTGCTGCTGGCCTTCGGCATGCGCTTTGACGACCGCGTCACCGGCAACGTCAAGACCTACGCGCCCAACGCCAAGAAGATCCACATCGACATCGACCCGGCGGAGCTGAACAAGAACGTCCGCGTCGACGTCGGCCTGATCGGCGACCTGCGGCAGACGCTCGAGCAGCTGCAGCCGCAGATCGAGACGCGCGACCGCAGCGACTGGGTCGACTACATCTCGATGCTCAAGGGCGATTCGGCGGTCCGTGACATCCAGAACCTGCCCGACAACGGCCATCTCTACGCCGCGCACGTGATCAACGACATCTGGCGCCAGACCAAGGACCGCGAGACCATCGTGGTCAGCGACGTCGGCCAGCACCAGATGTGGGAAGCGCAGTACTACAAGCACGAGGAGCCGCGCTCGCTGATCACCTCGGGTGGCCTCGGCACCATGGGCTTTGCGCTGCCTGCCGCGATTGGCGCCAAGGTGGCCCGTCCGGACGCGGAAGTGTGGGTGGTCGTCGGCGACGGCGGATTCCAGATGACGATGTGCGAACTGGCGACGATCGCCCAGGAAGGCATCGACATCAACATCGCCATCATCAACAACGGCTTCCTCGGGATGGTCCGGCAGTGGCAGGAGTTCTTCTACGAGCGCCGCTACGCCGCGACGCCGCTGGTCAACCCCGACTTCGTCAAGCTGACCGAAGCGTTCGGCCTCAAGGCGATGCGGGTCACGGCCCGCGGTGAAGTGGTGCCGGCGGTGAACGAGGCGCGCACGCACCAGGGCACGGTGCTGATCGACTTCCGCGTCGAGCAGGAAGACTCGGTCTACCCGATGGTGCCGGCCGGCAACGACCTGCACAACATGATCCGGCGTCCGAGCGCCATCATCGAGACCGGAGCAGACGCATGAACACCTTCGTGGTGCTCGTCGAAGATCATCCTGGTGTCCTCACCCGCGTCAGCGGGCTGATCCGGCGCCGCGGCTTCAACATCGACTCGCTGACGGTCGGCCACACCGAAACCGCCGGCGTGTCGCGGATGACCATCGCGGTCGAGACCGACGAGTTCGGCGCCCGCCGCATCGAGGCCAACCTCTACAAGCTGCTCGAGGTGCTGCGCGTCGACAACGTGACGCGGCAGCCGTCGATCTTCCGCGAGCTGGCCATTCTCAAGGTCAAGACGACGCCGGAGACCCGGGCGCAGATCTTCCAGCTGGCGCAGGTCTACCGCGCCCGGATCATCGACGTCTCGCCCGAGTCGCTGGTCATCGAGATCACCGGCAACGAGGACAAGGTCGAGAGCCTGATCGACGTGCTCGAGCCGTACGGCATCGTCGAGACCGCGCGGACCGGTCGCCTGGCGATGCTGCGCGGGACCGGCACCGCCAGCACGCCACCCGACGACGAGCAGGATCTGAGCGCGGCCAAGGCCGAGGAAGACCTGATCTCGCACTCGGTGTAACGCGACCACCTTCAACGAAGGCCGACGGCCGCAGGCCGAAGGCCGTGAGACTCTCACCAACATGGCTGCTCAAATCTTCTACGACAAGGATGCCGACCTCGCCCTGATTCAGGGCAAGAAGGTGGCGATCATCGGCTATGGCTCGCAAGGTCACGCGCACGCGCTGAACCTGAAGGACAGCGGCGTGGACGTCCGCATCGGCCTGCGCCCCGGCAGCACCTCGGCAGCCAAGGCCGCGGCAGCCGGCGTCCGCGTGGTCAGCGTCGCCGACGCCGCCCGCGAAGCGGACGTGATCATGATGCTGGCGCCCGACACGGTGCAGCCCGGTGTGTACAAGAAGGACATCGCGCCGCACCTGACCGCCGGCAAGATGCTGATGTTCGCGCACGGGTTCAACATCCGCTACGACACGATCGTCGCCCCGGCCGACGTCGACGTGACGATGGTGGCGCCCAAGTCGCCCGGTCATCGGGTGCGCGAAGTGTTCGAGGAGGGCGGCGGCGTGCCCGGCCTCGTGGCCGTGCACCAGGACGCCACCGGTCACGCACGGGCCCTGACCATGTCGTACGCCAAGGGCATCGGCGTGACCCGCGCCGGCGTCATCGAGACGACCTTCACCGAGGAGACCGAAACCGATCTCTTCGGCGAGCAGGCCGTGCTGTGCGGCGGCACCGCCGAACTGGTCAAGGCCGGCTTCGAGACCCTCGTCGAGGCGGGCTATCAGCCGGAAATCGCCTACTTCGAGTGTCTCCACGAGCTGAAGCTGATCGTCGACCTGATGTACCGCGGCGGCCTCAACTACATGCGCTACTCGGTGAGCGACACAGCCGAAGCCGGCGATTACTACACCGGCCCGCGCATCGTGACCGCGGAGACGCGCAAGGCGATGAAGCAGGTGCTGGCCGAGATTCAGGACGGCACGTTCGCCAGGAAGTGGATCGAGGAGAACGAACAGGGTCGTCCCTGGTTCAACAAGGTCCGCGCCGACGAACAGACCCAGACCCTCGAAGACGTCGGCGCCAAGCTGCGCGCGATGATGCCGTTCCTGAACCCGGTGACGCACAAGCCGCAGGAACAGAACGCCCCGGTGCAGGCCTAAGGGACACTCGCTCTACCAAGCGGTCGATCGGTACAATGCCGTTCCCCCCGGAGCTGCCTATGCCCATCGACCGCTGTTCCCTTTCGACCGCCGCCTGCCTCGCCCTGGCGACGGCCCTCCTTCTTCTCGCACCACCGGCCCTGGCGCAAGCGCCCGCCGCACGCGTCCCCACCATCGATGAACTCGTCGAACTCGGATCGGTCGGCGCCGCGACCATCTCGCCCGACGGTCGCTGGGTCGCGTACGAGGAGTCGACCACCGACTGGGAGCGCGACGCGTTTGTCTCGCAACTCTGGGTGGCCGACACCAGCACCGGCCGCCTGGCCCAGCTGACACGCGGCCAGGAGTCGGCCGGCGACATCGAGTGGTCGCCCGACAGCCGCTGGATCACCTTCCTGCGCAGCGTCGACGGCAAGAACCAGGTGCATGCGATCCGCCCCGATGGCGGCGAGGCCCTGGTCCTGTCCAGGCACGACGCGCCAGTGGCCAACCATGAGTGGACGCCCGACGGCCGATCGGTGGTCTTTGCCGCCGCCGAGGGTGAGGACGCCGCCGGCAAGGCGCGCAAGGACGCACTCGGCGACTTCACGGTGGTGCGCAGGGACTACCGCTACGCCCAGCTCTGGACCCTGCCCGTGGCCGAGGCGATGCGTTCGCCGGCCAAGGCGCGGCAGCGTACCCGCGGCAGCGAGCGCCACGTCGGCGCCTTCGAGGTCGCGCCCGACGGCCGCCGCGTCGCTTTCCACGCGTCGCGCACGCCCGACCTGGTCGACGGCGGCACGACCGACATCTACCTCCTCGACCTCGGCGCAGCGATGCGGTCACCGCGCTGGTCACCCAGCCGGGCCCCGACCTCAATCCGCGCTGGTCACCCGACGGCACCCGCGTGGCCTTCGAGTCGGCGATGGGCGAACCGCGCTTCTTCCACGCCAACGGCCGCGTCGCGGTCGTGCCGGCCGCGGCGGGCACACCCGTTTCGATTACCGACAGCCTCGACGAATACCCGCAGCTGGTGGGCTGGACACCGACCGGTCTCTACGTCACTGCCCTGCAGAAGACGTCCGCGCACCTGTTCCGCGTCGACCCCGCGGCACGTGTCCTGACGCGCGTCTCGGCGCCCGAGGCGCTCGCCCTCCAGGGCGCCTCATTCAGCGCCGATGGCACGCGCGTGGCGTACGTCGCGGGTTCGGCGACGTCGCTGCCCGAGGTCTACACCGCCACCCTGCAGCCGTTCGCGGCGACCGCCGTGACGACCCGCTCGACGCGGCTGACCCGGTGGACGCTCGGGACCCGCGAGATCGTCAAGTGGAAGAGCCAGGACGGCGAAGTCATCGAGGGCGTGTTGATCAAGCCGCGCGACTTCGACGCCGCCAGGAAGTATCCCGCTGCTCTGCGTGATTCACGGCGGTCCCACCGGCATCGATCGCCCGCAGGCCATCGACGCCCGCTACTACCCTGCCGACCTGTGGGCGGCGCGTGGCGCGCTCGTGCTGAAGGTCAACTACCGTGGCAGCGCCGGCTACGGCCAGCGCTTCCGCCAGCTGAACGTCCGCAACCTCGGCGTCGGCGACGCGTGGGACGTGCTCTCGGGCATCGACGCCCTCGTGGCCAAGGGCTCGTCGATCCGAATCGCCTCGGCTGCATGGGGTGGAGCCAGGGCGGCTACATCTCGGCGTTCCTGACCACGTCGACGACGCGCTTCAAGGCCATCTCGGTGGGCGCCGGCATCTCCAACTGGGCGACGTACTACTACAACACCGACATCACGCCGTTCACCATCCAGTACCTCGGCGCCGACCCGGCCGCCGACCCCGAGATCTACCGGAAGACGTCACCGATGACCTACGTGATGGGCGCGAAGACGCCGACGCTGATCCAGCACGGCGAGTTCGACCGCCGCGTGCCGATCGCCAACGCCTACGAGCTGCGCCAGGGGCTGCGAGGATCGCGGCGTGCCGGTGGAGATGATCGTCTACAAGGGCTTCGGCCACGGCATCACCAAGCCGAAGTCGATGCGCGCGACGATGCAGCACAACCTGCAGTGGTTCAATCACCACATCTTCGGCGATGCGGCGCCGGATTTCACCGCCGCTCCGCCGAAGGGGACCACGCCCGCGACGCAGCCGTGACCTGCGCCGGTTGCGGCGGCCAGGCCCATCGGCCGGTCAGGGCGGCAGCTGCGGCAGCAGGCGCTGGGCTGCGGCCGCAGCCGGGCCACCCATCGTGATTGCCGCCGCGGCACGCAGCCGCGCTTCCGCTGGCTGGCCGGCGTTGGCGTACGCCACGCCGCCGTTGTATTGCGCCCACGCGATCTGCGCGTGGTGATCGCGGAGGGCCTGCTCGCGCCGCGCGACCAGCGCCTGACGGGCGTCCTCGGCCATCCGCGCCTCGCGGGCATCGACGATCCGCTGCTCGATGACGGCAGTCCGGGCCCCGAGGCACTCGCCCGCCTCGTCGAAGCCGGCCGCGGCGTGCGGCCAGGCGCGCCGCGTCAGGCGAAGGGCCGCGCGATCGAAGTGCGCTTCGCAGTGGCGCGCTTCCAGCTCGATCGCGGCATCGAAGTCGGCCGCCGCATCGTCGAGGCGTGCTTGCTTGAAGGCAATCACGCCACCCAGATAGTGCAGGTCGGCATTGACCATCGACCGCCGCGCGTCGTCGACGGAGGCGCGTGCCAGCTCGAGGCGCCCGAGGCTGTAGAGGTTCCAGGCCTTCCAGTAGTAGCGCCTCGCCGATGTACCAGGTGCCGAGCGCAACCATGCGCTCGGCGCCGGCAATCGCGTCGTCGTGCCGCTGCGTGAACCCCAGACTCTTGACTTGGCCGAGCAGCGCCTCGCGGTGGTCCGGCAGACGAGCGAGCAACCGGTCGTACAGCGCGAGCGCGAGGGCGTAGTCCTCCATGCGCTGGCGGATGTCGGCGCGCAGCGCCAGAGCCGGGACCAGCGACGGGAACTCGTCGAGCACGCGGGCGAAAGCCTCGTCGGCCGACACCAGGCGGCCACGCGCGAGTTCGGCCTCGCCCGTCAGCACGTCGACTTCGGTGAACGCGGCATGCGCCGCGCGGAAGGTCGTGAGGTCCTCGACAGATGACCGCAGCAGAATCAGGCGTGTGAAAGAGAGCGCGGCGTCGTCTGGATGCCGGCGCCACCAGATCTCGCGGTCGAGGCCGGGCTGGGTGCCCCTCGGCGACCGCTGGTCGGCGTCCAGACCGACCGCCGGATTGGTGCCGACCAACGCCAGCAGCAGCACCGCCTGCCAGGGGTCGCTATCGGCAGACGTCTCCAGCGCCTGCCGGCGCGCCCGCAACGTCGCCAGCGCCGCATCGTCCATCGCAATCATGCCGAGCCCCGTCTGCGTGCCGCGGCGCCAGGGGATGGCGTCGAGCACGTCGCGGGCCGCGGCGACGTCGTCAGCATGCGCCGCGGCCTCGAGTCGAGCGGGCGCGTCCTGATAGGCCCCGGGGAACAGACCGAGCAGCCGCTCCCGCAGCGCGAGATGGACGGCAACCCGATACGCGCGTGGGCCTGTCGTCGGGTGGACCCGCGCCTCGAGCGCGGCCTCGTACTCGCGCAGACCCGTCTCGAGGCAGCGGTAACAGCCCTCGGTCACCGTCGCGTCTGCCATCTGCAGTCGTGCCGGCCAGACATCGACAGGCGGCGCTTTCCGCGCACACGCCGACACGGTCATCGTCAGGCCCGGCCACGAGCAGCCAGGGCGCCGCTGCGCCAGCGGCGGGTCCGCGCCGCGCCCGGTTGCCCGATGGCGCCCGACGCCCCGGGAGCACACGTGGAACGACCCTGCGGCGCCATCCGTGCGGCGATCACTGCGGCTGGAAGTTGACGGTGACCGTCATGATGACGGGCACGGGCTCGCCGTTCAGCCAGGTCGGCGTGTAGCGCCACTGCCGTACCGCGGCGATGGCCGCCTCATCGAGACCGGAGACGCTGCGTACCACACCGACGTCGGTGACCGCGCCTTCGGCGTCGATGGTGGCCTCGAGAATGACCACGCCCGAGATCCCTGCGGCACGCGCCTCGGCCGGGTACTCGGGATTGACGTGCCTCGTCTTGGCCGGTGGCCGCATGCCGATGCCGATGCGGATCGGCCGCCGCTCCGCCGCTGCGGGCGCGACGATGCCCTCCGTGTCGCCGGTGCCGACGTAGGTCGACAGCAGCATCGGCGCCTGCGCTGGCGGCTCGAACTGCCATTGCCGCACCGCGGTCAGCACGGCGGCGACCTCGGCCTGCACCGATTCGCGGCGGTCGACGTCGGCCGGCGTCGAGCCCGGAACGACGCGTGCCTCGGCTACCGCCCCCGACGCGTCGACGACGAGGTGGACGCGATAGCGGATCCTGCCGGCGGCACTGGCCGGCCACTCGGGCGCCACGTGCGCGGTGCGCCGCGGCGCCGGCACGTCGAGTGACGGGCGGATCGCGACCCGCTCGAGCGGGCCCGGCTCACTGGCCGGGAACGCCGGCGGTGTGGCATTCCCACTAGTCGGAGCCGGTGTCGACTGTGCCGCTGCCAAAGCACCGGTGGCGCCGGTCAGCATCACGCTCACGATCGTCAGACTCAACCAACGACACATGGTCACCCCCCTCAGTTCGCTGCCGGGCACCCTCACCCGCGCCCTTCAGACGCCGGCCGAGAGCGACTCGGCTGCGGAGCACGCGACACGTCCGCAGATGCTCGTCCTGACGAAGCTCACTGCAGGGTGAAGTTCACCGTCACCACCATGATCACCGGGACGGCCTCGCCATTGAGCCACGTGGGTTCGTACTGCCAGCCGCGGACGGCGGTGAGCGCCGCCTGATCCAGAAGTGGAATGCTTCGCAGCACCCGTGTCTCGCTGACCGTACCGTCACGGTCGATGGTGGCCTCGATGATGACCACGCCCGAGACGTGGGCGTCCTGTGCCACGAGGGGGTAATCCGGCTTCACGTCGAGGACTTTCCTCGGCGGCTTGATGTTGCCGCCCACTCGCAGCGGCTGGCGGGCTGGCGGGGCTCCCGTGGCGCTCAATGGCAGCGCTGCGCGGCAACGACGCGGTTGATCTCGCATGGCGGCCCCGACGACCACGTCGCTCACCAGCAGCAGCGGCGACTGCAGCGGCGACTCGAACTGCCATTGCCGCACGGCGTCCAGCGCGGCGGCGCGGGCCGCGGGCAGTTCCGCGACCAGGGATTCGTCACCAGCACTGGTAGACGGCGGCCCCACCAGCCTGGCTTCGGCGACGCGACCGCTGGCGTCGATCACGATGTGGGTCCGGAAGCGGTACGTGGACGACGAGTCAGGCCAGACGGGCTCGACGCCGACGACCCTGCGCGGGGCCGGCGCGTCCAGCGTCGGACGCACGGCCACACGCTCCAGAGGCCCTGCGTCCAGCGCCAGGGTCTGGCGCGCACCCAGCTGCGCCGCGCGCAACGGCGCGAGCGTGCCCACGGCCGCTGCCACGCCGGAAACAATCCCGATCATCACTGCGGCGGTCATCCATCGACGTGTTCTCGACATCGCTTTTCCCTCGCACATCACGGACACGCGGCGCACCAGCGCGTGTCGTCTGCTGCCGACTGGCATGCCCGGCGCTCCCGCCGGCTGCAGGGTGCTGCACCACAGCAGTGCCTCGACGTAGGCTCTCGCGCCGCCCGTCTGTCTGACGACCAGGGCGTCGACTTCGTGCTCGCGGGCCAGACGGAGTTGTGCGAGCGCGAGCCACACGGCTGGCTGCCACCACCACACGAGGCGCCAGGCCTCGTCGCCATACCCGCGCACCAGGTCGCCGCGGGCGATGTGCGCCAATTCGTGCACGTACACGGCCAGGCGCTCCGGCGCCGGGCGGTCGCGCAACGCCACCGGCACGAGGACACACGGGTCCATCCATCCGAAGGCGCAGGGCCCCGCGTTCGCGACGGCGACGACCCTCACGCCGGCGGCGTCCAGCCGAGGCAGTGCGGCGGCGGGTGCGAGCGTCCGCGCCCGGTCCAGGGCGGCGTCGCCTTGCACAGGGACGCCCCGGGCTGCCAGCCGACGCAGCCTTCTGTGACCGGCCACGAGCCAGCCGAGCCGGAAGACGACGCCGAGGACCCAGAGGCCGGCACACCAGGCGGCGGGCGAGAACGCTGGCGCCGCGGTCAGGGCCGGACCGATGGCCACCGTGGTCTGCTCGACGAAGGTCGAGACACCGCCGGCCTGTGCGGTCCGCCCCGGCATGAGCAGCGGCAGCAAGGGCAGCAGGAGCACCATGCCGGCCGTACCGCCCCACCACGACACGAGCGCCTTCGGGTCGCGCAGCCGGAACAGCACTGGCAAGGCCAGCGCTATCAGCCCGAGCGCCGTGCTCTGCAGCACCCACATCACGACAAAGGTCGGGAGCGACATCAGTCCTCCTTGTCGATCAACTTCCGGATCTCGGCGCGGTCACGCGCCGAGAGCTTGCGGTCCGAGACCAGGTGCGCGACCAGCGAATCGGCCGCGCCGTCGAAGACGCGGTCGACGAACTCCCGCACCATGACGCGCATCATCTGCCGCTGCGTGCGGACCGGCGTGTAACGGTGGGCGCGGGAGCTGCCATCGAGCGACTTGGAGAGCATCCCCTTCTGCTCCAGGATGCGCATCATCGTCAGCACGGTGGTGTACGCGAGGTCGTCGCGATGCTCGCGCCGCAGCACCTCGTGCACCTCGCGCACGGTCGATGGGCCGAGCCGCCACACGACCTTCATGATCGCCAGCTCTTGCGGGGTGAGAGGTTGCGTCGTGACCATGACAACTAACTACTTAGTACTTAGCAGTGGCTGTGTCAAGCGGCGGCCGCCGCCGGCCGCACCGCAGAGATGGCGCCGCGGGCTCAGCGCCGCGACAGCGAGAAGGTCAGGGTCACCGTGACGATCAGGAAGGGACGAGGTCCACGTCGATCCACTCACGCAGGCTGTTCACCAGCCAGACGCGAGACGCGCCGGGCAGCTCGTCGACGCGCACGACGCGTTCCCGCACGTCACCACGCGTCAGCAGCTCGTTGCGGAACACGCCAGGCAGCAGACCGCACGCGACGGGAGGCGTCACCTTGACGCCATCCAGTTCGACAACGACATTGGCCACGGTCCCTTCGGTCACTTCGCCGCGCCCGTTCCACAGCAGCACGTCATCGACCTCTGCCCGACCGGCGCGGGCATCCTCGTAGATCTCCCGGCGGGTGGTCTTGTTGAAGAGCAGCGGATTGCGGCTGTCGACTGGCGCCGCGGCCAGGGCCAGGCGCCAGCGTCGCCCCTCCGGCGCAAAAGCCACGGCTTCGGTGCGAACCGCACCGGCGCGGTCGACCACCATGCGTGCCCGCCACACGCCCGTGACGTGCGCCGCCGCGAGCGCGTCCAGCGCGCGCTGCAAGTCGGCGCGCGACACCTGCCATCCGAACAACGCCGCCGAGTCGAGCAGCCGTTGCAGGTGCGCCTCGCGACGCACCAGCACGCCCTCGTCGAGGCGCATGGTCTCGAACAACGCCGCATCTTCCGGCACGGCTGGCGGCCGGACCACCCGTGCCTTGGCCAGGCATTCGGCCCACTCCTCGCCGGCATCGGAATCGGCGGTGATCCCGGCGCCGACGCTGAAGGTGGCCAGACCTGAGCCGCGCTGCAGCACGGCGGTCCGGATCGGGACGCTGGCCGTCACATCGCCGCCCGGGTGCAACAGGCAGAGGGCGCCGGTATAGACCCCGCGTGGCGAGCTCTCGAGTGCAGCGATGATCTCCATCGTCCGCACCTTGGGGGCACCGGTGATCGACCCGCACGGGAAGACGGCCTGCAGCAGTTCCCACAGCGTCGTCGCGGGCCGCAGCGTGGCCTCGATGGTTGACGTCAGCTGCCACACCGTCGGATAGCGCTCGAGCGCGCACAGATCCGAGGTGCGCACCGACCCGGTCACGGCGACGCGACCGATGTCGTTACGCAGCAGGTCGACGATCATCACGTTCTCGGCGCGGGCCTTCTCGCTGACGGTCAGCGCCTCCGACAGCCGTCGATCCTCGTCCAGCCAGCGGCCACGGCGTATCGTGCCCTTCATCGGCCGCGCCCGCAGCCGGTCGCCGCGCCGGTCGAAGAACAGCTCCGGCGAGAGGCTCATCACGACCGAGTCGCCGAGGTCGACACAGGCCGCGAATGGCACCATCGCCTGACGGGCGCAGGCGCGGAACCAGCGCCAGGGATCGTCGCGGAAGGGTGCCTGCAAGGGGAACGTGTAGTTGACCTGATACGTGTCGCCAGCGCGGATGTGCTCGAGGATACGGGCGATGTCAGCGGCAAACTGCGCCTCGCTGCATGCCGGCTCCCATGGGACGAAGCCTGGCGGCCCAGCCGTTGCGACGGGCGCGACATCGGCGGCCCCGGCCGCGTCGTAGGTGGCCGCCCACGCCAGGGGCATCGCGACATCGGCGACCCGCGCCTGCAGCGCGGCATCGAAGGCCGGGGCCGACTCGTAGGCCAGCAGCAGCACGCCCCACCGCCCCAGGTGCGCCTGGGCGTCCACCCAGGCCACGAGGTCAGCCACCTCGTCCAGGGACCACGCCTCGCGCACCTCGAGCGGATCCGCCAGCTCGACGCGCCAGGCGTCGCATTCCCCGCCAGAGCCGAACGACGCGCGCCCGCGTGTGTGCATGCGCCGATGACGATAGCGCACGGCGGCCCGGGTGTCGCCGCGGCGCGTCGCGGGCGGTCCGGCAATCCCTGCCAGCAGTGCAGGTCCGGCGGGCGCCATCCAGCGTTGGTGTGATAATTCCAGGGTGATTCTCGACCGGTGGCAGCGACCGCTTGGCCACCTCCGCATCTCGGTCACCGACCGCTGCAACCTCCGCTGCGCGTACTGCATGCCGGAGGCTGAGTACGTCTGGCTGCCCAGGAGCACGCTGCTGACGTTCGAGGAGTTGACGCGCATCACGCGGCTCTTTGCCGGCCTCGGCGTGCGCCACGTGCGACTGACGGGAGGGGAACCGCTCCTGCGCGCGCAGGTGGACCAACTCACCGCCCGGCTGGCGCAGATCGGCACGCTCGACGACATCGCGATGACCACCAATGGCGTGCTGCTGGCACCGCAGGCGTCGCGCCTGCGCGAGGCGGGGCTGCATCGCGTCACGGTGAGCCTCGACACCCTCCGCGCCGACCGGTTCGAGGCGCTGACGCGCCGCAATCACCTCGGCGAGGTGCTGGCCGGGATCGACGCGGCGGTCGAGGCCTTTGGCACGGTGAAGCTGGACACCGTGCTGATGCGCGGCGTCAACGACGACGAGATCGAGCCGCTGCTGGGGTTTGCCGGCGAGCGCCGCGCCGAGGTGCGGTTCATCGAATACATGGACGTCCCGGGCGCCACGCACTGGGACGCCGCCACCGTCGTCTCACGCGCGGAGATCCTTGCGCGTGCCGTCGCCGCGTACGGCGACGTCGAGACCCTGCCGCCCGATGGACCGGCGCCAGCCTCGCGGTACCGCCTGCCGTCCGGACAGATCTTCGGGATCATCGCGTCGACGACCACGCCCTTCTGCGCGACCTGCGATCGCATCCGGCTCACCGCCGACGGCCATCTGTTCTCGTGCCTGTATGCGACGCAGGGCCTCGACATCCGCACGCCGCTGCGCGATGGCGCCAGCGACGACGATCTGGCCGGCCTGGTGACGGCCGCCTGGCAGCACCGCGCCGACCGCGGGGCCGAGTCGCGCCTCTCGGCTCCCGACCGCACGGCGTTCATCGCGGTCGAGGACCTGCGCCGGTCGCCGCAGCTCGAGATGCACACGCGGGGGGGGTAGGCGGGTTCCGGGGACCGGGTACCGGGGGCCGGGTTCCGGGGACCGGGTATCGGGGACCGGGCTGTCAGGCCCTGCGCCGTGGCACGACGTACTCGCCGATCAGCGTGCCGTCCAGGCGGAACATGCGGGCGGTGAGCCGCTCGCGGTCGGCCTCGGCGCGAATCAGCGTGGCATCCTGCGGGCGCGGGCCGCCGCCGGTGAGCTGGCCGAACGGACGCGTCGCATCCGGCGCCATCCACGCGTGCCGGTGCGTGTGACCGGTGATCAGCAGATCGACGCCACCGCGGGCCAGGTGCTCGTGCCACTTGGCGCGGGCATCGGCGCCGCCGTGCGGCTGCGTGTCCCGCGTCGTGTACAGCGGAATATGGGCGATCACGACGCGGAACGGCGCGCTGCGCACGTGGTCCTGCTGCAGCTCGCCGGCCAGCCACGCGGCCTGCGCGGTCCGGTACGCATCGAAGGTGCCGAGCCCGGCGTAGACGGCCGCGTCGTCGGGTTTGTCCTCACCGGTGTCGAGCACGAGAAACGCCACCGGGCCCTGCCGCACCGAGTAGTGGAAGCGTCCGCCAGGCGTGTCGAGGAAACGCCCGAGCCCGCGCGCCTCGGGGCCACGCACGTCGTGGTTGCCGCGCGCGAACCACACGGGACGCTGCGCCGCGTACGCCATGCCGGCCGGCGTCAGCAGCTGCTCGGACATCTGTTGGTGGGTGGCGATGTCGTTGAACATGTCGCCGTTCCAGAACAGGAAGTCGCCAGGCGACGCGGCCAACGTCGTGAACAACGCCTTGAGCGTCTCGGGCTGCTCGTGGGTGTCGTTGATCACCGCGAACTCGACGCGCGCGCCTCGGCCCTCGTCTGGCGTGGTGAAGCTGCCGACGGCACTCTCGAAGGGACGACCGCGGCGGATGTCGTAGGCGCCCAGGAACGCCACCGGGACGCTGACCGCGCGGTAGAAGTACCGCGTCCCCGGTGTCAGCCCGTCCAGCCGCACCCGATGCACGACCGCATCGAGCGGCCGCAGGCCGTGCCCGTCCGGCGCCGCCAGGCGACCCAGGGCCGCGGTCTCGCCGTACTCGACCCAGCCGGTGCTGGTGTCGTTGACGCCCCAGACGACCGAGACCGCAGAAGACGACACGCCCTGCACGACGGGGGCGCCGACGAGGCGGAAATTCTCGGGTGGGCGGGAGATCGGCGGTGCCTGGGCCGCGGTCACCCGTCCCCAGCCGAGCGCCGCGGCCAGCGGCCCGGCCTGCAGCCAGCGCCGCCGGGACCACGGCGTCATGCGCGCTCCTGCAGGGTGATGGCGCGAATGTCGCTGGTGGTGCGCCAACTGGCGACCCCGAGCGGGCGGCACGGGGTCATCTCGATGCGGACGTCCACCTCGCGACCAGCCAGGGCCGCCTCGGCGACGACTGCCCCGTCGACGAGCCCACGAATGTGCGTCGGCGTGACGTCCACCCCGATGCGATACCAGCGACCATCCACGAAGGGGAAGGTGCCGCTGGTCTCGTTCTCGGAGGCGTCGAGCCCATCCAGGCTGGAGAAGCCGACGACCGTGCCGCCCCAGCCACCGGCGACGAACGTGCAGTGACTGCCCGCCACCGGGACGGTCACCGCGCAGAAGAAGTCCGATCCGTCGACGCGCCTGGCCTCGACCTCGAGCCGGAAACTCGCCCCCGGCACCCGGCCGGTCCAGACGATGCCCGTCAGGTCGTTGCCGCGTTCGAGGCGGATCGCGCCGTCGACGATGACCACGTCACCCTCGCCGCCAAATGACACCGGCTTCCACGATCCCAGCGCCTTGCCGTCGAACAGGGACTGGGCTTTCGGCACGTTGCCGACCGCGGCCCCGGCCAGCCATGGGATCGCCGCCAGCAGGCTGAGCGCCTCGCGTCGGGAGGGGCGTGGGACACGGCCGTTCGAGGGAGGCACCGGAGTCGTTGGAGAATGCACACGAGGCACGATTGCCTCAAGCCTACAGGGAGTTCGTCGCGTGAAGAAGCTCGTCATCGGATGCGGCCTGGCACTGGTGCTCTGTGCCATTGCCGCAAGCGCAGGGCTGTACTACTTCGTCTATCGACCGGCGCGGACCTTTCTCGCGTCGATCAGTCAGGTCGGCGAGGTTGCGGAGATGGACGCCAGGGTGGCCAACACGGCGGCATTCACCGCACCGGCCGACGGCCGGTTGAACGAGGCCCAGGTGCGGCGCTTCGTCTCGGTACAGGAAAGCCTGCACGCCCGGATGGGGACCAGAGCCAGCGAACTGCAAGCCAAGTACAAGGCCATCGAGCAGCGGCAGGACTCGGGTGTGGCGCTGGCCGACGTCGTCGGGGCGTATCGGGATCTGTTCGGCGTCATCGCCGAAGCGAAGAGCGCACAGGTCGACGCGCTCAACGCGCAGGCGCTCTCGCTCGGCGAATACGCCTGGGTCAAGACCCGGTTCTACGAGGCCGCCGGTGTCAGCGCGACCGGCATCGACCTCCGGGAGCTGGCCAGCCGGGTGCAGAGCGGTGACCTCGAGGCCGTGCAGGGCATGCTGAGTGATGCTGGCGACGCGATCCAGGGATCGATCGGGTCAGCCAGACGCCCCACCGGGGCGACCGAGACCGTCAAGGACACGCCGCCAGGCGGAACCGACACGCCCGACGCCGGGATTCCCGAGATCAACAAGACACTGGTGGCGCCGTTCAAACAGAAGGTGCCGACCTGGATGGTCTACAGCGCGTTCGGCCTGTGACCGGGCGCCGAGGTCAGGCCACGTCAGTGCGCCTGATGCGGCACTGACAGCCCGAGCCGCTGGACGAGCTGCTCTACCTCGAATCGCAGGAAGGCAAACGACGGCACCACGAACAGCACCGACTGCATCCGCGAGGGATCGTAGTCCGCGGCGATGACCTCTTCGGTCCTCCAGCGACGACGTTCCACGTCGTCGGACAGCGCAAAGGGAATCTCGCCCATCGAGGACAGGATCCCCGCGCCGAAGACCTTGGTCAGGCCGTCTTCCTGGATGAGACCGAACTCGATGCTGAACCAGCTCAATCGCTTCAGCGCGAGCACCTGTTCACCAGTGGTGGCGGCCGTCGCCGCCTGGCCGATGCGCGTCAGCAGCGCCGCATAGTCATGATTCATCAGCGCCGGCACGTGTCCGAGGCAGTCGTGAATCATGTCCGGCTCCGGCGTGAACTCGGGATGGGAGCCGTGCCGCAGGAACTGGGTGACCGGGAACCCGCGGTCGGCGATGTAGCCGTAGAACGTCCGGTACGGGATGGGACCTTCGGCCGGCACCAGACGCATGGCGGTTTCCTGCTCGAGGCGGGCGCTGAGGTCGCGCAGTTGCGGGATCGACTCGACGCTGATCCCGAGCGCACGCTTGGCATCGAGGTACACGCGGCTGGCATAGGTGCGATGCAGACCATCCAGTCGCGGGCACACCTCCCGCCAGATCCGCGTCTCCTCCTCCGTGTACTCGATCAACGGCGGTTCGAGATGCTCGAGTCTGTGCCGGCGAGCGCGGGCGAAGAGGTCCTGGCGCCGTTGCACGTACGCCTGGTCGCCGAGGCCTGGATGGCCAGGCTCCAGTTCGAGATGCTCGACGTCGGGCGGCGCAATCATCTGATCGGCAGTTGTTTCGACACCGTACTCGACGATGGTTGTTGGCTTCATGATGGGCACCAGCAGGTCACTTCATTATCAAAACTAATGTTTTAAGAAGGAACGACGCCAGCATAACGCAGGGCCCAGCGGCTCGCAAGATGGTCAATGCCTGAGGTGAAGCTCTGCTACCATTGCGCGCACGACGAGGCATCGCGGCGCCTGCCGGCTGATGAACCCCTTCATTCCCACCCACAGACCTGCGCTCGGTGCCGATGAACTCTCGGCGGTGGCCGACGTGTTCGAGAGTGGATGGCTCGGGCCCGGCGCCTCGACCGCGGCGTTCGAGCAGGAGCTGCAGAAGAGACTCGACGTCCCGCACGTCGTAGCGGTCAGCAGCGGCACGGCAGCCCTGCACCTCGCGCTGGAAGCACTCGACCTCCCCCCGGGGAGCGGCGTGCTGGTGCCGTCGCTCACGTTCGTCGCCACGGTGCAGGCAATTCTTGCTGCGGGGCTGCGCCCGATCTTCTGCGAGGTCGACCCACATACGCTGCAACTGGACGTGGACGATGGCTTGCAGCGGCTGTCGGCGGCGCGCCGGTCGGGTTATCGGGCCTCTGCCGTGATGCCCGTCCACTTCGGCGGCGCCGCGGGCGATCTCGAGGGCCTCGTGGCCCTCGCCGCGCAGCACGGGCTGGCGGTGATCGAGGATGCCGCACACGCCTTCGGGTCGTTCAGGCAAGGCCGTGCGCTTGGCACCTTCGGCACGGCGGGGTGTTTCAGCTTCGATCCGATCAAGAACATCACCTGCGGCGAGGGCGGGGCCATTGCCACGAGCCAGGACGGTCTCGCGGCGCGGGTGCGCCGATCGCGCGCCCTCGGCATCTCCGCTGACGGCTGGAGCCGCCACACCGGCGCCACCTCGTGGATGTACAGCGTCGAAGGGCGAGGCTGGCGCTCGCACCTGCCCAACATGAACGCGGCCATCGGCCTGGCACAACTGGCGCGGTTTCCAGAGATCAGATCGCGCCGCCAGGCGATCGTCGCCCATTACGACAGCGCGCTGGCAGACCTCGAGACGATCACCAGGGTCACCCTGCCGCAGCCGGACGTGTGTCCCTTCACGTACACGATTCGGGTGCACGACGGGCGGCGCGATGGACTCATGGGCCACCTCCTGGCCGAGGGGATCGGCACGTCCGTGGAGTACATCCCGAACCACCTGCAGCCAGCCTTCCAGGCTTTCCACACCCCGCTCCCCGTCACCGAGCGGCTCTTCGGCGAAATCCTCAGTCTGCCGCTCCATCCCGAGCTCACCGACAGCGACGTCGCGCGCGTCGTCGAGACGGCCACCCTGCACCTGACCGCCCAGCCGGCATCGTGACCAGCGCAAGACCGGTGCTCATCCTCGGAACGCGAACGTTTGCGGTCGAAGTGGCCGACCTCGCGTCCGACATCGTCGGCCTGACCATTGCCGGGTTCGTCGAAAACCTCGATCGCGACCTGGCCGGGTCGCAGCTCGAGGATTTGCCGGTGCACTGGGTGGACGACCTCCCTGCACTTGCGCAGACGCACGCGGCGGTCTGCGCGCTGAGCACGACACAGCGAGCCCGCTACATCGCCCAGGCAGCTGCGTACGGCATCCCGTTCGCCACGCTGGTGCACCCGAGTGCACACGTGTCACGGTCTGCGACGATCGGCGAAGGCGCGATCGTCGGCGCCGGCGCCATCATCGCGGCGCACGCGCAGATAGGCCGACACGTGATCGTCAACCGCGGCGCGCTGGTCGGGCACCACACCAGGATTGGCGATTACGTCACGCTTGGACCCGGGGTCAACATCGGCGGCTGCTGCGACATCGGCGCTGCCACCTACCTCGGCATCGGCGCCATCGTGCTCGACAAGCTCGTCATCGGCACCCACAGCCTCGTCGGCGCTGGCGCGGTGGTGACCAGGCCGGTTGCCGACCGGGTGCAGGTGATGGGGGTGCCTGCTCGAGTCACGCGGGAAGGTATCGAGGGTCGGTAGCTGCGATGACGCCGTTGATCGTCAACCTCGCTCCCACCGGCATGGTGCCCACCGTGCGCGACAATGCGGCGCTGCCGGTTGTGCCGGAGGCGATTGCTCACGACGCCGACGTCTGCCACGAGCTGGGTGCGGCAATCGTGCATCTCCACGCGCGCGATGGCGCCGGCGTCCCGACGTGGCGACCCGAGACGTACGCGTCGGTGATCCGGGCGGTGCGCAATCGGGTGCCCGACGTCATCGTGTGTGTGTCGACCAGCGGGCGCACCTTTGGGGAGTTCGAGCAGCGTGCCGCCGTCCTGGATCTCGACGGCGACGTCAAGCCCGAGATGGCCTCGCTGACACTCGGCTCGCTGAACTTTCCGAGCGGAGCCTCGGTCAACGAGCCCGCGATGATCGAGTCGCTCGCCGCCCGCATGCAGGAACGGGGGATCGTGCCGGAACTCGAGGTCTTCGACCTGGGCATGCTCGACTACGCCCGCTACCTCATCGATCGAGGCGTGCTGCGGCCGCCCTACTACGTCAACATCCTGCTCGGCTCGCGCGGGACACTCGCAGCCACGCCGTTGAACCTGGCCATGACAGTGCACGCGCTGCCGCCCGGCGCGACGTGGGCCGGCGCGGGCATCGGGCGGTTCCAGTTCCCGATGA
This sequence comes from Vicinamibacteraceae bacterium, assembly GCA_963759795.1. Lineage (GTDB taxonomy): Bacteria > Acidobacteriota > Vicinamibacteria > Vicinamibacterales > Vicinamibacteraceae > Luteitalea. The sequence goes on along the minus strand of CAVXAR010000006.1, from coordinate 362,437 downwards.
ACGCACTGGCCACCACGATGGGCGGCCACGTGCGCGTCGGCCTCGAGGACAGCCTGTTCATGGACGTCGCCCGCACCGAGCCGGCGACCAACGCCGCGCTCGTCAGCCGGGTCGTGACACTGGGACGCGCCGCGGGGCGCCGGCCCGCCACGCCGGACGAGGCGCGCGCGCTCATCGGGCTGCCGCCCCGTACCGGCGTGCAGTGACCAGTGTGTCTGCCGGTGCCGGGCACACCTGGGCGCGTCGCGTCGCTGCCGCCCTGCCGCCAGCGCTCGTGACGCTGCTGGTGTTCCGATACGCCGTGGACGTGCCGTACTGGGACACGTGGGACTGGCTCGACCGGCACTACCCCGCCGATCCATCGACCGGCGTGCTGGCGCGGTATTGGGAGCCGTTCAACGGCCATCGGGTGTTTATCTCGCTGTTGCTCGACCGCGCGTTGCTGTGGGCGTCGGACATCGACATGCTTCCCCGCATCGCGCTGAAGCTGCCGCTCTCCCTGCTGACACTCCTGCTGCACCTGGCCCTGGCGCGCTCGACGATGCCGCGGGGGCCAGGGATTGTCGCCACGGCCGGCCTCGCGGCTTTTGCGTTTCCTCTGGCTTACTGGCCGATGTGGATGGATCCGCGCCAATTCTCGATCCACCTCGTCGTGCTCGCGCTGACCACCGCCATCGTCGTGGCTGCTGGACGGGGCTCCGCGCCGGTTCGATGCGCCGTCACCGCCCTGTTGTGCCTGCTGGCGTCGCTCTCGTATGGCCCGGGTGTGCTGGCGTGGCCGGCCGTGCTGCTGGTCCTCTGGAGTCGGCAGCCACGACCGTCGTGGTCGCTGCTGGCATTGTGGGTCGCCCTCGGCGCCGCGGCGACCGCGACGCAGGTCATGGCCGCCGACGCGGGCGGCGCCTTCGCAGCGACGGCACCCGCGAACTGGTGGGCGACGACGCATGCCGCGGCGGCCATCGCCGGCCTGCCGGTCTCGCCCGCGTTGCCCGCCCTGGGCTATCGGCCCACACGGGTGCTGGGAGCTGCCGGAATCGCGCTGTTCGTGACTCTCGGCGCGACGCTGTGGCGCGCAGACCGCGCCACCCGGGTTCGCACGCTGCCGTGGCTGGCGATCGGCGCCTGGGGCCTGCTGTACGCATCCGCCGGAGCAGTCGCTCGAGGCGGGTTGTCGCTGGCCGCACTCCACGATCCGCGACTGGCCTACGGCAGCGCGCAGCTCTGGAGTGCCATCGTCGCGCTGATCTGCCTCGTGCGCCAGCGCGCCCGCGGGCAGGAGGACCGGTCGGGCGTCGTGCCGCCGGTCGCCGGCCCACGCTGGCTGGTCCGGCTGTCGCTCGCCGCGGCCTGCGTCGTTGGCGCCGGCCATGCCGCGACAGGCCTGGCATCTTCGCCGAGCGCGGCGGAGTTGCACGCCTGCACGACCAGCTCGATGTCGGTCGGGCCTGTCTCGGTGCGCCGCGCCGCGCCGAGGATGCCTGCCTCGAGCAGCTACACCCGTCGGCCGACCGCGTGCGCGCCGTCACCGCGCGCCTGCGGCAGCGCGGCGCGGCGTTCCTGCGCGCGGCGCAGCGCGAACACGCCCAGGCCGGTGAGCGCGACGCCGTGCGACAGCGCTAGCGGCGCAAGCACGCGCGCGAGGGACGCGCCATTGAAAAGCAGCGTTGCGCCGACGCCCAGATACAGGCCGCCTGCGGCCAGCACCATCACCGCTGGAATGGTCGACCACTCCAGCAGGACACGCACCACGACGCCCAGCAGTGCCCCAGCGGAGTAGCTGCTGGGCCCGTGGCGCGGCTGGTGGTCCACGTCGACGTTGGCTGGCGACCCGCTGGCCAGAAGGATCTGGCCGCGGACATACGGCGCCGTGCCGCGATAGGCGCACACACGGTCCACCACCCGGCGATCGATGGCGCGAAAGCTCGTCACCTGCAGCCACCGCGGCGCCCCGAAGACAACCCGGTCGATTGCCCGCACCGCGAGGCTGCCGACGCGCCGCCATGGCGCGTGTCGCGGACGCGCGAAGCGCGCAAACACCGCGTCATGACCGGCCTGGACGGCGCGGACCAGGTCGGGAATCGCTTCGGGGCGGTGTTGCAGGTCGTCGTCCATGCAGACGGCGATGTCACCGGTGGACGCCTGCAGACCGCGCAGCAACGCCCGGTGCTGACCGGCGTTGCGCGGTGACGTCAGCACGCGCAGTCGGGGGTGTCGTCGTGCCAGCGACTGCAATCGTTGCAGGGTGTCGTCACGACTCGCGTCGTCAACGGCCACGATCTCGTAGTGCCAGCCCTCCCGATCGCACGTGGACACCACCCGGTCGATGGTGGACGCGATGAGTGCCGCGCTCTCGTAGACGGGGATGACGATCGAGATGCCGGCCACTGCCACTACCGCGCCGTCAACTGGACCGGCGTCATGGTCTACCGCGCCGCCGCGCTGGGCGCCCCGGCGTAGATCTTCTCGCCGGCGCGGATGGCCACCTTCAGGATGTTCTGCGCTGGCGGCGTCGGGCACGTGGTGTGGGGGTTGTACGCGCACGGCGGGTTGTAGGCCTTGTTGAAGTCGATGGTGTAGCGCCCGTCACCGGTCGGTTCCGCGTAGACAAAGCGGGTGCCGTAGGTTTCACGGCCCACGCTCGCGTCGCGAAAGATCAGCTGCAGGCGTCCGTTGGTCGACGTGAACGCCAGCAGGCGCAGCTTGCGGCCATCCCACGGAAACTCCAGCTGTCCTGGTGCCTGATACGGCTCGTTGTCGCCGAGGATGTTCCGCACGTCCACGAGGCGTGGCTCCGCGAACGGCTTCAAGGTGGCCACGACCCGCGCAGCGGCATCACCCGGGAACCAGCGCGGGCCCTCGAAGCCGATCCGGATCGGCGACTCGGGGTCGCGCACGCGCAGGGCCAGCCTGGAGCCGCTTTGGTGGAGATGAATCTCGACGCGGTCGATGCGGACGCGATCGGCCGGGCGCCCGACCTCGCCGGGCGCGGCACGTTCGGCGGTGCGCAGCGGCACGGCACCGGAGGCCGGCTGACCATTGAGCAGGGCCTGCACGCCTGACTGCAGGTGCAGCGTCACACCCTCGGCGGCAACCGCGAGACGGCCCACCGTGGTGGGCGCGTGTCCGGCCGGCAGCACGATGTCGTTGGACGCCTCGGCGCCCAGGGTGTGGCTTCCCAGTGGAAGGAACGAGAGTCCCGCGACACTCAACCAGCCGTACTCCTCGCGTAGGCCGGCTTCGTACTGCTGGCGCCACGCGTCCACCGTGTCGGTGGGCGCAGCGGCCGTCTGGGCCGACACGCTGCCGGCCGCAGCGATCAGGGAGGAGGTGATGAACAGCGTGAGAAATGCGCGCATGGAACCCATCCGGATGCCGGCGGCGCCGAGAGCATGTCGTCGCAGCACGAGCATCGAGGCCCTGGTCGGGCTCGACCGGGGACGTCTATCAGGTACGCCAGCGGACGCTGGCGCCGCTACCGGGAAACAGGGGCGGGATGGGGGATCAACAACGACAGCGGGCCGAACGCCCGTCAGCACTGGAGGGCATCGACGGCACGCGGAGCGAAGGCGTCGAGGGCATGAGACGACGGTAGCAAGGCCGCGGTGGTGCGGCAAGGGCTATGACGCAGGCTGGCCCTTCCCAGCGACAATGGAGGGTGCCCGTTTCGCTCGGTGACCTGCTCCCCCGCCACGCCGATGTCTCCAGCGACACCCTGCTGGATCGCTTCCTCGACTACACGACCGCACGGCGGCTGTCACTGTATCCGGCCCAGGAGGAAGCGGTGCTGGCGCTGCTCGACGGCCAGAACGTCATCCTCAACACCCCGACCGGGTCCGGCAAGTCGCTGGTCGCATCGGCCATGCTGTTTGCGGCACTGGCCCGGGGCCAGCGCGCCGTCTACACCTGCCCCATCAAGGCGCTGGTCAACGAGCGCTGGATGGACCTGTGCCGCGAGTTCGGGCCCGACTACGTCGGCCTTTCCACGGGCGATGCCACCGTCAATCGCGACGCGCCGATTCTGTGCTGTACCGCCGAGATCCTGGCCAACATGGCGCTGCGCGAGGGCGCTGCCGCCGATGTCCAGCACGTCGTCATGGACGAGTTCCACTACTACTCGGACCGGGACCGCGGCGTCGCCTGGCAGGTGCCGCTGCTGACGATGCCGCAGGCGCGCTTCCTGCTGATGTCGGCCACGCTCGGCGACACGACCTTCTTCGAGCGCGCGCTCACCGCACTCAATGGCAAGCCGACCGTGACCGTGACGTCCGCGATCCGCCCGGTCCCCCTCGAGTACAGCTACGCGGAAGTGCCGCTGCCCCACACCATCGAGGCGCTTGTCGAGGCAGGTCGGACGCCGGCCTACGTGGTGCACTTCACGCAAGCCGATGCGGCCAGCAGCGCCCAGGACTTCACCAGCCTGAAGATCAGCACGCGCGAGCAGAAAGCGGAGATCGCCGACCGGATCGGCACCTTCGACTTCTCCAGCCCGTACGGCGCCGACGTCCGCAAGTGGCTGCGTCAGGGCATCGGCCTGCACCACGCCGGGCTGCTGCCGAAGTACCGCGTGCTGGTCGAGCAGCTGGCCCAGCTCGGGCTGCTCAAGGTCATCTGCGGCACCGATACGCTCGGCGCCGGGATCAACGTGCCGATCAAGACCGTGGTCTTCACGCGCCTGTGCAAGTACGACGGGCAGAAGACCGCGCACCTGACCGCACGCGACTTCCACCAGATCGCAGGCCGTGCCGGCCGCAAGGGCTACGACGACATCGGCTACGTGGTCGTGCAGGCGCCCGAGCACGTCATCGACAACCTTCGTCTCAGCGAGAAAGCCGCGCGCGACGGCCGCCGCGTGGTCAAGCGCAAGCCGCCCGAGCACAACTACGTGCACTGGGACCAGAACACGCTGACCCGGCTGATCAGCGCGCCCGCCGAGCCGCTGCTGTCGCGCTTCCACGTCACGCACGGGATGCTGCTGAACGTGCTCAGCCGCCGCGGCGACGGTGGCCGCGCGATGCGGCAGCTGATTCGCGACGCGCACGAACCCGAGGCCGCCAAGGCCGCACATCGCCGCCGTGGCTGGCAGCTGTTCCGCGCCCTGGTCTCGCGCGGCATCGTGGAGATCGTGCCGCGGTCGTCCGACGGCGGCCGCGTCCGCGTCAACGTCGACCTGCAGGACGACTTCTCGATGAATCAGGCGCTGTCGCTGTACCTGCTCGAGACGCTGCCCCTGCTCGACGCCGATGCGTCGACCCATGCCCTCGACGTGCTGACGCTGGTCGAGTCGATCCTGGAGAACCCCGAGCTGATCCTGCGCAAGCAGCTCGATCGCCTCAAGGATCGCGCCGTCGCGCAGATGAAGGCCGACGGCGTGGAGTACGAACAGCGGATGGAGGAACTCGACCGGCTGGAATATCCCAAGCCCCTCCGCGACTTCGTCTACGACACCTTCAATGCCTTTGCCGACCGCCACCCGTGGGTCGGCGAGGAGAACATCCGCCCCAAGTCGATCGCGCGCGAGATGTTCGAGACCTGGAAGTCGTTTGCCGAGTACATCCTCGAGTACGAACTCGAACGCTCCGAAGGCCTGCTGCTGCGGCACCTGACCAACGTCTACAAGGTCCTCAGCCAGACCGTGCCCGACGGCTCCAAGACCGCCGACATCCTCGAGATCGAGTGGTACCTGAAGACGATGGTGCGCAGCGTCGACGCCAGCCTGGCCGACGAGTGGGAGCGGATGCGGGACCCGGATTACGCGCCGCTCGCAGGAACGTCGCGCGCCAGAATCGATCAGCGACCGCCGACGGTCGTGCCGTACGACATCACCGCCGACACGCGGGCCTTCACCGCCGCCATCCGGGCACGGGTCTTCAGCGCCCTGAAGCTCTGGTCAGGGGGCGATGGCGCCGGCATCCTCGCCAGCCTGGACACACCGGCGCAGCCCGATCCGGCGGCCGCCCCCTGGACCGCTGCGCTGCTCCGCGAACGCCTGGACGCGTACCTTGTCGACCACGGGATGTTGCGCATGGACCCCGAGGCACGCAACGCCAGGCATACCCATCTCGATGCCCAGCCCGGCGCGCCGCTCTGGCGCGTCCAGCAGATGCTCGTGGACCCGGAGATGGTCAACGACTGGGTCGCGGAGTTCGCCGTGGACGTCGCCGCATCGCGCGCCGCGCAGGCGCCCGTGCTGTGGCTGCGATCCATCGGCCCGCTGGCCTAGTGCGGCACGCTGCCGGCCTACACGGCACCGCGGGAGTCAGGCCTTGGGTTGCGGCACGTACCGCAGGTAGGGCTTGGGGGCGCGCCAGCCGTCCGGGTACAGCCCCCTGGCCTCATCGTCGGACACCGCGCCGCCGATGATGACGTCCTCGCCCTGCTTCCAGTCGGCCGGCGTCGAGACCTTGTGCCGCGCCGACAACTGCAGCGAGTCGACGACGCGCAGGATCTCGTCGAAGTTACGGCCAGCACTCATCGGGTACGACAGCACCAGCTTGATCTTCTTGTCGGGGCCAATCACGTAGACGTTGCGCACCGTCTGGTTGTCCACGGCGGTGCGGCCCTCTGACGCCGCGCCGGCATCGGCAGGCAACATGCCGTACAACTTGGACACCGCGAGATCCGGGTCGCCAATCATCGGGAAGTTGACGGCCGTGCCTTGCGTCTCCTCGATGTCCTTCGACCAGGCGTCGTGCCGGTCGACGGGGTCCACGCTGAGGCCGATGACCTTGACGTTGCGCTTGTCGAACTCCGGCTTGAGCCGGGCGACGGTGCCGAGTTCGGTGGTGCAGACCGGCGTGAAGTCCTTGGGGTGCGAGAACAGGATGCCCCACCCGTCGCCCAGCCACTGATGGAAATTGATCGACCCCTGAGTGGTGTTGGCACTGAAATCGGGGGCATTGGCGCCGATGGCAAGTGGACCGGACATGTGCGTGATCTCCTCCGCGGGCAGCACCTGCCGCCCGGAAGGCTTGATGGTGCGGCGGCAACGGCGCGAGGTCAAGCGATCCGGGTCGGCATCCGTGGCATATGACGCATCGGGCGGCTGGATCCGGGTGCCGGGTGCCGGGTAGCGGGTACCGGGTAGCGGGTGCCGGGTACCGGGTACCCGGTACCTACCTGACGAGCGGCGGGCCGACGTCTGTCGTGTAGCGGCGGAAGTCGTCGTAGCGTGCGTCACCCTCGACGTAGCGGTCGCGCTCCGGGACGTCGCCGACCCAGTACCATTCCCACAGCCGCACCGGGACGCGCACCCGCAGCGGCGCCACCACCGCAAAGGTCACCTCCAGCAGCGAGCGCATGCTCCCGGCCCGTGGCGTGATCGTCGCGCGGACGATCTCGCCCGTCTGCGCATCGATCTCCAGCACCCCCTGCAACTCCACGTCGCGGCCGCGCTCGCCGCGCACTACGCGGGGGCGACCCTTCTCGCGGAACGTGACCTGTCGCACATCGACGCCGTCCAGTTGCGTGCGGCCGCGCTCGCCGAAGCGGAAGCGCCCACGATGGGTGGGATGCACGAGCAGGAGCGGAAACGTCGGCACGTTGATCGTGCGCGTGACGTGGCCCAGGTTGTAGCGGGCGCTGTCCGCGGTGATCTCGCGGAGGCGGCGGTCGGCGGTGGTGTCCGGTGCGGCAAACAGCCGCGCCAGACGATCCGCACGGTCGCCCACCACAGCGTCGTCCACGGCGATCGACGTCGCGGTGCAGCTGCCAGGGCGTGGTCGGATCGTGCACGAGCAGCAGCGATGAGAGGAGCCGGCGCGAGGCGGGTGCGGGCGTGTCGGAGGGTGCGGTGGGCGGGCGGCCCGACCACGGCCTGATCGTCTGCAGGTAGTGCTCGCGCGCGACCACGCCCTGCAGTTGGCTGCCGAAACGGACCGCGGCGGCGGCGGCACGCTCCAGCACGTCGTCGAGCGACGGAGCCTGGCGGGCCCGCGGGGTGGCAATCAGCGCGAGGGCGAGGAGCGCGGCAGATACGGCACGGGCGCGAGGAGCATACGCTCGCCGCGCCCGTGTGATTGTGCGGCCTGGCAGGGGCGGCTCCCCGAGCCGCCCTGACAGGGTCCGTCGGGGACGTGCCCCTGCCACCCTAGTTGACCGTGGACTCCGGCTTGGGCGGCGCGGCCTTCTTGAGACCCTGAATCTGCAGGCCGGTCGCCAGTTCGGGCGCCGCTTCCTTCAGCACGTGCTGACGGTAGAGCGCGGCCATGCGGTCGTTCTCGGCCTTCTGCTTGGCGTCATCACGCGCCCGCAGCTTCTCCTCGCGCGCGTTCTTGGCGACTCCGGCGTCGTCCAGATCGGTCTGACGCGCCGCCGACACGGCCGCCGCGTCCAGCACCAGCGTGTGTTCGGCGGTGCCGAGGTTGACCTTCTTGCCACCGGCGAAGATCTCGTGACGGCCGTGCTCCTCGTACCACTTGGTGAGGGTGGCCGTCATGTGCATCTTCTCGATGATGTTCCGCCAGCCGATGCCCGTGTTGTAGGCGCAGAAGCTGATCTCGCCCTGCTGCGTCGCGTACGGGATGATGCAGCGCTCGGTGCGGCGGAAGTCGTAGTTGAACAGGTCCTGGAACCACATCCCGGCGATGAACAGGAAGTTCCAGCGGTCCTGGCGGCGCGCTTCGACGTCTTCGAGCGTGCGCAGCCCGTCGACTCGGCCGTAGTTCTTGCCGCTGGCGCCGAAGGTCTTGTCGAACTTCTTCACCAGGTCGGTCAACTTGAAGTGCGTCGGCGACTGGAACGGGTCGTAGTTCTTGGCCAGGGCCAGACCCATCCCGAGCAGCGACATGCGCTTGCCGCGGGCGGCGTCGTTGACGCGACGCAGGTCGGTGGCCAGCTGCTTGCCGTCGAGGAATGCCGTCACCGGGACGGCTTCCTTGGTGTCCTTGTCGACCATCACCGCCATGCCGATGCCGCAGTTGGGATGGCAGCCGCAGGCCAGGTTGCCCCAATCCTGCTGCGGCCCCTTGACCAGGTCGGCCCAGTCGGTGAAGGTGCCCATGAACGAGATCGGGAACCAGTCGCGGGTCGGCTCGCCGATCTGCACCTGGTTCTTCACGTCGTGCGCGAGGTGCGACAGCGTGTAGCGCTGCGCCGCGCGGCGCTCGTCGGTCACTTCCTCGTCGCGGCCCGTGAACGACACCGGCTGGAACGAGAGGAAGCTGATCTTGCGCGGGTTGTCGAGGGCGAACTTGATGATCCGCCCGACCTGCTCGTTGTTGACGCCGTTGACGATCGTCGTCACCGGCACGATGTCGACGCCGTTGGCCCAGAGGTTCTCGATCGCGCGCAGCTTGACGTCGAACAGGTTGCCGACCAGGCGGTGCGAGTTGGCGGCGTTGCCGATGCCGTCAAACTGCAGGTAGGCGTAGCGCAGGCCGGCTTCGGCGGCGGCCCGGGCGAACTCCGGGCTCTTGGCGAACTCGATGCCGTTGGTGGCCGCCTGCACCGAGTTGTAGCCGACCTTCTTGGCGTAGCGGACCGCGTCGAGGAAGTACGGCGACAGCGTCGGCTCGCCGCCGGAGAACTGCACCGACATCTGCCGGCGCGGCTTGATGGTGATGGCGTTGTCGAGCAGCGTCTTGATGTCTTCCCAGCTCAGTTCGTGGACGAAGCCGACCTGGTTGGCGTCCATGAAGCACGGGTCGCACATCATGTTGCAGCGGTTGGTCAGGTCGATCGTCAGCACCGCGCCGCGACCGTACTTGATGGTGCTGCTGCCGTGGTTGTGCAGCGTCTCGTCGTTGTGCGCCCGGATGTCGCTGCCCGGATAGGCGTCCTCGAGGTGCTTGAAGAAGGCCGGGTCCATGGCCATCACGTCCTCGAAGTGACCATGGATCGGGCAGTCCTTGACCATCAGGATCTTGCCGTCGCGCTCGATGATGGTGGCCTTGATCTCGCCGACCTTCTCGTTGAGCAGGATCGAGACGTCGCGCTTGCCATCGAGGATCTCCTGACGTGCCTCGCGGACGCAGGTCGGGCACAGCGAGTCGGTCTCGCGCGGCCAGCCAAGGGGCGGCTTCACCTTCTCCCACGACTTCTGGAGAGGCTTGTCCGACCACTTGGGTACGAAGCCGGGGTTGCGGTTGATGGAGTTCAGCGCATCGAACACCACCCACGCGCCCTTGGCGGCGTAGGTCAACCCCTTCTCGACGTACTTGATGGGCTTGTGCGGCATCTTGGTCCTCTGGATCGTGTTCTGGGCGCAACCGGTCTTCCCGGCCGGGGACACGTCGGCTTTCAGCGCCGGCATTATGACGAACGGGCTGTCCATAAGCCGCTGGAATTCGCCGAACAGGCAAATTCGTCCGCCGATTGGGCAGCATCGCGGCGGTGGGCAATCGCCGGGCACTATCGGGCGACAGGTCAGCGCTCGCCTGACGCCGACGGCCCTGCAGTGCGCCGCAGTACACTGGGCCGTCCGAAGTCCCTGCCCCGTTCGTCCTTGAGACCGATGCTCGAACCCGTCTGGATCCTCCTGGCCCTGCTGACCGGGCCCGCTCCCGTGGCCGCCCCGCCGCTGCCGGCCACGCGTCGACGCGCGTGCTCCTGCCGACCTCGCGCTCGTGGCGCCGATCCTGCCGCCCCCGCGACCGCCGCAGCCGGTGGTCGTCGTCCAGGCGGACCGCCGCCGCCGCGACCAAGGCGCAAGGCCAAGGAGCTGGTCAAGGGCAAGGCGGAGCTGTCCTACGTGTCGACCGGCGGCAACGCCTCGACGCAGACCATCGGCAGCGGCTGGCGAGATCGTCGTCAGCCCGGACGAGTGGCGCCTCGAAGCCCGGGCGAGCTACCTGCGGACCCGCACCGACGGCGAGACGCGGGCCCGCCGTCTGACCGGACAGCTGCGCGGCGCCCGCAAGGTCGGCGACCGCGCCGAGCTGTTCGCCCGCGGCACGTACCTGCGCAACACCTTCGCCGGCATCGACAACAGCGTCGACGGCGCGGCCGGGGTGACGGCCCTGCTGATCACGGGCGAACCGCAGCGGCTGTCACTGGACTCGGGCTTCGGCTACATCGGCGAGGACCGCACGCGCGGTCGGGGACGCTACCTGGGCACCTTCGACATGGGCCTGCGTCACCAGTGGGAGTTCAGCCGGCGCAATCGCATCTCCAACGACGCCTCGCTGAAGACCGACGTGGACCGCACGAGCGACTGGCGGGTGACGCACGTGGCCGCCCTGCAGGCGTCGCTCAACGCGGTGCTGGCGCTGAAGCTGTCGCACGAGATCTCCTACCGCAACGAACCGGTACCAGGCTTCAACCGTGCCGACACGGTTGCCGCCGCTGCCATCGTCGCCACCTTCTGACGCGGCAGGCTGCAGGGCCGGGGCCATCGCGCCGATAGGATGACTACGATGGTGGCCCCAGACCCTCGCGAGCCCTCACCTCTCACGCGCGAACGCCTGCTTCGCCAGGCTGACGCCCTGGAGCCGCTGCCGGCGACGGCGACGCGGCTGGTCGCGCTGCTGAGCCAGACCGAGTGGATGATGCGCGACGTCGAGCAGGTCGTCCGGCTCGATCTCGGACTGACCGCGCGCGTGCTGCGCTTTGCCAACTCCGCCTGGACGGCGCACCTGCCGACCGTCAGCACCATCCGTGACGCCTTGATGCGCATCGGCGTCGGCACGGCGCTGTCGCTGGCCATTGCCGAAGGCGTCCGGCCGCGACTGCTGCGGCCGCTGCCGGCCTTCGACCTGCAGCCCGGCCGCCTCTGGCAGCATGCCGTGGCCAGCGCGCTGGCCGCCGAAATCGTCGCCCGCCGCGCCCGCTCGCCGATCCCGCCCGAAACCGTGACCGCGGCGCTGCTGCACGACGTCGGCAAGGTGGTGCTCGACGAGGCGATGGACGAGCGCACGCTGACCGCCCTGCGCACCGCCTGGACCAGCGGTGCGCTGTCGCGGATTGACGCCGAACGCCATGTCCTGGGCATGGACCACGGCGAGCTGGGCGGCTACGTCGCGCGCCACTGGGGCCTGCCCGAACGCGTCGCCGCCGCGATCACCCACCATCACTCCCCGTCGGCCACCCGCAGCACCATCTGCGACGTCGTCCATCTCTCCAACGGCGTCGCCAAGCTGGCCGGTTTCGGGCCGCTGATCGCCGAGATCGACGGCCCGATCGAGGGCGACGTGCTGACCCGCCTCGCCTTCGCTCCCGCCGACCTGCACACCTTCTGTTCCGAGCTCACCGACCGGATGCGCACGGGGCAGGAGCGGTTTCACTGAAATTCAGAATTCAGAATTCAGAATGCAGCGCGGGGCGGGCATCGCCACTGCGGGCACGCGTTTCAATTCAGAATTCACATTCGGAATTGGCAATGCAGCGCGGGGCGAGCAACGCCACGACGGGCACGCGTTTCAATTCAGAATTCACAATTCGGAATTGGCAATGCAGCGCGGGGCAAGCAACGCCACGACGGGCACGGGTTTCAATTCAGAGTTCACAATGCAGGGCGGGGGCCCGCATCGTCAGGCTCCGCGGTCCGCTCCGCAACTGCAGCGCATTCACGGGGGCGCGCGGGACCGCACCGGCCTGAACACGAGTGAGCGCCTGTTCTGGCCGCAGGTTGCTCACCCCACGCGTAGCTAGTCGACAAGCGCACGCATGACTCTCAGCCCAAAGTCCGAGGGGGCAAGGACGTACTGGGCGAACACGCGTGACCCCAGGAAGAACGCCCCGCCCAGAAGAGTTGCGGGGTGGACCCGCTTGTTCATGTGCAGATCGTGCAATGCGATCGCTCCCACGAGTAGAGACAACCACACGAGCGCGAATGGGCCGCCATCGATATGCGGAAACCACAACTGCCGTATCCGTGCCATGGCCGGCTGAACCAATGTGATTGCTGCGAGCAGCATCAGCCTTTTGTGCACGTCGGGCTGGCGACGACGCGCTGCGGCCGTCGACAGAAAGATCGCGAACGCCAGTAGGGCCGCCAGATTTGCCCAAAAGATCCGGGCGACGCCAGGCAGCCCGTTCGGATTGAAGGCGTACGTGCGACCAACGAGCATCACCGTCACCGCAAGACTGAGGACGAAAGCGGCGACGCCCAGTCCCAGGACCATCCAGCCCAATTTGCGATGAACGTCAGTGCGATGCGCTGTTACGAGGGTCGACTGAAGAAGATTCCCGACAAACCATCCGGTCAACACAACGCCGTGTAGCAGCAGGTACGCGGACACTTCCGGGACGTCGAAATGGACTCCGCCCGAGATGCTTGTGTGGGCGCGGATCGTAACACCCACCCGCCGCACGGATCTCAAGTGTCAATGGCCGGAGCGCTTCGGCTGACGACGGGCGGCGGCGCTACGCCCGCGTGACCATGCTGCGGGCCAGCGTCAGCAGCATCTCGATGGCCACGTCGTTGTGGCCCCCCTGTGGCACGATGACGTCGGCGTAGCGCTTGCTGGGTTCGACGAACTCGAGGTGCATCGGCTTGACCGTGCCGAGGTACTGGTCGATGACCGACTGCACGGTGCGGCCACGGTCGCTGATGTCGCGCTGCAAGCGCCTGATGAAGCGGGTATCGTCGTCGGCGTCCACGAAGACCTTCACGTCCATCAACGCCCGCAGCGGCGCATCGGCGAAAATCAGGATGCCTTCGACGATGATCGCCGCACGGGGCTGCACGAGGTCCCTGGACTCGAGGCGGTTGTGGCGGGCAAAGTCGTACTGCGGCACCTGCACCGGCTGGCGGTGGCGGAGCGCCGTCACGTGCTCGACCAGCAGATCGGTCTCGAGCGAATCGGGATGGTCGTAGTTCAGCGCCGCCCGCTCCTCGAGGCGCAGGTCGCTGCGGTCGCGGTAGTAGCGGTCGTGCTCCAGCACCGACACCTTGTCGTCGCCGAGCGAGGCCATCAGCCGTCGCACCACCGTCGTCTTGCCTGAGCCCGAACCACCGGCGATGCCGATGATCACGGGTGCCGTCCGCGGGTCGTTCATGCCCGATCGTACTTAGATAAATTCAGAATTCAGAATTCAGAATTATTCAGAATGACCAATGCAGGCCAGAACGCCCCCGGCATGCCCCGCATTGCATTTTGAATCCTGACGTCGCGACCATGACTACCCGTCGCATGGTCCCGTCGGTAGGGCAGCTCCCCGAGCTGCCCTGGCAGGGCCGTCGGTAGGGGCAGCTCCCCGAGCTGCCCTGGCAGGGCGCCTCGGGGAGGCGCCCCTACCTCGCCCCCGGCAGTTCCGACCGTGCTGGCCCCGCCCTCCCGCCTACGGCAGCCTCGTGGCCACGGCGTTGGTGCCGGCCGCCCACTCCTGCCCGCCGGCATCGCTGTACATCGCCCGTTCGACGACGATCGCCGCGCCGGCGCTGTCGACCAGCAGCCCGACGCGCCTGCCAACCGCGTTGGGGAAGAAGCCCGGCGCCCCGAGTGCGATGTTGAAACGGCTGTTGGGCCCGACGATGTAGGTCTGGGTCTCTGGCGAGCGATCCTCGGACAGCATCGTGACGGTGACCGTTGCGGCGCCGGCCGTGGGGTTGCTCAGCAGCACGTAGGTCCTGGTGTTGCGCGGGCCACCGACTTCGCCCTCGGCCAGCGCCCAGCGGGCGCCGGCGGACGTGACGCCGCCGCTGTTGTGCGCTTCGGCCCAGGTGCTGGAGTCGCCTGGCCACCACATCGACCGCTCCACGAGGATGCCGACGCCGTTGTCGACGACGACATCGGTGGACACCGCGGCATCCGCCAGGCGTGCGTAGTCAGGATTGATGGCAAGCAGCGTCGCGTCCCGGGCCAGCGCATCGACCCACACGGTGCCCCGCGAGAACGCCGGCACCGTCTCGCGGTGCTCGATGACCGTGCCGTCGCCAAGCAGGAAGCGCAGGCGCACGGCAGCGGCGTCTGGTGACGGGTTGGCCAGCAGGATGAACAGGTCGAAATACGGTCCGGTCGCGCCCTCGGCCAGCAGCCACCGTTGCGATGGCGCCGGCAGCCCGACGCTGTCGTGGCCGGCCGCGAACACCTGCCCCTGGCCGTCGAGATACATCGCGCGCTCGGCGATGATTGGCGACGTTGCGTCGATCCGCGCCGAGACTTCCGCCGCCTCGAGCGAATCGCCATCGTCCCAGCGCTCCATGTCCACCCAGACGGTCTGACGCGCACCAGCCGGCACCCGATACGTCCGGGTTCGGGGGGCGCGGTTGGCGCGCAGGTAGGTGACGGTGACGTCGGCGGACGTCGTGCCTGGATTGAGCAACAGGTAGAACGTGTTGAAGCCGCCCATCGTGGCGCCTTCCGCGAAGTACCACGTGGTGCGCGGCGCTTCGGTGGCCGATTCGGCGTGGCTGCCGTAGCCGCCTCCCCAGGTCACGGTCCGGTCGGCGACAACGGGGGTGTTGGCTTCGATCGTCGTGGCGAAGGTGCCCGCCATGCCGGCAATCTCACCGACCTCCACCGTCGCACGCCGCCGCGGCGCAAGCGTCAGCCAGTGCTCACGCGTGACGACCGTACCCGACCCGTCCGGCGGACCAGCAAGACGCAGCTGAACGTAGGCGGTGGTGGTCGTACTCGGGTTGACGAGCGCGATGCGCGACGAGAAGAAGTCGTTCTGGACGCCTTCGGCCAGATAGCGCTGCTGGCGGCCGAGCGGATGCAGGCGGCGCTGGTATTCCTGCAGGTTGCTGAGGCCGTCCCCATCGGGGTCGCCAGACGGGCCATCCGCACCAGTGGCTACGGCAGGGTTGAGGCCGGCCTGCCGTTCCCAGGCGTCAGGCAGGCCGTCGTTGTCGGCGTCTGTGCTCGACGTGACCGACGCGGCCGCCTGCTGAATCGCGACGGCACGACCGGCGATGGTGACCACGGCCGTCCTGGACACCCCGGGATTGGCGGCCGCGGTCAGCGCCACGTTGCCCGCGCCGGTACGACTGCCGGCGCCGCTCAAGGTCAGCCAGGATGGCGGGCTCGTCACCGACCACGCACACGTGCTGCCGGTGCTCACGGCAATCGCGGTCAGGGGCCCGCCCGCGCTCGACGCGGACTGGCTGGTCGGCGTCACGGCAAACGTGCACGGCTCGGACGCCGCCGTGTCCGTGGGGTAGACAAACTGCAGACCCGCCAGGTCGTCCGGTCCGACGGCCGGCGGCACCGGCGTGGCCGACCCACAGCAGGAGGGATACATGATGTTGGCCGTGGCGCTTGCCACGGCCCCGTCGGTTTGCGTGTGGCCGAGGCCGATGGCGTGTCCCACCTCGTGCTCGGCGACACGCGCGAAGAACAGCGACTGGCCGAGTTGCGGCATCTCCGCCTTGGTGGTGAAGATGACGAATCCGTACGTGATCTTGGCAAACGAGGTGCCGTTGACGACCCGCGTGACGCCCGTCGAGCAGGCGCCGCCAATGGCAATCACACCGCTGGTCGTGATGTCGTCGTCGGGATCCTCGTACGTGATGAGGCCGCCAACGACCGGCGGTGCGCCGCAGTTGAGCAGCGACGCCGCCCCCACCAGGCGGGTGCCGCCGTACGCCAGCGTGATCGAGGCCCCGGCCGGGTCCGTCCAGGCACTCATGGCCTGGCTGAGTTCGGGGTCGCTGTTGCTGGTGGCCACTGGTGACGCGGTCAGCGTGTTGCGGTACCAGACGATGGGTGTGCCGGAGTCGGCTTCATGCCAGCGCATGTTCCCGAGCAGCGTGTAGGCGCCGATCGACGGCGTGGAGGCGGCGAGGGGCGCGGCGGCCGGGCCGGCCTGATCCGGCGACGACACGCGCACCGGAAGACGCCGTCGCACGCTCCGCACCGCCTCGGCAAAGCTGGCCAGCGAACGGCGTGGGCGGTCCCCGGCCATCGGCTCGCCGGTGGACTGCCGGATGAGCTCGGTGCCGGCCATCGTTTCGCGGACGCCGTACACCGAGCGGCTCATCGCCGACGGGCGCCAGGCCCCGCCCTTGCGCTCGACCAGCGCCAGGATGTCGTCGCCGGCCACCAGGTGCGCCGCTCCCGGGACGTGCAGCGTGGTCCCGGCGACAGTGCCACCCAGTTCACGGATTTCGATGGTGCGCTCGGCGCCTCCGGCGTAATCGTCGATGACCCGGAGACGGGCGATGGTCTCGATGACCCCGGTGCCATTGCGCCGCTCGCTGCGCACCGACTCGACCCGGCCGCGGACGATGCGCTCGGCAGCGGCGATCTCTTCGGCGTCGCTGCGGATCCTGAGTGTGGCCGCCGACAGGGTCACGGAGTTGAACACGAGCCAGGTGCTGGCCAGGACGAGCGTGACGAGTGACGACCAACCGGGCGTCCGGGGGAGCGGAGGCATGCCGGACCTCGACACTGCAACCTGCCTGCCGCCCGTGGCCAGCGCATTTGTCGCCTCGATACGGGGAAACCGCGCTGAGGCGCTGTTGCCGCGGCAGCTCGGCGATGACGATCCGGTCAGCGCGATCACACATCTGTCGGCCGAGTCGACGCGCGCGCCGCCAATGGTCGAGATCCCGAGATCGATTTGCGCTGCCGTCGAGCCGGATTACCTGCGCGAATCTCCTATAATCGGCACGCTCGCCGCGCCCCCGATAGACGGGTCGGCTCGGCGCGGGAGGTTTCGCATGTCCTGGTTTCGTCGAGCGGCCCTGGCGGCCGTCGCACTGCTCGCCACCGTGCCGCAGGTGCGGGCACAAGGCGCGTCCACGTGGTTTCTCGCCGAGGGCGCCAACAACGCCACCTTCGCGCAGGAAATCCTGGTGGGCAACCCGAGCGCGCAGGCGCTGAAGGTCACCATCACGCTGCTGCCTCAGGAAGACGCGGTCGCGCCGACCCTCACCAAGACGTTCGATCTTGCCGCGACGTCGCGGCTCACCGTGCGTCTCGGCAGCGATTTCGGCCTCAATGGCAGCGCCTCCTCGCGGGTCGCTGCCGTGCTGGCGAGCGACGCCACCACGCCGGCCGACGTCGTGGTCGAGCGCACGATGTACTTCCAGGGCGCCGCTCCCCGCGGCTCCCACAATGCCAGCGGCGTGCTGCAGACGGGGCTCTCGACCTCGTGGACCCTGGCCGAAGGCGCGGGCGGGGTGTTCGAGACGTTCATCCTCGTCGCCAATCCCAACCCGACGCCGACCACGGTGCGCGCAACCTACCTGACGGCGACCGGCACGGCATTCGTCTCGACGCAGGTGGCGCCGCCCAATTCGCGGCTGACCTTCTACCCGCGCGTCGAGTACCCCGAACTGGCGACGGCGGAGTTCTCCACCCAGATTGATTCGATGACGGGCGGCAATCTGGTGATTGCCGAACGCGCGATGTACTTCGACGGCTTCCAGAGCGGGCACGATGCGCTCGGCGTCACCAGCCCCGGGACCACCTGGCTGTTTGCCGAGGGTTTCACCGGCGGCAACGCCGCGACGGCCTTCGAGACGTTCCTGCTGCTGGCCAACACCAACGCCACCGAGACCGTGGCCACCGTCGACTACCTCCTCGACAGCGGCGCCGTCGTCAGCCGCAGCTACACCCTCGGCCCGCGTCAGCGCTTCACCGTCTGGGTGGACCAGGAAGGGCCGGACCTTCGATGAGCGCCTGCGGTCGGCCGCGTTCGGCATCCGCGTGACGGCTACGCAGCCGATCGTCGCCGAGCGGGCGATGTACTGGGGGACGCCGTCGGCGGCCGACGCCAGCACGCCCACCTTCCCGTGGATCGAAGGGCACGCCACGGCTGGTGTGCAGGCCGGCCAGGCCCGCTGGGCCTTTGCCGAAGGACAGCAGGGCACGTTCGGCGCCTCGGCCACCCGCTACGACAGCTTCTTCCTGCTGGCCAACCCCAACAACGTGCCGGTGCAGGTCCAGGCGACGTTCGTGCGCGAAGATGGCCGCGGCATCGTCCGCACGGTCTGCGTCGCCGCGAACTCGCGCAGCAACATCTGGGCGCAGACCTACCCCGAACTCGCCGGTCAGCGCTTTGCGACGTTCCTCGAGTCGGTCAACAGCGGCGACCCGGCCTGCGCGGGCACGGTCGGCACGACCTTCGTGGCCGAGCGCGCGGTCTACTCCGGCGCCGGCTTCCTGGCCGGGCACGTCAACACCGGCACGCCCTGGACCGGCGCCATCGTGGCGCCGCCGGTCGCGCCGTCCTTTGCCATCACGAGCGTCTCGCCGTCCACCGGGCGTCTCGGCGGCGGCCAGACGATCACCATCACGGGGGCAGGCTTCCAGCCGGGCGCACGCGTGTTCTTCGACAACCCGGCGTACACCGGCGACCGCAACGCCAACTCGAAGCTGCCCGACGTCGACCAGGCGACCAACGTCGTCGTCTCGTCGGACGGCACCACCATCACTGCGGTGACGCCGGCGCGTGACTTCTACAACGGCTATCAAACGGCAGGCCCGACGACGGTGCGCGTCGTCAACCCGGACGCCACCGCCACCACGCTCGGCAACGGCTACACGTACCGCTTGAACGTGCTGGCGTTCGGTGACGACTACGTCTTCGGCTCGGTCGCCGGCGGCCGCGCCGCCACACCGTGGCCGACGCGGCTGCAAACGCTGCTGCAGTCCTACCAGAAGGACGTGCTCGACCCGGCCACCGGCGCCGCGACCGGAGCCAAGGTGCTGCAGTTCGGCAGCTTCGTGAACGTCGTCAACGCCGGGGTGGTCGGCGAATGTCTGACGGCGGTCGGCAGCGGCTGCCTGCCGCAATCGGGCAACGCGCGTTTCCTGGCGCTGGCCGGCAACCCGCCCGCCACCAACGTCAATGCCTTCGACGTCGTGGTGGTGCTGCACGGCGTCAACGATCTGGAGGCCGGCGTCACCGCGGGCAGCGTGCAGTTCGTGCTGCGCGACCTGGTCGCCAAGGCCGGCGAGCGCAAGGTCGTGGTCATCCTCACCAAGTTCGAGGAGACCAACGTCGGCAGCCTCGACACGGGACAGGTCAAGGCACTGGGCGACGCCATCTGGAACGTCACGAACGACACCTCGCTGAATCTCGAGATCTACCGCCAGGCGTTCTTCCGCATCCCCACCGCGGGCGGCGCGCCGACCCAGGCCGGCTACGACCAGATGGCCAACGACGTCTTCACCAAGCTGACGCGGGAGTTCCCGCTGCAGCCCTGTGACGCTCGCAGCGACAAGCCGGCCAAGGGTTGCCCGCGCAACCCCTAGTGTCCAGTGACCCCCAGGGCCTCATGCCGAGCGCCGATGCCGAGCCCGTGAAGGGCTCGGCCGTCGGCCGCCGCGCCATTGGGGCCCTGCTCGTGTTCTGTGCCCTGACGGTGGCGCACACCTGGCCGCTGGCCACGGCGCCGGGCGCCATGGGCCGCACCGACAACAAGGACACGGTCCTCAACACCTGGGCACTCGCATGGGTGGCGCACGCGCTGGTGACCACGCCGTCGCAGGTACTGGCCGGCAACATCTTCCACCCCGAGCGACATACCGTCGCCTTCTCCGACCCGGTGATCGTCCCGGGGCTGCTGTCGGTGCCGGTCCGGGCCGCGGGGGCCAGCCCCGTGCTCACCTACAACATCTCGCTGCTGGTCGGCTACGCGCTCTCGGGGTGGGCGATGTGGTGGCTGGCGTGGCGCTGGACGCAGCACCACGGCGGCGCCCTCGTGGCCGGCAGCCTCTTTGCGTTCAACGCCCACTCGCTCGTGAGCATGGGCCACATCCAGGCGATTCACGCCTACGGACTGCCCCTGCTGATGGTCGGTCTCGATGGCCTGGTCGACCCGCGCCGGCGCGCCGTGCGGTTCGGCGCGGTGACGGGGGCGGCCACCGTCGTGCTGGCCCTGACGTCCGGCTACCTGGCCATCTTCGGCGTCGTTTGCGGTCTGGTGATGGTTGCCGTGCGCTGGCGGGCGCTGCTGGCGCCGCCGCGGCGGCGGCTGCTCGTCGGGGTTCTGGCCGCCGCCGTCGTGGTCGCGGTGCCGGTGCTGCCGGTGATGCGCGCCTACGCCGACGTCCAGCGCACCCACGGCTTCACGCGGTCGCTGGACCTGGTGGCGTCGCTGTCGGCCAACGGCGCGGCGTACCTGGCGACGCCGGCACGCGTCCACCAGGGCTGGTCGCGTGCCGTATACCAGACCTGGGAGCCGCGCGACTCGCTGTTCCCGGGGATGGCGGCGACGCTGCTGGCTGCGCTCGGCGTCGGGTTGTGGCGCGGAAGATGGCGCGACCCGCGCCTGCTGTTCGCGCTGGCCCTGACCACCGTCGGCCTGATCCTGTCGTTCGGCCCGGCGACGCCGCTGTACACGGTCTTCTACTGGGCCGTCCCCTTTGCCAGCAGCGTCCGCGCGGCCTCGCGCTTCGGGGTGCTGTATCTCAGCGGCCTGGCCATCCTCGCCGCCTTTGGCGTGGCGGCCATCGCGCAGCGACGGCCGCGCGTCGCGATGGCCACGTCCCTGCTGGCACTGCTCGCGGTCAACGCCGAGGCGTTCAGGGGCCCGGTGCCGTACGTGCCGGTCGTTCCCATCCCGGCCATCTACGACACGCTGGCGCGCCTCGACGACGGCGTCGTGGTCGAGATGCCGTTCTGGTGGCGCCCGGTGGACGTGCCGCGCAACGCCAACTACATGCTGGCCTCTACCGCTCACTGGAAACCACTGCTCAACGGCTACAGTGGCTTCACGCCCGCCTCGTACCGCCGGCGGGCCGACATCCTCTGGTACTTTCCTTTCAGGGCCGCCAGTTTCGACGAGCTCGACCGCGCCGACGTGCGCTACCTCGTCATGCACCTGGTCGAATACGGCAGTCAACGCCAGGAGGCGCTCGAGCTGATCGCGCGCTCCGGTCGCTGGCGCCGCGTCGAGCAGGCGCCTCACACCGTGTTGTTCGAACGCATCAGGTAAGTCATGAGTGTCATGTTCGCCAGAGCCTCCGCCATCCTGTCCGCCCTGTTCTGTCTCGCGCTCGCCACGGCTCCAGCCGCGGCGCAGGGCGCGTCGCGCTGGTTCCTCGCCGAGGGCGCCAGCAACGCGGTGCTGGAACAGGAGATTCTCGTCGCCAATCCCGGCTTGTCCGCCGTTACCGTGACCGTCACGCTGCTGCCGGACCCATCCGCGGTGATCGCCCCTGGCACGGCGTTGACCAGAACCTTTCCGCTCGGCCCGGCAAGCCGCCTGACCGTCCGGCTCGCACAGGAGTTCGGCGGACTCAACGGCGCAGCCTCGGCCGAGGTCTCGGCGGTGGTGGCCGGCACCTCGACGCCAGCCGACATCGTCGTCGAGCGGTCGATGTACTTCCCCGATGGCACGCGGGTCGGCGCCCACAACGCCAGCGGCGTCACCGAGGCGGCGATGCGATGGATCCTCGCTGAAGGCGCCAGTGGCATCTTCAGCACGTTCATCCTCGTCGCCAATCCCAACCCATCCACGACCAACGTGCGCGTGCAGTACCTGAAGAGCACCGGCGACGTGATCACCTTCACGGCGACGCTGCCGGCCAACAGCCGCACCACCTACTGGCCGCAGAACGACTTCCCGGCGCAGCTGGGGTCGGCGGAGTTCTCCACCGTGGTGGAAAGCCTCGAGGGCGGCAAGCCGATCGTCGCGGAGCGGGCGATGTATTTCGATCCCGCGCCGGGCGGCAGCGGCTTCGCGCGCAGCGGTCACGACGCGCTCGGCGTCCCCGAGGCCAGCGACGAGTGGTACTTCGCCGAAGGGTTCACCGGCGGCAACGCCCAGACGGCCTTCGAGACGTTCCTGCTGCTGGCCAACACCAACAGCAGCGCGACGACGGCAACGGTGACCTACCAGCTCGACACCGGCGAGGCCGTGACGCGTGACTACGTGCTGGCGCCAAACCAGCGGTTGACGGTCTGGGTCGATCAGGAGGGCCGGACCTTCGACGCGCGATTGCGGTCGGCGTCGTTCGGCATGACCGTGAAGGCGACGCGCCCGATGGTCGCCGAGCGCGCCATGTACTGGGGCACGCCGTCGAGCGGCGACCCGACCACGCCGACCTTTCCCTGGCGTGAAGGCCATGCCACGGCCGGCTCGCCGACCCTCGCCGCCGCGTGGGCCTTTGCCGAGGGGAGAGAGGGAGAAGACGCCACGGCCCGGCCGTACAACACGTTCTTCCTGCTCTCCAACCCGTCAGCCACGCCCGTGACGGTGACGGCCACCTTCATGACCGAGGACGGCGGCGGTCTCACCACCTCGGTGACCATTCCGGCACGCGGCCGCACCAACATCTGGCCCACGGCGTCGCTGCCGGCCTTTGCCGCCCTGGCCAACCGCCGCTTTGCCACGTTCATCGAGAGTACCGGCGGTGCGCGCTTCGTCGCCGAACGCGCCATGTATCTCTTTGCCGACTTCAGCAGCGGCCACGTCAACATCGGCACGCCGTGGACGGGTCCGATTGCCGCGCCCAGCCGACCGCCGGGCAGCGTCAACGTCACCGGCGTCACGCCAACCACGATGCGGCTCAGCGGCGGTGAAGCCATCACCATCACCGGATCCGGCTTCAGCGGTACGCCGGAAGTGACGGTGGACGGCCTGGCCGCGACGATCACCTCGGCCGGCAGCACGTCGATCACGGCGATGGCGCCGCTGCGGACCGCGGCCACGGGATTCGGCACGCTGGCGCCGAGCCGGATCCGCCTGACCACCGCCGGCAAGACGCAGACGGTCGGCACCATCAACCGCGTCTTCCGGGTACTGGCCATCGGCGACAGCTTCACCGAGGGACTGCTGGTCAAGCGAACGCCGAAACCCGTGCCGCCGCCGGACCCGAACGATCCCAACCCCCCGCCGCCGCCACCGCCGCAGTTCGACCAGGAGTACTCCTTGGCCGCGCCGCCCTACCCGGAGAGGCTGGAGGGCCTGCTCCGCGGCGACGTCCGCTACGGCAGCGACGCCGACGTCGACAACGCAGGCGCGTCCGGCGAGTGCGCGTCGTTCAACGGCTGCTCCGGCAACCTGACCAGTGGCGCAGGTCGGATCGGCGGCCTGGTGACCGCGAAGAAGTTCGACGTGGTGATCATCCTCGAGGGCTTCAACGACCTCAACGCCGGCGGCAACGTCAGCACCGCCGTCAACGCCCTGCGCACCATGGGCCGCACGGCGCGGGCCTCAGGCGCGACCGTCCTGATGGGCCGCATCCATGTCATGCGCGGGGACATGTACGAGGCCATCCGCAGCATGGCACTGGCCGAACAGTTCCAGCGCGTGGACTTCGGCACCAGCGTCGAGATTGGCAGCGATGGCGTCCACCCCACCCAGGCCGGCTACGACACCATGGCGGGCATCGCCTACGCGGCCATCAAGTCCGTCTTCCGGTAGGGGCGACCGGTCCTGGTAGGGGCGCCTCCCCGCGGCGCCCTGCCAGGGCAGCTCGGGGAGCTGCCCCTACCATCGGCGGCCCTAGGCAGCTCGGGGAGCTGCCCCTACCGTCGCGCCGGCCCCTATCATCCGGCAGCTTGCCCGCCGACGGTCGCCGGGCTACGCTGGTTTTGCGACGGTCGCTGCTCCACTTCCTGTGACATCCCCCTCCTTCTGGACCCGCTTCGTGTTGACGCTGATGCTGTGCGCCGGCGCAGGTCTGCCTGCCGCGGCGCAGTCGGCCAGCACCTGGTTCCTGGCCGAAGGGGCCAGCAACGGCACCTTCGACGAGGACATCCTCGTCGGCAACCCGTCTGCCAGCACGCTCAGCATCACGGTGAAGCTGCTGCCGGCGCCGGATGCCGTGATCACGCCCTCGGGGACGGCGCTCGAGAAGGTCTTCACCCTGCCGGCCACCGGCCGCCTGACCGTCAATCTCCGCCGTGAATTCCCGGCGTTGAACGGCGCCGCCTCAGCCCAGGTCTCGGCCGTCGTCAAGGACACCTCGACGCCGGCCGACATCGTCGTCGAACGGTCGATGTTCTTCCCGCTGGCCGGCACGCCGTACGCGGGCGGCACCGGCGCGAGCGGGGTCGTGGCACCGGCGACGCGGTGGATCCTCGCCGAGGGCGCCGCGGGCGTCTTCGAGACGTTCATCCTCGTGGTCAACCCTGGTACGACCACGGCCAGCGTGACCGTCCGCTATCTTCGCGGCGACGGCAGCAGCATCAGCACCAGCCGGGTGGTCGCCCCCGGCACGCGGGCGACGCTGTGGCCGAGCCAGGAGGAGCCGGGCCTGGCCAACCAGGGCTTCTCCACCGTCGTCGAGAGCGACCAGCCCGTTGTCGCGGAGCGGGCGATGTACTTCGACAGCTTCCGTAGCGGCCACGATGCGCTCGGCGTCACGGGTGGGCGGCGCAGCTGGTACTTCGCCGAGGGCTTCACCGGCGGCAACGCCACGATTGCCTTCGAGACTTTCCTGCTGCTCGGCAACGACAACGCCACGCCGGCCACGGTCACGGCCACCTTCTTTCGCGACGCCGGGGTGCCGATCTCGCGCACCTACACCGTCCTGCCGCGCAGCCGTTTCAACATCTGGACGGACCAGGAACCCGACAACGCTGGCAACCGGCTGCTGCCGGCGACGGCCTTTTCCGTCCGTCTCGAGAGCGACATCCCGATCGTTGCCGAGCGCGCCATGTACTGGGGCACGCCGTCGGCGGGTGATCCGGCCACGCCGGTCTTTCCCTGGAAGGAAGGCCACGTGGTCGCCGGGATTCCCCAGCCGGAAAGCCGCTGGGCCTTTGCCGAGGGCCGGCAGGGCGACGACCCGTCGGGCGTGGCCTTCGATTCGTTCTTCCTGGTGGTCAATCCCAACGCCCTGGCCATCCAGGTGCGCGCCACCTTTGCCACCGAAGACGGCAGCGGTGTCACCACGACGACCACGGTGCCCGCCAATGCCCGCGCCAACATCTGGCCGGCGGTCGTCGGCGATGCGGTCAACGACCCCAAGTACGCGCTGCTGCAGGGCCGACGCTTTGCCGTGTTCCTCGAAAGCGTCGGCGACGAACCCTTCGTGGTCGAGCGTGCGATGTACTGGAGCGCGTTTGTCGGCGGCCACGCCAACGCCGGCACGCCGTGGACGGGCGCGATTGCGACGCCGACCCGCGAGCCCGCCGACGTCAAGGTCACCGGCATGACCCCGACCGCCGGACGGCTGTCCGGAGGCACCGTGGTGACCATCAGCGGCGAGAACTTCGGCGCCGCGGCCACGGTGTACGTCGGGGGTCTCGCCGTCAATCCGACCAGCATCGGCCCCAACGCCATCACCTTCACCATGCCGGCGCGTAGTGCCGCCACCGGCTTCGGGTCGGCGGGGCCGTTGCCGGTGTCGGTGAGCGCCCAGGGCCGCTTCGTGCGTGCCCCGAGCTTCACCCGCTACTTCAGCGTGCTGACCTTCGGTGACAGCCTCACCTGGGGCACGCAGACGACCTACGTGGCCGGCATGAAGGTTTCGGTGCAGGCGTCGCGTCCGTATCCGCGCGAGCTGAAATCACTGCTCGAGGAGACGGCGCAATTCAACGGCTTTGCGCTGGTCAGCAACGCCGGCTGGCCGGGCGAGTGGGTGACCCAGCCCGGGTTCAACGACAGTCCCGGGGGCATCGCACGGGCGGCGCGCTGCACGGCCGGACAGGCCAACTGCTTCTACCCCATCTCGCCGGACCCGCGCGACTACTTCACGCCGCACGACGTCGCGGTGATCCTGGAAGGCGTGAACGACCTCAACAACGGCAGTCTCGCCGTCGAGGGTGCAGAGCGGGATCCGCGCGATGGTCGCCGATGCGAAAGCAAGAGGGCTGCAGGTGCTGCTGCCGATCTTCGGGCCCTACGGCGTGGACCAGGTCAACGGTCAACCGGCCACCGATGCCGCGGCCGTGCGCGAGTTCAACCGGCTGCTCGATGCGTTGGCCGTGGAGCAGGCCGTCAGTCGAGAGTTCATCTCGACGCAGATGGGCCCCGATGGCCTGCATCCCACCCAGACGGGCTACGACGAACTGGCCGACGCCGTCTTCGGCAAGCTGCTGACGATGTTTCCGCGCTGCGGCAGCAGCGGGGTGTGCCCGTAACACGCCAGGGCAGCTCGGGGAGCTGCCCCTACCGTCCCATATCCGGCGCGATCGGGGGCTGGCCCTACCGTCCCATATCCGGCGCAATCGGGGCGCCCTACCGTCCCACATTGGTAGGGGCGCCTCCCCGAGGCGCCCTGTCGGTGAAGACCCTACCTGAACCCGTAATACGCGCGGACGGCCATCAGCACGGCCAGCACACCGCCATACGCCGCCGGTTCGCGCAGGTCGTCGCCCTTGACGATCCACAGCAGGTGAATCACCCCACACACGGCGGCCACGTAGACGAGACGATGCAGCCGCCGCCACTGGCGCCCGAGCCTGCGGATCCAGCCGTTGGTCGAGGTGATCGCCAGGGTCAGCAGGATCAGGAAGCCGGCAAAGCCGACGGTGATGAAGCGCCGCTTGGCGATGTCGGCCAGGATCGCGTTCGGATCGAAGAACTGGTCGAGCACGACGTACGTGGCCAGGTGCAGGCACACGTAGAAGAACGCGAACAGGCCGAGCAGCCGTCGCCACGCAATCACGCCGTTCCAGCCGGTGATGCGCCGCACCGGGGTCACCGCCAGGCTGACCAGCAGCAGCCGCAGCGCCCACTGCCCGGTCTCGTCGGTGATGTCGTCGATGGGATTGGGGCTCAGCCCCCCGAACACCGCCCGGTACACCAACCACGCCAGCGGCGCCAGGCACAGCACCCACACCAGCGGTTTGGCGGAACGGAACGTCACGCCGACGGCCTTCGGCCTTCGGCCCTCGGCCTTCCCCGTTGGGACCTCGGCCCTCGAGACGGCCATCGTGTCGTCGCTGTCGCCCGCCATTCTCGATGCTGGATCAGTAATTCTTCTTGAGGTCCATGCCCGCGTACAGCTTGCCGACCTGTTCGGCGTAGCCGTTCAACATCAGGGTCTCGCGGCGCAGGAACTCGCCGATGCGTCGCTCGCGCGACTGGCTCCAGCGCGGGTGGTCGACCTGCGGATTGACGTTGGCGTAGAAGCCGTACTCCTGCGGCGCCGACACGTTCCACGACGTCTGCGGCTGCCCCGTCGTGAGCCGGATGCGGACGATCGACTTGATCGACTTGAAGCCGTACTTCCACGGCACGACCAGACGCAGCGGGGCGCCGTTCTGGTTGGGCAGCGTCTTGCCGTACAGGCCCACGGCGAGCAGCGTCAGCGGGTGCTGCGCCTCATCGAGGCGCAGGCCCTCACGGTAGGGCCAGTCCAGGGCCGGGTAGCGCAAGCCGGGCATCTCGCTCGGACGTTGCACCGTCGTGAACTCGACGAACCGCGCCTTGGACGTCGGCTCGACCACCTTGAGCAGGTCGGCCAGCGGGAAGCCGACCCATGGAATCACCATCGACCACGCCTCGACACAGCGCAGGCGATAGACGCGCTCCTCGAGCGGGAAACCGCTTCAGCAGATCGTCGAACGCGTAATCGCCAGGCTTGCCGACCTCGCCGTCGATCTTCACCGTCCAGGGCAGCGGCTTGAACTTGCCGCTGTTGGCTTTCGGATCGCTCTTGTCGGTGCCGAATTCGTAGAAGTTGTTGTAGCTGGTGATGTCCTCGAACGAGTTCAGCTTCTCGCCAGTGGTGCTGAGCTGACTCTTCCTGACGCCCGGCAGCGCGGTCTGGGCCGCAGCCTCGTCGGCCGACAGCAAGCTGCCGGCCACCCCGCCTGCGGCAATCCCGACCGAAGCCCGCAGGAACGACCGTCGGTCGAGGTAGAGCCGTTCATCGGTGATCTCGCGAGTGGCAATTGTCGCTGTCGTTCGAATCAGCATGCGTTCGTCCCGTCGTTGCTGGCGGCGGGTCGTCCCGCGGCGCGTCACCTTTTGGACGCCCCCTGGTCGTATCCGGTCACCCCACCCGGCGGCGGGCGGCAGGAGTGCCGCGACGCGGACAGGCGTACCTGCATCGTGGCACACTGGCATCCCGGCCGTGCCGCCAGCCCCTGTCACCCTGCTCTTCGTCGCCTGGAATGCCCGCCGGCACCTGCCCCGCGCCCTCGATGCGGCGGTGGCCATGGGCTGGCCTGTGGTCGTCGTGGACAATGCCTCGAGTGACGGGACCGGCGAGTACGTCCGGGTCCGTGTCCCCGAGGTGGCGCTGGTGGCCGCCGACCGCAACCTCGGCTTTGCCGGGGGCGTCAACGCCGGCGTGCACGAGTCGGCGACACCGTGGGTGCTGGTCCTCAACCCCGATATCGTGCTGACGCGTGTGGCCGTGGAGCGGATGCTGGCCGCCGGCGAGCCGGCCGGGATCGGTGCCGTCGGCGCGCGCCTGGTCGGGCCCGATGGGCACCCGCAGCCGTCCTACAGCCTCCGTCGTTTTCCCACGCTGGCCACCTGGGCAACCGACCTGTTGTTGATCGACCACATGTGGCCAGGCAATCCGATCTCTCGCCGCTACCTCGCGGCAGACCTGGACCGGGAGCGGGACCAGGACATCGAGCAGCCAGCGGCGGCCTGCCTGTTGATCCGCCGATCCGCCTTCGACGCGGTGGGCGGCTTCGACACCCGGTTCCACCCGGCGTGGTTCGAGGACGTCGACTTCTGCCGCCGCCTGCACGCCGCAGGCTGGCGCATCCGCTACACCGCCGCTGCCGAGGTCGTACACGAAGGCGGCGTCGCGATGCGCGCGCTGGGCCTCGGATCGTTCTCGACCATCTGGTACCGCAACCTGCTGCGCTACGTCGCAAAACACGGCTCGGTCGCGGCGCGGCTCCTCATCCGCCCCCTCCTTGTCCTCGGCATGCTCCTGCGTATCGCCTACAGCCTGGCGCGTGGACGCGTCGTGGAGGCCCGCGCCTACCGGGACGTCATCCCGATTGCCTTCGACCGGTAGCCCCGCCTGCCGACGCCTGCCGCCTGCCGCCTGCCGACTGCCGACTGCCTTACACTCACCCGACCCGATGCGTCTTGCCGCGCTGTTGACTGCCCTGCTGCTCGTTGCGCCTGCGTCGCCGGCTCGACCCACGCTGGACGCCCAGGATCGGGCCGCCTTCCTGGCGTGGTTCACGCTCCTGGCCGACGCCCAGTTCTACCGGCCGACCCCGGACGTGACCGACTGCGCCGCCCTGATCCGTCACGCGGCGCGCGAGGCCTTGCGCGAGCACACGCCCGAGTGGCAGCGTCGTCTCGCCATCCCGGGCGGCCACGTCCGTCCGGAACTGCACAGCCGACTCGTCGCCCGAGGCAACAGCGTGCCGCTGTTCAAGGTGGCCGACGCGCCGTCTCCGCGGTATGCCGAATTTGCCGACGCCCGGACCATTCTGCGGTTGAACACGTCGCCGATCGGCCGCGACGTCGCAGCGGCCCGTCCGGGTGACCTGCTGGCCTTTCGTCAATCGAGCGGCCGCCTTCCCGATCATCTGATGGTCTTTGTCGGTCGCTCGGCCTTCGAGGCTGACCGCGCCGACTGGGTCGTCTATCACACCGGTCCGGACCTGGCCGCGGGCTCGCCCGGGGAGATGCGCAAGGCGGCGCTGGCAGACCTGCGCCAGCATCCCGCGGCGCGGTGGCGCCCGACCGCTGACAATCCGGCCTTCCACGGCGTCTACCGCCTCGCCATTCCATGAACATGCACAGGCTCGGTCCTTCGTTTGGCGCACTCGTGTGGTTGCTGGCAGTCGCCCTGTGGCTGCCGGCCGGCGCCGCGGCCCAGGACGCCGACGCGGTCCGTCCGGCCGACCAGCCGGCCTTCTCGCTATCGAGCGGCGAGATCTTCACGCGACGCGCGTCGCCCTACGTCACCCTGACCTTCGAGCGCCTCGGGTCACTCGACTTCCGCATCTACCGCGTCGGCGACCCGGTCGCTTTTTTCGCCGGGCTCGACGATGCGCACATGCTCGGGAGTGAGTCGTACGCCGTGCCGACCGAGCAGACGCGGCTGGAACGCTTTGCCGCCTGGAAAGCGCAACGGCGATCCGACCTGCAATCCTTTCTGCGCCGACAGACCAGCCGCGAGTACCGCGCGCAGCGGCGCGCCGGTGTGGACAGGGATACCGTGCAGCGGCGCGTGCAGCTGGGCCTGACCGCCTATGCCCAGGTGCCCCTGCTCAACGACAAGCAGATCGTGGCCTCCTGGCGCGAAGTGCTGCCCCGCCTGGCCGATGCCGACGTCCGGCGCATCCCGATCGACGTGACCGCGCCCGGTGTCTACCTGGTCGAAGCAGTCACCGGCACGCAGCTGGCCTACACGATCCTGATGGTGTCCGACATCGCCCTGGTGACCAAGACTGCGCCAGGCACGCTGCTCGCCTACCTGGTGGAACGGAGCACGGGCCAGCCCGTCGCCGGATGCGCCGTCACGGCCATCGCCGATCGACGCACGCTCGGCAGCGCCACCACCGACCCACGCGGATTGGCGTCACTGCCGCTTGGCGAGTTCACCGCCGACGACCTGATCACGGTGGCCCGCTGCGGCAACCAGACCGTGGCCAGCACGCCGCCGACGTACGGGTTGCAGGAGCATGGCAGTCGCGAACTGGTCGCCCACGTCTTCACCGACCGGCCGGTGTATCGTCCGGGCCACACGGTCAAGGCCAAGGCGATCCTCCGCTGGCGCACCGGCAGCGCGCTCACGGCCTTCGATCGGCCGTCGGTCGAGATGACCGTCAGCGACCGCACCGGCCGCGTGCT
This sequence comes from Vicinamibacteraceae bacterium, assembly GCA_963759795.1. Lineage (GTDB taxonomy): Bacteria > Acidobacteriota > Vicinamibacteria > Vicinamibacterales > Vicinamibacteraceae > Luteitalea. Next base: position 330,927 of record CAVXAR010000006.1, on the reverse strand, counting down.
GCACCGCGTCCGCCGTGACGTGGACACGTTCGGGACAGTGGACACGGAGGTCACACTCCCGGCGGGCGCCGCGCTCGGCACCTACACCGTCGAGGTCCTGTCGGGCGAGCTCAAAGGCAGCGGCGCGTTCGAGGTCCAGGAGTACCGCAAGCCGGAGTTCGAGGTCAGCGTGACGCCCGGTGTGACGCTCGCGCGGCAGGGGCAGACGGTCGAGGTGACGGTGAACGCCCGCTACTACTTCGGACAGCCGGTCCGTCGGGCGGACGTGGCGCTGGTCGTGCAGTCGGGCCCGTACTACTCGCCGCTGCGGTGGGTGGACAGCGACAGCGAGGACGAGGCTGGCGACGGTGGGTACTTCCACGGCGGCGACGAACGCGAGACCCTCACCGGCGCCCTCGACGCGCAGGGGCAGGCACGCTTCACGGTGACGCTGCCCGAGAGCGACACCGGCGGCGACCTGCAGGTGCGGTTCGAGGCACGGGTCAGAGACGACAGCGACCTCGAGGTCACCGCCAGTGGCCTGGCCGTGGCGACGTGGGGCGACTTGCTCCTCGCCGCCCGGGCGACGCCGTCGGTGGCGCGGCCCGGGACGCCGCTGACGATGCGCCTGCGGGCGGTGGACTATCGGGGGGGCGGCGTGCCTGGCGTGCCGGTGGCCGTCGAACTCGTTCGCGCTGACTGGGATGAGGCCACGCAGGCGCAGCGGCGCGAGGTGGTGGCGTCCACTTCGATCAGGACGGGGAGTGACGGCCGCGCGACGTGGCAGACAACGACGCCAGCCTCGCCCGGCAGTTACCTGCTCGAGGCCCGCGCCATGAGCGGCGATCGCCAGGTCTCCGCAGACACGTACGTGTGGGTGCCGGGCGCCACCGACGAGACGTACGAAAGCGACAGCGAGTCGATCGAGCTGGTGACCGACAAGTCCACGTATGCGCCCGGCGAGACGGCCCGGGTCGCGGTGCGCGGCTTGGCCCCGACGACACCCGTGCTGCTCTCGAAGGAGGCGCGGACCCTGACCTGGTACGACCTGCGCCAGCCGACCCGTGACGGCGTCTTCGAGGTGCCGGTCAGCGAGGCCGACCTCGGCGATACCTGGATCAACCTGCTGTACCTGAAGGACGACCGCGTCTTCTACGCCGAGAAGAAGCTGCGCGTGCCGGCGACCACGCGGTCGGTGACCGTGGAGGTGACCGCCGACAAGGCCATCTACCGGCCCGGCGAACCCGGCCTCTACACCCTCCGCACCCTGGACGCGACCGGTGCTCCGGTCCAGGCCCAGGTCGCCGTCGGCGTCGTCGATGAAGCGTTGTATGGCGTGCGCAAGGACAGCACCGCCGATCCCCTGCGGGTGTTCTACCGCACCGAGTACAGCCGGGTCTCCACCGACTACTCGCGGCAGTACTACTTCATGGGGTACTCGGGGACGCTGCGCCTGAAGCTGGCGCAGCGGCGGCGGCCGTTGTCGCTGGCCGACTTCAAGGGCGACACCCCTGAGCGTCCGCAGGTTCGCAAAGTCTTCCCCGACGCCATCTACTGGAGCCCGTCGGTGGTGACCGGGCCCGACGGCACGGCCACGGTCAGCATCGACTACCCGGACTCGCTGACCACCTGGCGGCTGACGGCGCGAGCGGTCACGCGCGAGACCCAGGTCGGCATGGCGGTCGCCCGCACGGTCACCACCCGCGACCTGCTGCTGCGGCTGGTGCCGCCACGCTTCCTCACCGAACACGATGCGGTGCGCGTCCCCGTGATCGTCCACAACTACCAGGAGGGCGGCGCCGTGCCGGTGAGCGTCGCGATGACCGCCACGGGCCTCGACGCGCGCAACCCCGATGCACAAATCGTGACCGTGCCGACTGGCGGTGAGGCACGCACCGAATGGGCCTTCGCTGCCACGATGCCGGGGACGGCCACCTTCACCGGGACGGCAACAGCCCCCGCCGCCGGCGACGCGATGGCGCTGACCATTCCTGTCCATCCGTTCGGCGCACGGCGCGAGGTCGGCGTCGCCGGGACGAGCGCCGGCGGCGCCACCAGCACCGTACAACTCTCCGTGCCTGAGGCTTCCAATGCCCGCGCCCGCAGCCTGGAGGTCAGCGTCATGCCGTCGCTGGCCGGATCGCTGCTCGGCGCCCTCGATGACCTGGTCAGCTACCCGTACGGCTGCACCGAGCAGACGGTCTCCAGCTTCGTGCCCAACCTGCTGGTGATGCGGACGCTCGATCAGCTGCAGCTGGCGCCGACCGAGCGCATGGGGATGCTCGACCGCGTGTCCCGGGCCGGGCTGGCCCGGCTCGTGCGGTTGCAGCACGAGAATGGCGCCTGGGGCTGGTGGGCCACCGACGACGACCATCCGTTCATGACGGCGTACGCGTTGTACGGCCTGCTCGAGGCGCGCGGCGCACAGATCGAGGTCCCCTATGCCGCACTGCAGAATGGTGCCACCGCGCTCGCACGGCAATTGGTGGAGACGCCGGCAATGGTGCCCGAACTGCGGGCGTATGCCGCGTACGTCCTGACACGGGCCGCAGCTGCCGACGTCCAGCCACAGCAGCCGGCCTTCGAGACACGCGCGCTCGTCGACCAGCTGTGGGGCCGGCGCAGCGACATGACGCCCTATGGGCAGGCCTGGCTGCTGCTGGCGCTGCACGCCCGCAAGGACGGCCGCGTCGGAGAGCTCGCCGGCATCCTCGCGACGCGAGCCCAGACCAGGGGTGACCTGGCCTGGTGGCCAAGTGAGAACGACCCGCTGCTCGGCGACTGGGGCGATGCGACGGCCGATGCCACCGCCGCCGTGGTGCAGGCGCTGTCGACGGTGCGTCCGACCGACCCGCTCATCGACCCCGCCGTGCGCTGGCTGCTCGCCAACCGTCAGAGCGGCACGTCGTGGGCCAGCACCAAGCAGACGGCCATGGTGCTCTACGGACTGCTCGGCGCCATGCAGGGCCGGCAGGAGCAGCCGGGACCAGTCACCGTGACGGTGTCCAGCGGCGGCCAGTCCGAGAGCGTGTCGCTCACTGCCGAAGACTGGACGCGCCCCTTCCCGGCGCTGGTCAGCTTGCCCGCCTCGGCCGGCGCCAATACCGTGACCATCACCGCCAGTGGCGGAACCGCCTACTGGACAGCACGGGCCCGCTACTACGACACCGCGGACGGCCTGGAGCGGACGGGCACGCGCAAGCTCGCCCTGAGCCGCAAGTACTTCACGCTGGCGCCGGTGCGTCGCGCCGGGCGCGTGGTGTATGACGAGCGGCCCTACACCGGCACGGCTGCCCCAGGCGAACTCCTCCTGGTTCGCCTCGTCGTCGCCGGCTCGACCGACTGGCGCTACCTGATGGTCGAGGACCCCATCCCGGCCGGCACGGAAGCCGTTGCGCGACCCGACCTGCTGGAACTGGCCAGGCCACCGAGCTGGACCTCCGGCTCGCACCGTGAGTATCGTGACGACCGTGTCGCGTTCTTCCTCGACAGGATGCCCGGGCGTGTCGAGTTCGCCTACCTGCTGCGCGTGACGACGCCCGGGCAGTTCCGGGCCATGCCCGCACAGGTCACGCCGATGTACGTGCCCGGCGTTCACGCCTCGAGCGCCACGCTGTCGCTCGACGTCGCCAGCCCGCAGGAACCGCCGCGATGATCACCGCCGTCGCTCAGGACCGCCCTCTGGATTGGTGCCATCGACGCGCTGGCGGGCGTGGTCGTCCTGGCGTTCCTCTACACGCCCGAGTCCAACGTGCTGATGCTCGGCGCGTCGGCGCTGCTCGTGCTCCTGGCTGCCCTGCTGCTCCTGTTGTCGTCGGCATCTGCCGCGCACGGCCTCGTCCGCGGGCTGGCCCCGTGGGCCAGCGTCACTGCAGCGGCCCGGCACCTCCCGCTCATCCTCCTGGTCGTGGCCGTGCTCGGGCTGCTGTGCGGAGGCGCGGGCTGGGTCGAGTCGTGGTGGATGTCGCGGGCGGGCGAGGTCGATGCCATCGCCATCACCGCCGGCGACTTCACCCGCACCGGCTGGGTGCATGGCGCCGTGCACTGGGTCGTCGTGCTGTTCCAGTGGGTGCTGGTGCCGGCGTGGCTGGCGACGGCCCTGGCCTGGATCGCCGGCTACGACCGGCGCGACGTGCTGACCATGAAGTGGCTGACTGCCGGACTCGACTGGCGCGTCCTGGCCGTGACCCTCGTCGGCGTCGCCCTCCTCGTCTGGTGGCCCTGGCAGTACGTCTACTGGCGACCGCGGGCGCTGCCTGCGTCCGGCAGCGAGATGGCTTTCACCGGCGCCAAGCTGCTGGTCATCTACCTGCTCTCGCAACTCGCGTGGGCGGCCACCCTCTGGACCGCCGCTCGACGGGTCCCGGCGCCGCTGCGTGTCGACACGCAGACGCTGCGCACCTGACGCCCATGCTTGTGACCACCTTCCTCGTCGCGCTGGCGCTGCAGCCGATCACCCAGGTGACGTGTCGCAGCATCGGTCTCGACCCGACCCGCACCTGGCGGTTCGAGACGCAAGGCGACACCTGGCGGGTGCTGCACTGGCGAGGCACCGACGCCACCAGGGCGGTCAGCGTGTCGTTGCCTGGCAACGCCACCGTGCAGTTCACCAAGGACAACGTCCGGGTGGCAGCGCGCTCGAGCAACGGCGGCATCGACGTGGCACTCACCGGCCCGCCGACGCTCGCGCGCCTGGACATCTACGTCAGCTATGAACTCGAGGTCAACGTCGATGCCTCGCTGACCCCGGCCATCGACGACCTCAACACGGACAGTCCGATGGGCGTGCGCTGCGAGGCCAGCGCCCGGCCGTAGCCGTCCGCACCTCGTTCGCACAGGAGCGCACTGATGATTGGCAGACGTGAATGGATGGGCGCAGTGACCGCAGGCGCCGTCGCCAGCCTGGCGACACCGGCCGCAGCCGCACAGGCCCCGACAGCACAAGGCCTGCGCGTGGCGCAGGGCGCGCGATGGGTGGCCATCGGCGACTCGATCACCGATGCCGGGCGGGCCAAGCCGATTGGTGAGGGCACCAGCGGCCTTGGCACCGGGTATGTCCAGACGATGGACGCGCTGCTGCACGCCTGGTATCCGGCACGACGCATCCGGCTCTTCAACGTCGGCACGAGCGGCCACACCGTCCGGGACCTCAAGGCGCGCTGGGCGACCGACGTGACCGACCTGCAGCCCGACTGGCTCTCGGTCATGGTCGGGGCCAACGACGTGTGGCGGCAGTTCGATCGCGTGACGCAGCCGGAGCGCAGCGTCCTGCCCGACGAGTATGAGCGGACCTACGAAGAGCTGCTGGCACGCACCACGCCGACGCTCAAGGGTGGCCTCGTGCTGATCACGCCCTTCTTCCTCGAACCGCGCCGCGACGATCCGATGCGGGCCCGGATGGACGAGTACGGCGCGATCGTCAAGCGGCTGGCGGCCAGGCACCACGCCATCCTGGTGGACAGCCAGGCCGCCTTCGACGTGGTGCTGAAGGACCTGCCCTCAGCGATGATCAACTGGGACCGGGTGCACCTGAATCACATCGGCGCTGCCGTGCTGGCCCGCGCCGTGCTGACGGCCGTCGGGTTCGAATGGGCATGAGGCGCTAACGCTTGCTCTTCGGCGTGGTCGCCTTGGCGGCCGCGCCGCCCATCTTCAAGTCGGGCACCCCGAACTTGCCCTGCAGCGTCCGCAGCTGTTCGAGATCGATGTTGCCGACGATGTTGACCAGGGTCACTTCGCGGGCACTCGCCGAGAGAACCGCCAGCCCACCGGGCTTGTCACCGTTGCGCCACAGGTAGATGGCGGTATCGCTGCCATCGCCCGACGATTTGGCCGCCAGCAGCCGCGACCACTGACCGCCGGAGAGCTGCCGACGGACCGAGTCGAGCACGGTCGGGTCGTACGCGCCATCCTTGCCGTACGTGAAGCTCTTGACGTAGATGCCCTTCAGCGACGAGATCAGCGACTTGATCTCCTTGTCGTCGGTGCCGCTCGACATGAACGAGGCCGCCAGCCCGAGGAGCGCCTGGTCCACCGAGACGTCCACGACATCCACGGCGCCAACGCTCAAGCGGGTCAGGTCGGGCAACTGCAGCTGCTGGGCGCGAACCGGGCTCGCCGCCGCCGACAGCACGGCGAGCACGGCACACATCACGAGTGACTGACGCATCACGGACGTCCTTCCTTCCCTGAAACGCCGTCCCCGACTGGGGCCAGCGTGGTGACCACCGGCCGCACCACCTTGCGGTGTGCGGCATTGAGTTCGCGGCTGGCAATCTGCAGGGCCAGCACGACCTGGGCCCGGGCGGCCAGGGCCTCGCGACGACTTTCGTACTCGCGCAGGGCGAGTGGGCCGAACAGCACGGCCGTGACCATCGCGGCGATGGCCAGCCAGCGCGACGCCCGGCGCGAAGTGGCGGCCGGCATCGGTGCGGCCTGGCGGGCGACCCGCGCACGGACCCGGTGCGCGAAGCCCTCGGGCGGGTCCACCGGGGCCAGCGCGTTGCGGAGGCGGGCATCGGGATTCATCGTGACGGCTCCCGCCGCAGGCGTGCGCGCAGCACCAGCAGGCCGCGCCGCAGATGGCTCTTGACGGTGTTCAGGGACATGTCCAGGGTCTCGGCGATTTCGGTCGGGGCCAGATCGTCCATGTAGCGCAGCATCACCACGAGCCGCGCCCGGGGTGCCAGCCGGGCCAGGGCGCGGTGCACGAGGCGGTCGGCAAACGGGTCGGCGGCGCCAGCGGCGACCTGCGGCTCCGCGATCTGGTCGAGCGACCGCGTCGGCTTGCGCACCCGCAGGGAGTCGATGATGCGGTGCGACGTCGTCCGCCGCAGCCATGCGCCCAGGTGGGCGCCCGATTCGATGCGCGGCAGCGCCGCGTGCAGTTGCATGAAGACGTCCTGGGCCACCTCCTCGGCCAGCATCGGGTCGCGAAGGCCGTGCCACGCCAGGCTGTAGACACGGCGCTGGTGGCGGCGCACCAGGGCCTCGAAGGCGTCCAGGTCGCCAAGCCGTGCCGAGGCCAGCAGGCGCTGGTCGCGGTCGGCGATGGCGGGGGACGTGAGCAGGCTCGCAGGGGCGTTCATGGCGTACACCATCGATATACGAGAGTCGCGCCACCGGAGGGTGCAAGTCGGGCTGCGGGACGTCAGCGCGACACGAGCCTGCGCCAGCCGTCCAGACCGGACGGCAGCGCGGCCTGCACGCACGCAGCAGCCGATTCGTAGGCCGTGATCATGGCGGCACGACTGCCGGGCCGGGCGATGTCTTCCTCGGTGGGGCACGCTGATTGCGGCGCCCTCCCGCTACCACCGGGGCTGCCGCCGGGGCCGCCGCCGGGGCCACCGCCGGAGCCACCGCCGGGCCTGGTGGCGGGGGTGGTGGCGGGACTGTTGGCGGGGCGGGCCGCGGCATGGGCGAGGCCCTCGAGAGCCCAGGCCGGCGCCTGCCCCGAGAGCACGGCGTCGGTCAGCACGTGCACCAACTCGTGACGCAGCACCCCCTCCAGTCTGTCCGCCGACCGTTCGTGTCCCCCGGCCAGCGGCGCGACGTCGATGCGATAACGCAGGGCCACGGCGCCGCTCGCCCCCGGCGATCGCAGCGGCGGCAGCCGCTTCGTGCTGGCAGCAGTCCACCAGGCCCGCCCCGTGGCGCGCTGGTACGCCTGGACCGTCGGATGCACCTCGATCACCACGCCACGCGGCGCGCCCACGCCAAGACGCTCGCGCAGTTCGGCCAACGTCGAGCGGGCCGCGAGCCGAAGCCGAGGCGCGACTGCCGTGTACGCCGCCGGCACGCGCAGCGCGACATCGTCGCGGATCGACACGACCGAGGCTCCCGGTGCGTACGTGGCCAGCAGCGGCCGCATCGTGCCGCCACGGGCCGCGAACACGGCCGCGCCACGGAGACAGAGCCCCGCCCCGTGGCCCTTGCCCTGTCCAGCGAACCTGTAGCCGTGACCGGTCCGCGTGACGTCCCACGCGTGGCTCTTGAGCACGTCCCACCCGATCCGGCGGCCGACGATGTGCCTGAAGGTCGTGGCGTCGACGTCGGCCGGCGCGAGGCCATCGAGCGCGATGCGCGACGGCACGCCAGGGCTGCTGCGGGCCACGACACGCACCCCGCGCAGCATGTCGCCCCGGAACCCGGCGGCGGCAAGTGCGGCGGCCAGGGCGTCGACGCTCACCGACGACTGCCACGCCGTCACGTCGTGCGGCACGGGGTCGGGCCCGGTGCGCGTCACGGGGTCGGTCGTGCCGCCCCACAAGGCGCGCGGCGAGCTCAGCTCGCCGCTGCATGAGGCCGAGTACGGCACCGCCACGATGCCTGCCGGGCCTGCCAGGGTCAGCCCGCTGGTGCGCGTCGCCGCGTCGCGGCTCCAACGCGTGGCTCTGCCCTGCACCTGGCAGTGGGTCGTGTCGCACAGGTCGAAGCCCTCGGCGGCGTGGCGCCGCGAGGAGGCGATGGCGTAGCTGCGGGCCGCCACGGCCAGGGCAGAGAGCGCCACCGCCGGCATCGACGCCTCGCCTTCCGACGCCACGACACCGGCGACGTACGCCTCGAGCGGCACTTCGTCGACCCGCGGCAGCGACGAGGCTTCGGGCGCATCGCGCACACGACCGACCCGCACCCGCGGCTCGGCCGCCTCGCTCGCACCATCCCAGACCAGCCGGGCGATGCGCGCCGCGTCACGCCCGGCCACGCCGGGCGCACGCACCACGATGGCCTCGCCCACCTCAGGCCGCCATGCCACCGCGTAGCCCTCCTGCACGCCGTCGACGATCGTCGTCCCCGTCTTGGCCAGGGTCAGCGTCATCGGGTCGGCGAGCGCCGACGCGGTGCCTTCACTGACGGCGCGCTCGGCGCCGAGACGGACGCGGTTGCCCTCCCCGCCATCACCGGCCTCGGCCTGTAACGCCGCGAGTGCCGCCTGCGTCCACGTCCGAAGGCCGGCGCGAGGGCCCGCCAGGCCCAGCACGACCAACGGCATGGCGCCGTCATCGGTGAGCGGTATGGCGCCTGCCGACAGACGGCGCAATGTGCTCGCCAGGCCCGCCCGATCGAGCCGTTCGGCGAGGCCAGCGAAGAAGCTGTTGCAGGAATACGCGAGCGCATCGTCGAGCGTCAGCGGCCGACCGAGATCGGGGTGCACACAATCGACCCGACGCCCCTGCACCTCCAGGCGCCGCGGGCACACGACGCGGGTGGCGGGCGTGACGAGGCCTTGCGTCAGCGCCGCTCGCGCCACCACCAGCTTGAAGATCGACCCGGCGTGGACCTGCGCATCGAGCCGATCCTCGAGGTTGCCTGGCCAGCACCTCCCCGCCGGGCCAGCGCAGTCGTGCCCACGACGCACGACGCAGCGCGGTGCGTGCCTCGTCAGCGTCGTCTGACTCTGCGGGTTGCGCCTGGCTGCGGGCAGGCGCGGCGCTCGAGGCGTTGCTGGAGGGGGCGGGCCCCGGAGGCCTGTCAGAGGTTTCGCCGCCCGAAGCCCCCTCGCGACTGCACGCGGCGGCGAGGAGACACGCGGCCAGGACAGCCGGGCGAAGCGCCGTCAGCAGCCGAGGAAGGCGCGGGTGTCCGACCACATCGCGTCCAGGTGCGCCAGCAGCTGGTGTCCGTCCTGCAGCAGCCGCAGCGAGACGTTGGGCCGGCCCTGACAGAACTCGACGACTCCCTGCGGCGTGACCACGTCGTCCTGCAGCCCCTGGAAGATCAGCGTCGGCACCTGCACCTGCGCCTCGGCCGCCGGGTAGGTCAGCGCGTCGCGATAGAACTCGTAGTGCAGCGGCCGCGGCGCGTTGTCACCATAGTGGAAGACCTCGCGGGTGCCGAGCCGCTGCCACTCGTCGACGACGCCGGCGCCGAAATCGTGCTGGCGGTCGCGGCCGAAGGTGACGGCGGGAGCCAGCAGCACCAGGTGGGTGATCGGATGGTCTGGCAGGACGGTCGAGAGGCGGGCGGCGGCGTGCCAGGCGAGAAAGCCGCCGAGGCTCGACCCGATCAGGACCACCGGTCCCGGTGGCCCCTGCCCGATGGTGTCGGCCACCACGCCCAGCATGCGGGTCACGGTCAGCGTGCTGAAGTCGGGAGCATTCAGGTCTGGCGTGGTCAGCGGTATTCCGACCTCGGCAAACCGCGCGGCAAAGAACTGCGCCTTGCTGGACTGCGCCGACGAGGCGAACCCATGGAGGTAGATCGCGCGGGCGGCCATGGGCTTAGATCCGCCCTTTGCACCCGGGCTGGCATCGGCAGTCGATCTCCGCGGTCCCGCCCGTGTAGTAGTTGTACGACAGCTCCTCGCCGGCCTCGATGCTGCGGGCGGCGCGAATCCAGATGATGCCGTCGATGATGTGGCTGTAGCAGTTCGGCCGGCACGCGTGGTTGATGAAGCGGGAGACGTTGCCGCCGAACATGGCATCCACGGCCCAGCGGGTGCTCAGTTCGAAGCACCAGATGCAGCCCTTCTCGAGATACGCCACCTCGCGGCCGTGGCTCTCCTTGGCCGGCACCAGCTGGCCCGCGTAATAGATGATCCGCTTGTTCTTGGGGATCGGCTCGAGCGCAAACACCCCCCAGCCATGCACGCCACTGCGGCGACGCGCGATCCGGGGCAGCGGCAGGTCGTCGGGCAGCTGGACCAGCTGACCGGCAACGCGCGAGCGCAGCTTGATGCGTGGGCCGTCGGTGACGAGGGGAGCGATGTCGAAGCGAGGTGCCGTGCCGTTGGTGCTGCCCTTGCGGGACGTGACGCGCTGTGCCAACCAGTTGCCTCCGGAAGAACTGCCCGATTGTAGCAGTTCGATCGCGGCACGCCGCCCGGTTCGCGACGGTGTGGCCGGTCCTCAGATCACGCCGCGGGCCCGGAGATCGTCGATCGTCTCCGGCGTCAGGCCGAGCAGCCCGCCGTAGACCTCGAGGTTGTGCGCGCCGAGTGGCGGGCCCGGCCAGGTGGTGCGGCCGGGCGTGCGCGCGAGCTGCGGCGCGATGGACGGAATCGCCACTTCCTCGCCTGTCGCCACGGTCACCCGCTCGATGAGGCCGCGCGCGATGAAATGGGGATCGTCGATCTGGTCGGCCACCGAGTAGATCGGGCCGCACGGCACGTCGGCCGCGTCGAGGACGGCAAACGCCGCATCGTACGGACGTGCGGCGGTCCAGGCCGCAATGGCCTCGTCGATCAGCGTCGCGTGCGGCACCCGGCCATCGTTGGTCGCCAGACGCGGGTCCTCGGCGAGGTCGCCGCGATCGATGGCCCGCATCAATCGGCGGAAGATGCTGTCGGCGTTGCCACCGATGATGATGTAGCGGCCATCGGCGCAGGGATACACGTTGGTCGGCACGATCCCGCTCACCGTCGAGCCATGACGCTCGCGGACGACACCGGCGGTGTCGTACTCGGGCACCGTCGACTCCATCAGGTTGAAGATGGACTCGTAGAGCGCGACGTCCACCATCTGGCCCTCGCCGGTGCCCTTGCCATCGCGGTGGTGCAGCGCCAGCAGCAGGCCGAGCACGGCGTGCAGACCGCCGATGGTGTCGCCCAGACTGAGGTTGGCGCGAGCCGGGGGACGATCCGGAAAGCCGTTGACGTAGCGCAGACCGCCCATGCCCTCGGCGACGGCGGCAAAGCCAGGTCGGCGCGCATAGGGCCCGGTCTGGCCGAACCCCGAGATGCGCACCATGATCACGCGAGGATTGATGGCCTTGAGGGCCTCGTAGCCGAGTCCCCAGGCCTCGAGGCGTCCCGGGCGGAAGTTCTCGACCACCACGTCGCACCCCTCGACCAGGCGCCGGATCAGGGCGCGTGCTTCTTCCTGGCGAAGATCGGCCGTGATGCAGCGCTTGTTGCGGGCCATCGAGTACCACCACAGCGCCGTGCCATCGTGCACGTGCCGCCAGGAGCGCAGCGGATCGCCGCCGTCGGGGGGCTCGACCTTGATGACATCGGCGCCGAAGTAGCCGAGCAGCATCGTGGAGAACGGCCCGGCAATCAGTTGGCCGAGTTCGAGGACGCGAAGGCCTTCCAGCGGAGCGGTCACGCGGTCATTCTAGCGGCGCCCGCGGCGCGTTTCTGTTTACTATTGCGGCTATGGCTGCCGCCGCGAGTTTCGACATCACGTCCACCGTCGATCTGCAGGAAGTGGACAACGCCGTCAACCAGGCCCAGAAGGAGGTCGGGCAACGCTACGACTTCAAGGGCGCCACGATCGAGATCGACTTCGACAAGGTGAAGAGCACGATCACCCTGCTGGCCGACGACGACTACAAGCTGTCGGCGGTGTGGGAGGTGCTGCAGGGCAAGATGTTCAAGCGCGGCGTGCCGATCAAGAACATGAAGCTGGGCGACAAGGAGATGGCTTCAGGCAGCGCCGTGCGGCGGGTCGTGTCGCTGCAGCAGGGCGTCCCCACCGAAGCCGCCAAGGCGATCGTCAAGTTCCTCAAGGACGAGGGGCTGAAGAAGGTGCAGGCGACGATCATGGCCGAGCAGGTGCGGGTCAGCTCGAATTCGAAGGACGAACTGCAGGAGGCGATGAAGCGCCTGCGCGGCCACGACTTCGACATCGAGTTGATGTTCGGGAATTATCGGTCGTAGCCGGGAACGGCCGGGATCGGACCGGGTATCGGGACCGGGCAGTCGGGTACCGGGTGACGGGCAGCGCATTGATGCACCGCCGGTTCCCTTACGGGACGGCTGCGCTCGTCTTCACCGGCGCATCCTTGAGCAACACCGGCAGGCGGCGTTGTACGTCGAGAGCAATTGCCAGCCGATTGCGGGCAGCAGATACGCCGTCCTCGATCGACGTGCCCCGCGGGCGCGACGGGGACATGAGGAGCTTCAGTTCGTTCATCGTGTTCAGGAACTGGTGCCTCCCCCTCCCGTCGGGCGTGAACGGCGCCCGCGCGAACGCGAGCGCGATCTGATCGATCAGCAGCTGCAGCTGATCGCCTCCGACGGGGTCAGGGAACGCGTCGAACGCCTCCACCAACGCCTCGAGCGCCGCTCGGCTCTCTCTGGCGCCGGAACGGGCGTGCTCGATCGCCTCCCGCTTCCCCACCGCGGTCCCGTCGTCGAAGAACGCCAACGTGGGCACGAGAACGCTCCCGTCATCCGGTCGCCAACCGGCGGCCGAGGTGCGCCGCTCCTCCCCGGGGTGCCAGCCGGTGATCCCGCTCTGGCCGCTGCTGCCCAGGAACTCCCACGTCCCGTCGAGGCCCGGACGATACACCGCCAGCTCGAACACATGGATATCCCGCGAGCCGGTGTTCACGACCACGGCTTGGGGCGCCCGACCATCGCCCTTGATCTCGCGCACTTCGACGGGCACACCGAACGCCGGTGGTCCGTCAGCAACGTCGCGTGCGTGTGACGATGCGGGCCGCGGACGTTGCACGCCGGCACCCGCGAGTGTGCCCCCTGCGTCGGACCGCGGTCCCTGCGCACCGGCCGGCGCACTGGCGAGCACCGCGGCCACACCCCACACCGCAACTGACAGCATCCGCTTGCGCATGTCGCCCCCCATACTGCCGCTTACCGACTGCCGACTGCCGACTCCCCGACTCTCCGGCTCCCGGAACCCGGAACCCGGAACCCGGTTCAGATCCGCTTGACGATCATCAGCGTGATGTCGTCGAACTGCGGCGCCCCTTCGACGAAGGTGTCGATGGCGGCCAGGATCGCCTCGATGATCGCGGCAGCCGTCTGCCCGCGCTCGCGCTCGACGATGTCGGCAAGGCGATCCGACCCGAACTCGTCGAAGACGTCCGTCTGTGCCTCGCTCACGCCATCCGAGTACAGCACCAGGACGTCGCCGGATTCGAGCGTGAACGACAGCTCTTCCCAGGCCATGCCCGGGAACAGTCCGAGCGGCACGCCGGTGGCACCCATCCAGACGCGCTCACCGCTGGCGCGCAGCAGCAGGGTCTCGGTGTGCCCGCCGCTGACGTAGCGACAGGCTCCGGAGCTGGTATTGGCCAGCACCAGGGCGGCCGTGGCGTACTTGCTGCCGGGCGTCGTGGCAAACAGCAGCTCGTTGGTGCGGTACGCCAGGTCGGCCAGCGAGGCCTCGCGTCCGAGCAGGGCCCGCAGCGTCGCCTGGATCGTGCTCATCAGCAGTGAGGCCGCCAGGCCCTTGCCCGAGACGTCGGCAACGCAGAACAGGCACGCGTCGTTGCCATCGTCGGTCAACGTCAGCATGTCGTAGTAGTCACCGCCGACCTGCTGGGCGGGACGGTTCATCGCCGCCAGGTCGAAGCCGGGGAGCACCGGCAGCGACTGACGGAAACAGGCCCTGCTGGATGCCGGCAGCCACGGCCAGCTCCTTCTCGTACTGCTTCTTGTCCAGCATCTCGCGCAGGTGCCAGCAGTTGTCGAAGGCCACCACCGCCTGGGCCGCCATGCCGGTGCCGAGTTCGAGGTCGGCGGGCGTCCAGGTCTGTCCGCCGGGACGGGCCCCGAGCGCGGCAAAGCCGCACACCTGCTCACCGCTGCGCAGCGAGAACACCACCTGCAGCTTGTTGGCCTCGAACATCGCGCGCACGTCGCCATCCTGCAGGTCGCTGACCAGGGAGGCGTCGGGCAGTTGCTGCAAGGCGTCCATGTACGTCGACAGCGGCGGCAGCTTCACCCCCTGCTGCCGCGAGACGATGCCGAACGTGTCGCGGCAGACGGCGATCACATAGCGGGTGACCATCCATTGGCCCGGCCAGCGTCAAGCCGAAGATGCGAGCCACTTCCTCGACCTCGCTGACGCGCGAGAAGGCGCGCCCGAGCTCCATGAGCGTCCGCAGTTCCTGGATCTTCCGGTCGAGATCGCGGTTGAGACGCGTGGTCTGCGCGTGGGCGTAGGCGTTGCTGATGCCGGTGGCGGAGATGCCGAGCAGCGCCTCGAGGAAGGCCCGTTCCTCCTCGTCGACGGCGGGCCGGGCCGGCGCGGCCGTGGCGAGCAGGCCGACGGCCGGGGTCATGCCGATCGGCATCTGCTGCGGCAGGCCCAGGGCGGTGGCGCGGGCCGCGTCGAAGGGCGAGCCGACCGCCGCGTCGCTGACGCCCCGGGCCATCGCCACCCGGAGGCCATCGCCGTCGTCGATGGCGATGACGGCGCGGGTAACCAGCAGCCGTCCCATGACGGTACGCAGCAGGTGCTTCAGGAGGTGGTCGAGGTCGAGCGACGCGTGCAGCAGCTGCGCCGACTCCAGGAGAGACTCGAGGCGGCTGACGGAAACATGCGCCACGGCAGCTTATTTCTGGATGCGCTTGAGCAACCGGAGCCGGTTGCGTTCGCCGGGGACGATCTCGTACGAGACCTCGTCCATCAGCGATTTCATCACCCGCAGGCCGAGACCGCCGGTGCGCCGGTCGTGCACCATCTGCTCGACCGGGGTGGAAGGCACGACGGTCGGATCGAATCCCTCGCCCTCGTCCACCACCTCGATCCGCAGCGTGGCGGCGTCGAAGGTGGCGCGCACCGTGACCTCCTTGTTGCTGTCGTGCCCGTGCGCATGCTCGATGACGTTGGCGCAGGCCTCGTCGACGGCCAGCTCGAGCTTGGCCACGTCGTCATCGCCGAGGCCAGCCTGCGAGCCGACGTTGACGACGAATTCCCGAATCAGCGCCAGGTTTTCCGTAGCTGAGGGCACTGTCAGGGTCAACGTCCGCTCGAGGGAGGTCATGTCGGTCAGGCGTCCCGCGTCGGGCTGGGCGTGAAACGCTGCACGGCGTCGGGCACCGTGCCGACCATCTCGTAGATGGCCTGGAATCCCAGGATTTCGAAGATTTGCCGCACCTTCGGGCTGAGGCCGCAGATCTTCAGGTCGCCGCCCTCTTCACGGATTTGTTCGATGAAACCCATGAACACGCCGAGGCCGGCCGACGAGATGTAGGTCAGCTTCTCGCCGTTGACGACGAGACGCGGGCGGCGGGCGTCGAGCTCGGCCTGGATGGCCTGTTCGAACACCGGCGCGGTGTGTGCGTCGAGAAAGCCCTCGAGATGTAGCACCGAGACGTCGCCTTCAGCGGTCCGGTGCACCTTGAACGGGTGAGGCATCAGAATTCCTCGTCCGAATGGCCGTTGATGTCGCCCAGCTGGGCTCGGCCACCCTTCCACCGCTTATCATACGACCGCCGATGTCCGTCACAGCAGCACTGTCCGGTCCCGCGCTGGTGATGGCCCCCATGACCAAGGGCGGCAATCTTCCCTATCGACGCTTGTGCCAGGCGTTTGGGGCCACCGTCACGATGAGCGAGATGGCGGTCGTGCGCAGCCTCCAGCGTCGCCGGCGTGCCGAGTTCGCCCTCATCCAGCGTGCGCCCGACGAGCGGTGCTTCGGCGTCCAGCTGGCCGGACGCTCCCCGGACGAACTGCGCTGGGGCGCGGAACTGGTCGCCTCGCGCGGCGCGGACTTCGTCGATCTCAACCTCGGATGCCCGATCGACGAGTTCACCCGGCGGGGACTCGGCTCTGCCCTGCTGCGCCAGCCGCGGCGCATCGAACGCCTCGTCGCGGCGATGAAGGAGGGCGCCGGCGCCATCCCGGTCACCGTCAAGATCAGGCTCGGCTGGAATGAAGACGAGCGGAATGCCGTGGATGTTGCACGGGCCGCCGAAGCAGGTGGGGCGGCCGCGCTGACGGTCCACGGCCGGACCCGCAGTGCCCGCTACCGGAATGCTGCCGACTGGGTGGCCATTGGCGAGGTCGCGGCCGCGGTCGGGATCCCGGTCGTCGGCAACGGCGACATCCTGTTTCCCGAGGACATCGTCCGCGGGCGGGCGCTGTCGGGTGTGCAGGCGGTGATGATTGCCCGGGGTGCGCTGATCAAGCCGTGGATCTTTGCCGAGGCCGCGGGTCAGGTCGTCGACGACTCACCCGAAGGTCGGGTGGCGGTGTATCGGGAGTACGTGCGGCTGGCCAGGGAACACTTCGGCGACGACGAGCGCGGGCACACGCGGCTGCGGCCGTTCCTGGTCTGGCACCTCGGGCTCTGGTGTCGTCACATCCCGCGCCAGGCCGATGGCTCCTACGTGCCGATGCAGGAGCGCGCCGTCTTCGGCACGCCCAGCACGCCACTCGAGGGGTTGCTGGCCCGGCCGGAACCGGAGGTCCATGCGCTGGATCGCCGACCGCCTGATGGCCGGCGACGAACTGCGGCCGCAGGACCTGCCGGCCGACATCGTGCCCGACCCGCCCGTCGATGCGCGTGATCGCGGCGACCGCCGGGATCACCGCGATCGGCATGCGGCGGAGACGCCGGCGGCGGGCTAGATCAGGGAATTCAGAATTCAGGAATTCAGAATGCAGGGTCGCTTGCGACAGTTGCGCATGCAGTCGAAGCGCCTTCTAGCGATTCGCCACGAGCACCGGCCATTGCAGCAGCTGCTCACCATTGCCGCGGCGCAGTTCCAGCCACAGGGTGCGCCTGCCCGGTTACCGGCGTGACTTCGCCATGTCGCGGTCTCGCCGGGCATCGAGGTGACGCTCGCCGCGTACCACGCGCCGCCGGCGGTCGAGGTGCGCGTGCCGAGCTTCGACCGTGCAGTGGCACTGGATCGGCTGGCACGCCGGCGGCCGTCCTGCCCGCATCCACCGCTGGGCGCCTTCCTCCGACGAGATCGATGATTCCGGGCGGCTGATACCTCTCCCGGCTCGAGCACGATGAGCGCTAGATGCCGCCGGCTCGTGGCCTCATCCAGGTGACGTCGGACGTTCCACCGCGCGACGGCGATGGGTACGTCGGCGAGCGTGTGCGTCGCGGTACTGCGCGCGCTGGACCGCTTGCGCGGCGTTGAGCTCGACGCCGCGCCAGTGGATGCGACGGTCGCTCACGCCGTGCACGACGCGACGGCTCTGCGCAGCAGACGTGGCGCCCAGGATCAGTCGGCGGCCGCTGCCGTCCAGTGATCGACCTTGTGAGCGTGGCGCGCTACACCGAGTCGACGTGCCGACGACGTCGTCCGTTCCGGTGGCGACGCGCACGGATCCGCGCTCCAGCCCGCATCTGCTCGTCGTACTGCTGCCGGCGCAGCACGTGTCGTCGACACTGCGCGAGCATGTCATCCAGTGCCCTGCCCGCGGCCGACGACCCGCGGGTCGAGACCGCGCGCGCGATGGCGCCGCGGCCGTTGATCGACGGCGACTGCGTGACGTTGCGGCCGCTGACGCGCTGTGCCGAAGCACAAGAGCGGTTGCAGCGCGGGCGACTCGTCCACGACAATGGCGCCCAGGTCGTCGCCGTCGTTGCCCGCCGGACCGACCGCCTCAGATGGAAGGTACCAGCGGAGAGGACGGCGAAACTGGCGATGCCTGTCGTCCCCGGTGCGATGACCAGCAGGTCACAACGTCCGGGGCGCGGGCAGAAACCGCTCACGCGAAGCGGAGAAGCAAGCGTGTTGCGGATCGATGCGTGAACCAAGGTGCCCACGGGCACACGGATGAGTGGGGAGGGAATGGAGAGGGCCCGTCCTTCGACGCCGAGCGCAGCCACCGTGAGTGACGGGACTGCAGGCCCCTTTGGCGACCACCGCCCCAGGCCGGCCCACAGCGAGAGACGTAGTTCTCCGTTCCGCAGCACGCCTGCGGGTTGCAGGTTGTCGTGGGTTTCGATCGCAGACAACGGCGGTGCCGTGACTTGGGCACCGGCGGGCGCTGGGACCAGGGTCACTAGCAGAACGCCGGCGTGAAGCGCGGCGACACATCGCATGTTTCACGAGTATAGGATGGCGCTCGGGAAAGGTCGATGTAGCAGACCTCACCTGAAGTCGTGTGACGGCACCCGTGGCTGCTCGCCGGTCAGTCCCATCACGCGTTCGGCGCGTACCGAGGTGACGCCTTCCTGCTGCTGCAGCACGCCCTCCACCACCAGGAACGGCGCCCGCAGGATCAGCGGCCGCTGCAGATCGAAGACGTCGGGGCGGATGATCACGTTGGCCAGGCCGGCTTCGTCCTCGAGCGTGAGAAACACCATCCCCTTGGCCGTCCCGGGACGCTGTCGCGTGATCACCGCGCCGGCGACGCGAACGCGGCGACCGCGGCGGGTCTTGAGCAGTTCGTCCGATCGCATCACCCCGCGCAACCGGAGATCGGCACGGCGCAGCGCCATCGGGTGCGGGCCAATGGTGACGCCGCTGCCGCGATAGTCGGCAACAATCCGCTCCATCGGTGTCATCGGCGTGAGCGGGCTTTCGCCCGCCACGTCGGCCTTCCACCTTCGCCCTTCGGGCTTCGGCGGACAAGTCGGGATCTCGGCCGTCGGGATTCGGCCGTCGGCCTTCGTGGGCACCCCGACGGGCGGCGGCAGTCGGGAGTCGGCAAGCGGCGTCTCGGCCTTCCACCTTCGCCCTTCGGGCTTCGGCGGACAAGTCGGCATTCGGCCTTCGGCCTTCGCGGGCATCTCATCGGGGGGGACACGCCGCGCTGCGGTGACGCTGATTGGCGGGGCCTGCTCGTCGAGCAGCGCAAAGAGGTCGCCGGTCGGGCGCACGGCGCGCTCGGCGCCCCACAATGCGCCGCGCCGGTCGGCGCCGAAAGCATTGAGCGCACCGAGACTGGCCAGCGTGTTCAACTCGTCGCGACGGATGCCGGTGGCCGCCACCAGCGCGTCCACCGAGGAGAAACGTGACGCCGGACGAGGAACGCCGTCGTCTGACTGGCCTGGCGCATCGACACTCCCAGATGACATGACGGCACCCGGCACCCGGTACCCGATACCCGGGGTCTCGTCCCAGTCGTGCGCGCACACGCCGCAGTACATGTGGCAGCCCTCGCCACGCCGGTCGACCTCGAGCATCGACGGATCGTCGGCGCCGCACTTGGGGCAGATCACATCTCGGCAGTCGGCAGTCGGCAGTCGGCTGTCGGACACCCGTTCGTCGAGTCGGCCTTTGGCCGTCGGCCGTCGGCCGTCGGATACGCGTCCGTCGGGTCGGCAGTCGGGAGTCGGTCTCTGGCCTTCGGCAGTCGGCAGTCGGGAGTCGGCAGTCGGCACTGGCCGTTCCAGCTTCCGTCCCACCTCTTCCCGCAGCCCCTGCACCATGCAGAAGCCGAGACGCACGGCGCCGTCCGGCGTGATGTGACAGAGCCACATCGACTGCTGCACATCCACCGGAAGAAAGCGCACGCCATGGCGCTGGGCATCCTTGATCAGCGTCGCCGGATGATAGAAGCCAAGCGGCTGGTTGTTGAGCAGGGCCGTGGTGAACGCCGCCGGGTAGTACGCCTTCAGGTAAGCGCTGGCGTACACGATGAGCGCAAAGCTGGCGGCGTGCGACTCCGGAAACCCATAGAGCGCAAATGACGAAATCGACCGCAGGATCGTCTCGGCCGTCTCGCCGCTGATGCCCCGCTCGGCCATGCCCCGAACGCAGCCGCACCTCGATCTGCCGCATCCGTGCCTCGGATCGCTTGAAGCCCATGGCCCGACGCAGTTCCTCGGCTTCCCCGCCCGAGAACCCGGCCACCACCATCGCCATCCGCAGCAACTGCTCCTGGAACAGCGGCACCCCCAGCGTCCGCTTCAGGATCGGCTCGAGCGACGGGTGCGCATACGTGACCGGCTCGTCACCCCGTCGTCGCGCCAGGTACGGATGCACCATCTGGCCGACGATCGGTCCCGGCCGGATGATCGCCACCTCCACCACGAGGTCGTAGAAGCACGTCGGCTTGAGACGCGGCAGGGTCGCCATCTGCGCCCGCGACTCGACCTGGAAAAGGCCGACCGTATCGGCCTCCTGCAGCATCTGGTAGACGACCGGGTCGTCGGGCGGCAGGTGCGCGAGGTCGATCTCGCTCGGGCGCCGCCGTGTTGACGATGGTGATGGCCTCCTGCAGCACCGCCAGCATGCCGAGCCCGAGCAGGTCCACCTTGACGATGCCCATGTCGGCGCAGTCGTCCTTGTCCCACTGCACCACCACCCGGCCGGGCATGCTCGCCGGCTCCAGCGGCACCACGTCGTCCAGCCGCCCCTGGCACAGCACCATGCCGCCCGAGTGCTGGCCCAGGTGCCGCGGCATGTCCTGCATCTGCATCCACAACTCGCCGAACTGCCGGATCTGCGGCACGTCGGGATCCAGGCCGAGTTCGCGGAGGTGGCGCGCCAGCGTGTCTTTCGGATCCTGCCACTCGAAAGGGCTCATCGCCTTGGCCAGCGTGTCGATCATCCCGGCCGGGCAATCCAGCACCTTGCCCACCTCGCGCGCCGCGCTGCGACCCCGGTAGGTGATCACGTTGGCGGTCATCGCCGCACCGCGATCGCCGTAGCGCGTGTACAGGTACTGGATGGCCTGCTCGCGTCGATCGCCGCTCGGCAGATCGAGATCGATGTCGGGCCACTCGCCGCGCTCTTCGGACAGGAACCGCTCGAACAGCAACTCCATGCCGACCGGATCCACCGCCGTGATGCCGAGGCTATAGCAGACCGCGCTGTTGGCCGCCGACCCCCGTCCCTGCGCGAGGATGTCGTGCTGGCGACAGAAGTTCACCAGGTCCCACACGATCAGGAAGTACCCGGCCAGGTCGAGCCGCTCGATCAGATCCAGCTCACGGGCGATCTGTCGCCGCGCCTTGTCCGCGAGCGGCCGGTAGCGCCAGTGCGCGCCGGCCTCGGTGATCCGCCGCAGGAACGAGATCTGGGTTTCGCCGTCGGGGACCGGGTAGTCCGGGAAGCGGTACCCGAGGTTGGCCAGCGTGAAATCGAGCCGATCGGCCAGCGCCCGCGTGTTGGCCACGGCCTGCGGCAGGTCGCTGAACAGCGCCTGCATCTGCCGCGGCGACTTCAGGTAGCGCTCGGCATTGGCTGCCAGGCGCCGACCCGCGTGTGCGAGCGTGGTGCCGTGCCGGATGCAGGTGAGCACGTCGTAGAGCGGGCGCGCGCCGGGCGTGGCAAAGCGCACGCCGTTGGTGGCCAGGACCGGCACCCGATAGGCCTCGGCCGCCGACACGAGGATGCGGTTGTCGACTTCCTCGTCACGCGTCAGGTGGCGCTGGATCTCGACGTGCACCTGGGCGCGGCCGAACACCCCGACGATCTGATCGAGCAGGCCGGCCACGCCATGCCGGTCGGCCGCGAGCATCGGCCGCCCGACCACGGCCACCAGGCCCTCCACCTGTCCGTCGAGGTCGGACACAGCCAGTGCCCCCTGCCCCTTGGCCGCCGCCAACTTCATCCGCGTGATCAGCCGGCACAGCGAGCGGTAACCCTGCGCTGACGCGACAAGTACGGGCAGCCGCCAGAGCAGGGGCGCCTGCAACGGCACGCGCCCGGCCCGCACCATCGCTTCCCCACCGCCCGTCCGCATCGTCAACTCGGCGCCGACGAGTGCCCGCAGCCCTGCCTTGCGCGCTGCCTGGTAGAAACGCGGCGCGCCATAGACGCCGTCGCGATCGAGCAGGGCGATGGTGTCGTAGCCGTGCGCCGTCGCCTGGTCGACCAGGGCCTCGGGCAACGACGCGCCGTCGAGGAAGGAGAACGCCGAGGCGGTGTGCAGTTCGACGTACATGGTCAGTCACCTTCAGGGCGCGGGATCGGGGAAACTTCGGTAGGGGCAGCTCCCCGAGCTGCCCGATCACGGGTCGCGGCAGCTCCCCGAGCTGCCGATCAGGCGACTCGGGGAGGCACCCCTACCATCGAAAGCAAACAAAAGGCGAAAGTGCGACTGAAAAAGGCCCCGAGCGCGGGGCCGATGCTGGTGACGATAGCGCGGCGAAGGGAAGGCGTAAAGGGACGAATTTACACGGAGAGGCTGCTGCTTATGACCTCGAGGAAGGCGGGCCCCACATCTTCGGCCTTGCGTTGGCCGACCCCATAGATGTCGCGTAAGGCTTCGGCCGAGGTGGGTCGCACCCGGGCCATCTCACGAAGGGTGGTGTCGTGGAAGATGACGTAAGGCGGTACACCCCTCGCCCTGGCCAGGCCGAGTCGCACCTCGCGCAACCGCTCGAACAACCCGCGGTCCACGCCTTCCCACGATTCGGTCTCGACGCGCGAGCGTCGCGGGCCGGCATCCTTGGCGCGGCGCTTCTGGCGGAACAGCGCCAGCGGTGGATCGCTGGTGCCGTCGCGCATCAGCGTGCGGCCTTCCGGCGAGAGCACCAGCACGGGATACTCGCCCGCGGTCTGCCGCAGGTGGCCGAGCGCGGTGAGCTGCTCGATGTAGCCGCGCACTTCGCCCACCGGCATGCCAGTGAAGAGGCCGAAGGTGCTCAGTTGCGCGTGGCCCCGCGCCGTCACCGCCTCGGTCGTCTTGCCCACCAGGACGTTGGCCACATGCGCTGCCCCGAACCGCTGCTCCACCCGCGCCACGCACGACAGCACCTTGCGCGCGATCGTCACCGCATCGGCAACGATCTCCAGTTCGCCGAGGCAGACGTCGCAGGCGCCGCAATCCTCGCGGTCGTAGGTATCGCCGAAGTACTGCACGAGGTGTCGATGCCGGCACCGGGTGCTTGCCGTGTAGCGTTCGATGTCGCGGAGCAAGCCCTGCGCCGACTCGGTGAACTCGCCGTTCTTCTCGAGCATCATCCGCCACTTCAGGAAGTCGGCCCCCGAGGTGATCAGCACGCATTCGGCCTCGAGGCCATCGCGGCCGGCCCGGCCCGACTCCTGCTGGTAGTGCTCGAGCGACTGCGGCGCGCCGGTATGCACCACGAACCGCACGTTCGATCGATGGATGCCCATGCCGAAGGCCACCGTGGCCACCACGACCTCGGCCTGCTCGGTCAGGAACGCGTCCTGGTTGCGGCTGCGCTCGTCGGAGGTCAGGCCGGCGTGGTAGGCCACCGCGCGCCACCCCTCCTCCACCAGCCACGCCGCCAGCGCATCGACTTCCTTGCGCGACGGGCAATACAGGATGCCGGCCTCACCACGATGGCGGGCGAGCACGTCCAGCACCTGCTTCTTCAACTGGTCGCGCAGCAGGACGCGGTACACCAGGTTGGGACGATCGAACGAGCCCACCTCCTCGAGCGCGTCACGCAGCCCGAGTTGCGCGACGATGTCGCGACGGACGCGGCCGGTGGCCGTGGCGGTGAAGGCGTGGATGCTCGCCTGCGGCAGCAGCGCCCGGATCTGCCCGAGCCGGCGGTACTCGGGCCGGAAATCGTGCCCCCACTGGCTGATGCAGTGGGCTTCGTCGACGGCGATGAAGCTGACGCCCACCTCCGCCAGCCAGCGCACGAATCGGTCACCGCCGTCACCGACCAGGCGTTCGGGGGCAACGTAGAGCAGCCGGGTCTGGCCGTCGCGCGCAGCGCGGACGACCTCACGCTTCTGCTGCTCGTCGAGAGCGCTGTTGTAGCAGGCCGACGGCACCCCGTTGGCGTTGAGGCCGTCGACCTGGTCCTTCATCAGCGAGATCAGCGGTGACACCACCACCGCCAGCCCGGGCTTGATCAGCGCCGGCGCCTGGAAGCACAGCGACTTGCCGCCGCCGGTCGGCATCACCAGCAGCGAGTCGCGGCCGGCGAGAATCGCGTCCATGACTTCGCGCTGGTGCGGCCGGAACTGCGTATATCCCCAGTATTTCGCCAGGGCGTCTTCGAGCGTGGCGGGAACGGCATCGGCGGAAAGCACGCAGGAGGATCGTATCAGGACGGGAGGCGGGGTATCACCCGGCACCCGGCACCCGGGACCCGGGACCCGGGTACCGGGTACGCGCGGGTAGCGGGTTACGGGTAGCGGGTAGCGGGTAGCGGGTAGCGGGTCCCGACACAGGCGGCTGTCAGACCGTCCCGCGGCGTGGCGTCGCGTAGACTGCCGCCATCACCTACACCTGCGGCGGGAGGACAGCCAGCAATGCAGATCAATCCCTATGTGATTTTCAGTGGGCAGTGTCGCGAGGCCTTCACGACCTACGAGAAGGTGCTCGGCGGCACGGTGCAGCTGATGGCGTATGGCGACGGCCCGCCATCGGAACAGGCACAGGCGCATCCGCCCGAGCACATCATGCACGCGCGTCTCGAGGCACAGGGCGCGATCCTGATGGGCTCGGATGGCCCTGGCGGCGAGACGTCCAAGGAGAGCGTCTGGATCTCCGTCAATGTGTCCGACGTCGCCGAGGCCGAGCGAATCTTTCGCGACCTGGCTGAGGGTGGTCACGTGGTGATGCCGATCGGCGAGACGTTCTGGGCGGTGCGCTTCGGCATGCTGAAAGACCGCTTCGGCCTGTCGTGGATGGTCAACTGCGAGCAGCCACAGGCGTAGCAGGTAGGGGCCGCTCCCCGAGCGGCCCTCTCGCAGGGCGCCTCCGCCTCCGTCAGGGCTACGGCGGACAAGTCGGGGAGGCGCCCCTCCCAGGTGCATTCGACGTTCGATCAGTCAATCTCCCCCTCCACCCACCACTGCTCCGTCTTGCGGTCCTGGAAGATCCGGTACGCCGCGCCACTCTCGAGCGCGATGTCCCATTCGTCGCGGTCCCAGGCGCCGTCGACGTCGGTGCTCGGCTGCCACCAGGCCCCCGAGGATCGCCACGGACCTGCGGCCTGGGTGACCGGGCCATCACGAAACGCCGTGTCGCGCGACCGCACGCCAAAGCGGATGGCGGTGGGGATGCGCTTCGCACCCAGCACCACCACGACCGGCCACGGCTGTCGCAAGCGGCGCACGTGGTAGCCGGCCGTGTCCAGCCAGCCCTCGCGCGCCGGTTCGCGGGCGTCTTCACGGGCCCTGCCGGCCTCGCGCGTCGCAGCCATCCCCAGTGCCGACAACAGCGCCGAGGCGTCGCCATCGTCATCGGTTCCTGACGGCACGAAGGGCGCGAGCGCAACGTCCCCGGGGCGATACGAGTCGACGAGGGCCGGGGCACCGCAGCGGTTGGCGCCCATCAGCGCCGTCAGCCGCGCCTGCAGCGCCGCGAGCTGGTCGTCGGAGGGCAGCGCCTTGCGCAGGAGCGAGAACTGGAGGATGCGCCCGGGCACCGCCTCGACGGCGACGGTGAGGCGATCGATCGCGGCCTGCGGCGGATGGGCCTCCAGATCGAGGAGCAGCAGCGTGCGCAGCACGCGCGCGTCGCGCACCGGCACCGGCAGCTCGATCTCGCGCACGTGCACCTGCCGGTCCGTGAGCTGCAGGGACAGCCTGACCACGGCAGCCGCGCGATCCCGGCCCTCGAGGTGGGCGCAGAGGGGATCGAGCACCCGCCCGAGCACGAACGACAAGGGCTCCAGGCCATCGATGGGCCACTCGAGCGCCAGCGACTGCGAGAAATCATCCTCGGGCGGCTGCACGCGCAACGGCCGGGGGTCGAGCCCCACCGACAGCCGCTGCAGCCAGAGTCCGCGTTCGCCGAGTCGCGCCTGCAGTTCGGCGGCGGGCAGCCGCGCCAGCGCGCCGCACGTGGTGACCCCCCAGCGATGCAACGTCGCCAGCACGTCGGGCCATGGACGGCCCGTCGGCATCCGGATCGGTGCCTCGTCGGCCTGTGGCAGGTCCGGTTCCGGCGTCGCCACGGCATCAGGGCCGCCGATCAGGCCGAGCCCGGCCGACAGCCGGTAGTTGCGGGCCCCGCCGAGCCGGCGCACACGCACCGCCCCGACCAGTGCAAGGTCCACCCCAGGCACCGCGGCAAGCGCCTCCACGGGCAGCGGCGCGAGGGCCAGTGCGGCCTCGCGCGGTGTCACGACGGTTTCGACGCCGGCCGAGGCGAGCACCAGCGCCGCAATCCAGGTCGGCGCCACCGCGAGGTGCACGTCGAGATCACGATCCCGCGCCAGCGCCCGTGCAGCTGCGGCAATGGCCTCGGGGCCGCCGAGAATGCGTTGCAGCCCGGACACGTCCAGCACCAGGCTGCGTGCGGTGAGCCGCTCCCACCGCGGCGTCATGTCGGCAGCCACGGCCGACAGACGCGTCAGGATGTCTTCACGTGTCAGGTCGGCAGGACACGAATGGAGATGGACCGCGGCAAACATGGACACAGAATTCAGAATTCAGAATTCACAATTTGAGAATGCAGAATGCAGGAATGTCGACGGTGGATGCCCAACGATGAACGGACTCGGGATTGGTCCGCTCAGCCCGCGAGGGCGACCTGGACTTCACGCGTCGTCCCGGCCGCGGCACGGCTGCTGACCACGCGCATCGCGCAGTCCATGCCGGCCAGCCGGCACGACCGGGCAGTCTCGCCTTCCCAGCGGGGACGGCCCTGCACGCGCACGGACACACCACCGGCGCTGCGCGTGATGGGCTCGGCGCCGAGCAGCACCAGCATGGTCTCGCGGCCCTCGATGGCACGGTGCAGGCGCAGCCAGGTGGAGGAGGGAATCTGCCGCAGCACCCACGACGGGATGTCGCACAGGTCGAGCGCGACCACGCCAAAGCCGCCAGCCTGCGCCACCAGGTGGGCGGCCTTGATCGCCCGCTGCACCACGGTGTGCGTGAGATCGGGATCCCCCCGGCGCGGACGCAACGCCAGCACCCCGGGCGACAGCGGCATGCCGCGCACCCACAGCACGTGTGACAACCGCACCCCCGCCGCGGCCGCCCCGGCCGGATCCCCCCGGTCGACGGTGTCAATCCAGGCGGCTACATCGCCGCGAGCAGTGGCCGAGGCCAGCGTGGACACGAGCACGCGCGTGCGACCGGAAGACGCCGGCCCGACAATCTCCGAGACATGCCCCCGTGGCCAGCCGCCGCCCAGCGTCGTGTCCAGTTCGGGCAAGCCCGTGGAGAGCACGCCGGTCGACGGCACTCGCCCCGCCAGCGTGCCGTCGAGGCGGCGGGCCTGCAGCAGCCCTTCGAGGTGCGCACGCGATCGTGGAAGAGACATTCGTTTTTGTTTCGCCTCACCTGCAGCGTACCACCCCGCTTCGCCGTCGGCAACGTCTGTCGTGAGCATGGCCTGCTGACGCACGTCGCAGGCAGGGTCTGACGCCAGCATCACAGGGCAGCTCGGGGAGCTGCCCCTACCAGCGCACTGCCGCTACTCGGGGAGCTGCCCCTGCCAGCGCATCGGCAGAAGGCGGTCAGACGCCGGGAGGAGGGGTCAGACGACCGGGCGCAGAAGGATGACGACCGGGGTCCAGATGGCATGGGCGATCAGCCCTGGCAGCACACGGCCCGTGTACATGCGCAGCCCCGTCCAGATTGCCCCGCAGGTGCAGGCCAGCAGCACGACCACGATCGACCCGCTGCCCAGTTGCGTGAGGGCATAGGCCAACAGGCTCGACACCGCAGCGATCGGGGCGCCCCAGCGCGGCTCCCAGATGGCAATCCAGGC
Organism: Vicinamibacteraceae bacterium; assembly: GCA_963759795.1. GTDB lineage: Bacteria > Acidobacteriota > Vicinamibacteria > Vicinamibacterales > Vicinamibacteraceae > Luteitalea. The sequence goes on along the minus strand of CAVXAR010000006.1, from coordinate 302,743 downwards.
GCTGCGCCAGAGCAATTCCTCACCGGTCAGGATGACCATCGTCCAGGCCAGCGCAATGGCCAGGGTCTGGGTACTGGCCGCGTCGTACAAACGCGCCACCTCCGTCGCCAGCCCGGGCACGAGGGCGTCCGCGGCCCGGTAGGCAGGGTAGGTGGCAAGCGTCATGATCACGCCCACGGCCACGCCGAGCAGGATGTCGCGGCCGCTCGGGCGAGCGATCTCGCGCAGCGACCCACCACGCAGCGCGACGACGATCCCTATCACCAGCACGGCGTGCAGCCCCACCAGCCAATAGATGTCGCCGCGGCCGAACCGCGCCATCACCAGCGCCCAGCTGACATTGAGGGCGACCAGCAGCGCCCCCTGCCCGAGCACGTTCGTCCGGCGCGGTGCCGGGGCTGTCGTCATGACGCCGGAGTGGCGCGATCGTCCTTCGGTGTGAGCCACTCTGCGGCATCCTCGACGAGCATTGCCGCCCGTGACAGCTCCTCGGCCTCTCCCACCAGCGCCACCCGCACCGCCTCGTCGAAGGACTGGCGACGGTGCCCTGGCACCAGCCGCCAGAAGCCGTCGTCTGGAGCCAGGATGTCGGTGCGCAAGCCTTCCACCAGCTCAGCCGCGACACGCGGATCGGAGCGTGTCACCAGCCGGATCCAGTGCGTGGACAGCCACGGCGTCACCAGCGGCACCTCGATCGTGTACGGTCGGCGGCCGAGCAGGCTGGCGGTCCGCTCGATGATCTCGCGCGCGGTCAACACCTCCGGACCGGGCAGCGGAAACGCCTGGCTCTCGCTGCTTTCCATGCGCAGGGCCAGCACGATCGCATGCAGGACGTCGGCAATGCCAATCGGCTGTGTGCGGCTGCGCAGCCATTTCGGCAGCAGCATGCCCGGCAGCCGCGCCGACAAGTCCCGGACCATGCGGAAGCTTTCGCTGCCGCTGCCGATCACCATGGTCGCCTGCAGTTCGATGGTGGACACCTGGCCCGCCCGCAGGCATTCGCCAGTCGCGAGGCGGCTGCGCAGATGCCGCGAAGGCGTTCCTGCCGGCCGCATGCCCCCGAGATAGACGATGCGGCCCAGCCCGGCATCGGCGGCGGCGGCCCGGAAGGTCATGGCGGCATCCAGTTCGGCACGCTCGTAGTCGTGCTGCTCCTTGCCCATGCCGTGGACGAGGTACACCGCATGGGTGCATCCCTGCAGGGCGGCGCGAACGGTATCGGGTTGCTGCAGGTCGAAGACGACGAACTCCTGCCCAGGCTTCTTGCGGCGCGCCCGTTCCACGTCGCGGGTCCCCCCCAGCACCTGCCCACCGCCCCGCGCCAGGATCGGCATCAGGTGCGATCCCACGAACCCGGTCGCGCCTGTCACAAGCACGCGCGTACCTGGTCCGGGCATCGGAGGCTGGCGGCTGGAGATCTCCATATGGTCCAAATGTACAAGAACCACGCCAGTGAGACCGAGGGTGTTTCGCTCGGCATCTGCTGACCTGGCCAGACCCGCCGGCAAGCCGACGCTTACGTCTGTATCACGGCCGGTCAGCCGCAGCCGCCCGGATTGGCCCGCTGGCGTCGGTGGGCGACACAGCCGAGCCAGCCTCAGTTTGACGCGCACGCAACGGCGCGAGGTCCACTAGGATGGAGGGAGATGACTTGACGCCCGGACGGTCCGGGCGTGATTGGAAAGGGATAACCAGGATGCGTCTTCAGATTGGCATCACGTTCGGCACCGCGGCTCTCGTTACTCTCGGCATGGTCGGCGCCGCGCAGGCACCCAAGCCGCTGCATGTGAACCTGCAGGACGGCAAGGGCCAGGCAGTGGGTCACGCGATGATCTCGCCTGCCAAGGAGGGAGTGGCGATCGCCCTGTCGCTCAAGAACCTGCCGGCCGGGGAACATGCCATCCACGTGCACGGCGTCGCCAAGTGCGAGGGGCCGGCGTTCACCTCCGCGGGGCCGCACTTCAATCCCGCGACCAAGCAGCATGGCCTCGACAACCCGAAGGGCCATCATGCCGGCGACATGCCCAACATCACGGTCGGCGCCAACGGCACGCTCGAGAAGACGATCACCAACACCGCGGTGACGCTCGGGAGCGGGTCCACCTCGTTGCTGGCCAACGGTGGCACGGCGCTGGTCGTACACGCCAAGGCCGACGACCTCAAGACCGATCCGGCCGGCAACGCCGGTGACCGCATCGCTTGCGGCGTGATCACCAGCGCTGCTCACTGAGTCTGGCGTTTCGATGGGTCGGCCGCCCTCCCGGGCGGTCGACCCGGTCCCCTCCGCGCGTCGGGGCACCTAACTTCCCATAGACGCGAGGCCGTCCGAAGGGAGAGCATGGGCGTGTGATGGGAGACCGTCGGCTTGCGGATCTGGTCGAGGGTCCCGGCCCATGGCGGTCCCGGCTGCTCAGCCTGCTCCTGAGACTCACCCTCGTTGCCGGACTGGTGGTGTACCTTCCCAGTCTGTACGCCGTGCTGTCGGCAGGCCTTCCGGGCATCGCGATAGCCGACACCTTCGCCCTCGCGGTGCTGCTGGCGCTGACGCTCACCACCAGCCTGCCCTTTCAGTGGCGGGCAGCGCTCTACTGCCTCAACATCTACGTGCTGGCCGTGGCGTTGCTGATCTGGGTGGGACCGATCAGCCAGATCTATCTGTTCGGCGTGACTACCGCCACGACGGTCCTGCTCGGGCTCCGCATCGGATTCGCGTCGTCGGTCATCTGCACGCTGACGTTGCTGGGCATGGGGCTTGGCGGCTGGGCCGCCACCGGCATGCACCTGTCGGGCTGGACGATGGACGTGGCGGCGTGGGCGGTCGTGACGCTGAACTTCGCGCTGGTCAACCTGCTGCTGACCGTTGCCGTCGGCGTCATGCTCGGCATGCTGGATCAGGCGCTGGACCGCGAAGTTGCCGCAGCGGCGTCGTTCGAGCGCGAGCGGACCGTGTTGCGCACCCTGATCGACGCCCTGCCGGACATCATCTTCACCAAGGACACGCAGGGCCGCTACGTCATCGCCAACACCGCCACGCTGGCGCAGGTCGGCGTCGAGCGGGAAGCCGACCTGACCGGCAAGTCCGACGGGGACCTGTTTCCTGCGGAACTGGCGCGCGCCTACGCCGACGCCGACCGGCGGGTCTTTGCCGGCGAGGTGTTGCGCAACGTCGAAGAGCCGGCCGTCGGGCCCGATGGCCGCACCACGTGGTACTTGACTACAAAGGTGCCGTTCCGCGACCCGTCGGGTGCGCTCGCCGGCCTCATCGGCATCTGCCGCGAGGTCACGGACCTGAAGCGGGCCGATGCCGATCGCCGGGACTTGCTGGCCCGCCTGCAGCTGCAGATCGAGCGCATGCCGCTCGCCTACCTGACCACCGACGCCCAGTTGCGGTACACGCGCTGGAATCCAGCCGCGGAGCAGATGTTCGGGTTCTGCGAGGCAGAGGTGCTCGGCCGACATCCGCTGGAGGTGATCGTCGCCGACAGCTCGCGGGCCCATGTCACGCAGATTTTCGAACAGCTGCGGGCCGGCAACATGAACGCCCACGGCGAAGCGGACAATCTCACCAGGGACGGCAGAACGATCACCTGCGAGTGGCACAACACGCCGATCTTCGAGGAAGACGGCACCTTTGCCGGGCTGCTGTCGCTGGCCCAGGACATCACCGACCGCCGCAACCTCGAGCAACAGCTGCGACAGTCGCAGAAAATGGAGGCGGTCGGCCGCCTGGCCGGCGGCGTGGCGCACGACTTCAACAACCTGCTGACGCTGATCAACGGCTACAGCGAAGTGCTGCTGGCCGACCGGCAGCTCGGCGCGGGCGCGGAAGCGGCAGCGCAGGCCATTCGCGATGCCGGGGAACGCGCGGCGGCACTGACCCGGCAGCTTCTCGGGTTCAGCCGGAAATCGCTGTTGCAGCCGCTGGTGATCGACCTGGATGCCGTCATTGCCGACACCAGCATGATGCTGCGGAGAATCATCGGCGAGGACATCGCGCTGTCGATCGTGCTGGCGCCCCTGCTCCATCGCATCAAGATCGACCCGACTCAGCTCGATCAGGTGCTGATGAACCTGGTGGTCAATGCCCGCGACGCGATGCCCGCCGGCGGGACGCTGACCATCGAAACCGCCAACGTGATGCGTGCGACCGGCGAACAGGACGACGCCGGGGACCAGCCGACACCGCACGCCATGCTGGCGCTGACCGATACCGGGTGCGGCATGACGGCCGACGTGATGGCCCGCATCTTCGAGCCCTTCTACACCACCAAACCGCCCGGCGTGGGGACGGGACTCGGCCTGGCGATGGTGTTCGGCGTCGTCTGCCAGAGCGGCGGCACCATCGACGTCGAGAGCACACCCGGCCAGGGGTCGCGGTTCATGCTGTACTTCCCCGCCGTCGCGGAACCGCTGCCGGCGCGGCCAGCGCCGACCTCGGTGGCCGACGTGCACGGGACCGAGACGATCCTGCTTGCCGAGGATGAACAGAGTGTGCGCGAACTGCTGCTGCGCGGCCTCGCCCGCTACGGCTACACCCTGCTCGCGGCGCACGACGGCGAAGACGGTATTCGCGTGGCGCAGGAACATGCCGGGGCCATCGACCTCGTCCTGACCGACGTGGTGATGCCACGCATGGGTGGGCCCGACCTGGTCGCCGCGCTGCGCACCCGGCGGCCGAACCTCAAGGCGCTGTTCATGAGCGGCTACACCGACGATGCAGTGGTGCGTCACGGCTTGCTGGCGGCCGATGTGGCGTTCATTCAGAAACCGTGCACGCCGCAGGAACTCGCCCGCAAGATTCGCAGCGTCCTCGACGAACCGGCCCCGTCGCGCGGCGTCTCGTGACCGTGTCGGCGAATACGGCGGTGAGCCGCAGCGCGGCCCGGTCGGGGCTTGCCCTCGGCTTCGCCTCGCACGTCCTTGCCGGCCTCTCGCCCTTCATCGTGGCGGCAGTGATCGCGCGGACGGCCCTGCTGCCGGGTACCGCGCTCGTCTATCTGCTCGGCACGGCCGGCCTGCTGGCGCTGCTGACGATCCGTCCCGTACGCCATCGGCTCTGGCAATCGACCGGCACGCTCGTCTCGCCGCGATACCGTCCTGCATTCGCATCGAGTCTCGCCGGCTTCCTGGTGGCGGGCATCGCGTTCTACGTCGGACTGGCCTCGAGTCCCCGCGTTGCCGAGTACGTCTTCCTGACACGGCTCGACTGGCTCGTGCAGGCGCCGGTGGCCATCCTGGTCCTGCGCGAACCGTGGACCGGGCGCGGACTCGGCGGCGCGGCGCTGGCCCTGGCCGGCGGCCTGCTCATTGTCTGGACCGGCGCGGTCGGCAGCAGCGGCCTCGCCGCGGCACTGGTCTACATCGGAGCGTCGCTGGCGGCCTACCTCGGGGCGAGCCGGATCACCAGGGCCGAAGGTCTGGCCGGCGCTGCCACCCTCACCGTATGGCGGCACGTCGTCAACACGGTCGGCTTCGTCGTCCTCGCCCTGGTGATACGCCCGGCTGTCGCCATGCGCCTCGACGCGGCCACACTGGCTCTGGGTGCACTGGGCGCGCTCGTGCTGCTGGGGCTGTTCCTGACCCGATTCGTCGCCCTGACGCGCGTGCCCCTGTGGGTGCTGTCGGCGCAGGCGCCGGTCCAGGCGGTGGTGGCGCTGCTGGCGTCACGATTGACCGAAGGCGCCCCGGCCACATCGACGCTGGTGGCGGTGGCGATGATCATCTGCGGCGAAGCCGTCGTCACCAGCACGCAGGCGTCGGACGCTAGGCGCTGAGCGTGACCGTCCGCCCGGTCTTGGCCGCCTCGTAGATTGCCATCATCGCGCGCAGATCCTTGAGGCCCTCTTCACCAGGGGTGCGGGGTTCGACATTGCCTTTCACGCACTCGGCCATGTGGTCCATCTCGAGTGCGAACTGGTTGCGCTCCGGCAGCGAACGCAGCTCGACGACGCCGCCGCGAATCACCTGCATCCGCAGGTCGCTGTAGCTGAGGGCCGGCTCGAGCTGGAACGCCGCCTTCTCCGCGTGCACCCGGAACCGGTTCAGGCCGACGCCGTAGCTGGACACGCAGTTGGCCAGGATGCCGCTCGGGAACCGCAGCTGGAAGTTGATCGTCTCCTCGACTCCCTCCGAGAAGCGCGGGTCGCCGGGCGTCGTGTACGAGAACGCGTTGATGGCCACCGGCTCCTCGCCCGACAGGTAGCGCGCGGCGTTGAGCGCGTAGATGCCGATGTCCATCAGCGAGCCGCCACCGGCCAGCGCCTTGTTCAGGCGCCACTGCTTCGGATCGCCGATGTTGAAGCCGGCTTCGCACAGGATGACCTTCGCTTTGCCGAACTCGGCCTTGCGGACCATGTCGATCATCGCCATGTTGTACGGTTCGTAGCGCAGGCGGTAGCCGATCATCAGCTTCTTGCCCGCGGCCTTTGCCGCGGCAATCATCGTCTCGCAGTCCTGTGGCGTGTTGGCCATCGGCTTCTCGCACAGCACGTGCTTGCCGGCCTGATGGGCGCGCACCGTGAACTCCGGGTGCATGCTGTTGGGCAGCACCACGTAGACGACGTCCACGTCGGGGTTGTCCTTCAGCCGGTCGTAGGTGTCATAGCTGTAGAGGCCGGACGCCGGGACGCCATACGCCGTCGCCAGGGTCCTGGCCTTGGCCGCATCGCCGCTCACCAGCGCCGTCACCTTCGCGTGCCGGCAGTGGGCAAACGCCGGCAATATCTGGTTGATCGAGAGGCTGCCGAGCCCGACGATGGCGAAACCGAGCTTCTGTGCGGGCGGCCCGGGCAGGCGCGGTTGTGCGGCGGTGCGAGCGCCAGCGAGTGATGCCGCGGCCAGCGACAGTCCGGTGGCCTGAAGGAACTGTCGGCGTGATGCTTCTGGCTTACGCATGTCGTTTCTCCTCACCATTACCTCAACCGCGCCGTGATGGCGTCCACGTCGTAGACGCAGCCGCCCCATGTGCCGCCACTGACCGCCTGCAGCGCCGCCCACAGCCGCGTCGCGTCGGGCAGTAGCGGGTGCGGCGCCAGCGCGGGATGCGGCGTCCGCGCCGCCAACGTCGCCGCATCGGGCAGCAACTCGCCCGACGCCGCGTCGAGGCGGACGAGGTCGACACGACCGGTCAGCAGCCGCGTGTCGATCTCGACGCGCAGCAGGTCGCCGTCACGCAGTCGTCCGAGCGGGCCGCCAGCCAGCGCCTCCGGGCCGATGTGGCCGACGCACGGCCCGGTGGACACGCCCGAGAACCGCGCGTCGGTGAGCAGGGGCGTGCCGCGCAGCCGCGGCAGGTGCTTCAGGGCCGATGTCACCTGGTACACCTCTTCCATGCCCGTGCCCATGGGGCCGATGCCCGCCACCACGACCACCTCGCCCGGCAGCAGCGCGGTCCCGTCCTGTGCCTTGATGGCACGGATCGCGTCAGCTTCACTGGTGAACACCCGCGCCGGCCCGACATGCCGGTAGACGCCGTCGTCGCCGAGCAGGTCGCTGGCGATCGCCGTGCTCTTGACGATGGCGCCTTCAGGCGCGAGGTTGCCGCCGATGAAACACACCGTGCTGGTGAGCCCCGCGGCCGCGGCCAGCGGCGGAGGAAGAATCACCGCGTCGGGATCGACCCTGTCGCGCTGTCGCAGCACCTCGCGGCAGCGCTGCCGGCGCTCGCTCTGCTCCCACCAATCCAGCACCTGGTCGAGCGTCAGCCCGCTGGCGGTCGGCACCTGCGTCTCCAGCAGGCCGAGCGCGCGCAGGTGCAGGAGCACTTCCGGCACGCCGCCGGCCAGGTGAACGCGGACCGTGGGATGGGGGCCGGCCGGCAGGGCGTCGACCAGGCGAGGCACGGCGCGGTTGACCGCCGCCCAGTCGGCCAGCCCGGGCCGCGCCAGCCCGGCGGCATGGGCAATCGCCGGCACATGCAGCAGCAGGTTGGTGGACCCGCCAAACGCCGCATGGGCAACCATCGCGTTACGGATGGACGCGTCGCTGACGATCGACCGGGCCGACCAGCCGAGTGCCTGTTGCGCCTGCAGACCATGGATGGCGCGGGCCGCGCCATCCAGCCAGATCGGCTGCCCGGACGGGGCGAGCGCGGTGTGTGGCACGGCCAGCCCGAGCGCTTCGGCGACGACCTGCGCGGACGCGGCCGTCCCGAGGAACTGGCAACCGCCGCCTGGCGAGGCACAGGCGCGACAGCCCATCGCGGCCGCCTCCTCGAGCGAGATCAAGCCGTGCGAAAAGCGTGCGCCGATGGTCTGGACGGTGCCGGCGTCCTCGCCGTCGGTGGCCGGCAGGGTGACGCCGCCGGGGACGATGCCGACCGGCAGGTCGCCGGCGCCGGCGATCGCCATCAACATCGCCGGGAGGCCCTTGTCGCAGGTGGCCACGCCGAGGACGCCGGCGCGCGTCGGCAGGGAGCGAATGAGCCGACCGAGCACGATGGCCGCGTCGTTGCGATACGGCAGGCTGTCGAACATGCCCGGCGTGCCCTGCGAACGACCGTCACAGGGATCGGTGCAGAAGGCGGCAAACGGCGTCCATCCGGTTGCCCGACACGTCAGCGCCGCCTCACGCATCAGCAGGCCGACTTCCCAGTGTCCGGTGTGGTAGCCGAGGGCCAGGGGGGTGCCGTCGGGCTCGCGCATGCCGCCGAGCGTGCTCAGCAGCAGCATCTGGGGCTGGCGCAGCGAGGCGGGCGCCCAACCCATGCCGACGTCGAGCGACCAGCCGAACAGGTCGCCGCTCGGCTTGTGCAGGAGGTCGTCGGGTGTCAGCGGCAGCTGCCCCGCGGGTCCGGGGGCAGCTGTCGTGATGTCGAAGATGGCCGCGTCACCGCGGTCCAGGGCCAGTGAAACGGAAGGAGCCATGGCCGCGCCTTCCGCGTCGCCTACCTGGCCTGGCTGGCGGCGGCGGTGCCGCTGGATGGGGCCGGCACGAGGCGGGCAATCCGGTCGGGCTGATTGAAGGCGATGTAGATGGCGCCGTCCGGCCCCATCACCACGTCACGCAGGCGCCCGACGTTCTTGAACAGCACTTCCTGCGTCACGCCAGCCGGCGTCAGCTCGAGCCGACGCAGTTCCTGCGCCGCCAGCGAACCCAGGAACAGGCTGCCCTTCCACTCGGGGAACTTGCTGCCGGTGTAGAACCCGGTGGACGAGACGGCAATCGACGGGACCCAGTAGGTCAGCGGCTGTTCCATGCCGGGCGCGGCCGTCTTGTCGGTCATCGGCGTGCCGTTGTAGTTCATGCCGTAGGTGATCACCGGCCATCCGTAGTTCTTGCCCTTGGTCACGAGATTGAGCTCGTCACCGCCGCGCGGCCCGTGTTCGACGTCGTACAACGCGCCGGTGGTCGGGTGCATCGCCATCCCCTGCGGGTTGCGATGGCCGTAGCTCCAGATGCTCTCGACGGCGCCGGCCTTGCCGACAAACGGGTTGTCCTTCGGGATGGACCCGTCCTCGTTGATGCGGTGCACCTTGCCGTTGGGGCGGGTGACGTCCTGGGCGTCGTTCTGCTGGCCGCGGTCACCGATCGAGAAGAACACGTGGCCCTTGCCGTCGAAGACGAAACGCGAGCCGAAGTGCGGGTTGCCAGTGCGATAGGTTGCGGCGGCGGCCTTGAACAGCTGCTGCGTCTCGACCAGGGCGTTGCCCTGCAACTTGGCGCGGACCACCGCGGTCATCGCCGAGTCGTTGGCGCCCGGGTCGCTGTAGGAGAGATAGATCCAGCCGTTGCTGGCATAGTCGGGATGCACTGCCACGTCGAGCAGTCCGCCCTGCCCCTTGGCCGTGACCGTCGGCACGCCCTGCACGGGCTCGGGCATGAGGGCGCCCTTGGCATCGGTGATGCGCAACGCGCCGCCCTTTTCGGTGATCAGCATGCGACCGTCAGGCAGGAAATCGAGGCCCCAGGGCGCGGTCATCCCCTCGACCACGGTCTCGATCTTGAACGCGTGCTTCTGGCTCGCCACGACCACGTTGGCCGCGGGCGTGGCGTAGGTGGCCCCGGCCGTCCGGGCCTTGCCCGCGGTTTCGCGGATGTACACGACCATGGCGCGGATTTCCTGGTCGTTGAGCATGGCGCCGAACGCCGGCATGCCCGTGGCGACGCGCCCGTTCTTGATCGTGGCCGCCAGCGCCGCGTCGTCGCCCTTGCCGGAGACCCAGACGTCGTCGAGCATGGTGGGCGCCAGCGCGCCCTGCATGTTGGCGCCGTGACAACTGGCGCAGACCTCGGTCCAGACCTTGGCGACGTCCTTTTTGGGCGCGGGGGCCTGGGCGAGCAGCAGCGGGCCAGCGGCAACCGCGGCAAGGCCCAGGACAATGGCGGAAACACGGAGCAGCATATGCATAAGATTACCATCGCGGCTCGTGCCGCCCGTTGACCGCGCCGGGCCCATGCTCAGCGCGGACGGCCATCCCCGGCCAGCCGGGGATGGCCCGCTACACCGACTCGGGGTACCACTTGCTCAAGGGCGCGTAGCTGACACCGAGGTGGTCGAGGGCCTCCTTTGGCGCCCCCGTCCAGGTGGGCACGAAGGTGTTGCCCTTGTAGTCGAGGTCGGCGATACCAATCTTGCTGGTGAAGAAGCCGGTGGCGGTGAGGTCGCGCACCGCGCTGAAGAAGCGGACGCCGTGCGAGTGCTCGGGCCGGGCCTTGGCCGGATAGGCCAGCGCATCGCACAGCTCTGCCTGCTGCGCCGCCGTGCCCTTGACGAAGGTCTGCCCGTAGCGCTTGCGGCACTCGTTGTCCACCCAGCGGATGCCGCCGCGCATCAGCAGCTGCCGGTCGGGCTGGTCGACCATCATGAAGTCGATGAACTCCGGCACCCCGGCCTCGCTGGCGCCCCCGGACCGTTCGTCCTTGGGGATGATCAGGTTGGTCAGCGCCGTGATCGTCGCCATCTCGTGCGCCGTGAAGAACTTCGGCTTGTACGGCCCCGCCTTCGCGCCACCGGCGCTTCGGCGGGCCTGCTGCGCGTGCTGATGCGCCTGCTCCGCCTCGGCGTCGGTCCACGCGATGCCGGCGATGGCCGGTGCGGCACCGAGGACCTGCAGCGCTTGACGTCGATTCAGTTTGTCCATGTGTCGTGTCCTCGAGAGGGCAGCCCGGGGAGCTGCCCAGTCCGGGCGGAATTTCGCAGGGCGGCTCGGGGAGCCGCCCCTACCTACGCGGAACCTGACAGGGCAGCTCGGGGAGCTGCCCCTACCTAGGCGGAACCTGAAAGGGCAGCTCGGGGAGCTGCCCCTACCTAGATCGACAGGGCCTTGCGTTGCTCGGCGATGTAGTCGCAGGTGCGCCAGGCCAGGGCCATGATCGTCCAGGTCAGGTTCTTGTCGGCCTGCGACACGAACGGGCCCGCGTCAGCCACGAACAGATTCTTGACTTCGTGTGCCTGGCAGTGCCCGTTCAGGGCCGAGGTATTGGGATCGTCTCCCATGCGCACGACTCCGGCCTCGTGGATGATCCGGCCTCCGGCCGCCAGACCGTAGTCGTCCTCGGGCCCGGGAATCCTGCCGAGCACGGTGCCGCCCATCTCCTCGATGAGCGCCTGGAAGGTCTCCATCATGTGGCGGGCCTGGTACCGCTCGGCGTCGCCGAACTTCCAGTGGAACCGTGGCACCGGGATCCCCCACTTGTCCACGACGTTCGGGTCGATGTCCATGTAGGTGTCCTTGTTGGCCACCATCTCGCCCCGGCCGGCAAAACCAATCGTCGCGCCCCACAGGCGACGGTACTCGTCCTTCAGCCCCTTGCCGTAGCCACCGCCGGACCCACCCGGGTGACGGTCGATGCCGCCCATGAACCCGAAGCCGGGCATGCGGCGGCCGCCGCCTGGCTCGATGTGGTAGCCGCGCGGGAACGGCAGCTTGTCCTTGACGTTGTGCAGCCACCACGGCATGTACAGGTGCATGCCGCCGGTGCCGTCCTCGTTGTGGTTCGGCATGCCGACCATCTTCGGGATGAAACCGGAGAGGCTGGCGCCGGTCGAGTCGGTCAGGTGCTTGCCGACCACACCGCTGCCGTTGGCCAGGCCGTTCGGGAAACGCGCCGACTTGGAATTGAGCAGCAGACGCGCCGACTCGCAGGCGCTGGCCGCGAGGACGACGATGCGGCCCTTGCACCGTCCGCTCTTCGCCGGTGGCCGTGTCCACGTACGAGATGCCGGTGGCCTTGCCCTCGGCGTTGCTCAACACCTCGCGCGCCATGGCGCCGGTGACAATCGTCAACTTGCCGGTCTTCATCGCCGGCGGCAGCAGCACGGTGGGCGACTGGAAGTTCGAGTGCGTGGTGCAGCCGCGACCGCACTGCGCGCAGTAATGGCACGCGGCGCGCCCGTTCAACGGCCGGGTCAGGATCGAGAGCCGCGAAGGCACACAGGCAATCTTCAGCCGGTCGGCCGCCTGCTTGAAGTACAGCTCGTACGCACGCGGCAGCGGCGGCGGCTGGAACTTGCCGTCGGGCTCGTTGTGCAGGCCGGTCTCGGCCGCGTGATTGGACCCGAAGATCCCGACAAACTCGTCGAGCTTGTCGTAGTAGGGCTTGATGTCGTCGTAGGTGAAGGGCCAGTCGTCGCCGAGGCCATCCACGCTGCGGCGCCGGAAGTCATCGGGGCCCCAGCGCAGCGAGATGCGGCCCCAGTGATTGGTGCGGCCGCCGAGCATGCGGGCCCGGAACCAGTCGAACTGCGAGCCGGGCGCCGAGGTGTACGGCTCCCCTTCCAGCTCCCAGCCGCCCCAGGCCGCGTCGAACTCGCCAAACGGCCGTTCGGTCGGCGCACCACGGCGCGGCGACTCGTAGGGCCAGCCCAGCATCTTGCCATCGCGGGCCTGATCCCATTGCGGACCGGCTTCCAGCATGCAGACCTCGGCGCCAGCTTCGGTGAGCACCTTGGCGGCCACCCCGCCGCCAGCGCCCGATCCGACGACGACGACGTCGTAGACCTTCGGAGAACGGATGACTTGCACGTCGAACGACCTCGCTGTGAAACCAGGGGACGAAGAGTCTTGGCAGTGTACATCGCGGATCGGGGATCGCGGATCGGGCACCGCGGATCGCGGATCGGGTATCGGGTATCGGGGATCGGGGATCGGGCGAGGCGCCGACGGTAGGGGCAGCTCCCCGAGCTGCCCTGAACCCGGCCGGGCCGCGACATGCCGGCCCGTCAACCCGATGGGGCACGTCGTCAGCGGGACGCGGGCTGTTGCTGGGTGACGCAGTGGATCGACCCCATGCCCCAGACCAGCGGCTCGCATGGGATGGGCACGACCCGATGCGCGGGGAACAGCTGCCGCAGGATGTCCATCGCGGCCTGGTCGTTGGCGTGGCCGTAGGTGGGCGCCAGCACCACGCGGTTGGCGATGTAGAAATTCGCGTAACTGGCCGGCAACCGATCACCGTCCGCCAGCAGGTGTCCCGGCATCGGCAGGGTGACGACGCGCCAGGGGCGGCCATCGGGTTGCCGGGCCGCCTGCAGCCGCGCCAGGTTGTCGCGCAGCGGCGTGAAGTTGGCGTCGCTCGGGTCGTCCTCGACCGCGGTCACGATGGTGTCGGCGGAAACAAAGCGGGTGATGTCGTCGACATGCCCGTCGGTGTCGTCGCCCTCGATGCCTTCGCCCAGCCAGATCACCTGCTGCACGCCGAGATGCTGGCGCAGCGCGGCTTCGAGGTCGCTCCTCGACGCACCCGGGTTGCGATTGGGATGCAGCAGACACTGCTCGGTGGTCAGCACCGTGCCGGCGCCGTTGACGTCGATCGAACCGCCTTCGAGCACCAGCCCAGGTGTGAATGCGGTGACACCGGTCAGCAGATCCAGCCGGGCCGGCACCGTGGCGTCGCGCATCAGGGACTCGTACTTGCCGCCCCAGGCGTTGAAGCCCCAGTGGTTGAAAGCCAGCTGGCCCTCTGGTCCGAGCAGGAAGTTCGGACCGTAGTCGCGAATCCATGAGTCGACCGTCACCACCTCGATCAGCTCGAGGTTTTCCAGGTGCGTCGTCCGCCCCTGGCAGCGGGCGCGGACGTCGGCGGCGACGTCGGCGTTGTCGACCAGCAGTCGGACGCGCTCGTGCGGCGTCAGCGCGTCGATGAACTGCAGGAAGATCTCCTGCACGGCCGGCACGCGATCGGGCCAGGTCACCGGGTCCTTCGGCCAGGTCAGCCAGGTCGCGGCGTGGGGATGCCATTCCGCGGGCATCCGATAGCCCAGCGCGGCGGGAGTGCGTTCGACGCTCACGGTTCGATCAGCCGCTGCGTGAGAGGCGCATACGCGTCGATGCGGCGGTCGCGCAGGAACGGCCAGTTCTGCCGCGTCTGCTCGATCAGCGACAGGTCGCACTCGACGACCAGCGTTTCCTCGGCGTCGGCAGAGGCCTTGGCCAGGATGCGGCCGAAGGGATCGGCCGACGAACGACTGTCCCCAGAACTGCAGCTGGCCCTCGAGGCCGACCCGGTTGACGGCCACGACGAAGACGCCGTTGGCGATGGCGTGGGCGCGCTGCATCGTCTCCCACGCCGAGTGCTGCGCCATGTTCATCTCCTGCTGCTCACCCGGCAGCCAGCCGATGGCCGTCGGATAGAAGAGGATCTCCGCGCCCTGCAAGGCGGTCAGTCGAGCGGCTTCGGGAAACCACTGGTCCCAGCAGACCAGCACGCCGCAGTTGCCACGCGAGGTCTGGTGCACCTTGAAGCCGAGGTCGCCCGGCGTGAAGTAGAACTTCTCGTAGTACAGCGGGTCGTCCGGGATGTGCATCTTGCGGTACTTGCCGACGACGCTGCCGTCGCTGTCGAAGATCACCGCGGTGTTGTGGTACAGCCCCGCCGCGCGCCGTTCGAACAGCGACGAGACCAGCACGACCTTGTGCTGCCGCGCCACCCTGGCGAGCGTCTCGGTGGTCGGGCCGGGGATCGGCTCGGCCAGCTTGAACAGCTCGGTGTCCTCGGTCTGGCAGAAATACTGCGACTTGAACAGCTCCTGCAGGCAGACGATCGTCGCTCCACGCTTGGCGGCGTCGCCAATCCGGCTGATCGCCTTCTTGAGGTTCTTGGCGGGATCGGGCGAGCAGGTCATCTGCACGAGTCCGACCACGGGATTGGAGGACGTCTTCTTCTTGGTCATGGCATCTCGCTGGTAGGGGCAGCTCCCCGAGCTGCCCTGACGTCGGCCAGGGCGCCTCGGGGAGGCGCCCCTACCGTCCGTAATACTGCGCGCGCTTGCGCTTGAGAAACTCTGCCGACCGCACGAGCTCGTCGAGCCCGTTGACGCCGTCCTCGATCGAGATCCAGCCGTCGTAACCGACCTCGGCCAGGATGCGGAAAATCGTGTCGTAGTCGTTGAGGCCCTTGCCGGTCTCGCCGTGCTTGAGCGCCGAGCTGTAACCGGTGCTGCCATCGGCCTGCTGCAGGTCCTCGAGCGTGGCGCCCTCCTCGAGGTACCGGTCCGATGCGTGCATGCTGACCACGCGATGCCGGACCTTGTCGAGGAACGTCAGCGGGTCGTAGCCGCCGACGATGGCGTTGGAGGGGTCGTATTGCACGCCGAAGTTCGGATGCTCGATCTGCCCGATGATCTCGAGGAACACGTCCTCGGCCTGGGCAAACTCGGGATACGTCCAGTTGCCGTCCTTGTAGTGGTTCTCCATGCACAGCACGACATCGCGTTCCCCGGCGTGGTCCAGTGACGCGCGAATGCCCTCGACCGTCCGCGTGACGCCTTCGGCGCGGGTCATGCCCGGCAGGCGCTGGCCACTCAGCGTGCGACAGTGCCGCAGGCCGAGCGCCACCGACATGTCGATCGCATCCTTCTGCCGCTGCACCTGACGGGCCCGTTCGTCCCGATCGGGATGCGTGAAGTCGGGCGAGAAGCACAGCAGCGAGGAGACCTGCCCGGTCTGCTCCATCACCTCGCGAACGCGTTGTGCCGCGTCCGCGCCAAGTGGCGCCAGGAAGCCGTCGTAATGCTCGATGCCTTCACCGCCCAGGGCCCGGGCGTCGCGCAGCCATTGCAGGTAGTCCATGCGGCCGGCACACAGGTCGTCGAAGTAGCACTTGGGAAAGACGGAGATTCGAGGCGGCATCACGTAAATTCAGAATTCAGAATGAAGAATGAAGAGCTCAAAGACAGTCGGGAAGTCGAAGGGCGAAGGGAGCACGAGGCGACGGCTGGAGCAGGCTGCGCGCTGCATTGTGAATTCTGAATTGCCTTTTTACCAGGCTGGCGGCGCGCCGACTGGGTACTGCTCCAGATCCATCACCGACCCGGTGACGCATGCGGCAGCATCGGAGACATAGTACGCGACCGCATAGGCCGTGTCGGCCGGCTCCAGCATGCGCCCGAAGGGGCGTGTCTCGATGGCCTCGGCCAGCCACTCTTCGCCCTTGCCTTCCTGCTCCCGCTTGACCGTCTTCTCGCCCTCGGTGAGGGTCCAGCCGACGTTGATCTGATTGACCCGAATCTTGACCGCATTGAGTTGTGCGGCGGCATTCTTGGTCAGGGTCATCAGCCCGCCCTTGGCGGCCGAATAGGCCGTCAGCTTCGGCTCGCCGATGTACGCGTTGACCGACCCGATGTTGAGCACCGCGCCGCCCCCGCGACGCTCCAGGTGCGGCACTGCCGCCTGCAGCAGCAGGAACGGTGCCCGCAGGTTGATGGCGTGGATGCGATCCCACTCGGCAATGGTCGTGGTGCGAACGTCGCCACGCGAGGTGTCGGCGGCGTTGTTGACCAGGATGTCGAGCCCCCCGAACTGCGCCGCCGCGCGTTCCACCAGCTCGCGGCACTGCGTGGCGTCGGTGAGGTCAGCCGCCTCGAACGCCGCGCGTCCGCCGCTCCCGGTGATGGCCTCGACCACCTCGGCGCCCCGTTTCTCCGACCGGCCGTTGACGATCACGGCGGCCCCGAGGGCTGCCAGCTGCAGGGCGATGCCCCTGCCGATGCCGGAGGTCGAACCGGTGACGAGTGCGATCCGGCCGGTCAGGTCGAAGGCGCGCGGGAGATTGGGCAGCGTCAGGTCAGCCATAGATCCTCTAGAAATTGCATCGGCGGCCGACGCCCGGCGTCACTCGACGGGGTCGTAGATGCGGTGGATGGGTTTGCGGCCCCCGAGACCGCCGCCGACCTCGATCTCGACCGACAGCCCACGCGGTGACGTGAGCACGAACGTCTCCTCGATGGTGACGCCGTCGTCGAGATTGGTCTCGCGCACCAGCTTGCCCTTCTTCCAGCGCGTCTCGGTTTCGACGACGCCGTTGATGGCCTGGTGCTTTTCGGTCCTGCCGTCGGTGCGGTAACGGACGGTGCGCCCCTGCTCGTACACGAAGGACACGGCCGTTCCGTCCTGCGTGATCTCGAACCGACGCACCGGCTCGAGCAGTTCGCGCAGCAGCGCCTGCCGCTGCCTGCGGGTTTGCGGGTCGACGGCGTTGCCCGGCGCGGCCATGCCGCCGGGAGACCCGAAGCCGCCGAGCGGCTGGCGCCCCGGCATGCCGAAGCCGCCGAGCGGGACGCGGCGGCCGGCGGGCACATCGCCGTCGTCAGCGCCGGCACCTCCGACGTCGCTGGCGTCGGCGTTGAGCCGCCAGACGCCCGAGAGGTCAGGCTGGGCCTGGGCGCCGAGCCCGGCCCACGCCAGCACGACGACGAAGGAAGACAGCAGAAGGCGGGCGCGCATGCCAATCAGACGCTGCCGGGGGCTGGTGGCCGCAGGGCGCAGGCGGCGCTAGCGCCGCGGGCCCTCGGGGCCGTGCGGCAGCAGCACCGACTTGATGACCTGGCCGCTGTGCATGCCCTCGAATGCCTCGTGCCAATGCTCGAGGTCGGTCCGCATGCCGACGACCTTCTCGGCGCCGGTCCGGCCGGCCGAGAGCAGGCTGATCACGCGTTCCCACACCGGGTAGTTGTGGCTGAACGAGCCGTGCAGCTTGACGGCCTTCTGCACCAGCGGGTTGAGGTTGATCGGCACCAGATCCGGCGACCAGCCGACCTTGACCACGGTGCCGTCGGGCTTGCACATCTGCAGCGCCGCGTCGAGTGGACGGCTGGCTCCGGAGGCGTCGCAGACCACGTCTGCGCCGAGTGGATCCAGCGATCGCACCACCTCCTCGAGCGACTGGTTGTCGACGTCGACCACGTGCGTGGCGCCGAGTTCCCTGCGCCACCTCGAGGCGGCCACGGTCAGCCGCTCGACCGGCCACGACCAGCGGGTATGCGCCGCTCAGGGCGGCCATCTTCGCGCAGAGCAGGCCGATCGGCCCTGGTCCGAGCACCACCACGAGATCGCCGGGCTTGACGTCGGCGTTGACGCACATCGACTGGTAGGCGACGCAATGCGGCTCGGTCAGGCAGGCGATGTCGAACGGCAGCGCGTCGGGGATGTGGTGCAGGCAGCGCGCCGGCACGCGCACGTACTGCGCCATCGCGCCATCGATGCCGTAGCCGAAGCCCTTGCGGGTCGGACAGAGGTTGTAGCGGCCGGTGCGGCACAGCAGGCACTCGCCGCAGATGTAGGCAGCGGTCTCGCTGACGACGCGGTCGCCCTCCTTGAAGGCCCTGACGTCGCTGCCGACCTGGGCGACGACGCCGCCGAACTCGTGCCCGAGCGTGACGGGTGCGTTGACCGGCCAGGAGTGGGTCAGGTAGGCCTGATGCACGTCCGACCCGCAGACCGAGGCGGCGCCGACCGCCAGCAGCACGTCGGCCGGCCCGATCTCAGGAATTGGCACCTCGCGCAACGCCACCTGCAACGGTTGATCGAGTCCGAACTGCACGACTGCGGGTTGCAACGCGCCCATCTAGTTGTCCTCCTGCGCGCCGACGCTGGCCATCGGCAGTCCATCGCTTCAGTGGCGTCTTGCGAATCTCGGTGCTGATCTCACGCAGCACCGTGTGCAGGTCGTTGCTCGAGGTCTTGAACTCGTTGGCGTCGATCACCAGCGGAGCACCGAGCACGACCAGCGGCGCGCCGTGCGCCGGGCACTCGATCGCCTGCGGAATGGTCAGCCCGCCAACGGCCTGCACCGGCACGTTGACGGCGGCCACGACGGCGTCGAGTTCGTCCATCGGGCTCAGGCCCTTGACCAGACCGCGTTCGTCGAAGCCGATGTGGTGGATGATGTAGTCGCAGCCCAGCGACTCCAGCCACTGCGCATTCGGCGACGCGGTCCTCGGCGACCATGTTGTCGCCCATCACCTTGATGCCGTAGTGGCGCGCCGCATCGACGACGCGGCGGACCGTGGCCTCGTGCGCGCGTCCCATCACCACCACGAAGTCGGCGCCGGCCTTGGCCATCATCTCGGCCTCGAGGTAGCCGCCGTCCATCGTCTTCAGGTCGGCCACGATCGGGTGATCGGGAAACTGCGCACGCAGCCGCTCGACCGCGTGCAGGCCCTCGGCCAGCAGCAGCGGCGTGCCCGCTTCGAGCCAATCGACGCCGGCCTCCACGGCAATCGCCGCGGTGTCGAGCGCTTCGTCGATGTTGGTGAGGTCGAGAGAAATCTGGACGATCGGGAACGTCAACGTATAGAGACGGGACACGGGGGAATTGTAGCCGGGAAACGGGGACCGGGGACCGGGTCACGGCGACCGGGTCACGGGTCACGGGGACCGGGGGACCGGGTCACGGGGACCGGGTCACGGGTAACGGGTAACGGGGAGTCGGGGCCGGGCCGGGGACCGGGGCCGGCAGGCGGCAGGCGGCAGTGGCTAGCCCGGACGCCGTCGAGGCACCACCCGGGGAACTGACTGCCGCTTGCCGCTTGCGTTTGCCGTCTGCCGCCTGCCGGCTGCCGACTGCCGACTGCCGACTGCCGACTGCCGGTCAGTGTGTCATCCGCTCGGCCCGGTACCCGCCCTTGCCCTTGTCGGCCAGGTAGATGGCGCCGAAGATGACGATCAGCAGCAGCGGCAGCGCCGACCAGATAGGTCAGGACGTTGGCCGTACCGTAGGTTCACGCTGATCCAGCCCATGATCGGTCCCGACAGCGCCGTGGCGAAGCTGCCGGTGGCGCCGATGACGGCCAGCCCGAGCGCCCCCGAGCGCGGGAAGCGTTCGGAGGTGATGCCGAGCATGGTCGGCCACCAGAAGGCGATGCCGACCGCGAAGACGCCGGCCCACAGGAAGGCCGCGGTGACCGTGGCGGCCTGGCTGAACATGTACAGGCCTGCCGCGGCAACGATGGCGCTCACGGCGATCAGGGCCGTGGGCGCAATCTTGTGCGACACGTTGTGCCCGAACTGGCGCATCAGGTACATCACCATGTTGATCCAGACCACCTGCAGGATGCCGGCCTGGGTGGCGCTCTGGGTGACGCGATTGAAGATCGTCGGGATCCAGCTGCCGGCGCCGAGTTCGGTGCCCGCCGTGAGGATCATGCAGAACCACACCAGCAGGAACAGCGGCCGGGCCAGCTCCTTGAACATGTCGCCGAACGGCACGCCGGCGGCAGCCCGCTCGGTCGCCGGGAACCGCTGCCCGATGAACAGGACGAAGTAGATGACCGACGGGACGAGCAGCGTCAGCACCTTGGCCTTCCAGCCGAACCCGCCCTGCGTCATCAGGAAGGCCAGCACCCCGCCGATGACGATGCCGCCGGGGAACCAGGCGTGCAGCGTCGTCAGCTTGGCGGTCTTGTTCTCGGCGTAGATGGTGGCGATCAGCGGGTTGATTGCTGCCTCGACCAGGCCATTGGCAATGCCGACCACGACCGTCGAGAGGAAGAACACCGTGAAGTTGGTCGAGACCACGGTGAGGACGACGCCGAGGATGTGACCGGCGGCCGCCAGACGCATGATCGTCCCCATGCCCAGCAGGTCGCACAGTGGACCGCCGAACAGGATCGACAGCCCGAAGCCCCAGAAGGCTGCGCCGAGAATCCACCCGACCTGCACGTCGGACAGCAGCAGTTCCTGCTGCACCTGCCCCATGATGTCGCCGCGGATGGCAAACGACATGGCGGTGGCGATCAGGGCGACACAGCTGGCGAGGAAGAGACGACGTTGGTTCATGGCGATGCGCAATATACCCCGGCTCACGGGACGGCCGTCGGCGTTCGGCCGTCGGCCGTCGGTCATCGGCCATCGGCATTCGAAGGCCCAAGGCCGGACGGGCGAGGGGCGACAGGAGTAGCCCCGCCCCTGGGGGAAACAGGGCGCCTCGGGGAGGCGCCCCTACCACCGAGAGGCCGACCGTGGATCTACACTCCCCCGATGTCCTGGATTGATGACTACGTGAAGTCTGGCAAGGCGCTGGATGTAACGGTGACGCTCAGCGAGCGGCTGGCGCCGTGGCCGGGCCAGGAG
This sequence comes from Vicinamibacteraceae bacterium, assembly GCA_963759795.1. GTDB lineage: Bacteria > Acidobacteriota > Vicinamibacteria > Vicinamibacterales > Vicinamibacteraceae > Luteitalea. The sequence goes on along the minus strand of CAVXAR010000006.1, from coordinate 281,453 downwards.
GTGTGGCAGTTCACCCCGCTGCTGCGGATGGACAAGGGCGACGTCTGCAACGTCTCGATGTATCGCGTGTCGTGCCACGCCGGCACCCACGTCGACTCGCCCTGGCATTTCGGGATGAGCCCGAAGACGCTCGAAGCCATCCCGCTGGAGCAGATGATCACGCCGGCCCGCCTGCTCGACCTGACACATGTCGAGACGGCCATCACCAGGGCCGACCTGCTCGGCAAGATCGAGGGCGCGCGGGCGGTGCTCTGCAAGACCACCAACTCGGGCACCCTCGAGAGCGGCGCGCCGTTCAACACCGAGTTCGTCTACATCGCCGAGGATGCGGCGCAGTACCTGGTGGAGTGCGGCGTACGCACGGTCGGCGTCGACTACCTGTCGGTCGAGGGCTTCCACGCCCCCGAACCGGTCACCCACCGTGCCCTGCTCGGCAACGACGTCTTCATCGTCGAAGGCCTCGACCTGAGCAAGGCCGAGCCCGGTGAGTACCTGTTCGTGGTGCTGCCGCTCAAGATCGAGGGCGCCGACGGCTCCCCGGCGCGCGCCGTGTTGTTGTCGTAGGCCTCAAGCTGCGACACGCCTGGTAGGGGCAGCTCCCCGAGCTGCCCTGGAGGCAGGGGCAGCTCCCCGAGCTGCCCTGAAGGTAGGGGCGGCTCCCCGAGCCGCCCTCCTATATCCGCGCCGTGTTCGCGTGTCGTTCGCGTGGGTACAGCAGGATCGCCGCGAGATAGCACAGCGCAATCACCACGAGCAGCAACCGGTACCCCGTGACCAGCGCCAGATACTCGGCCACGCCACCGAGCATCGCGCCGAGCAGGTTCGCACCATACGCGAAGGCCACGTTGTCGGTCTGCTTGAGGCTGCCGCTGAACAACAGTCCCGCGAGCAGCACCGGGCTGAACGTGAGCACCGAATAGAAGGCCGTCTCCGCGGCCAGCGACCCGAAGCTGAGACTGCCGATCGGCAGCAGGTACGCCAGCAGCAGCAGCCCCATCAGCGGCACGCCGACCAGCCAGGGCCGGATGCGCGTCAGCCGGCTCGCCAGCCATGCGCCGAGCGCCGCCATTACCAGCACCGAGGCAATCGTCGCCGAGGCCACGACCCAGGTCGATCCCCAGATCAGGGCGAACTGGGTGATCGCCTTGGTCTCGAGAATCATGAAGCCGGCGCCGAGGACGAAAAACGGCACCAGCGGCAGCACGCGCACCTGACCCACGCCGCTGCCAACCAGCCGCAGCGCCGCGGCCACCGCCAGCACGGACACCCCGAGCAGCCCGAGCAGGGCCCACGCGTAGTGGGTGGGCAGGTGCGGCTCGCGCATGTACAGGAACGGCCAGTCGTCGGTGGCCGGGCGAATCGACGCGTCGCGGTCGAGCGGCACGCCGGGGCTGACGACGTCGGGGTGGTTGTAGGCGGCCACCTTCTCGGGAGGCGCCGGCCAGTTGCCCACGGTGCGGGTGCCGGGCCCGGCAATCATCACGCCCAGGTAGCCGTGCTCCTTGTGGATGTGAACGCGCGGCTCCTCGCCGAAGACGTTGCGGGCGGAATTGGCGAGCCGGTCGACCAGCCACTTCTCGCGGAAGTAGTTGTAAACCACCAGCACGCCGTTCGGGTTGAGCCGCTGGCTGGCCGCCCGGAATGCCTCCTCGGTGAACATGAAACTCTCGAGGCGCACCGCCGAGAACGACGACTGCAGCGTCAGCGAGTCGATCAGCGCAAAGACGATCAGGTCGTACTTCTTCTGCGACGTCCGCAGGTAATGCCGGGCGTCGTCGGTGACGACCTGGACGCGCGGGTCCTTGTAGGGCCCGTCAGGATGGAACTGGCGCCCGAGCCGGACGATCACCGGGTCGATCTCGACCGCATCGACGCGACTGGCGCCGTGCTGCAGCGCCGACGCCACGTCGGTGCCCGACCCGGCGCCCAGGATCAGCACATCCTCGAAGCTGTCGCCGAAGACCTGGTAGGGCCACTGGTAGAAGTACTCCTTCTCCCGGACCGGGGCCATCGACTGGTGGAAGATGTTGTTCACCTCCACCACCGTCTCCTCGCCCTGCGTGTGCGCGGTGATCTTGTAGTACGGCGACCACAGCGTGTCGCCCGACAGCCGATGGGTGACGCCGAGCGACACGGCCAGCAGCGCCAGCCCACCCGCGGCCCACGCCCGCGGCTGCTCGAGCAGGAACGGCACGGCGGCAGCGAACCCCAGCCCGAACCAGGCGACCGGGGGCAGCTGCAGCGCCGACAGCGTGCCGAAGGCGACCACGCCGGCGAGGCTGCCGCCGAGGTTGATGAGGTAGGCGCGCAGCGGCGCGTGCGCGTTCATCTCGCGCCCGAGTCGCTGCGCGAGCGTGACAAACAGCAACGCCACGGCAATGCACAGCAGCGGCAGGAACCACCCGCTCTCGACCGGGACCACCGCGTCGGTCGTGCCGCTCGAGAAGTAGATGCTCTCGGAGGTCTGCGGCACCGCGATGTCGATGCGCCCGGCTGCCACGGCCACCACCAGCAGCACCTGCACCAGCGGGAACCAGCGCAGCAGGTTGCCGCGCAGCGGCGCGAGCAGGCAGCCGACGCCGATGCCGAGGAAACTCGCCAGCAGGATGAAGTTCGAGAAGTACGCGAGCAGGCGGATGTAGGCCGGCATCCACCTGATCAGCGCCACCTCGAGAAACAGGACGAGGAAGGAAATCAGGAAGAGGGGCCAGGCCGCCCCCCGCTTGGTCTCTACCATCCGAGGATGCGCGCGAACATGAGCGGGGCGACGATCGTCGCGTCCGACTCGATGATGAACTTGGGCGTGTCGACGCCGAGCTTGCCCCAGGTGATCTTCTCGTTCGGGACGGCGCCCGAGTAGGAGCCGTAGCTGGTCGTCGAGTCGCTGATCTGGCAGAAGTAGCCCCAGAGCGGCACCTCCGGACGCTGCAGATCCTGGTGCAGCATCGGCACCACGCAGATCGGGAAGTCGCCGGCGATGCCGCCGCCGATCTGGAAGAAGCCGATCGAGGAGCGCGGCGCCAGTTCCTGGTACCAGTCGGCGAGCCGCATCATGTACTCGATGCCGGTGCGGACGGTGTGGACGTTCTTGACGTCGCCCGAGATGCAGTGGCCCGCGTACATGTTGCCGAGCGTCGAGTCTTCCCAGCCGGGGACGATCATCGGCAGGTTCTTCTCCGCCGCGGCCAGCATCCAGGAGTCCTTCGGATCGATCTGATAGGACTCCTGCAGCACGCCGCTGAGCAGGATCTCGTACATGAACTCGTGCGGGAACCGCTGCGTGCCGGCCGTGTCGTGCTGCACCCAGCGATCGAGCACCGCGGTCTCGATCCGGCGCATCGCCTCGTGCTCGGGGATGCACGTGTCGGTGACGCGATTGAGGTGGCGCGTCGAGCAGCGCCTCCTCGTCGGCCGGGCGTGAGGTCGCGGTAGTTGCGGCACGCGCTCGTAGTGGTCGTGCGCCACGAGGTTGAAGACGTCTTCCTCGAGGTTGGCGCCGGTGCAGCAGATGCCGTTGACCTTGTCCTGCCGGATCATCTCGGCCAGCGAGCAGCCGAGTTCGGCCGTGCTCATCGCCCCGGCCAGGGTGACCAGCATCTTCCCGCCAGCGTCCAGATGGGCGCTGTAGCGCGTCTGCCGCGTCCTTGAGAGCCGCGGCGTTGAAGTGCCGGTAGTGTCGATCGATGAACTGGGAAATCGGTCCGGACATCGTTACGTGAACTTCTCCGACTTGGTGTCGAAGCCGACCACCTTGCCCTTGCGATAGGCCGTGACGCCGCCGGCGATGGCGGCCATGGCGCGGTAGCCGAGATCGGCGTCGAGGTTGGGCTTCTCGCGGGTGCGCATGGCCGCGAGGAAGTTGTCCATGTGCGGGTGTTCACCGCGGACGAACGGCTTCACCGCGATGCGCAGCTCCTCGGCACCGGTCTTCTTGACGAAGTCGTCCTTGTAGTCGCGGTCCGGGATGACCACCATCTCGGTGTTCTGGAAGCTCTCGCTGTCCTCGGCCACCATGATCGTGCCCTGCGACCCGTGGAACACGAGCGGGGCGCCCTTGCCGCTGGTCACCGAGCACGCCAGCTGCATCGTCCAGGCCGGGTAATCGACGTTCATGAAGAAGGTGTCCGGGACTTCGCGATCCTTCTGCACGTAGATGCCGCCGGCAGCGGTGACGCGGACCGGGAACTCGGGCCCGACGGCCATCAGGATCGGCGACACCGTGTGGTAGAAGAGGTCGGTGGCAATGCCGCCCGAATAGTCCCAGTACTTGCGCCACCGGAAGTACCGGGCCGGGTCCCAGTCACGCTTCGGCGCGTTGCCGAGAAAGGCCTTCCAGTCCAGGTTGGACGGATTGGCGTCGGGATCGATCTTGTAGTTCCACTCGTTGCCGCGCCGGGTGCTGTTGCGTCCGAACCCGCCGGAGGCCCACACCACTTCGCCAATCAACCCGTCGTCGATTGCCTTCTTCGCCTTGTGGAAGTGGTCGAGCGAGGTGTACTGGCTGCCGACCTGCAGCACGCGGCCGCTCGACTTGACGTACTCGGCGATCTTGCGGGCCTCGTCCACCGTGTAGGTCATCGGCTTCTCGAGGTACACGTCCTTGCCAGCTTCGAGTGCCGCCATCGTGTGGGCGAAGTGCCAATGGTCGGGCGAGCTGATGACCACCGCGTCGATGTCGGGACGCACGGCCAGTTCGCGATAGTCGTGGTAGACCGCGCCTTCCTCGACACCGGTCTTCTCCCGTGCCAGCTTCTTGCGCGTCTCCCAGATGTCGTTGACGGCCACAGCCTGCACGTCGCCCTTGGCCTTGTTGCGGCCCATGACGTGATTGATGTGCGTGTTCATGCGGCCGCCGCAGCCCACGAAGCCGACATTGATCCGGTCGTTGGCGCCGAGCACCCGGCTTCTGGCAGGCGCGGGCGCCGGCTTTGACGCGGCGGCAGCGGGGGTGGCGGCGGTGCCGGCGGCGGCAACCGCGCCAGCGCTCACCGTACGGATGAAGTCGCGTCGAGTGGTCGATGGGGTCACGTCAGAAGTTCCTCTCGTGTGCGGCGCAGCCCTGGCGGCACTTGTGCGCCGGGGCCTTGGCGAAGGCGCATTGTATCCTCTTCGGGATTGTCCCCTGCACCGCCGCCGTCCCCGTCCGACAGTTCGCCCGAGGTGCCCCGGTCGGGGCTGCCCGGTGCGCTCCGACGGCTCGGCGCGGCGCTGTTGTGGCGCGACTTCCGCATCCTCTGGGTCGGCGCCTTCGCTTCCACCATCGGCACGTGGATGCAGAAGATCGCGCAGAGCTGGCTCGTCCTGTCGCTGACCGGATCGGCCTGGTATCTCGGGCTCGACTCCTTTCTCGGCGAACTGCCGATCCTCCTGTTCACGCTGGTCGGCGGCGTCGTCGCCGACCGCCACAACCGCCGCGTGCTGCTGATCAGCTCGCAGGTGGTGCAGCTGTCGTCGGCGGCCCTGCTCGCCCTGCTCGTCTGGTTCGACGTCGTGCGGATCTGGCACGTCCTCCTGCTGTCGGGCCTGACCGGTATCGCGCAGGCCTTCGGCGGACCGGCGTACCAATCCCTCATCCCGTCGCTGGTACCGAAGAAGGACCTGCCGAACGCCATCGCGCTCAACTCGATCCAGTTCAACCTGTCGCGCGTGATCGGGCCGGCGCTGGCAGGGTTGGCCGTCGCCTCGGTCGGCATCGCCGCCTGCTTCGGCCTGAACGCCCTGTCCTTTCTTGCCGTCATCGCGGCGCTCACCGCGCTGCGGGTACCGCACGTGCGGTCGGTGTCGGGCAAGACGATGCTCACCGAGATGCAGGGCGGACTGCGCTACGTGCGCAACGAGCCGACGCTGGTGGCACTCATCGTCGTGGCCGCCGCGTCGACCTTGCTTGGTCTGCCGATGCAGACGTTCCTTCCGGTGTTGACCCAACAGATCTTCGGCGAGGGCGTGGACACGTACAGCCGGCTGATGTCGTTCTCCGGCGCCGGGGCGGTGACCGGCGCGCTGATGGTCGCCTGGCTCGGCCGGTTCCAGGGCATGGGCAAGGTGCTGCTCGGGCTGCTGGCCGTCTTCAGCCTGCTGGTCATCGCCATTGCCTGGTCGCGGTCGCTGCACCTGACCTACCTGCTGCTGTTTGCCGCCGGCCTGGCCACGATCATCACCTCGTCACTGCTGACGTCGCTGGTGCAGTTCGTGGCTCCCGACGACATGCGCGGCCGCGTGATGAGCATCTACATGGTGGCGTTCCGCGGTGGCATGCCGCTCGGCAGCCTGATCAGTGGCGCCCTCGTGTCCAGCCTCGGCCTGCCGATCGCCCTCACAGTCAACGGCGCACTGCTGTTTCTCGCCGCGGTGTACTTCCTGACCAGGAAAGAAGGAGTGGTCCGTGTCTGACCGAGCCCGGCTCGTGCGTCTTGGCGCCATCGCGATGGCTTTCGGTGTGGCACTCGGGGCATTCGGCGCGCATGGCCTGAAGAGCCGCCTGGCGCCCGACCTGCTGGCCATCTACGAGACCGGGGTGCACTACCACCTCGTGCACGGACTGGCTGTCCTGATCACGGCCTGGCTCGCCGGCGAGGACGCGGCGCGGGCCGCACGCGTGGCCGGTGTGCTGTTCGTGGTCGGCATCCTGCTCTTTTCCGGCAGCCTGTACCTGCTGGCCCTCACCGGCGTCCGCGCGCTCGGCGCGGTCACGCCGCTCGGCGGTCTGGCCTGGATTGCCGCGTGGACCATCCTCGCGTTCAGGGTCCGACTCCGCTGAGAATTTCACGAATTCAGAATTCGGCATTGCGTGCCACCTCGGCACTTGGCCACGCTTCGTGAACTTTCGAGATTCTGCAATTCTGAAGTTGGTCCGTCTACTCGCCCCCACACACCCACCACACCCCGACCTTGCGGCTGGCATCGCCCGCCTCACACGGCTCCGACCCCACGACAACGGCAGCACCCCCCGCACGGAGCGCCTGTCGTGCGTAGTCGCTGATCCGAATCGCCGAGGTCGGCGAGAGCTGCACCCGCTCCTGCGACAGGAAGTCGACGTGGTAGGAGACCCAGTAGGAGGCCCATCCGTACCGGTTGCCGTGCGCCGCCAGGTCATCGGCCAGTTCACGGTAGGCGTCGGCGGCGGTGCGTCCGTGCGGTACTCGTGCAATCAGCTGCACGTGCGACCACACCATTGCCGCGGCCCACACGCCGACCCCGGCGGTCATCACCGCGCGCAGCGGCGCACCCCTGCCGGTCACGCAACGCGAGGGACGTGAGGCCCACCGGTGCCAGCGCCAGCATCAGGTGATAGCGGATGGTCACCAGGCTGCGCACGTCACAGCCAGTCGCCACGCCGAGCAGGCTCAGCACGCCGGCGCACGTCAGCATCAGAGGCAGCAGGCCGCGCGGGTCGGCTGGCGGCGCCAGGGGCGGCAGCCAGCGCTTCCAGCCGCGCAACGCCAGCACAAGGGCGGTCACCATCGCCACGCCGAGCGGAACAGCCGCCCAGGGCTGGCCGGTCCCCTGCCCCGAGTTGATCAGGGCGCCGGCCGGCTGGGCCTGCACGCCGAAGAAGGTCGGCACGTTGCGGGTGGCCAGCCACCCGAGGTTGCCGGCCACATGCCCGGGAGCCACGCACACGCTGCGGGCAACGAAATCCACGTTGGTCACCCCGTCCGCCAGGCGCGGCGGCGGCGCGTCGGGACCGAACATCGACGCGGTGCTTCGCAGCACCGTCACGGTCTGCCGCGCCCCCGTGAACACCAGCACCACCAGCAGCCAGTGCGCCGCCCGCCGGCGCGTGAACAGCTCGCCCGTCGCCACCTCGACGATCACGATGGCGACCACGGCAAACAGCGTGAACTCCCGGTGCAGGAAGCCGAAGGCAAAGAGCAGGCCGAAGGCCACCGGGCGGGCGCGCAGCAGCCACAGCAGCAGCGTGTACAGCAGCGGTTCGATGGTGCCCCCCTGGGCCTGCACCATGCGACTTGCGGTGACCGGCGGCAGCAGCGTGAACCACGCCGACGCGACCAGTGCCTGCCACGCCCGCAGCCCGGCCTCGCGCACCAGCAACCAGACGAGCAGCACCGCGGTGGCGACGTTGATCAGGAGCAGCGGCAGCTTCAGGGCCAGGACCGTCGGGCCGGTCAGCAGGAAGACCACGGCAGCCATCCACGCCTGCACGCCCATCATGTAGAGCTGGCCGTAGAAGAACAACGGCCACGCCCGGCCTTCGGCCAGATGCGTGGCCATCAAGCCGACGATGGCCTGATCGGCATCGAAGTCGGCTTGCTCGTAGTGGAGAAAGACAAAGGAACGAAGCACAATCAGCGCGGCCGCGAGCAGCGCGGCCAACGGGACCACAAGCGATGACGAGACGCGGGCAGGCGTGATCACGAGGAAAGCAGCAGCGGGCGTCGAGCGCGTCAGCAGCGCCGCGCCGGCCTCGCGCATTGTACGCATCGCCGTGATGTCGTGGCCGCTGCTCGCAGCCGCCACGGTGCTCGCCACCGTGGCACTGGCGCCCCGTGAGGCGTGGCTGCCCCACTCCCAGGGTCCGGCTACCGCCGCGGACTGGGCGCGCGTGCATGACGGGACCGCATGGCTGGCGCGGCTGCAGACCGACCTCGGTCGTCGACTGCTGCCGGGCGATGCGATCGCTGGCGCCATCGCAGGGGCCGGGGCCTGTAGCGCCGGCGCTGCCTGGCTGCAGGCCAGGGCACTGCAGGCCGCCGGGTTGCCGCCAGCTCTCGCCGGGCTGCTGGCCATCGTAGCCGTGCTTGCGCCGTTTGCCGTCTGGCAGAGTGCCTCTCCCCTCGGCGCTGCGCCGGTCTGGCTGGCCAGCGCGGCGGCGCTCTGGTGGTTCACCCGGCAGTCCCGTCGGGACGCGACCGACGTGCCGGCAGATGCGGGCGGCATGCAGCGGCGTGACCGCCGCACGTGGCGAGCCGTGTGGGTGCTGGTCGCGTCGAGCGCGCTTGCGGAGTGGTTCTGGGCTGTTGGTGCGTCCGGCGGCGGCACGGCGGCGCGAACGCTCGCGACTGAACTGGGCGCCCTCGGGTTGATGCTGATGCTTCCGTCCCTGGCGCGCCGTACACCGGACCGGTTGCCTGGCAGGGTCTGGATCGGGCTGGCGACAATCGGGCTGGTCAGCCTGCCGCTGGCCGCGCACGTGCGCGTCGCGGCGACGCTGCCGTGGGCGTGGTGGCTGGCTGGCGCCGGCCTCGCCGAACTGCTGGCGTGGCGTGCGCCGCGCAGCCCTCGCCCCGCCGCCATCGCGCTGGCGGCCTGGGCGGCGCTGCACATCGCCGCCGCGCCGTGGGGTCTGCCGCAGCAGCAGGCCGCCCTGATACGCACGTGGGCCGAGGGCATTGCGGTGCGCATCGACGACTCGCATGTGGTGGTGCATGACGCATCGGCACGCGGCGCCCTGCTGGCCGCGCTCGCCCGTGACGGCCGCGCTGGACGGGACTCCCCCGCTGTCGTCGTACCGCAGGACGCCTACGCGCTGGCCAGCGGCGGACGGCATGTCCTGGTGACCACGCCTGACGCGGGCGAGGTGCTTCGGTGGAGCGGGCTGGCGCTGGACACCTGGCCCGACGACCCCGGCGTCCCGTTGGATCGCCTGCTCGACGCGTTGCCGCATGGCACCGTCGTGCTCGCGGCCATCAGCGGCGAGGCTGCCGCGACAGTGACGCCGCCGCAGTGGCAGGCTCTCGGCCGCGCTGGTCTGCGGCGGGCGGACGCGGGCAGCCGCCGGGCCCGGGTGCTTGCCGGCGTCACGGGGGCACGGGCCGAGGCGCTCGAAGCCGCAACCGCTGGCGCCGCGCGGCTCGACGTGCTGCCGGGTGACCCGCTCGGGCGCACCGGCGTCCGCTCGCCCGCCGACGTCCGCCTCGACGCGGATGCGACCAGCGCCCGTGTTGCGCTGCGCGGCAAGGGACTGCCGACGGGTGATGCAGCCGTTGTCGTGGTCCTGCTCAATACACGCGGCGACGTCCTGGCGTGGCGGTCCGGCCCCGACGCGCAGCACCTCGATGGACCTGCACTCGGGACGGCGCCGGTGACGCGCTCGGTCAGTGTGGCGGCGCTGCCCTGCCTCCATTTGTCGCCAGGGCGACGGACCGACATCACCCCGTTGCTGGGTCTGGGAGCGCTGGGCGTCTCATGGGCGTCCGCGGCCGGCGTCGAGGTCGAACTGACGAGGCCACCGGGGACGCCGGCGCAGTCCGTGCGTCTGGCCGGCAGGGCAACGCCAGAGGCGCCACGGCTGACCGAGACGTCGGCCGACACCTTCGTCCTGCAGGCATCCGACGCCACCGCGGCGGGCGTGTACCTGCGCGGACCAGTCAGCGAAGGCCGGGCTTCAGCAGACGGGCCGGTGCGACTCTGCGCCGCGTGGCCCATGACCGAGACCGTCGACCCTGCGCGGCCCACGTCGTTCCGCATGTCGCCCGACGAGGAACCACATCACGGGTCGGGATGGCATGAGAGCGAGTTCGAATCCGGCACCGGCTTCTTCCGTTGGATGGCTGGGCCCCGCGCCGAGCTGCTGCTGGCACTTCGCACGGCTGCGCCGCTGACCTTGTCGCTCGATGCCCAGGCGCCGGACATCCCGGCGGCGTCCGACGTGGTGCGGCTGTCGGTGAACGGCCGGGACCTCGGGGCGCGCCCGCTGCAGCCGACCCGCGGCCTATACACATGGGCAATCGACGCCGGCGATCTCCGCCCGGGCATGAACAGGCTGACCCTGTGGACGACGCAGGCGCGGCGGCCCGCCGACCGCAAGCCCGGCGCCGACGGCCGAACCCTGGGTCTGCTCGTCAGAGGATGGGCACTCCAGCCGCAGCTAACACAGCCGCGCCTTTAGGTTTGGCGCAGGGCGGGAAGACTTCTATAGTTATGGACACTCCGCGCCCTGGTGTGTACCGACCCTGATGATTCGGCGTGGATTTTCCCAGTACGAGGTTTCTGCATGCTTCAAGCCGTGAGACTTGCGACGGTGGCCCTGTGCGCCGCGGTCGCCCTGTTGAATCCGCCACCTGCGCACGCGGGTCCCGCTCCCGATTACACGACGTGGCTGTTCGCGGAAGGTTCCACCAGCAGCGTGCTTGGGTTCGAGAAGGAATTGCTGCTCGCCAACCCGCACGTGACGCCGGTTCCCGTCGTCATCTCCGTGTACACCCAGGATGGCGACGGTCCGTACGATTTGGCGCTGACGCTCGATCCGCAGAGCCGCACGGGCGTCAACGTACGCTCGATCCCCAACGTCGGCGACCGCGCTGGCATCGCCCTGCGGGTCACGGCCACCGCGCCCATCATCGCCGAGCGCACGATGTACTGGGGCGGCGGTCTCTTCCGCGGCGGCAAGTCGTGGTCGGCGCCGGTCAACGACCTGCGCGGCGGTCACAACGAGAAGGGCGCCAACAGTGGCGCCAAGACCTGGTACTTCGCCGAGGGTGAGGGCCAGTTCTTCAACACGTTCATCTCGGTAGCCAACGCCAATGGCTCGCCTGCGGCGGTCACGGCCTCCTACCGCAACGATGCCGGCCAGGAGTTCACCGAGACCACCGTCGTCCCGGCAAACGGTCGCCGCACCTTCTGGCCGACGGCCACCATCGGGAGTCGCCTCACGGCCGGCCGTTCGGGCTTTGCCACCACCATCACCTCCGACCTCGACGTCGTGGCCGAGCGGCAGATGTACTGGGGCGCCGGCGCGCCATTCGGCATTCGTGGCGGGCACGCGGCGATGGGCGTCACCACACCGTCGAGCCGCTGGCTGTTTGCCGAGGGCGTGCAGGGCGGCGCGGGCAACTTCGACACCTACCTGCTGCTCTTCAACCAGCAGGCGACTCCGACCACGGTCACGGCCAGGTTCTTCGGCAACGGCGGTGTCCAGCTGGCCGAAGTGACGCGGACGATGGCTCCGGGCACACGTGACAACGTGCCGGCCTCGATCTTCCCGGCGCTGGCCAACCAGGCCTTTGCCATCCAGGTGGATTCGAGCCAGCCGCTGGTGGCCGAGCGCGCGGTCTACTGGAAGGGCTTCAACGAGGGCCACGCCACGGCCGGCGCCACCGAGGCGCGCCTCAAGTGGGGCTTTGCCGAGGGCCAGCAGGGCGGCTTCCTGATGTATCAGGATGCGCGTGATGCGGACAAGCGCCGCTTCAACACCTTCTTCCCGATCTACAACCCGGGCACGACACCGGCCACCGTGACCATGCACTTCTACACCGAAGGCGGCAACACGGGGGTGACCAAGCAGATCGTGGTGCCCGCGCAGTCGCGCGACACCGTGTGGACCCTGCAGTACGACGAACTGGCCAACCAGAAGTTCGCCACGTTCTTCTCCTCCGACCAGCCCATCGTGGTCGAGCGCGCCGTGTACTGGGGCGTGAACAACCGGTCCGGCCATGCCTCGGTCGGCGCACCGTTGCCGGACGACTTCCCGCTGGCCCCTCCCACGGTACTGCCCACTTCGCCATCCGGTACCCTGTTTGTCAGCCCGAATCGCGGCACGCCCGGAGGCGGCACGACGGTGGAGATCGAGGCCAGCGGCTTCGGCAACTCCGAGACCGGCACCCAGGTGCTGTTCGGCAGCACGCCGGCCGCGTCATTCGAGGTCGAGAACAAGAACACCATCCGGGCGGTGACGCCCCCGGGCGTCACGGGCATCGTCGACGTGACCGTGATCACGCGCAGCCAGACACTCACCGCGCCAGCCGCGTTCACCTACTTCGACCCGAACGTCGCCGGTCCGCGGGTCAGCTTCGGCGACCTCTTCGGCCTGGTGCAGGAAGTGGCCAACGCCCGTCCCGGCGACCTGTTCAACTCGTGCACGGAGCACCGCGGCAACAACACCTTCATGTTCGAAGTCGTCGCCGCCCTGCGCAAGCGATTCCAGAGCAACCGCTGGGGCCTGAACTGGAAGCGCGGCAACGTCGGTGACCTGTCGCAGGACATCGTCGACTACTACAACGGCGACGAGGGCGCGGTGATGCGCAACAGCACCAACGTGCGCATCTACGACATCATCGGCGGCCACTGCGGCAACCGTCCCGGGCCCTTCTGGGTAGACCAGACCGGACCGACCCGTGCCGCGGGCTCGGTTGGCCGGTGGACGACCGACCCGATGTGCCGCATCGCTCGCTATCGCGACTCCAAGTTCGACAACGGCGAGTGGATGTTCCCCGAGTGCCGCTGACGGCTCGCGGCTGACCGCGCCGGCGCAGTTCAAGAAGGGCGCTTCCCGAACGGGGAGCGCCCTTTTCACTGTGCCTCGCTGCATTCCGAATTCGCATTTCGAATTCTGGATTCCGAATTCTGGTTTACTCTCCCCCCTGTGATCGTTCGCCCCGACGGCGACTCCTGGCTGCTGATCCGGCAGGCCGACCATGCGGCCATGGCCGCGGACCTGTTGTCGTCGTGGACGGCCGACGGGGTGCCCGCCCGACCGTCGCGCGACGAGTTGCTGGCGGCCACGCGCGAGCACGACTGCGGATGGGCCGATGAGGACGACGCCCCGACGGTGAACCAAGCCACCGGTGGCCCGTGCGACTTCATCTCCTTGCCGGTTGCCCGCCGCCAGGCCGTCTGGACGCGGGCTGTGCAGCTGCTCGACGCGCGCCCGCTCGTCGCAGCCCTGGTCGCGCACCACGCCCTCACCGCGTACGCGCGCTACGACGGTGCGCCGGAGTGGCGCGACTTCTTCCGGGCGCTGTCGCGCGAGCGCGACAACCGCATCGCCGACCTCGCCACCCGCACGAGCGGTACCGCCTTCGATTCCTTCCTGCGCGACTACGCGTCGCTACGGGCCGCCGACCTGATCTCGCTCGCGCTGTGCCACGGCTGGCAGGATCGCTTCGAGGTCGATTACTACAAGGGCGAGCCAGCGGGCCCGGACCTGACCCTCACGCCGGACCCGTTCGGCGGCGCAACGGTGGCGTGGCGGGTGCCGGCGCGCCGGATCGCCCGTCGCATGTACGCGTCGGACGCCGAGTTGCAGGAGGTGGTGGCCGCGGCCCCGGTCGAATGGCTCGATGGACTGGTCTCTGGACGGCCGGAGCCTCTCCCCTCATGAGCCGCATCGTCGTCGTGGAGGATGACCCGGACATCGCGGAGCTGCTGAAGCACTTCCTCGAACGCGCGGGCCACGAGGTGCACGTGCTGACGCAGGGACAGGAGGCGCTGCCCTACCTGGGCGAGCGGCTGCCCGACCTGCTGATCCTCGACCGTATGCTGCCCGGTGTCGACGGCCTGGAGATCTGTCGGCTCGTGCGCGCCTCGGCGGCGATGGCCGACCTGCCGATCATGATGGTCACGGCCCGCGCCGAAGAGAGCGACCGCATCGTCGGGCTCGAGCTCGGCGCCGACGACTACATCACCAAGCCGTTCAGCGCCAAGGAAGTGGTCGCGCGCGTGCACGCGCTGCTGCGCCGGTCATCGCGCGCCACAACCCCGCCGCCGGTCCAGCCGGCTGGACGGGTCCTGCAGTACGGTGGGATCGGCATGGACCTCGAGCAGCATCTGGTGACCGTGGACGGACGCGACGTCCGCCTGACCGCCAAGGAGTTCCTGCTGCTGCAGTACTTCCTGGAGCACCGCGGCCGGGTGTTGTCGCGCGATCTGATGTTGACCGACGTGTGGGGCTACCAGTACACGGGCGGGTCGCGCACCGTGGATGTCCACGTGCGTCGGCTCCGTGAGAAGATCCCGCCGCTCACCGAAGCCATCGAGACCGTCAAGCAGTTCGGCTACAAGCTGCGTTGACGGTCGCGATGCGCGGCTCCACGCCCCGAGGTCCAGTGCGCCTGCCTACTTTCGTCCTGCTGACGGCGCTCCAGACGGCGCTCTTCACACCGCTGTTCATGCTCGGCGTGGCCTGGGTGACGCAGGAGCCGCTCGAGACCTCGGCGGGCTTCCTGCTGCGTGTCGGCCTGGTCGGCGTGGTCACCGCGGCCCTGTCGTCGGTGATCACCGGCTGGATGGCGGCCACGGTGGTGGACGACCGCATTGGCGAGGCGGTCTCAGCCATCCGCGCACTGGGCTCCGGCGAGCCGCGCATCGCATTGCCGGAACCGCGCGGCGATGCGCTCGGCCGGGTGGCCCGCGCCGTCAACGCGGCTGGCCAGGCGCTCGAGGTCCGGCTCGGCGATCTGACCCGCGACCGGGCGCGGCTGGAGGCGGTGCTTTCCGGGATGGTCGAGGGCGTGATCGTCGTCAACGAGCAGGGCCAGGTGCAGATTGCCAACGAGGCGGCCAGGCAGCTGCTGCGCCTCGACGCCTCGCCCATCGGCCGGCGGTACGTCGAGCTCATCCGCCACCCCGACATCGCCATGCAGATCACCCAGGCGCTGCAGGGGGAGCGCCCGGGCGGGCTCGAACTCGCGGTCGGCCGCGAGCCCGGGCAGACCTTCATCGCCCGGTGCTCGCCGGCGATCACGCCGGGCAGTCGCGGCGCCGTGCTCGTCCTGCACGACATCACCGACCTGCGGCGCGCCGACCGCATCCGGCGCGACTTCGTGGCCAACGTCTCGCACGAACTGCGGACGCCGCTGACCGCGATTCGCGGCTACGTCGAAGCCCTCCTCGACGAGCCCGACCACGAACCGGAGACGACGCGCTTCCTGGAGATCATCGCGCGCCACTCGGCGCGCATGGAGCGCCTGGTCAAGGACCTGCTGCGACTGGCGCGGCTGGACGCCGGGCAGGAGCCCCTCGAGGTCGCCGAGGTCTCCTGCGAGGGCCTGCTCAGCTCGGTGACGGGCGACCTGCAGCCGATCATCGACGCGCGCGGGCAGTCGGTCCTTCTGGCGGTGACGCCGCCGACGCTGACGTTGCGCTGTGACGCGGCGAAGATGCATGACGCCCTGCGCAATCTCGTCGAGAACGCCTGCGCCTACACCCCGGACGGCAGCCGCATCGAGTTGGCGGCCGAGGCTGACAGGACACATATCCGCCTGACTGTCGCCGACACGGGACACGGCATCCCGGAGTCGGAACTGCCGCGCATCTTCGAGCGCTTCTACCGCGTCGACAAGGCCCGCTCGCGCGATTCGGGCGGCACCGGGCTCGGGCTGTCGATCGTCCGGCACCTTGTGGAACTGCACGGCGGCACGGTGAGCGCGGCCAATCGCAGCGAAGGCGGAGCCATGTTCACGGTGACCCTGCCGCGCGCCTGACGCAGGGCAGCGCCGCGTCAATCAGGCGCGGGCAATGACGGCAAACTGCGAGGCGTGCGGGCGCAGCAACGGCAGCGCCACCCACGCCCGGTCGAACAGCGCCACGGCCTGCCAGAACATCGGCGACCGCTGGCTGAGCATCCATGGCAGCGGTCCGAGCAGCACGTCGGTGTAATCGACCTGCGCCTGCACGAAGCCAGCGTCCTGCACGTCGCCGAGCAGTGTGCCAGGGTCGAGCGCCGCCTCGTTCGGGCTGTGGAACTCATCACGCCGCGCTCGCGCACCGGCCAGCCGGCGCAGCAGGCCGCGCGCATTCGGGTCGCGCACGTAGAGCCATCCCCCGTCCACCAGCTGCTGCCGAAGCCAGCGCAGCGCCGTGCGGCGGTCCGCGTCACCGAGGTGGTGCAGGACGCCAAAGGCCAGGACCACGTCGAACGGGACGGCGCCGAGGTCGATGTCGCCGATGGCGCCGACCAGGAAGCGGGCATTGGCGACGCCGGCAGCGCGGGCGCGGGAGGCGGCGGCCTCGACCGCGACTGGCGACAGGTCCAGCCCGACCACTTCGCCGACCTCACGGGCGAGCGCCACTTCGTATTCCCCCGATCCGCACCCGATCGACAGCAGGCGCAGCCGCGGGTGCAGCGGCACCTTGCGCCGCAAGGCCGCGAGGTTTGCCTGTTGCAGCCGACGGAACCCCTGACGCTCGAAGAAGCCTTCCTCGACGACGCGCCGGTACCAGGCGTCCTCGTGCGAGCGCTCGGCCTCGACGTGCTGGCTCACGCGACGCTCGTGCGCGGGCCCTCTTCGACGGCGAAGGTAGGCGGCGTGCTGTGGCGCATCGCGCGCACCAGATCGAGATAGAAGGACGAAAACAGGATCTGCAGGCCGAGGACGGTCAGCGTCAGCGCCAGGATCGCGTAGCGGATCATCTCGACCGGTCCGGTGAACCCGGCCGTCAGCCACTGCGCGAGGATGGCCAGGTTGGTCACCATCCCGACGCCGAAGATCAGGCCACCCGCCACCAGCCCCCGCTCGAGCGTGAACCACGATGGCAGCCGCTGCCAGCTGGTGGCAAACACGCCCAGCATCAGGATCTGCGCGCCGAGGTTGGCCAGCAGACCGCCGACGAACATGAAGTGGAAATCGACGAACCGGCCCAGCACCTGGATCGGACCGCGCAGCAGGACGACCTGGACGAGCAGACCGCCCAGCACGGCCAGCGTCCCCGGGAGGAGGAACAGGTGGGTGGGGCTGTACAGCAGCAGCAGGCGCAGGTGCCGCCAGCCATCCCGGAACGTTCGCAGCTTCGAGTCGCCGGCCCTGGCGTGGTAGGTGATCGGCACCTCGGCCAGCCGCCAGCCGGCGCGCGCCGCGACGATCAACATCTCCGAGGCGAACTCCATGCCCGATGTCCGCAGTCCGAGGTCGAGCAGGGCCTGTCGGTTGAAGGCGCGGAAGCCGCTGTGCGTGTCCGAGATGCGGGTCCTGTAGAACAGGTTCAGCATCGCCGACAGCGCGGGGTTGCCGATGTACCGGTGCAGCCAGGGCATGGCGCCGGGGTTGATGGCGCCGCGCAGCCGCGACCCGAGCACCATGTCTGCGCCCTCGGCGAGCGGCGCCAGCAGCTCGTCCAGCTTCGAGAAGTCGTAGGTGTCGTCCGAGTCGCCCATCACCACGAGACGGCCCCTCGCGGCGGCAAAGCCGGCCCGGTAGGCGTTGCCGTAGCCGCGCTCCTGCACGTGCACGAGCCGGACGCCGGCGCTTCTCGCGATCTCCAGTGAGCCATCGGTGGAGCCGTTGTCGGCCACGACCACTTCGCCGGTCAGACCGGCGTGGCGAATGCCTTCACGGGCGCGGGCAATGGAGGGCCCGAGGGTTTCGGCCTCGTTCAAACAGGGCATCACCACCGAGACATCGAGCGCGGCACTCATCAGTGCCTGTCACCTTAGCCGATCTTGCCCGACGTCCCAAGGTGCCCGGCGTGGACGGTGGCGGTCGCGCATTTAACCCTGCCGAAACGCTTCCGTTGCCTGCCGTTCATCGCGGCTTCGTAGGGTGGTGTCGGCCGCCACCGGAACGAGTCCCGGGTACCGGTCCCTATCAAGAGGACATCCATGAGATTGCTTCGCCACGCGCTCGCCCTCGCACTGACCGCGCTGCCGTTCGTGCCGGTCCCGGCGCATGCCCAACAAACCGAATCGCGGCTGGTCGGGACCGTGGCCGATGCCAGCCAGTCGCTGATGCCTGGCGTCACGGTCACGGTGACCTCGCGCGACACGGGCGCACAGCGGCTGACCATCAGCGAAGCGGACGGCCGCTTCACCGTCACCAACCTGCAGCGGGGCGCCTACGTCGTTTCTGCCGCACTGGACGGTTTCGGTACCGTGCAGCGGGACGTGACGCTCGGCGTTGGCGAGGTCAAGAACCTCGACCTCTCCTTGAGCGTCGCCGCGGTGTCCGAGTCGGTCACCGTGACCGCCGACGCCGGGGTCCTGGACGCGTCGTCGGCCAAGATCGGAGTCAACGTCACCCCCGACGAGGTGGACAACCTGCCCGTCAACGGGCGCAACTTCGCCAACCTGATGACGCTCTCGCCCGGCGCCACCAGCGATGGCAACGGCGGCTGGAGCAGCATCCGCTTCAACGGCAAGTCCAACCAGCAGAACTACCTGAACTACGACGGCGTGGACGGCACCTACGTCTGGGACGCCAGCCCGGGCTACCTCAACGCCACCGGATCGCAATTCCGGCTGCAGACGTCGATGGAGGCGGTCGCCGAGTTCCGCGTCAACGCCGGCCTCGCGCCTGCGGAAAGTGGTCTCGGGACGGGCGGCAACATCACCGTCGTGTCCAAGAGCGGCGCCAACCGCTTCACGGGCTCGCTGTTCGAGTACTACCGCGACGATGCGCTCGATGCCACCAACAGGTACGACGACATCAAGCAGCCGCTGCGCCTCGACCAGTTCGGTGGATCGATCGGCGGGCCGGTCGTCAGCAATCGCCTGTTCTTCTTCGGCAGCTACGAAGGGCTGCGGCAGCAGACCGGGCTCAGCTTCGTCGAATCGGTGCCGAGCGACCTGGCCCGCGAACAGATCCTGGCGGGCATGCCGACCACCAGCGGCGGCGGGCGCAGTGCCGAGCGCACCCAGGCTGTCGCCGCACTGCTGTCCGGCTTCCCTACCGAGATGCTGGGATCCTCGAACCCGCTGGTCGGCCGCGCCGTCAACGGCACCATTGCCGAACAGCGGGAGGATGCGGTGACCGGTCGCCTCGACTGGCGTCTCTCCGACAGCCAGAGCCTGTACGTCCGCTACATGTACAGCGACGGCGAGATCGACACGCCGGACCAGACGGTGACGCCACGCCGGGTGCGCGCCACGCAGACGCCGCAGAACCTGGTCGCCAACTGGCAGGCGATCCTGCGCGCCACGGTGGTGAACGAGTTCAAGTTCGGCTACAACCGTCCGGAGACGGCAGCGCTGGCCTTTGGCCCGGCTGGTTATCCGACGCAGCAGGTCTCGTTGTCGGGCGCCGTCGGCTCCTCGTCGATCGACGGCCGCGGCACCACCGGCATTGCGCGCTCCGGGCTGCAGTTGCGCGCCACCAGCGCCGCGCAGGGCGCCGGGTCGCTGTTCGAGCCGACCTCGATCTCGCTGGCCAATGCGCTGACGATGACCAGGGGCCGCCATACCCTCAAGGCTGGCGGGGAATTCCGGTCGATCGATGTCGGCTTCCAGTTCCTCGGCGGCGACACCTACGAGTTCAACAGCATCGCCGACTTCATCGACAACCGGCCGAACCGTGTGCAACGGGCCATCGACTCGCCACGCTTCGACGCGCAGCAGTTCTACGCCATCGGCTACCTGCAGGACTCGTGGCGACCGACGGCCCGGCTCACGCTCGACCTTGGCCTGCGTTACGAGTTCTACTCGGTCGTCCGTGAGAAGAACCGGATTGCCATGCCGTTCTTCATCGAGGACAACGATTTTGCCGACGACCCGGACGACTTCTACGACGCTGACTACAACAACGTCGGACCGCGGCTCTCGGCCACCTATCTGCTCGGTGACCGGACCGTCGTGCGCGGCGGCCTTGGCTGGTTCTACGGTCCCGGCCAGTTCGAGGACCGGATCCAGCCGATCGAGAACGCCATCACGCGCTATTCGGTGAGCGCGGCCGACGTGGCCGGCAACCGACTGCAGTACCCGGTCAGCGATGCCGTGTTCGGCACCTCGCTCAATGTCCGTGGCTACACGCACCGGCGGCCCGACGAGTACAACGTGCAGTACGGGGTCAGCCTGCAGCGCGAACTGCCATGGGCCACCAACCTGAGCGTCGGCTACACCGGCAGCCAGGGATACGACCTGTTCCAGCGCGGCGTCGCCAATCTGATCGACCCGGTCACGCTGCGTCGGCCGCGACCGGAGCTGGGGCAGGTGGACTTCAAGACGTCGGGGGGCCGCAGCCAGTTCGACGCGTTGCAGATTGGCCTGACGCGTCGGTTCCGCGGCGGATTGACGGGTGGCCTGCAGTACCAGTACGCGCACAACACCGGCACGACGCAGGGCTCCAACGAGGCGGCCACGGCCCAGAACACGTTCGACTTCTCGAGCGAGCAGGGCGCCAATCCGACCGACATCCGGCATACGACCAACGCCAGCCTGGTGTACATGTTCCCCGGCCAGGGTGTCTGGACCGGCGGCTGGCGAGTCGGCGGCATCCTCAACGCGCGCAGCGGTGTACCGGTCAACGTGACCATCGCGCGGCCCGACAACGTGTCGATCGGCGGCGTGACCGTGGCCAACATCCCGGGCGGCAACTCGCGCGGCACGCAGCGGCCCGACCTCATTCCGGGCGTCGACCCATACCGGCGCGACGGCGACATCCGCTGGCTCAACCCCGCCGCCTTCGCCACGCCGCAGCCCGGCACGTTCGGCAACCTGCCGCGCAACTTTCTCTCCGGCCCCGGCTTCTGGCAGGTGGATCTGATGGCCAGCAAGGACTTCCGCCTCGGCGCCCGCCAGGGCGTGCAGCTGCGCGTCGAGATGTTCAACGTCAGCAACCAGTTGAACTATCAGCAGCCAGCCGCTTCACTACCCAACGGGGCGCCCGGTGTGGCATTCAACGACACCACGGCCGGGCCCACGTTCGGCTATCTGCTCGGCCCGCTGAACCGCACCATCGGCCTCGGCACACAGCGGCAGATGCAGCTGTCGGTCCGCTACAGCTTCTGAACCGGCCGGCCTGGGCCGCGCCCGGCGTACGGCAGTGTCGCGAGCATCACCGTGGCGCCGGCCGGGCACGCGCCCTGGAATTCGGCCGACGTCTGCACCGCCGCAGGCACGTCGTCACGCGTCACCACGGTGAAGCCGAACCGGGTGAAGAACGCGGCGGCGGTGGTGGTCAGCAACACCACGCAGCCTGCCCCGTGTGCGCGCGCCCGATCGAGCAGCGCGCGCGACGAGGCGGCTGCCGAGACCCGTGCCGGGCACAGCGACGGCCAGCGATCGGAGCAGCGCCGCCTCCGGATGCAGTTCGAGACCGCCCACCCCGGCCAGCCGCCCGTCATCCTCAGCCACCATGAAGTCGTCGAGGTGCGCGACGGCGCCGGCCAGAGGCAGGCCATGGCCCTCGAGCAGCGCGGCGATCCGCGGCCAGTCCGCTCCGGTTGCCGTGCGGATGCGGACCGCCATCAGGCTGCTGCCGGTTTGCGCGCCCGCACGAACCCGCTGAAGAACCGGCCGTCGGCGCCCGTGAGATCGCCGCAGGCCAGTCCGGCATCCGTGAAGTACGCCGCCGCGTCGGTTGCGGCGTACTCGCGCCACGACTCGATCGACACGTCCTCGAAGCCTGCCGCGCGCAGGCCGCCCACGTACTCGTCGTCTCGCAGCGCCCCGGCCATGCAGCCGACCCACAGCTCCATGTTGCGGCGCACGTCGGCTGGCACCTCACCGCGGACGATCACATCGGACACGGCGAAGCGGCCCCCCGGCTTGAGCACCCGGAAGGCCTCGCGGAGCACCTGCCGCTTTGTCGTCCGACAGATTGATCACACAGTTGGAGATGATCACGTCGACCGACGCGTCGGGCAGCGGGATTGCCTCGATGGTTCCCTTCAGGAACTCGACGTTGTCGACGCCGGCGCGGCGCTGGTTGTCGCGCGCCAGCGCCAGCATCCTGTCGGTCATGTCCAGACCGTACGCCTTGCCCGTGGGTCCAACCCGACGCGCCGACAGCAATACGTCGATGCCGCCGCCCGACCCCAGGTCGAGCACCACCTGCCCGGCCTCGAGGTCGATCAACGCCGTTGGATGGCCGCACCCGAGCGAGGCCGTCACCGCCTCGGCCGGCAGCCCGCCCACCTCCTCAGGCTGAATAGAGCCCACTCGTGATCGGATCGGAGCAGCTGCCATCACCGCAACACGATGGGCGGGGCCCGCCGGCCGCCACCGCCGCCGCCAACGCGCCGTACCTGTCCGCCACCACTGCCTTGATGTCACTCATTGTCGCCTCCCCTCGCAGCCTCGCCCGACGACTCGAAGCCGGCCGTCGACGCCGCCGCATACATTCGTTAGGCGAATATAGGCCCGGGAGTGCGGGGTGTCCAGATATATTTGCGACAGCGCATACAATGGGGCACCGCGCATGACGATCGTCCCCCCTGCCGACCGCCGTCCCAGAGATTGCCGCCGTGTGCGCGGCCCTCGCCGACCCGACACGCCTGCGCATCCTGGCCCTGCTGGGTGACGGCGAAATCTGCGTGTGCCACATCCACGAGAGCCTCGACGTCCCGCAGCCGACCGCGTCGCGCCATCTGGCGTATCTCAGGCGCGCAGGTCTGGTCGAGACGCGCCGCGACGGGTTGTGGGTGCACTATCGCCTCGCCGCTGGCCTGGCCCCGCACGTGCGCCACGCCGTCGAGGCCGTGCTGCATGCGGTGCGGCATTGCCCGGAGCCGACCGCCGACCACCGTCAACTCGCACGCGCCACGGGACGCACCACGCGCCGTCCCCTCGCCCGGGTGTCGGGATGCTGCGCGGCACCGCAGCGGAGCACGTCATGAGCGCACCCCGGACGCCGGCCCGCGTCATCTTCGCGTGTGTCCACAACGCCGGCCGTTCGCAGATGGCCGCGGCCCTGTTCAACGCCGCAGCTGATCCCGACGCTGGCATGTGCCGTGTCAGCAGGCACGGCTCCCGCCGATCGGGTCCACCCCGTCGTCGTCGAGTCGATGCGCGAGCTGGGTGTCGACCTCGGCGATGCCCGCCCACAACTGCTCACCGACGACCTGGCCGCCGGCGCGACGACTGCTGATCACCATGGGCTGCGGTGACGCCTGCCCGCACGTGCCGGGACTGCAGCGCGACGACTGGCCGCTCGACGACCCGAAGGGCCGGACGCGCAGCGCAGGTGCGGGTCATCCGCGACGACATCGCGCGACGTGTGCAGCTGCTGCTGCAGCAGCAGGGCTGGCACCCCAGGCGCGGCCCCGAGGCCTGAGTTTCTGTCAGCCGCGGCCGTCGGGCCGCTCAGGGGACGACGATGTCGTGACCTTGTCCAGGCGCGGCGGCGGCAGCGGGCGGCAGAGTGGCAACCGCCGGTTCGCCGGGTCGCTCGACCGAGGGCAGGTTGTCGGCAAAGGCGAGACCGAACAGCCCCCATGACGCCTGGAAGAGTGCCGCGATGATCGGCCCGATGATGAAGCCGACGACGCCGAACACGACGATCCCACCCAGCGTCGAGAACAGGATCATGAGGTCGTGCATCTGGGTGTCACGCCCGACGAGGCGGGGCCGCAGGACGTTGTCGATCGACCCCACGACCAGGCCGCAGAACGCCGCCAGTGCCACCGCCTTGACCCAGTGACCGGTAAGGGCGAGGACGATGCAGACCGGCACCCAGACGATGGCGCCACCGAGCATCGGGATGACCGACAGGACCACCATGATGGCGCCCCAGAAGATGGCGTGATCGATGCCGGCCACCCAGAAGGCCAGGCCGGCAAGGGTACCCTGTGCGGCCCCGATCACCAGGGTGCCCTTCAGCGTCGCGCGCGTCACCGACACGAACTTGTCGAGCAGCATGTCGCGTTCGCCCTGGCGCAATGGCAGGAACTTGCGAACGGTCTGCAGGATCTCGGGTCCGTCCAGCAGCAGGAAGAACACGGTGTAAGCGAGGATGAACAGGGTGAACAGCGCCTGCGCGGTACCCAGCGTCGTATTGGAGAGCGAGGACACGATGATCCCACCGAGACTGCTTCCCCACTCGCCCACCTTCTCCAGCAATTGCTCGCGGTAGGGCAAGAGGTGACTGGCGAAGGGCAGGCGGTCGAACAGCGGCGCGAGTGACGTCGGCTGCTGCGACACCTGTGTCAGCCAGGGGCGGACGTTCTGGGTCAGCCGGATGGCTTCGAGTGTGACCATGTAGCCCACCAGCGCCAATGGCGCGGCGAGCGCGAAGAACCCGATCAGCAGCGTCGTCAAGGCCGCCAGCGGTCGCCGGCCGCGGAAGGCGGAGACGAGACGCAGGAACAGCGGATAGCCCAGGCCGGCAAAGATTGC
Organism: Vicinamibacteraceae bacterium; assembly: GCA_963759795.1. GTDB lineage: Bacteria > Acidobacteriota > Vicinamibacteria > Vicinamibacterales > Vicinamibacteraceae > Luteitalea. Next base: position 256,732 of record CAVXAR010000006.1, on the reverse strand, counting down.
CGCGAGCAGGATGGTCAGCAGGAAGCTGCGGATCAGGCCGAGGAACAGCACCGTGATGCCGAGGACGAAGACGAGCAGGAACACGCGTCGGAAGCGGTTCTCCCTCACCGGAAGCGGCTGCCCGTATGGGTCGGTCAGAATCGGCACAATGCTGTCCATCATAGCCGTCCGGGTCGGTGCCGCGGTGCCGCTCAGCGCAGATCGCGTACCGCCGGCCAGCCGTCGAGTCCGGTGGCCTGTTCGACGCCGCGCAGAATCGCCTGCGACGCGGCCTCGGCAGCCACCGCCCCGAGCGCGGTGAGCGACGCCGGCGACTTGATCCTGTTGGTCGACAGCGTCAGCACCTGGTCGCCGTCGCCGTTGGTGTGGTAGGGGTTGATCGCCCGGGCGGCGCCGGTGTTGGTCATCATCGCCAGCTTGCTCAGGCTCGTCTTGTCGAGCGCGACGTTGGTGGCGATGACCGTCAGCGTCGTCGCCCTGAAGGGCTGGTCGTCGAGCCGGCGATCGGCGCGGGGTGCGCTCGTGTCGAGGTCTCGTCGCAGTTGCGCCATGCTGCCCACGAACGCCTTGCCGTCCTTGCTTCGGGCGCCGGCGACGATGCGCCCATCACGCCAATCGAGCACGTCGCCGGCCGCGTTGACCACAGTCAGGGCGGCGACGACCACGTCTCCCGACCGGATGGCGACGCTGCCCACTCCGCCCTTCATGCCGCTCATGCCGCGAGAGCGGAACATCTTGCCAACCGTGGCGCCGGCACCGACCCCGATGCTGCCGTCCCCCACCGGCGCGGTGCTGGCCGCTTCGCACGCCCGCAGTGCCAGCGTGGCATCAGGGCGGATTCGTCCATCGCCGATGGACAGATCGTCGATGACGGCGCCGACGACGATCGGGATACGGACATTGGGCACGCCCCAGTCGTAGCCGATCTTGCCGGCCTCGAGGTGTCGTACGACGCCGCCCACGGCATCGAGCGCCATCGGGCCGCCTCCGGTCAGCAGGATGCCGTGTATACGCTCGAGCGGGCTGACCGGCTGCAGCATCACGCCGAGCGTTTCCCCGGGTGCCGAGCCGTCGTAATCAGCACCGGCGGTCACGGGCTCGTCAAACAGGATGACGGTGCAGCCGGTCGGCCGCCGCGGGTCGGTGGCATGCCCGACACGGATGCCCGGGACGTCGGTCAGCGAACCCGCGCCCGCATCCGGGCGGGACTGCGCGGCGCCGGCCTGGCCCGCGCCCCACGAGCCTGCCGCGGCACCGAGGAGGACCGAACCGCACTGGCGGGTGAAGCGACGGCGTGTGGGCATGGGATCTGGGCAGCACTATACGCCTGCCGCGGATCCCTCGCGGCGTCGCACGGCGCCGCCGTCTTCGTTACACAGAATTTACGTGTGCGACACGACCGGGAAATAGCGACGCCATAGAGTCGCCAGGACGCCGTGAGTGACGCCGGCCTCACCCGACCCGCTGTCAAGGGAGCACTGCGTGACGCTGGATCATTCGCACACGGGCCCCGCCGCCGGGCCCACGGCGGGCATCTCGAGTGCGACCACCCGAATCCTGGTCGTGGAGGATGAACACGACATCGCCGGCCTGATCAAGCACACGCTCGAGCGCGAGCCGGGAACCCGTGTCGAGATGGTCACGAGCGGCGACGCGGCCCTGAAGGCCGTCTCCGATCACACCCCCGACCTCATCGTCCTCGACCTGAACCTGCCGGTGTTGTCGGGCTTCGATGTGTGTCGGATCGTGCGATCGCGCCCCGCGACCAGGCACGTGCCGATCATCATGCTGACGGCGCGCAGCACCGAGAGCGACCGCGTCGCCGGCCTGGACCTCGGCGCCGACGACTACATCGTCAAGCCGTTCAGCCCGCGTGAGCTGGCCGCGCGGGTGCGCGCCGTGCTGCGGCGACCGACGATTGCCGATCGGACCGGGCGCACGTCAGCGGCGTTTCAGGGTCGGCACCTGCTGGCCGACTTCGACGCCGTGGCCATCCACGTGGATGGCAGCCCGGTGAAGCTGACGCGGCGCGAGTTCGAACTGCTGCAGTGCCTGGTCGAGAACCGCAGCCGGGTGCTGTCGCGCGACCGGCTGCTCGAGCGGGTGTGGGGCTACGACCGGTCGGTCGAGACCCGTTCGGTGGACGTGCACATCGGCCGCCTGCGCGCAAAGCTCGGCACCGCGGGCGAGCAGATCGAGACGGTTGTCGGCCTGGGCTACCGCTTCGTGGAGGCGTAGCCCGGTCAGCGCGCGCCGAGCGCGGCCAGCAGCAGGTAGGTGGAGGCCCCGACCAGCGCCGCCGCCGGGATGGTGAGCACCCAGGCCCAGACGATACGGCCGGCTACGCCCCAGCGCACGGCCGACAGACGCCGCGTCGCGCCGACGCCGACGATCGAGCCGGTGATGGTGTGCGTGGTGCTGATGCCCACGCCCATGAGGGTGGCAATCAGGATGGCCACCGCGGCGCCGGTCTCGGCGGCAAAGCCTCCGACCGGGGCGAGCTTGGTGATCTTGGTGCCCATCGTCCGGACGATGCGCCAGCCCCCCGAGAGCGTACCGAGGCCGATGGCGGCATGGGCCGAGATGACCACCCAGAACGGCACGTCGAAGGTCGAGATGTACCCGGCAGTGAACAGCACGCCGGTGATGATCCCCATCGTCTTCTGGGCATCGTTGGCGCCGTGCATCAGGCTGAACAGGGCCGCCGACAACAGCTGCAAACGCCGGAACAGCTGATCGACCCGGGCTGGCGCCGATCGGCGGAAGATCCAGAACGTGGCAGTCATCGTTGCCAGGCCGACCAGCAGGCCGACCATCGGGGCGACGACGATGAAGACGAGTGTCTTGGTCCATCCCGACCAGAGGATGGCCGGCATGCCGGCCTTGGCGACGGCCGCGCCGCCGTAGCCGCCAAACAGCGCGTGCGACGAGCTGGTGGGCAGCCCGTAGTACCAGGTGATGAGGTTCCAGACGATCGCCCCGGTGAGCCCGGCGCCAATCACCGAGAAGGTGACGATGTCGAGATCGACCATGCCGGAGCCGACGGTCTTGGCCACCGCCGTGCCGAAAGCGAAGGCGGCGATGAAGTTGAAGAACGCGGCCCAGATGACGGCCTGTCCAGGCGTGAGCACGCGCGTCGACACCACGGTGGCGATGGAGTTGGCGGCGTCGTGGAAGCCGTTGATGTAATCGAACGCCAGCGCCAGCAGGACCAGGGCGATGACGACCAGCAGGGATGAATCCATGAGGTCAGGCCAAACCTAGGCGTACTTGACGACCACGCCTTCGATCTCGTTGGCCACGTCCTCGCATTCGTCGGTGGCCCGCTCGAGGAGATCGAGGATTTCCTTCCACTTGATGACCTCGATGGCGTTCTGTTCCTCGGAGAAGAGCCGGCCGATGGCTTCGCGGTGAATCTGGTCGGCCTCGTTCTCGAGTCGGTTGATCTCGACGACGTGCTCGTCGACGCCCTTGCGTTGCTCGAGCTTCTGGGTCGCCAGGAGAATCTGCTCGGCCGAGCGCAGGATGACGTTGGCCAGCTCACGGGCGCCGTACCGCAGGTTCTGGATGCGGTAGAGCCGGATGCAGCCGCCGGCCGCGTCCATCATGTCCATCACGTTGTCGAGATACAGGATGAGGGTATGGATGTCTTCGCGGTCCAGCGGCGTCACGAAGGTCTGGTTGAGCCGGTGCAGCGCGTCGTGCGCGACCTGGTCGCACTGGTGCTCCAGCGCCTTGAGTTCGTCGGCGGCATCCCAGCGGGGTACGTCACCCGAGAGCATGTCCACCAGGACGATCGCGCCCTTGCGGATCTCCTGCGCGAGTTGGATGAAGTCGTCGAAGAAACGACCATCTTTCGGGATCAGGCTGAATCGGGCCACACCACTCTCCTAGACGAGCCGACGTTCGCGGTCCATGCGGCGCGATACCGGTTGCTGCGAACTGACCGTGAGAAGTCGACGCATGGACGAGGACCGTCGTGCAGGGGCCTCCGCGACGGGCGAAGGGACCGCCATCATATCCCTGAGGTTGCTGCGCGCCCTGTAAATTCCACGTAAACAAACGGCCGGGCGCCGGGCGCTCCAGTACGGCCGTGGTTCCTGGCTGCGGGTGCTTGCATCCACCGGCCGCGAGCACTAAGGTGTCTGCACGATGCATTCGGTGCTGACTCTCATCCTCGGCGGTGGCCGCGGCAATCGCCTCTTCCCGCTCACGTGGACACGCTCCAAGCCGGCCGTGCCGATCGGGGGCAAGTACCGGCTGATCGACGTACCGGTCAGCAACTGCTTGCACGCCAACCTGCGGCGCATCTTCGTGCTGACCCAGTTCAACTCGGCGTCGCTGAACCGGCATGTCGCCCAGAGCTATCGGCTCGACCACTTCTCGCAGGGCTTCGTCGATATCCTGGCCGCCGAGCAGACCCCCGACAGCACCTCGTGGTTCCAGGGGACGGCCGACGCCGTGCGCCAGGCCTGGCGGCACTTCCACTCGATGCAGGCCGATCACATCCTGATCCTCGCCGGCGATCACCTCTACCGGATGAACCTCGGCGAGCTGATCACCGACCACATCGAGCAGGACGCCGACGTGACGATCGCCGCCCAGCCCTGCGATCCCGAGACGTCCACGCAGATGGGCATCTTCCACTTCGATGGCGCGGGACAGATTTCGGGGTTCGAGGAAAAGCCCAACCTGGAACGGCTCGGGCAGATCGGGCAGAGCGTGCCTCGCGACAGCCGGGTCGCCTCCTGGATCTCGCCGCAGAAGCCGTTCATCGCGTCGATGGGCATCTACGTCTTCTCCAAGCAGGTGCTGCTCGACGCGCTCGAGCAGTACGCCGACGCCGTCGACTTCGGCAAGGAGATCATCCCGGCGGTGATCAAGACGCACAAGGTCCGGGCCTACCTGTACCGCGGGTACTGGGAGGACGTCGGAACGATCGGCTCGTTCTTCGAGGCCAACCTCAAGCTGACCGACCCGACGCCGTCGTTCACGTTCCACGACCCGGCATGCCCGGTCTACACGCGACCGCGCTTCCTGGCCGGCTCCACGGTGCACGATTCACGCTGCAACCGGACCGTGCTGGCCGAGGGCTGCGTGCTCGACCGCTGCACGATCGACCGCGCGGTGGTGGGCATCCGCACCCAGGTCCGCCAGGGCACCACGATTACCAACTCGGTGCTGCTCGGGGCGGATTACTACAACCGGGACGGCGAAGACGCCGGGGTGCCGCTCGGCATCGGCAAGGACGTCGTGCTCGACCGGGTGATCGTGGACAAGAACGCCCGCGTCGGTGACGGCGCCCGGCTCGTCAACACGGCCGGGGTGCAGGAGGCCGACGGCAACGGCTACTTCATCCGTGAAGGGATCATCATCGTCCCGAAGGGCGCGACGGTCGCGCCCGGCACGACCGTCTGATCACTCATCGCGGGGGCGGGCCTAGGCCGACTCGCGCATCAGCGGGTCGAGGGTCTGCCCATCCTGGCCGGCGTCGACGAAGGCGCCCGTTGCAGGGTCCCACACGGTGACCTTCGCGCGCTTGAGGTCGAAGAACCAGCCGTACAGGCGAAGTTCCCCGGCCGCCATGGCCCGCTGCACGGACGGATAGGTCTGCAAGCGGGCGATCTGCTCGACGACGTTGGTCCGGGCCAGCGCGTTGTGTGCCGACGTGGACGATGACTGGGCTGGGGCGCTGGCGTGGCGCGTCAACGAGGACGTCCCATAGTCGAGCCAGCGGCCCAGCGAGCCGCCGAGGGCCTGGTGGCCACCCAACAGCGCCTTCATCGCGCCGCACTCCGAGTGGCCGCACACCACCACGCTGTGGACCTTGAGCACGTCCACGGCAAACTCCACCGCCGCCCCGACCGAGTCGTCCGTCCCCGGCGCAGCCGACCAGCTCGGCACGATGTTGCCGATGTTGCGCAACACGAAGATATCGCCTGGGTCGGCGTTGACCAGGTCGGCCGGCACGATCCGCGAATCCGCACAGGTGATGAACAGCGCCTGCGGCGTCTGCCCGACGTCGGCCAGGTGGCTGAGCAGCGGCTTGACATCTCGCGAGGTGACGGCATTGAACGCCACGGCCCCCTGAAGGAGAGGTTCGGTGGTCAGCGCGGTCGTGGCCATCGAGGTCCGCTTCCGGCTCCGGCCCCGCAGCGCACCGAGCAAGCCATCGATGCGCGACTTGGCCAGCCGCGGTGTGCCGTTGGCGGCATTGGCATACCAGGCCTCGTGCAGCTCGTCGATGTCCACGCGGCCACCCAGCCGCTCGTGGCTGATCCGCCAGTCGTGCAGGGCGTCGAAGGCCGCGTGGTCCATGAAGTCCACCATCAGATCGACATCCACCTTCGCCCCGGCCGGCACCGACTGCAGCGCCGCCGTCAGCTTCGGGATCCCGACGAAGGTCATCGACCCGCCGATGCGCACGTGGTACTTGCCGTCCGCGCTTTCGACCTGGACGCTGGTGTGCGACAGACGCCGCAGCAGCAGGACCATCGCCAGCGCCAGGCCGAGACCGATCCCCGGCAGCAGCCCGAGCACCACCACGCCCGCCACCGTGACCACGTAGACCAGCGCTTCGCCGAACGTGACCAGACGACGGATATGGTGCGCATTGACCAGACGGATGCCGACGTGCACCAGCAGTCCGGCCAGCACGCTGAGCGGAATCATCTCGATGCCGACGCCCAGGAACATCACGAACACCAGGATCCAGACGCTGTGCAGCATCGCGGACAACTGCGTCTGCGCGCCAGCCTGGATGTTGGCCGAAGAACGGACGATGACGCCGGTGACCGGCAGACCGCCGAGCAGGCCGGACAGCGTGTTGGCCAGGCCCTGCCCCACCAGCTCGCGGTCGAGGTTGGCGCGCGGGCCGGTGTGCAGCTTGTCTGTGGCGACCGCGCACAACAGCGACTCGACGCTGGCGACCGCGGCAATGGTGAGGCCGCCGGCCAGCACCGCCGCCCACATCTCGCCCGGCCATGCCGCCCACTGGAGGCCACTGGCAAAGCCACCCTGGAGATTGACGCGGTCGACCTCGAGGCCCAGCACGACCGAGGCAGCCGTGGCCGTGGCGACCGCCACCAGCGAGGCCGGCAGCCTGGACAGCGGACGAGGCACCCATTGCCACGCCATCAGCAGCGCCAGTGTCGCCAGACCCGAGGAACGCCGCTGGCGCATGCAGGCCCATCAACTGCGACGGCAGCGCCACCAGGTTCTTCAACGCCAGGGACTCGGGAGCACCGCCGAGCACGATGTGCAGCTGTGCCAGGGCGATGGTCACACCGATTCCGGCCAGCATCCCGTGGACGACCGCAGGCGACACTGCCAGGCAGAGCCGGGCGATTCGCGACGCACCCAGGCCTATCTGCACGACGCCGCCGACCACCACCGCCGCAGCCACCAGCCGCCAGTCGCCGAACTGCTCGACGAGCCCGAACACGATCGCAGTCAGACCGGCCGCCGGCCCCGTGACCTGCAACGGGGCGCCGGCGACCGTGCCCGCAACCAGGCCGCCGACGATGCCGGCAATGAGCCCGGCCATGATCGGGGCGCCCGAGGCCAGCGCGATGCCCAGCGAGAGCGGCACCGCAATCAGGAAGACCACCAGCGACGCGAGCACATCCTGACGAAGATTGGCGAACAGCGCAGGGCGGGCTGCTCGCGGAACGGGCGATGAAACGTTGGGCATGGGCATGTGACGCCATTACTATGGCCGCGGTGCTCCTTCAGCGGCGTGACGGAAGTGATCGGATCGACGTGATGTTTCGATGATGAACCCCGAAGTCGTTGCCTATCAGTTCGATGACGTGGTGATCGAGATGCGGGCGGGGCGGGTCCGGCGGGCCGGCCTGGCCGTCCCGCTCGAGCCGAAAGCGTACGACCTGCTGATCCTGCTCGTGTCGCGACGGGGCGAGCTGGTGACCAGGCAGCAGGTGCTCGACGAGGTCTGGGCCGGGGTGTACGTCACCGACAATGCGGTGGCCCGGGTCGTTGCCCAGTTGCGACGTGGGCTCGGCGATACGGCTCGAGGGGCGCGCTACATCGAGACCGTGCCGACCCGCGGATACCGCTTCATCGGACCAGCCGAGGCGCGGTATGACGCCACGCCCGACCTCGCCTCCGGGAATGGGAACGGCGACGCCAGCAGTCTGGCACCGTCGGCACTGCCAGCCGTCACGCCGGGGCCGGCTGCCGACGGTCGGACCGCCGCGACCGCGGACGGGACCCCGGTGACTCCGCCACCGGCCCATCCGTTCTGGGCGGCCGCACTGGCCGCGCTGGCGCTGCTGGCGCTCTTCCTGGCCTGGCGCTCGCAGCACACGGGACACCCACCCGCGGCCGTCTCGGTGGCTGCCAGCCGGGTCCAGGTCACCTCGGCGGCCTCCCTGGACGCCTTCCCCGCCTGGTCGCCGGACGGACGGTCGCTGGCGTACGCGAGCGACCGCCACGGCCGGTTCGAGATTTTCGTCCTCGACCTTGCCGCAGGCGGCGCGCGCATCGCGCTGACGAGCGACAGGCAGCACAACGTGCAGCCCGCGTGGTCTCCGAATGGCGCCCAGGTGGCCTATCACTCGTCGGGCCGTGGCGGCATCTGGGTCATCGGACGCCAGGGCGGCGCGCCCGTCCAGCTCACCCGCTTCGGTTCGCGGCCCGTGTGGTCGCCCGATGGCAGTCGGATTGCCTTCCAGGGCGCCCCGTACACCGAGCCCAGCACGGCTGCGTTCGAGTCGTTCGGTCCATCCAGTTTGTGGGTCGTCGACAGCGCCGGGGGGAAGCCTCGCCTCGCCACCAGGGGCTGGCGGCCGGAAGGCAGCCACGTGCGACCGACCTGGTTTCCCGACGGGCGCCGGCTCTTTTTCGCCAGCCAGCGTGTGGACACCACCGCGTTCTGGACCGTCGACCTCGATTCGGGCGCCCTGACGGCCGTCCTGGAGGCCGGGGGCCGCGCCGTGGACGTGACGCTGACCCCCGACGGGCGCGCCGCCTACTACGTTCGCCTGCACGACCACTTCGACATGTGGAAGCTGCCGCTGACCGAGGCCGGCGGCGCCGCAGGGGCGCCGCAGCTCGTCCTGCCGCCGAGCGAACTCGATGTCCGTCACCTCGCCGTCAGCCCGGACGGCGACCGGCTCGCGTACGTCGGCATGGCCACGGTCGGCGGCCTCCGCAGTCTGCCGCTGCGACGCGACGGCATGCCTGCAGGACCGTCGGCGCGGGTGGCCGAAGGAGCGGTGCGAAGCGCGCGGCGGCCGTCCTTCAGTCCGGATGCGCGCCTGGTCGCCCTCGAACGCCAGGCCGCCGGTGCACCGCCGGGCCTCTGGCTGCTCGATCTGGCGCGCGGCGTGGAGCGTCCCCTGACCGCAGCCCTGGCCAACGCGCGCGACCCGTCATGGAGTCGCGACGGCCAGCGCGTGTACTTCGAATCGGGCTATGGCGACGATGTGACGCTGCGGGCGGTGCGCATCGGGGATGGGCAGGTTGAACTGGTCACCCGCCTGGCCGAACGACCGCATCCCCTGCTGCGGCCGCGCGTCTCGCCGGATGGGACCCGGCTGGCCTATACCCGGTCGACGGAGGGGCAGCTCGAGGTGTGGGTGCGGACGCTGGCCGACGGCACCGACCTCCAGGTGGCCCGCCTGGGCGATGGCGTGGCGTTTCCCGTCTGGTCGCCCGATGGGCGCGCACTGGCGGTGGACGTCTGGCGCGAGGGTCACGCGCAGGCCTTCGTCGTCGAGCTGGGCAGTGGCACGCTCACCCAGATCTCGCGCGATGTCGCACAGGCGTGGGTGCGCAGCTGGTCGCCCGATGGGACACGCGTGGCGTTTGCCGGGGCGCGGGAGGGACGCTGGAATGTGTGGTCGGCCGGCCGGGACGGCAGCGGCCTCCGGCAGATGACCGATTACGGCGACGAGCACCACTACGTCCGCAATCCGGAGTGGTCGCCGACCGGCGACCGCCTCGTCTACGAATTCGCCAGCTTCTCGGGCAACGTGTGGACGGTGCAGCTGCGCTGAGGACGGAGGACCGGCCTTCAGTCCTTGCCGGCCAGCTCACGCAGGACGCGAGGTGTCAGGAACCACTCGAGTCGGGCCGGACCGCGCGTCCCGAGTCCCTGGGTGATCAGCAGCATAGCCGCCCCCTTGCGGAACTCGAGCGGGCCCTGCAGGTGCAGCAGCAACGCGGCGAGTTCGGAGAGCATCGGCTCGTGCCCGACCATGGCCACCATGCCCTTGGGCGCCCGCGTCCGCAACGCGGTCACGAGCGCGCCCGGACGGGTCTCGGGCCGCAGCGTCTCGAACATCTGCACCTTTGGTGACGGGGCGAGCGCGCGCGCCAGGATTTCCGCGGTCTGGAAGGTGCGGGTCAGCGGGCTGGTCAACAACACATCCATCGTCGGCACGACCCGGGCCAGCCCGCGCGCGGCGCGCTTCCACTTGCGCGTGCCATCACGGCTGAGCGGGCGCTGGTCATCGTCGGGCCACGCAGTGCCGCGCTCTTCGGCAATGGCGTGGCGGATCAGCAACAGGTGCAGCTCAGCGGCCATCCGCTCCCGGCTCCTGTCCGGTTGCCGCGCCGGCGAGCACGCGGTCGACCACCTCCGCCGTGCCCTCCGCCACACGTCGCAGCGAAGGCACCGCCCGCAAGTAGCGGGCGTGCAGCTGACGCGACTCATCCTCGATGCCCGCGACGACGCCCGCGGCGGCGTGCTGCAGGGGACGGCCCGGTGCCGTGCCTGGCACGGCGTGCAGGAGCGCGAGCAGGACATCGAGGTCGTGCAGGCGCCCGAGTGACTCCTGCGCCGCTTTCAGGGTACGCAGCGGCCCGGCCAGCCGGGCCAGACCCGCCTCGGCGGTGATTTCCAGCACGTACCGCAGCTTCTTGGTGGCAATGCGCACTGCGTGCAGGGGTTCGGGTTCGTAGCGGGACCCGGTCCGCTCGATGTGCTCACGCAGCGCCTCGGCGCGGGAGGCGAGGCGCCGCCCGAGCGCCGGGCGCCAGCCGCTGTCGTCGCTCGCGACGCGGGCGGCCGCAAAGGCGTCGAGCTCGCTGTCCAGCGCACGCCGCCTGGACGCCGACAAGGCCTTGCGCAGGGCGCGTACGGGCCGCCGGCGCAGGTCGTCGAGGTGCTCGCGCCAGGCCGCGGCCAGCTGCTGCGCCTCAGCAGTCTCGAGTGGCAGTTGGTCGATCATCGCGCTGGCGACATCGAGTTCGCGCACCGGCCCCAGGGCGCGGGTGATCGCCCGGAGATGGCGCCGCAGCGGCTTCACCCGCACGTCCGCGAGCCCGCTGCCGAGAATCGGCACTGCCTCGCGCAGGCGCCTCGACGCCACGCGCGCCTGATGAACACCGCCCGCATCCCCGTGGCGCGCCAGCGGCGCCTGTGTGCGCAAGGCATCGTGACGTCGCGTGACCAGCGTCGCCAGGTCCTGCACGGCTTCCATGTTCTGCCCGCTGCCGCCAGCCATCCGCCCCACTCTAGCACCCGCGCCTGCGGGCGCGCCCCCTTGTGAAACAGCGGTGAAACGCGCGGCAGGTAGTCTCGCCGGATGCGTGCGTGCCTCCTGCCGATTGTCTCCGGCCTGGCGCTGCTGTCGGCCCTGCCGCTGGCTGCGGGGTGCGACCACGCGACGGGCCCGGTCCGAGACGTCATCGGCGTCGATGGGTCGAGCACGCTCTATCCGCTCACCGAAGCCATGGCCGAGGAGTTTCAGCGGGTCGCCCCGGGCACGCGCGTGACCATCGGCGTGGCCGGGACCGGCGGCGGCCTGCGCCGCCTGTGCCGCGGTGCGCTCGACATCGCCGCCGCGTCACGCCCCATCACCGCCGGCGAGGCCGCAGCGTGCGCAGCCGCCGACGTCCCGACCATCGAGTTGCCCGTGGCCTTCGACGGCATCACGGTTGCCGTGCATCCGTCGAACCGCTGGGTCAGGGACCTGAGCATCGACGACCTGCGCCGGCTGTGGCGTCACGAAGCCGAGGGACGCCTCCTGCGCTGGTCGCAGCTGCGCCCCGAATACCCGGACCGCGAGATTCACCTGTTCGGCGCCGGCGTCGGGTCGGGCACCTTCGACTACTTCACTGGCGTGGTGACCGGCGCGCCCCGCGACAGTCGCGGCGACTACACCTCGAGCGAGGACGACAACACGCTGGTGCACGGTGTGGCGAACGACCCCGACGCCCTCGGCTACTTCGGCTTCGCCTACTACGAGGCGCATCAGGAGTACCTGCGCGCGGTGCCGATCCGGGCCAGTGACGACGCGCCCGCGGTGCTGCCGACGCGCGACACGATCCGCTCGGCTGCGTACCGTCCGCTGGCCCGGCCGGTCTTCCTGTACGTCAATGCACGGTCGCTGGAGCGCGACGACGTCGCCGCGCTTCGTGGACTACTACACGACGCACGTCGGCGACCTGGCCAACGATGTCGGCTACGTGCCGCTCGAGCCGCGCGTCCTGGCCGCGGTGCGGGCCCGGCTGGCCGCCCGACACACCGGCTCGCTCTACGCCGGTCACGCTGGTGGGGTCACGTCGACGCTGGCCGCGCGGCTCGGACTGGAGGCGCCGATGACCACGCGCACGCGGCAGCGGGTCGAACGGCTCATCGAGCACGGGCTGTGGGCATGTGCCGGCCTCTCCATCCTGATCACCCTCGGCATCGTCGGCGTCCTTGCCTGGGAGACGGCGGCGTTCTTCGCCGAGGTGTCGCCGCATCGCGTTCCTGACCGGCCGCACGTGGACGCCCCTGTTCTACAACCAGTCCTTCGGCGTGCTGCCGATCGTCGCCGGGACGGTCGCTGGTGGCGTCCATTGCGATGCTGGTGGCGGTACCCGCCGGGCTGACCAGCGCGTTGTACCTCAGCGAGTACGCGCTCACCGCGGGTGCGGCGCCTGGCCAAGCCGGCACTCGAGGTCCTGGCTGGCGTGCCAACCGTTGTCTACGGTTACTTCGCGCTGCTCGTTCGTCACGCCCTGGCTGCGGACGTGGATCCCAGGGCTGGCCGGCTATAACGCCCTGGCGCCGGGCCTGGTCATGGGCCTGATGATTCTGCCGCTGGTCGCCTCGCTGTGCGATGACGCCTGCACCGCCGTGCCGCGCGGCCTGCGGGAAGGCGCCTTCGCGCTCGGGGCGACCCGGCTGCAGGCGGCCACCGGAGTGGTCGTGCCGGCAGCGCTGTCGGGCATCTCGGCGGCCGTGATCCTTGCCATGTCGCGGGCCATCGGCGAGACGATGATCGTGGCCATCGCGGCTGGTCAGCAGCCCCGCCTGACAGCCAACCCGCTCGTGCCGATCGAGACGATGACCACCTACATCGTGCAGGTCAGCCTCGGCGACGTCCCGACCGGGACGCTCGAGTACCGCACCATCTTCGCGGTCGGGATGCTGCTGTTCCTCGGCACCTTCACGCTGAACGCGGGCAGCGACTGGCTGCGGCGACGCGTGCCCGGAGGCCTGCGATGAGCCGCGCCGTCCGGCTCGATCGGGCGTTCCACGCCCTCGGCGTCGCCGTGCTGGTGGCGGCGCTGGCGGCCCTCGGCGGTCCTGCTTGCCGACGTCTGGCGGGATGGCGCCGGCCGGTTGTCCTGGAACTTCATCACCGGCTACCCGTCGCGTCGGGCGTCCGCGGCTGGCCTGCTGCCGGCCGTGGCCGGCAGCCTGTGGCTGGTCGTGCTCGCCGTCGGCGATGGCCATGCCAGTCGGCGTCGGCGCGGCGATCGCCCTCGAGGAGTACGCCGGCCGCAGCCGCTGGGCCCGGCTCGTCGAGATCAACATCGCCAACCTGGCGGCGGTGCCGTCAATCATCTACGGGCTGCTCGGCCTCGGGCTCTTCGTGCACGCGCTGCAGCTGGAGCGAACGCTGCTGGCCGGAGCCGCGACGCTGGCGCTGCTGATGCTGCCGGTGGTCATCCTGACCGCTCGCGAGGCGCTGCGGGCCGTGCCGCTGGCGCAGCGCGAGGCGGCGCTTGCGCTCGGCTCGACCAAGTGGCAGACGATCTGGCACCACGTCCTGCCGGCGGCGCTGCCCGGCCTGCTGACCGGTCTGATCCTGGCGGTCTCCCGCGTGATCGGCGAAACGGCGCCTCTCATCGTGATTGGCGCGCTGACCTACGTCCCCTTCGTCCCGGACGGGCCGTCGTCGCCGTTCACGGCGCTGCCGATCCAGATCTTCGCGTGGATCTCCCGTCCCGGCACGTCGTTCCGCGCCAACGCGGCCGCCGCGATCCTCGCTGCTGCTGGCGGCCCTCCTCCTGACCAACGGCCTGGCGATCGTGTTGCGCGACCGCGCCTCACGGCGGCGGGCGGCGTGATGGGACCGCACACCTCGTCGCACCGCTTCGCCGGCGACGCCAGCGACGTCGCCGGTCCGGCCAAGATCGAGTTGCGGGCGCTGAGCGTGTTCTACGGCGAGACGCGCGGCCCTGCGCGACTGTCACCCTGCCGGTCCGGGCGCATCAGGTGACGGCGCTCATCGGCCCCTCCGGCTGCGGCAAGACGACGTTGTTGCGGACCTTGAACCGGATGAACGACATCATCCCGCAGCTGCGTGTCGAGGGTGAGGTGCTGCTCGACGGGCAGTCGATCCTGTCGCCGGGCACCGACGTCGTGGCGCTGCGTCGCCGGGTCGGGATGGTGTTCCAGAAATCCAATCCGTTCCCGCGGACGGTGTTCGACAACGTCGCCTACGGCTTGCGCATCAACGGCGTGCGCGACCGGCGCGAGATTGCCGAGCGTGTCGAAGAAAGCCTGCGCGCGGCGGCACTGTGGAGCGAGGTCGAGGACCGCCTGCACGCCCCGGCCCTGACGCTGTCGGGCGGGCAGCAACAGCGCCTGTGCATCGCGCGGGCCCTGGCGATCCAGCCGGAGGTGCTGCTGATGGACGAACCCGCCTCGGCCCTGGATCCGATCGCCACCCAGCGCATCGAGGAGCTGATCCTGAGCCTGAAGAAGACCTACACCATCGTCATCGTCACGCACAACATGCAGCAGGCGGCCCGCGTGTCCGACGTCACCGCGTTCCTGTCGATGGGACAGCTGATCGAACAGGGGCGCACCGAAGATGTGTTCACGGCGCCGCGCGAGCGGTTGACCGAGGCCTATGTCACCGGACGGTTCGGGTAGATGCGGCCTGTGGAGCCGACGGCACGCATGGTGCCGCAGGTCGAGGAGCATCTCGATACCCTCAAGGAACGCCTGCTGGTGATGGGTGGGATGGCCGAGGAGCAGGTGCGTCTGGTGATTGCCGCCCTGGTCGAGCGCGACCCCGAGCTCGCGGCGCGGGTGCAGCGCAGCGACGGGCCCATCAACGACCTGCACGTCGAGATCGACGGGCGCTGCGTCAGGCTGATCGCCCTGCACCAGCCGGTTGCGATGGACCTGCGCGCCGTGCTCGCAGCGGTCAAGATCGACACCGACCTCGAACGGGTCGGTGACCTGGCCGTCAACATCGCCGAGGCGGTGCACCGCTACCTGCAGCATCCGCCGCTGCTGGCGCTGCACTACGTGCCGCGGATGGCCGACCTCGCGCAGAAGATGCTGCGCGACGCGCTCGATGCGTACGTCCGGCACGACATCCCGCTGGCCGAGCAGGTGCTCAGCGCCGACGACGTCGTCGATGCGCTCAAGACGCAGGCTTCGGTGGACCTGATTCCGTTGATGCAGGGGTCGCCGGCGACCATCGAGCCGGCGCTCGACCTCATTCTCATCGCGCGGCACCTCGAGCGCATCGCCGACCATGCCACCAACATCGCGGAGGGGGTCATCTACATGGTGTCGGCGCGCGACGTCCGGCACCACGGTCAGCCCGGCTGAGGCGTGCAGCCGGCCATCCGGGCGGTGTCTCGGGAGCCGCGGCGCCCTCCCATCCAGGTGCCGGTGGTCGCGGCGCAGGCCCGCCGCTGCTACGATCGACGCCGTGCCCGACGCTGACCTCTGTGTATACTGTCGCCAACAGCCAGTGGACCCGCGCTGGCGGCCGTTCTGCAGTGAACGCTGCCATTTGCTGGACCTCTCCCACTGGCTCGACGGCGATTACCGCGTCGAGGGTTCGGCGGCCGACGAGCCGTCAGAGATGGATCCGGACGACCCCGAGGCGACCGACCGCTAGGCGCCTCCCCCCTGATGCGACGCGATGGCTGACACGCTCACGATTACCGACAACCGCACCGGCAAGCAGTACGACGTGCCGATCACCGACGGCACCATCAAGGCCATCGACCTGCGCAAGATCAAGGTCGCCGACGACGACTTCGGCTTGATGACGTACGACCCGGCCTTCACCAACACCGCCTCCTGCCGCAGTGCGATCACCTACATCGACGGCGACAAGGGCGAGCTCGAGTACCGCGGCTACCCGATCGAGCAGCTGGCCGAGAAGAGCACCTACCTCGAGGTCGCGTACCTGCTGATGTTCGGCGAACTCCCGACGCGCGGCGCAGCTGCAGGACTGGGAGGACGGCATCCTGACGCACACCCTGCTGCACGAGAACATCAAGCACCTGATGCGCGGTTTCCGCTACGACGCGCATCCGATGGGCGTGTTCCTGAGCACCGTCGGCGCGCTCTCGACGTTCTACCCGGACGCCAAGAACGTCAGCAACGCCGAGGTCCGGCTCGAGCACATCAAGCGCCTGATCGCCAAGTCGCCGACCATCGCCGCTTACGCGTACCGGCACAGCAAGGGCCTGTTCTACGTCTACCCGGACAACAACCTCAGCTTCGCCGGCAACTTCCTGAACATGCTGTTCAAGATGACCGAAGCCAAGTTCGAGGTGAACCCGACGCTCGAGCGGGCCCTCGACATCCTGTTCATCCTGCACGCCGACCACGAGCAGAACTGCGGCACCAACGCGATGCGCGCGATCGGCAGCTCCGAGGTCGATCCGTACTCGGCGATGGCCGGGGCGGCGGCCGCCCTGTACGGCCCGCTGCACGGCGGCGCCAACGAGGCGGTGCTGACGATGCTGCGGCAGATCGGCAGCAAGGCCAACGTGCCCGACTTCATCGCCAAGGTGAAGAACGGCGAGGGCCGCCTGATGGGCTTCGGCCACCGCGTCTACAAGTCGTACGACCCGCGGGCCCGGATCATCAAGAAGGCTGCCTACGACGTGTTCGCCGTCACGGGCACCAACCCGCTGCTCGACCTGGCCCTCGAACTCGAGCGGATCGCGCTCGAGGACGAGTACTTCGTCAAGCGCAAGCTGTACCCGAACGTCGACTTCTACTCGGGGCTGATCTACCAGGCGCTCGGCTTCTCACCGGAGATGTTCACGGTGCTGTTTGCCATTCCCCGCACCGCCGGCTGGGTGGCGCAGTGGGACGAGCTGCACCGCGACGCCGATCAGAAGATCGCGCGTCCGCGTCAGATCTACACGGGATACCGCACCCGCGACTACGTCGGCATCGACGCCAGGTAGGGGCAGCTCCCCGAGCTGCCCTGAGCTCCGAGCTGCCGAAGATGGGCGCGATCAGTCGTCCAGCAACGCCCCGCCCTGCGGGGCGTTGTCGTCTGCCGCCCGCCGTCCGCCGATCCAGACGGCCGCCGCACCCAGCACGAATACCACCACGGCCCAGCGGGTCGCCTCGATTACGCCGTTGTGGATGGTGCCGCGCATCCGATCGGGCAGCGACGCGGCCGGGCCCAGCCGCAATTCGTGTCTCGCCTGGTCGAGCAGGTACTGCTTCTCGCCGCGGCTGATCAGCAGCCCGAACACGCCGTTCCACACCAGCACCGCCGCGAACAGGCAGAGGCCGTAGGCGATCACGCGCGCGCGCCGCCGCGTCATGGACGGATGCGGCCGCCGCCGCGCCGCCGCTGCAGGAGCCGCCATCCGAGCACCACGACGGCCAGCACCATGACCGTGTAGCGCACCCAGTCCGGCACGGTGTTGGTCTGCACCTGGCCGAGGAAGAGGGCCGACAGGATCAGGATGATCATCGCGACGAGCAGGATCAGCTGACGCCCCCTGGCCGGCCGCGGCGCGGGCGCGCGCCTGGGCACGAAGGTGGCCTGGCCACAGCGAAAGCAGATGAGAGCCTTGGCGGCAATCTCGGTACCACAGTTGGAGCAGATCATACCGACCTCCGAGTCTACAATGACGCGGTGCTTCCCCTCCGTGACGTCATTCCGTCCCGGACCACGCCGTACGTCACGATCGCCCTCATCGTGTGCAACGTGCTGGTGTTCCTGCTGCTGCCGCGGGCTGGCAGCGCGGCCTCTGCCGACCTCATCGGCGCCTGGGGCGTGACGCCGGCGGCCTTCCAGCTGCGCAGCGTCGCGACCGCGATGTTCGTTCACGCCGGCGTGGTCCACCTGCTCAGCAACATGCTGTTCCTGTGGATCTTCGCCGACAACATCGAAGACCGGCTGGGACATGGCCGCTTCCTGCTGTTCTACGGGCTGTGCGGCCTCGCCGCGGCGCTGCTGCAGGTGCTGGGCGAGGCAGGCTCGCCGGTGCCGATGGTGGGCGCGAGCGGCGCCGTGGCCGGCGTGCTCGGCGCCTATATCGTGCTGTTCCCGGAATCGCGCGTGCTGACCTTTGCGTTCATCGCCTTCGTGGAAGTGCCGGCAGCGCTGCTGCTCGGCATCTGGTTCGTCGTCCAGCTGCTCAGCGGCCTGGACGCGCTCGTGGTGATCAGGCCGGAAGACCTGGGCGATGTCGGATTCCTGGCGCACGCGGGGGGATTTGCCGCCGGGGCGGCGCTGGTCCTGCTGCTGCGTCGTCCGGAGCGGATGCGGGCGGAGTGGTGGGACGTGCTGACCTGATCGCGCGTCGCCCGCCACTCCGGGCCGGTCAGCTCTTGATGCGGCGGCGGATGTCGCGCGAGACGCGGGCGATGTCCACCACCACGCGCTCCAGTTCCCTGCTGTAGTCGGCCTCGGGCATGAAGCCCTTCTTGCGGCGCAGCTCGTCCAGTTCGGTCTCCAGCGTGTTGCGGCGGCCGATCAGCAGCGTGACGCTCGGATCGCCCGATGCCGTCGCCGGATCGGGATCGAGGAACAGTCGGCTTGCGAGCAGCCCGTCCTCGCCCTGCCGGGCGACGTCCCGGCCGACGCCGTCGCCGGAGTCGTCCAGCAGCGCCCGCTCCACCGACAGCTGGCCGCGCTGCTGGTAGTAGCGCTTGGAGGCGTCGGCCGCGTGGGCAAAGGCCTCCCACATGGAGATCCGCCCGTCCTTGTCGAGGTCGGCTTCGGCCGCCTCCGGGGTGAACGCGGCGACGAAGTGCTCACCGAAGACGGTGTCGTATTTCTGCTGCGGCGAGTCGGTGGCCGTCATCACCACGCGATTGGGCCCCGCCAGGGCCGCCAGGAACGGAAAGCTGGCGCTGGCGGTCTGCACGAAGACGATGCGGCCGGGAATGCCGGCCAGCGCGTCACGCCACTCGTGCGAGGTCAGGTCCGGGCCGACCATGTTGAACTTGGCATCGACGCCATCGAACGTGCCGTGCCCGAACAGCACCACCAGGAGCGTGTCGGCCGGGCCCTGCGACGCCCGGATGGCCGCCAGCGCCTGCCGCAGGTTCACGGCCGTCGCCGTCTGGAGGCCCTCGCCAGCCTGCTCGGCAAGCACCACCGTGCGCGACGCGGGGACCGCGAATCGCGTCGACAACTGCGCGACCAGCGTGTCGCGCCACTTCTTCTGCCGCTCGGCGTACTCCTCGCTGCCTGCCGCACCCGAGACGATCAGCACCCGGGTCTGCGGCGGAGCGGCGATGTCCTGGGCGCGTGCCGTCGCCGCGCCGAGCAGCAGGCCCAGCCCCAGTGCTCCGGTCGTCCAGGATCGTCGGCTCATCGCAGTCCCCATCGTCGGCGGAGCGCCCACTCGATGCCGAGCAGGACGCAGATGATCGCGAAGCTCCATCCATTGTGCCAGACGTCCCGTTCGACGAGCCGCGCGGTCGGTGAAGCCGCCGCGCGACGGATGCGCTCGGGTAATCCGTCCAGATTGCCGGCATCGAGCAACGCGCCGCCGGTGACCTGCCCGAGCCGCCGCAGCACCGCGTCGTTGCGGCGGGGATCGACGAACTCGGGATCGCTGCCGCCTGCGAGGACCTGGACGCTCGTGCGGCCGAGCACAGCCCCGGCGCGGCTGGCAGCCACGTCGATGCGATGCACCCCGGACGCCAGCGTCAGCACACTGGCGCGATACAGGCCCGGCTCGGACGAGTCCAGGGCGGCGGCCACGGTGCGGCTGGCGCCGCCCGGCTCCTCGACCCGCACCTCGACACCGGCATCACTCACGGGCTCGAAGGCCGGTGTGACGACCCGTACCGTCAACGGCACGGCGACGCCCAGCGCAGGCGGCTCGATCTCGACCGCGACCGGCGGCGGCGCCTGCACGGCCAGCCAGCGCAGCGCCTGACGCCAGAACGTCTCGTACGCGAGGTTGCCCGACGCCAGTCCCATCCGCCAGCGCCACGCGCCTTCCCCGGTGAACACCATCGAGCGGCCACGGCCGGCCCGCTGCACGGCCACCAGGGGCTGCGGCTCGCCAGCCGGGCCGGACACCATGGCCAGGACCTCCGCACCCGGGCGCGTGCGCCCGACGGCGGCGGCCGCGGCCAGCGACGGCAACGTACTCCACGGCGAGGCGCCATCGACGGCCGCGCTCACCAGCTGCATGACCGGATGCTGCTGGCCGGCCGAGGTCAGGTCGATACGCGTGCCCTCGCGCGAGCTGGCCGCCGCGGCCGCGTTGACCGCGCCGGCGCCGCGCGCCTCGACGGCCAGCACCCGTCCGAGGTCGGTGCCGATGACGCCGCGCTCGCCGAACGAACGGGCGCCGATGATGGCCAGCCCGCCGCCGCGCTGTTCGACGAACGCCACCAGCATGGCCAGCTGATCACGCGAGAAGAAGTCGGCTTCGATGTTGCCGAGCACCACGGCGGCATACCGGAACAGGTCCTCGCGGGTCGCCGGGAAGCCACTGACCAGCGCGCCCGTCCGGGAGGCGGCGCCCTGCACGTAGAAGGTCGGCTCGCCGCCTTCGCTGCGGCCCTTGCGCACGATCACGTCGACGTCCAGACCGGTGTCGTTCTTGAGCGTGCGCGTCAGGAAACTGTGCTCGAAGCCCGGCGCCCCTTCGAGGATCAGCACCGGGTGCGGCGGTCCTGGCGCGGGCACGAACACCGTGCCGCGATTGTTGGCCGGGGTCAGTTCGCCGGCCGCCTCGGGGATGTCCAGCGCGTACACGGTGGCGGCCGACCGCGAGGGCGAGACGCGAAAGCGTTCGCGTACGGGTTGGCTGTTGCCGGGCAGGCGCACCGAGCGGACGGCGATCGGGCGGCCGTTCTCGAGCAGGCGGACGTCGGCGGTGTCGCGGGGGCCATGCGAGACGACGCTGGCGGTGATCTCGGCAAACGAATCGACGACCGAGACATCACTGACCGAGACGTCGCGGATCTCGCGATCGACGGCGCCGCCAGCCGCCCCGACGCCGATGGCAAACACCGGCACCGTCGCCGGCAGCGACGCCACCGGCGTGGACGCGGCGCCATCGCTGATCAGGACCATGCCGACGAACTCGCCGGCCGCGGCCCGCTCGGCCATGGCGGTGACGGCTCCGGCCAGGTCGGACCCCCGGCCACTTCCGGTCAGCGCGTCTTCCGACTGCACCTCTCGCACGGTGTCGGACGCGGCAAAGAGGCGCAGGTCGAAGTCGCCCGACAACAGGGGCCGCAGACGACCGGCGACCAGTTGCCTTGCACGCTGCAGCCGGGTCTCGATGCCCTGCGCGTCTGGCAGCTGCATGCTGCGGGAGTCGTCGATGACCACGGCGACGGCACGGCCCGTGGCGGCCGTTGCCGGCTCCAGCCGTACCGGCCGCAGCAGGATCAGGGCCACGGCCACCAGCGTCAGCAGCCGCGCCGCGACGAGCACCGCCCACCGCGACGTCGCGATGGTCCGGCGCGCGTGCCAGTACACGGCCAGGGCCAGCAACAGGATCGCCGCACCGCCCAGGACCCAGGCCCAGGCAGGCGGCGCGTACGCGAACCGGATGTCCAATGTCAGCGGGGCTCCGGTCGGCGCCCCAGCGACTGGTAATAGCGCACCACCGACTCGGTGTAGCGGTCAGGCACCTTGTCGCGCAGGGGCGCCTGCACCCGTTCGGCAGCCTCGCGCGCGGCCAGCCGCTGGGCCAGTCGCGGCTTCGTACCGGTCCATGGCATTGGCGATGCCCCGGCGCAGGGACTCCCACCGCGCGAAGTCCTGCTTGAAGGCCTCGGTGCCGGGCGCCGAGCGGCTGAACTCCTGGCCTTGCGGCGTCGCCATGCGACCACCCCGGTCGGCGCCGCCGGCATCGCCCTGCACCATCCGTGACGCGTCCTGCAGTTCCCGCGCATATTCCTGCTGCAGCGCCTGCAGCTGTTCCAGGGCGCTGCCGCGGCCCTCGCCCTCGCCCTGCCCCTGCGCCGACCCGCGGCTGCCGGCCGGCGCGGCCCGCTGGTCACCACCCTGCGCGCGCTGCGCGGACTTCGATGTACCAGCCTTGCCGTCAGCGCCGCTCACCGGTGCCTTCTGATCCCCGCTGGCGCCGGCCCCGCGCGCGTCGCGCTCGGCCTGCCGGGCGAGCGCGGCGATGCGATCCTCCAGTGACGTCAGGCGGTCGCGCAGGTCACGCGTATCCGACAGCCGCTCCGACAGCGCCTGCCCCTCGCCAGTGCCGCGGCCGCTGGCCTGTGCCGGCCAGCGAGGACACGCGATCGAGCACGCGCGCCGCATCGCGCTGCTGACGGGCAATGTCGGAGCCCTGTGGTGTGCCGCCCTCGCGCAGTTGCCGTGCCGCCTGCTGCAGCTGTTCGGCCGTGTTGCCACGCTGCAGCTCGCGCGCCGCCTGGCCGAGTGGATCGCGGACCGGGTCGGCTCCACGCGCCAGCTCGCGCACCTGACGTTCGAGCGAGGCGACACGCTCGGCGACACGCCCCTGCTCGCCAGCCAGTTGCCGGCGCCGTTCGTTGCCGGCCGCACCGCTCTGCGGCTGCGCCATGTCACCGGCCTGGGTCGCCAGCTGCCGCTGCGCCTCGGCCAGCTCACGCGCCTCGAGCTGGACGTCGCCTGCGGCACGCTGCCGCTCCCCCGGCGTGCCGGCCTGCAGCGCCCGCTCGGCATCGCGCAGCGCCTGCGCCGATCGCGAGCCGCGCTGCGCCGCCTGGTCCGGGGACTGCTGCTGCAACTGCGACGTGGCCTCCCCCATCTGCTGCGCCGCCTCGCGCAGGCGGTCGCGCGACGCCGCCGCGGCCCCGCCCTGCGACTGCCCGCCTGCAGACCCCTGCTGCTCCCTGCTGGCCCCTGCCCCTGCTGGCCCTGTCCCTGCTGGCCGCTCCGGGCCTGCTGCCCCTGCTGACCCTGTCTGCTGCCTTGCTCGCCCTGCTGGCCCTGCTGGCCCTCGCCCTGCTGGCCGGGCCTGCTGCCCCTGCTGCCCCTGCTGGCCCTGCTGCATCTGCTGCGCGAGCTGCTGCGCCTCCTGCTGCAGCCGCTGCTGCTCACGGGTCAGCCGGTCGAGGCGCCGCCTGGCCTCCTCGGTGCTCAGCTGCGCGCGTTCGCGCGCCAGCTGCTGCTGCTCGCGCGCGAGGTCGTCCTGCCGCCGCGCCAGTTCGCGAATCTTGTCCAGCGCCGATTCGCCCTTCTTCGCTTCCTGACGCGACTCGACGCTGTTCTGCTGCTGGTAGTTGGTCTGCTGACGCATCAACTCCTGATCGAACAGCGCCGACAGGTCCTCGTTGCCGCTGCGGCCACGGCTGCCGCCCTGACCCGACTGCTGCTGGCGCGCCAGCTGTCGCCGGCGGATCTCCGCCTCGGCCTTCAACAGCTGGTTGAGCGCTTCCATCTCGTGGGTGATGGCGCTGCGGGTGTCGAGCTTCTCGAGCTGCGTGACCGCCCGGTCCATCGCCTCGCCAGCGGCCTGCAGCGGGACGGGCGGCGCTTCCGCCTCGGCCGGCTCGATGCCCCGTCGACGACGCGGCGTCGGCGCTGGTGCGGCGGCCGCCGCCGTCTGCTGCTGCACCTTGTCGCGGACCTCCGCCTGCGCGCGGCCGACGGCGCGGATGTCGGAAGCCGAACGGCCGCCGGCCGAGCGCCGCTCCAGCTTCCAGGTCGCCGAGACGACATCCTTCTGCGCGGCAACGAGATCGTCCATCTCGCCGCCCCCACCGCCACCGGCCATGGCGCTGCTCTGCGCGGCGGTGAACTCCTGCGCGGTCGGTTTGATCTCCAGAAAGAAGATGTCGCTGCGCGCCTCGGTGGACCGCTTGCCGCGGCCGATGTCGCGGGCCCGCGCGTAGTAGCTCACGAAGTCGCCTGGTTTGACGTCCAGGTCCTCGAGGTACACGGTGTGCCGGCCGCTGACCGCGGTGGACTGACCGTTGCCACCAAGGGCAATCACCTTCTCTGCGCCGCCACGAACGGCGTAGACCAGTTCCAGCTGCTGGATCCCGTAATCGTCCTCGGCGCGAGCCTCGAGCGTGACCTCCTCGAGACGTGTCGCGCCTCGGTCACCCGCCGGACGGATGATGCGGACATCGGGCGGGCGGTCGTCCATCACCCGCACGAAGTATTCGGTCTCCTCGCCGTTGCCGATTGCGTCGGTGTCGGTGAGGGCAATGCGGTAGGCGCCGTCACGCGCAACCGTGAACGCCACTTCGCCCTGCTTGTCGGCCACCACCGTCAACGGCAGCGACCGCGCACCCTGGTCGTCGGTGGCCCGCAGTTCGGCCGCCCGCAACGGCTTGCTGGTGCGAACCTTGACCGTGACGGTCGTGCCGGCTGGCGCGTAGATGTCGCCCGTGTCGGTTTCCGTGCGGGGCCGCAGGCCGGAGAAGGTCGGGTAGACATAGGCCAGGTCGATGCCCTCGATCCGTGGACGGTCCAGCGCATCCACCCGGTACGCCGTCGATCGGAGCGCGCCGGCGCTGACGCGATACGTGAAGCTGCGGTCCACCGACGGAATGGTCACCGCATAGGCGCCGCTCGCGGTGCGCACCAGGGGGCCCACCGCACGTGCGCCCTCCCCCTCGACGACGAGCTGGGGCGCAGCAACGTCGAGATCGCCGGGTGCGCCGTCGATCACGGCGCTGATCGACAGGGGCGTGCCCTTCACGACCCGCCGGTCGCCCGGCGTCACCCGCAACGTCAGAGCCGGCGGGGCGACCACGAACTGCGCCGTGCGCGCTGCACGCACGGCGGTCGGGGCCGCGAGTCCGGCGGTCACCAGCACGGCCGCCAGCGCCACACCGGCCCAGAGCACGGCGCGGCGGCGCTCATCGGGATCGACGATGCGGGCCTGGTCGAGACACGCCAGCGCGTCGGCAGCGTCGGCCTGGACGATGGAGCCGAAGGGGCTGCGCTCGACCGCCGGATCGAGGGCACTGCGCAGTGTCGCTTCCAGTTCCGGGCACTGCTCCTCGACCAGCCGGGCCATCCGATCGATGGGCGGATGGGCGCGGGCCTGGCGCTGCATCCACCACACCGAGCCGACGACCACGAGGGCGACGCCGGCGCCCGACATCAGGAGCGGCCAGCGGCCCAGCGGGCGCAGCGTGTCGACAATCGCCCAGGCCAGCAGGATGCCAGCCACCGCCGCCGGCGACGCGTGCGAGCTGCCGTGTCCACCGCACACGCCACCACGCCCGCGCGAGGTCCTGGAGCGACTGCCGGACGGGATCGAGCACAGGACTCACGACACCACCTCTGCGGCAGGGCTCCGCCGCGCGATCAGACTCTCGGCCACCAACGCGACGGCCAGCAGCGCCATCCCGTAGCGCCACCACCCCTGGTCCCGTTCGAGTCGCGTGGCCTGGATGCGGGCGACCCGCGCTTCATCGGCGGGCGGTCGGGCAACCGCCTGCTGGAACTCGTCTGCCGTCATCACCGACTGGTCCGACTCGGACACGTCGACGTTGACCGCCGCTGGCTGGGCACGCGGCCCGACCGGCCACACGCCCGGCCGCTGGTACCGCGCATCGTCCACGCTGGCCAGCGCAACGCGGGACCCTGCGCCATCACCAAGCATGTGCCGTGCGAGTTCGCCCATCAGCGGCACGAACGCCGCCTGGACGGGCAGGTTGTTCCACCGTCGTCCGAGATCGCTGGCCAGCACCAGGACATGGCCGGCGCCCACCCGCGCTTCGGCCAGGGCCGGCCGACCATCCCCAAAGCGCGCTACCGTTGCTGCGCTTGCCGCGACACGCATGTCACAGGCTTGCGAGACGGTGGCGCGCGCCAGATCCTGACGGGCCTGGCCCAGGCCCGCCAGCAACGGATGACGGGGATCCTCGGCCACGAGCCCGCCGAGTGCCGCCGACGTCGGACCGCCACCGGCCAGGGTGATGCCGAACGGCCGCGTCACCACATCCGCGACCCGCGGATCGAGCGTCGGGCCACAGACCACCACCAGGCGACCGCCGTCGCGCACCCACTGCTCGAGCGCCGCGACCGCCCGCCGATCGACACCGGTGGCCGACAGCCAGAACACGAGGTCGGCGTCGGCCAGCGCCGCCGCGGCCAGCGCCGGCGCGCCCGTCGTGACCTGCACGGCGTAGGACCCGCCCGGGTCGCTGCCGAGCGCGGCAAAGGCACGCTCCACGAACAAGGCCAGGGGTCGCTCGACGTCATCGCCGACCACCACCTGAATCGCGGTGGCAGCCTGGTCGCGCAAGAGGGCGTGCCGCTGGTCGTCGCCGGGAAAGCCGGCCGCATCCGAGATTCGCGCCACGTACGCGCCGTCGACATGCGGACCGGCAAAGACGACGTCGCGACTGACCCCCGCGTCGAGCGCGAAGGTCTGGGTCGCGGGAGCGCCGCCCTCACGGCGCAACGTCACCGTGCCGCGGGAAGGCGCCTGCCCGGCGTTGCTGACCACCACCCGCGCCTGCTCCCGGGTCACGGTGAGGTCGCGCACCAGCACGTTGTCCACACGCGCACCGACGGCGAGGACATCGAGCTGGATGTTGTCGGGCACGCTGGTGGTGCCACGCGCCCAGCCTCGCGACTGCAGGTCGGTGACGATCACGACGCGCCCCGGCCGGCCATCGAACAGCCCGCGCGCCGCTTCGAGCGGACCGGCGTAGCGCGTCGCGCCGTGGCCGGCCTGCACGCCCGCCAACTGCACGCGCACCGCGCCGTGGTCGGTGGTCGGCTCGGCCAGCACGGTCACCCGGTCGGCAAAGGTCACCAGGGCGACCGGCGTATCGGCAGGCAGCTCCGCCAGCGTCGCGGTCGCCGCCGCGCGCGCGGCGTCGAGACGGCCGGGAGCGCCCATGCTGTACGACACGTCCACCGCCAGTACGACGGGCGGCCTGCCCGTCGACTCGCTCTGCACGTAGGGTCGCGCGAAGGCCAGTGCCAGCAAGGCCAGCGCGGCAATGCGCAGCAGCAGCAGCCACGGGTCCTGGATGCGGCGCCGCTCCTGCCGTTCGATCGTCCGCTTCTGCAGGAAGCGCACCGCCGTGAACGGCACCGGCGGGGCAATCTCGCGACGAAACAGGTGCAGCAGGATCGGCACGGCGACGGCGGCCAGGCCAGCCAGGAAGACCGGCGCGAGGAAACCCATCGCTAGAGCGTCCTCCCGCGCGCGCCAAGCCAGCCGAGCAGCGTCAGATCGAGCGGCTCGCTGGTGCGCGCCAGCTGGTAGTCGACACCTGCCGCCCGCAGCTCGGTGACGTACGTGCCCCGCCAGGCGGCAACGGCGTCGAGGTACGCCTGCCGCGCCGATGGCCCATGCGTCAGCACCTGCTCACCCGTCTCGACGTCGCGGAAGGTGCCCGCCTGTTCGAAGGGAAAGGTCAGCTCGGCCTCGTCGAGCACGTGGAAGACCACCACCTCCATGCCGCGCGCGCGCAGCAGCCGCAGTCCTTCGACGACCCGGGCCTGGTCGTCGAGCAGGTCGGAGCAGACCACGACGAGGCCGCGACGACGTAGCCGATCGCGGATCTGCTTCAGGGCGGCGGCGGTGTCGGAGGCCACACCTGGCACGGCATGATCGAGGGCGATGAGCAGCCGCGTCAGCTGCCCGGCCTTGACCGCCGACGGCACGTAGTCGCGCAGCTGGTCGTCGTACAGGCCGAGGCCGACGGCATCGCGCTGCCCGGTCAGCAGGTACGCCAGGGCCGCGGTCAGGCACTGCGCGTACTGCAGCTTGGTCATGCCGCCGCCGCTGCCGTACGCCATCGAGGCGCTGATGTCGACCAGCAGCTGCACTTCGACGTTGGTGTCGTGCTCGAACTTCTTGACGTAGTGTCGATCGCTGCGCGCGTAGACCTTCCAGTCCACCGTGCCCGGGTCGTCGCCGGGCATGTACTGGCGATACTCGGCAAACTCGACGCTGGATCCCCGAAACGGGCTGCGATGCAGGCCGAGCAGCAGGCCCTCGACGATGGTGCGTGCCTTGAGCTCGAGCGTGCCGAGGCCGGCCACGACCTCGGGCGACAGGAATCGCGACGGGCCGGGCACGCTGAGCGGCCATCGTCAGGACAGCCCGCTGGCGGGGGGGGCGATGCGCTCGAGCAGCATGGCCACCACCGCATCGGTGGTCACGCCTTCGGATTCGGCCTGGAAGTTGATCAGCACGCGATGGCGGAACACCGGCGCGGCCAGCGTCCGGATGTCGTCGGGCGTGACAAAGGCGCGGCCGAGCGTCAGTGCACGCGCCTTGGAGCCCAGCACGAGCGCCTGCGAGGCGCGCAGACCCGCGCCCCACTTGACGTACTTCCTGACGAAATCCGGGACGTCGGGTTGCGTCGGGCGTGTGGCCGCCGAGAGCCGGACGGCGTAGCGGGCGACGTCCTCGGCCACCACCACGTGCCGCACCAGCTGCTGGATCTGCAGGATGTCTTCACGCGACAGCACCCGGTCGGGCGTTTCGCGACGCACTCCCGTGGTCTGCGTCACCACCTTCACCTCGTCGTCTTCGGGCAGGTAGGTCATGACGATGTTGAAGAGGAACCGATCCAGCTGTGCCTCCGGCAGGGGGTACGTGCCCTCGAGCTCAATCGGATTCTGGGTGGCCAGCACGAAGAACGGCGGCTCGAGCGCGTAGCTGCGGCCGGCGGCCGTGACGTGCCCTTCCTGCATCGCCTCGAGCAGGGCGGCCTGGGTCTTGGGCGGCGTGCGGTTGATCTCGTCGGCCAGCAGCAGCTGGGTGAAGACCGGACCGCGGACGAAGCGCAGCGCCCTGATGCCGTCGGTCTCGTCGAGCACCTCGGTGCCGGTGATGTCGGACGGCATCAGGTCGGGGGTGAACTGGATGCGCCGAAACCCGAGATCGAGGATTTGCGCCAGGGTCCGCACGAGCAGGGTCTTGGCCAGGCCGGGGACGCCGGTCAACAGGCAGTGCCCGCCCGAGAACAGGGCCGCCAGCACGAGGTCGACCGAGGCCTCCTGCCCGACCACGACCTTGCGCAACTCGGTCAGCACACGCTTACGACTGTCGGCCACCCGGGCGACCAGCGCGCGCGCCTCGTCGGTGCTGAGCGACTGCGGATTCTGCTGCGCGATCTCGTTCACTCGTTCCTCGTCATGGTCGGCCTTCGGCGGTCGGCCGTCGGCCGTCGGCAGTTGCCAGTTCGCCTTCGGCATTCATCCGTCGGCGGACGACCTTCGGCGGTCGGCTGTCGTAGACCAGCCGTGGCCGGACCCGATACCCGGACCCGGTACCCGGTACCCGATACCCGATACCCGGCCCTCAATGTGTGAGCGTGTAGATGACCTCGTTGATCATCATGCGGTACGCCTGTGCGGTGTGTTGTATGTACCCGGGATACTGCTCGGCGTTGGACCACTCCCAGCCATCGCCCATGTCGGTGTTCCAGTTCATCAGCACCATGGCCCGGCCGTGGTCGTCCTCGATGGCCCGCAGTTCGGCCGTGATGCCGCCCTTCTCCCAGGTCCGCCCCGAAAAGAAGGAGCCGAGGCCGGGGACCTGCGGATAGCCGTCGATCTGGTAGAAGCACGAGAAAATCGGGTGCGAGGTCGGCAGGGTGATCATCTTCCGCTCCGGGAACACGCGCTTCATCTCGGTGACCACATTGTCCATCTCCAGGTCGCCATGGAAGTCGTCCATCACCGCGGTCCCGCCCCGGAGCAGGAACTCGCGCAGGATCGGCACCTCGCTCTCCTTCAGTCGCAGCGTGCCGGGCTCGACGAAGTAGATCCAGGGGTGATTGAACAGCTCGGGATCCTCGAGGCGCACCACCACCGGTTCACCGACGTCGATGGCCGTCACCGAGCGGAGGCGGCGCGACAGATTCTGCTCGGCGGCCGGCCCGTCGATGGCCCACGAATCGCTCCAGTAGCGGGCCCGGAACGAGGCCGCGTTGTGCGCCTCGTAGCGGATGCGCGTGAATTGCCAGCGCAGCCCGGCAAAACGCGGATCGACATCCTGCGCCAGCTGTGCCCACACGCGCGGCAGCGCGGCGCTCCCCAGCAGGGCCAGGGTGACGAGCACCACGGCCATGCCGACGGCCCGCTGGATGCCGCGGTGCCGCAACCGGACGGTCATCGTGGCAGCACCCCGGCCGCGCCGCCGTCGACGATCCGCAGCAGCAGTTCCTGGGCCCGCTCGTGGCGCGGGGTGGTCTCGAGCGCCTTGACCAGGTGCCGTTTGGCCTCGGCCTGCTGCCCGGTCATCATCGTCGCCTCGGCCAGCGAGGTCAGCGCCTCGGCCGGGTTGGGCGGGCCGGCGTCCACCGCCGCCTGCAGTTCCCGCAACGCCACGGGGATGTCCTGGCGCGCCAGCGCCAGCTCGCCGAGCGCCGTGTGCGCGGCGGCATCGAAGGGGTCGATTTCAATGAGCCGCTGGGCAGCACGCTGGCGCAGCGCGCGGTCGTCCGGGGCGGTCGCCTGCGCGACCAGCTGGCGCAGTGGCAGCAGGGCCGTGTGGTCGCTGTCGAGCACCTTGACCATGTGGCGGCGCGCGTCCGACGTGTCGCCCTGTCGCACCGCTGTGGTGACGAGCAGCCGCCAGGGGCTGGCCTCCCCCGTCGCAAACGGCACGAGCGCCGCCGCGCGCTCGAGCACCCGGCGTGTGGCGTCGAGGTCGCCGAGCCGCAGCAGCGGCGTTGCCGACACCATCTGGATCCGGAAGCTGCCGGCGTGCCTGTCGGCAAAGGCGATCCAGTCGGCGGCCGTCGCGTTGCGCCCCGGTGGCGACGCCTCGACCTCGGTGAGGGCCGGCACGACGGCGTCGTATTTCTGCTTCACGTAGGCGTCGAACTCGGGCTGCAACGTCGCCCAGGTGCGTCCGTACGCTCGCGTCAGGGCCGTCTCGTCGTCCAGTCCCTCGCCAAAGCTGCGGACAAAGGCGCGCAGCTTCTCGTCGCCATGCGTCTCGACCAGGAAGGCGACCAGCACCGACGCCTCCTGGTAGGCGAGGTTGATGGTCTCGACCTTGGCAAAGCCGCTGTTGAGGTCGACCAGCGGCAGGAGCCGCCCCGAGGCGTGCGCCTGGGCAAACAGCAACTCCGACTCCCGCCCCCACTCCGGCCGGGCACGAGTCTCCTCGAAGGTCGAGATTCCCTCGCTGAGCCAGCGCGGCAGCCGATTGCCCGACATCTGCAGCGTGATCACGTGGGCCATCTCGTGCCACAGCGTCGCCGCCCAGTTGAAGGTCCCTGGCGGACGCGCTTTCGGCGAATCCATCGTCACGACACGCCCGAAGCAGGCACCCAGCGCGCCGATCATCCCGGGCAGGCCGGCGGTACGCACCGCGAAGTCATCGTGCCGCGGGAAACACTTCCACCAGGATCGGGCCGGCCGGGGTGAACCCGTAGCGGGCCGACAGGTCGGCAAGCGCCTGTTCGGCCAGCGGCACGAGGTAGGGCTGGAGCACCGCCGCCTCCTGCTCGTGGAGGCGGATCGTCAGGTTCCTGCCGGGCACGGTCACGAACTTGTCGAGCGTATCCATCAGGCTCAACAGGTTGTAGGTGACCGTGTCGAATGAATCCTTGGCAAAGGCCGCGTCGAGTGCCTTCCGGGCCTCCGCTTCGTCGCCCGTGCGCAACAGGTGCAGCCCGAGCGAGGCCTGGGCCCGACTGTTCTGCGGGTCGAGGGCGACGGCGTCCTTCAGGAACCGGACGGCCTCGTCGAAGCGGTACATCCGGGCCACACGTTCGCCGATGATGCGCAAGACGTCTGCGTTGCGCGGGTCCAGCGACAGCGCCTGCTGCGTCAACCGCTCGACGTCGGCGGCGCGATCCTCGATCTGGGCCAGCGCGGCCGACAACGCCAGCGCCTCGACCTGGCGGGGGTTGACGGCCAGCACCTTGGCGAGCGCGGCGCGGGCGTCGGCGCGCTTGCTGGCATCCATCGCCTCCGAGGCCAGCAGCAGCCACGCCTCGGGCTGATCGGCGTCGATGGCAATGGCCTGCCGGGCCGCGGCCTCGGCGGCGCTCGGATTGCTGTCGGCAAGCGCCCGCGCCAGGCCCACGAGGGCCGGCACGAAGCGCGGGTCGGCCTTGAGGGCGGTCTCGTAGGACGATCGCGCCTCGGCCTCGTTGTACTTCTCGAGAAACAGGTCACCCCACCGCGTGTGGATCTGCGGATCGTCGGGCGACAGGTTCGCGGCCATCTGGAAGTAGGAGTTCGCGAGACGGACCTGTGCCAGGGCACGGGCGGCGCGGGCGGCGCGACTCATGGCGCCACCTGTGCGCTGCGCCTGCCCGGCGCGCGCCACTGCCTGCCAGACCATCGACGCTTCTTCGCGCCGGCCCGTGCGCGTCAGCAGATCGGCCAGCGCCACAGCCGGTTCTCCGGTGGGCTGGGCCACAGCCGCCTCGCGATACAAACGCTCCGCGTCTTCGTACTGGCCGCGGCGTTCTGCGGCATGCCCGTTGATGTAGGCCTGCGCCCAGGGGGTGTCGGCTGCGGCAGCGAGGGCCATGTCGAACTGCCCGGCGACGAGCGGCGTGCGCCACACCGGCACGACCTCTGCGGCAGGCTCGGGCTGCAGTGCCGGCGGGGTGCTGCCGGCAGGCGTGATGATTCGCGGGACGGTGAAGATTGGGGTCGGAGTCTGGGCGCCGACGAGGGCACCGTGCAGGCACACCCCCGCGAGAAGGACTCCGATGCGGCTGTGGAACCGCACCGCGCGGCGGGCTGATGAGGCGCCCGTGGCAAGCCACTGCGTCATTTGCGCCTGGGCCCGCATTATATGCACACGTCCCCCGCCCATTCCGGCAGCCGCCGACGCACCATGCATCGGCACACCCTGATCACTCAGACGAGTCGGCGGCCGGTTCGGGTGGCGCTGTGACGCTCAAAACACCTGCCGCCACGTGAAATGCATCACGGCAAGGGCGACCTGAAGTCCGAATCCGGCGATCAGGACGTGCGGGAGGGCCGCGCCGCGCAGCGTCCAGCCCAGGTAGATGAAGACCGGAAACAGCGTCGAGGTGACCCGTCCCATCGACAGGAATCCACCCATGAACAGCGGTGGCAGCACGGTGACCAGCAGAAACGCCGTCCAGGCCCATCCCAGCCGCCGGCCCACGGGCCAGCTGACGAGCACAACGAGCAGCGTCGCGGCCATGTTGAGGATCTCGATGGTGTTGACCACCGTGTAGCCGTACAGCCCGAGCGCCTGCAGTTCCCCCCAGCGCTGTTGCGCGAGCACGTGCACGCCGTTGAACTGTCGGCCCCAGGCACCGTGCGCCCGCATCCAGAGAAACGCCTCGCCCGTCTGCGCATACAACCACGCGGTGAAGGCGAGCATGCCGAGTCCCGCGCAGGCAGCGGTCGGCAGGGCCACGGCCAGTGTCTGCCAGCGGTAGCCGTCGCGACGCCAGGCCTGCAGCGCCATCACCCCGAGCGGCACGCTGAGCAGGCAGCCGTTGGGCCTGGCCAGGCCGGCCACCAGTCCGGCGACGGCGGCAGCCAGCCACGCACGCCGCCGGAAGTGAACGACTGCCGCCGTGGCGCAGAGCAGGAACAATCCCTCGGTGTAGACCGCGCCGTAGAAGAACGCAAAGGGATAGCAGGCGGCCAGGGCGACGGCTGCTGCCGCCGCCTCCTCGGAGTGGGTGAGGTCGCGGGCCAGGCGGAACAGGTACACGAGCGCCCACGTGAAAGCGCCCACCGACACCAGGTAGCCGGCCTGCAGCAGGCGGACGTGCCGTCGCTCGGTGAACGCCTCGAACGAGTCCGTCGGATCCTCGGGCGAGCCCCAGCGTGCCCCGAGCACCGCGGCGGTGGTCCGCACGGCGAGCGGGTACGCCGGAAAGAACGCGACGTTTGTCTGCGTCCCGGCATTGCCCCAGTAGTTGTACCCGCCCTCCGCGATGGTCACGTACCAGCCGGCGTCCCACCTCGCGAACAGGTTGCGGAACTCGTTGCTCGAGCTGCGGAAAGGCGGGCCACCCTCCGGATAGCCGACCACGATCACGCCGACGTACGTGGCCAGCAGCACCACCAGCCGGGTGGTCAGCACCCAGGGGATGGCGCACCGCAGGCCGCGGTCGGCCGCCACCACACGGACGCGGGCCGCGACCAGGCTCCACCAGCGTTCACGGCGCCAGAGCACCGTGCGCGCCGCGAGCAGCGCCGCCGCGACCACGCCGAGGCGCCAGGGGGATTCAGCCGTCAGCCGCACGTCCCCGAATCGCACCCGCACCCCGCCGGTGCACACCGCCGACACGAGCAGCACCAGCGTCAGGACGATGGCGACGTCGAGCAGTCGCAGCCAGGGCGGGCGGCGCGACGACGGCTGTGACTCCTCGCCCGCCTTCACTGACGGGACGCCAGGGCGAGCGCGCCCTCTTCGACACGGATACGCCACAGAAGAATGGAGCCGAACGTCACGGCAAACAGGGTACCGGTGATCGGCGCCTGCATCCAGACGCCGATGCCGATCACCTCGCCGACCACACCCACGTAGTTGGGATGACGCAACCACGCATAGATGCCGCGTGAGACCAGCGGTTCTCCCGGCTGCACCAGCACCCGAAAGCTCCAGCGCCGGCCGAGCGTGACGATGGCGGCAAGTTTCACCGCCTTGCCCAGCAGCAACAGCACCATGCCCAGCAAGGCCCAGCGACTCCACGGTGCGCCACGCCACCAACCTTCGGCCATCACCAGCGCAAAGCCAAGCGGGTAGGCGACCCGCATCGACGGGAAGCTCGGGTCGGGCACGATGCGGGCGCCGCGCTGCAGCAGCCACCGCTCGTTGGTCGCGGACCGCCACGCCTCCAGGGCCATGGACGCCGACACCACGATCGCGGCGAGCAGCGGCGCCGGCCACGCAGGAGGGGTCATGCGGCCGAGGCTCGACGCCGTGCAGGCAGTGCGTCTCCCGCGGTCGCGATGACATGCCTCAGGATGGCCGGCGCCAACGTCGCGCCCGCGGCGCCGAGGCGGACGCCCATCGGCCAGCCGACCAGGGTGCGGAGCACCCGGTTGAAGCGCAGCTTGGCGCCGAACGCAGCGCGTCGCTGCTGTCGCAGCCGTTCGACGACGCTCGCGTCGCTGACCGTCGCGTGCAGGATCGCCTCGGCCGCGAGCTGCCCGCCACGCAGGGCGATGTGCAGTCCGTCGCCGGTCATCGGATCGACAAAGCCCGCGGCGTCGCCGGCCAGCAGCAGGCCCGGCACGCCGACCGCGCCCGCATCGACCGCCAGGGGCCCGAGCGTGACCACCGCGGCCACCTGCCGTGCCTGCAGGCAGCGCGGTCGCAGCAATGGGTCGCTGCGCAGCGCCTGCCACAAGCGTCCCGCCGGGTCCTGCATCCCCTCGCGCGACGAGGTCACCACACACAGGTTGGCCAACCCCTCCCCTGCCGGTGCCACGCCAATGTAATGGCGGTCGCGCACGTGCATCTCGCCGACGCGGCCGAGCCCCTCGACGCCCTCGGCGTAGGTGCCGATGGCCCAGCGCCGCGGACGTGCCGGGTGCGTGATGAGCCCGAGCGCCAGCGCCAGCGGCGAGCGGCGGCCGTCGGCGGCAATCGTCCACCGCGCCGCGAGCGGGTGCTCGCGGCCCTGGCTGCGCACGCGCACGCCGACCACGCGCCCGTGCGCGGACAACAGCGGCGCCTGCACGCGCACCGCGGTGCGCACGTCGACGCCGCTCTTTGCGGCAGCCTCGAGCAGGCACATGTCAAAGGCGCTGCGCGCCCAGGCGCGGCCGACCAGGCCGGCGCCGTACATGCCACGGATGCACACGCCGGACGCGCCGGTGACCAGCATGCCCTCGAGCGGCAGGCCGTGGGCTTCGATCGGACCGGCCAGGCCCGCCTCCCGTAGCAGCGCCACCCCGC
Source organism: Vicinamibacteraceae bacterium (assembly GCA_963759795.1). GTDB lineage: Bacteria > Acidobacteriota > Vicinamibacteria > Vicinamibacterales > Vicinamibacteraceae > Luteitalea. The sequence continues at coordinate 220,492 of CAVXAR010000006.1, read as the reverse complement.
CGGGATTGAGCGTATCGCCGCACAGTTTGCGGCGCGGGAAGCGGTCCCGATCGAGCAGGACGACGCGCGCGCCGGCTCGGGCCAGGGCAATCGCCGCGAGGGCGCCGGCTGGACCGGCGCCGGACACGACGACGTCAGCGTCGGCGCTCACGGGCGGCCGACCACGACGGCGCTGTTCTTGGATCCGAAGCCCAGGCAGTTGCACAGGGCCGCCTCGACGTCGACGGCGCGGCCCTGGTTGGGCAGCACGTCCATCTCGCAGGAAGGGTCGAGCCGCGTCACGTTGATCGTCGGCGGCAGGAAGCCGCGATCGATCGCCAGGGCGGTGGTGACGATGCCACACGCGCCGCTCGCCCCCTGCGGATGCCCGACCATCGACTTGGTGGACGACCCGCACAGGTCGTCGGCGTGTTCGCCGAACACCTCGCGCACGCAGCGGATCTCGATCGCGTCGTTGAGCTGCGTCGACGTGCCGTGGAAGTTCACGTAACCGATCGACTCGGGCGCACGGCCGGCCCGCTGCAGGGCCGTCGACATGGCGCGGACGATCTGCACGCCTTCCGGGTCCATCTGCACGCGATGGTAGGCGTCGCAGGTGGAACCATACCCCTCGATGGCTGCGTAGACGTGCGCGCCGCGGGCCCGCGCCCGATCTTCGCGTTCGAGCACGTACATCCAGGCGCCCTCGCCGAGGACGAAGCCGTCACGGCTCTGGTCGAACGGTCGCGAGGCGGCCTCGGGGGTCTCGTTGAAGGCCGTCGAGACCACACGCATGCGGGAGAAACCGTAAATCATGCCGGGCGTGACACACGCATCGACGCCGCCGCAGAGCAGGACGTCGGCATCGCCAGCGGTCAGCAGGGCGAGGGCATAGCCGGTGGCGTCGGTGGAGCTGGTGCAGCCGGTCGAGAGCACGTGGCTGATCCCGTGCACCTGCAGGGCCATCGAGATCTCACTCGACAGCATGCCGCAGATGGAATTGGGAATGGCGTAGGGCGTCACCCGCTTGAGGCCGTCGGTGAAGAACTCGCGATACTGCTTCTCGCCGAGCTCGATGCCGCCACCGCCGGTGCCGATGATCACCCCTGCGCCCGGTTCGCCCAGGCGCAGACCGGCATCGTGCCAGGCCTCGCGCGCCGCGATCACGCCCGCGAGGGAGGCGCGTGAGTACCGACGCGCTTCCTGCCGTTCGCGGAGGATGTCGTCCTGATCGATGCCATCGAAGGCCGGATGGCGATCGATCCGCGGCGCCTGATCGATCGACAGCGCCGGCAGCGGCGCGGCGACCTGGCAGGCATAGGCTGCGGGGTCGAAATGGTCGATCCGACGCGTGGCACTGCGCCCCAGCCTCACATGCTCCCAGAAGCATTCGCGACCGGCGCCGAACGGCGACGCGACGCCGATGCCCGAGATGACAATGCGGGAGGGCCGCATGGGCGGCACTATACTATGCGCCCGTTGAGCCGATCCCTGCCCACGTTCCATAGCGCTTCGACGCTCGTGCGCGCGCTGCAGGTCATCGGCGCCCTGCTCTTCGTGCTGTCGCTGGCAGCGGGCGTCAGCGCCTACGTGTTCCGCTTCGACGAGACGGCACCCGCCGGCACGTCGCCGTGGGTCCCACTGATCATCGACGTCGCGCTGTTCTCGGCATTCGCGCTGCACCACAGCGTGCTGGCCAGGACGCGGCTCAAGCACGCGCTGCGGGCCCGCGTCGGTGTGGACATCGAGCGTGCCCTGTACGTGATGCTCGCCAGCGCGCTCTTCTTCGCCTGCACGCACCTGTGGGTACCGCTGCCCGGCACGTGGTATGCGCTGACGGGACCCTGGTGGTGGGTCGGGGCCGCCGTGCAGGTCGCTGGCGTGACCGTGACGCTGCTGGCCGCGCGCACGTTGAGCCTGCGCGAGTTGATGGGGCTGGAGCGCCCACGCCAGTCCGCGTCGACCGACGGGCCGCCGACCCTGGAGACGCGCGGTCTGTACCGCCTGGTGCGGCACCCGATCTACCTGGGCTGGCTGCTGGGGGTCGGCGGTGCGCCGCTGATGACCTCCACCCGTCTGACCTTTGCGGTGATCAGCGTGCTTTACCTGGTCGTGGCCATCCCGTACGAGGAACGCAGCCTGATCGACAACTTCGGCGAGCCCTACCGGGCGTATCGACGACGGGTGCGATGGCGGATGCTGCCGGGCGTCTATTGAGACACGCGGGCCAGGACGCGGCCCGGCGCCGGCCGCCGCTCAGAAGGCCATGCCGCGCAGCGCGTCGAGGTGATGCTGCGCGTGCCCGGGAATCACCCAGGCGAGCGCCCGGACCGTGATCGGGCTGCCGTTGGCCACGCCGCGCCGGTCTGCGGCAGCGTCGGGGACGGTGCGCAGCAGCGCCAGCGTCCCGGCGCGCACGGTGGCGAATCCGTCGAGTTGGTCGTCCAGGGTGCGGGGCTGGCCGGCCAGGGCGGTCACCCAGGCGTCCTGGTCGAAGCCTGGCAGGTCGGACGCGTCGCTGCGCGCAAACCACAGCAGCCGGAACGCCAGGACCCGCTCGGTGTCGCTGAGATGGCTCAGCAGATCGAGCAGCGACCATTTCCCCGGAGCGGTCGGCTGGGCGGCGCGGCGACTGTCGACGCCAGTCAATGCGGCACGCAATTCGGCGGGCTGCGCTTCGAGCCGTGCCATCCATTGCCCATCGGGCACGCGAGCGACGTAGCCTGCGCAGAAGGAGCCGTATTCGTCGGTCGCCGGTCGACTGCTCAGCATGGCCCATGATAGACCGCTGCCCGAGGGGTGCGACTGATAGACTGACCGTGCGGCCCCTCGCGGGGGTCGCGTGCATGCGCTCATCCCGGGACACAACCGGGCACGGTCGGACGGACGCATGGGTCCGTCACTCACAATCTCAGGGGATGTCGCGCTCGCGCCCGCCCCGCTCTGGAGAAGACGATTCGTGGCTGATGCTGCCGCCCAGGATCCCCCGCTCCCATCCCGCCTGCCCGTCCTGCCGCTGCGCAGCACGGTGGTGTTCCCGTTGACCGTGCAGCCGTTGGCCGTCAACCGCGCGGTGTCGGTGGATGCCGTCAACCGTGCCCTTGCCGGCGACCGCATGCTGGTGCTGGTGATGCAGGTGGGCGATGCCGACGATCCAGAGCCGGGCCAGCTGCGGCGGGTCGGGACGGTGGCCGTGATCCGCCAGATGGCCAAGGGCGCGATGGGGCTGCAGATCCTGGTCGAGGGCGTGGCGCGCGTCCGGCTCGACGAGGTGACGCGCGACGGCAACGTCATGGACGCGAACATCTCGGCGGCGCCCGAACCGGAGACCACCAGTCTCGAGATCGACGCCTACCTGCGGACGCTGCGTGATCTGGTCGAGAAGGCGTTCTCGCTGGCCACCGGCCTGTCGCCGGACCTCCGCTCGATCGTGTCCGGCATCGACGAGCCGCTGCGGCTGGTCTACCTGCTGGCCACGCTGATCGACATGAAGCCCGAGGACAAGCAACTGCTGCTCGAGCAGGACGACCTGCGCGTCAAGCTGAGTGCAATCACCTCGGCGCTCAAGCGCGAAGTGGAACTGCTGGAACTGAAGGGCAAGATCGAGTCGCAGGCGCAGCAGGAGATGAGCGACGCGCAGCGCCAGTACTACCTGCGCCAGCAGCTGAAGGCCATCCAGTCGGAACTGGGCGAGGAGGAAGGCCAGGAGATCACCGAGCTGCGCAAGCGAATCGACGAGGCCAAGCTGCCCGAGGCCGTGGCCAAGCCGGCGTTACGCGAGGTCGATCGGCTCGAGCGCATGTCGCAGGCCTCGCCCGAGTACCAGATGCTGCGGACCTATCTGGACTGGCTGCTCGAAGTGCCGTGGAGCGTGACCACTCCCGACCGCCTGGACCCGCGCGCGGCCCGCCTCGTCCTGGACGAAGACCACTACGACCTCGAGAAGATCAAGGATCGCATCGTCGAGTACCTCGCGGTGCGGAAGCTGAAGAACGACATGAAGGGCCCGATCCTGTGCTTTGTCGGCCCGCCAGGGGTCGGCAAGACCTCGCTCGGGCAGTCGATCGCCAGGGCCATGAACCGCAAGTTCGTGCGCATCTCGCTCGGCGGCGTGCGCGACGAGGCCGAGATTCGCGGCCACCGCCGCACCTACATCGGCTCGATGCCGGGGCGGCTGGTGCAGGCCCTCAAGCAGGCCGGGTCGATGAATCCGGTCTTCATGCTGGACGAGATCGACAAGATGCAGGCCGGCGGCTTCTCGGGCGATCCGGCCTCGGCAATGCTGGAAGTGCTCGACCCGGCGCAGAACCACACCTTCCGCGACCACTACCTCGAGGTCCCCGTGGACTTGTCGAAGGTGCTGTTCATCGCCACGGCCAACAACCTCGGCACCGTGCATCCGGCGTTGCTCGACCGGATGGAGATCATCGGCCTGAGCGGTTACACCGAAGAAGACAAGGCCCACATCGCCCGGCGGTACCTGATTCCCCGGCAGATGAGGGAGCACGGCCTGCCCGCGGACGGGCTGGAACTGACCGATGCGGCGCTGAGCCGGGTGGTGCGCGAGTACACCCGCGAAGCCGGGGTGCGCAACCTCGAACGGCAGGTCGGCACCATCGCGCGCAAGCTGGCCGCCCGCGTCGCCGGCGTCGACACGACGTCGCGCGACCGCAGCGTTGGACACGTCGTGACCGACACGGTCGACGTGCCGATGCCGGGTCCGGGTGGCGACCCGCCGCCGATGCCGCCGCCCGCACCGCCCGATGCCGACCCGCGCCACACCCCGTACGGCGATCCCGACCCGCGCGGGACGCCTGGCGTGCCGCACCCGGACGAGGCGCCCGAAGGCGATCCTCCGCCCGCACCGGATCCGGATCGGGACGAGCCCGAGGCGCCCATCGGCGACCCGGCGCCCCACCCCGACCTGCCGGTGATGTCCGCAATCACCCTGGAGGCGCCATTCAAGGTGGATGCGCCTGAGGTGCCCGACTTCCTCGGACCGCCGAAGATCAAGAACGACGCCCCCTTCCGGTTGTCGCGGCCAGGCGTGGTCACCGGGCTGGCGTGGACCGAGAGCGGCGGCGACGTGCTGTACGTCGAAGCCACGCTGCTGCCCGGCGGCAAGGGCCAGCTGGTGCTCACCGGACAGCTGGGCAACGTCATGCAGGAGTCGGCACGTGCCGCTGTGAGTCACGTCCGCTCGCGCGCCACGGCGCTCGGCATCTCGCCGGACACGTTCCAGACACACGACCTGCACCTGCACGTGCCCGCTGGCGCCATCCCGAAGGACGGGCCGTCGGCGGGCGTCACGATGGCCACCGCCATCCTCTCGGCAGCGCGCCAGACACCGGTCACTGCCGATGTCGCGATGACCGGGGAGATCACCTTGAGCGGCCTCGTGCTGCCGGTCGGCGGGATCAAGGAGAAGGCACTCGCCGCCCGGCGTCAGGGCGTCAAGACGATGATCCTGCCGGCGCAGAACGAGGACGACCTCGCGGAGCTCTCGGCGGAAGCGCGCCGCGACCTGACGTTCCGTCCGGTGGCGACCTTCGAGGAGGTCGTGGACATCGCGCTGGGCGCCATGACGCTTCCCGCTCTGCCCGTACCGCCGATGCCGGCTCCGCTGCCGCCCGCGGAGCCAGCCGTCGCAGGCTGATTCGTGGGCGTTGCGTTCTGCATCTCCGGACACGGGTTCGGGCATGCCAGCCGGCAGGTGGAAGCCATCAACGCGTTCGGCGACCTGCGTCCGGACCAGTCGGTGCACGTGTACACGACCGCGTCGCGGTGGCTCCTCGATCGGACCATCCGTGTGCCGGTCACGGTCGATGCCCGCTCGCCGTGGACTCGGGCGCCATCCAGCGCGACAGCCTGGCGATCGACATCCCGGCGACGCTTGCCGCGGCGGCCTCGTTCGAGGCCGGCGCCGACGAGGCAGCGGCAGACCTGGCACGAGCCTTCCGCCAACAGGGCACGCAGGTGGTGGTCTGCGATGCTCCGGCCATGCCATGCACGGCGGCACGGATCGCCGGCATCCCGGCGATCGTGCTGTCCAACTTCACCTGGGACTGGATCTACGAGGACTTCACCAGCGACCACGAGGCGTACGCGTCGCTGCCGCCGCGACTCGGGGCCCGCTACGCGCAGGCCGACGCGGGGTGGCGGCTGCCGATGTGCGGGGGCTTCGAGACGCTGCCGACGGTGCTGGATTTTCCGTGGATTGCGCGTCGGTCTCGGCACGACCCCAGGGATGTGCGGCGCATGATCGGCGCCGACGATTCACGACCGTTGGCGCTGGTGTCGTTCGGCGGGTACGGAGTGGCGGGCATGACGCTGGCCCACCACGACGGCGCCCCGTACCGGCTGGTGTGGTCAGGCGGCGCCCAGCACGGACCAACCAGCGCGCCTGCGGATGCGCTGGAGTTGGACCGGGATCATCTCGGCAGCCTGGGACTTCGCTATGAAGACCTGGTGGCGGCGGTCGACGTGGTGGTCTCCAAGCCCGGCTACGGCATCGTCTCCGAGTGCGTGGCCAATGGCGCGGCGCTGCTGTACACCGACCGCGGCCGCTTCAGGGAGTATCCGGTAATGGTCGAGCAGATGCCGGACGTGCTGCGCTGTCGCCATCTGTCGACGGCAGCACTTGCGTGCGACCGCTGGGATGAGGACATCGACGCGTTGCTGGCACAGCCGCGACCCGCGGAACGGCCGCTGGTCAACGGCGCCGACGTCGCCGCCGGCATGCTGAGCGCGATGCTGTAGGGAGGAGGCTCAGTCCTTGATGCAGGTCACCAGTGACCAGATCCGGGGAATGTTGACCTTCTCGATGGACACCGGATGCAGGTTGGCCTGCGCGAGAAAGGCCGGCAGGTCGAGGTCGGACTTGAAGCCGATATGGACAGTGAGCGGTGAAATCATCCGCTCGGCCCTCGACAGCAGTTTGTTGGGGCTGAGGAAGTGGTTCAGGAAGACAATGCGGCCGCCGGGCTTGCACACCCGCCGCATCTCGCGTGCGACCTTGACCGGATCGGGGACGACACTGATCAGGTAGGGCGCGTAGACGATGTCGAAGCTGTCGTCCTCGAACTTGAGGTCCTGCGCATCCATCTGGAGCAGGCGGACGTTGCGGGTGTCCTTGCGAGCGACCCGCTCACGCGCCTTTTCGAGCATGCCGGCCGAGAAATCGATGCCGGTGATCTCGGTATTGCTCGGGTACATCGAGCAATTGATGCCGGTGCCGACGCCGACCTCGAGGATCTTGTCGCCCGGGTGGATCTGCATGCGCTGCAGCGCCTGCACCCGTCCGGGATGCAGCGTGGGGCCGAAGGTCAGGTCGTAGACGCTTGCCAGCTTCTCGTACACACCCTCGACAAAGTCGTTCTCGACCGCCGTGACCGACAGCGCACGCGTCGCCGCATCCCCCTGCACAAGCTCATCTTTGGTGCGCGTCCGATCTTCTCCAAACAAGGCCATCAACACGCTCCCCTGCGGCTAGATATCGAAGTCTACCATGTCAGGACACCCCGACCTGGCGGCTCTGGAGGCCGTCCTGGGCCGCGTCCAGGCCGTTCTGCGAGGTATCGAGCGCGCCCAGAATCGCCAGCGCGGCGTCCACCTTGCCTCCTGCTCCTGCGACGATGATGCCAGCCACCAGGGGCTTGATGGCCACGACGAGTTCGCGGGCGATGGCCAGCGCCTCTTCGGCGACCCGGCCTGCCCGTTCAGCGTCGTTCATGCGCTGGACCAACGCTTCCGGCACGCTCACGCCTGGTTCCTCGTTGGCCAGCTGTTCAGCCTGGCGGGCGCTCTCGAAGGCGCGGACGATTGCCACCACGGGCACCGGCTGTGCTGCGGACTCGACGAGAAACTGGCGCAGGGCCTCGACGTCGTACACCGGCCCCATCACCACGAACTCGGCCCCCGCTTCGACCTTGTACCGGTAGCGCGAGAGTTCGCGCTCGGGCATCACCGCTGTCGGGTTGGCTGCCACGCCGACGTGGAAGGCAGTCGGCTGCCCGATGGCCTGGCCGCCGACGTCCTCGCCGCGGTTGAAGTGCGACGCCACGTTGGTGAGGCCGATCGAATCGACGTCGAACACCGCCGTCGCGTCCGGGTACTGGGTGTGACGCAGCGGGCGTCCGGTCACCAGCAGCAGGTTGCGCAGGCCGAGCGCGTGCGCGCCCAGCAGGTCGGCCTGCATGGCATGCAGGCTGTGATCGCGGCAGCAGTACTGCAGGATGGTTTCGACGCCGGCCACCTGCTCCATCATCACGGCGCTGGCCAGCGCGCTCATGCGGGCGCGGCTGCCCGACCCATCGCTGACCAGCACCACGTCCAGTCCGTTGATGCGGGCCTCGCGGGCCTGCTCGACGACCAGGTCATGGCCGAAGCCGGCCGGCGGCACGAGTTCGATGCCGGTCACGAATTGTCCACGCCGCAGCGCATTGGACAGGCGCGACTTGGCCTGGACCGGCACCGGCACCACGGCCGCCGGAGCGTCGGGCGCCACGCCCCGGCGCAGGGCGGGGCTGGGGGCCGGAGCGGCCAGCGCATGGACGGCGAGGGCGATCTGCCTGACGTGGTCTGGCGTGGTGCCGCAACAGCCGCCAATCAACCGCACCCCGGCACCGGCGAACCGCCGCGCGTACGAGGCCATGTAGTCCGGTGAGCAGAGATACAGGTTGCGGCCGTCGACATCGCGTGGTTTGCCGGCATTGGGCATGGCCGCCAGCAGTGCGCCGGGGACGGCCTTGGCGAGGCGTTCGACGGTGTCGAGCATGGCCGCCGGCCCGACGCTGCAGTTCACGCCCAGCACGTCAGCGCCGAAGGCCACCAGTTGTGGCCCGAACTGCTCCACCGGGGTGCCGTCCAGGGTGTTGCCGTCTTCGGCAGTGGTCAGCATCGCGACGATGGGACGGTCGCTGACGCTGCGGATGGCGTGGATGGCCGCGCCGATCTCGTTGACGTCGCGAAAGGTCTCGAGGATGAAGAGATCGACACCGCCCTCGGCCAGTCCCGCGGCCTGCTCGGCAAAGATGGCCTGCGCCTCGTCGAGACCGGTCCTGCCCCAGGGCTCGACCCGCACACCCAGCGGTCCCAGCGACCCTGCCACCCATGCCGCATCGCGGGCGGCGTGGCGGGCGATGCGCGCGCCGGCCAGGTTGATCGCGTGCACCTTCTCGGCCAGGCCGAAGCTGGCCAGCTTGAGACGGTTGGCGCCGAAGGTGTTGGTCTCGATGACCTCGGCGCCCGCCCGAAGGTACGTCTGGTGGACGCCGACCACGAGATCGGCGGCCGTCAGGTTGAGATCCTCGAAGGCCCGGTTGAGAAAGACGCCCTTGGCGTAGAGCTGGGTGCCCATCGCGCCATCGCCGATGATCACCCGATCGCGCAGTGCGTCGAGGAAGAGCTGGGTCACGTGCCGTGCTTACTTGCCGGTCGCGGGCCCAGGCACCTGGGCCTGGCCCGGCCGCGGGACCAGGAGGTCGTCCTTGTCCCAGACAAAATCGTCCTTGCTGTAGACGGCCAGCTCGTAGTCCTTGCCCATGAAGATGGCAGACACGGGACAGGCCTCCTCGCAGTACCCGCAGAAGATGCAGCGGGTCTTGTGGATCTGGTAGGTCCGCGCATACCGCGGCCCGGCCATCACGCTGCCGTCGTTCTCGGCGGCTTCGAGGTAGATGGCATCCGCCGGGCAGGCGACCGCGCACAGTCCGCAGGCGACGCACTTCTCCAGCCCGTTCTCGTCGCGCATCAAGACCTGCTTGCCGCGCCACTTCGGGAACATCGGAACCTTCTCGTCCGGGTAATTGACGCTGATGGGCTTCTTGAACATGTGCCCGAGCGTGGTCTTGAACCCGACGATCCAGGGTCGAATCATTCTTTGTCTGCCTCCGGTGCTCCCTGCCGCCCGTTGGCGGCGGCAGGCCAACATGTAGTGTAGCAACAACGACAGGGGTGGGGGATCGCGGATCGCGGATCGCGGATCGCGGATCGCGGATCGGGTACCGGGTACCGGGGATCGGGTACCGGGTATCGGGTATCGGGTACCGGGTGGCGGCGTTGCGGTTAGACTCCCCCCTGTGCTCCACGAGCCGCGATTCCTGTCAGCGGAGCAATACCTGCTGGTGACGCTGATCGTGCAGCTGGCCGGCATCGCGGCGTTGTCGACCATGCTGGTGCGGTTCCGGCGCTTCAGAACCCTGCTGCTGACCGAGCGGCGCGACTGGCCGGAGCGGGTCAAGTTCATCGGCGCCCTCGGTGTGCCGCTGGCCGCCGGCGTGGTCAGCCGGCTGCTGCTCGGCTACGCGGCTGCCGACGTCTCCCTCGGCGGCGCCTTTCTGGCCGGCCTGGTCGCGGGCCCCTACGCCGGCGCCATTGTCGGGGCCATGGTGGGGCTGACGGCGCTGGCCGGCGGTGAGTGGATTGCCGTGCCCTTGTTCGTGGGCTGCGGCTTCGCCGGCGGAGGTCTGCGCGAGATCTGCCCCAAGGACGCCATCTGGCACTTCTCGCCCTTTGTCCTGACCGGTCTGCCGCGCTACCTGTGGCAGTTGGTTCGACGCTTCGTGGTCGATTGGCAGATGCTGCTGATCGCGGCGCCAATTGCCCTGGAAGTGCTGCGGCAGGTCCTCGGCCATCGCTACGGCCCCGACCGGGTGTTCTTCTTCCCCGCCACCTCCGCGGGCATGCTGGGGCTGACCTTGCTGGCGATGACGCTGACCGTGGCCATTCCGATCAAGATCTGGAACTCGGCGCGCATCGAACACAAGCTGCAGGAGCAGGAAGCGCTGCTGCTGGAAGCCCGGATCGACGCCCTGACCAGCCAGATCAACCCGCACTTCCTGTTCAACACGCTGACCTCGATTTCCTCGCTCATCCGGACCCGCCCCGACACCGCCCGCATGCTGATCAACCGGTTGTCGGCGCTGCTGCGGCGGCGACTGCGGGCCCACGACCACTTCGTCTCGCTCCGGGACGAGTTGTCGGCCGTGGATGAATACCTGGACATCGAGTGCGTCCGCTTCGGTCCGTCGCTGCGGGTGGACAAACACCTCGACCCGGGCACCCTCGACCAGGTCGTGCCGAGCATGATCCTGCAGCCGCTCGTCGAGAACTCGATCAAGCACGGCCTGGCCGACAAGCTCGGCGAACGCCTGATCACCTTGCGGGCGCACCGCGAGGGCTCGGTCACCGTGCTCGAGGTCATCGACAACGGCGTCGGCATCGACGATGACCGACCCAGTCACTCGCTGAACACCGGCATCGGCCTGGCCAACGTGTCCGAGCGCCTGCGGGTGATCTACGGCGCCCAGGGACGACTGGCCATCACCAGCGCCCCGGGCCAGGGCACGCAGGTGCGGCTCGAGATTCCCGACCCCCTGATCCCCGAGCGGCGGACCGCGTAACATGAAGATCAGCGCCCTGGTCGTCGACGACGAGCAACCGGCCCGGGAGGAGCTGTGCTACCTCCTGTCGCAGGTCGATGAGGTGGAGGTGGTGGGTCAGGCCGACAACGGCGTGGCTGCCATCGGCATGCTCGAGGACCTCGAACCCGATGTCGTCTTTCTCGATGTGCAGATGCCCGGGCTGACCGGATTCGAGGTCGCCAGGCAGGCCGCCTCGCGGCCGGTGCCGCCGCACATCGTGTTCGTGACGGCGTTTGACCAGTACGCCCTCGACGCGTTCGGGGTGAACGCCGTGGACTACCTGCTCAAGCCGGTCGATCCCGGCCGGCTGGACCAGGCGCTCGGGCGGGCCCGCCGACGCCTCGAACTGGCGCGGGCCGGCGTGATGTCGCCGCAGGCCGTGGCCCAGATCGTCGAAGCGGTGGCGGCCCGGCACGTGCGGCGCGCGCAACTGGTGGTCAAGGTGGACGACCGCATTCTGCTGGTGCAGGCCGAGGACCTCATCTACGCTTCCTTGAACGAGGACGAGGTCACGGTCGTCGCCAGTCAGGTGACGGGCACGTCCAATTACCGGACGCTGGACGAACTGCAGGCGCAACTGGACGGGACGGTGTTCTGGCGCGTGCACCGCTCGTACCTCGTCAACATCAACAAGATCAAGGAGATAGTCCCCTGGTTCAGCCGGAATTTCATCCTGAGGATGCGCGACGCCAAGTCGACGGAGATCCCGGTCAGCCGCGCCCAGACCAAGCGGCTGAGGGAGTACCTGCAGCTCTGAACCTGGAAACCGCGTCGTCGGGCTTCTCTGCTGCGGTTGGTCCGAATCCGCCCTCCGGATTCACACCGGTCGTGGCGCCAGTGACCGCGCTGGCCGCGGATGCGGCGCTGCGGGCGGCGACCGCCGAGGTCCGCCGGCCGTCCATCTGGGTGCGTGCGACTGAAGAACTCTTCACCTGGTTCAAGACGCTCGCCTCTGCGGCCGTCTACGCCACGCTGATCGTCACCTTCGGGTTCCAGGTGGCGCGGGTCGAGGGTCAGAGCATGGCGCCGACGCTGGCCGACCAGGACCGGCTGATCGTCAACAAGGCGATCTACAAGCTCGGGGAACCGCATCGCGGCGACATCGTGATGCTCTGGTATCCGGTCGATCCGGACAAGTCGTTCGTCAAGCGGGTCATCGCCGAAGCCGGCGAACGCGTCCGGATCGTCGACGGGCGGGTGTTTGTCAACGACGTGCAGCTCGACGACGCGTACGTACCCAACGAGTACCGCGGCCACGACGACTGGGGCCCGCAGGAGATTCCCGAGGGCTACTACTTCGTGATGGGCGACCACCGCAACAACAGCTCCGACAGCCGCCACTGGGGTTCGGTGCCCAAGAAGTACATCATCGGCAAGGTGCAGCTGCGCTGGTGGCCGCTGCCGCAGGTGCGCATCTTCGGCTGAGGTCGGCAGGCGGTGCGGCCGGCCTCCATTTGCTCAGTGGTGGTGCGGCTTGCCTGTACCGCCGCCAGCCCTCGACCCGAGTTCGCGATCGATTTCCAGCAGGGCCCGTACGTCATTCACGGCCATCTCCAGCTTGGCGATGACGTCGCGCGCCGACTTCTCCTCCTCGACCTGCTCGGTCACGAACCACTGCATCTCCACGACCGCCGCGAAATCCTTTTCCTGCATGGCCAGGTCGTACAGCGCGTCGATCTGCTGGGTGACCAGTTCCTCCTGCGCCAGCGAGGCGCGGAAGACCTCCAGCAGGCTGCCGGCCGGCGACGTCTCGTTGGGAATCTTCCGCAGCACCACCGCATGATTGCGGGCGTGGATGAAGTCGAACAGGCGCAGGGCGTGGGCGCGCTCCTCGTCGCTCTGGATGCGGAACCAACGCGCGGCGCCCGGGAAGTTGAGCTGCTCGCACACGCCTGACATCGCCAGGTAGCTGTGCGACGCGGACAGTTCGTTGTTGACCTGATCGTTGATGGCCTGGCACACCCTGACGCTCATGGTTCGTGTCTCCTGGTTGGCAGCGGGTCCCGGACCGGGCGCCGGACCGTCGCGGCCGCTGCATCCTGCAATCAGCGATAGAGCTCATCGACGACGGCCTGCCAGCGTTCGAGGACGACGCGCCGGCGCAGCTTGAGCGTGGGCGTGAGCTCCCCGGTGGCGATCGAGAACTCGGCTGGCAACAGCGCCACCTTTTTCAGTCGCTCGAAGCGGGCCAGGTCGCGGTTCAACGGCTCCACCACTTCGTTGAACAGGGAGACGACGTCGTCGCGCCTGACCAATTCCTCGCGCGAACCGACCGGCAGTCCAAGCATCTTCAAGCGGTGATCGAGGGCCGCGAAGTTCGGGACGATCAGCACTGCCGGGAAGTTGCGGCCCTCGCCGACGATCATCGCCTCGGCCACCAGCGGATGGCGCTTGAGCAGTGCCTCGATTGGCGCCGGGGCGATCTTCTTGCCGCCCGAGGTGACCAGGAGTTCCTTCTTCCGGTCGGTGATCGTCAGGTAGCCGTCCTCGGCCAGGGTGCCGATGTCGCCGGTGCAGAACCAGCCATCGGCCGTGAAGACCGCGGCGGTGTCGTCGGGACGGTGCCAGTATCCCTGCATCACGTGCGGACCGCGGGTCAGGATCTCGCCGTCCTCGGCAATGGTCACCTCGACGCCGTCGATGGCACAGCCGACGCTACCGAAACGCGGCCGCTCGCGTGGATTGACGGTGATCACCGGCGACGTCTCGGTGAGACCGTAGCCTTCGATCAACGGCACACCGACGGCATTGAAGAAGGCGGCGACATGCACCGGCAGCGCGGCGCTGCCCGACACCGCCAGCCGCAGCCGCCCGCCGATCTTCTCGCGGATCTTCGACCAGACCAGCCCGTCGGCCACGGCCTCCTGCATCCGCAGCAATGGCGACAGCGGGCGACCCTCACGCCGCACCGCGGAGACCTCGGTGCCGACGCGGATGGCCCAGTCGAAAAGGCGGCGGCGATAGGCTGGCCCCGCTGCCACGGCCTCGTGGATTCTGCCGTAGAGCTTTTCGTAGACCCGCGGCACGCCGGTCATCACGGTGGGACGGACCATCTGGAGATCGCGCGCGAGGGTGTCGAGCGATTCGGCATGACACACCGTGAGTCCCTCGTACAGATACAGGTACGTCACCATGCGCTCGAAGACGTGACTGAGGGGGAGATAGCTGAGGGCGACGTCGCTCGTGGTCAACTCCAGCACGGGCGACACGGCCTCGATGTTGGACAGCACGTTGGCGTGGGTCAGCATCACTCCCTTCGGCTCACCCGTGGTGCCCGAGGTGTAGATGATCGTCAGCAGGTCCGCCGGCGTGACTGCTTCGATTCCCGCCTCGTAGCGGGCCACGGCGGAGGCGTCGGCCGCCAGGGCGCGGCCGCGCTCGACCAGGCCCTCGAGGCGGAGCACGGTGCGGCTGTCGCGCACCGAGGCCGGCGGCACTTCGTCGGTGAAGACCACGATGAATTCGAGCTCCGGCAGCAGGTGTCGAACCGCCAGCATCTTCTCGGCCTGCACGGCATCGGAGACGAACACGCCGCGTGCCCCGGAATCCTGCAGGATGAATCGGGCCTGCTGCGCCGACACGGTCGGGTACACCGGGACCGTCACGAGGCGGGCGGTCACGATCCCCATATCGGCCAGCACCCACGCCTGGCGCGTCTCGGACATGATGGCGATGCGGTCGCCCGCGGCCATGCCCATGTCCTCGAGCGCCAGCCCGATGGCCCGCACCCGCTCGACGAAGACCTCGGTCGAGCACGGAGTCAGGCCGTCGGCGGTGCACTGCTGCAGCAGGTCAGGTCGTGGGTACTCGCGCAGCAGGTCGCCAGGCAGCTGCGCCAGCGTGCGGATCCGCGAACGGACCGAAGGCGGAAAGCGGAACGGGCGGTGTCTGGTCGTCGCGGCAGTGGTCATGGTGGATTCCTACCTCCTCGTCCCTGCGTCCTTCGCGCGCGTCCTCGACGGCGCGCGGGACGGCGTGCTCGGCATCCGGCCCCTGACCACGTCCCCGCTGCGGCCGCCCCGCTTCTCGACGAGGACGATCCGCTCGATGACCATGGCCTTGTCCACCGCCTTGAGCATGTCGTAGACCGTCAGGCCGGCGACGGCAACTGCGGTCAGCGCCTCCATTTCGACACCGGTCTGCCCGCCGGTCCTGACCGTGGCTTCGATGGCGATGCCGCCCCGGGCCAGCTCCACGTCCACCTGGACGGCGGTCAGCGGCAGCGGATGGCACAGCGGGATCAGCGTCGACGTCGACTTGGCGGCCATGATCCCGGCGATGCGCGCGGCCTGCAGCGGGTCGCCTTTGCCAAGTCCGCCCGACCGCACGAGCCGGCGCGCGCCGAGCGACACGCGGACGAAACCGTGCGCCACTGCGACCCGGGCCGTGACGGCCTTGTCCGAGACATCCACCATCCGGACACGACCGTCGGCGTCAGCGTGCGTGAGCGTGGTGGCGCGCGGCGCCTCAGGAGTGCGTGTGGCCATTGGCGAGGAAGAACGACAGGCTTTCGAAACTGATCGTGAGGTCCATGCTCTTCAGCTTGACGTGCGCAGGCACGCGCAGGCTGCCGGGCGAGAAGTTCAGGATGGCGCGCACCCCGGCGGCGACGACGGCATCGACGCTGTCCTGCGCCGCGTCCGCCGGTACGCTGATCACGGCGATGTCGATTTTCTCGCGCTCGACCAGCCGCTCCAGGTCGCGCGCGTGGCGGATGGGCACACCGCTGCGTGAATACTGCCCCACCTTGTCCCGCGCGGTATCCAGCAGGGCCACCACTTCGAAGCCATCCTGACGGAAGCCCGCGTAGTCGGCCAGCGCGAGCCCGAGGTTGCCGGCGCCGACGATGACCACCGTGATGCTGCGGTCCAACCCGAGGATCTGTCGCAGATGCCGCTTCAGATCCTTGACGTAGTACCCCACGCCGCGAATGCCGAACTCGCCGAAGTGCGCCAGGTCCTTACGGATCTGCGCCGCGTTGAGCTGGAACTGCGTGGCCAGCCCTTGCGACGACACGGTGTTGACACCGCTGGCATCCAGCGCCTCCAGGCACCGCAGGTACACCGACAGCCGCGCCGTGGTCAGTTCCGACACATGGTCGCCGACAGGCCGCCCCTGCTCGATGTCGGACACGGTGAGAATCATACGATGGTGCCGCCCGGCGCTCGTCACGTCCTGGCCTGCAAGGCGCCTCGAGGGCGGCGCCCCTACCGGCACGCACTTGTTCTGAGATATACGTGCGGACCATGGCTCAGCCTCCTTTCACGCCGTACGTCCCAGCGGGTCAGTCGCCGCCCGAGTTCACGGCCCGCGCGGTGCTGCTCGGCGCGCTCTTCGGACTGCTGTTCGGCGCATCGACGGTGTACCTCGGGCTGCGTGCCGGCCTGACCGTCAGTGCCTCGATTCCCATCGCGGTGCTGGCCATTTCGGTGCTGAAGCGGTTCGGTGGCTCGACCATCCTCGAGAACAACATGGTCCAGACCATCGGGTCGGCCGGCGAGTCGGTGGCGGCCGGCGTCGTCTTCACGATTCCCGCGCTCATCTTCCTGACGCCGTACGGTCCGGCCTACTTCAATTATTTCCAGATCACCATGCTGGCTTTTGCCGGCGGCATCCTCGGGGTGCTGCTGATGGTGCCGCTGCGGCGAGCGCTGATCGTCAAGGAACATGGCGTGCTGCCCTACCCGGAGGGCGCAGCCTGTGCCGATGTCCTGATCGCCGGTGAGCGCGGCGGCCAGCTGGCGTCACTGGTGTTCCAGGGCCTCGGCATCGGCGCCGCCTTCAAGGCCCTGCCATGGATCTTCCAGCTCGTACGGACCGAGGTGGGCTACACCTCGCCGCGCACCAGTGCCTTTCCCAACGCGACGCTCAACGTGGACATCTCCCCCGAGTACATGGGTGTCGGGTATGTGATTGGTCCACGGATTGCCGGCGAGATGGTGGCTGGAGGAGTGCTGTCCTGGATGGTGCTGCTGCCGCTGCTCTCGATCATGGGCGCTTACATGCCGACGCCGTTCCCCCCGGCGCCGGCCGATGGGTTGCGCATCGTCGAGATGGCGCCCGGCCAGATCTGGAGTCAGTACATCCGCTACATCGGCGCCGGTGCCGTGCTGGCTGCCGGCCTGATCACGCTGGCCCGCACCATCCCGACGATCATCGGGTCGTTCCGCGACAGCGTGAAGGACTTCCGCGCCGAGAGCATTGGCCGAACCCCGCTGCGCACGGAGCGCGACCTCCCGGTCGGGGTCGTCCTCGGCGGCACCCTGCTGCTGGCGGTCATGCTCGCGGTCGCGCCGGGCATGCCCACGCAGGGCAACCCGCTGGCGGCCGTGCTGGTGGTGGTCTTCGGATTCTTCTTCGTCACCGTCGCATCGCGGATCGTCGGCCTGATTGGCAGTTCGTCCAGCCCGGTGTCGGGGATGACGATTGCGACCCTGATCCTGACCTGCACGATCTTTGTCAGCCTCGGCTGGACCGGCGACCTGTACGCACCCATCGCACTGACGGTCGGCGCCGTCGTCTGCATTGCCGCGGCCAATGCCGGGGCCACCTCGCAGGACCTCAAGACCGGGTTCCTGGTCGGGGCGACGCCCCGGCACCAGCAGGTCGGCCTGATTGTCGGCGTCATCGTCTCGGCGCTGATCATCGGCGTCACGACGCTGTACCTGCACGAGGTGATGGTGATTGGCTCCAACGCGCTGCCAGCGCCGCAGGCCACCCTGATGTCCACCATCATTCGCGGCCTCCTCAGTCAGAACCTGCCGTGGGGACTCGTGCTGACCGGCGTGTTCATCGCGGTGACCATGGAGTTGTGCGGCGTGCGCTCACTGTCGTTCGCGGTCGGCGCGTATCTGCCCATTGCCACCACCGCGCCCATTTTCATTGGCGGCCTGGTCCGCTGGCTGGTGGAGCGGTCCACCGGGGGGCGGGAGGACTCCGAAGTCAGTGCCGGCACCCTGTTCAGTTCGGGCCTCATTGCCGGCGGGTCGATTGCCGGGATCGCCTATGCGGTGCTGTACGGCTCACGGGAATACATGCCCGCCGCGCTGCGTGTCGAGGACGCGCAGGAAAGCCTCGGCCGCATCCCCGCCCTGCACGAAGGCGTCACCGGACACGTCGTCGGCCTCGCCCTCTTCCTGGTGCTGGCCGTGATTCTGGCGCGGGTCGGCCGACGCCGCGTCAACTGAAGCGTCGCCGGAGGCGTCGATACATACATGGTCTGCATGCGCTCGGTCTTGTTCATCGTCGCCCTCGTGTGGTGCGCGTCGCCGGCGAGGGCGCAGATCCGGGCCGAGACCTCATCGGGGCGGAAGGCGACGACGCTGGGAGCCCTGGTGACCTACCCCGGCTTCTTCCACCTGCAGGCGGTGCGCGTGCGCGCCAAGCTGGTCACCGATCAGGTCGGGACGGCCCTGCTCAGTGGCGACACCCGCCTCCTTGTCATCGGCGATGCCGCCGTAGCGCAGGTGTCGGGCGAGGTCGAAGTCACGGGGGCGTTCATCGACGTCGGGCGCCTCACGCAGGACGACCGCCGCGTCACGACGCACGACCTGGTCGCGCTGTCGCAGCGGATCCTGCAGCGCGACTGGCCGGCGCAGGGAGAACTGCCGGTGCTGGTGGTCAGCGACGTGAGGGCAGCCGAGCCGGCGGCCGCGTCAGTGCGGGCGCTGGCGCTGGAGCCGCAGCGCTTCGACGGTCAGCCGGTGACGGTCACGGGCCGATTTCGCGGGCGCAACCTGTTTGGCGACCAGCCCGCGGCACCGGGGCGCAGCAAGTTCGACTTCGTGGTGCAGCTGGCCGATTCGAGCGTGTGGGTCGTCGGACGACGTCCGAGGGGGCCCGGCTTCGACCTCAACGTCGACGCCCGTGTCGATACGGGACGCTGGCTCGAAGTGGAGGGCGACGTGCGCACGGCCAAGGGGCTGGTCTGGATCGAGGCGACCGCCATCCGTACGACCACTGCGGCGGCCGAGACGGCGCCAGTCGAGACCACGGCGGAGACGGCGCCCGCCGCGCCCGCTCCCCAGGTGATCTTCTCGACGCCGACGGCAGGCGAAGTGGACGTCATGGCCGACGCGCGGGTGCGCCTGCAGTTCTCGCGCGACATGACGCCGCAGTCGTTCAAGGGCAACGTCGTGGCCACCTACGATGCGACCGAGGCAACTGAACGCGGCATCCCGGCGGTCACGACTCCAGCCTTCGTCGCCAACTACGACCAGGGCCGGCGCACGTTGGAGCTGAAATTCTCGGCGCCGTTCGAGCGCTTTCGCACCGTCATCATCAGGCTGCGGGAGGGCATCACGGCCTTCGACAGCCAACCCCTCGCACCCTTCGAGCTGCGCTTCACCGTCGGCGGCTAGGGGCGGCTCCTCGGACGGCGGGGTCAGGCCGGGCGCTCGCCGAACAGCACCTGGCGGCGGCGGGCGAAGAGGCGCCGCAGGGTCCGGACGACGTAGGTCAGCGCGACGACACAGACGATGAACGTCACGACCACGGCAGCCAGGGCGATGAGTGGGAACTTCAGCGCGAGACCAGCCAGCACCAGGACGAACGCGTCTTCGGAGAGGCTCAGAATCCAGTTGGAGAAGGGTTCGGGGCTTGCGTTGACGGTAACCCGCGTGCCGGCCTTGGTCAGGTGACTGGACGCGGCCAGGCCACCACCGAGCAACGCCACCAGACCCTGCATTGCCGGATTGGCCTCACCGAGCGTGCTGACCGCAATCAGGGCGCCACCGAGGGGACGGATGGCTGTGTGCACGCCGTCCCAGAGGGTGTCGATCCAGGGGATCTTGTCGGCGACGAACTCGATGACAAACAGCGCCAGGGCGGAATAAATCACGGCGTCGTGATCGAACACCGCGAACTGCCCGGGCAGTTCGACCCACCCGTAGCGGGCCGCCAGGCCGAGGATCCCGACGGTGGCGTAGAGGTTGACGCCCGCAGCCATCGAGAAGCCGAGCGTTCGGCCGAGCGTGACCAGGATCTCCATGCTACAGACTACCTGAAAGCGCCGCGTCGGCTGCGGCCGCCTCCTCGAGCAGGCGCGCGACCTCGTCGCGGACACGTGTCGAGAGCGCGTCGCGGTCGCCGTTGTCCATCCCGGCTGTCTCGATGGGCGCCCCGAAATGCACCCGGACAGTGGTCGGCCAGATCAGCGGGCTGCCCGGGCGCATGGCGCGGGCGGCGCCGAAGATCGCGGCCGGCACGACCGGCGCCTGGGCCTTGATGGCGAGGACGAACGCACCCTTCTTGAACGGCAACAGCTCGCCGGTGCGGCTGCGGGTCCCTTCCGGGAACATCAGCAGTGAGTTGCCGGACAGGACGCTGCGGGCCGCGCTGTCGATCGCCTGGGTGGCGCGCTCGCGATGTTCGCGCTCGATCGGCACGAAGCCCACCGCGTCGAATCCCCGGCCGAGGATCGGCAACTTGCGGAGCACGGCCTTGTACACGACCTTCAGCCGCGGCGTCAGCTCGCGCAGCACCGCAAAGATGATCGGCGGTTCCACGTTGCTGGCGTGATTGACCGTATATAGCGCAGCACGTCGGTGCTGGATGTGCTCGGCGCCAGAGACTTCGGCCCGGATGCCCAGGATGGCCATGGCCGCGCGGATGCACGCGATGCCCAGCACCAGCAGGTGCGCGGATCTCCTGGTGACGAGACTGAACAGCAGTGCCGGCCCGCCGACGATGACCACGTAGGCAATGACGAACACGTAAGCCAGAGCACTGCGAACGGCAACGATCAGGGTGCGCACGGGCAGGGACACTCGGGTGAACAGGCGGATCGGTGGGCACTATATACGCGAAAGAGCCCGGTGACCTCGCGGTCGTCGGGCTCTTCAGCGGTTTCTGTGACCAGGTTGCTGGACTTCTAGTTGCTCGTCAGGGCGCGACGGGCTGTCGCCCGTGTTGCCGTCGTCACCTTGGGTGCGGCGACGCTCGCGGCGATGGCCATGACGGGACGGCGGACGGGCACACTGTCGTCCTTCGTCTTGAAGCACTTGCACAGCGCTTCATCGACCATGACTTCGACGCCGGTCATGGGCTGATGGGTGACTTCGGAGATTTCGGAGATGACGAGGAAGCGGGCTCGGTCGAGCATGCGCTTCTCCCGGAAGGAGAGGTTCTTGGTCTTGCTGAGGTAACACAAACTCTTCAGGACTTCGACGACGTCGTAAATCGAGCCCGTACGCATGCGGTCCGAATTGTCTTTGAAGCGGCCCTTCCAGTTCTGGTGACTGTCGATGTTGCCATCGGAGAGCAGGCCGTAAAGCCGCTGGATTTCTTCGTCACAGACGGCGCGGCGCAGGCCAACGCTGTCGACATTGTTGACGGGCACTAGCACCGTCGTCTCGTTTGCCACCATGCGCAATTGGTAGAAATCGCACACGGTTCCCAGAATCGTTTTGGTCTCGATACGATCAACGACACCGAGTCCATGATTCGGGTAGATGACCTTGTCACCGACCTGAAATGTCACGGGCACCCCTCTCTTCAGATGGTCGCACAGGTAGCGCTCCCAGCGATGCGGTCTTAGAAACGGTTCCAGTATAGCGCAGTTGGCCAGGAAACGGCGATTCTGAGGTCGAACAGGCCGTCGCCGGCCCAGAGGCGTCGTAAAGTGGCCGAGAGGTCGGCAAGGGGGCAGACCTCTCAGAGGAGCCAATGATGAACACTGTGATGTCGCGGGTCGGAAGTGCTGTGGTTGTCGCCGTGGTCGTCGCGCTGACGGTGGCGGGAGCGGCCACCGTGGTGCGCGCGGCCGCTGTCGCCGCCACCGAGCCGCAGCCGAGCCTGGCGCCGTACGTGCCCACCCCGCAGGACGTGGTCGAGCGGATGCTGGCGGTGGCGGGCGTCGGGAAGAACGACGTGGTGGTGGATCTTGGTTCGGGCGACGGGCGCCTGGTGGTCACCGCCGCCAAGCAGTTCGGTGCCCGCGGGATCGGCATCGACATCGATCCGGCGCGCGTGGCCGAGGGTCGTGCCAACGCCAAGCAGGCCGGGGTGGAATCGCGTGTCGAATTCCGCGAGGGCGACGCGCTGCAGGCCGACGTGTCGCAGGCGACCGTGGTCACGCTGTACCTGCTGTCCTCCTCGAACGTCAAGCTGCGCCCGCGACTGCTCTCGCAACTCAAGCCGGGCGCCCGCATTGTCTCGCACCAGTTCGGCATGGGCGACTGGGCGCCAGACAAGGTGGAGACGTTCACCGACGGCAACGGCACGAGCCGCACCCTCTACCTGTGGACGGTGGGAGCAAATTCGCCCAAACCCTGATTCGGAATTCCTTGGTAGACTGCCCGTCGCCGCCCGCTTGGCGAAATGGCAGACGCAGGGGACTCAAAATCCCCCGCCCGCAAGGGCATCTCGGTTCGAGTCCGAGAGCGGGCACCAACACCCCACGGCCATGACCTCCCCGCACGGGGCGCCGTCTCCCGGTGAGTGGCTGCGCACCCTGCGTGGCCTTGCCACCTATGCCTGCGGGCATACCGGCAGCTGCTGCCGGGCCGGATGGCCGATTCCCATCGAACCCGAGCCCCTGACCCTGCTTCGCCGGGCCGAAAAGGGCGGCGGCCTTCCGGGCGTAGCCTCTGGCTCGTGGACCGAGGACGACCATCTAGGTCGTACGGGAGAATCCAGGTGCGTCTTTCACAGCCCACGTGGCCCCGCCGGCGGATGTCTCGTCGAGTCGAACCTGGGTGCGGCCGCCCTGCCTTACAGCTGTCGTCAATTTCCACGGATTCTGCTGGCAGACGGCCGAGGTTGGCATCAGAGTCTCTCTGCCTGGTGCGGCACGACGGCGCGCCTCCTTGTGGCGGGGTCGAGCCAAGAGCAGTCGTCGACCGACAATTTTATGTCATTCGACCGCGTCGCTGCCGATGGTCGGGTCCACATCGAGTCACTCGATGCCAGGGAGGCATGGCCGCCCCTGCTCCGCCCGGGTGTCCTTGCCGGACATGCGGCTTACGGCGAGTGGGAACTGCGGCTGATCCGCGACTTTCTGACCCCCGTCGTGGAGCGTCACGACACGCTGGCCTCGGCGCTGGTCAAGATCCTCTGCTGGACCGATACGCTTCGGGCGTGGCGGCCGGCCGACGGCGCCCTTGACGTGCTGGCGCGGCGTCGGGTCAGTTGCCCGGACCCGCGACGGCTGCTTGGCATCGCCGGGCATGAAGGGCAACTCCAGGCGGTCTTCGCCTCCCTGATGTCACGAGTGCCAGGTCAATGGCGGCCAGAAGCGTGGCCGGCTGGGTTGACCGACGCCAGCGACGAGGGCGCTCCTGTGACGCGCGTCAGCGCAGATGCCGCGCTGGCGCGATACCTGGGCAACGAGATTGGTTGGCTCGTGGGTCGCGTACCAAGGCCAGGGCCTCCGGTCCGTGGCAGCATCTCTGGTATCTGCCTACGTGCTGAGCGCACTGGCCCTGGCGGCGCCGCCGTGTGGCGGAGCGAGCCCCACCACAATTGGTCGTCTGACCTCTGCGATAAGAGCGTCCGACTGGCTGCTCCTCCACCTGCTCGACCGCCAGGACTGGGCGGCGTGGTGCGCCGGATTCGAAGGCGACGCAGATGCCCGTCCCCTGGTGGCGCTGGTCAGCGGCGCGGCACGCGCGCTGGACTCGCTCCACTGGCAGCCGTCAGTGCTGGAGCCCTGACCGCCGATACGGGAGCGCCCGTTCAGCCGCCCCGCTTCTTGCGGGCGGTGCGTGACCCGGGCCCTGCCTGGCTGGACGGATCGGCCGGCGGCGGTGGCTCCGGGGCGTCGGTCAGTCGACGCAGTCGTGCGCGCGCCTTGTCGAGGTCGCTCGCGAGACCGAGCGCGTCCTGTTCGGCCAGCGCCGCACTGTGCTCCGCCCGGGCGGCGGCCTGCCGCGCCTCGCGAGCCGCGCGTTCGGCGTCGGCGGCGGCGCGCTCGCTGGCCGCGGCGACCTCGTGCGCTGCTGCGGTGGTCCGGCGCAATTCGTCGAGCCGCTCTGACGCGGCGGCGTGGCGCTGCGCGAGGCCGGCGACTGCGTCCTCGGCCTCCACGACCTTCGGATCTGGTGGCGGTGCGCGGCGCAGGGTCGACTTCGACTCTCCGGGCCACGACTTCAAAGCGCCGGACTGGCGGCGTCACCGACGCTTCCGGCAGAATCAGCCCGGCAAATGCCCCGAGCCCCGGCAGGGCCACGTCTGCGTCGAGGTGGCCATGGGGCAACCGCCCCTCCAGGCCGTGTGCCGCGAGCGCTTCGAACGTGCCGCGCACCTGGGCCGTCGTCGCCTCACTCGCGGCCTGGCCCTCGCGCGCCGCGATGCCTTCGGCCGCGTGTACCGCGGTGCGCACCGCCGCGTCCCGCAACTGCATGGTCTCGGCAAGGTCGCCGGCGTCGCCGAGCAACCGCGCCTGCTGTGCGGCCCGGGCGGCGGTTCCCGCCGTCAAGCACGCCGTCGTACAACTCGCGTTCCCGCCAGAACACCTGATTGACCAGGTAGGCCGCGCGCGACGGCTTGCCGGCCGCGGCAATGCGGCTGGCCACGTCCTTGTGCCCGCTCCGCTTCAGCTGCGTCGCCAGGGCACCGCGCCTGGCAACGAACTCGGACAGCGGTGCCTGGTAGAGCGAGGCCAGGGCCGCCGAACTGTCCACGATCGGCGAGGTCTCGGAATCCGGAGGTGCCATCAGCAGAGCGCCAGGCCTTCGGATCGCAACCACTCCCGCGCGCTTGCGTACTCCGGGCAGACGGCCTCGACCTCGGCCCAGAACCTGGCGGAGTGGTTCGGCTGGCGCAGATGCATCAGCTCGTGCAGCAGCACGTAGTCGGACACCTCGGCGGGCATCTGCAGCAGCCGCCAGTTCAGGGCGATGTTGCCGTCGCGCGAGCACGATCCCCAGCGCGACCGCTGGCTGCGCACCGTGACCCGGGCCACCGTCAGGCCATGGCGCGCAGCCAGCGCGAGCAGGCGGGTCGGCAACTCGCGCACCGCACACGCGCGCATCAGCGGCTCGAGGACCGGGCGATAGTCGTCGCGCGGCGCGCAGGTGGCCAGCAACTCGCCACAGCGCACGGTGACCTGCGCGTCCGGACCCGTGCTCACGCCCACGGTCATCGCGGTCCCGCGCCACCACACCGGCTGCCCCGCACGCCAGCGCGTGGCGCGGCGGCGGACCGCGATCTCGTTGCGGCGATCCTCGATCCAGCGCGTCCGGCTGCGCAGGAAGGCTTCCGCCTCGCGGCGCGATCCGTGGCGCGGGATGGTGACCCGCACACTGGCATCGGGCAGGACACGCAGGATGTACCGCCGCGCCCGGCCGTTGCGCACAAAGACCAGCGCCGGTGGCACCGCGGGCGGGACCGGCGGCGACGCGGCGTCCGGGACGGCCTCACCACATTCCCGCCACGGCAACGACAGCTGCGCGAGACTCACACCTGTTCCTTGAGCAGCGAGGCGACTTGTTCCTGGACGCGTGCGACCAACCCGCGCCGGTGCCACGCCTCGGAGGACACCGGCTGACTGCTGGCGAGATCTTCGTCGATGACCGCCGTCAATGCCGCGGCAAAGCCCGTATCGCAGACGCAGAGGCTGGTCTCCTCGTTGTGCGCGAACGAACGATTGTCGAAGTTGCTGGTGCCCACGGTACACCAGCAGCCGTCGACGAGCATCAGCTTCTGGTGCAGCATCGACAGGTTGTACTCGTACAGTTTCACGCCGCCCTTCATCAACACGCCGTACAGACGACGACTGTTCTGGCGTGCCAGCCAGTTGTCGTTGTGACTGCCCGACACCAGCACCCGCACCTGCACCCCGCGAGCCACGGCTTCGATGAGCGTCTCGATGGCGGTCTCGTCGGGCACGAAGTAGGGATTGACGATGTCGATCCGTCGCCGCGCGGCGACGATCGCCAGGTAGTACATCAGACGCGCCGACGACGCGCCAGTGTCCGGTGAACTGTGCAGGACCTGCACCGCCAGCGGTCCGGCGGTCGGCACCGCGGGAAAGTACTCGGTCGCCCTGGATGATCTCCTGGGTCGTCCGCAGCCAGTTCTGCGCAAATCCCGACAGCAGGTTCGCCACGGCCGGCCCCTCGATCCGGAACATCATGTCGCGCCACTCGTCGGGCGGCGTCGCGGTGCCACGCCAGTGGTCGGCGATGCCGGCGCCACCGGTGAAGCCGACCCTGCCATCCACGACCAGCGTCTTGCGGTGCGTGCGGTTGTTGAAGCGCCCGATCGTGTACCACCGGATCGGCGTGTACCACGCCACTTCGCAGCCGGCGCCGGTCAGGGCCTCGTAGGCCCGTTCGCCGATGCGTGGCCGAACCCACCGAGTCGAGCAGCAGCTTGACCGGCACGCCGGCGCGGGCGCGTTCAGCGAGCGCCTCGCAGAACTGGTCGGCCGTCTGCCCCTCCCAGAAGATGTACTGCTCGATGCACACCGAGTCGTGGGCGCCGCGAATCGCTTCGAGCATCGCCGGGAAGAACTCGTCACCGTTGTTGAGGATCGTCACGGTGTTGCCGGGGACGAACATCGCCCCGGTGACGCCGGCGACGGTGTCCAGGAACGCCGACGATCCGGCAGGATCGATGTGGTCGAGGCCGAGCCGCGGCGGCCGCTCGGCGGGTCGCAGCACGTAGGTGACGACGGCGAGGGCAAGCATGCCGGCGGCCCAGCCGTAGCGGTCCTCGCACCAGGAACCAGCCGGTCAGCAACGCCCATGGGTGCCACAACCACACCACCCGCCGGATGCGCGTCGACAGCCACGGCGCGCCGCGCTGCCGCGACGTCCGCGGACGTCGTCGCCAGCGACGCGGAACCTGATGCTGACGGAACCGGCGCGGCTGGCTCCTGGGCCGCGGCGAAGAGGGGGCGGACGAACGGGGCATCTGAGCTTTCTCGCGGTTGTGTATCATCGCGGCGTGTTCGCAATCAACGCCATTCACACGCTGGCCTTTGCCGGCGTCGTGCTGTTTGCGGGCTATGCGATCCGGCGACGAATCGGCTGGCTGGCACGGCTGAACATCCCGGCGCCGGTAGTCGGCGGCCTCATCGTCTCACTGGTGATGACGATCGGCCACCTCCGCGGCCAGGTGCCCTTCGCGTTCGACACGACGTTGCGCGATCCCCTGATGATCGCGTTCTTCACCAGCGTCGGCTTCGGCGCCAGCTTCGGCCTGCTCAAGCGCGGCGGCCCGCTCGTCGTGCTGTTCCTGGCCGCGTCGTCGGCCTTCACGGTCCTGCAGAACGTCCTCGGCGTGGTCACCGCACGGCTGCTCGGACAACCGCCGCTGTTCGGCGTCCTGGCCGGCTCGGTGACGCTGGCCGGCGGGCCGGCGACCGGCCTCGCCTTCGCGCCGCTGTTCGAGCAGGCTGGCGTCAGCGGTGCCGAGACCATTGCCGTGGCGGCGGCGATGGCCGGCATCGTCTCGGGTGGACTGATTGGTGGGCCGGTCGGAACCTGGCTGATCGAGCGGCGGCGTGCACCGCCGGCCACGCCACGCCGGCGGCGCGACCGGCCACGGTCGCCCAGCATGTCGTCGAAGCGGCGCTGCCCGGGGCGGCGCATGCCCCGATCGGCGAGGACCGCGAAGCCTACGCGCTGATGAAGGCGACGGCACTGCTGCTGTTCGCGATGTGGGTGGGCGCCGCCATCAGCGACTGGCTGACGCTGCAGGGGGTCGTGCTGCCGCGCTACATCGGCGCGATGCTCGCGGCCATCGTGCTGCGCAACGTCGACGAGGTGACGGGCTGGTTCGGCATCTCGCAGGCGATGATCGACGACCTCGGGACGGTTGCCCTGGCCTTCTTCATCGTCATCGCCCTGATGACCCTGAAGCTGTGGCAGCTCGCCGGCCTGGCGGTGCCGCTCGCCGTGCTGCTGATCGTGCAGATCGCCTTTGTCGCACTGCTCGCGCCGCCCATCATCTTCCGCCTGATGGGCCGCGACTACGACGCGGCCGTGATGTCCAGCGGCTTCATCGGGTTCATGCTGGGCACCACCGCCAACGCCATGGCCAACATGGAAGCGCTGACGGAACGCTACGGCGTCGCGCCGCGCGCCTTTCTCGTCGTGCCGATGGTCGGCGCGTTCTTCATCGACGTCGTCAACAACGTGGTCATCACCACGTTCCTGAACATCTATCGGTGAGCCGCGTCGGCCGCCGGGCATCACCGCTTCGGCATGGCGCGCGCTGCGGGCAGCTGCGCCAGTCGCCGCTTGACCTGCGTGAACCGCTCGCTGGTGCGCCGCCCGCCTCCCGGGTTGGCAGCCACCAGCCGCTCGAGATCGCGCACGCGACTGGCTGGGGCCGGATGCGTCGACATGAACTGCTCCACCGAGCCCGGGGACCGGCCCTGCTGCGCGGCAAGCACTCGCATGAACTCGATCAGCCCGCGCGTGTCGTAGCCGGCCCGCGCCAGGATGGCGACACCTTCGCGGTCGGCATCCCGCTCGTCGTCTCGCGAGAACTTCAGCATGAAGCTGTTGGCGGTGACTCCAGCCGCCACCTGCGCCGCGGCGGCACCCGCCCCCTCGTCGCCGAGCACCGCGCCCAGCAGACCGAGCAGGCCGTTGGCGAGGGTCCCCTTGGTGATCTGCCGCGCCGCGTGACGACGCGCAGATGTGCGCGACTTCATGCGCGAGCACGCCGGCCACCTGCGCCTCGGTGGTGGCCGAGGTCAGGATGCCGCGGTTGATCCAGACGGGACCTCCAGGCAGCGCGAACGCGTTCAGCTCACGGTAGTCGGCGGTCGAGAAGCTGTATGGATATTTCTCGCCCGACGCATATCCGGCAAGCCTGCCGCCCAGGTCCCGGACGTAATCACGCACGACAGGATCGGAGACTTCGGGGGTCTGCTGCCGAACCTCCCGCTGTGCCTTCTGGCCGATGGCGATCTCGTCCTGCACGGAGACCAGCTGGTATGCCGCCACGGACGCCGAGCCCATCGCCACCATCAGCGCCAGCCCGACACCCCGAGAATGTCGCTTGCAGGACCAAGTCATGAGTGTCGGCTCTGCAAAGGCATTGCCAGGGCTGGAGGGTGGGATCGTCCACTCCAACGCACGGCGAGCGGGGGGCGCGCCCCCGCCGGCGCGATCGCCGCGACCTGGGACGTTCCAGCCGCCTGCGTCGCGCTGCCTGACGTCAGCCCGGCTGGTTGACGAGGTGAAAGCCGTAGGATACAAACCGACAGTGACTGAACCAGAAGTTCCGCCAGCGTCGCCAGGCGGAGGCCCCACCCCCGAACAGATCAGCGCTCGGCTCGAAGCACTCCTGAAGAGGACCCACGCATTGCGCGCCCAGCAGGCCCCGGTCAACGGCGGACCGTTGGGCGTGACCTGGCCGCCGCCGGACCGCGAACTGGACCGGTACGACGTGGTGGATGTCGAGGCGGCGCCGGCCGCCGCGTTGCCGGGCCGCCAGGAGCCCGCGGCGCCGGAGTTTGCCCGGCCGGACTGGAGTGAGCTGCGTCTGCGCTCGCCCGGCGACGACACGACGACGGGGCGGCGATGGACGGGCGTGCTCCTCGGACTGCTGGCGCTCATCGCGGCCGCGGAAGGCGCCTACATCTGGTACGCGCATTCGACCCGACCGGCGATGGCCCAGGGGCGTTTGCTGGTGGACGAGCCCCGGGGTGCGGAGGTACGAGTCGACGGGCTGGCGGTGGGTGTGGCTCCGCTCGAACACGTGCTCGACCCGGGGCAGTACGACGTCGAGCTGGTCGACCGCGGCCGAAGCCTGCGGGCCGACCGCGTCATCATCGGCCTCGGCCGCACGGTCATGCTGCTTTCCGCCGACGGCGCGACGCCCGTGGGGGTCCCGGCTGCGGCGGCCGCTTCGCTTCCGGCAGGCGCGCCGGCACGCGCCAGCGAGCCCACGTCGTCCCCGCTCACCGCGCCCGCCGATCTGGTCACGGCCACGTCTGGCGCAGTCAGCATCGAGAGCACGCCCGCCGGACTGCCCGTCACCATGGGTGGCCGGTCGCGCGGTGTCACGCCGGTGACCGTGGGCCAGGTGCTGCCGGGGCGTCACGACGTGCTCGTGGGCGGCGTGATGCGCCGTGTCGATGTCGAAGCCGGACAGGTCACCACGCTCCGTGTCACCCGCTGATCCATCGCGTCCGGCCCACGCAGGACGACGCTTTCTTCGCTGGAGCCTGGTTGGCGCCTCGGTCGCCATCGTGCTGGCCTACCTGACGGCGGTCGGGTGGCTGATGGCCAACGAGGTGCAGCTGGTGTTTGTCCCCAACCGCAAGGCGCACACCCTGGCGCCCGAAGTGGCCGCGCGCCTCGAACGCCTTCCGCGCGTGGACGCCACCGGACGCACCGTCGGGCTGCTCTGGGTGATGCGCCAACCGGACCAGCCGGAGGCGCCGTGGGTGCTCTACCTGCACGGCAACGGAGCCAACGTCAGCACCCCCGAGAACGTCGAGCGGTATCAGCAGCTGTGGCGCCTCGGCGTCCAGGTCGTCACGGTCGAGTACCCGGGTTTCGGCCAGGTCGAAGGTACACCGTCCGAGCTCGCGCTCGGCGTCGCCGCGCGCGAGGCGTGGACCTGGCTGCAGAAGCAGGGCGTGCCCGGGTCCATCGGTGGCCATCTACGGCTGGTCCCTGGGGTCGGGCGTGGCGACCGACCTGGCCAGCGAGGTGGACGAGCGCGCGGTGATTCTGGAAGGCGCCTTTTCCGGCATCGACGACCGTGCCAGTGAGCTGTACCCCTGGCTGCCCATCCGCCTGATGGTTCGCAACCGCTTCCCGTCACGCGACCGCATCGGACGCCTCGGCAGCCCGCTGCTGCTGCTGCACGCCGTCGACGACACGGTGGTGCCGATTGCCCACGGGCGGGCGCTGCTCGCGGCGGCGCGGCCGCCTCGGCGCCTGGTCGAATTGACCGGCGGCCACGTGCATCCGAACCGGCGGGATGCACTGCGCTACGAGGCTGCGTTGCGCGTCTTCCTCGGAGAGGTCTTCCCGTCTCGAGCTGCCGTCGGCCAGCCCTGAGCAGCGATCAGAAGAAGGCGCGGCCGTGCCATGTCTGCGCGGCGGGTGCTTCCCACGCGCCCGCCCGCAGGGCACCGGTCGTAGGCACGGTGTTGTCGAAGACGATCGTCGCCGGGGTGAGGGCGCCGCGGCTGACGGCGTCGGCGAAATGGTCGCGCGACACGCGGGTCACCGTCACGCCGTCACGATAGAAGACCGACGCGTGGTCGAGCAATTCGACCCCGAGCTGCTGGCCGAGGCTCTTCATGGTCCGGACCAGGGCATCGACCGAGCAGCCCGAGACGCCGGCGGCCTCCTGGTCCACGCCGACGAAGAGGAACTGGTCGTAGCGGAGTGTCGCGGCCGCAGTCGAGCGGGACCCGATGCGCGTTCCATTCGTCGAGGAAGACGTCGACCGCCGCCAGCAGGGCCTCGCGCTCGCTGGCGACGAGAGGGCGGGCGGCGGCAAACACCCAGAGGCGGGCCGAATCGGGCAGGGCGTGAAATGGCTGGCGTGGCATGGATTGTCCGGAATTCGACCGGCGCCATCAGTCTACCGGTTGCGCCGGGCAGGAAAAGTATGCAATTCTGACCCGCCGCCTTTCAGTCGAGTACCGCATAGAACCCAACCTTCTCCCCGTTCCGTACATACTTCCGAGTACCCGAAGGTGTTCCGCATCCGTCGATGCGACGCGCACCTGAACTCAGCCAGACGGAGGCCTGGCCAGCCCGTGAGGACGTCGTGAGCGTTCGCCTATTCATTGGAAACCTGCCCTACAGCGCCACCGAAGCCGACCTGCGTGCCTTGTTTTCCGAAGTCGCCGAGCCCGCCCAGGTGGTGCTGCCGACCGATCGCGAAACCGGCCGTCCCAGGGGGTTCGCCTTCGTGGACTTCGCCGAGCGAGACCATGCCGAGCAGGTGATCAACCGCTACAACGGACATCCGTTCAGCGGGCGACCCCTTGCGGTCAGCGAGGCACGGGCGCGCGAAGATCGACCTGCAGGCCCTCGCCCCGGTGGTTACGGCGGCGGCTTCAGCGGCGGTCCTCCACGTCCTTCCGGTGGCTTTGGCGGCCCCCCGTCCCCTGGCGGCTTCGGCGGTCCGCGGCCTGGCGGCCCCCCGCGTCCCTTCGCACCTCGGGATCCGGGCGGCATGCCGCCAACGGGCCCCGAAACACGGCGAGCCCGCGGACCGGCCAAAGGGCCCCTGCGCAAGCAGACCTACGAGAAGCCCCGCGGTCCCATCAAGCAGCGGCCTGTCAGCCGGCTGTACGACGACGACGAGGATCTCGAGGGAGCCGCTGTGGAATTCGACGATCCGGCGGCCAGCAAGGTCGACGGCTGAAGCGAGCGACTCGGACGGTCCCGATGTCGATGGCCTTGACGACGACGGCGCCGACGTCGAGGGTCGCGATAGCGACCGTGCGGACGACAAAGAGTGAGTCCACGCCCTGAACGAGGCGCCCGGACCGGCCGTGGCCGGTCCGGACCGCGTCGCCCTCCTGCCCGCCCTCAGGCCACGGCCCGCAACGCCGAACTGCTGGCCAAGTTCGAGAGTCTTCCGCCGGACATCGAACCGCGGCGGTTCACCGACCTGATCAAGGTGCCGGAACTGCTCATGGGCGTCGAGGATCGACGCTTCGAGCACACCACGCCCATCCAGAGCGCCGTCTTCGACACGGTGGCGGCTGGACGCGACCTGGTGGCCTGCGCCGAGACCGGCACTGGCAAGACGGCCGCTTTCCTGCTGCCGCTGATGCAGCGGCTGATCCAGGTCAATGCCGAACGCGAAGGCTCGGCCCGGATTCTCGTGCTCGCGCCAACCCGTGAACTCGCCGTCCAGATCGAAGACGACGTGCAGGGTTTCGGGTACCACACCTCGATGCGCTGTGCTGCCGTGTTCGGTGGCGTCGGCATGGATGGCCAGGAGCAGGCCCTCAAGGCCGGCGTCGACGTGGTTGTCGCCACCCCGGGCCGGCTGATGGACCACCTGCGCGCCGGGATCGCAGCCTTCACCGGGCTCGATGTGCTGGTGCTGGACGAGGCTGACCGGATGCTCGACATGGGCTTCTGGCCCGACGTCAAGTTCATCGTCTCGCAACTCCCGCCCGGCCGCCCCCGTCAGACGCTGCTCTTCTCCGCGACGATGCCCGAAGAGGTGATGGGCTTCGCCCTGGAGATCATGCAGTCGCCGCAGCTGATTCAGCTCGGGATCCGCAACGCCCCGGCCACCAGCATCACGCACAAGGCCGAACTGCTGGGCCGGCACGAGAAAACGGCCTGGCTGTCGCGATTCCTGCGCCGCGCCCCGGGACCGACCCTGGTGTTCTCTTCGACCAAACGCGGCGCCGACCGGCTGGCGCGTGACCTGCAGTCGCAGGGCATCCGTGCCGCGGCCCTGCACGCCGACCGGACCCAGGCCGACCGCCTGCGCGCCGTCGAGGGCTTCAAGTCGGGCACCCATCGCGTGCTCGTGGCCACCGACATCGCCGCGCGCGGGCTCGACATCGATGCGATCGAAACGGTCGTCAACTTCGAGGTGCCATTCAACCGTGAGGCGTACGTGCACCGCGTCGGGCGTGCCGGGCGCGCCGGGTCGACGGGCACGGCCATCACGCTCGTCTCACCGGACGAGCGCGAGGACATGGAAGAGATCGCCGACGCCTTCGGCCTGGTGCTGTTCGAGGACGCCCATGCCGAACTGGTCGAGGCGGGCGAAGCCATCGACACCACGCCCGTCGACCACGGCGGCAGCGACACGCCCCGCCGGGGCCGGTCACGCCGGCCTCGGACGACCGAGGCCAGCCCGGTGCCCGCGACGACCGGAGAAGCCGCGCCAGCAGCGGCCTCTGGTGCAGCCGACGACGCGCCTGCGGCGACTGCCGACTCCCCTTCCGTCGACCGCGATGCTGCCGGGACTGATGCCGAGGGGGGCGACGCCGATGCAGCAAAGAAGCGACCGCGGCGGCGACGCCGCCGCAGCGGCGCGAGGACCGACGGCGATGCCGCCCCGTCCGGCACGTCGGACGGCGACACGGCCGCCGCGTCGGACGGCAACGACGGGCACGACGCCTAGTCGCCCGCGGGTCGTAGCGTGCCCGTGCTACCCTCCGGGCCGACGATGACCTCCATGCGTACGCCGGGCTCACTCGCTCTCCTGCTGGTCGCCCTGACGGCCGCGCTCGCCGCCGTGCCGCCCGCGCCGTTCAGCGTTGCCCACCGCGGCGCGTCGGCATACGCGCCGGAACACACGCGACAGGCCTACGAGCTGGCCCTGGCGCAGGGCGCCGACTACGTCGAGCAGGACCTCGGGTTGACCCGCGACGGGGTGCTGGTCTGCCTGCACGACCTCACGCTCGAGCGCACGACGGACGTCGAGCAGGTCTTTCCCGACCGCGCCACCGTGGAGCGCGACGGCGCCACGGAACGGCGCCGCTGGTACGTGGACGACTTCACGCTGGCAGAGATCCGTCGCCTGGACGCCGGCAGCTGGTTCGACCCGTCGTTCGCGGGCGCCCGGGTCATCACCTTCCAGGAGGCGATCGACCTGGTCAAGGGCAAGGCCGGCATCTTCCCGGAGCTGAAGGGCCCGGCTCGCCTGCGCGCGAAGGGCCTGAGCCTCGAGGACGCGGTGGTGACCGCGCTACGCAAGAACGGCCTCGATCGGGCCAGTCTCGTCAAGGGCCGTCCGGCCGTGCTGCTGCAGTCCTTCGAAGAGCAGAGCCTGCGCACCCTGGCCAGCCGTCTGCCGGCGATTCCGCGGACGTTCCTGATTGGCACGCCCGAGGCGGCGCAGCGGTGGCTGACGGCCGCCGGCCTGCGCGAGATGCGCGCATTCGTCACCGGCGTCGGGCCGGCGCGGGCGCTGGTCGACGCGAGGCCGGCGCTGGTCGCCGACGCGCACGCGGCCGGGCTGACCGTGGTTCCCTGGACCTTCCGGGCGGCGCGTGGATCAGCCGCGGAGGCTGCGACCGCGAAGTCGGACATGCTGCGTTTCACCGGCACGCACGGCGTGGACGGCCTGTTCACCGACAACCCCGACCTGTTCCCGCGTCCGGGCCGCTGACCGACGCGGACGCGGCAGCGGGGTCAGCGTCGGCGCTTCCCCCGGCGTCGCGCCGGCGGAAACGTCGCCCGCAGCCAGAAAATCAGCCGGCCCAAGGCCCACGAGACGACCATCAGGGCGGCCACTCCGAGCACCAGCACCACCAGTGGCCGGCTCATGCCGGCGTACGACTCGCCATCGCTCGATATTAGAATGAGTGGATGGCCCGGGCCGCATCAGCGCGCCTGGCCCTTTCCCAGCGAGGCGCATTCGGCACGTGGAATATCTGATCCGCCAGTACGGGCTCGAACAAGGCGCCCTCGAAATCGAGTATCTCGAGGAGTTCTTCGGCGAGTTTGCGCGGCGCAAGGCGGCGGCCGAGATCACCGCGCGTCTGGCCGACCGCGAGCATCTGATCGTCATGGCCGTGGCCGCGCTTCCAGACGACCCGGGATCGCTCGTGCCGGTCAGCTTCAAGGTCTGCCACGAGCTGTTCAAGTCGGAGTCGGATCCCCGCCTGGCTGACCTCGCTGCCCAGATCGAGGACGTGGTCGCGTTCGACGGCCGCCGGGTGCTCTACAGCTGGATTGGGGGCACCCGCAGCGACTGGCGCGGGCAAGGGCAGTTCCGGGCGCTGACCGAGGAGCAGGAGGCCTGGGCGGTCGCCACCGGCTTCGACGAGGTGGTGGTCAAGACCAAGAACCGCCACTACGAGATGCGCGGAACGCTGGCCAACCTGCAGTTCAACGTCATCAAGTTCGCCGGGAACCCGATCGACAACCTCGACTCGAAAGTCTTCCTGAGCAAGCAGCTCGGTCCGCACGTGCTGGACTTGCACCGCAGCGCGCGCACTCGCCTCGAGGATGGACGCCGCTGAGCGGTGGCTGATGGCAGACGCCTGGGCCCCCGATCGTCGCCGCTCCGACCGCCGTCGGGTTCCCCCGTCGTACCAGGCGCGGCTGCAGGGTCAGCAGGAGCCGATGCGCGTGTGTGAGCTCGGCCCGGGAGGCATGGTGCTGGCGTCGCCGCGCCCGTGGCCCGTCGGCGAGTCGCTGATGTTGATCCTCACCGCGGACACCGACAGCATCGGCCCGATCCGCGGTCGCGTCGCACACAGTCGCGTGCTGCTCGCCGGACAACTGGATGAGCCGCACACCTGCCTCGTCGGAGTCAGCTTCGACCAGGTCACCGCCGAGCACTCGGCACGGATCGCGAGTCTGCTCGCGGAGATCGACGGACGGCGTCCACGCCGCTCTCAGGACAGGCCATGAGCATCGCACGTCTGCATCGCACGGTTGGGGTCAAGGTGGGTCACGTCCAGGTCGGCGGCGGCGCGCCGGTGGTCGTGCAGTCGATGACCAGTACCGACACGGCCGACGTCGCCAGCACCGTCGCCCAGGTGGCTGCCCTGGCCACGGCAGGCTCGGAGATGGTCCGGGTCACGGTCAACGTGCCGGAAGCCGCAGCGGCCGTGCCCGAGATCAAGCGCCAACTGCTCGACCTCGGGTGCGCTGTGCCCCTGGTCGGCGACTTCCACTACAACGGCCACCTCCTGCTGACGCGCTATCCGGCCTGCGCGCAGGCCCTCGACAAGTACCGGATCAACCCCGGCAACGTCGGCACCGGTGTTCGTCGCGACGAGCAGTTCGCGATGATCTGCGCAGTCGCTCGTGAGCACGGCAAGCCGGTCCGGATCGGTGTCAATGGCGGGTCGCTGAACCAGGAACTGGTGATGCACCGCATGCAGGAGAACACCGATGGCGGCCTCGGACGGTCGTCCGACGAGATCATCAACGACTGCATGGTGGAATCGGCCATCACCTCCACCGAGCTGGCGCTCGAGGCGGGTCTGCGCGAAGACCAGATCATCATCTCCTGCAAGGTGTCACGTCCGCTGCACCTGATCGAGGTCTACCGCAAGCTCTCGCAGGCGACCCGCCAGCCCCTGCATCTCGGACTGACCGAGGCGGGCATGGGCATCAAGGGCCTGGTCTGGTCGTCGTCGGCCATGGGCGTGCTGCTGCACGAAGGCATCGGCGACACCATCCGCGTGTCGCTGACGCCGCGGCCTGGCGGCGATCGCTGCGAGGAGGTCTACGCCGCGTGCGAGCTGCTGCAGGCCCTCGGCCTGCGCGCCTTCAGCCCGAGCGTGACGGCCTGCCCCGGGTGTGGCCGGACGACCAGCAGCACCTTCCAGGAGCTGGCCGAACGGATCCAGGCGTACATTCGCGAGCGAATGCCGGTGTGGAAACGCGAGTACGAGGGCGTGGCCACGATGACGCTGGCGGTGATGGGGTGCGTGGTCAACGGGCCAGGTGAATCCAAGGCCGCCAACATCGGGATCTCGCTGCCTGGCACCGGCGAGGCCCCCAACTGCCCGGTCTTCATCGACGGCCGCCACGCGATGACCCTGCGTGGCACGTACGAAGAACTGTCGGCGCAGTTCCAGCGGCTGGTCGAGGACTACGTCGCGTCGCACTACGAGCGCATCGACGCTGGCGTCACGCCAGTCGGGTGACCCGGACCCCTGCCCGCGGGCCCGTCAGCGCAGCGGCATGGCGAGGCTGTTGGTGCCCGAGGCCCAGGTCGTGCGGGGCGTGCTCGAGTACGACGAGCGCTCGACGACGAGCGCGGCCGTGGCGCTGACGGCTTCGACCAGCACGCTGAAGCGGGTCCCTCGCGCTTCCGGGAAGGCGCCGGCCACGTCCAGGGAGTAGCGGCCGTTGGCCGTCACCGTGTCCTCCACCGTACGCGTCGCGCCCGTCTCGGTCAGCAGCGTGAACATCACCCTGGCCGCGGTACTCCCGGTGTTGGCCACGAGCACGAAGGTGCTGGCCTCGCCTGGTCCGCCTGCCTCGCCATCGGCCACCAGCCAGCGCGCCGCCGTCGTGGTCTCGCCGCGGCTGTTGTGCGCCTCGACCCACTCGCCGGCGCCGGCCGCCGACTTCCACCACATCGAGCGCTCCACCACCACCGGGGTCGGCGTCAGGCTCTCGACGACCACCGAGACTTCCGCCGAGGCCAGTTCCGGCGCCTCCTGGTCGACCCAGACCGTCAACCGGCTCTGCGGCCGCGCCGTGTAGGTCTTGACGATCGGCGCCTTGCCGGCGCGCAGGTAGCTGACCCGCAGGGTCGCTGCCGCCGCATTCGGGTTGGCAATCAGCACGAACTCGTCGAAGGTGCCGCCGGTCGCGCCCTCGGCCAGGAACCAGCGCATCGACGGCGCATCGACGGCCGCACTGCTGTGCCCGGCGCTGAACAGCTCGCCGCCGTTGTTGCGGTACATCGACCGCTCGACCACCACCGGCACCCCATTCATTGAGGTCAGCGTGGCCGACATCTCGGCCGAGGCGAGTGCCGGGTCGTCCTTGTTGACCCAGATGTTGGTACGCGAGAGCGGCGCCACGGCGTGAATCTTCTCGATGCGCTGGCCGGTCGACAGCAGGTACTGCACCTTGACCTCGGCTGCCGTGGTCGTCGGATTCTGCAGCAGGTAGAAGGTGTTGAAGCCGCCGATGGTGGCGCCCTCGGCCAGCACCCACCAGGTACGCGGGGCGGCGGCCCCGGTATCGCTGTGCGCGCCGTAGATCGGCCCGCCAGCTGCCCAGCTCACGGTGCGTTCGACGCCGAGCACCCGTGGCGCTTCGAACTTGGTGGCAAAGGCCTCACTGCCCAGCACCGGGCGGTTGCTCTCGTCGATGGTCACGCGCGCCCGTGCCGGCACGTTCAGCGTCATCGGAGTCGCCGTGCCGAGCGTGTCGGTGAAGGTCACCGTCAGCGGCACCGCCTCGTCGTGCGGATTGGCCACCGCGAAACGCGTCTGGAAGAACGACCCCGCCGCACCTTCGGCGAAATAGCGCGTGAAGGCGCCATTGGGGTCCTCGTACGAGTAGGCCACCGGTGCGGTCACCGCCAGGCCATCGCTGTTGCGCACGACGATGGCGACGGTGCCGGCGCCGCGCGCCGGCACGCGCACCGTCATCATGTCGCCGCTGCGCGTGAGCACGGCGGCGCCGACGCCGCCGATGGAGACCGTCGAGTTGAGAAAGCCGCTCCCCAGCAGGGTGATGGAGTTGCCACCTCTCAGTGGCCCTACCGGGGGGAGCACCTGGGCCACTGCCGGGCCGCCGTTCACGTACGTGTACCCGGCCGCTTTCTCCACCTGCTGCGCGTCGGGGTTGGTCACGACGACCGGAACCGCAGCCGGGGCATGGGCGGGCACGCGGACGACGATGCGGTTGGCAGTCGCCGACAGAATCAGCGCGGGCTGATTGTCGATCGTGACGGTGGCGCCGGTCTGGAACCCGGCGCCGTCGATGGTCACGTCGGTGCTGCCGCCTGCCGGGCCGCGCACCGGGAAGACGCTGACCACTGTCGGCGCCGGGCCCCGGTAGGTGAAGGCATTGGGCAGCTGCACGCCATTGCCGTCCGTGTTCAGCACGGTGAGTGCGACCAGGGCTGCCTTCTGCGCGGGCGTGCGCACCACCAGTTGGGTGCTCGTCAGACTCATGACCGTGCCGGCCACGCCCCCGAACCTGACCACCACGCCCGACTTGAAGTTGGTGCCGAGGATGGTGACGGAGGTGCCGCCGGCAATTGGCCCGGCGGCCGGCAGGAAGCTGGTTACGGTGGGGCCCGGTGTGGGAACCTCCGGAGCGATGAAGGTGAAGCCGGCCGTGCGGATGGCAATCCCGCCGTCGGGGTTGAGCACCGACACGGCAGCCACGCCGACCACCGACGCCGGGGTGCGCACGGTGAGCGAGGTGGATGTTGCCGCCAGCGTCGTGGCGGGCACGCCACCAAACGAGGCCGAGGCTCCGGTCGCGAATGCCGTCCCGGTGATGACCACGTCGGTGCCGCCGACCGTCGGCCCACTCGCCGGCGAGACGTTGCCAATCGTCGGGGCGGAGATCGGCACGATGGGATCGACGTAGGTGAAGGCTGCTTCCATCGTCATGGAGCCGCCATCGGGGTTGGTCA
Source organism: Vicinamibacteraceae bacterium (assembly GCA_963759795.1). Classification (GTDB taxonomy): domain Bacteria; phylum Acidobacteriota; class Vicinamibacteria; order Vicinamibacterales; family Vicinamibacteraceae; genus Luteitalea. The sequence continues at coordinate 180,113 of CAVXAR010000006.1, read as the reverse complement.
CCGTCAGCGACGCGGCGCCCTCGCTGTCGCTGGCCGGGGTGCGGATTGTCATCGACGTCGCTGTGCGGGCGGTGATGGTGGCTTCGGTTTCGCCGACGAGCACGATGACCCCGGCGAGGAAATCCGAGCCCGTCACCTTGACCAGCGTGCCGCCGACCGTGGGGCCACTCGCTGGTGCCAGGCTGGAGACGATCGGGCTGGAGATCGAGGGCTCGGGAGGCGGCGTGGAGATGGTTCCGACGACCACCCGCACCTCGTTGGAGTTGCCGCTCTGCACGCCGTTGACATCGAAGGCGCGCACGGCGAAGAAATACGCGCCGTCAGCCAGGCCCGAGACCTCGTGGGTCGTTGTCGCCCGCGGCAGGGTCACCGACGCGGTGTAGACACGTGACGACGTGCCGTAGACGAGCATGTAGCCTGCCGTATCGGTATCGACGTTCGGGTCCCATGAGAGCCGCGCATTACCCGCGAACGCCGCGCCGGTCTGCAGGAGCAGAAGCAGGCATGACGCGAACGCAACGCGGAGGACGTGATTGACGAGGGACCGGCGAACCATGCGTGCTGCAAGGGCAACGCCCGTGCCTGCACGCTTCGGTCGTGGATACCGGAGATCCTTGGCTTTTCTGTGGATGTCCGGCCAGGAGCCCGGCACGACTGCGGCCGCGACTTACAAATCTGAGTGGAATCTGACGGATTGTGCCGTGTGCGCGGTGCGCAACCGGCGACGCTCAGGGCAGCGGCATGGCCAGGCTGTTGGTGCCTGACGCCCACGGGGTGCTGGGGGTGCTCGAGTACGAGGCGCGCTCGACGACGAGCGGCGCGCCGGCGCTGACGCCTTCGACGAGGACGCTGAAGCGGGTGCCACGCGCTTCGGGGAAGGTGCCGGCCACGTCCATCGAGTAGCGGCCGTTGGCAGTCACCGTGTCCTGCACCGTGCGCGTCGTACCCGCCTCGGTGAGCAGCGTGAAGCGCACTGCCGCCGGTGTGCTGCCGGTGTTGGCCACGAGCACGTAGGTGCTGGCCTGCCCGGGCCCGCCAGCGTCGCCATCGGCCACCAGCCAACGCGCCGCCGTGGTCGTCACGCCGCGGCTGTTGTGGGCCTCGACCCACTCGCCCGAGCCCGGTGCCGACTTCCACCACATCGACCGCTCCACCACCACCGGCGTGGCCGTCAGGCTCTCGACGATCACCGAGACCTCGGCGGCGGCGAGTTCGGGCGCCTCCTGGTCCACCCAGATCGTCAACCGGCTCTGCGCCGGTGCCGTATAGGATTTGACGATGGGTGCCTTGCCGGCGCGCAGGTAGCTGACCCGGAGGACCGCCGCGGCGGTGTTCGGGTTGGCAATCAGTACGAACTCGTCGAATGTGCCGCCGGTCGCGCCCTCGGCCAGGAACCAACGCAGCGAGGGCTCATCGACGGCCGCGCTGTTGTGGCCGGCGCTGAACAGCTCGCTGCCGTTGTTGCGGTACATCGACCGCTCCACCACCACCGGCACCCCGTTGAGCGAGGTCAGCGTTGCCGACATCTCGGCCGAGGCCAGTGCCGGGTGGTCCTTGTTGACCCAGATGTTGGTGCGCGACAGCGGGCCCACGGCGTGCACCTTCTCGATGCGCTGGCCGGTTGCCAGCAGGTACTGCACCTTGACCTCGGCTGCGGTGGTGGTCGGATTCTGCAGCAGGTAGAAGGTGTTGAAGCCGCCGATGGTGGCACCCTCGGCCAGCACCCACGACGTGCGTGGCGCGGCCACGCCAGTCTCGCTGTGTGCGCCGTAGATCGGCCCGCCGGCGGCCCAGCTCACGGTGCGTTCGACACCGAGCACTCGCGGCGCCTCGAACTTGGTGGCGAACGCCTCGCTGCCCAGGACCGGCCGGTTGCGTTCGTCGATGGTCATGCGCGTCCGCGCCGGCACGTTCAGGGTCATCGGCGTCGCAGCCCCAAGCGTGTCGGTGAAGGTCACCGTCAGCGGTACGGGCTCGTCGTGCGGATTGGCCACCGCGAAGCGCGTCTGGAAAAACGACCCCGACGCACCTTCAGCGAAGAAGCGCGTGAAGGTCTCCGCCCCACTGCGAACTTCGTACGTGTAACCGTTGACGGCGGTGGCGCTCAGGCTGTCGGGGTTGCGGACCATCACACTGACGGCCCCGACGGCATGCGCCGGCATCGTCACGGTGATGGTGGTGTCGCTCTGACTGGTGACCACGGCCGCCTGACCATCGACGAGCACGCTGGCGCCGCCGGCAAACCCGGATCCGGCGATGACGACGGCGTTGCCGCCCGTGGTCGAACCGGAGAGCGGCGCGATGGATCCAATCGACGGCGCGCCGTCGACGTAGGTGTACGCGCCCGGGACCCAGGCCAGCTGCAGGTCCGGATTGGTGATGGTCAGGCCGACCCTGGTTGGCGCGTGCGCCGGCATGCGGACGACCAGACGCGACGCCGTGGCCGACTGGACCGGCGCCGGCAGGCCGTCGACCGCGACCGTGACGCCGGGGTCGAAGTCGGCGCCCTCGATGACCACGTCGCTCCCTCCCGCTGACGAGCCGCTGGTCGGGGTGATCCGGCTGACGCTGGGGGGGCCACCCCGATACGTCCATGCCAGCGGCAGGGTGACGGCGCTGCCATCGGGGTTGAGCACCGTGACGCCCGTCGTGCCTCTGGCCTGGGCGGGCGTGCGGGCCACCAGGCGGGTGGCCGTCTGCGACAGCACAGTGGCGGCCTGGCTTCCGAATCGCACCACGGCGCCGCTCTGGAAACCCGTGCCGTCGATGGTCACGCTGGTGCCGCCCGCGATCGGTCCCGACGCCGGGCTGATGGTGGCAATGGTTGGCGGCGGCGTGGACGCGGTCACGACGGCCACGACCTGGTTCGAATAGCCGCTGTACATCCCCGCACCGTTGAAGGCACGGACGGCGAAATAGTAGGTGCCAGGCGCCAGCGAGGCGACCTCGTGTGTCGCGGTGGCCGCGGTGACCGTCACCGAATCGGTGTAGGTGCCGGACGCAACTCCCCAGGCCAGCACATAGCCGGCGATGTCGGGCTCGGGATTCGGGTTCCAGGCCACGCGCACCGTGCCCGCGGATGCTGGCGCGCTCAGGCCGAGCAGCGTCACCATCAGCAACAGGACGAGACGGGCGACGGGGCTGGGGCGGCCCTGGGGGATCATGCCGTGGCACAGGGCAACCCGTGTGCCTCTTGTGTTGCCGGGTCTTTCGCGGGTGATTGCAGCCAAACGGCGCGAAAGGACGCACCGGCAGTCCTGGCTGGGCGAGTCGCCGATTACAGTTTTGGCGGGTCGTCCGACAAACTTCGTCGCAGCGAACCGTGATTCGGGAACCTGCTGCCACCGGTGACGTACGGGTGTCTACAGGAGTGTGTCCATGAGACTGCCGACCCGCGCCACGCTGGCGAGTGCGCTGCTGCTGCCCCTCGGTCTGTTCGCGGGGGGCTGCGAGATGATGATTGCCGGTCCTCGTGCCCAGGCCTCCGACAAGTGGGAGAAAGCCTACGAGGTGGCCGCCACCGCCACCCTCGAGGTTCAGAACACGAACGGCAGCATCACCGTCCGCACCCATTCCCAACCCACCATCATCGTCGTGGCGCAGCGCACGGCGCGAGCCGTGAGCGAGCAGGGCGCGCGGGAGATCCTGGCGCGCACGTCGCTGGAAGCCAGCGCCTCCGACACGCTGGTGCGCCTGGCCACCCCGCGCAGCCAGGGCTTGTCGCGCGGCCAGCAGCTCGAGGTCCGGTACGACATCAGCGTGCCCGCCACCCTGGCCGTGACCCTGACGGCAGTCAATGGCAAGGTCGAACTGGAGGGCGTCACCGGTGCGGTCGCGCTGGAAACGGTGAACGGGAGCATCGAGGCGCGCGGCCTGACCTCTTTGCAGAGGGCCGAGACGGTCAACGGCTCGATCCGCCTGGAGCTGGGCAGCCTGCCTGCGCAGGGCGCACAGATTGAAACCGTCAACGGGAGCGTGGCTGTCGCCATGCCGGCGGCGATGGGCGCCACCGTTTCGGTCCGGACGGTCAACGGCGGCATCGCCGTCGATGGCTTCACCAATGTGGCCAACGCCGAGCGCAAGCGGCGGCACTACGACGGCAAGCTGAATGGCGGCGGGCCCATGCTGCGCGTGGAAACCGTCAATGGCCGCGTGTCGGTCAACGCTGCGCCGGCTGCGGGCGAGGCCACTGCCGCAGCGTCCCAGTAGCCGGGTCCGCCCCGCCAATCAGCACGCGTGCGACGGCGTCGTAGCGCGCAACGCCGTCAGCTACCCGGTTGGCGCGGAGGAAGCGGTCGTAACTCTGCCACGCGAACGCGTGGACCCAGGGTTGCTGCTCCGCGAGCCGCGCGCTGATGGCCCGCAGGTCCGCGCGCGGGCCGCTCCCCAGTGCCCCGAGCAGTTCCCGCTGCGTCTCGCGTGGCAGCCCGGTCAGCAGGTGTGGCAGCACGGCCAGCGCGCTGCTGTACCTGAGCGCCGGGCCTCCGCCCTGACACGCCAGCCACGCCACCACGCTGGCGTCGGCTTCATCGGCAAACCCGGCCAGGTGGGCGTACTCGTGCGCGACCAGGGCCGGGCGTTCGAGATCCAGCACGCGGGTGTTCAGCAGGATCTCGAGGCCGAACGGATTGGTCATGCCGTCGACGCCGGCGGCGCGAAAGTACGGGTCGAGGATCGTGCGCCGCGGGCGCGGCCACGCCGGGGCCCAGGCGACGTCGAGCCGAGGCAGGACGCGCGCGAGGGCCGGCGCGAGTACGGCCGGCAGATCCGCGGTCGCGGGCCAGCCGGCGGCGTGTGCTGCCGCGTGGGTGCCGTTCAACGTGGCGACGGTGGCCTGGGTGAAGGCCCGCGCCCGATCGCCGGCGGTCACGGCAGCCTGCAGTCCGAGACGGGCCTCCAGTGTCGGCAGCTGGTAGTGCCACCCCCATAGCCCCAGGAACAGCAGCCAGGTCGAGCCCAGGAGCGCCAGGGACGACAGCGCCACGAATCGCAGCCGGAGCCGGCGCCGACGAGCCCACAGCAACCCGAGCCCCCCCGCGCCGCCGCAGAGCAGCAGCAGGTCCAGCGCCGCCACCGGCAGCCGTGCCGAGCTGCGCGTGAGCAGCGGCTGCATCGTGGCGTAGGCCTCCCGCCACGATCCGAGGGCCGCTGGCGGCAGTGGCACCGCGAGGGCTAGCGCGGCGGCGGCGATGACGGTGCTGAAGACGACGAGGGTCGCTCGACGGGATCCTGCCCTGTGATCAGCCGGATGCCGCGCTGGTGAGTGATGTAAGCCCATGTCCACTGGATGAGCACCGCGACCCGGTTGCGGAACCCGGTCAGCTTCAGGACGTGCACGAAGAGCCACAGCCACCACGCCAGCACGCCGGCGAACTGCCAGCGGCCGCCGAAATCAGCGATCGCCGAGTGGCGCCCGATCGTCGCCAGGTTGCCGAGGTCGCGATAGCGGAAGTCGCGCGGCGGCTGGTTGCCGAAGCGCCGCAGGATGTTCTCGACGGCGTGATCACCCTGCTGCATCGCCACTTGCGCCACACCGGGCAGCAACGCGCCGTCCTGCGTGAGGTGCGCCAGGTCGCCGATCACGTACACGTCCTCGAGCCCGGGCACTGAGAGATCGGGGCGGACCATCACGCGGCCGACCCGATCGACGTCCACACCGAGCGAGCGGCCGAGCGGTGAGGCGGCGACGCCCGCCGCCCACAACACCGTGGAGGCGTCCAGCCGCGCGCCGTCCTGCAACGTGACGCCGTGGTTGTCGATGCCGACGACCGGCGCGCTCTTGCGAACCCGCACGCCGAGACGCTCCAGCGAGGCCTCGGCCCGTCCCTGCAACTTCTCGGGAAACGCCGAGAGAATGCGCGGCCCCGCCTCGACGAGCACGACCTGGGCGCCGCTGGGGTCGATGCTGCGGAAATCGCGGCCGAGCGAGAAGTTGGCCAGTTCGGCCAGGGCGCCCGCCAGTTCGACACCGGTCGGGCCGCCGCCGACGACCACGAAAGTCAGGTGTCGCGCGCGTTCGGCTTCGTCGGGCGTGCGTTCGGCCTGTTCGAACGCGAGCAGCAGGCGGCGCCGGATCAGGCCGGCGTCCTCGAGCGTCTTCAGGCCCGGTGCATCGGTCTGCCAGTCGTCGTGCCCGAAGTACGCGTGGGTCGCGCCGGTGGCGATGATCAGGGCGTCGTAGCGCACCTGCCCGATGTCCAGGTGCAGCACGTGCGCGGCGGCATCGATGCGCAGCGCTTCGGCGAGCAGCACCTGCGCGTTCTGCTGCCAGCGCAGGATCCATCGGATCGGCGAGGCGATGTCGCCTGGCGACAGACCGGCCGTCGCCACCTGGTACAGAAGCGGTTGGAACAGGTGGTGATTGCGCCGATCGATGAGCACCACGTCGACATCGGCCCAGCGCAGCGCGCGCGCCGCCTGGAGGCCGCCGAAGCCACCGCCCACGATGACGACCCGCCGCCGGCCTGGTGTCGTCTTGACCGCGACGTGCAGGTCGCCGGTCGCGCCGTCCTGCTGCAGCACCGGGTTCATGACAGTCCTTTCAGGCGGGGTCCTGGGCCGAGCAGCGGCCGGCCGGCACGGCGACCGGTCAGCACCCCGTCGCGCACCGTCACCACGCCGTTGACCACCACCGTGTCCACACCCTCGGGGTACTGCCGCGGGCTGTCGAAGGTGGCCAGATCGCGAATCCGTGACGGGTCGAACACGACGAGATCGGCGTGCCACCCGGGCCGCACCTGCCCGCGCTCGGTGATGCCCATCTGTGCGGCTGCCCCACTTGTCATGCGACGGATCATCTCAGGCAACGGCACCAGTTGCTCATCGCGCACGTATTTGCCCAGCACGCGCGGAAACGACCCGAAGCCGCGCGGGTGTGGCCGGCCAACGGCGAGGGGACCCGCGGCGGGCTGCGCCGACGAGTCGCTGCCAATGGACACCCAGGGCTGCCGCAGCACCTCGCGGACGTCGTCTTCGTGCATCAACGCGTACAGCGCGGCGACGCGCCCGTCATGGGCGAGGAGGAGGTCGAAGAAGACGTCCCAGGGCGATTGCCCGCGGCGACGTGCAATCTCGGCCAGAGTCAGTCCGATGACCGATGCGTCCCCGCCGGCCTTGACGTCGGCCACCGTCACGCCGTCGAAGCCGGCGCTGCGCAGGAAGTTCTCCCAGCCGTCGTGCCCGCCTTCGATGTCGCGCCGGATCCGAGCGCGCTGCACGGGATCGGCAAGGCGCTTCAGCATCGCCGCTTCACCGCCGTCGTGAACCCAGTCGGGCAGCGAGGCCGCGAGGCTGGTCCCAGCCACCGGGTACGGGTACGCGGTGGCCGAGACGTCCAGGCCCCGCTCCCGAGCGCGGGCAATCCGATCGACGATGGCCGGCATCGACTTCCAGCGGGCGCGCGTGGCCACCTTCAGGTGGTAGATGACCACGGGGATGTCGGCCTCCTCGGCCACGCGGATGGCCTCGTCGATGGCGGTCTCGATGCGGTCGCCCTCGCCCCGCACGTGTGTGACGTAGCGGCCGCCGTGCCGCGCCGCGACCCGTGCCAGCGCGACGATCTCCCCGGTGCTGGCGTAGGACCCGGGCGGGTAGATCAACGCGCTGGACAGCCCGAGCGCCCCTTCGCGCATTGCCGTGTCCAGTCGCTGCCGCATCTGATCGAGCTCCTCCGGTCGCACCGCTCGCTGGGCGGTCCCGACCACGTCGACGCGCAGCTGATTCAGCGGCGCCAGCGTTCCGACATTGACCGTGATCCCACGCGAAGCGAGCCGGTCGAGGAAGCCGTCGACACCGGACCAGTCGAAGCGGATGCCGAGGCGGGTCAGGAACTCGAGGTCGGCCGACCCGGGCAGCCAGAGCGCGGGCGTGCTCGCTTCACCGATGACCTCCGACGTGATGCCCTGCAGGATGTGGCTGGCGCCAGCGCCGTCCTCGAGCAGGGTCCGTCCGGACTGCCCCTGCGTGTCGATGAAGCCGGGGGCGACCACACGGCCGGCGGCGTCGATGGAGGTCAGGGCCGAGCGCGCCGCGAGGTCGCCGATGGCCACGATGCGGTCGCCGCGCACGCCGACATCGGCTCGCATCGCGGGCGTGCCGGTGCCGTCGATGACCATCCCGTTGCGTACGACCAGGTCGAATTCCGGCGGCGCCCCGCGGCAGCCTGGCAGCATCGCCAGAACGAGGGACGCGGCGGCGCCGCAGGCCCAGCGCGGCCCCCTGCGGACGGCGCCAATGCCGGCCCGATCGTCGAACAACGCTGGTCGCTGACGCCACGGCATGCTGTGCCAGAATACCGGCAGTGCCTGACAATCCTCGACGACGAAGTGCCACTGTGGTGGAAACGGCCTGCCCGCTCGACTGCCCGGACTGCTGCAGCCTGGCGGTCAGCGTCGAGGAAGGTCGGGTCGTCAAGATGGAGGCCGGACCGGCCAGCCCCACCACCAACGGGTTCATCTGCGGCAAGGTCCGGCGCTTCACCGATCACCTGTACGGCGACCACCGCCTGCTCCATCCCGAGATCCGCGACGGCGCCAAGGGCCAGGGCAAGTTCCGCCGCGCCACCTGGGACGAAGCGATGGCACTCATCGCCACCCGGATGCGCGAGGCGCGCGACCAGTTCGGGGGCGAGTCGATCCTGCCCTACTCCTATGGCGGCTCCAACGGGCTGATCACGCACCTCAGTACCGACACCGACCTGTGGCGTGCGCTGGGGGCGTCCCGCCTCGCCCGGACGGTCTGCGCCGCGCCAACCGGGACGGCTGCCGAGGCGATGTACGGCAAGATGCCCGGCGTCGCCTATGAGGACTACGCAGCCGCCCGGCTGATCATCGTCTGGGGGGCGAATCCATCGGCATCCGGCATCCACCTGGTGCCGTTCGTGAACCAGGCCCGTGAGGCAGGCGCCACGCTGGTGGTCATCGATCCCCGGGCCACGCCGCTGGCCCGCCAGGCCGACCTGCACCTGCCGATCAGGCCGGGTACGGACCTCGTGCTCGCCCTGGCCATGGCCCGTGAGTTGTTCGAACGCAATGCCGTGGACCACGACTTCCTCGCCGCGCACGCGTCGGGCGTCGACGCCTTCCGTGCCCGCACCGCCCCGTGGACCCTCGAGCGTGCCGGCGCGATCACCGGGTTGCCTGCCGCGGCCATCGCCAGGGTGGTTGATCTCTATGCCTCGACGCGGCCGTCGGTGGTGCGGTGCGGCTGGGGGCTCGAGCGCAACCGCAACGGCACCGAGGCGGTGCTGGCGGTGCTGGCCCTGCCGGCGCTGGTCAACGCCTTCGGTGTGGCCGGTGGCGGGTACACCATGAGCAACAGCGCGGCCTTTGGTCTGGACGCCGAGCGCTGGCGTCGCGAGCCGGAGACCAGCACGCGCATCATCAACATGAACCGGCTTGGTGAAGCGCTGGCGCCGACCACCACCCCGCCGGTCAAGGTGCTGGTGGTCTACAACAACAACGCCCTGGTCACCTCTCCCGATCAGAACCGGATCCGACAGGGCCTCGAACGGGACGACCTGTTCACGGTGGTCTTCGACCAGGTGCGCACCGACACGGCTCGCTACGCCGACGTCATCCTGCCAGCCACGACGTTCCTCGAGCACTACGACATCACCCGCGGCTACGGCAACTACGCGCTGCAACTGGTCAAGCCGGTCATCGAGCCGGTCGGCCAGGCGCGGCCCAATGTCGCCGTGTTCGGAGAACTCGCGGCACGCCTGGGCGTCGGCCAGGAGGAGGACGAGACCGACACGCTGCTGCGCGTCGCGGCTGGCCTTCCCGAGGCGATGGCCGCCGGCGTGATGGAGCAACAGGCGGTGCCCCCGCCGACCGGGGCGCGGCCGATTCAGATGGTCGACGTCCTGCCGAGAACACCCGACGCGAAGATCCATCTGTACCCTGAAGCGCTGGCCGCGGCTGGCCCGCTCTACAGCTACGAGGCCGACCCCGCCTCACCCCTGTACCCGCTGGCGCTGATTTCGCCAGCCAGCGAGAAGACGATCAGCTCGACGTTCGGGCAGCTGCGCCGAAATATCGCGCGGCTGCAGATCCATCCCGACGACGCGGAAGCGCGCGGGATTGGCGAGGGCGACACCGTGCGGGTGTTCAATGGGCTCGGGGACGTCCACTGCCTCGCCCATCTCACCGCCGACGTGGCCCGCGGGGTGTTGAGCCTGCCCAAGGGCCTGTGGCGGCAGAGCACGCTGAACGGCGAGACTGCCAACGCGCTCGTCCCGGCAACGCTCGAGCGACATTCGGGCGGCGCCTGCTTCAACGATGCCCGCGTCGAGGTCGCCCGTATCGTCGGCGCCGCCTTCGGGGTGGCCGACGTCAGCGTCTTCGTCCCGACGCATCCGAGCCAGCTGCACTGAGCCGCCTGCTCGCGTCGCCGGCGCCCCGGCGGCGACGGGCTGCCACGCCGGGCGCAAGCCCTACCTCTCGATGTCGAAGGTGACCGTACCCGACGTCGGCCGGTAGCACACCCGGTCGTCGCAGGCCTGGTAGCGCAGCGCGGCAGTTGCCGACAGCGTTCCCGCTGTCGCCAGGGTCCGCCGTGCGGCGGCCGTCAGTCCGAAGGTGACGCTCACGGCAAAGGGTCGGGTGTAGACCCGCGAGGTCTCCCCGGTCGGCGGAAAAACCGAGATCTCGGCGGACGGGTACGACACCTTGCCAGCGGTCACCGCCGCTGGCGGCGTCAGCGTCAGGGTGAAGGGGACGTATCCCTCGGCATCAGCGGCGTAGACGTGCATGCCGGCCCTGGGCACGACGGCCAGGGTCACCGACCCGCGCCCATCGGCGCCAACGCGCACCGGACCGTCGACGCGCGCCTCCAGGTGCAGCGTCTGCAGCTTCGGCCCGGCGGCGGCCGGATCGAGAAATGCCGGCGGTCTGGCCTGGGCGCCGGCGGCGCCAGCGCCCAGCAACGCCGCCAGGGCCACGAGACAGGGGACACGCATCCGACGATTACAGCACGGGACAGGCGTCTGCGGAGTGCTCACGTCGAGGACAGCCAGGCAACGCCATACGGCGGCAGCGCGATCGAGAGGATGCCGTCCTGCACCTGGTACCGGCCACGCGACAGGACGTCTCGCCAGACCACCTGGGCATCTCCCGGTTCGGCCGGCAGGCGGACTCGACGTGGCTGATCGGAGATGTTGGTCAGCGCGATCAGGCTCTGCTGGCCTTCCCGCTCGCGCCGCAGCGCGAAGACCGATGGGCCGGCCTCGAGCACGCGCTGGGTCGCATTGGGGTGGAACGCCGGCTGCGCGATACGCCGGCGCACCAGTCGCCGCATCCCTCGCGCCACCTGTGACACCCAGCAGTCCTGGTCGTCGAGCAACCGCATCAGCGAGGCTTCGTCGTACGTGCGGCGGTTGATGGACCGCTTCTCGGCGCCGCCGATCACCGCTTCGGTGTCGTTGCGCGCCCCGAACAGGGTCGGCAGGTAGATGCCCGGCACGCCGCGCAACGCCAGCGCGATGGCCCGTGCGGCGAGGAAGCGGGCGACCTGCAGGGCTTGCGGTTCACCACTGCCCTCGCGGTTGAGCGCGCTGTACCACGTGATGTTCAGTTCGTAGGGACTCTGCGTGCCATCGCCATTGGAGCGATACGACACGAATCCGCCGTGGGCGATGGTCCGGTCGACCAGCGCCGCGACTTCATCGGCCGACAGGATGCCGCGGGCGCCGAGCAGGCCGACGCCATCGTGCGACGACAGGAAGTTGAAGTAGTTGGCGGTTTCCGAGATCGGCGTCAGCGTGGCAGCCCAGCGCGCCAGTGCCTCGCACGAACCGGTGTGGAAGGTGTGCAGCACGAGCGGCGGCAGCGCGAAGTTGTAGACCAGCTGCGCTTCGTCACTGCCGTCGCCGAAATAGCTGATGTTGTCGGCATGGGGCACGTTGGTTTCGGTGATCAGCGCCACGCGCGGTGCGGCGACATCGAGGATGGCGCGGAACAGCTGCACCAGCGCGTGCGTCTCGCGCAGGTGCGCGCAGCTGGTGCCGAGTTCGCGCCAGATGTAGGTCACCGCGTCGAGCCGCACCAGGTCGGCGCCGCGCTGCACGTAGGACAGCAGGATCTCCACCACCCGGAGCAGCACCTGCGGGTTCCGGAAGTTGAGATCGACCTGGTCGGGACTGAACGTCGTCCAGACGTAGCGCATGCCGTTGATCGTGCGGAACGGCGTCAGCAGATCGGAGGTGCGCGGACGCAGGATCAGCCGGAGGTAGTCCGGGTCGATCGCATCCCGTGTGGTGAAGGCGATGAAGAAGTCCTCGTAGCCGGGACGGCCGTTGAGAAAGTTCTGGAACCAGCGGCTGCGGCTGGACGCGTGATTGAAGACGCCATCGAACATCAGGCGGAACTGCTGCGCCAGCGTGGCGATGTCGTCCCAGGACCCGAGCCGCGGGTCGACCTCCCCGTAGTCGATGATCGAGAAACCGCGATCGGACGAATAGGGGAAGAACGGCAGGATGTGGACAGTGTTGATGGCGCTGTGCATGAAGCGCCGGAGGAAGCCGGCCAGCACCTGCAGGGGCGGCCGGCCCGGCGCCGTCAGCAGGTCGCCGTACGTGATCAGCACGACGTCGCGTTCCGAGAAGCGCTCGGCGGGCGCGAAGGCCGCATCGCCCTCGACCAGCGCGGGCGGCTTGTGGGCGTAGTAGACCCGCAACAGCCGCTCGAGTTCCGTGTAAATCGGACCGGCCTCATCGCTGCCGTACATGAGGACGAGAAGGTCGAGCATCCGCTGGCGTTGGGCGTCGCCAACCACCAGCAGCGGGCGGGAATAGTCCGGCTCTGCGAGGTGCGAGAGCTGCCAGTCCTGGCGGCTCGTCCGGCGCGTCGGGGACGTGGCGCTGTCGTCGACCATGCGCCACCCTACCATGTGGATCGCGACGGACGAGCAGGGCAGCTCGTCCGTCGCGAGGCGTGGTCTAGAACGTCAGCTTCACCCCGAGCTGCAGCTGTCGGGGGTCGAAGGTGCCGGTGATGGTGCCGAAGTTGTTGGCGCTGCGATTACCGACGGGCACGCGGAAGTTGGTGCGGTTGAGCAGGTTGAACGCCTCGGCGCGCAGCTGCACGACCGTCCGGCTGCCGACCGGCACGCGGATGTTCTTGGACAACACCAGGTCGACCTGCCAGAAGTCGGGGCCGCGGACGGCATTGCGTTCGGCGTTGCCGAAGGGCGAAGGGCCGGTCGGGATCTGCACGGCGTCGCGGTTGAAGTAGTTGGTCGTCGAGCTGCGGTCGCCGTAGGGATCGCCGACGATGTTGGGGCGGTAGTTGTTGGCGCCGCGGAAGTCCTGGGCGATGCCCGACACCTGGACCTGCGCCGTCGGCGTGTAGATGAAGGTCACCGGCTCGCCGGCCGTCAGGGTGCTGATACCGGCCACCTGCCAGCCGCCGAGCACGGCGTCCAGCCAGGCCGAGGCGTTGGACAGCCACCGTCGGTCACGTCCGAACGGCAGATCCCAGACAACGCTGGTGGTGTTGTTCCACGGCTGGTGGTAGCCCGAGAGGGCGAACTCGGCGCCCAGGTTGGCGAAGTCCTGCGGCGCCGGGAAGTTGCCGTTGGGGTTCTCGAGCGAGCCGGCGCCGTTGTCCTCGGCGCGCGACAGCGTCAGCGAGTTGAGCAGCATCAGGCTGCGCAGCCGCGTCTCGAAGCGGATCTGGGCGCTGTGGTAGCGCGAGATGCCGCCGTTCCAGGCGTAAGTGATGTCGCCATACTCCTGGATCGGACGACGCGCCTGCAGCGAGAGCGACTCGCCGGGAGCGTTGGGCCGCGCCTGGTTGAAGTTGGCAAACAGCAGCAGGCCGTCCGAGCGGTTGCCGACGTAGGCCACGTCAATCAGGGTGTTGCGCCACAACTCGCGCTGCACCGAGATGTACCAGCTCTGGACGCGGCTGGCCTCGTAGTCGCGCGGCATGTAGGTGATGTTGGCGCGCAGGGGATTGAAGCGTGAGGGGTCGGTGAAGTCCGACGGGTAGCCGGCCTGCGTCGGCCGGAAGGTCGCCGCGGTCGCGTCGGTCTGGTTCTCGATCGCGTTGATCACCTGCGGCCCGTTGATCGGCAGGACGTTGGCGCCGCCGGCACGGTGGAAGTGGATGTAGGAGACGCCGTAGCCGCCGCGGGTCACCGTCTTGGGCGACAGGGTGTAGGCAAAGCCGAGACGCGGGCCGAGGTTGTTGCGGTCGGGACGGATCGTGGAACGGTCTTCGACGCTGCCATCGCGCGCCATCACCATCGTCCGGGTGGTGGGATCGAAGTTGGAGAGGATGTTGTCGCGCTCCCACTGGGGCGTGGCGTATTCGTAGCGCAAGCCGAGGTTCAGGGTCAGCCGGTCCGAGAGCCGCCAGTCGTCCTGCACGTACCCGAAGTGCATCTGCTGCCGGAGGTTGGCGACCAGGATGTTGCTGAGGGCGTACTGGCTGCGCAGGCCGAGCATGAAGTCCGACAGGTTGTACAGGGTGCTTGCCGCCACCCCGGCCGGCCGGGTCAGCTGCCCGCTGTAGGTGTCGCGGCCATACAGCGGATTGACGTCCTGGACTTCGGTCTGGACGTGCTGGAACTCATAGCCGAACTTCAGCGATTGCCGGCCCACCACCCACGAGTAGTTGACCTTGGGATTCCAGACTTCGGGATACTGCCATTGCGGGTTGGTGGCCTGGCGGCCGAGGGTGTTGAAGCCGGTGATGACCTGGGTCGGCAGGCCGCCGGCGACGCGCGGGTCGGTGGGCAGCCCCGACAGGCCGTAGGCATCGAGCGCGCCCGGCGAGCCGAGGTTGAGCGGGTCCTTGCCGCCCCGCGTGTCCGACCAGCCGAAGCGCACCTCGAGCAGACGCGTCGGCGACAGGGTCCAGGTCGCGCCGAGCGCCAGCTGCTTGTTGGTGGTGTAGAGATCGCCGTTGCTGTCGCCGCCGACCGGCAGCGGCAGCACCGGCTCGTCGAAGATGTCCGAGTCGCGGTAGCCGAAGCGGCCGAAGACCGTCAGCGCGGTGTTGAGGCGGGCGTCGAGCTTGACGTTGTACTTGTCGATGTCGCTCTCGAACTGGCGCAGCCGCCGGTAGTTGTTGGCGCGGCCTGGCGCCGGTCGGTTCCGGCAGCTGGCCGAGCACGGTGCGGGCAAACGGGGTCATCGGGATCGGCGTCCCGGCCGGGTACACGGCGCCGGTCTGCGGGTTGCGGACGTCGACGGGCAGGATGCCCTGCCGGTCCTCGAGGCTCGGGATGTTGGCAAACGACACGAAGCGCTGGTCCTGCCGGAACGCTTCGTAGTCGGTGAAGAAGAAGGCGCGGTTGCGCAGGATCGGGCCGCCAGCCACGAAGCCGAACTGGTTGCGCTGCAGCTTCGGCTCGGTCCCCACGGGCGGCCGGAAGAAGCCGACGGCGTTGAGGCTGTCGTCGCGGAAGAACTCCCAGGCCGAGGCACTGAAGCGGTTGGACCCGCTGCGGTAGGCGACGTTGACGGTGGCGCCGCCGCTGCGTCCGTACTCCGCGCTCATGTTGTTGGTGACCACCTTGAACTCCTCCAGCGCATCCGGGGGCGGCTGCATCACCTGGTTGGAGAAGCCCTGGTTGCTGGTGCCGTAGGCGTTGTTGTCGACGCCGTCGAGCAGGAAGTTGTTGAAGGTGCTGCGCAGGCCGTTGACGTTGAAGGCGCCTTCGCGCGGTGTCAGCCCGCCGGTGTTGAGGGCCGAGGCGCGGACGCCCGTGGTCAGCAGCACGAGCGCCGAGTACTCGCGGCCGTTCAACGGCAGCGCGACGGCCTGCTCACTGGTGATGACCTGGCCGCGCTGGCTGGAGTCGCGCTCCAGGCCAAGCGACGCCGCCGAGACCTCCACCGCCTCGTTCAGCTGCCCGACCGACAGGGCCACGTCCACGCGGCGGCGGGCGCCGATGCCGACCGCGACATCGGTGGCGCGCGCCGACGCGAAGCCGGACAGGTCGACGCGGACCTCGTAGCGTCCCAGGCGGAGGGTGAAGAATTCGTAGACGCCGGCGTCGTTGCTGGTCGCCACCTGCACCACGCCCGTGTCCAGGTTGGTGAGGGTGACCGTGGCGCCTGGCAGGACGCCGCCGCTCTCGTCGTGTACCGTCCCGGTAATCGCCCCGGTCTCGAATTGGGCCAGGGCACTCGTGCCGCACGCCAGCAGCAGCGCAAGGGCGAGGAGAAGTGGTCTCATGTCGCTAGGTCCTCTGATAGGCGCCCGGTCGCCCGGGCCGAATGCGTCAATTCCGCACACAGCGACACACCATGACGTCATCCCGTGAAGCGTCTGACGACATTCCGATGACGGCCGCGTGACGGGCTCAGCGTAGCACTGACGTTTCTGTCGGACGCTCGACAATCGTGCAACCAGGTCTCACGCCAGCGCACGGATTCCGGGCGTTATGCGCGAGCGACGGTCGGCCCGCGGCTTGCAACGTCCTCGCCGTGGCTACCCCGGCCCGCACCGTCCCTGCTCTGTCGCCCCCGCCCGACGTCTCGGTGCGCGCGGCATTCGGCCACGTCCGGCCGATCTACGTCCCGGTGCACCTGGACGGTCTGGTCATGGACTCGGTGGTCGACTTCCACCTCCACCTGCAGACCTCGCCGGGCCACTTCGTGCTGTTCCGCGGACCCGACCTGGAGTTCACGACGGGCCACCACGCACGCCTGCTGGCCAACAACGTCCAGACGCTCTGGTTGAAAGGCGACGAGCGCCGCCGCTACGAGCAGTACGTCGAACGCCACCTCGAGACGCTGCTGGCCAATCCCGACATCGCCATCCCACGCAAGGTCGAACTGTTGCAGTCGGCCGCCCAGACGACGCTGGAAGCGGTGATGGTCGACCCCCGGCACACCGAGGCGCTGCCGCGGACGCGGCGCGTCGCGCAGCAGACGGTGCGGCTGATCGTCAAGGAGCGGGAGGCGCTCGGCCACATGGCCGCGCTCATGGCGCGGGACTACGACACCGTCCGCCACTCGATGAACGTCAGCGTCTTTGCCACCGGCCTGGCGCACGCGGCCGGGGTGCGCAACGCCAGTGACCTGCACGATCTGGCCCTCGGCGGGTTGCTGCACGACATCGGCAAGAGCGAGATCCCGCGCGAGCTGATCGTCAAGCCCGGCGCCTACACCGAGGAGGAAATGGCGCTGATGCGCACGCACGTCGTGCGCGGCGAGCACATCCTGCAGACCGACGGACGCATGGGCTCGCTCGGCATGGTCGTCGTCTCGCAGCATCACGAACGCCTCAACGGCCGCGGCTACCCGCGCGCCCTCGATCAGCAGCACATTCACCTGTTCGGCCGGATCGCGGGCATCTGCGACGTCTACGACGCCATGACCAGCGACCGCAGCTACCAGTGCGCCATGAAGCCGGTGGACGCCCTGCACCTGATGACCACCCACCTCTCCTCGCACTTCGACCAGGGCCTGCTGGCGCAGTTTGTCAAGTCCCTGCGCGCACCAGCCGTGTAACGCCCGGCGCACTGGCTGGCTGCCGGCCGGTACCCGTCGCCGACTGCCGACTGCCGACTGCGACTGCCCGACTCCCGACTCCCGACTGCCGAAATCCCGTCGGTTGCCGGCCCGATCCCTTCCGGCGTTACAGTGCCCCGATGCGCCATCGCTGCCCCTGGTGCGGCACCGACCCCCTGTACACCGCGTACCACGACGAGGAGTGGGGTGTACCGGTGCACGACGACCGGGCGCTGTTCGAACTGCTGATCCTCGAAGGGGCGCAGGCCGGCCTGAGCTGGATCACCATTCTGCGCAAGCGCCAGGCCTACCGCGAGGCCTTCCACGGCTTCGACATCGCACGCGTGGCGGCCTACGACGACGACGACGTGGCGCGCCTGCTCGCCAACGCGGGCATCGTCCGCAACCGGCTGAAGGTCCGCGGCGCCATCAGGACGGCCCGGGCCGTGACCGACATCCAGGCCCGCCACGGGTCGCTGGACGCCTTCCTGTGGGCGTTCGTGGGCGGCTCGCCACAGGTCAACCACCGGACCGCGATGGGAGACGTCCCGACCGCGACGCCAGAGGCGCTGGCGATGAGCCGGGCACTGCAGCAGGCCGGCGCCACCTTCGTCGGCCCGACCATCTGTTACGCCTTCATGCAGGCGGCGGGCCTGGTCGACGACCACCTGCAGCTGTGCTGGAAGCGCTCGGCGTCCACTTCCCCAAACCTTTGATGGCCGACCCTCGTCTAAGGCGTCACATTCCCATGCGTACCCTGCTTGTGTGCCTGGCCCTGGGCGCAGCCGGCGGCTGCGCCGCGACACGCGCCGATGCGCCTGACGACCCCGCGCGCCCCGCGGCCGCGCGGACGGTCGAGGTGCAGCGCCGCGACGTGTCCCATGTGCTGCGCGTCCATGGCACGGTCGAGGCCGAGAACGCAGTGGCGGTGGTGGTGCCGAGGATTCTCGGCCAGAACGTCACCGCGCTCGTGGTCACCCGGCTGGTGCCCAACGGCACGCGGGTGGCCGCCGGCGACCTGATCGTCGAATTCGACCGGCAGGCGCAGCTCGATCTCGCCCTCGAGAAGAAGGCCGAGTTCCGGGACCTCGAAGAGCAGGTGCATCGCAAGGCCGCCGAGCAGGCGGAGATGCGCGCCAAGGACGACACCGCCCTCAAGACGTCGGAGAACGCGCTGGCCCTGGCGCACCTTGAAGTGGACAAGAACCCCTTGCTGCCGCGAATCGAGGCCGAGAAGAACCTGCTCCTGCGCGAAGCGGCCGAAGCGGAGGCGGCGCAGCTGCGGCGCACGTACGACCTCAAGGTCGCCGCGGCACGGGCCGAGATCCGGACGCTCGAAGTGCGACGCGAACGGGCCCGCAAGGGCTGGCAGCACGCCGAGGCCAACGCCGAACGCCTGTCGATCCGGGCCCCCCTCGACGGGCTGGTCGTGCTGCGCTCAATCTGGAAGGGCGGCCGCATGGGTGAGCCGCAGGAGGGCGAAGAGGTCAGGACCGGTCTCGGCCTGCTCGACGTGGTCGCCGAGGGGGCGATGCGCGTCCGGGTCAAGCTCAATCAATCCGACCTGGTCGGGTTGACGGTCGGCTTGCCCGCCGACGTGACACTCGATGCCTATCCGGCCCGCCGCTATCGCGGCCGCCTCGAACGGCTCTCCCCCGTCGCCACTCCAGGCATGTCCGACAAGGTCCGCAGCGTGCTGGCGCAGTTCTCGGTGCAGGGTCGCGATGCCACGCTGACGCCGGACCTCTCGGCCGCCGTCGATGTGCACGTCGGCGCGTGGCCGCAGGCGCTGACCGTGCCGCGGCAGGCCGTGGTGTGGAACGACGGCGCCGC
Source organism: Vicinamibacteraceae bacterium (assembly GCA_963759795.1). Taxonomy (GTDB): domain Bacteria; phylum Acidobacteriota; class Vicinamibacteria; order Vicinamibacterales; family Vicinamibacteraceae; genus Luteitalea. The sequence continues at coordinate 160,816 of CAVXAR010000006.1, read as the reverse complement.
GGGCGTGGTCAGCGCCGGCCAGTGGCGGGCGCTGCAGCTGGTGGCACTGACGCCGACCGACGCCGTCGTGTCCAGCGGCGTCGCGCTCGGCGACCGGGTGGATGTCGGAGGGGAACCGTGAGGCGCACCGCGCCGACACGCCGCGCCATCGTCGCGGGGGTGGTCCTGGCGGCGGCGGGCGTCGGGGGGTGGCACGTCCTCGGGCGCGGCGCCACCGCTGCCGACGTCGACAGCGTCGAGGTCACCGCGGGCCGCTTCGATGCCCGGGCCACGATCCGCGGCGAGATCCGGGCCCTCCGCTCCCAGGCACTGACGGCGCCGTCCGACGCCGGCGACCTGCGCATCCTCGAACTGGCCGCCAATGGCGCGCGCGTGAAGAAGGGCGACGTGGTGATTGCCTTCGACGCCACGTCACTGCGGCAGCGGCTCGACGAGAAGCACTCCGACCTGCGGGCGTCGTCAGCCGAGATTGCCAAGGCGGAAGCCGAAGGACGGCTGAAGCTCGAGGAGTTCACCACCGGGCGGGTCACGGCCGAGTTCGACGTCGAGCGGGCGCGGCTCGACGTCAAGGCCGGCGAGCTGCAGTCGCGGTTCGACGAACAGAAGGCCAAACTGGCTCTGTCGGACAAGCAGCAGAAGCTGACCGAAACCGACACGGTCCTCGACAGCGGCCGGTCCGCAACCCGGGCGACCGTCGGCGGCCTCGAAGGCAAACGCGAACGCGCCCAGGCCGAGGTCGGGCGCACGTCGCGCGGCCTGCAGGCGCTGGTCATCCGCGCCCCCACCGACGGCCTCATGGTGGTGCTGGACAACTGGCGCGCCGGCCAGTTCGGGCAGGGCTCCCGTCCATTCCAGGTGGGCGACGGCGCCTGGGCCGGGGCCCAGATCGCCGAGCTGCCGGACCTGTCGTCGGCGCGCATGACGGCGGTGGTCGACGAGGTCGACCGCAGCCGCCTGTCGGTCGGGCAGGACGCCACCGTGCGCATCGACGCGATTGGCGACGTCGAGTTGCCAGCCCGGCTCGTCGCCATCGGCACCATCGCCAAGACCGACATGTCCGGCGGCTGGCCGCCCAAACGCGGCTTCGAGCTGGTGCTGGAGCTGACCGGCAGCGAACCCCGCATCCGCCCGGGGATGAGTGCGGTGGCGCGCGTGGCCGTCGGCCGCTACGAGCGGCAGGTGCTGGTGCCCTCCCGGGCCCTCTTCCCGCGCGGCGGGCGCACCGTGGCCTACGTCCTCACGACCCGTGGGCTGGAACCGCGGTTTGTCAGCGTTGCCCATCGCAACGATGAGGTCACGGCGGTCGCCTCCGGGCTGACGCCAGGCGACCGGGTCGCGCTGGCGCCGCCGGCCGACGCCGATCAGCAGCTCGCCACCCTCGAGGAGACCACCCCATGACCGCGCCCCGATGGCTGGCTGCGTTCCTGCTGTCGGGGCTGGCGGCCAGCGCGGCCGCCTGCACCACCGCGGCGGGAAGCGACGAGATGCCGACCACTGCCGTGACCCGTGGCGACATCAGCGCCGACATCCACACTGCCGGTGAATTCGTCGCCACGCGGTCGCAGCTGATCACCGCGCCTGCAGTCAGCGGCAGCCTGCGCCTCGTGACCCTCGTTCCGACTGGCACGCGCGTGGCCGGCAACGACGTGGTGATGCGCTTTGACACCGCCGAGCAGGAGTTCAGCCTCGAGATCAGCGAGAGCGAGGTGGAGGAAGCCGGCCTCGAGATCGAGAAGCTCGACGCCGACCGGCAGGTGCAGGCGGCCCAGGACACCGTCAATCTGCTCAAGGCGCGCTTCGATGTGCGCAAGGCCGAGCTCGACGTCACCACCAACGAGCTGCTGGCCGAGGTCGACGCCCGCAAGAATCAGCTCACGCTCGAGGAGAGCCGCCGCAAGCTCGCGCAGATCGAGGAAGACGTGCAGTCGCGAGCCCGCACCAGCGTCGCGGCCAGGGCGGTGGCCGACGAGAAGCGTCAGAAGGCCATGCTGGCGCGCGACCGGGCCCGGCAATCAATCGATCAGATGACGGTGCGCGCGCCCTTTGCCGGCATCGTCGCGGTCAGACAGAACCAGGACGCCGGCGGTGGCTTCTACTACACCGGCATGTCGCTGCCCGACTACCGCGAGGGCGACGTCGTGTATCCCGGGCGGCCGGTGCTGACGGTGCTCGACCCTGCCGCCATCCAGGTGCGGGCGCGTGTGCCCGAGGCCCTGGCCACCAGCGTGAAGCCCACCCAGAAGGCGCATGTGCAACTGGACGGCAGCACGCGCGCGCCGGTGCTGGCCGCCGTCGCCACGGTGGCCGGCATGGCCGACCGCGGCGGCATGTTCCGCGCGTCGGCGCAGCGCGAGTTCGACGTCACCTTCACCATGCCGGCCCTCGAGGTCGGCGTCGAAGCGGGCCGCACGGCCCGCATCCGCATCGAGGGCGCACCGGTGCGCAACGTGCTGTCGCTGCCCCGCCAGGCCGTGTTCGATCGCGACGGCACCCCGACCGTGTTCCTCGAGCGCGAGGGACGCTTCGTGCCGACCAGCGTCAAGATTTCCGCCCGCACGCAGTCGCGCGTCGTCGTCGAAGGGCTTGCCGAGGGCACGCGCGTCGCCCTGCGCGATCCCACCGTGCGTGACGATGACACCCCGCCGCCACCGGCAGGGGGTGGCCGGTGAACGCGCCGTCCCCGGAGACGGCGCGTCGCAGCCGCGCCTGGACGTCGCGGCTCGGCCCCGACGTCCACATGGGGCTGGAAAACCTGCTCGCCAACAAGATCCGTTCGCTGCTCACCATGCTCGGCATGATCTGCGGCGTCGCCGCCGTCGTGGCGATGCTGTCGATCGGCGCCGGGGCGCAGCAGCAGGTCATGGCGTTCATCGAGAACCTCGGCGTCCGCAACCTGATTGTCGAGGCGCGCGAGGCGACCGACTGGCAGAGCATGCAGAAGATGCGCGCCCTCTCACCGGGATTGACCTTCAACGACCTGCGCCTGGTCGAGGCCAACGTGCCGGAGATCTCGGCGATCTCGGCCCGCAAGCGCTTCACCCCGACCGCCCTCCTGCCGCGGCCCGGACGCGAGATGCCGGTGGTCTTCGGCGTGGCCCCGGCGTATCGCGCGATTGCCGGCCTCGCGCTCTCGCAGGGCCGTTTCTTCGACGAGGAAGAGGCGCGTCGGGCAGCGCCGGTGGCCGTCCTTGGCGACGGCATCGCCGACGCCCTGTTCCCGGGTGCCTCGGCGCTGGACCAGCACGTGAAGGTCAACGAGCAGTGGCTGCGTGTGGTCGGCGTGACGCGGCCGCAGATGACTGCGCCGCGGGGCACGTCCGGGCTGCCCGCCGACGACCGCAACAACCTGATCTACGTGCCGGTGTGGACCGCCATCCTGCGGCTCGAAGACACCACCAGCGGATTCAAGGACGAGCTCGACGGACTGTTCGTTCAGGTCGCCACTGCCGACACCTCGCCGGTCGCCGCCCAGGCGATCCGCGGGCTGCTCGACGAAACCCACAAACGCGCCGGTGACTACTCGCTCGTCGTTCCTGCCGAACTGCTCGCCGAACAGCGTCGCACCCAGCAGATCTTTCAGATGGTGATGGTGGCGATCGCGTCCATCTCGCTGCTGGTCGGCGGCATCGGCATCATGAACATCATGCTGGCCAGCGTCCTCGAGCGTACCCGCGAGATTGGCGTACGGCGCGCGGTCGGGGCGCGGCAGTCCGAGGTGGTGCGACAGTTCCTGATCGAGGCGACGATCATCTCGGGCCTGGGGGGCGTGATCGGCGTGGTCGTCGGCATCCTGATCTCCAGGCTGGTCGCCTACTTCGCGGAGTGGACCACGGTCATCACGCCGTTCTCGGTGGTCCTGGCCTTCACCGTCTCGGTGGCGATCGGGCTGCTCTTCGGCGTCTATCCGGCGCGCAAGGCGGCCCGCCTCGATCCGGTCAAGGCCCTGCACTACGAGTAGTGCACGCGTCAGAACGAGAAGTAGAAGACCAGGTCCATCCCGTACCGCTCGATGCGCTGCGCCAGTGACCGGTTGCCGGCCGTGAGGCCATCGCCTTCGGCCACGTTGCCCTGCAGGCGCAGGAAATCGGCGAGCCGGTACTCGAGCAGGAACTGCGACACCTGCTGGTTGCCGAACTGCTGCCGGAAGCGCAGGAACATGTCCTGCGTGACCTGCTGACCAATCACCACTGCAGGATTGACACGGCCCGACGGGTCGGTCGTTTGGACCTCGAACTGATCGAGGTCCAGCGTGCTGCCGAGGGCCTCGGCCAGCGGCGACACGACAAACCCGGCGGCAATGCCGCCGGCCCTCTGGGCCAGTGAGCTCTGCTCCCCCGTCCCGAGCTGGTTGAGCGGCTGGTTGAAGACGATCAGCGCCAGGATGTCGCCCTGGTCGAGCGGCGGCGTCGAGGACAGCGAGAGCTCCGGCTTGCGTGCCGTGCCCTGGATCCGCACCCGCGCCTCGACGCCCTGAATCAGGCGCTGCGCGGTGATGTCGAGGCGTGGGTCGATTTCCTCGCTGCCACGGAAGAGGATCTGACCGTCGCGCACCAGATCGAAACGTCGCCCCTGGTAGGAGTACGTGCCGCGGACGGTGTTGACCGTGCCGAGCAGTACCACCGGCTTGCCGGCGGCCTTGGCAACGCGGAAGTCACCGCCCAGCGTGGCGTTCAGGTCGCCCACCGAGGCCCGCGCGGCTTCGATGCTCTGGCCGCGCACGACCAGGTTGTCGGGAATGCGCACCTGGAGGTTCAGGGCCGTGTCGGCAAACACACCCGCCGACGAGCCTGCCGCTGCGTCAGGCGCCGGCGCGTCGGTCGATGCGGCAGGGGGGTCGCCGGTGTCTGGCGTCGTTGCGGCGCGCTGGACAGCTGGCGCACCCGTGGACGCATCACCATTTGGCGTCGCAGGTACGTCCCCGGGGGTCCCGCTGGCGACAGGCGGTCCGCCCAGCGTGAACGTGTTCAGGCCAGGCAGCAGCTCGGGCACGCGATCGTCCATGCCCAGCAGGTCGGGCACGATCGCCCCACGCAGACGGGCGGTCGGAATGCCCTGGTACTCGGCCTGCGTGGCGTAGGTCGTGTCGGCCACCCGCGGCAGGAGCTCGTCGAGTTCGAGGCGCCCGTCGGACACCTCGAGGCTCCCTTCGACCACCGGGGCGAGCAGCGTCCCGGACACCGTGAGGTCGGAGTGCAGGTCGAGCAGCCCGAATTCGTTGTCGAGGACCCGGAAGTCGTTGCCCTTGATCTTCAGGCTGACGGTCCGTGCCTGCTCGCGGCTCAGTCCGAGTTCACCGGTCATGGTGAGCAGGTCGCCGTTGTCGGTCTCGACGCCGAGTTCGGAGATCGCCACGCGCTCCTCCTCGAAGTTGAGCACCGCGTCCATGTTCTTGTAGGTGACGCCGGTCAGTGGCACGAGGAAGGTGCCATCGATCAGGAAGAGCGCGCCCTCCACATGCGGGTCACGGCCTGAGCCGGTGACGCGAACGTCGACCTGGGCCTGTCCGCCCAGCTTCGTGACGTAGCCGGTCAAGCCCTCGGCCAGCGCGAGGTCGATGGGCGTCGAAACGACGGCCACGTCGAGGCGGTCGGCAGCCGTGGCGACGGTGTGCGCCTCGGCGCGGCCCTCCAGCACCGTGCGTGGCACCACGCCCTTGGCGGTCAGGCGCGCGTACGCGTCCTTCACGAGTTCGAGATCGATGATCGCCAGGGTGCCGTCGAAATTGACGCGACCGCCGAAGCGCTGCACATCGATGTTGCGCACGCGGGCCTGCGTCACCTCCAGCGTACCGTCGGCGACCGGACGCTCACGCGTCCCGCCGAGCGTCGCCGTGGCCGTCAGCACGCCGTCGGCATCGACCTCCTGCGCCGCAAGCGTCAGCACCTCGCCGATGTCCACGCCGTCTGCGGCCACGCGCAGCGACGATTCGGCGTCTGCTGCCAGACCCACGGTGCCTTCGACGTCGAGTCGCTGCGCGCCGTTGGCCAGATGGAGCTCGTCGATCGTCGCCTGACGGGGCGTGATGTCCACACGCGCGGAGGTGCCCGGCGCCAGCGACCAGGTCACGCCTTCGCGGGCGACCGCGACCTGCTCGAGCGTCAGCCGCTGCAGGGCGTCCTGCAAGGCAAGGGTGCCGCGTGCGGCCAGGGCGCGCACGCTGTCGGTCCCGGTGACGTCGAAACGCACGAGGTCGTCGGTGTAGCCGACCGTGCCGTTGAGTGCCGGGAGGTTCTGCCCGGCCACGGCAATCTGCTGTCCGTCCACCGAGGCGTCGACGTCGACGCGAGCCGGGTCGAAGTCGGGCAGGCGGACGGCGTACTGTGCGGTCACGGCGCCGATCGTCGCCGTGTCGCCGTAGGCCACCTGATTGCCAGCCAGGGTGCCGGTGACGAGGAAGTCGGCGCGGGTCCCGGTGATCCGGCCCTCGGTGGTGGCGCCGCCGGTGATCGGCAGGTCGGCCACCTTGGCGGGCTCCACGAGCGACGCGGCTTCGAGCCGGTAGCGGAAGTCCGACACGTCGTCGGCGCCGATGCCGATGGCGCCGCTGCCGGTCAGGGTGAAGCCCGTGCCCCGACCTTCGAGGCGGGAAACGTTCAGGAGCCCGTTCGCCAGCGCGATCTCGGCCGACACCGAGGCAAACGGCACCTTCAGCAGGGTCGGCGCATCGAGGCTGATCACGCCGTCCACGCCCATGGTCTCGACCGAGACCGCGCCGGTGTCAGGCAGGGCCACGCGGACATCGACGTCGCCGCTCAGGGTGCCGGTGGCCGCCGGAGAGCCCGAGAGGGTGGCGAGGTCGAACCCCTCGACCTGGCCCTTCGCGGCCACGTCGAGACGCGGGCCATCGAGCGTGGCCGTGACCGCCATCGCCGGGAGTCGGCCACCGTAGACCGTGGTGTCGGTCAGGTCGGCGGTGGCCTGAACGCGCAGGCCGTCCCGGCCGCGCTGCTCGCCGGACACGTCGAATGCGCCATTGACCTGGCCAGCCAGACGCTGGTCACGCATTGCCTCGATGTCCAGGGCCGCGCCGAGGCGCTGCAGGTCGAGGCCGGCCACCGTGCCGGCGGCACCGAAGGTGAACCCGCCGGGCGTCCGGGCGAAGCGCGCCGTCGTGCCGTCGGCAAGTGTCGCGCCTTCCACCGACGACGCGCCAAGGGTCACATCGGCCTGAAGTGCAGACAACGGGCCGCGGGCCACGTACGTGCCGGAGAGGCTGGTGTCGAGTTCCGGGATCCTGAGATCGGCTGGAAGCTTGCGCAGATCGACGCGCGCCACGCGGCCTGCGAGGTCCAGCGACAAATCGCGCTGCCCCTGGCCCGGGCGGGCGATGGTGCCCTTGGCCGTGACGTCCGAACCGTAGGCCTTCGCTGACACATCGAGCCTGATGTCACGCCCGTCCACGGCGCCCGTCGCCCTCACGTCCGTCGCGGCATAGCCGTACGCGCCGGCCCGCGGCCCGGTAAAGGCAAAGGTGCCATCTACCGGGAAGCCTTGCGTCGCCGAAGGAAAGCGCAGGTCGAAGGTGGCATCGCCGGTGATGCGGCCGGTGGCGGCCTGGTCCTTGAGGATCGGCGCGAGGTCGAGGTCGACCAGCGCCAGTCTTCCCTCGATGCCGCGGTCCGGACCGCTCGTGTCGAGCGCCAGCGAACCCCGGGCCTGCCCGGCCTCCGACGCAGTCACGTCGACGTCCAGCTGCAGCGCCTCCAGGGTGCCGGTCACGCCAATGGCCAGCCGCGGACGGAGGTCGAAGGCGGCCGCCGGGATGAACCGGGCGATCTCGGGCAGCGACACGGGCTGCCCGGCCACGTCGAGATCGAACGCCCAGGGCGCAGTCGCCGACTCGCGCGTGAGCGTGCCATCCACACGCAGCACCGATTCGGCGGTGCGGGCGTCGAGCGACTCGAAGCGCCAGCCGGTCGAGACGCTGCTGATCCGCCCGGCCAGCGAGCGGAGATCGAGGTCTGGCTGCCCTGCCCGGAACGTCAGGCGGCGCACGTCGACGCTGAGTTGCTGTGGGCTGCTGGCAATGCCGCCCTCGAACGCCAGCCCCTCGAGCCGGCGGGGAATCGCCTCGGTCTGCGGCACGCCGATCTGACGCACCGTGACCGTGCCGTCGATCACGCGGATCTCGGGCAGGGTGAAGGTCGCCCGTGGCGCGTTCGGGTCGGTCGGCGGGCGCGGCTTCAGCAGTTGCGCCACGTTCCAGCCCTCCGGGGTCTGGATCGCTTCGATCACCGGCTGCTCGATCGTCACCTGGCGGACGGTCCGCCCCGCCGCCAGGACGTCGGTCAGCGCATATTCGAGCTGTACCCGGCCGACCCGGACCACCGTGGTGCCGCCCTGCACGACCGCGACGTCGCGGAGCGTCACCCCGCTGAAGAGGTTGCCCTCGACCTTGCCGATCTCCAGGCGCCCTTCGAGCGCGGTTTCGGCCTGCCGCACCGCCAGCCGGCGCAGCCGCTCACGGAACCAGGCCGTCTGGGTCAGGACCGCCGCGGCCACCAGCAGGCCGATCAGCAGCACCCCGACGATTGCAAGGGCGCGCAAGGCCCGTCGTCCGCGTGACATGGTCAGAACGCCTGCCCGATGCTGAAGTGGATGCGCCAGCGGCGCGGCTCGGGCTGCCCATCCACGAGCAGGCCGGCGACGCGGGTCAGCTGATAGCCGAAGTCGACCCGGACCGGCCCGATGGGCGTCACGTACCGGAGACCGGGACCGACGTCCACGCGCAGGTCGTCGAGGTTGAAGTCGAAGGTGTCGAACCAGACGTTGCCGGCGTCCACGAAGCCGACGAGCGCGAACTTGGAGAAGGCGGGGACGCGCACCTCGGCGGAGCTCTCGAACATCGAATGCCCACCAATGGGCGTCCCCGAGACGGTCAGCGGGGAGATCTCGAAGCGGCCCCAGCCGCGCAGGCCGCTCGAGCCGCCGAGGAAGTAGCGCTTGAAGAACGGCACGTTGCTGGCCAGCACCGCCGGGCGCGGCGATGGTGCCGATGCGGCCCCGCGCCGCCACCACGACGTTGCCCAGCGTCTGGTACTTGCGGGCTTCGGCGGTGTACTCGATGTAGTTGTAGGCGCCGGGCATCCAGCGCCCGGCCTGCTCCACGTGTGCCGACACCAGGTAGCCGCTGCGCGCGTCGACCAGGTTGGGCGTCGTGTTGCGCTGCAGGTCCACGACCAGTGCCAACAGCTGGCCCTTGCCGCGGCCGGTGTTGGGGTTGAGCCCGAGCGCGATCAGATCGTCGTAGAACGCCGGATCGTTCAGCGCCGCCTCCGAGACGGTGTAGTCCTCGAACTCGTCGACGAACGTCAGCGACAGCGTCGTCAACGACTGCCTGCGCCGAACCGGGTCGCTGCCTTCGCGCTGTTTGGCAAAGGTCACGCGGCCGCCCTTGGTGGTCAGCTTGTAGGCCGGCTGGTTGGCGTACCAGTACTGGGCACCGACGCTCATCGACACGCCCCGACGGAACAGGGAGGGCTCTTCGACGTTCATGCGCACCCCGCGATCCAGCGAGGACCCACGGATGGTGGCTTGCGCGGTGCGGGCTCCGCCAAAGAAGTTGAGGTGACGCAGCGTGGTGGTGAGGCGGGCCTTTTCTTCGCTGCCGAACCCGGGCGTCAGCGACAGCCGACGCGGCTTGGCCTGGGTCAGCACGATGTCGACCGGCACCGGCGCGCCAATCGGCCCCGCGGTGCTGGCGTTGACCGACACGAACTGGAAGATCTCGCGGTTGTAAAGGCGCCGCTGCGTGTCGGCGACGCGACTGATACGGAACTGCTGCCCCTCCCGCATCGACAGCAGCGACTTGACGCGGCCGTCACTGACCCCGGCGTTGCCGCGCACCGTGATCCGCCCGAACACCGCCTGCGGCCCCGGCTCGGCGACGACGTACAGCGAGACGTGCCCGGGCGCCGTCCCCTCGCCCTCGAGCACGCTGACCGCCGCGTAGGCGTAGCCGCGCTCTTGCAGGACTGCCAGCGTGGCAGGTGCGGGTGTTGCGGACGTCCCCCTGCACCCGACGCAGCCCTCCGCCACCGAAACCCGATCCTGGACGGCTTCCTGATCGTCGGGATCGAGCACGTCGAAGCCATAGGTCTCGACCTTGTCGATGATGACCGGTGCGCCCTGATCGACGTGGACCGTCACGTCGATGGCCTTGTCCTCCGCGTCGCGAATCAGGTCGACCGAGGTGACGCGCGCGCGGGGCCACCCGTGATCCGACAGGAAGGCGATGATGCGGTACAGGTCGGCCTGCAGGAGGCGGGCGTTGAAGTAGCGGTCCTTGCCGAGAAACGGCAGCAACCCCCCACTCTCGCGGATCGCGAGCACGCTGGTGATCTGGCCCACGTCCAGACCTGACACACCCTGTATGTCGAAACTACGCACCTTCAGCCGACGATCGGCGGCGTTGTCGGGTGGGTCCTGGGCGATGGCGGGAGCGCCTGTGAGAGCCCATGCCACGAGGGCTCCCGACAGGCACCGCCCTAGGGCTCGTGGCGTCACGCGATCCATGTTGCCTGTGATGACGCTGCGGAACAAATGCATCCGAAGCGGACCGTGCAAAAAAAGGAGGGCGTCCGCAAGGACGCCCTCGGATGCCTTGGCGAGAGACTTACCGCCTATTCGGCGGCGGCGCCGCCCTCTGGCAGCCGGCCACGACCGCCGCGGCTCGCGCGTCCGCCCTTGCGACCCGCCGCGCGGGCCTCCTCGGACGTCCATTCATGCGCGGTCCCCTTCATGTGCGCCGCGCGACCACCCTTGCTGGCAATCTCACGCTGCTTTTCGGGGGACATCGAAGCAAACCCGCGGCGTTCCTTGCGACGCGTCTCGCCCGGCTCGGAGATGTTGTCATTGCTCATGTGAAGCCTCCTCCACGACATGAACGCCTGCGGAAATTCCCTGCAAACGCTGTCGAAAGTCACCTTCACCTCTACAACAACCGTGCCACACGACGCCGGCTCGTCCCTCAGGAACCATCGCCTCTGACCGGCGACCAACTTAAGTTAGGGAGGTGCACGCTGGACCCAGGCTCATCGTTGTCCTGAAACCCAACAGTAAATCTTACCCGGCCGTTTTCTTTTGCTCAGGTAGACCGCCGGGCACCAGCAGGGCGGACGCGAGCGCGACAATCGACACCGCTGCCCCGACCGCGAACGCGCGGTGCAGCCCCACGCCAGCGCCGCCGGCGTCGGGCCGCTGGCGGGCAGGGCAGCCGCCACCACCGCCCCCATCACCGCCACGCCCACCGCGCCGCCGATGCTGCGCGTGAACTGCGCGAGCGACGTCGCCACTCCCAGCTGGTCCCGGGACACCGAGGCCTGCACCGCCAGCAGCAGCGACAGCATCGTCATGCCCATGCCGATGCCCATCAGCCCCAGGTACACATGCAGCGCCCACAGCGGGCTGGCCGGCCCGACCGACGCCAGGCCGAGGAAGCCGAGCGAGACGCACGTCAGACCCGCGAGGATGAACGGACGGAAGCCCACCCGCGGCAGCAGGCGCCCGGTCACGATCGACATCGCCACCCAGCCGAGCAGCAGCGGCGTCAGTACCCCGCCGGCTTCCCGCGCCGAGCGTCCGAGCGCCGCCTGCACGTACAGCGGCACGAACGCCAGCGCGCCGAAGATGGCCACGCCCAGCAGGGTGCCGCTGGCGGTCGTGGTGGCGACCATCCGGTTGGCCAGCAGCGACACCGGCAGCGTCGGATGCGCGGCGCGGCGCTCCATGGCGACGAACAGCGCGCCCAGCACGGCGGCAGCGGCGTACAGCAGCCGCACCACCGACGGCGAGACCGAGGCGTCGCGGACGCCGGTCTCGTTCAGGGCGAGCATCAGGGCCGTCACCGCGCCCATCAGGACAGCCGCGCCCACGTAGTCGACGTCGCCGCGATCGTCGACCGGTCGGTCCACCAGGAAGCGCGCGACCAGCCAGGCGGCAACCATCCCGAACGGCAGGTTGATGAAGAAGATCCAGCGCCACGACGCGCTCTCGGTCAGCACCGCGCCGACCAGCGGGCCGGCAATCGAGGAGATGCCCCACACGCCGGCAAACAATGCCTGCGCGCGGGCGCGTTCCTCGAGCGAGAACATGTCGCCCATGATCACCATGCCGAGCGGCAGCATGCCTCCGGCGCCGACGCCCTGCAGCGCCCGGAAGGCGATCAGCTGGGTCATCGACGTGGCCACGCCGCACAGCATCGACCCGATCAGGAACGCCGCGATGGCCACCAGGTACGGACGACGGCGTCCATGCACGTCGGCGATGCGTCCCCACACCGGCGTCGTGACGGTGGACGTGAGCATGTACGCGGAGAAGACCCAGCTGTAATGCGCCAAGCCCACCGAACTGTTCGACCACCGTCGGCATCGCCGTGGCGACGATGGTGGCTTCCATGGCGGCGAGGAAGCTGCCGCCGAGCACGCCGAGCGTGACCAGGCGGCGTGGCGAGGTGCGAACGCGGGCGAGGAAGGACATCGGAGCTCTGATACGATCGCCGCCATGCGTACGGTGCACTGCGTGAAGCTGGGGCAGGAACTGCCGGGACTGGATGAGGCGCCGTGGCCTGGTGAGCTCGGCCAGCGTATCTACGATAGCGTGTCACAGGAGGCCTGGGCACAGTGGGAGGAGCGGATGAAGATGATCCTCAACGAGTACCGCCTCATGCCCTGGCAGAAGGATGCGCAGGACCTCGTGGCCAAGCACATGGAGGAGTTCTTCTTCGGCGAAAACGCCGCCCTCCCTCCCGGCTACACCCCTACCCCGGAGAAATAGGCAGCGCGCCGTCCACCCGCAGCCGAAGCCGGCGCGACGCCTGCCGCAACGTCTCCACGACCTGGTCCGGCTGGTCGGCCTCGGCAAAGACGAAGCCCGGATAGCGACCGCCCTCGGGCAGCCGCTCCAGCAGCGTGCCCGGCCTGGCGGTCACTTCCACGCCGGTCACCGCACGGCATCGCCCGCACCTCATCGACCCCGCTCCATGGCGCGGAAGCGTCCGGCCTCCGGCACCGGGCACCATCAGCACCCCACTGGCAATCGCCTGATGCCCGAAGCCCGTCGAGCGGCCTGCCCCAGGGCGTGCGCGAGCAGCGCGTCCTCCAGGCCACAGCGCGATCCATCCGGGCCGATCACCGGCACGGCCCGCGCGCACAGCCCGCCAATCGGACGCGGTGCCACCTCCAGCACCACGATGTCGTCGCCATCGACACGACATTCGGCGTGGATCGGCCCATGGTGCAGCCCGAGGGCCAGCGCGGCGCGGGCGATGTGCCCGGCAATCACCTGCTGGCGGGCCGGCGGCGACCCGGGCCGGCGTCACGTAGATCGTCTCCTCGAAGTAGGGACCGTCCAGCGGGTCGGGTTTCTCGAACAGCGCGAAGACTCTCAGGGCGCCCTGCTCGAGCACGCCGTCGAGCGCGAACTCCTGCCCTGGCACGAACGCCTCGACGATCAGCGTGTCGTCATCGGTGGCTGCGGCGGCCTTGACGTCAGGGCGGGCCAGCAGCGCCGCCACACGGTCGCGCGCGGCCAGCAGTTCGGCAAACGAGTCGGCGCGGATCACCCCGCGACTGGCCGAGAGTCCGACCGGCTTGACGACGCAGGGGAACCGCACGCGCGTCAGGCGTTCGAGGTCGTCGTCGCCGCGTGACGGCACACTCACGAACCACGGCACCGGCAGGCCCGCCGCCAGCAGGCGGCCGCGCGTCAGCAGCTTGTGCGTGGCGGCGGCAACGGCGGCAGGTGCGTGCCAGGGCAGCTGCCGCGGCCTGCGCGATGTGTGCCGCCAGCCAGGCCGGGCGATCGCCCACGGCGACGATCGCCGTCCACCGCGCTGCCCTCGCAGCGACGCCAGCACCGGCGCCACATGCCGTGGATCCCGATCGAAGCGCGCCGGCACGGCGTCGTCGCCCCACGGGTCGTCGAGGTGATCGCAGCGGTCCGAGACGATGCGGAGGGTGACGCCGGCACGGCGCGCCGCCTCGTCGAAGGCGCGCGCCTGGTAGCCGACGGTGGTCGTGCACAGCAGGACGGTGGGCATCTACACGAGAGCTCCCGGCTCTCCGATGGGCTCTGCTCAACAGTACCAGGGCTCGTTCGAGGTACGGGATCGTCGCCCGCACCAATACGTCATCAGGGGTGCACGCATCAGGACCACGACCAGCCGCGTCGTCGGCCAGACGCCGGGCCGCGGCGAAGGCCGCCTGGCGCGAAGCCTGCCGGCCGTGCTGACCGAGCCACGCCATCATGGCCGCCTGCAGGCGATCGACGGCAGGCACGTCATGCACCCAGGGATGCGCCAGCGCCTGCGGGTCGAACGCCGACGCGACGCGTCCGATGTCGGGGTCGGCCAGCAGCGGCGAACCCGCCGGCAGCAGCAGGCGCAGCGCGAGCTGCACCGGCAGCGACCGCTTCGATCAGCGACAAGGCCTGGATCTCGTCGAGCAGACGCCAGGTAGCCGCGCCACCGTCGTCCACGGCGTGAAGGCCACGAAGGTCGGCACCAGCGCCAGGCCGCGGGCCCGGCACAGCCGCGATCGCCCGCCGCGCGTCGTCGGCCGTGTGTCCCTTCTGCAGTCGCAGCAGGATGCGGTCGTCGAACGCCTCCACGGCGGACGTGACGAAGGCACAACGGGTGCCTGCCATCAGGTCGAGCAGGTCGGCGTGCGCCAGCAGGTGCTCGACCTTGACGGTCACGTCGTAGGTCACCTCGGGGTGTTGCGCGGCCAGTGCCCTGCAGGACGCGCCGCGCGTGCGTCGGTCCATTCAGGAAGTCAGGATCGCCGAAGGTGATATGGCGGGCTCCGGCATCGCACCTGCTGGGCGACGTCGGCCAGCACGACCTCGACCGGCACGACGCGCATGGTGCCCTGGTAGATGGGCACGATCGGGCAGTGGCTGCAGGTGTGCAGACAGCCACGTGATGCCTCCGTGTATCCGGCGAGCCGGTGCTCGCCGTCGACGCTGAGGTGCGCGTAGGAGGACAGCGGCAGCTGGCTGGACCGGTCCGGCACCGGGAAGGCCAGCCGGGGGATCGCGGCCCCCTGGCGTCGATGTCGCCGCTGGTCTGGCCGGCGGCGAGCGAGGCCAGGGCCGGTTCGGCCTCGACGCCGAAGACGTGCGTGGCGCCGTGCGCCCGCAGCCACTGCGGCGTTGAGCGGCGCGTACAGGCCGAACGCCACCCGCGGCGCATCGGGTCGTTCCGAACGGAGACGCGACAGCACCGGACCGGCCAGGCGGGTGGCGGCGTGCATCGGCACATGCACCGCGAACAGCGTCGCCTGCGGCACGAGGTCGGCTGGCATCGGCCCCGCGACAGGTCGACCAGCCGCGCCGCGATGCCGGCATCCCGCAGCCACGCCGCGGCCAGCGCCGGGCCGAAACCCGGCCGGCCCAGCTCGTACGTGGAGAGGATCACCACCATCGCGGCGAGTGTAGCAAGGGCAGGGTGGCGGCCCGGGCGCCCGCCCACCGCCGCCCGCTGCGGCACTGCGTGCATGCAGGGCGACTCGTTGGCCAGCGCCCGCATTACACTTGTCCCGTTTGGCCTGCGGGTCTGTCCGAGACGGCATCAAGGACGCGTCGTAATCCCTTTTCGTGGAGATGCAATGCCGAAACTGACGATAGATGGAGTGGGCGCGTTCGACGTGCCCGAAGGCCAGCGCCTGGTGCTCGCCATCGAGCAACAGGGCGTCGACATCCTGCACGCGTGTGGGGGCAATGCCCGCTGCACGACCTGTCGCGTCGAGTTCATCGACGGCGAGCCGACCAGCATGACGAGAGCCGAGAAGGAGAAACTCGAGCAGAAGGGGCTGAGCGGTGTACGTCTCTCGTGCCAGATCGCCTGCGACCATGACATGACCGTCCGCGCCATCAGCCGGCTCGAGGGGTCTGGCCGCGCCGACGCCGGCGGGCCGCCAGACCCGGCAATCCAGCCGCCTCCGGAGTGGGTGGCGTGATGCCGGGGCCTGATGCGGCTGTCCGGGCGTCAGGCCCTTCACTTGACCCCGTGCATCAACTTGTTGAGCATCGGCGCCACCGCCAGCAGAAGCACGCCGGCAATCAGCAGAGCCCAGAAGCCGAACGTGTAGCCGCCCAGCGCCGACGCCGTGGTCATGCCGGTCTCGCCGCTGACGTAGCCGGCGAAGATGCCCGACAGGTTGTTGCCGATCCCGGTCGACAGGAACCAGCCGCCCATGCCGAAGCCGACCAGCCGTACGGGCGCAAGTTTGGTCACCATCGACAGCCCGATCGGCGACAGGCACAGCTCGCCCACCGACTGGATGACGTAGACGGCGACCAGCGTCCAGAACGGGATCTTGCCGGCCACGTCGACCAGGCTCGAGAGCGCGAACATCAGCAGCAGGAACGCCAGGCCGTTGAAGACCAGGCCGAGGCCGAACTTCTGCGGGATGGACGGGTTGAACCGCCCGAGCCGGACCCAGATCCACGCGACGATGGGCGCCAGCGTGATGATCGCCACCGAGTTGACCGACTGGAACCAGGCCACCGGGAAGGTGAAGGTGCCGAAGCTCGCGGTCGACGATCTTGTCGGCCAGGAACGTGAACGAGCTGCCGGCCTGCTCGAAGAACATCCAGAACGTGACGTTGAACGCGAAGATGACCAGCATCGCGATGGCCTTGTCGCGCGCGACCGGACCGTTGCGGACCCCTTCGGTGAGCAGCAGCACGCACAGGCCGGCAAACATCGCCGTCAGCACGTACTGCAGCGCCGTGGCTCCGAGCTGCGCGATCAGGAACCACGTCACCGGAATCGCCAGCAGGCAGCCGACCGCGGTGTAGGCCACGATGTGCAGCCCTTCGCGCCCGGGAATCGGTGCGCCGATGCCCTGCAACTGCCGGCGACCGAACCAGAACCACACGAGACTGACGAGCATGCCGACGCCGGAGGCGATGAAGACGTACTTGTACGCGGGCATCCCGCTCTGACCGAAGACCTGCTCGGCGAGCCAGCCGGTGAGCACCGGCGCAATCAAGGCACCCGCGTTGATGCCCATGTAGAAGATCGTGAAGCCCGGAATCGCGGCGCGTCGTCGCCCTGGCTGTACAACTTGCCGACCATCGTCGAGATGTTCGGCTTGAACAGCCCGTTGCCGACGATGATGGTGGCCAGGCCGAACGTGAAGACGCGCTGCGTCGGGAACGGCGATCATGAACAGCCCGGCCGCCATGATCACGGCGCCGAGCAGGATCGATCGCTGGTAGCCGAGGATCTTGTCGGCGACGTAGCCGCCGAAGATCGCGGCGGCATACACCAGCGCGAGGTACGCGCCGTAGGTGCGGCTGGCCGGCTCCTCGCCCGACGGAGCTGCCGGCGTGGAACTGCGCAACGATGTACAGGACCAGGGCCCAGCGGATGCCGTAGAAGGCGAACCGCTCCCAGAACTCGGTCATGAACAGCATCCACAGCGGCCGCGGATGCCCCATCACCTCCCCGAAGGGCGGGATGGCCGCCTCGGTCGTGCTCGACTGCGTGCTCGTGCGCTCATGCGGGCTCCTCTGTCGCGGCCGGCGGGTGCCCCGGGGCGCCCGCTCGTCGGCGCGACACAGGCGACAGAAATAGCACAGGTGCGTCTGGCTGACGCGGCCTAGAATGGGCCCCATGCCCGTGGCCCGTCTCCCCTGCTCCCGACTCCCAGGGCCCCCTTGCGTCGTGACGTCCGACTGCTCGGATCGCTGCTCGGGCACGTCATCCGCGAGCAGGAAGGCCAGGCGCTCTACGACGCCGAAGAGCGCGTCCGCCAGACATCGCGTGGCGGCGACTTCGCCGCCGTCCAGGCCATCGTCTCGGCGCTGCCCCTCGACGAACAGGGCCGGCTCGTACGCGCCTTCTCGCTGTACTTCCAGCTCGCCAACCTCGCCGAGCAGCACCACCGCATCCGCCGCCGGCGCCAGTACGCGGTGGAACGCCGTGTCGCCGCCGAGTCGCTCGACGCGGCGTTCGCGCGAGCTCGAGGCCGCCGGCGTGTCCAGCGGCCAGCTGCGCGACGCCGCGCGACGGGTGTCGCTCGAGCTCGTGCTCACGGCGCACCCGACCGAAGCCACGCGCCGCACGGTGCTGACCGCGCAGCTGCAGATCAGCGAGCTGCTGCATCGCCTGGACGACCCGCAGCTCTCGGGCCCCGGCAAGCGCGACATCGAGGACGCCCTCGCCGAGCAGATCACGACGCTGTGGCAGACCGACGAGACGCGCGCCAAGCGGCCGCGCGTGGTCGACGAGATCCGCCACGGCCTGTGGTTCTTCGAGCAGAGCCTGTTCGACGTCGCGCCGGCGCTGGTGGGCGATTACCGCCGTCGGATCCCCGGCGCGCCGCTGCCGCTGCGCTTCGGCAGCTGGATCGGCGGCGACCAGGACGGCAATCCCAACACCGGGCCCGACGACGTTGCGCGCGGCGGCGCAGCGGGCCCGCGAGCTGGTGCTGCGGCGCTACGCCGACGAGGTGCGCGAGCTGGCGCGCACCCTCGGCGTGTCGCGGACCCTGGTCGACGTCAACGAGGCGCTGCTGACCTCGATCGCCGCCGACGAACAGCGGCTCGACGGCGTCATCCCGACCGAGCTGACGGCCTCGGCCGACGACGAGCCGTACCGTCGCAAGCTGTGGCTGATGCATCACCGCCTGCTGCAGACCGCCGACGACACGCCCGGGGGCTACCGGCCACGTGCACGAGTTCGTGGCCGACCTCGACGTCATCGACGCCTCGCTGCGCGCGCATCGCGGCGAACGCATCGCCAACGGTCGGCTCGCTGCGCTGCGCCGGCGCGTCGAGCTGTTCGGCTTCCACGTGGCGAAACTCGACGTGCGGGTGCACGCCCGCGACCTGAACGGGCAGGCCGATCGGCTGCGCGACACGCTGCGCGTCGTCGCCGACCTGCAGCGCCAGCACGGGCCGACCGCGTGCGACACGCTGATCCTGTCGGGCACGACCGGGCCGGCGCCGGTGCTCACCGCACTCGCGCTGGCGCGCGACGGCCGGCCTCACGCTGTCGGTCGTGCCGCTCTTCGAATCGATCGAGGACCTGCAGCAGCGCCGGCCGGATCGTCGAGGAGCTGCTCACCGCGCCCGAGTTCTGCGGCCGTGCTCGACGCCGCGCCACCGCCGCATGGAGGTGATGGTCGGCTACTCCGATTCGGCCAAGGACGGCGGCTACCTGGCGGCGCAGTGGGAGATCTACCGCGCCCAGGAGGACCTCGCCGGCGGTGGCGGCGCGGCACCGCGTCGAGCTGACGATCTTCCACGGCCGCGGCGGCAGCACCGGCCGCGGCGGCGGTCCGACGCACGCGGCGATCCTCGCGCAGCCCGGCGGCCACGCGCGCGGCCGCCTCAAGCTCACCGAGCAGGGCGAGACGATCTCGTTCAAGTACGGGCTGCCGGGGCTGGCGTACCGCAACCTCGAGGCGGCGCTGTCGGCGACGCTGCTGTCGGTCTTCCCCACTGTCGTCGGGTCGACGCGCGCCGGCATTCGGGCGGGAGCTGATGACCGACGCGGCGCGGCGCTCCGAAGACGCCTTCCGCGGCGCTCGTCTGGCAGCAACCCGCCGTTCGTGCCGTTCTTCCGCGTCGTTCACGCCGGTGGACGAACTGGCGCTTGCTCGAGATCGGATCGCGGCCGGCGCGCCGGCCCTCCGCCGATGCCGAGTACCTGCAGTCGCTGCGGGCCATCCCGTGGGTGTTCTCCTGGACGCAGAACCGGTCCCTGCTGCCAGCCTGGTACGGCTGCGGCAGCGGCCTGGCGCCGATCCTCGAGACCGCCGCAGGGCCTCGACCAGCTGCGGCGTCTCTACCGCGACTGGCCCTTCTTCCGGTCGATCGTCGAGAACCTCGAGATGACGCTCGCGAAGTCGAGCCTCGAGATCGCACGCTCGTACCTCGATCTCGTGCCGGCAAGCGCCGACCCGGACGGCCACTTCGCCCGCATCGCCGACGAGCACGCGCGCACCACCGACGTGGTGCTGCGCATCGTCGAGGCCGACCACCTGCTCGACCGGCATCCCGTGGTGCAGCGGACGATCCGCTTGCGCAATCCGTACGTCAATCCGATCAACGCGATGCAGGTGGCGCTGCTGCGCGCACATCGTGCCGGCGATGGCGATGCGGCGCGCCCCTGGTGCGGACGATCGCCGGGATCACCGCCGGGCTGCGCAACTCGGGCTGAGCGGAGGGTCGGCAGGATCGACCGATGCCGGGTCTGCCGGGGTCAGAGGTCGGGACAGCCGCGTCGCTGCCGGCGTCGGATGGAGCAGCCGCGAGACGAAGGCCCCGAGTTCCTCGCCCATGGCTGCGGTCCAGGCGTGCGCACCCGTACCCTCGTAGGGCTCGACCACCACGTACCGGCGGGCCAGCATCTCGAGGTCGGCGTGGAACTGCTCGACGCCGTAGTACGGGTCGTCACGGCCGCGGCCGAGCAGCACGGGCGGGCATTGGGTCAGGGGCCGGACGCCGAACTCCGGCGGGCACATCGCCGCCAAACACCGCCAGGCCGTCGATCAGGCGAGCCCCGAGCAGGGCGGCGCGCCACGCCATCGCCACGCCCTGTGAGTAGCCGACGTAGACCAGCGCCTGGGGCTCGCCGTTGTTGTGGATGGCTTCGGTCACCACACTCCGGACGTAGCGCAGGTTGTCTTCGATGGCGTCCTCGCGATCCTGCGAGGTCATCCAGCTGGCCACCACCGCCCGGTCGCGCCCGTAGAAGCCGTGCAATCCCTGGATGCTGACCAGCGTCCAGTCCGCCAGCGCGGCAACCGCCTCCAGCCGCGCCATCTGGATGTCGGCCGACTCGCCGTACCCGTGGAAGGCGACGATCATCGGCGCGTTCCGGACGGGGCCGTGTTCGGCCGTCTCGGGCACACGCACCAGGTAGCGACCGCGGGTCGGGGTAGCGATGACGTGTTCGAGAGGCTCAGTGGACATGGGCAACCGAAACAGTGCAATACAAGACCCATGCCGCTCCTGATTGGGCTTGTTTCCGATACCCACGGCCTTCTTCGCGCCTCGGTAATGCACGCGCTCGCCGGCGTCGAGCTGATTCTGCACGCCGGGGATGTCGGCAATCGCGACGTCCTGATCGAGTTGGCCACGCTGGCGCCCGTGCAGGCCGTGCACGGCAATGTGGACGATCCGCACACGCCTGGCCTGGAGTCCGAGCGATGGCTCTCGCTCGAAGGCTGGCAGGTCCACGTCAGTCACGGGCATGAACTCGGGCACCCGACCCCGGACGCACTGCTCCGCCGCTATCCCGACGCCGGAATTGTCGTATTCGGACACACGCATCGCTCGCTCGTGCATCGCGCCGACGGCAGGCTCGTCGTCAACCCCGGCGCCGCCGGCCCGAAGCGGTTCGACATCCGACCGAGCGTGGCCCGCCTGGCGCTCTCGCCGGGAAGTGCCGAGGTCGAGATCATCGCCATCGACTGACCCGATCAGCCTGCGTGGGAGCCGTCCGCAGCCGGCCGCGGCCCGTCAGAGCCGTGCCAAACAGCGCCGCGCGGTCCACGAACCAGGCCACGTCGCCCGGCAACCGGTGCAACAGGGCGGCCGGGGCATCGCTCACCGCCGGGTCCTCGCCGAGCACCCGCCGCAGCGCGACGTGCTTGTCCTGGCCGGCCACGAGCACCACGACCGTCGCGCGCGGCATGCATCGTTGCCGGGGTCAGCGTCAGCCGCCAGGCGTCCAGCGCCGGCACGTGCACGGCCGCGGCGAAGACCGGCGCGGCCTCGCCGTCGGCCTGATGCTCGTCGAGGAGCGGACTGCCCGGGAACAGCGACGCGGTGTGCGCATCGGCGCCCATCCCGAGCAGCAGGAGATCCAGTGCCGGCGCGGACCGCTGCTGTCGCGCGGCGAGATCTCGCAGCGCCTCGTCGTAGCGGCGGGCGGCATCTGCAGGCGCACGCTCGCCTTCCCACCGGTGCACCTGTCGCTCGGGAATCGGCGCGGCCGCGAGCAGTGCCTCGCGCGCCATCCGGAAGTTGCTCTCCGCATGCGTCGGAGGCACGGCGCGCTCGTCACCGAACCAGATGTGCAGATGCGACCACCCCTCGAACGGGGTCGCGGCCAGTGCCTGATACAACACCGCGGGCGTACGTCCTCCGGCCAGCGCCAGGTGCGCTTCGCCGCGCCAGGCGATGGCCGCCTCCAGCACTGCCAGCACCTCGCTGGCCGCCGCGTGGGCAAGCAACTCGGGGCCGGACGCCAGGCGGATGACTGCGCCCCGCGGCATGGCCGGTCCGGCAGTCATGGGCGGCGCCACGAGCGGCCGTCGCGCTCGAGCAGCTCGTGTGCGTCTTCCGGTCCCCACGACCCGGCCGCGTAACACACCGGCGCCGACTGCGCGGGCCACGACTCGAGCAACGGCATCACCGCACGCCAGCCCACCTCCGTGCTGTCGGCGCGATGAAACAGTGTCTGGTCGCCAGTCAACGCGTCGTACAGCAGGGTCTCGTACCCGGTCGAGGGCTTCTGCGCGAAGACCTCGTCGTACTTGAAGTCCAGGGCCACCGTCTGCAGGTCCAGTTGCTGCCCCGGTACCTTGACCTCGACGTGCAGGGTGATGCCCTCGTCTGGCTGGACCCGGATGACCAGGACGTTGCAGTTCAGCCGCGACACGCCGGTGTCGCGGAACATCATGAAGGGAGGATCCCGGAACTGCACGGCGATCTCCGAGACGCGGCGCGCGAGCCGCTTGCCAGTGCGGAGGTAGAACGGCACGCCGGCCCAGCGCCAGTTCTCCACCTGCAGGCGCATCGCCACGAAGGTCTCCGTGCTCGACCCGGGCGCGACCTTGGCCTCGTCCAGATAGCCCGGCACGGCCTCGTCGTCGACCCGCCCTGATGCGTACTGTGCGCGCACGACGTCGCGCTCGACGGCCGTGCGCGTGAACGGCGTGATCGCCTGCAACACCTTCAGGCGCTCATCGCGAACGGCGTCGGCGTCAAACGACGTCGGCGGCTCCATCGCCGTCAGCGCCAGCAGCATGAACAGGTGGTTCTGCACCATGTCGCGCAGCGCGCCAGCCTGGTCGTAGTAGCCGCCGCGTGATCCGATCCCGTCGGACTCGGCCACCGTGATCTGCACGTGATCGACGTAGCGCCGGTTCCAGATCGGCTCGAAGATGCTGTTGCCGAACCTGAAGGTCATCAGGTTCTGCACCGTCTCCTTGCCGAGGTAGTGATCGATCCGGTAGATCTGCCGCTCGCCCATCGCCGCCGACAACGCCTTGTTCAAGGCAATGGCCGATGCCAGATCGTGCCCGAATGGCTTCTCGACGATCACCCGGCGCCAGCCGCCCGCGGCGGCCTCGTCGAGCAGGGTGGCCTTGCCGAGACCGGCGGCAATCGGCGCGAACAGCTGCGGCGGCGTCGCCAGGTAGAACAACGCATTGGGACCCGTGCCATGTGCGCCCTGCAGTTCGCCCAGACGGACCGCGATGTCGGCATACAGCGCGGGTTGCTCGATGTCGCCGACGACCACGCCGATGCGGCCGCAGAACCAGTCCCGCTCTTCTTGGGTGAGCGGCGTGTCGAGGTGCTCGTCGGCCGCCTTCAGAATGTCGTCGGCCAGTGTGGCGCCGACGTCGGCCTGGCGGATCACCCCGACAAACGCAAACGACTCGGGCAGTGCCCCTGATCGCCGCAGGTTGACCAGCGCCGGCACGAGCTTTCGTCGCGTCAGGTCGCCCGAGGCACCGAACACCACGAAGATGGCCGGATCGGCCGCCGTCACCGTGGCACGCCGGGACGACGCACTGGTCTGCGCGCTCACTGGTAGGCGCTCTCGACCGCCGCCCGCAGCGCCTGCAGTCCCGCAGCCACGTCGGGTCCGAGGTGGACCCGCAGCGCACGTCGGCCGCGGTCCTCGAGGACGCCGAAGTCGCCACGCGCCTGCGCCGCCTTGACCACGCCGAACGTGAAGGCGCGGCCCGGCACCTGCAGGTCGGTGGCGTCGTCGCAAGTGATCTGCAGAAAGACGCCCGTGTCGGGTCCGCCCTTGTATGCCTGGCCCGTGGAGTGCAGGAAGCGCGGTCCGAAGCCGAGGCAGGTGGCCGCTCCCGACTGGGCGCGAATCACGGCGCGCATCTCCTGCAGGGCGGCGACGTTGTCGGCGCTCATGTCGATGTAGGCCAGCAGTGCCACGTAGTCCCCGCCGCCGACCCGCCGCAGGTGCGCGGCAACGGCTTCGGCCGGCGTTGCCACCGGACCGAGCGCCCGGATGTTGGCCTCGTCGGTGAAGATCGCCATGTCCGCGTCCAGCACCATCGGCGCTTCGGCCGGCAGGGCCCCTTCCAGCTCGAAGGCATCGGTCAGGGCCCGCGTCTTGATTTTGCTGGCCTCCACATCCGGCTGGTCGAAGGGATTGATGCCGAGCACCGCGCCGGTGACGGCCGTGGCGAACTGCCAGCGGAAGAACTCCTGCCCGAGCGCGTAGACGTCCTGTACGTCGATCTGCACGACCGGCTGTCCGGCCCGATTGAGCTGCTCGACGAACTCGTCCTGCGCACTCTCCGGCGCGGAGGCCAGCCGCAGATAGACGAACAGGCGGTCGCTGCCGTACGTGGTGGGCTCCCCGCGCGGCTCCAGGTCGACGGGAATCACCGCCGTCCCGTTCTTGCCGGTGGACTCGGCGACCAGCTGCTCGAGCCATGCACCGAGGGGCGCGATGCCCGGCGAGGCCACGATGGTCAGCTTGTCGCGCCCGGCCCTGGCGGCCTCGCCGATGACCACGCCAAGTGCCACGCCGGGGTTGGCGGCCGCGTCGTCCTCCCGGCAGGCGTTGGCCATCTGCGTGGCCTCGTCCAGCAGGCGTCCGGTGTCGATGCCGGTCAGCGCCGCCGGCACCATGCCGAATGCCGACAGGATGGAGAAGCGGCCGCCCACCGTCGGCTCGCCGAAGGCAACGGCACGGAACCCGTCCCGCTCCGCCACCGCCTGCAGCTGCGATCCGGGATCGGTGATGGCCACGACGTGCCGTCCGGCGTTGGCCTCACCCACCACTTCCTTGAGGCGATCGTAGAAGTACGCGAGGAAGACGTTCGGCTCGAGGGTGCTGCCGGACTTGCTCGCCACCACCACCAGGGTCGTGCGCAAATCGACCGCCTCGTCGAAGCGCAGGACCTGCGCCGGATTGGTCGAGTCGAGCACGTGCAGGCGCGGCGAGCCCGGCGCGCCGTCGATGACCCGCGAGACGACCTCCGGCCCGAGGCTCGACCCGCCCATGCCCAACAAGAGCACGTCGGTGATGCCGTCAGCACGGACCGCGTCGGCCAGCGCGGCATGCGCCCCGAGTTCGCGGCGCTGCGCCTCGATGACGTCGAGCCAGCCGAGCCACTGCTCCTCGCCACTGCTCGTCCAGAGCGACGGGTCCTTGGTCCAGAGCCGAGCCACACGCCGCTCGGCGGTCCACTGCGCGAGCGTGTGGGCAATTGCCTCGGCCAGCGAGCCGGGCAGCACGGAAATGGGGGAGGCAGTCACGGCGACAAGTGTAGCCTGTAGCCTGCACGTCGCCAGACCACAGGAGCATGTCATGGCCCTCGAAGAATATCGGCGCAAGCGAGACTTCACCCGGACGCCGGAGCCCGCTGGCGACCCGGCAGCCACGGCACGCAAGGCGCCCGCCCGCTTCTTCTGCGTCCAGAAGCATCTGGCCACCGCGCTGCACTACGACTTCCGCATCGAGCACGACGGCGTGCTGCTGTCCTGGGCCGTGCCCAAGGGGCCGTCGCTCGATCCGGCGACCAAGCGGCTGGCCATGCACGTCGAGGATCACCCGCTCGAGTACGGCGAGTTCGAGGGCGTCATCCCGGAGGGCTACGGCGCGGGCGTCGTGATGCTGTGGGATGTCGGCACCTGGGAACCAGAGTCCGAGGACGTGGACGCCGCCCTGGAAAAGGGCGACCTCAAGATCCGGCTGGACGGGTACAAGCTCAAGGGCTCCTGGGTGCTGGTGCGGACGCGCGGCTGGGGGGGACGTGCCGGTGCGCAGGACGACGGCCGCTCCTGGCTGCTGATCAAGCACAAGGACGAGTGGGCCGGCGAGCTCGACATCACGGAGTTCGCACCCAACAGCGTGAAGAGCGGCGGGTCGTTCCGCGAGATCCTGGCGCAGGACGCCCCCGACGTCTGGATCAGCAATCGCGGCAACACCGGCGACGCGTCGCTGGAGACCCTCGCCAGCGTGCTGAAGAAGCTCGACAAGATCGAGCCCGTCCCGAAGCAGCCAGCCGCCAGCAAGAAGCCCGCGCCTGCGCAGGACGACACAGCAAAGCGGACGCCGCCGAAGGCCGTGAAAAAAAGCACGAGGAAGGCCGTCAAGAAGGCTGCGGCCACGACCACGACGAAGGGGACTCGTGCCCCTGCCCGCGCCCGCAAGAAAACACCGTCGTGACCGCGTCTGCACCCTGAATCGTCGATTCAGAATGTTGTGTCACCTGTCGACGATCGCCACTGACACCCCGACCTGCTTCTCGCCGACAAAGTGCGGGAATGCTGCCACCACCCGCCCCTGCGACGCGTCGATGCCGTTGTAATCGCCGAACGGCGTGTCCGCCGTCGTCGTGAATGGCGCCACGGGCACTGGGGTGTTGTTCCACGTACGGCCGCCATCCTCACTGCGTGCGAGCGTCACCCGCATCTCGCTGTCGGCCGCGGCGCCACGCTCGTGGTACACGGCGTGCAGCACGCCGGTCGAGGAATCCTGCGCCAGCCATACGAACAGCTGCGCCATGCCATTGCCGAGGGGATCCTGGTTGACACGCGTGGGGACACCCCACGTCTGGCCGCGGTCCGACGACGTCGCCACGAAGACGTCGGGATCGCCGTGCCTGGCGTCAATCCAGGCGATGGCCACCGTCCCCCGCCGTGGACCGCGCGAAGCGTCCACTACGGTCACCGGCATGCCGTTGCTGCGCGACAACCCGGCGACGTCGATGTCCCAGCCGCCGGGGATGGCGGTGACCAGCCGATCCGCGCCGAAGGTCACGCCGCCGTCATCCGACCTGTCGATGACCAGCCCGGCCGGTCCGGACCACGCCACATACACCTCGCCTCCCGGCCCCACGACTGGCACCGCACCTTCGACCGTGTCGTCGTCATCCAGACACGTGCCGGACCGGTCTGAAATCCGCAGCGGCACGGCAAATGACCGGCCGCCGTCGGCCGACCGTGAGAAGTGGATCTCACTCCGGCAGTCGGGGCGCGGCGTGCCGTACTCGTCGAAGCGTGTCCAGGCCACGTACAGATGGCCGCGCTGCGGCGACTGCGCGCCGCGGTCCACTCCCGGCCAGGGCTTGTCCTCGAACGGGGCCACGGTGTTGCGGTGGTCGACGACTGCGACCGGCGCCTCCCAGCCCCGCGTGGCGACATCACGCCGTCGCACGAAGACCCCGTTGCGGGCCAGGGGCGGGCGCGGCACACGCAGGCCGTCAAAGGAGATGTAGCTGTGGAACAAGGTGCCGTCGTGGCCGAAGACCACGGCGTCGTCGCCCTGTGCCGCGCGACGCTCGGGATTGGCCGCGACTTCCTCGACCCACGTGCGGCCGCCGTCGCGTGACTCGAAGAGCACGTTGCTCACCCGCGTGCCACCGGGTCGGTTCAGCTGATAGGCGGAGACGACGATGTGATCGCGGTCGGTCGGGTCGATCGCCACCGACACCTCTGCGGTGCTGGGCGCGTCCGGCTTGGTCAGCCGCACGACACGCACCTCGGGGACTGGCGCCCCCTGCCCGAGCGACACGACGCCCGCCGCAACCACGCATATCGCCACCGCCAGCGTTCGCACGCGTCGAGGATAGCTGACACCGCCGCCCCGCCCCGTCACCCGTTACCCGTCACCCGTCACCCGTTACCCGTTACCCGCTCCCCGTACTTCCTTCTTCATCGTATGCTCGCCGCGTGGTGCGACGCGGAGCATGGCGGTGGCTGGTCGTGGCGGCGGTGGCGGCCGTGGGCCTCGGCCTGGCCTGGCACGCACCGTCCCCCCGTGTCCTCTCGCCCGCCGCGCGCCAGCCGGTCCTGTGGCGTGGCGCGTATCACGTCCACAGCACGCAGTCGGACGGCAGCGGCAGCCCGCTCGACGTTGCCGCCGCGGCCGCCGCGGCGGGACTCGACTTCGTGATCCTCACCGACCACGGCGACGCCACACGGCCACCCGCGGCGCCGAGGCTGGTCGACGGCGTGCTGCTGATCGACGCCGTCGAGATCAGCACCGATGATGGTCACTACGTCGCACTCGGCCTCCCTGCGGCGCCGTACCCACTGGCCGGCGAGGGACGGGCCGTTGCCGAAGACGTGCGCCGGCTCGGCGGGGTGGGCATCCTGGCGCACCCGAACTCGCCTCGCCAGGACCTCGCCTGGCACGACCCGTCGGTGAATGCTGACGGCTTCGAATGGGTCAACGCCGACACCACGTGGCGCGCCGCGGGCGCGGCGCAGTTGGCGGTCCGCTTGCTGACCTACCCGTTCAACCGATCCGGCGCGCTGGCCGCGCTGGCGACCTACCCGGCGGACCTCTTTGCCGCTCGTGACGACCCGGCGCGACCTCCGCAACTGGCGCTGGCAGCCGTCGACGCGCACGCCCGTATCGGTTGGCGACGCGACGCCGATCCGACCGACGGCGGCCGGACACTGGCGGCTTTCCCGTCGTACCGCGCCAGCTTCGGCACCTTCGGGGTGGTCGTTCCGTGGGTGAACGGCGGCCCGACCGGCGATGCCAGCCACGACGCGACGGCGGTGCTGCGGGCGATCGCCGGGCGCGTCGCCTGGACCGCGGTGTTCAGCATGGCCTCACCGGTGTGGTTGTCACTGGAGGCGAACACGCTGGCCGGGTCGGCACTGCCGGGACCGGACGCCACCGGCCCGGTCACGCTGTCGGTGCAGAGCAATGCGCCGGACGGCGCCAGCATCCGCCTGCTCCGCAACGGCGTGGCCCTGCGCGAATGGACATCACCGGAGGTGTCGCTGCCGCTGGCCGCCGGTGAACCTGCGGCGGTCTACCGGGCCGAGGTGTGGCTGCCCGCGCGGCGTGGGTGGCCGGCGCTGCCGCTGGCCGTGAGCGCCGCGCGCGGCCATAACCTGCCGGACGTCCCCGCCTCTGGCGCACGGCTGGCAGTGCCTCAGCCGGGGGCGGACCGCATCGCCAGCGTGAATGGCTGGCACGTCGAGCATGACCCGGCATCGACGGCCACGATTGCCCCCACGCCGGCCGGCGCGCTGGTCGAGGCGTCGCTCGGTCTCGGCGGCGGCGACCGCGTCAGTCAGTTCGCGGCATTGGTGGCCGATGTGTCGGCAATTCCTGCCGACGCCACGGGGGTGTCGCTCGTGCTGTCGGCATCGGCACCCACGCGCATGTCCGTGCAGTGGCGGCAACCGCAGCCGGGCGAGGGGCTGCGCTGGCGACACTCCGTGTACCTGGACGCCACCCCACGCACGGTGGTCCTGCCCGCCGCGGAGTTCCGCCCGATCGACCCGGCCACGGGCAGCGTCCGGCTCGACCGCGTGCATGCCCTGCTGCTGGTGACTCGACACGGTCAACGCGCGGCCCGGGGACACGCGCCGCCTGACCGTCCACGCCGTCGACTGGACGAGCGGCCGCTAGAATGGAACGCAGATGGAAAAGATCATCGTCCACTCCCATTTCCACACCGGGCACCGACAGCTCGGCTACCCCGGCAAGTGCAAATGGGTCCATGGCCATACATGGCGGGGCACCGTGACGGTGTCGTGCGAGACGTTTCCGCGTGACCACCTCGACATGGCGCTCGATTTCGGCGACCTCAAGGCCGTGATGCGCTTTCTCGATCACAAGATGCTCGTGACCGAGCAGGACACCACGTTCCTGGATTCCGACCTGTTCGAACCCGAGGGCGTCGTGCTGCTGCGCGGCAAGGGGCCGAGCGTCGAGAACGTGGCGCTGTACATCTGGGACAAGGTCGCCGACCACATCCGCGACAAGTTCCCGGGGCAGGGCGTGCGGTATACCGTGCAGGTGCTCGTTCAGGAGACCGAGAACAACATCTTCATCGTCGAGCGGGAGATCGCCATCTAGCGCGCGAACCAGCCGATCGTCAGCTGGCAGAAGGCGGCCCCGGCCAGCGTCATCGAGATCCCCCAGAGCAGGAGCTGCCGGAACAGCGGGCGGGCGTCCTCGCCGTCAGGCAGCGCCGCGATGCAGAGGGCGCCGATCGTCGAGAGGGGCGAGACGTCGACCAGCGCCGCGCCGACGTTGATGCTGAGGGCAATCTGCAACGGGTCACCGCCTCCCAGCTTTTCCACCAGCGCCGGCACCGTCGGCAGGAACGTCGGGTAGACGACGCCCGACGTGGAGCTGTAGGTGGAGATGGCGCCGGTGATGAAGGCAATCACACCGTTGACGGTGACGGGTGTGGCCACCTGGGCCAGCGCCGTGCTGAACAGATCCAGTCCGCCCGTCCCCTCGAGGACGCCCACCAGCAGGCTGACCCCACAGACCATCACGATGACCGCCCACGGCACCTGCCGAAACATCGCCGTGTCGTCCACGGCCCGTATCAGCACCAGCAGGCCGGCCGCCGCGAATGCCGCCAGTCCGAGGTTGACCTTCAGGAAGACGACGGCAGCCACCCACGTGGCCGCAATCGCCAGTGTCATCCAGTGACGCGCCGCCAGCGGCGTCACGACCTCGACGACGGCAGCGTGGCTGTGGCGAAAGAGCGCCGGTCCGCCAAACAGCACCCATGCCAGTGCCGCGGCCAGGGCATGCGCCACGAAGTTGGCGGCCCACGCCTGCCACTCGTGCCCGGTGAGGCCGGCCCTGGCCATGCCTGCCGCCACGATCACCCCCACCGCGCTGAACGGCGACAGGTTGCCGGCATTGGCGCCGTTGCCCAGCATCAAGGCCGTCAGCAGCGGCGGCACGCGCGCCTTCGCGCCGGCCGCCATCCCGACCGGGGCCAGCAGCGCGACAGTGGCAATCGCGCCCGGGCCCATCGTGCTCACCACGCAGGCGAGCGAGAACAGGGCCAGGGGCAAACCGGCGGCACGACCACCGCAGGCACGCAGCGCCCGCTGCGTCAGCGCGGCCATCGTGCCGTTGGCCTGCATCACCCCAAACAGCAGGGTCACACCGAGCAGGGTGACGAACAGCGACGCCGGGAACACCGCCATCACGGCGTCGGCCTTCCACCCTGCCCCGAACACCGCGACCAGCCAGGCCAGCGCCACGGCCAGCACCCCGACGTTCAGGCGGGTGCCGAAACTCGCGGCCATCACCAGCACGAGCGCCAGGACCGAGAGGTGCGCGGGGGTCATCGCGTCCACGCCGGCAGCAGGTGCTTCTGCACCTTGCCGAGGGCGGTACGCGGGAGTGCGTCGACGCGCACGAAGCCGTGCGGCACCTTGAACGAGGCGATCTCGGCGCGCAGGGTCCGTTGCAGCGCACCCACGTCGAGGTCGTCGTCGGTCACCAGATAGGCCACCGGGACTTCGCCGCGCACGCCGTCGGCCACACCGACCACGGCAGCCTCGCGCACGCCGGGGAGAGTGGAGAGGACCTCTTCGATCTCGCGCGGGTAGATGTTGAAGCCGCCGGAGATGATCAGGTCGCTGCGACGGCCCTGCAGCGTGATGTAGCCGTCGCCGCTGCGCGTACCGAGATCTCCGGTGCGAAACCAGCCGTCGACAAAGGCGTCCTCGCTGGCATCGGGTCGTTGCCAGTACCGGTCACAGACGTTGGGACCCTTCACCCACAGCTCGCCCGTCACGCCATCGGGCACCGGCTCCGCGGCAGCATCGAGGATGCGTACGGCCACCAGGGGCAGCGGCAGACCGACCGTGCCGGGGCGGCGTTCACCGACCAGCGGGTTGCTGACGTTCATGAGCGTCTCGGTCATGCCGTAGCGCTCGAGGATGACGTGACCGAAGGCCGCCTGGAAGGCCTCGTGCACCTGTGCCGGCAGCGGCGCCGAGCCGGACACGAACAGCCGCATGCCGGCACCGATGCCACGCGCGCGTTCCGGCGCCGTCTCCAGCAGCCGCACGTACATCGTCGGCACGCCGAAGAACAGCGTCGGGCGGTACTGTTCGAACCAGCCGGCGGCCTTGTCGTGCTCGAAGCGTTCGACCAGGCGCATGTGACAGCCGCTGGCCAGCCAGCACTGGAGGCCGTTGCCGAGTCCGTGCACGTGGAAGAGCGGCAGGGCCGCGAGGTAACGGTCCGCACTGGTGATGCCCCACGCCGTGAGCAGCGACACGGCGTTGGCCGCAAAGTTGCCGTGGGTCAGCACCGCGCCCTTGGCAGCGCCAGTGGTGCCGGACGTGTAGATGAGCGCCGCGGGTGTGGCCGCATCAGCGCGGGCGACGGGCCGGACGGCCGGCATGTCTGCCGCTGCCGCCGCGAGCGAATCGACGCTCCAGCACGCGACCCCCGCGAAGTCGGGGATGCGATCGCCGGTGGTGACCACGGCCGTCGGAGCAGCATCGGCGAGGATGTGGGCGATCTCGCGACCGCGATAGAGCACGTTGATCGGCACGACGATGGCGCCGAGCTTGATCAACGCCAGCCACAGGTCGATGACGGCAATGCCGTTGGTGAGGCAGAAGGCGACCCGGTCGCCAGCAGCAACGCCACGAGTGGCGAGCACCTCGGCGAGGCGATCGCTACGGTCGTCGAGGTCCCCGAAGGTGAACGTGCGCCACCCCCCGGCGGGATCCTGGACATCCAGCGCCAGTGACGCGCGGCGGCCACGCAGGGAGAGGTCGTACAGGGCGAGCAGCGACATGGAGGCTGAACGATACATCCATGCCACCGCCCCGTGCACGCACCGGCTATTTGATCTTCAGGCCTGATGCGAGCATCTTCACGCGCTCCCCGAGGGCGGCGTCGCTGCCGCCCAGCGCCAGCATCTGGTCGTAGTGCGCCTGCATCTTCTGCACCCGCGCCTGGTCCTCCGGACCGCATGGGCACCCCTTCTTGAAGCCCCCGAAGTAGGACCAGGCCGCACCCCAGCGCGGCATCCACCACTTCGGCGCAAGCTCGGCGGCCTTCTCGAGGTGCGGGATCGACTTCTCGTACTCCTTCTTGTCCTTCAGCGCGAGACCGAGCACGGCCAGGCCCATGGGGTTGGCGTACTCGGGCATGGCGACGGCCTTGTCGAGCGTCTGCACGGCGCGGTCGACCTGCTTGGACTCGTACAGCGCGGCGCCCAGTTCGGTGAGGACGCCGGCATCGCTGCCGTCCAGCGCGGCGGCCTTCTCCATGGCCGCCAGCGCCGCCGGCACGTCCTTCTTCTGCTCGCGGAGAATGCGTCCCTGCCCGTAATGGGCGGCAGCAAGCGATGGATCCAGGCGGACGGCGTTGCCGTACGCCGCCAGCGCCCCGTCGTACTGCTTGTCGTGTTCGAGCAGCCGCCCATGCAGGTGGTGCGCGCGGGCGTTCTCGGGCAGCAACGAGGCGGCAGCCGCCGCTGGCGTCCTGGCGTTCTCGAAGTCGTTGGTCCCGACGAGGATGTCGGCCAGGCCGAGTTGCGCCTCGGGCTGTTTCGGGTCGAGTGCGATGACCGCCCGGAACTGCTGCGCGGCCGCATCCAGGCGCCCCTGCTTGTGCTGCAGCGTGCCGAGCGCGAGGAGCAGCGACTTGTCGTTGGGACTGGCCGCAGCCGCCGCATACAGGTCCGGCAGCGCCTTCCCCTCGTCGCCCGTGGCCAGGTAGGCGCGTCCACGCAGGGCGTACAGGTCATTGCGGCCCGGTTCGAGGGCCAGCGCCTGATTGGCTGCGGCAATCGTGCCGGCGTGGTCGCCCTTGGCGCCGAGCACCTGCGCCAGCTGCGCGCTGGTCGCCGGCTGCTTCGGATTGAGTTCGAGCGACCGTTTCAGCGGCGCTTCGGCGTCCGGCCCCCGACCGGCCGCGAGCAGCGCTTCGCCGAGCGCGGCATGAACGACCGCATTGTCGGGCACCGCCTTCGCGGCGGCCTCGCTGGCGGCGACGGCCTCGGGGCTCTTCATCCTGACCAGCGCTTCAGCCCGAATCACGTGCGCCTCCGTGCGCGAGCCGTCGAGGGCCAGCGCGGCCGCGGCATGTTCCGCGGCATCGGCGTGGCGAGCCGCCTGCGCGTGTCCCGCGGCCAGCCCGAGGTGCGCCTGCGCCTTGTCGGCGCCGGTCAGCGCGCCGAGCGCGAGCTGGTAGTTCATCAGCGTGCAGTCCCAGTCTTTCTGCACCTCGCAGACCTTGGCCAGTTTGTACGCGGCCTGCGATTGTTTGGGATCGAGCCCGACAATCGCCTTGAGGTAGGCCTCGGCCTTCGCCATGTCATTGGCGGCAATGAACTTGTCGGCCTCTTCCATCAGCCGCGGGATGTCCTTCGGTTTCAGCTTGGACTGATCCTGCGCTTGGACCGCTGGCACCGACGAGACACTGGCAAGCAGGACCACGGCAGCCGCCGCAGTCCACGCGAACGTGCGCATGGTCATTCTCCTGTGTGTGGACGAGCGCGCTGATGGTACCAGAGCAGTGCCGGCTGGACGACCCCTCCCGCACGCCGCTACACTGCCGCATGATCGACGCCGAATTGCTCGACATCCTCGTGTGTCCCGAGGACAAGACCCCGGTACGCCTGGCCAGTGCCGAGACCCTTGCCGCATTGAATGCGCGGATCGCGGCCGGTGGGGTGAAGACCCGCGGCGGCGCCGCCGTCAGCGAGGCCGTGACCGAGGGCCTGGTGCGCGCCGACGGCCAGTACCTCTACCCCGTGCGCGAAGACATCCCGGTGATGCTGATCGACGAAGCGATCGCACTCGGTTGAACCGGCGGCAGTTCGCGCGCGCCGCCGCGGGCGCCGGGACTGCGCTCACCAGCCGGTCGCCGGGTGTCGCTGTGTAGCCGCGGAGCGTGGCCTTGCAGGCTGCGGGCTTCATGTGTGCATGCTGAACGCGAGCGAAGTGAGCCTGAATTCTTCGTGCTTCTACTTCTTCGCTCCGAGGCTGACGAGATTGGCGACGATCCGGTAGGCGCCGGGCACCCCGTCCGGCAGTTCGCGAAACCACGAGTAGGCCGAGTACACGTAGTGCCCCTTGCCGAGGCGCGCATGCACCAGCCCGCCCTTCTGCTCCGTGTCCCAGGGATCATGGCTCTCGAGCAGCGGCGTGTAGCGGGCGTCGAACTTGGCAAAGCCGTAGGCGTTGCGTTCCTGTCGCCAGTTGCGGAAGTCGTCCTGCGTGATCCGGTTCGGGGTGGTGAACACGGCATGGGTCGGCTCGAGGATGGTCACCGGGGCCTCTTCGTCGGTCACCCGGGATCCAATCTCGGCGGGGAATGGCGGCAGTCCCTTCTGCGAGTAGACCTCGTGCTGCTCCTGGACGATCAGCGTGCCGCCAGCGCGCACGTAGTCGAGCAACCGACCGTGGTTGGCGACAAAGTCCGGCCGCACCTCGGAAGCCCGCACCCCGACCATGATGGTGTCGTACCGCGACAGGTCGCCTGACGCCACGTCGCCCGGCGTCAGCAGCGTGACCGGCACCCGCAGTCGTGCCAGGCCGTCGGGCACCTCGTCGCCCGTGCCCATGATGTAGCCGACGGTGACCGGCGCCACCTGCACGTCCACCAGGCGCAGATCGAAACGCGCGGGTTCGTAGATCCGGTGCGTCTGGATGTGCGGATACGCGAGGGTCCGCAGCGCCGACGCGTAGGGGGCACGCCCGGGAATCGTGGCCAGTGCCCCGAACGTGTAGCTGCCCGCCTTCACGCCCGCCGGTGGGGTGAGCGCGAACGTCACCGTGGCGCTCTGTCCGGCCTGGGCCACGGCAAATGGCGCACTGCGTGGCGCCGCCGTCCAGCCATCGGGTAGCTGCAGCGCCACCTCCCCGGCCAGCGCAGCCGGGGCCAGACCCTCGATGCGCACGCTCACCTGCCGCGGCTCGCCAGCGCGCTCCAGAGCCACGACGTCCATGGCGGGCGTCACGTGCAACGACAACGCCGGCACGACGACCAGGGGGCGCCGCAGTTCCCCACGCACGGGGTCGATGCTCCGGAACTGCACCGGCACATCGACAGTGACATCGACGCCGGCGATGGTGACCACGGCACGTCCGCTGGCCACGGGAGGGCCGAAGGGCACGTGCATCGGACCGTCCGGCTTCCATGAGAAGACGTCGCCACGCGACTCGGCCTCGGTCGGCGTCCGGCCGCCGTCGCGGGGTGCGAGCCAGTACGGCTGCGTCGCGGCCGCGTCGGGCGCCGCAGTCACCTTGAAGGAGGCCTGCTGCGTCGGCTGCTCGCGGATGAAACGGGCCATGAAGCCGCGGCCGCTGAACTGCGGCGGCTCGGCCAGGGCGGCCTGCGTCCAGCCGGCCGGCAACGTCAGCGTCGGCATCGCCACGGCCACCGCGGTCCCGTCGGGGACGAACGCCCGCACGCTGATGCTGGCGTCCCCCCCGGGCACGATGGTCTCGCTGGTCGCCAGGGCTTCCACGTGGACTCCGGAGGCGTGCAGCAGTGCCGCCTCGTACTCGGCAATCTCACGATCGATCAGGAAGCTCGCGTCGGCCTTCGCCTCGGCAGGTGCCTCGACGTGCGTCACGGCGGCACGGGCGGCGCGGGCGGCACGCAGGCCGCGCGCGAGCGTCGGCAGCATGGCCGACGGGTTGCGCACGTCGATCTCGGCCAGCGCCTCGCGTGCCGCCGCATCCATGGTCGCCAGGTCGGCGCGCAACGCCGCTTCCGGCAGTCCTGCCAGGCGGGCAAGTCCGGGGATCGAGGTGTCGATGCCGTCAAACACCGACGTCTCGTTCTCGACCCTCGGGACCTGGCTGTCGATCAGCCGCAGTCCGGTCGCCTGCGGGCCGTTGAGCAGTGCGCCCCCCATCTCCTGCGTCTTGTGCTGCGATCGTCCTTCGGCTGCGATCTGCGCGGGGGAGCGTCCGAGCGCCGGGTCGAAAACCCCCGTGGGCAGCATGAGGGTCGGCGGGTCGGGCTGATTCGGTCCGAACCGCATGCCGACGTAGAGCTTGCGGACACGCCACGGACGCAGTCCGGCGGTGATCTGCTCGGGGAACTGCGACGGGTCGGCTGCCGCCTTCACGGCAACCGGGGTCAACGCACCGGCCAGCTGGTGATTGCCGTGGCCGTCGGCCGCGGTGCCACTGAAGCGCGACGCCACCACCAGCGGGCGGTACATCCGCAGCACCCGCACCATGTCGGCCAGCGGCACGTCGCGGCCACCCCACTTGCGTTCCGTTTCCGGCATGTTCACCGTGTAGCCGAAGTCCACGACGCGGGTGAAGAACTGCTCGGCGCCGTCGAGGGCACGCGCCTGCAGCAGTTCCTCCGTGCGGATCACCCCGAGCGCCTCGTAGAACTCCGGACCGAGCACGTTCTGCCCACCTTCGCCGCGGTTCAGCGACAGGTAGGCCACGCGCGCATGATCGCCGCGCGCCAGGCGGGCCAGCAGGGCGCTGTCCTCATCGTCGGGATGCGCGCCGGTGTGCAGGGCGCTGGCGGTGGTGGTCAGTCGCTGCAGCTTCTGGATCAGGCCGGCGGCACCTTCGCCATAGGGCGCGCGTACTTGCGCGCCGAGCGGCGCGAGGAAGAGGGCCAGGGCCAGCCCGCCGAGCGCGGCAACACGGATTCGCATGGCGGGAATGATATCGGAACCGCCGGGGTCGGGCGCGTCCCGCGAATGCGCGGTCACGGCCGCTCGGGGAGCGGCCCTTACCTTTGTGCGACGGCTGTCCGAAATTCGCGGACCGCCCGCAGCACGACGTCCTGCTCGATCAGGAAGGCGTCATGCCCGTGCGGCGACTGCAGCCAGAACAGCTGGCTGTTGGGCAGGGCACCGGCCAACGCCTGCAGCTCGTGCGGCAGGTACAGCACGTCGCTGTCGATGCCGACGACCAGCGCCGGCTGCCGCAGCGTGGCCAGCGCCGCCGCCACGCCGCCGCGGGCGCGGCCGACGTCGTGCGAATCCAGCACGTGCGTGAGCGCCACGTAGGCCCGCGCGTCGAACCGACCGACCAGGCGCTCGCCGTGGCGGTGCAGCCACCGCGCCACGCCGGGTTGTCCGCTGTCCCAGCGCCCCGCCGCAAAGCGTGCATCGAAGGCGCGGGCGCTGCGGTAGGAGATCATGCCCATCATGCGCGCGGCGGCAAGTCCGCGCGCCGCCGGGCCGTGCGGCCATTCCGCATCGGCGAGAATGGCGCTGCGCTGCGTCTCGTTGAGCGCCACCGCCCACGGCGCATGCACCGCTGGGGCGGCCAGCACCGCAATCGCCTCGACCAGATCCGGGTAGAGCAACGCCCACTCGAGCGCCTGCATGCCACCCATCGAGCCGCCAATCACCAGCCGCAGGCGTCGGACGCCGAGCGCCTCGAGCAGCTGCCGCTGCACGTGGACCACGTCCCGCACCGTGATCGCCGGAGCCTCCGGCCGGGCCCCGAAGACCCCGTCCCACTCGGGACTGCCCGGGCCCGTGGTGCCGTAGCAGCTGCCGAGGACGTTGCTGCAGATGATGAAATCGCGATGCGGGTCGAGCGCGCCGCTCGGACCGATCAGCGCCCCCCACCACTCCGACACGTCGGCCGATCCGGTCAGGGCATGGCAGACCAGCACCGCGTTGTCGGCGGCGGGAGCGAGTGTGCCCCACGTCTGGTACGCGACCGTGACGCGCGGCAGGACCGCGCCGGATTCGACTCTGACGGGCGCCGGCAGCACCTGCTGCCGACGCCCGATTGCCACGGGCACGCTCACGACCGTCTAGGCCTTCACCGCGGCAAAGGCCTGGGCGAAGTCTTCCTTGATGTCCTCGATGTGCTCGATGCCGACCGACACGCGGACCAGGTCGCCTGACACGCCGGCAGCGTTCTGCTCGGCATCGGAGAGCTGCTGATGCGTGGTCGTCGCCGGATGGATCACCAGCGTCTTGGCATCGCCGACGTTGGCCAGGTGACTGGCCAGCTTCACCGAGTCGATGAACTTGCGGCCGGCGTCGCGGCCGCCTTCGATGCCGAACGACAGCATCGAGCCGAAGCCGTTGGTCAGGTACTTCCTGGCCAGCGCATGGCTCGGGTGCTCGGCCAGCCCCGGGTAATTGACCCACGACACCTGCGGCTGCTGCTGCAGCCAGGTGGCCAGGGCCATGCCGTTGTCGGCGTGCCGCTGTACGCGCAGCGACAACGTCTCGAGCCCCTGCAGGAACAGGAACGAATTGAAGGGGCTGAGTGCGGGACCGAAGTCCCGCAGGCCCTCGACGCGGGCCCGGATGATGAAGGCGATGTTGCCGAAGGGACCGTTCACGCCGAACGGCTCGGTGAAGACCATGCCGTGATAGCCGGGGGCCGGCTCGGTGAACAGCGGGAACCGGCCCGACGCGTAGTCGAACTTGCCGGCGTCGACGATGACGCCGCCAATCGACGTCCCGTGTCCGCCAATCCACTTGGTCGCCGAGGCGA
The DNA here is from genome assembly GCA_963759795.1 of Vicinamibacteraceae bacterium. Classification (GTDB taxonomy): domain Bacteria; phylum Acidobacteriota; class Vicinamibacteria; order Vicinamibacterales; family Vicinamibacteraceae; genus Luteitalea. The sequence continues at coordinate 121,396 of CAVXAR010000006.1, read as the reverse complement.
CGACGATGTCGGCGCCGTGCTCGATCGGCCGGCAGATGTAGCCGGCGCAGCCGAAGGTGTTGTCCACGACGAGGGGAATGCCGTGGTCGTGCGCCAGCTTCGCCAGGCCAGCCAGGTCGGGCACGTTGTAGCGCGGATTGCCAATCGACTCGACGTACAGCGCCTTGGTCTTGTCGTCGATCAGCGCGGCAAAGCCCTCGACGCTGTCGCCCTCGACGAACTTGACGCCGATGCCGAGGCGCGGCAGCGCCACCTTGAACTGGTTGTAGGTGCCGCCGTACAGGTAGCTGGTCGAAACGATGTTGTCACCGGCCTGCGCGAGCGTCGAGATGGCCAGGAACTGCGCGGCCTGGCCGCTGCCGGTCGCCAGCGCCGCAACGCCGCCCTCGAGCGCCGCCACGCGCTGCTCGAAGACGTCGGTGGTCGGATTCATGATCCGCGTGTAGATGTTGCCGAACTCCTGCAGGGCAAACAGCCTGGCGCCGTGGTCCGCGTCGTTGAAGGTGTACGACGTGGTCTGGTAGATCGGCACGGCGCGGGCATTGGTCCCCGGTGCGGGTTGTTGTCCGGCATGCACCTGCAACGTCTCGTAGCGGTACTGGCTCATGGAGTCGGTCCTCGGCGCTCATTGGCGCGGCTGTGGCCGTGGCTATCGGGAGGGGCCCGACCGGAACGACCGGGGCGGGTCAACAGACAAAACGGTGGGCTCGTGCCCACCCGAACGCCCCGGCGCCGCCCTTGTCTTACCACAAGGCACCGCGGACGGGCAGGCGCGGCCCCACTGCAGTATGAAAAGGCGCCCGTCGGCCGGGCAAGGCGGGCGCGCGTCATAGCGGACCCGCCCCGGTCCCCGCCGTTCAGTCGTCCTCGGACGCGCCGCCGGGAATGCGCAGGGTGAATGCGGTGCGACCAGGTTCGCTGCTGACCTGCACCTGCCCGCCATGGCGCTCGACGATGGCGCGCACGATCGACAGCCCGAGACCACTCCCCTCGCCAATGGCGGCGCGTGACGGGTCGGCCTTGTAGAAACGATCGAACACATGCGCCAGGTGCTCAGGGGCGATGCCCGGGCCGGTGTCGGTGACCCGCAGCGTCAGCAGCGTCCCCCGCGCCTCGGCCGCCATCGTGATCCGGCCCTCGCGGGACACGTAGCGCAGCGCGTTGGCCACGAGGTTGTCGACGGCCTGTTCCAGCCGATGCGGGTCGGCGTAGAGCTGGTCCGCGGCCTCGTCGACGACGATCTCGAACGTCACACCCACCTCGGCGGCGACCCGTTCGTGGCGACGGGCTACCTGCTCGAACAGCCGACGCGTCGAGAACACGCGCATCTCGAAGTCGGCGGCGTTGTTTTCGAGCCGCGCGACGTCGAGCAGGTCGGCCACGATCCGCTCCAGTCGCCGCGTTTCGCGTTCCAGTGTGGCGAAGTAGCGCGTCCGACGCTCGCCGTCGGCGGCAATTTCCGGAATCTGCAGCGTCTCGATGAAGCCGCGCATCGCCGTGAGCGGCGTCTTCAGTTCGTGAGAGACGTCGGCCAGCATCTGCCGCCGCATCAGGTCGACCTTGCGCAGGGCGTCGTCACGCTCAGCCAGCTGCTCGCCCATCCGGTTGAAGGCACGGGCCACCAAGGCAATCTCGTCACCGCCCCCATCGGGGGCGCGGGCCTTGAGGTCGCCCTCACGCATCCGCTCGGCCGCGCCTTCGAGGGACGACAGCCTGCGCCGCGCCGGCGTGAAGATGATCCACGACGCCAGCGCCGTGCCGAGGGCCAGGATCAGCAGTCCACTGAACGACAGGAAGCGCGACACTTCGCTGATCAGGCTCCGCGGCGGGAAGCGCAGGACGACCAGCCCCTCCAACTGGCCGGCGACCTGGATCGGCGCCGTCAGGAACGCGACGTCGATGTTCGGTGCGCCGCGCTGCCGGGGCGAGGACGGCGGCAGCATCTGCCGGGCGTACTCGATCAGCGCCGGTGGCAGCGGCACGCCGGAGGCCGACTGCACACTGCCATCGTTCATGACGATGTCGATCATCGTCCAGTCGGGGAAGCGATCGTCCAGGAAGGCGACGACATCGAAGCGCTCCTGCTTCTCGAGGGCAGCGGCCGCGGCCAGCGCCGTGGCCATGGCCGCAGCGTGCGGCGATCGGCGGGGATCGCGGGAGTCGCGCTGCATCCGGGCGGTGAACAACAGGCCCTGGATGAGCGCGATGGCGATCACCAGCGAGACGAAGCTGACTCCGATGCGCAGGTACTGACTGCGCCACCACGCGACCCCTCCGGGTTGACGGGACATCTCACAAGCTCAACACGAAGTTGTGGAGGAAGTGTGAATGGCCGTAAACATTTTCGGCCCCCGCACCGTAGGTCGTTGCGTGACGGCGGAAGTGACTCGACGGGTGCTGGTGGTGGAAGACGACGACGCCATTCGCGAGTTGCTGCTCCTGCACCTCGGACTGGCCGGCTATGACGTCGAGGAACAGGCCGACGGTCGGGCGGCGCTCGAGCTGGCGCGGCGGACCCGCTTCGATCTGCTGGTGCTCGACGTCATGCTGCCGGGCCTCGATGGCGTCTCGGTGTGCCGGGCGCTCCGGACGGCCGGTGCCAACGTCGAGACGCCGATCCTGATGCTGACGGCCCGCGACACCGAAGCCGACACGGTCATCGGCCTCGAGAGCGGCGCCGATGACTATCTCACCAAGCCGTTCGGCGTGCGCGAACTGCAGGCGCGGGTCCTGGCGGTCACCCGCCGTCATGCGCGTGCCGACACGCCTGCCCCGTCCACCGAGGGACCCGTGGTGCTGGCGCCGGGAATCACCATGGACCTGGCCCGCCGCGCGGTCACGATGCGCGACCAGCCGCTCGAGCTCACGCGCCAGGAATTCGACCTGCTCTACCACCTGGCCACGCACCGCGGCATCGTCTTCAGCCGGACGCGCCTGCTCCAGACGGCGTGGACCAACGACACCTACACCGAGCGCACCGTGGACACGGTGGTCAGCCGACTCCGCAAGAAGCTCGAGCGTGACGCGCGACGGCCGGAACTCATCCTCACGGCCTGGGGTGTCGGGTACAAGTTCGCCGATCGGGTGTGACCCGCGCGGATGCGTGACCAGCGAATCGACACGACACCGCGGCGCATAGCTCCTGCAACATCTGCACAACATCGCTGGCGTCGAATGGAACAGCAGGTCGCGAGAGCGCCCGGGCGCGGCAGTCGGCGTCAAAGAAGACGGACATTCCAACAGGGGTTGGGGTAAACCGACAGCAACTTCTTGTCCGCCGATCCCACCGATCCCCGACACTCTCGCGGTCTGCGTTTTCTATCACACCCGGCATCCGCCGCAGAGTCATGCTGCGGAGCATCGCTGCGCGTCGCCGCGGCTAACGACGAGGTTTGATCCGACCATGCTGGCCCTGCCCGTCATTCTGAATTCTCAATCCTGAATTGGCGGTGCTGTGCGTCCGCAACGCGTCAGCCAGCACGCGCACACGGAGCAGGCCAGGATTGAGGCGCTCGGCGCGTTCGAGCGATTGACCGGCCACGTCCCACTGCTGCAACCGCATGTGCGAGGTGGCGTCGGCAAGATGCCAGAGGTCCTCCCGCAGCAGCACCCGATCGGCACGCAACGACTCCACGAACCGCAATGCCTTGGCGGGATCGCCGAGGATGAACCGTTCCCAGAAGGACCACGCCCGGGTCTCGGCGACAAATGCCTTCAGTCGCGGCGCAATCGCTGCCAGGCGCGCCACGTATGTATGTGACTCGCGGACGGCCGCTGCCCCTCGATCGGCCAGGCGCGCCCGCGCCGCGTCATCGTGCAGGTAACGGCTGACCACGCCGTCGATCGGGGTCCCGGGCGGCACGGTCACCAGGTCGCGTTCGACGTCGAAGAGCGTTGCTGCCTCGTCGCCCTGATCGGTGACGACCAGACAGCCGCAGGCCATCGCCTCGAAGACCCGCATGTTCAGGCTGGCCCGTCCATGCGCGCGGGTGATGTTCACCGTGATGCGGGCGCGCTGGTAGAGGTCGCGCAAGCGGTCGCGCTCGGTGACGATGCCGCGGTAGCACGCCGCCAGGGTCGGATCGGCCGTCCAGCCACCCTCGTCGTAGCCGAACACCGACAACCCCGCGGTGGCGAGCGGCCGCAGGGCTGCCACGCGGTCGGGCGTGGGGCCGCCGGAGAAGACGACGGGGAGATCGCGGGCCGCTCCTGGCGGCGGCGGGAAGAACATCGCCTCGTTGACCGCCATCGGCAGGTACTCGGCCGCGACGCCGAAGCGGGCGAGGTCGTCCAGGGCCTGTCGATCCCAGCAGAACACCCGGACGTCGGCCTGCTGCAGCCGGTCGATGTAGGGACGGGTTGCGGCGTCGACCGGCCGGTCGAACGGCGTCCCGAAGTCGTAGAAGAAGCAGGCCAGGGGCGCCGCGGCCTGGTCGGCCAGGCGCCAGGGATCGTCCGGGAGTGCGGCCGGGAACGGCGGCAGGATCGCTTCGACGCCGTAGCTGAGCAGCAGGTCGGGCGCGAAGGTCTTGACTCCCTCCCCGACGTCGGCGAGCGCCGCCCGCCACGCTTCTGGCGGCGAGCCGGTCAGTCGCTGCGCCAGCGCGTCGAAATCAATCCAGTACACCGTCCAGCCGAGGCGACGCGCCGCCTCGGCGAGGTCGAAGGCGACGAACCGGGCGAAGCTGCGTTGCCGGATCGAGACGACGACCTTCATGCCCGGGAGGCCCCGCGATTGCCCTCACGGGGCCAAAGTGTGTACAACACACGGGATATGGTAGTCGGCACCGGTCGCTCGGTGCGTCGGTTGGAGCCGACTGCCGACTGCCGACTGCCGACCCGAACGCCGACTCCCGACTCCCGACTCCCGACTCCCGGACCCTGCCCCCATGACCCCTGCACTTCTCGTCCTTGCCGCTGGCATGGGCAGCCGCTACGGCGGCCTCAAGCAACTCGACCCGATGGGACCGCACGGCGAAACCGTCATGGACTACGCCATCTTCGACGCCCTGCGGGCGGGCTTTGGCCGCGTCGTCTTCGTGATTCGCCGCGATTTCGAGGCGCCGTTCAAGGAGCAGGTGCTGTCGCGGTACGAAGGCCGCATCGACGTCAGCTACTGCTTTCAGGACATGGATGAGCTGCCAGGCGGCTTCACCCGCCCGGCGGACCGCACCAAGCCCTGGGGCACCACGCACGCCATCCTCGCCGCCCGCGAGGTCATCCACGAGCCGTTTGCCGCCATCAATGCCGACGACTTCTACGGTCAGCACTCGTACGAGGTCCTGCACGGGTTCCTGTCGGCGCCGGAGCGGCAGACCGATCCGCACACCTACGCGATGGTCGGCTTCCGTCTGCGCTCGACGCTCTCCCCGCACGGCAGCGTGGCGCGCGGGCGTGTGCGTCACCGACCCGCAGGGGCATCTGCAGTCGATTCGCGAGCTGACCAAGATCCTGCCCGTGGACGACCATGTCGAGAATCAGGACGGCACCGAGCCACCGGAGCGCCTCACGGGGGAGGAGCCGGTCTCGATGAACATGTGGGGCTTCACCCCGGCGCTGTTCCCGCAGCTCGAGGCGGCGTTTGTCGAGTTCCTCGAGCAGCACGGCCAGGAGCTCACCTCCGAGTGCTACATCCCGCTCACCGTCGATGGTCTGATCAAGCGCGGCGAGTGCATCGTCGAAGTGTTGCCGACGTCGAGCAACTGGTTTGGCGTGACGTACCGCGAGGACAAGCCCGGCGTGGCCAAGGCGATGGCTGAACTCGCCGCCAGTGGCGCGTACCCGGCGCCGCTCTTCGGCTGACCCCATGGACGACCGGCGGGCCCGTGAACTGCGGGCCCTGAGTGCACGCTTCGCGCTGCACGGCAGCCTGGTGGATGTCGTGCCGCACGGCAGCGGCCATATCAACCAGACGTATGCCGCGACATACGATCAGGCGGGCACGCCGGTCCGCTATATCCATCAGTGCATCAACGGGCAGGTCTTCAGCGACCCGGTGCGCCTGATGGAGAACGTGGCGCGCGTGCTGTCGCACGCCGCGGGCCGTCTGTCGGATGTGCCTGATCCGGCGCGGCGCGCCCTGACCCTGGTGGCCGCCCGCGATGGTCGACCGTACGTGCTGGACGAGGACGGCGCGGTCTGGCGAACCTACCTGTTCATCGAGGGCGCGCGGACCCACGACATCATCGAGACACCGGCCCAGGCCGAGCAGGCGGCCCGGGCATTCGGACACTTCCAGGCGCTCCTGTCCGACCTGCCGGGCGAGCGGCTGCACGACACCATTCCTGATTTCCATCACACGCGGAAGCGCTTCGACGCCTTCACGGCGGCGGTGCAGGCCGACCCGTGCAACAGGGCGCACGCGTGCCGCGACCTGATCGCCATCGCGCTCGCGCATGAACCCGACGCCGACCGGCTGCTGGCGGCCGCCGCGTCCGGCGACGTGCCCGAGCGGGTGACGCACAACGACACGAAGGTCAACAACGTGATGATGGACGCCTCGACCGGTGAGGCGCTGTGCGTGGTCGATCTCGACACCACCATGCCAGGCCTGGCGCCAATCGACTTTGGCGACATGGTGCGGACGGCAACCAACGCTGCCGCCGAAGACGAGCCGGACCCGTCCAGGGTCGTGTCTCGCCCGGAGATCTTCGAGGCCCTGGTGCGCGGGTATCTCGCGACCGCTGGCGGGATGCTGCGGCCGCAGGAGCTGGCGTGGCTCGGCTTCGCCGGACAGTTGCTGGCGTTCGAGCAGGCCATCCGCTTTCTCGCCGATCACCTGCAGGGCGACACGTACTACCGGATCCATCGCGGCCGGACACAACCTCGAACGGGCACGGGCGCAGTTTGCGTTGATGGCGTCGATCGAACGCCAGCGCGAGGCGTACGACAGGATTGTTGGGCAGTACAAGTAATTCAGAATTCAGAATTGGCAATGCAGGGCAGCTCGGGGCAACGCCACGCGGCGCAGGCGCACGGGGTCAATTCAGAATTCAGAATTGGCAATGCAGGGCAGCTCGGGGCAGCGCCACGCGGCGCAGGCGCACGGGTCAATTCAGAATTCAGAATTGGCAATGCAGGGCAGCTCGGGGCAACGCCACGCGGCGCAGGCGCACGGGTCAATTCAGAATTCAGAATTGGCAATGCAGGGCAGCTCGGGGCAACGCCACGCGGCGATAGCTCTGGGACGGCTCGCGCAGCACCCCTAGTGCACGCCACGTGACGCTGCGCCGGCGCTCCAGATGTCGCCGAGCGCCATGCTGTGAGTGCCGCGGAGCCTGGCGGTGCCCGTCCCGCGCTTCATTCTGAATTCTGCATGCCGAATTTTCTCCGACGTCACATGGCGGTGTGCATGCCGCGGAGCATGCCGTGCGTGCCGCGGAGCCTGGCGGTGTGCGCCTGGCGCTGCATTGCCAATTCTGAATTCTGAATTTTCTCCGACGTCACATGGCGGTGTGCGTGCCGCGGAGCATGCCGTGCGTGCGGCGGAGCGTGGCGGTGTGCGCCTGGCGCTGCATTGCCAATTCTGAATTCTGAATTTCTCCGACGTCACGTGGCGGTGTGCGTGCCGCGGAGCATGCCGTGCGTGCGGCGGAGCGTGGCGGTGTGCGCCTGGCGCTGCATTGCCAATTCTGAATTCTGAATTTTCTCCGACGTCACGTGGCGGTGTGCGTGCCGCGGAGCATGCCGTGCGTGCGGCGGAGCGTGGCGGTGTGCGCCTGGCGCTGCATTGCCAATTCTGAATTCTGAATTTTCTCCGACGTCACGTGGCGGTGTGCGTGCCGCCGAGCATGCCGTGCGTGCCGCGGAGCATCCGTGCGGCCGGAGCATGGCGGTGTGCGCCCCGCGCTTCATTCTGAATTCTGCATTCTGAATTTTCACTCGACACGTCGCCCGCACCGGCATCGCGTACGCCTGCCACATCGCATCGAGGAGCGCAGCGTCGGGGGCGCCGTCCATCACCACGAAGCGATAGCGCTGCGTCAACACCTCACCCGGCCGGATGGCCAGCGGCCCGGCCTGCTGGGGCGCGAAGTTGAAGAACGGCTCGGTCGGATGGATGCGCATCGGCTGCGGTGACCGGACGTTGTCCGGATGCGAGAGCATGGCGAGTCCGGCCCGCTGGCCATCGACGTCACCGCTCATGTGCACCCAGCCGGCGCGCGTGCCATGGCCGTCGAGGCGACCGCGGCCGGTTGAAGTGAGGAAGAACGTGCGGTCCCGGCCATCCCACTCGTGCCGCCCGCGCATGCCCACGCCACCGTAGCGATAGACCGGCAGATCGAGCGGCGCGTCCCCAGCCAGCGCCTGCGTGATCTCGAGGTCGAACACATGCGCCGGCCGCGCGCTCCGGGGCTGCGCATAGGCGATGACCCGCCAGTTCTCGATCAGCACGGTTTTCGGTGTCGGGGCGAGCAGGTCCATGTAGCGATGGCGCGACTCCAGGCCGGCCGTGAGCGGCCCCGACCAGGTGCGGCCCAGTCGCTCGAACTCGACGGTGCCCTTGCGATCACCCATGTTCCAGAAGTCGGGCGTCCGTCCCTCGAAGCGCGTGCTGGTCCACGCCGACCAGATGCCGTGGTGGTGCCGGTGATTGGGCGGATAGTCCTCGGTCACACGTCGTCCCGAAGGGGTCGTCACCGGATGGATGTACCCGCCGCGCTCGTAGACGTCCTCGACTCCCACAGGCAGGGGTTCGGCCTCGCCGACGTAGGTGAAGGCCGGCGCGCCATCCACGCGCACCCGCACGTGGGAGCTGTCGCGGACGGCCACCACGCGGTCGGGCCCGGTCGTCTTCAGGGCCGGCTCGATCCGATACCGCACGGCCTTCTCGGCGGGAACCGACGGCACCACCGCCCACGCCTCGCGATCGGGTCCCACCTGCAGCGGCACGATGTCCCCGGTCTGTTCGTCGCGCAACTGCAGATCGGTGCCACGCACGGATGGCGGCAGTTGCACCGTGACCCAGGCGTGCGTCCGCGTCGTCTCACTGGCCTGCAACACCAGACGCGGCAACGACGACACCGGCGGGGGCGACTGCCCCAGCAGCGACACCCCCGCACACAGGCCGACCAGCGTCGCGATGAGGCGAAACGTGGGCATGCGGGCGAGGGTAGTCCACATCACCGCGCGGCGCGTGCGCGTGCAAGAGGGAGACGGATTACCGACCCCACTCCAATATTCTGGAGAACGGGGCTCCAACGTTCCGGAGATCGCGAGCTCGACCGTCGTGATGCTTCATCCTGGCAGCCGGCCGCTTCCCACCTGACGGCCCTAACCCGCTGCCGAATCTACCGTTAGCGCATGGGCCCCGGAATGACCCCGGGCCGGTATCCAGTGGCGTAAACGTTGCAGCGGTACCTTGACGCTGTCGGTCCCCACACCCCGAAAGTCGGAGGTGTGAGTGAAGTCTGTTCGAAATCTCGTCGCCACGAGCCTGGCAGTCGTCCTGGCCCTGGTGATTGCCATGCTCCCGGCTCCCGCCGTCGCGCAGGCGCTCTACGGCACGTTGACGGGCACGGTGTCTGACGACTCCGGCGCGGCAGTGCCTGGCGTCACGGTCACGGCCACCAACACCAACACTGGGCTCGAAGTCATGGCGGTCTCGGACGACTCCGGGGCCTACACGATGCGCAATCTGCAGCCGGGCACGTACAGCGTGAAGGCGACGTTGCAGGGCTTCAAGGAGTCCGTCCAGACGGCGATCCCGGTCGATGCCAACGACATCGTCCGCATCGATCCCAAGCTGGAAGTGGGCGCGCTTACCGAGTCGGTGACGGTGACCTCCGAGGCGGCCCTGCTCAAGACCGACAAGGCCGACGTCTCGGTGAACCTCAAGCCGGCCGAGGTCGTGAACCTGCCGCTGAACCAGTACCGCAACTACCAGGGCCTGATGAACCTGGTGCCTGGTGCGACGCCGGTGGCCTTCCAGAACGCGCAGACCGACACCCCGGGCCGCGCGCTGACGACCAACGTCAACGGCACCAACCGCAACAACAACGTCACCCGTATCGACGGCGCCGCCTCGATCAACGTGTGGCTGCCGCATCACGCCGGCTACATCGCGCCGGTGGAGACGATCGAGACGGTCAACATCTCGACCAACTCGTTCGACGCCTCGCAGGGCATGACCGGCGGCGCGGCCGTCTCGGTGGCCACCAAGTCGGGCACCAACGCGGTGCGCGGGTCGGCCTTCTACTTCCGCAACCAGGACGAGTGGAACGCGCGGCAGAACTACTTCTCCGCGGCCAAGAATCCCGAGTCGTCGGTGGACATCCTCGGCGGCACGGTCGGTGGGCCGATCCGCAAGAACCGCCTGTTCTTCTTCGGCGGCTGGGAGCGCAACCTCGAGAAGAACTCGCGCATCTCGACCCTGACGGTGCCGACCGCGCGCATGCGCACCGGTGACTTCAGCGAGGTGCTGGGCTTCAACCCGGCCTTCCGCCTCTACGATCCGGCCACCGGAAACCAGTCGACGGGCGCCGACCGCGCGATCTTCCCGAACGCGCAGATCCCGGCCAACCGCATCGCGCCGATTGCCGCAGCGGTGCAGGCGACCTACCCGCTGCCCAACGTGCCGGGCACCAACAACGGCACCCAGAACAACTACGAGCGTACCGAGTTCCCGGAAGCGACGCGTGACAACGTCGACTTCAAGCTGAACTGGAACCGCTCGTCGTCCAACCAGATCTGGGGCAAGTACTCGCGCATGGACGCGTCGGTGCAGGACCTGTTCACCCTGCCCAATCCCACTGCCGGCGGCGGCGACACCACCGTCAACCTGTGGAGCGTGGGCCAGACCTGGACGCTCAGCCCGACGCTGATCTGGGACGCGACGGTGGGCTCCAACGTCATGAAGCACGAGTCGCAGGGGTCGGACTACGGCACCAACTTCGGCCTCGACACCTTCGGCATCCCCGGCACCAACGGCGCCGGCGTCACCGGCCCCGGCTCGCAGGGCCAGTACGCGGACTTCTACTCCGGCTTCCCCCAGTTCAACACCGGACTTTCCACGCTCGGCAACAACAACGGGTGGACCCCGGTCACGCGCAACGAGTTCGTCTACACCTTGTCGACCAACGTCACCAAGGTGGCGGGCAAGCACGAGATCCGCTCGGGCTTCGACTTCGTCCGTCTCGGCCTCGACCATTGGCAGCCTGAGGTGAACAACCCGCGCGGTCAGTTCTCCTTCGGCGGTGGCATCACCGGCACGCCCGGGTATGCCAGCGTCGGTGGCTTCAACGACTACGGCGCGTTCCTGCTCGGCCAGGTCAGCTCGTTCGGCAAGAGCGTCCAGTTCGAGGTCATGACCACCAACGAGGACCAGTACGGCTTCTACGTCAACGACCGCTGGCAGGTGAACGACAAGTTGACGGTCAACGCCGGGCTCCGCTGGGAGTACTACCCGCTGATGCAGCGCGACGACCGCGGCTTCGAGCGGCTGGACCTGAACACGTTCCAGGTGCTGCTCCCGCAGGAGAGCGAGGACGCCGGCTACAAGGCGCAGAAGAACCTGTTCGCGCCGCGCCTCGGCGCTGCCTACCGCCTCAACGACGACACGGTCATCCGCGCCGGCTACGGCCGCACGTTCAACCCGATGCCGTGGTCGCGTCCGCTGCGCGGCTTCTACCCGGCCTCGATCGGCTACAGCGGTGCGGGCCCGAACGGGTTCATTCCCTACGGCACGCTCGCCCAGGGCATCCCCGGCGCGCCCAACCCGGACGTGGCCAGCGGCAGCGTGCCGCTGCCCCGCGGCGTCGACATGCGGACCCCCGAGGTCGGCAACGTCGAGCGCGGCACCATCGACTCGTGGAACGCGTTCATCGAGCGGCGCCTGCCGGGCGACCTCGCCCTCAGCGCCGGCTATGTCGGCACGGCCACCAACAACGGCTACGCCGACATCAACCTGAACTACGCCGAGAGCGGTGGCAACGCCAACCGTCAGTTCTTCACGCAGGCCGGCAACGCCAGCGTCCTGCTGTGGGGCGCGCGCACCAAGGCGCGCTACCACTCGCTGCAGATGGCGTTGAACCGCCCGTTCAAGAACGGCCTGCTCCTCAAGGGCGCCTACACCTTCTCCAAGGCGCTCAACGAGGCTGACGATGACGGGTGGGCCGGCCTGAGCTGGAACCAGCCGTCGCAGATCGGCCGCAACTACGCGCGCGCCGGGTACGACCGTCCCCACATGCTCCAGATGGGCTTTGTCTACGAGCTCCCCTGGTTGCGCGAGTCGTCCAACGTCCTCGCCCACCTCGTCAAGAACTGGCAGGTCAACGGCATCGCCTCGGTGGTGTCGGGCACGCCGTTCTCGGTCGGCGGCGACAACGGCCTGCTCCAGCAGGTTGGCGGTCTGCAGACGGCCAACGTCACGGGCGAGCTCTCGGGCGGCTTCAGCGAAGCCGGTCCGAACGCGCCGTGGTACGACCCGTCGGCGTTCAGCCAGCCCGGCAACGCGTGGGGCAACTCGGGCCGCAACGCCTTTCGCGGACCGGCCAACTGGAACCTCGACTTCTCGCTGTTCCGGGCGATCCCCTTCGGGGCGCGTCGCATCGAGCTCCGTGCCGAGGCGACCAACGTGTTCAACCACACCCAGTGGGGCAACCCGGTCACTGGCCTGACCGACCCCAACTTCATGCGCATCCGCTCGCTCGCCCGCAATCCGCGGCGGGTGCAGCTCGGCCTGCGCTTCGCGTTCTAGGCAGCTGCCGACAACGCCCTGAAGTCTCCCCCACGGGGGATTTTCGCCCTGGGAGCCACGCGCTCCCGGGGCGTTTTTGTGTTTGTCCCGGAGTCGGGCGAACTCACATTTTTCGGCCGGAATCCAAACATCTGGAGAATCTGGCTCCAAAACTCTGGAGATTGAGCCTGACGTCGTAGCAGAGGCGCAACTGATGCATTTGCACTAGCCGTCCGAATGGGGGCAACTAGCCGTGGCTAAAAGGGTTAACAGCCCGTGTCGATTCGACACAGATGTTGCAGCCGAGTGGCGTAAAGGTTGCACCGGTTCTCTTCGCTGTCTGTTCAACCCCCTTCGGAGGTATGAGTGACCCCTGTTCGAACCCTTCTGGCGAGAGGCCTCGGCCTTGCGCTGGCCGCAGCGATCGCGCTGCTGCCTGCTCACGTCGCGGCCCAGGCCCTGTACGGCACGATTGTCGGTACAGTGGTGGATGACTCCGGTGCGGCCATTCCTGGCGCTACGGTCTCGGTGAAAAACGAAGGTACCGGTCTCGAGGTCAGCGCGGTGTCTGACGCCACCGGCGCCTATGCAGTCCGCAACCTGCAGCCCGGCACCTACACGGTGCGGGCCTCCCTGCAGGGCTTCAAGGAGTATGTCCAGACCGGCCTGCCGGTTTCGCAGAACGACACCTCCCGCGCCGACGCGAAGCTCGAGGTCGGCGCCCTGACCGAGTCGGTCACGGTGACGACCGAAGCGGCGTTGCTGAAGACCGACAAGGCCGACGTCTCGGTCAACCTCAAGCCGGCTGACGTCGTCAACCTGCCGCTCAACCAGTACCGCAACTACCAGGGCCTGATGAACCTGGTGCCTGGTGCGACGCCGGTGGCCTTCCAGAACGCGCAGACCGACACCCCGGGCCGCGCGCTGACGACCAACGTCAACGGCACCAATCGCAACAACAACGTCACCCGTATCGACGGCGCCGCCTCGATCAACGTGTGGCTGCCGCACCACGCCGGCTACATCGCGCCGGTGGAGACGATCGAGACGGTCAACATCTCGACCAACTCGTTCGACGCCTCGCAGGGCATGACCGGCGGCGCGGCCGTCTCGGTGGCCACCAAGTCGGGCACCAACTCGGTGCGCGGGTCGGCCTTCTACTTCCGCAACCAGGACGAGTGGAACGCCCGTCAGAACTACTTCTCCGGCGCCGACAACCCGAATTCGAGCGTGCAGATTCTCGGCGGCACGGTCGGTGGCCCGGTGCTGAAGAACCGCCTGTTCTACTTCGGCGGCTGGGAGCGCAACCTCGAGAAGAACTCGCGCATCTCGACCCTGACGGTGCCGACCGCGAGGATGCGCACCGGTGACTTCAGTGAAGTGCTGGCGTTCAACCCCAACTTCCGGTTGTACGACCCGAGCACGGGCAATGCCAGCACCGGCGCGGACCGCTCGGTCTTCCCGGGTGCCGTCATCCCGGGCAGCCGGATCAGCCCGATTTCCAACTCCATCCAGGCGCTGTATCCGCAGCCGAACGTGCCGGGCACCAACAACGGCACCCAGAACAACTACGAGCGTACCGAGTTCCCGGAAGCGACGCGTGACAACGTCGACCTCAAGGTGAACTGGAACCGCACGTCGGCCAACCAGCTGTGGGGCAAGTACTCCATGATGGATGCCACCGTGCAGGACCTCTTCTACCTGCCGTTCACCGAAGCTGGCGGCGGCGACACCAAGGTCAACCTGTGGAGCGTCGGCCAGACCTACACGCTCACGCCGACCTTGATCTGGGACGCGACCTTCGGGTCCAACACGATGGACCACGCGTCGCAGGGTCCCGACTTACGGCATCAACTACGGCCTCGACCAGTTCCGGATTCCCGGCACCAACGGCGCCGGTGTCACGGGACCTGGCTCGGCTGGTCAGTACGCCGACTTCTACTCCGGCATGCCGCAGTTCAACACCGGCCTCTCCACGATCGGCAACAACTCGGGCTGGACGCCGGTGACGCGTCACGAGTTCAACTACACGCTGTCGACCAACGTGACCAAGGTGGCGGGCAAGCACGAGATCCGCTCGGGCTTCGACTTCGTCCGTCTCGGCCTCGACCACTGGCAGCCGGAAGTCAACAACCCGCGCGGCCAGTTCTCGTTCGGCGGCGGCATCACGGGCACGCCCGGCTACGCCAGCGTCGGTGGCTTCAACGACTACGGCGCGTTCCTGCTCGGCCAGGCCAGCAGCTTCGGCAAGAGCGTGCAGTTCGAGGTGATGACCACCAACGAGGACCAGTACGGTCTCTACATCAACGATCGCTGGCAGGCCAACGACAAGCTGACCCTGAACGTCGGCTTGCGCTGGGAGTACTACCCGCTGATGCAGCGTGACGACCGCGGCTTCGAGCAGCTCGACCTGAACACCTTCAACGTGCTGCTCCCGCGCAACAGCGAAGATGCCGGCTACAAGGCGCAGAAGAACCTGTTCGCGCCGCGCCTCGGTGCCGCCTACCGCCTCAACGACGACACCGTGTTCCGTGCTGGCTACGGCCGCACGTTCAACCCGATGCCATGGTCGCGCCCGCTGCGCGGCTTCTACCCGGCCTCGATTGGCTACAGCGGTGCGGGCCCGAACGGGTTCATTCCCTACGGCCCGCTGTCGCAGGGCATTCCCGGCGCGCCCAACCCGGACGTGGCCAGTGGCAGCGTGCCGCTGCCCCGCGGCGTCGACATGCGGACCCCGGAGGTCGGCAACGTCGAGCGCGGCACCATCGACTCGTGGAACGTGTTCGTTGAACGGCGCCTGCCGGGCGACCTGTCGCTCAGCACCGGCTACGTCGGCACGGCCACCAACAACGGCTACGCCGACATCAACCTGAACTACGCCGAGAGCGGTGGCAACGCCAACCGTCAGTTCTTCACGCAGGCCGGCAACGCCAGCGTTCTGCTGTGGGGCTCGCGCACCAAGGCCCGCTACCACTCGCTGCAGATGGCGCTGAACCGCCCGTTCAAGAACGGCCTGCTCCTCAAGGGCGCCTACACCTTCTCCAAGGCCCTCAACGAGGCCGACGATGACGGATGGGCCGGCCTGAGCTGGAACCAGCCGTCGCAGATCGGCCGCAACTACGCGCGCGCCGGCTACGACCGTCCCCACATGCTCCAGATGGGCTTCGTCTACGAGCTCCCCTGGATGCGCGAGTCGTCCAACTTCCTCGGTTACCTCGTCAAGAACTGGCAGGTCAACGGCATCGCCTCGGTGGTTTCCGGCACGCCGTTCTCGGTCGGTGGCGACAACGGCCTCCTCCAGCAGGTTGGTGGATTCCAGAGCGCCAACGTCACGGGCGAACTCAAGGGCGGCTTCGGTGAAGCTGGTCCGAACGAGCCGTGGTACGACCCGACCCAGTTCAGCCAGCCCGGCAACGCGTGGGGCAACTGCGGCCGCAACGCCTTCCGCGGACCGACCAACTGGAACCTCGACTTCTCGCTGTTCCGGGCGATCCCGTTCGGCCGGTACCGCGTGGAACTGCGCGCCGAGTCGAGCAACGTGTTCAACCACGCCCAGTGGGGCAACCCGGTCACCGGCCTGACCGACCCGAACTTCATGCGGATCCGTTCGCTCGCGCGCAACCCGCGCCGCGTCCAGCTCGGCATGCGCTTCGCCTTCTAGGTAGGGGCGGCTCCCCGAGCCGCCCGTCGGCCGCGGCGCGCCCTACCGTCTCCTCACGTCGCCCCTGACGGGTGACTTCGCCCCGGCAGCCGAAAGGTTGCCGGGGCTTTTTCGTGCGCGATGATCCGGCCCCCGCACGCGACCAATCGCCGGCGGCATCGGCGCGGAGCCCGGCCAATTTCGATGTGCTGTAATGCTGCTGTGGTATCGGCTCATGTTCTGCCCGTGTTCCTGACCTCGCTGGTGCTGCTGGCCTCGCCCGCGCAGATGGACTGGAAGACCCTCCCCATCGCGACCTACCCGGACGGCTCGCGTGCGGACATCACCAGGGCTCGCGACGCCGTGCTCGCGTCGCCCTCGGCGACCTCCGTCGGCGAGCTCGGGCTGGTCCTGCATGCCTGGGAACAGTTCGACCTTGCCGCCGAGGCGTACGCCGAGGCACGCCGCCTCGCGCCAGCGTGAGGCCGACTGGTGGGTGTACTCGGGAATGCTCGCGTCGAGAACCGCCCAGCACGCCGACGCTGCCCGGTACTTTGCCAGGGCCGTCGCACTGGCGCCCTCACCGCTGCTCCACCTCCGACACGGTGACGCCCTGCTCGAGAGTGGGCACCCTGCGGAGGCGCGCAGCGCATACGAGCTCGCAAGGCAGGCCCCCGAGGCCGAACCGGCCGCCCGTTACGGTCTTGGGCGCGTGGCCCTGGCATCGGGAAATGCCGACGCAGCGCGCACCGAATTCGGTCGTGCCATCGCGCTGGTTCCGGCCTTCGGCGCGGCCCATTACGGGCTCGCCCAGCTGCAGCGCAAGGCCGGCGATCTCACCGCGGCCCGCGCATCGCTCGACCGCCAGCAGGCCTGCCTCGCCTGCTGGCCGATGCCTCCCGATCGCTGGGATGCGCGCCTCGCCGGCCTGCGTACCGACGCCGCCGCGCTGCTTCGCCGGGGGGTCCATGTGGCGGGCTCCCTGCAGGCCGACGTCGATGCCATCCGCTTGCACGAGGACGCATTGGCGCGTGACCCGGCGCTGGGCCAGGCGCGCGTCAACCTGATCTCGCTGTACGCCCGCACGGGCAACCTGGAAAAGGCCCAGGCGCAGTATCGCGCGGTGATCGCTGCCGGCACCCACCTGGCAGACGCGCACCATGCCTTCGGGCTCGCCCTGGCCGCTGCCGGTGACGTGACGCAGGCCGAACCGATACTCCGCAAGGCCGTGCACAGCAACCCCTTCGATGCGGCGGCACACAACGCGCTGGGGCTGATCGACGAGGCGGCGCGACGCGTGCCCGAAGCGGAAGCGTCGTATCTGCGTGCCGTCGACGCCGACCCGCGCGTGCGTGCCTTCCGGTTCAACTACGCGCGCGTGCTGGCCAACACCGGCCGCCTCGATGACGCCCTCGCCCAGCTGCTGCGGTTGCACGTGCCCGACGACGCCGAATCTGCCCGGTACATGTACGCGACGTCGGCCCTGTACGCGCGCAAGGGTGACATCGGCGAGGCGCGCCGCCTCGGTACGAAGCGCTTGCGCGCGCACGCAAACATGGCGCCCTCGATCTGGCAGGTGCCCTCGAACGTGACCTGAGGAACCTGCGATGACCCGACCGGACATCACGGCCGGCGAGCCGACCGGTGCGACGCTCGTCAGGCGTGCCGCGCTCGGCGTGCTGCTGCTGCTGGCCATCGCCCTGCCCTGCACCGCGGCGCCGTCGCAGGCGACGCCGCAGTCGGCGCCGCGCTTCGAGGACGTCGCCGACGCCGCCGGCCTGCGCTTCCGGCACGTCAACGGCGCGCGCGGCGAGTTCTGGTATCCCGAGCTGATCGGCGCGGGCGTGGCGCTGTTCGACTACGACAACGACGGCGACCTCGACGTGTTCATGGTGCAGGGCGCCGAGTGGCTCGGCCGCGATGCCACGCTCGAACGTCGTCGCCCGAACGCCGCTCCGGCCAAGGGTGCGCCGACCTCCCGGTTGTTTCGCAACGACCTCGACCGGCCCGGTGGCTCGCTCAGGTTCACGGATGTCACCGAGCAGGCCGGTGTCGGGTTCGTCGGCTACGGCATGGGGGCCGCTGTCGGCGACATCGACAACGACGGCGACCTCGATCTCTACGTGACGGCCTATGACGACAACGTCCTGTACCGCAATGACGGCAACGGGCGCTTCACCGATGTGACCGAGGCCGCCAGGGCCAACGACTCCCGCTGGAGCACCAGCGCCGCGTTCCTCGACTACGACCGCGACGGCTTCCTCGACCTCTTCATCGCCAACTACGTCGACTTCACCCCGGAGGGCAACAAGCGCTGTGTCGAGCCGGCTGGCCAGCGCGACTACTGTGCGCCGACGGCCTATCGTCGCGCTTCCGTCCCGTCTGCTGCACAACCGTGGTGATGGCACGTTCGACGACGTCAGCGACAAGGCCGGGATCTCACGCGCGTTCGGCAACGGCCTGGGTGTGGCAGTGGGCGATTACGACGGGGACGGCTGGCCGGACATCTACGTCGCCAACGACGCCACGCCCAACCAGTTGTGGACCAACCGGCACGACGGGACCTTCGAGGACATGGGCATGCTGTCGGGCACCGCCTACAACGCGGCCGGACGTCCAGAGGGCAGCATGGGCATCGCCTCGGGCGACTACGACCGCGACGGCGACGAGGACCTGGTCGTGACCAACCTGGTGGGCGAGACGTTCGTCCTCTACGAGAACGACGGCACGGGCGGCTTCGAGGACCGCCGCGCCCCGGCGGGCCTGGCGGCGGCGACTGCGGCAATGACCGGGTTCGGGGCCGACTGGTTCGACGCCGACAACGACGGCTGGCTCGAACTGTTCGTGGCCAACGGCGCCGTCAACGTCATCTCCAGCCTGCGCGCCACGTCCAATCCGTTTCGTCAGCGCAATCAGCTGTTCACCACGAAACCGGATAGCGGGTCACGGGGGCCGGGCGCCGGCGCCGGTGGACCTGCAACCGCCGCGACGAAGGCCGTGAGACTCATCGACATTACCGCGCAGGCCGGGCCGGGCCTGGAGCCGCTTGGCGTGAGCCGGGGCGCGGCCTTCGGCGACCTCGATCTCGACGGCCGCGTCGACATCGTCGTGACCACCAACGACGGTCCGGCACGCCTGCTGCGTAATGTGACGACGACGCCGGGTCACTGGCTGCGGCTGCGCCTGTCGCAACCGGAGAAGAACCGCCGCGCGCTGGGCGCCACGGTACGGATTGAGCTGCCCGGGCAGCCCCCGATCGTCCGGCGGGTGCGTTCTGGCGGCAGCTACCTGGCCGCGTCAGACGATCGCCTGCACATCGGCGTTGGAAAGGTCGCGGGGCCGGTGTCACTCCTGGTCACCTGGCCCGATGGCGTACAGCAGCGCGTGACCGGATTGGCCGTCGACCGCGAACACGAGATCCGGCGCACCCCGTGAGCCCCTGGCGGCTCCCCTCACACGCCAAGCGGTCCCTTCTTTGTCTTGCAGAGTCTGAAGAATCTGCCTGGAATCTTCCATAATTGCCAGCGATGCCGACGCGCCGCGACTTCCTCACCGCCCTCCCTGCCGCGGTCTCCGTGGGCCCCCTCCGGCGTGCCGCCGAGGCGCAAACCCCTGTGGCTGCCGAGTGGCTGGCCCCCTACCTGCAGACCCTCGAGCGCCTGACGCAGACCAGCATCGGCACCACCACCGCATGGGACCGCCTCGCTGAGCTGTGCGACACGTTCGGCGGTCGTCTCACTGGCACGCGCAACCTGGACCTGGCCTGCGACTGGGCGGCCGAGACGATGCGCCGGGACGGACTCGAGAATGTTCGTCTCGAAACGACGAACGCACCCCGGTGGGTCCGGGGTGCGGAATCGCTCGAGATCGTCTCGCCGGTGCCGTCGCCGCTGGTGATGCTGGGCCTCGGGGGCAGCGTCGCCACACCAGCCGAGGGCATCACCGCGCCGCTGCTGGTGGTCCGCAGCTTCGATGAGCTGACCACGCGCGCAGCAGAGGCGGCTGGCCGGATCGTGCTGTTCGACGTTCCCTTCACCACGTACGGGCAGACCGTCCGCTATCGCACCACCGGCGCGATCAACGCGGCGCGACACGGCGCGGTCGCGCGCGCTGGTGCGGTCGGTGGGACCGCTCGGCCTGCGCACGCCGCACACCGGCAACATGTCGTACCTGGAAGGCACGACGCCGAAGATTCCGGCGGCGGCGATTCCGGTGGAGGACGCGCAGCGGCTGGCCCGGCTGGTGGCGCGACAGGTGCCCGTCACCGTGCGGCTGCGGATGTCGGGCGCGACACTGCCCGACGCGGTGTCGGCCAATGTCGTCGGGCGAGATCGTCGGCCGTGAGCGTCCGGACGAGATCGTGCTCATCGGCGGGCACTTCGACTCCTGGGACGTGGGCGGGGGCGCGTCCGACGATGGCGTCGGCTGCATCGTCACGTGGGAGGCGGCGCGTCTGATGAAAGCCCTCGATTTGCGGCCGCGACGGACCGTGCGCGTCGTGCTGTTCACCAACGAGGAGAACGGCCTGCGTGGCGCACTGGCCTACCGCGACGAGCATCTGGCAGCGGCGTCCAGGCACGTCATGGCGCTGGAATCCGACATCGGGGTGTTCGAGCCGATGCGGCTCGGCTATTCCGGCAACGAGCGAGGTCGGCAAGCGATGGCCGACGTGGTGGACCTGCTGTAGCCCCTCGGCTTTCCGCCGCTCGGGCCGGGCGGCGGCGGCGCCGACATCGGTCCGATCGCCCAGGCGGGACAGGTGCCGACGATGGCCCTCGCCGGCGACGCGGCGAGATACTTCCAGATCCACCACACGCCCGCCGACACCGTGGAGCGTATCGACCCGAAGGAGATGGCCAAGGCTGCGGCGGCAATCGCCGTGGTCACCTGGGTGGCCGCCGAGATGGAATCGCCGCTGCCGAAGTAGCCGCGCCAGCCCGGCGTCCGACGATGGTATGGTCGAAGGAGGAGGAAGGATACCTGTGACAAAGACTCTGGTGGCGCGCTTCAGTGGTGCGCTCGTGATGGCGCTGACCGTGGCGGGTGTAGCCGTGACGGCGCAGGGGCCGTTGCCGACGGTGGTGGTGTACAAGACCCCCACGTGTGGCTGCTGCATCAAGTGGGTCGAACACCTGCAGGCGGCGGGCTTCAAGGTCGAAACCCAGCACCGCGACGATCTTTCCAGCATCCGTCAGCAGCAGAAGGTGCCGGCCGCGGCCACCTCCTGCCACACCGCGCTGGTGGGAGCCTACGTCGTCGAGGGGCACGTGCCTGCCGCCGACGTCAAGAAGCTGCTGGCCGAAAAGCCGGCGATCAAGGGCATCGCCGTCCCGGGCATGCCGATCGGGTCGCCAGGCATGGAAGGCCCGAATCCCCAGAAGTACGACACGCTCGCCTTTACCGCGGACGGCAAGACGAGCGTGTTCGCGAAGCATTGAGGTTGCGGGGCAGCTCGGGGAGCTGCCCCTACCGGCCCACTACCTACACCTTGAACGCCGCGCGCAGCTGCGCCACGGCTTTCGGCACGGCCTGTTCGGCCGGGCGCCTTTCCCTCGAATTCCAGCGACACGTAACCGCGGTACTGCTGCGCCGCGAGGATCTTCGCGATCCGCGCGTAGTCGATGTCGAGCGCGTACCACTCGCCGCCGCCCTCGTAGGTCTTGGCCTGCACGAAGCACGGTCTTGGGCGCAATCTTCTCGAACTGCGCGTACTGGTCGTCCAGGAAGTTGCCGGTGTCGGCCAGCACGCCGAGCCACGGCGAGTTGACGGCATCGACGATGCGCATCAGGCCGTCGGCGGTGCGAGCCAGCCCCCAGTGGTTCTCGAGCGCCAGGACGCACGCCGAGCTTCTCCGCGGTCGGCAGCAGCTTCTCGATCGACGAGATGACCCAGTCGAAGCCCTGGTCCTCGGTCGCGCCGGGCAGCACCGGCTCGATGCCGCGGTTGGCCATCAGGTCATCGAAGGACTTGGTGGTGTTCCAGCGTCCCGTGTTCAGGCGCAGGCAGGGAATGCCCATCGCGTAGGCCAGCTCCATGCAGTGCACGGTGTGGTCGATGTTCTTCTGCCGCTCGGCGGCATCCGGGAACACGAAGCCCTGGTGGATCGACAGCGCGATGAGGTCGATGCCATTCACGAAGGCGTGCTTCTTCAGGCGCTGCAGGTAGGCGTTGTCCTCGCCTTGCATCTGGCGATGCAGGATGTCCACACCTTCCACACCCACCGACGCGGCGTGCTCGATCACCTTCTCGATCGGATAGGGCTGGTCCTGGGGACGGAAGTGCCAGTAGGAGTAGGACGAGACACCGAGCTTGACGCGGCCGGGGCCTTTGCCGAGTGATGCGGGCGTCGGCCCGGTGCGCTGCGCGAACGCAGGCGAGGACGGCACCACCTGCATGGCGGCGGCAGCCGCGGCACTGCCGGCAGCGCCGAGTAGGGCACGACGAGAGAGGGACATCGATTAGGCTCCTTGGAAAGTTTCGGCAGTCGGCAGTCGGCAGTCGGCAGGCTTCAGACGGCAGACGGCAGTCGGACAGGGCCGACGGCTTGAATTCTATGCCCTGACGGCGGCGCGCTCGATGCAGGCCACCACCGCGTCGATCTCGGCGGCGGTCGTGGGCCGCCCGACGCTGATGCGCAGGTTGGTCAGGCCCGGCTGCCGGCCAATCGCGGTGAGGACGTGCGAGGCCTCGCCCGAGGCGCTGGTACAGGCCGAACTCGTCGACACGCAGACCTCGTCGCCGAGCGCCGCCAGCATCGCATCGCCCGCGGCCCCGCCGATGCTGACGTTGAGGTTGTTCGGCAAGCGACGGTCGGCAGCGCCGATCGGGTCCGGGCCGTTGAGCATCAAGGTCGGAAAGGCTGCCCGAAGGGCCAGCCAGATGCGGTCGCGTAACAGCCGCTGGGCGCGCCGGTCGGCCTCGAGGTCCTCGCAGGCCAGGACCACCGCATCGGCCAGTCCGACAATTCCGGGAACGTTGAGGGTCCCGCTGCGCAGTCCGCCCTCGTGGCCACCGCCATCCAGCTGCGGGGCCAGCTTGCACGGCGTCCGCACGTACAGGGCGCCAACGCCCTTCGGTCCGTACATCTTGTGCGCACTCATCGACAGCAGATCCACCTGCATGGCCTGAACGTCCACCGGCAGCTTGCCGAACGACTGCGTGGCGTCGGTGTGCAGCAGCACGCCGCGGGCGCGACACAGCGCGCCGATGGCGGCAATGTCGTGGACCACGCCAATCTCGTTGTTGGCGTGCATCAGCGAGACCAGCACGGTGTCGGCGCGCAATGCCGAGACCACGGCAGCCACCGTGACCGAGCCGTCCGGGCCGACGGGCAGGATGCTGATGTCGTAGCCGTCGTCACGCAGCGCTTTGCAGGCGTTGAGCACGCACTTGTGCTCGGTGGCGGCCGTGACGACATGCCGTCCGCGGGCACCGCAGGTCCGCGCCACGCCCTTGATGGCCAGGTTGTTGGACTCGGTCGAGCCCGACGTGAAGACGATCTCGGACGGCGAGGCCGCATTCAGCGCCGCGGCGATCCGCTGTCGCGCCGACTCCACGGCCGCGCGCGCCTGGCGCCCGAACGGGTGGCTCGTGCTCGCGGGGTTGCCGAACACCTCCATGAAGTACGGCGTCATGGCGGCGTACACCCGCGGGTCGACCGGGGTCGTGGCGTGGTAGTCGAGGTAGATGGGCACGACGTGGGTCCGTTGGTCAGCGACCGGGACGCCACGATTGTCCTACACCGACCCGTCCTCGCGCAAAGGCACGGCGGAGACGTGGCCGCCCGGACGACCCTACTTTCGGCCTTCCTCGTCCGCCAGTCGGCGCTCGTGCACGTACTGCCCCAGCAACCGGTCGAGGGTCTGCGCGGGATCGCGGCACCAGCCGGTGTGCGCCGGTGAGGTCTGGATCACCGTGCTGCGCGGCGCCACCAGCCAGTGGAAACGCTGCCGCTGCGGCAGCGCGCCGATCGGGCCGGTCTCCGGCCCGCCGCGGCAGAGCGCCTCGAACGAGGCGAGGTGCCGCCGCACCACGTCTGCGTCGAGCGACGGGGCGAAGGCCTCGAGGCGCGCCGGGTCGAGATGCGTTCGCGCAGCGAGGAACCTGCGGTCCGGACACGAGAGGACGACGCCGACGTTGATGAACTCGCCCCGCTCGACCTGCGGCACGAGCCGCAGCACGGCGTAGTCATACGCGTGACAGTCGCGCACGAGCGGCCTCCCCCACGAAACTCCGCGGCCCGCGCACGCGGGCCTGCAGGTACTCGGCGTACGCGGCTCTCTGTCCCGCCGCGTCGTCTCCGAGCCACTCGTCTGGCACCATCCCGGCGACCGCGTCGATAGCGTCACTGGTCAGCCGTGGGGTCAGCCGCGCGTCGGCGTCGGTCAGGGCGGCGGCGGCCGGGATCAGCACGTGCTCGCCAATCCGCGGGAACGGGTCGTCGGCCCGCGCCAGAAACGCCGCGGCCGGTGTGCCGTGATGGAAGAAGAGACTGGCGCCATGGTCGATCAGCCAGAGGCGGCCATGCCACGTCAGCAGGTTGGTGTTGCGGGCCGTGCGATCGACGTTGCTGACCAGGCCGTCGAACCACACCACCTCGGACGCCAGATCCGGGGCGACCGTGTCGGCCAGCGGATCGAAACCGACCGAGCCAGGCAGATAGTCGAGCGCCAGGTTCAGACCAGCGCTCGCCCGAATCAGTTCCTGGATCTCGGGATCGGGTTCGGTACGCGCCAGATCGGGGTCGAGCTGCACGAGCACCAGCTCGGGCACGGGCAGGCCGAGCGCCCGCGCCAGTTCACCGGACACGAGTTCGGCCACCAGTGCCAGCGGCCCCTGCCCCGCGCCGCGAAACTTCAGCACGTACAACCCATCGTCGTCGGCCTCGATGATGGCCGGCAACGACCCGCCCTCGCGAAGCGGGGTCACGTAGCGCGTGACGGTGACGGTGCGCATGTCGATGACGATGGTAGGGGCCGCTCCCCGAGCGGCCCTGGGGTCCACAGGGCCGCCGTGGGAAGCGCTCCTACTGTCGCGGGGCCCCCTACCTTGCTTCCGTCTCGACCTTGTCGTTGAACATGACGGCAAACAGCACCAGCACGACCGCAGCAGCGGCAGCCGGCACCATCCAGATCTTGGACCAGTCGTGCGGAATCGCCGCATCGACCGTGTAGGCATCGAGCACGGGTCCGAAGACCAGCGAGCCGATGAACATCCCGACGCCCAGCGTGACGAAGGCGATGAAGCCCTGCGCCGCGCCGCGCAGGTGTGCCGGCGCCTTCTTGTCGACGTAGATCTGCCCGGTGACGAAGAAGAAGTCGTAGCAGATGCCGTGCAACAGGATGCCGACGTACAGCATCCACATGCCCGGGCCGGCGTCGCCGAGTGCGAAGAGCACGTAGCGCAGGGTCCAGGCGACCATCCCGACGATCATCATCCACTTGATGCCGAGCCGGACGAAGAAGAAGGGCATCAGCAGCATGAAGCCGATCTCGGACCACTGCCCGAGGGTCATCTTGCTCGAGACGTTGGCGACGCCAATCTCGCTCAGGAACGTGCCCGCCAGGCCGTAGTAGAACTGCAGCGGGATGCAGATCAGGAACGAACCGAGCACGAAGATCAGGAACGAGCGCTCCTTCATCAGGGCCAGTGCGTCGAGGCCAAGGATGTCGCGCAATGTCACCGCGTGTCCGACGCTGACCGGCGGGGTATGCGGCAGCGCAAAGCTGTAGAGGCCGAGCGCGATCGATGCCGCAGCCGCGGCCTGGAACATGCCGGCGCTGGTGCCGAAGCCGAGAATCGCAATCGCGTAGCCGGCGGCAATCCAGCCGATGGTGCCGAGCACGCGGACGCCGGGGAACTCCTTGCCGGGATCGGTCATCTGCCGGAACGACAGCGAGTTGGCCAGGGCCAGCGTCGGCATGTAGCAGAGGGTGTAGATCAGCAGCACGGGATAGAAGGTGCCGAAGCGGTCCAGTGTGGACACGTAGAACAGCAGCAGGCCGCCCGCCAGATGCAGCACCGCCATGATCTTCTCGGTGGCGAAGAACCGGTCGGCGACCATGCCGACAAAGAACGGCGAGACGATGGCGGCCAGCGCCGTGGCGCCATACGCCAGGCCGATCTGCTGGCCGTTGAACTTGAGGGTCTCGTTCAGGTACGGCCCCATCGTCACGTACCACGTCCCCCAGATGAAGTACTGGAGGAACATGAGGACGGAGAGCTTGACGCGGACGGCAGTGGGCATCAGTTCAGTTCCTTGACGCGGATGTTGCGGAACTCGACGAGGTCGCCGTGATCCTGCAGGACGATGTGGCCCCTGGTGGCCTTGCCGTAGATGGGCCAGGCCTTGAACTTGCTCTCGGCAACCATCCGGGTCCACTCCGGGCTGCCGAACTCGTACTCGACGACCTTGGTGCCGTTCAGCCAGTGCTCGACGTGATTGCCACGGACCACGATCTTCGCGGTGTTCCATTCGCCGGCCGGCTTGCTGACGGCGGCTGACGGCGCGATCAAGTCGTAGTTGCTGCCAGACAGGCGATCGGGCCCGTTCTTGGCGTCGGCGTGGCGTTCGTTGTCGAGGATCTGGTACTCCGGACCACTCCAGTACGGCGCGTTGCCTTCGGTGACGACGCGGTACATGATGCCGCTGTTGCCGCCGACCGCAATCTTGTAGTCCAGCTCGAGCTCGAAACTGCCGAACTCGCGCACGGTCATCAGGTCGCCGCCTTTGCCGGTCCGCGACAGGACGCCGTCCTTGGCCGTCCACCCCGCCGGCGGGGTGTCGCTCTTGAACGCGCGCCAGCCCGCCAGCGTCGATCCATCGAACAGCGGCGTCCAGCCCGCGTCCTTGGCCGCCGCGGCCGGTTGTGACAGCGCCGGCGCGCTCACGCCGAGGGTGGCGACCAGCGCCAGGGTTGCAATCCGCTTCATCGACACGACTCCTTGAGTGGGGCTAATGGGGGCCTGGGTGGCAGGCACATCGGCGTCCAGCCGGGAGGCTGGACGCACCGCGATGGTCAGGTGTGCGGGTACCCGTCAGGCGCCGGCACCGCGACCGATGCATCGTCGTCGGTGCGCGGCCTGCGCTTGTTCCGGGGTGTCGCCGGTCTCGTAGTGCTGGCACGAGGGCACGGCACAGGCCGAGAGCGCGACGAAGAGCCAGGCACGGACCGCGCGAGAACCCTTCGCGCGGTCCCGGCGCATCGGAAATTCAGAATTTGAAATTTCCAATTACCGGCCCTTCTCAGTTGGTGGCCTGGCCGGGCATCGGCACGGGCGGGGTCGGGATCGGTCCGAGCTGGGGACTGGTCGGCACCAGGGCTTCGGTCGAATTCAGCGCATCCTCCCAGGTCATCGCCTTGCCGCTGTACGCAGACATCCGGCCCATGATCGCCGTAAGGGTGGATTCAGCCACCGTCTGCAGTTCGTTGATGCGCTGCCCGGCCCTGATGATCCGGATCAGGTCGATGTGCTCCTGCACGTAGGCGCTGATCGGATCCTTCTCGCCGCGCCAGCTGGTCGCCCCGGCAATTTCGTACTTGTCGGCCTGGCAGGTCCCCTTGGTGCCGACAAGGGCCTCGGAGACGCTGTTGGCGCAGTTGTCGATCTGGCGGCACATGCTCATCATGTGCGACCCGTCGGGGTACTCGTAGTCGATGGCGAAATGGTCGAAGATGTGCCCGTAGGCCTTGTCGGTGCGCACCTGCCGCCCGCCCATGCCGACGGCCTTGACCGGATGGCCCTGCTTGGCCCAGTTGATGACGTCGATGTTGTGGACGTGCTGTTCGACGATGTGGTCGCCCGAGAGCCAGGTGAAGTACAGCCAGTTGCGCAGCTGCCACTCCATGTCGGTCCAGCTCGGCTGCCGATCGCGCTTCCACAGGAAGCCCTGGTTCCAGTAGGCGCGCGCCGACACGATGTCGCCGATCGCGCCGTCGTGGATGCGCTTCATCGTCTCGAGGTACCCGTGCTGATGGCGCCGCTGCGTGCCGGCGACGATGCTCAGGCCCTTGGCGTCGGCTTCCTTGGCCAGCGCCATCACCTTGCGGATGCCCGGGCCGTCGACGGCCACCGGCTTCTCGGTGAAGATGTTCTTGCCGGCGCGAATCGCGGCCTCGAGGTGGGTCGGCCGGAAGCCCGGTGGCGAGGCCAGGATGACGTAGTTGACGTCGGGCACCGCCAGCACCTTCTGGTAACTGTCAAAGCCCGTAAACACGTGCTCGGGCTTGACGGCCGCGCGGGCGCCGTACTGCTCGCCGAGGCGCTTGACCGCCGCCCCGGTGCGGTCCGGGAACATGTCGCCCACGGCCACCAGGCGCACGCCAGTCTGGTGCCCCTTGAACACGTCGGCCACGGCGCCACTGCCGCGGCCTCCGGCGCCGATGAGACCGATGCGGATCTCGTCGCTGCCCTGCGCATGCGCGCCCGGGATGACGCTCCACCCCGCCAGGCCACTGCCCACGGCCGCGGCCGAGGTCGTCTTCAGGAAATCACGTCGCGTCGAACCGGATTGCTCTGACATCTCTTCACCTCACTGGCTGCAGGCTGCGGGCTGCAGGTTCTGCGTTGGTCGAACGGCGCTGCGTCCTAGCGGTCCGCACTTTCCTTGATGACCAGGCTCTTGAACCCCTTCAGGTTCGCCTGTTCCTCCACCGCGCGGACGACCCGGAAGCCGACATGGTCAGCATCGGTGTGCCAGTAGATGCTCTGCGGCACCTGCGGGTCGCGCTGGCTCCAGTCCTCATGTGACGACTGCCGGTTGGCGAAGCGCAACCGCTCGGGCCCCTCGATGAACGAGCCGCCCCGCGTCGGATGCGGATAGCGCTTGTCGTTCGGCAGGGCAACAGGTTGCGTGGCCTTCGCGCCCCATTCCGCGTAGCGCGCTTCGGCGTACAGGTCGAAGGTCCACTCGGCGACGTTGCCGAGCATGTCGTGCAACCCGAAGGCGTTGGCCGCCTTGGTCCCGACCGGGTGCGGTGCCTCCCCCGCGTTGCCCGAGTGCCAGGCCTGCGCGTCGAGGTCGGCTGGCTGCGCGGCAGTGCTGCCGGCCCGCGCGGCGTACTCCCACTCCGCTTCGGTCGGCAGCCGATACGCCTTGCCGGTGACCTGCGACAGCCAGCGGCAGTACTCCATGGCGGCGTGCTGGGTCATCGCCAGCGCCGGGATCCGTCCCTTGCCGTAGCCCTTCGCTTCGTCGCCGTACGCGCGGGACGGCTTGCTCACGGCGTCGCTGTCGCCGCCCCCGCCGTCACCGGTGCGGGCGCCCGTGTTGCCCACGAAGGCAAACTGGTCGTACTCGTCCCAGGTGACCTCGGTCTTGCCGATCCAGAACGGCTTCAACGTCACTTCGACTTGCGGACCCTCGTCGGCATCCCGCCCCGGTTCGGTCGCGGGGCTGCCCATCATGAAGGTGCCCCCCGGCACGGCCACCATCTCGAAGGTGACCTTGGAGTTGGGAATGGCCTCGGTGTAAGTCGCGCCAGGCGCAACGGCCGGCGCCGGCTGCGCCATCAGCGCAGCCGATCCCAGCGACAAAAGACCTGCAGCCACCCGGAGCCCGCCCCACCTGGAGCGATGACGTTGTGCACACACGATGAGCCGGAGTGTATCGCCAACGGGAAGCCTTGAAAAACGAAAAAGGGCGAAGCAACGTTCGTTGCCCCGCCCTCTCTATCTGACCGGCGCCCCCGAGACTGCTCTGCGGGGGCGGCGTCCGCCGAAGCCGCGTCAGCGGCGAAGGCGGATCAGAACTGGAACCGCACGCTCAGCTGAATGTCGCGACGGTTGCCGTCCTTGGACGTGATGCGGCCGAAGTTGCCGCTCAGCGGGTTGGAGTCGATGCCACCGAGGTTGGGGTGGTTGAGGAAGTTGAACGCCTCGGCGCGCAGCTGGACGCGACGCGAGCCGCCGACGCTGAAGTTCTTGAACAGCGCCAGGTCCCACTGCATCTCGCCGGGGTTGTAGTACGCGTTGCGCGGCGAGTTGCCGAACGTGCCATTGGCGGGCCGGACGAAGACGCTGGTGTCGAGCGCGACCGAGCCCGGCGTGCCGTCGTACAGCTGGTGGTTGACGTCGGCGGCGCCGGTCTGGCTCCACGGCTGACCGAAGCCGACATCGCCGACGCCGGCGATGTCCTGCGCCGTCTGGCCGACGGTGAACGGCGTGCCAGAGCGCAGGAACGTCGAGCCCGAGATCTGCCAGCCACCGAGCAGGTTCTTGAGCAGCGTGTCCTGCTCGCGGAAGAACGGCAGGTCGTAGATGTAGTAGAACGCGGCCACGTGACGGCGGTCGAAGTTCGAGTCGCCCTGGTAGAGCGGTGTCGTCGTAGGTGTTCCACAGCACGTTGCGCTTGTCGGATGCCGTTGTCGGTCGACTTGCTCAGCGTGTAGGCGAAGCCGAACTTGAAGCCGTTGGTGTAGCGGCGGTCGGCCGAGATCTGCAGCGAGTTGTAGATCGACTTGCCGGCGTTCTCCGACAGACGGATGACGCCGTAGCCCTGTGTAGGGACGCAGCGCCGCGATGTTGACGCCCGGATTGGCCTGCAGCGTGCCGGCTGGCAGCTGGTTGAGGTTGCGCTCGCGCTGCAGGTACAGGCCGCGACGCCCGACGTAGGCGACGTCGACGACGAAGCCGAGCGGCACCTCGCGCTGCACGCCGCCCGACCACATGTAGGAGGTCGGGTGCTTGAAGACGAGGTCCTGCGCGGTGACGCCGATGGGCAGGTTGCCGCGGGTTGACGCCGCACGCCGCGCCGGGTTGTCGGCCGAGCCGTTGGAGATGGTCACCTGCGGCTGGAACGGCACGTTGCCGCCGAGCAGCGTCGAGTCGTTCAGCGTGACCCGATTGTGGAACATGCCCGCGCTGGTGCGGATGACGGTCTTGTCGTTCCACTGGTAGGTGGCGCCGAGGCGCGGCTCGAAGACGTTGGTGTGCGTCTTGGAGAAGCCGCGCGGCTGGCCCGTGAACAGGCGCGGCACGTTCGGGTCGCTGGCCACGCGTGGTGTCCAGCGCCCTCACCGAGGAAGCCGTCGCCCGGGCAGCATCAGGCCGTTGTAGCGGACGCCGCCGAGAGCGTGCCGTTGGCCGGGTTGACCGTCGGGCGCGAACGCCGGGTTGTAGCGCGCTGGCTGCGAAGGTCGCGATGTTGTTGGTCGTCGAGTACCACGGCGGCCAGTACACGTAGCGCACGCCGCCTTCGACCGTCAGCTTGGCCGTCGGCCGCCACGAGTCCTGCAGGAAGGCGTCGACCGCGAGCGCGCGCCACTTGGTCAGGTTGCGCTGGCCGAGCTCGGCGTAGTTGTTGAACAGCCCGAGCGCCACGTTGGCCACGGCCGTGCCCGTGCCGCCGGCGCGGCTGTCGCTGGAACTCGAAGCGGCCGTTCTGGTTGTTGGTGCTGCCCGGGATGGCGCTGACGTTGATCTGGTCGAAGTCGTCCTCGCCCGAGTACTCGAACTGGACGCCGGCCTTGAAGGTGTGGCGGCCTCGCACGAGCGTGCGTCACGTCCTGGATCGTGTGGATCGGGCCCGACGAGAAGGCCGGGTACGGGCCGCCGTCGATCTCGGCAGAAGTCGCTCGACCGAGATGGTCGGGATCTTGTCGACGATCTCCTTGCTCCTGGAACACGTAGGGGTAGTTGATGCCCGGGTGCTGCGCTGGTAAGTTGCCGCCCTCGAAGACGTTGATGAACACGTCGTCGCTGCGAGTAGGTGTAGGTCAACTCGTTCACCCAGTTGTTCCTGATCGTGCGTCGTCCAGCTCGCGGTCTGCGTGAAGTTGGGGCGCTCCCAGTCGGTGCGCGCGAACGGGAAGCTGCCGCGGAACGCGTCGACCGCCACCCAGTTGTACCGCGAGAAGCGGTAGTTGATCTGGTTGCTGGTGTTGGGCCGGAAGTCGAAGCCGGATGTTGTCCTTGCGCTGATCCTGCGGGTTCGGGCTGTTCTGAATCAGGTTGGCCGAGCCCTGCCGGAAGCCGGCGGTCGGCTCGGGGTAGGTGTTGAGCATCGCCAGCGCCGTTGGGCGACAGCCGGTTGGCCGGGAATGATGTTGCCCGGGAACGGCTGGCCGGTCAGCGGGTCGTTGATCATCCGCGCACGCCGAGACAGAACGCCGTTGGCCGGGTCGAGCAGCTCGCTGAAGTTGCCCTGCCGCATCAGCATCGTCGGCACGGTCGCGGTGTTGGTCGCCACCTGGAAGAAGTTGACCCACTCCTGCGCGCCGAAGAAGAACAGCTGGTCCTTCAGGATCGGGCCGCCGAAGGAGTAGCCGTACTGCTTGAAGTCGAAGGGCGCCGGGCCGCTGTTCTCGATCGCGTTGGTGCTGCGGTTGCGCGCCCAGGTGTTGGCCTGCAGCGAGTCGTCGCGATAGAAGAAGGAGCCGCTGCCGCTGAAGCGGTTGCTGCCGCTCTTGGTGACCATGCGGATCTGGCCGCCGCTGGCGCGCCCGTACTCCGGCATGTAGTTGCCGGTCAGCACCTGGACTTCCTGGAGCGCGTCGACGTTCTGGACGCCGACGATCGCGCCCGACGAGCGGGTGCGGATGGCCGTCGCGCCGTCCACCGTGATGTTGTTCTCGTCGGCGCGGCTGCCGTTGATGTTGAAGCCGCCGTTGCCGAGGTTCGAGAAGCCGTAGTTGTTGAACGATGCCGCCGCTGACGCCGGCCTTCAGGCCCGCCGACGCCAATCGGGTTGCGGCCGTAGAACGAGAGCTGCTCGATGTCCTTGGCCTCGACCGTCTTGCGCAGCGGCGACGTCGGTCTGCAGCAGCGCGGCCTCGGCCGTCACCGTCACTTCCTCGGACAGCGCACCGGTCTCGAGCGTGAAGTCGAGGGTGATGGAGCCGGCCGCGTCGAGCTGCACGCCGGCGCGTGTCGCCTTCTTGAAGCCCTGCAAGCTCGGCGCTGACCGTGTAGCGCCCCGGCTGCAGCAGGTGGCAGGTGTAGAAGCCGGAGCGTCGGTCACCGCGACTTCGAGTCTGGTTGGTGGCCTGGTTGGTGGCCGTCACCGTGACCCCGGGCATCACGCCGCCCTGTTGGTCCTTGACGGTGCCGGCAACGCGGCTGCGCTCGAACTGCGCAAAGGCCGGCGTCGCCGCGCAGCAGCAGCACTGCGCAGGCCAGCAGGCGTTGCAGGCTCCTCCCCACGTGGAGCTTCCCCATACAATGCATTCCTTCCTCCTGTCGTATGCCGGGACATGCCCCAGCCTGCCCGCCAGGCACGTTACGCAGCCGTCCCTGCGCCCTCGCGGCGCCGTGCCTCGGACGGCCTGAACTGCGCCGCGCGTCGGGCCACTCCCCGCGCGTCACAGAAAGCCATGGTTGCAACCGTTCCGCCTACTTGATCTCGCCACTCCCTGCGTGGCTCCGCCCGTGCCGTCATCGCACGGCGGTGGAGCCGTCAACCGCACGGCGGGGCGCTCGAAGCCGCAAAACGGCGTGTTCGCACGCGCATCGGGAAAGGAGAACGCGCAAGGATGTAACACAGCCACTGTGCGTGGTCAAGAACGCACCTCGAACCGTCGCCAACCACTTCCACGACGAGTGGGTAAACCTGTCCAGCGGCCGCTTGCACGCAATCGCCCTCTCTGTAGTACTTCTCGCTCCGCACAGACAGACCCAAATCCGCCACAGTGGTTCGACCAGTTGCGACCAACGCGGGCGTGCCGGTCGGCGTCTGCCGACCGCCGATGCCGATCGCCGTCACCCCGCAGGAGTGCCCGATGCCACGACCGACGACAATTCCTGCAGGCAGCCGGCATGCTCCGCCGCCGCCGCCAGCCTGCCCGCCCGCAGCTACGCCCGCATCCTCGGCGCCAACGATCGCGTCCGCGTCGGGGTCGTCGGCTTCTCCGACCGGTGCCGCGGCAGCCTGATCCCGTCGTTCCAGAAGCACGCCGCCGCACTCAACTTCGAGCTGGTCGCCGTGTCCGACATCTGGAGCGTGCGCCGCGAAGCCGGCGCCGCAGCAGCTGCAGAAGCTGGCACCACGGCGCCGATCACCTGCCGCAACAACGACGAACTGTACGCCCGCAAGGACGTCGATGCGGTGATCGTCGCCACCGCCGACTTCCAGCACGCGCTGCATGGCGTGGAGGCCGTGCGCGCCGGCCGCGACGCCTACGTCGAGAAGCCGATGGCCAACACCATGGAGGACGCCCGCGCCCTCCGCAAGGCCGTGAACGACACCGGCAAGATCGTGCAGATCGGCACGCAGCGGCGGAGCACGAAAAGCTACCAGCAGGCGTACGACTACCTGAAGTCCGGCAAGTTCGGCGACATCGTCGCCGTCGAGATGACCTGGAACGTGAACCAGCCGGGACGGTGGCGCCGGCCGGGCCTGGTCGGCAAGCTGCGGGAGGCAGGACACCGACTGGAAGCGGTACCTGCTGAACCGTCCGAAGGAAGCCTTCGACCCGCGCAAGTACCTCGAATTCCGTCTGTTCTGGCCGTACTCGTCGGGCATCCCCGACCAGTGGCTGGTGCACCAGATCGACACGGTGCACTGGTTCACCGGCTACCCGCGCCCGCGCAGCGTGGTCGCCAACGGCGGCATCTACCTGTGGAAGGACGGCCGCCGCAACTGGGACACCTTCACCGGCGGTGTACGACTACGGCCCGCTCGACGATGCCTGCAAGGGCTTCCAGGTGATCTACAGCTCGCGCATGACCAACGCCGCCGGCGACGTGAAGGAGTACTACTACTCCAATGGCGGCATGCTCGACCTCGACAAGAACACGGTGACCGACACCGGTGGCCTGAAGGAGAACCACGCCAAGGCCATGGGCATGCAGGCCAACCTGCTGCCGTCGATGTCGATTGCCGAAGCGGCGGCCACGACGACGGCCGCCGACACGGGTGCCGACGATTCGACGTCCGCCAACGTGCGGAACTGGATGGAATGCGTGCGCAGCCGCAAGACGCCCAACGCCAGCGTCGAAGCCGGCTACAGTCATTCGGTGGCGCTGTGCATGACCATTGCGGCCATCCAGAGCGGCCAGCGCGTCACTTTCGACGATGCCACGCAGGACGTGGTGATCGGTGGACAAGGAGCGTCAAGTGCAGCAAGGCGTTAACAGCTCGGCCTTCGGCAATCGGCCGTCGGCCTTCGAAACCGCATCTTCAGAAGCTAGGCGCGGCTCCCCGAGCCGCCCGTCGGCGGCGGCCACGGCCTGACGTTGGGCGCCCTCATGGCGTCGCCGGCATCGAGCACGCACGTGACTGCCCAGACGCCCAAGGTCGCGATCAAGAGCAAGCCCGCGGAGAAGAAGGTCGAGGTCACCGTGGACGGCAAGCCGTTCACCGCGTACATCTGGCCGGAGTCGCTCGAGAAGCCGGTCCTCTACCCCATCAGCACCAGCGCCGGCACGGTCATCACCCGCGGCTTCCCGCCGCTGGCCAACGAGCGGCAGGACCACCCGCACCACGTCGGCCTGTGGTTCAACTACGGCGACGTCGATGGCTTCGACTTCTGGAACAACTCGGACGCCATCACCGCCGACCAGAAGCTCAAGATGGGCTCGGTCGAGCACCGCGACGTCGTCAGGGCCGAGAGCAAGGGCGACCACGCCGTGCTCGAGGTCAAGGCCGACTGGGTGTCGGGCGACGGCAAGACCCGCCTGCACGAGACCACGACCTTCACCTTCCGGGCCGCCGCGGGCGGGGTGCGCATGATCGACCGCGTGACCACGCTGGCAGCCGCGAAAGGCACGGGGACGGTGAAGATGCCCGACAACAAGGAAGGCGCGCTCGGGTTGCGGGTCATCCGCGCGCTCGAGGACCCGGCAGAAAAAGGCGGCGAGTTCAAGGACGCCGCCGGCCGCGTGACCAAGATGGGCAACATGGACATGACCGGCGTCACCGGTCAGTACCTCAGCAGCGAGGGCAAGGTCGGCAAGCAGGTGTGGGGCACGCGCGGCGCGTGGACCAAGCTGAGTGGCCAGGTGAGCGGCAAGGACGTGACCGTGGCCATCCTCGACGCACCCGGCAACCCCGGCTACCCCACCTACTGGCACGCCCGCGGCTACGGCCTGTTTGCCGCCAACCCGCTCGGCCAGGCCGCACTGAGCAACAACAAGGACACACTGGACTTTGCCATCGCCGAGGGCAAGCCGGCGACGTTCCGCTATCGACTGCTGCTGGTGGACGGCAACCCGTCGGCGGAAGAGATGCAGAAGTACGCAGCGGCGTGGGCGTCGACCAGCGGCGCGTCTGCAGCGTCTGGTAGGTAGGGGCAGCTCCCCGAGCTGCCCTGCGGTTGGGGTAGGGGCAGCTCCCAGAGTTGCCCTGCGGTTGGGGTAGGGGCAGCTCCCCGAGCTGCCCTGCGGTTTCGGTAGGGGCAGCTCCCCGAGCTGCCCTGCGGTTGGCGGTCAGGACAGGACTCTTCGAGGATTAGCGGACATGTTCAACGCACGCACGGTGGGCGCGGCCGGTCTGGCGCTGGTGATGATGACGGGCACGGGCAGCGCCGTCCTGATGGCGCAGGCCGCCAAGAAGAAGGCCGCCGCGAAAGCCAGCGGACCCGCGCCGACGGCTGCCGAGGTAGCCGCGGCCGAGGACATCTACAAGACCAAGTGCGCGGTCTGCCACACGGTCGACGGCAACTCGCCCATCCCGCAGATGAACTTCGCCGATGGCGAGTGGAAGCACGGCGCGGCCATCAAGGACATCATGAACACCATCGCCAACGGCGTCCCGGGCACGGCGATGATGTCGTTCAAGACGCAGTTCAGCGAGGGCGAGATCTCGGCCCTCGCCCGCAAGGTCAGGACCTTCGACAAGAAGCTCAAATAGGTAGGGGCAGCTCCCCGAGCTGCCCCGTCAATCCCGGGCGCCTCGGGGAGGCGCCCCTACCGGCCTCGCCGCAGGCGGCAATGCGCGACGGGGCGGTTATGACGCCCGTGCCGCTGGCTGCCGCACTCCCACCGCAAACAGCTTGACCAGCACGACACCCGCGATGAAGCCGCCGATGTGCGCCATGAACGCCACGCCGCCGGTCGACTGTGGCCCCCGCCCAAGTACACCGAACGCGCTGACCAACTGAAACACGAACCAGAGCCCGACCGCGACGTAGGCGGGGACTTCGGTGACGGCCCTGTACATCAGCACGCGGACGCGCCGATGTGGATGTGTGACGAGATAGCCGCCCATCACACCGGAGATCGCGCCGGAGGCACCAAGGCTCGGTATGAAGGGGTTGTCACCGAACACGAACGTGGAGGCGACGTGCGCCAGCGATGCCAGCAGCCCGGTGGCCAGGTAGAAAGCCCCGAACCGGCCGTGCCCCAGGCTGTCCTCGACGTTGTCGCCGAAGATCCACAGAAACAGCATGTTGCCGAGCAGGTGCATCAGCCCGCCATGCATGAACATCGACGACAGCAGTGTGAAGTAGACCGTGCCGGGCGTGGGCTGAAGCGGAATGTCGGCCGACTCGCCGCCCGCCTCGATGCGCACGGTCTGCGCCACGTCCTCACCGGTGGCGATCTCCTGCGGTACCGTGGAGAACGCATAGGTGAAGCGTTCGTTCGTGCCCATGCCCTGCAGCAGGACGAACACCAGGACGTTGACCAGAATCAGCGCGTACGTGACGACGGGCGTGCGGATCCGGCCGGTGTTGTCATCGCCAATGGGGAGCACCATGGGCGCATCCTACACCTCCACGACCCGGGCGCCGCTACCTGCCAGCCGATATTGGCGTCGCCGCGGCCGACGACGTCCCGCCCAGCTGCTGCAGGATGAAGGCGTACTCCAGCGCCACCTGCTCGAGGCGCGTGAACCGGCCCGACCGGCCGCCATGTCCCGCCTCCATGTTGACGCGCAGCAGCACCGGCGACGCCGACGTATCCAGCGTCCGCAGCTTCGCGACGTACTTGGCCGGTTCCCAGTACTGCACCTGCGAATCCCACAACCCCGTCGTCGACCAGCATCGCCGGGTAGGCCTTGCGGGCCAGCTGATCGTACGGCGAGTACGACAGCATGTAGTCGTACGACGCCTTGGTCTTCGGATTGCCCCACTCGTCGAATTCGTTGGTCGTCAGCGGGATCGACTCGTCGAGCATCGTCGTGACGACGTCCACGAACGGGACGTGCGAGACCAGGCCGCGGTACAACTCCGGTGCCAGGTTGGCGACGGCCCCCATCAGCAGACCGCCGGCGCTGCCGCCCATGGCGAAGACCTTGTCGGCGGCGCCGTACTTCTGCGCCACCAGCGCTTTCGTCACGTCGATGAAGTCGGTGAAGGTGTTCATCTTCTTCAGCAACTTGCCGTCCTCATACCAGACCCGGCCCATCTCCTGGCCACCACGGATGTGCGCGATGGCCATCACGAAGCCGCGGTCGAGCAGGCTGACCCATGAACTGTTGAAGCCCGGGTCCGTCGAGTGGCCGTACGAGCCGTAGGCGTACTGGTAGAGCGGTGCCGTGCCGTCGCGCTTGGTGCCGGTGCGATAGACGATCGAGACCGGCACTTTGACGCCGTCGCGCGCCGTCACCCAGAGACGTTCCGTGGAGTAATTCGACTTGTCGAATCCCCCGAGCACTGGCGTCTCCTTGACGAGCGTGCGCGCGCCGGTCGCCATGTCGAGGTCGTAGACCGTGGACGGCGTGGTCAGCGACGTGTAGGTGTAGCGCAGGATCGTCGTCCCGGCCTCGCGGTTGGTGCCGAGGCCCATGACGTACGCCGGTTCGTCCGAGGCGACGTCGCGCGACCCGCCGGCCCGGTCGAGAATGCGGAGGCGCTGCAGCCCGTCACGACGCTCGCCGACGACGAGGTAGGCGTCAAACGGTTCGATGCCCGAAACGAAGACGTCGGGACGATGCGGGACCACGTCCTTCCACTGGGTGCGGTCGCCAACGGTGGCGTCGGTGGCCTCGACCACCCGGAAGTTCTTGGCCTGCCAATTCGTGCGGATCAGCCAGCGGCCGGCGACATGGTCGGCCTCGTATTCGAAATCGCGCTCGCGCGGCACCAGCACGGCAAAGGGCGCGGCCGGCGTCGCGGCGGGAACGCACCGGGTCTCGCTCGACACGGTGCTGCTCACCCCGATACACAGGAACGCGTCGTCTTTGGTGCGGCCGACGCCCATGTAGAAGCTCTCGTCGGCTTCCTCGTACACCAGGACGTCCGACGCCGGGTCGGTGCCGACCACATGGCGCTTGACCCGCTTGGTGAGCAGCGTCTTCGGGTCGATTTCGACGTAGAGGACCGTCTTGTTGTCGGCGGCCCAGGCGACGCTGCCCGACGTACCGGTGAGTTGCTCGGGGTAGACCTGTCCGGTGGCGATGTCCTTGAACTGGATGACGTACTGGCGACGCCCGACGGTGTCGGTCGAATAGGCCAGGCGAGCGCTGTCTGGCGAGACGTCCCACTGCCCGAGCGAGAAGTAGCTGTGCCCCGCCGCGAGTGCGTTCTGGTCGACGAGCACCTGCTCGGCGCCACCGGCGGCTGGACGACGGACGTTGACCGCGTAGTCCTTGCCGGCCACGAATCGCGTCGAGTAGAGGTAGCCGTGCAGACGAAACGGCGGCGCTTCGTCATCGGGCTTGATGCGCCCCTTCAGCTCGTCGAACAACTGCGCCCGCAGTCCCTTGACCGGCGCGAGCATGGCCTCGGTGTAGGCGTTCTCCGCCTCGAGGTGTGCCAGCAGCTCGGGCAGCTTGCGCGTGTCGTCGCGCAGCCAGTAGTACGGGTCCTGGCGATCGCCATGCGGCGAGGCCACGACATGCGGCTTCTGCGCCGCCACGGGCGGCGTGGGCGTCTGGGCCATGAGGGGAACGGCAATCACCGACGCGGCGGCGGCGAGCAGGGCATTGGGCTTCATGGGCATGCCGGTCTTGAGGACGAAACGCATTGGAGGCGTGCCGCGCCGGAGCCGCCCGCGGGCGGCACGGCGCGCAGCAACGGGGTCAGGCTATACCGCACAGAGCTGGACGGCCTCGCGCAATGACGTGAGCGGATCCCGCTTCGGGATGAACTCGTGCGCGAAGTAGCCCTGGTATCCCTTGTCTGCCACCCATTTGGCAATGGTCTTCCACTGCAGCTCCTGGGTGTCGTCGAGCTCGTTGCGACCAGGCACGCCGCCGGTGTGCAGGTGCGCGATGTAGTCCCAGTTGTCACCCATCGTGCGGAGGATGTCGCCCTCCATGATCTGCATGTGGTAGATGTCGTAGAGCAGCTTGACGCGCGGCGAGCCGACGCGCTTGCAGATGTCCACCCCGTACGGCGTGTTGTCGCCGATGTAGTCCTTGTGGTTCACCTTGCTGTTGAGCAGTTCGACGATCACCGTCACGCCCTCGGCCTCGGCAATCGGCTTGATGCGGTTGAGACAGGCGACGCTGTTGACCTTCGCCTCCTCGATGTCCTGGCCCCGGCGGTTGCCGAAAAACGTGATCACGTTGGGGACGCCAGCCTTGGCCGCCCTCGGGATCATCTCGGTCAGCGACGCGACGATGCCGTCGTGGAACTTGGTGTTGTTGATCCCGTCAGGAATCGAACGCACGGCCGGAAAGCCGGTGGAACAGGTCAGCCCGAAGTCGCGCTTGGCGATGATCCACTCTTCTTCGGTGAGCAGGTCCACGGCCGGCAGGCCCATGTCGACGCAGGCCTTGAAGAACTCGTTCAGCGGAATCTTGCCGTAGCACCAGCGGCAGACCGACTGCTTCAGCCGGCTGCCTGCGGTGGCGGTTTGGGACTGCGCGCCAGTGGCGCTGGGCAGGGCCGCGCCGGCAGCCGTCAGCGCTGCAGCGCCGAGAAGTTCACGACGGGTGACGTCGGACATGATCACGGTCTCCTTCGAATTGGCGCATTGTACCTGCACACAGAGAAGTCGGCCTTCGGCCTTCGGCATTCGGCCATCGGCATTCGGCCGTCGGCCTTCGAGTGACCAGCCCCTGGGGGCGAGGCCACCCGCGATCAGGGTGCGGCTGCCCCGTCAACGAAGGCCGAAGGCCAACCGACGAAGGCCGCTGTGTTCACCAGTCGTGCATCGTTCCGTCCAGCTTCCGGTTGACCGGGAGATAGGCGGGGTCGTACGGGTACTGCGCGGCGAGCGCTTCGTCCAATTCGACGCCGAGGCCCGGGGCTTCGCCGGGGTGCATCGTTCCGGCCTGGAAGCTGTACTCGTGCGGGAACACCGCGTCGGTGTCGGCCGTGTGCGGCATGTGTTCCTGGATGCCGAAGTTGGCGACGCTCAGGTCGAAGTGCAGGGCTGCGGCCATGCAGATCGGGCTGAGGTCGGTGGCGCCATGGCTGCCGGTGCGCACCTGGTGCAACTCGGCCAGCGCGGCGATCTTGCGCAGGTGCGAGATGCCGCCGGCATGCACCACCGTGGTGCGGATGTAGTCGATCAACTGCTCCTGGATCAGCGTGTGGCAGTCGAAGATGCTGTTGAAGACCTCGCCGACGGCAATCGGCGTGGTGGTGTGCTGCCGGATCAGCCGAAACGCGTCCTGACGCTCGGCCGGGGTCGGGTCTTCCATCCAGAACAGGTGGTACGGCTCCAGCAGCTTGCCGACGCGCGCAGCTTCGATGGGCGTCAGGCGGTGATGCACGTCGTGCAGCAGGTCGACGTCCTCGCCGAACTCGCTGCGCATGCGCTCGAACAGCCGCGGCACGAAGTTCAGGTACGCCTCGGTGCTCCAGCGATGCTCGGTGACGCCGCCCTTTTCGGCCGGCTCGTAGGGCCGACCGGCGTGTGCCACGCCGTAGGTGCTGGCCAGGCCGGGAATACCCGACTGGACCCGGATCGCGGTGTAGCCGAGATCCAGTTGCAGCGCCACCGCCTTGACCGCCTGGTCCACATCGAGTCCGTTGGCATGCGCGTAGACGCGGACGCTCTCGCGCGAGGCGCCGCCGAGCAACTGGTACACCGGCAGGTTGGCGACCTTGCCCTTGATGTCCCACAGCGCCGTGTCCACCGCCGCAATGGCGCTCATCGTCACCGGACCGCGGCGCCAGTAGGCGCCCCGGTACAGGTACTGCCAGGTGTCCTCGATGGCGCGCGCGTCGCGGCCAATCAGCAGCGGCACCACATGCTCGGTCAGGTAGCTGGCCACGGCCAGCTCGCGCCCGTTCAGGGTCGCGTCGCCGAGCCCGTACACGCCGTCCTCGGTCACCAGCTTCAGGGTGACGAAGTTGCGGCCCGGACATGTCACCACGACCCGGGCGTCAACGATCCTCAGCGCTGCACCCGGCCGCTGCCGTCGCCCTTCACCAGGCGCTCCACCTCGTCGACGGTGACGCGATTGAAGTCGCCGGGAATCGTCTGCTTGAGGGCACTGGCGGCCACCGCGAAGCGCAGCGCGTCGATCGGCGACTTGCCGGTAACCAGGCCGTAGACCAGGCCGCCCGCAAAGCTGTCGCCGCCGCCGATGCGGTCGACCAGGCGCACGTCGTAGCGCTGGCTCTGCTGGAAATCGCCCGTCGCCTTCTCGTAGATCACCGCACTCCAGCCGTTGTCACTGGCCGAATGACTTTCGCGCAGCGTGATCGCAATCAGGGCGCAATCAAACGTGTCGGCGACCTCCGCGGCGGTGGCCTTGTAGGCGTCCAGGTCCAGCGCGCCCGTGGTGACGTCGGTGCCGTGCACCTCGAAGCCGAGCACCGACTGGATGTCCTCCTCGTTGGCGATGATCACGTCGACGTGCTCCATCAACGGCCGCATCACCGACTGCGCCTGCTTCTCGGACCACAGCTTCTTGCGGAAGTTGAGGTCCATGCTGACCGTGGCCCCCGCGGCCTTGGCCGCCTGCAGGGCCTCGCGCGCACACGCGGCGCCGTTGTCGCCGAGCGCCGGGGTGATGCCCGTGCAGTGGAACCACGCCGCACCATCGAGGACCTTCGCCCAGTCCACCGTGCCCGGCGTCATCTCGGCAATGGCCGATCGGGCGCGGTCGTAGATCACCTGCGAGGCGCGCTGACTGGCCGACGTCTCCGCGTAGTAGACGCCGATGCGGTCCCCGCCGCGGACGATGTGCTCGGTGCGCACGCCCTCGGCACGCAGCGCCTTGACCGCCGCCTCGCCGATGGCGTTGAGCGGCAGGCGGGTGACGTAGTGACTCTCGCAGCCGAACGTCGCGAGGCTGACCGCAACATTGGCCTCGCCGCCACCGAACGTGGCGACAAACTGCGGGGTCTGAAGGAAGCGCTCGAAGCCCGGC
This sequence comes from Vicinamibacteraceae bacterium, assembly GCA_963759795.1. Classification (GTDB taxonomy): domain Bacteria; phylum Acidobacteriota; class Vicinamibacteria; order Vicinamibacterales; family Vicinamibacteraceae; genus Luteitalea. The sequence goes on along the minus strand of CAVXAR010000006.1, from coordinate 77,928 downwards.
GGGCTGAGGCGCAGCATGATCTCGCCGAAGCAGACAGTTTTCATCGTGGATTCACACCGGCCCTCGGCAGTCGGCCTCCGGCCTTCGAAGAAGGTGGTTCAGGCCCGTGCGCGCGCCGCCGCGACGCTGCCGACGACGGTCCGGGCATTGTTGGCAATTGCCGTGAAATCGTCCGCGGCAAGTGCCTTGGCGTCGACCAGGTTGCTGCCGACACCGACCGCGCAGGCCCCGGCCGCGATCCAGTCGCCGGCATTGGTCAGCGTCACCCCGCCCGTCGGCATCAGCTTGACCTGCGGCAACGGTGCCTTGACGTCCTTGATGTAGCCCGGGCCCAGCGTGGTCGCCGGAAACACCTTGACGATGTCGGCGCCCGCCTGCCAGGCGGCCACGATCTCGGTGGGGGTGAAGCAGCCCGGCATCACCGCGACGTCGTAGCGGTGAGCGAGCTCGATCGTCGGCAGGTGCAGCACCGGCGACACCAGGTACGACGCGCCGGCCAGGATCACCTGCCGCGCCGTCTCCGGATCGAGCACCGTGCCCGCGCCGAGCTGGAAGCCGGCCGGCAGATCCCTGGCCAGCCCCTCGATCAGCCCGACCGCACCCGGCACGGTCATCGTCACTTCCATTGCCGTCACACCGCCCTCGATCAGGGCGTCGACCACCGCACGCAGCTTGCCGGCATCCTTGAGACGGATGACCGCAACCACACCGCTCTGCTCGATGGCCCGGACCACGTCGCTCCGGCTCATGCCACTCCTCCTGGTGCCAGCGGCACCTCGAGATTGGCCGGCGTCATCCGCGGCACGAGCACGTGGATGACCGCCAGGGCAATCAGGTACAGGGTGCCGGCTGCGATGAAAATCGGCACGTAGTTGTTGTTCGACGCGTCGAGCCACACCCCGACGGCAATCTGCATGATCGCCCCGCCGCAGGCGCCCATCATCCCGCCGAAGCCGATGACGCTGCCAACCGCGCGACGCGGGAACATGTCGCTCACCAGGGTGTACAGGTTGGCGCTCCACGCCTGGTGTCCGGACGCGGCAATGCTGACCAGGGCCACGGCCGCCCAGAGATTGTCGACCTGCGCGGCAAAGACAATCGGCGTCACGCTGACGGCAAAGATCAGCATCGTCACCTTGCGGGCGACGTTGACGCTGTAGCCCCGCTGAATCAACCGTGAGCTGAGGAAGCCGCCGAGCACGCTGCCGATGTCGGCCACCAGGTAGATGGTGGCCAGCGGCAGCATCGCGCCGCGGATGTCGACGTGGTGCGCCTTGACCAGGAAGTCCGGCAACCAGGTCAGGTACAGCCACCACACCGGATCGGTCAGGAACTTGCCGACGGCATAGGCCCAGACCTGCCGCCGCGGGTTCAGGACGATCGCGGTGATCAGCCCGGAGCTGAACAGGAGGACCGCCACCAGTCGGCTGCCGAAGAAGGTGGCGGCCACCGTGCCGCTGACAAAGCAGACCGCCGCGACGATGCCGGCCAGCGCCAGGCCGGGCACCTTGAACGCCGCGCCGTCCGGGGGGTCGCTCTCGATGAGGGCGAGTTCGGCGGCGTTGACGCCGGGATGGGTGCGCGGCGTGCGGTACTGCCAGAGCCACACGGCCAGCCACACGAACCCGATCAGGCCGGTCCCGAGAAAGGCCCAGTACCAGCCGTAGCGCAGGGCGATGATCGGCACGATGATCGGCGTCGCCAGCGCACCGATGTTGGTGCCGGCGTTGAACAGGCCGGTGGCAAACGCGCGCTCCCGCTGCGGGAACCACTCGGCGATGCTGCGCACCGAGCCAGGGAAGATTGCCGCTTCGCCGAGCCCGAGCAGGACCCGGCAGAAGGCAAAGCCGGCCACCGAAGCCGACATGCTCAGCCCGAGGGCCCCGAAGGCACCCTGCACGGCATTGCCGATGACGGGCGCCTCGGCGTGCAGCATCGCGGCGATGCTCCACAGGCAGATGGCGATGGCCAGGCCGCGCCGGGTGCCGATCTTGTCGATCAGCCAGCCCGAGGCCAGCATGCCGACCATGTAGGCGACCTGGAAGAAGAAGTTGATGTAGCCGAACTCGGTGTTGGTCCAGCCGAACTCGGTCGTCAGCGGTGCCTTGAGCACCGCCAGGACGTTGCGATCGATGTAGTTGATGGTGGCGGCAAAGAACAGCAGCGCGCAGACCACCCAGCGGATGTTGGTCGGCTTGGACCGCCCCGACGGCGGATTGGTCCCTCGGGCAGGTGCGACGTCGGCCAGGGTCATGGCAGGCTCCGTGCGCGCGCGGCTACTGGTTCACGCCGCTGGCGAGGAAACCGCCATCGACCACGAGAATCTCGCCTGTCACGAAACTTGCCGCCGGTGAGGCGAGAAACACCCCGGCCCCGGCCAGTTCCGGGATGCTGCCGAAGCGCTTCATCGGCGTCCGCGTCAGGAATTCCTTGCCGCGTCCGGTGCCGTCGAGCAGCTGCGTGTTGAGATCGGTGCGGAAGACCCCCGGCGCGATGGCGTTCACGGTGACGCCATGCGGCGCCCACTCGATGGCCAGCGACTTGGTCAGCGAGGCGACGGCCGCCTTGCTGGCCGCGTAGGCCGCCACTTCGTACAGGGCGACGAACGACGACAGCGACGCGATGTTGATGATCCGGCCCCACTGCCGCTCGATCATCGCCGGCGCGAAAATCTGGCAGGCGCGGAGGGTCCCGGTGAGATTGGTCTCGAGGATGGCCGACCATTCGGCCTCGTCGACGTCGAGCGTCGGCGAGCGCTTGGTGCGGCCGGCGCAATTGACCAGGATGTCGCACGCGCCGAGTTCCGCCGTGACGCCGTCACGCAGCGCCACCAGCGACGCGCGATCGCCGACGTCGACCGCGAGACGGGCCGTGCGCCGGCCCATGCCCTCGATCTCGCTGCCGGCCTCATCCACGAGCGCTTGCCGGCGACCGGTGGCCACGACATCGGCACCCGCTTCCGCAAGTCCGCGGGCCAGTGCGCGGCCGATGCCCGACGTGCCGCCGATGACCACGGCCACGCGGCCACTCAAATCGAATCCTTGAAACATGAAATGTGTCCGTGGCTCGTACAGACGCGGCCGGGATGACGTCGCAGGACCTGCGCGAGGCCGGAGCGGCTGGGCGTGTGCTGAGCGTGCAAGTTCTATCAGGCAGGGCCAGCGAGGTCAAGGCACGCGACGCGTAAACCTTGCAGTTTCAGGCGGAAAAGTACGTGCGCGCTCGACGCGCCGCGTGGAGACGGCGGGCGGCTGCGGCGCGGGCGTCATCCGGCCACGGCAACAGGGGCGGCGTGACCGCGACGGCCGTGGGCGTCGCCACCGAAGCCGGCTTCGCTGGCCTGACGGTCGCGGGCCAGCGACGAGGTGCGCCTCCATGGCGCGCCGCGCGCGGTCGGCGTCGTGACTGCGCAGGGCGTGGTAGATGGCGCGGTGCAGGTCGGCCGCTTCCTTGAGGTCGCTGCCGTGCGATGCCGTCTTGCGACGATGCTCGTAGAAGATCTCGGACACCATCTCGACCAGCGACGCCAGGATCGGGTTGCCCGACGGCAGCGGCCACCGCGCGATGGAAGCGGATGTCGTGGACCAGGAACGCCTGCGGGTCGTCCATCGACGCGTACATGCCGGTGATCTCTTCCGAGATCGACGCGAGCTGGTCGCCGTTGGCGCGGGCTCGGCGGCCAGACCGGCGACCCCGACCTCGAGCACCCGCCGGGCCTCGAACATCTCGTCGCGGGTGAATCCGTGCAGCGCCGCGAGGAAGCTGAGCGGCTCGCTGCCGAGCGACGGCGGGCCGCCGCGGATGAAGGTGCCGGCGCCGTGCCGCGACTGCACCACGCCCATCGCCGCCAGCGCACGCAGGCCGGCGCGGACGCTCGGCCGGCTCACGCCAACCCGCAACGCCAGTTCGCGCTCGGCAGGCAGACGCGCGCCAGGCGTGAGGTCGCCGCGCTCGATCAACTCGCGGATGTGATGCACCACGAGCTCGGCGGCCACCCCCTCGAACGGTTTCTTGGAGGTCTCAGTCTTCTGTGAGGTCATACCAGTAGCCCGGATGACACGTGCTGTTTCTCGGCCAGCGACTTCTATCACCGGTGCCGAGGCGTGTCAATTGCAGTGCGGGCCACCGAGGACCGGGTGCAGGGCCGCATGCTGACGCCGACGACCGGTGACAGGCACCGCCAGCAACGAACGCGGCGCAGATTGGCTTCACCAATTCTTGCGGCGATCCGAAAGTTCGCACATCCACACCAAAATCACGAAGACGCCCGTACACACAATCGGCCCGAGAGACGAGGTCTCTCGGGCCGATTGTCACTGCTCACCGCCGCTGCGTGACGAAGGGTGCGCTACACCCACCAGGCTTCGGCGGGCTGCTCCCTGAGGATCAGCGGCCGCAGGAACTTGACGGCGTTGGCAAAGCCTTCGTCGACCGACGCGAGTGCGTCTTCGTGCTCGATGCTGACCACGTGGTCGTAGCCGATCAGGCGCAGGGCGCTCATGATCTCTGCCCACTCGGTGGCGCCATGGCCCCAGCCGACGGTCCGGAACAGCCATGACCGCTCGGTCATCTGCGTGTACGACTTGGCGTCGATCACGCCGTTCGAGGCGAACGTTGTTGCGGTCGAGCGCCACGTCCTTGGCATGGAAGTGGAAGATCGCCTCGCCCAGCGCGTGGATCGCCGCTGGCACGTCCACGCCCTGCCAGAAGAGATGACTCGGGTCGAAGTTGACGCCGATCTGCTTGCCGACCGCGCTGCGCAACTTGAGCGCCGTCTCGACGTTGTAGACGACAAAGCCGGGGTGCGACTCGAGCGCCACCCTCACGCCGTGGTCCTTGGCGAACTTGCCGGCCCGCGTCCAGTACGGGATGACCTTCTTCTCCCACTGCCAGTCGAGCGTCTTCAGGAAGTCGGGCGGCCACGCGCAGGTGATCCAGTTGGGCGCCTTGCTGGCGTCGCTGTCGCCCGGGCAGCCCGAGAAGGTGTTGACCACGCCCACGCCCAGCAACTCCGCGACGCGGACGGTCTTGCGGAACACCTCGTCGTGGTCCTTGGCCATCGCCTTGTCGGGATGAATCGGGTTGCCGTGGCACGACAGCGCCGAGATCGTCAGGCCGGCATCGGCCAGCTTGGTCCTGTAGGCCTTCGCCCTGGCCTTGCTCGAGAGCAGGTCGTCGACGTCGATGTGGGCAGCGCCCGGGTAGGCGCCCGTGCCGATCTCGACGGCATCGAGGCCGGCGGCGGTCACCTTGTCAATCACCTGGTCCAGCGTGAGCCCCGCAAACAGGGCCGTGAACACACCTAGCTTCATCGCAGTCTCCTCGGCAGGCGGCACGACCCTGGCGGCAGCCTCGCCGCCTACATTCCGCATTCGAACTCTGAATTCGGCATCCCGAATTCTTCATTCCGAATTCTGAATTCTGAATTGTGCTGTGCTACAGGCTCGCGACCTCGGTCCAGACGTGGCCGTTGCGATGGCTGGCGAGAACGGCGTCGATGACCGCGTTGGCGCGCCAGCCGTCGGCAAACGACGAGAACATCGGCGGCCGCTCGCTCATCGGCCGACCTTCGGCGATGTGCTCGTAGACGGCGCGCAGGACGTTCCTGAAGGCGTCGGGCCAGGCTTCCTGGTGCCCGCCCGGCAGCTTTGCGCAGTCCGGCGACCTCGGGGTCCATCAGCGACGGGTCCTTCTGCAGGATCACGTTGCCCTGGGCGCGATGGCCGATCCACAGCTCGTTCTGCTGTTCCTGGTGCCAGCGCAGCGACGCGGCGCCGCCGTTGACCTCCAGCCACAGGTCGTTCTTGTGGCCGGCGCAGACCTGCCCGACCGAGAACGTGCCCTTGGCGCCATTCTCGAAGCGCACCAGCACCGAACACAGGTCCTCGACCTTGATCTCGACCGGCTCGTAGGCGTCGTCGGCGCCAGCCTTCTGGAAGGCCAGTCGCGAGCCCGACGGCTTCTTGCGCACCGGAATCACCGTCGTGAGATCGGCCAGGACGTGCGTGATCCGCAGGCCTGAGACGTGCTGCGCCAGGTCGCACCAGTGCGACCCGATGTCGCCCATCGCCGAGGACTCGCCGCCCTTGTCCGGCTCGAGGCGCCAGCTGTAATCGGTGTCCAGCAGCAGCCAGTCCTGCAGATACTGCCCGTGGATGAAGCGCGGCGGCCCGATCTCGCCCTTGGCGATCATCACCCGCGCCTGCTGCACCAGCGGGTTGCCGCGGTAGTTGAACGTCACCGCATGGACCACCCCCTTGGCCGTGGCCGCGTCGAGCAGTTCCCTGCGCCTGCGCCGAGGTCATCGCCAGCGGCTTGTCCGAGACGATGTGCTTGCCGGCGGCGATGGCGGCCATGCTCACCGGGTGGTGCATGTAGTTGGGCGTGGCGTTGTGCACGACGTGCACGTCGGGATCGGCCAGCAGCGCCTGGTAGCTGCCATAGGCCTTCGGCACGCCCAGCGCGTCGGCCTTCTGCTCGTGCCAGTTCGTCGTTGAAGTCGGCAATGGCCACGACATCCACGAACCCCAGCCGCCGCACCGCCTCCAGGTGATGAGGCCCGATGAACCCGGCCCCGACCAGCCCCATCCCGATTCTTTTCACGCGACACTCCTTGGCTGACCGCCGGTCACCGCGACACTCCGCAGGCTGGCGTCGCGGTGCAGGCTACTCGAAGACGGCCGCGGCCGACAAACAGTCGCGACGACGCCGGACGTTCCCCGTTCCCCGTTCCCCGTCCTACAGGTTGCCCGCCCGCATCTGCTCCTTCACGTAGTCCATCGTCCGCCAGCACATCGCCAGGATGGTCCACGTGGTGTTCTGCGTGCCGCCAGACACGTAGGGGCTGGCGTCGGCAAGGAAGACGTTGGCGATGCCGTGCGGGCGGCACCAGGCATCGGAATACGAGGTCTTCGCGTCGTTGCCCATGCGCGCCGTGCCGATCTCGTGGATCGACCAGCCTTCCGGCAACGCCTCACGGCCGATCACCACGTCCTCGGCACCGGCGGCGTGGAACATCTCCTCGATGCTGATCGGCCATGTCGGCGACCATCTTCTTCTCGTTGTCGCCGAAGCGGTAGTCGAACTTGAGCACCGGGATGCCCCACGCGTCGGTGACCTCGCTGTCGAGCAGCACCCGGTTCTCGCGTCGCGGCAGGACCTCGCCGAAGCCGCCAAACGCGATCGGCGCCGGGTAGTACTTGCGGACCGAGCTCTTGAACGACGACCCGAACCCCTTCACCCCGTGGGCGTGGCTCGGGTACTCGGCCGCACCGCCGCCGCCCTGGAAATGGTAGCCACGCAGGAAGTCGGTCCGCTTGTCGGTCGCCGATGTTGCGGAAGCGCGGGATGTACGGGCCGACGCCGCGCGCATCGTCGATCGTCGGCGCCTTGCCGATGCGCTGCGGGATGAAGCCGCTGCCGCGCACGCCCATGATGTGCTCGCTGAGGTAGCGGCCGAGCACGTCGTTGGTGTTGCCGAGGCCGTCGGGATAGCGCGCCGACTTCGAGTTCAGCAGGATGCGCGTCGTGTCGAGGGTGCCGGCCCCGAGCACCACCACGCGCGCCGTGAAGTCCATCACCTGCCTTGGTGTGCGAGTCGATCACCCGCACACCGCGCGCCTTGTTGGTCGCCGCGTCGAGCAGCACCTCACGCACCACCGAGTAGGGCCGCAACGTCATGTTGCCGGTGTCGCGGGCCGGCGCGATCAGGGCCGCCGGCGAGTGGAACGACGAGTTCAGGTCGCAGCCGCGCCCGCAGCGGCCGCGACGCATGCAGCGCTGCCGGTACTTGTTGTGCAGCACGCCGTCGGTGGTGATCCCGGCCCGCCCTGGAATCATCTTCCGTCCGAGCTTGGCGATGCCATTGCGGAAGACCGTCTCGGTGCAGTTCAGCTTCGACGGCGTCTGGAAGATGCCGTCGGGCACCTGGTCGAGTCCCTCGCTGCTGCCCGAGCAGCCGAGCAGCAGGTCCACCTTGTCGTAGTACGGCTTGATGTCGTCGTAGGAGATCGGCCAGTCGACGTCGTAGCCATCGTGGCTGGCGGCCTTGAACTCGTAGGGCCCGTAGCGCAGCGCGCCGCGTCCCCAGAAGTTGGTCTTGCCGCCGAGGATGCGGGCCCGCACCCACGCGTAGGGCGTGCCCGTGGTCGGGTTGTCCTTCTCGTTGACGACCCAGTTGCGGGTGAAGGTGTTGCCGGCGTAGCTGGTCAGCTTCTTGTACTTCTCGAACTGCGGGTGGTTGCCGTACGGACGGTCGACGAAGTTGTACTCCGCCACGTTCAGGCCACGCATGTCGGGGGGCATGCGCTGCCGCCGCAGCGACTGGTACGGCCACTCCATCGTGCGGTATTCCTTCTGGCCGTCGAGCATCCGCCCGGCCTCCAGCACCAGCACCTTGATGCCCGCCGTGGCCAGCTGGAAGGCCGCCATGCCGCCGGCGGCGCCGGAGCCGACGATGATCACGTCCCACGGGCCGTCGTCCGGGGTGACCCGTCTGGCCATCGCCTCGCGACTCGGCCAGGACGGCAGTGAGATCGATATCGAGTGAGAGGTCGGCCTGCGGACGTGACGGAGGACGGGTGGCTTGCATGGAGACTCTGGGAGAGCGGAGACGTCGTGCGGTGACGACGCGTTACAGGTTGCCGCGCTTCATCTCGTCCTTGGCGTAGTCCATGGCGCGCCAGCAGAGCGCCATGATCATCCACGTCGGATTCTGGCAGCTGGCCGAGACGAAGATGCTGCCGTCGACCACGAAGAGGTTCTTGATGTCGTGGGTCTGCCCAAACGAGTTGGTCACCGAGGTCTTCGGGTCGGCGCCCATCCGCGCCGTGCCCATCTCGTGGATCGACCAGCCCTCGGTCAGCATGTCACGGCGCACCCGGATGTCGGTGGCGCCGGCGGCGCGGAGCATCTCCTCGGCCGTATCGGCCATGTCGGCGGCCATCTTCTTTTCGTTGTCGCCGAAGCGGTAGTCGAACTTCAGCGCCGGGATCCCCCACGCGTCCTTGACCTCGGGGTCGAGGAAGACGCGGTTCTCCTTGCGCGCCAGCACCTCGCCGAAGCCGCTGTAGTTGACGCGCGCCGGGTACGTCTCGCGCACCGACTTCTTGAACGAGGCCCCGAAGCCGGCCGTCTCGGCGGCGTTGGCCGGGTACTCGGCGGCGCCGCTGGCGCCCTGGAATCCGTAGCCGCGGATGAAGTCGGGGTGCTTGTCGGTGACGTTGCGGAACCGCACGATGTACGTGCTCTGCGGCCGGCCATCGTCGTTGGTCGGCTCGGTGCCGCGCCGCGATGGCAGCGTGCCGCTCGCGCCGGGACCCATGACGTGCTCGGAGAAGTAGTGGCCGACCACGCCCGACGAGTTGGCCGTGCCGTTGCTGCGGTTGGCCGACTTGCTGTTGAGCAGCAGCCGCGTCGATTCGAGGCAGGACGCCGCGCACGATGACCAGGCGCCCCTTGAAGTCCATCGTCTCCCGGGTGTTGCGGTCGATGACGCGCACGCCGGTGGCCTTGTTGGTGCTGTCGTCGATCAGAATTTCGGAGACGACCGAATCCGGGCGCACCACCAGGTTGCCGGTGTCGCGGGCCGGGAAGATCAACGCCGCCGGCGAATGGAAGGCCGCGTTGAGATCGCAGCCGCGACCGCAACGGCCGCGGCCCATGCAGCGGGCCCGGTACTTGTTGTTCAGCACGCCGTCGGTGGTCACGCCGGCGCGACCCGGGATCAGCTTGCGGCCCATCTTGGCGATCGCCCGCTGCACCTGCACCTCGCCGCAATTGAGCTTCAGCGGCCGCTGGAAGATGCCGTCGGGCAGGTGCGGGATGTTCTCCCGCGTGCCGGAGATGCCGAGCAGCGTGTCGACCTTGTCGTAGTACGGCGAGATGTCGGCATAGCCGATCGGCCAGTCCTCGCCGAAGCCGTCGTGGCTCTTGGCCTTCAGATCGAGTTCGGAGAAACCGCAATGACACCCGGCCCCAGAGGTTCGTCTTGCCACCCAGGACGCGGGCCCGCACCCAGGCGTAGGGCGTGCCGGTGATCGGGTTCTGCTTCTCGTCGGCAATCCAGTCGCGGGTGAAGTGATTGCCCGAGTAGGCCATCACCTTCTTGTACTTCTGCATCTCCGGTGTCAGCCCGTACGGCCGATCGAGCATGCGGTACTCGGCCGACGAGAGGGCGAACTCACCCACCGGCAGGCGATGGCGCCGCAAATCCTTGTACGGCCATTCCATCGTCTTGTACTCCTTCTGCGGGTCGAGGATGCGCCCGGCCTCGAGCAGGAGCACCTTGATGCCCGACATCGCCAGCTGGAAGGCGGCCATGCCGCCAGCGGCACCGGAGCCGATCACGATGGCGTCGTACGGCTCGCGTCCCGGGGTGAGCGGTGGAGCGGCTTGGGCTGACATCACTCGGCCTTCGGCTGGGCCTTCTGGCCACAGTGCGGACAATCCTTGCCGTCCTCGGTGTGACAGCCGACGAACTCGGGCAGGTACTGATTGCCCTTGTACTGCAGGTCCTTGTGGATGCCAATCTCCGAGGTGTAGTAGCCGCGGATGGTGGCGTCCTTGGTGGTGCGGAAGAACTGCTCGACGGCGTCTGGCCGGCGCCATCTCGTTGGCGCTGATCTCGGTCAGGAACTCGTTGACCTGTGCCGGCGACAACTTGACGAACGGCACCTTGTACTTGCGCCACGGCCGCCTGCGTCCAGTGTCGCCAGCCCCTCGGTCCAGGCGTTGCGCAGGGGCGCATCCGACTCCGACAGCAGCAGGTCGATGTAGTCGGCCACGCGCGCCGCCCTGGCGCCAGGCGAGTGCGCGTCGGTGGGGATGATCGCATCGGTGAAGGCGTCGACCGTCGCATATTGCGCCGCCGTGAGCGCCTTCAACTTCGGCGCCGCGTTGGACCGCTGGATCGCCTCGAAGGCCAGCGCGCCCTCTTCCGACAGCAGCGGCAGGAGCGCCAGGCTGCCGGCACCGGTGCCGATCGCCTTGAGCATCGAACGACGGCTCATCCCGGCCGCGCCCATCGTCTCGTTGATCTCGTTCATCTCGTTCTCCAGCCTGCGAAGGGAGGGGCTGCCGCCGGAACTGCCCTCACGACAGGGCGCCTCGGGGAGGCGCCCCTACCACGTACGACGACGGAACGGGCGTCGTGGCTCCCGTGCGTGCCGACTCGTACAGCGCCGCGGTCAGCGCCACGCTCCTGCGGGCCTCGCGCCCGTCGCACGCCGGGCGACGGCGCTGCCCGATGCGCGTCGACGAAATCCTCGACCACCCGGCGGTGCGGCGTCGCATCGGCCACCACGGCCGTGGATGCGCTCTTGGTGGCGCTGGTCAGGGTCGTGCCCGACTCGTGTCCGCCCTTCAGGTCCCAGCTGGCGACGCGGTCGTGCTCGACGATCAGCGTGCCTTCGCTGCCGGTGATCTCGACGCGGCGTGGGTACCCCGGCCATGCGGCCGTCGTCGCCTGGAAGGTGCCGAGTGCGCCTGAGGCGAAGACCATCGAGGCGACGAGCGTGTCTTCGACTGACGATCTCGTGCAGCGCCGTGGCGGCGCGCGCCTGGACCTCGGTGACGTCGCCGAGCAGGTACAGCAGCAAATCGACGGTGTGGATACCCTGGTTGATCAGCGCGCCGCCGCCGTCGAGCGACGCCGTGCCGCGCCAGGCCGCCGTCCTGTAGTACTCGGGGGCCCGATACCATTTGACCCGGGCGTCGACCAGCAGCACGCGGCCGAGCCGTCCGGCGGCAATCGCCTCGCGCGCCTCGCCGAAACGCCGGCGTGCAGCGGTCCTGAAAGAACACCCCGAGCGACACGCCGGCCCGGTCCACCGCCGCGATCGCGGCGTCGACCCGCTCGAGCGTCACGTCCAGGGGCTTCTCGCAGATCACGTGGCAGCCGCGCGACGCGGCCAGCGCGATCTCGTCGGCGTGCACACCCGACGGCGTGCCGATGCAGACGATGTCGAGCGGCGTCTGGTCGAGCAGGGCGGCAAGCGACTCCGCCCGGATCGAGGCCGTCGCGCTCGGCGAGTGCGCCGACCTTGGCCGCATTGGGACCGCAGACGCCGACCGGCTGCAGGCCGGCAACGCCCTGGACGGCGCGGATATGCGTATCGGTGATGTTGCCACCACCGGTGAACCCTACGCGCATCGTCACCGGAGACCTCGGGTGTGTTTCGGCACTGGAGCCGAGCATATGACAGGCCGCGCTCGGAGTCCAACAGTCAGGCGGCCGCAGGCCCTTCTCGGCGGAGTTCGCTCAGCGGGGGGCGGGCCGGTTGAGGACGGCGCGCTGCGCCGCCAGTCGGACCTGCAGCGCAGGGCCCACGTCCTGCACGGCCAGCCCGGCGTCGATGGCCATCGCGGCCGCCACGCCCGCGGCGTGGCCGATGATCATGAACTGCGGCTCCATGCGCAGCGTCGAGTACGCGACGTGCGATGGCCGAGAAGGCCACCGGCACCAGCAGGTTGGTGACCTCGGTGCGACGCGGCAGCATCACCCGGTAGGGGATCTGGTAGGGCGTCACCGACACCTGCATGTCGCCTTCGTTCTCGGCAAAGCCCTCGCGCGTTGACGATGCGCTGGATGTTGTGCGAGTCGCTGTTGTAGGAGCCCATGCCGATCACGTCGGGCTTGGTGAGGTCGGTCTGGATGTCCTTCTGCGAGATCACGAACTCGCCCACCATGCGTCTCGCCTCGCGCACGTACAGCTGGTGCGGCCAGTGTCCGGTATCCACGAACTCGTCCTTGCACAGCCCCCACGGCGCCATCGCCGCGTGCAGCGCCGCCGGCACCTGCGGGTCGTGCTGCAGGAAGTACAGGAAGCCCTGCACGTAGTCCACGTGCGCCTGCCAGATGCGGTCCCGGGTCGCGTAGTCGCCATCGGCGTAGGCGTAGTTGCCGCCGATGTAGTCGGTCGAGAACGCGCCGTTGTTGTTGGTGTCGGTCTTGCCGTTGGGCAGCGGGTCGGGCTTCATCACGTCCCACAGCGACCACGGCTGGGTGAGGCGGTTCTTCGGGTCGCCGCGGCGTTCGGCACCGGCCGGCACGGCCGCGGCCTTCTGCTTGATCGCGTCCATCGCGGCCAGCATCCTGGCCAGCAGCGCAAAGCGATCGGGGCTGTAACCGGCTGGCCTGGGCAACGGCACGCGGTTGTCGGCGCGCTGCGGTCATGCACACCCGGAAGTTGTAGGCCTGCAGCTTGCGTATCGGCGGTGCCCGGCGCCGCGCGCGGCGCACCCGACACCTCGGGCAGCAGCGTGCCGGCGGCATCGCGGGCGGCGACGTCGACCTGGAACTGATGCAACGGCGTGCGGTCTCGCACGCCTGCCAGCGACTCGCCGTACGTGTCGGTGCCTTCACGGCCGAACGTGTAGCTGACGCCGGCCTGCGCCATCAGGTCGCCCTCGTACGTGGCGTCGGCAAAGACGCTGGCGCGAAACGTCGCTGCCGTTCTCCAGGCGGATGGCGGTCACGCGCGTGCCGTCCTTGACGACGCCCGCCTTCTCGACCAGTCGATGTCCGAAGAAGACACGGACGCCGGCTTCGGCCACCCACTCGCGCAGCACGGCTTCGGCGACGTGCGGCTCGAGATACCACTGGATGGGCACCCCGTACTTCTTGCCCGCCCGTTCGTAGAACTCCAGCGCGTACCCGCCGATCACGTCCTTCTTGCCGAAGTCGGTCCAACCCAGTCCGCCCGACACCATGCCGCCGAGATGCTGGCGCGGTTCGAGCAGTGCCACCGTGGCACCCTCGCGCGCCGCGGCAATTGCGGTCACCACCCCGCCGGCGGTGCCCCCGTAGACGACGAGGTCGAAGCGCTCGGATGCGCCTTGCGCTGCCGCCGACGATGCGTGCAGGCCAAGCGTGAGAGCCGTGAGCAGGAGTGTGCGTCCCATCAGGCCGGGCCGCATCTACTTGACCGACCGCGTCGGAGGGACCGGCAGCGTCGCAGCCGTGGCAAACCCATGCTTGTGCAGCCACAGGCCGGCCAGCCACGGCCAGGTGCCGATCGGGCCTTCCTTCTCGCCGAGGCCGAAGCCATGCCGGCCGCCCTCGTAGAGATGGAGTTCGAGGTCGCACCTTTGCCGCACGCAGCGCCTGCACCAGCAGCAGGCTGTTCTCGGGCGGCACGGCCGCATCGGCGGTCGTGTGCACCAGGAAGACCGGTGGCGTGCGGGCGGTGACGCTGCCGTTCCGACGACAACGCGGCCATCTGCTCGGGCGTCGCCTCGGCGCCGAGCAGGTTCGTCCGCGAGCCCTTGTGCACGGCCGCGTCATCCGTGAAGGTAATCACCGGATAGATCAGGACGGCCACGTCGGGACGGCTGCTGACCCGCTCGACGGGGTCGACCGCGGCCGCATCGCCCTCGGTGAACTGTGTGGCCGCGGTGCTGGCCAGGTGGCCGCCCGCCGAGAAGCCCAGGATGCCGACGCGCCCGTCGAGTCCCCACTCGCTGGCGTGGGCCCGCACGTAGCGAATGGCCCGCCGCGCGTCGAACAGCGGTGCCGGATGCTGATACGGCGATACGCGGTACCGTGCGACAAACGCCGTCACGCCGACGGTCGCGAGCCAGCGTGCGACCGGCTCGCCCTCGTGGGCCGCCCGGCCACGGTACCCGCCGCCCGGCAGCACCACCACCGCCGCACCGGTCGCCGTCCCGGGTGCGGGTCGATAGACGGTCAGCGCCGGCGTGTCTTCGAGGCCGGTCCCGGTGGCGAGGGGCACCGGCCCGCCCCACAACCGCACCTCGGTGCCGGTCGCCGGCAGTTGTGCCGTCGCCGGGCTGGACACGACAAGGGTGATGAGAGCAGCGGCAACAACACGGGGGTGGCGCATGGGTCTTCGGCGTTTCGATGTTTGGCGGTGGGCGGGGTGAAGTGCTGCGTGTTATAGCATGCAGCCCGATCCCATGACCTACCTCCTCGGCATCGACGTCGGCACTGGCGGCACCCGCGCGCTGATCCTGGATGATTCGGGCACCGTGGTCGGGTCGGCCACCGCCGAGCACGCGCCGTTCTCCTCGCCACAGACCGGCTGGGCGGAACAGGACCCCGACGACTGGTGGCGCGCCTGCCGGCAGGCGGTGCCCGGGGCGCTCGAGGCGGCCGGGCTCGAGGCGGCCGACATCGCGGCCGTCGGCCTGACCGGACAGATGCACGGAGCCACACTGCTCGACGGCGCTGGCGCGGTCGTCAGGCCGGCCCTGATCTGGTGCGACCAGCGTACCCAGGCCGAGTGTGACGCGTTGACCGAGCGCGTCGGCGCAGCCCGCCTCATCGAGTTGACGAGTAACCCGGCACTGACAGGTTTCACCCTGCCCAAGCTGCTGTGGGTGCGCCGCACCGAGCCCGACGCGTGGGCGAGAGTCCGGCACGTCCTCCTGCCCAAGGATTACATCCGCTACAGGCTGACCGGGCGACTGGCCACCGACGTCGCCGATGCCTCCGGCACGCTGCTGTTCGACGTCGCCAGACGGCGCTGGTCCAGCGAGATGCTGGCGGCGACGGAATTGCCGGCATCGCTGTTGCCCGAGGCGTTCGAGGGCCCCCAGATCACGGGCGCCCTCACGGCCGAAGGCGCAGCTGCGGTCGGCCTTTTGGCCGGCACACCCGTCGTGGCCGGCGGCGGCGACCAGGCCGCCGGTGCGGTCGGGATGGGCATCGTCCGCAGCGGCGCCGTGTCGGCCACCATCGGCACCTCGGGCGTCGTGTTTGCGGCGACCGATCGGCCCTCACTGGATCCGCGCGGGCGCGTGCACACCTTCTGTCATGCGGTGCCGGGACGCTGGCATGTGATGGGGGTCACCCAGGCCGCCGGTCTGTCCCTGCGCTGGTTCCGCGACCGCTTCGGCTCGATTGGCAGCGACGCCCGCGACCCCTACGAGCGCCTGACCGACGAGGCGATGGCGGTGCCAGCCGGCGCCGACGGCGTGCTCTGGGCACCGTATCTGATGGGCGAGCGCACCCCGCACCTCGATGCCGAGGCACGGGCGGCCCTGGTCGGCCTGGCTGCGTCGCACTCGCGCGGCCATGTCATCCGCGCCATCCTCGAGGGCGTGGCCTTCAGCCTGCAGGACAGCTTCACCATCCTGCGCGAGATGCAGGTGCCGGTCGAGGCCATCCGCCTCGGCGGCGGCGGTGCCCGCTCGCCGTTGTGGCGACAGGTGCAGGCCGATGTCTATGGCCAAGCCGTGCAGACCGTTGCCGCCGAGGAAGGCGCGGCCTACGGCGCCGGCCTGCTCGCGGGCGTCGGTGTGGGCGTCTGGCCTGATGTCGACACCGCCTGCGACCGTGTCGTCCGGGTCACGAGCGAGGTGGCGCCCGGCGAGGGCCGGGCCGCGCTGGCACGCCAGTATCGCGCCTACCAGGCCCTCTATCCGGCGCTCAAGACCATCCGGGAAGCGCTGTCGTGAAACACCGGCGGGCGGCGCAGCGTCGAAGCACCATGCGCATGCTGCTGACCCTGGCCACGGCGACACTCGGAGCCACCCTGATGACGACCACGACGACGGTTCAGGGTGCGCGTGACGCGATCCCGGCCTCCTTCTACGCGCTCGACACGACGACCCTGAACGGCAAGGCGGCGCCACTCGAGGCCTACAAGGGAAAGGTCACGCTGGTGGTGAACACGGCCAGCCAGTGCGGCTTCACGCCGCAGTACGCCGGGCTCCAGAAGCTGCATGACGAGATGAAGGGCCAGGGATTCTCGGTCCTCGGCTTCCCGAGCAACGACTTCGGCGGTCAGGAGCCCGGGGGCGCGGAGGAGATCGCCACCTTCTGCCAGCGCAACTACGGCGTGTCGTTTCCGATGTTCGCCAAGCTGGTGACCAAGGCTGGGCCGCAGCAGTCGCCGATCTATGCCTTTCTCGGCGCCTCCGGCAACCTGCCCGGCTGGAACTTCGCCAAGTACGTGATCGGCAGGGACGGACAGGTCAAGGCCTTCTTCCCAAGCAAGGTCACTCCCGACGACCCGCAGCTGCGCAACGCCATCGAACAGGCGCTCAAATCCTGACCCGATCCGCCGCGTCGTTTGCCCCGCGATGAGACGAAGGGCTGCAGTGATCTACACTGCAGCCCTCAACTCTTTCCGGAGACCAGCCGCGTGGCAGACGCCTACCAGCCCCAACCCGCCCACAAGTTCTCGTTCGGCCTCTGGACCATCAGCAATCGCGGCCGGGATCCGTTCGGTGAGCCGGTCCGTGACCCCCTCGACCCCAACGACGCGGTCGCGATGCTCGGCGAGCTCGGCGCGTGGGGCGTCAACCTGCACGACAACGACCTGGTGCCGATCGATGCCACGCCACAGGACCGCGATCGGATCGTGCGCGAGTTCAAGGCGGCGATGGAGGCGCACGGCGTGGTCTGCCCGATGGCCACCGTCAGCCTCTTCACCGATCCGATCTTCAAGGACGGCGCCTTCACGGCCAACGACCCGCACGTGCGTGCCTACGCGGTCCAGAAGACGATGGGGGCGATGGACCTCGGTGCCGAGCTCGGCGCGACGACCTTCGTGCTGTGGGGTGGCCGCGAGGGCACGGAAACCGACGCCTGCCGTCGTCCGGACGATGCGGTGAAACGACTGCGGGAAGCCGTCAACTTCCTGTGTGAGTACAACATCGCGCAGGGCTATCAGTATCGCTTCGCGATGGAAGCCAAACCCAACGAGCCGCGCGGCGACATCTACATGGCCACCACGGCCGCGTACCTCGGGTTCATTCCGACCCTCGACCACCCCGAGATGGTCGGCGTCAATCCGGAAGTCGCGCACGAGACCATGGCCGGCCTGAACTTCACGCATGCCGTCGGGCAGGCATGGGAAGCCGGCAAGTTGTTCCACATCGACCTGAACGACCAGAACCCCGGGCGCTACGACCAGGACTTCCGCTTCGGCGCCGCCAACCCGCGCAACGCGTTCTTCCTGGTGAAGTTCCTCGAGGACGTCGGCTACGACGGGCCGCGCCACTTCGATGCGCACGCCTACCGCACCGAGGACTACGAGGGCGTCAAGGCGTTTGCCCGAGGCTGCATGCGGACGTACCTCATCCTGAAGGAGAAGGCGCTCCGGTGGAATGCCGATCCCGAGATCCAGGGCATTCTGGAGGCCGCCCACGGCGACCAGGCGACGGTGGGCCGCTTCTCGGCTGACAGCGCCCGCGCCCTGGCCAACCGCACCTTCGACCGCAAGGCCATCGCCGCGCGCGGCCTCGGCTACGAGCAGCTCGATCAGCTCACCACGGAGATCATCCTGGGCGTCAGATAAATTCTGAATTCAAAATTCAGAATGCAGCGCGGGGCCGGCAGGGTCGGTCTGTCGGTCCTGTGGCACGCCACGCAACGCGGGGTCAGCAGGGTCGGTCCATCGGTCATGTGGCACGCCACGCAACGCGGGGTCAGCAGGGTCGGTCCGTCGGTCATGTGGCACGCCACGCAACGCGGGGTCAGCAGGGTCGGTCCGTCGGCCATCTAACACGCCACGCAACGCGGGGCCAGCAGGGTCGGTCCGTCGGCCATGTGGCACGCCACGCAACGCGGGGTCAGCAGGGTCGGTCCGTCGGCCATCTAACACGCCACGCAACGCGGGGCCAGCAGGGTCGGTCAACGGTAGGGGCAGCTCCCCGAGCTGCCCTGAAAGGGGCGCCTCGAGAGGCGCCCCTGCATGCGGTCCCGGCAGATCCGACGGTGCCCGCCCCGCGCGGCATTCTGCATTGCAAATTTTGAATTGTTACAATCTGACCGTCAGCCCGGCCGAGGCGACCACAGTCGGTCCGCGCTCGACCTGCAGCGTGATGCCGCCGCGCAGCCACGCGGCCCGCACGTCGCCGCGCAGCGCCAGTCGGCCCAGCCAGCCTCGCCCCGCCGGTGCCAGGCGCACCAGCACTCCCCCGCCCCCGTAATACAGCGAGCCGCTCTCGGCAGTCGTGCGGCTGTCGTCGAGCTGACGCAGGTAGCCGCCCCCCGCCATTACGAACGGCGCCACCCGGCGGCGCGACCACCGGTACTGCACCCCGCCGTCGGCAACGACCTGAGTCACCCGCGACACGGCCCGCACGTCTGCAGCGCCCTCGCTGTCGCGCGAGATGGCCACCACCAACTCCGGCTGCGCGTACGATACGCCGCCCTCGACCCACAGCGCTCGCAACACACGGATCCCGATTCGCCCCTCGGCGACGGGCGCCGCGGTGATCTCGGTGCGGGTCGCGAACAGCAGCGTCGCGCTGCCAGCCGCCTGGTTGCTGATCAGGTTGGCGTCGGTCGTTCCCAGGTCGGCCCCGCCGTAGACACCGCCGAGCAGGCTGACCTCGAGGCGCGGGACGCGGGCCGTCCGCACTGGCATGACCGGCTCGGCCCCATCCGGCATGGGCGGGTCCTGCTGCGCGGCGACGGGCACTGACGTCGACAACAGCAGCAGCACCGCCAGCCATGCGCCGACGACCGCACCACGACACCCGCGAGCTTCGCCCCGCGACGGGATCACTTGCTCACCACGTCGATCTTCACGTCGGCGACGTTGCCGCCCCGCGGCACGAAGACGGCCCTTGGCGAGAACGACACCCGGAAGTCGACGTCCACACGTGGCCCGTCGATGAAGCTGGCCACGTCGCCGTCGTCGAGAGGCTCGACACGCAGCACCACCGGCCCCGGCTCGAGGCCGGCCAGGACGAAGGCGCCGCTGTCGTCCAGCGTGAAGCCACCGATGAGAGCACCGCTGCGCAGGTGCATGGCGACGACATGCGCCCCGAAGACTCCGATGCCGCCCTTGACCACACGCCCGGAGATGCTGCCGGTGGCGGTCCGGAACGCGCCCTCGGGGTAGATATCGGACACGCCAGCGATGTCATCGGGTTGGAGACGACGGCCGCCGACGTTGCCGGGGGAGAACGCGATGGGAAACATCACCGCACCGGCCGCCAGCACGCGTCGACCCGTGCCCACCATCTCGGTCTCGCCGAGCGCGGAGTGCCCGAGCCCAATCAGGTGCCCGATCTCGTGCGCGGCAATCGACTCCAGGTCGAACCGGCCGGGCTGTCCAGAGGGGTCCACCGACCAGGGGAATGCCGCGTTGAAGAACACGTCGGCCTCGAGCAGCGAGCCGCTGATGATGTCCACGGTGTAGCTGGTCGCGCCCAGGGTGCGATCGAGTTCCGGACGCGTGGCAAAGCTCAGCAGGTTGACGTCGTCGTTGACGGAAGACTCCCGGCTGGTGATGCCGGCCTGCGTGAAGCGGATCGTCGACGTGGGCACGGCCTCCCAGGTGGCGAAGCCGCGGCCGATGGCGGCCGCGAACTCGCTCGCCGAGACGCCGCCGCCGCCGCGCGACCCCACGACGTACGACACAGCCCGGCCTTCCGGCCACTTGAGAACGATCGACTGTCCGCCGATCTGGTAGCCGAACTTCAGGTACGCCGACGTCGGCACTGCCGAGAGGGCCGCGAGGATCGCGATCAGACCACAGAAGCGGCGGCCATCGATCACTGCGCTGCCCCGTCGCCGGTGATCTGTCGGACATCGGCCTCGAGGTCGGCGATGCGGCGCGGCAGGCGGCTCACGTCACCGCGAGCCGTGCGGATCCGCGCCGGCGCCAGCACCCGCGCCGCTCCATCGGGCGAAGCCAGGGCGCCAAGCGCCCCCTGATACAGCCCCAGCACGCTGAAGCCTCCCCGCGGATGCGCGACCAGGAACCAGACCACGCGGTCGCCCTCGGCCGGGTCGGGCACGCCCGGGATGCGCGTTTCGGTGCGCCCCAGCCGGCCGCCTGCCAGACGCACGTACAGCGCCCGCGCCGGCTCGCCCTTCCAGGTGGACCCGACCTGCACGTGCACCAGCCGCTCGATTCCATCGGGGCCCGCCACCGCCCTGACCTCGACCACCGTGCCGTCCGCGATGACGTCGGCGGACCGGCTCAGCTCCACCAGCGACAGCGGCACGACGACCGAGGCCAGCGCCGGCACGCACGAGCCGAAGACCAGCGCGGCGAGGACCGCAAGGGCGCGGCGACAGGGAACACACATCAGAGGGACGACTCCTGGCCTCGGTGTGAGGCGTGACGAGCGGCAAGGGCGAGCACGGCAGCGGCGGCGCGGTCCGATGCACCGGGTCCTCCCAGTGCCCGCACCACCTCACCCAGTTGCGCACGCACTTCATCGGCGCCGGCGCGATCGCGCATGAAGCGCAGGACCTCGCGAGTGACCCGCTCCGCGGTGAAGTCGGATTGAATCAGTTCGGGGACGATGCGCCGGCCGGCAATGAGGTTGACCATCCCGAAGGTGTCCACCTTGACGAACCGCCGGCCCAGCCGATAGGTCAGCGGTGAGAGCCGGTAGACGATCACCATCGGCTTGCCATGCAGCGCGGTCTGGACCGTGGCGGTGCCCGAGGCGGTGACCACGACGTCGCTGGCAGCCAGGACGGCGTCGGTATCGCCGTGATGCACGCCAATGGGCAGCGGGCTGCGACTGGCCGTCTCGAACTGGCGATCGTGCAGGCCAGGAGCCCGGGCGACCAGGAACTGCGCGTCCGGCTCCTCGGCGCGAATGCGCGCGCACGCCTCGAGCAGGATCGGGAGGGTGCTGTCGACCTCGTTGTGGCGGCTGCCGGGCAGCAGCGCGATGGTTCGCGCGTCGTGCGACAGGCCGTGCTGCGTCAACAGGTCGGCGCGCGACCCGTGCCGCTCGATCAGGTCGATGAGGGGATGGCCGACGAACTCGACGGGCACGCCCGCCTGCTCGTAGAGCGCCGCCTCGAAAGGAAAGATGACCAGGACGAGGTCGGCGAAGCGCTTGATGACCTGCATCCGTCGAGGCCGCCAGGCCCAGAGCTGCGGCCCGATGTAGTACACGACGGGGATCCCGCGCTTGTGCAGGGCCTGTCCGAGCCGGAAGTTGAAGTCGGCAAAGTCGATGGCGACAAAGACATCCGGACGCAGCCGTTCGGCCTGTGCGATCAGGTGCCGGTACATGCGCCAGGTGCGCGGCAAGGTCCGCAGCACTTCGGAGAGACCGGTCACCGCCAGCCCCTCGTAGGAGCCGAGCAGCCGGCCACCGGCGGCGGCCAGCTTCGGACCGCCGAAACCGAAGATGTCGATCCCGGGTTGCTGGCGCCGCAGCGCAGCGGCCAGCGCGCCTGCGTACAGGTCGCCCGAGGGCTCCCCGCACGAGATCATCACGCCCGCCATGCCCGCGTCAGCGTCCGGGCGACCGCGTCGGGGCCCCGGCCCTGCGACGCAGGGAGGGGCTGGTCAGGTCGAGATCCCCGAGCGGCAGGACCTCGACGTTGTCCACGCCCACCGCCTTGAGCTGCGGCAGCACCTGACTGGCGTCGCCGACCAGCACGATGGACAGTCGTCCCGGCTTGACGAACTGCCGGGCCACCCTCTGGATGTCGTCGCTGGTGACGGCGTTGATGCGATCGCGATAGGTTTCGAGGTCCTTGACGTCGAGGTCGAAGAACAGCAGGTTGAGCACCTGCAGGGCGATGTCGTCGGCGGTCTCGATGCTGAGGGGAAAGCTGCCGGCCAGGTAAGCCTGCGCGCCGGCCAGCTCGCGCTCGCCGACCGGCTCACGGACCAGACGCGAGAACTCGTCGATGGTCAGGCGCAGCGCCTCGCCCGTCGTCGAGGTCTGGGTATCGGTCTCGGCGATGATCGACCCCGTCAGCTTGTAGGCGTCCATGTCGGCCGACGCGCCGTAGGTCAGTCCCTTTTCGGACCGCAACACGTTCTGCAGCCGGTTGGCGCCCTCGCCACCCAGAATCTTGGTGGCGAGATTGAGCGCCATGTAGTCGGGGTGCTTGCGGGCGATGGCGACGTGGCCGGCGCGGATCTCGGTCTGGATGGCATTGGGCCGGTCCACCAGCACGACGCGGCGGGTCGGCTCCGGTACCTCGGCCAGCGGCTGCACCGGTGTCTGCGCCGGCTTCCAGTCGCCGAAGATGCGGGTGACGCCGGCGAAGGCTTCTTCGACGTTGACGTCGCCGACCACGGCCAGCAGGGCGTTGTTGGGCGAGAACCACGCCGAGTGGAACTGCACCAGGTCGTCGCGGGTGATCGCGCTCAGCGAGTCCGGCGTGCCGTTGCCCGGCAGGCCGTACGGATGGAACCCGTACACCAGGCGGTCGATCACCGCATCGGCGACAAACTCCGGGTCCTGCATGTTGACGCCCATCGCCGACAGCGCCTGCTGCCGTACCCGATCGAGTTCGTCCTGCGGGAACGACGGCGTCCGCACCACTTCGGACATCAGGTCGAGGGCGAAATCGAACTTGTCCTTCAGCACCAGGACATTGACGTACGACAGGTCGGTGCCGGCACCGGACCCGAGCGCACCCCCGACATAGTCGATGGCATCCGAGATTTGCCCGGATGACTGCCGGGCGGTGCCCTGGTCCAGCAACGCCCCGACCATCCCGGCCACCCCGGGCCTGCCCTCGGGATCCTGGGCCGAGCCGGACTTGACCAGCATGCGCAAGCTGACAGCCGGCTGTTCGTGCTGCGACACCACCACGACGCGCAGCCCGTTGGGCAGCGTCCGTACCTCGTACGGCGGGATCTTGACGGCGCGCGCTTCCAGCGGCCGCGGCGGCCGCTCCTGCGCGCAGAGCGGCGAACTGACGGCAATCAGGACGGCAATGACGGCCACCCACAGGGTCTGCATCGAGCGCGGCATCACTGCCCCCCCGCTGGGCGCTGCCCGCGTGGCATCACCGTCAGCACCATGCGGCTCTGCGGCGTGAAATACTTCCGGGCCACCCGCTGCACGTCGGCGGCAGTCATCTTCTGGAAGATGTCGAACTCGCCGTCGGCGGTGGCGATGTCGCCGCCATGCAGCACCACGGCGTGGGCCAGCGCCGACGCCTTGTTCTGCACGGTCTGGCGACCGAGGACGTAGTCGCGCGCGAACTGGTTCTTGCTGCGCTCGAGCTCGCGGTCGCTGATCGGCTCCTGGACCAGCCTGTCCATCTCCTCGATCAGTGCCTTGCTCACCTGCTCGGGCGTGTGTCCCGGCGCGACAATGGCCACCGCATAGAACAGGTTGGGGTGCTCGATCAGGTTGGCCTGACCGAACGCCGACAGCGCGATGCGCTCCTTGTAGACCAGCCGCTGGTAGATCCGCGAGCTGGTGCCGTCGGAGAGCACCTTGGCGGCGATGT
Source organism: Vicinamibacteraceae bacterium (assembly GCA_963759795.1). Classification (GTDB taxonomy): domain Bacteria; phylum Acidobacteriota; class Vicinamibacteria; order Vicinamibacterales; family Vicinamibacteraceae; genus Luteitalea. Next base: position 53,777 of record CAVXAR010000006.1, on the reverse strand, counting down.
GCAGCGGATACGAATCGGGGTGCCCGTCGTAGGTGATCGGGTAGGCCACGACGACGGCCGGGAGCGGCCAGTCCTCCTCGACCGTCACGCGCTTCTCCTGCGTGCGCGGCGGCTCGGGGGCGATGTTGCGGGGCACCGTGCCGGTCGGCTTGGCCACCTTGCCGAATTCGCGTTCGACCAGGCTCCTGGCCATCGCCGGGTCGAAGTCACCGGCAATCACCAGGGTGGCGTTGTCAGGCCGGTAGTACGTGCGGTGGAACTCGCGCACGTCGTCGATGCTGGCCGCCTCGAGATCGGCCATGCTGCCGATGACCGGGTGCTTGTACGGATGCGTGGTGAATGCCTGGTCGTAGATGATCTCGGACAGTCGTCCGTAGGGCTGGTTCTCTACCCGCTGCCGCCGCTCCTCCTTGACCACGTCGCGCTCGGTCCGGAAGGTGGCCTCCTCGACTCGCAGCGACGCCATCCGATCGGCCTCGAGCCACAGCGTCAGCGGCAGGTAGTGCGCCGGCACGGTCTGCCAGAACACCGTCGTGTCCTCGGTCGTGTAGGCGTTGCTCTGGCCACCCACCGAGGCGATGTAGGAGGTGTGGGCCTCGGGCTGCACGTTGCGGCTGCCCTTGAACATCATGTGCTCGAAGAGGTGCGCAAAGCCGGTGCGCCCGGTCTTCTCGTCCTTCGAGCCGACGTGATACCAGAGGGCCACGTGGGCGATAGGCGTGGAATGATCCTCGAGCAGGATGACCCGCAACCCGTTGGCCAGCGTGTAGTCCTCGAACTTGAACGCCGGCGGCCGCACCGTCGTCGCTGCGGTGGGCGCCTGCAGCGCCCCCGCCACGACGCAGAGGGCCAGCACGGCGGCCGCAGCGGGCCGGGCGAGCAATCGTGTCATTGCTGCTGATTATGGCAGGCCGGACGCCGGCCTCCAATGAAATGGGACGACCGGCCCGGCTTACGACTCGCCGGCGGAAGCATCCCCGGGAGGCGCCGCTTCGAGCGACGCCAGGCGCCGCTGCAGATCCTGCACCTGTTTGCGCAGCACCGGCAGGCTGCGAAACACCGCCGAGGCCTTCAACCAGTCACGGTTGTCGATGGCCGGGTACCCCGAGACGAACGCCTTGTCCGGCAAGGAGTTCGGGATCCCGGTCTGGGCCGTGGCGCGCACGCCCTTGCCGAGGGTCAGGTGACCAGCCACCCCGACCTGACCGGCCAGGACCGTTCCGGCACCAATCGAGGTGCTGCCAGCGATCCCGACCTGCGAGACCAGGATGACCCGCTCGCCCAGTTCGACGCCATGACCGATCTGCACGAGATTGTCGATCTTGCTGCCGGCGCCAATCACGGTGGCGCCAATCGGGGGTCGGTCGATGGCCGTCGACACCCCGATCTCCACGTCGTCGCCCACCACCACGGTGCCGACCTGCGGAATCTTGAGCAGCTGGCCCGACGCGTCGGCCGCAAAGCCGAAGCCGTCGCTGCCAATCACGGCATGGTCCTGCACCACCACCCGCTGCCCGAGCGTCACCCGCTCCCGCACGCTCACGTACGCATGCAGCAGGCAGTCTTCGCCGATGACCGCACCGTCGCCGACGGTGACGTGCGCGCGCACCACCGTGCGTGCGCCGAGCACGACCGTGGCGCCGATGCACGCGTAGGGTCCCACCGAGACGTCAGGGCCGAGGACCGCCGAAGCGTCGATCACGGCAGTGGGATGGACACCAGGCGGTGCCGGCGGCTGCGGGTGCAGCAGGGCGAGCGCCCGGGCGAAGGCCACGTAGGGGTCGGCCGTGCGCAACGCCGCACTCGGAACCGCCACGCCGTCGGCAGCGATCACGGCTGACGCGCGCGTCGCGGCGAGCTGCTTGCTGTATCTGGGATTGGAGAAGAAGGAGACGTCGCCGGAGCCGGCCGCGTCGAGGGCCGCCACACGGGTGACCGACACGTCGCCGTCACCCTCGAGGCGGCACCCGAGCAGATCGGCGAGCTCACGCAGCGTCAAGGCGTGCGGAGTGTACCATGCGCCTTCGCGCTGCGCGCTTCGGCGCACAAGTGCCTGACGCGCTGCGCGCTTCGGCGCACAAGTGCCTGACGCGCTGCGCGCTTCGGCGCACAGGTGCCTGACGCGGCGCGCCGGCGGCTATGGGGTCGCCAGGGGATCGGGCGCCATTCGCGCCACGAACAGCGGCAAATCCTCGAGCCGCAGGCGCATCGCGATGTCGAGCACGAGGGGCGCGCGCGCCTCTCCTGACAGCTGCAGCGCGCCGCGCAACTCCGAGAGCGCGGTGCTCGGCGCCATGTGCCAGATGACCGCCCGCAGCCCGTGCTTGGCGCCGCGCCAGGACAGGTAGCGCGCGACCACGAAGAATCCGAGAAAGTACGCCAGCACGTTCGGCCCTGGCACCAGCGCCAGCGCGCCCGACGCGATGAACAGGATCGTCGTCACGACCAGCCAGAGCACGTGCCGGTCGCCGTCCTTGCGCAGCGACGTCCGCATCACCAGCAGCGCCTGTTCAGCGGTCACGTCGTCGGGGTGGTGCAGCGTGGCGTGCGTGTGCTTGCGGAGGTGCCAGAGCAACCGCTGTTCGTTGATGTGCTCGGCAATGCTGCGCAGCACCCGCTGCTGCAGCCGGCCGAGCGTCGTCCCCGGATCGGGCGTTTCTTCGCCGCGCGAACGGCGGCGGCGCTCGTCTTCGGCGTCGGCCAGCATCTGGCGAAACCTGTCGAGCAAGCGCCGGAACATCCCGCGCTCGGCGTCGGGGTCGACTGGCTGCGCCTCCTCAGCCGGTTCGCAATAGGGCTCGAGGCGCCCCCCGCCGATGGGAATCAGATAGACGTCGAACATCCGTGTCGTGACCAGTCCTACCATACCATCCGGCTTTGGGTGCACGGCGTCGATTCCCGCCGGTCGATCCGGCGACTCCCGCTACCCTTATCGACATGACGACGACGCTTCTGCTGTGGTTGGCGCTGATGGCGGTCGGGGTGCAGCCTGCCCCACCTCTGGCGCTGGATGTCCGCGTGTTCCGCGGCGCGACCGAGGTGACGAGGGAGACAACGGTGACGGTGTACCCGGCCGGTACCCGCAGCAACGGTCGACCGGCGCCGCTGGTGGCCGGTGGTGAGCGCCGCTTGTCGCTCACTGCCGGGCAGTACGACGTCCAGCTGGTGCAGCAGAGCGAGGGAAAGGTCAGCGGCATTGCCTGGGCCACGCTGCGACTGCTGGTCGACTACCCCGGTGAGGCGGGGCGCCACCTCGAGGTGTTGAACTTCGACAAGGGCTGGGGCGCCCTGCAGGTGCGTGACGCTGCCCCGGCCCCGGCAGGCGCCACCGCGTGGACGTCCCGGCTGCTTCGGACGGACGGCACCGAGGTGGCGCGTGGGGTGGCTGGCGACGGATACCAGGTGCTGGTCGCGCCGGCCGGCACCTACAAGGTGGCCATCGACAGGCCAGGCGCCCCCCCGCGCACGCATGACGTCGAGGTGAAAGCCAACCTCACCTACGTGCGGGCGTTCTAGCGGTCACGCGCTGCGCACGTCTGTCCAGTCACCGGCGACTGGGAAGGGTCGCGGCGCTACGGTGCGGCAACGCGGGGGGCGCGCTTGCGCTGCGGCGGGCGCGGCGGGCGCGGCTTGGACAGGTCGGGCCGTCCGGCTGCCTCCCAGGCGCCGATGATGTGTGCGGCCACGTCAGCAATCGACTGGTTGACGCGCTGCTCGAGGATCGGCCCGGCGCCACCCTCGGCAAATCGCCGGAAGTACCCGTCGTCGTAGAGATCGCCCGTGCCGATCGCCTGGCGGTCGGCTTCGAGGACCCGCGTCGCCAGCGCGGCACCTGCGATGAGCGTCTCGAAGGCGTGATCGCGCGGTGCGGTCACTGCCGGCTCGGCTTTCGGGGCAATCACCAGTGACGGCTTCAGTCTCGAGAACAGGTCCGACTCGAAGCGACTGTGCACCCCGTGCTGCCCGGTCACCTGACCGTCGTAGTTGACCACGGCGTGGAAGGGCACGTGCGCGTCGCCGATGTAGTGGCTCAGCACCGAGGCGAAGAACACGGCGTTGTCCACCGCGTACCCCGGTCCGTCGGGGCGCGCGAGCTGTTCGAAGGTCCGCCGCAAGCGGCCGTGGATCTCGGCAATCCGCCAGGGCAAGGTGCCCTCCTCGTTGACCTTCTCGGGGCCGTACTTGGTGACGGCCTCGTCGTACGAGCGCGGCAGCTGCGTATAGGGCGCCGCGCCGTACGCGTCGAGGTCGAGGAAGTGCCGCGGCGGCTCCTCGACCACGCCGACGTTGCGCCAGAGGTCGGGGTCGATGGCGTGCTCGACAAACGACGTGCGCTGCCGCTCGAACAGTTCGCGCAGACCGGGCGGCAGCAGCGCGATGACGCGGTCGGCGATGAACTTGTGTGCCTCGAATCCCCACGCCTGCGACGGGGTGGGTGTGAGCAACGGCAGCGTGAGCGCAAGGACGCCCAGGGACAGGCGAAAGCCACGACGAGTCAGCACCGGCTCATTGTAGTGCGAGGCCCGCCTGTCGGACTGCGACCCCTGGATTCGTTAAACTGACGCCGATGGCTCGCTTCAGCACCGAAGAGATCGACCGCGTTGCCGCCCTGGCCCACCTGCGCCTCACCGAGGAGAGCAGGGGCCGCCTCCGTGCCGATCTCGATCAGATCCTGGACTACGTGGACCGGCTGCAGTCGGTGCCGACCGAAGGCGTCCCGCTGACCGCTCATGTCGTCGAAGGAGCCCGTGACCTGCGTGCCGACGAGCCGCACGCGTCGCTGGATGTGCACGACGCGCTGGCCAATGCCACGGCGGCCGACGAGAAGTCCGGCCTGTTCCGGGTGCCGCGGGTGCTCGGGGCATGACTGCAACCGACTTGATCGAAGGGGGTACCACCGCGCGTGCGGCCTGCGAGACGGCACTCGCGGCCATTGCCGACGCGCACGCGCTGAACGCCGTCCTCACGGTCACCGAGTCTCGCGCTCGCACGCGGGCCGAGGCCGTCGATGGCATGGCCGCGACCGACCGGGCGCAGCTCGCGCTGGCGGGCGTGCCGATGGCAATCAAGGACAACATCTGCGCCCGTGGCACCCGCACCACTGCGGGCTCGCGCATGCTCGACACGTTCATCGCGCCATACGACGCCACCGTCGTGGAACGCCTCGACGCGGCCGGCGCGGTGATTGTCGCCAAAAGCAACTGCGACGAGTTCGCGATGGGGTCGTCCAACGAGAACTCGGCCTTTGGTCCGGTGCGCAACCCCTGGGATCCGACCCGTACTCCGGGCGGCTCCAGTGGCGGCTCGGCGGCGCTGGTTGCAGCAGGGGTGGTGCCGGCGGCACTCGGCTCCGACACCGGCGGCTCGATCCGGCAGCCGGCCGCCTTCTGCGGCATCGTCGGCCTCAAGCCCACCTACGGCCGGGTGTCGCGCTACGGCCTGATTGCTTACGGCTCCTCACTCGATCAAATCGGCCCGATGACGCGCACCGTGCGGCAGGCCGCACACGTCCTGACGGCCATCGCGGCACCCGACCCTCGCGATGCAACCACCGTCGACGCGCCGCCATTCGAGGTCCCCGGCAGCGACGCGTCGCTGCGGGGGCTGCGCGTCGGTGTCGCGCGGGCGCTGCTCGCCGAGGGCGTGGACGACGACGTGCGGGCGTCGATTGAACAGGCGCTGGCGACCATGGTGGCGTCCGGCGCGACCCTGCACGACATCGCCCTGCCGCACGCCGCACACGCCATCCCCACCTACTATCTCGTCGCGACAGCCGAGGCCAGCGCCAACCTGGCGCGCTACGACGGCGTGCGCTTCGGCTATCGCGCAGCGGCCGCCGAAGGCACCGACCTCACGTCGATGTACGCCGCCTCCCGCAGCACCGGGTTCGGGGCCGAGGTGATCCGGCGCATCCTGCTCGGCACCTACGTGCTGAGCGCCGGGTATTACGACGCCTACTACCGCAAGGCCCAGCAGGTGCGCACGCTGATCACCCGGGATTACGAGCACGCCTTCGCGTCGGTCGACGTCGTGGCCATGCCGACGACTCCGACCACCGCCTTCCGGCTCGGCGAGAAGATGGAAGATCCGCTGCAGATGTATCTGGCTGACGTGTTCACTGTGAGCGCCAACCTGTCCGGGCTGCCGGCCATCAGCGTGCCGTGTGGTCTCGACCGGCAACGGCTGCCGATCGGCCTGCAACTGACCGCACCGGCTTTTGCCGAAACGGTGCTGCTGCGCGCCGCCGCCGGCTACGAGGATGCGCGCGGCGCTTTTCCCACGCCGGCCTGAGCAGGCTGGCTCACGCTGAGGCGAGGGCGGTGGTGCCCTTGACCGCGACCCAGACCAGGGCGGCGATCAGCAGCAGCGGAATGGCGGGGATGGCGAGCACGGCCAGCATGGCCAGCAATCCGAGGCCGCCCATCACGACCGCGACGACCAGGCCCACGACCAGCCCGAACGCCCCGAAGACCAGCCCGAAGACGAGCCCGAACAGGGCCTTGACGAGCATGAGCGGCAGCAGGACCAGCCACAACACGGCGCGCAGCGCCATCCAGGCCAGAGACAAGCCGGCCACCACCGTCATCGCCACCATCGCCATCCCCAGCACCAACAACGAGGTCATCGGTCGTCCCCCTGCGCGAATGTGACGAGTCGGGGGAGCGACGGGTTCAGCCTGCTCCCGCTCGTGTTCGGGCGGGAGCCGGGTTGGCAGTGGCCCGGCACTGGGCAGTGCCGGGCCGTCCGACTCAGCTGATGGCCACCTCGATCTGCCGCGGCTTGGCTTCGGCCTTCACCGGCAGCGAGACCGTGAGCACCCCGTCACGGAACTCGGCCCGCACCTTGTCGGTATCGATGCGCGTCGGCAGCGCGAACGAACGGCTGAAGGCTCCGTAGGACCGCTCCACCCGGTGGAACTGCTCCTGCTTGACCTCGCCGTCACGCTTGCGCTCACCGCGCAGCGTGAGGGTGTTGTTCTCGACGCGCAGGTCGATGTCCTCACGCGACAGGCCGGGCAGTTCGGCCTTCATCACGATCTCCTGCTGCGCGTTCTCGAAGATGTCCACGGGCGGAAACCACTCGCCGCGCTGGTTGAGATCGTCGTCGTGGCGGCGCGTGTAGGCGTCGCCGAAGATCCGGTTGATGCGCTCCTGCATCGTCGAGAGTTCACGGAAGGGGTCGAATCGCACCATCGTCATGTCCTTGTCTCCCAGACTGTGGAGACGGCTATCGAGGCCGGTCTCCGGTCTTGCTGCTCAGTCATCAGCACAGGCCGAGTCACGTCACGCGCCTCGCCTCTGCAACCAACACCAGCAGAATAATACTGGCATGAGTGTGAGTCAAGCATCTTATGTGCGCCCTCTAGACTCATGTTGCCAGGGCTCATCAGAGGGTGTGCGGCGACACGCGGACCATGCGATCATCGCCGCATGCTGTCGTTTCCAGAGGCGGCCGAACTCGCCGACGAGGTCCGGCGACTCTTCGAGGATCTCCAACAGGCCCACGACGCGACCCCGGGCGGCCTGCATGCGCCGCCCATGGACGTGGTCGAGCGCGAGGAATACCTCGAGGTGGTGCTCGACCTGGCTGGCGTCTCCCCTGACAACGTCCGGGTGCTCTTCAAGAACAACACGCTGGTGATTGCCGGCTGCAAGTGGCCTGCCGCGGGCAGCCAGGCCGGCGCCACGGCGTTCCATCTCGTCGAGCGCAGCTTCGGGCGCTTCGCCCGTGCGGTCCGCATCACCGCCACGCTCGACCTGACGCGAGCCCGCGCCACGATGAGCGAAGGCGAGCTGCGAGTGCGACTCCCCCGCCTCAACAGCGGGCAGGAGTTCGTGATCCCCATCGAGAAGGTCATCTAGCGCGCGATGCGCATCCTCTTCATCGGCGATATCTTCGCCAAGGTCGGGCGCGACCTCGTCAAGCGCGCCGTTCCGGCGCTGGTCCGGACCCGTGCGATCGATCTGGTGATAGCCAATGGCGAGAACAGCGCCGGCGGCTTCGGCATCACGCGCGAGATCTCGCGGGAGTTGTTCGACACCGGCATCGCGGTGATGACCTCGGGCAACCACGTGTGGGACAAGCGGGAGATCCTGGCCTTCATCGACGAGGAGCCGCGTCTGCTGCGGCCCTTCAACTACCCGGCCGGCACACCCGGGCGTGGCTCGACGATCGTGACCACGGCCGACGGCACACGCGTGGGTGTGCTGAACCTGATGGGGCGTGTCTTCATGACCGCGCTCGACGACCCGTTCTCGCTCGGTCGCGCGGAGGTCGAACGGTTGAAGGCCCACGCCGACATCGTCTTCGTGGATTTCCACGCCGAGGCGACCTCGGAGAAGATTGCGCTCGGCTGGCATCTCGACGGCCTGGCCACGGCGGTCGTCGGCACCCACACCCACGTGCAGACCGCAGATGCGCAGGTCCTGCCGGGCGGCACGGCGTACTGCACCGATGTCGGCATGACCGGTCCCCACGACGGCGTCATCGGCGTCGACCGCGCCCCGATCATCGCCCGCTTCCTCAGCGGCCTGCCGACCAAGTTCGATACGGCCTCGGGGATGCCGAAGCTGCACGGCGTCATCGTCACCGCCGACGCCTCGGGGCGCGCAAGTGCCATCGAGCGCCTCAGCCTCACGCCCACCGACATCGAGGATTTGCGGTGAACTCGCTCTTCGACCTGCCGTTTGAAGACGAGCCGCTCGCACCTGAGGACCTGCAGCCGCTGGACGTGCCGCCGCCGTTCGCCGAGGCGCCTGCCGTGCCGTCGCGCACTGCACCGGCCAACCCGCCCGGCCCGGCAGCCGTCCCAGCCCCGAGCACAGCCTCCGCCCCGGCACCGGCGACCTGGCGGGGCGAGCGCGCCGCCCCGCGTGAAGGCCGGGCGCCCGCTGACGCCGCATCGATGCCGGTACCCGGCGGCCATCGACCTGGCGGGGAGGAGCGGGCCCGCCCGCGGGTCTTCTCGGTCAGCGAACTGACCCACGCCGTCCGGCAATCGCTCGAGGGGCAGTTCACGCGGGTCTGGGTCGAGGGGGAGATTGCCGACTGCACCAATTCCGGTGGCAACATCTACTTCACGCTCAAGGATGGCGGGGCGCAGTTGTCCGCGGTCCTCTGGCGCACCGATGCGGCGCGCCTCCGCTTCAGGCTGACGACCGGTCTGCACGTCCTGGTGAAGGGCCGCATCTCGGTGTACGTGCCGCGTGGGCGCTACCAGTTGCTGGCCGACAGCATCGAGCCCAGGGGCGCCGGTGCGCTGCAGCTGGCCTTCGAACAGCTGAAGGCCCGGCTGCAGGCCGAGGGCCTGTTCGCGGCCACCCGCAAGCGGGCGCTGCCGATGCTGCCGCGCCGCATCGGCGTGGTCACCTCACTCGATGGCGCGGCGCTGCGCGACATCCTGCGGGTGCTGCGCACGCGCCATGCGCCTGCCGACATCGTGATCAGCCCGACGCGCGTGCAGGGCGACGGCGCGGCCGCCGAGATCGCTCGCGCCATCGCCCGGGTGTCGCGTGTCGCCGGCGTCGATGTCCTGATCGTCGGTCGCGGCGGCGGCTCGCTCGAGGACCTCTGGGCGTTCAACGAGGAGATCGTGGCGCGTGCCATCGCCGGGGCGCCGGTGCCGGTCATTGCCGCGGTCGGCCACGAGGTGGACACGACCATTGCCGACCTGGTGGCCGACGTCCGGGCCGCGACGCCATCGCAGGCGGCCGAGATCGTCATGCACCAGGCCAGCGACTTTCGCGACCGGCTCGCCGGCGCCCGCCGCCAGATGTCGCTGTTGCTGCGCAGTCGCCTCGACCGTCACCGCACCCGCCTGCTGCGCATCGAGCAGCGTCCCGGGTTTGCGCACTTCCGCGACGACCTGCGCAACCGCGACCGGCACTGCAGCGAACTCGACGGCCGCCTGGCCGAAGTGTGGCGGCAGCACGCGCAGCAGCGCCGCCGGCGCGTCGACGACCTCGCGCGACGACTCGACGAGCAGCATCCACAGCGCCAGTTCGCGACGCGCGTGCGTCGCCTCGGGCAGATCGACGACCGCCTGCGCGCCGCGGTGCACGCGCGCCGCGCAGCGGCGCAGGTCGCCCTGCAGGCGCGGCGCGAGCGGATGGCCCGCGCCGGACTCAGCGGCCGTCTCGGCCAGGCACGGCGCCGGGTCGATCAGCAGCTGGCGCGGGCGCGCGCCGCGCTTGTGCAGAGCCGCCACGCGCGCGACCGTCAGCTGTCCTCGCTGTCGGCGCAGCTCGATGCGCTGAGCCCGCTCCGCACCCTCGCCCGCGGCTACGCCATCTGCTGGGAGGTGCCGGGAGCCGAGGTGGTGCGCAGTGTCGCCGACGTCGCCCCTGGCGGTCGCGTACACGTGCAGCTGCCCGACGGCCTCCTGCACTGCGACGTCGACACCATCGAACCCGAGTCCCCCTCACGTCCATGACTGATCCCACCGACTTCGAGCAGGCCATCACCGAGCTCGACGCCCTCGTCCGCACCCTCGAGCAGGGTGACCTGCCGCTCGAGCAGTCGCTGGCCCTGTTCGAGCGCGGCGTCAAGCTCTCGCGCTTCTGCCACGATCGGCTCGAGGACGCGGAGCGCCGCATCACCGTGCTCACGCAGAGCGGCGGGCTGCGCGACGAGACCGCCTCGTTCGACAAGGAACTGTCGCCCCGGCCGCCCGACCGCGCATGAGCGCCCCCGACTTCGAGGAGTTCGCCAGCGGCTGTCGGCGTGACCTGGCGGCGGCGCTGGCCCGGTGGTTGCCGGCGCCGCCCGAGTGCCCGGCGCGACTGCACGAGGCGATGCAGTACAGCCTGCTGGCCGGCGGCAAGCGGATGCGGCCGGTGCTGGTGCTGGCGGCTGCCGACGCCGTCGGTCTCGGCCACCCTGATGCGCGCACCCTGGCGCTGCCGGCCGCGTGCGCGCTCGAGATGATCCACACGTACTCGCTGGTGCACGACGATCTGCCGGCCATGGACAACGACACGTTGCGCCGCGGCCGGCCCACCGCCCACGTCGTGTACGGCGACGCACTGGCCATCCTGTCGGGTGACGGCCTCCTGACCGAGGCCTTCGCGCTGCTGGCGCGCGAGCCAGCCCTCGACGGCGCGGCCATCGCCCAGCGCAAGCTGCAGACCGTGTACCTCATCGCCCGTTCGGCCGGTGTGTGGGGCATGGTCGGCGGCCAGGTGCTCGACCTGCAGTGGGAAGGCGCGCCACGCCAGGACCGGTGCGAAGACGACCTGGAGCGACTGCAGGACGTGCACGCGCGCAAGACCGGGGCCCTGATCCGGGCGGCGACCGGTGCCGGCGCGATCATGGCCGGCGGGACCCCGTCGCAGGTGGCGGCGGTCGATGCCTACGCCACCGAACTGGGCCTGTGCTTCCAGATCGTGGACGACGTCCTCGACGTCGAAGGTGACGCCGCCTCGCTCGGCAAGCATGCCGGCAAGGACGAAGCCGCCGGCAAGCTGACCTACCCGGCGCTGTTCGGGGTCGAGGGCAGCAGGCAGCGCGCCCGCGATTGCGCCGCCCGTGGCCACGCCGCGCTCGAACGCGCCGGTCTCTCGGGCCACCTGCCAGCCATCCTCGACTGGACCCTGACCCGCCGCCAGTGACCGCCCCACGCCCGGCCCGCGTCCGGCTCGACACGCTGCTCGTGCAGCGTGGGCTGGCCCCCTCGCGCGAGCGGGCCCGGGCGCTGATTCTGGCCGGCCACGTCAGCCTGCCCGGAACCTCGGCCCCACCCAAGCCCGGACACCTGGTGCGTGACGACGCCGAACTGCAGGTGCGACAAGCGGATCATCCGTACGTCGGCCGTGGCGCGCTCAAGCTGGTACACGCGCTCGACGTCTTTGCCATCCCCGTGGACGGCCGTGAGGCGCTGGACGTCGGCGCCTCGACCGGAGGCTTCACCGACGTGCTGCTGCGACGTGGCGCCCGCCACGTGGTGGCGCTGGACGTCGGTCACAACCAGATGGACTGGCGGCTGCGCTCCGACGCACGCGTCACCTGTCTCGAACGCATCAACGCCCGTCACCTCTCGCCAGGTGACCTGCCGCCCGACCATCGGCACTTCGACATCGTCACCGCCGACGTCTCGTTCATCTCGCTGCGGTACATTCTCCCGGTGATTCCGCCCCTGCTCCGTCCCGGCGCCGACGTGGTGCTGCTGGTCAAGCCGCAGTTCGAGGCCGGGCGCGAGGAGGTCGGCAAGCACGGGGTGGTCCGCGACGACGCCGTGCGTGCCCGGGTCCTGGCCGAGATCATCGCGGCGGCCGACGCGCTGGGCCTGGACGCCCGCGGCCCAGACGGCCTCGCCCATCGAGGGCATGGAAGGCAATCTCGAGTGGCTCGCCCACTTCAGGAGTCGTGCATGACGTCCCCCATCCGTCGGGTCGGCCTGGTGGCCAAGCCCGGACTGACCGAAGCGTCCGACCTGCTCGGAGAACTCGGCCGGCTGGCTGACCGGCCGCGGTATCGAGCCGTGCTTCGAGACGGCGACCGCGCGGCTGGCTCGGTCGCCGCTGCCAGGACGCACCTGCGAGCCGGACGATCTCGGGCGCGACGAGCAGTTGATCATCGTGCTCGGTGGCGACGGGACCCTGCTCGGCACAGCGGGCCGCCTGGCCACCGGCGGCTTCGACGTGCCGGTGGTGGCGGTGAACTTCGGCAGCCTCGGCTTCCTGACCGAGGTGCGAGTGACCGAGGTCTTCGAAGCGCTGGCGCAGGTGCTGGCCGGGACCGCCCACGAAGAGCGGCGGATGATGCTCGAGTCGATCGTGCGACGCGCCGACGGCGTCCAGGTGCGCCGCATCTCGCTGAACGACGTGGTCATCACCAAGGGGGCGCTGTCGCGGATGATCGACCTGGTCGCCTCCGCCGATGGGCAGCTGATCGCGCGCTTCAAGGCCGACGGCCTGATCGTCGCCTCACCGACCGGCTCGACGGCCTACAACCTCTCGGCCGGCGGGCCGATCGTCCATCCCGGCGTGGACGCGCTGGTGCTGACGCCAATCGCCCCACACACGCTGACCAATCGCCCCGTGGTGCTGCCGGCCGCGACGGCCCTCGAGATCGTCGTCTCCGGCGAAGCGGCGCGGTCCTCGCTCGAGGAAACCTACGTCACCTTCGACGGCCAGATCGGCGACATCCTCGGTCCCGACGACAGCGTCCTCATCCACCGCGCGACCTACGCGCTGCGCCTGCTCAAGCCCGACTCGCACGCCTACTTCCAGGTGCTGCGCCAGAAGCTGCGCTGGGCGGAGCGCTAGAAGACGGCCTTCGGGGGGCGGCCGTCGGCCTTCGCCAGGGCATCGCCAGGCGGCAGTCGGCAGTCGGCAATCGGCAATCGCAATCGGCCGTCGCAGGCGGCCGTAATCGGCAGTCGGCCGTCGGCAGTCGGCAGGCAGACGGGGGTCAGCGTTCGACGTTCTGCGCTCGCCGTTTTCTGAAGTACTCGACCTGCCACGTCTGCACGTTGCGATTGTGCTCGGGCAGGGTGGCGGCAAAGGCGTGCGAGCCGTCGTTGCGGCTGACGAAGTACAGGTAGTCCACCTCCGCCGGCGCGATCGTGGCTTCGATGGCGGCCTTGCCCGGTGAAGCAATCGGACCCGGCGGCAGCCCGGGATAGCGGTACGTGTTGTACGGCGAGTCGAAGTCGAGATCGACCTTGCGGATGTTGCCGTTCCAGCGCCCGGCCCGCTTGAGCGCGTAGATCACCGTGGGATCGGCCTGCATCGGCATGCCGATGCGCAGGCGATTGCGATACACCGCCGCCACCAGCGGACGTTCTTCGCCGCGGGCCGTTTCCTTCTCGACCAATGCGGCAATCGCCATGATCTGCCGCACGGTCAGGCCCGTGGCTTCGGCACGACGCCGCATGTCCTCGTCGAACACCGAGGTGAAGCGCTTGACCATCCGGCTGACCATCGCCGCGCCATCGATCTGGCGCGGCAAGTTGTAAGTGTCGGGGAACAGATAGCCCTCGAGCGTGTCGGCCTGCGGGTCGATTGCCTTGATTGCCGACGGATCGCCGGCCGCCTCGACGAAGCCTGCGGCCGATCCCGGCTGGCTCTGCGCGAACAGCTGCGCCATTTCAGCCACGGTCAGCCCTTCGGGAAACGTCAGCGACACGAGGTGGACCTCGCCGCGCGCGAGCCGGTCGATCACGTCGGCCGGCGACGTCGGGCCGGTGAAGCGATACTCGCCCGCCTTGAGCGAACGTCCCCGCCCGTGCCAGCGCATCGCCAGCCGGAACGTCAGTTCGTCGCGGATGACGCCGCCGGCAATCAGACGCCGGCCGATCCCGGCAGTGCTTTCGCCGGGGGGAATCTCGATGAACTGCTCGCCGGAGAAGGTGGCAAACGGCTGCCGCGACCTGACGCGTCACCCACAGGGCGCCGCCGACGGCTGCGATCACTGCCACCAGGAGCAAGAGGACAACGAGTCGCTTCACGCCGTGGGTGTCCTTTGTCGGGAGTCCAGATATTCCTGCAGCAGCACGGCCGCCGCCGCGGCGTCGAGGTGCGCCTTGCGCCGGCGCCAGTCGTGTTCGCGCATCGACAGCAGCGCCTCGGCCTCGACGCTGGTCAGCCGCTCGTCGAGCGGCGACCACGGGCACGGCTGACGCGCCGCGACAGGCGGGCCACGAAGTCGAGGGCCTTCGGGCGTGAAGTCGGTGGGCGTGCCGTCCAGGCGGTGAGGCACCCCCACCACGATCGCCTCGAGTGGGTCGTCATCGACCTGGACGCGGGCGATCAGGTCGAGCAAGGCGGTCCACTGCGCCTTGAGCGAGGTGCCTTCGACGACCTCCATCGGCCGCGCCAGCGTTCCCGAGGCGTCGCTGATCGCGACGCCTGTCCGGCGGACACCGAGGTCGAAGGCCAGCACGCGCACGCGCACAGCGTAGCAGCACCGCCGCACGCCACTGCCCGACGGCTGCCACTCTCGGCCTCGCCGAGTCGGACCGCGGCATTTCGCCGATACTGGTGGGGTGACGGCCGTCCTGCTCCTCGCGATTCTCCTGGCGTCGCAGTTGCCGACGCTGGAGCAGCCCAGCCCGGCCACCCGGCCCGAAGGCACCTCGCCGCCTTCCGCACTGGTGCAGGCGGCCGAGGCGGCCAAGGCCCAGCAGGCGACGCGCGCCCGCATCGAAGCGCTGACGCGCGAGGCGGCGGTGCTCGAGCGGCAGTCCACTTCCGTGCTCGATGAACTGCGCCGCCTCGACGTGCAGCGCGACCTGCAGCGCGCCAGGGAGACGCAGGCGCGGCAGGCCCTGGTCCTGCTGCAGGCCGACCTCGACGCGCTGGACGCCCGCCAGACCCAGTTGCAGGCGACGCTCGACAAGCAGCGGCCCGCGGTTGCCGCCCGGCTGCGGCGCCTGCAGCGGCTCGGCCGCGTCGGCTACGCCCGGGTCGCCTGGAATGCCTCCAGCGCCAGGGACGTCGGTCGGGCCGCCCGCTTGATGCACTACCTCGCCAGGGACGACGGTCGACGCCTCGCCGCGTATACGCAGGTTGCGTCCGACCTCACACAGACCTCTACCCGCCTGTCGGCGCGCCGCCAGGAGGCGCAGGCGCTCGAAACCGAGGCGCGCGCGCGACGGGCCGCCGCCGACGCGGCGTACGGGCGCAAGCAGGAACTGCTGGCCTCGCTCGAGCAGGAGACCGACCAGCGCCAGCGCTGGCTGGCCGAGCTGGTCGCCGCACGGACCAGACTCGACGCCACGATCGCCGGCGCCTCGCCGACACCGGGAACCGCGTCGGGTGTCGCGGGCCCCGCCGGGGCGGCGGTCACGCGCGTGCCCTTCGGCACCCGCAGGCAGCAGCTGCCGTGGCCGGTGCAGGGAGCCGTGGCCGGACGCTTCGGGCGGCAGCGCGACACCCGCTTCGGCACCAGCACGGTCAACAACGGCGTGACCATTGCCACCACCCCCGGCACGCCCGTCCGGGTCGTTCACCCCGGCACGGTGGTCTTTGCCGGCGCCTTTGCCGGTTTCGGACAGCTGGTGATCGTCGATCACGGGCGACAGGCATACTCGCTGTACGGCTATCTCTCGTCGGTTGGCGTCCAACGGGGCACAACCGTCGACACCGACGCCATCGTCGGCGCAGTCGGGGACGCGCCCGATGGGACCGCCGCGCTCTATCTCGAGGTCCGCGTCGACGGTCGTCCCGTCGATCCCCTACAATGGCTGAAACGCCCGTAGTCGCGCCTGAAAACTGCTGATGACCACCCGCACCCGCTTTCTCGTGCTGTTGCTGACGACGCCCCTCGTGCTCTTCACGCTGGTCGGCGGACTGCTGGGGCAGCAGCGCACGCCGCCGGGCGCCTACCCGCACCTGCGCGTCTTCGACGACGTGGTGTCGCTGATTTTCGGGAGCTACGTCGAGGAGCCCAGCACCGACACGGTGCTCGACGGGGCCATGCTCGGCCTGGCCGAAGGGCTCGACCCCGACAGCTCCTATCTCGATGCTGCGCAGGTCGCGCTGGTCGAAGCGTGCCGGTCCGGAGCCGGCCGGGGTGACCGGCCTCTCGCTGACGCGGCAGTACTACCTGCGGGTGGTGGCGGCGCGCGACGGGTCACCCGCCGCCCAGGCCGGCCTGCAGACCGGCGACTACATCCGCGCCATCGACGGCAAGTCGACGCGCCACCTCTCCCTGCACGAGGGGCAGCGCCTGCTCGGCGGCGCGGTCGGCTCCAAGGTCATGCTCACGGTGCTTCGTGGCAGCCAGACCGACACCCACGAAGTCCCGTTGACGCGCGCGGCGCCGCAGCCGGCCGACGTGTCGAGCCGCATCGCCGCCCCCGGCGTGGGCCTGCTCCGGGTCCCGGCATTCGGCGAGCGCACCTCGGACCAGATGAAGCAGGCAGTCGCCGATCTCACACGGCAGGGTGCCACGCAGGTGCTGGTCGACCTCCGCCACACCGCCGACGGCGATCCGGCCCTCGGCGCCGAGGCGGCCCGCCTGTTCGTCAAGACGGGGACCCTCGCCATCCGCGAGGCACGCAACCAGGGCCAGCAGAAGACCGAGGCGAAGCCGGGCGACGGCAGCATCACCCTGCCGGTCACGGTGCTGACCACCAACGGGACCTCACAGGCGGCAGAGGTGTTCTCGGCCGCCCTCGTGGACAACGATCGGGCAAGGATTGTCGGCGAGCGGACACTGGGCCGGGCTGCCGCGCAAAAGCTGGTGAAGCTGCCCGATGGCAGCGGCCTGTGGCTCACCTACGCGCGGTGGCTGTCGCCCAAGGGCACGGCCATCCACGGGACCGGCCTGGTCCCCACCGTGCCCGTCGCCGAGCCGGACCGCGAGTTCGGCGCCCCCGCGGCGGCCGAAGATCCCATTCTCGACAAGGCGCTCGAGACCGCTGGCGGCAAGCTGCCGGCAAAGGCGGCGGCGTAGTTTCTTGCGTCCTCCAACGGCTCCGCTGTAAGATGCCTGTTCGCACAGGGGCTTGTGCGAATGGCTGTAGGCGCGTAGCTCAGGGGTTAGAGCGCCTGCTTGACACGCAGGAGGTCGGCGGTTCGATTCCGCCCGTGCCTACCATTTCCAGCCACCCGCTCACCGGTTGTGATTCCAGCCGGCCTCGGCTGTGGAGACCAGTGTTGGCGGCATGTTCCCCGTTCTAGTCACGCTTCCCGACGGATCGCAGCGATCCGTGGCTGCCGGTACGCCCGTGCGGGACGTGGCCGCCGAGATTTCTCCGCGGCTGGCCAAGGCCGCGCTGGTGGCGAAGGTGGACGACCAGCTGGTCGATCTGTCCTTTCCGCTGACCACCGACGCGCGGGTCCAGATCCTCACGGCAGACGGGCCCGAAGCGCTGCACGTCTATCGGCACAGCACCGCCCATCTGCTGGCCGCGGCCGTGACCCGGTTGTTTCCCGGCACACAGTGCGGCATCGGCCCGGCGCGTGAGGAGTTGTCCGGCTTCTACTACGACTTCGTGGTCGAGACGCCGTTCGTGCCCGAGGATCTCGAGAAAATCGAGGCCGAGATGCGGCGCCTGGCGCAGGCCGACGAGGTCTTCGAGCAGCAACGCTGGCCCCGCGACGAGGCGCTGCGGTTCTTCGCCGAACGCGGTGAGCCGTTGAAAGTCCAGCTGATCGAGGAAAAAACCGAGGGGCAGGCCGAGGTTTCGGTCTACACCATCCGGGACCGCGACACCTTCGTCGACTTCTGCCTCGGCCCGCACGTGCCCTCGACCGGCAAGCTGAAGGCGTTCAAGCTGACGACGACGTCGAGCGCGTACTGGAAGGGCGACGCGAAAAACCAGCCGATGCAGCGGGTCTACGGCACGGCCTTCTTCAGCGACAAGGACCTGCAGGCGCACCTGGCACGTCTCGAGGAAGCCCGCAAGCGGGACCACCGCAAGGTCGGCAAGGAGCTCGGGCTGTTCATGTTCCACCCGTGGGCCCCGGGTGCGGCTTTCTGGCTGCACAAGGGCACGGTGCTCTACAACGGCCTGGCCGAGTACATGCGCACCGTCCTCTACCCGGCCGGCTACGACGAAGTGAAGACGCCGATCGTCTTCAACAAGGCGTTATGGGAAACCTCGGGCCACTGGCACCATTACCGCGAGAACATGTTCGTCCTCGAGGGTGACGAGGGCGAAGACATGGCGCTCAAGGCCATGAACTGCCCGGGCCACATGCTCGTGTTCGCCAGCCAGGTGCGGAGCTACCACGACCTGCCGCTGCGTCTGCACGAGCAGACGGCGCTGCACCGCAACGAGGCCTCGGGCGTGCTCGGCGGCTTGACGCGGGTGCGGCAGTTCTCGCAGGACGACGCGCACTGCTTCGTGATGCAGGAGCAGATTGGCGAGGAAGTCCAGCGTCTGCTCGGGCTGGTGCGCCAGGTCTACGGCGACCTCGGGCTCACCTACGAGGTCAAGCTGTCGACCCGTCCGGACGAGTACCTCGGGGCGCGCGAGACGTGGGATCATGCCGAGGCGCAGCTCAGGGCGGCGCTGGAGGGCGAGGGCCAGGCCTACACCCTGAACGAGGGTGACGGCGCCTTCTATGGGCCGAAGATCGACTTCGACGTCACCGACGCGATCGGGCGGAAGTGGCAGTGTGCGACGATCCAGCTCGACTACCAGATGCCCGAGCGGTTCGACCTGACCTACGTGGGGGCCGACAACGCCGAGCACCGGCCGGTGGTCATCCACCGGGCCATCTTCGGCAGCTTCGAGCGGTTCATCGCGCTGCTGATCGAGCACTTTGCCGGCGCGTTTCCGCTGTGGCTGGCGCCGGTGCAGGCGGTCGTGCTGCCGATTGCCGATCGGCACGCCGGGTACGGCGCGCAGGTCCGGGCAGAGCTGGTCGCGGCAGGGTTGCGGGCCGGGCTAGATGACCGGCAGGAGAAGATCGGGTACAAGATCCGGGAAGCCCAGCTGCAGAAGGTGCCGTTCATGCTGGTCGTCGGCGACAAGGAAGTCGCCGAGGGGACCGTGTCGGTACGCAGCAGGCAAGGTGGGGATCTCGGCAGCCGTCCGGTGAGCGAGTTTGTCGCCGACGCGCAGCGCGAGGTCACGAGCAAGGGCCAGGCGGGCCAGCCGGTCGGGGTGTAGGAGCGTTTCGGATCGTCGGTCATGGGACCGGCGGGCGGGGCGCGTTCAAGGAGGTCGTTATCGCGTTCGACAATCGCATGCGGGGTCCCCGACGGGACGACAGGGTCCGGATCAACGAGCGCATTCGCGTGCGTGAGGTCCGGGTCATCGACGAGGCGGGACAGCAGTTGGGCATCATGGCGCCGGCGCAGGCCGTGGCCCTGGCCAAGTCCAAGGGTCTGGATCTCGTCGAGGTTGCTGCCACGGCCGTGCCACCGGTCTGCCGTATCACTGACTACGGCAAGTACCAGTACAACGAGCAGAAGAAGCAGCGGCAGGCCCGCAAGCACCAGAAGACCATCGAGGTGAAGGAAGTCAAGTTCCGCCCGAAGGTCGACCTGCACGATTACGACTTCAAGAAGCGCAACATCCAGCGCTTCCTGCACGAGGGCGACAAGGTCAAGGCGGTGGTCTTCTTCCGCGGCCGGGAGATCGCCCACCCGGAGATCGGCCGTCGCATCCTCGAGAAGCTGATCGCCGAGCTGACCGAGATTGCGGTGGCCGAGAACATGCCGCGGATGGAGGGCAACACCATGCACACCATCCTGTCGGGGCGCCCGGGCATCAAGAAGGTGGAGAAGCCGTCCAAGCCGGAGCGCGAACCGCGCCCGGAGGTCGAGGACGACGACGCCGAGATGACGGCGGAAGAACTCGCGGCAGCGGCCAAGGCCGTGGCCGACGAAGACGCGGCCCGTGCCGCGACGGCGGTGGCGATGGCGATGCCGCCGGAACGGTCGGGGGACACACCGACCGAAGCGCCGGCCGAGAAGCCGGCGCAGTAGCAGGACGCGGCGCCAATGACTGGCGCCGCCGAGTACGAGAGAGAAGACCGAGTCCGATCATGCCGAAACTGAAGACCCACAAGGGCGCCTCGAAGCGGTTCAAGAAGACCGCCTCTGGCAAGTTCCTGCGCGGCAGCGCCTTCAAGCGCGCACATCCTGACCAGCAAGTCCACCAAGCGTAAGCGTGGCCTGCGTGGGACGACCCTCGTGTCGGTCCAGGATCAGGGCAAGCTCGAACGGATGCTGCCGTACGCGTGAGGCGTACGTCGCGCGGGTTGATGAACGCAGCCGGTGCTGCGTTCCTATAGCGGTCCGGGTCCCCAAGTCGGCTGGAATGCCGCCCCGAGGCTGCGGAGAAGAGAATGCCGAGAGTCAAGCGTGGCACGGTCCGCCGTGCAAAGCGCGAGAAGCTGCTTACCCTTGCCAAGGGCTACTACGCCAACAAGAGCAAGCTGTACCGCTTCGCCAAGGAAGCGGTCGACCGCGCCCTCAAGAGCGCCTTTGTCGGCCGTCGGCGCAAGAAGCGCGACTTCCGCCGCCTGTGGATCGTCCGCATCAACGCGGCGGCGCGCCAGCAGGGGATCAGCTACTCGCAGTTCATCGCCGGGCTGATTCGTGCCGGGGTGACCGTGGACCGGAAGATGCTGGCCGAACTGGCCGTCAACGAGCCGGGCGCCTTCACGGCGCTGACCACCCGCGCCAAGGATGCGCTCAAGCAGCCGGTCGCTTAGCGACGGCGGACGTGGCGCACGCGCTGCGTCCTGCGTTCGCGGTTGATCCTGACGGGGGCCGCCATACCGGTGTCCCCCGTTTTTCTTTGCCGCGACGAGGCGGCCGCGCGATTCATGTCTGACTTCCCTACCTCCGTCGCCGACCTTCGCGCGCAGTTCGAGGCCGCGTTGGCGGCAGTCACCTCCCCTGCCGAGTTGCAGACGGTGCGCGACCGCTTCCTCGGCCGCAAGCAAGGGCTCGTGACGGCGCTGTACGCCGAGATCGGCAAGGTGCCGGCCGATCAGAAGCGGGAGGTCGGCCGCCTGGCCAACGAGCTGAAGCAGACCGTGGAAGCCGGGCTCGACGCCCGCAAGGAGTCGCTCGGCAGCACCGCCGCCCGGGCTCCCGTCCTCGACCTGACCCTGGCCCCGCGCGCCCTGCCGGTCGGCTCACGGCATCCGCTCAATGCCATGCGCGAGCGCATCGAAGGGATTTTCGTGCGCATGGGCTACGAGGTTCTCGATGGCCCGGAAGCCGAGGACGACTGGCACAACTTCGAAGCCCTGAACATGCCGGGCGACCACCCCGCCCGCGACACCCAGGACACCCTGTACCTCGAGCAGCCCTTCGTGCAGGGGACTCTGGCGACCGGCGTTGCCGCCGAAGGCGTGACCCTGCGCCCCGCCACCCTGCTGCGCACCCATACCTCCGCGATGCAGATCCGCTACATGGAGCGCAACGCCCCGCCGGTGCGGATCATCGCCCCTGGCCGCGTCTATCGACGCGACAACCTCGACCTCACGCACACGCCGATGTTCCAGCAGGTCGAGGCGCTGGTCGTGGGCGAAGCTGTGACGATGGCCGACCTGAAGGGGACGCTGCTCGGCTTTGCGCGCGAGTTCTTCGACCCGCAGACGCCAATCATGTTCAAGCCGAGCTTCTTTCCGTACACCGAACCGAGCGCCGAGGTATTTGTCGGGTGTCAATCGTGCTTCGGTCCGGGCTGCGCCATGTGCAAGCGCACCGGCTGGATCGAGATTGGCGGCTGCGGCATGGTCCATCCCTCGGTGTTCGAAGCCGTCGGCATCGACCCGGAGCGCTACACCGGCTTTGCCTTCGGCATGGGCATCGAGCGCCTGGCACTGCTGGCGCACCGTGTCGACGACATCCGCGCCTTCTACGAAAACGACCTCAGGTTCCTGGAGCAGTTCGCCTCGTGAAGATTCTCGTCTCGTGGTTGCGGGAGTACGTCGACGTTCCGGTCCCCATCGATCAGCTGGCGAGGGACCTGACGATGTGCGGCTTCGAAGTGGCGTCGATCGAGGCGGTGGCCGGCCGTCCCGACGATGCGGTGATCGACTTCGAGGTCACCGCCAATCGACCGGACTGCCTGAGCGTGCTCGGCATGGCGCGCGAAGTGTCGGTCAAGTACGGGCTGCCGCTGCGCTCACCGGTTGCGGAAGTCGGCAACCGGGAGACGGCCGCGCCAGCACCCGATATCCGGAACCCGACCGCCGTCGACGTGCGTGTCAGCGTCGAGCGCCCCGACCTGTGCCCGCTGTACTGCGCGGCGGTGATGGACGTGACGGTCGGGCCCTCGCCCGCCTGGCTGGTCGAGCGACTGACGCTCAGCGGTGTGCGCTCGATCAACAACATCGTCGACGTCACCAACTACGTGCTGCTGGAGTTGAACCAGCCGCTGCACGCGTTCGACCTCGACAAGATCAGCCGCGCCCGGCAGGGCCTGGGCGCAGGCCTGCTCGAGGCGCTCGGCGCCGACACCCCGCAGCAGGACCGTGAGCTGGTCGTGCGTGCGGCAACGCGCGGCGAGACGCTGACGACGCTCGACGGCATTGCGCGGACGCTTGCCGACGACATGCTGGTGATTGCCGATGCGACGGGCGCGCAGGCCGTCGCCGGCGTGATGGGTGGGGTCAGCACGGAGATCGGTGCGGCGACGACAGCGATTGTCATCGAGAGCGCGCATTTCGAGCCGACGCAGGTGCGTCGCACGCGGCGACGGCTGAACCTGTCGACCGAAGCCTCGTACCGCTTCGAACGCGGCGTCGATCCCTCGATGCCGGTGCACGCCCTGCGGCGCGCGGTGGCGCTGATCGGCGAGATCGGCGCAGGCGCGGCGCGGCCCGGCGAGGTCGTGGTCGGCGATCCTGCGCCGCCACTGCGCAGCGTCCGGCTCCGCTGGCCCCGCATTGCGCGGGTGCTGGGCATGGAGGTGCCAGCCGGAGAAGTCGAGCAGATTCTCGCGTCCCTCGGCTTGCCCCCCCGTCGCGTCGACGCCGTCGACGCCTCGCCCACGTGGGACGTCTCGGTGCCAGGCTGGCGCGGCGACGTGACGCGCGAGGAGGACCTCATCGAGGAAGTCGCGCGCTGCGCCGGGTACGACCGGCTGCCGGTGACCTTCCCGGCGCTGGCCTCCCCACCGGCCAGGACGGCGCCGCGCCTGGTGCGCGACGCCCGGGTGCGCGACGTGCTCGTCGGCGCCGGGTTTGCCGAGGCCGTCACCTTCACCTTCATCGAGAAGGCGGCCGCGACGTGGTTCGACCCGGAGCCGGTGGCCATTGCCAACCCGCTCTCGGAGTTGTTCTCGGTGCTGCGGCCGTCGCTGCTGCCCGGGGTGATCGACAGCCTGTCGCACAACCGGCGCCGGGATCAGCGCGACATCCGCCTGTTCGAAGTCGGCACGCGCTTCACCGCCGCGCACGGCGAGTCACGCAGCGTCGCCGTTGCCTGGACCGGCGCGGCGGCAGCCGAGCACTGGACCGGCAGCGGCCGGCTCGTCGATCCCTTCGACATGCTTGGCGTGCTGCAGCGGGTGGCGGCAGTGCTGCGGGTGTCGTACGACGTCGAGGCGGGCGAGCATGTCGCGCTGATGGCCGGCCGGTCGGCGCGTCTCGTGATCACCGGTGGCGACGGCGTGCGCCACGATGTCGGCTGGGTCGGGCAACTGTCGCCGACGCTGGCCGAGGGGCGTGGTCTGCCGGCGGGTGATGCGGTGATGGTGGCCGAACTCGATCTCGATCTGGCGGCGCCGGACTACGATCCGGACCATCAGGCGGTGATGCGCGCACTGCCGCGCCACCCGTCGGTGGTGCGCGATCTGTCGGTCGTCGTCGCGGCTGACTTGCCGGCTGCCAGGGTTCGTGGCACGATTCACGCGGCTGCACCGTCCACGCTCGTGACGGTGCGCGAATTCGATCGCTACCAGGGCACGTCGCTGCCCGACGGCAAGATCAGTCTGTCGATGCGGCTGACCTTCCAGGCGGCCGAGCGCACGCTGACCGACGTCGAGGTGCAGGATGCCACCGACGCCATCCTCGCGGCGCTGGTGGCCGAGCACGACGCCGCCCTCCGCTAATCGGCCAGCCGCGAGGCCCGGCCAGGAGTTGCACCATGAGTCAGACTGCCACAGCTGCCGACCTCGGGGTCGTCGAGCGCCTCGATGAGAAGATTCGTCAGCTGATCACGCTGGTCGAGAGAAGTCGGGTCGAGTCCACCAAGTTGCGTGCCGACAACGACCGCCTCGGCAAGGAAGTCGATGCGTTGCAGGCGCAGCTGTCGGATGCGGCGGGCGTCGCCACCGAACTGCAGGCCATGCGAGAAGAACGCGACCAGGTCCGGACGCGGGTCGCCGACATGCTCTCGCAGCTCGACGCCCTCCAGATGTGATCGGCCGGTGAACCTCACCCACCCTCTGGACGACGAGACGCCGCTCGGCGACCAGACACCCCCGAACCACGTCGTCATGGTCGACATCCAGGGCTTGCGCTATCCCGTGCGCAGCGCTCTGGATCCGGGCTACGTCCACAAGCTCGCGCGGTACGTCGATCACACGATGGATGCCGCCTCGACGGCGGTCCCGATTGGCGAGTCGACCAAGCTGGCAGTGCTGGCGGCGCTGAACATCGCCGACGAGTGCTTCCGCGGCCGCGACGACGAGTCGCGCATCGCCGCCGACCTCGTCGAGCGGGCCGGCGAACTCGAGCGACTGATCGACGCGGTCCTGCAGAAACACGCCTGACAGCGGCCGTGGTACCATCACTGAGCCTGCGTTGTACGTGATGGGTCGAGGCTCGGTTGAGCCGATGTTCTTTAACCCAAGCGAATCACGACGGCCGCGTGGTGTGCATGCCTCCGCTGAGAGGAAGCCTGAAGCGCGGCTTTTACAGTGGTTCCACCTGCTTCCGCAGGTTCAACGACCTCCTCACACGGCAACGCGGGGTTTTTCTACGGCTGGCCTGCGCCCGGTGCGCATGTCGCCCACCGAGGTCGCGCCCCCGGCCTCGTCCCCGCCATCCATCAGTCACTTGCCTCTGCCTGCGGTTCGGGCCACAGTCGAGTCGCTCCATGGCCCAATGCCTCCCCATCGACCCCATCGAATTCGTGTTGGACGGAACGCCGTGACCGCCGTTCCGACCACGGCGACGACGCGTCAACCATGACAGTCTCGGACATCCCGGCCTGGGACCACGCGCCCGAGGCCACCTGCGGCGAGGTCGGCGAACACGCACTCATTCGCTGGATCGCCGGGATCGTCGGTACGGGTCCCTCAGCCGACGTGCTGATCGGGCATCGGTGACGACGCCGCGGTCATCGCACCGCGTCGCAATCACGTCGACGTGCTGACCACCGACGTGCAGGTGGATGGCGTGCATTTCACGCGATCGATCTGCTCGGCTGCCGATGTCGGCCATCGCGCGCTGCACGTCAATCTCTCCGACGTTGCGGCAATGGGCGCCGAGCCCCGCGTCGCGCTGCTGTCGCTGGGCCTTCCGGCCGACCTCGAGGCTCGCTGGGTTGCCGAGTGCGTGCTCGGCCTGGTCGACGGCCGCGCGCGCCGCACGGGTGCAACTGGTGGGTGGCAACATCTCGCGGTCGCCACTGCTGTTTCTCGACGTCACCGTCAGCGGGGCGGTCAAGCCGCGACACGTGTTGCGCCGCAGCGGTGCCCGCCCCGGCGACGAGCTGTACCTCAGCGGCGAAGCCGGCGCGGCCGCGGCCGGACTCGCCTGGCTGCAGGACCCGGCGCGGCCGACAGACGGGGGCGAAGACACGGCGGCCCGGTCCGCCGCGATCACCCGCTACCGGCGCCCCGAGGCGCGGCTCGGCCTTGGCGCCCAGGTCGGCCGTAACAAGGCGGCGTCAGCGTGCATGGACACCAGTGACGGGTTGGCAGACGCGCTGCGCCAACTCGCCGGCGCCAGCGGCGTCGGGATACGCGTCGACGCGGCGAGCGTCCCCGTCGCGCCGGCCGTCACGGAACTGGGCGAGGCGGCAGACCGCGATGCCCTGATCTGGTCCGGCGGCGAGGACTACGAGCTGCTGTTCGCCGTGCCGCGACGGTCGCGCCGACGCTTCCTGCACGCGGCCGGCCGCAAGGGCCTGCCGCAGGTGACCAGGATTGGCGTGTGCACGAAGGCCGCCGATTGCCTTGTCGTGCATGCCGATGGTCGGGAGACTCTGCTTGCCGGTGGGTTCGAGCACTTTGCGTCAGCGGGTTCCGCTGCCGGAGGTCGCGCACCCGAGGGGGGCGCCTGATGCTGCTCACCCGCTCCCTCCGCCGCCGCATCGTCGTGGCGGCTGGCGCAGCGCTCGGGTTCGTGCTGCTGTACGAAAGCCCGATCTTCGACTCGCAATACGTGCCGAGCGCGTTCCGTCGGGTGCGGGTGGCCACGCCGGTGATGCAGCCTGGCCCGCCCGATCCAGAGGATGTCGCGTCACCGGCTCCCGGCGTGCGCCTGCGCTTCCGCGCCACCGCGTACTGCAAGGGGACCACGACCGCGTCGGGTGCCGGGATCCAGACGGGCATCGCCGCGGCCGACCCGAACCTGCTGCCGGTCGGATCGGTCATCCGCATCGAGGGCCTGAGCGCGCGCTACAACGGCATCTACACGATCCTGGATACCGGCCCGAAGGTGCGGGGGCGCCAGATCGACGTGTACATGTGGAACTGCAACGAGGCCCTGGCGTTTGGGCGCCGCACCATGCGCCTGCAGGTCATGCGTCTCGGCTGGAACCCGCGCACGAGCACGCCGGAGCGCGTCGGCACCGAGTTCCGCCGCCGCGAGGCCGAGCTGTCGCCGCCGCCGCCGGCGCGCGCGCCAGAGTCGCCTGGCACGCCTGAAAACTGATGGATCTGCTGCTCGAAGCCACCCGACGCGCCGAGCGCGAGCACTTCTGGTTCAAGGGCTTCCGCGCCTTCGTCGCACCGCTCGTGGCGCGCGCGGCGGCCGCGCACCCGCCGCGCCGGCTGCTCGATTGCGGCTGCGGCACGGGCGTCAACCTGCCACTGCTGGCCGCGCATGGCACCGCCTACGGCTTCGATCTCACCTGGACCGGCCTCAAGTTCGCCAAAGACCACGGCACCCGGCGCCTGGCGCAGGCCAGCGTCGCGCATGTGCCCTTCCGCGACGCGTCCTTCGACCTGGTCACGTGCTTCGATGTGCTGCAGTGCCTGCCGCCGGAGGCCGCCCGCCAGGTGCTTTCGGAGTTCCACCGCATCGTCGCGCCGGGTGGCCACCTGGTGATGAACGTGGCCGCGCTCGAGTTGCTGCGCGGCGACCACGCCGTCCTGGCCGAAGAAGCGCATCGCTACGAGCGTGGCGAACTGCACGCGATGATCGAGGCGGCCGGCTTCCATGTCCAGCGCCTGACGTTCACCAACGCCTCGCTGTTCCCGATCATGTTCGGGTCGCGCTGGTGGCAGCGCCGCCGCGGCCTCAAGCCCGCCGCCGAGGCGCACGGCGAGATCAGCATCCCGTCAGGGCTGGTCAACCAGGCGCTGGCTGCCGTGCTGAAGTGCGAGGCCTCGCTGGTCCGTCGCCTCGACATGCCCATCGGCAGCTCGCTGCTCGTGCTGGCCCAGAAGCGCACGCACTAAGAATTAGGCTGCTTCGCTTCCCAATCAGGAATTCGGAATGAAGTGCAGCTCGCAGCACCGCCAGCAGCCACGTCCCGCTGCCTCGGCGCCTCAGAAGTTCGGGCATCTCGCAATCGCCGGCAGGCATCGGCGCAGCGCTTTTTGCTGCTGTGGGTGCACGCCGCCCTGCCAACGCCCGCCCCGCCCTGCATTCTGAATTCTGAATTCTGAATTCCAGTTCAGCGTTGCCCTCAGTCCCCCAGGTACTTCTCCGGCACCAGGTAGCCGGCACGTAGTCGGTGACCGCCGCTGCCAGCGGTGTCGGCGGCGCCGTGTAGCCCGTGCCGCGCAGGCGCGAGATGTCGGCTTGGGTGTGGTACTGGTACGTGCCGCGCAGCACCTCCGGCATGTCCACGAAGTCGATCCGTTCGGGCACCTGCAGTGCCGCGAAGATCGGACGGACCAGATCCAGCCAGGTGTGGGCCGTGCCGGAGCCGACGTTGAACAGGCCCGCGGCGCCCTGCGCGGCGACGTGCAGGGTCATGTCGACGACGTCCTTGACGTACACGAAGTCCCGCCGCTGTTCGCCATCGCGGAAGTCGGGATGGTGGCTGCGGAACAGCTGTACGCGCCCTTCCTGCCGGACCTGCGCGCAGGCCTTGTGCACCACCGACCGCATGTCGCCCTTGTGCGCTTCATTGGGGCCGAAGACGTTGAAGAAGCGCAGCCCGGCGACGCGCGGCAGCAGCCCCTGGTCGCGCACCCACCGGTCCAGCAGCAGCTTCGAGTACCCGTACATGTTCAGCGGCCGCAAGCCCTCGATGCCCCCCGCGTCGTCGTCCATGCCCGCCTGGCCATCCCCGTACGTCGCCGCCGAGGACGCGTAGACGACCGCCGCGCCGTGGCGCAGGGCCCAGGTGCAGAGGCTTCTTGCTGAACTCGTAGTTGTTGCGAACCAGGTACGCGCCGTCCTGCTCGGTCGTCGCCGAGCAGGCCCCCATGTGCAGCACCAGGTCGAACTCGCCGAGGCTGCCCGCCTCCAGGCGTGCCAGCAGGTCGTCGGCCTCGACGTAGTCCTCGAACCTGAGCGCCCGGAGATTGCGCCACTTCGGACCGTGACCGAGCAGGTCGGCAATGACGACACGGGCGTTGCCGCGGCTGTTGAGACCCCACACCAGGGCCGATCCGATGAATCCGGCGCCACCGGTGACCAATACGCGCGCACGTTCGAGGTCGAGCATCAGGCTCCTTCGTGGGACGGCTGCAGCGCCGCGGTCGGCGCCTGCGACTGGTACTGCAGGTCGTAGAGCCGGTAGTAGATGCCGCGCAGCGCCAGCAGTTCCTGGTGCGTGCCGGATTCGCGCAGCTCGCCACGATGCAGCACCAGGATCAGGTCCATGTCCTGGATGGTCGAGAGGCGGTGCGCGATGGCAATCGTCGTCCGGCCCTGCATCAGCACGTGCAGCGCATCACGGATCAGCATCTCGGTTTCGGTATCGACGCTGGACGTCGCTTCGTCGAGGATCAGGATCTGCGGGTCGAACGCCAGGGCGCGGGCAAACGACAGCAGCTGCTTCTGCCCCACCGACAGGGTCGCGCCACGCTCGGCGACGGCGGTGTCGTACCCGTCCGGCAATTCGCCGATGAACTGCGACGCATGCACCGCCTCGGCCGCCCCGCGAACCTGCGCGTCAGTGATGTCGGTGCGGCCGAGACGGATGTTGCCGGCCACGGTGCCGGAAAACAGGTAGACGTCCTGCAGCACCAGCGCGAAGTGCTCCCGCAGCTCGCTCAGCGGCAGTTCGCGGATGTCGCGACCGTCGAGCAGGATGCGGCCGCTGCCGACGTCGTAGAAGCGCAGCAGCAGGTTGATCAGTGTGCTCTTGCCCGACCCGGTCGCGCCGACGATGCCGACCCGTTGCCCGGGCTCCACCGTGAACGACACGTGCTTGAGCACGTCCACTCCCGGGGCATACGCAAACGACACATCGTCGACGACGCAGCCGACCCGCCGTCCGGGCCAGGGTTCTTGGCGAAGGCCGACAGGCCGACGGCCGACGGCCGATTCTGCTCGCGAGCGGTAGCGAGGGGTCGGTGATGTTCACCGGCGTGTCGAGCAGTCCGAACAGACGCTCGGACGAGGCCATGGCTGCCTGCAGCAGGTTGAACTTCTCCGACATGTCCGAGATCGGCCGGAAGAAGCGCTGCGCGTACTGGAGGAAGGCGACCAGCGTGCCGATGGTCAGCGTGCCGGCGAGCACCCAGCCGCCGCCGAACCACACGATCAGCGCGGTCGACACGGCGCCGATCAACTCGATTGCCGGATAGAACACCGCGTAGTAGTAGATCGACCGCAGGTTGGCGTCGCGATGTTCGCTGTTGACGCGATCGAACTCGGCAAACGCCTGCTCTTCGCGCCGGAACAGCTGCACCGTGGTCATCCCGGTGAGGTTCTCCTGCAGGAACGCGTTCAGTCGCGACACCCAGGTGCGCACCTCGCGATACGACTCGCGGACGTTGCGGCGGAACCACTGCGTGACCATCAGGATCAGCGGCAACACGCAGAACGTCAGCAGCGCCAGGCGCCAGTCGAGCGAGACCAGGATGGCGATGATGCCGAGCAGCGACAGCACGTCGCCGAACACCGAGACACGACGCCAGACGTGAACAGGTCGTTGATGGCGTCGACGTCGCTGGTCACCCGCGTCATCAGGCGTCCGACCGGGTTGCGGTCGTAGTACGCGAGGTCGAGCCGCTGCAGGTGGTCGTACACCTCGCGGCGCATGTCGTACATGATCCGCTGCCCCAGCATCTGCAGCGTCGTGGTCTGCACGAACTCGGCGAGGAACGACCCGACCAGCGTGCCCAGGTACAGCAGCGCCACGGTGCCGACGCCCGACAGGTCGCCCGTCGCGATGTGCCGGTCGATGGCGCGCTTGACCAGCACCGGCTGCGCCAGCTGGAAGCCGACCCCGGTGACGATCGCGCACAGGGCGAAGAAGGCGCGTGCCTTGTACGGCCGCAGGTAGCCGATCAGTCGGCGCATCAGCCGGCCGTCGTACGCCTTGCCGAGAATCTCGTCGTCGTGCGTGGACGTCACGAGACCGCCAGTTCGGCTTCGAGCTGTTGCTGGTGCACCAGTTCGCTGTACGCGCCGCCAGCGGTGGCCAGCGTGTCATGCGTCCCGCGCTCGACGATGCGGCCGCTCGTCGAGGACGATGATCTGATCGGCGTGACGCACCGCCGAGATGCGGTGGGCCACGATGATCGTGGTGCGTTCGGCCGTCACCGCCTTCAGCCTGGTCAGGATTTCTTCTTCCGTATAGGTGTCCACCGCCGACAGCGCGTCGTCGAACACCAGCACCGGCGCCTCGGTCATCAGCGCCCGGGCGATCGCCGTACGCTGCTTCTGGCCACCGGACAGCGTCAGCCCGCGCTCGCCGACCCGGGTCCGGTAGCCGTCGGCGAAATGGGCGACGTCCTTGTCGAGACGGGCGATCGCGGCCACGTCCTCGATGCGGCGCAGGCGATCGGCGGCCGGGACGTCACGCGCGCCGAAGGCGATGTTCTCTTCCAGGGTGGTGCTGAACAGGAACGTCTCCTGCGGCACGAACGCCACGGCGCGACGGAGGTCGGCGAGCCGCACGAGCGCGCACGTCGTGGCCGTCGATGAAGACGGTGCCCGGCGGTGGGTCGTACAGGCGCACCAGCAGGTGGACGAGCGTCGACTTGCCGCTGCCCGTCGCTCCGACGATGGCCAGCGTCGATCCTGCCGTCACGTGCAGGTCGATGTCGTGCAGCACCGCCGGCCCGGATCCGTAGGCGAAGGTCAGGCCGCGGACGCGCAGGTCGCCGTGCACCGGCTGCGGCAGCGGCGTCGCGTCGGCGCTGTCGACGATCGACGGCGGGGTGTCGAACACGTCGAGCATGCGCTGCCACGAGGCCATGCCGCGCTGGAACATGTTGGTCACCCAGCCGAACGCGATCAGCGGCCACGCCAGCTGCCCGAGGTAGCCGTTGAAGGCGACGAACTCGCCGAGCGTCAGCGCGCCGCGAATCACTTCGCGGCCGCCGAGGTAGAGGAAGGCGACGATGGCCAGGCCGAAGCCGAAGGTCATGCTCGGGTAGAAGCAGGCCTGCAGCAGGATCAGCTGGCGATTGCGCGCGACGTACTCGTCGTTGGCGACGAGGAACTTGCGCGCGTTCCGCCGCTTCCTGTCCGTACGCCCGCACGACGCGCACACCCGCCAGGGCTTCCTGGGCGATCGCGCTGATCTCGGCCAGCTGCGCCTGGATGCGTTCGAACCTGGTGTGGATGGCCTGGCCGAAGTACTTGACCATCAGCGACACCAGCGGCAGGCCGGTGACGATGAGCAGGGTCAGCTTGGCGTCGATCCACAGCATCATCCCGACCGCCGAGACGGCCAGGACGCTGGTCGACACGGCGTACATCGCCGCGGGCCCCGCCATCATCCGCACCGCCCCCAGGTCGGCCGAGGCGCGCGACATCAGGTCGCCGGTGCGCGCCTTGTCGAAGTACTCGCGCGGGAAGCGCTGCAGATGAGCGAAGAAGTCGCTGCGCAGGTCGTACTCGACGCGACGCGAGGCGCCGATCATCAGCCGCCGCATCGCATACCGGAACATGCCGCCGCACGCCGAGATGGCCAGCAGCGCCAGCGAGTAACGGCCCAGCTTGCCCTGCGTCACCCCCGCCGTCAGATCATCGACGGCGTACTTCAGCACCCAGGGCGTCAACAAGGTGAACAGGTTCGAGCAGACGGCGCATGACAATCCCAGCAGGATGGGACGCCGGGATCGGCCGAGGTACGGCAGCAACCGGCGCAAAGCGGCGAGCACCCCTCAATTATAAGGATGGAGCCTGTAGGTCCCGGAGAGATCGTCCGATAGGCCGAAGTATGAAGGTGCGACGCAGTATCCAGAGCCTCGGCGCGGCAGGCGCCTTTCTGCTAGCAGCGGCCAACCCGGCCGGTGCGCAGTACACGACGTTCAACAAGCCGGACCCGGCCACCGGCGAGACCTACCACGTGGAAGCGGCCTTCGGTGTCTGGAATCCGACGCCGGAGATCGTGTTCTCCAGCGAACAATTCGGGATCCCCGGCAGCAGCATCAGCCTGCAGGAGGATCTCGAGGTCGGCAAGGCCCGGTTCCGCGACTTCCGGCTCGTGCTGCGCCCCGCCCGCAAGCACAAGTTCCGCCTCGAGTACGTGCCGATCAAGTACGAGGTGGACACGGTGTTGCGCCGTTCCATCGTCTTCAACGGCAACCTGTACAGCGTCGGGCTGCCCGTCCAGGGCGAGTTCAAGTGGGACGCCTGGCGCTTCGGCTACGAGTACGACTTCATCTACCGCGACCGCGGCTACCTCGGCGTGATTGCCGAGGCCAAGTACACGCACGTGTCGGCCGCGCTGTCGACGCCGCTGATCAACGAATTCGCCGAAGCCAAGGCGCCAATCCCCGCGCTCGGCCTGGTCGGCCGCGGCTACCTGCTGCCCAACCTGGCGATCACCGGCGAGTTCACCGGCTTCAAGCTACCCGAGAGCGTCGATCAGGACTACGGCGGCCGCTACTACGACTTCGACGTCTACGCGACGCTGAACTTCACCAACAATGTCGGCGTGACCGGGGGCTACCGGCGCCTGACGCTGTCCTACCAGGCCGAAAACGACTTCGGCGACTTCCGGATGACCGGCCTGTACGTGATGGGCGTGGCCCGATTCTGAAGGCTCAGCTGCTGCCCGGCGCCGTGACCCAGGCGCCGAGGCAGCGCCCGTGGGCACCCTGTGCGGTAGTGATCAGCAGCACGGGTACGCGCATCGGGCGGGGTGCTACCATACGCCCCCATGACCGTCCGGACGCGCCGCGACATGGAGCGGCCGCCTGGTGCTGGGGATGCTCCTGGCCATCGCCATGACCTGGCCGATGGCAGGCAAGTTCGACCGCGCCGCCCGCCTCAACTTCGGTGACGGCGAGTGGAGCGTGTGGAACGTGACGTGGGTCGCGCACGCTCTCACCACCGATCCCCGTCTCGCTCTTCCAGGCCAACATCTTCCATCCCGATCGCGACACGCTGGCCTACTCGGAAGCCAACGTCGTCACGGGCGCGCTCGGCGTGCCGTTCCACCTCGCCAGCGGCGGCAATCCCTACGCCACCCACAACGGCGCCATTCTCACCGCGCTGGTGCTGGCGTTCGTCTTCGCGTGGGGGTTTGCCGAGACGCTGGGCGCGATCGTCCGGGCAGCGCTGCCGCATTCGCGGTGGCGTTCACGTACTGCCCGTACCTCTTCGCGCGCACGGCGCACATCCAGTTGATGATGACCTTCGGCCTGCCACTCGCGCTGCAGGCCTTCCACCGCGTCGTGGCGCGTCCCACGGTCGGACGGGGCGTGTGGCTCGGCGCCGCGCTGGCCATCCAGGCCCTGGCCTGCGCGTACTTCGGGATCTTCGCGGCGCTCACCGTCGGACTCGGCACGCTGTACTTACGGCTACACGCGAGGGCTGTGGCGTCAGCGGGCCTACCCGATCGCCATCGGGCTCGGCGCCATCGTCAGCATCGGCATCGTCGTGCCGTTCTTCCTGCCCTACATGCGCGTGCAGAAGGAACTGGGCTTCACGCGCCTGCTCGAGGACGCGGCGATGTACTCGGCCGACTGGCAGGCCTGGCTGGCCTCGTCGGCATGGGCGCACCGCTGGATGCTGCCGTGGCTCGAGCGCTGGAACGAGGTGCTCTTCCCGGGCTTCCTGCTGACGGCCCTCGGCCTCGCGGGGCTGTGGCTGGGCCTCACGTCGAAGACGACGGAGGACCGGGCGCCGCACGACGACGCGCTGTCGATGGCCGGCAGCTCGATGACGAGGGCCGTGGCATGCGGACGTCGCCGCTCAGCCCGTCCAGGCGGCGCGAAACGACGATGTTCTATGGCCTCGTCGGGCTGATCGCCTTCTGGGGCAGCTTCGGACCGAAAGCCGGCCTCTACACCGTGCTCTACCACACCATCCCGGTGTTCACGTTCCTGCGTGCACCGGGACGCTTCGGCATCCTCGTGGTGCTGGCGCTCGGCGTGCTGGCGCTGGTCGCCCTGCAGACGTGGCTCGAGCATCGGCCCGCGCGCACGCGACTGGTCGCCGGCGTCGCTGGTGGCGCTGCTGCTGGCCGCAGAGTACGCCACCGCGCCGATCCGGCTCGAAGACGCCGCGCCCACGCCTGACGCGCATCGTCGGCTCGCCTCCCTGCCACCCGGCGCCGTCGTCGAACTGCCGTTCTGGTACATCCGCAGCGACTTCCCGCGCCACTCGCGCTACATGCTGCTGTCCACGTACGCACTGGCACCCGCTGATCAACGGCTACAGCGACCACATCCCGCAGTGGTTTCGCGACGAGGTGATCCGCATCAGCAGCTTCCCCACGGCCGAATCGCTGCAGATCGTCGTCGGGCGGCACCAGGCGCCGCTACGCCATCTTCCACTCGCGGTACTACGACAGCCGCAGCCGGCAGCGCCTGCGCGAGCGGCTCGAACAGTACCGGGACTACGTCCGGCCGATCATCGACGAAGGCGACGTGTGGCTCTACGAGATCGTCGGAGCGCCGCGCTAGTCCTGTTCGTGCTGCTGGCGCTGGCGCACACGTGGCCGCTGGTCACGGCGCCCGCCACGCTGTCGCGCACCGACAGCGCCGATGCCCTGCTCAATCAGTGGATTCTCGGCTGGGTGGCACACGCCCTGACGACACAACCGCTGTCGCTGTTCCATGCCAACATCTTCTTCCCCGAACCACGCGTGCTGGCGTTCTCGGAACACCTGGCAGTGCCGGCCGCGTTCTCGGCGCCGATCTTCTGGCTCGGCGGCTCGCCGGTGCTGGCCTACAACGTGATCGCTCTGGTTCGGCCTCGCGCTCACGGGCTGGACCACCTCGCTGGTGCTGCACCGCTGGACCGGCGACTGGTATGCGGCGCTGTGTGCCGGAAGCCTGGCCGCCTTCAACACCGACACGCTCACCCGCATGGCCCACATCCAGGCCATGCACCTCGAGTTCCTGCCGCTGGCGCTGCTGGCGCTCGACGACGTGCTGCGGCGCGGCGGGCGACGCGATGCGTTGCGGCTCGGGGTGTGGGCCGCGCTGCAGATGCTGTGCTCCGGCTATCTGCTGGTGATGACGGCCATCGCGCTGGTCGGCGCCGGCCTCGCCCGCGCCAGCGAGTGGACAGGCACGCGGCTGCGCTCACGCCTGCCGCTGCTCGCGGCGCGCAGCGCTGCTGGCCATCGGGCTGTGCGCGTCCCTTCCTGTTCCAGTACTACCGGGTGCAGCACGACCAGGGGCTGACGCGCTCGGTGGACGA
Source organism: Vicinamibacteraceae bacterium (assembly GCA_963759795.1). Lineage (GTDB taxonomy): Bacteria > Acidobacteriota > Vicinamibacteria > Vicinamibacterales > Vicinamibacteraceae > Luteitalea. The sequence goes on along the minus strand of CAVXAR010000006.1, from coordinate 17,448 downwards.
AGTGCGGCTCTACTCCGGCGTGTGGCAGAACTTCGTGGCCACGGGCGCCCGGCTGCATTTCGACACCTGGAACGCGCCCTGGTTCCGGGCCGCCAACTCGCCAGCCTTTGCCGGGGTGCTGGCCTCTGCGCTGGCGCTCGTGGCGATCGGCACGCGGTGTCGGCTGGCGCGACGCCCGCGCCCGCATGTGGCTGGTGATCGGGGTGATTGGCGCGGCGCTGAGTTTTGGTCCGGCGCTTCCTGGCTACGGCATGCTCTACGACGCCGTGCCGATCCTGCAGGGCATTCGCGCCGTCGCCCGCTTCTCGCTGCTGTGGCTGCTGGCCGTCGGCGTGCTGGCGGCGTTCGGACTGGCGGCGCTGCGAGCGCAGCTGGCGGCGGGTCGGTACGCGCGGATGGCGCCGATGGTGGGCCTGCTGGTCGTGGTCGGCGTCAACCTCGAGAACGCCCGCGCACCGCTTGCCTTTGTGCGCTTCGACGGCATCTCGCCGGTCTATGCGGCGCTCGCCCGTGCCCCCGGCGCCGTCGTCGCCGAACTCCCCTTTCCCGAACCCGGACGCGTTGCGGCCAATGCTGCCGCGGTCCAGGCGTCGACGGCGCACTGGCGGCCGCTCCTCAACGGCTACTCCGGCTACACCCCGGCGAGCTACGTCGAGCACTACCTGGCATTCCGCCACTTCCCCGATCCGTCCGCGATCGAGGCGCTGCGACGCGCCGGCGTGACCCACATCGTCGTGGACGTCCGCCAGGTGCCTGAAGCCGTGGCGGCGCTGCAGAAGGTCGAGGGGGTGGCGTTGGTCGCCTCCGACACGCGACGACGCATCTACCGGATCGCCCGACCATGATCACGCCCTCTCTCAAAGCCTCCCGGTTCACCGAATCGGTCATCCGTGAGATGACCCGCGTGGCGCTCGCGCATGGCGCCGTCAACCTGTCGCAGGGGTTTCCTGATTTCCCTGCGCCCGAGGAGGTCAAGGCTGCCGCGATGCGGGCCATCGACCACGACGTCAACCAGTACGCCGTGACCTGGGGCGCGCCGGCGCTGCGGGCGGCAATCGGCGAGCACATGCAACGCCACTACGACGTCGCCATCGAGCCGGAGCGGCAGGTCACCGTCTGCTGTGGGTCCACCGAAGCGATGATTGCCACGCTGCTGGCCACGCTGAACCCTGGCGACGAGGTGATCGTCTTCGAGCCGTACTACGAGAACTACGGGCCCGACGCCATCCTCTCCGGGGCGACGCCGCGCTACGTCCGGCTGCACGAACCGGGCTGGTCGATCGACCCCGACGAGTTGCGAGCGGCGGTGACGGCGAAGACGCGGGCGATCATCCTCAACTCACCGCACAACCCGACGGGCAAGGTGTTCACGCGGCAGGAACTCGGGCTGGTCGCCGCCCTCTGCCTCGAGCACGACCTGCTGGCCATCACCGACGAGATCTATGAGTTCATCGTCTACGGACAGGCGCAGCACGTGCCGCTGTGCACGCTGCCGGGCATGGCCGACCGGACCGTCACGATCAGCAGCCTCTCGAAGTCGTTCAGCGTCACGGGATGGCGGGTTGGCTGGGCGATTGCCCCGCCGCACCTGGCCGACGCGATCCGCAAGGTGCACGACTTCCTGACGGTGGGCGCGCCGGCGCCGCTGCAGGAGGCCGCGGCGTTCGCGCTGCGCATGCCGGACGCCTACTTCGCCTCGCTCGCGGCGCATTACGACGTGCGGCGGCAGCGGTGTGTCTCGATGCTCGAGCGCTGCGGGTTCGCACCCCGCACACCGGCAGGTGCCTATTACGTGATGACCGACATCGAGGAACCGCTGGCCCGCGCCCGCCGCCGCGGCATGGCCCCGGCCGGCGTTGACGACGTCAGCGCGGCGCGGTGGCTGGCGTCGGAGGTGGGAGTGGCAGCGGTGCCCGGAAGCAGCTTCTACCGCGACCGCATGGGCGGACAGAACTGCCTGCGGTTCTGTTTCTGCAAGAAGGAGGAAACACTGGCCGCGGCCGAGGCGCGTCTCCTGTCGGTCTTCGCCCTACCGTCCTGATTCTTTCTTCACCCAGACGTTGGCCAGCAGCGGCAGCAGCAGCACCTGCGCCAGGGCGGCGGCCAGGCCTGGCACCATCGCGGCCTGCAGGTACACCGGCAGCGCGGTGGTGATGGCGCCGGTGAAGACCATCACGGCAAGGAACACCACGCGTCCGCCGATGACCGCGGCAAGCGCAGCCTGCAGCCGTCCGCGCTGCAGCACCTGCACGAAGTAGCCGGCAATGAAGCCGTAGGCCGCCAGTTCCAGGGTCATCGACGGCAGCACGGCCGGCCGCGGCATGCCGGCAATCATGTAGCTGACGATCGGCGATGCGGCGCCGATGACCGCGCCCGACCGCCAGCCGTAGACCATGCCTGCGAGCAGCGCCGGCCAGTGCATCGGCAGCAACTGCCGCACCGGCAGGCCGAGCGTGTGGATGGCGGCCGGCAGGAGCCAGGCGGCGCAGAGCACGAGAGCGAACTGGATTGTCAGCGCGCGGGGCCGGAGCGCAGGCAGCGTCCAGGCAGGCGCGTTGGCGGAAAGGATCTGAGCCACGAGCGGAATTCTACTCCGCCAGGACGTCGGCGTAGAGCCGGCGGTAGTCCACGGCCGTGCCGAGGATCTTCTTCACGTACATCTGGGTTTCCGGAAAGGGGATGTCGTCGATGAACTCGGCCTGCTCGAGCGGACCGCGTTCCGCCTTCCACCGGATCACCCGGCCGCTGCCGGCGTTGTAGCCGGCAAGGGCGTAAGGGACGCCCCCCAGGTTACGCACCAGGCCGGCGAAGTAGCGTGTCCCCAGCCGCACGTTGGTTTCCGGATCGGTCAGCATCTGGGTACGGAATCCCGGCACGCCTTCGGCCCGCGCCAGTTGCCGGCCCGTCGACGGCAGGATCTGCATCAGGCCCCAGGCGTCGGCAGGTGACCGGACGTCGGCCACGTACGAGGACTCCTGGCCGATCAGCGCCGCGACGATGAACGGGTCCAGTTCGTGCTGGGAGGCGTAGCGCTTGATCAGCCGCACGTACTCCAGCGGGAAGATCACTTCCTGGATCTCGCGCGGCAGCGCATCGCCCTCTACCGACAGGTATTGCGGGTAGGCCTGGCGCATCGTGTTGATGGCCGGCCGGATCTCCCCCTGCTGCCGGTACACCCAGGCCAGGGTCGCGTCCAGCTGCGGTGTGCGGCCGTGCGCACGCTGCGCGTGTTTCATCTCGGCGATGGCCTCGTCGAGCATGCCGGCCGCCACCAGCCACGTGATGAGGCTGGCCGTCGGAGGCGGCTCGCTGGCCGCGATCGACGCCTCGGGCTCGTCGCCGCGGGTCGCGGCGGACGCGTCGAGAGACGCCTCGCGGTCGCCGTCATCGGCCACGGTCAGGGACAGGCTCGCCGCGCTGCCGGTGCGGTCGGTGGGGACGGGCGCGCCGAGGCGGCGCAGCGCGTCGGCGGCAATGCGTCCGTAGTAGGAATGCAGGTAGTCCACGGCCGCCAGCGTCAGCACCTGGGTGGCGCCGGCCGTGTCGCGCTGCTGCTCGCGGGCCCGGCCGGCCCAGTACAGCCACGCCGGGCGCGTATTGGCACGCGGGATCGTCGAGGCCGCCAACTCGAACACCCGCACCGTCTCGGCGAAGCGATCGGCGCGGTAGCTGGCCCACCCGTACTTCCAGGCGGCGCGTTCGGCGTAGCGTCCGGACGGGTTGCGATCGAAGAGCTGGCGGAACGTCGCCACCGCGTCGGCGTCGGCGTCCACTCGCACCAGGTACGTGCCGTACTCGTTGAGCGCCCGCTCCACCCAGGGGTCGGACGGGCCGCCGGGCGCAATGGCGGCAATGCCTGCCATCGCCTGTCGGTACGCCGCGACCTGGCCCTGGTCGCGCAGGGCCGTCGCGAGCAGGTACTGCGCCTCTCCGGCCCCGACGTTGCGCGCCGCCAGATCGGCCAGGCTGGCAAGGACCGGGGCACAGCGCTTCTGCGCACAGGACGCCTGCGCGAGGCGCAGCTGCAGCCGGTCGCGGCGTGTCTGTGCCTCCGCGGCGTCGGCGGTTGCCGGCAGCCGCGCCTCGAGATGCTTCAACGCAGCTTCGGCATCGGCGGCGCGACCGGCGGCCAGCAGCGCTTCGGCGCGCGTCAGGTCGTGCGGAAACGAGTCTGGCGTGCCCACGGCCTCGCCTTGCCGCGTGGTCTCGGCCTGGCGCAGCGCGGAAGGCGCGAGCGGACTGGTCGGGAACTCGTAGTACAGCCGCAGCCACAGGCGCGCGGCATCCTGCGGCCGGCCGGCGGCGCGCGTCGCGGTGGCCCACTGGTCGAGGGCCACGTCGCGGTTGTTGATCAGTCCTGGATACAGTTCTTCGAGCAGGGCCGCCGCACCGGCAGCATCGTCCAGGCTCAGGGCGGCTTCGGCTTCCGCCGAGAGGGCCAGCTGGCGGAGGCGCCCGGCGCTCAGCGAGCGGCGCAGTGTGGACAGGCGCGCGCGCGCCGGAGCCGGACGACGCTGGCGCAGATCGACGAGGGCGCGGTAGTACTCGACGTAGGGTTCGAGCGGCGTGCCGTCGAGACGCGCGGCCGGCAGGGCCAGCGCTGCCTGCTCATAGCGATTGGCGCGGACGGCGTCGGCGGCGGCGCGCAGCGCCTTCACTGCTGGCTGCTGCGAGACCCGCTGTCGTTCACGGGCGGCAGGGACCAGCCAGGCGTCCTCGATGCGGGACGGCACGGGTGGATGGGCCGTCGGTGCCAGCTGCGTGGCCCGCGACGCATACGACAGGCGCGGCGTCCAGGTCCCGCCGAGCCAACCCGCGGCGCCCAGCACCGCCAACCCGGCGGTCGCCATCCACACGCCTCGTCGTTTGAAGCCGAACGAGCGGGGCGAGGCGGGCATGGGCATCGGGTTGGGGTCGGCTCAGGGACGACCCGTACAGGCTAGCAGGTTCCCGACGGTCGAGGACTCGGCAGTCGGCAGTCGGCAGTCGGCAGTCCGCGTTCGGCGTTCGGATTTCAGCGCGGGCGCTACGACCCGGTGCGGAGCAGCGTCGCGTCGCCGTTGGCCAGTGTGCGGACGAGTTCCTCATCGAACAGGGCATCGCGTCCGGGCAACCCATCCGACACGCGCTGGAAGTATTGCCGACGGGCGCGGGCGATGTCGTCGCCGAGCCGCGTGCCGAGGTCGCCGTGCTGGCGGCCCTCGATCACGTCGGCTTCACGGTTCAGGCGAATCTCGGACACCAGCAGCCGCGCCACCCGGCGCGCCTGTTCCACGGCATCGCCCATCGAGGTCTCGAGCGTCGCGCGCTGCACCAGGCGGAGGTTGGCGGGCATCGGCACCACCACGGCCGGGCGTTGCGTGCGGGCGTAGCCGGCGGCGCGCATGGCCGTCAGCGTCTCCAGGCAGCGGGCGGCGTGGCGCGCCAGGATCTCGACCGCATCGGTCCAGCCGGGCGCGAGACGCTCGTCGCTGCTGCCGCCGCCGTCGGCATAGACCAGGGCTGCGGACTGGCCGCCGATGGCGACCGGGACGGCGAGCCCCTGGTGACCGACTGGCAGCGGCGCCAGGCCGAGCACGGGCGTTTGGTCGCCGGTGCCGTCGATCAAGGCGGGCGCGGCGCCCTCGAGGATGGCCTGCAGGTCGGCGTGGTCGGGGAGGTTGAGGTCAGTGCCGAGCCCGTGCGCCTCGGGCGGAAAGCCGCTGCGGCGCCACACACGGGCGCGGTCGTCCTGGAACACGAGGACGGCGCTGCGGGGCGCCTGCGACCGCAGCCCTTCGCTGAGGGCGTCGAGCACCTCGCTCAGGCTGCTGGCCTCGTCCATGCCGCTCACGGCGTGCGCGAGTGCCTGCACGTGCGTGGCAACGTCGTCGGTGGCCACGCGGGTGGATTCGAGCAGCGCCGCGGCGCGACCCTGTTCGTGCTGCAGCTCGGCCTGGCGCATGGCCTCGACCAGCGCGCGTTCGGCCTCGGCCAGGGTGGCATCGGTCTGGGCTCGCAGCTGCGCGAGTTCCGCGTCATGGGCATCGCGGGTGGCGTGCGCCTGCGTCTCCAGACTGGCAAGAGATGTAATGCGTTCGTCGAGTTCGGCACGCAGGGTAGCGATCACCTGCATCAAACCGGCGGCGGCCTCGGCATGCGCGGTCTCAGCCTCGGCCTGGGCGGCCGCAGCGTCGGCGCTGGCGGCGGCGGCGGCGGCGCGCAGCTCGTCAGAGAGCCCGGCGAGCCTGGCGCGGAAATCTTCGTCCAGGCGGCTGACTGCCGCGGTGGCGGCCTCGGTGATGCGGGATTCAAGCGACATGTGCGTCCTGGGTAGGCGGGCGTTATGCCACGCACCTGGCTGGCTACGCGGGGATTATGCGAGGCCCATACCACCCCGTCAAGGCGACAAATACGGGCGAATCGCCACAAATCGTGCTTGCGGCCGGGTCTGGCCGGCGCGTACACTGTCACTATCGTCGTCTGGCCGTCACTCTCGTCATGGCAGGAATGGACATGGCGGGCAGGGTCGGGAGGGCGACGGGCAGTCGCGGGTCACGGCCTGCGGCGGCATCTCCAAGGGGGGCGTCACGGCTTCGACGGAGGTGTGGAACCGTGGGATGCGTGCCGAGGACTCCAAATCCCTCGTAAATCCTTTGGAAAAAAAATGTAACTGCGGAACCGCAGCTTGCACTCGCCGCTTAATTAACGGCGACGCGTCTCCCCAGAGCGCCCTCGACCGGGGATGACGCGCCATTCAGAGGGCTGGCCCCCACGTGGCGTCTCGGCGTGTGGGGGCGAGACATACCGGGACTGGCTGCCAGGTTTTTCTCGTCGCTCTTCGAGCCTGGTTGTGAGATTTCAAGAGCGGACACGCACGTAGATTTCTGCGGGGATGCGCCCTCGGACGCGGGTTCGACTCCCGCCGCCTCCACCACCCAAACCCATTGTACATGCAACAGCTTACGGCGTCAAGCCGGAGGCTGTTGCACGCCTGTTGCTCGACTCGCAACGGGCCTGTCCGAGCGTGCGTCCAACCGCGCGAAGGTCGTCGCGCCGCGTGCCCCGGGCGCAGGTGCATGTACCGCTCGGTGGTCGTCAGGTGCTCGTGACCCGCCAACGCCTGGACGACCGGGACTGGTGCCGCCCATCGCAGAGGTGCGACAGAAGGTGTGCCGCAGGATGTGGACCCCGTGCCGACGTCCGCCTGCCTCGCGACCGGCCGCAGGCAGCTTCGCACCTGGTTCTGCGTCAGGCTGCCGTCGTGTTGGGAGCACCAGCCCCGATGGACCCGCGATGGCGCAGGAGGGCTTCGGCCGGAGCGGTTTCTCATCGGGACGTACCGCTGCCCGCATTCCCTTGGTGCCGTCCGACCACGCCCCACCAGTCGACGCTTCGCACGACGATCACATTGCGCGGTCAAAGTCGCACGTTGGTCCCATCGCAGGGCGAGCATCTCCCCGAGGCGGAGACCCGCGTCCACCCAACAGGACGATCAGGTGCGGCATTCGGCCCGCGCTTCCTCGGCCTCGCAGACGAGCCGCTCGTACTCCTCGAAGGTCGTAGAACGGCGCGGTCTTCCTCGAGATCTTCGTGACCTGGCGGATTCGGCACGGCATCGGATCGAGGTACTTCCCACTCGACCGCCACCCTCAAGCACTTCCGCAGCACCGAGAGGACGTTCTCGACGGTCTTGGCTTGGCTCGTTCCCTGCTTGGCCAAATCGGCCCGCAGGCGCTGGACCGACGCCGTCGTCGATCTCGTCGCAGCCGTCGATCGCCGAATGCTGGGAGCAGATGGTGCGCAGGATCGATACCTTGTCTGCGACCCCACTCGCCTTGTGCCGGTTCGCCCGGGCGTGCTCGTCCACAAAACGTGGCGCGAACTCGGCCAACGTGGGAACCGCCCGGGGCTTGTGCCCCAGGCGTCCTGTGGTCATGTCGTCGTAGACGCGGCGTTCCTCCGCGTCACCCCACGCCTTCGCCTTGTCCTTTGTCGGGAGGGTCTTGGACTTGCGGTACGGCTCGCGGCCGGGGATCGGGACGTGGACGTACGCGGTGTAGCCCGTGCGGCTCCCGCGCTTGTTCTGAACAATTCTCACCATCACGCTGCCCTTTCGGTGGTGATGATGCTGGACTCTGTGGCGCAGGCACTCTAGCAACGTCGGCCGCGTGAAGCGGATCTGGCGCCCGCTTTCCCGGCCGAGCCTGGGACTCGACAACTGCCCCCGCGCCACCCTCGTGTACACCGCCTCGTCGTCAGCCGGAGGAAGGTGCCGGCCTCCCGCACGGTGAGGAGGCGCTCAACCCGGTGGCGGCCGGGTCCCGCAATGCCGCAGCTCGGCCTGCCGTGCCTGCGCCCTCTTTCCGAAGGTACGGCCTTGGGTCGTGGAGGACGGCGGCCGCGTCGCGGCCACCTCCTCGTCATCATCCTCGTTCGGCGTTCATGCCGCGCCCCGTTCGGCGCTCTCCTGCTGCGCCCCACCCTCTTCGAGGGTGGGGGCGGATGCAGCAGTATGGGGAGCCGCGGCTTCTGGTGGGCAGCATGTGCACTGCGTGCGACTGCGGTACCGAGTCGGTCACAAAGCAGGTAGCCCCTTCCGCGGTCTGCTTGACGGACAAAGCCCGGGCTCACCAACTCGCCCGGCGCACTTGTAGAACGTGCGCTCGCCCGAGCCCGTCGGGCTCGCCCGGCGACTCCGTCGAGCCACGCTGCGGTGCTCCACCGGCCTGCCGAAGCTCGCTAGCGCAGCCAGTGCGGCCAGCTGCTTGCCAGTCAGCCCCTGCGCGGAGGCCGCGGGCCAGATCCGCGCCCCCCTCCGCACACCGGTGCGGGATCGGCCCGTATCTGTCCGTCGCCGAGCGAGACCACCTCCATCCGCAGGTCGAATCGGTCGAACTCCGCCGCGTCCTTCTGCTTCTCGCAGGTCGACCGTCACGACGCCGCCCGGCCTTCGAGCCACCTGCATCATCACGTCGGCCGCACCGCGCAACGCGCCGCTGCCCCGCTCGACCGGGCCCTTCTTCTTGCTGACGCGCTTGACGGAGTGGTGGACGAACAGCACTGCGCAGCCGAGCGCCTGCTGGACGCGCCGCGGCCGCGTCACGAGCTCGCCGACATCCGGTAGCCGAGTTCTCGTCGCCGCCGACGAACGAGCTGGCCAGCGTGTCCACCACCACCAGCGTCGGCATCGCACCCGGTGGGCGATGCGAGATCGGCGAGGAACGCATCCACCTCCGCAGGCCGCCGGAACTGCGCACCGCTTCCCGCACGACGAAGAAGTCACCACCATTGGACACCGTGCCCCTTCTCCCACGCCGCTGCGCGGCGGCGAATGCCCGGTCACGGCCTCACCGGCCATGTACACCACCACGCCGCGTTCCACCGCCATGCCCTGCCATGGCCGTCCCGTGGCGATGCTGAGGGCGATGTCAGATCGCGACGAAGGTTTTTCCTTCGCCCGGTGCCCCAAACAGCACCGCAAAGGACTCGGCAGGCAGCACGTCCTCGATCAACCACGAGGGCGTGGGAAGGCTCGCCAGTTCCGACGAGGGAATAGGGGTAGAACCTGGGCGTTCCTGCTGCATCGGCATCTTCAATACGTTCGACATTGGTTACTCTCCAGGTACGCGACCGACACCCTTGCCGGTCCGGAGGAGAATAGGTCCTTCTGGATAGGACTAGAACCGCATGGGCGTCGATTCGTGACCCAATGTGACGATCGACGTCGAAATGCGTCCCAGCCCATCTTTTTGGCCCGCCCCCACGACGGTGGCTACTGCCTCGGAACCGGCTACGTCCTGGAGGGCGGCGAGGCGGTGCAGGTGGTGTTGCCTGCTGATCCTGCTGCCTTTGGCAGCACCCTTGTGGCCGTGCCCCCCCTTGCATTCCAGGAGTTCGCCTCGACCTGCGGCGAAGCCGAAGGCGCGCTGGCGTTTGCCAACCGTTACGGGCTCTTGGGGGTCGCGGAGGATCATCGGCTCTTCCACGAGGTCGTGTGTGGCGCTGTCTCGTACAACGACTGGACCGCGGAGACCCTCGAGCAGTGGGGCGCGCACGCCCGACTCATGCGCGCCCACACACAGTTCTGGGAGGCCCTGTGCGCCAGTCGGTTCGTCGAGATCGAGGCGCACACGTCCGACCTGCTCCAACATGGCGCGCTGTTCGTGCCGCCACCACCCGGCTACGCACTTCCGCCGCCCGAGGAAGCACCCGAGCCCTTTCCACCCCTCCCTGGACACCTGCCGCCCATGCTGCTCGTAGGACAAGACGACCAGGCGGTTCTGGAACTTTGGAATCGCGCCCACAGAGCGACTGGGCGTGAGCGGAACACCCACACGCGAGAACTGGGTTGGTGGCTGCTCGCCCTGAGCGCAACGGCCCGGATGCGGGAGGCTAGAGTCGTGGAGGGCCTTGTTCCGGCACGTACACGGGTGCGCGGCGAGAGCAGCCAGGGCAAGGTCATGCTCACCTTCAAGCGGACCGCGCACACGCTCATCGGTGCGCTATGGTCTCAATTCGCGATGGCCATAGGAGCCCCCCATCGCATGTGCGAGGGCTGCCAGAAGCTGATGACCATCCACCCGGATACGCACCGCGCCAATCAGACCACCTGCTCCGACAAGTGCCGCAAGCGCCTGAGCCGCGCACGCGCGTCCGCTTCTAGGGGCGACGAGGGCAGCGATTCCGCGGCGAAGGAGCGAGTGGCCAGCGGCCGCCGCGGCACAGGCCGGACGGTGCAGACCTAGCACCGTATACTCGTCCGCATTAAGCCCATGCACGAACACCAACCTCTCCGCCTTCATCTGGTCCGTCGCCGACCTGCCTCCGCGGCGACTACAAGCAGTCCGAGTACGGCAAGGTCATCCTGCCGTTCACGGTCCTGCGCCGGCTGGACTGCGTGCTCGAGCCCACCAAGGCGGCGGTGCTGGCCGAGCTGGACAAGCGCGACGCAGGCAAGGCGTCAACCCCGAGCCCTTCCTCCTCGAAGGCCGCGGGGCTGTCGTTCTACAACACCTCGCCGCTCGACATCGGCAGAGCTGATGGGCGACCCGGACCACATCGCCGAGAACCTCCGCTGCCTACATCGCAGGGCTTCTCGCCGGCGGTGCGCGACATCTTCGAGCGCTTCGAGTTCCACACGCAGATCGACCGGCTGGCGAAGGCGAAGCTGCTCTACCTGGTCACCGAGAAGTTCGCCAAGCATCGACCTGCACCCCGACGACGTGTCAGCAACGCGCAGATGGGCGCATGTGTTCGAGGAGCTGATCCGCAGGTTCGCCGAGCTCTCGAACGAGACCGCCGGCGAGCACTTCACGCCGCGCGAAGTGATCCGGCTGATGGTGAACCTGCTGTTCATCGAGGACGACGACGCGCTGACCAAGCCGGGCGTGGTGCGCACGCTCTACGACCCGACCGCCGGCACCGGCGGCATGCTGAGCGTCGCCGACGAGCACCTGCGCCAGCATCAACCCCGAGGCGCGGCTGGTGATGTTCGGGCAGGAGCTCAACCCCGAGTCCTACGCGATCTGCAAGGCCGACATGCTCATCAAGGGGCAGGACATCGGCAACATCATCTTCGGCAACACGCTCTCCGACGACGGCCTGCCGGGCAAGCACTTCGACTACATGCTGTCCAACCCGCCGTTCGGCGTGGAGTGGAAGAAGATCGAGCAGGAGGTCCGGAAGGAGCCGAGCGAGCAGGGGTTCGACGGCCGCTTCGGCCCGGCCTGCCGCGCGTCAGCGACGGCTCGCTGCTGTTCCTGCTGCACCTCGTCTCGAAGATGCGGCCGGCGCAGGACGGCGGCAGCCGGTTCGGCATCGTCCTGAACGGCTCGCCGCTGTTCACGGGCGGCGCGGGCTCGGGCGAGAGCGAGATCCGCCGCTACGTGCTGGAGAACGACCTGGTCGAGGCGATCATCGGCCTGCCGACCGACATGTTCTACAACACCGGCATCAGCACCTACGTCTGGATCGTGAGCAACCGCAAGCCGCGGCGCGCGCAAGGGCAAGGTGCAGCTCATCGACGCCAGCGGCATGTGGCAGAAGATGCGCAAGAGCCTCGGCAGCAAGCGGAAGGAGCTGAGCCCCGAGCACATCGAGGACATCACGCAGCTCTTCGGCGACTGCGAGGAGGTGACGCGCGAGGCGTGCCCATCAGCCGCATCTTCCGCAACGAGGACTTCGGCTACCGCACGATCACCGTCGAGCGCCCGCTGCGCGACGAGGCAGGGCAAGGTCGTCCTGGCGACGCAAGGGCAAGGCGAAGGGCAAGCCGCATGCCGGACGCCGACCTGCGCGACACCGAGAACGTGCCGCTGTCGCGAGGACGTGCGAGGCGTACTTCGAGCGCGAGGTGCTGCCGCACGCGCCGGACGCGTGGATCGACCACGAGAAGACGAAGGTCGGGTACGAGATCCCGTTCAACCGGCACTTCTACGTCTTCAAGCCGCCGCGGCCGCTGGCGGAGATCGACGCGGACCTGAAGGTGGTGACCGACCGCATCCTGGCAGATGATCGAGGAGCTGTCGGCGTGAGCTTCCCGCGCACACGCCGTCGTACAAGGCAGCGCCGACTGATGGCTCGGCACTGTGCCTACGCACTGGAGTCGATGTGCCGCTAAGCCGATCGCCGTCATCGAGTGGCGAGCCACGCTCGGCTGGATGGCTCAGGCACGATTCACCGAACATCGGTCGACGTGACCGCTACGCATCGCGAAGGACGTCTCGAACAGCGACTGCGAATAGCATAGACGCGAGCCACCTACGACCGGAGTCGGCGGCGGAGATAGTCGCGGCTACGATCTCCTGCCGACGCGGCGACTTGCTTCGTGACGGATGAGGCGCACGCGGATCCTGTAGCGAGCTGCGTCGCATCTACGGCTTGGACAGCTCGTTGCCGCTCCAGACGCATGGCGTCGGCTTCCGCCGACGCAGATCTACCACGAGTCATTGGCTGGCACTACGTGCTGCATCGCAGCACGCGCTGACCAGTTGCAGACCGGACGAAGCGCGCCGCGGCACTGTCGAGTCGACATTCACGACGTCTGCCGTCGCTGCCCGATCCTGTGCCGCCACTGCCGGAACAACACGCCATCGCCACCTTCCTCGACCGCGAGACCGCGAAGATCGACGCGCTCATCGCCGAGCAGGAGTGGCTGATCGAACTGCTGCAAGGAGAAGCGCCAGGCCGTCGTCTCGCACGCCGTCACCAAGGGCCTGAACGCCGCACGCGCCGCATGAAGCCATCAGGCGTCGACTGGCTCGGCGAGCTTCCGGCGCACTGGCGAGGTCGTGTCAGCCTCGCGACACGACCAGCGTCCGATGTGGTCGTCACAGCGCGATGAAACGCCGATCCGAATGTCGTGCAAAGTGGCGAGTTCTGGGTGATCGCATTCACATGGAGCACGAGCCCAGTCGACAGCATTGTGATAACCGACTTGTGGAGTATCTGAGCGCAGCGTCGCGAGGCCGACCGTGATGTCGTCGTGTGCTATAAGCTGGGCGTGAAGACGGGCAACGTCGCGACTTGTCCGCGACCACATGACGGATGTGATCCTACCTCAATCAGCACGTTGCATGCATTCGTACCGACTGATCGATGGACGCGAAGTTCCGGCGTACCTGTGCTCTGGCCTCCACTGACTACTGTCGAGCAGACGTACTGCTGCGACAGTACGGACGTCAAGCAACGGTTGGTCTCGACAACATGCCGTGCCTTGCCGCTCCCACCTCTAGAAGAGCAGCGCGCCATCGTTGTCTTCATCGAGCAGACACTCGCTAAGCTCGACGCCCTCAGCGCCGAGGCCCAACGAGCCATCGACCTTCTGCAAGAACGCCGCTCCGCCCTCATCTCCGCAGCCGTCACCGGCCAGATCGACGTGCGGGGGCTGGTGGCCGCATGACCCCCACGCCCAAGACCATCCAAATCTTCCTCCCCGGCGGTGACCCGCGCGGCATTCGCATCGCGGAAGTCACCACGCGCATCGTGCAGGTGATTGAGGTGCCGAGGAGCCTGCTGCGCGGACTTCCTGAAGATGCCGGAGAGCGGGCAGGTCGCACTGTATTTCCTAGTCAGCGATGCTGTCGAGGAAGACGCCCCGCACGTCTACGTCGGTCAGACTGGCGACTTGAAAGCACGCCTGGCCCAGCACAATGCCAAGAAGGACTTTTGGCAGCGGGCGCTCGTCTGATGTCGCGCACCAACAGCCTCACGCAAACCCATGCACTCTTCTTGGAGTGGTGCTGCCTTCAGGCCGTAGAGAAGGCTGGCCGCTACGTCCACGAGAATGGCAACAAGGGAACCAAGCCCCACACCCCTGCCCCGCTGGAAGCGGACTGCCTCGAGGTGTTCGACACGGGACGGACCCTCCTGGCTACCCTCGGCCATCCTCTGTTCGACCCTGTTGTAGAACCGAAGCCCATTGGGGACGAAGTTTTCTGCCTGACACGGGCTGGTATCACGGGTCGGGGCCTCTACACAGAGGAGGGCTTCGTGGTGTTGAAAGGTTCGGTCGGCCGCGCGGCCAACGCGGCACATCTTCAAGGCACGGCTTTCGAGAAGCTGCGCGCACAGTTGGTGACCGCCGGCGTCGTGCATATCGACGGTGCTCAGGCCATTTTCACCAAGGACCATTTGTTCCCGACGCCGAGTAGGGCGGCCGTAGCTCTCCTCGGCAGCAATGCGAATGGATGGGTGGAATGGAAGGACGCAGCGGGCAAGACCCTACACGACGTGAAACGCGCAGTGGGCGTCTTGGAGCCGTGAGTTGAGCCTCCACAAGGAACTCCACTTCGAGGACGACATCTGCGCCCACCTCGCGGCGCATGGGTGGCTCTACGAGAAGGGCGACGCCGCTAGCTACGACCGTGCAAGGGCGCCCTACCCCGCCGACCTCGTCGCATGGGTGCAGGACACGCAGCCCGACGGCCTGGGCAACCCTCGCCAAGAACCTCGGGAGCGGCGCAACCGACACCCTTATCAGCCGCCTGCGCGACCAACTCGACAAGCGGGGCACGCTGGACCTCCTCCGCCAAGGGCTGGAGTTGATCGGCCTACGCGCCCCCCTGAAGCTGGCGCAGTTCAAGCCTGCCCTCGACATTAACGCGGACCTGCTCGCGCGCTACAAGGCCAACCGCCTGCGAGTGGTGCGGCAGGTGCGCTACTCCCTGGCAAACGAGAACTGCTTCGACCTGGTGCTGTTCCTCAACGGCATCCCGGTGGCGACCGCCGAACTGAAGTCCGGACTTCACGCAGCGCGTCGAGGACGCCATCGACCAGTACCGGGACGACCGCCTCCCCGCGCGCCAAGGGCGGCATGACCGAGCCGCTGCTCAGCATTCCCGGGCGGCGCGCTGGTCCATTTCGCCGTCAGCCACCGGGATGTGGCCATGACCACGCGACTGGAGGGTCCTGCCACCGCCTTCCTCCCCTTCAACCAGGGCGACGAGGGCGGCAAGGGCAACCCGCTCAACCCCGATGGCCACCGCACTGCCTACCTCTGGGAGAAGGTGTGGGAGCGCGAGAGCTGGCTGGAGATCCTGGGGCGCTACCTGATTGGCGTGAAGCGCACCACAAGAGCAGATCGAGCGGGTCATCTTCCCCCGCTACCACCAGCTCGACGTCACGCGGAAGCTGCAGGCGGCCGTGCTCGACGAGGGCGTCGGCGGTCGCTACCTAATCCAGCACTCGGCCGGGTCGGGCAAGACCAACTCCATCGCCTGGACGGCGCACTTCCTGGCCGAACTGCACGACGCCAGCAGCAGAAGGTCTTCGACTCGGTGCTGGTGGTGTCGGACCGCAACGTCATCGACGCGCAGCTCCAGGAGGCGCTCTTCGACTTCGAGCGCACGACGGGCGTGGTGGCGACGCATCACGGGCGACGGCGGCGAGCAAGAGCAGCGAGCTGGCCGAGGCGCTGTCGGGGCAGCAAGAAGATCGTCGTCTGCACCATCCAGACCTTCCCCTTCGCGCTGAAGGTCGTGCGCGAGCTGGCCGCGACGCAGGGCAAGCGGTTCGCCGTCATCGCCGACGAGGCGCACAGCTCGCAGACCGGCGAGGCCGCGTCGAAGCTGAAGGACGTGCTCTCCGCCGAGGAACTGCAGGCATCTCGAGGACGGCGGCGAGGTCAGCGCGGAGGACGTGCTGGCGGCGCAGATGGCGGCCGCGCGGCCGACGACAGCGGGATCACCTTCGTCGCCTTCACCGCCACGCCCAAGGACAAGACGCTGGAGCTGTTCGGCACGCGGCCCGACCCGACCAGCGCAAGCCCGCGCCCGACAACGTGCCCGTGCCCTTCCACGTCTACTCGATGCGCCAGGCCATCGAGGAGGGCTTCATCCTCGACGTGCTGCAGAACTACACCTCGTACAGGCTGGCGTTCAAGCTGGCGCACGAGGGCGCAGGAGATCGACGACACAGGAGGTCGAGCGCAGCGAGGCGCTGAAGCGGCTCATGGGCTGGGTGAAGCTGCACCCGTACAACATCGCGCAGAAGGTGGAGGTCGTCGTCGAGCACTTCCGCGAGCACGTGGCGCCGCTGCTCGGCGGGCAGGCCAAGGCGATGGTCGTCGTCGGCAGCCGCGTGGAGGCCGTGCGCTGGCAAGCTGGCGATCGAGAAGTACATCGAGGAGCAGGGCTACATCGATCGGCACGCTGGTGGCGTTCTCGGGCGAAGTGAACGACCCCGAGTCCGGCCCGGCGGCCCGTTCACCGAGACCAGCGCGACTGCTGAACCCGGGCCTGCAAGGGCCGCGACATCCGCGAGGCGTTCAAGGGCGACGAGCTACCAGATCCTGCTGGTGGCCAACAAGTTCCAGACGGGGTTCGACCAGCCGCTGCTGTGCGGCATGTACGTGGACAAGCGCCTCGCGGGCATCCAGGCGGTGCAGACCCTCTCGCGGCTGAACCGCGCCTACCCCGGCAAGGACACCACCTACGTCCTCGACTTCGTGAACGACCCGCAGGAGGTGCTGGCGGCCTTCAAGACCTACTACACCACCGCCGACGCTGGAGACCACCACCGACCCCAACCTCGTGTTCGACCTGCGCGCGAAGCTGGATGGCGCGGGGGCACTACGACGACCACGAGGTCGAGCGGGTGGTGAAGGTGGAGCTGAACCCGAAGGCGACGCAGAGCGAGCTGAGCGCGGCCATCGAGCCGGTCGCGAATCGCCTGATGATGAGGTATCGCAACGCGCAGCAGGCGCACCGGCAGGCCGAGGCACTCGGGGATGCCACTGCCATGCAGTCGGCGAAGGAGGCCATGGAGGCGCTGGTTCTGTTCAAGGCCGACCTCGGCACCTACACCCGCCTCTACACCTTCCTCGCGCAGATCTTCGACTACGGCAACACTGCGATCGAGAAGCGGGCGATCTTCTACAAGGCGCTCGAGCGCCTGCTCGAGTTCGGCCGCGAGCGCGAGGGCATCGATCTCTCCAAGGTGCAGCTCACCCACCACGCGCTGAAGGCG
>CAVXAR010000005.1:0-18216 GCA_963759795.1 Vicinamibacteraceae bacterium | reverse complement strand
TTGCATTGCCAATTGTGAATTCTGAATTCTTGCTTGTGAGGTTCCCATGACCCGCGTTGCCCTGACTCTTGCCACGTTGCTCACTGCCGCTCCCGTGCTGGCCGCGGACGGCGCCCCTGCAGCCGCGACGGCAGTGCCGACGGTCAGCGGCGCGTATGTCGAGGCCCGCACGGCGGAGGTCTTCGCTGGCGGCTGCGTCATGAACAGCGAGGCCGAGACGATGGGCCGACAGGCGCTGTTGGCGTGGCGCGTCGACCGCGGCGAGGTCGCGGGCGTGTCGATCGACGGCCTCTCCGTCGTCGCAGCACTCTCGGGCACCCACAACCTAGGCATGCGCGAGATGGGCGGAGAGGCGCCGACCCTGGTCAAGGCGCTGATGTACGTGGACGAGCGCGCCACCGCCGCACAGCGCGACGCGCTCGTCTCGATGGCCAGAACGGCGATCGGCGACCTCGCGCTGCGCGTCGTCGACGTTCAGGCTGTGCCGATTTCGTTCGAGCGGACGCACCACACCGCCGCGGTGGTGGCCGGCGACGCGACGTTGCAGGTCGAGGCGCACATCCACCACGACCCGTCATGCGGCGCGATGCAGTGGTTCCAGCCGCTTTCGCTCGGCGCCAAGGCCGAGGCCGGTCTCACCCGTAACCAGACCTTCACGGGACAGGAGCTCGGCTCGCGCTGGCAGCAGATCGACAAGCGCTCCGCGTTCGTCGGGACATTCGCGTTCTGAAACGGGTAATTCAGAATTCAGAATTCAGAATGAAGCGCAGCTCGAGCGCAACGCCAGGCGGCGGAAGAACGCGTCGAAGTCATGGCTGTTGCGCCGACCCTGCCGGCCCCGCGCTTCATTCTGAATTCCTGAGTTCATAATTTTTGCGTGGAACCCGCCTGCCGGCCCCGCGTTCATTCTGAATTTTGAATTCATAATTATTCGTGTCTCTGACCGACCGCGTGGTCCTCATCACCGGTGGCGCGCGGATGGGTGCGTCGCTCGCCGGCGCACTGGCCGCACGCGGCGCGGACGTCGCGCTCTCCTACTCCACCTCGGGTGATGCGGCGCGGGCGACTGTCGCCAGCGTGCAGGCACAGGGCCGCCGCGCGGCGGCCTTCTCCGCCGACCTGTCGAAGCCGTCGTCCTGTCAGGGTCTGATTGACGATGTGCTGGCGTGGGCGGGGCGGCTCGACGTGCTGGTGTGCCTGGCGTCGCGGTACGAGCGAGTCCCCCTCGACGAACTGACGCCGGACGATTGGCGCTCGCAGCTTGCCGTCGATCTCGATGGCTCGTTCCACTGCGCGCGAGCCGCTGCGGCGCACATGCGCACCCGGCGTTCCGGCCACATCGTCCTGTGCAGCGACTGGGTTGCCGCCAGCGGACGTCCGCGCTACTCCGGGTACGTGCCGTACTACGTGGCCAAGGCTGGCGTGGTGGCGCTGACCGAGGCGCTGGCCCTCGAGCTGGCGCCCGACGACGTCCAGGTCAACGCCGTGGCTCCCGGACCCATCCTGCCCGCCGCCGGGTCGACCGACGGGATGCAGGACGCCGTGATGAAGGCTACCCCGCTGGCTCACTGGGGTGGCCCCGACGTCGTCACGCACGCGGTCCTGGGGCTGCTCGACCAGGAGTGGGTCACCGGCCAGACCATCCGCGTCGACGGCGGGCGACACCTGGTCTGACGCAGCAGATTGAGACTTCCCAGTTGGCAATGCCGCGCGCGCCCCGAGCGAGCGGCCTCCAGGTGTGGAAGGTAGAGGGGCTACAGGTGGACGGTAGGGGCGGCTCCCCGAGAGCCGCCCTGGCATGACGCCCGTCCCCCGGTGATCGCCGCGCTAGGCGCTCGGCAGCGCCTCGATGAACTCCACCATCTTCTTGCGAGTCGCCTCGTCGGGCAGCCGGCCTCGCCCGCCGGCCAGGTTGTCGATGACGTTGGCAGGCTTGCTCGTCGCCGGCGTGACCACCGTGACCGCCGGGTGGGCGATGACGTACTTCAGGAAGACCTGGGCCCAGGTCTTGGCGTCGATCTGCGCCGCCCAGTCCGGCACCGGGCGCTGGCCGACGCGCGTGAACAGGCGCGTGCGCCCGAACGGCACGTACACCAGCACGCCGATCTTGCGCTCCTGCGCCAGCGGCAGGATCGACTCCTCGACGTCGCGGTTGTCGATGGCGTAGTCGACCCCGATGAAGTCCAGCGGCTCGTTGCGCATCACCGTCTGCAGCTCGGCGTACTGCGACTTGTTGGTGCTGGTGACGCCGATGTAGCGGACGCGACCGCCTTCTTCATGTCCTTGAGCAGGCCCAGCTGGGTCGTGACGTCGCCCGAGGTTGTGCACCTGGATGAGGTCGATCTTGGGCTTCTTCAGCTTGGTGAAGGAGGCCTCGATCTGCGCTCTGGCGGCCGCGATGTCGGCAGCGCCACCGCCGCGCGGCGCGACGTTGACCTTGGTGGCCCAGAAGATCTTGCTGCTGATGCCGAGCTCGCCGCCCAGCCGCCCGGCGACCTCTTCGGACGCCCCGTAGCTCGGCGCCGTGTCGAACACCGTGCCGCCCTGGTCGGTGAAGGCCTTCAGGACCTCCCGCAAGGCGCTGACGTCCTCGCTTCTGGCCACCTGCGAGAACGTCGCCGAACTGCCGAGCCCGACGACCGGCAGCTTCTCGCCCGAGGACGGGAACGGCGCGGGTGATGAGCGGCTGTTGCGCGTGCAGGACGGAGCGATCGAGCGCCAGCGCGGCACCCGCACCAAACGTCAGGTTGAGCCAGTCACGACGAGAGAGCATGGGGAAGTCCTCCAGCAGTGTCCGACGACGCGGGGAGGGGAAACGTTACGCAGGGACAATTAGGCTGAATCATCAAAATTTGCAATTCAGAATGCAGAGCGAGGCGGGCAGGGGCTGATCTGCCGATCAGCAGCAATTCGCCACGCCGACTTTTGAATTCAGGGCGGGGCGGGCAGGGGCGGATCTGCCGATCAGCAGCAATCACAATGCCGACCGATGCCGACTTCAGAATGCAGGGCGGGGCCGGCGCGCGCGGATCTGCCCCTCAGCAGCAATTCGCCACGCCGACTTTCACATGCAGCGCGGGGCGGGCGGGAACCTCGTGCACGTGTCGCAATGAGGTTCCTGCCGCATCCAGGTGAGGAGTGCGTGGCAGCCACGGCCACGTCTCCGATGGCGGAGCCGCATTTCCGGCCGCCGCGACCAAGTGGCGAGTGGCACGGGCCGTGCCTCTCGTTCGGTATGTGCAGCGCGAGATTCAGGAGCGTGCGTACCGGTTCGGCCGCGATGTCATGCACTACGCGATCGAGTGCGAGTCGATGTCGTCGATCGGCCGGGAACTGCTGCGGCAGCTGTTCCGCTCGGCGACCTCGGTCGGCGCCAACCTGCAGGAGGCGCAGGCCGCGGTCAGCCAGCGCGACTTCACCCACAAGATTGGGCTCGCGCGTAAGGAAGCCTTACGAAACCCGCTACTGGCTGAGGCTACGTGCCGACATGTGCCCCGACGATCGGATGCTGCCTCGCCTTCAGCAGGAGGCCGACGAGCTGTGTCGTGTCCTGACGGCGATCCTCATGTCCGCACGGCGCAACCGGGAAGTGCGTGACAGCTCATGAAGACACAATTCAGGCTCACTTCGCTGACATTCAGAATTCACAATGCAGCGCGAGGCGACCAAGGACGGGCAACTCAACGCAATTCACAATGCTGAATCAGCAATGCAGCGCGGGGCCCACATTGCCGGATCTGCCAATCAGTACGAGTTCGCGAATGCCATGCCGGTCTGGCGGGGGTTGAGCGCTGTAAATGTGCGTGATTTACGCTGGAGAAGCTGGAAGGCTTGCGTGGCGTTGTTCGCCCCGCACTGCATCTGAGTTCTGAATGCATGCGGTGTGGCACTGCCGGCCCCCGCGTTGCATCATGGATTGTGCACTCTGAATTTTTGCTGCGTGGCCTTGTTGGCCCCGCACTGCATTCTGCATTCTGAATTGCGAATTCCCTATGCGGTGTTGCCGGCTCCACGTGAGAATTGTGCACTCTGAATTTTGCGGCGTGGCGTCGTTCGCCCCGCGCTGTCATTCTGGAACGTCGCCATTCACGGGAGATTCCGATGCGCAGCCGCTGCTGGGCCGGTGTCGATGTGGCCAAGGCCACGTTGGATGTGGCCATCGCCGATCAGTGCACGACCCATCCCAATGACGAGACCGGCTGGGCCGCGATCGCCGCGGCCGTGCGACAGGCCGAGGCGACCGTCGTGCTGGAAGCGACCGGCCAGTACGAGCTGGGCGTGGCGGCCTCGCTCGAGGCGCAGGGGCTGCCGTTTGCCATCGTGAACCCTCGACAGGTGCGCGCGTATGCGGTGGCCTGCGGCGTGCTGGCCAAGACCGATCGCCTCGATGCGACGGTGCTCGCGCGGTTTGGCGCGGCCTGTACGCCCGCGCTGACGCAGCTGCCCGATGCCGACCGGCAGGCGATCCAGGCCTGGCTGGCCCGGCGCACGCAGTTGGTGGAGATGCGCACGATGGAGCGCCAGCGCCTGCAGCAGGCGCGCGTCGCCGCGCTGCGCACCCGCATCGAGGCCCATCTGACGTGGCTGACGACGGAACTGGCCGAGACCGATCGCGATCTCCAGACACGCCTCCGCACGCACCCCGTGTGGCAGGCCGCCCTCGCCTTGCTGATTTCGGTGCCGGGGGTCGGCTGGCTCACGGCCGGCCGCCTGATGGCCCGTTTGCCGGAACTCGGCCACCTGCCCACGCCGCGGCTGGCCGCCCTGGTGGGGGTCGCCCCGTTTCCGCAGGACAGCGGCCGGCGACGCGGCGTGCGCCGCATCCGTGGCGGTCGGGCCGATGTCCGTGTCGCGCTCTACATGGCCACGCTCGCCGCCACACGCGCGGCGAGCCGCCCGAACACGCTGCAGACGTACTACCATGCGCTCCGCGCGCGCGGGAAGGCGCCGAAGGTCGCGCTGATCGCCACGATGCGCAAGCTGCTGACCATCCTCAATGCGATCCTCCATCAGCAACGCCCGTGGCAACAGCTGCACCCAGTGTCGGCTTGACACCCGGCAACACAGTGCTTAATTCTGAATTCTGAATTACTCACCTGCCTCATCCAGAATCCGGTGCAGCACCGCATCCGTATCGGTCAGCGGAAGATTGCTGATGTAGAAATGGCGGACGCCCGCGGCGCGCAGGGTGCGGATGGTGCGCGCGCACACCGTGGTCGGCGAGGCGCCCTGGCCGAACTCGTCAACCAGTTCCTCCACAGGGACAGGCATGAACCCGGCCAGCATGTCCAGCGTCCGTCGTCGCGCGCTGCGGTAGTAGAACACCCCGAACACGCCCGGCATCGCCACGCCACGACGCGACGCCTCGGCCAGGAAACGCTCGACGGCACCCGCCTGGTGGTGCGACGCCACTTGCGTCAGGTAGTACTCACCAGTGAAGTTGTCGGCCTGCAGGAACTCGACCTGCCGTTCCGGCTGGCGGTGCGGGTTCGCCCACCCGCCTAGCACCAGGCCCGGCTGCCGTGCGCGGATCGCGGCACGCAGCTCCCACGCGTGTTCCACGGACCGCGGCGTGCCCACCGACTTGTCGCCGCCGAGCACCACCAGCGACGGGAAGCCGTGCAGCTGCGCGCGGTCGGCGTAGTTGAGGCAGTACTGCAGCGTGTGCTTGGACGTGAGGAACGGCACCACATGGTCGCGCGGCACATCGTCGCCGAGGTTCAGCACCAGGTGACGCAGGTTGTCTTCTTCCTGCGCACCCACCGCGCTGTCGGTCAGGCACACATGATGCCCGCGGCGCACCAGACGGCGCACCGAATGGTAGGTGTCGATCCAGGCGTCCATCCCCGCCGCCGCACTCAGCTCGGCACGGGGAGGGCGCAGTTCGACGGCGTAGACCGACGAGGGCCCGTTCAGGGCGTCAATGAATGAAGGCACAGGGGGAATTCAGGAGGTTTCGTTCGAATTCACAAATTCAGAATGAAGGGCAGCTCGCAGCATCGAGGCCAGCTTGACGGCTAGCGCGTGATCGGCAGATTGACCATGTCCGCCCCGCGCTGCATTCTAAATTGCTAATTTTGAATTGGCGCAATTCGATCGTCTGCCGCTTGACCCGGCAGATCCGAACGTGCCCGCCCCGCTCTTCATTCTGAATTGCCAATTCTGAATTAGCCCTATTCGATCTTCTGCCGCTTGACCTTGTAGCCCGCCGGCACGGCAAAGAGGTCGTCGGCCAGTGGGTCTGCCGAGACGCTGGTGACGGTGGTGTTGATCTCGCCGCCGCCCATCTTGGCCATCAGGCCAGCCATCGGGCCGTCACCCGAGAGCTTGATGACCTGCCTGGACTCGAGCGGGATGCCCTTCTCGGCCATCGTCCGGTACAGCGCCATCATGCCCTTGGCGTTGCCGGGCTGCGCCTTGGCGGCACGCGGGTCACCGAAGAAAAAGCCCTTGTCGGCAGCGGCCATGTAGAAGTTGGCGTAGTCCTTCGCGCCGGGCGCATCGGTCGAGAGCCAGGCCGGCCCGGTGATGGTGATGCTCATCGCCATCCCCTCGCCCATCTGCGACTTCACCGACACGCTGAGGTCGTGACCGACGGCCTTGTAGCCGGCGATGCTCTTGCTCTCGCCGCTCGGCGTGATCTTGACGTCCACCCCGCTGGCCGCGATGCCGGTGCTCTGCATCGTCTTGGCGAGGTCGGCGATGTTCCAGATCTCGGCTTCCTTGTTCTTGTGGTTGATGCTGATCAGCTCGCCCGACTCGACGTTCATGATTGTCGAGAGCTGGTTGTTGCCCATGGTCTGATCGGTGCGCATCCTGGCGCCCTTGATGTAGGTGACCGTCTCGCCCGACGGGTTCCGCCCCATCATCTTGCCGGACATCTGCGCCACTACCTTGACGTCGGCCGAAGCCGTTGTCGCAGACGCCACCAGGACCAGTGCCCCAGCCGCTGTACGAAGTCGCATCGTGACCACTCCTCCCCCGGAACAACGAAGAGCGGCTGCTCGGGGAGCGGCCCCTACCTCGCGAAGTATAGAATACGGGGGCCTTTCGCCACCGGGAGCCACGCCATGAGCGAGATCACCTTCCTCGGGGCCGCACAGACGGTCACCGGTTCCCGACACCTGCTGACCACCACGGCGGGCCATCGCGTGCTCGTGGACTGCGGCATGTTCCAGGGGCTGAAGGCCCTGCGCGAACGCAACTGGCAGGAGCTCGGCGTGCCACCTGCGTCAATCGACGCGGTGCTGCTGACGCATGCTCACCTCGACCATGTGGGATGGCTGCCGCGGCTGGTGGCGGCCGGGTTCTCCGGCCACGTGTACTGCACAGCAGGGACGCGCGACCTGTGCAGCCTGGTGTTGCCCGATGCCGGACGCATCCAGGAAGAGGACGCGCGCCAGGCCAACAAGCACCACTACACCAGGCATGCGCCGGCCCGGCCGCTGTTCACCGAAGACGATGCCCGACGCGCCCTGGCGCTGCTGCAGCCGGTGGGCTTCGGAGTACCGATCCCGGTTGTGCCGGGAGTGAGCGCCGAATTCATCCGCGCCGGACACCTGCTCGGGTCCGCCTTCATCCGCGTCCGGCAGGACGACCCGCCGCACACGATCCTGTTCGGTGGCGATCTGGGCCGATTCGACCGGCCGGTGCTGCCCGATCCGACGATCGTCGAGCAGGCCGATGTCCTGCTGCTGGAGTCCACCTACGGCAACCGGACCCACGAGCCCGACGACGACGGGGCATCGTTGGCCGAGGTGATTGTCTCCACCCATGAGCGGGGTGGACGCGTGGTCATCCCCTCCTTCGCCATCGGGCGGGTCGAGGAGATTCTCTACTGGCTGCAGCGCCTCGAGAACGAAGGCCGTATCCCGAAGATGCCGACGTACGTGGACAGCCCGATGGCGGCCGAGGCGATGGACTTCTACAGCGCCCGTCCGGGCGAACTCGATCCCGAGATGCGCTCCGGGGACGGCCCGATGTTCGATACCCACCGCCTGAAGGTGATCGAGAACACCGAGCAGTCCAAAGCGCTGACGCGCTCGACCCAACCGGCAATCATCATCTCGGCCAGCGGCATGGCTACCGGCGGTCGTGTGCTG
Organism: Vicinamibacteraceae bacterium; assembly: GCA_963759795.1. Taxonomy (GTDB): domain Bacteria; phylum Acidobacteriota; class Vicinamibacteria; order Vicinamibacterales; family Vicinamibacteraceae; genus Luteitalea. The sequence continues at coordinate 10,114 of CAVXAR010000005.1, read as the reverse complement.
CATCACTTGAAACGTGTCCTGCCGGATGCGAAGAGCACCGTCCTGTTCGTCGGGTATCAGGCCGCAGGCACCCGCGGACGTCTGCTGGTGGACGGCGCCTCCTCGGTCAAGATTCATGGCGAGGAGATTGCCGTCGAGGCACGGATCGTCAAGAACGATCAGATGTCGGCGCACGCCGATCGAGACGAAATCCTCCGCTGGCTGCGCGGCTTCACGAAGCCGCCGGCGCAGACCTTCCTCGTGCACGGCGAGCCCGAGGCGATGGGCGCGCTGGCCACGACGATCGCCCAGCAACTGGGCTGGTCGGTGCATCAGCCCGCGCATCGCGAGCGCGTGGTGCTCGGCACGCCGCCGGCATGAGCGACACGCCTTACCTCCTCGAGCGCGTCGGGCCGGCCGCCGTGGTGCAGCTGCACGCCGAAGCCTTCGCGCAGCTGTCCCTGCGCGACAAGCAGCTGGCCTGGCATCTCTACGAAGCCGCCCTGGCCGGACGCGACATCTATTACGACCAGCGCTTCGAGCACAGCCTGGTGATGCGCGATCTGCTCGAGGCCCTGTTCCGCGGCCGCCACCACATGGACCCGGCAGTGGCCGAGCCGCTCGTGCGTTACACGAAGCTGTTCTGGATCAACTCCGGGCCGTATGAGCACATCACGTCCCGCAAGTTCGCGCTCGAGCTCACCCGCGAGCAACTGCTCGCCGCCATCGATGCCGTCACCGCGGCTGGTGTGCCGGTACCGCTCGGCGCGCACCCGTCAGCGGCGGCGCTGGTCGATGCCCATGCCCGCGACTTCTTCGACGACACCTGGCGTCCGATGGTGACGAGCAAGACGCCCGGTCCTGGCGAGGACATCCTGGCGGCCAGTGCCAACAACCTCTACGCGGGCGTGACCTCGGCCGACCTCGAGGCTTCGAGGAGGCGTTTGCGCTCAACGCGCGTCTGGTCAAGGGCGAGGACGGTCGGCTGCGTGAAGAGGTCTACCGCGTCGGCGGCCGCTACGGCGCGACGCTCGCGCGACTCGTCGCACACCTGGAAGCCGCATGTGAGGTCGCACCGCCGGCCACCGCGTCGGCGCTGCAGGCATTGGCGCGTTTCTACCGCACGGGCGCAGACGCCGACCGCCGCGCCTACGACATCGCCTGGGTGGCCGACACCGCATCGTCGGTGGACACCATCAACGGCTTCATCGAGGTCTACCTCGACGCGCGCGGGCGCAAGGGCGCCTTCGAGGGCATCGTCTTTCACGAGAATCCGGAGAAGACGGCCGACATCCGCCGCATTGCCGAGCACGCGCCGTGGTTCGAGGCGCACATGCCGTACGACCTCGCCTATCGCCGCACCGACGTGGTCGGTGTCTCGGCGCGGGCCATCGATGTCCTCGTGGAGTGTGGCGACGCCGGGCCGATGACGGCCATTGGCATCAACCTGCCCAACGACGAAGCGATTCGCGAGGTCTACGGCAGCAAGTCGGTGTCGCTGGCCAACGTCACCGAGGCCTACGAGCAGTCGCAGCCGGAGAGCCTGCGCGAGGAGTTCTGCTGGTCCGCCGAGGAGCGCGAACGGTCGCGCCGCTGGCAGGCGCTGGCCGGCGAGCTGACCACGAGCCTGCACGAGGTCATCGGCCACGGCTCCGGGCGCATGGCGCCACATGTCGGGTCGCCGCAGGCGGCCTTGCGTGAACAGTACTCGACGCTCGAGGAGACGCGTTCCGACCTGGTGGCGCTGCATTTCATCGCCGACCCGGTGATGGTGGAGCTGGGCCTGATCGAGGCCGGCGACCACGATGATGTGGTGCGGGCCGAGTTCGAGGGCTATGCCCGCAACGCGCTCGTGCAGTTGCGGCGGGTGCGCAAGGGCACCCACCTCGAGGAGGACCACATGCGCAACCGCCAGGCGATCGTGCATTGGCTGATGGCGCACACCACGGCCATCGCCACACGGCGGCGGGAGGGCCGGACCTTCCTCGTGGTGACTGACGTGGCGGCGTTTCACGCCGGCGTCGGCCGGATGCTGGCGCTGGTGCAGCGGATCAAGTCCGAAGGGCTCTACGACGAGGCCGTCGCGCTGTTCGAGGCGTACGGCATCCATTTCGATCCGGCGCTGCGTGACGAAGTGGTGGCGCGCGTCGACCGTCTCGATCTGGCGTCCTACACCGGCTTCGTCATGCCGCGGCTGACGCCGGTGCGCGACGCGGCCGGCGCCATCACCGACGTGGAGGTGTCCTATCCGCTGGACCTCGCCACCCAGATGCTCGAGTACTCCGCACAGTACGGCATGGCTGCCGAGGATCGGCACGACCTTGTCTCCCGGCCTTCGTAGCGCCCTGGCGCTGGTCTGGCTCGGCGCCTTTGCCGTCGCGGCGGAGGCGGCCGGGCAGCGGCCGGGGACGACCGCGTCCCCTGACGACGTGCGCACGGCGCTGCTGCAGGCCGACGACGCGCGCGTGAGGAGCGCGACACACCGCGCGCTCGTGGATCGGGTGTTGGCCTCTGGCGATGCAGAGGCGCAGGTCCTGGCCCTTCGCGCCATTGGTCGCACGCGGCGCGCGGAGTTCCTGCGGCAGGCCGCCGCTGCTCTGGACCACCAGTCCATCGACGTCCGCCGCGAGGCCGCCTTTGCCGTGGCCCACATCGGCTCCGGCGCGGCCTCGGTGCAGCGCGCTGCGCACGACGCGCTCGACGCGGCGCCTGGCGCGAGAGCAGGATCCGCTTGTCTCGGCAAGCCTGTCCGAGTCGATTGGCCGCCTGCCGCTGGGGGACGCGACCGCCATCCGGCGGGTCGTCGAGGGTCTGACATCGACATGGACGCGTGCGGGGGACGGTCCGGCACGCGCGATGGTCTCGGTGGGCGTGGCGCGTGCCGCGGAGGCGCTGAGCCGGCGGGGGCGCGCGCTGTCGATAGCCGCCACTGAAATGCCGACGCTGGTGGCCCTGCTCGAGGCCCTGCTCGATCGCCATGCCGCTCCTGTCGCTGGCGAGGTGGCCCCGCAGGATCTTCTCGATCGGCGTGTGCGCCGGCTGGCGACGGGCGGACTTGTCACGATGCGTGCACTGACGCCGGCACGTCGCCAGACGGCCAGCGTGGACAACGACGCGCAGGTCAGACGGCTCGCCGTGCTCGACCTCGCCAATGGAGACTCCGTTGCCGAAGACGACGCGCGATGGGCGTTTTCGGACACTTCTGTGCTGGTGCGGCACGCAGCTGTAGCAAGGCTGGGCGCGCGGATGCGGACGCTGGCGGAGCGCGCGACCGGCGACATGCACCTGGCGGTGCGTCTCGCGGCACTCGACGCGCTCGGTGATGCCCGGGCCTGTCGCACCGCGTGCGAAGCGAAGCTGGCTGGTGCGCGGGGCGCCAGCGCGTGGCATGAGGCGGCCCATGCGCTGGTCGCACTTGCGAGGAGTGACGCTCGCGGCAGCGCGCCCTCATGTCAGCGCTGCGGCCACGTCCGAGGTCTGGCAGCTGCGCATGTACGCCGCTCGCGCCGCTGGCGTGACGAGCCAACCAGACGTGCTTGCGCGTCTCGCCGCAGATGCGGAGCCGAACGTGCGCCACGCGGCGCTGGTGGCGTGGCGCGAGTCGGGGCTGCCGGGGCTGGCGGCTGCCGCGGTTGCCGCGCTGGCCAGCGATGACGGCCAGTTGCTGCTGGAGGCCGCCACGGTTCTGAAGGGCGGCGCGGTGATGCCCGGAACCGTAACGGCGCTGCGCTCCGCCCTGGCTCGGCTCACCGCGCGGAAGCGGCGAGACGTCCCGCGACCCACGGCTGGCGCTGATCGAACGCCTCGACGAGCTCGATGCCGCGCGCGTCACGACACTGCGGCCCTACCTCACCGACTTCGATCCCGTCGTCGCGCGTCGGGTGGCGGCGGTGCTCAACGCGCGGTCGAGCGCGGCGGGCAAGTTCACCGCGACGCCGAAGCCGCTGCCTCGTGTGCCGGTGCCGACGTGGGACCAGGTCGGGGAGCTTCGGGAAACTCGCGTCACCTTCCGCTTCAGCGGCGGACGGAGCTTGACGATGAGGCTCTATGCCGACTACGCGCCAACGGCAGCGGCGCGGTTCGTGGGGCAGGTGCGGGCCGGCGAGTGGACCGGCCGATCCTTCCATCGCGTCGAGCCGGGCTTCGTGGTGCAGGGCGGCAGTGCGGCGGCCAACGAGTACGCCGGCGCGGCCGCGTTCACCCGCGACGAGTTCTCGGCGCTCAGCAATCTCCGCGGCACGGTTGGCATCTCGACCCGCGGCGAGGACACCGGCGACGGCCAGATCTACATCAACCTGGTGGACAACGCGCGCCTGGACTTCGCCTTTACGGTCATCGGCACCGTCATCGGTGACGGCGGCCTCCTCGACGACGTGCGCGAGGGCGAAGTGATTGTCGAAGCCACGGTGCGGGAGACACCGGCCGGACGATGAGCGGCGAGACCGCGATTCCGCCGGTGCCGCCGCACGATCCCGTGCCGCGCGACGAGCCGGCGATCGGGTTCATCCTCAGACTCGGGCATGCCCTGCACATCTACGGGCTGTCTGCCGATGCGCTCGAGCAGGCGCTGCAGGCGATGTCGGAGCGGCTCGGGCTGCAGGCCAACTTCTTCACCACCCCGACGTCGATCTTTGCCGCGTTCGGTCCGCCCGAGCGTCAGCACACCCACCTCATTCGCGTGCATCCGAGCGATGCCGATCTCGGCAAGCTGGCGCGCCTGGACGCCGTCTCGCGCGACGTCGAGCACGGCCGACTGAGCGTCGTCGAAGGTTCGTCGCGCATCGACGCGATCATGACGATGCCGCCGACGGCGGCGCCGCTGCTGCGCGTGGCCGCGTACGGCGTGGCGTCGGCCGTCGTCTGCCGCATCCTCGGTGGCGGACTCAACGAACTGCTGGTGGCCGGTGTCGCCGGGCTGCTCACGGGCTCCATCTCGCTGGCCTCGAAGCGGCTGCCGCACGGCACGCACGTCTTCGAGCTGGCCGCGGCGTTTGCGGTGTCGCTGGTGGTCACGTGCTTTGCCGCGATCAGCGACCTGCGGCTCTCGATCCCCACGGCCACGCTTGGCGGGGTGATCGTCCTGGTGCCCGGCCTGTCGGTCACGGTGGCGATGACCGAGCTGGCGCGGCGCCATCTTGCCGCCGGCACGGCCCGCCTCAGCGGCGCCTTCCTGGTGTTCGTCACGATCGGCTTTGGCGTCGCGGTCGGCTCCGAGGTCGCGGAGGCGCTGGTTGGCGACGTGCGGTCGATGACATCCGCCCGGCTGCCCGAGTGGACGCTGACGGTGGCGCTGGCCATCGCGCCGCTGGCATTCGGCGTCCTGCTGCGGGCGCGGCTGCGCGATTTCCCGTGGCTCTGGCTCTCGGCAGTGGCCGGGTACTCGGCGGTCCGGTTCGCGGCGCTCTCGTTCGGGCCGGCGCTGTCGGCCTCGATCGGGGCGCTGGTCGTCGGCATCCTGGCCAACCTGTACGACCGGCGCGGGCTGGGCCCGGCCTCGATTGCGCAGGTGCCGGGGGTGCTGCTGCTCGTTCCCGGGCAGCATCGGCTACCGGTCGCTGACCAGCATGCTCGACCAGAACGTCATGGTCGGCGTCACGGCCGGTTTCACGATGATTCTCACCGCCGTGGCCATTGCCGCGGGTCTGCTGGTGTCGAGCGTGGTGGTACCCACACGGCGCTGACAGAAATTCAGAATTCAAAATTCAGAATGCAGGGCGGGGCGGGCAGGGTCAGGGGCTGCCGCGGGGCGCATCAGCTTATTGGCAATTAGGGATGCAGAATGCAGCGCGGGGCGGGCAGGGTCGGGGCTCCGCAGGACGCATCAACCAATTGGGCATTGGGAAGGCCGTCCGCGCTCGGGAGGCCCGACCAAGCCCCGAGTGCCCTGCATTGCCAATTCTGAATTCTGAATTGGGTGTCGTCTCTCCGACACTGCCGCTGTGCTTTTCCGTCCACCCGCCGATTGCCTCCCTGAAGACGGTCCGGACTGCCCGGGCCAGCCCCGACCAGGCTTCACGGTCAACGAAAGGCACGTCCGTGCATACCGTGCTGTTCTATGTGCAACACGACAACGAGGTTCCGGTCCTGGTGCCGGTCGAGGTCCTGTCGCGGGAACCCGACCGCCATGGCAACCTCAAGCTGGCCGAGCCGTTGAAGGTCAGGGATGCGGTGATGGAAGCGGTGCCGCTGGCGCGCTGCTACGAGTACGACCCGTATCTCGCGCACGCCGTGCAGGCGTACGCGGCGCAGGTGACGACGCTGGTGCGCGTCTCGCAGAGTGTGATTGAAGGTCTGGCCGTGCCGATGGCGCTGCCGGAAGAATCGTACGTGCACGCCGACTCGCGCGTGCATTGAGACCGGGGTCAGGCTGATCGATCCGCTCCCCGCGGGTCAGCCTCTCCCAAAAATTCAGAATTCAGAATTCACAATGCAGCGCGGGGCCGGCAACGCCACTTCGCGTGCCGTCGTAGCCCGGCAGACCGACCCTGTTGCGCCCCGCCCTTCATTCTGAATTTGGAATTGTGAATTCCGGACCGTACGTCCGCAGGTACTCTTTCAGCCGCAGCTTCTTGACCGTGTTCTCGCTGCTCATGTAGCGGATGATCCCGAAGACCTCGCGGCGCGGGGCCCACGGCCGGTCGTAGCGGCCGAGCACCCAGAAGATGCCGCTGTACGAGTTGGGGTCGCGGCCGTCGAGCGCGTACTTGTTGTTCAACTCGAGCATCACGGCCAGCGCCTCGCGCGGGTGCGCGGTCCATTGCAGGATCTTCTTGCCCCACAGCATGCGCAGGTAGTTGTGCATGCGTCCCTCGCGCACCAGCTGCCGCTGCGCGGCATTCCACACCGGGTCGTCCGTCTCGGCACGCTCGAACTGCTGCAGGGTGTAGAGATGCTCGCGCTGATCGCTGGCGTGCGTTTCCAGTGACGTCCGTGCCCAATCGGGGAGCGACTCGAACTGGTCGTAGTCCGTGCGGTTGGCCGCGAAGTTGAAGCCGACCTCCCGCCAGGTAATCAGCTCGTCGAGGAACGCTTCGACGTCCGGCGGCGCTCCCCACCATCCTTCGCGCTTGCCCTCGGCCTTGGCCGCAAGCGATCGCGTCGTCCAGCCCGCGCCCGTCGCCACCTCCGAGAAGATGTGGTGCGCGGAGATGTGTCCGAAATGGAGCCAGGGCGACAGGCCGGACGCGGCGTCGCTGTCGGGTTGACTCCGCTGCTCACGGTACTTGGGGAGGCCGTGCGCGAGAAAGTTCGCCAGCTGCGCGTGGGCAGCCGTCGAGCCACCCGTCAGCACCTGCGACGGGGGGACGGTGTGGTCGATGGGGAGGGCTGCCAGTGCGTCGGGGTCCGCCGCGAGCAGGTCGTCGGTGGCAGCGGGCCAGCGTGCGAGCACCTCCGGGTCGATCGCGGCGGCCTGATGCTGGGCAGGCGCTCGAGCGGGTGCCGGACGGGAAACTGGGTGAGCTGGTCCGGGAGCGACTTCTGGAGGTAGCGGCGGAAGGCGTACGCCGTCGGGTACACGGTCGTCGTCGCGCGCATGGGCATCAGACCGTTGCCGTCCACGGCCTCGAGCCGACAATCCAGGCGAGTCGCGGCCGCCTCGACCATGCGGGGCAGGAAGAACGTCGGGTAGTCGTCGGTCACGACAACTGCGGCATCCTGCGCCAGGCGTTCGAGCAGCCCCTTGCCCGCGCCGGGTGCGGGCTCGACGTACGCGTAGTACGTGACCCCAGCGGTGGCTCGCGGCGGCCCGGTTGTCGGCCATGCCCTGCAGCACGAAGGCATGCAGCCGGTCGCTGGCCCACGGATAGGCGACGCGCAGCGGCTCGAAGATCAGCAGCGGCAGGCCCAGCTCGCGCGCCCACCAGGCCGCCTGCTGCAGGCTGAAGTTGTCCTCGAGCCGGCGCGACGCAATCATCCAGTAGAGGACATAGCGGGCACGCGTGCGCGGCGCCGACGTCGTGCAGGACACGGAGGCGCGAGGGGGGGACGGCCAGCAATTCAGGCGTCTTCAGGGACATTCAGAATTGAGGAATGAAGGTCGAGGCGCGCCGCCTTCAGCGCGTCGCAAGGTTCGCCATGTATCTTGACGTAGCCCGGCAGAGTGGCGGTGCGCGGACCCGCGCTGCATTCTGGATTCCTGAATTGGCTGCGCAGGAGCCCTAATTATGCAGAGACGCCCTGCTGGCGGTGCCGAGTCCGCGCTGCATTCTGCATGCTGAATGCGCCTATGGCGCCAATTGGGACCGATCCCCTGTCCCCCTGGCAGGACGTTTCGTGCCGTCCGCTGCTGGCACGAGCGATTGAATCAACGGATGGCGGGACTGCGCCGGGCCAACGGGGTGCGAACACCGTAGGCAGGCGCTGGCATCGCCGCACTCCGTCAGTCGTGGGCGGCTCGTGTGCAGTTCCCGCAGGATCACCGGGGAGGTGGTGTTCCCCTTTTTCGTTCCCGGAGCGAGCTCCTCAGGAACGCTGGAGATGCTCATGTCCCGTCTTGCGCGACCCCTTCTGGCAGTGCTGCTGGCCGTCTCGCTCAGCGGCTGCGCGATGCGTGCCCGTTCCATTGCCGACATCCGCGACGACCCGGGTCGCTACGACAACCGCCAGGTCGAGGTGACCGGCCGCGTCACCAGCGCCTGGAGCCTGCCGCTGGTGCCCTACGGTCTGTACAAGATTGACGATGGGAGTGCGGAGATCACGGTGCTGTCGGAGCGGCGGGGGACGCCGTCCAAGGGCGCGCTCGTGAAGGTGCGCGGCAACGTGCGCGAGATTGCCAACTTCGGCGCCAGCTCGGTGGGGCTGCACATCGAGGAGCGCGGGCGAAACGTCGTGCGGCGGTAGCGGCAACACGTTCCGGCGCGCAATGGCCGCGTCGGTTGAAACCTAGAACGAGCGCCGCTGTCGCAGGAGGCCGAGGGCAACTAGCCCCACGCCGAGCAGCATCGCTGTGGTACCGCCGTCGGGCACCGACACTTCGGCGGCGTAGAACAGAAAGTCCTGGGCGCGTTCTTTGCGGGGCGTAGCGAAAATATCGCCGGTTGCCAGGAATGTGTCCAAGGCCGTCTTCGTGACGAAGTTGTTCAGCACATAGACGCCGAGAAAGCCAACAGCCGCATCGGCGGTGGCGCCGCCGACCTCATCCTTGAACTGGTCCATCGCGGCCATGTAGTAGGGATTGGCCGCCAGTTTGTCCGGCGTTGGCGCCGCTTCGGTCTCGAGCCACCAGATCGCGTGCTGGAGTGCATCGGCTTCGGCTGCACGCCCCGGCGCTATCGGAGAGAAGTAGTCACCCCGCGCGTCGACGGCGGTGCTGACCTTGGCGACGTTCAACGTTCCGCGGGCAAACTGGCTGTAGAGCCAGGCCGTCCCCTTGGAAATGGCGTCACGGCCGTTGACCGATCCATTGGCATCCAGCGAGCCGCCGCCACCGGCGGCCGCCGACGAGTTCACCACGAAGTAATTGGTGGCAGTGGTCAGAGCGTTCTCGGTCATCTCCAGGCAGAACGTCTGCAAGCTGTTGGCGATGACCGTCGTGCCGCTTGGAAATGGGGTGACCACGTCCTTGGTGGACGGGTTGGCCGAGTACGAATCGTTGGTGACAGTAGAGGAGGCCTGCCCAGCCCCGTCCTTGATGTCGTAGACGGTGAACTCACCGCCAGCGCCGGCCTTCAGGCCGTCGACGCGCGTCAGGCTGAAGCTTCCCGTGGTCCCGATGGGACCAGCAAGGGCCTGTGTGGCGGGGACCGCGAGGGTCATCCACGCCAGGGTGACGGCCAGCCGATTTGCTTTCATCATCATTGCCAACTGCCCTGCCTGCTCAGCACCATTCGGGTCGGGCGTGCACGTTCGCGCCGGCTTGAGGGTGCATGGTCGATGACTTCATCGAAGCAGCATGGATGCCACTACTGCCAGCGGCCGCGAATGCGCGACTTTCCGCCGCCTAAATAGCCGAGCTAGCGCACTGAGGTTGGTCTCGGAGCGCCAGCGGAGAAATTTCAGCAGCTGAAATGTAAGGATTTCCGACAATTCCTCTTCCCGCAGCGAGTGGTGCCGATATCGAATCCCAGCACGACGCAGGGCCTGACGCGCCGGATCTCACGGGGTCATGCGCGGGCGGCGTGCTAAGCAATCGTTG
>CAVXAR010000004.1:0-602705 GCA_963759795.1 Vicinamibacteraceae bacterium | reverse complement strand
GCGCCCACGAAGATGGTGCCGGGCGCGGAAAAGGAGAGTCTTGATAGTTCCCGGCGACACGCCCAGGGCCATGGCGACATCGCGGACGGGCAGACCGTCGCGGTAGTAGAGCAGTGCCGCCGTGCGTTCACCGGATGGGAGTGACGCCACCGCCCGCCATACGCGACGACTCTGTCGTCCGTGATCAGCGTAGACAGCGCCGATGCGGCTGCAGCTGGTTCGTCCACATTCTCGAGCGCAGCGCCCTGCCGCCACACGCAGCGCCCGCGTTGGCGCAACCAGTTCTGGGCCAGGCGCACCGCGATGGTCGCCAACCACGGATAGAACGCACGCGAGTGGTCGTACTGGCGCAGATACGTGAACGCGCGGACGAACGTGTCCTGCGTCACCTGTTCGGCCCCCTCAGGGTCGCGCACCGTCATCAGCGCCAGGCCGAACAGCCGCTTCTGATACCTCTCGACTAGGTGTCCGAACGCGTTGCGGTCACCGGCTAGGACATCGCGAACCACGTCGCTGTCGGCGCCGGTCACGCTTCGGGCTGGTCGATGTCATCGACAAGGCCGAGGCCCAGCGTGGCGTAGGCAAGCTTTCGCCCCCGATAGAAGAGGGGAACTAGGCCGACCAGAACGATGGGAGCGAAGATGAGCCCGAGCAGCGCAACCACCAGTCCCTTCATTGCCATATCCGCAGCATCACGTTTTCTTCGTCCGTTCGCGGCGCGGCCTGGAGATACGCACCAATGGATGGGTACCCCAGCCGCTTCGCGCGCCGTAGGAAACCGACGACGAACAGGCTCGGCAGGAGCAGCAACGGCGCGAGGATGATAAGTTCGGGAACACGAAGCGGTCCCACGGGCACCTTCAAAGGCAAGTTGGAAGCCGGTCATCGGCTCGCTGTCCTCGCTGTCTGGAAGATATAGACCGCCATCGACCGGCTGGTTGACATGCCGACCGAGGTCCTGGTGCCTGCAGACTGAAGGCTTCCGCCCCTTTTGTCGGGCAGCGCCAAACGGGATGTAGGGGAAGCTCCACGCTGGTGTGGACAGTTCCACAGAAGATGTCGGCCGGCAGGACAGGGCGCTATGGCTGCACCTAACGAAGGATGGTCGCCGCATTAAACCTCCGCCGGCCTGTGGGCTCGGTCCAATCGCGTGGACACCTTCGCGAAGGTGGACACGGTGGCCCGCTCTCGGCGGCGCCGTCTGGGTCGACTTCAACCGAGCAGTAAGGGTAGCGAGGTAACCGGTCGTAAGCGCCGCGCCACGTCCAAGCGCTCCGGCGGCCGGAAGAAGTAAGCGGTCGCCCTGCGGCGTCGCCCCGGCAGGCAGTCGCGACTTTCGCCGCAATCACCTTCGCATCTGCACAGCTGCGTCATCGCTACCCATGCCCGAGTAGCGACTACTCCTCGAATCGGTCGGGCGGCTTCGCGGCGCGCGAATTGTGCGAGCGGCGTCGGGTCCGCCGCGGTCTCGTTCCTGCTCCTTCGACAGCACCTGCCGTCTGCTGTGCGTCCTCGCTCCCACCGCCTGCCTGAGCTTGCGCTCGCGGCAGGGGGCAGTGCTAGGCTGCACGCAACTTCCCGGCAGTCGAAGGAGTACGTGCCATGCGAGCTCTCTTGGCCGTTGCTGTCTCTCTCGGTGTCGTTGTCCACGGCGGGCGCGCAGCCCGCGCCCGATCCCCACGCCCTGCTCGCGGAAGGCGACCGCCTCGCCTGGCTCCGCGCCTGGTCCCAGGCCGAGTCGCAGTTCACCGCAAGCCCAGCAACTCTTCGCGGCCTCCGGCGACGCGCGCAACGCGCTCTACGCCGAGGTCAGCGCACTGCGCGCGCGGCTGCCGCGGCTGCCGTGCCGGAGGTGTCCGCCAAGCTCGCGGAGTACCTCGAACATCCGCTCGTGCAGGCCGACGACCGTCTCCGTCTGCGCTGTCTGGTGATCAAGGGCGAGACCGACGAGGACCTCGACCCGACGCTGGCCGGCGCGTCGTGGAAGGAGGCGCTCGCCGTGGCCGAGAAGCTCGGCGACGCGGCCTGGGCGAACCGGGCGCGCGGCGAGACTGGGCCTGGTGGCGTTCCTCGAGGGCGACGTCGGCGGCGCAGTGGTCGGCGCTCGGCTCGGCGCTCAAAGTGGCGCAGTCCAACGGCGACGTGTCGTCGCTGGTGCGGTGGCTGACCCTCTTCGGCCACGGCTACGTGCAGCTCGATCGGCCGAAGGAAGCCCTCGACTTCTACGATCGCGCGCTGAAGGCCGCTGCGACGGTGCCGGAACTGCAGTTCCCGGCGATGACGCACGTCGGTCGGTCGAACGCGCTCATCAAACTCGGTCGCATCGCCGAAGCCGACGAGCATCCTGGCCAGGCGACCGAGCTTCGCCGACGAAGTACGACGCGAAGGGCTACCAGGCGCAGCTGTTGGCGCAGCGTGCCGCCATCGCGCTGACAGCAGAAGGATCCCGCGCGAGCGCTGACGTTGCTGGAGGACGCAGCCGTGCGCTGGCCCGAGCCGCCGGTGGCAATCGCATCCTGGTCGAGATCGAGCTCGAGCGTGCAAAGGTGCTGCGCGAGCAACAGCAAGTGGCGGCGGCAGAACGGGTGCTCGCCGAGGCGACCGATGGTCGCGCGCGACAGGGAGGAGCGACTGCCTGCTCCCGCGAGCTGCTGGCCGAGGCGGCCGACCTGCGCGTGTCACAGGCGCGCGTACGCCGAGGCGTCGGCACTCCTCGAGGAGGCCGTCGACCTCCTCGAGGGCTTGCTCACCACGACGAGCAGTCCGTGGGTGCAGGGTCGCGTGATCAACGGCATGGACGATGTGTTGGTGGCGCGGATCCGGCTGGAGGCACTGCGCGCCAGTGGACGTCGCGCGCACCTTCGCCATCGTCGAACAGGCACGGGCGAGGTCGCTCTACGAACTGCTGGTGAACCGTCCGTTGAGCACGGAGCGGGCGCCGCAGGAGGTCCGCGACCGTCGAGCGCGAATCGCGGCGCTCCAGCGTCGGCTCCTGCAGACCCGCCAGCGCGAGCCGCCGGCAGCGGCTGCTGACCGAGATCTTCGCCGCCGAGGAGCAGCTGGCGCCGAGCGCGACCGCGATGTTCGACCGCACGCGCCGCCAGGGCACGCAGGACGACGTGTGACGCTGGCCGACGTGCAGCGCGTGCTGCGCCTCGGATGAAGTGTTCGTGCAGTACGCACTCGCCGACCCAGCGTCGTTCGCGCTCGTCGATGACGCGCACGACCGCGCGTGTCCAACGACTGGGGCCGAAGGCCACGCTGACCACGCAGGCGGATCAGCTGCTCAAGGCCATTGCCGCTGACGGAGACATCGCATCCGCGGCGGCGTCGCCTGGGGACAGGCTCTTGGCTTGGCCATGCCGGAACTCACCCGCAAGTCGCGCGCTCCTCATCAGCCCGGACGCGGCCCTGCATCGCGTGCCCTTCGAGGTGCTGCGAGCGACGCCGAGTCGCCGGCTGCTCGAGTACGCACGTCGTGTCGTACGTCCCCTCGGCGTCCGTCCTCACGGTCCTGCGTCGCAACGCAGCCGACGAACACGACGACCGCGGGTGCTGGCGGTCAGTGCGTCGCCTGGGCCAGGCAGGGAAGGCGCCGGCGAAGCCGCAGGCTCGCGCGGAACGTGTACGGCGTCGATGGGACGCAAGCTGCGGCCGCTGCCGGGTGCCGACGACGAGGCGCGGTCGGTGGCGCGGCTGCTCGGCGACGCCTCGGAGCACCGTCCTGCTGGGTGACCAGGCGACGGAGGGCGCGTTGAAGCGCCAGCCACTCCAGCCAGTACCGGGTGCTCCACTTCGCCGCGCACGGGCTACCGAGCAGCAAGTTCCCAGCGCGCGCGGCCCTGCTCGTGCAGCCCGAGCCGAGGAAGACGGCGTGCTTGCAGGCCCGCGAGATCCTGTCGCTGCGCCTGACGGCCGACGCTCGTGACGCTGTCGGCGTGCGACACGGGCAGCGGCAGCGTCCACGGGCAGGACGGCGCGGCCACTCTCGTGCCGGCCCTTCATCGCCGCCGGCGCCCGCGCCGTCGTCGCCAACCTCTGGGCGGCGGACGACACGTTCAGCCTCGCGCTGATGCGCGAGTTCTACCGCCGGCTCGCCACCGGTGCCGACGTCGCGACGGCGCTGCGCGACGCGAAGCTGCACATGCTCGCCACGTTCGGTCCGCAGGCCGTGCCGCGCCTGTGGAGCGGCGTGCTGGTCTACGGCGACGGGCGCGCCACGGTCGGCACCGTGAAGACGGCGACGGCCGCGAAGGAGTGAAATGCCATGGCAGTGCTCACGGAGCACGAGCGGCGCGCGGTGCTCGACGCGGTCCTGCGCGTCATCGACACGAAGTACATGGGGCCGGACGTCGACACGCGGCGCGCTGCGCGCGACGCACGAGCACGGCGGTCGTGGCCAGCAGCGAGTCGCGAGGCGTTCGAGGCCGCGATGAACGCGATGCTGAAGGAACTCGGGCGTCAGCCACACCGGGTTCTTCCACGAGTCGGCGCCGCGGGCCGCCGGACGCGTCGCCCTGGCGGCCACGTTCACGAAGGCGGAGACCGCCGACGGCGAGCGATGGATGTTCCAGGACGTCCATCCCGGTGGCGCGGCGGCGATGCGCCGGCGATCCGCCCGGGCGACGTCCTGCTGTCGGTGCGGGGCAAGGAACTGGTGCCTCCGCACGCCACGCCGTTCGCGCTCGGCGAACGCTACGAGGTCGTGCTGCGTCGACCGGACGGCAGCACGTCGACGCCGACGCTCGATATCCCGCAGCCCAAGGACAAGCGGCGGCCGCTCGTCGTCCCGGATCAGGTCGTGACGGCGCGGCGCCTCGACGACGGCATCGGGCTACATGCGGGTGAGCATGTTCCCGGGCGTGCTCGGGATGGACGTCGCGCGCGACATGAGTCGCGCCGTCCACGACCTCGCCTGCGAGCGGCTCATCGTCGATCTCCGCGGCAACACGGGCGGCGGCATCGGCTGCCTGCGTCTCATGAGCCTGCTGTGCGCCGACCGCCGCGGCGTCGGCTACAGCGTCGGGAAGTCGACGGCCGCGAAGGGGTACAGGAAGGAAGACCTCGCCGGTCCTCGACCGCATCCCGACTTCGAAGTGGGGCGTGCTCCCGCTGATTCCGCGGTTCGCACTGGCGGGGCGATCGGTGGCCGTGTTCACGCGAGGCGCTCGGGCGCGCAGGCGCACCACGGGCGCGTCGGCCATCCTCGTCAACGAGCACTCGGCCAGCGCGGCGGAGATGGTGGCAGCGTTCGCGCAGGAGAACCGACTCGCGACGCTGGTCGGGACCAAGACCGCCGGGCGGCTGGTGGCGGCCAGCGCGTTCAAGGTGGGGCACGGCTACCGCGTCGCGTTGCCGGTGGCCGAGTACTACACGTGGGCGGGCACTCGGCTCGAAGGCGTCGGGGCGTCGAGCCTGACGTCTCGGTGCCGACCGAGCCGACGGCGCTCGCGCAAGGGACTGACCTCGCACTGAGTCGGCGCTGCGTCGTGTGTCGTCCGCGGAGCAGGAGTTGTGGCAAGCGGCTGACGTTGAACCGAATAGGAATCGACGTCATGGACTACCAGCTCATTGGGTTTCGTCTGTTCGCCTGCGTCGGCGAAGTCATGTCCACGCTGACCTCTGGTCAGCTCCGCCGCTTCAGCTGACTCAAACGAAGGCCGGAGCCGTCCGTACGCCGACTGAGCCACATGACGGTCACACTTGCCGGGTGCGCGCGATAGTCCTGCTGGCGTTCTGCCTACCGTCGTCGGTGGCGCAGCGGCAGGGCACCGTCCCGGGGCAGCCGTCGTTCCGTGCGGAGGTGAACCTCGTCGAGGTGGTGGCTGTCGTCACCGGCGAGGACGACCGGAGCCTTGGCGACCTTGCAGCGGCGGACTTCGAGGTGCTCGAGGACGGCAGCGTCCGCACGCTCGTCTCTGTGCGAACGCTCGCGGCGCAATCCCGCAGAGACGGCAACGGCAGCTACCACCACGACCGCCCCACCGGCATACGTCGAGCGGTTGCCGACCAGCACCGCGTCCGCCGATGCGCCGGCGTTCGTGCTGTTGCTCGACGATCCTCGACACGAGCCGTCGCGATACCCACCGCGTCATCCGTGCCGCGGAGAAGGCCTTCACCTCCATTCCCGATACGGCCCTGGTCTCCATTCTGACGACCAGTGGCCTGGGCGGCGCCCTCCTCACACTCGAACCGCCTGGGCCAACGCACATCCGGCAGATCCGGTCATTTCGCGGGCAACTGCTGGTCCGTGCACTGGCCCCTGGCGGCGTGTCCTCCACACCGGGAGGCATGCCGATGGGAGGAGACTGCATGACCTCCGCATCGTCGCTCGACTGCCAGGACCCCACCCGTGCGGCGCGCCGTGCGACTGCCGTCGCCGCCGCTGCCGACATCCTCGGCCGGTCGGGCTCGCGACGGAAGGTCCTGCTCTGGGTGGCGCAGACGATGGGCGTGTCGACCATCGACCCGCAGGGCAGTCGCGCTGCCCAACGGCGAGCGCTTGCACGTCAGCCCTCAACAACGACATCACCGTGTACGTGCTGGACCCGCGGGAGAACACCGGTGGCGTCGAGGACCCGGATACGAAGCGGACCGGTGGCACCTTGCAGGTCGGTGGCAGCACGCATGGCGCTCGAGGTCGACGACATGGTCGCCGTGCCCCTGACGCAGTTGACGCGGGAAACCGGCGGCCGCTACATCACGATGGCCAACAACCTCGGCGACTTCCTGGGCCGCATCATCGAGCAGAACTCGACGGCCTACCTGCTGGTCTACGAATCGCCGGTCTCGAAGACGCCGGGCCGGCACCGCATCGACGTCCGCGTGAAGCGACCCGGTACACGGGTCTCGGCACGCAGGGGCTACGTTGTCGAGCCGCCCGCGTCCGGCGAGAGCACCTCCGCATCGACCCCCGAGCAGAGCCTGCTCCGTCGCACGCTGCTCGGCAGCGCCCCGCAGGGGCAGTTGCGGCTCACCGTGCATGCCGTTCCTCGCTTCGCGAGCGGCAAGACCGGTTCGGTGTCGGTGACCGTGCTGGCCAATGATGGGGATGAGCGCCTCGCCTCGCCGGTCGATGTCGTGCTCGCCACCGTCGACGACGAGGGGCGGGCGACCAACCAGCACCAGGTCCGTCTCGACCCGCCGCCGGCCGGGCAGCCACTGGAGCTCGCCACCGAGCTGCCTCTGGCGCGCGGGCGGCACCAGCTGCGGGTGGCCGCGGCGACGACCGACGGTACGAAGACAGGATTGGTGATCACCCCTGTCGAGGTCATCGAGCCAGGGCGGCAGTTGCTGATGGCCCCGCCGCTGCTCCTGCGGCGGACGGGCGCGCAGGTGGCTCCGACCGCGGTGCGTAGATTCGCGAGTGGTACGCCGCTCGGCGTGCAGGCTGAACTCGCGGGACGCCCCATACGGGAGGGCCGTGTCGTCGTCCGGGTGTCGCTGGCCGACCGTGCAGGTGCGATCGTCCGGGCGGTCGAGGCGGCGCTCGATGCCGGCAGCACGGCCGACCGCACGCGCGCCACCGCTCTGATCGAGACGACGGGCCTTGCCGCTGGTGCGTACATGCTGACCATCGAGGCCATCACGCCGCGGCCCGACGATGTCGTTCGCCACGCCATCCCCGTCACCTTCGAGGCTGCGGCCGCCACGAGTGGCCCGCCGGCGTCATCGCGCCACATTGTCGTCGCGCACGGCCCATTGTCGCGCCATCCCACTCCGGGCACCTTCGTGATCCGCACCGAAGAGGGAATGGTTGGCCTTCTGGAGCCATCTGCCGACGCGACAGGCGCCGCCGCCCATCGATTTCAGCCGCGCGACGCTCTTTGCGATAGTCGGTGCTGGCGAGAACGCCACGGTCCACAAGCCCGTGGTGGTGTCGATTGACGACACGGATGGCGAGACGGTCGTGCGTTGGCGTGCCGAGCCCGACGCGTCGCCCGCCGGACAGCACGCCTTCACCGTCGTAGCGTTACCGGCCCGTGTCGACACATGTCCGCTTCGAGCCGAGCCGATGAATCGGCAGTCACGGTTCCTCCGCCCGTGTACCGTCGCATCCTTCCGCGCTGCCATCGGCGCCGCCTGGTCGCCGCTCTCCACGTCGCGCTCTCCGCGGCCGCTCCGCAGGCTGCCCAGCCCACATTCCGGACCGGGCACGACGCTCGTCGAGGTGTCGGCGATCGTCACGAAGGACGGCCAGACGGTGCCCGATGTGTCCCGGGATGAAGTACAAGTCCTTGATGGCGGCGTCTCGCAGCCGCTGGTCGCCTTCGAGTTCGTCGATTCGTCGACGGTCCCCGAACCGGAGCAGCGCCGGGACTTCGTGCTGGTGCTGGACGACCTGCAGATCGACGTCAGACAATCGAGCGCCATCATTGCGATTTGCGCGTCGAATGATCGATGGCCTCGGCGCCTCGGACCGACTGGCGATCGTGAACACGGGACCTTTCGAACTTATCCAGCAACTGTCGACGGATTGGCGCGCGGCCCACGCGTTGGTGCGGAGGTTCCGCGGTCTGAAGGGCTCGGGGCCATCGCCCCTGGAGAAGACCCACCTCGCGACCACGTTGCTGCGCGTCGTGCGGAACGTCGCCAAGGTGCCTGGCGCGCGAAGGCCCCCGAGAACGCCGCAGCATCGTCGTCGTCAGCGAGGGTGGTCCGCTGGGCCCCGTCGCACCGAACGAAGAGACTACGACTACCAGCCGGTGCTGGCGGCGTACGACGAGATGGTCGGACAGGCGGCGGTCTCGAACGTAGCGAGTGACGCTGTCGATCCTCGCGGGCTGGACGCGCCCATGCATAGCATTCGCGGCGCGACCGATCGCGCTGTCGCCCAGGCTGCAGGCCAACTTGGCGAGAGCTCCGGGAATCAGCCGCGCTCCGCCGCCGGGGCCTCCTGTGGCGGATGGTCGACGTGACGGGTGGCACGCTGGTCACGGAGCGCACGCCTCGGTGCAGGCCTGTCCGACATGTTCCGGGACAGTCGGCAGTACTACCGCCTCGCGTACGTGCAGCCGCCCGTGGCGCCAGGCGACGACAGGAAGGCACGCGCCATCGAGGTACGCGTCGCGCGGCCGGACACGACCGTGCGGTCGCGTCGGCAGTACCTGCCGAAGCCACAACCGTGAGTGCGATGACGACACGCATGCGCCGCGTTCTCAGGCGAGCGTCGTCACTACCGTCCCTCCTTCGAAGCCGTGACGACGGAGGGGGGTGCACTGAGGGCAGTTGGCGACTCAGCGCTCCGCGACCATCAGCGCTTTACGACTCGAACCGCGGACGCTGGTGAATTCCTTCTCGACCGACAGCACATGGAAGCCCGCCTCCTCGAGTTCCTGCGTGACCAGGTGCGGGGCGATGCCGTGCCACTTCACTTGTTCCTCGCGGGTGGGCAACGGCGCGACGGATTGCAGATCACCAGGGGCCCACCGCGACGCAGCGCACGCCAACGTCGTGCTCGGCACCCAGGAGACGGCTGGAGCCGTAACGCGAATCACTCCGGCGCCCCGGGTTCATCAGGACGTCGACGCTGTCGCCGGCAACTCGAAGAACCCTTTCACGTACGGCAGCGGCCGCGCAGCACATAGATCCACACCGAAGACAGAGCCTGGGGGCCCACAGGCTCGGATGCCCGTGCATTCGTACTCGACACCGTCGAGCGTGAAGCTAAGCACGCGTCCGTCGATCGTCGCGACGCCGTAGGGCACTTCGGTCTGCGGTGGCCACCCGAAGATGACGGTGCCGTTGTTGTCGCCCAGTCCGAGGCCGACGACGTGCGCGGTGGCGAACGTGCCCTGTGCGGTCAGCGTTGATGACGCGGCCAGCGCGGTGGATCGTCATGCCCGCGACGGTCAGCACGGACGGTTGTCCTGTCGGCGTGTGCGCAATGCGGCCAACCGTGCCGAGGCCAGCCTCGGACGCCGAGACCAGCCTGACGACGTCGCCGACACGGTGACCTGTCTCGCGCTGCTCGAACAGGTCCAGGGTGACGTCGTCGCCAGGACGAATCGTGCCGGACGACTGCACATCGAAAAACGTGGCAAGACCACTATCGAGCCGGAACGGAGAGTCATACGTTCGCTGGCGCGGCGCGAAGGCTCGCATGGCCTCATGCAGCCGAACGGGCCGGAAGAGCAACTCGACCCCGCCGGTCCGAGCCTCGAGTCGCAGTGCGTAGGCGAACCGCGCATAGCCGTGGCCGTCTACGATCATCCGATACACTTCGCCATCCTGGACCTGCACACGCGGTTCCAGGTCGCGGACGTTCGGCCGCACGCCGGTCATCGACAGCTCCAGCTCGATGCCGTCCGCAACCGTGATCCGCGCGACCGCTGTTCCGGATGTCCGGGCCAGGGCCGGTCCGCCCGTCGCCCAGGCGATCAGCGCGATCATGACCGAGCCTGTGTCGACCACTCATGGCGTCCTCCTGTTCACACGGATGCGGGGGTGCTCGATCGCCTGGAACCCCTCCAGGTCGACGGTGCTGAGCGCAGTCGCGGACGTCTGTGACGCTGCAGGGACGCCGGGGGTCACGACCAGTGGCCCACTCAGCTCGAGGTCGTGGCGCGTCAACGCAGGCAGGGCCGCGGGCTGTTGCATCACGATCAGCAGCAGCAGTCCGACGGCCGAGGCGTACGCCAGGGACAGCAGCGCGATTCGCGAGGGCTTCGCCTCAAGCGGGTCTGGCAGTCGCGCGTCGGCGAGCAGCGCGTCGAGGCGGAGGCGCGTCGCCTCCGAGGGCGGCGGGGCGACCCAGGCGGCCAGTCTCTCGTTCAGGTCGTCAGTCATGGTCCGATTCCCAGGCCAGCGACGCTCGCGGTGCTCGCGTCGCGTCCTTCGAGCAGACGCCGCAGGCGCGCCCTCGCGCGGTGCAGACGCACACGGATGACGAGGCTGGTACTGCCCAGTGCCGTGGCAATCTCTCGTGGCGAGCAGCCGTGGTACGCCGACAGGATGATCACTTCACGGTCGGTGGCAGACAGTGCCTCCAGCGCGGATCCGACCGCGAGGACGTGCTCCGGTTGGCCGGACACGCCGGCCTGCTGGGACGGCTCGCTGACCAACCTCCCGTGCTGCCTGTCGGCGCTGCTCACGCGCCACATTGCGCACCACCCCGAAGAGCAGCAGGGCGAGCTGCCCTCGCAGTCGTGTTCACGCGACAGCGTCCATCGAGAAGCCGGAGCACACTCTCGTGCACCACATCCTCCGCCGACGCGCTCGGAACCGGTCAGGCGATAGGCGAAGGCGAAGAGATCACCGGCGCGGTCGCGGTAGACCTCGCGAAGTTGGGACCGGAGCGTGTCCGGCGCGGGCGGCTCGGGGAGCGGCGTCACGTGGGTACTTGCGACGGCGGGACCGTTTCGTTACAGGTCGTGCGAAGAAGGGTGTTCGAGGGTGGCTGGCGTCACGTTAAGCGGGGCGAGCTGGAACGAGCGGGTCGGGCACGCGGAGACGTTGCAACCTCGGTGGGGTAGTGCATCGGCTTCGCGCACCCACGCTTGTCGTGTCCGAAAGCGACTGCTCACATAGCTGGAAGTGCAGTTCGCCTGGAGAGACGAACCGCAACTCGGCAGCCCGAGCGGGCTGCCTCTCACTCGAGAAGCTGAAACCGCGGACAAACCAGTGGGAGTTCTGCTCGTCTGGATGCGAGAGCGCCCACTCGACGTCCACGATCGCTATTGCAGCGACGTGGCTCGTCAGCACCGCTAGAGTGCGACCGTCATCAGACCAGCGCACTTCATCGCAACCCCCACCATCGCCCATCCGGTACAGGTCACGAAGCGTGCTGCCATCAGGGCGTTCCAGGCGTACTTCGAACTCGGGCCCATCGAAGACCGGAACCTCCTGACAAACAACGACGATGCTCTGGTCTGGAGCCGGCAGCCGATGAAGTACACGGTCGGAGTATCCCGCTTGTGCGCAAGCGCCTGCGCCAGTCAAGAGCCCGAAGGCAAAGGTCATACTGATTGATTCGAGACGGGACATCGCACGGAGCATAGGACGCAATCGCTTCCACTGCCAGCTCAGCTCTTCTGAACCGCCTGGACCGCGAACCGATGGCATCTTGGGCGGACAGCCCGTGGCGCTGAAGTGACCACGCCGCGTGACCTGCAGCAACCTGTCGAGTTCTTCGTGATCGCCGGCCTCTCGGCGCAAGCGTTACCGGGCCAGGAACCCGTACTTGCCGGATACGATTACCGGCACGCAGGTGTCGATGTCGGACGCCTTGGCCCAGCACGGAAAGCGTCGTCGTTGCTATCCTGACTCTCCTCGGAACGTCCCTCGCGCCAGCCGCTTCGGGCTCCCGCGCCGGCAGCGACCCATAGATGTGGCCCACCGCGGTCGCGTCACCGAGCGATCCGGCGAGATAGCTCCTTAAAGAAGTGCCTGCGGTAGTTCGTTTTGCCAGCGACCAGGGTGTGGTCGGCGCCCTGGTACACGCGGAGTGTGAGATTGTCCTTGCCGGCGTGCGCGAACGCATCACGGAGAGCCAGCGCCGACGCCAGCGGCACACTCTCGTCCTTCTCCCCAAAGCCGACAAGAATGGGGAACGCCAGGCTGAGGTAGTCGTCGGTCGGGTCGAGATCGAAGACGTCGAACCAATAGCGATGGGGATGACCCAGCCAGGTCTTCTCGAGACTGTTGACGTCTGCGGCAATGGCCTGCCACCCCGCCTCGACGTCCTCCGCGCCCATCAGCGCAGTGAGAGATCGCCGCATGGTCCACGTCCCGTCCCCGATGATCACGAGATCCGTCACGTCCCTGCGGGAGCGCGCCACCTTGGCGGCCACCACAGAGCCCTCCGAGATGCCTAGCAGCACGACCCTTCTGGGCCGGACGCCTGCCTCCTGCAACTGGTGCGAGATGAACGACATCGAGTCGGCTACCCACTGACGTGGATGGTTGTCCGCGGCGAACGTGGGACGACAAGGACCGCCCGCATCATCCGGCACATGACGCTTGTTCAGCGCGAACAGGGTGATCGGTCCGGTCAGGCCCTCGAAGTACTCGGCCATGTAGTCGCGCCAACTGACGCAGCCCGACCCGCCATACGCGAAGACGTACACGTCACTCACGCCCGCCTTTCCGAACTGCGCCTTGTAGTACGTCGCCTCGACGCCGTCTGGGTGAGTGAACGTGTGCGTGCTGATGGCGGGGCGCGGACGCTGCGGAGTCGCGGCGGGCGCGCCGGACCAGGCAAGTACAGTGACGATGGCGGCGGCCTGTGCGAACGCGATGAGTGCCATGGCGCGTATGCGGGTCCGTCCAATGCGCAGGAGCCGTCATTCGGCGTCGGCATCGGACACTGCCAGCGTACTACGCAGGACTGCGATCTGCGATCGCGCCGAACGGCCGTCGCGTTGGGCGGAACGTCGCACGCAAGCCGGACGTCACGCATAGCGCTTGGGGGCTTGCCTCACTCTCGCCCGTGCTCGCGATGACATGCCGCCCGGCGGCCAATACCCGTCCTACGGCTCTGGCTGGAAGTTGATCGTGAGCACCAGCTCGGTGCTCACCGGCGCGCCCTGAACCCTCGTGGGTTCATATCGCATGGTGGTCATGTAGTTCGACACGACCGCCGACAAGCCGGGGTGCGGAGAGTCGAGGATCGTGATGTCGGTGACATGGCCATCGGGTCCGATACGGCCGGCAGCCTTGACTACGCCCATGACGCGTGACTCACGGAGGGGTACGGGGGTACCAGGCCACGATCAGCGACCACGTGGGGTCGCGTGCTGTCCGACGCCGAATTGTCGACGCCCCTCGGCCTTTGCCGACCCCAGCGTTCCACGACCGCCCACAATAGGAATAGGGGAGCGAAGAGCGCACCGGCGTAGATCGCCAAGGTGGCCTGTCCGGGGCTGATGAGACCTAACCCAACCTGCTTGCTGAAGGGATCATTGTCGGCCACGTACGTCCACGTGGACCCAGGTCCGATAGCCCATAGCTGAGTGTCGAGTTGGGCCCGGGCGAACACGTGAGAGACGGCTGTCGCGTACTCGGCCAGCGGGTCGCGACCGCCTAACCGAACCAGGTGGACGCCCTCTCGCAGGTCCGCACACTCGGCGAGGCGTTCAGACCAGTCACAGTCCATGCGCCGCAGCGCCTTCCCTCGTTCATGTTCCGATCCGTAGAGAATGCATGTGCGTTGCTTGCGGTGACGCGTGTACTGCTCGTCAAGCACTGCGTCGAACCGTGCGAGTCGTGCGTCGAAGTTCGACGGACACGCCTTCCGAGATTCGCTGTATTCGCGCCATCTCTGCTTGAGCAAGCCGCTGCGGCCGCAATGCGGGCCCCTTCGGCGTGCGCATGGAGGCGAAGAGCACGCTGCCGGTACCGTGGCGACGTACGATGCCGTCGTCCACGCGTGTGTCGTGTAAGGGCGCCGACGGCGCGGCGGCACCGGACGTGAGTTGCGTGCGCACGTCCACCGTCGAACACTGCCCTGCTTGCGAAGCGCGGGGAGCTTCAACATGTCGTGCAGAATCCGACCGAGAGCGGCACCACTGCCGCAGCAGCCAGTGTGATGAACAGCACCAGATGTCGAAGCGCCGACGCGCGGTGGCGGAGTCGCCCGGCGGTGACGAGGCCGATCACGAGGACGGACGTGACCTGCAACGCGACCACCGCGAGCGTCGTCACTACCGTCCCCCCTGTTCGGCGCGAGACACCACGGCGGCGATGCGGTCGAGGTCGTCGTCGCTGACGGCCCGGGTGTCGCCCAGGAGGGCGGCAACGAGTCGCTCGGGAGACCCTTCGAAGAACGTGTCCATCAGGTGGCGCAGCGCCGACTTCCGTGCCGTGTGCCGCGGCACCGCCGGCAGGTACACGAACCGGGTGCCATCCACCTCGTGACGGGCGTGGCCCTTCTGCTCGAGCAGCCGGAGCTGCGACCGCACCGTTGAGTAGGTGCGCCCGCTTCCAGGTCCTCAAGGACCTCGTTCGCGGTCGCCCGCCCGCGGCGATACAGGATGTCGAGAATCTCGCGTTCTCGCTTGGCAAGCGCTTCCGCCATGCAACCTCAGTGTGCGAATAATTTAGCAGTGCGAGAAAAATAGCACATGCCGCGCAGGTGTCAAGCAGACTCTGAGAGGCGTGGCACGCAAAGAAGTCGCCCAGGCCACCACCGAGGTGGGTGCAGGTGTTGGATGCGTGAGGCACCGGGGAA
Organism: Vicinamibacteraceae bacterium; assembly: GCA_963759795.1. Classification (GTDB taxonomy): domain Bacteria; phylum Acidobacteriota; class Vicinamibacteria; order Vicinamibacterales; family Vicinamibacteraceae; genus Luteitalea. The sequence continues at coordinate 587,536 of CAVXAR010000004.1, read as the reverse complement.
GGGTGAGAGGATTGCGCGATGAGAGTCCTCGCCTTGTCGCTCCTCGCAGCGCTGTGCATGGGAGGGGCCGCCATGGTCTCGTCCGCGCAGCAACGGCCCGCGGCCGAGGCGCTGCCACAGACGACGCCCCTGGACTGGCCCGAGGACGATCTCTCGGGCCGGATGATGGACGGCGCGCATCGGTTCGTCGAGCGGCAGATCGACGAGGCCCAGGCGCGGTCCGCGCGGTTCTGGACGTATGACGCGTCCTCGGCCGCGGCCTGGAACGCCGCGCTCGATGGCAACCGCGATCGCTTGCGCGAGATCATCGGCGTCGTCGACACGCGACTGCCCGCCGCTGTCGAGCGGTTCGGAGACGACGACAACCCCGCACTCGTCGCCGAAACCAACCGCTACCGGGTCTATCAGGTGCGGTGGCCCGTCCTGGACGGCGTGACGGCCGAAGGGTTGCTCGTGCAACCGGTCGGGGGCGCACCCGCCGCGCATCTGGTGGTCGTGCCCGATGCCGGCCAGACGCCCGAGCAGGTGATGGGCCTCGCGTCAGGCCTGCTGCCCGAACGCCAGTTCGCCCGCCGCCTCGCCGAGAGCGGGTGCGAACTGCTCATTCCCGCGCTGGTCCGTCGCGATGCCATCGAGACCGACAACGCGCAGCTTCGCAACAGCCAGCAGACCTGGCGTGAGTGGCTGTACCGCCAGGCATTCCACATGGGGCGCCACCCGCTCGGGTACGAGGTGCAGAAGGTACTTGCGGCGGTAGACAGCTTCCGCGCCCGACCTGCCACCGCTGCAAAGGTCGGGGTCGTTGGCTACGGCGAAGGGGGTGTCGTGGCCTTGCACGCCGGCGCCGTCGACACCCGGATCGACGGGGTGCTCGTGAGCGGGTACTTCGACCGCCGCACGCAGGTGTGGCAGGAGCCGATCGACCGCAACGTCTGGAGTCGGCTCGAACGATTCGGCGATGCCGAGATCGCATCGCTCATCCTGCCGCGTCACCTCGTGGTCGAACATGCCGCGGTGCCCTCGTTCACGAGCAGCAAGGGCACCCTGCAGACGCCGGACGGGGCGTCGGTGCGGGCCGAGTTCGCGCGCATCCCGGCCGCCGCGGGGTTCCCGAAGCCCTCGCTCGTGATCGGCCGAGACGATGCGCCGGTCGGGCCCGTATCCGCGGAGGCGCTCGCGGAGTTCGCGATGCGCCTGGGCTTCCGGCTGGCAGCGACGACGTCTGGAACGCCTGCGACCGACGCGCGCCGGCAGTTCGCTCCGCTCGCGCGCCACCGCCGCGCCGCGCGCGAGATCGAGGGGCACGTGCAGGGCCTGGTCCGTGCCGCGGAGCACGTGCGCGACCGCGGGTTCCTCCACGCCGTCCTCCCGGAACTGACGACGCTCCGCTGGAGTACCGAGAAGGCCCGTCCGACGTTGCCCCCGGAGAAGTTCATCGAAGGCGCGCGGGCGTATCGCGAGCGATTCCGAGTGGATGGCGTCGGCGTGTTCGACGCGCCGTATCTGCCCCTCAACCCGCGCAGCCGCAAGGTGGCCGAGACCGCCCGCTGGACCGCGTGGGACGTCGTCCTCGACGTGTGGCCTGATGTCTTCGCCTGGGGCGTGATCGTGGTGCCCAAGGACATCACACCAGGCGAGCGTCGCCCGGTGGTGGTGGTGCAGCATGGGCGCAACGGCTGCCGCGCGACACGATCGATCGACAGCAGACCTCGTACAACGACGTCGGTGCGGCGCTGGCCGACCGTGGGTTCATCGTCTTCGCGCCGCACAACCTGTATCGCGGCGAGGACCGCTATCGCTGGCTCGATCGCAAGGCCAACACCATCCGGGCGACGCTCTTCTCGTTCATCCTGGGGCAGCACGACCGGATCCTCGACTGGCTCGGGTCGCTGCCCTTCGTGGACGCGACGCGCATTGCGTTCTACGGCCTCAGCTACGGTGGCGAGACGGCCGTACGGATTCCGCCCCTGCTCGACAAGTACGCGCTGTCGATTTGCTCGGGCGACTTCAATCAGTGGACGCGCAAAGTGGCGGCCACGGACCAGCCGTGGGGCTTCATGCCGACGATCGAGTGGGAGATGCCCTACTGGAACTGGGGCCACACCTTCGACTACGCGGAGATGGCCTACCTGATGGTCCCGCGTCCCGTTCATGGTCGAGCGCGGGCATCTCGATCTCGTCGGCCGCGATCAGTGGGTGGCGCACGAGTACGCCAAGGTGCGGTTCCTCTATGCGCAACTCGGCATGGCCGACCGGACCGAGATCGAGTTCTTCCAGGGCGGGCACAGCTTCAACGGGCAGGGCACCTTCGCGTTCCTGCACAAGCACCTGCGCTGGCCCGCACCCCGGTAGCGCCGCGCCTCAGAACCGTACGCGGACGCCGACCCAGGCCGCTCGCGGCGCGCCGGCGCTCAGGAAGCGTGGGTCGTCGTACTCCTCGCCGAGTACATCGTCAGCGTCGCCCAACAGGCCGAAGGTCTCGTACTCGGTGTTGGTCAGGTTGACGACGTCGACGAGCAACTCGAGGCGTGGGGTGATGTGCAGGCGCGCCGATGTCGCCGAGGGTGACGTAGCCATCGACCGGGGCGAGCAGGTTGGCGTCGTCACCCCGCAAACCCTGCGAGGAGGCGACGTTGACGCGCGCCTCGAGCGAGCCGCGCCGGCCCGCGAGCCGGCCGCCGAGTCGTGCGGCGTGGCGCGGCAGGCCGGGCAGTCGCGCCCCGCTGGCCACGGCAATCTCGCCATCCACGTTGCGTGGATGGTTCGGGCTGCGCACGACCAGCGGCGTGCCCAGCGTCGCGTCGAGAAACGTGTAGGCCGCGGTGCCCTGCAACAGGCGCACCGGCGAGGTCGACACGGCGAGTTCGACGCCCTGCCGCCGGGTGCGGTCGACGTTGCGAAAGTAGCCCTGGTTGGTCAGCGCGCCGCTGCTCACGAAGATGATGTCGTCGTGGTTGGTGGCACGGAACAGCGACGCCACCCAGGAAGTGGCCCCCAGCGTGCCACGCAGGCCGCCTTCGACGGTCCGGGCGCGGACCTGCGCCAGCGGCGGATCGGCGACGAAGGCGTTCGGCAGTCGGCACGCGTCTTCGGGATCGGCGCAGCTCAGCTCCGACGGGGTGGGCGCCCGTGACGTCGAGCCGAGGCTGGCGTAGGCGGTGGTGCTGCCCCCGAGAGCGAAGGTCGCGCCCAGCGCCGGGTTGAGACGCAGGAAGCGATGGTCGCCGTTGAGGTCGTCGCCGAGCTGATCGCGCAGGGCCACCTGCGTGCGGTTGAGCCGCAGTGAGCCGCTGACGGTGAGCCGCGACGTGACGTCGAGGAAGTCCGACAGATAGAGGCCGACGTGGCTGTTCGCGGTGCGTAGCGACACCAGCGAGTCGCCGTCGATCAACCCCGCGCCGACCGTTCCGCGGTCCGCGGTCAGGCGGGCCAGCTCGGTGGCCGCCTGGTAGCGGCTGCGCGCACCATCGAAAGCGAGCCCCACGGCCAGCTGGTTGGCCCGGCCGAACACCGACGCCGTGCGCGTCACCTGTACCGATCCGCCGAAGCCCCGATTGCGGGTCGTGGAGGTGTTGCGCGTCGCATCGATTGGGTCGCCGCCCGGTGCGGCCGGGATCAGTCGTCCGTCGGGGTCCAGCACCGGCGTGTCATCGATGCAGATGCTGCCGGCCAGCGTCCCTCCTCCGTCGCAGGGCTCGTACTCGGTGTCGTCGCCGTTGATCGTGGCGACCCGCGACGGCCTGGCGTACAGCACGGCATCGAGCACGGTCACGGCACCGAGGGTGCGGCGCAGATGTCCGGTGAACTGCGCCAGCGTGGTGGCTGTCTGGTCGGGGTGCGTGAAGATCGCCCGCCGATCCTCGGCAAGCAGCTGCACCGGCGCCACGCCATTGCCGATCAGGCGATTGCCGGCGCCGTTGACCTTCAGGCTCAGCGCCGTGCGGTCCGAGCCCTGCCAGTCGATGCCGGCGAAAGCCTGCCGGAGCCGCGATGGCGAGAAGTCACGCCAGCCGTCTTCCTGGAGCAGTCGTCCGGCGACGAAGTACGCCGCCTGACCGAATTGACCGCCGGCACTGCCTTCACCCGAGACGCGCCCGAAGGACCCGCCGCTGACCGTCACGTCTTGTCCCGCGTGGCGAAACCCGTTCTTGGTCTCGACGACGATGGCGCCGCCCAGCGCGTTGGCGCCAAAGGCCGGATGTGCGCCGGGCAGCAGGTCGATCCGCTGGATGGCGTTGAGCGGCAGGAGGTCCCAGTTGACGGTGTCGCCGAACGGCTCGTTGACGCGGACGCCGTCCAGGAACACGACCAGGCCGGGGGGAAGACCGAGCAGCGGCGAGGCGGTGAACCCGCGGAACTGCAGGTCAGGCTGGAACGGGTTGCTCTGCGCCTCGTTGAGGGTGACGCTGCTCAGTGCGCCCAGCCAGTCGGTCACCGACACCCCGGCGGGAGGAGTGAGGCCGACGTCCATGGTCTGCACGTTGACCGGCATCTTGTCGCGATCGACTGCGGCGCCGGCCACCGGCGTGGTGGCCACCACGTCCACCGCGGTGGTGAAGACCCCACCCGACGGCAGTGGTGGGGCAGGGGTCTGGGCGCCCGTGCCGTTGCTGGTGATCAGCACGAGCGAGCAGGCGAGCGCGAAGCAACGCGTCCCGCCGCGCAAGATGGTCAACACGTTTGGTCGGCCTCGGGCTCCTGCAGCATTCCGCCGCGTATGTCAGGTAGTAGAACGCCGCGGCGGACCTGATGACTCAGCCCCCCGCCCGGAAACTTCGCGTAGGGAGACGGGGATGCCGCCCGTCGATGGTACTGGAATTGCTCCTTCGGGCTGTCATGCATCATCGATCGCAACATCAGGATCACCTGTCGCTGCGCGACGCCGAGAGCTGGGCCGCCCTGGTCACTGGCACGCTGCTGGTGGCCGCCGGCGTCCGTCACCGCGGCCGGGCCGGCATCGGTCTCGCTGTGGCCGCCGCTCCGCTGCTGTATCGGGGCCTGACGGGCCGCTGGCCGGCTGCGTTGGCTGGCTCGGGGCCGCCCGACGACACGCGTGCGGCCCTCGGCGGCAGTCGTGGCGTCCATGTCCGCGAGGCGGTGACCGTCGACGTGCCGGTGGCGGAGGTCTACCGGTTCTGGCGGCAACTCGACAACCTGCCGCGATTCATGGCTCACCTGGAAGTGGTGGCGCACGACGAGTCCACGGGCACGTCGCACTGGGTGGCGCGCGGGCCCGGCGGTTTGCGCGTGCACTGGGACGCCACGGTGATCAACGACGTCGAGAACGAGACGCTGGCGTGGAAATCACTGCCGGGCGCCGACGTGATCAGCGCGGGATCGGTGAACTTCCGGCCGGGCCCCGGCGATCGCGGCACCGAAGTCCGTGTCAATCTGCAGTACGCGCCGCCGGCCGGCAAGGCAGGGGCGTGGCTCGCGTCGCTGTTCGGACAGGCCCCGGGTCAGGTGATCCGCGAAGACCTGCGTCGGCTGAAGCAGCTGTTGGAGGCCGGTGAGGTGGCGCAGGCCGGACCGGCACTGCAGCCGACCCGCTGACGCCTCGCGCCGCTCGGGGTGCTCCCCGGGCGGCCCGCCATCAGCGTGCAGATGCTGCTGCCGCCCTTCAGCGAGTGCCCAGGGTCTTCACCAGCTTGTTGTACATGCCCATGATCAGCAGGGGAGTGGGCCACTGCCCGACGAAGCGGCTGCCGCGGTGCCGCCCGGTGACCTCCAGCGCGATGGAGACGCCCATCGCTCCAAACGCTGCCAGGAGGAAGACGTGCGACGGGATTTTGGCGGTCTGCTGCTCGATGATGCGGGCCAGTTCGCCTTCGGCATGTTCAGGCCGGACGACCGGCGCCGACGCAGAGGACATGGACGCTTCGGCCGCGGGATTGACGTCAAGGGGTGCCATGACGTTTCCCGATGCAAAGAGGGCACCACGTTTGCTAGACATGAAGCCGTGACCGACGACGTCCTTCCTGCCACCAGTGGTGCCGGCCCCCTTCTGCAGCGCGACTACTGGGCAGTCTTGTCCGGGTGCCGGATGCGGCCTTCCGAAGTGATGGCGCACGTCAAGTCGCACTTTTGCGACCTGCCGCCGGAGGCGCTGGTTCGGTTCGACGCGCCCGACGGGATGGGTGACGGCGCTGAACTGGACATCGTGATTGCGCCGGCGCAAGCATGCCAGGTGCGGGTGCTGCATCAGGACGCGCAAAGCGTGACACTTGCCACCCTCGAGGGACATCCCGAAGCGGGCCGGATCACCTTTGGCGCCTACCGCAATGCCGCCGGCGACGTCATCTTCCACATCCGCAGCCGCGCCCGCTCGGCCTCGGTGGCCACCCGGGTCGGCTTCCTCGCCATCGGTGACGCGATGCAAACCAACACGTGGACCGATTTCATCAACACGACGGCCGCATCGGTCGGTGCGACGATCGCTGGCGCCATCCGGGCCGACACGGAAGAAGTGGAAGAAGGGCCTGACGATGGCCCGGGCTGCAAGTCGCCGACGTTTCTCGCGACGGGCGACTGATGGCGTCGTGGCGTCTCTGGCGGGGCTGGTCGCCGGCGTCAGTCAAGCAGGGGCTGGAGACGGCGCGTGGCGCCAGCCCGAACACCGACGCGCGCGAGGAGGAGATGACCGGCGCGCATGGCTGGGACCATTACTACTCCGAGGCGGTCATCGCGCGCGAGACCGACGGTGACGATCGGTTTCGGCGGGCGCAGGTCGCGCTGTCCAACTATCAGTTCTCGGACCCGGCCATCGTGCTGGCGCACTTCGACCCCGCCGAGCCGCTGCTGCAGCGGTGCATGCTGCTCGAGATCCAGGTGCTCGGCCTGCACTATCTCTGCCCGGCGCGGGTTTCGCGCGTGCGCGACGAACCGGGCGTCTTCGGCTTCAGGTACGACACACTCGAGGGACACCTCGAGCGCGGCGTCGAGTGGTTCGTGCTGACGCGGGACGAGCAGGGGGACATTCGCTTCCGCATCGAGGCGCGGTGGCGCGAGGGTGAGTTTCCCAACTGGTGGAGCCGCGTCGGCTTCACGCTGCTGTCCGGCTATTACCAGCGCAAGTGGCATCGCCAGGCGCATCAGCGGCTGTCGCTGCTGGCCCATTATGGCTCGACGCAGCGGCCGCCTCGCGACGCGAACGGGCTGACGCGCCAGGGCGTCGACGTCACCTTCACCTACAACTCGAAACGACGGTGGTTTCAATGAACAACCGCACATTGCAGCAGATTCTCGCCCTTGGCGCCGTCACCGGCATTCGCAGCATGTCCGGTCTGGCGGCGCTGACGATGACGCGTGCCGGCGCTCCGCGGCAGGTGTCGGGCCTGGCGCTGGCCGCCGAGATGGTGGCCGACAAGACGTCGCTGCTGGGCGACCGCGTCGATCCCCTGCCGCTGGCGGGACGGGCGGTCCTGGGCGCGGTCGTCGGCGCAGCCGTCGCCCGCCGTCACGCGCCGGGCCATGTGGTCAGCGGCATGGTGGTCGGCGCGGCCGCGGCGTTCATCGCGGCGCATCTGGCGTATCAAGTGCGCACGCGGCTGCCCGTGCCCAACGTCGCGGCGGGGTTGCTGGAAGACGGCGTCGTGCTGCTGGTGGGTCAGCGATACGGGCTATGACCGAGCCAGACTCAGCCAGTGCCGTCGACCGCGGGTACCCACGTCCACAACTGCAGCGTGACCCCTGGCGGTTGTTGAATGGCGAGTGGGACTTCGCGCCCGATCACGCCGGCGCGTGGCGCCGACCCGGCGAAGTCACCTGGAGCGCGTCCATCATCGTTCCGTTCGCACCAGAGACCGTCGCCAGCGGGGTGCATGACACGGGCTTCCTGCCGCGCTGCTGGTATCGCCGCACGGTCGACGCGTGGGATCCGGGCGGTGGCCGCATCTTTCTGCACTTCGGTGCCGTCGACTACCGCGCCACGGTCTGGGTGGACGACGTGCTCGTGGCCACGCACGAGGGGGGCTACACGCCGTTCCGGTGCGACATCACCGACTTCATGCGTGCCGGGCGGCCGGTGACCATCGTGGTCTGTGCCGACGACGATCCGCTCGACCTGGCCAAGCCGCGCGGCAAGCAGGACTGGCTGCTCGAACCGCATTCGATCTGGTATCCGCGGACGACCGGTATCTGGCAGTCGGTCTGGATGGAGCGTGTGGGGCGCACGTGGCTCGACCGGCTCCGCTGGACTCCCGGGCTGGTTGCGTGGGAGTTGCAGCTCGAGTGCTGGTTCGGCGGCGTGCTGGCGCAGCCCCTGCGGCTGGATGTCACCGTACGGTCTGGCGAGCGGCTGCTCGCGGCCGACTGCTATCGGCTGACCGGTGAGGAGCTGTCGCGCCGCATCGGGTTCTCCGATCCGGGCATCGACGACTCCCGCAACGACCTGTTGTGGAGTCCCGACGCGCCGCATCTGCTCGACGTGTCGCTCGTCCTGAGTACCGAGGGCGGGGAAGTGCTGGACCGGGTCAGCAGCTATGCCGCGCTGCGCGAGGTGGCACTGAGTGCCGACCGCTTCGTGCTGAACGGCCGGCCGTATTACCTGCGACTGGTGCTCGACCAGGGCTACTGGCCTGAGACCGGTGCGACCGCTCCGAGCGACGCGGCGCTGCGGCGCGACGTCGAGATGGCCAAGGCCATGGGCTTCAACGGCGTGCGCAAGCACCAGAAGATCGAGGACCCGCGCTACCTCTATTGGGCCGACAAGCTCGGCCTGCTGGTCTGGGAGGAGATGCCGAGCGCGTATCGGTTCACCTCGACGTCGGTCGAGCGCCTCACCCGCGAGTGGCTCGAGGTGCTGGCTCGCGACCGCAGCCATCCGTGCGTCGTGGCCTGGGTGCCGTTCAACGAGTCCTGGGGCGTGCCGAACCTGCCCGACAACCCGTCGCATCGCCACTACGTCCAGGCGCTGTACCACCTCACGCGTACGCTCGATCCACAGCGTCCCGTGCTCGGCAACGATGGCTGGGAGAGCAGCGCCACCGACCTGGTCGGCATCCACGATTACGATTCGAACCCGGAGCGCCTCCGAGCCCGATACCACTCCGACGATGTGGTGCCGCGCTTGTTCAGGAAAGAGCGGCCGGGCGGGCGCCTGCTGGTACTGGAAGGGCACTCCAACCTCAACCACCCTATCGTCCTGTCGGAATTCGGCGGCATCGCCCACTCGGCGGAGCCCTCGAGCTGGGGATACTCGCGGTGCGAGACCGCCTCGGCCCTGCAGGCCCGCTACACCGCCCTGCTCCAGGCGGTTCACGACTCCCGGGTCTTCGCCGGATTCTGCTACACGCAGTTTGCCGACACCTACCAGGAAGCCAACGGCTTGTTGTTTGCCGACCGCACACCCAAGTTCCCAATCGAGCAGGTGCGTCAGGCGACCCGAGGGCCGCAGGAACGATGAGCTGTTCTGCCGGTGTCCGTCCAGTATGGTCCTGATACGTTTTGCTCGTGAAGTGACGCCAGATCTCCGGTTTCTGGCGTAACTCGCCACGACGGCACACAAGTTGAAAGAGCGTCAGCCATGACGCGGCCTGGCTCCGACCTGATCTGCTTTTCCCACCTGCGATGGGACTTCGTCTGGCAGCGGCCGCAGCATCTGTTGACGCGGGCCGCGCGCGAGAAGAAGGTGTGGTTCGTCGAAGAGCCTCGCGAGGCGGCGGGCGAGCCTCGACTCGAGATCACTGCCGTCAGCGAGCGGTTGTCGGTGGTGGTGCCGCTGTTGCCGGCAGGCCTGACTTCCGACCAGGCCGGTGACGCCCAGCGGTCGCTCCTGAGCGACTGGTGGCGGGCCCGCGGCTTCGACCGGCCGGTCCTCTGGTACTACACACCGATGGCCATGGCGTTCACGCGCTCGCTGCCAGCGGGCGTGGTCGTCTACGACTGCATGGACGAATTGTCGATGTTCAAGGGGGCGCCGCCAGCCCTTCCGGCGCTGGAGCAGGAACTCCTCGAGCGCGCAGACCTCGTCTTCACGGGCGGCGTCAGCCTGTATGAGGCCAAGCGGCACCAGCATCCTGCCGTGCATGCGTTCCCGAGCAGCGTCGACAAGGCGCATTTCGCGCAGGCGCGTGGCCCTGTCGACGCCCCGCGCGATCAGGCCGACATGCCTGGACCGCGCATCGGCTTCTTCGGCGTCATCGACGAGCGGCTCGACGTCGATCTGATCGGCCGGCTCGCCGTGCTCCGTCCGGACTACCAGTTCGTGCTCCTTGGCCCGGTGGTGAAGATCGACCCGGCCTCGCTGCCGCGCGCCGCCAACCTGCACTACCTGGGCATGAAGTCGTACGAGGAACTGCCGGCCTACCTGGCTGGATGGGATGTCGCCATGCTGCCGTTCGCGCGCAACGATGCGACACGCTTCATCAGCCCGACCAAGACGCCGGAGTACCTCGCGGCCGGCTGCCCGGTCGTGTCCACGTCCATTGCCGACGTCGTACGGCCGTATGGCGTAGAGCGCCTGGCGCGCATTGCCGACGAGCCGGAGGCGTTTGCCGCGGCCATCGACCAGGCATTGGCCGACGGCGAAGAGGCGGTCACCGGTTCGCCGGGCGGACGCGCCCGCAGCGCGGCGCACATTGCCCGCGCCGACGCCTTCCTCGCCAACATGTCGTGGGACCGCACCTGGCAGCGCATGCAGGCGCTGGTCGACGGCGTGGCCCGCCACTCAGCCCGCTCGTCGCAGGGTCACGCCGGTACCGCTGCGCCGGTCGGCGCGATGGCGGCCGGCCCGACACACTGACAAGACTCGACACACCCCCATGGCATTCGATTACCTGATCGTCGGGGCCGGGTTTGCCGGCAGCGTCCTGGCCGAGCGGCTGGCCCGGGTCGACGGCAAGCGCGTCCTGCTCATCGACAAGCGGCCTCACATCGCCGGCAATGCGTACGACCACCACGATGACGCCGGCGTGCTCGTGCACCGCTACGGTCCGCACATCTTTCACACCAATGCCAGGGATGTGTTCGAGTATCTGGGCCAGTTCACCGAATGGCGCCCCTACGAGCACCGGGTGCGCGCGTCGGTGGATGGCCAGCTGCTGCCGATTCCGATCAATCTCGACACCGTGAACCGGCTGTACGGGCTGACCCTGAGCTCGCACGAGGTTGAAAGCTTCTTTGCTGCCGCCGCAGAACGGTGCGAGAGCGTCAAGACGTCCGAGGACGTGATCGTCAGCCGTGTCGGTCGCGAGCTCTACGAGAAGTTCTTCCGGAACTACACACGCAAGCAGTGGGGGATGGATCCCTCGGAACTCGATGCCCAGGTGACGGCACGGGTGCCTGTCCGGAACAATCGCGACGACCGCTACTTCACCGACACCTACCAGGCGATGCCGCGGCGTGGCTACACCAGGATGTTCGAGCGGATGCTCGATCACCCGAACATCAAGGTGATGCTCAACACCTCGTACGCCGAGATCTGCGACGAGGTGGCCTACGGCGCGGTCATCTACACCGGCCCGATCGACGAGTACTTCGGCTACTGCTACGGCAAGCTGCCGTACCGGTCCCTGCAGTTCGTCTTCGAGACCAGCGACCAGCCGCAGGTGCAGCCGGTGGCGGTGATCAACTACCCCAACGAGCAGGCCTACACGCGCATCACCGAGTTCAAGCACCTGACCGGGCAGTCCCACCCGAAGACCACCGTCGTGTACGAGTATCCGCAGGCGGAAGGCGACCCGTACTACCCGGTACCACGCGCCGAGAACGCGGCGCTGTACAAGCAGTACAAGGCCCTGGCAGATGCGACGCCGGGCGTCCATTTCGTCGGCCGGCTCGGCACGTACAAGTACTACAACATGGACCAGGTCACCGCGCAGGCGCTGACGCTGTTCGGCAAGCTGACCGGGCGAACCCGAGCCGATCGTGTCCCTCCGGTGGCCACGGAACCGGTGCCGGTCGCACTGAAAACGTAGCAGCCGCGTCGGCTGGACTTGCGGCAGCCCCACGTGATGGACGACGAGACGCACCTGACACGCGGTGGCCGAAACGGTCTGCAACTCTGGGGCGGCGTCGAGTGCACGGTCAACCGGGTCGGCGGTCGCTTCTTCGACCAGCTGGAACGGAGTGGGCATGACGCCAGGCCCAGCGACCTGTCGGCGTTCGCTGATCTGGGTATCCGCGCGATCCGGTACCCGGTGCTCTGGGAGCGGGTCGCCCCCGCGAGACTCGAGTCAGCCGACTGGTCGTGGACTGACGATCGCCTCGCACGCCTCCGGGATCTCGACATCCGCGTCATCGCGGGCCTGACCCACCACGGCAGCGGTCCGCGCCACACCAGCCTCGTCCACCCGACGTTTGCTACGGAGCTGGCCGCCTACGCGCGGCAGGTCGCGCAGCGCTACCCCTGGATCGACGACTACACGCCCGTCAACGAACCGCTCACCACCGCCAGGTTCAGCGGCCTGTACGGGTTGTGGTACCCGCACGGTCGCGACGACGCGACGTTCGCACGCGCCCTGGTCAACCAGTGCCGGGCCGTGTCTCTCGCGATGCAGGCGATCCGCGAGGTCAATCCCAGGGCGCGGCTGGTCCAGACCGAAGACCTCGGCCGCACCTACGCCACGCCGTCGCTGACCGCGATGGCCGACTTCTACAACGATCGACGGTGGCTGTCGCTGGATCTGCTGTGCGGGCGGGTGACCGCAGACCATCCGTTGCACGACGCCCTGCTCGAGTGGGGCATCGGCGTCGACGAACTGCAGTGGCAGGCGCGGCACCCATGCCCGCCCGACGTCATCGGGGTCAACCACTATGCCAGCAGCGATCGCTACCTGGACGACGCGGTCGACCGGTATGAGGGGTGGATCTGTGGCGTCACCCCGCAGGGCGTGCCTTTCGTGGACCTCGAGGCCGTGCGCGGCTGTGCGGACGCTGCGACGGATGCAGCCAGCTTGCTCGAGGCCGTCTGGGATCGATATGGCCTTCCCGTCGCCATCACCGAGGCGCACCTGGGGGCGACGCGGGAAGAGCAGCTGCGCTGGCTGCAGCAGATGTGGGACGGGGCAGCAGCGCTGCGGGCTCGTGGGGTCGATGTCCAGGCGGTCACCGTGTGGGCCTTGCTGGGCTCCTTCGACTGGAACGTCCTCGTGACCGAGCAGAACGGCGCCTATGAGCCGGGTCCGCTCGACGTCCGCAGTTCGCCGCCTCGTCGCACCGCCCTCGGTGCCCTGGTGCGCGACCTCGCGGCCGGCAGGAGTCGCGCCGACGACCCGCTGCTGCACCTTCCGGGCTGGTGGCAGCGACCGCAGCGTCTGTACCGCCCTGAACAGCGCGCCGCACACGGCCCGCCTCCTGCCGTCCATGCCGATCGTCGCCCCCTGCTCATCGTCGGAGCCGACAGTCCTCTGGGCGTGGCGGTGTCGCGTGCGTGCGAGATGCGAGGCATCCCCTGGCAGGCAGCAGCGGCACCGCGCGGTGAGGACGGGCAGGGACTCGACCGGGTCGTGGCAGCGCAGCAACCGTGGGCCGTCGTGGACGCGACGACGTTCGGCAACCTGGGGTTGGATGGCGTCACAGACGTCCCGTGCGGACTCCGCGATGCTGTCGCCGCCCGCGTCCTGGCGCAGGTGTGCCGGCGACACGACGCCGGCTGGTGTGCCTGTCATCGGACGTGGTGTTCGAGGGGCCTCGGACGCCGGGCCGCGGTCCCTACGTCGAGAGCGACCCGGTCACGCCCCTGAGTCCGTTCGGATGCAGCTCAGCGGCTCGCGAGCGCGCGACGTTCGACGCGATGCCGGCGGCGCTGCTGGTGCGCTCCGGCCCGATGATCGACCTGTCGGACCCGGACAACTTCGTGTCGCGTGTGATCTGGGCGCTCCGCCACGGCCACGCCGTTCGCGTCGTGTCCGACGAGGTCCTCTCGCCAACTGCCATGCACGATGCCGTCGACGCCGTACTCGACCTGCTGATCGACGGGGAACGGGGTGTCTGGCACGTGGCCGCCGTGGCCAGTTTGTCGCCGTATGCACTGGCCCAACAGGTGGCGGCATTCACGCGCCTGCCGGACGCGCTCATCGAGCCCCTGTTGCGGCGCGACATCGTGCCTGCCTGTCACGGGCCCAGGTACGCCGCGCTCACGAGCGAGCGCGGAGTCCTGTTGCGGGCACTCGATGATTCACTGCGGTGCTGGGTGCAAGCGGCCGAATCGCTGTCGCCTCGCAGATGTCACGTGAACGCGCCCGTCGGACAGCCTGAACCGGCGATCGCCCTGTAGAGAGGACGGGCGACCCAAACCCTGTTTGAAGAGATCCGGAACGGAGCCGGTAAAGACGCGGGGCCGCTCAGCGGCGGGGCAACACCTGCCGCAGCACGGACAGCAGCAGCGCCGGGGGGCAGGGCTTGGCGCAGACGGCCGCGAAGATGTCGTCCTTGCCGTCGACCGCAGGTGGCTTGGCGGTGTACGCGATCACCGGCGTGTCGGCGGTGCTCGGGTCGGCCTTCAGGAGTGCCGTGGCCTCCAGGCCATCCATCGTCGGCATGAAGATGTCCATGATGATCGCGTCGGGATGGGATTCCCGCGCCACTTTGAGGCCCTCGGCCCCATCGGCCGCGGTCAGCACCTGATAGCCCTGGCTCGTGAGCAGCGTGTCCAGCAGCTCCCGCGCGTCGGGGTAATCATCCACCACCAGTATCGATTGCTTCATCCGACCCTCATGCGTACGCCCAGCTGCGGAGCCGTCGTCGTCATCCACTATATCGGCCCCGGAGTGGCACGACTGCAGGTGCGGCCAGGGCGCGCGTGGGAAGCGCCCGAACTTCGGGCCGGCCACGACTGCAGGCGCGGGCCTGCCTGCCTCGAGCAATCGCACATACTTGTGCGCTGTGCCAATCCTCCTCGCACGCGCTCCGGTGCCAGGGCAGTGCCGGGTCGCCCGGCGCTGCAGCAGGACCGCTCGTGCCGGCAGCGTGACCATGCCGTCGCCTCGAGCGGACCGATCATGACGTCGCCGGACTCGGCCGCGGGCCACGCCGGCAGGCGAGCGTGGTACACGCTGGCCGTGCTGACGCTGGCCAACGTCAGCGGGCTGGTCGACCGGCAGATCGTGGCCTTGCTGGTCGAGCCGATCAAGCGCGACCTGCTGATCAGCGACACGCAGGTCTCGCTGCTCATGGGCCTCAGCTTCGTGCTGTTCTATTCGGTACTCGGCGTTCCCGTCGGCGTGCTCGTGGATCGCTACAGCCGCCGCCGTATCGTCGCCGTCGGCGCGGTGCTGTGGAGCGGCATGACGATGATGTGCGGCTTCGCGCAGACGTTTCTGCAACTGCTGGTGCTGCGCATGGGCGTCGGCGTCGGCGAGGCGACGCTGGGCCCCGCGGCCGTCTCGCTGATCAGCGACGTCTTCCCGAGCCGGCTGCGTGCCCGCGCCATGAGCGTCTTCTCGGTGGGGACGTTCCTGGGGTCGGGCATCGCCTACGCGATTGGCGCCTACGTCGCCGGCATGTCGGCCGACGCCGCGAGAATTGCCTTGCCCTTCGGCGTGTCCATCCGCGCCTGGCAGGTGGTGTTCCTGATTGTCGGGGCGCCTGGCCTGATTGTCGCGGCGCTCGCCCTGACCATGCGGGAGCCGCGCGGTCTGTCCGCCGCCCCGCCGCAGCCGTTCGGCGCCGTCCTCGGCTACTTCCGCCTGCACCGCCGCACGCTGGCGACGCTGTCGTTCGGCTTTGCCTGCTCGTCAGCCGTCAACTACGGCATCGCCGCGTGGCTGGCGACGTTCTTTGTCAGGACCCACGGCTGGTCGATATCCGACGCTGGCGCCCTGCAGGGCGGTTTGACGATGACGGTCGGGGTGCTGGGCGCACTTGCCGGGGGATGGCTGACCGATCGCTGGATGGCGCGAGGGCGTATCGATGCGCCGCTGCGCATGGCCATGCTGGCGGCGGTCGGGATGATTGTCAGTGCCGGCGCCTACCCGCTGGTCTCGTCGTCGCTGCTGGCGGCCTGGCTGCTGGTGCCCGTCAATCTGTTCGCGGCGATGCCATGGGGCGCCGCCAACGCCGCGGTGGCCAGCGCCCTGCCGGCCCATCTCCGCGGCCAGGGGACCGCGCTCTACCTGCTGGTGGTGAACCTGTTTGCCGGCGTGGTCGGGCCGACCAGCGTCGCCATGGTCACCGACCGCGTCTTTGCCGACCCGCGTGCGCTTCGCTACTCGCTGACGATCTGCGCGGTGTGCGGCATGGTAGTGGCCATCGCCATCCTCGGTTCCGGGCTGTCGGCCTACCGCCGCACCGCCGAGGCCAATCGGGCGTAGGCTGCACCGGCCGAGGTCCTCACGGCGGACCCCGCATGGCCAGCTATACTGTGGTCCGGATGGTCAAAGACGAGTTCGCGTCGTTCCTGGCGGATCGGATTCAGCAGAATCACAGTGAGTTGGCGGCCCGCTGGTTCGCACGTCTTCTCGACCTGCTGCCCGTCGACGCCCGCGACGTCTTCCCGAGCGACAGCCTGCTCGATCACGTCCCCACCCTGATCGTCGAAATCGGCGCATACGTGCGGGATCCGGAGGCCAATGCGATCAGCGCCAATACCACGCTGTTGCAGAAGGCCGCCGAGCTCGGTGCCCTCCGACACCGCCAGCGTGCGTCGCTGCATCAGGTGCTTCGCGAGTACCACATCCTGGGCACGGTCCTGACGACCTTCGTGATCGAGGAAGTCGCCCACGTCGGATCGGCAGCCGAACCCGGCAGCAGTGCCGCGGTCGTCCTGCGCCTGCAGCAGGCAGTCAACGTCCTGTCGCAAGCCACCGCGGACAACTTCATCGGCCTCTACACGCAGACGATCACCGAGCAGTCGCGGCGTCTGGAGGAATTCACGCGGCTCGCCGCGCATGAGTGGCGCCAGCCGCTCAGTGCCCTGCGGTCGAGCATCACGATCCTCCGCAACTTCGACCTCGACACGACGCGGACCGCACGTGCGCTGGAACTTGTCGACCGCAATGTCGCGCACCTGGTGCAGATGACGCACAAGCTCGAGGCGGTCGCCCGCCTGGGCGGGCACGGCGACAGCCCGGTGCTGCAGACCGCAAGCGTGACGACAATCGCCGGCGAGGCGGCGCGGCAGGTGGCCGACATGGCCGACGCCAGGGGCGTCGAGGTCATCATCCAGGAGGACATGCCGGCCCTCACGATCGACGTCGGTCGGCTGGAGCTGGCGCTGGTCAACCTGCTGTCCAACGCCATCAAGTATTGCGACGCGCGCGAGCCACGCAAGTACGCGGCAGTGACGGCCGCGCCCGCCGGCCGCGACGGCTGGTGGCTGATCCGGGTGGAGGACAACGGGGTCGGCATCCCGGCGGCGTCGCTCGATACGGTGTTTCGCCGCTTCACGCGCGCCCATGCCGACCGGGAGGAGTTCTCGCGCGTGAGTGGCCTGGGCCTGGGCCTGGCCATTGTCGCCGACTGTGCCCTGGCCATGGGCGGTCAGGTCGACGTGGATTCCACCGAGGGGGAGCGCACGACGTTCACGCTGACGCTGCCCACCTCACCGCACCTCGCGTAGCCACTCCCGTTGACCGCGGCCGTCGGTCATGGCTGCGCCCGCCGCCTCACGACGCGGGTGGTTGCTGCCTTTTCACGGCAAGGCTGGCCACGGCGTTGCACAGGGCATCGCTGTCCACCGGCTTGGCGAGGTGGAGTTCGAAGCCTGCCAGCAGCGCGAGCCGACGATCCTCCGGCCGCGCGTACGCGGTGAGCGCCATCGCGGGAATCTGGCCGACAGGCGCCGGCAGGGCTCGAATCGCGCGGATCAGGCCGTAGCCGTCCTGGTCCGGCAGGCCGATGTCGCTGACGATGACGTCGGGGACGTGGCGCTGCAGCTCCAGCAGGGCCGCCGATGCCGACGCCACCGGCCGCACCGCGGCGCCTGCCCGCCGCAGCATCGCGCCGAGCAGCATCCGCGAATCCTCGTCGTCTTCGACGATCAGCACCGACAGGTCTCGCAACGATGTCAGCTCCTGATGCGCATCGCCGCCGGCGTCGGGTCGCTGGGCCGGGCCGTCCTCGACGATCATCACCGGGAGGGAGACGATGAACGTCGCCCCGTGATGTTCACCCTGGCTGGTGGCGCGAACCGAGCCGCCGTGCGATTCGACCAGCTGCTTGACGATCGACAAGCCGACCCCGAGCCCGCCGAAGTTCCGGGTCGTCGAGCCATCGGCCTGACGGAAGCGGTCGAACACGTGCGGCAGGAAGTCGGCCGAGATGCCGATGCCGGAGTCGGCCACGGTGAGCTCGAGGTGCTCGCGGATGCGCAGCAGCCCGATGCTGATCTGACCGCCCCGCGGCGTGAACTTGACCGCGTTGGCGAGCAGGTTCCACACCACCTGCTGCAGCCGCACCGGGTCGCCGGCCACGACGTCGTGGTTGTGGTCGCTGGCTGCCACCAGCTGGACGCCCTTGGCCGTCACCATCGGTTGAATCGACTCGATGGCCGCATCGACGACCGAAGCCAGGGTCACCGACTGGACATCCATATGGAGCTTGCCCGAGACGATCCGGCTCAGATCCAGCAGGTCCTCGATCAGGTGCGTCTGGAGGCGCGCGTTGCGCTCGATCACTTCCAGCCCCGCCTGCGCCTCAGCCGGCATGCCCGGGTTGTGGCGCAGGATGTGCGCCCATCCGAGAATGGCATTGAGAGGCGTCCGGATCTCGTGCGACAGACCAGCGAGGAACTCGTCCTTGATCACGTTGACGCGTTCGGCCTCCTGCCGCGCCTCCCGCTCGGCCGCGAGCATGCGCTCGCGCTGCTCGGCGTAGTTCTTGCGCTCGGTGACGTCGATGAAGGCGCCGACGCTGCCGCGACTGACGCCCTGTTCGTCCAGCAGCGGGGACGCGTGCTCCAGCAGTCGCACGCGGTCGCCAGACTCGAACACGACGTCGACCTCGAAGTCGGTGATCGACCGCCCCGTCCGCGCCGCGACCTGCAGGGGCAGCTCGTCGGCGGACAGTTCGCGGTCGTCCCGCAAGACGCGGAAATGACTGGGTCGCTCACCAACCGGCGCAGACAGCGACGCGTTGGCGTCCGACGACATCCGCAGCATGTCGGCAAACGCCTTGTTGACCTGCACGTGCGACGCATCGGCATCGCGAGCGATGCCGATGCCGATGGGCACCACTTCGAGCAGGGTCTGCAGTTCGGCCGCGCGATTGCGCAGGCTGGCCTCCACGGCGAGGTGGCGCGCCTCCTCTTCCTGCGCCGCAGTCACATCCTGCAGCGAGACGACGAATCCGACCAGCCCGCTGCCGTCATCGATGCGTGCGATCCGGGCGTGGCCCCAGATGCTGCTGCCATCGCGTCGCTGCTGGCGGCGGGTGTAGCGCGCGTGTCCCTGCGTGGTGGCGCGCGCCACCGCATCCTCGGGAAGTCCAGCGGCGATGTCGTCGGGCGCGAACAGCAGCTGGAATGGGGCGCCGACGAATTCGTCGGCCGTCCAGCCCAGCATGCGCGCCACCGGCGGCGCCCAGCTGGCCACCTTGGCGTCGGCATCGAGCAGAAAGATGGCGAAGTCGGTCGCCTGCTCGACTGCGAGCTTGTAGAGGGACGCAGGATCCCTGCGGAAATCGTCGATGCTCACGGCTGTCGGATAGCGTGCGGCGAACGCCTGTAGATTCTACACACAGTGCGGCGACGTCACCACGGCGGCAGGCCTGCGCGCGCACCATGTCGCCGCGGCGCGACGCGGCTGGCCGCGTGAAGGGTGCGACAATCGGCCGAAGCCGCCCCGCTGTGTCGCATCGCAGCCGGCCAGGCCGACCTGCGCCGGATGTGTGCGCAGGCTGGAGGCACCATGCACCCGCTCGCATCCCCGGCTTGGCCCGACCTGCCATTCGACGCGTGGCACGACACCCTCGCCACGCTGCACCTCTGGACGCAGATCGTCGGCAAGGTCAAGCTCGCGCAGACGCCGTGGCTGAACCATTCGTGGCACGTCGCGCTTCACGTGACCGCCCGCGGCCTGAGCACCGGTCCCGTGCCGCACGGGCATCGCACCTTCGGGATCGACTTCGATTTCGTCGAGCATGCGCTGCGCATCGAGACGGCTGACCCCGCGTCGGCGCTCGTGCCGCTGCGGCCGCAGTCGGTCGCCGACTTTCACGCCGCGGTGATGGCAGCGCTGCAGCGACTCGACCTGCCCGTCCGCATCGATGGCATGCCCACCGAAATTGCCGATGCGGTCCGGTTCGAGGCCGATGTCACCCATGCCGCGTACGACCCCGAATACGCCACGCGTCTGTGGCGTGTGTTGCTGCAGAGCGACCGTGTCTTCCAGGCTTTTCGCACCCGCTTCATCGGCAAGAGCAGTCCCGTGCACTTCTTCTGGGGCAGCTTCGACCTCGCGGTGACGCGGTTTTCGGGTCGTCCCGCGCCACCGCACCCGGGAGGCGTGCCGCACCTGTCGGACGCGGTGGTGCGCGAGGCCTACTCGCACGAGGTCAGCAGCGCGGGCTTCTGGCCCGGCGGCGGCCCGATCCCGTACCCGGCCTTCTACGCGTATGCTTACCCGGAACCCACCGGTTACGCGACCAGCGCGGTGCGACCGGCCGCCGCGTTCTACAGCGAGCAGATGCGGGAGTTCGTCCTGCCGTACGACGCCGTCCGCACGGCCGCCGATCCCGACGCGGTGCTGCTCGACTTCCTGCAGAGCACGTACGAGGCCGCTGCCGAACGCGGCGCGTGGAGTCGAGGCGACCTCGAGTCGGCGCCCGGCCTGCCAGGCATCCCGCGGCCGCTGCGCGACCGACCCGGGACGACACTGAGCCTGCCGCGCGCCCTGCGAGCCGGCACACCCATGCCCATGCTGCCGTCCCGTCGTCAGGCCGGGCCGGTCAGGGCTCGGCCAACAGTGCCAGCACCTGGGCGGTGTCCACGGGCTTGGTGAGGTGGTGGTCCAGCCCTGCGCCGAGCGATTGCCGGCGGTCCTCGTCCTGCCCCCAGCCCGTGACCGCGACAAGCGTCACGCCCGCGAGCTCGGGCTCGGCCCGGATCCGGCGCGCGAGCTCGAAGCCATTCATGCCGGGCATGCCGATATCCAGGAAGGCGACGTCGGGCCGAAACCCCCGCAGCAGTTCCAGGGCGGCAGCACCGCTGAAGGCAGTCTGCACCTCGTGTCCGGACAGTTGCAGCAGGGTCGCCAGCATCGTCGCGGCGTCGGCGTTGTCGTCCACGACCAGGACACGACGCGGCGTTGGCGCGGCACTGGCCCCGGTCGCGTCGGCCTGCGGCCCGGCCGGGTGTGACGGCGCGCTGGCGCGTGGCAGACGCACCACGAAGGTGCTCCCCTGGCCCTCGCCCGCACTCTCGGCCCACACCTCGCCGCCGTGCAGTTGCACGAGGCGGCGCACCAGACTGAGGCCGATGCCCAGCCCACCGTGCTGGCGCGTGCGGCTGTCGGTGACCTGCGCGAACATCTCGAACACGTGCCCAAGCATGTGCCGGGGGATGCCGATGCCGCTGTCGGTGACACGCACGACGACATCGGAGCCGTCCTCGACGACGGAGAGGTCGACCCGTCCGCCGGCACTGGTGAACTTGGCGGCGTTGTTGAGCAGGTTGCTCAGGACCTGCGCCACGCGGGTCCGGTCGGCGTCCAGCATCATGGGCAGTTCCGGCAGGTGGACGTGCAGCGCCACACCGGCGCTGTCGAGCACCGGGCGGCTGGTCTCGACCGCCGCGTGGACGATCGTGGCGAGCGACAGGTGCTCGCGCTCGAGCTGCACGCGACCGGTGGTGATGCGCGAGAGATTGAGCAGGTCATCAATCAGCCGCACCATGTGGCCGAGTTGCCGCTCCATCACCAGGCGGGTCTTCTCGCGCGTGTCGGGGTCGGCGGCGAGCCGCAGCAGCGCGAGGCCGGTGCGGATGGGGGCGAGGGGATTGCGGAGTTCGTGCGCGAGCGTGGCCAGGAACTCGTCCTTCCGCCGGTCCTCGGCGCGCAGTCGCTGGTAGAGCTGCGCGTTCTCGACCGCGGCGGCGACGCGCCGCGCCACGTCCACCGCCAGCGTCACGTCGGATGCCGCGTAGCGCCGTCCACTCTCGGCCTGCACCAGCGTCAGCACGCCGACGGTGCCCTCGCGTGCAACCAGCGGCACGGCAATGAACGAGCGCAGCTGCAATTGCCGCAGCATCGCCCGCTCGACGTCATCGCGCGCACCGGAGTCGAGCATCTCATCGCTGATGTGCGCGGCCCACTCGGGTTCCCCGCTGTTGATCACGTGCCAGCCACCGTGCGGGGCGTCGGGGTGCGGCGGGTAGCGGGTGAACAGCTCGTGGGCAATGGCGACGCGTGCCGGGTCCAGGTGGTGGACGGCAACCCGCTCGAGCATCCCGTCCTCGCCGACCAGGTCCACCGCGCACCAGTCGGCGAGGCGAGGCACCAGCAGGCGACTCAGATTCTGCAGGGTGGCGTGGTAATCGAGCGAGCTGCCAAGCGCGGCGCCGGCATCGGCCAGCACCCGCGTGGTCTCCTCGGCCCCCTTGAGGTCGGTGACGTCGGTGGTGACGCCGAGAATACGAACCGGGCGACCGTCGGCGTCGTAATCGACGCGGCCGCGGCTCTGGACCCAGCGCGTGTCGCCGTCCACCGGCCGCATCCGATACTCACACAGGTAGTCGCCCGGTCCGGTCAGCGCGGCGCGTCCCGCGTGCTCGACGGCAGCCACGTCGTCGGGATGAATCAACGACAGGAAGTCGGCCGCACGACCGTCGTCGCGGCCCCAGAATTCCCGCGCATTCTCGGAGCACCGCACCATGTCGGTGGTCAGGTCCCAGTCCCAGACGTTCATCCGGCCGGCGTGCAGGGCCAGCCGCAGGCGTTCCTCGCTCGCCAGCAACTGCTGCTCGGCGTGGCTGGCCTGCGTGACGTCCTCGTGGACGAGGACCACTTCTCTGACGCCACCATCGTCCGCGGTTACGGGGTAGGCGAACGCCCGCACCGAGCGCACCGGGTACGGCGCCCCGCCCCCGACCGACACGGTGTGGTTGGGGTCGTAGCGCACCACCGGCAGGTGAACGCTCTCGCCGGCAAAGGCGCGCCGGAGCAGGGCGGTGATGCCCTGCGCCTCCAGCTGCGGGTCGGCGAGCATGTCGTAGTCGGCGAGCTGTTCGAAACTCAGTCCCCACAGCGCCTGCCAGGCCTTGTTGACGCGCAGGGTCCTGCCGCCCGGGTCGATGATCTGGGTCGACAGGGGCGACTGATCGACGATGGCGCGAAACCGTTCTTCGGAGATCCGCAACGCCTCCTCGACGCGCCCGCGACGTTGCAGCTCGTCCTGCGCGGCCTTGTACAGCCGCGCGTTGTCGATGGCCAGCGCCGCGCGCCGGGCCAGATCGCTGGCCAGCGCCACGTCCGCTTCGCCGTAGGTCCGGTCGGACTCGCTGATGCCGAGGCTGATGACGCCGACCGTGATGTCGCGGGCCACGAGCGGTATGGCCAGGTGCGACCGGATGCCGATCTCGCGCACCAGCCGCGCGTGTGCCTGGTCGAGGGCGTGGGCGTCCACCACCGTCGGCGTGACGTGCTCGAGCAGCTCCACCTGCCCGGTTCGAAGCGCCCGTGCCGCCGGCTGCGGCGACTCCCGCGTCCACGGATACTCGCGCCGCATCCGCTCCAGCAGGCGCGTCTTTGACGGGTCGACGTGCGCCGTGGCGACGCCCCGTACCACCCCGTCCTCGACGAGGTCGACGATGCACAGGTCACCGAGCACGGGCAATGCCAGCCGCGCCAAGGTCTGCATGGTTTCGGCGATGTCGAGAGTCGACGCCAGGACCTCGCTGGCCTTGGCCAGGAAAGCGAGGCGCTGCACCAGCGTTTCGTAGTCAGGCATCGGGTCGGTGTGCCGCGCGGTGGCGACCCCCAAGCGTACTCTGCCGCGGCGGCGGATGCGGCATACCGAGCTCATCAGCGCGCCTGATCGGAGACGACGGTCGCGCCACCGCTCCCGCAGGGCGTGCCACGCGGCACCGACAATGGTCATTCTGTGGTTAAGTCATGGGCGCCGCAGCGAGACTGCCAGGACGTCCACGTTGACCGACATGACTTTGACCCGACCTGCCTTGCAGAAGTCCCCGACCGGCATTCCCGGTCTCGACGAGATCACCAACGGCGGTTTGCCCTCCGGCCGGCCGACGTTGGTGAGCGGCGGTCCCGGCTCGGGCAAGACCCTGCTCGGCATCACCTTCCTGGTGCAAGGTGCGCTGCTCTACGGCGAACCGGGCGTGTTGATGACCTTCGAGGAGAACGCCGACGAGCTGGCCGCTGATGTTGCCTCACTCGGGTTCGACCTGCCGGCGCTCGCCGAGCAGGGTCTCCTGGTCGTCGATTACGTTCACGTCGACCGGAGTGAGATCGAGGAGACGGGCGAGTACGACCTGGAAGGGTTGTTCGTCCGGCTGGAGCACGCGGTCGCCTCCGTCGGTGCCAGACGCGTCGTGCTCGACACCATCGAGTCCCTGTTCAGCGGGCTGCAGAACGAGGCCATCCTGCGGGCGGAGCTGCGTCGCTTGTTCCGCTGGATGCGCGACCGGGACTTGACGGTGCTGATCACCGGTGAGCGCGGTGACAACTCGCTGACGCGGCATGGACTCGAGGAGTACGTGACCGATGCGGTGATTCAGCTCGACCACCGCGTGCACGAGCAGATCTCGACGCGCCGGATCCGCGTCGTCAAGTACCGCGGCACGCATCACGGCACCAACGAGTACCCCTTCCTGATCGATGCCGATGGCTTGACGGTGCTGCCCGTGACATCACTCACGCTGCAGCACGAAGCGTCGTCGGAACGGGTCTCGAGCGGTCTGGCCGAGCTCGACCGGATGCTGGGGGGCCAGGGATATTTCCGGGGCAGCTCGGTCCTGGTGTCGGGAACCGCCGGGACCGGCAAGACAACGCTGGCGGCGCACTTTGCCGATGCGGCGTGCCGGCGCGGTCAACGGTGCCTCTACTACCTGTTCGAGGAGTCGCCGGCGCAGATGATCCGCAACATGCGGTCGGCCGGTATCGATCTCGGACCCTGGGTGGAGACCGGCCTGCTCACGTTCCAGGCGGACCGCCCTTCGCGGTTCGGTCTGGAAACCCATCTGGCGCTGTTGCACCGCGCCGTCGAGCGGGTGCAGCCCGACATCGTTGTCGTGGATCCGATGACCAATCTCCTGGTAGTGGGGACCCAGATCGACGTGCGGGCGATGCTCACCCGGATGATTGACTTCCTGAAGTTCCGGAACACCACGGCGCTGTTCACCAGCCTGACCTCGGCGGGTGCGGATCTCGAAGCCACCGAGACCATGATTTCGTCCCTGATGGACACCTGGCTCTTGATGTCGGCGCAGCAGGTGGAGCGCCGGCGCCAGCGGTCGCTCTACGTGCTCAAGTCACGCGGCATGCCCCACTCCGATGACGTCAGGGAGTTCAGGTTCACCGGGCGCGGCATCAGCATCCTGCCGACGGCGGTCGCCGCCGGTGAGGGCGTCTGAGATGACAGAGGAGATTTTCGACCTCCGGCTGTACGTGGCCGGCCAGACGCCGAAGTCCCATCGGGCCTTTGCCAACCTGCGGCAGATCTGCGAGGAGCACCTGGCGGGACGGTACCGGATCGAAGTCATCGACCTGCTCGAGAATCCGCAGCTGGGTCGGGGCGACCAGATCCTGGCCCTGCCGACGCTGGTGCGGCGCCTGCCGTCGCCGATCAAGAAAATCATCGGCGACCTCTCCAACACCGAACGGGTCCTGGTCGGCCTCGACCTCCGTGCGCGCAGCGGCCCGTCGTGACCGCGCCGTTCAGCGACCCGGGTCCTGACCCGTTCGACCCCGGCCGGACCCCGCCGCCCGAACCGTACGTCCTTCGCCTCTTCGTCAGCGGCATGACCCCAAGGTCGGCGCGGGCCATCGAGAACGTGCGGGCGATCTGCGAGCAGTACCTCCAGGGACGCTACGATCTCGAGGTGATCGACATCTACCAGCAGCCAGCGCTGGCCCGGCGCGAGCAGATCATCGCCGCACCTACGCTGATCAAGAAGTCGCCGCTGCCGCTGCGCCAGGTGATTGGCGACATGTCGAGCACCGCACGACTGCTGGCCGGGCTGGACCTCACGCCAGGTGATTAGCGATGCGGCCGCGGGGGGGCAGGCGGTGAACGGTGCGGACGACAACGACCTCGAGGAGATGCGTGCCCGTCTTGCCGACGCGGAGGAGATGCTGCGTGCCATCCGTCACGGCGAGGTCGACGCGCTGCTGGTGGTGGACGAGTCCGGCGAGCGCGTCTACACGCTGCGCAGTGCCGACGCACCGTACCGGGCGCTGGTCGAGCAGATGCAGGAAGGCGCGGTGTCGGTCAACACCAGCGGCGACATCGTCTACGCCAACATGCGATTTGCCGCCTTCGTCGAGGTGCCGCTGGAACGAGTCATCGGCGCCTCGATCGACGCGTTCGTCGATGGCGACGACCGGGAAACGCTGCGGGGGCTGATTGCCGCGGGCGCGGGCAACCTGCAGACCCGCCTCCGCAGTGTGCGCAGGTCACCATTCGAGGCGCACATCTCGGTCAGCAGCGTGCGGGTGGACGGCGCCGAGCATCGCACGCTGATCGTGACCGACATGAGCACGCTCAACAGGGTGCAACGCGAGAACCGCTCGAAGGACGAGTTCCTGGCGATGCTGGCGCACGAGTTGCGCAACCCGCTGGGCGCGATCACCGGGGCCGTGCAGGTGCTGGGCCTGTCGGACCTGCGCGACCACGCGGTCCGCGCCCGCGACGTCATCCAGCGGCAGACGCTGCACATGTCGCGCCTGGTCGACGACCTGCTCGACGTCGGACGCGTCGTCACCGGGAAGATTGCGCTCGCCCTGCATGCGGTCGACCTGGCCGATACGGTGCGCGTCGCGGTCGCGTCGCAAGCCGTCGGCCAGAACGTCGAGGCGCGCTTCGAGGTCACTGGTGAGTCGGTGTGGGTCAACGCCGACCCCGTGCGCCTGGAGCAGGTCGTCAGCAACCTGCTGTCCAATGCCCTCAAGTACGGCAGCCCGTCCCGCCCCGTGCGCGTCTCGGTGCAGGCCGTCGGCCAGGAGGCCGTGCTGGAAGTCGCCGACGAGGGCATCGGCATCGACGCGGACCTGCTGCCGAGCATCTTCGACCTGTTCGTCCAGGGCCCGGCCACCATCGACCGCACCAAGGGTGGGCTGGGCATCGGCCTGACGCTCGTGCACCGCCTGGTGGAACTGCACGGCGGCAGCGTCGTGGCCGCCAGTGCCGGCAAGGACCAGGGCGCCACCTTCACGGTGCGCCTGCCGATGGCCCGGCCGGCCGTGGCGGCGGCACTGCACAGCCCGACGGGGGCGCCGGACGCGCGCGTTCGGGTGCTGCTGGTCGATGACAACGCCGACTCGCGCGCCATGTACACGTTGATCCTGCAGGCCGAGGGACACGAGGTGTACGAGGCGGGTGACGGCGCGTCCGCGCTGGCGATCTTCTGGCAGGTGATGCCCGACGTGGCGGTGGTGGACATCGGCCTTCCGGGGATAGACGGCTACGAGGTGGCGCGTCAGATCCGGTCACAGCCGGCCGGGCAGTCCGTGACCCTGATCGCGCTGACCGGCTACGGTTTCCCCGAGGACCGGGAGCGCTCCCGGCAGGCTGGATTCGACCGGCACCTGGTGAAGCCGGCCACACCAGCCGACCTGCGCCACGAACTGGCGCAGGCTCGGCGCGCGCATGCGCCGCCGCGTCCCTGACAGGTACACTGCTGGGCAGTCCATGCCTTCCCTCAAGCTGGCCAATCTCTGGCGGGTCATCAGCGACGTCGATCTCGAGCGTATCCGCGCCTCGGCCCGAACGCCCTTCGAACTCGTCGTCGTCGCCGACGATCCCCTGGTGGGGGAGCGCCTGCGGGCCGGCCTCGGCGCAATCGCGGGTGGACGGGTGCATCCCTACGTCGTGGTCGTGGACCCCGAAGGCCTGCGGCAGCGACCGACCGCGCCGCTGGTCGTGCTGCTGGCCAGTCCGACGCCGGACCTCTCGGTGGGGATGACCGGCGCCGACGAGCATTGCATCCGCGGCCGCCTGCCGCGGGTGACGGTGATTGTCGGCACCGAGGCCCGCGACGCCGCCGCACGGCGCATCGGGGAGCACGCACGGGTAGTCGTGGCCGACCCGACGCACCCGCCGCGGCCGCTGCTGGCGGCGATCGTCGACCTCGTGGACGGTGACACGCGCCTGGCAGTGGCGGCAGCGCTGCCGGTCTTCCGCGAGATCGTCGCCGAGGCCATCGTCGACGAAACGGCCAAGGCCAACGCCTCGTTTGCGGTCACCACCGGCCTGGCCGAGACGATCCCGGTCCTGAGCGCGCCGCTCAACCTCGGTGACATGGTGGTGCTGACCAAGAACCAGCTGATCATGGGGTACAAGATCACCCTGGCCGCCGGACGGAATGACGAACCGAAAGCGATGATCACCGAAATCCTCGGCGTCATCGGCGGGGGATTCCTGTTCCGGCAGGTGGCGCGACAGCTGGTGGGGTTGATCCCGGTGGCTGGCCTGGTCCCGAAGGTGGCAATCGCGTATGCGGGCACCTACGCAATGGGTCGTGGGCTGACCGCCTGGGCCATCGGCGGAGCCGATGTCACCGCCGAGAGCCTGTCGCGATACACCGCCGAGGGCCTGGTCAAGGGGCGCCAGATGGCGCAGCAGCTGCTGAGCCAGGTGACGGGCGGCTTGCCGACACCTGCCCGCAGCTGGCAGCGCCTGCGGGGCTGGCTGCCGTCCCGGTCGTCCCGGACCCCGCCGTCGGGCAGGACGTGAGCCGCCCGATGCATGTGCACCTGATCGTCAATCCCGCCGCGGGCACTGCCGGCGACCGCGGGCCGCTCGAATCCCTGCGCCTCGGGTGGCGGGCCGCCGGCCACCAGGTCGAGGTGCGTGAGACGGCGGGTCGCGCCGACGCCGAACGGATGGCGCGGGAGGCCGCGCTCGCCGGTGCCGGGATGGTCGTCTCTGCCGGGGGCGACGGGACGTTGAACGAAGTCATCAACGGCGTTGCCTCGGTTGACGGCGCGCTGTCGCGATGCGCCATCGGCCTGCTGCCGGCCGGCACCGGCAACGATTTCGCCCGTGCCCTCGGCATCGAGGAGCCTGAACAGGCGGTGGCCGCGCTGCTGGCAGGGCACACGCGGCAGGTGGATCTGGTCGCGCTCAACACGCGCGTCTTCCTCAACGCCTCGGCGGGCGGCTTCACTGCCGAGACGTCGGCCAACGTGACCAGCGACCTGAAACAGGCGGTGGGCCCACTGGCCTATGTAATTGGCGGCGCGCGGGCGGTGGTCGAGTACGAACCGGTCAGGGTCCGGGTCGAGGCGGAGGGCCGGGTCATCGAGACCGACCTGCAGCTGTTTGCCGTGTGCAACGGCCCTTACATCGGTGGCGGCCATCAACTGGCACCGACCGCCCGCCCCGACGACGGGGTGATGGAAGTGTGCCTCGTGCGCGCCACGTCCACCCTCGACTTCCTGGCGCTGCTGCCGCGATTGTCGAGCGGCGACCACGTCGATGACGAGGACGTGGCCTACTTCCGCACCCGGGAGGCGACGCTGACGTTTGCCCGGTCCATCCGCGTCAATACCGATGGGGAAGTCCTCGAGGCGTCACGCTGCCATTACCAGATGCGGCCGGGAGCGGTGCGCATGGTCGCTCCGCCCCTGATCGACTAAAATCCTCGCGTGACAGCCACCCCTGACGGTGGACAGCCGGACTCGCCGGAGCGGGTCGGGCAATATCGCCTCGGGCAGCGGCTGGGCGCCGGCGGCATGGGCGCAGTGTATCGGGCCTTCGACGAAAGCCTCGAGCGGCCGGTCGCCATCAAGCGTCTCCTCCCCACCGTCGTCGACTTGTCGCGCGGGCTGCGGTTCCGGCGTGAGGCGCGGATGGCGGCGCGCCTCAATCACCCGTCGATCGTCCACATCTACGAGATCGTCGAGGCGCCTGCCGGCGACTGGATCGTCATGGAACTGGTCGAGGGCAAGACCCTCGATCGGTTGATGCGTGAGGGCCGGATCGACCTGGCCAGCGCCGTCGGTCATGCTCGCGAGATTGCCGAGGGCCTCGCCGAAGCGCATGCGCACGGCATCGTGCACCGCGACCTCAAGGCCGCCAACGTCATGGTCACGCCGGCCGGCCGGGTCAAGATTCTCGATTTCGGCCTGGCCAAGTCCTTCGCCGGCGACTTCGACCAGGAGATCTCGACACCGGGCACCGTGGTCGGCACGTGCCATGCGATGTCGCCCGAACAGGCGCAGGGGCTGACCGTCGACCATCGCTCGGACCTGTTCTCGCTCGGGTCGCTGCTGTACGAGATGGTCTCGGGCATCACACCCTTCCATGCCTCGACGCCGACCGAAACACTGGCCCGCATCTGCGCCTTCGAACCCGAGCCGCTGGCGCAGCTCGAGCCCGCCGTGCCGCGGGCTCTCGCCGAGCTGACGCATCGGCTGCTGCACAAGTCGGCCGCGCAGCGCCCGCAGAGCAGCTGGGAAGTCGCCACCGCGCTGCAGCGGATCGAGCGTGACGGCGGCCTCGACCGAGCCGCCCGCCCGAACGTGACGCCGGCCACCGAAATTTTCACTCGCGTCGAACATCCGCACCCCGAGCCGGCGCGCTCGGCCGCCCGCCCGCCGCTGACCAGCATCGAGCGGCGGCAGATCACGGTCCTGTGCTGCGAGCTGGCCGACAGCGCCAGGCCCGGCGTCGAGAGCTCGCAGGCCTTCGACCCGGAGACGCTCTACGAGGTGATGCTGCAGGTGCGGCCGCTGGTGCAGATGGCCGCGCAGCGCTACGACGGATCGCTCGGCAATGCGGTCGGCCACCGGCTCCTGGTGTACTTCGGCTATCCCCAGGCGCATGAGGACGACGCCTGGCGCGCGGTGCAGACTGCCCTCGACCTGGTCGGCGAAGTCGACGAGCACCTCGGGGCGGCGCCCGGTCTCGGCGGCGCCCGGCCGGCGTTGCGTGTCGGCATCCACACCGGCACTGCCGTCGTGTCCACCGGGAGCCATGCCGCCGAGCCGGTGGTGCTGGGGGCCACCCTGGACGTCGGCCTGCGGCTGCTGGCCGCGGCCGCGCCGGGCGCCGTCGTGATCAGTGGCGCGACGCGGTCGCTCGTGCACCGCGGCGTGGTGACGCAGGCCCTCGACGCGCTGCCGCTGACGTCGGGGTCTGGCGTCGCGATCGTGCCCTACCAGGTGCGCGACGGCGGCGACAGCGGCGAAGACGTCAGTGTGGACGTGACGCCGATCGTCGGACGCGACCGCGAGATCGAGCTGCTGCTCGCTCGTTGGGCCGAGGCACGCGGCGGCACCGGACAGGCCGTGCTGCTGAGCGGCGAGCCCGGCATCGGCAAGTCGCGGCTGCTGCGCGCCCTGCGCGAGCGCGTCAACGCGGCGGCCGGCGCGGCCGACGTCCGCTGGCTGCAGACGCATGGCACGCCGTACACCCAGCACACGCCGCTGCATGCCGTGGTGCAGCTGCTGCAGCGGGCGATGTCGGGCGCCGCCGGCGGGTCGCCCTACCAGCAACTGAGATGCCTGCTCGAGCGTTACGAACTGATCGAGGCCCTGCCATTGCTGGCCGCGCTGCTCGACCTGCCTGCCGGTCAGGGACCCGCACTGCCGCCCATGCCGGCCGAGCGTCAGCGGGAAGAGACCTTGGACGCCCTGGTCGCCCTCGTGCTGGAGATAGCGGCTCGCGAGCCGGTGATCCTGCTCATCGAAGATCTGCACTGGCTCGACGCGACGTCGCTGTCCTGGCTCGAACGTCTCATCGATCAAGCGCAGGCGGCGCCGCTGCTGCTGGTGATGACCCTGCGGCCGAATACGCTGGACGTACCCTGGGCGGCCCGCGCCCAGGTCACGCAGGTCACCCTGGGGGCGTTGACGGCAGCCGAGACCGAGCGTCTGATCCGCTCGCTCACGGGAGATCACGTGCTGCGGCCACAGGTGCAGCAGCACATCCTCGCCAGGACCGACGGGGTGCCGCTGTTTGTCGAAGAACTGACGCGCTCGGTGATCGAGGCCGGCGCGTCTGGCGAATGGCGCGAGTTGCCGACCACGCTCCGCGATTCGCTGACCGCCCGCCTCGGCCGGCTCGGCACCGCCAAGGAGGTGGCGCAGCTGGCCTCGGTGATCGGGCGCACGTTCACCATGCCACTGCTGGCCGCCGTCGCCTCGCATCCGCTCGAGGCGCTCGACCGGGAACTGCGGCAGCTGGTGCAATCGGGCCTGGTCCATCGGCGTGGCTTCGGCGCGCAGGCCCGCTACTCGTTCAAGCACGCGCTGGTTCGTGACGCGGCGTACGACTCGCTGCTGCGGCGCGAGCGGCAGCAGCTGCACCTGCGGATTGCCGACACCCTCGAGGAACAGCAACGGGCCGGCGCCGAGGACGTGCGCGGCGAGGTGCTCGGCCACCACTACATGGCGGGCGAGCAGTACGGCCGCGCCTTCGAGTGCTGGCTCGGCGCCGGACAACTGGCGATGAGCCAATCCGCGCACGGAGACGCCATCGGGCCGCTCCAGAAGGCGCTGGAGGCCCTGGCCGCCTCGCCGCCGTCGCCGGAACGCGATCGGCACGAGATGGCCGCCACCAGCGCCTTGGCGATGGCGCTCGGCATCGTGCGGGGGCTGTCGTCGCCAGAGGTCGAAGCGACCCAGGATCGCCTGCTGGCACTGGTCGGGCAGGTGGGCGACGTGCCGCACGAGCTGTACTTCGGCTTGTGGAACTTCTACGCCAGCCGCGGCCGGCTGCGACGGGCGCGCGAGTTCGCGCAGCAGCGCCTCGAATACGGACGCATCCGGGGCGACGAAGATGCGCGGCTGCTCGGCATCTACACCATCGCGGCGTCCGACTTGTTCCTGGGACAGTTCGCGGATGCGCGCGAGGGCTTCGAACGGCTGCTCGCCGACTACCCGGCCGAGGGTCTTTCGACACAGGCAATTGCCTACGACATCGGCGCGGTGGCGCAGTCGCTGCTCGGCGACGTGCTGTGGATCCTCGGCGACGCGTCGGCCGGTTGCACGGCCTCCGAGGCGGCCATTGCCCGCGGCCGCCGCAGCTCGCCGTTCACCGAGTCGGTCGCGCTCGTCGACCGGATGACGCTGGCGGTCTCGATGGACGAGGTCGAGGTGGCCAGGGAACGCATCGACGCGCTCGTGTCGCTGAGCACCGAGCATGGCTACCAGTACTGGACGGTGTTCTGGCAGCTTGCCCAGGCGGTGCTGCGAATGGGCGCCGGCGCGACGCCGCACGAGGTGGACGCCAGCCTGGCGGAGGCCGAGACGGCGATCACGACGATGCGGAACGCCTACGGCAGCAGCCTGCAGTGCACGCGCTACATCGCGTGGGTGGTCGGCGCGTGCGTGGCGCACGGCCGCACCGAGAGCGCCCGCACGTGGCTGGATGAGGCGCGCCAGCTGACGCGAGAGGACGGGGAGCGTTTCTGGTGCGCCGAGCTGCAGCGTCTCGAGGCGCACGTACGCCACCTCGAGGGCGCAGCACCGCGTGAGGTGGAATCGCTGCTCCGCGAGGCCATCGCCACGGCGGCAGGCCAGGGGGCGCAGACCTTCGCAAGGCGCGGCAGCATGGACCTCGGGCGCTGCCTGGCGGCCCAGGGCCGGCACGACGAGGCGCGGCTCGCGCTTACGCCAGCGCCGCCGGCCTGAGTACGGGTCCGCCGGCCGCGAGTTGCCGGCGCTTCTGCACGAACAGGTAGAGGAAGACGGCGTCGACGACGGCGGCCGCACAGCCAATCGTCTGCAGGAACGTGTCGTCGGGGAAGTGCAGAAAGAAGAACACCACCACCAGCGCCGAGCCCACGGCGCGCAGCCAGTTGGCGTTGAAGGAGAAGTTCTCGAGCGTCGGCTGGCGCAGCATCAGCGGCACGTAGAGGAACGAGATCGACAGTTGGATGAGGTAGGCCGAGCGTCCGCCGACGGCGTTGTCCAGTCCCTGCTGGTGCATGTAATAGGTCGCGGCCCCTGCCATCACGGCAATCAGCAGGCAGATCGGGATGAAGACCGCGCGCGGCGCCAGCTGCGGCACCGTCAGCTGCTTGGCCCCGAAAAAGAGCACGCCGTACGTGAAGATGAAGCCGGCGTCGAGGAAGAACCAGACGTAGTTGGCGCCCTGGAACAGCATCCCGAGGTCGTTCTGCGCCAGGAAACTCCACACGAATTCCCAGGCCACGTCGCAGCAGCCGGCAAACACCGGCATCTCGACGTACTTCAGCGTGACGATGTTGCGGATGTAGATGGCGTAGGCCAGCACCCACAGCAGGCAGCCGAGGCCGTAGAAGAACAGCTCGAGGCCGGTGTAGTCCTGCCAGTTGATCCAGACGATGCTGCCCATCGGTCGTGTCCTCGCGGTTGACGGGGGTGCGCGTGCGTCGACTTACTCGAAGGCCGGTCCGTGCAGGTCGAGCCGGCTGAAGGGAATCGAGAATTCGACCTCGCCGCGGCGGTCCACCGCGGCCATGCCCTGCAGCACCAGGTGCGCCACGTGGGCGATGAACCTGTCGTGGTGACCGGACCACTGGCCGATCCGCAGGACCACGGTCAATGCGGCCTTGAGGAGCCGGTGGCCCGGCAGCGGCGTGCAGCCGACGCGGGCCAGCTCCTCGGGCGACATCAGCTCGGTCATGCACAGCGACGGCGCAAAACCGAGGCCGAACCGCCGCGCCATCGGCGGCAGCAGCGCCGTCATCATCGCCAGAGTGTCTGCAGTCAGCGTCACGCCGTATGGGTTGCTGGCCGGCATCGTGTTGGTCCGCCGCACGTAGGCGCGGTAGAACTCGGCGGCTTCGGTGAGGTCGGCCGGGATCAGGCTGGCGTCATCGGGTTGGCCGGGCGGGTGGATGCCCATCAGCTGCGCGAAGACGCGCCACAGGTAGTAGAAGTCCTCGGCTTCCTGGCGAGACAGCGGCAGGCCGAGGCGTCCGATGCCATCGACGACGAGGAAGGAGAACGCCATGATCGTGGCGAGCATGTCCTCGTGGTTGACCGGCACGCCGAAGCGGGCTCGGTAGTCGGGGCGGTACCGGTCGGTCAGCACCCGGATGCCCGCATGCAGCAGCCGCAGCTTCTTGGCGGTGATCACTGCCCGTCCGTCGTGCGCGAAGCCATCGTCGGCTGACACGTTGACGAGCAGTTGCACCACGCCCATCAGGCGGTCGTAGGGATGTCGTTCCAGGTCGCCGGAGATCGACAGGATCTCGGTCAGGCAGGGCGCCGCGTAGCCGCGCGGCAGGCTCGAGGCCAGCAGCACGACCACGGACGGGAGCGCGTTCTGCAGGAAGGCGGCGGCGCCGGCGGCGAGACGCGCGCGGTCGACGTCGGCGGGTAGGCCTCCGGACGCGGCGATGAAGTCGTGCAGCGCGGGCGGGGCACCGGCCGGGATCGGCGTGGAGTTGCCCTGGAGGTGCTGGAAGGCGCGACCCACGGCGTGGTCACCGCCTTCCAGCGAGAGGCGAGCGACCGCGGCGTCAGCCAGCGGGTCGCCGGCCTGTCGCAGGCCATCGAGGAAGCCATCATCGGACCACTTGCTCACGCCGCCTGCCGTCCCTTCTCAGGTGGCGCCGATTGTACGGCAGTGGGGGGAGATGCGGGTCGTCGCGTCCTGGCTGGCGGTCACCGTGTGGCGAGCAGGGCTCGGACGCGCTCCCGCTGCAGCTTGTCGGTGGGGGAGGTCGCGGCGTGGCTGGCCCAGCGCTGCGCACGCTCGAGCGTCACCTGGTGCTGCACGGTGGGCGGCCGCGCGGAGATGGTCAGCGGGACGGCCGGCGGCACCGGCGGCACCCACGGCTGCAGCTTGAACGCGTGAAGTGCCAGGCCGACAGCCTCGTACAACGACGTCGCGGACACCGTGACCGTGTGTGTCGTGCCGTGTTCATCCTGGAAGCTGACCGTGCAGACGCTGGATGCCATCCGATGACGATCATAAAGCGAAAGTCAGTCGGGCGCGCCACGACGACACGGGGAGGCGTGTCGACGTTGGTGGGTCAGGTGTGCGGGGAGGAGAAGGCCGTGGCTTGGCGGGCAATCGCCCCACCCTATTGTGAGGAACCACCCTACGGCCTTCTCCGAACCACTACATGTGGGTGCAAGCGTGAGGCCAAGGTCTCGGTGGGCCCGAGCGCTGGATTTGTATAGCTTTCAGGACGGTTTGACGCACAGCGGGTCAAATGCCTGTCCGCATCGCATGTGTCACGCAGACAAAATTCAGGGGCAGCGGCGACTACGCGCGGGCGCACGCCGGTAAACGGCGGCGACGCTGAACACAGTCGCGGGCTGGGTTGCTATTGAGAGGCGTGGGTTGGTGCCAAGCGGTGACCACCACGTAGTCCGAGAGGTCGTACCCGGTGCCCTCGATGGTGAGCGGGCTGGGCGCTGGGCGGTGCTCTTGTCCAGCTTGTGTGCCGAGTGGTAGGGTATCGGCCACCAACTCAGACGCGGTGCCTTGCCAAGCTGCCGCCCACCCGTGCGTGACCGAGCGAACGCCTCGACGGTCGTGTGCCTGTGGTGGCGTGGCTGAGGAGAGCTGGACATGCGATTGCGACACATGCTCGGGTTCGGCCTGGCCGCCATGCTCGCCGGGTCCACGTGCACGCTGCCAGCGTTCGGCCAGGCGGCCACGCAGGCGCCGACTGCGGAAGCGCCGAAGAAGACACGCGCGGAACGGATTCGCGAGACCTGGAACCGGGTGTACGAGGAGGAAGGCGGCCCCGTGAACAAGGCGCCGAGCGACCTGCTGGTCGCGGCGGTGCAGGGGCGAACGCCGGGCACGGCGTTGGACCTCGGGATGGGGGAAGGGCGCAACGCACTCTTCCTGGCCGAGCGCGGCTGGCAGGTCACCGGCGTCGACCTGGCAGACAAGGCGCTGGCTCAGGCGCAGGCACGAGCCAAGGCACGCGGGCTGCACATTCGCACGGAAGCGGCCGACCTCGACGTCTTCGATTTCGGAGAGTCGCAGTGGGATGTGATCGCCTCCTTCTACATCCATGCGTGGCACACCGGATCGAAGACGGACGTTCCCGCGCGCCTGTCTGCTGCGCTCAAGCCGGGCGGGCTGCTGGTGGTCGAGGGGTTCGCCCGCGGAGTTGGCGCGCACGGGCTCGACCCTGATGAACTGCGCAAACAGTTCGCGCATCTCACGGTCGTGCGAGTCGAGCACGTGACGACCACCAAGTCCGACTGGAATCCGAACGAAGCGCCTGTCGTGCGATTGGTGGCCGAGAAGCCGCGGTAGGCCGCGCGAACTTTGATGCGGCCGACCGCGCGTCCTCTGCTGACGGGACGTCCTGCTGAAGTGCCTCGGGCTGGCGGGTCGGGGTGGGGTGGTGTCTTGCGCTGACCCGGGCGCCGTCCCCGTGTGGCAGCGCAGGCACTGCGGCAGGATGACGATGGGACGTTTCTCGCGGAGCGCGAGCGGCTTGGGTTCTCCGTTGGGTGCTGGAGTATGTAGCGGTATTCGCGCACCAGCACTTTTCTTCCTGCTTGATCAGCCGAGTGAACCTGAACGGCGCCAGCGCCATGCCACTGCCGTGTCCCGCCGCGACGACGCTGTAGTCCCGCGTCGGATCCGTGGCGACGAAGGTATCCGGGGCGAGGCTGAGCACGACGGACGACGGCGTTGCGCCATCGAGCCGGTCCTGGAAGTTGGTTCCGACCGGCGAGGGTCGTGCGTCCGCGCTGCTTCCGAGCACGTGGTTGCTCGTATCAGCAGCTGTCGCCAGCCTGCGTGAGTCATCCGGCAAGCCACGCGGCGAAGTACGCCATACCCCGGCACGAGTGCGATACCCTGCCGACAGGAGGCGCGCGATGCGCACTGTTCTTATCACCCTGGTC
Organism: Vicinamibacteraceae bacterium; assembly: GCA_963759795.1. Classification (GTDB taxonomy): domain Bacteria; phylum Acidobacteriota; class Vicinamibacteria; order Vicinamibacterales; family Vicinamibacteraceae; genus Luteitalea. The sequence goes on along the minus strand of CAVXAR010000004.1, from coordinate 549,668 downwards.
GTCACCGCCATCTTTGGAACCGCTCTCGTGCGTCCCGCAGCGGCTTGCTCGTGCGCCTCCTACTCGACGCCCTGCCAAGCCTTCGACACGTCGGTCGTGTTCGTGGGCGAGGTGGAATCCGTGCAGGAAGCCGGGACGGAGATCCAGATGCGGCTGCGAGTGACCCACGCAGTCAAGGGTGTCACCGGTCCAACCGCCGACCTGCGGTCGGACATGAGCAGCTGCGGGGCCAGGCTGGAGCTGGGGAAGCGCTACGTGGTCTACACCGGACGCGACGCGAACGGTCGAATGTCAATCAGTGCGTGCGGTCCTCAACGAGAGCTTGCGGCCGGGGAGCCGGAACCTGAGCTGCCTCCGGTGCCACGACGTGTGTACGGGTCGGTGACGCGCTACGATTCCGAGCGCGTTCGCGCTTACCGCCCTCTCGACCCTGTCCCTGACGTCCGGCTGTGGCTTGACTTGCCGACGGGCAGGGTAAACGCCGTGAGTGACGGCTGGGGGCATTTCACATTCGACGACGTCCCGCTGGGGACGTACGCGATTGGCATCGACGCCGGTCAGGCCCTGAAGCCGTGGATGGCCGAGCCCATTCGCATGACCGCACGTGGTGGGTGTACGTACGCCGACGTCGTGTTACATCCCTCAGGCATTCTTTCCGGCCGCGTCGTGGCAGCGGACGGCACGCCCGCCGGCGGCATTCCTTTGGTTCTGTTCCCGGATCATCCGCCTACGAATGATTCCGGTGAGGCGTTGATGCTGAACGCCACCACAAACGCAGATGGTCGGTTCACCTTTGATGGGCTGCCCCCGGACACCTATGTGCTCGGCGCCAACCACTTCGGCCGACCCGGCGGCGGGACGCCCTACCTACCCGCCTACTTTGGTGGCCAGACACTCGAGTCTGCGCAGCGAATCCGGATTGAGGCGGGACAAACCGAATTGGCCCGACCATTTCCCATGGGGCCCGCCCTCCCCACTCGCCAGTTCACCATCACCGTGGCATGCCGCGATGGATCGATCCCGCCGGTCGTCTCCGCCGAAGCCCGTCCGAGCTCGCAGACCGCGCGGGTTGAAAGCGAGATGTGGTGGCGTGGTGGCGCGATGACGCTGACGCTGCTCCGAGATACAGCCTATACGCTCGAGGTAGACGCCGCGATCCCGTACGGCACTGCAACCGCCGACGGACGACCCCGACGTGTCGAGCTGCTGTCCACCATCGACCTCCCGGCAGGCACACCAGGAACGGCGCTGATCGTCTCCGCCCCGTTCACGAACTGCAAGGACCGGGTCTTTTGAGGCGGTGCGACGCCGCTCCGTCGCAGGGATTCAGCGCGGGTCTTTGTCTGAGTCTGGAAGCACCGTCCTCCCGCCGCCGCCGCCGACAGCTCAGGTCGTGCATCCGACTCGGCGGGGGTTACCATCCAGAGGAAGCCTAGCGTCAGAGTCAACATTGTCTTGAACGCCTCGCCTCACGCAACGAATCGGCGCCATGAATGATCCGAACCTTGTGCCCTCCGATACCGATCCTCGTCGAGTCGCGCCGCGCGATGGCGGCCACGAGGCAGTCTGCGACAGGCCCCTTCGCACTGCGCTGAAGTCCTACGACACGATTCTTCAACAACAAGTCGAGCAGGCCGAGCAGGAACTGGAGCGACCGCCGCGCGAGTTGCTCGTGTCAGCGTTTGCCGCCGGCATCGAGATCGGCGTCGGGCCCTTCCTCATGGCCGTACTGCTCACCCTTCTCGACGGCACGTACCCCGCACCGGTCGTCGAGTTGCTTCAGGCCGCTGCGTATGCTGCCGGCTTCATCGTCGTCGTGCTCGGGCGATCGGAACTGTTCACCGAACACACCGCGCTGGCGGTACAGCCGGTACTCGCCGGGACCCGCTCGATCGGGCAGATGCTGCGCCTGTGGGGACTGGTGTACCTCGGCAATGTCGCTGGAGCCATGGCGTTTGCCGCGCTGGCAGTGTGGATCGGTCCGAAACTGGGCGAGGCCGAGCCGTGGGCGTTTGAGCGGATTGCCGGCAAGTACGTGGACCACGTCTGGTGGGTGCTCCTGATTGGTGGCGTGCTGGCCGGATGGTTGATGGGGCTGATGGCGTGGCTGGTCACCGCAGCGCGTGACACGACGGCTCAGGTGCTCCTCGTCGGTCTGATCGCGTTCGCGATCGGGATCGCGCACCTCCAGCACTCGATTGCTGGAACGGTGGAAGTGTTCGCCGGTCTTGTTGCCGGCGAAGGGCGCATCACCTGGCCGGAGTTCGGCCGGTTCCTGCTGGGTGCGACGGTGGGCAACGCGGTCGGCGGGGCAGTCTTCGTCGCTCTGCTGAAGTACGGACATGCGAAGGGCGGCGGACGTAACGGCGCTCGGCTGTGAAGACTGCGGGGGCGCGCGAGCCCGGGGGACTACATCGACGCTTTCTACAATCCGGCGCGTCGGCACAGCCCTCTCGATGGGTCAGTCCCGACCAAGCCGGCCGCGCCCAACTTGCTGCAGTCAGGTCGACGACCATCTCTGGCTCGTCACCTTCATGCACTGCGATCTTGGGTACTTCGACGAAGAGACGTGCCGGCTGGAGCCCCTCGCCAATCCGTCCGACCCGCCATGTCACCTTTGTCGTCGGAGTAATCCGTCATCCATGTGACCGGGATGGACCGTGAACAGGCCGAGGAAAGTGTGGTGTCCCTCACTTGTTTGAGCTGGAACCAGCTCGAGGGCTCGCTGCGGGCGGTCGACGGGCTGCGGCAGGCGGCGTGAGTGGGCGTCAGGCTCAGGCGGAGAGTTGCCGAACTGCTGGCCGATCCGCCGCTGTCGGCTGACGAAGGGCTGCTCGATGGCAAGGTGACGACGGCAACCGTGTTGCCCGCCATGTCGAAGAACTCGACGGAGTAGCCTTCGCTCGTCGACCCCTAGAGCGCGACAGCGGCGCTCCACCACGTTGTGGCCGATGTCGCCAGGCACTGCACGCCTGTGCTCCGGCAACTGGATACGCCCTGGTCGAACACTACGTCTGCTCGAACGATGTCGAAGGGCATGCAGCCCCTACCTCGCCTGCCGTACAGTCGTAGTGCATCGGGGCCCGCTCGGTGCCATGGTGCCGATCTGCCACACGATGAGCAGCAACTGCACCGACCGGCCGCTGGGCTGGCAACGATGTGCACTCGACGGGCGCGTCACGTGGCACGCCTGCAAGGAAGGCTATCGGTTCGAGGCTCGCCGCCTGCCACGGAGCCGGACGGCGGTGTGAGCAGGGCGTGCCTCGGCCGAAGCTCCCTCGGCAGGCGGAGGGGGATGTCCGACCTCCTCGCCGCGCGGATCGCCCGCTGCGGCGGGATCAGCCTGCTCGCCTGAATGGAGAGCGAAGGCTGGTGTCCCCAACGGGATTCGAACCCGTGTTTCAGCCTTGAAAGGGCCGCGTCCTGGGCCTCTGGACGATGGGGACGTGCGGCAAGCGCGTGTCGGCGTTAGTTGCCGCGGGCGCGGCGACTCGGCCGACCCCGAAGGATAGCACAGCGCCTCGGCGGTGTACGCTCCCTCATGCACGAGACCCATATGCGACGCGCCATTGCCGCGGCCCGGCACGCGCCGGAACTGCCCTTCGGCGCGGTCATCGTCGATGGCCGGACGCAGACCGTGCTCGCCGAGGGCTGGAACCGGTCCTCGGTCAATCCGACCTGGCACGGCGAGATCGACGCCATCAACCGGCTGGCCGAGCAGCACCCCGGCATCGACGGCGCGCCACTGGTGCTCTACACCACCGCCGAGCCCTGCCCGATGTGCCAGAGCGCCGTCCTCTGGGCCGGCATCGGCGCCGTCGTCTTCGGCTCGTCGATCCGCTTCCTGCAGGCGCAGGGCTGGCGGCAGATCGACATCCTGGCAGAGGAGGTCGTGCGCCGCACTCCCGGGTTGGACTGCACGGTGGTCGGCGGCGTCCTAGAGGCCGAGTGCAACGCGCTGTTCCTTGCCGCCCGTGCCTGAGATGCGCCTGGCCCTCGCACAACTGCTCGTCCTGCCTGGTGACCGCACGGGCAACCTCGCGCGCGCCCTCGCGGCCATCGACGAAGCGGCGCGGCACGGGGCCGACCTCGTGCTGCTGCCCGAAGCGTTGCCGCTCGGCTGGATGGCGCAGGACACAGGCAAACACGCCGAGGCCATCCCTGACGGGCCGACCTGCCTGGCGCTTCGCGATGCAGCGGCATGCGCGGGCGTGCTGGTGTGTACAGGACTGGTGGAGCGGGCGGGCGCGCACGTCTACAACGCCGCGGTGCTCATCGACGGCGATGGCCGCGTCGTGCTGCATCACCGCAAGCTGAACGAACTCGACATCGCCCAGGACCTGTACGCGCGTGGCGATCGGCTCGGGGTGGTGGACACGCGACTCGGGCGCATCGGGCTGATGATCTGCGCCGACGCCTTTGCCGATGGCGAGGTCGTGAGCCGCACCCTGGCCCTGATGGGCGCCGAGCTGATCGTCTCGCCGTGCGCATGGGCGGTCCCGCCCGACCATGACAATGCCCTGACGCCCTACGGGGATCTCTGGCGACGCTGCTATGGCGTCGTCGCCCGCGATCACCAGGTCTGGATTGCCGGGGCCAGCAGCGTCGGCCCGATCACCGATGGGCCCTGGCAGGGACACCGGTGCATCGGCTGCTCGCTGGTGGTCGGTCCGGACGGCGCGCCGGCGCTCGAGGGCCCCTACGGCGCCGACGCCGACTTGCTGCTGTACGCGGACGTGGTGCTGCCGCCGCGCTGACCCTGCCGGTCGGCCGGTGCGCCCCGGGCAACGCGTCCGTTCCCCGCCCCCGCCGGCGTCGTTGATCCCGGTATGAGACCAGGGCGCTGCCGGCCCGGGTCGCGCGGCGGCGCCGCCGCCGCGGCCTCGCCCCCGCGGCCGCCCTCGAGAGGTCTTCGCCGTCCCTGTGTCGAAGGAGTCGCGATGACGCTGCGTGAACGGTCCGAAGCGCTGCTGACCGCCGACCCGGCCATCGCCCACGAACTGCTGTCGATGGCGCAGCGCCACGTCGCCCCGGCGCCGGCGGCACGGGTCGGCGTGAGCACCGCCTCGATCATGGCGTTTGTCGAGGGCCAGCCCGGCTGGAGTGTGCCGGCCCTGAGCCGCGCCGAAGCCGACGGCCGCGTCCATGTCGAGGCGGTCGTGCTCGCGCACGGCCGCCCGTCGATGCTCGTCCAGCACAACCGCATCCAGCTCCCCGAGTCGCCGGAACTGCGGCGCCGCATCGAGGCGACGCGCGTGCTGTACGAGTCGCGTATGGCCAGCGTCGGGCGGGTCGAACTGTCCGGACACCCGCGCCTGCAGCAGGCGGGCACCGCCTGGATCGTCGCCGAAAACCTCGTCGTGACCAACGCCCACGTGGCGGCCGAGTTCGTCGCGCGCGAGCAGTCGCACCTGGTCTTCCGGCGGACCTCCGGCGCCGCGATGATGTCGGCCTGTGTGGACCTGCGCGAAGAGTACGTGCACGCCGGCACCCCGGAGGAGTTCGAGGTTGGCGTCGATCAGGTGCTCTACCTGGCCGACCTGGCCGATGCGCAGGCACCCGACCTCGCGCTGTTGCGCCTGTCGCCCGGGCAGGGGGTACACCTGCCGCCGCCGATTCCGTTTGTCGACGTGCCGCTCGAGACCGGCCGTGACATCGCGGTCGTGGGTTTTCCCGCCGAGGATCTCGTCGGCTCCGGCAGCATCGCAATCGCGCGGCGGCTGTTCGGCGGGATCTACGGGGTCAAGCGTTTCTCGCCGGGCAAGATCGGACCGATGCAGGACGGCGCGTGGGCCTTTGCCCACGACGCGACCACGCTCGGCGGCAGTTCAGGGTCGGTCGTGCTCGACCTCGAGACCGGCGGCGCGGTCGGCGTGCACTTTGCGGGTGCGCTGGAGCGGGCCAACTACGCGGTGCGGGGCCGCTACGTGCTGGATGCGCTGGCCGCCGCGACGCCGATGGTGACGGTGCCGGCGTTGCCGGTTGCCCCGACCGTGGGCATCGAGCCGCGCCCGCTGATGCCCGCCGCGGCCGGCTACGACACGCGGGATGGGTATCGCGCTGACTTCCTCGGCGTGGAGCATCCGCCGGCGCTGCTGCCGACGGTGGTCGACGCCGACGATGTGCTCGAGGTGCAGTGGCAGGGGAGCACGCACACGGCGGTCCCGTACCGGCATTTCTCCGTCGTCATGAGCGTGCGGCGACGCCTGTGCTACGTCAGCGCGGTCAACATCGACGGCGCCCGCAGCATCCCGCACCTGCGCCGCCGCGACTGGCGTTTCGATCCGCGCCTGCCGGAAGCCACGCAGCTGTCCGGGCCGATGTACGGCAACCCGCCCCGCTTCAGCCGCGGACACATGACCCGTCGCGAGGATCCGGCCTGGGGCGACTCGCGCGCAGAGGCCGACCAGGGCAACACCGACTCGATGCACCTGGCCAACGCAGTGCCGCAGATGCAGCCGTTCAACGCCGGCATCTGGCTCGGACTCGAGGACTACGCGCTCCAGAACGCTCGCGAGGACGACCAGAAGATTTCGGTGATGACCGGGCCGGTGCTGCGCGACGACGACCCCCGCTTCGAGGGCGTGGCCGTGCCGCTGGAATTCTGGAAGGCGATTGCCTTCGTCCACGATCAGACCGGCAGGCTGAGCGTGTCCGGATACATCCTGTCGCAACGCGGGTTCCTGCCGCACCGGGAGGCCGTGTTCGGCGCCTACGAGACCTACCAGGTGTCACTTGCTGCCATCGAGGCGCGGGCGGGCTTGCGTTTCGGCGCCCTTGCCGCGCTGGACGTCCTTGCCGGCACCCCGGAAAGCTCGGCGCGCCCGCTGCTCGCACCGGACGAGATCCGCTGGCGCTGATCCACACCGCCCGGGGCCACCGTCGATCGCGCGGCTCTCGGCGGCGCAGCCTTTTATTCCGGCTCGGTCACGGCAGCGGCGTCACGCTCGGCGACGAACTGCCTGACCAGCGCGTCGGCATCGTGGTCGTTCACGAAGCCGAGGCGGAGCGCCCGCGAGACGTCGAAGGCCCCGGGCCAGCCGACCACCACGGCGGCGACATGCGGGTCCACCCGCTCCTGCACGAGCGCACGTACGGGTGCGCCGGCGACGCGCGCCAGGCTGGCCAGCATGTCGGCCGGCGTCACGCAGATCCCCGGCAGGTTGACCGTGCGCACGCCGCCCAGCGCGTCAGCCGGGATCAGGGCCGCCTGCAGCAGATTGGCGGTCGTCGTGGCGGGGGAGGCCACCCACAGCCGGACGTCCAGTGGCACCGGGCAGACCGAGCCGACGCCAGCGAGCGGCTCGCGGACGATGCCGCTGACAAAGCTCGACAGTGCCGAGTTGGGCAGGCCCGGGCGGACCGCCACCGTCGGCACGCGACAAACGACGGCGTCCACCACGCCGCGCCGTGACGCTTCGAGCACGAGCAGTTCGGCAATCGCCTTGGTGGTGCCGTAGGTGGTCTGGGGACGCAACGCCAGATCCTCCGGCACCTCGGCCGGTAGCGGTCCGCCGAAGACGGCGACGGTGCTGGCCAGCACGAAGCGCGGCGGCTGCGCAGCGCCCCGGCAGGCCTCCAGCAGGGCCTGCGTGCCGCCGACGTTGACCGACGCGGCGAGTTCCGGTTCGGCCTCGGATTGACCACTGAGCACCGCCGCCAGATGCCAGATCACACGCACGTCCGGCGGGACCGCACCCCGGACGAAGTCGGCGTCGGCAATGCTGCCCACGCGGGACTCGACGCGGGGATCGGCCAGCGGGCTCGGTTCGCGATCGACGCAGATGATGCGGGCCGGCGCGAGCGCGCCGGTGCCAGCGAGGAGGGAACGGATGAGGCGGGTGCCGAGGAAGCCGGCCCCCCCGGTAACGAGCACGGTCATGTCTGTGAGTCTCCTGCGTGTGGACGCCGGCCCATGCTACCGTTCGCGCCGTGACCGCACCAGTACGCATCGCCGTGGTAACCGGCGCCGGCAGTGGCATCGGACAGGCCGTGGCCGTGGGGCTGCTTCGCGCCGGCTACCGGGTCGGCCTCGTGGGCAGGCGTGCCGCGGCACTCGAGGCGACCGCGGCGCTGGCAGCCAACAGCGCAGCGCCGGCGCTCGTCCTGCCTGCCGATGTCACCGACCCGACGGCCGTGCGCGGGGTCTTCGACCGGGTCGCCGACGCCTGGGGTCGCCTCGATGTGCTGTTCAACAACGCCGGGGTGAACGCCCCGAGCGTGCCCATCGAGGACCTGACGGTCGAGCAATGGCACTCGGTCGTCAACGTCAATCTGACCGGTGTGTTCCTGTGCACGCAAGCCGCCGTCCGCCTGATGAAGGCCCAGACACCGCGGGGCGGCCGCATCATCAACAACGGCTCGATTTCCGCGCACGTCCCGCGTCCACGCTCGGCCGCATACGCCGCCACCAAGCATGGTGTCACCGGGCTGACACGGTCGACAGCGCTGGATGGCCGCGCCTTCGACATCGCCTGCGGTCAAATCGACATCGGCAACGCCGCGACCGACATGGCCCGGAGCTACGCCTCGGGGGTCCTGCAACCGGGCGGAGGGCTGGCGCCCGAGCCGCTGATCGACGTCGCTCATGTGGTCGATGCGGTGCTGTACATGGCCAATCTCCCCGTGCAGGTCAACGTTCCGTTCATGACCGTGATGGCGACCGGCATGCCCTACATGGGGCGTGGCTGATCCACTCCCCGCCGCCTACGTAAAAATTACGCAAATGTACTGATGTAGTTTGCTTCGCGAGCATCCTCTAAGGATGAGCAGCGCGCAGACAGTTCTGGTATCTGTCAGTGGGCTCGGTTTTTGCTAGTAGTCAGGCAGGTCTGATTCTCGGCCTGATTACATAAAAAAATACAGTGCCAACTTACAGCTTTGCTCCTTTCCTGCGTCTGGCGGGCCGCTCGTGGTCTGCCGGCACACCGATTTTCCAAGCCGCGGTCCTTACCGCAATCTCGTGCGTCACCGCAGTTCCGGTTCACGCCGAGAGCATCCGACTGGCGTGGGATCCCCCAAGCGACAGCACGAGTGTGTCGTACCTCATTGAACAGCGCACGACCACGGGCAGCTACACGCTGGCCCTCGAAGTCGCGGCTGGCGTCACCACCTCGGTCGTGGCCGGCCTGATCCCTGGCCAGCGCTACTATTTCGTGGTCCGCGCGGTGGACGCCACGGGCACGCGCAGCGGCGCATCCAACGAAGTGTCGGTGGTCGCGCCGGGTGGCATTGTCGAACCCCCGCCGCCGCCGCCGCCGCCGCCGCCACCGCCACCACCACCGCCACCGCCGCCACCACCACCGCCGCCGCCGTCAGGCGAGGTGACGATGAAGGTGGTGAAGGTGTCCTCCGAGACGGCACTGCAGGCAGCGGTCGGCAACCTCCGGTCAGCGACCAGGATCCTGATCGGGAAGGGGACCTACACCCTGACGCGGCCACTGGTTCTGCCCAAGGGGCTCGCGGACGTCGAGATTGCAAGTGCGACGGGGCGAGCCTCCGATGTCGTGCTTCTCGGCGCAAAGGCGACGTCGAAACAGCAAAACCCCAGCATTTTCGTCGCCACCGACGCGACCCGGCTGACGCTGGCCAACCTCACGTTGAAGTCGGCGGTTGGCTATCCGATCACGCTGCGGGGTGCCATGGTCGACCCACGCCTGGCGGGTCTGAGGATTCGCGACAACGGGCAGTTCGTGGCGGCGACGCTGGACCCGGCGCGCGGGGCGAGTGGCGGACTCGTCGAAAACTGTCTGTTCGAATACGTCGCGCTCGGTAGCAACTTCCCGGTCGGCATCGACGTCAGCAACGGGCAGAAGTGGGTGATTCGCGGCAACCGGTTCATCGACGCGAAGCCGGCGGCCTCGCGGATCGGCGGGCCGGCCATCTTCACCTGGGGCGGCAGTCGCGGCACGCTGATCGAGCGGAACACCTTCGTCAACACGTCGCGTGAGATCGTGCTCGGGCTCGAAGACCGGACGCCGGACCAGAGCGAACGCGGCATCGTGCGCAACAACATGATCGTGCGCAGGGCCAACACCGGCTTCCGGGGCGCGGCCATCTCCATCCTGGACTCCCCGGACACGGTGGTCGTGCACAACAGCGTCCTGCTCGCGGGCACCTCGGACCTGGCCATCGACTACGCGCACCGCGACACCAGCAACACCTACATCGCCGGCAACCTCCTGGACGGCTCGATCACCAGCCGCGATGGTGCGGCCGGCCTGGTCGAGGGCAACTACCTGCTGGCGACGCCCGAGATGTTTGTCGCCCCCGCCGCGGCCGACTTGCGGCTGCGTCCGGATCTGGCCGACGCCGTCATCGACCGCGGCATCTTCACCGAGTTCGCCCCGACCGACTTCAAAGGACAGGCGCGTCCCAGTGGTGGGGCGGTCGACATCGGCGCTGACGAAGTCGTGAAGTAGCCCTGTGGGTAGTCCACCTGTGATCGCCGTGGGCCACACTTCTGTGATCTCGTGACCATGTCGGGGCGGACCGGAACGTGCAGGACCGGTCCGCGGCAGCGGCGTTCGGGCGGTGGCGCAGGCGCGCCCCGTCCGAAGTCGCGCCCGGGCGGTTGACGCCGAGGTGCGACACTACGGGGGTGATACGGCAGGCGCGCGCGTGGATGGCCGGGCAGGACCGCATCATCCGCTGGGTGGTGCTGGTCGGCATCGTGGTGGGACTGCTGTTCACGGGGTGGGTCTGGAAGCAGACCTGGGCCGTGCACAAGCTGACCAGGGGCGTCGGCGACACCTGGTTCCACACGGCTGACGGGCAGCGCTGGTTCCGGCTCGATGAACAGCGGCAGGACGTCCCGCTGGCGGCTATCGCCCCGACGCTGCAGCGGGCCTTCATCGCGGTCGAGGACCACCGCTTCTACGCGCACCCGGGCATCGACCCGATCGGTCTCGGCCGGGCGGTGTACCGAAACACCCTGACCGGCCGCAGCGAAGGCGCCAGCACGATCACGCAGCAGCTGGCGCGCACGCTGTTTCTCTCCAATCGCAAGAGCTACACCCGCAAGGCGCGTGAGGCGGTCATCTCGTTGCAGCTCGAGTTGCAGCTGAGCAAGGCCGAGATCCTCGAGCTCTATCTCAACCGCATCTACCTGAGCGCGGGCGTATACGGCGTCGAGCCGATGTCGCGGCGGGTGTTCGGCAAGCCGGCGAAGTCGCTGACGCTGGCCGAGAGCGCCTTCATCGCCGGACTGGCCCGTGCGCCAGCCGCCCTGTCGCCGTGGTCGAACTTCTCGCGCGCCGTACAGCGCAGCCACGTCGTCCTGGCGCGCATGCGCCAGGCCGGCTTCATCACCGAGGCTGCCGAGCGCACCGCGCGTGGCGAACGTCTGCGGGTGCGACCTTACCAGCCGTCGAGCACGGCGTCCGATGCCTACGCGCGCGCCTACCTGCGGCAGTCGTTTCGCGACTCGCTGGGCGGCGACCACCCGCCGGACTGGCGCGTGGACACGACGATCGTGCCGACCCTGCAGGAGGCGGCCGACCGGGTCGTGCGTGAGGGTCTCGGCCGTTTCGGCAAGCCGGAGCTGCAGGCCGCGCTGGTGGCCATGGACCCGGCCACCGGCGACGTCCTGGCGCTGGTCGGAGGGCGGGATGCGGCACGGTACCCCTTCAACCGCGCCACCCGCAGCCGCCGCCAGCCAGGGTCCGCGTTCAAGCCGCTGCTCTATGCCGCCGCACTCCAGGACGGCTTCTCGCCGGTGACGCTGCTGGAGGGGTTGGACGCCATCGCTCCGCAGGGCCCGGACGAGTGGGCGCCCGAGAACGCCAGCGGCAAGACCCCGCCGGCCCTGACGCTGCGCGCCGCCCTGCTCGAGTCCAACAACCGCGCCGCCACCCTGCTGCAGCAGCGCGTGGGGACGCGCCGCGTGCTGCGGGTGGCCAACGACGCCGGGCTGCGCGACCTGCCGAACGTGCCGTCGCTCTCGCTCGGCACCGGCCTGGTGACGCCGCTGGAGATGACGACGGCCTTTGCGATGTTTCCCAATGGCGGCCGTGCGGTCCGCCCTCGCGCCATCCTGCGCATCCTGGACGCCGACCGCAGTGCGGCCTTCAGCAACCCGGTGGTGCGCGAAAACGTCCTCGCACCCGAGGTGGCGTACCAGATGGTGTCGATGCTGCAGGACGTGGTCGATCGCGGCACGGCCTCGGGGCTGCGCCGCATGGGCGTCCGCTTTGCCGTCGGCGGCAAGACCGGCACGACCGACGACTTCAAGGACGCCTGGTTTGTCGGCTTCTCCTCCTCGCTCGTGGTCGGCGTGTGGGTTGGATTCGACCAGCCGGCGACCATCGGGCGTGAGGCGTACGGTTCCCGTTACGCCATGCCCATCTGGGCCGACTTCATGCGCCGCGCGGCGCGCGTGCGCCCGCCTGGCACCTTTGCCCGACCAGCCGGGCTGCGCGAAGAGACGCTGTGTCGCGTGTCCTACAAGAAGCCGATGGCCGGGTGCCCGGTGTACACCGAGTACCTCAAGCGCGCCGACCAGACGCCGGAGCAGATGTGTCCCATCCATCGCGGCACGCTGCGCCAGCGTGTCGGGCGCACCATCGAGGGCTGGACCAGCGAAGTCGGCCGTCGCATCCGCGGCCTGTTCAAGTAGCGGGAAGCTGTTGCGTTTTGCAACGGCTGCCGTGACTCGTACCACTCCACACGTACTCGCCTGGCGCCCCGCACCGTTTCGCGGGCTGCTCCCGGCCTTGCCTGGATCTCCGCTTTACGCGGATCCGCACCTGGAAACTCGCGTCTTCTGTGAGTTGGAGCGCGGCCCGGGTAGTGCTGACGCGTTGGCACGCTTCTTCCTTTTACCAGGGGCAAGAACACGTGCCGGGCCCGCCTTGTGCCTGGCCGACACACCTCAGGGAGACGCAGCAAATGGCGACACAGAAAACAACTCCGGGAGCCAAGGCGCCAGGGTCGGATTCCTCCACGTTCGGCCAGGGCGGCAGCAGCTTCGGGAGCAACAGCGGAGCTTCGGCGGACCTGGGCACGGAACTCCCGGGAGAATCCGGGCTGGGCAGCGGCACGGGTGGCTACGGGAGCGACGCGTTCGGCACCACGGCGCCGGGCGGAGACGCATTCGGAACCCCGGCAGCCGGCAACTCGGGTGATAGTGGCGGCCAGGGGCAGACCTCTCAGTTGCCGAGCGTGGCCGGCGTGATCGGACAGGTCAAGCAGCAGGCCTCGAGCCGCGTCAACGAGCAGAAGGCCCGCGCGGCGGAAGGGCTGGGCTCGGTTGCCTCGGCCATCAAGTCTGCCAGTGAGCAGCTCCGCAGCGAGAACCAGACGCTGGCGACCTATGCCGACAAGGCCGTGGACCAGATTCAGCTGTTTGCCGACCGCATGCGCGACAAGGAACCCGAGGAGATGGTGCGGGATGCCGAGCGGTTCGCGCGCCGCAACCCGGCCGCCTTCGTCGGCGGCGCCTTCGTGCTCGGCCTGGCGCTGGCTCGCTTCCTCAAGAGTTCGGGTGACACCGGCGCCAACCGCCGCGGTCTGACGCACTACGACTCCGACTTCGGCGGTGGCAACGACGTCCCGCACTCATACGCGGTGCCTGGCCAGACCGGCTATGGCCGGTCCAGCGGTTTCGCCAAGGTCGACGACCTCGCGCAGTCCGGCGGCTTGTCGACTGACCCGGCGCCGGGCATCACCAGCTGACGTTCACCGCGCACGGGAGAAACCTCATGGACTCATCACGCCCCGAGCGGTCGCTCGGCGACTTGTTCGCCGACCTCTCGCAGCAGACCTCGCTGCTCATTCGCCAGGAAGTGCTGCTGGCCAAGAGCGAGTTGTCGCAGAAGGCCACGCAGGCCGGCCGTGGCGGCGCCATGCTCGGCGCCGGCGGGCTGGTCGCCAATGCGGCACTGCTCACGATGGTGGCGGCGGTGGTCCTGCTGCTCATCACGCTGGGTGTCGCCGCGTGGCTGGCGGCCGGCCTGACGGCGCTGCTGCTGGCAGGTGCGGGCTACGCCATGGTGCGCAGCGGGCTCACCACCCTGCGGCAGCCGATGGCGCCCGTCGAGACAATCGATTCAATCAAGGAGACGGCACAGTGGCTGAAGAACGAGACCAGGTAGTTCTGCCCACGGGGTCGCCGCTCGCCCCGGACCTGCCAGTCGCGACGCCGCTCGGCGCGACCGAACTGGCCGATGCAGATGTTCCGCGCAGCGTCAGTACGGCGGGGCTCGGACCGGGTGGGTCGGCCGATCGCGTCGACGTAGGGGTCCAGCCGGGGGCTGCGGCGACCGCGGGCACGGGTGCCGTCACGTCGGCCAGTGACGACCCGGACCGCATCCGAGAGCAGATCGAGCGGACCCGGGAAGGCATGAGCCAGACCATCAACGAACTGCAGGAACGCCTGAGTCCGCAGCACCTCGCACAGCAGGCGCGCGATTCGGTGCGGGAGGCGACGGTGGGCCGCGTGCAGCAAATGGTCGGGTCGGCCGGCGACACGGCGACGCAGATGGCCCGGCGCGCTCAGCAGGCGGCAGAACCCGTGGTGGAACAGGTGCGCGAGCATCCGCTGCCGTTGGCCCTCGCGGCCGTCGGGGCGGGACTGACGTGGTATTTGATGCGCCGCTCATCGAGCCGGCAGACGTGGAGCAGCAACGACATGTACGAATGGGATGACGATGCCACCGGGACGCGCGAGTATGCGTCCCTCGACCTCCGCAGCGACGATGGCCGCGACAGCGCGGGCTGGCTGCAGATGCTGCGCGACAACCCGATCCCGGCGTCGATTGCCGCGGCCAGCATCGGGTACATGCTCTGGAACCGCCGCTCGACCGACGGGTACGACTTCGACCGCAGCCCGGCGTACGCCGGCTACGACGACGACCCGTACGCCACCTCGACGACCGATCGGGTCGGTGCCGCCGCCCGTGACATGCGCCGGCAGGCGAGCGACAAGGCCAGCGCCCTCGGCCACCAGGTCAGCGACACGGCCAGCGCGCTCGGCCACCAGGTCAGCGAGAAGGCCAGCGCCCTCGGGCACCAGGTGAGCGAGAAGGCAGGTGCCCTCGGCGAACAGGTGAGTGAGACGGTGCAGTCGGCGCGTGTCCGCGCCAGCCGGGTGACGCGGCAGACGTCGACGCAATTCGACCGGTGGATGCAGGACAACCCACTGGCCATCGGCGTCGCCGCCCTGGCCGCCGGTGCCGTGGTCGGACTCACGGTTCCGGTGACCAACGCCGAGAACCGCGCCATGGGCGCGTCGCGCGATGCGCTCCTCGAGCGTGCCAGCGATTCGGCCGAGCAGATCAAGGATCAGGTCCGAGACAAGGTCCAGGAAGTGCGGACCAAGGTCGAGGAAGTGGCCGGAGACCTCGCCACGTCGGCGTCCAACGCGACCAAGTCCTCGAACGGCCCGGCAGGCGTCTGAAGGGCCGACCTCGCCATGGGGTCGCCTGTGTAGAAGGAACGAGGGAAGCTGCGATGCGGCTTCCCTCGTTGTATGTTGCGGACCTGCCACTCCGCGCGCGCTGCTGCCTCAGGAGAGCATGCCCTGCCCGATCGCGTCTCCGTCAGGCGAGGTGATGATCAGCGGCAGCCGCCGGCCATCGTCGACTACCAGCACCAGGTCGTCGCGGTGTTCGGTGTACCAGTGGAACAGGTCGGCCACCCGCGCCCGCAGCAGCACGCGGGTCAGGAACGCGCCGCCGCCCGGCGGTTCGGGCTGGCCGGGGGCCTGCGCCACGATGGTGATGGTGTAGGCCACCGGCACCGGGGCGACGAGACCGGGCGTCTCGATTCGGCCCAGGCCGTCCATGATGGCCAGGAGGTCGTCCCGCGGGATATCTGCGCTCACGTCGATCACGCTGCACTCGGCGGTGTGCAGCGGCCGTAGTGTACGGCAGTCCGGTGGCACCGCGGGCGCCGACGCAGTTCAGGGAACGCCGCTGGCCCCGGGTGCGTCGTCGGCGTGGCTGTCGATCGACTGCGCGGCCTGCCACAGGTGGCGCCGCGCATGCACGGGGAGCAGGGAAAAGGCGGCATACAGGTTGTACCGCACGCGCGCATCGAATGGCGAGGCGATGTGCAGCCGGTCCAGGGGTAGGCCCTGAGCGCGTGTCAGGCTGTCGCGCACGGCGCCGTGCGCGGCCAGGAGCGCCGGGATGTCGACCTCGGGCGGGCGTGGCGCCGCCGGGACGAAGGCGCTGCCGGTGCGGGTGCGGAAGCGTCGGTAGGGCGGCTCGAGGCCCCACAGCAGCACGCGTCCCAGCAGTCCAGTGCGGTACGGCCCGACAATCTCGCCAGCGGTGGTCCGCCCCGCGGCCATCGCCTCGTCCACCCTCGCGAGCATCGCCTCGGCCGACAGCACGATGTGCTGCACGCATTCCGAAGGCGCCCAACCGCCGCCCGCGGCGCGTTGCTGCCAGCGCCGGGGCGGGCAGGACGAGGCGAGCTGCGTGGCACGCGCATCCACGTCGTGCAGCGCCGCCTGCAGGCGCGCGAGCTGCTGCTGGCCGGTCACGGGTCCGTCGGAGAGGGGGGCGGCTCGAAGACCAGCGGCCTGAAGGCCAGCGGGGCGTGGAAGGTTGGCGCATCGGGCACCGACCAGGCCGCGTAGATGGCGCCCTCTTCGGGTTGCGCCGGCCCGCCCGGTCGCTTGATGCGGAAGGCGTTGAAGTGCCAGACGTCGCCACCGACCGGCGGCACGCAGCTCGCCACGCGCGGCGCGAGCGAGGCGAAATCGGCAAACGGCATCCAGGCGACGGCACTCCAGTCGTCGCCGGTGCGATGGACGGCAGTCTGCAGTCCGGCGAAATCCCAGCCGAGGTGCACCTGCCGCTCCGGTGACAGGCGCTCGACGTGCAGGTCGCAGACCACGTTGGCCGGACTGATCTCCAGTTCCGCGTAGTCCTGCCCGGTGCAGGTGGGATCGAGGAACACCTCGACCACTTCGGTCTCCCACAGGCAATCGTCGCGCTTGGTGCGCGTCGCCCAGGGGGCGCAGTCCTGCGCGTCCCAGCGCACGCACAAGCCAGCAGGCGTCCACACGGCGCGGAAGGTGGTCTGATATCCCGCCGGCCCCCACGAGACGGCCATGGCGTCGTCCCAGCCGTGCTGGGCGAGCAGGTCGGCAGGCGGGCGGGTGGTCGGTCGCACGCCGTAGACGGCCGGCTGCAGTGCGGCTTCGGGACCGCGATACATGTCCACCATGACCGGTTATCAGAGCACGGACGAGGACAGCAGCGAGTACACGTCGAGCAGGCGGTGCTGGGCGTTGATCGGGTCGGTGCCCTGAGGCGGTTCGACCCGCTCGTACGAGCCATCGGTGCGCAGGACCCGGCACCGGTCGGTATCGAGCATCAGCGTCCCGAGCACGACGTCGCGCAGGTGGTCGCGCAAGTCGGGCTGATGAACGGGGCAGAGCACTTCGACACGGCGATCGAGGTTGCGTTCCATCAGGTCGGCGCTGCCGATGTAGACCTCGGGCTCACCGCCGTTCTCGAACGAGTAGATGCGCGAGTGTTCGAGGAATCGGCCGACGATCGAACGCACGCTGATCGTGTCCGAGATGCCGGGGATGCCGGGTCGCAGGCAGCACACCCCGCGGACGATGAGATCGATCGGCACCCCGGCCTGGCTGGCGGCGTACAGGTTGCGGATCATGCCCGGGTCGGCGAGGGCATTGAGCTTGAACACCAGGCGGGCCGGCCGGCCGGCGCGATGGTGCTCGCATTCCCGATCGATCAGTGCCTTGAACTGGCTGCGCAGCGCCACCGGCGCCACCAGCAGCTGCTCGTACGAGCGTCGGCTCGAGTAGCCGGTAAGGTAATTGAACACTTCCGAGATGTCGTCGACGATGGCCGCGTCCGAGGTGAACAGACCGACGTCGGTGTAGACCTGGGCGGTGGCGCGGTTGTAGTTGCCGGTCCCGACATGGGCGTAGCGCCGGATGCCGTCCGGTTCCTTGCGGATGATCAGGCACAGCTTGCCGTGCGTCTTGAGGCTGACCACGCCATACACGACGTGGATGCCGGCCGCCTCCATGCGGGTCGCCCACTCGATGTTGTTGCGCTCGTCGAAGCGTGCCTTCAGCTCGACCAGCACGGCCACCTGCTTGCCCTGTTCCGCGGCGGTGACCAGCATGTCCACGAGCGGCGAGTTGGCGCCGATGCGGTACAGCGTCATCTTGATGGCGATGACCTGTGGGTCCTCGATGGCCGCACGCAGGAAGGCTTCCACCGACGAGAACGAGTCGAAGGGGTGGTGGACGAGGACGTCCTCTTCGCGCAGGTCGTCGAAGATCTCGGTGTACCCCGACCAGATCGTCCGTGGCGAGAACGGCGGGTCCTTGAGGTGCGGCAGGTGCAGCTTGGTCAGCTGATGCCAGTCGTCCCAGTCCAGCCGCTCGCTGGTGCGGACCACCACGTCCTCGTCGATCTCGAAGTTCTCGACGAGGATGTTGAGCACCCGCCGCGGCATCACGTCCTCGACTTCGAGCAGGCACAGTGCGCCGTAGCGCAGCTGCTTCAGGCTGCGGTCCACCGACTCGAGCAGATCGTCGGCTTCGTCCTCCTGGATCACCATGTCGGTGTCGCGGATGATCCGGAACAGGTGCGCCGACTGCAGGTCGGTGCCGGGGAACAACTGATCGAGGTTGGCCCGGACGATGTCTTCGAGGAAGACGAAGCTGAGACCGGGGTGCGGCGACATGTCGGCCGGGATCGGCACGAAGCGGTCCAGCGTCGCCGGAATCTTGACCCGCGCGAACTTGGTGCGGCCGCTGTGACGGACCACCACCGCGAAGTTCCGGCTGAGGTTGGAGATATACGGAAACGGGTGGCCGGGATCGAAGGCCAATGGCGTCAGCACCGGCAGGATTTCGTGCCGGAAGTACTGCGTCAGGTGCGTCGTCAGATCGGCGCTGTACTCGGTCGGCTCCAGGATGTGGACGCCCTCGGCCGCCAGTGCCGGCCGCAGCTGCTCGCGCCAGCACCGCTGCAGCTCGCTCATCATCTCGGTCGCCCGCGCCCGCGTGGCTGCCAGCTGCTGCTCGGTGTTGAGCCCGTCGGGACTCACGTCCTCGATGCCTGCGCGATACTTCTTCAGCAGCGTGGCGACCCGCACCATGAAGAACTCGTTCAGGTTGGTGGCGACGATGGCCAGGAACTTGACCCGTTCGAGCAGCGGGTGGGCCGGGTCGAGGGCCTGGTTGAGGACGCGCTGGTTGAACTCGAGCCAGCTCAGTTCGCGGTTGATGTAGAGCGCGGGGTGCTCGAGATTGGCCGGGTCGCATTGCGACCAGTCGGTGCGCGCTGCCGGCAGGCGGATGCGGCGCTTGGCGCCGCGGCCGCGCGGCGAGCGGCCCTTCGAAGGTGATGTGGCGTTCATGCGCTCGCGTCGTGGCGGTTCGAGGCCGATGATAACAAAGCAATGCGACCGCGGTGGAGGCCGCTGCCATGCACATCACCCTGCTCGCGCCCCTGCTGTCCTCCGATGGCGTCGTCTCGGTGCCGTCGGCGCACCAGGCGTTTTCGCCGGGGAGCCGGGTCCTGGCGACGGTGATTGGCGTCGGCCTCGAGGGCGGGACGCTGCTGGCGCTCGGCGGCCGCGAAGTCCTCGCCGACGGGACGCTGCCATACCCCCCGGGGACCACGCTCACCCTGGAAGTCGTCGCCGGCGGACGCCAGCCGTCACTGCGACTGGTGTCCGGTGCCGGGGCCGTCACCGACCCCGATGCTCAGCTGGAGTCCGCGCCGCCTGCCGCCCCGCCCGTGTCTGCGGTGACCTACGGCATGGCCGCCGCTGTCCTGGCGGCGCGCGGTGAGACGGATGTCCGCGGCGCCGCGGCGGCCTTCGTGCGATGGATGCCGGCTCTGGTCGCGAGTGGCATCCTGACAGCGTCGCAGGCCGATGCGCTGCTGGCCGGGCTGGCGCCGGTGCGGGTGCCGATCGCCCCATCGACAACGCCGCAAGGGGCCCGCGAGATGGCGACGGCGGCGCAGGCCATTGCCGAGCGCGTCAGCGACGGCGGGCTGCTGCTCGAGCGCCGTCTGGCCGACGTCGTGCGAGGGTCGGCGCCGGCCGCCCGACTCCGGGCGGCCGGTGACTTGCGCTCGCGGCTGGCCGTGGCGTCGGGCCTGCTCACGCAGGCAGGGCCCGAGTTCGAGGGCGCCCGCGATGCCGTCACCCACCTGCAGGAGTCGCTGCTGGCCGAGCAGGCCCGCAGCGCCGCGCATCTGGCCGGCGACGGGGTGGTCGATCTGCGCATCCCGCTGCAGGGGGAGCATCAGGAGGCGGAGATGCGTCTGCGCCTGCGCATCCGGCGCGATGCCGACGACGCTGGGGAGGGCGAGGATCCGGCACCCTGGCGTCAGGTGCAGCTGGATCTCGACCTGGACGGCCTCGGACGCATCCAGGTGCGACTTGGGGTCATTGCCGGGCAGGTACGGGCAGAATTCTTCGTCGAGCATGCCGGCGCGGCTGACCGCATCGAAGCCGGCCTGGCCCATCTCGACGCCTCGCTCGAGGGCGCCGGCTTCGCGCGGGTGCTGTCGCGGGTGGTGGTCGATCCGGTAAGGGCGTGCCAACCGGATGCGCTGCCGGACCTGCCGTCCCAGCACTCGATCCTGGACACCCGCGCATGACCGGCGAACCCGTGCGGCCGCGCCGTCGGGCGGCGGCGATCCGTTATGCGTCGGGGGAGATGGCTGCACCGGAGATCGTGGCGACGGGGGAGGGCCATCTGGCCGAGCGCATCATCGCCCTGGCCCGCGAGCATGGCATCCCGATCCACCAGAGCCCGGATCTCGTCGGCCTGCTCACCCGCCTGCCACCGGATTCGGCCATCCCCCCCGAGCTGTACCGGGCTGTTGCGGAAGTGATTGCCTTCCTGATGCGGACCGCCGTTCCGACGAGATAAGACAACGGCCCGCCGGTGGTGCCGGCGGGCCGTTCATTGGACGCTCCGGGCGTCCCACACCGTGCCTCGAGGAACGAGGCTACTTCTTGGCGCTGATGGCGACCGACTGCTTCATGGTGCCCCAGTGCAGTTCCAGGTTGCCCCCGACGACGGCGACCGTCAGCTGATCGGCGGCCGCGGGAAGGGTGCCGGCGGTCATCGGCGTGCGACCGAGGTCCTGCCCTTCGCTGTACTGGGTGCCCCACTGCCCGGTCTGCTTGTTGACGATCAGCTGCCAAGGCGAGCCTGGCAGCGTGTACAGGGTGTAGGTCCCGGCGGGCACGGCAATCGAGCCCAGCTGGAGCGCCTTGTCGGTCTTGAGCGTCGTTGCCTCGTCGGCGCCGGTGCGGTACACCTTGCCGGCCGGGGCGAGCGTGTCGATGCTGCGGCCCTTCATGTAGGGACGTCCGTACGTGATCGTGACGGTGGCGTCACCGACCTTGTACTCGACGGTCTCGTGGGGACTGCCGCCCTTGCCCGGGGTGCTGGAAACCACCTTCTGCGCGAACGCGCGCGTCGGCAGGGCGAGGGAAGCGGTGGCGACCGCTACCACGGTCAGGATCATCAGCGCACGTCGCATCGAGGTTCCCTCCAAGGGAAAGCCCGCCGAAGGGCGGGCAAACAAAAATCATCGCACAGGACCGGGCATTCACAGAATCCGCAGGCCGAGCGCACTGGCCGCGAGTTCGGCGGCCAGTGCGGCCGTCGTGTTCTGCACATCGAGGACCGGGTTGACCTCGACCAGGTCGAGGGCAATCATCCGCCGCGCATCGGCGAGGATCTCCATGGCCATGTGCGCCTCGCGGTAGTCGAGACCGCCGCGTACCGGCGTGCCCACGCCCGGGGCGATGGCCGGGTCGCACACGTCGAGGTCGAACGACACGTGGATGCCGGCCGTGCCGTGACCGGCGATCTCGATGGCCTGCTCGATGACGGCTGCGGCGCCGCGGCAATCGATGTCCTTCATCGTGAAGACGTGCACGCCGGAGGCCCGGACCTCTTCCTTCTCGCGCTCGTCCAGGTTGCGCAAGCCCACCAGCACGGTGTGGGCCGGCAGGACCTTCGGGGCGTAGCCGCCGATGAGGGCGAGTTCCTGCGGGTCCTCGCCGAGCAGCGCTGCCAGCGGCATGCCGTGGACATTGCCCGACACCGTGGTGGCCGGGGTGTTCATGTCGGCGTGCGCATCCATCCAGATCAATCCGAGCGGCATGCCCTGCCGCTGCGCAAAGCTCGCCGAGGCGGCCACCGATCCGGCGCCGAGACTGTGATCGCCGCCAATGGCAACGGGCATGGCGCCGGCCAGGTGCGCGTCCAGCGCCTGCGCGTACAGGGCCTCGCACACCTCGCGGATGTCGTGGACATACCGCTTCTTCGGGTCGCCATCGTCGCGCGTCTCGGGCGTCGGCGTGACGATGTCGCCACGGTCGTGGACGTGATGGCCGAGCGCGGTGAGGCGCTCGGCGATGCCGGCGATGCGCACGGCAGACGGTCCCATGTCCACGCCGCGCCTGCCGCCCCCGAGATCGAGGGGCACGCCAATCAGGTGGATGAGGGCCATCGTGACCTCAGCGCTTGACGCTGATCGACACGCCTTCACCGCTCGGCGCGACGATGCTGGTCAACAGGTCGGCACGGGTGTTGACGGTGTGCAGGAAGTCCTTCATGTCATCGCCCTTGTTGATGACGTTGTGCGCCAGGATCAGCCCGCCGCGGCGGACCCGTGGAAACGTCATGTCGAAGTACTTCTGGTAGTCGGCCTTCCAGGCATCGATGAAGACGAAATCGAAGGTGCCCGGGACGGCAGGAACTGCCGTGAAGGCGTCACCGGCCACCACCGTCACCACGTCGTCCAGCCCGGCGGCGGTGATGTTGGCCTTCAGTTCCCTGGCCCGCGCCGGGTCGTACTCGACGGTGGTCAGCTTGCCCCCGGTCTCCCGCAGACCCAGTCCGAGCCAGATGGCGCTGTAGCCGCTCGCGCCGCCAATCTCGAGCGCATGCTGGGCGCGCGTGGTCACGGCGAGCAGACGCAGGAAGCGCCCGTCTTCCTCGGAAATCGCCAGCTGTCCCTTGTCGGCCTCGCGAATCCTGGCGAGCAGCTGTTCGAGGGCCGGTGTCAGTGCCGGCAACGCCGCAATGTCGGTCGAGGGGCCGGCGGCCTCGGCCTGCGGCGGGGTGGCCTCACGGCCTGGCGACCCGCAGGCGAGGGAGAGGAGTGCGCTGCAGGCAAGGGCAGCAGGAAGGAGGCGAAGGCGCGGGGCGTTCATCGCAGGGAATTCTAGCCTGCGCGCCATCGGTCCAGGAGAAGGCGTACCGCGTGCCTGGCGTCACTGGCGACGTCGGGGATGCCGATCGCGCGGAAGCCGCTGCCGCAGATGCCCACCGGTGGCAGCCCGGTCAACGCCTGCTCGAGCTGCTGTACTCGCGCGGCATGTCCCACGTCGTGCTGCGGACTGGTCCGCGGCCAGCGCACGACGCGGGTCAACGTGGGTCGGCCCTGCACGCCGAACCGCCGAGCCCAGGACGTATGCGTGGCGTCGACGAGTGCCTCGTCACTCCGGTCGAGCGCGCCCTCATCGAAGGCGCCGCCGACAAAGCCGCGCAGCACGGCAAACCCGGCTGGCGCGCGGCCCTGCCACTTGTTGGTGAGCCAGCTGGTGGCGACGAGGCCATCCGCGGCCAGGCCAGGGGTGGACACGTAACCGCTGCCCTGCAGCGGTTGGCGGATCTGATCGTCGCGATAGACCGCCAGGACCCCTGCACTGGACACATAGCGGATCCCCGCGGCCAGATCGGCCGCGTCCGGCGCCACGGTCCGCAGCCAGCCGGCGACCACGCCCGCCGGCGCCGCCAGCAGGAGCAGGTCGGCGGTCAGGACCTCGCCTGTCGAGGTCTCGACGTGCCAGGCCCGGTCGTGGGGGCGCAGCGTCCGGGCCGCCTCGCCGAGACGCACCGTGCCCGCCGGCAGCGCCGCCATCAGGGCGTCGACCAGGGTCACCATGCCGCCGGCGAAGCTGCGGAAGGCTCCGCCCGGCACTGCCTGCTGCGCCTGCCGCCGCAGCGCCCGCAGCACGCTGCGGCCCTGGCGTTCGACGGCGGCCAGTTGCGGCAGGACGGCACCGGCCGACAACCGCTCCAGGTCGCCGGCGTGGATGCCACCGAGCAGTGGCTGGGCGATGCGGGCTGCCGCCTCGGCGCCGAAGCGCCGCCGGAAGAATGCCGCCGCGCTTTCATCCGCGCCGTCGCGGCGTCGCGGCACCAGCGGTTCCAGGGCGACCCGGAGCTTGCCGCGTGGCGACAGCAGCGTCGAGCGGAGAAACGGCCCCGGGCTGGTGGCGATCCCGAAGGCGCCGCCATCGGGCAGCGCATGCAGCGTGTCGCCCCGCAGAATCGACGCACCACGCGGGGGCTGCATGCTGATCAGCTGTCCCTCGATCCCCAGTTCGCGGCACAGGGTGATGCCGCCCGGCTTGCTGATCAGGAAGGAATCCGGGCCGGTGTCGAGCACGAACGCGCCGGCGACTTCCGTCCGGATGACGCCGCCGGCGCGTCCCTGCGCCTCGAGGACCGTGACCGGGAGTGCCTGCCGATGGCACTCCCAGGCGGCTGCGAGGCCGGCGATGCCGCCGCCGAGCACGAGCACGCGCGGCCGCGCCACGCTCATCGGCTGCGTGAGGCGCTGAGGGCGTGGACCAGGCGTGCCACCCGCTGGATGGCCTCGGGCGAGGTCATCGGCAGCACGCCATGGCCGAGGTTGAAGATGTGTCCCGGTCGCCCGCCCGCTCGGGCCAGGATGTCCTCGACCGCGGCCCGTACCCGGTGCCAGGGACCGAGCAGGAGGGTCGGGTCCAGGTTGCCCTGGATGCCATGGTCGGGGCCGATGAGCTGCCAGGCGCGGTCCAGTGGCGTTCGCCAGTCGGCGCCGACGACGCTGCTGCCGGCCGTGGCCATGTCCTCGAGCAGCATGGCCGTGCCGACGCCAAAGTGAATCGAGGGGACGTCGAGGTCGGCAATCTGCTCGAACACCCGCTTGGTGTGGGGGAGGGCGAACTCGCGATAATCGGCCGGACCCAGCTGTCCGACCCAGGAGTCGAACACCTGAACGGCATCGACGCCGGCCTCGATCTGGGCCCGAAGGTACGCCCCGGCCATGTCGGCCAGGCGTGCGCACAGGGTGTGCCAGGCTTCAGGCTCGGCGTACATCATGGCCTTGGTGCGGGCAAAGTCCTTGGAGGGCCCGCCTTCGATGCAGTATGAGGCGAGGGTGAAGGGTGCGCCCACGAAGCCGATCAGCGGGACGTCCAGAAGCGGCTTGAGTTGCCGGATGGTGTCGAGGACGTAGCTCAGCGCGTCGGCAGGGTCGATGGGCCGCAGCCGGTCGATGTCGGCCACCGAGCGGATGGGGTCATCGAACTGGGGCCCCTCGCCCTTGACGAAATCGAAAGTCAGCCCCATCGGCGCCAGGGGCAGCAGCAGGTCGGAGAACAGGATGGCAGCGTCCACCTCCATGGCCTCGACCGGCTGGAGGGTGACCTGGACGGCGAGATCCGGGGTCCGGCAGAGCTCCAGCATGCCGTATTGCTGGCGTAAAGCGCGGTATTCGGGCATGTATCGTCCCGCCTGGCGCATGAACCAGACGGGGGTGGCATCGACGGGCTGGCGCCGGCAGGCGCGGAGAAATCGGTCGTTCACAGTTGAGGCAGGTGCGCTAAGTAGCCTGAAAACAGGGCGTTAGGGATTACGGACTGGCTGTGGCAGAACAGGGCCCGCCGCGCGCGACGCGCTGGCAAGTGGTTACGCATCCATGCTAGCATTGCGCGTTTGCCATCGCGTGGCAGGCGTGTGGCAGGCCGGCGCTCGTCGAGGGGCCGCGGAGGCTGTGTGGCGATTCTCATTCGTCCGGTACGCGAACAATTCGAGCACGACCGGGTCATCCGGGCGTTGGAAGTCGCTCTTGGCGAGCGGTTCGCGGTCGAAGTCAACATCGGGGACGAGCGCAAGGTGTCGGTCAAGACCGGCACCGGGCAGGCCTATCCCGACCTGATCCTCTCGTCTCAGGACGAACCCCGCAAGCCGGTGGCGATCGTCGAGGTGGAGACCGGGGAGTCGGTCAACAACCTGGAGGCGATGTACCAGTGGGTCCTGTTTGCGAAAGCGCGGGCCCAGTTCCGGTTGTACGTGCCGGTCGCCGGCGTCGATGCGGCGCGGCGACTCTGCGCCCAGCACTCGATTGCCGCCGGGGAAATCTGGTCCTATGCCTCGCTCGGGGGCGACCAGATTCGTCTCGAGCGGGTGGTGCCGTCCTCCGAGCCCCTGGTTGAGATGATCCCGGTGCGCACCCGCCGGGCCAGCGACATCGAGGCCGCCGTCGAGTCGGCGATCCAGAATCCCCGTCGCGACGACAGCCCGGTCGACAGCCGGCGAGCCATCGCGGAGGCGGCCGCCGCCGCCGCGGCCGAGCCGCTGCGTCTGCCGCCCCTGAAGGCCAAGGCACCCAAGACCAAAACCAGCAAGGGCAAGGCCGGAGGGGTTGCGCCACGCCCTGGTGTGCCCGTGCCCTTCGTGCCGTCGGCCACCGCCACTGCGGCTGCAGTCGCGGCCGTGAAGGCCGCGGCGGCGGCAAAAGCCGCCAAGTCCTCGGCAGCAGCCACAGCCGCCGCGGGCGGCGAGGGCCCGGCACGTGTCGCCGCGCCCCCTCAGGCCACGCCGGCACCGGCCCCGGCCAAGGTCAGCGCGGCCGCCGCTCCGGCTACGCCTGCGGCAGCCACCATTCCCGGACCTGCCGCGTCGCCGAAGGCCGCCTCGGCCGCCAAGCCCGCCAAGCCAGCGGCGGCACCGGCCGAGGCGACGCCCGTGGCAAAGGCGGCTGGCGTCAAAACGCCGGCTGGCCCATCAGCCGGTGACGCGCGGCCGGCAGAGAAGGTCGCCGCCAAGGCGCTGCCGCCCCAGAAGGCGACCGCCAAGGCAGCGGAGGCCGCCCCTGCCTCGGGCACGATGGCCACCGCCAAGGCCGCCAAGCCTGCCAGCGACGCGTCGGTTGCCAAAGCGACTGGCAAGCCAGACATTCGCGCCGCGCACGCCAAACCGGCGCCGCCCCGCAAGAGCGCCGAGGCGGCTCGCCCGACAGCCAAGAAGCCTGCGTCCACGGCATCGGGAAAGCCAGCGGTGCGGGGCAAAGTGAACCCGGTGGCCAGCCGGGCCGCCGCGCGTCCCCCCGCCAAGGCAAAGCAGGCGGCGGCAGGGACATCGCACCCGGCCGCGAAGGGGGGCGCGAAGGGGGCCGGCAAATCGTCCGGCAAGGCGTCGACGGCCACGCCCTCGAAGACCGGTGCCGCTCGGGTCGCCAGCAAGTCGCCACAGCCCGGCACCGCGGCTGCGAAGTCGGCGCGCCCGGCCAAGTCTCCAGCGCGCTCGGCCAAGCCCACCCGCGCGGCCGCGCCGGCAAACCATGCCCGTCCGGCCGCCAAGGCGCCGGCGCGCCGCGTGCCATCCCAGGCTCCGGCCGCCAAGCCGAAGCGGAAGTAGGGGCGAGGAGCAAGAGTGCCGCTGATTCGTCTGGCCCGGGACAAGCGCGGCCTCGATACGCTCTATCTGCTGCACCACGCTCCTGACGGTCGCGGCGAGACGCGGCTGC
The DNA here is from genome assembly GCA_963759795.1 of Vicinamibacteraceae bacterium. Classification (GTDB taxonomy): domain Bacteria; phylum Acidobacteriota; class Vicinamibacteria; order Vicinamibacterales; family Vicinamibacteraceae; genus Luteitalea. The sequence goes on along the minus strand of CAVXAR010000004.1, from coordinate 522,111 downwards.
GCGTCATCTATTTCTGTGCCGGTCCGCAGGGCCTGGAGTTCGGCCGGGCGGCGCTGGACCCGGTGACCCAGCGCGCCCTCGAGCAGCGCTACCCCGAGGTCGCGTTCGACTGGTCTGCACTGCTGCAGGAGATCGAGCAACGGCGCCTGCCTCCCCAGGTCGAGCCGCAGGCGCGGCGGCCACGACCGCCAGCCAAGGCCGAACGGCGCCCGCCACCGTCTGAGTCAACGGCCGACAAGCCAGCGGCAGCCAAGCGGAAGCGGCGCCGGGGCGGCAACGGGCAGGCCAGCTCATCTGCGTCAGCGGGTCCCAGTGCTGCAGCTACGTCGCCCGCCGCGGCTGCGCCTCCTATAATCGAATGATGCCTGTACGTCTGAGCCGATTCGGGTTGCGTGCCGCAGCGGTTCTGCTCGGCGTGGCGACCATCACCGCACAACAGCCGCCCGCCCCACCTGCAGGGTCACCGGCGCAGGCGCCTGCAGCATCCCCTGCGCAGGATCCGGCGCGCCCGGATTTCACGACAGTCACCAGCCTGGTCAGCACCGACGTCATCCCGCGCGATGGCGCCGGCCAGTTCCTTGCCGACCTCAAGAAGGACGAGTTCGTCGTCGTCGAGGATGGCGTGCAGCAGACCGTGGCCTCGCTCACCCTGGTGCACGGCGGCCGCTTCTTCAATCTCGCCTCACCACCGCCGGCACCGGTCGAGGAAGGCATGGTCCTGCCACCGCCGCGGCCGGTCAACGACGCCGCCGGGCGCATCTTCCTGCTGTTTGTCGACGACCTGCACCTCGACTTCCGGAACACCCCGCGCATCCGCGACCTGTTCAAGAAGATCTCGACCGAGTTGATTCACGACGGCGACATGTTCGGCATCGTCTCGACCGGCCCGTCGTCGATCTCGGTGGACCTCACCTATGACCGCCGGCGGCTCGACGAGTCGATCAAGAAGATCAGCGGCAGCGGGCTGAAGCCCAAGGACATCCTGGAGCAGCCGAACGGGTCGCAGGGCAACCAGGAACTGCGTTACCGCGCCCACGTCGCGTTCAGCACCGCGTTCGACCTGATGCGCGAACTCGAGAAGGTCCAGAACCGCCGCAAGGCGTTGATTTACGTCAGCAACGGCTACGACTTCGATCCCTTCCCGCAGGGCCGGCTGCAGCGCGACGCGCTCTATGGCTACAACCAGACGGGCATGGACCCGCGCGACCCGGCGGCGGTCACCAACCGGCAGGGCCAGCAGTTTGCCGACGCCGACCTGGCGCGCGAGCTGGCGGACCTGACGCGCGCGGCCAACCGCGCCAACGCCACGATCTACACCGTCGACCCGCGCGGGCTCATCGGCGGCTCCGAGATGGACGACGAAGTGGACATGGTCGAGTGGAACAACCACGTCCGCAAGACGCAGGACAGCATGCGCGTGCTCGCCGAGGAGACAGGCGGCACCGCGGTGATCAACCAGAACGACTTTGCCAAGGCGCTCAAGAAGATCGACGCCGAGACCAGCGACTACTACGTCCTCGGCTACTACTCCAGCAACCCCGACCCGACGCGCAAGCGCCGCGCCATCGAGGTCAAGGTGAACCGGCCAGGCGTCAGTGTGTGGGCACGCAAGGGCTACGCGCTGCGCACGCCGAAAGACGACGAGAAGTCGAAGTAGGCCGGTCGCCGTGGCGGGTGGGCACGGCCGCCCGCCCCTTACCGGACGACGCGGCGACGGGCGGGAGTCTTTGCGGCAGTCCGCGCCGGGGCCGCCGCGGCGGGCTTGCGGCGTGGCGCCGGGGTCGAAGCGGTCGCCGCCCTGGCGGCCACCGGCCGTCTCGTGCCGAAGAACTCGGCATGCACCGCGCGCACGGCCTGATCCAGGTCGGCACGGCCAATCACGCAGCTCACTTTCATCTCCGACGTGCTGATGCAGTCGATGTTGACGCTGGCCTTGGCCAGCGCCGTGAACATGCGTGCGGCAAGCCCGGGGGTCGACGCAATCCGCGACCCGACGATGGCGATCTTGGCCACGTCGAGATCGACCAGGACCTCGCCGACGATCTTGCGCTTGCGCCAGGCGCTCTCGAGTTCCTTGATGCGGTCGATCTGGTCGTTGTCGGTGACAAAGGTGATGCGGTTGCGATCGTGGGTCGCGGCGGCCTGGATGATCAGCCGGACGTTGACGTCCTCGCGGGCGAGGTCACGGAAGATGGCGGCCGCCAGTCCCGGCTCGTCGCGCACCTCGAGCAACGTGACCTTGGCGATCTTCTTGTCCGACGTGATGCCCACTACTGCTGCGTCTTCCATCACTCCTCCACGAATCCAGGTGCCCTGACGGCGGTGGAACGTCGACCGCACGTGGATCGGCACGTCGTACTGCATGCAGATTTCGGCGGCGCGCGGGTGCAACACCTTGGCGCCGCTGGCGGCCAGTTCGATGGCGGCCTCGTAACTCATCTCGGGGACCAGGCGAGCGGTGTCGACCACGTTCGGATCGGCGGTGTAGACGCCGTCCACGTCGGTGCAGATCTCGCAGACCGGTGCCTGCAGCGCGGCGGCCAGCGCCGCGCCGGTGATGTCGCCACCGCCGCGGCCGAGGGTCGTGATTTCGTGGTCGCTGGTCACGCCTTGAAAGCCGGCGACGATGACGACGCGGCCACTTTCGAGCTCATGGACCAGCCGACTCGTGTCGACGTTGGCGATGCGGGCGCGGTTGAACGAGCCGTCGGTGCGAATCCCGACCTGTGACGCGGTCAGCGACACCGCCGCCACGCCACGATCCTGCAGCGCCAGGCTGAGCAACGAGACGGCAATCGTCTCGCCGCAGGCCAGCAACTGGTCCATCTCGCGCCCGCCAGGGCGGCTCGAGACCTGCCCGGCCATGGTGATCAGCTGATCGGTCGTCTTGCCCATCGCCGACACCGCCACGACCATGTGCCGCGCCTCGGCCTGACAGGCGATGATGCGGTCGGCGACCTTGCGAATGTGCTCCGGTGTGGCCACCGAACTGCCGCCGTACTTCTGCACCAGCAGCCTGGAACGCGCGAACCGACTCATCGCGCCGGTTCTCCAGCCGTCTCGAGCTTGCCCGCCAGGTAGGCGTCGACGTCGTCGAGCGACCGGCTGATCGGGATGGCCCTGGCGACACGTTCGGTCATGATGTCGGCCGTCTTGTAGCCATTGCCGGTGATGCACAGGACGATCGACTCGTTGCGCGGGATACGGCCCGCCTCGATCAGCTTGCGCGCGACCGCCACGGTGGTGCCGCCGGCCGGCTCGGTGAAGATGCCTTCGCTTTCGGCCAGCAGGTTGATGCCGTCGAGGATCTCCTCGTCGGTCGCCATCTCTCCCCAGCCGCCAGACTCCTTCAGCACTTCGATGACCTGGAACCCGTCCGCGGGATTGCCGATGGCAATCGACTTGGCGATGGTGTCGGGCTTGACCGGGTCGGGGTAGTCGATCCCGGCATGCAGCGCGCGCACGACCGGCGCCGACCCGGCGGCCTGGGCCCCGTACATCTTCGGCAGGTCGCCTTCTGCCATGCCGAGCTGGTGCAGTTCGCGGAACCCCCGGAAGATGCGCGGCAGCAGCGTGCCCCCGGCGACCGGCGAGATGACGTGCTTGGGAAAGCGCCACCCGAGCTGCTCGACGATCTCGAAGCCCATCGTCTTGGCGCCCTCGGCGTAGTAGCTGCGCAGGTTGATGTTGGCAAAGCCCCAGCCGTGCTTGTCGGCAACCTGCGAGCACAGGCGGTTGACGTCGTCGTAGTTGCCGCGCACGGCCAGCAGTGTCGGCCGGTAGATCGCCGAGCCGAGCACCTTGTAGGGCTCGAGGTCGTCGGGGATGAAGACGAAGCAGCGCAGGCCGAGGCGCGAGGCGTGAGCGGCGACGCTGTTGCCGAGGTTGCCGGTAGATGCGCAGGCGAAGGTGGTGAAGCCCAGTTCGACGGCGCGCGTCGCCGCCACTGACACGACGCGGTCCTTGTACGACAAGGTCGGGTGGTTGACCCCGTCGTCTTTCACGTAGAGCTCACGGAGCCCGAGGCGGGCGGCCAGCCGCGGCGCCGGGACGAGCGGTGTGAAGCCGGAGCCAAATCCGGTCAGCGGTTCGCCGGTGATCGGCAGCAGCTCCCGGTAGCGCCAGATGTTGCGGGCGCGCGCGGCGATGTTCTCGCGCGTGAAGGTGGCGCGGGCCTTGTCGTAGTCGTAGACCGGCTCGAGCGGGCCGAAACATTGATCGCAGACGTACGTGGCTTCCGCGGCAAACGCGGTGTGGCACACATGGCATTGCAGACCGAGCAGTGTGGACACGTGTTCAATCCTTACCCGTGAGTGACGGCCAGCGGTGCGGCAATCGCCGGTTGGTGCACGGCCAGGACCCGGATGGTGACCTCGGGATCGATGCTGGCGTAGATGGCCCGCAGCGCCGCGATGACCGGTGCGGTATCGCCGGCGACGCAGACGGCCACCGAGGGGCCTGCCCCGGAAAGAAAGGCGCCGAGCATGCCCGGCGCTTCGAGCGCCAGGACCTCGGCCAGCCCCGGGACCAGTGACTGGCGATACGGCTGATGGAGTCTGTCGGAGAACGCTTCACGGAGCACGTCGAGGCGGCCGGTGGCCACCGCCTGCAGCAGCAGCGCCGTGCGTTGGACATTGTGAATGGCGTCCTGGCGGGACACCTGTGCCGGCAGCACCGCCCGTGCCGTGCGCGTCGGCAACGAGAGGGAGGGCGTGGCAAATACCAGGCGCACGTCGTCGGGCCACGGGGCGGCGACGGCGCAGACATGACCGCGGGCATCGACGCAGCCGGCGACCAGTCCGCCGAGCATCGAGGCCGTGACGTTGTCAGGGTGCCCTTCGATGGCAGTCAGCACGTCGATCACGTCAGCGTCGCTCACGCCCGCGACGACCAGGGCGGCGAGTCGGCCCCCAGCCACCAGGGCGGCCGCGCTGCTGCCCAGCCCGGCACACGGTGGGATGTCACACCTGATGGTCACGTCGAGCGAGGGCACGCGGGCGGCGCCGTGGGCCTGGCAGACGGCGCGGAAGCCGGTGACGATGAGGTTCTCACCCGGGGGCACCGGGCCGGCAAACGCGCAGCGGAGGTCGCCGGCGCCGTCCTCGGTGATCGCGGTCACATCGACGTGAAGGTACAAGTCCAGCGCGAGGCCAAGCGCGTCGAACCCCGGGCCGAGGTTGGACGTCGAGGCCGGCACCTGGACGGTGGCCAGAGGGCGAGCACTCACGCCAGCACCGGCAGACACAGGGGTGGAGTGACGTGAAAGGGCAGCGTGGCGATCTCGGCCAGTGCCGTGGCCATCGACGTGGTCGGGCACGCCTCCAGGGTGATCACGAACGGGAGATGGTCCTTGGTGCCGCCCGGCTCCTGGAGCACTGCGTCGATGTTGATGGCGTGGCTGGAGAAGATGGAGGCGAGGCTGGCGATGATGCCCGGCTGGTCCCGCACCACCAGACGGAGGTAGTACGGGGCCACCTGCAGGGTGCTCACCGAGGCCGGCGCGGTGGTGGCGGGCCAGGCCGCAGGTGCGCCGCCGGCACGCCGGGCGATGGCCAGGAGGTCGGACACCACGGCCACGGCGGTGGGGAAGCCGCCAGCGCCGTAGCCGGCAAACGTGGTCTCGCGGCCGTAGGCGCCGCCGGCAACGATGACGTTCTGGCTGCCGATGACACGGGCCAGCGGCGAGGTCAGCGGCACCAGCGCCGGACCGACGCGGGCCTGCACGTCACCATCGGCCGTCGTCACGCGCGACACCTGACGGATGGTCGCCTGCAGGCGTCGGGCGTAGACGAAGTCGTCGTCGCTGATGCTGCGGATACTTTCGCAGGCCACGTCGGCGGGGGCGACATCGAGCCCGAGGCCGACTCGGGCCAGGATGCAGAGCTTGGCGCGGGCGTCGTACCCGTCGAGGTCGTCGGTCGGGTCGGCCTCTGCAAACCCCTGCGCCTGTGCCTCGGAAAGCGCCGCCGCGAAGGGGAGGCCTGCCGACTCCATGCGCGTCAGGATGTAGTTGCAGGTGCCGTTGAGGATCCCGGAGACACTGGTCAGCCGGTCGCCGGCGATGCCTTCGCGCAAGCCCCGGACGACGGGGATGCCGCCGCCCACGGCAGCTTCGAACAGCAGGTCGACGCCACGTCGGGCGGCCTGGTCGAGCAGCGTCTGGCCGTGCGTCGCGATCAGTTGCTTGTTGGCGGTGACCACCGGCAGGCCGGCATCCAGGGCGCGCTCGTGCCACGACCGTGCCGGGTCGATGCCGCCAACCACTTCGACGATGACGTCCAGCGGGGCAGTGAAGCAGTCCTCGACCCGGTCGGTCCAGACCACGTGTGGAGGGACCCAGTCCACCCGCTTGCGGGCCACCTCGCGATTGAAGATGTGTGAAAGGCTCAGCAGCCCGTCGTTACGTTCGACGATGAGGCGCGCCACCGACTGGCCGACGGTGCCAAACCCAAGCAATCCCACGGACAAAGCCATCGAGCGAATTCTACATGCGATGCGCATATGCGCATGGCTGGATGGTGCCATATGACGCGCCGCATGGCAGACGTCCGCGGGTGCTTACGTGTGTGCTCAGGACCGGACCGAAACTCAGCTGTGGAAAAAGCTAGCCAGGTGTGTTCTGCCTGTGCGCTGTGGTCGTTAGCAATAATGCTTGCCCGAAAAGGCGGGCTGGGCTACCGTGCGTAAAAAGCATACGTAGGTCCAGGCCGGTGCCGGGCAATCGCCTTGCCTGTGGCGGGGCGTCTCTCGGGGCGCCAGGCAGGCGTCGGAGGCAGTCATCCGCTCGTGCAGCGAATCGTGCCCTGCCGCGTCCTCTCCGCGCGACACGGCGCGAGGAGCATTGGCAGTTCAATTGCGTTTGCTGGAGGTGCGGGTTATGACACGTCAGTTTGTAGGACCCTTGGTCTTGGCAATGGCACTCGGGTGTGCGGGAGAGGCGGCAGCCGGTTCGATCTATCTGACCGGGCATGACGTCGACTTTCACTCCGGGCAGAACAACTACGACACCCTGATCCTCAACTACCTGCGCGGGGCGGGCACGGCCAGCGAGATCGCTGCTGCCGATTACGACATCTTCGTCTTGCGCGGCGCAGGCGGTTCTGTCGATACCTCCTTCGGAGCCTTTGGCACGGTGACCACCAGCTTCGTCAGCGCATTTGCTGGCGCCACTGGCGCAGCCGACCTCACCACGGCCCTGACGGGCAAGGAAGTGGTCGTGATTGCCAGCCACACGTCATGTGGTGGCTGCAGCATCAGCAACGCCGATGCCGACGTCCTCGAGTCGCTGTCGAGCGTGTTCACCACCTTCTTCAACGCGGGTGGCGACATCTACGCCAATTCGGGCGCCATGGACACGACTTACTACCAGTTCCTTCCGCCCAGTGCGGTCGCGAGCGGGATGTCCATCAGCGGGTCGACCGGATTCTCGGCGACGGCTGCCGGGCTGGCGCTCGGGATCCAGAACAACATGATCAATGGCTTCCCGACCCACAACCGCTTTTCCGCGTACGACTCGGACTTCACCGTCTTCGAAGTCCGGTCGGTTGCCGGAGGTGACGACGAGGTCATCTCGATCGGGTTGCGTGACGCCCGCATCATCGATGACGACGGCATCGTGACCGACGACGGCACCGACGGGGACGTGCCCGAGCCGGTAACCCTGTCGCTGCTGGCCATGGGGCTCGCTGCCGCCTACGCCGGTCGTCGCCGCAAGGCCTGACACTCTGTACGGCAGTCGCCTGGACGGGAGAGGCCGGCCGCCATGTGCAGCCGGCCTCTCCTGCGTTTGGTCATCGCCCGTATGCACAACGACTCGCCTGCCCCCTTGCGCCGTGCGGCACCCGGCTCGATACGCCCACACGCGTGGGCGCGGCTGCTGCTGGCATTTGCCGCGTGGCACGTCTTCGCGATCACGGTCGGGGCGCTGCCCCCGGCCTGCGCCCCCGGCCCGGATGGCTCAGACGAGGCGGATCCGGAAACCGCCCAGGTCCTCATCGGGTCCACCGGCACCGCGGCTGCGGCGTTGCGCACGTGCCGCGCCGTCGTTGCGGGGGCACGACCGGTGCTGCGGCCAGTCGAGCGCGTCACCGGCCGGTACCTGCGGGCCATCGGCCTGCGCCAGCAGTGGGACATGTTTTCGCGCCCGCCCAGCCGCAACGACTTCGTCCAACTCCGCCACTACGTGCAAGGGGATGACCCATCGCGTTCGATGCACGTCGAGCGGGAGATCATCTATCCCGCGTCGACCGACGGATTGCGGTTGCCCGCAGGACGCTACTTCGAGGAGAAGGCCATCAGGAACGCGAGGCAGCGGATGTTGCGGCACATCCGCGAGAGGGGCGTCATCCGCACGCGCGCCGACTTGCCCAATGACCTGCAACCGCTGTTGCGGTACTACGCGAGCCGCTACCGGGCGCGGCTGGCCGGTGAACGACAGCTGGTGCGAAGCGAGATCTGGCTGGGAGCGGCGCCCATCCCCGGCCCAGGCGCTCCCCCTGCGGGTGGCCCGGCGAATGTGGCCGGGAACCCGGCAGACGGGACGCAAGCCCAATCCAGCGGTGCTCCGCCAGGCGCCCCGACGGCCGCGAAGGTCGGCACGCGCGAACAGGACGGCGCCATTCGGTGGACCTTGTACGACATCCTGCGTGAGGACCCGCGGTGACGGGCTACCCGCCGCCGCCGCCGCTCGCTTACAGCTACGCCGTCCTGCGCATCCTGTTCGGCGCCATCGGCTGCGCGTTCATGCTGGGGTTGGCTGATCTTCGGCACGTTCTGGGACCCGACCGGGCTGGTCCCGATCGCCACCGGCGGCTGGAAGGCGGCGGCCATCGGGAGCGGATGGGGCGCGCTGGCCGGCCGTGCCATTTTTGTGACCAACGTCGCGGCGTTTGCAGCCATGACGGTCGGCTTCCGGAGTCGGGAGGCGGTGCTGCTGGCGTTTGTGGGCAGCACGCTGCACGCGTCGTGGAATCCGCTGCCGCTGTCGGCGGCGTTTCAGGTGCTGCGCTCGGTGTTGTTCTGCCTGATCTGGGCCGACACCGGCCGTGTCTGGTCGCTGGACGCTCGCGGCGGCGCGGCCTCGCTGCGTCCACCCATCAGCCCGTCCGTCGTTCCGCTGCGTTTGATCTGCGTGCAGATCGCACTGGTGTACCTGGCGACCGGCCTCTGGAAACTGGGGAGCCCGGAGTGGCAGGATGGCACGGCGTTGTACTACGTGCTGGCCACCAATGGTTTTGCCAGGCTCCCAGCGCTGCCTGGACTCCACTTCACGACGCTGCTGACCTTGATGACCCATCTCGTGCTGGTGTGGGAGCTGGGTTTCGCCTTCATGGTGGTGGTGCCGTGGGCGCGCGCGCTGGCCCTGTACCTTGGGGTCGCGCTCCATCTCGGGATGTGGCTGGCCATGGACCTGGGCCCGTTTCCGTGGGTGATGCTGGCCAGCTACGTGGCGTTCATCCCGCCGCCCCGTCTGGTGATTGGTCTCGAGCGCTGGCGGCGCCGGCGCGGCCATGCGCCGGAGGTCGTCACCATCGGCGCGCCATCCTGAGCAGGGCCGCCGCGCGCCGCGCTCAGGCGTGCACGTCCGGACCAATCCGGTCGCGCCCGGGCGGAGGGATGACCCGTAACCTCGGCTTGACGCGATCGAAGGACGCCAGCACTTCCTGCACGGCCCGTGGCACGCGGTTGGCGCGGACGTACACCCACCCGGTTTCCCGGACGACGGTCTGTCCGGTGATTCGGGCGCAGAAGAACTGCCCCGACGCCACCTCGCGGGCCACGCTCTGGTAGGAGATGATCGACAGGCCGAGCCCGGCCCGCACCAGCGCCTTGATGATCTCGACGTTCTCGGTCTCGGTGACGATCTGCGGCGCGATCTGATTGCGCAGGAAGAATTCGTCGACGACACGCCGCGTGTTCGACCCCGTCTCGAAGAGCACGAACGGCTGGTCGCGGAGGTCGGCCGGCGTGACGCTGCTGCGGCTGGCAATCGGATGGTTCGGGGACGAGACGATGAGCAGTTCTTCCTGCAGCGCCGGCACGGTGACCAGGTCGGGATCGCTGATCGGGAGCGTCAGCAGCGCCACGTCGGCCAGGCCCGAGCGCAGGCCCGCGAGGCACTTGTCGGTGGAGCCGGCCGTGATCTTGATCTCGGCGTCGGGGTGGTGCTTGCGGAAGTCGCGCAGCAGGGCCGGGAACACGTAAAGGCTGACGGTCATGCCCCCGGCCAGGCGGACCGGACCGATCAGCGACGCCTGCGTGTCGGTGATGCGGGCGACCGTGTCCTTGAGGTCGAGAAACACCCGATGACCCAGCTGCAGCAGCGCTTCGCCCGCTGGCGTGATGCGGATGCGCCGGCCGATGCGCAGGAAAACCGCTTCGTTGAGTTCCTCTTCGAGCAGCAGCACCTGCCGGCTGATCGCCGACTGGGAGACGTTCAGCTTCTCGCCGGCCGCCGTGAAGGAGCCGGTTTCGGCAATGGCCCGGATGATTTCGAGTTGGCGCAGGTCCATGCCAGGTGCTGGGCGACGCGAAAGATGGCTGCCCGGAGCGGGGTCAGCGCGCCAGGACACGCTCGTCGGCGACGAGTGCGGTCAGGGGCAGGAGGCAGTCGGCGCGTGCGGACGCGGTGTGGCGCATGGTGTGGCTCTCCCGAAGCGCGAGGGGGCGCAGCGGAGCGTACCACGCCGTACCGTCAGCGGGCGGCAGCGCGCCAGACAGGCTGTGGGGCGGGCGCGGCGCCGGCCACGGCCGTGCCGCGCCGACGACGCGACAAGGTGGCGTGGTTGCGGCGATGGTTCGGTTCGGCGCAGGTGACCGCCTTTTCCTCGACGTAGGTGACCACACTGATCGTGCCGGCATCCCGGTAGTGGCCAACGACGCAGCCGCAGCCCAGCGTTTCGAACCCCAACAGCTTCACGATGCTCATGTCCTCGACTCCTCGATGCCGCGACACCTACGTCTTCCTATGTGTGTCGAAGGCCTATGCATACGCGATGCCAAGCACGTCCAGCCCGTCATCGGCCCGCCCCGATCCCGTTTCGTGGGATTTTCAGACGATGTGCCATTCAGGAGCGACGGCGCCACGTCAGCCGTGGACGTGTATCGGGCCAACGCCGCCTATAAGCTCCATGAATCCGGATGGCGTCTGCAAAAAGTTGAAGAGGGGGATGCGGCAAGCATCCGCGGCACTTGTATCCTGTCGGCGATGACGATCAGCATGACGGTCGGACGCCCCTTCCTGTGGATGCTCGTACTGGGCCAGCTGTGCCTCGTCGACGGCACCGCCGCCGCGCAACAGGGAGCGGCCGAGCTCGGCGCCCGGCTGCTGGCGACCCCCGCGGTGGCTGCGGCGCTCCAGCGCGCGCCGGCGCTGGAATCCTGGGTGATCGAGCGGCAGGTCGCGCTCTGCGAGGTGCCTGCGCCGCCGTTCAAGGAAAAAGCCCGCGCCGAGGTCTATCGGCAGGCGTTCCAGGATCTCGGGCTCGGCAAGGTGCGGGTCGACGCCGTCGGCAACGTCATCGGCGAGCGCGCGGGTACGCGCGCAGGGCCGCACCTGGTGCTGAGCGCGCATCTGGACACGGTCTTTCCCGAAGGCACGGACGTCCGGGTTGTCTCGGCGCGGCGGCCGCTTCTTCGGGCCCGGGATCACTGACGACTGTCGCGGCCTGGCCGTGCTGCTGGGGGTTGCGCGGGCGTTGCAGGAGGGCAGGGTCGCCACACCTGGGCCGATCACGTTTGTCGGCACCGTTGGGGAAGAAGGCCTCGGTGATCTGCGGGGCGTCAAGCACCTGTTCAGTCCTGAAGGGGTGCCGGGCATCGACCGGTTCGTGTCCATCGACGGCAGCGGGCTGGAGATCACCAATGTCGGGGTGGGCAGCAAACGGTACCGCGCCACCTTCACGGGGCCGGGCGGCCACAGCTATGGCGCCTTCGGCATGCCCAATCCCTTGCACGCGATGGGCCGGGCCATTGCCGCCGTGGCGGCGTTCGAGGTGCCGGCCTCACCGCGCACGACCTTCAACGTCGGTCGGGTGGGGGGCGGCACCTCGGTCAACTCGATCCCCTATGAAGCGTGGATGGAAGTGGATCTGCGTTCCGAGGACGCCCTCGCGTTGACCGACCTCGACGGGAGGTTCCGGGCGGCCGTGGCCGCGGCTGTCAGTGCCGAGAACGCGCGCTGGCGGCACGCCGCATCGGTCGCGGTGGACCTGGTGGTGGTGGGAGACCGTCCGGCTGGCCGGACCTCCGACACGTCCGACATCGTGACGGCCGCGTCCTCGGTGCTCCGGGCCCTGAGCCTGCCGGTCGCGCTGGAGGCCTCGTCGACCGACGCCAATGTCGCCATGGCCCGGGGTGTGCCGGCGATCACGATCGGCGGCGGCGGCCGTGGTACTGACGCACATTCCCTCAAGGAATCCTTTGATCCCACCGGTGGCGTGGACGGCTTGCGTCAGGCGATCCTGCTGGCGGTGGCGCTCACGCAGCCCTGACTCACCCCTGACCGATGACGTCGCGAGCGGCCAGTCCGGCAGTGGCGGCGACGGGCCCGCGGGCTGGGGCTGCGGGAGCGGCACGCATTTCGCGAGAAAGGCTTGCAAGTGCTTGCGCGATGGCATCTTGTAAAGACAATCTGTTAGGATGACGATATCCCTGACAGAGGCATCTGCCTCATTGAGGACCCCCTGAATGCTCCAGTGCGTCGGATTTCGATCGTTGCGTGCTTTCGTGCTGTCGGGGCTGTCGATCGCCCTGGTGGGCGCGCCCAGCCTCTCTGAAGCGGCGCCGAGCCGTTCCACTGCGACCGCGAAGCGGGCCACGCAAGCGCGCAGCACCGCGCGAGCGCGCGTGGCCACACGCGGCAAAGCGTCGCGCACCCGCGCCACGACCCGATATTCCGCCGCCAAGGCCCGTCAGCGTCGTCTGGCCCTGGCTCGCGCCCGGCAGGCCGCGTATGCGCGCCAGCTCGTCGAGATCCAGACGCCGCAGTTCAAGCCCGGTGCCGACGGGCAGATGGTGCCGGATGTCCGCGCGACCGCGGCCATCATCTACAACCCGGTGACGCATCAGGTGCTCTACGAGAGCAATGCCCAGGCGCCGCGGTCCATTGCCAGCATCACCAAGGTCATGACCGCGGTGGCGTTTCTCGAGAACGAGGTGGACTTCAACCGCGAGGTGACGGTGCACCCCGACGACCTGCGTGGCGCCTCCACCACATATCTGCGCCGCAACGATCGCGTGACCGTCCAGCAGCTGCTGCACCTGCTGCTCATCGGTTCGGACAACGTGGCAGCCCGCACCCTGGCGCGCGCCTCGCTGTACGGCCCGATCGGGTTTGTCGAGCGCATGAACCAGAAGGCTGCCGAGCTCGGCCTCACGCGCACGCGCTACTACGACCCCTCCGGCCTGTACGCCGACAACATGTCGTCGGCGTTCGACATGGCGCGTCTGATCTCGTTTGCCACCGGCGACGAGCGCATCGCGTCGATCATGCGCATCAAGGACTACCAGTTCGCCGCGCCGGCCCGGACGGTGACGCTGCACAACACCAACCACCTGGTGGGCAGCGACGTCGATGTCCGCGGCGGCAAGACCGGCTTCATCTCCAAGTCCGGCTACTGCCTCGCCACCCTGCTGCGCCTGCCGCAGGGCGACCAGGTCGCGGTGGTCGTGCTGGGGGCCAAGAGCAATCCCGCGCGTTTCTGGGAAACCCGTCACCTGGTCAATTGGCTCGCCGCCAAGGCCCCGGGTGTGCTCGCCACGCAGGCGCCAGAGCAGCAGGACTGACCCGAACCGAGGGCTGGGGGAGCTCGAGCCGTGCGCTACACTTAGTGTGGCGCCGCGCACGCTGGTCCTCCGCGCCGCCCTCAGTTCCATGGCCAAAACACCCCGTTCCCGCAAGCCCGCTCCCGACCCGACACTTCAGACCCCACGGACCGACCCGGTCCTGAGTGCGTCCGCGCAACCCCCGAGCGATCCGTCCGAGGCGTCATCCACGCCCGCGGCCACCAAGCCACGTCCGCCGCGCCGCCAGGCCAAGCCGGACGCCGTGGATGGCCCGGCAGGACGGGACACGGCACGCAAGACGCCGCTCCGGGCCTCCGCCGCTGCCAAGCCGTCAGCCGCGCGGAAAGCACCTGCCCGAGGTGCCGGCAGCACGACCGCCGCAGCAAAACCCGGGGTGACGGCGTCGGGAGCAACGCCGCGCGTCCGCAAGGCCCGAACCCTTGCCGAAGCCGTCGAGCGTCTCCCTGCGGCCGAGCCCGTCGACCCCCGTGAGCCTGAGCAGGCTCCTGCGGACGAAGTGTCGGCGACGCCATCCGGGCACCTGCCAAAGGCGGCGGCCGCGACGAGCCCGGCGACCGGGAGCGGGCCACTGCGCATCCTGATGGTGGCCAGCGAAGCGGTGCCGTACGCCAAGACCGGCGGTCTCGCCGATGTCGCGGCGGCCCTCCCGAAGGCGCTCGGCGCGCTTGGTCACCACGTCACGGTCGTGATGCCGCGCTATCGCGGCATTTCCGTCCCGGCCGAGCCTGTCGCGAGCTACCCGGTGGAGATGGGTGGTCATGTCCACCAGGCCGACGTCTTCGTGCACGAGCCCAGTCCGGGTGTGCGAGTCGCGTTGGTCGACCACCCGGCCTTCTACGACCGGGACGCCCTGTACGGACTCGGCAGCCACGACTACAGCGACAATCCCCGACGGTTTGCGTTCCTGTGCCTGGCGGCCCTGGAGTTCGCACGACTCGAGGGGGTGCCGGTCGACGTCGTGCATGCCCACGACTGGCAGGGCGGGTTGGCGCCGGTCTACCTCAAGACCCGCTATGCGGCCGATCCCGTCCTCGGGGCGGCGGCCTCGATCTTCACGATCCACAACATCGCCTACCAGGGCAACTGCTCGTCCGACTGGTTGCCGCAGCTGGGCCTGGGCTGGGACGTGTTCACGACCGAGGGGCTGGAGTACTGGCTGCAGGTCAGCCTGCTCAAGGCCGGCATCATGTACTCCGACCTGGTGACGACGGTCAGCCCGCGCTACGCCGACGAATTGATGACACCGGAGTTCGCCTTCGGATTCGAAGGCATCCTCCGGCATCGCGCGGCGCAGCTGACCGGCATCCTCAACGGCATCGACGCCGATGTGTGGAACCCGGCGGCGGACCGCTACCTGCCGGCGCCGTACGGGGCCGACGACCTGACCGGCAAGGCCGACGCCAAGCGGATCCTGCTGGACACCTACGGCCTCCCCGGCGGCGAGGACCTGGCGCGGCGTCCGGTGGTCGCGATGATCTCCCGGATGGTCGACCAGAAAGGCCTGGACCTGATTGCGGCCGTGTCCGAGCAGTTGCCGCACCTGGGCGCGACCTTTGTCATCCTCGGCACCGGCGAGCCCTGGTACGAGGAGATGTGGCGCTCGCTGGCGCGTCGCTACCCGGACCGCATTGGCGTACGGATCGGCTTCGACGAGCCGCTCTCGCACGTGATCGAGGCGGGCGCCGACCTGTTCATGATGCCGTCGCGTTTCGAGCCGTGCGGACTCAACCAGATGTACAGCCTGAGATATGGCACACTGCCAGTAGTGCGTGCGACGGGCGGACTCGACGACACGGTGCAGAACTACGACCCGGGGACGGGCGCTGGCAACGGGTTCAAGTTCTACGATGCGAGTGGCGAGGCGCTGCTCGGGACGCTGCGCTGGGCACTGCATGTCTTCCAGAACGAGCCCGATCGCTGGCGGCAGTTGCAGCGTACGGGCATGGCACTGGATTATTCGTGGGATGCGTCGGCACGCGCCTACGTGAGCGCCTACCAGCGGGCGCGGACGCACCTGCCGGCACGCGCGGGCGTGTCGGCGTAAAAAGACGACGAGCGAGAGGATTACAGATGGCTTCCGAGAAGGTGCAGACCCTCACCGACGGCAATTTCGCGCAGGTGATTGGCAATACGGCGCAACCGGTGCTGGTGGACTTCTGGGCGGAGTGGTGCGGTCCCTGCCGCATGCTCGCCCCGACCATCGAGGCACTGGCCGACGAACTCGACGGCAAGGCAGTGATCGGCAAGCTCGACGTCGATGCGAATCCGACCGTGCCGGGCAACTTCGGCGTCCGATCGATTCCGGCGCTGCTGGTGTTCAAGGGCGGACAGCTGGTCGACCAGACGGTCGGCGTGCAGTCCAAGGATGCGTTGAAGCGCCTGCTCGAGCGTCACCTCTGAGCGAGGGCTGCGCGCGAAGGGGCGCGTCCATGCGGAATGTCGGGTGACGCGCGTCGGGATTCCGGTCTCGACGCCGGCCATCGCGCGTTCCGCATTTCTGTCTCGGGAACAGGGTATCGACCATGAGTAGCGAGCTGCGGGACGTAGTGATCATCGGGTCAGGACCAGCCGGTCTGACCGCGGCGCTGTACACGGCGCGGGCCAGCCTGCACCCTCTCTGCATCGAGGGGCTGCAGCCGGGTGGCCAGCTCACCATCACGACGATGGTCGAGAACTGGCCGGGGCATCGCGACGGGGTGATGGGACCGCAGCTGATGGCCGACATGCGCGCCCAGGCGGAGCATTTCGGCACGGCGTTCCTGAGTGGTCTGGTCGAGCGCGTCGACTTCTCGTCGCGCCCGTTCACGTTGACCCTGGACAGCGGCCACGTGATCCGCGCCCGCACGGTGATCGTCTCGACCGGCGCCTCGGCCAAGCTGCTCGGCCTGCCGTCGGAGATGAAGCTGATGGGCCGTGGCGTGAGCACGTGCGCGACCTGCGACGGCTTCTTCTTCCGCAATCGGCCGGTGGCCATTGTCGGTGGCGGCGACACGGCGCTCGAGGAAGCGCTGTACCTGTCGAAGCTGGCGTCCCACGTCACCGTCATCCATCGTCGGGACACGCTGCGGGCCTCGAAGATCATGCAGGACAAGGCGCTGGCCAACCCGAAGATCTCGTTCCGCTGGAACTCGGCGATCGAAGAGATCCTGGCCGACGAGCACGGCAACGTGAACAGCGCCCGTGTGGCCCACCTGCAGACCGGTGACACGGATCTGCTGCCGGTGGACGGCGTCTTCATCGCCATCGGCCACACGCCGAATACGTCGTTGTTCAAGGGCCATCTGGAGATGGACGAGGCCGGATACCTCGTCACCACCGGCACGCGAACCAACGTCGAAGGGGTGTTCGCGGCCGGCGATGTGCAGGACCAGGTCTACCGCCAGGCAATCACGTCAGCCGGCACCGGCTGCATGGCCGCCATGGATGCGGAGCGGTGGCTCGAAATCGGCGACGCCGAGTTTCATCACCATCCGGACGAGTCGGCAACGGTCGCCGTGCCCGTCCGGGCCTGAGCCGGGCTCGGCGCCGCCACCGCGCGGCGTCATGCGAATCCGCGAAGAAGGCGCACGCCGGCTGGTGGCCGGCGCTGGGGCGGCGTCAACGCTGGTCCGCTCCCGCGATCCAGCCGCCTCCCACCACCTCGTCGCCGTCGTAGAACACGGCCGCCTGGCCTGGGGTGATGGCGTACTGCGGGGCGTCGAACTCGACCGCCGCGGCATCGGGTCCGATGGCCAGCACCGCCGCGGCCGCGGCCGGATGCCGGTGCCGAATCTGCACCGAGACCCGTAGCGGCGCCTCCGGGACGCGCCCCGACACCCAGTTGACCCCCTGCACCGCGCACTGGCGCGCTTCGAGCGCACGGCGTGGGCCGACCACCACGTCGCGCGCCTGCGCGTCGATGGCCACGACGTACAGCGGCACACCGACCGACAGGCGGAGGCCCTTGCGCTGGCCGACGGTGAAGTGGTGCACCCCGTCGTGCGCGCCGATCTGCCGACCGTCGGCATCGACGATGCGGCCCGGCTGCGGCGCCCGCTCACCGGCCGCCCGACCGACGAACGCGGCCTGATCGCCGTCGGGCACGAAGCAGATCTCCTGGGAATCCGGCTTGTGCGCCACCGGCAGCTGTCGCGCCACTGCGTAGGCGCGCACTGACGGCTTGTCCATGTGGCCGATCGGGAAGATGGCCCGTGCGAGCTGTCGCTGGGTCAGCGAGAACAGGAAATAGGACTGGTCCTTGCCTGGATCCGCGCCGCGCCGCAGGTGCCAGACGCCGGCGCCGTCCTGATGGCTCTGGACGTAGTGGCCGGTCGCGAGGTGGTCGGCATCGAGCGCGGTGACGCGATCGAGCAGGGTGGCGAACTTGACCTCGCTGTTGCAGCGGGTGCAGGGGATCGGCGTGCGCCCGGCGACGTAGTCCTCGACGAATGGCATCACCACCTGGGCGTGGAAGTGCGATTCGAAGTTGACGATGTAGTGCGGGATTCCGAGCCGCCCGGCGACGCGTCGTGCGTCGTGCAGGTCGTCGATCGTGCAGCAGGTGCCGAATCGCACCTGGCCTTCCTGCTGGTCGTACAACTGCATCGACAGGCCGACCACGTCGTGACCCCCGTCGGCCAGCAGCGCGGCGGCCACCGATGAATCGACACCGCCCGACATCGCCACGGCAATCCGCATGGCGGTCACGCCCGATCCTCGATCGGGCTCGGCTGAGGCGCTGGCGGACGACGGTCGGTGAGCGCCCGCAGGCGCCCGACGATTGCCGGCAACACCTCCACCAGGGCGGTCACCTCGGCCTCGGTCGAGTGGCGGCCGACGCTGATGCGCAGTGCGTTCTGGGTGTCGTGCAGTGACAGGCCCATGGCCTTGAGCACATGTGACGGCTCGAGCGTGCCCGACGAGCAGGCCGAGCCCGTGGACACGGCAAAGCCCTCCAGGTCGAGCGCAATCAGCAGCGACTCGGCTTCGATGCCCGAGAAGCCGATGCTGGTCGTGTTGGGCACGCGCAGCTGGCCCGCGCCGTTGACGTGCGTCTCGGGCACGCGCGCCAGCACTTCCCGCTCGAGCAGGTCGCGCAGGCCACGCTGTGTCGCGGCATCGGCGTCGAGGCGGCGTGCCGCCAGTCGCGCCGCCACCCCGAGGCCGACCAGGCCGGGCACGTTTTCGGTGCCGGCGCGCCGGCTGCGCTCCTGCTTGCCGCCGGTCACGGTCGGCAGCAGGCGGGTGCCGCGGCGAATCCACAGCGCCCCGACGCCCTTCGGGCCATACAGTTTGTGTCCCGACAGGCTGAGGAGGTCGACGTCGAGTGCGCGCACGTCGACCGGTACCTTGCCGACCGTCTGCACCGCATCGGTGTGCACGACGATGCCCCGCGCATGGGCGAGCGCGGCACACGCCGCCACCGGCTGCAGCGTGCCGACTTCGTTGTTGGCGTGCATCAGGCTGAGCAGGGCCGTGTCGTCGGTCAGCGCGGCGCCGATGGCATCGGGCTGCACCACGCCGTGGCGGTCCGGGGCGACGCGGGTGATGCGCCAGCCGCGGCGCTCGAGTGCCCGCATCGTCGTCAGCACGGCTTCGTGTTCGAGACTGCTGGTCACCAGGTGGCGGCGGCCGAGCGGTTCGAGCGCCTCTGCGACGCCGCGGATCGCGAAGTTGTCGGACTCGGTACCGCCGCTGGTGAACACCACTTCGGTGGCCGCGCCGCCTATCAGCGTGGCAACTTCCTGCCGGGCGTCATCGAGACGGGCCTTGGCACGCTGCCCGAAATGGTGCACGCTGGACGCGTTCCCGTAGTCGTCGCGCATGGCTTGGGCCACCGCAGCGATCACGTCGGCATCGACCGGCGTGGTGGCATTGTGGTCCAGGTAGATTCGTGCGCGGACGCCCCTCACTGGCGGATCGTATCACCTTGGCCTCGCCGTAAACCACAGCAATTGAACGGCCTAGACACGATCTGTCCCCTTGCGTATACTCCGCCGGACGTGGGTCGTCGCCACCCTGCGGACCCAGTCGGGAGATACCAATATGTGGAAACGCGATGACGCGCCGCGGCAACCTGTGACCGCGCCGCCCACTACGCCGACGGCCCCTGCCGCCCCGCCTCCGGCGGCGGTCGATGCCGCTCCGGCGGTACCCGCCCGGCCTGCGCCGGGCGCTGGAGAACGAGCACCCATGAGCATGGGCAACATCGGCAAGTCGGTCATCATCAAGGGCGAGTTGAGTGGCAGCGAGGACCTCACGATCGAAGGTCAGGTCGAGGGCAAAATCGAGCTCAACAACAACGTCCTGACCATCGGCACCAACGCCAAGATCAAGGCGCAGGTGTTTGCCAAGACCGTGGTCGTCCTCGGTGAAGTGACCGGCAACATCACGGCCTCGGAGAAGGTCGACATCCGCGACAACGGGTCGGTGGATGGCGACATCACGTCGCCCAAGGTCGCCATTGCCGAGGGTGCGCACTTCCGCGGCGCCATCGACATGAATCGCGGTGCGGGTGCGGTCGCCAAGGGCGATGGCAAGCCCGGCACGCCGTCGTCTCCGGCCTCGCCGGCCCCCTCGTCCACCGTCAAGGCCTGATCGCGTGTCGCGACGAAGCGGGTGTCGCTTCGTCGCGGCCCACGTCAGCGCGGGGCCCCGTGTCCGACTCCCCTGAGCGCTCGCTGACCGAGCGGTTGTTCGGCTGGGCCCGTCGCGGTGACGGTACCGGCGAGGGCAGCCGTGACGCCGGGCCGCTGGTCGGGACCAAGGTCCTCGGCAAGCTGCTGACGTCGCTGGCGCACCGCGACGCGCCGGTCGTGCTCGACCTCGGTCCCGTGGTCGGCAGCAACGTCTCCTTCCTCGGTGAACAGCTCGGCTGCAAGCTGCGTGTCGAGGATCTCTATGCCGATATCGGGCGCCTCACCCGCGAGCAGCGGCTCGAGACGATGCCCGACTTCCTCGCGCAGCGTTTCCAGCACGAACCCGAGAGCCTCGATGCGGTGCTCTGCTGGGACGTCCTCGATTACCTCGACAAGCCAGCGGCCATGGTGCTCAGCAAACAGGTCGTCACCTGGGTGAAGCCGGGGGGCGTCGTGCTGTGTTTCTTCTCGACGGTGGCCAATCCCGCGCCGGTCTACACCCGCTACGTGATTGCCGATGCCGGGCACCTGCACTACCGCACGTCGCCAGCCGCGCACGGCAAGCGCACGGTCTTCCAGAATCGCGACATGGAACGCCTGTTTGTCGGCCTCGGCGTGAGCGAGAGTTTTCTGCTGCTGAACAAGACGCGCGAAGTGCTGCTGCGCAAGAAGCTGCCGGTGGCGCCGAAGGCGTAGGGACGGGGTCGGGAGCAGGGCAGCGGCAGTCGGGAAGTGGTGGCGGCGGGACGTTTCCCGAGTGTTGTAGCATCGGCCCAGCCGGGACGGTAGCCCGTCTCCCGCAATGTGCGGGCCTTCTCGCCGGATCTCCGGCGCTGCATCCTGGGTTGTGCCGACATGTTCGACCTCGATCTGACCGAAGAACACCGTCTGCTGGAGCAGACGGTGCGCGCGTGGGGTGCTCGCGAAGTTGCCCCGCACATCGCCGAACTCGATCGCGCCCACCGCTTCGACCCACGCATCCTGCCGCAGATGGCCGAGCTCGGCCTGCTCGGCGCCTGCGTGCCCGCCGAGTACGGCGGCGCCGGCATGGACTACATCAGCCTCGGCATCGCCAGTGAGGAACTCGAGTACGTCGACACGTCGCTGCGCGTGATCCTCTCGGTGCACGTCGGCCTCAACAGCCTGTCACTGCTGTCGTGGGGGACCGAGGACCAGAAGCGCCGCTACCTGGTGCCGCAGGCGCAGGGCGAGAAGATCGCCACGTTCGGGCTGACCGAGCCGGCCGCCGGCAGCGACGCCCGCGGCATTCAGACCGTGGCGGTCAAGCAGGGCGATCGGTACGTGCTGTCGGGCGAGAAGATGTGGATCTCGCTGGCCGACGTCGCCGACAACTTCCTCGTGATCGCATGGAGCGACCTGGCCAAGAAGCGCGCCAAGGATCCCAGTGGACTCAGCGCCTTCATCGTCGAGCGCGCCTTCAAGGGCTTTTCGAGCGGGACCCTCACGCACAAGTGGGGCATCCTGGCCGGCAACACCGGCTTCTTCAAGATGGACGAGGTCGAGGTGCCGGCCGAGAACCTGCTCGGTCGCGAGGGCGAGGGTTTCAAGATCGCGATGTTCGCCCTCGACCAGGGCCGCTACACGGTGGCCGCCGGGGCCACCGGCCTGATCCGCGCCTGCCGTGACGCGAGCGTCTCCTACGCGCGGACGCGGCACACGTTCGGCGTGGAGATCGGTCAGCATCAGCTGGTCAAGGAGATGCTGGCCCGCATGGAAGCCGACTACCAGCAATCGCGGCTGCTGTGGCTGCGGTCGGGGTGGTTGAAGAACATCGGCCGGCGCAACACGAAGGAAACCAGCCTGGCCAAGTGGATGTCGACGGTGGCCAGCGAGCGGGCCGCCGGCGATGCCGTGCAGATCCACGGCGCCAACGGCTATTCCGACGAGTACCCGGTCGGACGTTACTATCGCAACTGCAAGGGCGCGGTGATCTACGAGGGGACGCGCGAAATCCACGCGCTCATGCAGGCCGATTATCTGCTCGGCTACCGTGGCGACAAGCCGACCCGCTGCGAGCTTCCGCCCTATCGGGCGCAGCCGGACCCGTCGTAGGCGCCTGCCGCCCGTCCTGAGGCCATCGCCACGCGTGCATCGCAACCTCCTGGCCATCGCTGGCGCGTGCTTCATCGGCTTTGCCGGCTTCACGCTGGTGATGCCGTTCCTGCCGTTGTACTTCGTGCAGCTGGGCATGCACGACCCGGCCGACATCGCCCTCTGGTCCGGACTCAGTCTGGGGGTGACGCCGGGGATGACGGCGCTGCTCGCCCCGCTCTGGGGCCGCGTCGCCGATCGCTACGGCAACAAGTTCCTCGTGCTGCGGTCGCTGGCGTGCTTTGTCGTCACGATGATCCTGATGGGACTGGCGACGCAGCCCTGGCACATCTTCGCGCTGCGTGTCCTGCAGGGCTTCTTTGCCGGGTACGGCGCGCTGGCCGTGGCGATGGCCGCGCAGGCGG
Organism: Vicinamibacteraceae bacterium; assembly: GCA_963759795.1. Classification (GTDB taxonomy): domain Bacteria; phylum Acidobacteriota; class Vicinamibacteria; order Vicinamibacterales; family Vicinamibacteraceae; genus Luteitalea. The sequence goes on along the minus strand of CAVXAR010000004.1, from coordinate 499,211 downwards.
CACCGCGCGAACGCATGGCCAGCGCCATCGGCACGGTGCAGACGGCGCAACGGCTGGGCCCCGCGCTCGGACCGGTCATCGGCGCCCTGCTCTCGGTGGCGGTCGGCATTCGTGCCTCGTTCTTCGTCTCGTCGCTGTTCTACCTGGCGGCGTTCGTCCTCGTCTGGCGCTGGTTCGAGGAGCCGCCGCGGGTACCTCGCGTCGTGTCCAGGGACGGCGCGCCGCAGGGCTTGAGCTTTGCCAGCAGCGCCGCGCTGCAGCAGTTCGTGCTGCTGATGGGCGTGATCTTCGGCTTGCAGATGGTCGACCGCAGCTTTGGCCCGGTGCTGCCGCTGTATCTCGGTCAGCTGGGGGTGCCCGAGTCTGGCATCGCCCTGGCGGCCGGGGTGCTCTTCTCGTCGGTCGCCGGCGCCGGCGCGGTCGGTAATCTCCTCACCCAACGGCTGCTGGCCAGTTTCGCCCCGCATGCGCTGCTGCGCTGGACGTCACTGGCCGCAGCCGTCGGCCTGCTGCCCTTTGTCTTCGGACTGCCGCTGTGGGTGCTGATCCTCTCGTCGCTGGTGTTCGGCGTCGCGATTGGTGTGGCCATGACCGCCTCGTTCACGGCGGCCGGGCACGTCATCCCCGAGGGGTCGCGCTCGACCGGCTTCGGCCTCCTCACGAGCGCCTCGCTCGTCGGGCTCTCGGTCAGCCCCATGGCCAGTGGCGTGCTGGCGCGGATCAGCATTCGCAGCGTCTTCATCGTCGGTGTGATCACCCTGGCCGTGCTGTCGGTGATGGTCGGCTACGTGCTCCGCGACCGCGTCGGTCAGGCGACGTACCCGTCAGCGGAGGAGATCTGAAATCCACCCCCGCCCTGCGCGTGCTGCGTGCGGCAGGCGTGACGTTCGACCTGCACCCCTATCGGTACGAGGACCGCGGCGGCACCCGTGCGTCGGCACGCGAACTGGGCGTGGACGAGCACGTCGTGATCAAGACGCTGGTGTTGAGCACTGACGGCAGCCAGCTGGTGCTGGTGCTCATGCACGGCGATCGCGAGGTGTCATTGAAGCAGCTGGCGCGGGTGCTCGATGTCAAGCGCGTCGAAGCAGCCGACGAAGCGACGGCGATGCGCGGCACCGGCTACCGGTTCGGCGGCACCTCGCCCTTCGGCACACGTCAGCCGCTGCCAACCTATGTGCAGCGCAGTGTGCTCGCGCTGCCGCGGATTTTCATCAACGGGGGAGCGAGAGGCATGCTGGTGAGCCTGGCCCCGACGGTGCTCGTGGACCTGCTCGATGCGCAGCCGGTGGAGGTCGCGATCGAGCCAGGAACGAGGTGCTAACATGCCTGCAGTGACCGATGGAGAGGGGCAGGGCGGGCCGCGGGGGCGCGAACGGGCGGCGCTCGTCGGGTTGATCACCGGCAACGCACGGCGCACGCACGTCGAGGACGCGCTCGAGGAGCTGGCCGGGCTGGCTGACGCAGCCGCCATCGAGCCCGTGCTCCGCGTCACGCAGGACCGCGACCGCCCCGACCCGGCCACGCTCATCGGGTCAGGCAAGCTGGAGTCCCTGAAGGCCGCGTGCGCGGAAGCCGATCTCTCGCTGGTCATCTTCGACAGCGAGCTGACGCCGGCACAGCTGCGCAACATCGAGAAGATTCTCGAGCTGCGGGTCATCGATCGCACCCAGTTGATTCTCGACATCTTTGCCCGCCGGGCACGGACGCGCGAGGGCAAGCTGCAGGTCGAGCTGGCGCAGTTGCGGTACCTGCTGCCGCGGCTGGTCGGGGCCTCGGCCGCGCTGTCGCGCCTTGGCGGCGGCATCGGCACGCGCGGGCCCGGCGAAACCAAGCTCGAGACCGACCGTCGCCGCATCCGGCTGCGCATCGGGTCGCTCACCGACGACCTCGCACAGGTCCGCCGCCGACGCGGGCAGCTGCGCGATCGCCGCCGCCGTGCGGAGCTGCCGGTTGTCGCCCTGGTCGGCTACACCAACGCCGGCAAGACCACCCTGTTCAACCGCTTGACGCACGACAGCGCCGTCGCCTCCGATGCGCTGTTTGTCACGCTCGACCCGCTGACCCGGGAACTCAAGCTGCCCAATCGCCAGCAGGCGGCCCTGTCGGACACCGTGGGCTTCATCGACCGCCTGCCGCACACGCTGGTGGCGGCCTTCCGGGCCACGCTCGAGGAGGTGGCAGACGCCGACCTGCTCCTGCACGTCGTCGACGCATCGATCGACGACTACGAACGCCACATGCAGGCCGTGGACCGCGTGCTGGGCGAGGTCGATGCCGGCGACGTGCCGATGCTGCTGGTGTTCAACAAGGCCGACCGACTCGATCCCGGAGCCCGTGAACACCTGCGACAGGCCTACGAAGGGTCCCTGCAGATCTCGGCGTTGCATGGCGACGGCACCGACGACCTCCTCACGGAAGTGGCGCGGGCCCTCGGCCTCGACACGCGCCGCGTGACGCTGTCGTTCGACCAGGCACGGTCGGAGGACCGCGAGGCCATCGAGCGGCTCTACAAGGTAGCGCGCGTGCTCAGCCACGACGCCGACGGTGACCGCGTCAGCATCGAGGCCGAGGTGCCGCGTCGCCTGATGCAACGTCTGCAGGAGGGACTCGCACTGTGACGGGCCGCCTGCGCCGCTGGACCCTGGCGGCCTCGATCGCGCTGGCTGCCGCGGCGGGCTGCAGCAGCCGCCCGCTGCCGGCCCCGGTCGTCGTGCCGGGCAGCCGAGCGGTATCCCGACTACCCGCGCCCGATCCTGACGCCTGACCTTGCCAGGCAGGCCCCGCTGGCCCGACAGCACGAGCGTGCCTGGTTGCAACTGCAGTCGGGCGACCCGAAAGGGGCCGAGCGCACCCTGCGGGACCTCCTCAAGTCGTCACCACGTGCCTACCCGTCTCAGGCCGCGCTGGGCTTTGCGCGGCTGTCGCAGGAACAGCCCGCCGATGCCCTGTTGTGGTTCGACCGGGCCCTTTCCGGCGATGCCGCCTACCTGCCGGCGCTCGTCGGCCGTGGCGAGGCGCTGGTCCAACTCGGCCGCGAAGGCGAAGCGTTCGAGACGTATCAGTCGGTTCTGACGGCGTCGCCCGACCAGCCAGTAGCGTTGCGGCGTGTCGAGGTCCTGCGCTTTCGCGCCGTGCAGAGCGACGTGGCCGCGGCGCAGGCGGCGCTGACCGGAAACCGCCTGGACGAGGCGCGTGACCACTATGGACGGGCCGTGAAGGCCTCGCCTGACAGCGCCTTTCTGCATCGCGACCTGGCCGACGTGGAGCGGCGTCTCGGCAACGGCGAGCGGGCGCGGGTTCTGCTGGACCGGGCCATCAGCCTGGATCCGCAGGATGCCCGGGCGTATGCGCTGCGGGGCGAACTCGACGAGGCGGCGGGTGAGCCGGAGGCAGCCCTGCGCGACTACCGGCGGGCCCTCGAACTCGATCCCGCGCTGCCCGAGATCGGCGAGCGCATCACGGGCATCGAGACGGGGCTGAAGGAAGCGGCGCTGCCCGCCGAGTTCAAGGCGATCGGGACGACACCGCGCATCACCCGCGGTGAGCTTGCGGCGCTGCTCGCGTATCGCGTGCCGTCGGTGCTGCAGGCGACGGCGCGCGGGACCGTGCTGATCACCGACAGCCGCCGCCACTGGGCGCAGTCGGCCATCCTGCTGGCGGCGCGGGCCGGCGCCATGGAGGTGTACCCGAATCACACCTTCCAGCCCACTGCGGGCATGAGCCGCGGCGAGTTCGCGGCGGTCGTGACGCGTGTGCTCAACCTGCTGGCTGCACGGAACCCGCGTGTCGGCCGGTCGTGGAACGACGCGCGCCTGGCCTTGGCCGATGTCCGCCCCGGCCACACCCTGTACGTCCCGGTGTCGCGCGCCGTTGCCAGCGGCGTCATGCAGACGCTCGAAGGCCAGACCTTCGGGCTCAGCCGGCCGATGAGCGGCGCCGACGCCGTCGATGCGGTGCAGCGCCTGGCCCGCCTTGCCGAGTCCGCTGACAGCGAGAGCGGTGGGAGCCAGGGCAGCAGCCGCCGCCCGTAGCCGCATGGGGGAGCGAGGCCGGTGCTGACCTTCGCCAACCAGCTGACGCTGCTGCGGATGCTGCTGATCCCTGTCTTTGCGATCCTGCTGGTGTACGGGCAGATGGGCGGCGCCCTGGCCGTGTTCACCGTGGCGGCGACCACCGACGTCCTGGATGGCTACTTCGCGCGCCGGTCTGGCCCCACCACCCTCGGCGCGTGGCTGGATCCGGTCGCCGACAAGCTGCTGCTGCTGACCATGTTCATCGTGCTGACGCTGCCGCTGCCGCACCTCACGCACCGCATTCCACTCTGGCTGACGGTGGTCGTGTTCAGTCGTGACGTCGGCATCGTCCTGACGGTGTCGATCGTGAACCTGGCGCTCGGCCCGCGCACGTTCTACCCGTCGATCTGGGGCAAGCTGGCCACGGCCACCTTTGCCGCGACCGGGGTGGTCACCCTGTTCTTCAACTGGCTGGGTCTGCCCTCGCCGGTTCCGCGCGTGTTTGTCGTCGCCTCACTGGCCATCGCGGTGATCAGCGCGCTGCACTACCTGCTGACGGCGCAGCGCCCCACGACCAGACCTGCCTGAACCCCCGTCGGTCTTCGGCGATCGCCGCTCGACCGTGCGATTGGCGTCAGCCGAGCACTTTCGTGCGGAAGTAGGCGATGGTCCTGGTCAGGCCGTCCTCGAGCGACACCTTGGGCTCCCAGCCGAGCAGGGTGCGGGCCTTGGTGATGTCGGGCTGGCGTACCTTCGGGTCGTCTTCCGGCAGCGGGCGGTAGACCAGCTGCGACGTCGACCCGGTCATCCTGATGATCGTCTCGGCAATCTGCTTGATCGTCAGCTCGTGCGGGTTGCCGATGTTCACCGGCTCGTTGCTGTCCGAGTCCATGAGGCGGATGATGCCGTCCACCAGGTCGGTGACATAGCAGAAGCTGCGCGTCTGCGAGCCGTCGCCGAAGATCGTCACGTCCTCGTTGCGCAGCGCCTGGCTCATGAACGCCGGCACCGAACGGCCGTCGTTGATGCGCATCCGCGGCCCGTAGGTGTTGAAGATCCGGACGATCTTGGCATCCACCCCGTGGTACCGGTGATACGCCATCGTCATCGCCTCGGCAAAGCGCTTGGCTTCGTCGTACACGCCGCGTGGGCCGACCGGGTTGACGTTGCCCCAGTAGGTTTCCTTCTGCGGGTGTTCGAGCGGGTCGCCGTAGACCTCGGAGGTCGAGGCGATGACAGAATCGCGCCTTCTTCTCCTTGGCCAGGCCGAGCGCCTTGTGGGTGCCGAGGGCGCCGACTTTCAGCGTCGGGATGGGCAGTTCCAGGTAGTCGATCGGGCTGGCCGGACTTGCCCAATGGAGGACGGCATCGACCGGCCCATCGATGTAGATGTAGTTGGTGACGTCGTGCTTGATGAAGGTGAAGTCACGATTGACCAGGTGCGCGATGTTGGCCGTGTCGCCGGTCAGGAGGTTGTCGATGCCGACCACGGTATCGCCGCGGTCGAGCAGGGTCTCGGCAAGGTGCGAACCGATGAAGCCGGCGGCTCCGGTGATGACGACACGAGGCATGGGTGCGAACTCTCAGTACGCGTGCTTGTGGAAGAAACCCTTGACCACGGTCAGCCACATGATCTTCAGGTCCAGCATGAGTGACCAGTTCTCGATGTAGTACAGGTCGTACTCGATGCGCTTTTCGATGGAGGTGTTGCCGCGCCAGCCGTTGACCTGGGCCCACCCGGTGAGTCCGGCGCGGACCTTGTGGCGCAGCATGTACTGCGGAATCCGCTGCTTGAACTGATCGACGAAGAACGGCCGCTCGGGACGCGGGCCGACCAGGGACATGTCGCCGCGCAGGACGTTCCACAGCTGCGGCAGTTCGTCGAGGTTGCTTCTGCGGAGGAACTGGCCGACCGGCGTGCAGCGCGGGTCGTCCTCGACGGCCCAGACCGGGCCGGAGTTGGTTTCGGCGCCGTCGTACATGGACCGGAACTTCCAGACGTGGAAGGCCTTGCCGTCCAGTCCCATGCGCTCTTGCCGGAACAGCGCCGGACCCGGCGAGGTGATGCGAATCAGCGCCGTCAGCACGCCCATCGGGATGGCCAGCACAGTCAGGCTGCCGGCCGCCAGGACGACATCCATCGTGCGCTTGAGCACGGCGTTGAGCCCGCGCAGCGGGACGTCGTGGATGTTGATGATCGGCAGGCCGTCGAGGTCTTCGAGGCGGGCCCGCAGCGAGATGATCTGCAGCAGGTCGGGTACCACGCGGATGTCGACGATTTCGCGGTTGGCGTTTTCCACCAGGCCGAGCATCTTGACGTGCTCGTCGAGCGGCAGGGCGATGTACAGGTGGTCGATCTTCTCGCGCTGCAGGATCTCGGGGGTTTCGCCGAGCGTGCCGAGCAGCGGCAGGCCGCGATAGCCGAGATGGGCGCCGCCTTCGGCGCGATCGTCGACAAAGCCGACCACCTTCAGGCCGAGCTCGCGATGCTCGAGGATGCGGTCCACGACGAGCCGTCCGAGGTCGCCCGAGCCCGCCACCAGCACCCGCTTCAAGCCGATGCCGGCCCGCCACCGGCGCTCCATCCAGTCGCGGACCGCCACCCGGGTCCCGAACGTCAGCGCGACGTTGCCGAACAGGAACAGCGCCCACACCAGCTGACTGACCTCGAACACGCCCCGGTCCTTCAGCTGATCCGGGACGTAATAGGTCTGGACGTACAGCGTGGTGACGACGCCGAGGACCACGGCCAGGACGCTGCCAACCAGCACCCCGAAGAAGTCATCGATGCGCGACCGGCCGCGGCGCAGGCGGTAGATCCCGTGCAGGTGGAACGCCACCGGCACCAGCACGCCGATCAGCGGGGCCAGCCACAGGTACTGTTCGAAGGGCGGGTAGCCCTTGGTGACGGCAATCAGGCCCGAGTGGAAGCGGACCCAGTAGGCGAGCAGAAAGGCGGCCACGCCGGCGCTTGCGTCGGCGGCCACGTGCAGGGCCACGAACAGACGGTTGTGCCGTCTTACCATCGCACCGCCCCCGGGGCGGCCTGTTGCATGTCCAGCACGGCGTCAGTGAATTGCTGCACGAATCGCTCGGTGGAAAACCGCTCCGCCTGCGCTCGGCAGGCAGCCGGCGACGGGGGATGCTGCAGCACCCGTCGAATTCCTGCGGCAAAGGCGTCCACGCCTTCGCCGGTCAATGCACCCGTTTCGCCGTCGACGACGGTTTCGGTGGCCCCGCCACGGCCGAGGGCCACCACCGGGGTGCCGCAGGCCTGGGCCTCGACAGGCACCAGACCGAAATCCTCTTCGCCCGGCAACAACACCACCGACGCCCGACGGTACATCTCGCGCACGTCCACGTCCGGTAACGTGCCCAGGAACGTCACCCCGGGGCCTCCCAGCCGAGCCAGCGCCTGCGCCTCGGGGCCCTGGCCCACGACCTTCAGCGCCACCCCGGCGGACCGGCATGCGGCGACGGCCACATCGACCCGCTTGTACGGCACCAGGGCCGACACCACCAGCGCAAACGGCTCGCGGGCAGACGGACCCGGTGTGAAGTAGTGCGTGTCCGCGGGCGGGAATATCACGGACGATCGCCGATTATAGTATCGCTGGATCCTCCGCGCAACATATTGAGAGATCGCCACATAGCGGTCCGGCCGGATGCTCGTGCGCTGGTCCCAGCGAGCGAAGCGGTCGAGCAGCGTCCGCATCACGGCCGAGCGGAGCCTGCCCACGCGCTCCGGCCCGAAGTAGGCGTCGAACTGGTCCCAGGCGTACCGGACCGGCGTGAAGCAATAGCAGAGGTGGCGGGCCCCCGGTCGGGTCCGGATCGATTTGGCCGCGCAATGACTGGTGGAAATCACCAGTTCCGCGTCGCCGACGTCCAGCCGCTCGATGGCCAGGGGATACAGCGGCAGCAGGTGCCGGTAGATGCGCCCGATCCGCGGCACCCGCTGCAGGAAGGAGGTCTCGGGGTGGTGACGCTCGATGGCCGGCGAGACCGAGCCGGGCACGTGCAACAAGGTGTGCAGCGTGGCATCCGGGAAGGTCTGGCACAGGACCTCGAGCACACGTTCGCCGCCGCGCATCCCGGTCAGCCAGTCGTGGACCAGCGCTACGCGGGCGCCCGCCAGACCGGAGGGCAGCGGCAGGGCGGGCTGCCGGTCGGCGCCGGTCACGGACGGACGGACCTCAGGTGACCGGGGGATGGGCCCGCGCTCATCGGCCGGCCGCGGTCTCGCGGTAGATGCGCAGAATCGTCTCGGTGGTGCGTGCCCACGAGTAGTGTTGCGCCCGGGCCAGCCCGCTCTCGCGCATCCGCTCGCGCAGCACCGGGTCGAGCAGGGCGCGGCGCAACCCGTGCGCGATCGCCGTCGGCTCGCGGGGATCGACCAGGATGGCCGCATCGCCGACCACCTCGGGCAGCGAGGAGACGTTGGAAGTGACCACCGGCGTGCCGCTGGCCATCGCCTCGAGCGGCGGCAGCCCGAAACCCTCGTACAGCGAGGGGAACGCAAACACCGTCGCCAGCCGGTACAGCGCCGCCAGCGTGTCGCCGCCGACATAGCCGAGGAAGCGCACGTGCTTGTGCAGCTTGCCGGCGTGCACGGCGCGACGCAGCGTCGGGTACTTGCTGATCTCGTCGCCGATGATCAGCAGCTTGGTGTTGGCCAGCGGGCCGGTCCGCACCAGCGCGAATGCCTCGATCAAGCGCTCCACGTTCTTGTGCGGCCGGATGTTGCCGACGTACAGCACGAAGGGGTCGTGCAGCTGGAAGCGCTCCTTGACGCGGGCGATGTCCTCCTCGGCCGGCATGCGGTTGAAGCGATCGTCGATGGCGTTGGGGGCCACCGTGATCTTGTCGGGCGGGATGCGATAGAAGCGGAGGATGTCGCGCTTGGATGCTTCCGACACGGTCAGCACATGCGCCGACCGATGCGTGGCCGCCCACATGAAGGCCCGCGCGTAGGTGTAGGCCAGGCGACTCGGCAGGTACTGCGGGAACATCAGGTGGATGCAGTCGTGGATGGTCACCACCGACGGGCACGGCAGCACTGGCGGCAGCACGTAGTGCGGCGCGTGGAAGACGTCCACCCGTTCGCGACGGACGATCGAGGGAATCGAGAACTGCTCGCGGACCGAGTAATTGCCGGCCGTGCTGATCACGCCCCGGATGTTGGGTCCGAGCGTCTGCGTGAACTCCAGATCCTCGGGGCGGCTGATGAGGACGTACTCGTTCTCGCGGTCCAGTTGCGCAATCTGCGAGACGATGTTGCGGACGTAGGTGCCGATCCCGTAGTCCCGCAACTTCCGGATGTCCATCGCCACGCGCATCGGTGGCGAGTCTAGCACCGGGCCTTCGCGGTCGGCCGGGGACGTCGGCGTCCCGGCCGGCGCGGCGGCCGTTCAGGAGTGGCGCCCGGTGATATCGCGCGCGGCCAGGTACCAGCGCAGCAGCCGCGCCCACTTCGGATGGTGCTTGCGATAAAACGCCACCTGGCTGTCGCGATAGTGCCGATTGGTCAGGGTCGGCGCGGTGGCGCGCGACCGGCCGCGCAGGTGCGTGACCCTCACTTCAGGCGCATAGAGGACGCGATGCCCGGCGGCCCGGACGGCAGCGCAGAAGTCGACGTCTTCGCAGTACATGAAGAAGCGCTCGTCGAGCAGTCCGACCTGCTCGGCGGGTCCCCGTCGCACCAGCAGGCACGCCCCGCTCACCCAGTCGACGAAGTGGCGCCGGGTCATCGCGGCGGCGATGCGCTGCCGTGCCAGTGCCGGGCCGTCGGTGAGGAGGCGGCCGCGCAGCTTCTGGCGGGTTTCGCCGAGCGGCGAGATCATCACGCCAAACGACAGCTCCTGCTGGCCGGTCCCATCCACCAGTCGCGGTCCGGCCACGGCCGCGGTCGGCTCGCTCTCGAGGGCCCGGCACAGCCCCTCGAGCTGTCCGGCCTCGACCAGGGTGTCGCTGTTGAGCAGCAGGATCAGGTCGCCGTGCGTCTCCCGGATGCCGATGTTGTTGGCCGCAGCAAAGCCGATGTTCTCGGGCAGCCGCAGCAGCTGCACGTCGGACCAGCGCTCGGCAATGGCGTCCGGCGTGCCATCGGCGGACTGGTTGTCCACCACCACGAGTTGCCAGTCACGGTCCGGAGGGTTGTCGTGCACCGAGGCCAGACACGCCAGGACATCGTCCCTGGCGTTGAAGGTGACGACCACGATGGACAGGGCCGCAATGCTCACAATCGCGTCCCTGCCGCTGCGGTGATGGCCGCCCACGTGGCCGCCGCCGCGTCGTCCCACCGATAGCTGCCGACCACGGCATCACCGGCGGCAATCTGGCGGGCCCGCTGGTCAGGGTCGCTGAGCAGCGTCACCAGTGCCGAGGCCACCGCCGCGGCGTCGCCGGCGGGCACGTAGCGGGCGCCGTGGCCATACACCTCGCGGGCGACCGGCGTGTCCAGCACCACCGTCGGCAGCCGGTGGCGCATGGCCTCGAGCGGCGTGAGGCCAAACCCTTCGTAGGCAGAGAGGAATGCAAACACCCCCGCGCCCGCGTAGGCCTGTTCGAGGTCGGCGTCGGGGAGGTAGTCGCGGATGCGTACCGCTGCTTCCACCCCGAGCGACCGCGCCAGCGCCACGAGGTCCTGGCGCGGCGCCGTGCGGTTCTCGCCGATGACCTCGAGGTGCAGCGCCGGGATCTCGCGCCGCGCCAGGGCTACGCCCTCGATGAGCAGCGGCAGGTGTCGTCGTTCGAAGATTCGATCCGACAAAGAGCACGACCGGGGTCATCGGCGCCGGCGCGACGGCGGCCGGCGTCGCGTCGTGATAGTCCACGGCGAGCGGGACGACACGGATGCGGTCGGGCGGGACGCCGAGGTGCCGCTCGATTTCCGACGCCGAGAAGCGGGTCAGCGTCAGCACGGTGTGGGCGCGCCGTGCCGTCCGGCGGGCCAGCCAGCGAAGACGGACGCCATGGCGCCAGGCGTACCACTCGGGGTGGGCCGCGAACGAGACGTCGTGCATGGCCACCACCAGGGGCGTGGGCAGCAACAGCGGCGCCGTGTAGGCCGGGGCGAAGAAGCCATCGAGACCTGCCGCCCGCGCGGCACGGGCCAGGTGTCGCTGCTCCCAGACCGTATCGCCGTGGCCTGGCACCATCTCCCATCTGGTGCGCGCACCCTGCCCATCGGCACGCGGCGCGATCTCCGCGTCGCGCGTCAGGCGTGAACAGCACCAGTTCGGCACCCGCGCATGCCGGGCTGGCCTGCCACCGGGCCAGCAGTTCGCGCAGGTAGCGGCCGACACCGGTGGGCCGCCCACCGAGTTCGCGCGCGTCGACCCCAATCCGCATCAGCGCGCGCCCCGCCGCGTCGTGGCCTGGCCATAGGCGTCCCACAGCCGCCGCGCCGACGCCTGCCACGAGAAATGGCGCGCCCGCTCGACGCCACGGCGACGCAAGTCTTCCAGGCGTGCCGGTGCGTGCAGCAGCGCGGCCACGGTGGTGGCGATGTCACGAGGATCGTCGGGATCGACGTAGGCCGCGGCATCGCCGCAGACTTCGGGGAGGGCGCCGCGCCGGGAAACCACGACAGGCACCCCGGCCGCCATCGCCTCGATTGCCGGCAGGCCGAAGCCTTCATCGAGCGAGGGCAGCACCAGCAGCCGGGCCCGGTCATAAAAGGCGCGCCGCTCCGCCGCCTCGAGGTATCCGACGTGTCGGGCGACGCCTGCCAGCGGCGGCAACGCCAGCTGCTCGAGCAGGCGGGCCGCCGAGGCTGGCGCGCTCCCCGCCAGCAGCAGTGGCACCCGCACGCCGCCTGCCAGCAGGATTCCGCCAGGCCTCGAGCAGGCCGCCGATGTTCTTGCGTGGTTCCAGTGTCCCCACACAAATCACCGGGCCTTCGGCCGGGACGGCATCCCGCGGCGTCCAGTCGGGAGCCCCGTTCGGGCACGTGACGAGGCGGGCGGGATTCGATGCCGAAACGGGCCACGACCTGCGCCGCCACCGTGTCCGACACGGTGACCACGAGGTCGGCGCGGCGGGCGTGCGCGGCCACGAGGGCCGGGTAGTCACGCCGGACCTCGGCCGCGGTGGACTCGGGGTGATCGAGGAAGAACAGGTCGTGAATGGTCACCACCTGGGCGGCCCGCGCCGCCGGCAGCAGCAGCGGGGTGGGGGAGTGCGCCACGTCGACCCTGCCCGCCAGCCATTCGATGGGCGGCCAGCCGAGACGATGCCAGCTCCAGTTGAGGATCCGGACCGGCACGCGCGCATCGCGGCAGGCAATCGCCGCGGCAGGGGCAACCAGGCGGTCCTTCCAGCTGCTGGAGAACACGGCCACCTGATGGCCCTCGGGCGCCGTCGCCTGCAGCGCCAGCGCCGTTTGATGCACGTACTCGCCGACGCCGGTCCGCGCGCGCAGCGCCGGTCGATAGTCGAGCAGCACCCTCACGGCACGTATGCTAGCGTAAGGCGTTCGGCCACCCGTCGCCCGCCTCGCAGGCGCGTGCGGACGGGACCACGCGCGGCGGACGCGCTCCAGGCCGGGAGGAGCAAAGGCGTGAAGATTGCGGTGGTGGGCACGGGCTACGTAGGCCTGGTGGTCGGGGCGTGTTTTGCCGAGAACGGCAACGACGTCATCTGCGTCGACTCCAACGTCGACAAGGTCAAGGCCCTCAAGCGGGGCAAGATCCCCATCTATGAGCCCGGCCTGGAAGAGATCGTCAAGCGCAACGCCACGGAAAAGCGCTTGTCGTTCACCACCGACCTGCCGGCCGCCGTCAAGGCCTCCGCGATCATCTTCATTGCCGTCGGCACGCCCGAGGCCGAGGACGGCTCGGCCGACCTCAAGCATGTGCTCGGCGTGGCGCGCGACGTCGCCCGGGCCATGGACGGCTACAAGGTCGTCGTCGACAAGAGCACCGTGCCGGTCGGCACCTCCGAGCGCGTCCGCGAGGTGATCGCGCAAGGACACCACGCACCCCTTCAGCGTCGTCAGCAACCCCGAGTTCCTCAAGCAGGGCGCTGCCGTCGACGACTTCCTCAAGCCCGATCGCGTCGTCATCGGCGCCGACGACGAGCGCGGCGCCAAGATGATGACCGAGCTCTACGCGCCGTTCACGCGCACCGGACGCGCCGGTGATGGTGATGGACTGTGCCAGCGCCGAGCTGAGCAAGTACGCCGCCAACGCCATGCTGGCGACCCGCATCTCGTTCATGAACGAGATCGCCACGGTCTGCGAGAAGGTACGGCGCCAACGTCGATCAGGTGCGGCGCGGCGTCGGCGTCCGACACGCGCATCGGGCCGTCCTTCCTGTTCCCGGGCGTCGGCTACGGCGGCAGCTGCTTCCCCAAGGACGTCAAGGCGCTCCTCAAGTTCTGCGCGGACACGGGCTACGACTTCGAGATTCTCGACGCCGTCGAGGACGTCAACGCGCAGCAGAAAAAGAAGCTGCTGCGCAAGATGAAGCAGGCGCGGCGGTCGACCTGAAGCGACAAGACGATCGCGCGTCTGGGGGCTGGCGTTCAAGCCGCGCACCGACGACATGCGCGAGGCGCCGGCGATCACGATGATCGAAGGCCTGCTCGCGGACGGGCGCAACCGTCCAGCGCCTACGACCCGGAAGCGCACGAGACGGCCCAGCGCGATCTTCGGCGACCGCATCGACCTACTCAAGAACGCCGTACGACGCGCTCGAGGGCGCCGACGCGCTCGCTCTCGTCACCGAGTGGAACGAGTTCCGGAACCCGACTTCGAGCGCATGAAGAAGCGGATGAAGACGCCCGGTGCATCTTCGACGGCCGCAACATCTACAAGCCGGACGTGATTGCCGCGCAGGGCTTCACCTACTACTCGATCGGACGATAACGACATGGCCGTGCTGGTTACGGGTGGCGCGGGGTACATCGGCAGCCACGCCGTCAAGGCCCTGCTGGCCGGCGGGCGCGAGGTGGTGGTGCTCGACGACTTCTCGGCCGGGCATCGCGGCGCGTGCGCCGCCCTGGCCGGACTGGCGGCCCCCGGGCAGCTGACCGTCGTCGAGGCCTCGATTGCCGATACCGCCACCGTTGCCGCGACCTGCCGGAGCCACCGCGTCGACGCCGCGATGCACTTTGCCGCGTGGCTGTCGGTGGGCGATTCGGTCAAGGATCCGGCCGGCTACTACCGCAACAACGTCACCGGCTCGATCGGGCTGCTCGACGGCCTGGCGCAGGCCGGCGTCACCCGGCTGATCTTCTCGTCCACGTGCGCGACCTACGGCGAACCGCAGGTCGTGCCGATCGACGAACGCCATCCCCAGCAGCCGATCAACGCCTATGGCGAGACCAAGCTCGCCGTCGAGCGGGCGCTGCCGCATTTCGAGACGGCATTCGGCCTGCGCAGCGTTGCCCTGCGCTACTTCAATGCCGCCGGCGCCGACCCCGACGGCCTGCTCGGCGAGGATCACCAGCCGGAGATCCACATCATCCCGCGCGCCATCTTCGCGGCGCGCGGCAGCGACAGCCTGACGATCTTCGGCGAGGACTACCCGACCCCCGACGGTACCTGCCTGCGTGATTACATCCACGTCACCGACCTTGCCGACGCCCACCTGCGCGCCCTCGAGTCGCTCGAGCGGGGCGGTGGCTCGGCCCGCTTCAACGTCGGCACCGGCACCCCGCACTCGGTACGGGAAGTGATCGACGCCGTGCGCCGCGTGTCCGGTCGCACCGTCCCCTACGAGACCGGCCCACGGCGGCCGGGCGACCCGTCCACTCTTTATGCCGCCAACGAGGCGATCCGCGCCGCGCTCGGCTGGACCCCTCGACACGCCGACCTCGATGCCATCGTCGGGACTGCCTGGCGCTGGTTCGAGGCCCACCCCAACGGCTACGGGGACTGAGGCCCGATAACCCCCACGAGTGACTGTTCTCCTCCGGCTGCTCCGCTACGCGACGCCGTATCGCGCCCGGCTGATTGCCGCCTTTGCGGCGATGGTGGCGTATGCCGCGGCCTCGGCGGGCGTGGTCTACCTGATCAAGCCGATCTTCGATCAGGCGCTCGGCAGCCAGTCGCAGCTGACCGCCATTGCCCTGGCCATCGTCGGCGTCTACCTGATCAAGGGGCTGGGCGCCTACCTGTCGGCCTACCTGATGACCGACGTCGGGCAGCGTGTCGTGCGCGACATCCGCAACCAGATGTTCGGGCATGTGCTCGGGCAGTCGGCGGCGTTCTTCTCCCGTCGCTCCACCGGGCAGCTGCTGTCGCGCGTCAACAACGACGTCAACCAGGTGCAGCAGGTTGTCTCGCAGACGATCGGCGACCTGATCCGCGAGGGCGTCACGCTGCTCGGCTATATCGGGCTGCTCTTCTACCACGACGCGCGGCTGGCGCTCGTGTCGTTGACCGGAGCCCCGGTCCTCATCTACCCGCTGGTCCGGCTCGGGCAGCGCGTCCGCCGCCGCGGCCGCCGGTCGCAGGAACAACTCGAGGTGCTGACCCACATCACGGCGGAAGCCTTCGCCGGGCAGCGGATCGTCAAGGCGTTCGGCGCCGAACAGCGCGAGCAGGAACGGTTCGAGGACGCCTCGCAGCGCGTCTACCGCACCAACATGCAGGTCACCAGCACGGTGTCGGCCCTGCCGCCGCTGATGGAAGTGCTGGGCGGCGTGGCGGTGGCCGCGATGATCTGGTACGGCGCGTCGCAGATCGGCCAGGGCCGGCTGACGATGGGCGAGTTCATGCTGTTTGTGACGACGCTCTTCCTGATGTACGAGCCGATCAAGCGCCTGAGCCGCGTCAACGCGACCCTGCAGCAGGCGATGGCCGCCGCGCAGCGCATCTTCGAACTGCTCGACACGCACACCGAGGTCACCGACCGGGCTGGCGCCGTCACCATGCCGCGGCCGCGGCGCGGCGTCGAGTTCCGCGATGTCAGCTTTGCCTATGCCGACCGCGAGCGGCGCACGGTGCTGGACGGCGTCTCGTTCCGCGTCAACGCCGGCGAGATCGTCGCCATCGTCGGGCTGAGCGGCGCCGGCAAGAGCACGCTGGTCAACCTGCTGCCGCGTTTCTACGACGTCACCGGCGGCGCCATCCTCATCGACGACCTCGACGTGCGCGACGCCTCGCTCGCGTCGCTGCGCGCCCACATCGGCCTGGTGACGCAGGAAACGGTCCTGTTCGACGACACGATTGCCCACAACATCGCCTACGGACGACCAGAGGCGACGATGGCCGAGATCGAGTCGGCCGCCCGCGCGGCCCACGCACACGAGTTCGTGACGATGCTGCCGGAACGCTACGGCACCCGCATCGGCGAGCGCGGCGGACGTCTGAGCGGCGGCCAGCGGCAACGCCTGGCCATCGCCCGCGCGCTGCTCAAGGACCCGCCGATCCTGGTCCTCGACGAGGCCACCTCCTCGCTCGACGCCGAATCCGAACGCCTCGTGCAGGACGCGCTGCAGGCCCTGATGCGCAACCGCACGTCGTTCGTCATCGCGCACCGCCTCTCGACGGTGCGCAGCGCCGACCGCATCATCGTGCTGGAGCAGGGCCGCATCGTCGAGACCGGGCGACACGACCAGTTGTTGGCTCAGCCAGGCGGTGTCTACAGCCGCCTCTACGCACTGCAAATGTTCGGCAACGGCGACGATGGCGCCGTGGCCCAGGACAGCCAGACGACGCGGGGGCGGGCATCCGGCCCGGTCCGGCACGTCACCGCGCCCGGCAGCACGGCGCCCGCGATGGAAGATCGATGATCGCTTCGATGACCGGCTTTGCAGCCGCCACCAGGGAGACCGACGAGCTGGCGGTGAACGTCACGCTGCGCAGCGTCAACCACCGGCACCTCGACGTGCAGTTCCGCCTGCCGCAATCACTGCAGGCGCTCGAGACGGGGCTGCGAGCGGCCATCCAGCAGCGGCTGGCGAGGGGCCGCCTCGATGTCGCGATGCACGTGCAGGAGCGGGTCGTGCCGGTGCCCGTCGTGGACATCGATGAGGCGCTGGTCCGCGCCGTGGGCGCCGCGGTCAGCCGCGCCCGCGCGCAGGGCCTGGTCGAAGGCCCGCTGCTGCCCGGCGACATGCTCCGCATTCCGCAGGTGCTCACGGTCCGGGAGGAGCGGCCGGCGGTTGACACCGCCCGCCTCGAGGAGGTCGTCAGGGGTGTGCTGGACGACGCCCTGGTGGCGCTCGACGAGATGCGCAGGAAGGAAGGGCAGTTCCTCGCCGCCGAGCTCGAGGAGCGCCGCGCGGCGCTGATGGGCCTGGTGGACGGACTGGAGGAGGCGAGCAGCGAGGGCGCCGCCGGGCTGCAGCAGCGACTGCTGCTGCGGGTGGCCGAGCTGCGCGTGGACCCTCAGGTGGACGAGGTGGTGGTCGCCCAGGAAGTGGTCCGGTTCGTCGCCCGGTCCGACATCCGCGAGGAGCTCGTCCGGCTGCGGGCGCATCTGGCCCACTGGCGCGACCTCATCGCCGGCGAGGAGCCGGTCGGGCGCAAGCTCGACTTTCTGCTGCAGGAGATGAACCGCGAGGTGAATACAATAGGCTCCAAGGCCGAGGGGGCCCGCGCGTCCGCAATGGTCGTCACCGCCAAGGCCGAGCTCGAGAAGATGAGGGAGCAAGTCCAGAATGTCGAGTGACGACACGCCCCGGCAAGGCCAGCTCTTCGTCGTCTCCGCGCCTTCGGGCACCGGAAAGACGACGGTGGTGGAACGCCTGGTGCAGGTCGTTCCCGAGCTGACCATGTCGCGCAGCTACACGTCCCGGCCAGCTCGAGCGGGC
This sequence comes from Vicinamibacteraceae bacterium, assembly GCA_963759795.1. Lineage (GTDB taxonomy): Bacteria > Acidobacteriota > Vicinamibacteria > Vicinamibacterales > Vicinamibacteraceae > Luteitalea. The sequence goes on along the minus strand of CAVXAR010000004.1, from coordinate 481,427 downwards.
GAGCGGGACGGGGTAGACTATAATTTCGTGTCGCGGCAGACCTTCGAGGCCATGGTGGCCCGGGGGGAGTTCCTGGAGTACGCCGACGTCTTCGGCAACCTCTACGGGACCGGACGGACCGATGCCGAGGGCCTGATGGCCTCCGGCAAGGACGTCGTCCTGGTGATCGACGTGCAGGGGGCCGGGCAGGTGCGAGCCGGTGGTATTCCCCTGGTCACCGTGTTCGTGTTGCCGCCGTCGTTCGAAGTGCTGGAGCAGCGCCTGCGAGGGCGCGGCAAGGACTCCAACGACGCCATCCGTCGTCGCCTGGACACCGCGCGAGCCGAGGTGGCGGCTTATGACGACTACGACTACGTGGTCGTGAACGACGATCTCGATGCCTGCGTCACCGCCATGCGCAGCATCATCCTGGCCGAGCGCGTGCGCCGCGAGCGAATGCGGCGCAAGGCCGACGCCATCCTGAAGACGTTCGGCGCCCCGACGGTCGCCTGAGCGTTTCCGGCACGGGCCCGGATCACCGCCCGACACACATGCAGGACCACGCACCCATGGTTGATCGCAGCACCCTTCCCAATGCCTTCGAGTTCGTCGTCGTGGCCTCGGCCCGTGCCAAGCAGCTGCTGCAGGGCTGCCTGCCCAAGCTCGAACCCAGCGGCAAGCCGGCCCGCACCGCGCAGCGTGAGGTGATGGAAGGGCTCGTGCAGCCCGTGTACGACGCCGAGCCGGCCATCGATCCCCAGCTGCGTCCGTACGCCTAGGCGTCTACCCGGCGGGAGACAGCGGCATGGCTCTCGTGGTGGTCGGCGTCAGCGGCGGCATCAGCGCCTACAAGGCGGTCGAGGTGGTGCGGCAGCTGCAGAAGGCCGGCCACCAGGTGGCCGTCGTGATGACGCGTGCCGCCACCCGCTTTGTCGGGCCCCTGACTTTCGAGGCGATCACCCAGCGTCGCGTGATCACGACGCAATGGGCACCCGGCGCCAATGCCGACATCGAGCACATCGCCCTCGCCTCGGATGCGGCGCTGCTGCTGATTGCTCCCGCAACTGCCAACACCATTGCCAGGCTGGCCCATGGCCTGGCGGGCGACTTCCTGACGTCGCTCGCCCTGGCGACGCGTGCCCCGGTGCTGCTTGCCCCAGCCATGAACACCCACATGTACGAGCACCCCGCGACCCAGGCCAACATGGCGCTGCTGCGGTCGCGCGGGGTGCGCCTGGTGGAGCCGGGCGAGGGGTACCTGGCGTGCGGGTGGGTGGGGAAGGGGCGGCTGGCAGAGCCTGACGCGATCCTGCACGAGGCGCTGCAAATCCTCGAGCCGCCCAGCCTGCTTCGCGGCCGCCGCGTCCTGGTGACCGCCGGCCCGACATTGGAGGATCTCGACCCGGTGCGCTACCTGGGCAACCGATCGAGTGGTCGCATGGGCATCGCCATTGCCGCAGAGGCAGCCCGGCAGGGCGCCGAGGTGACCCTCGTGCTCGGACCCACCGACGTCGAGCCGCCGGCGGGGGTGCGGACCGTCCGCGTCCGCTCGGCGCGTGACATGCACGGTGCCGTCACCGACGAACGTGGCGCGGTCGACGCGGTGGTGATGGCCGCGGCAGTGGCTGACTACACACCGGCGGGCGGAGCAGCCGCCGACAAGGTGAAGAAGGGGGACGGCCCGCTCACCGTGACCCTGGAGCGGACCGTCGACGTGCTGGCCGACCTCGGTCGCTGGCGAGGTGGGCGGACGCACCCGGTGCTGGTCGGCTTTGCCGCCGAGACGACCGGGGTGCTCGAACACGCGACGCGCAAGCGCGAAGGGAAGCGGGTGGACCTGATCGTGGCCAATGACGTGACGCTGCCGGGCGCCGGCTTTGGTGTCGACACCAACGTCGCCAGCTTCGTCACGGCCGGCGGCGTGCAGTCCTATCCCCTCGAAACCAAGACCGCGCTTGCCGCGCGGATCATCGCGTTTGTCGCGCAGCGACTGGCGGGAGCCGAATCGGCGGCCGCACCGACCGCACCGGCTGGGTCCAAGAATGGCTGATGCCTCCGATCCGCGCGCACAGCTGCGCGCCCACCTGCAGTTCTATGGCGAACTCGGCGTGACCGGGTTCAGCCGCGACGCCGCGTGGACGGGGCAGAGCCGACGTCCTCGTCGCGCAGAAGGTCGATCCCCGGATGACGACCCCGTGACCGCCCTCGGTGCTGCCGCCACGACTCCCGATTCCCGCCTCCCGCCTCCCGACGCCGGCCTCCCGACTCCCGTCGAGTTCACGTCGCTCGAGGCACTGCGGGCGCACATCGGCCCGCAGTGCATGCGATGCAAACTGTGCACGCTCGGTCGCAAGCAGGTCGTGTTCGGCGTCGGCAACCCCTCGGCCGACCTGATGTTCGTCGGCGAGGCCCCGGGGGCCGACGAAGACGAGCAGGGGGTCCCGTTCGTGGGGCGCGCCGGCCAGCTGCTGACCAAGATCATCGAGGCCATCGACCTGCGTCGTGACGATGTCTACATCGCCAACGTGATCAAGTGCCGGCCGCCGGGCAACCGCAACCCGGAGCCGGACGAAGTGCTGACCTGCGAGCCCTTCCTGTTCCAGCAGATCGACCTGGTGCGGCCCAAGGTCGTGGTCGCCCTGGGCAAGTTCGCCGTCCAGACGCTGCTGCGCAGCGACACGCCGATCACCAAGCTCCGCGGCCAGGTGCATCCGTTCCGCGGCGCGGTCCTGGTGCCGACCTTCCATCCCGCCTACCTGTTGCGCAGTCCCGACAAGAAGCGGGAGACGTGGGAGGACATGAAGCTGGTCCGGTCCCTCTTGCGAGGCGAGGCGCGCTGATGCGGCTGGTCTGCGTGGCCGTGCCCGTGCCGGGGCTCGGCCTGCTGACCTATCGTCTGCCCGACGGCCTGCAGGCGCCGCGCGGCACGCGTGTCGTCGTCCAGGTCGGCCCCCGCAAGCTCACCGGGCTGGTCACCCACGACAACGCGCCCCTCGACGACGCGCCGGCGCGCCTGCGCGACGTGCTCGAGGTGCTCGACGACGTCACGTTCCTGCCTGAGGAGGTGGTGGACCTGGCGCTGTGGGTGGGCGACTACTACATGGCGGGTCCCGGCGAGGTGATGTCCTCGGCAATGCCGCCCAAGGGCTGGCTGCGCAGCGACATGACCCTGGCGCTGGCCGAGGATGCCGAAGACGCGGCGCCGCAGTCGCCCCGTGAACTGCCGCTCGATCAGCCCGTCGACGAAGCCATCCTGGCGCTGTTGCGCGACAAGGGGCCGGTGCTGCGTCGCCAGGTGGCGCGGGCGGTGGCAACCCGTGCACGGGACCTCGACGCGACGCCGGAGATCATCTCGCGTGCCGTCCGGCGCCTCCTCAAAGCCGGCGCGGTGCGCCTGCAGCCGGTGGTGACCGGCCGCGCCGACGCGTCGCGCAAGCAGCGCTGGATCCGTCCGACGGCTGCGGCCTTCGAGCCCGCCACGATGCGGCTCGGCGCCAAGCAGGCCGCGGCGGTCAGCGTGCTGACCGGCACACCGGAAGGGATCGACGCCGGCGTGCTGCGCGAGCAGGGCATCGGCAGCGAGGTGGTGCGGCGGCTGGTCGCCCTCGGACTGGCGCAGGTCGAGTGGCGGGCAGTGGCCCGCGACCCGTTCGTGAGTGGATCGGCCGGCACGTCGGCGGTGCTGGCGGCACCGCTGTTCCTGCCGATGACCGACGAGCAGACCGACGCGATCGCGACCCTCGAGCCGCTCATCGGCCAGGGCTTCCAGCCATCGCTGCTGCACGGCGTCACCGGGAGCGGCAAGACGCAGGTCTACCTGCGCCTGGCCCGCGCCGCCCTGGCCGTGGAGCGCGGGGTCCTGCTGCTCGTGCCCGAGATCGCGCTGACCTCCGCCGTCGCCTCGCTGTTCCGCCGCGCGTTCGGCGAGCGCGTCGCCATCCAGCACAGCGGCCTCTCCGATGGCGAACGCTACGACCAGTGGCACCGCATCCGCCGCGGCGAGGTCGACATCGTCATCGGCACGCGATTGGCCGTGTTTGCGCCGCTGCCGCGACTCGGCCTGGTGATTGTCGACGAGGAGCACGACACCGCCTACAAGCAGGAGGAAAGCCCGCGCTATCACGGGCGCGACGCGGCGATGATGCGGGCGCGCGCGGCTGGCGCGCTGGTGGTCCTCGGCTCGGCCACGCCGTCGCTGGAGACCTGGCGGCATGCGTCGGAGGGCCGCTATCGCCTGGTGCGGATGCGGCAGCGGGTGCACGACCGTCCGCTGGCCGCGGTGCGCACGATCGACATGCGCGACGTGCTGGCCAGCGAAGGCCCCGACGTGGTCTTGAGTCAGCCCCTGCGCGAGGCCCTGCAGGCGTGCCTGGCCCGCCGCGAGCAGGCCATGGTGCTGCTGAACCGTCGCGGCTACGCGCCATCGCTGTTGTGCCGCGGCTGCGGCAACACCACCGAGTGCCCGAACTGTGCGGTGACCCTGACGGTGCACCGGCGGGCCGGCCAGGTGCGGTGTCACTACTGTGGCTACGCGGCGCCCCTGCCCGAGCGCTGCCCGTCGTGCCAGGGCGAGTTTCTCGAGTACACCGGGGTCGGCACCGAACGCGTCGAGCAGGAGGTGCTGGCGACGTGTCCGGGCGCGCGCGTCGCACGCGTCGATCGCGACACGATGCAGCGCCGCGGCGCCATCGGCACGGTGCTGGCCCGTTTCGCGTCGCGCGAGATCGACATCCTGGTCGGCACCCAGATGATCGCCAAGGGGCACGACTTCCCGCAGGTCACGCTGGTGGGCGTGGTCTCGGCCGACATCGGCCTGGGGGTGGCTGATTTCCGCGCCGCCGAGCGGACATTCCAGCTGCTCACGCAGGTGGCCGGGCGGGCCGGGCGCGGCGATGCCCGTGGCGAGGCGCTGGTCCAGACGCTGCATCCGCAGCACTACGCGATCGTCCTCGCTGCCAGCCAGGCCTACGACGAGTTCGTCGCGCACGAACTGGAGTTCCGCGAGCGCATGCGCTATCCACCCTGGCTGTCGCTGATCAACATCGTGGTCCGGCACGAGTCGCTGGCGACCGCGCTGAAGGAAGCGGCGCACCTGGCGGAACGTCTGCGCGTGCTCGGCGCCGAGCGGTTTGGCGTGCTCGGCCCGGCGCCGGCGCCGCTCGGGCGGCTGCGGGGGGAATCGCGTGTCCAGCTGTTCCTGAAGGGGCGGGACCGATCGGCGATGCGGCAGGCCACTCGTCAGGCCATTGCCGACATGCCGTCGCTGCAGAAGCACGTCACGGTCGATGTCGACCCGCTGTCGATGATGTGAAGCGCGGAGGGAAGGGCAGCTCGGGGAGCTGCCCCTACCAGCGCATGCCGCCCATCCTGGGGAGCGGCCCCTGCCTATCGGCCGCCGACGAAGTCGATCGGGCTGATCGGCACCGGCGTGAAGCTGAGCACGAACATGACGACCGCGAAGGCGGCCAGGATGAGGCGGCTCTTGCCGATCGGCAGGTGCTCTTCCCCGACCGGCGGATGATCCAGCCCGAAGGAATACGTCATCAGCAGCAGCAGCACCGTCCACACCGCCCAGCTCGACGAGACCAGCACGGCCAGGCTCAGCAGCACAAGGATCGACACGATCGTCACGTAGCGGGAGGCACGGCCGACGATGGCGTGGACGATGTGGCCGCCGTCGAGCTGCCCGGCCGGGAACAGATTGAGGGCGGTGGCCAGCAGGCCGAACCACGCGGCAAACCCGGTCGGGTGCATGACAAACAGGGCCCGATCGGGCAGGTTGCCGAAGTAGAACTGCTGCAGCAGGGTCAGCAGCAGCGGGTCACCGAGTTCGTATCCCCCCTGAAGCGAGACGGCGCGTGGCAGTTGCACCACGTAGGAATGGGCCACCCCGTACACCGCCAGCGGGACGAGCACCACGAACCCGGCAATCGGCCCGGCAATGCCGACGTCGAACAGCGCACGGCGTGTCCGGGGCAGCGCCATCCGGATGACGGCGCCGAGCGTGCCGACGATCGAGAGGGCGGGGGCGGGGACGAAATACGGAAGCGACGCCGGAATCCGGTAATATCGACACGCGAAGTAGTGTCCAAGCTCGTGTGATCCGAGGATCAGCAGCGCCGGGATGCTGAACCACAGCCCGCCGACGAGCTCCACGGCGGCCGGGACGTTGACCCGCCGGATGCCGACAGCCGAGATGTAGGTGAGGAAGAACGTCCTGCCGGCCAGGGTCATCGTCACGAAGGTCGCCAGCAGCAGCAGCAGGTGCACCCACCACCGCGAGCCGACGCGCACATCGGGGGTGGTGGCCGCCGGTGTGAGGGGGCCGGTCATCCAGGCGTTGTCGTCGGCCGACCAGCTGACCGGCGTGGATGTCGTCGGGGTGTCTGGTGACGGGTCGGTCGGGGACGGGAGTGGCGGAGGAGGGGTGGCCAAGGGCGCGATTCTGCTCAGCCGCCGATGTTCTGCAGCTCTTTGCCCGGCTTGAAGCGGATGGTGCGACCCGGCGGGATCCGCACCTCCTTGCCCGTCCGGGGGTTGCGGCCGATGCCGCGCTTGCGGGGCTTCACCTGGAAGACGCCGAACCCTCGCAGTTCGATGCGTTCGCCACGTTTCATGGCTTCCCGCATCGCCTCGAAGACGGCCTCGACGGCGACCTCGGCCTTCACCTTGGTGATGTCGGCACTCGTCGCCACTTCGTTGATGATGTCGACCTTGATCATCGTGATCCGCTAAGAAGCATAGATACAGGGGTTTAGAGTGTCAATCCGCAAGATGCCCGCATGACCGGTACGCCAGCTCGCTCCGGGCCCACCGTGGTGCTCGTCGGCCGCCCGAATGTGGGCAAGTCGACGCTGTTCAACCGCATCACGCGCACCCGGCGCGCGATCGTCAATGCCATGGCCGGCACCACCCGCGACGTCCTCGCCCACGACGCGGAGTGGCAGGGCACGCACTTCCGTCTGGTCGACACGGGTGGCATCTTCGGCCACACCGAAGACCCGCTGCACGACATGGTCGTCGAGCACGGCAAGCGCGCCATCGTGCAGGCCGATCTGGTCATCTTCGTCGTCGACGGCCGCGAGGGCCGCGTCCCGGGCGATGACGGAATTGCCGCCGAGATTCGCCGCGTTGCCAAGGCCCCCGTGCTGCTGGCGGTCAACAAGGCCGACGACAAGCGCGCGCTCGACCGGATGTACGAGTTCTTCGCGTTCGGCTTCGACCACGTGTTCGAGATCGCGGCCGAGCATGGCACCGGCGTGCACGAGTTGATGGACGCGGCGCTGGAGCAGTTGAAGCTCGCCGGCAAGCTCGGCGGCACGGTCGACCCCGAGGACGAGGAAGAGATTGCCGTCGCCATCGTCGGCCGTCCCAACGTCGGCAAGTCCTCGCTGGTCAACCGCCTGCTGCGGGAAGAGCGGCTCATCGTCAGCGACATCCCGGGCACCACGCGCGACGCCATCGACACGATCCTGCGCTGGCACAAGCGCACCTTCCGCATCGTCGATACCGCCGGCATCCGCCGGCCGGGCAAGGTGGCCAGTGCCCATGCCGTCGAGATGGTCAGCGTGCTCACCGCCAAGCGGGCGATGGAGCGCGCCGACGTGGCCGTCCTGGTGATCGATGCCTCACAGGGGGCAACCGATCAGGATGCCGCGATTGCCGGGGAAGCCGAGCGGCTGGGCTGCGGGATGATCATCGCCGCCAACAAGTGGGACCTGACCAAGGGCGAAGGCGACCGTTACTACAAGGAATTCGACGACGAGCAGCGGTTCCGGATGAAGTTCCTGGACTACGCGCCGCTGCTGCACATCTCGGCGCTCACCGGCGAGCGGGCGTCAAAGCTGCTCGAGACGGTGGACATGGTGGCGGCGTCGCGGCGCAAGCGGATCACGACCGGCGAGCTCAACCGCTTCGTCGAGCGGATTGGCCGCGAGCATCCGCCGTCGAGCCCGGACAAGCGGCACGTCCGGATCCTGTACGCCGCGCAGACGGGCACCGCACCGCCGCAGTTCGTCTTCTTCACCAACGTCGCCACCGAGTTCCACTTCTCGTACCACCGCTTCCTGGTCAACAGGCTCAGGGAGACCTTCGGCTTCGAGGGCACGCCGATCCGGATCATGGTGCGCAAGCGGGCCGGCCGCGAAAAGCGCGAACGCCCGGGCCGTCCGACCTGAGCCCGTCGCGCGTCCCGCGTCTCGGCTCCCGCATCCCGACTCCCGCTTCCCGACTCCCGGGTTCTATACTGACCGCGTGGCGGATGCAGACAGCGTGACGATTCCGGACAAGCCTGCGTTCAAGGCGGGAGAGGTCTGCGAACTGGCGCAGATCCAGCCATACGTGCTGCGGTCGTGGGAGTCCGAGTTCCCGGAACTCGGTCTCTCGAAGACGCCGGGCGGCCCGCGCATCTACCGGCGGACCGACGTGGAGCGCGTGCTCCGCATCCGCGACCTGGTCTTCACCGAGGGCCTGACGCTTTCGGGCGTGCGGCGCCGGTTCGAGTCCGAACAGCCGGCCCCCCAGGAGGACCTGTCCGCTTTTGTCGCTGAAGTGCAGGCCGCCCAGGCGAGGGCGGCCCAGGCGCACGCCGCGGGCGCCCCCGCCCCACCGGCGGAGGTGCCGGCCGCACCCGCGTGGGCGGGCAGCGACGCGCCAGCACTCCGCAGTGGTGGCGGCGGTCGCGGCAAGCCGGCGGCGCCGCTGCTCGACACCGCGGCTGGGATGCCCGACGAGGCACGGTCCGCGCTCGTACAGCTGAAGCAGGAGATGCGGTCGCTGCTCGACCTGTTGGGCGGCAAGGGCGCACCGCCGGCCACGACGTCGGCCAAGCGGTCAGGGCGCGGTTGAGAATTCAGAATTCAGAATGCACCCCATGCGGTACAATTCGCCTTCGCGCCTCACGGCGCAGGTCGGGACGTAGCGCAGCCTGGTAGCGCACCTGAATGGGGTTCAGGGGGTCGCGAGTTCGAATCTCGCCGTCCCGACCAATCTTTCCCTTCGCGACGCGGACGTCGCAGCCGGCCCTCCCTGCGAGGGCCGTGTCGTGTGTGGACTGAGGACGACGCACCGGGACGTTGCGGCGGTTTCACTCCTTGCGCGGCGCCGGCGCCTCGTACCCCGTGGTGGTCGCGTCGTTGCGGCCCTGGAACAGCCGGTAACCCGGACGATTCCGCCAGTTCGACGGACCAGCGAGAATCAGTCCTCGCGCGAGCACGGCTTCACGCACCAGCTGCTCACGCGCGTTGAAGCTGGCGTCGCCGTCGCGGTCGCCGCCGTGCTGACCGAAGTCGTTGCTCGCCACCATGACGATGTCGATGCCGTCGACCTGCTCGAGGATGTCGTCGATGACCCCGACGCCCTTCGGGTTCTCGATCAGGATCATCACCAGGATGTTGTTGTTGGCGTTGACCGCATAGCCGGGGCCCCACAGACTCGGGGCCTGGGCCTGGCCGGCACTGCGGTGCCCCCACGGCCTGGTGTTCGGGTTGGCCCGATGGCCGATCGGGAACTTGGAGAACAGCACCGCATCCCGCGCCTCGGCGACCGAATCGACCATCGGGACGACGATGCCGAGCGCGCCGGCATCGGCGGCCTTCTGGATGTCGCCCTCGTTTGCGGTCGGCACACGCACGAAGGGAATGCTGCCAGCCTCGACGATGACCTTGATCAGCTGCTGCGTCTCACGCCAGGTGAGGGTGCTGTGCTGCATCTCGATCCAGATGAAGTCCACGCCTTCACAGGCCTTTCGTGCGGCGTCGAGATCGGGCCCGATGATGGTGTTGCTGAAGACCTGTTTCCCTTCCTTCAGCTTGGTGATCACGGTGTTGAACGTCTGCGAGCCGGCCTTCACGGGGGGCGTCCCGGTGGCCGGCTGCGACGCGGCGGCGACTTGAGGCGGCGCCGTCGCTGCGACCGAGCCTGAGACGGCGAGCAACGCCGCTGCCAGCGCGGTCAGCCGGCAGATGTGTGACGCGGCGAACGTGGGCGGGCGGTGGGGGAGTGTCGGCATGGTGGCTCCAGGGGTCCGAGCGCACTCTGCCACACCTGCCAGCGCTGCGTCATCGCCATGCTATCGTCACCGCTCGAACAGATGCCTCAACCGCACCGCGTGACCCGCCGTCAGGCGCTCACGTCTCTCGCCATTGCTGCCGGCAGCACCGCGGCGGCGGCGAGTGCGCGAGCGCAGTCCGTGGTGGCATCGCCCCCCGCGCCCTCTCGCGCGGCGGGGGCCGTTGCCACGGCCGAGACCGTCGATCTCTTCAGCGTGTCGCAGTATGAAGACCGCGCCCGTGGCCTGATGTCGATTCCCGCGTGGGAGTACTACGACCAGGGCTGTGCGGACGATTTCACGGTGCGATGGAATCGCGAGGCGTTGCAGCGCCTGCGCCTCGAGAGCCGCGTGATGGTGGACGTGGAGACGATCGACACCTCCATCACGTTGTTCGGCCGGTCGCACCCACATCCGATCCTGCTGGCACCGGCCGCGGCGCACATGCTCGTGCACCCGGAGGGCGAGGTGGCCACCGCCCGCGGGGCGAGTGCCGCGTCGGCCATCATGGTGCTCAGCACGAACGCCAACTGCAGCGTCGAAGCGGTGGCGGCGGCGGCGACCCAGCCGCTCTGGTTCCAGCTCTATGTCAACCGGGACCGCGCGATCGCCAGGGACCTGATTCAACGCGTGGAAGGTGCGGGATGCGCGGCCCTCTGCGTCACGGTCGACCAGCCGGTGATTTACGCGCGCGATCGTGTGAGCCGCCACGCCGACGCCCTGCGCGCGCTGCCGCTGCCCAACATCGCGCACGTCATCCCTGGTGGCGTCACGCAGACCAGTGCCAGCCGGAGCCGTTCCCTCACCTGGAAGGACCTCGACTGGTTTCGCGCGCAGACCGAGCTGCCGATCGTCCTCAAAGGCGTGATGCATCCCGACGACGCGGAACAGGCCGTCCAGGCGGGTGCCGACGCCATCATCGTGTCCAACCATGGCGGGCGCGCGCTCGACGGCGTGGCGGCAACCATCGACGCGCTGCCGCGGGTGGCCGAACGCGTGGACGGACGCATGCCCGTCCTCATGGATGGCGGCATCCGGCGCGGTGGCGATGTGCTCAGGGCGCTGGCCCGCGGTGCCAGTGCCGTGCTCATCGGGCGCCCGTATCTCTACGGCCTCGCGGTCAACGGCAGCGACGGGGTACGGCACATCGTGGACATCCTGCGGCGGGAGTTCGAAACCGCGATGGCGCTCACAGGCCGCACGTCCATCGCACGGGTCGATCGGACCGTGTTGTGGCCCGACAGGCCGTGAGCCCCCACCAGGCTCGTCGGGCCTCCCCCCGCAGGCCGGTACGCGACGCGCTCAGGGGTCGTCGATTCGGCTCGCTGCGGCGGCAAGGACATCGCGGGCCGTGCGCAGGGCGGTGACGCTCGGCCCCCGGTGCCACAGCTCGATGCCATGCAGGCGCGCGTGCGCCTTGCCGAGCGCAGTCCGAAGCGTGGCGGTTCCGCTCAGGGAGGCGGCGGGCGTGCGCGCGATGTCGTCGATGCCACACATCGCGCGGCCCAGGTCCGACACGAGTTCGTGCGCGAGCTGGTCCAGCACCGGGAGGCGCGCCGCCAGATCATCGCTGTCGCGTGCGATATCGATCACCGCCTGAACGCGTTGCTGCCATCCACGCAGTGCCTGCCTGATCGACTCATCGTTCGGTTCCTGGTAGGTCACGATGAGCGAGTCTGACCGCAGCTTCGCCGGGCAGCAAGCGTTCCGCCCGGCGACCCGCCCGGCGACTGGGGGCGCCGCGCCTCGATTGACAGGTCCGGACGGGGCCCAGACAATCGGCGCATGCGGTCGGCCGGCAGGTGCATGGCGCTGGTGCTCGTCGTTGGCCTTGTCGCCGGCGCCGTGAACGCACACGTCGGCGCACGCGGCGGTCCGCTGCTCGCGGCGCAGCTTGCCGTCCAGGCCGCCGCGCCAGCCCGAGACGTACCGGCGGCAACGCCCGCCCGGTCCGAAACGGCGACCGAGGTCCGCCGGCTGCTGTCGGACCGCTGCTTCCGGTGCCACGGTCCCGACGCCAACAAGCGCAAGGCGAAACTGCGTCTCGACACCCGCGAAGGCCTGCTGACCGTGCTCGGATGGCGACATGGCCGTCGTCACGCCCGGTGACCTGGCCAGGAGCGAGATGATTCGCCGCATCCAGCTGGCCGCCGACGACGATGACGTCATGCCGCCCGCCGACACGCATCAAACGCTCACGGCGGGGGAGAAGGCGCTGCTGGCGCGCTGGGTGATGGAGGGGGCCGAGTACCGCGGGCACTGGTCGTGGGAGCCGGTGACCCGGCCGACCGTACCCGCCAGCATGGGCGGCAGTGATGCGCAGGGGAGCGCCAACCCCATCGATGCCTTCATCCGGGCCCGGCTGTCGAGAGACGGGCTGTCGCCATCGCCCGCAGCGCCGCCCGACGTGCTGCTGCGCCGGCTGTCGTTCAATCTCACCGGCCTGCCGCCCACACCGGAAGACATCGACGCGCTGGCCCGCGACGCGTCCCCGGCGGCTATGGCCGCGCCGTCGATCGCCTGCTGGCCTCGCCGGCCTACGGCGAGCGCATGGCCAGCGACTGGCTGGACCTGGCGCGCTTTGCCGACACCTATGGGTATCAGGCCGACGTCACCCGCGACATGTCGCCGTACCGCGACTGGGTCATCGCGGCCTTCAATCGCAACCTGTCGTACGACCAGTTCCTGACCTGGCAGCTGGCCGGCGATCTGCTGCCGGGCGCGACGTCCGAGCAGCGCATCGCGACGGCCTTCAACCGCCTGCACCGCCAGACCAACGAAGGCGGCAGCATCGAGCAGGAGTTCCGCACCGAGTACGTCGCCGACCGTGTCAACACCTTCGGCACCGCGATGCTCGGGCTGACGCTCGAGTGCGCGCGTTGTCACGATCACAAGTTCGACGCCATCACGCAGCGCGACTATTTCTCGCTGTTCGCCTTCTTCAACAGCATCGACGAGTCCGGGCTGTATTCGCACTTCACCAACGCCACGCCATCGCCGTCGATGCTGTTGTGGCCGGCGCATGGCAAGGCCGCCCACACGCCATCGAGCGGCGCATCGCCGCGACCGAGGCACGCGTGGCGCAGCTGGCAACGCAGGCCGAGCCGGCCTTTCGCGCCTGGCGCACCTCGTCGGCCGTGACCCGCGCCTCCGGCCGGGGCCGCGCGGCGCCGCGTGGCGCCGATCGTCACCCCGATCGCACACCTGGCGTTCGACGCGGCAGACGGCAAGACGACGCCGGACTCCATTGCAGCGTCCGGCGCGCTGCTGCAGGACGCGCCCGACCTCGTCGACGATCCCGACGCCGGCGGCGGCAAGGCGGTGCGCTTCAGCGGCGACAACGCGGTCGTGCACACCACCCTGCGGTCGATGTCACGCACCGATGCCTTCTCGATTGCGCCTGCGCATCAAGCCGACCGAGCCGCAGGCACGCGCCGTGGTCGTTCCATCAGTCGCGCGCCTGGACCGACGCGGGCAGCCGCGGCTTCGAGTTGACGCTCGCACGACGGGCGCCCGTTCTTCGGCCTGGTGCACTTCTGGCCCGGCAACGCCGTTGCCGTGCGCGCGCGCACGGCGCTGCCGGTCGGGCAGCTGGTCGTCGGTGATGGTGACCTACGACGGTTCGAGCCGGGCCTCCGGCATCGTGCTGTACGTCGACGGGGTGGCGGTGGACGTGGACGTGCTGCGCGACCATCTGTACAAGGACATCCTGTACGACCCGCAGGCCGGCGACCTGCAGTCCAAGCCGACCCCGCTGACGCTCGGTGGTCGCTTCCGCGACAGCGGCTTCAAGAACGGCCTGGTCGACGACCTGCGTGTGTTCGACGTCGCCCTGACGGCCGTCGAAGTCGCTGGCGGCGCGGCACGGCCACCCGCGGACGATGGCGGCGCGCCCATTTCCTGGCGCGCGTGCACGCGCCGTCCCGCCTGGCCAGGGCCGACCTGCACCGACTGCGGGTCGAGGAGGACAGGCTGGTCGCGCGCGTGCCGGAGCTGATGGTGATGGAGGACCTGTCCGGTCCCCAGGCCTGCGCATCTCCTTGCGCGGGGCGCCTACGACGCGCCGAAAGAGATTGTGCCTCGCGACACCCCGGCAAGCCTGCCGGCTTTTCCGGTCGACCAACCGCGCAACCGGCTAGGCCTGGCGCGCTGGCTCACCAGTCGCGAGAATCCCCTGGCGGCACGCGTGGTCGTGAACCGTGTCTGGAAGATGCATTTCGGGCGCGGCCTGGTCGCCACGCCCGAGGATTTCGGCAGTCAGGGGCGCCTGCCCACGCACCCGGACCTGCTCGACTGGCTCGCGAGCGAGTTCGTGGAGAGCGGGTGGGACATCAAGGCGCTGCACCGACGCATCGTGTCCTCCGATACATTTCGACAGACCTCGGCTGCGTCACCCGACCTGGTGCGGCGCGACCCGGACAACCTGTGGCTGGCGCGCGGGCCGGTCGTTGCGTCTTCCGGCCGAGCACATTCGCGACAGCGCCCTGGCGGCGAGCGGCCTGCTGGTGCGCACGATTGGCGGTCCGAGCGTGAAGCCCTACCAGCCGGAAGGCCTGTGGGAACAGTCGGGCACCGGACAGACCTACGCGCAGGACACCGGTGACAAGCTGCATCGCCGCAGCCTGTACACGTTCTGGCGCCGTACCTCGCCGCCGCCGGCGATGACGACGTTCGACGCCGTGTCGCGCGAGGTGTGCGTCGCCCGGCGCGATGTCACCGTCACGCCCCTGCAGTCGCTGGTCCTGCTGAACGACCCGCAGTTCGTCGAGGCGGCACGGGTGCTGGCCGAGCGGCTGGTGCGGCAGTACCCGACCGACCCACGAGCGCGGCATCGCGAAGCATTCCGGCGTCTCGTCGGGCCGCGCGCCCGACGCCACGGAGGCCGACATCCTGGCGCAGGCATTCGAGGAGCAGCGGCGGCTCTATGGCGCCGACGTCGAGGCGGCCCGAAGCCCTGGCGGCGGTGGGGCAGGCCCCGCGCGACGCGGCGCTGTCGGCCGCCGACGTCGCTGCGACGACCAGCGTGGCGAGCCTGATCATGAACTTCGACAGCTTCGTGGTCGTCCGATGAGGTCCCCGGCATGAGTACGCACCGCTGCACCGGCGCGATCCCCGCGGCCGGCCTGTCCCGTCGGGCCGTGCTCAATCGCTTCGGGCTCGGCCTGGGTGGCATCGCGCTGGCCGATCTCGTGAATCCGCTTCGCACATCGGCCGCGAGCGTGATCGACCCGCGGCATCAGGCCGGGCAGCTGGGCGAGCTGCCCCTACCGCCGGGGCTGCACTTTCGCGCCCACGGCGAAACGGGTCATCTACCTGTTCATGGCCGGCGGGCCGTCCCAGATCGAGACCTTCGACGACAAGCCCGTACTGCGCACGCGCAACGGCGAGCAGCTGCCCGATTCGGTGCGGCAGGGGCAACGCCTCACCGGGATGTCGGGCAACCAGTCGTCGCTGCCGCTGGCGGGCTCGCAGTTCCGCTTCTCGCAGCACGGCCGCAACGGCACGTGGGTGTCCGACCTGCTGCCGCACACCGCCAAGGTGGTGGACGAGCTGTGCATCGTGCGGTCGATGTACACCGACGCGATCAACCATGATCCCGCCATCACGTTCCTGCAGACCGGCTCGCAGATCGCCGGCCGTCCGAGCATCGGCGCCTGGGTGCATTACGGGCTCGGCAGCGACACCGCAGACCTGCCGGCCTTCGTCGTGCTGATCACCCCGGGCAAGGTCGACCAGCCGCTGTACTCACGCCTGTGGGCGAGTGGCTTCCTGCCATCGCAGCACCAGGGCGTGCAGCTGCGCGGTGGCAAGGACGCCGTGCTCTACCTCACCAACCCGGCCGGCGTCACGCCGCACAGCCGTCGCCTGTTGCTCGATCGGCTGCGCGACCTGCATGTCCACGCCGCGGAGCAACTCGGTGACGGTGACGTCGACGCCCGCATCGCCCAGTACGAGATGGCGTATCGGCATGCAGGCCAGTGTGCCTGGCGTGATGGACCTGTCCTCGGAGAGCGACGAGACCTTCGCGCTGTACGGCCCGGACGCGAAGACCCCCGGCAGCTTCGCGGCCAACTGCCTGCTGGCCCGGCGCCTCGCCGAACGCGGTGTGCAAGTTCATCCAGCTGTATCACCAGGGCTGGGATCAGCACGACAGCCTGCCGAAGGGCATCGAGCGGCAGTGCCGCGAGACCGACCAGGCCAGCGCGGCCCTGGTCACCGACCTCAAGCGGCGCGGGCTGCTCGACGACACCCTCGTCGTCTGGGGCGGGGAGTTCGGGCGGACCAGCTACTCACAGGGCAAGCTGACGGCCACCAACTACGGACGCGACCATCACCCGCGCTGCTTCTCGATGTGGATGGCCGGCGGCGGCGTCAAGGCCGGCTACGTCGCACGGCGCCACCGACGACTTCGCCTACAACATCGTCGACGGCGGCGGTGCACGTGCACGACCTGCACGCGACGATGTTGCGTCTGCTGGGTGTGGATCACGAGCGCCTGACCTACCTGCACCAGGGTCGTCGGTTCCGCCTGACCGACGTCCAGGGCAAGGTCGTGCGGCCCCTGCTGGCATGACCCGGTCGGGCGACTGAGCGCCGACCGGGCCCTGCCATCCTTACTGCTCGCCGGGCGAGATTCTGTTCATCCGCAGGTAGGTGACGACGTTGCCGAAGTGCAGGCTGGTGTGCGCGAGCAGGTGGCTCGCGTGGTAGCTCTTGGGCCGTTTCGTGCCGGACTGGGTCGTGACCGTCTCGGCCAGCGTCGCGTCGGTGGCGGCCTTCAGCGCCTCGTCGCAGTAGCCGAATGCCGCGGTGAGTCCCGCAATCACCTCGGCCTTGGGCAGTGCCGCCTCCGCGTCCATCTTCGGCCGCTGTCCCGGCGTCCCCTTGAAGCTGGAACAGATGCTGTAGCTGGCGTCGGCGATGTGCAGCAGCATCTTTCGGAGGGTGAAGACCTCGGCCGTCGGCTGGTAACCATAGAGAGATTCCGGGGTCTTGTTGGCGGCGGTCATGACCGACGCCCTGACCGCGGCGAATTCGGTACGGACGCCGTCCATGGCCGCCGATTGGGCGGTGGCGGTGGCCGTGCCGGCACAGAACGCTGCGAGGACGAGTGGGGCGAAAGCCAGTCTGGACACGAACATTTGAGGTGGTCTCCTGAGTGCGGGCACTATAGCAGCGTCGCAGCGGCCGGTTTCTCTTCGGCCGTTCATGCAGGTAGCGGACAATGACGGCCGTGCTGCGTTCCGCTCTCCTCACCCTGCTGATGTGTCTGGCTGCGACACCGGCCACCGCACATCCCGCGCCCTTCAGCTACCTCGACATCATCGTTGCGCCGGATTGACTGTCAGGCACGCTGGTGATGCACGCCATCGACGTCGCCAGCGTCCTCGGCATGCCGGACCCTGCCGAACTCGGCCGGCACGAGGTGGTCACCGCCCGCGCCGAGGCCATCGTCTCGATGGTCACCACCCGGGTGGCCATCGAAGCAGACGGGCAGCCGATCACCTGGGTGATCGACACGATTCGGCCGATGCCCGGCCAGGACGCCGTGGGGATCGCGTGGCACGCCGCGACGGCGAGGCCACCGGGACGGCTGGGGGTGGCGGCGCGCCTGGTGCCCGAGGACGCCGCGCACCAGACATTCGTCACCGTCTACGAGGACGGTCGCGTCACCTGGCAGGAAGTGCTCACTCGCGACCGCGTGCAGGCCGACCACTACACGGGGACCAGGCAGGGACTGATGGCGGTCCTGCGCCGTTTCGTGGCCTCCGGCATCCACCACATCGCCATCGGGCCCGATCACATCCTGTTCCTCGTCGGTCTGCTGCTCCCTGGCGGCCGGCTTCTTCGGCTGATGGGCATCGTCACGGCGTTCACCATCGGCCACAGCGTCACCCTGGTGCTGGCTGCGTTGTCCATCCTCACGCCGCCGTCGCACATCATCGAGCCGCTGATTGCGCTGAGCATCGTGTTCGTGGGCGCCGACAACCTGTTCGTGGCGTCCCGCGGCAGGGACATCCGCATCTGGGTGGCCTTGCTGTTCGGCCTGGTCCACGGCTTCGGCTTCGCCAGCGTGCTCCGCGACATGGGGCTGCCGCCGGCCGCGCTTGGGGTATCGTTGTTCGCGTTCAACCTCGGTGTCGAAATCGGTCAGGCGGCAATCGTGGTCGTCGTGGCGTCGGCACTTGGGCCTGCTGCGGCAGCGCGTGCCTGCGGGTCGCGGCGCGCGTGGCCACCGCCGGGTCCGTCGTGGTGCTGCTGGCCGGCGTCTACTGGTTCGTCGAGCGCGTGCTGCAGGGCCGCGCCTGACCCACATATCGAACAGTCGGGAAGGAATCCATGCGACGTCTCCTGTTGATTGGCATTCTCGTGGCGGCCGGCGCGGCGGGCATCGTCGCGCAGCCAGCCGGCCGCCGGTCCTCCCCAGACCGCTGGACTGGGAAGGTCAAGGACAACCTGTTCGTGATCACCGGCGGCGGCGGCAATACCGCGGCGTTCGTGACTGCGGGCGGCGTGGTCCTGGTGGACACCAAGCTCGCGGGATGGGGCGAACGCATCATGCAGCAGGTGCGTCTGGCCACCGACAAGCCGGTGACGATGATCGTCAACACCCATACGCACGGCGACCACGTCGGCAGCAACGATTTCTTCCCGGCCTCGGTGGACGTGGTGGCGCACGCCAACACCAAGACGAACATGGAGAAGATGCCGGCATTTGCCGGTGACAAGAGCCAGTTCCTGCCGGACCGCACCTACTACCGACCGCCTGACGATCGGCACGGGCGCCGATCGCATCGAACTGCGGCACTTCGGTCGCGGCCACACCAACGGCGACACCATCGTGGTGTTTCCGGCGCTGCGCGTCGCGCACACCGGTGACCTGTTCGCCGGGCTCGGCACGCCGCTCATCGACACCAGCAACGGCGGCAGCGGGGTGGCCTACCCCGAGACGCTGAAGAAGGCGGCGGCGGGCATCACTGACGTCGACACGGTGATCCCCGGTCACGCCGACGTCATGCCGTGGGCCAAGTTCGTCGAGTTCGCCGAGTTCAACGCGGCGTTCCTCGTCGGCTGTCCAGCAGGCGGTCAAGGACGGCAAGACGCCAGAAGCGGCCTTCGCCGAACTGCAGCTGCCCGAGAAGCTTCAAGGACTACGCGATGGCACGCGGTCAGGCCAACGTCACCGCCATCTACGGCGAACTCAAGAAGTAGGTCTCGCGTGCATTCGACACCCGCTCCTGCCGTTACGCGCCGCGTCTTCCTCGGCACCGCCGCTGGCCTGGCCGCCATGATCCACAGGCCCCTGTCGCACAGCTGGCCGCGCCCAGTGACCGATCCGCCTGGCGCTGATCGGCGTCGGCGGAATGGGCACGGGCCGGCTCCAGCAGTTCATGACCCACCCCGACGTCCGCATCGCCGGCGATCTGCGACGTCGATCGCCGGCACCGCGACGCCGCCATCTCGCTGGTGCAGGCCAAGCTTGGATATGCACCGGCCGGTGAGGGTGACTTCCGGCGGCTGCTGACCAACAAGGACATCGACGCCGTCGCCATCCAGACGCCTGATCATTGGCATGCCCTGCTGGCCGTGCGTGCGATGGAGGCCGGCAAGGACGTCTTCGTCGAGAAGCCGCTGGCCTACAGCGTCAGCGAAGGGCGCGCCATGGCCGACGCGTCGACCCGGCACGCGCGCGTCACCCAGATGGGCAACCACATCCACAACACCGGCCGCAACTACCGCTCGGTCGTGGAGCTGGTGCGCTCGGGCACCCTGGGCCGCATCCACCGCGCGCAGTGCTGGAGCACGTGGAGCGCCGTCCTCACCAACGACGAGCCGACGATCCAACCAGCCGAGCTCGACTACGACTTCTGGCTGGGTCCGGCGCCCAAGCGCGAGTACCACCCGCTGCGATCGCATCGCACCTTCCGCAACTTCTGGGACTACTCGGGCGGCACGTTCATCGACTTCTGGTGCCACATCATGGACGTGCCGGTCTGGGCGCTTGACCTGCAGGCGCCCGCGCTCGGTCTCGGCGATGGGTGGGCGGTATGTGATCGACGACGACTCCGAGACCCCGGACACGCTGGAGGCGATGCTCGAGTATCCGAATCTGCTGCTGTCGTTCAGCCTGCGACCGGAGCCGCCGGCGGGCTTCACGCACATGGGCGGGATTGGCTGCGTGTTCGAAGGCAGCGAGGCGACGCTGGTCACCAACTATGACAAGCACGAGGTGTGGGTGAAGGGCAAGCTGGTCGAGGACTTCCCGCGTCCTGCACCGTCGATTCCGGACTCGCCGGGACACCTGCGCGAGTTCCTCGACGGCATCAAGGCACGAACGCTCGACACCACCTGCAACCTGCGCTACGGGCACCGCCTGACCAAGCTCGGCCTGCTCTCCAACATCGCGTACCGCACCGGCCGGCGCCTGCCAGTGGGACGACACGCGCGAGCGGTTCGTCGGTGACGGCGAGGCCGACAGGTACCTGTCGCGAAAATTCCGCAAGCCTTACGCGCTCTAAGGCGTACTCACTGACTGATGCTCGGACCGCTCGTGCGCCTCATGCGCATCCTCCACATGACCATCGGGATCAGCGAACCGAGACCCGAGGACGAGACGCTGATCGCGTTGGTCTGGGTCGCGCTGATCCTGCTGTTGCTCACGGTGTTTGTCGTCGGCCTCTTCGTCATCGGTTGAGGCCGACCGCCGGGACGTGCCGATAGCGCACGACCCGGGCTCGCCGCCGGTGCCTCACGGCACTTGCACCGCTGTCGCGTTGGTGCCGCCGGCAAACGCCACGCCGCCCGACTTCCAGTACAGCGCCCGCTCCACCGCGACGTTCACGCCGTTGAGCACTTCGATCAGGACGCCGAAGTCCTCGTGCTGCAGCTCGGGCACCATCGCGTTCACCCAGATGTTGAAGCGGCTGGTGGGCAGCACGTCCCAGGTCCTGCTGACCGGCGGCTGTCCGCCGGCGCGCAGGAACGTCGCGCGCACGGTGGCCGAGGACGTCGAGGGATTGGCGATCAGCACATAGGTCTCGAACTCGGGGCCTTGGCCGACCCGCCCTTCGGCGAGGGCCCACCGGGTGGCGGTGCTGGTGAGGCCGAAGCTGTTGTGCGCCTCGAACCACGTCGCAGCCGTCCCGGCCCAGTACATCGCGCGTTCGGACACGACCGGGATGTCGGAGACGACGGTGGTCGAGACCGCCGTGTCGGCCAGGGCTGAATCCTCGCCATCGACATACAGCGTGAAGCGGCCATTGGCCGGCACCTGCTTGGCGCGCACCAGGGTCGTTCCGTCGCCCTTCAGGAACGTGATGGTGAGATGGGCGGTCGTCGGATTGGGATTGCCGACGAGGATGTAGGTGTCGAAATACGGCCCGGTCGCGCCCTCGGCGTGGAACCAGCTGGTTGCCGCCTCGGAGACGCCGGCCGATTCGTGGCCCCCTTCGAACAGCCGCGTCCCGAAGTACATCGATCGTTCCGCGATGATCGGCAGCGTCGACGTGACGACGATCGAGAACGACTTGCCGGCGAGCTGGGGGATGCTGCCGGCGTAGACGTTCTGTCTCGAGGTCGGTGCCACGCTGTAGGTCTGCGAGACGTTGGGCCCGCCCTCGACCAGGAAGGTGACCGTGGCCACGGCGGTCTGCGCGTTGGAATTGGCCAGCAGCACGTAGGTGTCGAAGAAGCCCTGGTTGCCCTCGCCGAACAGCCATCGCGTCTGTGGCGCATCGACGGCGTTGCCGGTGTGGCCGCCGTAGTACGTGCTGTCCCAGAACATCGTCCGCTCGACCGCCAGCGGCACGGCGTTGGTCGACCGGATCACGGCCGACACCGCGGTGTTCTCGACGCCGATCACCTGGTCCACCTTGACGGTCCGGCGCGCGTGGGCGGCCAGCGTGAACGTCTGCGGGACGGTCGAGCCATCTGGACGGAGGTACGAGATCGCGACGTCTGCCGCGGTGTCGGTCGGGTTGGCGATGAGGATGTCGAGGTCGAAGAACGGTCCGGTTGCGCCCTCGGACAGGTAGTAGCGGAACTCGCTCACGGTGACCGTCAGCGTGTCGGTCGAGGTGTTGCCGCTCGCATCCCGCGCCGTGACCGTGATCAGGTTGGCGCCGGCGCGCAGCGGGATGCCGGCGGCCCAGTTGGTCGTCCCCGTCGCGGTGCCCGAGAAACCGCGGTCGGTCATCCACGTCACCTCGGTCACCGCCACGTCGTCGCCGGCGGTGCCCCGGACCGAGAGGATCGCGGTCTGCGCGGTGGTGGTTGGCTCGATGCTCGGGGTGGTGATGTAGATGCCCGGCGTCGGGCCGCCGATCAGGCGCATGGCGAGAAAGTCACTGCCGCGGCGCCCGGCGACGACGATCCGGCCGTCGGCCTGCAGCGCCACGCCAAAGGCCGCCTCATCGGCTTCGAGGTCGTACGTGGTCGCGCCACCCGCGGCGAAGCTGGCATCGGGGGCGCCCTCCGACGTCAGCCGGGCCACGGCCACCTGCTGCACCGGGCCACTGCCGGCATTGGTGTAGCCGGCAAGCACAATCCGGCCGTCGGCCTGCAGGGCCATCGCGGTGAGGAAATCCGCCGCGCCGAAACTCAGGCGGCTCCGGCCACTGCCGTTGCTCGTGGACGGCGTCACCAGCGGGTTGAAGGTCGGGTCCAGCGCTCCGGAGGGTAGAAGCCTCGCCACCGCGAAGTCGGAACTGCCGCCATCTGCCGAGCCGCCCACCAGGATGCGGCCGTCTGGCAACAGGATGAGCGCTTCGGCAGTTTCTTCCCAGGTGAAGTCCACCGTCGTCCAGCCGTCGGCGTCGAAGCTCGGGTCGAGCGTCCCGTTGGCGAGCACGCGGACCACCGCGAAGTCGCGGGTGCCCACCCCCTGGGTCGCGCCGGCCAGCACGATGGCGCCATCCGCCTGCACGGCGACCGCACGCGCCACGTCGGTGCCGGCCAGAGCCACGCGCAGACGGCCGTTGCCGTTTTCAGGCGACGGGGTCGCCGTCGGGTTGAAGCTGGTGTCGAGCGTGCCGTCGGCCAGCAGACGGACCAGCGCCACGTCGGAGGCCGACTGACCCGCCACCACGATGCGGCCATCGGCCTGGATGGCGACGGCGTGGGCCGCGTCATCGAAGCCGAAGTCCACCGTCAGCTTGCCGTCGCCGCTGAACGTCGGGTCGAGGCTGCCGTCGACGTCGAGCCTGGCGATCCCGAAGTTGTTGGCGACGCCGCCCCCGGCGTCGGTCACACCGACGACGACCAGCTTGCCATCGGACTGTCGAGCGACGGCAAAGGCGCGTTCGACGCCGCCGAATGTGGGCGCACCGAAGGTCAGATTGGCCAGGCCGTTGCCGCTGAAGGTGGTGTCCGGCGTGCCGTTGCTGTTGAGCCGCAGGACCGCGAAGTCGGCCAGTCCGCCATCCCAGGTGCCGGCCAGCACGATCTTGCCATCGGGCTGCACGAGCACCGCCTCGGCCTGATCGGTGTCGCCGAAGTTGACCTGCGTCCAGCCGCCGGTGCCAAACGACGTGTCGAGGCCGGCAGGCGAGAGCAGCGCCTGTGGCTCGCCGTAGATGAAGTCGTCCATCACGACGGCGTCGCTGCCGCCTTCAGCCACGTTCTGCAGCGGTGTGTTCCCGCTGGTGATGCGCACCCGGCCAATCCGCTCGCCGGCGTCGAAGGACACGCCGACGAAACTGAGGCCGCTGGCAGAGGCAAAGGCCGTCGACGAGTCGATGACCGGCCCGATGCGCTGGCCGCGCTCGTTGAAGTACTCCACCGTTGTCGGCCCGAAGACGTCGACGTCGGCGAAGACCACTCCGAATCCGGAGACGGTGGCCGGCCGCGTCGTGCCCGGCACGCGGAAGGTCACGTCGGTGATGGTCGACCCGACGGCCGTGAACAGTCGCTGCGGGCTGAAGGTAGTGAACTCGGTCGGATAGGTGAGGTTGAAGTTGCCGAACCGGGCCGGTGTGCCGCTCACCTGGAAGCCGCTGCCTGGCGTGGTCAAGACGGCACCACGTGCGGAGGTGACGTTGAAGAAATCGCCTGGGAAGACATTGGGCGAGGCCGCCGTGTCAGGCACACCATCCCAGTTGATCCCGCGGCGCCCGGTGGCGGGGTTGCCGCCCACCCCGTTCAGCCCGCCGCCGAGATCGGCCCGGAACTGGTCGACGGTGGCCTGGATGGCGGCGCTGTTGGCGCCGTTGGCGCGCCGCACCACCGGCCCGGCGTGCGCTGCCGGTACCGCGGCCAGGAGCATCGCGCTCGCTGCGACGCCGTGCGCAAATGCCGACAGGCAGGGGCGCCTCCCCGGCGCCCTGCACCGCAAGGACCCGCGATTGTGAACCGGTCATGGCCATCCCTCTCCTGCACCCGCGGCGATTCCCTACGGATGTCTGGGCCGGGGGCCGCGGTGCTCCGCCTCACATAAACGGCGGCCATCCGCAACGCGCACACGGAAGGGCTGGGCACGGCCGATTCGTTCGCCCGTCGCACCTGCGGCGTTGACTCGGGTGGGCTGCCACGAGCCGCTTCGGTGGCTCTGGCGTGCAGAACCCTCGGCACGACGGGCCCGTATGTGCTATCCATGCAGCGCAAGCATTCACTTGCTGCCGCCCGCCCGGTCGACCGATACGACCGGGGCGCCGATCAGGCAACATGGCCGTGTTCGGCCCTCTGACTCGACATGCAGGACATCGTCCGCGCCACCACGCCAGGGCAGGCCACGACCAACCCCGAGGCCGCCCACGACGCGCCACTCTCGCCGCGCGTCGTCAGCCAGGCGTCGCGTCGGCTGTGCTGGGTGTCGTTGCTGGCCGCCGTCACCACCGTCCTCACCTTCATCTTCCATCGCCTCACGCAGGCCGAACTGGTGCCGGTGCAGCAGGATCCGGTCAATGCCCTGGCGCTGCTGGCCAACGTGCTGGCGGCAGCCGGCCTGATCGCCCTGCAGACCTACCGGGTGGTGCCGCCGGCCACCATCCTGCAACTGGGGATGGTCTTCGAGCTGATCGTCCGGCGCTTCTCGATCTCGACGTTCGAGACCAGCCTGCCGTGGGATCCCGCCGACCCTGTCCGCGGCGGATCGAACCTGGCGCTCTGGATCGTCATCGTCGGCATGCTCGTCCCGAACCGGCCGCTGATCACGCTCTCGGTGGCCCTGATGGCGGCCAGCACGTGGCCGATGGCGTATTTCATCAACCTCGCTCGTCTCGACCTGACGCCGCTGCCGTGGAATCGTCTGTTCGCGTGGACCTTCGTCAACTACCTCGCGGCACTCTGGGCGTACTTCATCGCCAAGCGGGTGCAGGGCATGGAAGTCGCCGCGCAGCGGGCGCAGGACCTGGGCAGCTACCACCTGGCCGCGCTCATCGGCCAGGGCGGCATGGGCGAAGTGTGGCGCGCAAAGCACAAGATGCTGGCGCGCGAGGCGGCCATCAAGATCGTGCGTTGGGATCTCATCGCGCGCGCGTCGGCGCACGACGCGGACGTCGCGGTGCGCCGATTCGAGCGCGAAGCGCGCGCAACCGCCAGCCTGCAGAGCCCGAACACGGTCTACCTCTACGACTTCGGCACGGCCAAGGACGGCAGCTTCTACTACGTGATGGAACTGCTCGACGGCATCAGCCTGCAGAAACTGGTCTCGTCATTCGGCCCGCAATCGGCCGGGCGGGTCGTCTCACCTGTGCGGCAGATCTGCCGATCACTCGATGAAGCGCACCGGCGCGACCTCGTGCACCGCGATCTCAAGCCGTCGAACGTCATGGTGTGCCAGGTCGCGCTCGAATACGATGTCGCAAAGGTGCTCGACTTCGGACTCGTCAAACCGACCAACCGTGATGACAGCGAATTGACCGCGGACGGGATCTCGGCGGGCACGCCCGCCTACATCGCGCCCGAGGTGGCGCTGGGCGGACGCAACATCGACGGCCGCGCAGACATCTACGCGATGGGATGTGTGGCCTATTACCTCCTGACCGGGACGGCTGGTGTTCGACGAACCGACACCCATCTCGATGTCGCTGGCGCACGTGCAGACGCCGCCGCGTGCCGCCGTCGGAGCGGACCGAGCTGTTCATCCCGGCGTCGCTCGAACGCATCGTGCTCCAGTGCCTCGAGAAGGCCCCGCGGACCGTCCGGCGACCGCCGGTGAACTGGCCCGCATGCTCGACGCCCTGCCCGGACTTCGAACCGTGGACAGCGGCGCGCGCCGAGGCGTGGTGGCGAGCACACCTGCCGGACTCGTCCACGCTCCGACACCCGCGACCGGCCAGAGCGCCCAGCGCCACTGTCGTCCAGGTGGCCTGACACCCGTGCACACCGCTCACGCGTGGGCCACGACCGTGGCGTCGTTCATGATCGCGCACCAGGTGGCGGCCAAGGCCGTGCGCGACGCCGACTTCCTGACCGTGCTGCCGGTCACCGATCTGCCGGCATGGTCATGGTCTCGGCCGTGCTGACCATTCTGGCCGTGCCGGTGTACTCGCATCTGCTGGCCTGGATGGGTCCCAAGCGCCTGGTCCCACTCGGGTTCGCGGTCAGCGCCGCCGCCCACGTGGCCGAGTGGTACTGGTTCGGCGCTGGCGTGGTCGTCCCCGTGGCGGTGTACATCCACGTGGCCGCGTTCGGCGCCCTGCTGCTCTCCGGCTTCTGGTCGCTGATCAGCGAGCTGTTCGACCCGCATGCCGCGCGGCGGCAGTTCGTCCGGATCGCCTCGGCCGGGTCGCTCGGCGGCGTCTTCGGCGGCATCGCCATGGAGCGTGTCGGTGCGTGGGCGTCGGCCGACGCGTCGCTGCTCGTGCTCGCGGCCCTGCATGCCCTGTGCGCGGCCGGGCTATGGCCGCTGCTCGGCTCTCTGCGCGATCGCACACGAACGGCAAGAGTCGAACCGATCCTGTCGCTCCGGTCCTTCAGGGCGTCGCCGCAGGCGTCGACATCGCGCTGCTCGTAGTGCTGGGCACCGCGGGCGCGGCGATCCTCGACTACCTCTTGAAGTCGCGCGCCGCGGCCGAGTTCGGCGGCGACGACCTCCTGCAGCTCTTTGCCGTCTTCTACGTCGTCATCCAGGTGGTGACGTTCCTCTTCCAGGCGGTCGCCGCCGTCCCGCTGCCCAGCGCCGCCTGGGCGTCGGACGGTCGGTGACCATGCTGCCGGTGGGGCTGGGCGTAGGCGCGGTGGCCTCGCTGTTCTTCCCGACCACGCCCGTGTTCGCGCTGGCGCGGGGCACCGAGTCGGTGATGCGCGGGTCGCTGTTTCGCAGCGGCTACGAACTGCTGTTCTCGGCGATGTCACCGCAGGAGAAGCGGCGAATCAAGACGTTCCTGGATGTGGCCTGCGACCGCGCCGGCGACGCGTTCGGCGCCGGCATCGTGCAGATGCTGATCCTGACCGGGCCGTTGTTCCTGGTCAACGAGATGCTGGGCGTCGTGCTGTTGATGGCCGCGGCCAGCATCTGGATCGGCCAGCGCCTCGACGCGATGTACCTGCGCAGCATCGAGCAGCGCCTGGTCGACCAGGCTGCCGAGGACGGCCTGCTTTCGATGGGGGACTTCGGCGGCCCGACGCTGCCCAGCCTGGAGCTGCCCGTCGTCGAGCCGCAGCTCGCCCTCGAGGATGTCCGGCCGGGACACGGTCAGCACGTCCCGGTGGAGGTCGTGCTCGACGAGCCGCTCGACCTGTTACGACACCTGCGTTCCGGCAATCGCGACCGCGTGCTGACCGCGCTCGAGGCGGTGCCGCGGTTCGAGGCGATGCACGTCGCGCAGACGCTGCAGCTGCTGGCGTGGGACGACGTCACGGCGCCGGTGCGGCGCAGCCTGGAGCGCTGCGTCGAACGGCACGTCGGCCTGTTGATCGATGCCCTGCTCGATGGCGGCACCGACTTCGCGATTCGCCGCCGGATTCCGAGACTGCTCATCGGGTCGCCGTCGCAGCGGACGCTCGACGGGCTGGCTCTCGGGTTGGCCGACTCGCGTTTCGAGGTGCGCTACCAGTGCAGTCGCGCCATGGATCGCGTCCTGGTCGCCGATCCGGCGCTCCGTGTCGATGCCGCGCGCATCTTCCAGGTGGTCGAACGCGAGTTGTCGGTGGCCCGTCCCGTGTGGAACGGGCATCGGCTGCTCGATCAGTTCGAGAGCTCGGATGCGGTGATGTTCCTCGACGAGCACCTCCGCGATCGCGCCAATCGCAGCCTCGAGCATGTCTTCTCGCTGCTGGTCACGGTCCTGCCACGCGAGCCCATCAAGGTGGCGTTCCGGGCCGTGCACAGCGAGGAGCGGATGTTGCGCGGCCTGGCGCTGGAGTACCTGACGGGAGTGCTTCCGGAGAACGTGCGGGTGAGGTTGTGGGAGATTCTCGACGCCGGCAGTGGTCGCGGCGACAGCAGCACGTCGTCGGCGACCGCCCTCGAGGAACTGCTGCGGTCGCAGGATGGCCTGCTCGCGCAGTTGAACCGCCAGGTCACACCGTCCGGCGACGATGCTCCCGGGCAATCTGGCCAGCGACCATAGCCAGACCACCGTCAGAAGAACGTTGAAGCCCGCGAAGGCGCCGATCCTGGCGCCGAAGCGAGTGCCGAGGCCGACGACCCCGGCCTGCAGGACGTCTCCGAGCCGCGTGAAGAACGTGTCGATCGCGGCCTTCGCCTTGTACTTGGCTTCCCGCGAGGTCGGGCAGGAACAACGCCTGCCTAATCGTGTTCTGGATCGAGTAGTCGGTGGCGTTCTCGAGGATCTTCATGACGCGCACGACCGCCAGCACCGGCGCGACGGCGATCACCGAGTAATTCACCGGGCGATCACCGGCAGGACGAACAGCGCGCCCCGCACGCCGAGATGCGGACAGGCGCGAGGTGACGAACAGCTGCAGCAGGAATCCGAGCAGATTGACGCGCCCGAAGAACGTGCCATAGAACGCGCCGATGAAGCGCCGCCGCTCACCGGCGATCGCGTCGCCATCGAACAACGCCGTCGCCGGGCGCTGACCAGCTTGCCGAGCATGAACTCGCCGGCGCTGTTGACGACGTTGAGCAGCACCATGAAGCCCTGCAATCGAGGTAGGTAGCGATCGCTGAACACGAGGGCGAAGCCGTTGCGGCCGGCAATCGGTGCCTCGCCTGCTGCCTGCCGACGGCGTCGGTGCGCCGCACTTCCGAGCGGTTCACGACGGCGATCAGCAGGCGAAGCACGTGGTGAGGAGTGCCGCCGAGACGAGCATCAGCGTGCCGGGCTCGGCGGTGCCGGACTCGGACCAGCGGCCGGCCGCTTCGGCCCCGGCCACGCGCCCAGGAACTGCCGACACCGATGAAGGCAAACAGGCGGCGACCCTGGCCTTCCGTGTAGACGTCGTTGGCAAAGGCCCAGAACTGCGAGATGGTGAAGACGTTGTAAATACCCAACCAGATGTAGAACGGCACGGCGATGACCGTGCCTGCGGTGTACAACGCAGCAAATGCCAGCAGGTTCACGCCCAGCAGGGCGGTGGTGAGACCAATCAGCGGCACCCGGGCCACGCGCGAGGCCAGCCAGCTGTAGGCCGGCACGACGCCAGCAGGAGCACGGCCTGCGCGGCCGATGAGTAGGCCTTGAGTTCGGCACCGTTGGGGATGCTGAGAATCAGGGCCTCCCGCGCCGTCTTGAGCAGGTAGTAGCTGGCCAGCAGCAGGAACACGGTCGATCGTGAGGAGCACCACCGAGGTGCCTTCGCCGGCGCGGATGTCGGCAAAGAAGGACAGCCCGCGCTCGAGTGCGCTCTTGGGCGGCTCGCCGACGGTCTTGAAATGCGGAAAGGACTGGTGCGATCGCAGTTCCGGGTGGGAGACGAGTGTCCGCGGGTCGTTGCTCACCGGATCAGGCCCACCGCCGTCCAGCGATCACCGTCGCGGCGGAAGTAGAACGTCACCGGTGTCGTCCAGTGCCGGTACTCGGGATGGACCGCGTGCACGCGGGCGGCGACATAGCGCTCCTGCGCGAGGTCGACCGGCAGCGGCGCTTCCGGCACGGGCACGGTCACGGGCGTGCCGAGCCTGGTGTGCACACCCGTGTCGTTGGCAAATCGCTCCCACTGCACGACATAACTGGTCGGCGCCGTCGCCGCGCCGGCGTCGACTGCCGCATTGCCGAAGCGCAGCTGGCCGTCTTCGAGCGTCGGGGTGATCAGGGGCGTCACTCTGGTCGGCCGATTCCTGGCGATGAGGTCGCGCCGGCCGGCGAGCGCCTGCACCACCTGCGCGGTGGCGGCGGGGTCACTGTAGCGGCCCTGGTCGGCCACGACCCGCAACCGCGCATCGGTGAAGGCGGCCACCCGCCGGGCGCCCCAGAACGCATCGTCGCTGCGCATGTTGACGAAGGCCGCGTTGGGGTACTCGGCCTTCCACGTCAGGGGATCGAAACCATCGGCGGTGAACGGGCCGACGGAGGGGTGGTACGGGGCGATGTGGCGCCGCGCCCACGACGGTGCCCACAGGCCGAACGTCTGGAGCGCACGCCAGGCGGTCGGCGCGTCAATCAGGTAGGAACGGCCGGCCCGCGCGTTGTCGGGGCCGGTGGTGGCGCTGCCCATCACCGAGCCGAAGTCGAACGTGAGTGGCGCAACGCCGCCTGCTCGCCGTCGCCCTCGATCATGTCGAGCGTGTTGTTGGCCCGCGAGACGTCGTGGTTGACCCAGGCCGCGAAGACGCGCGCGGCCCGCAACTCGCGTCGATGCTCATGGGGGTAGATGTCGTTGGGGTCGTCGTACCAGGTCGTAGTAGCGGAACTGCCGGCGGCTTGCCTGCAGCGAATGACTGGCCAGCGCCCGGTACGTCCCATCGGCGCTCCGCGCCGCGCGCCACAGCAGGCGCTCGAGTGTGTCGCTGGTGAAAGGCTGCGCACGGCCGTCGCGGTCGCGATACGTAGCCTTGGGGTCGATGGTCAGCCTGGCCGGGTCGACGTAGACGATGTAGTTCTCGACCACGTGATAACCGAGCGCGTGATAGAGCGCCAGGTGCCGATCATCTCGGCGCCGGTGGCCAGCTGCGGGATGGCCCGGCGGGTCGAACTCCACCTGATAGAGCTGCGAGTCGCTGGCCCCGTCGATGGTGCCGCGGAAGCCCGGCTGCGGTCCGTGTTCTTGCCGGCGACGATCGTCCAGGCGGTGGCGTTCAGCGCGTCGACCGAATTGGCCCCTCGCATCAGTTCGGCCGTGTCGATCGGCCGCTGCGTGATGCGGTTGGTGAACCAGCTGGAGTCGGGCACCTCGTCGAGCGTGTTGACGTTCATCGCGCGGACGTCTCGCAGATCGCCCTTGAGCGCGAACGTGCTCTCGAGGAAGTCGTAGGACTGGCTCAACTCCTGCGGCGCGACGCGGCTGGCGTCGACCAGCATGTCGGCGTCCACCCAGACGGGATCGTCCGGCCTGAAGTGTACGACCGGCGGCTCGACGCGCCACCCGCTCGAGAAGGAGCGCGCCGACGGCGACCACGATGGGCAGGCGGTGGGTACGGAGCGCGATCAGCCAGGCCGAAATGGGCATCAGAAGCTCGTGCTGAACCCGACGATCAGCCGCACCGGGTCTTCGCCGCCAAAGGCGACGTCGGCGCGCAGGGCGACGGCGCTGCTGTAGCCGAAGCGGAAGCCGATCCCGTAGTTGTCGCGCATGTCCTTGAGGCGGAAGTCGTTCCACTCGGGTGCGACCTGGCCGGCATCGTAGAAGACGGCAGCCATCAGGAACGGGTTGAGTTCGTACCGCCATTCGGCGGAGATCAACAGCAGGCTGCGGTCACGGAAGCGCTCACGATACGTAGCCGCGCAAGCTGCGTGCGCCGCCCAGCACCGGCATCAGGTAATACGGCACCTGCGCCGGACCGAGGCCGTCGGCGCGCTGAGCGAGCAGCCGCAGCGCAAGCACGCGACTGAGGTTCCAGAACGGGATGAACTGCTGCAACTCGACGCGGGTGTCGGTGAAGCTGTACGCGCCGCCCTCGCGATCGTCGAAGCGGCGGACCTAACCTGATACAAGCCGCCGCGGCGGGGGTTGCCAACGTCACGCGTGTCGATGACCACACCGAGATGCGAGGTCAGGTATTCCGGCTGAAAGGTGAGTCCAGGCAACTCCGCGGCGGCAAACCTCGTCTGCGTGCCGGGTATGCGACTGGACTCGGACGACGCCGTGATGTCCGGATTGAGGAAGCCGACGCCCGCCGTGCCGGTCAGCCACTGCGTGACCCGGACGCCGGTCGTGATCCAGCTGCGTGGCCGACAGGCCGAAGCTTGTCCGATCGTCGAACTCGCTCTCCGGGCCGGTGCCCATAGAAACGCTGCACCGCCTCGTGCCGCCGCGTCGCCGAGGCCCTGATGAATCCGGCGTCCCTGGGCAGGAAGGCTCGCGTCAGGTCGACCGACAGCAGGTGGGACTGACGCAGCGACCCAAGCGCCCGCGCCGTCAGGATGCCGGCTGCGGTCGGCTGCCGGTAGCCGCCGCCCACCGTGAAGCCATTGCCCTCGCCAACTCCGCCGATCTGGCCGAACCAGCCGCGGGGCGGGTCGAAGATACGCGGGAAGAGTCGTGACCGCTCGACAAACGACAGGGTCTTCTCGACCTTGTTCGGGGGCGGCGCCTCGTCGAGAGCCTCGGCTTTGGCCCGCCTGGCAGCCTCGAGTTCTTCAGCGCGGGTGCGCTCTGCTTCCTGCGCGGCAGAGGGTTGGCCGGCGCACGTCACCAGCGTCGCCAGCAAGAGAACACGGGAAAGACCGCGCATGGAGGTCGTCATTACAGCAAGAACTGCCCGAGCGTGCCTACTCAGGCATGAACGCCAGATGACGCGGCGGTCCGCCCGCTCGCTCTGCGCCGCCCCCCCGCCGTGCCGGCTGCTCACCCCGGCGGGGATGTGGGGCGTCGTCGTCGTGCCCCGTCTTGCGTAATAATGCGCACCCTGTCGTGTCGTTCGCGGGCTGACCGGGGGGCCGACGGAGCGATGGATGCGGTGCACGGTGGCAGGACACTCGTCCACCGGACCAACAGACCTGCACGGCGGACCCGGCCGCCTGCTGTGGAATCCCGGTGGCGATCGCCGGGCAGCGTCCTTGCAAGGCGGGGCAGACGAAGTGGCCACGTGGAGCGGCGCCGGACACCGGCGCACGGACGCGATGGGCCCACACGACCATCATTACCATCCACGAGGAGTGCGCCATGACCTTGAACTACAACTGGCCTCTTATCCCCCTGGACTTCCTCGGCTACGCCGATGTGACGACGCTGCCGGCCTTCAGCGCGTCGTCTGTCCCCGCCATCCACGCCTTGGCCGCCGACGAAGCCGAGGAGGACGTCGAGGATGAAGACGACCTCGAAGACGACGACGAGGAGGATGACGACGACCTCGAGGACGATGACGACGAGGACGACGACGAGGAGGACGACGAAGAGGAAGAGGAAGAACTCGACGTGTAGCGATGCGGCCCCGGCGTGGCGTCTGCCGCGCCGGGCGCTGCGTCAACGGCGGGTCATTGCCGTGACGCCGTCATCCGCGCCTGGGTCACCTGGTGTGTCCCCATGGCCTCGGCGACGTAGGCCTCCAGTTCCAGGGCCCGATGTTCGGCGGTCGTGCGCCGCGAGCACCCGACCACGCGCCCGTTGCCCGATGGTGCGCCGCTCGGCTTCCGGCAGCTCCAGATACTGTTCCACGTCCTGCGCCGTGCTGGCCGGGAGAATCTCCACGTACGGCTCGAGAACTCGTCGAGGTCTTCCCAGGCATCGCTGATCACGGCGGTGCCGCAGGCGGCCGCTTCGACGAGGCGGATGCCTGGCGTCCGCCTGGGGCGACGCGCATCGGAGCGACTGAGGTCGAGCGTGAAACGTTGGCTGCCGTAGAAGTCGGCGTGCGCGCGTGACGGCAGGTGCTCGATATGGTCGACGTTGGCGGGCCAGGCCATCGTCTCGGGGTAGAGCGGGCCGGCGACGACGAACCGTGCGGCGGGCCGTCTTCGTGCGACATCGAGCAGGAGCCGCTCAGGGCCGGCTGCCGGCAGGCGGCGTAATCGCCCAGATAGCCGAGATCCCAGCGTGTCGCCCCGGCGACCGGCAGATGCACGCCGGGATCGATCGAGCCGCACAACGCGCGTGCGCGTGGCGCCCCGAGCAGCTCGAGCCGGTCGAGCGCGAATCCGGCAGCGAACGAGAGTACCGTGTCGAGCCGCGTCAACTGATCGCGTCGAAGGTAGTCGCAGGGTTCACCGGCCTCGAGGCGTGCCACGGTGAGTGGGGTGTCGATGTCGTAGAACATCAGCACACCGACGACGTTGCGCCTGACCCAGTCGAGCGCCTCAGAGCCCTCGGGCACGTTGGAGCCGACGATGACCACGTCGGCCGCCCGCACGGCGGACCGGTACTGGCGCGCCAGGTCATCCAGCGAGTCGTAGAAGCCGACCCGCACGCTGTCCCAGTCGTTCAGGTCACGATGGGCCGCGTACCAGGGCAGATGACGTTCGAGGAAGAGCACATCGTGACCGCGTCGGGCCATGGCGCCGAGCACGCTGCGATAGGTCGCGGCGTGCGTGTTCCCCCATGACGAACTGATGGAGAGGCCAATCACCACGAAGCGCCGAGGTGTCAGCATCGAGGACTCCCGGGAATGCGGCGAGCGCAGGCGCGTCGGCCGGGGCACCCCGCGCACGACGCTGACTCGATTGGGCCGGCTCCGCCGGTGTTGACGGTACGCATGAGGACGTTCCTGTCCGCCGGGGTGCCCGGTGATTTCGAGAGGCGTTCGATGCGGCAGGCATTGCAACCGACGTTCCGACCCGGGGACAGGCGTGGAGACGACAGATGCCCGACTTCGCGCGATCGGGAAGATCTGGCGCGTCGTGTTTTGCAACGCATGTGTGGGAGGCACTACACTCAGCCGCACTCCAGGAAAAGCGACCTTCTCCATGCGGTATACGGCTTGCAGTCCTGACCAGCGTGTCCGTCACATGCCTGCGACTTCGGCGCCCCTCTGGGGCGCGCCTCGCACTGCGTCCAGCTGCGTGGCGGCGGCCAGGCCAGGAGAGGCCGGTCCAGTGACGCGGCCCCTGACCCGCATTCTCATCGTCGATCCGGAAGTTCCCACGGACGCGCCGCTGGTCGGCTCCCTGGAGTCGCACGGGTACGCGGTCCGCATCGTGCGCGAGGGGGCGAGCGCTGAAGTGCAGCTGCGACTCTGGCGGCCGCATGTCGTCCTGCTCGAACTGGTCCTGCCTGATGAGTGTGGCCTGGCGTGGTTGCGGCGTTGTCACGGTGCCCTGGTCCAGACCCCGGTGCTGGTCGTCACACGCCACGCCACGGTGGCGCTGGCCGTGGACGCCCTGGCCGAGGGCGCCTTCACGCTGATGGAGAAACCGGCGGCCGAGCGGCCCCTGCTCGAACACCTTCAGCGGGCCCTGGCGCAACGCGCGGCCGGCGCCAGCGAGGTGGCGCGCACGCAACTCGAGCCCGGCGTCGAGTCGTTCGGCTCGCTCGCGTCACGAGCCGAAGGCATGCGGGACGCCTTCCGGCTGGCACAGGCCGCGGCGCCCACCGACGCCAATGTGTTGATCGTCGGCGAGAACGGCACCGGCAAGGAGCTGATGGCCTCGGCGCTGCACGACTACAGCTTGCGGGCGTCGCACCCATTCATTCGACTGAACTGCGCCGCGATTCCCGCCGATCTGCTGGAGTCGGAGTTGTTCGGGCACCGGCGCGGCTCGTTCACCGGCGCGACGTCCGACAAGAAGGGGCTGCTCGAGGTCGCCCAGGGCGGGTCGGTGCTGTTCGACGAAATCGGAGAGATGCCGCTGTCGTTGCAGGTGAAGATGCTGCGGGTGTTGCAGGAGCGGGAGTTCCGCCCCGTCGGCAGCACCGCCAGTCAACGCGCCGACGTGCGGGTGATCTGCGCGACCAACGTCGATCCCGACGACGCGGTGCGCCGCGGCGTGCTGCGCGAAGACCTGTTCTTCCGTCTCAACACGATCGTCCTGAGCCTGCCGCCCCTGCGCGAACGCGAAGGCGACATCCCGCTGCTGGTCGTGCGCTTCATCGTGCAGTTTGCCGATCGTCATCGACGACACGTCAGCGGCATCGAGCCCGCGGCGCTGCGTACCCTCGAGCGGCATCCGTGGCCCGGCAACGTGCGCGAACTGGAACATGTCATCGAACGCGCGGTGATTCTCTGTCCTGGCACCGACATTCGCGTCCAGGACCTCCCCGATGCGGTACGGCAGCCCGCCGCCACGCCGCGGCATGGCGCCATGCCGATCGGGCAGTCACTCGAGGAGATCGAGCGTCTGGCCATCGTGCAGACCCTCGAGCGAACGCGCGGCAACAAGCGCGCCGCGGCGGCGATGCTCGGCATCCATCGCCCGACGCTGTACAACAAGCTGCGCCGCTACGGTCTCTGGCGCGCTGACCCGATCAACGGTCCGGACGAGGAGGCGTAGACCGTTCCCAGGCGCGCAGCCACTCGGCGACGCCCCAGGCCTGCGCAAAGCAGCCGCGCGGGGCAAAGGGCGCGTCGGCGTCGAAGATCTCGCTGACCGACCCGATGCAGCCCTCGTCCAGATGCGCCAGGCACGGCTCGACGAATCGTCGCGCCCCTGCGTGGTCGTCTGGATGCCGCGCCAACCAGGCGTCCACCCATGCCCCAATCAGCCAGCTCCACACCGTGCCCTGGTGGTAGGCGGCGTCGCGGGTACGCAGGTCGCCGAAGTACTGCCGCTTGTAATCGGCATGCGTCGGGGCGAGCGAGCGCAGTCCGACCGGCGTGAGCAGCTCACGCTCGACGGCCTCGAGCACGCCGTCCCATGGGCGCGGTCCAGCACCGGATGGCGGAGGCTGATGGCAACATTCGATTCGGGCGGCACGCCGGGTCGTCGCCCTCCTCGCCGTCGACCACGTCGAACAGGTAGCCGGTGGCGGCATTCCAGAAGCGCGCGTTGAACGACGCACGGGCCTGTTGCGCGTAGGTCTCGAGCGCCGAGCGCCGCATCACCGAGCTCGGTCCTGCGCGGTCCATGCGGCGAGCAGCGAGACGGCGTTGTACCAGAGCGCGTTGATCTCGACGGCCTTGCCGCGGCGCGGCGTCACCACCCAGCCGTCCACCTTGGCGTCCATCCAGGTCAGCTGGTAGCCCTCGTCGCCCTGGCGCAGCAGGCCGTCGGCCGGATCGACGCGGATGCCGAACCGCGTGCCGGCGCGGTGCGCGGCGACGATGCGGTGCAGGGTCGGCAGCAACTCGCGAAGCAGGAGTGTGTCGCCGGTGCGCGTCACGTAGCGGTCGACCGCGTGGAAGAACCAAGAGGGTGGCGTCGGCCGTGTGGTAGAGACCTTCGTTGCCGCCCTTCGGGAACATGTTGGGAATCAACCCGTCGCGGACGTGGTCGGCAAAGGTGCGCAGGATGTCGCGGGCCTCGGTGGTGCGTCCCGTCGAGAGCGTCAGGCCCTCGAGCGAGATCATCGTGTCGCGGCCCCAGTCGGTGAACCACGGATAGCCGGCGATCACCGACCTGGCCTGTCCGCCACTGGCCTGCGCCGCGCACCTGATCCTGAGTGCGCGAGATCGGCGTCATCAGGAACTGGTCGGCCGCGAGCACCAGCTCGGCGCCGACGCCAGTGCGCAGCCGCCTCACCAGCCATCGCCAGCAGACCGCGCCCGGCGCGCGCGCTCCATCGCCAGCGCATCGTCCGGGTTGACGGCGGCAAGCACCTCCCAGGATTCCGCCGAGGCGATCACCGTGACCGGCGCGCCCCGCCGCAGGTCGGTGCGGAAGCGGCCCGGACTCCACAGCGGTCCCGCGAAGTCGTAGCCGCGCCGCTCCTCGACCAGGTAACGCACGTCGCGAACCGCCTGGTCGTCGAACACGAATCCGCCGGTGTCGGCGTGGAACAGGAGCCGCAGCGTCGGCTGCTGCTGGTCGGCAGACACCTCGATCCGTCGTCCGCGCGCGCTGACGCGTGTAGCCGTCGAGCGGCGATCGATCGACGGGAGCTTCGTGCGGCCGGAAGCCGACCATCGGCCGCAGCGAAAGGCGGACGCGACGTGGGCCCGGCCAGCAGACGGTAGGTCACGTGCACGGTGTTCTGCCCGTGCGGCATCAGCACCGACTTCTCGATGACCGCGCCATGGATCACGTACCGCCACACGGGCAGCCCGGCTTCGAGGCGGAACTCCTCGAGATGGCGGCCGGCGTCGGCCTGGGCCATCTGGCCCGTCGAGCCGTGCAGTCCGAGCCACTCCCGGTGGCCATCGCGGAACGCGACACGTTCCTCGAGGTGGGTCAGCAGCATCAGCCGGCCGAGCGGGGAGGGCAGCGCCGCGACGAGCAGGCCGTGGAAACGGCGGGTGAGCGCCCGATCACCGTGCCCGATGCATAGCCACCGAGGCCGTTGGTGACGAGCCACTCGCGACTGCCGTGCTCCTCGAGGGTCGCAGCCTCGCCCGGCACGACATCGAGGCGGCGCACCAGGGTCGTCAACTCGGAGAGCCGGGCGCGGTCAACGGCTGGCGAGAGCGGGCGTCATGCGGATCGTCCTCGTCGGGCGCAGCCTGCAGCACGATTGCTGCATGGCCGTGGTAGGGGCCAGCTTCCGGGCGACCACGTCATCTGGCCCTGGCCGCCGTACTCGGGGTTTCGCTCGACCAGAGGCGCGCCACCCCTTCGCGGCGGGCGGGGCGATCAGCGGTCTCCGACAGCGAGGCGACGTCGCGATCGGCGCCGCTGTTCAACAGGATCAGCCAGTCCGCATCGTCGTCGCCGAAGTAGCGCAGCAGCAGCAGCGACGTCGGGGGCGGCCCCAGTCGAGCACGTGCGCACCGGCGACGACGTGGTCGATCGCCGCGCAGGCGCAGCAGGTCGCGATGCAGCGCCCGCCAGGCGGTCGGGTCGGTCGCGGGTGGCGTACGAGCTTGCACTGATTCCCAGGCCAGACGTCGTGCGGTGCCGGCTGCGACGCATGTACCGCCGGATCGTCGCGGCGCGTCGGAATTGCCCGAGAAACGTCCGCCGGCCTTGCGCGACCGCGTCGCGCAGCGGCGACTCGTGATCGGCAAAGTAGACGAAGGGCGCCGCGAGCCGAACTCCTGGCCCTGGAAGAGCATCGGCATCGCCGGCAGCAGCAGCAGGAGCGCCGTCATCGCCCGAAGGTCGGCCGGGCGGGCCAGATCGACGAGGCGCCGGCCGCGATCGGTGTTGGCGACCTGATCGTGATTCTCGAGAAAGTGGACGGACGTGCGCGCGCGGCAGGTGCAGTCCCGGCGTGCCGCGGGGCTGCTTCTGCCAGGCGTAGTGCTGGCCCTGGAACAGCACGCCCCAGCGGGCGCAGGCCAGCCACTCGCTGGCCACGCCACGGTAGTCGCTCAGATACGCCTCGTGTGTGCCGACCAGCGCCATGCGTCGCGCTGTGATGGAAGTCCTCGTTGTAGATCCCGTCGAGGCCGTAGCCGCCGCGCGTCGTCGGCTCCACGAGCTCGGGCGTGCTGCGGCTCGTTCTCCGCCGTCACCAGCACGCGGCTTTGCGCCGGCCGCGTGCCGTGCCGTCCCGGCGATCGCCGCGACCAGATGCTCGTCGGAGGCGTCGAAGATCTGCTGGGTGGCGTCGAGTCGGAAGCCGTCGACGTGGAACTCGCGCAATCCAGTAGGCGACGTTGCTCAGCACCCACTCGCGCACCGCCTCGACTGGGGGCCGTCGAAGTTCAGGGCCTCGCCCCATTCGTTCTCGTAGCGATCGCTGAAGTAGTCGCGGGCGAAGGCGCGCAGGTAGTTGCCGTCCGGGCCGACGTGGTTGTAGACGACGTCGAGAATCACCGCCGAGGCCGAGCGCGTGGGCCCGATCGACGAAGCGGCGCATGTCGTCGGGTCGGCCGATAGAGTCGCGACGGGGCGAACAGACCGACGCCGTCGTAGCCCCAGCCGAAGGCGCCCGGGAACTCGGCCACCGGCATCGATCTGCACGACGGTCACGCCGAGCGCCGCGAGGTCGTCGAGGTGACGCATCGCCGCGGCAAAGGTGCCGGCCGTCGGTGAACGTGCCGATGTGCAGTTCATAGAGGACCGGGTTCGCGCACCAGGCCGGGCCACTCGGCGTCGTGCCAGTGATACGCCGCGGATCGATGACTTCCGAGAGCCCATGCGGGCCGTCGGGCTGGGCGCGCGACGCCGGGTCGGGGTAGACCTTGGTGTCGTCGCCGAGCAGCAGACCGTAGCGGCTTCCTGCCGCTCCCGGCACTTCGCCGGAGAAATAGCCGTCGGGCCTGGCGTCGAGTGGCCAGATGGTCCCGTCCATCTGCACCCGGACCGTCGTGTGATCGGGCGCCCAGACACGCACGTGGACCAGGCCGGAGCGCCATCAGTTCGGCCCCGATTGGCAGCCGACCCGGCGAAGACGAGGGGAATTCTGAGGGGGACGCTGACTCGTGCATGAAGACGACGTTCGGCTAGCGGGACGCGCTCCAGCAGCGCGTCGTAGTCAGTGGAAACACGACTCCAGCGGGCGAGAGCCCTCGCTCGCGTCGGTGCGCGAGGCAGAAGGCTCCCGAAGTGCTAGCGCCGCGCGTCCGTACCGGTAAACAGGTTCAACACCACCAGCAGCAGCGCCACCACCAGCAGCCCGTGAATCATGCCCATCCATCGTGTAGGCACTGACGGTTGCAATGAGCCAGAACACGAACAGAATCAGGGCCAGGGTCCACAGCATCACGTCACCTCCTCGGGAAGGTTTTGCAAGGGACATTCCGCACATCGACACGACCGGGATCTGCCGAGTCGGCGCCGCCCGGCGCCCGAGGCGTACTGATCCAGGACGATGGCAGTGAAACGGGTCTTCGGCGAACTGGACTAGCTGAGTGCCAGGTGTCCCGCCAGGAGCATGTCGATGCCCGCGGCAAGTGCGCACTCAGGGTCGGCGTCCGGAGAGATGAGGTCAGCGGCCTCGCGCGCTTCGGCCAGCCCATGCGGCATGGCCACGCCCAGACCGGCCCAATGCAGCATAGGCACGTCGTTGTGGCTGTCGCCGAAGGCCACCACCTCGGCCTGGGCGATGCCGTAGTGCGCCGCCACCGCGGCGACGCCGGTAGCCTTGGTCGCGTCGGGCGCATTGAACTCGAGCAGGTGGGCGGTCGTGATGACGACCTCAGCCGTATCGCCCAGCTCCTCGGCCATCACCCGGCGGTAGGTGTGAACGGCGTCCGCGTCTCGCCGAACCACAGGACCTTCAGCGGCGAGCCGGTCACCTGCTCGTCGAGGTCGCGGGCGTGCACCTGCAGGGTGCCGTCCCGTTCCGCGAAGTTGTGCACCACCCAGGGACTTGTCGGGCTGGCGACGAAGCCCTCGTCGGTGGCCAGCAGCACGTCGAATCCTGCCTCGCGACCACGCGCGAGCAGCCGCGCCGCCAGTGCCGGCGCGACTCGGGCCGCCGCCAGATTTCCTGGCCGGTCGCGGGGTGGATGACCAGCGCACCCTGGTTTGCCACCACGAAATCGTCGAGGCCGAGGCGCCGCTGGTAGACGGCCATGCTGTGATGCTCGCGCCCCGACGCCAGCACGACGCGACACCCGGCCGCCTGCAGGCGTGCAATGGCGTCGCGGTTTTCGGCGCTCACCTGCTTGTCGTGTCCGACCAGCGTGTCGTCGATGTCGATGGCGGCGAGGCGATAGCGGAAATCCTGACGCAGGGACATCCAACCATCATAGACGGCGCGCCGGGAGGTGGACTCACCTGGCCGGGAGGTTCACTCAGCTGCACGTCGAGCACGTTGAGTACCGGGTGACGCCCGGCATCGCTGTTGCCGCAGGTCAGGACGTGAGCGGGTACGTGCCCTTGGCGCGCTGGCGGATGGTGAAAAATCGCCGACGGCCTGTCGTGATGTGCCAGCCCGGCTTCATCACACGAAATCGATGTCGCTGACCAACCGCGGCGGGCCTGGACGCGCCACCGCGCGGACTGACGTCGTATCGTTATTGAACAGATGAGGGCGAAATTGCCGAGCCGCCTTGTGCATGAATATCCCGGAGAGGCGCTTTCGGGTGATTCTGCGCGTAAAAACGGTCGAGCTGCGCCGTTGAGCCCATGGAGAGGCTCTTGCTTCTCACCTGGGGCAG
The DNA here is from genome assembly GCA_963759795.1 of Vicinamibacteraceae bacterium. Classification (GTDB taxonomy): domain Bacteria; phylum Acidobacteriota; class Vicinamibacteria; order Vicinamibacterales; family Vicinamibacteraceae; genus Luteitalea. The sequence goes on along the minus strand of CAVXAR010000004.1, from coordinate 439,317 downwards.
GAACGTCGGACATCCGTCCGGTGCGTGAAAGGAGAATGCTGATGAGTCGGAAATTCATTCCGTGCTTCGGCCTCGTGCTCGGGGCCGCCATGATCGCCGGCACGCCAGCGCTGGCCGCCGGCGCCGTGACGGGGTCGGTGCTGCAGCAGGCCGCCGCCACCGATCTCGCTGATCGTGTGGAGCAGGCCTGGGCAGAGCGAGCGGATCTCGAGGAGGCTGACATCGACGCCCGCGTCGACGGGTCGCGGGTGATTATCGAGGGCCAGGTCGGGACGGCCGAGCAGCGTCAGGCCGCCGAACGCGTGGCCAAGCGGATCAAGGGCGTGACCGCAGTCGACAACAAGATCACCCTGCGCACGGCATCGGCGCGCGAAGGGACGAAGGGCTCCGTCCTGGCCGGCGACGTCAAGGACACGGCCAAAGTCGTCGCCGACAAGACCGAGACCGCCGCCGAGAAGACCGGCAGCGCCATCAGCCGGGCGGCTGAAGCGACCCGGGATGCCGTGACCACCGGTGCGCAGCAAGACCAGGGATGCGGTCGTCGGCACGCCGGCCACGCATCGACGAGACCTGGATCACGAGCAAGATCGCCGCGAAGATCAACGCCGACGACGCGCTCGAGCACGTCGACGTGGACGTCAAGGTCAACAAGAACGTGGTGACGATCACCGGCGACGTGCCATCGACGACGCTGCGTGACCGCGTGCTGCGCATTGCCCGCGAGACCGACGGCGTGGCCAGCGTGGTCGACAGCATGGTGGTGCGGCCCGGCACGCCCCGATGACCGCACGACCGCCGAGGCGACGTGGAACGCATTCCGCGGTCGGATCAAGGAGACGTGGAGCGAGCTGAGCGACGACGACCTGGACCGGTTCGAGGGCCAGCGCAACCAGTTCGTCGGTCACATCCAGGAACGCTATGGCCTGTCGCGAGACGACGTCGAGCGGCGCCTGGATGGAGATCGACCGCAGCGAGTGCGCCACCCTCGATTGGGCGGCAGCGTGCGCGGCTGATGCGGGTGGTGCGCCAGACAAAACAGCACGGGCGGTCTCGCAAGACCGCCCGGGCTGTCTGTGTCCGTTGGCGCGGGCCGCGGCCTACTCGGCCATACGCTTGATGATCGCGGCCTGCTGTCGGGCGTTGTTGGCAATCGCCTTGAAGCCCCGCTGGACGACGTCGGGGTCGCTGTCGCCGCTGCCCAGCAGGTCGGACCAGCCGAGAATCGCGTTCAGTGGTCCGCGCAGTTCGTGCGCCCACTTGGACATCGTCTGCCCGCCGGGTGCCGCGTCCTCGCGTGTGGTGACCGTGTGCACCACGTCGCCGGCTCCCGCAGCTTCTCGTCCCGGCCTGCCGTGGTCGACTCGCTGACGACGACGGATGCGGCCATCGCGGGTCTGCAGTCGATAGTCGAGCGACTGGGTCTGCGGTGCCATCGCCAGCGACAGCAGCACCCGCGCCCGGTCGGCCTCGTGCACCGACTTCAGCCAGCCTTCGCCCAGATTTGCCTCGAGCGTCGTGCCGGTGACGTCACACCACGCCTGGTTGACGAAGATGACGCCTCCGCCGGCAACCGACAGACGGACGAGTGCAGTGACCCGGTCGAGCGTCGCTGCGGCACGCCCTGTCGACACCGGGTGATCGCTCACGCTCATACCGTCGCCACTTCTTCCTGCGGCGCCATCAAGCCGTACTTGCGCATCTTGGCGTAGAGGGTCGGACGATAGACCCCGAGGATGTCCGCGGCGGCGCGCTTGTTGCCCCGCGTGTAGGCCAGTGTCCGGACGATGGCCGCGCGCTCGACGTCTTCGAGCGTGCAGAGCGGGCTGGTGTCGTCGACCGTCGAGCCGGAGCGGAATGTTTCCGGCAGGTGACGCAGCTGGACCTCGCGTCCGGTGGCGACGATGACGGCATGCTCGACGACGTGTTCGAGCTCGCGGACGTTGCCACGCCAGACGTGCTTGAGGAGCCGCTGCAGCACCGACGGGTGATAGCGGACGACCTCGCGCTCGTACTTCTCCGCAGTAGCGCTGCAGGAACAGCTGTGCCAGCACCGGGATGTCTTCGCGCCGCTCGCGCAGCGGCGGGATGTCCAGCACCACCGTGTTGATGCGGAAGAACAGATCCTCGCGGAACCGGTTCTCGGCCATCAGTGTTTCGAGGCGCGCATTGGTGGCGCAGATCAACCGGAAGTCGGGCGTGGACATGCGGGTTTCGCCGAGGCGGCGGACCTGCTTCTCCTGCAGCACCCGCAGCAACTTGACCTGGGCGTTGGCCGGCATCTCGCCGATCTCGTCGAGCAGCAGCGTGCCGCGATCGGCCGATTCGATCAGGCCGCGCTTGTCGGCAAGGGCACCGGTGAAGGCGCCGCGCTTGTGGCCGAACAGCTCCGACTCGAACAGCTCGCCCGGAATCGCCCCGCAGTTGATCTTGATGATCGGCCCGTTGGTGCGCGGGCTGCGCTCGTGCACCGCATCGGCTACCAGTTCCTTACCGGTGCCGTTCTCACCGCGAATCAGCACGGAGGCGTCGGTCGGCGCCACCAAGGTGATCAGGTCGAAGAGCCGTCGCATCGCCGGCGACGTGCCAACCAGCCGGCCCAGGCCGTCACGGCGCTCGTGGCTCATCCGCAGGCGCGCCGCTTCGGCGTGCAGGTTGCGGTGTGCCAGCGCCTTGTCGAGTACCGCTTCCAGCACCGCGAACTCGACGGGCTTCTCGACGAAGTTGAAGGCGCCCTCCCGCATCGCTTCGACGGCCAGCGACACGCTGCCATGGCCGGTCAGCATCACCACCTCGACCAGCGGATCGGCGTTCTTCAGGTGCCTGAGCACCTCGAGTCCGCTCTGATCCGGCAGCTCGTGGTCGAGCAGGACGACGTCGGGGCGGTGCGTGGTGAAGGAGGCGAGGGCCGACTGGCCGTCGGTAGCGACGGTCACTTCGTACTGCTTGCGCTCGAGCGCCAGCTTCAGCCATTCATGGCTTTCGGGCTGGTCGTCGACGTGAAGAATGCGGGCGGCTGGCATGGTGTCGCGAGCGTTCATTCAGAGGTTCCTTGGGCCGAGCGTGCTGCATGCCCTGTGGCCAGAGAAATTGCCATACTGTTCATATATTGAACACATTGTAGCCGCATGCGTCGAAGGCCCGGTGGCTGTCGATTGCAACCATCGGGCGTCTCTGTCGTGTTTTCTTGAGCAGTGAGTCGTATCTGCGCGTCTCTCGTGTCGCAGATGTGTACTGAACCATGCAGGGAGCATACCAAGCCCGAGCGGCAGTGGCGACCCCGGGGGGTTGTTATGCTGGCCGGATGGCGGCTGGGGGGCGGAGCGTGGTGGGGACGGTGCTGGTGCTGGTCTCGCTCGGGCTGTTTGCCGGTGGGTGGCGGCTGACGGAAACCGACCGTTTCTTTCTGCTGCACGCGGCGCGGACGACCGGCGATGTGGTCGCGCACGAGCCGTTCGAGCGGGAGTCACGCAAGGTCACCGAGCGGCTGCGCATGGTGGTGGCGTTCTCGACGCCATCAGGGCAGCGGGTGCGCTTTCGCAGCCTGGCCAATTACGGCCGTCCGCCATACGCCGTGGGCGCGCCGGTGCCGGTGCGGTACGACCCGGCCGAGCCCACCCGGGCCCGCGTCGACCGACGCATCGAACTGCTGGCCCCCGTGCTGATCTGGATTGGCGGCGTGGTGCTGCTCGGCGGGCTGGGCGTGGGGATCGCCATCTTCGGCCCGACACATGCGCGCGGCACGTCGCGGCGAGTGCGCTGAGCTGGGCCGCGCTCGCTTCCTTCGCTCCCGCGCCCGCGATGGAGCCGGGGCACCGTGCACGACCGCCTGACGTGACCGCGTGGTCCTGTCGTGCTTCCCCCCTGCAGGCGGGGTGGCAGCGGCGAGGCAAATGGATCTCGGTTGGGAGGTGGAGCGGGCTACGGGAATCGAACCCGTCTGACTGGCTTGGGAAGCCAGGACATTACCACTATGCTAAGCCCGCCCGACAGCCTGTGATTATCGGCGGCCCTTCCACCGCATGTCAATGCTGAGCCCGTGCGCATCGTCCGATGCGAGGGTGATGTTCCCACCCTGTGTCCGTTTGCATGTCGCTGTACTCGGGAACTACATCTCAGTCCGACTGTCCTGAGAGCGCGCCCACCGTGACGCTTTGCTTCCGTAATCATTCCTGTCAGTCGCCGTCGGCCCGGTTCTTGCCTTCTATTTCCGTCATCACAGGTGGCGGGCCGTAGCCCGCCGTGAATGGCAACTGACCCGCGCATCCTCGAGAGGCGCTGGTCGTGACCGTCGAGCGACGGGGGGACTGGATATGAAGCGCACTTTCCAATTTGTGACGGCGTTCATCGTGGCGGCGGGCATGACCGGCGTGGCACAGCAGCAGGGAGCCAGCACGGCCGGCGCCACTGCCCAGGCCGGGCAGGGACAGCAGATGACCGTACAGGGCTGCGTCCAGTCGGGGTCGGGCTCTGCCACCTCGTCCACCAGCAGCAGCTATGGCAACCGGACCGGTAGCACTGGTTCGAGCACCGGCTCGACCAGCAGCACCGGCTCGACCAGCAGCACGGGCTCGACCGGCAGCACGGCCACCGGCACCACCAGCACGGGCAGCACCGGCACGGCTGGCAGCACCGGCGCCACCACCGGCACGCACGGCGCCACCGCCCAGACCGGGCAGGCTGCCGGCGCGGGTCGGGGCAACATGAACAGCAACATGGGCCACTCGGGCGGCATGTACACGCTCCGCGTGACCAATGGCAGCGGCAACGCCCGCACGGGCATGCCGAGCGCCACGGCCGGGCAGAGCGACGCGCGTTCCGCGGCGGCGCAGCAGGGCGGGCGTGTCTACCAGCTGATGGCTGACGGCGCGACCGATCTGTCCAAGCACGTCGGCCACCAGGTCGAGATCACCGGCATGCTCTCGGCCGCGGCGTCCTCGTCGCACAGCGGCCACGCGATGCCCTCGGCCAACGCCGGTGCCACAGCCACGACCGGTGCAGGTGCGGCAGGCGCGGGCAGCGGCAGCAGCGGCTACACCGGGCAGGCCACCTCGGGCAGCGGCGGCACGGGCAGCGGCGCGGCCGGCGGCACGGGCAGCAGCGCGAAGATGGGCTCGATGGCGGGCCAGGCTGGAATGGCTGGCATGGCCGGCACGCTGAAGGTGACCAACCTGAAGATGATCTCGACGACCTGCCAGTAAGGTCCCCGGGGTCGGTCAGGTACTGACGGGAAACGGCCGTCATGGGGCAATGCCTCATGACGGCCGTTTTCGTGCGTCGACCCGACCGACGCAGCCCGTGCGATCGCACGTCTAGCCGCGAATGATCCCCAGCACCTCATCGCGCCGCGTTTCCATGATCGTCTGGGTGACCCCCTCGAGGTTCAGGCGCAGAAGCGGCTCGGTGTTGGACTTGCGGACGTTGAGATGCCAGTCGGGGTACTCCACCGAGACACCATCGAGATGGTAGACGTGGCCGTCGGCGTAGCGGGACGTGATCTCGGCGATTTTGGCGTCAGCCTCGGCCATGCTCGCCAGCTTGGTGTTGATCTCGCCCGAGATGAAGTACTTCTCGCGCAGCGGCGCCAGCAGCTCGGCCAGGGTCTTGCCCTTGCGCGACATCAGCTCGAGGATCAGCAGCACCGGGATGAAGCCGTTGTCGGCAAAGAAGTTGTCGCGGAAGTAGTAGTGCCCGGTGACCTCGCCGCCGAAGATGGCGTTCTCGGCGCGCATCCGCTGCTTGATGAAGGCATGGCCGACGCGGCTCATGATTGCCTGCCCGCCATACTGCGCGACGATGTCCTTGACCGCATAACTGGCCCTGACGTCGTAGAGGATCGTCTCACCGGGATACTTGATCAGGAAGGCTTCGGCCAGCAGCGCCGTGACCATGTCACCGGCCACGAAGTCGCCGGTGCCGTCGATGAAGAAGCAGCGGTCCGCGTCGCCATCCCAGGCGATGCCGATGTCGGCCCCCGTCTCGAGAACCCGCTGCGTCACGGTGCGACGGTTCGCTTCGATCAGGGGGTTGGACTCGTGGTGCGGAAAGGTGCCGTCCACCTCCATCGCCACATGCGTCGTCTTGCACGGCAGGCGGGCAAAGATCTTCGGGCCGATCAGCCCACCCATGCCGCTGCCGGCGTCGAGCACGCAGTTGAACGGCCGGATGATCGACGGATCGATGAACGAGAAGATGTGCGCGAGATAATCCTCGACGACGTCGCGACGTTCGTAACCACCCATGCGCGGCGTGCTCGGCGGGAGCTCGCGCGCCATGATCCGGTCGCGGATTTCGTTCAGTCCGACGTCGCCGCTCAGCGGCTTGGCGTCGCGTGACACCAGCTTGACGCCGTTGTACTCCTTCGGGTTGTGCGACGCGGTGATCTGCGCGCCGCCGTCCAGCCCGTCGCGGCACACCGCGAAGTACATGACGTCGGTGGGCAGCATGCCATAGTCGATGACGTCGCAGCCCTGCTGGCGGGCGCCCTCGATGAACGCGTCGGCCAGGCCGGGCGACGATGTGCGCATGTCACGACTGACGGCAATCCGCCTGGCGCCGAGGTAAGCGACGAAGGCGCCGCCGATGTCATGCGCCGCCGTCTCGTTCATCTCGGACGGGTAGAGGCCCCGGACGTCGTAGGCCTTGAAGATGCTGGGATCGACGACGTTCACGTCTGCCATGCGTCACTGTCCAGGCGCTCCACGGGCCGGCAGCCCGTTCGCGCAGAAGGGCCCCGGAGGGCGTCAGAGCTTGCTGAAGTCGGTCACGGTGCTGCGGTCGCCGAGCATGCGCCCGTCGCCGACCACCGTGTTGCGGCCGATCTGGCAGTTGCGACCGACGAGCGCGCCCGACACGACGGCCTCGGCGCCGATCACCGAGTTGGCCCACACCACCGAATCGCGCACCTGCGCCTGTTCGTCGACCTGCACCTGCCGGCCGATCACCGCATAGGGCCCGACACGGCTGCCGGCCTTGAGGACCGCGCCTTCATCGAGGAAGCAGGGACCCTGGATGGCCACATCGGCTTCGATGCGCGCACCGAGGTCGACAATGCCGCCGGCCCGATTGAGGAAGGGCGCGGCGGGGTAGCGGCCGTCCATGATGTCGCGATGCACCTGCCGGTACTTCTCCGGTGTGCCGATGTCGATCCAGTACCCGTCGTTGACGTACGCGACGAAGGTCTCGCCGTTGGCGACCAGCGACGGGAAGTACTGCCGCTCGATCGAATAGGTCTCGTTGTCGGGAATGCGCTCGAGGGTTTCCGGCTCGAGCACGTAGATGCCGGCATTGATGGTGTTGACGGTGATCTCGTCCTGCCCGGGCTTCTCGAGGAAGCGCTGGACGTGGCCGTCGGCATCGGTCTCCACCAGCCCGTAGGCCGAGGGATTGTCCACCGGCGTCAGCACGATGGTCGCCTTGGCTTTCGCGGCCCGGTGCCGGGCAATGACGGCCTGCAGGTCGATCTGCTGCAGCACGTCGCCGTTGAGCACGATCACCGAGTCCTGCACCGTCTGCGCCGAGAACTTGATGGCGCCGCCGGTGCCGAGCGGCTGCGGTTCGACGGCGTAGGAGATCTTGATGCCGAGCGCGTCGCCGTTGCCGAACGTCTCTTCGATCCGTCGCGGCTGGTAGTTCAGGCTGAGGATGACCTCGGTCACTTCCGGTACCTGACGCAGCTGATCGAGCTGGTACATCAGGAAGGGCCGGTTGAAGATCGGGACGATCGGCTTCGGAGTGTTGAGGGTGAGCGGGCGCAGACGCGTGCCCTTGCCGCCTGCCAGGAGAATGGCCTTCATGTCAGCAGGGAATGATAGCGCAGACCCCCGCTCGCGCGAGGCCGGTACAATCACTCCGCGTCCCGTCGATGCTCAATCTCCCGAACTCCCTCTCGGTCATCCGCATCGTCCTGGTGCCCCTGCTGGTGGTGGTCATGCTGACGCCCCCGCGCAGCTGGGACTGGACGGGCGTGGGCAGCGACTTCCTCGGCGCGCTGATCTTTGCGCTCGCGTCGCTGACCGACTTGCTGGACGGCTGGCTGGCCCGGAGGCGTCGCCAGGTCACCGCCGTCGGGCAGTGGCTCGACCCGCTGGCCGACAAGCTGCTCGTGCTCGGTGCGCTGATCTCGCTGGTGCAGCTGGACCGCGCGCCCGCGTGGATGGTGACGATCATCATGGGCCGCGAGCTGGCCGTCACGGGGTTGCGCAGCGTCGCCACGGCACGGGGCGTCGCGATGCCGGCTTCCGAGCTGGGCAAGCGCAAGATGGCTGCCCAGGTCACGGCGATTCTCGGCCTGCTGCTGGCGCCGAGCGTGCCCTTTCCGCTCAACTGGGTGGGCACGGTGGCCCTGTGGGTGATGCTGGCGCTGGCGCTGTGGTCGGCAATCGATTACTACAGACGCTTCAGCGACGTGCTCTCCGGCGACTAGAGAGGTGGCGCTCCGTCCGCCTTCGGACGCGGCCTGGACGTGCCTAGAGGGGGCACCGGCTTGGCGACAATCGAGCTCGTCGCATCGGTTGCCGGTGCGGCCGGTGCGGCCGGGGTGGGCGAGCCGGCCGGGGCCACCTGCGGGCTGCCGCTTGGCGCACCGGGGGTGCGCGACGCCAGTGTCGCCGCGACCTGCGCCTTCAGTGCGGCGCCGCGAGCCAGGAACTCACTCTCGACGAACTCGGTCTCGAGCTTCTCCAGCAGCGGCAGGGCTTCAGCTTCCAGCTTGACGGTGACCAGCGCCTCCGCGAGGTAGAAGTAGACCGCGTCGCGGTTGGTGAACTGCGGGTCCTCCTGCAGCACCTGACGGAAGCGGGAGATGCCCCCCGGATACCAGCGGGCCTTGTGGTAGAAGTAGCCCACCTTGTAGATCGATTCGCTCAGGCGGTCGCGCGCGATCCGTTCCTGCGCGAGCACCTCGGGCAGGAGCGCGCTGTTGGGAAACTTCTGGCGGAACGCCGCGAACTGGTCGAGGGCGGCGCGCGTTTCCGTCTGGTCGCGCTCGGCCTTGGGCATCTGGTCGAAGTGGGTCATCGCCAGCTTGTACTGCGCGTAATCGGCGCGCTGGTGGGTCGGAAAGTACGACAGGAACTCCTGGAACTCCCGTTCGGCGCGCAGCTTGCCTTCGGTCGATCCGTCGTTCAGGTACGCATCGCCGAGCCCGAGCTTGGCGTCGGCGCGCAGCGGGCTCTGCGGGTAGCCGTCCACCAGCTGCTGGAAATACTCGCGGGCGGTGAACCACTTGCGGTCGGCCATCGCCGCCGTGCCTTGCTCGTGGAGGTACTTGTCGGGCTCGGTGACACCCGTGGGGATGTTGCCGCGCTTGGCCGCGCAGGCCGTCGTCCCCATCGTCGCCAGCAGCAGGATGCCGATGCGGGCATACCCACCGATCCGGCTCATGCTCGTTCGCTGCGTAACCATGCGTATTCTTCTGCCAGTCCCTGCTCGAGGGTTACCGACGGCGCAAATCCCAGTTCGGCCGCCGCCCGACTCGTGTCGGCGTAGGTGTCGCGCATGTCGCCCTTCTGGGGCGGCTGCTGGTCGAGCGTCAGCGGACGGCCGACGAGCCGGCCGATGATCTCGAACACGTGATTCACGGTGACGCGCGAGCCGCCACCGATGTTGTAGACCTGGCCCGGCACGCCTGCGACGCCCGCCGCCAGCGTCGCCGAGACGACATCGGCGACGAAAGTGAAATCGCGCGTCTGCTCGCCATCGCCGTAACGCACCAGCGGCTGCCCGTCCATGGCGGCCGTCAGGAACCGGTGGAAGCCCATGTCCGGCCGCTGACGCGGCCCGTACACGGTGAAGTACCGCAACGCCACGAACGGCAGACCGTTGTTGACGTGATACAGGTGCCCAAGGTGCTCGGCCGCCAGTTTGGACACCCCGTACGGCGACAGCGGCTGGAGCCGCTGTCCCTCCCGCATCGGAATGGCCGCTTCGTCGCCGTAGACCGAGGACGTCGAGGCATAGACGAAGCGATCGAGCGGACGGCCGGCACACGCCTCGAACAGGCGCTGCGAGGCGGCGATGTTGTTGCTGACGTAGATGCTGAAGTCCCGGCCCCAGCTCTTGCGGACACCCGCCTGTGCCGCCAGGTGGTAGATGTGGGTGATGCCGTCGAGCAGGTCCGACAGGTCCACGTCCAGGAGGTCGCCTTCGACGAAGTGGAAGCGGGCCGACTGCCGCGCCGAGGCGAGGTTGCGCTCCTTGAGCGCGCGTGGATAGTAGTCGGTGAAGCTGTCGATCCCGACCACGGTGGCGCCATCCGCGAGCAGCCGGTCGGTGAGGGTGGAGCCGATGAAGCCAGCCGACCCGGTGACGAGTGCCTTCACGCGAACATCTCCCTCAGCGCGCCCGGCAGGCGGCAGGGCCGTCCGTCGCGGGTGACGGCGACGTGCAGGGTGGTGGCCGTGGCGAGCCGCTGGCCATCGGGCAGCCGGACCAGCTCGTACGAGAACTCCACCCGAATGGCGGTGGCCATGCGGCCCAGCGTGCGGATCTCCAACTCGTCATCGTACCGCGCCGGATGCCGGTACTGGCAAGTCGCGGCCACGACGGGCAGTCCGAAACCCTCGGCCTCGAGTGCCTTGTAGCTCAACCCCATCTCTCGCAGCAGCTCGATCCGCCCGACTTCGAACCACGTGAAGTAGTTGCCGTGATAGACCACGCCCATCTGGTCGGTCTCGGCATACCGGACCCGCAGCCGGGTCGCCCCGGACACGCTCATCGGGACGGGCGGGCCGTCCACCCGCGCTGGCCGGCGGCTCGCAACTCGGCCAGGGCCGCGACCGGGTCCGGCGCGGCAAACACCGCCGCCCCGGCCACCAGCACGTCGCCGCCCGCGCGAACCACCGCCTCGGCACGGCCGGGGTCGACGCCGCCATCGACGGTGATGGTGGCGGGGCTGCCGCAGCGGTCGAGCAGGTCGCGCAGCCGCCGCAGCCTGTCGTAACTGCGTTCGATGAACGTCTGGCCGCCAAAGCCGGGATTGACCGACATCAGGATCACGACGTCGAGGTCCGCGGCAATCTCGGACAGGGCGTCCAGCGGCGTCGCCGGATTGATGGCCACGCCCGGGCGGGCACCCGCCTGGCGGATGCGGTGCACGAGTCGGTGCGCGTGGTTGGTGGCCTCGACGTGAAAGGACAGCGAGGCGGCGCCAGCGTCGACAAACGCGTCGACGTACGTCTCGGGCTCGACAATCATCAGGTGCACGTCGAGCGGCAGCGACGCCACGCGCTTGAGTGCGGCCACGACCGGCAATCCGATGCTGATGTTGGGCACGAACCGGCCGTCCATCACATCGACGTGAATCCAGTCGGCGCCGGCATCGGTCACCATCCGCACGTCGTCGCCGAGCGCGGCAAAGTCGGCGCTGAGCACCGAAGGGGCGATCCGCACGCTCACCGACTCACCTCCAGGGAAATGGCGTCGCCCGGAGCAATCTGGAAGCCGCCGAGCGGCGACTGCCGCAAGACGATGCCGGGGGGCACGCCGGGGTAGGGCTGCTCGGCCACCAGTGCGACGCGGAAGCCGCGGACCCGCAGGATCTCGGCAGCCTGCTGGGCGTTGACGCCAATCAGGTCCGGCATCACGTAGGTGGTCCCACGCTCACCCCGGTTGACCAGCAGCGAGACCGTATCGGCGGCCGCCCCGGGCGGCGGATTCTGGGCGACGATGATGCCGGCGGGAAAGGCCGACGACCGCACGGCAGCGAGGTTGCGGATGCCGACGCCTTCGCCCTCGAGCCGCAACTGGGCGGTGCGCTCGGTCAGGCCGACCACGGCCGGCACCCGGCTGACGGTGGGGCCGGCACTCAACCACACCTTGACGCTGCGGGGGCGACGCGCCGTGCTGCCTGTGACCGGGTCCTGCGCGAGAATCAGGCCCGCCGGCACCTTCGGGTCGGAGCGCCGCGCTTCCTCGACCTTGAGCGGCAGCCCCAGTTCGGTGAGCGAGGTGCTGGCCTGGTTCACGGTGCGGCCGCGCAATTCGGGCACCCGCACGTCACGGGTCCGCAGCGCCAGTCGCATCGCCATCCCGAACGACAACGCGTAGGTGATGCCCAGCAGCGCCAGCAGCATCAGCAGCTTGCCGGCGCCCCACACGCGCCCCGAGAATCCTTGCCGAGCCTGCATCCGGACGATCTTACAGGGCGCCGGACTTTTGCAGGACCACTGCGAAAAAGGCGTCCAGGCCGTGCGCGTGCGGCCAGGTCCGGAGGGCACCCTCGGCGGTCAGCAGCGGTGCCATCGTCTCGGGCAGCGGCTGCTCGCGCAGGTCCAGCCGCCGCAGATCCGGGCGGGCGGCCAGCACCTCGAGGACCAGCGCCTCGTTCTCTTCCGGTTCCCCCGAGCAGGTGGCGTAGACCAGCCGGCCGTCCGGTGCCAGGGCCTGCACCGCCTCGTCGATCAACTGCCGCTGCAGCGCGGCCAGGGCCGGCAGGTCGGCGGCGCGGCGGCGCCAGCGCAGGTCCGGCTCCCGGCGCAGGGTGCCCAGGCCCGAGCACGGGGCATCGACGAGCAGCGTGTCGATCGTGCCGGTGAAGGGCAGGTGCCTCGCGTCGCTGCGAACGATCGGGATCGCACGGCCCGGCACGCGCGCCAGCGTCGACGCCAGCAGCGCCACGCGCCTGGCGCGAACATCGTTGGCCAGCTGCCGCGCGTCGGCCGGCAGGCGGGCGCGCATCGCCAGGGACTTGCCGCCCGGCGATGCGCAGCCGTCCAGCACCACGCCGCGGCCGACCGTCCCGGCGATGACCCCGACGGCTGCCGAGGCCTCGTCCTGCGCGTACGCCACGCCGTCCTTGATCAGCGGCAGCGCCTCTCGACCGGTGGCCAGGACGGAACCGCCCGGGACGAACCGGGTCGCCGTGCCGTCAACCTCCACGGGTCCCGACTCCCGACTCCCGTCTCCGGCCTCCGGCCGTCCGGGCATCGGCCACAGCGTGACCTCGGCCGGCACGTTGTCGTAGCGGACCCAGGCTTCGGTGGCCTCCAGTCCGAACCGGTCGAGCCAGCGTTCCACCAGCCACGCCGGGTGCGAATGGGTGATGGCCAGCCAGGCCAGCGCCTGCGCCCGCCACTCGGGGTGGTGGTCGGCGACACGCGGCGGCCCGGGCAGCGGCGGCGGACCCTCGCGCAGCACGCGTCGCAGCACCGCGTTGACCATGCCGGCGGCGCTGCGGGTCGGGCCGCGCTTGACGATTTCCACTGCGTCGTTGACCACGGCCGAGGGCGGAATGCGGGTCGCGTGCTGCAACTGATACAGGCCCAGCCGCATCGTCGCGCGCACGTCGGGATCGAGATCGGCCGGCTGCCGTTTGGTCAGCGCGTGGATGACGAAGTCCAGGGCCAGCTGCCAGCGCAGCACGCCCGTGGCCAGTTCGGTCAGCAGGGCCCGGTCACGCGCATCGGCGAGTGTGGGGTGGACCTGTGCGAGCGCAGTCGCGAGGTCCCAGCGCCCTGCGTCCACCGCCGCCAGCACCTCGGTCGCGGCGCGTCGTGCCGGCGCAATCATGGCGTCGGGCCTGCGCGCAGCGGCGCGTCGATGCGGCGACCGAGGCGCCATTCCCGCGCCGTCATCACGCGCTTGCCTTCGGGCTGCACGCGCAGCACCTTGAGGGCCGTGCCCTCACCGGCGGCCAGGACGATGGCGTCGCCGTCGAGGGCGACCAGGGCTCCCGGCGCGGCCCCGGTGGCGCCGCGGGCGTCGACGGTCGCCTCGCGAATCACCAGGCGCTGCCCGTCGACGAACGTGAAGGCGCCAGGCCACGGCTGCATGCCGCGCACATGGCAGTCCAGAGCCGCCGCCGGGCGCGTCCAGTCGATCGCGCCCTCCTGCTTGTCGATCTTCGGCGCCAGCGTCGCCTGCGCATCGTCCTGCGGCTGCTCGGCAACCCGTTCGCCGCGCCCGAGTCGGTCCACCACGTCGCGGAGCAGCGTCGCCCCGGCCAGCGACAGCCGCTGCTCGAGTGACCCGGCCGTGTCGTCCGGTTCGACCGGCACCTCGACACGGGCCAGCATCGCCCCGGCATCGAGGGCCAGCACGACACGCATGATGGTGACCCCGCTCACGGCATCGCCGTTCAGGACGGCGCGTTGAATTGGCGAGGCACCGCGCCACGCCGGCAACAGCGAGGCATGGACGTTGAGCAGGCCGCCTGGCGGCAGGTCCAGCAGCACCTGGGGCAGCAGGCGCCCGTATGCGGCCACGACCCCCACGTCGGCCCGCCAGGCGCGAAACGCCTCGAGAAACTCCGGGTCCTTCAGCTTGAGCGGCTGCAGGATGGGCACACCGGCGAGGGCGGCGCGCGCCTTGACCGGCGAATCCGACACCTGCTGCCCGCGACCGCGGGGACGGTCGGGCTGGGTGACCACGCCGACGATCTCGTGCTCCGAGGCGAGCAATGCCTCGAGCGTCGGGACAGCGAACGCCGGCGTGCCGAAGAAGGCGATACGTAAGGGCATCACACCGTGTTGGCGGATCACCACTTGCCGGCACGACGCAGGCGGTCGATGCGACGCGTGATGGTCCAGCGGTAGAGCGGGCGGAGGCGGTCGATGAACATGATGCCGTTGAGGTGATCGACCTCGTGCTGGATGGCACGGGCGAGCAGGCCTTCGGCCCTGATCTCGCGAACGTCGCCGTCGCGATCCAGCGCGCGCACCGTGAGCCGCAGTGGCCGCGGTACCGTCGCTTCGATGCCCGGCACGCTCAGGCAGCCCTCCTCCTTCAACTGCAGGCCATCGCGCTCGAGGACATCCGGGTTGATCAGCACCAGCAGCTGTTCGGGACGCCGCCCGGCCGACAGGTCGACGAGGCACAGCCGCAGCGATTCGCCAATCTGCGGTGCCGCCAGGCCGACGCCGGCCGCCCCATGCATCGTCTCGCGCATGTCGTCGATCAGCGCGTCGATGCGTGGCGTCAGTTCGGCCACCGGCGCGGCCTTCTGCGTGAGGACGGGTTCGCCGTAGCGCAGGATCGGCCGGCGCATCGCGTCAGGCGCCAGCGGGCGTGGCGTGGAAGCGCTGCCGCACGCGCGCGTCGGCGCGCTCGAGTGCGGCGCGGATATCGTCCATCGTGTCGGCGCCGAAGCGCTCCAGCATCGCGTCGGCCAGCACGAAGGCGACCATGGCTTCGGCGACCACGGCGGCTGCCGGCACGGCGCAGACGTCGCTGCGCTCGATGGCCGCCGGCGATTCCTGCATCGACTGCAGATCCACGGACCGGAGCGGCTTCATCAGCGTCGAGATCGGCTTCATGTAGCCGCTGATGCGCAGGTCCTCGCCGTTGGTGACGCCGCCTTCGAGGCCGCCGGCGCGGTTGGTCGGCCGGGCCACGCCAACCGCCCGATCGCTGCCGTCGGACGGCAGCAGGATCTCGTCGTGGACCTGCGACCCCGGGATGGCCGCCACGCCGACGCCCTTGCCGATGCCGACCGCCTTGATCGCCGGGATCGACATCACGGCCTGCGCCAGCCGGCCATCGAGCTTGCGGTCCCACTGCACGTAGGAGCCGAGGCCGGGCGGCAGGCCGCGCACCACCACTTCGAAAGCGCCGCCGAGCGTGTCGCCGGCCGCCCGCGCGGCATCGATCGCCTCGATCATCTGCAGCTGGTGTTGCTCATCGACGCAGTGCAGGTCTGCCTCGTCGTCGATCGCGGCAATCTGCTCGAAGGTCACCGCAAGCGGATCGCCGATGCTGATCGCCCCCAGCGTGAAGACGTGGCTGGCCACGTGTACGTCGAGCGACGCCAGCATCTGTCGCGCCAGCGAGCCGGCCGCCACCCGCGCCGCTGTCTCCCGCGCGCTGGCCCGCTCGAGGATGTCGCGCATGTCGGCGCGGTCGTACTTCAGCGCCCCGGCCAGGTCCGCATGGCCCGGTCGCGGTCGCGTCACCGGCGCCCGGCGCGCACCGGTCGCGTCGGCCGGCGCTTCCGCGCCGACGTGCATGGTCTGCTGCCAGTTCTTCCAGTCCCGGTTGCGGATCAACAGCGCCACGGGGCTGCCGAGCGTGTGCCCCTTGCGCACGCCGCTCAGGATCTCGGCGGTGTCGGTCTCGATCTGCATCCGCCGGCCGCGTCCATAGCCGAGTTGACGACGCCGCATCTGGCGGGCGAGGGCGTCCTGGTCGACGGCCAGTCCGGCCGGCAGACCTTCCACCATCGCCACCAACGCCTGGCCGTGTGATTCACCTGCCGTGAGCAATCGCAGCATCAACCGCCGATTCTACCGCGGCCGGCACCCGGCGGGGAGCGCCCGTCGTACTTCCTGCGGTGCGCGGCGCGCGGGTCCGGCGCAGAAACCGCACTCGTTGCGCCAAACCTCGCGCCATTGCCATTCAATCCTCACACCGGCGGGTGGCGAGCCCCTTGCTCCAGGGGTCGGTCATGCCCTGCGTCGCCGCACCCTCGCTCGCCACGTTGCGGGCCGGGCGCCTGATCGAGACCGCAACTGGCCTGGTGGACCTGGCCACGGGGTGCGCCGCACACCTGGCGAGTCGCGTGATCGACCCTGCCGAGGCGCACGACTGGCAGCCGATCCCGATCGGCGCCTCCTCAGGTCCGCCGGGACATGTCGTGGTGGACGCCTGGCTGACGCGCGACTGGCTCGGCCGATGGATGGAGCGGGTGCTGACCATTGCCAGCGAGCCGGCTCCGTGGGCAGCGACGGCGTCCTGGACGTGGCCAGCCGTCGATTCGAGCGAGGTGTTGATGGCCCGGACTCACGGTGCGCCGGCGTGGTGTCGGGCCGCGGCGGCGGCGCGCGCCGCGGGACTGCTGCCGGTGCAGGGCGAGTGGCTGGCAGCGCTGTCGCCGTCCCGCGTGCCGGCCTGGCCGCCGCTGCTGCTGGCCGTGCGCGACCCGCACGGCGTTGCGGGCCGCGCGGGTGTGGACGGCTGGGTTGCGGCGGGCGGCCGGGTCGGTGCCATCTTCGTGACGGCCGGATTGCCGGGGGAGTCGCAGCCGCCGTTGCCGGCGGGGGTGAGGGCACCGCCGCCGTCCCGGTGGCCAGTGGATGCACGGAGTCGGGCGCACGCGAGGCAGGTACGCCGCGCGTGGCGACGGCTCGCCTCAGCCCCGCCGTGTCCGTCGTACATCACCGTGGCCCCGCCTGCCGGAGAGCGCGCTCACATGACCCACCTGGAACTGCTCGACGTCAACACGCAGCTGGATGACGTCCGGCGCGACGAGGAGGCACTGGTCGTTGCCTGTCGCGCCGTGCGCCACCATGCGCATGCCGACCACGCCGCCATCCTCGTGACCCGGCACGGTGAGGCGCGACTGCTGGCCAGCGACGGCCCACCCGGCGACTCGCTGCCGGCATGGCGTCAGCTCTGCCAGGCCGATGCCCCCGACGCGTTGGCCACTGGACGCGGCTGGCATTCGGCTGGTCGGCACGACCTCGAGGGCGACGCGGCGCTGTACGTCTGCGCGTGCTGGCCGAGCAGCGATGCCGGGCGGCCGCGGCAGCCCCTGCTCGCCGTCTTCGCGCGCCTGGTGGCGGGCCGGGTCGGCACCGCAATCCCCGCGGTCGCCCCGGCCGCTCCCGGCCTCGAGGGGACGCTGGTTGGTGACAGCGTGGTGATGCGCGACGTGCGAGCGCAGATCGCGCTGGCAGCGCGTGCGCCCTTTCCGGTGCTGGTACGTGGCGAAAGCGGCTGCGGCAAGGAGCTGGCGGCGCGCGCCATCCACGCGCTCGGCCAGCGTCGCCATCGGCGCTGTGCGGCCATCAACTGCGCGGCCCTGCCCGACGACCTGATCGAAAGCGAGCTGTTCGGGCACGTCCGCGGCGCCTTCACCGGCGCCGCCAACGACCGGATGGGCCTGTTCGACGAAGCCGACGGCGGCACCTTGTTCCTCGACGAAGTGGGCGAGCTCGGGGCGCGAGCCCAGGCCAAGCTGCTGCGCGTGCTGCAGGATGGCGAGGTGCGACGGGTGGGGGAGAATCACCCGCGTCGCGTCGACGTCCGGGTGATCGCGGCGACCAACGTCTCGCTGGACGATGCGGTCCGGCGTGGCGTCTTTCGCGCCGACCTCTTCTACCGCCTCGATGTCGTGCGGGTGCGGATGCCGGCGCTGCGTGAACGCCGCGAGGACATCCCGCTCCTGGCGCGCCATCTGTGGCAGGACTGCGCGGCGCGGGTCGGCTGCCGCGCGCGTCTCGATGACCGCGTGCTCGACGCGCTGGCCCGGCAGGACTGGCCGGGCAACGTCCGACAGCTGCAGAACACGCTGGCCGCGCTCGCCGTGCGTGGGCCGAGCCGCGGCCGGGTCATGGTCGACGACCTGCCGCCGGAAGTACGACGTCCTTCGGCGCCGGCGCATCACCTGCACACCGGGCTGGACGCGGCGCGCCGCGAGTTCGAGGCCAGCTATGTCCGCGACGCCTTGTCGCGTGCCGGTGGTCGACCATCCCAGGCGGCCCGCGATCTTGGCCTGACGCGACAAGGGCTCAGCAAGCTGGTGCGGCGTCTTGGCCTCGACCCGCGGGAGGAGGGCCCTCGACTACCATAGCCGCCGTCCCATGCTTCGCTTCCTCACGCGTCGCCTCCTGCTGACGATCCCGGTGCTGCTCGGTGTGGCGACCCTGGTCTTCGCGCTCATTCACCTGGTGCCGGGCGATCCCGCACTGTCGATGCTCGGCGAGGCAGCGACGCCGGCCGATGTCGCCGCCCTGCGCGCCAAGCTGGGGCTGGACGACCCCCTGCCGGTCCAGTACGGACGCTTCCTCGCCGACGCCGGGCGTGGCCACCTGGGGCAATCGCTGCGCACCGGACGGCCGGTGACGACGGAGTTGTCGGAGAAGCTTGGCGCCACCGCGCTGCTCGCCGCGACGGCCATGCTGGTGGCCCTCGTCGTGGCGCTGCCGCTCGGCATCGTTGCGGCCGTCCGCGCCGACACGTGGGTGGACAGCGCGGCGATGGCCCTGGCGCTGGTTGGCGTGTCGATGCCGAACTTCTGGCTGGGGCCGCTGCTCGCACTGCTCTTCGGGGTGCAGTTGGGATGGCTGCCGGTCTCGGGCCGCGGGCCCTCGACGGGCTTTCTCGTCGGCTCGGTGCCGAGGGTGCCCCCGGAGTACCTGGTGCTGCCGGCGCTGACGCTGGGTCTGGCCCTGGCCGCGATACTGGCGCGGATGACCCGGGCCAGCCTGGTCGAAGAGTTCAAGGAGTTGTACGTCCGTGCAGCCCGCTCGCGCGGATTGTCGTGGCGCCGCACCGTCCTCGGTCATGCCCTCCGCAACGGGCTGATTCCCATCATCACGATCGTCGGGCTGCAGTTCGGCGCCGTGCTGACCGGAACGATCATCACCGAGACGATCTTTGCCTGGCCCGGCTTGGGACGACTGCTGATCCAGTCGATCCAGTTTCGCGACTACCCGATGGTGCAGGGGTGCATCCTGCTCATTGCCGTGACCTACGTCGCCGTCAATCTGCTCACCGACCTGGCATACGGGTACGCCGACCCGAGGATTCGCTACGAATGAACCTGCGGATCGGACTGCCAATCGTGCTGCTGGCCGTGGTGGCGGCCGTGCTCGGGCCGTGGATCGTCCCGGCCGATCCGCGATCGCAGGAACTGGCGCTGCGACTCGCCGGGCCCAGTCTGGCGCATCCGCTGGGGCTCGACGAACTCGGTCGCGACATCCTGGCCCGGCTGGTGGCCGGGGCAGGCGTGTCGCTCACCGTCGGCGTCGCGGTGGTGTCGGTGTCGTCGCTGGTCGGTCTGCTGGTTGGCGGCATCGCCGGCTACGTGGGCGGGTGGACCGACACGCTGATCGGCCGCGTCATCGACGTGCTGATGGCCTTCCCCGGCATCCTGCTGGCGATCGCGCTGGTGGCCGCGCTCGGTCCGAGCCTGCGCAATGTGGTCATCGCCCTGGCGACGATCGGGTGGGTGGGGTATGCCCGCCTGGTGCGGGGACAGGTGTTGAAGGCGCGCGAGTTCGAATACGTGCACGCCGCACAGAGTCTCGGCGCCAGCCCGGCACGCCTGCTGCTGCGCCATGTGCTGCCGTCCGCGTACCCGGCCGTGCTGGTGCAGGCAACGCTCGGCATGGCGGGCGCCATCGTCGCCGAGGCGTCGCTGAGCTTCCTGGGACTCGGGGTGCAGCCCCCCACCCCGAGCTGGGGCGCGATGCTCGACGCCGGGCGCAGCCACCTCATCGACGCGCCGCACCTCACCGTGTTCCCCGGGCTGGCGATCGCGTTGCTGGTGCTCGGCTTCAATTTCCTGGGCGACGGCCTGCGTGATCGAATCGACCCGCGCGGACGGACGTGAACCGGCTCGGAGGAACATTTCTCTCCTTGCGGTGTCCAACCTGACATCGGTACGCTCAGGAGGTGACTGCGGGATGGCAGCAGGAGTGTCGGTGAAGCCCGTTGCGCTCGACTGGGGCGGCGTCAGTGACGCAGAGGCCGCGCTGGTCTCGCGCTGCCTGGCCGGGGAGGAGCCGGCGTGCACCGAGCTGGTGGAGAGCCACCAGCGCATGGTGTACCACCTCGCCTTCCATCTGCTGGGCGACAAGGAAGAAGCACTGGACCTGTCCCAGGACGTCTTCCTGACGGTGTTCCGCATGCTGGATCGCTTTCGCGGCCAGTCTGCGCTGCGCACCTGGATCTACCGCATCGTCGTCAACCAGGCGCGAAACCGGCAGCGCTGGTGGCGCCGCCGCTTCCAGTCGGCGCAGGTGCCTCTCGAGGTGCACGTCTCCGAACATGGCGAGCTGTCGTCGCCACACGACGACTGCGGGCCGGAAAAGCTGCTGCGGCAGAAGGAGCAGGCCGACCAGGTCTGGCAGGCGCTGCGCGACCTGCCGTTCGACCAGCGCACGGCACTCGTGCTTCGTGAAATCGATGGCCTCAGTTACGAGGAGATCGGGTACTCGCTGAACGTGGCGGTGGGGACGGTCAAGTCGCGGCTGGCGCGGGCGCGCCAGCTGCTGCGCGCGGAGCTGCAGCGGTGACCACCCTGAATTCGTGCACGGGCATCCAGGAGCAGTTGTCGGCCTTCCGCGACGGCGAGCTGTCGGTGGCCGAAGACCTCGACGTGCGGCAGCACCTGAACCACTGTGCACGCTGTCGGCGGGCGCTCGACCAGTTGCACGACCTCGGGCAGCTGCTCCGTGACCAGGCGACGGTGGTCTCGGCAGCGGTGGGCGATCACCCCGTGCGACACGGGCTGGCCGGAGCCGTCGTCAGCCGTCTGCTGGCCGAGAAGTCGCAGTCATGGCCGGTGCGTGTCCGTGAAGCCTTCGAGGACATGCACCTGGTCTGGGCGGGCTTGTGTGCCACGGCCGCGGTGGTGGTGTGCGCCGGCCTGGCCGCCGGCATCGTCCTGCTCGCGCCTGCTGCCGAGCGTGCCGACTCGCTGCGCGCGATGGTGGAGATGATGGCGTTGGCCGGCACCGACCTGGAGCCATTGCCGCTGGCCCCTGGCATGGAGGCCCCGCGCGTGTCGGCCGAGGCGGTGATGCCGCTGATGCTCGCCAGCGATCTCACCCTGGCGGATGAACAGGACGTCGAACTGGCGATTTCCGCCGTGGTGACGCGCGAGGGCCGGATCGAGCAGACCCATCAGCTGGAGGGCAGGCCGAACCGGAAGCTCGTGCAGTCGCTGGAAGACGCGGCGCGCTTCCATCCGGCCAGCCGCGCCGGGAGCCCGGTGGCGGTCAGCCTGGTGTGGCTGGTGAGTCACACCACGGTCCGTCCCCTGGTCAAGCCGCAGTCTGCGCGCCGGCTTCCCTCGGACATCTCGACGTAGACGGCAGGTTGCGGAGAGCCCCGCCTACCGAACTGGCGCCTGCCGCGCCGGCACCTCGAGCGTCGTCAGATTGGCCAGCCGATCGGTGGCGCGGAGCACGACCGGACCATCACCCAGGCTCGACGACGGGATGCTGAAGCGCTCGCTCAAACCGTCGAGTGCGCCGTCGTCGGGAAACACCGGCCGCCATTCCCCGTTGCCGAGCAGCACGTCCACCCGGTCGAGCGGTGATGAGGCATCGGTGACCTCGAACGCCAGCGTCTGCGCCGACGACGCGCGACCTGCGGGAGACCGGCGCAGCTGGATGGTCGGCGGCGTGTTGTCCACGGTCAGCGGCCCTCCTTCGCGTTCGCCGTGCAGTGCCTGCGCCTCCGGGTTGGCCCGGTTGTCGCCGGCGATCACGCGCACGACGTACCGCCCGTCGGGCACCAGCGACGTGTCCCAGGCGTAGACGCTGCCGACCAGTTCCCTGGCCAGCACCCGCCAGTCGTCGCTGCCGAGGCGCCGGACGGCGACCTCATAGCGCAGGTCGTCCTTGTCGGGATCGCTGGCTTCCCACTGGAACGTCTGGAAACCCTTCTGGAACAGCCGCCGGCCGACCGGGGCCGCGGTCGCGGTCGGCGTCGCCGCGGCAATCGCCTGATCGCGCGCCGGAGCCGGCGTGGTGGACTGGAAGCCGGCCAGATCGGGGGGCTCCTGTGTGGCGTACGGCTGTTGGAAGACCACGCCCGGCGGATGCACGGTGAGGCTGGTCAAACGAGGGCGCTGGTTGCGGGGGAGATACGTCAGCGTGACGTGGTCGAGCGCCGGCGATCCGGCCAGGTCGACCTTCCACTGCAGATAGCGCGCGGGCGGACTGACGATGCGCTGCGTGCCCTCCTCGTCACGGACGGGCACCCAGTCGGCCCATGTGTCATCAGGGGCTGACGTATTGCCGCTGCGTGTGGCAAACCGCACGCTGCTGCCGGCCGGCCGTGTGCCCTCCCACCGCAGCAAGCCCCACGTTGCGCCGGTCGTGGCGTCCTTGACCTCGGACGTGTAGCTGCCGCTCGAAGCCGCGGCGCCGTTCAGCTCGAGAATCTTGCCCGGATTGGAGGCCGTGACCAGGAAGCGGTCGCCGCGCGGCACGATGCGGGTGAGCTGGCGCCCGGGCACCTGCGCGATTCGCGACGTCCGCACCGGATCGCCCTCGAGCGCGTAGACGACGCCGTTGTCGGCCGTCACCAGGAGTCGACCCGACGACGTCGGCAGCAGGTCGAAGGGCAGCTCGCCGGTGGCTTCCCAGTAGAGGTCCAGGAGCCCGTCCGCGCCGAGGCGGTACACGGCGCCCTTGGCTCCAGCGCCGCCACTCGTCGGGGCGGCGCTCGGGGACGGCGCAGCGCTGACGGTGGTGGACTCGCCGATGGCCACGATGGTCACCTCGGTGGTGACCTGGGGCGTGGGGGTGGCCGTGCTCGGCGCGGCGGGAGCCACGGCGCTGGGGCTGGCGCCGGGCGAGACGGCAAGAATCCACGTGCTGCCGTCGGTGCCCGGCCGGATGGCCTGCACCTGGGTATACGGCCCGTCCATCAACGCGAAGACCTTGCCGCCGGCGGGCACCCGGTAGAGCCGCCCCGGGCTGTCGGTCCCGACGAGCACGTCGCCGCGGTCGTTGACCGACAGGGCGGTGACGTTGGCCGCGGCGCTCTCGAAGATGCGGGTGGCCTGGCCTCCGGCCTTCGGCAGCCGATACACGCGGCCCTTGCCCCCGGTCGCGACGTAGACCTGCTGCTGGCGGTCGACTGCCAGCGCCCACACGTAGGTCTCTTCGGGATCGAAGAAGACCGTGGCGGTGCCGTTGGCGGCAATCCGATAGACCTTGCCATCGGGCGAAGTCCCGGCCAGCAGCGCATCGCCATGCCAGGCCAGCGCGTGCACCTGCAGGTCCTCGCCATCCCAGAAGACTCGGGTCTTCTCGCCGGCCAGCGCCAGCACCTGTCCGTCGTTGCCGGTGCCCACGTACAGCGTGCCGTCGGGGGCGCTGACCGCCGTCCACAGCGCCGGGGAGGCGTCCTCGTGCAGCACCCGGACGCCCGGGCCGAGCCGCAGGCGGCCGTCGCGCGTGACCGCGACCTGCTCGCCGCGCCCGGCCATCCACTGCTCGCTGCTGCTGACTTCCCAGCGGGCCGGGCCGGCGGCCCGCAGCGGCAGTGACGCGATGGCCGCGGCGGCAGCCATCGCCAGGAGTGCTCTCGACACATGTGTCATGTAGGGCTTACGGAACGATGGGGGTGATGGAGAGCGTGCGCTGGCCGGTGGCGACGGCATCGGCGGGCAGTTCCCACTCGGCCAGCACGTCCTGGTCCAGGGTAGTGCCGATGACGCCGGCGCCAGCGCCCAGCACCTGCATGACGCTGCCGGGCAGGGCGGGCAGATCACGGCCGTTGACGACCGAGCCCTGCGCCGAGCGGGTCAGGCGCACGTACCAGCGGTCGCCGCGGCGGGCCCGGTTGAGGAGGCCGACGAGCTGATCGACGGTGCGCGCCTGTTCGAGCGAGCGGCGGCGCCCTTCGAGCTGCGCCAGCGTGGCGCCGTCGACGATCTGCAGCTGCAACGTGCCGGTGGCCGTCGCCGGGATCGGAATGCGGAGGCGGTGCAGTTGCGGCGCGTCGCGAAAGCTGCGGGTCTCGGCCAGCAGGGTCACGGTGTCGCCGGCGCGCGGCCGCGGCTCGGCGATCCAGGCCCGATCCAAACGCGTCGACCGCTGCCGCTCGTCGGTGTCGACCTCGAGCGTGATCCGGCCGATCCGGGGCGTACCGAGATCGCTGCGGAGCACGGCGGCCAGCGGCGCCGCCAGCGACGCCGCCGCGGTGACCACCGCGCTGTCGCCACCGAAGACGTTGTCCAGGCGGAGCGTCGCGCTGCCGACGTCGGCCGTTCCCTTCAGTCGAATCGTCGAGACCCCGACCTCGCGCTGGTATGACTGCAGCACATTGGCGACGGCCGCGAAGACAATCAGCGGCGAGAACAGCTGGTCCTCGGCGACCTCGAAGGCGAACTCCCGTGACGCGCCGCCATTGGCGCGCATCGCGACGGTCAACGGGATCGTCGACGGGCCGGCGCCGAGCGTGCCGCCAATCGCCGTGGCCCGATCCTGGTTCATCACGCCCATGACCTCACCGAGGTGGGCGAGCTTGATCGAGTTGAGCAGGCTGGGAATGACGGTGACCACCTGGGCGCGGGTCATCGGCAGCTGCACGGGGCCGAGGTTGAAGAAGGGGTGACCGAAGGCCAGCACGCGCGACCCATCGACGCTGGTCACCGTGCCGGTGGCGCCGAGCGAGAGGTCGCCGCTCACCAGGCTGACGCCAACCGCGTCGCCGGGCTGCAGCGGCGTGGACTCTGCGGCCGCCGCCCCTGTCGCGTGCCCGGCACCGCTGGTCGAGATCGGAGCGAATCCCGCGGCCCCGAAGGTGTCGGAGAGCCACGCCCCGATTGGCGTCGAGAACCCGGCCATCGACAGCGGCGTGGCGATGGGACGCAGCATCGGGCCGCTGCCCTCGAGCCCGAGGGTGCGGACCGAGGCCGGCGACAGCGGCACGCCGTCGCGGCCCGGCATCGACGCCAGGAACGCGCTTCGCAGCGCCTCGGCCGTCAGCGGGGTGTCCAGGGGAAAGGCGGCCACCCTGCGCGGGGGTCGTGCCGGCGCCGGCGGCGGTGGCGTCGGCCATCTCCGCAATCGGCGTGATGCCGGCAATCGGCGCCTTGGCAAATTGCCCCATCGAGTAGGCAACCGCCCCGACCAGCCGGCCGTCGATGTACACCGGGCTGCCGCTCATCCCGGCAATCACGCCCGTGTGTCTCGAGCCCTGCGCCTTCGAGGCGGGCCAGGATCACCTGCCGCTTCGGGCCGATCACGCCGTCGAGCACGCCCAGGATGTGGACGGCGAAGGTGACCCGTTCGCCGCCATCCATCCGGGTGACGCCCTCACCAATCTGGCCGCGGCGAATCTCGGAGACGGGAAAGGTCGCACCGGTCGGCGCTGAGGGCTGCGGCCGCGCCGGGCAGGCGCGGCGCCCACGGCGTGGAGGCAAGGGTCAGCCCAAGGCCGGCGGCAAGGGCACCGCGAAGCAGACGGGAGGTCACGGCTGGAGGCTTGGGCAAGATGGCTCGGTTATGACACGCGGTCGGAAGGGGGTCAAGCAGCGCGCCTGACATGCTCGATCGTAGGACGACCGTTGACGGCGTTCGGACGAGTCTGGTACGGTTTCCTCCTCATGCGGGGCTTTGCCGCGTTCCCCTTCGTCTCTGAACCTGCCCTCGACCAGACGCCGTTCTCGGCGCGCTCCTGGTGGTGGCCCGGCTCCATGTGCGAGGGGGCGGCCGTTTAGCCGCGCATCGACCAGTTCCGACTCGCCACGAGTCCCTGGCGCCCCCTCGGCCACCTGCCGACGGGGCGCTTTTTGTTGTCGTCCATCTCGTCGGCGCACCAACACCACAGGACACACGGCCCATCAGATTGCCATCGCCGACGCCCGACGCTCCGATGCCCTCACCGACACCCGTCACGCTCGTGGCCACCCTGGCCGACCTCACGCCCGAGTCCCTGCCGGCGGCGCGAACCCACGCCCTGCAGGTTGCCGATCTCGTCGAGTTCCGCCTCGACCGGCTGCCGACGCTGCCGCTGCGCGACCTGCTCGGCGAGGCTGCCGCGCGCGCTATCGTCACCGTTCGGCCCGTGCGCGAGGGCGGTGCGTTCGACGGTCGCCGAGGTCGGCGCGTGAGACGCGGCTCCGCGAAGCGCTGGCCCTTGGCGCCGCCTTCGTCGACGTCGAATGGGACGCGCCGTTTGCCGACGCGCTCATTGCCGCGCACCCGGGCACGTGGTCCTGTCGCGGCACGACTTCACCGGCATGCCGGAGAACCTGCCGGCCGTGGTGCACGAGATGGCACGCCGACGGCCGGCGGTCGTCAAGGTGGCCGTGACGCCGGCGCGGCTCACCGACCTGGTCACCCTCCGCCAGGCCGGCGCGCAGGCGGACGGGACGCCGGTGGTGCTGATTGCCATGGGGATGGTGGGCCTGCCGTCGCGCCTCCTGCGTCGCAGCGTCGGCTCCTGCTGGACGTATGGCGGCGCCGCGGTCGCGCCAGGCCAGGTGCTGCCCGAGGTGATGCGGAGCCGCTATCGCGTCGGGCAGCAGACCGGCGCCACGCAGGTGTTCGGCGTGGCCGGACGGCCGATCGGCCACTCGTGGTCGCCGACGCTGCACAACGCCGCCCTGCAGGCGCTCGGCATCGACGCCGTCTACGTGCCGTTCGAGGCCCGCGACATCGACGACCTCCTCGACGACCGCCGAGGCCCTGGGCGTGCGGGGCCTGAGCGTCACCGCGCCGTTCAAGCTCGACGCGCTGTCACGGGCGGTGTCGGCCGACGCCGTGGCGCAACACCTCGGTGCCGCCAACACGCTGACCCGCACGCCCGCCGGATGGACGGCGCGCAACACCGACGTCGAAGGCTTCCTCCATCCGCTGCGTTCGCGCCTCACGCTGGCGGGCGCCCGGGTCGCCGTCCTCGGCGGCGGCGGTGCGGCACGCGCCGTGGTCTGCGGACTGCACGCCGAGGGCGCCCGTGTCACGGTACACGCGCGCCGTCGCGACCAGGCTGCCGCGGTCGCGCCGCTCGGCGCGACCGTGGGGGAGTGGCCGCCGCCGGCCGCGGACCTGGGACCTGCTCGTCAACACGACGCCGGTCGGCACCGCGCCGCACCTCGAGGACACGCCGCTCGACGCCGAACGGCTGGCCGGCGGGCGCCTGGTCTACGACCTGGTCTACAACCCGGGGCGGACCCGCCTGCTGCGCGACGCCGCCGCCGCCGGCTGCGCCACGCTCGGCGGGCTCGAGATGCTGATTGCCCAGGCGGCCGTGCAGGTGGCCACCTGGTTTCCCGTCGATCCGCCGATCGACGCCATGCGCACCGCCATCCACGCCGCGGCGCCCGAACTGGCGCTGGAGACCTCATGTCCGCGATGACCCAGACCACCTTCGACGAGTTCGTCGAGCTTGCCGGCCGCGGCACCTTCGTGCCGGTCTGCCGCGAGCTGCTGGCCGACCTGCTGACGCCGGTCTCGGCGTTCCTCCGCGTCGCCGAGCACTCCGACTACGCGTTCCTGTTCGAGAGCGTCGAGGGCGGCGAGCAGGTGGCGCGGTACTCGTTTCTCGGCAAGGACCCGTTCCTGGTGCTGCGCGCCCGCGACGGCAGGGCCGTCTCGAGCAGGGCGGCGCAGACCGAAGCGCTCGACGAGACCTTCGTCGCGGCGCTGCGGCGGATCATGGCCGAGTACCGGTCGCCGTTCGTGCCCGGCCTGCCGCGCTTCACCGGCGGCGCCGTCGGCTTCTTCGGCTACGACGCGGCGCCCTGGTTCGAACCGGCGCTGCAGCAGGTGTGGCAAGCGCTACGAGGGGCAGCAGGAGCCCGGCGACGAGGCCGCGTTCATGCTGTTCGACACGGTCCTGGCCTTCGACCACGTCAAGCATCGCATCCTGCTCATCGCCAACGCCCGCATCTCGCCGAGCGACGACCTGGAGTCGCTCTACCGGCTTCGCCAACGCGCGGCTCGACTTCCTCCAGCGCGAACTCGAGCAGGCGCACGCCCAGCCCATTGCCGGCAGCGGCCCCGCCACCGATCCGCCAGCCGTCACGCGCCCTCACCTCTCGCGAGGACTTCGAGCGCAATCGTCCGGATCGCGCAGGACTACATCGCCAGGGGCGACATCTACCAGGTCGTCCTGTCGCAACGGTTCGAGGTGGACCTGCGCAGGCCGATCCGTTCACGGTCTACCGCGCCCTGCGCGCACGTCAACCCGTCGCCGTACATGTACTTCACCCGGGTCGGCGAACTGTCGATCGTCGGGTCGTCGCCGGAGATGCTGGTCCGGGTCGAGGTGCGGCCAGGCCGAGACGCACCCGATCGCCGGCACGCGTCCGCGCGGCCGCACGCACGACGATGACCTGCGGCTCGGCGAGGAGCTGAAACGCGACGAGAAGGAGCGCGTCCGAGCACGTGATGCTGGTCGACCTCGGCCGCAACGACCTCGGGCGCGTCTGCGCGTACGGCTCGGTGCGGGTGCCGCAGTTCATGACGCTCGAGCGCTACTCGCACGTCATGCACCTGGTGTCGCGCGTGGTCGGGACGCTGGCCGACGACGCCGATCGGCTGGACGCCCTGGTGTCGTGCTTCCCGGCCGGGACGGTGTCGGGCGCGCCGAAGATCCGCGCGATGGAGATCATCGCCGAGCTCGAGGGACGGCCGCGCGGGGTGTACGCCGGCTCGGTCGGTTACCTCGACTTCGCCGGCAATCTCGATTGCTGCATTGCCATCCGCACCGTGTGGATGCGCGACGGCGTCGCACTGGTCCAGGCTGGCGGCGGCATCGTCGCCGACAGCCATCCGGCCGCCGAGTACGAAGAAAGCCTCAACAAGGCGCGCGCCGTCCTGCGCGCGCTCGAACTCGCCCATTCGCTCGGGCGTCACGCCGGATAGCCATGGTCCTGCTGATCGACAACTACGATTCGTTCACCTACAACCTCGCGCAGTACCTCGGCGAGCTCGGCGCCGAGGTTGCGGTGCACCGCAACGACCAGATCACGCTCGAGGACGTCGCTGCCCTGGCGCCGTCGCGCATCGTGATCTCGCCGGGTCCGGGACGACCCGAGCACGCGGGGATCTCGGTGGAGGTGCTGCGTCGGTTCGGTCCTTCGACGCCCGATCCTCGGGGTCTGCCTCGGGCACCAGGCCATGGGCTATGCCTTCGGCGGCCGCGTCGTCAACGCGGCGGTGCTGATGCACGGCAAGACGTCGGACGTGGAGCACGACGGCCAGGGTGTGTTCCGCAACATCCCGCAGGGGTTCACGGCGGCGCGCTACCACAGCCTGGTGGTTGCGCCAGAAGGGCTGCCGGAGGTGCTCGAGGTCACCGCGCGCACCAGCGACGGGACAATCATGGGGCTCCGGCATCGCAGCTACCCGATGCACGGGGTGCAATTCCACCCGGAGTCGGTGCTGACCGGGCCCGGTCATGACCTGCTGCGCAACTTCCTGGAACTGCCATGATTGCGCCGCTGCTCGAGAAGCTGCAACGACACGACGCGCTGACCACCGAAGAAGCGGCCGATGCCATGGCCGCCATCATGCGCGGCGACGTGACGCCGGCCCAGATCGCCGGCCTGCTGATGGCGCTGCGCTCCAAGGGCGAGCGGCCGGAAGAACTGGTCGGCCTGGCCCGGGCGATGCGACAGGCCGCCGTGACGCTGCCGCAGACGTTCACCGACGTGTTCGACACCTGCGGCACCGGCGGCGACAACCTCGGCACGGTCAACGTCTCGTCGATGGCCGCACTGGTCGTGGCCGCCGCGGGCGTCCGCGTCGCCAAGCATGGCAACCGCTCGGTGTCGAGTCGGAGCGGCAGCGCCGACGTCTTCGAGGCACTGGGCGTGCACGTGTCGGCGACCCCGGCGGTGGTGGCGCGCTGCCTGCAGGAGGCGGGCATCGCCTTCCTGTTCGCCCCCACCTTCCATCCGGCGATGCGGCATGCCGCCGCGGTCCGGCGTGAGCTGGGCGTTCGGACCGCCTTCAACCTGCTTGGCCCGATGACCAATCCAGCTGGCGCCACCCGCCAGCTGGTCGGCGTGCCGAGGCCGGAGTTGACCGAACTGGTGGCGCGGGCGCTCGGCCTGCTCGGATCGGCGCATGTCTGGGTGGTGCACGCCGCCGACGGGCTCGATGAGCTGTCGACCACCGGCTACACCAAGGTCTCGGAATGTCGCGGCGGCCTGCTGCGCACCTTCTTCGTCCATCCGTCGACGTTTGGTCTCGCCAGGGCGTCGCTGCGCCGACCTGCGCGGCGGTGATGCGACCGACAACGCGCGCGTCGCACGCGCCATGCTGGATGGGCAGCGCGGCCCCGTCCGCGACGTCGTCCTGCTCAACGCCGGTGCCGGCCTGTTCATCGCCGGCCGCACCCCGAACGTGGCCGAGGGCGTCGCACTGGCCGCGGCGGTGATCGACGACGGCCGCGCCGCCCAGGTCCTGGCCCGGCTCGTGACCCTGTCCAATGGGGCCGTGGAGGTCGAGGCGTGAGCGTAGACGGCCAGCCCTCGGTCCTCGAGGCCATCGTCGCCGCGGCACGCAAGCGCGTCGAAGTCGCGCAGCGGCGGGTGTCGCGTGACGTGCTGGAGGCCCGGATCAGCGATGCCCGGACGTCGGCCGCGGCACCATGCCGCGTGGCGACGGCGGGGACGTTTCTCGAGGCGCTGCGCCAGCCGGGTGTCCGGGTGATTGCCGAATGCAAGCGGCGCTCGCCGTCCAAAGGTGTCTTGCGGAGTCGCTACGAGCCGGTGTCGATTGCCACCGAGTACGCCGCCGCGGGTGCGGCCGCCATCTCCGTGCTGACCGAGCCCGGTTTCTTCGATGGTGCGCTTGCCCATCTCGAGGCGGTGCATGCGTCGCTGCCGGCCGTGCCGCTGTTGCGCAAGGATTTCATCGTCGACGAGTACCAGATCGCCGAGGCCGTCCTGGCGGGTGCGAGCGCGGTCCTGCTGATCGTCGCCGCCCTCGACCAGGCAACGCTGACGCGATTGCTCGGCTACGCATCGAAGGTCGGGATCGACGTGCTGACCGAAGTCCACGACGAGGACGAGGCACATCGCGCGATCGATGCCGGTGCGGCAATCGTCGGCGTCAACAATCGCAATCTCAAGACGCTGGAGGTGTCGGTCGCGACCTCGCACCGGGTCGCGCCGATCATCGCCGCGGCGCGGGTCCGGGTCGCCGAAAGCGGGCTGCGGACCGGCGCCGACCTGGCGGGCCTGCATGCGGCTGGCTACGACGCGTTCCTGGTTGGGGAGCGCTTCATGACCGACGAGCGTCCCGGGCACGGCCTCGCACGGATGATCGCCGATGCCCGCGACGCGATGGAGACAGGTGCGTGACGCGGATCAAGATCTGCGGGATGACCACGGTGCAGGACGCCGTGCTGGCCGTGGAGGCCGGCGCCGATGCCATCGGCCTCATCTTCTGGCCGGGAAGCCGGCGCGCGGTCGACGTCGAGCGGGCACAGGCAATCACCCGCGCCTTGCCGCCGCTGGTCAGCACGGTGGGGGTGTTCGTGGACGCGACACCCGACTACGTCCGCAGCGTGGCCGATGCCGTCGGGCTTTCTGCCGTGCAGCTGCACGGCAGCGAAGTGGTTGACGACTGGGCGCGCTTTCCGCGGCCGGTGCTCAAGGCGCTGCGGGTGGAGCACTACGCGGCAAGTCCCTGGCGGACGGCGCGGGCGGCCATCCTGGTGGACGCGCACGACCCGGTGACGGTCGGCGGCACCGGGCGCACCATCGATTGGCAGGCGGCGCGTGGGATTGCCGCAACGCGGCCGCTGGTGCTGGCCGGCGGGCTGAACCCGGAGAACGTGGCCGACGCGGTCACCACGGTCAGGCCATGGGGTGTGGACGTGGCGTCGGGCGTCGAGCAGGCGCCGGGCGTGAAGGATGGAGGCCGCGTACGGGCCTTCGTGCAGGCGGTACGTGCGGCCGATGCCGCACGGGGACACACAGGCGGGTGAGCAGACCCAGCGACGGGCGGCCGCGCCGCGCCGCGCGGGTGACCCGGACGCATCTGGAAAAGGACTGGAACACACGATGACGACGGCGGCAACGCAAGAGGGCAGGGGAGGTCCGGTGTTCGGGCGTCGCGACCCGGATGCCCGCGGATACTTCGGGGAGTTCGGCGGGCGTTTCGTGCCCGAGACGCTTGTCGCGCCGATGGAGGCGCTGACGGAGGCCTACTTCGCCGTCCGGCAGGACGAGGCGTTCATCACCGAGTTCGAACAACTGCTGCGGCAGTTCGTCGGCCGGCCCACGCCTCTGTACGAGGCGCGTCGGCTGACCGAGGCCTGCGGCGGCGCAACCATCCTGCTCAAACGGGAAGACCTGGCCCACACCGGCGCGCACAAGATCAACAACGCGCTCGGACAAGCCCTGCTCGCCCGCCGCATGGGCAAGTCGCGCATCGTTGCCGAGACCGGCGCCGGTCAGCACGGCGTGGCGACGGCCACCGTCTGCGCGCTGCTCGGTCTGCAATGCGTGGTGTACATGGGGACCGACGACATGGCGCGCCAGTCGCTGAACGTCTTCCGCATGCGGATGCTGGGCGCCGAGGTCCGTGGCGTCGAGGCGGGTGCGCGGACGCTGAAGGACGCCATCAACGAGGCGATGCGCGATTGGGTGGCGACGGTGCAGGACACCTACTACCTGCTCGGCTCGGCCCTCGGACCCCACCCCTACCCGCTGATGGTGCGCGAGTTCCAGTCGGTGATTGGCGAGGAGGCGCGCGTGCAGTGCCTGGCCAGCTACGGGCGCTTGCCCGATGCGGCGCTGGCCTGCGTTGGCGGTGGCAGCAACGCGATGGGCTTGTTCGATGCCTTTGTCGCCGATCCGGGTGTGCGCCTGATTGGCGTCGAAGCGGGCGGCGAAGGCATCACCAGCGGCCGGCACGCGGCCCGCTTCGCCGGCGGCAGCCCGGGCGTGCTGCAGGGTACCCGCACCTTCGTGCTGCAGGACGATGCCGGCAACATCGAGCTGACCCATTCGGTGTCCGCGGGGCTGGACTACGCCGCCGTCGGGCCCGAGCACGCCGACCTCCTGCAGCAGGGGCGCGCGGAGTACCGCTACGCCACCGACCCGGAAGCCCTGGCCGCCTTCGCGCGGCTTGGCCGGCTCGAAGGCATCCTGCCGGCGCTCGAATCGGCGCATGCCATTGCCGCGGTCGAGCAGGTGGCACGCGAGGTGGGTGCCGACGGGCTGGTGCTCGTGAACCTGTCGGGACGCGGCGACAAGGACGTCCAGAGCATCCAGCACCTGCTCGGGGGGCAATCATGACGTCGCGACTCGACGCGGCGTTCACCCGGATGCGGGCCGAGGGCCGGACCGGGCTGGTGGCTTTCGTCTCCGGCGGCGACCCGACCCTCGAGCGATCCGGCGACGTCATCCGTGCGGTCGACGAGGGTGGCGCCGACGTCATCGAGATCGGGGTGCCGTTCTCGGACCCCCTGGCCGATGGGCCAGAAATCCAGCGATCGTCCGAGCGTGCCCTGCGCGCCGGCGCGACCCTGCGCGGCGTGCTCGACCTGGTCGGCGACCTGCGCGCCGATGTGGCCGCCCCGCTGGTCCTGTTCAGTTACGCCAATCCGGTCGTCCGCTTCGGGGTCGAGGCCTTCGCCGCGCGCGCCGCAGCGGTGGGCGTCGACGGCGTGCTGCTGCTCGACCTGCCGCTCGAAGAGGCGGGGCCGACCCGCGACGTGCTGGTCGCGCACGGCCTCGCGCCGATCTTCCTGGTGAGTCCGACGACCAGCGCCGCACGGGTGCGCAAGGCCAACGACCTCGGCCAGGGCTTCCTCTACGCCATCTCGCGTCTCGGCGTCACCGGGGTGCGCGAGCAGGTCGCCACCGACGCGCGCGGACTGGTGGAGCGGCTGCGCCAGGATGCGACGCTGCCGATCGCCCTGGGCTTCGGCCTGTCGCGGCCCGAGCACATCAGGGATGTCGGCAAGTACGCCGATGCCGCGGTCGTCGGCAGCGCCCTGGTCGCGGAGGTGGCCAGGCACGGGCAGTCGCCGGCGCTGGCCGGGCACGTGAGGGACTTCGTGCGCTGGCTGCGGGAGGGAGCGTCGGCATGACCGACCCGGACTGGCGGATGCAGGTGCTGCGCGAGCGCATCGACGCGCTCGACGAGCAGATCGTGGCGCGGCTCAACGAGCGTGCGGCGTGCGCACTGCAGATCGGTGAAATCAAGCGCGAAACGGGCATGCCGATCTACCAGCCCGGTCGCGAGCGCGACGTGCTCGAGCACGTGCGTCGCGTCAACCCCGGCCCCCTCGATGGCGACGCGGTGATGCGCCTCTTCGAACGCATCATCGACGAGGCGCGGCGCCTCGAACGACAGGTCCAGCAGGCGCACGACGCGGGGACGGCTGGCGATGAATGAGCAACGGGAAGGGACACTGACATGGTCGTCGTGATGAAGGAACGCGCCAGCGAGGAACAGATTCAGCACGTGGTCGCCCAGCTGGTGCACATGGGGTTCGACGTGCACCGGTCCACGGGCTCGCTGCGGACGGTGATCGGCGCGGTGGGCGGCGAGGGGAAGAAGGATCCCCGGCTCCTCGAGGTGCTCGACGGCGTGCACGAAGTGATGCGGATCACCGAGCCGTACAAGCTGGCCAGCCGCACCTTCCGGAACGAAGACACGGTGGTCACGATTGGCGACGTGCGCATCGGCGGCGACGAGGTCATCGTCATTGCCGGGCCGTGCTCGGCCGAGAACGAGGCCCAGGTGATGAGCACGGCAGCGGCGGTGCGCCGGGCCGGCGCGAAGATCCTGCGCGGCGGCGCGTTCAAGCCGCGCAGTTCGCCGTACAGCTTCCAGGGGCTCGGTGAGGCGGGGCTGCAGCTGCTGCGGACCGCCGCCGATGCGCACAGCCTGCTGCTCGTCTCGGAGGTGATGGACGCCAGCCAGATCACGCTGATGGACGGCTACGTCGACATCTACCAGGTGGGGGCGCGCAACATGCAGAACTACACGCTCCTGCGTGAGCTCGGCCAGGTGCGCAAGCCGGTGCTGCTGAAGCGGGGCATCTCGGCGACCATCGAGGAGTGGCTGCTGTCGGCCGAGTACATCCTGGCCGGCGGCAACACCGACGTCATCCTCTGCGAACGCGGCATCCGCACCTTCGAGAGCTACACCCGCAACACGCTGGACATCTCGGCGATTCCGGTCGTCAAGACGCTGAGCCACCTGCCGATCTTCGTCGACCCGAGCCACGGCACGGGACGCCGCGACAAGGTCGCCCCGATGGCCCGCGCCGCTGTCGCGGCCGGCGCCGATGGGCTGCTGATCGAGGTCCACTGCGACCCCGACAACGCGATGAGCGACGGCGCCCAGTCGATGTATCCCGGACAATTCGAGCGGCTGATGGCCGAGCTGCGGATCATCGCCCCAGCCATCGGCCGCAGCATCTGTCAGGAACCGGTCGCCCGCCGCGGTTGGGGCCAGTGAGCGACCGGGCGCCCTTCGAGCACGTCCTGCTGGTCGGCTGCGGATTGATCGGCGGATCGCTCGGCCTGGCGATCCGCGCCGTGTGGCCGGAGACGACAGTTGCCGTGCTCGACCCGGCCGCCGACCCGCACGTCAGGCACCACTTCACGCTGGTGGCGTCGCCGGCGGTCGCGGGCGATGTCGACCTGGTGGTGCTCGGCGCGCCGGTGCTCGAGAACCTGCGCCTGCTCGATGCACTGGCGCCCTACGTCGGGCCGCGGACGGTGGTCACCGATCTCGGCAGCACCAAGGGCGCCATGGTCGCGCACGCACGGCGGCATGCGCGGGCGATCTTCGTCGGCGGCCATCCCATGGCCGGCAGCACCCAGAGCGGCTTCGCGCACGCCGATGCCGGGCTGTTCGTCGGGCGGCCGTGGATTCTCACGCCCGACCATGCCGGCCCCCTGGATGCGGCGTCGGTGGGCACGGCGCTGGCGCGCCTGACCCAGATGGTCGTCGGCATCGGCGCGCGGCCCGTGGTGATGGGCGCCGACGAGCACGACCACGTGATGGCCTACGTCAGTCACCTGCCACAGGTGGTGAGCAGCACCCTGATGGCCGTGAGCGGACGGTCGGTGACGGCAGACGGCCTGCAGTTTGCCGGCCCCGGTCTGGCCGACACGACCCGCCTGGCCGGCAGCGCCCCAGCGCTCTGGCTCGACATCCTGGCCACCAACGCCACCCACGTCGGGCAGGCGCTGGATCAGCTCCGCGCGCTGTTGCCGACAGCCGAGATGCTGGCCGGGGACGCGGCGGCGATGCAGCCGGTGCTGCAGGAAGGGCGGCGCTGGCGGGCCGCCTTCGACGGGCAGCGGCCGTCCCGGGACGCCGCGCCCATGCTGCACCGCCCGGCAACGCGGACGTTCCTTGAAATGCGCGCGGCGTCGGCAATCGTCCCCTTCGCATTCCCCGACGTCGAGGCCGTCGTGCGACGACTCGACGTGGTGCCCGGGTCGTTGTATCGCTACCTGTACCGGGAGGTCGGACGGCCGTGGCACTGGCTCGACCGCTGGGACTGGAGCGATGCACGCGTCGCCGAACACCTGGCGTCGGGCGGCATCGAGATCTGGCTCCTGACGGTCAAGGGCACCCCGGCGGGGTACTTCGAACTGCACCGCACGGCCCGCGAGGTCGAGGTGAGCTACTTCGGCCTGCTGCCGGAGTTCACCGGGCAGCGGCTGGGGCCGGCGATGTTGACCGTGGCGGCCCGGCAGGCCTGGAGCACGGAGCCCGACCGCGTCTGGCTGCACACGTGTTCGCTCGATCACCCGGCCGCCATTGCCAACTACCAGCGCGTCGGCTTCGTGACGTACCGCGAGGAGCCCTACGACGCGAAGATCCCTGCGGGCCGGGATCTCTAGTACCGCAATCAAGGTCTCTTCGATGGCCTGCCGGATCCTCAGAATTCCGAATGAAGCGCCGGGCCGGCAGCGCCATTCTGCGCGCCATGCCGCGGCTCGCTGCGCGCTGCATTGCGGATTCTGAATTCCAAATGACTCATGCGCGCCTGCATCACTCGTGCATACTGCGGGAGGCATGAACAAGCAGATCGCGAGTGCCGACGCGGCTGTGGCCCGGATCCCCGCCGGCGCGACGATCATGATGGGCGGATTCGGGCTGTGCGGCATCCCCGAGACCCTGATCGCCGCCCTGCATCGTCGAGGCACCCGCGACCTGACGGTGATCAGCAACAACGCCGGCGTCGACGACTTCGGGATCGGGCTGCTGCTCAGGGCGCGGCAGGTCCGCAAGATGATCGCCACCTACGTCGGCGAGAACAAGGAGTTCGAGCGGCAGTTCCTGACGCGCGAACTGGAAGTCGACCTCGTGCCGCAGGGGACCTTCGCCGAGCGCATCCGCGCTGGCGGCGCCGGCATCGGCGGCTTCTTCACGCCCACCGGCTACGGCACCGTCGTCGCCGACGGCAAGGAGACACGCGACATCGACGGCACCCACTACGTGCTCGAGTCACCGCTGCGCGCCGACTTCGCGTTCGTCAAGGCGCACACCGGCGACACGCACGGCAATCTCGTCTACCGCCACACCGCCCGCAACTTCAATCCGGTGATGGCCACGGCGGCTCGCGTGACGATTGCCGAGGTCGAGCAGCTGGTGCCGCCCGGCGCCATCGATCCCGATCACGTGGTGACGCCGGGTATCTACGTCGCACACATCCTGCTGGGCGGGCCGTACGAAAAGCGCATCGAGAAAAAGATGACGCGTTAGCAGCCATGGACAAACGCGAACGGATCATCCGCCGGGTCGCTGCCGAACTGAAAGACGGCGACTACGTGAACCTCGGCATCGGGCTGCCGACGCTGGTGGCCAACCATGTGCCGCCAGGCATCGACATCGTCCTGCACTCGGAGAATGGCCTGCTTGGCGTCGGCCCCTACCCGCTGCAGGAGCAGGTCGATGCCGACCTGATCAACGCTGGCAAGGAGACGGTGACGGCGATGCCGGGCGCGGCCTTTTTCAACAGCGCCGATTCCTTCGCGATGGTGCGGGGCGGCCACGTCGACCTGACCGTTCTCGGCGCGCTCGAAGTCGACGAGCAGGGCAACCTGGCCAACTGGATGGTGCCGGGCAAGATGGTCAAGGGGATGGGGGGCGCCATGGACCTGGTGGCCGGCGCCAAGCGGGTGGTCATCGCCATGGAACACGCCACCCGCGACGGACAGCCCAAGATCGTGCCCCGCTGTACGCTGCCGTTCACCGGCTTGCGGGTCGTCCACCGCATCGTCACCGAACTGGCGGTGCTGGACGTGACCGCGTCCGGTCTGGTGCTGCGCGAACTTGCCGAAGACGCGACGATCGATCAGGTGCGCGCCCTCACGAGCGCGGCGTTTGCGGTGGGCGAGGACCTGCAGCGATTCTGAGACGGTCGGCGGCGGCGCTGGCCCGCGCGGTTACGGGAGCTCGCTGGGGTCGCGGATGCCGGGCCGCACCTGCACCGACGTGGTGGAGCCGCCGACCACGCGATCACCCTTCTTCATCCGGAACCGGACGTTGTACCGGCCGGCCATGGTGTAGGTGTGGGAGCTGCTGTAGTAGCGGCGGATCTCGCTCTGGCCCGCTTCGTACGGCGGGCAGTCGGCCGTGTTCTCCGAGGTCGTGCCGTCGTCCCAGTCCCACAGGATGGTCGTGCAGTAGAACGGCTCGTAGTCGAGCGAACCACCCTTGAGCTCGGCCCGGACCCCGATTTTGGCCGGCGAGAACGCGATGAGTGGCGAGACCTTCAGTCCGATCTCGGGACGCCGGTCGTCGTCCTTCTCGGCCTTGCCGTCCTTGGGCGCGGAGGGCGTCTGCGCGGCCGTCGCCACGCTCCACCCGGTCACCAGGATCGCTGCCAGCCAGATCCGCATCATTGCTGTTCCTTGCGAGAAAATTGCCGCTATCCACGCATCGTAGCATCACGGTGGCGCGGACCCCGGGCGTGAAAAGGGGCGGGGTACAATCCGCTCATGCTGTCGCACGAGTTCTATACGACCCCGACCTTGCGGCTCGTGGTCGGGGCCGCGGCCGACGTCGACGCCGACGTGCTGGTCATCCCTGTATTCACCGACACGGACGGTACGACCCTCGATCTACCAGACGCGACGGCGGGCGCTCTGGCCGCACTCCGCCGGACGCAGGAGCTGAAAGCGGAGGCCTACGAGCAGCACTGGATCGGTGCCGAGGGCATGGCGGCTGGCCGGGTGCTGCTGCTCGGCGGCGGCGCCGCCGGGGCGCTGTCCGCAGATTTCGCGCGTCGCCTCGGGACCGCGGCCGGGCTGGCCGTCCGCAGCCGCGGGCAGGGCCGTGTGGCAGTGCTGGCGCACGGCGCTCTGGCCGCCGAAGCGACCGTCAGGGCGCTCGCCGAAGGGCTGACGCTGGCCGCCTTCCACGTCGACGCGTACAAGACCCGCGACCGCAAGCTGGCCGACCTGCATTCGGCCGCCATTGTCGTGTCGGCTGGCGGCGCCAGCACGCTGGCCGATGCCGTGGCCCTCGGGTCGGTGCTCGGCGAGGCCACCAACGTCGCCCGGGCGGTGGCGCACGAGCCGCCCAACGTACTGACCCCCGCCGTGCTCGCCGACCGCGCCAGGGCCATGTTTGCCGGAACGCCCGTGCAGGTCGAGGTGCTCGAGGAGGCGCAGCTGCGCGAGAAGCACATGGGCCTGCTGCTCGGTGTCGCGCAGGGCAGCGTCCTGCCGCCCCGGCTCATCGTCCTGACCTACGAACCCGCGGACGCCACGGGTCCGGTCCTGGCGCTGGTCGGCAAGGCGGTCACGTTCGACACCGGCGGCATCTCGATCAAGCCGGCCGAGAACATGGACAAGATGAAGTACGACATGTGCGGCGGCGCCGCCGTGCTCGGGGCCTTCCATGCGCTGGCCCGGACCGGCGCTGCGTCCAAGGTGATCGGCGTGATCCCCGCGGTCGAGAACATGCCGAGCGGCACCGCGTTCCGCCCTGGAGACATCCTCACGGGGGCGAGCGGCCTCACCGTCGAGATCACCAACACCGACGCCGAAGGCCGCCTGATCCTCGGCGACGCGCTGTGGTACGCCAGGCAGCTCGGCGCGACGCACCTGGTGGACATCGCCACCCTGACCGGCGCGTGTGCGGTTGCGCTCGGACGGGTGGCGTCAGGGTTGTTCGGCGCGCCCGATGCCTGGCGCGACACGGTGCAGGGCGCGGGCACCCGCGGGGGCGACTTTCTCTGGCCGCTGCCGATTTCGGATGAGTACAAGGACCTCCTGAAGAGCGACATCGCCGACATGGCCAATGCCGCCGGCACCCGCTACGGCGGTGCCATCAGCGCGGCGCTCTTTCTCAAGGCATTTGTCGGTGAAACGCCGTGGGCGCACCTGGACATTGCCGGCACGGCGTGGGCCGACGAAGGGAAGCCGTACCAGGCCAAGGGGCCGACCGGCGTTGCCGTGCGGACGCTGGTCGAACTGGCGCGCTCTTCGGGGACCTGGGCCTGACCATGTTGCAGGCGCCTGCGCAGCCGGGGTCCGAGCCGGTGCCACCGGCCAGGCCCTCGCCACGGGAGGCCGCAGGGCAGGCCGCTCCGGCGCCAGGTGTGCCTCCCGTCGTTCCGCCGGGGCCGCCTCCCGTCACCACGGGCACCCTGCGGACCCCCGGGATGCCGCCGAGGGACGTCCCGCTGATGTCGATCGGCAGGGAAGAGGCTGCCGGCACCCGTGTCGAAGTGGGACCCATCACGCCGTCCACCGGGGTGGCTGACGTCCTGCTCGGATCGGTCGGGCTGGTTGCCGTCGCCGTGCTCGCGTCGTTGCTGCTCGGGGCCGTGATGGGCGGGGTGCTGGTGCTGGTGAAGCACCGCCTCGGGTGGGGAGGTCCGGACAAGGACGCCGAAGACCACATCACGCTGACCGGGTCCCGCTAGCGCGACGGGCGCCCGCGGTCGCGCCGCCGGGCAGGTCGCACCGCGGACGTCTCCGGGCGGCGCGGGAGCCACCGCGGCCCGGTCAGGCGCGCCGCGGCGTCACGCGTGCGTGCAACCGCTCACTGTGTCCGTGCGGTCGAGGTGGTGCCCTTGAGCGAGCGCTGGTAGCGGAGCACCGCGTCGCGCAGGGCCTCGGCGATCTCCTGCCGATACTTCGAGGTCTTCAACCTGTTGCCCTCCTCGGGCGTGCTGACAAAGCCGATCTCGGCCAGCACGCTGGGCATCGAGGCGCCAATCAGCACGACCAGCGGCGCCTGCTTGATGCCGCGGTCGGGCAGGCCCCCTTCGATCTTGCGCAACCGCGACACGAGGTTGCCCTGCACGATCTCGGCGAGGTCGCGCGACTCGTCCAGCTTGTTGTTCAACGTGATTGCCTTGACGATGTCGGGCAGCTGCCGCATCGAGCCCTTGGCAATGGCGTTCTCGCGGGCGGCCACCTCCTCGGCATCGCTGGTGTTGGCGAAGTTCAGCACGAACGTCTCCACGCCCTGTGCCGTCTTGCGGCGGCTCGAGTTGGCATGGATCGACAGGAAGAGGTCGGCGTTCTGGCGATTGGCGATGCGGGTGCGTTCCTCGAGCTCGATGAACTGATCGGTGCGGCGGGTCATCACCACGTCCACGCCGGCGTCACCCTTCAGCAGCTTCTCGAGACGCAGGGCCACGTCGAGCACCAGTTCCGCTTCCCTGATGCCGTCGCCGAGCGCGCCGACGTCGTGACCCCCGTGACCCGGGTCGATGACGATGCGCGAGACGCCGAGCCCCAGCTGCCGGGCGAGGGAATAGCTGCCCGAGCTGTTGGACTCGGCCGGCGCCGGCGCCGTCGCGACGTTCGGCCCGGCCGCTGAGGTCGGCAGCGTGACATCGGTCGGTCGCGGTGCGTCGGCCGCCGCCGCCGGTGTGGCGGCGGGGGGACGCGAGGGCGTGCTGCTGCTGGCCGTCGCCTTGGGCGGCGGCACCACCACGGGAGCGCGCCCGGCGGGCGCGACGGGGGCTGCCGTCGCGCGCCCCACCCGTCGTCCTGGTGGACAATGCCGGCTCCCGGTACATGTCCAGCACCAGACGGTACGGGTTGTAGAGCGTGAACAGGCTGTGGCGGGCGACGCCCTGCGTGTCCACGACGACCCGCGTCACGCCGCCGGGATGCGTGCCGACGCGAATCTCGCGCACCACATCGCCGTCGGTGAAGGTCTTGACGCCTTCCTCGATGGTGGGCGCCAGGCTCGCGCCCCGCAGGTCGAAGAACAGGCGTGCGGGATTGTCGCAGCGCT
This sequence comes from Vicinamibacteraceae bacterium, assembly GCA_963759795.1. GTDB lineage: Bacteria > Acidobacteriota > Vicinamibacteria > Vicinamibacterales > Vicinamibacteraceae > Luteitalea. The sequence goes on along the minus strand of CAVXAR010000004.1, from coordinate 396,712 downwards.
TCCTCGTGGTAGGCCACTTCGCCATCCAGCTCGATGGTCACCCGCACCACTTCCGGCAGCACGACGCGCTTGATGTCGCGCACGATCACCCTGGTCGACGTCGTGGCGCTGCGGTTCGCCGTCGCGGGTGCGGACTTCGCGGGCGGTGGGGCAGCGGCCCCGGTCGTGGGTGTCGGGAGCGGTGGCGGCGCGCTCGACACCGCGGTCGGTTCTGCCTCCGACGCCGAGTCGTCGGCTGTCGGCTCGGCTTCGGCGGTCCGGATGTTCGACTTGGCGAGTTCGGCAGCGGCCGGCGGCGGCGTGGCCGGGTTGGCCCGGGCAGTTCGCTTGTCGGTGTCGGCCTTGGTGGTCTTGGGCGCGGCGGCCGAGATCTTGCGCAGCCGCGTCTGTGCATCACGCGCCAGTGAGCTCGACGGGTACTCCCTCACCAGCCACCGCAGCATGGTCATGGCGCTGTCGCGTTCCTGCCTGGCGCCGTAGGAGATGTTGGCGTCGTACGCCAGGTTGGCGCCGTTCCACAGCGCGTTGTCGGCATAGCCGCTGGTGGGCCACCGGCGCGCGATGGTCTCGTACTCGACGATCACCGCGCGCATCTGCGACAGCGGCGCCTTGCGCCGCGACGAGCGCAGGGCCCGCTCGCGCACGAGCGTCCGCTCGTAGGCGGTGCGGGCAGTGCGGGCCCGGGCGACCTGGCTGGCCTGAGTCGCCGTCGCCTTCGCACTCGTTTTCTTCTTCGCGGCCTCGAGGGGCGCGCAGAGGGCGACGGCGAGTGCCGCCGCAGCGATGATGCCTGTGCTGCGTCGCATACAATCCTCAGCGCAATTGCGCATCTACCTCGTCGAAGTAATCCTTCGGGCACGAGCACCTCGCGGGCCTTGCCGCCCTGGCCGCTCGAGACCAGGCCTTCGGCCTCCATCATGTCCACCAGGCGTGCGGCACGGCTGAAGCCGATGCGCAGCCGCCGCTGCAGGTAGCTGATCGACGCCTGCGCGCTCGAAACCACGATGCGTGACGCCTCGTCGTAGAGGTCGTCCTTCTCGAAGCCGGCAGCGGTCGTGTCGCTCGACTTGTCCTCGTCGGTGATCGAGCGGTCGTAGGACGGCTGGCCCTGCTTGCGAAGGAAGCTGGCGAGACGGGCGCTCTCCTGCTCCGAGATGTAGGCGCCGTGCAGGCGCATGACCCGCGATGACGCGGGCGGCAGGAACAGCATGTCGCCCCTGCCGAGCAGCTGCTCGGCGCCGTTGGCGTCGAGAATCGTGCGGGAATCCACCTTCGACGACACCCGGAACGAGATCCGCGACGGCATGTTGGCCTTGATCAGGCCGGTGATCACGTCCACCGAGGGTCGCTGCGTGGCCAGAATGAGGTGGATGCCCACCGCCCGTGCCATCTGCGCCAGCCGGCAGATCGACTGCTCGACCTCGCTCGACGCGACCATCATCAGGTCAGCCAGTTCGTCGATGACCACCACCACGAACGGCAGCGTCTTGAGCGGCTCGCCGGTCTTGGAGTCGGTGCGCACCTCACCGGCGTCGATCGAGGCCTTGAGGTTGCGGTTGAACTGCTCGATGTTGCGCACCCCGAACGCCGCGAGCGTCTTGTACCGCTCCTCCATCTCGCGCACCGCCCAGCGCAGCGCGTTGGCGGCCAGCTTGGGCTCGACCACGACCGGCGTCAGCAGGTGCGGGATGTCCTCGTACATGCCGAGCTCGAGGCGCTTCGGGTCGATCATGATGAAGCGCACCTGCTCGGGCGTGGCGCGGTACAGGATGCTGGTCAGCATCGCGTTCAAGCCGACCGACTTGCCCGTGCCCGTGGAGCCGGCGATGAGCAGGTGCGGCATCGTCGCCAGGTCGCTGACGTAGGGCTCGCCATGGATGCTCTTGCCGAGCGCGATGGCCAGCTTGGAGCTCGACTTGCGATACGGCTCGGACTCGAGCAGCTCGCGCAGCGAGATCGATTCGCGGACCGGGTTGGGAATCTGGATGCCGACCGTGCTCTTGCCCGGGATGCGGTCGATCAGCACCGACTCGGCGCGCATCGCCAGCGAGAGATCCTCGGACAGGCCGGTGATCTTGCTGTACTTCACCCCGGCGTCCGGCTTGAACTCGTACGTCGTGACGACCGGTCCGGGCAGGATCTGCACGACGCTGCCCTCCGACCGAGAACTCCCGACACTTGTCCTCGAGCTGCCGCGCCGAGTCCATCAGCTCGCGCTCGTCCACCTTGCGCTCGGCCTGCGCCGGATCCAGCAGCGCGAGCGGCGGCAGGGTGTACCCGCCGGCCTTGCGCTCGGCCGGCGCCTTCATGGCCGACTCGTGGTCGGCCAGCGCAGCCGCTGACGGGGTGGCCGACATCCGGACGTTGGGCTGCTGCCGTACCGGTGGCAGGTCGGCGACGACGCGGGCCGGCGACGGGCCGACCCCGGCCGCCGAGGCGGCCGACGCGGCAAAGGCAGTGGCGCGCTCGCGCGGGGTCGGCGGCGCGGCGGGCGTGGCGGCGACGGGGGCAGGCGTCGGCGCCGGGCGCTTGACGGGAGCTTCGGTGCGAACCTCCGGTGCCGTCCGCGCCTTGATCGCCTTCATGTCCTCGGCCGTGGCCTCCCGGCCGAGACGCTTGCGGACGACCTCGGCGCGCTGCTCCTCGCGGCGCTTCGCCTCCCGCCGCGCCGTCACCTGCTCGGTGAACGCGGACGCCCGCGTCCGCACCCGCTCGGCCGCGGCCGACACCAGGGCGCTCAACGACACCTGCGTCGTCAGGATGAAGCCCAGGAGGCCGACCGACAGGATGACGATGGAGCCGCCGGTGCGATTGAGGTGCTGCACGGTCAGGTCGGCCAGCACCGCGCCGAGGTGGCCGCCAGCCGGCACCGCGGCGTCGCCCGGGCTCGGCGCGATGGTCAGGCCGAGCAGCGCCGCGACGCAGAGCACCAGCACCACGGCCCCGATCGACTTGGTGTAGCCGGCCGGCATGCTGCGGCACCAGAAGTAGTGATAGCCGGCGACGATCAGCACGACGGGCACCAGGAACGACGCGTAGCCGAGCAGCTGGAAGGACGACTCGGCAATGAAGGCGCCGAACGTGCCCGCGAAATTGGCGGCGGGTTTGGCCGGACCGGCGTAGAAGAACCACGCCGGGTCGCCGGGCGTGTAACTGGCCAGGGCGACAAACCAGAGCAATGCGGCGAAAAACAGGGCCACGCCCAGCGCCTCGCTCGCCCGTCTCGACAGCACGGATGCCGGCATCAGATCTCCATCACCACGGGCACGATGAGCGGTCGGCGTCCCGCCTTGCGCCGCAGCACGCGCTGCAATTCGGACCGCACGCGCTCGCGCAGCAGCCCGACGTCGGTTCGTTCCTCGATCGGCGCCGCACGCACGGCGTCTGCGATCAGTGCCGTGGCCACGCGCAGCAGCGCCTCGGACGCTTCGTCCACCACGAACCCGCGCGTGATGATCTCGGGCGTGCCGGCCAGTTCGCCGGTCTGCATGTTGACCGCGACGATCGGCACCACCAGTCCGTCACCGGCCAGGTGCTTGCGGTCGCGCAGCACTTCGTCGGCGACCTCGCCGGTGCGCGTGCCGTCGATCAGACGGCGCCCGACCTCGGCGCGCCCGGCCACCCTGGCGCCTTCGCCGTCGAAGCGCAGCACGTCGCCGTTGTCGATCACCAGGATCTCGGTCGTCCGCGAGACGGCCTGCGCCACACGGGCGTGGCGCGAGAGCTGTCGGTACTCGCCGTGGATTGGCACGAAATACTTCGGCCGGACCAGCGCATGCATCAACTTCAGTTCCTCCACGTGTCCGTGCCCCGACACGTGGATGTGTTTCAGGCCCTCGTAGATCACGTCGGCGCCGCGCAGCGCCAGGTGATTCATCACGCGGCCGATGGCGCGCTCGTTGCCGGGAATCGCCCGCGCCGAGAACGCCACGACATCGTCATCGTCGACCTTGACGAAGCGGTGGTCGTCGATGGCAATGCGCGAGAGCGCCGCCGCGGGCTCGCCCTGCGACCCGGTGGTGATGCACACCACGTCACTGGCCGGAAAGTTGCGGACCTCGCTGTCGCGGATCTGCACGCCGGTGGGAATCCGCAGCAGGCCCAGCCGCTGCGCCGTCTCGGAGTTGTCGACCACGCCGCGTCCGACAAAGGCGACGTGCCGGTCGAACTGCGCCGCCAGGTCGACCAGGATCTGCATGCGGTGGATGCTCGAGGCAAACATCGCGACGACGATCTTGCCGGCCGTCGAGGTGAAGATCTCCTCGAAGCCGTCGATGACGTCGCGCTCGGACCCGGCCACCCCGGGCCGGTCGACGTTGGTGCTGTCGGCAAAGAGGGCCAGGACCCCGTGCTGGCCCAGTTCGGCCAGGCGCGGCAGGTCGGACGTCTCGCCGTCCAGCGGCGTGTGATCGATCTTGAAGTCGCCTGTGTGCACCAGGACGCCGGCCGGCGTGTGGATGGCCAGCGCCAGGCAGTCGGGCATGCTGTGGGTGACCCGCAGGCATTCCACGGTGAACGGCCCGACCTGGACCCGCTCCCGCGGTGCCACCGGCTTCAGGCGGCCGCGGACGTCGATGCTGTGCTGCTCGAGGCGATGCTCGACCAGCGCCAGCGCCAGCTTGGACCCGTACACGGGTCCCTCGACCAGCGGCATCAGGTACGGCAGGCCGCCGATGTGATCCTCGTGGCCGTGCGTGAGGAACACCGCCGCCACCTTGTGGCCGAGCCCTTCGAGGTAGGCCAGGTCCGGCACGACGAGATCCACGCCAGGCAGGTCCGGCTCGGCAAACATCACGCCGGCGTCGATGACGATGGTCGTCTCGCCGCAGGTGATGGCCATGGTGTTCATGCCGAACTCGCGCAGGCCGCCAAGCGGCACCACGTCGACCGGCTGCGCCAGCGTCGTCTCGGGTTCGTTCATCTCGTCTGCAAGCATCCCAGGCGTCGGCGGTCGCACCGACGACGTCTCCGCCGCGGCACCAGGCCACGCCGGCCATTCACAATGCTGCGTCACCAACAACGGTCGAGGCGGGGGACCGGGGCGGTGAACACGGACGGCCAACAGGCCTGGCGGGCGCCAGCGTCGACCTCGAGAACTCAGACCACTGGGTTGGCCTGAATCCGCTAAGTCCTACAACGGGCAACAAGATACCACGGGATGACGGTCACCTCGGAGGGCTTGGCTAGGCGCCGTCCGGCGACGGCCGGCGCGCGGCCGACGCGAGCCGGGCGAATTCCTCGAGCGACAACGTCTCGGCGCGGCGTGTGCCGTCGATCGCCGCCGTGGCCAGCCACGCCCTGGCGTCGGCGCCCTCGCCCTTGGCCAGGGCCTGCAGCGTCGTCCCCAGCATCTTGCGGCGCTGCGTGAAGACGTGGCGCACGATGGCCTCGAAGCGTGGCAGGTCGGCGATCTGCACGCGATCGGGACCGAAGACGATGCGGACGACCGCGGAATGGACCTTCGGCGGGGGGCGGAAGGCGCCGGGGGGGAGCACCAGCACGCGGGTCACGTCTGCCTGCAGGGCCATGGCGACCGCCAGGGGGCCGTACTCGCCGCTGCCGGGCCGGGCGATCAGGCGGTCGGCCACCTCCTTCTGCAGCATCAGGAACGCGTCCGACATCAGGCCCTCCCGCGCGTAGCCGGAGCAGGCGACCGAGCACCGGCGTGGAGATGTTGTAGGGCAGGTTCGCGGCCACGCGGTACGGTCGGTCGCCCCCGAACCAGGTCTCGGGCGGCAAGGCCAGGAAGTCGCCGGCGTGCACGTGCACGCGCGGCAGTGCGCGCGCCTGCAGGTCGGCCACGAGATCGCGGTCGATCTCCACCCCGTGGACGATCGCCCCGGCGCGGGCCAGGGGCGCGGTGAGCTGGCCGCGGCCGGGGCCGATCTCGAGAAACACCTGCCCGGGCTGCGGCGCCACCGCGGCCACCACCTTGTCGACCCAGGCCTGCTCGAGGAAGTGCTGTCCGAACCGCTTGCGGGCCTGGTCTCGTCGCTGCCAGTCCTGGCACAGGCCGCACCATCAGTCGCCGCCTCCGTCCTGCTGGGCCCAGAAGTTCTCTTCGACTTCCTCGATCTCCTCTTCCGACATGCCGAAGAAGTGTCCGATCTCGTGGATCAACGTCTCGGCCACCATGGCGACCAGGTCGTCCTCGTTGACGGCATCCTCCTCGTGCGGCCCCTGGTACAGCACGATCTGGTCCGGCTCGCGGTTGCCATCGCCCCATTGCCGCTCGGTGATCGGCGTGCCCAGGTAGAGACCGTAGAGCGTGTCGGGCGGCTCGATCTCCATCTCGTCGAGCAATTCGGCCGGCGGGTGCTCCTCGACGATGATGGCGATGTTGCGCATCGCATCGCGGAAGTTCTCGGGAATGAGCGTCAACGCCTCTTCGATGTGCGTGGCGAACTCGTCTTTGGTCATTTCCTGACGGCCTTCGTCCGTCGGCCTTCGGCCTTGCGCGCGCGCGGCCGGCCCGCGGGCGGTGCCGCGAGGTCGAGCGGCGCGAGCCCTCCCGTCTTGAACGGGTAGCGGCAGACGTCGGCGACCTCGCACTCGCTGCAGCGCGGTCGCGGCCGGCAGACGCGGCGGCCATGCAGGATGAGGCCATCCGACAGCCGCGTCCAGTCGTCAGGCGCAAGGGCCGCGCACAAGTCGCGCTCGACCCCTTCAGGTGTGGTCTCGTGGCTGAGGCCGATCCGCTCGGCGACCCGAAGGACGTGGCGGTCGACCGGAAGCCCGGGCACACCGAGCGCATGGCCCAGCACGACGTTGGCCGTCTTGCGACCCACGCCCGGCAGCGTCAGCAGTGCGTCCATGGTGGCCGGCACCTCGGCGCCGTGCTCGCTGACGAGCCGTTGCGAGAGCGTGACGATGGCTCTGGCCTTGACGCGAAAGAAACCGGTGGCGTGGATGATCGGCTCGACGTCCTGCGGGTCGGCGGCGGCGAGGGCGGGTGGGTCGGGATAGCGGGCAAACAGCGCCGGCGTCGTCTCGTTGACGCGCTTGTCGGTGGACTGTGCGGACAGCACCGTGGCAATCAGCAGTTCGAACGCGTTGCGGAAGGCCAGCTCGGTGTCGGGCGCCGGGTAGTGGCGAAGCAGGCGTTCCAGGACCGCGGGTGCAGGGACCAGTGGCGGTGCGGCGGTGGAGGCACGGGGCACGGAGCGATCGTACCGCCGAACGTCGAGCGCCGGATTGCCCACTGCCGCTTGCCGATTCCCGGTCCCGCTCCCCGGTCCCGCGTACCCGGTACCCGGCCTGGACCGGCCCGGTCCCGACCCGTTCCTGTCACCGCGCGGCGGGGACAAAAACAACGGCGGCGATCGTGGGGGATCGCCGCCGTCGGGTGTGTCGCGAGCTGACGCGCGTCGGCGCGTCGGTCGGGGCAGGCTAGAAGTCGAACCGCGCGCCGAACTGGAACTGGCGTGGCGGCTGCGCTGCGTTGATGGTGCCGAACGCGACGTTGTTGGCGTCGATGTTCGGGTTGCCGAAGTTGACCGTGTTGAACAGGTTGAACACGTCGAAGATCGGCGTCAGGTTGTAGCGCTTGCCGAAGCGGAAGTTCTTGCGGAACGACATGTCCAGCTGCGTAGAAGCCCGGACCCTGAATCATGCCGACCGTTGCCGAGCCGCGGCGATCTTCCGGCGGGTTGACGAAGGCGCCGGTGTTGAACCAGCGGGCCTCGTCACCATCGATGGCGATGTCGCCGCCGACGTACTCGGCGCGGCGGCTGCCGATCGAGGAATTGCCGACCGGCGTCAGGTAGTTCCCCGACTGGAAGCGGAACTTGCTGCTCGCCTCCCAGCCACCGGCGATGGCCTCGAGCACGCCACCCCGATCGCGCAGCCAGGGCAGGCGATAGGTCAGCGTGTTGATGAACGCGTGGCGACGGTCGAAGGTGGCCGGCCCGTAGTAGAAGTCGAGATCGTTGGCGCCGTCGACCGTGTCGTTCTCGCCGTTGCCGCTGGCATTGGTGAGGGCCCGGCCCAGCGTGTAGGACACCGTGAACTGGAAATCGCCGGTGCGCTTGGTCCCGTACAGCTGCATCGAGTGGTACTGCGAGCTGGCGTCGCTGACCCGCAGACGGATCGACGAGTAGCCCCTGTAGGGGCGCAGGAAGTTCTCCGACACGCGCTGCGCCGCCGGCAAGGCGTTGTTGGCGCGCAGATCCGCGAAGCTGGCGCGATTGATGTCCGGCTGGCGAATCAGGTTCCGTCCGGTGTTGCCGACGTAGGAGGCCTCGACGAAGTAGCCGCGCCCGAGTTCACGTTGTACGCCGACGCTGTAATTGGTCTGGTACGGCAGCCGCAAGTTCGGGTCGATGGCGTTGATCGTACCGACCGCGCCGACAGCCCCCGCCGCGCCGCTGGTCGGGCTGGCGAGATTGAAGTTCTCGTACACGACATTGGCCAGCACCGGCGGCAGATTGAGCTGCGAGAAGACCAGGTTGCCCTCCGGCTTGTCGTAGAAGAGGCCGGCGCCGCCACGCACGACGGTGGCCGCATTGACCGAGTAGGAGAAGCTGAAGCGGGGCATGAACAGGTGCTGTGCTTCGTAGAGACCGCGCGGCGCGCCAAAAGGAATGCGGTCGTAGTCGCCGCCGCTGATCAAATCGACACGGTCCTGCTCGGTCTCGGGAATGCCATCGCCGGCAATGACCAGGCCGTTGAACCGGTTGCCGATGCCGGGCACCAGCAGGCCGTTGGTTCGCACCTGCACCGCCTGGTTCGGGTCATAGCGGGACGGGTCGAAGTTGACCAGGTTGTTGCCAGACGTATAGGTCGGCGTCGAATACTCGTACCGCAGGCCGACCTCGAGGCTGAGGTTGCTGCGCACCCGCCAGGTATCGGAGACAAAGCCCTGGTAGGTGGTGAAACGGAAGTAGCCGACCGGATCGGCCGAGGCCTCGTCGTAGGTGCGGAAGTTGCCGAGGAGCAAGTCGGCCACGGAGTTGCTCGTGCTGTTGGGGTTGCCGCCGGCATTGAAGTTCACCGAGCCGAAGTAATTGGCGCGCCCGTTCTGGTCCTTGCGGTTGCGGGAAATGGCCACGCCGGTGCGGATCGAGTGGTTGCCCCGGATCCAGGTCAGCGTGTCCTGCATGGTGATGTCGGTGGTCGGCGAGAGCAGGGCGAAGTTGGGCCCCGTGATGCTGGCAAAGCCGGCGACGGCCACATTCGGGATGCCGTTGTCGACGTAACCAGCCGTATCGAAGATCTCCGGGTACTGCAAACCGAACGTGTCGCGCAGCCAGAAGTCGCCGACCGGCTTGATGCGCTGGCCGTTCCACGACGCGCCGACCTTGGCCTCGTTGATCAGGTTCGCGCTGGCGACGTAGGTGTGGCCGACCTGATAGCTGCTGCCCGGTCGCGACCGGTCGGTCGGTACGGTCGGCAGCGCCGCGCCGGAGAAGGTCCCGAACGGCTCGATCAGGTTGTACTCGTCGTGGATGTAGCGGCCGTAGAGCCGCTGCTTGTCGGTAGCCTGCCAATCGAGGCGGATGATGTCCTGGCGCGACTCGAAGGGGTTGTACTCGACAAAGGTCGCGTTGTTGGCCGTGGCGGTGTCGGTGAACGACGCCGCCCGACCCTGCATCGCGCGATAGATGTTGGCCAGCGCGCGTCCGTCGGTGGTGATGCGGCTCGCTGGCACGACATTGCCAGGAAACGGTGCGTTGGTCACCGGGTCGCGCAGCACGCCATCATCAGCCGTCCCGACGACGCCGTCGGCGCCACGCAAGCGGAACGAGAAGTCGCCATTGAGTTCGGCCGTCGTCGGCAGCGTCTGCCGCGAGGGGTTGGTGAAGCGGTTGATGGTGCGGTACTGCTGGCCGCCGAAGAAGAACAGCCTGTTGCGGAGGATCGGTCCCCCGAGCGCGCCTTCGAAGTTCCGGAACTCGAGGGGCGGCTTGGTGCGCTCGCCATTGGCGTCGCGTGGCGCGAAGTAGTTGGGCTCATCGAACTTCTCGTCGCGGAGGTCGTAGCGCGCGGTGCCGCGATAGCGGTTGGTGCCGCTGCGGGTGACGACGTTGATGGCGGCGCCGCTGTTGCGACCCAGTTCGGCCGAGAAGTTCGAGGTCTGGATCTTCACCTGGTCGATGAAGCTGAGGCTGACGTTGTTGACCTGCGAGCCGTTGGAACCGGAATCCAGGTTGGACGTGCCGTCAATGGTCAGATTATTGGTGTTACCACGGCTGCCGTTGATCGACTGGCCGGTCACGCTCAGGCTGGTGGCCAGGGCGAGGGGGTCGAAGTCGGTGGCGACCGAGCCGGGAATCAGCGTCGCCAACTCGAGGTAGTTGCGGCCATTGAAGGCCAGGTCCTTGATCTGCTGCGAGTCGATGGTCCGCGCCACTTCTCCCGAGGTGCGGTTGACTGTTTCACCGACCGAGGCCGTGACCTCGACCGACTCGGTGAGTTCACCCACGCCCAGCGCGAAGTCCGACGTCAGGCGTCCGTCGGCAGTCAGGTTGACGCCGGTCTTCTGCTGCCGGCGGAAGCCCTGTAGTTCGGCGGTGATGCTGTAAATGCCAACCGGGAGGTTGGACGCGGTGTACAGCCCGGAGTCGTCGGTGACCAGGGTGCGCGTGAAGCCGGTGCCCTCGTTCACGACGGTGACGGTCGCTCCCGGCAGTACGCCGCCCGAGGTGTCACTGACGTGCCCGTCGATGCGGCCGGAGATGGTCTGGGCGAGCGCGGGAAGCGCGCTCAGGAGCAGAGCGAGGCATGCCGGGATCGCCCAACGCCACCGGCGTTGCGTTCCCGACCTCGAGTCGTGAAACATCAAAAACTCCCTTGAGGTCCGAGTGGTCTGACAACTTGACGGCTACATGCTAAATCGTTGCTAAACGATGTCAACGGGGAAAAGTGGTAGCGGGCCGGCTCCCTCAGAGCGTGCCCTGCTTCATCTGCGCCATCAGGTGGTCGGTCGAACGGACCGTCAGGGCCATGATCGTCAGCGTCGGGTTCTGGCAGCCGCCTGACGTGAAGCCGCTCGCATCGGTGACCAGCAGGTTGCCGATGTCGTGCGTCTGCTGAAACTGGTTGAGCACGGAGTTCTTCGGGTCGGCGCCCATCCTGGCGATGCCCATTTCGTGGATGCCGTAGCCGGGCACCCGATCGAGGTAGAAGAACGGTCGGATGTTTCGACCACCGGCCGACTCGAGCATCTCGGCCGCGGCATACCCCATGTCGGGGATCATCTTCTTCTCGTTCTCCTTCCACTCCATCGAGATGCGCAGCACCGGGATGCCGAACGCATCGACCACGTTCGGGTCGATGGCCACGTGGTTGTCTTCGTACGGCAGCACCTCGCCGAAGCCCGAGAAGGAAAACTGCGTGACCCCGGATTCCGCCACGGCCTGCTTGTAGTCCCGACCGAAGCCCGACACGCCGTAGTTGAAGTTGTTCGAGCCGCCGCCCTGGTAACCGTATCCCCGGAGAAAGTCCTTGTGCTTGGCTTCTCCCGGACGGTTCCGGAACCGAATCACGTACGTGCCGTTTGGCCGATTCGGGCCATCGACGCTCGGCTTCTGCGCGTGGTCGGGAAATTCGGCGCTGGCCCCGCCGGCCACCCAGGTGTGGTCCATCAGGTACTTGCCCAGCGCACCGCTGCTGTTGGCCAGCCCGCCGTCACGACTGTTGAGGAGGATGCGGACCGACTCGAGCGCCTGCGCGGCGAGGATGACCACACGGGCGTAGACCTCCTTGACCTGCCGGGTCGGTCGGTCGACATACGAGACGCCGCGGGCCTTCTTGCCGGTGCCGTCCATCAGCACCTGGTACACCATCGCGTTCTGGATGAGGGTGCACTTGCCGGTCTTGAGCGCGTCGGCGACGGTGGTGAACGCCGAGTTGAAGTAGGAGTGCGTGGCACAGCCGCGTTCGCAGGGTCCGCAGTAGTGACAGGCGGCACGGCCGTTGATCGGCGTGGTGATGTTGGCGGCGCGGCCGATCGTCAGCGTGCGGTTGTGCGCCTTCTTGATGACGTTGCGCACGTGGTGCTCGGCGCAGTTCAGTCCCATCGGCGGGTGGAACTTGCTGTCGGGCAGCATCGGGTCGTGCTCGGGCATGCCCGAGATGCCGACGTACTCCTCGACCATGTCGTAGTACGACTCGAGGTCCTTGTAGGCCACCGGCCAGTCGATGCCGTGGCCGTCGATGCTGGCGGCCTTGAAGTCGAAGTCGCTGAACCGATAGCTCTGGCGGCCCCAGACGTTGGTGCGCCCGCCGATGATGCGGGTGCGCCCCTGCCACGAGAACGGCTTGCCCTGCGGGGTCGTGTACGGCTCGTCGTTGTCATTGACGAACCAGTCGTAGTTGTACTCGGTGCAGGCGTAGCAGTCCTTCTGGCGCGGCCGCGTCTCGCGAATCCGGTCGTTGGCGCGGTTGCGGTACTCGAGGGTGTAGGCCGGCGCATGCTCGCGGTAATCCGCGTCGCTCAACGCACGCCCCGCATCCAGCAACGCCACCGAGACCCCCGCCTCGGAGAGACGCTTGGCCGCCCAGCCACCCGACGCGCCCGAACCGACCACAATCACGTCGAACGTCTGACCCGCTTGATCACGCGAGGCTTGCGCCACTTGCCTGACTCCTGGAAAGGGAAGGTTGCGGCGGCAGCATAGCCATTGGTCCGCACGTGGGTCAAATCGTCGTGCGGGCGGATGCCTGTGTTATGTTTCGCGAAACGCTCGCTTCAAGGAGTTCGCGGATGAAGGAAGGACGCACGTTGCCGGTCGTCGACGCCGGAAAAGATGCGGGGCTGTCCAGGCGCGCCGCCCTGCAGTCGCTGGCCGCCGGTCTTGGCGCATCGGCCGTCGTGCCAGGTCTGGCCGGGGCCGACCAGCATCCCGTGCACCGGCACGCCGCGGCGATTGCCGAACAAGGGCGCAAGCCCGCCACCGGCACCACACCGAGGGTCGCCTACCGGCCGGCGACCCTAGATGCCCATCAGTTCGCCACGACGGTCGTGCTGTCGGAGCTGATCGTCCCCGGCGCCAAGGCGTCCGGGACACCGGAATTCCTCGACAAGCTGCTGACCGTCGAGTCGCCCGAAACCCGCCGCCGCTTCATCTCGGCGCTCGGCGCCATGGACGGCGCCGCGGTGAAGGCGAACCAGAAGCCGTTCAAGGACCTCGCGTCGGCCGACCAGCTCGCGTTGCTGACCGCCGCCTCCACCGGTCAGCCGAGCCGCCAGCCGGTGTTCTGGAAGAAGGGCGACCCCATCCCCGTGCCAGAGCCGCCGCCGGCCGCCACGACCCTGCGCGATCACTTCGACCACATCAAGGGCTGGGTCGCGGGGATCTACTTCGCGTCAGAGCCGGGCTTGAAGGAGCTGGGCTACACGGGCAACGTCTTCCACGAGAAGTACGTCGGATGCCAGCATCCCGGCCACCACGCCTGACCCGACGCCGCGCCTAGCTGGCCCGCGTGCGGCGGGCCAGCGAGCCTCTGGCCAGGGCGCGGAAGCTTCGGCTCGTCCTCAGGCCGTCGAGGCGGCGAGACGCCCCCGGCTGGTCGTGGGCCGTCACGCCGAAGAGACTGAGCTGCGGGCCATCGGCCGTGAGACCGCTTGCCACCACGCTCACGCGCACCGGCGGGTCGCCGAACTTCCACAGACGTGCCGCCAGCGTACGTGCCACCGGGGCGAGATCGGTCCGGTGCCGCGTCGATTCGCGCAGGGTCAGGCTGCGGCCGCGAAACCGCTGGTCCGACCCAATCACCCGCACCGTCAGCGCGTGCGTGAACGCGCCAATCTGCGTGAGCCGCTGTGACAACTGGTCGGCGAGATGCTCGGCGGCCAGCTGCACGTCTTCCGAACTGACTGGTGCGGGCAGTGGCAGGACGCGCGTCAGGCTTCGCGGCAGCGCCGTGCTGGCCAGCGGGCGAGGTTCCTCGCCACGCGCCGACCGCCATGCCGCCGCCCACCCGGCGCCAATGACCGCCTCGGCTTCATGTGCAGGCAGGTTTGCCAGCGCGCCGATCGTGGTCACGCCGCGTGCGGTGAGCCGCTCGTGCGCGGCGGCCGTCAACGCCGGCAGCCACTGCAGGTCGAGCGGCGCCAGGAACCGCTGGTCGTAGCCGGGCAAGACCTGCAGCAGTCCCGACGGCGCCACCAGCGAGGCGGCCACGCACGCCGCCACTTCGGTGTCGGCAATGCCCGCCGCCGAGGACAGCCCGAGTTCGTCACGAATGGCGCGCTGCATGGCGTCTGCTGCCGCGGCCAGTGACCCGGATTTCACGGCGGCGGCCGGGATCACCGCGCGGTCGATGGTCACCCAGTCGACGTCGGTGCACCAGCGCCTGACCAGTTCGTCGAGCAGGGACGTGGCTTCGACGTAGCGGTCGAGGATCCCGGGAACGAAGCACGCCTCGGGCAGCAGCCGTGCCGCCTCCCGCAGGGGTTGTCCTGGCTTGACTCCGGCCGCGCGCGCCACCCGGCAGGCGGCCACCACCAGGCCCGGCCCTGACGATGCCCCTCCGACGATGACCGCCGCGTCAGGCGGCAGGCCCTCGAAGCGGCGTTCGACGTCGACAACGAAATCAGGCAGCACGAGAGTCAGCAGTTTGGCCATGGTCCCTGTCAGTTCAGACGCGTCGACCCAAACAAAAGGCGAAGTGGTCGGGCACGCGCAAAGCGCGCCCTGCGCGTCGATAGGGCAGTGACGCGCCTGGCCTGGGAGGTCTGACAGCTGCGGGGGAGGCCCGTCCGGCCCGGACCGAGTGGCGCGGGCCGGGGACCTCAGGACACAGCGCCTCGTTCAGTGGATGGGATCGCCCGACCAGCCGGGCGCGCCCTGCTTCTGCGACTCCGCGAAAGCGCGCATGTGCTCCTGCAGGGCGGCAATCATCGTCGGAATGAACGGCACCGGCACGACGATCCGGGCCTTTACCGGCGCCGGTACGATGTGGTCCCGCTCCGCGGCCTGCACGTCCTGTGGCGACAGCGGCTGCACTTCGCAGAACGTCAACGTGAAATCGAAGGGCGTGTTGGCGACCGCGCAGAAATTGGCATAGACGCGCGGGACGTCGGGCGTCTCGGCAGGGACGATGGTGAAATTGATCTGGCGGGCTTCCGGGGGCTGACTCATGCCCGTCAGTATCGCCGCATCACGCCGATCACCACGCCCTGCACCTGCACGTCGGCCGCCGGCACGACGATGGCGGCCATCGTCGGGTTGGCCGGCTGCAGGCGCACCTGATCCTGTTCCTTGTA
Organism: Vicinamibacteraceae bacterium; assembly: GCA_963759795.1. GTDB lineage: Bacteria > Acidobacteriota > Vicinamibacteria > Vicinamibacterales > Vicinamibacteraceae > Luteitalea. The sequence goes on along the minus strand of CAVXAR010000004.1, from coordinate 381,501 downwards.
GAACTTCTTCAGGGTGACGTCGGACCCGGCCAGCAGCGCAATCACCATCTCGCCATTGCCGGCCGTCTTGCGGTCCTCGACAATCACGAAGTCACCATCGCGGATCTGCTCGTCGATCATCGAATCGCCCTTGACGCGCAGGACGTACGTGTCGCGCTTGCCGACCAGCGCTTCTGGCACCGTGATGGTCTCGGTGCTGGTGATCGCCTCGATCGGCCGTCCGGCCGCCACGTAGCCGAGCAGGGGCAACTCGAGGGCTCGCCCGCCAATGCGCGCGGGAATCAACTCGACCGAGCGGCTGCGGTTCCAGGCGCGCTTGATGAAGCCCTTGTCCTGCAGGTTGGTGAGGTGCTTGTGCACGGTGGCCAGTGACGACAGGCCGAACCGACGGCCGACTTCCTCGAGGCTCGGCGCGTAGCCGTGCTGCTGGATGAAGTCGTTGAGGTAATCGAGGATTTCGCGCTGGCGTTTGGTGAGCGGCTGCACGATGGGCACTCCCGGAAGCACCGACCGCGGTGCCCGACATCGGGCCTTGGCGGCGATGCCGGAGCCTAACGCAAATAAAAAGCGAAAGTCAAGCGTCCCGGCCAAATCCCCGATGCTAGACTCAAAAGTCTCAGTGGCCATCAATTCCAGACCGTCGCTTCTGCCATGTGGCGCCCGGTTTGTCCCGGCGATTGTGACGATGCTCGCCGTCGTGACCGGCGTCGTCGGGCCGTCGCTCATCGCCGGCGCACGGGTCCGCGCGACCGCGCCACAGAACGGCGCCGCCGCCGCCGACCGCATGCAGCAGAAGCTCGAAGCCATCGTCAGGTTCGGCGCCATCCCACGCCTCGAGACGCAAAGCACGGTGATCGAGGAGGGCGAGGTCAACGCCTACCTGCAGCACCACCTGCAGGCCGAGATCCCGCCGGGGATCTCGACGCCGACCCTGCGCATCCTCGCCAACAACCGCCTCAGCGCCACGGCGACGCTGGACTTGACGGCGATGGCCTCCAGCCGTCCGCCAGGCGAGGGCTTCGATCCGCTGCGCATGCTCACCGGCAGCCTGCCGGCCACGGTCACCGGCCGGTTGCTGACCGAGAATGGCAGCGGGCGCTTCCGGCTCGAGTCAGCCGAACTCGGTGGCATCCCGCTGCCGCGGGCAATCGTCTCGCAGCTGGTCACGCGGTACAGCGTGTCAGCCGACGAACCCAATGGCATCGATCTCGACGCGCCCTTCGACCTGCCGTCGGCGATTCGCGAGATCCGGGTCGAGCCCGGGCAGGTGACCGTCCTCCAGTGACGTCGCCCGACCCGCTCCTGGCCTCGCTCGGCGACCTGCCGGGAGTGGGCCCGACCCGCGGCGCGGCACTGGCGTCGGCGGGTTTGCGCACGGTCGAAGACCTGCTCCTGCGGTTCCCCCTGCGCTACGAAGACCGTGGCCACATCGTCCCGATTGGCGCGCTTCGCCCGGGGGTGGCGACCGTGGCGGGCGAGGTCGTCGATGCGCAGGTCAAGCCGACGCGGCGTCCGCGCTTCACCGTCTTCGAAGTCGAGGTCCGCGACGGCACCGGCACGGCACGGGCGGTGTTCTTCAATCAGCGCTTTCTCGCCCAGGTGTTTCGCACCGGTCAGCAGGTCGTGCTGCATGGCAAGGTCGAGTGGACGAGCCTCGGCCCGCAGTTCCAGTCGCCGCTCTACGAGTTCGTGGACCTGACCGGGGCCGATGACGGCGCGAGTATCCACACCGGGCGGATCGTCCCCGTGTACGAGCGCATCGGGCCGCTGACGCCCAAACTGCAGCGCGACCTCGTCGCCCGCGCGCTCGACCGCCTGCCCGACGCGATCACCGACCCGCTGCCTGGCGAGATCAGGCGGTCGCGCGGGTTGCCGTCGCGACGCGAGGCGCTCCTCGATACGCACTTCCCGCCGGAGGGCACGAGCGTCGAGGTGCTGAACGGGTTTCGCACGCCGGCGCAGGTGCGCCTCATCCTCGAGGAGTTCGTGCTCTTCCAGCTGGCCCTTGCCGATCAGCGGGCGCGGGCAGTGGCGAGTGCGAAGCCGCATCGCATCCTGGTCTCGGATGCGGTCCGGGCGCTGGCCAGGGGCGTGCTGCCATTCACGCTGACCCCTGGCCAGAAGCAGGCGCTGCGCGAGATCGTCGAGGACCTGCAGCGGCCCGTGGCGATGAATCGGCTCCTGCAGGGTGACGTCGGCGCCGGCAAGACCATCGTCGCCCTGCTGGCTGCCGTGGTGGCAATGGCCAACGGGCTGCAGGTGGTGTTGATGGCCCCCACCGAACTGCTGGCCGACCAGCACGCGCGCACGGTTGCCGCCCGTCTGGCCTCGACCCCGTTCCGATCGAGCCTGCTCACCGGCAGCCAACGCAGCGTGGCCCGCCGCGACGCCCTCGCGGCCATTGCCTCCGGCGACTCCCGGATGGTGATTGGCACGCACGCGGTGCTCGAGGACCCCGCGCTGTTCAAGCATCTCGGCCTGGTCATCATCGACGAACAGCATCGCTTCGGCGTGGGCCAGCGGGCCAGGCTCCGCGACAAGGGGCGCCTGCCCGACGTGCTGGTGATGACGGCGACGCCGATTCCCCGGACGCTGACGCTCACGGCCTATGGCGATCTCGACGTGTCGGTGATTCGCGACCTGCCGCCGGGCCGTCGGCCCGTGCGGACCACCGCGCGGCCAGAGGAGCGCCGCGACGAGGCGTACGCCTTCGTTCGCGAGCAGGTGGCAGAAGGGCGGCAGGCGTACGTGGTGCTGCCGATCATCGAGGACAGCGACAAGATCGACGTGCGTGCCGCCGTCAGCATGGAAGAGGAATTGCGCGCCGGCGTGCTGGCCGGGCTGCGGATCGGGCTGCTGCACGGCAAACTCAAGGCCGCGGACAAGCAGCAGGTGATGCAGGCCTTCGTCGCCCACGCGCTCGACGTGCTGGTCTCGACGACGGTCATCGAAGTCGGGGTGGATGTGCCCAACGCAAGCGTGATGGTGGTGGAACATGCCGAGCGCTTCGGCCTCGCCCAGCTGCACCAGTTGCGCGGCCGGGTCGGCCGCGGCGCCGCCCAGAGCTATTGCGTGCTGCTGTTCGACCGTCCGCTCAGCGACGAGGCGCGCGAGCGCCTCAAGGCGATGACCGAGACGACCGACGGCTTTGTCATCGCCGAGCGAGACCTGGCGATTCGCGGCCCGGGCGACATGTTCGGGACCCGCCAGGCCGGCTTGCCGACGCTGCGGATCGGCGACCTGCGACGCGACCAGGAACTGATGGCCGACGCGCACGACATCGCCCGTGATCTGGTCGGCCGGCTGGCCGGCGACGCGCCGGCGCTGCGGCTGGCGCGCGCGGCATGGGCCGGCCGCTTCAACCTGGCGCAGGTCGGCTGATGCGGATCATCGCCGGGGGGTACAAGGGACGGGTGCTGCAGGCCCCCGACTGGGACGGACTGCGGCCGACCTCGGATCGGCTGCGGGAGACGCTGTTCAACATCCTGGCCCCACGCATCGCCGGCGCCCGCGTGCTGGACGTCTGCGCCGGCACCGGTGCGGTCGGCATCGAGGCCCTGAGCCGCGGCGCGGCGGCGGTCACCTTCGTCGACGAGGACCGTCGCGCGGTGGCGCTCGTTGCCGCCAACCTGCGCCGGTGCGGCGTGAGCGAGGGCTATACTATCGAGCGGCGCAACGCCCTTTCCCGCGCGGTCACGGTGCCCGGCGGACCCTTCGACATCGTGTTCCTCGATCCCCCGTACGCGCAGCGGTCCCTGGAGCCCTGGCTGGAACTGGCGTCGGCCCACGTAGCATCGAGCGGCCTGGTGGTGCTCGAGCACGCGTCTCGACTGCAGTCGCCCGAGGGCGTCGAAGGGCTGGGCGTGCGGCGCCGGCTGCGCCAGGGCGACAGCGCGTTGACTTTCTACGAGCCCGGCGTGGTCGGGACGGAGCGCTGAGTGGATCTCGCACACGTTGCCCTCGTTGCCGGTTCATTCGACCCGATCACCAACGGGCATCTCGACGTCATCCAGCGGGCGCGGCGGCTGTTCGGCCGCGTGGTCGTCGCCGTGCTGGTCAACCCCGGCAAGTCGCCGATGCTCTCGCTCGAGGCACGTCTGGCCGTGGTCCGAGACAGCGTGGCGGGCGACAGCGGGGTGGACGTGGTGGCCTTCGAGGGTCTGCTGGTCGATGCCGCGGCGGCGCATGGCGCGACGGTGGTGGTGCGCGGCCTGCGCTCGGTCACCGACTACGAGCACGAGTGGCCGATGGCGAAGATGAACGCGGCGCTGCGCCCCGGGCTGGAAACGATCTACCTCGTGGCCGCGCCCGAGTGGGCGCACGTCAGCTCCAGCCTGGTGCGGCAGATCCACGCCCTGGGCGGACCCATTGCCGCCTTCGTGCCGCCGGCCGTGCTGAGCCATCTCGGACGGCGCGACTGAGAGGCGGCACCACGGGGGCAGACCGACACGGCCTGCCCGACACCCTCCCCAGCGGCGCCAGCAATTCCGGGCCGGGGAGGCGGAGACCAAGACGCATGCTCGCAGAACGCACCACGCGCATTTCTTCTTCCCCGACGATGAAGGGGTTGATCGCGGCCGAACGCCTGCGCCAGGCCGGGGTCGACGTGGTCGATCTCAGTGCCGGCGAACCCGACTTCGCCACGCCCGAGCACGTCAAGGACGCGGCCCACGCCGCGATCACCGCCAACTACACCAAGTACACGCCCAACTCCGGGTCGAGTGAGGTCAAACAGGCCATCATCGCGCGGTACCGCGCCGACTATGGCGTCGAGTACGACGAGAGCGAGGTGATCGTCTGCGCCGGCGGCAAGCAGGCGCTCCTCAACGCCGCACTCGCGGTGTTCGGTCCAGGCGACGAGGTGATCACCCACACGCCGGGGTGGCCGACGCTGGTGGAGCAGATCAAGCTGGCCGACGCCACCCCGGTGGTCGTGCGGACCTCGCCGGAGGACGGCTTCGCGCTGACCGCCCAGGTGTTTCTCGACGCCATCACCCCGCGCACGCGCGGGGTGGTCATCAACTCGCCAGCCAATCCGACCGGCGCGCTGATGACCGAGGCGGAGATGACGCGGCTGGCCGACCACGCCGCCACGCGAGGCATCTGGATCGTCCTCGACCTCTGTTACGAGCGGCTGATCTACGACGCCGTGCCGCACAACCTGCCCAAGGTGCTCGGCGAGCGCATGCGCGACCGGACGATCCTGACCGGGTCTGCGTCCAAGGCCTATGCGATGACGGGCTGGCGATGCGGCTGGCTGCTGGCGCCACGCACCGTCGTGGCCGCGTGCAATGCCATCCAGAGCCACTGCACCAGCAACGTCTGTTCGATCACCCAGAAGGCCGTCGTCGCGGCGCTGACCGGTCCGCAGGCGTGCGTCACCGACATGCTCGACGCCTACCGGCGCCGGCGCGACCTGATCCAGCAGCGCGTCACGCAGGACGCCCGGCTGACGTGCACGACGCCGGCAGGTGCGTTCTACCTGTTTGTCGAGGTGTCGGCGTTGCTCGAGCCGGACGGCCTGCGCACCAGCGCCGAGTTCTGCCAGTCGCTGCTCGAGGACCAGCACGTGGTGGTCACGGCGGGCGAGGCGTTCGATGCGCCGGGCTTCTTCCGCCTCTCGTACGCCGCCGACGTCGAGCGCCTCGAGGAAGCGGCACGCCGCCTGCACGCGTTCCTTGCCGACATCGACGCCGGTCGGTACACCAGACGCGAGGGCAGCCGGGGCGCGTCCAGCCCGCGCAGCGAGCCATGACGCACGGGCAGTACGGCGCGGTCACGGACGCCTTCATCGATGCCCTCCGCGACGTGGTCGGCGCCGCCCACGTGCGGACCGACGAGTTCGCCCGCACGACCTATGGCACCGATGCCCTGAAGAAGGGCCACCCGGCCGACGTCGTGGTCTGGCCGGCGTCCACCGAGGAGGTGGCGGGCGTCCTGCGCGCCTGCACGGCGCATCGGATTCCCGTCGTCCCGCGCGGTGCGGGCACGGGCTACACGGGCGGCGCGGTGCCGACGCGCGGTGGCGTGGTCCTGGCGCTCGAGCGCCTGAACCGCATCCTCGAGGTCGATCAGCAGAACCTGCTCGCGGTTGCCGAGTGCCATGTCATCACCGGCGACCTGCAGAAGGCCGTGGAGGCCGTCGGCCTGTTCTATCCGCCCGACCCGGCCAGCCTGGCCACGTCGACCATCGGCGGCAACGTGGCCGAATGCGCGGGTGGCCCGCGCGCGTTCAAGTACGGCGTGACCAAACGCTACGTGCTTGGTCTCGAGGCGGTCCTGCCATCCGGGGAAGTCATCCGCACCGGCGGCAAGACCGTGAAAAACGTCGTCGGCTACGATCTCACGCAGCTGCTGGTCGGATCGGAAGGCACGCTGGCGGTCATCACCAAGGTGACCGTGCGGCTGGTTCCGCTGCCCCCGACGCAGGTCACCCTGCGCGCCACCTTCTCCACGGTCGACGGCGCAGTGCAGGCCGTGACGAACCTGATTCGGGCGCGGGTGGTGCCGTCGGCGCTGGAGCTGATTGACGGCGACTCACTCGACGCGGTCGCCACGGCCCTCGGGACGCGCGCGCTCGCGCCGGAGGGGACGGGGGCGCTGCTGCTGCTCGAAGTGGACGGGCTGCCGGACACGGTGCGCGAGGAGGCGCAGCGCGTCGAGCAGGCCTGTCGTGACGCCGGCGCGACCGAGGTGCTGGTGGCGCACGACGCCGCAACGCGCGAGCAGCTGTGGGGGGTGCGGCGGGCCCTCTCGCTGTCGCTGAAGGTGCTGGCGCCGCTCAAGATCAACCACGACGTGGTCGTGCCGAAGGGCCGCGTCCCGGAGCTGTTCGAGCTCATCGCGCAGTTGCGTGACGACTCGCCCCGCATCCGGATTCCGAGCTTCGGTCACGTCGGCGACGGCAACATCCACGTCAACATCATGCTGGATCCGGCCGACCCGGACGCCGTGACAGAGGCGCGCGCCGCCGAGCGCAGGCTCTTCGAGGGGGTGGTTGCGCTCGAGGGGTCGATCAGCGGCGAGCATGGGGTCGGCTTTTCGAAGCTGCCGTTCGTGACGCTCGTCCTGTCGCCGATCGAGATCGAGTTGCAGCGCCGCATCAAGGCGGCCTTCGATCCGTTGAACATCCTCAATCCCGGCAAGATGTTCCCTGAATTCTGAATTCTGAATTGTAAATTCTGAATTCAGAATGACGCGTATCGACCTTACTGATTCGTGACCAGCAGCACCGTCTCGAGGTCACGCGCCGGGTCCGGCCAGAGCAGCGTGCGCAGGCGGACGCCGGCCGGATTGAAGTACTGCACCTCGGCCAGCGTCCGGGTGACCAGCCCGTACTCGCTCGCCAGTCGCGCGAGGTCGTCCTTGGTGATCACGCAGAGGACCCGTTGCGGCTGTCGCAGGAACTCCACCACCTCGTGCGGTTGCACCAGGTCGGTCTGCTTGACGCCGGTGTAGAAGACCAGGTTGCGGACGAAGACACGATAGGTGGCCGAGGGCTCATGGCCCTGGTAGGCGGCCGCGTGCTTGCGGGCCATCACCTGGACCGGCTCGAGGTCGGCGGCCGAGGCCACCGAGTAGTGCAGCGACAGCAGGGTGGCAATCGAGGCCGCCGCCATGGTCACCGGCAGCGCCCAGCGGCGGCGGCTCCAGCTGGCGATCAGCACCGAGATGGCGCTTGCCGTCATGATGCCCGTGCACACCAGGGCCAGCGACGGCGTCAGCACGAACAGCAGCGGCCGCGCCCGATGCAGCAGGATGCCGAGGATGACAAACAGGACCGCGCACACCGTGCCGCACCAGGCGAGGGCATTCTGGCGCCCGCTGCGAGGCGTCGACTGCCGTCTGTCCGTCGGGAAGCCTGGCGATCACGGTCCGCGCCAGCAGCAGGGCCATCGGCGGCAGCATCGGCAGGATGTAGCGCGGCTGCTTGCCGATCGAGGCCGAGTAGAAGATGAAGGGGATGGCGGCCCACAGGATGGCGCGCCACTCCGCGCGCGTGACCATGCGCTCCCGCTTGAACACGCGGTGCCAGGTCGGCAGCCAGAGCAGGATGAACGGCGACCACGGCATCAGTCCCGCCGAGCACGATCGGCAGGTAGAACCAGATCGGGCGCGGTTCGTTGTAGCGGTCGGTGGCGAACCGTTCGAGGTTCTCGCCGATGAAGAAGCGGTGCACGTACGCGAGGCCGTGGTGCTGCGCCATCGCGACGAACCAGGGTGCGGCCACCAGCAGGACCAGTGCCGCCACCAGGACGAGGTCGAGCACGCCGGGAAAGCGGGCGGTGTCCTCGCCGCCTGCACTGCGACGCTCCTTCCACCACACCGGCAGCACCGCCAGCACCGGCAGCGCCACGCCGACCGGGCCCTTGGTCAGCAGGCCGAGGCCCATCATGATCCCGGCAAACGCCAGCCAGAGGCGCCGTCGCGTCGCGGAGGTCGTGGCCGTCGCGATGGGCGAGCCGATGCCCTCGATCAGGCCCCAGGTTGCGGCGGCGATGAAGAAGGCGAGCGGCAGGTCGGGCAGCGACAGACGGCCGATGGAGAAGTAGCCGAAGCTGGTGGCGACGACGGTGGCGGCGAAGAACCCGGTGGCGGCGTCGAACCAGCGCCGGCCGGCCAGGTAGGTGAGGATGGCCAGGCCGAAGCCGGCCAGCGCCGACGGGACGCGGGCGGCGGCTTCGCCGACGCCGGCGGCCTCGTAGGCCATCGACACGAGCCAGTAGAACAGGATCGGCTTCTGGAAGCGGAGCTCGTAGTTGTAGTACGGCGTCAGCCAGTCGCCGGAGGCAACCATCTCCCGCGCCGCTTCCGCGTAGAACGCCTCGTCGGAATCCCCGATCGCGCCGCGGCCAAGGCCTGCGAAAAAGGTCAGGAAGCAGACCAGGCCGAGGATGAGCACATGCCGCGACACGCTGCGCGGATTCTACACCATGGGTTTTCGGCTATACTTGCGCTTCACCTCGTGGTTTCAGGGTCTGGCCCCGCGCGTTTCTCGCGCAGCGCCGCGCCTGTCGCTCGACCACACCATCCCCCCATCGCAGACCCGCATGTCACCAGCACAGAAGCGTTCCGGCGGCCGCCGCGGACCGCGCCCCCCGTCTCCACGCCGCCCCGTCAACGAAATCCCCGACGTCGCCAACGACTCACCCGTCGACATGCCGCCCGAGGGCAGCGAAGCCAGTCTGCGGATCGGTCAGCTCAAGGAGATGACCATCCAGGCGTTGATGCAGGTGGCCCAGGACCTCGGGGTCATCGGCGCCACCGGCCTGCGCAAGCAGGAGCTGATCTTCCAGATCCTGAAGGCGCAGACCGAGCAGAGCGGCTTCATCTTCTCCGAGGGCGTGCTCGAGGTGCTGCAGGACGGCTTCGGCTTCCTGCGCGCGCCCGACTACAACTACCTCGCCGGGCCGGACGACATCTACGTCTCGCCCTCGCAGATCCGCAAGTTCGACCTGCAGACCGGCGACACGGTCAGTGGCCAGATCCGGCCGCCCAAGGACGGCGAGCGGTACTTCGCGCTGATCAAGGTCGAGGCCGTCAACTTCGAGGCGCCGGAGTTCGCCCGCGACAAGATCTTCTTCGAGAACCTGACGCCGCTCTATCCGCAGGCGCGCTTCTCGCTCGAGACCGGCAAGGACAACCTCTCGGCGCGGGTGCTCGACCTGATGACGCCGATTGGCAAGGGCCAGCGCGGGCTGATCGTCGCGCCGCCGCGCACCGGCAAGACGATGCTGCTGCAGAACATCGCGCAGTCGGTGGTGCAGAACCATCCGGAGGTGTACCTGATCGTGCTGCTCATCGACGAGCGGCCCGAGGAGGTCACCGACATGCAGCGCTCGGTCCGTGCCGAAGTCATCTCGTCGACCTTCGACGAGCCGGCGCAGCGCCACGTCCAGGTGGCCGAGATGGTCATCGAGAAGGCCAAGCGGCTGGTCGAGCACAAGAAGGACGTGCTGATCCTGCTCGACTCGATCACACGGCTGGCGCGGGCCTACAACAGCGTCGTGCCGCCGTCGGGCAAGGTGCTGACGGGCGGCGTCGACTCCAACGCGCTGCAGAAGCCGAAGCGCTTCTTCGGCGCGGCCCGCAACATCGAGGAAGGCGGCTCGCTGACGATCATCGCCACCGCCCTGGTCGACACCGGTTCACGCATGGACGAGGTGATCTTCGAGGAGTTCAAGGGCACCGGCAACATGGAAATCCACCTCGATCGCAAGCTGGTGGACAAGCGCGTCTTCCCGGCGATCGACATCACCAAGAGCGGCACCCGCAAGGAGGAGCTGCTCATCCCCAAGGACGACCTCAATCGCATCTGGGTGCTGCGCAAGGTGATCAACCCGCTCTCGGCCACCGAGGCGATGGAACTGCTGATCGACAAGCTGGGCAAGTCAGGCACCAACGCCGACTTCCTCAACGCGATGCACAAACCCTGACGCCGGGCAGGGTCAGGAGCCGGGCACCATCGGCACGAACCGCACCGGCATCAGCCGCTGCTCGGTGAAGCCGTCAGCCGTGCGGCCGATGACCAGGAGTTCCTGGTCGTCGGTGCCGACCGGCACGACCAGCCGCCCACCGATCTTCAGCTGCTGCCTCAACGCCAGGGGCACGGCCGGAGGCGCGGCCGTCACCACGATGGCGTCGAAGGGCGCATGCTCGGGCCAGCCGCGGTAGCCATCGCCATGGCGGGCCTGCACGTTGGCGTAGCCGAGTTCCGCGAGCAGCGCCGCCGCGCGCTGCGCCAGCTCGGGAACGACCTCCAGCGAATAGACCTGCCGCGCCAGTTCGCCGAGAATGGCCGACTGATACGCCGAGCCCGTGCCGATCTCGAGCACCACCGCGTCCGGCGCGATTGCCGCGGCCTCGCTCATCACCGCCACGATGTACGGCTGCGAGATGGTCTGACCGTGGCCAATCGACAGCGGCGAATCGCGATACGCGAGTGCCTCCGATCCGCCGGGCACGAAGCGCTCGCGCGGCACCCGCCGCATCGCCTCGAGCACGCGCGGATCACGGACGCCCCGCGCCTCGATCTGCTCCCGCACCATCGACGCTCGCTGCATGGCATAGGGCTCCTGGCCGCGCCCCGCGCACGCGGCGAACGAGAGCAGGCCGGCGAGAATGGCAATGGCGCGCATGGTCTCGGGACGCGGCCGGCCGCCTCAGTGCACGACCGGCTGCCGCTTCTCGAACTGCAAGGCGCCGTCCACGACATCCAGCGTCACGTGGTCGCCTTCGCGGAACTCGCCCTGCAGGACCTGCATGGCCAGCGGATCCAGGACACGCTTCTGCAGCGTCCGCTTCAGCGGCCGCGCCCCGTAGAGCGGGTCGTAGCCTTCGTCCACCAGCGCCAGCCGCGCGGCGTCGGTCAGGTGCAGCGAGATCTTGCGCTGCTCGAGCCTGCTCAGCAGCCGCGCCATCTGCAACTCGATGATCCGCCCCATGTGCTCGCGCCCGAGCGGATGGAACACGATGATCTCGTCGATCCGGTTGATGAACTCCGGCCGGAAGTGCTGACGCATGGCGTCCAGGACCTCCCGCCGGGTGTCCTCGTCCACCGTGCCCTCGTGCAGCGCCCGCTCGGCCAGATACTGGCTGCCGAGGTTGGACGTCATGATCACGACGGTGTTCTTGAAGTCCACCGTGCGGCCACGGCTATCGGTCAGCCGGCCATCGTCGAGCACCTGCAGCAGGACGTTGAGGACGTCGGGATGGGCCTTCTCGACCTCGTCGAACAGCACCACGGCGTAGGGCCGCCGCCGCACCGCCTCGGTGAGCTGGCCGGCCTCGTCGTAGCCGACGTATCCGGGCGGCGCGCCGACCAGCCGCGACACCGCGTGCTTCTCCTGGTACTCGGACATGTCGATGCGGATCATCGCCTGCTCGTCGTCGAACATGAACTCGGCGAGGGCGCGCGCCAGCTCGGTCTTGCCGACGCCGGTCGGGCCGAGAAAGACGAAGCTGCCGAGCGGACGATTGGGATCCTGCAGTCCGGCCCGGGCGCGGCGAATCGCACTGGCGACAGCCTGGATGGCCTCGTCCTGGCCGACGACGCGGTGGTGCAACCGCTCCTCCATCTGCACGAGCTTCTGCACTTCGCCCTCGACCAGGCGGTTCAGCGGGATGTGCGTCCACTTGCTCACCACCTCGGCGATGTCCTCCTCGTCGACCTCCTCCTTGAGCATCCGCGGCGAGGCCTGCGGGCCGTCGTGGCGGGCATCCTCCGCGGTGCGACGGGCCTCGAGCTCCGGCAGCCGGCCGTACTGCAATTCGGAGGCGCGTGCGTAGTCGCCATCGCGTTGCGCGTGGTCGATCTGCTGCCGCACCTGTTCGATCTCGCTCTTCAGCGCCGTGCTCGCCTGGATCGCCGACTTCTCCTGCTCCCACTGGGTGTGCAGGCGCGTACGCTGCTCCTTCAGGTCGGCGAGTTCGCGTTCGAGCCTGGAGAGCCGATCCTGTGACGCCTGGTCGGTCTCCTTGCGCAGCGCCTCGCGCTCGATCTCGAGCTGCATGATGCGGCGCGACACTTCATCGAGCTCGGCCGGCATCGAGTCGATCTCCATGCGCAGCCGCGAGGCCGCTTCGTCGACCAGGTCGATGGCCTTGTCGGGCAGGAAGCGGTCGGCGATGTAGCGGTGGCTCAGCACCGCGGCGGCCACCAGCGCCGCGTCCTTGAGCCGCACGCCGTGGTGCAGTTCGTACTTCTCGCGCAGGCCGCGCAGGATGCTGATCGTGTCCTCGACCGACGGCTCGCCGACCAGCACCGGCTGGAAGCGCCGCTCCAGTGCCGCGTCCTTCTCGATGTGCTTGCGGTACTCGTCCAGCGTCGTCGCGCCGATGGTGTGCAGCTCCCCGCGCGCCAGCATCGGCTTGAGCATGTTGGACGCGTCGAGCGAGCCCTCGGCAGCGCCCGCGCCGACCACGGTGTGCAGCTCGTCGATGAACAGGACGATCTCGCCCTGCGCGTTGACGATCTCCTGGAGCACGGCCTTCAGCCGTTCCTCGAACTCGCCGCGATACTTCGCGCCGGCCACCAGCGAACCCATGTCCAGCGCGACGATGCGCTTGTTCTTCAGGCCCTTCGGGCACGTCGCCGCGGACGATGCGCTGCGCCAGCCCCTCGACGATGGCGGTCTTGCCGACGCCGGGCTCGCCGATCAGCACCGGGTTGTTCTTGGTGCGCCGTGACAGCACCTGGATCACGCGCCGGATCTCGTCGTCGCGGCCGATCACCGGATCGAGCTTGCCCTCGCGCGCCAGCACGGTGAGATCGCGACCGTACTTCTCGAGCGCCTCGTACCGGCCCTCCGGGCTCTGGTCGGTCACGCGCTGCGTGCCGCGCACCGACGCCAGCGTCGCCGAGGATCGCGTCGCGCGTGGCACCCACGCGCCTGCAGCGCCAGCACCCCCGGCGTCGATCCGCCTTCACCGGCGATCGCCAGCAGGAAGTGCTCGGTGCTGAGGTACTCGTCCTTGAGCTGCGCCGCTTCCTTCTCGGCCGACTCGATCAGCGCCGCGCATGCGGCTGCCGAGGGTGGCCTCGCTGCCGCCGTAGGCCTTCGGCCGCTTGCTGAGATCCTGCTCGATGACGCGCCCGAGCGCCGCCGGGTCGATCTGCATCCGGCGCAGCACGGCCGGCACGATGCCGCCCTGCTGGGCCACCAGCGTCGACAGCAGGTGTTCGGGATCGAGTTGCGAATGATTGCTCCGCGTCGCCAGTTGCTGGGCGGCGACAACGGCTTCCTGGGCCTTCTCGGTCAGTCGATTCACGTTCATGATTCCCCCGGTTCGATATCGAGTCGATCGGTCAGGTCTGGTCGGCAGGCTGTGCGCGAGGCGGCCGACCCGCCGCTATGCCGGCTGCGACGCGCAGCGCCGCCAGCGCTTCGTAGTGCACGCGTTCCTCGGGCGTCAGCTCCGTCGGCACCTGCAGATCCAGCGTGACCAGCAGGTCGCCGCGGTCGGTCTTGCCGAGCACCGGCCGGCCGTGGCCGCGCAGCCGGAGGACGGCGCCCGACTGCGTGCCGGCCGGCACCCTGGTCCGGATGCGGTCGCCGATCAGCGGCGACACCTCGATCTCGCCACCGAGGACGGCCACCGGGATCGGCACCGGCACGCGCGTGGCCAGGTCGTGATCGCCGCGCGCCTCGAAACGCGGGTGCGGCGCAAGACGCACCCGGAAGAACACGTCGCCGCCTTCGGACGCGGCCCGCACCTTCTGGCCGTCGCGAATCCCGGCGGGGAAGCGCACCTCGAGCGAGCGCTCGCCATCCGGCCCGCTGAGTGTCACCTTGCGCGTGGTGCCGCTGAAGGCTTCCTCGAGGCTGATCGGCAGCTCGTGCTCCTGCGGTGCGACGGGCGCGGCGCGGCGCGCCCGGCCGCGCGGGGCCGGGCCGCTCGCTCGGGGCCTCGCCGCCGAAGAACGTCTTGAAGAAGTCCGAGAAGGGGTTGGCGCCCTCGCCGAACATCTCCTGGAACTCCTCGGACGACACCGTGCGGTAGCCGCCGCCCGGCCCGGCGCCGCCAGGCGCAGCCGCCGCCCGGCCACCCGCCTGACCCGAACGGGCTGCTTCCCGCGCGCGGGTCGTAGCCGCCCTTCTGCGCCTGCTCGTAGGCCTTCCAGTTGGCGCCGAGCTCGTCGTACTTGCGGCGCTTCTCGACGTCGCCGAGCACCTCGTACGCCTCGTTGAGCTCCTTGAACTTCGTCTCGGCGCCGGTGTTGCCCGGATTCACGTCCGGGTGGTGCTTGCGCGCCTGCCGGCGGAAGGCCTGCTTGATCTCCTTGGCGGAGGCGGTCTTCGGCACGCCGAGCGTGGCGTAGTAGTCGCGAAATTCCATCCCGCCTCCGTGATCAGAGCCCGAGCATCGCGCTCAGGCGATCGAGTTCCTGGTTGAGCCGCCGTCCCGAGGCCCGCGACCAGTCCGGGCCGCTGGCGAGCGGGCGAATGCGCTGCAGCACGTCGAGCACGGCCAGCAGCCGCTGCACCCCGGCCAGGTTGATGCCGGCCTCGTCGACGAGGTGCTTGATGATTCGCAGCCGCGCCAGCTCGTCGCGCGAGTAGACGCGCATGCTGCCGAGGGTGCGGGTGGGCCGCACCAGGCCGAGGCGCTCGTACTTGCGCAGGGTCTGCGGGTGCATGCCGAGCTGGCGCGCCGCCACGCTGATGAGGAAGAAGTCCTCTCCCGGCGGGGACGTCTCGTCGCGCGACCGGTCGCCACTCGTTGACACAGTCCGAGTGTAGACGTTGACACGTGCCGTGTCAAGGACATGCCTCGCTCCGCGTCAACCTGTGCCGTTGCTGCGGCTCGCCTCGGTCATGACGGTAGCCGCGACCGGACGCTTGCCGCATACTTGACGTCTGCCCGCGCCCGTCCGACATCCCGTCCGGCGCCGCCCGCAGACGAGGCATCGTGGATTTCGCTCCGACAGACTTGCTGACCATCGGGCTGCTGGTGTTGCTCGAGGGACTGCTCAGCGCCGACAACGCTCTGGTCCTGGCCATCCTGGTGCTGTCGCTGCCGCGCGACCAGCAGCGCAAGGCCCTGCGGTACGGCATCCTCGGCGCGTTTGCCTTTCGCGGACTGGCGACGTTCTTTCGCCGCCTTCATGATCCAGCTGTCGTGGGTGAAGCTGGTCGGCGCGCTGTACCTGCTCTGGCTGCCGATCCAGCATTTCCGCAGCGGCGGTCACGAGGACCGCAAGGCGATCAAACCGGCCACGAGCTGGCTCGGGCTGTCGGCGTTCTGGACCACGGTCATCAAGGTCGAGCTGACCGACATCGTCTTTGCCATCGACTCGATCCTGGTCGCCGTCGCGATGTCGCCCAAGCTGTGGGTGATCATCACCGGCGGCCTGCTCGGCATCGTCGCCATGCGGCTGCTGATCGGCAGGCTCCTGTCGGTCGTGCAGAAGTTCCCGGCGCTGGTGGACGGCGCCTTCGTGATCATCGCGTGGGTCGGCATCAAGCTGCTGGTCGAGTACCTGCACCAGCTCGGGTACGTCCATTTCGAGATTCCGAAGTGGCTGTCGCTCGGCCTGATCGTCGTCATCTTCGGCGGGTTCTACGCGTATGCGTGGTACCAGGGTCCGGTCGCGCCCGAACCGGGCGGCGACGAGGCGGCCGAGCTGCTGAAGGAGCCGACGGAATGATCGACGTCCTCTACGAGCATCCCGCCTGGTTCGCGCGGCTCTTCGAGGGTCTCGAGGCGCGCGGCGTCGCGCATCGTCAGCGTGCATGCCGGGGCGCTGAATTTCCGCCCGGACTGGCGGCACGATGCCGCGCGCTGGCCGCGCGCCCGACCTGCTGGTCAACCGCATGAGCCCGTCGGCCGACCGTCGCGGCCACGGGCACGGCATCCTGGCGACGCTGCAGTATCTCGAGATGGCCGAGGCCGCGGGCATCACGGTGATCAACGGCGCGAAGGCCTACGGCTTCGAGATCTCCAAGGTGCGGCAGATGGCCCTGCTGGCCGACCTCGGGCTGCCGTTCCCGAAGACCCGGGTCATCAACCACGCCTCCGAAGCGCTTGCCGCGACCGACGCGGTTGCGCTGGCCGGTCGTCATCAAGCCGAGCGTCGGCGGCAGCGGCGCAGGCGTGCTGCGCCTCGACAGCGCCGATGATCTGCGCGCTGCCGTCGACGCCCATCAGCTCGACCTGGGGGTCGATCAGCTCGCGCTGGTGCAGGAGTTCATCCCGGCGCTCGGCGGCCACATCACCCGCGTGGAAGTGCTGAACCACGCCTACCTGTACGCGATCGCCATGCCGGTGTCGGGGCAGCAGCTTCAACCTCTGCCCGGCTGACGCGTGCGAACTGCCGCCGCCGGTCGCGTCGGAGGTGTCGGCCGGTGCGGTCGCCCTGGGTGGCAACTGCGCCATCACGCCGCCGACGTCCGGGACCACGCGCGCTGCCCAGGCCCACCCGCCGCGCGACATCGTCGAGGCGGTGGTCCGGATGACCGACGCGGCCGGCTTCGATGTCGGTGGCGTCGAATACGTAGTCGACGAGCGCGACGGCCAGCCGTACTTCTACGACCTGAACGCCTTGTCCAATTTCGTCGCTGACGCGCCCGACCGTGATCGGGTTCGATCCGTGGGTGCCGTTCATCGATTTCCTGGTCACGGCCGCGGCCGAGGCCAGTTCGCGTCGCCGCGTCAGCGCGGCGGTCCAGTAACTGAGCCGGGGGCCTGACCCCGCACAGGAGTGGAGAACACCTATGCCTTACCCTGAATTCCTGGTCGCGCCGATGCGCGAAGAACTGACCGACGTCGGCTTCACCGAGCTCCGCACCGCGGCCGACGTGGACCGCGCCGTCACCGAACAGGGCACGACGCTGGTCGTGGTCAACTCGGTCTGCGGCTGCGCCGCCGGCAAGGCGCGTCCCGGCATCGCCCGTGCGATGCAGCACGCCACCATGCCGGATCGCGCGGTGACCGTGTTTGCCGGTGCCGACATCGAAGCCACCGAACGGGCCCGCTCGTACTTCACCGGATACCCGCCCTCGTCGCCGGCGGTCGGCCTGCTGCGTGACGGCAAGCTGATCTACATGATGGAGCGGCACCAGATCGAGAGCAACACGGCCGACGGCATCGCCTCGGCGCTGACGGCCGCCTTCGACAAGCACTGCGCCACGCAGACCGCGTAGCGCGGGTCGGCCCCGGCCGATGGGGTCGGCTCGCCCGGCGGCAGCGCGGCCCCGGGACGGCGCCGGGCGTGCCGGCCGCGCCGCACGCCCTACGATCCCGGCTGTACCGGCGGCGGCAGTTCCGTCGCGTTGGGCTGGTCCGGATGCACCAGCGTGAGGGGCCGACCGTTCCGGTACGTGTCCCAGGTCGCCATCACCATGTCGGTCATCGTGCGGATGAACGCGGGATGGGCGTTGGCGGCCGAGGCACGCGCCATCGGCAGGTCGAGCGCCTCGCAGGTCTGGCCGCGCTTCGTAGTCGAGGTCGTAGAGCACCTCGATGTGGTCACACACGAAGCCGATTGGGCTGATGATGACCGCCGGCAAGTCCCCCGTGGCGTGCTCGACGCGCAGGTAGTCGTTGACGTCTGGGTCGAGCCAGGGGTCCTCCGGGCGCCCGCTGCGGCTCTGGAACACCAGCGCCCAGTCGTCGATGCCCAGGCGGCGTGCGACCTCGGCGCCCGAGGTGAGCAGCTGCTGCCGGTACGTGTCGGCGCCGCTCATCGAGGCCGGCACGCTGTGGGCCGTGAAGACCAGTCGAGCGGCGGCCTGGACCTCGACCGGCAGGCGGTCGCGGGCGCTGCACCACGTGGTCGGCGACCGCCGTCAGGAAGCCGTCGTGCAGATGCCAGTCGCCGACGTAGGTCACATCCACCGGCCGACGGCCGCCGGCAAACACCGCCTGGCGCGCCTGCAGGACGTTCTGCTTGTACTGCGTGCAGCTCGAATAGGACCGGTGGGCGGCGGCGACCACGCCGATGGCCCGACCGATGCCGTCGTCGGCCATCTGCTCCAGCACGTCGGGCAGCAGCGGCGTCCAGTTGCGCATCCCCACGTACACTGGCAGATCCAGGCCGCGGCCGGCCAGGTGCCGGCGCAGTCCTTCGGCCTGCTCCGTCGTGTACTGGGTGATTGGCGAGACGCCCCCGAAGCGCTCGTAGTGATGGGCGACCTCCTCGATCCGCTGCGGCGGGATGCGGCGCCCCCGCAGCACGTTGGCCAGGAAGGGGCGGATGTCGTCCAGGCCCTTGTGGGCCTCCGAAGGATACGAGCAGTACGGCGTCGAACGGCGAGGGCATGGCAGTTCTGATCATAGACTCCGCGCAGGCCGGCGCTGGTTCATCGAACTCGCAGGCCTCGGCGCCGCGGCCCCACGAACCCTATGAGTACGATTCTTCTTACCAATGACGATGGCGTCGAGTCCGAGGGGCTGCATGCCCTGGCGGCGGCGCTGCGACCGCTGGGCCGGGTGGTGGTGTGTGCGCCGGTCGGCGAGGCGAGTGCCATCGGGCACGCCCTGACGCTGGCCCGGCCGCTGCGCCTCAAGGACGTCGGCGTCGATGTCCACGCCGTCGACGGGACGCCGGCCGACTGCGTCAACATCGCGGTCTCCGAACTGCTGGGCGGACAGCTGCCGGACCTGGTCATCGCGGGCATCAACAAGGGCTGGAACGTCGGCGACGACGTCACCTATTCGGGGACGGTCGGCGGTGCCCTCGAGGGGGTGCTGATGGGCGTGCCGGCGGTGGCAGTGTCGCTGCAGCGTTCGCTCGCCTACGACTTCGGGCCGGCCGCGGCCGCGGGTGCAGCGGTCGCCGGCGAGGTGCTGGCGCATGGCCTGCCGACGCGGGTGCTGCTCAACGTCAACGTGCCGCACGGGCACGCCGACGGGCTGGGCGAGCACGATTCAGGCCGCGCGTACACACACCACCAACGTGGTGCGGCGCGACGACCCGTGGGGGCGGCGGTATTTCTGGCTCGACGAAGGGCGGGTCGAAGTGGGCGGAGCGGCGCGACACCGACCATGATGCCGTCAAGCGCGGGACTGGTGTCGGTGACGCCACTGCATGCCGACCTGACGGCGCACGCGGCGCTGCCCCGGACGGCGGCACTGGTCGGCGCGGCTGACCGCGCAGGCTCAGGCCTTGTAGTCGACGAGTTGGCCCTTGTCCGACACGCTGGCGCCCTCGATGAGTCGCACCATGGCCTCGGCCTCGCGCTTCGTTCTCCCGCAATGCCTTGCTGACCGCTATGGTGGTGCGATCGGGGCGCGGCGCGCCGGTGGGGGGCAGGGAAGGGATCGCGCTCACACGAGGGTAATCGACGGGCCGCGCCGAAACATGAGCGGCATGCGCGGACCGGGTCGCAGAGGCCGACGGGATTGCGACATCTCCGGGAGTCGTTGTAGACTCTTCGAGTTGTCGGGGCGTGGCTCAGCCTGGTAGAGCGCTCGGTTCGGGACCGAGAGGTCGGAGGTTCGAATCCTCTCGCCCCGACCAACTAAATTGCAGCAAGCCGGAACTCTCGCGCAGAGCTCCGGCTTTTTGTTTTCTGGGGCGGACGGTGGCTCGGCGGACCTGGCTCCGAGTGGCCGAGGGTCGGGGCCCGCTAGGGCCGGCGTCGGACCCGGGGCGGCAACGCCGACTTGGGGAACTTCGCCACCACCGTGTAGTTCGGATCGACGACGTTGGCGATGCGGCTGACGCCGGCCTGCGAGACGACCTGGTAGGCCTCCATCCGGTCGAAGCCGTAGTCGTCCACCAGCCACTGAATCAGCTCGACGTGGGCGATGCGGAAGGCGTCCACCAGCGGACGTACGCTACCTGCCACCATGATGTGGGTCTCGTCCTCGATGCGCGGCCAGGCGATCTTCTCGTTCTTGATGACGTCGAACTGCAGCGTGACGTCCATCGTCGTCTCGAGCCCTGATCCGACGATCTCGCCATCGCCCTGCAGGGCGTGGCCGTCACCGAAGTAGAAGTACCCGCCGTCGTGGAACACCGGCAGGTAGACCGTGGCGCCCTCGCGCACGTCGGAGGCGTCCATGTTGCCGCCGAAGTTGCCAGGCCACAGGCCGCCCCACGCCTCGTCCCCGGCCGGTGCGACCGCCACCCGTCCCAGCATCGGCCGCAGCGGCAGTTCGATGCGCTTGCTGGCCGAGTTGGGCAGGTCGAGCACCCCGACATTGCGCGTCCGATCCAGTTGCCACACGAAGCGGCGGCCCGGCAGCGGGTCGTTCAGGATGCGCGTGCGACTGTCGCCGGCGACGGCGCTGATGCCGCCCGGCACGACCGATGACACGGCCGTGTCGCGGTTGGGTCGCACACGCACGATCTTGACGACCAGCGTGTCGGCCGTCGTCAGGCCCTCGATGAAGAACGGGCCGACCTCGCCGGGCCAGGGACCACCGACCTGCTCGTAGTAGTCGCCGGGACGGGAGAACGTCTGTGACTCGACGATGTCGCCAGGCTGAAGACGGAGCACGGGCGACCGCACGGCAAAGGTCGGCACGCCCGTCGTGGGCGTGAAGCGATGGACTTCCGCGGAGCCAGGCGCAGCGACGCCAGCCAGGGCCACCAGAAGGAGAAGGATGTGCGTGCGCATGGCGTCGCGATGGTATCGCGAGGCGCTGCGGATCAGACGCCGGTGACGCCCCGGCCTTCGGCGTCGCGACGGCGCACCGTCGTGACGATGGCGGTGAACAGGTCGCGCGGCTCCACGGGCTTGGCCACGTGCGCGTCGAAGCCGGCGGCGAGGATACGCTCGCGGTCCTCCTCGCGAGCAAACGCCGTGACGGCAATCGCCGGCGCTCCCTGCACCCGCACGTTGGGGAAGCTGCGCAGCGTGCGAATGAGATCGAAGCCATCGCGGCCGGGCATGCCGATATCGCTGAGGACGACGTCGATCTCGAGGTCACCGAGCAGGCGCAGGCCCTCGCTCACGGTGGCCGCGGCCACCGGCACCGACCCCACGTTCTCGAGCAGCACGCTGAGCATCTCCCGCGAGTCGGCGTCGTCTTCGATGATGAGAATCGACATGCCGCGCAGCGCCGCGGTCAGGTCCTCGGCCGTCCGGATGCCAGCCGCCCCGGGCACGGGCGCGCCGTCGACCGAGATGTCCACCGTCGGCAGGGCCAGGATGAAGGTCGCACCCTTGCCTGGTCCATCGCTGAAGGCCTCGACCTCACCGCCGTGCAAGTGGGCGAGTTGCTTCACCAGGGCCAGGCCCAGGCCGAGTCCGCTTTGCCGCCCGGTCGCCATGCTGTCGATGGTGCGGAACCGATCGAAGAGGAAGGGCAGGTGCGCCGCCGCCACGCCTATGCCGGTGTCCTGCACCTCCACACGCACCAGCCCGTCATCGTGACGGAGGCGGACGTGGACCTGGCCGCCACGGTTCGAGAACTTGACGGCGTTCCCCAGCAGATGGGCGAGCACCTGCTGCAACCTGACGGCATCGCCGGTGATGGGACGCCGTGGCGGCGTGAGGGCCGCTTCGAGCGAGAGTCCACGTGCCTCGGCCTCGGGACGGATGGCCTCGACGGCGTGAATCACCGCGTCCTCGAGGAAGGTCGACTGCAGGTCGAGGCGCGCATGGCCCGACAGCACCCGACTGGCGTCGAGCAGGTCGTCGATGATGTGCCGCTGCGCCTGGGCGTTGCGCTCGATGATCTCGATGGCCCGTGCCGTCTCGCTGCCCGACAGGCCCCGCTTGAGCAGGTTGGTCCAGCCGACGATGGCGTTGAGGGGGGTGCGCAGCTCGTGACCAAGCGTCGAGAGGAATTCTTCCTTCATCCGCCCGGCGTCCTCGGCAATCCGGCGTGACCGCTGCTCCGACGCGAGCAGTTCCTGGTGCGCCTGCACCAGGGTGTGCCGCTCGTGGTCGTCGATGGCGGTGCCGATTGTGCCCGCGGCCGAACCGTTCGGCGTCGAGGAGAGGCTGGAGTCGCAGCGAGTGCCAACGCCAGGCGGCGTCGCGGCCGCGGCGCAGCCGGCAGCGTGCCTCGAGGCGTTCGCCCCGCTCGGCCGCATGCGCAGCCCGGTCGCGCCACGCGGGCAGGTCGTCGGGATGGACGGCCCGTTCGAGGTCGGCCGGCGCGTCGAGGCCGGTGTACTCCCGCGCCGCGGCGTTGAAGAACTTGATGCGGCCGCTCGAGTCCGCGGTCCACAGCACGACCGGCAGCGAATCCGCCAGACTCCCGGTATCGGAGAGCACGTGTCCGCCGCGGTCCGCGTCGTCGGCTGGTGGCGGCGGGGCGGTGGCGGACGCGCTGGATGTCACGTCGAGCATCACGCCGCTGAGCTCCTGGTCCCCGGCGGCTGCCTGGCGCGATCGGAGCAGCAGGCGACGCGGCGCGGTTCCAGCATGCCAGGTGCATTCCTGCTCGTGCACGGCCGCTGACGGCGCCTCCACGGCATGCCGCCATGCTGCCGCGATTGCGGGCGCTCGGCCGGGGCGAGCGAGGCCAGCCACTCCTCCCGCGGCAGCCGCGTCGCGCAGCCCAGTGCCGAGGCCAGCGCGTCGTCCAACAGGAGCTCGTCACGGTCGACACGCCACACCCATGACCCGAAGGCGCGCGAGGCCGGCTCGGGCGGGTCGACCGTGGGCGACGAGGGGCGCAGGGGCGGCGGCATCATGTGACGGAGTATCGGACCTCGGACTTCCGCAGTGTACCGGCAATCCGGCGTCAGGTGACGCAACCGACGCGTATCGCTTACGGCTCAGGTTCTCGCGGAAATGCTTGGCCGACGCTCAAGGCGGTAGTACCGTCGGGTTCGTCAACTGTGCGGCTGCGCCATATGGACACCGTCCGGCTTCGCACCTCGGAACTGTATGCACGCTGCTGCAGTGCATGCCCGACCTGCAGCGGTTGCTGCGAGCCTCGTCACCGACCCTGCACGATGGGGTGCCACCGAGGCCCCCGTCGCCGGCACGGGGACTGCGGCGGCGCGGTACCCTGCACCACCGCCCGGTCAGGCCCATGACTTGCAAAGGCACTGGTCACGACCGGCGCTTCACTGGCGCTTACCGACCTCAACGCCCGACCAGGAGATCCTGTGCCCATCGCCACACTCGAACCCGTGCTCGACCGGCTTGCCCGCTTCACGGATGCCCCGATGCCCGTCGTGAGTCTGTATCTCGACCTCACGGCGGACCAGCACGGCCGGCAGACCCACGAGCAGTTCCTCGAGCGTGCTTTCGCCGAGCCGAGTGACACGTACGCGTCCGATTCGACGTTCCGCGAGTCCCTGCGGCGCGACGAGGCACGGATACGCACCTATCTGCAGAGCGAGCTCACCCTGCCCGGCCCGGCGGCGCTGGCGATTTTTTCATGCAATGGCGGCGACGTGCTGTTCGAGGCCATCGCCCTGGACGCCCCTCTGGAGGGGCACATGCTGTACGTGGACGAGGTGCCGCACCTCTTTCCGCTGGCACGCGTGGCGGAGCAGTACGCAACATATGCCGCACTGGTGGTCAATACCAACACGGCGCGACTGTTTGTCTGTGCCACTGGGAGCGTCCATCGGGCCGAGACGATCGAGAACGAGAAGACGCAGCGCACGGCCGTGGGTGGCTGGTCGCAGGCCCGTTACCAGCGTCACGTGGATGACATCCACCTCAAGCACATGAAGGAAGTCGCGGAGGCGCTCGAGCGCGTGGTGCGCGACGAGGGCGTCAAGGCGGTGATTCTGAGTGGCGAAGCGCAGGCCATCGCGCTGCTGCGCAAGCAGCTGCACGAGACCGTCGACGCCTTGGTGATCGACGTGATGCGGCTGGACGTCAACGCGCGCGAGCACGAGGTGCTGCGGGCGACGCTGGATGCCTTCCGTCGCAAGGACGAGGAAAACGACCGCGAGGTCGTTGATTCACTGCTCGACGCCTACCGGTCGCGTGGGCTCGCCACGGTCGGCGTCAGCGGCGTGCGTGCGGCGTTCGAGCGGGGGCAGGTCGACATGCTCGTCGTCCCTTCAGCACCGGGGACGACAGCCGCTGACCAGGAGTCGGCGGCGGTGGGCCAGTCCACGCCGGTCGAGCAGCGCAGCCGTCTCGAGGAGACGCTCGTGGAGGAACTGGTGAGCGAGGCGCACCGGACCAGCGCTTCGGTCAGGTTCGTGGAAGATGCGAGCCTGCTCGAAGCGGCCGGGGGCGTTGGCGCCTTTCTCCGATTCCGGGTGTAGCTGGGGCACGAGGACAGGGCCGTGTGACCCTGTCCTCGTGCCGCATCAGGATGGCTTCACGGTGCCGGGTGCCTCGCCCAGCCGTCTCCACCGGCGATGCGCCCAGCCGCCAGTCGCCAGGGCCCCACACCAGATCAGCGCTGTCGGCAGGACGTAGATGACCATCGGGATCGGCCCGAGGGCGCTGCCGCGCAGTTGCCAGACGATCCAGCCCGATCAGGGGCAGCAGTGCCAGCAGGCGGATCGACCAGCCGCGCAGGTACGGCGCCGTGCCGAACGCGACCAGGGCGAGTGCGGCCCAACACGTGGCCCACCGCAGCAGCGAGACGCCGTCCACCCACGTCCCCGAGGTTCGCTGGTGACCGTGCCAGTCCCGGCCCAGGATCGCCACGCCGATCAGCCACGTCACGAGCGCCACGCCGAGTCCCCATGCCATAGGTGCTCCTCCGTCGCTCCGCCGACGTGCTGCCGGCCGTCCCGGTCACATCGCCTGGCAGCTCTGGCACTCCACCGGACAGAAGCCGCCAGCCACGATGCTGCAGCCACCCCCGCTGGTCCCGCCGCTTCCGCCCGAGCCCACGGCCCCGCCACAGTTGGCCGGATTGGCGAGCGTGCAGAAACAGTACGCCACCTGGCCGTTGCACCGCTGACACGACCAGCTTCCGGCAAACGGCCACCACCAACTGCTCGCCGAGCAGCCATTGGTCTCGTAGCAGCGATCGTGCTGCTCGCAGCACGCCCGGAAGATCGAGCCATCGAGCCAGTGCAGATTGTCGCAGCCGGGCTCGTTCACGGCGGCCGCGCTGGTGCTCCCCGCCAGCGACCACCGGCGTGCCCAGAACCCGTCGAGCACCGACACGTCGGACACGGGCGCGCGGCCGGCGACCCCGGTCAGCGCCAGCGCCGCGGCGGGCAGCGGCGCCAGCGCTCGCGCGATCTGCGCAAACGGCGTGGGCGTGGCCGGGGCGCCACGCAGGGCGGCGGGCATGGTCGACTCCAGCGTTCGTGCTGCGCGCGTCGCGAACTCGAGCGCCTGCACGTTGGCCCACGCCATCGTCGGCGTGAAGGTCCATCCGCCGCGCATGCGCTCGGGCAAGATCACCCCCTGTGAGCCGCCTTCGATCTTCCAGGTCAACACCTGTGCGGTGTCGAACCAGCGGACGAAGCCCCGCGTCGCGCCGGTGCGCTTGTCGCGGATCGTGGAGGTGAAGCGCGAATAATCCACGCGCTTGCCTCGGCTGGCCGTCCGGGCATGGCGGTCGAGTTGCGCGTGGACGACAATCTCGTCGAACTCGGTCTCGACCTGCTCGACGCGCGCGGCCAATTGACCAGCCGACGCAGCGCGCCGCAGCGCGCCACGGTTGCGACGGACATGGC
Source organism: Vicinamibacteraceae bacterium (assembly GCA_963759795.1). GTDB lineage: Bacteria > Acidobacteriota > Vicinamibacteria > Vicinamibacterales > Vicinamibacteraceae > Luteitalea. The sequence continues at coordinate 355,484 of CAVXAR010000004.1, read as the reverse complement.
CATCCCAGGCGCCGACGTCGCCGACGACGTCGGCCTCACCGGTGCTGGCCTCGGCCTCATCCAGCTGCAGGGCGTAGAGCTGCAGCGCCGCCCAGTCCAGGCTCACGGTCGTCTGCTCGGGCAGCTCGAAATCGGCCACGCGGCCCCCGGCTCGCGCACTCTGCCACTGCACGCGTCGGGAGTCGCCGCCGAGCCGCAGGCGCCCACCCTCGCGACCGCCGGTCCGTCGGCGCAGGACGGCCTCGATGCCCTGGCCTTCGGCTCGCCGGACCTCGATCACGGCATCGGGAAACGTCGTGGTGACGCGTCGTGCACGGGCCTCCAGGCCGTGAAAGGTACTTCCCATGTTCACGTTTTGCGCGGCACACAGGCCGGGCACGAGCAGCAGCAGGGCGGTTGCGGCCGCCTGCGAGGTTCGAGACATGGACGCCTCCTCTCCGGCAGCGAGGCCACCGGAAGACGGAGCGGGCCAACCTCCCGTGCATCCGCGTGCCTGCATCGCAAAGGGCGCGCCAGGCGCGTTCGCCCGCAGCGACGAGGGATTGCGTCTGCTGCAGCACGCGTCGATCGCAGAAACTGCCTCGTGGTGTCGTCCGGCGCGTGGCAGCAATGAGAATGTGCGGCCGGGCGGGCCAGGGTGGCTTCACGCCGACACGGGCCGGGCGTCGTCACTTTGCTAGCATGGGGGGCCTTTGGCCGCGCGGCGCCGACCCCGCAGGCCGTGATCCGGGAGTGAACGATGAAGCGAGTGGTGAGAGCGGGTCGGGCGGCGCTGCTGTTGGCGCTCGCCGTGTGCATTCCTTCGGGAGCGCTGGCGCAGACCCAACCGGCCGCGCCGCCGCCCCCCGACCTGGCCGTGCTCTCCACACTCAAGTGGCGCAACGTCGGTCCGGCCCGGGCGGACGCTCGATCACGGCGGTGGGCAGCGTGGCGCGGCCCCTCGAGTACTTCTTCGGCGCAACCGGTGGCGGACTCTGGAAGACCACCGATGGCGGGGTGACGTGGAGCGCCGTCGGCGACGGCCAGTTCAAGACGTCCTCGGTGGGGGCCGTTGCGGTGGCGCCTTCCAATCCTGACGTCGTCTATGTGGGGTTCGGTGAGGTCCAGCTGCGCGGCAACGTCATCCAGGGCGATGGCCTGTACAAGTCCACCGACGGCGGCAAGACCTTCGCCCCGATCGGGCTGTCGCCCACCCGCGCCATCGGCCGGGTGCGTGTCCACCCCACCAATCCCGACGTCGTGTGGGTGGCGGCGCTGGGCGATCCCTACGCCAGGTCGGCCGACCGCGGCGTCTACAAGTCCACCGACGGCGGCACCACCTGGAACAAGGTGCTGTTCCGCGACGAGGGCACCGGCGCAGTGGACCTGGTGGTGGATCCGACCAACCCGGACATCCTCTACGCGTCGCTGTGGGAGGTGTCGCGTACGCCCCACTCGCTGTCGAGCGGCGGCCCTGGCAGCGGCCTTTTCAAGTCCTTCGACGGTGGCGCGACCTGGACCGAGATCTCGCGGCGTCCCGGTCTCCCGACGGGACTGCTCGGCAAGATCGGCGTGTCGGTCTCGGGTGCGGACGGCCATCGCGTCTACGCCATCATCGAAGCCGCTGACGGCGGCCTGTTCTCGAGCGACGATGGCGGACTGACCTGGCAGCGGGTCAGCGAGGACCGCAACCTCCGGCAGCGTGCCTTCTATTACAGCCGGGTCTATGCCGACCCGAAGTCACGCGACACCGTGTACGTCCTCAACGTGCAGTTTCACAAGTCCACCGACGGCGGGCGCACCTTCAAGTCGATCCGCGTGCCGCACGGTGACAATCACGACCTCTGGATCGCGCCAGACAATCCACAGCGCATGGTGCAGGCCAACGATGGCGGCGCCAATGTCTCGACCAACGGCGGCCAGTCGTGGACCGGGCAGCAGTACTCCACCGCGCAGTTCTACAACGCCTTCACGACCAGCGATACGCCGTACCTGATTTGCGGCGCCCAGCAGGACAACACCACGGCCTGCATCTCGAGTGACGGACCCGCCACCGAGTTCTTTCCCGTCGGGGGCGGCGAGAGCGGCTACATCGCGCAGTCCAACGTCGACCCCGACGAGTTCTTCGCCGGCAGCTACGGGGGCATGCTGACGCGCTTCAACCGGCGCACCAAGGTGGTTCGGGCGGTCAACATCTGGCCCGACAACCCGATGGGGTCGTCGGCTGGCGACATCCGCGAGCGCTTCCAGTGGACGTATCCGATCGTCTTCTCACCGCTGGAAAAGGGCGTGCTCTACGCCACCTCGCAGCACGTCTGGCGCAGCAGCACCGGCGGCGACCGGTGGGAGCGGATCAGCCCTGACCTGACGCGCCACGACCCCTCGACGCTGGGGCCGTCCGGTGGGCCGATCACGCTGGATCAGACCGGCGTCGAGACGTACGCCACGGTCTTCGCCCTGGCGCCCTCGCGGCGCGACAAGGGCGTGCTCTGGGCAGGCAGCGACGATGGGCTCGTGCACGTGACACGTGACGCGGGCAAGACGTGGACGAACATCACGCCGCCGGCCCTGCCGGCGTTTGCGCGCATCAGTCTCATCGAGGCGTCACCGCACCGGAGTGGCACCGCCTACGTGGCGGCCAACCGGTACCAGAAGGGCGACCGCGCCCCGTACGTCTACCGCACCGACGACCATGGCGCCACCTGGACGCCAATCATCGGCGGGTTGCCGGGCGACGACTTCGCCCGCGTCATCCGCGAGGACACGGTGCGGCCCGGGCTGCTGTATCTCGGCACGGAGCAAGGTCTGTACCTGTCGTACGACAACGGCGCGTCGTGGCAGTCGCTGCGCCTGAACATGCCGGTGACGCCCGTGCACGGCATCGTCGTGCAGGGCAACGACCTGGTGGTGGGGACGCACGGGCGTTCGTTCTGGGTCCTCGACGACATCGCAGCCCTGCGACAGTTCGGTCCGGAGATCATGCGCAAGGCGCTGCATGTCTTCACCCCGGGCACAGCCACCCGGCGCGTCGAGGCCAGCGTCCCCCTCGACTACCGCCTCGAGCGCGAGGCGACGGCGGTGACGATCGAGATCCTCGATGCCAAGGGACAGGTGCTGAGGACGGCCCGGAACGAGCCGCCCAAGCCCGATGCCGCAGCGGGCGGCGGCGATGACGACGGAGGCGCGGGTCCGCCGCCGGCACGCGTCGGGACGAAGGCGGGCATGAACCGGTATGCCTGGGACATGCGCCTGTCGGCGGGGCGGGAGTTTCCGGGCTGATCATGTGGGCGGGTCGCATGGCCGGCCCCGTCGTGGTGCCCGGCCGTTACCAGGCGCGGGTGACTGCCGATGGCAAGAGCGAGACCGTGGCCGTCGAGATCCGGGCCGATCCCCGCCGCCGTGCCACGGCCACGGACCTGGAGGCGCAGTACGCACTGGCGCGTCGCATTCATGGCCGGGTGGACGACGCCAACCAAGCGGTGCTGCGGCTGCGCCACATCAAGCGCCAGCTGGCGGCACGTGCGAAGGCGGCGGCCGACCTGACGGCGGCGGCCGACAGCCTGTCGGCGCAGCTGACCGACATCGAGGGCGAGATCTACCAGCATCGCAATCGCAGCAGCCAGGACCCCTTGAACTATCCGATTCGGCTCAACAACAAGCTGGCGGCGCTGCAGGGCGTGGTCGAAGCGGGCGACGGCGCGCCGACGGCTCAGAGCGTGGCGGTGTTCGACGACCTCTCGGCGCGGCTCGACGTCCAGTTGCAGCGGGTGGATGCGGTGGTGGCGCGCGAGGTGGCGGCCTTCAACGCCATGCTGACCTCGCGGCAGATGCCGCCGCTCACGACAGCCGTGCCGAGCCTCGAGGAAGAGGGCGCCCCTTCCGGTGAGCCATGACTCGCGCCAGCCATTACCTCGTGTCGGGTCGCGTGCAGGGCGTCGGCTTTCGTGCCTTCGTGGCTGACACCGCTCGCGCGGAGGGGCTGAGCGGGTGGGTGAGGAACCTGCCCGACGGACGGGTGGAAGCGCACGCCGAAGGTGAGTCCGAGGCGCTCGCCCGCTTCGAATGGCGGCTCTGGCAGGGTCCACCGGCGGCGCGCGTGGACGACGTGGTGGGGGAGGATGGGGTGCCGGGGCTGCCCCCCGGCTTTCGCATCGCCTGACCATCGGCAAGCAACACGGCGTCCCACCGGGTCGCCGCGGCTCGTAGCACGACAACGACATGACCACAGACCTGATCAAATCAAAGATTCGCCACGTCCCCGACTTTCCGAAGCCGGGCATCCTGTTCTACGACATCACCACCTTGCTCCGGGATCGCGAAGGACTCCGGCAGGCCATGGATGCCCTTGCCGCGCCGTATCGCGACGCACGGATCGACCTCGTGGTCGGGATGGAGAGTCGTGGCTTCATCTTCGGCGCGGCCCTGGCCGACCGGCTGAGTGCCGGTTTCGTCCCAGTGCGCAAGCCCGGGAAGCTGCCGGCTGCGGCGCGCCGCGTCACCTACGACCTCGAGTACGGGTCCGACGCCCTGGAGATGCACGCCGACGCCATCACGGCCGGGCAGCGCGTCCTGATCGTCGACGACCTGCTGGCGACCGGCGGCACGGCTGGCGCGACCATCGAACTGGTGTCGGGCGCCGGGGCCGATATCGTCGGCTGTGCGTTCCTGATCGAGCTGTCGTTTTTGCAAGGAAGAGCTCGGCTGGGCACGACGCCCGTCCATGTCGTACTGACGTACGACCAATAGTCGCCTTGCTCAGGCATGGCGGGGCAGTGCATCATGGCGGATGGTCCAGAGGAAGGACGTCCCGCCAGTCGGCGGGCCGCCGACGTGCGGACGCACGAGCGTGTAGCTCAGACGGATAGAGCGGCCGCCTCCTAAGCGGCAGGTCCCCGGTTCGACTCCGGGCACGCTCACCATCGGCCCCGCGGGACGCCCGCCGGCCCAACGACATCATGAACAAAGCCGAACGCGAACAACTCAAGCACAACGAGGCCGCAGACGCCCTCGTCGCCGCCAACTCGTACATGTCACGGCACGGGCGGACGGTCGCACTCGCGGCCGTCGCGGTGCTGCTCCTGGTGGGGGTGTGGTTCGGGTACCGCGCCTTCACGGCGCGCGCCGAGGAACGTGCGCAGGTGCAGCTGGCCTCGGCCGTCGACATCCTGAATGCACCGGTGACCGCACCGGCCGCGGCAGGCGCCACGCCGGCACCGGCGGCTGCCGGAAGCTACGCCACGGAGGCGGCGCGGTCCGAGGCCGCCCTCAAGCAGCTGCTGGCGACGGCCGACTCGTTCGGCGGCACCGACGCCGGGCGACGGGCCCGCTACTACGCGGCCTCGGTCTATGCCGAAACCGGACGGGCCAAGGAAGCGGCCGACGCCTACACGGCAGTCCGCGACCAGGCGGGCGCGTCGTCGTTGCTTGGCCGGATGGCCTCGCTCGGCCTGGCCAGCATGCAGGTGCGGCAGCAGCAGTTCGACCCTGCGATCAAGGCGCTGCAGGAACTTTCGCAGCGTCGCGATGGCCCGTTGCCGGTAGACGCCGTGCTCGTCCAGCTGGCCGAGGCGTATCAGCAGGCCGGTCGCGCCGCGGAGGCCTCGCAAACGCTGCAGCGGGTGGTCGACGAGTTCCCGCAGAGCCCGTACGCGGCCGACGCGCGTCAGCGTGTCGAAGCGCTGCAGGCCGTCGCCTCGAAAGCGTCCTGATTCCGTGAACCCCGCGCGCGCGCTCCAGACCGTTGCCGAACTCGGGGCGCGCGCCTTGTCGTCCACCCCGGTTGGCGACCTGCTCGACGCTGGCATGCGCCTGGCGCAGGAGGTCACCCAGAGTGGCCACGCGGTCTTCTTCGAGCGCTCACCCGGCGGCGATGCGCTGCTGATGCGCGCCGGCAACGGCTGGCGCCACGGGGTCATCGGTCGCGTCTCGCTCAGCACCGGGCCCGGGTCGTTCGGCCGCTACATCCTGCAGCAGCCGACCCGCGTCGTCGACGCCCTGCCGTCGCACCCCGAGTTCGGACTGCCCGCGGTGCTGCGCGAGCACGGCGTCGAGTCGATGGCCTGCGTGCGCCTGGACGGCATCGGCCATCCGCTTGGTGTCGTGGCCGTCTTCAACGTCCACGACGGCCTGCCGAGCACGGAGCACCTGACGTTCCTGCAGGCCCTCGGCAACATCCTGGCGACATCGATTCTGCGGCAGGTGACCGAAGAGGGTCTCCTGCAGAGCCAGATTCGCCTGCAGAGCGTGCAGAAGATGGAGGCCATCGGTCGGCTGGCCGGCGGCATCGCCCACGATTTCAACAACCTGGTGCAGGCCATCGGCGGCTATACCGAGATCCTGCTGCGGCAGCTTCGCGAAGACGACCCCCTGCGCCGCAACGCCGAGGAGATCAAGAAGGCCGGCGATCGCGCGGCGGCGCTGACCCGTCAGCTGCTCGCCTTCAGCCGCCAGCAGGTGTTGCAACCGTCGCTCCTGGACGTCAATCACATCGTCAATCACGTCGAGCAGTTGCTGGCCCGGCTGATTGGCGAGGACATCGAGTTGCGCACCTATCCCTCCGAGGACCTCTGGCCGGTCAAGGCGGACGCCGTTCAGCTCGAGCAGGTGTTGATGAACCTGGCGGTGAACGCCCGCGACGCGATGCGCGATGGCGGTCTGCTGACCATCGAAACGGCCAACGTCGACCTGACGCGGTCAGGCGACGGTGAGCCCTTCGTCGTGGTGGCTGGCCCGTACGTGCTGCTGGCCGTCACCGACACCGGCACCGGCATGAACGCCGAGACCAAGGCGCGCGCCTTCGAGCCCTTCTTCACCACCAAGCCACCCGGGCAGGGGACTGGGCTCGGTCTGTCGATGGTCTACGGCATCGTCAAGCAGAGTGGCGGCTACATCTGGGTGGACAGCGAACTCGGCGCCGGCACGCGGGTGCGCATCTACCTGCCGCGCGCTGACGAACTGCCGTTGCCGCTGGAGTTGCCCGAGGTCGACGTGCGGCCGAAAGCCGTCGAATTGCCACTCGAGGCGGCCGAGAGCCGGCCGCCGGCCACGCTGCTGCTGGTGGAAGACGAGGACGGCGTGCGCGAATTGATCCACGAGTGGCTGGCCGCCCACGAATACATCGTCCACGCCGCCGAGGACGGGCACCACGCCCTGCAGGTCCTCGAGAAGCTCGAACAGGTCGACCTGCTGATTGCCGACGTGGTGATGCCGACGATGGGGGGGCCGGCGCTGGCCAAGCGCATGCTGCAGTCCCGGCCCGACCTCAAGGTGATCTTCGTCTCAGGCTACGCCGACGAGGCCATCGGCGACCGCCGCATGCTCGAGGACGGCGCCAGTTTCCTGCAGAAGCCGTTCACGCTCGAGGACCTGCTGACGAAGGTTCGCGAGGTGCTGGCCGACCGGCGCCCTAGCCGAGGGCCTGCCGCGCCGCGTTGAACAGACCGGGGGCCCGGACATCGGCCTTGGCGATCCAGTCCGCGTCCAGGCCCAGGTACGGAAAGACCGCGTCCTCGAGCACCGCATCACCCTCCGGACGGCACCCGAAGCCGTAGCGGTGGCTGAGCAGGTTGGCGGCGTAGCAGATGGCCGTCGCCTGCGGATTGGCGGCGTTCTCGAACGCGTGGTGATACTGCACCACGTCCCGGATCTCGTCGGGCACGTTCCAGAAGCCCAGCGCCAGCGCGCCGCACACCGCGTGGTGATGCATGACGGCTGCCTGCAGTTCGTCGCTGCGGATGACGCCGGCGTGCTTCTTCTGGTACTGGTGCGCGGTTCTGAGGATGACCAGCTTGCCGAGGTCGTGCAGCAGGCCGCACAGGAACGTTTCGTCGACGTCGGCGCGGACCTGCTCGGCGATGAGGTGCGAGACGTAAGCGGTGCCGACCGCGTGCTCCATGAAGTGCTGGCCGTCGCCGCCGTACTGACTCCGGCGACTTGAACTGCGAGTGCATGGACACGGTGACGACGACGTTGCGCACCGTCCGCGCGCCGAGCCGGACGACGGCATCGGATACCGATCGGAGCGGCGACATGGCGCCGAACAGCGCCGAGTTGGCCATGCCGAGCACGCGCGTCGCCAGGACGGGATCCTTGCTGACGACGCTGGCCAGGGTGGCGATGGTCACCTCGGGGTCGCCGACGATTTGCAGCACGCGCTGCGCCTCGTCGGGCAGCATCGGAATGGACAGATCCTCGGGACGCAGCCACGGATACTCCGTGTTGCGCATCGCGAGGGCAGCGGTGATCGCTTCGGCTCCGGCAGGCAGGTTCATGCGCGTGGTACCCGGGTGGTGATGATCAGTTCGACGAACAGGTCGTGCTCGCCCATGTGGAACGGCAGCATCGTCGTGCGCCCGTTGGTCAGTGGTGTCATGTAGAAGTCCGAGCCCATCGTCACCGTGGGAATGGAGATGGCCCAGGCATCGCCGGTGCTCGCCATGCGGGTGCGGAAGGAGCCGGCGATCATGTTGGTGATCTCGCCGATCGCGTCGGCAATCTCCGGCCGGCGATGGCTGGTCGGCGCCGTCCATGCCGAGCAACGAGCGGGTGATCAGACCGGCGCCCGTGAAGGTCGCGTAGAAGACCACCAGGCCGCTGCGCGAGCCTCCGAACCCGACCTGACCGACGACGTTGGTCTGTGGGCGCGCGGTCGCGCCGTCCACCGCGTCGCCTGCGGTCAGCACGGTGCCGACCATGGTGGCGAACACGTCCTGCGTGCAGGCGCGGAGCGTGTCGATCAGCAGCGATGCCGACTGCGGATCGACGCGCAGGGATCACGGATGCCATGAGTCGGTTCCTCGGTCAGGCCTCAGTGGGCCAGAACCGCGTCGATTTTTTCCTTGATGGTCGCGGAGGTGAAGGGCTTGACGACGTAGTTGTTGACCCCGGCGCGGAGAGCGTCGACGATGTCGTCCTTGGAAGCGTTGGTGGTCACCATCAGGACGGGCAGGTGCTGCTTGCCCTCCATCGCCCGGAGGGCGCGGATGAAGTCGATGCCGTTCATCTCCGGCATGTTCCAGTCGGTGATGATCAGGTCGACCCGCCCTTCGTTGACCCGATCGATTCCTTCGCGCCCGTTGCCGGCTTCGACGCAGTCGGTGTAGCCGAGCTTGTGCAGCGTGTTGATGATGATGCGGCGCATCGTCGTCGAATCGTCTACCACGAGAAAACGCATAGATCTCCGGCTTGCTAGACTGGAAGTCAGGCGTCCCGAGACGATGACGCCTGTGACCTCAGGGGTCTAATCGGCCGCGCCTGCGACGGCATGAGGTAGCATGGCCGCCGCAAAGGAGTGACGTGTCACCATCAGAACCGTTGTCACTGGCGCCCGAATCCGCTGGGCGCCCCCGCGCGCGACCTGGACGCAGGCGACTACGTCTTCGCCAATCGCCTGATCACGCTCGAACTCGTGCTGCCGAACGTCACCCACGAGATCAACAACGCACTCCAGGTCATCGGCGGGCTGGGCGAGATCATCGCGACCAAGCCTGGCATCTCCGACGATGTCGCGCAGAAGCTGCAGCGGATCCATGGGCAGGCCGTCCGGTGTTCGGGACTGCTGCGGGAGCTGATGAACTATGCCCGGCGGGACGAGGCGTCGCCGACGACCGACATGGCGCGCGGGATCGAGCGGGCCCTGAACCTGCGGCGGTATCACCTGGCCCGGGCTCGTGTCACCGTGCTCGTCGAGCCGAGTGCGGAGGGCCCGGCGGCGGCGCGGATGGATTCGCAGTTCTTCGAGCAGATCCTGGTCAACCTCATGCTCAACGCCGAGCAGGCGGTGGCGGGGCGGCAGGAGCCGGTGGTGCGGGTCGGCTACGGCCGCGAGGGCCAGGTGATGGTATTGACCGTGGGCGACAGCGGCCCCGGCATCGACCTGGCGCGCGAAGAAGAGTACTTCCAGCCGTACATGACGACGCGCCAGGGTGCCATCGGGCTCGGCCTGACCGCAGCCCGGGCCCTCGTGCAGACCGGTCGGCGGCACCCTGCGCTTCATCCAGCCATCGGTCGTCGAGATGCGCGTCCCGGCCAAATAGCGAGGACGCGGCCCCCGCGACGTGCCGTCAGGCGGTGGCGCTGATGTCGTCGGGCGGTGCGGCGACGTTCAGCCGATTCAGCTTGTCGATCAACGTCGTTCGGCTCAGCTGGAGCAGTCGTGCCGCCTGGCGCTTGTTGCCGCCGGTCTTCTCCAGGCAGCGCACGATCAGTTCGCGCTCGAGCTGCGACACCACCTGGGTGAAGTTGATGCCTTCGTCGGGGATGGCCACCGTCGGCAGCAGCAGGGACGAGGCCGGCGCGGAGACGTCCTCCGGCAGCGCGCGCGCCTGGATCTCGGTGTCCTGACCGGTCATCGCCACGGCGTGTTCGACGGCGTTCTCGAGCTGGCGGATGTTGCCGGGCCAGCTGTAGCTCATCAGCGCACGCATCGCGTCCTGGGTCAGCGTCCGCGGCGCCAGGTTGTTGCTCCGGCAGGACTTCTGCACGAAGTGGCGGGCCAGCAGCGGGATGTCTTCCTTGCGGTCGCGCAGCGGCGGGAGGGTGATCGGGATGACGTTGAGCCGGTAGTACAGGTCTTCCCGGAACGTCCCCGTCCTTGACCAGCCGCTTGAGGTCGAGGTTGGTGGCCGCCACGATCCGGGCGTCGAACTTGATCGACTTGCTCTCGCCGACGCGCTCGATCTCCTTCTCCTGCAGGGCTCGCAGCAGCTTGGCCTGCATCGGCATGCTCATCAACGCGACTTCGTCGATGAACAGCGTGCCCCGGTGGGCGAGCTCGAAGCGGCCGACTCGCGCCTGCACCGCGCCCGTGAAGGCGCCTTTGGAGTGCCCGAACAGCTCCGCTTCGGCGAGTGGTTCCGGGATCGCGGCGGCGTTGAAGCCGACGAAACGCTGGTCGGCGCGCGGGCTGTTGTGATGGACCGTCCGCGCGATCAGCTCCTTGCCGGTGCCGGTCTCGCCCTGGATCAGCACGGTGCTGTTCATCGGCGCGACAAGTTCGAGAATGGAGAAGACATGGCGCATCGGCGCGCTGTGGCCGATCACGCTGTCGAAGCGGTACCGATCGCGGAGCTGGGCGCGGAGGTCGGCGTTCTCTTCGCGCAGGCGTCGCTGTTCCATCGACGTCGTCAGGATGCGGGCCAGCTGCGACAGCTGGAACGGCTTGATCAGGAAGTCGATGGCGCCCCGACGCATGGCCGACACCGCTTCGGTGACGCCACCGAACCCGGTGACCATGATCGCCAGGATGTCGGGGTAGCGGCCAACGGCCGCGTCGAGCACGTCCAGACCATCCGCGTCAGGCAGGCGCAGGTCGATGACGATGGCGTCGTAGGCAAAGCCCTTGAGGCGGTCGAGGGCGTCTGCGCCGTCGGGGCTCTGGGCCACGACAAATCCCTGGTCCGAGAGGGATTCGGCGATGGTCTGGCGAAGTTCGGCTTCGTCCTCGACGACGAGGACGGATGGCTGAGGACGCGCACTCACGGGCACCTCCCTGCGGGACACGACCGGGCCGGGGAGTGAGGTCGTCTGACCGACAACGCATCGACCCGGCAGTGGGGCAAGTATTGAGGTGAAGTGTGTCGCATGTCAAACACGTGATGTCGGTCCGCCGACAGGGCAACTGTATAGGTGGCGCTATTCAACCATCCATCGATAGTCGTGGCGGTAGGTCATTTGACGGCGAGTCGCTCAGGGCCGACCTTCCCTCGGGTAGCATGCACGTACGAGGGAACGCACGTGATTCAGGCGCAGGAACGACAGGCGGTACTGCTGGTCGAGGACGAGGCGGACATCCGGGAGTTGCTGTCGGAGTATTTCCGCGCCCGGAACTTCGACGTCGTGGGCGCTGCCGACGGCCGCGCGGCGCTGCTGGCCATCGAACGTGATCCCGGAGCGGTATTCGCTGATCGTCACCGACCTGCACCTGCCGGGGGTCGACGGTCTGGCGGTGCTGCGTGCGGCGCGCGCGGCAAATCCTGGCGTCTACGTGGTGATCGTGACCGGGTTCGCGTCCCTGGACTCGGCCATCCAGGCGGTCCGGCTCGGCGCCTACGACTACCTCACCAAGCCGTTCTCGCTCGGCCAGATCGACGTGGTGCTGCAGCGCATCCAGGACATCCAGGTGCTGCACGCCGAGAATCGCCGGCTGACCCGGCAGGTGTCGCAGAAGGACGCCGTCGACCTGCGTCAGGCCCTGCTGATGCGCCTCGACGGCATCGAAACCCGCCTCGCGCGCATCGAAGCAGCGCTCCGCACCCGTCTCTGACGCGCGGCCTGGCGCTGGCCGGTCCGCGCTCCGCTGGCGTTGTCGGTCTGCCGACGCTCCTTCCGGCAGCCCGTCACGGGGCGCGCGCCGGTCCCAGCGAAAATTTTGCCCGAAACTCGCGCCTTTGCCGGGTGGCGTCCCTCTTGCTCTAGGGAGGGCGGACGCGTCTGGACCGGTAATCGGCCGCAGACAGCAGTCCTTGAACGCCACCGACGCATGCCGATTGCCCCAGTCACCTCCGACGCGCAGATGATGACGGCGCTGCGCCGGACCCTCAGCCTGGCCGCCGCCAAGCAGGTGGTGTCGTCGAGCAACCTCGCCAACCTGAACACGCCAGGGTACAAGGCGCAGGAGCTCGACTTCGACGAGACGCTCGACGCAGCAGACCGGCGGCGGTGCACGGCCTGGCGGTCACCAACAGCCGGCACCTCGGTGCCGCCGCGGATGCCGGCGGCGCCGGTCGAAACCAGGGCGTCGGGCGACGGCGAAGCGCCGCCGCGATGGCAACACGGTGCAGGTCGACCGCGAACTCCTCAACATGACTCGCGCGGCCGGCGAGTTCGCCCGGGCCCAGACCGCGCTGGCCGCCAAGTTCCGGCTCGTGCGCTACGCCATCAACGAGTCCCGGTAGAGACGCATCATGTCCACCCTCAACACCGCCGTCAGCGTCGCCGCCAGTGCCCTGTCCGCCGAGCGGACCCGCATCGAAGTGGCCGTCTCCAACCTCGCCAACGCCGAGTCCACCCGCGGCGCGGATGGCAAACCCTACCGCCGCCGCGACGTGGTGCTGCAGTCGCGACACGGTCCAGAGCTTCGACTGCGCGCTCGGCGCCGCGTCGGCCACCGGCGTGAAGGTCGCCCGCATCGTCGAAGACACGGCGGCTGCGCCGGCAACGCTTCGATCCCTCGCACCCCGACGCCGACAAGGACGGGTTCGTGCAGTTGCCCAACGTCAATCCGGCCGATGAGATGGTGGACATGGTCGGGGCGTCGCGTGCCTACCAGGCCAACCTGACGGCCATCGGCCTCATTCGCGACCTGGTGTCCCGGTCGCTCGAACTGGGAAGGTCGTAAGCCATGGCCATCGACGCGATCACTGCCAAGGTCATCACCGGGGTCGGCGGCGCCGCCACGCCGGCCGCGGCCGCCGCCGGCGTCAGCGATGGCAGCGAGAGCTTCGGCGCATCGCTGTCCCGGCTGGTCGGCACGGTGGAGGAAAGCCACAACAGCGCCAACAGTGCCGTGTCGGGGATGCTCAACGGGCAGCTCGACGTCCACGACGCGATGATTGCGCTGCAGCGCGCCGACCTGACGCTGCAGTTCGGCGTGCAGGTGCGCAACAAGCTCATGAACGCGTACCAGGAAATCATGCGGATGCCCGTTTAGGGCGCCGTCTCCCTTCGAGAATTCGAGTCCTCCGTGGCATTCCTTCCCGTGCAGTGGCAGGCGATGGTCGAGAAGAGCAAGGCAGTCCGTGCCTCGCTCGGCACCGGCCAACTGGTGTCCCTCGTGGCCGTGTTCGTGGGCGTCGTCGGCCTGGTCATCGGCTCGACCTGGTACCTCAATCGCACCGAGTACCGCGTGCTCTTCAGCGACCTGAACGGCGAAGAGGCGTCGCGCGTCGTCGACCGCCTGAAGGCCGACGACATCGCGTACCAGCTGCAGGATGGCGGTCGCACGGTGCTCGTGCCGACCGGCAGCACCGACGACCTGCCGCCTGCAGTTCGCGGGTGAGGGCATGCCGACCAGCGGTCGCATCGGCTTCGAGATCTTCGACAAGGTGGCCTTCGGACAGACCGAGTTCCTCGAGCACGTGAACTACCGGCGTGCGCTCGAAGGCGAACTGGCCCGGACCATCTCCTCGCTCGTCCGAAGTGCAGGCGGCCCGGGTGCACATCGCCATGCAGAAGGAATCGCTGTTCGGCGCCAAGGAACAGGCCGCCAAGGCTTCGGTGACGCTGACCCTGAAGGGCAGCCGGGCGCTGCCGCCGCAGGCAGCGGCGGCGATCACCAACCTGGTGGCGGCCAGTGTCGAGGGCCTGCGCCCCGAGCACGGTGGTGATCATCGACAGCACCGGCCGCGCGCTCGCGCGCGGTGCAATGGGCCAGGACGACGGCGCGATGGCCGGGGTGGATCTCGAGCGGCAGCAGAAGTACGAGCGGGAGATGTCCAACAAGGTCGTCGCCCTGCTCGAGCCGGTCGTCGGCATCGCGCGCGTCAGCGCCAACGTGTCGGTGCAGCTGCACGGGTCGTCCGAGGAGCAGACCAAGGAAGAGTATGACCCGGCCACGGTCGTGCGCAGCACCCAGGAGAGCAACGACGGCAGCAACGCCGAGGTCAACGGCGGTGTCGCCGGTGCCCAGGCCAACACGCCGGCCGCGGTGCGGCCCGACGGCACGCCCGCCGCGGCCGCCCCGGCCGCCGCGGTCACCTCGCGTGCCGGCTCGAAGAGCAGCCGCCTGACCAACTACGAAGTGGGCAAGACCATCACCCACACCATCCGCCCGCGTGGTGAGGTGGCCAAGGTGTCGGTCGGCGTGCTCGTCGACGACGAGCACGTGAGCACCACGGCCGCCGACGGCGCAGTCACCGTCAAGCGCAAGCCCCGCGACGCGGCGTCGATGCAGAAGCTGCAGAAGCTGGTGGCCGCCTCGCTCGGCATCGACACGCAGCGCGGCGACCAGATCACCGTCGAGAACATCGCCTTCGAGGCACCCGTCGCGGCGCCGGCCGCGGAGCCCGGCATGTGGCAGCGCGTCAGCGAGCAGAGCAGTGGCGCGGTGCGCGGCGTGGCCGTGCTGCTGATGGTGGCGATGGTGCTGCTGCTGTTCGTGCGTCCGCTGATGCGCCAGCTGTTGGCCGTGCCGACGCTCGACGCCAAGACCGCGACGATCGGCATGCCGCATCAGCTGCCGCGCACCATCGAGGAGATTGAGGGCGACATCGAAGCGCAGCTCGACTCCGAGCCGAACGGCACGGACCGCCGCCAGCCCGTGCTGACGCGCCGCGTCACCAGCCTGGCCAACAAGGAGCCCGAGGGCGCGGCCAAGCTGGTCCGGGGGTGGTTGACCGAGGGGCGGAGCTAGCCCATGGCCAACGCACTTGCGACACGCGTCGAGACCGTGAACGGCGTCCGCAAGGCCGCCATCCTCACGGTGTTGCTCGGCGAGCACGCCTCGGGCGAGCTCTTCAAGCACCTCAACGAGGAAGAAATCGAGATGATCGGGCGCGAGGTGGCACTGCTCGGTCCGGTCTCGGCGTCAACCGCCTCGGACGTGCTGGAGGAGTTCCACCAGATGTGGAAGGCCGCCGAGTACGTGACCAAGGGCGGGGTGGAGTTTGCCTCCAAGCTGCTGACCAAGTCGCTGGGTGCCGACAACGCCGCACGCATCCTCGACCGGGTCGTGAAGACCTTCGAGTCGTCGAAGGCCTTCACCGGCCTCGAGAAGGCCGACCCGCAGCAGCTCTCCAAGTTCATTCAAAGCGAGCACCCGCAGACGATTGCGTTGATCCTGGCGCACCTCAAGCCCGGTCCCGCCGCGCAGCTGATGCAGAGCCTGCCCGAGGACCTGCGCGTCGAGGTGGTCACGCGCATGGCCAACCTCGATGAAATCTCGCCCGAGGTCATCTCTCGCATCTCGTCGGTGATCGAACAGCGGCTCAAGTCGCTCGGCGCCAGCAGCTCGCACGAGTCGTTCGGCGGCATTCGCGCGGTGGCCGAGCTGTTGAACCGGATCGACCGCAGCATCAGCCAGCCCGTGCTCGAAGCGATCGAGTCGCAGACGCCCGATCTCGCGGTGTCGATTCGCCACCTGATGTTCGTCTTCGACGACCTGCTGCACGTCGACGACAACGCGCTCCGCGAGATCGTCCAGCGGGCCGACAAGAAGACGCTGACCGTCGCCCTCAAGGGCACGTCCGAGGACATCCGCAATCGCTTCTTCCAGAACATGTCCAAGCGTGCCGTGGACATGATCCGCGAAGAGATCGAACTGCTCGGCGCGGTGCGCCTGCGCGAAGTGGAGAAGGCGCAGCAGGAAGTCGTGGGCATCGCCCGCAAGCTCGAGGAAGAAGGACTGCTGCAGACCGGTGCCGCGGCCGGAGAGCCCTATGTCACTTAAGACACGACGCCTGCTCCCCGGCTCCGCCGTCGTCGAGCGGTTCCCGTGGGGGCCCAACCAGCCCGGCGGCGCCCACATCGAGGCGCCCAATTCTGCCGAGATCTGGGCGCCCTACGACCAGCAGGCCTTGGCCACGGCGGCGGGACGCGCCCCCGCTGGCGGCGGGCGCGCCGCGGCGGCGCACGAACCCTACCAGCCGACTGCCGACCAGCAGGCGCAGCTGGCGGCGCTCGAACGCGACGCCTTCACCAAGGGGTATGCGCAGGGCGAGCGCGCCGGACTCGAAGCCGGCGGCAAGCGGGCGGAGGCGATGCTGCGCCGGCTCGCCGAGACCCTCGAGGAACTGTCGAGTCTGCGCGACAACATGGTGCGCCAGACCGAGCGCGAACTGGTGCAGCTGTCGGTGGCCATTGCCCGCCGCATCATGCAGCGCGAGATGAGCGTCGACCCCGAACTGACGGCGGCGCTGGCGCACATCGCCCTGGAGCGCCTGGGTGGGTCGGCGCCGGCGACGGTGCGATTGCATCCCGATGACCACGCGATCGTGACCGCCGGCCACACCACGCTGAGTCGGCGTCAGGTCGAGATCCTGGCCGACCCGTCCGTCTCACGCGGCGGCTGCCTGGTGGAATCCGAGTTCGGCTTCATCGACGCCTCCGTCGATGCGCAGATCGACGAGATCGCACGTGCCGTACTCGGCGAACCGGTGCCGGTTGCCATGGCACGCAGGGGAGTGGCCTGATGGCGGTGGTGGATCTTTCCAGCGGCTTCTCCCTCGCCAAGTACCACGACCAGGTCAGGGCCGCTGACCCGCTGCCGATGGTCGGCAAAGTCGTACGGACGGTCGGCCTGTTGGTGGAATCCAAGGGTCCTCGCGTGCGCGTCGGCGAGCTGTGCGAACTGGTGTCGCGCGACGGCGGGCCGCCGCTGATGCTCGAAGTGGTTGGCTTCCGCGACAACCTGCTGCAGTCGGTGCCGCTCGGCACCACGACCGGCATTCGCCCCGGCGACCTGATCGTGTCCCGCGGGCGCCCCGCAGCGGTGCCGGTCGGCGACGCGCTGCTCGGGCGGGTCGTGGACGGCCTGTGCCGGCCGCTCGACGACCGCGGGCCCCTCGGCTCGACCGAGATGGGCCCGCTGCACCCGCCACCGCTCAATCCGCTCGCGCGTCAGCCCATCGAGGTGCCGCTCGGCACGGGTGTCCGTGCCATCGACGCGCTCCTGACGGTAGGGCGCGGCCAGCGTATCGGCCTGTTCGGGGGCAGCGGCGTCGGCAAGAGCACGTTGCTCGGAATGATGGCGCGCGGCACGGCCGCCGACGTCGCGGTCATCGCCCTGGTCGGCGAGCGTGGCCGCGAGGTGCGCAGCTTCCTCGAGCACGACCTCGGCCCGGAGGGGCGTCGCCGCGCCGTCGTCGTGGTCTCTACGTCCGACAACCCGCCGCTGGTGCGGTTGCGCGCGGCGTATGCGGCAACCGCCATGGCCGAGTGGTTCCGCGACCAGGGCAAGAACGTGCTGCTGATGATGGACTCGGTGACGCGGTTTGCCATGGCGCAGCGCGAGGTGGGCCTGGCGGCAGGGGAGCCGCCCACCGCCAAGGGCTACCCGCCCTCGGTCTTCGCCCTGCTGCCCGGCCTGCTCGAGCGCGCCGGCAACGTCGAGGGACGGGGGTCGATCACGGCCATCTACACGGTGCTCGTCGAGGGTGACGACACCAACGAGCCGGTGGCCGACAACGTCCGCGCCATCCTCGATGGCCACGTCGTGTTGTCACGCGCGCTCGGCGCGCGCAATCACTATCCCGCCATCGACGTGCTGTCGAGCGTCAGCCGGACGATGCCGGATGTGACCACCACCGAACACCGGTTGAAGGCAGGGAAGGTGCGGGACTGGCTCTCACTGGCGCGCGAGAACGAGGACCTCGTGTCGGTCGGCGCTTACGTTGCCGGGTCGAGCTCGCGCATCGACGATGCGCTGGCGCATCGCGACGCCGTCGATGCCTTCCTGCAGCAGCCTGCCGACGATCTGGTCGATTACGAAGGTGCGGTTCAGGCGCTCGACGCGCTGTGACGCATGGACACCCGTGCGCCCCTGTCGTCCGCTCGACACTTTGCGCAGACGCCGCTGGATCCACCCACTCGACTGAATCGACATGTCGCGCTTCCGCTTTAGGCTCGAACCCGTCCTGCTGATGCGCCAGCGCGCCGAGGAACAGGCGCAACTGGCCCTGGCGCGGGCCGAACGGCAGCTGCAGGAGGCCGAGCGCGGACTGGCGCTCGGTGAGGCGCGACTGCGGGAGGCCTACGCCACCGCGACCGACGCCGAACGCCAGGGGTCCGATGTGGTCCAGCTGACATGGCATCGGAATTGGATTGTCGTCAAGTCACGTGATGTCGAGGCCAGTCGTCTCGACGTCCGGGACCGGGTCGAGACCCGTGACCTGCGCCGCCATCAGGCGCAGGAGGCGCGCAAGCAGCGCCGGGTGCTCGAACGGTTCAAGGAGCGCGCGCAGGCCGACTTCAACGACGAAGTCGCGCGGCGCGAGATGCAGGTCATCGACGAACTGGCCACGATTCAGGCCGCCCGTCGGGCAGGAGAGTTTCAGTGAGCACACCAGTGATCGGCAGCACGACACAGACGACGGCCCTCGGCAGCACCGCGGCTCCCCAGCGCACCGGAGCCACCCGCGACCTCGGCCAGGACGCATTCCTCAAGCTGCTGACGACACAGCTGCAGAACCAGGACCCGACCAAGCCGCAGGACAACGGCGAGTTCATCGCGCAGCTGGCCACCTTCAGCTCGCTCGAGAAGCTGACCTCCATCTCCGCCAAGCTCGATCAGATCGGCACCGCCCTCGGCGTGACGCTGACCGGCGACAGCGGCGCCGGCAGCACGGCAGCCGCCCCCGGCGCAGCGGCGCCAGGCACCGGCCCCACCCCCAGTTCCACCACCAACGGAGAGAAGTGACATGGCAGTCGGATCCTTTTCGGCCGGGTTGTCCGGCCTGAACGCCAACGCGACGTACCTCAGCGTCATTGGCAACAACCTGGCCAACATCAACACGATCGGCTACAAGGCCAGCGCCGTCAGCTTCGCCGAACTGGTCAGCCAGACGGTCGGCGGCACCAGCATCAACCCGATGCAGGTCGGTCTCGGCGTCGTCACCGGGTCGATCGCGCCGGTGTTCAGTCAGGGCGCCATCGAGAACACCCGCGAGGCCGACCAACGTCGCCATCCAGGGCAACGGCTTCTTCGTCGTCCGCGGCGACGACGGCAATGCCTACACCCGCGCCGGCAACTTCAGCTTCAACGCCGACGGCGAGACTGGTGACCACCGGACGGCTGGCGCGTGCAGGGCTACACCCAGCTCGACGCGATCACCGGCAAGGTCGTCACGACCGGCGGACTGAGCGACATCGTCGTGCCGCCCGGCGTACTGCGCGTCCCGGTCGCGACGACAAACGTCCGCACCAACATCAACCTCGATGCCGGCGCCGCTGTCACCGGCGCGGCGAACTTCTCGACTCCGGTCAAGGTCATCGACGCGCTCGGGGCCGCGCACGTCATCACCATCGACTTCCAGAAGACCGCCGCCGGCGCGTGGACCTACACCGCCACCGTGCCGCAGGCCGATGTCACCGTCGGCGGTGCCGGCGTGTTCACGCTCGCCACCGGCCCGCTGACCTTCGACGGCACCGGCGTGCTGACCGCCCCGGCCGCCGACCTGCTGTTCACCGCCCCGCCCACCTGGGCCAACGGCGCCGTCGGCACCAACATCACCTGGGACATCACGCCTCCGCCCGCCGACACGCCCTCGATCACCAGCTTCGCGACCAAGTCGGAGACCTCGCTGCTGACGCAGAACGGCGCGCAGGCCGGCCAGATCAGCAACATCTCGGTCGACCGCCGATGGGCAGATCATCGCCACCTTCGGCGCCGGACAGACGATGTCGGTCGGCCAGCTGGCGATGGCCACCTTCAACAACCCGAAGGGGCTGGTGAAGCTCGGCGACCAATCGCTTCGGCGAGAGCCAGGCGGCAGGAATTCCCAACGTCGGCACGGCCGGCAGCGGCGGCCGCGGCACGCTGATTGGCAGCGCCATCGAGCAGTCCAACGTCGACATCGCCACCGAGTTCACCCAGATGATCCTGGCGCAGCGCGGGTACCAGGCCAATTCGCGCACGATCACCGTGTCCGACGAGGTGCTGGTCGAGACGCTGCAGCTGAAGCGCTAGCCCATGAGCCTCGTCCCATTTGCCGGGGCCGCCTCGGCACGTCCCTTGGGTCCCTCAGACGCGGCACGTCCCGGCGTGCCGGCGGCACGGGTGCCCGCCGCACCGCACCCGACGCGGCCGCCGACAGGGGCGCGAGCCGACCGGCTGGCGGGCGCGCCGCGGCCCCCATCCCGCTTCGCCCACGTGCTGGCCGCCGTCCGTCACGACGATCCGCCACCTGCAGGTGCGGGATCGGCCTCGGCCAGGACCCCCTCGCGCGTCAGCGGCCCGGACAAACGGTCGTCTGCGGCGCATGACGAGGATCCGGCAGTGCCGCCGACGGTCGTCGCCGCCAATGAGTCCGCGGCCGCGTCGCCGCCGTGGCTGGTGCTGGCCCTCGGCCTGGCTGCCGGGGACCAGCCCGGCGCCATCCCGAATCCATCGTCGTCGGAGGGCAGCGGCGAGGACGCTGGCCACGGAGCCGGCAGCGACGGGAGCCCGCTCACAGGCGCCGTCGATGCGGGCGGTTGGGGAGGGACGCCGGACGGTGGCGAGCTGGATGGACAGGAGCTCGCCGGCGGCGCCAACGTGCCGGACGGCCCCCCGGCCGCTGAGCTGGAGGCCGGCGTCACGGCGGCGGAGGACGCGCTCACACCGACCCCGGGTCAGGCCACGCCGCCCGCACAATCCGCTGAGCTGCTGGCCCGGTGGCGCGCCGCGACGCGCGCCTCTGGCGGAGAAGTGTCGGCCCAGGCGATGCCGGCGGGTGACGGCCGCGCCGGCGGTGCCGGATCGTCCAGCGCGACCTCGGGCGGCGCGGGACGCCGGCTCGCGGAACTGCTCGGCCAGGCGGCCGAGGGTGGCGCCGCCTCACACCGCGACGATGATGCGGACGGGTCGGCCGCGCTCGGGATGGCGACCGGAGTGACGGGGCTGGCCGAGGGTGGCTCGGCAGCCGGCCGCGCCTCGGAACTGCTGCTGCGGGCGGGCGCACACGACGGTCCCGGACCGGCAGCGGCTGCGGAAGGCGCCCCGCCGCCACCGCCGACGCCACTGCTGGCGACGGCGACTCTCTCGTCTGCCGACGTGCGCTCGACAGCGCCGGCGGCACCGGTCCTGCCGTCGGCCGTGGCCGACCAGGTCGTCCAGCAGATCGTCTCGTCGATCAAGATGCAGTGGAAAGACGGCATCGGCGAGGCGAAGCTGCAGCTCCGGCCCGATGCCCTCGGGGCGGTGACCGTGACGCTCCGCGTCGAACATGGCGCCGTGACCGCGGTGGTGCGGACCGAATCCGCGCAGGTCCAGGAGTGGGTGCTGCAGCACCAGGCATCGTTGCGGCAGCAGATGGAAGACGCCGGGCTCCGCCTCGAGGAGCTGGTCGTCTCGCCGGACGAGCAGCGACAGCAGGGGCAGGGCGGCGACGAGTCGGACTCGCAGCGTCGGCGGCCGCGAGCGCCCCGGGCCGACTCAGGCACCCTCGACTCGCCGCGTTTCGAATTGCTGGTCTGAGCGCCCCGCCACGGCCGGAACGTGTCGCCCCACCGTCACCCCAGCCGGGGGAGCGGCGACGGCGCGTCCGGCGCCCAGGGCCGGTCTCTCGGGAATCGGCGTATTTTCTGCCAACTTGAACCGATCCCGCTGGCGCCCGCGCCGGCGGGACGCGGCATCAGCCTTGCTCCTTCCTGCGGCAGTCGCCTTCCCGGGCGTACGCAGGAGAACGCATGAGCAAAGCTGAAAAGTCCGAAGCCACCCCCGCCAAGAAGAAGGGCAAGCTGCCCCTGATCATCGGCCTGGTCGTCGTGCTCGCCGCTGGCGGTGGCGGCGGCTACTGGTACCTCGCCAAGCAGAAGGCCGCGGCGGCGAGCGAAGCCGACGCCGGTGGCCACGGCGAGAAGGGCAAGGGCCACGGCGACGACAAGGCCGACCACGGCGACGCGGCCCCCGAAGGCGGCGCGCTGCTGCCGCTGGACGTCTTCACGGTCAACCTGGCCGACAGCGACGCCCCGCGCTTCCTGCGCACCAACGTGCAGCTGGTGATTGACGGCGATGAAGCCGTCATCAAGGAAATCGAGCACGAGAAGCTGCCTGTGGCGCGTGTCCGCTCCGCGGTGCTCGACCTGCTCTCCTCGCAGGAGTCCTCGGCCATCTCCACCGTCGCCGGCAAGGATGCCCTGAAGAAGGCCATCGCGGCCAAGGCCTCCAAGGCGCTGCATCACGAGGTGATCGATGTCCTCTTCTCCGACTTCGTCATCCAGTTCTGACCTCTCGCTGCCCACGGCCCTGGCCAGCTTCGGCGACGTCAAGATGCGCGTCGACGTCATCCTCGGCCGTGGCTCGATGACCCTCCGCGCCTGCCTGGGACTGCATCGCGGCAGCGTGGTGCGGCTCTCGCAGTCGGCCGGCCAGGACCTGTTCGTGCTCGTCAACGACGTCCCCGTGGCGCGTGGCGAGGTCGTGATCATCGACGACACCGTGGCCCTCCGGCTGACCGAGTTCCGCCAGAAGACCGCCACCGAGGCCCTCGCGTGATTGTTCCGTTGCTGCTGGCGCAGGCGCAGGCACCGCTGCCGGCCGTCGGTTGGTCCGATGGCCCCGGGGTGGTGCGCACGATCCTGTCGCTGCTGGTGGTGCTGGCGCTGCTTGGTGGCTGCCTGTGGCTGATTCGCCGCGGTGGCTGGCAGGGCGGCCTCGGCAAGGGCCCGCGTCCGGTGCAGATCGAGACGGCCGTCGGCCTCGGCGATCGTCGGCAACTGGTGGTCGTGTCGGTCGAGGGCCGACGGCTGCTGCTCGGCGTCACGCCGATGCACGTCGCGCTGGTCACCGAGCTCACTCCGGCAGCGCAGACGTTCCCGGACGCCCTGGCGGCGCAGCTGTCCGGCGAGGTGACGCGATGAGTCGCCGCGTCCTCGTCACCCTGGCCGGCACGGTCGCTCTCTGGGGTGCCGCCGCCACGCCGGTCCTGGCCCAGGCTGACGCCGCGCGCATCGACATCGACGGCATCGGGGCGATCTCGGCGCCGCTGCAGGTCGTGCTGTTGATGACGCTGCTCAGCTTCATCCCGGCCATCCTGATGACCATGACCGCGTTCACGCGCATCGTCATCGTCTTTCACTTCCTGCGGCAGGCGCTCGGCACCCAGGAGGCGCCCTCCAACCAGATCCTGATCGGGTTGGCGCTCTTTCTCACGGTGTTCGTCATGGCCCCGGTGGGCGAGCAGATCAACCAGGCGGCGCTGCAGCCCGTGCTGCGCAACGAGGTCACGGTCACCGAGGCGCTCGAGCGCGGCACGCCGCCGTTGCGCGCGTTCATGCTCAAGCAGACCCGTGAGACCGACCTCGGCCTGTTCGTGGAGTTGGGCAAGGTGGGCCGCCCCGAGACGGCCGAAGCGCTGCCGATGCGGGTGGTGATCCCCGCCTTCATCCTGTCGGAGATCAAGACCGGGTTCCAGATGGGCTTCTACCTGTTCGTGCCGTTCCTGCTGATCGATCTCGTGGTGTCCACGACACTGCTCTCGATGGGCATGCTGCAGTTGCCGCCGGCGATGATTTCCCTGCCCTTCAAGATCATGCTGTTCGTGATGATCGACGGGTGGAATCTGCTGGTGTCGTCGCTGGTCCGCAGTTTCCTCTGAGGTCGTTCATGTCAGAAGCCCTTGTCGTCGGCGTCGTGCGTCAGGCCATCGAACTCGCCATCCTGGTGAGCCTGCCGATGCTGCTGGCCGGCCTTGTCGCCGGTGTCCTGGTGAGCGTGTTCCAGACCGTCACCAGCATCCAGGACAACGTCCTGGCCTTCATCCCGCGCGCTGCGGCCATCTTCCTCACCTTTGCCATCACCTTCCCCTGGATGCTGCGCCTGATGTCCGGCTTCGCCCGGCAGATGGTGACGCAGCTGCCCGAGCTCGTGCGCTGATGGACCTGTCGCCGATTCTGATCTTCGCGATGGCCCTGATCCGGCCGAGCCTGCTGGTGCTGGGCACCCCGCTGTTCGGCGGCACCTTCGCGCCGGCGGTGCCCAAGATCGGCCTGGTGCTGATCCTCGGCGCCTTCATGGCGCCGGTGATTGGCGTGCCCCAGAGCATCGAACCGGGGATGTTCATCAGCGTGGTGCTGCGCGAGGTGCTGATTGGTTTCGCCCTGGCCATGGCGGTGCGACTGCTGCAGGCAGGCGCCGAACTCGGCGGCTACCTGACGGGCTTCCAGATGGGCTTGTCCTACGCCGCCCTGGTCGATCCGCAGAGCGGCGTCCGCAACAACGTCCTGGCCGCGCTCTACGGCACGGTGGCAGTGATGGTGTTTCTGCTGACCGACGCCCACCACGAGGTGCTGCGGGCGCTGGCCACGTCGTACGAGGCGCTGCCCATCGGCGCCGGCCTGGTGGACGTGGAACTGCCCGACCTGGTCGCGCGCATGTTCGGTCTGATGTTCACGCTCGGCGTGCGGCTCGCGGCGCCGGTGGTGATTACCCTGCTGCTGGTGGAGGTGGCGCTCGGGGTCATGGCCCGGGTCGCGCCGACGCTGAACCTGATGGTGACGGCCGCGCCCATCCGCCTGCTCATCGGCTGGATGGCCCTCGCGCTGACCATCCGCGTGCTGCCCGACATTCTCTCGCGCGCCTTTCCACAGGCGCTGACGCTGGGTGCCCGCACGGCCGCGGCGCTGCGCTGACGCATGGCCGAAGACCGCACAGAACAACCCACGCACACGCGTCTGCGCGACGCGAAGCGGCGTGGGCAGGTAGCGCGCAGCCGCGACCTCAACGATGCCTTCCAGCTCGGCGCCGCGCTGATCGTGCTGGCGTACTGGGGGCCGTCGCTGGTCTCGGGCATGGGCACGATCATGGCCACCGGCGTCACCAGGATCGGCGATGCCCGATCCAATGCCATCACCTCCGGCGACGTGGTCAACCTCGCGCTCGGCGGAGTGCTGCAGATCGGCTGGCTGGTCGGTCCGCTGGCGCTCGGTGCGGTGGTTGCCACCGCGGCATCGGTGCAGGCGCAGGGCGGGATCCACTTCGCGTCCGAGGCGCTGCGCATCGACATGGGGCGGCTCAATCCGGCTTCCGGGTTCAAGCGCCTGATGCCGTCACAGGCCGGGCTCAACCTGGTCAAGACCCTGATCGCGGCCAGCGTCGTCGGGGCCGTGGCGTGGTCGGCGATCTCGAGTCTGCTGGCCGACTCGACGCGCTTTGCCCTCCTCGACCCGGTGGCCGCCGGCCTGGACGCGTGGGGCCACGCCATCGCCTTCCTCAAGCGTGCGGCGATTGCCCTGCTGGCGCTGGCTGCCGGCGACTTCGGCCTGCAGAAGTGGCGGACCGGCCAGTCGCTGAAGATGACCAAGCAGGAGGTCCGCGACGACAACAAGCTGTCGGAGGGGAACCCCGAGATCAAGGCCCGGGTGCGGCGGGTGCAGCGCGAGATGATGCGCAAGCGCATGCTTGCCGCGGTGCCCAAGGCCACCGTCGTCATCACCAACCCGACGCACTTTGCCGTGGCCCTGCAGTACACCCGCGGGCAGGCGGCACCGGAGGTGGTGGCCAAGGGCGCCGACAACCTCGCCCTGAAAATCCGCACGATTGCGCGCGAGCACGGCGTGCCGATCATCGAGAACCCGCCGCTGGCGCGGGCCATCTTCCGCCAGGTCGAAGTGGGTGAGTCCATCCCCGGCGACCTGTTCGAGGCCGTCGCCGAAGTGCTGGCCTACCTGATTCGCCTCAAGCAACTCGTGCTGTGAGACCGAGGAGTCTGTGATGTCGAACGCAAAGCAGTTCGGGCCGGCGCAGCTGATGGTGCCAGGCGTCGTCATCCTGGTGCTGGCGCTGATGGTGCTGCCACTGCCGACGGTGATTCTGGACCTGTTGTTGTCGGTGGACATCGCCCTGTCGGTGGTGCTGCTGCTGACGGCGGTGTACGTCAAGGATCCGATTGAATTCTCGGTGTTTCCGTCGCTGCTGCTGCTGCTCACGCTGCTGCGGCTGTCGCTCAACGTCGCCGGCACGCGCTTGATCCTCCTGCACGGCGCCGAGGGCGTGGACGCGGCCGGGCACGTGATCATGTCGTTCGGGCAGTTCGTGGTCGGCGGCAACTTCGTCGTCGGCGTGGTCGTGTTCCTGGTCCTGGTGGCCATCCAGTACGTGGTCATCAACCACGGCGCGGTCCGCATCTCGGAGGTCACGGCGCGGTTCACGCTCGATGCCATGCCCGGCAAGCAGATGTCGATCGACGCCGACCTGAATGCCGGCACCATCGACGAGCTGGAAGCCAAGCGGCGGCGTGACAACGTGCGCAAGGAAAGCGAGTTCTACGGCGCCATGGACGGCGCCATCCGCTTCACGCAGCGCGACTCGCTGGCGGCCCTGCTGATCACCGGCGTGAACATCATCGCCGGCCTGGTCATCGGCGTGATGCAGTACGACATGGAGATCGGGGAGGCGGCCAAGACCTTCACCATCCTGACGGTGGGCGAGGGCCTGGTCACCGCCATTCCGGCCCTGCTGGTGTCGATGGCGGGCGGCCTGATCACCACCCGGGCCTCTTCGGAGTCCTCGCTCGGCGAGGACGTCGCGACGCAGCTGCTCAGCAAGATGCAGCCGCTGGCCATCGGCGCCGGCGTGCTGTTTGCGATGGGCCTGATTCCCGGCCTGCCCAAGATGGCCTTCTTCCTGGTAGCCGCGGCGTTTGCCTACGCGGCCTATGCCAATCGCGATAAAGCGGGCGCAGGCGAAAGCACCGCCGCTGCCGATACCGGCGGGGCGCCGGCCCCTTCCGAGCAGAGCGTGGAGACCCTGGCCTCGGTCGAGCCGCTCAGCGTCGAGGTCGGGTACGCGCTGATCTCGCTGGTCGACGAGCGCCAGGGCGGCACGCTGCTCCAGCGGGTCAAGTCGATCCGCCGCCAGATTGCCACCGAGACCGGCATGATCGTGCCGCCGGTGCACGTGGCCGACAACCTCCAGCTGGGCCCGCGGACGTACGCCCTGCTCGTGAAGGGCGTCGAGGTGGCCCGCGCCGAACTGATGCCGGACCGGCTGCTGGCCATCAACCCCGGCACGGCCACCGGCACCATCGAGGGCACCCCGGCCAAGGAGCCGGCTTTCGGCCTGCCAGCGCTCTGGGTGCGGGCCGAGCAGCGCGATGCCGCCACCGCCGCCGGTTTCACGGTGGTCGACCCGACCACGGCGCTGTCGACGCACCTGTCCGAGATCATCCGCAACTTCCTGCCCGACCTGCTCACACGGCAGCACACCAAGGACATGGTCGACCGGGTCGCGCAGCAGTCGCCGCGGCTGATCGACGACCTGATCCCGAAGCTGCTCGGGCTCGGCGAAGTGCAGCGGGTGCTGCGGCAACTGCTGCGGGAACGCGTGCCGGTCAAGGACCTGACCACGATCCTGGAAGCGCTGGCCGACGTCGCCGGGCAGACCAAGGACACCGATCAGCTCAACGAAGCGGTGCGACAGGCGCTCGGCCGGGCCATCTGCCGCCAGCATCAGACCGAGCAGGGCGACCTGCCGACGATCAACCTGGCGCCGTCCCTCGAGGAGCGGCTGATGCAGGCCGTCGTCCGGACCGAGCACGGCGTCGTGCTGGCCATCGACCCGAACGACGCCCAGAACATGGCCGCACGCATTGCCCGGGCACTCGAAACGGCGGTGGCACAGCCTGTGCTTTTGTGTTCTCCAGCACTGCGTCCGCACCTGTGGCGATTGTTCACCCGGGTGCTGCCGCAGATGGGGGTGCTCTCGCACAGCGAGATCCCCACTCACGTGAAGGTCGCACCGGTTGCCGTACTCGATTGACGCCATGAATGCACAGCGTTTCCGCAGTTCCAGTGTTCGAGGCGCCCTGGCCCAGGCCAAGGACACCCTCGGTCCATCGGCCCTGGTGCTGGGCACGCGGCTGGTGCCGGCCGCAGGCTGGCGGGGCTGGCTCGGTGGTCGGGAAGTCGAAGTCTCGGCATTCCCCCCCACCGAGGTGTCGGAGAACCGACCAAGTCAGCGCGCCGAGGGTGGCACCCCGGTGCTGACAGGTGCCGGCGTGGGCCGGGGTCCGGTGACCGACGGCCTGGCCGCCCGGCTCATCGCTACCGGCCTGGACCGGGATCTCGCCGAGGCGGTCGTGGATGAGATTGCTCCGACCCGCCGCCGCGATGCCTCCCAGGGCCAGATTCGCGAGGCCCTGTCGGCCTGCCTGACCTCCATTGCCGCAGGCGGCGCGGCACTCGGTCACGTCAACGTCTTCATCGGCCCCCCGGGCGTCGGCAAGACGACCACCATTGCCAAGATCGCCGCCCAGTCGCGGGCGCGCGGCGAGCGTCGATTCCGCCTGGTCGCGGCTGACGGCTACCGCGTCGGCGCCGTCGAGCAGCTGCGTATGTACGCCGACATCATCGGCAGCGCCTTCGTGGTCGCGCGCACGCCGGAAGAAGTCACGGCCGCGGTGAGCGACAGCACGCTCCCGGTCCTGGTGGACACGCCCGGGATGTCGCCAGCCAACGAGGAGGCCGGCGCGTTGCTGTCGGCACTGGCCGCGTTGCCCACCGTCCGCGTGCACCTGGTATTGCCCGGCAGCACATCACCGCGTGACTTCGACCGGCTCTGGGACCGCTTCGCGATGGCCGGCCCCGACCGCGTCGTCATCTCCAAGGTCGACGAGGCCGAGACCGTGATGCCGCTCATCCGCGTGCTGCGGGAGCGGGATGTGCCGGTGTCGCTGATCGGCCTCGGCCAGCGCGTGCCCGAGGACCTGGTCGAGGGTGAGGCCGAGATGATTGCCGCATGCCTGCTTGGACAACTTCCAGTGGTGACCGCATGAACGCCCACGCAAGAGAACGACGGACAGGAGAAGAGGCCGTGCCGGTATTGACCCCCAAGGCGAGCTATATGGACCGCGACCAGCTGGTGATCGCGCATGTCGGGCTCGTCAAGGCGATGGCCCACCGATTGGCGCAGCGACTGCCCGCGCAGGTCGAGATGACCGATCTCATCAGCGTCGGGGTGATGGGCCTGATTGACGCCGCCGGGCGCTACAAGCCCTCCACCGGCGTGCCCTTCGACGCGTTCGCGCGGCGGCGGGTGCAGGGCGCCATGCTCGACGCGCTGCGCGACCTGGACTGGGCGCCGCGCTCGCTGCGCCGGATGCGTCGCGAACTGGACGGCGCCGTGGCCCAGCTGCGCGCCGAGCTGAAGCGCGAGCCGACCGAGGATGAAGTAGCTGGACAAATGCAGATGTCGCCGGCCGAGTACGACAAGGCGATGGACCAGGTGCGGACCCTGGATGTCGGCGCCATCCGTCAGCTCGACGCCACCGGCGAGGACGGACAGCCCCTCCTCGAGCTGTGCATCGACGCCGACGAGGGCCCCGACGCCCAGCTGGAACGCAAGGAACTGCGCGTCCTGCTGGCCAAGGCCATCATGGAGCTGCCCGAGCGCGAGCGGCAAATCCTGGCGCTCTACTACGAGGAAGAGATGACCATGGCCGAGATTGGCGCGGTCATCGGCGTCTGCGAATCGCGCGTGTCGCAACTGCGCTCGCTGGCCCTGTCGCGGCTGCGCACCAGCATGAAGGCACGCCTGCAGAAGCCCGGGGCCACGGCGTGAGCAAGATCCTCTCCCAGGACGAGATCGACGCGCTGCTGACGTCGGCGGCGGACCTGGAGAAGGCGACGACCAACGACGCGCCCGCCGAGAGCGAGTCGGTCATCGTCTACAACTTCCGCCGGCCCGACCGGGTCAACAAGGAACAGATTCGCTCGCTGCATTTTCTGCACGACCGCTTCGCCCGGAACATCTCGACCTCGCTGTCGGCCTACCTGCGCACCGTCACCGAGGTCAACGTGACGTCGGTGGAGCAGTTCACCTACTCCGAGTTCCTGATGTCGCTGCCCGACCCGACGGCGTTCTACGCGATTTCGCTGGCGCCGATCGATGGCCTGGCAGCCCTCGAGCTGAACCCGAGCGTGGCCTTTTCGATGATCGACCGCATGCTCGGCGGATCGGGCAAGGGCATGGCGCCGACGCGCGGGCTGACCGAGATCGAGCACAACGTCATCGACGGTGTCGTCAAGCTGGTCCTCGAACACCTCACCGAGACCTGGCGCAACATCGTCGACGTGCGCTTCCGCGTGAGCGGGCGGGACACCCGGCCGCAGATGCTGCAGGTCGCGGCCCCCAATGAAGTGGTGGTCCTCATCGGCTTCGATATCAAGATCGGCGACGCCCGCGGAATGTTGAATTTCTGCCTGCCGGCGACTGCCATCGAAACGGTCGGCGACTCGTTCACCCACACGTGGTATCGGTCGCACCGTGAGCCCACCCTCGATGACCGCCACCAGTTCTGGCGCACGCTGGGCCATCTGCCGGTCGATGTCGCGGCCACCGTGGAAACCACGCTGTCGGCGCGGGACGTGCTCGAACTCGCACCGGGCGATGTGATTGCCCTGGGCCATCGCCTGTCGGACCCGCTGCAGGTGCGGGTCTGCGACACCGTCAAGTTCGATGCCTACCCGGTGCAGGAGCACGGGCATGCCGGGGTGCGCCTGCTCAACCCGGTGGCCACGGGCGCGAGTCCCGAGGTGATCCATGGCTGATACCCGAACCCTGCTGGACGCACTCTCGGCCAACCTCGGCGAGGCGCTCGGCGCCATGATTGGCACCGCCGTGCGGACCATGCCCACCGTGGGCGAGGCGACCGTCAACTGGCAGGTGCCGGTGCAGGTCGGCGGCACCGCGGTCGGCACCGTCTGGCTCGGCCTCAGCGAGGACGGCGCGACGCGCTTCGTCGCTTCGATCCTTGGCGATCCCAGCCTGGTGGCCGAGGCCGACATCGTCGATACCCTGGCCGAACTGCTCGGGCAGGCGGCCGGCGTCCACGTGCGTGGTCCGGGCGCCGGCCTGACCCTCACCGTCGACCCGCCGACCGTGATGGACTCCCCGGTACCGCCCGGGTCGCAGCACTACGACCTGATGATCGGCGCCGGTGAGCCCATCCGCCTCGTCGGCTGGGGCCGCACGGTTGCTGGCCTGACTCCCGATCCAGCGCGTCCGGCCGTCCCGACGCCCGCCCTGGCGCGGTCGGCCGACGCGCCGACGGCCGTGGCCGCACTGCCGCCACGCAACCTGGATGTGGTCCTCGACATCGAGCTGCCGATCACCGTGCGTTTCGGCGAGACCCAGATGACCCTGGAAGCGCTGGCACGGCTGGGACCCGGTTCGATGATCGACCTGGCGCGGGCACCGGACGACCCGGTCGACCTGCTGGTGAACGGACGCCTCGTGGCCCGCGGCCAGGTGGTGGTGGTGTCGGGATGCTACGGTGTGCGCGTGAGCGAGGTGGTCAGCCCGGCCGACCGCCTCCGCAGCCTGGAATTGTGAGACCCGTCGATGACTAATCTGATGCTCGTAATGACCGCCATCCTGCTGCTGGCGACCGGTGTGATCCTGCTGGTGGCCATCCGTCTGGTCCGTGCCCTTCGACACACGGTCGAACTGGAGCAGCGGGTCGTTCGCCTCCAGGAAGGCATCAACCTGCTGACCGACACCACCGAAACCGGCTTCCGGGAACTCGCGTCCGAGATCGAGCGCCGGTCCGCGTCGGTCGCCAATCTGCCCGCCGCGGCGGCCGGCACAGCCGCGCACCCGTCCGTGACGGCACCGGTACCCGCGGCGCCCGCGCCAGGCCCGGCGGCGCCGTCAATCCAGCCCTCACCAACCGCCGCCCGGCTGTGGGCGGCCGCGTGGGCCGGCCGCAGCATCAAGGAGATCGCCGCGGCCGAACAGGTATCGGAAAGCGAAGTGCGCCTGTTCCTGTCGCTGACGGCGAGCAACGTGAAGGAAGCCTGCCACACCATCGAGACCGACCGTGCCTCCCTGTGCTCATAGGCACTGCCGGGCCTGGCGCCTGCTGCTGGCCGTGCGCCGCGGCTTGAGCTTCGACGGCGACTGGTTCTGTGGCCCGCGCTGCCTGGCCGAGGCCACGGCCCGTCGGCTCGAGGCGCTCCGGCCGCCGCGGATTGTCCGGGTGCCGAGCATGCCGCCAGTGCGGCTCGGCGCCACCCTCGTTGCCTCGCGCAGCATCTCGGCCGACACGCTGTCGAGCGCGCTGAACGGCCAGGCCAGCAGCGGCCTGCGCCTCGGGCGCCCAACTCGTGTCGATGGGCGCAGTCGACGAAGGGACCATCACGC
Organism: Vicinamibacteraceae bacterium; assembly: GCA_963759795.1. GTDB lineage: Bacteria > Acidobacteriota > Vicinamibacteria > Vicinamibacterales > Vicinamibacteraceae > Luteitalea. The sequence continues at coordinate 322,732 of CAVXAR010000004.1, read as the reverse complement.
ACGCCCTGGCCCGGCAGTCGGGCGTCGGCTTCCTCACGCGGGTCGACCCTGCAGGACTCCGGCAGGGCGTGGCCGGCCTGTCACGCCACGTCGTCCAGGCCCTCGGCGTCGTGCCCCTCGAACTCGAGCGCGACGGCACGCTGCGGATTGCCGCCGGCGCACCGCTGCCGCGGATGGCCATTGCAGCACTGCAGTCGGGCACGGGCCTGCGGGTGCGCACCTATCTGGTCGGCGACGGCCTGCTCCGTGAGCTCCTCGATGCCTATGGCGCCGACGTGGCCGTGTCTCCGACCGCCGGTGTCGGGCGGCTGTCAGCCGAGCAGGCCGCCCGTCGAATCGCCGACGCTGCTGTGGCTGGACGCGCCCTTTCCTGGCAGCACACATGGGGCCCGGGATTTGCATGGATACGTATCGACGGGGCGTCAGGCAGTGAAGACCTGATCGTTGCGCCCTTTCGGACGGAGCAGACATGGCAGGTGGCACTTACGCAGCGCTGAGCGGAATGCGGACCCGGCTCGAGCAGCTCGATCGACTCGCCGGAGACATCGCCAACGCCAAGACCGCCGGCTACAAGGCCGAGCGGGTCACGACCAACTCCGCACCGCGTCCTGATTTCGGCAGCGCCCTCCAGGCGGCCGTGGACGTGACTCCGGGACCCGGCCACGTCGATTTCAGGCCAGGGTCGATGGAGAACACCGGGCGCGACCTCGACTTCTCGCTCGAGGGCCCCGGCTTCTTCGTCCTCGATACCCCCCAGGGCGCTCGCTATACGCGCAACGGCAACTTCGCGTTGTCGGCCGACGGGACCGTCGTCACGTCCGATGGCCACGCGGTACAGACCGTCGATGGCCCCCTGAAGATGCCAGCGACGGGCGGCTCGATCAGCGTCGCTCAGGATGGCACCGTCAGTGTCGGGGACCAGGCGGCGGGCAAGTTGCGGATCGTCGATTTCGACGATTACACATCGCTCGATCGCGAAGATCTCGGTCGCTTCCGCGCGACCACCGCAACGCCGCCGCGCGACACGAGCAACACCAAGGTGCGCGCCGGGATGCTCGAATCGTCGAACGTCTCGGTCGTCGACCGGATGGTGGCCCTGACCGAAGTGGCGCGTGGCTTCGAGGCCCTGCAGCGCGGGATGAACATCCTCAGCACCGAGCTGGACGGCCGGGCCATCACCGAACTTGGCCGCCGCTAGCGGCGGTCGTTGACGCCCTGAGCGCCTGAACGCCTGACGCCACGCGCGGCGGCGGTGGCGCGAGACAGATGAGTGCCCGGCGCCGGCAGGTGAGGCCGCACTGTGGCTAACCGGTAATCGACAGATCGAGGACAACCATGATTCGAGCGATGTACACCGCCGCGAGCGGCATGAACGCCCAGCAGGCCAACATCGACAACATCGCGCACAACCTGGCCAACGTGAACACGACCGGCTTCAAGAAGAGCCGAGTCGAGTTCGAAGACCTGGTCTACCAGCAGATCACGGCGCCGGGCGCACCCACCGACGCGACCGCGGAGTCGCCGGTCGGGATGGAACTCGGTCTCGGCGCCAAACCGGTGGCCATCTCGCGCGACTTCGCCGGCGGCAACCTGCGCGCGACAAACGCGCCGTACGACGTGGCGATCGAAGGGCGCGGCTTCCTGCAGGTGACGCTGCCCGACGGCCAGGCGGCCTACACGCGCTCGGGCAACCTGCACGTGAACCAGGAGGGCACGCTGGTCACCAACGACGGCTACGTCCTCGAGCCTGCTGTCACCATCCCGGCCAATGCGGTGTCGGTGACCATCTCCAAGGACGGCATCGTCTCGGCCGCGGTGGCTGGCGAGAGCGCCGCCCAGCAGGTCGGCACCATTCAGCTCGCGGCCTTCCAGAACCCGGCCGGTCTGCACGCCATGGGCAGCAACCTCTACACGGTGACGACCGCCTCGGGCGACGCCACCACCGGGCTGCCGGGCACCGAGGGGCTCGGCACGCTGCAGCAGGGATTTCTCGAAGAGTCCAACGTCAGCATCGTCGAGGAAATGGTCAACATGATCCTCGGCCAGCGGGCCTACGAGGCCAACTCGAAGGTCATCCACACGGCCGACGAGATGCTGTCGCAGGTGAACAACCTTGCCCGCTGAATCGCGAGGACCCGGCGCGCGCGCCATGGCGGCGGCCGTGCTTGCCGCGGGTTGCCTCGCCGTCGCGATCGTCGGCGTCGATGCGCAGGCGCCCACCGTCACGGAGGCGGCCGTCGCCGTGGCGACCGAGACGGTGCGTACGGCCTTCGGGCCCGGCGCCCAGGTTCGGCTGTCGGCGCCGGTGGTCTCGATGGTCGGCGAGACCGTCGCGGTCACGCGCGCCGTGCCCGAGCCGGCGAGCCGGACCGCCGGTCCGATCCGCTTCGTGCTCTATGGCGAGACCGCCGGTCAGGAGCGTCGCATCGGCCGGCTGACCGCGCGCGTGGACGTCGCCGCGACCCACCTGCGGGCGCGCCGGCAGGTCGATGCGCGCACCGTCCTGTCGGCCGACGATGTCGAGGCGGTGGACGGGGACATCGGTCGGCAGGCCTTGAGCCAGCTGCCGGCAATCGATGTCGTGGCCGGCACCATCGCGCGCAAGGCGTTGCTGACTGGCGAGGTGATCACCCCGCTCGCGCTCGTGGCCCGTCCCCTGGTGACGTCGGGTGGGGAAGTGACGACCGTGGCGCGCGTTGGCGGGCTCGAGGTGCGCGGCCGGGCCATCGCGGCCCAGTCCGGCGGGCTCGGAGACACGGTGATCGTCGTCAATCCCGATAGCCGCAAGCGCTTGCGAGGGCGCGTCATGGCCGAGGCACAGGTGGAGGTCTTCCATGGTTCGTAAGCTGCCGATGCTGGCGGTCGTGAGCTGGCTGCTCGCGGTCCCGGTCCGTGCCGACACGCCGGTCAAGCCGTCCAAGGACACGTACGACCAGGCGGTGGCGCGGCACCTCGAGACCGCGCGGGCGCTGGCGCATGCCGCGCCGGCGCAGTCCGATGAGGCCTCGATCGACTGGATGACGGGCCTCACTTCGGACCGTCGTGCGAGCCGCGTCAACGACCTGATCACGGTGCGGGTGATCGAGAACATCGAGTCGTCGGCAACCGCCGACTCGCAGCTGGACAAGGCCAGCAGCGCCAGCGCCAAGGTGCCGACGTCTGTTCGGGCTCGAAACCAAGCTGCCGGGCGTGGTCGACCCGACCAATCTGGCCAGCGTCAGCGCCGACAGCGCCTTCAAGGGCAGCGGCACCACGACCCGCACGTCGATGCTGACGGCAACCATGACCACCCGCGTCAGCGAGGTGCTCCCCAACGGCGATCTGGTGCTCGAAGGCGTGCGCGAACTCGACCTCAATGGCGAGCGCCAGGTGGTCGTGCTCAGCGGCATCGTGCGCGCCCAGGACGTGCGCCGCAACAACCAGGTGCTGTCGACGCAAGTCGCGCAACTGCGCATCCAGTACTACGGGCGGGGCCTGATGAAGGACAACCTCAAGCCCGGCTGGCTGGTGCGCGTCATGAACAAGATCTTCTGAGGACTGCGATGACTCGAGCAATTTGCGCCGTCGTGCTGGCGGTTGGTCTCATCGGTGCCGCACCCCTGGGCGCACGCAGCGGGGCGTCGATGCGCGTCAAGGACGTGTCGTCGCTGGTCGGCGTGCGGGCCACGCCGCTCATCGGCTACGGCCTGGTCATCGGCCTGAACAGGACCGGCGACAAGCGCCAGACCATCTTCTCCAACCTCTCGCTGGCCAACACCCTCGAACGCTTCGGCGTGGTGGTGTCGCCGGAGATGATGAAGGTGGAGAACGTCGCTGCGGTGATGGTCAGCGCGGAGCTGCCGCCCTTTGCCCGGCCCGGCGTGCGACTCGACATCACCGTGTCGTCGATCGGCGACGCCCGCAGCCTGCAGGGCGGGACGCTGGTGCCGACTCCGCTGCGCGGCACCGACGGGTCGGTGGTGGCGTTGGCACAGGGGGCGCTCACACTCGGCGGATTCGGCGGTGGCACCCAGTCCAACAGCGTGCAGGTCAACCACCTGACGGCAGGCCGTGTCCCGAGCGGCGCGATGGTGCAGGTCCAGCCGCGCGGCCTCGTTCCGACCGGCGATCAGCTGCTGCTGGCACTGAACACCCCGGACTTCTCGACAGCCTCGCGTCTGGCTGCCGTCGTCGACGGCGCGCTCGGCGCCGGCTCGGCGCGGGCCATCGACCCGGCTACCGTGAGCATCACCGTGCCGGTGCACTACAAGGGCAACATCCCGGAGCTGATGGCGCGGATCGAACCGCTGATGGTCGAGTCGGACATGCCGGCACGAGTGGTCATCAACGAACGCACCGGCACCGTCGTCGTCGGGGCACTGGTCACGCTTGGCGCCGCGGCGGTCGCGCACGGGTCGCTTGCCGTGAAGATCACGACCCGCTTCGACGTCTCGCAGCCGGGCGGCTTCGCGCCCAACCGGGCCGAGACGGTGGTGGTGCCCAACGAGCAGGTCGACGTCCGCGAGAAGGACGCCCGGCTGATCGCGCTCGAGGAGGGCGTCACGCTGGACGCGGTCGTGCGCGCGCTCAACTCGCTCGGTGTGACGCCGCGCGACATCATTGCCATTGTCCAGGCGCTCAAGGCGGCGGGCTCGCTCCGTGCCGAGATCGTGATCATCTGACCCGGCACCCCGACGCCCGACCATGAGCCGCAACGCCAGTCCTTCGCTCTCGTTCCCGATTCCGGTTCCGGACCGGCCGACGACGCTCGAGCGGACCGCTGCGCCCGGGGCCGAGAAAGAAAAGCTCGGGGAACTGGCCGCGCAGTTCGAATCGATGCTGATGCTGGAGATGATCAAGCAGATGCGCAAGTCGCTGCTCGACGAGAGCGAAGGCGACGGCCTCGGCAAGGAGACCTACAGCTCGACCATCGATCAGGAACTGGCGCTGCACCTGGCCAAGGCCGGGGGCATGGGCCTGACGTCGGCAATGGTGAACACCTGGGAACGGCAGCAGACCGCCGTGGCGCCAGGCACGGTGGTCGCCCCCGTCGCGAGCGGCGGCATCCCCGTCACGGGCGCTGGCAATGCGGCAGTCAGTGCGGCAGCCACCGTGTCGACCGTTCGACACAGCCCGGCCGCGGCTCACGCGCACGCCGGTGCGGCCGATTCCTCCCTTTCGCTGGAAATGCCCGGGCGCGTCAGTTCCGCGTATGGCTGGCGTGCCGATCCGCTGAAGGGGAACCAGCGCTTTCACGGCGGCATCGACCTTGCAGCCAAGTACGGCACCACGGTTCCGGCAGCGGCGGCGGGTCAGGTGGTCGCCGCCCAGGAGCAGGGAGGCTACGGCCTCACGGTCGTCATCAGGCATCCGAACGGCATCGAATCCCGGTACGCGCACCTCGCTTCGCTCGACGTGAAGGCGGGGGACACGGTAGCCCAGGGACAACATGTGGGACGGGTGGGGAGTACGGGCCGGTCGACCGGTCCGCACCTGCATTTCGAGGTGACGCAGGCTGGTCGGCGAATGGACCCGGAGCAGTTCGTCAGGAATTTGACGAGTGACATTAAAGGTCAGTGATGGACTGCCGATTCCTGGTTCAAGCGACGGCCTTCCCGCCGGGTGCGACAGGAGTAGACCATGAAGATTCAGGGCGATCGTTTCTCGGGCGTACAGGATGCAGGCCAGACGCAGCAGGTCGACAAGGCCGGTCAGCAGCGCGGAACGCAGGGCCGCGATGGCGCCGCGACCGGCGACCGTGTCCAGGTCTCGGCCGATGCGCTGCTGCTCGGCCAGGCTGTCGATGCCGCCACCAAGGCGCCGGAGATTCGACAGGACGTCGTCGAGCGCGCCAAGGCCAAGCTGGCGGCCGGCGAGATTGGCAACGACCCGGGTCGGCTGGCCGACCGGTTGATCGACAGCCTGCTGTCGAAGTAGGCCGCATGGAGCTGGCCGGAAGGCGGAGCGTGGGGTGTGACTGAGTCCTCCCGATTGACGACCACGGCGGAAGAGCTGGCTCAGGCCCTCGAGACATTGGCCGAGGCATTGGCCCACGCCCGACCCGACGGCGATTGCCGCCAGTGAGGCGGCGCTCGAGGCGGGGACGATCGCCTTCCGCGCTGCGGTGGCCGGTGCGGCCGCCGGTGGCGAGGCCACCGAGCCGGACGTGGCGCTGGTGGTCAGCGCGGCGCTGGCACGCTGCCGTCGCCTCGGATCGTCGCTGACGCTGCTGGCCGGCCCGACCGCGCCTGCTGCCGAAGGCCCGACCGGGTACACCCCGGTGGGACGCCCGCGGTCTGCGGCCGACGGGCTCTCCCTTGTGACTGCGAGAGGCTGATGTCGCTCTTCAGCATGCTCGGCAGCGCGTCGCGGGCGCTCGACACGCAGCGTTTCGGCCTCGACGTGGTCGGCAACAACCTCGCCAACGTCAACACCCCCGGCTACAGCAAACGCGTCGCCGATTTCGGTGCCGTCCCGCCGTCGGACCGTTACTCGGCGGGCAACGGCGTCGAAGTGCTGGGCGTCCGCGCGATGCGCGATCGTCTGTACGACCAGCGCCTGTACGACGAGGCGCCCCTCGAGCAGCAGCAGTCGGCGCTGGCCGACTCGCTCGGCCTGGCCGAAGTCGCCCTGGGCCGGCCCGGGACCTCCATCGATTCCGATCTCGCGCAGTTTTTCGATGCCTTCGCCGAGTTGGCCGATGCACCGACCTCGTCCACGGCCCGTCAGCAAGTGGTGACCGAAGGCGACGCGCTGGCGCGCTCGTTCAACGGCATGGCGACGCGGCTGTCCGATGCGGCGCGGGCCACCGATGCGCGCGTCCGTGACGACGTGGCGAGCATCAACGCGTTGACCACCCGTATCGCCACGCTCAACAAGTCGATCGCCCTGGCCCCGGCCTCGCAGGCGCTGCATCTGCGGGACGACCGGGCCGAGACGCTCAAGCAGCTGTCGGGCCTGGTCGGCACGCAGGTGATCGAACTGTCCGACGGGACGGCGCAGGTGGTCACCCGCAGCGGTCGTCCGCTGGTGATCGGCACCGAGGCCTACGCGCTGCAGGCCGTCAGCGGGCCGCCCTCCGGGTACGCCGCCGTGCAGTCCGGGGGCCTGGACATCACCGCCGAAATCAACGACGGGCACCTTGCCGGGCTGCTGCAGGTGCGCGATACCCACATCCCCGGCTACGTCACGCAGCTGGACACGCTCGCGCACGGCCTCGCCACCACGGTCAACGCCCTGCACACGGCCGGCTTCGATCTGTCGGGCAGCCCTGCCGGCAACTTCTTCGTGCCGCCCGCCGGTGTGGCCGGGGCGGCCGCGGCACTGACGCTCGACCCGGCGCTGCGCGCAGACCCCTCGCGGGTCGCCGCGGCTGGTGTGGCGGCTGCCGGAGACAACGCCGTCGCCCGACAGCTGGCCAACACACGCGACAGCGCGCTGGCTGGCGGCAAGACGCCTGACCAGGCGTGGACCGCGCTGGTCTACGCCGTCGGCGGTGATGTCAGCCAGGCCAAGTCCGAACAGGCGAGTCGTGGTGAGATTCTCAACCAGATCGAGCAGCTGCGCGACAGCGTGTCGGGCGTGTCGATCGACGAAGAAGCCGCGATGATGATGCGCTTCCAGCGGGCCTACCAGGCCAACGCGCAATTCTTCACCGTGATCGACGAGACGCTGCAGACCCTGCTGTCCCTGAAGCGCTGAACGCGAGGCCGACATGTACCGCGTCACCAACAACACCCAGTATCGCAACTCCCTGCGCGACATCCAGAGCACCGCCGAAGACTTCGCGCGGGCGCAGCAGCAGGTGTCGTCGGGCAAACGCCTGCAGCAGCCGAGCGACGACCCGGCGGCGGCTGCCACCGGCATGCGCGAGCGCGCCGAGATTCGCGCCGTGGACCGCTATCGCGAGGCCAACGACTCGGTGGATTCGCGCCTGCGGGTCACCGACACGGTGCTGAGCGACATCATCAGCAGCATCACCAGCGCCCAGACCAAGGCCGCGTCCGGCCGCAGCACGGTGCTGACGCCGGAGCAGCGCGAAGCCGTGGCGCTGGAACTCGAGGGCGCCAAGCAGGGCATCTTCGCCGCCATCAACACCAGCTACCGCGGCATCCACCTGTTTGCCGGGCGCCGACAGCACCTCGCCGCCGTACCCAAGACCGGCAGCACGGTCTCGGCCTACCAGGGCGACGCCAACGTCGTCCAGGTCGACATCTCGCGGACGGCCTCGGCGGCCGTCACCGTCGCCGGCGGGTCGATCATGCAGGGCAGCGCCAGTACGGACCTGTTCGAGACGCTCGACGCCCTGGCCGCCGCGGTCCGCTCCGGCGACATGGCGGCCATCGACGCGGGAATGGCCGACCTCGAGGCAGGCTTCACTCGCGTCACCACGGCCCAGAGCGGCGTCGGCGCGACGCTGAGCGCCCTGCCGAGCGAGAAAGCCCGCCTCGACGAGATGCGCCGCTCGAGCGACAGCCGCCGCTCACAGGCCGAGGAAATCAATCTTGCCGAGGCGATCTCCGAGATGACACGCGCCCAGCAGGCCCAGCAGGCCGCCATTGCCGTGGCCGGCAGCAACCAGAAGGCCTCGTTGCTGGACTACCTCCGATGAGCGGACAGCCCGTGCCCGCCGACCCTGCCGCGGGTCGAGACCGCCTTCGGCACCTTCGACGTGTCGCCAGACGCCATCATCGCGTTTCCCGCGGGCCTGCCCGGCTTCGAGGAATGTCGGCGCTTCCTCGTCCTGTCGTCGCGCGAACTCGAACCGTTCACGTGCCTGCAGTCGGTCGAGGGGCCGTCGGCGTCGTTCCTGGCCATTCATCCGCGGCGGGTGTTTCCCGATTACCGCTGCGTGCTCTCCGACCTGGACCGCGCCCGGCTCGGCGAGCCAGACGAGGAGACGCTGGTGTGGCTGGCGCTGGTCACCGTTCTGGACCAGCAGACGCTGGTCAACCTGCGCGCCCCAGTCGTCGTGAATCCGGGCAAGATGCTCGGCTTCCAGTTGATGCCTTCCAACAGCCTCTACCCGCTGCGGTTCGAGCTCGCAGAGCTGTTCTGAGCGAGGAGCCTGTCCGTGCTGGTCTTCACGCGCCGCCGCAATGAAGCCATCGTCGTTGCCGATGGCATCGAGATCCGTGTGCTGCGGGTCAGCAAGGATGCCGTGCGCCTCGGCGTGACCGCGCCTCACGACGTGCCCGTGCACCGGCAGGAGGTGTACGACCAGATCCGCGAGGAGAACCGTCGCGCCGCCGCCCCGGCGGGGCTGCCGGCCGCGCTGGCGCAGCTGGTCAAGCAGAGCGGCGTCACGTCGTGAGAATCGACGACTGGCGCAATCTGCCGCCCGCCGCCATGCTGCCGGTGTACGAGACCGAGCGCGGCCGCTGGGCCAATGGGCTGCAGTGGGACCTCGGGCCGTCGCTGGAGATTCTCGAACGGGCGCGGACCGATGGGTCCCTGCCCGGTCTTGTCGTGCGCGGGCCCGGGCAGAGCATCGTCGGGTGGACCTATTTCCTGCTGCAGCACGGCGTGCTGCAGATTGGCGCACTGCACGCCCGCACCGCCGACGGCGTCCGGCTGCTGCTCGATGCCATCTTCAAGACGCCCGAGGCCTCGCTGGCGCACGAGGTGCTGCTGTTTGTCTACCCCGACAGCCCGGCCTGCGAGAGCGCCCTGCAGCGACGGCGTTTCGCCGTCACGCGCTACTGGTACCTGCGCCGCACCCTGGACCGTTCATGCGCGCGATCGGCCGACGCCGACCTGCGGGCCATGGCTGACGCCGATGGTCCCGACCTGGTGCGGTTGTTCGCGCGCGCCTACGCGGGCACGGCTGGCGCCCGCTGCTTCGCGCCACACGGTCGGCTCGAGGAATGGGCCCAGTACCTCGGGCAGTTGACCCGTGGGGCAGCGCTCGGCGAGTTCCTGCCCGAGGCCAGCATGGTGGCACCCGGCGCCGCCGCCGCTCCGGTGTGCGGCGCGTCGGTGGTCACCGGCCTGTCGCAGCACACCATCCACCTCGCCCAGCTCGCCGTCGACCCGACGTCGCGACGACAGGGCCTGGCCGGCCGGATGCTCGACGCGACGTTGTCGTGGGGCCTGCAGTCACGATCGGGCCGTGGCCACGCTCCTGGTGAGCGAACAGAACAGCCACGCTCGCGCGCTGTACGACACGCGCGGCTTCGTGCCCATCGGGTATTTCCTGCAGGCCGAGCGCCCGCTCGGCCGCCGCGTCCTGGCTGCCCCCGCCGCGATCAGCGCCTGACACCCCGATAGCCCGCCGCACGGCAGGCATCCTCGTTGCGTGACGCGCGCCGCGCAGTGCGGGTCGGCGGGTTCAGCCGCGCTGCGTGAACAGGCCGGCCGAGGGCTGCGGCTGCTGCAGGATGCGTCGGTAGGCGGCCAGGGTGGCTTCGCCGGTCTCGAGGCTGTGGGCGGCGGCGCGTCGTTCGACGTCGGCGCGCAGGAGCACCTCGAGACTTTCGTCGTCGAGTGCCATGATCCGCGCCACCAGTTCGGCGGCCCGACGGTGGCGCTCGGCGACCCCGGCAAATCCCGGCTGCTGCCGGAAGCCGGGCAGGGCCGCGGCAATCTGCTGGCGAAGCGGCTGGACCTGTTGTTCGAGGGCGGTCAGCGCCGTCAGGTGGCGCTGACGCTCGAGCGCCAGGGCGGTGAGCGAGTCGGGATCGGCGGGGTGGGTGAGGGCGTGCTGTCGCGTGGCCACGCCTTCCAGCTCCGAAAGCAGCGAGAGTTCCGCGTCGAGGCCGGTGCGGTAGTCGGCCAGCACCATCTCCTTGTCTGCGTTCACCGTCACCGCCTCCCGGGCCGGCGTGGGCATCAGGACGCCTGCGTCGGACCTTGGGTGGAGATCTCGGCCCACGCATCCCGCAATGGCGTCAGCAGCTTGATGGCCTCGTCCAGACCGGCCGGATTGCGCTGCGCGTTGGCCTCGTAGCACCGGCCCTGTACGTAAGTGTAGAGGCCGTCGAGCCGCGCTGCAACCTCGCCGCCGGCCTCCATGTTCAGCATGTTCTGCAGTTCCTGGATGATCGCCAGGCCGCGCGACAGCGCCTGCCGCTTGGTGACCAGGTTGCCGCTGTCCATCGCGTCGCGCGCCTGGCCGAGGAACTTGATGGCGCCGTCGTACAGCATGACGACCAGTTCGACGGGTGTCCGCGATTGCACCTGCGTCTGCAGGTAGGCCTGGGCACCCTTGTTGTGCGTCACGGGATTCGGGCTGAGGGGAGCGTTGTAAGCCAGAAGAGTTGACATTGGTGATGGGTCGTCCGTATCTAGAAGCTGCTGACCGAGGATCCGAGCGAGCCCAACTGGCCCTTGGAGGCATTGAGCTGCGCAATGGCCAAATCGGCAGCGATGAACTCTTTCTGCATTGCTTCCTTGCGAATGAGGAGGCGGCGCTCCATCTCCGAGATGCGCTCCGCCGATCTTCGAGAGCTGAGTGGTCAGCCGGGTCTGGGCGGTCGGGATGAGCCCGCCACTGGACGTGTAGGTGCCAATCGCCGCCTTGACCGTGTCGAACGCGCCGTCGGCGGTGCCCACGCCCTGGAACAGCGAGGCGACCGACGTCCGGTTGGTGGTCAGGGCCTTCTGCAGGTCGGCGCTGCGGAACTCGAGCTGGCCGGTGCGGTTGAAGGTCAGGCCGACCTGGCTGAGCGAGGTGAAGGTCGTGCTGCCGGCGCGACCTCGCCGCCGACGACGCGGCTGAGGCTGTTGCGGAGCTGCCGGACCAGCGGGTCGCCGCCGATGTTGTCGCGCTCCTTGTTGGCGTAGGCCTTCGACTGGGTATCCAGGAAGCCGACGCAGATCGTTGTAGGCGCTGGTGAACTTCTTGACCAGTTCCTCGACCGACGACAGGTCCGCGCTGATGGTGATCGTCACCGGATTGGTCGTCGGCTCCTGCAGCGTCACCGACACGCCCGGGAATGACATCGTCGACGACGTTGGAGCTGCTGCTGACCGGCACGTTGTTGACCGTGAAGGCCGAGTCCTGCGCATCCTGGGCGTTGGTGCCCGGGAAGCTCACGCCCGAGCCACCGCTCAGGCTGTTGCTCACCGTGAACGCCGCAGCGGCGCCGGTCTCCCGGCCGGTCAGGACCAGCTGGATAGGCGCCGCCGGAACGAACGACCGACGCGGTGACGCCGATGTCGGCGGTCTCGTTGATGGCCGAGGCGAGGCCCTGCAGCGTCACGTCGCCGGTCACGGTCACGACCTTGCCGCCGATGGTCAGCGAGCCGCCGCTGGCCACGACTGTCGGTCGTCGGCATCGGGCGTCGTGCCGTTGGTGACCGTGACCTGCGACTGCGCCAGCTGCGTGACCTTGACTGCGTAGGTGCCGGTGGCCGCGCCGTTGCTGGCCGTGGCCTTGAGCGCCGAGCTGGACGAGACCGAGGCGGTCGCGCCGGTGAATGCGGTCGCCGACGCCAGGTCGGCCGACGCCGATTCCACCGCGCCGAGCCGCGTCGCCAGGGTCCCGAACGCGGTGCGCTGCTTCTCGAGCTGCGCCTGCTGCGTCTGGAGCTGGACGACCGGCTGACGCTCCTGGGCCGAGAGGGCCTCGAGCACGCTGCTGAAATCGATGTTGTTGAAACCGCTGAACGTGATGGGTGAGCTCATGACACGCGCCTCCGATCCCCGATCGAGGGAACCCATACCCTTAATCGGCAGTCTATCGGGAAGCTATAGCGGAAATGCGAGATCGGGCGGAAGTGGGGGGTGACGGCGGCGGGGCGCAGGTGCAGAAAAATGCGCCGCCCGGGGCCGGAGGTCCCCGAGCGGCGCCAGGTGCGTGGCCTTAGCCGCGCAGGAGCGAGAGGACGGCCGACGTCTGACCGTTGGCCTGGCCCAGGGCGGCGATGCCGGCCTGGTTGAGGATCGAGAAGCGCGTCAGGTTGGCCGACTCCTCGGCGATGTTGGCGTCGCGGATGCGGCTTTCGGCGCTCCGGTTGTTGACGATCTGGTTCTGCGCCAGGTTGATGGCGTAGCTGAGGCGGTTCTGAATCTGACCGACCTGGCCCTGCACGGTGCCGAGCGTGGTCACCGAGGTGGCCACCGCCGCCACGGCCGTCTCGGCCGCTGCCTGCGAGGAGAGGTTGCCGGTCAGCCCGAGGCCCGTGGTGGTGACGCCGCCGATGGTGCCGCCGACCTTGCCGTTGGTGCTGTTGTTGCTCACGAAGACCGAGAAGCCCTGTGACGTGGTGAGACCCGCGACGTTGGATTCGCGGTTGATTTCGCTGAGCACGTCCTGGAACTCCGCGTTCAGCGTGGTCCGGGCGCTGGAGGTGGTCTGGCCCGAGGCGGCCTGGGTGGCGAGCGTCGCGAGACGGTCGATCAGCTTGGACATGTTGTCCAGCGCGCCGTCCTTGATCTGCAGGTCCGACAGCCCGTCGTTGGCGTTGCGGACGCCCTGGTTGAGCACCGCCACCGTCGAGCGGTAGCCGTTGGCCACCGCGAGACCCGCGGCGTCGTCGCCCGAGTTGTTGATGCGGAAGCCGCTCGACACGCGCGTCAGGGCCGTCTTGAGACCAATGTTGGTCGAGTACAGGTTGGCCTGGGCGTTGTTGGCGGCGACGTTGGTGATGACTGAGAAACTGGCCATGATGATCCTCCTTGAAAAGTCCGGGCCGCATCCTTGCGAGCCGGGCCGGCACCATCAGCGGTGCGCGACGAGGAGGAAATCGGTCAGGGTCGTCCGCACTTTAATCGCCACCTGCGGCTGGAGCGGCGGCGGCCGTGCTGACGGTGGCCCGCGCGGCGGCGGGTGGGGCGCGCGTCGCGCCAACGGCGCGCGGCCCGCCGCCTTGCGGCGGCGGGCTGTCCCCGGAGGAGGGTCAGGCGGCGGCGTCAGCCGCGGAGGAGCGCCAGGACCGCGCTGGTCGACTGATTGGCCTGCGCGAGTGCGGCGATGCCGGACTGGTTGAGGATCGAGTAGCGCGTCAGGTTGGCCGACTCCTCGGCGACGTTGGCGTCGCGGATGCGGCTTTCGGCGCTCCTGGTGTTCACGATCTGGCTCTGCGCGAGGCTGATCGCGTAGCTGAGGCGATTCTGCAGCTGACCGACCTGGCCCTGCACCGTCCCGAGGTTGGTGATGGCCGTGGTCACGGTCGCCACTGCGGTCTGGGCGCCTGACTGGCTGTCGATGCCGAGGCCGGCCAGCCCGAGCGACGTGATGTCGACGTCGCCGATCGTACCGGCCACCACACCGTCGCTGCCGTTGCTGCTGACGAACACCGAGAAGCCCTGGCTGGTGCCGGCGACGTCGAGACGGGCGACGTTGGATTCGCGCGTGATTTCCCCGAGAACGTCCTGGAACTCGGCGTTCAGCGTGTTGCGCGAGGTCGTTGTCGTCTGGCCGGAAGCCGACTGGGTGGCGAGCACGGCCAGCCGGTCGAGCAGTTTCGACATGTTGTCGAGCGCGCCGTCCTTGATCTGGAGGTCCGAGAGCCCGTCGTTGGCGTTGCGGACGCCCTGCTGCAGCACCGCCACGTCGGAGCGATAGCGGTTCGCGACGGCGAGACCGGCGGCATCGTCGCCGGAATAGTTGATGCGATAGCCGCTCGAGACGCGGGTGAGCGCCTGACGCAGACCGATGTTGGTCTGGTAGAGATTGGCCTGCGCGTTGACCGCAGACACATTGGTGACAACCGAAAACGACGCCATAGCAGTTACTCCTCCGGGTACGGAGCCAAAACGGCTCACAAGGGAAATCGGCGATCGTGTGCGGGGCATGAGCGCCGACCGCACACGGTCAGCACACCAGTCCCGTTGACCCGCCGCCGATACACACTCCAACTTCCGTGCCGGTCGCCGGCGTGTGCGGAACTGGCCCCGGGTTTGCTCCTGGGATCAGCAACATGGAGACATCAATGGCCACACTTCGCGTAGATTCCTCGCTAATCCCTGGCGTGAATGCGCCGATTACCCTCGATGCGCTGCTTTCCGCGGTGGAGCCGGTCCTCGGGCAGTCGGGGCGCATAGTGACGGCGCTCCGCATCAATGGTGTCGACGAACCGGCATTCCGCCAGGCCGACGTCCTTGCCCGCAGCCTGCTCGCCATCGACGAGGTCGACCTCGACACGACCGCGGTTGCCGTCATGGCGTCCTACGCCCTGGACGACGCGCTGCACTACCTGCCGGAGCTGTCCACCCAGGCCCTTGAGGTCGCGATCGCACTGCGCAGCCCGCACGCCAGCACCCAGCAGGCGACCGTCGTCGGTCTGGCCGACAACCTCGCCCTGCTCGCGGCACTCGTGCACACGGCTGACATGTGGGCGCGGCAGGCGGGCTTGGCAGTCACCGGCTGGTTGGGGGAGGATGTGGCTGCGGTCGAGCGAGCGGCGGCGTCGCTCGAGACTGCCATCGCGGCGGATGATTGGGTCACCGCGGCCGACGCGCTCGAGTACGACCTGACGACGGCCCTCGGGGCCTGGCAGGTCAATCTGGCCAGCGGACGGACGGCGCTGCGTGCGCTGCTGCCCGTACCGACCGCCTGACACACCACGAGGACCTTCATGTCCACCGGTCACCGGGGCCATACCGGCCCTGCCTTCGTGCCTCTCGCCCGTCCCGACATGGGCGAAGCCGAGCTGTCGGCTGTTGCCGAGGTGCTCGCCTCGGGGTGGCTCACCACGGGACCACGCGTGAAGGCATTCGAGGCCGCGTTTGCGCAGTTTATCGGCGCCAGCGACGCCGTGGCGCTCAATTCCTGCACGGCCGGCCTGCACCTGTCGCTGCTGGCGTGCAAGGTCGGCCCGGGCGACGAGGTCATCACCACGCCCCTGACCTTCTGCGCCACGGCCAACACCATCCTGCACGCCGGGGCCACCCCGGTGTTCGTCGATGTCGATCGCGACACGGCCACCATGGCGGTCAGCGCGACCGCGGCGGCCCTGACCGCCCGCAGCCGCGTCCTCCTGCCTGTCCATTACGCCGGCCGTCCGGCCGACCCGCTCGCCTTCCGAGCCCTCGCTGACCGGCACGGCCTCCGCGTCGTCGAGGACGCCGCGCATTGCGTCGACGCCAGCGTCTCCGGCCGCCGCATCGGCACCATCGCCGATTTCACCGCCTTCAGCTTCTATTCGACCAAGAACCTCGCGACCGGCGAGGGCGGCATGGTCACCCTGTCGTCGGCCGATGATGCCGACTGGATGCGCGTGGCGGCCCTGCATGGACTGTCGCGCGACGCGTGGGCGCGCTACGCCCCCGGGGCGCCGACGCAGTACGACGTGGTGATGGCCGGCTACAAGTACAACATGATGGATCTGCAGGCCGCCCTCGGCCTGGCGCAACTGGCCCGGCTGGCAGCCATGCAGGCGCACCGCGGACAGCTGTGGGACCGCTACGACGAGGGCCTCGCGCACCTGCCGCTCGCACGTCCGGCAGCGGTGCCCGACGACTGGACCCACGCCCGGCACTTGTACACGGTGATCGTCGATCCCGCCCGCTGCGGCTGGACCCGCGATGCGCTGCAGACCGCGCTCGGCCGGGAAGGCATTGGCACCAGCGTGCATTTCCGCGCCCTGCACCTCCACTCGTACTATGCCGAGCGCTTCGGCCTGCGCCGCGGCATGTTCCCCAACGCCGAGTACCACAGCGACCATTCGCTGTCGCTGCCGTTCTGGAGCGGCATGCCGCTCACCGACGCCGACCGCGTCGTCGACACGCTCGAGCGGCTGCTCGCCGGGGGCGCGTGAGCACGGCCGGCCCGATGGCCGCCGACCCGTCCACGTTTGCGCTCTTCCGCATCGCCGCCGGGCCACGCATCGGGCACGGCCACCTGCGCCGCGCCGAGGTCCTGGCGCACGCCCTCGGACAATCTGCGCGCGTGAGCATCCGCGGCGGCGGGGCGGCCAGCTCGCTGACCGTGGCGCCCCGGGCGGCCGCCGGCCCGACGCTCGACGCCATTCGTCCCCGGGTATTGATCCTCGATGACCCCGACGGCAGGCACGGGGGACCCTGGGTCTCGGCCGCGGCGCGCCGGCGCGTGCCGGTCGTGAGCCTGCACGACCTGGGCCTCGGACGCGTCGCCTCGACGCTGGCCGTCGATGGCAGCGTGGTGAGCCCGCCGCGCGGATGGCCCGCGACATGCACCGTGCGCGGGTTGACGTATGCGGTCATTGCACCGCCGCAGCGTCGGTCGAGAAGCACGGGCGTGCGTCGTGTGCTGGTCTCGCTCGGCGGCGGCTCGCGACGGCTGCTGACGCTGGCCGTGGCCCGCGAAGTGGCCGCACGTCACCCCGACCTCGACGTGCTTGTCGCTCAGTCCAGCGGCAGCACCGCGCCAGCCTCCGCCGATGGGCGCGTCCGTCGCGTCCTCGCCGTCGCGGGGCTGGCGCCGTGGCTGGCCCGCGTCGATATGGCTGTCGTGGGAGGCGGGATGTCACTCTACGAAGCTGTCGCCGCGGGTATCCCCAGTGTGGCGTTGGCGGTGGTACCCGCGCAGCGAAGGACCGTACGGGGCTTTGCCGCCCTGCGGCTGACCGTGGACGGCGGGGGAGTGCCGGCACAGACGCGCCCGCTCGTCGTGGCCCGGCGCGTCGGCGATCGGTTCGACCGCCTTGTCGGGGACGCCACCCTGCGCCGCCGGATGATGACGGCGGGCCCGCGCGCCGTCGACGGGCGCGGCGCGCACCGTGTGGCCCGAGCGATCCTGGCTGCGGCCGAGGCGGCAAGTCGTGCCTGAGCCGACGGCGGTGGTCTTCGACCTGGACGACACGCTCTACCCCGAGCGCCGCTTCGCGCTGAGCGGGTACGCCGCCGTGGCGCGGCGGCTCGGCTCCGAGACCGGCATGCCGGAGACAGTCCTGTACCGCTTCCTCGTTCGCCGGTTCCGGCAGCGTGGTCGCGAAGGTCTGCTGCAGGCACTGTGCGCCGCATTCGCCCTGCCGCCGACCGAAGTGCCGCGTCTGGTCGAGGTCATCCGCACCCACGTGCCGCGCCTGCCGTTGCCGCGACTGTCGCGCCAGGTGCTGGGCGAGCTCAGGGTACGCGGGCATCGCCTTGGCATCCTCACCAATGGCCTGCCGTCCACCCAGCGCGGCAAGGTGCGCGCGCTCGGCATCGAGTCCCTCGTCGACGCCGTCGTCTATGCGCAGGAACACGCGCCGGCCGGCAAGCCGGCGCACGTCTGCTTTGTCGCCGTCCTGCAGCGCCTGGGGGTGCCGGCGTCACAGGCCGTGTTCGTTGGCGACCATCCCGACAAGGACATCGCCGGCGCGGCCGCCGCAGGGCTGCACCCGATCTGGCTGCCGGGCCGCCGGGGTGATGCGCCGACGGTGACGGCCGGGGCGGTGGCGGCAAGCCTGGCCGAGGTGCCGGACCTGGTGGCGCGCCTGCTGGAGGAGAACCACCATGTCGCTCCCTGCTGAGATTGCCGGCCAGTCCATTGCTGCCGGCGCACCGATGCGGGTGATCGCCGAGCTCGGGTTGAATCACAACGGCGACCCCGCCCTCGCGCACCAACTCGTGGACGCGTGTGCGGATGCCGGCGTGTGGGCGATCAAGCTGCAGGTCTTCGATGCCCGCGAACTGCTGCGCGAAGATGCGCCGCCGCCGGCGCACGTGCAGGCCGCCTCGCTGCGCGCGTTCTTCGCGCAGTTCGAGCTGCCGGTCGAGACGTACGACGCGCTGCTCGGTCGGGCCCGCGCGCGCGGGCTGGTGACGGTGGCGACGGCGTTCGACAACCGGTCGGCGGACACCCTCACGCGTCTCGGCGTCGACGCCTTCAAGATTGCCAGTGGCGATCTCACGCATGCCTTGCTCATCGAGCACGTCGCCAGGGCCGGCCTGCCGATGATTCTGTCGACCGGGATGAGCACCGAGGCTGACGTCTGGAACGCCATCGACTGGGCCGTGGGAGCGGGCGCGCGGTCGCTCGCGCTGCTGCACTGTGTGTCGAGCTATCCCACCCCGGATGATCAGCAGAACCTGCGCGCCGTGGCGACACTGGCGCGGCACTTCAAGCTGCCGACCGGACTGTCGGACCACGGGATGGGGGCCGACGCCGCGCTGCTGGCCTACGCGCAGGGCGCCACGCTCTACGAACGGCACGTATACCTGCCCGGCACCGACGCCATCGACGCGCCCGTCTCATCGACTCCCGAGCAGCTGCGCGAGGTGGTCCGCCGCCTGGCGCGGGCACACCAGTCGATGGGGGAGGGCCGCCGCGCGCCGGTGGACGCCGAGCGGCCCAACATCGCGCCGAGCCGGCGCGGCCTCTATGCCCGCCGCCCGCTGCAGACCGGCGCGACGATCGGCAGCGCAGACGTGGCCGCGTTGCGCCCGGCCGGGCCGCTCGGTGCCGAGTACGCCCGGGCCCTGATCGGGTGTCGGGCCCTGCGCGACATCGCCGCCGGTGCGCCGTTCGTGCCCGACGACCTCGGGACCGCGGCGGGCAGGACCGGGCGATGAGCGGCCCGCACGTCGTCGTCACGGCGGCCTCCAGACGCGTCGCGCTCGTGCAGGCCCTGCAGCGCGCGCTCAGCGCCCGGCCAGGGCACGGACGGGTCATCGCCACCGACATCGACCCGTTCTCGCCGGCCGTGCATCTGGCCGACGCCGCCGAGGAGGTGCCGCGCAGCGATCAGCCCGGCTACGTGGACGCGCTGCTCGATGTCTGTACGGCGCACGACGCCGGCATCTTGGTGCCGACCATCGACGATGAACTGGAGACGATTGCGGCGGCGGCGGGGCGCTTCGCCGCGGCGGGGGTGGTGGTGATGGCGCCGCATGCCGACACCGCCCGCATCTGCCGGGACAAGCTCCTCACCGCCGAACATCTGCAGCGCCATGGCATCCGGGTGGCCGCGACCTGGACCCCGGCCGAGGTCCGGGCGCGCCGACTGCCGCCGCCCCTGTTCATCAAGCCTCGCCGCGGTCGCGGCAGCGTCGGCGCGTTCCCGATCCGCACCGCCGACCAGCTTCGCTTCTTTCTCGACTACGTGCCGGACCCCGTCGTCCAGGAGTACCTCGAGGGGCCCGAGTACACCATCGACCTGTTCTGCGACCTGGAGGGCCAGCCGATCTCGGCGGTGCCGCGCGAGCGCATCGTGATTCGCTCCGGTGTCACCGATCGCGGTCGCACGGTGGGCAGCGCCGCGCTGGTCGACCTGGCCGTCCGCTGCGCGGCAGTGCTGCAGTTCCGTGGCGCGGTCAACGTCCAGTGCCGGGTCGTCGAGGGCACCCCGGTGATCTTCGAGATCAACCCGCGCTTCAGCGGCGGCATCCAGCTGACGATCGCCGCCGGCGCCGACTTCGCCGAGTGGACGATTCGCGCCGCGCGGGGCGAGTCGCTCACGCCCTGCCTCGGCAGGTTCACCGACGGGTTGCGCATGAGCAGCTACGAGTCCTCCCTGTTCCTCCGCGATGCCGACGCGGATGTCCTCGCCCGACCCGACCGCCTGCTCAGTCGGACGCGACCGTGAGCGCGCACCGCGCCCTGGTCATCCTGCAGGCGCGCGCCGGATCGCAGCGGCTGCCAGGCAAGGTCCTGGCGTCACTGCTGCACTGGCCGCTGGTCGAGTACTGCATCCGTCGGCTGGTCGCTGCCGACGTCGGGCAGGTCGTGCTGGCCACCACGACGCACGTCGAGGATCGCCCGATCCTGGCGCTCGCGGCCAGCCTCGGCGTGGCGGTCCACGCCGGTCCCGACGACGACGTGCTGGGGCGGTTCGCGCAGGTAGCGGAGCGCTTTCCCGATGCCGGCCACGTGATCAGGGCAACAGCCGACAACCCGTTCGTGGACCTCGGCACGTGCGCGCGGGTCCTCAAGGTCCTGGATGCCGGTGCCGATTACGCCGTCGAGGAAGCGCTGCCGTATGGCACCGCGGTCGAAGGG
This sequence comes from Vicinamibacteraceae bacterium, assembly GCA_963759795.1. Classification (GTDB taxonomy): domain Bacteria; phylum Acidobacteriota; class Vicinamibacteria; order Vicinamibacterales; family Vicinamibacteraceae; genus Luteitalea. Next base: position 301,907 of record CAVXAR010000004.1, on the reverse strand, counting down.
CTCCGGCGCGACGTGCTGCTGCGCGCGCACCGGGAAGCCACCACCGCCCACGACCGGGAACACGTGACGCCCTGGGTTCGGCGACACGACCACCTGGTCCGCATGAGCCCGACGGCTCCAGAAGACGTGCGCGCCCCCGAACTGCGATTCACCGTGGATACTCCTGACGATCTCGCATACGCCCGGCGCCTCGCCGCCGACCTCCACGTGGAGGGCCACGACCCGCGGCTCGCAACGCTGCCGCAGGTCATCGCCGCGGCCCGCCGCGTGCCGGTCGCGGGGGGCGCGTGATCCGCGTGACCCGCCTCGACGGCACGCCGCTGCTGGTCAACGTCGACCAGATCACCTGGATCGAGTTCAACCCCGATACCGTCATCGCGCTGGCCAACGGCGAGAAGTTGATCGTCCGCGATACCCCCAGCGACATCGTCACCCGCGCCCAGGAGTACAAGCGTGGGCTGCTCGCACCGCCGGTACGTGACCGACGCGGGGAGGTCACGGCGCTGCGCGCCGTGGAATAACCCGTGCCGAGCCGCACGCGCACCTACGACACGCTGTCGATCATCGGCCTGCCGCTTGGCCTGGCGATGATCGTCGGCGGGCACCTGGCCGAAGGTGGCAGGCTTGGGTCCCTGCTGCAGGGGGCGGCAGCCCTGATCGTGTTCGGCGGCACGCTCGGTGCGGTGTGCCTCAGCCATCCGTTGCGCGACGTGAAGGAAGCGTGGCGGAGTCTGCGTTACGTGTTCGTCGACGATCTGCCGGCGGCCGGCGAGGTGCTGGAGGCAATCGGCCGGCTGGCGGTCAAGGCGCGCAAGGACGGCATCCTGTCGCTCGAGGACGAACTGGGCTCGCTCACCGACCCCTTCATGCGCCGCGGCCTGCGTCTCGCCGTCGACGGCACCAACCCCACGGCGCTGCGCAACATGCTCGAGGCCGAGAACGACGGCCGCGAAGAGTTCGAGGAGGGGCCGTCGCGGGTCTACGAGGCGGCGGGCGGCTACGCCCCGACCGTCGGCATCCTCGGCGCGGTGCTCGGCCTCATCCAGGTCATGGAAAACCTCAGCGATCCCACCAGGCTCGGCGCCGGAATCGCGGTGGCCTTCGTGGCCACGGTGTATGGCGTGGGTTCGGCCAACCTGGTGCTGCTGCCGATCGCGGCCAAGCTGCGCAACCGCGCGCTGCGTCGGGCCCGCCGCCGCGAAGTGATTCTCGAGGGCGTGCTGGCCATCCAGGAAGGGCAGAACCCGCGCATCATCGACCAGAAGCTGCGCGGGCTGCTCGCAGCCGAGGAGGCGGCGCCCTCCGCTGGCGCGCGCCGGAGAGCCGCATGACCCCGCGCCGGGCCCGCCGGCGCACCCACGCGCAGCCGGTCGCCAGCCACGAGCGCTGGCTGGTGTCGTACGCCGACTTCATGACCCTGCTGTTTGCCTTCTTCACGACGATGTATGCCATCTCCACCGTCGACGCGCGCAAGCTCTCGTCGATGGTCGATTCGATGCAGACGGCCTTTGATTCCTCAGGCGTGCCGGCAGCCCGGAGCACGACCGTTCCGCCGGCGCCGACGACGGTACAGGCACCGGCCATCACCAGCGAGGGGCGCGAGCGGGCGCTGGCGGCTCGCCTGCGCGAGCAGCTGGCCGGATCGACCGTGGATGTCGAGATCGACCGCCGCGGGATCGTCGTCTCCCTGCACGAAGCTGGCAGCTTCGCGACAGGCCGCGCGGACCTGTCGGCGGTGGCGCGAGACGTCCTCGACCGGCTCGCGGCCACGCTCGGGCGCGACAGCGGCATGACCTTGCGGATCGAGGGGCATACCGATGACGTCCCCATCCAGACCGGGCGCTTCCAGTCGAACTGGGAGCTGTCGACGGCACGGGCCACGTCGGTTGTCACCCACCTCGTGCAGCAGGCCGGGCTCGAGCCGCGGCGGCTGTCGGCGGCTGGTTACGGCGAGTTCCACCCGCGCGCCGCCAACGCCAGCGCTGCCGATCGCGCCCGCAACCGCCGCGTCGACATCGTCGTCCTCAATGAGCGGACGGCCAGCAGCGAAGAACCCCGCCCGTCCCTGGCCAGCCCGCGACAGGTCGGCGCCACCTCGACGACCATGCCCAGCGGCCGGGCGTTCGCCGGCGAGTAGGTCGCGGGCCGTGATCGGCATGCGCCGGTGACCGGGTAAGATTGCGAGCCGCATGCGGATCGCGCTCCTCCAGCTCAACCCCACCGTCGGAGCCCTCGAGGCCAACGCCTCACGGATCGAGACGGCGGTGCGTGCCGTGTCGGGCCGCGTCGACGTCTGTGTCACCTCCGAGATGGCGCTCACCGGGTACCCGCCACGCGACCTGCTGCTGGTGCCTGGCTTCATCGCGCAGGCCCAGGTCGTCGCCGACCGTCTCGCGGCGACGCTGGCCGGCGGTCCGGATGTGCTGCTCGGCATGCCTGTCCCGTCCGGTGTGCAGGCCGGACGCCCTCTGCTCAACGCCGCCGTGCACCTGCACGCCGGGAAGGTCGGGCAGCAGTATGCCAAGAGCCTGCTGCCGACCTACGACGTCTTCGACGAGGATCGCTACTTCGAGCCCGGCCAGGACGTGGGCGCCCTGACCATCGCCGGAACCCGGGCCGCGGTCAGCATCTGCGAGGACGTCTGGAACGACCCCGACCTGTGGACGACGCGCCGCTACGGCGGCGATCCGATGGCCGGCCTGCGTGACCTGGACACGCCGGTGATGCTGAACATGTCGGCGTCGCCGTATGCACAGGGCAAACTCGCGCAGCGCGAGCACCTGCTGGCACACCTGTCGCGCAAGTACGGCGTGTGGGCGCTCTACGCCAACCAGGTCGGGGCCAACGACGACCTCGTGTTCGACGGGCGCAGCCTCGCCTTCGCGCCGGACGGCACGTGCGTGGCCCGCGCCGCCGCCTTCGCGGAAGACACCCTGATCGTGGACACCAGCCGGCCCGTGACCGCCTGTCCGGTCTGGGACGACGCGGTCGAGTCGGAGGTGTTCTCGGCGCTGGTGCTGGGCGTTCGCGATTACGCCCGCAAATGCGGTTTCACGCGCGCCCTGCTCGGCTTGTCCGGTGGCATCGACTCGGCGCTGACGGCCGTGATTGCGGTGGAGGCACTCGGGCGGGACAACGTGACCGGCGTGCTCATGCCTTCGCCGTTCTCCAGTGAAGGCAGCGTGACCGATGCGGTGGACCTGGCTGCCGCGCTCGGCATCCGGACCCACACGCTGCCCATCGCCCCGGCGATGACCGCCTTCGACGATGTCCTGGCCGAGACCTTTGCCGGGCGCGCGGCCGACGTGACCGAGGAGAACCTGCAGGCTCGGATCCGCGGTGTGCTGCTCATGGCGCTGTCCAACAAGACGGGTGCGCTGCTGCTCACCACTGGCAACAAGTCGGAGTTGGCGACCGGCTACTGCACGCTCTACGGCGACATGAACGGCGCCCTCGCGGTGATTGCCGACGTCTACAAGACGCTCGTCTATCGGCTGGCGCGCTGGGTCAACCGCCGCGGCGTCGTGATTCCGGTGTCCACCATCGACAAGCCCCCGTCGGCCGAACTGCGTCCCGACCAGACCGACCAGGACAGCCTGCCGCCCTACGACCTGCTGGATGCCATCCTGGTCCGACACGTCGAACACCATGCCGACGCGTCGGCGCTGCAGGCCGAGGGGTTCGACCCGGCGGTGGTCCGGCGGGTCCTGCATCTGGTGCGGGTGTCGGAGTTCAAGCGCAAGCAGGCCGCGCCGGTCCTGAAGGTGACGCCCCGCGCCTTCGGTACCGGCTGGCGGATGCCGATCGCTCGCGGGTAGGGGACAGGAACGCAGGCGGCGGCCCGCAGCGAGACCTCGGCGCGGGAGGTCGCGACGTCGCACCGGGCCCGGCCATTGAAGCGAGGGCAGCCCGACGCCGATTGCACGTCCGGACCGTGAGGTTTCCCTGCCTGGTCCCGGAGCGTTCATGCACGGCTTTCTCGACACCCCTTCGCTGTTCTCCCTGGTCTCGCCACCACCCGACTCGTCGTCCGGCGAGACCGCCATCGATCCGACTGGCGTGCTCGGCCACGTGCAGGGCCTGCTTTCTGCGGCCGAGCAGGCCGGCGTGCCGCCGACGGCGCTGTTGCTGTCGGTGCTGGCCCGCCGTGACCGCACCGTGGCGGCACGCGCCCGCCGTACGGCCGAGTGGGCCCGGCTGCTCGCTGAATCCCTGGGCCGCCGCGACATCGCGACGCAGGCCCACGACGTGGCGCTGCTGGCCGACATCGGCCATCTGGCGCTGGTCCAGACCCGCGACAACCCCTGGTTCGAGTGGCAACGCCGCCGCGCCTCACACGACCTGCTGCGCGCGGTGCCGGCGCTGGCGCATCTGGCCCCGGCCGTGCTGTCGGTCGGTGAGCGCTTCGACGGCGCCGGACTGCCGGCCGGTCTGCAGGGCGCCGACATCCCCCTGACCGCCCGCATCGTCCGCCTCGTTCGTGATTTCGACCTCGCCAGTCAGGGCTGGTGGCCGGGGCAGTCGACCGCCGTCGGCGCGCGGGCCTGCTTCGAACTCGTTTCGCTCGCCGGCCAGACTCTCGACCCGGCGCTCGTGCACACCTGGCTCGGCGTTCTCGACCGCGAAGTCGCGGCCGACGTAGCGTAAGGATAGACTGACATGCTTCTCATCGTCGGCTCGCTGGTCGTGCTGGGCTCGGTAGCCGGTGGCTACATGATGCACGGCGGCGTCCTTGCCGCCCTCTGGCAGCTCAACGAACTGATCATCATCGGCGGCGCCGCGATTGGCGCGCTGGTGATCGGCACCCCGATCTCGCTGATCAAGCAGCTGCTGGCTCGCTTTGGCGGCTTCTTCAAGAGTCCGCCGACCAAGGCGCTCTACGTCGACCTGCTGGCGATGCAGTACCAGCTGTACCGGCTGACGCAGCAGTCCGGCGTGATGGCCCTCGAGGCCCATGTCGAGGAGCCGGAGAAGAGCACCATCTTCAGCAAGTTCCCGACCTATCTCGCCAACCACCACGCCGTGTCGTTCCTGTCCGACTCGGTGCGGGTGATCATCCTCGGCGGCGTCACGCCACACGACCTCGAACTGTTGATGGACGAGGACCTCGAGGTCCACCATCACGAGGCGCTCAAGCCGGCGCAGACGCTGGCCAAGGTCGCCGACGCGCTGCCGGGGCTGGGCATCGTCGCGGCCGTGCTCGGCATCGTCATCACGATGCAGGCGATCGGCGGACCGCCCGAGGAAATCGGCCACAGCGTCGCGGCGGCCCTGGTCGGGACGTTTCTCGGCATTCTCGCCTCGTACGGGTTCGTGCAGCCGATGGCCAGCAGCATGGAGCACATGGTGGAAGCCGAAGGCCGCTATCTGACCTGCATCAAGGCCGGGCTGCTGGCGGTGTACAAGGGCTTCCCGCCGGCCATCGCCGTGGAGTTCGCGCGCCGCACGCTGCCCGATGACGTGCGTCCGACCTTCACGGAAACCGAGCAGGCCTGCAAGGGTCAGAAGTCCGACCTGGCTGCGGCGGCGTAGGACACGACGATGTCATCCCAGCACGCGCCGATCATCATCATCAAGAAGAAGAAGGGTGGCCATGGCGGCCACCACGGTGGGGCGTGGAAGGTCGCCTATGCCGACTTCGTCACCGCCATGATGGCGTTCTTTCTCGTCATGTGGCTGGTCAACCAGAGCCCGCAGGTCAAGGACTCGGTGCAGGCCTACTTCCGCGACCCCGGCGTGTTCGACAACGAGCACGGGCGCTCGCCGATTGCGCTCGGCTCGGGGATTGCCGGGTCGGGTGCCGCGGCGTCTGCCAGGGACGAGGCCGGCGCCACGGCGACGCTCGAACGCGCTGCCGGCCGCATCAAGGAACAGATCAAGGCGATCCCCGGGTTCAAGAACCTCGAGTCGCAGATTGACGTGAAGCTGACCGCCGACGGGCTGCGCATCGAGCTGCAGGAAGGTGGGCAGGCCACCTTCTTCGACTCGGGAAGCGCGCAGGTCAAGAGCCAGACCCGCGAGGTGCTGGCCGTGATCGGCAAGGAACTGGCCGCGCTGCCGCAGGGGATTGCCATCGAGGGTCACACCGACGCGGCGCCGTTTGGACGCGACCGCGCGTACACCAACTGGGAGCTCTCGGCGGACCGGGCCAACGCGGCGCGCCGGATCATGCAGGACGCCGGCTTGCCGGCGGCCCACGTCAAGGCCATCCGCGGCTTTGCCGACACGCTGCTGCGCACGCCCGCCGAGCCTTTCGACCCGCGCAACCGCCGCGTCTCGATTGTCGTGCAGAACGAAGCGGCGGCCCGCGCCGTCAAGGTGGCCGGCACTGCGCCCGGCGCACCGGCTGCGGCGACGTCGCCGGCCGCGCCCGTGCCCGAGGCGGTTGCGACGACGTCGGCCGCGCCACACCAGGTCGACGCGCACGCGGGCGACGAGAAGGCCGGCGCACCGGGCCCGGCCTCGTCCGGGCACGAGTGATGACTCAGCCACGGCTGCGGCCGAACACGCGCCCGCAAGGGTGGTATTTTACGGTCGACACGCAACGCAGATCGAGGCGCGCCATGCGGGCGTGCTCCACCACAGAAGGATTCCGGTGCGCGCTCTCATCGTAGACGACGAACCAACCGTTCGCCTCCTGCTGTCGCGCATTCTCCACCGCGAGGTCGACTGCGACGTCGCCGAGGCCACCAACGGCATCGAGGCGCTCGACATGCTGGGGCGGGACCACTACGACTTCGTGGTCATGGACGTGATGATGCCGCTCATGGATGGCCTGGAGACACTCGAGGCGATCCGCAGCACGCCCGAACTCCTGCACCTGCCGGTCATGGTGCTGTCGGCGGTCCGCGACGAAGTGCAGGTCCGGCAGCTGGTGGCGCTCGGCATCAGCGCCTACCTCACCAAGCCGCTGCGTCCCTCCGATGCGTCTGTCCGCATCAAGCGCTTCGTGGCGGCGCTCGGGGGCAGCGCCCACGCACCGCAGCAGGGTCAGGGACGCACCCTGCTCGGGTTGGCCGACGGCGCCCAGTTGCTGGTCGTGGACGGCGATGCCGACTTCCGGCACTTCGTGCGCAGCACGCTCGGCGAGCAGTACGCCATCGTCGACGCCGAAGGGGGCGCGCAAGGGCTGCGCGCCTGCCTCGACGCCCGCCCCGCAGCCATTCTTCTTGGACAGAATCTCGGGCCCGTCTCCGCGACGACATTCCTGCGCAAGCTGCGCAGCCTGCCGGCACTGGCCAGCCTGCCGGTGGTGGTGGCCGGGAGCCGCGGCGGCGAGCCACCTCTGCCGGACGCCGACGCGGTCATCCAGCGGACGTTCGTGCCCGAGGCGTTCAAGAAGCAGTTCGCCGGGCTGGTCACGGGGGCAAACGCAGAGCAGCGGGTGCTGCTGGCCCGCCCCGAGCTGCGGCCGCAGATGATTTCGGCCACCGAACAGGTGTTCGGGATGATGCTCGGCATCGAAGTCTTCGCCGACTCGGCCGACCCGGCGACGCCGATGGCGGGCGCCGATCTGGGCTGTGTGCTGATGTCGTTGCCCGACGAGGACCACGACCTCGAGTTCGGCATCGCGACCGCCCGCGAAATGAGCGAGCGGATGACCGCGCTGTTCCTCAAGGGCAAGGAAGTGGTCAGCGAGGCCGACGTCACGTCGACGCTGCAGGAGGTGACCACGATCATCAGTGGTCGCGTGCAGAATGCCTTGAAGAGCCGCAACGACCACGTGTCGATTGCCGCGCCGGTGGTCACGTCGCTGACAGCCGACCTGGCGATTGCCGACACCTGGGCGGGGGTCGGTTTCCACAATGCGGCCGGCGACTTGCGGTTCACCACGTACCTCCGCTCGGTGCCCCGCGACGGCGGCGCCGACGTCGCCGCAGACGCGGCCCGCGCCTAGCACGCCGCGGCCACGGGCCATTGCAGCGTGCTGGCGGCGATGCCGATTCTGCACTCGTGATGTCTCGCGCGCGCCCGTCATCCTGGGGCGCCAGACACCGGCCGAGTCGCCGGCCAACCCGAGGGGCAGCGCCTCCGAGTCATCACCCGGCGGCGCGCCGTGCCCGCGCCCCTGGACTCTCCGGCACAGGATGCGTCCGTGGACGCATCGAGGACGCACACGACATGGACACCCCGTCGCCCCAACTACCCGTCGACCCAGAGGTGATCGAAATGCTCGCCTCATTGCAGGAACCCGGTGAACCCGACCTGATCGTGGAGCTGGTGGCCCTGTTCCTGCGCGACACCCCCGAGCGACTGCGCGACCTTCGCGACCAGCCGCTGGAGGCCAGCCGTGCAGCGCGCGTGGCGCATGCCGTGAAGGGCAGCGCCGGCAACCTCGGCGCCTCCCTGCTGCAGGAACTCGCGAGCGACCTGGAGCAGGCCGGTCAGCGCGGGGAGAGCGCCGTGGCCCTGGCGGCGCACGCCGACGCGGTGTTTGCCGAGTTCGCGCGGGTCGAGCAGCACCTGCTGGCCCTGGTGGCCGAGCGCACGGGCGTCGACGCCTCGTGCGGTCATTCGTAGGACCGCAGCCGTGACCGAGGCCGAGGAACTCATCCGGGAATTCCTGATCGAAAGCCACGAAGGTCTCGACCGGCTGGATCGGGACCTGGTGGACCTGGAGACCGATCCCGACGATGGCGAAAAGCTCGCCAGCGTGTTCCGCGCCATCCACACCATCAAGGGTACGTGCGGCTTCCTGGGGCTCGCCAAGCTCGAATGCGTGAGCCACGCCGGCGAGAACCTGCTCAGCCGCCTGCGCGATCGCGAACTGCAGCTCGACGCGCCCATCACCACGGCCCTGCTCGGCATGGTGGACGCCATTCGGGAGATTCTGGCCTGTGTCGAGCACAGCGGCGGCGCCAACGAGGGCGATGCCGACTACACCGCCGTGATTGCGGGCCTGCAGGCGCTGGACCAGGGGTGCGATCGCCCCGGACCCGCTGCCGCGGAGGCGACCGCGTGCCGTGGCGTCATCGCCGACGTCCCATCGCCGGACGAGCGCGGTGGCGGCGAGGAACGCAAGTCCGGTGCCTCCGACAGCTCGCTGCGCGTCGACGTGGGCGTGGTCGATGCGCTGATGGATCTGGTCGGCGAACTGGTCCTGGCGCGCAACCAGATCCTGCAGTGCACGGCGGGCAGCGAGGACGCCTCGTTGGTCCAGGCCGCGCAGCGCTTGAACGTGGTCACGTCGGGTCTGCAGCAGGGCGTGATGAAGGCGCGCATGCAGCCGATCGGCAACGTCTGGAGCAAGTTCCCCCGCCTCGTGCGCGACCTGGCCGCCTCGTGCGGCAAGCAGGTGCGGCTCGAGATGGACGGCGCGGACACCGAACTCGACCGCGGCGTCGTCGAGGCCATCAAGGACCCGCTCACGCACATCATCCGCAATTCGATCGACCATGGCATCGAGAGCCCGGCTGACCGCCTTCGCCGCGGCAAGCGACCCGAAGGCACCATCCGCCTGCGCGCCTGCCACGAAGGCGGCCAGGTCAGCATCGAGATCAGCGACGACGGCGCCGGCGTGCCCACCGAGAAGGTGCGGCAGCGCGCCGTTGCCCGTGGCCTGATCAGCGCGGAGCAGGCACAGCGGCTCTCCGAGGGTGAACTCGCCCGGCTGATCTTCCACCCGGGCCTGTCGACCGCCGAGGCGGTCACCCACGTCTCCGGACGAGGCGTCGGCATGGACGTGGTCAAGACCCACATCGAGAGAACTGGCGGCACCGTCGACCTGGAGAGCGTGGCCGGCGCCGGCACCACCCTGCGCATCAGGATTCCACTGACGCTGGCCATCATCCCGGCCCTGATCGTGACCTCGGGCGGCGAGCGATTCGCGATCCCGCAGGCGAACCTGCTCGAACTGGTCCGCCTCGATGGCGACGACATCGCTCTCGCCGTCGAGGCAGATCGGGTCGGCGCAGTTCTTCCGGACTCACGGCCGGCTGCTGCCGCTGGTGCACCTGCGCGCCGCTCTGCGTCTCGCCCCGGCGCCCGTGATCGACGACGGCATGACCATCGTGGTGCTGGAAACCGACCGGCAGCAGTTCGGCCTCGTGGTCGACGCCGTGCACGACACCGAAGAGATTGTCGTCAAGCCGCTCGGCGCGCAGCTGCAGGGGATCGTCGCTCTGGCCGGCGCCACCATCATGGGCGACGGCGACGATCGCCCTGATCCTCGACGCACGCGGCCTCGGGCAGATGTGCCGGGTGGATGCCCGAGACGCCGCGGTCTGCTGGCGGTCCCGGACAGGGAATCCGAGCCGCCGGCGTCGGGCATCGAGGAGCGTCAGCACACTGCTGGTGTTCGACGCCGCCGAACACCACCGCATGGCGATGCCGTCTGTCGTCGGTGGTCCGGCTCGAGGAGCTGCCACGCCATCTCGTCGAGCGCTCCGGCGCTCGCCTCGCGGTGCAGTATCGCGGCGGCATCCTGCCGCTGCTGCCGCTGGCCCGCTGCTTCGGGCGCGACGAGCCGCTGGCCGATCCCGCTGCAGGTCATCGTCGTCACACGCCACGACCAGCGCGTCGGCCTGATCGTGGAGCGGATTGCCGACGTCGTGCGGCAGGTGGTCGTGACCGACGCACGTCAGCCGCGTCGCGGCGTCACGGCGTCCACGGTCGTGCAGCAGCGGGTGACCGACCTGCTCGACCTCGAGGCCGTACTCGCCGACGCCGAGCCGTGGTCCACGCGGCGGTGGCGTGAGGTGATGGCTCCAGGCAGACGCCGGGCTGCTATCGGTCGGTGGTGGCGTGGCGTCGCCGGCAGATCGCCACCTTCCACCTCGACGAGCTCTATCTCGGCATCGATGTCGCGGGGTGCAGGAAGTGCTGCGGGTGCAGCCGCTGACGCGCGTGCCGCTGGCGCCGTCCGCCGTCGAGGGCTTGTTGAACCTGCGCGGGCAGATCGTCACGGCCATCGACCTGCGACGGCGACTCGGCATGGCCGCGCGGCCCGCCGGTCGACGCGCCGATGAACGTGGTCGTCCGCACCGCCGACGGCGTGGTCAGCCTGATGGTGGACGAGATGGATGACGTGGTCGAACTGCCGGATGCGCGGCTGGCGCCGACGCCGGCAACGCTGGACGCGGCCAGCGCGCGACGTGGTGCTCGGCGTCTACGCGCTCGAGGACCGATTGCTGCTGCTGCTGGACCAGGAACGCGCGGCGGCGGTCAGCGACCGCGATGCGCAGCGGTCGCACTGAGTGGCGCACGCGGTCCGGCCAGGGGAGGCGAGATGTTGACGGAAGCGATGGCGGACGTGACACACGACAGGACGGAGGGTGCAGGCAGGCCTGCCCCCACGGGTTGCACTGCGGCCGATACGGAGGGAGCACGGATGGTGAACGGGCGAGTCTCGCGGGCAGCAGTGGCGGAAGCCACCGACCCGCGCATGCACGCGGCAGTCGGCACCGGCAACGGGGAAGCGGGCACGGCGTCCAGCCAGTCTGCCGACGACGCGAGCCACGATGTGGCGCCTGGCATGGCAATGGTCGAGGGCGCGCCGTTCGCGGTCATGTTCGCCGATCGCGACCTGACCATCCGCTACCTCAATGCGGCTTCGCGGACGACGCTGCAGGACGCTGGACCACCTGCTGCCGGTGGCGGCGTCGCGGTACTTGGGGCCAACCTCAATCTCTTCATCACGCGGCCGGCGCAGCAGCGCTACCCGCTCGCCGACCCGGCCAACCTGCCGTACCACGCCGAGATTGCCCTCGGCAGCGAGACCATCGAACTGCAGGTCACGGCGGTCCGCGACGCGATGGGCCGCCACGTCGGTTCGATGGTGTGCTGGGCGGTCATCACCGAACGCGTCACGCTGGCGGCGCAGACCCGTGCGTTGCAGCAGCAGGAACGTGCCGCTGCCGAGGCATTGCAGACCAGGGTCGAAGCGATGCTCGACGTGGTCAATGCCGCTGCGGCCGGCGATCTCACCCGCGAGGTGGCGGTCAACGGCACCGATGCCGTCGGCCAGATGGGCGAGGGGCTGCAGCGGTTCCTGGCCGACCTGCGGGTCAGCGTCGCGGCAATCGGCCACAACGCGCAGACCCTGGCCAGCGCGTCCGAGCAGCTGACGGCGGTCGGCGACCCAGATGGGCGCCAACGCCGAGGAGACCAGTGCGCAGGCCAACGTCGTCTCGGCCGCCTCCGAGCAGGTGAGCCAGAACGTCCAGACGGTGGCCACCGGCACCGAGGAGATGAGCGCGAGCATCCGCGAGATCGCCAAGAACGCCCACGACGCCGCCAGGGTGGCGACCGAGGCCGTGAGGGTCGCCGAGACGACCAACGCCACCATCGCCAAGCTCGGCGAGAGCAGCGCGGAGATCGGCAAGGTCATCAAGGTGATCACCTCGATCGCCCAGCAGACCAACCTGCTGGCGCTGAACGCGACGATCGAGGCGGCGCGCGCCGGCGACGCGGGCAAGGGCTTCGCCGTGGTCGCCAACGAGGTCAAGGAGCTGGCCAAGGAAACCGCCAAGGCCACCGAGGACATCAGCCAGAAGATCGAGGCGATCCAGACCGACACCCTGGCGCGACCCGGGCGATCGCCGAGATCAGCAAGATCATCAACCAGATCAACGACATCTCGAACACCATCGCCAGTGCCGTCGAGGAGCAGACCGCGACGACCAACGAGATCGCCCGCAACGTCACCGACGCGGCCCGCGGCAGCTCCGAGATCGCCCACAACATCATCGGCGTGGCGCAGGCGGCCCGCAGCACCAGCGACGGCGCCGCCGACTCGCAGATTGCCGCCGCCGGCCTGGCGCGCATGGCCTCGGAGCTGCAGGCGCTGGTCGCGCGTTTCAGCTGTTGACGACCCTGCACGGCGCATGGCTCGCATCCGCGTCCTGATCGTCGACGACGCCGTCGTCGTCCGGCGGCTGGTCGCCGACGCGCTGGCGGCCGATCCGGACATCGAGGTGGTCGGCACGGCTGCCAATGGCCGCATTGCCCTGCAGAAGATTGCCGCAGGTCAAGCCGGATGTCGTGACCATGGATGTCGACATGCCGGAGCTGAACGGCATCGAGACCGTGCGGGCCCTGCGCCCGGCGCATCCGCAGCTGCCGGTCATCATGTTCAGCACGCTCACCGAGCGGGGCGGCGTGGCGACGCTGGATGCGCTGGCCGCCGGGGCGTCCGACTACGTCACCAAACCGGCGCACGTCGGCAGCATCGGCCTCGCGCAGCAGCGGGTCCGCGAAGAATTGATCCCGCGTATCAAGACACTGGCTGCGCGTGACGGCGTCGCCGGCGACCGGCACGGTGGCGGCAGCGCCGCCCCTCCGACGCCGGGGCGTCAGGCCGGGCCGTCGTCGAGAGGACAGGTTCGCCCGGCCATCGTGGCCGTCGGGGTGTCGACGGGCGGGCCGAGCGCGCTCGCGATGCTGATCCCGGCGTTATCGGCCACGCTGCAGGTGCCGGTGGTCATCGTGCAGCACATGCCGGCGATGTTCACGCGGCTGCTGGCCGAGCGGCTCGACGCGTCTTCGGACCTGACGGTGCGGGAGGCGACCGCCGGCATGGTCATCGAGGCAGGCACGGTCACCATTGCTCCGGGCGACCATCACATGGTGCTGGAGCGACGCGGTCTGCAGGTCTGTGTCGCGCTCGATCAGGGGCCGCCGCAGCACTCGTGTCGTCCGGCGGTGGACCCCTTGTTTCGAATCGGCCGTGCGCGTGTACGGGCGGCGGACGTTGGCCGTGGTGCTCACCGGCATGGGGCAGGATGGCTTGCGTGGCTGCCGTGCCATCCGCGACGGCGGCGGCCAGACCATCGTGCAGGACGAAGCCAGCAGCGTCGTGCTGGGGGATGCCAGGGCTGGTCGTGCGTGGCGGACTGGCCGACAAGGTGCTGCCGATGTCGGACATGGCCGGGGAGATCATGCGCCGCGTCACGGCCGGCGCAGGGGTGCGCGATGACACAATGGTGGCTGTCGCCCACGACCTCGGTCGCGCGGGCGCGTAGGGAGCATGGCCATCACCCCGGCTGAGTTCGAGATCGTTCGCGCGCTGGTCCGCGCCGAGGCCGGAATCGTGCTGGACGCGGGCAAGGAGTACCTGGTCGAGGCTCGCCTGAGCCCCCTCGCCCGTCGCGAGCAACTGCCGTCGACGGCGGCGCTGATCGCGCGACTGCGTGGGCCGCGCGGTCGAATCCACACCAGGGTCGTCGAGTCGATGACCACCAACGAAACGATGTTCTTTCGCGACGTCGAGCCGTTCGAGGTGCTGCGCCGGGACGTGCTGCCGGGACTCATGACGGCCCGTCAGGCCACCCGTCGGCTGCATATCTGGTGTGGCGCGGCCTCCACGGGTCAGGAGCCGTACTCCATCGCCATGACCCTGCTGGACATGCCGGCGCTGGCCGGCTGGACAATCGACATCCTCGCCACCGACATCTCAACCGACGTGCTCGCGCGCGCCCGCGTCGGCCGCTACTCGCAGCTCGAGGTCAACCGCGGCCTGCCGGCCACACACCTGGCCAGGCACTTCGAGAAGGATGGGATTGACTGGCAGATCAGCGCCGAAGTACGCGCGATGGTCCGCTTCGACTACCTCAACCTGATTCAGCCGCTGCCGTGTCTGCCGGCCCCCGACGTGGTCTTTCTCCGCAACGTGCTGATCTATTTCGACCCGAGCGACAAGCCGACCATTCTCAATCGCATCCACCGCTGCATGCGTCCGGATGGGTTGCTGTTTCTCGGCGCCGCCGAGACGACGCGCAATCTCGACAACCGATTCGAGCGCCTGCCGTATAGCCGGACGAGCTGCTACCGCATTGCCGACCGCTGAGGGCGGCGCGCGATCACGGTCACTGCTGCGTGCATGCACACAGCTCATCGCCGCCGGCGACGAGCACCGGCGGCGTCAGGTGGGAGGGAAGAGGGGGGCGCGACTAGGTCATGCCCGGACCGGCCGGGTCGGCAAGCCACGTGAAGCTCGGATTGGGACCGTCGGCGCCGCGCACGAAGTCGACCTCCCACGAGCCCTGCCAGTTGGTGAACTGGAACTTGTCGCCCTTGACCCAGTCGACCTTGTGACCGAGCGCCTCCATGCCCTGCTTGACGTTCTGGTTGAACCAGCTCTCGGCTTCGGCCTTGGTGGCCGGCACGGCGCCGAGACCGCCGGCGATGCTGGCAAACGCATCCTTGGCCGACTTCTCGACGTTCTGCTCACGGTCGAAGTTGAAGCCTTCGAACAGGTCGCGGCGCAGGGCCGTCCCCTTGGAGATCGTCTGCAGGCCCGTGCCGGCGGTCTGACTCGAAGCGGTGAGGGTGCCGTTGGCGGTCTGGATGCCGCTCATCAGCTGTGACAGGAACGAGCCGAACTCGTCCTGACCGAGCTGGCCGTCGCTGTTGGCGTCGAATGACTTGATCAGGTTCTTGGCCAGATCCTGAACTGCGGTGGCCGCCGTGGCCTGCACTGTGCTCATGGTGTCCTCGTCTTCCGGGGAGCGTCGGCTCCCACCTTGTCCCGTCACAGGAGCAAGCGCGGTGCCACGGCTTCCCGGCGCTGCCCGAGCCGGGGCTCACGTTCCGCCAGTCGCCGCCGATTGCCGTCGTAGGCGGGTCATTTGCTTTGATTTGCTGGCACGCGCCCCGCAGGGGCCGCGACCCCCGCCCGCCCTGGTCATGGCTCCGCCCTGCGCATGGTGTCGAGGAGGCGACAGCCCCGACCGACGTTGCGACGGCAGACCGCCACGTCGGCCGAACCCGACCCTATTGACGCGCCAGCGCCGCGCGCCAACAATCGAGCGATGCACCCTCGCGTCAAATCCGTCGCCTTTGCGCTCCTCATGGGACTGGGCGGCCTGGCCGCAGCGTCGACGCTGGCTGACGAGACCGGCAAGACGTACGGCGCCGGCGTCACCCTCACGCGTGCGGTGCCCATCGCCACGCTGCTCAACACACCTCAGAAACATGCCGGCACGTCCGTCCGCGTCGACGGGGTCGTGTCGCAGGTCTGCCAGTCGATGGGCTGCTGGATTGAGATTGCCGACCCGGCTCTCGGCCGCGGCGTCCGGTTCAAGGCCCGGGACGGGGTGATCGTCTTCCCCAAGGAAGTGGTGGGGCGGAAGGTCTCGGCGCAGGGGACCTTCGAGGAAATCCTCACCTCGCCGGTGCGTGAGTCGCACGGTGAGCACGCCAAGTCGGCCGAGAGCGGCGGCCGGCCCGTGGCCGCCACGCCGACCGAGAAGATCTACTGGGTGCGGGCGACCGGCGCGGTCGTCTACTGATGGCCGACGCGGAACCCGCGGCACCGCTCCCGGAGGCCGTCATCGCGGCCCAGCGCGGCAAGGCCGAGGCGATCGGCGTGCCGGCGGCGCGCCGCCATATCTTCCTGTGCTGCGACCAGGCCAAACCCAAATGCTGCGACCGTGAGCGGTCGATCCGCGCGTGGGACTACCTGAAGGCCCGTCTGCTGGCACTTGGCCTGGCCGACCAGGGCGGCGTGGCGCGGACCAAGGCCAATTGCCTCAGGATCTGCATCGGGGGGCCGGTTGCCGTGGTCTACCCCGAGGGCGTCTGGTACGGCGCCTGCGATCCGCCGGTGCTCGAGCGGGTCATCCAGGAGCACCTGGTGGGCGGGCGAGTCGTCGAGGAGTACGCCATCGCCGTCAGTCCGTTGCAGGGCTGAACCATGGCTGCCGTCCCGGTCGACCGTCGCGGAGCCGCCCGTGCTGGCCCCCGAGCCCACCCGTCGGCCGTGCGCAGGCCCTCGCGCTCAGTGCACCGTGTACGGGCCGCGCAGGTCGAACCGGGCAATCTCGACATCGAAGGTCTCGCCGGTCGGGGCCCCCATCTGATAGGTGCCGGCCATCGACCCGAGGGGTGTGGTGAGCGGGCACCCCGAGGTGTACTCGAAGGACTGCCCGGGCATCAGCACCGGCTGCTCGCCGACCACCCCGGGGCCGCGCACCTCTTCGACCCGACCATCGCCATCGGTGATGGTCCAATGGCGGGTCTGCAACTGCACGGTCGATTCGCCCGTGTTCTCGATGCGAATGGTGTAGAGGAAGAACCAGTGCTGACGCTCGGGAGCCGAGTGCTCCGGAGAGAAGCGTGCGTCCACACTGACGCGAATGCCTCTGGTGGTGGCGGTCGACGTGCTCATCGGGCGCCTCGGGTCGCGTTCGCCGGGGTCATGGAGCGATTGTAGTATGGTGCCGCCGGGTGAGTGCGGGACGTGTCGCCAGGCCTCGGCCGTGCGCAGTGCACGTGGCGCGACGTTCCTGTTGTGCCTGCGGGCCCGGAGCGACCCGCGGTTTCCGCGGTACCCGGTGTTGCCGCGCCGGCAGTGTGCCGGCTACGACCCGCGGGTTCCTGACAAACGACCACCCGTGCCTGATCCGACCACTCCCCACGTTCACATCCGGCCGGCCACCCGCGCCGACGTCGCACTGATCCTGTCGTTCATCGAGCAGCTGGCCGACTACGAGCGGATGCGCGGCGAGGTGCGCGCCACGGCGGAGGCCCTCAGCGAGACCCTGTTCGGGGACAGGCCGGCCGCCGAGGTGGTGATCGCCACGCTGCACGGGCAGGATGTGGGATTCGCCCTGTTCTTCACGACCTACTCGACGTTCCTGGCGCAGCCGGGAATACATCTCGAGGACCTCTTCGTCGTCGAGCCGGCCCGCGGCGCGGGCGTCGGGCGGGCGCTGCTGACCCACCTGGCCGCCCTGGCCGAGGCTCGCGGCTGCGGCCGCCTGGAGTGGGCGGTCCTGCGGTGGAACGCGCCCGCCATCGGCTTCTACCGCCAGCTCGGGGCAATTCCCCTTGACGAATGGCAGACCTACCGTCTAGATCGGGATGGCATCCGGACGCTCGCCGGCACCACACCCCCCTCCCACCATGACTGACGTGCCCGGTACCCCTCCCGCTGACGACGCCTTCGACAACGACCCGGCGCTCGACGCGACGGTCGAGCTGCTCACGCGCGCGCAGCAAGGTGACGCCGAAGCCGTCAACCTGTTGTTCAGCCGCTATCTGCCGCCGCTGCGTCGCTGGGCGCGCGGCCGGCTGCCGCAGTACGCCCGCGACCTGCTGGAGACCGAAGACCTCGTCCAGGAGACGCTGGTGCACGCCTTTCGCCGGCTGAAGGGCTTCGAGATGCGTCATGACGGCGCCCTGCACGCCTACCTCCGTCAGGCGGTGATCAACCGCATCCGCGACGAGGTGCGCCGCGCCCAGCGTCGTCCGGCCCCGGAGGAACTCGAGGCCGACCAGCACACCGACAACACCGCGTCGCCGCTGGAATCGGCCATCGGCACCCAGGCCGTCGAACGCTACGAAGGCGCCTTGTCACAGTTGCGCGACGAGGATCGCCAGGCGATCGTGGCCCGGGTGGAACTCGGGCTGTCCTATGCCGAAGTGGCGCAGGCGCTCGGCAAGAGTTCCCCCGATGCGGCGCGCATGGCGGTGGCCCGGGCCCTGGTGAAACTGGCGCAGGAGATGGGCAAGTCGTCGATCCCCCCGGGCACGGCAAGTAGGGTGTCGTCCGCTCATCACGACCTGCGCAGCTTCCTTCGCCGGATCAAGGGCGATGGCGATCTCGTGGTGGTCGACCAGCCGGTCGATGCGCACCTCGAAGTGGCCGAGATCCATCGCCGGGTGATTGCCGCGGGCGGCCCGGCGCTGCTGTTCACGCGCGTCAAGGGGGCCAGGTTCCCGCTGGTCACCAACCTGTTCGGCAGCCCGTCGCGCGCGGCGCAGGCGTTTGGCGATCGGCCGCTGGCCTTCATCGAGGGTCTGGTGCGCCTGGTGCAGGACATGCCCCCGACCCCGGCCAAGCTGTGGCAGGCGCGTGCGCTGGGCGCGGCCGCGGCGCGCGTCGGGCTGCGGCGCGTCGGCCGTGGACCGGTGACCGAGGTGATGACCTCCGAGGTCCGACTCGATCAGCTGCCCATCCTGCAGTTGTGGCCCGACGACGGCGGGCGCTTCGTGACGCTGCCGCTGGTCTACACCGAACACCCGGACGGTCACGGGCACAACCTCGGCATGTACCGGATGCACGTGCACGGCCCGGCCCGGACCGGGATGCACTGGCAGATCGGCAAGGGCGGCGGCTTCCACTACCAGGTTGCCGAGGGGCGCGGCCACGCGCTCCCGGTCACGGTCTTTCTCGGCGGCCCGCCGGCGCTGATCCTGTCGGCCATTGCGCCGTTGCCCGAAAACGTGCCGGAACTGCTGCTGGCCTCACTGATTGCCGGGCGTCGGCTGCCACTGGTGGACGGCGTCGCGTCGCACCCCCTCGTGGCCGACGCCGAGTTCGCGCTGATTGGCGAAGTCGCGCCCGGGCGTCGGCAGCCGGAGGGGCCGTTCGGCGACCACTACGGCTACTACTCGCTGCAGCACGACTACCCGGTGTTCGATATCCGGCGGGTTGCGCATCGCCACGACGCCATCTATCCGGCAACGGTGGTGGGGAAGCCGCGGCAGGAAGACTTCTTCATTGGCGACCTGTTGCAGGACCTGCTGTCGCCGCTGTTCCCGCTGGTGATGCCGGCCGTGACCCGACTCTGGAGCTACGGCGAGACCGGCTACCACTCGCTGGCTGCCGCGGTCGTCAAACAGCGCTATCGCCGCGAGGCGATGTCGAGTGCGTTCCGGATTCTCGGCGAGGGCCAGCTGGCGCTGACCAAGTTCCTGCTGCTGACCGACCGCGACGTCGACCTGCGTGACTTCCGGGCGACGCTGACGCACGTGCTCGCACGGACCCGCCCGGAAACGGACCTGTACGTGCTCGGCAACCTGTCGATGGACACGCTCGACTACACCGGGCCCAAGGTCAACGAAGGCTCCAAGGGCGTGCTGCTCGGCCTGGGCGACCCGATCCGCGACCTGCCGCACGCGTTTCACTCGGCCACCCTGCCGGCTGGCGTCTCCACGGTGCGGGTGTTCTGTCCGGGGTGTCTGGTGATCGATGGACCGGCGTACGCGGAGGAGCCGGACGCAGGGGCGCGCCTCGTCAAGCACGCCGCGTTCGCGGGCTGGCCGCTCGTCGTGCTCAGCGACGAGCCCCTTCGCGCCACGGCCAGCGAGATGAACTTCCTGTGGACGACGTTCACGCGCTTCGAGCCGGCTGCCGACATCTACGCCGCCGAGCAGCGCGTGCTGCGCCACCACGTCAGCTACACGCCGCCGATCCTCATCGACGCACGCATGAAGCCGTGGTTCCCCGGCGAAGTCGAGTGCGACCCCGACACCGCGCGGCTGGTGTCCGAACGCTGGCGGGAGTATTTTCCGCAGCGCCGGATCGAGATGGGCGACAGCAGCCGCGGCCATCTCGACCCGCCGGCCAGTCGGTAGGGCCGCTCCCCGAGCGGCCCTCTCACGCGTTTGGTAGGGGCCGCTCCCCGAGCGGCCCTGTCACGCGTCGCGTTCCTACCGCGCGTCGCGCCAGTCGCGCCACAGCCATCGCAGCGTGTCGGGGAAGATCGCGCGGCCGTGGCGCTGGCTGTGGAAGCCCTTGCCGTATTCGAAGCGGAAGTCGTAGCCTGCATAGGCCAGTGAACCGGCGAGCGTGAGGTTGGCCAGTGGCCAGTTGCCGTGGACGTTGTCGAGGTCGTTGGCGCCGTCCTGCAGAAAGATGCGGATCGGCTTGCGCGGCGTCTTGCGGACCAGCGCCTGGTAGTTGTGGCCACCGTCGCGACCCGACGCGCCGCTGGCGATGTTGGTGAAGCTGCCGATCCACGACACCACCTTGCCGAACGCGTCGGGCCGTTCCCAGGCCACCGTGAAGGCACAGATGCCACCGCTGCTCGCACCGACGATGGCCCGTCCCGCAGGGTCATGCCGCAGGGCAACGGTCTTTTCGACCGCCGGCAGGATCTCCTCGAGCAGGAACCGCGCGTAGCGGTCCGAGAGGGTGTCGTACTCGACGCTGCGGTTGCGGCGGCCATCGGCCAGCACACCGGGGTCGAGGAAGATGGCCACCGTGACCGGCATGTCGCCGCGGGCGATCAGGTTGTCCAACACGGTCGGCACCCACGTCCGCACACCCCCGCCGTCCTGGAACACCATCACCGCGGCAGGGGCGCCGGCGGTGACCTGCGCCGGCACGTAAACCCACCAGTCACGGGTGGTGCCGGCAAAAATCGCACTCGTCCATGCGGCCTGCTGCGTCACCGTGCCACGCGGGACCCCCGCCTGTTCGATGCTGTCGGCGTGCGTCTCGTACGCCTCGAGCTGGCCGCCACCCAGGCGTCGCCGCCCGTGCGCGAAATGCCACGAGAACGCGTCGCCGTGCGCCAGCGTCGCCACCGTGACGTAGACGCCAGTCGTGCCGATCGGCGCCAGCCGCCGCATGAAGTGCACCGCATCGGACTGAACGGTCGGGACGTCGGCGCCATCCGCGGGCGTCGGCACCTCCAGGGCCCATGCGACCTGCCGTCCCTCGATGCGCGGGGCTGCCGACCCGTCGAGCAGGCGATCGCGACCACCGAACCACTCACGCACGCGTTCGGCGAGGCGCTCGGCGTCGGCGCCCTGTGGAGCGGCCGCCAGCGCGGCCTCCAGTGCGGCGGGGGTGAGCGGCAGCGACTGCGCGTCGAGTGAGGTCGCTGCGCAGAGCAGCAGGCAGGCGATGGCCAGGCCGCGCATGGCTACGACGTGAAGGAACGGGCGAACAGCGCGGCGATGGCCTGCGCCCCCGCCTCGGTCAGGGTGCGGGTGCCGGTGCCGGTGAAGTGCGCGTGGCGAATCACCGGCAGGTCGGAGCCGGAACGCTCCACCCAGGTCCGGTCGTCCCAGGTGAACCAGGCGCTCTTCTCCTGGTCGAAGACGTGCAGCGGCTTGTTGCACAGCTTTGCAAACTCGGCGCCCCAGCCGGTGCCGCCCTTGACGTGGGTGTCGGGCAGGATCGTGCCGACGACGAAGATCTCCTGGCCGGCGTTGACCTGGTACCAGATGCTCTGCAGGACTTTGCGGAAGGTCGGCGTGTCGGTGTAGCGGCGGTTCATCAGCTGCGACACGTACGCCAGGCTGACGTCGCCGGCCTTGAGTTCCTCGTGGTTGAGGATGCGCAGGCCGCGGCTGCGAACCGCGACGTGGCCGTCGAAGCCGAAGTTGACTTCCTCGATGGCGCAGCGCTCCGCTTGGGCGCCGAACTCCGCTTCGGCCCCCGGGGCCCCACCACTGAACAGGATGTAGTCGCTGCGATCCACGTGGACCCCCAACTCGGAATCGGGCCCGAGGCGGCCGTCGCCGCGCCCTCGCCGGATCATGTGCGAGCGGCGCCCGTGCCACGGGCCATCGTGCGGGCGCCAGTGTAGCCCGGCCCGTTCCGGTTCCGGTAGGATCGGCGGCGTGACCCCTTCCTCGTCCGGCCCGCTCCTCGCGACCTCCCTTGCCTCGGCCCCCGGTGGCTCGCGGGCTCGCCCTGACGTCCCTGAACGCGAGCGCTGGAACCTGGCCGACATCTTCGCGTCGTGGGAGGCGTGGCGACAGGCCTACGACGACCTCGAGCAGCGGGTCCAGACCTATGCCGGCCGCAAGGGCACGCTCGGCCGGGATGCCGGCCATCTCCTCGCGGCGCTGCAGGAAAGCGACACCATGGGCCAGCTGGCCTACAAGGTGTGGTACTTCGCATCGCTGTCGCACGACGAGGACCAGCGCGACAACCAGGTCGGCGCCAGGCGCCAGCAGGTGCAGCTGCTGTTCGCGCAGTGGCGTCAGGCGACGGCGTGGTTCAACCCGGAACTCCTGCAGGTGCCGCTCGAGACGCTGCGTGGCTGGATGGCCGAGGACGCCGGCCTGGCGACCTATCGCTTCATGATCGAGAACCTGTTCCGGCAGCAGGAGCACGTGCTCGACGAGCGCGGCGAACACCTGCTGTCGCTTGCCGCGCAGCTGTCGCGCGTACCCGACGAAGCCTACGAGGCCTTGTCGACGGCCGACATGCAGTTCCCGACCATCGAGTTGAGCACCGGCGAGAAGGTCCAGGTCACCTATCCGCGCTATCGCGCGCTGCTGGCCACCAACCGCGTGCAGGCTGACCGGGCGCGCGCCTTCGAGGCCCACCACGGCGCCTTCGAGGCGTCGCTGAACACCTACGCGGCGCTCTACAACGGCGTGCTGCAGCGCGACTGGTACCAGGCCCGCGCCCGCGGCTACGGGTCGACGCTGGAAGCCGCGCTGCACGGCGACAACATCCCCGTCGCCGTGGTCGAGAACCTGATCGCCTCGGCCCGGACCAACATCGCCGTCTATCAACGGTATGAGAAGTTGCGGCGCCGCGCCCTCAAGCTCGATACCTACCACCTCTACGACGGCTCGATCCCACTCGTCGACTTCACCGAGCACTACCCGTACGAGCAGGTGGTCGAGTGGATCGTCGAGTCGGTGGCGCCGCTCGGGCCGGCCTACCAGGAGCGGCTGGCGGCCGGCTTCGCGCGCCGTTGGGTGGACATCTACGAGAACGACGGCAAGCGTTCGGGCGCCTACTCGGCCCCGGTCTACGGCGTCCACCCGTACGTGCTGATGAACTACAACGACACGCTCGACGCCGCGTTCACGCTGGCGCACGAGATGGGGCACTCGATGCACACCGTGCTGTCGCACGAGCGTCAGCCCTTCGTGTACTCCGACTACACGATCTTTGTCGCCGAGGTGCCATCGACGCTGAGCGAGGCGCTGCTGCTCGACCACCGCCTGGCGCAGGCCACCGACCCGCTGGAGCGCATCGTGCTCCTGCAGCACGCCATCGACGCCATCACCGGCACGTTCTTCACGCAGGTGATGTTCGCCGACTGGGAACTGCAGGCGCACCGGCTGGTCGAGGCGGGCGAGCCGGTCACCGCCGACGTCCTGAGTGCGCTCTACGAGACGACTCTGCGCGCGTACCACGGCGACGCGATCGACTACGACCCGCTGTCGCGGGTGACGTGGGCGCGCATCCCGCACTTCTTCGGGTCGCCCTACTACGTCTATCAGTACGCGACCTGTTACGCGTCGAGCGCCCGCCTGCTGGTCGGGCTGCGCGACGACGACCCGGCCACCCGACAGCAGACCATCACGCGCTACCTCGAACTGCTGGCGGCCGGCGGCAGCGACTACCCGATGACCCTGCTGCAGCAATCCGGCATCGACCTGGCCGACCCGGCGACGGTCGGCGCCGTCGCCACCCTGCTCGACACGCTCGTCGACCAGCTCGAAGAGGCGCTCACCGCCCGCGGGCTCCTCTGAAAGGCGCCCATGTTGCGCAAGCCCGTCGTCTTCATCACCGGCGCCGGCGGCGAGATCGGCCACGGCCTGATCACCCGCCTGGCCGCCTCCGGCCGCCAACGCATCGTCACGCTCGATCTCACACGCCTCGATCCGGACATCGGCAAGCTGGTGACGCGCGAGTTCACCGGTTCGATTCTCGACACGGCGCTGCTCGAACGCATCCTCGCCGAGTTCGAGATCGACCTGGTCTTCCATCTCGCGGCGCTGCTGTCGACGCGCTCCGAGTTCACCCCGGTGATGGCCCATCAGGTCAACGTCGAGGGCATGCTGACCCTGCTGGAGTTCGCCCAGAAGGAAGGGGAGTCGCACGGCCGCCCGGTGGTCTTCGTCTACCCCTCGAGCATTGCCGCGTACGGCCTGCCCGACGGCGAGACGCGGGCGGCCGCGGGACGCGTCCATGAGGACCAGCACACGTCGCCGACGACGATGTACGGCTGCAACAAGCTGTACTGCGAGCTGCTCGGCACGTACTACGCCCGACATTACAAGCAGCTCTCGGCATCGCCCGCCGCCAGCCGTGTCGACTTTCGCGCGTTGCGTTTTCCCGGGCTGATCTCGGCGGCCACCCTGCCCTCGGGCGGCACGTCGGATTACGCGCCCGAGATGCTGCACGCCGGCGCGCGCGGCGAGGCCTACGACTGCTTCGTGCGTCCCGACACGCGCATTCCCTTCATGGCCATGCCCGACGCCGTGGAAGCGCTGCTCAAGCTGGCCGCCGCGCCGCGCTGGGCGCTGACGCGCACCGCCTACAACGTCGGCGCCTTCAACCCGTCGGCCGACGAGATCCGCGCGCAGGTGCTCGAAGCGTTCCCGGGCGCCGAGATCGGCTTCGAGGTCGACACCAAGCGGCAGGGCATTGTCGACAGCTGGCCCGAAGACGTGGATGACTCGGCGGCGCGGGCCGACTGGGGGTTCGCCCCGGCGTACGGTTTCGAACGCGCCTTCCTCGAGTACCTGCTGCCGGCGATCAGGGCGCGCTACGCCAACGGCAACGCGTGAGGCAGCCGGCGCCGTGCGGTGCCGGCGCGTCGTTGGCCGATGCCCTGCGGCGCTGGCCGGAAGAAGGCGCCGGTCGCGGCCCGGTTCCGTATCGTCATCGTGGGAGTGAGAACGGTGACCATGACGGTGGTGAGCGGTACACGGGTCGGGTTCGCGCAGCAGGCACGATGGCAGGCCTCGGTGGCCCACGCCGGCATTCTGGCGGCGCTGCTCGCCGGCCTGGTGTCGATGTGGCTGGTACTTGCGCTGGTCGTGGCGCTGCTGGTCCACCCGGCGCCGACGATGAGCACGCTCGAACGCGATGGCGCGCGCGGGGTGCCGAGCCTGGTCCGGCACGGCACGGCGAGTCTCGTAGCGGCAGTCGCGGGACGGTCTCTGACCGAGGAGGGGCGATGAGTGTCCCCCGGTCTGCCAACGCCCGGGCCCAGACGGTGGTGACTGGCGTCATGCTCCTGGTGAGCGGCGCCGTGCTGTGGGCGGGCGCGCGCGGCTGGTACTCGATTGAGCAGGCCTGGGCCTGGTGGCCGCTCGGCCTGCTGTTTCCGGCGGTGCACAGGCTGACGGCGCCGCCGCCCGAGCGCCGGGTGTTCGGCGGGCTGGCCTGGCTGGCCGCGGCCGCGGTGCTGGTCGCCGTCAATCTCGGCACCGTCGATCTGCGGCTGTCTGATGCCGTGGCGATCATCTTCATCATCGCCGGCGCCCGCCTGACCTACGTGGCCTGGATGCGCAGGAGGACCTCGTGACCGGCGAGCGGCACCGATCGGGCGGACAGGCACTGGCCGGCGTGCTGCTGCTGGCGATCGGCGCCCTGCTCTTTGCCAACAACCTCCATCTCGTCAACGCCCGACTCTTCTGGCGCTACTGGGCGGTGCTGCCGCTGGTCATCGGTCTGGCCAAGGTGGTGAGCGGTCAGTCACGAGGCGACCGGGCGTTCGGGATCGTGCTGACGGTCGTCGGCGGCACTCAGCTGGCCAAGGTCCTCGGCTATTGGTCACCCAGTCCGGCCGATGTCGTCGCCATCAGCCTGATCGTCGTCGGCCTGTTCTTCATCGGGCGGGGTCTGCTCGGCCGGGCCGAACCCGAGATCGACAAGGATGCCAGCGACCGAATCTCGGCGTTCGCCCTGATGGCCGGTTTCGAACGCGCCAATAATTCGCAGAACTTCCGCGGCGGGGACCTGACCGCGATCATGGGCGGCTGCGAGATCGACCTGCGGCAGGCGTCACTGCGCGCCCCGGCAAGCATCGACGTGTTCGTGATGTGGGGTGGCGTGGAGCTGCGCGTGCCCGACGACTGGACGGTCGACCTGCAGGGCACGCCGCTGCTGGGGGCATTCGTGGACAAGTCGCGCCCGCCCGCGTTGGCCACCGAGAAACGGTTGATCATCCGCGGCGTGGCGTTGATGGGCGGCGTGGAAATCAAGAACTGAGCCCGTGCATCCGCTCCTTGGTCGCGTCGCCGGGCTGACCGCTTATCTGGGTCTGTGGCTGGTGCTCGGCCTGACCGCCGCGCTGGTCCTGGTCGTGCGCGGCGGCTGGCCGTGGCTGGCGGCGCTGGCCGGCGCCGTGCCCCTGGCGCCGGCCTACGGTGTGGTCTGCCTGGCCGCGTGGTACGTGTGCCGCGCCTTTCCGCTCCATGGCGCGGGCGCCCTCGGGCGCGTGACGCTGGCCCAGGGCGCCGCGGCGTCGATCACCAGCGCCGCCTGGGTGGGATTCGGCCAGTGGTGGCTGCGGGCGCAGATGCCGTCAGGGGCGGCCTGGTCGCGCGACGGCACCCTGCTGCTGTTTGCCGCCGGCGTGCTGCTGTTCCTGTTCTCGGCAGCCATCCATTACGTGTTCCTGGCGCTCGAGGCGCAGGACGCGGCGCGCCGCCAGGCGCTCGAGTCGGCGGTGCTGGCGCGTGAAGCGGAACTGCGGGCGCTGCGGGCCCAGGTCAACCCGCATTTCCTGTTCAACAGCCTGCACTCGATTGGGTCGCTGGCCGGTACGCGGCCGGCCGCGGCGCGCGAGATGTCGATTGCCCTCGGTGAATTCCTGCGGCAAAGTCTCCGGCTCGGCAGCCTGGCCGGGGTGCCGCTGCAGCAGGAAGTGGACCTGATGGCGCAGTATCTGGCCATCGAGCAGGTCAGGTTCGGCGACCGGCTGCAGGTGGCCATCGACGTCGAGCCAGCGGCGGGCGCGTCGCTGGTGCCGCCGCTGCTGTTGCAGCCGCTGGTGGAGAATGCCATCAAGCACGGCGTGGCCGGCCTGCTCGAGGGCGGGCGCGTGTCTCTCTCCGCTCGCCACCAGCCCGGACGCTGCATCATCACCGTCGAGAACCTGTTCGACCCCGAGGGCGCGCCGCGCACCGGGACCGGCACGGGCGTGCGAAACGTGCGCGACCGCCTGGCCACGCATTTCGGAACCACGGCGTCGTTCGATGCCCGCGCCGTCGGCAACCGCTTCACCGTCACGCTGGGGTATCCCTGCGACGACACCAGCAGGGCCATCGAGGAGGAGCATCGGCGATGAGTGGAGGACCGCTGCGAGTGCTGGTCGTGGACGACGAGGCGCTCGCCCGGGAGGTGGCGGTGGAGTACCTCTCGGCCTGCGCCGACGTCGAGGTGACCGGACAATGCGCCAATGGCTACGAGGCGGTCAAGGCCGTCAGCGATGCCATGCCGGACGTCCTGCTGCTCGACGTGCAGATGCCCAAGCTGTCCGGCTTCGACGTGCTCGAGCTGATCGGGCCCGGCCCGGCGGTGATCTTCGCCACCGCGCACGACGAGTTCGCGCTGAAGGCCTTCGAGGTCCATGCCGTGGACTACCTGCTCAAGCCGTTCAGCCAGGCGCGCCTGGCTGACGCGCTCGAACGGGCCCGCCAGCGCCTCGCTGCGCCGGCGGCCTCGCCCTCCGACCATCTGCGGGCGGCCATGCGGTCGGTGCGGCTGCAGCGCATCCTGGTGCGGGATGGCGGCAAGGTGTTCATCGTGCCAGTGGACAGTCTCGAGTATGTCCAGGCCCAGGACGACTACGTGCTGCTGCGCACGCAGGGGCGCAACCTCCTCAAGGAACAGCCGATCAGCAGCCTCGAAGGCCAGCTCGACCCTGCTCGCTTCGTGCGCATTCACCGGTCGTGGCTCATCGGTCTCGCGTACCTGGAGCGCGTCGAGCTGGAAGCCAAGGACCGACGGGTGGCGGTACTTCGGGACGGGTCGCGGCTGCCCGTCAGTCGCTCCGGGCACCAGCGGTTGACGGAGGTACTCGGACAATAGGGGCCATCGCCCAGCACGGCAGGGTGGGGAGGCCAACCCGCCTCGAAGCCTCGCAGGTTGCAACCACGCATCAATGCATGTAGATTTGCGTATATGAAGGATCTGTCTGCCTTCTGTCGGCTGCTTGGCGACGACGTCCGCCTTCGTCTCATCCGCCTGCTCGGCAAGGAGCAGCTCAATGTCAAGGAACTGACGGCCATCCTGGGCATTGCCCAGTCTGGTGTGTCGCGCCACCTCGGGCTGCTGCGCAAGAGTGGACTGGTGGAGGAGCGCCGCGAAGGCGGCTTCGCCTACTACTCGCTGCGACCCGATGGTGCCGGGCAGGCGCGGCCGATGTGGGAAGCGCTCGACGCCTCGCTGCCCGGCGTCGACGACGACCCCGACCTGCGGGCCGACGACGCGCGGCTGCTGGAGGTGCTGCGGCTGCGCAAGGAAGATTTCCACGTGCACGGCAGCAGTGCCGGCCAGCTCGTGCCCGGCCGCAGCTGGGCGGCCTGGAGTCGCGCCCTCGGGCACCTGCTGCCGCCCCTGGTGGTAGCCGACGCCGGCTGCGGGGAAGGGTACCTGGCGCTCGAAGCGGCGCGCTGGGCCGAGCAGGTCATCGCCATCGACAGCTCGCGCGACGTCCTGAAACGAGCCAGGCAGCTGGCCCGCAAGCGTGGCGCCACCAACATCATCTGGCGCGAGGGGCGCATCGAAGCGTTGCCGCTGGAGGACGCGTCGGTGGACGTGGTGTTGTTGTCGCAGGCGCTGCACCACGTCGCCAAGCCAGACGCGGCCCTGGCCGACGCGGTGCGGGCGCTCCGGCCCGGTGGCACGGTGCTGATCCTCGAGTTGCGGGCGCACGGCCAGGACTGGGTGCGCGAGCGGCTCGGCGACCGCTGGCTGGGATTTCGTGACGAATCACTCGAGGACTGGCTGTTCCGGGCCGGCCTCGAAGACGTGCGCGTCCAGGTGGGCGCGCGTTTGAAGGGGGATCCGTTCACCGTGCTCGTTGCCAGTGGCCGCAAGGCCGGCGACGGCGTGCGGGGACGGACGGCCGCCGCTGCGGCGGTGCGAGGGAGAGTGCGATGACGAGTGCAACGGCGCTGAAACTCAGGCAATCGTGTCAAAGCCGGCTGCTGTTCCTCGACGGGGCGATGGGCACGATGATCCAGCGCCACCAGCTGGCCGAGGCGGACTACCGCGGCGAGCGCTTTGCCGCGCACGGCCACGACCTGCGCGGCAACAACGATCTGCTCGTGCTGACGCGCCCGGACATCATCCAGAGCATCCACGAGCAGTATCTGGCGGCTGGCGCGGACATCATCGAGACCAACACCTTCAACGGCACGGCCATTGCGCAGGCCGACTACGGGCTCGAGTCGATCGTCCACGAGCTGAACGTCGCGGCAGCCCGCGTGGCGCGCGCCGCGGCCGACGTCTGGAACGCCCGAACGCCCGAACGGCCCCGCTACGTGGCCGGCGCGATCGGTCCCACCAACCGGACGCTGTCCATCTCGCCGGACGTCGACGACCCGTCCTTCCGCGCGGTCAGCTTCGATGCGGTGCGCGAGGCCTACGAAACGCAGGTCGACGGGCTGCTCGACGGCGGCGTCGACGTGCTGCTGATCGAGACCATCTTCGACACGCTCAATGCCAAGGCCGCGGCGCTTGCCGTCCGTCGCGTCTTCGATCGCCGCGGGGTCGACATCCCGGTGATGCTGTCGGTGACGGTCACCGACCGCAGCGGCCGCACGCTGTCGGGCCAGACGGTCGAGGCCTTCTGGATCTCGATGGCGCACGTGCGCCCCTTCAGTGTCGGCCTGAACTGCGCGCTCGGCGCCGAGGACATGCGTCCGTACCTCAGCGACCTGTCGGCAATCGCCAACTGCTTCGTGTCGTGCTACCCCAATGCCGGCCTGCCGAATGCCTTCGGCGGCTACGACGAGACGCCCGAGCAGATGGCCGGCGTGCTCGGCGCGTTCGCGCGCGACGGGCTGCTCAACATCGTCGGCGGCTGCTGCGGCACCACGCCCGAGCACATTCGCGCGATGGTCGAGGCCTGCCACGGGGTGACGCCGCGGGCGATACCGGACGACCTGGCGAGACACACCCGTCTGGCGGGGCTGGAGCCGCTCGAGATCCGCCCCGAGAGCAACTTCCAGATGGTCGGGGAGCGCACCAACGTCACCGGCTCGGCCAAGTTCGCCCGGCTGATCAAGGCCGGGGATTTCAGCGCCGCGGTCGACGTGGCCACCGAGCAGGTGCGCAACGGCGCCAACATCCTCGACGTCAACATGGACGAGGGCATGCTCGACAGCGAAGCGAGCATGAAGACGTTCCTCAACCTGCTCGCGACCGAGCCGGAAGTGGCGCGTGTGCCGTTCATGATCGACAGCTCCAAGTGGTCGGTGCTGGAGACCGGGCTGAAGTGCGTGCAGGGCAAGTCGGTGGTCAACTCGATCAGCCTCAAGGAGGGCGAGGCCGACTTCCTGGCCAAGGCGCGGACGGTGCGCGACTACGGCGCGGCGGTGATCGTCATGGCCTTCGACGAGGTCGGGCAGGCCGACACGATCGAGCGCAAGGTGGCCATCTGCCAGCGCGCCTACGGCCTGCTCACCGAGGGCGTCGGCTTCCCGCCCGAGGACGTCATCTTCGACCCGAACGTGCTGGCGATTGCCACCGGGCTCGAGGAACACAACGACTACGCCATCAACTTCATCGAGGCCGCGCGCCAGATTCGCGCGACCTGCCCCGGGGCGCTGGTCAGCGGCGGCATCAGCAATCTCTCCTTCAGCTTCCGTGGCAACGACCTGGTCCGCGAGGCGATCCACTCGGCCTTCCTGTTCCACGCCATCAAGGCCGGGCTGACGATGGGGATCGTCAACGCCGGGCAGCTGGCGGTGTACGAAGACATCGCCCCGGACCTGCTGACGCTGGTCGAAGACGTGCTGTTCAACCGCCGTCCCGATGCCACCGAGCGGCTGGTCGCGCGTGCCGAGCAGGTCCGCGGCGGCGGCAGCAAGCGCGAGGTCGACCTGCGGTGGCGCGAGGCGCCGGTGCAGCAGCGCCTGTCGTACGCGCTGATTCATGGGGTGGTGGACTTCATCGAGGCCGACGTCGAGGAAGCGCGCCAGCAGTACCCACGGCCGCTCGAGGTGATCGAGGGGCCGCTCATGGACGGCATGAAGACGGTGGGCGACCTCTTCGGCCAGGGCAAGATGTTCCTGCCGCAGGTGGTCAAGAGCGCGCGGGCGATGAAGCGCGCCGTGGCGGTCCTGCTGCCGTTCATGGAAGCGGAGAAGGCGGCCGGGGGAGCGCGGGCGCAGGGCCGGGTGCTGATTGCCACGGTCAAGGGCGACGTCCACGACATCGGCAAGAACATCGTCTCGGTGGTGCTCGGCTGCAACAACTACGAGGTGATCGACCTCGGCGTGATGGTCCCCACCGACAAGATCCTCAAGGCCGCCGAGGAGCACGACGTCGACGTCATCGGCCTGAGCGGCCTGATCACGCCGTCGCTCGACGAGATGGTCGGCGTGGCGCGCGAGATGGAGCGGCGCGGGCTGAAGATTCCCCTGCTGATTGGCGGGGCGACGACCAGCCCACAGCACACCGCCGTCAAGATCGCGCCTGAGTACTCGGCCATCGCCGTGCACGTGCTCGATGCCTCGCGCGCGGTCGCCGTCGTGTCGAACGTGCTCTCGGAGACGCGGGCGCCAGGCTACCTCGCGCAGGTCCGCGACGAGCAGGCGCGGGTGCGCGAAATGCACCAGAAGCGGCAGGAGAAGCCGCTGCTCTCGCTGCGCCAGGCGCGCGAGAACCGGCTGCAGATCGACTGGGCTGCCGAGCACCTGCCGACGCCGTCCTTCACGGGGCGGCGCGAGCTGACGCTGACCGTCAGCCAGCTGCGGCCGTTCATCGACTGGACCTTCTTCTTCAACGCCTGGGAGCTGAAGGGCAAGTTGCCGACGATTTTCGAGCACCCGCAATACGGCGGCGAAGCACGGTCGCTGTACGAGCACGCCCAGCAGATGCTCGATCGGCTGGAAGCCGGCGCGCTCACGTGTCGCGCGGTGTACGGCTTCTGGGCGGCCAACAGCGAGGGCGACGACGTGGTGCTCTACGAAGACGGGGCGCGCACCCGCGAGCTGGCGCGGTTCCCGATGTTGCGCCAGCAGGAACCCAAGTTCGACGCCAAACCGAACCGGTCGCTGGCCGACTTCATCGCGCCGGTCGGCCGGGGCGCGGACCATCTCGGCGCCTTTGCCGTCACCGTGCACGGCGCGGAGGTCCAGGCCCGCGGCTTCGAAGCGGCCCACGACGACTACAACGCGATCATGGTCAAGCTGCTGGCCGATCGCCTGGCCGAAGCGGGCGCCGAGTACCTGCACGCCGAGGCGCGACGCGAATGGGGATACGGCGGCGACGAGCACCTCGGCCCCGACGATCTGGTTGCCGAGAAATACCGGGGCATCCGCCCGGCGTTCGGCTACCCGGCGTGCCCCGACCACACCGAGAAGCGCACGCTGTTCCGACTCCTCGATGCCGAAGCGATCGGCGTGTCGCTCACCGAGAGCTGTGCGATGTGGCCCGCGGCCAGCGTCTCGGGCCTGTACCTGGCCCATCCCCAGGCGGCCTACTTCATGATTGGCCGGCTCGGCGAGGATCAGGTCGAGGACTACGCCCGCCGCAAGGGCATGGCCCGAGACGACGCCGAGCGCTGGCTCGCGCCCAATCTCGCCTACGCAGCAGGAGGCGTTGGCGCCTGCTGACGGGTATCTATCCGTATTGACGGGAATACGGATGGTGATGTATGATTCATCCGGATAGAGGGATGAATCAAATCAGCTCGCCAGTGCTGGCGCACCTCAACGTTCTTGCCGACCCGCTGCGGGCGAGGCTGCTGCTCGTCCTCGAGGGGCAGACGCTGGCCGTCGGCGAACTGTGCGACATCCTGCAGCTGCCCCAGTCCACCATCAGCCGGCACCTGAAGACCCTGACCGATGGCGGGTGGTCGCAGGTGCGGCGCAACGGCACCAGCCGTCTGTACTCCCTGGTCCTCGACGATCTCGACCCGTCCTCGGCCGACCTGTGGCGTGTCGTCAAGGGACAGCTGCTGACGATGGCGGCGGTGGCGCAGGACCGCATGCGCCTGACCCGGGCGCTGGCCGAGCGACGGACGCAGTCGGCGGCCTTCTTCTCGCGGGCCGCAGGGGAGTGGGATGCGCTGCGCGACGACCTCTATGGCAGCACCTTCCATCTCGATGGTCTTGCGGCTGCCTGTGACCCGTCGTGGACGGTGGCCGACCTCGGGTGCGGCACCGGCCGGACCTCGGCCGCCCTGGCGCCTTTTGTCCGGCAGGTCATCGCTGTCGATGCGTCGGCCGAGATGCTGACGGCGGCGCGGGATCGGTTGCAGTCGGTGGTCAACGTCGAGCTGAGGGAGGGCACGCTGGAGGCCGTTCCGGTCGCCGACGGCACGGTCGACCTGGCGGTACTCGTGCTGGTGCTGCATCACCTCGCCGATCCGGCCGCGGTGCTGCGTGAGGCCAGGCGTGTGCTCGCTCCGGGTGGCAGGGTGCTGGTCATCGACATGCAGCCGCACGACCGCGAGGAGTATCGCGGGCAGATGGGCCATGTGTGGCTGGGGTTTGCCGCCGCCGAGATCGATCGCCTGCTCGGCGGCGCGGGGTTCGACGGGGCACGGGTGGTGCCGCTCTCGCCGGTGCCGGGTGTGCGGGGACCGGCCCTGTTTGTCGCCCGCGCCACCGCGGGCACGTCTTCATGAACCAGGTTCTGCACGGTGGGCCGTTCCCCGAGCGGCCCTGACAGCGTCAGGCGCGTTCGGGGAACGCGCCCCAACTTTTCGTAACAGCGTCGCCCGAACGGCGACCCAGGACGCGGTGACCAGCCGCGCAAGGAGCAGATCGCATGACCACTGCAGTCGCAACCGAGACGTTGCACACGTTCACCCAGGCCGAGCAGGCCGGACGCCCGTCCTTCAAGGTCAAGGACCTGTCGCTGGCCGAGTTCGGCCGCAAGGAGATTCGGCTCGCCGAGCAGGAGATGCCCGGGTCTGATGGCGATTCGCGACGAGTACGCCGCGCAGCAAGCCGCTGACGGGCGTGAAGATCATGGGCAGCCTGCACATGACGATGCAGACGGCCGTGCTGATCGAGACGCTGGACCTGCTCGGCGCCGACGTGCGGTGGGTGTCGTGCAACATCTTCTGGACGCAGGATCACGCGGCGGCGGCGGTCGCGGTCGGTCGTCCGGAGACGGGCGGCACCGTGGCCAATCCGCGCGGCATCCCGGTCTTCGCCTGGAAGGGCGAGACGCTCGACGAGTACTGGTGGTGCACGAAGGAGGCGCTCGTGTGGCCGGACGGCAGCGGCCCCGATCAGATCGTCGACGACGGCGGCGACGTGACGCTGTTCATCCACAAGGCGCTCGAGTACGGAACGGCCGACAGGGTGCCGGCCTTCGACGCCGAGACCGAGCCCGAGGAGTGGGGCATCATCCTGCAGACCCTGCGTGACGCAGCTCGGCAAGGCGCCGGAGCAGTGGCAGGCGATTGCGCCGCGGCATCAAGGGCGTCAGCGAGGAGACCACCACCGGCGTGCACCGCCTCTACGAGATGAAGAAGGCCGGCACGCTGCTGTTCCCGGCGATCAACGTCAACGACGCGGTCACCAAGAGCAAGTTCGACAACCTGTACGGCTGCCGCCACTCGCTGATCGACGGCATCATGCGCGCCAGCGACGTGATGCTCACCGGCAAGGTCGCGGTGGTCTGCGGCTACGGCGACGTCGGCAAGGGCTGCGCGCAG
Source organism: Vicinamibacteraceae bacterium (assembly GCA_963759795.1). Lineage (GTDB taxonomy): Bacteria > Acidobacteriota > Vicinamibacteria > Vicinamibacterales > Vicinamibacteraceae > Luteitalea. The sequence goes on along the minus strand of CAVXAR010000004.1, from coordinate 266,622 downwards.
TCGCTGCGCGGGCCAGGGCGCGCGCGTGATCGTCACCGAGATCGACCCGATCTGCGCGCTGCAGGCCGCGATGGAAGGCTATCAGGTGACGACGCTGGACGAGGTCGCTGGCGACGCCGACATCTTCATCACGACGACCGGCAACCAGCAACATCATCACCGCCGAGCACATGGCGAAGATGAAGGACAAGGCGATCGTCGGCAACATCGGCCACTTCGACAACGAGATCGACATGGCCGGCCTGAAGAAGGTCGCCGGCATCGAGCAGATCAACATCAAGCCGCAGTACGACGAGTGGCGCTTCCCCGACGGCCACAGCGTGATGATCCTGGCCGAGGGCCGGCTGCTGAACCTCGGCTGCGCGACCGGCCACCCGAGCTTCGTGATGTCGGCCTCGTTCACCAACCAGATGATCGCCCAGATCGAGCTGCACACCAACAACAGCGACGTACGAGAAGAAGGTCTACGTGCTGCCCAAGCAGCCTCGACGAGAAGGTCGCGCGCCTGCACCTCGACAAGCTCGGCGTCAAGCTGACCGTGCTCGCCAAGGAGCAGGCCGACTACATCGGCGTGCCGGTCGAGGGGCCGTACAAGCCGGATCACTACCGGTACTAATTCAGAATTCAGAATTAAGAATGAAGGAAGGCCCGCTCCTGGGGACAGGGGCGGGCTTTTTGCTGCCATCCGTTGTCGTTTCGACACCTCGGAGCGGAAGCCGGGCATCGAGCGTGTCGGACGACATGTCGTCCGGTCCGTGCTCGTTCGAGGGCAGCGGCGTGCTGGCCAGTGGGACGCGCCGACGTGACGGCGCAGCGGTGCGATACCATGGCGCCGCCCATGCTCCTTGCCATCGCCCTGGCCGGCATCGTCGCGCTGGTCCTGCTGATTGCGGTCGCCCGCCTGACGCCCTTTCTGGCGTTCCTGATCGTCTGCATCGGCGTCGGCCTGGCGTCGGGTCTGGGTCCGCTGCAGGTGTCGGCGGCCATCCAGAAGGGCCTCGGCGACACGCTGGGTTCGTTGCTGCTGGTGATCGGTCTCGGCGCGATGCTCGGCAAGATCGTCGCCGAGAGCGGCGCGGCGCAGCGCATCGCGACGAGCATGATGCGCGTCAGCGGTCCGGCGCGGGTGCAGTGGGCCCTGATGGTCACCGGCTTCATCGTCGGGCTGCCGCTGTTTTACGCGGTCGGCTTCGTGCTGGTGATCCCCATCATCTTCAGCGTCGCGGCGCAGTACCGGCTGCCGCCGGTGTGGGTGGGGTTGCCGATGCTGGCAGCCCTCTCGGTGACGCACGGGTACCTGCCTCCGCATCCTTCGCCAGCCGCATTGGTGCAGCAGTTCAGCGCCGACATGGGCCTGACACTCCTGTACGGCATCCTCATCGCCATCCCGGCCATCGTCCTGGCCGGCCCGGTCTACGCGCGGTTCATGCCGCGCATCGACCGCCCACCGCTGTCGACGTTCACCCCGGTCCTGCGCGACGAGGCATCGCTGCCGTCGCTGACGGCCAGCCTGGTCAGCGCGCTGCTGCCCGTGGTGATGCTGGCCGCCGGGTCGTTGCTGGTGCCGCGGGCTGCCGAGGGCGTTGCCGGCAGCGTGGCGCGTGCGCTCTCGGACCCATCGCTGGCCATGCTGGTGGCGGTGCTGGTGGCCATCGTGCTGCTCGGCCTCGGCAATGGTCGCTCCCTCGCCGAGGTGATGGCGTGGTGCGAACGTGCGGTGTCCGACGTCGCGGTGGTGCTGCTGGTGGTGGCCGGCGCTGGCGCGTTCAAGCAGGTGCTCACCGACGCGGGTGCGAGCACGGCCATCGCCGCGGCCCTGGCCAGCCTGCGGGCGCCGCCACTCGTTCTGGCCTGGTCGATGGCGGCGCTCGTGCGCGTCTGCGTGGGTTCAGCCACGGTAGCCGGATTGACGACTGCCGGCTTTGTTGCGCCGCTGGTGGCCAGCGGCGCGGCCGACGCCAACCTGATGGTGCTGGCCATCGGCGCTGGCAGCCTGATGCTGTCGCACATCAACGACGGTGCTTTCTGGTTGTTCAAGGAATACTTCAACTTGTCGGTTGCCGAAACCTTGCAGACCTGGACGGCCATGGAGACGATCGTGGCCATCGTCGGCCTCCTCGGTGTGCTCCTGCTGGACCTCGTCATCTAGACGCCGCCGCCTCCCGATCCGCGATCCCCGATCCCCGATTCCCGATTCCCGATTCCCGACTCCTGGAACCCTGACGATGTCTACTGCTGAAGAACGCTTCGCCGCCCTGGGCCTGCAACTCCCGACCGCACCCAAACCGATGGGCGTGTACAAGCCGGCCCTGATCGAGGGCGCCTACCTCTACGTCTCCGGCCACGGCACCCTCAAGCCGGATGGCACGATGATCACCGGCAAGGTCGGACAAGATCTCGACGCCGACGCGGCCAAGCTCGCGGCGCGACAGGTCGGCCTGTCGATGATTGCGACGATTCGCGCGACCGTCGGCTCGCTCGATCGCATCCACCGCGTGGTCAAGGTACTCGGCATGGTCTGGGCGACTCCCGAGTTCGATCGCCACCCGTTCGTGATCAACGGCTGCAGCGAGCTGTTCTCGACCATCTGGGGCGAGGAACTCGGTGTCGGCGTGCGCAGCGCCGTCGGCATGGGCTCGTTGCCAGGCAACATCCCGGTCGAGATCGAAGCGCTCTTCCGCCTCAAGGACGCCTGATGTTCGTGGTGGACGCGCACCTCGACCTGGCGATGAACGCGCTCGAGTGGAATCGCGACCTGCGCGAGCCCGTCGCTGCCATCCGTGCCCGGGAAGCTGGCCTGCTGGACCGACCGGATCGCGGTCGCGGCACGGTGTCGTTCCCGGAGATGCGGCGCGCGCACATGGGCCTGGTCGTCGCCACCCAGATTGCGCGGTACGTGGCCCCGGGCAATCCGCTACCCGGGTGGCACTCGCCCGAGCAGGCGTGGGCACAGACGCAGGGACAGCTGGCGTGGTACCGCGAGATGGAGCGGGCCGGTGAGATGGCCGCCGTCACCGACCTGGCGACCCTCGACGCGCACCTGGCACTGTGGCAGGACCCGCCAGCGCACGCGCCGATCGGCTACATCCGCAGCCTGGAGGGCGCCGACTCGCTGGTCACCGTGGAGTATCTCGAACACGCGGTACGCGACGGGCTGCGCGCCGTGGGGCCGGCGCACTACGGACCGGGGCGCTACGCCCCGGGCACCCACACCACGGGCCTTCTCGAGGCCCATGGTCCGGCGCTGCTGGCGGCCATGGAACGCCTCGGGGTGATCCTCGACGTCACGCACCTGAGCGACGACAGTCTCTGGCAGGCCCTGGACCTGTTCGGTGGCGCGGTGTGGGCCAGCCACCACAATGCCCGCGCGCTGGTCGCCGACCAGCGGCAGTTGCCCGACGACCAGCTCAGGGCGATCATCGCGCGCGGGGCAGTGATCGGCGCCTCCTTCGATGCGTGGATGATCGTGCCCGGCTGGGTGCGCGGCTCGTCGACGCCGCAGTCGGCGGGATGCACGTTCGAGCGGCTCGCCGATCATGTGCTGCACGTGTGCGGACTGGCCGGCTCGACACGGCACGTCTGCCTCGGCTCGGACCTCGACGGGGCCTTCGGCACCGAGCAGACGCCGCAGGAACTGGACACCATCGGCGACGTGCACCGGCTCTGCGACGTGCTGAGCCGCCGCGGTTTCACTGACGACGACCTCGAGCGCTTTCGCTGGCGCAATGTCGTCGATCTGCTGCGCGCCCACTGGGCGGGACGGGAGTGGTCATCATGAAGCGTCGGACCGTGTTGCAGCTGGGCGCCACGGCAGTGATGGCAGCCGCGAAGCCGTTGCTCGGGCGGGCGCAATCACTGCCATCCACGACGCTGCGCGTGATGAGCTTCAACATCCGCTACGGCTCGGCCAAGGACGGCGACAACCACTGGGAGCGCCGCAAGGACCTGCTGATCGACACGCTGCGCAGCGAGGCGCCGGACATCCTCGGGGTGCAGGAGGCGCTCCATCCGCAACTGGCGTACATCATGGAGGCGCTGCCCGACTACGCCATGGTCGGCGTCGGTCGCGACGACGGGCAGCGGGCCGGCGAGTACTCGTCGATCCTGTACCGCAGGACGCGTCTCGCCGCCAGCCGCAGCGACACGTTCTGGTTCTCGGACACGCCCGAGCGCGTTGCCTCGAAGAGCTGGGGCAACAACATCACGCGCATCTGCACGTGGGCGCAGCTGTCGACGCCGGACGGTCGGTCGCTGTACGTCTACAACGTGCACCTCGATCACCAGTCGCAGCCATCGCGCGAGCGAGCGGCGTCGATGCTGCGGGCTCGCGTCGAGGCGCGCGACCCGGTGCTGCCGGTGATCGTGATGGGGGACTTCAACGCCGGCGAGCGCAACGCGGCGGTGGCGTCGATGACGGCCGGCAGCCTGCTGCGCGACACGTTCCGCGTCAGACACCCGGACGCATCACCCGTGGGTACCTTCACGGGGTTCACGTTCGGCCAGGTGAACGGCGAGAAGATCGACCACATCTTCGCCACCGCCGACCTGCAGGTGGTCGATGCCGCCATCGTCCGCACCGACCGCAGCGGACGCTACCCGTCGGATCACTTCCCGGTGACCGCGACGCTGCGCCTGGGCCCGTGATCGAGACCGCGCCTGCCAGCCGACACGCACGGCCGGCGGCGCCAGCCGTGCGTCACGCTACCGTCGCCGCAGCCGTCCGGTGAGCGTCAGCGTCTCCGCGCCGCGCGCCACCGTGGCGGTGATCGCGTCGCCCCATTGCTTCCGGTCCACGAGGGCGCGGACCTCCACGTCCTTCCGGATCGGCTGGTCGTCGAGGGTCATCAGCAGGTCGCCGGCCCGCAGTCCCATCGCCTCGGCCGTCGAGCCCGGCGAGACCATCAGCACGGTGTTGGGTCTGTCGCCGTCCCTGCGGAAAGACACGCCAAGGGTGGGGAAGAGCGGGTACGTTTCGGTCGGGACACCCCAGACGATGTCGGCCAGTGACGCGCGAATCTGTTCCGGCCGGCCCGGCGACGTGGCCACCGGCATCACCGTGGCGACACGCTTGTCGGTGTAGGCCGCGGCCTGGCGGGCGATGCCGAGTCCGTACGCCACGTGGCCGCTCCCGACCAGGACGACGACGACCGCCTTCGGGTCCTGATTCTCCTTGCTCAACGCCACGGCGTGCGAGGCCATGGTCGCGTCCCAGGTGCTCTGCGCCTCGAGCATCCGCTGCAACACCTCCGGCGGCATCCCCGCGCCGTGCCCTGGCGCGGCGGAGTCACCGGTAGGGGCGGGCGTGCCGCCGCCGATGTACGCCACGAACAGTTGCCGATGCTCCTCACTGGTGGTGTCGATCGTCGGCGCAATCTGCCCCCGCTCCATGCCGCCGAGACCGGCCAGGCCGCGACGGCCGACGGTGGCGACGACCGCGCGTGGCGCGTTGACTCCGCGCAGGGGGAGGCGGTGCTGTCTGGCCAGCAGGAACACGTCGCGGTAGTAGCCGAACGGGTAGCCCCAGTAGTCGTACCAGCCGGACTCGCGCAGCAGCGCGGCTTCGTCCAGGCCACCGCGCAACCAGCGGTCGAAAGGCGCGGTCGGCGCTTCGGCGGGGAACATCTCCAGCGCGATCGTCACCTTGCGTCCGGCCCGGTGCAGGGCCCCGATCACGGCCACCTGCACGCGATGCGACTCGGCCGACGTATGGCTCTCGCCGACCAGGACGATCGCCGCATCCGCAAGCGTCGCGGCGACCCCGTCGGGCGACAGGTCGGCACCCTGCCGCGTGTCGTGAATCTGATCCACCGCAAGCGCGATCGTCCGACCCTTGCGGGCCGGATCACCGATCTCGAGATTGAACGGCTCACGAACCTGGCCATGCATCGACTTGGCCGACGCGACGACGATGCCGAGCACGAGGAGGGCCGCGATGCTCGTCCGCCTCACCTGGCCTCCAGGGCGGTGACGGCCGCGAGCACCTCGGCGGCGTGCGCCTCCACCTTCACGGCGTCCCATCGCTGTGCCACGACGCCCGCCGCGTCGAGGAGATAGGTGACCCGCGCCACGCCCATGTACTTGCGCCCGTACATGCTCTTCTCCTGCCACACCCCGAACGCCTCGCAGACGGCGTGGTCGGCGTCGGCCAGCAATGGGAAGGTCAGGCCGTACTTGGTGGCGAACTTCGCCTTGCTGCCGCTGTCCAGGATGCTGATCCCGAGGATGGCCGCCTCGACCTTCGTGAACGCCGGCAACGCTTCCTGGAAGCCACACGCCTCGCGGGTGCACCCCGAGGTGTCGTCCTTGGGATAGAAGAACAGCACCACGGGACGCCCGGCATACGCCGACAGCGTATGCAGGGTGCCGGACTGGTCGGGCAGCGAGAACGTCGGGGCTGTGGTGCCCGGGTCGATGAGTGCCATCGCGAGTGGGTCCTTTGAGATGGAAATTGCGCGCGTGACTGCCGGCGTGCCGCCTACAGGCTACCTGAAGCGCAGCGCTGACGCGCGCGGTACACTTGCCCCGATGGAGCGCCGGCCCGATTCGTCCCGATGGCCGGCCTGAACGTGACGTCGGGTCCCACGCAGTGCCTGCCTGCCCCGCGCGACGGGCGAAGTTTCACCGGCGACATCCGCTTGCTGGCGGCCTTCCGGTCCGACGTGCTGGGCAACAGCCGTGACGTGCACGTGTACCTGCCACCCGGCTACGACCACAATCACGAGCTGCGGTATCCCGTCCTGTACCTGCACGATGGGCAGAATGTCTTCGACACCAGCACGTCGTTTGCCGGTCAGGAGTGGGGCGTCGACGAGACGGCCGAGCGGCTGATTCGGGCCGGCCAGGTCGCGCCGCTGATCATCGTCGCCATCGATCATGCCGGGGCGTTGCGTGCCGACGAGTTCGCCCCGACCCGCGATGCGCATCGGGCCGCGGGCGGCGACGCCGATGCCTACGCCCGGTTTGTCATCGACGAGCTGAAGCCGTACGTCGACCGCACGTTCCGGACACTGCCAGGCGCGGGGCACACCGCCCTCGGCGGCTCGTCGCTGGGCGGCCTGGTGACACTGCACGTGGGTCTGGTGTACCCGCACATCTTTGGCGCCCTCGCGGTGCTGTCGCCATCGTTGTGGTGGGATCGCCGCGCCATCCTCGGTCGCGTCGAAGGGTTGCAGGCTCGACTGCCATGGCGGATCTGGCTGGACGTCGGCACTGCCGAAGGCCGCGACACCGTTCGCAATGCCCGCGCGCTGCAGGCCGTGCTGCTGGAGAAGGGGTGGCCGGCCGGGCCCGACTTCCACTACCTCGAGGCCCACGACGCGCATCATGGCGAGTCGGCGTGGGCGGCGCGGGTCCCGGCGCTGCTGGAGTTCCTGTTCCCGGTTACGGCGTCTTCCTGAGGGCGCGGACGTCCTTCTCGACCTGCTCCCGGGCCTGCCGTTCCTTGCGCTTGCGCCACGCGTCCCGGATCGCGCCGACGGTGTTGCCACCCAGTGGAACGCCGGCCGGATACAGCTGCGCCCGATGTTCCAGCGGGATCATCAGCGACTGCAGCTGGTAGTGGTAGATGGGATACCACGGCCGCACGTATCCCGGCGTGACCGTCGTCTGGTCGTACAGCCACCCGAAGTGGTAGTCGAGGTCATCGGAGGAATCCTCGACGCGCACCCGGTAGTCCGCACGGACGGGACCGATGAAGAGCGATTCGGTCGGCTGCGTCGCCAGCCGTTGGCGGATGCTGTCGAGGTCGGCGCTGGGGCGCGACGCCGGGCCCTGCGCCAGTGCAGGTGGACACACGAGCACGGCCCCGAGGAGCAGGACCGCGGCGATGGACGGTCGGGCGGGCGGCATGCGCATTTCGACGCCTCGACGTGAGAGGCAGCCGGTCGGCACCGGCCTGCCTGCCACGTTGGAAAACTCGACGGTCGATGCGGTCAGGACTCGAGGAGCAGGTGACCCGGATCCTCGATGTACTCCTTGACCTTCACCAGGAACTGCACGGCCTCGAGGCCGTCCACGATGCGGTGATCGTAGGACAGCGCGAGGTACATCATCGGGCGGATGACGACCTGGCCCTTGACCGCGACCGGCCGGTCCTCGATCTTGTGCAGGCCGAGGATGCCGACCTGCGGCGGATTCAGGATGGGCGTGCTCAGCATCGACCCGAAGACGCCGCCGTTGGTGATGGTGAACGTGCCGCCCTTGAGATCCTCGAGCGTGAGCGTGTTGTTCTTGGCGCGGGCGGCGAAGTCGCGGATGGCGAGTTCGATGCCGGCAAACGACAACTGCTCGGCGGATCGGATGACCGGCACCACCAGGCCCTGCTCGGCGCCGACGGCAATGCCGACGTCGTAGAAGTGCTTCAGGACCATCTCTTCGCCCTGGATCTCCGCGTTCAGGCGCGGGAAGGCCCGAAGTGCGGCCACCGACGCCTTGACGAAGAACGACGCGATGCCGATGCCGACGCCGTGACGCTTGGCGAACTGCTCCTTGCGCCGCTCGCGCAGACCCATCAATTCGGTCATGTCGACCTCGTTGAAGGTCGTGAGCATGGCGGCGGTGCGCTGCGCCTCGACGAGATTGCGGGCAATCGTCAGGCGCCGCTTGGACATCCGCACGCGCTCCTCGGTGCGGCTGCCCGGGACGGCGGGCGGGCGGGCCGGGGCGACCGGAGCCGCGGGCTTGGCCGCGGCCGGCGCGGCGGTGCTCGGCGCGGGAGCAGCGGCCGGCGCAGCAGTCGCCGGCGCGGCGGCAGCCTCGACGTCACGCCGCATGACACGGCCGGCGTCGCCGCTGCCCTGCACCTGACTCATGTCCACCTGATGCACTTCGGCGGCCTTGCGGGCTGCGGGCGTGCTGCGCGGGGCTTCCGCGGAACCTCCGGCCGCGCCCGCTGGCGAGGCCGCGACCGCCGGCGTGGTCGCCTCGGGTGGGGCCGGCGTCGCACTGGCCGGCGCGTCGGCGTTCTGGTCGGCAGGCCCGGCCGCTGGTTGGTCCGCTGGCGTCTCGGCTGGCGTACCGGCGGGCGCACTGCCCTTGCCGGCCGCTCCGGCCTCGATCAGCGCCAGCGGCTCGCCGACCTTCACGTCCTCGCCTTCCTGGCGCAGGATCGTGGTCAGCACGCCGGCCTGATCGGCGTTGACCTCCAGGTCGATCTTCTCGGTCTCGAGTTCGACGAGCGGGTCCCCGACGGCCACCGCCTCGCCTTCCTTCTTGAGCCAGCGCGCCACGCGCGCTTCGACCACCGATTCACCGAGCTGCGGGACGACGACCTGTTCGGCCATGTGTGCTCTATGCCTTTGCCTTGACCCGGCCACGCGTGGCGCGGGGAGCGGGAGCGGTGGGAGCGTACGCCTCGGCCACCAGCATCTTCTGGTTGATCATGTGCCAGCCCAGTGAACCTTCCGAAGGACTGGCACTGCGCGGCCGCCCGATGTAGCGTACCGGCACGCGACCGTCGAGCAGTTCCTCGAAGCACGGACGGAAGAAGTCCCACGCGCCCATGTTCAGCGGCTCTTCCTGCAGCCACACGACCTCGGTGGCATTGGGATAGCCCTCGAGCACCGCCGCGACGCCGTCGCTCGGGAAGGGGTAGAGCTGCTCGATGCGGCAGATGGCCGTCTGCCGGTCTGCCTGCCGTTGCTCGGCCGAGACCAGGTCCACGTACACCTTGCCGCTGCAGAACACCACCCGCCGGACGTCGCGGGCGCGGAGGCGGGCCTCGTCGTCATCGATCACCGGGCGCCAGGCGCCTTCCGACAGTTCCCGTGGCGTGGACGCGACGAGTGGATGGCGGAGCAGGCTCTTCGGGGTCAGAACGATCAGGGGCAGCGGGTCGGTGGTCAGCAGCAGTGCCTGCCGGCGCAGCAGATGGAAGTACTGCGCGGCGGTCGTGCAGTTGGCCATGCGCAGATTGATGTCCGCGGCGGCGCCGAGGAAGCGTTCCGGACGGGCGCTGGAATGCTCGGGACCCTGGCCTTCGTAGCCATGTGGCAGCAGCAGCACCAGCGATGGCGTCTGGCCCCACTTGGCGCGGGCCGACGTCAGGAACTGATCGAGGATCGACCTGCGCGCCGTTGATGAAGTCGCCGTACTGGGCTTCCCAGATCACCATCCGCTCCGGCGCCTGCACGTTGTAGCCGTACTCGAAGCCGATGGTGGCGTTCTCGCTGAGCGGGCTGTTGTGAATCTCGAAACTGGCGCGCGCCTGCGGCAAGCGCTGCAGGGGAATGTCGATGGCACCGGTCTCGACATCCCGGAACGCCGCATGACGATGGCTGAAGGTGCCGCGCTGCACATCCTCGCCAGTCATCCGGATCGGGATGCCGTCGGCCAGGATGCTGGCATACGCCAGCTCCTCGGCGGTCGCCCAGTCGATGGAGCGCTCGTCGGGCGCATCGAAGATGCCCTTGCGCCGCTCGCGGCCGCGATCCAGCTTGCGATGCCCGGTGAAGCCCTCGGGTCGCGTCAGCAGGGCCTCGTTGATCGCCTGCAGCTGTTCGAGCGGCACGGCGGTGCGCGTCTGACGTGCCGCCCCGGCCGGCGGCGGCTCGGGGATCGGGTTGACGATCGCTTCCTCGGGCTTGAGCTGCTCGTACACCTGCTCGAGCGCCTTCATGCGGCGGTCCACCATCGGCTGCGCCAGCCCGGTGCGGTCGGTCGACTGCTCGACGTGCGCCGCCCACTGCTCACGCACCGTCGGATGGCTGGCGATCTTCTGGTACATCAACGGTTGCGTGAAGGCCGGCTCGTCACCCTCGTTGTGGCCGTAACGCCGATAGCCGACCAGATCGATCAGGAAATCCCGCTGGAACCGCGCCCGGTAGGCCCACGCGAGACGGGCCGCCTCGATGCAGGCGATCGGGTCGTCGGCGTTGACGTGGACGATCGGGATCTTGAACCCGCGCGCCAGGCCGCTGGCATACGAGGTCGAATACGACTCGGCTGGCACCGCGGTGAATCCGAGCTGGTTGTTGGCGATGATGTGAATCGTGCCGCCGGTCGTGTAGCCGTCCAGGCGCGAGAGGTTCAGCGTCTCGGCGACGATGCCCTGGCCCGGGAAGGCCGAGTCGCCGTGAATGATCACCGGCAGCGTCCGGTCGGCATCGAAGACCGGCTTGCCGGGCCGGCCGGCATCGGTGCCGGCGGCGCGGGCCATGCCCTCGATGACCGGATTGACGAATTCGAGATGGCTCGGATTGGGCGCCATCGACACCTGGGTATCGCCATCGACCTGGCGCAGCGCGCCGGCGTGGTACTTCACGTCACCGGTCCACCCGAGGTCGATGCGATAGCCGGTGCCGGTGCGGGCCTGCACCGGGTCCTTGAACTCGGCCAGGATCTGCGCGTACGGCTTGCCGAGCACGTGCGCGAGGACGTTGAGGCGCCCGCGGTGCGCCATCCCGATCAACACGTGCTGCAGCCCGGCGTCGTTGGCGCCCTCGATGACGACGTCGAGAATCGGCACCAGCATGTCGAGCCCCTCGACCGAGAAGCGCGTCTTGCCGGGGAAGGTGCGGTGCAGGAACCGCTCGAACGTCTCGACCTCGGTGATCCGGTCGAGCAGCGACTCGGCGTCCACCGGGGACATGGGCGGCCGGAAGCGGCCGGTCTCCACGGCCAGTCGCAGCCATTCCCGCTCCTGCGGCACGAAGACCTGCGCAAAGTCGTAGCCGGTGCGGCTGCAGTAGGCCTGACGGAGCGCGGCAATGGCCGCGGCCGCGTGTGGCTGACCTTCGGCCAGCGGTCCGCTCACCACCGTGGCCGGCAGGGCACGCAACTGCTCCTCGGTGAGGCCGTGGCCCTCGAGGGCGAGCGAGGGATCGCCGGTCGGTCGCGATCCGAGCGGGTCGATCTGGGCGCCGAGGTGCCCGAATCGGCGCAGCGATTCGGCCAGCGTCGCGGCGCCGACGACGGCTCGCAGATCGACGGCGGCGGCGCTGCTGCCCGGCGCAGCCGTGTCAGGCAGCTCAGGTGGCGTCCACTGCTCGAAGTAGGCGCGCGTCTGCGCGTCCACGGCGGCGGGATCCTGCCGGTACCGGTCGTACAACTCGAGCACGTACCCGGCATTCAACCCTTGAAACTCGTTCCATCCACCCATACCGAGTTCGGATTCTATCGCACCCGCCACTGGTCCTTCGGCAGGGACAACACCAGGTAACGGAGCCGGAGCGCGCGAACGGCGTCGGCGTAGGAGGCTTTGGCGATGCCGCCGGTGAGCAGGCGCTGGCGCAGTTGCCGGATCTCGTAGCGGTAGAGGTCGCTCACGACCGCCCGCAGCGCGTCGGCGCTGGTGTGCGGCCGGGGCCGCAGGCCATGCCCGGCGAGGGCCGCGAGCACCAGCGGGCTGAACGGGCGTGACGGGTCCGTCGGCCATCTAGAAGGCGAAGTAGATGAAGTCCAGCGAGGTGCGGCTGCGCAGGACCAGCACCGTTGCCAGCATCACGCCCACGGCCAGGGCCTGCCACACGACCGTGCTGCTGGCCACGTCGGTCTCGCGCACCGCGGGCCGGTCCGAGTACGACCGGCCCTGCCAGACCGTCCACAGGCTGTGCGCCCACAGCGGCAGCGAGAACGTCAAGGCGACCAGCCACAGGTACAGGCCGGCCTGACGCTCGGCGAGGGGCGCGGTCGCCCGGCACCAGCGTCAGGTCTCGCCACAGCATGGCCGCGTCGCCCTCGCGGAACATCAGCCAGCCGATGTGGACGAGCACGTACATCAGCGCCCACTGCGGGAGCGCCCGCCAGAGGGGCAGCCGGGCCCGGCGTCGATGGCTGCCGCCGCGCACTGCCGCGGCGAGGCGTTCGACCACCAGCAGCAGTCCGTGGAAGGCGCCCCAGAGCACGAAGTTCCAGGCGGCGCCGTGCCACAGACCCGAGATGACGAAGGTGATCATCACGTTGGTCAGCGTCCGCGGCAGACCGTGTCGCGAGCCACCCAGCGGGATGTAGAGGTAGTCACGAAACCACGACGACAGCGAGATGTGCCAGCGCCGCCAGAAGTCGGAGGGCGAGACGGCCACGTAGGGGTGGTCGAAGTTCTTCATCAGGTCGAACCCGAGCCACCGCGCCGTCCCGCGCGCGATGTCGGTGTACGCCGAGAAGTCCGCGTAGATCTGGATGCCGAACGCGAAGACGCCGGCCCACAGCATCTCGAACCCGGGATCCTTCATCGAGAAGACCCGATTGGCGATGACGCCGACGTTGTCGGCAATCACCAGCTTCTTGAACAGGCCCCAGACGATCAGCACCAGCGCGTCGCGGCTCACCAGCAGATTGAAGACGCGCGGCGACAGGATTCGCGGCAGCAGCGCTTCGGCGCGCTCGATCGGACCGGCGACCAGCTGCGGGAAGAAGGCGACGAAGAGCGCGAAGTCGCGCAGCGATCGGCAGGCACGCAGCCGCCCGCGGTAGACGTCGATGGTGTAGGACAGGCTCTGGAACGTGTAGAACGAGATGCCGACCGGAAGGATCACCTGCAGCGTCGGCAGCGCGGCGTCGATGCCGAGCGACGCCAGCCCGGCCTGGACGCTGTCGACGAAGAAGTTGAAGTACTTGAAGACCCCGAGCACCGACAGGTTGGCCACGACGCTCAGCACCAGCCACCGCTTCCGCCGCCTGCGCGCGTCGTCGTCCGGATCGGGCTCGCCGCGCCCGCTGGACGAAGGTGCCGGGTCCATCTGCCGCCCCGCGACCCAGTCGACCAGCGTGGTGCCGGCCAGCAGCACGCAGAACCACGGCTCGAACCAGCCGTAGAACAGGTAACTGGCCACCAGCAGGAATCCGTTCTGCCAGCCGTGCGACAACCGCCAGTAGACGGTGGTCACCACCACGAAGAAGACCAGGTAGTCCAGGCTGTGGAAGGTCATCGCAACAGCTGGTGCAGGTTGGCGCGGAACTGCCGCGTGTAGCGCTGGCGATGCGCCCGCGCGATGTGGTCGCCGTCCTCGTACATGGCCAGCGTCTGCATCGGGTCGCCGGTGTCGTCGTGCAGGAACATGCCCTGCTGCTCGGCGTACGCGCGGAACTCGCGCATGTAGGCCTGCATGCGCGGTGACTGGACCGGCGGCCTGTTGCCGACCGGACGCCGCTGCACGCGCACGAAGCACACCTTCATGCCGTGCTCCCTGGCCAGGTCGACGATCAGCGGCAGGACCGACCGCGGCATGAACCGGTCGAAGTCGGCCTGGGCGTCCTCGGCCGCCTGCAGATCGGCGGCGGCCATCGGGCGCAACCGGTCGAGACCCATGATCTCGAAATTCATCGTGTCGAGGAACGCGCGTCGGGACGGCTCGTCGTCGGTCCACAGGCGCGTCGGCCAGTCGTACAACTGACGTTCGACCCAGGCATTGGCGCGTTCGGCGTCGTAGACGCGGTTGACCACATTGTGGACGCGGAACCAGGGCCCCTGCATCCGTGAGGCGATGACGTCGTTGAGTGCCGGCTCCTGCGCGCCGGCAACCTCGTCGAGCGACCACCGGAACGGCCCCGTCAGCCTGAACAGCGGGTCGGTCATGTTCAGGTCGCGGAAGAAGATGAACACGACCTTCGGGCGCTCGCCGCTGGCCACCAGGTAGTTCTTGAAGCTGAGGTACCAGTAGGCCGACCCGGTGCCGGCGCGCGCCAGCATCGCCACGTCCTGGCCGAGCAGGCCGGCCAGGTACCCGGCGTCGATGCGCGTGCCGAGCATCGAGTCACCAATGAAGACGTAGGACGGCTTCAGCCGATTGAGGTCCTCGATCGGGCCCGGACGGAAGGCAATCCGTTCACGCGACGCTTCGAGCGCCGGCAGGTAGCTCGGCTGCACGGCACGGGTCGAGAGCCGGGCCATCAGGGGATGCCACACCAGCGGCAGCAGCGCGCCAACCAGCAGGATGACCCCGAGTCGGAGCAGGCCGCGACGGGACCACTCGGCGGGAGGATGGCGCGGCAGGTCGTGCGGATGGGGCGGAGGGAGAGGCGATTCGGTCACGTACGGCCGGAGAAGTATAGAACGGGGTCCGTCGAAGGCCGCACGGCGAGCGGCACCGCCGACGTGGCCGTGTGGCGGCGGGCGCCCGACGACGTGGCCGCCGTTCCTGGCATCAGGGCGTGGTGCCGACCCGCATCCGCAGTTCCACCACCACCTGGCGCCGCATGACGTCGCCGAAGACGTGCTGCTGAATCTCCCGATCGAACAGGTTGAGCATCTTCAACGAGGCGGTGAAGCTGTCGGTGAGGCGGTAGCCGAACGTGCCGTTGACCAGCGTGTAGGCATCGGTCGAGCCGTGGTAGCGCGAGTCGAGCACGTCCTGCCAGTAGGCCTCGCTGGCATGGCTCATGGAGAGGTTGCCGATCACGCGCGCCCCCGTGTAATTGGCGCCGATGTTGACGCGGTGGCGCGACGGCAGGTTGAGCTCGGAGATGTCGAAGCCGCGTGGCTCGGGCGTCGGCTGGAACGAGTAGTTGGCAAAGGCGGTAAGTCCAGCGGTGACGTCGGTGTCGACCCCGAGTTCGAGGCCTTTCTGCCGTACCCTGCCGAAGTTCTCGTAGGTGAACGAGGCGGGCAGCCCGTTGCCCGGTCCGAATCGGCCCGACAGCAGGATCAACTCGAGCGCGGCCGGCGGCAGCGGCCAGCCCGGCGGCGGTGTGGCAGCGCGGTACGACCCGCGCTGCGTGAAGAAGATCGCGTTCCTGCTGTCGTTGACGTAGAACGCCGCGCTGACCGTGGCGCGATTGGCGATGACCCCGGAGTAGCCGATCTCGTAGGCATCGAGTGACTCTTCGGTCAGGGTCTCGTTGCCGACGGCAGCGACGGGGAAGTTGTAGAGGCGGCCGGCCAGAGCAGGGTTGAGCGCCCCGAGATCGAGCTGGTTGATGAGCGAGGTCTCGAGAAAGTTGTTGACCAGCGAGGGCGCACGGTAGGCGCGGTTGTAGGACAGCCGCACGGTGTGGGCGGCCGACGGCTTGAACATCACGGTCGTGCGCGGCGAGAAGACCGGACCATCGAGCACCGAGAACGCGTCCACCCGTGCTCCGACCACCCACCGCCACATCGGCGACAGGAAGATCTCGTCCTGGAGATACGCACCGCCTTCCTTGCGCGAATCGCCGCGCGGGGCCAGCGACAGGTCGAAGCCGTTGTACCGGACGTTGCCGCCCATGCTGAACACGTGGCGGTTGCGCCAGGTGGCGACGTGTCCGGCCTCGAGGTCGACGGTGGTGTTCTTGAAGAGGAACGGAATCGGCCGTCCGTCGAGACCGACGGCGAGCAGGTTGGTGGCGCTGCCATCGAGCCGGTTGACGAAGGCGTTGAGACGGGTGGGGCCACGACGGTAGTTGACCTTGCCGTACGCGAGGTAGGTGCCGCGGTCGATGTCGAAGGGGCCGATGCCGGTGTGGATCATGCCCTCGGTGCCGGAGAAGCCGCCCTGCATCACCACCGTCTGCCGGCCGTCGGGGTGGTCGTAGTCGAGGCGCGCGTCGAGTTTGGGCTGCCGCGTGCCGCTGTTGGCAAACGACGGATAGGGCGTACCGGTGGCGTTGGGGATCGGCCCCGAGGGCCGCGCCAGGGCGTCCTGCTGGTAGTAGCCGGTCGAGACCTTGTACGCCCAGCGATCGTTGACCGCCGCGGCGTGGCCGGCCGTGATCGAGAACAGCGCGCCATTGCCACGGTCCACGTTCATCGCCTCGCGACCGAACAGCCCGGCACTCAGTGCCAGGGACGAGCCCTGTGACTCGCGCGGGGTCTTGGTGATGATGTTGACGACGCCGGTCAGCGCGTTGGCGCCCCAGACGGCCGAGGCCGGGCCGCGGATGACCTCGATCTGCCTGATCTCCTGCGGGTCCATCGGCAGGAAATCCCACGCCACGAAGCCGAAGAAGTCCTGGTAGATGCTGCGACCGTCGACCAGCGCCAGCTGCGAGGTGGCCAGCGTGCCGGTGGCTGCGCGTGAGGTCAGGTTGATGTCGCGCGCGGAGGTCTGCGTCACGTTCAGGCCGGGGACGGCGCGCAGCAGGTCGGCGTAGTTGGTGGCCGGCGAGTTGGCGATCGTCCGGCTGTCGATCAGCGTGACGGTGGCCGGCGCATTGACCAGCGCCTGCTCGGTGCGCGAGGCACTGACGATGACCTCTTCCTCGTACTTCTGCCGGTCCTGTGCCTCAGCCTCGTCAGGTGGCTGAGGCGGCCCTTGCGTGCCGGCGTCCGGCGCCGCCGGGGACGCCGGAGGCGGCGAGGCAGGGGCCTGCGCGCGAGCGGGGGTCGCGGACGCACTCCAGATCAGGAGCAGTCCCAACAGCGGGGAGGCAAGACGGCATCGAATCATGGGCCGTCATCACGGTACGCCCGGCCGCGGACGGCCGCAACTCCCGACCTCAGACGTCGAGTTCCTCGGCGTCCTCGGCGCGGTCCATGATGAAGCGGAAGCGCGCCGAGGCATCCTTGCCCATCAGCTCGTTGATGATGCGGTCGGTCACCAACTGGTCGGCGACCATGACCTTCAGCAGGCGTCGTGTCTTGGGATTGAGGGTCGTGTCCCACAGCACCCGCGGCATCATCTCGCCGAGGCCCTTGAAGCGCGTGATGTCGGGCTTGGCCCGACCCGTCGCCTTCTTCACGATGGCATCCCGCTGCGCATCGTCCTGGGCCCAGAACGTCTCCTTGCCGACGTCGATGCGGTACAACGGCGGCTGGGCCAGGTAGACGCGGCCGGCGGCCATCAGCTGCGGCATGTGCCGGTAGATGAACGTCAACAGCAGGGTGGAGATGTGGTGGCCGTCGGAGTCGGCATCGGCCAGCAGGATCACCTTGCCGTACCTGAGGCGCGCGAGATCGAAGTGCTTGCCGACGCCGCAGCCGAGCGCGGTGACCAGATCGGCCAGTTCCTTGTTCTCGAGGACCTTGGCCGTGGACACGCTCTCGGTATTCAGCACCTTGCCCCGCAGCGGCAGGATGGCCTGGCGTACCCGATCGCGCCCCTGCTTGGCCGAGCCGCCGGCCGAGTCGCCTTCGACGATGAACAGCTCGCTGAGGCCGCGGTTGGTGGTCGTGCAGTCGGACAGCTTGCCGGGCAGCGTCAGCCGGTGCGCCGTGGCCGTCTTGCGCGTCACCTCCTGTTGCGCGGCCCGGCTCGCCTCGCGGGCCCGCGCCGACAGAATCACCCTGGCGACGATCGCCTCGGCAATCGAGATGTTCTGGTTCAACCAGTGCTCGAGGGCAGGCCGCACGAGCCCGTCGACGCCCGACTGGACCTCGGGGTTGTTCAGGCGATCCTTGGTCTGGCCCTGGAACTGCGGCTCCTCGATGAACACGCTGAGGACACCGACCAGCCCCTCACGCAGGTCTTCGGCGGTGAGGGTGACCCCGCGCGGCGAGAGGTTGTGCGTCTCGATGAAGTTGCGCATCGCCTTGCCGAGGCCGGCCCGGAAGCCGTTCTCGTGCGTCCCGCCCGAGCCGGTGGGGATGCCGTTGACGTAGCTGCGCAGGTGTTCGTCGGTGGACTCGGTCCACTGCAGGGCGAGGTCGAGGCGCAACGCGCCGTCACGCGCCACCACGAACGGCAGGTCGTGCACGGGGCGGGTGCCGCGTTCGGCGACCAGCTTGCGCAGGTAGTCGGCCAGTCCTTCGGCGTGCGCGTAGGTCACCTTCTGCCGGGTGACCTCGTTCTCGAAGGTGATCTTGAGGCCGCGGTGCAGGTAGCTGGCCACCTCGAGGCGCTGCGCGATCGTCTCGGCGTCGAACTCGGTCTTGGGGAAGATCGTGGCGTCGGGGTGGAAGAAGACCGTCGTGCCGCTGCCGCGGGCCGGGCCGACCCGTTGCGGTGGGCCCTGCGGCACGCCCTGGCGGAAGCGCTGCTCCCACTGGAAGCCGTCGCGCCTGACGGTGGCGATCAGCTCCTTGGACAGCGCGTTGACGACGCTGGCGCCCACGCCGTGCAGGCCGCCGGCAGTCTTGTAGTTGCCCTGCTCGAACTTGCCGCCGGCATGCAGCACCGTGAAGATCAGCTCCAGCGCCGTCTTCTTGGTCTTGGCGTGCACGTCCACGGGAATGCCGCGTCCGTCGTCGGCCACCGTGATCGAGGTGCCGTCGGCGTGCAGCGTCACTGCAATCTGGGAGGCATGCCCGTTCATCGCCTCGTCGATCGAGTTGTCGAGGATCTCCCAGACCAGGTGATGCAAGCCGGAAGCGCCGACGCCCCCGATGTACATGCCGGGCCGCTTGCGGACCGGCTCGAGGCCCTCGAGAACGGTGATGTCTTTGGCGGTGTAGGTCGTGCTCATGCGGCTGCGACAGGATACGGCAGGGCGAAGAAAAGGAAAAGGCGGGAGCCACCTGCGCGGCCCCCGCCTCCGATTCCCCTGACGCTATCCGACGGCCGACTGCCGACTGCCGACTGCCGTTCTACTTGATGAACAGCATCTCGCGGTAGGTCGGCAGCGGCCAGTCGTTGGATGGGACCAGCGACTCGATCGCGTCACCGGTTTCGCGCAGTGCCGCCATGGCCGGGACGGTCTTGTCGCGCATGTACTTGGCGTGCTTGAGCGAGTCGCCGTTGCCCTCGTGGGCGATGACCTTGGTCAGCGCATCGGTGCGCTGCTTGAAGCTGTCGACCAGGCGGGTGAGTTCGACGAGCAGCTTCCTGGCTTCCTTGCTCTGCACGCCCGCGGCCTTGCCTGCCGAGACGCTCTGGGCCACGTCGGTCAGGTAGCCGAGGGCCGCCGGCAGGATGTACCGGTTGGCCATCAGCACCATCGTCTGTGCCTCGACGTTGATCGTCTTGTTGTAGGTCTCGAGGTTGATCTCGAGGCGGGCTTCGAGCTCGCGCTTGTTCAGGACCTTGTAGGCCTCGAACAGCTTGACCGCCTCGGCCGAGGTGAGTTCCGGCAGCGCATCGACGGTATTGCGCAGGTTGAGCAGCCCGCGCTTGCCGGCCTCCTTCTGCCACGCGTCGGAGTAGCCGTTGCCGTTGAAGATGATCCGCTTGTTGTCCTTGACCAGCTTCACCAGCAGCTTGCCGATGGCCTCGTCGAGTTCGCCGCTCTTCTCGACCGACTTCTCGAGTTCGGTGGCGATGTAGTCGAGCGACTCGGCGACGGCGACGTTGAGCACGATGTTCGGGAACGCGATGCTCTGGTTGGAGGACACCGCGCGGAACTCGAACTTGTTGCCGGTGAAGGCAAACGGGCTGGTGCGATTGCGATCGCCGGCATCACGCGGCAGCTTCGGCAGCATGTCGACGCCGGTCTCGAGCAGGCCGCCCTGGGCGGCACTGCGGGTGGCGCCCTTCTCGATCTGCTCGAAGATGCCGGTCAGCATGTCGCCGAGGAAAATCGAGATGATCGCCGGCGGCGCTTCGTTGGCCCCGAGGCGGTGGTCGTTGCCGGCGCTGGCCACGCTCATGCGCAGCAAGCCCTGGTGCTTGTTGACGGCGCGGAGGACGGCGGCGCAGAAAACCAGGAACTGGATGTTGTCGTGCGGCGTGTCGCCCGGGTTCAGGAGGTTGTTGCCGTCACTGTCGCTCATGCTCCAGTTGACGTGCTTACCGGAGCCGTTGACGCCGGCAAACGGCTTCTCGTGCAGCAGGCAGGCAAGGCCGTGCTTGGGCGCGACGCGCTTGAGCGTCTCCATGACCATCATCTGATGGTCGGTGGCGACGTTTGCCTGTTCGAAGATCGGGGCGATCTCGTACTGGCTCGGCGCCACCTCGTTGTGACGCGTCTTGATCGGCACGCCGATGGCGTAGAGCTCGTCCTCGACTTCACGCATGCAGGCCAGGACGCGTTCGGGGATGGAGCCGAAGTACTGGTCTTCCATCTCCTGGCCCTTGGGCGGCTTGGCGCCGAACAGGGTGCGTCCGGCGCCGATCAGGTCGGGGCGCGCGTAGTAGAAGTGCGCGTCGATCAGGAAGTACTCCTGCTCGGGCCCGCAGGTGGTCATGACCCGGTCCGCGCTGGAGCCGAACAGCTTGAGGATCCGCACGGCCTGCTTCGAGAGCGCCTCGATCGACCTGAGCAGCGGCGTCTTCTTGTCGAGCGACTCGCCGGTCCAGCTGACAAAGGCGCTCGGAATCACCAGCGTCGTGCCGGACGCGGTCTTGTAGATCCAGGGCGGACTGGTGGGGTCCCAGGCGGTGTAGCCGCGCGCCTCGAAGGTGGAGCGCATGCCGCCGGACGGGAACGACGAGGCATCGGGCTCGCCCTTGATCAACTCCTTGCCACTGAACTCGGTGACCGCCTTGCCCTCGGCCGTCGGCGAGAGGAATGCGTCGTGCTTCTCGGCGGTGATGCCGGTCAGCGGCTGGAACCAGTGGGTGTAATGGGTGGCGCCATGCTCGAGCGCCCAGTCCTTGACCGCCACCGCGACCGCGTCGGCCACCGACTCATCGAGGGTCTCGCCGCGGGTGATGGTGCGCCGGAGCGCCTTGTAGACCGGCCGCGGCAGCTTGATGCGCTGCACCGCATCGCTGAACACGAGGCGGCCGAAGTCGTCGGCGGAGCGGGGCGTGGTGCGGGCGGGGCCGCCAGTAACTGCCCAGTCTCGGATGGCGCGAATGGCTTCGCGCGACGCAGCTGAACCCATAGAAGTCGAGAGCCTCACGTGGAGAGGTGACGTGGGGCGCTGACGCGACATGCGCCAGCGCAACTGACGCAGTATGCGCGATGGTTCGCTGGTTCAGCAAGCCCGGATGGTCGGTTTGTGATAACGCTAACTTTGAATTACAAAGAAGATGCCTGTTGGCGCGCAACCCGAGCCCGCCGGCCCACCGCACGCGCCAGCCGCTTTCCGCGGCTCCGCCGGCTCGGTATGATGCCGACGTGTCGACCACCCTGACCCCACGTGAAAAGGCCGCGCAGGACGCTGCGGACCTCGTCTCCTATCTGCGCACGGCGCCCCCGGGACCGGTGGTCAGCGAACTCACCGACCTGGGGCAGCACCTGGAACGCGCCGTCCTGGCGTTCCACATGGAAGCCATCAGGTTTCGCGCCTACACGATGAGCCGCCTGATCAAGCAACACCACGAGGCGCTGCCGGCCGAGGTCGCGCGCCGCATGGAGGCCATCCTGCTCGACCTCGAGGCGGCCGGCTTCCAGACCCGCTCGGTCACGGCGTAGGCGGATACCGGTGGTGATGGCCCTCGAAGGCTTCGTTGACCTGGGTGCCATCACGCGTGCCCGTCAGGACCGACACGGCCGCCAGCATGTCGGCCGCCGCGTCCCAGCCCACTGAGTTGGTTTCCTCGTAGTGCCCGGCTGCCCGCCCCAGAGCCTGGCCGTACCTGCAGGATCCGAGCACCGCCTCGCGAGTCGCCCCTTCGGGCAGGGCCGCCAGCGCCTGCGGGTCCTCCACCAGGGCCTTGCAGCGCGCCCCTGACACGGCATCGGGGTAGTCGATGACCCCGGCCTGGTGCAGGCGGGCGCACGCCCCTGCGCCGAGGCGCGCATCGGCAGTGCACAGCACGCGGAAGTCCGAGAGCGGCAGGATGTAACCGAGTTCGTCGTTGCCCAGACCGACGGCCCACCGCCAGGCCCCCGGCAGGGTGCGCTTGACGTAGCCCGGCGTGGTCAGCTGCGCCGGCGGCGTGTGCGCCGCCGGCGTCTCGTCGGCCCAGCGTTCGGGTGTGTCCCTGATCCCCTTGGGCAGGCCGATGACCAATTCGCCGGGGACCTCGCCCGGCAGCCAGGCCAGGGTCAGTTCGCCGATATGGAGCAGGCTGACGCTGCTGCGCGTGTGGTCGCCCTTCCTGATGCGGCCGACCACCGGATCGTCTTCGACCTCCCGGCCATCCTCGCGACAGGTGGCGTCGGTCTTGGCGCCGGTTGCGGGACAGGTGTAGAGCTCGCCCGACTTGAAGCCGATGCCGGGGCGGCCTGTCTCCGCGCTGACGACCGCCAGTTTGCGGAAACCGATGTTGGACATCCGCGTGAAGAATGGCTGATGCCGGACTTCGAGCTGCGAGGGGGGCAGGGGCATCGCACCGCGCAGCAGGCCTTCGACGGCGACGCCGAGCTGTTCGCCGACGAGAATGGCCTTGCGGAAGTTGCGGGCCAGGAAGTCCTGCCCGTCGCGGCCGGGGGGCACCGCGTTGGGCGGAACCGTGTAGCCGTCGCCGATTGGCGCCCGCTCGCTGATCTCCCACGCCGGGACATCCAGGGGCGAGGCCATCGCGCCTATCGCGCCATTGACGTAGATCACTTCGCCGCCCAGCCGCCGCCCGAGCCAGCGCGCCAGCGCGCCGGGGAAGTCGGCAGTGAGATAGCGACCCTGCGCATCGCACGCCGCCCCCTGCCAGCCAAGCGTCGTGCAGGCGGCCGCGACGCGGTCGCGCGGCGGCGCCCAGTTCAAGGTGCTCTCGGGATGATTCGCCCAGTTCACGAGCGTGGCGATGACTCGGCCGTCCGGGGCCTGCGCCTGCAGGACGCCCAGCGTCGGATCGAAGACGCGGACGCCACTGAGGTCGCTGCCGCCGAAAAAGTGCCGGCCTTCGGCGACGCGCAAGGTCGCGGGTTCCAGGCGCTGGACGGCTTCGCGCACGGCATCCCGCGCCTGCTCGAGGAAGAAGCGATACCAGTCCGGGTTGACCGCGAACGACGTGTCCGGGCCGTGGTGGTTGTGCGTGGCGTGCACCATCACGTCGACGGTGCCCTGCAGATGCGGCGGCAGCACCTCATGCACCATCCGCCGCAGTTCTTCGGCGTCGGGGCGGAAGACCATGTAGACATCGGCGGCGGCGATCACGACGATGCGATCGGTGCCGCCGCGCTGCAGCGCCAGGGTCCGCACCCGGAGGTCGTCACGCACCCAGTGGGCGTTGTCCTGGCCATTGCCGACCGCAATCGGCCCCTGGTCGAATTGCGCGGCGAAGACACCGGGGTCGTGCGGGTCGGCATCCGGGGGCAGACGCTCGGGCGACGCATATCCGTGGCCGCCGTCCACCGTCGGCAACACCGAACGGCTCGACGTCCCGACCCGCCAGCCGGTGTCGGGCGGCGGCGCCTCGGATGTGCCGGAGCAGGCCGAGGCCGAGAGCCACACGATCAACAGGACGAGGCGGCGCATGCCGCCCATGCTATGACACCCGTCGCAGTGCGGCGCCTACTCGGGCACGGCGACGACCTGGGGGGCTGGCGGCACGACTCGCGTGAAGGAGCCCCGCTGCAGCAGCTCGCGCCCCTTGCCACCACGCGAGGTCACCTCGTACTTGGCCGTGCTGACGGTCTGCTCGGCGCCTCGTGAGGTTTCCACGACCATGAGGTCGCGGTCGCCGCGCGACGCGATGAAGCCGAGGAGTTGATCCTTGGCGCTGTCGATCTTGATGAGAATGACGCCCCGCCCCGGTCCCGACAGCACGTTGACCTCTTCGGCCGGGCAGAGCATGGCCCGCGCTTCGCGGGTGGCGGCAATGATCGTCTCGTCGCCGGACAGCTGCACCACACCAACCACGCTGACGCCCTCGGCCATGCGTACGAACTTGCGCCCGGCCCGCGTGCTCGGCTCGATGAACGGCGCCAGACTGAAGCGCAGCGCGTAGCCATCCGAGGTTGCCGCCAGCGCGTGCCGCGGCGGGGTGTCGCCCTCGCTGCGTGGCTGCAGACCGGGGCTGACGCGCGGGTCGAGGCTCATCACCGCGATGACGCGCTCGCCGTCCTTGAACTTGAACAGCCGCTGCACCGGCTCGCCGTAGCCGGTCGAGGCCGGCACGTCGACGATCCGGCAGGTGTAGGCGACCCCCAGCGTGGTGAACAGCACCAGCGTCGCGCGGGTGCTGCCGGCAACGGCCGCCAGCACTTCATCCCCCTCCCGCAGCCGCGTGGTGGCTGGATCCTTGACTTCCTTCTGCCGCTTGATCCAGCCGTCGCGGGAGACGACCACGACGTTGTCCTCCTCGATGATGAAGGCCTCGGCGTCGTACTCGACGACGTCCTCGTCGCTGGCAAAGGCGGTCCGCCGGCGGTCCGCGCGGGTGTCGCTGTACAGCTTCTGCACCTCGGCGACCTCGCTGCGCACCAGCGCCCACCGGGCCGGCTGATCGCCCAGCAGTGCGGTGATCTCGGCCTGACGCTCCCGCTTGTCGGCCAGCTCGCGGCGGATGACGAGGATCTCGAGTCTGGCCAGCCGGTAGACCTTCAATTCCAGGATGGCATCGGCCTGCTCGGCATCGAGGCCGAACGTCGCGATGATCTTGGCTGCGGCGTCGGCCTTGCCGTCGGACTTGCGGACGATGTCGAGGATGCGATCGAGTGCGTCGAAGACCTTCTCGAAGCCCTCGAGCAGGTGCACGCGGCGGGCGATCGCCGCGGCCTCGTGCTCGAGGCGGCGGCTGACCACGTCCATGCGGAAATGCAGGAAGTGCCAGAGCATCGCCTTCAGGTCGAGTCGCTCCGGGCGGCCGATGTCTTCCTGCTCGGTGGGGATCAGGCAGGTCAGGTTGACGCCGATGCTCACCTGCAGCGGCGTATGCCGGCACAGGTAAGCCATCACCAGCGCCTCGTCGGCTTCGCGCTTGATCTCGAGCTCGACCCGGATGTCGTCGGTGCTGACGTCGCGGACGTCGAGCAGCGGCGGCAGCTTGCGCGCGATCACCAGGTCGGCGATGCGGGTCACCAGTTCCGACTTGTCGACGGTGTACGGGATGGCGGTGATCGTGACGAGCTTGGTGGTTTTGCCGACTTCGCCCTTCTCCCAGGTGCCGCGCAGGCGGATCGCGCCGCTGCCGGTGCGGTAGATCTCGTTCAGCTCGTCGCGCGAGTTGAGGATCTGGCCGCCAGTGGGGAAGTCGGGGCCCTTGACGTACTTGCACAACTGCAGCGTGGTCAGCTCGGGGTTGTCGATCAGCCGGAGCAGGGCCGTGCAGACCTCGCCGAGGTGGTGCGGCGGGATGTTGGTGGCCATGCCCACCGCGATGCCCATCGCGCCATTGATCAGCAGCGTGGGCACCCGGGACGGCAGGACCACCGGTTCGGTCCGCGTGCCGTCGTAGTTGGGGCGGAACGGCACCGTGTCCTGATCGAGTTCCGAGAGCAGTTCGTCGCTGATCCGGGTGAGGCGGCACTCGGTGTAGCGCATGGCGGCCGCGCCATCGCCGTCCAGGGACCCGAAGTTGCCCGAGCCGTCCACCAGCGGGTAGCGCAACGAGAACGACTGCGCCATCCGCACCAGCGTCTCGTACAGCGCGCCGTCGCCATGGGGATGGTAATTGCCCATCACGTCGCCGACCACCTTGGCGCACTTGCGATGCTTGGCGTCGGCCGTCAGGTTCTGCTGCCACATCGTGTAGAGGATGCGGCGCTGCACCGGCTTGAGGCCGTCGCGGACGTCGGGCAGCGCTCGCGACGTGATCACCGACAGCGCGTAATTGAGGTACCGGGTCTGCGCCGCTTCGTGCAGCGGCACCGAGGCTTCCCCGGGCCCGGCAGGCGGCGGCGTGCTGCCACCCTCGGGCGGGTCGGGCAGGTCGAACAAGGTGGGTTCAGGAGACATGGACGCCTACAGGCTACCCCGAGGCGAACAAAACACGGAAGCGTGGTGGGCGTCCGCGAGCCGGCCGGCCTTGCCGCGCCATTCGTCAGTCGGCGTCGGCTGGGGTCACGGTTGCCATCCAGTCGGCATATCCGTGATAGCCGACAGCATCCTGCCGTCCGCGGATGCGCTCGATCAGCGCATCGGCCTGCGCCGCCGGCAGGACGGGCTGCGTCTGCACGAAGGCAGCCACCTGCGCCGCCGCCTGCCGTGCCTCCGTCTCCACATCGGTGGTGATGCCGTCGACGGCGCGCACGTCCCCGTCCGGCTGTATGCCCAGGTAGTGCTCGGTGAGCCAGTGCGCGACGTCCCGCGCGTGATGTTCGGAGGCCTTGATGTTGCCGCGCCCGGTGACCACGTTGCCGACGCCGAAGACGCCCGGCACCGGGGCGTAGGCGCCGGTCTCCCAGTCGGCGTAATCGTAGAAGCCGCCGCGCATCACCACGCCCGGCAGCGGCTCTGGCAGGCTGCCGATGGCGCTGACCACGAGGCTGCTGTGCAACTCGAAGGTCGCCGCGGGCATGGCCACGGCCCGGCCGTCGCGCATCTCGGTCTCGGCGAACCTGACGCCGACGACCTGCTCGCCGTCGGTCAACAATTCGACAGGCAGGGCCATCGGACGCACGTGGAACAGGAATTTCTCCTGCGCCTTGGCCAGCATCTTCTTGCGCACCGCCTCGATCTTGAGCACCTGGTCGGGCGTCGCACCTGGCGGGGGCGTGGCCAGCGGCATGTCCTCGACCCGGCGGCGGTAGACCAGCCAGGCGTCCTCGACCCCGAGGCTCTTCGGGTCGGCTATGCCGTGCTTCTGACACGTTGCAGGGATGCCGGCGTGTTCGAGGTCGTGCATGGTCACGCCGATGCCCCGGCCGGCGAGGGCCCGACCGTACAACTCCAGCTGGAAGACCTTGATGACGTCGATCGAGGCCAGGCCGCCGCCGATGCAGATGGCGCCCGGCGGGATGCGGTGCCGGGGGCCGGCGTAGCTGGCCTCGGGGGCGTGGTTGAACCAGTAGATGAAGGGGTTCTGGTAGACCAGGCCGCGACCGAGCCAGCGATCGGCGTCGGGGATGTCGAGCGGGCGGTCGCGCCACGCGCCGTTGGCCAGCAGGACGGCGCTGAAGCCCCACTGCACCACCTCGTCGAACTGGACGTGCACGCCGAGCCGGGTGCGCGGCACGAAGTGCACGCCGGGCCGATCGAGTCGCCCGTCGATGCGCTTGTACTCCATATGACGTTGGTCGCGATGCCAGCGCGGCAGGCCGTCCTCGATCTTGCCGTAGGGGCGGGCATTCTGCTCGAACACCACCACCTCCACGCCCTGTGTCGCCAGGATGTCGGCTGCGGTCGACCCCGCGCATGCGCCGCCGAAGATCGCAATCACGTGCCGGTTCGCGTTGCTCATCGCTTACGTCACTCCTGGTCGCGGCGCGTCGGGCAGCGGGTGACCGACGTCGACGACGATGCGTTGCCATTTACCCTGCCGGAAGCGGACGATCGAAAGAAGGCAGCGCGTCATGTGCCCGACGACGATGGCCCGCCAGATGTCGACCGGCTCGAAGGTGCCGAAGCGCTGGAACAGCAGGCACAGGCCGATCGGGACCAGGACCTGCGAGACGATCGAGATGTAGAGCGGGCTGCGGGTGTCGCCTGAACCCTGCAGCGCGCCGGTGTAGGCCAGGGCGACGGTGACAAAGAGCCCGGACACGGCCAGGTGGCGCAGCAGACTGCGGCCGATCTCGCTGGTCACCGGGTCGTCGACACCGAAAATGGCCAGCAGCGACCCGGGAATCAGCAGGAAGAGCATCCCGACGCCGACGGCGACGCCGAGCGCGATGCGGGAGCTGACGCCGACCGCGGCCCAGGCGCGGTCCGGGCGTCCGGCGCCGAGATTCTGCCCGACGACGGCGGCAGTGGCCCCCATGACGCCCACCGAGGTGAACGTGATCAGCGAGAACAGCTGCGTGTACGAGATCGCGTAGGCGGCCTGCGCATGCGCGCTCTGCGGCAGGCCGCCGAGGAACCGCAGCAGGACGACGCCGCCGATGTTCATGGCCACACCCTGGAAGCCGGTGGGCAGGCCGAACTTGAACAGCTGGCGAATGAGCACCCAGTCCGGGCGGAGCGCCGTCAGGCTGGGCAGGTGGATGGCGGCCGACGGAGACCGCATCGCCATCAGCCCGAGCACCGCGACGATCAGCGATGCCGACACGGTGCCCATGGCCGCCCCCGCGGCGCCAAACGCCGGAATCGGGCCGGCACCCCGAATCAGCACGACGTTGAAGACGATGTTCAATGCCGTCAGGAGGATGCCGAGGCGCAGCGGGGTGCGGGGGTCGCCGGCTGCGCGAAACGCGCCGCCGAGCAGGAAGAACGTGAGCAGGCCGATGCCGCCGACGAACATCAGACGCAGGAAGGGCAGCGCCGCCTCCCGGACTTCCGGCGTCGCCTTGACGAAGAGCAGCAGCCGCGGCGACAGCGCGTAGCCAACCGGCGCCATGATGCCGGCGCCGAGGATCAGCGAGACCAGGAAGGCCTGGCCGACGGCACGGTCGACGGCGTCCCGGTCGCCGGCCCCCGCGAACCTGGCCACCAGCACCCCCATTCCGGCGTAGAGCGAGCTGATGAAGACAATGACGACCAGGAAGATCTGCCAGCTGACGCCAATGGCGGCATTGCCCGTGTAGCCGACGAACTGCCCGACCATGGCGTGATCGATGATGCCCTGCAGCCCGCCGATGACGTTCTGCAGCATGGTCGGCCAGGCGATGCGCCACACGGCCCGCCCCAGAGACCCCTCGATGATCGAGCGGTCGAAGTGCGACGGGCGCGTCAGGGGCGGCATGGCGGCTTCACGATAGCCCGACCGCCCCGACCGATCGAGGCGCGTGGTGGCAGAAGGTCGTGATGACCGGGTAGACTACCGGTTCTGTTGCGCGGCCGCCAGCCGCGCTGGGTTCCTTCCGGAGAAACGCACTGTCATGGCCCTTTTCGATCGCTTTCGGCAGCCAAAGTGGAAGCATGCCGACCCGGCCATCCGGCTCGAGGCGGTCAACGAACTCGGAGACGACGCCCAGGACGTCCTGTGCAGTCTTGCCCGGGAGGACGCGGACGCAGGGGTGCGGCGCCGGGCCGTGGCGCGGGTCGAGGACATCGGCACGCTGGCCGCCGTGGCGCGCAGTGACATGGACGAAGGGGTCCGTGCCGAAGCCCGCAAGTTGTTGATCGACCTGGCCACCGACGGCAGGGACGAGGCCGAAGGCCTCGAGGCGCTGGCCGGCCTCGACGACGAGCGTGACCTGGCGGTCGTTGCCCGCACCACCGGATCCGAGGCGGTTGGCCTGGCGGCACTGCGCCGCGTCTCGGCATCGCGCCTGATCGGCAGCGTCGCGGGTCGTGCGGCGGGCGGCGGCATCCGCCTCGCGGCGCTGGCGCTGATGACCGACCCGGCCGAGCGGCTGCTGGTCGCGCTGAACAGCGAACACAAGGACGTGGCGCTGTCGGCGCTCGAGACGCTGACCGACGCGGCGACGCTCGAACAGGTAGCCAATCGCGCCAAGAACAAGCTGGTCTCCCGACGCGCCCGGGCGCGCCTGCGCGAGCAGCACCCCACGGTCGACGCGCCGGCGCCGGCTGGCGGCGAGCTCAGTCGCGATCGGCTGTGCGACATGGTTGAGGGACTGGTCGGGGAGCGACGCGCTGACGCCATCCAGGCGCCGCTGGACGCGGCCGTCGAGGCCTGGCAGCAGCTGGCCGCGACCGACGAAGCGCCCTCGGTCCTGCAGACGCGCTTCGAGGCCGCGGCCGCGGCCGCACGCGCGCGCCTCGAGCAGTTGCGCGCCGAGGCGGCTGCGGCGCAGGCCGAGGCCGAGGCCCGGGCAGCCAAGGATGCGCGACGCGCCGAGGTCTGCCAGACGCTGGAGAGCTACGCCGGCGACGACATCGAGGATGCGGTGACGGCCGCGCAGACCGCCTGGGGCGGTCTCGATGCCGAGCACGAGCCCGGCAGCGATGCGGTCAACCAGCGGTTCGTCGCGGCCATTGCCGGCCAGCGGGCGCGCCTGGCCGCGCGCCTTGCCGATGCCGAGCGGCACGCGCAGCTGGCCACCATCGCCGAGGAGGCCGAGCAGCTCGCCGGCATGGAGGATCTGCCGAACGCGCACAAGCGCTGGGCCGATCTGCTCCGGCGCTGGACGTCGCTGGCGCAGGATGGCGCGGCGGTCGACGTCGTGCTGGTCTCGCGCGTCAAGGCGGCCGAGGCCTCGATTGCTTCACGCACTGCCGCCGTCCGCGAACAGGAGGGTGCAACGCGCGCCGAGAACCTCAAGCGCGCGCTGGACTCGTGCGACCGGATCGAGGCCGTCGCGGCGCGAGAGAATCTGCCGTTGAAGGATGCCGACCAGGCCCTGCGCGATGCGCGCGCCACTGCCGAACAGCTCGGCGCGCTGCCGTCACGCGACGACCAGGCGGCGATCGTCGAGCGGTTGAAGAAGGTGCAGGCGCGCCTGATGGACGTGGTCCGCGACCTGCGCAGCGCCGACGATTGGAAGCGCTGGGCCAACGCGACCGTGCAGCAGGAGTTGTGCGAAAAGGTCGAGGCACTCGCACAGGTCGAGGCGCTTTCGGACGTGGCCAAGCGACTGAAGGACCTGCGTCAGGACTGGAAGCAGGCCAGTGCGGGCCCGCGCGGCGCCGACGGCGACGCGCTGTGGCAGCGGTTCAAGGCCGGCGCCGACACCGCGCAGGCTCGCGTCGACGCGTTCTACGCGCAGCGATCGGTCGAGGACGCCGCGGTGCTGCAGGAGAAGGCGCAGCTGGCCGAACAGGCCGAGGCGCTGGCCGAGTCCAGTGACTGGCTCAAGACCGCCGATGCGCTCAAGGCGCTGCAGGGGCGCTGGAACGGGCTCGGGCACGCGCCCCGCGGCGAAGCCGGCAAGGCCCTGAACAACCGCTTCCGCGCTGCCTGCGACCGTTTCTTCACGCGCCGCAAGGACGACCTCACGCAGCGCAAGGACGTCTGGAGCGCCAATCAGGCGGTGAAGGAAGAACTCATCGCCCAGGCCGAGGCCGTCGCCGAGACCACCGACTGGAACGTCGGTGTCGAGAAGATCAAGGCGCTGCAGGCCGAGTGGAAGGCGAGTGGCCCGGTCAAGCGGCAGAAGTCCGAGCAGCTGTGGCAGAAATTCCGGGCTGCCTGCGATCGGTTCTTCGAGCGCTACAAGAACCGGCACGCCGCCGAATTCGACAGCCGCCGGGTGACACGCGAGCAGGCGCTGGTCGACTTCGAGGCGCTTGCCGCCGGCGAGGGCGAGGGCGAGGCCGACGGCGCCACGGCGCTGTCGCGCGCCGAGCAGGCCTGGCAGGCGTGGCGCAACGGTCCGCCGCTGCCACGCGAAATCGTGCGGCCGATGCAGGACCGGTTCGCGACCGCCGCGCAGACGCTTCTCGAGCGCCACCCCGACACGTTCCGGAACTCGGCCTTCGACCCGCACGTGACCCGGGCGCGGATGACCGAACTGGTCAGCCAGGTCGAACAGTTGGGCGCGCCGCTGGCCTCGTCACAGCCATCGGTACACGTCGCCCCGGCCGCGGCGCTGGCCTCGATGCTCAAGGAGGCACTGGCCTCCAACACCATCGGTGGCCGCGTGGACAATCAGACCAAGCGGCGCGCGGCGCAGGAGAGCGTGCGTGTGGCCCGGGCGGCGTGGAGCCGGCTGGGCCCGGCCGCCGGTGACGAGGCGGCCGACCTCGAACGCCGTTTCACGACGGCGTGCCGCAGGTTCGATGATCCGCGTGAAGAACGTGGCGAGCGCGGCGGCCGAGGGGACCGCGGCGACCGAGGGGACCGCGGTGAGCGCGGTGAGCGTCGCGGTCCGCGACCGCAGGGGCCGAGGCCACCGCGGTCGGACCAGCGCGCCTGAGCCGGAGCGGGAGTCGAGGGGACGGCGTCCCCTCTGCTCATCGCTCGTTCGGATCTTCGAGGTAGGTGTAGCCGTGCAGCCCTTCCTCGTAGAAGCGCAGCAGCCGGCCTGACTCGAGGTAGTCGAGGCGCCCGGCGCGCACCGCCTCCTCGACGTCCATCCGCATCTTGCCGAGCAGGTGCTCGACGTCGAACTCCACGTAATCGAGCACTTCCTTGACCGTGTCGCCCTTGATCACGGCGTCGAGGACCACTTCCAGCTTGTCGTTGAGGCTGACGTGGACCGCGTTCGTGTCGCCGAACAGGTTGTGCAGGTCGCCGAGGATTTCCTGGTAGGCCCCGACCATGAACACGCCGAGCAGATACGGCTCGTCCTTGATCGTGTGCAGCGGCAGCGTCTTCTTGACGTCGCGGCGATCGATGAACTGGTCGATCTTGCCGTCCGAGTCGCAGGTGATGTCGCCGAGCACGGCGTGCTGCGTCGGCCGCTCGTCGAGGCGGTGGATCGGCATCACCGGGAACAGCTGCCCGATCGCCCAGCTGTCGGGGATCGACTGGAACAGCGAGAAGTTGCAGAAGTAGGTGTCCGACAGCATCTCGTCGAGCGACTGCAGGTCTTCGGGCACGTAGTCGAGCCCTTCCACCAGCTTCTGCAGCTTGAGGCAGATGTGCCAGAACAGGTTCTCGGCGTGGCTGCGCTGCTCGAGCGACAGGTAGCCGGCCGAGAACAGGTTCATCGCCATGTCCAGCGCGGCCTGCGCGTCGTGGTAGCTCTCGAGCGCATTGCGGCCGTTGAGATTGCGCAACGTCTCGATGCAGATCGGCGACGGGCTGCTCGAGGTCGTCGCTCACTTCGGTCGGCACACGCTCCTCGCCGAACTCCGAGACGCCGAGGACGTTGAAGACCAGCAGGCTGTGGTAGGCGACGATGGCCCGGCCGCTCTCGGAGACGATGATCGGATGCGGGACGCCGGTTTCGTCGCAGACCTGCTGCAGGTGGTACACCACGTCGTTGGCGTACTCCTGCAGCGTGTAGTTCATGCTCGACTCGAAGTTGGTCTGCGAGCCGTCGTAATCGACGCCCAGCCCGCCGCCGACGTCCAGGTACTCGAGGCCCGCGCCCGCCTTGTGCAGTTCGCAGTAGATGCGCGCCGCTTCGATCAGCGCGCCCTTGACGATGCGGATGTTGGGGATCTGGCTGCCGAGGTGGAAGTGCAGCAGCTTGAAGCAATCGCCCATGCCGCGTGACTTCAGCTCTTCCAGCCCGCGCATGATCTCGGTGACGGTCAGTCCGAACTTGGACCGGTAGCCGCCGGAACTCTGCCAGCGGCCGCTGCCGCGGGCGGCCAGCTTGACCCGCAAGCCAATCTGCGGCCGCACGCCGACCTTCTCGGCGTACTCGAGGATCAGCCCCAGCTCGGTGTACTTCTCGACCACCGGGATGATGTTGCGGCCAATCTTCTGGGCCAGCATCGCCATCTCGATGAACTCGGCGTCCTTGAAGCCGTTGCAGATGATCGGCGATGTCGTTGGAGGCCATCGCCGCCACCGCCATCAACTCCGGCTTGCTGCCGGCTTCGAGGCCGAAGTTGTAGGGACGGCCGAACTGCAGCACTTCCTCGACGACCTGCCGCTGCTGATTGACCTTGATCGGGTAGACGCAGGTGTAGCGGCCCGTGTACTGATGCTGCTGGATGGCGGCCTGGAAGGCGTCGTGGATCTCGCCGAGCCGATGCTTCAGGATGTCGGGGAAGCGCACCAGGATCGGCAGCGTGATGCCGCGCATCTGCAGGCGATCCATCAGCTGCTTCAGATCGATCGAGCGCTCGCGCTCCTTGGTCGGATGCACCAGCACGTGCCCGTTCTCGCCGATCGAGAAATAGCCGTTGCCCCAGCGATCGATGTCGTACAGCTCGGTGGCATCGACAGTGGTCCAGGCGTCGGTAGCGCTGGTACCCGGGAGCGCGCGAGGCGAGACCGTGGTCATCCGTCCATCATAGCCGCCTTCGGCGCCTAGTGCTGCTTGCGGTAGCGCGCCACCCGTACCGCCGCGTCGACGCTGCGCGTCTCCACCCGGGCATTCACCAGCGCGCCCTCCTCGAGCACCAGTCGCGGCGCGGCAATCTGTCCCTGCAGGCGCGCCGTGGCGCGGATGTCGACGATCTCGGTGGCGGTGAACTTGCCGGTCGCCTGCCCGAGCACGGTGATGTCGCGCGCCAGCACCTCGGCGTCGATTCGCGCGTCCGCTTCGAGTCGCACGCAGTGGGCCGGCGCGGCCAGCTGACCGCGCAGGGTGCCGTGGATCTCCAGATCCTCGTCGGTGGTGATCGTGCCGGTGACGACCAGGGTCGGACCGAACACGGAAGGGCGGACGTTGTCGGGGGGGAAAGTGGACACGATGGACATCGATTCTGCGAAGGTGCGGCGACGCGCGGAGACGCGTCCCGACAAGGGTTGACGCGCGGCGGCGCCGGTGCCGAGATCGTAGCCGATTGCACACCGATTGACACCGCCACGATTCCAAGCCCGACCGTGGCGTCACGCCTCCGCCGGACCTGTCGCCGACGCGTCAGGCGCCGCGCGTCACGGTGGTGGAGGCGCCTGCCCGCCGCGGGTCTCCCGCGTCGCCACGATCACCACCGCGGCCGCCGCAGCGTAGGCGAGCCACACGATCCAGGCGTCGCCGGGTGCGCGGTTGGATGGCAGTTGCGCGCTGGCCAGCACCAGGCCGAGCGTGCCAAGATCGGCCGCGGCCCAGGTCAGCGCCCACGGCCGTGCGCCGACCCCGCGCTGCAGCAGATGACGCCCGAGCATCAGGCCACCGGCCGTCGTCAGCACGCGGGACAGGATCAGCGCGATGCCGGCCATGGCAAGGTCGGCAGGGCCGCTGAGCAGGCCGGCCAGGGTCGTGGCCAACTCGATCGGCGCAATCACCAGCAGCCAGGCCACGGCGGCGATGCGCTGGAACTCGTGCACGAGGACGTTACGCATGCTGCGACTGGTGGAACGCGTGTTCGGCGAAGGACGACTCGAGTATCGACTGACACCCTCGACGCCGCTGCACGCGGCCTACGAACTGGACATCTACCGCGACTGGCAGGTGGAGGGCAGCACGATGAGCGCAGGCGAGTGGGTGATCGAAGGTCACCTGCTTGCGCCTCCCGACGCGCTCGCGGCGCTGGCCGGCCGCGCCGGCACCTTCACGCTGCACATGGATGATGGGCGGCACCTCGAGGTCTTTGTCACCGATGCCGACGGGCGCATCGTCAACGTCGAGGGCACCACGTTCACGCCCCCGCCGACTGGATGAGTCGCAGGCGCCGCAGCAACACCCCGAGCGACCGCAGTTCTCCAGCCGGTCGCACGATGCGGTCCACGCGCAGCTCGAGCGTGTTGCCACCGGCGCGGACGGCGCCGACCGGCACGGCGAGA
The DNA here is from genome assembly GCA_963759795.1 of Vicinamibacteraceae bacterium. Lineage (GTDB taxonomy): Bacteria > Acidobacteriota > Vicinamibacteria > Vicinamibacterales > Vicinamibacteraceae > Luteitalea. The sequence goes on along the minus strand of CAVXAR010000004.1, from coordinate 230,779 downwards.
CGTGCATCTCCGGGCCAGTCCGCGGTCAGCAGGTGACCATTGACGCGCACGGTCAGCGCCTGGCGTCCGGTCGGCGCGGTTGCACCCGATGCGTCCATGGCCAGCACCAGCGGCCGGGGCGTCTCCAGGTGGAAGGCCAGTGTGGCGGTCGGCTGCGCGGACCACTGATGGACGGCGCCACGCACGCGCTCTGGCTGGTGCCAGCCATCGCGGGTGGTCACGACAATCTCCCGCACCGTCTCGTCGTCCACCGGCGCATCTTGTCCCGCCAGGACGCGCTCGCCCGCCAGCACCCCGCACACCTGCACGTTGTCGGCTCGCGTGCCGCTGTGACTCAGTCGGACGAGCCACCCGGCCGGCGTGACACCCGGCGAGACCAGGGCCCGCGGCGGGCTCCACACGCCGCGCGGCCGCAACTCGACGCGCGCCACCCACCGGCTCGCCAGGGACCGAGCGACCGGGACCGCGTCCCGCTGCTGCATGTCCTGCAGGCGTCGCAGATCCACGGGCGACTGTCGGTCGTACACCGTCACAGGTGACGCGTCCCACATCGGATCGATGGCCATGCCGTCGATGGTGACCTGCGGCCGTTGCTCTGCGCCGATGAGCGCTATCGCCGGTCGGCGCGGACTCGCGCCGGTCACCGGCAGTGCCAGTCGGGACAGCGTCGCCGGCAGCGCGGTCCACGCGTCCGACCCCGCGTCGACGCACTCGGCTACGCCGGTGACGACGACGTTGCTCCACTCGCCTTGGCGAGTCAGCGGAATCGGCAGGCCGGGCGCGGCGTCCGCCACACCGCGCAGGACGACGTGCTGCGCACGATCGAAGACGGCAAGCGCTGCCACCCGACCGGTGGCGAGTCGAGCGGGAGCGCTGTCGACGATGACCGCGTCCGGATGGGCACTGACCGAGACCGGCGCAAGCAGCAGGTGCCCCGCCACCACATCGCCCTGGCGCCACGCGGCCGCGGTGCCATCACGTGCGGCCCGCACGTCGCCTCCCGCGCCAGTCCGGGCCAGCGCGGCAATCGCCATCGTTGCCGCGGTGTCGCGCGTCACACCCACGCGCGCCAGGCCGGCCAGTCCGGCCGCCCCGAGCCACGCGCGCCCGCCGGGTGCGATCGCCAGTGCCACCAGCTCGTCGTGGCGAAGGTCGTCGAGCACCGACGCCAGCGGCGCCCGCAGGGGCCGGTCGGCGACGGCGTAGCCGAGCCCCTGTACCCTCCTGATCGTCGAGCCGAGCGCAAACACGCGGCCGCCGGCGCCGATGCACGTCGCGAGGGTACGGGAATCGGCCGGCACGGTCGTCGCACCCGCGAGGTGGAGTCGCCGTGCCTGCGCCGCGTCGTCGATGGCCACCGCGCCGCGCCGCCACGCGCTGGCGACCGCATCGGCGGTCGCCGGCATGCCGTTGCGCCAGGGGCCAGGCGACACGGTGGCATGGCGCAGCGGCGGCAGCAGCGCGGCCATCACGAGGGCGAACGCCAGCGCCAGCCGCCGCGATGGCGCGGGCGTGAGGTCCACGAGGGCCACCAGGCCGACGGCAAACCAGGGCGCCCACCAGGGCAGCAGCAGGGCGGCGGCAAGGGCCGGCGGCAGGATGCCCGTGGCCACGGCCACGCACGCCATCCCGAGCGCCAGCAGCGTGGGCCAGCGCAAGGCACGCGAACCGGCCGTGGGGTGCGCGAGCCCGACGGCGGCCACGGCCATGCCGAACAGGTGCACGTCGCCAACCAGGACGACCGTGGCCTGACGGACAGCCACCCAGGCCGAGGCATCGGCAGAGAGCCCTGGCCGCAACACCTCGTCGATCGCTGACCGCCAGTCGCCAGTTGCGAGGCACGGCACGAGGGTCCAGGCGGCATGCAGACCGTACAACTGCGCGAGACACGCGAGGCTGAGCAGTGCGACTGCTGCCAGCGGCCTTCCTCCTCGGGACCACGCTCGTGTGGCGAGTGCGGGCAGCATCAGCCACACGGCAAAGGGGCTGAGGAGGACGGCCGCGCCCGCGGCGGTCCATCCGGCACGTCGTGGATACGCCGGCCAGGCCAGCGTGAAGACGGCAGCGGCGACCAGGGCAACCGGCATGGCGTCCTGTCCGGGGGCGACGGTGCTCCACAGCGAGCGTGTCGCCGCCACGCCCAGGGCCACGGCGACCGAGAGACCAGGAGGCACGCCGATCGCCAGCATCGTGGCGAGGCTGCACGTGACGGTGGTCAGCAGGAGGGCGGCCGACGCCAACGGCACTCCAAGCGCCTGGCCCGCCGCTGCGTTGAGGCGGTCGGTCGCCCACGTTGTCGGCCAGCTGGCGCGAAGGTAGGAGAACCAGGCTGAGGCGGCCTCGCTCCAGGCTGCCGGTTGGTGCCCGTCGAGCAGCCATAGCGCGACCAGCAGCGCCGCGGGCAGGACCAGGAACGGCCAGCGGGCGAGGCGGATGACTCCGGGCGGCGGCGGGGAAGAGGGCACGGCGCGGACCGTCGGTATAGTAGTGCCCCAGTCGTCCGGCCGCCTGGTCGGTTCGTCGATGCCCACCACCCCCATCGCCTCGTCTCACTGGCGCTGGCTCGTCGCCGCGGCGGCGCTGGTGGCCTTCCGCGCCCTGCCGTACGTCTGGTGGCCGACCGTGGACCTGGACGCCGACCAGGCGGTGGTCGGCCTGATGGCCAAGCACGTGTCGGAGTTTCGCGCGCTTCCGGTGTATCAGTACGGGCTGCCGTACGTGCTGATGGTCTCGGCGTATTTCACGGCGCCGTTCATGTGGGTGCTGGGCCCCACACCGGTGGCGCTGAAGCTGCCGGTGCTGCTGATCAATGCCGCGGTCGGCTGCGCCACCGTCCGGGCGATCGTCAGGGCCGGGGTGGCTCCGGCTGCGGCCTTCACCCTCGCGCTGCCAGTGCTGCTGCCCGCGCCGGTCGCCGGAGCCGGGTTGATGGATGCCCTCGGCATGACCGTGGAGCCCCTCCTGTTCGTGCTGGCCCTGTGGTTCACGCGCCATTCGCCGCTCGCCTTCGGCGTGCTGGCGGCAGTTGGCTTCCACGTGCGGGAATTCGTCGCGTACGGGGCGGCGGCGGCACTGGCGATCTCGGTCGTGAGTGGCGACGCGCTGTCCGGACGCGGCCGTCGTCACTGGATGTTCGCGACGGTTGCAGCCCTGGGCACGGCGGCGATGATCAGCGGCATCGCCCGATTCGCATCCGTGCGGGGGCCGGGCACCTGGCTTGCGAGTGACTTGGAGGGCAACATCGGCACGCTGGGTGCGGCCTTCTGCTTCGCGCCGGCGCACGCCACCGCCAACCTCGGCATGCTGGCCACCTCCTACCTGGGCGTGTTGCTGGGGCCGGTGCCGATGCCGCTGTCGAGTGCCGCGGTCCATTCGGCGGTGGCGCAGGGTCTGCCGTGGGCGTGGCCGGTGATCGGTGGGGTGCTGCTGGTGCTCTCCTTGCGGACGGCCGGGGCATGGCGGCAGCTGTGGGCGGCCCGCGGCGAGCCGCTCGTCCAGCTCGGGACGTTCCTGACCCTGGTGGGCGCACAGGCAGTGCTGGTGTACGCGATCAGTCGATGCGGCGAGCTGTCCGTGCTGACCATCCGGTACGCGCTGTTGGGGGTATTCCTGCCCACGGGGCTCGGTCTGCTGGCCTGGGCCGCGGCACCGATGCGACCCTGGCGCGCCGTGCTCGCGACGACCCTGGTCGCCCTGGCGCTGCTCAACGGCTGGCCGCACGCGCGCCTGTGGCGTGAACAGGCCACCTCGTTCACGCCGCCCAACCGGATGCAGTTGGCCATCGCCCTCGAGGCGCAGGGTATCCGCTACGCCCGCAGCGATTACTGGACGGCCTACTATGTCGACTTCGTCAGTCAGGAGCGGGTGATCGTCGGGGCCGACACCCTGTCGCGTATCGACATCTACGAGCACGCCCTGGCCCAGCACGCCGACGATGTCGTGAGAATCGCGACGCGGCCATGCGGGCAGGCGCCACCGATCGTGCCTGGCTTCTACATCTGCCGCTCACAGCCCTGACCGCCGTGCCGACGCCATCGCTGCGCCACCGCCGTTCGATCCTCGCGCCCTACATCGACATCGCGAGACCCGATCACTGGTTCAAGAACGGGTTCATGCTGCTCGGTGTATTGCTGGCCCTGTCGTACCGGCCAGAGGTCATCGAGCAGCAGCCCTGGTGGCAATTGCTGCTGGCGGTGGCGGCGACCTGCCTGGTGGCCTCGAGCAACTACGTCCTGAACGAGATTCTCGACGCGGCCCAGGACCGGCATCATCCGCTGAAGCTGACGCGGCCGGTCGCGTCCGGACGGGTGTCACTGCCTTGGGCGTGGGTTGAATGGCTTGCCCTGGCAGTGGCTGGCGGCGGGCTGGCCTGGGCGGTCAACCGGCCGTTCTTCCTGTCGGCGTTCGCGCTCTGGGCGATGGGGGTGCTGTACAACGTGCCGCCCCTGCGGACCAAGGAGTGGCCGTACCTGGATGTGCTGAGCGAATCCATCAACAACCCGATCCGGCTCCTGCTCGGATGGTTTGCCCTCATCGACTCGCACGTGCCGCCTGCCTCGCTGGCGGTGGCCTACTGGATGGCGGGCGCTTTCCTGATGGCGGTCAAGCGCTACGCAGAGCTGCGGCACATCGGCAACGCCGCGGTGGCCGCGGCCTATCGCCAGTCCTTCCGCCACTACACCGAGGAGCGGCTGCTGCTGTCGGCGCTGTTCTACGCGGTGGTCGGTGCCGTGTTCGGTGGCGTGTTCGTGGTGCGCTACCACCTCGAGCTGGTCTTCCTGGCACCGCTGGTCGGCGGGCTGTTCACCTACTACCTCGCCCTCGGGATGCTGCCCGACAGCCCGGCCCAGCGCCCCGAGCAGCTCTATCGGCACGGGCGATTCATGGCCTTCCTGGCTACCACCGTGGCAGCCTTCGTCCTGCTGCTGTTCACGGAGATGCCGGCGCTCTATCGCGTGCTCGACGTGCCGCCGGCCTCGATGCGTGTCTTGTGGCGAGTGGGGCCGCCAGCACATGCTGGACACGCAATGCTGACCATGGACGCGCTCGCGCGCGAGTACGTGCGGCTGGTGCTGGCGGCGGGGGTGCACGACCCCGACGCGGTGGACGCCTACTACGGCCCGGTGGCGTGGCGGACGGAGGCCCGTGCCGCGGCCGCGCCGCTCACCGATATCGCCAGCGACCTCGATGCCCTGCAGCGGCGCCTTGCCACCCTGAGCCAGCCAGCCGATGCGATGGAGGACCGGCGCCTGCGGCTGCTGCGCGCGCAGGTGCGGGCGCTGGCCGCGCGCGTCGCGTTGCAGCGGGGCCAGCACCTGCCCTTCGACGAGGAATCCGCGGTGATGTACGACGCCGTCGCGCCGCGACACGAGGCGGACCACTTCGACCGGCTGCTCGCCGCGCTGGAGGCGGTGCTGCCTGGCGAGGGCCCCATCCCGTCGCGCTACGAGGCGTTTCGCACCGGGTTCGTGATTCCGCGCGACAAGGTCGATGCGGTGTTTCGCGCGGCCGTCGACGCCTGCCGGGACCGGACGCGGCGCCACGTCACCCTGCCCGCCGGAGAGCAGTTCACCCTGGAGTACGTCACCGGCAAACCCTGGAGCGGCTACAACTGGTACCAGGGCGACTTCCGGAGCGTCATCCAGGTCAATACCGACTTACCCATCTACATCGACCGCGCGCTCGACCTGGCCTGCCATGAAGGCTATCCCGGCCACCATGTCTACAATGTGCTGATCGAACGGCACCTGGTGCGCGAGCGCGGCTGGGCCGAGTGGTCCGTCTACCAGTTGTTCTCGCCCCAGAGCCTGATTGCCGAGGGCACGGCCAACTTCGGCATCGCCGTCGCGTTTCCGGCGGCCGACCGGCTGGCCTTCGAGCGCGACGTCCTGTTTCCCCTCGCTGGCCTCGATCCCGCCACGGCCGAGCGCTACGGGCAGGTGCAGCGGCTCGCAGGCCGGCTGTCCTATGCCGGCAACGAGGCCGCACGTCGGTACCTGAATGGCACGATCACGGCTGCCGACGCCGTGGCGTGGCTCGAGCGCTATGCGCTGATGGGGCCGGACCGTGCGGCGCAGCGGGTCCGCTTCTTCGACCGCTATCGCAGCTACGTGATCAACTACAACCTCGGTGAGGACCTGGTCGCCGCCTTCGTCGACCGTCGCGGCGGCGCGCCCCTGCAGCCGGAGCGTCGCTGGGAGGTGTTCGCCACGCTGCTGCGCACACCGCACCTGCCCAGCGAACTGGTCGACGCGCCGGGTGGTGGCGGTGGCAGCCGTTGACCTTCAGCCTGTGACGTCGCGTACCCTCACTGCCGTGAACCCGATGTCGTCCCCCCTTGACCGCTGCCGTCATCTTCTCGCCTCCCTCGTGCTCCTGGCTCTGGCCGCAGGCTGTGGCGGGTCGGGCGCCGTCCCCACGCCCGAGGAGGCCGCGCGGGCCCGCACCGCGCTCGAGACCGTCCAGATGCGCGATGTCACGGCGGGGACGGGCGAGGCGGCGCTGCCAGGCCGGCGGCTGGCGGTGCACTACACCGGCTGGCTCTACGACAGCGCCGCGCCCACGCGGCGTGGCCGGCAATTCGACTCTTCGCGCACCACCGGCCGGACCTTCGAGTTCATGCTCGGCGGCGGGCAGGTCATCCCGGGCTGGGAGCGTGGGGTCGCCGGGATGAAGGAAGGCGGCACGCGCGAGCTGACCATCCCGGCCAGGCTGGCCTACGGCGCGGCGGGAGCGGCACCGTCGATTCCGCCGGACGCGACGCTGGTGTTCGAGATCGAACTCATGGACGCGAAGTAGGACGGGGAAAGAGCCGGTCGAAGTTGCCGGCGCAGATGGCCTGCTGATCCGACATCGGCACCGCCAGCTCCTCGAGCACCGCCAGCTGGGTGTCGCGGATGGCCGCATGCCAGCCGCGCGGGAAGAACGACGAGTCGGTGCCGAACAGCAGACGGTCGGCGCCGAGCACGGCCAGCGACTGCGCGAAGACGTGCCGCAACGTCAGGCCGGGGCTGTACTTCATCCAGGCATTGCTCGACGAGGTGTCGACCACCACGTTCGGACAGGTGTCGGCCACCATCAGCAGCTCCCGGAAGAAGCCCGCGCCGAAGTGCGGCACGATGATCGGCAGCGTCGGGTGCCGCAGCGCCAGGCCCTGCAGTTCGAGCGGATTGCCGTGGCGTGCCTCGAAGGCGCTGGGCAGGCCGAGCTTCTTGCGAATGCCGACCGTCAGCACGCCGCAATGGACGAACAGCGCGGCGCCGCTGACGCCCGCGACCTGCTCGGCCAGGCCGAGCACGCGCGGGTCGGTCGGCGAGTAGCCGTGCATGGCGGGAAACAGGCAGACCACCCGCATGCCCGGCTGCGACAGCGCCCACGCCACCCGCGTGAGCGCGCCTTCCTGCGTCGGGTCCAGCATGAACGCGCCGATGAACCGGTCCGGGTGCCGGGAGACGGCGCGGGCGACCTGCTCCTCTTCACCCGGCACGCTGCCGATCAGCATCGCGCGGCCGACGCCTGCGCCGGTGAGCGCTTCGGCCCAACGGTCGGCGAGGCTTTCGGACGAACCCGGATGGTCCCAGCCGACCAGGCGTGTCACCTCAGGACCGGGTGCGTCGCCAGGCAAGCCCTTCTGACGGCCAAGGACGTCGAAGAAGCGCTGCGAGAAGAAATGGCAATGGGCGTCGTTGAGCCGCAGCGGCACGGTGCCGGTGATGCCGAAGCCGAGCGGGGGCGGAGTGGTCATGGGGCAAGCCTCGTTCAGTGCGCGTGGCCGGCGGCGGTCGTCGACAGGCCACCCGTATGGAGGAACAGCACGCGCGAGCCGCGGGCGATGCGGCCATCGGCAGCCATGCCGATCAGCGCCGCCGCCGCCTTGGCGGTGTAAATCGGGTCGAGGAGATAGCCCTCCTCGCGCGCGATGCGGTGAAGCGCGGCGTCCGCGGCTGGTGCGGCGATGCCATAGCCTGGCTCATCTGCGGGCTGCTCCCAGCGGACCCGCACCCGCGTCCGCTCGAGCGACACCGGCCACTGGTACAGGTCCACCGCCGCCGACGCCAGCTGCGACGGCGACGGCGCGGCAAATCGCAGCAGGGCGGCGCGCGACGATACCGCCACCGCATACATCGTCGCCGGCACGTCGGCCAGCGCCAGTCCCGCGTAGCACGCCGGCCGACGTCGATCCGGTGCCGTAGGCGACCACCACGGCATCGAACGGGAACTCGCCCGACGACTGCGCGATGACTTCCTGGATGCAGGCGACGTAGCCGGGCACCGACGCCGGCATCGACGCGCCCAGGCGGTATCCAGTAGCCCGTGTGCTCGCGCGACCAGTGCTTCGCAGAGTTGACGCGACGCCTGCAGATCCTCCAGCGACGGATCGGCCGTGTTCATGGCGGTGAAGTGCACGTGCGCGCCGTACAGATGCGTCAGCGCGAGGTTGCCGGTCGGGCGTTGCTGGCGCGGCGCCGCCAAGCACGACGTGCACGTCCAGACCCAGCCGTCGCGCCGCCGCGGCGGTCATCATCGTGTGGTTGGACGTCAGCGGGCCGGCCGTCACCAGCGTCGTGCGCGCCGCGGGCGAGCGCGTCGCCGAGCACGAACTCGAGCTTGCGCGCCTTGTTGCCGCCGAGCGCCAGTCCACTGCACTCGTCGCGCTTGAGCCAGAGATCGATGCCCGAGCGCCTGGCCCAGGCGGCGCAGCGGCACCAGCGGCGTCGGCCAGATGCCCGAGCGCGACGCGCGGCAGACCGGCCAGTCGCCGAGGTCGAGCCGATCGTGCATCGCCGTCACGATGCCGCCAGGGCCGGCGCCAGCTGGCGCGTCACCTGCCCGATGCGCCGGTGCCACAGGACCAGCAGCGCCGTGCCGACCAGGCAGAGGCTCGCCGCCAGACCGAGCCACAGACCGACCACGCCGTAGCCGGCGCGGAAACACAGCCACCAGCTCAGTGGCAGGCCGCTGATCCAGTAGCCGACGAGACTGATGAACATCGGCACCGCGCGTCTCGCCGAGACCGCGCAGCGCTCCGGTGGTGGCGACCTGCAGGCCGTCGAACAGCTGGAAGGCCGCCGCCACGCCGAGCAGCTGCGAGCCGATGACGATCACCGCGGCGTCGGTGGTGAACAGCCGGATGAACGCCCCCGGAGCCAGAACGAGGGCCGGCGCCGAGGCCGTCATGAAGCCGAGGACGACGCACGATGGCGGCCCAGCCCGCCCGTCCGCGCCTGGTCTGCCGCGCCGCGGCCGAGGTGCTGGCCGACGAGCACGGCTGCCGCAGCCGAGACGCCGAGCGGCACCATGAAGACGACGCTGGCGATGTTCAGCGCGATGTGATGCGCCGCCAGCGCATGCGGGCGCAGCTGCCCGGCCAGCGCGGTGACGGCGCTGAACACGCTCACTTCGAAGGTCAGGTGCGCCGCCGCAGGCAGACCCAGGCTCGTCGAGACGCCGGAGGCGGGCGACCGGGCAGCGCCCACGGCACCGGCGCCGGACGGCCGTGCCGCGGTGCAGGCGCCAGGCGACCCAGCCGAGCACGAGCAGCATGTAGACGCGCGAGATCACCGTCGCCCACGCGGAGCCGCGCACACCGAGCGCCGGCACCGGGCCGATGCCGTAGATCAGCAGCCAGTTGGCGACGACGTTGACCAGGTTGGCCGAGACCAGCGTGAAGGCGATCGGCCCGCACCCGCGAGAGCGCCTGCAGGTAGCGCCGCAGCGCGGCATACCCCAGCAGCGGCGGCAGGCTCAGGGCGACGATCGGGGAAGTAGGCGTCGACGTGCGGCGAGCACGTCGCCATGGAAGCCGAGCGCGGCAGCATCCACCACATGCCGAGGAGCACCAGGGCCAGCGGCGGATGTGGCCACCAGCGGCCAGCCACAGGCCGGCCACCAGCCAGCGGTCGCACTCGTCGCGATCGACCGGCGCCGAAGGCCCGCGCGACCACCGGGTCGAGGCCGAGCAGCAGGCCCATGCCGAAGATGCCGATGGCGATGAACAGGGTGCTGCCGATGCCGGTGCCGCCGAGCGCGGCGGGCGCCGAGCGGGCCGACCATCAGCGTGTCCACGACGCCCATCCCCATCCAGCCGAGTTCCGCGGCGATCACCGGCAGCGCCAGCCTGACGCATCGGCACGAGCGGCCTCACGTACGAAGGATCCGCCCGCCGCCATCCGCCCATCATACGGGCTCGTGACGTATGCTCGCCGGCATGGCCGTGCCGACGACGATGCGGGCGATCGAGATCCGCGAGCCTGGCGGCCCGGAGGTGCTGGTCCGACGACCGTGCGGCCGACCCCGTCAGCCGGGGCCGGCGGAGGTGCTGATCGAGGTCGCGGCTGCGGGTGTCAACCGGCCCGACGTGTTTCAGCGGCAGGGCCGCTACGCCGCCGCCGCCCGGTGCCTCGGACCTGCCAGGGCTGGAGGTCGCCGGCGTCGTCGTGGCCTGCGGTCCCGGCGTCGAGCGTTGGCGGGTCGGCGACCAGGTCTGCGCGCTCCTCGCGGGTGGCGGCTATGCGGCCTACGCCGTGGCGCCGGCCGGTCAGTGCCTGCCGCGGCCGGCGCGGCTTGTCGATGGTCGAAGCGGCGGCCCTGCCCGAGACCTGTTTCACCGTGTGGACCAATGTCTTCGAGCGTGGCCGTCTGCGCGCCGGCGAGTCGCTGCTCGTGCATGGCGGATCGAGCGGGATCGGCACGACCGCCATCCAGCTGGCCGCCACGGCACGGCGCCACCGTGTACGTCACCGCCGGCTCGGCCGACAAGTGCGCGGCCTGCGTCGATCTCGGCGCGGCGCTGGCCGTCAACTACACGCGGCAGGACTTCGTCGCGGTGCTGCGCGAGGCCACCGGCGACCGCGGCGTCGACGTGATCCTCGACATGGTCGGCGGCGAGTACGTGGCGCGCAACCTGTCGTTGCTGGCCGAGGACGGCCGGCTGGTGCAGATCGCCGTCCTGCAGGGCGCCACGGCCACGGTGGACGCCGCGCTGGTGATGCGCCGGCGGCTGACGTTCACCGGATCGACGCTGCGGCCGCGGCCGGTCGCCGAGAAGACGCGGATCGCCGCGAGCGCTCGAACGCGAGGTGTGGCCCCGCATTGCCAGCGGTCGACGTGCGTCCCGCGCATCCACCAGGTCCTGCCACTCGGTCAGGCCGCGGCCGCGCACGCGCTGATGGAATCGAGCGCGCACATCGGCAAGATCGTCCTGACGACGTGAGCGTCGCCCTTGGCTCGCGTCGCTCCCCGGCGCGTCTGGCCTCGCGAGATCCCGGCCGCTGACGAGGCGCCACGCGTCAGGCCGGCGGCAGCGCCGGCCTTGCCCCGTCGAGTTCGGCCACGAGCAGTTCGGCCAGCGCGCGAATCGTCAGTGGCGCCGAACCCTCGGCCTTGTTGTTGACCAGCACGTAGACCGGCTGCTGCCGGCCGGCGGCGTCGCTCACCAGCCGCGTCACGTCGCGCCGCAGCCGATCGTCCTGATCGACGATGCGGTTGAACGGGCGGAAGTCGTCGCGACGTGCCTCGTAGCGCGTGCCCGGGCGCAGCAGCAGTCGCACGACCGCGAACGGCGCCGCCGGCGCACATCGACAAGGGCCGCCTGCTCGCCCGGCATCGGCATGGCCGACCAGTAGTTCATGACGTGCGCGGCACCCGTCTGTTGCAGCACCGCCGCGTAGGCCGGCGTGAGAAGTCGACGGTCGCGAAGTTCGACCGACATCGGGCACTCGCGGGGCAGGGCGTCGAGAAAGCGAGCAAGGCGGTCGGCAGAACTCGCCGGGGTCGAGCCGTGCCTCGGGCGGCACCGGCGGAATCTCGAGGATGAACGGACCGAGATGGCCCCGGAAGTGGAGCAGGAAAGGCCGGACGACGTCGGCCAGGAAGCCTTCGGGCGACAGAAAGTCCGGGTTGTCGACGGCGCCCTCCGCGTCCGCCGCCGGGCAGCACCGGCGAGGCGTACAGCGCCGGCACCTTGGCGCAGCAGGGAAATCCGGACGGCAACTGCGCCGCGTAGCGCTGGAGGTCCTCACCGGTCAGCGGGGCGTAGTAGCTGCGGTCGATACCGACCGTGCCGAACAGCGGGTAGCGCGCGTACTCGCGCAGGCCTTCGCGTGCCAGGTCGGCCTGACTGCGGGGGCGCCGGTAGACCAGGCCGGACCAGCCGGGGAAGCTCCAGCTGCTGGTGCCGAACCGCACCAGCGGCGGGATGCGCTCGCCCAGCGCCCACACATCGGCCGGCCAGTTGGCGTCGAGCTCGGCTGCCTCCTCGTCACGACCGCGCCAGCTGGGTGCGAGGTCGAACAGCGAAAGTTGGTCGTCGGTCACGGTCGGCCAGCCGGGGCGTCCGGATGGTGCCGCGGATACCGCGTGGCGAGGACGTGAGGCGTGACCGGACCCCGTTCAAGGATACCGTGTGCGAGATGAGCGACCTCGCCGATGGTAGCCAGGCGGGTGGGCTCCGACACCGCCAGGGACCAGGCCCCTGCTGATGCTGCACGGGATCTTCGGGCGCGGCCGCAACTGGCTGGCGGTGGCGCGACTGCTGGTGCAGCGGCGGCCCGACTGGTGCTGCTGGCTGGCGGATCTGCGCCACCACGGCGACGCGGGCCCGGCGGCGGAGCGCGGGACGCTCGACGCGCTGGCCGAGCGACATCGAGGCCTGGGGCCGGGACACCTCCGTGCTGCCCGAGGCCGTGCTCGGGCACTCGTTCGGCGGCAAGGTGGCCCTGGCCTACGCGGCCCGCCAGGCCGGCGCGTCCGCTGCACACGTGGGTCATCGACTCGACGCCGGAGGCCAAGGAGCCGTCGGGCAGCGCCTGGAACATGCTCGGGATCGTCAGGGCCTCGCCGACACGTTCGCGTCGCGTCAGGACGCGGTCGACGGAATCGTAGGCCGGCGGCTTCGCGCACGGAGGTCGCGCAGTGGATGGCCACCAACCTCGTCCGCGACGCCGAGACTTTCGCTGGCGGCTCGACTTCGCGGTGATGGAGCACCTGCTGCGTGATTTCTTCCAGACGTCGCTGTGGCCCGTGCTCGATCCTGGTGCGGCAGGGCACGTCATCCACGTGCTGAAGGCGACGCGATCCGACGTCATCTCGGCCGCGGCGGTGACACGACTGACGCAGCTGCAGACGCACCCGCCGGTGGGCGGCGCCCGCGTCCACCTCGCGCATCGTGAAGGCGGCCACTGGATTCACGCCGAGTCGCCGGAAGTCGTCGTCGACCTGCTGGCCGACTCCCTACCGCGTGGTCTTTGACACGAGTCGCAGCGTCGCGAAGCTCGCCTGGGGCGTGAGGTGGACGCCGGTCACCCACGGCTGGGCCACGGCGACGTTGACCTTGGTCCACAGGCTCACGTAGGGCGCCGCCGCGAAGATCCGTCGCTGCACCTCCACGTAGAGCGCCCGCCGCTCGCCGGCGTCGGCCGTGGAGGTGGCCCGGTCGATCAACGCGTCGACCGCCGGGTCGCTGAAGAAGCCGCGGTTGAAACCGGCCGGCGGCATCTGCGACGAGTGGAAGACGCGGCGCAGCATGTCCGGATCGGTCACCCCGACCCACTGCAGCGTGAACAGCTGGAAGCGGCCCTTCAGCACGTCGCTGTAGAGCGTGGCGAACTCGTGCGTCCGGATCTCGACGGCCACGCCGACGCGCGCCAGGTCCTGCTGGATGACGGCGGCCTGCAGACGGACGAACTCCGCCGTCGACGGTCTTCAGGGTGAGACGGAAGCGCGGCGCCGGGCCGTCGCCGTCGGGGTCGGGATACCCGGCCTCGTCGAGCAGGCGCGTTGCCGCGGCCGGGTCGTACGGCACGGCCTGCAGGTCGGTCGCGTGCGCCCACGACATCGCCGGCACGATGCCGGTGGCGGCGACCGCCAGACCGCGCCGCAGATGCTCGATGATCGCGGCGGCTGTTGACCGCCAGACCGAGCGCTCGCCGGACGCGCGCGTCGGCGCAGGATCGGATCGCGGAGGTTGAGGCCGACGTAGGCGTAGTCGAGCCCGGGTGCCGTCACCACCTGCATGCGGTCCTCCTGCTGCAGGGCCCGGACGATGTCGGGCGCGATGTCGTTGACGATCAGATCGATGGCGCCGGTGCGCAGTTCCAGGCCCCGCATCGTGTCGTCGGGGATGACCCGCAGGACGATGCCCGTCGTTGCGCGGCGGACCGTCGAAGTAGGCGGCGTGCGGCGCCAGTTCGACGCGGTCGTCGGCCTGCATCCGGACGAACCGGTAGGGTCCGGCGCCGACCCGGGCGGGGGCCCCGGCCGGGGTGCCGGCGGGCACGATGCCCATCACCAGGTTCACCGGAAACGAGGCGAAGGGCTCCTTCAGCCGGAAGACCACGGTGTGGGGATCGACGACGTCGACGCCGGCCAGCTGCGCGTACGCCCCCTTGCGCGGCGACAGGAACGCCGGGTCGAGAAAGCTGCGAAACGTGTAGGCGACGTCTTCCGCGTCCAGGAGCGAGCCGTCGTGGAACCGGACGTCCCTGCGCAGGTGCGCGACGAAGGTGGTGGGGTCGCGGGCCTCGAGCCGCTCCGCCACTTCCGGCACGACCTGCAGCGTGATCGTCCAGGCGAACCAGCGAGGCGTAGAGCAACTGGTGCACCCGCTGGCTCGCTTCGTCGCTGCCGACGCGGGGATCGAGGTTGGTCGGCGCCACCGCGATGCCGACGATCAGCGCCGGGTCGTGCCGGGCCCCGCGCTCACGACAGGCGCCGCACAGGGCGAGCACCAGCACCAGCGGGACCCACCGGCGGGCCCGGCGCGCGGCCCGTCCGAGCCCGGCCCGATCTCACCCCTCGGCCTCGTCCTTCAGCGCGGCGAGCAGGGTCAGCGCCTGCAGTGGCGTCAGCTGATCGATCTCGATCTCGCGCAGCCGCGTGCGCAGCCGCTCGTCGGGCGGCGCCTGGAAGAGCCCGAGCTGCTGTTGCGGGCCCTGGCGGGTGGCGGCGCCGGTGATGGTCGGCCGTCCGCCGCGCGCGAGTTCGTCCTGCTCGAGCCCGGTCAGGATCTCGCGGGCGCGGCGGATCACGCTGGCCGGCAGTCCGGCCAGCCGCGCCACCTGGATGCCGTAGCTGCGATCGGAGCGGCCGGGCACGACCTTGCGCAGGAAGACGATCTGGTCCTGCCATTCGCGCACCAGCAGGTGCGCGTTGGCCACGCCGGGCAGGGCGTCGGCCAGGTCGGTGAGCTCGTGGTAGTGCGTCGCGAACAGCGTCTTCGGCCGGGCCTTGGGATTGGTGGCCAGGTGCTCGGCGACCGCCCACGCGATGCTCAGGCCATCGAAGGTCGACGTGCCGCGGCCGATCTCGTCGAGCACCACCAGGCTGCGCGAGGTGGCCGTGTTGAGGATGCTGGCGGTCTCCTGCATCTCCACCATGAACGTCGACTGTCCACGCGCGATGTTGTCGGCGGCGCCGACGCGGGCGTAGATGCGGTCGACGATCGGCAGCTTGGCCTGCCGCGCCGGCACGAACGAGCCGGCCTGCGCCATCAGGCAGAGCAGCGCCGTCTGCCGCAGGTAGGTGCTCTTGCCGCCCATGTTCGGGCCGGTGATCACCAGCAGCTGCTGGCTCGTGCCATCGAGTGAGAGGTCGTTGGGGACGAACGCCTCGCGGGTCATCGTCTCGACCACCGGATGCCGGCCCTCGACGACCGCGAGGTCCTCGCCCTCGTGCAGATGCGGCTTGCTGTAGTTGCGGCGGGCCGCCGCGTCGGCAAACGTCGCCAGCACGTCGAGGATGGCCAGCGCCTGCGCCGTCCGCTGCAGCGTCACGGCCTGCGCGGCGACGTCCTGCCGCAAGGTCTCGAAGATGCGCCAGTTCCAGCGTCACCAGGTGCTCGTTGGCGTGCAGCACCTGTTGCTCGTGGGTCTTCAAGCCCGGCGTGACGAAGCGCTCGCCACCGGCAATCGTCTGCTTGCGGATGTAGTCGTCGGGCACCGCGTGCAGGTTCGACTTCGAGATCTCGATGTAGTAGCCGAAGACGCGGTTGAAGCGGATCTTCAGTGAGGCGATGCCGGTGCGCTGGCGCTCGGCCTCCTCCATCGCCGAGATGTCGCTCTTGCCGCTGCGGCTCAGGCCGCGCAGGCGGTCGACCTCGGGGTCGGCGCCGTCGCGGACGACGTCGCCGTCGCGCGCCAGCAGCGGCGGGTCGTCGGCCAGGGTGCGTGGCGATGCGGGTCCGCAGGTCCGGCAGGTCGTCCAGGGCGCCGACCAGCTGCGCCAGCAGCGGCGCCTGCAGCGCCGCCGAGCGACTTCGCGCAGCGGCGGGACGGCCGCCAGCGAGCGCGCGAGGGCGACGAGATCGCGCGGCCCGGCCGTGCCGAGTGCGGCACGTGGCGACCAGGCGCTGCACGTCGTAGACCTGCTTCAGGGTGTCACGCAGCTGGCCCCGCTCGAGCGACCGGAAGGCCAGGTCCTCGACGGCATCGAGACGGTCGCGGATGGCGTCCAGGGCGATCAGCGGCTTGGTCAGCCAGGCTCGCAGCAGTCTCGCCCCCATCGAGGTCACCGTGTCATCGAGCACGCCGAGCAGCGACGTCTGCCGGTCGCCCTCGGTCGAGGCCAGCACCTCCAGATGACGGAGGGTGGTGGCGTCGATGATCAAGCCATCGCGGGTCTCGCGGTAGGCCAGGCTGCGGACGTGGGTGAGGTCGCCCTTCTGCGTGTCGCGCAGGTACTGCACGAGCGCGCCGGCCGCGCCGACGGCGCTGGGATGCCCGTCCAGTCCGAAGCCCGAGAGGCCGGCGGTCTGCAACTGCTCGGTCAACGCGCGCTGTGCGGCGTCGAGCGAGAACTGCCAGCGCTCGCGGCGCGTGACGGCAGGCAGCTCGACGCCCTCCGAGCGGACGTCGTCGAGGTCGAGGTCGTCGGGCAGCAACAGCTCCCGCGGCGACAGGACCCCGAGCTCTTCGCGGAGCAGCTGCGCGGCCGTCGTCGCCATCGAACTCGGTGGCCGCGAAGTCACCGGTCGACAGCTCGATCCACGCCAGGCCCCAGGTCGCGCCGGCCCGCGGCGGCGGCAGCACGGCCGCGAGCAGCGCCGGTGCGCGGGCATCGAGATACGCGGCGTCGATCAGCGTGCCCGGGGTCACGACGCGGGTGACGGCGCGCTTGACCAGGCCCTTGGCGGTCCTGGGGTCCTCGACCTGATCGCAGATGGCGACGCTGAAGCCCTGTCGGATCAGGCGGGTGATGTAGCCGTCGGCGGCGTGGAAGGGCACGCCGCACATCGGGATGCCGCTGCCGGCGGCGTCCTTGGCCCGCGAGGTCAGGGTGAGTTCGAGGGCCCGCGCTGCCACCACGGCGTCCTCGTGGAACAGCTCGTAGAAGTCGCCCATCCGGAAGAACAGCAGGGCGTCCGGATGCTGGCGCTTGGCGTCCTGGAACTGACGCATCGCCGGGGTCAGCGAAGCGGGTGGCGCAGTCAGGATGGAATCGGACACCGGAGGCAGCAGGGGGGACACGACGCGCACGGCGGCGGGCGGCGCGACCGGTAGAATGAGCGGGGCCGTGCAACTGCGGCCAGTCTAGCATGCTCGTTCTCGCCCTCGACTCCTCGACACGCACCGGCAGTCTCGCCCTGGCCCTCGACGACCGGATCCTCGAATCGCGGCTCGGCGATCCGGCGCTGCGACAGGCGGTGCGCCTGCCCGGCGACCTGGTGGCGCTGCTGGCGGCGCACGGCTACGGGCTTGCCGACGTCGACCTGTTCGCCGCCGCGGCGCGGGCCCGGCGGCTTCACCGGCCTGCGCGTCGGGCTGGCCACGATGCAGGGCCTGGCGATGGCCCTCGACCGCCGCGTCTTCCTGGCGTCGACGCTCGACCTGCTCGGCGTGGCGGGCGCGCACCGCCCGGCCGGACGCGCGCTGGATCGGCGCCTGGATGCACGGCATGCGCGGCGAGGTGTTCACGGCGCTCTACGCGCGCGACCGCCCCGCCCCGTGACATCGTCGCCGTCGTCAGTCCGTTCGTCGGCACGCCCGACGAGGCCGCCGACGCCTGGCGCGACGCCGCACCCGACGGTCCGATCGCCGTGGTCGGCGACGCCTGGCCGGCGGCCGGGCAGCCCCTGCGTGATCGATTCGGCGCGGCGCTGGATCCCGGTGGACGCGCCGGCGCTGGCCGAGGTGCTGGCACTGCGTGCCGTCGGCGCACGCGGCGGAGGCGGTCGTCCCGGCCGCGGTCCGGCCGGCCTACGTGCGGCGACCCGACGCGGTGTCTGACGCGGTTGCAGGCCGGGTTGCCGGTATCGGGCGAGGTGTGAACGACGCGCCGGTGATCGCCGAGGCCGGTGCCGGACGCGGCCGACGCGCTGGCCCGGCTCGAGGCCGCCTGCTTCGACGCGCCGTGGTCGGCGGCGGCCCTTCGCGCGCTGCTCGAGGACGGGCTGACGCGCGCCTGGCTGGCGCGGGTCGCCGACGGGTCGGTCGTCGCGCGGCGCGCTCGTCCGGCTGGTCGCGGGTGAGGGTGAGTTGCTGCGCATCGCGGTGCAGCCCGCGGCGCGGCGTCACGGGATCGGCGCCGCCGTGCTGCGCGCGATTCTGTCAGCGAACGCTGACGCATGCCCGCACGGGCTGTATCTCGAGGTGCGTGCCTCCAACGTCGCTGCGCGGCACCTCTATGCCCGTCAGGGCTTCGTCGAGCGCGGACGCCGCCGCGACTACTTCCAGGCGCCGCGCGAGGACGCCATCCTGATGCAGTGGCGGCCCGCCGGGCCCCCGGTGGGGTCACCGTGAGATGGGCCACGCCGCGCCCCAGCCGGCACGCGCCGTGGGCCGTTGCGAGGCCCGCACGACGGTGGTACAGTGCCCGTGAACCCGGGGGTGGCCCGGACCGGTTCCCCCGCAAGCAAGGAGGCAGCAATGCCCGATTCGCAGGATCTGAAGGAGCAACTGCTCCGGACCGACGCGGAGTACCGAGAGCTCTGCCAGCTGCATCACGAGCTCGACGATCAGCTTCAGTCCATGGCCGCCAACGCTCATCTCTCCGAAGGTGAACAGCTCGAGGAAGTCCGCCTCAAGAAGCGTAAGTTGCAACTCAAGGATCGGATGGAAGACATCGTCCGCCGATACTCGCTGCCACCCTCGTCAGGGCCCTCGTCCAATTTCGTCCACGCCTGACGCGGGCGACCCTCGAACTTCGGTTTCTCCATCCGGTGCCCGTCGCCTCGCGGCGGGCACCCGTGGCTCCTGCTGTGCCGGGGTCCACATTTGCCCCCGACACACCATGAAGCTCGACCGCGCTGGATACCCGTTCATTGCCGGAGCCTTTGCTCCGGCCGCCTATTTCCTGCTCCGCAAGAAGCCCGGCGTCGGCCTGCCCCTGCTCGGGCTGGCCGGGTTCATGGCCTATTTCTTCCGCGACCCCGAGCGGTACCCGCCCCAGGACGCCGATCTCGTGCTGTCGCCAGCCGATGGCCGGGTGATGGTGGCCGGCCCCGGCGAAGCCGGCGTCGCGCCCGAAGGCGACTGGCAGCAGATCAGCATCTTCCTGTCGCCCCTCGACGTGCACATCAACCGCACGCCGTACGGCGGCGAAGTGACCCGCATCGCCTATACGCCGGGCAAGTTCCTGGCGGCCTACGACGACCGCGCCGCGGCCGAGAACGAGCGCAACGAGCTGTGGATCCGCTCGGACGACCGCACCGTCGTCTTCAGGCAGGTCGTCGGGCTGCTGGCCCGACGCGTCGTCTGCCGCGTCCAGGTCGGCGACCAGCTCGTCGCCGGCGAGCGGTTCGGCCTGATGAAGTTCGGGTCGCGCATGGACGTCTTCGTGCCCCTGGACTGCGAACTGCAGGTGAAGGCCGGCGACACGGTCCGCGCCGCGGAAAGCGTGCTCGCCCGCTGGCCGGAGGCCAGGGGGTAGAATTGCCCCCATGATCAACGTGCTGCGGCGCCGCGACCCCGAGCAGCGCCGGCTCCGCCGAGGCATGTACCTGCTGCCGAGCTTGTTCACGCTCGCCAACATGTTCTGCGGCTACGCGTGCGTGATCTTCGCCATGCGGGGGGAATTCTCGACGGCCGCACCCTTCATCGGGGTAGCGGTCGTGCTCGATCTGCTGGACGGCCGGATTGCCCGCATGACCGGGGCGACCTCGGATTTCGGCCGCGAGTTCGACTCGCTGGCCGACGTGGTCTCGTTCGGCATCGCGCCGGCCGTGCTCGGCTACGCCTGGGGGCTTTACACTTTTGGCCGGCTCGGCTGGGCAGTCGGCTTCCTGTTCCTCTCGGCGGCGGCGATTCGTCTGGCCCGCTTCAACATCCAGTCCACCGCCACCCCCGACAAGCGCTACTTCGTGGGCATGCCCAGTCCCGCCGCGGCTGGCGTCCCGGCCGCAACGGTGTTCCTGCTCCCGCAGGGTCTCCCGAGCGGCTGGCCGTCGATGCTGGCGCTGCCGCTGCTGCTGGTGCCGGCCGCGCTGATGGTCAGCACCATCCGCTACCGCAGCTTCAAGACCTTCAATCTCAACACCCGCCGGCCCGCCAACGCGCTGATGATCGTCGCGCTCGGCATTGCCGCGATCGTCACCTCACCGCAGTGGTCGCTGGTCCTGATTTCCTATACGTACCTGCTTTCGGGCTTTGTCGGGATGGCCTGGTCGCGGCTGCGGCCGCGGGCGGTCGAGGAGCCTGCCGTGACGACGGCCGACCCGGTCGTCAGCACCGGCCCGCACGACGTCTAGTCTGGCGCGGCCGCCGGCGGCGGCGCGGCAGGCAGATCGAGCGACACCGTCGTGCCGATGCCCTTGTCGCTGGCAACGGCGATGCGCCCACCCATCAACTCGACGTTGCGCTTGGCGATCGTCAGTCCCAGTCCGGTACCGGCAGCCTTGGTCGAGAAGTACGGCTCGAAGAGACGTCCGCGCGCCGCCTCGTCCATGCCGACGCCCGTATCGGTCAGCGAGACCTGCACCCAGTTGGCGTCCAGTTGCCGGCCGTGCAGGGTGACCGTGCCGCCCGACGGCATCGCGTGCAGGGCGTTCTCGATGATGTTGATCATCGCCCGGCCGAGCAGCGCCCGGTCGATCAGGACCTCGGGCAGACCGTCCGGCAGCGACGAGACGATGCCGACGTTGGGCGGCAAGCCGATGCGGTAGCCGGCCAGCACCTCGTCGACCAGCGCCGGCAGGTGTGCCGGTCCGGGCCGAGCCGTCGGCGAGGAGGCAAAGCTGGCAAACTCCGACGAGATCTGCCGCAGCATCCTCACCTGCACGAGGATGGTGTCGACACATTGCTCGAGGACCGGCGAGAGCGGGGTGCCGCGGTCGTGATGGACGCGCCGCAGGTGCTCGGCCGACAGCTGGATGGGCGTCAGCGGATTCTTGATGTCGTGCGCCACCTGGCGGGCCATTTCGGCCCACGCTTCGAGGCGGTTGGTCCGCTGCAGCTGTTCCCGCTGGCGTGACAGTTCGGCGGCCATCCGGTTGAAGGCCTCCACCAGCCCCTGCAGTTCGTCGGCCGTGCGGGCAACCACATGCTGGTCGAGGTCGCCGGCGGCAATGCGCCGACTGGCCCGCGTCAACCGCTGCACCGGGTCGCCGATGCGGCCCGAGATGGAGTAGCCAAGCGCCGCCCCGAGCAGGATGAAGACGACGGCGCCGAGGTTGACGCTGCGATCGAGTTCGGCGATCTCGCGCTCGATCTCGCGCTGCCGCAAGGTCATCGGCACGGTCAGGATGGCCTGGCGCGTGCCGACGCGGATGGGCGTGGCCGCGAGCTGGTAGCGCAGTGGCCCGATCTGGTCCTCGCCGACAAAGGTCGGCAACCGGCGCAGCATGATCGCGCGGTAGACGGTGTCCGGGGTGCGCTCGGGCAGCAGCCCCTGCGCGAACAGGTCGCGCTGGCTGGTCGCCAGCAGCGTCGGTCCGTCGAAGATGTTGACGTCCTGCTTGATCACCCGGCTGATCCAGACCATCACGTCGTCGCTGATCGCCGTGGCGGTGACCAGGGCCGGCTGCTGCAGGGCCAGGGCTTCCTCGATGACGCGCTGCGCCACGGCCGCGGTGCGCGTGGCTTCGGCTTCGACGTCGGCGCGCAGGCGGGACGCGACGAAGGTGCGGACGACAAAGGCCAGGGTCAGCACGGGAATGACCGAGGTCGCCACGAAGGCCAGGAACAGCTTGCGGGTGAAGCTGGCCCTGACCTCCCTGACCAGCAGCGTGGCGGGCTGGGGGCCGCGGCGATTGACGCGGTGCAGGATGGCATGGACCACGAGCACGAAGAGCAGGACCAGGGCGGCGAGCGTGGCGACCTCGGCCACGTGGATGAGGTGCTCGACCGGGGTCACCCGTGGCACGCTGACCACATACATCGCGAGCCGGTCGTTGGACACGTGCAGGTCGTAGACGCGCGAGCCGCGCGTCTGGGCATCCCAGAACGACTCCCGCGACTGGTAGGCCCGGCGGAACACGCTGTCGGGCAATTCCCAGACGCGTTCGGTGGAACTGTAGATGGGCGTGCGACCCCACCCGTACACGACCAGGTCGATGTCGCGCGAGGCCGCCGTGACGCGCGGCGTGTCCTGCCGCGCGCTGCCGCGGAACAGGTCGTAGTACGGGCCCTGCGTGGTCAGGAAGGGCAGCGAACTGTAGTCCAGCATCACGTGCAGGATGATCCCGCCGCGAACCTGCTCGCCGCCGCCGCGGCTGTCGCAGACGGCGCGTTCCGCGTGCAGCATGCTGCGCTCTTCGGAGCCGAAGAGTGCCGTCTCGGCAAACACGTCCCAGCTGCACACGCCGCTGCGCCACTGCGGCACCGTGATCTGGTACTCGGGAAAGTTGAAGCCGAAGCGGCTGACCAGCAGGCCGTCCGGACCGTAGAGTTCGACGGCCGAGGTGAGACGCGCGGTGGCCAGGTCGGTCTGCTGCCAGAGGTCGAAGGCGGCATCGGTCGGGACGCGTGCCGTCTCGCGCGGCATGACTGCGATGCGGGCCGCCAGGCTCGGCACCGCATCGATCTGGGTGAGTGCCGCATTCAGCCGCTTCTGCAGCTCGCGCGGATGCGAGACGACCTGCGTCGCATACTGCGTGCTGATCAGATCCTTGCGGGCGTGCCCGAGCGCATGCAGCAGCATCGGGTAGAGCAGCAGGGCCGGCAACAACAGCGCCGCATACGCCGAGAGCAGGCGCCAGGTCTGTGACCCGCGCCGCAGCCAGGCCATGGCGCGCGCGCCATACAGCGCCGCCCCGCCCGCACAGCCGGCCATGGACAGCAGCGCGAGCGTTGGCGGGTCGTGGCCGCGCCACCGCACCAGCGCCACCGCCACGGCCAGTGGCGTGGTCCAGAGCACGAGCGGCCACACCCGCCCCGCCCAGGTGCCGAGTGCCGCCAGTCGCCAGTGCAGCAGCCCGACGCGCAGCACCAGCACCCCGCCCCAGAAGGTCGACGCGCCGAGCGCCAGCAGGCCGAGCAGTCCGAGCAGGCGCTGCGGTTCGATTGGCGGCAGCAGCGCCAGCATCAACACGTCGAGCTCGGTGTGATTGACCGTGTCCTGGACCACCCGCGCGAGCAGGCCCAGCATGGCCGCCAGCGCGACGCCTGCCAGCAATTGGCCTGCCGCAAACCACAGCGGCAGGCCGTCCGGCCCGGCCGGGCGCCGGCGGGCGCGTTGCCTCGCCAGCCGCAGCCGCCGCAGCGGGTCGACAGCCAGCAGCACCGCGGCAAGCAGGAGGAAGGCGGTCACGCACAGGTCGAAGGGCGTGCGATGCAGCCATGCCAGCAGGTCGGCGGTGTGCACCGGCGCCGGCCAGCCGCGGGTCATCTCCTGAAGAGGACTCCAGCCGTACCAGAGCAGGACGCGCGCGACGACCAGCCACAGGTACGCGAGCGCGGTGAAGCGGCGGTAGGTCGCCGGCGGCAGCCACCGCCGTTCCCACGCCAGCACGCCGGCCAGGACCAGGCAGGTCACGGCCAGCCCGACCGCGCCCAGGCCGACGAGGCGGCGCCACCAGGTGTCTCGCAACGTCTGCAGGCGGGCGTGCGAGATGACCACGTCGGCCAGCGCCGTGCCGTTCGGGGCGTCGAGGGTGACCACCGACGCCGCGCCCGGCTCGCGCGGGCCGCCGAGATAGCGTGGCGTCAGCGAGACCGGCAGCAGCGACGACTCGAACCGCGCCTCGAGCGTGTCCCGGGTATCGACGGTGGAGACGCGCGATAGCAACTGCTCGGCGGCGATCGTGCCGATCACGCGCGGTTGGCCGCTGGTGGTGAGGCGGACCGGCTCGACGTGGACGAGCCGCAGGCCAAGCGCCCCCGGTGCCAGGACCAGGGCCGGACCGTCGGACGGGCGCGGGTCGGGCACGGCCTGTGGGCGACCTGCCCAGGCGACCGCGGTGCCGTCCAGCGCGGTGACGGTGATGGCCACCTCGCCGCCGCTGCGGCGGGCCGCCTCGGCGACGGCATCGAACAGGACGCGCTGGTCCCGGGTCGGCGCGTCCAGGGCGGCCAGCACCGCCGGCTGCGCGTGCAGTCGGG
The DNA here is from genome assembly GCA_963759795.1 of Vicinamibacteraceae bacterium. Classification (GTDB taxonomy): domain Bacteria; phylum Acidobacteriota; class Vicinamibacteria; order Vicinamibacterales; family Vicinamibacteraceae; genus Luteitalea. Next base: position 206,309 of record CAVXAR010000004.1, on the reverse strand, counting down.
CGACGGTCTGCTGGAGCAGGTCGGCGTGCCGCGCGAACCGCGTCCGCACGTCGCGCTCGACCCGCGCCGCGGTGCCCGCGACATCGGGCCCGAGCCGCCACAGCATCCACGCGGCACCGAGCAGCAGCACGCACACCGTGCCCACCACACCGACTGCGAGCACGCGGGGGACGAGGCTGCGAGACCGGGAGGAAGGGGCTGGTTGGAGCATGCAGGCGTGGCGGAATCTTATCCGGCCTTCAGACGACAGCGGCGGCGCCGCGGCTGCCGACACCACGCGGACCGCGCCGCCGATGGCGCTGCCGGACGGTGTGACGCGCCGGCGTTCGTTATGATGGAGACGCGCGGGACCCCGCGACGCATGCGCATCCCTGCCATCAAGCTCCCGATCAAACGAGGTGCCCTGCTCGCGGCGGCCAACTGGCCGGTGGTCGTGCTGCAGTTCATCGCCGAGGCAACCTTCAAGATCCTCCTGGCGGTGCCGATCGTCGGCGGCACGTTCCTGGTGGCGCTGGCCCTGAATCAGGACGTGCAGGACGTGCTCGGTGACGAGCTCGACCTGCGGCAGAGCGCGACCGGCGTTGCCACGTCGCTGCTCGAACACCCGATAGCGCTGGTCAGCTTCCTGTCGGCTCTGGCAATTGTCGTGCTCGGCGGGTCGGCGCTGATGTTCATCCTCAAGGGCGGGACACTGGCCGTGATGGTCGAGGCGCAGCGGCATGCGGTGCCGCTCGAGCGGTATCCCGTCCGCCTGGCGCTGTTGCGCAGGGCCTCGCGCACCGACGTGGATGTCTTCCTGCAGGGCACACGCCGGCTGCGGCCACGCTTCCTGCGGCTGGGCGCCTTCCTGCTGGCGACCTACCTGGTGTCGGGCGTGACGTACCTGACCGTCATCCTGGCCGGGTACCGCGCCGTCGGGCAGGACGGCTTCCTCGTCGGCTGGACGGTCATCGCTGCCATCTGCAGCGCGCTGCTGGTGGCCTGGCTGACCCTGGTCAACACGACCTACCTCGTGGTGCAGGTGGTCATCGCGGCGCGCGACGTCTCGGTGCGGATGGCCTTCAGCGAGGCGTTGCGGCTGGTCCAGAGCGACACCAGCCGCACGCTCGGCGTCTTTGCCGTCACCGCCGGCCTGGTCGGTCTGGCAACGCTGGCGTCGATTGTCGCGACGGCGGGCCTCGGCCTCATCTCGTTCGTGCCCTTCGTGGGCCTGGCCGTGCTGCCGCTGCAGCTGCTGGCCTGGCTCCTGCGCGGACTGGTGTTCCAGTACCTCGGGCTGACGTCAGCCGGCGCCTATCTTTTCCTGTACGACACCCCGGCCGACGCGCCAATCGCCGTCGTCGCCGACGGTCTGCCGGCGTGAGCACCCACGAGACCGCCTTCTCGCGGATGGGCCGCCAGCTGACCGGGTCGGCCATCCGCCAGATGGGCATCCTCTCGGCTGGTCGGCCAGACATGATCTCGTTTGCGCCCGGCTATCCCGACCCGGCACTGTTTGCCTGGGACGCGTATCGGGACATTGCCGACGACGTGCTGCGCGACGACCAGCACGAGACCCTGCAGTACGGACCGACGCGTGGCTACGCGCCGCTGATCGAGACCATCGTGCCGCGACTGCGCGGGCGCGGCATCGCCTGCACGTCGCAGGAGATCCTGCTGACGACGGGGTCGCAACAGGGGGTGGACCTGGTGACCCGCCTGTTCGTCGATCCGGGCGATGTCGTGCTGGTCGAACTGCCGACCTTCACGGGCGCCATCGCCGCCTTTCGCGGCGCCGGGGCGCGACTGGCCGGCGTCAGGCAACAGGCCGACGGACTCGATCTCGATCACCTCGACCAGGTGTTGGCGCGCGAACGACGGGCCGGGGCGAGCGTCAAGTTCCTGTACGTCATCCCGAACTTCGGCAATCCCACCGGGGCCCTGCTGTCGCTGGGGAAGCGACGCGCGCTGCTGGAGTGGAGCGCCCGCGAGGATGTGCTGATTGTCGAGGACGACCCGTACGGCGACCTGTGGTTCCCCGACGGCACCGGCGACGCCGACACCCGACCGATCAAGGCCGATGACGCCGACGGCCGGGTGATCTACCTGCAGAGCACGTCCAAGACGCTCGCGCCGACCTTCCGCACCGCGTGGGTGGTGGCGCCCGAGCCTGTGGTGGCACGACTGGACGTGGCCAAGCAGTCGGCCGACCTGTGCTCGAGCACCCTGGACCAGCGCATGCGTGCACGAAGCCATCCTGCGCGGCGTGCTCGACGCGCAGTTGCCGCGCCTGCGTGACGCCTACGCCGGCAAGCGCGATGTCATGAGCCGGGCGCTGTCCGCGCAGTGCGCCGACCTGGCGCGCTGGACGCCGCCGCGCGGCGGTTTCTTCCTGTGGGTGCAGCTCCCGAGGAGATCGACACGCGCGCCCTGCTGCCCGCAGCGGTCGAGGCGCAGGTGATCTACGTCGCGGGCGCGCCGTTCTTTGTCGACGGGTCGGGCAGCCACTCGCTGCGGCTGGCGTTCTCGGCGGCGTCGGCGACGCGCATCGAGGAAGGCATCGCCCGTCTGGCTGGCGTGGTCAGGGCAGCGGTGGCGGCGTCAACGCGACCCGCTCGCCCGGCAGCTCGGTGAGCGGCTGCGGCCGGCAGGCCGAAGACGTGCTCGAGCGCGACCAGACGGCCATCGGCGATGCGCCGCCACCAGGAAATCGCCAGGCAGCGTCGGCACGCGCCACCACAATCGGCGCGCCTTCGACGACTTCGAGTCGATTCTCGCTGAGCGCGTACTCGCCGACGGGTTTGCCGGTGTCCATCGCGTAGCCGCGCAGGTCGACGGCGATCCCGGAGGCGACCAGGGTGTTGCCGACCCGCAGCGGGCCGGTCCGCGGCCGCCACGGGAGCGGCTGCCGCCAGCGCTGGGCGCCGTGGCCGCGGTCCAGCGCCCGCACTACCGTGTCGAGCGACGTGAAGTAGACGCGCTCGTCGTCGGCGATCGCCGCGCCCACCGGGTCCGCGCCGGCACGCCAGCGCCACCGTACGCGACCCTTGCCATCGTCCAGACAAGTAGAAGTGGTTGTCGGTCGAGCCGACGTAGACACGGTTGCCGAGCGGCGCGACCGTCACGATGCTGCCGCCGAGCGCCTGCGTCCACAGCGGCGGCCCCCGTGGTGATGTCCACGGCGCGCACCACTCCGTCTGCCCCGGGCAGGTACAGCCGGTCACCGTTCAGGGCCGGCGTCGCGACCACCGGCGCCGCCTGCTGCTGCCGCCACACGACGGTGCCATCCGTGGCTCGCAGCGCCAGCACCTCGCCGGACTGAAGGGCGGCAATGACCCATCCCGACCGGGCCACCAGCGGCGCCGAGACGGCGGCCGCGAGGGGCGCTCGCCACAGCACCCGGCCGCTGCCGACCTCCAGGGCGTGCAAACCGTCGCCCCGACCACGTAGAGGTGGTCGCCGGCAACCGCTGGGGCCGTGGTGGTGGTGATGTCGGCCCGCCAGGCCACCGCGCCGTTGTCGGCGTCGAGCGCGAGCAGTCCGCCGCCGGCGAGGGGCACGAACACCCGACGGTTGTCGGTGGCCGGCCCGGCCGAGGGCGGCGCATCGAGTTCAGCCGACCAGCGGAGCCGCAGGGGGAACAGGGGCAGTGTCGAAGGGGTCGACCGCGGCGGTGTCTGCGCCGCCGCCGGCAGCGGCAGCACGGCACAGGCGGCGACCAGCACGATCGCCCAGCAAATGCGGTATTTGCCCGAAACACCCCGACATCTTGTGGTCCGACCGCCCATCACCTGGCTATAATAGCGGCTTCGCGCCGCTGCTTTTCCGACATTCGGCATTCGCCCGTCCCGCACCGCCGCCCATCGCTTCCATGGCCCATCAGACCGTCCTGATCCTCGATTTCGGGTCACAGGTGACGCAGCTCATCGCACGCCGCGTGCGCGAGGCGCACGTCTACTGCGAAATCCACCCGCACGACGTCTCGCCCGACGTCATTGCCAGGCTGGCGCCGATCGGGATCATCCTGTCGGGCAGTCACGGCAGCACCTACGACGATCACCAGTTGCGCGCCCCCGCAGCCGTGTGGGAGATGGCGGTGCCGGTGCTCGGCATCTGCTACGGCATGCAGACGATGGCCGCGCAGCTCGGGGGCTCGGTCGCCTGGAGCGACCACCGGGAGTTCGGCTACGCGGAGGTGCGCGCCCACGGCCACACCCGGCTGCTCGAGGATCTCGAGGACTTCCGATCGACGGAGGGCCACGGCATGCTCGAGGTGTGGATGAGCCACGGCGACTCGGTGGCGGCCATGCCGCCGGGATTCCGTCTCCTGGCCTCCACCCCGAGCTGTCCGATTGCCGGCATGGCCGACGAGCAGCGCGGGTACTACGGGCTGCAGTTCCATCCCGAGGTCACCCACACGCGGCAGGGCCAGGCCATCCTGAGTCGCTTCGTTCGCGACATCTGCGGCGGGCGCGGGCGACTGGCGGATGGGCGACTACGTCACCGAGGCGGTGGCGCGCATCCGCGAGCAGGTGGGGGAGGACCAGGTCGTGCTGGGATTGTCCGGCGGTGTGGACTCGAGCGTCGCCGCCGCGCTCATCCACAGGGCCATCGGCGACCAGCTGACCTGCGTGTTCGTCGACCATGGGTTGCTGCGGCTGAACGAAGCCGCGCTGGTGATGGAGATGTTCGTCGGCCGCCTGCACGCGCGGGTCCGGCACGTCGATGCCGGCGCGCAGTTTCTCGGCGCCCTGGCCGGCGTGACCGACCCCGAGGCCAAGCGCAAGATCATCGGCCGGGAATTCGTCGAGGTCTTCCAGGCCGAAGCCACCTCGTTGAGCGGCGCCAGGTGGCTGGCGCAGGGCACCATCTATCCGGACGTCGTCGAGTCGGGCGGGGCCAAGACGAAGAAGGCGCAGACGATCAAGAGCCACCACAACGTCGGCGGCCTGCCCGAGACGCTCGGGCTGTTGCTGCTCGAGCCACTGCGCGAGCTGTTCAAGGACGAGGTGCGCGAACTCGGGCTGGTGCTGGGGCTGCCGCCCGAGATGGTCTACCGGCATCCGTTCCCCGGCCCCGGGCCTGGGCGTGCGCATCCTCGGCGAGGTCACGGCCGAGTACGCCGATCTGCTCAGGCGCGCCGACGACATCTTCATCGAGGAACTGCGCACCACGCGCGACGAGGCGACGGGCAAGACCTGGTACGAGCTGACCAGCCAGGCCTTCGCGGTGTTCCTGCCGGTGCGCAGCGTCGGCGTGATGGGCGACGGGCGGACCTACGAGCACGTGGTGGCGCTGCGCGCCGTGCACACCACCGACTTCATGACTGCCGACTGGGCGCCGTTGCCCACCCCGTTGCTGAAGCGGGTGTCCAGCCGCATCATCAACGAGGTGCGTGGCCTCAATCGCGTCGTCTACGACATCAGCAGCAAACCACCAAGCACGATCGAGTGGGAGTAGGACCCGCGTGAACGACTTCGTCCACCTGCATCTGCACACCGAGTACTCACTGCTCGACGGCGCCTGCCGCGTCGACGAACTGATGAAGGAAGCGGCGCGGCTCGGCATGCCGTCGCTGGCGGTGACCGAGCACGGCAACATGTTCTCGTCGGTCGTGTTCTACGACACGGCCAAGAAGCATGGCGTCCGGCCGATCCTCGGCTGCGAGGTCTACGTCGCGCCCGGTGATCGCCGCGATCGCAGCGGCGTCCCCGGCGAGACGCAGAACCACCTGGTGCTGCTGGCCGAGAACAACGTCGGGCTACCACAACCTGATCAAGCTGGTGTCCTCGGGCTACACCGAGGGCTTCTACTACAAGCCGCGCATCGACAAGGAGCTGCTGCAGAAGCACAGCGCCGGCCTGATCGGCCTGAGCAGCTGCCTCAAGGGCGAAGTCGCCGAAGGCATCTACAAGGACAAGATCGAGAAGGCGCGGACCGCGGCGGGGCAGTACGGCGAGATCTTCGGCAAGGGCAACTTCTTCCTCGAGATGCAGTACCAGGGGCTGCGCGAGCAGAAGATCGTCAACGACGGCCTGCCCGGCCTGGCCCGTGAGCTCGACCTGCCGATGGTCGTCACCAACGACGTCCACTACCTGCGCGACGGCGACCACAAGCCGCACGACATCCTGCTCTGCATCGGCACCGGCAAGTCGGTCAACGACACGCACCGGCTGAAGTACGGGTCGGACGAGTTCTACCTGAAGACGCCGGCGCAGATGTGGGAGCGGTTCGGCGACTACCCGGACGCGCTGACCAACACCGCGCGCATTGCCGAGCGGTGTCACGTCAATCTCGACGACAAGGTCTACCACCTGCCCAACTTCGACGTGCCGGCCGGGGAGACCCTGGACGGCCACTTCGAGCGGATCACGCGCGAAGGCTTTGCGGCGCGGCTGCCGCGGCTGCAGGACCTGATCAGCCGCCGCGCCCTGCGTCACACCCTGGACGAGTACGCGACGCGCCTCGATTACGAGATCGCGATGATCCAGAAGATGGGGTACACCGGGTACTTCCTGATCGTCTGGGACTTCATCCGCTACGCCCGCGAGCAGGGCATCCCGGTCGGCCCGGGCCGCGGCTCGGCCGCCGGCAGCGTGGTCGCCTGGTGCCTGCGCATCACCGACGTCGATCCCATCGAGTTCGACCTGATCTTCGAGCGCTTCCTCAACCCCGAGCGCGTCTCGATGCCCGACATCGACATCGACTTCTGCGAGCGCCGGCGCGGCGAGGTGATCGAGTACGTCACCCGCAAGTACGGCCGCGAGAACGTCGCGCAGATCATCACCTTCGGGACCATGAAGGCCAAGGCCGTGGTGCGCGACGTCGGTCGTGTCCTCGACATGACCTACGCCGACGTCGATCGCGTCGCCAAGCTGATTCCGCCGGCGCTGGACATGACCCTCGAGAAGGCGCTGCTCGAGAACCCGGCGCTCAAGCAGCTGCGCGACAGCGACCCCAGGGTGCGCGAGCTGCTCGAGATCGGCCAGCGTCTCGAGGGCATGACCCGCCACGCCTCGGTGCACGCCGCCGGGGTGGTCATCGCCCCCAGCGCGATCACCGACTACGCCCCGTTGTACAAGGGTGCGCGCGATGAAATCGTCACCCAGTGGGCGATGAAGGAAATCGAGAGGATGGGCCTCCTCAAGATGGACTTCCTCGGCCTCAGCACGCTGACCCTGATCGACGATGCGGTGAAGGAGATCAAGCGGACGACCGGCGAGACGCTCGACATCGACGCGATCCCGCTGGACGATCTCAAGACCTACGCGCTGTTTGCCGACGGCTTGACCGCGGGCGTCTTCCAGTTCGAGTCCTCGGGCATGCGCGAAGTGCTGCGCAAGGCCAAGCCGTCGCGCTTCGACGACCTGATCGCGCTCAACGCGCTGTACCGGCCGGGTCCGCTCGGTGCCGGCGTCGTCGACAGCTTCGTCAACCGTCGCCACGGCCGCGAGGCGATCACCTACATGGCGCCGCAGATGGAGGCCATCCTCAGCGACACCTACGGGGTCATCGCCTACCAGGAGCAGGTCATGCGCGTGGCGCGTGACGTCGGCGGCTTCACCATGGGTGAGGCCGACGTGCTGCGCAAGGCGATGGGCAAGAAGGACCCCAAGGTGATGGCCGCCCAGCGCGACCGGTTCGTGGCCGGCGCCATGGCCAACAAGCTGTCGGAGAAGAAGGCCGGCGAGATCTTCGACCTGCTGGCCTACTTCGCCGGCTATGGCTTCAACAAGTCGCACTCGACGACCTACGCGCTGCTGGCCTACCAGACCGGCTACCTCAAGGCCAACTACCCGCGCTATTTCATGGCCGCGCTGCTGACCATCGAGGCACAGAACACCGACAAGCTGTCGCAGTACCTCGGCGAATGCCGCGACCTCGGCGTCCCGGTGCTGCCCCCCGACGTCAACCTCAGTCAGCTGCCGTTCACGGTCGAACCCGAGGGGGTCCGCTTCGGGCTGACGGCGGTGAAGAACGTCGGCGAGGGCGCCATCCTGTCGCTGCTCGGGGTGCGTGCCGCGCGGGGCGGCCAGCTGGCCTCGCTGCGCGACCTCTGCGAGCACGCCGACCTGCGCCTCGTCAACAAGCGCGTGCTCGAAAGCCTGGCCAAGGCCGGCGCCCTGGACTCGCTGGCCTCACCCGACGAGCCGACCACTTCCCGCCGCGCCCGCCTGTGCGCGGCCATCGACCGCGCGCTCGAACACGGCAACCGCATCCAGAAGGATCGCGAACGTGGCCAGACGCAGTTGTTCGATGCGCTGCTCGGCGGCAGTGGCGATGGCGACGGCGACCGCGCCGAGCCTGGCGCCGACCTGGCGCTGCCCGATGCCGAGCCGTTTGCCCACGCGCAGGTCCTGGCGTTCGAGAAGGAGGCGCTCGGGCTGTACCTGAGCGGCCACCCGCTGGCGGCGCACCAGGCCGATCTGGCCCAGGCCGGCGCCCGGCCGATTGCCCAGTGCACCGAGGCCGCCGCCGACGTCCTGGTCGGCGGCATCATCAGCGGCGTCCGGCAGGTCAAGACCAAGAAGGGCGACCGGATGGCGGCCTTCATGCTCGAGGACCTCGACGCCTCGCTGGAGGTGGTGGCCTTCCCGGAGACCTTCCGCAACTTCGGGTCCGTCATCGAGAACGACCGCATGGTGCTGGTGCGGGGCAAGCTCGAAGCCGGTGGCGGCGACACGGCAAAGATTCTGGCCAGCGAGATCAAGCCGCTGTCCTCGCTCAACGAGACGCTCTCGCGTGAGGTCGCGATCTCGCTGAAGACGCCCTCGCGGACGATGTTCGAGGCGGTGGCTGACGTGTTGCTGCGACACCGCGGCGACCGGCGCGTCCGCCTCGACGTCGAGGTCCGCGATCTCCCCCGGCCGATGCGGGTCCGGGCCGAACTCGGCGCCGTGCACGTGCGCCCCTCCGAACAACTGGTCGCCGACCTCGAGCGTGTCTGCGGGGTCGGCGCCGTCAAACTGCGGTAACCTGACCCTCATGTCCGTGGACACCCTCGAGTTCGAGGAGCCCGTCGCTGCACTCCTGAAAGAGATCGACCAGCTCGACAGCCAGCCGGCGACGCCCGAACGTGCCGGCGAGATCGCCCGGCTCCAGCACCGCGCCCGCCAGGTCCGCCAGGATCTGTTCGCGCGCCTGACGCCGTGGCAGCGCGTGCTGGTCGCGCGCCATCCGCAGCGCCCCTACCTGCTCGACTACGTGGCGCGGCTGTGGCCGGGTTTCACCGAGATCCACGGCGATCGGCGCTTCGGCGACGACCAGGCCATCATCACCGGGTTCGCCCAGTATCACGACCAGCCGGTGATGATCGTCGGCCACCAGAAGGGCCGCGACACCAAGCAGAAGATCACGCGCAATTTCGGCTACGCGCGGCCTGAGGGCTACCGCAAGGCGCTGCGGGCGATGCAGCTGGCCGAGAAGTGCCGGCGGCCGGTGATCTGCCTGGTCGACACCCCGGCGGCCTATCCCGGCATGGAGAGCGAGGAGCGCGGCATCGCCGAGGCGATTGCCGTCAACCTGCGCGAGATGGCCGTCCTCAACACCGCCGTCCTGGTCGTCGTCACCGGCGAGGGCGGCAGTGGCGGAGCGCTCGGCATCGCCATCGGCGACACGGTGCTGATGCAGGAGTACGCGGTCTACAGCGTCATCCCGCCCGAAGGATGCGCCGCGATCCTCTGGCGCGACTCGGCCAAGAAGGTCGAAGCCGCCGACGCGCTGAAGATGACCGCGCCCGACCTCGTGGCGCGGGAGATCGTCGACGGGATCATTCCCGAACCGCCCGGCGGCGCACACCAGGACTACGACTTCGCGGCGTCCCGGCTGGACGAGGCGCTGTGGCCCGAGCTGCAGCGCCTGATGGCCATGCCCGACGCGGAGCGCCTCGAGCGCCGGTACGAGAAGTTCCGCCGCATCGGCCGCCTCGGCGCCGAGATCTCGGGAACCGCCTCCTGACCCCGCCCGACGGGGACGCCGCGCCATGAGGACGTTGATCTGGGCTCCCGTCGAGTGCGACGAGCCGGCCGCCCAGTCGCTGGCCGCTGCGCTGAACGTGTCCCCGGTCGTGGCCCGTCTGCTCTGTCACCGCGGCCACGGCGACCCCGACGCCGCGCATCGCTTCCTGCACCCGCAGCTGTCGCAGCTGCATGACCCCTACCTGCTGGCGGACATGCGTCCCGCCGTGGATCGGCTGTGCGCCGCCCTCGAGCGTCGCGAGCGGATTGCCATCCACGGCGACTACGACGTGGACGGCGTCACGTCGACGGTGATCCTGCGGCGGGCGCTGGAGTTGCTGGGCGGCGACGTCACCCACTTCATCCCCGAACGGCTGCGCGACGGGTACGGCCTGCAGGTGCCGGCCGTCGAGCGACTGCACGCCGAGGGCGTGCGCGTCATCGTCTCGGTGGACTGTGGCATCCGCAGCGCCGATGCGGCGCGGCGCGCGCGCGAGCTCGGCGTCGACCTGATCATCACCGATCACCACGAGCCGGAAGCCGAACTGCCGGCGGCCCTGGCGGTGATCAATCCCAAGCGTCCCGACTGCACGTACCCGGACCCGCACCTGGCCGGCGTCGGCGTCGCCTTCAAGGTCGTTCAGGCCTTGTGCCAGCGCTTCGGCCGCGAGAAGTGGCTGCCGGCCTTCCTCAAGCTGGCCGCGATCGGTACGGTCGCCGACATGGTGCCGCTGGTGGGCGAGAACCGGATCATCGCCAAGCTCGGTCTGGAGCGGCTGTCACAGGGGCCGCACACCGTCGGCCTGCGGACCCTGCTCGAATCGGCAGGCCTGCAGAATCAGGTCATCGATGGCTTCCATGTCGCCTTCGTGATCGCCCCGCGGGTCAATGCCGCTGGCCGCATGAGCACGCCCGACCTGGCCACGCGCCTGCTGCTGGCCAGCGACGAAAGTCAGCTCGACGAGGTCCGGCGGCTGGCCGCGCAGCTCGGCGAAGAGAACGTCCGTCGCCAGGCCTACGAAGCCGAGATCGTGGTCGAGGCCAGGAAGATGGTCGAGACCGACGTCCGCATCGGGGCCCACAACGTCCTGGTCGTGGCGGGTGAGGGCTGGCATCGCGGGGTCATCGGCATCGTCGCCTCCAAGCTGGTGGACGCGTTCTACAAGCCCTCGATCGTGCTGTCGATCGAGGACGGCATCGCACACGGCTCGTGCCGGTCGATTGCGGCCTTCGACATGCTCGGCGCCCTGGACCGCTGCGCCGATCTGTTCCAGAAGTACGGCGGCCACAAACAGGCGGCCGGGTTGACGATGGATGCGGCGCGCATCCCGGAGTTGCGCGATCGCCTCGGGGCGCACGGTCTGGAGTGCCTCGAGCCGACCGACCTGATGCCGCGCCTGCGCATCGACGGCCAGCTCCGGCTCTCTGAGATCGACGCGCGCGTGGTCGCCGACCTCGAGCAGATGGCCCCGTTCGGGCTGGCCAATGCCAAGCCCGTCTTCGACGCCTCGGGTGTCGAGCTCCTCGGTACCCCGCGACGCATCAAGGAGCGCCATCTCAAGGTGCAGGTGCGACAGGACGGCCGGGTCTTCAACGCCATCGCCTGGCGCTCGTCCGAGAAGGCCGCGCAGTGGGAGCAGCACCGGCAGTCGCTGCGCCTGGCGTACTCGCTCGACAAGCAGACATTCCGGGGCGAGACCACGCTCGAACTCACAGTGGCGGACCTGCGCTGCCCGGAGTCGCCCGCCTCGCCGGGGCCGGCCTGATGCGACTGCAGACGCTGGTCAGGGCGCTGCTGGCGGCGTTTGCCGTCGGCTTTGCCGTCTGGCTCGGCCTGCAGCTGCGGGGACGTCCGGTCGTCGGCGGCGAGGTCTCCGACCCGCGCACCGATCCGAACGCGGTCGTCGAGTCCAGCGGCGGGTTGATCACCCGGACCCGTGGTGAGGCCCGCGACATGGACCTGCAGCACAAGGGCCTGCGGACCTATCCCGACGGCCGGACCGTGTTCCAGTCGGTGGTCGTCACCGTGCCCGCCCGGGACGACCGGCGCGGCTTCACCATCAACGGCGACGAGGCCGAGGTCACCAAGGACAACGCCCAGGTGCGGCTCACCGGTCACGTCCGGCTGGTGACCACCGATGCCCTGACGATGACCGGTCCCGAAGCGACCTACGATGCCGGCGACGGCATCATCCGCATTCCGGGCAAGGTTGCCTTCACCAAGACCCGCATGACCGGGACGTCGGTCGGCGCCACCTACGACAATGCCCGCGACGTCCTGTGGATGCTGGAAGACGCGCGGATCGACATCGCGCGCGATCCGCGCGGGCAGGGCGAAACGCACATGAAGGCCGGGTCGGCCGGCTTCGCCCGCGCCGACCGCTACATCCGCCTGCAGGACGCCGCGTCGGTCGTGCGGGAAGGACAAACGCTGTCGGGCGACAGCATCACGGTCTTCATGCAGCCGACCGCCGACATCACCGAACTGGTGGAGCTGCGTGGGCAGTCGGCGGTGGCGCTGCCGCCGCCGCAGGCGCTGCAGCAGTTGGCGGCCACCGACATCAACCTGGCGTACCAGCCCGACGGACGCACGCTCCGGCAGGTCACCCTGGCCGAGCGTGCCGCCGTGCAGTTCCGCGCCAGTGGGGCGGGCAGCGGCCGGCGCCTGTCGGCATCACTCATCGACATGCAGCTCGATGCCGATGGATCGACCATGACCGGACTGACCGCGCAGGGGGCGGCGCAGCTGAGCGTGCCTCCGGCCGGGGCCACGCCGGCGCGCGTGATCAGCGGCGACACGCTGACCGGCGCCGGCCAGCCCGGACGCGGACTGACCGGCGCCACCTTCACCGACAACGTCACGTTCCGCGAAACCCGCGTGGCCAGCCGCGGCCAGGCGGCGCTGGCCCGGACGATCACCTCGCAGACGCTCGACCTGCAGACGCGCGGCGCCCTCGACGCCATCGACCGCGCGACCTTCACCGGTGCGGTCACCGTCAAGGACGCCCAGCGCACGGCCACCGCGCCGCGCCTGGTGTATCGCACCGATTCCGGCGACATCACGTTGAGCGCCGAAGGCACCACCCAGATGGCCCGCATCGACGACGCCCGCGGCTCGGTGCAGGCCCGCATCGTCAACATCATCGGCGGCAGCGACGACCTGCTGGCCGAGACCGACGTCCGGTCGGTGCTGCAGGGCGGCAGCGACGGCCCGGCGCGTCCCGGGATGTTCAAGGCCGACGAGCCGGTCAACGTCACCGGCCGGGCCCTGGCCCGCAGGAACAAGCAGGCTGTCTACACCGGCGAGGCGCAGATCTGGCAGGGCGCCACGTCGATCAAGGGCGACACGCTGACACTGGACGAGGCCACCGGCAATCTGCTCGCGGTCGGCACGGTGCGGACCGTGATGGAACTCGAGGAAAAGGACGCGGCCACCGGCAAGACGCAACGCAACGTGACGACCGGGACGGCCGGCGAGCTCGAGTACCAGGACAAGGAGCGCAAGGCCACCCTGCGCACCGCGGCGCGGCTCGTCAGCACCCGCGACGGCGACCTGCGCGGCGCCCGGCTGGAGATGTTCCTGCTCGAAGGCGGGCGCGAACTCGAGCGGCTCGAAGCCTATGACGACGTGACGCTGCAGACGTCGACGCGGCACGCCACCGGCAGTCGCCTGAGCTACTTCACCAGGGACGGGCGCTACGTGATGGCCGGCACGCCGGTGGTCGTCCTCGAACAGTTCCCCAACGAGTGCCGCGAGACGACGGGCCGGCGCCTGACGTTCTTCCGCACCTCGGATGTCATCTCGGTGGACGGCAACCAGTCCACCCGCACGCAGGGCCGCACCGCTGGCACCTGCCCGGCCCTCAAGCCCTCCTGACCCACATGGCGCTGCTGCAGACGGATCGCCTCACCAAGGCCTACAGCGGTCGGACCGTCGTCGCTGGTGTCAGCCTCGAGGTCCGGTCGGGTGAGGTCGTGGGACTGCTCGGCCCGAACGGCGCCGGCAAGACCACCACCTTCTACATGTGCGTCGGGCTGACACGGCCCGACTCCGGCACCGTCACGCTGGACGGCGTCGACGTCACCTCGGACCCGATCTACGTGCGGGCGCGCAAGGGGCTGGCGTACCTGCCACAGGAAGCCTCGATCTTCCGTGGCCTCACCGTCGAACAGAACGTGCTCGCCATCCTCGAGACGCTCAAGCTGGACGCGGCCCAGCGCCGCGCCCGCGCCAGGGAACTGCTGGCGGAACTCTCGCTCACGCATCTGGCCAGGGCCAAGGCGTACACGCTGTCGGGCGGGGAGCGCCGGCGGGTAGAAATTACCCGTGCCCTGGTGAATGACCCCAAGTTCATCCTCTTGGATGAGCCATTCGCGGGAATCGACCCGATTGCCGTGTCCGATATCCAGAAAATCATCTTCCACCTGAAAAATCGTGGCATCGGCGTGCTCATTACGGACCATAATGTGCGCGAGACGTTGAAGATTACGGATCGGGCCCACATTGTGCATGCGGGCACCATCTTCAAGAGCGGAACGCCGGGAGAGCTGGCGGCCGACGAGGAGGTCAAGCGCATTTACCTCGGGACCGATTTCCGGCTCGACTGAGACCTCCGTCCACCCAGCCCCAGACCATGGCCATCACGCAGAAGCTCCAGACCCGCCTGTCGCAGAAGCTCGTTCTGACGCCATCGTTGCAGCAGGCGATCAAGCTCCTGCCGATGACGACGCTCGAGCTGGCAGAACTGCTGAATCAGGAGATCGTCGAGAATCCGATGCTCGAGGAGGTGCCCACCGAAGAGATGCAGGCGGTGGACCCCCAGGCCCAGACATCGGAACCGGAGGCCGCCGAGGTCCCCAAACCCGACAAGCCCGACGCCAACTGGGACGAGCAGGATTACGCCTACTTCTTCGGCGAATACCTCGACGACGGCGGCTACCGCTCGCGGATGCCGGTCGAAGTCAAGGAGATGCCGCCGATCGAGAACACCCTCTCGACCTCCGGCACATTGGCCGATCATTTGCTCTGGCAGCTGTCGATGCGCACCGACATCAGCCCGGACCAGCGCGAGATGGGCGAGGCGATCATCGGCAACCTCAACGACGACGGCTACCTGATGGCGTCGGTCGACGAGCTGGCGCAGATGGGCGGCTGGTCACAGACGCAGGTCGAAACGGTGCTGCTCATCCTGCAGCACCTCGATCCGGTGGGCGTTGCGGCGCGCGACCTGCAAGAGTGCCTGACCCTGCAGCTGCGCCATCTCGGTCACACCGGCACGCCGGCCGAGACGATCGTCGCCGACCACCTGCGGCTGCTGCAGAACCATCAGGTGCCCGAGATCGCCAAGCGGATGGCGATGCCGATCGAGCAGCTGAAGGAGCACATCGAGATCATCCGGCATCTCGACCCCAAGCCCGGCGGCCGGTTCAATCCTGCGCCGGCGCAGTACGTCATGCCCGACGTCTACATCGTCAAGGTCGAGGAGCAGTACGTCGCGATGCTCAACGACGATGGGCTGCCGCAGCTGCGGATCAGCCCGGTGTACAAGCGCCTGCTCGACAACAAGAACGACGAGTCGGCGGCCGAGACGCGGGCCTACGTCAAGGAGAAGTTCCGCTCGGCGCTGTGGCTGCTCAAGTCGGTCGACCAGCGGCAGAAGACGATCATCAAGGTGGCCAACAGCATCATCCTGTTCCAGAAGGAGTTCCTCGACCACGGCATCGAGCATCTGCGGCCGCTGGTGCTGCGCGACGTGGCCGAGGACATCGGGATGCACGAGAGCACGGTCAGCCGGGTGGTCAACAACAAGTACATGCACACGCCGCAGGGTGTGTTCGAGATGAAGTACTTCTTCCACAGCGGCATCAGCAGCTCGTTTGGCGAGAGCGTCTCGTCGGTGACGATCAAGCAGCGCATCCGCAAGATCATCGAGGCCGAAGACGGCCGCAAGCCGCTCAGCGATTCGAAGATCGTCAGCATCCTGCAGCGCGAGGGACTCGTGCTCGCGCGCCGGACCATCGCGAAGTACCGCGAGGAACTTCGTATCCCGACCTCCAACCAGCGCAAGGTCCTGTACTGACCAGGCGCGAAAGGCCCGCCTCATGCGGCTCGCGCTGACAGGGCGCAACCTCACCGTCACGCCGGCTCTCCAGCAGGTCGTCACGACCCGCCTCGAGAAGCTGGATCGCCTGCTGCACGGCAACATCATTGCCGCGCAGGTCGCCTTGCAGACCCAGAAGGACCGGGTCAAGGCGGCGGTCCGGGTGACGACGCGCGGTGACCACGACTTCAACGGCCATGGCGAGGCCAGCACCGCCAGGTCCGCTGTCGCCGATGCCATCGCCAAGGTGGAACACCAGGCGAGCAAGGTGAAGGGCAAGTGGGAGGCCCGCAAGCGCCGGTCGGTGGCGATCCGTCCCGTCGAGCCTGCCGAGCCCGCGCCGGTTGCGGCGGCCAGCAAGCCACGGCGGCAGGCGGTTGCCGCCGGCGACGATGCGGCCGCTGCGCCGCGGGTGATTCGCGTCCGTCGCCTCGGCGCGAAGCCGATGCATCTGGAGGACGCGGTCCTGCAGGTGGCGTCGGCGCCAGGCTCGCTGCTGGTGTTCCGCGAGCCGACCGTCGATCGCGTGCAGGTGCTGGTACGCCGCGCCGACGGGCACATCGCCCTCGTCGATCCCGAGGCCTGAGTCGAGCCGGGTCGCATGACCGCCATCCCCGATTCCGAGAGCAAGGGCCTCACGGTGCGCGACCTGCTGGCCCGGTGCGCCGGCACGCCGCTGGCCGACCTGTCGGTGCGCGCCGGCGCCACAGGCTTGTTGCGGCAGATCACCCGTGTCTCGCTCCAGAAGACGGGACTGGCGCTGACCGGGCAGCCGCAGTACCTCGAGGACGGCCGCGTGCTGCTCTTCGGCCGCAGTGAAGTCCAGTACCTGGCCAGCCTCGACGCCACCGAGCGGCGCTTGCGTCTGCAGGACGTCCTGCGCGCCGGCCTGCCGTGCGTGGTCGTGACGGCACGCCTGCCCATCGATCCCGTGCTGGCCGAGATGGCCGACGCGCGCGGTGTCCCCGTGCTGTCGACCGACGTGCTGACGTCGGAGACGCTGGTGGCGCTGACCGGGGTGCTCGAGGAAGGCCTGGCGCCGATGATCATGCTGCATGGCGTGCTCATCGACATCCTCGGACTGGGGGTGCTGCTGCTCGGCGAGAGTGGCATCGGCAAGAGCGAGTGCGCGCTCGACCTGGTGGTGCGTGGGCACCGTCTCGTCGCTGACGACGCCGTGGAGATCACCCGTCGCGGCTCCGTGCTGGTGGGCAGCTCGCCGGCCCTCACCCGTCATCACATGGAGGTCCGCGGCCTGGGCATCATGAACGTGCAGGACCTGTTCGGCGTCGCCTCGACGCGGCACAGCATGCAGGTCGAGTTCATCGTCCGGCTGGTGCGCTGGGACGTCCACACCGAGTACGAGCGGCTCGGGCTCGACGAAGCGACCGAGCCGCTGCTGGCAGTGCCCGTACCGGTGGTGACGCTGCCGGTCGGGCCGGGGCGAAACATCGGCATCCTGGTCGAAGTCGCGGCCCGTCGGCACCTGCTGCTGGCCAGGGGCATCTCTGCGGCGCAGCGCCTGGCGGCGCGACTCGACGCCGAACTGCAGGCGGGGGAGTCATGAGCAGACGGACACCGGTGCCGGCCAAGCCGGTCGAGGAACATGCCCCGATGAGTCGTTTCATCGTCCTCACGGGGTTGTCGGGGTCGGGGAAGACCCAGGCCATCCGCGCCCTCGAGGACCTCGGCTACTTCTGCGTCGACAACCTGCCGGTCGCGCTGATCCAGACGTTTGCCGAACTGACCTTGCGCGCAGGCGGCGAGATCTCGCGCGCCGCCGTGGTCGTGGACATTCGCGAGCGGTCGCTCCTCAAGGCGTTCCCGGACGCCTACCAGGCGCTGCGCCGCCTCCCCGGCCTCGAGCCACGGCTGATCTTCCTGGATGCCTCCGACGCCGCGCTGGTGCGGCGGTTCAGCGAGACCCGACGGCCGCATCCGCTGGCCGAGCACCAGTCGGTGAGCGAGGGCATCCGCGTCGAGCGCGAGCAGCTGATGCCGATTCGGCAGATGGCCGAGCAGATCATCGACACCACCGACATGACGGTGCACGAGCTGCGACACGCCTTCATGGCCGCCTCGCGCGACAGCAGCACCAGTGCCGGACCGGTCGTGACCTTTCTCAGTTTCGGCTTCAAGCACGGCGTGCCGCTCGATGCCGACCTGGTCTTCGACGCCCGCTTCCTGCCCAACCCGCACTTCGTCCCGGAACTGCGGCCCCACACCGGCCGCGACGCCGAGGTGCGTGCCTTCCTGGAACAGTACAGTGACTACGCGACCTTTCTCGAGCGGGTCGGTGACCTGCTGGCGTTCCTGCTGCCGCGCTATGCGGCGGAAGGCAAGAGTTACGTGACGGTGGCGATCGGATGCACCGGCGGCAAGCATCGATCAGTGGCCATTGCCGAGGAACTGAAGCGGCGCATGGCCAGCGTCGGTGGCATCCGCCTGCGGGTCCGGCACCGCGACATTGCCAACGAGTAGCGCGGAGGAATGGCAGCGATGATCGATTCCGGACACGAGCGCCTGGGCGTCGTCGTGGTGACACACGGGCGGCTGGCCCACGAACTGGTCAACGCCGCCGAGATGATTGCCGGCGAGCTGGTGCGCTTCGAGGCGGTGGCGCTCGGTTGGCACGACGACCCCAACGCCGCTCGCGACCAGATTGCTGCCGCGATCGAGCGCGTGCAGGGGCCGGCCGGCGTCCTCATCCTGACCGACATGTTCGGCGGCACGCCCAGCAACCTCGGCATCGCGTTCCTCGAGGACGACCGCGTCGAGGTGATCACCGGCGTCAATCTGCCGATGCTGGTCAAACTGGCCAACCTCGATCGCAACAACGCCGGCCTGCTCGGCATCGCCCGGCAGGTCCGCGAGCACGCCCGCGAGGCGATCCGGGTGGCCTCCGACCTGATGCGTCCCGACCCGGGCTCGTAAGCGCATGGTGACACGAGAAGTGACGGTCGTGAACCAGCTCGGGCTGCACGCCAGGGCGGCGGCGCGCTTCGTGCGGCTGGCGTCGCAGTTTGCCGCGTCGGTGCGGGTGGCCCGCGGCGCCCGGGAACTCGATGGCAAGAGCATCCTCGGGCTGCTGCTGCTCGGCGCGGCGCGCGGATCGACGATCGTCATCCGCGCCGACGGCGTCGACGCGGACGCGGCGGTCGAGGCGCTCGCCGCGCTGATCGCCAGCGGATTCGGGGAGTCGTGACGTGCTGATGCTGACCGGAGTTGCCGTCGCCCCGGGCGAGGCCATCGGACCAGCCGTGGTCGTGCGCCTGCGCGCCCACGACGTCCGCTACCGCATCGCCAGCGAGGATGTCGAGCGCGAGCAGGCGCGGCTGTCGGCGGCCTCCGAACACACGCGCGCGCAGCTCGAGGAGATCCGCGACCGCACCCGGCACGTCCTCGGTGCCGAGCTGGCGGGCATGTTCGACGTGCAGCTGCTGATGCTCGCCGACCCCCTGTTGCGGGAACGCGCCGATGCACTCATCCGCACGCGCCACGTCAACGCCGAGTGGGCGGTGGTCGAGGCCGGGGACGAACTGGTGCAGCGGCTGCGGGCCATCGAGGACCCGTACCTGCAGGAGCGGCACGGCGACCTCAGTGACGTGCTCGGCCGGGTTCGCGCCAATCTCCAGCGCGACGACAGCGACGCCAACTGGCTGAACGCCCAGCTCGCACGCTTTGCCGAGCCGTGTGTGTTCGTGGCCGACGATCTGCCGGTCTCGGTGGCCGCGCAACTGGACTGGTCGCGACTGGCAGCCCTGGCCACCGACGCCGGCACACGAACCGCCCACTCGGCCATCCTCGCGCGCTCGATGGGCGTGCCGGCCGTGGTCGGGCTGCAGGAGGCGACCCGGATGGTTCCCCCCGGCGCCGTGCTCCTCGTGGACGGCACCACGGGCGTGATTGCCGTGGATCCGCCGCCCGGGGTGATCACCGCCTTCCGCCGGCGTCAGCACCCTGCGGCGGGCCCGCGGCCCTCGATCTCCGGCCCCGCGCTGACTGCCGACGACCAGCCGATCCAGCTGTACGCCAACGTCGAGCGCCCGGAAGACGTGCCATTCGCCTGGCGCGAGGGTGCGCAGGGTCTTGGTCTGGTGCGCTCGGAACTGCTGCTCGGGGGGCAGTCGATTGGCCAGGTCAGCGAGCAGGTCCAGTTCGACGCGTATCGGGCCGTGCTCGACCATGCCGGCGACAGGGAAGTGACCATCCGGACCTTCGACATCACACCCGATGAGATGGGCACCGCCGAACCCCTCGACGTGGAACCGCGCGAACGCCTCGGGATGCGCGGCGTCCGGCTCGGCCTGGTCCGGCCGGAACTGCTGCAGCGCCAGCTTCGCGCCCTCGTTCGGGCTGGGCAGGGGCGCAGCCTGCGCATCATGTTTCCGTTTGTGACCAGCGCCGAGGAGGTCTCGCGCGCCACCTCGATGCTGCAGGGGGAGGCAGAGCGGCTCGGCCTGCCAGCCCCGCCGGCCGGCGCCATGGTGGAAGTCCCGGCCGCGGCGCTGGATGCCTCCCGCCTGGCACGGCATGCAGCGTTCCTCAGCATCGGAACCAACGACCTGACCCAGTACACGCTGGCCGCTGACCGCAGCGATGTGCGCGTCCAGCACCTGTACGACCCGAAGCACCCGGCCGTGCTGAAGCTGATTCGCATGGTGGTGCGCGGCGCGGCGCGGCACCGGCGCCGCGTCGCGGTCTGCGGCGAGATGGCCTCGGATGCGGCCTTGCTGCGCGTACTGATCGGCCTTGGCCTGCGGGAGTTCAGCATGACCGCGACGTCCCTGCGGCAGGCGCGCGAGGCCGTCCGTGCCTTCAGCGTGTCCGAGGCGCGCGAGGTGGCGTTGCGTGCGCTCTACGACGGCGATGCGCCATCCGTGCCGGCCAGCTCGGTGACGGCGCCGTAAACGCGACGAGGGGCGCCCCGGGAGGCACCCCTCGTCACAGACCAGCCGGAGCGTTGCCGCGGGCTAGAACGGAATGTCGTCGTCGCCCTCGCCGCCACCCATCGGGTCGAAGCCGCCACTGGTGGCGCCGCCAGAGCCCTGCGCGGGTGTCGACCCACCGCCGTAGTCGTAGTCGTCTTCGCCCCGTCCGCTGCCGCCGCCGCCGCGGGCGCCGCCGCCCCCGCCGCTGCCAAGCAACTGGATCCGGTCAGCCACGATCTCGGTGGTGTACCGCTTCTGGCCGTCCTTGTCGTCCCACGAGCGCGTCTCGATGCGCCCCTCGACGTAGATCTGCTTGCCCTTTTTCAGGTAGTCCTGCAGCGACTCGGCCTGCTTGCCGAGCAGGACGATGCGGTGCCATTCGGTCTTCTCGACCCAGTCGCCGGTCTTGCTGTCCTTGCGACGGTCGGTGGTGGCAATGCTGAAGCGCGCGATCGCGAAGCCATTGCCGGTGAACTTCATCTCTGCATCGCGGCCCAGGTTGCCGACCAGAATTGCCTTGTTCACGCTGCCCATACGCTGCTCTCTCCCCACCCGGGCATCCCGGGCCCCTCACATCCCCACGACCCCGTGGGGATACCCATTGCCTGCTGGCACACCGACGTGTCGGCGACCAACGATCTGACGCGTGACTGGCGCACTCCTCGGTTGGGCGCCCTACCCAGGCCCGGACGCTCACGCGACCCGCGCGTGCGGCGAACGCGCCCGGCCTGCGAACCTCACTCGCGCGGGCGCCGGTTCAACCCGTCGAGGACCTGCTTGGCGAGTACCGCGACCTCGCTCTGCGGATAGTTCCTGATCACCTGCTGGAAGCTCTCGCGGGCACGGTCGTTGTCGCCGAGCAGGCTCAGCGCCACGCCGCGCTTGTAGAGCGCCTGCGGCACGCGATCGCCGCTCGGGTAGTCGCCGATCACCCGCTCGTAGGCGCCGACGGCCTCCTTGAACTTGCCATCGAGTTGATACGACTCCCCGATGTAGAACTGGGCATCGTCGGACCGATCGCTGGTAGGGAAGGAGCGGATGAACTGCTCGAAGCCGGAGATCGCCAACCCCCATTGCCCGGCCGCGTAGTCGGCCTGGGCCGTGTCGAACATGCGCTGCGGCGAGAGTCCCCCGGCCGGACCGGACGGCACCGGGGTGACGCCGGCCTGGGGCGTTGCAAAGCCGCCCGCGGGCGGCGCCGGCTGCGGGGCCGGGACCATCGTCCCGCCAGGTCCGGGCACCATCGTCACCGGCTGCGGCGGTGGCATCAACTGCGCCGGCAGCGAGTTCACGGCATTGCGCAGTGAAATCAGCTCCTGACCCATGGTGCCGAAGCGGGTGTTGTTCTCGTCGATCCGCTCACGGACCACCCGGAGGTCGCTGCCGAGATTGTCGATGAGCAGCTTCTGGTCGGCGAACTGCTTGCGGCTGGTCGTCGTCTGGTCGTCGAGCTTGGCGTTCAGCGTCTTCAGCGTGTCGGCCAGCGTCACGAGCACCAGCTGCAGTTGCTGCGAGTGCTCCTGCAGCATGCGGATGTCGGCCATCAGTTGCTGATGCTCGCGGTTGGCGGCCAGGACCGGGTGTCCCAGGCCCACGAGGAAGGCGCCGGTCAGGGCGCCGATCACGATGCGCGTCATGGCAGTCGTCCTTATTTGCTGGTCACCACGAAATGGGCGCGCCGGTTCTTGGCGTACGCCTCTTCGCTGGCGCCTGGGTCGAAGGGAAACTCCTTGCCGTAGGACACGGTCTTGATCCGTTCGGCCGGAATGCCGAGCGCGATCAGGTACGACCGCGCCGACTGGGCACGGCGATCGCCAAGCGTCAGATTGTACTCGGCGGTGCCGCGCTCGTCGCAGTGACCTTCGACGGTCACCATCCAGCTCGGATACTGCTTGAGGATGTCGGCATTCCTCTGCAGGGTGGCCTGCATCTCGCCGCTCACTTCCGAGCCGTCGAGGCTGTAGAACACCGGCTGCAGCGGGCTCTCGCGATTGATCTCGTCGAGCGAGCGCGCGTTGTAGTCCACCGAGGTGCCCGACATCGCCGGTTCCAGAGGCACCGAGGCAACCGGCGGCTCCGGTTCGGACAGGGGAGCCGGCGGTGGTGGCGGCGCCGCGGTGCCAGGTCCGCCGGCCGAGGGCGGCGGCGGCGTCGGCCTTGCGACGGGCGGCTTCTTGCGGCTGCACGCGGAGGTGGTGGCGACGATCACCAGGAGCACGGCGATGAGGCGGACGAAGCGGACGGGCATGCGGGACATCTCCTTCAGGACGAGTGGCGTGGGCGCGCGCGAAGTCGGGCGGCTCCAGCAGCGGCGGTCAGCGCGACCAGCTGGGCTGAACGTTGTTGCCCGCTTTGGTGACCTGTCTCAGGTCGTTGCCGTCACGGGCGATGGTGAAAATCTGGCTGCGGCCGGCGCGCGTCGAGGCAAACGCGATGTGCCGACCGTTGGGCGACCACGAGGGACTCTCGTTGCTGCCCGTGCTGTCGGTCACCGTCCGGATCTGGCCCTGTTCGAGGCTGAAGATCTTGATGTCGAAGCCGGGACCATTCTGACCGGCGTAGGCGATCTCGTTGTAGGGCGCCGGTGACCAGGTGGCGCGGTCGGCCCACGCCTCGCTGGTGATGCGGCGCGGCTGCCCCAGGCCGTCGGCATCGACGATGTAGATCTGCGGCTTGCCTGAACGGTCGGACGTGAAGGCCACCTGATTGCCGGCCGGCGACCAGGTGGGGGTCGAGTCGTTGCCCGGGTGGCGGGTGACCCGACGCAAGTTGGAGCCATCGCGATTGGCCGAGTAGATCTCCATGTTGCCGTCGCGGTTGGTCATGAACGCGATGCGTGTGCCGTCAGGGGAGAAGGCCGGCAGGAAGTTGTGAATCCGCTCGGTGCCGCCCGCCGGCTGGTCCATCTTGCCCTGGTAGATGTAGGAGACGTAGATGTCCGGATACCCGCGCCGATAGGACGTGTACGCAATCGCCCGCCCGTCTGGCGCCCAGCTCGGGTTGATGGCCAGCGAGCGGTTGACGGTGACTCGCCGCTGCGACTCGCCGTCGTAGTCGGAGATGTAGATTTCCTTGATGCTGCGCTGCTGCACGGTGCCGCGCGCCTGCTCGCCATCGCGGTCGCTGGCAAAGGCCAGCTTGGTGCGCGCCACGCCCCCGAGCGACCGCTGTTCCTTGTGCAGTTCGTCGGCAATGGTGTGGGCGAACTGCCGCGGGTTGCTGGCCGCGGCCGTGTACTCCTTGGCCCACACGCTGCGCTGGCTGGCGACGTCGAACAGCCGCGCCTGCACGGTCAGGCTCGAGGCATTCTGGCGCACCGTGCCGATCAGCACCGCGTTGGCGCCCAGCTCCTTCCACTGCGCGAACGGCACCGTCTCCATCGACGTCGCCGGGGGAATCGGCGCGTAGCTGGCGCGTGGGATCAGGTCGTATTCACGCTCGAAGCGGAGGTCATCCCAGAGGACTTGACCGATCGTGTCGGCCGCCGCCTTGAGGTCGGGCGTCGCCGCGATGAAGCTGGGCACTGCCACACGCGGCGCCGCCCCCCCCGACAGGGTGATGCTGACGCCGATTGCGTCAGGCTGCTGCGGTGGCGGCGTGGACTGGCCTGCGGCCGGCGGGGGAGCGGCCGGCGGCGGCTGCTGCGACGCGGGCGCCTGGCGACCCTGCGGGGCGGCCAGGACCAGCACCGTGGACGCCAGTGCCCCGAGGGCCAGGCTGAAGAGGAAACGAGGAGCTGTCGTCATTGGGTGAAGTTGAATTCCAGGTTCACGGTGAGCGTCGCGTTCGTGTACTCAGCCGGCAGCGGCCGCAGCCTGGTCGAGGCGAGCGCCCGCGTGGCGGCCTGGTCGAGCAGGAAGTTGCCGCTGGTCCGCGCGACGCCGATATTGGTGACCGCGCCTTGCCGGTCGATGACAAACCGCATCACCGTCGCGCCGGTCGCGCCCTGTTGCTGCCGCCAGTTGCGGTGGATGATCTGCAGCATCTCTCCCACGTAGGCCGGGCAGCAGAAGTTGCCCAGATTGATCTGTCCGCCCGTCCCGCCGCCCCCGGTGGACAATCCGATGCTGTCACTCACCACACCGGTGTCGGCCTTGGCCTGGCCTTCGCTGACCCGGGCACCGGTCGACGGCGCCTTGGCGCGGGCCTGTTCGGCAGCTGTGGCGGGCGGTGTCACCGGCTTGGGGGCCTGCTTGGGCGCAGTCTTGGTCGGCTCGACCATCTCCGGCGGCTTGGCGGCAGGCGGCGCAATGGGCGCGGGCTTTTCTTCCGGCTTTGGCGGCACGGCCTGCTGCACGGGACGGCCGGCCATCGAGGTGAGGCCACCGGCACGCGGGCCTGGCGCGCCGCCAAGGCTGATGGTCATGACTTCGCGGAGTTCCTGCTGCGGCGTCCGCCACGAAGAGGGCAACAGCACGAACGCCGCCAGCACGATGCCGTGAACCAGCACCGAGATGCCGACCATCCGCTTGAAGCCGTCCGGGCCGGTCGGGCGACGCTCCGGCAGGCCGCTGGCCAGGGCCATCGTGGAGACAGGGGAGGCCACGCGCGCGCTACCGCTCCCCCGGCAGGCGGGACACAAGCCCCACCTTCTCGACGCCTGCGGTCTTCAGGGCGTCCATCACCGTCATCGTCTGCTGGATGGTCACCGCGCCATCGGCCCGCAGGTACACCGATTTGTCGGTCTTGCCCTGCAGCGCCTGCCGCATGCGTTCGCCGAGGAAGTCGATGCGAATCAGCTCCTCGTCCAGTTGCACACGGTTGTCCTTGCCGAACGACAGCGGGATGGTGACGAAGATGCGCTCGCTGCTGAGGCTCTGCGCGCGGCGGGCGACCGGCAGGTTGACGTCCAGTCCGCGGGTCATCATCGGCGCCGCGACCATGAAGATGATCAGCAGCACCAGCATCACGTCCACCAGGGGCACGACGTTGATCTCGGCAAGGGCAGTTGCCGCGACCATCCGCCCGCGTCGCCCCCGTCCCGTCCCGCCAGCGCCAGCCGCTTGTACCTTGGGCATCAGGTCCGTTCCGGAGGCGTCCTAGGTGAAGTTGCGCTCGGAGATGTTCAGGAACTCCAGCGAGAAGTCCTCCATCGCCGCCGCGAAGCCACGCACCTTGTGGGTGAAGTGGTTGTAGAAGTACACGGCCGGAATCGCGGCAAAGAGCCCCGCTGCGGTCGCGACCAGCGCCGCGGCAATGCCCGGGGCGACGACCGCGAGGTTGGATGACCCCACCGCGCCGATCGCCTGGAAGGCGGTCATGATGCCCCAGACGGTGCCGAACAGCCCGATGAAGGGCGTGATGCTCGCCGTGGTTGCCAGAAATCCCACCCGCTCTTCGAGTTTGGCCAGCTCGCTGCCGCTGGCGCGCAGCAGCGCGCGGTCAACCGCCTCGAGACTCTTGAGCGTTGGACGAGCGCCCGTGCCCGCTGGCTTGTCCCCGGTGGCGCCGCGGAGCTGAGTATTGAGTTCCCCGTAGCCGGCCTGGAACAGCCCCACCAGCGGGCTCTCGCCAAGGGACCGGCACACGGACTGCACTTCCGAGAATTTGCTGCTTCGACGAAACACGTCGAGAAATTGCCTGGTCTGTGCGTCAGCCTTGCGGAACGCGTACGCCTTGTAGGCGACCACGCCCCACGAGATGACAGAGAACAGGACGAGAAGGGCGAGGACGAGCTGCTCGATGAGCCCGGTCCGGGTGACGAGGGAAATGACGTCAGTTGCCGATTCGGCGGTCTCCGCCGCGGGTCCGGCTAGCTCTTGCAGGGCAAGAACGTACACCCAGAGCGTCTGCAAACAGGCCTCCGCTATGCATATCAATGCGCCGCTGGGAAGGCGCGAACACGCAAGGCTACCACGCGCCGAAAATGAGCGTCAACGCTATGATATCGTGGCAGTTCTGGCCATTTGACCGGCACGTCAGTCGGCGCTGCCGGCCGTCGTCTTCCCGCCCATGATCCGGTTCATCAGCATCCGCCAGCTCGCGGTCATCGAGTCGCTCGACCTGTCGCTCGAGGGCGGGCTCACCGTGCTCACCGGCGAGACGGGTGCCGGCAAGTCCGTCCTGGTCGAGGGCATCGGGCTGCTGCTCGGCGGCCGGGCGTCTGCCGACATGGTCCGCACCGGCGCCGCGGCGGCCTCCGTGCAGGCCATCATCACCACCCCCGAAGGCGCCGACGTGATCGTCCGTCGGGAAGTGTCGTCGGAAGGCCGCTCACGGGCATTCATCGACGACGTCCTGGTGACGGCGGGGACGATGCGCGAGCGGGTGGCGGGGTGGGTGGACCTGCATGGCCAGCACGAGCACCAGACCCTGCAGCTGCCTGAGACGCACCTCGATTTGCTCGACCGGGTCGCGAGCCTGCGGTCCGACCGGCAGCACGTCGGCACTGCCCACGCCGCCTGGGCCGCCGCCCGCGACGCCGTGGCCGCGACCCAGATGGATGCCCGTGAGCGCGCGGCCCGCATCGAGTTGCTGTCGTTCCAGCTCGGCGACATCGACAAGGTCCAGCCACTGGCCGACGAGGACGAGCAGCTGGGCGCGACGCGGCAGGTGCTGGGCAACGCCGACCGGCTGCAGCGACTGGGGCAGGAGGCCTATGCGGCCCTGTACGAGGACGAGCATGCGTCCCTGCAGACCCTGTCGGTGGTCTGGAAGCGGCTCGATGAGCTGGCGCAGGTGGACGGCTCGGTCCAGCCGTACGCGGCCTTGCGGGACGGGATCAAGGCGCAACTGGACGACCTGGCGTTCTTCCTGCGGCAGTACATCACCTCGATCGAGGTTTCGCCCGACCGTCTGCAGCAGGTCGAGGACCGGCTGGCGCAGCTGGAGCGACTCAAGCGCAAATACGGTCCGACGCTGGCCGACGTGCGCCGGCACCATCAGGGCCTGACCGACCAGCTTGCAGCGCTGCAGCAACCAGAGGGACAGTTGTCGGCACTGCAAGCGGTCGCCGACGCAGCCGCCGACGCCTATCTGACGAGCGCGAAGGCGTTGTCGCGCGCCCGTCGTCGTGCCGCCGCGCCGTTTGCCGCTCGCCTGCGTGGCGAACTTGCCGACCTGTCGATGGCCGACGCGGACGTCTCCTTCAGGTTTCAGGAGGCCGCTGGGGAAGGGGAGTGGAGCGCCTCGGGCATCGACCGCGCCGAACTGCTCCTCTCGGCCAATCCAGGCGAGGCGCCCCGTCCGCTGGCGCGCGTCGCTTCGGGGGGCGAGCTCTCGCGGGTGATGCTGGCGGTCAAGGTCCTGGACACGCCCGAGGCGGCAGACCGGACCCTGATTTTCGACGAGGTGGATGCCGGTATTGGCGGACGGGTCGCCGACTCGGTGGGCGCGCGCCTGCGGGCGTTGTCTTGCCACGCCCAGGTGCTGTGCGTCACCCATCTGCCTCAGGTTGCGGCATACGCCGACGCCCACATCCACATCAGCAAGCGGGTGAGCGCAGGACGGACGACGACCTCGGCGGCGCCGCTGGACGACGAGGCACGGGTGGAAGAGCTGGCACGGATGATGGCCGGAGACACGTCCGCGGCCATGCTGGATGGCGCGCGGGCCTTGCTGAAGGCGAAAGCGAAAGGCGAAAGTCCGCGGGGCGAAAGCGAACACGCAGCAAAAGGCGAAAGCGAAAGTGGCCGTGGTGGTGTGGGCCGCAAGGGCAGGGGACGTGGCGCGTAAGTACTTGGTCGAAGCGTACGGCTGTCAGATGAACATGCATGACGGCGAACGGCTCGCCGGCCTGCTCGAATCCGCAGGCATGGAATCGACGGCCGACCCGGGCGAAGCCGACGTCATCGTCATCAACACCTGCAGCGTCCGCGAGCGGGCCGAGGAGAAGCTTTTCACGCGGCTCGGCGAGTTCCGCGATGCCGCGCGGGCGGTGGGTCATACCCCGGTCATTGCCGTGACCGGGTGCGTTGCCCAGCAGGAAGGCGCTGCGCTGCTCAAGCGGTCGAAGCTGATCGACGTGGTGGTCGGCACCCAGCAGGTCAAGCAACTGCCGATGCTGGTGACCCGGGCGCTCGACGAGGAGATCGGTCCGCAGGTCGACATCAACCCGCACGAAGATGTCTCGTTCCCCTTGGGCATCGCCCGGCGGGGCGACCCGATCAAGGCGTACGTCAACATCATCGAGGGCTGCAACGAGTTCTGCGCCTTCTGCGTGGTGCCCTACACCCGCGGTCACGAGCGGATGCGGCCCGCGGCCGAGATCCTGGCCGAAGTGCGGGAGGCGGCTGCCCGCGGGCATCGCGAAATCCAGTTGCTGGGGCAGATCGTCAACCACTATCAGGCGCCAGACGACGCCAGCTGCGACTTCCCTGCATTGCTCGAGCAGGTGCACGAGGTGCCGGGCGTCGACCGGATCCGGTTTGCCAGCCCGCATCCACGCCACGTGACGCCACGGCTGCTCGAGGCGTACCGCTCGTTGCCAAGAATCTGTCGCCACCTCCACCTGCCCGTGCAGTCCGGGTCTACGCGCATGCTCGCCGCGATGCGTCGCCGCTACAGCCGCGAGCGCTACCTGGAGATCATCCAGGAGGTCCGTGAGGCCGTGCCGGACGTCTCCCTTTCCACGGACATGATCGTGGGCTTCCCCGGCGAGACCGCGGCCGACTTCGACGACACCCTGAGCCTGACGGCGGCGGTGGGCTTCCACAGCATGTTCAGCTTCAAGTACTCGCCGCGTCCCCGGACGTTGGCCATCAAGCGGATGCCAGACGACGTGTCGGAAGCGGAGAAGACGCGGCGGATTGTCGAGCTGCAGGCGCTGCAGCGCGACATTCAAAGCGACCTGCACCAGCGCTCGGTGGGCCGCGTCGAGCAGGTGTTGATAGATTCCACCAGCCGCCGCCGCGACCACGAGCTGTCCGGGCGCACGAGTGGCAACACCGTCGTCAATTTTGCCGGCGACCCGTCGTGGATTGGCCGGCTGGCCGCGGTGCGTATCACCGTGGCCGGCCCGAACAGCGTCCGCGGGGAAGTGATCGAGGTGGAAGCGTGACGGCCGTCCGTATGCTGATCAAGGGGCTGATGATGGACCCGGTCACCAACATGCCCATCGTGGTGCTGCGCGACGAAGCGGGCGACCGGACGCTGCCGATCTGGATCGGGATGTTCGAGGCCCACGCCGTGGCTGTCCAGCTGGAGAACAGCACCGCTGCGCGGCCCATGACCCACGACCTGCTCAAGCACATGATCGAAGCGCTGGGCGGAGTCGTCAGTGACGTCCACATCACGGATGTCCACGAGGGGACATTCTTCGCCCTTGTCTACGTGCAGGTGGGGCAGGAGCTCATCGCGGTGGACGCTCGTCCGTCGGATGCGCTGGCGCTGGCATTGCGGACGCGGGCACCGGTACACGTGGCTGAGCACGTCCTCGCCGGCGCGCGCCCCTTCGATGCCCCCACGTCACAGGACACCGAGCGCCTCCAGCACTGGCTGGAAAGTCTCGATCCGGACGATATGGGCAAGTACAAGATGTGAATGAGCGACCTTCCCGTAGAATGGCGCGGGGGCGCACCCGACTGCCGATGATCCTGGCCATAGCCAATCAGAAGGGCGGCGTGGGAAAGACCACGACTGCCATCAACCTTGCTGCCGCGCTGTCGTTGCGGGGCCGGCCGACGTTGCTCGTGGACCTCGACCCGCAGGCCAACAGCACGATGTCGTTCCTCGACATGGGCTCGGTTGGCGCCGAGCATGTTCGAGGCGATGACCGGCGATGGCGGGACGACGCTGCCGAGCATCGTCCGACCAACAAATCAGCCACACCTCAGCATTGCGCCCGCGCGCATTGCCCTCGCCAAGCTTGAATCCAAGCTGGTGGGCGAACTCGACGCGCACTTCCGCCTCAAGGAAAAACTGGCTCCGCTCGAGGCGCAGTTTCCCTACATCGTCATCGACTGCCCGCCGACGCTGGGCCTGTTGACCGTCAATGCGCTGGTCGCTGCCACCCATCTGGTGGTGCCCATCCAATCGTCCTACTTCGCGCTCGAAGGGACCGACGACCTGTTGGAGACGGTGGGGAAGGTGCAGATTCGCGCCAACCCGTCGTTGCAGGTCCTGGGCGTCCTGATCACGATGCACGACCGGCGCACCAGCCTGGCGCGGGACATCCGCGACCAGATCAAGAAAGTGTTCGGCCCGAAGGTGTTCAAGACCGTCATCACCAAGAGCGTCCGGCTCGAAGAGAGCCCGGCGTACAAGGAAGCCATTTTCAGCTTTGCCCCGGATTCCTCTGGGGCGTCCGAGTACTACTCCGTCAGTGAGGAGGTCCTCAGCCGTGTCTAAGCGAGGATTGCCGGAGACGGTCCGCATGCGGCACGACGCGCATTACGTCGAGACGTTGACCGCGTCGGCTGGCGCGCCGATCGGGCGAATGATTCCGATCGAGCACATCGATCCCAATCCGAACCAGCCGCGCCAGGTCATGGGTGACCTGTCCGAGCTCATCGCCTCGGTCAAGGAACAGGGATTGATCGAGCCCATCGTCGTGCGGCAGCGCGGCAGCCGCTTTCAGATCGTTGCCGGGGAGCGCCGGTACCAGGCCGCCGTCCGAGCTGGACTCGAGGAACTCCCGGTCGTCATCCGGGATGTAGACGATGCCGGGATTCTCGAGATTGCGCTGGTGGAGAACCTGCAGCGCAAGGACCTGACGGCCTTCGAGGAGGCTGAGGCCCTGCACGCGCTCTGTCAGAAGGCCGGGTACACCCACGAGCGTTTGGCGCAGAAGCTCGGCAAGAGCCGAACGGTAATCACCGAGTCGTTGTCGCTGAATGCGATGCCGGACAACATCAAGCAGCTTTGTCGGCTGGCCGACATTTCCTCCAAGTCATTGCTTCTGCAGGTGGTTAGGCAGAGCGACCCGGAAAAGATGGCCGAGCTCGTCGAGCAGATGTCCCGGCACGGAGGGATGACGCGGCAGGAAGTGCGGGCGCAGGTCAAGCCGCCGATCGCCAGGCGTGGCCGTCCGCGCGCCTTTACGTTCACGTACAAGGCCCCGACGAAGCAGTTTGCGTTCTCGCTCAGCTTCAAAAAGGCGGACGTCGAACCGGACGAAGTCATCGATACGCTCGAGCGCATCCTCGACGACTTGCGGAGCAAGCGCGCGGCGGCAGGCGACCAAGCAGCGGGGGACGAAGGCTGAGACGCCAGGCTCGCGCCGGAGTCCCGGCTTTTACCCTTCAGTTAACATAATGTGTATTATCGGACGCAGAGGATAATAAAGGTTTTCCCGGCTGTGCACGCGTTGTGCGGACGCTGTTGTGTGATTCGACCTAACTGAGTCGCGTCATTCCCTCGGCATCGCCCCGCTCAGCCGGTACTATCGACGCGCCTCATGGGTATTGCCGCAGACCTCGCGATCGTCATGGTGGCTGGGCTCGCTGGCGGCCTCGTCGCCCAGGCGCTCCGCCAG
Source organism: Vicinamibacteraceae bacterium (assembly GCA_963759795.1). GTDB lineage: Bacteria > Acidobacteriota > Vicinamibacteria > Vicinamibacterales > Vicinamibacteraceae > Luteitalea. Next base: position 173,929 of record CAVXAR010000004.1, on the reverse strand, counting down.
CCGCTCATCCTCGGCTACATCCTGGCTGGCATCCTGGTTGGCCCCCACTCGGTCGGCCGCGCCGTCACCAATACGCACGACATCGAACTGCTCGCCGAGATCGGTGTGGCCCTGTTGTTGTTCGCGCTGGGCCTCGAGTTCTCCCTCAAGCAACTGCGGCCAGTCCGCCGCATCGCACTGATCGGCACGCCCATCCAGATGGGCCTGACCATCCTGATTGGCGCCGGCGTCGGCCGCCTGTTCGGCTGGGACTGGGGGCCGGCCCTGTGGCTGGGCGCCTTGATCGCGCTGAGCAGCACGATGGTGACCATCAAGACCCTGATGGCCCAGGGCCGCATGGGCACGCTGTCCAGCCGGGTGATGATTGGCATCCTCATCGCCCAGGACCTGATCGTCGTGCCGCTGATGATCCTGCTGCCAGCGTTGTCCAGCCCAGAGGCCGGGCTGCAGGCACTCGGCGTGGCCACGATCAAGGCTGGTCTGTTCCTCACCCTCATGGTCCTGGTCGGCACGCGACTGCTGCCAAAGCTGATGCAGATGATTGCGGTGCGCCAGTCGAGGGAGTTGTTTCTCCTGGCCATTACCGCAATTGGCCTGGGCGTCGGCTACGCTACCTACCTGTTCGGCCTGTCGTTTGCCTTTGGCGCTTTTGTCGCCGGCCTCGTCCTCAGCGAATCCGACTATGCGCACCAGGCGCTGAGCGACATCATTCCGCTGCGTGACGTCTTCGGCATGGTGTTCTTTGCCTCGGTTGGCATGCTCATCGACCCCCGCCTGATGCTTGCCACCTCCGGCCAGGTGCTGTTCCTGCTGATGGTCGTGCTCGTCGGCAAATCCCTCATCGTCGGCGGCCTGTCGTACGCCTTCGGGTACCGCAACGTGGTCCCGCTGGCCGTCGGGCTCGGCCTGTGGCAGATCGGCGAATTCTCATTCGTGCTCGGCCGTGTCGGGGTGAAGACCGGCGCCCTCAGCCCCGACGCCTTCACGCTGGTCCTCAATACCGCCGTGCTGAGCATGGTGCTGACCCCGGCGCTGTCGGGCTTGACCAGCCCCATCTATGGCTGGTGGCGAAGGCGCTCAGGCCGGGAACCCTTCCAGTCGATCAACCTCCCCACTGGCGGCCTTCAGGAGCACGTGGTGATTGTCGGCGGCGGTCGCGTTGGCCGCTTCACGGCGCAGTTCCTGCAGCGGCTGCAACTGCCATCGGTGCTCGTCGAACTCGACTACCGGCGCTTCGACCAGGCCAGGGCGGCCGGCATTGCCGCGGTCTTCGGCGACGCCACGCAGCAGGTCGTGCTCGAGGCGGCAGACGTCGGCAAGGCGCGGATGGTCCTGGTCACGGTGCCGATCATCAGCGTCACCGAGGCGATCATCGACGCGCTGCAGCGCATCAAACCCGGGATGCGGATCGTGGCACGGGCCGAGGGCGCCGAGCAGCTGGCGCAGCTGCAGGCCCGTGGCCTCGCGGAGGTGGTGCAGCCGGAGCTCGAGGCAGGACTGGAGATGGTGCGGCAGTCACTGCTGCACATGGACTACGGCGTGACCGAGGTCCACCGGGTTGGCATCCAGCTGCGTCAGGAGATGTACGCGCCGCTTTTTGGCGACGACAGCGACTACAAGAAGCTGGTGCAGATGGGCGCGGCCAGCCAGATGTTCGACTTCGCGTGGGTCGAGGTGGAGGTTGGCAGCGTGATGGCCGGCAGTTGCCTGGCCGATCTCGACCTCCGCTCCCGCACCGGCGCCACCGTGGTCGGCATCATGCGCGACGGCCAGATGATTACCAACCCGGCGCCGACCCAGCCCATCGAGGCATGCGATCTGCTGGCCATCGCCGGAACTCCGGACCAGCGCCGCGCCATCGAGTCACTGGCGGCGCCGGCCTCACGGGTTGGCGGCAGCCCAATCTTCTGAAATGATCGTCAGATGAGCGTGCCGTCATCCGGCGAGTGCGCCCCTCACCCGACTTCCCCACTGCATGCTCCGCACGCTCGACCGCTACATCATTCGTGAGACCGTCGCGCCGTTTGCGCTGACGCTGCTCATCCTGACGTTCCTGCTCCAGATCCCGACGATCATGGAGGTGGCCGAGGAGCTGATTGCCAAGGGCGTGACGCTGCCGATCATCGGGCGGATCCTGCTGACGCTGCTGCCCTCCTCGCTGGCGCTGACCATCCCGATCAGCCTGCTCGTGGGATTGCTGATGGCGCTCGGCCGGCTGTCTGCTGACCGGGAGGCGGTGGCCATGCAGGCCTGCGGGGTGAGCCTGTACCGGATCCTCCGTCCAGTCCTGCTGATGGCGGTGGTCGCCACGGCGGTCACCGCGTACATCATGATCGAGGCGATGCCGCGTGCGAACCAGAACTACCGCGACATCATCTTCCGCATCATCCAGACCAAGGCCGAAGGCGACGTGCGCCCCCGGGTCTTCTTCGACGAGTTCCCCAACCTGGTGCTGTATGTGCGCGACGTTCCGGTCGAGACGCGCGGCTGGAAGGGCGTCTTCCTTGCCGATTCGCGTAATCCGGGTGAGACGCAACTGCTGACCGCCGACCGCGGCCATTTCGTCCTCGAGCCCGACGTGCGCCGGGTCGACCTGATCCTGGAGGACGGCATCCTGCACCGCTCCAAGGCCGAGACGCCCGCGCAGTACGAGCTGCAGACGTTCGCCTCGCTGACCGTCCGACTGGATCCAGAGACGGTGTTTCCGCGGCAGGGGCTGATGCCGGGCGACAACGAACTCAGCATCCCGCAGCTGCGCACCAAGGCCCGCGAACTGCGCGAGCAGGGCATGTCGGCGCACAACCCGATCATGGCCATCCAGCGCAAGTACACCATCCCGGCGGCGTGCCTGGTGTTCGGCCTGATTGCCCTCGGGCTCGGCGTGAGTCATCGCAAGGACGGGAAGAACGCCGGGTTCGTGATCGGCATTGCGGTCGTGCTGATCTACTACGTCCTGATGTACGTCGGTGAGGCGATGGCCAAGGGCCAGTTGCTGCCGGCGGAGCTGGCGCTCTGGCTGCCCAACGTCGTGCTCGGGGGCGGTGGGCTTGCGCTGCTGGTGCTGAGGGCGCGCGGCTACGACTTCACGCCCAGCATTCGCATCCCTGTCCCGCACCTGCTGGCCCGGCTGTTTGCCGGCCGCGGCGCAATCGGCAGCACCCGGCGGCCCGGGGTCGACGCGTCGACATCCGCCGTCGCTTCGGATGTACCGGCGGTCCTGCCAACCAGGGCCGCGGGCCAGGGCCGGACGCCGGTGGTGGTCGTCATCAAGGTGCCGCAAGGCATCCTGCCGTCCTTCAACATCCTCGATCGCTATCTCAGCCGGATTTACCTGCGCGTGTTCGGCGTCACGTTCCTCGGGATGCTGGCCGTCTTCTACATCGCCATCTTCACCGACTACAGCGAGTACCTCTTCAAGGGCAAGACCACCGGCCAGATGCTGCTCAGCTTCTTCCTGTACTCGACCCCCCAGTACGTCTACTACATCACGGCGATGGCGGCGCTGGTCGGAACGCTGGTGACGGTCGGCCTGCTCACGAGGACCAGCGAGTTGACCGTCATGCAGGCCTGCGGGGTGTCGCTGTACCGGGCCAGCGTGCCGCTGCTCTCATTTGCGCTGTTGTGGAGCGCCCTGCTGTTCGGCATGGAACAGAGCATCCTGGCGGCGTCCAATCGTCGTGCCGAGCAGTTGCGCAGCACCATTCGCAGCGGCGTGGCACGGACCTTCAACCTGGCGACGCGGCAGTGGATGGCTGGCAGCAATGGCGAGCTGTATCACTACGGGCGCTTCGACCCCAAGGCGCAGCGGCTCGAGGACCTCACCGTCTACACGTTCGGCTCGAGAGGCTGGAACGTGACCGGCCGCGCCTACGCCCGCGTGACCACGCACATGGACGACAGCACGTGGCGTGCCGATCTCGGCTGGCGCCGGACCTTCGGCGACCACAATGCGGTCACCGACTTCGGCGTCTTCCCCACTACGACCGTCGCCCTGGAGCCTCCCGCCTACTTCGGTGTCGAGGAGCCTGACGCCGTGCTCGCCGAGCGGCTCAAGGTCGGTCAGCTGCGCGCCCACATCGGCGACCTCGATCGCGCCGGCTACAACACCGTGCCGTTGCAGGTGGCGCTGCATCGCAAGATGGCGTTTCCGTTCATCACCCTGATCATGACGATGATTGCCATCCCTTTCGGCGTAACCACCGGCCGCAAAGGCACCCTCTTCGGCATCGGCATCGGCATCGTCCTGGCCATCCTCTACTGGACCACGCAAAGCCTGTTCGCAGCGGTTGGCAGTGCGGGCGTGTTGGCGCCTGCGCTCGCGGCGTGGGCCCCGAACATCCTCTTCGTAGCGGTCGCCGCGTACCTGGTCGTCAGCGCCAGAACCTGATGGCGGCTCGCGTCGGGCACGCTGTCGGCCGGCCGACAATGGTCAGCATCGACCTACGCATGCCTGACGACGTCCCCGTCGAGTGCAGCGCTCCTGGCCGTCAGGCGCGCGGATGGTGCGAGTCATAGACCCGCTTGAGCCGCGCCTCGAGGACGTGCGTGTAGATCTGCGTGGTCGAGAGCGAGGCGTGACCGAGCATCATCTGGATGGCCCGCAGGTCAGCTCCCCGGTCCAGCAGATGCGTGGCAAATGAGTGCCGCAGGACGTGCGGTGAGACGTCGTGGGTCACGCCCGCACGGCGCGCGTACCCCTTCAGCAGTTTCCAGAAGCCGACTCTCGTCAATGGCGCCGCGGCACGCCCGCCCGGGAACAGCCACGGCGAGGCCTCCCCTTTCAGCAGGCCCGCGCGGCCAGACGACAGGAAGCGGTGCAGCGACGCAACCGCCTGGTCGCCGACGGGGACGATGCGCTGCTTGTCGCCCTTGCCGATGCAGGTCAGGAACCCCACCTCGAGATTGAGGTCCGGGGGGCGCAGCGACACCAATTCCGAGACACGCAGGCCGGTGGCGTAGAGCAAGTCGAGCAACGCGCGGTCTCGCAAACCTCGCGAGGTCGAGAGGTCGGGTGCCGCCAGCAGCAGGTCGACCTCCTCCAGTGACAGATAGCGCGGTAACTGCCGCCAGGCGCGAGGCGGATGGAGGTCCGCGGCCGGGTTGGACGCGATGATCCGCGCAATGAGCAGGTGCTTGTAGTAACCCCGGACCCCCGCAACCATCCGCCCCACCGACCGCGGCGAATACCCCTCCGCCATCAGTGCCCGGACAAATCCCTCGAGATCCTGCAGAGACAGCGCGTCGGGCGTAGTACCCCGGCCGGCGGCGTAGCGGGCCAACTGCAGCAAGTCGCGGCTGTAGCTCTCGATCGAGAGCGGCTGGAGCCTTCTCACGACGCGGAGGTGGTCCAGATACGCATCGATTCGGGCGGCGCTGACGACCTGCGGGTCCCCGGTCACCCACTCAGGATACGGGCAATTCCTGCCTTTTCCCCCGCTTCCGGAACCCGAGGGCGCACCCCCGCGTCTCTAGGCATAGAATTCTATGCATTGATGTCGATGCATCGAAGCCGAGGTGTTCCGCATGCCCCCACGCACTGACGCCCTTCAGGGCACGCTCACGTTGCTGATCCTCAAGACGCTGGACGCCGGCCCCAGGCACGGCTACGCCATCGCCCAGCACATCCAGCACACCTCCAACGCCCTGCTGCGGGTCGAGGAGGGGTCGCTCTATCCGGCATTGCGCCGGCTCGAACAGGAGGGCTGGGTCAAGTCCTCATGGAGCGTCACCGAGAGTCAGCGCAAGGCCAGGGTCTATGCCCTGACGCCAACGGGGCGGCAGCAACTCGACGAGGAAGAGGCCAAGTGGCAGAAGCTCCTCCAGGGCGTCCGGCATGTCCTGCGGTTCGCGGAGTAGCGGTGGCCGACGGCACCCCGCCAGCTGGCCGTCCGTCAAGGGGTACACAATGCCGCGACAAGGTCAGGCGCACCGGACCGCACCGCACGGCGTCGTTGGCAGTCGTCCCGCAGAGGTGACGTGATGAGAAATGCATTGATCGCTTTGGTCGTCGTCGCCCTGGGAGGCCTTCTTGGACCTGCGGCGGCCCAGGACAAGCCAGTCGTGGCCATGATCGGCACCGGCACTCTCGCCGACACGTTCGGCCCGGCGATCGGACGCGCTGGCTACCGTGTGGTCTACGGCAGCCGCGAGCCGGGGCGGGGGGTGGTGCGCGCACTCGTGGAGAAGACGGGGGCGAAGGCGTCAGCCGCCAGTCAGCGCGAGGCAACCGCGCGAGCGGAAATCGTTGTCCTCGCCGTCCCAAGGGCGGCACTGGATGACGTCACCGACAACCTCGGCGAGTTGGACGGCAAGATCGTCGTGGACGTGAGCGGAGGTCTCAAGCGGGTGGCGGCGGACGGCTATCTGGAACTCGTCCCCGGCCCGACGGGCAGCGAGCGGATCCAGTCGCGGCACCCGACCGCGCGTGTTGTCAGGATCAATCTGCCCTTGATGGCGTTCTTCGTGGATCCGCACCTGGTCGGCACACCGCCCACCATCCTCGTGGCCGGCAACGATCCTCGAGCACGGGAGGCAGTGGCCCAGCTGATCTTCGACCTTGGCTTGAATCCGTGGGACGCGGGTCCACTTCGCTTCTCGCAGGTGTTCGATTCCATGAACACCATGGGGCTGGTACCGGCGCAGCAGGGCCGAGTAGAGGGCTATGAGCTGAGGCTGATGCCGAGCGCTCCTCTGTCGTGCTTCGCCAACGTGTCCGAACTCTTCGGATTCGGCCGTCCCAAGGAACTGGACAACGTCCGCCCCTTCCCACGGCGTGACCAGCCGATTCCCTGCGATGAATGGCGCCGGCGCCTCGGATGGTGAAGCCGGCCGACGGCGCCGCGACGCTTGTCTGGACAGCTACAGGTATGCCGCGCCGACCATGATCTTGCGCACGCGCATCCAGGGCGCGCCGTGCGAAATGTGGTTGATCTGCACGGGCTGCCCCTTGGCGTCGCCGGTCGTGCCGTGCATCTCCCACGAGCCCTTGTTGGAGACCACATCGAGGTTGCCATAGAAATCGGTGGTGATGGCGTTGTAGGTGACGTCGGCCACCATCCGCACCTTCTTGCCGTTCTTGATCTCCCAGAACGCGTCGCCGCCGAACTGTCCGTTGTAGCGCTGCTGGTCGATCGAGTAGCTGCCGCGCCCGTCGATGAGCAGACCGTCCTTGGTGTCGGCGATGATCTCCTCGGCGCTCGGCGCCTTGTCGTCACCGGGCTCGACGTGCACGTTCGGCATGCGCAGGAACGGGTAGTTGCGCCACGAGGTGGCAAAGGTGCAGCCGCGGCTCTCGTGCTCGCCCATGAAGTGCGCCGTCTCACGGTTTGTCTGCAGCCCCACCAGCACGCCTTCGCGGACGATCGGCCACGACTGCGTCTTGACGCCATCGTCGTCGTAGCCGACCGTGCACAGGCCGCCGGGCATCGTCCGGTCCGCGGTGACGTTGAACAGCGGGCTGCCGTACTTCAACTTCCCGACGTCGGACAGCTTGATGAAGCTGGTGCCGGCGTAGTTGGCCTCGTAGCCGAGGATGCGATCGAGTTCGGTCGGGTGTCCGATGATCTCGTGGATCGTCAGCATCGAGTGCGACGGCGTCATCACGATGTCCTTCAGCCCGGCCGAGACCGACGGCGCCATCGCGTGCTCGACGGCCTCGGCAGCAATGCGGTCGGCGTTCTCCGCGCATGCCGCCGCCGGTGACCACCTCGTAGCCGCCGGTCCGGGCCTGCACGGTGTAGGTGCGGGTCTTGACCTTGCCGTTGGCCCGGGCGGTGGCCGTGAAGCTCGGCGCCATCCGCCACGATTCCTGCTCGATGTAGGAGCCTTCGCTCGAGGCGAAATACTTCCACTCGTAAGTCCTGCGCGATGGAGGACTGCGTGCGAATGATGCCCGTGGTCTTCAGCAACTGCTCGTTGATGCCGAGCAGGAACTGCGATCTTGTCGTCGAGCGACACCGTGAACGGGTCCACCTGGATCGGCGTGGCCCAGTACGTCTGGTAGGCCGGGGTCGGCGTCAGCTTGACGTCGAACCGCTTGGCGACCGCGCTGGCGCGGGCCACTTCCACCGCCTGGCGCGCGATCGTCCGCACCTGCGCGTCGGTCACGTGCGGACTGCTGGCGAAACCCCAGACGCCACCGTGCAGCACCCGGACACCGAATCCGGCGCTCTCGTTCCGTCCCCCGCCGCCGCCGAATCCGCCGCCGCCGCCCCCACCGAACCCGCCGCCGCCGACGATGCGGTCGCGGACGGTGAGCGAGTCGCTCAGGTTGCGGCTGAAGCGGATGTCGCAGTAGCTGGCGCCGAGTCGTTTGGCTTCGCCGAGCGCGATGTCGGACAGTCCCTTGAACTTCGACTCGAGCACGCGTCCCTGCGGCGACTGCGCGACGAGCGTGCCGACCAGGTCGCTGGCCGCGAGGGCCGCGCTGCTGGCGCCGATGGTCCTGATGAAGTCTCGACGATTGGTGCGCATGCAGGCCTCAGACCGCGGGGGACACGGAGGTCATGGTGAAGTCCTCGATGCGCATCGGCGGGATCATCGCGGTGCCCGGCTGGTCGTAGGCTTCGCCGGTGTGCATCGGCTCGGGTGGTCCGAGGGCACTGATGTTGTTCAGCCCGACGACTGGCGTCTCATTCCAGCGGAAGTTCTGGACCGGGGCGGTGATCTCGCCGTTCTCGATGAGGAACAGGCCGTCGCGGGTCATGCCCGTGTACAGGATCGACATCGCCTCGACCGGCCGCATGTACCAGAAGAACGAGACCAGCAGGCCACGCTTGGTGGTCTTGATCATCTCCTCGACCGACGTGGTGCCGCCGTCCATCACCAGGCTCAGTCCGGGCTGGGTCGCGGTCGGTGCCTTGCCGGTCTTCTGCGCCCAGTAGCGGCTGTAGTACAGGTTCTTGAGCACGCCCTTCTCGACCCAGGTCACGTCCTGGGCGGCCAGGCCGTCCTCGCCGATCGGCGACTGGCGCAGGACGGGGTGGTTGATCACGCTCCTGATGGTGACGTTGTCGCCGAACAGCTTCTGGCCGACCTTGGTCTGGCCGCGCTCGGCGCCGCTCATGAAGCTGCGCCCTTCGTCTGCCGAGCGGGCGTCCAGCGAACCGAGCAGCAGCGACAGGAACCGTGCCGCCGGCCGCGACTCGAGGATGACGGTGTAATCGCCCGGCTCGATTGCCCGAGGCTTCTGCGACTTCAACGCCTTGGCCGCGGCGCGCTCGGTGATCGACACGGGATCGATCAGGTTGACGTCCTTGAGCCCGGTCTGGCCGGCCCAGCCCGAACCGGTGCCGTCGGGGGTACGGCAGGTGAGGATGAAGCTCGCCTCGGCGTAGCGGAAGTACGAGAACAGACCTTCGCTGTTGGCCGTCGCGGTGGTCCAGTGCAGCTTGGGGATGTAGCCGGCGCCGACCACGCCCCGCTTCTCGCAGATGTCGAGGCTCTTGCTGACCATCGCGGCGCGCTCGGCTGGACCGAAGTCGGCCGTGCGATCGATGACCGCATCGACCGGCACGTAGTTCTGCGGCGGCTTGACCAGCGGCATCGTTTCGGGGTTGTCCGGCTTGCGCCTGGCCAGGATCTGCGCCTCCTCGATGGCGGTCTTCAGCGAGGCGTCGTCGAACTGGTGCGTCACCGTGCTGGCACTCTTCTGCCCGTAATACACGGTGATGTTGACCTGCTGGTCGTGTTCGATCAGGTTTGCCGTGATGCTGGAGTTGGCGTAGCGCGTGGCCGACCGTTCCCCGCCCTGGAAATCGACCTCGACCGCGTCGGCCTTGGCCATGTTCAGGATCCGGTCGGTGATCACTTTCACTTCGTCGCGTGAGTAACTCATTGGTTCCTCGAATGATGCCAGGGCGCGTTCGCCGAGCGCACTCGACACGGGCCGCTCGGGGAGCGACCCCTCCCGTCGAAACTGCCTGCCCGGCCTAGGAGAAGGCGGCGCCGACCATGACCTTGCGAATCAGGCACGGCGACGAGCCGTGCGATGGGTAGTTGGACTGCACCGGCTGGCCCTTGGCATCGCCGTCCATGCCGTGGTGCTCCCAGCTTTCCGGCGGCCCGACGGCATCGAGGTTCATCCAGAAGTCGGTGGTGATGGCGTTGTAGGTGAAATCGGTGACCATCCGCGTCACCCGGCCGTTCTTGATCTCCCAGAAGGCATTGCCGCCGAACTGGCCGTTGTAGCGCTGCTGGTCGATGCTGAAGCTGCCCGACCCGTCCACCAGCACGCCGTCCTTGACGTCGGCAATCATCTGCTCGAGCGTCGGCGACCCTGGCTTGCCGGGGCGCATCTGGATGTTGGGCATGCGCAGGAACGGATAGTTGCGCCAGTGGTTGGCAAAGGTGCAGCCGCGGCTCTCGGTTTCGCCCATGTAGTGCGCCGTCTCACGGTTGGTCTGCAGACCCACCAGCATGCCGTCTTCGATGATCGGCCAGCGCTGCGACTTGACCCCGTCGTCGTCGAAGCCGACCGTGCCGCAGGCGCCGACGTGGGTCCGGTCGGCGTCGATGTTGAGCAGCGGGCTGCCGTACTTCAGTGTCTTGAGGTCGGACAACTTCACGAAGCTGGTGCCGGCGTAGTTGGCCTCGTAGCCGACGATGCGATCGAGTTCGGTCGGGTGCGCGATGATCTCGTGGATGGTCAGCGCCAGGTGCGAGGGTTTGAGGATCAGGTCCTTCAGCCCGGCCTGCACGGGTGCCGCCATGCTGTGCTCGACGGCCTCGGCGGCCACCCGCTCGGCGTTGCCCTTCAGGTCGGCCTTGACCAGGAACTCGTAACCGGCCGTCGACGCGCCAGGGGTGTAGATGCGGGTCTTGACCTGTCCCTTGCTGCGCGCGGTCGCTGACGTGCCGCACGAACAGTAGTACAGGCTCTGTTCGATGAACGACCCCTCCGACGTCACCAGGAACTTCCAGTCGTGCGAGAAGCTGACCTGCGCCGTCGCAAACAGCACCTGCTTGTTCTTCTGGATTTCGTCGGTCGCGTCAGTGAGAATCGCCAGCTTCTCCTCGAGCGGGACCGTGAACGGGTCGCGGTCGTGCGGCGTCTCGTAGAACTCGTCGTACGCCGGCACCGGTGCCAGCCTGACGTCGAAGCGCTTGGCCATCGCGCTGGCCCTGGCGATGGCGGTGGCCTGCTGGACGACGCGGCGCAATCTCGTCGGCCGTGACCAGCGGGCTGCTGGCAAAGCCCCACACGCCCGAGTGGACGACCCGGACGCCGAAGCCGAAGGTGTCCGAGATGCCGCCGCCCGGGGCCGCGCCGAAGCCGCCGAAGCTGAAGCCGCCGGCGCTGGTCAGTTGCCCGTTCCGGACGTTCAACGCCTGCGAGCGCTTGCGGCCGAAGCGAATGTCGGCGTAGCTGCAGCCGAGGCGCCGGGCCTGCGCGAGCGCCTCGGTGCCGCGCGCCCGCCACGGCCCCGTTCGCACCGGCGACGACTGCGCCGAGAGCGGCCCGGCCCATAAATCGGGGAGCGACCACGCCGCGCCGGCAGCGCCGGCCACCTTCAGGAAGTCTCGTCGGTTCTGGACCATGTCTCTCGCTTTTCGTGCTCAGCGGCCCCCGGCCAGTCGCCGGAGGATCCACTCTGCCCCGAGGGCAGCCAGGACAGCACCGGCAAACCACCAGGTGCGGGTGACGTACCAGCGCTCCGGCGTGATTGGCGCCAGCGCCTGTTGCAGCCGGGCCATCACTGCCGGCAAGGGCTCGTCGCCGGTGGACAGCGCGCCGCGCCGCACCTGATGCCCGGCCACGTCGTCCCATGTCGCGGCCAGCGCGGTCCGACGTAGGTCTATCACGGCTCGCTCCTCCGCGAGCGTCCGCCCGCCGGTACCGGCCTGCACGACGAGGGTGCCATCTGGCGCCGCTGATGCCCGAACAGCACCCCGCCAGCGGCCGACCGCGACCTGCTGCAGATCGATCTTCGGCCCGCCGCTGTCCCATCGTGCACCGACGGTTGTGTCGCCGCTGCCGGCCAGGTCCGGTCGGAGCGACACGTCCAGGTGCACCACCCGGCGGCGCCCGCGACCACTCACCCAGGCCGTCACGTCCACGGCCGGCGGGACATCCGCGCCCAGCCGTCGGACGAGGGCGCGCCACCCCGAAGCAAAGGCGGCGTCGGCGTCGCCGCGCCACCGCCACGCGTCGAGTGACGTCACCAGTACGATCCGCCCGGCCCCGAGAGCGCGTCCGAGCATGAAGGCCGGCGTTCCCGACTCCATGAACGCCAGCGGGGTGACCGCCGTTGACACGGACGCGGACAGCCATTCGCGCATCTTCCAGACGTGGCCGGCGACGTGGCCGGTGACTGGCGTCGGCGTCGTGCGCAGCGTGCCCACGTCATCGGGCCACAGCCGCCGCCAGGGCCCCGGTCCGGGCGTTTCGTCGAGCAGCAGGACCACGGCCTGCCCTTGCTGCCGGACGCCTGACTCGAGGCGCGCGACGTCGCTCGCGCTCAGCGCCTCGACGCCGCTCACCAGGATGACCTGCGGGTCGCCGCCGGTGTCGGTCCGCGCCGGCGCGGTGCGCACCGTCACGCCCGGGGTCGCGCGGACTTCCGTGTGCACGTCGATGCCCTCCTGGTCGGCCAGCGCCAGCCGCGCGAAGCGACCCGCCCAGGTCGGCCTTGCCTCCAGCACCGACACCGCAACGCGTGCCGGCCGCACGTCCACGCCGACGTCGGCGGGTGGCGACGGTCGTACCGTGCCGCCCGGTTCGAGCGCGGCCCGCACGCGCAGGCGCGTCGGGCCCACGCTGGTGGCCAGCCATGGCACTGCGACATGCACCGTGCCGGTCTGCGCGGCAGCCGTGTAGCTGGCTTGCGCGCGGGCTTCTTCCCGTCCTGAAGCGGCCTCGGTGACCGAGACCTCGACCAGCCCGGTCCCGGCCGGCAGGCCGGTCACGCCGACGGCAATCTCGGTCCGGACACCGGCGACGACCCGCGCGGGCGCGCTGACGTGCGAGATCGCCAGCGCCGGCGGCATCCACTGCCACGCAAGATCCGCGTGCCGCCGCTGCAGCGCGTCGAGCACGCAGGCCGGCTCCCCCGCGATCACCCGGGCATCGGCGTGGGTGACGACAGCTGCGTCGCGAGGCGCTGCGGCATCGACGACCCTGCTCCATGGCGCGGCGGCGGCGACGCGCGCCAGCACGCCAGCCCGGGCGGGCGCGGGCACGTCGCCCGCGAACGCCACCTCGACGATCGGCGGGCGCGGCCAGGCGCAGCCCGGATCGAACACGGCGCCGGTCACGGCGACCACAGCCGCGGCGCGGAGTGCGGCGGCGAGGTTCATCGGCGACTCCCCGGCGTCGCCGAACCGATGCCCGCCTCGTCCGGCGTTCGCGGCAGCGGCATGCGCATCCATGCCGGGCTACCCGGCAGCAGGCGCGCCCGCAACAGGCGCGCGACGCCGGCCGCACCCTCGTCGGTGCTCACCTGCTGCAGCTCGGCCACCCAGTCGGGATCGTCACGGTCGATCGCCACCAGCGCGGGCATCAGGGCCGGCAGGCTCGGGTGCGGCTGCGCCAGCTTCGCGAGCAGCGCGAAGGCTGCGCTCCGTGACTCGTCGGGCAGCCGCGATACGGCCCAGCGCGACGACGCGGCGCCGGACCGGTCGCCCTGCAGGCGCCGCGCCGCGTCGATCTGGACGGCGGCGGGCAGCGTCCGCATGAAATAACGCGCTCTCCCGAACGCGGCCTGCAGCGCCGCCAGGGCGCGATACTCGTAAGGAAGCGCTTCCCTCACCGAGCCGGCCGTCAGCGCGGTTTCGGCCCGCGACATCTGGCGCACGGCGTCGGTGAGCTCGCCCTTGCCGCGATTGGCCTGGCGGCCTTCCTCGACCTCGTGTGCATGCGCGGCTTCCTCGAACTCGTCCTCGACCTCGCCCCCGAGCATGAAGACGAACTCCGACCGCACCCGCCGCTGCGCGATGGCCAGCCCCTGAGCTTCCTGCAAAAACATCTCGGCCGTCATCCGCGGTTGCCGTTCGCGCAGGCGCTCGGTGAGCTGGATCACCATTCGCTGGCTCAGCGCGAACCGCTCCTCCGGTTCCGGGAGACTGAAATCCCCTGCCGCGGCCGCTCCGGGCCGCGGAATCTCGATCAGGAAGCGTTCCGACTCGGCCGCGCCCTCGGGCCCGGCGCGTGCGTCGTGGGCCACCGCGTGATAGACCATCGAGTCGCCAGGCGCCAGGCCGGCAGCGGCCAGGTCGAGGCGATACGTGCCACCCCAATCTGCGCCCGTGCGTCGGCTCACCTGCACCGGCCATTCGCCATCCTCGAAGGTGAAGCTCTCGCCGCTGCCCGACACCTTCGTGAAACGCAGGCGCAGGTCCTGCAACCCGAGGTCGTCCTGCGCGGCAATCACGATCGACACCACGCCGGTGGCGGCGGCGCGACGCACGTCCGCTGCGGGTGCCGTCACACGGACTGTCGGGGCCTGGTCGGGTCGGACAATCAGGGTGATGACGCCGACCACCCGGTCGCCGGCGTCGCGCACGGTGAGCACATCCGAGACCGACGCCGTCAGCCGACCTGCGCGCTGCCCCGCGGTGCCGGCCAGTGGCAGCGGCGCGCTGCCGAGACGTGCCGTCCCGCCGGTCGGGAAGTGACTGAAGGCAAGGTCGAGCCGCGAACCGCTCAGTACGTCGACCCGGGCGGGCTGCCTCAGACGACTCGACGGCGTGCGCGCGTACGCGGGCGGGCTGACGGTGATTGACCACTGCAAGGCACCTGGCATTGGCGCGCTGCTCGCGCCGTGCGCCGGCGCGTAGGGTGTAGGGGCTGTGTCGCCGGACGCAGCGTCGTATCGGCCGGCCAGCGTGCCGGCTGCAAGGAGTGCCAGCGCCAGCGCCCAGCCCCGCGGCGAGTGCGGACGCGGCCATCGCGCATGGCGCAGCGCCTGGCGGGCCTGTGCGGCGAGCCGACCTTCGATCGCGGGCGACACCTGCCCGCGCACTTCGAGCCACGCCATGAGGGCATTGCGTAAGTCCGGACTGTCCCCTTCGGCGGCCTGTGCCAACGGCCGCCAACCGCGCAGGCCCGGTGACGCTGCCAGCATCAGCAGGCTCACCACGCTCCCGGTGACGATGGCCAGCGGCAGGGCGGCCAATGTCCGGCTCTCGAGCGCGGCGCGAGTGAGCAATGCGACGCCGAGACCAACGGCGGCACCGTGCATCACGATTGCCGCGCGCCAGCGCCAGGCGGCCGCGCGCAGCCATGTCTGCAGCCACGTCGCGTCCGGAGACGCCTGCGCCATGCTGCCGCCACCCTCCGGGATGTCAGGCGGCATCACGGCTGCCCTGCGGGCTCGGCACGCGCGGCTCCTGCGCAGGCGCGGCGGCCTGCCCCGCTGTCGGGCGGCGCCGCCAGAGCTGCTCGATGGCCAGCAGCGCCAGCACCACGACCCATGCGGCGCGAGTGTCCAATCCGCCGGGAAGTGCGGCGGCCGGCGGCGACGGCGCGGGCCGACCTGCGGACGCGACGTCGTCGCCACTCCAGCGGCCGGCATCGCGCACCTCGAGTCCGGCGAGCGACTCGCCGGCCGAGACAATCGCCCACCATGTCAGCGGCGATCGCGGTGTCGTCGCGAAGTCGAGGACCAGGCCGTTCCCATCGCTGGCGCCGCGCAGCAGCGGCGTGCCGTCGGTCGCCCGCGCCAGAACCATGCTCCCGACCGGCGCGGTGCGCGCCTCATTGCTGGCCGCGGTGCGCGTCGAGCGCGCGGCGGCGTCGCGCACGCGCGGGTCGGCGGCAATGTCCTCGAGGGTCCGCTCCACATGCGCGTGCAGGACCCCGTCCATGCGCGACTCATTGGCGGACGTCGGCAAAATCCGCGCTCCGTCCCAGCGTCCGGTGATGCGTACGAGCGGCGCGGGCAGGCGCAGGGCGTCGAGGCGCGCGCGCAGCTGTTGCTCGAGTCCCGCCGCATCCGCCGGCAGGTGGAGGCGCAGCGCATCGGCCAGGGTGCGCGCATCCGGCGCCGCGGGCGCGGCGGCGGCCCGGTCCTGGACGACGAGGCGCACGCCCACGGGGGCAGGGATGTCGCCGACATCGGCGGCGCTCAGCCGCGCCTGCGACCCATCCCACACCAGCACCACCTCGGTGCGCAGGCGCGGCGCAACCGCCTCGGCTTGCGCGATGGCGGCATCGAGGGTGTCGACAATGGCCTGCGGTCCGATCACCACCGAGGACACGGCGCTGCGCTGCAGTTCGGCGACGACCACGTCCGCCGCCGTGAGGCCGACATCGACCACGATGATCCGGTGCAGACGTTCGCGCCAGGTTGCCTGCCGCCAGGACACGGCGAGCGTCGGGCCTGCCGCGGCGGCGCAGACGGCGCCGACGATGGCCAGGCGCAACAGCAGCAGGGGCCACTGCTGCACGCGGCGCAGGCGGCTGGAGACGGGCGACGCGGCACGGAGATAGCGCAACGTCGGAAACAGCATGGCGTCCGGACGTCGACGCGACCATAGGTGCGCGACCAGGGGGAGCGCCACTGCCGCCGCCAGCGCCCACGCCCAGGGCGCAGCCCAGATCACCGCGAGCCGCCTGCCTGGGGTGCGCGCTGCTGCATGAAGGCCCGCAACACGACGTCGATTGGCCGGGTGGTCGCAGCATCGACGTAGGTGATGCCCTCGGCGGTGGCAAAGGTCCGCTGTGCGGCAATGGATTCGGCCACCCGTGCCGCATAGGCCTCACTGACGGTGGCCGTGCTGGCCACGAGGCGCTCGCCGCTCTCGAGATCGACGAACTCGACGTCGCCACGCGCCGGCAACGTGCGTTCGTCCGGTGCGAGCACGTGAAACAGCACGACCTCGTGCCCCATGCGCCGGACCTGGCGCAGGGCGGCGTGCAGGTCGTCGGCGCCGTGCAGGTCGGACACCAGCGCCAGGCAGCCCCGTCGGCCGAGGCGTGCGGCGGCGCGACGGATGGCGCCGGCCAGGTCGGTCCCGCCGTCGGCCTGTATCCGCGACAGCAGGCCAAGCATGCGTACCAGGTGCGGCCGTCCCGTGCGGGCCGGCAACGCGTCGCCGGTACCCCCGCCCTGCGTCACCAGACCGACCCCCTCCCCCTGTTGCACGAGGAGGTACGTCAGGGCGGCCGCGAGCAGCGTCGCCGTCTGCAGCTTGGTCACTCCATGACTGCCGGCAAAGGCCATCGACCGGCTCGTGTCCAGCGCCAGCATCACCGGCCATTCGGTCGTCTCGCGGTACATCCGCGTGAACAGCCGGTCGGTGCGCGCGAAATGTTTCCAGTCGAGGTACTTCAGGTCGTCGCCGGGCAGGTAGGGGCGCATCTGCTGGAACTCGGCGCCGGCGCCGGTGAACGGGCTGCGATGGGCGCCGAGCCGGGCGCCCTCCACGATCAGGCGCGCCGCCAGCTCGAGGTCGGCAATGCGCGCCAGCAGCGCGGGGTCGAGCGAGACCGAGGCCAGGCCGGTCACGACCGCGTCGGCACCTCGGTGAGCAGGCGGGTCACGATGGCGTCGGCATCGAGGCCCTCGGCCTCCGCCTGGAAATTGACCAGCACGCGATGACGCAGCACCGGCAGCGCGAGGGCCCGCACGTCGTCGAGGGCCACCGTCGCCCGGCCGTCGAGCAGCGCGCGGGCCTTGCCGCACAGCAGCAAGGCCTGCCCGGCGCGCGGGCCGGCGCCCCACCGCACGTATTGCGAGACCACGGTGGCGGCTTCACTGGCCCCTGGTCTGGTGGCACGAACCAGTCGGGCTGCATAGTCCACCACGTTGCTCGCGGCCGGGATCTCACGGACCAGCGCGTGGACGGCGGCGATGTCGTCGCCGGTCGCGACCACGCGCGCCGACGCGGCTGGCGCGGCGGTCGTCTGCGCCAGCATCAGCCGTTCCTCATCGGCCGTCGGGTACCCGATGACGACGTTGAGCAGGAACCGATCGAGCTGCGCCTCGGGCAGGCTGTAGGTGCCTTCCTGCTCGATCGGGTTCTGCGTCGCGAGCACGAACTGCGGCGACGGCAGCTCGTAGCGCACGCCGCCCACGGTCACCTGCCGCTCCTGCATGGCTTCGAGCAGGGCGGCCTGGGTGCGCGGCGGTGTGCGGTTGATCTCGTCGGCGAGCAGGATGTGCGCAAACACCGGCCCCTTCATGAACCGCACCTCGCGGCGTCCGGTCGAGCGGTCCTCCTCGATGACGTCGGCGCCGACGATGTCGGACGGCATCAGGTCGGGGGTGAACTGGATGCGGTTGAACGACAGGTCCACGGTGCGGGCCAGCGTCTTGATGATCAGCGTCTTGGCCAGCCCGGGCACGCCACGCAGCAGGCAGTGGCCCCCGGCGAAGAACGTGGTCAGGATCTCGCGCAGCACGCCTCGCTGGCCGACGATGGTTCGTCCCAGTTCGGCCTCCAGCTGCTGTCCGAGCGCGGCGGCCTGGTCGATCGAGAAGGGGTGCGAGGGCATCTGCGGAGCGATTGTAACAACCGCTCCGCAGGCAATTTCACGCGGCGGCGCCGGTCGCGCCGCGTTGACACGCCTGCATGCCCGCGCTACGCTTCAGCGGCTTTTCCGGCACTCGCGGGCGAGCCCTTCCTCATGCCAAGCAAGTCCAAGTGGGAGTCCCTCCCCACCGAAGCGATCAATCCGCACAGCCTGGGATTGGATACGGCCTCGATTGGCGACGTCATCGACCTGATGGTCAGCGAGGACCGCAAGGTCGTGGCGGCGGTGCATCGCGAGAAGGAACGCATCACCGCCGGCGTCCAGATGATCACCGAGTCCTTCCGCAAGGGCGGCCGCGTCATCTTCGTCGGGGCCGGCACCAGCGGGCGGCTCGGCGTGGTCGAGGCGGCCGAGATGCCGCCTACCTTCGGGGTCTCCAGCACCCGTGTCCGCGCCATCATGGCCGGCGGCAAGGACGCCGTCTTCCAACCCAAGGAAGGCGTGGAGGACGACTACGAGGAAGGCGCCCGGGCGATTGCGCGGCTGCGCCCGCAGAAGCGAGACGTGGTCATCGGCATCTCGGCGAGCGGGGTCACGCAATTTGTCCGCGGCTCCCTGACCCGGGCTCGCAAGGCCGGTCTGCGCATCATCTTCGTCACCTGCTGGCCGGGCAGCGAACTGCAGAACTTCGTCGACCTGATCATCGCCCCTGCGGTCGGGCCCGAAGTGCTGACCGGATCGACTCGGCTCAAGGCCGGCACGGCCACCAAGATGGTGCTGAACATGCTGACCACCATTGCCATGGTGCGCAGCGGCAAGACCTACGGCAACCTGATGGTGGACGTCCAGGCCACCAACGACAAGCTGAAGGACCGGGCCCGGCGGATCATCTGCACCGCCACCGACGTCGATTACGAGACGGCTGGGAAGTTGTTGAAGGCAGCGCGTAACGACGTCAAGGCGGCCATCGTCATGCAGCGCACCGGACTGACCCTGTCCAAGGCGCTGGCCACCCTCCGCAAGTCGCACGATTCGGTGCGCGAGGCGGTCGGCGACGACGCGGAGCCGCGGCTGCGAGCTCTGCTCGGCCTGGACAAGAAGTAGCGCCGGCACAGGCGGCGAGGCGCGCTTGCCGCCCCGCACCCGTCACCGGTTCCCAGCGCCGCGTCGCCTACCGGATCGCGGCGGCCGCCGCCGCGTCGCAAATCACCTCGACGCTGTCGTGCAGCTGCAGAAACGACGCCGGCAGGTGCGTGGTGATCGGCCCCTCGATCATCGCCGCCACCGTCGCGGCCTTTGCGCCGCCGGTCACCAGCAGCAGGATGCGGCGCGCCTTCAGGATCGTCCCCATCCCCATCGTCATCGCCTCGGCAGGCACCAGCGTCGGGTCGTCGCCGAAGAAGCCGGCATTGGCGCGTCTCGATGACTCGAGCAGGGCGATGCGGTGCGTGCGCGCCTGCAGGCTGTCGGCGGGCTCGTTGAAGCCGATGTGGCCGTTGCTGCCGAGGCCGAGGATCATCAGGTCCATGCCGCCGGCCGCGGCAATGCTGTCCTCGAAGCGACGGCATTCGGCATCGGCGTCGGCGGTCAGGCCGTCGAGCACGTGGCCCTGCCCGTCCGGCAGGTTGACGCGGTCGAACAGATAGCGGCGCATGTAGGACCGGTAGGAGCCGGGGTGGTCCTGGCCGATGCCGACGAACTCGTCGAGATTGAAGGTCGTGACCTGTGCGAAGTCGAGTGCGCCCTCGGCATGCCGCTCGGCCAGGAGGTCGTACAGGAGGATCGGCGTGCGGCCGGTCGGCAGGCCCAGCACGGCGCGGGGAGAATCGTGGAGGAGGTCGGCCACGCGCTGCGCGGCGAGGTCGGCAACATCCTGCGGGTCGTCACAAAGCGAGATGATCACGAGTCTTGTAGGTGGGGATGATTGCGCCGCCCTCGGCTTCGGCCAGGGCCAGTCGCACGGCGCCAATCGCCGGTTCGATGGTGAGCAGTTGCACGTCGGGTGCGCCGGCGTCGGCCCCGCCCGCGAGCCGTGTGCGCAGCGCGTCCTGCAACCATGGTACGGCGTGGAAGGCTCCGCCGGCCATCACCACCGGAAATGCTCCATCGAGGCCGAGCTGGCGGACGACCGAGATCACCGACGCCGCCAATTCGTCAGCCGCGACTGACGCGATGTGGCCGGCCACGGCGTCGCCCGCGACGCGGGCCTGTTCGACCAGCCGAGCGCAGCGGGCGATGTCGCTGGGCTTGAGGTAGTGCCGGTAGACTTCGAGCACGAGCTGCTCGGGCCGGGTCACGCCGAAGAACTCCAGCACGAGCGGCGTCAGGGCGGTTGCCGGCCCACGGCCGTCGGCGGCCCGCACCACCGCGCGCAGCGCCTGGCGGCCGATCCAGAAGCCGCTGCCTTCGTCGGCCAGGATGTAGCCCCAGCCGCCGGCCCGAGCCGCCTCGCCCCTGCCGTTGCGCCCGTAGGCAATCGAGCCGGTGCCGGCGATGACCACCACGCCGGCGGCGCTGCCCGCGCCGGCGACCAGCGCGATCAAGGCGTCGTTGGTGACCAGGATGCGGGCCCGCGCGCCGATGCGGCGCATGATGCCCCGGATGATCGCGTTGTCCTCTGCGCGATCGACGCCGGCGATCCCGAGGCAGATGACGTCGGGCCGCACCTGGCCCTCGCCGAGGACCTCGTCAATCACGTCGTGCAGGGTCTTCTCGACGGCCAGTTCGCCATGCGCCGCGAGGTTGGCGCCGCCCCGCCGGGCGCGGGCGATGACCGTGCCCGCGCCGTCGGCAAGGATGGCTTCGGTCTTGGTGCCGCCCGCATCGATACCGATGACCAGCGGTGGGGGATGAGGGCCCGGCGTCACGCGACAGGGAGTATATACTTCGGGTGCGCGCGCCTTCTGTGCCCTCCCGCTCGATCGATGCCCCTTGCCTCACGCCGTGACCTGCTGCGGCTCTCACTCGCAACCGTAATCTCGACCTCGGCCAGGCCCGGCGCGGCGGTGATGCGCCCGCCGCCGACCCGCGAGATGCGCGGCCTGTGGATCACGCGCAGCTGGATGACCACGCCGGCGCAGGTCAGCCAGGTCGTCGGCGACGCCGAGCGCCACGGCTTCAACGCCATCTTCGTGCAGGTCCGTGGCCGCGGCGACGCCTTCTACCGCGGTGGGCCCGACCCGCGTGCCACGCTGCTTTCCCGGCAGCCCGCCACCTTCGATCCGCTCGCCGAACTGGTCGAGCGCGCCCGTGCGGCTGGCGTGCAGGTGCACGCCTGGCTCAACGTCAATCTGGTCGCCGGTGCGACGGCCATGCCCGTGGCTTCGCAGCACGTCACGGTGCAGCACCCCGAGTGGGTGATGGTGCCGCGGCAGCTGGCCGCGACCGTGCTCCGCCTGTCGCCCCGCGACCCCCGCTATCTCTCGACCATCGCGGCGTGGAGCGCCCGACACTCGGCCACGATCGAAGGGGTCTTCTCGTCGCCGATTGCCGAAGGGGCACAAGCCAGACTTGAAGCGACGGTCGATCACCTCACCGCCGCCTACCCGCTCGATGGTCTGCATCTCGACTACATCCGGTATCCCTCGCCCGACTTCGATGTCAGCCGCGCGGCGCTCGACAGCTTCCGCGCCGCGCTGGTCCCCGAGCTGACGCCAAGGGAACTGGCGGCCCTCGACGCCCGCGCCGCGACGGCGCCGCTGACCCTGGTCGACGAGTTCGGCAGCCGCTGGTCCTCGTTCCGGCGGGCGCGGCTGACCCGCCTGGTCACCCGCCTCGGAAGCGCCGCCAGAGCCAACCGGCCCGGGCTTCGCCTCACGGCGGCGGTGTGGCCCGATGCCCGACAGGCGCGCGACTACAAGCTGCAGGATTGGGACGCCTGGCTGCGTGACGGACTGCATCGATGCCGCCTGCCCGATGATGTACACCTCGAGCAGCGCGTCGTTCGAGCAGCAGTTGCGGACGCTCGCGGCCAATCAGGGCGCGCGCGTCTGGCCCGGCATCGGCGCCTACAAGATCAGCGCCGACGAAGCGGCGCGGCGCGTCGACCTCGCACGTTCGATGGGATTCACCGGCGTGCTGCTGTACTCCTACGACAGCATGACCGGCGGCCAGGGCCGCAGCTCGGCCTACCTCGCCACGCTGCAGCGCCGCGCCTTCCCCGCGTCCAGCCCCGCCCGCGCCGGTGCGGATCGCTGACGTGGCCGCCGCCGTACCCGGGCTGGACCAGGCGGCCGAGTATCTGGCCGACTGTGTGTCGGCCGGACTGCTGCCGTCAGCCGTGCTGGAAATCGGGCGTGGCGACCGGGTGCTCGGGCGCTGCGCCTGCGCCAGCCGCGAGGATGCCGTCTACGACCTGGCGTCGCTGACCAAGGTGCTGGCAACGGGGCTGCTCGCCGCGCGACTGGTGGCGCAGCGCCGCCTCGATCTCGATGCCCGGGTCGCCGACCTCGTACCCCAGTGGCAGCGCCACGATCGCCGCGACGTGCGGGTCCGCGACCTGCTCGTGCACGCGAGTGGGTTGCCCGCACATCTGCCGCTGTACGAGCAGCACCGGGGCGCGGATGCCGTGGTTGCCGCCAGCGCCGACGCCGACCTGGTGCGTGTGCCGCGCCGGGCCGCCATCTATAGCGATCTGGGCTTCGTGGTCCTTGGACGGGCCCTCGAGCGCGCGGGCGGTGACCCGCTTGCTGCGCAGATGCGCGCGCTGGTCGGCGAGACGACCCCCGGGCCGCTCGGCTACGCGCCGGTGGCCGACGGTCAGGCGGTGCAGCCGACCGGACACAGTGCCTGGCGTGGCCGTGATCTGGTGGGCGAGGTCCACGACGACAACGCTGCCGCCATGGGCGGCGTGGCCGGGCACGCCGGCCTGTTCGGGACGGCGCCGGCCGTGGGTGATCTGGCCCGCCACGTGCTGCAGGGCCTGCGCGGGAAAGACACCGCGGTGGCGCCATCCTGGGTCTTGCGGGCGTTCAGCCGGAGGTCGGCCGTGCCCGGGTCGTCGCGCGCCCTCGCGTGGGACACCGCGCTGCCGACTTCGTCCTGTGGCGCGTGCATGTCCGACCGCGCGATCGGGCACACCGGGCACACCGGGACCTCGCTCTGGATCGATCCGGCGCGTGACAGATACGTCGTGCTGCTCACCAACCGGGTGGCCGGAGCGGCGACCTCGCACGACATGCTGCGCATCAGGCGACATGTCCATCAGCTGCTTGCGGCGTCGTGGCGCGGAGCGTCGCATGAATGAGGCGGCCACCCCACGCGCGCTGATTGCGTTCCTGTCGATGGCCTTTGTCGGGCTGGGGCTCAGTATCGCCAGCATCGGGCCGGCCCTGCCGGAGTTTGCCGCCGTTGCCGGCCTCGCCGTCTCGTCGGGCGGTGTCCTGTACAGCGCGCTGTTCGCCGGATTCCTGCTCTCGCAGATCACCGCCACCGTGATCCTCGAGCGCACGGGCACACGGGTGGTGATCCCGTGGGCGCTGGCGGTCTTTGCCGCCGGCACCGTCGGCCTGGCGCTGGCCGTTGGCGTCAAGACGATGCTCGGCGCCAGCGCGGTGTTGGGGGTGGGGTATGGCTCGTGCACGATCGCCATCAATCTGGTGGCGTCGCGGCTGCTCACCCATCGCCCCGCGTTCGTCGTCAACCTGATCAACGCGCTGTATGGCGTGGGCACCGTCGCCGGTCCCCTGATCGCCAGTTGGACTCTCGGTTCGGGTGGTCGTGCCGGCTGGGTGCCGGCTGTGGGAGGACTCGCCGCGCTGGCACTGCTGCCGTGGGCCTGGCGCGTGCTGCCGCCCGACGGGCAGGGCGGGCTGCGTGAGTCCACACCGCGGCCGCGCGGCCATTCCAGGTTGCCGCTGCCGTTGCTGCTGATCGGCGGGCTGGTGTTCCTGTACGGCGGCGTCGAGTCCGGCTTCAGTGGCTGGGCGCCCACCTACCTCGAACGTACGCTGGCGTTGCCGCCCGCCAGTGCCGCGCTGTGGACCTCGGTGTACTGGTTCTCGTATCTGGCGGGACGGATCATCTCGACGGGGCTGGCGCTGCGCATCGGCCCGGCCGCCGTGCTGCAGGGCGCGCTGGCCGTGTTGACGGCCGGCGGGCCTTGCCCTGGCGGTGAGCGTCGGTCACCCGGTCGGCACGGCGGTCGGGTTGATCCTGCTCGGCGGGGCGACCGGGCCGATCTACCCGTCGATGTTCGGGGTGGTCACGCAGCGGTTTGCCGAGCGCGCCGCGTTTGCCGTCTCGGCGGTCTCGGCGATCGGCTGCGGCGGCGCCATGTTGCTGCCCTGGGTGATGGGCCTGACCCTGCCGCTGGCGGGCGGGCGTGTGCTGGCCGCCATTCCTCTGGCCCTGGCACTCGGGATGTGGGGCGCCTTCCGGCTCAGTCTCCGCAGCGAGGGAAGCCTGGCCCGCTGAAGCACGAGCGGACCTGCGTCAGGGGCGTGGTCGCGCACCCGCCGGAAAGCCCTGCGAGGGATTCTGCGTCCCGGGAGTCGATTGCCCGGGCCCGCCGGGACGCTGGTTCTGTCCGGGTTGCGGCGTCTGCGCCCCGAACACGCGCGGGGTGATGTCCTCCACCGAGACTTCCCACTGGTCGTACTGTGTCCGCCCCTTCCACGCCCGCAACGAGGTGTCCTTGCTGGTGCTGACTACGCCGCGGATCGCGCCGGTGGAGCCGCCGACGGTGCCCGGGCTGCCGGGCAGGCGTGGGTCACCCTGCGCCCCAGGAGCCACCGACGCGCCGGTCCCGGGCGCTGACGCCGGACGTGCGGCCCCTTGACCAGGCGACCTGGACGTCGCCGGAGCGCCTGGCATCCCCCCGGGCACGGGGGTGGTCATCCCCGGGGAGACCTGCCCCACCCGCAGGATGGCGAAGTCCTTTCCGGTGATCGGGTCCTTGTACTTTCTGCGCAGGAAGCGCTCCTTGACGAGGTCGTCGAGGTTGGCCGGGGCGGCCCCGGGCAGGCGACGCTGGTACAGCGCCAGCGCATGCGCGTACTGCTTGAGGCGGAACAGCAGTTCCTCCTCGCGCTCGCGTTTCTGCTGCTGCCGCCACACCGGCATCGCCACGGTCATCAGCGTCAGCATCACGGCGACGGCCACCAGCAGCACGGCCATCGCATAGCCGCGGGCGTCCGAGTGCAGGATGTGTGCGGGGTCTCTCAAGCGTTTGCTATCCTTGCCGGGCATGCTAGCACCGCGATGTCTCGTGTCGCTGCCGCTGCGGGCAGCCCTGGGCGCGACGACCCTGGTGCTGGCCGCCGCCCTCGCCGGCTGCGACAGGGCGCCGCTGACCGCGCCCACCGATTCCGCGGTCACCCTGTTTGCCAACCAGACGGTCGTGGCGCTGAACGGCGCGGTCGAGATTACCGCCAACGTCACCGAACCTGGCGGCGTACCGGTGCAGAACGGCACCCAGGTCACCTTTACGACGACCCTCGGCTCCTTGCAGCCGCAGGAAGCCAGGACCAGTGGCGGTCGCGCCACCGTTCGGCTCAACGCCGGCACCGCCTCGGGCCTCGCGCAGGTGCGCGCCTTTTCCGGTGGCGCGCAAGCCGAGGCGCTGCAGATTCGCGTCGGCGCGGCAGCAGCCACCGCAGTCACGGTGTCGGCCACGCCGAGCGCCGTCGGCTTCAACGGCGGGACGGTGGACATCGTGGCCGTCGCGACCGGCGAGAACAACCAGCGCCTGCCGGGCGTGCCCGTCAGCTTCGGCACCACGGCTGGGGTCCTGCGCGAGTCCACCGTCGTGACTGACGCCAACGGCGAGGCCCGGACCCAGCTCACCACCACCCGCGAGGCCGTCGTCACGGCCAGCATCGGCGGGCGTCTCCAACAGCACGACCGTGCGTGTCACCACCCGTCCGCTGATCACCCTCACGGCCCCGGCGACGGCGATCGGTGAAGGGGAAGCCGCGACCTTCACGGTGACCGTGCAGCCACAGGCCAACGGCGACGCGGTCCGGGACGTGATCATCGACTTCGGCGACGGCGACCGCCGGTCGCTGGGGGCGCTCAACGGTTCGCGGACCGTCCAGAAGGTCTACGCTCGCAAGGGCACCTATCTGGTCACGGTGCTGGTCAGCGACTCGGGCGGCGAGACCACCACCGCCTCGACCACCGTGACCGTCGAAGAGCGGGTGATCAACCTGACGCTGACTGCCTCGCCCCCCAACCCGGCAGTCAATGCGCTGGTGCAGTTCACGGCAACCGGGATGGGTCCCAATATCGTGAGCTACACCTGGAATCTGGGCGACGGCGACGTCCGCGTCACCACCGGCCCGACCACCAGCAAGGCGTACGGGACGCCCGGCCGCCGCCGGGTCACGCTGGACGTGGTCAACGCGGCCGGCCAGCGCGGCCAGGCGGTCATCGAGATCGTCGTCCAGTAGTCACGTCTTCGGCGTCGTCCCTGCCGGACCACCCAGCTTCAGTCGCCCGATGTCATCGCCACTCGCGATGACGTCGGGTCGCCGCGCCTACGCTTCGCCCGTCGCGAATCCCGCAGATAACTACTTTTAACAAAGTACTTTTACGTAACTCATAGACATATCCACAGCTGGTACAGCATCACAATCGTGTCGCTTTGTCTTGATTGTCCTACAAAAATGTCGGCGTCGTGACTTCCCGTCAAGGTCGAGATCAGATTTTTAAGTCGTTGCAGACAAACAGCTTGCTGCGATTATCCCGACACGGTGCAAATGCGCTGGCACGAGCCTTGGTAGTACTCGGCGTGCATGACGAGAGCTGTACGCTTTGTACTTCCCTGCATCCGCACCGCCCTGTCGGCCGCCATCGTCTTCACCGCTCTCGCAGTCCCGGCCGCAGCCACGGGGCAGGCCCCCGTGGCTCCGGCAGAAGACGCGGGCGCTCCGGTGACGACCTCCGTGGCGACGCCAGTGGCAACCACGGCCGCCGCGGTGCCCGCTGCCGCCTCCCCTGTTGCGGGAGGCGCGCCCCTGCTTGTCCAGCCGGGAGACCTGCCGGTCGCCCCACCTCCACCCAGCCCCTGGCAGAAGATTTTTGGCCCGGTGAAGGTCTCCACCACCGTGGACACCTACTACGCGTACAACAGCAACCAGCCCGCCTCGCAGCAGAACCTGCTCCGCAACTTCGATGAGAAGAACGACGAGTTCGCGTTCAGCTACTTCGAAGCCGCCTTCGACCTGGTCCCGACCGAGCAGCGGCGGGTGGGCTTCCGCGCCGACGTCGGCTTCGGGCCGACCGCCACCTGGGTCAACTCCGTCGACCCCGACGATGGGGCGCTCAGATATGTGCAGCAGGGCTACGTCAGCGTCCTGGCGCCCATTGGCCGGGGCATGCAGATCGACGCCGGCAAGTTCAACACCCCGATTGGCGCCGAACCCACCGAAACCGCCTACAACTGGAACTACTCGCGCTCGCTGCTGTTTGCCTGGGCCGCCCCCTACTACCACGTCGGCGTTCGCGCCGCCCTGCCGGTGTCGGACACCGTCACCGTGACCGGGTTCCTGATCAACGGCTGGAACAACGCCAGGGACAACAACAGCGCCAAGTCGGGCGCCGCGCAGGTGGCCTGGAAGGTGCTGCCGGCACTGACGATCTCGCAGGCGTGGATGGGCGGCCCCGAGGGGCCTGACGGGGCGTCCGGCTGGCGCAATCTCTACGACACGGTCGCGACGTGGACCGTGAACCCGCGCGTCTCTCTGATGGGCAACGTCGACATCGGGCGCGACACGATCAATGGACAGACGGCCGCCTGGCACGGCGCTGCCGCCTACGCCCGCTTCAGCGTCCTGCCCTCGTGGGCCCTGACCCCGCGCTTCGAGGTGTTCGAGGATCGCGACGGGTTTGCCACCGGCACCGCACAGACGATCCGCGAGATCACCCTGACCAGCGAACACACGCTGGTCCAGGGACTCTCGCTGCGGCTCGAGTACCGGCGTGACTGGTCCACCGCCGACTTCTTCGAGTACAAGACCGACGGGTTCCGGCCGCAGCAGAACACGATGCTGTTCGGCTTCGTGTACGCGCTGGCCAGCCCGTAAGCGTCGGGCGCTGGCGTGGCACCGGCACCACGCCGCCTCGGTTGGGCTGTGCAGGGACGCAGACGGGCGTTTTGATCGTAGGCTTGTCTGCGCATGCGCAAACACGTGGCCGTCCGGGCCGAGAGCGACCATCTCTCGGCCCTGCTGTCGCTCGGACCGGTCCTCAGTGCAGCGCCGAACCTGAAGACGGCCCTGGCCCGTGCCCTCGAGCACGTCGCCGAAGCCGTGGCGGCCAAGAGCGGCCTGGTCGTGCTGCGGGAGGGCGATTCCTCCGAGCTGTCGGTCGCCGCCGCGACCGGCATCAGCTGGCAGACCGCACAGCGCGTCCGGTACCGGACTGGCGAGGGCATCATCGGCCGCGTCGTCGAAACGGCGAAACCGGTCGTGGTGCCCAAGGCCAGTCAGGAACCCCTGTTCCTCAACCGGACCGGCATGCACAAGACGGCCGCGACGGGCCAGGACACGACGTTCGTGTGCGTGCCCATCTGCGCCGCCGGCGCGTGTGTCGGCGCGGTCGGCCTGGCCCGCCCGCACCGCGACGATGCCGACATGGAGCGCCTGCTGCAGTTTCTCGGCGTCGTCGCCGCCCTGCTCGGCTACGCCGTCCGCGTGCACACCCTGCAGCAGGCCGAGCGCCAGCAACTGGTGGCCGAGAACGCTCAGTTACGGGAAGAACTGCGCGAACGCTACGATTTCCGCAACATCGTCGGCAGCAGCCGCCCGATGCAGGCCCTCTTTGCGCAGGTGACGCAGGTGGCGCGCTCCCAGACCACGGCGCTGATTCGTGGGGAGTCGGGCAGCGGCAAGGAGCTGATCGCGCACGCCATCCACTACCACTCGGCCCGCGCCAGCAAGCCCTTCATCAAGGTCAATTGCGGCGCCTTGCCGGAGGGCCTGGTCGAGTCCGAGCTGTTTGGCCACGAGGCGGGCGCCTTCACCGATGCCCGCGCGGCGAAGAAGGGACGCTTCGAGCTCGCCAACGGCGGCACCCTGTTCCTCGACGAAGTGGGCGAACTGTCGCTGAGCACCCAGGTCAAGTTGCTGCGCGTGCTGCAGGAGCGCGAATTCGAACGGCTGGGCGGGACGCAGACACTGCGCGTCAACGTCCGCCTGATCGCCGCCACCAACCGCAACCTCGAGGATGCGGTGCGGGAACGCGCGTTCCGCGAGGACCTGTACTACCGCCTCAACGTCTTCTCGCTGTTTCTGCCGCCGCTGCGCGACCGCAAGCCGGACATCCTGTTGCTGGCCGACCACTTCGTCGAGAAATACGCCGCCGCGCACGGCAAGGACGTCCGGCGCCTCGCCACCACCGCCATCGACATGCTGATGAGCTACCACTGGCCGGGCAACGTGCGCGAACTCGAGAACTGCATCGAACGCGCCGTCCTGGTCGCCACCGGCGGCGTCATCCACGGCCACGACCTGCCGCCAAGCCTGCAGACCGCCGAGGTCTCCGGGACCCTCCCCCGCCTCTCGCTGGCCTCGGCGACCGCCGCCCTCGAGATGGACCTGATCCAGGACGCGCTCAAGACCAGCGGCGCCAACCTGGCCCGCACCGCGCGACTGCTCGACACCACCGAACGGATCATCGCCTACAAGGTGAAGAAGCTTGGGCTCGACCTGCAGCGCTTCCGTCGCGAGTAAGCGACATTTATGTGTGATCAGGCCTACGTGTGCCGACAATAATGTCGGATACCGAAACTTCTGAAGATCTTCCTGGGCGCACGTAAGAGGCCCAGAGTCTTAGACTTACGTCGGTAACGAGGGTCGGTAGACCAGGCTGAGCACCGATCTTGCTCGTCTCTCCCGGCGAGCGGACGCGACACGCGCGGGACACGAGGTCCCGCCCGGCCCGTCGTCTCCCTCGGGAGGATCGATGAACAACGCAGATGTGGCGTGGATGCTGATGTCCACGGCCCTCGTGCTGCTGATGACCCCCGCCCTGGCCTTCTTCTATGGCGGGCTGGTCCGGTCCAAGAATGCGCTCAACACGATGATGATGAGCTTCATCTCGTTGGGCTTCGCGGGCGTGGCGTGGGCGATGCTCGGTTACTCGCTCGCGTTCGCCCCGGGCACGGCGCTGGTCGGCGGACTGAACTACAGCCTGCTCCGCGGCGTGACGCTGGACCCGCAGGGCACGATCCCCCATGTGCTGTTCATGGCGTTCCAGGGCACCTTCGCGGTCATCACCGCGGCGCTGATCTCGGGCGCGATCGTCGAGCGCATGCGCTTCGGAGCCTACATCGCGTTCATCACCCTGTGGGGCCTTGTCGTCTACGCGCCAGTGGCCCACTGGGTCTGGGGCGGCGGCTGGCTGGCCTCGATGGGGGCACTGGACTTTGCCGGCGGCACCGTCGTGCACGTCAATGCCGCTGCGGCGGCGCTGGTCGCAGCGCTGGTGCTCGGGCCGCGCCTCGACCACGGCCGGCAGGCGATGATTCCGCACAACGTCCCCTTCGTGCTGCTCGGCGCCGGCCTGCTGTGGTTCGGGTGGTTCGGCTTCAACGCCGGCAGCGCCCTTGCAGCCAACGGGATTGCCGGGCTCGCCTTCACCAACACCCTGCTCGCGCCGATGGGGACGCTCGTGGTCTGGACCCTCCTCGACGTCATCCGCACCGGCCGCGTCACCGCGGTGGGCGGCGCCACGGCCATCGTGGTCGGACTGGTGGCAGTGACGCCGGCGGCCGGATACATCAGCCCGATGTCGTCAGTGGCGCTCGGCAGCCTGGCGGCCCTGCCCAGCTACTTCGCGATCATCTTCCGGGCCCGCACGCGCCTGGACGACTCACTGGACGTGGTGGCCGCGCACGGGGTCGGCGGCACGGTCGGGGCGCTGCTCACTGGCGTGTTCGCCGATCAGGCGTGGAGCGGTGCGGCAAACGGCCTGGTCGGTGGCAACCCCGGACAGATCGGCATCCAGGCGACTCGGGATCGGCGCGGCGCTCGTCTACAGCGCGGTGATGACCTTTGTGCTGCTCAAGCTGATTGCGCTGGTCGTGCCGCTGCGGGCGACGTCACGCAACGAGGCGCTCGGCCTCGATGTCTGTGACCACGGCGAGGAGGCCTACGCCGACGGCGAAGGTGCGATTCTCATCGGCCCCGACCTGGTGTCGAGCGTGATGGCGACGCAGGCCGTGTCCACCGAAGGAGGTCGGGCATGAAGATGATTGTGGCCATTGTCCGGCCCGAGCGGGTCAACTCGGTGCTCGAAGCGCTGTTCCGGGTCCAGGTCCGTGGGCTCACCATCACCCGGGTCCAGGGGCATGGCGGCGAAACCGAGCACGTCGAGAACTATCGCGGCACCACGGTCAAGATGACGCTGGCCGAGAAGGTCCGCGTCGAGATCGGCGTCAGCGACGGCTTCGTCGAGCCGACGATCACCGCGATCATCGATGCGGCGCGCACCGGGGAGGTCGGCGACGGCAAGATCTTCGTGATGCCGCTCGAGCGCGTCGTCCGCATCCGGTCGGGCGAGCAGGACCACGACGCCGTCACCCCGGTCGTCGCAGCGGCTCACTGAGGGATCCGCGCGTCAGGATCGCTGGCCGCGACACGAGGCAGATGTCCTCGGTCGCGGCCGTGCCGGACTCACCATTCGTTGTAGGGCGTCCCCTGCATCGACAACCGCTCCGACCCGCTCCGGATGTTGTACACACCCGGCTCGGCGCTGGGGTTGCTGGCATCGGGCTCGGCGGGGATTTCCTGCCAGGTCGCAGCCGACTTGGTGAAGGGATCCTGGGGCAGGGCGCGCAGGTAGCCGTCGGTGACCAGGGCCTCGAGCGTGGACGGATACTTGTTCTTGTCCGCGTAGTACTGGTCGATCGCGTCGCGCATGCGGAAGAGGTCCTCGCGCAGCACGGCTTCCTGCGCCAGGGTCACCGAGTTGCGGTAGCTGGCCATGGCCATGCCGGCGATGACGACGATCAGGGCCATCACCACCATCAACTCGAGCAGCGTGAAGCCAAGCCTGCGCCGCGTCACCGTCGACGTTGCGGCCGCCGCGCGGCGTGGCCGCTCCGACGGGTCGGCAGGAGCCGTCGCGATTCTGCTCACGTCACCACTCGCTGTAGGGCGTCCCATCGAGTCCCGTTCCCCCGGCCTTCGAGTACACGTCGAAAACGTTCTGCCCGCCCCATGACGTGGAGTCGGGTCGGTCCTGGTATGAGCGCAGGCCCCACTCCCGTTCTCCGGTCAGCGGATCGAGGGGCACCCTGCGCAGGAAGCGCAGCTTCCCCTGGCTGGCATCGCCCGCCTTGGGCACACCGACCACCAGTCGCTCCAGGTCCGGCGGGTAGCCCATGTCATCGGGCTCCAACTCGAGATTCGAGATCTGCTGCAGGTCGGCCGCGTCCTTGTACCGGTCGATGGCCGTGCGCATCTCGCGCAACGCCCGCCGCAGTTCCACTTCCTTCTGACGCTGGATCCCGACCTTGCTCAGCGGCAGCACGGCGCTGGCCAGCACCAGGATGATTGCCGCCACCATCAGCAGTTCGACGAAGGAATACCCGGCCTGACCAGGCAAGCGGCGATGCGACGCGCGAGACGCACCACCGGCCATCGTCATCGAACCGTCACGGACGCCGGCACCAGTTGCAGGCCCACACTGCCCTGCTCCGGATTGGACGCCACCCCCGCCGGTGTGATCGGCGACTGTCCCGGCGCAATCGCCTCGAAGACCAGCGTGGCCAGCAGACCCGTTCCGGTGGCGCCGACCTGGTCGCCGGGCCGCAAGGCCGTCAGGTCCACACGACCCGCGCCGGCATCGATCTGCTGCGAGAACGTCGGCGTCACGCCACCCTGGGCGAGGAAGGTCCCCGGCTGCACCGCTCGCACCCGGAGCACCGACGGGTTGTAGGTCACCGAGACGCTCACCGTGGAGACGCGCTGGGCGCCACTGATCGTGACCGGCACGCTGTAGGGCCCGCCACCGACGGCAAATTGCGGTCCGGGCGTGGTCACCGCAAGACGGGCAGTCGGCGACAGCGGTGGCGCCGGCGGTGGTGGCGGCGACGGCGCGGCCGGCCCGGGCGGCGTGGGAAGGGCGGCGTCGGGGTCCGGCGCCACCGGCACCGGCTGCTGCCCGCTTGCCGCCGCCGGCGGTAACGGACCGACCGGCAGGACCGCAGGGCGATCCGTGACCGGGCCCGTCTGCGGCTGCGTCGGCAACGCCGATGGCGGCTGCGCCATCGGCGTGGCCGGGCCGATTGGCGTGGCCGCGGCCGGGGCGGGGACCGCGCCGGGCTCGGTGGCAATCAGCGGCGGCGCACCCGTCAAGCCGAGGTTCTGCTGGCTGCCGATGTAGATCGGGTCCAGGTTCTCCTGGGTGACCTCCGACGACCGCACCAGCCGCGGCGTCATCAGGAACACGATGTCGGTCTGGTTGATTTGATCGACGGTGTTGCCGAAGATGCGCCGCAGCAGCGGCGTGCGCAGCAGCCCGGGGAACCCGGTCAGGGCGCGCCGCTGGTCTTCACGCAGCAGCCCCGCCAGCATCAGCGACTCGCCCTCGCGCATCCGGATGAACGACGCCACCCGGCGCGTGCCGAAGGTCGGCAGGCTCTGGCCGGCGATGTCGATGTTGGCCCCGAGCGTGCTGCTTTCCACCTCGAGCTCGGTCAGGATCTCGCCTTCCAGCGTGACCCGCGGCTTGTTCAACTTCACCTTGATGCCGACGGTCCGGTAGTTGAACTGGTTGATCGGGATCGTCGTCAGGCCGCCGCCGCCGAGCCCGCCGAAGGTCGTGCTCGGCACCGGGATCTCGTCGCCCAGATCGAGCTGGATGACCTGGCCCTCGGTCCCGCGCAGCTGCGGCTTGCCGATGATCTTGTTGTTGTTGTCGGCGGCCAGGAAGTTGACCACCGCCTGCGGCACCGTGAGGTAGAAGTCGGCGGCGCTGATGCCGCGGGTGATCGTGTTGAGGTTGAACGCCCCCGTGGTGGCACCGCCCTCGCCGGATCCGGGCGGCGCCTCGGGCGAGAAGATCGCGCCCACCGCATACTGCGACAGGTTCAGCCCGACTTCCTTGGCGCGGGCGCGGTTGACCTCGATGATCTCGACGTCGACGACGATCTCGGCGCGCGGCTTGTCGTTGTTGCGGATCACCTGATCGATGATGTTCATCACCCGATCGGAGGCCCGTACCGTCAGGCTGTTCTGGGTCTTGTTGGCCAGCACCCGCGGCTGCACCGGCAGGCCCGGCAGCTGCAGGATCTGCTGCACGGTCTGCACCAGTTCGGCGGCATCGGCATGGGACAGGTAGAACGTCCGGATGACCTGATCCTCGTAGGCCGCGCGCTTGGGCTGCGTATCGGGGATGACCATGATCGTCCGCGGGTTGATCACCTTGTAGAAGGTGCCCGCCGCGGTCATCACCTGTGTCAGACCTTCCTCGAGCGACAGCCCGGTGAGATCGACCGAGACCTGCGCAGGTCGGAAGGTCGACTCGAAGATGACGTTGATGCCGGTGGCCTTGCCGATGAAGGTCAGGATGTCCTGGGTGCTCGCCAGCGAGAACTTGATCTCGAGCGGATCGCGCGAGGCCGGGTTGAGCAGCGGCGGCGCCGACCGCTGCCGAGCGGTCTCGCGCATCGCCTCGATCGCCGGACGCGGCCGCGCCGCCTCGGCGCGCTCCCGCAGTTGCTTGTCGATCTCGGCGGCGCGCAGCATCGAGTTGCGGTTCGACGGGTCGTACTCGTAGACCTTGCGGTACTCGACGACCGCCAGTTCCAGGTCGCCCTTCTCGTCGGCCTCCCGCGCCAGCCGCAGGTGCGCCAGCGATGCCGTCTGCATCGCCTGCTGCAGCGCGCCCTTGTACTCGGTGCGGTCGGGGTGCTCCTGCAGCGCGTCACGGAAATTGGCGACGGCGACGTCCCAGTCACCGCGCAGCCACGCCTGCCGGCCGCGGTTGTAGGCGCCCGACGAGGCGCACGACGCGGCGCCGAGGCACAACATCCCCACCAGGACGATCCCGCCCCCGCTCCGGACCATTTGCATTCGCTCGCGCATCCCTGCTCGCACGTTCACCCGCTTGCTCGTCCGGTCAGCCGGTCAGCCGGACGGTCTGGCGTCCGCGCCCGTCGGCGTATTCGATCTGCAGCGATTCCTCGCCAATGGACACGATCCGCCACCGCCCGTCGACGATCTCGCCCGCGCGGCCATAGTAGACGTTCTTGCCATCGCTCAGGACGGCCACCCTGCCGACGTCGCGGCGCGAGACGACGCCGATGAACTTCACCGTGATCGGCGGTGGCCCGGGCGGCGGCAGCGGGGCCTGCACCATTGGCGTCGGCGTCGGCGTCGACGATGGCGGCGCGGCCCGCCGTCGCGGCCCGGCTGGCGAGCGGCCGCTGCCGCGCCCGAACCGAACGGGTCGCGGCCGCTGCCCTCCGGCGCCGGCCGGTCCTGGTCGAGACGCTCGAGGCCGACGCCGCGCGTCAGGACCTGCGCCGGCGTGCGCGGTGCTGCCCGCGGCCGCGCCTGCCGGCCGGCGCGCCGGCCGCGACGCCCCTGGCCGGTCCCGCCGGTGCCGCCGGCTGGCCGGTGCCGCCGAACTGCCACCACGTCACGGCCGCCAGGACCACGACCAGTCCGACCAGCAACGGCAGCTGCCGTCTGGTCTCACTGGTCATTGCCCGCCTTGAAATAGGTCGAGAGAATCAGGGCCGCTTCGAGCGGCTCGTTCTGGTCGCCCGAGCGGACCACCCCCACCTCCCGCACCACCACGAACTCCGGCCCGGTTTCGACCCGGTACAGGAACTGCCGGAGGTTGCGGTAGTTGCCGAACACGCTCATCGTCAGCGTCGCCCGCGTCAGCACGTCGTCCTTCTCCGGCGCGTCCTGGGTGAAGGCACGCCGGTCGTACGACAGGTTGGACTCGCGAGCCAGCTGCGCCAGCCGCACCAGCGTCACCTGGCGGGCCGCCGGCTGGTTGGCCGGGAGGATGTCGGAGTAGAAGCGCCCCAGATCGTTGACCGCCTGGGCGCTGCCGGCGGTGGTCTGCCGCGCCTCCGCCAGCTCGCGCGTCGCCGTGGCCACCGCCAGCGCGGCAACGGTGGCGCGTTGCGTCAGCGCCTGCACCCGCGACCGGATTGGGCCGACCACCGCGGCCAGTCCCACGAAGTTGACCAGGGCCAGCAGGCCGAGCACCGTGACCAGGACACGCCGGTCGGCGAGGATGCGAGCCGCTGGCACCATCTCAGTTGCCCCCCGTCCGCGGCGGCCGCCGCGCTGCCTGCGCCAGGCGCATCGGTGACGGGGTCGCCGGGCCCGACGTACCGGCCCTCGCACACGACGTTGTAGGTGCCGTCCTCGAGCGCCTGCTCTTCGAGCGAGCGCAGCCCGCTGAAGGCGCCGGCGGCCTCGAGTCGATCGAGGAACTGCCCCACCGGTTCGACGCGCGGCGCGTTGACGGTCAGCCGCACCATCAGGGCGCCCCGGTCGACCGACGGCGACACCGACTGCAGCCGGACCTCGCTCGGAATGGTCCGCTCGATGACGTTGAACAACGCGGTCCACGAGAACGTCCGCGCGTCGATCACCACGTTGGCTTCGCGCGTCGCCCTGACCGTCGGCTCGAGCGAGCGCGGGTCGACGCGGCCTCGCACCTGCTGCGCCTCGCGTCTGAGCTGGCCGCGCGCCGGCTTCGTCGATGCCGATGCGCTCCGAGAGCTCGCGCTGCCGGGTCGTCAGGGCGAGGAACTGCCAGACCGTGAACACCGTCAGCAGCGCCAGCGCCAGCGCCAACCCGCCGAGCAGGACCTGCACGGCGCGTTCGTTGTAGAACGGCCGCGTCGACAGATTGCCGCGCAGCATCACGTCAGGCTCTCGCGCAGGACGATGCCGGCCGGTGCCGCGACCTGTCCCGACCAGCTGCGCACTGGCCGCCACCCGATCGCCGAAGCTGGCGATGCCGTCGAGCGACAGTGGCGTGATCGGCGCCTCGAACAGCGTCGTCAGGTTACGCGTCAGCATGTCGCGGTCAGGCACGTCCGGCCCGGCCACCAGCAGCACCCGCGCGAATCCCTGTCCGTTGAGCCGGTCCTCGTAGAACATGCGCGTCTGGTGTACCACGTCCTCGACCGGCTCGGTGGCGTCGTTGCGGGTCCGGAAGAAGATCAGCGCGCCGTCACGTAGCAGCGCCACCGACGCGTAACTCGGCGTCACGTGCACCAGCAGCGTGTCGCCCGGCAGCCCGGCCCCGTCCGGCCCGCCGAGCAGGGCCAGGTTGACCACGTTGAACGTCGCCAGGTCGACGGTCCCGGCATGCAGGCCGGCGGCCGCGCACACGCCCTCGTACTCCTGCACGATG
The DNA here is from genome assembly GCA_963759795.1 of Vicinamibacteraceae bacterium. GTDB lineage: Bacteria > Acidobacteriota > Vicinamibacteria > Vicinamibacterales > Vicinamibacteraceae > Luteitalea. The sequence goes on along the minus strand of CAVXAR010000004.1, from coordinate 136,179 downwards.
TCACGCCGCATCGCCGTCACGACCAGCAGCGTGCTGCCGGCCTCGGCGCCGCCATGCGACCAGGTGACCTGCGCGTCCTCGACCGGGAACGGCACGCTCTTGCGTAACTGCAGGCGCACCAGTTTGTCCAGATCGCGCCCGCTCGACGGCATCTGGTCGAATGGCAGCAGCGAGACCTTGGCGGCCGTATCCGGGATGGCCAGGGCGACCAGCCGCGGGCGCCCGCCAATCTGGTCGACCAGGCCACGCACGGCGCTGACGACGACGTCGCGCGGCCAGGACGTTGTGGCCCGTCAGCGACGGCACGATGGCGCCCGGCGGCAGCGGCGCCGACGCGACCGCGCGCAGCACCGACGATGCCGGCCGTCGCGGTCCACGACCACGGCCGTGATGCGTTGCGCATCGAGCTGGAGCCCGAGCGTGGGCGGCGGTGTCTGGAGCCAGGCAGGCAGGGACGACATGCTCAGTCGACGAAGGTGACCTTGTTGATCTCGCGCAGCGTGGTCTCGCCCGAGAGCACGCGCGACACCGCTGATTCGCGCAGGAAACGCATGCCCTCGTCGCGCACCGCGCGCTTGATCTCGGAATTGGGCCGGCGCGCCAGAATCATGTCACGGATGCCATCCGAGAGGTCGAGCAGTTCGCAGATGGCCATCCGGCCGCGATACCCCGACCCGCTGCACTCGAGGCACCCGGCACCCTCGTAGAACATGTGGGTGTGCGCCAGCGACGGGTCCATCGCCGCCTCGCGCAGCTGCGCCTCGGTGACTGTCGCCGGCCGCTTGCAGTCCTCGCAGATCTTCCGCACCAGCCGCTGCGCCAGCACGCAGTTGAGCGCCGACACGAACTGGTAGGCCTCGACGCCCATGTTCAGGAACCGGCCGAGCACGTCGAGCACGTTGTTGGCGTGCACGGTGGTGAAGACCAGATGCCCGGTCAGCGCCGAGTTGATGGCGATCTGCGCGGTCTCGGCGTCGCGGATTTCGCCGACCATGATCTTGTCGGGGTCGTGCCGCAGGATGCTCCGCAGACCGCGGGCAAACGTCAGCCCCTTCTTCTCGTTGATCGGAATCTGGACGATGCCCTTCAACTGGTACTCGACCGGATCCTCGATGGTGATGATCTTGTCTTCGATCGACTTGATCTCCGACAACGCCGCGTACAGCGTCGTCGTCTTGCCCGAGCCGGTCGGTCCCGTCACCAGCACCATCCCGTAGGGCTCGCGGATGTACTTGCGGAACCGCCGCAGCTCCTCCTCCGGAAACCCCAGGATGTCGAGGCGCAGTTCGCGGAACTGCTCGCTGATCGACTCCTTGTCGAGGATGCGGATGACCGCGTCCTCGCCGTGCGCGCTGGGCATCACCGAGACACGGAAGTCGATCGTCTTGCCCCGCATCCGCAACTTGAAGCGGCCATCCTGCGGCACCCGCTTCTCGGCGATGTCCAGCTCGGCCATCACCTTGATGCGCGAGATGATCGGCCCGGCAAAGCGCTTGTCGATCGGTCGCATCGCCGGCTGCAGCACGCCGTCCACCCGGTACTTGACCACCACCGCATCGTCCTGCGTCTCGATGTGGATGTCGCTGGCCCGCCGCTGCAGCGCCGCGAAGACCGTCGAGTCGATCAGCTTGATGATCGGGCTGATGTCGCTGGTCAGCTTCTCGACCGACAGCGACTCCTCGCCGGTGTCGTCCTCCTTGAGCAGCTGCAGCTGGAAGCTCTCGGTGGCGTCCTCGAGCACCCGCTGGCTGCTCTCGGACTTCTTGAGCATCGCCTGGATCGCCGAGGCCGGACCGACCGTCACCTTCAGGCGGGTCCCGAGCAGCTGCTGCAGCTCGTCGATCATCATCAGGTCCGTCGGGTCGGACACGACGATGACCAGGGCGTCGCCTTCGCGCCGGTGCGGCACGAACCCGTAGCGCAGCATCACGTCGGCCGGGATCGACCGGAACAGCTCGTTGTCGAGATGGAAGCCGTCCATGTCGACGAACTCGAGCCGGTACCGCTCGGCGAGCCGGCGCGCCTGCTGCCGCTCCTCGCTGGGGCTGGCGCGCTGCCCGTCGGGCGTGGGCAACTCGGGCATCGGCAGGGCCGACGGGTCGGGACTGGGCGGTGAAGTCAGGGTGCTCACGAACGCGATGCCTCCGGGGCAGCCATGGCCTCAGCTCAGTGCCGACGAGAGCTGGAAGACCGGCAGATACAAGGCGATGAGCAGGGCCGCGATGACCACGCCCATGACGACCAGCAGGACCGGCTCGATCAGCAGCAGGAACCGTCCCAGCTTGGTCTCGATGTCTTCATCGTAGAAATCGGCAATGGCGTTGAGCATGTCCTGCAGCGCCCCGGTGGCTTCCCCGACCTCCACCATCTTGACTGAGACGTCCGGGAACTCCCCCTTGGCGGACATCGCCGCCGAGAGCGGCTGCCCTTCGCGTACCTGGCGGGTGATGTCGGTCATCTGGGCGGCGATGTGCCGGTTGGAGACCGACCGGCTGGCGACATCGAGCGCCGTCACCAGCGGGATGCCGCCGCCGAGCAGGGTGGCCAGCGTCCGCGCCAGCTGCGAGGTGGCAAACTGCCTGGCAATGCCGCCCAGACCGGGCAGGCGCAGCACCAGCGCGTCGATGCGCCGCCGCTGCTCGGGGTTCCGCAGCGCCCAGCGGCCACCCACCACCAGCGCCGCCAGCCCGAGCATGAGCAGCAGGATCTGGCTGCGAACGGCGTCGGAGGCGGCAACGATGATGCGGGTCGCGAACGGCAACTCCGCGTCGAACCCCTTGTAGAACTCGTTGAACTCCGGCACCACCCGGACGACGATGATGGCCACCACGGCCACCGACAGCAGGGTCAGGACGGCCGGGTAGACCAGGGCCGACACCACCCGCCGCTGCACCGCGCTGATCACCTGCACGTACGACACGTACCGTCGCAGCACCTGCTCGAGGCTGCCGCTCCGCTCCCCGGCCATCAGCGACGCCGTGTAAATGGGCGTCACGTGCCGCGGATGGGCCTCGAACGCGTCAGACAGCGCGGTCCCGGATCGGACCTTGTCGTAGACGTCGTCGAGCACCGCCTTGAAGACCGGATTGGGAACGTTGCGGCGAAGAATCTCGAGCGATTGCACCAGCGGCATGCCGGCCTTGAGCAGAGTCGCCAGTTCCTGGTTGAACACCAGGAACTCGTGCTGCTTGATCCGTCCGCCGCGCGAGCGCGTCAGCATGCCGAGACCGCGACGCGCCGCCCGCAGGTCCAGGACGTACAGCCCCTTCTCCTCCAGGTCGCGCCGCAGCGCCGCCTCGCTGTCGGCAACGTATACGCCCTCGCTCACCTGCCCCGTGGCGGTCGAGAGTCGGCACCGGAACTCCATCGGTCAGGACACCCCGGCCAGGTGCAGGACCTGCCGCACATAGGCCTGCGTCTCGCGAAAGGGCGGCACGCCGCCGAATCGCTGGACGGCGCCGGCGCCGGCGTTGTAGGCCGCCACGGCCAGCGCCACGTCGAAGCGATCGAGCAGCTGCCGGAGGTGTCGGACGCCGCCGTCGATGTTGGCCGCGGGATCGTAGGGGTTGCCGACCCGCAGCTCGCGCGCCGTGGCCGGCATCAGCTGCATCAGCCCCATGGCGCCCTTGCGGGAGCGGGCGCGGGCCTGGAACCGCGATTCCACGCTGATCACGGCGTGGACCAGCCGCGGATCGACGCGATGCCGCCGTGCCGAGGCCTCGATCATGTGCAGGAAGGGCCGCGCCTCGGCGCGGGCGACCTCGGTCAGACCGGGCTGGTGCGGCGTGCCGGTCGTCGGCGGCGGCACTGCGGTCATCAGGTCGGCCGGGTCCGGATGCGGGATTTCGTCAGGGGCGACGCTCTTGAGCAGCTCGGCCCGGCATTCGACCGTGCCGCCCTGACGCAGCGCCAGCACGGCGGCATCGCCGTCGATGCGGACGCTGCGCACCGACAGCGTCTGGCCGGTGGTCAGCGTGACCAGTTCGGCCGCTGCGGATGCCGGCACGAGCAGCGCGGCGCCACCCAGCAGGAGCGCAGCAAATGGACGGAAAACCACGTGTGGCAGTGTAGCAGGGCCCGCCGCGCCTGCCGGACCAGCGGGCCAGACTCCCCTACGTCGGCTCGATGAAGGCGTGGAAGACGCGAATGCCGAGTTCGCGTGGATCGGACGACTTGGCCGCCGGCGTCTGCGCCGGCACGAACGCCTGGTTGACCTCGATGGTCAGGTCCACGTTCTCGGCGTCGCCGAACTGCGCCTGCGTCACGGCAATCCGGCGAATCACCTCTTCATTGGTGGTCAGGGGGTACGTGTCGAGCACCTGCTCGCCAATTCGCACGGTCACCGTCTGCCCCGGAACGAGGTCGGGGCGGCCGTCGAAGTGCAGGAAGAACGTCGCGTCGCGGCGCGGGTTGCGCAGCGCCAGCGTGGCCACCTTCTTGGTCCACTGCCACTCGACCTGGGCGTTCTCGGCCGCCACCTCGGCGTTGTGCCAGCCGTCCTTGAACTGGATGAACACGTTGTCGGAGGCCGGCAGCAGTTCGAGCGTGCCTGCCTTGTAGGCGCTCTGGCCGTCGTTCTCGCCGCCGAGCGGCAGCCGCTCGCCGGTGTCGGGGTCGTACAGCCCGATCCGGATGGTGGCCTGCCCCATGTAGGGGTATTGCGGCACGAACATCGTCCGGGAGTACTCGATGCGCTGGCCCGGCTTCCAGTCGGTGGTCGGCACCGACGGGTAGTGGTCGTCGGTCCACATCAGCTGCGCGTCGGAATCGAGGAAGTGCACCAGAACGCGGTACTCCTTCTCGAACGCCGGCGCATTGGCCGCGACCACGAAGCGGTACGTCAGGTCGATCGGGCTGCCGAGCGGCGCCTTGGCACGGCTGGACGAGAAGGTTGCCGTCGCGACCGGCGGCCGGTTGTCCTCCTTCTTCTTGCACCCGGTCACCGCCGAAAGGGCCATGACCACGACAACGCAGGCGGCTAGAGATTTCACGCCGGAGTACTCCTCGGATCGGATTGAACAGGGTTGCCTGTGCAGCAACATCGCAAACACGCAAGGGTAAACCGTTGCGGGTCCGGGAGCAACATGCTACATTCCGCTCGATTTCATGGGAGACGCCCTCGGACTCATCGAAACCCGCGGCCTGATCGGCGCCATCGAAGCAGCTGACGCGATGGTGAAGGCGGCCAACGTCCAGTTGATTGCCAAGGAATACATCGGGGCTGGCTATGTCACGGTCATGGCCCGGGGCGATGTCGGCGCGATCAAGGCGGCCACCGACGCCGGGGCGGCGGCGGCCCGCAGAGTCGGCGAACTGATGTCGGTGCACGTGATTCCGCGCCCGCACGCCGAAGTCGAACGCATTCTCCCCAAGCCTGCGGCGCCGGTCCCGACCGGCAAGTAGGCCTTCCGGCGCTGCCGCCCGCCGCCACTGCCGGCGGTTGCGGTCCGCCCTTGTCGCATGGCCGACGCTCCCGCTGCCAAGCCGCCGTCCGATTGCGACCTCGCCTCCATGGCCGAGGCGCGGTCGCTTGCCCGTGCCGCGCGGGTCGCCCAGGCGCAACTCACCGAACTGTCGCAGGAGCGCATCGACGCCATCGTCGATGCGATGGCGGCTGCCGTGCAGGCGCAGGTGGAGACGCTGGCCCGGATGGCCTGTGAGGAAACCGGCTTCGGGGTCTACGCCGACAAGGTCACCAAGAACCGGTTCGCCGCCGAGCGCGTGCACGAGTTCATCCGGCCGATGCGCACGGTCGGGGTGCTCAGACGCGACGAGGCCCGCAAGATCATCGAGATCGGCGAGCCCTTCGGCGTCGTTGCGGCCATCGTGCCGTCCACCAATCCGACCTCCACGGCGATCTACAAGATCCTCATCGCCCTCAAGGCCCGCTGCGCCATCATCATCAGCCCGCACCCGTCGGCGGCCCGCTGCATCAGCCGGACGGCCGAGATCATGGCCACGGCGGCGGCCCAGGCCGGAGCGCCTGCGGGCAGCATCGGCTGGATGTCGACGGTCACGCTCGAGGGCACGCAGGAACTGATGCGGCAGCGCGAAGTGGCGGTCATCCTGGCCACCGGCGGCCTCGGCCTGGTGCGCGCGGCCTATTCGGCAGGCAAACCCGCATACGGCGTCGGGCCCGGCAATGCCCCCTGCTACGTCCATCACTCGGCCGACATCGCGAAAGCGGCCAGCGACATCGTCCTCGGCAAGTCGTTCGACAACGGGCTGCTCTGCTCATCGCCCAATTCGATCGTCGCCGACCGGGCCATCGACGCCGCGATGCGCGCCGCGCTGACGGCCAACGGCGGCCACTTCCTGCCGCCCGGCGACGCGCAGAAGCTGGCCGCGGTGCTGGTCACGCCACAGCGGCTGCCCAACCCCATCCTGGTCGGCAGGACCGCGTTGCAGATTGCCGACATTGTCGGCATCACGGCGCCCGCCGGCACCCGGGCCCTGATTGCCGTGCTCGAGGGCGTTGGCCGCGACCACCCGCTGTCGATCGAGAAGCTGTGCCCGGTCCTGTCGTACTTCGTCGTCGACGACTGGCAGGCGGGCTGCGAGCGCTGCAAGCAAATCCTGCGGTATGGCGGGCTCGGTCACACGATGTCGATCCACGCCACCGACGACAACGTGATTCTCGAGTTCGGCCTGCACAAGCCGGCATTCCGGATTGTCGTCAACACGCCGACCACCCACGGCTCGGTCGGCCTGACCACTGGTCTGGACCCCGCATTGACGCTCGGGTGTGGCGGGCATGGCGGCAACATCACCTCGGACAACATCTCGCCGCTGCACCTGCTGAACATCAAGCGGGTGGCCTATGAACTTCGCCCGGCCGTCCCCTCGGCCGCACACCCCGGAAGACAGCAGCTGACCATGCCCGACCAGGACTCCAGCCTGCGTCCCGTCGCGCCGGAACGCGTCCGCACGCTCGACGCTGCCACACTGTCCGAGCGGATCGACAGTTTCCTGACGGGCCGCGGCATCACCCGCACCTCCCACGTCACGTGTCGGTCCGGACGGCTCGCCGACTGACCGCTCGCCAGCGTCGCCGCCGCCGCCCGCCGATCGCCCGCCCGGTGAGCGGGCACTCGCGCCGCCACCAGCTTCCGCTCCCCCGCTGCCAGTGGAGAACGCCGGCCCAGCTGTCGATTTCGTCTGTGAAGACGACGTCAGGCAGGCCGTACGAGCCGGCCGCCGGATCCGTCTGGCGGCCAGGGCCATCGTCACCCCGGCGGCACGGGAACTCGGCGACACCCATGCGGTGTTTCTGGACGAGTAGCCAGCTCAGCGGGCGCGCACCGCAGTGTTGACGGGACTCCCCGGGCGGTGCTACTTTCCGCGGGTCCGCCAAACGGTCGTATTCGATCCAAGGCTTTGGATATCCTGTCCGGCTTCGTCCGGACCCCAACATCGTTCGCAGGTTTCGGCCTGCAGGCAAACCTGACCGGCTGTGCCCCTCCCGGCACGAGCCACCCGCCGGCCGTACGCACGCATGTGCAGCGGTCGGACAGGGGAGAGCCCTAGATGCGACGAATGTTCGGGCTGCCCGTTCTTGCAGTCCTTTTGATAACGACGGCGTGCAGCCGTCATCCGGCACCGCAGGTGGCGGTGGCATCCCAACCCGTGGCCCCCGCCGTGGTGGCGCCCGTGGCCCCGGCTCCGGTGGTCCAGGTGGACCCGGCGTCGGCCCTGCTGGCCGAGGCCGATCGACTGTTCGCACTCGGCGAACATGAGCTTTCTCTCGGTCACCTCGAACAGGCCCGCGGTGCGTTCGACCGCTCGCTCGACGTCCTGCTCGATGCTCCGGAGGGTGCGCGTGTCGATCCGCGGCTGCGCCCGCATTTCGACCGTCTGGTGGACCGCATCGCGGCCCACGAAACCCTGGCGCTGCAGAAGGGGGACGGTTTCACGGAGAAGCCCTCCGAGCCGGCAGCCATCGACCAGCTGCTCGAGGTGACGACGTTTGCGCCCCCCGCGCCTGCTGGCCGGGCCGTCGAGCAGGCCGTGCAGCTGGACCTCGCCCAGACGTCGCACGACATTCCGATTCCGCTCAACGACCGCGTGCTGGATTACGTCGAGCTGTTCCAGGGGCGGCTGCGCGACTTTCTCGCCGGCGGCCTGCAGCGCGGCAGCCGTTATCTGCCGATGGTGCAGAGCGTCTTCCGTGCTGAAGGGGTACCCCTCGACCTGGCCTATGTGCCGCTGATCGAAAGCGCCTTCAAGCCCACGGCGTTGTCGCGGGCCAGCGCCCGCGGGATGTGGCAGTTCATGCGGCCGACGGCCGGTGACTTCGGGTTGAAGGAGGACTGGTACATCGACGAGCGCGCCGATCCCGAGAAGGCGACGCGCGCGGCGGCCAAGTACTTCAAGCGCCTGTACGGGATGTTCTCCGACTGGCACCTCGCCATGGCCTCGTACAACGGGGGGCCTGGACGAGTGCAGCGGGCGATGAAGGCCTCGGGCATCGACGACTTCTGGGCGCTCACCGCCAACGATCGCTTCCTGCCTCGGGAAACACGCGAGTACGTGCCGATGATTCTCGCCGCCGTGATCATCGCCAAGAACCCCACGCAGTACGGGTTCGACGCGCCCGCCAACGAAGGGCTCTCCTACGATGCGGTCCCGCTCGACACGGCCGTGGACCTGCGGCGGGTAGCCGAGTGGACGGGAGCCTCGATTGACGAGATCCAGGCCCTGAACCCGGAACTGCGACGCTGGACCACCCCGCTTCGTGTCAATCGGTACGAAGTCAAGGTGCCGGCCGGCACCGGGCCGCGCCTGACGGCGCGATTGGCGGCAGCCGGGCCGAGCGAGTTGACGGCGCTGAAGTTCCACACCGTCCGCCGCCGCGAGTCGCTGGCGCTGATTGCCAGGAAACTCGGCGTCTCGCGCGCCGACCTCGCCGAGGCGAACGGCTTGTCCGAGCGGGCCGCAGTCCGCACCGGGCAACGTCTCCTCATTCCCCGCGCGCCTTCCGCCCCCTTGCTTGCAAGCGCGCCGCGCGCCACGCCACCGCGCCCCGCCGACACGGTGGTGGCCAGCCGGGGGCACGCCTCCGCCGACGACGATGGCGAGACGCGGGTGACGACGCACCGTGTCAAGCGCGGCGAAACGCTGTACAGGATTGCCAACGCCTACGACGTGACGGTGACCGACCTGCGTGCGTGGAACGGCATGAAGGGCACCCACCTCGACGTCGGCGACAAGATCACCATCCGCGTCAGCCGCACCCGCACGACGCAGTAAACGTCGTCTCGTCGTCCCGGACGGCAATTCCCGACATCATCCCGGCGCTCGATGCAGGCAGTTTCAGCCTGCATCGGTCGCCGCCGCGTGCCCGGCTTCGCATTTGCGGCGCGTTTTCGCTGCACGCGCCCTGCCCCGCTTGTTGCACCGGCTCCTCGCGTGCTGGCCTCCACCTTCACTGCCGCGCTCGTGGGTGTGTCGGCTGAACTCGTGCGGGTCGAGGCTGATGTGAGCCATGGCCTGCCCGGCTTCACCATCGTCGGCCTGCCGGACGCCAGCGTGCGCGAGAGCCGCGACCGCGTCCGCAGTGCGATTCGCAGCACCGGCCTCGAGTTCCCTCCCCACCGCATCACGGTGAATCTGTCACCGGCCGACCTCCGGAAGGCCGGCAGCAGTTTCGACCTGCCGATTGCGCTGGCGGTGCTGGCCGCCGGTGGTCAGCTGCCCCCGGCGCTTCCGGCGCGGGCGGTCGTGCTCGGCGAACTCGCCCTGGACGGGCGGGCGCTTCCCTGTCGCGGCGTGCTCCCGGCGGCGCTGGCCTCGCGGGCCGCGGCACTGGACATGATCGTCGTGCCGCGCGGCAACGTCGTGGAGGCCCGCCTGGTGCCAGGCGTGGACGTCCGGGGCGCCTCGACGCTGGCCGATGCCCTGCGGGCGCTGCAGGCGCCGGACGTGACACAGGACGGTGTCCCGCCACAGAGCGTGCGGGCGAACCCGTCCGAGGCCGACCTGGCCGACGTCCATGGGCAGGTGCTGGCCCGGCGCGCCCTCGAAATCGCCGCGGCCGGTCACCACAACCTGCTGTTCACGGGCCCACCTGGTGCCGGCAAGTCGATGCTGGCGCGCCGCCTGCCGGGTCTGCTCCCGCCGTGGGGCTTCGAACAGGCCCTGGAAGCCACGGCCGTGCACTCGGCGGCGGGTCTCGTCCCGCCGGAAGGGGGGCTGCTGTGCACGCGTCCCTTCCGGGCGCCGCACCATACCGTGTCCACCGCCGCGCTGGTTGGCGGCGGTTCCCAGCCGCGCCCTGGTGAAGTGAGCCTCGCGCACCACGGCGTCCTGCTGCTCGACGAACTGCCGGAATTCCAGCGGCGGACCCTCGACGTGCTCCGCCAGCCGCTCGAGGACGGTGTCGTCCACCTGGCCCGGGCGTCCCGCAGTGTCACGTTCCCGGCCGACTTCCTGCTTGTCGCCGCGATGAATCCGTGTCCCTGCGGCTACCAGGGTCATCCGGGTCGGCCGTGCCGCTGCCGGCCGGGCGAAGCCGACCGCTACGCCTCGCGGGTCTCCGGACCGTTGCTCGACCGCATCGACCTGGTGGTGCAGGTGCCGCCAGTCGCCCCCGAGGCGTTGATCCGCCCCGAGTCCCCGCCGGAGGGCAGCCCCCCCGTGCGCGGCCGGGTGGTCCAGGCTCGCGAGCGCCAGACGCGGCGCCAGGGTTGCGTGAACAGCCGGCTGGCCGGCCCTGCCCTGGATCAGCTGCGCCGCGATCCGGTGATCGGCCTCCTCTTGAGTCAGGCGATGACGCGCCTCGACCTCAGCGCCCGGGCCGTGGACCGCCTGCTGCGGGTGTCCCGGACCATCGCCGATCTGGCTGGCGCCAGCCACGTGGAACGCGTCCATCTGGCCGAAGCGCTGCAGTTCCGCCCATGCTAGACTGCGCGCTGCCCTGGACGCCACGGCGTCCCGGGCACCCCATACCCCAATCTCCAAGGTGGGAAAACCCGCCGCGCCGGTGCAAGGTCCGACCTGCATCGGCCGAGGACTGTGCATTGCCATCAACCCGTTACAGCATCGTCGTCAACAACCGTCGGACCGGGGTCGTGCACCGGTTCACGGTCTCGCTGGGACCGCTGCTGGTCCTCGCGGCGGTCTGCTGCGCCCTCCCCCTGCTGCTGATGCTCGGCGCGTCTCGCCAGGCGGCAGCAGAATTGGCCGCCCTGCAGGCCGAGAACGAGACGATGCGTGCCTCCACGGGCGCCCTGACGTCGCAGATGGCGTCCCTGCAGTCGGTCGTCGACAACCTGTCCACGCTCTCGCCGAGCCGGACCGAGCAGGCCGCCATGGCCCGGCTGCCGCGCGCCGTCCAGCAGCGGGCCCTCGGCGGGTTGTCGCCCGAAGCGGCCAGAATTGCCATGTCCGGTCCGTCTGCCGGCGCGGATGCCATGGGCGTGGTCCGGCAGATGCTCACGGCCATCGAATCGCGGCTGGCCACGGCGCGGCCCCGCCTGGAGCGACGTGCGGCGCTGGCACGAGCCACCCCCGCCATCTGGCCGGCCGTCGGCGCACTGACCTCGGGCTTTGGGGCCCGCCGCGATCCGTTCACGGCGGAACCGAGCCTGCATCCCGGTCTCGACCTCGACGCTTCCGCTGGCGATCCCGTGCACGCGACGGCCGATGGCGTTGTCAGCGAGGCCCGCTTCCATCCCGAGTACGGCAACCTGGTCACCGTGGCGCATGGGTTCGGGATCGAGACCCGCTACGCGCACCTGTCGCAGGCGCTGGTCCGCACCGGGACGTCGGTGACGCGTGGCCGGATCATCGGCCGCGCCGGCTCGACCGGTCGTTCCACCGGGACCCATGTGCACTACGAGGTGTGGATCGACGGCCGCGCCGTCGATCCGCTCCGATACCTCGTCGCGCGAGACGCGTCGTAGCGTCCCGCGCCCTGCCGGGGCAAGGCACATCCCGGCCCTGGCCGGGTCTCGCGGGGCAACGCAGGGTTGCCTCGTTCGGTTCCCTTCCCTACAATCGAAGGATCGCGGTGCCCGCTTCCGGGTCCGCCATCTGGTAGTCACCCTTTGGTCCTCGACACACTCCTCTCCAAGGTCATCGGCACGCAGAACGAACGCGAGCTGAAGCGGATTCAGCCGCTCGTTGGTCGCATCAATGCGCTCGAGCCTTCCATGCAGCAGCTGACCGACACGGCGCTGCGTGCCAAGACCGCCGAGTTCCGCGAGCGGTTCGGCCAGGGGGAGACGCTCGAGGATCTGCTGCCCGAGGCCTTCGCCGTGGTGCGCGAGGCCGGCCGTCGGGTGGTGCACATGCGCCACTACGACGTGCAGTTGATCGGCGGCATCGTGCTGCATCGCGGCCGCATCGCCGAGATGAAGACCGGTGAGGGCAAGACGCTGGTGGCGACGCTGCCGGCCTACCTGAACGCGCTGGCCGGCAAGGGTGTCCACGTGGTCACCGTCAACGACTACCTGGCGCGCCGCGACTCGGAGTGGATGGGGCGCATCTACCGCTTCCTCGACATGTCGGTCGGCGTCATCCAGCACGACCTGCGCGACGACGAGCGGCAGCGCCACTACGGCGCCGACATCACCTACGGCACCAACAACGAGTTCGGCTTCGACTACCTGCGCGACAACATGAAGTTCGACCTCGGGCAGATGGTGCTGCAGCGAGGCCACTTCTTCGCCATCGTCGACGAGGTGGACAGCATCCTCATCGACGAGGCCCGGACGCCGCTGATCATCTCCGGCCCGGCCGAAGAATCGACCGACCTCTACTACGAGGTCGACCGGATCATCCCGCAGCTCAAGCCGGGTGCGGTGACGCAGGGACAGGTCAAGGCCGAAGAACGCGAGGCCCTCGAGGCCACCGGCGACTACATCGTCGACGAGAAGCACAAGACCGCCACGCTCACCGAGGGCGGCATGGCCCACGCCGAGCAGCTGCTGGCGCACCGCCTCCTCCCCGGCGGACTCTACGACCCGGCCAACATGCCGCTGCTCCACCACGTGCAGCAGGGACTGCGGGCCCACACCCTGTTCCGCCGCGACGTCGAGTACCTCGTCAACGAGGCCGGCGAGGTCGTCATCATCGACGAGCACACCGGTCGCGTGATGCCGGGCCGGCGCTGGAGCGACGGTCTGCACCAGGCGGTCGAGGCCAAGGAGGGCGTCAAGATCGAGCGCGAGAACCAGACGCTCGCGACCATCACCTTCCAGAACTTCTTCCGCAAGTACGACAAGCTCTCGGGCATGACCGGCACCGCCGACACCGAGGCCGAGGAGTTCAACAAGATCTACAAGCTCGACGTGATCCAGGTGCCGACCAATCGGCCGCTGATTCGCATCGAGGAGCCCGACACGGTCTTCCGCACGCAGCGCGAGAAGTACGACGCCATCGTCGATGACATCGCGATGCAGCAGGCCAAGGGGCGGCCGGTGCTGGTCGGCACCGTGTCGGTCGAGAAGTCCGAACTGCTCTCGACGATGCTCAAGCACAAGGGCGTCAAGCACGTGGTGCTCAACGCCAAGTACCACGCGCACGAGGCCGAGATCGTCGCCCAGGCCGGTCGTCTCGGCAAGGTCACCGTCGCCACCAACATGGCCGGCCGCGGCACCGACATCCTGCTTGGCGGCAACCCCGAGTACATGGCCCGCCAGCAGTGCCTCGCCGAGGAGGTCGCCGAGCGCGTGCCGCGTGGCGAGGAGAAGTACGTCGACGACGAGGTGTTCGTCTACTTCCGTCACCTCGACAACTTCTACCGGGTGCCGACGCCGACGTGGGAGCACGTCTACAAGAGCTTCGACGACGAGTGCCGGGCCGAGCACGACCAGGTCGTCGGCCTCGGCGGCCTGCACATCGTCGGCACCGAGCGTCACGAGTCACGGCGCATCGACAACCAGCTGCGCGGCCGCGCCGGACGGCAGGGCGACCCCGGCAGCTCGCGCTTCTACCTCTCGCTCGAAGACGACCTGATGCGCATCTTCGGGTCGGCCAACATCTCCGGGCTGATGCAGCGCCTGGGCATGGAAGAAGGCGTGCCGATCGAGAGCCGGATGGTGACCAAGGCCATCCAGCGCGCGCAGAAGCAGGTGGAAGCCCAGAACTTCGGCATCCGCAAGCACCTGCTCGAATACGACGACGTCATGAACAAGCAGCGCGAGAGCGTGTACGCGCTGCGCCTGCAGTTGCTGCAGGGCAAGATCCGGCTCGAGGACGGCGACGTCGACTCGCGTGAGTACCTGCTGGTGCTGGCCGACGAAGTGCTCTCCAACCTGGTGAGCGAGTACGCCGGCAACAAGGACAACCCGGAACTGTGGGACCTCGGCCAGTTGCGCGAGGAAGCGATCCGCGTCTTCGATCTCGACGAGGCGATCGTCCGCGACCTGCCGCTCGAAGAGATGACGGCCGAACAGATCCACGACGAGTTGTGGGCCGAAGTCGAGACGCAGTACGTGGACAAGGAATCGGCGGTCGGCAGCGACCTGCTGCAACTGCCCGAGGACGTCGTGCCGCAGATTGCCGGGCCGGTGTTTGCCGGGCAAATCGCGGCGCTCGAGGGCGAGGCGCGGTTGTCGACGGCTGGACGCAGCGTGCTGGCGCCCATCGAGCGCAACCTGATGCTGCAGGTCGTCGACGGGCAGTGGAAGGATCATCTTTACAGCCTCGACCACCTCAAGGAAGGCATCGGGCTGCGCGGCTACGGCCAGCGCGATCCGCTGGTCGAGTACAAGAAGGAAAGCTACGCGCTGTTTGCCGCCATGAAGCAGCGCGTCGACGAGGAGACCGTCCGGTACCTGTGGCGCTTGCGGCCGATGTTCGGCCGGTCCGAAGCCGCCGCGCAGGAGTCGTCCGAGTCGGTCGGCGTCAGCGCGGCGCCGCCGCCGCGGCAGGCGGCTTCCCCGGCCGCCGTGCAGGCTGCGCCGGCGGTGCCCGAGATCTTCGCCCAGCCCAAGCGGCTGCAGGAGAATCGCCCTGCCCCGCCGTCGGCGACGGCGGCCGGTGGCGGCATCTTCGGTGCACCAGGCGCCGCTGCCCCGCCGCGACCGGCGCGTGTCGGCGGTGACGACGCCCAGCGCACGGTGCGCCGCGACGTGCCCAAGGTGGGCCGTAACGACGACTGTCCGTGCGGCAGCGGCAAGAAGTACAAGAAGTGCCACGGGGCGGGCCTGTGACCTCGGTCGCGCGCCGCGTCACGCATCCGTCCGAACACCACGAGGCCGACCTATGTCGGCCTTTCGTGTCTACACGCGCCTGATGCCCATGACCACCACGGATACCCTCGCCGCCCTCTCGCCCGCTGAGCAAGTGGAGCGTGGTCTGCAGACCGCGCTGACCTTCGACGACATCCTGCTCGTGCCGCGGCGTTCGGAGATCCTGCCCAGCCAGGTGGACGTCTCCTCGCGGTTCACCCGCAACATCCGGTTGAACGTGCCGCTGGTGAGCGCGGCCATGGACACGGTCACCGAGTCGTCGCTGGCCATTGCCGTCGCGCAGCAGGGCGGCATGGGCATCGTGCACAAGAACCTGCCCATCGAGGACCAGGCCAACGAGGTCGATCGCGTCAAGCGATCCGAGAGCGGCATGATCGTCAATCCGATCACGCTGTCGCCGCACCAGACGATTGCCGAGGCGCACCAGTTGATGCGGAAGTACCGCATTTCGGGGGTGCCGATCACCGAGGACGGCAGCAAGGAAGGGCGACTGGTCGGGATCCTGACCAATCGCGACCTGCGGTTCGAAACCAGGCTCGAGCGATCGATTTCCGAGATCATGACCCGCGAGAACCTGATCACCGTGCCGGTCGGCACGACCCTCGATCAGGCGCAGGACATCCTGCACACGCACAAGGTCGAGAAGCTGCTGGTCGTGGACCACGATTACCGCCTGAAGGGGCTGATCACCGTCAAGGACATCCAGAAGGCCATCAGGTACCCGATGGCGTGCAAGGACGACCTCGGACGGCTGCGTGTGGGCGCGGCGGTCGGCATCGCCAAAGACACCATCGAGCGGGCCGAGGCCCTCGTCGCGGCGCACGTGGACGTCCTGATCGTCGATACCGCGCACGGTCACTCCGTGGGCGTGCTGGAGATGGTGCGGCGTCTGCGCCACATGTTCCCAGGGGTCGACCTCATTGCCGGCAACGTCGCGACCGGGGCAGCCACCGAGGACCTGATCAAGATCGGGGTCGATGCGGTCAAGGTCGGCATCGGCGCCGGGTCGATCTGCACGACGCGCGTGATCGCCGGCATCGGCGTGCCGATGGTGTCGGCCATTGCCGAGTGCGCCCGCGCCGCCAAACCCTACAACATCCCGGTGGTCGCCGACGGCGGCATCCGCTACTCGGGCGACATCACCAAGGCGATGGCCGTCGGCGGCAGCACCGTCATGATCGGCAGCCTGTTTGCCGGCACCGACGAGAGCCCGGGCGAGGTCATCCTGTATCAGGGGCGGTCCTTCAAGGAGTACCGCGGCATGGGCTCGATTGGCGCGATGCGCAAGGGCTCGCGCGATCGCTACTTCCAGGACGAGTTCGAACTCAACGCCGTGACGGGCGAAGGCACCGACAAACTCGTGCCCGAAGGCATCGAGGGTCGCGTCGCCCACAAGGGCTCGGTGGCGGCGATGGTGCACCAGCTGGTGGGCGGCCTGCGGGCGGGGATGGGCTACTGCGGCTGCCGCAACATCGAGGCCCTGCAGACCGACGCCCAGCTGATCCGGGTCACCCCGGCCGGGCAGCGCGAGAGCCACGTCCACGACGTGATCATCACCAAGGAATCCCCCAACTACCGGGTCGAACGCTAGCCTGGCGCGAGCCGGCACGCGCAGATGGCCGCGACGCCGGTTTCCATCGACCGGTGTCACGGCTCCGACTTCGGACCCGAATCCCGCGCGGCAGCGATAGAATGCGCGACATGTCCCGTCGCCTCTTTCCCTCTCTCTGCCTGTCGTTGCTGGCGCTTGGCGTGGCGGTCTCCGCCACCCAGCCCTCCACGCCACGTCCGCTGCGCATCATCGCCTTTGGCGCCCATCCCGACGATGCCGAACTGAAGGCAGCCGGGGTGGCCTCGCTGTGGGCCGCGGCCGGCCACAAGGTCAAGTTCGTCGCCGCCACCAACGGCGACATCGGACACTTCAGCGAGGCCGGCGGCCCGCTGGCCATTCGCCGTACCAAGGAAGTCCAGGAGTGTGCCCGGATCATGGGCATCACCACCGACGTGCTCGACATCCACGACGGCGAGCTCGAGCCCACCCTGGAATACCGGCGCGTGTTCGCGCGCAAGATTCGCGACTGGCAGGCCGACATCGTCATGGGCCACCGTCCCTACGACTACCATCCCGACCACCGCTACGTCGGGGTGCTGCTCAACGACACGGCCGTCGTGGTCGGCGCGGCCTTCTTCGTGCCGGACACGCCGCCCACCCAGGGCAACCCCATCTACCTGAACTACTCCGACAACTTCATCGACCCGAAGCCCTTCGAACCGAGTGTCGTGGTCGACATCGACGCCGCCGCCGACAAGAAGTGGGCGTGCGTCAGCGCGATGTCGTCGCAGTTCGGCGACGCCGACTCCTGGCAGGGGCGCACCCGTCCCGACGTCCCCAAGGATGACGCCAAGCGGCCCGCCTACCTGCTCGAACTGGCCAAGCAGCGTTCCGCCGCCGTGGCCGACCAGTATCGCGCCCAGCTCGTCGCTCGCTACGGCCAGGAGCGCGGGTCGAAGGTGAAGCACGCCGAGGCGTTCCAGTTGAACCAGTACGGACGCCAGGTGAAGATGGACGCGCTCTCGGAGATGTTCCCGAAGTGACGACCGCACCGGTGTCCCGTCACTTCGTCGCCGCCCTGGCCATCGGCCTGCTCGCGCTCGGCGTCGCCGCCTCGGCGACGCAGCCGGCCGCGAGCCGCCAGCTGCGCGTCATCGTCTTTGGCGCGCACCCTGACGATGCGGAGCTGCAGGCCGCCGGCGTGGCCACGATGTGGGCCGCGCAAGGCCACAAGGTGAAGTTCGTGTCGGCCACCAACGGCGACATCGGGCACTTCAGTCAGGCCGGAGGTCCACTGGCCATCCGCCGCAAGGCCGAAGTGCTCGAGTGTGCGCGGATCCTCGGCATCACGACCGACGTGCTCGACATCCACGATGGCGAACTCGAAGCCAATCTCGAGACGCGCCGGACCTTCGCCCGCAAGATCCGTGACTGGCAGGCCGACATCGTGATCGGCCATCGCCAGTACGACTACCACCCGGATCACCGGTACGTCGGCGTCCTGCTCAACGACACCGCGGTGGTCGTCGGCGCCGCCTTCTTCGTGCCTGACACCCCACCCACCGCTGGCAACCCGATCTACCTCAATTCGGCCGATGGCTTTTCCGATCCCCGCCCGTTCACGCCGGACGTGGTGGTGGATATCGACGCGGTGGCCGAGAAGAAGTTCCAGTGTGTGGCTGCAATGCCGTCGCAGTTCGCGGACGCCGACTCGTGGCAGGGGCGAACGCTGCCCAACATGCCGCCCGACGAGGCCGGCCGCAAGGCCTACATCATGGACACGGTGAAGGGCTGGCTGGCCTCGTCAGCCGATCAGTATCGGGCGCAGCTGATTGCGCGCTACGGGCAGGAACGCGGCTCCAAGGTCAAGTACGCCGAGGCATTCCAGCTCAATCAATATGGCCGGCAGGTCAAGCCCGCCGAGCTCGACGCGCTGTTCCCCCGGTAGCACCCGGGCGCCGCCCTTGGCCGCAGGTCAGGGCCGCGGCGGCGCCCCGCACGACGCACGGACGACCAGCGTGCACTGCACGAAGATGTCGCGCGCCGGGCGCTCCGGGTGGGCGCGCCGTTCGAGCATGGCCGCCAGCGCGGTCTCCCCTATTTCCCGCACCGGCTGTCGCATCGTTGTCAGCGGCACCGGCAGCCAGGCAGCGTAGTCCACGTCGTCGACACCGGCGATGCGGACGTCCTGCGGGATGCGGCGGCCGAGGGCCAGCAGCGCGTGCATCAACTGCGCGGCGCCACGGTCGTGCGCGCAGACGATCGCGTCCGGGGTGTGGGTCGCCAGGTATGCGGCCAGCGCCGCGCGGTCCGACGGCGACGGGACCGGCGCCTGCAGCAACGACGGGTCGGCCTGCATCACGTCGATGGCCTCGCGATAGCCGGCCCGGCGTGCCGCAATGGTCGACGCGCCGCTGGCCGCGTCCTCCATGAACGCCACGCGGCGGGCACCGACCGACAACAGGTGCTCGGTGATGGCGTACCCGACCCGGCGGTTGTCGATGCCGACCAGGTCGTACCGCCCGCGCCTGGGATAGGCGTACACCGAGCGGTCGAGCAGCACGACCGGGATGCCCGCGGCATCCAGTGCCGTCGCAATGCGGACATTTGTCGTGTCGCCGGGCGGAAGGCCCTCGAGCGGTGCGAAGAACACCCCGTCGACGTGACGGGCAATGTACTGCTGGACGCGAGCCCAGGCGGCAGGTGCGCGTCCGGCGCCCTGAAGCTCCCCGCCACCCCACAGGAACGCGTGCGTCCGCGCCTCCGGCGCCGACAGCAGTCCCTGCACCAGCGGTTCGAAGATCTCGATGTCGGGCAGGTCGGGGACCAGAACGCCGAACGTGCAGTCCACCGCCGAGGGCACCGCACGACGCCGCACGAACGTGCCAGCGCCGATGCGCCGCTCGACCAGGCCCTGCATCTGAAGATCGCGCACGGCTCGCCCGACGGTGATCCTCGACGCGCCGAACCGTCGCCCCAGATCCGCTTCGCTCGGCACCCGGGCGCCGGGACCGAGCGCTCCGGACTCGATCTCCTGGCGCAACGCCTCGTACACCTGCTGGTACTTGGGAGCCAGCAAACCGCCTCCTTGCATGTGAAGATGTTATGACAACCGTGTCTCATTTGCCACCATGGTGGAGGCGTGGACCCTTACTGGATGGCAAAATATTCCTACTTTCAACAGTTTTCAGACTGGTCAGACCACCTCCTGGTTGTTATAGTGGTCATGCGGGTGCCGGTGGGCATCCCAAAGGAGTGATATGTCAACCATGGCCGAGGCCGTCCATTTCCTGGTAGCGAGCGATTTTGACCAGACCCTGAGCTTCAACGACTCCGGGGTGGTGCTCAGCCAACTCATTGGCGCCTCCGGGTTCGAGGAAAAGGTCGCGGGGCTGGCCCGCAGCAACCTCGTGCACCAGGGTGGCGAACTCGCGTACCTGCTGCGCCACGACCCCGAGTTTCGCGCCGTCCGGCGCGAGCACCTGATCGAAGCCGGCCGGCGTGTGCGGCTGAAGCTGGACATCCCGCATCTGGTCGACGTGCTTGCCAAGGGCATTCCCGGGTGTCGCTTCTCGTTTTTCGTGATATCGGCGGCTCCCCGGCAGGTGATCGAGGCGGCGCTCGAGGGCGTCGTCCCGCCTGACCACATCTTCGGGACCGACCTCGAGTTCGACGAGCAGTCCGGCGAGGTGACGGCGGTGTCGCACGTGCCGGCCGGCTACGGCAAGGTCGCGGTGCTCGAGGGGTTGGAGGCGCGAACCGGCAGCCGGCCCGAGCACACCATCTACGTCGGGGACGGCAGTTCGGACGTGCACGTGATGCTGCACGTCAACAACCGCGACGGCTTCACGATTGCCGTCTCGGAGAATCGCCACCTCGCCCGCATCGCGCGCCGCACGGTGCTCGGCGACAGTGCGCTCAGCGTCATGGTCCCGATCCTCGGGCACGTCGCCGGGTGGAGTTCGACGCGGATCCGCGAGTTGTTTGCCAGCTACGGCCTGACGATGCAGGACTGGGAGCGGGCGCGGACCGACCGGGTGACCCTGCGCGAGACGCCGGCGCTGCTGCGCGCGGAGTCGGCATGACTCTGGCGGACACCATCGGCTGGACCGCCACGGCCGTCTTCACGGCCTCTTACCTGACGCGCCGAGCCGCGACGCTGCGGCGTGTGCAGATGGCCGGCGCGTCGCTCTGGCTCGCCTACGGGGTGGCCACGCACGCCGCACCGGTCATCGGTGCCAACGCGCTGGTGCTCGGGGCCGCCTTCTGGGCCGAACATCGGCATCGCCGCGACTGCCAACGTGTCGCGGCCGGCGCGGCCGACGCTGACGGTCGCGCCCAGCCCGAGGCTGCGTAAGGCGCCGCCTACCGGCTTGTCGCGCCGGCAATGGTGATGAGGCGGCTGGTTTCGCCGCGGATGTCGATGCGGATGTCGATGGCGTCCGGGACCCGGCGCGACAGCCGTTCCGGCCACTCGATGGCCAGCACGCCGTCTGCCGCAATTTCGTCGAGACCGAGATCGTCGAGGCTGATGCCGTCCGCCACGCGATAAAGATCGGCGTGGTACAGCGGCATCCGCCCGCCGGCATACTCGTGCACGAGCGTGAACGTCGGGCTGCTGACCGCGTCCTCAGGCACGCCCAGGCCGTCGGCCAGGCCGCGCACGAACGCGGTCTTGCCGGCGCCGAGGTCCCCGTGCAGGAGCACGATCGCCCCTGGGCGCAACGTCGAAGCCAGCTGCGTGGCTGCCTGTCGCGTCTCCAGTTCGGAGTCGGTGGGGATCGCGCTCACTCGTCCTCGTCGTCTCCCCCGGCAGCGGGGTCGGCCGACACCTCGAGAACGGCGTCGCCGAGATGCACCAACAGGTCTGACGCGGTCAGTGCGACCTCGCCGAGGTCGGCCATGGCCAGGTCGCCGGCGTGGCCGTGCAGATACACGCCTAGCCGGGCCGCACCCTCGGCGTCGAGCAACTGGCCGAACCAGCCGGCGATGACGCCCGTCAGCACGTCGCCGGTGCCGCCGGTCGCCATGCCGGGATTGCCGGTCATGTTGATCGCCACCGTGCCTTCCGGGGCTGCCACCAGCGTGCGGTGGCCCTTCAGCACCACGTGCAGCTGGTGCGCCTCCGCAAACCCTCGCGCCGCGGCGATGCGGTCGTCCTGCACGGCCTCGATGGTGGTCCCCAGCAGGCGCGCCATCTCGCCTGGGTGCGGGGTGATGATCACGTCGTGGCCGTCACGCCCGCCAAGCCGCTGCGCGTCGTCGCCACTGAACGCATTCAAGGCGTCGGCATCGAGCACGACCGGCACGCCGACCCGCTCGACGACGGCATGCACGAACGCCCGGACGCCCGCGCCGCTACCGAGGCCCGGGCCCATCGCCATGACGTCGGTCGGGATCGCCAGCACGCGCTCGACGGCGTCAGCCGTCACCTGGCCGTCGTCATCCTCAGCCAGGCCGATGGTCATGTACTCAGGCGCCATGGCGGCCAGGATCGGCTGCACCGACCGTGGGGTCGCCACGGTCACCAGCCCGGCGCCCGACCGCAGCGCCGCCATGGCCGCGAGATGCGCCGCGCCGCTCTTGCCCATCGACCCGGCCACGATCAGCACCCGTCCGAACTCCCCCTTGTGGGCTTCCGAGTGCCGTGGTTCGACGACGCTGCGCATCATCGCCCGCGTGATCACCTCGATGTAGGGACCGTCGAGGCGCTCGATGATGGCGTCGGGGATGCCGATATCGGCCACCACCAGCTCGCCGCAGACGCGTTGCGCCGGCGGCAGGATGTGGCAGATCTTCGGGGCCGCCAGCGTCACGGTGACGGCCGCACGGACGGCGTCGCCCTGCACCTCGTGCGTGTCGGCCAGCAGCCCGCTTGGCACGTCGACGGCCACCACCGGGAGACCGCTGCCGTTGAGGTCACCGACAATGGTCGGGTACATGCCGCCGAGCGCCCGGCGCAGTCCCGTGCCGAACATCGCGTCGACGACGAGATCGCACTGCGAGATCTCCGAGAAGTGCAGTTCCCAGGCCTGCTCGTCGCCGACCTCGACGACCGACACCCCGAGGCGGCCGAGCACCTCCAGGTTGTGGCGGGCGTCGCCGCGCACGTCGGCCAGCGATCCGATGACGAACACCGGCACCTCGACGACCCGCTCGAGCAGCGTGCGCGCAATGACGAAACCGTCGCCGCCGTTGTTGCCCTGACCAGCCAGCACCGCCACACGGCGCGTCGCCAGGTTGGGAAACAGCGCCTCGATGGCAGCCACGACCTGCCGGCCGGCGTTCTCCATCAGCACCAGCGACGGGATGCCGAGTTCCTCGATGGTGATCCGGTCCGCTTCCCGCATCTGTGCTGCCGTCAGGACTCGCATCGATGCATGGTACCCTCCCCCGCTGTGCCAGTCGCGGTGAACATCGACGGGGTGTTGCACGGCCGGAACGACGCACGCGTCTCCGTCTTCGATCACGGATTCCTCTTCGGCGAAGGCGTCTACGAAGTGCTGCGCGCCTACGGTCGAAAGCCGTTCCTGTTTGCCGAGCACATGCGCCGGCTGCGCGCCTCGGCGGCACGCATCGCGCTGACCTGCCCGCTGTCGGACGACCAGATGCTGGAGCGCGTTGGCGAGACGGTGGCCGCCGCGGCGTTGGACGGCGATGCCTACGTGCGCATCCTGCTCACCCGCGGCGAGGGCGAGATCGTCTACGACCCGCAAGCCTGCCCGTCACCTACCCTCGTGGTGATCGTCAAGCCGCACGTCGACCCACCCGCCGCGGCGCTTGCCGATGGCGTTGCGCTGTCGCTGGGGGCGGTGGTCCGCAACCATCCGGGCAGCGTCGACCCGGCGATCAAGTCGAACAACCTGCTCAACAACGCGCTGGCGATGCAGCAGGCCTACCGCGACGGGACCTTCGAGGCGTTGATGAAGAACCACCGCGGCGAGCTCTGCGAATGCGCGCAGTCGAACATCTTCTTCGTGCGCGACGGCGTGCGTGCTGACGCCACCGGTGTCGGCAGGGTTGCTGGTGGGCGTGACACGGATGTTCGTGCTGGACCTGGTCGAGTCCCTGAGCCTGACGGCGCGCCAGCCCGTGCTGCTCGAAAGCGATCTCGCGTCGATGCAGGAGGCGTTCCTGACGAGCACCACCCGCGAGATCGTGCCGGTGGTGCGGGTCGGGGCACAGGACATCGGCGACGGCCGCCCTGGGCCGGTGACCCGCCGCCTGATGGCCGCATTCACGGCTGCCGTGCCGACCGTCTCTAGCTCGCCCGCTCCGGCGCGCCCCGCCAACCACAGGCTGCCCGGCCGGCCCGCCCAGACGCCGGCGGCAGCGTCCGGACCTCAGGTGCCGACCGGTTCCTCGGCGTACTCGGTCATCGGCGGGCACGCGCACATCAGGTTGCGATCACCGTACGGGTTGTCGATGCGCCCGACGCTCGGCCACACTTTCTGGCTCCGCAGGTAGGGCAAGGGGAAGGCGGCCACACTGCGTGGGTAGGGTCGCGTCCACTCGTCAGCCATCACCACCGCCGCCGTGTGCGGGGCATGCTTCAGGACGTTGTCGCGACCGTCCACGCTGCCGTCGATGACCGCCTCGATCTCGGCGCGGATGGCCAGCATCGCGTCGCAGAAGCGATCGATCTCCTCACGATCCTCGCTCTCGGTGGGCTCGATCATCAGCGTGCCCGGCACCGGGAACGACACCGTGGGCGCGTGGAAGCCGTAGTCCATCAGGCGCTTGGCGACGTCCATCTCGTCGATGCCGGACTGCTGCTTGAGCGGCCGCAGGTCGAGGATCAGCTCGTGCGCCACGCGCCCGGCCCGCCCCGTGTAGAGCACCCCGTAGGGACCCTCGAGTCGCGACTTGATGTAGTTGGCGTTGAGGATCGCGTACCGGGTTGCCTCGGTCATGCCTTCGCCGCCGAGCATCGACATGTAGGCATACGAGATCAGCAGGATGAGCGCGCTGCCCCACGGCGCCGCCGAGATCGCGTGGATGCCGCTGTCCCCGCCCCCGGTCGCCACCACCGGATGTGACGGCAGGTAGGCCGCGAGGTGCCGCGCCACGCCGATCGGACCCATCCCCGGCCCGCCGCCGCCGTGCGGAATCGCGAAGGTCTTGTGCAGGTTGAGATGGCAGACGTCGGCGCCGATCAGGGCTGGGCTGGTCAGCCCGACCTGCGCGTTCATGTTGGCGCCATCCATGTACACCTGGCCGCCGTGCGCGTGCACGACCTCACAGATTTCCCGGATCGCATCTTCGTACACGCCGTGCGTCGACGGGTACGTGACCATCAGGGCGGCCAGGGAGTCACGATACTGGTCGGCCTTGGCGCGCAGGTCGGCGAGGTCGACGTTGCCGTCTGCGTCACAGGCGACCACCACCACCTTCATGCCGGCCATCACGGCACTTGCCGGATTGGTGCCGTGCGCGGAGGAGGGAATCAACGCCACGGTGCGATGGGCGTCGCCACGGGCCCGGTGATAGGCACGGATGACCATCAGCCCGGCCAGCTCGCCTTGCGCCCCCGAGTTGGGCTGCAGCGAGACGGCGGCAAAGCCGGTGATGTCGCACAGGATGCGCTCGAGGTCGCGGAAGATCTCCTGGTAGCCGGCGGCCTGCTCCACCGGCACGAACGGGTGCAGCGACGCAAAGCCCGGCCACGTGATTGGCAGCATCTCGGCAGCTGCATTGAGCTTCATCGTGCAGGAGCCGAGCGGGATCATCGACGTGTCGAGGCCGATGTCGCGCGCGCTCGAGACGCCGGATGAAGCGTGTAATCTGCAGTTCCGAGCGGTGCTCGGTGAACACCGGATGGGCAAGGAACGACGAGGTGCGACGCAGTTCCGCGGTCAGCGGCGACGCGGCGTGCTCGTCGAACTGCGTCCCCCGTCCGACCACCTTGCCAAAGACGTTGGCGATCGCCAGCACATCGTCGGCCGTGGTCGTTTCGTCGAGGGCGATGCCGATGGAGCCGTCGGCGAGGTAGCGGAAGTTGATCTGCGCCGCCTCGGCGGCGGCCCGCAGAATGCCCGGGTCGACTCCTGACACGCGCACGGTGTCGAAGTACGCGGCGTTGTGTTGGGTCAGGCCCATGGCCGACAGCGCGGCGGTCAACCTGACGGCCAGACCGTGCACGCGACCCGCGATGTCGGTGAGTCCCTCGGCACCGTGGAACACCGCATAGAAAGCAGCGATGTTGGCCAGCAATGCCTGCGCCGTGCAGATGTTGGAGGTCGCCTTCTCGCGGCGGATGTGCTGTTCGCGCGTCTGCAGGGCCATCCGGTAGGCCGAGCCGCCCTGCGCGTCGACCGAGACGCCGATGATCCGTCCCGGTGACTGCCGGACGTAGGCGTCGCGCGTAGCGAAGAATGCCGCGTGCGGGCCGCCGTAGCCGAGCGGCACGCCGAAGCGCTGCGCCGATCCGTAGACCACGTCGGCGCCCAGCTCGCCTGGCGGCACCAGTGTCGTCAGCGCCAGCAGGTCGGAGCCGACGGCAACCAGCGCCCCGGCATCGTGCGCGCGGGCGATCAGCGGGCCGATGTCGGTGACCAGCCCATGCCCGTCAGGATACTGCACCAGCACGCCGAAGACCTCGGGGCCGATGGCCGTGCCCTCGGCCCCGAACTCGACCTGCAGGCCGAGTGGCTCGGCGCGCGACACGAGCAGCTCACGAACCTGCGGGAACACCTCGCCGATCACCAGGAAGCGCAACGCGGAGGCCGGCTTTTTGCTGACCCGTCGCAGCAGCGTCATCGCCTCGGCCGCGGCAGTGGCCTCGTCGAGCAGCGAGGCATTGGCGACGTCCATGCCGGTGAGGTCGCTCACGGCGGTCTGGAACGTCAGCAGGGCCTCGAGGCGACCCTGGGCAATCTCGGCCTGGTAGGGCGTGTACGGCGTGTACCAGCCGGGGTTCTCCAGCACCATGCGCTGGATGACGGCCGGCGTGTGGGTGTTGTAGTAGCCCGCGCCGATGAAGGAGCGGAAGCGCCCGTTCCTGGCCTCGAGGGTCCGCAAGCGTCCGAGAAACGCCGGTTCGGTTTCGGCTGGCGGCTCGACGAGCGGTTCGCTGCGGCGGATGTGCGATGGCACCACCTGGTCGATGAGCGCGTCCAGCGTGGGCACGCCCAGGGCGTGCAGCATGCGGTCGCGGTCCTCGGGTCGGGGGCCGATGTGTCGAAGGGTGAACGCGTCGGGGGCCGCTTGGGTCATGTGAGCAGGGTCTGCGTGCGTGAGGCGGCCGCGCGTGCAGCGGGCCGCCACCGGATGGGGTCACACATGTTGTTGGACGCGCCGCGCCGCGGCCAGGATCGCGCGTCGGTCGGCGTGGTCAGCCGACCTGCTGCTGATAGGCGGCCGCGTCGAGCAAGGCGTCGAGGTCGGCCGGGTTGCCCGGTCGCACCCGGATGATCCACGCGCCGTGCGGGTCGCTGTTGATCTGCTCGGGTGCGCTGGTCAACGCGTCGTTGACCGCCACCACCTCGCCTGCTACTGGCGCGAACAGCTCGGACACGGCCTTGACCGATTCGATGGTCCCGAACACGTCACCCTGCGCCAGCACGCGGCCCACCTCGGGCAGCTCGACGAACACGACGTCACCGAGCTGCTGCTGCGCGTAGTCGGTGATGCCGACGTCGGCGGTCTCGGCGGTCGTGCGGATCCACTCGTGGTCCTTGGTGTACTTCAGGTCGGCGGGATACATCGCGGGTCAGCTCCTCGTCCTCTTGTAGAACGGCATGGCGACGATGCGGGCGGCGGCGAGACGGCCGCGCACCTCGACGTGAATCTGGCGGCCGGGTTCGGCGGCGCTGGCAGGAACATACGCCATGGCGATGGCCTTTTTCAGGAACGGCGTCTGCGTCCCGCTGGTCACGGTGCCGACGGTCGCACCGTCCACCACGACCGGGTAACCATGGCGGGCAATGGCGCGGTCCACCATCTCGATGCCGACCAGGATGCGCTGGACTCCGCTCGCCTTCTGCGCGCGCAGGGCGTCTGCGCCGTTGAAGGTGTCCTTCTTCCACCCGACGATCCAGCCCAGCCCGGCCTCGAGCACGGTTGTCGTCTCGTCCATGTCGTTGCCGAACAGACGCATCGAGGCTTCGAGCCGCAACGTGTCGCGCGCGCCGAGTCCGGCGGGCACCACGCCAGCCTCCGCACCGGCCCGCAGGATGGCCCGCCAGACCTGTGGCGCCTGCGCCGGGGGGACGAACACTTCGAAGCCGTCCTCACCGGTGTAGCCGGTCCGCGAGATCGTGACGCGAACGCCGTCCACCTCCCCGGTCGCGAACCAGTAGTAGGCGATGTCGTCGAGAGGAACCGCGGTCAGCGACTGCAGCACGGCCAGCGCGGCCGGGCCCTGCAAGGCCAGCAGCGCGTAGCGGCTGCTCGTGTTCACCGCCGGAGCGTCGTCGAAGTCCCGCAGCTGGCTGCGGATCCAGTCGAAGTCCTTCTCGATGTTCGAGGCGTTGACGACCAGCAGGAAGTGGTCGTCGGCCAGGCGGTACACCAGCAGGTCGTCGACGAAGGTGCCGGTCGCAGTGGTCAGGGCCGAGTACTGCGTCTGGCCGATGGCGAGGCGGGCGGCGTCGTTTGACGAGATCTTCTGGACGGCTGCCAGCGCGTCGCTGCCGGCAATCTCGATCTCGCCCATGTGGCTGACGTCGAACAGGCCGGCGCGCGTGCGCACGGCCAGGTGCTCGTCGGTGATGCCTGAATACTCGACGGGCATGTCCCAGCCACCGAACGGCACCATCCGGGCCTGGTGGCCGAGGTGGGTGGCGTGCAGCGGGGTGTGCTTGAGAACGGTGTGGGGGTCGGACATGCGGTGAAGGGCGCGGCCCGGGTGGGCCGCAACCCTTCAACAATACAGCCTCAGGGGCAGTGGCTCAAGGAAGGTCTGCCCCTAGGTGTTGGGCAGGGCCGCGCCCTTCACCTTGACGTTGCGGAAGAACACGGTGTTGCCGTGGTCCTGCAGCAGGAGATGACCACTCTTGGCCTGGCCGAAGCCGGTGAAATCCTTGTACTTGCTCATCGCCACGAGCTTCTTGAAGGCATCGCTGGTGCGGTCGAACTCGAGCAGCTTGGTGCCGTTGAGCCAGTGCTCCACCTTGGTGCCCTTCGACACGATGTGCACGCTGTTCCACTCGCCGACCGGCTTGACCGGCTTGCTGGCAGGCGCGGGCATCAGGTCGTACAGCGAGCCGAACGTGCGATTGCCGTCGCGACCGGCCTTCGCGTCGGCATGCCCGCCATCGTCCAGCAACTGGTATTCGAGGCCGATGGCCGAACCCCGGCCCGGCGTGCCGACCTTCTCGGTGACGAAGTACTTGACGCCGCTGTTGGCGCCCTTGGTCAGCTTGACATCGAGCTTCAGCTCGAAATCGCCGTACTCGTCCATCGTCACGATGTCGCCGCCGTGGGCAGCCTCGCCGCCCCCGGATTCGACCACGGAGAGCAGGCCGTCCTTGACCAGCCAGCCCTTGCTCGGAAAGGCGTCGGCATGGGCGTTCCGCCAGCCCTTGGTCGTCGTGCCGTCAAAGAGCAGACGCCAGCCGTCGGACTGCTCCTGCGCCGTGAGCGTGTTGTCGGCCACGGCGGCAAGGGCGCCGGAACGCGCGGCCGGTGACGTGGCGAGCACTGTGGCCCCGAGGGCCGCAGTCGCGGCAAGGGCGATGATCGAACGGGAGACGTGTGAAGACTTCGCGGATGGCACCATGCAGCACTCCTCGGCCGCACGCCGCGGCGGCCTTGCGTTTCGGGATATGGCTGCCACTGTAGTGCAGACGCCGTTTACGTGTCGAGTCGGGCGGCCCGACGGTCGTGCAGCCCCGCCAGCGGCACGGCGGTCTCTGCCTGGTCCACCGTGAACACGGACTCTCCACGGTTCCCGGTCTGGCCTGCCACGCGGTCCACGCCCCCTGCCGCGCCCAGGCCGGCGCTGTCCCGGTCCACGCCGCGGTTCACGGTCTGGGCCGTGTCCCGGTCCCCGCCCCTGTCGGCACCTCGGGCCGTACACCGCCCCTCGTCCGCCACGCCGTCGCACGACGGGGACACCGTCGTGGATGCATCGGGCCGCCGACGTGGTCCGGTGTACGCCAGGTAGGCGCAGAGCGTGTGGTAGCTGATGTCGAGCACGCGGCATGCCTCACGCTTGTTGCCGCCGGTCTGCCTGAGCACGTGACGCGCGTAGCGGCTGCCCCAGCCCCGCATCGAGTTGTCTCCGCAGTCGCTCGGCACGAATGCGTCGCGATAGCGCCCGGCCACCACGTCCGGCAGATCGGAGACGAGGATGAGGTGCGATTGCGCCAGGGTGATGGCGCGCTCCAGCACCCGTTCGAGTTCGCGCACGTTGCCCGGCCACTCGTAGACCATCAGCGCTTCGAGGGCATCCCCCGACAATCGGTAGGGCTGGCCGTCGGACGAGCGCTGCAGGATGGCATCGACCAGCACCGGGATGTCTTCGCGACGGGCCCGCAGCGGCGGCACGGCAATCTCGATGGCATTGAGGCGATAGAACAGGTCGCGGCGAAACTCACCACTCCGGCTCAGCGCCTCGAGCGGCCGGTTGGTTGCCACCACGATCCGCACGTCGACGCGGCGAGCGCCGTGCCCCCCGACCCGCTCGACCGTCGGATCCTGGATGACTCGCAGCAGCTTGGCCTGCGCCGATGACGACAGGTCGGACACTTCATCCAGGAACAGCGTGCCGCCGTCCGCCTGCTCGAACTTGCCACGCCGGCCGCGCACGCCGGTGGCCGTGCGCTCCTCGATCCCGAACAGCTCCGCCTCGAGCAGCGACTCGACGATGGCGGCACAGTTGATGGGCACGAACGGCCCCTCGCGGCGGTCGCTCAGGGCGTGCACCCGGCGGGCGACCAGTTCCTTCCCCGACCCACTTTCCCCCTGGATCAGCACGATGAAGTTCTTGCGGGAGGCGCGGGCAATGCGCTCGTGCAGCTGGCGCATGACCGGCGACGCACCCAGCAGGTCGCCCTGGTCCCGCGTCATCGCGCGGAGCACGTGACGTGTGTCGGCCTTGCGCTCGATGTCGCGCAGCAGCGGCTCCAGCGCCTGCAGCAAGGCTGCGGCCGGAGCGGCGGCGGCGATGCGCTCCGGACTGCCCATGGCAGTCAGACGCAGGGCGTCGGACCCGCCGGGTACAAGCGCACGACCGCGGGAGAGATCCAGTGGCTCGCCCGCGAGATGGATATTCGGGGCGACCAGGCCGCACGCCTGAGCAGCCAGTCGCTCCAGACCCTCCCGCGCCTGCGTTTCCGCCCTCAACACCACCAGCGCCTGCTGCAGCAGGCGGGTCGGGCACGGGGAGTGGGTCCGCGAAGGCGCGACCCCTGCTGCATCACGCTCGGTCATGAGTGTTTCCCATCGACGACAGAAGACAAGCCGCTGCAGTACGTACTTCAAACCGCACGCCAGGCAATCGACGCTGTCCGGCCCACCGCCGACGCGATTCGGGCCCGGTCGCGGCCGCCCGTTTGCCGAGAGCCGCTGCGGATGGGTAGTCAGTACCCATGGAGCCAGCGGCCCTCGAACGCCCACGCCGCCTCGTACTGGACGCCGTGCCGACTCAGCCGGCAGACGTGACACCGCACCACCACGGCCGTGAGGACCATCGTCCCGCCCGCCGTGGGCAGACGCAGGGGCATCGTCCGTCCGGGTCGAACCGCTCTGGCGAGACGGCAGCGGAGACCGTGCGCGGATACGTCGACCACTTCGAGGACTGGCGTGCCCATCACCTGCGGTGCGGCGTTGCCGTCATGGACGGATGGCATCCGCCGCAACTCCCGGCGGCGCTCATTGATCACCAGGTCGACCATCAGCACGCCTCCCAGTCCCCGCCGGCGCCGAGGCAGGTCAGGCGGATGCGTTGCGTGGTGCCGAGCACCCGGATGGCGTAGACGCGGTCGGCCGGCCCGGCGATGTACAGCGAGCCCGCCGACCCTGTGCCGCGTGGCGTGAAGACCAACCGCGGGCTGACGCCGAGCTGCACCGGTGAACTGCCCGCCGGCACCGTGCCCGTGCCGTCGGCGCCAGGCAGATCGCGGGACACCGCGAGCCGCGCGACGCCTTCGCGAAAGACCAGCTGCCAGGGCGTCTGCGGCGCGTCGATGCCACCGGTCACGTCGGCTGTCGTGACGCCGTTGCCATTGCCGTCGGCGATGACGCGCCAGCGCTCGGGTGCGTCCAGGTCGAACTCCACAGCCAGGCTGCGGCGTTGTCGCCGCGCCTCCTGCGCCACGCCGCGCAGGTCCGCCGCCAGCCCCCGCGCGGCCTCACGGCCTGCCCGCGCGTCGCGCAGCTGCGACAGCGCCTGCCATGGCAGGACGGAGGCCACTCCGATGAGCGCCAGCACGATGGCGAGTTCGGGCAGCGAGGCGCCCCGCTCGGGACGCCTCGCCTGGCGAGCCTCAGTTCTTCGCAGCCCTGGCATCGGCCTGCCCACCGACCGTCAGCAACGGTCGCAGCTTCAGGAACGACTTCTCGCCGATGCCCTGGATGTTCATCAGGTCTTCGAGCTTCTTGAAGGGCCCGTTCTTCTCACGGTAGGAGACGATGCGCTGCGCCATGCTGGGCCCGATCCCCGGCAGCGATTCCAGCTGCGCCACCGTGGCGCTGTTGACATTGATGGCCGGCGCGGAAGCGGCAGGACGAGTCTCCTGCACGGAGGCGGAGGCGGTGGTGGACGGGCTCGCGGCCAGGGGCAGCGAGAGCGCAAGCAACAGGGCGATACGGCAACGGGTCATGGCATTCCTCCTCAGGACGCGACGGGCTGCGGACAGCCGCGTCGCAGGGTGACGTGCGCGCTCCGACGTCGCCGGGGGGTTGGCCCGCAAGCTGACGAGCGATGACGCCGGGGCGCGCACGCCCTGCTCTGGAGCAAGGCCCGCGCCACGCCGCGACCGCGCATCCTTCACGATGCGTAACCCGTGACCTACATTGAAGTTACGGAAGGGAGGTCGCGTCGGGCGTGGAGTTGTGCCGACGCCACGATGCGCAGTGGGAGGTGAACTGCCGGCGACGCCGCAACTGGCGTTACCCTGCGTCAGCGCGTCAGGCGGAGGGAGGGCTGACGCCGCCGCCGCGGCCGTGCCTCACGCGGGCTGTCGCGTCGACTCGAACCACGCGATGGTCTGGCGCAGGCCTTCGTCGAGGCCGACGAGCGGCGTGTACCCGAGCAGCTCTCGGGCCCTGGTGATGTCGGCCAGCGAATCGCGGACATCGCCGGCCCGCGCCGGGCCGTACGTCGGTGTCACGTCGGCGCCGGTGATGGTCTTCACCGCGTGGAACAGATCGTTGAGCGAGATGCGCGACTGGGTGGCGACGTTGATGACCGTGCCGCTGACCTCCGGCCCGGCCTGCGAGGCCCGCAGTGCCCCGTCGACGACGTTGGTGACGTACGTGAAATCGCGCGTCTGCTCGCCGTCGCCGTGGATGGTCGGCGCACGACCCTCGACCAGGTAGCGGATGAAGAGCGAGATGACGCCCGAGTAGGCCGAAGACGGGTCCTGCCTGGGACCGAAGACGTTGAAGTAGCGGATGGTCACCGTGGACAACCCGTACAGGTCGGTGAACAGCCGCATGTACTGCTCGCCCACCAGCTTCTGCAGGGCATAGGGCGACAGCGGGCCGGTCGCCATGTCCTCCTGCTTGGGCAGGGCGGCGGCGTTGCCGTAAGCCGACGAGCTGCCGGCATAGACGACACGCTTCACGCCGGCATCGCGCGCCGCGACCAACAGGCTGAGGGTGGCATCGATGTTGGCCCTGTTGGACGTGATGGGGTCCTCGACCGAACGCGGCACCGACGGGATGGCGGCCTGATGGAGCACGTACTCGACGCCCTCGACGGCGCGACGGGCCACCGCTTCATCGGCCAGGTCGCCTTCGACGAATTCGATCTCGTCGAGGTGGGCGAGGTTGCTGCGCTTGCCGGTGACCAGGCTGTCCACCACCCGGACCCGATCGCCGCGGCGGCGCAACGCCTCAGCCATGTGCGAGCCGATGAAGCCTGCCCCTCCCGTGACCAGGTAAAACGCCATCTCGTGTGCTGTCTCCTGCGCGGCCTCGCGCCTGTCGTCGGCAAATTCAAGTGCAGCAGTCGTCCGGTAAGCCGAATTCTGTCGGCCCGCGCCCCCTTGCGGCGGCGCGAACGGGCGATCATTCCTCTGGGACCGGCATTGCTGACGGCCTCGAGCAACCTACCCGGAGGCTTCGGACGGGCCGTCCTCGAGCGCCTCCCTATTTGGTCTTGCTCCGTGCGGGGTTTTGCCTGCCACGTCCGTTGCCGGCCGCGCGGTGCGCTCTTACCGCACCTTTTCACCATTGCTTGCTCCCCTTGCGGAGAACGTCAGCTGTGTATTTTCTGTGCCACTTTCCGTCGGGTTGCCCCGCCCGGGCGTTACCCGGCGCACTGCCCTGCGGAGTTCGGACTTTCCTCCAGCAGCGGACTTGCGTCCCTCTGCCAGCGATCGCCTGGACGACTGCCGCACCGCGATGATACCCGACGGCGCCCTACCCGTCCTTGTCCTGACTGATCGCGTACTGCTCGAGTTTCTTGTACAGATTGCTCCGCGGCGTGTCGATGACCTCGGCCGTGCGCGAGATGTTCCACCCGTGCTCGCGCAGCTTCTCGACGAGGAACTCACGCTCGACCTGTTCCTTGAACTCGCGCAGAGTGGTGGGCTTGGGCGGCAGCGGCCGCGCATCCTCGGCTGGCGGCAGCACGGGGGCGTCGGCAGCCGTCCCGGCCGCCAGCGTCGGAACCGCAAGGGCGGGCTCGGCAGTCGGCGTGGTCAGCGACGGGGGCGCTGGCGATGCCGTGGCCGGGTGCGGCATGGTCGCCGCGGCGACGGGCATCGGGGTGCCGTCCGAGCGCAGGAACTGCCGCACGTCGGGGACGTCCACGACGTCGCCACGCGCCATGATCAGCACCCGTTCGATGGTGTTCTTCAACTCGCGGATGTTGCCGCGCCAGCGATGCTGCTGCAGCACGCCCAGCGCCTCCGGCGTGAAGCGCCGGGTGCGGCCGCCGTCGGCCGCGAACAGGTCGGCGAAATGCTTGACCAGCAGCGGGATGTCGTCGGGTCGATCGCGCAGCGGCGGCACGTGCACGGGAATCACGCTGAGCCGGAAGTACAGGTCCTCGCGGAACGAACCCTCGCCGATGGCCGCTTCGAGATCCTTGTTGGTGGCGGCGATGACGCGCACGTCGACCTTCAGGGTGCGCTGCGATCCGATCCGTTCGACTTCGCCCTCCTGCAGCACGCGCAGCACCTTGGCCTGCGTCTTCTGGCTCATGTCGCCGACTTCGTCCAGGAAGATCGTGCCGCGATCGGCGAGCTCGAACTTGCCGATCTGCTTGTCGGTGGCGCCGGTGAAGCTGCCCTTCTCGTGCCCGAACAGCTCGCTTTCGATCAGTTCCTCCGGGATGGCCGCGCAGTTGACCTGCACGAACCGCTCCCGCGCGCGGAGGCTGTTGCGGTGAATGGCCCGCGCCACCAGCTCCTTGCCCACGCCACTCTCGCCGAGCACCAGCACCGTGGCATTGGTCGGCGCCGCGCGGCCGATGGCGTCGAGCACCTGCGACAACGCGGCACTCTGTCCGACGATGTTGTAGCGGGCATCTTCGGCGCCGCGCAGGCGTCGGTTCTCCTGCTGCAGGCGGCTCGCATTGAGGGCGTTGCGGACCGTCAGCAGCACGCGGTCGGTGGAGAGCGGCTTCTCGATGAAGTCCATCGCCCCGAGCTTGGTCGCCTCGACGGCCGTGGCGACCGTGCCGTGGCCGGAGATCATCACCACCGGCAGCGACTCGTCGTGCGCCTTCAGGCGCGTCAGCACCTCGAGGCCGTCGAGACCGGGCATCTTGATGTCCGAGAACACCATGTCCGGCGGATCGGTGCGCGCCAGGGCCAGGCCTTCCTCGCCCGTGGCTGCGAGCACGCAGGTGTAGCCCTCGTATTCGAGGATCATCCGCAAGCTCTCGCGGATGCCCGCTTCATCGTCAATCACCAGGATGCGTCCGCTCATACAGGTTCAGGGCTCACGTCTCGGGGGCTCGTCGGCGTCACAGTGGGTACAGCCTACAGGCTACGGCCGACCCGGCGGCCAGTCGGCAGGATCGGCCAGTAAACGTTGCAGATCCGACTCGTCCCCGACGGTCACGCCGAGGTCCCGGGCCTTGGCCAGCTTGCTCCCGGCGTCCTCGCCGGCAATCACCAGGGCCGTCTTTCTGCTCACCGAGCCGGAGACCCTGGCGCCGAGCTGCGTCAGCCGTTCGGTCGCCTCTTCGCGGGTCATCGTCGTGAGGCCGCCCGTGAGCACGATGGTGCGCCCGGCAAGAGGCTTCGGCTCGCTCCCCTCTGCCACCGGGCTGCCGAGGTGCAGGCCCGCCGCCTCGAGCCGCGCGACCAGCTGCTGCGACGCCGGGGTCTCGAAGAAGCGCCGCACCGACGCGGCGACCACCGGCCCGATGTCGGGCACTGCCTGCAGTTGCCCGACGCTTGCCGCAGCAAGCGCCGGCAGCGTGCCGAAGGCCTCGGCGAGCGCCTGCGCGCCGCGCTCGCCGACGTGACGGATGCCGAGTCCGAACAGCAGGCGCCACAGCGGGTTGCCGCGACTGTTGTCGATCTGGGCGACGAGCGCGCCTGCCGACTTCTCGCCGAAGCGACGTGGGGTCAGGACCCGCTCCGTGGCGGCCTCATCTTCTGCCTCGCCGTCCCTGGCCTTGCGCGGCTGCGCCTCGAACCTCAGCTCGGCAAGCTGCTCGACCGTCAGGTGATACAGGTCGGCAAAATCCCCAACCAGCTCGAGACCGACCAGCTTGTCGACCAGCGCCTCGCCGAGCCCGTCGATGTTCATGGCGCGTCGACCGGCGAAGTGCTCGAGGCTGCGCCGGAGACGGGCCGCGCAGCTGGCGTTCGGGCAGCGCCACACGACCTCGTCCTCGGGTCGCTCGAGCGCGCTGCCGCACACCGGGCACGCCGCGGGCATCTCGAAGGGCACCAACCCGGCGGGACGCCGCGCCAGGATCGGCTTGACGATCTTCGGGATGACGTCGCCGCCCTTCTCGACCAGCACCTCATCACCCGGCCGCAGGTCCTTGCGGCGGATCTCCTCTTCGTTGTGCAGCGTGGCGTACTGGATCGTCGAGCCGGCCAGCAGGACCGGCGACAGCACCGCGAGCGGCGTGACGGCGCCGGTGCGCCCGACCTGGACGTCGATGCGCAGCAGCGTGGTCGTGGCTTGCTGGGCGGGAAACTTGTACGCGGTGGCCCAGCGCGGAAACTTCGCGGTGAAGCCCAGGCGCGCCCGCGCCTCCAGGTCGTCCACCTTGATGACGATGCCGTCGGTGTCGAAAGGAAGCTCCTGGCGCGCCTCGGCCCAGGCGGCACAGAACGCCTTGACCGCGGCGATGTCGGCGCAGCGGGTCCAGTGCGCCTCGATCGGCAGGCCCCAGCCGCTCAGCGACTCCATCAGCGCCCCTTGCGTCGGCGCCAGACCGCCGCTGACCGACGTCGCGTCCGCCCCGGCGGGCTCCTCGGCCCCCGCATCGTAGAAGAACGCCCGCAGGCCGCGCCTCGCGACCAGCGAGGGATCGAGATTGCGCAGGGTCCCCGCGGCCGCGTTGCGGGGGTTGGCAAAGAGCGGCGCGCCATCGGCCTCGCGCTGTTGGTTGAGGCGGTCGAAGGCCGGCCGCGGCAGGTAGATCTCACCGCGGACTTCGACGCGCCCAGGGGGCGCGTTCTTCAGCCGCAGGGGGATGGACGCAATCGTCCGCACGTTGCTCGACACGTCCTCGCCGAGTAGCCCATCGCCGCGTGTCACGCCACGCGCGAAACGTCCGTCCTCGTACGTGACCGCGATGCCGAGGCCGTCGATCTTCAGTTCCGCCAGGTAGTGGACCGGCGCGTCCGGGCCGAGGCCCTTGCGGACGCGCTCGTCGAAGGCGTCGAGCTCGTCGTCCGAGTAGGCATTGTCGAGACTGAGCATCGGCCGCAGGTGCGCGGCGGTGGCGAAGCCCTCAGCCGGCCGTCCGGCCACGCGCTGGCTCGGGGAATCGGCAGTGACCAGGTCGGGATGCGCGGCCTCGAGCTCGCGGAGTTCGCGCACCAGGGCATCGAACTCCGCGTCCGACACCTCGGGGTCATCGTGGACGTAGTAGCGCTCCTCGTGGTGCCGGATGAGGGCGCGGAGCGTGTCGATGCGGTCGGCGGGCGCGGCCATGCGCCTTGGTCAGCGGTCGCGCGCGAGCACGTAATCGGCCAGGCCGAGCAGGGCCTCGCGCTCACGACTTTCAGGGAACGACGCCAGCTGGAGACGGGCCTGCGCGACGAACTCGCCGGCCCGGCGTGTCACCTGCGGGATGATGTCGTACTCGCGGAGCAGTCCCAGCAGTTGCCGCCAGGCTTCCTCGCTGACGTCGGCGTCGCGGACCACCTGGTCGATGATCGGCCGGGCCTGCTCGGGCACCCGGTCGCGCAACAGGATGATCGGCAGGGTCAGCTTGCCCTCCCGCAAATCGCTGCCAATCGGCTTGCCAAGCGTGGCCGCGTCGGCCGTGTAGTCGAGCAGATCGTCGACCAGCTGGAAGGCGATGCCGAGGTTGAAGCCGTAATCCCAGAGCGCCTGCTCCTGGGCCGGCGTGATCGTGCCCACCATGCCGCCGATCTTGGCCGAGCCGGCAAAGAGGTAGGCGGTCTTGCGGCGGATGATGTCGAAGTGCTCTTCTTCGGTGATCTCGATGTCGCCGTTCTTGGTGAGCTGATACAGCTCGCCCTCGATCATCTTCAGCGTGATGTCACACAGCACGCGGAGCACGTCGATGCGGTCGTACTCGAGCGCCATCCCGAGCGACTTGATGTAGAGGTAGTCGCCGAGCAGGACCGTGACGTCGTTGCCCCACCGCGCGTGG
The DNA here is from genome assembly GCA_963759795.1 of Vicinamibacteraceae bacterium. Taxonomy (GTDB): domain Bacteria; phylum Acidobacteriota; class Vicinamibacteria; order Vicinamibacterales; family Vicinamibacteraceae; genus Luteitalea. Next base: position 97,499 of record CAVXAR010000004.1, on the reverse strand, counting down.
ACCGCCACACGCCCGCGGCGAACCTCCGAGTCGTCGATGATGTCGTCGTGGACGAGCGTCGCGGTGTGGATGAACTCGATGACCGACGCGTACAGCACCGCCATGTCGCTGCGGGCCTGACCGCCGGCGAGTCGGCTGGCCATCAGCATCACCGCCGGGCGCACCCGCTTGCCGCCGGTATTCTGGAGGTACTTGCCAATCTCCGGGATCAGCTCGACGCGGGAGTCGATGTGGCGCAGGAACGCCTGGCCGACGCGTTCCAGGTCCTCCCTGACGGGCTCGAACAGCTGCGCTAGATCGGAGGGAGACGAGGAAGGCTGCACGTGCGAAACCTCAGGAATCTCAACACATTGGGGTGGCGCTGTCAACGAGCGCCAACCTGTTGGGGACGGTCACTGCCAAACACCGCCGTCGTATTGGCGGCGGCCTGCGCGACGGCGTCGGCCAGCGACAGTTGGCGCACCGCCGCCACCACTTCCAGCACCGTCGCCACCCGTGCCGGCTCGTTGCGGCCACCGCGGTGCGGCGCCGGCGCGAGATAAGGGCTGTCGGTCTCCACGAGCCAGTGCGTGGTTGGAACGGTGGCCGCCACGGCCCGCAGCGCCTCGGCGCGGGGGAAGGTGACGATGCCCGAGAACGAGACGTGGAAGCCGCGCGCCACGGCAGCATCAGCCAGCGCCTGATCGCCCGTGAAGCAGTGAAACACCCCCCGCGCCCGCCCGCCACCCGCCGCATCGAGCACTGCGAGGGTGTCTGCGTCGGCCTCGCGGGTGTGAATCACCACCGGCAGGTCGCGCTCCACCGCCAGCGCCACCTGTCTGGCGAAGACGTCGCGCTGCACCTCCCGCGGCGAAAAGTCGTAGTGGTAGTCCAGCCCGATCTCGCCCAGGGCGGCCGCACCGGACTCGTCCAGTGCCAGCGTGACTATCCGTGCCACGTCCTCGACGGCGACCTTGCCCGCCTGGTGCGGATGCACGCCCGCGGCGAAACGCACGCCCGGCCACGCCGCTCGCAGCATCGGCACCCTGTCCAGTTCGACGCGAGCCAGTGCGTCGAGGATGCAGATCGCGCCGACGACGCCAGCCGCACGGGCCCGGGCGATGACGTCCGGGAGGTCGTCGACGAACTCGTCGCCGGCCAGGTGGCAGTGCGTGTCGATCAGCATGCAGACGGCCGTCGTCCAGCGGCCGTGGGCCTTCGGCGGCGCACGGCCGTGCACGTCGAGAACGAGCCCTTAGCGGACACGTGTGCCCGGCACAGGCGGTGTCTCGAAGCCGATCAGCTGCGCCTTGCCGTCGGTGTCGGCGGCCAGCACCATCCCGTGCGACACCAGCCCCATCATCGGCCGCGGCGCCAGGTTGGCGACAAACACGATGGTCCGGCCAACCACCGCCTCGGCGGTATAGGACTCGGCAATGCCCGCCAGGATCGTCCGCTGCGACTCGGCGCCATCCTGCACGGTCAGCTTGAGCAGCTTCTTGGATTTGGGTACCGCTTCAGCCGCGAGGACCTTGCCGACCCGGAGTTCCACCTTCATGAAATCGTCGATCGTGATCGGCGCATCGGCGCTTGCCAGTGCGGCATCCGGCGGCGTGACGGGGGCGGGCGTCGCTCCCGGGACGTGAGCGGTGGTGCCGGCGGGCACGGTCGGGTCGGGCGCGGGAACGGCTGGCAACTGGGGTTCGGACACGGGCGAGGCTCCTGGCTTGTCGGGCACGGTAGTCATGAGGGCCGGCGCCGCGGCGGCGCGTGGGGGCTCGGCGCGCGGCCACAGCGCGTCGCCGCTGGTGATGGCGCGGGTGCCGTCGGCGCGCCAGGCGCCATCGCGGGCGAGCCGGCGGTCGGCCAGCGGCGTGTGGTCACCGAGGCGGCTGAGAATGGCCTGCGACGATGCGGGCATGACGGGGGCGAGCAGAACCGCAGCCAGGCGCAGGCTCTCGGCCGCCGTGAACAGCACCTCGTCGAGGGCGGCAGCGTTGGCCGGGTCCTTGGCCAGCGTCCACGGCGCGCGTTCGGCCAGGTACTCGTTGGTGGCGTCGAGCAGGCGGTAGACCGCCGCCACCCCCTGGTGCAGGGCGTAGGTGTCCATGGCCGCGCCGTACCCGGCCACGGTGCCGGCGGCCAGTTCCTGCAGACGCGACGGCGAGCCCGCCGGCACGACGCGGCCCTGACGGTAGCGGACGGCCATCGCGGTCACCCGATTGACGAGGTTGCCCAGGTTGTTGGCCAGGTCCGTGTTGTAGCGCTCCTCGAACCGCTCGAAGGAGAAGTCGCCATCGGCGCCGTAGGGAATCTCCTTGGTCAGGAACAACCGCAGCGCATCGGGCCCGAAGCGTCCCGCGGCCTCGATCGGATCGACCGCGGTGCCGAGCGACTTGCTCATCTTCTCGCCGCGCAGGTGCACCCAGCCGTGGCCGAACACCTGCCGCGGCAGGGCCAGGCCGGCGCTCATCAGCATGGCCGGCCAGATCACACAGTGGAAGCGCGTGATGTCCTTGCCAATGACGTGCAGGTCGGCGGGCCACCAGGTCTCGAAGCGGGTCGGGTCGCTGCCGAGCCCGACGGCCGACGCGTAGTTGATCAAGGCATCGAACCAGACGTAGACCACGCTGGACGGATCGGTGGGCAGCGGAATGCCCCACGACTGACCGGCACGACTGATCGAGATGTCGTCCAGTCCGGCCTCGAGCAGCCGCAGGATCTCGTTGCGCCTGACGTCGGGCTGCAGGAAGTCCGGGTGCTCGGCGAAATGCGCGAGCAGACGATCGCGGTAGGCGGAGAGCCTGAAGAAGTGGTTCCGCTCCTTGATCCAGTCCGGCCTGGTCCGGTGAATCGGACACAATCCCTCGACGAGATCCTTCTCCTGCTTGAACGCCTCGCAGCCGACGCAGTACCAGCCCTCGTAATCGGCCTGGTAGAGATCGCCGGCGGCCGCGATGCGGGTGACCATGGTCTCGACCGCAGCCTTGTGGCGAGGTTGCGTGGTGCGGATGAAGTCGTCGAACGAGAGATCGAGCGCCCCCCAGACCTCGCGGAACTGCTGCTCCATCACGTCGCAGTACGCCAGCGGGTCCTGGCCGAGTTCACGGGCGCGTCGGAACACGTTCTGCGAGTGCTCGTCGTTGCCCATCACGAAGTGGGTGTCGACGCCGCAGAGGCGCTTGTAGCGGGCGATGACGTCGGCCGTGATCTTCTCGTAGGCCGTTCCCAGGTGGGGTCGGCTGTTGACGTAGTCGATGGCAGTCGTGAGGTAGAAGCGCGGCATGGTGTGGTGTCAGCGGGTCAGCTTGCCGATGTCGCGAAGGCTGCAGTAGCTCGTGTCGCCCAGAATCACGTGGTCCACCACGGTGATGCCCATCAGCTCGCCGGCCTCGATCATCCGCTTGGTCAAGTGCAGATCGTCCGTGCTCGGCAGCGGGTCGCCCGACGGATGGTTGTGGAACAGCACGAGCGCGGCGGCGCCCGACAGGGCCGCCTCGCGAAAGACGTCGCGGGGATGCATCGGCGTGGCGTCGGCCGTGCCGCGCGTCAGGATCCGGGCATGCAGCACCCGGTGGCGCGCGTCGAGCAGCAGCACGCCACCCTGCTCCACGTCTGCCGTCCCGAACCGGGGCAGCAGGTAACGAGCGGCGTCGACCGACGCCGTGATCTGCAGCCGCGCCGGCCCGGCGCGCACCACGCTGCGACGCCCGAGCTCGATCGCCGCCACCATGCGGCCCGCCGTCGCCGGACCGACGCCGCGCCGCCGCGCCAGACCGACCACCGACGCCCGCGCGAGCCCGCGCAGCCCACCGACGTCGGTCAGCACCTGATTGGCCAGGTCGAGTGCCGTGGCACCTCCGACCCCATGCCCGAGCAGCACGGCCAGCAACTCGTTGTCCCCGAGCGCGCCCTTGCCGCGCTCGGCCAGCTTTTCGCGCGGGCGATCCTCCGGCGCCAGGCCCTTCACGGCAGGGGCCACACCGGAGAGAGCCGATGGCGACCGGCACAGCCCCTCATCCTACTACGCCCACTCGGTATACTCCTGCCCATGTCCGATCGTCCCGGCACGGTCCGTTCCGTGCTGCGTGCCGCTGCCGCGGCACTCGTCGTTGTCACTGTCGCGGCCTGTGCCGCGCCGCCGCAGAAAGAAATGGACCAGGCCGAAGGCGCCATTGCCACGGCTCGCGCCACGGGCGCCGCGCAATACGCCGCGGTCGAGTTCGCCGCTGCCGAGGCCGCCCTGGTGCGGTCGCACGAGGCGGCCGGCCAGCGCGACTTCCGCCAGGCCCTCAACCATGCGCTCGACGCGCGCGAGCGCGCCCAGACGGCGGCCCGCGAGGCCGCCGCGACGATGGCGATCGCCCGCGGTCTGGCCGAGCGGACCCTCACCGCCTCCGAGCTGGCCCTGGCGACCGCGCAACAGCGACTGGGCGCCGCGGTGGCCGTCCCCCCGGTGGCCGGTCGCCGCCATGCCGGACAGGCCGCTGCGCTCAAGGCACTGCAACAGGCCGTGGCCGGTGCCACCGCGCAGTTGCAAGAAGCACGCTCAGCACTGCAGGCGCAGCGCTTCGACGCGGCGACGCGGCTTGCCACGCCAGTGGCAGGGGAGATTCAGGCGGCGGTCCGGACGTTCGACGAAGCGATGGCCGCCGTGGTGCCCGCGCGGGCGGGCCGGCGCGGGCGGTAGGCCTGCCGGGCGCGCGCAGAAACTGCGTTCATCGGAACAGCGGACGCGGCCGGATCTGCGTCCCGGCGCGCGTCAGAACAGCCGCGGCCCGAGCACGGCGAGCACGCCGACAATGACCACGAATCCGACCACGTCGAGCACGACCCCGTAGCGCATCATCGCGCTGATGGCGACGTGCCCGCTGCTGTAGACGATGGCGTTGGGGGCGGTGGAGATGGGCATCATGAAGCCCATCGAGGCACCGAGTGTCGCGCCCAGGGCGGGCAGCATCGGGTCGACCTGCTGGGCCGTCGCCACCGCGATGGCCACCGGCACCACCATGTTGGCTGACGCGGTATTCGACGTCGTTTCCGACAGCAGGATGGCCGCGCCGGTGAACACGGCAGTCAACAGCATCGGACCTGCACCAGGCAGCCAGCTGGTCAGGCCCTCGCCCACGGCGGTGGCCAGGCCGGTCGAGAAGGCCAGGTCCCCCATCGCCAGCCCGCCGCCGTACAGCAGCACGATCCCCCAGTCGATGCGGGACGCTTCCGTCCAGGTGATGGTGAAGGTGCGCGCAGCCCAGTGCACCGGCAGGACGAAGAGCAGCATCGCCCCGAGCATCGCCGCCACCCCCTCCGGCATCGACCGCATGTAGGTCCGGGCCAGCGGCGAATCCGCCAGGCCGAGGATGGCCAGCACCCCCGGGAACGTCCACAGCAGCACCGTCACCCCGAACGCCACGCAGACGTTGCGCTGTGCCCGACTCATCGGCCCGAGGCGCGTCAACTCGTCGGCAACGATCCGCGCACTCGCCTCCCCCACCTGCACCCCGCGCGTCCCCGACCAGGCCAGCAGCGCCGCCAGCGAGCCAAACAGGATCAGGGCGATCGGGACGCCGATTGCCATCCAGCGAAGAAAACCGATGTGCGTGCCGGTGATGCGTTCGATCAGCCCGATGCCGATCAGGTTGGGCGGCGTGCCGACCGGCGTCGCCATGCCGCCGATCGAGGCGCCGAACGAGGTGATCAGCATCATCACCGTCGCGAACTTGCGCAGCGCCTCGTCCTGCCCGGACATCCCCCGCCGCAGCTGCGCGATGATCGAGACGCCGATCGGAAACAGCATGGCCGTCGTCGCTGTGTTGCTCATCCACATCGACATCGTCGTACCGACCAGGCCGTAGACCACGAGGATGCGCGCACCGCTGCTGCCGACCCAGCGCGAGGACAGGGCGGTGAAGGCGATGCGGCGGTCGAGGCCGTGGACGAACATCGCCTCGGCCAGCATGAAGGAGCCGATGAACAGGAAGATGATCGGGTCGGCGAATGGCGCCAGCGCCGACCGCGCCGGCGCGACCTGGCAGATGATGGCCAGCACCGGCCCGAGGATGGCGGTGATGGCCATCGGCAGCGCCTCGCTGATCCACAGCACCACGACCATCGCCAGGATGGCGGCCAGCCGGTGGGCGTCGACCGCGATCGGCAGCGGCGCCACCCACACCAGTGCGAACACGAGTGGCCCGAGGAACAGCCCGACCGTGCGACGCTTGCGATTGAAGGCATCCTCGGCTGGCGAGTAGCTCTCGACCGCCCCGATCGCCTCGTGCAGGGTCCTCACGCGAGCCAGGTCCCCTCGCACAGGACCTCGGCCCACCCCGTCAGGTACACCCCGTCATCGTGCCACTCGACCCGTTGCCGGCCACCGGGCGCAACCACGTCCAGCTGCCTCGCCGCGCCGCCGTATGCCGCCGCCGCGACGGCGGCCGCGCACGACCCGGTGCCGGACGACTGGGTGGGGCCGACGCCGCGCTCGTAGATCAGGATCTCGACCTGGTCGGGCGTCACGACGCGCGCCAGTTCGAGGTTGACCGCGTCGGGGAACGCCGGGTGCTGCTGCAGGGCCGCACCGACGCGCAGCATCTCGCGCGAGTCGAGTGCGTCCACCAGCCAGACTGCCTGCGGGTTGCCCATCCACAGCGTGACCAGCGGCAGGGTGTCGTCGCCGACCGGCACCGATTGTCGGCTCAGGCGCTCTGGTTGGCCCATCGACGCCCGGAAGACGGGCCGGGCGTCGTCGTCGCGCGACACGAGGTCGAGTCGTTTGCCGCCCGCGTCGGTCTCGATCACGAAGGTCGCGCCGACCGCGGCCGCCTGCTGGTGCGCGAGCAGCGCCGCCAGGCCGCGCACGCCGTTGCCGGAGACCTCGGCCAGCGAGCCATCGGCATTGTGCAGCCGCATGCGCGCGCCACCGGGCTGGACGTCGAACAGGATCAGGCCGTCGGCGCCGACGCCGGTGGTGCGGGCGCAGATGTGCCTGGCCAGCGTCGGCAGATCGCGGCCGGCGACATCGGCTCGGGCGGCGTACAGGAAGTCGTTGCCGTACGCGTGGGCTTTCCAGAAGTGCATGGTGGGAAGAGACGGGTCACGGGTACCGGGTGTCGGGTACCGGGTTACGGGTGCACCGGGTTACGGGTAGCGGGTCACGGGTACCGGGGAATCGGGCTCGTAGCGTCTCAGAACTGCCGGCGACTGTCGAGCAGCAACGTCACGGGACCATCGTTGACCAGCGTCACCTGCATGGTCGGCGCGAAACACGCCGGCCTGCACCGGGACACCGAGCGCACGCCAGCGGCCCAGGGCTCGCTCATACAGCGCTTCGGCGTCGGCCGGGGCGGCCGCCGCGTCCCAGGACGGCCGACGGCCCTTGCGGCAGTCGCCATACAGGGTGAACTGCGAGACCACGAGCAGCGCGCCGCCGGCGGCCTGCAGGTCTCTGTTCATGCGGCCGCCGGCGTCGGCAAACACCCGCACCGCGGCGGTCTTGTCGACGATGTAGTCGAGATCGGCGTCGGTGTCGCCGGTCCCGATGCCGAGCAGCACCACCAGCCCGACGCCGATCTCGCCGACCGGTCGATCGTCGACCGCCACCGATGCCGAACGGACGCGCTGCAGCACGGCCCTCACGGCCGCGGCGAGGCGCCGGCCGCGGGTCGGCGCAGCACGGGCAGCGGATGCGCGGGCACGGCGTCGGCCGTCGGCCCCAGTTCGCGCGCCAGGTCCCCGATCGGGTTGAGGCGCCGGTCGAGCAGGTGCCGGGGATGGACGTTCTGGATCGCCTTGAGCATCGACGACTTGATGCCGGGATGTTCCCGGTCGAGATCGCCGATCAGGCGTTTGAGGCGCTGTCGCTGCAGCCCGAGGTCGCCGCAGGCCGGGCAGCAGCAGCCGACAATCGGCAGCTCGCACGCCATCGCATACTCGAGCGCTTCCTGTTCGGACACGTACACCAGCGGGCGGATCACCACGTGCCGCCCGTCATCGGACACCAGGCGGGCGGGCATCGCCTTGAGCGAGCCGCCGAAGAACAGGTTCAGCAGCAGCGTCTCGATGAAGTCGTCGAGATGATGCCCGAGGGCGATCTTGGTCGCGCCCTCCTCCTCGGCGATCCGGTACAGCACGCCGCGCCGCAGCCGGGCGCAGAGCGAGCACGGCGTGGCGTTGGCTTCGAGCAGGTCGTCCATCACCTCGCCGATCTCCGTGTGCTCGATGCGAATCTGCCAGCCGCGGTCGTCACAGGCCCGCCTGATGACGTCGTGCTTGAAGTCCTTGTAGCCGGAGTCGACGTTGACGGCAAAGAACGAGAACGGGAACGGCGCCCGCTGCGCAATCACGTCGAGCACCTGCAGCAGCGCCCAGCTGTCCTTGCCCCCCGACAGCCCGACCATGATCGCGGTCGCCCTTCTCGATCAGCGAGTGCTCGATCGAGGCCCGCGCCACCTTCTTGGCAATCCGTGTTTCGAGAGGCGTGGCGTAGGGCATGGCGTGCTGCGATCGTAATGCGAAATGCCGCGGTGTGGGGGCAGGGCGTCGGCGCTGGTGTCGCCCGACGGGAGCGTCTGCGACCGTTCAGCGCGGCAGCGGCGACGGGGCGGGCTGATAGCGATCGTCGCGGTAGCGCGGCGTGATCCGGATGCGGGCGCCGAGGAAGCGGCTGTCGCGCACCCCTTCGTCGAACAGCGGCACGAAGCCTTCACTGGCGGCAATGGAGATGGCGTAGACGCGATTGAGCGGCTGTCCCGGCACGGCCTTGTACGGGAAGCCGTCCGGCATGGCCACCCGCACGGTGGCCGTGCCATTGGCGCCCGGCGTGACCCGCACCCGCTCGGCGCCGGTCTCGATGCTCACGATCGGCGCGGCCGCGCCCGTGGCGACTTCGATGTCCAGCGCGGAGATGGCAAGCGAGGTATACGCGCCGTCGCCATGCGGTCGCGCCGGGGCACGCAGGATGAGGTCGGCCCGCGACTCGCCGCGCACCCAGAACCACTCGCCTTCGCGGTTGTAGGCATTGTCGTCGAGGAAGTACGCCAGCACCGGCGGGCTGCCGGCCAGCGGCTGCTTGGCGCGGTGCGGCGTGACGTTGACGGGCAGGTCGTTGACCAGCGACAGCTCGATGGGCAGACGGGCGAACAGCCCGTACTTGGGATGGGTGGCCGGGAAGTACGACGAGTAGAACGGGTTGGCGATCAGCTGCGCCGTGAACAGCCCGCCGACCACCGCCGCCGCCGCCGCGGTCCGCACGGTGATTGCCGCCGGCACCAGGAACAGGAACAAGGCGTAGTAGCCGAGGAAGTAGCGGTTGCCGACCGGGCCGCCGCCGCCGGAGTAGGTGAACGGCATGTAGATCAGGATGGACACCGAGGCGAGCACCAGCGTCAGCAGGACCAGCCACTGGAAGGGCTCCCGGCGCTGGCGGCCGGCGAGCAGGAACAGCCCCAGCGTCAGCATCCCCGGGAAGAAATACGGCACCAGACCGGTGTGCCTGCCGACCAGGAAGTAACCCAGGTTATGCGGCCAGCACCGTGGTCAGCGCGTCGCGGTTGAAGATGACCTCGGTGAGCAGGCCGTCGGTGGCGCGCACGATGCCGGTGTTCTCGAAGGTGGCGTCGGGCGTCTGGAACGGGAAACGCCCGTAGAAGGTCGATCGGTCGGGACCGCCCCCCTGGTAGTTCATGTCGCCGCTGCTCAGACCGTTGGCCACGAAGAGCCCACCGGTGGCGACGACGAACGCGGCGCTGACCAGGAACACGCGGCCCCACTGGCGGCGCAGCAGCGCCAGCCACAGGATGGGCGCCGCCGCCAGCACGTTCAACGGCTTGGAGAAGGTGGCGATGCCGAGCAGCGTGCACGCGATGACGTCGGACCACGGCCCACGCAGCAGACGGGCCCAGCGATCCAGCCACGTGCCGGTGGGCACCGCCGCCGGCGCGACTTCCTTGTAGGCCCAGAAGAACAGGCCGAGCAGCACCAGGGCGAGGTTGAACAGCTCCGGCGTCAGCCAGACGAAGTACACCGGGGCCGCCGAGGCAAACAGGAACACGGTGGCGTAGGCCAGCGCCGCGGCGGCGCTCGAGCGCGCCCGCACGAAGGCGTAGGCTGCCCCGAAGCACGCGGTCAGCAGCAGTGCGTGCAGGACGAGGAAGCCGTTGGTGCCCACCAGCATGATGAAGGGCGCGGCGACGAGCGGGTAGACGAACGACTTGCCGTAGTACAGGCGGTCGCTTCGCGGGTCGGGGCCCTTCACCCAGCGGACGAACGGCGCGCGGCGCTGCAGCTGCAGATCGACGCTGCGTCCGCGCTTGAGGAAGATGCCCTCGGGTCCCGACGGGAACTCCTTCCACACGCGCACGAGGTCGCGACGCTGGAACTGCATGTCCCAGTCCTTGGCGATGCTGTGTCCCAGGCTGTAGTAGGTGGCCTCGTCGCTCTGGAAGCCGAAGGCCACGACCGGGAAGTGCACGGTCAGCGCCAGTCCGAGCAGCAGCGCGCCGAGAATCATCGTCGCGACCGCGCCCGGATCACTCCACAGGCGACCGAGCTGCGCCGCCCGTGGCATGTTCACGGCTGGCCGTCCGCCTCGAGGAACGACAGGTCCTCCTCGAGCAGGCCCCGGCGCCTGGTCGGACGCGACACGCGCGCCATCAGCTCGTAGAGACGCTCCATCTTGCGAACCCAGGTGGCGATGTCGTAGCGCCGGCTGGTGCGCTGCGCTTCCGCGCCGAGCGCGGCGCGCCGGGCCGGATCGGCGGCCAAGCGCAATCACGGCGTCGGCCAGGGCCTGCCCGTCCTCCTTCGCGCACGATCACCGCGTCCACGCCATCGCGCAGAATCTCGCACAGGCCATCGGCGTCGGTGGAGACGATGGGCTTGCCCATCGCGAGCGCCTCGAAGGACGTCAGTGGCGTACCTTCCCACAGCGACGGGAAGACCATCACGTCGTAGGCCGACAGCACGCGCGCCACGTCGCGCTGGAAGCCGAGGAAGTGCACGCGGTCGGCGACGCCGAGTGTTCTCGCCTGCGCCTCCAGTTCGGCCTGCAGCTCCCCTTCGCCGGCAATGTAGACCTGCGCGTCGGGCACCTGCGCGACGATCGCCCCGACCGCGTCGATCAGGTAGCGATTGCCCTTGGCCGGCATCAGCCGGGTGACGGTGCCCACGGCAAAGGTGCCCGGCGCGATCCCGAGTGCCGCGCGGTCCTCGGCCACCTCCTGGGCACTGCGCAGACGCCCGAACTCTTCGAGCGGTGCTCCGAGGTACACCACCTTGGTACGGTCGGCGGGGACCAGCCGGGCGCGGGTGGTGAACTCCGCCGTCGAGGCCGAGACGGCAATCGCCAGGTCCGTGTACGGCGCCAGCAGGCGGTCGGCGACCTGCTGGAACCAGGGCGTGGTGACGTGATTGGCATGCTCGTGCAGCAGCACCGCGGTGCCGCGCATGGCGGCAGCCAGCCGTCCGAAGGTGGTGGCGCCGTAGCCGTGCAGGTGCAGCACCTGCGTGCCCCGGCGATCCATCTCCTTGAGCAGCGCCGTCAGGGTCGCGGGGTCGAACTTGCCCTTGTGCAGGTAGGTGACGTCGATGCCCAGCTGCTCGAGCGTGTCCCCCGAGGAATCCTTCGGGCGCAGGCTGACCAGCGACACGTCGAAGCGCGTCGGGTCGAAGCGCGGCAGGGTCCAGGCAAACAGCCGCTTGACGCCGTGCATCCGCGACCCGGTCCAGCCGAGATGGTCGCAGACGTGCATCACCGAGATCTTGCTCGCTCACAACAGACCCTGTCCGCGATACCACGCGATGGTGCGGCGGATGCCTTCGGGCAGGTCGACCGCAGGCGCGAACCCGAGTTCGGTGCGGGCCCGGGTGGTGTCGAAGGCGCGGCTCTTGGTGTAGAAGTCGACGCGACGCCGATACAGCGGCGGCTGCACCCGCAACGGGATGCACAGCGCTTCGCATGCGGCCCCGGCCAGCCAGAACGGCCACACCGGCAGGTGCACCGGCAAGGGCCGCACCTGCAGTTCGCTGGCAATCATCTCGACCAGCGTGTTCAGCGTGGTGTAGCGCGGCCCTGCCAGCAGGTACGTCCGTCCTGCTGCGCCGGCGACCTCGCCGCAGAGCCGGAAGCCGTCGCACAGGTCGTCGATGTACGTGAGGTGGTAGAACACCTCGCCGGCGCCGAGCACCGGAAACCGCCGTCTGGCGATGCCGCGAAACATCTTCAGGAAGCGCAGGTCGCCGGGGCCGTAGATGCCGATCGGCCGGGCGATGACCACCTCGATGCCGCCGCGCTCGCCTTCGCTCCGGGCCAGTTGTTCGCCTTCGAGCTTGGTCTCCTGGTAGACGTCGCCCGGGTTGAACGGCGCGTCCTCGTCGGCCGGCGGACGGGCGATGTGCCCGTGCACCCCGCCGGTGCTGCAATGCACCACCCGCCGTGCTCCGGCATCACGGGCGCCGGCGATGACGTGGCTGACGCCCTGCACGTTGATCGCGCGGTAGGCGCTCTCGGGCTGGCCTGCCTCCCGATACGTTGCGGCGATGTGGTAGACGACATCGACGCCCCTGCAGGCCGTAGCCACCGCGGCGGCATCGGCAAGATCGCCCTCGACGATCTCGACGCCGGCGTTGCGCAGGCTGTCGACTTGCGGGCGCCCCAGGCTCTTGCGGCGCACCAGTCCCCGCACGGCGACTCCGCGCTGCGCCAGGTGGCGAGCCAGATGCCCGCCGGTGAAGCCGGTCACGCCCGTGACCAGTGCGGTCACCGGGTCTCCCGCCCGCTGGACGAGACCGGGCCGGTGACCGGGACCGGCCGCGCGCCGGGACGGGCCGCCGCGAGCAGCATCGCGTAAGCCTGCCGCGTCCGGGCCAGGTACGACTGGCGGCTGTAGCGGGCCTCAGCCAGCGCCTGGGCTGCGGTCGCGACGCGCAGGCCGACGTCCGGGTCCTGCAGCACGCTCGCCAGGCCGGCGGCCAGGGCATCTGGCGTCGGCTCGACCAGCACAGCCGAGTCCGGCGTCAGCACCTGCGTGTGCGTCCGCAGGTCGGTGGCGACGATCGGCCGGCCCGAGCGCAGGTAGGAGTAAATCTTCAGCGGCGTGTTGGTGCCCGAGATCCGGGGTGACACCAGCACATCGCAGGCGTCGACGAAGTGCGGCACATCGGCGGGCGGTCGTTGCCCGGTCAGCACCAACGGCGCACCGGCCGCCCTGGCTCGCGCCGCCAGGTCGGCAACCTGATCGGGGGCGCCGCCCACCACGAGGACCGCAACGTCTGGAATCAGCGCCTTGAGGCGCACGCTGGCGTCCAGCAGGAGGTCGAGCCCCTGATACTGCTCGAAGGTACCGGTGTAGAGCACCACCGGCTGTGTCGGGCTCAGTCCCCAGGTCGCCCGCACCGCCGCGCGGCCGGGGCCCGGCGTCGGGTCGACGTCGCCGCCCATGACGTTCTCGATCAGCACGGCGCGGTCGCCCACGCCCATGTCGCGCACGGCGTCCTGCAGTTCCTGGCAGATCGTGATGACCACCTGCGATCCGTGCACCATGTAGTGCTCGGCCTGCTCGAAACCCCAGCGCAAGGCCCGCGACCGCGAGAAGCGGAAGTTGCCCAGTTGCTGTGGCAGGCTCGAGTGCATGTCGTAGAGGTGCGGGATGCCGAGCCGGCGCCCGAGCCACACCCCCACCACACCCATCTCTTCATGCGAGTGGATGACGTCGTAGCGGGTCCGCCCGACCAGCGCCACGCGCAGGATCGTCAGCGTCAGGCAGGCGTCCAGCAGCAGCTTGACCGCCGACGGGCCGATCGGCACCTTCCGTACGAACGGCGGGCGCCAGGTCCGGATGATGCGCAGGCGCGGCAGGTCCACGTCGCGTCCCACCGGGTAGGTGACCAGGTCGACCTGGTGCCCGTCCTCGACGAGGGCCTTGATGCGGTGGAACTCGCTGAAGGGCGTCCCGCGCGGCTCGAAGAACGGCTCGGGCGCGAGCATCAGGATCCTGAGCGGCGTGGCGGCGGGTGTCACGATGGCTGGGCGACCTGCGGCGGGGACCAGCCACCCACCGGCGGGCAGCACGGCCGCAAAGTCCGTGATTATAGACCACGCTGGCAGGCCGGCTCGGGACCTGCCTGCGGCTCGCGCCGCCGCGTTTGCCGGCTACCGGGGGCCGTGGTACCGTCTGTTTCCTTCCGACCGCCGGCTGCCGCGGCCGGTGCCACCCACCATGTCGCCCGTGTCCGGTCGCGTTCGCCGCGCGTTCTCGATCGTTCTCAAACTCAGCATCAGCGCCGGGTTGCTGGCCATGCTGTTCCGGCAGACCGATATCGGGGCCGTTGCCGCGCGGCTGCGCCAGGTGCAGCCCGGATGGATTGCGCTGGCGCTCCTGGTGCAAGGCACGCTGCTGATGGTGAGCGGGTGGCGCTGGCGACGCCTCCTGGTGACGCAGGACGTCCATGCCTCGACCTGGCAGCTGACGATCTCCTGTCTGGTCGCGAACTTCTTCAACAACTTCCTGCCGAGCAACATCGGCGGCGATTTCGTGCGCATCGCCGACACCGCCGGCCTGACCGGTTCACGCACGGTCGCCACGGCGGTGGTGCTGCTGGATCGCGTGCTCGGGCTGATCGGGCTGTTTGCCGTGGCCGCGTGCGGGTCCCTGATGCTGCGCCACGCGCTTCCAGGCACCGGGTACATCTGGATTCTGCTCGTGCTCGGCGCCCTGGCGGCGGCGGTGGTGGTGTCGCGACCCGCCCTGATTCCCCGCCTGCTGCAGCCGCTCACGCGCGTCCGCAAGGAATGGGTCACCGAAAGGCTCGGGCGGATCGAGGACATGCTGGCCCGCGTCGGCAGTGACCGCGGACGACTCGCCCAGGCGTTCGTCGGCGCGCTGGTCGTGCAGGTGCTGGTGGTGTTGTTCTACCTCTGCGTGGCACGCGGCCTCCACATCGACCTGCCGCTGCGCGATGCCATGGTGATCGTGCCGGTCAGTCTGGTCATCCAGCTGGCGCCCGTGTCGATCAATGGATTCGGCGTCCGCGAGGCCGTCTTCTCCTACCTCTTCAAGCGACTGGGCCATCCCGTCGATGCCGGCCTCGCCTTGTCCATTGCGGGTGCCGCGCTGCTCATCCTGGCGTCCCTGCCCGGCGGGCTCGTGTTCCTGCTCCGTAAGGAAGGGCTGATGGAGCCGCCGCCTGCGTCCGATATGCAAAAAGAGGAGGGGTAGTCCGCGCCACCACGGCCGCGGTCCTTCTCGACTGTACAAGGACTCATCATGAAGACCATTCATCCCCAGATCTGCGTCGTCCTGGCGCTGTGCGCCCTCACTGCCGCCGGCTGCGAATCGAGCAAGAGCCGCAACCCGCTGAGCCCGACCGTTGCCGGGCCGATCGAGGGCGTGACCATCACCGCGCCCAAGCCGTTGGAACCCGCCAACGGCCAGACACTGACGGCGGGGGGCTCGCTCAGCCTGCTGATCGAGAACGCCGCGACCACCGGTGAACGGCCAATCTGGCTCCAGCTGGAACTTGCCAGCGACGCCGGTTTCCAGAACAAGATCCATGTCGCCGACAAGATGGCGCCAGGCAGCGACGGCCGCACCACCTACCAGTTGCCGGTGACGCTGCCGGCAGCCGGCGCGCGGTATTTCTGGCGGGCGCGTGCGCTCGACGGCGCCAACACCGGCGAGTTCTCCGCCACTGCCAGTTTCGTGTTGCAGGACCCTGTCCAGCTCGGGGTGCCGACGCTGGCGTCGCCGGCGGTCAACGCCGCGGTCGACTCCCTGACGCCCGACCTGACGGTCGTCAACGGCGTCGCGTCGGGCCCGCTGGCGGGCCCGGTCAGTTACCGCTTCGATATCGCCCTGGACAGCGGCTTTGGCCAGATGGTGGCCGTGCTGACGGTGCCGCGCAGCGGTGGCGCCACGACCACGGCGCGACCCACCGCGCTGTCGTACAACACGACGTACTTCTGGCGGGTCAGCGGGTCCGATGGCGTGACCAGCTCGTCGCTGGCCGGCCCCTTCGCCTTCCGCACACCTGCTGCGCCGGTCGCGCCACCGCCGCCGCCGGCAGCGCCTGCGCCCGCCCCGACGACGCCGGCGGCCCCGGCGCCCCCGGCCACGCCGACCACACCGGTCGCCCCGCGACCCACCGGGGCCCGCGCGGCCAATCCCGCGCCCGGCCAGCGGCTGCCCCTGCCGAACATGTCGTCGGTCGTGGATGACGTAGCCCGGCAGTATCCGGGGGCGCTGCGCAACTCCTGCCAGAGCCACGGCGGCAGCTGGGAGTTCATGGACCGGCTGGTCGATCGGCTGCGCACCTACGACACGCGCTGGGGCTACAACGGCAAGCGCGGCAACGCCGGCGACCCCTCCCACGACGTGGTGGCCTACAACTTCGGTGCGGACCGCGACGAAGGCACGACCAACGTCTACATCATCGACGTCATCGTCGGCCACTGCGGGTCCAACCCGGGCCCGGCGTTCATCGACCAGACCGGCGTGACAGCTCAGCAGGGCTCGATCGGTCGCTGGACGAGCCGCGGCCGCTTCTAGTCGCGGGCGCGCGGCCCGCGCACCTGCCGCCTGCGGTCCACCGCAGGCGCGCCTCATCGACCGCAGGGGGACGGCATGGACCGCCCCCTCGGTTGACATCCGTCGTTCCCTCCCCAACAATCGCTTGTCCGACTCCCGGCGGACAGTTGCGGCGTGCCGGCATTGAGCCCACGCCAGATCTCAACCATCGCTCAGGACAACGATCCGACATGGCTCGGAGCGGGAGTTCGACTGTTCTCCTATGAGTAACCGAACACTGATACTTCTCGCCGTGCTGCTGACGCCTGCCGTCGCTTCGGCGCAGACGACCACTTCACCGACAACTCCCTACGAGCAGCGCGGCTTCGTCCAGATAGGCGGCGGCGCGCAGAGCGGGTCGCACTCGCTCAACAGCACGTCGACGTTCTCGATCTACGACGAAGAAGGCACGATTGCCGGCACGCAGGAATTCGGCGGCGGCCCCATTCTCAACGTCGGCGGCGGCGCGCGGGTGTGGAAGAACCTGGTGGTGGCGCTCAACTACACGCGCAACAGCGACACCATGGACACGTCGGTCATCGCCCGCGTGCCCCATCCGCTGTTTGCCGGCCGCCTGCGCGAAACCAACCAGCGCATCGGCGACCTGAAGCACACCGAGAACGCCTACCACCTGAGTGCGATGTGGATGTTTCCGCTCCGCGAAGACCTGACCCTCGGCGTCGGCGCCGGGCCGTCCTTTGTCGGCGTCAGCCATGAGTTCGCCAGTTCGGCGCGCGTCCAGGAAACCGACGTCGCCCCGAACTTCGCCACCGTGGGCATCGAGGACATCACGTTCACCCGCGGCGAGAAGACCGGGACCACGGTCAACGTCGGCGCGGACCTGACCTACGACCTGCCGTTCGATCTCGGCCAGGCCGGTCGCGTCGGCGCGACGCTCGGCTTCCGCTACGCGGGCGGCACCGTCGCCCTGCCCGGCGGCACGGGTGAGGTCGACGTCAAGTACGGCGGCATGCAGTTCTGGGGTGGCCTTCGGGTCTCCTTCTAGTTTCGTGCGGATACAACGAGGACGATTGACGATGAGCTACACGATCCACCTTGGTCTGGCGGTGCTGCTGGCCGCGAGTGTTGCCTGCAGCAGCAACAGCAACCCGATGTCGCCCACGGCCACCCCTGGGATGGGCACGGTGTCGGCCGTACCCGAGGGCACGCCGACGCTCAAGGCCAACACGCCCGGCAGCCCCGCGCCGGCCCCCGGCGCCACCACCGAACTGGGACCGCAGAGCACGCATCCCGGTGACCCTGTCGGTGGGCAATGCCGTGGCCACGCACGCCAGCACCGTTGCGCTCGGACACCGCTTCCAGCTGTTTGAAGGCAACTCGCTGCTGGCCGAACCGCTGATCCCGGCGGGCGGCGGGCGGACCAGCTGGACCGTCACGACGCAGCTCAAGTTCGACACCACCTACACCTGGCGCGCCCGCGCCGAGCTGTCGGACGCGTATGGCGCCTGGTCGGCCAACTGGACGTTCAAGACGCCGCCCGCGCCGGTGTCGGGTGCGAGACGCACGCCCGACCCGGCTCCAGGGTCGCGCCTGCCGCTCCCCAACCGCTTCAGCGTCGTCAACGCGGCGTACGCTGCACGTCCGGACCTCGTGCGCCGGTCGTGCCAGGACCATGGCGGCACCTGGGAGTTCCTGGACTACCTCGTGGACAAGCTGCGCGAGGAAGACAACCGCTGGGGCTACAACGGCAAGCGTGGCAACTCCAGCGACCCCAGCCAGGACATCGTCGACTACCACTGGGGCGCCGGGCCGAGCGAGGGCAGCACCCAGGTCTACATCATGGACATCATGCTGTCGCACTGCGGCAACCCGGCGCCGGCATGGATCGACCAGACGGGGGCCACGTCCTCGCAGGGTTCGATCGGCCGCTGGACGGGTCGCGGACGCTTCACCAACTAGCACCTGCCTGCGCAAGACCGCGAAAAGGCCGGCCGCCCCCACAAGGGCGGCCGGCCTTTTTGCTTTTGTTCCGGTATCCGCCGTCGGCCGGACGGGCCCCGGGTGCCCTGCTATCATTCGGCGCCGTGGCCGAGGACACCTTCTACAAGTCGTTTTCCGAGAAGCAGCTGACCGGCTACGGCGCTGCCAGGCGCAGCCGCATCGAGCGCACGCGGCTCGGCCTGCTTCACGCCGCCATCCAGCCGCCCGGCCGGTTCGTCGAGATCGGTCCCGGGCACGGCAGCCTTGGCGAACTGGCGGTCGCCGCCGGGTGGGACTACACGGCCATCGAAGCCAGCGACCTGCTGATCGACGTGCTCACCAAGAAGGGCTTCACGGTCGTCAAGGCGTTCACCCCGCCAATTCCCGGCGACGACCGAGTCCCTCGAGGTCGTCTATGCCGACCAGGTGATGGAGCACATGTCGGGCATCGACGCGGCCCGCGCCTTCACCGCCGATGCCCTGCGCCTGCTCAAGCCGGGCGGCGTCTTCTTCGTCGTCGTCCCCGACTACCTGAAGGAACGGACGTTCTTCTGGGACGTCGACTACACCCACAACTTCGTCACGACCGAGCGCCGCATGCGGCAGTTGTTCAACGACGGCGGCTTCGTGGTCGAGCGGGTCGTCCGCAGCATCGGGGTCGCCACGGGCCTGCGGCGTGACGCGCTGGCGGCTGCCGCCGTGTTGGCCAATGTGCCCGGGATCAACACCCTGGCGCGCTGGACGGGCACCGAAGACCTCCTGTTCAAGGTCCGCAAGAACCTCTTCGAGACGCTGACCTTCGTGGCCCGCAAGCCCGGGGCATGACGCGCTGGCTCGCGCTCGTTCTGGGTGCGAGCCGGCATCACGGCCGTCATCCTGGTGCTGCTGCTGCGCCAGGTCGACGGCGGTGGCGCGTTGCGCGCCATGCTGCACGCCAGCGTGACCTGCCCTGGCTGATCGTCGCGGTCCTCGTGCTGCTGGACCGGGTCGTGATGATCTGGCGCTGGGTCCTGCTGCTGCGCGCCAGCGACACGCCGATTGCCACAGCCACGGCCGCCCGCATCTTCCTGATCAGTTCGTTTGTCGGCAGCTTCCTGCCGGCCGGCGTCGGTGGCGATGCCGCCCGCGCCTACGCGCGTCGGACAGCGCACCGCGCAGCGCGGCGCGGCCGTAGCCTCGGTCGCCGTCGACCGGGTGCTCGGCGTGGTCGCCATCGCCCTGATGGGCGCCCTTGGCGTGGCGCGTGTACGCGCGCAGCCACCCGGACCCGCGGGTGCAGCGTCGTCGGCGGTCTCGAGCGCGGCGGCCGTGCTCGTCGCGTCGGGGGCGGCGCTCTGGGCCGATCGCGTGGTGCGGTGGCTCCCGGGCGCCTGGCATGGCTGGACGCCGGTACGCCTGGCACTGCGCGTCGCCGATGCCGTCGCGCTGTACCGCACGCAGCCGCGCACGCTGCTGGCGGTCTTCGTCCTGTCGCTCCTCGTGCAGCTGCTGCGGATCCTGCAGGCGTACGGGCTGGGGCTCGGCCTCGGGCTGACGGTGCCCTTCGCGTACTACCTGGTGTTCATGCCGATCGGCCTGCTGATGCTGCTGCTGCCCATCTCGGTGAGCGGGTTCGGCCTGCCGCAAGGCGTGATGGTGTGGCTGCTGCGACCACAGGGCGTGCCGGACGAACTGTCGCTCGCGCTGACCACGCTGATCGTACTGTCGGGCTTGTTCGGCAACCTGCCGGGTGCCTGGCTCTATCTCCGGCGCACACCAATGGGTGGTCCGCCTTTGACCTCCGACCACAATAGGCAGTAGAATCAGAGCACTTATGGCGCAAGTCTACGCGGCCAAGTATCTCGCCAAGGCGGCGCTCTCGGCCCCCCGGGACTTCGTCAACAGCTACATCGGACGGGTGAAGGCGCTGCATCCCACGGTGCTCATCTTCCACGTCACGTTCGTCTGCGATGCCCGCTGCAACATGTGCAGCAACTGGACCCGGGGCAACCGCAAGGAAGACATGTCGCTCGAGCAGATCGAGCAGGTCTTCGACTCCCCGCTCTGGAAGCACATCGAGAACGCCAGCATCTCCGGCGGCGAGCCGACGACCCGCAACGACCTGGTCGACATCGTCCGGGTGATGATCGACAAGCTGCCACGGCTGCGCAAGCTGACGCTCAACACCACCGGGCTGACCCCGCACCGCGGCATCCCGATGCTGACCAAGATCGTGCAGATGTGCCACGAACGTGGCGTCATCTTCAGCACCCGCGTGTCGGTCGACGGCGTCGGCGACATGCACAACGAAGTGCGACGCGTGAAGCGCGGCTTCGACAAGGCCGAGCAGACCATTGCCGCGATGAAGGAGTTGCAGAAGTCCTACCCCTTCAACTTCGGCATTTCGACGACGATCTTCTCGATGAACCTCAACGACGCCGAGAACATCCTGGCGTGGGCCCGCCGCGAGAAGCTCGACATCGTGTTCAACATGGTCCGGTTCACGGAGGCGATGCTGGGCAACGCCGACCTGGCCAAGGACATCAAGCCGGTGAACGAGGAGGAGCAGCGCATGCGCGAGTTCTTCCTCGAGCGCGTCCGGCACGACCCGCTGCTGGACGGCCAGAACTACATCTACCTGCACTATGCAGACATGATTGGCAACGGCTACCACCGCACGGCGCCGTGCCCGTTCCAGACGCAGGGCGTGATGCTCAACCCGGACGGCGGGATGTTCTTCTGCGAGAACAGCGATGTCGTCGGCAACGCCGTCACCGAGGACCCCGAGGCGGTGTACTTCAAGCAGGCGTCGCAGGCACACCGCAATTACATCCGCGACGAGAAGTGCCCGACCTGCCTGAGCCCCTGCCAGATGAATGTGGCGGCCATCAAGCAGGTGGTCCCCTACGCCCGCTTCCTCGTGCGCGCCAGCGCCGAGAAACGCCGCGCCTCCCGGCAGCCCATCGCCGCTGCCGCCCTCTGAACGCTGGCCGAGCATCCGGCCGGTAGGCCTGCAGCACCGTAAAGGGCGCCCCCGGGCGCCCTTTCTCGTTGTAGGCTCTGCGCCATGCGACTCCACCCCGTACCTGGGGCAGGCCGATGCCGGCCTTCCCTCCTGGCTGCCCTCCTGGCTGCTCTGCTGGGACTCTCGGCCATGGCGCTCGAGGCCGGGCAGACGGCGCCAGCGGCGCCCTCGGCCGAACGCATGGCGTTCGATGCCTGGGTGGACGGCCAGGCCCGCCAGGCGCTCGAGGCGCGGCGGCTCCGCGTTGCCGCGGCGTCCACGCGCGCCGCAGTCCAGACGCGGCAGGCCGAGGTGCGGGCGGCCATCGCCGACACCCTTGGGCCGCTGCCGCGGATGGCCACGCCGGTCGCGGCCACCATCACCCGCACCACCGTCCGCCCCGAAAGTGCCGACGGTGCCGGGGATGGCTATCGGATCGAACATCTCTGGTTCGAGAGCCTGCCCGGGCTGCGGGTCACCGCCAACGCCTACGTGCCGAACGGGACCGGGCCGTTCCCGGCTGTCCTGGGCACCGCAGGCCATGCCGACGAGGGCAAAGCCTCCCCCACCTACCAGAATGTCTGGGTCTCCCTGGCCAGGCGCGGCTTCCTCGTGCTGGCCTACGACCCGGTCGGTCAGGGTGAGCGGATCGAGTACGTGGACCCGGGCAAGGGCGGCTCCCGGGTGGGCATCGGCACGCGTGAGCATGGGATGACCGGTCAGCAGCTGCTGCTGTCCGGACGGACGCTCGGCGGCTACATGGTCAACGACATGCAGAGGGCGCTCGACTACCTGGAGAGTCGCCCCGACGTCGACCGGACGCGGCTGGCGGTGGCCGGCAACTCGGGTGGGGGCACGCAGGCTGCCCTGCTCGGCGCCGTCGACCCGCGCCTCGCCGCCGTGGTGGTGTCCTGCTACATCACCTCGTGGGCCGACATGTGGCAGGTGCCGGGTCCGCAGGATGCCGAACAAATCCTGCCGGGGTTTGTCGGACGCGGGCTGGACTTTGCCGACTTCGCGGTGGCCGCCGCCCCGCGCGGCTTTCTGGTCAGCAGTGCCATCCAGGACTTCTTCCCGATTGCCGGCTCCCGCAAGGCGTCGGCTGAACTGGCGCCCGTGTTTGCCGCGCTCGGCGTGCCTGCGCGTCTGGCACGAGTCGAGAACGATGCCCCGCACGGCTGGTCGCAACCGCTGCGCGAAGGGGCGTACCGGGCCCTCGGTGACTGGCTCGGTCGTCCGGGCCTGAACCCGATCGAGCGGCCAGTGACCGCGGAATCCGAGTCGGCGCTGCGGGTGACGACCACTGGGCAGCTTTCGACCTCGATCGGTTCGCGCACGGTGCGCGAGGTCCACGCCGAACTCGTGCGCGATCTGGCCACGACGCGGCCCGCCGTCACCGATGCCGCCCTGCGGACGCTGATGGGGGCCCCCGGCCGGGTGATCGAGCCCCGGGTCGTCCAGCGCGCCGGCAATCCGTGGAACGTCGCCGGGGAGCAGCTGCTGCTCGAGGTCGAGCCCGGTGTGCGCCTGCAGGCGCGCTTGCGCCGACCTGCGGGCGCGTCGCCGGCGGTGACGCTGCTGATCGACGACCGCGGCGCCTCGTCACGCAGCGCGCAGATCGAGACCCTCGTCGGTCAGGGGCACACCGTGCTCGCGCTGGACGTGCGCGGCACCGGCGACCTCGCGCCTGCCGGTGGCGCCAGTGGCTACTCCGGTGCGTATCAGTTCGCGGCGCGCGCCTGGCTTCTCGGCACGAGCGTGGTGGCGTGGCAGGTGCACGACATCCGGCACGGACTGGCCGTGTTGCGTGCTGAAGCCGGGGCGGCGATGCCAGCACAGGGTCCGACACTGCGGGCATTCGGCCAGACCGGCGCGGCGGCGCTGTTTGCCGCGCAGCTGGACAGGCCGGGAGCGGTCGTGATCGACGAAGGCCTGGTCAGCTACCTCGACCTCGCCACCACCGACACCCACCAGGGCGCCACCCTGGCCGTGGTGCCCGGGGTGCTTGCCGTCACGGACCTGCCCGAGCTGATGGCGCGCCTGTCGCCGGTGACGGTGCGGCTCGTGCACCCCCGCGGCGCCGACGGCACCCGGCTTGACCGCGCGGACGTCTCGCAACGCCTGCGCGGGGCCGTGCCGGCCAACGTCGCGGTCGAGCCGTAGCCGCGGGTCACGGCATGCCTGCTCCACATCCCGTCGCCAGAGGTGCAGGCCTCCGGGTGCCGAGCGGTCAGGGTTTCCAGTCGGCGAGCCGGTCGTTGCCGGCCCCCGTCGTCAGGGCAATCCGACGACCGGGGTCGGTGGTCGAGACCAGCGCGAGATCCCAGTTCTCGCCGTCGTGATGCTCGGGACTGACCGACATCACCAGCCATGCCCCGTCGGGAGAGACGCGGGGGTAGTAGCTCCATAGGGTCGGGCTGGCATGGGCGACGGCCACCGCTCCCGACAGGTCGCGGCGCTGGATCGACGACGGCTCGCGATCGAGTTGCACGTTGAAGATGGCGCGGCCGTCCGCGGTCCAGGAGGGCCAGCAGGCTCCCCCGCTGGCCGGCACCGGCGTGGTCCTGCCACTGGCCAGATCCAGGATGTGCACCTGGAAGTTCCAGAAGTCCCCGACACGCAGCGTCTGCGCGGCAAAGGCCACCCTGCCGCCGTCGGGAGCCACTGCCGGCATGATCGCGCGGCCGACGAAGTTGGTCGTCAGGCGCTCGGTGTGGCCGTCGGCAAGCCTCACCCGGAACAGGTCGCCACGGGACGCACGATCGGAGGAGAACACCAGCCCACTGCCCATCAGCCAGCCAGCTGGGGTCGCTGTCGTTGCCCGGGTCGGTCGTCACCCTGCGGATCTCCGTGCCGTCGGCACGCATGACGTACACGTCCAGGTCGGGCGTGCCGGGTTCGGCCTGCGGACCGTAGTGGGCCCGGTTCGAGCTGAAGGCAATCGACTGCCCGTCGGGCGACCAGCGCGGAGACTCGTCACGCCAATCCGTACCGTGGGTCAGCTGACGCACCTGGCCCGTCGCGACGTCGAGCGCGAAGATCTTCGGCCGACCCGTCACGTCCGACTGGAACACCAGCAGGCCCGTCGTCACGGCCTCGTAGGGTCGCGCCGTCTGCGGCAATGGGCCGGCTGAGGCTGGCGCCTCGGTGGCGGAAGGCGCGGCGGGCGCGGCGGCGCTGGAGGCCGCAGGGGTGACTGCAGCGCGCGGAACCCGGTCGGCGGGCGCAGCCGCGTCAGCGCACCCCATCAGCAGCACGAGGCTGGCACACCACCCGCGGCCTCCCCGCCGCCCTGACCTTCGCGTCGCTATGGTCTGCAGAAAGCCATCAGGTGCCAGCCGAAGCGGGCGACCCAGGCGCGCGGCAAGGCGTTGAAGGTGCCGACGAAGACCGAGTTGTAGGCAGTACCTTTCCATCCCTTGTGCAACCTCGACGCGACGGGAAATCGTTCGGGAACGATCTCGACGTGGCGAAATGGCGTGAGCAGCGCCTGGAACTCGGCAATCGAGTAGAGCTGCAGCACGGGCGCGTCGCCATGCTCGAGCCCGACCTTCATCACCCGGGACATCGCCTGCAGCCAGGAAATCCGGTTGTAGACCATGAAGATGGCCAGGCCGCCGGGCCGCAGGACGCGGCGCGCCTCGGCCACCACTGCCGCCGCATCGGCGGCGTACTGCAGCACCCCATGGCAGTAGACGACGTCGAAGCTGCCCTGGTCGTAGGGCAGCGCTGCGCCGTCGGCCACCCGCAGGTCCACGGCCTGCAGGCCGTGCAGCGCGAAGTTCTGCCTGGCCAGTTCAATCGAGGTCTCGGCCAGGTCGACACCGGTGACCTGCGCGCCACCCGCGGCAAAACGCGCCAGGTCGGTGCCGATTCCGCACCCGATTTCCAGCACCTGCTGTCGGCCAAAGCCGTCGAAGTTCACGAGCTTGGGCAGGTAATGCAGCTTGTCGAAGCGGTACTCGGCCAGGTCGTCGAAGAACGCGAGCGTGCCCACCGGCTGGGTGGTCATCTCGAGATCGTGGATGCGGGCGTTCCAGTACGTGGCGACGTCGGCGGCGGTAGCGGTGGCGGGGCCCTGCGGCCGGGTCGCGGAGGCGTGCATCCCGCTATCGTAAAATACACGGCACGTGCGACGCGATCCGAGTCGGCTCACCACCTCCGAGTTCGACCTCCTCATCGTGGGTGCCGGCATCTATGGGGCCACCGTCGCGTGGGATGCCACGCAGCGCGGCTTGAAGGTCGCCCTCATCGACAAGGGGGACTTCGGCAGCGGCACGTCCTTCAACAACGCCAAGACGGTCCACGGCGGCGTGCGGTCCCTGCAGCGCGGACACCTCGGGGAGATGCGCGAGTACCTGCGCGAACGTCGCACCCTGTCGTACATCCTGCCGCACCTGGTGCATCCGCTGCCGTTCCTGCTGCCCACGAGTACGCGCCTGACGCGGCACAAGCTGCTGCTGGGCGCCTACTTCCGCCTCAACGACCTTCTGGCTCGCGACCGCAACGACCTGCCGGACCCGGCCAAACACCTGCCGGCAAGCCGCGTCCTGTCGCGCGAGCAGTGCCTGGAGCTGGCGCCCTGGATCGACCCGACCGGCGTCACCGGTGGCATCGAGTGGCACGATGCGCAGCTGTCCAACAGCTCGCGCGCCGAGTTGGCGTTCATCCGCACTGCCGTCAGGCACGGCCTCGAAGCCGCCAATTACGTGCAGGCCGTCGGCCTCATCCGCCGTGACGGCGGCCAGGTCGAGGGCGTGATGGCGCAGGCGCTGCACCCGGACACGCCGGCCTTCCCGATCCGGGCCCGTGCGGTGCTGATGGCCACGGGCGGCTGGACCGCCGATCTGCTGCGCGGCTGGGGCGCCGCGACGTCCGGCCGGCGGGTGCCGCAATGGTCGGTGGCGATGAACCTCGTCGTCGACGGCAAGGGTGGCACACATGCGGTCGGCGGCATGGCGCGGGGCCGGCTCTTCTTCCTGGCGCCGTGGCGCGGGGTGACAATCGCGGGCACCAGCCACGACCCGTGGAACGGCTCGGCCGACCACCTCACGGTGCGGCGCGACCTCGTCGATCAGTTGCGCAGCGACGTCAACACGGCGTTCCCGCGCGCCAACGTGACCGCGCGCGAGATTCGCCTGGTGCATCGCGGTCTGCTGCCAGCCACCGAGGCGTCAGCGCGCCGCGTGACGCTGCTGCGCGAGAGCCCCTTCATCGACCACGCCGAAGACGGCTGCGGCAACCTCTTCTCGCTCATCGGCGTGCGGTACACGACGGCCCGGCACTCGGCCGAGCGCGCCGTGGACGCCATCTGCCGTGCGCTCGCCGTGGCGGCCGCGCCGTGTGCCACGGCCACGACCAGGCTCGACGGCGGCGCAATCGATCGCTTCGACGGGTTCCTGGCCGATGCGCGGCGACAGGCCACGAGCACGGCTGCCCGCCACCCTCATCGAGCGCCTGGCGACGACGTACGGCACTGCCTGGCCCGCTCTCCTGGAGCCCGGCTCCGACGGGGCGCCAGCGCGCCTGCAGCCGCTCGGCACGCGGTGTGAGGTGACCGGCGCCGAAGTCCTCTACGCCGTCCGCGAGGAGATGGCGATAACGCTCGGTGATGCCCTGCTGCGGCGGACCGAGGCCGGGTCGCGCGGTCATCCGGGCCACGACGCCGTGGAGCAAGCCGCGTCACTCATGGGCGACGCCCTGGGCTGGAGCGCGTCGACGCGCCTCCGGGAGACGCAGGCGTTTGCGCGCGTCTACGACGCGGCGACGATTCCCGGCAGTTGAGCGGGCTGGTCCAGCGAGTCGGCCCAACGCTCGAAGACCATCAGCGAGAACAGCTGGTGCGCGTGGTTGGCGAGGCCGTCCACGTGTTCACGCATCAACCGCTGCACCTCGCGCGGCTCGAACAGCCCGCGCCGCCGCAAGCGATCGTCGCTCAGCAGGTCGCGCATCATCGGCTGCAGTTCGCGCCGCAGCCAGTTCTTCATCGGAATGCTGAAGCCTTCCTTGCGGCGGAACAGGATGCGGTCCGGCAGGACGCCGCGCAGCGCCTGCTTCAGCACGATCTTGCGCTGCCGGCCGCGCACCTTGAGGTGCCCCGGCATCGAGAACGCCAGTTCCATGACGTCGGTGTCGAGAAACGGCGCCCGCGTTTCGAGCGAGTTGGCCATGCTCATGCGGTCGACCTTGACCAGGATGTCGTCGGCGAGATAGACGCGCAGGTCCGCATAGAGTTCGCGGTTGACCGCGTCATCGCCGTGGTAGGCGCCGAGCGCCTCGCGGACCTCGCGATGCACGTCACTGCCAAGTGCCTCCTCGAGCATCGCCGGCGTGTACAGCCGACGACGGGCAGGCGGATCCATGAAGGTCATCCAGCGGTAGTGGCCCAGGTCCGCGGTGTGCGCGGTGACCCCCGACAGGAACCGCTTCACCGAATTGAGCGCGCCCTTCTTCTGCTCGGACGGGGGCACCAGCTGCGCGATCCGGTCGGCCATCCGCCAGGCCACGGCGGGCGTGACGCGCGACAGGCGGGCCGCCATGGCTTGTGCCGCGTAGGCGTCGTAGCCGCCGAACAGCTCGTCGCCGCCATCGCCGGCGAGCACGCCCTTGACGTGCTGGCGGGCCAGCCGCGAGACGAGGTAGGTCGGAAACAGGGACACGTCGGCAAAGGGCTGGTCGAGATGCGACACCAGCGGGTCGAACAGCGCCGCCACGTCGGGGGTCACCAGGTCCTCGACGTGGGTCAGGCCGAAGCGTGTGGCGATCTCGCGGGCAAAGGGCAGCTCGTTGTAGCTCTGGTCGCGGAACCCCATGCTGAAGCTGGTGACGCCGACGCCACGCGCCCGTGCCGCGTCGGCCATGAACGCCGCAATCGCACTCGAGTCGATTCCACCCGACAGGAAGACGCCGAGCGGGACGTCCGACATCATCTGTCGATCGACAGCCGTGGCCAGGGCGTCACGCACCGCGCGGGCGGCGTCGGCCTCGCTCCACGCCCGCACCGGCGTGTCGGCCGCGTCCCAGTAGCGGGAGATGTGCACCTGGCCCTCGCGGTACACCAGGTAGTGCGCGGCCGGCAGGCTGCGCACCTGCGCAAACAACGTCCGTGGCGCGATCACGTACTCGTAGGTCAGGAACTGATCGAGGGCCTGCAGGTCGAAGGTGCGCGACACCTCGGGGCGCACCAGCAGCGCCTTGACTTCCGAGGCCAGGAACAGGCCGTGCGGCGTGTCGGCGTAGAACAGGGGCTTTTCGCCGGCCCGGTCCCGCGCCGCCACGAGGGCCTGCGTGCGCTGGTCGTACAGGGCCAGGGCAAACATGCCGCGCAGGTGCGAGAAGGCGTCGTAGCCCCATTGCTCGTACGCGTGCAGCGCCGCTTCGATGTCCGATCCCGACGCGAACCGGTGGCCCAGGGCTTCGAGCTCCGCGCGCAGCTGCGGGTAGTTGTAGATCTCGCCGTTGCCGACGACGTGAACGTCGCCGGCTTCGTTGGTGAAGGGCTGCTGTCCTCCCGGGATGTCCATGAACGACAGGCGGCGGAAGCCGAGGCCGCCGCCGGGCCGCCCCAGTACGCCCTCGTCTTCGGGACCGCGGTGCACGAGGGTGCGGGCCATGCCGCGCAGGGCGTCCTCGCTGACCGGCAGGCCGGAATCACGATGGGCGATGGCCACGATGCCGCACACCCTACCGACCCTCTTCCCTGCGATCGCGCACGACCCTGGCCGGAGTGCCGACAGCGATGGCAAACTCCGGAACGTCGCCAACCACCACCGCGCCCGCGCCGATGATCGCGTCACGGCCGACCCGCGAGCCGTCGGTCACCACCACGTGCGCACCCAGCCAGGCGTGGTCGCCGATATCGATGCCGGCGGCGGTTCGCCCCTGGTCCAGCACCGGCACATCGACACGGTCGTACAGATGGTCGCCGCCGACCAGGTACGTGTAGGCGGCAATCAGGACCTTCTTGCCGACGCGGACCGTCGACGCCGAGAAAATCTCGGTGTTGAAACCGATGTTGGCCTCGTCTTCGATGATGATGTCGCCGTTCTTGCAGCTCAGGATGGTGTTGCGGCCGAGAAACACGCCGCGGCCCAGCCGGATCCCGGTGTTGTCGGTGCCCTTCGCGTCGAGGCAGCACCCGTCGTCGACGACGACGTTGTCGGCGATGTGGATCTTGTGCGGATGTCGCAGCACCACGCCGGTGCCGAAGACGACGCCGCGCCCGCACGAGCCGAGCAGGAGTGGATACAACCGGGCGCGCAGGACCAGTCCGAGTGCGCCCGGGACGCCCCACGCGATGAGGGTGATCAGTTCATGCCGGGCCAGGGCCCACAGTCCGGGACGACCGACCACGAGATCGGCGTACCGCTGCGATTTCGACTTGTTGTCGTCGAACAACTCGCGCTGGATCACGGTGATCCGCGCGTCGTGCTCGCGCGGCGACGTCACCCCCGTGACAGCTCCCGCGGCCCGGCACCGATGCTGACCGGCAGGTGCATCGCCTCGGGATGCTCGGCCGTGGCTTCGACGATCTCGCGGATGCTGTAGGTGGGCTTGTCCTGCGACTCGTGATACGTCCGCGCCTGCAGTTCCGCGAGCAATCCCATCGTCAGCAGCTGCAGCCCCGATGACACCAGCAGAATCCCGAACAGCAGCAGCGGACGGTCGGCAATGGCCTGGTGCATGACCAGCCGCACGAAGGTCAGATACGCCATGATCAGGACGCCCAGGCCGCCGAGGATCACGCCGACCAGCCCGAAGATCTGCAGCGGCCTGGTCGCGTAGTTGAGCAGGAACTTGACGGTCACCAGGTCGAGGATGACGCGGATGGTCCGCGACAGCCCGTACTTGGACGTGCCGGCGCGGCGGGCGCGGTGGTTGACCACCACTTCGGCCACCTTCACGCCGAACTCGCTGGCGATGGCCGGGATGAAGCGGTGCATCTCGCCGTACAGCCGCAGCGGCTTGACGACCTCACTGCGGAACGCCTTCAGCGAGCAGCCGTAGTCGTGCAGTTCGACGCCGGTGGCGCGCGAGATCATCTTGTTGGCGATGATCGACGGGATGCGGCGCGTGAACAGCGTGTCCTTGCGGTCCTTCCGCCACCCGCAGACGATGTCGTGGCCCTCCTCGAGGCGAGCCACCAGCATCGGGATGTCCCGCGGGTCGTTCTGCAGGTCGCCGTCCGAGGTGATGATGATGCGCCCGCGGGCATACGCAAAGCCTGCCGAGAAGGCTGGCGTCTGACCGAAGTTTCGCCGGAACTGGATGATGCGGAAGCGTGGGTCGCGGGCCGGCAGCGTCGCCAGCAGGGCGTCACTGCCGTCGGTGCTGCCATCGTCGATCAGCAGCACTTCGTAGCTGCGGCCCCAGGGGTCCAGCGCCGTCGTGATCTCCCGATACAACGCCTCGATGTTGGGCGCTTCGTTGTAGATGGGAATGACGAGGGAGATCTCTGGGGCCATGGAAAGAACGCGCGATTATACCGCACCGGCCTGCTGCGTCCGGCGTTGCCGCAGCAGGGCGTAGGCGATGGCCCCGACCACCAGGAGAGCCGCCAGACCGAGCGAGACCGGACGCAGGTTCTCGTTGACGAAGGTCAGGGCCTGTTTGCCATACCAGCGAGCCAGCAGCGCCTCGGTGGCGTAGCGGATCGCCCCGCCCGAGGCCAATCGCCGTCGTGAACTGCCACAGCGGGATCTGGACGATGCCGGCCAGCAGGACGAACACCTTGAAGGGCGCCGGCGGCGGCAGCAGCGACGGCACGAGCACGGCCAGCAGGCCCCATCGCTTGAACGTCCTGCGTCCACGCTCCAGGCGGTCGGCGCTCACCATCTTGAGCAGCACGCGCTCGCCTCCCTTGCGCGCCAGCAGATACATGCCGACGCAGCCGACCACGGACCCCGCGGTGGCCATTGTGGCGTAGAGCAGCCAGCGCGACGGATGCTGGGTGACCATCCAGATCAGCAGCAGATCCGGCACCTGCGGCAGTGACAGCAGCGAGGAATCCAGGAGCGCGACCAGGAAGAGTCCCGGCGCCCCAAGGGTCAGCGCAAACGACTGGACGGCGGCAACGACTTTCGACATGCGGGAAGAAGATGGCCGGGGGATCGGCGGTGAGCCTTCGGAGACGGCACCGGCCTGGAGGCTGCGCAGTGGCCGCGGTACTATGGCGGGATGGTCGGATCCCGGCCGTGATTATATCCAACCCGTGCCCGTGCCTGCGCCGCCCTCCCTGACCTCCCGACCAGCCTTCGTACCGGTGTTCGCTGCGGCGGTGGCCCTGCTGCTCGGCAGCATCGCCACCACCTACTACGCCGGGCAGGACCTGACGTTGAGCCACTACGACGCCAAGGCCCACCTGGTCGTCGCCCGGCGCATCTTCGACAGCCTGACCCCGGGGTGGCGGCAGATCGGGGCGGTCTGGCTGCCGCTGCCACACGTCCTGAATGCGCTGCCCGTGCAGGTCGACGCGTGGTACCGCACCGGCGCTGTCCGGCGTGGTGATCTCCATGCTGTCGTTTGCCGCGGCCGCCGGGTCGCTGGCCTGGCTGGTGGCGCGGCTGTCCGGCTCGCTGTCTGCAGCCCTGGCCGCGCTGGCGGTCTTCGTCTACCAGCCCGACCTGCTGTACCTCCAGGCCACGCCGATGACCGAGCCGCTGCTGCTCGGCCTGACCGTCACCGGCATCGCCCTGCTGTGTCAGTGGACCCGCTCGGGTGGCACCGGCTCCGCCTGGCCTGCCGGACTGGCGCTGGCCCTTGCCTGCCTGACCCGCTACGAAGCCTGGCCGATGACCGCTGCCGCTGGCCTGGTGTCCTGGCTGACGCTGTGGCGCAACGGCGGCGGCCCCGTCCGCTCGCTCGGCGCGGTGCTGCGGGTCGGCGCGTGGCCCCTGGGCGCGCTGCTGTTGTTCCTGGTCCTGAGCAAGGCGACGGTCGGAGCCTGGCTGGTGACGGGCGGCTTCTACGAGCCGAACAATCCCGCCTACCGCGTGCCGAGCCAGGCCCTCGTGCAGGTGGGATGGGGCCTCGGCCGTGTCGGCGGATGGCCGGTGGCCTGGGCCGGCGCGGCGGGCGCCCTGCGTCGTGCTGCTGCACGGCCTGGTGCGGCGGGACCGACAGGACTGGTGGTTCGTCCTGGCGCTGGCCGGCAGCGCCGCCCTGCCCTTCTACGCCTTCGTGAGCGGCCACCCGTTCCGCATCCGCTACATGATCCTGCTGATCACGGCCGCCGCAGGCCTGCATCGGCATGCTCGTGGCGCTGTTGCCCAAGCCCTATCGACCGCTGGTGCTGTTGCGTGATCCTCGGCGTGCTGGCCTTCGAGCGGCAGCCGCTCGGCCTGACCTCGCCGATGGTCGCCGAGGCGCAGTGGGACCGGGCCAACCAGACGGGAACGGCGCGGCGTCACCCGGCTGCCTGATGGAGTCGTGGCACGGCGAGCCGATCCTCGTGAGCATGGGCTCGCTGGCCCACTACATGCAGGAGACCTCGACCAGCGGCCTGGCGATCCGCCACTACATCCACGAGGGCGTCGGCGAACTCTGGTACGAGGCGCTCAAGAGCCCTCGCCGCCACGCCGCGTTCGTCCTGATCGAAGAAAAGGCCGAAGGCGGCGACCAGCTGTTTCGGCTGGCCGCGGAGGACGCCGCCTTCCTGACCGACTTCACCCGCACCTGCGAGGGTGGCGGTGTGGCCCTGTACGTCCGCCAGTAGGGCGGCTCCAAGGCCGAGAAGGTCGGGGGCTCCCGCCTCGAAGGCAGGGGCGGCTCCCCGGGCTCGAACGGTCAGGGCCGGCTCCCCGCCTCGAAGGTAGGGGCGTGCTCCCTGACGCAGCCGCCCTGACCGATGACGGCGCCTCGGGGACGTGCCCCTGCCGCTCAGCCGGAACTTGAAGGCGACGGTGAACAGCACCGTGTTGCCGCCCAGGTCGACCGAGTCGCCGAAGAAGCCGAGATCGGGATCGACGTCGGCCTTGGCCGTCGAGTAGCGCCACTCGCCGCCCATCAGGACCTGGCTGCCCGACCGGGAAGCGGATGCCGGCCAGGAAGACCGGGCCGATCTCCAGGCCGTCGTCGGTGAAGCTGTCGCGGAAGATCTCGCCGTTGCTGAAGTCGAGGAACTCGCCGACCTCCGTGTAGCGCCAGCGGTTCAACTGCACGCCGCCGCCGATGTAGGGCTGGAACCCGGCGTCGCGCGTCAGCGGAAACACCTTGGCCGTCAGGGTCAACGGGAATGTTCCGCAGCTTCATGTCCGACTCGATCTCGGTGCCGTCGTCATCGACGAAGCGCGAGTACACGGTCGGCACCGTGCGCTGGTAGAAGTTCAGGCCGGCTCCCACCTCGAGAAACGAGCCGACGCTGACCGCGACGTCGCCGCCGGCCGACAGACCCGTGGAAGTCGGCCAGATCGAACTCGAGGAAACTGAGGTTCTGCCGCAGCACGTCCTGGCGGTCGCGCGACTCCTCCCCTTTGACGAGGAAACCGCCGATGTTGCCGCCGATCACCACATCCTGGGCCGAGGCGGCGCCGCCACACGCCAGCACCATCGCCCCGCTCACCAACAACCGTCGCACCATGAGCATGTCTCCCTGCCGGACGGGCGTCTGATGGTCACGCCCCATGCGTGCGGCCACCAGCCCAGTTCGCTGAGACGTGATCTCAAGCAAGGAATGTGCCCTGCAGATTGTCCCCTGCGGGGTCAGTCGGCGCCGCGGCGGGCGCCGACCGGTGCGAAACTCGCCCAGCAACGCCAGCATCTCGGAGTGAATCCGGCCGTTGGTGGCGAGCACCTGCGGCAGGCGCGACTGGAACGGGGTGCCGACCCAGTCGGTCACGGTGCCGCCCGCTTCCTCGACGATCAGCGCGCCGCCGCACGAGTCCCAGGGTTTGAGCGAGGCCTCGTAGAACCCGTCGAGGCGGCCCGCCGCCACGTAGCAGAGGTCGAGCGCCGCCGAACCGAGGCGGCGCACGGCACGGCTTCGACCGAGGAAGTGGCCGAACAGGGCCACCAGCGCGTGACCGATCTCGGGTTGCTGCACGGTGTACGGAAAGCCCGTGACCAGCAGGCTGTCGATCACGGTGTCGGCCGGTGACACGGCGATCGGTTCGCCATTGAGTCGGGCACCCTGACCCCGCTCGGCCGTGAACAGCTCGCGCCGGGTCGGGTCGTACACGGCGGCCACGATCGCCTCGCCGTCGAGTTCGAGTCCGAGCGAGGCGCAGAAGATCGGCAGGCCGTGCGCGAAGTTGGTGGTGCCGTCGATCGGGTCGAACACCCAGCAGTAGCCTGGCGCCGTGCGCTCCAGCAGGTCGTCCTGCTGCAGTTCCTCGCCGAGCACCGCGTGGTCGGGAAACCGCTCCGCGATCAGGGCCCGGAACATCCGCTCGACGGCGACATCGACCTCGGTCACCAGGTCGATCGCGCCCTTCTTGTCGATGCGCATCGGCCCGCCGAAGTGGGCCATCTGGATGGCGCCGGCCTTCTGCACGGCCTCGACGGCCGTGGCGAGCAACAGCGGATCGGGCAGGGTCATTCGGGCGGGGCCGACAGGCGCTTGCGCATGCGCACTTCCATGCCGCCTTCGGGCCGGCGGCGCAACTGGACGTCGTCCATGAAGTTGCGCATGAAGAAGATGCCGCGGCCGCTCGACTTGAGCAGGTTCTCGGGCGCCAGCGGATCGGCAATCTCTTCGGGGTCGAAGCCCTCGCCCTCATCCTGCACGCTGACCTCGAGGAACTCGGGCTGCTCGGCCGGGCACGAACGCGAACTGGACGTGGACGCGCTTGGCCGGGTCGAACTTGTTGCCGTGCCGGATGGCGTTGACCACCGACTCGCGCACCGACGACGCCGACCCAGTGGCCGGCGTCCTCGTTCAACTGCGCCGTGGCGCACAGCTGGTCGCAGACCACCTGCACGTAGTCCAGGACATCGACGTGGCTGTTGAGCACCAGGGAGAGCGCGGAGCGATCTGCGGCCATGTGGTCGGGGTGGCGTGCATCATACACGCTCCACTGTTTGTTACAGTGAAGCCCGCATGCCCGCCGAGTTCACAAAGACCATCACCGTCCGGCCCGCCACCGCCCTCGAAGGCGTGGTGCGCGTGCCCGGCGACAAGTCCATCTCCCATCGGTACGCGATGCTCGCGGCTCTGGCCGAGGGCGTCACGCGCATCAGTCATTACGCCCCCGGCAACGACTGCCAGAGCACGCTGTCGGTGTCTCGAACAGCTCGGCACCGTCGTCTCGCGCCATGCCGCGTTCGACCGCGACACGGGTGCGGAGGTGCCGACTGTTCAGATAGTCGGCCGCGGCCTGCGCGGACTGCAGTCGTCGACCGCGGATTTGGATTGCGGCAACTCCGGGTCGACGCTGCGCATGCTCGCCGGCGTGCTCGCCGCGCACCCGTTCACGAGCGTCCTCACCGGCGATGCCTCGCTGCGCCGCCGGCCGATGCTGCGGGTGGTGACGCCCGCTCCAGGCCATGGGCGCCGAAGTCACGTCGTTCAACGGACGCCCGCCGGTCAGCGTCTCCGGCGGCGCGCTGCAGCGCGATCACATACCGACCCGACACGCCGAGCGCGCAGGTCAAGACGGCCGTGCTCCTGGCCGGACTGCAGACCGACGGGCGTGACGACCTTCGAGGAACCGGCCGGCACCCGCGACCACACGGAACGGGCGCTGCGTGCCTTCGGCGCGACCGTCGACGTGCACGGTCACGTCATCCGCGCTCACCGGCCAGCAGCCGCTGACGGGCCGCGCGCGTCACCGTGCCCGGCGACCCCTCCTCGGCTGCCTTCTGGGCGTGCGCCGCGGCGGCGCTGCCCGGGTCGTTCCTCGAGCTGCGCGACGTCGGCCTGAATCCGAGCCGCACGGCCATCTTCGACGTCCTCCGCCGCTTCGGCGCCGACATCGACGTGCAGGTCGACCGCATCGACGCCGAGGAGCCCGTCGGACGGGTCCGGGTCCGGCACCAGGCGTTGCGGCGCGTCGAACTGACGCCCGCCGATGTCCCGGGCCTGATCGACGAACTGCCGGTGCTTGCCGCCCTCGCCACCCACGGCGGCGAACTGCGCGTCACCGGTGCCGGCGAACTGCGCGCCAAGGAAAGCGACCGCATCACCGCGCTGGTCAACGGGCTGCGCGCGCTCGGCGCCGACGCCGACGAACTTCCCGACGGCTTCCACGTCCGCGGCTCGCGGCGGCTGCTCGGCGGCGAGGCCGATGCCGCCGACGACCACCGCCTGGCGATGGCCTTTGCCGTGGCCGGCCTGGGCGGCCTCGAGCCCACGGTGATTCACGGCGCCGACGCCGTCAATGTCTCCTACCCGGGGTTCTTCGACGTACTCGACCGCCCTCCGCAGATGACCGTGCCGGCGTCCGACAAGCTCTACCTCGTGGGATTCATGGGGTCGGGCAAGACCACCGTTGCCCGGGCTCTCGGTCGGCGCCTGGGGTGGCGGGTGATCGACCTCGACGAAGAAATCGAGCGGCGCGAGGGGCGCTCGGTGTCGCAGGTGTTCGCCCAGGACGGCGAACCGTACTTCCGCAAGGTCGAGCGGGAGGTGCTGCTGGCGTTTCTGCCCGGCCCGGCACGTCATCGTGGCCACCGGCGGCGGCACCTTCATCCAGCCAGCCAACCGCGCCGATATCCTCGCCGATGGGGTGACGGCCTGGCTCGACGCCCCGTTCAGCCACATCGTCGATCGCGTGCCCTCCGACGGGAGACGCCCACTGTCTGCCGACCGCGACGCCTTCGCGGCGCTGTTCGAAGAGCCGACGTGCCGTGTACCGGCAGGCGCACATCCGGATCGACGCGCAGGGCCGCGTCGAAGCCCTGGTCGAGCGGCTGCTGAACACAACTGGGCTGGTAGCCCGTTCGCGATTGCCATTCTGAGCGTTAATAAGAGCCACAGCGTGCGTTACCTGGTCATCAGCGACATCCACGGCAACCTCCCGGCCCTGGCCGCCGTCCTGCGTCACTGCACGCCGGACACCTACGATCGCGTGCTGGTCCTCGGCGACCTGGTGGGCTATGGCGCCGAACCCGGCCCGGTCATCGACCGCATCCGCGCGCTCGCGCCGCACGTCGTGGTGCGCGGCAATCACGACAAGGCCGTCTGTGGCGTGATGGACCTGCTGGCGTTCAACTCGCACGCGCGCGCCGCGGCGGAATGGACGGCGCGCACCCTCTCGGACGCGCACCTGGCCTATCTGCGCGACCTCCCCGCCGGCCCGCTGCTGGTGGACGACGTGCTGGAGGTGTGGCACGGGTCGCCAGCCGACGAAGACGCCTACCTCGTGTGGATCGACGACATCCGCGATGCCGCCGCCCTCGGCCGCCGGCCGCTCTGCCTGTTCGGCCACACCCACGTGCAGGGCGCGTACGGCTCGGGCGAAGGCCATCCCGTGGTGGAGAGCGGCGAGACCTGGACGAGGACCACCCTGTCGATTCGCCTGGACGATCGCTGGCTCGTCAACCCCGGGTCGGTGGGCCAGCCGCGTGACGGCGACCCGCGCGCCGCCTACGCCGTGGTGGACCTCGGCGCGCTGACCATCACGCTGCATCGCGTCGCCTACGACGTGGCTGCGGAGCAGGCGGCGCATCCGTGCCGCGGGACTCCCCGACCTGCTCGCGTCGCGCCTCGGTGACGGACGCTAGCGCCGGTCCCGACCGCGCCCCCACGGGTCCACTCCCGGCCCGCGCCGTGCCTACCTGCCCTGCCGCTTCTCGTCGGCGCGCTTCTGCTGTGACCGCATCGCGTCCATTGCCGCCCGCGAGCCCAGGACCCAGCCGATGATGATGCCCAGCAGCAGGACGGCCGGGATGAAGATGAAATGCCCCGCGGTCACGGACGTGGCCTACCGGGGCGCGATCGCGCGGCGCGCCTCGCGCAGTTCCGCTTCGACGCGGCCCAGCCGTCGCCACAGCGACAGCACGTAGACCAGCAGCACCCCCCACACGATGACGTAGGCCGCGATCAGGAACGGCGCCGCCGGCAGCTTCTCGCTGTCAGGCAGCTGATCGATCGGCACGTACTCGTCCTGGGCGGCGGTGGTCTGGCGCGAGTCGGCCGGCGGAGTCTGCGCCAGGCCGGTAGCCATGCCGGAGCCGAGCAGCACCAGCAGAAGGGCGAACGTACGAGCGATGCGTATGACGATGGACATTGTCTAGCCTTCAGCCTCAGAGAGCAGCAGGTCGAGCGCGTCCTGCTGCTCGGCAAGCCGCACCCGCACCTTCAGCAGCGCCACGAACAGGATCAGGAACGCCAGCAGGCACCAGTAGAACGGCACGCGCATCGCCGGCACCAGCGACGGCACCACGGTGGTCTTGGGATGCATGGTGCGCCAGACGTTGACCGACCAGTAGATGAACGGCACGTTGGCCATGCCGAACAGGGCCACGCCGGCGGCCAGCTTCTCGGTGCCCGGGCCGCCGAAGCGACGCAGCAGCAGGTACGCCGAGAACAGCAGCCACAGCACCAGCGTCGAGGTCAGCCGTGCATCCCACTGCCACCACACGCCCCACGCCTTGCGGGCCCACAGCGGCCCGGTCAGCAGGACGATCGCCCCGAGCACCACCGTCAGTTCGGCAGCCGCCTCGGCGATGCGATCGCTGCTGGCCCTGCCGCGGACCAGGTACGCCACGCTCGCCAGGCCGCAGGTGAACGTCGCGACGAACATCACGACGCCGACCGGCGCGTGGTAGTAGAAGATCTTCTGCACCAGCCCCATCGTGGACTCGTACGGCGCCTGGGCGATCAGGTACGGCGCGACGCCGAACATCGCAAGAGCCACCACCAGCATCGCAGGCACGCTGCGCGTCAACATCTCAGGCCTCCTTGGCCACGCGCGGTGCGGCTTCGGTCATCAGCGTGCCGAACGTCCACAGCGCGAGGATCGCGAACACCGCGTCAAAGCATACCAACAGGGGCAGCCACAGACCGACGACCCCGGGCACGTACGGATCGGCCAGGGCGGCCGCCGTGCCGCGCACGCCGCCGATGATCACCGGCACACTCATCGGATAGAGCAGCAACGGCAGCAGCACGTCGCGGCGTGCGCATCCGCGCGAGCATGGCCGCAAACAGCGTCCCGACCGCGGCGTACCCGGCGGTTCCGGCAATCAGCAGCGCCGAGCACCGGCAGCGGCCGTCGCTCGAGCGGCATCTGGAAGAACAACGCCACCAGCGGCAGCAGCACCAGTTCCACCGAGACCATCAGCACCATCAATGCGCCCCACTTGCCGAGATACAGGGCCGGACGCGGCGCGGCCGAGGCCAGGACGGCCGTGAGGGTTCCGGCGGCGCGCTCGCGCTCGAACGTGCGGGCCATGGCCAGCGTGCCGGCCAGGGCCACCGTCACCCACAGGACGGCCGGCCCCGCGTCGGGCACCGGCGTGCCATCGCGAACGAGTCCGAACGAGAACACGAGCACGCACGCGAGGGCGAAGAATGCCGTGGTCAGCAGCCCCTCGCGCGACCGCCATTCGATGCGCAGGTCCTTGGCCAGCAGCACCCAGGCCGCGCGGGCGATGTCGCTGATGGCCGTGTCGGACGCGACAGGGACGGGCCACTCGCGCGGTGCCGGCGGTCTGGGCGCGCCGGCCCCGGCAACAGCGGTGCGGCCGGCGGTGGTGTCGTTCATCGCGGCGCGATACGACTCGGCCAGGCGGCGCGACCGCTCCAGCGGCACCAGCACGCCGTCCTTGACGAGGCACGCGCGGTCGACGAGGCTGTCGACGAGCAACAGATCGTGCGTCGCCAGCACTACCAGCGTGCCGCCGTCGCGCTCCGAGGCCAGCCGCGCCAGCATCCGCTGTGCGCTGTCGTCGTCCAGCCCGGTGAACGGTTCGTCCAGCAGCAGCACGCGCGGGGCGGGCAGCAGCACGCGCTCGAAGGCCAGCCGCTGTCGCATGCCGCGCGAGAACCGCTCGACCAGCTCGTCGCCACGGTCGGCCGAGGTGCGCCTGCGTCAATGCCTGCGTCGACCCTGCGCGTCGATGGCGTCCAGCCCGGCCAGCTCGGCAAACAGCGTCAGGTTCTCGCGCGCGGTGAGCTCGCCGTACAGCTGCGGTTCGTGGCCGAGGACGCCGATCACCCGCCGCGGCGAGTCGAGGCCGGCGGCCACCGGATAGCGGACGTGGCCACGCGAGGGTTCCGCGAGCGTGGAGAGCACGCCAAGCAACGTCGTCTTGCCGGAGCCGTTGGGCCCGAGCAGCGCCAGGACTTCCCCGCCGTAGCCTTCGAAGCTGATGTCGCGCAGCACCCGCCGGCGCCCGAACTGCCTGGCCACGTGCGAGCAGATGAGCAGCGGCGCGGTAGGTGCCGGCGCGTCGGCCCGGTCAGTGGCCAGCGCCTCCACCTACGAGGCTCGCCGTTCCACCTGCGGACTGTTCGGCGGCGCGGGCGCGCTCGGCATCGAGCAAGCCGTAGACGCCCTCGAGATCGCGCAGCACGGCCTCCCGCTCGACGCGCACTGCGTCGCGTCGACGGCGAACGGCAGACTGGTCCAGTCGCTGCAGCCGGCCCAGCAGCGTCGTGCGCTGTGCCTCGAGTTGCCTGATGCGGCGTGCGGCGTCCACCGGCACCCCGAACATCAGCCAGAGCCCGGCGCGCGACGATCACCGCCGCGATTGCCAGGGCCGTGTAGCGCGGCCACGTCGGGTGGTAGGGCAAGCCGTCCACCACGAAGGTCAGCGTCTCCCCGGCCTTGCGGCCCGGGCCCGGTGCCGGTGAAGTACTTCTTTCCCTCGGCGTCGGCCTCACGCGATTGCGGCAAGGTCGGCTCGACCAGCCGCGTCTCGCCGAGACGCCGCAGGATGACGTTGGTGGACATGCTGGCCACCGGCAGGGTGACCTGGATCTCCCGGCGCGCCCCGGTGATCGGCAGGCGGTACGCGACCTGCGCCACGGTGCGTCCCGACGCGAACGGACCGGCGACGACCAGCTGACGCTCGAACACACGCGCCTGCGGCGTCGAGCCCTCGAGCAGCGTCACCTGCTCGGCGTCGGCAGGCATCGCGATCTTCAGCGGCTCGGGCACCGCGACCGGACCAGCCGCGGCATTGACGAACTCGAAGATGTGGAACACCTCGAGCTTCTCGCTGGCGAAGTCGAGAATGGTTCGCCACTGCGTGCCGAGTACGACGGTGCCTGGCGTGGCGTCCGGCGTCGACCGGGGCGCCGCCGGCGGCCGGCGCCGCTGCCGTCGGCCGGCGCATCGCAGCCCGAGGGCCAGAATCACCCGCACGCCGCCTTTGGCAGGCACCTGGAACGGCAGGGACCGCACGGTCTCGCCGTCGCCGCTGACCGAGGCGACCAGGGTCGTGCCCGCGCCGAGCGCGGCGAAGATGGCGCGGCCCGATTCGTCGGTGGGCGCAGCTGTCGGTCACGCCATCACCGGTCACCGTCACCGTCGTGCCGACCACGTTGTTGGTCAGCGCCTGCCTGACGACGCGAACCGAGACCGACCCGTCGGGCAACTCCGGACTGGGCAGCGCCATGCCGTTCATCTGCCGCAGGTCCGGCATCTGCGCTGACGCCGACGCCGCGGGCAGCGACAGGCAGGCCACACCGCGACGACGAGAAGGCGCACGAGGCGGCGGCTCACAGCGTGGCTCCGCAAGTCTTGCAGAAGCGCGCGTCGGCGTCGTTCAGGGTCGTGCAGGCAGCACAGGCCTGGGCCCGCGCGGGTGCTTTGGCCTTGGGCGTGTCCTTGCGCTTTCTCAGACCGTTCAGGTCCT
This sequence comes from Vicinamibacteraceae bacterium, assembly GCA_963759795.1. Classification (GTDB taxonomy): domain Bacteria; phylum Acidobacteriota; class Vicinamibacteria; order Vicinamibacterales; family Vicinamibacteraceae; genus Luteitalea. The sequence goes on along the minus strand of CAVXAR010000004.1, from coordinate 55,295 downwards.
GGATGATGCGGTCGCGCAGACCAGCCTCGCCGAGTTCGATGCGCTGCATCAGGCCCACGGCGCGCTGGCGCAGCCGGCCGGCCATGTCGTCGAAGTCGGCATCGGCCACCTTGCCCATGGCCCTGTCGAACTCGAGTTCCTTGATGCTGCGCAGCACCAGCCGCTTCTCGCGCTCGAGCGCCAGACGCTGCCGCGACGACCGGCTGGCGTCGCCGACGATGCGCTCGGGCGACACCAGCGGCAGCAGCGTGCGATGCAGGGCCGAGGCGGCGACGGCGGCAGCGATGATGCCGAGACTGAGCAGGACGAGATGTTCGGGGCGGGTGAACCGCGGCTCTCGCCAGACGGCCGCCGTGGCGCCAATCAGGCCGAGGACGATGAAGAACTGCCAGGTACGTCCATGCGGGTCAGTCGAGGTCACGCAGTTCCTCGTCGAGCTTGGTCTGCCAGGCGTCTCCCTCGGTCGAGGTCATCGCCGGCGCGTCGTCCTGCTCGTCACGTTTGCGCGACCAGCGCAAGGCCGTGACGCCGGCCAGTGCCGCGCCGAACACGCCGAGGGCATACGGCACGGCCCACGCGAGCCGATTGAAGCCCTTGTCGATGGGCATCGCGAGGGGCTCCTGACTGCCGTACTTCTGCACGTAGTAATCGAGCACCTGCTCGCGCGTGTAGCCCTTCTTCACCAGGCCGGCGACCTCGATGCGCATCTCCTCGGCCTTGCCGCAGGTGCACTCATCGATGCGCTTGCGCCCGCAGGTGCCGCACATGCAGACGATGTCGTTCTGGATCTCGCGCTCGAACGCCGACATCGGCACCACGACCGTACTCGCGCCCTCGACATGCTGCGCGTGCGCCACGTGCGGCAACGCCGCCGGCCCGAGCAGCGCCACCAGCAGCAGCAGCGTGGTCGTGCTCGTCCCGGTAGCCGCCTCCGGGACCTTGACCGAGGCGATGGCGAGTGCCCGCTCGGGCAGCAGCGCGAGCAGCGTGCCCAGCGCGAGCAGGGCGAAGCCGGCCCAGATCCAGTTGACCAGCGGGTTGACCACGACGTGGAAGGTGGCGCTCTGCTGCTCCGCGTCAAAGCCCGCCAGCACGACATACAGGTCGTTGAAGAACGATCGGCGGATCGCCACCTCGGTGGTCGGCTCGTCGGTGCGTTTGTTGTAGAACCACTTGGCCGGGGCGATCGTGCCCAGCTCGTCGCTGCCGCGGAACGCCGTCATCCGCGCCGTGACCATCTGCTTCTGTGCGTCCTGGGTGATCGCGATTGCGTCGTGCCGCACCGTGAATGGCCCCACCGTCACCGACTGTCCGGGCTTGAGCAGCAGTTGCTCTTCCTGCTTGAACCCCTCACCGGCAAAGCCGAGGGCCATCAGGACGATGCCCAGGTGGACGATGTAGCCGCCGTAGCGCCGCTGGTTGCGCGCCACCAGGCCGACGGCCGAGGTCATCAAATCCGAACCCGAATACTGCTGGCGCACCCGCGCGCCGCGGATGAACTCCTGCAGCAGCGTCGTCGTCACGAAGGCCGACATCGCAAAGCAGATGCCCGACGACCACACGCGCACACCCAGCGCCACCACCGTGGCGCCGGTGACCAGCCCGGCCACGGTCGGCCAGAGGAACTGGTAGCGGAGGTTGTCCACCGTCGACTTGCGCCAGGCCAGCAGCGGTCCGACGCCGGTCAGCAGCAGCAGCGCCAGGCCGATCGGCAGCATCCACTTGTTGAAGAACGGCGGACCGACGGTCAGGCGCTCGCCCGTCAGCGACTCGCTGAGGGTCGGGAACATCGTGGCAAACAGGACGAACATGGCCGAGAACAGCAGGATCCAGTTGTTGGCCAGGAAGGCGGCCTCACGTGACACCCACGAGTCCAGTTCATGGCGGGCGCGCAGCAGCGGCAATCGGTACAGCAGCAGCCCGAAGCTCACGACCAGCAGCAGGGTCATGAACACGGTGAACATCAGCCCGAGTTCCTTGTCCTCGCCGAAGGCGTGCACCGACTGCACGACACCGGAGCGGGTCATGAACGTCCCGAAGATGGTCAGGAAGAACGTCAGGATGACCAGCGTCATGTTCCACACGCGCAACATGCCGCGCCGCTCCTGCACCATCACCGAGTGCAGGAACGCGGTTGCCGTGAACCACGGCAGCAGGCCGGCGTTCTCGACCGGATCCCAACCCCAGTAGCCGCCCCAGCCGAGCTCTTCGTAGGCCCAGATCATCCCGAGCGTCAGTCCGAGCGACAGAAACAGCCAGCTGACCATCGTCCAGCGGCGGACGGCACGGAGCCACGAGTCATCGAGGTGGCCGGTGGCCAGCGCCGCCATGCCGAAGGCAAAGGGAATGGTCATCCCGACAAAGCCGATGTACAGCGACGGCGGGTGGATGACCATGTAGAAGTTCTGCAGCAGCGGATTGAGCCCCTGCCCGTCTGGCGGGATGTCGGCCAGGTACGTCTCGAACGGGTTGTTGTGCATCACCATCAGGAACAGGAAGAACATCTCCACGATGGCAATGGTGGCAACGACGTAGGGAATCAGCTCGCGGTGCGACTCGCGGGCATTGCGCACGGCAATCGCGCCGAACACCGACAGCAGCAGCACCCAGAACATGATCGAGCCGTCCAGCCCACCCCAGTACGCGGTGATCTTGAACAGCAGCGGCTGCGCGGCATCAGAGTAGCGGTCGACGTACTTGATGGCGTAGCTGTCGGTGACAAAGGCGTAGATGATCACCGAGGAGGCCACCGCCATCAGTGCGGTGACCAGGTAGAACGCCCCGATGCCGCTCTCGGTCAGCCGCGTGGACTGGCGACGTGCCCCGGCAACGCTGGCCGTGGCGGCATACGCGGCGACGACAAAGCAGGTGAGGAGAAGGAACGTACCAAGTGCGGGCATGGCTCTCGCTAGTTGGCCGACGATTGGATTCCGGGCGCCGGCCGGGATGCCTTGCCCGGCGCGCCGGGCGCGCCGGCTTCGTACTTGGATGGGCACTTGGCCATCACCCCGCCAGGCTCCACGACGAAGCCCTCCGGGCCGAGGGTGCCCTTGATCACCACTTCAGAGCCGTCCTTGAAGGTGTCGGGCACGATGCCGGTGTAGCTGGCCCGGACCAGCTGGCCGTTGTGCGCGACCTCGAAGCGGTAGTCGAGCGAGTCGGCCTTGCGGCGGATGTCGGACGCATGGCCGTGCAGCTGCAGCCGCTTGCCGTACCACTCCCCGGGCTGCGTCATCACCTCGTCGACGTGCTTGTAGTACTGCGTCTCTTCGCTGAGGCTCGAGTACAGCATGGCGCTGAACGCCAGCCCGAGCACGAGGGTCGAGATCGCGATCTTGACAGTCTTGGTTGCGCTCATGGTTCTGGGGAGGGCGACGGAGACCCGGCAGAGTCACCCTCCTACGAATTATGACGCCGGTTCGACGTATTTCGCCAGATGTTTCGCCACCTGCGCGGTGGGCAACCCGACCACGTTGGTGTAGGACCCGTCGACCCGCGTGACAAAGCGCGACGCCCTGCCCTGAATCGCGTAGGCCCCGGCCTTGCCGAGCGGCTCGCCCGAGGCGACATAGCGGGCGATGTCCCCCTCCGACAGCGCGGCAAACCACACCGCCGTGCGCTCGACCAGGGTCTGCTCGCCGCCTGCATGGCGCAGCGTGACGCCGGTGAAGACCTCGTGCTCGCGGCCGGACAGCTGCCGCAGCATCCTGGCCGCGTCCGCCTCGTCGAACGGCTTGTTGAGGATGGCCCCGGCGCAGACCACGGTCGTGTCTGCCGCCAGAACCAGCTCGCCAGCCGCGCACGCCACCGCCCGCGCCTTCAGCTCGGCCAGTCGTCGCACCAGGGCCGCGGCCGACTCGCCCGGCCGGGGCGACTCGTCCACGTCTGCGACCCGCACCTCGAAGGCATACCCGGCGGCCTCGAGCAGGGCTGCACGACGCGGTGACGACGAGGCCAGAATCAGCTTCATGACGAGGTGCCGACCACGGCGAATGTCCGGCCTCGAGTGCCGAGCATCTCGCGCAGCCGGGCCTCGATGACGCGCCGGTGGACGTCGAGTTGCTCGGCAACTCCGCTGTCGCGGGCCTCGACGTAGACCACGCCGTCGGCGTCGCGGACGGGCGCGCTCAGGCGTGCCATCCCGCGGCCCACCGCCAGGTGCCACGCCGCCTCCACCTTGCCCTTGCTGTGGGGCTGGGCTGCGATGAGCCGGGTAACGGTGCCGGAGACCAGGGACGAGGTCGGGACCACGCCGCCAGCGTAACAGGTCGCCTCCAGCCGACAGCCTGTAGTCTTAGGACATGAGCCTACGGTCCGCGGTCATCGTCTCTGCCGTTCGCACACCGACCGGCAAGTTCCTCGGCGGCCTCAAGGACATGCGGGCCGCCAGCCTCGGCGCCCTCGTCGTCCGCGAAGCCGTGGCGCGCGCGTCGCTCTCCCCCGCCGACATCGACGAATGCATCCTGGGCAACGTCATCTCCGCCGGGCAGGGCCAGCACCCGGCGCGACAGGCGGCCCTCGAGGCCGGATTGCCGCCGGAGGTGCCCGCGCTCAACGTCAACATGGTCTGCGGTTCCGGCCTTCGCGCCGTGATGCTGGCCGCCCAGGGCATTGCCACCGGCGACCGCGACATCGTCGTCGCCGGCGGCATGGAGTCGATGAGCCAGGCGCCGTACCTGCTGCCGCGCGCGCGCGAGGGTTTCCGCATGGGCCACGGACAGGTCGTCGACAGCATGATCCAGGACGGGTTGTGGTGCGCCGCCGACAACTGGCACATGGGGATGACCGGTGAGGCCGTGGCCGGCCGCTATGCCGTGTCACGGGAAGCGCAGGACGCGTACGCCGTGCGGAGCCATCACAAGGCGGCGCGCGCACAGGCCGACGGCGCGTTTGCCGCCGAGATCCTGCCGGTGCACATCCCGCAGAAGAAGGGCGACCCGATCGTCATCGCCCACGACGAGTCGGTGCGTGCCGACACCTCGGTCGAGGCGCTGTCGCGACTCAAGCCGGCCTTCGATCCGCAAGGCACGGTGACGGCCGGCAACGCCCCTGGCGTCAATGATGGCGCCGCCGCACTGGTCATTGCCGCCGCGGACGTCGCGCAGGCGCGCGGCCTGACGGTTCGCGCCCGCATCGTCGCCCAGGCCACCAGTGGGCTCGAGCCCAAGTGGGTGATGATGACGCCGGTGCCGGCGGTCAGGGCGGTGCTGGCCAGGGCCGGCTGGTCACTCGACGATGTGGACCTGTTCGAGATCAACGAGGCCTTTGCCGTACAGGCCGTCGCGGTGACCGGAGAACTGGGCATTCCGGAGGCCAAGGTCAACGTGCATGGCGGTGCGGTGGCACTCGGGCATCCCATCGGGGCGAGCGGCGCGCGCGTCCTGACGACCTTGCTGCATGCGCTGGAACGGCACGGCCTGCGGCGCGGCGTGGCCGCCCTCTGCCTCGGCGGCGGCAACGGCGTCGCGCTGGCCATCGAAAGATCAATTGGGAATTAGGGTTTCTTCAATGCCATGCAGAATGCAGGGCTTCGGGCGCAACCAAGGGGCCACGTGCCTCATCTCGAGCTCCCCGGATGGCGGCAGTGGCCCCGCACTGCATTGCGAATTCCGAATTCTGAATTGCGACTGTCGATGCGTAAGCCTGAATTGTTTGTGTGGTCCCATTTGGCGTTGCCGGCCCCGCGCTGCATTGCCAATTTCGAATTCTGAATTGTCGATGTCGATGAACACGCCTCAATTGATCGGTGTGGTCGGCTCCGGGACGATGGGCAACGGCATCGCCCAGGCGTTTGCGCAGCGTGGCTTCGACGTGCGGCTGGCCGACGTCTCGGTCGCGGCGCTCGACAAGGCCAAGGCTGCCATCTCCAGGAGCCTTGGTAAGTTCGTCGAGAAGGGGACCCTCAGCGCCGTCGACCGTGATGCCACGCTGGGCCGGTTGCAGTTCTCCGGCTCCCTCGATCCGCTGGCCGAGGCCGACTATGTCGTCGAAGCCATCGTCGAGCAGCGCGACGCCAAGCGGACGCTCTTTGCCAGGCTCGACGCGCTGGTGCGGAGCGAGGTCGTGCTCACCAGCAACACTTCGTCGATCTCGATCACCGACATCGCGGCGTCGACCCGGCGGCCCGACCGGGTGCTCGGCATGCACTTCATGAACCCGGTGCCGCTGATGCCGCTCGTCGAGTTGATCCGCGGCCAGTCCACGTCCGATGCGTCGATGGCGCTGGCTGAAGACCTGTGCTCGCGCCTTGGCAAGACCGGCGTGGCGGCCAACGACTACCCGGGATTCATCGCCAATCGCATCCTCATGCCGATGATCAACGAGGCCGTATTCGCGCTGATGGAAGGGGTCGGCACGGCCGACGCGATTGATTCGGTGATGAAGCTGGGCATGAACCATCCGATGGGCCCGCTGACGCTGGCCGACTTCATCGGCCTGGACGTCTGCGTGGCGATCCTCGACGTCATGCACGAGGGGTTCGGCGACCCGAAGTATCGGGCCTGCCCCCTGCTCCGCCGGATGGTGATGGCCGGTCACCTCGGCCGCAAGTCTGGCCGCGGCTTCTACCACTACGCGTAAGGCCGGCAAACGGGAGTCGAGAGCCGGCAGGCGGGCGTCGGCAGTCGGCAGTCGGCACGCAGGCCGGTGCGAGGCTGCAGGTGCGATGCCGGCCGTCAGGTGTCAGACGGCTGCCGCGGGCGTCGTCGTCTCCATGCGGTGAACGACCTTCGACGTGCCGACTGCCGACTGCCGACTGCCGTCTCCGGAGTCCCCTACATCCGCTTGCTGGCGACGTGGGTGAGACGCCAGTAGGCCAGCAGCGCGAGCGGCCCGATGAACAGCACCTCGCGTGCCACGGCGGTGAGGTTGTGGGCCAGAAAGCCTTCCACCCAGTAGCGCCGGGAGATGGGCAGGAACAGGTGCAGGTCGGACTGGAAGTACGCCGGCGTCAGCGGCCAGAGCGCCATGATGCCGATGGGCGCGGTGGTGTCGTTGCCCAGCCAGTCCAGCAGCAGATGTGTGGCGTACGCGAGCGCCGCTGCCGTGGCCCAGCGCCAGCCGCCGGTCACCGCCCGGGCCAGCAGCAGAACGACGAGGACGGCGCCGATGCTGTGCGTGTACATCGAGTGGACGCCAAAGAGCAGGTCGATGTCGGGGAGCGCGCCAAGGGCGGCAAACGGCAGCATCGCGAGCAGCGCGGTGTCGATGGGGCGTCGGGCGGCGGGCGGGTCCAGGGAACGGATGAGGGCGCGAGGTCCGGCGGCAAGCACGCCGACTGCAAGGCCGGCCAGGGCGTGCCCTACTGGGCTGGGCATCCGGCGACAGTAGCAATCCTGCCGGGGTCCGGCAACCGGCACGCTGCAGATGTTACCAAGCCGGCGTCTGACGGCGAAAGTGCGGGTGACTCACAAGTGATTGCCGCAAATAGGTTTAACAGCCTTTATCGAGATCACTTTCGCTTGACAACCCCATGGCACGTCTTTAGAATACCTGAGGCGTTCATCCTGTGCCTCCCGCCCCTGGCGAGGCTGATGACCCCGATTTCCGACCGCAAGGAGTTTGTGTATGCCCGTTGACGACCTGAAGGAACGCGTCCGTGCCATCGAGATGGCCGTCGGCCAGATCGAGAAGCAATTCGGCAAGGGCTCGATCATGCGGTTGGGCGCCAAGGACGCGGTGGCGATCCCGAGCATCTCGACCGGATCGATCAGCCTCGACTACGCGCTGGGTGTCGGCGGCGTGCCGCGCGGCCGGGTCATCGAGGTCTTCGGGCCCGAGTCGTCGGGCAAGACGACGCTGGCCCTGCAGGTGATTGCCCAGGCCCAGAAGCTCGGCGGCATGGCGGCCTTCGTCGATGCCGAGCACGCCCTCGACGCGTCGTATGCGCAGAAGCTCGGCGTCAATCTCGAGGACCTGCTGGTGTCGCAGCCCGACAACGGCGAGCAGGCCCTGGAAATCGTCGAAGTGCTGGTGCGTTCCGGCAGCGTCGACGTGATTGTCGTGGACTCGGTGGCCGCGCTGGTGCCGCGGGCCGAGATCGAGGGCGACATGGGCGACCAGCAGATGGGGCTGCAGGCGCGGCTCATGTCGCAGGCGCTGCGCAAGCTCACCGGCGCGGTGTCCAAGAGCAAGACCTGCCTGATCTTCATCAACCAGTTGCGCGAGAAGATCGGCGTGATGTTCGGCAACCCGGAGACGACCACCGGTGGCCGTGCCCTGAAGTTCTACTCGTCGGTGCGCATCGACATCCGCCGCATCGGCGCGATCAAGGACGGCGACCAGGTGACCGGCGGCCGGACGCGAGTCAAGGTGGTCAAGAACAAGGTGGCGCCACCCTTCCGCGAGGCGGAGTTCGACGTCATGTACGGCGAGGGCATCTCCAAGGAAGGCGACCTGCTCGACCTCGCGGTGGAACGCAAGATCGTCGACAAGAGCGGCACCTGGTTCTCCTACAGCGGCGAGCGTCTCGGGCAGGGTCGCGAGAACGTCAAGCAGTTCCTCAAGGACAACCCGGCGACCTACCAGGCGATCGACGAACGCCTGCGCAAGGAATTGGGCCTGTCGCCTGCCCCGGGCGAACCGGTCGCGGCCGGCTGACGACGTGTGGGCCGGGCCCGTGCGCTCCGCTGCTCAGGCGACGGACGCGTACGGGCCAGCCTTGTCCGGTCGCACCCCGGACTGTGTTATTCTTCGCGGGTTGTGCCGCTACTTCGTGCCGAGGTAGCTCAGTTGGTAGAGCATACGACTGAAAATCGTAGTGTCGCCAGTTCGATTCTGGCCCTCGGCACCATCCTCCCTGCTGCACCCCTCCCGCACACCGCCTCGTCGCAGAATCGCCTGCAATTCGGGCGACCGGTCACCGGATGCCACTAGTCACTGGGCACCGGCAGCGACACGAAGGCGATCCAGCAGTGCTTTCCTCGAGGCTCCATTCATCTCCCGAGCCAGGGGGCCCATCCCGAAGCTTCGAATCCGGCCGTCTGGCTGCACCTCGAACACCGTCTCGTAGTACCAGAGAGGACGCCACCCCTCGAGTTGCGATACCCACTTCAGGGCCACGACGTAGGTCTGCCCGGGGTTGAGGGGGTCTGAGCCTTCGACCATGACGTGTTGCATGTAGGTCCCGCGATCGATCTTGCCACCAGGCATCACGACGAGGATGCGACTGCCGGGCACCATGCCTCGGTGGTCTCCTCCCGCGATCACGCGCGTGATCGACGCCGAGTACGCCGTGACGACTGACTTGTAGCTGCCGTAGTAGTGCGTGACCTCGCCACCTGCGGAAGAGACCGGCTCGATTTCCGCTACCAGGTCCGACGAGCGGACGAGCTCGCCCCACGTGTTCTCCACGGCAGGCCGGATGTACTCACGTTCGACCCTGATCGGCTTGACGAGAGATGCGCCTTGGTTGGCCGGCATGGCAGCCACCGCGAGCAGTGCTGCGATGGCACCGGCGACAAGCGTGTTCATTGCTCACCTTTGCGGAACGTGCTCGCGCCTGCCGTGCCGACACGAAGTGGTGGATCAGTACAGCGGACGGAACGTGAAGAACAAGGCCGAGGCCAGACCAGCAAGGATCGCGCTCGTGGCCGCGAACACAGGAACGTGGCGTGCCGGCAGCGCCCCGGCCAGCGCAATGAACGCCGGGAAGACCACCGCCGAGTAGCGACCAAAAGACGGCCATCCACCGACTGCAAGGGCAGGCAGCAGCGCCAGCGGCCCCAGCAGGGCGGCGCCGAGCCCCATGTGCCGGTACACGAGTGGCGTCAGCGCCAGCACCGACAACCCGAGCATGTTGAACACGTCGAAGGGGCGCGCGGTGAGCAGCCCGTAGAGGCCATGCTGGCGAAGGAACTGCAGATCAGCGGAAAGCAGCCCGCCCAACCCGACGTGGGCACGTCCCCACGAGTCCTGCGCGGCCAGCCACTGCCACGGCACGCCAATCCAGAACCAGAGGAACAGCGAGAACCCTGCAACGCCGAGCAACGGCCCGCCTGCGGCGAGCATCGCGCGCCGCGCGTTCCAGGATGGCTCTGACAACGTGCAGAGAAACAACGGCAGGCACATCGTCACGCCGTTCGGCCGGGTGAGTCCGACGACCGTCCCCCATGTCAATCCTCCCGTCGTCTGACCGGCCGCAGTGGCGTACCAGGCACTGGCAGCCGCAAGCAGGTACAGGGACTCCGAGTAGCCGACGCTGAAGCAGAAGGCGAACGGGTAGAAGGCCAGCAAGAGTACAGCGGCATCGGCTTGCTCCAGCGTCACGTACAGCCGTGCCGTTCGATGCACCTGGGCCAACGCCATCGAGAACAGCAGGATGGACAGCAGCGCGCCTGTCCAGGCCCACGCGGCGCTGTTACGCGGAACGAACTGCGCGACGCTGCGCAAGGTCAATGGCCATGCGGGAAAGAACGCGGTGCGATCGTGACGGGCCGTCACACGGTCCCTGTCGTACCCGCGGTTGGCAAGACCGATGTACCACCCGACGTCCCAGCGACTCGTCAAGTCGACAAAGACGTTGTCAGACACCCGCGGCGGACGGTTGGCCGGATTGGGTCCAATGGTGACCATTGCGCCCATTCCGATCGCCAGCACGACGATGCGACTCAGAAGGGCGACCAGCCAGACGCGCCGCCACGCGACGGCGAAGCTCCCCCCCCCCCCCGCACTCTGTTGACGGACGACTGCCTGCTCGTTGACCTGCATGGGAATGCGCGCAGATTCTGCCACGGACCCTGTGTTGCCGCCACCTGAGGCCGCTGTGCGGCCAGCACACGCGGGCAGGAGGCGGTCAACTGCTGGATGCCGACCGGCAGCTGCGGCGGCCGACCACAAAGTGAAATCCCGGCCGCAACACCCTCGGTCGCGCGACTGGGTCAGGGGCAGCGACCTTCAGCCTCGATGCACAGCCCGTGTGGATGCGAGAGTGCCGACCCCATCGACGTCTCGTGAAGCACGCGTCGCCCCGTCGGCGTGTCCGCCGATGCGATCCGCGGGAACAGCGGTGGCCAGCGGCCACCTGAGGATGAACTCCGCGCCTCGGCCCGGGCCGTCGCTGTGTGCGGTTATCGAGCCGTCATGCATTTCGATGAGCCGTTTGGACACGGCCAGCCCGATGCCCAGGCCGCCCGCGTCCGAGCTCGCGCGCACGAACAAATCGAACAGGGTGTCCAGAGACTCCGGTGCAATGCCTGCCCCCGTATCCGACACCCGAACCACACCGTCGCCACCTTCTCGTTGCACGACCACCGAGATCGTGCCGCCGTCGGGGGTGTACTTGATCGCGTTGGACAGAACGTTGCCCAGGATCTGACCGACACCTGGCCATGTCCGCGTCGATCTCGAGTGGGTCCGAGCCGAGCGCCACCGACACACTCTGCTGCTTCTTCTCCGCCGCCGGGCGGATCTGTTCGAGCGCGTCGCTTGTGAGGTGGCGCAGGTCGACGCGCTGCTTGACGGAGCTCGATCGATCCTCGTATGACCCGCGACGCATCCAGGAGATCTTCAACCAGTGTCGTCATGTGCGCGACTTGACGCTCCAACGTCACGCGGATGCCCTCCACCGCCTCCGGGCGCCGCTTTCAGCACCTGCGAGGGCCAGCGTTGCGGCATTCAGGGGGTTACGCAGTTCGTGCGCGATGACTGCCAGTGCCGCGTCTTTGGTTCGGTTCGCCGACTCGGCGGCGCGGCGAGCGGCCTGTTCCGCATGCGTGGCGCGGTGCCGCTCACGGGCGAGAATGGCCAGTTCCTCGTTCGCCGCGAGCAGATGATGCTGGAGTTGGCGGTCGAGACTCGTACACGGGTTCGCCGAGGATGCAGCAATCCTCGGGCGTCAGCTGCAGATGGCACGCGAGTGTCAGCGGCTGGCCTTCTGCGTCGGTGAAATTGAGCATCAGCCCCTCCGGTGGGTGGTCCCCGCTCAGAATCCGGCGCAGGCGCTCGGCATCCGCCTGTGTCAGATGCGAGAACACTTCGGTTCCATGCAACGCTCCGCGGGTTCACGCCAAGTGCCGCCGTGACCGCCTCATTGGCGAAAAGCACCGTCCCATCCAAGGCGACGCACAGCACGTGCACGAGCCGTGAGTGCTCCAGCAGCGTGCCGATGAGCGCGGCCCTGTCGACGGTCAGGTTGAACATGTCCGGAGTGTCGCGCGACGGCAGCCGCTCGAGTTCGACAAGCCGCGTGTACGATGCGTCCAGCCGGAGGCCGGCCGGCATCCAGGCGTGCGACGCTCGATGCGCGGGACTGGAATGCCACGCCCGAAACGTCGCGGAATCCGTCCACCGGGTCACGAGATAGAAGACCGTCGCATCCTTCGCGTCCCTGAAGGTTTCCAGACCAAGAAAGCCGGGCCACGAATCGACGATCCGCGGACGATCCATGAAGGCGGCGGCGACAGCGCTCTCAGTGGCGTTCGCGACCCTGAAGCGTGAGACTGCCAGAATCATGATCTGGTTACCCGCACAGCAACGTGAGGGCCGACTTCACGTCGGGAGCATATCCGTCCGCGCCAATGGTCTGCCATTGGTTCGGGGTCGCGGAATGCCGCTCCCCCCACCACGACGCGGGGTGGCCGATCCAGTGCGCGAACCGCCGCGATGAGCTCCGCGGCCTGGTGGAGATTGAACAGCATGGTGACGGAGATGCCGAATACGTCCGGCGTGGCGGCCTGGACCGCGGCGACGACTGACGGCAGCGGAAGATTGCTGCCCAGAAACTGCACATCCCATCCGCTGGCTTCCAGCATGTCGGCGACCATCAGCGCACCGACATGATGCAGTTCCCCGGGAACGCCGGTCAGGACGACGCGCCCCCGGCTGTTCTCCGGGCGCTCGATTCGTTCGAACACGTGAGCCATCACAAACTGGGTGACCGCGGTGGCCATGTGTTCCTGAGCGACGGTAATGGCGTTGCGCTCCCATTGACGGCCGACTTCGTACAGGCCGTCCTGCAAGACCTCGATGTAGACGTCTTCGATCGTCGCGCCGCTCACTCAACGCCTCGGTCGCAATCGTCAGGGCCGCCCGGCGATCGCCGCGGAGGGCCGCCTGCACGAACATCCGTCGCGTCAGCGCCAACGGACCGCCAGGCTCGCCCAGGGCGGTCATCTGCTGGTCGCTGCGTCGTCCGGCAACGAGAAGAAGCGTCCGACGACGTCGCGCTGTTCGTCCGACAGCGAGGCCTCGGCCGCCTCCCGCACTTGCAACAGATTCTCACGCAGAAACTCACGGCCGATGCCGCGGGACTCGAGCACGCGGGTCGTCCACCGCACGTAGTCGCTGAAGGCCGCCGGCGAGTCGTTCTCGATCGCGGCGGCGAGAAACTGCACATGGAACCGTGCGTCCTCGATCCCTGCCGCGCGGGCGCGATCCCCGTAGCGCGTCACCCAGTCCGGGTGGCGTTCCAAGAACGCGTCGGTCACCGCTTCGGCGACGTGCTGCTCCTCACGGCGAAGGACGCGGATCAGCGCAGGATGTCGGCAGGTCGTCAACAGGTCGTTCAAGACTACAACAATGGCGCCTCAGCAGCTTTCCGCGGCCATCCCGACCACGTGCATCAACTGCTGCAGGGATTTGCCGACCGGCAGCTGCGGCAGCCGACCACTCGGTGCCGCCACTCGCCGCGGACTCCCCCGCCGCCACGGGCAACGAGCCGCCGGCCGATGGTCAGCGTGTGCGGGAAGGCGCGGACAGGCGGGCCGCGAGACGCACCAGCGAGGCGCGGTCCTCTTCACCGAGCGTCCGGAAATGGTGCAGCAGGGTCAGTTCCTGCCCATCGACGGGGTCAGCTTCGACGCCAGCCTCGGTCGTCACGCTGCCGGCCGACACCAGGCTGGCCCGAATGCGACGAGCCAGATGGTCCGCGCGCGCCTGGTAGAACTCGGTCAGCTTGTTGTCAGCGCGTCGAGCTGCGTCGTAGGCGGCCTCGATGTCGTCCCGGTCTTCGCGCGGCAACACATCGCGCAGCCGCACGCGGAGCGACCAGTGCGCCTCACGCCAGGCGTCGAGCAGCATCCGTTCGGTGGACGGCGGCGCGGATGCGTCGGGGGGCACGGCCGCGGGGGGCGTTTCCCGGGGCGGTTCGCTCCGCGGCCGGGTGTCGCCGACGACGCGCAGGTGGGTGCGGGCCGCACGGCTGGCGAGTGACGCGGCGGCATCCGGTTGCAGACGATACACGGTACACCTCTGTCGGGGAATCGCCCGGTCGGTTGCGGCGCCACTGCAGCGCCGGTATCGACCAGAGCAAGAGACGGGCCATCCCGCAGGCGAGACAGCACTCCGCATCGGTGCGGCCTCGTCGCCGTGGTCATCGCTGGCCCGGCTTTCGGTCGCCCCCTGCGATGTCTTCTCTCAAACGGACCGCCTACCTGGGCGGAGGCGCGTACGTCAGCCAGGTAAAGAGGGTATGCCCGTGCCGCGAGCCGTTGCCGGGCGCTCCCGGCACGTGCTGCCACATATAGCCGCCCTCCGCGGTGACCGCAGGCGAGAGCCGGCGCAGCGTCGTGAGGTACAGCCTGTTCTGGTCATACCCCTGCCGCGGGCCGGACGGCGTGTCGTCGAGGGTGAGAAACACTTCGTCCCACACCGCCACCGCCCAGCGGCTCCCGCCGACAGGGCGCACCAGGCGGCCGAGCGCGCGAAAACGGTGCGAGCTGTCGCCCCACCGTTGCAAAAAGCGCTGCTCCTGCCGCAACCGCACGGACGGCGTCCACCCCGCACGGCCAGGCAGGGCGACATTGACCTGCTGCCACGTCCGCTTTTCGTGAACCATCCCGCCGCCGGTCGCACGGAGCACAGAGGCGTACCCGCCCCAGGCCGTGACCCGGGGACCGAGGCGACGTCCGACGGCGCCACGCAAAATCAATTGATCGCGGCCGCTGAGGTCATCGTTCCAGCGTGGCTGTGCCTCGCCGGTGACGATCCAGTGACGGCCGATCGGCTGCTGCGCGAGCAGCAGCAGCCAGGCCTGCACGTCATGCGAGGCCGGCTGCTGCGCCTGCGTACTGGCGGGCAGGCACGAGAGCAGCCCGAGGAGCAGCGCGCCGATGCGCACGTATCCGGTCACGAGCCGGCCGCGAGCAGACGGCTGACGGTCCGCATCCCGCCCACCCGCTGGATGCCAGGGATGAAGCACGACGACTCCATTGCCGCATCGTCAGCGGCCAGGGTCCGGACATCGAAGGCCAGCGTGTGTCGGCCACCGCTGGCGGCGACGGCCACCGCCGCCCAGTACCGCGCCGCGCCGGTGGCCACGATCTCCGCGGGTGTGCCTTGTGGCAGCGTCGCCAGCGCGGCGGCGATGTCGTGGACGCGGGCCTGGTCGTCGCTCGGGTTGAAGGTCAGCCAGTGGTCGTGCGAGCGCTTGCGCGGGGCGGCCGACGCCCCTGTCTGGAAGACGCCGAGCACCAGCACGGGCCGTTTCGCCGAGCGCGCCGCCGCCACTTCAGGCAGCGCCAATCCGGCGGCCACGCCCTCAGGATGGACGACGACGAGCGGGCGGCCGGCCCCGGCCGTCCAGCTGCTGAGCACCCTGTCGCCATCGCCGCGTGTGATCACACCCTGAGCGTCGCGGGAGACGTGTGCCAGCGACGGCAAGGCCACCGCGCGGGCCAGGCGGGTCCGCAGCAGGCCGAGGTCCTGCGTCGCCTCGGCTTGTGCCCGAGTCACCCGCTGCCAGTCAGCCAGCAGCGCGTCGTAGGTGACGGCGTGCGACGGCAGTGGATGGTTCATCAACGCCAGCATGTCGCCCAGCTTCTCGATTGGCGCGGACGTCTCCTTGCCCGCGTCCGTCCGTCCAAACGCCTGCTGATCGAGGAAGCGGTAGACGTGTTCACGCGTGGGCTGGTTGTAGTTGTGGGGCGCCTCCACCTGGTGGTGCGTGAGCCGCCCCGCTGCGCCGTACAACTCGTAGATGCGTTTGACGGCGGGGTACTCCTCGTTCGGCACCTGCCTGGTCCAGTCGCCGGTGGCCGACGTCAGCAGCATCGGCCTGGGCGCAAACGCTGCCGCGATGTCGAGGTTGCTGATGCCGAGGCGCAAGCCGGGCGCGTTCTCGCAGGCCGAGCCTCCCTGCATGTAGGCCGACACCATGTTGACGGGCGCGGCGTAGGCAATGCGATCGTCCACGGCGGCCAGCAGGAACGTCTGCGTGGCGCCGCCCGACGCCCCGGTCGCCCCGATGCGGGCCGCGTCCACCTCCGGCAGCGCAGCGATGAAGTCCACCGCCCTGATCGAGTTCCACAGCTGCAGGCCGAGCGGACCGAACGCCCAGAGCGTTTCCCGACGACCGCCAAACGCGTGCGGCACCTGCATGGTGTCGTTGTAGCCGACCATGTCGTAGATGAACACCACGTGACCGCGGCGCGCCAGGTTTGCAGCCCGCAGCGGCACCGACACCAGCGGCTGATGTTCGAGGCGACCGTAGTGCCAGTGGCCGTGCGGCGACACGACCGCGGGATGCCTGCCCGGCGTCGCCGGCACATACAGGTTGCCGCCGAGAAAAAAGCCGGGCCACGTTTCGAGCAGGACCTTCTCGATGGTGTAGCCGTCCCGCTCGAGTTTGCCGAACCGCTGCACGTTCAGCGACGTGCGTTCCGGCATCGGATCGAGCCCGGCCGCCGTCAGGATTTGCTGCGTGACCCGTGCGCGGTGCGCTGCCCATGCTTCCCGCGTCGGGAAGGTCGGCATCACCACGTGGGTGTTGGTATCGGGCACCTCGACGTTGCGTCGGTCCGAGTCCGGGGCGACGACCACTGGAGGGGTGCTGGGCGGGGGGCCCTGGGCGAGCATCATGAGCAGCAGCGCGAGCATGAAGCACTCTAATGCACCACGCCTGGGACGGGGCAAGTCCGCCCCGTTGCAGGGGACGCGGCTCGGTGGTACCGTCACACGCTGGAAGGACAGCCAGACTCTACGCCACGAGTTTCGAGCCCGCCTGACTCGATCCCCCTCGCGTGCCTGTGAGCGGGGGCCTGCGTGGCCTCCGGCATCTTCCGAGTGGCCCGCCTGTCGCGGGTGGGCCGGCATCGTCAGGCAAGGAGGATCGGCAGTGGCGAAGAGTCTGTTCGTCGGGAACATCCCGTATCAGATCAGTGAGCCCGAACTCGAAGAGATGTTCGCGCAGGCGGGCGCTGTCGAAAGCGTCACGGTGATGCGCGATCGCATGACCGGCCGTCCGCGCGGCTTCGCCTTTGTCTCGATGGCCAACGACGACGACGCCGAGAAGGCGATCCAGCAGTTCGATGGCAAGGAGATCGGTGGCCGGGCGATTGCGGTCAACGAGGCACGTCCCCGTCCCGAGCGCGGCCCCGGCGACTTCGGGGGCGGCGGCGGTGGCTTCGGTGGTGGCGGTGGCGGTCGGCCTGCGGGCGGCGGCGGCCGCAAGCCGGGCGGCGGCGGTGGCCGCGGTGGCGGCGGGTACGGCGGCGGCGGCGGTGGCGGCGGTGGCCGGCGCGAGCCACGCTGGTGACACAGCTCTCAGGTCGCAGGTCTCAGGCGCGCGCGTCGAGGCCTGGGACCTGAGGCCGCCTCAGCACTCGCTGAGGCTGAGGGGGATGTGCAACGCGAGGCCGCCATCGGCGGTTTCCTTGTACTTGGCGCTCATGTCCTGCGCCGTCGCCCACATGGTGTGAATCACGGCGTCCAGCGATACCTTGGCGTGCGCGGGGTCGCTCGAGAGCGCCAGTTGCGACGCCGTGATTGCCTTGATCGCGCCCATCGTGTTGCGCTCGATGCAGGGAATCTGCACCAATCCACCGACCGGATCGCAGGTCAGGCCGAGGTGATGCTCCATCGCGATCTCAGCGGCCATCAACACCTGGCTCGGTGAGCCGCCGTTCACTTCGGTGAGCGCTGCGGCGGCCATCGCCGACGAGACCCCGATCTCCGCCTGGCATCCCCCCATGGCCGCCGAGATCGTCGCGCCCTTCTTGAACAGGCAGCCGATCTCCGAGGCCGTCAGCAGGAAGTGCACGACCCGGTCGAACGAGGGCGCCTCCCTGCCGAAGACCACGTCGTAGGCCAGCACGGCCGGCACCACGCCAGCAGCACCGTTGGTGGGCGCGGTGACGACGCGGCCGAAGCAGGCATTCTCCTCGTTGACGGCAAGCGCGAATGCCGACACCCAGTCGAGGGTCCAGCCGAACTCGCGGCCGCCGGCGCGTATCGCCGCGTACCAGGCGTCGATGCTGGCACCCCCGACACCACTGCCGAGCAGGCGCCCGTTCAGGTCGGCGGCGCGGCGGCGTACGTCCAGGCCGCCGGGCAGGCGGCCGGGCGTGTGACAGCCGCGGTACATGCACTCGCGCATCACCTGCCAGATGCGACCGATGAAGGCGCGGGTCTCGGCTTCGGGTCGCCACGCGGCTTCATTGGCGAGCACCACGTCCGAGACCGACAACCCGGTGTCGTTGCACCATCGGATCAAATCTGCGGCGGTGTCCACGGGGAACGGCAGCACGGTGCGGTCGCGTCCCTGCGCCTCGCCACCCTCCCACGCCACGAAGCCGCCGCCGATCGAGAAACAGGTCAGTGACTGCGTACCGGTCGCGTCCCAGGCGCCCTCGAAACGCAGGCCGTTGGGGTGCGTCGGCAGCGACTCACGGGGATGGAACTGCACCAGCAGCCCGATACGTTCGCCGCCGGGCAGTGTCACCGTCGCCTCGTCGAGTGCCTGCTTCACGCGGGCCTGCACCTCGACGATGTCGCAGGTCTCTGGGTCGGCGCCCATCAGTCCGGCCACGACCGCGACGTCGGTGCCGTGGCCACGGCCCGTCTTGGCCAGTGAGCCGTACAGATGCACGGCAATCGACTCGAGGCCCGCCAGCCCGGGCGACGCGCTCCACCGCGCCACGCACTCCTGGGCGGCTCGCCATGGCCCCAGGGTGTGCGAGCTCGACGGCCCGACGCCGATCTTGAAGATGTCGACGATCGACAGGCGTTCGTCGGTCATGGTCAGTCCGCCGGCAGCGCCGCCTCGATGGTCGCCAGGTCGTCTGCCGACAACCGGTACCCAGCCGCGCCGACGATGCCGTCGACCTGCGCCGCCGATCGGCCACCGACGATGGCTGCGGTGACCACGGGCTGGCGCAGACTCCACGCAATCGCCACCTCGCCGGCCGAGCGACCCGACCGGGCGCCGATGGCGCGGAGCACCTCGACCAGCGCGAGATTGGCCGAGAGGCGTGGCTCCTGGAATTCCTTGTTGCCTCGGCGCCAGTCACCCGGGGCCATCGCGTCGGCACGCTCGCGGCTCATCGCACCGGTCAGCAGGCCCGACATCATCGGGCTGTACGCCAGCACCCCGATGTTCTTCTCCAGGCAATACGGCAGGATGTCGGACTCGATCCCGCGCCGCAGCATGGAATACGGCGGCTGCAACGACCCGACCGGTGCGATGGCTTCCGCCGTCTGCAGATCCTGCAGCGTGAAGTTCGAGACGCCGATGTGTCGGACCTTGCCCTGCCGCTGCAGGTCGGCCAGCGTCTCCCACGCTTCGCTGACGCTGCCGGGCGAGGCCTGCGGCGCAGCGTGCCAGCGCGGCCAGTGCATCTGGTACAGGTCGATGACCTCGGTGCGCAACCGCCGCAGGCTGTCTTCGACCTCACGGCGAATCGACGCTCCGGACACGTCGTGGGTCACTACCCCGTCCTCGCCCCAGACCAGGCTGCACTTGGTGAACACGTAGGGGCGCTCCGACACGGGGATGTCGGCAAGAGCCCGTGCCACCACCTCTTCGGAATGCCCGAGCCCGTAGGCCGGCGCCGTGTCGATCCAGTTCATGCCGCGCGCCACCGCCTGAGTGATCGCGGCGATGGAGTCCGTGTCGTCCTGTGGCCCCCAGCCGAAGCGCCACTCGCCACCGATGGCCCAGGCGCCAAACCCCACCGGCGTGATCTGGAGGTCGGTGCGACCGAGTTGTCGTGTCTGCATCCCACTAGTCTATGTTGGCCGCGGACCGCGCCTGGCAAGGCCGGGCTGCCCGGCGCAGCCTCACGGGAGGGGCACGTTGAGCACGACGGTGGCCGAGGCCGCGGCAACGGCGTCGGCAGGGACATTGACCAGAAACCGTGCGGCACCGGGCAGCACGCCGAAATGGAACCGCATGTCGAAGCCGAGAAAGGGAATCTCGAACAGGGACCGCGGCACACCGATCCGCGGCGTCGGTCCTCGCAGGTCGGCACTGGCCCGCATCAGTGTCCGGTTGAGGCCATGGAAGAACAGGGCTCGTCCGTCGGCACTCCACTCGGGTGCGCGACCGTAGTCGGTTGACACCTGCCAGCGGCGCCCGTCGGCCGGGACCGGGACGATCCACACCTGCTGCCCGCCCGACTCCGGCGACGAGTAGGCGAGGTAGCGCCCATCGGGCGACAGCGCAGGCTCGTGGTCGTTGTGAGGGGACTGCACCAGCGGTCTGGCGTCTCCGCCGGTGAGCGACCGGATCCAGATGTCCCACCCGCCCTCCTGGTCGAGGCGCTGCACGATCAGCGACCGACCGTCGGGCGTGACCTCGTACGGCACCACCCGGCCGCCGAGATCGAACAGGAACTGCTCCCGCGACCCGCCATGTACCGAGGTCCCGAACAGGGCCCATCGGCCGGTACGCGACGACGCGAAGTACACCGACGCACTGTCGCGAGACCACACGGGGGCGATGTCCTCGGCCGCGTGCTGGGTCAGGCGGATGCGCGATCGTCGCGACAGGTCGTGGACCCAGATCTCGCGCGTGCCGGTCTCCCGATCGACGTCCTCGAAGGCGACGAGTCGCCCGTCCGGGGACAGCCGCATGTCGCGCATGTGTCCTGAAGCCAGGGTCTCGATCGGCATGCCGCGGGCATCGACGATGCGCAGCTGCCGCGGACTCTGGATGGCCCCGACAAAGGCCACCGTTGCCAGCCGCGCTCTGCGCCGCCCGAGGCCGGCAACGGGACCACCGGCCGCTGCCGAGATTCGCGCGTTGCCTGCGCCATACGGGTCGGTGGCCACGCCGTCGTGGATGGTGACCGCATCACCGGACAGCGTGCCGGCCGCGACATCGAGGCGGCGGGCCTGCAGCTGCCCTGCCGACACGTAGACAATCCGGTCGCCGACCAGCGCGACGTTGGAGGCAATCTCGGCGAGTTCCCGATCCGGAGCGTCGGGCCCGTCAGAGGCGCGAGCCAGGTACAGCGTTCGTCGCCCGGTCCGCGTCGTCACTGCCGAATAAACGAAGTGCTCGCCGTCGCCAGTCCAGGCCGGCCATGCCAGATGCGTCCTGGTCCCTGGCTGCTGACGGCGGACATCCCGTGTCTTGCCGCCGGCAGCCGACACCGCGACGATCGACGACCCATGGTCGATGGAGTACAGCAGCGTGCCGTCCGCGTTCCAGGAGCCGGATGAGGGCCGACGGGCTGGCGCAATCATCTGCGGGTCACCGCCCGAGGCCCGCACCTTCCAGACCGACACGCCCTTGAAGAACCCAATCGACTGGCCATCCGGAGACCAGAAGGGATCGCGGGCACCCTGCGTTCCTTCGAGCTCGACGGCGGTCACGTCATTGAGGCGGCGCACCTGCAGGCGCCCCGCCGAGACGTAGGCAATGGCCGATCCGTCTGGCGACAGCGCGAGGCTCTGGATCGCCTCGCGCGGGCCGGCCGGGGGCACCGCGAAGCGCACCTCGGGAATCGGCATGGGGCGTGAGGTCCACCACCACGTGCCCAGGGCGAGACCGGCCACGAGCGCGCCCGCAGCCGCGGTTGCTGCGACCAGGCGCGCGCCGCTGGCGCGCGTGGACGGCGTCGGCTCGGGCGGCACCAGCAAGCTGGACAGCGCCATCTCCAGCGCGCCCGTGCTGGCATGCCGCTGCGCCGGGTCGGGGGCCAGCGCGCGTTCGACGACGTGGATGAACGCCAGGGGCAGATCGGAGCGAACGTCGGCGAGCGGGACCCGCTGGCCGGCGCGGTGCGCCGCCAGCAGTGACGCGGGCGAATGCGCCTCGACCGGCACCGAGCCCGTCACGAGGCGATATAGCAGCACGCCCACGCTGTAGATGTCGCTCTGGACGCTGGCCTTGCCGCCGGCGAACAGCTCGGGCGCCATGTACAGCGGCGTGCCCACTTCGTCGTGCACGAACGCACCCTCGGCAGCGGCGGCTCGTCCTGTGCCGAAGTCCATCAGCACCAGCCGCCCGTTGCGATCGCGCATCACGTTCTGCGCCTTCACGTCGCGGTGCAGCAACCCGGCAGCGTGCACCGCCGACAGGGCCGAGCAGACGTCGATGCCGATCAGCGCCGCCTCCCGGGCGTTGAAACGGCCGACCCGCAGCAGCATGGCTTCGAGCGTCTCGCCCTCGACCAGTTCCATCCACAGACCGACGAGCCCGCTGCGTCGTTCCGCGCCGAACACGGTAGCCACGTGCGGGTGCTTGACCCGCGCCAGGAGACGAGCCTCGCCGATGATGTCGGTCGCGCCACGCTCGCTCTCGCGGTCCACGGTGAGCTTGAGTGCGACTTCGCGGTCCAGCTGCGGGTCCCATGCCCGGTAGACGAAACCGCGCGCGCCGCGACCGAGTTCGCCACGCAGGGTGAGGTGGCCCCAGGTCTCGCCGGGGTGCAGGGTCGGTGTCGGCAGGTCGACGGTGCCGTCCGGGTCCGGAAGGGTGTCGCGATGCAGCCGAGCGACCTCGGCCAGCACCTTGAGCTGCTCCAGGATCGCGCGGGTCTCGGGATCGACCCCCAGGCCGTCCCAGTCGATGGTCTCGCCATCGGCCAGCGCACGCGATACCCGCTCGTACAGCGCCTCCGGGTCTCCAGACATGGGAAGGCCGGTAGTGTAGCGGGAAATTCAGAATTGCAGAATTCAGAAAGGCAGGGCAGCGCGAACGGCACGGGGTCAGGGCAACGGCGCGTTGAGGATGATGGTCGCCGGGACGGGCGGCACCAGCGCTGGCGGCACGTTGACCACCACGCGGCCGCTGCCAGGGAGCAGCCCGTACTGGTAGCGCATGTCGTAGCCACGCAGGGGAATGGCAAAGAGGGGACGCTCCGGCCCGAGGATTGGCCTGCCGGCGCGCACGTCGATGGCGCGCCGCATCAGCTGACGCTGCATGCCGTGGTAGAAGAGCGCCGTGCCGTCGGCAGCCCACTGCGGCTGGCGCCCATGCGTATCCGACACCCGCCAGCGCTGCCCGCTGCTCGGCACCTGCTCCAGGTAGACCTGGCGGCCTTCCGACTCCGGCGAGGAGTACGCCAGCCAGCGCCCGTCGGGCGACAGGCTCGGCTCCTGTTCGTTGGCCCGGCCACGCACCAGGGGTGTCGGCGCGCCGCCCGCCAGCGGTCGCAGCCAGATGTCCCAGCCGGTTTCCTGCCCTTCCTGCTCGTAAAGAAGGGCCGCTCCATCGTTGGTGATGGCGTAAGGGATGACCGACGCGTCGAACGTGAAGTGGACCTGTTCGCCGGCATCGCCGTCAGACGACGTCGAGACCAGCGTCGGCAACGGGCCGCGGTGCGACAGGAAGAAGATCCGGCGACCGTCCGGCGACCACGTCGGGGCGATGTCGTGCGACGGATGGCGGGAGAGGCGGACCGGCGGACCGGCACGTACGTCGACGACCCAGACGTCCCGTCCGCCTGTCGAAGGGTCGACCTGCTCGTAGGCCACACGCTGGCCGTCAGGCGCAACGCGCAAGTCCCGCATGTCACCGGTCGTCAGGTCGATTTCCGGACGTCCCGCGGCGTCCACCACTCGCATGGTCCGCGTCGTCGCAGCGCCCCCGACATACGCCACCGCCCGGGTATCGGACACCGACAGCTCGATCTGGCCGTCCCCGTACGGGTCAGTGACGATGCCGCGCGCCAGCACGCGGGGCTCGCTGACAAAGCGGCCGGCCGCCACGTCGATTCGCCGCACCGTGAGCGCGCCGGCCTCGACGTAGAAGACGTGCGGGCCGGCCGCCACGGCATTGGACGCGAGATCCAGCAGCACCACGTCCGGCGTGTCCGGGACAGCCTCGACCAGGCCCAGATGCACGGCCCGGCGCCCCGTGCGCCCGTTGACGGCCGAGTAGAGGACATGTGAGCCGTCCCCGACCAGCGACGGCCATCGCAGAACCGTGCGCACGCCCTTGACCTGTGTGCGCAGCACCCGCGGCGCACCGCCTGCCGGCAGAAGAATCAGCGACGACCCGTTCTCCACCGAGTACACGAGCGAACCGTCGGCGCCACTGCCCCCTGTCGATGGCCGGCGCGCCGCGGCCACGAACTGGGGCAGGCCACCCGACGCGCGGACCCGCCAGAGCGACGATCCCTCGAAGAAGTGCACCCACTGACCATCGCTCGAGAAGAACGGGTTGCGGACGCCGAGCGGCGGTTCAAGCGCGGTGGACAGGTCGGCATTCAAGGGCCTGAGTCGAAGGCGACCACCCGAGGCGTAGGCCAGCCGGGTGCCATCTCGCGACAGGGCCACGCTCTCGATCTCGCTGCCTTCGGGCTGGATGTCGAAACGAACCTCAGCGGGGGGCGGCTGGCGCGACCACCACGCGCCGAGCCCGACGCCGACGGCAATGCTTGCCGCCGTCAGCAGGCTTCCAATCAACAGGCGACCGCGCCGACCCGGGCGCGCCACCGCATCGGCGCGCGACGACATCGGTGTCCACAACGTCGTCAGCGCCGCGCTCAGGTCGGCCACGCTCGGGTAGCGCTCGGTCGGATCCGGGGAGAGGGCGCGCTGCACGCCGCGGACGAAGCCCAGGGGAAGATCGCTGCGCAGGTCGGCAAGCGGGCGCAGCGTCGTGCCATCCGCCTGTTGCCCGTCTCGGCCCGCCACCAGTCGGTGCAACACGGCACCAACCAGGTAGACATCGCTCTCGACGCGCGGCTCGTGCGCCAGGGCCGCGTCGGGTCCGCCGGCCAGCGGCTCGACCAGAGTCGGCGACTGCGAGTCCGCCAGACCGAGCGCGGCGGCGCGTCCGGCGCCAAAGGGCATCACGACGATCCGGCCATTGCGGTCGCGCAGGATCTGGCGCGTGTTCAGGTCGCGGTGCAGCACTCCGGCGGCGTGCATGGCGGTGAGCGCGGCGCAGACGTCGATGCCAATCAGCGCGGCTTCGCGGGCGCTGAACCTCCCCGCTTGCGCCAGCACCGCTTCGAGGGTCTCGCCCTCGACCAGCTCCATCCAGATGCCGACGCGGCCGTGGCGCCGCTCGGCGCCGTACACCGCGGCCAGGTTCGGCACCCGCACCTTCACCAGGGCGCGGGCGTCGCGCAGGGAATCGCGTCCCGCCGGATCGGTGTGGACGTCGGGCGCAATCGCCAGCAGGACCTCGTGCCCAAGCGCAGGGTCCCAGGCGCGATAGACGAGGCCGCGCGGGCCGGCGCCAAGGTCCCGGCGCAGGGTCAGGTGGCCCCAGGTGCCGCCCGGTGCCCAGGTCTGCGCCTCAATCGCCATCGAAGCGACACTCCATGGGCAGGGCTATCGCCAGCCGTTCGAGGTACTCGGCGCGAGGAATCTCCGTGCCGCCAAACTGTGCGAGATGCGGCGTGACCCACTGAGTGTCGAGCAACGCGAAGCCGCGGGCGCGCAGCCGCTGGACCAGCGCCACCAGCGCCACCTTTGACGCATCGGTGACGGTGTGGAACATCGACTCGCCGAAGAACGCGCCGCCAATCGCCACGCCGTACAGACCGCCCACCAGGCTGCCGTCCTGCCACGTCTCGACCGAGTGGGCGTAGCCAAGCCGATGCAGCGCCACGTAGCTGCTCACGATGTCGTCGGTGATCCAGGTTTCGTCGCGCGTGGCGCAGGCGCGCATGACCGCCTCGAACGCGGAGTCGATCCGGACCTCGAAGCGCGACTGCCGGACGACCCGCTGCAGCCGCGACGGGGCGTGGAAGGCGCCGAGCGGCAGGACGCCCCGCGGGTCTGGCGAAAACCACTCGATGCGCCCGCGCCGCCCCGAGCCCATGGGGAACCAGCCGAGCGCATAGGCTCGCAACAGCAACTCGGGGTCGATCGTCTGCCTGGCGACGGGGACGCATGGAGCTCTGCGCCCTACTATCGCATCACGTCGCTCATCTTGGCGCCGCTGTACCCGGTCATCTCCAGGTAGCCGACACCCCGCACCCGCGTTGCGGGCCCTCCCGGAGCGCTGCTGGCCGTCCCCTCGACGCGCACCGACCCTTCCCAGTAGGTCACGTTCGTGGAGCGCCGCGTGCGGAGTTCCTGGGCGTCGACCGCCGCCCGCACCACCAGGTCGAGCCCGGCCCCGGCGACCGTCACCCTCCACTCGACGGGATACGTCGCACCCGCTGACGGGCGACCGCCATGTGCGTCCCGGTGTGACGTTGAAATCGGCTACCCCCAGGTGTGTCGTCCGGCCATCGCGCCCAACGAGGGTGCCGCTGGAAAATGCGGTGGCGCGGCCGTCGTCGCCGCGGAGCCGATAGAGCATCAGGTCGCGCCCGTCCTCGAGTTGCAACGCGAACCAGTCCCACCCGTTCGTGCCGGGGTCGAGGGCGCTCGTGCCGAACTCGTGGTCCATCCAGCTGGCGCCGCGAATCGAGACCGTGCGTACGCCCATCCTGATGGTCCCCTCGGTCGGCATCCGCGTCAGCGAGTAGTAGTGCGAGGCGTTGCCGCTGTCCCGCCCCTTGCGGCTGTACCCCGCTTCTCCCTGCAGGACGGCCGGCTTGCCGGGCTCGAGGGTCAGGTCGAGGGCGAACGCGCCCGCATCGGCGACGATGCGATGCCGGCCCTGGCCGTCGAGCGAGACGCGCCAGTTCTCGTTCCAGACCTCGAATCGGTCCGCACGGGCTCCGGCCCAGTGGACGCCGGCGCGATTGAGCCGATCGGCGAACTGGTGGCTGCCCCCGTCGATGTCTGTCACAGCGACATGCGTCATGTACAGGTCGCGGACCGCGAACGTCGATGGGTTGATCGGCGCTGGCGTCCAGGCCGAACCGGAAGAACGTCACCTGATAGCCGTACGCCCGCCCATCATCGCCGCGCACGTTGCCCGTGTAGTACCACCACTCGAGACGGTACTCGGGATGAGCGACGTGGTCCTGCGGCACCCGCACCGGCCGCGACTTCGCGGCGCGCGTCCATGTGTCGGAGGTCGCCTGCGCGCCGACGTCCCCGCCGCCGGCGCCGCTGCCGACCAGGAACACTGCGAGCAACAGCCGCGCCACTGACTTCATTCGTCCTCCAGGGGGGCGCGGCCCTCCCGCATCGCCCGGTGCGCCGGGTACAGGCCGGCGAGCAGCGTGGTGACCACGACCAGCGCCGACATCTGCAGCAGTGACGACCAGGGAATCGGCGAGGTGGATCGTCCAGCCAAAACTCTGCAGGTTGACCACGTAGACGAGGATCAGCGCCAGCAGCAACCCCAGCAGGACGCCTGCCACCTGGCTGATCGACGCCGAGCATCGCCGCCTCGGCGACGACCATCGCCCGCACCTGGCCGCGGCTGGCGCCCACCGCGCGCAGGATGCCCAGTTCGCGGCGGCGCTCGATGACCAGCGTCATCATCGTGCCCGACGATGCCCAGCAGCGCCACGACAATGGCGATGCCCTGCAGCGCGTAGGTGACGGCAAACGTGCTGTCGAAGATGCGCAGCACCTCTTCGCGCAGCCAGCCGTTGGTGAAGATGACGACGCCGGCAGCGCCATCGAGCTGCGTCAGCAGCTGCGCCCGGACGGTGGCCGCCTGCTGGCAGTCCTTCAGGTAGACGGTCAGTCCGGTCGGCCGCTGCGGACCGAAATGACGCGCCAGGGTGGCGTTGTCCATCATCACCACGCCGCGATCGCTCGAGTAGTCGAAGTACACCGCGGCAATCTCGAACGCGACCGGGCCCGGCGGGCGTCGCCAGCGTGAGGCGATCGCCAACGCCCTTGTCGTAACGGTTGGCAAACGGCTCGGAGACGATCACCGCATCGCGGCCGCGTGCGCCTTCCAGGACGCGCGCCCGTCGGTCGGTCCGCCAGCCATCTCCTTGAACCGCAGCCCGCCGAAGCGCCGCTGCAGCGCGAAGTCGCCGGCGCCCATGTAGATCAGGCTGCTGCGCGTACGGCACCGTGACGCTGTGGAACGCGTCCACCGCCGCGACCTCCGGGTGGGCGCGCACCGCGTCCTCGACCTGTCGCGACACGGTCGGGGCGCGCGCGCCGCTGCGCCGCGACGCCGGCCCGACGAACAGGTCGGCCTTCAGGCTCTGCCCGACCCAGTCGATGACCGTCTGGCGGAAGCTGCCGACCATCACGGTGATCGCCACCATCATCGCGAGACTCACCGTCAGCGCGGCGACGCTGACCGCCACGCGGCCGATGGCGCCGCCGAGCGCGGCATGCGCCAGCCACCCGCCGACACCGAAGAGCCGATACCAGAGCAGACGTCCCCGTCGCGTCGTCCGCCTGCAGGAACGTGGGCATCAGCAGGGCGGCGCCGAACACCAGGGCGAAGCTGGCGAGGTAGCCGGCCACCGGCAGTCCGCGCACCGGCGGCAACTGGCTCAGCACCGCGGCCATCGTCAGCAGCGCCGCGGCGAGCAGTCGGGTCCGCGTCTGAGGCGCGGTGCGGGCCTGCGCCCGCTCGGCGCCGCGCAACGCGGCATTGGGCGGCACGCGCGCCGCTTCGCGGGCCGGCAGCCAGGCCGCCAGCAGCGCGAGCGGCACGCCGACCAGCACGGCCAGCGTGATGTCCTGCCAGCCGAGTGCCGGCGGCGCCGACGCCGCGGCCACGTACAGGGTGTTGACCGTACGGGAAGTCAGCGACACGGTCACGTCGGCCAGCGCCCGGGCGAGCGGGATGCCGAGGCCCACACCCAGCACGCCGAACACGGCCGCCTCGCCGAGAAACAACGCCTGCACCTGCCGGCTCGTCACGCCAAGCGCGCGCAGCGTGCCGATCTCCTGCCGCCGCGCCAGCACGGATACCGACACGGCGTTGTAGACCAGGAACAGACCCACCAGCAGCGCGATCGACGACAACGCCGTCAGGTTCAGATGGAAGGCCGCCAGCATCTGCTCGACCTGCTGTCCACGGCGCTGCGGGCGCTGCACGGTGACGCCGGGTGGCAAGCGCGACTGGCAATCGCGCGCTCGGCCTCGCGCGACGTCGATGCCGTCGGCCAGGGCCAGGTCGATGCGATCGACGTGGCCGAGCCGCTCGAAGGCCCACTGCGCCGCGGCGAGGTCCATCAGCAGGAAGTTCCCGTCGAGCAGCCTGGCCGGCCCCTCTGCCTCGAGGAGGGCGCCAACCCGCAACGTCTTCGGGCGGTCGCTGATGATCACCTGCAGGGGATCGCCGACACGGAGGCCGTGGCGATCGGCAAAGGCGCGGGTGATGACGGCGGCGGTCGGGTCGGTCAGCAGGCCGAGGATGTCGGCTGCGGTCCGGGGCGCAGCCGTGCCGTCGGCAGGCGGCGCCGACCTGGTAATCGCGCACCGGGAAGTCGCGCAGGATGTCGACGCCGAGCACGCGCAGCAGTTCGGTCCGCCTCGCGGGCGGCGGGAGGCCCGCCGCTGCCGTCGCCATCGCGCCCTTGCGGTTCGGCAGTCGGCGGCCGTGTCGCGGCAGGCGGTCCGACCTCCACCAGGACGTCGCCGTCGATGACCGGGCTGGTCACGCCGTAGGCACGCAGCCAGTCGAGTTCGGGCAGGACGTCGCTCGGGGATGCCGAAGCCGGCGCCGAGGATCTCCAGCCCGGCCCGGCCCGAGGTCAGGTCGAGTGCCGCCTCGAAGCCGCGGACCGCGCTGGCGTTGGTCAGGCGGATGGCCAGCACCACGGCAATGCCCGGCGGCCACGCCGAGGATGGTGATTGCCGTCCGGAGTTTCTCGGCCCGCAGCTGTCGCAGGATGAGCTGTACGAACAGACGCAGCATCAGCGGCTGGCGAGCGGCACGGAATCGGCGAGCGCAGGGGGCGACGCCGGTTCGGAGGTGGCGACGAAGCGTCCGTCCCGCATCTGCAGGGTGCGGTCGGCGGCAGCAGCAATCTCCGGCGCGTGGGTCGCCAGCAGGATCGTCAGCGCCATGGACTCGTTGAGTTCGCTGAGCAGTTGCAGGACGCGGGTGCCATTGCCGGAGTCGAGATTGCCGGTGGGCTCGTCGGCAATGAGCACGGCAGGCGTCGTGGACGATGGCCCTGGCGATGGCGGCGCGTTGCATCTCGCCGCCCGAGACCTGGGACGGGTAGGCCTGCAGGCGGCGTCGTCAGGCCCACGCGATCGCCAAGCGCCGTGCGCCTTTCGCGTGGCGTCGGTCGGCGCCGTCCCGCCGAGGAGCAGAGGCAGGGCGATGTTCTCGGCGAGCGTCAGCGTCGGGCAGGAGGTTGAAGAACTGGAACACGAAGCCGATCCGCTGGCGGCGCACCAGGGTCAGGGCACTCGTCGCTCAGTCCCGAGATATCGGTGCTGCCGAGGTGGATGCGCGCCGGCGTCTGGCCGGTCCATCGCTCCACACAGGTGCAGCAGCGTCGACTTGCCGCACCCGGACGGCCCCATCAGCGCAACGAACTCACCTGCAGCCGCGACAAAGGACACGCCGGATACGGCATCCCTGTCTTGTCCCGCGTAGCGTTTGGTGACTTCGGTGACGGTCAGCATGGTTCCGAGCCATTTTGACGGCTGGACCGGGCGCGACGGTTCCATGGGCCGTAAATGGGCCATGCCCGGGATGGCGACCTATCGCAGGTTATTAACCTGTCGGAGGACTCTTGGTGGCCACAAGAGCCCTGAAGTCACCCACGTGGTAGCCTTTGGGTGCCCGATTGTGCGCTTTCGGCCCACTTATCGTTAAACGACTGTATCCCGCGGCTGGGGCGCGCTGCCAGATTCGGGAAAACCACGCTGAGGCCGATTGCCCGGTGGAGAGCGGGGCTTCCCCAGCGCCGCGCGTGTTCGAGTGCAGAACGCAATGAAGAATCCAGAGACCGCACAGCTGATCGGTGTCAGCACGCAGATGGTCGAGCTGAAGCTCGAGATTCAGCGCATCGCGCGCTCGGACGCCAAGGTGCTGGTCACGGGCGAAAGTGGCGTCGGCAAGGAGCTGGTGGCCCGTGCCATCCATTTTCACAGTGCGCGGGTGGACAAGCCGTTCATCGCGATGAACTGTGCGGGTCTGCCCGAGACGCTGCTCGAGTCCGAGCTGTTCGGCCACGTCAAGGGCAGCTTCACGGGCGCCTACCGCGACAAGCTCGGCAAGCTGGAATCGGCGGACCAGGGCACGATGTTCCTCGACGAAGTCGGGGAAATGACGCTGCGGATGCAGGGTCTGCTGCTGAGGTTCCTCGAGACCGGCGAGTTGCAGAAGGTCGGTGCCGACCACCGCGGCAGGCTGACCAACGTCCGGATCATCGCGGCCACCAACCGCAACCTCCAGGATCTCATCCACAAGGAGCAGTTCCGGGAGGATCTCTTCTACCGACTCAACGTGATTCACTTCATGGTGCCGCCGCTGCGCGACCGCCGTGAGGACATCCCGCTGATGATCGAGCACTTCCTCCGCCGCTATACCGCGCTCGGGCGGGCATAATCTGGTGCGGGGCTTCGAACCTGAAGCCTTCCAGGCTCTGGTCGAATACACCTGGCCGGGAAACGTCCGCGAGCTCGAGAACGTCATCGAGCGGCTGGTCGTCACCGGGCGGCACGAGCTCATCCGCATGGATGACCTGCCGCTGGAGATCAAGACCCAGCGCGGCATGTCGCTACGGCCCCGTCGCGAACGTCGCCGCACGGTGGCCGATGATTTGTATAGAAAGCTGGTCGAAGAGAAGCAGTCCTTCTGGACTGCGGTCTACCCGCTCTACATGGAGCGGGAAATCACCAAGCAGAACGTGCGTGACATCGTGCGCCGCGGCCTCGAGGAGGCGCGCGGGAACTACAAGATCGTGTGTCGGATGTTCAACATGGAACAGAACGACTACAAGCGATTCCTGAACTTCCTTCGCAAGCACGACTGCCAGTTGCCGTTCAAGGAGTTCCGTTGATGAGGATGCCACTCGAGACCGGCCTGGCCACAATCGCCCTGGCGGCAATGTTGCCGCTCGGTGCCTTTGCGCAGGCGCCGACCCCACCCGCCGTCCAGCCGCCCGTGGCGCCGCAGCCCCAGGGCGGCGACGTGCGTCAAGGACCCGTCCTACGTGATCGGCACCGACGACGTGCTGGCGGTGGTGTTCTGGGAGCTGCCCAACCATGGCGCCGAGGTCGCGGTGCGGCCCGACGGCAAGATCACGCTGCCGCTGCTGAACGACATCCAGGCCGCCGGGCTCACCCCGGATCAGCTGCGCGCCGCCATCACCACGGCCAGCGCCAAGTTCATCCGCGAGCCGGCCGTCTCGGTCATCGTCAAGCAGATCAACAGCCGGAAGGTGTTCGTGACCGGGCAGGTTGGGCGGCCCGGGCCGTACCCGCTCACCCAGCCGACCACCGTGCTGCAGATGCTGGCCATGGCAGGCGGTGCCGCCGACTTCGCCAAGAAGACCAAGATCGTGATCATGCGCGTCGAGAACGGCCAGACGACCAGCCACAAGTTCAACTACAAGGACGTCATCCAGGGCAAGAACCTGGAGCAGAACATCCTGTTGCAGCCCGGAGACACGGTCGTCGTCCCATGATCTCCCCGACACGACCGCGGGCCGGCGGGCACCGGGCCCTGCTCGCATTGGCGGCGGCCCTGTGCCTGTCCGCGGCCGCGCCGACGCGCGCACAGATGATCACGACTGGGGCCACCAGCGATCGGCCGTACCGCGCCCTGTTCGGGGGCGCGGCACCAACGGCGCAGGGTCCGCAGTCGTTGACCCTCACGGGCGCGGTGTTTGCGGGCTACGACGACGACATCTTCGCGCGTGGAGCAGGTCCGGGCGGCGGCGCCAACCGGCCCCGCGTCGGCGGTGAATTTCTCGGGTCACAGCTCTCGCTCGCCTACCAGCGACGCTACGCCACGTCGACGGTCGCCGCTACCGCAGCGACCGCCAACCGGTACCTGGCCAGCAGCAAGGACTTCGTGCAGACGTTCGCGAGCGGCACGGTCAGCCTGCAGGGCACGCCGCGCCCGCGCACCAGCTATGCGCTGCAGCAGTCGTTGTCGTATCGTCCCTTCTTCACACCATCCCTGTTCGCGCCGGCATCGACCATTGGCCCCAGCGTCGGCGGCGACACCGACGGGCCGCTCATCGACGACGTCGGGGGTGGTGTGCCCGACGACTTCACGCTGGCCTCGGACCGCGACGGGTTGCGAGCGTCCACGGTCGCCCAGGTGCAGCGTAACCTGACGTAAACGCTCGTCGCTTGCAGGCGCGCGGCCAGTACGGGCTGACCAACTTCGGCGCCGCCGGAACTGCGGGCGGTGGACAACAGTCGCTGGTACGCGGGCGCCACGTACTGCGTACGACATCACGCGGTTCCTGTCGGCCCGCCTCGGCTACGGCTACCGCAGCTTCAACACGCGGGCCGAGGACGTCGGCGGGCAACCACGACATCAACGTCGGCCTGGTGTTCAACAAGCCCTTCAGGGTCGGCAGCGGGCAGCACGGTCTTCTCCTTCAACACGGGCTCGACCGTGCTGAAGCGTGAGCGCCTGGCCGGCTCGACCGGACAGTGACGGTCGTTTCGTGGTGCGGGCGATTGGCAACGCCACGCTGGCACACGCCTTCAGCGCCGCGTGGCAGGGCAACCTGGCGTACTCGCATTCGGTCGGCTACCATGATGGCTTTGCAGAGCCCGTCGAAGGCGACCGTTTCTCGGCCGCGCTCGGCGGATTGCTGACGCGAGCGTTGGACCTGTCGATGACCGCGGCCTACGTCAGCGGCGCCGTCGGGCTGCGGACCCGCAACTTCGACAGCACCTTGGCCGGGGTGCGGTTGCGTCTGGCCCTGCACGCACGCGCCGCGCTGTTTGCCCAGTATTTCTATTACCAGTACTCGTATCAGGATGGGGTTGCCGACCTGTTGCTGGCGACGCCGGAACTGCAGCGGCAGGGGCTCAGGGTCGGCCTCAATCGTCTGGCTACCCCTTCTCCGTTGAAGACAAAGGACCGACAGTGCTTCCCACGCAGCAGATTTCTCCCGACTGGCTCCTGCGGGTGCTCCGGCGCCGCATGTGGTATCTCATCGTCCCGACGGGCGTTGCGCTGGCCTTGGGGTGGGTGTACGCGCAGACGCAGCCGAACCGCTATCGGGCGTCGGCGGTGATCCAGGTCACGCCGCCGCAACTGCCCTCGACCGTCGTGCGGCCGATGGTGACCATGGCACTGCGCGAGCGCCTGCCGATGCTGGAGCAGGAGGTGATGAGCCGCTCCCGCCTGGAGCGGATCATCACCGACTACGACCTGTACAAGCAGCTGCGCGCCGAGAGCACCATGGAGGACGTCGTCAATCAGATGCGGCGCGACATCAACGTCGGTCTGCCGCGCAGCACCGTACGCCGCGCCGAAGGCGCCACCTTCACGCTCTCGTACTCCTCGCTGGAGGCGCGGACGGCGTTCCGCGTGGCCGAACGACTGGTCAGCCTGTTCGTGGACGAGAACGCCCGCCAGCGCGAGACCATCGCCGAAGGCAACGACCAGTTCCTGGCCGCGGAGGTCGAGACGGCGCGGGCCCGTCTGGAGGCGACCGAGCGCAAGCTGGAGGCCTACAAGAAGCAGTACGGCGGCCAGCTGCCCGAGCAGATGCAGGCCAACGTCACGGCGATGACCAACATGCAGGGCCAGGTGCAGTCGCTGAACGAGGCGATCACGCGCGACCGGACGGAAATTCTGCTGGCCCAGCGCGAACTGAGCGACCTGATGGGCGAAGGCAGCGGCGGCGGCGGCAGCGAGCGGATGGAAGCCCCCCTGGTCACCCCCTACGACGATGCGCTGGCCAAGGCACGCGTCACCCTCGAGGGCCTCGAGATGCGCCTGACGGCGGACCACCCCGACGTGGTGCGCCAGCGCCGTGCCGTGGCCGACCTGGAGGAACGCGTGCAGAGCGCGCAGTTGCAGCGTCCTGTCTCGGGCGCCAACCCTGCTCCGACGCAGCAGCGTCTGTCGCAGGCCGAGTTGACGCGCCGCAACCGGATCACCGAACTGCGGCGGCGCGAGCAGCTGCTCACCCAGCAGGTCGCGAACCGCCAGCGGGAGTTGCAGAATCGGCAGTCGCAGGTCGCGATGTACCAGGGTCGCCTCGACGCCGTGCCGGCGCGTGAGGCGGAGATGGTCAGCCTGGTCCGTGACTACGAAACCCTGAAGAACCGCTATACCACCCTGCTGAACAACAGCGAGCAGGCCAAGGTGGCCTCCAACATGGAGCGGCGTCAGGTCAGCGAGCAGTTCCGCATCACCGAGCCGCCGCGCATCCCGGAGCAGCCGTACAGTCCCGATCGCCAGCGCCTGACCATGCTCGGCGCGGCGCTCGGCCTGGGGCTGGCCGTGCTGCTCGTGGGCATCCTCGAGTATCGCGACACGTCGTTCAGGACGGACCAGGACCTCATTCAGGCGCTGGCGCTGCCGGTGGTCGCGGTGATCCCGACGATGTTGACCTCGGTCGAGCGACATGGCCGGCGACGCCGACGTCTGATGCTTGCCAGAAGCGGACTGGCCGCCGTCGTACTGGTCGGTGCCGTGCTGTTCTGGAAGTACGGACTGTAGGAATTCATGTACGAGCAGTTTTTCGGCCTGCGCGAGCGGCCCTTCGATCTCACTCCGAATCCGCGCTACCTGTTTCTCACCAACCGGTATCGCGAAGCGCTCGGCAACCTGGTGTACGGCCTGGCCGGGCGCAAGGGCCTGACCGTGCTGACGGGAGAGGCCGGGACCGGAAAGACGACGCTGCTGACCGTGGCCCTGGCGCAGTGGCGCGAAGCCGGCCACCTCGTCGCGACGCTGCGCAATCCGACGATGGACCGCGCCGAGTTCCGGCAGTTCCTGCAGCACGAGTTCGGCCTGAGCGAGGCCGCTGCGCGAGTCCAAGCCGGCGCTGCTGCGCGAGTTCGAGGCGCTGCTGCGGCAGCGCCACGCCGACGGGCTGCTGACGGCGCTGGTGATCGACGAGGCGCACAGCCTGCCGACCGACCTGCTCGAGGAGATCCGGCTGCTCGCCAACATCGAGACGCCGGAGGCCAAGCTGCTGCCGCTGATCCTGCTCGGTCAGCCGGAACTCGCCGACCGCCTCAACGATCCGAGCCTGCGGCAGTTGAAGCAGCGCGTCGTCGCTGCGCTGCTCGCTGGTGCCGCTCGATCTTCGGGAGACGGCCGCCTACCTGGCCAAGCGCATCCACCTGGCCGGCGGCGACAGCCTGAACGTCTTCACCCGCGAAGCCGTGCAGGCCATCCACCACGGCGCGGGCGGCATCCCCCGCCTGATCAACGTGATCAGCGACAACGCGCTGGTCAACGGCTTTGCTGCCGGCCAGCGGCCGGTCGGCCGCGACATCATTCGTGACGTCTGCCTCGATTTCGATCTGCCCGTCCTCGCCGCGCCGGCGAACCGCCGGGCCGTCGGCAGCGGCGGCAGCGCCGATGCACCGACCGAGACGGCGACGACCGCGGCGACCTCCTCGGATGCATGCCCGTCCGGCGCGGGAGCCGCCGTCACTGCGTCCCCACCGCTGGCCACGCTGCGCATCGACCATGGTCATGCCACGGCTGCGCCGCCCGGGATCCTGACAGGCGTACGCGTCATCCCCATCGGGTCCGCCCCACCGGCTGCACCCGTGGCCGAGCCGCAGGAGCACGCGTCGTTGCTGCGTCGCTGGCTGCGCTGGCCCCTGTCCCTGTTTACGTCGAGAGAACGTGCATGAGCCGCATCGATGAGGCCCTGTCGAGAATCCACCCGTCCTCAGCCCCGCCGGTCGATGACGCCACGCCCGCCGACCCGTGGGACATGACCGACACGACTCCCACGGCTCCGGCCGACGGGGAGGAGCCCGAGCCGGAGTTCGCGTCCGAGCTTGCCTCAGACGTCGCGGCACCGGTCCCTGCTCCCTCGCTGGCGCCAGTCAGCCCGCCCGCCCCGCCTGCCGCGCCGCTCCTGCCCGTTTCTCCCGCAGCAGTGGTGTCACCGGTGTCGGCGCTCTACGAGGAGAAGGTCGTCGGCGGCGAGCTGTCGCCGCAGGTCACCGAGGAGTACCGCCGCCTCGGCGCGCTCGTCCACCACATGCAGGCCGAGCGAGGCGTGCGCGTGGTGATGGTCACCAGCGCGGTGGCCGGTGAAGGCAAGACGCTGACGGCGACAAATCTGGCGCTCGTGCTGAGCGCGTCGTACGGCCGCCGGGTCCTGCTCATCGACGCCGACCTGCGTCGCCCGACTCTTCATCAGGTGTTCAATACGGTGTCACTGGCCGGCCTCGGCGACATCCTGAGCGGTGCCGGTGAAGTACCGCCGCTCGTGCAGGTGACACCGCGCCTGACCCTGCTCACCGCCGGTCGTCCGAATGCCGACCCGTTGGGTGGCCTGACGTCGGACCGGATGCGGCAGCTGCTGCAGGAGGCGCGCGAGGCGTTCGACTTCGTGGTCATCGACACACCGCCCGTCGGCCTGCTGACCGACGCCAACCTGCTGGCGTCGATGGTGGACATCGCCCTGCTCGTCGTGCGCGCCACGTCGACGCCGTACGATCTCGTCAAGCGCGCCGCCGACGCCATCGGCCGCCACCGGATTGCCGGTGTCGTCCTCAATCGCGCGCAGGCCCAGCACGGCCACAATTACCACTACTACGCCGGCTACTACGGCGGCGCCGGCCGCTGGCCACGGCGCGACTGACGGTCCATGGCCAACGTCCTGCAGCAGATCACATGGCGCAGCGCCGTCCTGATCCTGTTCGAAAGTGTGCTCCTGATGGGAGCCATGATCCTGGCCACGGTGCTCCGGCTCGGCAGCGATGCGCTCGAGGCTGGCCGGGCCCTCGACGCGGTGCTGAAGATGGCCCTGGTCGTCGGGGTCTGCCAGGTCTGCCTGTACTACGCCGAGCTCTACGACCTGCGCATGGTGGCCGACCGCCGCGAGCTGTTCGTGCGCGTCCTGCAGGCGCTCGGCGCCGCGTCGCTGGTGCTCGCGGTCCTCTACTACTGGTTTCCCTCGCTGAGCGTCGGCCGCGGCGTGTTCCTGCTGGCTGCCACAGCCGTGGTCACGCTCGTCGCGGGTTGGCGGTTCGCGTTCGAGTGGGTCGAGGGACGTGTCGGCCCGCGTGAACGCATTCTCGTGGTGGGCACCGGCGCAGCGGCACTGACGCTGGCTTCCGAGCTGAAGGCGCGGCGCCAGGAACTCGGTGTCCGCATCGTCGGGTTCGTCGATTCCGAGGGCCCGCGCGCTCTGGGGGCCGACGAACATGTGCTCGGCACCGTCGACGACATCCCGCGCATCGTCAGGCAGCATCAGGTCGAGCGCGTCGTCGTCAGCCTGGCCGATGCGCGCGGCAAGCTGCCGATGGACAAGCTGCTCGACATGAAGTTGAACGGCGTGGTGTTCGATCACCTGGCGTCGGTCTACGAGGAGTACACCGGCAAGATCGCCCTGGAGAACCTCCGGCCAAGCTGGCTGATCTTCTCGGAGGGCTTTCGCAAGTCGCGCATCCTCACGGCGGCCAAACGCCTCGCCGATCTGACCGTGGCCAGCATCGGCCTGGTCCTGGCCGCCCCCATCATGGCCGTGGTGGCGGTCGTTGTCCGCCTGACGTCGCCGGGACCGGCCCTGTACCACCAGGAACGCGTCGGCCAGCAGGGCCGCACCTTCACGGTCCACAAGTTCCGCTCGATGCGCAGCGACGCCGAAGCTGCCACGGGCGCCGTCTGGGCCACCCGCAACGACTCGCGCGTCACGCCGGTCGGCGCTTTCCTGCGCAAGACCCGTCTCGACGAACTGCCGCAGTTGTGGAACGTGATGCGCGGTGAGATGAGCCTGGTCGGACCGCGACCCGAGCGTCCCGAGTTCGTCCGCATGCTCACCGAGCAGATCCCCTTCTATGGGCAGCGCCACAGTGTCAAACCCGGCGTGACCGGCTGGGCGCAGGTGTCCTACACCTACGGCGCGTCGGTCGAGGACGCGATGGAGAAGCTGCAGTACGACCTGTTCTACATCAAGAACCTGTCGCTTGGTCTCGACATCTTCGTCCTCTTCAAGACGGTGCAGACCGTCGTGCTCAAGCGCGGCCAGTGACCACCGCCTGGCTCACCCTCCTGGTCGTCTCGGGCGCTGTCGTCGCCTATGTCCTGGTCGGCTACCCGCTGCTGCTTCGCGCCATCGTGCTGGTCCGTGGGCCGAAGCCGATCGCCAGGCGCGACATCACGCCCCCGGTAAGCTTGATCATCTCGGCGTACAACGAAGCCGACGTCATTGCCCGCAAGCTGGAGAATGCGCTCGCCCTCGACTACCCGTCGCAGCACCTCGAGATCGTTGTCGTCTCCGATGCCTCGTCGGATGGGACCGACGCGATTGTCGAGAGCTTTGCTGCGCTGGGCGTGCGGTTGCGGCGACAAGCCACACGCCGGGGCAAGACCGCGGGCCTGAATGCGGTGGTTCCGACAGTGTCCGGCGATTTCGTCGTGTTCTCCGACGCCAACGCCATGTACGACCCGGATGCCATCCGGAAACTGGTCCGGAATTTTGCCGATCCCGCGGTCGGCTGCGTCACCGGTGAAGCCCGCTACGAGGGCAACGCCGACGGGGCTGCCGACGAGGGCGAGGGCGCGTACTGGGATTACGAGATGCAGTTGAAGCGTCTCGAGACGCAAGTGGGTTCCAGCGTCGGCGGAGACGGCGCGATCTATGCGATTCGCAAGCCGCTGTGGCAGGCGTTGCCAGAGGACGGGATCAACGACTTCCTGAACCCGCTGCAGATCGTCGCCGCCGGGTGGCGGGGCGTCTACGAGCCGGAAGCCATCTGTTACGAAGAAGCGGCCGGCGACACCAGCAAGGAGTATCGCCGTCGGGTGCGGATCATCAGCCGCAGCTGGCGTGCGGTCTTCCTGGCCAGTGACGTGCTCAAGCCGTGGAAGGTCGGACTGTTCTCGCTGTCGGTCATCTCACACAAGGTGCTGCGGTGGTTCACCGGCCTGTTCGCATTGACGATGGCGATTGCCGCGGTGGCGCTGCTGCTGCCGCCGATCGCTCACGGCGGCACCCTGGGTCTGGGCGCTGATGGCGGTGGTGGTGATGCTGGCAATGGCACTGCCCAGCTCACGCCACGTGCTGCAGGTCGCCTGGTACTTCGGGGTCCTGAACCTGGCGTCGGTGGTCGGCCTGGTGAAGGGCACGTTCGGCCACACGTCCGGCATCTGGAGCACACCGCGGCAGGCCACCGCCCGGACCACCGCGAGCGGCATCGTCGATCTCTGGACCGGAAGTGCGCTCGTCACGGGTGTGCTGCTGCTCGCTTGGTTCGGCGTGATGCTCGAGAGTCATCCGGCCACCGTTCGCGTGGTGTTCTGGTCGTCGCTCAGCCTGGTGGCCTACCTGTTTGTCGGCTATCCGCTCCTGGTCGCGTCCGCCAGCCTGCTCCGCCATCGGCCCCTGCCGCTGTCGAGCGGGCCCGACGGGGATCTGCCGACGGTGACGCTGCTCGTCGCCGCCCACGACGAGGAGGATGTCGTCGCCGGCAAGATCGAGAATTCGCTGGCGCTGGACTACCCTGCCGACCGTCTGCGGATCCTGCTGGCCTCCGATGGGTCGCGCGACCGCACCAATACGATTGCGCGTGCCTACGCGTCGCGCGGGGTGGTGCTGCATGCCTATGCCGAGCGGCGCGGCAAGATCGCCACGCTGGCCGCCACCATGCCCACCATCACGAGCGAGATCGTCGTGCTCACCGACGCCAACGCCTTCCTGCGGCCGGGGGCCGTGCGTGCCCTGGTCCGTAACTTCCGCAACCCCCGCGTCGGGGCGGTCAGCGGCGACGTGGTGCTGACCGGGGACCGCGCCGCCCTCGGCGCGCCCGAGGACCTGTACTACAAGTACGAACGGTGGCTGCAGCGCGCGGAGTCCGAACTGGGCTCGATGGTTGGCGTCGATGGCGCCCTGTATGCCGTACGCCGCGACCTCTTCGAGGCGCCAGCCGGCGACACCGTCCTCGACGACCTGGCCGTGCCGATGGCGGTCATCAAGAAGGGCTACCGGGTCGTCTACGAGCCCGAGGCCATCGCCTTCGAACATGGCTCGCGGTCCGCCTGGGAAGAGTTCTCGCGCAAGACCCGCATCGTCGCCGGCGCGGTGCAGTTCCTGCTGCGCGGCCGCACGCAGATTCCCTGGCGCGCGCCACAGGCAGTCTTCTCGCTCCTCTCGCACAAGGTGCTGCGCTGGCTGTCGCCCGTGCTCGGCGCCGTCCTCGTCATGAGCTGCTACGCACTGCGCGGTGAAGGCGCTGCCTTTGCGGCCATCTGGTGGACGGCGGTGGTGGCGATGGGCGTCGGCCTGCTCGGCTGCGTCGAGGCGCTGCGTCGATTGCTGCCGATCGGCGTCTGTTACTACTTCTGCATGGTGCACGTGGCGGCAGCCACGGGCATGCTGCGCGGGCTCATCGGCGGGCAGGCCGTGGCCTGGCAGCGCTTTCCACGTACGCCCGTCAGCCCCGCATGAGCACCATCGTCACCCGCATCCGCAGGCAACTCGCGCCCGCGGCCAAGACGCTCCTCCTGCGTGCCGGCGGCTACCGCGCGCTTCGCACCCTGGCGCCCAGCCGGCAGATCGCCATCCTGCGCTACCACGCCGTCTGCGGCCCTGAGGGCTACGCGTATGCCGACCCCGGCATCTGCGTCACGCCGGCCGCTTTCGAGGCACACGTGGCGTACCTGTCCAGCCAGTACCACGTCCTGCCGCTGCCCGAGGCCGTGCAACGCATCCGGGACGGCCGACCGCTGCCCTCCAACGCCGTGGCCATCACGTTCGACGATGGCTACGCCGACAACCTCGAGGCCGCGCGGACGCTGCACCGGCATGGCGTCGTCGGCACCTTCTATCTCACGGCGGACTGCCTCGCCGATGGGCAGCCGTTCTGGCCCACCGAGATCAAGACCCTCGTCG
Organism: Vicinamibacteraceae bacterium; assembly: GCA_963759795.1. Classification (GTDB taxonomy): domain Bacteria; phylum Acidobacteriota; class Vicinamibacteria; order Vicinamibacterales; family Vicinamibacteraceae; genus Luteitalea. Next base: position 13,332 of record CAVXAR010000004.1, on the reverse strand, counting down.
CACGACTCCCAGGACCGACGGTCTCGATCACCGTGCCGCAGCCGCAGACGCTGCCCCTGATCACCGACGACGACCGCTATCGCGCCGTGAAGGTGTTGACCAGGCTCTGCAAGGGGAACCTGATCCCCGTGCGTGACGCGCTGCGAGCGCGAACTGCGGACGCTGGCCGGCCTGCCGTACGCACCGACGCCAACGATGCTGACGTGGGAGCAGGTCGGCGAGATGGTCCGCCTCGGGATGGACATGGGCGGTCATACGCTGACCCACGCCAACCTGCCGAGTGCTGGCCCCGACGACGCGTGGCGCGAGATCGACGGCTGTCGCCGTGCACTGCGCGCGCGCCTGGGGGTCGAGGTGACACAGTTCTCCTACCCGAACGGCGGCGCCGAGCGCTATCACACCGAGGACCTGCACCGGATGGCGGAACGCGCCGGATTCACCGGCGCGGCCACGTCGAGCAACGGGTTCGCGTCGCTGGCCAGTGACCCGTATGCCATGGAACGGGTCGAGATCGAGGAACGCCTCGAGGATCTGGTCTTCGCGCTGGAGGTCGAGCGCTTTGCGTTTCGTCCGCAGCCCCGTCCTGCCCGGCCCTGGACGCCGGCGACGTGAGCGGGACGGATCGCCTCATCGGATTGTCGAGTCGCCTGCGCAAGTTGCGGGCGATGTCGCTGGCCGAGATTGCCCATCGCGTGCGGTACACGGCAACGGTGGCCGCCGAACGCCGTGCGCACGCGGCGGGCACCCTGGCCAGCGCGACCAGCCTCGAGCCCGACCTGGGGACCACCCTGGCCGGACACGGCTGGCAGGCACGCCTGCTGCAGTCGCGCCGCGAGAACGCCGCACGCTTTCTGCCGTCGATACAGCAGCGCGACGCCATGCGGGCGCTCTTCGAGACGCGCTATCGAGCCGAGCGCGACGACATGCGGGCACGTGCGGCGGAGACGCGCGCGCATCGCTTCACGTTCTTCGGCCAGACGTTCGACTACGGTGAAGACATCCCCTGGCAGCACGATCCCGTCACCGGCCGACCGTGGCCAGCGGTGTTCCACGCCGATGTCCCCGTGCATCGCGGCGACGTCGGCAGCGGCGACGTCAAGCACGTCTGGGAACTGAGCCGGCAGCAGTACCTCGTCGACCTGGGTCGGGCTGTGTTCCTGGACGACGATCGGTCGAGCCTGGCAGCACTGCAGACGCTCGTCCGCAGCTGGATCGCCGGCAATCCGTACGGCACAGGCGTCCACTGGTCCTGCGCGCTCGAGCCGGCCTTCCGGTCGTTCTCATGGCTGTGGGCCTACGCGCTGACGTTCGACGCGCTCGACGACGACTTCCATCTCGAGTGGCTGCGGGCCTTTCACGATGCCGGACGATTCATCGAGCGACATCTCGAGCACTACTCGAGCCCCTTCAACCACTTGATTGGCGAAGCGGCGGCCCTGTACATGCTCGGCGCCTCGTTCCCGGAATTCCGCGATGCCGCACGCTGGCGGTCGGCTGCGCGGGACGTGCTCGAACGTCGCCTGCCGGAGCAGTTCTACGCCGACGGCGGCACCTGCGAGCAGTCGACGTTCTACCACCACGCCAGCGTCGGCGACTACCTCCTCGCCGCGCTGACCGCACGTCGGATTGGCGAGGATTTCTCGCCGGCGGTCTGGCAGGCGATCGAGCGTGGCCTCGACTTCAGCACCGCGCTGATCCAGCCCGACGGTCGTACTCCCGAGATCGGCGGCGCCGACGATGGCAAGCCCATTCGCATGGAGCACCTGGCGCTGTGGGATTTCCGGCCCTACCAGGCGATCGGCGCGGTGCTGTTCGGGCGGGCCGATCTCAAGGCGATCGCGGGACGCTTCCACGAGGATGCGCTGTGGCTCCTCGGGCCCGAGGGCTTGACGAGCTTCGATACGCTGCCGTCGTCGTCTCCCGCGACGACGTCGATCGCGCTGTCGCACAGCGGCTACTACGTCTTGCGCAGTGACTGGTCGGCACGCGCCGACTACGTGTGCGTCGACTGTGGCGAGCAGGCCGCGGGCATCCGGCCAGACGCCATCCCCAATTCGATGCACGGGCATGCCGACTGCCTGTCGGTGCTGGTGACGTTGCGGGGCGCACGGGTGCTGGTCGACTCCGGCTTCCACGCCTACAACTGCGGTGGCGCCTGGGAGGCGCACTTCCGCGAGACCGCCGCCCACAACACCGCTCGCATCGATGGGCGCGACCAGGCGCGGCACCTCGGCAAGATGGCCTGGTCCCACAGCTACCGGGCACGGCCGGAAGGCTGGTATGCCGGGGACGGCGAGGCATGGGTCGTGGGCGCACACGACGGCTACGACCGCAGCCCCGACGGTCTCACCCATCGTCGGGCGGTCTGGCTCCGCAGTCACGGCTACGTCGTCATCTGCGATGAGTTCGTCGGCCACGGTGAGCACGACATCGAGGTCAACTTCCAGTGCGCGCCGGGCGTACCACTGCACCTGGAGGGGCACGCGCGGGCGCGCTACGGGAACGTCGCGACGTTGCAGTGGCTGGGCAGCGGGGCGTGGACGGCGCGGCACGCCGAAGGCGGCGACGCGCCCGACCAGGGCTGGATTGCGCCCAGCCTGGGCGTGCGCGTCCCGGCGCCGCGACTGTCGCTGCGGACTCGCACGGCCGCCCCGCGGAGCGTCCTGCTGACGATCGTGGCGCCGGGCGACAAGCATGGTCCCGGGCTGTTGGTCGAAGCCGACGGGGCCGCGGCGCTGACCGTCTCCGGACCGGATTTCACCGACCGCGTGAGCGTGCCCGTCGGCACGCGTGAACGCCTCGATGACGATGCCCTCGTCGTGGTGACGACCGACGCCGGCGATGGCCGCGTCGAGACGAAGCGGTTGCCTGCTCCGCGCGGCCGGTTGTGGCCCGCGGCGGGTCACGGCGGTGCCGCGTGAACGAGAGACTGATGCCGCAGACCAAGACACCCGCGCGGATATTGGAAGTGACTTCGTATCCCCCGCCGCGCGCGGGCTGGGGGATACGCGTCGAGTACCTCAAGACCCGGCTCGAGGCCGAGGGTCACACCTGCACGGTGCTCAACATCGGCACCAGCCGCAACATCCCCAGCACCGAGTACGAGATGGTGCTGGGCGGTGGCGACTTCGTCCGGAAGGTATGGCGGTTCAGCCGGCAGGGCTTCCTGGTGCACGCGCACGCCAACGGCGATGCCATCAAGGGCACCGTGCTGGCGCTGCTGGCCTCGCTCATCAACCTGCTGCACGGGCGACGCTGTGTGCTGACCTTCCACGCCGGGGCCATCCAGCGATACTTCCCGGTCCATCGGTCGTGGCTGTGGGCGCCGCTCTACTGGCTGCTGTTCACGATCCCGCGCGAGATCATCTGCAACAGCGAGCCCGTCAAGGCGTGCATCCAGCAGTACGGCATCCCGGCGCGCAAGATCGTGCCGATTGCGGCCTTCAGCGCGCAGTATCTCGAGTTCACTCCGACACCGTTGCCGCCGGCGCTGGAGGCGTTCTTCGTCCGCTTTCCGCAGACGGTCTTTGTCTACATCCGCCTGCGCGTGCTGTTCTACCCGCTGACGCTGGTCGACGGGATTGCCAGGATGTGCGCGCAGCGACCGGACGTCGGGGTGGTGTTGTGCGGTGCCTATGGCGGTCATTTCGAACCGGAGTTGCGCAAGGCGTTCGACGAGCGTCTTGCGGCGCATGGCATCCTCGACCGCGTGTGCATTCTCGAAGACCTCGATCACGACGCTTTCCTGACTGCGCTGCAGCGGTCGGTGCTCTACCTGCGCACACCCATCACCGATGGTGTCGCGTCGTCGGTACTCGAGTCGATCGCGCTTGGAGTGCCGGTGGTGGCCTGCGACAACGGCACGCGTCCGCCAGGTGTGGTGCTCTACCCTGCCGAGGACGCAGGCGCCATGGCTGACGCGGTGCTGCACACCATTGCGCACCGCGACACGGTGATGGCCGCCCAGGCCGGCGTCGAGGTGCGCGACACGGTCGCCGACGAGGTCGCGTTGCTCACCAGCTAGCGCCGCATGCGCATTCTCTACCACCACCGCACGCTGGCCGACGGCGCCGAGGGCATCCACATCACGGCAATGGTGGACGCTTTCCGTGCACTTGGTCACGAGGTGCGCGTCTGCGGGCCCGACCCGGCTGCCGGCCGGCGCGGGAGTTCGACAGCCGCGGTCAAGGCCTGGCTGCCTGCCGTCGCATTCGAAGCGGCGTCGGTGGCCTACAACGTTCCCGAGTACCTGGCGATGCGGCAGGCCATACGCGGCTGGCGGCCACAGCTGCTGTACAAGCGTCATGCGCGCTGGGACCTCGGCCCGCTGATCGCGGCCAACCGAGCCGGCTGCCCGGTCGTCCTGGAAGTCAACGCGGTGTATTCGGAGCGGCCATATCGGGATTTCGAGCCGCAGGCCATGCACTCACTGGCGGCGCGTCTCGAGCGGGCGGCCCTGCGCCGCGCCAGCCTCGTGCTCGCGGTGTCGTCGCCGATGGCCGAGCAGGTACAGAGCGTCGCGGGCCGCAGCGCATGGGTCGTACCCAACGGCGCAGACCCAGCCTTCTTCGATCCCGCGCACGCGGCCCCGGCCACCGGCCCATGGACATCTCCCGACGCGGGTCTGACGCTGGGCTGGAGCGGCGGTCTGCGCGAGTGGCATGGGCTCGACCTGCTGCTGGAGGCGGCGGCGCTGCTTCCCGACACGACGCGCCTGCTGATCATCGGCGACGGCCCGGCCCGAGCCGCGGTCGAGGCCAAGGCCCGCTCGCTCGGCCTCGAATCACGCGTCTTCATCACCGGCCTGGTCGACAGGGCCGACATGCCTGCGTATCTGGCGGCAATCGACGTCGGCGTGGTGGCCGACGAGCGTACCGGGGTGGCGTCGCCGATGAAGATGCTGGAGTACATGGCCATGGGCAAGCCCGTGGTGGCGCCAGACCTTGCCAACATCCGCGACGTGGTACGCGACCGGGAGACCGGACTGCTGTTCGCGGCCGGCAGGGCCGATGCGTTGGCGGCTGCCCTCATGACGATGCACGAGGGACCAGACGTGCGGCAGGCGCTCGGCGCGAACGGCCGGCAGGCCGTGCTGCACGGGCGAAACTGGCTGGCTATCGCGCGCTCGATCATCGAGGCGGCTGGGACACTGGCGGCCGCTCGCCTGGGCGAGGACCGCGGCGACCGCTAGGCCGCAGCCCGCGCCGCGACGATTCACGCGTCTGCGTCTGCCTCCTGGCGCAAAGCTGGATAGTCGATCTTCCCGGTGGCCGTACGCGGCATCGGGTCCTTGAAGAGATACCGTCGCGGCAGCATTGCCGGCGTCATCACGCTGCGTGCGTAGCGAGCCAGATCAGCGCGGTGCTGGGGGGTGTCCTCCTTGAGTGCCACGGCGGCCCAGACCTCGTGCCCCAACAGCTCGTGCGGACGTCCGAACACCGCCGCCACGTCGACCAGTCCGGACTCGTACAGCAGATGCTCGATCTCGCCCGGGGACGTGCGAATGCCCATCGACTTCAACAGGTGATCGCGACGACCGCGGTATACGAGGAGTCCGTCGACATCACGATACCCATGGTCGCCGGTGAACACGGCGCGTCCGGCGCACGGATTCCCCGGCGCTGCGAGAGGATCCGCGCGGATGGCTTGCGAAGTGGCTTCCGGATCATTCCAGTAGCCAAGGCAGACGTAGTCGCCGCGGTGCACGATCTCGCCTTCCTCCCCCATGTCCGCTACGCGCCCGTCCTCGCGAAGCACCACGACGTCAGCGCCGGGAATCGAACGTCCGATGAGGCCGGGGCGATTGGTCGCGCCTTCCGGGATGTAACAACTGCGATAGGTCTCGGTCAGCCCGTAGTTCAAGACGATGCGCGACGCGGGAAACGCTTCCGACAGTGACCGCAACACCGGGGCCGGGATCTGCCCTCCGGTATTGGTGATCAGGCGAACCGAGGAGCGGTCCGTCTCGCGAATCGGCGACATCCCACCCATGAGGTACGTGAACAGCGACGGCACGCCAGCCAGAACGGTCGGCTGGTGCCGGGACATGGCTTCGCAGATGCCGAAGGGGTTGAATGCCGTCGGTATCACCTGCGTGATGCCGAGCAGGGCCGTGGAGAGCAGTTGCCCATAGCCGTAATCGAAGGACCAGGGCACCGGACACAACAGGATGTCGTCATCGCGCAGTCCCAGGTAGGACCCGACCGCAGCGCATCCACGCATCAGGTTGCCATGTGACTGCACGACACCCTTCGGGCGTCCCGTCGAACCGGAGGTGAAGACGATCGACGCGGGGTCTGTCGGGAGGGTGCGGTGTCGGCGGTCGCTGAGCTTTCGAGAGGCGCATCGCGTACCTCGTCGGCCACGAGAACCGGCACACCGGCCGTCGCCCCCGGCAGCGCCGATTCTCCTGCACGCACGATCAGGCGAGGCGCCACTGTTGCCAGCGCGCTGTCGAGCTGCGGCGCGCGGCACGCAGAGTCCATGATTGCCGGGATGGCGGCCTCGCCCCAGGCCGCGGCGACCGCGGCGGCCACCTCGACGCGATTGTCGTCCAGACGAGAATCCGATCGCCCCGCCTGACGCCACTGCGCACGATAGGCCGCACGGAAGCGCTGCGCGAGCGCCTGCCACTCGGCAAACGTCCAGCGCTGGTCGCCAACAAGAAACGCCGCCTTCGCCTGGTGCCGGGCGGCAGTGGTCGTGAACGCGGTCCACAGGTCGGTCGGCATCATTTCTGATGCGGGTTGCTTGAGGACAACTTCATGCTGGTCACGAGACGAGTCAGGTGGGCCCGACGCTCGGCGTCGGCGTTGGTTGTGCGTCTCGGTATCGCTCGAACCCCAGGCGCACCATGAGTGGGTTGACGATCGGCGCGAGGGTCTCGATCGTCCACGGACTCAGCGACCGGAATCGCCCGACACTGCTGTCGCTGACGCCGGCCTGAGCGTACGTCTTCCAATCGCCCAGCCCCACCGTGCCCGGTGCGCTGAAGCCTGTCCGAGCAGTTGGTCTGACGTCGGTGGGCTCGCCCAGGAAGTCGAAGATTCGACTCAACTCTGCGGCGCGGATCCTCGATCAAGTCTTCGTAGCGCAGCCGCACCACCGACTGCTGGTGCTCCTCGACGAAGGCCAGAAGTCCGGTGTTGCCCTCGAGCCACGCATGCGCGAAAGCCTCGTAGGTCGAGGGGTAGCGCTTGACGTACTCGAACACTTCCGGAAGATGACGCTCCATCTTGTCGCCAAGCTCCTTGAGCGAACAGACGACGTCGAGCGGGTGCCTGAACAGAGCGACATAGCGACAGCGGTCCCCGAACAGGCGCTCGACGGCGTCGAGATGGAACACGTCCACCGCAGTCTTCTCGGCCCAGCGCCGCTTACCTTCGCGCGCCGCATTCTCGCGCCAGAACGAGAAAACGAAGTCGCGCAGACGCGTCAGGACCGATCTCCTCGTCGAAGCCACAGAAGTGCAACCCTGGGACTACGCCGACACTCAACCCGCCGGCAAATCGGTCTTCCTGCAGGAACCGGCTGGCCGCCCCGATCAGGTTGGTCTCCGGCGGGCAGGCGATGTCCGGGTGGGCGTCCAGCAACCGGCGCAAGAGCGTGGTCCCACTCCGCGGTACGCCCAACACGATGACCCCCTCGTAGGCATCAGGCTCCCTCATCGGTCCGACCTCACCACATCTGCGGAGGGGGGCAGCGTTGAGCCACGACTCCGTGACGTCGAACAGTTCTCCTGGGTCACCATCGCACGAGCACTTCACGCGGCTCGGGATGACTGATGAACCGAGTCGGACTGGCGGTCAGACCGTACGCGCCAGATGCTCCGATGGCCAGCACATCGCCGGGGTCGGTCACCGGCAACTCCACGGCCGTCCCAAGTACGTCGAAACTGGCGCACAGTGGGCCGACGAGCAGATACTTCCCGACTGGCTGCGCGTCTCGGAGCTGGTGAGGTTCCGGAAGCACCAGTTGCGCCGCATCACCGTGCCCATCATGCCGCAAGCGCTGAGGTGGTTGTTGAAGCCGGCATCGCAGACCCGAATTGCCGTCCCCGACTGTCTTTTGCATCGACCACGGCGTGAGCAGGTAACCGTCCGGGCCCACGATCCACCGGCCCATCTCGAGCACACATCGGTGGCGCGCCTCCCGGGCTAGCGCGGAGACGATCGACGGCCGGGACGAGTCGACTCGCACAGCCGGGACAGATCGAGGGCCGCGATCGCCCGGCGAAATACGGAATCCCGAAGCCCGAACCGAAGACCAACTGCCGCGGGCTGAGGCCGTGACGGGCAATCAGGTTCCCGAACATCTCCGCCATCATCTCGATGTTCTCGGCGATGGCGTCCTCGTCCAGCGAGTTCCCGGCCGAATACACGTGCAACCCCTGGCAATCGACACCTGTCAGCGTCGGCAGGCCGGCCAGGACGCCGTCAATCGCCTCTTCGTCGATGCCGAACTGGCTCGCCCGCCCGCCCATCTGCAGACCGAAACGCCTGGGGACCCGGCGCGGGATTTATGCGAAGCAGCACGGCCTGACGCCGCCCGCGCGCCTTGGCCACTGCGTCGACCAGCGCCAACTGACCGATCGACTCGCAGACAATCGCACCACACCCGACATCGACCGCGTACTCGACGTCGCGCCGCCGCTTGCACGGACCGGAGAATGCGATGTCGCGGCGGCATATCCCGCCGCCACGCCGCGCGCGAGCTCTCCGGCCGAACTGGCGTCCAGCAGCGAGACATCCGTGCCCAGCGCACGCAGCACGCCGATGTTGGGATTGCACTTCATCGCGTAACTGATCGTGAAGCGGCCGTCCATGACACGCGCCAGGGTCCGCAGCCGCTGCCGCATGGGCTCGGCGAAGTAGACAAAGCAGCGGCGTCCCGTACTGCTGAGCGACACGGCGCAGCGTTCGGGCCGTGCCGTCGTCGAGGCCCGACGTCATCGTCAGTGCCCGCTCCCCGTCATCGCCTCGATGTAGGCATGGACCCGAGCCATCGAGTCGAAGTTGTCCAGATTGACGTCCGACGCCCCGATCTTGAAGCCACACGTCTGTTCGATATGTGCCAACAGCGACACGAGCGAGAAGGAATCGATCAACCCACTGCTGAACAGCGGCGCATCCATCGGCAATTCCGCCGTGTCGATGCCGAGTTCGTCCTGAAGGTACGTGCGAAGTGCTTCCGCGGTCAGGGCCATTCGACCTCGGAGTTCTCGATGTGGCTGGTCGTCATGCCGGCAGGTTGATGAACAGCAATTTGGCACACACACGCAGCATCTGGAACCATCCGCCGTACGCGTCGATGGTCGTGAACGACTGCGCCGGCAGAGACGAACGCGAACGTCGCACCGACGCCGAGCCAGCGCCAGCCAGGTCGGTCCAGACCACGCCATTTCCTGCGTCGACGCTGCCGGGTCCACGTGCCGTAAAGAGAGATTCCCGTGGCGTGGTACAGGCCCCACGACGATCCACCCCAGCGACGCGGAATGCCAGAGCCCGATCGCGATGAAGGTGGCGTAGGTGGCCAGATGGGGATTCCTGGTTCGGCCGATGGCCGGCATGTACACATAGCTCTGACACCAGCCGGCGAGCGTCATGTGCCACCGCGTCCAGAACTCCCTGATGTTACCGGCAAGGATGGGCCAATTGAAGTTTTCCAGGATGCGCAAGCCAAACAATCGACTGGCGCCTATGGCGATGTCGGAGTAGGCGCTGAAGTCGAGGTACAGGTACAGAAACGACCGGATACAGAACGCCCACACCTTCCACGTTGGCAGCTCTGACAGTTGATCCAGCAGCTCCCCGCCATCCCGCACACTCGCAAGCAGAGGGAGCACCAGCAGATTTGCCACCAGGAACTTCTTGATCAGCCCATGGCCAATCCTGGTCAGCCCCTCAGCCGCAGACTGCGCTCGCCACGATCGCTCGCGGTTGGCGAGGAAATGATCGAACCGCTCGATCGGCCCAGCCGAGAATATCGGCACCAGCACGATGTACGAGAGAAAATCCGAGAATCCATGCGGCGCGATGCTGCCCCGCCGGCGCTCGACCGCATAGTGAATGAACTTGAACGTGAAGTAGCTGATGCCAAGCGGCGCGGCCCATCCCATCAGGACGGGACCCGCCCAGGCGGCAGGCGCCAGCGCCGGCAGATACTTCCACACCGCCAGGTATCCGAGGCTCCCGGCAATCAAGGCCCGCAAGGCCCACGACCGTACGCCAGGCCCACTTCGTGATGGCGTGCCGTGATAGAACGGCACGGACCCAGATCAGGAGCACCGCCGTGGCCAGCAGCTGCAGCCGAAGCAGGTAGGCGACGCACAACGTGGCTAGAAATCCCATCCGATGGCGGTCGGGCCACAGCCAGTACGCCGGCACGCCGACAGCCAACAAGAGCCAGAACCAGAGGTCGGTAACCAAGCCGCCTGAATCCCTGATAGCGGAAGACAAGGCCCCCGCTCGCCGTGGCTGGCCAGTTCCAACAGCGCCCACAGCACCAGCGCCCCGAGCACCGCACCTTGCAGCAGCGCACCGGCGACGGTGGCCTTTGCCATGCGGCTCGGTCATCACTCGGCACGCTCCGGCACACCTGAAGGGGCCAGCATGACGCGTAGTGCGCGCGCGCAGCGACGGGCCGCTCCCGCGGTCGCGCAGGTGGGCCCAGTCGAAAAAGTCGCTGCTCGCCAGGCCAGCCTCGTCGTTGAGCACGACGTAGGGGACTCCGAGGCGGCTGGCAAAGTCCCGCATCCGATCCTGATGCCACTTGCCGACGCCCGCGACGTCGTACTGGGTCACGAAACGAGGATTCACGGGCGTTTCGACCAGGACGACGCGCAGACCGGTGCGCCGTAGCGACGCGATCAACTTGTCGAGCACGCGGGCGTTGAGAGCCCAGTTGGCCTTCACGTCCGGGTACCGGACGCCACCCGGGTTCCACGCGCAGCCCACTCCCGCTCGCCGACGCCGTCGGGCGCCGCCAGGTACGCACTGTCCAGGTAGGTCGGAGCGGGGCTGTCCAGACCGGCGTTGAGCACTGTCCGCCGCCGCGCCAGCAGGAATGCGGCGTTGTCGACGGCGTACACACCTGTGCGCGGACGTACGGTGAAGCCACGCCCGGCCAACTCCTCATCGAGCATGCGTGACCGCACACCCAGGCGAGGCGACACTGCCAGCTCCGCCAGGCTGTCCTCGCCGCGCGAGAACAGCGAAGGCCCGACGCCCACCACGACGGTGCCGACGAGCGGACGCGGCAGGGCCTCGGCGAGGAGCAGGCTTTCCCACAGGCTCTGACGACTGGTGCAGAGCTTCAGCACGGCACTCCCGGATTCCACGACGTCGGCAAACTCACGCCGCAGGTCGTCCTCGATCAGGCTCGCTCGCGTAGTCGACCCGCCGAGCACCACCAGCACCGGACCGGTTTGCGGGCGCCGGGCGAAGGCGAAGACCGCGGAAGTCGCGACCGCGTCGTAGTCCTCCGCACTGGCGGCAATCCGGGTCCGGTCAGCACGGGCAAGCGACGTCGGCGTAATCGCCAGCACCGCAACGAGGCCGCTTCCGACGACGATTGAGAGCGCCACGAGCGCGGCAAGGGGCGACGGCGTCACTGCGCCGTTCACGAGTTCGGTCAACGACCGACGCCACCCGGTCACCAGTCGTCCACGCGCACTGGCGGCGCCGTCGGCCAACTCGTCCCTTGTCCTGCACGCAAAAGCAAGTCACTCGGATGCATGATGAGCGCGTCATCGACACCTCACGGCGTCGGACCATTTATCAGGTCGGCGATGATACCGCACAATTGAGCTCTCCCAGCCGACCGCGCGCTCCGTTCCGCCGCCCCAGACGACGTTCGGGGCACGCGCAGCTACGATAGTGTTGAGGCTTGCTGGACGGGTCCGCCGATTTCGACGGGACTATGCCGACGTGCAATCTCGGCACACGCGAGTCGGCGGCGGTCCGCACGACACGTCACACCAGGAAAGAATGGGTTCTCAGTGATCGACCTGCACATGCATACCACGGCGTCCGATGGCCGCTGCACGCCAGAGGATTCCGTTCAACGGCTGCTGGGACAAGGGCATCCGCACCATGGCCGTGACCGACCACGACACGATGGCGGGCGTCGAGCCGACACAACAGGCCGCCGCGGCACGCGGTATGACGTGCCTGCCGGGCATCCGAGATGACCTCGGTGCATGGCGGCAAGGACGTGCACATGCTGGCGTACTTCCTGCCGCCGGAGACGCCGGGCCTGCAGCCGTTGCTGGCGGCGCAGCGTCAGCAGCGCGTCAACCGGGCGCTCGAGATTTCGTCGCGGCTGGAGAAGCTCGGCGCGCCCGTCGATACCGACGCGATGGTCGAGGCCGCCGCCGGGAGCGGCAAGTCGCTGGCACGACCGCAGATTGCCCAAGCATTGATCGCGGCCGGCCATGTCGCGACGGTGGCCGAGGCGTTCGACCGCTACCTTGGCGAGGAGAGTCCGGCGTTTGTGCCGCACACGGGCGTCTCGCCGGCTGAAGTTGTGGCTCTGGTGGTATCTGGAGGCGGCATCCCGTCACTCGCCCACCCGGGCTATCGCCCCAAGGACGACATCATCCCTGGACTCGTCGACGCGGGCCTGGTGGCCATCGAGGTCTACCACAGCTCGCACGATGAGACCGCCACGGCGCACTACCTGGCAATGGCCCGGCAGCATGGATTGCTGGTCACGGGCGGCTCCGACTTTCATGGTCCCGGGACCCGCCGCGAAGAATTCTTCGGCGTCGAACCTGCCCCAGCAGACCTCGACGCACTGATGGAGCGCAAGCGCAGCGCTGACCAGTGCAGGACGACGAGGACGTCGGCGGTACCGCCGCTCGGGTTGACCGTCGGCGGTATCGCTCAGCGTGCCGCTGGGGCGGCGCTCGGGCGGCGATCGACGAAGGTGCGGTACCACTGCTCGAGCATCAGCAGGTTCCAGATCTGGCGATGCGAATCGCGCCGTCCCGAGGCATGGTCCTCCAGCATCGAGGAGACGGCTTCGCGCCGCAAGAGGCCCCGCCTGACCGTCACGGGATCGAGCAGGATGTCCCGGGCGAAGGTGAGCAACGTCGAACGGAACCAGCGATCCAGCGGGACGCCGAAGCCGGTTTTCGGACGCTCCATGATCTCGGCCGGCAGCAGCCGCGACGCGATCCGGCGCAGCACGTACTTCTTGGTGCCGTTGCGAATCTTGAAATGCGAGGGCAGCGACGCCGCCAACTCCATCAGACGGTGATCGAGCAGCGGCGACCGCGCCTCCAGCGAGTACGCCATGGTGGCGATGTCCACTTTCACGAGCAGGTCGTCG
>CAVXAR010000003.1:0-808220 GCA_963759795.1 Vicinamibacteraceae bacterium | reverse complement strand
AGCTGGGCATCCTCAAGGAGATGAAGAAGGCGGGTCGCGTCCGCTACATCGGCGTCACCAGCACCAACAAGGGGCAGTACGCCGAGCTGCAGACGGTGATGCGCAACGAGCCGCTCGACTTCATCGGCGTCGATTACGCCATCGACAACCGCGACGTCGAGGATTCGATCCTGCCGCTGGCGCAGGAGCGCAAGATCGGCGTCCTGGTGTACGTGCCGTTCGGACGCACCCGCCTGTTCACGCGCGTTGGCCAGCGGCCGTTGCCGGATTGGGCCGCGCAGTTCGACGCCAAGACCTGGGCCCAGGTCTTCCTGAAGTACGTCATCGCCCACCCGGCGGTCACGGTGGTCACGCCGGCGACGAGCAAGGCCTGTCAACGTCGTCGACAACCTGGGCGGCGGACGCGGCAGGCTTCCAGACGAGGCCACCCGCAAGAAGATGGTCGAGTTCATCGAGGCACTGCCCAGCGCCTAGCGCGGCGATCACCGGGACGGGCGTCATGCCAGGGCGGCTCTCGGTAAGCCGCCCTACCGTCCACCTGTAGCCCCTCTATCTTCCACACCTGGAGGCCGCTCGCTCGGGGCGCGCGCGGCATTGCCAACTGGGAAGTCTCAATCTGCTGCGTCAGACCAGGTGCCGTCCGCCATCGACGCGGATGGTCTGGCCGGTGACCCACTCCTGGTCGAGCAGTCCAAGGATCGCGTGCGTGACGACGTCGGGGCCACCCCAGTGAGCCAGCGGGGTGACCTTCATCACGGCGTCCTGCATCCCCTCGGTCGACCCGGCGGCGGGCAGGATCGGATCCGGGAGCCACGGCGTTGACCTGGACGTCGTCGGGCGCCAGCTCGAGGGCCAGCGCCTCCGTCAGCGCCACCACGCCTGCCTTGGCCACGTAGTACGGCACGTACCCGGAGTAACGCGGACGTCCGCTGGCAGCAACCCAGTCGCTGCACAGGACGATGTGGCCGGAACGCCGGGTGCGCATGTGCGCCGCTGCGGCTCGCGCGCAGTGGAACGAGCCATCCAGATCGACGGCAAGCTGCGAGCGCCACCCGTCCGGCGTCAGTTCGTCGAGAGGGACTCGCTCGTACCGCGAGGCCAGGCACACCAGGACGTCGAGCCGCCCCGCCCAGGTCAGGACATCGTCAATCAGACCCTGACAGGACGACGGCTTCGACAGGTCGGCGGAGAAGGCCGCCGCGCGGCGGCCCTGTGCCTGCACGCTGGCGACAGTCGCCCGCGCCGCATCACCCGAGGTGGAGTAGGAGAGCGCGACGTCCGCGCCGCGTGCGGCCAGTGCGCCTGCGAGCGACGCGCCCATCCGCGCGCCACCGGTGATGAGGACCACGCGGTCGGTCAGAGACACGAATAATTATGAATTCAAAATTCAGAATGAAGCGCGGGGCCGGCAGGGTCGGATCTCCACGTCACCACACGAATAATTATGAATTCAGGAATTCAAAATGAAGGGCGGGGCCGGCAGGGTCGCATCTGCGCGCAACAGGAAGAGCCATGACTTCAAAACCATGACCTCGCGTGGAGCTGAAAGCGCTGCGCCACCCTGGCGCTGCTTCGAGCCTGGCGTTGCTTCGAGCTGCGCTTCATTCTGAATTCTGAATTCTGAATTGCCCGATTCAGAACGCGAACGTCCCGACGAACGCCGAGCGCTTGTCGATCTGCTGCCAGCGCGAGCCGAGCTCCTGTCCCGTGAAGGTCTGGTTACGGGTGAGACCGGCCTCGGCCTTGGCGCCGAGCGAAAGCGGCTGGAACCACTGCATCGCGCCGCATGACGGGTCGTGGTGGATGTGCGCCTCGACCTGCAGCGTCGCGTCGCCGGCCACCACCGCGGCTGCGTGGTGAGTCCGTTCGAACGAAATCGGCACTGCCTGCACGTCGACCACGCGGAGCGCCAGGTCGCCGATGGCCGTCCTGGCCATCGACACGAGCGCGTCGCGCTGGGCGGCCGTGGCACGTTCGTCCACGTACATCAGCGCCTTGACCAGGGTCGGCGCCTCTCCGCCCATCTCGCGCATGCCTAGGTTGTGGGTGCCCGAGAGTGCTGCGACGACGGAGAGGCCGTCGATCGACACGCCCGCGACCTCGCCGCGATCGACGCGCCACGCCAACAGCGCCTGTCGGCCCATCGTCTCGGCCTCGCTGTTCATGACGCAGCCGCCAGCGAAGACCTCCGCCGTGCGGGCCTCGACATACGCGCCGCTGACCGTCGGCACTGCCGTCGCGGCTGCAGGGGCGCCGTCCGTGGCCAGCACGGGAGCGGCAGTGAGCAACGTGGCAAGAGTCAGGGCAACGCGGGTCATGGGAACCTCACAAGCAAGAATTCAGAATTCACAATTGGCAATGCAGGGCAACCCGGGGCCTCCTCAGCCTCTGGGTGCCATGCCATCAGTCTCGCCAACACAAGAAAGGCCGACAAACCAGCATGCGATCCGGAAGAGCGGGGAACAAGCACAAAATTCAGAATTCGCAAATTCAGAATGCAGGCAGCTCGAGCACGGTCGGCTCCCCGCAGCTCATCAAATCGCCTGACCCCAACAGCCTGCCGCGGCGTGCCGCCCAACCGTTCCGGCGCCGAGATCTGAACACTGGATTCGGGAGGATCCTGCCCCTGCCCGGTAGATCCGCCGCCGTTGGCCCCGCTCTTCATTCTGAATCCTGAATTCTGAATTGTCCCGGCCCGTCCCGACACTACGGCCGACCCAGCCAGGATGATCGCAATGGCGACCACGATCCGCCAGGTCAGTGGCTCATGCAGGAGCCAGGTGCCGAGGACCACCGCGACCACGGGATTGACGTACGGGTACAGCGACACGGTCGACATCGGCAGGTGGCGCAGCGCGTAGGTGTAGGCGACGAAGCCGACCAGACTGCCCGCGCAAGTGAGATAGGTGAGCGCGGCAAGGCTGCGCGGCGACCACGACAGCCGCCCGAACTCGCCGAGCAGCCCGCCCACGGTCAGCATCACCACACCGCCGGCAAGCATCTGGAAGGCCGACGAGACGAGGTGGTCCGTGTCGCGCAGGCGCTGCTTGGATACCGTCGACCCGATGGACCAGCCGATGCAGGCCAGCTGCGTGGCCACCAGCCCACCAACCCACTTCCACCCGACGTCGCAGAGGTCGCACGGACCAGTTCGGGCCAGACCAGGAGAAGAATTCCCGAGAAGCCAATCAGACAGCCCGGTGACCGTCCGCCGCGTCAGGCGCTCACCGCCGGCGAAGGCCTCCATGCCGACCATCCAGAATGGCGCCGACGCCACCAGCACCGCGACGAGACCGGTGGCCATGAACTGCTCGGCCCACACCACTCCGCCATTGCCAAACCCGAGCATCGTGGCGCCAATCAGCAGGTACGTCGGCGCGCGGCGCCAGTCAGGCCACCGATGACCAGAGCGCTTCAGGGCGATCGCCAGAACGCTGCCAGCGATGGTGAAGCGGAATGCCTCCGATCAGGAACGGCGGGACTGTTTCCAGCGCAACCTTGATACCGAGATAGGTCGTACCCCAGAAGAAACACACGGCGAAGAACGCGAGGTACGCCCGTTGCGTGGTCGTGACCGTCATGGAGTCACTTCCTCCGGAGCACCGGCTTCGAGGGGCTGGCGGAGCGGAAGCCGCGTGGTCTCTTTGATTGTCTCGAGGACGACGGTCGTCCGCGTCGAGACAACCCCTGGAATCCGTCCAAGTCGCTGTCGCAGCAGGGCGCCCAGGTGCTGGGCGTCGCTGGTGCGGACCTTCAGCAGGTAGCAGTCCTCGCCCAGCGACGTGATGGACCTCCGAGCACTTCCGGCACCGCGGCGAGTCGCTCACCCGCGAGCTCCTCCTGCTCGCCCGTCCCGGACGCACGGACCGCCACGTCAAGGCCAATTGACCTAAACCGACGATGCCTGGCGCCAGGAGGGCGGCATACACCGGTCACGACGCCCCGCGCCTCGAGCTTTCGCAAGCGTTCGAGCACCGCCGACGCCGCCAAACCCACGGACCGGGCCATCTCAGCCTGCGAGACGCGTGAGTTCCCCTGAAGCATCGACAGCAAAGCCATGTCTACGTCGTCTAATGTTCTGTCCACGGCGCCCATGGCAGAACCTCGATCCTTCCGTGCCGATCGTTCAAGCACAAATAGGGGGATGGGCGCCTCGGGGAGGCGCCCCTACCGTCGCGGGTCGATGGCGCGGCGCGGGCGGGGGGTGCCCAGCCGTGTGGTCAGGTAGGGGCAGCTCCCCGAGCTGCCCTTACACGTCAGCCCGCCAGGGCGCCTCGGGGAGGCGCCCCTACCCACTGAGCTCCGGGGCGCCTCGGGGAGGCGACCCTACCTTCGGGACCTGCACCTAATGGCAGCAGCCGCGGCCGCTGCCGGACACGCAGCACGCCGCGTTGGCGGCACTGCCGTCCGGGCCCATGGCCTTCTGGGTCTGCGTGCACCAGTAGGCGGTGGCGTCCCAGTTGCCGGCGTGCTGCAGTTCGCCGGGGTCAGGAGTGCTCAGGACGTACATGCCCTTGTGACGCAGGTGGGCGCAGTGCACCTCGGGCGACACCAGGCGGGATTCAGGAAGGGGATGAGCCATGGTTCACCTTTCAGGCCGTCACGCCGGCCGCGTGCAGGAGCGCCCGCTTGATCGCGGTCTTGGTCACCTGCACCTTGTATGCGTTCTGGGACATCGGGACGGCCGAGGCCAGCGCAGCTTCCGCCGCCTTGGTGGCCGTCGCTTCGGTCAGGGGCTGACCCTTCAGCGCCGCCTCGGCCTCCGGCGACCGCCACGGAATCGGCGCGACGGCGCCTAGCACCACGCGCGCCTCGCTGACCGTCGTCCCCTGCATCCCCAGCGCCACCGACGCGAAGGCAATCGGCCAGTCGTGCGACGTGCGGAAGCGCACTTCGTACGTGGCGCTCTTCATCGCCTTGGCCGGCGGCAGGATGACATGCGTCAGCAGTTCATCGGGACGCAGCGCCGTCTCGCCATAGAGATTGCGGTCCGGCAGCTCGTAGAACTCCTCGGCCAGCACTTCCTTCTCGCCGCGCGGACCGGCGATGCGCAGCTTCGCGCCGAACGCCACCAGCGGCACCGCCAGACTCGACGGGTGCACGATGTGGCAGGGGCCGCCGCCGAAGATGGCGTGAAACTGGTTCTCGCCGTCCACCGAGTAGCAGCGCGCCCCGCCCTTCTTCAGGCAGGGGAACTCCTCGTTGCGGAAGTACCAGCACCGCGGGCGCTGCATGAGGTTGCCGCCGACGGTGCCGAGATTGCGAATCTGCGGTGTCCCGACCTCCGCCGCGGCTTCCATCAGCGCCGCGTACTGCGACGTGACCGTGGCGTGCGCCTGCAGGTCGACCAGCCGCACGGCGGCGCCAATCCGCAGCCCGCCGTCCGGCGTCGCGACGATGGTGCCGTCGAGTCCCTTGACGTTGACGAACCGGTCCGGCGTGGCGATGTAGTCCTTCAGCAGCGAGACCAGGTCCATGCCGCCGCGCGAGCGGCATGACCTTGCCTCGCTCGCGCCCGAGCGCCGCCAGCGCCTGCTGCTCGTTGGCTGCCTTGACGTATGAGAACGGCTTCACTGCGTGCCTCCTGCGCGTTCACCCTCGAGGGCGGTGAGCACCTTCTGCGGCGTCAGCGGCAGGCTGCGCACGCGCACGCCGATGGCGTTGGCCACGGCGTTGGCGATCGCGGCGGCGGTCGAGATCGTCGGCGGCTCGCCGATGCCGATGACGCCGCGCTCCGGCTGGTTCATCAGCATGACGTCGATCTTCGGAATGTCGGTCATGCCCGGCACGCAGGTACCACTCCATGTTGGGATTGACCATCTGCGCCGGTGTTGCGGTCGAGGATGCGGTCCTCGTACAGCGCGAAGTTCAGCGCCCATCGACCACGCCGCCGTAGCACCTGGCTCTCGGCGGTGAGCTGGTTGACGATCAGGCCGCAATCCTGCACGCACAGGATGCGCGTCGACCTTGACGATGCCGGTCTCGATGTCGACCGTGACCTCCGCGAACTGCACGCCGCTCGACCCGCTGGCCGAGAGACCAGGCTCCCACCCGGCGTTGACCGACATCGGCGTCGTCTGCAGCCGCTTGCACGCGTCGGCCCAGGTCAGACCCTTGCGCCGGCGTGCCCTTGACGTGGACCCGCCCGTTGCTGGCCGTGATCTGCGTCGGCCGCGACGCCGATGGCCGGCGCGACGCGCGTCGCCAGTTCCTGCAGCGCCTTGCTGACGGTGACGCGAATCGCCGGCGACACCGCCGGCGCCGTCGTGCTCCGCCGCTGCCGCCGCTGAACGGGAAGTTGCTGTCGCCGATCTCGACCTTGATGTCCTTCGACCTGCAGGCCGAGCGTCTCGGCCGCGATCATCGGCAATCAGCGTGCGCGTGCCGACGCCGAGGTCCTGCGTGCCGCAGCGCACCACCACCCCGCCGTCCGGGCAGAATCTCGCACTGCGCCTGGGTGCCGCGGCCGCCGCCGCCCCACCGGTTGGCGGCGCACGCCCATGCCGCGCTTGATCGGTCCCGGCGTCTGGATCGCCGGTCGGGTGCCGCTTGTCCCACCCGAACTTGGACGCCGCCGATCTTGAAGTACTCGCGCCACATCGCGTTTGGCGCCTGCGGCGGCAGGTTCTTGATGCGGAACTCGATCGGGTCCATCTTGACCCGGTCGGCGAGCTCGTCCATCAGCATCTCGGTGATGAAACAGCCCTGCGGATGGCCAGGCGCGCGCATCGCCCGCTGCTGCCCGGCGTTGATGTAGACGTCCTTGTGGACGCGCCGCCGGTTCGGGAACGGTGTAGATGTAGGGCAGCGGGAAGCCCGACGACGCGCCGGCGCCGCCGGTGCCCCAGGTCTCGGCGTCGAAGGCCGTCAGCATGCCGTCGGCCGAGACGCCGGCCTTGACCTTGGCATGCGCGGAGGGGCGGTTGCCGGTGGCGAGGTGCTCCTCGCGCCTGTCGAGCATCAGCTTCACCGGCGCGCTTGGCCTCCTTGGCCAGCCGCGCGCAGGCAATGCCCTGCACGTCGGGGCCGAACTTGCTGCCGAAGCCGCCGCCCATGTGCTCGGTGATGACCCGCACGTTGGCCTGCGGAATGCCCAGGCTGCGTGGCAAAGCCCTCGCGCGTGCCGTGCACCGCCTGGGTGCTGACACCCACGCCGTCAGCTTGTCGCCGTCCCACTCGCAGATGCAGCCGTGCGTCTCGAGCGACACGTGCGTCTGGACCTGCGTGCTGTACGTCTGCTCGACGACGTGCGCCGCGGCCGCGAAGCCGGCGGTGATGCTGCCTTCTTCCTCGGTCTGCGACGCCTTGACGTTGCCGCCCTCGAACACCGTCGGGGCTTCGGGACGCATCGCCTGCTCGACCGTGGCCAGGAAGGGCAGCACCTCGTACTCCACCCGGATTGCCCGCGCCGCGTCGCGCGCCTGCTCCTCGGTGGCGGCAGCGACGGCAGCCACCTCGTCGCCCGACGTACATCATCTTGCCGCCGGGCTTGGCGATGGTCACCGCCGCCTTGACGCCCGGCATCTTCAGCGCCGGCGCCAGATCGATCGACGTGATCCGCGCGTGCGGGTGCGGCGAGCGCAGGATGCGGCCGTAGAGCAGCCCGGGGCGCTGGATGTCGTACGAGTACTTGGCCCGTCCCGAGACCTTCAGCGGGCCCGTCGATCCGCTTGACCCGCGTGCTCAGGATGCGGCGTTCCTTCGGCCAGGCGAACGGGGAATTCGGATTGGCCGTGGCCGGCAGATTGACCTCGGCGACCTGATCGCCGGCCGTCGCCTCGTCCATCGGCATCATCGTTTCCTCAGCCACGCGCGCCTCCCTTCACCGACAGCACGGCTTCGAGCAGCCGCACGTACGTGCCGCAGCGGCAGATGTTGCCGTCCAGCGCTTTCTTGGCCTGCGCCGCGGTGGGATTGGGAATCTTGTCGAGCAGCGCCACGGTGGACATCACGAAGCCCGGCGTGCAGAAGCCGCACATCGTGCCGTCCTTCTCGAAAATCGCCTGCTGCACCGGGTGCAGCACGGTGCCCTGGGTGAGCCCCTCGATGGTCCGGATGTCGGCGCCCTCGGCGTCCACGGCCAGCACCGAGCAGGCGTAGGCCGTGCGTTTGTCGATGCTCACCGTACACGCGCCGCACGACCCGCGGTCGCACACCCGCTTGGCGCCCGTCAGATCGAGCTGCTGCCGCATGGCATCGAGCAGCGTCGTCCGCGGCTCCACCGTGACCGTGCGCTTCTGGCCGTTGATGGTGAGGGAGAGCGGGGCGGCGTCCGGGCCGATGACCGCGGCCGTTTGCGCCTCGGCGGCCTCCGGCGAGATGGCCGCAGCCACCACCGGCGTGACCCCGACAGACTTGAGAAACGTCCGCCGGGAAAAATTGGGGCCTGACGCCGACGGCTCCGCGTGCGCGGTGGAGGGCGAACTCTCGCCAGCCTGGCGTGAACGCGTGTGTTCGGACACGAGAACCTCGCTGTTGCAGGAAGTAGGAACGGCTACGGACGGAAGACTACCACCACAGGCAATTCAGAATTCAGAATTAGGAATGAAGGGCAGCTCGCGCACCGGAGGGCTCCGCGAGGAGCCCACGGTAGGGGCAGCTCCCCGAGCTGCCCTGTCAGGGCGCCTCGGGGAGGCGCCCCTACCTGTGCCCCGGCAGAGCCGACCCTGCCGGCCCCGCGCTGCATTCTGCATTCCTGAATTCTGAATTCCGTGCGGCGTGCCAGAATCCCGTCGTGCCCGCCCCCGCAGCGCCTGTCCGGCCACGCGCGCTGCCGCCGTCGCAGTTGCTGATCCTCGGCGTGCTGGGCCTGATCGGCGTGGGCACCCTGCTGCTGCTGCTGCCGTGGGCGGCCGCCGGTCCGGGACGCCTGCCCTGGCACGAAGCCCTCTTCACCGCAACCTCCGCGGTGTGCGTCACCGGCCTCATCGTCGTCGACACCGCCGTGGACCTGTCGCCGTTCGGACAAGTGGTGGTGCTGCTGCTGATTCAAGCCGGCGGGCTCGGCTACATGACCTTCTCGACCCTGGTCGGCGTGGCGCTCGGCCGGCGCATCACCCTGCAGGAGCGGCGGACGCTGGTCGAGGGTCTCAATGCCTTCAGTCCGGGCGAGGTCGTCCGGTTTGCGCTCGGCGTGCTCCGCGTGACGCTGATTCTCGAACTCATCGGTGCGGTCGTGCTCACCGCGTGGTGGGCTCAGACCCACGGGCTTGGGCGTGCCGCCTGGCTCGGCGTGTTCCACGCCGTGTCGGCCTTCAACAACGCCGGCTTCTCGCTCTTCTCCGACAGCCTGGTCGGCGCGTCGGGCCAACCGGTCGTGCTGCTGACCATCTCGTTGCTGGTGATTGCCGGCGGGCGTCGGCTTCTTCACGATTCTCGAACTCGCGTCGCTGCGCCGACGGTCGCTTCGCCTGTCGGTGCACTCGCAACTGGTCCTGTCGGCGACGGTCATCCTGCTCGCCGCCGGAACCGTGGTCATCTTTCTCCTCGAGCGCCAGAATCCCCTCACCCTGGGAGGCATGCCAGCTGGCGAGGCCTGGCTGGCCGCGTGGTTCCAGTCCGCGGTCACACGCACGGCCGGCTTCAACTCCATCGCCATCGGAGCCTGCCAGCCGAGCGCGCTGTTTGTGATGATCGTCCTGATGTTCATCGGTGCCGCGCCCGGCAGCACGGCCGGCGGCGTCAAGGTGACCACGGTGGGTGTGCTCCTGGCGGCCCTTCGCGCAACCGCCCGTGGCGAAACCGACGCCGTGCTCTTCAAGCGCCGGCTGCCGCACGAGCAGATCGCCCGCGCCTTCCTGATCTGCTTTGTCGCGTTTCTGGCCGTCAACGGCCTGGCCGGCATCCTGCTCGCCCGGGAGGGCCGTGACCTGCTGCCGACGCTGTTCGAAGTGGTGTCGGCCTTCGGCACGGTCGGCATGTCCACGGGCGAGGGCACGAGCCCGCTCAGCCTGAGCGGGCACTTCTCCATCAGCGGACGCCTGCTGATCGCGGCGATGATGGTCGCCGGACGTCTCGGACCGCTGACCCTGGTGGTGGCCGTCGCACAGCGCACCGAAACCTCCCGCATCCGCTACCCGGAAGGGAAGGTGCTCATTGGCTGACTGCCGCCTGCCGCCTGCCGCCTGCCGACTCCGTTCCCCTTGTAGCCCCTGGACCCCGCCATGTCTAAACGCCTTTACGCTGTCATCGGACTCGGCCGGTTCGGGTCGGCCGTCGCCTCCACGCTGGTGTCGCTCGGACAGGATGTGATTGGTGTGGACGATGACGAAGATCGCGTCCGGGAGATGGGGGAACTGACCACCAACGCCCTCCAGATCGACGCCACCGATCTCCGGGCCTTGCGGCAGGCCGGTGTCCACGAGGCCGACGTGGCCGTGATCTCGATTGGCGAGAACATCGAGGCGAGCCTGCTGGTGGTGATGCAGGTCAAGGACCTCGGCGTACCGCAGATCATTGCCAAGGCGGTGACCCCCCTGCACGGCCGCATCCTCGAGAAGCTGGGCGTGACGCGGGTCGTCTTCCCCGAGCGCGAGATGGCCGAGCGCACCGCGCGCAGCCTGGTGATCCCGAACGCCTTCGATTACATCGCGCTGTCGGCGGACCACTCGCTGGTGGAGGTGACGGTGCCGGCGCCGTTTGTCGGGCAGACCCTGCGCAGCATCGACCTGCGCGCACGACACGGTTTGACCCTGGTGGCCATCAAGCGGCAGGTGAACGGCAAGGAGGAGACCCTCGTGTCGCCCCACCCGGACGAATCACTGCGCGCGGGCGACATCATCTCGCTGCTCGGCAGCAACGAGCGGCTGGCACGCATCGAGACCATCCGCTAGACCGACCGGACCGTGGCGGCACGGGGTCTGCCTGCGGTTGGCCGCTGCCCGCCGAAGAAACGAACCCCGAGCCATGGCAAGCCATGACCCGGGGACGCAGGCTGGGGAGCCGACCGTGCGAGGGCCAGCAGTCGGGGACTTCCGTCCCCGAGGGCACGCACGCACCGGTATCGAGAAGAAGAAGCGTTGGAGCGATCAGCGCTTGCGGCGGCGCGAAATCACGCCCGTACCCAGGAGGCCGACACCCAGCAGGAGCAGCGAGGTCGGCTCCGGCACGTCGTCGCCGTCGTCGCAGCCGCGCTCGCATACCACCGGCGGGCAACCCGGGATACCCGGGGCGCACGAGAACGACGTGCCGTCCCGGAAGTACAGGCTCATGTGCGACAGGCCAGGCGTGTTGCCGCCGTTGTTGACGAAAGAGATACCGAAGTTGCCGCTGTGGGACAGGTCCGTCGCGAAAAACGACTCGGCGCTGAACAGGTAGGCCGACCAGGCCGTGCCACCCTTGAGCACGACCATCAGGTCAGTGCGCAGCGGCAGGCTGGCCGCGCCG
Source organism: Vicinamibacteraceae bacterium (assembly GCA_963759795.1). Lineage (GTDB taxonomy): Bacteria > Acidobacteriota > Vicinamibacteria > Vicinamibacterales > Vicinamibacteraceae > Luteitalea. The sequence continues at coordinate 796,835 of CAVXAR010000003.1, read as the reverse complement.
GTATCCTGCAGCGTCAGCGTCCAGTCACCCGCGCCAACCTCATTTGTCGCATCGAGTGTCCAGGTGATCCCGCTGTAGTCGGTGCTGGCTGCCGTGCCCTCGTCGCGCACCATTGCTTCCCAGTCGCCGCCGAGCACCGGAATCGTGTTCACCGTCCAGGTTGCCGGCGTGGGCCCGCTCACCATGTCGTTCTGCGGCGTGGTCACCGCGCCGAAGCACTGGTCCGACGCCAGCCCCCGGAACATGACGTCGACGACGTCGCAGGGACCGCCGGCGGTCGGCGTGGGCGCGTCGAACCTGACCGGCTTGGCAGCTGCGGAGGTGGCGACAAGAACAAATGCGGTGCTGACGGCGAGGGTGAGCGAAGCGAAAGAACGCATGATGCTGTGGCCTTCTCGGTGCGTGCGGCGTGCTGCTTGGCCGCACTCAAAGGCATCGTCTGGGGCCGATGCGAAACGTTGACCTCCCTAATCGCAAGCGCCGTGCCACGGCAGACCATGGCGGGATTCCCTGCAAAGCCAAGAAATTTCGCGATCTCAGGCCCTGACAAAGTCGGCACCACAGGGGCCTTTAAGCCGCGGCACGTGGCCTCGAGTGACGTCGAGCCGCATGCTAGACTCCGCCCTTCCCCCCTGGAGCTGCCCATGACGCCTCGACGAGCGTTCCTCGCACGGATTGGATCGGCTGGCTCGCTCGTGGCGGCAGGCCTGACCGCCGATGGCCTGGCCGTGATGGCGCAGGCCGCCTCACAGTCACGCGGCCGATCAGCCGAGGAACTGGCCGGCGACGAAGACTTCTGGCGCGAGATTCAACTTGGGTTCACGCTCGACCGCACCGTCATCAACCTCAATAACGGCGGCGTCTGCCCGAGTCCGCGGGTGGTGCACGAAGCGTTCAAGCGCTACCTGGATCACGCCAATCAGGCGCCGGTCTTCAACATGTGGCAGGAGCAGGAGCCCAATCTGGAGCGGGTGCGGCAGGGGCTGGCCGACGATGCCGGCTGCGACGTCGAGGAACTGGCGATCACCCGCAACGCCAGCGAGGCCCTCCAGATCGCCCAACTCGGCATCGACCTGAAGCCGGGCGACGAGGTGGTGACCACCACCCAGGACTACGGCCGCATGCTCGACACGTGGGAGCAGCGGGTCCGCCGCGATGGCATCACCCTGACCAAGGTCTCGTTTCCGGTGCCGCCCCCATCGATGGCCGATCTGACGCAGCGGCTGGAACGGGCGCTGACGCCGCGGACCAGGGTGCTGCACTTCTGCCACATCACCAACCTCACCGGACAAATCTTCCCCGTCGCTGACATCTGCAAGATCGCCCGTGATCGCGGCATCCAGACCATCGTCGATGGCGCGCACGCCTTCGGGCACTTCCCCTTCGCGCTGCGTGACCTGGGCTGCGACTATTACGGCACCAGCCTCCACAAGTGGCTGCTGGCGCCGATTGGCACCGGCTTCCTCTACGTGCGCCGCGAGCGGATCGCGGACCTCTGGCCACTCACGCCCGCAGCGGCAAGCCGGGCGGGCGACATCAGGAAGTTCGAGGAGATCGGGACCCACCCGGCAGCCAACCACAACGCCATCGCCGAGGCGCGGGTCTACCACCAGACGATCGGCGGCGATCGCAAGATCGCCCGCCTGCGCTACCTGCGCGACCGCTGGATGCGCCGCCTGGCCGACCACCCGCGGGCCCGGATCCTCACCAGCTTCGACCCTGCGCAGAGCGGCGCCATCGGCAACATCGCCACGCCCGGTCTCGACGTCGGGCAACTGGCCGCGCACCTCTACGCGAGGCACCGCATCATCGTCACGCCCATCAAGCACAAGGAGTTCGAAGGCATGCGTGTCACGCCCAACGTCTACACGACGCTGGAAGAAGTGGACACCTTCGCCTCGGTGATGGAGCGGATCCTCGACAAGGGCCTGCCCGCGACCGCCTGACGACGTCCTCGACCGGAGCCTGGACGTGACAAAACGCGCCGGCCCCGCAGGGAGCCGGCGCGCAGAGGCCGCCGAGGAAGGTCTGTCGGCTCAGCGCCGACGGCGACGAGCCAGGCCTGCGCCGAGCAGGCCGAGGCCGACCATTGCCAGCGTCACCGGCTCTGGCACGTCCGGCGCCGCAAGGAACTCCGGCTCGCGCTGTTCGTAGGACCCGTAGAACAGCACGCCGAACGGGTTGCTGGCGGCGGTGTTGCCGGTGCCGACCTGATACGCGTCGATGCGCAGCACGTCGCTGCCCGACGCGACCCAGTTGAACAGTCCGAACTCGGCCGGCTCGCAGCCGACGCTGCCGCGCGCACACGTGCTCTGGGTCAGGTTGGGGGCGATCGCCTGCACGCCGTTCATGTAGACGCCGACGGTGTCGTCAGCCCAGATCTTCAGGGTGATCGGGGTGCCGACCGTCGTGGTCATCGCCTGCTCCAGGCTCATCAGCATCCCGCTGTTGGGCTGGCGGATGGGCGCCAGCGAGCCGGTGATACCGGTGTCGGCATACGAGACCCACACGGCACCCGTTCCGTCCGGGTTGTTGCCCTGCCAGGCCCGGTGGGGCGTGATGGCGGTGGTCAGCCCTGAGCACGCCGCCGGCCCGGCACAGACAGCGTCGTTGTCGCTGGACCACGCTGCGCCTGCCCCCGACACGAACGCGATTGGCGCGGCCGACACCGGCCCGGCCACGGCACACCCTGCAACGACGACGGCCCCAACGATCAACTTCTGGATGCTGCGCATGGAGATGCTGTTCCTGACAGCCAGACCGGGCACACCTGGCTCCGGTCCTGGCAGATTTGGCATCGTCTGGGGGCCGATACCGACTGCGATACTGAAGAGCAATGGCCGTGCCACTACCTCAGGCGTGAAAACAGGCGCCCTGCTGCGAGGGCGTGCCGCGGCCGACCCTCGCAAGTCGCCCCGGAGCACGCCTTAAGCGGACGGCAGTGGGCAGAAGTGCGACACGTGGCAGAGGAATCGAGAATTTGCCGAAGGAATTGAAACTCAAGCCGGCAGACGCCGTGTCGATTTTCCGATGATCGACCTCCATCCCAGCATCCACCAGAGGCCAGCGAGCGTCAGGTGTTGGGGAAGGTACGGTGTCGTCACGGCGCCCGCCCGGCCCGGTCACGGGTTCTGGCCGGGGTGCGTTATGCTGGCGCTGCCCAACCCAAGGAGACTGAGATGAAGCAGACGTTGAAGGTGGTGGCGCTGGCATGCGCGGTGTTCGCGGCCAGTGCAGCGGGGGCCCAGGCCCAGAACCGGGTCACCGTGCGGGCGATGCTGAGCGGCGGCAACGAGGTGCCCGGCGTCAGCGCCGGTGCGCACGGCGAAGCGGTGGTCACCGTGGACCGGGCAGCGGGCACGATCGATTACGAGGTGAACATCTACGGTCTGCCCACGGGCATCACCGCGTCGCACATCCACGCCGGCACCGCCGGGGTGAATGGGCCCGTGGTCATCAACTTCCCGGTCGCGGCCGTCGGCCAGTCGGGGTCGTTCCAGCTCAAGGGGACGGCGCGCTCCAGCGAGATGATCGCGCGACCGGAGGCCGGGATCCGCGCCTTCGACGACATCGCGTTTGCCATCGCCAGCGGCGCGGCGTACGTCAACGTCCACACCCAGGTCAACGGCGGCGGCGAGATCCGCGGCCAGCTCTGCCCGACCAGCCCACTGGCCAACACCTTCAACGGTGTTGCCCTGTGCACGCAGCCGGCACGATAAAGCGATTCAGAATTCGGGATTCACAATGCAGCGCGGGGCGGGCCTCATCGGCTCTGCCCCGCGTTTTTGTTTGTCAGGGCAGCTCGGGGAGCTGCCCCTACCGGCCCTACCCCACGAACCTGTAGCCGAGTCCGTGCACGGTGAGCAGGTACTGCGGGTGGCGCGGGTTCGGCTCGATCTTCTGCCGCAGCCAGGCGACGTGCACGTCCACGGTGCGCGTCGAGGGCATCGCGTTGTAGCCCCACACCTGATTCAGCAGCTGGTCGCGTGAGATGACCTCGGTACGGTGCTCGATCATGTATCGCAGCAACTGGTACTCGCGGGCCGACAGCTCGATCGGCTCGTCCCCGCGGAACACCTCGGCGCTGCGGTAGTCCATGCGCACGTCGCCGAACTGGTAGCCCTCCGATACCGGTGTGGTCGCCGGCGGCGTCGTCCGGCGGCGCAGGCGCGCCTCGATGCGCGCCAGCAGTTCCATCATCTCGAATGGTTTGGACAGATAGTCGTCGGCGCCGAGCTTGAGGCCGACGATGGTGTCCACCACCTGGCCACGGGCGGTGAGCATGATGACCGGAGTCTCGAGGCCGCGTTGCCGGAGATCGCGCAACACGTCGAAGCCGTTCTTGCGCGGCAGCATCACGTCGAGCAGCACGAGGTCGAACTCGCCGGTTGCCGCCTTGTCGAGACCGGTCTGGCCATCGCCAGCCGTGTCCACCCGGTAGCCCTCACCGCGCAGCCGATCCGACAGCGTCAGCTGCAGCCCGGGCTCGTCTTCGACCAGCAGGATGCGCGGTGAATCGCTCACGATGCGTGACCGTGCCGGTCGAGCCTGGCGTCGATTGGCGCCAGCGTCGTCTCGGCCACCGCCATGGCCGCGGCCTCGGGCGCGGCGGGAATGAGCAGCGTGAAGGTCGTGCCCCGCGGCGTGCTCTGCACCTGCACACGGCCGCCATGCTGCCGGACGATGCGGTCCACCAGGCTCAGCCCGAGACCGCTGCCGTGGACGCCGCCGTGGGCGGCGTGCTGGCCGCGATAGAACGGCTCGAAGATGCGCGGCAGATCCGCATCCGGGATGCCCGCGCCGTGATCGGACACGGCAATGGCCACCATCCGGCCGTCTGCCGGCGCGATGCGAATGCCGACCCAGCCATCGGCGCCGCCGTACTTGATGGCATTCGAGATGAGGTTCTGCACCGACCGCGCCAGCGCCGCATGGTTGGCCCGCACCAGCAGCGGCGTCTCGGGCGCATCCAGATCGACGTGCGCGCCGGTCTCGACCAGCAGCGGCCCGGACGTCTCGACGGCCGCCTGCGCCACGTCGATGGCCGCAACCGCCTGCACATCGAGGGTACGGCCGGCATCGAAGCCGGCAAACTCCATCACCTGCTCGACCATCTCGGTGAGGCGACGGCCCTCACCGGCAATCAGCTGCCCGTAGCGCTGCACCTGTTGTTTGTCTGCCACCACGCCGTCGGCCAGGTTCTCGGCTGCCGATCGAATCACCGCCAGCGGGGTGCGAAGTTCGTGCGACACGCCAGCGACGAACTCCATCTGCTGCGCGGCCAGCGTCCGTGCCCGGGCGCTCGAGACCACCAGCATCCCGATGCTCGCCCCGAGCAGCAGCAGCACGCTCGAACTGACGAACAGGTTGCGGCGGCGCGTCGATGCGACGACAGCCTCCAGCGATCCGGCCTGGTGAGCAAAATCAGCGCGCCACAGCGGCTGTCGTTCAGGCCGTCGCGGCTCGCCGTCCGGCCCGCGCGGCGTGGCCATGGCGATGATGTTGCCCGACGCCGGTGCTTGCGCCGCTGGCACGCCGGCCGCCGCAGCGGTCGTCTGGGTCGACGCAGGCGGGGCCGGCGCCGGGCCCGATCGTGCCTGCTGACCGCGGCGATCGTCCACGACCACGAAGCGGTTGAACTCGCGCATCCGCACCTCGAAGAAATCCTCGGATGCATCCGGCGAGGCAATGCTGCACTGCGAGGCGCGTGCGTCCGAGCAGAACACCTGCCGCTTGCTCGTGCGATCGACGATCGACACCCGATAGGCCGACGCGCGTGCTTCACCGAAGTGCCGCGTCAGCAACTCCGGCAGCAGCGTCTCGCGGATGTACGCGGTGTCGAGCACGACGATGGTGTAGTCCCAGGGGCGGTCGTCGCGGGAGAACACGATGCTGCCCCCGGCGCTCACGACAGGAACCGGCGGACGGGCAATGACCAGGGCAGGTCCTTCACTGGCGACCGGGGCGACAAAGGGGCCGGGGCCGCGCTCGGGGACGGGACTGGCAGGCATTGCCTGCAGCCGCGCGACGATCGCAGCAACCTCGGTCGGCGAAGCCGCCACCTTGCACGAGGGACTCCTGCTCCCGGTCGTAGCGCGACACGACCGGTTGTGCGTCGCCGCGTTCCTGGGCGAGCGACACCACGTAAATCTGGCGCACCAGCGCCGGGTGTGGCGCCGTGCTGTACCAGCGCTGGAAGTGGGCCACCGAATCCAGGGCCGTCGCCACCGGGGCGGGGCCGCGGTCGGCCTGCAGCCAGAAGTACGCGCGGGTCAGTTCACGGTCGAACTCCTGCGTGAACTCGGTCACCTGGGTGCGCAGGCTGGTCTGCATGCGGTCGCGTTCGTCCGTGCTGATCTGACCCAGCCAGCGCCACTGCAGCGATGCCAGCGCCAGCAGCAGCGCCGCCAGCACGCCTGCCAGCACGAGCGGGCCCCACGACCTCACATCAGGACGCATGAGGGAAATCTAGCACCGCAGCCCATCCGCCTGGCGGGCACGGGCACCAGATTTAACGTGCTTAACCAGAACTTAACAGAAAAGGGCTGCCTCCCCCGGGGGGAAGACAGCCCTTGCTATTCACTGCCGACTGCCGACTGCCGACTGCCGACTGCCGACTGCCGACGCGAGGGCCGACCCTACGAAAGCATCCGAACGACGATGCGGCGGTTCTCGGCGCGTCCGTCGCGGGTCTTGTTGTCGGAGACGGGCTTCTCCTCGCCATACGAGATCACGTTGATCTTGTGCAGCGGCACCTGATGGGTCTCATACAGGTAACGCTTGACGGCCTCGGCGCGCTTCATCCCGAGCTGCTCGTTGAACTTCGGGTTGCCGACGTTGTCGGTGTGACCCTCGATCTCGAAGAACACGCCCTTCGGATCGGCCTGCAGGTCGGTAATCACCTTGTCCAGCGCCGCCTTGGCGTCGTCGGGCAGGTCGGTGCCGCCGAACTTGAAACCGCCCTTGGCCTCGTTCAGCACGACCTCGTACACCAGTCGACGACCAGCCTTGTCGAGGGCCTCGGCACGGCTGCCCGCGGCGTCGGCGGCAGTCCGGGCCGTGCCTGCAGCCTCGCCAGCGGCAGCGGCGCGAGCGTCCGCGGCGCGCGCCGCATCGCCAGCTGCACCGGCCTTCTGGTCGACTTCGTTGATCCGCTCCTGGCTCTTTTCGAGGTCACCCGACAGGGTCGAGACCTTGCCATCGACCTCACCGACGCGGGTGTTGACGAACTTCTTCGTGGCGCAACCCGTGGTACCGGTCACGGCGACGGCACTCACGGTCAGGGCGATCAAGGTTCGATGAAGCATGGTGATTCTCCTCGTGTTTGTAGCGGTTGTCGGTTCAGTCGTTGCTATTGGCCGACGACTGGGCGAAGTAACCGGAGCGGGCCCGGACCTGCAGGTCCCGATTGCGGGTGCGCACTGCCACCCGGTGCCACCCTTCGTGGGTGGAGGACTCGAACGCCAGCTGGTACTGGTGTCGCAGGTCCACTACGAGTCCGCGGGCGATGGCGCTCGTCTCCGCGGGTGTCGACGCAATCAACATGTCCCCGCCCGTCCAGTAGGCGAGGTTGGCGAGCCGCGTCGTGATCGGCTCGCCGTCGCTGTGCAGCGGCGAACCGCCACGCTGCGGGTTGTTCGAGACCGACATCACCACCACGACGTACACCGGCACGTCGATGGCACTGGCGAGGCCGGAAATCTCCTCGGCCGTCTTGCTGCTCGCGGTGTCGAGGCCATCGGTCACCACGATGACCGCGCGACGCGGCGATGGGCGCGACTGCAGCCGCGACGCCGTCTCGCCAATGGCGTCGTAGAGCGCGGTGGTGCCGTATGCCGAGAGCTTGGGCAGCGCGTCGATCACCTGCACGGCGTTGCTCGTGAACGGCTGCACCTCGCGCAACTGCCGGTCGAACGCAAACAGCGCGACTTCGTCCTTGCCGGCGTCGAACCAGGCCAGCAGGTGACGGATCACGTCGCGCGCGGCGTCGAGGTTGTTGGACAGCGTCATGCTGCCGCTCTGGTCGACCAGGACGCCAAACGACACCGGACCCTGGTCCGAGAACCCGAAATCGACGATGGGTCGGGCGGCCCCGTTGTCGAGAATCTGGAAGTCGTCGCGCTGCAGGTTGCGGACGGGCCGACCGCGCCGGTCCTTCACCACCGCATTGACCGACACCAGACTGACGCTGCTGCGGAAGGTGGGCACCGGCTGCTGCGCATGCACCGGTGCAATCACCAGTGCTGCGGCAACGACACCCACGACGCCGGACAGCAGGGACTTGTTCATGTTGCTCTCCACTACATCAAGATGTTTGCCAGCGGTAAGCGGCCCCAAAACGCCTGTCGCGGCCGGATCTGCCCTCAAGGAAGAGCGAGATCGTGTAGGAACGCGGCCGACGATGTACTTTTTACACTCCACTGAGGGTCGTCAAGGCACCTCGGGAGGACAGATCGTGGGGGAGCAGACTCCTGCTGGCGCTGTTTGACGGCACCGTGTGGTCGGGTTGTCGTCACGTTCCCCCCTGTGCTGTAGGGCTACAATTCCGGCATGGCGCTCACCACTTCGCCGCTGCCGGTCGCCGACCGCGTGAACGGATTCAGCTACGCGATCCGCAACATCGTGGTTGAAGCCCGAAAGGTCGAAGCCGCCGGCCGAAAGGTGGCCTACCTCAACATCGGCGACCCCATTCCCTTCGGGTTCGTCAGCCCACCTCACCTGGTCGAGGCAATTGCCCGGGCGATGCGCGATGGCCACAACGGCTACACGCCGTCGCCGGGCATCCTCGAGGCGCGCACCGCCGTCGCGCGCGATTTCAGCAATCGCGGCCTGCCTGTCGACCCCGACCGTGTCTTCCTGACGTCGGGCACGTCCGAAGGCATCGAGCTGACCCTCACGGCGTTGCTCAATGCCGGTGACGAAGTGCTGGTGCCGACCCCCACCTACCCGCTGTACACGGCGGTCATCGCCAAGCTGGGCGCGGTGGAGCGCTACTACCGCACCGATCCCGCGCGTGGCTGGCTGCCCGACCTCGACCACCTCGCCACGCTGGTCACGCCGCAGACGCGCGCCCTGGTGGTCATCGACCCCAACAACCCGACCGGCGCGGTGTACCCGCCGGACGTGCGCCGGGCGCTGGTCGAGTTCTCCGAACGGCACGGACTGTTGCTGCTGGCCGACGAGGTCTACGGCGACCTGGCGTACGACGGGCCGGTGCCGCCCCTCGGCCTGATCGATCCGGACGCGGCCATCGTGTCCTACTCCTCCCTGTCGAAGGCCTACCTGGCGCCAGGCTGGCGCGCCGGCTGGATGGCGGTTGGCCGCACGCCCCGCCTCGATGCCCTGCTCGGTGGACTGCGCAAGCTCGCCGACGGGCGGTTGTGCAGCCCGGGTCCCATGCAGTACGCGATCACGGCGGCCCTCGAGGGGGACCGCACCTTCCAGGTGGCGCTGCGCGATGGACTGCGTGAGCGGGCCGACATCACGGCAACCCGCCTCAACGCCATCCCCGGCATGCGCTGCGTGCCCGCCCGCGGCGCGTTCTATGCGATGCCGCAGGTGGAACTGCCGGCGGGCAAGACCGATGTCGACTACGTTCTCGGACTGCTGCGCGCCACCGGTGTGCTGACCGTCTTCGGGTCCGGCTTTGGCACCGACCCGGCGATGGGCGCGTTCCGTGTCGTCTTCCTCGCGTCGCCGGACGAACTGCATCGCATCTATGACCTGGTGGCCGGGTTCACGGCCGAGTTCCTGGCCGGCCGCACGGCGTGAACCGCGGGCACGTCCCTCGCGCCCTGCACGCCACGCTGATCTATGCGCTCGTTGCGGTCGGCTGGACCTGGCCGCTGGCGACGGGTCTCGGCCAGGTCGTGCCCTGGGACCTCGGCGATCCGCTCCTGAACTGCTGGATCCTGGCCTGGCACTTCCACCAGGCCGGTCGCGTGCTGCGCGGCGATGCGGGGGCCTTTGCCGACTGGTGGCATCCCAACATCTTCCACCCGGCCCCCTACGGCCTCGGCCAGTCCGAACTGCTGATTGCCCAGGCGCTGCAAGGCGCCCCCGTCCATGCGCTGACGGGTAACATCCTGCTCACCTACAACCTGTTGTTCCTGTCCTCGTTCGTGCTGGCGGCCCTTGGTGCCTTCCTGCTCGTGCGCAGCCTCACCAGGAACGCGGCTGCTGCGCTGATCGCCGGGCTTCTGTACGGATTCGCGCTCTACCGGGTCAATCAGGGCCCACACCTGCAGGTGCTGTCGTCGCAGTGGTTCCCGTTCGTGCTGTGGGGCCTGCACGAGTGGTGGGAGCGCGGACGGCTGCGACACGCCGTGCTGGCCGGCTTCGCGCTGGCCTTGCAGAACCTGTCCAACGGCTACTTCCTGATCTACGCCGGGCTGTGGCTGCCCCCGTACGTGCTGGCGCAGGCGGCGCTGCGGCGACGACTGCTCGATCGGCGGGCGTGGCTGGGGCCGCTGCTCTGCGCCGTCATCGGCGTCGGACTCACGGCGCCCTTCCTCTATCCCTACGTGCAGCTGCGCGCGCACGGGCAACCCGCGCGACCGCTCGTCGCCGTGGTCCAGTACAGCGCCGACTCGCAGGCGTGGCTGACCGCCAACGCCCAGCTGCGCTTCTGGGGGCCGCGGCTGCAGACCGTGGTGCGGCCGGAAGGCGACCTGTTCCCCGGTGTCGTGCCTGTGCTCCTGGCGCTGGTGGCGCTGGCCAGCGCCGGCGCCGCTCGCTGGCGCACCGCCGCGGCGGCCGAACGCCCTGCGCGCCCGCGCGTCAGGACGTGGCTGCCCACACTTGCATCCGCTGCCGCGGCCGTCCTTGCAACGCTGGTGGCCCTGCACCTGATTGCGGTCGTCGCGGCGCTCTTTGCAGGCACGCAACGCGTGTACCTCGGGCCGCTCACGATCAGCATCACCGACGGCACCCGCCTGCTGACCGGCCTGTTGCTGAGCCTGGCGTTGCTGCTGCTGGTGTCACCGCGCGCGCGCCGCGTGCTCCGCGACCCCCCGCAGCAGCCGGTGGTGCTCTGGGCCGCACTGGTCGCCCTGACCGTGTGGCTGTCGCTCGGTCCGGTCGTCCACATCGGCCAGCGCACGGCGCGGACCTGGCCCTCGCTCTACACGCTGGTCTATCACGTGGTACCGGGCGCCGATGCGCTGCGTGTGCCGCCCCGCATCGCGATGGTGACGGCGCTGGGCTTCAGCGTCCTTGGCGGACTGGCCGTGGCCTCGCTCTGGCACCGTCGCGCGGGGCGCCTCGCCAGCGGCGTCGTGGCGGTGTGCTTCCTGGCCGAGAGCTGGCCAGCACCGGTCCCCGTGCATCGGCTTCGCGTGGCATCGCACGCGACGTCGGGTGGCGAGCCCGTGCCGCCGGTCCCGGTCGCACACCCGCTCGCCCGCGCGATCGACGCGTTGCCTGCCGAGGCGGTGCTGGTGGACCTGCCGTTCGGCGCCCTTCCCGACGAGCTGTGGTGGCAGTACCTGTCGATCGGTCATTGGCGGCCGCGCCTGAACGGCTACAGCGGCGACGTCCCCCCGGGCCATCTCGCCCTGCAACAAAGCCTCGGCGACCTCCCCGGCGCCCTTGCGGCCGGGGGCTCCGCCCACCCCCTCGCAGCCACGGCCATGGCCGACCTGCGGGGCCGCGGCGCCACCCACGTGCTGCTGCACCGCGACGCGTACCCGGCCGCGGCGGAGCCCGACGCGCTCGGCGCCTGGCTGCGCGGCCATGGCGCCACCGTGGTGGCTGACGTCGCCTCGACCGAGGTCTGGCAATTACCCCGGTGAGCCCGCGTCGCTGTGCCGTCATGGCACACTAGGGGCGCTCGTGTGCGTGTGCGTTCCAGGCACAGCGGGGGTCGCTGCTGCGGCGTTGCCGCGGTATTCGCGACGCCCTGCTCGTGGCACTGGACTTGAAGTCTCCCAGGATGGGCTCCCCAGGCTCTGACTGACCATGGCCTCACTGCTGCACAAGTTCCGGACCGGGTCCCTGTCGACAGGAGAACTTGCCATCCTGGCGTTCTTCGTCGTGCAGGCTCTCGATGCCGCGTTCACCTACTGGGGTGTGGCGCTGCACGGCCGCAGCATCGAAGGCAACCCGCTGCTCGCCTCGCTGATGTTCTCGATTGGCGAAGGGCCGGCGCTGGCGTCAGCCAAGCTCGCTGCCGCCGGGTGCGGCATGGTCCTGCATCTCACGCAGGTCCATCGCGTCGTCATGGTGCTCACCGCGTTCTATGTCTGCGCGGCCCTGCTGCCGTGGATGTGGGTGCTGGCGTCGGTGCGGCACTAGAGACGAAAATTCAGAATTCAGAATTCAGAATGAAGAGCAGCTCGAACAGGGTCGGGGCGCCGCCCTCAGTTCGGATGCAGGACGAACGTGCATTCTGAACGCGAATTCTGAGGTGACCGTGGCCTCCCAGGATGGCGTTGCCCGCCCCGCGCTGCATTCTGAATCTCGAATTCTGAATGGACCGTGGCTTGCCTAAGATGGCGTTGCCCGCCCTGCGTTGCATTCTTAATTCTGAATTCTGAATTAGCTGTGATCTTGGCTGCGCTGGCGGTGCCGGCCCCGCGCTGCATTCTGCATTTCGAATTCTGAATTTGCCCCTTTCCCCCCTTGCTACACTGGGCAGCGCCATGCGTATCGATCCCCTCGCGTATCTCGGAGCCCATCTCGAGGATCTCAAGGCGCAGGGGCTGCATCGCTCCCTCCGCATCCTCGAGGGCGAAGCCAAGGCGACCTCGGTGTACGACGGCAAGTCCGTCGTCAATCTCTCCTCCAACAACTACCTCGGGCTCACCACGCACCCCAGGCTGAAGCAGAAGGCCATCGAGGCCATCGAGCAATTCGGGGTCGGGTCGGGCGCGGTGCGCAGCATCTCGGGCACCATGGCGATGCACATCGAGCTCGAGCGGCGCCTCGCCGAGTTCAAGCACACCGAAGCCGTCGTCGTGTTCCAGAGCGGCTTCAGCTCCAACGCCGGTACCGTGTCCGCGATCCTCACCCGCGAGGACGCCATCGTCTCGGACGAACTCAATCACGCCAGCATCATCGACGGCGCCCGATTGAGCCGCGCCACGATCAAGGTCTACCCGCACGGCGATGCCGACGCGGCCCGTCGCATCCTCGCCGAACTGCCAGCCGGGCAGCGCAAGCTGCTGATTACCGATGGCGTCTTCAGCATGGACGGCGACCTCGGGCCGCTGCCGGCGTTGTGTGAGGCGGCCGAGGCCTACGGCGCGATCATGATGGTGGACGATGCGCACGCCAGCGGGGTGTTCGGCCGCAACGGGCGTGGCACGGTGGACCATTTCGGCATGCACGGTCGCGTCGACGTCCAGGTCGGCACGCTCTCGAAGGCGTTCGGATCACTTGGCGGATACGTCGCGGGCAGCCGCGACCTGATCGACTTCCTGCACCATCGCGCGCGGCCGTTCCTGTTCTCCACGTCGCACCCGCCGTCGGTCACGGCCAGCTGCCTGGCGGCGCTCGACCTGCTGCTCGAGGAGCCGCAGCTCATCGAACGGTTGTGGGACAACACGCGCTTCCTCAAGGCGGGCCTGCAGGCGCACGGGTTCGACACCGGCATCAGCGAGAGCCCGATCACGCCGGTGATGGTCGGTGACGGAGCCAGGGCGATGCAGTTTTCCGACCGCCTGTTCCAGGCCGGTGTCTTCGCCATGGGCATTGCGTTTCCCACCGTCGCCCGCGACAAGGCGCGCGTGCGGACGATTGTCTCGGCGGCCCACACGCGCGAGGAACTGCAGTTCGCCCTCGACGTATTCGGTAAGGTGGGACGGGAGATGGGCATCGTCTAGCGGCACCTCGCTGCCCACCCGGGAGCCCGTTCACATGCGCGTCTGTCTGTTTTCTGCCCGCGCCCGCACGCCGCGCTGCCCGGCCGCAGGGGTACGCGGCGCCGTCGGGCGGCCGTCGCCATGAAGGCGGGCAAGCGGCCGATCGGCGACCGGGCGCGCGGCTTGATCGACGACTACACGCGCGACCTCACCGCGCGCGACCTGCAGCGCGTGTTCACCCGCGACACGCCGGCCATGCTGTCGTTCTTCACGGAAGGCACCGCCCAGGCCGACGCCACCCGGAAGGACCTGCTGCGTCACCCCTTCCGCAATGCCCGGCTGTTCTTCCACAGCTTCGCGATGCGCCTCACCGCGGCACGGCGGATGCTGTATGCCGGGGCCGTGCTGCTGTTTGCCATGGGCCTGTTCGACGGCCTGTCTCCCGACCCTGGCGAACCCTTGTGGGACAACGGTGCCGTCAAGCTGGTCGTGGCGTTCGGGCTGATCCACCTGATCCTGCTGCTCGAGGTGGCCGACCGGCTCACCCTCAAGCACGAACTCAACGTCGCGCGCGACATCCAGCGCGCCATGCTGCCAGCGGGCACGCTCACCGTCGGCGACATCGAAGCACATGGCGAGACGCAGCCGGCCAACACCGTCGGCGGGGATTTCTACGACATCCTGCCGCGGCTCGACGGCCAGGTGCTGGTGATTCTCGGCGACGTTGCCGGCAAGGGCACGCCAGCAGCGTTGCTGATGGCGCTCTTCCTCGCCATGACGCGGACGTTGCTCGACGAGGCGTTGCCGCCGGCCACCCTCGCACTGCGACTCAACGAGCAGTTGATGCGGCATTCACCGCGATCCCGCTTCATCACCGCATTCATCGCCCTGTTCGACCCGCGCACCAGCGTCGTGCGCTACGTCAATGCCGGACAGAATCCACCCATGGTGAGGCGGGCTTCCGGTGAACTCGAATGGCTGGCGCCGACCGGGATGGCACTCGGCCTGTCGCGCAAGGCCACCTATGCCGAGGAGACGGTCGTCCTGGCGCCAGGCGACCTGCTGCTGGCCTACAGCGACGGAATCACCGAAGCCGAGTCACCGGCCGGCGTGTCCTTCGACGAAGCCGGCTTGCGGGTCCTGGCGCAACAGATGGACGGCCTGCACGCTGGAATCGTCGCGCGCCGGGTGATCGACGAGGTCAAGGTCCACACCGACGACTCCGTGCTCTTTGACGACCTCACCGTGCTGGTGTGCCGCCGTCTCGACCCGCACGCGCCACCCCCGCTGCCGACAGAGGCCTGACGGCCACTCCACAATTCACGATTCGGAAATGAAGCGCCGGGCGGGCAACGCCAGGCTCGCGGGGCGCCGGCGAAGGCAGCCGATGTACGAGCTGCGCCGCATTCCGACTTCTCAATTCCGGCCCGGGTCTAGAATCAGACCAGTCCGCCCGACCCCGGCCGTCGGCCGGGTCCGTCGCCATGCAAGCCTGCGTGAAGTTGCTGATCGTCATGGCGTCGTGGTGGGCCGTGCCCGCCGTGGCGCAGCCGGCCGATCCGGTCGCCGTGCTGCTGGTCCGCCTCGAACAGGTGCTGTCGGCAGGGGGGGATCAGGCCACGCTGGCTGCCCTGTTCGCGCCGGGAGCCGACGAGGCGCAGCTCGAGAGCGTGGCTGGCGAATCGGCACGCGAGCGGACCACCCGAGCGGTCGTCCGCGAGCGCGACCGGCAGGAGCTGGCTGATGGCCGGACGCGGGTGATTGTCGACGTGCTCGTCGAAACCGCAGCCCTGGCGCAGGTCTCGACCTGGCGCTTCGACATCGACCCGCCGGCGGCTGCCGTTCCGCTCGCACGCATCCACACGGCAGCACGCCTCAGCATCGTCGACGGCCTGATCCGCCTGAGCCTGACCGACCGCCAGTACGCCGTCCGCAACCTTCGAATCATCGGTGACGATCTCGAGATCTCCGTGCCGTCCGGCGTGGCATACGCTGCCGAGGTTCGCGGCATGCTGACGGGCCTGGTGGTGATTGGCGAGGGCCAGGTCACCTTCTCGCCGGAGCCCGAATCCGAGAAGGGCCAGCTGCGGCTCGTGGCCGGCGGCGACGTCCTCAGGTCGCGCCTGTCGCGCCTGTTCCTGCGCGTCAACCCGGCGGACGCCGCACAGCGGATTTCCATGGACGCGCTCTCGCCGATGACCACCGATCGCGCGGCCCTGGAGCGGGCGCGCCGCTATTTCGCCGACCAGGTCGGGCAGTCGTACAGCCTGGACCTCAGCGACCTCAGTCGTGACAACTGGAACCTGATCCCGCCGATTGGCGATCTGCTCGTGGACATGGACCTGGCGCGGTTCGGCCAACTCACGTACGCGCGCAGCGGCGGTGATTCAGAAGACGTCTCGCTGTTCGACCGCAAGCGCCGCAAGAACCTCTCGGTCTACACCTCGGCCCGCAGCCTCGAGCTGCGCGGCACACGTCGCTATGACGATGCGGACCGCCTCGACTACTCGGTCGACCACTACAACGTGGACGTCTCGTTCGACCCGGGTCGTCTCTGGATCGAGGGTCGCGCCGACCTGGACCTGCGCATCACCGGCGCCGCCGTCCAGACGCTGACCTTGCGGCTGGCCGAGCCGCTGACGCTGCGCTCGGTGACCTCCGACGAGTTCGGGCGTCTGCTCGCCCTGCGCGTGCGAGGCCAGAACAACGTCGTGGTCAACCTGCCCGATTCCCTCCGCCGCGGCCAAACACTGCGCCTGCGTGTGGCCTACGGCGGCCGCTTGCCGCCCATCCCTCCCGACCGCGAGGTGGTCGAGGCCGGCCAGCCGATGCTGTCGGAGCTCGCGCTCGATCCCGAACCGCGTTTCGTCTACAGCCACCGCTCCTACTGGTACCCGCAAAGCAGCGTGTCGGCGTTTGCAACGGCGCGCATCCGGGTGACCGTGCCGCCCGAGTACACCGTGCTCGGCAGCGGCATGCCCGACCCGCCGGTCGAGACCACGAGTCCGGACGGCCGGCCCCGCCGGGCCTTCACCTTTCGGGCCGTGCAGCCCGTGCGCTACCTGTCGATTGCGGTCAGCCGCTTCGTCCAGGTGGTCACGGCGGCGGTGTCGCGCGGCCCGGACGCCGACACCGCCGGCCCGCGCCTGTCACGCGTCGGCCCCGGCGTCTTCTATGACGAGGCCTCGGTCGAGATGTGGAGTCACCCGCGCCAGACCAGCCGGGCGCGCGATCTGCTCGGTACGACCACCGACATCCTGCGCTTCTATGGCGACCTGGTGGACGACCTGCCGTTCCCGATCCTGCAGCTGGTGCTCGCCGAGGACGTCCTGCCGGGCGGCCACAGCCCGGCCTACTTCGCGCTGCTGCACCAGCCCATGCCAGGCACCCCGTTCACCTGGTCCCGGGACCCGGTTGCCTTTGACGACTTCCCGCAGTTCTTCGTCGCGCATGAGCTGGCCCATCAGTTCTGGGGGCAGGCCGTCGCCGGCGAGAACTACCACGAGCAGTGGCTGAGCGAAGGTTTCGCGCAGTATTTTGCGCTGCGCTACGCGCAGAAGGTGCGCCCCCAGGGCGCTGTGGACGGCATTTTCCGGCAGATGTACCGGTCCGCGGTGGAGGTCAGCGACCAGGGGCCCATCTGGCTCGGCTACCGCCTCGGGCACATGAAGGGCGAGAGCCGCATCTTCCGCGCCACCGTGTACAACAAGAGCGCGCTGGTGCTGCACATGCTGGCCCGCCTGATGGGGGACGCGGCGTTTTCACGTGGCCTGCAACGCTTCTACGGCGAGAGCCGCTTCCAGCGTGTCGGGACCGACGACCTGCGGGCGGCGATGGAAACCGAGGGTGGACGCCCGCTCGGGCGCTTTTTCGAGCGCTGGGTGTACGGATCGGAGATCCCGCTGGTCCGCACATCCTGGCAGCAGGTCGAACCAACGACCGCCGGCGCCGATGGCCAGGCCCCGGCGGGCGGGACCCTGCGACTCCTGCTCGAGCAAGCGTCGCCGGTGCACGACGTGCCGCTGACGGCAACGATCCTCTACACGGACGGTCGGACGGAGAAGGTGCTCGCCATTGCCGCCGATGAGGTCACCGAAGTCCAGGTGCCCGTGGCCGGGCGCGTGCGCGAGGTGCGGTTCAACGAGGACTTCGGCGCGCTGGTGAAGGTCGAACGGTCACGCCGGTAGAGCCGCCTCCCCTCTGCTATCATCGGAGGTCGCGGGACGGCTCGCCAATTCCCGACACAGCCCTATTTATCTTCGGAAATCCTGATCACATGGACTCAGTCAGCCTCACCATCGACGGCCGCGACGTCACCGTTGCCAAGGGCACCACGGTGCTGCAGGCCGCGATCGAGAACGGGATCAACCTGCCGTACTACTGCTACCACCCGGGTCTCGGGGTGGATGGCAACTGCCGCGTCTGCCTCGTCAAGATCGAGAAGATGCCCAAGCTGCAGGTGTCGTGCTCGATCACCGCGTCCGACGGCATGGTGGTGCACACCCAGACCCCCGACGTGGTCAAGGCGCGGGCCGGCGTGTTCGAGTTCCTGCTGCTGAACCACCCGCTGGACTGCCCGGTCTGCGACAAGGGCGGCGAGTGCCCGCTGCAGGACTTCTCCTACACCTTCGGCCCCGATGAAAGCCGCAACGATTTCCCGCGCCGTGTCTTCGATGGCGAGGGGGTCAAGGCCGACGTCGACTTCGGGCCGACGCTGATGCTGAACCGCAATCGCTGCATCCTGTGCACGCGCTGCATCCGGTTCATGCGCGAAATCGACGGCGACGCGCAGATTGGCGTGCTGTCGCGCGGCAACGGCAGTGAGATTGCCACCTTTGAAGAAAAGGGCATCCACTCGATCCTCTCGGGCAACCTGATGGACGTGTGCCCGGTCGGCGCCATCACCACGCGCGACTACCGCTTCAAGTCGCGCCCGTGGGACAACCCGAGCGCGGTCGACACGATCTGCACGCTGTGCGAGAAGGGCTGCAACACCACGGCCTGGCTGCGTGCCAAGCCGGAATGGGCCAAGGGCGCCACGCTCGTCCGCTTCACGCCCCGCTTCAACCCCGACGTCAACCAGTTCTGGATGTGCGACATCGGCCGCTTCGACTACCACTGGATCGAAAGCGACCGAAGGCTGACGCGGCCCGTGCTCGCCGACGCCGAGGGCGGACAGGCATCGGCGACGTGGAATCAGGCGCTCGACCGGCTGCGCGACGTGCTCGTCGGCGCGCAGGGCCAGCTGCGGTTCCTGCTCTCGGCCCATGCCAGCCACGAGGAGCTGTTCGTCTTTGCGCGGCTCGGGCAGGCGCTGCTCGGAGACGCCGCCCGCACTGCCTTCGACGTCGCCTGGACCGCATCGGCCAAGGTGCAGCCGCCGGGCACCAAGTTCGTGGTGCCGCCCGTCGATGCCCCCAACGTGGCCGGCGCCAGGATGCTCGGCCTGGTCGGCGAGAGCGCCGGCACGCCTGACCTCGCCGCGCTCAAGCAGGCCGTGGCCGCCGGCTCGGTCAAGGTGCTGTACGTGTTCGATCCGGGCCCCGCAGGCTCCATCGGTGACACGGGCTGGATCGTCGAGGCGCGCAAGTCCGGCCGCATCGGCACGCTGGTGGTGCAGGGCGTGCTGATGACGCCGCTGGCCGCCGCCGCCGACATCGTCCTGCCAGGTGCCGCCTTCATCGAGAAGGACGCCTCCTACACCAACCAGCAGGGGCGCCTGCAGTTTGCCTCGCGTGCCTTCCCGGCCCCCGGGGAAGCGCTCGAGGACGCCGTCATCGTCCTCAAGGTCGCCAAGGCCACCGGCCATGACCTCGGGTACGGGTCGGGGCAGGCCGTCCGTCAGGCCATCGCCGAGACCCTTCCCGACGAGCCTGGCGTCGCTGGCATCGCGTCGGCCACCTTCGGCGAGTCGCGGGCGGCCGCGCACTGGCTGCAGTCGAGCAACGCCTCGGAGCGGGTCAAGTGGGACACGCTGTTCCAGGACCTGCCGCCGGTCAAGTTCGCCGACCTGCTCAGACCGAAGCCGGCCGTCGACGTCATCCCGCTCCGTCCAGTCGAGTAAGACAGGGGCGGTCCACCGCGGGTGTCGTGGCGCGGCCGTAGACTCCGGTAGGGGCAGCTCCCCGAGCTGCCCTGAAACTCTGCGCGGACGATGCAGGGGCGCAGCCCCGGTAGAGGCCAGCTCCGACAGGATCTCCGGTAGGGGCAGCTCCCCGAGCTGCCCTGTAGAGATTGCCGGGACGAGACGGGGGCGCGCAAGCGCCCCCTTGGCATTTGGCCCCAGCCTTGCAGTGTCCTGAAGCAATGACATACGTACAGGAGACCAACGTGAGACACGCGTTCTCGTTCCGTTCCTTGGCTACGACCGCGCTCCTCGCGGGCGCACTGCTCGTTCCCGGGCAGGCTTCCGCCCAGGGGTCCGATGACATCACCGTACTGCTGCGCTCGGGCGAACGGGTCAGCGGCAGGCTCGAAGATCTCAACGGGGGCACGCTTTTCGTGCGCGTTTCTCGCGATGATCAGCGCAAGCTGCCGGTCAACGACGTCGCCCTGATCGACTATGTCGGCGGCGCGCAGGGCCTGCCGGAGACCGAGCTGGGCTCGGCTCGCGGCGCGGACCATGTGCTGGTGATGCGCAACAGCCAGGTCGTCACGGGCCGGCTGGTGGACATCGAAGGCGGCGTCGGCTCGGACAAGCCGGGCGATCGCCGTGTGTATGTGTTCAGGACAAGCAGTGGTGAGGAGCGTCGGGTTGCTGCCGAGCAGATCGGTCGCGTGTACCTCGGCCAGTTCCCCTCGGGAACCGGCTCGGCTGCGGCCGGATCGAAGACCCTGTCCATGCCTGAGTCGGCAGCGGGTGTCCGCGTCCCCGCCAACCAGGCCTGGACCGCCACGGGCATCCGCGTGACTGAGGGCCAGTCCGTGAACTTCAGTGTGCAGGGCGAGGTCCAGCTCAGCACGGCTGCCGACAACCGTGCGACCGCGGCCGGAGCCGAGGGTGGCCGTCGTGCTGCCGACCGTGCGCCGCTCCCGAGTGCCCTCGCGGGCGCGCTCGTCGGCCGGGTCGGCAACGGCGCACCTTTCGGGATTGGCAACCAGGCGGTCGTCCCGATGCCCGCCACCGGCGAGCTGTACCTCGGCGTCAACGACGACGAGGTGGGTGACAACAGCGGTGGCTTCGTGGTCGATGTGAAGCCCCAGGGAGTTCCTGCTCCCGTTCGTCGCCGCCGCTGATCATCTGTCCGTCCCGCCCCGTTGATCAGGGCGGGACGGACTGAATTCAGCCAGGCACCATGATGCGCAGTGATCCCGGGCGGATCTCGAACGTCCTGGACTGCGCTGGCTCGAGGACCTCGCCGTCCAGATGGACGGGGGTCGGGCGCGACTGAGACAGTTCCACCCGCGCGGCGCGCGCCGTGTACACACCCGGCACCTGCGGCAGCGTCCCGGCAAACAGCCGCCAGCCATGCCACAGGACCCGCGCTGCCGTGACCTGCGGCACCGCCACCACATCGAACAATCCATCGTCGAAGGCCGCGTCAGGTGCCACCCTGGCGCCGTGGCCGTACTGCGGGCCATTGCAGACGACGACGAGATGCGCCTCGAGGTCGACTGGCGGTGCTGCATCCAGCTGGATGCGGAATCGCTGCACCTCGAAGGTCTGCCACTCCTGGAAGATCGAAGTCACGTACGGCACCAGGCCGCGGCGCAGGTTGTCGGTATTGAACCGCTCGGCCACGGCCGCATCCAGGCCGACACCGGCCAGGTTCAGGAACGGCTGTCCGCCGACCGTCCCGGTGTCGATGTTGCGCGGCGTGCCGAGCATGGCCACGCGCACCGCCTGCTCGATCACGAGCGGCAACCCGAGGCCGCGGGCCAGGCCGTTGCCCGACCCGCCCGGCACCACTCCGAGCGGCACGCCCGTGCCGAGCATCTGGCCGGCCACCTCGTTGAGCGTGCCGTCTCCCCCCCACACCACCACGCGGTCGGATCCAGCATCGAGCGCGGCAAGGACCGCGCGCGCTCCGTCGCCACGCCCGGTGGTCTCGGTGGCTCGAACCGTGGTCGCGCCGTGCGCCCGCAGCAGGCGGCTGACGACATGGACGCGCTCGTGGCGGGGCAGGCGCCTGAGCGTGGGTCCCGATGCCGGGTTGACGATGAGATCGACGGTCATTCAGGTGCGGGATGCAGCGGGCATGTGCGTGGAAAGCGCGGCGGAAGCGAATGCTATAGTACCGACCGCATGCATGCGTGGTGTGGCAGGCAAGGTCCGGGAGTCCTGACGGCATGACGCGCCCGGCCGTCCGCATCGTGCTGGTCCTGCTCCTGCTCGCCGGCGTCGGCGCGGCCGGATGGCAGATCTTCGTGCTCGAGGAGCGACAGCTGGACGGCGTGCGCACGCAGGGCGCGGTCGATGCCTCGCTCGACCAGGTGTTGCACGCCATCGACGACTCGCGCACGGCGCAGCAGGCCTACCTCGCGCCGGGCCAGGGGCTGGACTTCTGGGAAGGGAAGTTCGCGGAGGCCACCGCTGGCCTGACGCAGGGTCTGGCCACGCTGCGGACCCAGGCCAACGGCCAGCCCGCCGCCGTCGAGGCGCTCGACGCTGCCGACCGCGCCCTCAAGGTCTACGAAGGCATCGACCGCCGGATTCGTGGGTTTGTCGTCAACGGGACGACGTTGATGGCGGCCGACGCCGTGTACGAAGACGGCCTCAAAACCTCCGGGGTCATCCGCTCGAGCGCCGAGCAGGCGCATGCCGCGCTGGTCGGTCCCGCCCGCACCGGCTACGACCAGCGTCGCCTGCAGTACATGCTCGCGGGCGCGGCGGCCGGCGGCGGCATCCTCGTCTCGCTGCTGCTGCTGCCTACCGGACGCCAGCCCGAGCCCGAGGTGGAACTGCACGCGCCCGAAAGCTCCCTGCATCTGGACGAGCGCGCCGGCCGCACCGAGCCGGTCCTCGTGTCGCCGGCCTCGGATGCCATGCGCGGTCCGATTGACGTGCCGGCGCCGGCCCCGTCTGCGCCGGCGGCGGTCGTCGACGCGCGTCGGGCGGTCGGCACCGTGCCCGACGAATCGCTGGACGCCGCCGCCAAGGTCTGCACGGATCTGGCCCGGGTCAAGGACGCCGACGAGTTGCGCGATGCGCTCGGTCGCGCGGCTCGCCTGCTCGACGCGTCGGGAGTGATCGTGTGGGTGACCGAGGGCGGCGGCAAATCACTGAAGCCGCTGCTGACGTATGGGTACCCGGAGGAAGCACTGCGCCGGATCCCGACCCTGCCCCGTGATCAGGACAACGCCACGGCCGCGGCGTGGCGGGACGCGGTCACGCAGGTCGTTGACGCCACCGACACGGCGCCGGGGGCGATTGCCGTGCCGCTGCTCGTGCCGCAGGGGTGTGTGGGCGTGCTGGCGGCAGAAATCCGCCACGGCCGCGAGTCGGCCACCGCGACCCGCGCACTTGCGCAGATCGTGGCAGCCCAACTGGCCGTACTCATCCCAACGGAAACGGCCTGAGCGACGGCGGAGCCGCGACCTGGCGGCGTTCGCCGACCGGGCGTCGTATCAATCCCTCGTTGCATCTGCGCGGCGGCGCCTTGATGACCAGGCGCATCCGCGCCACGTCCGGGCGGGCCACCCGCGGAGCCGGTGGGACCGGTAACTCGATTGTCGTTCCGGCGCCGAAGCCGATGTCGCCGAACGGCAGCGTCATCGGCGTGGCGGCATGCGTTGCCGTCGTCATCGCCAACAGACCTGCCCCCAGCCCGATTGCCAACCCTGCAGACGTCACGTCGCCCTCCCTCGAACACAGATTCCGGTGGTGTGCAACGTAGACGGATGAACGGGGAGGGGAGTTCGGCACCCCCCGAGCGTCATGCCGTGAAGCGCTGTCGACGGGTGACGGTGCGTTCCCTCTCTGTGGCCGACGGCGCCTGCAGCGTCACCGGGATGGTCTGTGAGGTCTTCTCTCGCGTGACCGTGACCGGCACGACCGCGCCGTCCTCCGCCCCCTCGAGATGGCCGAGGATGTCGCCGGTGTCCTTGACGGGCTTGCCGTTGACCGACGTGATCACGTCGCCGGCCTTGAGGCCTGCCTGCGCCGCAGCCGAGCTCTCAATCACCCGCGTGACGAGCACGCCTTCCTTCACGCCGAAGTAGGTCGCAAGCTGATCGGTGACCGGTTGACCGACGACGCCGAGTCGGCCGCGTCCGACCCTGACGCGCACCTGGGCCTCCGGTCCCTGTCGGTAGAAGAACTCCTGGTCGCTACCCGGTGCACGCGGCAGGACCCTGTCGAATCCGGGCGCGCCGCCGGGCCGGCCAGGCACGACGCGGCGCTCGAAGCGGCGCACCATCGGCCCATCCCCGTCGGCGCCGTCGGGGCCGGGCCGGCGCGTCATCGATGGGGCAGCAGGCGTGACCGTCACCGTGCTCCTGGCGGTCCCGCGCACGTAACCAATCTGCAAACCACGACCATCGGGCGACTCGGCAATCACCCGGGCGAGCTGGCGGGCACTGCGGATCGTCTCGCCGTCCACCGACACGATGATGTCCTTCTCCATCAGGCCGGCCTTGCCCGCCGCCGATTCGGCGGGCACCTCGGCGACCAGGGCGCCGGTGATGCCGGCCAGGCCAGCGGCCTTGGCTTCCTCGGTGGTGACGTCCCGCGTGCGCACGCCGAGTCGCGGCCGGCCACCCATCATTGCCATGCCCGGCATCTCCTGAAACGCGTCGTCGAGCATCACCTCGACGTCGAGCTCCCGCACGGCCTCCTGGGCGGTGCGTGTCGCCTCCTCGACCGCGCGACGGACGTCGATGGCCAGCGTGCCGTTGCGCAGCCCGGACGACTCCAGGGCTTCGTGCACGGCGCGGCTCACGTCGCGCGACAGCGCGGCGCTGTCGACGAAGGGGACGGCGTCAGGTGTTGGTGTTGGTGCCGTCTGACCATGGACGATCGAGCCGGCAAGAGCGCCGCCGGCGAGCAGGGTGAGTGTCGCCGTGCCGGCAAGCCAGAGTGGGGTCTGCATGTGTTCCATCCTCCCGGCCACGCATGGCCATGTCGGCTAGATGAGACGGGAGCGCAGTCCCAAAGGTTGGCTGCCGCGCCGATTACACTTGTGACAGACTCCTGTGGTGCGCGCGACATGCCAGAACGACACGTCACGGAGAACACTTTGAGTCAACAAGTGCAGGACTCACCCCCGGCCGGCCGCAAGCGCGAGATTCTCGCGGAGGCAGAGGCGGCGGGCGTGAAGTTCCTCAGGCTGCAGTTCACCGACATCCTCGGGGTGATCAAGAACGTCGAGGTGCCGGACCGGCAGTTTGCCGCCGCACTCGACGGCAAGGTGATGTTTGATGGTTCCTCGATCGAGGGCTTCGTGCGCATCGAGGAATCGGACATGTTCCTCACGCCGGACCTCTCGACGTTCCGGGTCTTTCCGTGGACGGACCCGTCTGGCGAGAAGGTCGCCCGGCTCATCTGCGACATCACCAATCCCGACGGAACCTCGTTTGCCGGCTGCCCGCGGCAGACGTTGAAGCGCGCCATCGAGCAGGCCAGGTCACGCGGCTACACGATGAGCGCCGGTCCCGAGGCCGAGTTCTTCCTGTTCCAGACGCGTGACGACGAGCCAACCACCGAGACGCATGACGCGGCGGGGTACTTCGATCTCACGCCGGTCGATCAGGGCGAGGACGTGCGGCGCCAGATCGTGCTGATGCTCGAGCAGATGGGCTTCGAAGTCGAGGCCTCGCACCACGAGGCGGCCTGGGGCCAGCACGAGATCGACTTCCGCCACGACGACGTGCTGACTGCGGCCGACAACGTCAGCACCTTCCGGTTCGTGGTCAAGAACGTGGCGCGTCGCAACGGCGTCCACGCCACCTTCATGCCCAAGCCCGTGTTCGGCGTCAACGGGTCGGGCATGCACACGCACCAGTCGCTCTCGCGCGACGGCGTCAATGTCTTCCACGATGCCGACGGGCCGTTCGAGCTGAGTCGCATCTGCATGAACTACATCGGCGGGCTGCTGCAGCACGCCGAGGCCTTCTGTGCGATCACCAACCCGCTGGTGAATTCGTACAAGCGCCTGGTTCCCGGCTACGAAGCGCCGACCCACATCGCGTGGTCGGAGCGCAATCGCAGCCCCCTGATCCGCATTCCGGCGCCGCGGGGTGCGGCAACCCGCATCGAGCTGCGCATGCCCGACCCGTCGTGCAATCCCTACCTGGCCTTCGCGGCGATGCTGCGCGCCGGTCTGGACGGCATCGACAACGACCTCGACCCCGGAGCGCCGGTCAGCAAGAACATCTACAAGATGTCGCAACGCGAGCGCCGCTCGTTACGTATCGACGAGTTGCCACACAACCTCGACGCCGCGCTCGACCAGCTCGAACGCAGCGCCCTGATGCGGGACACGCTCGGCGACCACATCTTCGAGCACTTCATCGAGGCCAAGCGTCGCGAATGGTTCGAATACCTGCAGCAGGTGAGCGCCTGGGAGATCAGCAGGTACTTGAAGGTGTACTAGGAATTCAGAATTCAGAATTCAAAATGCAGCGCGGGGCCAGCTCCGCCATCTCCGGGGAATCGATCTCGCGATTCTGATCAGTGTGGAATCTCGAGATTCGAGCGCTCCATTACGAATTCTGGAATGTCACTGAAACGAGCCTGGATCCTTCTGCACGTACTGCTGGCGAAAACACGTGGGGCAGAATGGCGCTGCCCCGAGTCGCGCTTCATTCCTGAATTCCAAATGTCATTGAAACGAGCCAGAATTCCTCGTGCACATCCTGTTAGCAGACGACGACGAGTCGATTGCCGCCGTGGCTCGGCTCGGCCTGCGGCGCGCCGGCTTCACCGTCACGATGGTGGCCGACGGTCAGGCTGCGCTGGCGGCCGCCCGCGCCACCGCCTTCGACGCCCTCGTGCTCGACTGGAACATGCCCGCGCTCGACGGCATCGACGTCTGCCGGCAGTTGATGTCGGATGCGGCGTGGCCGAAAGTGCCAATCGTCTTTCTCACCGCCGCTTCGCACGAGGGCGCCGAGCAGGAAGCGCTGGCCGCCGGTGCGCGTGGGGTGATCGCCAAGCCGTTCGATCCGATGAGCATCGGCGGGCAGGTCGAAGCGCTCATCAGGACGCCGGGCGACTGATTGCTGCACGCCGGCCGTGCCGGCTCGGGCGCGCCGCCGCTCAGATCTAGGCCACGGCGGGTTCGAGCAGCCGGATCGAGCCCTTGTCGGCATCGACTTCGGCCTGCACGCCAAGCGGCATGATGAACTGCCGGTCGATGTGCCCGATCTGCGCACCTTCCCACGCCGGCACGTTCAGCGGCTTCAGGTAATCGTCGAGGATGTCGCCGACCGTCAGCGATCCGTAGCTGCCTTCCCCTGGCGTGCACTTGGTGCAGCGCCCGAAGATGACTGCCTTGACCTGGTCGAGGATGCCCGCCAGCTTCATCTGCATGAACATGCGATCGATGCGGTAGGGGGCTTCCTGGACGTCCTCCACGAAGAGGATCGCGTCGGTGAAGTCGGGCAGCAGTCCCGACCCGATGATCGTCGTCAGCACCGTCAGGTTGCCGCCGAGCAGGCGCCCGCGCGCCCGGCCCGGCGTGATCGTACGGATCCGGTTCTCGACCGGCACCAGCTGGTCGCGCGCCGAGAGCGGATTGCTCATCGTCACCGCCTCACCCAGCATCAGCACCCGGCGGAACCAATCGACGTTGAAGCGGTTCCATTGCGACGCGCCGTTCATGCCGTGAAAGGTCACGACGTTGGCCCTGGCATGCACCGGCAGCAGCAGGGCCGTGATGTCGCTGTAGCCGAGGAGGATCTTGGGGTGGCGGGCGATGGCCTCGAAATCCAGGTGCGGCAGCAGCCGGGCGCAGCCCCAGCCACCGCGCAACGCATGCACGGCCGCGACCGACGGGTCTGTGAACATGGCCATCACATCGGCCGCGCGATCCTCGTCCCGCCCGGCCAGGTAGCCGCGCCGGTCGAGCAGGTGCGAACCGAGCCTGGCCTTCAGGCCAAGCACTGCCAGCGACTCGACGACGATGTCGACGTCGACCGGATCCCACGTGGCCGACGCCGGGTCGACGATCCCGACGACGTCACCCGGGCGCAGGCGTCGCGGCTTGCGCGGGCCGCCGGGGCGCGCGGGTGTGACTGTCGGCGCGGGCTGCGCGACCGCTCCCGCCGTGGCGAGTGGTGCCACGAGTGACTGCTGCAGGAAGGCCCGGCGCGTGCTCGACATGCGCGAGATAGTACCCTGCTCGCGTGCGTGCCCGGACCAGACCAGAACGGACGTCGCGGTGGCGCGAGTGGTTGGTGGCCGGGGTGCTGTTTGCCGGCCTGATGGTCGTCGTGCTGTGGCCGCAGCCTGCGCGCTGGCTCACCCACGGCCATGCCCACCACGACGCGCTGTTCAACATGTGGCGGCTCTCGTGGATCGCCGACGCGCTGACGACGCAGCCGGCACGGCTGCTCGACCCGCCGATCTTCCATCCGGCGTCGCGGGTGCTCGCCTACTCGGACGCGGTCCTCCTGCAGGGCCTGCTCGCGACCCCGCTGCTGGCAGCCGGCGCGCCCATCCTGCCGGTGAGCAACGCCATCCTGCTGCTGGGCCCGTGGCTCTCGGCACTGGCGATGTACCTGCTCGTCCGCGACCTGCTCGCGACGTATGCCGACGAAGAGGCGGGAATCGGGAGGCGGGAGGCGGGAGTTGGGAGGCCCGGGGTGATCTGCTGGCCGGCGCTGGTCGCCGGGGCGATCTTTGCGCTGCTGCCGTATCGGGTGGAGCACCTGATGCACCTGGAGTTGCAGTGGTCGCAGTGGATGCCGCTTGCCTGCTGGGCGTTGCACCGGACCGTGCAGCACGGCCGGATGCGCGACGGGATCCTGACCGCCGTCTTCGTGCTGGCGCAGTTCCTGAGCAGCATCTACTACGGCATCTTTCTCGTGATCACGCTGGCCCTTGCCGCGCCGGTGCTGCTGCTGGCCAGCCGGCGCGCCCGACTGACGGCGATCGCTCGCGCGCTCGTCGTCGGGGCAATGGTGTGCGCGCCGCCCCTGCTGGCGTATGCGGCGCCGTACCGGGCGAACCAGCGCGTGCTGGGAGGCCGCTCGGCCAGCGACATCGACACCTGGAGCGCACGGCCCTCGAGCTTTGTCTCAGCGCCGGCCGACAACCGTCTGTACGGATGGACCGCCGGGTACGGGGGGCCCGAGGGACGCCTGTGGTCCGGCATCGTCGCGCTTCTTCTTGGCGGTCTGGGCGTCTGGACAACGCGCCGTCTGCCGGCGACGTGGATGTACGCGACGATGTTCGTCGCTGCGGCGCTGATGGCGCTCGGGACGCACGGCCCGCTGTACCGCGTCGCGCTGGTCCTGATCCCCCCGCTGCAAGGCCTGCGCGCCCCGTCGCGCTTCGGCATGATGGTGGCGCTGGCCCTGGCGGTGCTTGCCGGCCTCGGCGCGTCGCGGGTGCTCGACCGGGTTCCACGAGGCTGGCGGCGGCAGCTGGCCGGAGCAGCGTTGACCGGCCTGCTGGCGGTCGAGTACGCCTCCGACGTCGGGCCGTTGCACCCCTGGGTGCAGCGCGTGCCAATCTACGCCGCGTGGCTGCGCGAGCAGCCGCCTGGGGCCGTCGTGGATCTCCCGATCGCACGCGCCAACGCCTTGCCGCATTACGAGGCAGAGTGGAGCTTCTACGGACGGACGCATGGCCATCCGATGGTCAACGGCTACAGCGGCTTCTTCCCGCCCCGGTACATCGGGCTGCTCGGCGCCATGGTCGCTTTTCCGCGCGGCGACAGCCTGGCGGCACTGCGGGCCCACGACGTGCGCTATGTCGTGGTCCACGAGGATCGCTACGAGCCGGGTGATTTCCTCGACTTCGATGCCCGCCTCCGCGGCACGCCAGGACTGACCCTGGTCGGTCGCATCCCCGATCCCGATTACCCGGCCACCATCTTCACGGTCGACAGGTAGGTGCGAGGGCCGTCCCAGGGGCGGGTGCGAGGGGCAGCTCGGGGAGCTGCCCCTACCATCGTCGGGTGCGACCGTTCGGAACCCATGATGTGCGCCGCCGGTATGTCCGAATGGCCCATGCCGCGCCGGAGGGAGGGCGCCCTCGGTGATACGGATGGCAGGGGCGCCTCCCCGAGGCGCAGGGGGTACGGATGGTAGGGGCGCCTCCCCGAGGCGCCCTGCCCCGTCTTTACTCGAAGAAGTAGTGCACCAGCGCGGTCGCGCGGACGCCGCCAATCGAGGGCCCGTTGCCGAAGTTGAACCCGTCCAGGTCGTTCTCGTCCGACACGCTGAGTTCGCCGCTGACCTTCAGGCGCGGTGCGCCGCGAAAGCCGAGCTCGACGCCGCCGACGCCGGCCGGACGCACCATCGTGTCGTTGAAATCGCCGATGTCGGTGCGCAGGACGCGGATGCCGCCGCCCGCGTACGGCCGGACATTGACGGCATCGTTGCCGAAGTCGCCGATCGCCACGATGAACGTCGGCTCGAACCGCAGGTACTCCACGTCCTGGCCGATGAAGTCGCCGTCACCACCGAAGCCCAGGTGCGCCTGCGTGCCGAAGCGACCGTTGATCCAGTAGCGGAAGCTGGGGCCGATCTCGAATTCGGACAGCCCGACGAGCGCGCCGAGCCCGACCGCGCCAATGCTCGGTCCCGCCGCGCGGCTGCCGCGCCGCCCCTGGGCTACCGACCAGGCTGTGGTGGAAGCTGCCGGTCCCCAGGCGGCGTCGAGCGCGGCCTCGAGAATCGGCGACGGGGCAGCGCCCACGGGGACAGGGCCGGTGGGCAGTGGGTGTTCGGCGCGGGCGACGCTGGGCGCGGCGATGGCGCAGGCCGCCAGCAGGGCGGCGGGAATGATACGGAGCATGTAAGACCTCCCGGGTCATTGCCTTTCGGCACGTAGAAAAACCGCGCACGACTGCGCGGGTGACCGGGAGGTCTGCAAGCCTCGCACCAGCAGTGCGAGGGCGGGCGCGCACTGCGCGCATTCGACGTGCGGGCCGGCCGCATTGGCGCGGCGGGCCCGCCTAGCGCGGCGACCGCCGCTGTTGCTGCTCGGCCTCGCGAAGCTCGGTCAGCGTCCGTCCGAGGTTGCGAATCTGCTCGCCGTACGTGGCCCAGTCGCCGGCCCGCTGCGCGTTGATGGCGGCGCGATAGTGGCCATCGGCCCGCTGCACGAGGGTGCGCAGGGTCGACGCCGAGACCGGTCCGGTGGGCGTGCCGGCGCTGCCGCCCGACCCTGTGGCACCCGTGGCTCCGGCACCACCAGCCCCGGGCGCATCCCCCGCGCTGGCGTTGCTGCCCGTCGCGCCCCGCCCCAGCAGTGCCTCGACGGCTGCCGCATCGAGTTCTTCGGAGGGTGTCGGGGCCGAGCCGTCGGCAGGGAAGAGGCGGTCGAGAGCGGCCGTCAGGGTCTCGGCCATGACGATGCGATCCTGATGGGCGACGATGACGCGGTTGAGCTCAGGAATCTGTCCGCCCGACGCACGCAGGTAGAGCGGCCGGATGTAGATCAGGGACTCCTCGATCGGGATGACCAGGAGCGTGCCCTGGATCACCTTCGATCCCTGCTGGTTCCACAGGGTGATCTGCGGCGCGATCGCCTGATCCTGGTTGATGCGGGCCACCACCTGCCGCGGTCCGAAGACCACCTTCTGCTTGGGGAACTGGAAGACGGCCAGCTTGCCGTAGTGCTCCCGGTCGCTCCTGGCAATCATCCAGGCGGCAAGGTTGTCCTTCTGCCGTGGCGTGAAGGGCAGCATCTGGATGAACTCGGCGCCGGTCTCACCCGGCAGCTTCATGATCGTGTAGTACGGCTCCATCCTGACCGGCTGGTCGCCGATGTCGATCGACGGCACTTCCCACTGGTCTTCCTTGTTGTAGAAGACCGCCGGTCCCTGCATGTGGTAGGTGGCGAACATGCTCGCCTGCACGGCAAAGATGTCCTGCGGATAGCGCAGCCGCTGCCGCAGCGATGCCGGCATCGCGTCGAGGGGCTGGAGCAGTCCCGGGAAGATCCGGGCGTAGGTCTGCGCAATTGGGTCGGTGGGGTCGACCAGGTAGAACTGCGTCGTGCCGTGGTAGGCGTCGATGACCACCTTGATCGAGTTGCGGATGTAGTTGACCGAGCCGTTGACCAGCGACGGGTTGGTGCCACCCGCGACCGCGCTCGAATACGGGTAGCGGTTGCTCGAGGTGTAGGCGTCCTGGATCCAGTAGAGGCGGCCGTCGGCGATGGCCATGTACGGGTCCTGGTCGTAGGTCAGGAACGGCGCAATCTTGCGGACGCGTTCGCTGATCCGGCGGTAGTAGATGACCCGGCTGTCGGGGCGCAGGTCGTCCGAGAGCAACGCCTTGCCCGATCCGAAGCGGATGGCGAACAGCAGCTTGCGCCAGAACGATCCGACCGACACGCCGCCCTCGCCGTTGTATTCGGCAAAGACGTTGCCGTCGCCGGACGGGTAGTGGAACTCCTTGGTGTTGGTCTTGACGAAGACGTGGTCGTTGGACAGTTCCCCGAAGTAAATCGAGGGCTCGGTGATCTTCAGGTCGACCGTGGACTCCGGCGGCAGGTTCCGGATGAACAGGATCGGCAGCCCCTCCGGGGTCACCTCGTTCACCGGCCCGAGCGTCAGGCCGTAGCCGTGCGTGAAGGTCAGCTGCTCGTTGATCCAGGTCCGGTTGGGCAGGCTCTCGGAGTTGAGCTCGCGCGCCGACAGCATGATCTGGCGGTAGCGTCCGTTGATGATGTAGCGGTCGTTGTCCACCGACACGAAGTCGTAGTAGGTGCGGATCTCCTGAATCTGCGAGAACGTGTCCAGCAGCGGCTGGTGATCCCACAGCGGCACGTTGTCGATGGTGTCGGCGTTGTTGTCCAGGTCGGCGCGGGTCAGGGTCACGTCGCCGGAGAGCTGGCGTTCCTCGACCGTGTCGAGCCCGAAGGCGGCGCGGGTGGCCGAGATGTTGTGCTGGATGAACGGGGTCTCGCGCACCTGCTCGTTCGGGGCCACATAGACGCGCTGCACGACCGTCGCGTAGACGGTGCCGCCGAGCGAGACGGCCACGTACCCGCCGACGGCCAGCGCGATCGGCCACAGGCGCACGCTGAAGGCCTGCACGACGGCCAGCAAGGCGCCGATCACGCCGACCGTGGCCAGGACGCGCAGCGCCGGGATGCGTGCGTGCACGTCGGTGTAGGACGGGCCGGTGATGATCCCCGAGGCCTCGAACAGTTGCCGCGGAATCGCCAGCCAGTCGCCAAAGGCCAGCGTCAGCAGCAGCAGGCCCACCAGCAGCGACAGGTGCCGGCGCGTGCTCTCGGTGATGAACACGCCCTGCCCGAGGCGCAGCCCGAGGTTGCCGGCCAGCGCGTAGGCGGCGGCCGTGGCAATCACGGTCAGCAGCGCGATCGAGAAGAACAGGCCCTGGACCAGCGACAGGAATGGCCACTGGAAGAGATAGAAGGACACGTCGTACCCGAGCACGGGATCGACCTGGCCAAAAGGCACGGCCTGCGTGTAGGCGAGGTAGCTGCTCCAGCCCGACGAGGCATACCCGGCCAGCAGCAGCGCCAGCAGCCCCGACGCCAGCCAGACCACCGGTCGCAGCCGGCGCGGCTGCAGCGAGATGGTGCGCGGGCCTTCCGGGGTGACCACGACGATGTTGCGCAGCGGCACTGCGCCGAGCGCCACGAACAGGTTGAAGGCCAGGAAGGCTGCCGACAGCACGAACACCGTGCTGCCCATGCCCGAGCGGGCCGTGAGCGATTTGAGGAAGACGGGACGGAACCCGACCTCGCCGAACCACAGCCAGTCCGTGTAGAACTCGGCAAATGACGGCACGGCCATCATCAGGAACACGCCGAGGGCGATGAGCGGTGCGCGGGGAATGTCTCGGAGGGCCATGGAGTTCGGCCTTATTGTAGGTCGTCTTCCGCGAACGCTTCCCGAGCGACCCGCCAGACGTCGTGCACCAGGCCGCCGTGCAGCACCGCGCGCCCCGGCCGCATGCCCAGCCGCCGCGCGACCCCCTGCGACGGCCAGTTCTCCGGACGGATCAAGGCAATCACGTCCGGCACCTGGGTGTGCGCGAAGGCCAGCGCCAGGCACGCACGAGCCGCCTCGGTCGCGTAGCCCCTGCCCCAGGCCGACCGCGTGAAGTGGTACCCCAGCTCGAGGTGCTCATGCCCCGCGATGCTGCGGACCTGCAGACCGCAATCCCCGATGAGGCCTGCCGCCGGTCCGTCCGGGCCGAGCACGGCCAGCAGGCCCGTGCCGTGCTGCTGGTAGCGACCGATCGTTCGCCGCAGCCAGCCCTCGGTCTCGGACCTGCTCATCGCGCGCGGGAAGAAGCGCATCACCACCGGGTCGGCGAGCATGGTCGCGAGCGCCGGCAGATGCGAGAGTTCGAGCGGTGTCAGCTGCAGCCGCGCCGTGCGCAGTGGCAGGTGCGGCATGAGGCTGACGGCGAGGGGCATCTGGACCCGCCGCCTAGCGCTTCGGGGCGCCCGCCAGCGAGTTGAGATAGGCCAGGCCAGCCGGGACGTTCTTGTCCGGCTCCGGCGACTCTTCCTCGATGATGTGCCACTGCACGCTCGTGTTGCGCGCCGCTTCGACGGCGCCCTTGACGTTCACCTCGCCGGTGCCGAGGGCGACGCTGGTGTCGTCGGGCGCGTGACCGGTGTTGTCCTTCTTGGTGCCCGGCTTCATGTCCTTCATGTGCGTGAGGACGAACCGGTCGGGGTGGGCCTTCAACAGCGCCACCGGGTCAGCGCCGCCGTGGTGCGCCCAGAAGATGTCGAGTTCGAACTTGACCGTCTTCGCATCGGTGCCGGCCAGCACCTTGTCGAACAGCGTGCGCGTGGCCGTGCCCGGCGCGAACTCGAAGCCGTGCGGGTGGTAGAAGAACTGCAACCCGGCAGCCGCGGCATTCTTGCCGGCAGCGTTGAAGGCGGCGATCGCCGCGTCGGCGTCGGCGTCGTCGAACGTCCCCTGGTGGGGGAACCACGCGTTGCCGATGTAGGTCACGCCGAAGAACCTGGCATCGTCGAGCAGCTTGCCCGAGTCGGTGGGGCTGGCCAACGCCTTGATGTCGGTGTGCATCGAGATCGCCGTCAGGCCAGCCTTCCCCAGTTCGGCCTTGAACTGCTCGCGTGACAGTCCGTACGTCCCGGCCAGTTCGACGTGCGTGAAGCCCATCGCCTTGATCTTGGCAAGCGTGGCGGGCACGCCATTGCTCTTGAAACTGTCGCGAAAGCTGTACAACTGCAGCGCGATCGGGTTCTTGTACAGCGGGCCCTGCACGATGCGAGCGGCAGCACCGGCAGCTGCCACCGACGTCTCGGGGACGACGCTGCCGAAGGCCACCAACGCCGACGCCACGGCCGTGGCAAGCAGTGAATGACTGAGTCGCATGAACGCTCCTTGGTGAGTTGTTCGGAGTATAGCGTCGGCGAATGTCCTGCCTTCCCGAAATGTTTACGGGTATGCTCGTGCGCAGATCCTGCAGATGTCCTTGCGCAGCGCCGATAGACGCGGCAAGGAACCAATGCCCGCGAGTGCGGGCGCTTGTGCATGGGAGGCACGATGAACGACGTGAACGAGACGAATGATGCTGGCAGCATGAATGCCGACGACGTGGCGCCGGCAACCGAGTCCGGAGCGGCCCCGGCTTCCGCTCCGAAGGCGCGCCGCAGCGCCAAGAAGACGGCGGTGAAGAAGACCGCATCGAAGGCTGCGCCCAAGGCAGCGGCCAAGAAGGCCGCAAAGGGGACCGCGTCGAAGAAGACGAGCCGCAAGGCTGCCGGCAAGACCGCCGGTAAGACGGCCGGCAGCGCGACCAGGGCCAGCAAGGCGAGCAAGACCAGCAAGGCCGCCTCGAAGAAGACCACCAGAAAGGCCACGGCCAAGAAGGCCACGGCCAAGAAGGCGGCCAAGACGGCGCGCACGTCCTCGAACGCTCGTTCCACCAAGAAGGCGACGAAGAAGGCCGCGGCTCGCAAGACCACGACCAGGAAGGCAGCCAAGAAGGCGCCGGCACGTACGACCCGCAAGGCCGCGTCGAGCAAGACGACGGCCCGCAAGGCCCCGGCGCGCTCGGCGACGACGCGCAAGGCAACGTCGCGGAGCGCCAAGTCCAGCAGGGGCGCCAAGCGCCGTTAGCCAGGCGGCTGTGTCATAGGTGGCCACATGACAGGCGCAGCTCTTGGCTGCGCCTGTTCTGCGTGGCACGCTTCGACTCGTACATCCGGAGTGGCGCGGCAACGCGCCCGGCAACCCCGGCAACACGCCAGGGTGCCCCGATGCCTGCCAACCGACGCACGGCCAGCCAGCCGCGCTCGACGCCGGGCATCGATGTGGCGACAGCAGGTGCTGTCGCAAGCGCGTGTTCCGTGCCGACCCGGCACGGCGGCGACTCCGGACCCGTGTGTATCGAGGAGTCGCCATGTGTCTTGATCCCCGCCCCGAACGTCTCGTCCGCCTCCACCGCCCGTCCAGCCGTCCGTCCAGTCGGCCTGCCCTGGCTCACGTCTCGGGGTGGGTGCATCCGCCGCCGCCGGTTGCCGCTCCGGTCGTGCGTGCGTCGGCCTACCTTGCTCTCGATGCCCTGGCTGGAGACGATGAACTCGTGGCCCGCGGCTGGGTCGTGCTTTCCCGCGACAACTGAAGGCGCGGCGTCCCGCGGGGTCGTGGCGCCGCGGACGGCGTCGGGAGGTGCCCTGGCTCAGTGCGCCAGGCCGGCCAGCGCCTCCGGGCTGATCCGCCCCCAGTAATTCGCGTACAGGTCTTCGGCCTGCTCACGCGCCAGGTGCGGCAGTCCCTCGAGAATCGTCGTCCGGTGCGGTTCGGGCCGGTCCGGCCCGCCGACCACGATGACCCCGAACAGCGGGTCGGTGTCGAGACCGTCGGCGTCGGCACGCTGCCGGGCCAGCACGTGGAGGGCTTCGATGACCCTCGAGACATGGTGGCGCTTGCCGTCGGCCGAGGTCCCCGTGGGCAGAGGCGAGGTGCGGGCGTCTTCCAGCGCGATCAGCAGTGTCCCGGTTTCCACCACGCATGGCATGGTCAGTGGGCCGTCCAGCAGATCCACGGTGCGGGCGCCAGGACCGGCAGTGATCGTTCCGGGGGCACGCAACGCTCCCCAGTGGACCTCGTCGAGGCGCTCGAACATCCGGCGCAGCCACCCGCCCGCGGGATCGGTGGCGTGCAGCGCCTGCACGATTTCGGTCAATGGAGCCATCGCGGCGAGCGTGACAGGCTGTCGCCGAGCGCGTCAACCTGCAACCGGGGTCTCCTCCGCGTCAGCGTGATCGCCGAGCACGTCCTCGACGTACAGACGCTGTACCAGGAGGCTGAGCACGACGATCAGGGGAGTGGCGAGGATCAATCCGAGTGCCCCGAGAGTGACGCCCAGAAACAGCTGACCGACGATGACCAATGCCGGCGCCAGGTTGTCGGCCTTGCGCATCACGTACGGTTCGAGCGTGTAGCTCTCGACCGTCTGCAGCGTCAGGTACAGCCCGCCCACGTACAGGACGTGCATCGGGCTCTCGAGCAGGGCCAGCAGCATGGCCGGCACGGCCGCGATGACCGGCCCGAAGTTGGGGATGAACGTCAGGAGACCGGCCAGCACCGCGAGCGCCAGCGCCAGCGGAATCCCCAGCGCGAGCAGCCCGAGCCACGTGGCGACGGTCACCACCAGCATCAGGACGGCGCGTCCGAGCAGCCATGTCTGCAGGCGCTGTCCGAGTTCCAGCAGCACGCCCTCCATGCGCGGACGCATCGCCACCGGGAACATCCGCACCACGCCGCGGCGATAGAGGCCGGGTTCGGCGGCCAGGAAGAGGCCGACAAACGACAGCAGGACGAGGTAGCCCGTCAGCGAGATCACGCGCGACACGACGCGCACGGCGCCCTGTGCTGCCGGCGCGGCCAGGCTGGTGCCGCCCTGCGCGTCGCCGCCGTTGGGACCCAGCAGACGCGCGGCCAGCGGCCACTGCATCACCTGCTCGCGGAGGCGGTCCAGCGCCCGCGGCACCGTCTCGACCAGCTCGGCGGCCTGCTCCTGCAGCGGCGTGGCCAGCAGGGCGACGCCGGCGCCGGACAGCGACAGCAGCCCCACGCAGACGACCGCCAGCGCAGCGTAGTCGCCGAGCGGCAACCAGCGCTGGACGAGCGAGGCCAGGCTGCGCAGCAGCACGGCCAGCAGGAGCGCGGCAAACGTCGCGAGCAGGGCCGTGGTGCCCTGCCAGACACACACCGCGAGCAGCACGGCGCCGCTGGCCAGTCCGAGAACGATCAGCACGCGGCGCACGAAAGGCGAGTCGACGACCTGTTCCATGACGCGTGCATGATGCATCAGCGAGGCACGCCGTGGCGCCTGGGCGCCGTGGCCGGCAGCGGCGGCGGCGCGAAAACGGGGCCCGGCCCCCCGGTCGACGTCCCGATCGGCTTCGTGCGCTGGCAGTGGAGCCTGTTACGATCCGACCGTGAGTACCGATCCCGCCCTCGAAGCCCCCACCGGCTTCTCCTCCCTCGGTCTGTCCGCTGCCCTCGTCGCCGCCGTCGCCGCCCTTGGCTACGAGGAGCCCACCCCAATCCAGCGTGAAGCGATCCCTGTCCTGCTCGACGGCAAGGACGTCCTCGGGATGGCCGGGACCGGCACCGGCAAGACCGCCGCGTTCGCCCTGCCGATGATCGAGCTGCTGTCGCGCAAGGGCGCCAAGAGCCTGGCGCCGCGTGGTCTGGTGCTCGTGCCGACGCGCGAATTGGCGATGCAGGTGGCCGAGGCGGTGCACAAGTACTCCCGCGGCACCGACCTGGCCGTCGCCCCGCTGTATGGCGGCGCACCCATGGACGTGCAGATCCGCGCGCTCCGTCGCGGTGTCTCGATCGTGGTCGCCACACCCGGCCGCGCGCTCGACCACCTCCGTCGCCACACGCTGGACCTGCGGGCCGTGCGGATTGTGGTCCTGGACGAGGCCGACGAGATGATCGACATGGGCTTTGCCGAGGACATCGAGAGCATCCTGGCCAATGCCCCGGGCGAACGCCAGACCGCGCTCTTTGCCGCGACCATGGCCCCGCGCCTCGAAGCGATTGCATCCACGCACCTGACCGACCCGGTGCGGGTGGCGATTGCCAAGGAGAAGCGCGCCGCCGGCAAGATGCCGCGCATCCGGCAGGTGGCCTACCTGGTGCCCCGCAACCAGAAGACGGCCGCGCTCGGCCGCGTGCTGGACGTGGAAACGCCGGCGTCGGCGATTGTCTTCTGCCGCACCCGGACCGAGGTCGACGAGCTGACCGACACGCTGGCCGCGCACGGCTACGGCGCCAAGGCGCTGCATGGCGGCATGGAGCAGAAGGCGCGCGACCGCGTCATGCAGATGTTCCGCACCGGGCAGGCCGACGTGCTGGTGGCCACCGACGTCGCGGCACGCGGCCTGGACATCGAGCACGTCTCGCACGTGGTCAACTACGACCTGCCGATGACGCCCGACGTCTACGTGCACCGGATTGGCCGCACCGGCCGGGCCGGGCGCGAGGGGATGGCGATCTCGCTGGTCGATCCGCGGCAGCATCGGCAGTTGCGGTCGATCGAGGGCGCCGTTCGCGCCAAGATCGAGATTCTGCCGATTCCGACCGAGGCCGACCTGCAGGCGCGTCGTCTCGACACGACGATGGCTGCGGTGCGCGCGCAGATCACCGAAGGCGGGCTCGAACAGGCGCGCGCGTTCGTCGATCGTCTCGCCCAGGAGTTCGACGTGCTGGACGTCGCGGCGGCGGCGATCCGCCTGCTGCACGACGATGCCCCGGCCGGAGCGCCCACCGCCAAGGGAGCAAAGGGCACCCGCAAGGCCACCGGCGAGGCGGCGTCAGGCCCGTCACTCGACGAGGCGATGGCCAACGCCGAGCGGCATCCGCGCGAAAGCCGGGAGGGCTCGAGCAGCCGGTCCTCCCGAGCCGGTGACTCGCGGGCCTCGCGGAGCGGCGATCGGGATGCCCGTCCTGCCCGTGCGCCTCGCGGCGCGAGCGGCGCCCGCACGGTGCTGCACATCAACATCGGCAAGGCTGCCGGGGTGCGTCCCGCCGACCTGGTGGGGGCCATCTCGGGTGAGGCCGACGTGGACAGCGGCGTGATCGGCGCGATTCGCATCGAGGAAGAATCGTCGCTGGTGGATGTTCCCGAGGCGCTGGCCACCCGCATCATGATCTCGCTGCGCAACGCCAAGGTGCGCGGGCGTCGGGTGATGGTTCGCAAGGACCGCGACAGCTAGCCCGCAGCCGACGCTGCCGTTTTTCAACCGACCTCAGGTGGCAGTTCCTGCCACCTCGCGGAGCGCCGTCCGGCGCTCACGCCGACCCGTGGCCACCAGTCGATTGGCGTGGTTCGTGCCTTGTCTCGAGGCAGGCTGCGACGGCGGGCGCGCGCCTCGTTGCACTCGACAAGAGGCACGACATGAACCATACTCATATGCATGAGGACGACCATGATTCTGGACGACACGTTGTTGGAGGAAGCCCGTCGGCTCACCGGGGTGACCGAAAAAACGGCGCTGGTGCACGAGGGCTTGCGGGCCCTCATCGCCCGCGAGCATTCTTCGCGGTTGCGTCGACTCGCGGGATCGGACCCCTCGGCGGCGGTGGCCGAGCGGTCGCGCCGCCGTCCGAAGCCATGACCCTCGTGGACACGTCGGTGTGGATCGACCACCTGCGTCACGGCGACGCTGAGCTGGCGGCCCTGCTCGACGACGGCATGGTGCTGGTGCACCCGTTCGTGATTGGCGAGATTGCGTGCGGCACCCTCGGCCAGCGCCAGGTGGTGCTGGGCCATCTTCGGCATCTGCCAGAGGCGCCTCTCGCCACCGAGGAGGAAGTGCATCACCTGCTCGAGCGACACCGGCTGGCTGGACGTGGCCTCGGTTGGGTCGATGCACACCTGCTGGCATCGGCGCGCCTGGCGGCGGTGCCGCTGATCACCCGCGACCGCGCGCTCCGCGACGTGGCGCAGGCCGTGCTTGCGTAACCCGCCGCTGGCGTTGGGCGGCTGAGAGGCCGCCGCGGGGCGCGCCCGATCGTGTGTGTGCCGCGTTCCGGCCGAGGTCAGTGGCGTGAGGTTCCCGGGCCTGTCGGGGTTCCCGGGGCTGTCGTGACTGCCGGGGCTGCCGGGCTGAAGGGCGCCGTCAGCAGGTACGCCAGCAACGACACCGCCAGGGCGGCGAGGTACGGCGTGGGCCACGCGAGGACCGAGCCCGCCGCCCACACGAGGAATCCCGTGCACAGCGCCGCCCACGCGCTGAGTGGTCCGCCGATGCCGGTGAACAGCCCGAAACAGGCAACCACGAAGACACCGGCGCTGCCGAAGGCCGAAGCGGTTTCGACCAGTTCCTTGATGCTCTCGGTGCGCAGCGCCAGCAGCCAGGCGCACACGCCCATGGTCAGCACTCCCAGCCGCGAGGCGCGCAGCCTCGCGCGCTCGGAGAGCGACGGCCAGAGTCGGCAGCAGGACGTTGTGCGTGACCAGCGTCGATCCGGCGAGCATGCACGAGTCGACGGTGGAAAGAATGGCGGAGATCAGCGCGCCTGCAAATGGCACATACACCCACGCTGCCAGGTGCTGGCTGGCCAGCACCGGCACCAGCTGCTCGCCGTCCTCGAGCCCGGGTACCAGCCAGGGGCCGCACAAGCCGAGCACGGCCGGAATCGCCCCCACGGCGAGGTACAACCCGCCGCCCACGAAGCACGCGCGCCGCGCGGTCTCGGCCGATCTGCACCCGAGCACGCGCGACAACAGTTCGACCGCCAGCATCGAGCCGACCACGGGCACCGCCCACGCTTCGAGCACCGCGAACCACGGCACCTGCCCGTCGCCGAGCACCGCCAGCCGCCCGGTCGGCACCTGTCGCCAGGCCGCCTGCAGATCGCCATTCACCAGCAGGACCCCCAGCAGCACGACCAGACCGATGATGACCGCAATCCCCTGCACCAGGTCCGTCCACGCGTCCGCCAACAGCCCGCCGACCGATGTGTAGAGCACCACGAACAGCGCTGCTGCCGTGATCGCGAGTTCCAGAGGAACACCCGAGACGTGCGACACGACATTGCCGAAGGCCCGCACCTGCGATGCCGCCCAGAACACGGAGGTGGGCACGATGAGCAGGATGACGAACCGCTCGACGCCGGACGAATAGCGCGCCCGGAAGAGGTCGCCGAAGGTGGTGAACCCCCGATTCCACAACGGTCGCGCGAAGATGGCGCCGACCAGCAGGATGCAGAGGACGTAGCCGAACGGGTCAGCCGACCCACCCGACAGCCCATCGCTGTACATCGAGCCTGCCGCGCCCTGGATCGACTCGGCGCCAAACCAGGTGGCGAAAATCGAGAACGACGCGAGCCCGACGCCGAGGCTGCGGCCGGCGAGCACGTAGTCGGTCTCGTTGTGGACCCGGCGGGACACCCGGAAGCCAATCGCCATCTGCAGCGCCAGGTACGCGAGGATGCCGATCACCGGCCAGTTCATGAGGCTGGGGATGGTAACCCAGCCGGCGTGCGCGTCGGCAACCTCACGGCACGACCACCACACGGAGGCTGCGCGTCGTCTGATTGCCGCTGAAGTCCGCCACGAACACCTGCAGCACGTATGCCCCCGGCGCGACCCGCGTCGTGTCCCAGAAGCCCTCCGAGGCGATGCCGTCCCGGTACGCCGTGGTGGCGACGTAGAGGAACTGCGTGCGACTGGCGCCATAGACCGGGATGCCGCTGCCAGTGGCATAGACCAGCCGCGCCGCGTCGGCGTCGCGACGCATGCGATCGAAGTGCTGCGTCGCGCCGGCGACCCCCTCGTCCCTGCGTCCCGGTGGCGCCGGCCCAGACGTCGCCGTTCGGGCTTCGGCCTCGGGCGTGCCAGAGGCGCCCGGCGACACGACGCTGTAGCCGACGGCATAGACGCCGAGGCGCCGGTACGCCTTGTTGCCGTCGGCCTGATCCCAGGCATCCACCACGATGCGCACGCGTCCGCGCACCATCACCGGCTCCAGCGGCGGCAGCCGGGTCGGGCGTCTGGCCCGGCCTCGTCCCTGCAGCGGACCCACGCGGTCGGGATTGAGCGGTTGCCAGGCCTCGTCGAACAGCCGGATGCCATGAGCCGCAATCGTCGGCGCAATGCCGTCGCGAAACTGCAGCAGGCCGAACCGTAACGGGTTGTGCTCCTCCCCGCTCCAGCCGACATTGAGGTGCACGTGATTGAACGCGTTGATGGTGCCGACGACGTCACCGGCGGCAAAGAATGCGCCTCGCTTGGCACGCATGGCGACCATCACGCCCCTGTCGTCGTACACGGGACTGAAGCGTTGCAGGTCCAGCGCGCGTGCGTCGTCCCGACCAGGTGGGTCACCGGCACCTGTCCTGCCTGGCCCGCCGGTACCCGATACCCGTGGCCCGGGACCCGGCCGCATCCGGCCCACCCGTATGTGGACGTACGCCAGCGGCCCGATCCGGACCGATTCATTGAGGGTGCCGAAGGCGGCTGTCGCGACCGGGCTCGCGACGATGCCGTCGCGGACCGCGTGCACGGGAGTGCCCTGTTCATCGCGGACGTCGAGCCCGGCGTGGAAGCGTGGCTGCCCGGCCTGGCCGCGCACTTCGCCGAACGTCCCCGCGACTTCGTGCGGACCATCGAGCGGAGCGACCGGCCAGAGCAGCGGCGTGCGCGCGAACGCGGCGGCGTCGAACGACGGAGGCTGCAGCGGCCGCGGCGGCACCGGCAGGAGCACATCTCCCCAGGGCCACCACGGGTGGACCGACGCGAACCTGGAAGCACGCCTGTCGACATCACCGACGGCTGGGAGCGCCGCCGTCCAGCCTGGCATTCCCGGGGCGACCGGCTGCACCAGTCGGACCAGCGCATTGCCGGCATCGGCGACGACCAGTCTTGGAGGCTGCACGGGGCGGCGGCCCGCCCGGACGTCTGGTCCTGCCAGCAGCACCAGCGCCGACGGCCGCCGGAACCTCGCCTCACTCGCG
The DNA here is from genome assembly GCA_963759795.1 of Vicinamibacteraceae bacterium. Lineage (GTDB taxonomy): Bacteria > Acidobacteriota > Vicinamibacteria > Vicinamibacterales > Vicinamibacteraceae > Luteitalea. Next base: position 752,974 of record CAVXAR010000003.1, on the reverse strand, counting down.
ACGCCGTCGGCAAAGCCCGGCGCGCCGCCGGCAAGCCATCGTGCCCCGCCCCCGGCCGGCATGATCACGAGGCCACCACGTTCGTCCACGACATAGATGTCGCCGACGGGCGACGTCGCCAACGCCATCGGTCGTTCCAGGCCGACGAGAGGCAGGGGCAGCGTGGAGACGGTGCCGTCGGGCGAGATCGCGCGCAGGGCGCCGTTGCCCGTGTCGGCAACCAGCACGCGACCGGCTGGGTCCACGGCCACGCCGCACGGCGTGGCGAATCGCGCATCGGGACCCTGGCCATCGACGGCACCGCTGCCGTCCCCGCCGGCGAGGGTGGTGACCTCGCCGTCGGTCCCGATGATGCGGATCCGGTCGTTGTAGGTATCGGCCACCACGATGCGGCCGCGGCTGTCGACGGCAACGCCGACCGGCGCGTTGAAGCGCGCCTGTGCGGCCGGGCCGTCGATGTATCCGGATTGGCCGTTCCCGGCGACCGTCGTGACCGTGCCGTCGGCCTGCACCCGACGGATGGCGTGATTGCCCGTGTCGGCGACCACCAGCGAACCATCGGGGGCCAGCGCGATGGCCGAGGGCGTGGCGAAGCGCGCGGCGGCGCCCCGGCCGTCGGAGAAACCCCGGCTGCCTCCGGCGAGTGTGGTGACCGCACCGTCCGGCGTGATCCGCCGGATGCGGTGCGACGTGCCGGCGTCGCTGACCAGCACCGTGCCGTCGCCTGTTGCGGCCAGACCGAACGGCTCGGAGAATCTGGCGACATCGGCAGGGCCATCGCGCCAGCCGTCCCGCCCGTCGCCGGCCAGCACACGGACCGCGCCCACCCATTGCGGCAGGGGCGGGTCAGGGCGGGTCATCACCCATGTGGTGGCCAGCGCGGCCACGAGCACGAGGCCGAGCAGCGCCCACATCGCGCGGGTCAACGTCACGCGTCGATCGAAACACGTAATGCGGAAATGCGGCACGGTGAAATGTCGATGGGCTGACCGCCGCACCTGGCCGGCCCATCCCGTGTCATCCTGATCCCATGTGCCCTGCTGCCATCGGTCTCCTGTGTCTCGTCGCTTCCGGCGCGGTGGTCCAGGCGCAGACAGCCGCTCCCTCGCTCGTCTCACCTGCGCAACTCGAGCCCCTGCTCGGTGACCGCACGCTGGTGCTCCTGCACGTCGGCGACAAGGCCGAGTACGACGTCGAGCACCTGCCAGGGTCGAGGCACATCGAGGCCCGCTCGCTTGCTGCGGACCCGCGCGAGGGCGCGCTGACCTTGCAGCTCCCGACCCCGGCGGACCTCGAGACCAGGCTCGAGGCGCTCGGCATCGGCGACGACGCGCGCATCGTCGTCTACATGGGCAAAGACTGGATCAGCCAGACGACCCGCGTCGTCTTCACCCTCGACTACGCCGGACTCGGCGGCCGGACGATGGTGCTCGACGGCGGGATGCGGGCCTGGAAGGCGGCCGGCAAGGCCGTGACGGCGGAGGTGCCGGCGGCGCCGGCGCAAGGCGTCCTGACACTGGCGCCGCGGCCTGACGCGGTCGCCGACCTGAACTGGGTGCGGGCGCACGCTGGTCAGCCCGGTCGCATCGTCATCGACGCGCGCCACGCGCAGTTCTATACCGGCGAGAGCGACAACAACGGCCGCATCCCGCGTCCCGGCCACGTTGCCGGGGCCGTCAACGTGCCGTTCGACACGTGGGTGCGCGAAGACGGCACGTTCAAGCCGAGGCGCGAGCTCGAGGCCATGTTCACCGCGGCCGGCGTCGCTGCCGGCACCTCGATCTCGACCTACTGTCATATCGGGCAGCAGGCGACCGTCCCGTACTTCGTGGCCCGGATGCTCGGCTACGAGGTGAAGCTGTTCGACGGCTCGTACGAGGAATGGAGCAGGACCGAGAGCGCGCCGGTGCGCACCGGCAGCGAGCCGTAGCGGCGACTGGCGACGGGGGTCGCTGCCGGCGACGAGATTCCGACGTGCGCTTCATTCTGAACTCTGAATTCCGAATTGCTCTTCATTGAGACTGCTCCACACTTCTGACTGGCACGCCGGCAAGGCGTGGAAAGGGCAGTCGCGCCTCGACGAACTCGAAGCGGTTCTCGACGACCTTGCCGCCGCGGTCGAGCGCGAGCGCGTCGATCTCGTGCTGATGACCGGCGACGTGTTCGACGTGTCCTCGCCGTCGGCCGAGGCCGAGCGGCTGGTGTTCCGCTTCTTCCGGCGCGTCGGCCAGCTCGGCGTGCCGTCGGTGGTGATTGCCGGCAACCACGACAGCGCCGCCCGCGTCGAGGCCTGGGCCCAGCTTGCCGAACTCGCGCTGGTCACGGCCTGCGGCATGGTCAAGCCCCCCGACCGGGGCGGCTGCGCCACCATCACCACGAGATCGGGCGAGCGTGCCGTGGTGGCCATGCTGCCATTCGTGGGTCCGTCGCAGTTGCTGTCCGCGCAGGAACTGGGTGCTCCGGACGACGATGCGGCAGGCCACTACGCACGCCGCATGCAGCGTCTCGTTGCCGACATCAGCCGCGGCTTCCAGGCCGACGCGGTCAACCTGCTGATGGCGCACACCCACCTGCAGGGCGCCGTCGTCGGCACCAGCGAACGTCGTGTCCATGTTGCCGAGGCATGGGCCGCGACCATCGACATGGTGCCGGGCAACGCGCAGTACGTGGCGCTCGGCCACATCCATCGCAGCCAGGCCATTGCTGCCGCCCCCGTTCCCACGTGGTACGCCGGCGCGCCGATGCAGCTCGACTTCGGCGAAGAGGGCGAGCCCAAGTCGTACAACCTCGTCGAGGCACACCCGGGCGAGCCTGCGCGCGTCACGCCGATGCCGTACCGTGGCGCCCGGCCGCTCCGCACCGTCACCGTGCCCGCTGCGGCGTTCGAAGGCGAATGGAGCCGTTCGGCGGCGGCCCCGTCACTGCACTTCGACGACCCGCACGTGGACGTCTCCGAACGTCCGCACCTGCGCGTCATCGTCGACTGCACGACCGGGACGGTGGACCCCGACATCAACCGCAAGGTGCGCGCCGTCATACCCGGGGTGGTCAGCGTGGACCTGCTGCGGCCGCGTCCCGTGCCTGGGGCGACCCAACCGGTGCTGCAGGGGATGTTTGCGCCACGGGATCTCTATGCCGCCTACCTGCATCAGCAGGGGCAGGCGGGCACCGAGGCCACGCTCGGCGCGTTCGACGCGCTGTACCAGGCGTCGCTGCTGGGCGAGGACGACGCATGAGGCCGCTCACGCTCGAAGTGCAGGGCTTCACGTGCTTCCGCGACCCACAGCCCGCGCTGGACCTGTCCGCGCACACGTTGTTTGCCATCACCGGGCCCACGGGTGCGGGAAAGAGTTCGGTCCTCGATGCGATGACCTTCGCGCTGTATGGCAAGGTGCCGCGGATGGGTCGCGGCAGCGTCAAGGACCTGATCTCCCACGGCCGCGACCGCCTGTCGGTGACGATGCGCTTTGCCGTCGGGGACCGTACCTGCATCGTCACGAGGATGATCCGGCGCAGTGGCAACCCCGGCGCCTGCCAGCTCGATGAGCAGATCGGCGACACGACCGCGACTATCGCCTCCGGCGTGCGCGAGGTGGACCAGGCCATCGAGCGGCTGGTCGGGCTCGACTACGACGCGTTCACGCATGCGGTCGTGCTGCCGCAGGGTGAGTTCGCACGCTTCCTCAAGGGCGCGCCTGCCCAGCGTCGGCAGATCCTGCAGGACCTGCTGCGGCTCGGCGTGTATGCGCGGATGCAGAAGCTGGCCGGGGAACGCTGCCGCGATGGCCGCAAGGACGTCGAACTGGCTGAACGTCAGCTTGCGCTGCTGGCCGACGCCACGCCCGACGCCACCCGGCAGATCGAGACAGAGCTGGCTGGCGCCCGGCAGCGGCAGGGTGCTCTCACCGCGGCCCGCGACGCGGTCCGTGCGTCCCGTGTGCAGGCCGAGGCGCTCGCGGAGCTGAGCCGCGAACTCGCCACTCGCCGCGAGGAACTGGCGCGCCTGCACGCGGACGGCGCCGACCAGCGCGACCGGCTCGACCGCATGGCGCGGGCTCGCCGTGCACGTGAGGTCAGCGGGGAACTCGCACAGCATGCCCGCGACCACGCCACGCACCAGGCGCGTGTGGCGGCGCACCACACCTCCGAGGCGCGGCTGCAGGCGGCCAGCCGTGGCGCGAGCATCGCCCGCGCGAACCACGCCGCCGCCGAGCGCCAGCTGGTCGAGATGGCGCCGCTGCGGGCGCAGGCCGACACGTTGCGGGCGCTCGAGGGACGGCTGCAGCATCTCGACGCGCTCGCGCAGGAGTGCCGGACGTGGACGCGCCAGCGCGAGGAGCGCCGCGCCGACGTGACGACGCGGCAGACGGAGCTGCACGCCAGAACACGAGCCCTCGCGCAGGCGGCTGAGGAGGTGGGCCGTCTGGACCGCGCCCTGGCAACTGCGACGTTCGATCCGCTGGAACTGCAGGCCTGCGAGAACGGCCGCGATCTGGCGCGCGACCTGCGCACGGCGCGTGCGCAGGGGCCGGCCGTGGACGCCCGCGTCCGGCAGGCGCAGGAGGCGCGGCGGGAAGCCGAGCGCATTGCCCTGGCCGAGCGGGCGGCGGTCGATGAGGCGCGCGCGGCGCTGGCCCGCGCGGAAGCGGGCCGGGACGCCGCCATCACGCGGCTGACGGCGGCGCAGGACACACACCGCGCGATGACATTGCGTAGCCACCTGCACGCTGGCGATGCCTGCCCGGTCTGCGAGCAGGCGGTGCCGGTCGTGCCGCCGGTGGCGATGGCGCCGGAACTGGCAAGCCTGCTCGACTCGCAGAACGAGGCGGCCGAGGCCTGTCGCACCCTCGCCGAGCGCGTGGCGCGCCAGCAGGAGACGCACCTGCGTGCGGCCGCGGCGGCCGAGGGCGCCGGGTACGACCTGGCCGCGGCCGAATCGACGCGCGCCACGCTGCGCGAGCGCGTCACCTCGACGATCGCGGCGCTTGCGGCCGATCTCGACCGATACCTGCCGGCGTCGCGACAGGCGATGCCGGAGCATTGGCTCCTCGAGCGCATGGAGGACCTCCAGGCGCTGCGTGGCGAGCGCGAGGCTCGCGAGCGGCAGCGGCAGATCGCGGAGGCGGTTCGTGTCGATGCCGGGCATCTGCTGGCCCTGGCCGAGCAGGCGCTCGCAGCGGCGGTGCGTGAGCTCGCGGCCCTGTCCGACCAGCTCACCACGCGACAGGCCGCGCACGACGCCCTGCTGAGCGAGATTCGCCGCACGACCGACGCCGCCGACCCGCGCGCCGAACTGGAAGGGCTCAGGCGTCGGATCGCCGATGGGGAGGGCGCCCTCGATGCCGCGCGTGTGGACGCGGCGCGGCACGAGGCCGAGCTTGCCGCTGCCACGGAGGCTGAGGGACACGCCGCGCGGGCGCTGGACGAGGCGCGCCGTGCGCTGGATGGCATCGCTGCGCGGGTAGGCCAGGCGCTGTCAGCGTTCGGCTTCGCGTCAATCGCCGAGGCCATGTCGGCGTCGATGGACGAGGCTGATCTCGCCGCCCTCGAGCACGCAGCGGAAACGCACGGCCGCCGGTGCGCCGCGCTGGACGCGCGCGTTGCCGAACTGGCAGCGCGGGTCGGCGCCCGCCCCGTGACCGACGGTGACGTGGCCGCGGGCATCGCAGCCGAGCGTCAGGCCGACGAGGCGGTCGAGACGCACCTGCGGCGCACCGCGCAGCTGGAGGTGCAGCTCGAATCGGTGCGCACCCGTGCCCGCGACGCCTTGTCGGTGCAGGTGCAGCTCTCGGCGGCCCGGCAGGCCTACGACGTCTACGCACGCCTCGCCACCGATCTCAAGGCCGATGCCTTTCAGGCCTGGCTGCTGCGTGAGTCGTTCGAGCGTCTGGTCATTGGCGCGTCCACGCGGCTGATGGAGCTGTCGGGGCGCTACACGCTGCACTGGGTGGACGACGAGTTCGTGGTCGTGGACCACGACAACGCGCAGGAACGCCGCGCTGCCGACACCTTGAGTGGCGGCGAGACGTTCCTGGCGTCGCTGGCGCTGGCGCTCGAGCTCAGCGAGCAGGTTCAGCGCGCCGCAGGCGCCGTCCGACTCGACAGCCTGTTCATCGACGAAGGCTTTGGCACCCTCGACGCGGCCTCGCAGGACGTCGTCGCCTCGGCCATCGAGTCGCTGCAGGTCAGCGGCCGGATGGTCGGAATCATCACGCACGTCCGCGAGCTGACCGATCGCATGCCGGCGGCCGTGGTGATCGAGAAGCGGCCCGAGGGATCGCGCTGGCGTCAGGCCTGATCTACGATCGATTCATGTACGCCACCGCCCGCCTTGCCGCAGCCCTCTCGATCGCCATGCCGGTGCTGGCCGTGGCCCAGGCGCCAGCCGACGCGCCGTCGGTCATCACCGCGACGACACTTGCCGCCGATTTGACGAACCCGCGGCTGGTGCTGCTGCACGTCGGCGATCAGGAGGGCTATGCCAAGGCGCACATTGCCGGCGCGCGCCTCCTCGAGTTGTCGATGATCACGGCGTCCTCGCCAACGCCGCCGCTGCAGAACGAGCTGCCCGAGCCGGCCGAGCTCGAGGCCAGGCTCGAAGCCCTCGGGATCGGCGATGCGTCGCGGGTCGTCGTGTATTTTGCCAAGGCGGAGTTGCCGCAGATGGCGCGCGTCGCGTTCACGCTCGACTACGCGGGCCTGGGCGGTCGAACGTTCGTCCTGGACGGCGGCCTGCCGGCATGGGTCAGGGCGGGGCAGGCGGTCACCGACGTGGTGCCGGCGCCACCCACACCCGGTACGCTCACGATCACACCGAAGCCGTCGGCTCTGGTCGACCTGGCGTGGCTGCGCGCCAACACGGAGAACCCCGCGGTGCATGTGGTCGACGCGCGGCCGGTGGAGTCCTATACCGGTGCCGACGATCGAGGGGGAGCCATCAAGCGTCCCGGCCACGTGCCTGGCGCGGTGAACGTGCCGTACTCGACCTTCTTTCGCGACGACCTCACGCTGAAGCCGGTCGATGAACTGAAGGGGATGCTGACCACCGCCGGTGCCCGGCCCGGCGAGCCGCTGATCAGTTACTGCACGTCGGGAGTGCAGGCCAGCGTGCCGTACCTGGTCGCCCGCCTGCTCGGCTACGAGGTGAAGATCTTCGACGGCTCGTACCAGCAGTGGAGCGCGTCGGATGCCCCGGTGGTCAAGGGCAGCGCACCCCGCTGACTTCCGCCGGTGCCGCGGACGGCACCGGCGTCGGACCGTCCCTCAGTGACTGCGGCTCGCCCGGGATCGCTCCGACGAGTTGAAGTCCATGGTGGCTCCGGCGTCTCCGCGCTTGGACGCGATCTTGTCGTGTACCAGGCTCATGGCGGCGTGCACGCCGCCGCCGTCCGCGTCGAAATCGACCGACTTGCCTGCGGCAAATCCCATCTGGCCGCCCTCCGCGATGGCGTCCTGGTTGGCTGCCAGGAACACGAACTCCCACGTCGGCATCATGCGGTCGGCCTCGCTCTCGTGGCGTGTCCCTGACGCCTCGCGCGATCGGATCATCTGGAAGATCTGCCGCCGGGTGAACTCGTGGCTGGCGTTCTCCTGGCCGTCGGTGGCCACCACGAACACGATCTGATCCGGCCGCTCGGCCGGCGTCATCTTCGCGATGCGCGCGCTGAGATCGACAATCGTGCGGCCGATGGCGTCCAGCAGCGCGGTCGACCCGCGCGGGACGTACGTGCGCCGGGTCAGCCTGGGCACGTCGGCAATCGGCGCCCGGAAGTGGACGACGTCATACGCGTCGTCGAACTGCACGAGCGTGAACCAGGCCTCTCCGGCGACAGCCTGCTGCTTCACGACGAACTCGTTCACGCCCTTGACGATGTCCCTGGCAATGGACTCCATCGAGCCCGACCGATCCAGCACCACCGTGATATCCGTCTTCATGGTTCGCGTCCCCTCCATGAGCTGGAGACGCACGCGGGAGCGCGCATCTGACGTGCGTTCCGCGTTCTGCCGGCGTGGCGCCGGCGCGCGCGGCCATCGGTGACGGGCGGGTGCTGCGGGTCAGCAGAGCACGAGGTGGGGCACGGCATCGGCGGCAGCGCACACCACCGCGTGCTGGTCGAAGCGGCGCGCGAGCGTGACCGCCTCCGGCGGCGACAGGCCGAGCACGAGCAGGCTGGGCTCGCCGGGCCAGGCGCCAGCCGGGTCGACGCCGACCCCACGCAGCCAGCGCAGGCCGCGGCTCTCGAGCTCGGCGACCAGGCGCTCCATCGCGGCCTCGTTGGCGGCGAGCGAGGTCGCCACGCTACGGGGGTTCCAGGCGGTGATGAAGGCCGAGTTGGTGACGCCGAAGCTCCCCTGGCAGGCCTGCAGGGACGGCGACGGCTGTTCGATGCGCATCACGAACGAGTGGGCGCCATCGTTGACGCGGTACTCGGAGCGCTGGTAAGCCGCGAGCAGGTCACCGTCCATGTGCGCTCAGCGGAGGTGTGCGTCGCGCAGCGCCGCCGCGGTGCGCTCGGCCTGCGCAATCCAGTGCAGGGCCTGGCCCGTGGAGGGCTCCAGGTCGAAGACGCGGTGGTGGCAGGCGTGCGAGAGCTGGCTCCACGTGGCGTACGCCTCGGCCGCGGCATCCTCGGGCAGCCTGGCATTGAGCAGCAGCAGTTGTGCCTTGCGCGATGCCCCGGCGACGCCGGGTGCGGTGGCGTCCCAGTAATCGGCCAGCCACATCTCGAGCGCCTGGCGCACCAGCAGGGCGACCGCCCGGGTCGTCCAGGGCTGGGCGCTCCATGCCGGCGACGCGCACAACTGACGCGCCACATCGAGCAACTGCGCGGGCGTCAGCGAGTGAGTCACGGCGGCGTCACCTTGCCGATCTCGTCACAAAGCGAGCGGGTCCGGTCGACCATCTCCCTGAGATTGCCGGCAAAGCCCTCATGCGCGCCCTTCTGGCAATCAGCGACAATCTCGGCCGCGTCCTTGACCCGCAACTTTCGCAGGCGTGCGGCCAAACCCTGGTGCTTGTAGGGGTCGCCGAAGAAGAGCATCGCCAGCAGCTCCCGCAGCCCCTTGCGGGCCAGCGTCTTCTCGACGTCGACGTGTGCGTCGCCGCGTCGCAGCCAGTGTCGTCGCAGGGTGTCGGTGCAGGCCGCTTCCAGGGCCTGACGGCAGAACCCCGGCACCACACGGCCCGAGATGTGCTCGGGCAGGTCCGGCGTGGAGGCGACGTCCAGCGCGTCCTTGAGGCGCTGCTCCCACGGCCCGATCAACTGTGACACGACGACGGCGGAGCCGAGTCCGCGCGTCACCTTGCGCTTGGCGTGGGGCAGGGCGAGTCGCTCGAATGCTTCGGGCAGGCGCGCATCGTGCGTGAACACCACCACCTGCCGCGTTCGACCGACCTCGGTGAGCACCTGTGCAAGGCCATCGACCCGGACTTCGTCCATCGCCTGGACCGGGTCGTCGACGATCACGAAGCCGAACGGCGTGGCCGGCATCAACACCCGCGGCAGGAAGAGGCTCAGCGTCATGGCGTTGAGCTCGCCCTGGCTGAGCACACCGAGGGCGGGCGCCTCCTTGTCGTCCACAGTCACCTTCAGGGCGACGCGCTTGGCGTTGCCGTGGCCAGTGAGCTCGATGTCCTGCAGGCGAACGTTGCTCTCGCGAGCGATCGTGTTCCAGAAATCGATGGCTCGCGCCTTGACTGGCGCAAAGCGGTTCTCCCGCTCGGTCTCGACCTCGGCAGCCACCCACTTCTTGGCTTCGTCGAGATGCTTCTCGCGGACGCGGGCGAGCGTCGCGCTTCGAGTCTGCGCCACCCAATCGGCGACGTCCTGAGAGAAGGGCTGCCAGAGCACGTCGCGACGCGCGGCCTCGTCCCGGGCCTCGCGGCGCAGGGCCTCGAGTGCCTCCACCAACGGCGGCCCGGTCGCCTCGACATGGGCCGCCAACACCGCCGCGTCTGCCAGAGTCGCGCCCCGCGCCCAGTCGCTCCAGCGCGCTGCCACCACCGGCGCCGCCGCCATGCCGCCGCGGACTGCGTCGGTCAGGAGCGCGGGAGCAGCCACGCACGCGGCACGTCCGGCTCGCACCAGTTCGCGGGCGCGGTCCTCGAGCTGCCGAGCCTGGATGGTCGCGGCCTCGACTTCCTGCAGGCGCGTCGCCGTCGCCGCCTGCCACGCCGCACCGAGCGGCGTCTGGCTGCCACATACGGGGCACGCCTCCACGACCGTGGCCTGCGCGTAAGACAGTGCTTCTTTCAACAGCCGGGACAGCCCGAGGGCAAGCCCCTCGCTCCGGCCCCGGATCTCGGCGACGGCCGCGGCCGCCTCGCGCAGCTCTCGCGGGATCCGTTCGAGGTCGTCCGAGGCCAGTGGGCCGGTCAACGAGGCCAGTGCCTCGATCAGTTGGCCCTTTCCATCGCTGGCTCGACCGGTCACCAGTGCGGCAATCGCCTCGACATCACGCGTCTTCTTTGCCAGCAGCGCCGACAGGGTCCCGAACCGGGGTTCGTCGGGATGATCGTTCGCGAGCTGATCGGTTCTTTCGGCGAGCGCGTTGCCAGCCTTGCGCGAAAGCTCCCACAGTTTGCCCTGCTCGCCCGCTGCGCTGGCAAGTCCGTCGCGGACACGAACGAACTCGTCAAGCCCCAGTCCCGCCAGCAGCGCCTCGTAAATCTTGGTCGGTCCCCCAGCCAGCATCCCGCCGAGTTCGCTGTAGCTGAGGAAGGGACGGTAGTGTTCGAGCGCTGCACCCCAGCCGGTGTCGGCCAGCGTCTGCCTGGACTTGTCACTGCCGACGACCTGCGAGACGCCGGACTTGAAGTCCTCACCATCGGTCCAGTGCCGCTCGACCCGGGCCTTGGCGCCGATGCCCTCCTGCACCAGCTCGACGACCAGCCGCGGCGCCAGGCCGCAGTGCACGTTGCGCCAGCCCTTCTGCCACTCGATGCTGCCCTTGGCCGCCCAGCGGGCACTGGTCCCGGTGAACGCCACCTCCGCGCCCTCGGCAAAGCTGCTCTTGCCCGAGCCGTTGCGGCCGACGACCAGCGTGACGCCGGGGCCCGGAGTCAACTTCAACTGCGAGTCGTCGCCGATGCCGCGAAACGCGCGCGCCTGGATGCTGGCGACGTAGGTGGGCGGCACCTGTGCGTGCGCGGGGTCGCCACCGGGGGGCACCGGGCGTGCCGGTGTGGCCGTGCCGGCAATGAAGGACGACAAGGCATCCGGGCTCTCGCAGGCGGCCAGCACGTACAGCGCGAACTCGTCGCTGTCGCGGTGCTGGTCCACGAGGCGCTGGAACAGAATGTCCTGGATCAGTGAGGTCGCCACAGCAAAGAACTCGGAATTCAGTAAGGGTACAGTCGCGCGATATCGCGGGCCGACCCACCGCAGCGCCGCAGGTGCGCCACCGGGCCAGGATCGTAACCCTGAAGCGCAGCGACGTGAGCCTCGGCCGCGGGGGTGTCGTCCGCCCGCAGCGCCTCGTCGAGGTCCGCGAGAACGAGGTAGCGTGCCGCGACCCGCTGGCCTCGCGCCGCCGCGGCCGTCAGAGCGGGGCGGCCCTCCGTGCCGAGCCAGCGGCTGGCGCACCAGCGCACATGGTCGGGCAACGCGTCGTCGGAAGCGAGTGCCCGCGCCATGTCGAGCGCGGCGGCATCGGCCCGATCGAGCAGCAGCCGGCCGCGGGCAAGCGCCAGCTCGACGAACCGCGGGCCGAGCCCGCTGTACGTGCCGCTCCCGAGCAGGCGCACATGGAACTCCTGGGCCCGGGCGAGCGCGGTGGGTTGGCCGAGGGCGCCGGCCAGGCGTGCCCACTCCGACAGTGGGTACGCGATGTCGGCGTCGGCGTAGATGGCCGCGAAGGCGCGTGCCAGCGCCTCTTGTGCCACGAGCGCGGCCGGCGTCCGGCCGGTCACCGCCTGCAGGCGCGCCAGCGCACCACGCAGACGCAGTTCGGCGGGTGACGAGTCGGCGATGGCGTGATCGAGGAGCTCCCGGGCCACTGCCTCGATGCGCGCAGGCTCGGGTTCGACCGTGTCTGCCGACTGCTGAACCAGATGCGCTACCACCTGCACACGCAGGGTGCGCGGCAACGACTGCAGCCACGCGGCGGGTGGCAGGGCGGCGCGGCCGCTGTTGTCGTGATGGCGTGCTGCGACCGCGTGCGCGAACTCCAACCGGTAGCGCGCCGGCGGCGTCAGTTCGCCCCAGCGAGCGAGGGCCAGCCCGGCGCCCCGCATCACCGGCGCCCAGTCCACCAGCGCGTCGCTGCCGACCAGAGCGAGACGGAAGAAGCTCTCGATCAGCTGGTCGCGTCGCTCGCGGTCCTCACCCGCAGCCACGATCAGCTGTGACAGCCGATCGGCGAAGACGAGCTCGATCGCTTCAGCCGCATGCGTCACCGGCACGATCCGCAGGTGAGGCCCGGCGTGCCGCTCGGCCTCTTCGCGCTGGCTGGCCGACACAATCACCCATGTCACGTGCGGCGCCACCTGCTGCAGACCGCCGATCTTCTGGCCAAGCCCACCCACCGGCCCGACGTTGCCCGCCGCGTCCACGGTGGCCGACGCGACGACATCGCCAGGCAGGACCGCGTCGAAGACGATCGAGGCCAGACTGAGGGCAAGCGCGAGGCCGAATGATGGACCGTCGATTGGCGCGCGCAGGTCGGCGACGCCGGGCGCCATCCGCACCGAGGCCAGGTACGAGATCGCCGGCGTCGAGGCCGCCGCCGTCTGCATGCTGCTCCACAACACCGGCAGGGCCCGCGGCAGCGCAATCGCGGCATCGCGCCAGGACGCGCGCAGTGCCTTGCCGAGTGTGGCCTCCGGCGCGCCGGACCGGCCGCGCGCGATGTGCCACAACACGACCGTCTCGTCCTGGACGGTCAGCGCGGCAATCGATCCGACGGCCGGGTCGGGCGGCACGCCGCGCCGCGCGACGTACGCCTCGAGGCGCGCGCCGCGCGGCCAGCACCACGGCCCCGCCGACAGCGCCTCGTCGGCCACGTGCGGACGCAGCCAGCCCATCAGAAGTAGTGGGCCGCGAAGTCGGTGCTGCCCCACCACGCTGACGGGTCCCCCAGCGCCACTCTGCGCAGCCGCTCGTCGGCCGCCGAGATCGACGCGTCGAGGTTGATGCGGAGGGCGCGGCCCGTGCGGTCGGCTGCTTCCAATGCTGCGTCGAGGACGTCACCGGAGCCGGCCTCGCGCAACAGCACGCGGACGCTTTCGATGTCGTCGCGGCGATGGCAGAGCCGCGTCCAGCTGCCGGAGGCCTCGGCCATGTCTGCCGACAGTGTGTCGAACAGGTCGATGAGGTCGTCGCCGAGCGACTCGGTCCGGCGAACGGCCTGCTGCTCGAGCGCGTGCATCGCTGCCGCGTCGAGCGTGCGTGCCCAGCGACGAGGCGCCAGCTCGGCCTCGCTCACCAGATCCTGGAGGCGGCCGCTGGCGATCAGCGCGGCGATGTCACGCACCTCTGGCTCGCACAGGCGGGCGAGCTGGCCGGCCAGTGACGTACGAATCCAGGTGTCGGCCCCGACCACCTGGGTGGCCTGGGTATGCATCCATGTGTCCTGCGTCTTCACGGTCCACTCCTCGACTGGCGGACCGGGCCACGCGTAGATGGCCTGCAGCAGCAGGACCCCCGGCTCTCTCCACCCCACCACCAGCGGCATCCCGCTGGCGGTCTCGATGAGGAAGCGTCCTGCCTGCTGCAGCGTCACGCGTGAGATGCCCGCCTCGTCCGCAGCTTCGGCCGGCGCGTCGCGCAGGCCCGCCCGCACCTGAAACGCCAGCGCCCCTCGCGATATGACGCGCAGCTGGCCGCCTGACGGATCGATCTCCACCCGCAGGCCGAGGGCATCCATCACGGGGCTGTGGGCTGGCAGCAGCATCGCAGCCGGCGCCTCCGTGGCCTGCAGTGCGGCATGTGGTCCGGACGCGGGCATGGGCAGGGACTCGACCTGGCCCAGCATGTCCGGCGCGATGCCATGGGCCTGCAGGTCGGCGATCAGTTGCTGGGTCATGCTCATGAGTCCTGCTCCTCGGATGGAACGCCGTCGCGGCTGTCGCTGCGTTCGACGCGTGGCGCGAAGACCTCCACGGCCAATCGACGGATTTCCTGCTCGAGTTCGGCCGACAGCCGGGCCTGGCGGAGCCACGCGGTCAGCCGGGGCAGGCCGGCGGGCCTGTTGGCCGGCACCTCGAGCAGGTACGCGCGGGCGCGCTTGTGGCGCTGATAGACACGGTTGCGCACCTTCACGTACGTCTCCACCTGGCCACCCTCGCGGGCGACGATGGCGTCGACGGTGAGGTCGTCGTCGGCGATGGCCCGCAGGTCACCGATGTTCTCGAGGAAGCCGGCGGGATTCTGCAGCCCGGCGGCAATCTGGGGAATCGCCTCATCGAACAGGCGGTTCATGGCCTGCCCGATCAGCGCCTCGTGCTCACCCGCCAGGGCGAGCGCCTCCGGCGTCGTCCGATCGACGAAGCGCTCGGGCTTGGGCCGGTCGTCGTCCTCGACGGTGGCCGACTCCCAGCGCCGGCGCTCCTTCTGCAGGCGCCGATGGATATCGGTGACCGTGTTGTCCAGCGCGGTTCTCAGGTAGGCCTCGGCCTCGTTGTCGCTCGCCGTGTATCGCCGCGGGCCCGGCCGGCCCTTCGAGAGCCGGATGAGCACGTCCTGGACGGCGCTGTCCCGATGGTCGACCGGCACGACCCGCCGCGCCAGACGGACCAGCGCGTCGTAGACCATGGTCGTTGCCAGTTCGCGGCGAGCGGCTTCATCGGGCCGCAGCGTCCCGTCCGAGGGCGCCATGCCGACAAGTGCGTCCGAAAGGGTCATAGCCAGCTGCAACGCTCCCTGTCCGGCGTGCGCCGGCTGCGATGTGCCGAGGCTGGTCACACGCGCAGGACGCATGTGCGCCGCGACGTCTGACACAGAATTCAGAATTCAGAATTCAGAATTAAGAATGCAAAATTGCCAACTGCCAACTGCCAACTGCCAACTGCCGTCTGCCGCCTGCCGTCTGCCGGACACCATACGGCGTGCCGGGTGTCAGTGGGCGCTGTCGTTGGCCGCCAGCAGCGCCTGCGCGGCAGTGGCAATGGCCGGCACGTGCTCCTCGTCGACGTTACTCAGCAGCGGCAGCAGCGGACCGGTTTCGGCAATGCCCGCGCTCTCCACGGCCTGATGCAGCACGCGGATGGGATTGATGGCGTTGCGCAGGTCCTCGAGCGGCGCAAAGATGGCGCGAATGCGCTCGGCCTCTTCCCACTGCTGCGCCCGCACGGCCGCCAGCATCGCCTGCGACAGCTTCGGGGCGACGCAGACGCAGCCGCTCGTGAAGCCGCGTAGGCCGAAGTCGCGCACGTGCACGATGGCCGGCTGCTCGCCGATGCCGCTGATGATCTTGCCGGGGTCGACCAGGCTCACCAGCTTGCGCAGATAGGGATCGTCGGTGGTGTCGCGGCGGACCACGGCATACTTCACGGCACTCACCAGCCCCTCGCGGTCGAGCGCGGCGATGTCCTCGGGCTCGAGGTAGCCATCGTTCTTGACGTAGACCAGCGCCGGCACCCCCGCCGCGGCGACGAAATCCCGAATGCCGTTGGCCACGCCCACACTGGTCGTGATGCCCTGCTGCGGCAGCACCATCACCGTCGGGAAGCGATGCTGGCGGACGATCCTCGCGTGCTCGAGCAGCAACCCGTACGATGGGCCGGCCGAGGGCACGACCAGCGAATCAGGGCCAGCCAGCTGCGTCAGCATCGCCAGCGCCATGTCGTACTCGGCCAGCGGCAGGTGGTAGAAGTTGGCGTTGCCGCCGTAGAGCAGCAGCGATACGCCACCGGCTTCCAGATGCCTGATGACGCGGCCGTTGCCGGCTTCCGAGAGCGACCGATCGAGATGCCGCGCCAGCGGCGGCACAGCCATCACGGAGCGGGCGAAATGGGCAGGCGAGAGGGGCGTGGTCAGCATGAGGCCATTCTGGATTCTGAATAATTCTGAATTGTAAATTTCCGAATTCCTAGTAGATGTCCGGCTCCGGCGTCGCTGCGCCCGCTTCGAGGAAGGTGAAGTCGCAGCCATCGGGCGCCTGTGACGTGTGCTCGACGAACAGGCGACTGTAGCCGCGCTGGTATCGGCGCGGCGGTGCCGTCCAGGCCGCCTGGCGCGATGCCAGTTCCTCGTCGGTCACCCGCAGGTGGATGCGCCTGGCCTCCACGTCGATCTCGATGACGTCGCCGTCACGCACCAGCGCCAGCGGGCCACCGATGGCGGCCTCCGGCGCAACGTGCAGCACGCAGGTGCCGTAGCTGGTACCCGACATCCGCGCGTCCGAGATGCGGACCATGTCGCGCACGCCCAGCTGCAGCAGCTTCTTGGGAATCGGCAGCATGCCCCATTCGGGCATGCCCGGCGCACCAACCGGGCCGGCGTTCTGCAACACCAGGACGTGGTCGGCGGTGACGTCGAGATCGTCGGCGTCGATCCGGGCCTTGAGGTCGGCGTAGGTCGGGAAGACCAGTGCCGGCCCGGCGTGGCGCAGCAGTCTCGGGTCGGCCGCCGTCGGCTTGATCACGCAGCCGTCCGGCGCCAGGTTGCCGCGCAGCACGAAGGTGCCGCCGGCCTGCGCCAGCGGCCGGTCCAGCGGGCGGATGACCTCGTCCGACAGCACCTCGGCGCCGGCGATGGCCTCGCCGAGCGTGCCGCCGCTCACCGTGCGGCACTCGAGCGACAGATGGTCGCGCAGCCGCGACAGCAGCGCCGGCACCCCGCCCGCATCATGGAAGTCCTCCATCAGGAACTCGCCCGCCGGCCGCAGGTTCGCCACGACCGGGACCTGCCGCGAGATCCGATCGAAGTCGTCCATCGCCAGGGGCACACCGGCGCGGCGCGCCATCGCAATCAGGTGGATGATCGCGTTTGTCGACCCGCAGAGCGCCATGTCGGTCACCACGCCGTTGCGAAACGCGTCGGCAGTGACGATGGCGGACGGCCGGAGGTCTTCCCAGACCATCTCCACCGCGCGTCGTCCGGCCGCCGCGGCCATCCGCGCATGTGCCGAGTGCACCGCGGGGATGGTTGCCGCGCCGGTCAGGGTGAGGCCCATCGCCTCGGTAATCGCGGCCATCGTCGACGCCGTGCCCATCGTCATGCAGGTGCCCGGTGAACGCGATATCCCCTCCTCGACCTGCCGCATCGCGCAGGTGCCGAGGTTGCCCGCCTTGTGTTCGGCCCAGTACTTCCACACATCGGTGCCGCTGCCGAGGCGCTCGGTGCGAAACCGCCCGGCCAGCATCGGCCCGGCGGGCACGAAGATCGCCGGCAGGTCCATCGAGATGGCGCCCATCAGCAGGCCGGGCACCGTCTTGTCACAACCGCCCATCAGCACGACCCCATCGATCGGGTGCGACCGCAGCACCTCTTCGACCTCGAGCGCGAGCAGGTTGCGATAGAACATCGCGGTCGGCTTGACGAACATCTCCGACAGCGAGAGCACCGGCAGTTCCACCGGGAAACCGCCGGCCTGCCACACGCCGCGCTTGACGTCCTCCGCGCGCTCGCGGAAATGTCCGTGGCACTGCTGCAGGTCGCTCCACGTGTTCAGGATGGCGATGACCGGCCGCCCCTCGGCATCGTCAGCCGCATACCCAAGCTGGCGCAGACGGCTGCGATGCCCGAGGCTGCGCAGATCGTCGGGTGCGAACCAGCGCTGCGATCGCAGGTCGCTGACGGCGCGGCGGGCGGGGCGCCCCGCGAGGTCGGATGCGGCGGAGACAGGTGGAACGGGCATGGTCGGGGCTGGCAAAAACCGTCGCGGAAGTCTACGCTAACCGCCTCTTGAGTCCATTGCCCATCCTGGCGGTCGCGCTCGCGATCGTGGTCATCGGCGTGCTGGCGTTCCGGCTGCACGCCTTCCTGACGCTGATCGTCGCGGCCCTGGCCGTGGCCGCGCTGACGCCGGCCGCGTCGATCGAGCGGTACGAGCTCACGCGTGAAGGGGTGCGCATCGACGAGGTTGCCGCGGATGGCAGCGTCGCCACGGTCATGGACCGCCGCAGCCAGCTGGCAGCGGGCGTGACCTACGACGTGTTCCGGCTCGGGCAGGGCCGTGAACGACCGCGCCGGATCGGCAGCGTTCAGGTCGATCAGGAGGAAAGCATCGCCGCCGCCGCCTCCGAGGTCGGTGAGCAACGCCTGGTCGTGCGCGGCTCCGATCCGGTGACGCGCGCCCAGCCCGGCGACTGGGTGACGACCGAGGTGTCGGCCCGCGGAGCGACCAGATCCTCGGCGACGACGATTGGCGCGCGGGTGGCCGCTGGCTTCGGCCGCACCGCGCTCGACGTCGGCATCCTCATCGCGATGGCCTCGATCCTCGGCGGCTGTCTGATGGCCGCGCGCGGCGCCGAGCGCATCGTCATCTCGATGCGGCGGGCACTCGGCCCCGCGCGCACCCCGCTGGCCTTCCTCGGCAGCGGCTTCCTGCTCGGCATCCCGATGTTTGCCGAGGCCGTCTTCTACCTGCTGCTGCCGCTGGCCAAGGCGATGTGGATGGAGACGCGGCGCAACTACGTGCTGTTCGTGCTGGCGATCGTGGCCGGGGCCACCATGACCCACTCGCTGGTGCCGCCGACGCCTGGACCCCTGTTCGTGGCAGAAGCCATGGGCATCCCGATTGCCCTGATGATGCAGCAGGGGGCGATCGTGGCCATCTGCGCGGCGCTGTCGGGATACGCCTACGCGCAGTATGCGGATCGGCGCTGGGGCGACGAGATCGTGCCGGCCATCGCCATGGGAGAACCGGAGGGCCCGACCGCGCCCGGGCCCGGCGAGACAGCCAGCCTGCCGCCGCTGATCTGGTCCCTGCTGCCGATCCTGCTGCCCGTGCTCCTGATCAGCGCCGACGCCGCGATCGGCACGTCCACCCGCGGCCTGCCGACGTGGGCCGTGCAGACGATTCGTGTGCTCGGGGACAAGAACCTCGCGCTGACCCTGTCGGCGGGAGCCGCGCTGGCGCTGCTGGCGCTCGGCAAATCGGGCCCATCCGCACTCCCGTCAGCCGGCGCGCGTGCCGACCTGGTGCGCAGGACCGTCCGCGACTCGGTGGTCGAAGCGGGCGAGATCATCCTGGTCATCGCCGCCGGCGGAGCGCTCGGGGCGGTGCTGCGCCAGGCCGGCATGGCCGAACTCGCGGCCGCGACCGTGCCATCGCAGAAGCTGTTGCTGCTGCCCATCGCGTGGGCCATCACCGCACTCGTCCGCGTTGCCCAGGGCTCGGCTACCGTGGCCATGATCACCGCCGTCGGCATTGTCGGACCCATTGCGCTGGCGGGGAGCCTGCCGTACCACCCCGTGTACGTGGCAGTCGCCATCGGCTCCGGCTCCAAGATCGGCATGTGGATGAACGACAGCGGCTTCTGGGTGATTGCCCGCATGAGCGGCATGACCGAGGCGCAGACGTTGCGCACCGCCAGCACGATGGTCTTCATCGAGGGCTGCGCCGGGCTGGTCGTCACCGTGGTGCTCGCCGCAGTCTGGCCTCATGTCTGAGGCTCCTCCGTCACGCCCCTGATTGCTGTCGACACGGCCCTGTCCCGCCGGGTTGTGACGGTTACGGTTGACGGTCGAGAGCACGGCCCGCGATGGCCCACAGGCCGGGCCCCGGCGTCGTCACCTCGACGCGTGCGCCTGCCGGCCAGGTCACCGTTGCCCCCCACGCGCCGGTATCGATGGAGATCCAGCGCGCCTGCACGGCGCGCGTCACCCCGGTCAGATCGAGGCCCACGCCGCCCGGTGCCGGAAAGAACAGCGCACAGTCCCCACCCGGAGCCATGGCCAGGTAGGCGGCGTCAGGAGCGCGGTTGAAGAGGCGATCGTTGGCGGGCTGCAGCGTCCAGAGATTGACGACGCTTTCCAGCGTGCGGGCGGCACGGATGGCGTTGATGGCGCGGGGCGACAGGCCGAGGCCCGACGCGGGGCGATGGAAGCGCACGGCCGCGGCGCCGCCGATCAGGTGTCGCCACCAGCGCTGCAGGCCGTCGAGGTCCGTGCCGTACGGACCCTCGTCGGCCCCGTAGGTCTTCACCGTGTTGATCGGGCGGGGACGCGCGGAGAGGTGCTGTCGCACCCACTGGAAGTTGTCCCAGTGCGCCTGGCCCTTCTGGTGGTTGTTCTGCGAGACGTCGACGAACGAGTAGCGATCGGGGTGATCGAAGGTGCGGCGATGCTGCGAGCCCTTCAGGTCGTGGTCGTCCCACATCTCGGTCACGTGGACCGCCACGCCGGCGCGGGCAGCGCGGCTGCGGATGAAGTCGGCCCAGTAGACGCCCCAGGCTTCATCGCCCGAGGTCTCGTTGTCGATGCAGTACAGCACGTGCGGCTGCGGCAGCGTACGGGCGAGCACGGCTTCGGCGAAGCGGTGCTGCACGGCGAGCAGGGGCGCGATGTTGCGCTGCGCCGGCGTGCTCAGGAAGAAGGGCTGCTCGTTGCTGCCCGGATGCTTGGGGTAGTCGCGGGCCAGGCCGGTCGCCTCGGCGGTATAGGTGCGCGTGTTGGCCGGATTGTAGGGATGCGGTCCCCAGTTGTTGCGGGAGAAGTCGAAGCGATCCCACAGCTCGATCTGGACGATGATGTCGCGCGCGCGGGTCAGGGCCAGCAGCCGGTCGAAGCGGGCCCAGTACTCGGGATTCCATTGCGTCAGGTCGTACGAGCCATCTGCCTGTCTCGCGAAGGGATACACCTCGAAGCCGCCGTCGCGGCGGTCGCTCATCGTGTTGCGGATGTAGTTGGCGCCGGCCTCCCGCATCTGGTCGAGATGCGCTTCGAGGTCGGGAATCTGGAAGAGGTTGTCGTCCTTGCTGCCGCCGAGGAGCAGGATGGGCGCGCCCTTGTACTCCCAGTACCAGGGATTGGCCGACCAGGGGGCGATCCGCCCGGCGGCCGAGGTCTGTGCAGCCGCCTCGGCAGGCTCGACGAATGGCCAGGTGGCGGCCGAGGCGACCAGGGCGCCGGCGCCCGCGAGGATGTCACGCCGTGAGGGGGCCATGGACCATCTTACGGCGCCCGGCTCCCGGTTCCGTGGCTCCCGGTCCCCGGTCCCCGATTCCCGGTCCCCGGTTCCCGGTCCCGGTCCCGTGCCCGTTCCGCCCCTGCGGCTGTTCGCACTGCCGGCGGCCTTCGTTCTGCTAGTTTGAGCCCTCTCCCCGGAGCCCTATCGTGCGATCGAACCTCCCCGTCTCCCTGTTTGTCACGCTGTCGTTCTCTCTGGCCGTGGCGGTGCCTGTCGGTGCCCAGAATCAGGCCGCGCTCGAGAAGGCGTTCGAGGGCCGCGACGTGATGATGCTGCTCGACATGCCGGCCAGCCACACCGGCGTGGACCTCTACCTGCAGCGCGAACCGGAGATCGAGTTCAGCGAGTACGCGCGCCGCCTGAAGACATATGGCGTGGCCCTGCGCAAGGGCGACCCGGTCATGATCACGACGATCAAGGTGAACAAGAAGAACATCGAGATTCACCTGGGCGGGGGCGGGTACGGGACGTGGGCCGACGACAGCGGCTACGTGTCACCCGGCTACGTGAGCAAGTCCAGGCGCGAGAGCGATCTCGAAAAGGAGCGCCGCAGCACCACCGACGCCGATCAGAAGCGGCGTATCGACCGCGAGCTGGGCTACCTGCGCGAGGCTCGGGAACGCGAGGAGCGCGCCAACCGGCGGGAGGCCGAGGTGCTGACCGCCGTCAAGCAGCGGGAGGTCGCCGCCAAGCGCCTCGATGGCGGGTCCCGGTTCAACATCTGGTACGCCGACAAGCGTCTGGAGAAGTGGGCGCCGACCCCCGAGGAGTTGATGCTCTCGCTGTCGAAGTACCTGGACTTCGGCGGCAACGGCGACGGCATCCCCGGCGTGACGCGCGGCACGGCCGGCAACCGGTTGCGCGACGACCAGACGGGTCCCGGCGGAATGCCGGCAGGGCGCCCGCGCGACGTCGCCGCCGCCGCGACGTCCTTACGGCGGGGCCTGGGGACCGACGACGTGCACGACCTGCTCGGCGCGCCGACGCGACGCCGGTCCAGCAGGCAGGGCGACCTGGACGCGGTCGTGGAGACCTGGGAGACCACCGATACGCTCACCGAGGTGACCTTCGTCGGCGGCGTGGTCGTCAAATTCACCAGCAGCAGCAAGTAGCGGTGGGTGGGTAGGGGCGCCTCCCCGGGGCGCCCTGACCATTCAGAACATGCCGAGCGACATCTTCGCGTCTTCCGACATCAGATCCTTGGTCCAGGTCGGTTCCCAGACGATCTCGACAAACGCGTCCGACACGCCTTCGATGGCCTTGACCTTGTAGCGGACCTCGCTCGGCAGCTGCTGGGCTGACGGGCAGGCCGGGGAGGTCAGCGTCATCTCGACCCTGACCCGGCTCTCGGCGTCAGCCTCGATCTTGTAGATCAGGCCGAGCTCGTAGATGTTCACCGGGATCTCGGGGTCGAACACGGTGCTGATCGCCGCGACCACCTGCGGCGTCAACTCGGTGGTGCGCGCCTGGTCGAGCGGCCCGATTTGCGACCCGGCGCCGGGGTCGGCCGGCGGCTCGAGCAGCGCGCCGACGTCGAGGCCGTACCCCTCCGGCTTGGGGACGTCCGGTGTCTCGACGGCCGCGGCCAGCGGGTTCTCGGCGGGTGTCGGCAGGTCGGGGGTGGCAGGTGCCGCGGCTGTCGAGGCAGCCGGTTCGGCCTTCTTGAACAGGGAAGAAAACATCGGGGAAGCCCCTCTCGGTGCGTTCGTTGAACGCCATGACCATCGTGTTCGACAATGCCGGCCGCCGCCGCCGGGTCGCGCCTGACATGCGGCGCCCGACGCTCGGCGCGCTGCGTTCTATTCCGTGCTCACCGTGGTGCCAGCACCCTCGATTGCCGCCTGCAGGGCGTGCCAGGCGAGCATGGCGCACTTCACGCGCGACGGGTACTCGGAGACACCGGCCAGCACGACCAGCTTGCCGACTCGATCTTCGTCGGCCTCCGACTTGCCCGTGACCATGTCCTGAAACGTCGAGAACAGGCTGTGCACCTGTCCGGACGTCAGGCCGGTGACCACCTCGGTCATGATCGAGGCCGACGCCTTGCTGATGGCGCAGCCGCTGCCGGTGAAGCGCGCCTCGGCCACCATGCCGTCAGCCATCCGCACCGAGACGCTGACGCGGTCGCCGCACATCGGGTTGTGCCCGGCCGCCTGCGACCCGCCCTCGACGACGCCGAAGTTCCGGGGCCGCTTGTTGTGGTCGAGAATGACTTCCTGGTACAGGTCTCGAAGATCCATCGGTGTCGCCCCTACCTGCGAGTCTTCAGGCGAAGAACGCCTGCACGCGCCGGACGCTGGCGACCAGCGCGTCCACGTCGGCGTGCGTGTTGTACAGCCCGAACGAGGCCCGGACGGTGGACGTGATGCCGTAGAAATCCATCACCGGCTGGGCACAATGCTGGCCGGTGCGGACGGCCACGCCGTCCTGGTCGAGAAACGTCCCGACGTCGTGCGGGTGGATGTCGCCGACCAGGAACGACACCACACCGGCGCGCTCCGGCGCGCGCCCCACCAGCCTGATGCCGTCGAGAGCGCCGAGCGCCTCGGTGGCATGGTCGAGCAGCGCGCCCTCGTGGGCGGCGATCTCGCGCAGGCCGACGCGTGACAGGAAGTCGACGGCCGCGCCGAAGCCGACGACCCCGGCGATGTTCGGCGTGCCGGCCTCGAACTTGTACGGCACCGCGTTGTACTCGGTGTGTTCGAACGTGACCGAGGCAATCATGTCGCCGCCGCCCATCCACGGCGGCATCGACTCGAGCAGTTCCCGTCGTCCGTAGAGCGCGCCGATGCCGGTCGGTCCATACATCTTGTGGGCCGAGCACGCGTAGAAGTCGCAGCCCAGTTCCTGCACGTCCACCGGCATGTGCGGCGCGGCCTGCGCGCCGTCGAGCAGGACCGGCACGCCCTGGGCGCGGGCCAGCGCCATCATCTCGCGCACCGGGTTGACCGTGCCCAGCGCGTTGGACACGTGAATCACCGAGACCAGCGCGGTTCGGGGCCCGAGCAGGCGGGCGAACTCGGCCATGTCGAGCACGCCGTCCTCGTCCATCGGCACCACGCGCAGCACCGCCCCGGTCCGCTCGCGCCACCAGCTGCCACGGGACGATGTTGGAGTGGTGCTCCATCCGCGTCAGGAGAATCTCGTCGCCGGCCTGCAGGCGCGGCCGGGCGTAGCTGTGCGCCACCAGGTTGATGGCCTCGGTGCAGCCGCGCGTGAAGACGATCTCGGCCGACTCGCGGGCGTTGAAGAACCCGGCGATGCGCTCCCGGGCGCCTTCGTACGCCTTGGTCGCACGCTCGCTGAGCAGGTGCGTGGCGCGATGGATGTTGGCGTTGTCCTGCCGGTAGTAGCGGTCCATCGCCTCGATGACCGCCGCCGGCTTCTGCGTGGTGTTGGCGTTGTCGAGATACACGAGGGGCTTGCCGTGGACCTGCTGGTCCAGGATCGGGAACTCCCGGCGTACTTCGAGCCGCGTCGAGCATGGGTCCCTGGGCGTCTCCTGCGACGTCCTCACTCGCGGATCGGCAGCCGCGCCAGCAGCACCTGCTCGAGCGCGTGCCGGACCGCATCGATGCGGATGTTCTCGACGACCGATTCGGCGAAGGCGTGGATGAGCAGGGCGCGCGCGTCCTGCAGCCCGATGCCGCGCGCCCGCAGATAGAACAGCGCCTCGGCGTTCAGCTGGCCGACCGTCGCGCCGTGCGTGCACTTGACGTCGTCGGCGTAGATCTCCAGCTGCGGCTTGGTGTCGATCGTCGCGTCGTCGGACAGCAGCAGCACCTGATTGGTCTGCTTGGCGTCGGTCTTCTGCGCGTCCTCGCGGACGAAGATCTTGCCGTTGAAGACACCGCGGCTGCGGCCGTCGAGCACGCCCTTGTAGATCTCGAAGCTGCGGCAGTGCGGCTTGGCGTGGTCGATGGCGGTGTGGGTGTCGACGATGCGGTCACCGTCGGACAGGTAGAGCCCGTTGATCGTGCACTCGATGCCCTCGCCGTCGAGCGTCGCGTTGATGTCGTTGCGCGTCAGGCGGCCGCCGAGCGAGATGTTGTGCGTGGCAAACACCGAGGCGCGGGCCAGGTGCAGGTGCGTGCTGGCCACGTGGTGCGCCCGCAGGCTCTCGCGGTTGACCTTGTAGTGGTCGACGTGGGCGCCCTCGGCCGCGATGACCTCGGTGATGGCGTTGGTCACGTACACCGTGTCGGTGCCGGCAAAGCTCTCGACGATCGACACCTGGCTGTTGGCGCCCGCCAGGACCAGGGTCCGTGGGTACGACGCCGACGTGCCGGTGGAGAAGTAGAGCAGGTGCACCGGCGTCGCGATGGCGGCATTGGCATCGACCACGATGGCCGCGCCGTCGGTGAACCAGGCGTCGTTGAGTGCCGTGAAGCCCTGCTGCCGGAACTGCGACCGCCGTGCCGAGGTGGCGCTGCAGCGTATCGGGGTCGCTCTGCAGCATCTCGGCAATCGAGCTGACGCGGATGCCGGCGGGCAAGGCCTGCTGCTCGGACAGGGACGCCGCGAAATGGCCGTTCACGAAGACCAGCTGCGGACCGCCGAAGTCCCGGAAGAGAAAGCCGTCGAGCGCTGCGGCCTCGACGTGTGCAACGGCGCCCGGCTGCGGCGCCACGTCGGTGATGCCGGTGACGGGCGTGTACCGCCATTCCTCGTCCCGCGTGGTCGGCAGCCCCTCGGCGCGGAAGGTGGCGGCGGCGCGGTCGCGGCGCGTCAGCAGCCACGCCGGCTCGCCGGCGCGTGCCGCGGTGAACTCGTCGAAGCCCGCGAGCAGTGAATCCTGGGCGAGAGTGGCAGACATCAGTCAGACCGTTGCGCTTTCGAGCCAGCCGTAGCCCCTGGCTTCCAGTTCCAGTGCCAGTTCCTTGCCGCCGCTCTTGACGATGCGGCCCTCGGAGAGCACGTGCACGAAGTCCGGGACGATGAAGTTGAGCAGGCGCTGGTAGTGCGTCACGAGGATCATCGCCCGCTCCGGGCTGCGCAGCGCGTTGACGCCCTGCGGCGACGACCTGCAGCGCGTCGATGTCCAGGCCGGAGTCGGTCTCGTCGAGCACGCACAGCTTCGGCTCGAGCATCGCCATCTGGAAGATCTCGTTGCGCTTCTTCTCGCCGCCGGAGAAGCCCTCGTTGACCGACCGCTGCAGGAAGCTCGGGTCCATCTTCAGGAGCTTCATCTTCTCCTTCATGTGGCGGGCGAAATCCATCGCGTCCAGATCGTCGAGCCCGCGATGCTGGCGGACGGCGTTGAGCGCGGCCTTGAGGAAGTAGCTGTTGTTCACGCCGGGGATCTCGACCGGATACTGGAAGGCCAGGAACACGCCCTCGCGGGCCCGCTCCTCGGGATCCATGTCGAGGAGATCCTTGCCCTCGAACAGCACCTCGCCGTCGGTCACCTCGTAGGCGTCGCGGCCGGCGAGCACGCTGGCCAGCGTGCTCTTGCCCGAGCCGTTCGGACCCATGATGGCGTGGACCTCACCGGCGTTCACGTTGAGCGTGATGCCCTTGAGGATGTCCTTGTCTTCGACCCGCGCGTGGAGGTTGGTTATCGTCAGCATGTTTTGTTTTGTCACCGCCGGCCGTCGGCATTCGGCCGTCGGCCTTCGTAAAATGCCCGACCCATCGGCACCGGCTCGGGTCGGGTCCTCGCACTGAAATTCGTGGCGTCCGAAGGCCGAAGGCCGACCGACGAAGGCCGTATGTGGAGATGCCAGCTCTAGCCGACGCTGCCCTCGAGAGAGATGCCGAGCAGCTTCTGCGCCTCGACCGCGAACTCCATCGGCAGCTCGCGGAACACTTCCTTGCAGAAGCCGTTGACGATCATGTTGACGGCGTCCTCGGCCGAGAGCCCGCGCTGGCGGCAGTAGAAGATCTGGTCCTCGCCGATCTTGGACGTCGAGGCCTCGTGCTCCACCGTGGAGGTGGTGTTCTTCACCTCGATGTACGGGAAGGTGTGGGCGCCGCAGCGGTCGCCGATGAGCAGCGAGTCGCACTGCGAGTAGTTGCGCGCGCCCTCGGCCCCCTTGGCAATCTTCACCAGGCCGCGGTAGGTGTTCTGGCCCTTGCCGGCCGAGATGCCCTTGCTGACGATGGTGCTCCTGGTGTTCTTGCCGAGGTGCACCATCTTGGTGCCGGTGTCGGCCTGCTGGCGGTTGTTGGTGACCGCCACCGAGTAGAACTCGCCGACGGAGTTGTCGCCCTGCAGGATGCAGCTGGGGTACTTCCAGGTGATCGCCGAGCCGGTCTCCACCTGCGTCCACGTGATCTTGGCGTTCGGCCATCGCCTTGCCGCGCTTGGTCACGAAGTTGTAGATGCCGCCCTTGCCGTCCTTGTCGCCGGGGTACCAGTTCTGGACGGTCGAATACTTGATCGTCGCGTCGTCGAGCGCCACCAGCTCGACCACCGCGGCGTGCAGCTGGTTCTCGTCGCGCATCGGCGCCGTGCAGCCTTCCAGATAGCTGACGAACGAGCCCTCGTCGGCGACGATCAGCGTCCGCTCGAACTGCCCGGTCCCCTGGGCGTTGATGCGGAAGTACGTCGACAGCTCCATCGGGCACCGCACGCCCTTCGGCATGTAGCACGAAGGAGCCGTCGCTGAAGACCGCCGAGTTCAACGCCGCGTAGAAGTTGTCGGTGTGCGGCACGACCGAGCCGACGTACTTGCGCACCAGCTCGGGGTGCTCGCGGACCGCCTCGGAGAACGAGCAGAAGATGATCCCGAGCTCGGCCAGCTTCTTCTTGAACGTCGTGGCCACCGACACGCTGTCGAACACGGCGTCCACGGCCACGCCGGCCAGGGCCATCTGCTCGACCAGCGGAATGCCCAGCTTGTCGAACGTGGCCCGGACCTCGGGGTCCACCTCGTCGAGGCTGTTCAGCTGCTTGCGCGGCTTGGGCGCGGAGTAGTAGCTGATCGCCTGGTAATCGATCGGCGCGTAGTGCACGTTGGACCAGTCGGGGTACGCCATCTTCTGCCAGGCGCGATACGCCTTCAGGCGCCACTCGAGCATCCACTCGGGCTCGTCCTTGCGGAGCGAGATGGCCCGGACGGTGTGCTCGTCGAGCCCCGGCGGCAGCTGGTCGGCCTCGACGTCGGTCGTGAAGCCGTACTTGTACTCCTGGGTCGCGAGTTGTTCGATGGTATCGGTCGAGGTGCTCATGAAAGTCTTTCCGGGGTTGGCTTCGAGAGCCCCATCCCTGTTGGCTCGGCACGGGTGTGCCGAACCTTTCTAATATACGACTTTCATGGTCGGCGATCAAGCCGCAACCGATCGCAACTCCCTGTAAAGCAAGCAGTTAGCTCCGGCAACTTGCGACCAGTCTCAACTTCGGAGCTGGTCAGCGTCTGTCGCGGCGCTGCAGGTCTCGCAGCGCCCGCCAGCCGATGAGCTTGATGCCGCGCGTCTCGATCAGCGCCCGGACCGACGCGTCGTCGGTGAACAGGTGGTACTCCTCGTCGCGTTCCTTCCAGCTGTTGGTGATGTGCTGGATCTCCTCGCCGGCGACGGCGGGGTGGATGTAGAGCTCGGTCACCCCCGGCTTCAAGCTCGCCGATCATGCGCTTCCAGTAGACGTCGGTGCCTTCACCCGGCTTCTTCTGCTGATGGATCAGGTAGTCGGGGTACAGCGTGCCGTCGGCGTCGAGCTCGCCGCGCAGGTGGGCGCCGCCCCGTGTGGCCAGCAGCTCCTGGTTGCCCATGCGGATCGGCAGGTTGAACTCCTTCGCAAGCTGGCGATACACCGCGTGGTAGCGCATGTCGTACTGCAGCGCACCCATGTGCGAATCGAGGTGGGTGACGTCGATGCCACGATCGAGTGCCTTGCGGATCTGGGCGCGGGCCTCGGTGGCGGCCTGCTCGGGGGTCGCGTTGCTGTAGACCGGCTCGACGTCGGGCCACAGGTAGCCTTGCGGCGTGACCAGTCCCGGCACGTCAGCGCGGCCGGCGACAGGCCCCCACTTGTAGACCTTCCATTCGCTGGTGTGGGTCAGGTGCAGCCCGAAGTCACGCGTCGGGTTGGCGGTCGCGTACGCGGCAATCTCCTCGAACCACGGGCAGGGAACCATGATCGTGCCGCTGGTGATCAGCCCCTTCTCCATGCCGTTGCGTGTTGCGACGTTTGCCGCATGGCTCATCCCGACATCGTCGGCGTTGACGATCAGGACGATGTCGGAGGCCTTGAAGCCGAGGCGCTCGGCCAGCGACGGTTTGGCCGCCGGCGACTGCGCCGCCGGGGACTGGGCGCCCGGACGCATGGTGGTGAGCAGCAGGATCGCGACCAGCGCGCCCGACAGCAGCAAGAAGACTCGACGCATCGGGGGAATCTACCAGAATGCGGAACCCAGGTAGGGGCAGCTCCCCGAGCTGCCCTGACACGCGTTCGGGGAACGCGCCCTAGCGTGTGCGGCACGACGGCTACAGGGTCTTGAGGTATTCCAGCAACGCGAGCTTGTCCGAGGTCGGCAGGTCGGCGCCGTACAGATGCCCGGAGTTGGCGTTGCCACGCCGCGTGGTGTCGAAGAGCACGCCCTCCCGCTCGGCGTCGGGCCCCTGCGAGACGAAGCCGCCCCGCTGCCAGTCGTAGACGTCGTACGCCCGGAAGAATCTGGCGGGACGCTCGCCGGGAAACAGCAGCGCGCGAAGATCCGGCACCGAGCCGTTGTGCAGGTAGGGGGCGCGCAGCCAGAGGCCATCGAGGGGCATGTTGGCGTAGCCGTGCGTCTTCCTGAAGCGCGAGAACCGCCACGGCCGCCCGCGCCCGATCGTGTTCATCGCAGCGGCCAGCGCCGGGGTGAACGAGTCGAGGCGCTCGCGATCGGTGCCGATCTGCTCGATCGGGGTGACCTGGCCGACGGACGGCCTGCCGGGCTCGTGACACGAGGCGCAGCTGGCCGCGTACACCGCGCTTCCGCTGGCGGCCAGCGCCCGGTCGAGGCGTGCTTCGGGGAAGGGTGGCGCCGGGAAGTCGAGCAGCCAGCGTTCGATGCGCGCCATCGACGGCAGGTCCAGCGACTTCGGGGTGGCGCCGGCGCCGATCGCGGCACTCTTGTTGCGCTCCTCGACGCGATCGTTGTTGCCGTCCCAGTGCAGCCAGAGCCCCTGGCGGGGCCGCTGGTTCCAGATCGACGGCAGGTCCACGGTGCCGACCGTCGGTTCGATTGGCAGCTGCAGCAGGACCTTGTACGGGTTGAAGGTGTCGACGCGACCTGGTCCGAAGGCCGGGCGGTCATCGAACCAGGCGTTGTCCCTGGCGCGGTCGAGGATGCCCCGTCGCGTCGCCCGCACCACGAACAACCGGTAGCCGAGCCGGGAGAAGAACCCGAACTCTGGATTGACCTTGCGGATGGCGGCAATCAGTCGTCCGGTCTCGAAGGCGGGACTGCGGGCGCACGCCGTGAGGAAACGCGCATAGCCCTGCAGGTCCATCTGATTGGCCGGCATGCCGACGATGACCTGCCTGGGGGCATCGGCCGCCGCGCGCAGCGTCCCGACATGGCAGGTGGCGCAGTTCAGGCCGACGCGATCGCCGTTGCCGGGACGAAACGACGTGCCAATCGGTCGCCCGTGCGCCGCACCGTCGCCGATGAAGCCGACCCGCTCGTAGCCGACGCCCGGCCGCCCCGGCAGGTCGTCGGCGCATACCTCAGGCAGCACCTTCCAGATCCAGAAGGGCAGGCCCGAGTTCTCTTCAGCGCCAATCGAGCCGTATTTGAAGTGCTCGACGATGTCGGGGAACGACGCGGCGTCGCCCGTCCGACCGTCGAGGCTGGCCGGTGTCGCGGGGATTGGTGCCTGCCCAGGGTGTTCCGGCGCCCGCGCGCCGATGCTGGCCGCGAGCAGCAGCGCCAGGATCAGGCCGCCCGACCGGCGTGCGGCGGCGGTCATCGTCATACGAAGGGGGCCGGGGTGAAGACGCTCATGATCTCGGCCACCATCGCGTCACGCGACGGGAACCGCGACACGTCGTAGCACCCGAGCGGGTTCTCCACGGCATTCACCAGGCAGCGATTGCAGTAGGTGCATGCGTTGGCAGGGCGACCCATGCCGGCGGCAAACTGCCGCACCAGGTCGTTGTTGGCGATCAAGGGCCTGGCAATGGACACGGCATCGCAGAACTGCTGGCGAATTGCTTCGCGGATGATTTCGGCCGTCTGGAAGCCACCCGTGCACAGCACCGGCACGTTGACGGCGGCCTTGATGGCTTGGGCCGACGGCAGGTTGATGCCCTCGATGCGATCGCCGCGCGCCTCCCGCCAGCGCCGCTCGAAGAGCCGCTGCGTCGGTTCGAAGCGGAAGAGCAGGTAGTTGCGCAGCGCCCGACTGCCGCTCGACAGCAGCTGGTCGTAGGTCTTGACCAGCTCGTCCACCGGGAAATCCCCGGGTGGGTTGCGGGGGTGCGGAAAGTAGCTGCCCGACGACACGTGAATCGCGTCGACGCCGGCCTCGTCGAGCCACCTGCACACCGCCACGGTGTCGGCCAGCGTGCTTCCCGGCTTCTCGTCGTCGTCGAGCGCGTCGTTGTGATCCTCGGCGCTGATCTTCACCTGCAGGTGGAAGTCGCTGCCCACTTCGGCGCGAATCGCGGCCACGACATCGAGCAGGAAGCGGGCGCGCTGGCGCAGCGCGCCGCCGTAGTCGTCGGTGCGGTCGTTGATGGCCGAGCTCAGGAACTGGGTGAAGAGATAGCCATTGGCGGCGTGCAGCTCGACGCCGTCCAGGCCTGCCGCGCGGGCCCGCCGTGCGCCTGCGGCAAAGGCCGCGACCGTCTCGTCAATCTGCAACCGCGTCATGGCCACGCACGGGAAGCCGTGCAGCGGCTCGTCGCGGTCGGTGGAACTCCAGGCCTGCTCGAACTCGATGCCCGGGACGTCGCGCTGCCGCCCGGCATGCGACAGCTGCATGATGAAGCGGCAGTCGTGCTCGTGCACGGCGTTGCCGAGGGCACGCCAGAACGGGATCCGCTCGTCCGCGTCGATGGTTGCGTAGTTGGGGACGATCCGGCCGCGGATGGTCACCGGCACGAACGACGAGACGATCGCGCCGACGCCACCGCGCGCGAACTTGGTCTCCCAGTTGATCCGGGCCTGGTTGCCCGAGCCGTCGTAGTTGTCGAAGCGACCCGAGACGTTGGACCGGAAGATGCGGTTCTTCACCGTCAGGTGACGGAACACGAGCGGCTCGAAGATGGGATCGGACATGGGACCTCACATCCGCTTCAGGTACGCAATCAGGGCGCGCTTGTCGCCGTCGCCCAGCTGGGCGCCGAAGGTATGGCCTCGGTCGAGGACGAAGTCGGGAGCGACGTTGTTGCGCAGGAAGCCGCGAAACAGCGTCTCGTCCGACAGCAGGTTCAGGATGATGCGATTGCGCACGATTGCCGACAGGCGGGTCGGGTCGACGCGGGCAATCAGGTCGACCGGGGTGCCGGCCGGCACCTGCAGGGGCTTGTCGCGGCCGGTGACCTTCAGTGCGCTGGGTACGCTGGTGACGATGATCGACTGCACGCCCAGGCGCTTCTCGGGCCACAGCAGCTTCTCGACCGCGTCGTTGAAGGCCGCCATGCGACCGGCCACCGAGGGATCCTTGATGTACACCCCGAGCGCGTTGTTGTGCAGGTAGGGCGCCGTGGCCCACATCGAGACGAGCGAGGGCGTCCGGTAGTAACCACCTTGTGCCACCGTGACCGAAAGGGGCTCGTCCGGCTTGCGCGGGTTGTACAGGCCGGTGATGGTGCCTGCCGGCGGCAACTGCTTGTAGGTCTCGGAGGAGAACTCTTCCCACACATGACCCTTCTGCGCGTTGGTGGCCATTGCCCGGGCCACGTTGGTGCCCAGATCGCGCACCGAGTAGCGCCGGTCATCGGAGAGGAAGTTGTCGGTCAGGAAGCCGGGCTGCTGCACCGCGTCCTCGAACCAGGCCTTGCGCGCGCCCGGGTCGATGAGTGGCGTCGGCGGCTGTTTGCTCGAGTGACACGAGGCGCACTCGCGCGCGAAGACCCGCGCTCCGGCGGCCACCTCGGCAGCCGGCTCGGCGAGGTACCGCGCGCCGCCCGGGGCGTCAGCCAGGTGCATCGGCCCGATGGTCTTCAGGAAGGCTTCGGCCGCAGCCATGCGTGCTTCGGTGGCGCGCCAGCCCTCGCACTTCTCGCGGGCCTCGGCCATCCGGAACGGTGACTGCGGCGACAACCCGGCGACCGGATCGATGCGCGTGAGCCACAGATCCGAACACATCCCGATGTTGACGTAGACCCGCAGCGACGCCCCGGCCACCCCTACCGAATCCGCCCCGTCCTTGAGGATGTGCGGCACCGCCCGCTCGGTGCCGTCGGGCATCTTCTCGATCGCCGTCGGCCGGTGGCCGAGCAGGAACACCGCGTTGATGTTGCTCGGATTGTGGACGTGGTCGGTGGCAAAGCGCGACGTGTCGGAGGTGCCCGGTGGCTGCCGGTTGCCGAGGTGCCAGCGGAAGTCCG
This sequence comes from Vicinamibacteraceae bacterium, assembly GCA_963759795.1. Lineage (GTDB taxonomy): Bacteria > Acidobacteriota > Vicinamibacteria > Vicinamibacterales > Vicinamibacteraceae > Luteitalea. The sequence goes on along the minus strand of CAVXAR010000003.1, from coordinate 719,415 downwards.
CCGGCGTCATCTTGAGGTTGAACAGGCGTCCTTCCTCCCAGTACTGATTGCCAATCGCCCCGGCCAGTTCGCTCCACTTCGGCCGCTCGGGATCGGCCGGCGGGTTGAGCGGGTTGAAGCCGACGTGGCAGAAGCCACAGGCCATGCCGATCAGATAGGGCGGCTGCATGCCCTTGGGATGGGTGCGGTAGGTGTCGGCATTCCACTGCGCCGGATCGAAGGCGGGGTTGCGGAAGCGCCGCAGACCCACCACACCGGCGGGTTCGCCGAAGTCGTCGGGCAATCCGTCGGCTGGACACGTGTCGAGCCAGAGGCCGTACTGGTCAGGCCCGGTGGCGGCCTCGCACCCGGGCTGGGTGACGGCCCCGAGCTCACGGAAGCGCCGGCCGTGCCGCCGCGAGTCGACGTAGTGCAGCAGGTCGACGTTGCCTTCGGTGAGCTCTGCCATTCGGACCCAGAACTTCTGGTTGCCGCCGGTCCAGAAGTACCAGGTGTCCCGACCGGCGCGTTCGGTGTCGGTCAGCCGACTCCCGTACCCGTAGTCCTCCTCGGTGCCATAGCGTGGCTGCACCGCGGGAACTCCCGGCTGTTGCGCAGCCGCGGCAACCAATGGCGAGTCCGAGAGTCGAGTCCCCGTCACGGCCGCCAGCGATGCCACTGCCAGGCCCAGCAGCGTCAGCACTGCCGTCCCCATGCGCTGCTGCCCCATGCGCACCTCCTGAAAGCTCCAGCTTGCGTATTGACGTGTAACGACAAGAACGGCGAGGGCCCTCAGAACGCACAGGCTTGTTCGTTTGCGTGCAGACGGAGCGTTGTCGCTCATGACCCCCGATCGCCGGCCGGGACGCATGACGCGTCGAGGAACTGCATGGCCACACGCCCGTCTCGTGCCGCACGTCCGTCCGCCACCCGGCAACAGCCGCGGTCACGCCTCGCGTGACGAGAGCCATGGCTGGCGCCTGGGAGACCGAGGCCGAGTGGGGACGCCTGAAGCGCGAACTCGACGCGTGGCGAACGCGCCGCGTGCACGCGGACGTGCTCGGCCAGCACCGGTCGCAGCTCGGCGCCGCGTACACGCTCGTCGACCTGGCGCTGGCGGAGCTGCGGGTGCCGATTGCGGCGGTTGCCGGCAGCGCCGGGCAAATCGCCGCGCAGTGCCGCGTCCACGACCGCCGGATCATGTGGCTGCGGCGGCTCTGGGACTTCTTCCGGGAGCGCTTCGACCAGCGCGACGTCCCGGCGCTGGCCGTGGTGCTGCGCGGCGCCGACGAGGTGGTGTGGAGCTGTCATCGCGAGGCCTTCGCGGCGCTGCCGCCCGCCATGGCCGGCAGCGAGGGGCCGCCGCCGTTGCCCTACGTCGAGCCGTCGCTGACCCCCGAGGTCTTTCCGCACGGACTGGTGCCGGCGACCTTGCGTCGCGATGTCGATGCGCCGTTCCTGCGGCGGGCACTGGAACAGCTGCCGTTTGCCGTCGTGAGGGTGCCGTCGTCCTGCCTCACCGCCCCGTGGTGGCTCGTCCACCTCGGACACGAGGTCGGTCATGTCCTCGACGGGTTGCTGCTCGGCTACCCGTCACGGGTCGCGATGGTCGAGGCGCTGGGCCTCGACCCGCAAGCGACCGACGAGTGGAGCCGGTGGAGCGGCGAGACGTTTGCCGACCTGTACGCGGTGCTGATGCACGGCCCGTGGGCGCTGTGGGCGCTGGCTGCTGCCGAGCGCATGGACGGTGAAGGGCTCGGGGAACGACGCGACACGTACCCGCCTCCGGTCGTGCGCCTGCTGGTGATGGCGCATGCCTGCGAAGCACTTGGCGCGACGACCCGCGAGATGGCGCCGGACATCGCCGCCTGGCAGGCACGGGTCGATGCCGACCCGGTCCTGGCCGGGCAGTGGCGAGACGGTTGTCGCGTCGTGGACGCACTGCGCGCGCACCGCTATGGCCAGACGCCGCTGGCCAGTCTCGGCGCCTGGGATCCGGCGCAGTGGCGTCGCCAGGCCCTTCTGCCCTGGGCCGCGACGCTGGCGACGCGCCCGGCCACCTTCATGGCCAAGGCGCGTCGGGTGTGGCCGCGCCTGCTCCTGGCCGCCAGCGTGCTCCGCCGCAAGGAAGGCGAGGCCTCCCCAGCCGGTTTCGATGGCGTGGCAATCGGCGAAGATCTGCTGGCCTGGCTGCCGCCGGCACGTGAACCCGGGGCCCGCCCCTCGCACGGGGATTACACGGCAACGGCCCGCACCCAGGCCGCTGCGCTTGCGCGCGACCTGATGGCCGCCGAGCCGCTGCCATGACCGTGCCGGTGCGTTTCGTGATCGTGTTGCGCGCCGCTGCCGGAGGGGGTTGGACCAGCGAGGTGCGCGCCGCCGGCGGCCACGTGGTCCCCGGTTCGGAACGGACGATCACCTTGTTGCCGTTGCCGCACCAGGACGACACCGTGCTGTCGTTTCCCGGCTGCCTCCCGCCCCTGGCGGCAGGCGCATCCGATGCAGCGGACCTGCAGGCGCTCGATGCAACGACCCTCGGCCGCTGGTACGCAAACATGGCGTCGGGGCAGGCCTCCGACGGCATGCCGCGCCGCTTCGGGCGCTACCTGTTCGAGCTGGTACTCGGCAGCGACACCTGGGACAAGGTGCTGGCCGGCGCCAACAACTGCGCCGTCGACCTGCGGATCGACTGCCCCGTCGACGCGTGGGCCCTGATGCGGCTGCCCTGGGAACTGATGCACGACGGCCAGCACTTCCTGGCGGCGCGGCCGGGGCCGCTCGTGCTGATGAGTCGTCAGGTGACCGCGTCGCCGTCGGCCGTCGCGCCGCGCCCCTTCAGCCCGCGCGTCCTGTTTGTCATCGGCTCGCTGCAGGACGACGCGGAGATCCGCGCGGGGGCGGAGTATCTCGGCCTGCTGCGGCGTCTGGAGGCGCTCGACCTGACGCTGGACTGCCGTGTGCTGCGCGATGCCACGGCGGAGATGCTGCAGGCCGCGGTCGCGGAGTTCCGTCCGTCGGTCGTGCATTTCATCTGTCACGGCGGCTTTGCCGGCGGTCGAGGCGCGCTGCGGCTGCTCGCCTCGGACCCCGGCCTGCCGTTTCAGGACTACGCGGCGCCGCAGATCCTCGACCTGCTCGCGACCCCCGACGCCGCCGGCGTCGTGACCTACCCACCGGTGCTGGTGCTCAATGCCTGCTACAGCGCCACGCCCCTGCCGCCCGCGCCCGATCCCGTGGACATGCTGGCGGGCGTCGAGGTGTTCGGCGGCGGCGCCGGTGTGCTGCCGACCACCGCCGGGGCCCTGCCGCTCGGAGCCGAACTGGTGGCCGGTGACGGCGTCCACGGTGGCCCAGCCCTGGTGATTGGCATGGGCGGCAAGGTCGCGGACCTGGCGTGCCGCCTGTTTACCCGGCAGTTCTACCAGGCGCTGCTGCGTGGCGACCCGACATGGGCGGCAGCCGCAGGGCGGCGCGGCGCCTTCACCCACGGCTTCGACCCGCGCGACACGGTCGATTGGGCCACGCCGGTGGTGTTCACCGAGGCGTCCGCGGCACTGCTGGTCGATGCCACCGAGCTCGAGTCGGCGCGCCGGCGGGAGTCCGCCGCGCGCCAGTTCCGCCGCCAGGCCGACCCGCCCGCCTTCTGCGGGCGTCTGTCCTTCTTCGACAAGTGGCGGGAGGCCACCAGCCCGCCGCCCCGCGGCACCCGGCGTCTGCTCGGGATTGCGATGAGCGACACCGACAGCGAGAAGCAGGTGGGCGGGTCCCGGCTCCTCGAGGAACTCGCGGTTGCGTCGGTGCATGCCGGGCACGTGCCGTGCCTGCGCCTGCACAGCCAGGCCTCGCCCGAGCGCGCCACCGACATTGCCGGAGTGGTCCGCGAGATCCTGGCGGCGGCGATGGCCACGCGCCTGCACTTCGGCCTTCCCGCCCACACGTGGTCGTCGCAGGTGCTCGAACTCACCAAGTCCCTGAAAGGGCGGCCGGCCGTCGTCCACCCGCTGGTGGACGCGGCGTTCTCGCTGACCGAGGCCGAGGGATTCCGTACCGCGTTGCAGATGGACCTCTGGAGCCTGCGCGACGAGGTCGTCACGCAGTTGGGCATCTCGACAGGGCAGCGGCGGCCACTTGCGGTGGTGCTGCTCGACGAGGTGCAGCGCTACGCCGGCGCCGCTGGCCGCTTCATCGTCGATCTGCTGCGCTCGGGCGGCCTCGGTACCGAGGACGACCCGATTCCGGTGGCCTTCACGTATCGCAAGGATCTCAATTACGCCGAGCCCTACGAGCAGGTGCGCAAGGCGCTCGACGCCATCTCCAACTGGGCGGTCCGCGAAGAGCTGCAGCCCCTCCGCGAGGCTCTGTCGGACCGGTCGATCTACCTGCACCTGCTGCTGCACCGCGCGCAGCCGCTCGTCTTCTCGCCGACGCTGGCGCTGCTGGACGTGGACCGGTTCTACAACTCGATTCATCGCGCCACCGCGGCGGGGTATCCCTCGCAGTTTCGCGAGAAGGCCGAGCCGCTCAACAACGTCCTCCTGACCCTGCAGGACGTCAACGTCGTGGTCCTGGCCAACGACGAGGACGTGCTCAGCCAGCTCGGAGATCACTGATGGCCACGCCACGGCCGACCCTTGACGTGAGCGAGGCCCTGGCCCGCGTCGAATCGCTGCTGGCCGGCAGTCCCGGTCCGAAGGTGCCCGACCGGCTCGATCCGGCCTGCATCCGCTGGGTCTGCCTGGTGCCGGTGTGGACGCCGACACTGGCCGCCCGCTGCGGCATGCCCGGGTGGGGCAGCGCCTCGGATCTGGACGTGCTCGAAGCCTGGCGCGACGATGGCCTGATCGAGGCGATGCTGACGCCCCTGGCAATCGACGACACCGGTCAGGTGACGCCGGCGCAGCACCTGTTCTGGGTGCCGCGTAACGCCCGCCCGGCGTGGCTCTCGCGGATAGTCGCAGAGGACGGCCGTGATCGCCTTGCCGCGCTGGCCCGCGACATCGCCGCACGGATCCTCGCCGAGCCCCGCGACCAGCACATGCCCACGGCGACGTGGCGGTGGGCGCTGGTGGCCTCGCACACCACCAGCGCGCCGTCCGACCTGCGGCAGGCCTTCGAGCACGAACTCGACCAGGCCCTTGCGCACGAGCGGCCGGACGAGGCGTGGATGTGGATCGAGGCCCTGCAGCGGGTGGCCGAAGTGGTGCCGGGTGAAGCCGCCACCCTGCACCAGCGCGCCGTGCGACGCCTGGCGCTGTTCGATCGCCAGCGCAACGACCGGGCGATGCTGCGCGACTACCTGCCCCGGCCAGCCCTGTTCGACGCTTACCGGACGCTGCTCGTCGGCCCCGACGACCTGTGGGCGATGCACTACCTGGGAGGCGGCGGGGTCGGCAAGACCATGCTGATGCGGGCGCTGACGTCGGGCGCCGACGAGCACCTGCCGCCCGGCTTCGAGGTGCCGCCGACGATCACCGCGCGGATCGACTTCGACCACATCAACCCGGACTATCCGGCACGGCGGCCTGGCCTGCTGTTTGCGCACCTGGCCGAGGAACTCCGCCTCAAGGACGACAGCCTGCGGGCCTCGGAGAATTTCGGCCTGCTGTTCAACAAGATCGCCCTGCTGCACGAACGTGGCAGCGCCGATGCCACGCCTGCGGCCGACATCGAGGAGATGCTGGACGTCTTCCACTGGGCGTGCGACGCCGTCGCCGCGCCACGCAATGCGCGCCTCGTGCTCCTGCTCGACACCTGCGAGGAACTGGACCGGCTCGGTCCCGACGGCGCCCTGCCCCAGAGCGTCGAGCGGACCTTCGATCTGCTCGAGCGATTGCACGACCGGATGCCGTCGCTGCGGGTGGTGCTCTGTGGCCGGCGGCCACTGGCGGGCGTCTACGCCGGTGGCGAGTCGGTCACGCCACACCTGCCGTCGCGACCCTGGCTGCGCCTGCACCGCGTGTTCGCGTTCACCGCGGACGAGGCGCGGGTGTACCTCGAGCGGGCAGCCGTGCCGGCGCGCCTGGTCGCGCCGGTCCTGGCACGGAGCATCGCCGCGGCGTCCTCGGCAACGCTGGGCCTGCCGGCCGACGAGTCGCCGCCACGCTACAGTCCGTTCAGCCTGTCCGTATACGCCGCGTGGATTGCCAGGCAGAAGGACGTCGACCCCGATCGCGTCCTGGAAGACCGGATCGACCACTTCGTCCACATCCGCATCCTCGATCGCATCCGCAACGAGGACGTCCGCCGCCTGCTGCCACACGTGGCGCTGCTCGGACGCTTCGACGACGTGATGCTGCGGGCCTGCGTGGACGTCCGCAGCGAGGTGGCCGATGCGGTGCTGCGCGAGATCGGCGTCCAGGAGTGGGTCGATCGCCAGGCCGGTGGCTACTACGCCGTCGAGCCGGAGCTGCGGGCGCGGTTGATGCGCTTCTTCGAGCAGGAGTCGCCGCGCGAGCTGGCCGACGCGCGTCGTCGGGTCCTGCCCGCGCTGTGGACGCTGCTGGATGCCGGCGCCGTCGACCAGGTACCGGACGAGGCCGTCGTGCAGGCGTTGCTGCAGATGGTGCAGGGCGATCGCGACGCGCTGCTGCGCGCCTGGCGGATCCTCGACACGCGGGTGGTCCGCGGCGCTCAGGCGGCGTGGGGGATGCGCGTGCTCGGCCGACTGCTCGCAGACGGGCGGGCGCTTGGCGCGGAGACCGTGGACAGGGGCGCGTGGGGGGCCTGTGTCACGTCCTACGCCGAGTGTGTGACGCATGAGCAGGGTGCCGGCGACACGGCCGATCTCTGGCGCAAGGCGTGGGACGCCGCGCAGGACCTCGAAGAGCCACTCGAGCGGGCGATCGTGCTGGTGCGCGCCGCCAGCGGCGGCCTGGCGACGGCAGCCAGCGCTCCCGACAGCGAGATGGCCTTCGACCTCTGGGCCCTGCGGCTCTACAACCTGGTGACCGACCGCACCACCAGCATCACGGCGCCGCCGCATGTGGCGCCGGTCATCGCGGCGCTGATGGCGTGCGCCGACGCCGTCGACCGGTTGCCCGACCCGCTCGCCCCGGCGCCACCGCTGCTCGAGCGGATGGCGATGACCGCGGCCGACGTTCGGCACGCACCGGCCAGGGCCCTCGCCCTGGTCTGCGTGGCGCGGTTCGCGGCGCGTCGTCAGGACGCCGACCTGGCGCGCAAGCGCTTCCAGGACGCGATGCAGACGATGGCCGCGTCGCACGATCACAGCGTGCTGCCCTGCCTGCAGTGGCCACCGCGCCTCGAGGCGGCGGCGTGGGTGGCGCTGGAGTCACTGCGTGGCCTGGCCGGGCTCGAGGCGACCGAGGACACGCTCGAACGCTTCTCCCAGGCCACGCCGGTGCGCAGCGAGATCATGGCCAATCGCCTCGAGTCGTTGCGGTTGCGGCTGACCGCGGCGGTACGCGTGCCCGAACCGGTGGTGCCTTCCGCTGCGGGGGCGCCGTCATCGATCGGGCCCGGGGACGTGGCGGTGCCGGACACCTTCGGGCAGGTGGCGGTGCCGCCGCGTGCGGTGGCGCTCGCTCTCGATCACGTCGAGTGCGGACGGCCGGCCGAGGGCCTGCGCCTGCTGGCTGAACTGACCTCGGTGGCCACGAGTGCGCGCAATACCGCGGTGGCGACGATGGCCGAGCGCGCCCGGGTCGACGCCATCACCCGGATGCGCCTGGCCGAGTCGGCCGGCCTGAGCCGCCAGTTGCTGGCGGGCGCGCGGTCGCTGCCAATGGAGGAGCGTCAGCGGATGCGGGCCTTCGTGCCGATTGCCGACGGTTCGGCGACCATCGCCATTGCCGAGGCGACCACCCGATCGTCCAGCGACGGGCGCGCCGAGGACATCGCGACGACGCGGGTGCAGGGACATGCGATGTGGCGGGCGATGCGCGCCTTCGATGACCGCACCCGCGTGGCGCTCGGCCGGACCGGCCGCGACATGCTCGTGCCGCTGACCATCGACGGCGCCGGCGAATGGGCGCGCGCCAGCGTGGCCCTCGACCTGGTGGAATGCAGCGACCTCGACCCGGAGGCCGTGATGGGCGAGCAGGGGCTCACGCCGGTGTCCCCCGAGGACTGGTGGAGCCGTCACCCCGCGCAGCCGGAGCTGGCGCTGCGGATCTGGATGCGCAGCGCCGCGCTCGGCGTGTCGCCGGGCGGCCCGACATCGCTGCTGGTGCGACGCGTCGGTGTGCGGCGCGCCGCGGCCCTTGCCATGGAAGAGGGCGAGTTGCTGGCGCTGCGGCTGCCGACGCAGGCCCTCCGTCTGCTCGCCCTGGCGTTGACCTGGTACGAGGATGCGCACGACCTGCTCGGCGTCTGGCAACTCACGACGTTGCTCTCGCTGACGCGGGTGCGTGCCGGCGTCCCCCGGGACAGCATCGACCTGACCGCACTCCACGCCGCACATGAGGGGCTCGTCGGCACGGGCGGCGACCGCGGCTCGCCCGGACTGCCGCCGTGGTCCTGGGTGGAAGCGGTGCCGCACCTGCCGCTGGCCGACACGCCGGGCCTCACCGAATGGGCGCCGTGGCTGCATCGGGTGATCGCGCTGCACCATTGGGTCGCAGGTGGGGTGCGGCCGGAAGTGCTGTTCAGCACGCCAGACTGGCTGCCCGTCGAATTGCGCGAGTGGCCCTCCGATACGGGCGGCGCTGGGGCGACGGCGACCGCCGACACGCGCATCAGCACCGAGCAGCTCCGTGCCATGCCGCCCCCGGCCGTCGCGCGGCCGCAGGCGACGCACGTCCCGACAGCCAGTGCGCCCGCCCCCGCCCCGGCCGCGGCCCCGGTTCCGGCTGGGGCGTCCGAGTCCGGCGGGGTTCCGGTCGCGCCGCGGTCGCCGCGCGGCGTCGTCCACTCGCCTCGTGCTGTGGGGCGTGCTCGGGATGGCCGCGACTCTGCTGGGCCTGCTGTGGCTGGGGTGGTCGAACAGCAAGGCCCCGCCGCTGATGACCCAGCCGTCCATCGTTGCGTCGACCGGCGGGGGCCCTGTAGCGACCAGCGCAGCGCCGCAGTCCGACGAGCCGAGCGGCAACACCAGCCCGGTGCCGCCATCGCCTTCGCCACTGGCCGCTGACAGCCAGTCCGTCGTGCCGGCGTTGCTGGCGGTGGTCCTGGTGGGCATGGCGGCGGCGGCCGCGTGGCTGCTGCTGCGTCGCCGCGCCGTACCGACCGTGCCAGCCGATCCTGCCGTCCCCACATGGGTCGCACGCGTGACGACCGTCGGCGGCGACGCCAGCACGGGCCGCGTGACCGCCCTCGACGTGATGGTGGCGCTGATTGACGACACCGGCACGCAGGTCACGGTCGCGCCACTGCGCGTCCGGCGGACCGATGCCTTCTCCGGTCTGGACGCGCTGCGGCAGCCGCCCAATGGCACCGTCCTGTCTGCGCCCCTGCCGACGCAGCCTCCGCTCGAGCGGGTGCGCCTGGACCTCGCGTCACCCACGGTGTGGCCCTGCTGGGAAGCGCTGCTGTGGTCCGGCGTGGTCACGGGCTCGCGCCTGTGGCCGACCGTCGTGCGCACCGTGCACGCCTCGCGCCCCTCGCGGGTGGGCAGCACGCCCGCCGGCGTGCCCTGGCCTGTCGCCACGGTCGCTGCCACGGCCGGCGACGACCGGCAGGCTTCCTATGCGTGGGAGCCGGCGCTGCGCGCCGGCCGCGTGTCGGTCTCGTCGGTCACGGCCGAAGGCGTTCGCGAGGGCGTGCCGATGCCCGGCATCCGCCTGGTGCACGTCACCGCCCAGCCAGTGGAGACGCCGCATGGGCTGTTCTTCGAAGTCGCCGGCGGCGAGAACCTGCAAGTGCAGGAATCGCTCGAGTCGCTGGCAGTCGATCGCGGCACCCTGTTCGATGCGTCGCAGATCTCGCACGCGTTTCCGGACATGACATGCGCGTTGCTGCAGCCGCCGCGGCGACCGTCGCTGGACCTGACACCGGCCGGCCGGGAGGCCTGTGCCTGCCTGCGCATCATCGCCGCAAGCCTGGCCGAGCAAGGCGTGCCGCTGGTGATCGTGCTGCCGCCGCTCGACGGCGAGCTGTCGGCGCACATCGTCCGCCTGCTCGGCCGCCGCGTGCCGAACCTGCGCGACGGCGCGACGCTGGACCCGCACGAGTTCGCCACCCGCGCGCGCGAGGTCGTCTTCGGCCACGCCCTTCGGCTGCTGGCGCGTGACGCCTCACTCGAACTGGCGCTGCAGGTCACCGTCTACGCCCTGCACGCCAGCGCCGGCCCCCACAGCCCTCCAGAGGTGCACTGACCGTCGTGGCTCTCTTCGACACGCTGAAGGACTGGGGGGCCCGCCAGGCCCCGTTCTACGTCGTCCACGACATCCCGGCCGCCGCGGTGCAACCCGCCGGCGACACCGGCGCACCGTGCCAGGCAGGCGTGCACTACTTCCGGGTCTGGCTGGCGGAGATGCGGCTGGCGCAGGACCAGTCGTGGTTCACGACCTGGCACCCGGCCGTGCATTCGCTCGTGCGACTGCGCTTTGGCGACCAGGAGGTGGACCTGCCGCGGTTGTCCGGCCCGCTGACCCTGCCGGAGCTGGACCAGGCCCACCTTGGCCAGGTCGTGCACCTCGATCACCCGCTCACGCCGCTGTTGCCCTTCAATGGCGGCGTCGTCGAGATCTCGGCGGGCCTGGTGGCGCTGGAAGGCACCCGGGTGCTCGGCGAGTTCGTCAAGGCCATCGACGCGGTCACCCAGGTGCTGGCGCAGCCGCCCTTGTCCGCCGCGCTGGCGGCCATCGGCCCGGTGACCGGGGCGGTGCAGACCCTGCTCGGCGCCGGCGCCGGTCGCCAGCATCTCGGCGTGCACCTGGCGTATGCCGGGGATCAGGGCTCGCGGTCACTGCACGCCGGATACGTTGCCGTGATCCGTCGCGACGCCGCCCAGATCGCGGTTGCCGACCTCTCGGTGCAGCAGGGGCTGCTGCGGCTGCGCGGCGCACCGCTCGGGGGCGCCGACTACATGCTGTTCCGGATCGAGCGGGTCGCCGAGCGCGACGACTGGGACAACCTCGTCTCGATTGCCACCCCCTTCCGTGACGCGCTCACGGCGCTCAGTCTCGGCAATGCGGCCGTGGCCGACGCGCACGTCCGCCGGGCGATGCTGGAGGCCTGGACCTCGCCGGACCTGACGCGTGCCGATCGGACGCGCGTTTGCAGCGAACTCAAGCGCAGCTATCAGGACGCGCGCAATCTCGGGCTCGGGCTCGAACACACGCCAGCCACGCTCGCGGTGGCGATGGCCGGTGCGCAGCCGCTGGCCCGGCATGCCCAGGCGCAACCGCCGACGCTCGACGCGTTGCTCGACTTCACTTTCTGAACGGAGGACACCATGGCAAAGAGAGCCTTCTGCGTCGGCATCAACGACTACCCGTACGACGGGTCCGATCTCAATGGCTGCGTCAACGACGCCACCGAATGGGCCAGCGTCCTCAAGGACCTGTTCGACTTCACCGACATCACCTTCGCGCTCGACAAGGCCGCCACGAAGGCGACGATTCTCAACGGCATCAAGGCGCTGCTGGCGGGAGCCGCGGCCGGCGACGTGCTCGTCTTCACCAACTCGTCACACGGCTCGTACAAGGCCGACACCGATGGTGACGAGGAGAAGTACGACGAGATCCTCTGTCCCTACGACATCGCCGACAACGACATCGTGGACGACGAACTGCGCAACCTGTTCGACAACGTCAGCGCCGACGTGCGCCTCACGGTGGTGCTCGACAACTGCTTCTCGGGCACGGCCACGCGCGCGCCGGTGTCCGAGATCATTCCTGGCCTGCGCACGCCGGACGACCGGCGGGTGCGCTTCCTCAGCCCGGCGCTGCGCGGCGGCAGGATCCTCGAGAACCCGTGGAAAGCCAAACCGAAGCGTCTCGAGACGCACCCCGAGTCGGCGATGAACGAGGTCCTGCTGACAGGGTGCAGCGACAAGGAATACTCGTACGACGCCAACATCGACGGCACGTATCACGGCGCGATGAGTTTCTACGCCCTGCAGGCGATTCGCGAATCGCCCCAGGCACTCACGTACAATCGCCTGCACAGTCGTATCACGAGCCTGATCGGGGACTATCCGCAGCATCCGCAGCTCGAAGGCAGCACTGCCAACAAGCGGCGGCAGCTGTTCACCTGAGAGAACGTGTACTCGCTCGACGGTCGCCAGAAAAAGACGCTGCACGCAGCGCTGTGTCACGCGTTCCCGCGGACTGCCGCGCTGGAGCGCCTCGTCGAGTTCCATCTCGACGAACACCTCGCCGTCATCGTCGGCGAAGGCGCGCTCGACGATGTCATCTTCCGCTTGATTGCGTGGGCCGAGTCGCAGGGACGACTGGCGGCATTGATCAACGGCGCGCGTGCCGAAGCGCCTGGCAACCCGCGCCTCACCGATTTCGAGCGGACGGTGATCGAAGCCCGCGACGCGCGTCCGCAGGACGCGACGCTGCGCCGGTTCGCGGAGGGGGTGCAGCTGGCGCCGGCAGTCCCCGACGAAACGGACCTCGAGAAGCGGGTGTTCCGGGCCGGCTTCTCCGACATCGCGCAATGGCGCGCGCGACTCGGTCAGGCCGAACTCGCGGTATGCCGCATCGAGGCGCCGGCCTGGCGTGCCCTCGGCACCGGCTTCCTGGTCGGCCCCGACCTGGTGATGACCAACCGTCATGTGGTGGACGCCCTCGCCGCCCAGCCGACGCCGCCGCTCGTGGTGCGCTTCGACTTCAAGCTGTCGCCCGACGGCTCGCAACTGCGGGAGGGTGAGGCGTTCGCGATCGCCCGCGACTGGCTGGTGGCGAGCAGCCCGGTGGACCAGCTCGACTTCGCGCTGCTGCGCCTCGCGGCGCCGGCCGGCCTCGCGCCCACCGGCGGCACGGTCAGCGCGCCGCCGCGCGGCTGGATCACGCCGCACTGGCGCGAGCTCGAGTCCGACGAGACGATCTTCGTCATCCAGCATCCGCAGGGCGACACGCTGAAGCTCGCGTCAGGACGCTACGACAGCCGGGACGCGACGCGGCTGCGCTACCGGGTGGACACCGAGCCCGGGTCGTCGGGCTCGCCCTGCTTCACGGCGCAGATGGAACTGGTGGCGCTGCATCGCGGGTCGGCCGAAGGCGCAGCCAATCAGGGTGTGCCCTTCGACGCGATCGCCGCGGCATTGCCGCCTGCGTTCTTCCCCGTGCCGCACGCCGCGCCGAGCGACGCCCGGGTCGCGGCACCGGTGGCGGTGACACACGAACGCCTGCCGGCCCCGCCCCGACGCAGGCCGGCGAGCCTGGTTGCGGCCGGCGTGCTCGTGGTCGGTGCGCTCGTGGCGGTGCCGATCTGGTGGACGAGCGCCGACACCGCCGTCCGGTCGAAGACGCGGGCGCCCTCGGCGGCGACGGCATCACGGGCAGCCCTGTCACCTGGGTCCCGGGCGCCGGTGCGGGTCGTGTCGGTGCTCCATCACGCACAGCGCCTGGAGGCAGCCGAATGCCAGTCGGACGCCAGCTTCCAGCGCGCGCTCTTCAGGCTCGAGTCGAGGGGGCAGTGGCCCGCGCCCACTGGCCTTCGTGGACGGGACGTGCAGCTCGTGGCCCTGTCCGGCCTCGAGATCGAGCACGCCAGCATTGCCATGGCCGGTGGCGCGGAAGCGGCCGCGGTGTCGCAACCGCAGCGCCTCGTCGCGCGCAAATGGAGTTTTGCCGAGCCGGTGACCGCGCCGATCGTGATCCTTGCCTGTGTCCGATCGCGCTCGGCCTCGCCCCTGCTCCCGACGCTAGACATCACGACCTGGAAGGAGGTTGCGCCATGACGTCCGCACGCGTTCTTGCACTCGTTGCATTGGTGTCACTCGGACCCTGGGGGTGTCGCGACCAAGGGCAGCGCGACGACAACGCCGCGGTCCAGGCCGGCGACGACAGCGACCTCTCAGACGCCGGTGCCAGTGGGCCGACCGCGGTCCTGTATGGTCGCGTGGTCGGCTCCGACCATCCCGACGCGCCGCCGGCCGACTGGCAGGTGCGCGTGTCCGCGGAGTACGAGGACGGCACCGACGCGGCGCCCCGCGATCGTGACAGCACCGCCGAGCTCTTTGCCTTCAAGGTGGTACCCGGCAAACGGGTGCGGCTCTATTTCGAGGCCGTGCCCTACCAGGCCTCGATCACCGAGTTCATGGACGTCAACGACGAGCGACGCTATGCCTCTCGCGTCCCCGACATCGTCATGGACCGGATTCGCTGGTCGATGGCGCTGTTTGCCAACGGCAACGGCGAGGCCTTCGGCCGCAATCTCGAAGCGCAGGCGGCGGTGGCCGAGAAAACCGGATCCGCCGACATCTTCCGCGCCAACCTGGAGTTCTACCGCAAGGCCTCGGCGAAGTTCCCCGACTGCATGCGCAAGCTGGAAGAGTTCGAGCGGACGCCGCGCGGCGTGGCGCTGTCGCGGCGCGCCGAGGCGCGCGGTGTGCCGGTGTCGCTGCTCACGGCGCTGGTGATGGCGCCGGCCAACCTGGCCGTCAGCGAGCCCGAAAGCCTGCGGGCGCTCGCGGCCAATCCCCGGGTGGCGCAATCGCTGCGCAACGAGGCCCGCCGCGCCCTGCAGGGCACTACGGTGCCGGTGCCGCCGCCGGGTCCGCCGCCGGCTGGGTCGGCGGCGCGTACCCCTCGACGATGAAGGCACTGCCGACCGAGTTGGCCAGCCGGATGCGCAAGGCTTCCTGGTAGTCGTCGGAGTCGTGGAAGGCCTGCGCCGCCGCGACGGTCGGAAACTCGATGACCACGAAGCGGCCCGGGTCCCAGTCACCTTCGAGAGGGGTGACCGCACCGCCACGCACGAGAAAGCGGCCCCCATGACGCGCCACGCTGGCAGTCGCCATGTCGCGGTACGCGGCGTAGGGCTCCGGATTGGTGACGCGAACCTGGACGATGACGTAAGCGGGCATAGGGGCAGAGGAACGCAGGGGCGGGAGTCGGAGTTCGGCAGTCGGCAGTCGGCAGTCGGCAGTCGGCAGCCGGTCGGTGGTCGGGCGCGCGGCGGCAGGGGCCGCGCCCGGGGGGCATCTTAGATCACCGGGGGCTCGAAGGCCCTCGCTATACTGCCGGTACGACCATGCCAGACCCGCAGCCACTCGTTGGCGTGATCATGGGCAGCCGTTCCGACTGGGAGACCATGCGGCAGGCGTCCGAGGTGCTCGAGCAGTTCGGTGTCGCCTTCGAAGCCCGGGTGGTGTCGGCGCACCGCACCCCCGACCTGATGCGCGAGTACGCCAACGGCGCTGAAGCACGAGGCCTCGAGGTGATCATCGCCGGCGCCGGCGGGGCGGCGCATCTGCCCGGGATGGTGGCCGCGCAGACGCTGGTGCCGGTCATCGGCGTACCAGTGCAGAGCAAGGCGCTGCAGGGGCTCGACTCCTTGCTGTCCATCGTGCAGATGCCAGGCGGGGTGCCGGTGGCCACCATGGCCATTGGCGCAGCAGGCGCCAGGAATGCCGGCTTGCTGGCCGTCGCGATGCTGGCGGTGCGCCGTCCCGAATTGCGCGACCAGCTGCGGGCCTTCCGCGTCGAGCAGGAGCGGGTCGTCCGTTCCGAGCCGCTGACCTGATGGCCGCCATTCTTCCCGGCGCGACGATTGGGGTGCTCGGCAGCGGTCAGCTGGGGCGCATGTTCACGATCGCGGCCCGACGCCTCGGCTACCGCGTGCACACCTTCTCCCCGGACGCGGACTCGCCGACCGGCCAGGTCGCCGACCACGAGGTGACGGCGTCCTACGACGATCTCGCGGCGGTTGCCGCCTTTGCCCGTGACGTGGCGGCAGTGACCTTCGAGTTCGAGAACGTGCCCTCGCGCACGGTCGAGACACTGGGGGCCGACACCGTCGTCCGGCCGTCGGGGCGCGTGCTGCACGTGGCCCAGCATCGCGTGCGTGAGAAGACGTTTCTGGCAGGCGCAGGGATTCCCGTCGCCCCGTTTGCGGTGGTGGACGACGTTGCCGGCCTGCAGGCCGGTCTGGACCGGGTCGGTATGCCCGCGATCCTCAAGACTGCCAGTTTCGGCTACGACGGCAAGGGGCAGGCGCGCATCGGCAGCCCGGAAGAGGCGACGGAGGCGTGGGCAGGCATCGACCAGCAGCCGGCCGTGCTCGAGGGCGTGGTGGACTTTGCCTGCGAGGTGTCGGTGGTGGTGGCGCGCGGCGCCGACGGCGCCCTTGCCGACTACGGCGCCATCGAGAACACCCACCGCAACCACATCCTCGACGTGTCGGTGTGGCCGGCGCGGGTCGCGGACCGGACGGCGGCCCAGGCGGTGGCCATGGCCCGCGCCGCGTGCGAGGCGCTCGACGTGGTGGGCGTGCTGTGCGTCGAGATGTTTGTCACCGCCGCCGGCGAGGTCATCGTCAACGAGCTGGCGCCGCGACCGCACAACTCCGGGCACCTGACCATCGATGCGCACGTCACCTGCCAGTTCGAACAGCAGCTGCGCGCGGTGTGCGGCCTGCCGCTCGGCAGCACGGCGGCGCACGCGCCGGCCGCAGCCATGGCCAACCTGCTGGGCGACGAGTGGGCGCACGGCGAGCCGGATTGGGCGGCCGCGCTGGCCATGCCCGGCGTGAAGCTGCATCTGTACGGCAAGACCGAGGCGCGCCCGGGTCGAAAGATGGGGCACCTCTCGGCGACCGCTGCCACCCCTGATGCCGCCGAGGCGCTGGTCCGGGATGCGCGGCGGGCGCTGCTCCACCCCTAGCCTCGTCGTCGTCAGCCTGGCCGACCTATCGAAAGTCCGGGGTCGTGCCGATTCTCCGGGCGTGGGAGCCGGATCGACGGAGACGACGGCGCTGTGCCCTGGCTGTGGCTACGGGATGCGCGCGGTGCAACTGGCCGCACGCTACGGGCGCGTCGTCCTGGTTGATGTCTGCGACGGCTGCGGCGGCCTGTGGTTCGACCAGCAGGAGAGCCAGCAGCTGTCCCCGGGCGCCGTCCTGCGGCTGCTCGAGCGGCTGACGCTGCGTCCGGCGCGGGGGGTGCAGCCGCGTTCGCCCTGTCCGCGCTGCCGGCAGACGCTGCAGGAGGTCCAGGACCGGCAGCGCGCCACCAGGTTCACCTATCGCCGCTGCCCGGCGGGCCACGGACGCTTCATCACGGCCTACCACTTCCTGCGCGAGAAACATCTCGTCCGTGAACTCACGGCGCCCGAGATCGACCAGGTGCGCGCACGCATCCAGCAGATCAACTGCGTCAACTGTGGTGCGCCCGTGCGCCTGGCCGGTCCGCTGGCGTGCGGCCACTGCGGCACGCCCGTCTCGATGGTCGATCCCGAGCAGCTCCGCCGCGAACTGGCCACGCTCAGCCAGGCCGAGGCCGGTGCCGACCGCGTCGATGCGACCCTGCCGATCAGGCTGCTGCAGGAGCGGGCTGCGGCGGAACGTGTCTGGGCCGCGATCCCCGGCCAACGCTCTTGGGTCGATGACATGATGACCGGCGACGACAGCATCGCCCAGGCAGCCATCCGCCTGCTCGGCATGCGCGTCGGGTGAGGCAGGACGCAACGAGATGATCGACCTCCAGGCCCTGACGCGATCGGCGCAGCACATCGAGCCCCTGCCCGCCAGCGTGGCGCGCCTGGCCGCCCTGACCACAGGTGAGCGCTGGACCCTGCAGGCCGTCGAGGAAGTCGTGCGGCTGGATCAGGCGCTGACCCTGCGCCTGCTCAAGGCCGCCAACTCCGCGGCCAGCGCCAGCGCGACGCCAATCGTGACCATCCGCGACGCCATGGTCCGGCTCGGCATCCGATCGCTGCTCTCGCTGGCCACTGCCGTCGCCGTGCAGAAGCGCCTGCGGACGGCACTCCCCGAGTACGGCCTCAGCGAAGGCGAACTCTGGCGGCACAGCGTGGCCGCGGCGCTCGCGGCCGAGGCGTTGCAGTCCTGGTGCAAGGTGCCGGTGCCCGCGGAGGCCTACACCGCCGCGCTGCTGCACGACATCGGCAAGCTGGTGATGGCGCGCTTCCTGGACGCGGACGTGCTGCGCGTGCTGGCCGACGCGCGGGAGAAGGGCGGCCTCTCGAGCCTGCGCGCCGAGTCGGAACTGCTGTTGGTGCACCACGGCGAACTCGGGGGCTTGATCGCCCAGCACTGGTGCCTGCCGCCGCGCCTCGTGACCGGCATCATCCACCACCACACACCCGACCTGGCCGACGACCTCGTCGCCGACGCGGTGCACGTGGCCAACATTGCTGCCAAGCGCGCCGGCACCGGACACTCGGCACTGGCGAGCGACAGCGAGGTGGCCGCTTCTTCGCTCGAACGGCTCGGCATGTCCGATGCCGACGTCACGGCGCTCGGGGCGCACGTCGCCGTGCAGCTCGAGAAGGTGCTCGCCGTGCACGCCGGCTGAGGGTTTCGCGTAGCTGCGCCGGCCAGCAGCCTCGCGACGGCTCATCGCGCGCCTCCACGGACGGCGAAACCCCGCTCATCGCGAGTGAACGAAATCCCGGAATGCCGTCAGGTACGGTGGCGTGAAGAAGGCATCGCCGCCGTGGGCCACGCCATGCAGGACGTGCAGCGCGGCGGGCAGTCCCAGCCGCGTGTACGAGCCCATCAATTCGTGCGACTGGTTGATCGGCATCTGTGGGTCCTGGTCGCCATGGAAGAGCAGGAGGGGCGGATCCGCCGGGTCCACATGTGCGACCGGGCTGGCGAGTTCGGCCAGTTCCGGGACCTGATCCGGTTGCGCACCAAGCAGGCGGTCCAGGGCTGGACGCCGCATGTTCAAGCCGAACGGCGTCGACTGCGCCAGGATGGTGCGCAGGTTTGTCGCGCCGAAGAAGCTGACGATGCCCTGAACGTCGGAGGATTCCTTCAAGAAACCACCGACCGAGCCCTCGAGCTGAGGATGACGGTTGGTGACGCCTACGAGCGCGGCAAGGTGCGCGCCGGAAGACGCTCCGGCAATGACCACGGTGTCGGCACGATATGCGTACGTGCCGGCACTGGCCCGGAGGAACCGGATGGCGGCCTTGATGTCGTGTACCTGCGCAGGAAACCTCGCCTCCGACGCCTGACGGAAGTCGACGCTGGCGACGGCGAGCCCGCCCCGGGTCAGCTGCGGGGGAACGTTGGCTTTGGTACCGCTGTTCCACGCGCCGCCATGGACCCACACCACCAGCACTCGCGGCGCCTGGCCGTCCGGAAGGTACAGGTCCAGCGCCAGTCGCTTGCCGTCCACGGTCGCATACACCACGTCCTTGATCGCACGCGGCTCCGACGGCACGGGCGCCTGCGCGCGGCTCCACCCGGCCAGCAGGGTCGCCAGCCCCAGGGACAGAAGCAACGTGCGAGGCACGGTTGAGGGCTGCGTCATGGGCCCAGGGCTGCGTGGCGCGCAAGTCGGGATGCCGACCTGAAGTCGGCAACGCTCGCGGCTGCCGCGACCCGGCACAGTATACGGCGCAGGGATACCGGGCGATTGACTGTCGCCTCGCCTCGTCACAGAATCGCTGCCCACGAATGAACCGACTGTCTGCTTCACGGTGAGCGCACCGATGGCGTCCGGCCGTTCACGCGTCTGCCTCCTTGTGCTCGCAGCGTTGCTGCTTGCCACGCGAACGCATTCCGTCCATGCGCACGCGGGGTCGGCGGCGCTCTGGCATGTCGTGCTGAGCGCCGCGGAGGCTCGCAGCCACGTGCTGCTGCCGCTCGATGACGTCCAGCGCCTCGCACCGGACGTGGCTGCTCAGGGCGGCCGCGTCGCCGTCGCGCGCCTTGGCGCGTTCGGCGATGCGATCCTCCGGCACTTCGTCGTGCTCCAGAACGGCTCGGCAGTTCCCGCCCAGGTCGCCGACGCCCGGGTCCTGTCCTCCGGCCTTGTCGAAATGCAATTGCGGCACCGCCTCGATCCTGGCGACGGTTCTGTCGCCTTGCGGGCGACGTTCCACGAGCTGACCGATGACACCCACCGAGTGATTGCGCGTGTCGAGGACGTGCGCCGGGACGCCACCGAGCGCCGTCGCGACCGCGCCGCGCCGTTGCTGTTCGATGCCGCGACGAGCGAGCACGTGGTCAGCCTGGAGCCTCTTGCCTCGTGGCGGGACGTGATCGCCCCAGCGAGGTCGACGCGGGCAATGATCCTGCTCGGTATCGAGCACATCCTCACCGGCTACGACCACCTCGTCTTTCTCGCCTGCCTTCTCGTGCCGGGCGGCACGTGGCGTTCGCGTGTCGCGATTGTCTCGGCCTTCACGGCGGCGCACAGCGCAACGCTCGTTCTCGCGGCGACCCGGATGGTGACACCTCCGCCACAATTCGTGGAACTGGCGATCGCGGTCAGCATCGCGTACGTCGCCGTCGAGAACCTCCTCGGCGGCCACCGTCTGTCGCGCTGGCCGACCGCGTTCGGGTTCGGCCTCATTCATGGCTTCGGGTTCGCGAGCATGATCGACCTGCTCGAGCTCCCCGTCGGCCAGTGGATGGCCGCGGTGCTCGCCTTCAACCTCGGCGTCGAGATCGGCCAACTCGCGGTGGTCGCCGTCGCGCTCCCCATCATCATCGTGCTCGCCAGGTCAGACTGGCATCGGAGGGTCGTGCAGTGCACTTCCGTGATCGTCTTCGGCTTTGCCGTCGCGTGGTTCGTGGAGCGACTTCCATGACGAGGGTGTCCGTGGCGCCGACGGGGCCGCGTCGCACGACGTCGCGCCTGACCGCGATGCTGCCGCTGGCAGCCGGCGTGGCGTTCGCCGGGCTGTACCTGTACACGGCCGCGGCTGCGGCCGATGGCGCGTTGCGCGTCACCGTCGTCGAGGGCGGGTCGCCGACACCCGTCCGCGTGCGGATCACTGACGCGACCGGTCGGCCGATCAGCAAGACGCCGCTTGGCGCCCTGGCGCTGCCCGGCGAGGCGCTCGGCGTGCCGAAGGAAGCGTTGTCGATCATGTGGGGCCGCGACGACCGCGCCGACGGCTACGCGACGCAGCCCGACGGCGCCTTTTACGTCGCCGGCGCCTTCGAGCTGAGGCTTCCGCCCGGCGACTACCTGATCGCGGTGTCGAAAGGTTACGAGTATGTGCGGCAACAGCACCGCGTCACGGTGACGGCCGGCCGCGACCGCGACGAGCGCTACACGATGCGGCGCTGGGTCGACATGCCGAGCCTTGGCTGGTACTCCGCTGACGACCACGTCCACCTGCGGCGGTCGCCGCGCGAGAACCCGCTGATCGTGGGCTGGATGGCCGCCGAGGACATCCACGTGGGCAACCTGCTGCAGATGGGCGACTTCCTGACCAGTTATTTCAGCCAGTATGCCTTCGGGGCCGCGGGGCGGTACCAGGATGGCAGCCGGTTGTTGTCGCCAGGCCAGGAGGATCCGCGCACCCCGGAAATCGGCCACACGATCTCGCTCGGCGCCTCCGAGGTGGTGCGGGTAAGACCCGTGGATGCCTATTACGGCTACGACCGCACCTTCGACCGCGTGCGCGAACTCGGTGGTGTTACTGGCTATGCGCATCAGGCGATGACCTTCCACGGCTACCGCGGGATGACGCTCGATGTCCTGCAGCGCAAGCTGGATTTCGTCGAGCTGATGCAGTTCTGCGCGCCGGGCGGCCCGCTGATCACGACGCACTACTACCACTTCCTCGACCTGGGCTTTCCCCTGACAGCGTTGGCCGGATCCGACTTCCCCTGGTGCGGGCGCACCAGGGCCTTTGGCGCGGCCGAGGACGAGGGTCCCCGGATCGGTGATGCGCGCTTCTACACGCACGTCGACGGGCCGCTGACGTTCGAGCGATGGATCGCGGCGGTCAAGGCGGGCCGCACATTCGTCACGACCGGCCCGATGCTCGATTTGAAGGTAGACGATGCGTTGCCTGGCGCGACACTGGACCGCGGTAACGGAGACACGCTTCGGGTCGTGGTCGAGGCACGGGGCCACGCCGTGGACGTGCCGTTGCGCGATCTCGAACTGGTGGTGCACGGAGAGGTCGTCAAGACGGTGGCGGCGGGAGAGTCCGGGCAGTCGCCGGAACACCTGCGCCTGACGCACCAGCTCCGCGTCGGTGCGCATGGGGTGTGGATCGCCGCCCGGGCGCGCGGCGGGCCGACCCAGGCCGCGCACACGACGCCCGTCTATGTGCGGGCGGACGGCACCGGCTTTGCCAACCCCGCGACGGCCCGCCGGTACCTGGATCTGTCGGAGACGTATCTTCGCGAGATCGAGGCGGAGCTGGCGGCCCCGGGTACCGCCGTCAACGAGCAGATGTCGCGAGGGCGGGAGGGTGTGCTGCGGCGCGTTGCCGACACCCGGGCGATTCTGGCGCAGCTGGCTCGCTAGCCCGCGGCATCGATCTCGCCGCGGCTATTCGGGTCCCAGCGCTTTCTCGATGAGGATCTCGTCGATGTAGCAGCCGTCGATCCTGGCGTGGCGTACCGCCGTGCCAATGACTCCGAACCCATGCTTCGCGTAAGTCTGCAGCGCCGCCGGATTGTCGGCTCGAACGAACGTGACGATCTTCTCGAAACCCTTCCGTCGAGCGGCCTGCATCGTCGCCGGAAACAGAATGGTGGCGATGCCTTGACGCCTCTGATCGAGCGCGACGTACGTGCCGAGCGAAACCCACGTGGTCGAAAGCGCCGGTGTAGGGACCGAACGGCTCGAGCACCTGAAAACCGACGACCTCGCCGCCCGACTGGCGTCACGCCGACTTCCAGACGCCCCTCGCAGGAAATCGCTCGATGTACTCGCGCTCGGCGTCGACCGTGAACGGTCGGTCGAACACCGTGTACACCCGGGCCGCGATGATGGGATTGAAGAATCCGCACCACGGCCTCGGCATCTGCCGGCGTCACGTCGCGAACGAGAAGGTCCATGGAGGTCACATCAACGATGAGGACGGGCCTCGGTCACGGGCGCTTGGGCACGATGACGCGATCGACCTCGCGCACGCCGTAGGTTGCCGGCATCTCGCGATAGTCGCTGCCGGTCCGCGCGTTCCAGTCCCACACCACGCGGCCGGCGCGCAGCGTCAGTTCGCAGATCAGGCGTCGGTCGCCGGTCAGCGTGCCGCGCGCGCCATCGGCGTATCCGAAGCGCCCCTCGAGCACGCGCAGCAGCGCGACGTCGGCCTCGGCACCAACCGACAGGTGACCGAGCTCCGGCCGCTTGATGACCCTGGCTGGCGTGTCGGTCGAAGCCTGCACCACCTTCTGCAGCGGCATCCCGGCGACCAGGAACTTCGACATGGTCATCAGCATGTCGGTCATCCCGGCGTTCATGCTGCCGGTGTGCAGGTCGGTCGAGATGGTGTCCGGGAAGAACCCGGCCCGCGTCGCCGGCACCATCGTCCGGAACACGAAGCTGCCGCCGCCATGCCCGACGTCGAAGAGCACACCGCGGGCGCGCGCCTGTTTCAGATAGTCCAGTACCTGGCCCTTGCCGTCCATGTACGGCACCGGGCCACGGAACATGTGCGTGCTGATGTCGCCGGGGCGCAGACGCTCGCGGTCACCAGCTGGTGATAGGGGCGCTCCTCGCGGAAGTAGCCGAAGTCGACCATCACCGGCACCCCGGCAGCCTTGCCCGCCTCGATGGCGCGATCGACCGACACCCACTCGGGGCCCATGTAGTGCGCCGACTTCACGCCAACGACCACATCGCGGTGCCGGGTGGCCATGTCGGCCGTGGCCTTCGCGTCCATGTCGTGCACGTTCTGCTCGGGCACGTCGGTCAGCATGCCGAACCCGGCGATGTTGAGCATGGCCAGGACCCGCGTGCTGGCGCGGTCGATCACCGTGCGCTTGAAGTCCTCGAAGTTGCGCCACCCGGAACTGCCCGCGTCGACCATCGTCGTGACGCCGGTGCGGAAGCTGAAGCCGTCGGGCAGCACGCTGCTGTCGCCGGCCCAGGCACCCTTGACGCCCGTGGTCGCGAAGACGTGCACGTGGATGTCGATCAGCCCCGGCGTGACGTACAGGCCAGCCGCATCGACGACCTGCCGGGCGGTTGCCGGGTCGATGCCGGCGCGCACGGCCGCGATCCTGCCGTCGCGTGACCGCCACGTCCATCACGCCGTCGACGCCGTTGCGGGCGTCGATCACGTGGCCGCCCTTGAGCAGCAGGTCGTACGCCGGCTGGGCGCGCACCGGCAGCGCCACGACGAGCAGGGGCAACAGCAGCGAGAACAGCCGGAGAGCAGGGTTGGGCACGCGAGATTTAACGCATCGTTGTCACGGCAACTTCCAGTCAGCAACGCCCGCCCCTGTGCGAGCCCCCCTGCATTCTGAATTCTGAATTGTGAATTATCGCTGAAAGTACTTCTTCACAATCCACTCCGGCTGCCACTGGTCGGTCTCGCGCGCCATGCCGGTGATGTCGATGCCCGGCGGGGTGGTGCTGGTCGTGGGAATGGCCACCGGGTCGCCGACGCGCACCTGCCACGTCCGCATCAAGGCGCGCAGACGCGATACCTCGGCCGCGTGGTCCTGGCGATCGGCGAGGTTGTGCATCTCGAAGGGATCCGCCTGCAGATCGAACAACTGCAGGTAGCCGAGCGACGGATAGGCAATCAGCTTCCAGCGCTGGTCGCGCACGGCGCGCTGGGTCTTCATGTAGACGGTGAAGAGTGAGTCGCGCGCCGGCCCGGCACCTCCCTCGAGCGCCTGCCGCAGCGACGTGCCGTCCACGCCCTCCGGCACCGCGACGCCGGTCAGTTCCAGCACGGTGGGGTAGAGATCGTGCAGGTAGGTGAAGCCTTGCGCGGTCCGCCCGGCCGGCGACGCCCGGACCGGCGATCATCAGCGGCACGTGCGTGCTGTGCTCGAACACGCTCTGCTTGCCGAGCAGGCCGTGGCTGCCGATGGCCAGGCCGTTGTCGGCGGCGAAGATGACGATCGTGTTCGCGGCATGACCCGACGCCTCGAGCGCCTCGAGGACGCGGCCGATCTGCCCGTCCATGTGGGTGACCATGCCGTAGTACTCGGCGAGCTGATCGCGAATCATGGCCTCGGTGCGCGGCCAGGCGCCGAGGTTCTCGTCGCGCCCGCCCTTCATCGCGCCGTTGTCGAAGGGGAACTGCGGCAGGAAGTTCGGCGGCAGGGGCGGCAGGCGGTCGTAGTACGCCTGGCGATACTCGCCGCGGCGGCTGTCGCGGGTCGTGCGGCGCGGTGAAGGCGACGTAGGCGAAGAACGGCGCCGGTCCCTGGTGCGACTTCAGGAAGTCGATCGCCGAGTCGGCAAACAGCTCGCTCGAGAACGTGGTCTCGGTCCGGCGTGGCGTCAGCTTGCCGTCGGCGCCGAGATCCCGGACCGGCACCTTAACGTGGTCGGACATGCCGCCGAACATGATCGTCCTGCCGCGCTGGAAGGCGCGCAGCCACGAGGCCTCGCCGTTGTGCCACTTGCCGGTGCCGAAGGTCACGTAGCCGGCGCGCCCGAGCACCTCCGGCAGCAGCGGCGCGTCCGCCAGCGTTGGCGTGTCGACGCGGAACAGCGTGCGTCCGCTCATCAGCATGGCGCGGCTGGCCACGCAGACCGCGCCGCTGTCGCCGCCGAAGACGTAGGCATTGCGGAAGCTGACGCCGCGCCGCGCCAGGTCGTCGAGCGTGCGGCGTGCGGATGTGCGGGTTGCCGTGCGCGGCGATGGTGTCGGCGCGCATGTCATCGGCAAACAGGAACAGGACGTTGGGGCGACCCGCCTGCGGCTGGACGCTGGTGGGGAGCGGGGCCCGGGCGGCCAGCCCGATGCCGGTGACGGCCAGCGTCAGCACCAGACCGTATACCCATCGCATCGGCTTGCGCATGGGCGCAGTCTACCCGCACTGGCGCTGCCCCGCACGGCCGTGGCAGCAATGCCGTCCACACCCCGGCGGTCGCGGCGTCAGGCCAGGCGCAAGTCCGGGATGTCGCGGAAATCCTTCGGGTTGAGCGTCCAGATCGCGGCGCCCGCGACGAGGGCACACGCCGCCACCGCGAGGTCGATCTCGCGTCCGCGGGCACGCGGCACCTGCGCGTACAGCCGCGCCGCGACCACGGACTCGGCCACGCCGAAGGGCACGGCGGCCTCGGTCGGGAACAGTTCCTCCTGTGCCGCGAGCTCGATCGGCGTACGGGGCCCGCGGCGCCACTCGTAGAGCACGATCGCCGAGAGCATCAGGCGGTGGCCTTCACGCGTCAGCGCGACCAGCGCGTCGAGCGACCGGCGCGGGCCGGTCAGGGCATCGACCAGCGCCGAGGTGTCGACGTGGACGATCATGCGGAACGCTGACGACGTCCACCGGCGCGGCGTGCGTCCCGGATGGCCTGCAGTTCCTGGTCGACGTCGGCAGCGGTTCGAGTAGGCGTGGCGGCGCGCAGCCGCTCGAGCACGCTCAACGCCTGGTCGCGCTCGCGATCGCTGAGACGCCCGGCACGCTCGGCGTACTCCGCAACTGCCTCACGGACGACCTGGCTCTGGGGCTTGCCGAGGCGCGCCGCGGTCTGCCGGATCTGCCTGACCGTTCCGTCATCCAGGGAAAAGGTGACGCGTGCCATAACCATACCATAATGACATAACAGCGCGTCGCCCCCAAACGCCGACGCCACTTGCCGATGCCCACTCTTCCCGTTTCCGTCGTCCTGCATCACGTGCGCAGTCTCTACAACGTCGGCTCGTTCTTCCGGACCGCCGACGGCGCGGGGGTGCGCGAGCTGGTGCTGTCGGGGATCACCGCGACGCCGCCGCGCAAGGAAATCGCCAAGACCGCGCTCGGCGCCGAGGATGTGGTCCCGTGGGTCGGCACCGACGACCTGCGCGCATGGATGGAGGCCTTTGCGGCAGGCGGGGGCCAGCTTGCCGCCATCGAGACCACGCCAGAGGCCGTGGACCTGTACGACTGGCAGCCGGCCTGGCCGGTGGCCGTGTTGTTCGGCCACGAGGTCGAGGGCCTGCCGCAGGATCTGCTCGCGCTGTGCCACGTGCGCGTGCGCATCCCGATGCTCGGCACCAAGGGCTCGCTGAATGTGGCAACCGCTGGCGGCGTCGTGCTCTACGAGCTGTTGCGGAAGCACCGCGCGGACGCCAGCCGCTGGCCCGCGTCGCCGTGAGCTACTCGGCGATCAGCCTGGCCAGTTCGTCGGGATGCGCCGCCCGCTCCCGCGCCAGCTCTGGATCCACCTGACCGCTGCGCACGAGTGACGCAAGCGATTGCTCGAAGGTCAGCGACCCGAAGCGGCGGGTCAGCGAGATCTCTTGGTGCAGGTGGTGCAGCTGGTTCTTGCGGATGTGCTGTCGGGCGCCGTACTGCACCATCAGCAACTCGACGGCCGGCACCAGGCCGCCGGAGAGGCGCGGCAGCAGTGACTGGATCAGCACCGCGCTGAGCGCCAGCGAGATCTCCTGGCGGATCGTCGCCTGCCGCTCCACCGGGAAGGAATCCGCCATCCGCGCGACGGTGGAGGTGACGTCGGTGGTGTGCAGCGTCGAGATGACGAGATGGCCGGTTTCGGCCGCAGTCAGCGCCAGACGCATGGACTCCGGGTCGCGCATCTCCCCGACGATCAGCACATCGGGCATCTGCCGCAGCGCCGCGCGCAGGGCCGTCGGGTAGTCGGGCGCGTCGACACCAATCTCGACCTGCTCGACGATCGAGCGTCGATGCGCGTGCTCGTACTCGATCGGGTCCTCGATGGTGATGATGTGGCGGGCCTCGCGACGGTTGAGCTCGTCGACCAGCGCGGCAAGCGTGGTCGACTTGCCCGAGCCCGTGCCGCCGCCGACCAGCACCAGGCCGCGGGTCAGCAACGTCAGCTGTTCGACCTGCGCCGGCAGCGAGAGCGTGGACAGCCGTGGCACCGTGCGTGGCAGTGCACGGATCGTCGCTGCCGGTCGACCCCGTTCCCGATGCAGGTTGACCCGGAACCGACCGACGCCTTCGAGACCGAACGAGGCATCGGCAATGCCGTCGCGCAGGTAGACCTCACGCGCGTGCGGGGGCATCGCGGGCAGCACCGCGCGCTCGATGTCGGCGCCCGTCAGGCGCCCCTCGGCCATGGCCACGAGGCGCTTCTCCACTCGCGCCGATGGTGGCGCTCCGGCCACCAGCAGCAGATCCGAGCCGTGTCGGCGGACCACGTCGCGCAGCCACCCGTGCAGCGTCCCGCTGCCGGTGGCGACCTCGCCCGGGTCGTCCGAGGCGCCGCCATCGACGAGCCCGCCGGCGATCTCGTCGTCGCCCGACGAGGCCCGGGGGACCGGACCCGGCTCGCCGCCGGCGCCTGCGGAGCCCTGCGCGTTGAGTTCGTCGATGAGGCGATCGATGTCGGTTTCGGCCACTATGATGCCCTCGTGCGTTCGACCATTCTGCGCCTGTGCGGGGCGATTCTCGCCGCCACCACCCTGTCGGGCAGCGCCGCCAGCCGGGCTCCCGACGCGGCCTGGCTGGGTCGGGCGACCGCGGTCGCGGAGGGTGTCGACCTGTTCCATGTCGACGCCACGATGGCGCTGGCCTCCGAGCCGCAGCCGCGCTCGCTGCGCCTGCTCCGCCTCGACCCGCGGCGCGTGCGGCTGACCTCGGCGCTGGCGACCGGTGTCGTGCCGGGCCGGGCCACGGTGGCCGACATCGCCCGCCGCACGGGCGCAGTGGCGGCCGTCAATGCCGGCTTCTTCGGCCCGACCGGCGACCCCAACGGGCTGCTCAAGATCGACGGCCGGTTGCTGAGCGACACCGGCCGGGCCCGCGGCGCGGTGGCCATTCTGGATGGTCCGGCAGGCGTGGCCCTGCGCTTCGACCAGGTCAGCGCTCGCGTGCGGGTCCGCTTCAAGGCAGGCGGCGAGTGGCGCAGCGTGCCCGTCGATGGGGTGGACACCCAGCGTCGGGCGCGGTCCCTGGTGCTGTATACACCCGCGTCGGGGACGACCACCGGCACGCAGGCGGGCCTGGAATGGGCACTGC
This sequence comes from Vicinamibacteraceae bacterium, assembly GCA_963759795.1. GTDB lineage: Bacteria > Acidobacteriota > Vicinamibacteria > Vicinamibacterales > Vicinamibacteraceae > Luteitalea. The sequence goes on along the minus strand of CAVXAR010000003.1, from coordinate 690,525 downwards.
AGGGGACGCCGCTGCGCGCGTCGCCAGCCAGTGCCGCTGGCGACGCGTCGATCCCCGCCGCCGGCTACGTCCTCTCGTACGGCGGCGCCTCGCCGCCTGCGGCCCTGGCGGGGCTGCTGCGGACGCCAGCGGTGCAGGTGCGGGAGGCGCTGGCCGTCGTGTCCGGCGAGGGGACGCGCGACTGGCTCCGCGCCCCGACCATCGTCGGCGGCGCGGGTCTGCTCAGGCGCGGAGGGCAGCAACTGCGCGAGTGGGCCGTCGAGAAGCTCTCGCGCGGTTTCGAGACCACGACCCACCCGCGGACGCTCGTCGCCCGGGATCGAGCTGGACGGATCTGGCTGATCACCGTCGACGGCCGACAGCCAGGCAGGGCCATCGGGGCCAGCTTTGCCGACCTCCATGCGCTGCTCGCGCGGCTCGACGCTGTCGATGCCCTCAACCTCGACGGTGGCGGCTCGACGACGATGGTGGTGCGTGGGGCCGTGGTCAACCGCCCGTCGGACCTGACCGGCCCACGCCCCGTCAGTGACGCGCTGGTCGTCCACAGTCGCTGACGGCTATCCATCGAACATCAGCTACACCCCTGGTCCGGACGTCACCACTCCGGGCGACTTCGACGATCCGAACGATGCGCTCGGTCTCCCGAACTACTCTTCGGGGCGCGCGGTCGACCCGGACGTTCCCGCCCCTGCCAGCCTGACCCTGCTGGCCAGTGGTCTCCTCGGCTTCGCGTCTATGACGGTCGTCGGCTCCGGGGTGCAGCGGACCCGTCGCTATACTCGAACGAGGTGCCCGTTCAGGGCGCCGCGCCCTTGTCCCTCCCAATCTTCTGGAGTCATATGCTGTCCGCACGACCCTCCCTGCTGCTGCGTCGCCTGCTGCGCGTCGCGGCGATCTCATCGATCCTGCTTGCCGGCGTCCCCGGCCTTTCCGCGCACGCGCAGTCAACGGCCGCCAACGGCGCCATCGAGGGCATCGTCGCCGACAACTCGGGCGGCGTGCTGCCCGGCGTGACCGTGACCGTCACCAACACCGCGACCGGCACGGTCCGCGCCGTCGTGACCAACGAGAACGGGCTCTATCGCGCGACGCTGCTGCCGCTCGGCTCCTATCAGGTCGTGGCCGAGCTGCAGGGCTTCAAGAAGTTCGAGCAGCTGGGCGTGACCGTCGGCGCCGGCCAGACCGCGGCCGTCAACGTGCGGCTCGAGGTGGGCGACCTGAGCGAGACCATCTCGGTCACGGCCGACGCGCCCGTCGTGGACACGTCGAAGGTCGATGGCGGCCGCAACCTGAACGAGAACGAGGTCAAGAACCTGCCGCTCGTCTCGCGCAACCCGTACAACTTCGCGCTGCTGCAGCCGGGCGTCACCGGCTTCGAGAACTCCGAGTTCGGCGTGCCGCGCTTTGCCGCCAACGGCACGCTGCTGCGCATCAACTACCAGATCGACGGCAACACCAACACGCAGAAGGACCGCGCTGGCCTGCGCCTGCTGCCGGTCTCCGAGGTGATGGTCCGCGAGGTCAAGGTGATCACCAGCGGCTACGCGCCCGAGTTCGGCCAGACCACGGGGCTGGTCTACAACGCCATCACCCCGTCGGGCACCAACCAGTTCCGCGGCGCCGGCGCCTATCGTTTCCGTCGCAAGCCGTTCAGTGCCTTCCCGTTCTTCTTCCAGGGCCCGCGCACCGACGAACGCCGGCCCGACACCAAGGTGGACACCTACACCGCGGAACTCGGCGGCCCGATCGTCAAGGATCGGCTGCACTTCTTCACCGGCTTCGAGAGCACCTACCGCGACCTGTCGTCGCAGAGCGTGATCACCGTGCTGCCCGCCAACGCGGCCCGACTCGGTCTGGAGCCGCAGCCAGGCGTGGTGCCGCGCGAACAGACGGCGCGCTTCTTCATCGGCAAGGTCGACTACCAGCTGGCGCAGAACCACCGCGCCACCGGCCAGGACGATCGTCTTCCGCAACGATTCGCCGAACAACATCGTCGGCGGCCTGACCTCGATCGAGCGCACCACCGATTTCCTCGACGCCATGGAGAGCACCTCCGGGCAACTGGTGTCCTCGTTCGGCAGCCACGTGCTGAACGAGCTGCGCGTCCAGTACGCGCGCCGCGTGCAGAGCCGTGGCAGCAACGAGCTGTCGGGCTCCGGGCCGGCCATCAACATCCCGGGCATTGCCAACTTCGGCGGCCCGATTGCCACGGCCGCCGACGCCGGGTTCGGCTTCAGCCAGGGCATCTTCCAGGTCATCAACAACTTCACCGTACCTCCGCGGCAACCACAGCTACAAGTTCGGCGGCGACATCCAGCTGATCGACGACAAGCGCACGTCCACGCTGCTGCAGCTGTACACGTTCCCGACCATCGACGCCTACCTCGCCGCGAAGAACGGGACCAACCCGCGCAGCTACACCAACTACCAGCAGCTGATCGGCAACCCCGACTTCGCGATGACGTCGTCGGCCTACAGCTTCTTCGTCCAGGACGACTGGCGCGTGACGCCGAACCTGAAGTTCATCTACGGCCTGCGCTACGACTTCTACGACTACCCCGAGGGCGACCCGACCGCGCCCTTTGCCTTCTCGCAGTCATACGCCGACGATGGCAACAACGTCGGGCCGCGCTTCGGCCTGGCCTACAGCTTTGGCGCCGACAAGCGGCAGGTGGTGCGCGCCAGCAGCGGTCTGATGTACGACCAGATGCTGCTCGGCGCCTACGAGACCTCCATCCAGGCCAACGGCAACCCGGCGCGCATCAACGTCGCGCTGGCCGGCTCGGCAGCCAACGCGCCGGCCTTCCCGGGATCACTGGCCGACCTGCCGCCCGGCTTCGTGCTGCCGCGGCAGTCGATCACCACGGTCGATCCCGACTTCCAGGTCGCACGCACCTGGCAGAACAACGTGCAGTACGAGCGCGCCTTCGGCCAGAACTTCTACGGGTCGGCCGGCTACACCTTCGTGAAGGGCAATCTGCTGCCGGTAATCGTCAACATCAACCCGATCAACCCGATCGGCCAGCTGGCCGACGGCCGTCCGGTCTTCAGCCCGACGATCAACGACGCCACCCGGCTCGACCCGCGCTTCAACCAGATCAACGTCGTCCAGTCGCGTGGCGATTCGACGTACAACGCGGCGACCCTGCAGTTCGGCAAGCGTCTGAGCGGCGGCATCCAGTTCGACGTCAACTACACGCTCGGCAAGGGCACCGACAACGCGCCGCTGACCACCGCGCTGTCCGTGCAGGGCGACGACGGCGTCGGCGACCCGACCAATCTCGATCGCGACCGCGGGCCGAATCTGCTCGACACCCGCCACAGCTTTGCCGGCAGCGTGATCGTGCAGCCTACCTTCGCGGTCGATGGCCTGGCCGGAGCGATCGTCAACGGCAACCAGCTCGGGCTGATGATGCAGTTCAACTCCGGCCTGCCGCTCAACCTGCGCAGCGCCACGGATCTGAACGGTGACGGCGTACTTGCCGACCGGCCGCTCTTCGTCGGTCGCAACTCGCTCTACCTCCCGGCCCGCTACAACGTGGACGCGCGCTTCTCGCGTTTCATCGCGCTAGGCGGCGCGCGTCGCCTCGAGGTCGCGGCGGAGTTCAAGAACCTGTTCAACACGGTGCAGACCTCGGCAGTCAACCGCATCCTGCCGACAAATGCCCTCGGCGAGCTCACGGGCGGCGCCCTGCCCACCAGCAGCAGCCAGCTGCAGCCGACGGCCGGTTACGAACAGCGGCAGTTCCAGCTGGGATTCAAGTTCTACTTCTGACGCGTGCGGGGCAGCTCGGAAAGCTGCCCGTACCTTTATCCTGTCGCCTGTGACCCACATGCCCAGATTGACCCTTCGCTCCCTCGTGCGCCTGGCGTGCGCGGCGCTGCTGTTGTCTGTCACCGTGCCCGTCACACGCCCAGTACCGGTTGCAGCCCGTCGGCGAGCGGCCGGACCACGCGGCGCTGGGCCTGGTGCTCCGGCAGCTGGGCACGGTCGGCAGCCTGATGATGACCACCGCGCACCCCGACGACGAGAACAACGCGCTGCTGGCGCGGTACAAGTTCCAGCACGGGGTGCGCACCACGCTGGTCACCGCGACGCGGGGCAACGGCGGTCAGAACGAGATTGGGCCGGAGATCTTCGAGTCGCTGGCCGTCCTGCGCACCGAGGAACTGCTGGCTGCGCACCGCGTCGATGGCGCCGAGCAGTATTTCGCCCGTGCGGTCGACTTCGGGTTCTCGTTCAGCCTGGAAGAGACGCTGGAGCGATGGCACCGCGAGAAGATCCTCGAGGACTACGTCTACTGGATCCGCAAGATCCGGCCCGACGTGATCATCGGCTTCGTGTGGGACCACACCCAGGGCGGCGGCCAGCACCACCAGGCCTCGTCTCATATAACGGCGGAAGCGTTCCGCGCCGCCGCGGACGCCACCAGGTTCCCGGCGCAGCTCGAAGCCGGACTGAGACCATGGCAGGCCTCCAAGTTCTACTACACCGGCGGCTTCGGCCCGACGGTCGACACGGTCGATCCGGCGGCGATCTGCCGGGTCGACGGCAACCAGTTCGACGTCCTGCTCGGGCGCACCTACAACGAGCTCGGGAGCGAGGCGCGCAGCATGCACATGTGTCAGGGCATGCCGCAGCTGTACAGCCTGCCGGGGCCGCAGCCGCGCGCCTACGTGCTGCAGGACACCGTGCTTTCGACGCCGAAGGCCGAACAGAACGCCGACATCTTCGCCGGCATCGACACCGGGCTGCGCAGCCTGGCCCGCTACGGCCGCGGCGGCTCGCCGGCCCTCGGGCTGGCCATCGAAGCTCTCGACGGACAGGTGCGCGGGGCCCAGCTCGCCTTCGAGACCAAGGGCGTGGCCGCCGCGCGGTCGGCGCTGCCGCAGGTGCTCACCACGATCCGGGCGCTGCGTTCGCTGCTGGTCAACATGCAGCCGGACGCAGATGCCCGCGCCGAGGTCGACTTCCGCCTCGAAGAGAAGGAGCGGCAGGCCGAGCACGCCCTGCGGCTCGCCTCTGGACTGCGTGTCGACCTGCTGGCCGACGACGGGCTCGTCGTTGGCGGACAGAAGTCCAGGGTGATCCTGCGCGCCTTTGCCGGAGCGGGCGAGGGCGTCGCGGTGAAGGCTGTCGAGTTCTCCGGTTTCACGGCCCCCGCGTCCTGCCCGGCCGCGCCGATCGAGGGCCTGAAGCCGTACGCCTGCGAGGCCCAGGTGACCATTCCGGAGGCGGCCAGGCTGACGACCGCGTACTGGAAGCGGGTTCCCGATCGCGACTTCTACGACTTCGATCCCGCGGTGCCGTTTGGCCTGCCCTTCGAGCCGACGCCGTTCACCGCCAAGGTCACGCTGAGCATTGGCGGCCTCGAACAGGTCGTCACCTATCCGGTGCACTTCCGCCACGAAGGCAACGTCTTCAGCGGCGAGAAGCGTCAGGAACTGCTGGTGGTGCCGTCGCTGGCCGTCAGCCTCGGCGCTGACGTCGTGGCGTTTCCCGGCGGCGGCGCGTCGCGCGACATCACCGTGATCGTGACCAACCACGACAAGACCGGCGCCGCTGCCGACGTGACGCTGCAGCTGCCTGCCGGCTGGGTCTCCAGCCCGGCATCGGCAGCGGTGGCATTTGCCCGCGAAGACGAGGCCCGGCAGGTTCAGTTCGCCATCACGCCCCCGGCTGGAACCAGACCGGGACGCTACGACGTCAAGGCCGTGGCGACACGGGGTGGCCGGACCTACGACAAGGGCTACCAGGCCATCGAGTACCCGCACATCCATCGTCGTCATCTCGTGGCGGATGCGACTGGCACGCTGAAGGTGCTGGACCTGCCGCCCGTCACCGGGGTGACCGTGGGCTACATCATGGGCGTGGGCGACCAGGTGCCACCCGCCCTGGCGCAGCTGGGCGCGACCGTGGAGTTGCTCTCGCCGGAAGCGCTGGCCTCGGCCGACCTCTCCAGGTACACGGTGGTGATGACGGGCGTGCGCGCCTACGAGCGCCGCGGCGATCTGCGGGCCTACAACCAGCGACTGATCGACTACGCCGCCAAGGGCGGCACGGTCATCGTCCAGTACAACAAGTTCGAGTTCAACGAGGCGCAGTACGGCCCGTACCCGGGCAGGGTCGGGCGGCCCTCGGCCAACCCCGGGCCGTTCGGCAGGTTCTCGGCCGACCGCGTGACCGACGAACGGGCGCCGGTGACGGTGCTGGTGCCGGACCATCCGCTGTTCAACACGCCCGAACAAGATTGGCGACGCCGCCTGGGAAGGATGGGTCCAGGAGCGTGGGCTGTATTTCTTCGGCACCGAGGCGGCAGACAAGCGCTACGTCGACCTCGTGGAGATGGCCGACCCGTATCCCAACAACCCCGGTCCGAAGCGTGGCGCCCTGGTCGAAGCGCGCGTCGGGCAGGGACGCTGGATCTACGTCGGCCTCAACCTGTGGCGCCAGTTGCCGGCGGGCACTGACGGCGCCTACGCGCTGATGGCCAACCTGCTCTCGCTCGGCAAGCGCTGACAGGCCGCTGACGCTTCTGTCCGACAGGGCGCCGGTTCCGGCGTCGGCCCACCGACACAAATCCTGCAGAAGTGTGGCAGCATCGGCGAACTCTGAACAACCCGGGCGTTCGTTTCCCGGAACGGACCTTGCTGTTCCCAGGTAACTGCGCATGGCGCGAAAAGACGAACGCATCGAGCATCTCCTCCGCCGGGCAGGGTTTGGCGGCAGCCCGGACGAGGTCGCCGAGCTGTCCCAGATCGGCTATCACGCGGCGGTCGACCTGCTCGTCTTCTACGAACAGGCGCCCGACGACGTCGATGCGCGGATTGGCGTGCCGGGCCATGCCGGGGTGACCACACGCGGGCAGTTCTCGCCCGACACATCGATCACGGACGCCCGGCAGCGATGGCTGTTCCGCATGGTCCACTCGCGGCGCCCGCTGCAGGAGAAGATGGCGCTGTTCTGGCACCATCACTTCGCCACCGCCTACCAGAAGATTGCCGACACCTATGGCGGCACGGTCGCCACGCGGATGCTGTCGGCGACCGACGCCTACAACGGCACCCGGAGCAGTCCTGTCGGGCAGATCGAGGGGTTTCGCCGTGGTGCGCTGGGCAGCTTCTACGACCTGCTGGTCGGGGTGGCGCGGGACCCGGCGATGCTGGTGTGGCTGGACGGCCGGCTCAACGTGCGGGGCACGCCGCAGGAGAACTTCGCACGCGAGGTGATGGAGCTGTTCACGATGGGCATCCGCCCATCCGACTCCGCGCCCAACAACTACACCGAAGACGACGTCAAGGCCGCGGCCCGGGTGTTCACGGGGTGGAATCTCAACGTCGGGGCGCGGGGCCTGAACAACGTCAACGACCCGACGCTGGCCTACAACTACCTGTATCGACCCGAACGCCACGACACCGGCAGCAAGACGTTCTCGTTCGACATCTACCCGGGCGGCGGCCGGACGATCACCTCGAGCGGCGAGCAGGAAGGCCTCGATTTCCTCCTGGCCTGCTGCCGCCATCCGCAGACCGGCCCGCGCCTGGCCCGCAAGCTCTATGGGTTCTTCGTCAGCGAACTGCAGCCGGCGCCGGCGTCCTTTGTCGAGCGCGTGTCCAACACCTTCTACAACTCCGGCTTCGACATGCGCCGCGTGGTGCTGCAGGTGCTGCTGTCGCAGGAGTTCCAGGACGAGTCCAACTACTACACGCGCTACGCCTGGCCCGTGGAGTTCGTCGTCAAGTCGATCAAGGAGACCGGCTGGGCCGGTCTTTCCGTGGACAGCGCGTTGTCGCCGATGCTGGCCATGGGCCAGACGCTGTTCGAGCCGCCCGATGTCAACGGCTGGGAAACCGGCCCGGGCTGGTTCTCCACCGGCGGCATGCTCGCGCGCATGAACTTTGCGGCCACCCTCACGCAGAATCAGCGCTTCAACCTGCGCGAAGCGGCCCGCCCCTCGAAGGGATCGCCGGAATCGGTGCTGTCGCACACCCTCGATCGGCTGTCGCCGATGCCGTTCGACTCGCCGCCCTACAACGAGCTGCTCGGCTACCTCCGCGCCGGCACCAACTGGACGGGATCGGACACCGAGTTGCTCGCCAAGGCGGCCGGCGTGGCCCACCTCGTGCTGGCCTCACCGCAGTATCAGTTCGTATGAACAGCCGGCAGTCGGCAGTCGGCAGTCGGCAGTCGGCAACGGGCAGTCGGCCGTGGGCCTCGGTATTGTCGTTCGGCGTTCGATGAAACGGTCCGTCCCGCCGGGGCGATAGCCCCGCGCGTCATTGTGAAGTTTGAATTCTGAATGGCTTGAATGACTCCCAATCGCCGGACCTTCATCAAGGGCGGGGTGGCCGCCTTCACCGTCAGCTTTGCGGCGCCGGCGTTCCTCTCCGACATCGCCCGCGCCCAGGGCGCCCGCGCGCGCAACCTGGTGGTGCTGTACCTGAGCGGCGGCAACGACGCCTTGAGCATGGTCGTGCCCTACGGCAACGCCGGCTACTACCAGCGTCGCCCGACGATCGCGGTGCCGGCGGGCAGCGTCCTGCAGGTGGGCACCGACGCCGGTGGCACCACGGTCGGCCTGCATCCGCGCCTGACGGGGCTCAAGCAGGTGTTCGACGCGGGCCGCCTGGCGCTGGTACAGCGCAGCGGCTACCCCAATTCGAGCCGGTCGCACTTTCTCGGCACCGACATCTGGTCGACCGCGGATCCGGGCAACCCGTCCGGCCCCGGCTGGCTCGGTCGTTACCTCGAGCTGCTGCCGCAGCCCCTGGATCCGCTCACCGGCTGGAACACGGTGCGCGAAACGCCGCGGACGCTGCTCTCGCGCTTTGTCGGCGTGCCCGCCATTCCTGATCCGCGCACGTACGCCTTCAGCAGCCCGAACGCCGGCAACGAGGCGCTCTACGCCCGCCAGGCCGCGACGCGGATTGCCTCGCACGTGCCGGTGGACCGGCCGCACCTCTCCTTCGTGTCCGGCACCGCCCGCGCCGCGTTCGACACGCTCGACCGCGTCGCGTCGGTGGCCCAGTACGCGCCGACGGTGACCTACCCGAGCACCGGCCTGGGCAGTGCCTTGCGCGCCGTCGCCGGCTCGATGGTCCGCGGCATCGGGACCCGCGTGTTCTGGGTCCAGACCGGTGGCTTCGACACGCACGCCTCGCAGAACCCCAACCAGGAGAACGGCGCCTACTACCGCCTCATGGCGACCATGGACGACGCGCTGCTGGCCTTCTACACCGACATGCGCAACCAGGGGCTGCTCGACGACACGCTGGTGCTGCAGTTCTCCGAGTTCGGCCGCCGCGTCTACGAGAACGGCAGCCAGGGCACCGATCACGGCGTCGGCGAGCTCGATGATGCTGCTGGGCGGCGGCGTCAACGGCGGCCTGTACGGCACCGCCCCGGACCTCAGGGACACCCCCGGCAACCCCACCCTCGAGAGCAGCAACGGCGACGTCCGCTACCAGACCGATTTCCGTTCGGTCTATGCTCGCGTCCTGGACAACTGGCTGGGCGCGAACTCGCAGGCCGTGCTCGGCGCCGACTTCCGGAATTCGGGCCTGACCTTTCTCTGAAGATTTCGTCCCTGCATGATGCCGGCGTCACATCTGGAGTGGGTGCCTGTGCGTAGACAAGGGTGTGCGGGCTGATGTGGGTGCTTCTTGCGCTGGCGCTGGATTCCGGGGAGCGCCGGCAGTCGCGTGACGCCGACGCCGACGCCATGCGACGCATGGCCGCGGGCGACGGCAGCGCGCTGGCCGAGATCTACGATCGGCACGGCCGCTCGATGTTCTCGCTGGCGGTCCGGATCCTGCGGGATCAGTCCGATGCCGAGGAGATCGTGCAGGACGTGTTCGCCCAGGCCTGGCGGCAGGCGGCACGCTACGACACGACACGCGGCGCCGTCGTCGCCTGGTTGCTGATGATGGCGCGCAGTCGGGCGATCGATCGGCTGCGCGCGCGGCGCGGGCAGCCACCGCTGCAGGGCGATCACCACGCGGCCCTGCGCGACGCGGCAGACGTGGCGACGCCCGTCGATATCGCCCTGCTGACGGCGGACCAGGTCGCGCGCGTACGCGCGGCGCTGCGAGTCCCTGCCGGACGCACAGCGGGCGGCCATCGAACTGGCCTTCCACGAAGGCCTGACGCACACCGAAGTGGCCGAGCGGCTGGAGCAGCCGCTCGGCACGATCAAAACCCGCATCCGTCTCGGCTTGCTGCGCCTGCGCGCGGCGCTGCCATCAGGCGACGGTGCACCTGTCATGGGGGGAGGCCAGGCATGACCACGTCCGGTACCGATCCCCGTTACGACTCGCTCGCCGAACTGGCCCTCGGCACGCTGCCCGCCTCCGAACGTCCGGCCATCGAAGCGTGGCTGGCCGAGGACGCGGCTGCCCGCGCCGAACTGCTCGCCTTGCGCGAGTCGCTGGTCCTGCTGGCGATCGACACCGGAGGTCGCCGAGCCCTCGGCCGACCTGCGTGCCAGGGTCCTGGCCATCAGTGGTCAGGGGCCCGCGGACGCGGCAGGGTCCGCTTCGTCCAGCGCCTCCGTGCCGCTGCCGTTCAGCACGGCCCGAAGCGGCGGCGCTGGCGCCGCCGTGGAGCTGGCTGGCGGCCGCCGCTGCGGCGCTGCTGGCAGTCGGCCTTGGCTGGTATGCCCTGCAGCTGCGATCGGAAGTGGAGCGGCTGCAGGCCGATCTGCAGGTGTCGGAGGCGCGGCTGGCGGCCGCCGAGGTCGAAGGTCGTGCCAGCCGCATCCGCCTGGCCCGGGCCCAGTCCGAGACGGCAATCCTCTCGGCGGCCGACCTGCGGCGCGTCGATCTGGCGGGGCAGAAGGGGGCGCCGCAGGCCGCGGCGCGCGCCTTCTGGAGCCGGGCCCAGGGCCTGGTCCTGACGACCACGCGGCTGCCCGAGCTGCCAGCGGGCCGAACCTATCAGCTGTGGGTGCTGACCGACGGCGCGCCCGTCAGCGCCGGCGTCTTCCGTCCGGACCCGTCCGGAGGCACCTCGGTGGTGTTCGACACCCCGGTGTCGCTGCCGGCGCCGGCCGGCATGGCCGTGTCGATTGAACCCGACGGCGGCGTGCCCGCTCCAACCGGCGACATCGTCCTGGTCGGCAAGGCAGACTAGGCCCCGGGGCGCCGGATCTGCTTTTCTGGATAAAGTGCGCGCTGAGACTTGCGCGCTGAGCCCGCTGGCTGCTCTACTGTCGCATGCCGCCCGCAGAGCCGACCGGGACGTTCGTCCCGCAGGCGCCGTTGTTCGATCACTATGCGCTGGGGCGTGGCTACGACGAGATGTTCGACGTACCCGGGCACCCGCGGGCCCAGTACGCCGCCCTCTTCGACCAGCTCGGCACCCTGTCGGTGGCCGAGCTGCAGCGGCGGCAGCAGGTGGCCGACCGCGCCTTCCTCCACCAGGGCATCACCTTCACCGTCTACGGGGACAGCCGCGGCACCGAGCGCATCTTCCCGTACGACCTGCTGCCCCGAATCATCACCGCCGAGGAATGGCAGCGGCTCGAGCGCGGGCTGACCCAGCGGATGACCGCGCTGAACCTGTTCCTGCGCGACATCTACCACGAGGGCCGCATCCTGCGAGGAAGGCGTCGTCCCCCGCGACCTGATCTTCAGCTGCCCGCACTATCGCCGCGAGATGCGCGAGCCTGCGCGTGGCCGGCGACCGCTACGTGTCGGTGGCCGGCACCGACCTGGTGCGCATTGCCGACGGCCAGTTCGCCGTCCTCGAGGACAACCTGCGCGTGCCGAGCGGCGTGTCGTACATGCTGGCCAACCGGGCCGTCATGAAGCGCACCTTCTCGCGGCTGCTGGCGCGCTACAGCGTCCGCCCCATCGACCACTACGCCCAGGCACTGCTGCGCACCCTGCGCGACCTGTCGCCGCAGGGCCGCCCGAATCCGACGGTCGTGCTGCTCACGCCCGGCGTCTTCAACTCCGCCTACTTCGAGCACGCCTTCCTCGCCCGCCAGATGGGCATCGAGCTGGTCGAGGGCCGCGACCTGTTCGTCCACGACAACGTCGTCTACATGCGGACGACCTCGGGCGCGCAGCGCGTCGACGTCATCTACCGCCGCGTCGACGACGACTTCGTCGACCCGCTGGCCTTCCGGGCCGACTCGCAGCTGGGCGTCACCGGCCTGTTCAATGCCTACCGTGCCGGCAACGTCTCGCTCGGCAACGCCATCGGCACCGGCGTGGCCGACGACAAGGCGGTCTACGCCTACGTCCCGGCCATCATCAAGTTCTACCTCGACGAGGATCCGATCCTCGGCAACGTCGAGACCTACCTGCTCGGCGATCCGGCGCAGCGCGACCACGTGCTGCAGAACCTCGCGCACGCTGGTGGTGAAGGCGGTGGGCGAGTCGGGCGGGTACGGCATGCTGATCGGCCCGCACAGCACCGCCGAGCAGCGCGCCCAGTTCCGCGACCGCATCCTCGCCAATCCGCGCAACTACATCGCCCAGCCGACCCTCGACCTGTCGTGCGCGCCCTGCTTCATCGACGAGCGCGTCGAGCCGCGGCACGTCGACCTCCGCCCGTACGTCCTGGCCGGCCAGAAGACGGTGATCGTGCCCGGCGGCCTCACCCGTGTCGCGCTGCGCCGCGGCTCGCTGGTCGTCAACTCCTCGCAGGGCGGCGGCAGCAAGGACACGTGGGTGCTGGAATGAGCGGCGGTGGGCAGATGCTGTCTCGCGTCGCCGACCACCTGTACTGGCTGAGTCGCTATCTGGAGCGCGCCGAGCACACCGCCCGGCTGCTGGAGATCAGCGTCACGCTGGCGGCCGACCGCACGCCCGAGTCGCAGTCGCGGCAGGGCGTGCGGATTCTCAGCGCCCTGCAGGCGCCCGACGCCCAGCGCGCCGGGCTGGTCGACTTCCCCCTGCTGGCGGTCGACCTGACCGTGGGGGACCGCGACGGGTCGCTGCTGGCCTGCGTCTCGCACGCACGCGAGAACGCCCGCCAGGTCCGCGAGCAGATCAGCGTCGACATGTGGGAGGAGCTCAATCGCCTCTACCTCCGGCTGCAGGCGGCGCGTGACGATCGCGGCTGGCAGGAACAGCCCGAAGATCTGTTCAGGGAGGTCCGCCATTCGGTGTACCTGTTCAAGGGGATGAGCAGCTCCACGATGGTGCGAGGCGAGGGCTGGCAGTACATGGAGCTGGCCCGCTTCCTCGAGCGCTCGCTCAACACCTCCATGCTGATCGACGTCCACCTGCGCGAGTTCCACGACAGCCTGCGCACCGGCGTCGAGGCCACCGAGTACGTCGAGTGGCTGTCGCTGCTGCGCTGCTGTGCCTCCTTCGACGCCTACGTGCGGGCGCATTCCGGCTCGATCAGGCCGCTGCACGTGGTCGACTTCCTGGTGCTCGACGCGCAGTTCCCGCGCTCGCTCCGCTTCTCGGCCGACCGCATCGAGGACTCGCTCAAGCACCTGGCGCGGTTGTCGGGCCGCACCGCGCCGGCGCGGGTCGAGCGGCTGGCCGGGTTGCTGCGCGCCTCGCTGCAGTTCGTGCAGATCGAGGATCTGCTGCACGGCGACCTGCTGCAGGCGCTCGAACACGTCCGGCGACAGTGCCGCCTGATCCACCACGCCACGTACCAGAGCTACATCTCCTACCAGCTGGAAAGCGAGAACGCGTAGTGGACCGCTTCCCGCCAGCCAGCCGGCCGTCGGCCGATGGCCGCGCAGCGAGCTGAGGATCCATGCGATACACCGTCTATCACCTGACCCACTTCCGCTACGACGCGCCGGTCAGCGAGAGCGTCATGGAAGTGCGCATGCAGCCGCGCACCGAGAGCGTGCAGCGCTGCCTGCGGTTCGAGCTGGCCACCACCCCGCGCTCGCGCGTCTTCGCCTACCAGGATCCCGAGGGCAACGTCGTCCATCACTTCGACGTCCCGGCGCGCCACCGCGAGCTGACGGTAGTGGCCGAGTCGGTGGTCGAGTTCGTCGCCGACATTGCCATCCCCACCAGCGGCGACCTGGCGATGTGGGACCTGCTCGACGAGGCCGGCACGCGCGAACGCTTCTTCGAGTTCCTCGAGCCCTCGCACTTCGCCCGCCCGACCGAGGCGCTGGTGGCCTTCGGCAACGAGCTCGGGCTGACCCGACAGACCGACCCGCTGTCGCTCGTCCGGCGGCTGATCACCCAGCTCTACGACGCCTTCGAGTACGCGCCGAAGTCGACGCGCGTGGACTCGCCAATCGACGATGCGCTGGCGGCCCGCCGGGGCGTCTGCCAGGACTTCGCGCACGTCACCATCGCGTTGATCCGCCGCATGGGCATCCCCTGCCGGTACGTGAGCGGTTACCTGTTTCACAACCAGCAGAACGGCGAGCGCTCGGTGGACGGCGCGTCGCACGCCTGGGTCGAGGCGTGGCTGCCGGCGCTCGGCTGGGTGGGCATCGATCCGACCAACAGGACCCTGGCGATGGACCGCCACATCCGTGTGGCAATCGGCCGCGATTACCACGACGTGCCACCCACCCGCGGCGCCTTCAAGGGCAATGCCCGCAGCGAGCTCGGCGTGGCCGTGCGCGTCCAGACCACCGACGCGCCGATCGAGCCGTCCGACGTCATGCCGGCGCTCTACTGGGCCGCCCCGGAGCCCGACATCGAGCCGCCGATCACCGACGACGAGCAGGAACAGCAGCAGCAACAGCAGTAATTCAGAATTCGGAATTCAGAATGCAGCGCGGGGCCAGCAGGGTCGGCTCTGGCGGGCACGACGAGCATCCAGACGTCAGAATTCGCAGATATTCGCAATGCAGGAGTCGCGTCCGATTGACGTTGACGGTCGTGCGCATAGCGACTATGTTCAGCCCAATTCACCGACCTGCCGCGGAGTGAGCCGCCCCGACCGGCGTGGACGTGGTGCGCCCTCCGACACTCCGCGCTGGACGGAGATCGCGTCTGCCGCCGGCTGCACTGGCGGCTCGGAGGAGTACGTTGCGACCATCACTGTGGATGTTCGTTGTTGCCGCCGTTCTGGCTTTCGGGATTTCGCCTGCGGCGGCGCAGTACACGACTGCCAGCCTGACCGGGACCGTCACTGATGCGCAGGGAGGCACGCTGCCGGGATCGCAGGTGACCGTGCTGCAGGTGGATACGGGTTTCACGCAGGAGACGACGACGGATCAGAACGGCGCGTTCCTGTTTCCCAGGCTTCCAGTAGGCCGGTACGAGCTGCGCGTCGAGCTGCAGGGATTCACCACCTACCGCCAGACCGGCATCACCCTGACGGTCAACCAGGCGGCCAATGTCGCGGTGGCGCTGCAGATCGGCCAGATGACCGACGAGGTGACGGTCGAGGGTGGCGCGGAGCTGGTGGTGACCCGGTCCGGCACGATCGGGCAGTTGATTGACGAGAAGCAGGTGACCGAGCTGCCGCTGAACGGGCGGATGGCGCAGTCGCTGGTGTTCCTGGCGGCGGGGACGGTCGACCTCGGGCGCAACGGCTGCCGCATCTGCGGTCACGGCGGCGTCTACCCGGGCGAGCAGACGGCGGGCGTCAACGGCGCCGGCATGGGCCAGGTCAACTACCAGCTGGACGGCGCCGGGCACAACGACACCTACCTGAACGTCAACGTGCCCTTTCCCAACCCGGATGCGGTCCAGGAATTTGCGCTCCAGTCCAGCAACTTCACCGCGGAGTACGGCAATGCCGCCGGCGGCATCGTCAACATCGTCACCCGCTCGGGAACCAACAAGATCAGCGGCACGGCGTTCGAGTTCCTGCGCAACGGCAAGCTGAACGCGCGCAATTTCTTTGCCCCCCGCAAGGACACGCTCGAGCGACACCAGTTCGGCGGCAGCGTCGGCGGGCCGATCGTCAAGGACCGGTTGTTCTACTTCGGCACCTACCAGGGGACGCGCATCCGCAGCGAGGCGGCCGGTCGTGTGGCGTTCGTGCCGACGGCCGCTGAACGCGCGGGAGACTTCTCGGCGCTGTCGCGCCAGCTCGTCGATCCCGTCACGCGGCAGCCGTTTCCGAACAACCAGATTCCGCAGGACCGGATCAGCCCCGTGGCGAAGTTCTTTCTCAACTCGATCCCGCTGCCCAATCGCGGCGGCCGCGAGCTGAGCTTCACGGGCACCGAGCAGCGTGAGACCGAGAACCAGGTCATGGCCAAGGTCAACTACAGCCAGGGCGCGCACCAGATCAGCGGTCGCTACTTCTTCACCGACTACGACCGGCCGGCGGTGATCCCGACCGACAACATCCTGGCCGCCGCCAGCAGCGGCAACGCCGTGCGGGTGCAGAACGTGTCGGTCAACCACACGGTGTCGGTCCGCCCCACGCTGCTGCTCAACACCACGTTCGGCTTCAACCGCCAGCGTGGAGGTTCGCTCTCGAGCGCTCCGTTCAGCTATCCGGATGCCGGCGTCCGCATCTCGTCAGCCGCCGCCTCGGCGCTCGGCGCGCCGCCCGAGATCGTGATGAGCGTGACCGGTGCCTTCAACATCAACACGAACCACCTGGGCGACTTCGACCGGGGCGACTTCACGATTCGCGAGCAGCTCACCAAGGTGCACGGCTCGCACGAGTTGCATGTCGGCGGGGAGATGGTGCGGCTGTCGAATCACATCACCAACACCTTCCGCATGGATGGCAACTTCACCTTCAACGGGCAGCTGTCGGGCGATGGCCTGGCCGACTTCCTGCTCGGGCGCCCCTCGACGTTCGTCCAGGGTGGCGGCGAGTTCAAGGACCTCAAGGGCACCCGCTGGGGCGCCTTCATCCAGGACAACTGGCGCGCCACCCAGAAACTGACGCTGAATCTCGGCGTGCGCTGGGACCCGTACTTCCCCTACTACGATCGCGACGGCCGCGTCGTGTGCTTCGAGCCGGGCGCCAGGTCCGCCCGGTATCCCAATGCCCCGGCCGGCCTGCTCTACGGCGGCGACGACCACGATGCCGATTGCCCCATCGGTGGTTCGGAGGCCAACCTGTGGAACATCGCGCCGCGACTCGGCTTCGCGTACCGGCTGACCGAGGACGGCAAGACCAGCCTGCGCGGCGGCTACGGACACTTCTACACGCCGATCCAGTCCAGTGCCTTCAACCCCTTCACCAACATCGCGCCGTTCGCACCGGGATTCTCCTTCGATGCCGTCACGTTCGAGGATCCGTTCGGCAGCGCCGGTGTGCGCAATCCGTTCCCCGAACAGTACGGCCCCCGTGTCCCGGGCGCCGAGGCCACGTTTGTCACGCCGGCCGAGGTCCGGGCGGTGTTCGATCGTGATTTCCGCACGCCGCTGCTGGCTTCGTGGAACATCTCGCTGGAGCGCCAGATCGGCGACGCCTGGGTGGTGCGCGGCGCCTACATCGGCAACAAGGGTTCCTATTTCTTTGGCGCCGCGGAGAGCAGCCGCGAGATCAACCCGGCCATCTACGTGCCCGGCGCGTCGACGCTGGCCAACACCCAGTCCCGGCGCGTGTACCGTGACTTCAGCCGCATCGGCCTGTACCAGTCGGTCAACTCCACCAACTACAACTCCCTGCAGCTGAATGCCGAGCGGCGCTTCCGCCAGGGACTATCGGTGCTCGTCAACTACACGTTCTCGCGCAAGGAAGACGACTACGGCTGGACGACGCCGGACAACCTGGCCTTCGATCAGGGCTTGTCGCGCGAAGACGTGCCGCACAACTTCAAGTTCGCCAATGTCTGGCAGATTCCCGGCCTTGCCGAGCATCCCGCGCTGCGCGCGCTCTTCAACGGCTGGATGGTGAACACCATCGTGACCTGGCAGAGCGGCTTCCCGTTCTCGATCATGAGCGGCCGCGACAACTCGTTCAGCGGCATCAACCGCGACCGGGCGGACTGGACGGGCGCCGACCCCAGCCTCGGCGACGACCGCTCCCACGGCGACATGGTGGCGCGCTACTTCGACACCTCGGTGTTCACCGTGAATGCCGTCGGCACCTTCGGCAACTCGCCGAAGAACATGATCCGCGGTCCCGGCTACTTCAACGCCGACTTCGCCCTGTTGAAGTCCACCCGCATCGCGGCGGTCGACGTGCAGTTTCGCGCCGAGGCCTTCAACGTCCTGAACAACGTCAACTTCAACCTGCCCAACAACAACGTGTCGTCGGCCCAGTTCGGACGGATCACGTCCGCGCTCGACGGCCGCATCCTGCAGTTCGGTCTGAAGATGCTGTTCTAGCTGCTGCCCCTGGCCCCGCGCGCGCGCCATCTGGCGACGCGCGGGACCCCTGCGTGTGCACCGGGGCCTGCCCCCCACCTCGAGAGCTGCGGAGTGTATGCATAACCGTTTTGTGCTGATTGGCCTGGTCGCGTGCGTCATGGCGGTTGCTGCGGCACCTCGGGGGCGCACCGGCGTCGAGGCGGCGGCGCGCGTCGCGGCGGCGCCGGCCGGCCCGCGCGTGCTGGCGGAAGGATCGGTGCCGCGCGACAGCCGCCTCGGGCCGCTCAAGGACCTGCACGGCTATTTCCCCTTCACCCCGCCGGCGTCGCGCGAGGCGTGGGAGGCTCGCGCGGCGCAGTTGCGTCGGCAGCTGCTCGTCGCCAACGGCCTGTGGCCGATGCCGGCCCGCACCGCGCCGCAAGCGGTCATCCACGGCCGCATCGAGCGCGACGGCTACACGGTGGAGAAGGTGTATTTCCAGAGCTTTCCCGGACACTTCGTCACCGGCAACCTGTACCGCCCGAAGGGCCGGTCCGGCCGGCTGCCGGCGGTGCTGTCGGCGCACGGGCACTGGCCGGACGGGCGCTTCCAGGAGAAGCCGGAGAAGGACTGGAAGCAGGACCTGGTCAGCGGCGCCGAGCGGTTCGAGTCGAGCGCGCGCTTTCCGCTGCAGGCCCGCGCCGCGCAACTGGCGCGCATGGGGCTGGTGACCTTCTTCTACGACATGGTGGGCTACGCCGACAGCGTGCAGATCCCGGAGCAGGTGGCGCACCGGTTCGCCAAGTCCCGTCCGCACATGGAAGATGCGGCAGGCTGGGGCTACTTCAGCACCCAGGCCGAGCTGCGGCTGCAGGACATCATGGGGCTGCAGACCTACAACTCGCTCCGCGCGCTCGACTGGCTCAGCGAGCTGCCTGACGTCGACCCGGCCCGGATCGCGATGACCGGCGAAAGCGGCGGCGCTACCCAGACCTTCGTGCTGGCCGCCATCGACCCGCGGATCCGTGTGGTGTTTCCTGCCGTGATGGTCTCCACGGCGATGCAGGGTGGCTGCACGTGCGAGAACGCGCCGTACCTGCGCGTCGGCACGGGCAACGTCGAACTGGCCGCACTGATCGCGCCTCGTCCCCTCGGCATGACCTCGGCCGACGACTGGACCAAGGAGTTCGAGACCAAGGGGTTCCCGGATCTGCAGCGGCATTTCGCGCTGCTCGGCGCGCCGGACAAGGTGATGCTGAAGCCGCTCACCCATTTCGGGCACAACTACAACTACGTCAGCCGGGCCGCCATGTACGGCTGGCTGAACACCCACATGAAGCTCGGTCTCCCCGAGCCGGTGATCGAACCCGACTTCACCCCGCTGAGCATCGCGGAAGCCAGCGTGTGGAACGCCGCGCATCCCAAGCCCTCCGGCGGCGAGGAGTACGAGCGCACGCTGCTGACGACCATGGCGCGCGAGTCGGATCGGCAGCTGGCGGCGTTGACCCCCACCGACGCCACGTCGCTGGCCACGTTCCGCGAGGTGGTGGGCGGCGCCGTGGACACGATCATCGGCCGGCGCCTCGCCGCCGACAACGGTGCCGCGGGCCCGGCCAAGGGCACCACCAACAACCCCGTCCAGGCCGAAACCGTCGCCGAGCATTCGCGCGACGGGTATCGCGAGCGGCGTCTGCTGATCAGGAACGCGCATGGCGAAGAGCTGCCCGCGATCCTGCTGGTCGCCGGCCCCGCCGGGGCGGCCCGGACCCCCGGACGGGCCGTCGTGTGGGTCACGGGTCGCGGCAAGTCGTCACTGTTCGATGCGGCCGGCAGCCCCATCGACCCCGTTCGCAGTCTGCTGGCGGCCGGCGTGAGCGTGCTCGGGGTGGACCTGCTCTACCAGGGCGAATTCCTGAAGGACGATCAGGCGCCGGTGACCGCTCGACGCGTCGAGAACCCGCGGGAGTATGCCGGCTTCACGATCGGCTACAACCACCCGCTGTTCGCGCAGCGTGTACACGACGTGCTGTCGGCGGTCGGGTTTCTGCGGGGCCTCTCCGGTCCAGACCGGATGACCGGCATCGATCTGGTCGGCCTTGCCGGCGGTGGGGCGATTGCCGCGGCGGCGCGCGCCCAGGCTGGCGATGCGGTGACCTCGGCTGCCATCGACACCGAAGGCTTCAGGTTCGCGACCACGCGCACGCTCACCGATCCGTCGTTCGTGCCCGGCATCGTCAAGTACGGCGACGTGCCGGCCCTGCTGGCCGTCGGTGCGCCCGGACGGCTGTGGCTCGCCGGCGAGGGACGCGGGACACCACCGCTCGTGGCCGCCGCCTACCGCGCTGCCGGCAAGTCACAGCAGTTGACGACCGCGTCGGCCGGCGCACGGGATTCGTCGGCCGCTGCCGCAGCGTGGCTCATCGGCGGGTCGGCAACGCGACGCTGAGCCACCGGCGCCGGGGCCGCGCACGGCGATGTCGGCCCCGCGCTGCGTTGGGCATTGCGGATATTGTGGATGCTGAATTGCCCGTGGCGTTGCCCGCCCCGCGCTACATTGTGAATTCTGAATTCCCAATTGCCTTCTGGCCGGCTTCGACATCGACGCGTGACAGCACCAGCGCGCCGACGATGAAGAAGGCAATCACCGACAGGATGGCGGCCCGGCTCGAGCCGGTCAGCGCAATCGCGGCAGCGAAGGTCAGTGGGCCGAGGATCCCGGCGGTGCGTTCGGTGACGGCGAAGAAACCAAAGAACTCCGACGACCGCTGGCGCGGGATCATGCTGGCAAACAGCGACCGCGACAGCGCCTGGCTGCCGCCCTGCACCGTGCCGACCAGGATCGCCAGCACGTAGAAGTGCGTCGCCGTCTGCATGAAGTAGGCGAGGACGCTGATACCGGTATAGACCGCCAGGGCCAGCCAGATGGCCCGCTTGGCGCCGATTTGTCCGGCCAGCCATCCGAAGAGAAACGCACACGGCACGCCGACGAACTGCACCAGCAGCAGCGCCGCAATCAGGTGGTGTTCCGCGATGCCCAGCTGTGCCCCGTACAGCGCCGCCATCCGGATGATCGTGCCGATGCCGTCGTTGTAGATCAGGAACGCCAGCAGCATCAGGAACGCCTGCCGATACTTCCGCAGGTTCGTGAGGGTGCCGCGCAGGTCGGCAAGCGCATGGCGCGTGGCCGCGGCAATCGAGTCCTGGCCGCCTCCGGCGATGGCCGGTTCGGGCACCGTGCGCAGCAGCGGGATCGAGAACACCAGCCACCACACGCCGACACTGAAGAACGCCAGGCGCGTGGCCACGCCCGCATCGGGCAGCCCGAACAGGCGCGGTTGCAGGATCCAGGCGAGGTTGACCAGGAGCAGCAGGCCGCCGCCGAGATAGCCGAGCGCGAACCCGGACGTCGAGACGGTGTGCAGTTCGTGCGGCGCCGCGATGTGCGGCAGCAGCGAGTCGTAGAACGCAATCGAGCCGCTGACGGCGATGTTGGCCACCATGAACAACGCGATGGCCAGCGCCCAGTCACCTTCACCGATGGCCGCCATCGCCATCGTCGCGACCACGCCGAGGATCATGAAGATGCCGAGGAACCGCTTCTTGTACGGTCGATGATCGGCGATGGCGCCGAGCACCGGCGCGATGACCGCGCTGACCGCCAGCGCGATTGTCGTGGCCATGCTGAAGTTGAAGGCCGCGGTCTCGGGCGCGAGGCCGCGGGCCGCGACGTTGTTGTAGTAGATCGGGAAGACCGCCGCGACGATGGTGGTCAGGAACGCCGAGTTGGCCCAGTCGTAGAACGCCCAGGCGCGAAGTTCGGGCCGGGCCAGGCCGACCCGCTCGAGCCAGGGCGAGCCTGACCGACTCATCGAGGCACGGGCGCCGGCAGCGGAGCGGTGGCCGCTGGCGTCGTCGAAGGGATGGGCTCGGCCGGCGGCGTCTGCGGCGCCAGCACCTCCTGCGTGTCATCGAGTGCAATCGGCAGCATGACCACGTGCTGGGTCATCCAGGCCGTGTTCGGCGCCTCGAGCCATGCCGGGATGCGGCTGCCCACTGATGCTCCCGGCAGCTGGAACCGCGAGAGCCAGACTTCCGTGGCGGCCATGCGGTCGGCCTGCCCCGCCGGCACCGTGGCGCGCCACGTCAGCCCGTCGGCTGGCACGGCCGCGTGCCACGCCTGCCAGCGGCCGTGTCGCGTCCTCCCCACCAGCGTCGATCGCGTCGGTACGATGTCGCCAGGCAGCACGATGGCCAGCGCAGGACCACTCCGGGCTCGCCGGCCTGACCGTGATCTCGATGTCCGCGTCGCCGGCGCGTCGGACCATGACCGCGGTGATGGTGGCTGGCGTTGACGACGCGGGCAGCGAGACGGCGCCACGGAACAGGTGCGCCTTGGGCGCGACGAAGCTGGCCTGCACGGTCGGCTGCGCCGCCAGTTGCCACGCCACGTTCGTCGGGCCGCCGGCGGCGATGTCCAGGCCCGGCTCGTTGCTGGCCAGTTCCCAGTGCGCGGCGCCGCGGACGCGGTCCTCGACAAACACCGCCGAGCGCTGCAGTGCCCGCTCGGAGGTGTAGGCCGGCGCCATGTAGGCGAGCAGGCCGGTGAGCACCAGGCCGGTCATGAGCAGGCCGGCTGCGAGGCGATGCGCCAGCCGCCAGCGCAAACGACCGACGAGCACGGCCAGGACCGGTGGCCACAGGACGATCCCGGCAAGGAAGAACATCGCCGGGTACACCCATGTCGGGGTCACCAGTGGCAGGCGGCCGAGCAGTGTCACCACGAACGGCAACAGCGTGGTCAGGTCGGGTCCCCACAGCACCCATGTCAGCAGTGCAACGCCGCCGCTGCCGATGCGCGCCGCCCAGGTCCGCGGAACGGGGCCTGCGCCGACGAACGCCAGGGTCGGCCCGACCAGCGCCAGCACCGCCAGCAGTGGCACCGAGACGAGGTACGAGGCGGCCGGCGCGTACACGAGCGCGGCGCCGAGCAGGCCGATCCACGCCGGCAGCGCTGCGTACCACACGCCGAACGGCGTGCCGTCCGGCCGCATCGTCGGCGGCGCGAGGGTGGCGAGCCGGCGCACCAGCCAGCTCACGGTGACCACCATCATCGTCATGAAGGCGAAGAGCCGCCAGGGCGAGGCAAACCACGGATGCAGCTCGGCGCGGCCGGTGCGCACCAGCCAGACCGCCCCGACCAGCGCCCCGAGCACCGCGCCGGCGGCAATCAACGCCCATGCCGTGGTCATCAGCACGTTGCGCAGGCCGCCGGTGCGGACGAGCACCCGCACGAGCACGAGCCAGGTCACGAGCCCGACGACCAGGACCAGCCAGCCGCCAATCACGCCGCTGCGCAACGACCAGACCCACGCCACCCGGTCGAGCAGCGAGAAGTACATCGGCGGCTCTGGAGACGGTTCCAGCGAGGGCTCGGCGTCGAGCCGATCCACCACGTCCAGCACCACGGTCCCGGCGTTGCCCAGCAGCCGGTCGGACACGCGGTCGGCACGGTCGCGGTCGGTGTGATACGCCCAGCCGTCGCCGACGGCCGCGAAGTTGATCCCGGACACCCCGGGCAACTGCTTGAGGACGCTGAAGTCGGTGTCGTTGGGCAGCGCGTCGTAGATCGCCTGCATGTACGAGCCGCCGCGCGGACTTGCGATGCCGGCCCACGCGCGCAGCGCCGGACTGGTGCCAGGGCCGGTCTCGAAGAGCGGGAAGGGCGACGCCGCGCCGACGGCTTCGAGGTTGAGGAACACCTTCAGGCGGGCCCGCACCTCGGGGTCGTCGACCAGCGCGCGCGCCCCCTGCAGCCCCTGTTCTTCGCCGTCGGTGAGCAGGATCATCAGCGAGTACTGCGGCGCTGGCCGGGCGCCGAGCACGCGGGCTGCCTCGAGTGCGACCGCGGTGCCGAGCGCCGCATCGCCCGCGCCCGGACCCCATGCCACCGAGTCGTAGTGCGACACCAGCGCAATCGACTCGCGGCGGCGTCCCGGCTTGACGGCAATGACGTTGGCCACGCGCGTCGTCACCCCGGCCTCGCGCCAGGCCGCGTCCGCCTCCTGGACCCTGACCTCGAAGCCCTGCAGCTGCAGGGTCTCGATCACGTAGGCGCGGGCTTTCTCGTTTGCGGGGGTGCCGGTCCAGCGGCTGCCGGCCGAGGTCAGGCGCTCGACGTGCGCCCGTGCATTCTGGATGTTGAACCGGTCGGCGCGCATGCACCCGGGCAGCAGCACCCCGAGCGCGGCAATCAGCGTGGCGGTGAGGCGCCACCGGCGGTCAGGCATGCGGCAGAGCGTAGCAAAAAAGCGGCGCCCGGCCTGCCCGGGGCGCCGCGCCGCCCCCTACGCGTCCGGCAACTTCAGGGCGAGCCGGCCGGTGTAGATGGCCATGCCGACGACGGCATCGACGTCCATCGCCTCGAGCTCGTCGATCTCTGCCTGCGTGGTGATGCCGCCGGCAGCGACGACCCGCCGCGAGGTGGCCTGGCGGACGGCGCGGACGGCGTCCATCGGAATGCCTTCCATCAGGCCTTCCGTATCCACGTTGGTGTAGAGGAACTCGTCGCAGAACGGCTCCAGCGCCCTGGCGGCTTCGACGGCGGTGACCGTCGTGGCTTCCTGCCAGCCGCGGATGGTGACCACGCCCTGCGAGCTGTCCACCGCGGCAATCACCCGTTCGCGTCCCACCGCCGCGGCCAGGCGAGCCGCGAAGTCGAGATCGATCTGGCCGCCCGTGAAGAGCGCCGAGCTGACGATCACGTGCGTCGCGCCAAGCCCCAGCACGTGCTCGGCACGGGCAATCGAGCGGATGCCACCGCCGACGCGGCAGGCCTTCTCCGCGCAGATCAGCCGCATCAGCGGCTCGTTGGCGCCGCGTTCCATGGCGGCGTCGAGGTCGATGAGCTGCACCTTGGGAAAGGGACGGAACCGGTCCACCCAGGACTGCCAGTCGTCGGTGGCCAGCGCCAGGCGCTTGCCCTGGACCAGTTGCACGACCTGGCCATCGCGAAGGTCGATTGCGGGAATGAGCATGAGTCGAATCTGGGATCGGCCGCCCTACTTGAGGCGGACGGGAATCCGTTGCGTGTCGAGGTAGGCCTTGAGCTCGCTGACGGCGTGCTCGCTGAAGTGGAAGACCGACGCGGCCAGGGCGGCGTCGGCGCAGCCCTCGGTGAAGACTTCCGAGAAGTGTTCGAAGGTGCCGGCGCCACCCGAGGCAATCACCGGAATGCTGACCGCCCGCGACACCGCCGCGGTCATCGGCAGGTCGAAGCCGCTGCGGGTGCCGTCCTTGTCGATCGAGGTCAGCAGGATCTCGCCGGCGCCGCGGTCGGCGGCCTCGCGCGCCCACTCGACCGCATCGCGACCGGTCGGCGTCGAGCCGCTGCGCACGTACACGCCGAAGCGGTCGCCCTCGAGCGTGGCGTCGATGGCCACGACCACGGCCTGCGATCCGTAACGGCGGGCCAGGCTGGTGATCAGGGCGGGGTTGCTCACGGCCGCGCTGTTGATGCTGACCTTGTCGGCGCCAGCCTCGACCGCCGCGGCGGCGTCCTCTTCCGAGGCGATGCCGCCACCGACGGCCAGCGGGATGAACAACTCGCGCGCCACCGTCGCCACGGTACGCGCCATCGTCCGGCGCTTCTCGAGGGTGGCCGTCACGTCGAGGATCACCAGCTCGTCGATGCCCTCGACGTTGTACCGCCTGGCCAGTTCGGCCGGATCGCCGGCGTTGCGCAGGCCTTCGAAGTTGACGCCCTTGACCACCTGTCCGGCGCGGACGTCGAGGCAGGCGATGATGCGTTTGGACAGCATCAGCGCACCTCTCGGCCGTCGGCCGTCGGCCTTCGGCCTTCGGAGGCAGACGGGATTCGCTGCTCCACGACATCCAGGAAGTTACGCAGCATCCGCAACCCCGTCTCGCCGCTCTTCTCCGGGTGGAACTGGGCGCCGAAGACCGAGATCCTGCTCGACCACGCTGGCAAACGCCACCCCGTGTTCGGTGACGGCCACGGTCGCGCCGCTGTCGGGGGCGACGTAGGAGTGCGTGAAGTAGGCCTGTGCCTGATCGGGGATGCCCGCGAGCAGGCGCGACGGTCGCCCCGTCTGCTGCAGGGCGTTCCATCCGACGTGCGGCACCTTCAGCGCCGACGCCGGTGGCCGCCGGCGCACCCGGATCGAGCTTGACGCAACGGCCGGGCAGCACGCCCAGGCCCGGTACGTCCGGCGATTCCTCGCTGCCCTCGAACAGCCACTGCTGCCCGAGGCAGATGCCGAGCAGCGGCACGCCGGCCGCCAGACGCGCCCGGATCGCCCGATGCCAGTCGTCGTCGAGGGCTGCCGTCGCCTCGAAATGTCCGACCCCGGGCACGATGATGGCGTCCGCGCCGTCCAGGTCGGCGGGCGTGACCGGCGTCAGGATCTCCGCGCCCAGCGCGGTCAGCGCCTTGCGCACCGACGTCAGGTTGCCGGCCTTGTAGTCGATCAGCGCGACAATCACAGCAGCCCCTTGGTGCTCGGCAGCATCCGCGCGAGTTGCTTGTCCTTGGCACACGCCACGCGCATGGCGCGGGCAAACGCCTTGAACACCGCCTCGATGCGGTGATGGCTGGAGCGCCCGTACATCACCTTGACGTGCACGTTGGCGCGGGCGCCCTGCGCGAAGCCCTCGAAGAAGTCGTGCAGCAGCTCCACCTGCAGGTCGCCGACCAGGCGCACCTTGACGCCCAGGTTGGCGACCGCGTGCGGGCGGCCGCTGAGGTCCACCGCGGCAATCGCCAGCGTCTCGTCCATCGGCATCAGGAAGTAGCCGGCGCGGTTGATGCCGATCTTGCTGCCGAGCGCCTGCGTGAACGCCTCGCCGAGCGCGATGCCGACGTCCTCGACGGTGTGGTGCTGATCGACGTCGAGGTCGCCATCGGCGTGCAGCGCCAGGTCGAAGGCGCCGTGACGCGTGAACAGCTCCAGCATGTGGTCGAAGAACCGGATGCCGGTGTGGACGTCGTAGCGGCCCTTGCCCTCGATGCCCAGGGTGATGTCGATCTTGGTCTCGCGGGTGTGCCGCGCGATCACGCCCTTGCGCACAGGATCTCCTCGATGGCGTCGATGCACGCCGTGGTGTGGGCGACCAGCCCGGTGGTCACCCGCACGCAGCCCTCGCAACCGGGCTGCCGGTCGCGGTCGCGGATGTAGATGTTGCGTGCCTGCAGGCCGTCGAGCAGCAGCGACCGCTTCTCGCCGGCCCGGATCAGCACGAAGTTGGCGTCGCTCTCCACGCAGGGCAGGCCCCAGCGGCGGCATGCCTCGTACAGCCGTCGCTTCGACTCGGCGACCTGGTCGCGGTAGTCGGCCATGTAGGCGCGATCGGCCAGCGCCGCCTCGAGCCCTGCGACCACGAAGGCGTTGAGGCTGTACGGCGGGATGACCCGTCGCAGCCGGGCAATCACCTCGGGGCGCGCCACCACCGCGCCGACGCGCATGCCGGCCAGCCCGTACGCCTTGGCGAAGGTGCGGCCGACGACCACGTTGGGCCACGCGTCCAGGTGGCCGATGAAGCTCTCGCCGCCGAACTCCACGTACGCCTCGTCCAGCAGGAACAGGGCCGTCGGCGGCAGCAGCGACGCGATCCACGTGATCTCGTCCAGCGTCAGCGAGATGCCGCTCGGGTTGCCGGGACTGGCGACAAACAGCGCACCGGTCCGGGGCGACACCGCCGCGGCAATCGCGTCCCGGTCCAGCGCCAGCGCCGGGCCCGGCATCACCCGCACCACCGTGCCGCCCGACCGCCTCCACCGCATCGGCGTACATGCCGAAGGCGGGTTCGAGGATCACCGCGTCGCTGGCGCCGGGCCGCGCTGCCCTGAACTGCGCCAGGGCCACCGCGAAAATGCCCTCGTCCAGACCATTGGTGAGCAGCACCCGCGCCGGCTCGACCCCGAGATGATCGGCAACCGCGCTGTTGACCGCCGTGTAGTCCGGGTACTTCGCGATGGTCTCGCGCGACACCCGCGCGATGGCCTCGACGACGGCCGGCGAGCAGCCGCCGGTGTGCTCGTTCAGATGCAGCCGCAGCGCGTCGGCCGGCGCGTCGGCGCGGTCGTATTCGTAGGCGTTGGCGGACGGCGGCGTCGTCATGCGCGCGGTCTTCCGTGACAGGGCAGCTCGGGGAGCTGCCCCTACCTTCGGCGTGGAGACTCGGGGAGCTGCGCCTGCCTTCGGTGACCGGGCAGCTCGGGGAGCTGCCCCTACCTTCGGGTGTCCCCACCTTCGGGGGCACACCCAGGCGGGCGCGGATGGAGGCGGCGTGCAGCTTGAGGCCCTCGGCATCGGCCAGGGTCGCCGCGGTCGGGCCGACCGCGGCAATGCCCTGTCGCGTCAGCTGCTGCACGCTCGAGACCCGCACGAAGTCCCACGCGTGCAGTCCGCCCCGGAAGCGCGCAGCACCACTCGTCGGCAGGACGTGATTGGATCCGATGGCGTAGTCGCCGGCCGCCTGCGCCGTCCACTCGCCGACGAAGATCGATCCAGCCACGGGAATGGCTGCGCCCACGGCCGCCGTGTCCACCACCAGGTGTTCCGGCGCGATACGGTTGGCCAGCGCCGTCGCTTCGGCCAGCGTCCTGGTCACGACGATGGCGCCATTGCGCGCCAGTGACTGCGCCGCCGGCGTGCCCTGCGCATCGGCGCCGGCCAGCTGCGCCGCCACCGCCCGTGCCACCCCCTGCGCCAGCCGCCGCGACGGCGTCAGCAGGATGGCTCGTGCGTCGACGTCGTGCTCGGCCTGCGCCAGCAGATCCGCCGCGATCCACGCCGGGTTGCCCGACGAGGCGACGACGACGATTTCGCTCGGGCCGGCAAAGAAGTCGATGGCGCAATCGCGTGCGACCAGGGCCTTGGCCAGCGCCACGTAGGCGTTGCCCGGGCCGACGATCTTGTCCACGCGCGGCACCGTGGCCGTGCCATAGGCCATTGCCGCAATCGCCTGCGCCCCGCCAAGCTGGAACACCCGGTCCACGCCCGCTTCGACGGCGGCGGCCAGGACGGCGGCATCCGGTCGCGGGCACGCGACGATCACCTCGGGCACCCCGGCGGCACGCGCCGTGACCGCGGCCATCAACAGCGAGGACGGCAGCGGGTACCGTCCGCCGGGGACGTAGCAGCCGACACGCTCCAGCGGCACGACCCGTTGCGACACCTTGACGCCCGGCGCCACCTGCTTGGTCCAGGTTGGCGGCACCTGCGCCCGCGCCACCATCCGGATGTGCTTCGCAGCCTTGCGGATGGCCGCCCGCACCGCGCGCGGGCATTCCTCGGCGCCGGCGTGGATCTCGGCCGGCGACAGTTCGAATGGCCCCTCCAGCGCGTCGAACTTGCGCGCCAGTTCAACCAGCGCCTTGTCGCCACGGGTCCGCACGTCGGTGACGATCTGGCGGACGCTGGGCTCGAGGCGCGCGTGGTCGTCCGGCGTGCGGTCGAGCAACCGCCGCAGCGCTCTGGCGTCGGTGGAGTCGAGAATCGACAGCATGCTCACATCACGATCTTGTTGAGGGGGTACTCGACGATGCCTTCCGCACCGGCCGACTTCAGCTTCGGCATCAGGTCGCGCACGGTGCGCTCCTCGATGACCGTGTTGACGGCCACCCAGTCCTCGTCGCTGAGCGGGGAGATCGTCGGCCGCCGCAGCGCCGGCACCAGCTCCAGCAGCCGGGCCAGCCCTTCGCGCTTGATGTTGAGCATCAGCCCGACCCGGCCCTGCGCCTCGATGGCCGCGCGCAGCAGCAGCGCGATGTTCTCGATCTTGTTGCGCTTCCACGGGTCGGCCCACGCCGCCGGGTTGGCGATGAGCTGCGTCTTGGATTCCATCACGGTGTCGATGATCCGCAGGCGGTTGGCCCGCAGCGTCGACCCGGTTTCGGTGGCCTCGACGATGCCGTCGGCCAGCATGGGGGGCTTGACCTCGGTGGCGCCCCAGGAGAACTCGACGGTCACGTCCACGCCGCGTTCCTCGAAGTACTGCTGGGTGACCCGGACGAGCTCGGTGGCAATGGTGCAGCCGGCAAAGTCCTCGGGCCTGGTGAACCGTGACTCCTCGGGAGCCGCCAGCACCCACTTCACCGTGCCGAAGCTCTGCTTGGAGTAGACCAGCTCCTGGACCGGCACGACCTCGGCACGCGAGGCGATGAGTTGCTCGGCAATCCAGTCCTGCCCGGTGAGCCCGGCGTCGATGACGCCGTCGGCCACGTACCGCGCCATCTCCTGCGCCCGGATCAGCATGCACTCCAGCTCGGCGTCGTCGGTGCCGGGGAAGTACGAGCGGGAGCTGACGTAGATGTTCCAGCCGGCGCGCGCGAACAGCTGCACGGTGGAGTCCTGCAGCGAGCCTTTCGGGATGCCAATGCGAAGGGGCGGCATGGTCAGGCAATCTCCTCGGTGAAGCAGCTGACGGTGCCGAGATGGCAGACCAGGCCGTCGCCCTGGCGCTCGACGCGGGCCAGCACCGTGTCGGTGTCGCAGTCGGTGAGCAGGCGCAGGACCTTCAGGCGGTTGCCCGAGGTCTCGCCCTTGGTCCAGAGCGTGTTGCGGGTCCGGCTGAAGAACGTCACGAAGCCGGTCTCGCGGGTGCGTCGCAGGGCCTCTTCGTTCATGAAGCCCACCATCAGCACCTCGCCGCTGGCATCGTCCTGCACTACGGCGGGCACCAGCCCGTGAAATTTCTCGAAGTCCATCCCGGATCCCTGAAAAAGCCCCCAGAAACACAAAAACCCCGCCGGCGTGACCAGCGAGGCTGCAGGAGGCGTGCTGTTGTTCGGGTTGCGAACGGGGTGTTCAGCAGGCGCGCAGGCCATCACCGGTCCCACGGAGGTGGGAATGATGGTGATGGAGATGGTGCTGGCTGCGGCAGGCCATGAACAGAAAGCGTAGCCGGGGAGCCGCGAGGCTGTCAATGCACTCCAGTTGACAAAACCGGCCGGGACTCAGCATCGTAGGGCGTTACAGACAAGGTTCCGTCGTCGGCCGCCGGGCTCCCCGGGGCTGCGCCGGTACGATGCGGTCGCGCCCCTCCAGACCCGAGGGTGTGGAGACGCTGCGGCACGGCCGCTGAGGAGAACAGATATGCGGAAGTTGATGTTGGGTGTCGCCGCCATGGCGCTCGCGTTCGGCACGGGGCTCTCGGCCGAGACCAAGACGGTCACGGGTGTGCTCGTCGACGTGATGTGCAACACCAAGCAGGGCACCGAGAAGGCCACCGGCGCCGGGCACGCCGATTGCGCGGCCGCGTGCGCCAAGAAGGGCTCGCCGCTGGCGGTGGCCAGCGACAAGGGCATCTACGAGGTCACGGGTGCCTGGACCGAGAACAAGAACGAGAAGCTGATCGAGTTTGCCGGCCACAAGGTCGAAGCCACCGGCGAGGTCACCGAGAAGGACGGCAAGATGATCATCGCCGTCAACGCGATCAAGATGGCCCACTAGATCCGGCCGGCGGACGGCCGTGCCTTCCGGCGGCCGTCCTTCCCGCAGCGCCTACTTCAGGTCCACCACCGCCACCACCGGCAGGTGGTCCGAGGCCTGCGTGGCGATCACCGCGGCCGATCGCGGCGACAGCCCGCGCACCAGGATCCAGTCGATGCGCCTGGTGGGTGCCTCGACCGGGATGGTGAAGCCGTCACCCCGCCCGACGGCCGCCCACACGTCGGTGAACGTCGAGGTCAGGGTTTTCCACGTGGCACTGTCGGGCACGTCGTTGAAATCGCCCATCGCCACGACCGGCCCGGCACCGAAGGTCCGCACCATGTCCAGCATCGCCTCGGCGCCCGCCCGCCGCTGCGCATCGGCTCGGCGATGATCGAGGTGCGTCGTCAGCACCAGCACCTCCGTGCCCTCCACGTCGAGCACCACCTGCAGGACCCCGCGCTGCTCGCTGCCATCCGTGTTGGGCAGGGCCCGGTTGCCCACTGACACGATTTTCCGCGACGTCAGCAGGGCATTGCCGTAGTCACCACCCTGATGGTCGATGTTCTTGCCGAAGGCCAGCTGCATCCCGGACAGATCGGCGATCTCCTTGAGCAGATCGCGACGGCCCGAGCGCTCGACGCCGCGGTCGACCTCCTGCAGTCCGACGATGTCGGCCTTGCTGTCGCGAATCACCTGCGCCACGCGGGGGACGTCGATCCGGCCATCGGTGCCTTCCGCGTGATGGATGTTGAAGGTGAGCAGCGTCAGCGTGCGCGGTGGCGCCTCGGTAAGCAGCTCGCGCTGGCGGCCCAGGGCCTCAGGCACGGGCGCCTGTGCCTGCGCCGCTCCGACCAGCGCCGCCCCCGCCAACCAGCGACGTCACGGCCAGCAGCACGACGCCGAGCACGCCCCTCACGATGCCGCCTCCGCCGCCGGGCCGTCCGGCTGCCCGGCGCGATCGATGAGGTTCCATCCCGTGAACACTTCGAGCTGCCGCAGCATGCCGCGCAGCTGTTCCTCGACCGCCGATCCGACCGGCTCGAGCGGCAGGCGCGGCGTGGTGCCCGCGTAGCCGGCCAGGGTCATTGCCGCCTTCAGGCCGGCGACGCCGTGCTGCACCGTCACTGCCGCGGCCAGCGGCGCCAGGGCACGCTGCAGTGCCAGGGCCTTGTGCAGCTCGCCGGTCATCACGAACTCGTACAACTGCACGCACAGGTTGGGCATCACGTTGGCCACGGCCACGATGCTGCCGCTGGTGCCCGACAGCAGCGCCTGGTACATGATGCCGGCCACCCCGGTGAGGACGCTGAAGTCGTCGCGGACGCGGGCGAGGATGTCGTTGACGTGCGCGACGTTGCCGCTCGAGTCCTTGATGCCGACGATGTTGTCGTGGCGCGCGAGGGCGGCGACGGTCGTCGCGGCGAGCTCGGCGCCGAAGACCTGCGGCTGGTTGTAGAGCAGCACGGGAATCGGGCTGGCGTCAGCGACACGCTCGAAGTGCGCCAGCAGCACGTCCTGGGTCATGAAGCGCGTGTAGCAGGTGGGCGGGCGCACCAGTGCGTGGGTCGCGCCGTTGGCGCCGGCCCGCTGGCAGGCCTCGACCGTGGCGCGGGTCGAGTCGCAGCCGGTGCCGGCCAGCAGGTGCCGTCCGCCCGGCATCGCCTCCCGGGCGGTGGCGACGATGCGGTCGGCCTCGGCAGGGTCCACCAGGAACGACTCGCCGTTGGTGCCGAGCACCAGCAGGCCGCTCAGCCGGGAGCGCATCAGGGCGGCCACCGTCTCGGCGAGCACGCCCTGGTCCAGCGCGTCCTCGGTGAAAGGGGTGGGCAGCGGAGGGAAGACACCGCGCAGCATGCCGGCATTGTCCTACACGGTCCTGCCCCGGCGCCCGGAATTTCATCGTCGCGGGCGGCGGTCGGCAATCAGGTTCACCGACAGCGTCACGAGGGCGATGGCTGCCGCCGGCGCGAGCAGCCACGGCGCACGGCGGAGGGTGGCCGGGTCGACGGCCTCGGTCAGCATCGTGCCCCACGACGGGGTTGGCTCCGAGAAGCCCAGGCCGACGAACGACAGCGTCGCTTCGGCGAGGATGAACGACGGAACGAGCAGCAGCCCCTGCGTCACGATGACCGGCATGGCGGCCGGCAGCAGGTGGCGGCGCAGCAGCCACCACGGCGTGGCGCCGGCGGCCTGTGCGGCCAGCACCGACTCGCGGGCCCGCTCCGAGGCGGTCACGGCGCGGACGGCCCGGGCGACGATCGGCCAGCCGGCCAGCGTCAGCACCAGCGTCATCAGCGCGAAGAGGGTGGCAAACGGCAGCGTCAGCGGCAGCGTGGCGCGCAGCACCAGCACCACGTACAGCGCCGGCCAGGCGATGAACAGGTCGGCCAGCCGCATCACCGCCCAGTCCTGCGGGCCATGGCGGGCCCCGGCCAGCAGCCCCAGCACGGTGCCCACCGACAGCGCCCCGGTCAGCGCGGCCAGGGCCAGGCCGAGTGACAACCGCGCGCCGTGCAGCAGCCGCGTCCACTGGTCTCGGCCGAGCGAGTCGCTGCCGAGGGGCAGCAGCGGCTCGGCGGGATCGGCGCTGCGGACGAGGCGACCCGAGAACCACAGCAGGGGCAGCGGCGTGTCGAGCGGCCGATAGGTGGGCGGCAGGCGTTCGACGAGCACGCGTCGCTGCAGCGACGGTGGCGCCAGGGCGAGGTCCGGGTGTTGGGTCGCCACCTCGCTCGTCGCCAGCCAGGGCGCGGCCAGCGCCGCCAGGCAGAGCACGGACAGCAACCCCACGCCGATGCGCGCGGTCGGCCTCATCGCGACGGATACCCGATGGCTGCCGCCGTGTCGTCGGCGGCGCCGACGCGCGGGTCGAGCCACAGGTGCAGGGCGTCGGCCGTCAGGCTCACGAGACTCACGATCAGGGCCACGGCGGCGGCGCAGGCGGCCGCGAGTTCGACGTCGCGCGCCTGCAGCGCCTCGAAGGTCAGGCGGCCGAGGCCGCTGCGTGCGAGCACGAGTTCGATGGCCAGCGTGCCGCTGAGCAGCTGCCCGGCGATGATCCCGGCCAGGCCGAGCACTGCCGGCAGGGACAGCGGCCAGGCGTGGTGCCAGGTCACCCGGTCGGCGGGCACCCCGCGCGCCCGCGCGGCGGTCAGGCAGGGGTCGTGCAGCACGCCGCCCAGGGCCCGCGATTGCAGGCGTTCGAGCAGGGCGGCGGCGGGCAGGGCGAGGGCGATGACCATGGTTGCCAGCGACGGCAGGCCGGCGCCCGACGTCAGCAGGAGCAGCAGCAGCGCCACGACGAGGGCGGGCAGCGACAGCAGCAGGATCGACAGCGTGGCAATGCCGTGGCGCAGCACCGTCGAGGACGAGCGCGCGGCCACGACACCGGCGGGGATGCCGAGGGCCAGGGCCAGCAGCAGCGCCGCGGCCCCGGCCTGCACCGTGCTGGTGGCGCGCCCGGTCACCAGCGCCAGCACCGGCTGGCCGAAGCGTGTCGAG
Source organism: Vicinamibacteraceae bacterium (assembly GCA_963759795.1). Lineage (GTDB taxonomy): Bacteria > Acidobacteriota > Vicinamibacteria > Vicinamibacterales > Vicinamibacteraceae > Luteitalea. The sequence continues at coordinate 655,417 of CAVXAR010000003.1, read as the reverse complement.
GTGCCGAGGTCGAGGGTCGGCAGGCGCGACAGCCGCGCGGCCAGTCGTGCCGGTAGCGACCGGTCGAGGCCGAGCCGGACCCGTTCCAGCCGCAGCGTCGCTTCCGAGCCGAGGTAGTCGCCCGCGGCGTCGCCGGGCGCCAGGCCCGTCAGCAGGAAGACGCCGACGTACGCGATCAGCACCAGGGCAAGGGCAAAGGCCAGTCGCCCGACAAGGAAGCGACGCACGTCGCTACCGTATCCCGATCTCGGCGGCGTTCCACAGCACCTGTGGCGCCAGCAGGCCGGGCGCCACGTGGGTCAGGCGGGCGCTGGTGGCAATGGTCACGCGCGGCACGGCAAAGACCAGCACCGGCAACTCGCGGTCGATCAGGGCCTGGGCCTGCGCCACGGTCCGCTGCCGATCCGCCGCATCGGTCATCGACAGCTGACGCGTCATCAGCCCGTCGAGTTCGGCCTCCCACGGCGTGGCCGGCGTCGGCTGGCCGGGATGCCACAGGTGGAAGCGCCCCGACGACAGCCAGAACTCCATCAGGCCCGAGGGGTCGGTGTCCGAACCGGGCAGGGCGTGATAGATCGCGTCGTAGGTGCCGGCGACCATCCGTTCCTGCAGGCCGCGCGGGTCGAGGCTGGCGATCTCGACCTGCAGGCCGATCCTGGCCAGCGCCTCCTGCAGGACCAGCGCGGCGCGGCGGCGCACGGTGTGGCCCTGCTGCACGAGCAGGGTGAAGGCGGCCGGCCGGTTGGTGATGTCTTCGCGGACGCCGTCGCCGTCGCGGTCGCGCACGCCGACGCGATCGAGCAGCTCGCCGGCGATCGCGAGGGAGAACGGCCGCGGCGCGATGTCGGGGGCGTGCCAGAGGTGGTTGCCCGGCGTGATCATTCCCGACACCTGGACCCCGGCGCCGCGGTACACGGCGTTGATGAAGCCGGTGCGGTCCACGGCGTGGGAGATGGCCTCGCGCAGTTCGCGGCTGCGCAGCCAGGCGCGGCCATCGACGGGCGGCCTGGCGCCAGCTGTCGCGGCTGTCGGCGGCCGCAGGTTGAACCACAGCATGTCGGCTTCGAGCGCGGGGCCGAGTTCGAACAGCTGCAGGCGTCCCTGCGCGGCCAGGGCGCGCGCGTCCGGCAGGTCGTCGGCGCGCAGTTCGGAGGTGATCACGTCCACCTGGCCTTCGCGCAGCCGCAGCATCTCCGCATCCTGCGAGGGCACGATGTCGAGGCGCAGTCGGCCGACGCGTGGCAGCTGCGTGCCATCGTCGGCGACGCGCCAGTAGTGCGGGTTGCGCGTCAGGTGGATGGCGACGCCCGGTTCGTGGCGGGCCAGCATGAAGGGGCCGGCGCCGACCATCCCGGCGGCCGGGGCATCGAGGGCCCAGGCGGCGGCCAGCGTGCCGTCGGCCAGCAGGCTGGCGTAGCGGCCGCGCGGCAGGATGGGCAGCGCGTGCAGGGGCCGCAGGCCCGGTCCGTAGGGGGTGGGGAAGGTCAGCTCGAGCGTGTGTGCGTCGAGGGCGCGGGCGAGCAGCGGCGCGCCGGCCACGGTCAGCGAGTCCACCAGCGGGCTGGCGACGCGCGGGTCGTACGCGGCGGCCAGCGAGAAGACCACGTCCTCGGCGGTGATGGCGCTGCCGTCGGAGAAGCGCGCGCCGCTGCGCAGGGTCACCCGCACCGCCCGGCCATCGTCGGCGAGCGTCCACGACGCGGCCAGGGCCGGCTCGAGCGCCTGGGTCACGTGGTTGACCCGCACCAGCGGCTCGTGCACCAGTTGGCTGGCGACCAGCGAGGCGCGGTCGGCGGCAAGCAATCGATTCAGGCTGCGCGGTTCGGAGCGCAGCGTCGCGATCAGCTCGGCCGTGCCAGGCTCCTGGCCCGTGCCGGCAAGCCACCACAGGCCGACAATCACGAGCAGCGCAACGACCAGGAGGCTTGCGACACGCTTCATGCGAAGGGCAACTCCTTGTTTTGGGCGGTCAAGATCTTGGCCGGTTGGGTCGGCCGCGAGCGGTGGTGCGGCGAGTGTAGCGGCGGACGGTGCGCACCGTAACTGTCGAGTCTGGGGCCCGATCGTGTGTCAGCGTGTCGACGCGGCTGGTGTGCACATTGTTCGGATCACCTCGTCCCCATCGTTTTCGCAGTTTCTGCCACATGGCACGCGCCGTGAATTGTCTCCAGGCGTCCGGGACATCGTCTGCCCACCTGACTTGAGCATGCTGCAGGCCAGGTTCGAGGGTCCCCGGAGCGTCCCCCTTCTCTGCCTGGAGTCTGCACCATGTCCTCCCTTCGCTCGCTCGAAGTGCGCGGTACGTCCATTTGCGCCTCGTGGTCCCGCACGGTTGTCTGGCTGTCGCTGGCATTCATCATCCTGGCGCTGGCCTCGCCGCTGCACGCCGACGTCCACCAGGCGCGGCTCTCGCGCGGCCTGAGCGACACGGTGCGTGGCGGCAATGCCCGCGGCGTCATCGTCTCGGGCACGCGCGAGCAGGTGCTGGACATCGCGGCGCGGCACGGGTTGCGGGTGGACAAGCTGCTCGACGCCGGCGCCGTGCTCACGGTGGCAGATTCTGCAGCGCTCTCGCGACTCGCGGCCGATCCCCTCGTGCCAGTCGTAGCAGAAGATGCCGTCGTCTCGGCGCACATGGCCGCCGAGGTCGCGGCGCTCGGCGCCGACCAGGCGTGGACCGGGCTGCTGGGCCTGCCCGGCGTGGACGGGGCCGGGGTCGGCATTGCGATCATCGACTCGGGCATTGCCGACAAGCACGAGGCCTTGAAGAAGCGGGTGGTGGCGACGTTCGACTTCGTCACCGGATCGCGCAAGAAGAGCGGCGATGACTACGGGCACGGCACGCACGTGGCGGGGATTGCCGCTGGCGACGTCACGACCAAGGAGGGGCGGTTCAGCGGGGTGGCGCGGGGTGCGCACCTGGTCAGCCTGCGGGTGCTCGACGGCACCGGTCGCGGCACGACCAGCGACGTGATTGCGGCAATCGACTGGGCGGTGGCCAATCGCGAGGCCTACCGGCTGCGGGTCATCAACCTCTCGCTCGGCCGGCCGGTGCTCGAGAGCTGGGCCGACGACCCGCTGGTGCAGGCGGTGGAGCGGGCCAGCCGGGCCGGGCTCGTGGTGGTGGCCTCGGCGGGCAACTGGGGCACGCTGCCCGACGGCACGCGGGTACGCGATGGCATCACCTCACCGGGCAATGCGCCGTCGGCAATCACGGTGGGTGCGATTGACACGATGGGCACGGCGGCGCGCAGCGACGACCGCGTGGCCGACTGGAGCTCGCGCGGCCTCACGGCGATCGACGGCTTCCTCAAGCCCGACGTCGCGGCGCCGGGGCGTCGCATCCTCTCGTCGTCGGAGTCGCACAGCACGCTGGCCGAGCGCGAGGGCGCGGTGAGCACGGGCAAGGGCTCCAAGCTTTATCTGCAGCTCTCGGGCACGAGCATGGCGGCGGCGATGGTCAGCGGCGCGGCGGCGCTGGTGCTGCAGGCCAACCCGGCGCTGAAGCCGCACGAGGTCAAGGCGGTGCTGCAGCTGACGGCCGGCCGTGTCGCCGACGCCGGTATCGCTGCCGTCGGTGCGGGCGCGATCAACGTCGCCTCGGCGGTGTCGGCGGCCCGTCTCGGCTTGCAGGATCTGCCATCCACCCAGATTGCCGGCGAGACGGTCGACCGCAGTGGCCTGACATTTACTGCCAAGGTCGAAGGCAACACGTTGGTCTGGGGTGACACATTGGTGTGGGGCGACACCCTCGTGTGGGGTGACACGTTGGTGTGGGGCGACACCCTCGTGTGGGGTGACACGCTGGTGTGGGGCGACACCCTCGTGTGGGGTGACACGTTGGTGTGGGGCGACACCTCGTGTGGGGTGACACGCTGGTCTGGGGTGACACCTTGGTGTGGGGCGACACGTTGGTATGGGGTGACACTCTCGTATGGGGCGACTAGGCATGCGCTCGGAACCGTAGGAACGGTGCGATGTGCTGTAGACTCTGCGGCAAAATCGCGCCATGCCCTTCAAGGTCCCAGCAACACTGCGCCGAGTGCTCCGGTCGGGAGATGCTTTAGCGTGTCAGCGACTGTTCCGGACAATTGAACTTGCACATCCGATACGCGCTGTTTTAGTTGCTGACATGCAGCGTCAGGCTGGCGCGATCGGTGCTGCATATCAAAGCCTCGACGCCATAGAGATTGACTCAGCTGAGGTGAGCATCCGCGTTTTTGCTAGCCGCGTCAGGGGCGAACTGCTCGGCGCCTCGGGTCACATAGAGGAGGCGCTGACGACACTAGGGCGTGTCGTCGTCGACGGAGAATCGGCGGGCGAGTACGAGCAAGTCGCGCTAGCGTCGTTATCCCGCTTCACTCTGCTCACGAGTCACCGCTCGCTGGCGGAAAGTCAACAGGCGCTTGAAGTCGCGAAGAGAGCTGTGCTTCGCGCCGGCGATGCTCAACTTAGGGCTGCGCTGCACGCGAGAGTTGGGCAAGCCCATGCACAACGCAGCCTGCCGAATGTTGCGGTGGCCGAGCTCACGTCGGCCCTGAGTCTCCTCAAGCCTGAGCCCAATGCTTCGATCGACGCGTTTGCACGATTAGCTCTTTCAGGAGCTGAATACCACTTGGCCCGCAACGGGGAGGCGACTGAGTGGGCGCGCTCCGCCCACTCAGTCGCAGAAGCGCATGGCCTGAGCTCCCTGGCTTCCGCCGCACGCGCGAACCTTGCGTTTCTAGAGTTCAGACAAGGCCACCTGCAACGGGCTCGTACGCTGGCGACCTCCTCACTCGTCGGCGTGCAAGCCGTCTCTCTCGCGAGGGGAGCCTTGCTCGACACTCTGGCTAACGTGGCCATGGAGCTAGGCGAAATCTCCGCGGCGACGGCTGCATCGGCAGAGATCGAAGCAATAGCCGCGGCGTTCAGCGGCACTACGCTACTTCTTGTCGATTCAGCCCCAGTCAGGTCCCGTGTAGCGCTCGCAATGCAGAGACCGGAGCTCGCCCACGAGATACTGACGCATGCCCGGTCGGTAGCCGAAGCGCGCGGTGACTTAATCAGTTGGGCGAAATTGACGCTGCGGCGCTGTGAGATTGCCTGTTCTCTTGGGGATGGGAACGGCGCAGACGCTGACATCGTTAGTGTGGTCGAGCGTGTCCAGAACCCAAGCGCCGAGGCGCTTGCCCTTCTCGCGCGCGCTCGTGCCGTCAGGGCGGCGGATCAGAAGGACCGAAGGCGTTTTCACTCGGAAATGTCGAGGTCAGTAAGGGTATTCGTCGCTTCAGGAGACAGATTCCAAGCAAGGCAGACAGCCGCTCTTCAAGCGACCCTGACGTCCACAGCTTGGCCTACCGGCCCCGTCATATCGACCCGTCGACACCGTCTCCACTTCGAGCTGGCTGAGAGTCTTTCATTTGTATGTGCGCTACTGTCACAGCCGCATATCGCTGGGAACGAATGTGTCCGGCTCTTGAAGCGAATGAAGATTGTTTCGGAAGCCCGCATTAGCCAAGATACCGGCTTTGAGCCTGACACAGACAAATGTGTGGTTCTGGGCTCAGTAGGCAAAGACACGTTTACTCTGCACGTATCCTCGCTGGCCGACCCAACGTCGCGGCAGTCAGTTGCTCACCTGATGAACGTTGTGAGGTTGTCGGTTGAGGCCGTGCGTGCTCATTCAGAATCGCGTCGGAAGGTGCTTTCGTGGGACCTCGACGTCGTCCCCGAGGGTCGCAAGGGGCTTTACATCTCCGAAGAGATGAGAAGGCTCCACTCCACGGTCCGACGGGTCGCAGTCAGTGATATTTCCGTGCTCATCTGCGGGGAGACGGGAACTGGAAAAGAAGTTGTGGCGGAAGAAGTGCACGCCATGTCGCGGCGTTCGCAGGCGCGCTTCGTCCCGTTCAACATGACGGCTGTGCCGCGTGACATGCTCGAGGGGCAGCTCTTCGGCTACCGGCGGGGTGCCTTCACCGGCGCCGTGCACGACGCCAAGGGTCTGATCCGAGAGGCGGAAGGCGGCACCCTCTTTATCGACGAAATCGGCGAGCTCGGGCTCGATTTACAGCCGAAGCTACTGCGCTTTCTCGAGAGCGGCGAGATCCAACCACTGGGCGAACGCCCGCAGAAGGTCGACGTCAGGGTCGTCGCCGCGACCAACGCGCGACTCGAGGAGCTGGTGCGCGCTGGACGCTTTCGCGAGGACCTGTTCTACCGGCTCAACGTCGTGTCGCTGACCATTCCGCCGCTGCGCGACCGGCGCGAAGAGATCCCGACCCTGGTCAATCACTTCCTGACGATGCATGCCCGCAACGCCGGCAAGTTCGTACCGCAGCTGACGCCGCAGGTGCTCGAGCGCTTGTCGGCCTACGACTGGCCCGGCAACGTTCGCCAGCTGACAAACGAGCTGAAACGACTGATCGCCCTGAGCGACGAAGACGAACTGATCGACGTTGGCCACCTGTCGTCAGTGTTCCGCGAAACGTCGACCACCGCGCCCCCCGCGCAGGTGGAAGGGACAACAGTGCGCGTGTGCCTCGACCGCACGCTGCAGGAGATGTACGACGACGTCGAACGGGCCGCGATCGCTCGGGCGATGGAGCAGTCGCAGTACAACCTGGCCGACACCGCGCGGCGGCTCGGCATCACCCGCAAAGGCCTGTACCTGAAGCGGCGCCGCCTCGGCCTCGACGAGCAGCAGGCGAGCTGACGCGCCGGGCCCGCTGGCGCGCGCGGCCGCGCAGGCGCGTCAGGCCGGTGGCGACAGCGGCGCGCCCGCACCAGGCGACGCCTTCCGCCAGTCCTTGCCGACCAGCGACGCGATCGTCGCCGCCACCTGGCTCTGCGAGGCCGGCGGATGGCCCGCCTTCCACACCCCGCGCGCCTGCCACGACGGCGCCGCCACCGCCGCCCAGACGTGCTGCGCGCCCTCGGTGTCCTTGCCGTGGCTGCCCCAGTCCTCGGCCGTGTTGCCGCGCCCGTGGTCGGTCACCAGCATCACCGCGGTCCGCTCCCGCAGCCACGGCGTCGCCTCGATCAGCGTGAACAGCCCCGCCAGCCAGCCGTCGAACCGGTGCAGGTACTCGATGACCCGCACGTAGCTCTTGTTGTGCGACCAGTCGTCGGTCTCGTCCAGGCCAATCCACAACGCCCGCGGCTGGTGCCGCACGAGATGGTCCATCGCGAACTGCCACGTGTAGTAGTCGTAGCGCGCCGTGTCCCAGGCCGGCACGGTCTCGAACTGCGCCTTGCTGAGCGCCTGCAGCCGCGCGTCCGGCACGTCGTAGGCCTGGTAGCCGGCGTTGGTGTAGACCTCGCCGTCGCGCGACGCGGCAATCGACGTGAAGACGTCCCACGATCCGAAGCAGGCCACCTGCTCACGCGTCGCCGCGAACTCCCGCCGCAGGAACTGCAGCACCGTCTCGAAGGGGTAGCGCCGGTTGTCGTTGCTGGTGATGACCCCGTCGTGCGGCGCGCCGGTCATCAGCTCGGCATACCCCGGGTAGCTGAAACGCTGCGTGTTGCCGAGCAGCATGCTGCTGCCAGCCTGCCGGTCGCCGACAATCGAGCCGTGCCGGGTCAGGAACGTGCCCCACAGGAACGGCATCAGCGCCGCGCGCCGCGCCTCCCGCGTCGGCCGCCAGTAGGTCTTGTAGAGCGGGTGCTCCCGCACGGGCTTCTTCGGTCCGAGCACGTGCTGCAGGATCGCCTCGTCGAGCCCGCCGAACATCTCCTGCGTCCGCACGCCGTCGAGCGAGATGACAATCACCCGCTCGGCCGCCCCGCCCGCTGCTGCTGAGGGCGACTGCGCGGCCTGCGCCGCCCGCGTGGCCGGCGCCGCCATGGCCGCAGCCAGCGGCGTCGTCGCCAGGGATTGAAGAAGTTGTCGTCTGTTCATGGGCGGCTCAGTGTCCTGCGGGCTCGGCCGGCGCACCGGCGCTGGCCTGGGTCGAATCGTGGAGCGAGAGCGAGGCCAGCATCGGCACGCCCCGCGCATCGTGGATGCGCACCCGCACGCGCGACGCGGTGGTGGTCGGCGTGGCGACGATGCGGGTGTGGCCGATGGTGGTGCCGGTGGCAATGCGCCGCCAGCCATCCGCGCCGAAGGCCTCGATCTCGAACAGCGAGACGCGCTGGCCGAGCGCGATGCCCTCCTGCAGCCGGACCCGGTCGAAGGTCACCTCGCGGCCGGCGTCCACGGTGAGGCTGCCGGTGCGCGCTGCACCGGCCGGGGCCCACCAGGTGTCGAGGTCGGCATCGAGGACCGCCGCGGCCGGATGACCCGCGGCCGTCGAGGCTCGCGGTGACCTTGGCTGCCGCCGGCAGCAGCGACGTGCCGTAGACACGGTCCACCAGCGCCTTCATGCCGGCCAGCGCCTCCACGTCGTTGTCGTGGATCAGCCCGCGGTCGTCGGGCGGCACGTTGAGCAGCAGCGTGCAGTTGCGCCCGACCGAGGCTTCGTAGAGCCGCAGCAGCGTCCGCGGCGACTTGACCCGCGCGTTCTCGGCGGCCCGCCAGAACCAGCCCGGACGAATCGAGACGTCGCACTCGCCCGGCACGTAGAAGCGCCCGAGCTCCGACCCTTCCGGCAGGTCCATGCTGAGGCCGGTGCCCGGCGCGTAGCGGTCGCGGTCGAGCATCGCCCAGTTGGTCAGCGGCGCTTCCCCGCGCTCGTTGCCAATCCAGCGGATGCCGGGGCCGGCGTCGCTGAAAATGACCGCATTCGGCTGCAGGCGCCGGACCACCTCGTGGAAACGCGGCCAGTCGTAGACCTGCCGCTTGCCGTTGGGGCCCTCGCCGTTGGCGCCGTCGAACCAGACCTCGAAGATCTCGCCGTAGTTCGACAGGACATCCTCGAGCATCCGCACGAAGACGTCGTTGTAGGCCGGCGTGCCGTAGCTCGGATGGTTGCGGTCCCAGGGCGAGAGGTAGACCCCGAACTTCAGGCCCTCGGCCCGCGCCGCCTCCGACAGCTCGCGCAGCAGGTCGCCCTTGCCGCCGCGCCACGGGCTGGCCGCCACCGTGTGCGCCGATTCCGGGGTCGGCCAGAGGCAGAAGCCGTCGTGGTGCTTGGCCGTGACCACCACGCCCTTCATCCCGGCGGCCTTGAAGCTGCGCACCCACTGCCGGGCGTCGAGCTGCGTCGGGTTGAACACCGCCGGCTGCTCGCGGCCCGTGCCCCACTCCGCGCCGGTGAAGGCATTGGGCCCGAAGTGCACGAAGGCGTTGACCTCCATCCGCTGCCAGCGCAGCTGCGCCGCCGAGGGCACCGGCTCGACTGGCGCCTGGGCCGCCGCGGTGACCGCCGCGGCCACCATCGCCAGGACCCCGATGGCTGTCCGGCAGCCGCGGCGCAGGCGCCTGGACCGACGGGCTGGTGTGGCGGGGAGGGCGGGCGGACATGCGGCAGTCTAGATCACGCCTGCCCGGCTGCCGGGCCGGGCCGCCGTTCAAGCCCGCGGCCGCCCTGCCGATCCTTCCTGTATGGAAGCCCGGTGCGGATTTGCCGACGTGCTGTTCTCGAAGCTGACCGACGTGCCGCCCCCCGCGGCGCCCGGCCAGCCGGTTGAGCGGCGCATCGTGAGTCCGTCCTGGGCCCATCGCCTCGAGCCGCTACGCCTGGTGTCGGCGCCCTTGTTCCACACGCGCTATCCGCAATCGGCGTCTGCAGCGCCTGCGGCGGGCGGGATCCCGGTGGTCGAGGCGCAGGTACCGCCGCGTGGTGGCTCGCAGGCGCGCCAGCCGCGGACGCCGCGCGAACAGGTCGCCATCACCCTGCTCAACCGCCTTGGCGCCGACCTGGCGTCCACGGCCAGCGACACCGAAGTGCGCAGCGCCTACCGCCACCTCATCCGGGCAACCCACCCGGACCTGAACCCGGGCACCGACGGCAGCGCCGCCGACGACCGCGCCCGCACGCTGCGCGCCGTCATCTCGGCCTGGGAAGTCTTCCAGGGCCGCGCCGCCTAGCCGTCAGCCGACCTCGGCCCGCAGCCCGGCGACCAGGCGTCCCATCCCGGCCGAGACCGACTCGCGGTCGAGCGCCCCGAACGAAATCCGCAACGCACACGCGTCGGTGACACCGAACGCGCTGCCCGGCACCACCGCCACCCCGTGCGTCTCGATCAGCCGCCTGGTCAGCGTGAAGGCGTCCATCCCGGTCCGCACCCGCAGCAGCACGTAGAACGCCCCGTCGGTGGCCGGCGCCTCGACCAGGTCGGCAATGCCCCGCAGCGCCTCGTGCACCTCGCCCCGCACCACCTCCAGCGCCGCGACGTGCGGCGCGCAGTACGGCCGCCCCACCGTCAGCGCCGCCGCGGCCGCTGCCTGGCACACCAGCGGCGGGCAGATCAGGTTGGTGTCCTGGACCTTGTTGACGGCGTCGAACAGCTCCTCGGGAATCACCATGTAGCCCACCCGCCAGCCCGCGAACCCGTACGCCTTGGAGAGCGAGAACAGCGAGACCGTGTGCGGCCGGCTGGCCGGGTCGCTGCCCGGCGAGTAGTGCCGCACCCCGCCGTAGGTGAAGTACTCGTAGACCTCGTCGGTGATGTGGATCAGGCCGTGCTCGGCGCACAGGGCGTTGACCGCGCGCAGGTCGGCCTCGGGGTAGACCGCCCCGGTCGGGTTGTTGGGCGAGACCGTGACGATGGCCCGGGTGCGCGGCGTGATCGCCGCCCGCAGCGCCGGCAGGTCCAGCCCGTACCGCGCATCGGTCGGCACGCCCACCGTGCGGCAGCCGATCATCGTCAGCGCCATCTCGTGGTTGAAGTAGAACGGCACCGGCAGGATGACCTCGTCGCCGGGGTCGGTGATGGCCATGACCGCGTTCAGGAACGCCATGTTGCCGCCGGCCGAGACGACGATGCGGCGGCCGTCGAGGGAGAGGCCGTTCTCGCGGGTCAGCTTGTCGCGGAGGATGGCAATCAGCTCGGGCTGACCCTCGACGGGGCCGTAGCGATGATCGGCCAGGCGGCCGCCAAAGTTCTGCAGGGCCTGCAGCACATCGGGAGGGGGACCGTACGAGACAATCCCCTGGCCCAGCGAAATGGTGCCCGGGTTGGCGCGGATCCACTCCCCGAGGATGGGGATGACCGGAGGCTGGATGTCGGTGATGCGGCGCGGCAGGAGCACGCGCCTTATTTCATCACGAGCGCGGCGACGCGGCCGGCCAGCACCTGCGCGCTGGCCGACCGCATCCCCTGCATTAGAACCTGAAGGTGAGGCCGGCGGTGGCGCGCCAGAACTTGAAGTCGCCGAGGTCGAAGTCGCCCGGATCCGGGAAGTCGTCGTCCCGGTCGTCGTTCTGCAGGCTGCGGAACTGACGGATGTCACCGCGTATGCCGAGGTTGTCGGTGAAGAACACCATCACCCCGCCGCCGTAGTTGATGCCGAAGTCGTTGCGGCTGAGGTCGTCGAAGAAGTCGAAAATCTCGAGGTTCGATCGCATCAGGCCGACGCCGACGGTGCCGTACGGGCGGACCTTGCCGAGCGGCGCGCCAATCAGCAGGTTGCCCATCACCGTGGCCACGCTGCCGGCGCTGCCGAGCTCACCGAAGTCGTCCTCGGCTTCGTAGAAGTTCGGGGCGTACCCGAAATCCACTTCGAAGCCAACGATGTTGCCAGTCGCGCCGACCGCGCCGCCGTAGACGGTGCGGTTCTCATCGGAGGGCGTATCGGTGACGATGCCGACGAACGGGGTGGCGAGGCCACCGGTCGTCTGGGCGGCGGCAGGGGCGACCGCGACCAGGGTGAGCAGCAAAGAGGAAAGAAGAATATTACGCATATGAAGAAGGCGCCTCCGCTGCGCCCGTGTTGAACGCGCCTAGAAACGCAGCGTGACGCCGCCCGTGACGCGCCAGAAATCGAGCTCCGGGATGGGCAGGTTGTCCAGCCCGGCAAAGTCGGTCAGGTCCGACAGGGTCACTTCGCCGATCGTCCGGAAGTAGCGGACGTCGCCACGAATGCCGAACCAGTCGGAGGGGAACAGGTACAGGCCGCCGCCGACGTTCATCCCGAACTCGCCGCCGCTCAGGCTGACCAGCGAGCCGAGCACCGGCACCCTGACTTCGCCAGCCACCCGGACCACGCCGAGGCCGCCGGTGACGTACGGCTGCACCGGCCCGGCCGGCAGCTTCACCATCAGGTTGACCATCCCCGTGGTCAGGCTGGTCTCGAGGTCGACGACCGACCCGATCAGGTCCTGGTCGGAAAGGGTCGTCCGAGACACCTCGGCCTCGATGCCAATCAGCCCGCCGAGCGCGATGCCGGCGCCGTAGACGAGCTTGCGGTCGCCTTCGGACAGGAAGCTGACGCCGGCAAAGGGCGTGAGGAGCACGTCTGCCGCTGCCGGCCGCGGCGCTCCCAGCGCCAGTGCACAGACCACGAGAGCGAAAAGGGGACGGATCACGGCACCTTCTCTAGCAATTGAGGTGCCGCCGTCGAGGGGCGCGGCGCGGGGCGGGTCAGAGCCGCGCGGTGGTCTCTCGGATCTGCGCCCAGGCCTCGGTCAGGTGGGCTTCAGTGGTGCGCAGATGGCCAATCGCCACGCGCAGCGCGTAGGCGCCGCGCAACTTGGTGTGTGAGAGGAACAGCCGGCCGCTGGCATTGAGGTCGTGCAGCAGGCGCTCGTTGAGGCGGTCGAGGGCAGACGCGTCGCCCTGTAGCGAAGTCGGACACGCGCGGAAGCAGACCACGCTCATCGGGGTGGGCGCCAGGCGCTCGTAGCCAGGGTCGGCATCGACCCACCCGGCAAACACCCGGGCCAGCCGGACGTGCTCGGCAATGCGCGTCCGCATCCCGTCGGCGCCGAAGTAGCGCAGCACGAACCACAGCTTGAGCGCCCGGAAGCGCCGGCCGAGCTGCACGCCCGTGTCCATGAGGTTGCGGACTTCGGGCGCTTCGGTCGTCCGCAGGTATTCGGGCACCAGCGAGAAGGCCTCGCGCACCAGGTCCATGTGCCGGCAGAACAGCACGCTCAGGTCGAACGGCGTCAGCATCCACTTGTGCGGGTTGACGACCAGCGAGTCGGCCCGGGCCGCGCCCTCCAGCACCCAGGCCATCTCCGGCACGAGTGCCGCGGCGCCGCCGTACGCGGCATCGACGTGCAGCCACAGCGACTCACGCTCGCAGACGTCGGCCACTGCTGCGACGGGGTCGACGCTGGTCGTCGAGGTGGTGCCGGTGGTGGCGACCACCGCCAGCGGCCGCAGGCCGGCGGCCCGGTCGGTGGCAACCGCCGCCTCGAGTGCCGCGACGTCCATGCGGAACGCCTCGTCGCTGGCAACCCGGACGATCGCGTCGTGCCCCAGGCCGAGCAGGATCGCGGCCTTGTCCACCGAGGAATGCGCCTGATCCGAGCAGTAGATGCGGAGTCCGCGCGCGTCGTCTCGGCCGGCAAGACCGGTACGGCGCACGCCGCGGAGGGCCCGCTCGCGCGCCGCGGCCAGGGCGTGCAGCGTCGAAATCGAGGCGGTGTCGTAGATGACGCCCTCGAAGCTGTCGGGCAGACCCATCAGCTGCCGCAGCCAGCCGAGCGTCACGGCTTCGAGCTCGGTGGCAGCCGGCGAGGTCCGCCACAGCATCGCCTGCTGGTTGAAGGCCGCGGCCAGGAAGTCGGCCAGGATCCCGGGACCGCTGGCGCAGATCGAAAAGTAGGCAAAGAAGGTCGGGCTGTTCCAGTGCGTCAGCCCGGGGACGATCAGGCGCTCGACGTCGGCCAGGATGTCGCCGATGGGCTCGCCGTGTTCGGGCGCCTGCGGCGGCAGGCTGGCGGCAATCTGGCCGGGGGCCACCTGGGCCAGCACGGGGTAGCGGTCCGCGTGCTGCAGGTAGTCGGCAATCCAGTCCACCAGCGCATGTCCGGCGGCCCGGAACTCCTCGTCGGGCATGTCGCCGAGGGGCCCGGCGTGGCGAGGGATCTCTGGAAAGGGCGGGACCACCCCGTCGCTCATTGGCGCGAGTATAGCCCCGCTTATCGCTCGACCTGGGTGCTCACCGCGTCCGAAACACGCACCGTCAGCGACTGCCCGGCGCGGAGCTCGGCCGGCCGGCGATCGCCGGCCATCGCCCACCCCGCGCCGCTGCCCGCGCCGGTCGCGGCGCCGATCACCGCTCCCTTGCCACCGCCGAGGATGGCGCCGAGGATGGCGCCGCCGACCGAGGCGCCGCCGATCTTGGCAGCGCTGCGTCCGGCCACCGACTCGCCGTCGCGGTAGATGGTCTCGGTAGGAAGCCGCATCTCCGTGCCGTCGGCCAGCACCAGCGTGTGGAAGCGGATGCCGAGACGTGCCCGCTCGCGGACGCGGCCGCCCTCGTCGACGAGGGTGACGCTGCCGAGCAGCCGGGTCCCGGCCGGCACCACGACCTCGCCGCCGGATACGAGGTCGCGCGCGACCCTGGCCCGCACGGTGTCCTCGACCCGCGCATTGAGGCTCGATACTCCGGTTTCGAGCTGCACCCCGATCACCGCATCAGCCGGGATGGTCACCGTCTCCAGGCGCCGGACGGGGGCCGGCGCCGCCGAGACCTCGTCCACCGCCGTCCGGCCGGGCAGCGCGTCGTCGCCGGCCGTCGAAGTGGCATCGGCGTCACGACCGGGTTCCCTGCCCGCTCGAGGCGACGTGGCAGACTCGCGGGCCGGCCAGGTGTCCCGGTTCTCCGTGACCCTCGCGTCGGCCGTCGTCTGGACTGGCTCAGCCGCCGCCGGGGCTGCCGGCGCTGAAGCCACCGGGCCCGCCACCGGGCCCGTCACCGGGGCTGTCACTGGGGCTGCCGCGACCCGGGCTCCCGCGGGGGCTGCCGCCACCCGGGCCGACGACCGGGACGCCGCTGGCGCGGCCGATACCGGGGCCGCCGGGGCATTGGCGGGGGCAGCGGCTGACCGGGCGGGCCGGGCCGTGGCGGGTTGATTCGCAGGTGGGATGGCTGCAAGCTCGGCTGCTGACGGGAGTGGCGGCTCGATCTCTGCCACCGTGCCGTGCGCGGTCGCGTCGGCCTCGGTCACGTCGGCAATTGCCGACGTCGGCGTCTCTCCGGGCGCCGCGGGCGTCTGCCGCATGGCAAGAAACCCACCGGCACCGGCGGCGGTGACGCAACCGAGCAGGGCGACTGAGGCAAGAAGGGCACGCTGTTCCATGGCACCACGGGAAGTCGCAAACGTCGTGCCCGCGGCTTCCCCCGCGTGTGCGTGCCTTTCGTGGCGCGGGTGGCAGAAGGTGACGCCTGGTCAGGACAGGGGTGCGGCCAGCTGGGGACAACCCGTGCGGGGCCGTGTCTTGCATGTACCAGGACGGGCCGACGGTGGTGCCCGACAGGAGTGCGACAGATGCGACGAACCCTTGTAGCCTTGCTGGCGCTGCTGCTGGCGCCCTTGCCCGCCGCCGCCGGCGACCTCATCCTGCGCGACGTCATCGAACTGCACCGCACCGGGCTCGGCGACGACCTGCTGGTGGCCATGATCGACGCCGACGGCAGCGTCTTCACGCTCAGCTTTGCAGACATCCAGGACCTGAAGAGCGACGGCCTCAGCGAACGCGTCATCGCGGCGCTGGTGCGCACCGGCTCCCGTCGCGCGGCGGCCGCGCAGTCGGCTGCGCCGCCCGTCCACGTCTCTCAGAACGTCGTGACCTATGCGCCGACGGTGGTCGTGGTGCAGACCCCGGCGGCCTCACAGGGGCAAGTCGAGCGCGCCGAGCCAAAGGCCCGTGCGAAACGGGTCAACCCGCCGGCGACCTGGATCACGCCTCGCGACCCGACGCCGCGTGAGCCGGCTGCGCCGGCCAAGCGGTCGCCTCCGCCGCGCTGAGGCCTCTACGCCTCTTCTTCCCTGCACCCGGCCCTGACGGCGGCAGCGGCATGTAGGCCCGGCAGCGGCGATGGCCGGCCATCCAGTACCCCAGGGCGCGATGCAGGCCGTCCACGACCACCAGTGCGGCATGCGCCGGCTTCACGCGATCGCCGACGCTGTCAGCCGACACGACGATTGGCGACAGCGTGCCGGCGCCGGCCTCGGCACCGGCAACCGTGCCCGCCGAGGGACCGGTCGCGGGCCTACCGCGGGGCCGGCCCTGGTGCCGGCCGCAGGCCCGGCCGCCGCCGCGGCGTGGGTGATGCGGCCCCAGCACGACGGGTTTGCGGCGGCGTAGCGCCCGGCATTGCGCGCCAGCCAGTCGCCTGCCGCACGCAGGCTCCCCCCATCGGCGTCGTCTCCCAGCTGCAGGGAGTCGCCGTGGCAGGCCTCCCCGGCGTGTGCGGGGAGCCACAGGCTCCCGAGGTCGTCTTCGTCCAGCTCCACCAGCCGCCAGCCCGCGCCGTGCGTGTCCAACGCGTCGAGCAACGGCAGCGCCCATCGCGCCGGCACATGGCCCGGGTAGGTGGCGGACACGACCTGCGCGTCGATTGCCGCGCGTGAGACCTCGGAGGAGACGATGCGCATGGGCCTTTCGCCGACCTGCCCATCTTGCTACAGTCGCGGCGTGACGTCTCGCCTGGTGGCCACTGCACTCGCGGGGCTGGCACTGCTCACGGCCGGTTGCGACAACAACACGGCCACACCGACCGCGCCGTCGAGCGGGGCGCTGCGGGTGACCGCGGCCCGCAGCGTGCTGCGCACTGGCGAAGTGGCGCCGCTGACGGTCACGACCGGCGCCGGGGTGCCGGTGGCTGCTGCCATGTGGTCGAGTTCGGACGGCAGCGTGCTCGGCATCGGCCCGACCGGCATTGCCACCGCGGGCCGGGCCGGTCGCGTCACGGTGACGGTCACGGCTGGCACGGCCTCTGGAAGTCTGCCCTTACGCGTCGTGCCCGACTACCAGGGGACCTGGACGGGCGCAGTCGCCCGTCCGCAGCTGACCTGCGGTGCCGCTTCCGCGGCGGCGCTGTGCGGGCCCGGCGCCGCGACCGGCGGCACGATGACGCTGCGCGTCGTGCAGACCGGTGATCAGTTGACGGCGGTGCTCACCGATTCGGCCGAGCCGACGGCGCAGGTGCCCCTGACAGGCCAGGTGACCAGCGACGATCAGCTCGCCCTGGCCGGGCGCCTCGACACACCGGCCCTGGCACCGCTGGTCCGCGTCGAGGTCGCCACCTTCCGCGGCAGCCTCGACGTCGTCCTCGGCACGCTCACCGGCAACTATCAGCTGAACGTCGATCGCGTGCCCGCGTCGGGCGGTGCCTTGCAGGCCGACTATCGCGCCCAGGTCCAGTACCGCAACCTGGCGAGACCGTAGCCGGCCGCGCGAACCGGCGGCGCCGCAACACGAGGCGTAAACTGAAGCCGTGGCAGCGCACTCGGATGTGATCGTGATCGGGGCCGGCCTGATCGGGCATGCCGTGGCCCACGCGCTGTCGCGTCAGGGTGCCGACGTCCTGGTGCTGGACGCCGGCGCACCGGGCAGCGGCGCTTCCCAGGCCTCGGCCGGCATGCTCTGCCCGCACATCGAAGGCTCGCACGACCCGATCCTGCAGGGGCTCGGCAACGACAGCCTCGCCCGCTACGACACCTTCATCCATCGCGTGCGCTGTGATTCGGGCATGGACGTGCCCTATGTCCGCAACGGCACGCTGCAGGTCGCCGACAGCGAAGAGGGGTACGGCAATCTCGCGACGCTCGCCGAGGCGCTGCATGCGCAGGGGATCCCCTGCCAGCTGGCCGAGGGCGCGGGCGCCGTGCACGAACTCGAGCCGCTGGTGCGACACCAGTGTGCGGGGCTGTTGATCGAGCCGCACGGGGCCGTCCGCATCCGCGATCTGCTGGAAGCGCTCCGCCACGCGTCGCTGCACCTGGGCGTTCGCAGCCAGCACTCCGAGCGCGTCCAGCGCGTGGCGCGCGGCGACGGTCACCTGGTCGTCGAGACGCACGCGCACACGTTCCATGCGACCCACGTGGTGGTCACCGCCGGAGCCTGGGCGGGACGCCTGCAGATCGACGGACACCCGGCCCTGCCGACGCATCCTGTTCGTGGCCAGCTGCTGCGCCTGCAGATGGTCGAGGGGGCGCTGCGCCGGGTGCTGTGGGGCCCCGACATCTACATGGTGCCGTGGGGCGACGAGGTGCTGGTCGGCGCCACCGAGGAACTGGTCGGGTTCGACTCGCGAGCCACCGTGGCTGGCGTGCTGCAGCTGTGCACGGCGGCGCAGGCGCTGGTGCCGGCGCTCGCCGACGCCAGCTTCACCGAAGTCCGCGTCGGCCTCCGGCCAGGCTCGCCCGACGGACTGCCGTTCATTGGCGCGTCGCGCCGACTGCCTGGCCTGGTCTACGCCACTGGCCATTTCCGCAACGGCGCCCTGCTGACGCCACTGACCGCGGATCTCGTCGCCGACATCGTCCGCGAACCGGCGACGGTGGTGCCGCCGGCGCTGGCTGCGTCGCGGTTCGATCTCTGACCGGAAGGAGCCACAGCGATGTCCACGCCACTCGACTCCACACAGCTTGCTGCCGCCCTCGCCACGATGCCCGGCTGGTCGCTGGTGGGCAACGCCATCGAGCGGCAGTTCACCGTCAAGAGCTTTCCCGATGCGGTGGCGCTGCTGACGCGGCTGGCCTTCGCCGCCGAGGCCGTCGATCACCACCCCGATTTCGTGCTGGAGTACCGTCGGCTCACGGTGCGGTACTGGACCCATACGGCCAAGGGCGTGACGCAGAAGGACGTGGACGCGGCGCGCGTGGCGAGCAGCCTGGCCGACACCTACGCGACGTTCGAGAAGTAGCCCGACTCTTCCGAGGAGACAGCCATGCTGGTGACGACGACGTCGGCGTTGGACAACGCCAAGGTGGTGAAGTACATCGGCCTGGTCAGCGGCGAGGCCATCCTCGGCGCGAACATCTTCCGCGACCTCTTTGCCGGCATCCGCGACATCGTCGGCGGGCGATCGGCCGCGTACGAGTCCGAGCTGCGCAAGGCCAAGGACATTGCCGTCCAGGAGATGCAGCAGCAGGCCGCGGCGCTGGGCGCCAACGCGGTGATCGGGGTGGATCTCGACTACGAGACGATCGGCAACGGCGGCAGCATGCTGATGGTCAGCGCGAGCGGCACGGCGGTGGTGATCGAGTAAGCCGGCGGCGCGCTGCGCGGGCCGGAAAGCGGGCGGCGGGCAGGCCTACGAAATCGGGAAGATCGTCTCGACTTCGTCGGCGGGGCGGGCGATGACGTGCACGCCAACCAGCTCGCCCACCCGTCGCGCGGCAGCGGCGCCGGCGTCGGTCGCGGCCTTCACGGCGGCAACGTCGCCGCGCACGATCGAGGTCACCAGCCCGGCATCGACCTTCTGCCAGCTGACGAAGGTGACGTTGGCCGTTTTCAGCATGGCATCGGTGGCCTCGACCATGCCGACCAGTCCACGGGTCTCGATCAGGCCGAGCGCGTCGCCAAGTTCACGTGGAGCCATGCGGGCGAGTCTAGCACTCCGCCCGGCCTTCCAGCGCTAGTTGACGAGTCCGCGGGCGTCGACCTTCGGCGTTTCGAGCACGTCGTCGCCGTCGGCCACGACGTAGAGGTTCGACAGGTTGGCGACCACGCAGGCGTGGTTGGGGATGACGGTCACGCGGTCGCCGATGCGCAGACGGGTCTCCCCGCTCACCCGCACCACGGCATGCTCCTCGGACAGACGCTCGATCAGCAGGCCCGGGTCGGGCGTGCCATCGGGGCCGAGGATGACCCCATAGCCCGGCGTGGGGCCAAACCCGCGGGCGCCGTCCGAGGACAGCACCTTGCTGCCGCAGTCGAGGACGAGCCGGTCGCGCAGCCGGAAAAGCCGCCACCGACGCATGGATACGCAGGGCGCAGCCGGCCCAGTCGGTGACGCCAAGCCCGACCTGCGTGCGGTCGTGGAAGACGTAGTTGCCGGGGCGCAACTCGGTGATGCCGTCGAGCTTGGCACTGTAGAGGGCGGACGGCGTGGACCCGACGCTGATCTCTTCGAGTTCCACTCCCCGGCCTGCGCAGCCATCGACCAGTTCGGCCAGCAGGGCGGCCTCGGCGCGGGCGATGGCGGCAATCTCGTCGGCCAATCCGGCGGCGTACGAGTGCCCGGCATGGCTCAGCAGTCCGCGCAGGTCCAGACCGGGCATCCGGCTCACCTGCTCGATGAAGCCGAGGGCGTCGCGCTCGCGGGGGTCCACGCCACACCGGTGCGTGCCGACGTCGATCTTGACCAGCACTTCCAGGCGTCGGCCGGCGCTGACCATGGCGTCGGACCAACCCTGAGCCACGCCGAGGTCATCGACGATGGTCGAGACCCGGACGCCGTCCATCAGCGCCACGAGCCGCGGCGCATAGGTCGGCGACACCGGGTAGGCGATGCGGATGTCCTGCACGCCCTCGGCCGCGAACACTTCGGCCTCGCCCGGCTTGGCGCAGGTCAGGCCGACCGCGCCCGCGGCAATCTGCTCGCGGGCGATCCAGCCGCTCTTGTGGGTCTTGCCGTGTGGCCGCAGGCGCTTGCCGCCCGCGGCCGCCGCCTCGGCCATGCGGGCGATGTTGCGGCGCATGGCTGGCGCGTCAATCACCACCAGCGGCGTCTGGAGCTCAGAAAGAGTGGTCACAGCGCGACGACCTGGCCGGTCTGTACCGACTTTTCTTCGGCCTCGCAGATCTCGACGGCGCTCAGGCCATCCTCCGCGGTCACGATGGTCGGCGCCTGTCCGGTGCGGATCGCATCGATCAGATGCTGCAGTTCGCCGACGTAGCCGTCGGGCCCCTCGGGCACGATCACCTGCGGCTCCTTGCCTTCCTGCCAGACCTGCAGCGCGGCGTCGCCGCGGGCGCCGTCGTAGTCCACCGTCGCGTGTTCGAACATCACGGTGTAGGACATCGCAAAGCCGCTCGCCAGCAGCCAGCTGCCCTCGGAGTACACCGTCGCGCCGCCCGGCACCATGTACTGCGTCACCACGTGATCGGTGGCGCCGCTGAACCGGCTCACGCCGGTCGAGAACACCGCGGTCGGGCGACCGAACAGGAACTGCACGAAGTCGGTGTCGTGCACGTGCAGGTCGAACAGCGCCCCGCCCGAGTCCCCGCCCTTGAAGTAGCTGTCCCGGCTCCAGCCCGGAGGCGCCGAGACCCGCCGGAAGCGCGCGGTCAGGATGTCGCCGTACGTGCCGTCCTGCTTGAGCTGCTTGAGCCAGGCCCAGCCCGGCCAGAAGCGCATGCACATTGCCGGCATGAAGTGCGTCTTGGCCGCGCGTGCCGCTTCGACGATCAGCCGCGACTGCTCGGACGTGCGGGCCAGCGGCTTCTCGCAGATCACGTGCTTGCCGGCTTTGAGCGCGGCCAGTGTCTGCGGGACGTGCAGCGGCGTCGGCACGCACAGGTCGACGAGATCCACGTCGCTGTCGGCGAGCAGGTCGTCGATGTTCGTGTAGGCGCGCACCGACGGCCCGAGATCCACCGTGTCCGACCCGGCGACGTTGCCGGCCACGCCTGCCAGCACGCCGTTGACCGGCTGCCGGACTGCGTCGCAGACGGCGACGATGTTGACGCCCTCGATCTTGCGGTAGGCGTTGATGTGGGTCAGGCCCATGAACCCGAGGCCGACGACGCCGACGTTGACTGGACGACCTGCAATGGGGGTACTCACTGAATTGCCTCCACCAGCACGCGTGCTGCTGCGATATCGCCTACCCGGGTGGTCCCGGCTTCCCGTTCGATGCACAGGTCACCCGTGAAGCCCACCTCCTGCAGTGCGGCAAAAAAGGCCGGCCAGTCCACGTCACCGGTGCCGACGACCACCTCTTCGCCCCACTCCCCGGCGACCTTGGTGCGGATCCCGTCCTTGATGTGCACCTGCCCGATCCAGGGGCCGAGCGTCCGCAGGGCGTCGATTGGGTCGCCCTTGTCGTACAGCACCATGTTGGCCGGGTCGAAGTTCACGCTGAGCGTCGGGCGGTCGAGGATCTTCATCAAGTCGCGCAGCGCCGGCGCCGTCTCCTGGCCGGTCTCGAGGCCGACGCCGATGCCGTGCGCGCCGAACATGTCCGCCACCTCACGCAGGCGGTCGGCGAGGGTGCCAAACGCCGGGTCACTCTCGTCGTGGGGCAGGAAGCCGGCATGGAACGTCACCATGCCCATGCCGAGCCGCCGGGCGATGTCCACCGTCGCCGCGATGTTGGCCTTGTTCTGTTGCCACGTCGCGTCGGGCGCAATGCCGCCGGTCACACGGATCGTCTCCATCGTCGTGTAGTCCTCACCCACGGTGCGAAACATGCCGGAGACGACGGTGATGCCTGCCGCCTCGAGCAGCGCCGGCGTGTCGCCCCAGACGGCCGGCGATTCGCGCAGTGGATCGAGGTCGAGCTGGACCCGGTCGAGTCCGGTCGCCTGGACGGCGGCGATGAGTTCCTGGGGAGTATCTGGTTGCAACGACCAGCTGCAGACGGCGAGGCGGGCGGAAAGCGGGCGTTCGTTCACGCCGTGATTAGAACGCACTCGACGCTCCGAACTCAATCGAGCCGGATGCCGGGTGCGCGCCGCCCACGCTACCATTCGGCTTCAGCCCAGCACCGCAGTCCCGAGTTGCCGTCGCCCAGGAGTCGTCGTGCGAGTCAGCAGGTCAACGACACCGATCACCGAAACCGCCCGCGTTCGCGCGCACGCTCGCCACCCCCGGCTGGCGGGGACCCTGGCCTCGATGCGCCGCTGCCTCGCGGGACTCGCCCTGCTGGCCGCCCCGAATGCCGCGGCGCTGGCCGACACGTATCCGCGGCAGCCGCAGGTCGACGCCCTGCACTACGCCTTCGGGATCACGCTGGGCGACGACCACGACGAGATCGCGGGCGAGGCGGTCATCACCTTCCGCTTCACCGCCCCGGACGTCGCCGCCGTCTCGCTCGACCTGGCCTCGGCCAGCGACGGCAAGGGCATGACCGTGACGGACGTCACCGCGTCTGCCACGGCGGTGCCGTTCACGCATCGCGACGGCCGGCTGGTCCTGCGCCTGCCGTCGGCGCCGGCGGCAGGCGAGGAACGGACCTTCACGGTGCGCTATCGCGGCGTGCCGGCGGGCGGCCTGCGGATCCTGTCGAACAAGTTCGGCGATCGCGTGTTCTTCAGCGAGAACTGGCCCGACAAGGCGCGCCAGTGGCTGCCGATGATCGACCATCCCTACGACAAGGCGACCAGTGAGTTCCTCGTCACCGCACCGGCCAGGTATCAGGTCGTGGCCAACGGTCTGCTGCAGGAGGAGGTCGACCTTGGCGACGGCCGCCGGCTGACGCACTGGAAGCAGTCGGTGCCGATTGCTTCGTGGCTGAACGCCATCGGCGTCGCGCAGTTCGCCGTGCACCACGACGGGCTCGTCAAGGGCGTGCCGCACCAGACCTGGGTGTACCGCCAGGAACGGGCAGTCGGCGCGGCGTGGTTCGAGACGCGGTCCCGTCAGGCGATGGAGTTCCTCAGCGAGAATGTCGGTCCGTATCCCTACGAGAAGCTGGCCAACGTCGAAGCCGCCGGCTTCAACGGCGGCACCGAACACGCGAGCGCCATCTTCTACGGCGAGAAGTCGATCATCGAGCGTCCGGACACCGGCCTGATCGCCCACGAGATAGCCCACCAGTGGTTCGGCAACTCGGTCACCGAGCGCGACTGGGACGACGTCTGGCTGAGCGAGGGGTTTGCCACCTACTTCACGCTGCTCGTCGCCGAGCACCACGAGGGACGTGACGCATTCGTTGCCGGGCTGCAGCGGAGCCGCGCCACCGTGCTCACGCTCGAGAAGCAGAATCCCGGTGTGGCCGTGCTGCACGACAACCTCGACGACATGAAGAAGGTGCTCAACCGGATCATCTACCAGAAGGGCGGGTGGACCCTGCACATGCTCCGCCATCGCATCGGCACGGCGGCCTTCTGGGACGGCATCCGCGACTACTACCGGCGGTACCGCGACGGCAGCGCCACCACCGACGACTTCCGCCAGGTGATGGAAGCACATGGCAGACAGGACCTGCGGTGGTTCTTCGCGCAGTGGCTGTCGCGCGCCGGCTCGCCGGTGCTGGACGGCGGCTGGCGCTACGACGCCGCGGCGCGTCGTCTGGTCATCGACCTGACCCAGACGCACCCGGGCGACGCCTACCGGCTGCCGATCGAGGTTGCCATCACGACAGCCGACGTCACCCGCATCGAAACTGTCGACCTCACGCAGCAACAGCAGCAGTTCGAGTTCGCCGCGGCCGTCGAGCCGTCGGCGGTGGTGCTCGATCCGGGCACCTGGGTGCTCATGGACGCGCGTTTCGTCCGCCGCTAGCATGGACCGTGCGGCGCCACCCTGCCCTGCGGCTCCCATCCCGTCCAAGGAAGGCTCATGACCCGAGTTGCCCTGTTCGTCCTGTCCATGCTGCTCCCGGCGGTGCTGCTGGCGCAGACGCCGCACCACCAGGCGCATTTCCCGGCCGAGGAGTTCAAGGCGCGCTGGGCCACGGTGTACGACCGGATTGGCGACCGCGCCGTGGCGATCGTCCAGGGCGCACCGCTGGCGCGCGGTTTCGCCTTCCCGCGCCAGTCCAACGAGTTCTACTACCTGAGTGGCATCGAGACGCCCGGCGCCTACATCGTGCTGGATGGGCGCACCCGCAGGAGCACGCTGATCCTGCCGCCGCGCAACGAGCGCCTCGAACGCAGCGAAGGGAAGGTGCTGTCGGCAGACGATGCCGATCTCGTGATGCGTCTCACGGGCGCCGACGCCGTCGTCAGCACCAAGGCGATGGGAGAGGAGTGGCTCGCAGCATTGACGGCGTCGCCTGCGCCGGACATCTACACGATGTTCACCCCGGCCGAAGGCACGGCCGAGAGCCGCTTCGAGCTGCAGAACGCCAACGCCGCAATAGCGGCCGACTACTGGGACGGCCGCGTCTCGCGCGAGGCGCATTTCGTCAACCTGCTGCGCACGCGTGCGCCGCGCGTCGAGGTGCGCGACCTCACGGCCATCCTCGACGGGATGCGCAGCGTCAAGAGCCCGCGCGAGATCGCGCTGATTCGCCGCGCCTCGCAGCTGGCGGGGCTGGGGATCCTCGAAGCGATCAAGAGCACCAGGGCCGGACTTCACGAGTACCAGCTCGATGCCGCGGCGCGCTACATGTTCCTGGCTGGTGGGGCGCGCCTCGAGGGCTACCGATCGATCACCGCGGCGGGGACTGCCAACATCTGGAACGGGCACTACTACCGCAACGATGCCGTGCTGAAGGACGGCGATCTCGTGCTGATGGACTTTGCCCCCGACTACGGCTACTACACCAGCGACGTCACGCGGATGTGGCCGGTCAACGGCACGTACTCGCCCGTGCAGCGCGAGCTGCTGCAGTTCGTCCTCGACTATCGCAATGCGGTGCTGACGTCGGTGCGGCCGGGCCTCACCACGAAAGAGATCTACGAGCAGGCGCGGGTCGCGATGGCACCGGTGCTGGCGCGAACGCGGTGGTCCAAACCTGCCTACGAGCGGGCGGCGCGCAAGATGGTGGAAACAGGCGGGGGCACGCTCTCGCACCCGGTCGGGCTCGCGGTGCACGATGACGGCCCGTACAACCGCGGGCCGTTGCAGGTCGGTCACGTGTTCTCGATCGACCCGCAGTTGTGGGTGCCCGAGGAGACGCTCTACATCCGCTACGAAGACGTGGTGGCCATCACGCCGGACGGCTACGAGAACTTCACGGACTTCCTGCCGACGACGCTCGAGGCGCTGGAAGGCCTGGTGGGGAAGGGCGGCATCGGACTGCAGCTGCAGCCCTCCCCGGATCCGACGCGGCGGTGAGCCGCCGCGCTCACCAGTTCGAAGTCGAGGTGCGCCTGTTCAGCATGTAGGCGGTGAAGGCGGCGATGCCGCCGGCAACGACGACACCGCGGATGACCCGCAGCAGGCTGACGAACCAGGCGATGCCGATGCCGAGGGCCGCCCACTGGACCCACCAGCGGCCCTCCCAGGTCATCAGGTTGATGACGGTGAGCAACAGCAGGACAAGCGGACCGACGAACAGGAACTTCAGCGCCTTCAGCGTACCCACGTGCTTTCCTTCCGCAGGGGTGTGTCGACGGCCGACCCGTCAGCAGGCCTGCTCGTCACAGCGATCTACGTGGGCGGTGCAGGGGAAGTTCGGGCTCGGGAGGCCGCGCCGCCGCGCCTGGCTCAGGTCGGCCGTGACGACCGTGCAGTGAAGGTCCGACCCAGCCTGCCGATTGCTCACCCGTGGGACTCTGGAGCGCCATGCGCCGTCGATTTGCAGCAACGCTGCCTCCGCAGCCCGAGGCTGCGCCTGCCCGAACACCCGTGGTCGTGGTCGCAGCCACCCCGCCCGTCGAGCCGGCAGCGCGTGTGCAGGCCGACCCCGTCGGCCCGACGTCGCGCAATGCCGCGGAGGTCATCACCGGGCAGTTGCGGCTGGCAGTGCAGACGCTCCGGCAGGAGCTCGACCCACGGGAGCGGTCTGCGGACCTGTACAACTTTCTCAACCGTCTGCCGCCGGACCCTTCGGCGCAGCTGCGTCAGTTGCCATCCGCCGCCCAGCGCGCGCTGCAGGCGTGCGACGACGAGCGGGTCGCGACCGGCGAGCTGGTCCGCCACTTCGAACAAGATCCCACGCTCGCCGAAGCCCTGCTCACCAAGGCCAACAGCGCGTACTACAACCCGGCCGGGCAGCCGTGCACCTCGCTCGAGCAGGCCCTCGGCCGCCAGGGACGGGTCAGCGCACACGCCGTGATCCTGGAGAAGGCGTTGAACGGGCTGGTGTGCCGGCCCGGCCCCGCCTGGATCGGCATGGTCGACAAGATCTGGTCGCACATGGTCCGGACCGGGCCCATCGCGCGGGCGGTGGCGCCCGCCTTCGGCGCCGACCCTGAACAGGCCTTTGTGCTGGGATTGCTGCACGACGTCGGCAAGCTGTTGATCTTCGACCGCCTGACGGCGCAGCGGACCGACGCGCGCGGCGAACTCTCGATTCCGCCGATGGCCATCACCCGGACCCTGCGGATCCTCCACGAGCCGCTGGGCGGGCTGTGCGCCCTGCGGTGGAACCTCGGCGATGCGACCGCCTTCGCCCTGGCCACGCACCACCGGAACCCGGCGCCCGACGAGCGCGATCCGCTCAACGAGGTGATCTGGCTTGCCGAGCGGATCGACCTCGACACCCAGCGGTCGGTGCCGCTCGAGTTGGAAGCGTTATGGGAGACCGGCGCGCTGTCCGGCGATCTTGCCTGGACCGCCATCCTGCTCGGCTCCGACCAGACGAGCCGAAGGGCGTCCTGAGCGCAGCGCTGGTGGCCAGTCATCGCGGGCAGCGGCAGATCGGGCATTCACCCAGGAGTTCTGGTAGGGTTCTTCGTGCCAGCATGCGCCGGCTCGGCGCCCGTGGCAGACGCGGAGTCCCGATTTCACAGAGAATTTTCACTCGATGAACGTGCGACACCTCATGCACGGCGTCGTGCTGTGTACGCTGGCGCTGGGCGCAGGTTCGGTGGCCGTGCCAGCGCAAGCGCCGGCACGCATCCCGGCCGCCGATCCCGGACGTATCCCGAGTCGCGTCGTCCTCACGTGGCGCGACGACCCGGCGCGAACCCAGGCGGTGACCTGGCGCACCGATGCGCTCGTCCAGGAGAGCTTTGCCGAGATTGTCGAGGCCAGCGCCAACCCCGGCTTTGCCGCGCTGGCCCGACGTTCGCCGGCGCGCACCACGGCAGTCCCCGTGCCGACCGGCACCGCGTACTACCACGAGGCCCGCTTCACCGCCCTGCGTCCGGGGACGCCGTACGCCTACCGGGTCGGTGACGGCGCCACCTGGAGCGAATGGTTCCATTTCCGCACGGCCTCGGTTGACCCCGCGGCGTTTTCCTTCATCTACCTCGGCGATGCGCACACCGACGTCCGCTCGGTCTGGGCGCGGGCCCTCCGGGCCGCATGGCTCGAGGCGCCGCGGGCGCGCTTCGTGCTGCACACCGGCGACCTGGTCGACGTCGGCGAGAACGACGAGCAGTGGGGCGAGTGGTTCGGCGCCGGTGGCTGGATCAACGGCATGGTGCCGCAGGTGCCCGTCGTCGGCGACCATGAGTACGGCCGCCTGAATCGCGACGATCCACGCCAGCTCACCACCTTGTGGCGGCCGCAGTTCGCGCTTCCCGAGGATGGCCCCGACGGCCTGTCCGAGACGACCTACTCGTTCGACTACCAGGGAGTCCGGATCATCGTCCTGAACTCCGAGGAGGCCACGCTTCTGGACGAACAGGCGGCCTGGCTCGAGTCGAAACTCCAGGATCACAAGCAGCGCTGGACGATCGTCGCGTTCCACCATCCCGTCTTCTCGGTGGCCGCCGATCGCGACAACGCCGCGCTGCGCAAGGCCTGGAAGCCGCTGTTCGACAAGTACGGCGTGGACCTCGTGCTCGCCGGCCACGACCACACGTACGGCCGCGGCGAGAACCTCACCGAGGGTGGGCCCCGCCGCGACGATGCCGGCACCGTGTATGTGGTGTCGGCAAGTGGCCCCGGGATGGACGACATCGGCAAGGACCGGTCCTGGGCCACGCGCACCGGCGCGCAGGTGCAGCTCTATCAGGTGATTACCGTGTCACCGCAGTCACTGCAGCTGGAGGCGCGAACCGTCACCGGGCAGCTGTTCGACGCATTCGAGATCACCAAGAACCGCAGCGGACGCCGACGCTTCCTCGATCGCAAGCCGGAGCTGTCCGGGACGTACTAGGGCCAGCCGCGAGATCCCACACCCATGCCCCGTCCCATCGACCCGCGTGCAGCCCTGCGCGCCGGCCTGCTGCTGGCGTGCCTGAGCCCGATCCCGGCGTGCGCGGTGGCATCGCAGGACGTCCCGCCACCGACGCCGGAAGCGCTGGCGCGGACCTGGGATGCCGAGCGGCTGCCGCTGCCACCGCCGCCGCTGGTGACGCATGCGCTGGTGCAGACGCAAGTGGCCCGACTGGTGCGCGAGAGCGGCGGGCTCATCACCAGTGAGGTGCTCGGCACCTCGGTCGAGGGGCGACCGATCCATCACCTGACCATCGGTCGCGGCTCCAAGACCGTTCTGCTGTGGTCGCAGATGCATGGTGACGAGCCGACGGCGACATCCGCCCTCTTCGACCTGTGCCAGTGGCTGATCACGCACCGCAGTGAACCGATGGTGGCCCGGCTGCTCGCAAACCTGACCCTGCACGTCGTGCCGATGCTCAACCCCGACGGCGCCGAGCGCTTCCAGCGTCGCAACGCGCAGGGCATCGACATCAACCGTGACGCGCTGCACCTGCAGACCCCCGAAGGTCAGCTGCTCAAGGCGCTCCGCGATCGGATCGAGCCGCTGATCGGCTTCAACCTGCACAACCAGAACTGGCGCACTTCGGTCGGCACTCCGCCGCAGCCCGCCGTGATCTCGCTGCTGGCCGTGGCTTACGATCCGGCGCGCTCCGAGGACGCCCGCCGCCAGCTGACCAAGCGCACCTGCACCGTGATCGTCGAGGCGCTGCGGCCGTTTGCCGCGGGTCGCCTGGGGCGCTACGACGACGCCTTCGAAGTCCGGGCATTTGGCGACAACATCACCAAATGGGGCACGGGCGTGGTGCTGATCGAGACCGGGCCCTGGCCGGGGCCCGATCCGGACCGGACCCTGGTGCGGCTCAACTTCGTCGCCCTCGTGACGGCGCTCGACGCGCTCGCGAGCGGGCGGGTGGCGGACGCCGACCCGGCGGTGTACGAGGCGCTGCCCGAGAACGGGTCGGACCTGTTCCACACGATCGTCAGGGGTGGCACCGTGCTTGCGGGCACAGACGCGCCGCCGTTTCTCGCTGACGTGGGTCTGGCCGGGACTCGCGTGGTGCGTCAGGAAGCGGGCCGCCGCGTGCTGCGGTGGCAGGGCAGCATCCAGGATCTCGGCGACCTTCGGGTGTTCGGCGCGCTCGAGACCATCGATGCAACAGGGCTGTTCGTCAGTCCCGCCTACACCGCGGCCGCCGTGGGTGACGACGTGACGATTCCTGCGGGCCGTACTGCCGGCTCGGCGCAGCGGATCGCGGTGGGCGCCCCGGCGCGCCTGTGGCTCCTTCGTGGCGGCGCCGTCCCTGGCCGGTATAGGCTGGTGCGCATCGTCGAGCTGCGCTGATCCCGGCGCCAGGTCCCGCGCATGTCCCAACCTCCGCCACCAGACCCGGCTCGCCCAATCGCCAGTGGCCGTGCTGCCGATACCGCCGGCGCCGGCCTCCGCGCCTGGGCGCAGCTTCTGCAGGCGGCACGCATCACCGTGGCCGAACAAGATCTGGAGCTGAGGTACCTGGCGGTGATGGAGCAGCCGGACGGCCCCGACCTGTCCGGCATCATCGGCCTGCGTGACAGCGACATCTACGACCCCGCGCTGGCGGCGCGGCTCGAGTCCATCAAGCGGGGCGCCATCGAAGGTGGCCGGCCGCGTCAGGGCCGCGTGGACCTGACGCACGCCGACCAGCGGCGCACCTACGAACTCACCGCCACGCCGCGGCGCAACGCCGATGGCGCAATCACCGGCGTGCTCTCGATTGCCGTCGACGTGACGCACGTGCTGCAGGCGCCCGCACCGTCCCGCACCGCCCCGGCGCAAGGGTCCTCGTCGGCGGTGCTCGACGCGGCGCCCGAGGGCGACGCCCGGTTGTCGACACTGTCCATCCGTGACCGCACCGAGCACGACCGGTGGCAGGCGCAGTGGCTGCAGTCGCAGAAGCTGGACGCCGTCAGCCGACTCGCTGGCGGCGTCGCGCACGACTTCAACAACGTCCTGACGGTGATCCTCGGCTACTGCGAGCTGCTGCGCCGACGGCAGCGTGCGAGCACGGAACTGGACGAGATCAGCAGCGCCGCGCGGCGCGCGAGCCAGTTGACGCGCCAGCTGCTGGCGTTTGGCCGTCGTCAGGTACTGCAGGTCGAGGCGGTCGACCTCAACGGCCTCATCCGCGGCCTGCAGCGTCTGCTGCGCCGCAGTGTCGGCGACGACATCGTGGTCACCACGACGCTGGCCGACGAGGCCCTGTGGGTGGTCGTCGACGCCGGGCAGATGGAACAGGTGCTGGTGAATCTCGCGGACAACGCCCGCGAGGCGATGCCATCGGGCGGCACGTTGCACATCACCACCCGCATCGTCGACGCGGAGCGGGTGGCTGCGGCGGGCTCCGCCAGGGACAGGGTCGAGCTCACTGTGCACGACAGCGGCACCGGCATGACCGATGACGTCCGGGCGCGCCTGTTCGAGCCGTTCTTCACCACCAGGGGCGGTACGGCGACCGGCCTCGGCCTGGCGGTCGTGCATGGCATCGTCGTGCAGAGTGGCGGACGGATCGACTGTGAGAGCGCGCCGGGTGAAGGGGCCACGTTCCGGATCTCGCTGCCGCTCGCGCTGCCGCCGGCCGAGCCGTCGCCCGCGGCGCTGCCGAGCGGAGCGGCGGTCGGAGGGGACGAGACCGTGCTGCTGGTCGAGCACGAGGCGCAGGTCCGCGAGCTGTCGGCGCGGGCGCTGCGCGAGTACGGCTACGCGGTGCTCGAGGCGCATGACGTACCAAGCGCGCTGCACCACGTCGAACACCCGCGCCTGGCGATTGTGGTCGCCGACGCGAGCATGCCCGGCACGCACGGCGGCGACCTGGCCACCGAGCTCGGTTGCCGCAACCCGCCCCTGCCCGTGCTGCTGATGACCAGCCACGCCGAGGCGTTGCAGCACCCCGTGGACCCTGCCAGGCTGCTGCGCAAGCCGTTCACGCCGGCCGATCTGGCGGCCAGGATTCGTGGCCTGCTGGACCGACCACCGGCGCCCCACGCCTGAGCAGCCGGGTTGCCCCGGTATAATTCCCGACCGTGCCTATGCGCGCCTCAGACGCCCAATGGGATGTAGTTGGCCTCGGCGCCAACGCGGTCGACTTCGTCTACCGGCTGCCGGCCGTGCCACAGGCGACCGGCGATCTCTCGAAGATGCGGATCAGCCGCGAGACCATCAGCTGCGGCGGGCAGATGACCACCGCGCTGGTGGCGTGTGCGCGGTTCGGGCTTCGCGCCAAGTACATCGGCGCCACCGGCACCGATGAAAACGGCCGCCGCATCCGGCGCGAGCTGGCGCACCACAGCGTCGACTGCACCGACGCGGTGATCAAGGACGCGCGCAACCAGTACGCCGTGATCATGGTCGATGAAGTCACGGGCGAGCGCATCGTGCTCTGGGACCGCGACGAGAAGCTGCACCTGCGTCCGCACGAGATTCCCGAGCGCGCCATCGTCTCGGCGCGCCTGCTGCACGTCGATGACGTGGACCAGGAGGCCGCGATCGTCGCCGGCCAGATTGCCCGCAAGGCCGGCCTTGTGGTGACCAGCGACATCGACCGCCTGACGCCGCGGACCGTCGACCTCGTCAAGGCCGTGACCGTGCCGATCTTTGCCGAGCATGTGCCGACCGGACTGACCGGCACGAAGGACATCGGCGCAGCCCTGCGCCAGTTGCGCGAGATGCATGACGGGTTGCTGTGCGCAACGATTGGAGCCGAGGGCGCCATCGCGCTCGACGGCGACCAGCTGGTGCACTCGCCGGGCTTCAAGGTGCAGGCCGTGGACACGACCGGTGCCGGTGACGTGTTCCGGGCGGGCTTCATCTACGGCACCCTGCAGGGGTGGGACACGTCGCACGTCCTGCGCTTTGCCAACGCCGCAGCGGGCCTCAGCTGTACCCGCGCCGGCGCCATCGGCGGCGTGCCGGCACTCGAGGAGATCGAAGCGCTGCTCGAGACGGCGCCGACATCCTAGGCTGGCGTTCACGCCGTGACGGCACGGCGCGGAAGACCTTCGATCCAGGATTGACCTCGCGATGTCCGATGTGAAGTTCGCCGTGGTGGGAGCGGGCGCGGTTGGCGGGTACTACGCGGCGCGGCTGGCGCATGCCGGCATCGACGTCGCACTCATCGCCCGCGGCCCGCACCTCGAGGCCATCCGCGCCCGCGGGCTGTGGGTCTGGAGTCCGCTCGGCGACCTGGTGGTGCATCCGCGCGCGGCCGCGGACCCGCACGACATCGGGCCGGTAGACGTCGTCCTCTACGCCGTCAAGACCTACGACAACGCCACGGCCCTGCCCCTGCTCGGACCGCTGATGGGGCCGGAGACGCTCATCGTGACGCTGCAGAACGGCGTGGCCAGCGCCGCGAACGTCGGTGCCACGGTCGGCATCGAGCGCGTCCTCGCCGGTCCGACCTACATCGCCACCGCCCTCCGCGCGCCCGGCCTGATCGCGCAGACAGGCACGCATCGCCGCATCGTGTTCGGCGAGGTCCACCGTCCCGGGCCCGAACCCTCCGAGCGCGTCGCGGCACTTGCGCGCCTGCTGCTGCAGGCCGACATCCAGGCGGAAGCGGTCGCCGACGCGCGCATCCCCCTGTGGGAGAAGTTCATCTACCTGGCACCGTTTGCCGCAGTGACCGGCGCCTCGCGGCAGCCGGCCGGCGCGGTCTGGTCCACGCCGGCGCTGCGGGCGACGCTCGAAGCGGCCTTTGCCGAGACGGCAGCCGTGGCCCGCGCCGAGGGCATCGATGTGGCAGCCGACGTACTCGAGCGCGTGCGGGGCTACATGGACGTGCTGCCCGCCGGCACCCGGTCGTCGCTGCTGATCGATCTGCAGGCGGGCAAGCGCATCGAACTCGACGCCCTGGCCGGTGACGTGGTGCGGCGCGGACAGGTGCTTGGCGTGCCGACGCCGGTGATGTCCACGCTGGCCGCCGCACTGCTGCCCTTCGCCGGCGGCGTGCGGACCCCTTCGTGACGCTGCTCGCCCTGGCTGGCGTCGTCGCCCTCGGTGCGCTCGGAGGCATGGTCGGTGCACTGCTCGGTCTCGGTGGCGGCGTCTTCCTCGTGCCCGCCCTCACCCTGGTCTACGGGCTGCCGTTCCGCGAGGCAGCCGGAGTCGGGTTGATGACCGTCATCGCCACGTCGAGTGTCGTCTCGGCGCAGCGCGCCGGCGACGGCACCATCAACATGCGTCTCGGCATCGTCCTCGAGATCGCCACGACGATCGGCGGCCTGGCCGGTGTCCTGACCGCGCAGACGCTGTCGCAGCGCACGCTGCGCCTGACGTTCGGACTCGTGGCGCTGGTCATCGCCGCGGTGATGTTCCGGCAGATCAACCGCCGCGACGTGCAGCCGGCAGGTGACGTCGACGGCGACACGGGGTGGCTCGGCGGGCGTTTCCAATTGCCGCAAACCGGCGACACGGCGGTGTATCGGGTCAGGCGTCTGCCTCTGGCGCTGGTCACGTCCTTCTTTGCCGGCAACGTCTCCGGACTGCTGGGCATCGGCGGCGGCATCCTCAAGGTGCCCGTCCTGACCTCGTGGTGCGGCGTGCCACTGCGCGTCGCAGCCACCACGAGCTCGTTGATGATTGGCGTCACGGCCGCTGCGTCGGCGCCGCTCTACTACGCGGCCGGGGAGATTCCAGCGCTGTATGCGGCGGCCTCGGTGCTGGGGGTGATGGTGGGCACCCGAGCCGGCTTCTGGGTCGCGGAACGGGCCCGCGCGCGCAGCCTCAAGGTGCTCCTCGGTCTCGTGCTGGTGTTCGTGGCCGTGACCATGCTGGTGCGGGCATGACGGGCTTTCAACGCGCGCTGGGACGCACCCTCGGGATCGGCGTGTCGCTGGCCACGGCCTTGCTGGCCGTCGGCCTCGTGCTGTCGTTCACCGCACCGGGCCCTGCCGCCGAGCTGGTACTGCACGCTGGCCTGGTCGTCCTGATGGGCACGCCGATGGCCCGCGTGCTGCTGACCTTTGCCGAGTACGCCCGCGAGCGCGACTGGTTCTTTGCCGCCAACGCCCTGGCCGTGCTCGTCGTGCTGGCCACCACGATCTGGCAGGCGTGGCGGCGCTGACCGCCGGCGCGCGTTCCGCGCGGCGGGCCGCGGTGTCTGCGCCGCCGCCCCCGGGCGGTCGTCAGCCGGTGGCCGCCATCGCCTGGCGCATCGCGGGCAACAGGCGCGGGAAGTCGTCGGCCACGACGCGCCGCGCGGCCGCGTCCAGGCCGTAGAGGTCCGCGGCCAGCGTCTGCAGGGCGACGTGCGCGGGCTCGTCGCCAGCGTTGCGCATCAACCTGATCACCAGCCGCACCACCTGTCGCCTGCCGGCATCCCCAGCCGGCAGCCATGGCACCGGCACCGTCGCCATCAGGCGGGTGGTGACATGGCTGGCGATGTAGCGGCGGACGAACCAATCGGCGACCAGGCTGTTCAGCATCCCGCACAGGAACAGCTGTGTGGCGAGATCGACACGGGTTCGCAGGCAGAAGAGCGTGTGGGTGCTGACGCAGCC
The DNA here is from genome assembly GCA_963759795.1 of Vicinamibacteraceae bacterium. GTDB lineage: Bacteria > Acidobacteriota > Vicinamibacteria > Vicinamibacterales > Vicinamibacteraceae > Luteitalea. The sequence goes on along the minus strand of CAVXAR010000003.1, from coordinate 620,160 downwards.
TGGCGGCAGCAGGGCGGCAATCAGCGACCGCGTGTTGGTTGGCGACGAGACGTCCCGGTAGGCCAGGCGCCACCGCCTCCAGCGCTCGTCACCCAGCACCCGCCGGGCATCCTCTGGCGCAAGCCAGCGTCCCTCACGAGGCGGGGACACGGCAAAGGCCTGCAGGTGCTTGCCGTCGACAACGGGCAGCGCCGGCCCCGACGGGTGATGCGGGTGCAGCAGGGCGCGGTCCTCGGTGGCATTCAGCTCCCGGCCGAATGCCATGCCCCACTCGGGCCCGGCGAGCCGTGGCAGCGTCACCAGCTGCTCGAGGAGGCGCACCTGCGCGCCATCACGCAGCCAGGGGACGGCCTGGCTCGGGCCGCTCGCGCGTTCGAGCAGAGCCCGCGGCAGCAGACGGGGTGCCGATCCGGCGGCGGTGACGCGTCGGCGACCCCCCACCTGAACCCCGTCGTCCAGCAGCAGGGACTCCGTCCGCGGACCGCTGGTGGCCGTGACGGCGACGATTCGCACCGCCCGATGAATGGGGAAGAGCGCCTCCCGGTTGTCGAACATCGAGAGCCGGTCGACGGCGGCATGCTCGAACAGGTGGTGTCGCAGCCCTGCCGCGCCGTGGTCCGTCAGCACGCCGCCCGGCAGGAGGCAGCCGATCCGTCCGCCAGGCCGCAGCAGCTGCAGCATGCGCTCGAGAAACAGTTGATAGCTGTTCAGGTGCCCGCTGCCATCGCGATAAAGGCCGCTGCGCCGCACGAAGCGCAGCAGGGGCGCGAGATCATCGCGGTGCGCGGCGCGCTGGCTGCCGCTGCCGAGGTCGCCGCGCAGCATTTCCCAGGGCGGGTTGGCCAGCACCGCATCGAACCCGCCGCGGCCGGCTTCGAAGACCTCCGGGAACTCCAGGCTCCAATGCAGGCACCGCTGTGCCTGCGCGATCGCCTGCCAGCGCGCGGCGTGGTCGGCGATGCGAGGCGCTGCGGCAGGCTGCACACGCGACGCGCCCGAGGGGTCGCGAAAGGTATCGTCCACGGCCCGCCACGTCCCCCGTGTAACGGGCGCCTCGTCCATGGCGGCACCGCACCATGCGTCCGCCCGCGCCCGCCACGTGGCGAGGGCCGCACGGGCACGCAGCGCCGCCAGTTCGACGGTCTTCTCCCGGGCCGCGGCGGCCGAGTCGGTGGGACGGGCCGCGAGGGCCGCCAGCAGCGGTCCCACGGCTGCCGCCTCGTGATGCCAGTGCTGGAGATCGAACAGCGTCAGCTGCGCGTCGGCGTGACGGCGCGGCGAGTGGTCGCGAACCGGCGACCGGCTCAGGACGATCGCTGGCGATGCGCCGGCGAGGCTGTTGCCGACCCGCAGGTGGGCGTCGAGCCACGTCAACGGACGATCGGGCGCCATCGACAGCAGCCAGAGCGACAGGCGGCCGACCTCGACGGCGCGGGCGTTGATGTCGACGCCGTAGAGACACTGCTCGGCCACCACGCGCGCCAGGCCGTCTCGCTCCTCGCAGCTGACGTCGAGCGGCCCGCCGCGGCCCTCGCGAATCCAGGCGGCCTCCACTGCCGCCACCAGGTAGCGCAGCGCACTCGCCAGGAGTGCGCCGCTGCCCATGGCCGGGTCGAGCACGCGGAGCCCGAGGATCTCCCGCGCCGAGGCGCCCCGTACCAACGGGTCGAGGGCGCGCTCGACGACCATGTCGGCAAGCAGCCGGGGCGTGTAGAACGCACCGGTACGCTTGCGCAGCAGCTGCGGTGCGCCAGCCGACGGCTGCGCCATCAGCCGTTCGTAGATCGAGCCGAGATGCTCGACGCCGAGCTGCGCGAAATCGATGGCGCGCGCGGCCGGATCGGTTGCGCCATGCGTCAGCTGCCGCAGCATCGCGCCCAGCTCAGGGTCTGGCAAGCGGCCGCCGTTCCGGGCGGCAAGTGTCCCCGCAAAGAGCGGGCCGCCAAGCGCCTGCACCCGAACGCCGCCGATGCTCGCACCTTCCCGCCCCAGCCGGCCGATGGCCACGAGGCTCTCGTGCACGCCCGGCTGGCGTCGTCGGCCACCCTGGAGGTCGCCGGCAACGGTGGAGATGGCGTAGCTGCGCCGGTGCGGCGGGTGCCACGTGGGCACGAGCGCCCGGGCCTCGGCAAAGAGCAGGAAGAGCCACTGGAAGACGAGTGCGACATGCGAGTCGTGGTCGCCCCGGGCCCGCGCCGAAAGCGCCGAGAGCGTGACCGAGACGCCGTCACGGAGGGCTGCGGCCGCGCCTGCGCTTTCCGCGTGGCTCGAAGCCACGAGGTGCTCCAGCCACGACGCGTCAGCGTCGCGTCGACCGGGGCCGCTCCTGGCGTGCTGGCCGATCAGCCACAGCGCCTGCCACACCCGGCCGTCAACCGACGCCTGCTCGAGGTTGAAGCCCACATGCTCGCGCGCGTACGGCCGCGACGTGTCGTACCAGTGCCAGGTCTGCCCATTGCAGGCGCCGACCCAGGCGGCAGCCCGCTGAGCGCCGAGCTTCGTGGTGGCGCGCTGCAACCCGTCGTGCCGCATCCCCCAGGGCATCGCCAGCAGCAGCTGTCGCGATGGTCCGAGGTTAGCTTCGGCGGCCCGCATGGACACGCCCGCCACCGTGACCGTCTCGTCATGCCCTGGCGCCCATCCGAGCCCTTCCGCGCACGGGCGCACGAGGTGTGCCCAGACAGCCGAGGCGCCTGATGCCGGACCAAGCGTTTCGCTGGCCGCCCGCCAGGTGCGCGTGCACCGCCTCAGTGCGCGTGCGGCTGCCTCCTCCGATCGCGCCTGCATCAGCGTCGTCGTCAACTGCCGTTCGACGACGGTGGACCACAGGCGCCCGCCACTCACCCACGAGCCGCTCATCGTTGCCCCGCGCTGCTCGAGGCGACAGCGACCCCATCGAGCACGAACCAGATAGGGGTGTGGGGACGGCCGGCTCGCAACGGGAGCGATGGCCGGCGCGCAGCGGCGAACAGGTCCGGCCCGTGCGGGGTTGCAGCGCCAGTCACGGCGGACGCCTCCGCTTCCCACCGGGCCAGTTGCGAGGCGAGGCGCGTCGCGCGAACGATCCGGCCCTTGAGCGATGTCGGCGGCCGCGCCGCGACATCCGGCCACGCCGGCAGCCCCCGCTCCGCTGCCGCCGCGACGATGGCCGTCTGAGATGACGAGAGCTCCGGGCCTCCCGCGGCGCGGAGCGTCGCCGCCCACACGGTCGTCGTCCCGGACGGCAACCCGAGCCGTCGCGCCAACCGTCGCCAGCGTCGCGGCCGCATCCGGCACACCTGCACCGGGGCCGGCGCCTCGCGAGCGCCGTCCGCGGTCCGCTCGCGGTCGCCTTGCAGGCATCGTCGGCCGCAGACGTCGATCGGCGACCGTCGAGCGACGGCAGCGAAGAGGAGCGACGCTGGACAGCCAGCCCTCGCTGCCCTGCCCGCGCATCTGCAGGCGAGCGAGTGCCTCGCGGTCCTCCGTGGTGTGGCTGGACAGCACGACCACGTGGACGCGACGGGTCTGGCCATATCGGTCGACGCGGCCGTTGCGCTGCTCGAAGACCCGCCACGACGGCGGCACCTCCGCGTGCACGACCAGGCGACTCCGCGCCTGCAGATTCAGACCTTCGGCGGCGGTGTCGGTCGCCAGCAGCACGGTGGCCTCGCCGGCCGTGAAGGCGTCGAGGGCGTGCCAGCGTAGCGCCGTCGGCTGCTCGCCGTGCACGACAACCAGCCCGCCGGCCGGCAGCAGGGCCCGCAGTGTCCGCAGGGTATCGAGATAGGCCGTGAAGACGACCACGGGCTGCCGGGCCAGGCGGACCAGCCGCGCGACACGCAGAAGCTTCCGTCCAGCCGGCGTGACCCGGCAGCTGAGTTCGAGCAGCCGGCGGAGTTCGGTCCGCTCCTGATCCTGGTCTGCCCACGCCGGGAGGTGCATCGCCTCGTCGTCTCGTGCGTCCTGATCCGAGTCGGCAGCGGCATCGAACAGGCCGGGGATCGTCGGCGCTGCGGTCGCAGGCGCGGAGCCGAGGACGGCAAGGCGCCGCTCGAGCGAGCGCCGCAGTGCTGCGGGACAGGACGAGGCACGGCGGCGGAGCACCAGTGCCGGCAGGAGGCCGTGCGAGGTGCGCTCGTGGCGAGCCCGTTCGGCAAAAGCATCGAGCCGGGCGCACAGGTCCGCATGTCCTCTCTCCAGGGCGACCTGGACGACGGACACGCGTCGCCGCGGGCGTGCCAGCAGTGACGCGTCGCGCCTCAGGACGGGCATCGGGGCGTCACGGCCCCGTGCACCGATCCGCCGCAGGCCATCGGCTGCCGCGGCGCCGCCCGGCGGCTGGCGTGGCGGTGAGCAGCAGCACGCGGACGCTCGCGGCCGCCACCTGCGACACCCCTTCGAGGCGCGACGTGCCTGGCGACGCCGTGTGCGCCTCGTCCACGACCAGCAGCGTCCACCGGGTCCGTGACAGCAGCGACATCACGTCGGGTTGCCGGAGCAAATCCATCGACATCAGCCAGCACGAGCCGGGGCGCGTCGCGTCGGCAATCGCCGGCGGCTGCGCGGCCTCGCGCCGCAGCCCGTCGGCATCGAGCACCACGGCTTCGAGGCGCACCCGTTGCCGCAGCTCCGTGGCCCACTGCGCCACCAGACCCGCCGGCGCGACGACCAGCGTTGCCGCTCGTGGCTCGCGCGCGTGGATCTCGTGCAACAGCACCCCGGCCTGGATCGTCTTGCCCATGCCGACCTCGTCGGCCAGCAGCAGGCGGCGGTGGCGGCCGGACAGCATCATCATCGCGGGCACGAACTGCCACGGCAGCGGGACGATTGGCAGGTGCGTCGCGGTGGCTGGCCACCAAGCGGGCGCCGAGGCCTCGACGTGGTTCAGCACCGCTCTGACCCAGGCGCGACGCGACACGGTGCGCGGCCTCTGCGGGATGGCCTCCACCAGGTCGGGCGGGGACGCGATCAGTCGCGGCACCTCGACGCCCTGCGCCAGTTGCCAGGTCGTCGCGTCGACGTCGCGATGCATGTCGAGGACGCGCCAGGTCCGTGCCCGGCATCGCACGTGCGTCGTGGGGGTTCTCCACATCTGCCATCTCCCGTCGGTCGCCAGCGGGCTCTTTCTGCCATCGCGTCAGCGGATCCACGCCATTACGTTCAGCAAACGGCGCGAGCGTGCTGCGACGTGGGGGATGAGGAGCAAGCGGGATGCCGCCGCTGCGGCCGGCGCTCGAGATGATGGACCGGGCGCGTCGGCTCAGGCGATCAACGACACGCTGGTCGCGCCGAGGTGGCTGCGCGGGTCGTCGTGGTAGGAGGCGACCAGAGGGTGGTCGCGCAGGACCTGCTGCACGCGGGCGCGTTGCACGCCGATGCCGCGCCCGTGCACGAGCCGCACGGCACGCAGCCCGAGGGCATGGGCCTCGTGCAGGTAGGCGTCGACCACGTCAGGGATGTCCCGCGGCGCAAACGAATGCAGGTCGAGCTCGGGGCCGATGGGGACGTGGTGTGGGAGGGTCACCGACAGCCAATTCAGAATTCAGAATGATCAAACAACTGCAGATCGTCGGCGTACCCGCCCCCGATCCCCGATCCCCGATCCGCGATCCCCGATCCGCGATCCGCGACCCCGCTTCACTCCCGCACGTAGGTGGCGGTGACGGTGGTGCGGATGCCGCCGCGGGGCGTGAAGTCGCCGGTCACGACCATCCGCAGCGGCGCGCACGCGGCCACCAGGTCGTCGAGAATCTGGTTGGTCAGGGCCTCGTAGAAAACGCCCTGGTTGCGGAACTCGAGCAGGTAGTACTTGAGCGATTTCAGCTCGATGCAGGTGGCGTCGGGTACGTAGGTGATGCGGATTTCGCCGAAGTCCGGCAGGCCCGTCTTGGGGCACATCGAGGTGAACTCCGGGCACCGCGTATCGATCTCGTAGGGGCGTCCGGGACGCGGGTTGGGAAACGTCTCGACGCCTGCAGTTGCCATGCTTGGAGTGTACATCTGGCGGTTTGCGTTTTTTTGCCCAATTGACACGTGTTTCGCTTGTCGCTAGCATACCGCCCACTGCGTTTATTGCCTGAAATCGTGACACGCGCGCCACGAACTCGAGGCACGCTTCCAGAACTCGCGCGCGTGAAATTGGGGAGACAAGCGGATGGCCACGGCCCAGAAGATGACCAAGTCGGCACTCTTTGCGTTCTTCGCTGACAAGTTCGAGGTGAAGCGCACCGAGGTGCGTGACTGGTTCGACGAACTCGCGGCGCTTGCCGAAAAGGAGATCAAGCGCTCCGGCGAGTTCACGCTCCCCGGCATGGTCAAGCTGTCGGTGCGCAAGAGCAAGGCCCGCATGGGCCGCAACCCGGCAACGGGCGAGCCCATCAAGATTCCGGCCAAGACCCGCGTCAAGGCGACCGTCGTGAAGGCGATGAAAGACGCCGTCATGCCGCGCAAGTAGCGCGCCTACCGGCAACATCGAAGCCCTGCAGGACAATCGTCCCGCAGGGCTTTTTCACGTCGGGGTGACTCGCGCCAGACGCGGAAACACCAGCGTGAAGCGGCTGCCCTCGCCAACCGTGCTGGCCACCGCAATCGACCCGCCAAGCTGTTCCACGATCTTTCGCGAGATCGCCAGACCGAGCCCCAGGCCCCGCCGCTTGGTGGTGACGAAATCCTCGAACACCGCCTGGATGCGGTCGGCCGGAATGCCGCAGCCGGTGTCGCAGACGTGCAGCTGGACGTGCCCATCCGCCGCGTCGACCTCGATCCAGACACGCCCCCCGGGAGGTGTGGCCTGCAACGCGTTGAGGACCAGGTTGCGCAGCACGCGGCCGAGCGCGAAGAGGTCGCCTTCCAGGTACAGCGCCTGCGGTGGCGGCGGGCCGGCTGCCACCGTCACCCCGGCGACCGAGGCCTGTGCCTGCATCCGCTCGACCACGTCCAGCATCAGCTTGCCGGCATCGATCGGAAACTTCTCCAGCGGGATCGGCCGGGCCAGGTTGCGGAGATCCTCGAACGTGCGCTGGATGGTCGAGAACTCCCGCTTGACCAGCCTGGCAAACGTCGCCCGGTAGTCCGGGTCGTCGTGCATCTGCAGCACCAGCTTGCAGTTGTTGTTGATGTTCTGGATGGGGTGCGACAGGTCGTGCACCAGCCCGGCAGCAATACGCCCGAACATCGCCTGGCGCTCCTGGCGGATCGCGGCCTGCTGCAACTCGCCGAGCTTGTCGGCCGTGGCGTTGAAGGCCTCGCCGAGCAGCCGGAACTCGTCGTCTCGGGTGATGCGGACACGCTCGTCGAGCCGGCCCTCGCCAATCGCCCGGATCCCGGCAAGCAGGTCCGAGATCGGCCGCAGCAGCGAGCGGCCGAAGGCGATGCCGATGGCGATGTTGGCCAGCAGGGCCAGCGTCACGAACAGCAGCAACTGCTGCTCGAGCAGGCGGGCCTGGGCAAAGGCGTCCGCCGTCGGCTGCTCGACGATCACGCGCCAGCCGACGCGGCGCACCGGCGCGGCCGAGACGGCAAGGACCTCGACACCCTCGCGCGTGTACTGCGCGTCGCGCACCTCGCTGTCGATGGCCAGCGGATGACCATCGATGCGTTCGCCCGAGGCGATGCGCCTGCGGCCGTTGCGACGGCCGTCGGCAATGATTCGGCCCTCAGCGTCAACCAGGAAGGCGCGGCCGCTCGTGCCCACCTTGACGTTGTCCACCACCTGCCACAGCTCCTCCATCTGCAGGTCGGCCACCAGGTACGGCGCCAGCGCCCGATGGGTGGGGAGCGTGATGCGGGCACGTGGCAGGGAGTCGGCGTCGATGTCGATGGGCAGGAGCGTCAGGCTGTCGTCGCGGGGCGGCTCGAGACGCGGCAGCGGATCAGGCGAGAGATTGCTGGTGGCCACCGGCATGCCACTGGCGTCGTACAGCGTCAGGACCTTGATCTCGGGCGTGGTCGTGACGTGGTTCAGCAGCGCCGTGTTCTGCTGCGCACGGGTCAGGCCGACCCCGACCAGATTGGCCCCGGCCGACGCGACCAGGCGCCGGCTCGACTCGAGGTAGATGTCGATGGCCTGCGCCGCCCGCGCGGCCATGGCTTCGTGGTTCTCCCTGACCGCGTCACGCGTCGTCTTGCGAAGGGTCGAGCGGGCGACCAACCCGAAGATCAGCAGTGGCAGCAAGGCGGCAGTGGTGACGAGCAGGGCCATGCGGCGCGTGATCGGGATCAAGGCATCGGGCTCCCGACCGTCCATTGGGCCAGCGAGCCGAGCACGTCGCCCGACGCGTCGGCAGGCACGGTCACACGCGGGCCCACGGCCCGGCTGGTCTCCTGCCAGAACAGGTAGACCGCCGGCGGGTCCTCGATCAGGACGCGGTGCAGGTCGTGCACGGCGGTGCGCAGCTCGTCGCGCGAACCCGCACGACGCAGGCGTTCGGCCGCCGGCTGCGCGGCGGTGTAGCCGCTGTCGACAAGGCGCGGGTGGTCGTGCGCTCCGAAGAGGACGTAGAGCATGCTCACGCCATAACCGCTGACCACCGGCGAGACGAACGTCTCGAAGTTGCCGCTGGCCAGACGGGCGGCAAGGGCATCGAGCGCTACCGGTTCGAGGTCGAGCGCGATGCCGAGGTCGGCGTAGGCCTGCTGCAGGCGCGGCGCCACTCGCTGCACGAGGGCATCGTCGACGACCAGGCAGGAGACGCGGAAACGCGGTTCAACCGAGCCGTCCGCGGCAAGACGTCGGGGCAGGCCGGCGCGGTCGAGCAGCGCGCCGGCGCGTTGCCGATCCACGGGGAAGGCCTCGGCGTCGCCGGCGTGCGGCCGGGTCCAGTGCTGGTCCCAGATCATGTCGGCCGCGGGGAAGCCGATGCCGTCGGAGACCTGCCCGATCAGCTCCTGCCGATCGATGGCGATGTTCATGGCGAGACGCACATCGCGCTGGCCCAGCACCGGGTGGCGATGGTTCAGGCCAAGCGTGACCACGTACGGCTTGACGTTGGGATACAGGTGCACGCCCTCCTCGTCCCTGATCAGGTGGCGGGACTCGTCCGGCATCTCGTACAGCACGTCGACGTCGCCGCGCAGCAGCGCTGCCACTGCGGCGCGGGCCGTGCCGTAGCGCCTGACGCGAATCGAGTCCACCTGCCCGGTGGGTTGCCCGGGCTGGGCCACGGCGCGGAACTCCGGGGCGTCCGGCGGGCCGCCCGGGCCGCGATACGGTCCCGCCGGCACGGCCTGCACCGACAGCGACTCGAGCAGGAGGCTGGTCGGCTCTCGCAGCTGCAGCCGCACTTCGCGTGGACCCGCCTGTTCGACGGCGATCACCGGCCAGAGACCGGGCCCACGGTCCACGCGGGCCAGAGCCTCCTGGATCCGGGTCACGACGTACGCGGCCGTCGCCTCGCTGCCGTCATGCATCCGCACGCCTTCCCGCACCAGCAGTGTGCGCGTCAGCTGATCAGCCGACTGCTTCCAGCGCTCGATCAGCGCCGGCTGCGCGACGCCCGAGTGATCGAGGCGGATCAGGCGCGTCTGCGTAAGGGTGAACGTGAGGGGAAGGAGCGGCGCGTCCTCGCTCGGGAAGCCGACGGTGATCCGCTCGGGCGGCCGCGACGACGGCGGGGACCCGCAGGCCGACATCACGCCGAGCGCAGCGGCAAGGCACGCCGCTGCCATCGGCACGGCATGCTGCCATGCGTCGCGAAGTCCGGGGGGGCGGGCGGCGAGCCTGGTCACGCAGCGTAGGCGGGCGCGCCCGAAGGTGGGCCGTCCCGCCGAACGCTGCTTGTATCACGAAGCCGTGCGCGTCGCGTCCAGCGGCGCGTCACGGCACCGGTCGTCCCCTACTTCGGCTCCGGCTGATCGCACGGATAGTCAATGAGAAAGGGGCAGAATGGCGGCTTGTCCTTGCTGGCGCCGCGCTTGACGATGCGAATGGTCATGTTTGCTCCTGAATGAAATGGACCGGGCGGTATGCCCGACCCATCACGCCGGCATGCGCGCTGCCGCGGCGGCGATCTCGTCGAGGGCCACCAGCATGCCTGGCCGGTGACAACTTGGCGTGGCGAGGTCGCCCTGCTCGTTGTGGGCGGCTACCGAGCAGCCTCCGCCACACACCGGAATCAGCGCGCAATCACCACACGCCCGCCAGGGCGCGTGGGTCTCGAAGCGGTCACGCACCGCATGGTGCGCCGCGTCCAGCGACGCCACCACGTGGCCGACCCGCAAATCTGGTTCACCCGTGAAGCCGGGGCAGGGGTAGAGCGACCCCTCGGGGCCCACCGTGTAGGCGTGGCGCCGATGCAGTTCGCAGGGCCCCATGTGCAGCCCGTCGAGCGTCTCGAACCCGCTCGCCCTGGTCTCGGCCCTGAGCAACGCCATGCGCTCGTCGGCGAGCCCGCAGGTGTCGCACGGCGTGTTGCCGGCGCCACTGCCGGCCGCGGTCATGCACGTGCCGCCGAGTGCCGCCGGACGCGACTCCACCGCCGCGAGCGGAATCACCCGCCTGCCGTTCAGCATCACCGGGGCCGCCACCGGGGTGACGCCGGGGCCGCCACCGGGGCCGCCGCCGACAGGGACCGTCCGGTATTCGGCCCGCGAATGATTGGCTTGAAGGAGATCTTGGCAATGCGGTCCGCAAACGGCTCGCGGCGCAGCAGCGCCAGCAGGTCCGGGTAGCTTGCCGCGCTCTCGACGTCGAAGTTGCCGCCGATGCTGAGCCGCACCTTCGAGGACACCGCGCGCAGGTTGCCCAGGATGCGATCGAACGTGCCCTGGCCGCCGCGCAGGGGCCGCAGACGATCGTGCGTGGCCTGGTCGCCATCGAGCGTCACCTTCACGCCGGTCAGCCCGAACGGGAGGAGGCGATCGACGACGGCCTCGGTCAGCAGCAGGCCATTGGTGATGATGCTGATGTTCATGGCCACGCCACGCGACCGGCACGCGTCCCACATGCGCTCGGCAAGTCCGTACACGACGGGCAGGTTCAGCAGCGGTTCGCCGCCGAAGAAGGTCAGCGTGAAGCGCGGTGACCCGAGCGCGTCGAGACGTTCCTCGATCCAGTCGCCGACGCGGGCAGCCTGCTCCAGCGACATCCTGGCGCCCATCCCGTCGTGCGCGTCATGGTCGCCCTGGATGCAGTAGTCACACGCGAAGTTGCACTGCAGCGTGGTGAGCAGCGTGACCCGCAGGTGGGCGTCGTCTTCCTTCAGCTCCCGGAAGAACGTCTCGAGGGCCCGGTCTTCCGCCGCGCGACTCTCGACGAGGAAGCCGAGTTCAGCGAGCTCGGTCACCGCTTCCCTTGAGGCCGGGTCGAGTCGCCCCGCCACGTCCTGGTCGACCCGGGCCATGAGCTGCACGACGTCGTCCGACACGACGACCTGTGAGTCGGTCAACGAGTTGAAGAGAAAGGTCTCCCCCGTTTCCGGCAGGGGAACCGAGAGCGTGAAGCGCGAAGCACGCATATCCATACCTCCGGGGTGCCAGAAGAATGCCATCTCTGCGTCAGAACTGTCAGCTCAGCCCTAACGGCAGTTGCGCGCAACGACTTGCCGCGACTCGGCGAGGGACGCGAGACCACGCCGGGTATGCAGAATCTGCCACGTGGCAGGCACTTGTGTGTCGGCAGAAATTGCCACATGACGGCCCGCCGGCACCCGCGTGACGCGCCGCCCGACCCTTACGCGTCCCGCAAGCGGCGGGTGACGTCGGTCAGTCGGAGACGGCCCATGCGGTGCTTCAGGGTGCTGAGCGGCAGGCGCAGCTGGCGGGCCGTGGCGGCAATGTTCCACTCGCCCTTCTCGAGGGCTTTGAGCAGATAGCTGCGCTCGAAGGCGGCCACGGCCTGGTCCAGGACGCTCTCGCCCTGGTCGGCGGCGAGGGCTTCGAGGGCGGCGAGCTGGACCTCGAGCGGCAGGTCGGCCTCGGTGATCTCGGCCTTGTCGCACACCGCGACCATCCGCTCCGCGAGGTTCTGCAGTTCCCGGATGTTGCCGGGCCAGGCGTAGCGCTGCAGCACCGCGAACGCCGCCGGCTCGATGCCGCGCACGACCTTGCGAAAGCGCATGGCGTAGCGGCGGATGAAGACCTCGAGCAGCTGCTCGAGGTCTTCCATCCGGTCGCGCAGGGGTGGCAGCCGCACCGGGATGACGTTGATCCGGTAGAACAGGTCTTCCCTGAAGCGCCCCTGCCGCACGGCTTCCGCGAGGTCGGCGTTGGTGGCGACGACGAGGCGGAAATCGACCTGGAGCGGATGCCGGCCGCCGACGCGCTCGATCTCGTTCTCCTGGATGGCGCGCAGCAGCTTGGCCTGCAGCTCCAGGCGCAGGTCGCCAATCTCGTCGAGAAAGAGCGTCCCGCCGTTGGCCAGCTCGAACTTGCCGAGCTGCTGCCGCACCGCACCGGTGAAGGCGCCCCGCTCGTGTCCGAACAGCGTGCTCTCGACCAGCTCCCCCGGCACGGCGGCGAGGTTGACGGCAATGAACGGTCCCTTGCGCCGGTCCGACTCGGCATGGACCCGCCGCGCCAGCATCTCCTTGCCGGTGCCGCTCTCACCGGTGATCAGCACCGTGGTGTCGAGGCGGGCGACCTTCTGGACGAGGCTGACCACGGCCTTCATCGCCGCGCTGGTGCCGGTCACGAACTCCTCGTCCTGCGCCTGCACCTGTGCCGTCAGGGATTCGACGCGGTTGCGCAGGTCCTGCCGTTCGCTGGCGTTGCGGACCAGGGCGCGCAGCGCGTCGTAGTCGAACTCCTTGGTGATGTAGTGGTAGGCGCCGAGCTTCATCGCCTGGACCGCCGTCTCGACGTCGGTGATGGCCGAGATCATGATCACTTCGAGCTGCTCGCGCTGTTCCCGCACCTGCCGCAGCATGTCGAGGCCGCCGATGCCAGGCAGTCGCACGTCGAGCAGCATCAGGTCCACCCGCGTCTGGCGCAGCTTCGACAGGCCGTCCTCGGCCGACGAGACCGAGAGCACGCGGTAGTCGCGCTTGAGGATGGCCGTCAGCGTGTCGCGCATCCCCTCGTCGTCGTCGACGATCAGGATGGTCTTGAGGGCAGGAGCCATTGTCGTGGCGCCATGGTATCGAAACGCGCCGGGATGGCCGGCGTGCATCGATGCGGGCCGGCCCGGCTGCACCGGGCCCGGCCGACCCCCGCCGTTCCGGCAGGCCTCGTTTGGCCGCCGGACGATCCATAATCAGGGGTTTTCGCATCCGCCGGGCCGATGGGGTCGGGACCGGCACGTCGGGCCGCGGTTTTCGCAGAGGAGCAGGGGTTGGCAAGCGCATTCGATGTCGTGGTGGTCGGCGCGGGGACGGGAGGCTACGTGGCGGCGATTCGTGCTGCGCAGCTCGGCCTGACGACGGCGGTCGTGGAGCGCGACAGCGTGCTCGGCGGCACGTGCCTGAACTGGGGCTGCATCCCGACCAAGGCGCTGCTCGAGCACGCCCATGCCTACAAGGTGGCCAAGGCGGCAAAGGACTGGGGCATCACCCTCGGTGAGGCGGCCGTCGGCCTGGACATGGATGTCGTCCAGAACCGCAAGGACAAGATCGTCAAGGGGCTGACCGGCGGCATCGGCATGCTCTTCAAGAAGCACAAGATCGAGTGGATCAAGGGCTCGGCCCGGCTGCTCGGCAAGGGTGCGATCGAGGTCACCGACGCCGCTGGCGCCACCAGCCAGATCACTGCCGGCAAGGAGATCATCGTCGCCACGGGATCGTCGCCGCGCAGCGTCCCCGGCATCGAGTTCGACTACAAGCGGATCATCACCAGCACCGAGGCGATGAACCTGCGGGCCGTGCCGAAATCAATCATCGTGATGGGCAGTGGCGCCGTCGGGGTCGAGTTCGCCTCGATCTTCAACAGCTTCGGGACTGCCGAGGTCACCGTCATCGAGCTGCTGCCGCGGATCGTCCCCAACGAGGACGCCGCGGTCTCGGAAGTGCTCGAGAAGAGCTTCCGCAAGAAGAAGATTCGCGTCCTGACCGGTACCAAGGTCACTGCCGCCAGCAACACCGGCGACCGCGTCGAGGTCACCGCGCAGCTGCCCGACGGCAAGACCGAGACGCTGTCGGCCGAGTACCTGCTGGTGGCCACGGGCCGCGGCCCGGTCACCGACGGACTCGGCGCCGAAGAGATCGGGCTGGTCATGGAACGCGGCTACATCAAGGTCGACGAGCTGATGCGGACCAGCGTGGAAGGCATCTCGGCGGTCGGCGACGTCATCACGCTCGGCACCGGCGCGCACAAACAGCTGGCTCACCTGTCGTCGGCCGAAGGAATTCTCGCCGCCGAGCGCATTGCCGGGCAGCACGTCCGGCCCATCACCTACGACCACGTGCCGGGCTGCACGTACTGCGACCCCGAGATTGGCAGCGTCGGCCTGACCGAGGCGCAAGCCAGGGAGCGTGGCTACGACGTGCGGGTGGGGTCGTTCCCGTTCGGTGTCCTCGGTCGCGCCAAGATCGCCAACGAGACCGAGGGCTTCGTCAAGATCGTGGCCGAGACCAAGTACGACGAGATTCTCGGCGTCCACATGATCGGCCCGCGCGCCACCGAGCTGGTTGCCCAGGCGACACTCGCGCTGCGCCTGGAATGCACCGTCGAGGAGCTGATCCGTACCATCCAGGCGCACCCGACGATGTCGGAGGCGGTTGGGGAAGCGGCCCACGCCACGCACGGAGCGCCGATTCACATGTAGGACAGCCGGTCTCGGGTCGCGAGTCCCCGGGCGCCATGCACCCGCAGACCGAGACCCGAGGCGTGAGCCCGAGTGTTCCCATGCCCACAAACGTCGTGATGCCCCAGATGGGCGAGTCGGTCGCGGAAGGCACCGTGGTCCGCTGGCTGAAGAAGACCGGCGACGTCGTCGATCGCGACGAGCCGATCTTCGAGATCTCCACCGACAAGGTCGATGCCGAGATTCCCGTCGCCGGCGGCCGGCGTGCTGCTCGAGATCCGGGTGCACGAGGGCGAGACCGTGCCCATCGACACGGTGGTGGCCGTGCTCGGCGAGGCCGGGAGCGAGCAGCAGGCGCCGCCGGACACGGCGGCCTCTCCGCAGCCTGACGGCACCGCGAGCGGTGCCGCTATGGCGTCAGTGGCGGGCGAGACGGCAGGTGCGGACGTGACTGGCCAACCCGCGGCGGCGCCGGCCATGCCTGCCCAAGAGGCCCCCGCGGCCTCGGGTTCGTCCGCGCAGCCGCACGAGGCGACCACCGAACAACGGCGCCGGCAGAAATCCTCGCCCCTGGTCCGCAGGATTGCCGCCGAGCACCAGGTGGACATCACCCAGGTGTCGGGGTCGGGCATCAGCGGCCGGGTCACCAAGCACGACATCCTGAAGTACCTCGACGATGGGTCGAAGCATGGTCGGTCGGGCCCACCATCAGGCCAGGGCGGAGGCCTGCACGTGCCGGCGTTCCAGCCCGGCGAGGCCGTCGACGTGCAGCCCTTGTCGGTGATGCGTCGCAAGATCGCCGAGCACATGATGTACAGCCGGCGGACGTCGGCGCACGTCCACTCGGTCTTCGAGATCGACTTCACGCGGGTCGCCGCGGCGCGGCAGGCGCAGAAGGCCGAGTTCGAGCGCGCCGGCGTGAAGCTGACCTATCTGGCGTTCATCGCGCGGGCCGTTGCAGAGGCGTTGCGCGCCATGCCGGTGCTCAACGCCGCCCTCGACGGTGACTCGATCGTCTACAAGAAGGACGTCAACCTCGGCTTCGCGGTGGCGCTGGACTGGGGGCTCATCGTGCCCGTCCTGCACAAGGCCGACGAGAAGAGCCTGCTCGGCATCGCCAGGGGCATCGCCGACGTCGCGGCGCGCGCGCGCAGCAAGCAGCTCAAGCCCGAAGACGTGCAGGGCGGGACGTTCACGGTCACCAACCCCGGCTCGTTCGGCACCCTGTTCGGCATGCCGATCATCAACCAGCCGCAGGTGGCCATCCTCGCAGTGGGGACCATCGAAAAGCGCGTGGTGGTGGTCGACGACATGATTGCCATGCGCCAGCGCGGCTACCTCACGCTCGGCTACGACCATCGCCTCGTCGATGGCGCGGTTGCCGACCAGTTCATGAGTCGGGTCAAGGCCACCCTCGAGTCCTGGGACTGATGCACCCGCTCGAGGTGACGCGCGCCGGTCTCGTCCCTTACGAGACCGCGCTCGCCCTCCAGGCCGAACTGGTCGCGGCGCGCAAGGCCGGCTCCATCGCTGACACGCTGCTGCTGCTGCAGCACCCGCCCGTCGATCACCCTCGGGGTCAAGGTCCGGCAATCCCGCGAGCACGTCCTTGCCAGCGACGAGGCGCTGCGCGGACAGGGCGATTGCGCTGTTCGAGACGGGTCGGGGCGGAGACGTCACCTACCACGGCCCCGGCCAGCTCGTCGGCTACCCCATCCTCGACCTCAAACCCGATCGGATGGACGCACACCGGTACGTCCGCGACCTCGAGGAAGTGCTCATCGGGGTGTGCCGGGACCTTCGGGGTGGCCGGGGGCCGCAAGCCTGGGCTCTCCGGCGTCTGGGTGGGGGATGAGAAGGTTGCCGCGATTGGCGTCCGCCTCTCGAGGTGGGTCACCTGCCACGGCTTCGCCCTCAACGTCACCACCAACCTCGAGCACTTCGAGCTGATCGTCCCCTGCGGCATCACCGACCTCGGGGTGACGTCGTTGCAGGCGCCTCCTCGGTGCCGCCCCGCCATGGCTGAGGTGGAGGTGCGGACGTCGTCGACCACCTCTGCCGCGTCTTCGGACGCGGTCGTCCACCGGCTGACGGGAATATTCCGCGCGCCCCCGGTGTTCTTCTTCACGGAGGCGACATGAAGCGAGACAGCAACGCAGAGCGCGCATTGATCGAGCAGTTACAGGCCGGGACGCCCGGCGCGGTCGAGACGCTCGCGAGCGCCTACGGCAGCAAGGTGTACCAGCTGGCTTTCCGCTACATGAAGAATCGCGAAGACGCCGAGGAAGTGGCCCAGGACGTCCTGATGAAGGTCATCAACAAGGTGGACGCGTTCCGCGGCGATGCCGCGCTGTCGAGCTGGATCTACCGCATCACCTTCAACACCGCGATGTCGCGCCTGCGCAACGGCAAGTTCACCCGTCCGAACGAGGTCTCCGAGCACGAGATGCAGGGCCAGGACCAGGAGGACGGCGTACGCCGCGTGCGGGAAGCCGGCTGACTGGTCGGGTCTGGCCGACGAAGCGTTCCTGCGCTCGCAGATGCGCGGCAAGCTTGCCGCGGCGATGAAGGACCTGCCCGAGATCTACCGGACGCCGATCGTGCTGCGCGACATCCAGGGGCTGTCGACCGAGGAAGCCAGCAAGGTGCTCAACGTCAAGACCCAGACCCTCAAGTCGCGTCTGCACCGCGGTCGCCTGATCCTGCGCGAACAGCTCTCGGACTTCAGCAGCGGGCTGACGCTGCACTCGATCGCCTAAGCCGGTCTCGCTGTCCGGGCGCGGCCTCGACCTGGGCCGTGCACCCCTTGACGCCGAGCCCCTCGATCGAGACCACCTCGAACCGCACGTGGTCGTACGTGACCACGTCGCCGACGTGCGGCGGGCGTCCGAGCAGCGTCAGGATCAGCCCGCTGACGCTGTCCACCTCGTCGTGTTCGAGGGTGACGCCGAGCGCCTCGCCAGCTTCCTCGACGCGCGACGTGCCGCTGACGTGCAGCACGCCGTCGCGCGTCACGGTAGATGCTGGTGTTATCGCCGGCGCCCTCGGCGCACCTCGCCGATGACCTCGTCGAACAGATCCTCATGGGTCAGCACGCCGGCGGTGCCGCCGTGCTCGTCGATGACCACCGCCATCTGCGCGCGCGCCTCGCGGAGCGTCTCGAGCACCACGTCCAGCGTCGCCGTGTCGGGCACCGCCGGAATCGGCCGCACGATCGTCGGCAGTGAGCGACCGCGTCGCTGGACTTGAGCATCAGCAGCAGGTCCTTGACGTTGACCATGCCGGTCAACTGGTCGATGTCGCCGTCGTAGACCGGGTAGCGCGTGTAGGGCTGCCTGCGCACCGTCGCGGTCACGGTCTCGGCATCGGCGCCGAGCGGCAGTGCCGCCAGACGCACCCGCGGCGTCATCACCTCCCGCGCCGTGAGATCGCCGAACTCGAACAGTTCCCGCAGGATCTTGCCGGACTCCTCGCGCAGCATGCCCGCCGGCCTCGCTCTCCGAGACGATCAGCGCCAGTTCCTCGGGTGAATACAGGTGGTCGTGCGAGCGTTGCTGCCGCCGTGATCCCGATCAGCCGCAGCAGCAGGTTGCCCAGCGCATTGAGCACCAGCACCAGGGGGTAGCAGATCGTCTGGATGACCAGCATCACCGGCGTGATCCACAGCACGGTGCGCTCGGCCCGCTGCAGCGCGATGGACTTGGGCACCATCTCGCCGAAGACGATGTGGGCGTACGTCAGGATGGCGACGGCGACGATGCTGGCCAGCGTGTGGGCGGCCACGTAGCGCGCCACGCCCAGCCCTTCCAGCAGCGGCACCAGCCGCTCGGCCACCTCGTGCTCGCTGTACATGCCCAGACCGAGGCTGGCCAGGGTGATGCCGAGCTGTGCGGTGGCGATGAAGCGGTCCTGCTGGCGGGGATCCTCGAGCACTGCCTGGACGCGCTTGGCGACCAGTTCGCCGGCGGCGGCGCGCTTCTCGATAGCCACCCGCGGTGTGCCGACGATGGCGAACTCGGCTGCGACGAAGAGGCCATTGAGCAGCACCAGCACGGCGACGATGACGATCAGTGTCGTCATGCGCGCGACCTCGTCGCCCGCGGCGCCGGTATCCGCAGCGTCGAGCGCGTGAATTCGTCCGGGGTCGGGCCGAGCAGCGACGACAGGATGTCGTCGAGGGTGACCATGCCGACGACGTGCTGCTGCTCGTCGAGGACGATTGCCTGGTGGGCCCGGCGGCGGCGCAGTTCGGCGAGCAGGCGGTCGCCGGTCGTGCCCTGATCGACCGTCAGCGCCGGCTCGAGCAGCTCGTGCAGCGAACGGACCGGGCGGCCCTCGACCTGACGCACGAGCAGCCGCTTCGTGTTGACGAAGCCGACGACGGTGTCGAGCGTGCCCTGGTAGACGGGCACGTAGGCCTGCGACGAGTCGAGCGCCAGCGTCAGCACCTGATCGACCGGCATGGTCACGTCGATGGCCTGCATCCGGTCGCGCGTGGTCATCAGCTGCGCTGCCGTGCGCAGGCTGAAGCGGAGGGCCCGCTGCAGACGTCGCAGCTCGTCGGGTTCGAGCAGGCCGCCGTCGTGGCTCTCGGCGATCAGCAGTTCGATCTCGTCGGGCGAGTGGACGTGGCGATGCGCGCCCTGCGCACTGCCGAGCAGCCGCAGGATCAGCGTGCCCGAGCCGTTCAGGAACCAGATGAAGGGCCGAGCACCCACAGCGACCAGCGCATCGGCCAGTAGGTGTAGAGCGACGGTCTTGGTTGGGTACTGGAGCGCCAGGGACTTGGGCGCCAGCTCGCCAGCGACCATGGTGCCGACGGTCAGGACGAGAAGAATCACGATGGCCGCGGCGGAGGCGGCAGTTCCCTCTTCGAGCCCGCCACGCTGTTGCAGCAAGGCAGCCATGCCGGGGCCGAAGGCAATCTGTCCGTAAGCGCCGAGGATCAGGCTGCTGAGCGTGATGCCGACCTGGCACGCGGCGATGTACCGGTCGAGCGCGCTGGCGTCCTCGAGCATCGGCAGCAGACGTCGGGCCGTGGCGTGGCCATCCTCGGCCATCTGGCGGATGCGGCTGCGGCGCACCGACACGGCGGCGAATTCGGCCGCGACGTAGAGGGCCGTCATCGCCACCATCGCCGCCACCACGAGCACGGGGTCAGCACGTCAGCACACGCGTCAGCGCGGCTCGCCCGCGCCGCGGTCGCGGCACCAGCCTGGCGGCGACCTGCAGCGCGCGTGCACCGCTGGCGCGCCGGTGCCGCCGTCGGTGACCCACCAGCACGGCCACGTCAGCCGCGCGCCGAACCATGCCGCCTCGGCCACGCGCGCCGCCGCGGCACCCAGCGTCAACGGTCCCGGGGGCCACAGGCCGCCGAGCCGCTGATCGCAGGCGATGCTGCTGTTCCCGCAGCAGGGCCGTCTCGGCGGCGGCGCCGTCGAGCGAGGTGCGCGACCAGTCGATGCGGCAGGTGCCGGGCGCCGTGCCCGCGCGCACGGCCACCAGGACCGCCGACGGGCTCAGGTCGGCGTCCAGGGCCAGCAGGGCGCGGGCGGCGCTGGCGGCCGCGGCCGGCGCCGTGCCGACCATTCGATCCGGCGGCACCGCTCCCGTGGCGACTGCGCGTGGGAGCACGACGCCGTGGGCCGCATCGGCGCAGACCAGCAGTGCCTCGGGCGACTGCCGGTGCAGCGCGGCCAGATGCGCGAGCGGCTCCGGCTGCATGGGATCGGCCAGCACGGCGACCCAGGCGCCCCGGGCGTCGTCGAGTGACGCGCTGCCGGTGACGCGGGTGCTGTAGCCGTCCACCGGTCCCGACTGGCGGATGTCCAGGGCCTTGCCGGCCGCAAGCGTCCCCGCGGGATCGATCAGGCGGACTTCGTCGAACCGGCCGCGCGACGCCAGTGCATAGGCAAGGGCGCCGCCGAGTGGTCCGGCTCCGAGGATGGCGACAAAGGGCATCAAGATGGGCGTGGCGGACGCCGCGCGACACCGGTAGTGTAAGGGCATGACTTCCAAGCCTCAACTCGACGGTCACGTCGCCATTGTCACCGGGGGCACCCGGGGCATCGGCCTGGCCATCACGTCCGGATTCGTGGCTCGCGGCGGGCGGGTCGTCGCGTCGGGCCGGTCGCAGGACGATCTGGACGCCGTCGCGACCGAGTTCGGCAGCAGCGTCGCCGTGGTGAAGGGCGACGTTGCCGACCCGACCGTGGCCGCAGCGCTGGTGCAGACCGCCACCGATCGCTTCGGCGGCGTCGACTCGCTCATCAACAACGCCGGGGTCGGGACCTTCGCGCCGGTGGCGGAGATGAGCGACGAGGATTGGCACCGTCTGATTGCCACCAACCTCACCGGCGTCTTCCTCTGCAGCAAGGCGGCCATCCCGGCGCTGAAGTCGCGCGGCGGCGGCTGGATCGTCAACATCAGCAGCCTGGCGGGACGCAACTCGTTTGCCGGGGGCGCCGCATACTGCGCCTCGAAGGCGGGCCTGAACGCCTTCACGGAGTCGCTGATGCTCGAAGTGCGCCCCGACAACATCCGGGTGACGACGGTGATGCCGGGGTCGGTGCAGACGGGCTTCTCGTCCGGTGGCGACGGCCCGGAGAGCGACTGGAAGCTGTCGCCAGACGACGTCGCGCAGGTGGTGTTCGACCTGCTCGGCCACAGCGCCCGCAGTCTGCCGAGCCGCGTCGAGATCAGGCCCAGCCGCCCGAAATGACGCGCGGATCGAACCGCCGGTGAGGGCAGCCGGTAGGGCAGCCGGTAGGGGCAGCTCCCCGAGCTGCCCTTCCCCGCAGGGCGCCTCGGGGAGGCGCCCCTACCATCGTCTCGTCAGTGCGCCTCGGGGGCAGCGCCCCTACCATCGTGTCGTCGGTAGGGGCAGCTCCCCGAGCTGCCCTTCCGCCAGGGCGCCTCGGGGGAGGCGCCCCTAGCATCGTCGTCGGGGCACCAACGCGATGGCCCAGGCGATGGCGGGCAGCAGGAAGAAGGCGCCGAGGCCGGTCGCGAGGGTGCGCGGCGGGATGTGCAGCCGGTCGAGACCGATGCCGGTGAGCAGGATCGCCGCGGCAGACACGAAGGTGTGAACCGCAAGTTCGAGCGCGAAGATGCGGCCGCGCACGCTGGCGTCCACCACCAGCTGCAGCAGCACGCTGCCGAGCACCCAGAGCAGCGTGCCGAAGACGTGCGCCCAGACCACGGCAAGGGCGCCGATGGCCAGCGTCGGGGCGTTGGCCAGACCGAGGTAGCCGAGCGCCGCCAGGCCGTACGCCCACGGGATGAGCGACCGCAGCCGCGCCGTGTCGTACCCCTGCACCGCCCTGGCCAGCAGGGCGCCGCCGATGGCGCCGACGCCGCGGGCGGCGAAGAGGACGCCGATGCCACGCGCCGCGGTCTCGCCGGGCGCGGAGACGAAGACGCGCTGCCCGAACACGGTCAGCAGCAGCATCATCCCGCCTGCCACGGCCCACACCCCCTTGATGCTCAGCAGCGCCATCGTCGATGGGTGCCGGCGCAGGTAGATGAGCCCGTCCCGCAGTCGCACGGTGCTGCCGCCCGGCTGTGCCCGGTGATGGGACTCGTGCACCCGGAGTCCGCGCAGCGCGAAGGCCGATCCGACAAACGACAGGCCGTTGCAGACGAAGGCGGCATCGCGCCCGACCAGCACCGTGATGGCGCCGCCGAGCGACGCACCGACGGCCAGCATCACCGCCCATGTGGCGGCGGCGAGCGCGTTGGCCGTGATCAGGTGCTCGCGCGGCACGACGTCGGGCAGCATTGCCGTCCTGGCCGGCTCGAAGAACGCGGTGGCGGTGACGCCGAGGGCAATCAGGACGAAGGCCAGCCAGATCTGATCGGCGGAGCGCACGAACACGAGGCAGCTGAACAGCACGGCGCGCGCCAGGTCGGCGGCAATCATCAGCGTGCGCCGCGACATGCGATCCACGACCACGCCGGCCATCGGGCCGACCATGGCCAGCGGCAGCAACTGCACGACCATCATCGCCGCCACCAGCGTGGCCGAGCCCGTCAGGTCGAGCAGCAGCGCGTAGACGGCGACGGCGTTGAACCAGTCGCCGAGCTGACTGACGACCTGGGCAATCCACAGGCGGCGGAAGCGGGGGTTGTGGACGAGCAGCGCGGTGAAGGTCATGCCGGGACGTCGCCACGGCAAGGGGTCATGGCTGCAGCACCGCTGCGAAGGTGGCCGCGTCGATGTTGGCGCCGGTGACCAGCAGCGCCAGCGGATCCGGCAGGTCGGCCAGGGCCCCGGCAAGCAGCGCCCCGACGGCAATCGCGCCGGCCCCTTCCGCGACGAGCCGCTCGTGCCCGAACAGCGCACGCACGCCTTCGACGACGTACGGCTCGGGCACGAGGCGCACGGCGAGCCGCTGGCTGTGGACCAGCGCGAACGTCAGGGCGTCCCTCTCGAGGTTGCCGAGCAGGCCGTCGGCCAGCGACCTGCCGGGCACGATCGTGGTGGTGTGTCCGGCCGCAAGGGCGTCGGTGAAGGCCGGGTTCATCGAGGGTTCGACGCCGATGACCCGCACGCGTCCCGCCGCCGGCCGCGGCCACCCCGGCCAGCAGCCCCCCGCCGCCGGTCGGCACGACCATCGCGCCGACGCCCGGCAGGTCTTCGAGGATCTCCAGCGCGACGGTGCCTGCGCCTGCGATGACGTCGGGGTGGTTGTAGGGCGAGATGAACAGGCCATCGCCGGCCGCGGCCGCAGCCAGGGCGCGGCCCTCGGCCTCGTCGTAATCGATGCAGTCGGCGACAATCGTGATGCCCTCGCCGCGGAGCCGGTCGAGCTTGGCGCGCGGCGCGTCCCTCGGGACGTAGATGGTCAGGCCGGATACCGAGTTCGCGGGCAACGCCCGAGAGCGCCACGCCGTGGTTGCCGGCCGACGCCGTCACCACGGGCGGCACGCAGGGCTCGCGCTCGACGAGGGTGAGCAGGGCGTTGCAGGCGCCGCGTCGCTTGAAGGAGCGGCTGCGCTGCAGCGTCTCGAGTTTCAGCCACACCTCACGGCCGGTTGCCTCGGACAGGGCGTCGGCATGCATGAGCGGGGTCCGGCGGACGTGTGGAGCGATGCGGCGGGCTGCCGCCTGGACGTGAGCGAGTGAGACCGACATGTTGATTGAATCGTGTGCCGTGCCGCCGTTCGAGAAGAACGGCTATGTGGTGGCGTGTCCGGAGACGGGCCAGGCCATCGTCATCGACCCCGGCGACGAGGTCGAACAGCTGATCGCCATTGTCCGCCGAACCGGCGTGCAGGTGCGCTACATCATGCTCACGCACTCGCACCTGGACCACATCTCCGGGTGCAACCAGGCCAAGGCCGAATGGGACGTGCCGCTGGTGCTGCACCAGGCGGACCTGTTCCTCTACGAACGGGCCGTCCAGCAGGGCATTGCGTTCGGCGTCAAGATGCGCGCGCAGCCGCCAATCGACGCCTGGTTCGACCAGCAGGCGCACTGGACGTTCGGCACGTGCGCCATTGCCGTCCACCACACCCCTGGGCACAGTCCGGGTCAGGTCTGCCTGCAGATTGGCGTCGGCAGCCAGCCAGCGGACCACCTCTTCGTGGGCGACACGCTGTTTGCCGGATCCATCGGGCGGACCGATCTGCCCGGCGGCGACCACGCCACGCTGCTGCGCTCGGTGCGTGACGTGCTGCTGCCGCTGGGCGATCACTGCACGGTCTACCCTGGCCATGGTCCGACGACCACGATCGGCGAGGAACGGCTGGGGAACCCGCATCTGGCGTTGATCCGCTGATTTCAGGGTGTCCTGGGCCGAGGTGATCCGCAAGGTGAGGGATGCCGTCGTCTCGGCGCGGCGGCTCAGTGCGTGGAAGGCGTCCACTATGTCGCGCGGTCAGCGTGGCGTCGGTGGCGATCGCAACTCCGGACTCGAGTGTGCTGCGCCAGAAGTGCATCAGCCCCATCCCTGGCGTGTCCAGGTTGACGGTGCTGCGATCTCATTGCCTCAGCGCCACGGCACAGGGCTCCAACCAAGCCTCTGCGCGCTGCGTTCACTCCGTCCTACGTGCCGACCTCGAGCGTGGTCTCGATCTGGTTGAGCGGCGCGTGCACCAGCACCAGGTCGACCCGCCCGACCCGCAGCGTGTCACCGGGCAGCAGCGTCGCCTTGTGGACGCGCCGGCCGTTGACGTAGGTGCCGTTGGTGCTCTGCAGGTCCTCGACCTCGAGCTGGCCGGTCGTCTGCGCGGTGAGGCGGCAGTGCAGGCGCGAGACCATCGCGGCGTCGACGATGAAGTCGGCGCGGACGGCGCGCCCGAGGGTCTTGATGGTCCCGGGCATGAGCCGGAAGGTCAGGGCAGGGTCGTGGCCCTGGGCGGTACGAAGAATCCACATCGTCGTGTCGGTCGTGCTGTCTAGACGGCGGCTGTCGCCACCGTGGCGGGCAGGGGCGGCAGGCCCAGCTGCTCACGCAGACGCGGGGCGATGACCTCGCCCGCATGGGTCACCAGAATCTCGCGCGTGATTTCGTCGCCAGGGTCGACGACCAGATCCCCTTCCTTGTTGCGAAGGTGCGCCAGCAGTGTCGTCAGGTTCTTGGCGTAGAGCTGACTGGCGTGGAACGGCACGGTCGCCGGCAGGTTGGTCGGGCCGTGGATGGTGACGCCGTGCGCGACGACCGTCTGATCGGCGACGGTCAGCTCGCAGTTGCCGCCACGTTCGGCGGCAAGATCGACAATCACCGAGCCCGGCGTCATTGCCGCGACCATGTCGGCCGTGATCAGGACCGGCG
The DNA here is from genome assembly GCA_963759795.1 of Vicinamibacteraceae bacterium. GTDB lineage: Bacteria > Acidobacteriota > Vicinamibacteria > Vicinamibacterales > Vicinamibacteraceae > Luteitalea. The sequence goes on along the minus strand of CAVXAR010000003.1, from coordinate 594,726 downwards.
ATTTCTTGCCCGGGATGGCTGCCGTGGTGATGACCACGTCGCTGTGCGCCACCACGCGGGCCATGGTCTCACGCTGGCGGCGGTAGAACGACTCGTCCTGGGCGGCGGCGTAGCCCCCCTGGCCTTCCGCGGCCGCGGTGTCCAGCGGCAGCTCGACGAACTTGGCGCCGAGGCTCTCGATCTGCTCCTTGACGGCAGCGCGGACGTCGTAGGCCTCGATCCTGGCGCCCAGCCGCTTTGCAGTGGCAATGGCTTGCAGCCCAGCCACGCCAGCGCCGATGACGAGGACCCTGGCAGGCGGGATCGTGCCGGCCGCCGTCATCATCATCGGGAAGAGTCGGGGCGAGGTGGCCGCCGCGACCAGGACGGCCTTGTAGCCGGCAATGTTGGCCATCGAGGACAGCGCGTCCATGCTCTGCGCCCGGGTGATTCGGGGGATGAGTTCCATGGCAATCACGGTCGCTCCCCGGGCCGCCATGGCTCCGGCCGCGGCGGGGGCGCCGAGCGGGTCGGCAAAGCCGATGACGGTGTGCCTGGAACTCAACCGTTCGACGTCGTCGGCACCGTACGGTCCGGCAGCGGCGGCGGTGCGGACCTGCAGGAGGATGTCGGCCTGCGCAAACACCTGTTCGCGCGACACGAGTCGCTGCACCCGGCGGCAAGGTAGGCCTCGTCGGTGCAGCCGGCGCGAATACCGGCGCCCTGCTCGACCAGCACCTGCGCGCCCGACTTGATCAGGGGCGCGATGCTTGCCGGGACGAGGGCAACCCGATCCTCCCCGGGTACCAGTTCGCGCGGGACCCCGATGACCATGGCCCGGATTGTACTCCCGCCTTCGCCTTCGGCTTCGGCGGGCAAGCCCTTCGCCTGCGGCTTCGGCGGGGCTCTGCCCATGCGCCTGCGGCTTCGGCGGGGCTCTGCCCAGCTTCGGCGGCTGTCGGCGCTTCGGCTGCGGCAGGCGCCATGCGCCTGCGGCTTCGGCGGGCTCTGCCCATCGCGCCGGGCGGGTGCACCCTGGTGACGCGTCGCGCGCGTAACCGTTGCAGCAGGCCAGACCGCTGCGGCCGACGCGGCTGGCCAATTGCCGATGAACCCGCGCCGAGGTCCCGCCGTCCAAGTACAGCGTTCGGCACGACGTGCCTTTCCGGCCTCCGGTCAGAGAGATTTCGATGAAGAGCAAGAACAAGACGCGCCTTGGGGTGCTCCTGCTGGGCACGCTGGTTGCGGGCGGCGGCCTGTACGCCTGGTCGGGGATGAACACCGCCACGGCCACGGTCGATCCGTCCCGCCTTGCCACCGTCGAACAGGACACCATGGTCCGGTCGGTGGTGGCGACCGGGAAGGTCGAGCCGATCTCGAAGGTCGAGATCAAGTCGAAGGCCAACGGCATCATCGAGCGGCTGCATGCCGACGTCGGCGACCTCGTCAAGGCCGGCGACATCCTCGTCGAACTGGACAAGGAGAACCTGCTCGCGCAGGTGCGGGAAGCCAGCGCCAACGTGCAGGCCGTCAGAGGCCGCGCTGCTGGCTGCCAGGGCGCAGCTGGAAAAGAACCGATTCGAGGCGGAAGGGCCCGACGTGGAGTTTGCCAGGCGGGCGGCCCGGCGTGCGCAGGACCTTGCCGACCAGCAGCTCGTGGCCCACTCGGAACTCGACGCGGCGCAGAGCGCGTACGAGCTGGCGATGAATCGTCAGAAGGTTGCCCGTGGCCAGCTGGCCGTCTCGCAGGCGAAGGTCTCCGAGGCCGGCGCGCAGGTGGCGCAGGCGCGTGCCAACCTCGAACGAGCCGAAGAGCAGCTGCGCAACGCGACGATCCGCGCCCCGATTGCCGGCATGGTGCTGACGCGCGACATCGAGATCGGCAGCCCGGTGTCGTCGATCCTCAACCTCGGCGCCAACGCCACGCTGGTGATGACCCTCGGCGACATCCAGAAGGTCTTCGTTCGCGGCAAGGTGGACGAGGCCGACATCGGCCAGGTCGAGTACCAGCAGGCGGCCCGGATCAGCGTCGAAACCTTCAAGGACAAGCGGTTCGACGGCCACGTCACCCTGATCTCGCCGATGGGCGCCGAGAAGGACAACGTCACCACCTTCGAGGTCAAGGTCTCGATCGACAACCCGGGCAGCGAGCTGAAGGCCAACATGACGGCCAACGCCGAGATCATCCTCGAGCAGCGGCCGAACGCGCTGATCGTGCCCGAGGCGGCAATCAGCTACGACGCGGAGCGCAGGCGCCTCGGTGGACCTGTTCGATCCGAACGCGCCGAATGGTCGCCGCACGGTGCCGGTCAAGGTCGGCATCGGCAACGGCACGCGCGCCCAGCTCCTCGATGGCGTCAAGAAGGGCGACCGGGTCATCCTGCCCTCGTAGAGCATGCGCGAATCCTTCGTCCAGGCCCTCGACAACCTCCGCGCCAACAAGCTGCGGAGCTTCCTCACGATGTTCGGCATCATGTGGGGCATCGTGTCGATCGTCGTGCTCTCGGCCCTCGGCGAGGGCTTCCAGCGCGGCAACGACGCCGTGCTGCGTGAGTTCGGCCGCAACATGAGCATCGTCTGGGGTTCGCGCACGACCTTGCAGGCCGGCGGCGAGCGGGCCGGCCGGCTGGTCATCCTGACTGCCGACGATGCCCGTGCGATCAAGGCGCAGGGTCGGCTGGTCAGCATGGTCAGCCCGGAGATCCAGCGCGGCACCAAGGTCAAGAGCGCCTACAACGAGGCCTCGGTGCAGGTCCACGGCGTCGAGCCGCCGTACATGTTCATGCGGACGATCGAGGTCGACCGCGGGCGTCAGCTGACCTGGTCCGACGAGGGCAACGAGAGCCAGGTCGCGGTGATCGGCTGGGAGATGTGTCAGCAGCTGTTCGGCGAGCGCGACCCGATCGGCGAAGGGGTGCTGGTCAACGGCACGCCGTTCCAGATCGTCGGCCGGATCCGCCGCAAGGATCAGGACAGCAACTACAGCGGCCCCGACAACAACAAGATCTTCGTGCCGTTCGCGGTCATGTCGAAGTACTTCCCGCGACGCGATGCGCCGGCCGGCAGCCTGGACCAGATGCTGGTGATGCCGCGCCAGGAGGTGATCGACGACCTGGCGACCGTGCTCACCGCGCGGAGCGGCCGGGTCGAGGACATCGACTGGCCGCTCGAGCGTGAGATTCGCGAGATTCTCGCGCGACGAAAGGCATTCGACCCCGACGACCGCGACGCCATCAACGTCTGGGACACCTCGCTGCAGACGCATGTTCTTCGACCGGATGATCTCGGCGATGGGCGGCTTCTTCTCGCGTCGTCGGACTGGTGACGCTGGCCCTCGGGGGCATCGGCGTGATGAACATCATGCTGATTGCCGTCAAGGACCGTACCCGCGAGATCGGCGTGCGCAAGGCGCTGGGCGCGACCACCGCGGCCATCCAGCGGCAGTTCTTCCTCGAGGGCTTCTTCCTGACGATGATCAGCGGCGGACTCGGGATGGTCATCGGTGTCGCGCTGTGCACCGCCGTGAACGTGCTCGCGACGCTGCCGATCCGCTTCGCCGGGATGATCATCACCTGGCCCAACGCCCTGCTCGCGCTGGTCGCGCTGGTGTTGATTGGCGTCGTGTCGTCCACGCTGCCGGCCCGCAAGGCTGCCCAGTTGCCGCCGACCGAAGCGCTGCGCTACGAGATGTGACCGTGACGACGAACGCCAGAGGCCACCGCTCTCGACCCCGTGCTGCCGCTGCCAGTCGCGCAGCGCGTACGCGGCCGGGCGCGCACCATCCAGATGTGCCGGGAGGTCGTCCGCGAGGCGGCGTACGGCGTGTCGCGCAACCGGCTGCGCGCCGGCCTGTCGATGCTCGGCATCTCCTGGGGCATCGTCTCGGTGGTGATGCTGCTGGCCTATGGCAACGGCTTCCAGGACGCCCTGATGGTCGGCTTCAGGAACGCCTTTGGCGAGGGCGTGGCCGTGATCTGGCCCGGCCAGACCAGCCTGCAGGCCGGCGGGCAGCGTGCCGGGCGCCGCATCCGCCTCAAGCCCGAGGACGCGGCGCTGATTGCCGAACTGCCGGCGATCAAGTCGGCCAGCCCCGAGTACATCAACCGCCTGCCGATGACCTACGCCGACCGGTCGTCGACATTCGCGTTGCGCGGCACCAACGTCGTCTACGGCAGCATGCGCGGCGAGAACCCGGGCCCGGGACAGGGCCGCTGGCTGAGCGACGAGGACGTCTCCGAGCGCCGCCGCGTCGTGTTTCTCGGCTACGAAGTCGCCCGCAAGCTGTTCGGCGCGCAGCAGGCCGTCGGCCAGACCATCCGCATCGCCAACCGGCCGTTCGAGGTCATCGGGGTGATGGAGGACAAGGTGCAGATGTCCTCGTACTTCTCACCCGACAAGTACTGCGCGTTCATCCCGTGGACGACGATGGGCGAGCTGCAGGACACGACCTATCTCGCGACGCTCGTCTTCCAGACGATGAACCCGCTGCAGCAGGAGCGGGCGCTGCGCCAGGTGCGGGAACTGCTGGGCAAGAAGTACCGCTTCGAGGCCGCCGACGAGCGGGCCATCAACATCAACGACTCGGTCGAGAACATGGCGACGATCAACGGCATCACCCAGGGCCTCAAGGTCGTGCTGACGTTCATCGGCGTGCTGACGCTGGCCATCGGCGGCGTCGGCATCATGAACATCATGTTCGTGTCGGTGACCGAACGGACCCGCGAGATCGGCATTCGCAAGGCACTCGGCGCGCGCCGCCGCGAGATCCTGCTGCAGTTCCTGCTCGGAGGCCTTCTTCATCACCTTCCTTGGCGGCCTGGGCGGCGTGGTCGCGTCGTGGCTGATGGTCTGGACCTTCAGCCCACGGCCGTTCCTGGCCGAACTGCTCGACGACATGACGCGCCGGACCGACATCCATCTCGTGCTGTCGCTGGAGCTGCTGGGCATCTGCACGGCGATCCTGATGGTCGTCGGCATGATCGCCGGCCTGCTGCCGGCGATTCGCGCCGTCGCGGATGGACCCGATCGAGGCGCTGCGTTACGAGTAGAAGCCAGCAGTCCGGTCAGCGGCCTGGCAGCTGCTGCAGCCAGTCGGCAATCTGTGTGGCGACGACCGGGCTGATCCGCGGATCGGTCAGGCTTGCGTACTCGGACACTTCGCCGGTGGTGGCCGGCACCAGCAGGTGGTTGATGCCCGGCACCAGGGTCAGGGTTGCCGGGCCTTTCTTGCGCTGCGCCGCAAGCCCGTTGAGCAGCTCGGCGCCCTGCACCGGCACCTGCTTGTCGAGCTCGCCGTGCATGATCAGCAGCGGCTGATCGACCTTCTTCATCACCGGCACGGGATCCCACAGCAGGAAGCTGCGAAACCACGGCGTGTCGGCCTGCTTGCGCACCGCCGCCGGCACCCCTTCCCAGCCCTGGCCGGTGAGCACTGCGTTCATGATCTGCTTCTGCAGCTGGATGCGACGCTGCTTCTCGTCGTCCGGGATCTTCAGCGCATCGAGGGCCCGTCGCTGCTGGTCGAGCACGAGCTCGGCGCCGGTCGTGCCTGGTGCCGCGATGGCCACCACGGCCTTGATGTCGTCGGTGCGGCTTGCGGCGATGAGGGCCACGGCCGCGCCCTCGCTGTGGCCGACGACGAAGACGCGCTTGCCATCGACGTCCTTCTGCTTGCGCAGCCAGCCGACGACGCTGATCACGTCGTCGGCGTAGTCGCCAATCGTCGCCGACTCAGCCCGTCCGCCACTCTGGCCAACGCCTCGCTTGTCGTACCGCACCACCAGGTAGCCGGCGTCGGCCAGTCCCCCTGCCAGCTGGCCCATGACCGGGACGCCGTACGCGAGCGTGTCGCGGTCGACGTTGCCGGAGCCGCCCACCAGGACCACCGCAGGCAGGCGCTCGACGCGCTTGTCCTTCTTGCCGGGCGCGGCCTTGCCGGGGGGTCTGGAGACGGTCGCGCCCAGGTTGAAGCCGACGGCTGGAATCTGCAAGGTCTGGTCGTTCTCGCGGAACACCTTGACCTCGCGAGTGAACACGCTGGTCAGGTCCTCGCGCACCACGTCGACACCGGCCGCAGCGATGGAGTACCGAATCAGCCGCCCGGTCTTTGTCTCGGCCCAGAGCACCAGCGCCATCGGCGTGCCGGCGTTGTCGACGTCGAGCACGTGGCGTCGCACGTCGTACATGCCGGCGGCGGTCTGCATCCGCTGGTCGTCGACCGCCGAGAGCGTCGCCGTCAGCTGCGCCTGCGGCGCGACATACACGGACACGGACGCGCCGGCCGGCAGCGAGACCACGCGGTACGCCAGTCCCTGCGCCGCGGCAAAGACGTTGTTGGGCAGGAAGATCGCATCGGCAGCGATGTCGTGGGTCACTTCGGACGCGGTTTCGCCCTGCACGACCTTGCTGACCGCCTTGCCGTCGGCAACGGCCGTGTCGATGATTTGTGCCTGGTCCTTCAGCCGCGCCTCGGTGCGCATCCGCAGCGGCGCGCCACCAGGCCCGTAGACGAACTCGGCGGAGCGCAGCAGGTAGCCACTGGCGGCGATGCCGCCGGCAGACTTGATGGTCAACCCGGTGCCATCGCGCACGACGGTCACCTGCTCAGAGCCGACGTTGCGCCCCTGCACCACGATTCGGAACGCGGCGCTCCAGCGGTCGTCGGTGTTGACCTGGGCCGCGGCCTGGCCGTGGCCCAGGAGAACGGCAACCAGGACGGGGAGCCACGTACAATGGCGAAGGACTGCACACATTTGCTCAGGATATCAGCCCGGGAATGGCCGTGACCTTCGACACCCTGTATCGCGCGCTGCACGGCGAGGCCGTGTGGGTCGACCGCAGCGCCCGCGACGCTCGCCTCGACGTGCGTGGCCCTGACGCCGGCGCCTGGCTGCAGGGCCTGCTCACTCAGGACCTGCAGCCTCTGCGCGCCGGGGCCGGCGCCTATGCCGCCTACCTGACGCCACAAGGCCGCATGGTCGCCGACCTGCGGGTGTTCCATCACGGCGACGCGTATCTGCTGGAAACCGTCGCCAGCGCCCGCGCCACCCTCCTGAGCCGCCTCGATCAGTTCGTGATCATGGAGGATGTGACGGTCACCGACGTCACCGCCACCCTGGGGTGCCTTACCGTGCTGGGGCCGGCGGCGGCCGCCGTGACATCGGCCTGCACCGGCGTCGACCTGGCGGTCCTGACGGCGCTGCCGGAGGACGCGCACGTGCCGTCTGGGATGCCCGGCGGCTGGGTGGCTGCGACGAGCAATTTCGGCGTGCCCGGCTTCGACCTGTTCGCCCCGGCCACCGATCTGGCCACCTGGCGCGACGCGCTGCACGAGCGCATTCCCCAGGCCACCGACCTGCTGCTCGAGACGGCCCGCATCGAAGCCGGCCGGCCGCGTTACGGCATCGACATGCACGAGGACACCATCCCGCTCGAAGCGGGTATCGAGTCGCGGGCGGTCGGCTTCGACAAGGGCTGCTACGTCGGCCAGGAAGTGGTGATTCGCATCCTCCATCGGGGACAGGGCCGTGTCGCCAGACGCCTGGTGTGGGTCGAACAGCCGTCGGCCGATCGCGACTCGGCGCCGTGGTCCGCCGGGGAGGCTGTGCACCTTTCCGGCAAGGCGGTGGGTGCCGTCAGCAGTGCGTGCTGGTCGCCGGCCCGCGGCGGCCTGCTCGGCATCGCGATGCTGCACCGCGACGCCACGGCGCCGGGCACGGTGGTCCGCATCGGCGATGGTGAGGCGATCGTCGGCAAGCTTCCCTGATGCGCGCCATCACCGTCAGCGCCGCGGTGGTCGAGCACGGCGACGCGTTCCTGATGACGCGTCGGGCGGCAGCCGCACCGCTCGGCGGCCTGTGGGAGTTCCCTGGCGGCAAGGTCGAGCACGGCGAGAGCATCGAAGATGCGCTGGTGCGCGAAATGCGGGAGGAACTCGGGTGCGCCGTGGTGGTCGGGCGATCCCTCCTGACCACCCGCCACACCTACGAGGACCTGCACGTCGAACTGCATTTCTTTGCGGTGACCCTGGCCAGCGAGCCGGTGCCGCAACTCGGCCAGGAGATGCGGTGGGTGCCTCGCGACGGGTTGGCGTCGCTGCCGCTGCCGGCAGGGGACGCCGATCTCGTCACGCTGCTGACGCATGGGCGCCGCGACAGCGCACCGACCTGAGGTCGGCGCGGGCCGCTACCGCGAGCGACCGCGGTTCAGACCGACGCGCCCTTGCGGTACGCGCACGACCGCTGCATCGGGCAATACAGGCACTGCGGCTTGCGGGCGGTGCAGACGGTGGCGCCAAAGTCCATCAGCGCCTGGTTGAAGTCGAAGACGTGCTTGTGAGGCAGCACCGTGCGCGACAGCTCCCAGAGATGCTTCAGCATCGCGTGCGACTTCGGCTCGCCGTCGCCCACGAAGACGCGGAAGAGGACACGGGCGACGTTGGTGTCGAGGATGGCGGCGCGCTTGCCGAAGGCAAAGCTCATCACCGCCCCCGCCGTGTAGGCGCCAATGCCCTTGAACGACAGCAGCGTCGCGGCGTCGGACGGCAGCTGACCACCGTGGTTGGCGACTGCCTCGCGGGCGATCGACTGCAGACGGCGTGGCCTGATGTTGTAGCCCAGTGGCCGCCACGTCTGCACCACGTCCTCTTCGGGCGCCTCGGCCAGGACCTCGAAGGACGGGTATTTCTCCAGCCACTCCCGGTACTTGGGCAGCACGCGGTCGACCTGCGTCTGCTGCAGCATGATCTCGGAGACGAGGATGTGGTACGGGTCCCGAGTTTGCCGCCAGGGCAGGTCGCGGCCCTGAGCGCGATACCAGGTCAGCAACGTGAGTCGGAATCGCCGTCGGGCCGGTGGTGCCGGTAGCGGCAGCAGCGGCCCGGTCTTGCGTGGCACTGCCGGAGTATAAGCGGCAGCACGCAGAACCCAGTACGTCCCGAGCCCCGACCGTGCCGCTGTAGTCTGTAGGGACGTGACCGTCGAGCAGGCCTATGCGCGGTGCCAGGAGGTGGCCGCGGCGCATTACGAGAACTTCCCGGTGGCCTCGCGCCTGGTGCCGGCGCGGATGCGCCCGCACGTGGCGGCCGTCTACGCCTTTGCCCGGGCCGCCGACGATTTCGCTGACGAGGGCAGCGCCAACGACGCGCAGCGCCTGGACTGGCTGGCACAGTGGCGCCTTCTGCGCCAACGGGGTGCGCAGGCCGCCGCCATTGCCGACGCGGTCGGCGCAGTTCCTGCCGCCGACGTGCGCGCGACGTTCCTCGCCACGCACGACACGATTGCGAAGTGCCGGCTCGACCCGCAGCTGTTCGACGACCTGCTCTCGGCCTTTGCCCAGGACGTCACGACACGGCGCTACGACACGTGGGCCGACGTGCTCGACTACTGCCGCCGCTCTGCAAATCCGGTGGGCCGACTCGTCCTGGGCATCGCCGGTCACCACGACGAGGCGCTCGGACGCCGCTCCGACGCGGTCTGCACCGCGCTGCAGCTGACCAACTTCTGGCAGGATCTCGGCGACGACTGGCAGACCCGCGACCGCCTCTACGTGCCGGCCGAGGTGATGCGCGAGCATCACGCCAGCCTGGACGTACTCGATCAGGAACCGACCGACGCGGCGTGGCGACGCGTCATGGACGACCTGGCAGCGCGCACCGCGGACTTGTTCGAGGAGGGCCGCCCGGTCTGTGAGGGCGTCGGCGGCCGTCTCCGCTACGAGCTGCGCGCCACGTGGATCGGCGGCACCACGGTGCTTCGCAAGACGCTGGCCGTGCGCCAGCACTCGCTGCACGCCCGACCCGTGCTCACCCGCGCCGACCTGCTGCGGATTGCCGCGGGAGCCGCCTTCTGGCGCCCGTGATGCGCATGCCGCGTGGCTCTCGGCGCGGTTGCTAGAATCATCGGGTCGCCGTGGCTCGCAACACCAACTTCGCCTACTCGTTTCTGGCCCTGTCCCCGGATCGCCGCCAGGCCGTCACTGCGGTCTGGGACTTCTGCCGGGCCGTGGACGACGAGGTGGACGAGCAGGTAGAACGTCCCCTGGCGGAACGGCGGGCTGGACTGCAACGCTGGCGCGAGGAAGTGGCCGCCTGTTTCGAGGGCCGGGAAGCACGGACGCCGCAGGGCCGGGCGCTTGCTGGTGTGCTGCAACGCTTCCCGGTGCCGCGCGTGCCATTCGAGCAGCTCATCGACGGCTGTGCGATGGATCTCGAGCCGGCGCGCTTCCCGACCTTCCGCGATCTGGAGGGCTACTGCTACAAGGTCGCGTCCACGGTCGGGCTCATCTGCATCGAGATCTTCGGGTACCAGAATCCCGGCACCCGCCACTATGCCGAACAGCTCGGCCTCGCACTGCAGCTCACCAACATCCTTCGCGACGTCGCCACCGACCTGGCCCAGGGCCGCCTCTACCTGCCGCTCGACGAGTTGGCCGCGCACGGCGTGACCGAGGACCAGCTGCGCGCCGGGCCGCATGACGCCCGCCGTCTCGGCCCTGCTCGAGCGACAGGCGCGTCGCGCGCGTGAGCAGTTCGCGCTGGCCGAGGCCGCCCTGCCGCCCGAGGACGCGCGGCGCCTGGTCGCAGCGCGCATCATGGGCGCGATCTACAGCGACCTGCTTTCCCGCATCGTCGCCCGCGACTTCGACGTGTTCTCGGAGCGGGTGCGAGTCCCGGGGATTCACAAGGCGCGGCTGGCGATTGCGACCTGGGTCCGCACCATGGCGTCCTCACCAGCCTCGGCCCCGCTGCGCCTCGCCAAATGACCTCGCCCGACGTCATCGTCATCGGGGCGGGCTGCGCCGGCCTGGCGGCAGCCTGTGCGCTGGCCGAGCGTGGCGCCCAGGTGCTGGTGCTCGAGGCGCGCGGCCAGCTCGGCGGACGGGCGACTGCGTTCCTGGACCGCGAATCGGGCGAGTACGTGGACAACGGGCAGCACGTACTGATGGGGTGCTACCACCAGACGCGCCACTACCTCGCTCGCGTCGGCGCATCCGACGCCGTGCAGTTCCAGAAGCGGCTCGCCTTCACCTGCGTGGACAGGCGCGGCGCTGTCACCCGGCTCGACTGTCCGGATTGGCCGCCACCACTGCACCTGGCCGGCGGACTGCTGCGCTGGCGGGCGCTCGGCGTGGCGCGATCGGATGGCCGCCACCCGGATCATGGGGGCGCTGAAGGCGGCCCGACGGGCGGTCACGCAGGGCGAACGGCTGCCGGTGCTTCCGGGCGAAACGGTCTCGGCGTGGCTGACGCGCAACGGCCAGACCCCGCGACTGATCGAGATGTTGTGGGAGCCGCTGGCAATTGCCGCGCTCAACCAGTCGGTCGCGCAGGCGCAGGCCGAGCCCTTCGTGCGGATTCTCGGGCAGATCTTCAGCGACGACCCGTTCGATGCGGCGCTCGGCGTGCCGGCCCGTCCGCTGCACGAGGTGTTTGGCGAACCGGCGCGGGCCTTCATCGAGGCCCGCGGCGGGCAGGTCAAGGTCGATGCGCTGTCGCGCGTGGTCCTGGCCGGCGACCGGGTGGGCTACGTCGACACGCGCGGAACGTCGGTGCGTGCCGCTACGGTGATTCTGGCGGTGCCCTGGTTCGGCATTGCCGGGGTGCTGCGGGGGAGCGAGCAGGGGCTGCTCGGCGACCTCGTCACCCGTGAGGCGTCACGGGCCGCCTCGTCAATCGTGTCGGTGAACCTGTGGCTGGAGCGCGGCGCGATGCCCTCGCCATTTGTCGGCCTGCCGGGCCGGACCTTTCAGTGGATGTTCGACAAGCGCTGGGCTTTTGGCGAGGCGGCGTCGCATTTCACGCTGGTGGCCAGCGATGCCGACGACGTGTTGCGGCGCAGCAATGACGAAATCGCCGACCTCGCGCTGGTCGAGGCGCGTGACGCCCTGCCCGGCCTCCGGCAGGCGAAAGTCTCGCGGGTCCGGGTCGTCCGCGAGCCGAATGCGACGTTCTCGCTGGCCGCCGGGCAGCCGCCGCGGCCGGGCACCACGACCCCCGTGCAGGGCCTGCTGCTGGCCGGCGACTGGACCGATACCGGCCTGCCAGCCACGATCGAAGGGGCCATCGTGTCCGGTTACGCCGCCGCGGCCGCCGTCCCGTGAGCCCCACGCGCTACAATCTTCGGGGCCCGCGACGCCCGCGCTTCCCGTTTCAGGATCATTCATGAACGCCACGACCATTCCGACGTCCGAGATCCACGCGCTGCTTGGCGCCGATGCCGAAGCCCTGCTGACCTACGAGGCCAAGGGTTTCCCGAAGAGCACGCTGCACCTGCCCGGCCCCGACTACATCGACCGTGTGTTCGCGCACACCGACCGGTCGCCGAGCGTGCTGCGCAACTACTCGCACATCCTCAACTCGGGGCGTCTGGCCGGCACCGGTTACGTGTCGATCTTCCCGGTGGACCAGGGCGTGGAGCACTCCGCAGGGTCCAGTTTCGCCATCAACCCGATCGTACTTCGACCCCGAAACCATCGTCAAGCTGGCCTACGAGAGCGGCTGCAACTGCGTCACCTCGACGCTCGGCGTCCTCGGGTCGGTGGCGCGCAAGTGGGCGCACAAGATCCCGTTCATGGTGAAGCTGAACCACAACGAGTTCCTGAGCTACCCCAACCGCTACGACCAGGTGATGTTCGCCAGCGTCGAGCAGGCGTTCGAGATGGGCGCCATCGCGGTCGGTGCGACCGTGTACTTCGGCTCGGACGAGTCGACCCGCCAGATCCAGGAAGTGAGTGCGGCGTTTGCCCGCGCCCATGAGCTCGGGATGCTGACGGTGCTCTGGTGCTACACGCGCAACCCGGCCTTCAAGACCAAGGACGTGGACTACCACGTCTCGGCCGACCTCTCGAGCCAGGCCAATCACCTTGGCGTGACCATCGGGGCCGACATCATCAAGCAGAAGATGCCCGAGAACAACGGCGGCTACAACGCGCTGAAGTTCGGCAAGACGCATCCCAAGGTCTACAGCGACCTGATCCCGGGTGATCACCCGATCGAGATGACGCGCTACCAATTGGCCAACTGCTACATGGGGCGCATCGGCCTGATCAACTCGGGCGGCGCCAGCACCGCCAACGACTTCGCCGAGTCCGTGCGCACCGCCGTGATCAACAAGCGGGCGGGCGGCATGGGCCTGATCCTCGGCCGCCGTGCGTTCCAGCGTCCGTTCGCCGATGGCGTCAAGCTGCTCAACGCGCTCCAGGACGTCTATCTGGACAAGACCATCACCATCGCGTAGGCCCTCACCGAGCAGGGCTGTGACAGGGCGCCTCGGGGGAGGCGCCCCTCCGTAACGTATGTCGATCCTCAAAGTCGCCCGCATGGGCCACCCGGTGCTGCGCAGCCGCGCGCGCGCCCTCGATCCCGTCCGAAGTACGGGCCGCCGTGATGCAGAAGTTCATCGACGACATGATGGACACGATGCTCGAGTACGAAGGCATCGGGCTGGCCGCGCCGCAGGTGCACGAAGGCATCCGCGTCTTCGTGGCCGGCATCGACGACCAGCACGGCAAGATGCGCGTGCTCCCCTTCGTCAACCCGGTCATCACGCCGCTTTCAGCACGAGAAGCTCGAAGACTGGGAGGGCTGCCTCAGCATTCCCGACATTCGCGGCCGGGTGCCGCGCTTTGCGCACATCCGCATCGACGCGCTCGACCGCAAGGGCAAGCCGTTCCAGCTCGAGCTCAGGGACTTTCCGGCGCGGGTGGTCCAGCACGAGAGCGACCACCTCGACGGCGTGCTGTTCTTCGACCGGATGTCGGGCCTCGACACCCTGACGTACCTCGAGGAGTACTCACGCTTCCATCGCAGCCGCCCGCGACGACGAGGAGGACGAGTAGCGTGGCCTACCTTGCCGAGGTCCTGCTCGACAGCGTCAACCCGGCCGGGCAGCGCCTGACCACGTTCGTGCTGCGGTTCCCGCGCTTCGTGCTGCCCGAGTTCAACACCCACCGGATGTTCTCGCGCAACGCGTCGAGTTCGCGCGCCATCCCGACCACCAAGCTGATGCAGCAGCTGCGCGAGGATCCGGTGCTGCCCGTCGAGTGGGGTCGCAACCAGGCGGGCATGCAGGCGCACCAGCTGCTCGACGGCGAGGCCGCGCAGTCTGCCGAGGCCGCCTGGCTGGCCGCCCGCGACGCCGCCCTGGCGCACGCCGAGCAGCTGCGCGCCACCGGCGTGCACAAGCAGATCGTCAATCGCGTGCTCGAACCGTGGATGTGGGCCAGCGTGATCGTGTCGTCGACCACCTACGAGAACTTCTTCGCGCTCCGGTGCCACGCCGACGCCCAACCCGAGATCAAGCGACTGGCCGACCTGATGCGGACCGCGCTGCAGGCCTCGACGCCGGTGCCGCGGACTGCTGGCGAGTGGCACCTGCCGTTTGTCGGCCCCGAGGACGCCGAGTTGCCCCTCGACATCCGGAAGCAGGTCTCGGTGGCCCGCTGCGCGCGCGTCAGCTACCTGACGCACGTCGGCACCCGTGACATCGAGGCCGACAAGCTGCTGCACCAGCGGTTGCTCGAGGCCGGCCACTGGTCGCCCTTCGAACACGTCGCCGTGGCCGACGCGGGCGGGCAGTGCTTCAACAATTTCGGCGGCTGGCAGGCGTACCGTCACCAGATGGAACAGGCACGCACGCTGGTGATGACCGAGGTGGCGCCCGCGTGAGCGACCCGGCTTTCCGCTTTTCGACGACGGTGCGCGTCCGCTGGAGCGACTGCGACGCATTCGGGCACGTCAACAACGCCAGCTACCTCTCGTACTTCGAAGAGGCGCGGCTCGACTACTGGAAGACCGTCCTGCCGGACGTGCCGTTCACGGGGATGGCCATCGTGCACGCCAGTGTCGACTTCCGGGGCCAGGCCTTTTCCGGTGACGTGTTGACGATCCGCGCCGCCGTGACCGAACTCGGACGCACCAGCTTCTGGGTCGCCTACGAGATCCTGCGCACCGACGTCGTCGTCGCGACCGGCCGGACGGCGCAGGTGTTCTTCGACTACGCCACCCAGAAGCGGGCGGAAATCCCCGACGCGTTTCGTGTCAGAGTCGCGTCATACCAGGGTACCGGGACGAATCCGGAGCCCTGATTGCTGCCGCCGGCCGACGCGAAGCGCCCTGCCGCCACGACCGACGCCGCATCCCGACTTTCGACTCCGACTCCGACTCCCGACTCCCTGAGGACCTCGCCATGGCAGAAGACATACAACCCGGACACGTAGGGTGGGTCGATCTCACCGTCGAGAACGCAAGCGAGGTGCGCGACTTCTACCGCGCCGTGGTGGGGTGGGAATACCGCGACGTGGACATGGACGGGTATGCCGACTTCGCCATGACCAACATGGAGGGTCGCGACGTCACGGGCATCTGCCACGCCCGGGGCGTCAATGAGGGTCTGCCGGCGCAGTGGCTGGTCTACTTCATCGTCGTGGACCTGCAATTTGCCGTGGATGAGGCGGTCGGTCGCGGTGGCGAGATCCTGCGGGCGCCGACCGACATGGGCGCGGGCCAGTTTGCCGTCATCCGGGATCCCGCCGGTGCCGTCTGCGCGCTCTTCCAGCCCGTCGAGCCGACCCCGGCCTCGGCTTCGGCCTGATCGCCGATGCCCCGTCCCCAGGGTCTGGGGCGAGGCGACGAGTTTTTCTGTTGACGGCCTTGTGAAAGTTTTCACATAATGCACATCAAGCTGAGGGACGCCGGACATCCGGTCACATACCTTCAACCCCAGTTGGAAGCGACCTCTTCCGACAGGGTCGGTTCGCCTTCGCAGTCTCAGGCTTACCTGGTCAAGTTCTTCCTCGTAGTCTTCCTCCTTACAGTGCCCGGCGCCCTCAGCTTCCTCCTCAGCGCCGAGGAATCCTCCCAAACCAGCAGCACGCCGACGGCCGATTGGGTCGCCCGGCAGGTCGACGGCCGCGACACCGGCCGTGACGCCGTCCTGCAGATGCGGATGGTGCTGTCGGACCGGCAGGGGCGGCAGCGCGAACGGACCCTGGAACTGCGGTCGCTGCGCGGGACAGACAAGGCCGCCGATGGCATTGGCGACCGCCTCCTCATCCGCTTCTCGTACCCCAACGACATCAAGGGCACCGGCCTGCTCGTACTCGAGCGCGCCGCGGCTGACGACGACCGCTACCTCTACCTGCCGGCGCTCGGCCGCGTCCGCCGGATTGCCGGCGCCGAGCGTCAAGCCAGCTTTGCCGGCAGCGACCTGAGCTACGAGGAGTTCGGCGGTCGCGCCCTCGAGGACTACACGTACGAGTTGCTGGACGCCAACGCCACCTGGACGGCGCCCGACGGCGCGACGCACCCTGCCTACCGGCTCAAGTCCACCGCCAAGGACGCCACCCTCACCTACCCGTCGGCGGTCTCGCTGGTGCGCGCCGACAACTTCGTGGTGGTGCAGGCTGACGTGTTCGACCGTCGCGGCAGCCGGGCCAAGCACTACCAGGTCAAGCGCCTCGAACGGATCTCGGGCGTCTGGACGGTGATGGAGGCGGTGATGACACACGAGATCGACCGCACCCGCACCGAACTCACCGTGACGGCCGCGCGCTACAACACCGGCCTGACCGCCGCCGCGTTCACCCGCCGCGCCCTCGAGCAGACCGCCCGATGAACGTGCCCCGCTCCGGCCTGTCGGGAGCGGCCGACCGCTTCACGCACTGGCTCTGGCGCTGGCGCCGCGCCCTGGCCACGCTGTCGGTGCTGGGGGCGCTGGGGTTGGCGCCACTGGTCGACATCCGGACGCTCGACAACGACATCAGCGCGTGGTTTCGCAGCGACGATCCGATCTTCCAGGACTACGAACGTCTCAAGCAGGAATTTCCCGGCTCGCGCACGCTGATCGTCGCGCTCGAGTCGCCGGACGCCTTCGCGCCGGCGATGCTGGAGGCCCTACGCGCCATCTCCGCCGACCTCGAGCAGGTCGAGGCGGTCCGCCGCGTGCAGAGCCTCGCGACCGCCAACGTCGTTCGCCTCGGGGCAGGGGAGGCAGCCCCTGGCAGTGCCGGGACGACGTCTGGGGGCGATGCCGACGCATTGCAGGAAGGGCAGGGGGACGACCTGCTGGTCGAGCCGCTGGTGCCGCGGCAGGGTCCCATCGACGCGGCGGCGGTGCGGCGCGAAGCCCTCGGCGACCGCATGCTGGCGGGCGACCTGGTCTCGGGCAGCGGCCGCGTCCTGGCCATCGTCATCAGTTTCGACGAGTCGCGCATCGACGACATGCGGGCAGCGGTGCTCGAGGACATCCGCACGCGGGTCGCCAGGCACCTGCCGGGCGGGGCGACGGCGCACTACAACGGCAGCCTCGAGATCAGCGAAACCTACAACCGCGTCTCGCTGCGCAATCAGATCCTCTTCACGCCGCCCATCCTGCTCATCATCATCGTCGCCCTGTGGGTGATGTTCCGGTCGATGCGGCTGACGCTGCTCACCGTGTTCGCCGTACTGGTGAGCCTGGTCTGGACCATCGGTCTCTACACGTGGGCCGGCTTCGGCTTCACCATCCTCACCAGCATGCTGCCGCCACTGGTGCTGGTGCTGGCGATTGCCGACGACATCCACATCATCCAGCACTACACGCAGTGTCGCCGCGACGGCGCCGATCACGAGGCCGCCTGGAAGCACACCGTGCGGCACCTGATCACGCCGCTGCTGGCGGCCAGCGGCACCACCGCCCTCGGGCTGCTGTCGCTGGCCACCAGCCCGATCGACGCCGTGGCCTCGTTCGGCGTCGGCGCGGCGATCGGCGTGATGGTGGACTTTGCCGTATCGATCGTCCTGATGCCGACGCTGCTGGCGTTCGTCCCCGTCTCGTCGGTGCTGCCGCCGCAGGCGACATGGCTGCTCGCCCCGATGCGCGTCGTCAGCCGCATCTCGTCGACCTATCCCTGGCGCGTCGTGGCCGTGGCGGCGGTCGTGCTGGTGGTGACCGGCGCGGGGATGCTGCGCCTGCGCGTCGACACCAACCACATCGAGTTCTTCAAGCCCGGTCATCCGCTGCACGACTCGGCCGACCTGATGGATCGCGAACTCTCCGGCATCTACAGCTTCCAGGTGATGCTGGAAGGGGAGCCCGAGTCGCTGCGCACCCCTGACGCCCTGCAGCGCATCGACACCCTGCGGAGCCGGCTCGAGGCGCTCGGTCACGTCCGCAAGGTGATCGGCCTGTCCGACTACGTCTCGCGCGTGCACGAGGCCCTGGCGCCGGCGGCCTTCGCGGCCGGGCAGCGGATGCCAAGCGACCCCGACCTGATTGCCCAGGAACTGTTCGTGTTCGGCCTGTCGGAAGACGGCCGACGTGAACTCGAGACCATCGTCTCCACCGACTACTCGCGGACGCAGATCATGGTCAAGCTCGCGTCGATGAGTTCGGACCAGGCCTTCGTCGAGGTCGAGGATGCCGATCGCATCGCGCGCGAGCTGTTTGCCGGCACCGGCATCACGCCGACGGTGACCGGCTCGGGGCGGCTCTTCGCCACGCTCGATCACTACATGGTGACGTCGCAGCTCTCCAGCTTCGCCACGGCCTTCGTCTCGGTGTTTGCCGTGATCTTCCTGGTGTTCCGTTCCTTCAAGTTCGGCGTGCTCGCCATCGTCCCCAACCTGGTGCCCGTGCTGGTGGTGCTCGGCGCGATGGGCTGGCTGGACATCTCGATGAACGTCGCGACGGTGATGGTGGCCAGCATCGCGCTCGGCGTCGTCGACGACGACACGATCCATTTCATCAGTCGCTACCGCCGCGAGGCGCAGGCCGGCCGGACCACCGACCAGGCCATCGCCATCGCCACCGAGGAAGAGGGCCGTGCGTCGCTGACCACGGCAATCATCAACACCCTCGCCTTCTCGGTGCTGCTGTTCTCGGACTACCGGCCCTCCGGCTGGTTCGGCGGCCTGCTCGCGCTGACCATGGCGGTGGCGTTCCTGGCCGAAGTGTTCCTGCTGCCGGCCCTCATCAAGCTGCTGCCTTCCCTGTTCGGCGCCAGCCGCCTGCGTCCGGCGCATTCCTGACACCCATGACCATCCCCTGGCGTTTTCCGGCGTTCCGCATCCCGGCACTGGCGGCTCTGGCAACTGGCGTGGCACTGGCGTGCTGGGCGCCAGCGGCCCGGGCGCAGACCTCGGTGACGCATCGCGGCGGCGTCTCGGCAATGTTCGACGTCCTGCCCAACGCCGACGCGACCGAGCTGAGACTGCGGCTCGAGGAGACGATCGACGTGGCCATCGGCGAGGCCTGGACGGTCAAGGCCGGCAGCTGGATCGACGCGCTGGACTCTTCGCGGCTCGAGCGCCGCACGGAGGACTTCGTCTATCAGCCTGGCGAGATCTTCGTGCGCTACCGGCGCCCACGGTTCGACGTGACCGCTGGCTTCCAGCGCATCGTCTGGGGCACGCTCGACGAGATCCAGCCGACTGACGTGGTCAACCCGATCGACGTCAGCCGCTTCATCTTCGAGGGCCGCGGCGAGGCGCGCCTGCCCGTCCTGGCGCTGCGCGGCCGGCTCTTCCTGCCAGCCGACACCACGGTGGACGCCGTCTACGTGCCGTTCTTCCGACGCGGCCGCTACGACCTCGTGTCCGAGAGCACCTCGCCCTTCAACCTGCTGGCGGGACGCTGCCGGGCGGACGCGTGCATCGCCGACCTGCCCGGCCCCGGTGACAACGGGGGCGCGCCCACGTCGCTGCTGGTGCCGCTGCTCTCCGAGGAGCCCTCGCGCACCGCCACCAACGGCAGCGTCGGGGCACGCGCCAGCCGGGCGGTCAGGGGCGTGGACGTCGGCCTCAGCGCGTTCCGGGGCTGGCAATCCTTCCCGATGTGGTCGCTGCAGGGTCTGCCCGCAAGCGGGACGACCGAGCCTCCCACCCCGATTGTCCCGGCGGTCGTGCTGCGCGAGTCGTGGTCGCGCATGACCATGGTCGGCGCCGACGCCGAGGCGGCCCGCGGCGCCTTCACGTGGCGCGCGGAGGGCGCGTTCCTTGCAGATACGTCGGTGCAGCAGATGGCTGCCGGCGCGGCCGGGGCTGCCAGCCTCGGGCCCGTCGTGGACGGCCGCAGCGTGCAGGTGGGTGCGGGCCTGGACTGGACCGCAGGCCCGCTTCGCACCTTCGGCAACCTGATCGTGCGTCGCGCCTGGGCCGTGGGGCCGACACGGGCGCTCGTGCCCGCGTCGGGCGGCCTGCAGCTGGTGGCCGGTGCCGATCGCAAGTTCGCCCGCGACACCTGGCTGCTGCGAGGGTTTGCCGTTGTCGACCCGACGCAGGGCACGGCATTCCTGCGCGCACTCGCGTCGTGGAACCTGCGTGACAACCTGTGGCTGGAGGGGTCGGCCGCCGCATTTGCCGGCGACGGCACCGACCTGCTCGGCATGTACACCGACCGCGACTTCGCCTCGGTGCGCATCAAGTACTTCTTCTAGAACGCCGGCTGCCGCCTGCCGCCTGCCGATTCCGACTGCGCCTCCGCCTGCCGCCTCCCGCCCATGCGATACACCCGACTGACCGCCGCGCACGATTCGGCTTACGCACGCGGCTCGGTGCATGCGTACCTGCTGCATGGGGCGCTGCCGACGCTGGTCGATGCACCGTCGGCGGCGTCGGCGTTTCTCGACGGGATCGACGCCGCGCTGCAGGCCGCCGGTGACGGTCCGCTGGCGCAGGTCATCGTCACGCACGCGCATCCCGACCACATCGACGGCGCGGTCGCGGTGCATGACCGCTGGCCGGCAGCGACGTTTCGCAAGCGCGCACCGCTGCCCGACGCCGACGGCATCGACTGGCAGACGATCGAGAAGGAGCCGATGATTGCCGCTGGCGACGATCAGCTCTGGGCGCTGCACACGCCGGGCCACGCCCCCGATCACCTCTGTCTGCTCGATGTCCAGGGCGGCACGATGTTCGGAGGTGACCTGGCCATCAACGGCTCCACGGTAGCCATCCCGGCCGAGCACGGCGGCAACCTCCGGCAGTACCTGCACTCACTGCGCGCCGTGCTCGAACTGCAGCCACGGGTGATCCTGCCAGGCCACGGCGAGCCGATCCTGCAGCCCGCGTCGCTGTTGCGCGGGTACCTTTCGCATCGGCTGACCCGTGAGCGCGAAGTGCTCGAATGCCTGGCTGCCGGCCTGACGACGGCTGACGCCATCGTCGACCGGCTGTATGCTGCCACCGCCGACGCGCTGAAGCCCGCCGCGCGGCAGAACGTGATCGCCCACCTCCGCAAGCTCGTCGAGGATGGTCGGGTGGAGACCGCGGGCGAGAACTGGCTCCTCCGGAGTACCTGATGCTGCTGTATCGCACCGACCACGGGCTGATCCTGGTCACGCAGGGACGTTCCCTGCGACTGGACGACCTCTCCTTCGACCAGCTGCTGCAGGACAGCGCGCCGCTGTCGCTGCTGGCTGCGCATGCGGAACGAGCCCCCGAAGTGGACGGAGCGACGACGCAGGCGCTCTTGGCCCCCATCGGGTCGCAGGACGTGTGGGCCGCCGGCGTGACGTACTTCCGCAGCCGAGATGCGCGCATGGACGAAGCCCGGGCCAGTGGCGGCGCCACGTTCTACGACCGCGTCTACGAGGCGGAGCGCCCGGAGTTGTTCTTCAAGTCGTCGGCGGCGCGAGTGGTGGCACCCGGCGGGACCGTCCGTGTGCGGCGCGACTCGGGGTGGTCGGTCCCCGAGCCCGAGCTGGTGCTGGTGCTCGATGCGGCTGGCGACGGTCGTCGGCTACACGATTGGCAACGACGTGAGCGCCCGCGACATCGAAGGGGAGAACCCGCTGTATCTGCCGCAGGCAAAGGTCTATGACGGCAGCTGCTCGCTCGGACCGGCGGTGCTGTTCACGGCTGATCCGCTGCCGCAGACCACCAGCATCTCCCTGCGCATCGTGCGCGGCGGCGCCCTCGCCTTCGAGGGGACGACCACGACCGGGCAGATCAAGCGAGGCTTCGAGGAGCTGGCGGGCTGGCTGTTCCGCGAGTCGAGCTTCCCGGTCGGTTGTTACCTGTTCACCGGGACCGGCATCGTGCCGCCGGACGAATTCACGCTGGCGAGCGGCGACCAGATCGCGATTGCCATCGACGGCATCGGCACGCTCACCAACACCGTCGCCTGACGTCGGTCCACGGCCCCGCGGCCGTCGCCGTGGGCTACGACGTCGGCATGTCCTGGTCGGCCTGTGGGGTGCTGCCGGCGCGCGTCGCGGTGATCAGCGCCTCCATGTGCCCGAGATAGCGATCGAGCGCGACGCGACCGGCCCGCGTCAACGAGTACTCGCTGCGCGGCAGGCGGCCTTCGAACGTCTTGGTGCAGCTGATGTAACCGGCGTCTTCGAGCTTGCGCGCGTGCACGCTCAGGTTGCCGTCGGTGGTCCGCAGCAGGGTCTTGAGGTCGTTGAACGAGAGCTTGGCGTGGATCGCGAGAGCGCTGACGATGGCGAGGCGCAGGCGTTCGTGGATGAGTTTGTCGAGGTTCAGTGGAGACGAAGGGTCAGTGTGCGAGTCGATCGACCGCACGCGCGGTCGAAAGCCTCGCAAACGGCCGACAGGCACGTCGTCCTGCGTCCGCAAGCGTTCAGTCATGGGCACCTGGCGGAAGGGGCCGCCGTGTGCATCCTACGCCCGCGCCTGCCCTGCCTCAAGCCAATTGGACCCCGGTTGCCCTGCGGGCTCGTACAATGACCGCCATGGCGACCAATCCGAAGGGGTATGCCAATCCCCAGCTGCTGGTGGAGCCTGCCAACCTGGTGGCGATGCTCGCCGGGCCCGACAAGCCCCTGGTCCTCGACCTGCGGCCAGCCGAGGCGTACGCGGCGGGACACGTGCCGATGGCCGTACACCTCGACCTCTTCGGCATCAGCCTGATCGACTCGGACCCGGCGCCGCTGCGCGCCTTTCTGTGGATCCTGGAGCACCTGCTCGCCTCACGCGGCGTGTCGGCGGCGCGCCCGGTGGTGGTCTACGACGACATGTCGGGGGTCCGTGCGGCGCGGGCCTTCTGGGCCCTCGAGTACTTCGGACACGAGCACACGCGCCTGCTCGATGGCGGCTTCAACGCGTGGCAGATTGCTGGCCATCCGGTCACCACCGAAGTCGCCGCGCCCGAGGTCACCGCGTGGACCGGCACCCCGGTGGTCGATCGCGTCGCCTCGTACCGCGACGTGCGCGATCGCCTCCACTCCGACGATGCGGTGATCCTCGACACCAGAACCGACGGCGAGTACTTCGGCACGACGGTACGGGCCGCGCGCGGCGGCTGCATCCCGGGCGCGGTGCACATCGAGTGGGCCAGCAACCTGCGGCCGGACGGCACCTTCAAGAGCGCCGAAGAGTTGCGTGCGATGTACGAGCCGGCTGGCGTCACGCCCGACAAGGAAATCCTGACCTATTGCCAGGGCGGCTACCGCGCCGCACATGGCTATCTCGCGCTGCGCCTGCTCGGCTACCCGCGGGTACGCAACTACGTCGGCTCGTGGAAGGAATGGGGCGACCGGCTCGAACTGCCGGTCGCGGTTCCCTCCAGCTGAACGCCGAACGCCGAACGCCCAATGACCAAGGCCGATGAGATGAACAAGATCCTCGATCACATCCAGACGCACCGCGACGACTACATCCAGCAGCTGAAGGGCTTCCTGGCCATCCCCAGCATCAGCGCGCTGCCGGCCCATGCCGCCGACGTGCGCCGCTGCGCCGAGTGGTGCGTGGCCGAGCTGCAACGCATCGGCCTCGACAACGTCGCGCTGCAGGAGACACCGGGCCACCCGATCGTCTACGGCGAGTGGCTGGGTGCGCCGGGCGCGCCGACGATGCTGTTCTACGGGCACTACGACGTGCAGCCGGTCGATCCCCTGGAGCTGTGGGAGACGCCACCGTTCGAAGCCACGGTACGGGAAGGCGCCATCTACGCGCGCGGGTCGGCCGACGACAAGGGCCAGATCTTCATGCATCTCAAGGCCATCGAGGCGACATTGGCGCAGTCTGGCAAGCTGCCGATCAACGTCAAGGTCATGCTCGAGGGCGAGGAAGAAGTCGGCAGCGCCAATCTGGACGCATTCATTGCCGCCCACAAGGAGATGCTGCAGGCAGACGTCGTCGTCATCTCCGATTCCCCGATGTTCGACCGTGACGTGCCGTCGATCTGCTACGGGCTGCGCGGTCTGGCGTACTTCCAGATCGACGTCCGTGGCAGCAGCACGGATCTGCACTCCGGGTCGTACGGGGGCGCGGTGGCCAATCCGGCAATCGTGCTCACCCAGATGCTCGCGCAGATGAAGGACAAGAGCGGGCACATCAAGATCCCGGGCTTCTACGACGCGGTCGTGGACGTGACCGAAGCCGAGAAACAGGAGTTCTCGCGACTGCCGTTCAATGAAAAGCGCTGGGCCAAGGAAATCGGCGTGCCGAAGCCGTTCGGCGAGAGCGGCTACTCGACGCTCGAGCGCAAGTGGGCGCGTCCGACCTTCGAGATCAACGGCCTGCTGGCCGGCTTCACGGGCGAAGGCGCCAAGACCGTGATTCCGGCCAAGGCCATGGCCAAGGTCAGCATGCGGCTGGTGCCGAACCAGGACCCCGAGACGATTGGCAGGCTCTTCGAGGACTACATGAAGAAGCTGGCGCCCAAGTCGGTCGAGGTCACCGTCACGCACATGCACGGCGGCAAACCCTGGACGACCGGCTTCGACAACGCCTGGGTCCAGGCGGCGGGACGCGCCATCGAGAAGGGGTTCGGGCGCGCGCCTGTCTTCGTTCGCGAAGGTGGGTCGATTCCGGTGGTGTCGACGTTCCAGGACGTGCTCGGCCTGCCCAGCGTGCTGTTCGGCATCGGCCTGCCCGGCGAGAACGCGCACGCGCCGAACGAATGGCTCGACCTCGGCAACTTCCACAACGGGGTGCTTGCCGCGGCGTACCTCTACGACGAACTCTCGCGCGTCGAGCGATAGGGTTCTCGAAGGTCAGGGGCCGCTCCCCGGGCGGCCCTACCTCGCGATCGGCAGGGTGATGTGCGAGGGCCGGGTGGCGCTGCGGTAGATGCGCTGCGTGGCCTTGACGAACTGATCCGGCCGGGCGTTGGGGATGTCGGTGAAGGTCTGCGGGTTGCGGTCCACCAGTGGCAGCCACGAGCTCTGGACGTGCACCACGATACGGTGGCCGGCGCGGAAGGTGTGAGCCACGTCGGGCAGGTCGAAGCGGATCTCGTCCGGGACGTTCGGCGTGAACGCCACGGGCGTCTCGAACGACTTGCGGAACTTGCCGCGGAAGGGCTCGCCGCGCACGAGGATCTGCTTGCCGGCCTTCGGGTCACCGGGGCCGGCCTGGTCCAGCACCTTGACCACGAAATCCGAGTCGGTCCCCGACGTCGAGACGTGCAGCGAGACGCCGATGGGACCGAGCACCGTCACGTCCTGGTCGAGCACGGCGCTGCGATAGACGAGCACGTCGCTGCGGCGGGCAGCGAAGGCCTGGTCGGAGGCCATGTAGTCGCGCGGCATGCCGATCGCCTCGACTCCGACCAGTGGCACCGGGTTGGCCGGATCGCTCACGTATTCATCGCGCGCCGCTGGTGCAATGGGTGCGCTGGTCGCAAGCGCGCCGTCGGCCGCGAAGTAGAACGCCCTGGACTGCGCGGCGGGCGGCCATGCGTCGAACGTCCGCCAGCGGTTGGTTCCCGTCTCGAAGATCGACACGCCGGGGATCGGCGCCGCCGCCGGGTCCTTCAGTGCGCGGACGAAGAACCGATGCTCGATCTCGGTCCGATAATGTGCCGACGTGGCTGTACCGAACTCCATCTCGCCGGTCCTCGCCCCGTCGCTGCGTGCCCAGCCGCCGTGCGTCCAGGGTCCCATGACCAGGTGGCTGTCGGTCTTCGGGCTCTGATCACGGAGCGCGCGGAAGGCGCGGAGTGCACCGCTCAGGTCTTCGGCGTCGTACCAGCCGCCCACCACCAGTACCGCCGGCGTGACGTTGCGCAGGTACTTCCAGATCGAGCGTGCCTTCCAGAAGTCGTCGTATGACGTGTGCTGGTGGTTCAGCATCCAGTACGGGTTCTTGTCCAGGCCGTGTGCGCGGCTCAGGTCCATCAGCGAGCCGCCGTCGCGGTAGAACGCGTATCCGTCGGTGGTCCCGTAGTCGAAGTCCTTGTCGCGCTGAGGGCGCCGTGGCTGGGGGCCGCGCGGGAAGAAGTCCGTGTAGAACGAGAAGTTGTGCGCCAGCATGAACGCGCCGTTGTGGTACGAGTCGTCGCCGAGGTAGTAGTCGCTGACCGGCCCCTGGGGCGACACGGCGGCCAGCGCCGGATGGGCGTCGATCAACGCCGCCGACGCGTAGAAGCCCGGATAGGAAATCCCCCACATGCCGACGCGGCCGTTGTTGCACGGGACGTGCTTCACGAGCCAGTCGATCGTGTCGTAGGCGTCGGACGACTCGTCGAACGCCGTGCCCGTCTTGCCTGGCTTGTACGGCCGCACTTCTTCCCACTCGCCCTCGGAGAGGTAGCGTCCGCGCACGTCCTGGTAGGCGACGATCCACGGCTCGTCGGCGAAATGCGGCGACGGGCCAACAGCTTGCGGATACGAGTCTGGCCCGTACGGACTGGCGCCGTAGGGCGTCCGCTGGAGAAGGATCGGTGCGCCACCAGCCGGGCAGGTCTTCGGCGAGTACACCGCCGTGTGCAGCCTGGTAGCGTCGCGCATCGGCACGAGGTGCTCGGCCTTGACGTGGCTGTCGCGCGCCGTCCGGGCCGGAGCTGGAGCGGTGGCCGGCTGCGCAAGCAGCGTGAGCGAACAGAGTGTTGCGACGGCTGCGGCCAGGGCGACATGCGGGAGGTACCTGCTCATCGTGCCCATCGTAGCGCGGGCGCCGCATGCCGGCCGTGCAGCGGCCCCGCGCGGCTCCAGGTCAGGCGTGTATGGTGGTCAACGGCACTGGTGTCGATTGGTTAACGGCGGGGCCGAAGGGCGACCGTGCCGGATGTCTCTGCTAGCCTAGGAAGTCCCTCGAACGAGCCCAACCGTCAATGTCCCCTGTCGTTTCGATTGAAGCCGCCGCCGCCGAATGGGATGCCTTCGTGGCCACCCACCCCGACGCCACTGCCTACCACGCCTGGGCCTGGCGTGAGGTGTTCGGGCCGGTCTTCGGCCACCAGCCTGCTCTACCTGGCGGCCCGGGAGGGCGGCCGGGTGGTCGGCGTGCTGCCCCTGGTCGCTTTCCGCAGCCGTCTGTTCGGCAAGTTCTTCTGCTCGCTGCCCTTCGTCAACTACGGCGGGGTCCTGGCCAGTTCTCCCGGGGCGGTGGCGCCGCTGATTGCCGAGGCGACGCGACTGGCGCGCGAGCACGGCGCGGCGCACGTCGAGTTGCGCCACATCGCGCGCCAGGCCCCGGAGGCGCCCGTCCGACAGCACAAGGTGACCATGCTGCTGGCGCTGAAGGAGACGGCCGAGGCGCAGTGGACCGCGCTGGACAACAAGGTCCGCAACATGGTCCGCAAGGCCGAGAAGAGCGAACTCACGAGCGAGTCCGGCGGCCTCGAATTGCTCGATGCCTTCTACGCCGTCTTCAGCGTCAACATGCGCGACCTGGGCACGCCCGTCTACCCGAAGCGCTTCTTCGCGGCAGTGCTGAGGGCGAGCGGTCCGGCGGCACGCCTGCACGTGGTGCGACACCAGGGCACGCCGGTGGCCGGGTCGATGACCATTGCGCATGCCAACCGCGTCGAGGTGCCGTGGGCATCGTCGCTGCGCGAAGCCCGCAACATGAACCCGAACATGCTGCTCTACTGGCACATGCTGCGCGAGGTCATCGCGCAAGGTGGCCGCGTCTTCGACTTCGGCCGGTCGACGCCGGGCGAGGGCACCTTCCTGTTCAAGAAGCAGTGGAAGGCCGAACCGGTTCCGCTCAACTGGGAGTACGCGCTGCTGACGCGCGACGCGCTTCCCGATCAGAGCCCAGGCAGCGGCAAGTTCGGGATGGCCATCGAGTTGTGGAAGAAGCTGCCGGTGCCGGTGGCCAACACCCTCGGGCCGCTGATCATCGGCAACATTCCGTAGGGCAATTCAGAATTCAGAATTCGGAATGCAGCGCGGGGCCGGCAGGGTCGGCTACCGGGCACGTCGACCTGGAGTATGGCCAAGGCAAGCAGCTGTCGCGCGGCGCGCCTCCAGCAGGATCCCGGCGCAGGCCACGCTTTACTCGGATGACGACCGCCGTGTACACGTCGCTGCAGTCCGCTCATAGCTGAGTCAGCAGTTCGCTGGCCACCCGCACGATCGCTTCGCCCGTCCTCGTCCAGCCGCACGAATCGTCGGATCAGCCGCCGGCGCGCGTCGGCATCGGGCCACGTCGGGTTCGCGCCTCTGTCGAGGAGCAGCTGGGCCATCGCCGTGTGCCCGAACTCGGCGGCTACGGAGAGCAATGGCGGCCGCTCGGCGTCACTTCACGAATGCGATCGGCCTCGCGGTCCAGAACTGCTGCCACCAGGTCCAGATCTCCCCTCGCCACACCCAGGGCCAGGTCGTCCGGCGTTCGTGCAGATCCGGGCATCTGATCCTCCGTCACGCGCATGGCGTCCCTGCTGGTGGCGGGAACTGTCTCTGGGCCGCTCAGGCATCAGCGATGCTCGAGTCGCGAAGCTGCCCCGCCCCGCGCTGCACTCAGCATTCTGAATTACTGTGAATTCTGAATTGTGAATCTGAATTCCCTATGTCGCCCTGATTGCGACGACCGTCTGATCGTCGGCCTGTGGAGCGCCCGGCCGCATGCTCGGCTGCCGCGGCGTTGACGGCATCGACCAGGCCCGCGACGGGGGTGTCCGCGGCAGCGAGGGTGGCGAACAGCTCGATCAGGCGGTCTTCGCCGAACTCTTCGCGGTCCGCGCCATGGCTCTCGGTGATGCCGTCGGTCACCAGCAGGAAGACGTCGCCGGCGGCATACGGACTGGTGCTGCTCCTCGAGTTCGCGCGCGAACAGCTCACTCGCCGTCAGGCCGAGGCCGAGGCCGCGCGGCAGCCACCGCTGCGACGACGCCGGTCGCCGCGACGTAGTGATAGAGCGGCAGGTGGCCGCCACGGGCAATCACCACCTGTCGTGCGTGCGTGTCGAAGAACGCACCCAGCACCGTGACGAAGGCGCGGCGCTCCATGTCGCGGCCCAGCAGATCGTTCGTACGCACGAACAGCTGGTGCGGCGCGAGACCGAAACCGTGCAGCGAGCGGACGATGCCCTGCAGCTTCGACATGTACAGGGCCGCCGACGTGCCCTTGCCGCTGACGTCGCCGATCATCACCGCCAGCCGTCCGTCCTCGCCGTCCAGGTAATCGAAGTAGTCGCCGCCGACTTCCTGCGCTGGCACCGACACGGCCGTAGACGTCGAGGCCCGTGATCTGCGGTGGGTCGCTGCGGCAGCGACTCGAGCTGGATCCGGCGGGCGATCGCCAGCTCCTGGCGGACGCGCTCCTGGGCGGCGAGGTTCTCGTAGAGGAACGCGTTCTCCACCAGCAGCGCCGCCTGCCCGGCAATCACCTGGAGGAAGGCGAAGTCGTCGGCGGTGTAGGCCGCTTCAGACAGCTTCTCGCCGATGAAGACCACCCCGCGCAGCTCGTCGTGACCGCCAATCGGGTAGAGGTGGTGGATCTGCGCCCGTCGCAGCGCCAGCCGCAGCCGCGGCGGCGTGTACTCGGTGTCCATCTCGGCGCCGCGGGCCGCCCGCAGCACCTCGACCGCCTCTTCCACGCAGCCGGTGCAGAAGATGTCCCAGTCGCTCGGGTCGAAGCCAATCGACCGCTTCGAGCTCACCAGGCGCTCGCCCTGCACGAAGACCACGCCGGCCCGTTTGACCGGCATCAGCCGGTCGATCACCGTCAGCAGGCCGTCGGCCAGGCCGTCCAGGTCCATCCGCGGCCCCATCACCTCGCTGAACTCCTGCGTCGCGCGCCGGTAGTCGTAGCCCTCCTGGTAGTACTGCTCGGCGAGGAAGCGGTGCCCCCGCTTGAGCAGCGAGCGGAAGGCGTAAGCAAACACGACCGCCGCCGCGATCAGGACGCCCTTCTCGACCAGTGCGCGCCTGGCCGGGGCGACAGGGGTCGGCAGCACCTCGAGCGCATCGCGCGTCAGCCGTATGTTGGGCAGCGGCAGCTCCATGTGCATCAGCCACCACCAGAACAGCAATCCGAGCGCCACGACGACCAGCGTCCACGCCGAACTGACCATCAGGTACTGCACGTTGCGGCGCACGCGCAGGTCGAGCTCGAGCAGCCGGTAACGCCCGATCACCAGCAGGTGCACCACCAGCACCACGAGGAACACGAGTGCGCCGAGATTCTGGACGATCGCCGCGCTCATGTCCGGCAGCGGGCCGCGCTCGATGATCGAGAAGAGCCACCGAGACCAGGATGAACCCGACGGCAACGCCCGTCGCTGCCGAGGTCGGGCGCGAGATCTGGCGATCCTCGGCGCTGTAGGTTCGGCGGGTGCGCACCGACACCAGCGACGCGTAGACCAGCACCACCAGCCCGCCAGGGATGAACAGGCCCGTCGACACTGAACGGTGCTGTCCAGGTCAGGCCGAGCGTTGCGGCGGCGATGACGAGCGCGAGCCCGTACCCGCCGCGGATTGCCCAGCGCCTCGCGACCAGGCCCGGGCGCTCCCGCGGGAAGTACTGCAGCGAGTGCAGCCACACCGCCACGCCCACCGTCGCGCTCAGCGCCAGGACCGTATCCGACGGAAAGACGAACCACGCCGGCATCGTGCGCCGGGGATGGTTCAGGATGACGGCAATCGTGAAGCCGGCCGCCATCCACGCCAGTCCCGAGGTAGTACGCCGCCTTGATGTGGGTGCGCAGCGAGGCGATCAGCGTGCCGCTGAAGATGTAGAGGAGGCCGACGACAAACAGCAGCAGCGGTGCGAGGCCGATGCCGAACGCCGACAGCCGCACCTCGAGATCGAGCGGCTCGCCGTCGCGCAGCACCTCGTAGGCGCTGGTCCGACCGACCTGGGACGCCGCGCATGATGCGGTCGGCATCGAGGGTGCCGGAGAACCCCTGGCCGTTGATGCGGGTGATGACGTCGCCGGGCAGCATGCCGGCGCGGTCCGAGGCGCCCCCGGGCGTGACCTGCAGGACCAGGACGGTGTTGCTGATCGACCGCAGCGCGTCTTCCAGCTGCCGGCCGGGCACGACTACCGAGATCACCCGATCCTGCGCGCGCGCGCAGCACGGTGGCTTCGACGGTCTCCGGGCCCGCGAGGTGGTCGCGCGCCTGCTCGGTCCCGCGCACGCGCGTCGCTGTCGAGTTCCATCAGCACGTCGCCGGGCTCGAGCGACGTCCCCGACGTCACGTCCCGCGGGATCAGGCCCGACTGCGGGCCGGCCAGCGTTCGCGGCGTACCGGGCTGGCCCGGCACACGTCTCGACGACGTACACCCCCGACAGCGGATTGACGAACAGGTTCTCGTCGGTGGCGGCACGACCGACGATGAACAGATTCAGCGCGGCGAGCACCGCCAGCAGCGCGCCAAGCGCCACTACGGCGGCGCGCTGCAGGGCGCGGGGACGGCTGGTCGTCGTCGGCGTCATCTGCGTCGCGTCAGGGCTGCGACGGGACTGCCGGACTGGCCGGGCCGCGGCGCCGCAAACGGCAGGACGTCGGGCAGCACCCGGACGCCTGTCGAGAAGGTCAGCGGCGCCGGACCGCCGTTGTCGAAGACCACTTCGAGGAAACCCGCGGTGAAGCCTTTCGCCGGCTTCTCGACCTTGGCGCGATACACGCCGTCGGCATCGGGTGTGACCGCGGTGCCCTTCCATGCCGGTCCGAGCGTCTCGAGCCTGAAGTCGCGCGCCGCCGGGTTGGTGGCCTGCCAGAAGGTGACCTTGCTTGGCGCGCGTCTCGGCGCTTGAATCTCCAGCGATCCATCCCGGCTGGCCGACCAGTCGAACTTCGGCCGTGCGACGCCGTTGACGATGGATGCGTAGAACGCCAGCAGGCTGTCGGGGGCAGTCGAACCCTTCAGCGAGTGGTCGGCGTTGGGCACGTAGCGCAGGTACTTCTCGCCTTTCAGGTCGTCGAAGTAGAACTGCCACGAGTCGGGCAGGAAGAACTGGTCGCCGCTGGCGTTGATCAGGTACTTCGGGATGGTCAGGCGGTCGCGGTAGGCATACGGTTCGAC
Organism: Vicinamibacteraceae bacterium; assembly: GCA_963759795.1. Taxonomy (GTDB): domain Bacteria; phylum Acidobacteriota; class Vicinamibacteria; order Vicinamibacterales; family Vicinamibacteraceae; genus Luteitalea. Next base: position 562,604 of record CAVXAR010000003.1, on the reverse strand, counting down.
CAGGGCCAGCAGCGCATCGAATCGTCGGCGTCGTCGATGCGGTCCATGATCCCGTGCGTCACGTAGTCGCCGACCGCCGGTGCCCAGAACCCGTAGGCGCGGTAGTGGTGAGTCATCGACGGCCGCATGTTGAGCACGTCGATCACCGCGGGCATGATCGCGACGACCCGGCTGTCCACGGCTGCCGGTGGTCCACGTCGTCCAGCCGCGCTTGGAGCCGCCAGCCACCACGAACCGGGTGATCGCGCGCCGGCCCCCTGCGGGCGACTGCGCGTAGGCCTGCACCGTGTCCATGGCGCGGACGGCGGCCTTGGTCATCGGGAAGCGGGCCAGCCACTCCTCGTCGCCGCCGTCGAGGAACTTGCGCCAGCCGTAGGCGATGAGGTCGTCCTCCTTGCGGCCGATGCCGTCCTTGAAGAACGTCAGCGGCTGGTTGGGGATCATCCGCAGCTCGGTGACGATGGTGCCGGTGCGCGAGGCGAAGTCGGCCAGCATGGCGTCGGTCTTCGGCAGCGTGCCGCCATCGTTGGCACCGCCTGAGATGTACAGCAGTGATGTGTCACTGGTTACCGCGTCCGGCCGCATCACCGTCAGGTGGTGCTTCCATTCCGGCCGATCGACCTCGTCTGGCGTACGCCAGCGCTGTGAGGTCATCTCCAGCGTCGTCACCGTCAACGTGCCTTCCTGGCGGGTGCTGACGACGGACCAGCGGTAGGCCGGGTCCGGCGCCGCCACGTAGCGATCGAGGGCTGTGGCTGTTGCCGCCGACGTCTGAACGCGCAGCGGCTGCGCCAACACGGACGTGCCGAGGGCGAGCAGCCCGGTGAGGACGACAGGCAACAGGCGGGTAGACATGCGAGAAAGGTCCCTTTCGATGGATTACGGCCGTGGCAGTGTATCAAGCCATGCCGCGACGGCGTCGGCGACGCGGGCCAGCACGGCGGCCGGCGACGCGTCCCGCGCGCGCACCTCGAAGCCGTGGCCACCGCCCGCGACCTCCATCACATCGACGCGACCGCCCGACACTCCGAAGGCGGTGCGGATCGCGTCCGGTCCGCCAAACGGGTCGCGCTCACCCTGCACGACCAGCACTGGCATGCGGATGTCCGGCAGGTGCGCGACGCGCAGCTGCTCCGGCTTGCCCGGGGGGTGCAGGGGATATCCGAGCGCCACACAGCCGCGCACGCCGCCCGGCACATCGTCCAGCGCCGCCAGCATCGTCGCCATGCGGCCCCCCATCGACTTGCCGCCGATGGCCAGCGGGACGTGCGGCCAGCGATCGAGCGCGTGCCCGGCCACCAGCCGCCAGGTGTCGAGCAGCAGCGGCGCGCGATCCGGCATGCGCCGGCCAGCCGTGATGTAAGGGAAGTCGAACGTCACGACGCGGATGCCCCGGTCTGCGAGATCGCCGGCGCGGGCGCGCATCCAGGGGTGGCCCTGGCCGGCACCGGCGCCGTGCGCGAGGACCAGCGTCTGCCGCGGCTGCGCGGGCTCGAACAACGTCGCGGGGATGGGCCCGGCCGGTCCGTCGATGGTGAAAGGCTGCATGGTGGCCTCAGAGTATCCGACGGCCCGCCGGCACCGCCGCGACTGCCACGGCGTACTATCGCTGCCATGCACGACCGACGCGAGTTCCTCGGCGCCCTGGCCGTCCTGGCGGCCATGCCGAACACGCTTACGGCGCAGGGCGGCGCCATTGCCACGGTCACCGGCGACGTGGCCGCGAGTGACCTCGGCATGGTGCTGATGCACGAGCACGTCATGGTCGACTTCATCGGCGCGACGAAGGTGAGTCGCAGCCGGTACGACGCCGACGAGGTGGTGCGCGTCGCCCTGCCACACCTGCGGCAAGCCCGGGAGATGGGCTGCCGAACGCTGGTGGACTGCACACCGGCATTTCTCGGCCGCAACGTCGCGCTGCTGCAGCGGCTCTCGCGTGAGTCCGGCCTGCTCATCCTCAGCAACACCGGGTACTACGGCGCCGCCGGCGACAAATACCTGCCGCCGCATGCCTTCACGGAGCCGGCGCGTGCCCTGGCTCAGCGTTGGATCGACGAGGCGACGCCGAGGCATCGACGGCACCGACATCAGGCCGGGCTTGATGAAGATCGGCGTGGACCCCGGGAACCTGTCCGAGATCGATCGCAAGCTGGTGGAAGCGGCGGCCATCGCCCACAAGGCGTCCGGGTTGGCAATCGCGTCACATACAGGTGACGGCACGGCGGCTCACCAGCAGCTCGACATCCTCGAAGCGCACGGCATCAGCGCCGGCGCCTTCATCTGGGTGCACGCACACAACGAGACCGACGAGGCGCTGCTGAGAAGGGCAGCGGAGCGGGGTGCGTGGGTGGAGTTCGACGGCATTGGTCCGGACTCGCTCGAGCGCCACGTCCGGCTCGTGGCCATGATGGCCGACGCCGGTCACCTGGGGCGTGTGCTGGTGTCGCACGACGCGGGCTGGTACCACGTCGGCGAACCTGGCGGCGGCACCTTCCGGCCATTCGACACGATGTTCCGCCACTTCGTGCCAGCCATCACCGAGGCCCTGAACGGCGCAGCGGTGACTCAACTGCTGGTCACCAACCCGTCGGCCGCGCTGTCCCGGCGCGGGTGAGCAAGGCCGCTCGATATGCGGGGCTGGCGATGAGCGGCAAACCCGACGCGGTCGAGCCCGACATGCCAGCGGCCCCGGCATGCGGCGCCGCTGCCGCCGACGTTCGGGGGCATGGGCATGACGTCGCAGGTCTGGGCCAGCGCCCTCACCGACCCTGCCGGACTGCGAGCGCGTGGCCTGTTCGTGGCCGAGGGTCGCCAGGTGCTGCAGCGCGTGCTCGAGGGTGCGGCGGGCGGACCGGACGCGGTCGTGGCAGCCCTGGCCACTCCAGCCGCCGCCGAGGCGCTTGGACTCGCGTCACGGCTCGGCGGTCGTGTCACGGTGCGTTCGCCGGGCGAGATGGAGGCGCTGGCGGGCTTCAACTTCCACCGCGGCGTGCTGGCGCTGGTGCGGCGTCCGACGCCAGCGAGTGTTGCCGAGACCATTGCGTCGGCAGGCGCTCGACGCGTTCGCCCGACAGCGGAGCCCGATCCCGGATCTGCTCGCGACGGGTCCCCGGGCGCCCGTGCTGGTGCTCGCCGAGCACCTCGTCGATGTCGACAACGTCGGCAGCGTCTTCCGCAACGCCCGTGCGTTCGGGGCGGCGGCGGTGCTGCTCGACCAGCGCTGCCCGGATCCGCTGTACCGCAAGGCCATTCGCACGTCGCTCGGGGCGGTGCTCGAGGTGCCCTGGGTGCAGGCGCCGTTTACCGAGCTTCTCGACAGCCTTGTCGCGGCAGGCGTGACGACGGTCGGACTCACCCCCGGGGGTGGCTCGGTCGCGGAGGTGTCCGAGCTCGCGGGTCGGCATGGCGGGCCCGGCGCGGTGGCCATGGTCGTCGGCAACGAGGGGCTGGGCCTCTCGGGCGAGGCGCGGGCCCGCTGCACGCACCTGGCACGCATTGCCATGGCCGACGGGGCCGATTCGCTCAACGTCGCCACGGCATTGGCGGTTGCGCTGTACGAGTGGCAGGTGCGCCGACGCTGAAGGCGGCCGGACGCGGCTCCGGGGCCGCCGCGTGCTTGGAGCGGACGTCGGCGGCGGGCTGCCCGCCGCCCGACGTCCTGGATCCTGGGAGCTGCCTACTGGGCCTTGCGGCAGTCAGGATGCTGGCAGTAACAGCGGAACTCGGTTTCTGGCGCCGACTTGCAGTAATCGCTGCAGAACTTCTGGTTGGCGGGTATCTGGCACACGCAACTCGGATGCGCGCATTTGTGCGTGGCGTTCTGATCCGTCATGGGCAGGAGCCTCCGTTGCCGAGGAGTATGCGCCCGCCCCGCCCCCGGACGCGAGTCAACCGTAGCAAGTGGCGTCCCGTGTGAGCGTCGGGAACCGCCGGCGCGTGGCCGCCCTGGCCTAGCACGCGCGGGGCGCCGTCGTGAGGCGGCGTCCCGCGTGAACGTCGGCCGCGGGGGCGCGTGGCCGCCCTGACCTAGCACGCGCGGGGCGCCGTCGTGAGGCGGCGTCCCGCGTGAACGTTGGCAGGTCGGCCGCGCAGGCGGCCGCCCTGCCTAGAACATCACCCGCACGCCGAGCCGCAGCACCCGCGGCGCGACGATGCCGGTGACGCTGTTGGCCGTGGCGGCGGCCTGGTTCAGGTTGCGCGTCAGCACGGTGTTGATGTTGCCGACGTTGAAGACGTCCAGGCTGCCCTCGATGCTGCGGCGGCCGACGTTGAAGCGCTTGGCGACGCGGGCGTCGACCATCTGGAACGTGTCGTAGCGGCTCTCACCGAACGGCTCGAGGACCAGGTTGGTGGCACCGGCGGCGCCTGCCCGGTTCGGCGACAGGATCCGCTGCGGGAACAGGTAGCCGCTGCGAATCTGGTAGGTGGCGCCGAGGTTGATGTCCCAGGGCGCGTTGTACACGCCAGCCAGCTTGAACATGTGCTTGGCGTTGACGAAGACGTTGTCGATGCCGCTGCCGCCGGCTTCGACCGCGTACTGCTGGCCGTCGTAGATGCTCAGGTTGGTCGGGTCGAACGTCGCGCTGTAGCCCTGCACGGTGTCGAAGCTGTCCACCGCGTCGTTGTAGGCGTAGTTCATGTCCAGCATCCAGCGTTCCGCCATGCGCTTGGTGAAGGTCGCCTCGATGCCGTTGAAATCGCGCGTGTAGCCGCCGCGGTTCACCAGGCGCTGGGTGCCGGGGATGCTGATGTTCGGCTGGAAGTAGGTCAGCTGCGGGCACGCCGGCGCCACCGCGGCGCAGGTCGGCTGATAGGTCGTCGGGTTCCAGTTCGACTCGCTGATGCCGACCCGCTGGTCGAAGCGGAAGTCCGAGTACCGGCGGTAGATGTAGCTGAGCGACACGGCGATGCGGCTGCCCACCTGCTGGTCGACGCTGGCCGTCCACTCGACCGTCCGGTCGTTCTTGAGACCGGGGTCGACCGTGTTGGTGGTGCCGAGGAAGCCCGGGTTGTCGGGGTTGTAGTTGCCGCTGAAGGCGATCACCGCCGACCGCTGCAGCGTCACTTCGTTGAGCTGCACGACGCGATCGCCGTTGGCGTCGTTCCACGGGAACGAGATGCTGGCCGCGCTGACCGGATTGAGCGTACCCGACAGGCTGCCCGGCGCGATCTGGCCGTAGTAGACCGAGAACGACGAGCGCAGGACGGTCCGGCCGGTGCCGAGCAGGTCGTAGCCGGCGCCGACCCGCGGCGACCAGTTCGAGAACGTCACCCCGGAGTCGGCGCCTTCGAAGGCAATGCCGGGCAGCCACTGCGGGACCAGCGAGTTGGACTCGACCGAGCTGGCCAGCGCCTCGTCGTCCTGGCGATCCCAGCGAACGCCGGCGGTCAGCGTCAGCCGGTTGCGCGTGAAGGTGTCCTGCGCGAAGACGCTGTGCGTGCTCATTGCGTACTCGGTGGCGGCACTGCGCCAGAACTGCGCCCGTTCCGGCACGCCGTTGCGCGTCTGCGCGTAGGTGTCGCCGCCGTAGACCGTGGTCGACGAGGCCGGGGTGTCGCGGAAGTTGTAGCCGACCTTGAAGGCGTGGTCGCCGCCGAGCGTGGCCGGCCGGAAGTACGTCGTGGTCAGGTTGACGCTCGTCGCTGGACGGTCGAACTCGGACTGATTGAACGACCGCTCCCAGCGGCCCGTCCCGAGGTCGTTGAGCGGCTGGATCTGGCGATTGCCTGGCTCCTGGAACAGCAGTCCGAAGCCGCCACCGACATGGGCGTAGGCCGCATCGGCAATCCAGCGGTCGCTGAACACGTGGCGGTCGCTGGCCTTGTGCGTCCAGACCGGTCCCTGCTGGATGTAGGTGGTCTCGAACGGACGGTTGTCGCTGGCGTCCCGGGCATTGCGGATCTTGTCGGCGAAATTGCTGTGCCAGGTGAAGGTGTTGCCGGAGAACAGCAGCGCGCTGCCCTTGATGTTGTAGTTGTCGAGGACCGTCAGATCGGTGTTCAGGCAGCTGTTGATCTCGGCCACCGACAGGGACTGGGCGAGCGGGTCGGCGGCGTTGACCGGGCAGCCCGACACCTTCTGGTAGAAGTTGACCACCCCGACCTGGATGTCCTGCTTGGAGTACGAGCCCCAGAACCAGGCGCGGCCCTTGTAGATCGGTCCACCGCCCTCGATGCCGTAGTCCTTGATGTTCTTGATCGGCGCGCCGGACCGCGCACCCTGGGCGCGCAACTCCGGCGTGAGATTGGTCGACCCGAGTTCCTGGTCGGTCCAGTAGTAGCGCCCCGAGCCCCGGATGGTGTCGCTGCCGCTCTTGGTCACCAGATTGATGCCGACACCGCCGGTCTGCTGCGTCACGTCGTTGCCGCCCGTGCTGATCTGCATCTCCTGCAGCATGTCGAAGTCGTAGTACACGGCCGACGCGCCGGTGGCGGCCTGGTCGGTGATGTCGACGCCGTCCAGCAGCCACTTGTTGTTGGTGCTCGTGGCGCCGCGCGAGATGTAGCCCGACTGCTGACCCGACTGACTGCCGCCGACGTTGGCGCGGTCCATGGCGATGCCGGGCGTGCGGTCGAGCATGACCCACGGATCGCGCGCCGACGGCACGTTCTGCAGCTGCTCCTGCGTGTAGTTGCTCTTGGTGCCGGTCTTGCGCGTGTCCACCAGCGGCGCCTCGCTGGACACCGTCACGGTCTCCTGCAGCGCCGACACCTCGAGAGTCGCGTTGGTCGTCGTGTTGCCACCCACGCTCACCGCGACGCGCTCGACGATCAGGGTCCGGAACCCGGTGAGCTCGAACTTGACGGTGTAGGTGTTGCCCGGCTGCAGGCCGGGGAAGAGATACGTGCCGGTGTCGCCCGTCGTCGCCGACAGTGGCTGGATCAGCGCGCCGCCGCTCACCGTGACGACCGCGCCGGGCAGGACGGCCCCGGAGGAGTCGACGACCCGACCGGCGATGTCGCCGGTCGGCGCCTGTGCCATTGCCGACGTCGACCCGAACACCAAGCCCAGCGCCGCCACAAGGGCAAGCAATCTGCAACGCATGCGTTCCTCCTCGAAGTGTCGATTCGCGACGGGACGCTGCCCGGCACTCGACCAGACCGGTTGTTCCACCCTGTGCAGGCGACCGCCCCCGTAACGTCATCCGGGAAGGCGCGTACCGCCGCATCCGACCGGCCTGGGGCCAGCTGGTGTGAGGCAGGGACGAAACTCTTTGATTGAGGGGCTGTCAGCAACTCTGCTGCCACCTCTACCGTGTCAATTTTCCGATACCCGGGCGCCGACTGAGACCGCTGGCCGCCCATGATCCATGTCCTTGGACACAGCTAATCCATTTGCATGGATCTGGGATGGATTTCAGCGCGTGCCTGGGCCGCGGCGGGCGCCGCGCGGCGACCGGGCTCCGTACACGTCAAGGGTTCCCGTCAGTTGAGGGACGCGACCCGGCGGCGGAGGGTCTTGACGTGCTCCCAGACTGCCTCGAACTCCTCTTCCAGTTCGGAGTCCGCGTCCTCGCGGTCGTCGCGTCTGGGCTGGCGGGCGGTGAGCGCGAGGTAGCGCTCCAGGTCTGCCAGCGCGACGCCGAACAGGCCCATCTGGTACGACAGCAGGCCACGGTCGCGCAGCTCGCTCAGTGAGGTCGGGTCCAGCGCCAGGAGGAGGTCCGAGACGTCCCGGGCGCGTGAGAAGGAGCGCAACCTGGCGTAGGCCCGCTTCAGGTTGACGAGCATCCGCACGAGAATCTGCGGCTTGAAGGCCGGCGACAGCATCGACCGGTCGAAGCGGGTCCCTTCGCCGGCCTGCCGCACCAGCATGCGGGCGCAGTCGCGCTCGGTGAGCACGATGCCGCCGTGGAAGGGATCGAGAAGCAGTTCCTCGGTTGGCGCCGCGTCGCCGAGCATGCCCTTGCAGCGCACCAGGAAGTGTCCGGGAAAATTGACGCCCTCGAGCCAGAGGCCGAGCCGCCGGCCGACGTGCATGTAGATGATCGACAGCGTGATCGGGATGCCCGTCCGCCTCGCCAGGACGTCGTTGACGAGGCTGTTGCGCGGATCGTCGTATTCGCCGAGGTTGCCGGTGAAGCCTTCCGCGTCGAACAGGAACTGCCCCAGCTGCTGGACGTGGCCGAGGACGTCGCCCGGGACGGCCGATGCCTGCACGAACTCCGTGGCTCGCTCCACCAGCGCCTGCAGCGGCACCATCGACTCGGGCACCCGCAGGGTCGGGTACTCGACTCGCGCCAGCTGCAGCGCGGCCTCGGCGAGGTCGTCTTCGCCGGGACGCTGGGCAATCAGTACGAAGGCGTCGACGTCGCCCCGGGTCATGACGTGATGCCTCCGCCGGCCAGGCGCTCCAGGTGCGCCACCGTGACGTCGGCAATCGAGGGGAGCCAGCTCTCCGCGCTCGGCAGGTCCTCCTGGCGATACGAGGTCAGCACCGCCAGCGTCCGCAAGCCGGCGCCGCGCGCCGACTGCAGTCCCCACTCCGAATCCTCGATGGCCACGACATCGGCCGGCACCGCGCCGTGCCGCATCGTGCCGGTCTCGGAGAGCAGCTGGAACGCCCGGGCATAGGGGTCGGGCGAGGGCTTGCTGCGCGGCGTCTCGCCGGCCGCCACGATGACCGGAAAGCGGCCCTGCAGGCCGCTGCGCGAGAGGATCAGCTCGATCTCCGGTCGCAGTGCGCCCGAGGCAATTGCCACTGGCACGTGCGCGGCGACGCGGGCGATGCAGTCGGCGGCGCCGGGGTAGAGGGCGTGGTCGCCCACAGCCTGGGGAAAGAGTGCCTTCTTGGTCTCGAGGAGCGCCTCGATCTGCTCGGCGGCCAGCGTGACGTCGCGATCGCGCAACACGTGGACGAACGCGTCGCGGTCGCTGAAGCCGAGATACCTGGCGTAGTACTCCTCCGGCGTCAGGGTGATGCCGATGGAGTCGAGCACCGTCTGGAAGACGTGGAGGTGAACGGGCTCGCTGTCGGCGAGCACTCCGTCGAAGTCGAAGATCACGGCGGCGAGGGCCATGGCTGGTCCTGTCAGGGCCGCATTCGTTCGCCCGCGCGGATGGGCACCGCCAGGCGGTTCTCCGGCGGCGGAATGGGGCAATCGTACGTGGCGTTGTAGACGCAGTACGGCTGGTACGCATCGTTGAAGTCGAGATCGTAGAGGCCCGTGGCCGTTCGATCGAGGTCGAGGTACCGGCCCGCCTCATAGGTCTCGAGGCCGGCCGTGAGGTCGCGAAAGGGCACGAACAGGCGGGTGCGCGCCGTGTCCTCGGCCGTGACGAAGGCCGTGAGCACGTGGGTCTGCCCTTGCACCGTGAACCGCAGCTTGCCGGCCTTGCGCATCTGCCGTCGCTGGCCCGTGGACGTCGGCATCTCGAAGGCCGGCGACTCGGCGTCCGACAGGGGCGTCAGGGCCGCCGGAGTGCGAAACGCGGGATCGATCGGGTAGTAGGCGAGCGGCACGAAGCGCTCGAGGTCTTCCTTCGCGACCGGCGACTCCGCCGCCTCGCGGAACATCGCGTCCTTCTCGGCGCGGCGGGCCGCGACACTGGCCGCGTGGTCCACCTGCGGCGGCTGTGTCGAGCACCCCACGGCCAGCCCCCATGTCACGGCCAGCGCGCAGACCAGGGCATGCACCCGGCGCGCGGCCTGTACGGATCGTCTCACCCGGCAAGCATACCGTGCCGCACAGGCTCACCGAAGACGGCTCCGGGACGGGCGACGCAGGCGGCGGCGAGCGCCCGCCGCCACGGACGCTGGTCCAGCGCTGGCGTCTTGAGCAGGCGGCGCACCCCGGCACCGGCTATCCGCAGCATGTCGCCGTCGAGCACCGCCGGCAGGGCTCGCTTGAGCAGCATTTCCGCCCGCAGTGCCGCCTCACTCGCCGCGATCAACGCCGCGTGCCGGTGGCTCGCGGCAGCCTCGCCGGTGCCGCTGGACAGCACCCGTGTGACCCGCTGCACCACGCTGTCCAGTGCGTACGCCTCGATGGCGAGATCGGCGATCCAGATGAGCACTTCCTGCTCGTCGGCGATTGCTTCCTGATAGCGCTGCATGGCGGCCCCGGTCAGCAGCACGGTGGCCAGCTTGAGCCCGGATGCCAGGTGGTGCAGCAGCGCCTCCGGCTCCTCCGGCGGGTTGGCCGGTAGCGTCAGCAGCTGCTCGGGTACGGCCCGGGCGGCGGCAATCAGGGCAATCTCGCCCTTGGCCGACCGCCGCACCAGCTGCCCGGCCAGCAGCAGGCGGTTGATCTCGTTGGTGCCCTCGAAAATCCGGTTGACGCGGGCGTCGCGGTAGTAGCCCTCGGCGGGATAGTCGCGCACGAAACCGTTGCCGCCATGGATCTGGATGTTCTCGTCGAGCACGTACTGCAGCATCTCGCTGGCGAGCACCTTGAGGATGGACGCCTCGATGGCGTGCTGCTCGAACACCCGTGCGCGCGCCTCATGTGGCGTGTGGCCCTCGTCAAGGGATCCGGCGACGCGGTAGAGCGCACTCTCGGCAGCGTAGAGGCGCGCCGCCATCTCCGACAGCTTCAGCGTGATGGCGCCGAACTCGGCGATCGGCCTGCCGAACTGCCGGCGCGTCGCGGCGTACCGGGCTGCTTCCTGCAAGGCCTGGCGCGCGCCGCCGGTGGTCATGGCACCCAGCTTGAAGCGACCGTAGTTGAGCACCGTGAAGGCGACCTTGTGGCCCTTGCCGACCTCACCAAGCACCGACTCTGGCCCGACCCGGACGCCCTGCAGCAGCAGCGGCGCGGTCGATGAGCCGTGCAGCCCCATCTTGTGCTCCTCACGCCCCGGCGTGACACCCGGCGTGGTGCGCGGCACGAGAAACGCCGTGAACCGCTCGCCGTCGACCTTGGCGAACACGACGAACAGGTCGGCAAAGCCACAGTTGGTGATCCAGAGCTTCTCGCCGTTGAGTTCGTAGCCGCCGTCGGCCAGTGGCGTTGCCGTCGCCCGGGCCCCGAGCGCGTCCGACCCCGACCCCGCCTCACTCAAGCCGTAGGCCCCGACGATCTCGCCGGCCACGAGGCCGGGCAGGTACTGCTCGCGCTGCCGGGGCGTGCCGAACCAGAGGATGGGGATGATGCAGAGGCCCATGTGGGCGCCCGCGGTCGTGGCAAACGACGCATGCCGGCCCATCGCCTCCGACACCACCACCGAACTGACCGTGTCCAGCCCGACGCCGCCGAAGGCGTCGGGCACGTCGACGCCGAGCAGGCCGAGCTCGCCGCACTGCCGCATCAGCTGTCGTGCCACCGACCAGTCCTTGGCCTCGAGTGCGTCGCGACGCGGGACGACCTCGTGCTCGATGAAGGCCTGCGCCGTCGCGGCAATCATGCGCTGCTCGTCGTTGCGCTCCTCCGGAGTGAAGGTCGAACCCGATGGCACATCACCGAGCAGCCACGCACCGCCAGACTGGGAAGACATGGGTTACTCAATTCTGGGCTGATACTTCAAAATTCAAAATTCAAAATTCAGAATGCAGGATTTCCCGCACTCACTTCGCCTGCACGAGCCGGGCGATGGCCCGCACGCCCTCGTCGCCGAGGTCGAGACTGTAGCCGTTGACGTAGAGCGCGATGTGCTGCGCGCAGACCTGGTCGGACAGTTCCTGCGCGTGTGCACGCACGTAGTCCACGCTCGCGTCGGGATGGTCGAACGCGTGCTGGACCGACGCGCGGATGGCCGCCTCGGCCGCGGCCCTCGTGTCCCGGTCGAGGTCGGCGCGCGCACAGATACCCGCGAGAGGCACCGGCAGGCCGGTCTCGCCTTCCCACCAGTGCCCGAGGTCGATCACCTGGACCAGTCCGTGGTCGGCATAGGTGAAACGGCTTTCGTGGATGATCAGACCGGCCTCGACCTCGCCATCGGCAACCGCGCGCAGGATCCGGTCGTAGCGCAGCGGCACCGCCTCGGCAATCTCCGGGGCGGCCAGCCGCAGCAGTCGGAACGCCGTGGTCTCGGTGCCGGGGATGGCGATGCGTCCCGCCACGGCCTCGGCCAGCGACATCGCCGTGCGCGCGACGACGAGCGGGCCGACACCGCGACCGAGCGCAGCGCCACTGCGGAGCAGACGGTAGCGGTCGCCGACCGCGGCAAACGCCCCGACGCTCAGCTTTGTCAGCTCGAACGCGCCTTCGTGCGCCCGCCGGTTCAATTCCTCGATGTCCAGCAGCACCGGTCGTATCCGCAGCGGCGTGTCGATCAGCCCATGCGTCAGCGCGTGGAAGGCAAACGTGTCATTGGGGCAGGGCGAGTAGCCGAAGGTCAGCTCACGCATCGTGCGATCTCGTCCACCAGGCGCGGCGTTGCCGTCGTGATGGCGGCAAACGCCGCGTCGAAATGCCAGCGGGCACGGTCGTCCTCCTCGATGTCGTTGGAGATCGACCGCACCTCGATCGCGGGGACGCCAGCCAGCTGCGCGGCGCGCAGCACGGCAAATCCCTCCATCGCCTCGACGTCGGTCTCCCTCGTGCCACCGATCCGTCCGCTCGTGCCAATCGGCAGCGCCAGCGCACCAGGGAATGCCGCGGTCAGCGCCGCCACCATCGCCGCGTCGGTGTGCACCGTGTCCGGCGCGAGCCGCGCCGGCACGGCCAGATCGTGGTACCGCGCTTGACTGCCAATCACCAGCACCCCTGCAGCCAGGCTGCGCTGCCGGCGCGCGCCGGCAATCCCGACGTGCACGATGGCCGCCGGTCGGTCGGTGGCAATCGCCGCGGCGGTTGCTGCCGCGGCCTCGACCGGCCCGACGCCACAGCGCAACGTGCGCCAGCCTGCCGGGACGGCCAGCTCCCGCTCGGTGGCGGCGACGACAAGGACGCGATGCAGGGGGACAGGCATAGGGAAGGTCAGATGCAGAATTCCGAATTCAGAATGCAGATGGCGCGCGGCGCCGTGCTGGCGATGCCCGCCCCGCGCTGCATCCTGAATTGCCAATTCACAATTTCTCGAAGATGCCCGCTGCGCCCATCCCGCCACCCACGCACATCGTCACGATGCCATAGCGCCCGCCGCGCCTGGCGAGTTCATGCAGCAGGGTCGCCGTCAGCTTCGCGCCGGTGCAGCCGAGCGGGTGGCCGAGCGCGATGGCGCCGCCGTTGACGTTGACCTTCGACAGGTCCAGGTCGAGATCGTGCGCGCAGGCCAGCACCTGGCTGGCGAATGCCTCGTTGAGCTCGATCAGGTCGATGTCGGCCAGCGTCAGGCCGGCGCGGTCGAGCGCCTTGCGCACCGCCGGCACCGGTCCGATGCCAAATCGCTCCGGCTCGACGCCGGCCGTCGCATAGGCCACCAGCCGCGCCAGCGGCGCCACGCCCAGCTGACGCGCCCGCGCTGCACTCATCACCACCACTGCGGCGGCGCCATCGCTCATCTGCGACGCGTTGCCCGCCGTGACCGTGCCATTGACGAGGAAGGCCGGCTTCAGCCTGGCCAGCGCCTCGACAGACGTGTCGCGTCTCGGTCCTTCGTCGGTCACGATCGTCAACTGCTCGGCGGCAAGCGCGTTGGCGCCGGACGCGACGATCCGTGTGGTGGTCACGGCGACGATCTCCGCGTCGAACCGCCCGGCGTCCTGAGCCGCGATGGCGCGCCGGTGACTTTCGTAGGCATAGCCGTCCTGCGCCTCACGCGAGATGCGGTGCTCGCGGGCATGATTCTCGGCCACCAACCCGGTCGTCAGGTAGACGTCGGGATAGGAAGACACCAGACCCGGATTGGGCGAGATCTTGTGGCCGCCCATCGGCACCAGGCTCATCGACTCGGTGCCGCCGGCCAGCACCACCTCCGCACTGCCGACGCGCACCCGGTCCACGGCGCAGGCAATGGCCTCGAGGCCCGAGGCACAGAAGCGGTTGACGGTCACCGCCGAGGCCCGGTGCGGCACGCCGGCCCGCAGGCTGGCGATGCGAGCCACGTTCATGCCCTGTTCGGCTTCGGGCATCGCGCAGCCGATCACCACGTCGTCCACCAGTTGGGGATCGAGGCCAGGCACCCGCTCGAGCGCCGCGGTCAGGACGACGGCGGCGAGGTCGTCGGGGCGGACGTGGCGGAACTGGCCCTGCGGCGCCTTGCCGACGGCGGTGCGAACGGCAGAAACGAGGACGGCATCGGTCACGGCAGTGTCTCCACGAAATGCGAGACCTCGCGCGCGAACGCGTCGCGGCGCGTCACGAGGCCCCAGTGTCCGGTTCGTTCGAGCGTCACATGACGGGCGTTGGGCAGCCACGCCAGCATCCGGCAACTCGCCTCGGCCGGTACGATGCGATCCAGCCCCGGCTCACCGGTGATCAGCAGCGTCGGTTGGCTCACCGCACGGCAGTCGGCCACGAGATCCTCGCGCTCGATCAGCCGCAGCCGCCCGGCCATGCGGTCCGGCGAGTGCGGCGCTCGCACGACCCGGCCGAGCAGGCCGACGGCGCGCGGCATCCAGGCGCGCCCATGTGCGGCCCGCAATTCCGGCACAATCCGTCCAGGCGCACCGGCCAGGAATGCCGGCGCCATCAGCCGCGGGTGCGCGGCCCACCGCTGCATCCGCGGGTCGGGCGCGAAGTCGGCGTTGAGCGGCGAGGCGAGCACCAGGGCGCGCACCCGTTCGGGAAACCGGGCGGCCAGGCGCAACGCGATCAAGCCCCCGTACGAGACGCCGCAGACCACTGCCGGGCCGTCGGTCGCGCGGTTCAGGGCGTTGATGGCCTGGCGGACGAGGTCGTCGAAGTCGCGAGGCACCAGCGGCGGCACCGCGTGGCGCTCACCGCACAGCGAGTAGCTCACCACCTGGTGTCGCTGCGCGAGTGCCTGCACCGCGGGCCTCGCCCATTCCCATCGACCCTGGATACCCGGGATCAGCAGCACGGTCGGGCCCTGCCCGGCAATCACCATCAGTTTCTCAGGGTCTTGCCGGTCTTCAACGTGTAGGCGATCCGCTCCTGCGTCCTGACCTCGCCGCACAGGCTCAGGAACGCCTCCCGTTCGAGGTCGAGCAGGTAGGCCTCGGACACCTCGGTGGCGTGCGGCACGTCGCCGCCTGCGAGGATCCACGCCAGCTTGCGACCGATGGTTGCGTCGTGGTCACCGATCCGGCCGGCGCGATGCGCGAGATGCACCCCGAGGGTGAGCGCCGCGCGCATATCGGGGCCGCCGACGGGAATCGCTGCCGGCGCGTGTCCGGGCACGTACCCGGCGGCTCGCGCCTGGACCAGTTCCCGGGCGTCGGCGTGCAGCCGGCTGCGGTGCATGCTGATGCCGTCGCCGTTGCGCAGCAACCCCAGCTCGCGCGCGTGAGGAGCGCTCGTGGATACCTTGCCGAAGCCGATGGTCTCGAAGACCTTCTGGACGAAGGGCAGCGCGTCGGCCTGCCTGGACGGCCGCTGCTGGTTGGCGCGCCAGAGCATCTCCTTGGTTCCGCACCCGGCTGGGATCAGCCCGACGCCGACCTCGACCAGCCCCATGTAGGTCTCGGCCGCGGCCTGCACGCCGGCCGAATGCAGCGCCATCTCGGTTGCCCCGCCGAGCGTCAACCCGTTGATCGCGCAGACGACCGGCACCTGCGCGTCGCGCAGCGACAGCACCGTGCGCTGGAACTGCCGCACCATGGCGTCGATCGATTCCCACTCGCCCTCCTGGGCTTCCATCAGCACCAGCATCAGGTTGGCGCCGGCCGAGAACGCCTGGCCCTGGGTGGCAATGATCAGGCCGACGCCATCGCGCTCGGCGCGGGTCACGCCAGCCTGCAGCATTGCCAGCGTGTCGCCGCCGATGGCGTTCATCTTCGAGTGCAGTTCCACGGCAAAGATGCCGTCGCCGGTGTCGAGGATCGACGCCGCCGAGTTGGCGGTGACGACCCCCTGTCGATCGCGGGCACCGGCAAGGATCAGCAGCGCGGCGGGCTCGGCCCGGAAGGTCCCCGGCCCACGCACCGTGTTGCGGCCGGCGGCCAACGCCTCGGCCAGCAGCGGCGGTGCCGCCGTGCCTGCCTCCATCACCGCCAGCAGTTCCTCGATCCCGATCGCGTCGATGATCTCGAACGGACCCAGATCCCAGCCAAACCCCCACCGCATCGCCCGATCCACATCGTCGATGTCGTGGGCCACGTCCTGCCAGATCCGCGCTGCGTAGAGCAGGGTCTCGCCGAGCGTCGCCCGGGTGAAGGCCGACTCCTCGCTGCTGCCCAGCATCAGCGCCTTGATCCGGCCAGCGGCGCCGCCCCGTTGCTCGCGCAGGGCGTCGATTGCCGGGCGGGCCGACCGTGGCGCGCGGCACAGTACTCGAACGTCGACGGGTCCAGCACCAGGATGTCGGACGCGCCGCCGGCGCCCTTCGCCCGCTTGAAGAAGCCCTGGCCGGACTTCTCGCCGATCCAGCCCCGCTCCAGCAGCGCGCCGACGCGTGGGCCGAGCGCAAACAGCCGCTGCAATTCCGGACTGCTCGTCCGTTCCACGAAGTTGCTTGCCACCTGCGTGGCGACGTCGAGGCCGGTGATGTCGAGGGTGCGGAAAGTGGCGCTCTTCGGCCGGCCGATCGTCGGGCCAGTCAGCGCCTCGATCGTGTCGATGTCCAGCGGCCCCTGCTCCCAGGCCTGCAGCACCTTGAACAGGCCGAACAGGCCGATGTGGTTGGCGATGAAGTTCGGTGAGTCCAGGGCCACGACCACACTGCGGCCGAGTCGCAGCTCGAGCCAGTGCCGGACCCGGGCAATCGTGTCCGCGCTCGTCGCCTCCACCGGGATGACCTCGACGAGCGGCATGTAGCGCGGCGGGTTGAAGAAGTGCGTGCCGACGAAGTGGCGCGCGAACGACTCGGAGCGACCTTCGACGAGGCTGGCCAGCGGCAGCCCGGAGGTGTTGGAGCTGACGATGGTGTCGGGGCCGCGCTGCCGGTCGATCTGCTCGAAGACGCGTCGCTTCGGCTCGAGTCGCTCGACGATCGCCTCGACGATCCAGTCTGCGGACGTGAAGTCGGCATCGTCAATCGCGCCGGTCCGCACCAGGGCGGCCTGCGCCGTCGTGAACAGCGGGTCGGGCTTGAGGGCGAGCGCCCGCTTCCACCCGGCCGCCGCTGCGGCGGCGTCGACGTCGAGCAGGCGGACCTCGACACCGGCGTTGGCCAGGTGTGCGGCAATCTGAGCGCCCATGGTGCCGGCGCCGATGACGATGGCTGTGCGGAGTGGCATGGACACGGCATCTCGATTATTGACCCAAACGCCAAACGCCGCCCGCCGCACTGCCGACTGCCGAAGCCGAATGCCAGCAATCTTGCCAGCGTCGTCGTCCGGTGGGTCGCGCCGGTGGATAATTCGCAGCCATGCCGCGCATCCACGAACTGACCACCGCGTGTCTCCTGACCTGCCTGTTGCTGCCCCCGGCCCAGACGATGGCGCAGCCTGCGGCCGGTGCAGCCCGAGCCACCAGGGCCAGCCGCACCGCGGCCAGCGTCGGCGCAACCCGCTTCGACCGGGCGCGGCTCGCCGCGATCACCAGGGTCGTCGACGCTGCGATTGCCCGAAAGGAACTGCCCGGCGCGGTGGTGGCGGTGGGCACCGAGGCCGGCATCGCCTGGCAGGCCTCGGTGGGCCGGCGGGTCGTCCAGCCCGCGCCCGAGCCGATGACGGCCGACACCATCTTCGACGCCGCGTCGCTGACCAAGGTGGTGGCCACGACGACGGCAATCATGATGCTGGTGGAGCAGGGCAAGCTGCGGCTCGTCGACCGGGTGTCGCTGCACCTGCCGGGCTTCGAGAAGTTCGGCAAGCGCGACATCACCATTCGCCACCTGCTGACGCACACGTCCGGTCTGCGGCCCGATCTCGAGTTCAACCCCGAGTGGAACGGCTCCGACACGGCCATCCGCAAGGCCCTCGACGAGGTGCCGGTGGCCCGCCTCGACGAGCGCGTCATCTACTCGGATATCAATTTCTTCCTGCTCGGTCACATCGTCGGCATCGTCTCCGGTCAGCCGCTGGACAAGTTCACGCGGCAGCACGTCTTCATCCCGCTCGGGATGAAGGACACGATGTTCACGCCGCCGGCGGCGTTGTCCCCGCGCATCGCGCCGACCGAGAAGTGCCGGCCCATCTCCTTCCCGTGCGGCCAGGACGACGGCGCCTGGCTGCGTGGCGTGGTGCACGATCCGACGGCGCGGCGGATGGCCAACGTCGCCGGCCACGCCGGCCTCTTCACCACCGCCGCCGACATGGCCCGCTTTGCGCGCATGCTGCTGAACGGCGGCCAGCTGGACGGCGTCCGCATCCTCTCGCCACTCACGGTGGCCCGCATGACATCGCCGTCGACGCCGCCCGGGCAGCGCAACGTACGCGGCCTCGGGTGGGACATCAACTCGAGTTTCTCGGCCAACAAGGGCGACCTGCTGCCGTCGCGGTCGTTCGGCCACACCGGCTTCACCGGCACGTCACTGTGGATCGACCCCGGGACCCGGACCTTCATCGTGTTCCTGTCCAACCGCGTGCACCCGGATGGCAAGGGCGACGTCACCGCCTTGCGCGCCCGTGTCGCCAACATCGTGGCCGGGGCCGTGCGCATCGCGCCGGCGCCGCTGGCCGACGTCCATGACTTCGCGCAGGTTCCGCCGGCCGGCGCCGTCGATGGGCGCCTCACGGCCGTCCGCACGATGACCGGCATCGACGTGCTGCAGGCGGAAGGGTTCGCCCGGCTGGCGGGCCGCAAGGTCGGCCTGCTCACCAACCACACCGGCCGCACGCGCGGCGGCCAGTCGACCATCGACGCGTTCCATGCCGCGAAGAACCTGACGCTGGTGTCCCTGTTCAGCCCGGAACACGGCATTCGCGGCATCCTCGACGAAGAGATCCCCTCATCGGTGGACGAGAAGACCGGGCTGACGATCCACTCGCTGTACGGCAAGACCCGGCGCGTGACGCCCGAGATGCTGCAGGGCATCGACACGATGGTCGTGGACCTGCAGGACATCGGCAGCCGGTTCTACACGTACATGTCGTCGCTGGGGTACCTGCTGGAGGAAGCCGCACCGCGTGGCATCGAGGTCATCGTGCTGGATCGCCCGAACCCGATCAACGGCTGGCAGATCGAGGGACCCAAGCCCGACGCCCTGCCCGCGGGCGCCGAGCGCAGCTTCATCGCCTACTTCCCGACCATGCCGGTGCGGCACGGGATGACGCTCGGCGAACTGGCCCGACTGTTCAACGACGAGCGGCAGATTGGCGCCAAGCTCACTGTGGTCGAGATGCAGGGCTGGTCGCGCGAGGCCTGGTGGGACGACACCGCCCTGATGTGGGTCAACCCGTCGCCGAACATGCGCAACCTCACGCAGGCCACGCTCTACCCCGGCGTCGGGGCGGTCGAGTACGCCAACCTCTCGGTCGGCCGCGGCACCGATGCGCCGTTCGAGCGCATCGGCGCTCCGTGGATCGACGGGGTGCAGCTGGCCGAAGCGCTCAACGCCCGCGACCTGCCTGGTATCCGCTTCTACCCGATCCTGTTCACCCCGTCCTCGAGCGTGTACGCGGGCGAAGAGTGCCAGGGCGTCTACTTCATCGTCAGTGACCGCACGGTGCTGCGTCCGGTGCGCGTCGGCCTGGAGCTGGTGAGCGTCATCGCGCGGCTCTTTCCCGGCAAACTCGAACTCAAGCGCACCGCTACGCTCTATGGTTCGTCCGACCAGCTGACGCGCGCGATGACCGGCGAGGACCCGGAGCAGCTGGCCGCGCAGTGGGCGGCCGACGAGGTGAATTGGCGGACGCTGCGGTCCAAGTACCTGATCTACCGGTGATCACGATGAGCCGATGCCTGTCGAGCGGATCCAGGACGAACCGAGTGGCGGGATTCGTCCCAATCGTGGTGATGGCGGCGCTTCTCGCGCTGCCGGGATGCGACGCGAACGCACAGGAGTGCCTGCCACTGGCACCCACTGGCACGCAGGGCGGCGCCCTGATGCCAGGCGCGCTGATGAACGTCCGGTTCGGCGGCACCGAGCGAGCACCGCTTTCGCTCGACGTCTACCCGCACGCCGACACTGCGGCGCGCCCACTGGCAGTGGTCCTCCGCGGCGGCGCCGGGACGGTCGGACAGCGATCGTCCTACGTCGGTCAACTCGTGGAGACCTTTGGCGACGCTGGCTACGTCGTGGCCACGGCCGACTATCGCTCGACGAGCCACGACGCCTCGGCCACCGACCTCACGAAGGCGCTCCGGCTGCTCACGATGTGTCACGCCGCGGCCCTGCACGTCGATCCGAACAAGGTCGTCGTCGTGGCAGAGGACAGCGCGGCGCCGATGGCGCTGCGCGTCGCTGCGCGCCTCCTGGAGTTGCGCCTGGGCAGGTCCGCGGCCGCCCCAGCCGCGCCCGCGGCGGTCGTCATCGTCGGTGGCCGCTTCACCGGTGCAGCCGCACCAGTGGTGCCGACCCGGATCATCCATGGCAGCGACGACAGCGAGGTGCCAGTCGCCGCCGCGCACGCCCTGTGCAAGAGCCACGCAGTCTCCGTGCGATGTCATCGAGGTGGCTGGCGCCGGCCATCGCATCCGAGAACTGGTGGCCATCGCAGTGGGGCTACAAGACGGACCTGGTGGCCTGGGCGACCGTCACGTCGGCGTCGTGCCGCCGCCGGTGCGGGCCCCCGTGTCGGCGACCGGGCTCCGCAAGCGTGTCGTGTACGACGAGACGCACGGCCTCGCGCTCGATGCGTGGGTGCCTGCCGGGCCGGGCCCGCATGGCGCCGTGGTGATCGTGCACGGTGGCGGCTGGGAAGCTGGCGACCGCGTGACTTATGTGGCACCGATGCTGGCCCTGGCTGCGGCGCAGGGACTGGGATGGGTGTCGATCGACTACCGCCTGACTCCGCAGGTGACCAACAGCGAGCAGGTGGCCGACGTCAAGGCGGCGCTGGCCTGGGTGCGCGCCCACGCGTCCGATTTGCGCATCGATCCGGCGCGGCTGGTGCTTGCCGGGGAATCAGCCAGCGGGCAACTGGTTGCCCACGTCGCGGCCACCGAGCCGGCGCTGGCAGGCGTCCTGTCCTTCTACGGCGTGTACGACCTGGCAGCGATGGCGGGTGACCCTGCGAGCCCCCGATCGCTGGCGCGACGCCTCTTCAGGCTCACTGCGCTCGACGCGGCCGGTGTGGCGACATTGCGGCAGTACTCCCCGTTGCACCATGCATCCAGGAACCTGCCGCCGATGCTGCTTGCGGCTGGAACCGCCGACCGGCTGGTCGCCCAGCAGCGGGCCTACGCGGCGGCATTGCGGGCCGCCGGTGCGCGTGTCGAGACGATCGAAATCGATGGCGCCCCGCACGGCATGGAAGCGTGGCACGAGCAGGCCTCGTGGCGTGTCTGGGAGAAGCGGGTCGCTGACTGGCTGCGACGCGTCGTCAGATAATTCAGAATTCAGAATTCACAATGCAGCGCGCAGCGACCAGCGGTGAATGTTTCACTGCGCCTCGTTTGCGGCCGGGCTCCTCGGGGAGGCCGTCGGCTCTCGACCCGCCGCTAAGCCGGGTGGGCGTGCCCGGCAGAACCGACCCGAGTAAGCGTGCCCGGCAGTACCAACCCTGTTGGCCCCGCGCTTCATTCTGGATTCTGAATTCTGAATTGCTACTTGACGTGCCTGCCGCCGTCCACGCGAAGGGTCTCGCCGGTGATGAACTGCGTGGTCACCAGCAGCATCACAGCCCGGGCAATCTCCATCTCGCCGCCCCACCGCTGCAGCGGCGTGGCTTCGGCCACCTCGCGCTGTTCCTCTTCGCTCATGTCGGGCGGGGCGACGATCGGCCCGGGTGCGATGGCGTTGACGAGGATCTTGTCGGGCGCGAGTTCCAGCGCCAGCGCCTCGGTCAGGGCCTTCACGCCAGCCTTGGCCACGTAGTACGCCACGAATCCTGGGTAGCCCGGGCGGCCGCTGGCCGGCAGCCAATCGGTGAAATTGACCACGTGCGTCCGCGACTGGCGGCGCAGCAGCGGCAGCATGGCGTGGGTGACATAGAACGCCGAGGAGAGATTGGCATCGATGTCGGCGCGCCAGGTCTGCTCGTCGATCTCGTCGAGCGGCCGGGAGACATACGTCGAGGCCATGTTGACGACGATGTCGAGGCGGCCGAGTTGCTGCTCGACGGTGCTGGCAAGTGCAACGCAATCGTCAGGCCGGCTGACGTCGGCCTGCGTGATGACCGCACGACGGCCGAGCGCCCGCACCCGGGCCGCGGTCTCCTCCGCCTCACGCTGGGATGATCGATAGGAAAGCACGAGGTCGGCCCCGTGGCGCGCCAGCTCCTCGGCAACCACCTGCCCGATCCGCTTGCCGCCGGTGACCAGTGCCACGCGGTTCTCGAGTGTCATGCCCTGATCCCCGTTCCCGTCGGTGGTGCCGCCGGCAGCGCGTGCCCGTTGAATTCTGAATGCGGCATTCTCAATTCATCCGGTACAGCATCACGTACACGACGACGCCGGTCACCGAGACATACATCCACAGCGGCCAGGTGATCCTGGCAATGCGGCGATGCGCATCGAAGCGGCGGGAGAGCGCGCGCGAGACCGTGATCAGCACCATCGGCACGATGGCGATGGCCAGCAGCACGTGCGAGATCAGGATTGCGAAGTAGACGACCCGGATCGGGCCGGTGCCGGTGAACGGGCGCGAGCCGACGTTGTAGTGGTAAATCACGTAGCTGGTGAGGAACAGCACCGACGTGGCCAGCGCCGCCACCATGCAGGCGCGGTGCGCCGGCACCTGCTTCTGCCGGATCAGGACGTACCCAGCCAGCAGGAACAGCGAGGCCAGGGCATTGAGGCTGGCGTTCAGGGCAGGCAGATCGGCAACCGTCACGTCGTCCTGCTACGGGACCCGCGTGGCGATCAGCGCGATCCAGAACAGCGTCAGGTAGACCAGCGAGCCGAGGAACAGCTGCCGGGCCTTGCGCCGGTGCAGGTCACGCGCGAAGCGTACGGCCAGGCCAAGGAACCCTACGCCGAGCAGCAGCGCGACGGCAAAGAACACCGGACCAGCCATCCCCGTGAGCGCCGGCCCCAGGCTCACCGGGATCAGCGCGGCCGTGTACAGCACGGTCTGGCGTGCGGTGCTGCGACCGGTTGGCTCCGCCACCGGCAGCACGGGAAAACCCGCGCGCTCGTACTCCTCGCGGAACAGCCAGGCCAGCGACAGGAAGTGCGGCATCTGCCACAGGAAGACAATGGCAAACAGCAGCCAGGCCTCGCGCGACAGGGTGTTGGTTGCCGCCGCCCAGCCGATGACCGGCGGCAACGCCCCGGGGATGGCCCCAATCACCGTGGCCAGCGACGAGCGCCGCTTCATCGGCGTGTACCAGACCACGTAGCTCACGAGCGTGGCGTAGGCCACCACGGCGGAGAGCTGATTGACGCCGAACGCCAACTGGGCGAGGCCGATCGCACTGAGCAGCAACCCGAACACGAACGCCCGCCACGGCGCCAGCCGGCCGTCGGGCAGCGGCCGCAGTCGCGTCCGCGACATCAGCGCATCCACATCGCGCTCGTACAGCTGGTTGAAGACCGCCGAGCCACCGGCCACGAGCGCCGTGCCGACGACCGCATGCACGAGCGTCGCGGAGTCGACATGACCGGCGACGCCGAGCCAGTACCCGGCCCCGGTCGTGAAGACCACGAGCAGGTTCAACCGCGGCTTTGTGAGCTGCAGGTAGTCCGATATCCGGGTCGACGACAGTGGGAATGTGAGGGCGTGCGGCCGCATCATCGGGCGGGGAAGTCCCCGAATTCCGATTATTTCACAGGTGCCGGAACGGCCGCCCGGCTCACTGCGAGGCCGCCGCCGCGGTCACCGGCGCGGCAGTCGAGGCGCCGGCCGCCCGCAGCTTGCGCATCACACGATCCTCGATCCACTGCGTGCTCCACCAGTCCACGGCGGTGACGAACTCGCCGTGCAGCACCATCGTGAAATGGAGGTGGTCGCCGCCAGCCAGGCCGGTCTGGCCGCTGCGACCCAGTTCGGTGTTCATCTCGACCGACTGGCCCTCCTGCACGCCGATCGAGCTGAGATGCGCGTACAGCGACTGCAGACCCATGCCGTGATCGAGGATGACGCAGTTGCCGTAGATCCCGAGGAAGCCGGCAAAGACCACCGTGCCGCGGTTGGCGGCCAGGATCGGGGCGTTCTGGGTCGACGCCAGGTCGAAGCCGAGGTGCACCTGCTGGTCCACGGCCTTGCCCTGATACACGTAGGAGCGGTCGTCGGCAAAACCGGCCTCGACCGCCGAGTTCGACATCTGGCGGAAGGGCCCGCGCCAGAGGATGTCGGGCGAGGTCTTCGTCCGACCGATGGTGCGGATCGTCTCGTTGTTCTGGTGGCGCAGGTCGCGGTTGATCACGAGGTAGCTGGCCAGCAGATCGTTGGCGTCGCCGACCTGCAGGTCGGGCGTGTTCTGCAGGATCGCCGGCACCACCTTCTGCAGGAACGCATCGTCGAGCGGGATCGTGCTCTTGCGGAACTGCTTGGCGTTGACCTTCGAATCCAGGCTGGCCCGCCCCGTGTTGCCAGCCTCGTCGCGGGCCCAGAGCGTCACGGGCGTGGCTGCCGGCTGGTTGAACAGGAAGGGGAAGAACGCCACGCGCAGCCCAGGGGCAGCGTTGGGGATGCCGGCGCCAGCGGCGGGCATGCCCGGGTACTCCAGTTCGCCCACGCGCACGCCCGACTGCACGTCGGACGGGTTGACCTGATACACCACGACCTCGGCCCCGCCCTGGTTGATGAAGTGGAACTGCGACAGCACCGTCAGGGTGGGTGGCGTGAGCCGCACCTGCAGGTCCTTGCGGAAGGTCGAACTGACCTGTCGCAGGCCGAACAGCACCGGGCGGGTCGCCTGCACCACGAGTGTCGCCGGGCCCGACTTCAGGGCCGGCGCGGTCCGTCGGCCGATCTCGCCGGTCACGCGGACCCGGTCTTCGGCGGGCGTCATCTTCAAGTTTCCCGGCTGGGCCATGGAGCCGATCGGCGCTCGCTGCCCGTTCTGCTCGAGGCTCACGTCCAGCGCCGTCAGGGTGCCGCCGGGCGCGTAGACGTCGAGCGTGAGCGCCGTCTGCTGACCCACGACGGCCGCCGGCGCGACCAGGGTCACGGCCGGACCCGCGGCCCGCCCGGCCAGGAACCACGCCAATCCGACCGCCACCAGCAACGCCAGCACCACCCCGAGCAACGTACGCATCCTGGCGATGATACAGGCCGCTGCCGCAGCGCGGCCGGCCAATCGTCGATACGAGTCGATGCCGCGTGGAAGGCTGCCGGTGCCCGTGACCCGATGCCCGACGCCCCGGTCCGCGAGGTTGACACTCTCTTCGCCGGACCGTAGTCTTAGAGGTCTGTGTGCCTGGACGGCGGTATCGTCTAGGGGTTAGGACACGTGGTTCTCAGCCACGGGACCGGGGTTCGAATCCCCGTACCGCTACCAACCATGGCGCTCAGCCACTCGACCAGCCCCGCCCCGCGGGGCTTTGTCGTTTCACCCTGAGCCCGGCCGCCTCCGGTCGAACCGTGAGGCCTTCCCGCTTCAGGCGTGCCGACGCTGGCCGTGAGCTCGCGGCGCTGCGTGGCGGTCACTGGCACCACTTCGCGTCCGGAGGCTTGTTCACTGCCGAATAGTCCCTGCGTCCTTCCAGGTAGCTTTTCACTCCGTGTGCGGCAGCCGCAAACGTCATCCTCTTGGCCCGTTCACTCAAGCCCATGACATGCGGGGTCAAGACCACATTCGGCAAATCAAAGACCTTGTGCCAGGTGGCTGGTTCAGGATCGAAGGAATCAAGGCCCAATCCGGCCAGCCTGCCGCTCAGAAGAGCCTCGTAGGCCGCATCCAGATCCACGATCCCACCCCTGGAGCAATTGACAAGCACTGCACCATCTGGAAGCTGGCCCAGTTCCGCGCTGGAGATCAAGTTCCTCGTCTCAGCAACAAGCGGCACGTGAATCGACAGGTAGTTCGACTGTGACAGCAAATCTGGAAGGTCATGCACGTGGTGCTGGCTCGGCACCGCAGCCATCGGGTCGTAGGCGACTACCCGCATACCGAAAGCCTCTGCCAGCACCTTGACCCGCTGACCAATTCGCCCGAAGCCGACGAGGCCAAGTGTTGCCCCTTCGAGATCTCCCAAGGGGTAGCTGGAGCGTTGATGCCAGCGCTGTTCCCTGACCAGCGCAGTCAGTTCCCCGAGCCTTTTACCAAGGTGTAGCAACTGAGCCATGGTTCCTTCGGCGACGGCATTGCTATTCGATCCAGGGGTGATCAGGATTGCTACCCCAAGCTCGGTAGCTCTTTCCACATCGACCCTGTCTACACCGACTCCGGTCCGGGCTGCGACTTCGAGAAGCGGCATGGCCCTGAGGGCAGATTCATTCAGTTCGAACTCCGCTCTGACTATCGCGCCCACTGCACGAGCGAAGTCGGCCCCTGTTGGGCTGGCAATGAATTCGTAGCGTGACCCAAGCGCTTCCTGGATTTCCGCCGCCGGGAGCGGTCCCAGTCCGATGACGGTCTTATCGCTCACGCATGTGCTCACTTTCCCAGAGCGCTGAGGTGCCTCTTCCATGCTTGCAGCAAGGATGCGCTATCGGATCCAATCGCCACGAAATCGAAACCGGCAGCCAGATAGTCGTTCGCTTTCTGGCCGTCGTTGGCAAGGATACCGATAGGCTTCGAGTGCCTCTTTCCAGCAGCTAGGCAATCGGAAAGGGCCTGCTGGAAGATTTGCGATTCGAATTGGCGTGGTACTCCCAGGGCGAAGGACAGATCCAATGGTCCGATGAAGAGAGCATCGATGCGCCCGTTGGAAACCAGGGTGGAAATGCTTTCAACTGCGTAGATCGTTTCCACCTGGATGATGGCCACCGGCCTGGCGTCACCCAGAGCTTTCGGGTCATGCCCCCACGCTCCGGATCTGTTGTAGCTAGCCACTCCTCGTTTCCCGATTGGAGGGTAATCCATGAACTCCAGGCATTGATCCAGCGCCTGATCTGAAGAGATCCTTGGAATCATGATTCCAGCGGCCCCTCTATCCAGGCAGCGCGAAACGTTCTCGGCAGTCGGGCTCGGCACTCTTGCAATCACAGGACCCTCGAACGCCACGACTGCGGTCGCAACCTGTGCCAGGTCGTTCTCGCCATGCTCGAGATCGCAAATGACCCAATCGAATCCCGCCAGCTGAGCCAGCTCGTAAGAAATTGAGCCAGGCATTCCAATGAAGGTTCCGGCGCTTCTGGAACCCGAGAGTGTGCTCCTGAACTGGGCCTGGAGTTGGGGAGTGCTCAGCCGTGCCATCTCTGCGTCGCCAATCCTTCGTTGTATTCGCGTCTTGCGCTCTCGAGCCAGGGCTGTTCGGACGCTTCGGCTGGTGCGACATCCCACCAGGCACCAGAGCCTGGCAGGTTCGCATGGGGGATCGTGGGGACAACGATGACTACGGGCCCCTCGGTGCTTCTCGTGTCCTCCAGCACCTGCCTGAACTCATCGGCGCTCCGTGGGCGAAAGGCCTGTGCACCCATCCCCTCTGCCATGGCGACGATGTCAATGGCCAGGTAGTCACCCTCGAGTCGTGGCGCATGTGTGCCAGCAGCGTCGGAGAGCAGTGGGCCCTCTTCGCGATACCTGAACTCGTTTGCAAAGTGGCGACCCACGCGCCACATCTGCAATCGTCGAATCACCTGGTACCCTCTGTTCTCAGACACCACGATAGTGATGGGCAGACGCTCTTGAGCAGCTGAAACGATCTCCGTCGGCGCCATCACGAAGGTGCCATCGCCGACCAGAGAGATGATCCTGTGCTTCGGATCCGGATGCGCCAACCTCGCGCCAATGGCTGCCGGGATCTCGTAGCCCATGCAACTGAAGCCAAACTCGAGATGCGCGAAGCGACCACCCGTGGCGTCCCACACTTTCTGGATATCTCCAGGCGGTCCACCGGCCGCGGCGATCAGCAGATCGCCGCGTTCAGCCTTTTCCTGCAGGACTCCGATCAGCTGCGCCTGCGTGATGAGGGCATCGGTATCTGATCTGGGGTCAAGTGCGCTCTTGTCGAACACCACGTCTGGATTCAGGGCCGCTGCGCGTTCGAGATGCCAGCGTGCCACTGTGGTCGCTGCCTCAGTGGACCATTGGCTTGGCACCTTGTAACCGTCGAGGGCCTGCGCCAGTTCCAGGAGGGCCAGCCTCGCATCAGCAACAATCGCTGTTGCGCCCTGCTTGATCGCGTCACCTTCCGTGACGTTGATCGAAGCAAAACGGACATCCGGGTTGTGAAATATCGACTGTGAGCCGGTCGCAAAATCAGTGAGCCGGGTTCCGACATGGACGATCAAGTCGGCTCGAGCGGCCAATACGTTCGTCGCGGGAGTGCCCTCGACACCGATGCCACCAAGGTGCCACTCCCCAGGCGTCTGAATGGCGCCCTTGCCGCCGAACGTTTCCGAGACCAGGAGGCCGGTCTGGTTGGCCAGCTGCTCGAGCGCCGCGGTGGCGCCGGAATAGATGACTCCACCGCCCGCGATGATCAGGGGCTTGTTCGACGCTCTGATGAGTGTGGCGACAGCGACGACATCGCCGTGGTCCGGAAGTGGCCGCCTGATTTTCCAATCCCTTGGCTCAAACAGTGCCCGTGGGTAATCAAACGCATGAGATTGGACGTCCTGCGGCAACGCCAGCACCACGGCACCCGTGTCGACCGGGTTGGCGAGCACTCGAAATGCCTGTGGCAAGGCGGTGAGCAGCTGCTCGGGACGAGAGATCCGATCGAAGAACTTCGACACCGGTCGAAAAGCATCATTCACTGAAACGTCCGGCTGGCTGAAATCCTCCAGTTGCTGCAGCACCGGACCCTGTCGTCGGGTGGCATACACATCACCTGGCAACAGGAGCACGGGAATCCTGTTGACTGTGGCCAACGCAGCCGCGGTCATCAGATTCATCGCACCGGGTCCCACCGACGCCGTTACCGCAATGGTCTGCGTGCGACGACGCTCCTTGGCAAACGCGATGGCAGCGTGTGCCAGAGCCTGTTCGTGCCGGCCCTGCATGAAGGGAAGTTGGTCGTGGTATTCATCCAGGGCCTGACCCAATCCAGCGACGTTGCCATGTCCGAAGATGCCAAAGCAGGCAGGCACGAATCGCTGTCTACCCAAATCCGAGACAGAGTACTGCCTCGAAATGTACAGCACTATCGCCTGTGCAACAGTCAGTCGGATCGTGCCTCCAGAGAGTCGCGTCGTCACGTCTCCTCCCTTCTCAAGAGGCACGGCCGTGCATGATGATGGTCTTGAGTTCGGTCATTTCCCGCACCGTGGTTCGAACCCCTTCTTTGCCGATGCCACTTGATTTCAAGCCACCATATGGCATCAGGTCGGCGCGCCAGAGCGAGGTCCAGTTGATGTGAATGACTCCAGCATCGATCTCACGCATTGCCTCGATGGCCCGATCGGTACTTCGGGTGAACACTCCGGCCCCGAGTCCGTACCGGGTGCCATTGGCCAGGGCGATGGCCTCCTTGTCATCAGCTGCAGTCGAGATGACAACGGCGGGTCCAAACAGTTCATCCTGGGCAATTGCAGCCATCGGATTGACGTCGGTGAGAATGGCAGGCTGGATGTAGGCTCCGTCGCGTTCTCCTCCGATGAGCAGCGTGGCTCCCGCGGACACGGCCTGCGTGATGCTTCGCGAAACCCTTTCGGCTTCTGTTGCCGATATCAACGAACCGATCTGGAACCGTTCATCCAGCGGGTATCCGGCCTCCAACGCCTCGACTCGTGGCCGAAGCGCATCCAGGAAATCCGCCTGTATGGATTGCTCGACGATGACCCGCTGCACGGAGATGCACACCTGTCCGGCATTGACGTAGCCGCCGATCGACACAGCGTGTGCTGCGAAGTCGATGTCGGCGTCGCTGAGCACGACCACCGGGGACGATGCCCCCAACTCGAGAGACAACTTCTTGATCCCGGCGATGCGTGTGATGGCTTCGCCAACTGCGGTTGATCCAGTGAAGGAGACTTTCCTCACTTTCGGATTGCTCACGAGCGCTTCACCCAGGGTTGCGCCTGGACCGGTCAGCACCGTCAGGACTCCGGGTGGTAGACCCGCATCCATGAAGCACTGTGCCAGGGCAAGTGCACTCAGCGGGGTGGACCGGGCAGGTTTGACGACCACGGAGTTGCCGACGGCCAGAGCCGGAGCAATCTTGTGAAGCACCAGAAGTGCCGGGTAATTGAAAGGAGTGATTGCCGCAACGACACCAACGGGTTGCGGGATGGTAAAGCCTATCTTGTCCAGCCCGGTGCCGCGGTTGGCATCGAGTGGAAGCGAATCACCGTAAAGGTGCGCACCCTCGAAAGCCGACAATCGAATGATTTCGCCACTGCGCGCACACTCACCGCGAGCCTCGGTGATGCTCTTGCCGTTCTCCCTGGACATCAACTGGGCAAACTCTTCCTGACGTTGGTCGGCAAGACCAGCTGCCGCCATCAGGATGGCTGCTCTTTTGTGGGCTGGCGTTCTACGCCATTCCCGACCGGCAATTTCCGCTTGGTCGATGGCTCGTTGAACATCGGCGACGGTGGCGGTTTCGACTTCTGCGATCGCCTCGCCGCTGAAAGGCGATCGAATCTCTTCGTAGCTCCCGGATGACGAGCGTGTGCCAGCAATCGCCAAGTCGTGCCTAGTCACGGAACCTCCTTGTGGCTTGTGTCCAACCAGAACGCGCGTCGTGACAGGTCATCCACGGCGTGAAACCGGTGCCAGCGCATCAATCCTAGACATTCTGTGGAAAACCCAGATGTACCCCGCCATGGCGGGGCTCCAGCCAGCGGGTGGTGACGACCTTGGTTTGCGTGAAGAAGCGAAAGCCTTCCTCGCCATGGGCGCGGCTATCTCCGAACAGAGAGTGCTTCCATCCACCGAAGCTGAAGTACGCCACCGGCACCGGAATCGGCACGTTGATTCCGATCATTCCCACCTGCACCTGGTTCTGGAACGTCCTGGCTGCACCACCGTCGTTGGTGAAGATCGCGGTTCCATTGGCAAACGGGCCCGAGTTGATCAGTGCCACGCCCTCGCCGTAGCTGTGCACTCTGACCACTGAGAGAACCGGACCAAAGATCTCCTCGGTGTACACCTTCGAGCTGGTTGGGACCCTGTCAATCAGGGTAGGACCAAGCCAGAAGCCGGCAGGTGCGCCGTCCGGAACAACGGCGCGTCCATCGACCACGACCGTCGCGCCATCGCGTTCCGCCAGTGCGATATACGAAGCAACCGTGTCGCGGTGCTGCCGGGTGACGAGAGGCCCCATGTCGCAACGTCGTCGTCCATCGCCCACCGTGATGCGCGACATGCGCTCTGCAATCTTCCCGATCAAGGTGTCGGCTACCGGGTCGACGGCAACAACGACGGAGATTGCCATGCAGCGCTCTCCCGCAGAGCCGAAGCCAGCGCTGACGGCCGAGTCCGCAGCCAGATCCAGATCAGCATCCGGGAGAACGAGCATGTGGTTCTTGGCGCCACCCAGAGCCTGGACCCGCTTGCCGTGCGCGGCGGCCGTGGCATAGATGTATTGCGCGATTGGGGTGGAACCCACAAATGAGATCGCAGCAACGTCTGGACTGTGCAGTAGACCGTCGACTGCGTCCTTGTCTCCATGCAGGACGTTGAATACTCCGTCAGGCAACCCTGCGTCTTTCCAAAGCTCTGCGATCCAGTTGGCGGCCGACGGGTCTTTCTCACTCGGCTTCAGCACAACGGTGTTGCCAGCGGCAATGGCAATCGGGAAGAACCACATCGGGACCATAGCCGGGAAGTTGAAGGGACTGATGATGGCAACGACACCCAGGGGCTGCTTGATCGAATGGACATCGACGTTGGTGGAGGCGTTCTCGGAGAAGTCACCCTTCAGCAAGTGGGGGAGTCCACATGCGAACTCGACGACTTCCTGGCCCCGTGTGATCTCGCCAAGTGCATCGGAAACCACCTTGCCGTGCTCGGAAGTGATGATCTCAGCGAGCTCGCCCTTTCTCGCCTCGAGCAGTTCCCGGAAACGAAACAGGATGGCCTGTCGCCGTGCCAGCGAGGAGGCGCGCCATGCTGGGAAGGCATCGCGCGCAGCGGTCACGGTTGCGGTGATGTCGGCGGCATCGGCGAGGGCCACGTGCTTGCTGACCGTGCCCAAAGCGGGATCGAATACATCGCCAACGCGGCCGGAGTGGCTGTCGGCCGCCTTGCCGTTGATCCAGAGAGGCACAGTCTTCATCGTTCTTCGGTTCCCTTGAAGATCACGTGTGAACTACATCCGCAGCGGGCGACGCCGCTGCCCCGGGGGTTGGCCGTACGTCGACCTCGTCGCGGCCGGACTCGTGCGGAGAACAGGTCATCGAAACAAGGCAAGCGCAGCAACCCCATGGCGTCGCGGATCGGGCGACGATACCATCAGCCGGCATGTACCTCCCCGCCTTCCCTGGTGCTGGTTCCGCAGCCTGACGTCTAGATGGCCTCACGCGCCCTCGTCGCTGCTGCGTTCGGCCTTGCCGCCGGGCTCGCCGGACTGGCCGTCGGGCAGGTCAGCCTGTTCCAGGTCGCCGAGTCCAAGGTGTACGACCTGGCGATGCGTCTCACGGTCGATCCCGCGCGCGCCCATCCCGCCATCGCGGTCGTCGAGATCGACGAGATCAGCCTGCGCCGGCTGGAACCGGTGGTCGGGCGATGGCCCTGGCCGCGACTGGTGCACGCCGTGGTGATCGACTTTCTCGCCCGCGGGCCGGCAAAGGCGGTGGCCTACGACGTGAGCTTCACCGATCGGGACCGCTCGCCCGGCTTCGAGGTGGGCGGCGTGACCTGGACCGGCGCCGAATCCGATCAGGCACTTGTCGATTCGACCCGCACCGCCGGCAACGTCGTGCACCTGGCCGAGGGCGTCTTTGAAGGGGCCACCGGTGCCGATGACGTCGAGCGCACGTTGCGTTCGGCGCCCCAGGGGGCCTACCCACTGGACGACAGCATCGATCTGCGGCCGGCGCTGTCGGGCCCCTACCCCGGGCTCGGTGAAGCGGCACAGGCCCTCGGCCACAACGTCATGCTCGTCGATGGGGACGGGCCGGTGAGACAGATCATCCCGTTCGTGCGCCGGGCTGGCGTCTTCCTGCCGTCGTTTGGCGTAGCCGCCGCCCAGGCCCTGCTCGACCTCCCGAGCGCGCAGGTCCGTCTCGACCGCGAGGCGCTGGTCATCGGCACCACCCGCCTGCCAGCCCCGGTCACGACCATCGCGCGCTTTGCCGGTCAGGCGGGCCCACCGGCGCTGGGACGCCGCAGCCTCATCCGCTATCGCGGCCCGGCCATCCTGCCCGATGGCACCACCCCGACGTACCGCACCTACTCGTTCTACGACCTGTTCTACTCCGAGCAGCAGTTGCTCGAAGGCCAGACGCCGCTGATCGACCCGGCGGTCTTCAAGGGTGGCCTGGTGTTCATCGGGGCAACGGCGGTTGGCCTCAAGGATGTCTTCGCCGTCCCGCTCGGGGCAACCGGCGCCATGGCCGGGCCGCACATCCACGCCAACGTCGCCGACATGATCCTGTCGGGCCGGGTCATCGACCGATTGCCCGCCTCGCTGTGCGTTCTCCTGGCGCTGCTCGTTTCCGTTGGTGCAAGGCACGCCGTCATGCCCACGCGGGTGGCGCTGGGGGTGACCGGTGCGCTGGGGCTGCTTGCAGCGCTGTACCTCGGTGCCGTGCTGGCCTTCGGTCGTGGACTCTGGGTCCCGGTGGTCCCGGCAACGCTTGGCTGGGCCCTTGCCGCCGGCGGCGGCTTCGCGTACCAGTACCTGGCCGAAGGCCGGGAGAAGCGGCAGGTGCGCGGGCTGTTTTCGCGGTACCTGTCCAAGGACGTCTACGAGCAGGTGCTGGCCAACCCGGCGCTGGCCGAACTCGGCGGCAAGCGGCGGACGATGTCGGTGTTGTTCTCCGACATGCGCGGCTTCACGACGTTGTCCGAGAGCGGCGACCCGGAGGCGCTGGTCCAGCAGCTGAACGAGTACTTCTCGCGGATGGTCGATGTCGTGTTCGAGCACCGCGGCACGCTGGACAAGTTCGTTGGCGACATGGTGATGGCCCTGTACGGGGCGCCGCTGGACGACGACGATCACGCCGAGCATGCGGTCGCGACGGCGGTGGCGATGGTCAGGGCGCTGGAGCAGTTGAACCGCGAGTGGGCCCGGCAGGGCCGGCCGACCCTCGGCATCGGCATCGGCGTGAACTCGGGTGAGATGATCGCCGGCACGATCGGCTCCCGGCAGGTCCGCAGTTACACCGTGATTGGTGATGCGGTGAACCTCGGCGCCCGCCTCGAGTCGCTGAACAAGGAGTACGGCACGTCGATCATCATCAGCGACGCGACCCGCCGCCAGCTGCGGTCGTCCTGGCCGCTCCGGCCGCTTGGCAGCGTCGTGGTCAAGGGCAAGAGCGTAGCGGTCGATATCTACGAGGTCGTCGTCGAGTAGCTCGCAGGACGCAGCCACTCGGCCACGGCCGCAACCATCTCCGGAGTGCATGGTGACGTTCATCCGAACAGCAATGGCCTTCTCCCTTCTGGCTGGGTGTGCCGCCCCGGCCGCCGCCCAGTTCGGGCTTCTCGAACAAGGCGCCAAGCGTGCCAAGCAGGTCAGCGACTTCAGCTGGTCCGACCAGGAGAAAGCCGCGCTCGGCAGCAAGGTGAGTGAGCTGGTCCGGCAGCGCTACGGCGTGGTGCAGGATGCGGCGGTGCACAAGTACGTGACGCTGGTCGGCCGCGCGGTGGCCGAGAAGAGCAGCAAACCGAACCTGCCCTGGACGTTCATCGTGCTCGACACCGACGCCGTCAATGCGTTCGCGGCACCGCACGGGTACGTGCACGTCACCCGGGGGGCACTCGCGCTGATGAAGGACGAGTCCGAACTGGCCGGTGTGCTCGCGCACGAGATCGTGCACGTCAGCGAAGAGCACACCGTCGACGCGCTGAAGAAGAACACGCTGAAGAGCGCGGCCGCCGAGCAGGTGGCCGGTGGCAACGCGCTGATCGAGTTCCTGGCCAACGCGGCGTACAACAACATCCTCGACAACGCCTACAGCCGCGGCGACGAGGGAGCTGCCGACACCCTCGGCATCGCCCTCATCAGCAAGACCGGCTATGCCCCGCAGGGCCTCGGCAGCTTCCTGACGACACTGGCCGACCGCAACAAGAGCGCCACCGAGAAGCGTGGGTTGTTCAACTCCCATCCGGAGATGCAGGCCCGGCAGGACAAGCTCTGCCTCGGCCATCGTCAAGGGCAAGTTGACGGGGACGCAGCTGGTGGCCGAACGGTACAAGGCGACGATCAAGTACAAGCCGGTGCCGCAGTCGCAGATTGCCACCGTCGAGGCCGGCACGAAGGGCCTGGCCGGCGGGTCGAGCAGCAAGGACAGCAAGGCCGCAGCCAAGGCGGATCCTCCTGCCGAGGCTCCCAAGAAGAAGGGCTTCGGGCTGGGCCGTCTCGTCTCCGGCGGTGGCAGCGAGACCAAGTCCGCCCAGGTCGTCGGCTCTGGCGGGGCTCGCGGGCTCGACCCCGAGAAGGACGCCAGGGGTGGCGGCAACCCCGCAGTGGTGGCCGTCAAGATCGCCCCGGCCGACCTGCAGGCGTTCAAGACGGCTGGGTCGCTGACGTAGGCGTGGAACTCGCGCCTGGCTCGCCACATGACGTCAACTCCGAACAACGCATGATTGAACGCTGCCGTGCCTCGGTCGTCGCCTCCATGACGCGGGCCGACCTGACGTGACCCTGCCCGGCGGGATCGGACTGCTGGTCCTGGCGCTCTCCCTCGCGGCGCGCGCCGGGACCCGCAATGCCTACGTCAAGCGCAAGCTGCTGCTGTCGGTGGTCCTGGCGGCCGGCAACCTGCTCGCGCACGCGTTCCCCTTGTGGGCCGGCACGCCACCAGGCATCGCCCGGACGCTGGACACGATTGCCCCGGTGCTGCTGACGCTGGCGGCCAGCAACCTGATCGTGCTGCTGGCCGTCAATCCTTTCCGGCAGGATCGCCTTCCCGACCACTTTCCAGCCATCCTGCAGGACGCGATTACGGTGGCGGTCTTTGTCACTGTCGTCGTGCTCTTCTTCAACGACCGCCTGCAGCTCACCGCGGCAGCCGGCGCAGTCGTGCTCGGCCTGGCGCTGCAGAGCACGCTCGGCAACGCCATCGCCGGTCTCGCCCTGCAGGCCGATCATCCGTACAAGGTGGGCGATTGGATCCA
Source organism: Vicinamibacteraceae bacterium (assembly GCA_963759795.1). Classification (GTDB taxonomy): domain Bacteria; phylum Acidobacteriota; class Vicinamibacteria; order Vicinamibacterales; family Vicinamibacteraceae; genus Luteitalea. The sequence continues at coordinate 526,333 of CAVXAR010000003.1, read as the reverse complement.
GGTTGGCGACCACGAGGGACGCGTGACGCAGATCTCGTGGCGCTCGACGCTGCTGCGCACGCGCGACAGCACCCTGGTGGCGCTGCCCAACAGCAGCATCGCCGACGGACCGATCGTCAACTTCTCGGAACCGGCGCCGCCGACGCGGATTGCCGTGGACGTGGGCGTGTCCTACACCATCCCACCGAACCAGGTCAAAGGCGTGATCGTCGCAGCCATGACCGAGGTGCCGCTGGCCATGCCGACGCCGCCACCGGATGTGCTGCTGGTGGAGTTCGGCGCCTCGGCGATCACCTACAGGATCCGCTGCTTCGTGCAGGACATGGAACGCTCCTCGCTTGCGCAGGACCAGATCCGCACCGCGCTGTGGTACGCCTTCCAGCGCCACGGCATCGAGATTCCCTACCCGATCCAGGTCGAGTACGCGCCAGGCGTCGATGCCGACGGTCTCGCTGCCCGAGCAGGCCGACCTCCCGGCACTGATTGGCAGCACGGCCCTGCTCGGCGGGTTGCCACCGGAGGCGCGCGCTCGACTGGCCGCGTCGGCGCGTCCGCGCCTCTACGGCGCCGGCCAGGTGATCGTCCGCCAGGCGGACACGGGGACGAGCAGCTACCTCGTGGCGCGCGGCGAGGCGCGCGTCAGCGTTGCTCCCGACGATCAGGAAGTGGCGCGGCTCGGGGTGGGCCAGGTGTTCGGCGAGATGTCATGGCTCACTGGCGAGCCGCGTTCCGCGACGGTGACCGCAGTCAGTGACACCCTGGTCTTCGAACTCGATGACGCGGTGCTGCGTGAACTGGCGACGGCCTCGCCCGGGGTGCTCGAGACGCTGGCAGAGGACGTGTCCCGGCGCAGGCAGGAGCTGCAGTCGATTTCCGCCGGCAGCGCGCACCGCCACCTTCACGTCGCCGAGCCGGCCGCTTCGCTGGTGGCGCGCATGCGGCGGTTCCTCAGGCTCCGTTAGACACGACAGGGCGCGGCGGGGTGTCCGCCTGCGCCCTGTCGTGTTGCCGCGTCGCCGGGTCTCGAGGTCTCGACGCCCGGCGTCGTCGTCGAGCGTGGGCGCCGGACATCTGCCGGCCGCCCACGCCTGTACCCTCAATCGGCCCGCCGCCGCGGGACTGCACTAGCGGTACCGGCCCTCGCGGTAGCCGCGGTCGTACCCCTGCCTGAATCCCTGTCGATACTCGACCTTGTACTGGTCCCGCGAGCCATAGCGGCTGCTGTAGCCGTCGTCGCCTTCGCGGTAGCCCTTCTTGCGAATCGGCTCGTAGCGGTCGTTGTCGCGCGCGTCCTCGCGTCCGTCGCGATAGCCGTCCTCGAAGCCACGCTGGGCAGCCGGCGAGCGGCCGTAACCGGAGTCCGGGTAGCCGTGGCCCCGGTCCGGATAGCCGTACCCGGGGTCGGGCCGCTGTCCCACGTCGGGATACCCGCCGCGTCCGTAGGGACCGCCGCTGCGGTACCGGTAGAAGGCGTCCTGGTAGCCCTCGGCGAAGCCACGACGGAAGAGGTCCGCGGCCCCTTGTCGATTGCCGCCCCAGCCCCAGCCGCTGTTGCCGCGGCGGAACTCGTCATGCTGCCGGGGGTCCGGGCGCCGGCCACTGCGGGCATCGCGCTCGCCCTCGCGCATGCCGGAGCGATAGCCGTCGTCGTAGGTGCGCTGGTCGCCCGCGCGGCCGGGCCAGCCCCACTGGGCCGGCGTCACCGCCGTCTGAGCGGTCAGGGCAGTCGGCGAGCCGATTGCGAGCAGGGCGACGACCGCCACGATGGGAAGGGTGCGTGTCATGGTGTCCTCTCTTCCGGCGAACACCATGAGTGGAATCAATCGTCGTGCCAGGCCTTGATGTCCGACAAGCAGGACAGCGGGCCCGCGTCCCTACTCGGTCCAGACCAGCACCCGCGATCTGCCGTTCTTGCGCACGAACAGCGGGCCTGGACCGGCTGCTTCCAAATCGTCGATGGACAGCCGGATGTCCTCGAGCCCGACGCCGTCGCGATTGAGGTCCATGCGACCATCGGGCGAGAGCCGCAGCAACCACATCGGCAGGGTGAAGCGGACCAGTTTGTGCTCCCTGGTCGCAAACGCCAGGATGTGCAGGCTGTCGATCCGGCCGCCGCGCTTCCGCCGGGCAGCCAGCGCCTTGCGCGACAGTGACGGCCCCGCCGCGCCATCCACCACCAGCGGTGGCACACCAGCGAAACGCTCGAGGACCGACGCGACTTCGCGCTCGTACCCGGCAAGCGTCGCCGACTCCCTGACCTGTACCTGCTTGTGCACGACGTAGGCGCAACTGCCGGCAAGTGCGGCAATGGCCAGTGCGAGCGCCAGGAGCACTCCCAGCACGATGGGGATCCAGCGACGCTGTGCCATCCGAACAAGGGAGACGTTATCCGCGAGTGACTCGTTCTCGCAAACAGGGACGCATGGCGCGGCGTCGACGCTTGGCGTGCGACAGCCCAGAACGGGCGCGGGATCGCCGGGCCCGCGACAGTGTGCGCCGCTAAGTGGGCGCGTCGTCGGCGGTGCCGGCCGCGGAATCTTCGGAGTCGAAAAACACGTCGTGATAGAGGTGCGCGCGTTGCCGCAGGTGCGGCGGATGTTGCCTCGAGTGACCTCGCGCCGCCGGCGAAATGTCAGCACGCCCGCACCAAAGCGGGCTATGCTTGCATGTTAACGCTTCACCCTCCCGGAGCTATGTCATGGCAAAAACACGTAAGTCTACAAAAACAGGTACAGGCGCGAATTCCCGCGAACTTCTGACATGGGCGCTGCAGGGCCTCGAGCAGGAGATCGCATCGACGCGGCAGCGGCTGCAGGAACTCGAATCACAGGCCCGCTCGCTGCGCGGATCGGCGCGCTCGGCGGCCGCAACGGCCGGCAGCGCCACCACCACGGCGGCGGCGTCGGCACCGGCCCCGACGGTGCGCAAGAAGCGCAAGCTCAGTGCGGATGCCCGTCGGCGGATCGCCGAGGCGCAGAAGCGTCGCTGGGCAAAGGCAAAGGCGGGCAAGGAGTAGTTCGGCCCCAGAGCCGCGCGCATAGTGCGGCTTCGGCGACCGTCCCGGCGTGGATGCGCGCGATGGCATCCACGTCAGGGGCGTAGCCTCCCCCATGCTCACCGCCACCGGCACGCGCTCGGCCTGGCAGCGGCCGAAGACGATCGCATCCCGGCGGCGCAGGCCACCCTCGGTCAATCGCATCCGCCCCAACCGGTCACCTTCGTACGGATCCGCGCCGGCAATGTAGAACACCAGGTCCGGGCCGGTCGCCAGGACGGCATCGAGCACACCGGGCAGATGCGACATGTACTGGTCGTCATCGATGCCATCGGGCAGCGGCACGTCGAGGTCGCTGCGCTCCTTGCGGAATGGAAAGTTCGCGGCGCCGTGCACCGAGCAGGTGAAGACCCGTGCCTCGCCTTCGAAGATCGCTGCCGTTCCGTTGCCCTGGTGGACGTCCAGATCGATCACCGCCACCTGTCGGACCCGGCCCGTGGCGAGCATGGCCATGGCCGCGACGGCCACGTCGTTGAAGACGCAGTAACCCTCGCCGCGATCGCGGAAGGCATGGTGCGTGCCGCCAGCCAGATTGACCGCCACCCCGTCCTGCAGCGCGGCGCGTGCGGCCTCGACGGTCCCGCCCACCGACCGCCGCGATCGTTCGACCATCGCCAGCGACCACGGAAAGCCGATCCGGCGCTGCTCGTCGCGCGTCAACGATCCTTCCCTGACGCGGCGCACGTAGTCCGCGCCGTGGACGCGGGTGAGGTCGTCCCAGGCGACGGGCTGCGGTTCAACCAGCGCGTCCAAGGGCAGGATCGCTTCGCCGAGTACGCGCGCGCGCAGCCGCGCGTACTTGTCCATCGGGAAGCGGTGCCCCTCGGGCAGGGGCAGGACGAAGTGATCGCAGAAGAACGCGCGCACCTGCCCGGCCTTCCTAACTCGTGGGCGGGGCCGTCCGGGCGGCGACCTTGAAGGCCTTGCGGGCCGCACGGATGGTGTTGTCCACGTCGCTGCTGGCGTGCGCGCCCGACAGGAACCAGGCTTCGAACTGCGACGGCGGGAGGTAGATGCCCTGCGCCAGCATCGCCTGGAAGAACCGTCCGTACGCAGCCGTGTCGGAGGCCTTGGCGTCGTCGTAACTGAGCACCGGGCGATCGAGGAAGAACACCGTCAGCAACGAGCCGACGCGGTTGATGCTGACGTCGGTGCCGGCCCGCAGCGCCGCGTCCGACAGGCCTTCGGCCAGCAACGCGCCCAGCCGTTCGAGTTTCGCGTACAGCTTGTCGGACAGCTGCGAGAGGGCCCAGAGGCCCGCCGTCATGGCCAGCGGGTTGCCCGACAGCGTACCGGCCTGGTAGACCGGGCCATCGGGAGCCACCCTGCGCATCACGTCCTCGCGGCCGCCGTACGCACCAACGGGCAGGCCCCCACCGATGATCTTGCCCAGGCAGGTGACGTCCGGGGTCACGCCGAGCAGGTGCTGCGCGCCGCCGCGAGAAGCGCGGAAGCCACTGATCACCTCGTCGAAGACCAGCAGCGCGCCGGTGCGGTCGCAGAGGGCGCGAAGACCAGCCAGGAAGCCCGGTTCCGGCGGGACCACGCCCATGTTGCCGGCGATTGGCTCGACGAGCACCGCAGCGACCCCGCCCTTGACCGACGCGGCGAGCGCCTCCACCGAGGCGAGGTCGTTGTAGCGTGCGCTGAGCGTCAGCGCGGCGACGGCGCGCGGAATGCCGGGTGAGGTGGGCACCCCGAGGGTGGCGGCCCCGCTGCCGGCTTCCACGAGAAAGCCATCGGCGTGTCCGTGATAACAACCGGCGAACTTGATGACCGCGTCACGCCCCGTGGCCGCACGGGCCACCCGCAGCGCGCTCATTGCCGCCTCGGTGCCCGAACTGGTGAAGCGCACCAGCTGCATGGACGGCACCAGCTCGCGGACCGCCTCGGCCATGTCTATCTCGAGCCGGGTCGGCGCACCGAAGCTGGTTCCGTGCTTGGCCGCGCGTGCCAGCGCGCTGAGCAGCCCCTTGGGCGCGTGACCGTGGATCAACGGTCCCCAGGACATCACGTAGTCGAGGTACTTGTTTCCATCCTCGTCGCGGATGTAGGCCCCCTTGCCGCTCTTGATGAAGCGCGGCGACCCGCCCACGGCCTTGAACGCACGCACCGGACTGCTGACGCCACCCGGCATCACCCCCTGCGCCCGGGCGAACAGCTTGGCCGACCGGTTTGCCTTCTTCACTGCCATGCGTCTGTGTCCTCGAGATGACCGCTGCCCATGCTGCCGCCTCCGCATGGGACCGTCGCCGGCCGGGAAATCAGAGTACGCGTGCGGCCTCGCGCGCGTAGTAGGTGATGATCGCGTCGGCGCCGGCACGGCGAATCGAGACCAACGACTCCATCATCGCCCGGGACTCGTCGATCCAGCCATTGGCGCCGGCGGCCTTCACCATCGAATACTCGCCGCTCACGTGGTACGCAGCAGTCGGCACGCCGAATGTGTCCTTCACGCGCCACAGGATGTCGAGATAGGGCAGCGCCGGCTTGACCATCACCATGTCGGCGCCCTGGTCGATGTCCAGCGCCACCTGGCGAAGCGCTTCACGGGCATTTGCCGGATCCATCTGATGGCTGCGCCGGTCGCCGAATGCCGGCGTGGACTCGGCTGCCTCACGGAAGGGGCCGTAGAACGCCGACGCATACTTGGCCGCGTAGCTCATCACCGCCGTGTCTGCGTAGCCGGCGGCGTCGAGCCCCTCGCGGATGGCGCCGATGCGGCCGTCCATCATGTCCGACGGGGCCACGACGTCGGCGCCGGCCTGCGCGTGCGACAGCGCTTCCTGCACCAGCAGCTCGACGGTCGGGTCGTTCTCGACGATGCCGTCCGTGACGATGCCGCAGTGGCCATGCGAGGTGTACTCGCACAGGCAGACATCGGTGACGATCACCGTCGCCGGGTGCGCGGCGCGGATCGCGCGCACGGCCTGCTGCACCGGACCTTCGGGATCGGCAGCGCTGCTGCCGCGCTCGTCCTTGTGCGCAGGCAGTCCGAACAGCAGCACCGACGAGACGCCGTCGCCCGCAGCCGCCCCGACCTCGGTCACGATCTCGTCGACCGACATCTGCGCAACGCCGGGCATCGACCCGATTGGCTTGCGGATGCCCTCACCCGGGCAGACAAACAGCGGATAGATGAACTGCGACGGCTGCAGGTGCGTCTCCCGCACCAGGGCGCGCAGTCCAGGCGTCCGGCGAAGCCGGCGTGGGCGGTGGGTCAGGTCGAGCGGCATCCTGCTCACGTCCTGGATCGCACGTGCACCACGATGGCCTCGACCAGCGAGGGAATCGTGTAGGGCGCCGCCGGCATGATGCTGGTGGCCACGCCGAGCTGCTGCGCTGCTTCCGCGGTCACCGGTCCGATGGACGCGACGGCCACCTGCTGCAGCAGATCGGCGGCCTGTTCCTCACCGAGATTGGTGACGAAGTGCCGCACGCTCGACGCGCTGGTGAACGTGACGATGTCGACGTCGCCCTCGAGCAGCGCCTTGTAGATGTCCGGTTGCCCGTCCTGGCCCCACGGCGCGCGCACGGTGCGATAGGCGGCGATGTCGTCGACGACCGCGCCGGACTTGCGCAACTCATCGGGCAGCGTGTCGCGCGCGATGTCTGCCCGCGGCAGCAGGATGCGGCGGCCCTCGAGGTCGCCGGTGGCGGTCAGGGCGGCGATGACGCCCTCGCTGCGATCCTCGTCAGGGGTCAGGTCGACACGCAGGTGGAGGCGCTGCAGCCGCTCGGCGGTGGCCGGGCCGACGGCGCAGATGCGCGGCCCGCGCAGGTCGCGGATGTCGTGCATCTGCGACAGCGCCCGGCGCATGAAATGGTCCACGCCGTTGACGCTCGTCAACACCAGCCAGTCGTACTGCGCGACCTCGGCGATGGCCCGGTCCAGTTCGTCGAAATCGACCAGCGGCTCGATCTGGATCGACGGCGCCTCGATGACGTCGGCGCCGAGCTCCTGCAGCTGCTCGACGAATTCCCCGGCCTGCTCGCGCGACCGCGTGACCACGATGCGGGTGCCGAACAGCGGCCGTTCATCGAACCAGCGGAGGTGCTCACGCAGTCCGGCTGACGGACCGACGACCATCACGGCCGGCGCGCTCGGCGGATGCGCGTCGAGCTGCGTGCTGAGGCTCTGCAGCGTGCCCGACATCGTCCGTTGCTGCGGTGTCGTGCCGTAGGTGATCACGGCGGCGGAGTCGTCGGCCGGGCGCCCGTGCGCGAGCAGTGACGCGGCGACGCGGGCCAGCTGCCGCGGTCCGGCGTAGCAGAGCAGCGTGCCGTCCACCTTGGCCAGCTGGTGCCAGTCCAGTTCGGGCGTCGCCTCCTCCCCGTGCTCGTAGCCGCGGATGAGCGTCAGCGTGTTGCCCGATCCCGGGTACGTGACGGGGATGCCGGCGTAGGCGGGGATGCCGACCAGGGCCGGGATGCCCGGCACCACCTCGAAGGGAATGCCCTGCTCGTGGAGGAACAGGGCCTCCTTGCCGCCGCTGTCGAAGACGAACGGGTCGCCCCACTTGAGCCGGACCACCAGCTTGCCTTCGCGCGCCTTCTCGGCCACCAGCAGGCAGATGGCATCCTGGGCGGCTTCTCCGGGGGCGGCATCGCCCACGTCGATGCGCTCGGCATCGGAACGAGCCATGCGCAGCAGGCGCGGGTCGATCAGGGCGTCGTGGACGATCACGTCGGCGCGCCTCAGGTAGCGCAGCCCGCGAACCGAAATCAGGGACGGGTCCCCGGGACCGGCACCGACGATGGACACGGGAGTCATGCGGGCATCTTACTGCCGCATGCAGGAATCACGTCAGGGCGACGCCGCCTCAGTCGTCGTGAGGCAGCGGGCCCTCGTACTCGCGCACCGCTTCCAGGATGGACCCGGCGCCGTCGGCCAGCAGCCGATCGGCCACCTGCTCGCCGAGCGCTTCCGGGTCGGCGGTCTCCCCGAAGCCGATGGCCCGCACCTCGTGGTCGCTCTCGAGCGACAGCACGCACGCCAGCAGTTCGAGCCCGCCGTCCGGCGTCTCGCGACAATAGGCGCCGAGCGGCAACTGGCAGCCCCCGCCGAGCGTCGCGACGAGCGCCCGCTCGGCGCGCAACGCGATGTCGGCCGCGGCGTCGCTCATGGCTACGAGGGTCTGGGTGATCTCCTCGGAGTCCTCGCGGCACTGCACGGCGACGATGCCCTGCCCGGGAGCGGGAATGCAGGCGTCGACCGGCAGGCACCCGCTGATGCGCGCGCCGCGGTCGAGCCGCTGCAGGCCAGCCGCCGCGAGGACGAGCGCGTCGTACTGACCGGTGTCGAGCTTGCGCAGCCGCGTGTCGACATTGCCGCGGACCGGCAGGAACTCGGCGCCGGGGAACTGCCGGTGCAGTTGCGCCACGCGCCGGACGCTGCTGGTCCCGATGCGCGGCGCCGCACCGAGCGCGTCGGTCAGCTGCGCCAGGCTCCCGTCGCGCAGACCGTGCGACTCGGGCAGCACCAGGGCATCGCGCGGGTCGGCTCGCGGCAGCACCCCGGCGATGTGCAGACCGTCGGGCAGCAGCACCGCCATGTCCTTGGCGCTGTGCACGGCCAGGTCGATCTCGCCGGCCAGCAGTGCGTCCTCGATTTCCTTGACGAACAGGCGCTTGCCACCGATGTCGGACAGCGGCGCGTCCTGCAGCCGGTCGCCGTCGGTCTTGATGACGACGATCTCGCAGGGCGCCACGCCGAGCGATTCGAGCCGGGCCTTGACCGTGTGCGCCTGCCACAACGCCAGCGCGCTGCCGCGGGTGCCGAGCCGCCAGGTGATGGTCATGAGCGCGGGGCCTGGTCGGCGGCCGGGGGCGGGGTGCGAGCGGCCTCGCTGGCGGCCGCTTCCTCATCGAGTTCGAACAGCCGCCGCAGCAGCGCCGAGCACGCATCCATCGTTGCGTGGTCGTCGATGGCCTTGAGCCGTTCCGTGGGTGTGAGCAGCAGCTTCTCGACCATCAGGCGTGTGATCTCGTCGACCCGGGCGCGCGCATCGGGGCTGAGGGCGGCAAGCTTTGGAGCGAGGCGCTCGAGCTCGGCACGGCGCACCCGCTCGAATCGCGTGCGCAGCGCCACCACCGTGGGAATCGCTGCGCGCGAGCGCAGCCAGCCGTACCACACGGCCACTTCGTCGTTGACGATCCGCTCCGCTTTGGCCACGGCATCCTGCCGCCGCGCCAGGTTCTCCTGCACGATGCCGCGCAGGTCGTCGATGTTGTAGAGAAACACTTCCTCGAGCTGGGCGACCGCTGGATCGATGTCACGCGGCACGGCGAGATCGACGACAAACATCGGCCGGCCGCGGCGGGCAGCCAGCACGCCGCGCATCTCGGCGGCGCTCAGTACCAGGTCGGGCGAGCCGGTGGCCGAGACCAGGATGTCGGCGGCCACCAGCGCGTCGAACCTGGCCTCCCAGGGCACGACGCCGCCACTGGCCTCGGTGGCCAGGAGCTCGGCGCGGTCCTGGCGGCGTGCGGCAATCGTCGTGGTCGCGACCTGTCGGCAGAAGTGCAGGGCGCTGAGCCTGGCCATCTCCCCGGCGCCGAAGACGACGAAGTGGTGGGTGGCCAGGTTGCCGAAGATCTTGCGGGCCAGCGTCACTGCCGCGTAGCTCAGCGACACGGCGCCTTCGGCCAGGCCGGTATCGGTGCGGACGCGCTTGCCGATGGCAAACGCGCCATGGAACAGGCGGTTGATGACACTGCTGGTGCCGCGTTCGTCGCTGGCGACCTTGTAGGCGTCCTTGACCTGCCCGAGAATCTCCGGTTCGCCGACGACCAGCGAGTCCAGGCCGGCGGCAACGCGGAACAGGTGGCGCGCGGCGTCGGCGTCGGTGCGCACGTACAGCGACGCGTCGATGTCCTCGCGGGCGACGCCGCGGTAGTCGGCCAGGCAGTCGATGATGCGCTCGCCGGTCACCGCCGGGTCCGGCGTCACGGCGTAGACCTCGGTCCTGTTGCACGTCGACAGCAGCACCGCGTCGTCGCAGCCCTCCTTGGCGAGTCGGTCGAGGGCGGCAGGCACCATCGACCGGCTGATGCCGATGCGCTCTCTCACCTCGAGAGGGGCGGTGTGGTGACTGAGGCCAACCAGGACGAGGTGCATCACGCGAAGTTGTGGCTGCGGGCGAAGAAGTACGCCACCGGCAGGAAGTTGAGCAGGATGAGGGCGAAGCCGATGGCCGACAGCCAGGCCGCCCGCCGCGCCGTGAGTCCGGCCCACCGGCGCGATGCCAGCAGGGTACCGTAGACCAGCCACGTCACCACCGCGATGAGGATTTTCGGGTCGGTGATCGTCATGTAGGGCAGACGGGGATCATCGGTCATCTGCGCACTCACGTTGCGCAGCCAGGCGGCGCCGCCGACCAGGCCGATGGTCAGGAGCATCCAGCCAATCCATACCGCACGCATGTTCATGCGGTCCAGCGCCTGCAGCGAGGGCAGGCGCTGGAAGAACATCCCCGGTGTCCGCCGCTTCAGTTCGCGGAACAGCAGTACGTAGGTGATGCCAATCACGCAGGCCAGCGCGAAGCTGGCGTAGGCAAACAGCAGCGCTCCCACGTGCAGCGTCACGAACGGCGCCGCGAAGTACTGCGGCACGTCGGTCGGCATCTCGCCGTGCGCGACCAGGCTCTGCAGCGCCAGCAGCAACGGCGTGACGAAGATGCCGATGCCACGCTGGTCGGTGGAGACCTCGATCGACAGGTACGACACGGCCAGCATCCAGACGAAGGTCGAGACCGCGCCGGTCCGTCCGGCCATTGGCGGCACGCCGAGCTCCATCGTGTACATGCCGAGCACGAACGTGTGCACGAGCACCGACAGCAGGAGCAGACCCGTGGCGACACGGCCGGCCAGCGGCTTCTGGGTGGCGAAATGCCAGACGTAGGCGGCAAACGCCAGGGCGTAGAACAGCGCGAGGCTCATCTGGTCGTGCCCGACCTACTCGGTCGGCCCGTAATATCCCTGCTTGGTGCGGGCCAGCGTGTTGGGCCGCTCCACCCGCACGACGACGCGCCGCCAGCGGCCGTCACGGCGTGGGTTGCGCGAGGCGTAGCCGACGGTGTACTGCGCGGCAAGCTCGTCGGCGACCGCGCCGTAGATGCCCGACAGCTCGTCGGCGCTGGTCGGGAAGAACGCCTTGCCGCCGGTCTCCTGGGCAAACTGCTTGAGGACGAAGTCGGACTCGTTGAAGCCGCCGGCCGCGCGGCCACGCGGTCCGTTGCCGTCCTTCAGGCCAATGGCGTAGATCGCCACTTCCGACCGCTTGGCCAGCTCGAGCACCTCCTCGAACGGCACCAGGCTGGACGTATCCTCGCCGTCGGAGAGCACGACGATCGCCTGCCGCCGCACCTCGCTCTGCGCACTGGCCGCGCGAATCTTCTTGAACTCGTTCAACGCGACGTAGACGGCGTTGTAGAGCGAGGTCGAGCCGCCGGCCGTGGTGCGCTTGATGGCCGTGGACAGGCGGGCCTGGTCGGCCGTGAAGGCCTGCAGGATCTCGGCCCGGCTGTCGAAGTCGACGATGGTCAGCAGATCGTCGGGTCGCATCCGCTGCACGAACCCGATCGCCGCCTGCTGGGCGATCGGCAGCTTGTCGTTCATGCTCGCACTGGTGTCGACGAGCAGGCCGAGCGCGGTGGGGAGGCGGGTGCCCGAGAAGAAGATGACCTCCTGCTTGACGCCGTCCTCGAACACCGAGAACGCTTCCTGCGTCAGGCCGTTGACAAAGCGGCCGTCACGTTCGGTGACCGTCACGTTCAGCGACACCACTTCGATGCCGGCGCGAAAGGTCGGCTGATCGGGCGCGGGCGGCTGGTCCGGTGGGGTCTGGGCCGGTGCCTGGGCGGCGGCGTCGGGCGCGGCCGCAGCGACCGGCGGCACGGGCGTCGGCGCTGCCGGGGTGGCCGGGGCCTGCGAGCCGACCCGTGCCGTCAGCACGAGGGCGACCGCACCACCTGCCACGAGCTGGCGAACGGCTCCGGCGGTCATCGAGGGGTCCGGTTCGCCTGCAGGGTGTTGGCGCGGATCCGCACCGTCGGCCGGGCCGAGAACACCTCGACCTTGCGGGCGGGAATCAGCGTGTCCGGGCGTCCGTAGACCACCTCGAACTGGTTGGTCACGACGCGCCCGACCTTCTGCAGGGCGTCGCTGAGGCTCAGATTGGTCAGCAGGAGGTCGCGCGTGCCGCCGGTCTCGGTCGTGCCACGGTCGATCACGACGTTGCGGTCGCGCACGTTCTGGTTGGTCGAGTCGGCCTGCTGCGTGTCCTGCAGTTCGAGGACGTGCAGGGTGGCGCCCGACTCGGCGAGGGCGTCGAGGGCGAACTGGTAGCCGCGATCGCTGAACTCGGTGCCGAAGCTGGTGATGACGATGATGGCCGCGCGGGCGGGCTTGCGCTTGCCGGCGGCCTTGGCCGCCTCGATGACGCCCTCGATCGTCGTGGCGCCCGCGTCGGGCTGGACGAAGAGGCGCTTGACGCCCCTCAGCAGTTGCGCCTTGCTCGTCGTCGAATTCACCTGCACGGTCGGCCGGTCGGCCACCGTCATCAACGTCACGGGGTGCGGCCCGGCAATGGTGGCGACCAGCTTCTCGAGACCGATGCGCATGTCCTGGAGCGCCCGGGTCGAGGCGACGCTGTTGTCGACCACCAGCGTGATGTCCACCGGCTCGGCGGACCGCGAGACCTTGACCACCTCCCGCGCCACGCCGTCCTCGCGGACGATGACATCCTCGGGGGCGAGCGTCTCGAGGGGAGTACCGTCCTCGGAGGTGGCTGACACCAGGAGCGTGCGCTGGCGGCCCGTGCCCTGCGCCTCCAGGCTGGTGGTGAGCGCGGACAAGCCGAGGGCCGAAGCCACGACGAGCGTCAGAATGGTTCGCATCGAGGGTGTCCGTGGCGGGAAAAAGGCCCCGCCTCTGGAGTATAGTCGAGGCCCGTCGGGCCAACTGGTGGTGCTCTCTTCCGACGACTCACGGCGGCCGGCGGTCGCAAAGGTGTGTCACATGCCTGGTTGTTTCGCCTCGCTGCTCGTCGCGATGAGCCTCGGCGTGGTGCCGGCCCCGGCTGCGGTGCCGGCGGACCCGCCCGCTCAGGCCGCGGTCACGGCGCCACCGACGACCCCGGCCACGACTCAGGGCACGGCCCCGCCCGAGGCCCCAGCCACACCCCCGGTGACGGTTCGCTCCGGGCCGTCGGCCAAGGCCCCGGTCAAGGTCCCAGCGAAGGGCAAGGTCCGCACCCCCCGGGGTGCCGGGGCCAAGCCGCCGGTTGCAAAGGCCGGCAAGGGCGGGAACGCGGACTGCGACACCCCGGCCACGGCGGTGCAGGTGGCCAGGCCGGTGCCGGTGCCGGTGCCGGCCGACCCCCTCGCGCCGACGCTGAAGCCCTGCGCCGAGCCGGCGCGCACGCCTTGACGCAATGGTGACGCCGCGCCCCGCGGGCTACTGGCGAACCGTCGGCGAGCTGGGCACGCTCGGGCTGTCGTTCGTCCTGGCCCTGGTGATGGGCACCGCTGCGGGCCTGTGGGCAGACCGGACCTTCGGCTCCAATCCGTGGGGGATGCTCATCGGTTTTGGCCTCGGCTTTGCCGCCGCCGTCCTCAACGTGGTGCGGATCACCCGCCGCGCCTTCGACAAGCGCGCCCCCTGAGCCGCCTCGGACGGCCATGACCCCTTCGGCCCGCCTCGAGCGGGACACCTGTCTGATTCTGGCCGTGAGCAGCGTCACCGGAGGGGCCATCGGCGGCTGGCGGATGGCCGGCGGCATCGTCGGGGGCGGCCTGCTGCTGGCGATCAGCTACCTGGCGCTCAAGCGCGGGGTGGACGCGATCGGGCCGCCGCCGGCAGGGCAGGAGGGGCGCTCCACGGTGTCGCCCTGGCGCCTGGCCGTCGGACTCGCAGGCCGGTACGCGTTGCTGCTGCTGGCCGGCTACGTTATGATTGGCCGTTTGCACCTGCACCCGCTGGGGGTGCTGGTGGGCGTCTCCGCGGTGGTCGTCGCCGCGATGGTGGAAGCGGTCCGGTCGTCGCGCTAGCCAGCCGGCATCTCCCCGCAACCCGCACAGGGCCATGGAACATCACACACTCTGGATTGTCGAGGTCGTCAATCGTCTGTTCGGGCCGCTGCTGGCGCCGCTGTTTGGCGCGACGTATACGCCCGGCCTGCTGCTGATCCCCGACTACCTCGTCATGTCGGCGCTCATCGTGCTGGCCGTGCTGGTGTTCAGCCTGGCCGTACGCTCCACCTTCAGCGTCGACAACCCGGGCCGGCTGCAGATCGTCCTCGAGGACATCGTCGGCTTCCTGACCGGACTGCTCAAGGAGAACATCGGCCCGGTGGGGCCGCGGTTCCTGCCCCTCGTGGGCTCGATCTTCATCTTCATCTTCACGGCCAACGCCATCGGCAAGATTCCCGGCATGATGTCGCCGACGGCCAACATCAACGTCACGCTCGGCTGCGCGCTCACGGTGTGGGTGTACTACCACCTGCAGGGCATCAAGGCGCAGGGCATCGTCGCGTACGTCAAGCACTTCATCATCCCGCCGGGCGTGCCGCTCTTCGTGGCGCCGATCATGGCGCCGATCGAGCTGATCAGCCACGCCTCGCGCGTGATGTCGCTGTCGTTGCGCCTGTTCGGCAATGTCTACGGCGAGGAACTCGTCGTGCTGATCATGGCCAGCATCGTGCCGTTCCTGGTGCCGCTGCCGATGATGTTCCTCGGCGTCATCACCGGGTCGCTGCAGGCCTACATCTTCACGCTGTTGACGATCATCTATCTGGCCGGCGCGGTGCACGTCGAGCATGGGCACGACGATGCCCATCACGACGACGGCCACGCGCACGGCGATTCGCCCGCGCACGCGCACGCCGCGGCGTAGGGCACGCGTACACGCTCTGCCGCCACGCATCGACGTGGGCGGCGCAGCCGGCCGAAGCCCCGAGCGAAGCAAGGGGCGAAGGCCGGGTCGGCAGACTTCGGCACCCGTCGGGCCCCGGTCTGCGTGCGACCCAGGCGCGCCACAGGCGACGCCCGCGACCGCGAGGTCGCGACCTCTCTAATGCCGACGCTATGTAGTTGATGGGCCTCGAGGAGGCAATCTCATGATCAAGAAGTTCTCTGCCGTGTTCGCCCTGGTGGCAGCCGCCGGTCTGCTTTCGCCGGTGTATGCCCAGGAAGTCGCTGCCGCCGGAGCCGTGGCTCCCGGTGTGACGCAGTGGGCCGTCGTCACCGCCGGCTTCGCGCTGGCCATCGCTGCGGCGTTCGGCGCCATGGCGCAGGGCAAGGCCGTCAGCGCCGCTGCCGAGGGCATCGCCCGCAACCCGGGTGCGGCCGACGCGATCCGCGGCGCGCTGCTGCTCGGCCTCGTGCTGATCGAGTCGCTCGTGATCTACGTGCTGCTGGTTTCGCTGATCATCTTCTTCGTTCGCGCTGGCGCCCTCGGCCTGGCCTGAGCGACACGCATCCGCCGACGTGTGGCCGTCGGGCCCACGTCGGCCCATCCCCGCCTCCCGGGGGTGAACGGGTGAAATGACGAGAGTCGATTTCTACCTGCTGCTGACCGCCATCATCTGGGGCAGCAACTACAGCGTCATCAAGTTCGTCCTGCAGGAGGTCCCGCCGCGGACCTTCAACTCGCTGCGGCTGGTCATCGCGTCGGCCGTCTTTCTCGCCATCATCTACAGCACGGCCCGCCGCGACCACGTCGCGCGTCTGAACCGGCGGCAGTGGGCCGTGATCGTGCTGCTCGGGGTGGTCGGGCAGTTCGCCTACCAGATGCTGTTCATCGCCGGCCTCGAACGGACCAGCGTGATGAACGCCTCGATCATCATCGCGTGCACGCCCGCCGCGGTCAGCATCGCGTCGGCGGCCGTGGGCCACGAGCGATTGCCGATGGCCCACTGGCTGGGCACCGCGCTGTCGTTCGTCGGGGTCAGCATGATCGTGCGAGGGGGCGCGGTTGCCGGGCTGAGCTCGCCGAGCGGCGACCTGATGATGATTGCCTGCGTGCTCTGCTGGACCGTCTACACCGTCGCCGGACGCCCGCTGCTGGCGACCTACCCGCCGCTTGTCGTCACCGGGCTGTCCATGGCGGTCGGCACGGTCCTGTTCCTGCCCTTCTCGACAGCGGACCTGGCCCGGACGGCATGGACCGAGGTGCGTCTGGTCGCCTGGGTCTGCGTGGTCTTCTCCTCGTTGCTGGCCCTCAACTTCGCCTACACGGCGTGGTACACCGGCGTGCGCCACCTCGGCTCGTCACGGACGTCGATCTACTCCAACGTCGTGCCGGTGGCGGCATTGCTGGTAGCCATGGTGTGGCTGGGCGAGCGGCTGGCAGGGATGCGTCTGGCCGGCGCCGCGCTGGTGGCGGCCGGGGTGCTGCTGACGCGGTGGCGGCACCGACCGGTGCCCCTCGAAGACAAGGACGCGCCAGCTGAGACGTAGCGAGGACGCCTCTGCCAAGCCGGGGACCGGGTATCGGGTACCGGGTAGGGACCGGGGACCGGGTACCGGGTTATCGAGAGCGGGGACCGGGGAGCGTCTGCTGTTTGGCGCGAATGGCTCGGGGCCGAGGCCCGTCCTCAATTGACGACGGTCGCGAGGCGGAGCAGGCGCGAGCTGAGGTTGACCCGGCCGCGCGCGGCCACCGAGCGATTGGCGCTGAAGCGGTACTGGTCGCCGTCGGCCACCAGGTTCAGCATCAGGCCGGCATCATCGGGACAGTCGCCCGCGCCCACCGTCAGGACGCCCTGGTCCGACAACTGGCGGGCCAGCGGCGCCGAGTGTGGTCCGAGGACGACGACCGCCGCATGGAGAGCGGCAAGGGCTCGTGGCGAGGCGACGTCGACAACGGTCACGGCGCGTCCACCGGGCTGCAGCTCCGCGCACGCCTCGCGCAACGCGGCGGCGAGTTCGGTGTTGTCCAGCACGGCGACGGTCAGCGCTTCACCGCGGCTGGCAGCGCTCCACTCGACAAAGCGCAGCATGCGGACGATGGTGGTGGCCCTGAGGGCGGCGGTTCGCGCCTCGGCGGGGATGGAGGTGGTGAGCACCGCCAGGCTGATTGCCGCCAGGATGAGGACCCGGCGCGTCCATCGCTTCGACCCCGACACTGCTGCAGACCCCGTCATGTCCGGGCCAATCGGCCGCAGTGAGTGCAGACTTTAGGCCCCGCTCAATTCTTTTTGCAGGGCGCCGATTGACCCGGCAGGGACTCCCCCCCTGACCATGCTTCGCTACTCCCTCCGCCTCCAGCTCACCGTCGCCCTCGTGGCGACCATCGTGTGCGCCCTGGCCTTGAACGGCCTCGGCCTCATGCTGTACGACAGCGCCACCTCGAAGGACGCGCTGGCGCAGGAGATCGAGGCGGTCGCGCTCGTGGTGGGCGAGAACAGCGCCGCCGCCCTCACCTTCGAGGACCCCCGGTTCGTGACCACGACCCTGTCCTCGCTTCGGCCCAGGGCGGACCTGCGGGTCGCCGCCCTCTATCGCAATGACGGCCAGTTGTTCGCCGAACTGCGCGGCGAGGGCGGGCCATCGGCGCCGGCATCCGTGCCGGCAGCCGGCGTCATCCAGGGCAGCGACGCCATCCGTGTGGTCCGGCCGGTCTGCCTGCCCGACGGGTGTGTCGGGTCGGTCCTGGTGGAGATCGACCTGCGGCGGCTCGATGGCCGGCGCCGCGCCACCTTGATCATCTTCCTCGCCGTCTTCGTCGTCTCGCTGGCCCTGGCCTATGCCATCGGCGCGGCGCTGCAGCGGCCGCTGGTGACCCCGCTGCGGCAGCTCTCGGTGGCTGCCGACGAGGTCATGCGGACCGAGCGCTTCGACATGCGGCTGCCCGAGCGCGACACCAGCGACGAGGTCGGTGTCCTGGTCCGGGCCTTCAACGGCATGCTGTCGCATCTGGCAGCCCGCGATCTGGCGCTGCAGCGACACCACGACGAGCTGGAGCAGACGGTGACCCAGCGCACCGCGGAACTGCGCGTGGCGAAGGACCGCGCCGAGGGCGCCAACCGCTTCAAGAGCCAATTCGTCGCCACCATGAGCCACGAGATCCGCACGCCGATGACCGGCGTGCTGGGGATGACCGAGCTGGCCCTGGACACCAGCCTGACGCTCAACCAGCGCGAGTACCTCGAGACCATCCGCCGTTCCTCGGAAGCCCTCATCACCGTGATGGACGACGTGATGGACCTGTCGCGGATCGAGGCGGGCCGCATCGAGTTGCAGGAAGTCCCCTTCGACCTCGCCTCGGTGCTCCACGAGGCGCTCGGCGCCGTTGCGCTGCGGGCGCACCAGAAGGACCTCGACCTGGTCTGGGATCAGGACATGCCGCTGCCGGGGATGGTCGGCGCCGACCCGACGCGGCTGCGTCAGGTGCTGGTCAACCTGCTGGGCAACGCCGTCAAGTTCACCAACGTCGGCTTCGTGCGCGTGCAGGTCCACATGGACGCGCCCGACCAGGCCGGGCGTGTGGCGCTGCGGGTGCGCGTGTCGGACTCGGGGATCGGCATTGCCGAGCCGCGGCTCGAGACCATCCGCCAGACTTTCGCCGAGGCCGGCAGCGGCACGCCGCAGCTGTTCGAGGGCAACGGCCTCGGCCTGGCCATCTGCGCGCGGCTGGTCCACCTGATGGGCGGCGAGATCAGCGTGACGAGCGAGGAGTGGCAGGGCAGCACGTTCGCCTTCAGCATCCCCGTGACCTGCGACGGCGCCGCCACGCCTGCCATCGAGACGCGGCCGCAGGAGCTGGAAGGCCGGGCCGTGCTGCTGGTGGAGCGCCACGCCGCGTCGCGGGAGGTGCTTGCCGGATGGCTGGCAAGCTGGGGTGCCACGGTCACCTGCGGCGGCGAAGGCGACGCATTGAACTCGCAGCTCAAGGATCCGCGTTGGGGTCTGGTGCTCATCGACAGCGACTCGCTGGCGGCAGTGCGCGCCGACATCGGCAGCCTCGAGCGCCGAGGGGTGCCGGTGCTCGAACTGGCGCTGACGCGCGAGAGCGGCAAGACCACCGCGGCGGCCGGGCCTGTCGTCAAGCCTTTGCGCCGCCCGACGGTCGCCGCGGTGCTGGCGGCGGCACTCAGCCGGTCCGCCGTCGAGGCCCTGCAGCCGGCCGTCCCGGCCACGTCACCAGCGGCCGCGCTGCGGCCCACTCGCCTGCCGAGGGTGATGGTCGCCGACGACAACGTCGTCAATCAGCGGGTGGTGGAGCAGCTGCTGGCGCGTCGCGGCTGCGACGTGCTGGTGGTGAGCACGGGCGCCGACGCGGTGGCGGCCTGGCACCGGGAGCGGTTCGACCTGATCCTGATGGACGTGCAGATGCCGGTGCTGGATGGACTGCAGGCTGCCGAGCAGATTCGTGAGGTCGAGAAGCGGCGGCGCGTCCGGGCCACGCCGATCGTCGCGCTCACCGCGCACGCCATGAGCGGCGATCGCGAACGGTGCCTGGCCGCGGGCATGGACCACTATCTCGCCAAGCCGATTCGCCGGAACGACTTCGACACGATGATGGACCGCCTCGACGTCGGGTCGATCCCGGCGGTCAGCGCGAAGCCGACGCTGGTCAAGCCGGCGTAGACATGAACCTCAGCGCTGGCCGCTCGCGGCGGGCCTGCGTGGTGGTGTGAGGCCGACTGCCGGCGCCGCCGTCGGCCCAGGCGCGCACGCGTCAGTCCCGACGCGGGCGCTGGTTCTGGGCGAGGATGCGCTTGCGCAGGCGGATGGCCTTGGGCGTGACCTCGACCAGCTCGTCGTCGTTGATGAACTCGATGGCGACCTCGAGTCCGAGCTTGCGCGGCGGGATGATCCGGATGGCCTCGTCAGCCGACGAGGCGCGCATGTTGGTCTGCTTCTTTTCCTTGCAGACGTTGACGTCCATGTCGTTGTTGCGGGCATTTTCGCCAATCAGCATGCCCTCGTAGACCTCTGTGGTGGGGTCGATGAAGATCTCGCCGCGCTCCTGCAGGTTGGCGATGGCAAACGCGGTGGCCACGCCGGTGCGGTCGGCCACCAGGGCGCCGGTCGGGCGCGAAGGGATGGGGCCGGCCCACGGCTCCCAGCCGGCGAAGATGTGGTTCATGATGCCGGTGCCCTTGGTGTCGGTCATGAACTGGGAGCGCAGCCCGATCAGGCCGCGCGCCGGCACCTTGAACTCGAGACGGACGCGTCCGCTGCCGTTGTTGATCATCTTGGTCATCGTCCCCTTGCGGGTGCCGATCGCGGCGATGACCACGCCCTGGAAGTCTTCGGGTACGTCGACGACCACGTCTTCGACCGGCTCCAGGCGACCCGTCTCGGTGTCGCGGGTGACGATTTCCGGTCGTGACACCTGCAGCTCGAAGCCTTCACGCCGCATCATCTCGATCAGGATGGAGAGCTGCAGCTCACCCCGGCCGACGACCCGCATCTGCTCGGGCGAGTCGGTGGGTTCGACGCGCAGGGAGACATTGCCGAGCAGCTCCTTCTCCAGCCGCTCCTTGATCTGGCGCGACGTCACGAACTGCCCGTCCCGGCCGGCGAGCGGCGACGTGTTGACGCCGAAGATCATCGAGACCGTCGGTTCGTCGATGGCGATCGGGGCAATCGGCTTCGGCGTCTCGGCGCTGGTGACGGTCTCGCCAATCGTGATGTCTTCCATGCCGGCGAGGCACACGATGTCGCCCGCGGCAGCCTCCTGGACGTCGGCACGCTTGAGGCCATCGAAGACGAACAGCTTGCTCACCCGCATCTGCTGGACCGAGCCGTCGAGCTTGCAGATGCCGACGAAATCACCGAGCTTGACGCGGCCATTGAAGATCCGGCCGATGGCGATGCGCCCGAGGTACTCGCTGGCATCGAGGTTGGCGATCAGGATCTGCAGGATGCCTTCGGGGTCGCCCTTGGGCGGCGGCGTGTGCTCGATGATCGCGTCAAACAGCGGCCGCAGGTCCTCGCCCCGTTCGTTGGGGTCGCGGCTCGCCTTGCCGTCGCGGGCGACCGCGTAGATCACCGGGAAATCGAGCTGGTCCTCGTCGGCGTCGAGGTCGATGAACAGGTCGTAGACCTCGTTGAGCACCTCCTGGATGCGCGCATCCGGGCGGTCGACCTTGTTGATCACGACGATGGGGACCAGGCGCCGCTCCAGCGCCTTGCGAAGCACGAAGCGGGTTTGCGGCAGCGGACCTTCAGAGGCATCCACCAGCAGCACCACGCCATCGACCATGGACAGCGTACGCTCGACTTCGCCGCCGAAATCGGCGTGGCCGGGGGTGTCGCAGATGTTGATGATGGTGTCGTGGTACCGCACGGCCGTGTTCTTGGCCATGATCGTGATGCCGCGCTCGCGCTCGAGGTCCATCGAGTCCATCGCCCGGTCGGCGACCCGCTCGTTGGTGCGGTAGGTCCCCGATTGAGCGAACATCGCGTCCACCAGCGTGGTCTTGCCATGGTCCACGTGGGCAACGATGGCGACGTTCCTGCGAAGGGGATTGGCAACCTGTCGAGCGTGTTCTGCAGCAGACATCCCACCAGTATACGGCCCTCCCGTGCCGTCGGCTGGCTCGGGACCCCCATGGCCAGCCCGTCGGGGATGGTCCGTGTCGGCGACGATCCGCTCGGGCCATCCGTTCGACCCGGGGCGTGCCACCGTTTGAGTGAGCACCCGCTATGAGCTTCCTGCAGTACCTGACCCGCGTGTTCCGCGCGACATTCTGGCTGGCGGTGCACCTCTCGATCGCCATCGGGCTGTTCCTGGCGTCGGCGCATCTCGGCGCC
Organism: Vicinamibacteraceae bacterium; assembly: GCA_963759795.1. Taxonomy (GTDB): domain Bacteria; phylum Acidobacteriota; class Vicinamibacteria; order Vicinamibacterales; family Vicinamibacteraceae; genus Luteitalea. The sequence goes on along the minus strand of CAVXAR010000003.1, from coordinate 504,511 downwards.
CAGCCCGGGGAGGACGAGCGCAACGGCGGCCTGCTCGTCCGGGTCCTGGCCTCGTTCTGGCTCTACATCGCCGTCTGGAGCTGGCTGGTGCGGGGGATCTTCCAGCGGCCCGCCAGCCCCGCCGCGAAGAGCAAACCCACGGGGGCCGAGGCCATTCGCAGCACGGTGGGGTGCGTGGGCAACCTGCTGCCGATTCCGGTGGTCTTCGTGCTCGCGGGGCGGGCGGCCGACTGGGCCTGGGCCGGGCTCCGCGGCGGCGATGCCGGGCACCCGGCGCGTCTCGCTGCCGACCGCGTGATGGCAGGGGCGGCGTTCGCCCTCGACCACGCCGGCGAATGGGTGGTCTGGGCCATCGCCGGTGTCGTGCTCTACAACGTCTCGCGGCTGGGGCGCAGGTGGACGTCCCGACGGAACCCCGCCGCCCGCAAGGCCCAGCACGCCAACGACGCCGCGCTGCAGGAACTCAGACCGCGCGGCCGGCGGCAGAAGGGGGCCGCCAGGGCCCCGGTCGCACCCCGTGAGGTCCTGGCCGCGGCTGGGGCGGCCAGCGCTGCGACGATTGGCCGGGCGCACGCCGGTGCGCATGGTGCCGACACCGCGCGGTTCACCCCCGGGTCGGCCCGCGAGGATCGGGTGCTCGGCGCCCTGACCTTCTCGGCCGCCGACGGCGCCTGGTGGGCGCACCGGCCGGACGGCGGATTTCCGCTGCAGATCGATGGCGGGGCGCAGGGGCCCGACCCGCGCGCGCTCGACCTGGCGCGGCAGGCGGTTCAACGCAGCTTCGAGATGCTGTTGCGTGCCTCCGAGGCGGCACGGACCGAGGCCCAGAAGCGCGGGGTCGGGCTACCCAGGTTCACCATTTCAGCGGTCCGCGTCGGCGCCGGCAGCAGTCCGGATGTGCTGCTCCACCTGCGCTGCGACGCCGACGCCGGCCACGAGTACCTCGTGCGATCGGACGACAAGCTCCTGACCTTCACGACCGCGTCGCGGACCTGAGCCCCGCCTGCGATCCGGGCCCGCGACGGGCCGTGCGGTCGCTCGGGCGCTGCCGGCCGCAGGCAGACCGAAGAGCGCTAGACTGGCGCCAGGCGCGTGGCCTGCGCCTCGAGACCGGGAGTCACTGGTGCAGCACATCAAGCTCGATCGGGAAGAGGGCGTGCTTGTCGTCACGCTGTCGCGTGGCGCCGCCAATGCCCTGAACTGCGAGATGGTCGACGAGCTGCAGCAGGCACTCGATCACGCGTGCGCCGATTCCAGGACGCACGGGGTGGTAATCACCAGCGGCACGCCGCGAATGTTCTGCGGCGGCTTCGACGTCCAGGAAGTGTTCGCCTACACGCAGGAGAAACTGCAGGTCTACATCGCGCACTTCATCCGGCTGTTCGACACGCTGCGGCACCTGCCGAAGCCGACGGTCGCCGGCATCAACGGACACAGCTACGGGGGCGGGTCGATCCTGGCGCTGGCGTGCGACGAGCGGATCATGGCCGAGGGCGACTCCCAGTTCGCGCTGACCGACGTCACGCTCGGCGTCATCCTGCCGAGCCGCATGGTGCAGGCGCTGGCCGCCGTCGTGCCCGGCCCGACGGCCCGCCAGATGTTCCTCGAAGGTCACGCGTGGAAGGGCAGCGGGGCCCTGCAGCACGGCATCGTGCAGGAACTGGTGCCGGTGGCCAGCGTCCGGCACCGGGCGCTGACCCTGGCGCGGCAGTTGGCGTCCAAGCCGCCACGCGCCTTTGCCGCGCACAAGCTGGCTCTTGTCGAGGCGGGCGGCGGGCCGAGCTACACGCCGGCCGAGATCGAGGACATGGCGGCGCAGTTCAGCGCCGTCTGGTTCGACGAGGAGTGCCAGTGCTACCGCGACCTGCTGCTGGCGCGGCTGCAAGCCAGGTAGCAGGACCGTCGCCGGCAGCCCCGAGTGGTGCCGCGAGGGACCTAGAAGTGGAGCAGGCCGCGGTCCAGGGCGTGTCGCACCGCCTGTGTCCGGGTCCGTGCATCCAGCTTGTCGTAGATCGACGCAATGTGGAACTTGACGGTATGCGGGCTGATGCCGAGCCGGTCGGCGATGCGGCCGTTGGACAACCCCTCGGCGAGCAGGTCCAGCACGTCGGTCTCGCGGTCGGTCAACGACGCCTCCTGCAGGTCGTCGTCCACGTCGGCCCGTGACACCCGGCCTGACGCCGGTGCCGGCTGCAGCCAGCCGCTCGGCGCCACGGCAAACCCGGCGTCCACCATCTCCAGCGCCTGACGCAACCGTGCCGGCGACACGTCCATCGGCAGCGCCGCCCAACCGGTCAGGGCGAGTCCCCGCAGGCCATCGACGGCATTGGAAGGCGCGCCGACGACCGCCAGTCCCTGCAGCGGCATCAGGGCCTGCAGCCACTCCCGGCCCTCCGGGACGGCGTCGGCCAATCCGACCGAGGTCGACACGTCCCCGGCTTCGCCCGGGACCGCAGCCTCGGCCGCCGGTACCAGCCCGGCACTGAGCAATCGCTCGCGCAGCACGCCGCGGCGTCGTGCAGAAGGCGCAATCAGCAGGATGTCCATGGATGGGTGTCTCCGGACTTATGACGCCTCGACTCGAGCGGGCGTTCGCCGCGCCTCGACGCTATGTCACGCATCGACCTGATGCGACCGCAATCGGCGGCAATCAGTCCTGCGCAGGAGCGAACTCGTAGAGGCCCGGCGTGACCAGCAGCCGCCCGTCGCGAGCGAACCACAGCGAGGACGGCTGCACCACCCCCGCGCCAACCAGTTGCAGGGTACGCACCTTCTCGCCGTCCTCGTCGAAGACGTACACGCGCGACGTCGGCATGGCGACCCACAGTCGACCCCGCCGGTCGACGGCTGCCGTGCGCACCATCGGCTGCACCAGCGGGTAACTCACGTCATCGATCTGCCGACGCGGCCAGGCGTTGGGCATCCCCAGCACGAGCGGGTCCATGTCCCGTCCCTGCAGCGCCCGCTCGAACTCGAGCACGCCGCCGGCGGAATACTTGCGAAACGCCGGTGGGCCGGCCAGAAAGACCACGAAGACGCCGCCGTCGCGCGCCGGGACCGGCAGCGCGCTGTTGAACGCCAGGTGGACGTCGGGGTCGGACTCGAATCCGGTGCGTCGCAGCGCGCCGAACTGGCGGACCACCGCACCCGTCACGCTGTACTCGGTGACGAGCACCCCGCGCTCAGGCTGGTTGAGCAGCACGGTGCTGCCGGTGTAGCGCGCCGCCGCGATGCCGCTGAGGACGAAGTCGTCGGCGATGACGCGCGGCGACTCGCGTGCGGCCACCGGGAAGGTATTGAGGACGGTGCCGCGCGACTCGAAGACCGACACCCGCGGCCGCCGGTCCGGGGCGTCGGCAACGATGAAGTCGCCGGTGTGCGCGGCGTCGAACGCGGTGGGGCGCAGCAGCCGGCCGACCTCGAAACCGATCTCGACCAGCGGTGTCACCGCCGTCCGGCCGGCGTCGATGGCATACACCCGATGCCTGCGGCGGTCGAAGACGAGCGAGGAGCGATCCGGGCGCTCGGCAAACCCTGCGGCCTGTTCGAACTCGCCGGCGAGGTGGGCCGGGATGCCGCCAATCGACTTCAGTGCCTCGACGCGGGTGACCGCCGCGAGGGTGTCGCCGAGGTGCGGCGCTGCCACCACCGCCAGCAGGCAGAGCAGGCCGGCCACGGCGCTGCCGGCCGTTCGGCGATCAGTACGAGGCAACCTTGCGGATTGCGGCAAGGACGTCGGCCGACTGCGGAAGAATCTCTTCTTCCAGGTCGGGACAGTACGCCACCGGTGTGTCCATCGCCGCCACGCGCAACACCGGCGCGTCGAGGTGCTCGAAGAAGTGCTCGGCCACGTACGCGGCAATCTCTGCGCCGAAACCGGCCGTGAGCGCGTCCTCGTGGGCGACCACGAGGCGGTTGGTGTCGCGGACGGCGGTGCCGATCGTCTCCCAGTCGCAGGGCGCGATCGTCCGCAGGTCGATGACCCGGACGCTGATGCCGTCCTTTTCGGCTTGCTGCGCGGCAAGCAGGGAGCGCTGTACCAGGGCCCCCCAGGTGACCACGGTCACGTCGGTGCCGTCGCGCCGGACGGCCGCGCGGCCGAACGGGATGGTGAAGTCGGGCCCGGGATAGACGCCCTTGTTGTAGGTCTGGCGATACAGGTGCTTGTGCTCGAGAAACAGCACCGGATCGTCGCAGCGGATGGCCGTGCGCAGCAGGCCGGCAGCATCGACGGCGTTGCTTGGAAACACCACGTGGATGCCCGGGCAGTGCGCGAAGATGCTTTCGCCCGACTGGCTGTGATACGGCGCGCCGCCGCGCAGGTAGCCGCCAATCGGCGAGCGGATGACGATCGGCGCCGAGAACGTGTTGTTGGACCGGTACCGCAGCATCGTCAGTTCGTCGCGAATCTGCATGAACGCGGGCCAGATGTAGTCGAAGAACTGGATCTCGACGACCGGCTTGAGGCCGCGCGTGGCCATCCCGGTGGCACGACCGACGATGTTGGCTTCGGCAAGTGGTGAATTGAACACCCGCTGGCCGCCGAACTCGCGCTGCAGGCCATGCGTGACCTTGAACACGCCGCCCTTGCCCGACACCTCGGCGAGGTTGTGCTCCCGGCTGGCGTCGGCGACATCCTCACCGAAGACCAGGACGCGCGGGTTGGCCGCCATCTCGTCGCGCAGGGTGCGGTTGATGGCCGCCACCATCGTGTCCGGCTTGCCCTCGGCGAGCGGTTCGCTGAGCCACGAACTCGCTGCGACGTCGACGTCGGGCGAGTACACGTACAGCGCGGCGGTGTCGCGCGCCGGCTTTTCGGCGACCAGGGCGATGTCGGTGGCCGCATTGATCTCGCGGTCGACCTCGACCTGCAGCGCGTCGAGCTCTTCGCGCGTCGACAAGCCCTCGGCAATCAGATACTCGGCGGCCCGCCGCAATGGATCGCGTGCCGCCTCGCGGCTGCGCTCCGCTTCGGTCTTGTAGAGCCGCTCATCGTCGGAGAGCGAGTGCGAATAGGGGCGCGTCACCTTGGCATGCACGAACGCCGGCCCCTTGCCGCTGCGCGCGTAGGCCACCGCCTCGTGCATCACCTCGAGGCTCGCCACCAGATCGGTGCCGTCGACCCGAAAGACCTCGAGGTGCGGGAACGCCTCGACGAGCCGGGAGATGTCGCCGCCCGGGGTCTGCACTTCGACCGGCACCGAGATCGCGTAGCCGTTGTCCTCGATCAGGTAGACCAGCGGCAAGCGGCCACTGCTGGCCGTGTTCAGCGATTCCCAGAATTCACCCTCGCTGGTTGCGCCCTCGCCGACCGAGACGTACGTCACGGCGTCGGGCGCCGGACGCTCCGAGTCGGGCAGATGCGGCAATTCGGTCAGCAGCCGGGTCGCCTCGGCACAGCCGACGGCCTGCAGGCACTGCGTGCCGGTCGGGCTCGACCCCGAGACGATGTTCCACCGGGTGTGGCCCCAGTGCGAGGGCATCTGGCGGCCGCCCGAGGACGGGTCGTCCTTGGCGCCGACGCCCTGCAGCAACATGTCGAGCGGGGTGACGCCAAGCGCCAGGCAGAACGCCCGGTCGCGATAGTAGGGGTAGGCCCAGTCGATGCCGGGGCGCAGCGCCAGGCCGGCAGCCACGAGGATCGCCTCATGCCCGGCGCCGCTGATTTGGAAGAAGATCTGGCTCTGGTTCTTGAGCTGGATTTCCTTGTCGTCGAGGCGCCGCGACAACAGCATCAGGCGATACGCGCGCCGCAGCACGTCGGGCGCGGCGACCGGCGCCGCTGCGTCGGACGCGACGGTCGGATGTTCGGCCACGGTCTTCATGATGGGGAGGTGGCCTCGACGTGGCCGCTCAGGTCAGGCTCAGACATGGACAAATGCTTCTGGTGTGATGCATTCCGATTATAGGGCGACCGCGCCTTCTACTGTACCGCCGCTCGGGGCCCGCGTCGAACCGGTGTCCGGTCCCGCCAGCACGCAGCCGCCCGAGCCCATCCATCGTGACGGATCGCCGTGCCGGGGCGCACTACCCGTCCCCCGCTACCCGTTACCCGTCACCCGGTACCCGGTACCCGCTACCCGTTACCCGCTACCCGGTATCCCCGTCCCCGTTACCCGGTTAGGATCCCCCCATGCCCCTGTATCGCTGGGATGAGATTGCGCTCGAGAAGGTGACCGAGATGGTCTCGCGCAAGGTCGTGCGCGGCGAGCGCGAGACACTGACGCAGGTGTATCTGAAGAAGGGCGCCCTCATTCCCCTGCACGCGCACGAGCAGGAGCAGATGACCTACGTGCTGCAGGGAGCGCTGCAGTTCCTGGTCGGGGCCGAGGACGTGCGCGTCGAGGAGGGTGAGGTGCTGCACATCCCGAGCGGCGTCGCGCATCAGGCGGTGGCACTCGACGACACGTTCGTGCTCGGCGTCTTCAGTCCTTCACGCTGAAAGCAATTCGGAATTCAGAATTCAGAATGCAGCGCGCAGCGAGCACCACGTGGCGAGTGGTGACGGCAGGCAAGGTGCCCACACGACCTGGCTGGCGGTCTTCGAACCTGGAACGCCGAGAGACCTGGCGCTGCCAAAGACGCTGGCGATGCCGCGAGCTGCACTGCATTCTCAATTCAGAATTCAGAATTTCCTAGTGCACGTTCCAGCCGCCGTCGCGACCGCCCTGGTGCACGCCGAACTTGCGGCGTGCCCGCTGCAGGCGCCACTTCGTGTAGCGGTACTTCAGCTCGGCGGTGAGTCCGCCCCGGCCGCGGGTGAGCAGCAGCCAGCCGGTCACCAGGCCGCCGAGGTGTGCCAGGTGCGCCATGCCTCCGCCCGACGAGGTGATCGACATCAGCAGCGCGATCGCGCCGGTGATCAGCACGAAAATCCTCGCCGGCACGGGGAAGAGGAAGTACATGTAGATCGGTCGGTTCGCAAACAGGATGCCGAACGCCGCGAGCAGACCGTAGATTGCGCCCGATGCGCCAACGGTGGGCGTGATGTACAGGAAGTCGGCAAACCCGAACGGCAGCAGCGCCGCGCCCATCGTCGTCGCGGCCGCGCCCAGCCCGCAGAACAGGTAGAAGCGGGCGAAGGCTTCCGTGCCCCACAGCTTCTCCAGCTCCACGCCGAACATCCACAACGCCAGCATGTTGAAGACCAGGTGGGTCAGGCCGGCGTGCAGGAACATGTAGGTGAACGGTTGCCAGAGCCAGAACGACTCGATCACCGCCGCGGGGGTCAGCCCGCCGAATGTGGTCAGCGCCGGCACGGCAACCTGCGCCAGGAACAGCACGCCGTTGGCAATCAGCAACGCCTTGACGGCGGGCGTCAGCGGACCCGGCCCGAACTGGAACGACACGCGACTGTAGGGAGAGCGGGCCACGACGCCAGTGTACGGCACCGGCCGGTGCGGCCCGCACGCTAGGGCCGGGTGGCAGTGCCGTGGTGGTCGGCGGCGGGATCGATGGCGGCGACGTTCACCTCGACGGGGTCGACGTGCATCGGCAGCGGTGGTGCCGGCGGGAGCTGTGTGGCGAGGGCCGCGGCCACCAGAGGAACCACCGCAAGCAGGGTCAGCGTCATCGACAGGCCGATGGCATCGGCGAGCATGCCGGTTACCGGCACGAGCAGACCACCCGACCCCCAGGCCACACCCATCATCAGCGAGGAAACCGTTGCTGCGCTGTGCGGTGCCAGCGCCTGACCGAAGCTGACGTTGACCGGCAGCGTGGACTGCAGGAACAGGCCGCCCACCGCGAGCAGCGACGCAAACAGCCAACCCTCGGTCTGCGGCGCCACCAGCAGGAACGGCGTCGCCAGCAACAGTGACCAGACGATGACCCGACGCGGACCGAACGTGTCCGACAGGCGGCCGCCCCAGAACCCGCCGACCGCGGACATGAACAGGTACAGCGCCATGGCCGATCCCGCCTCGCCGACGCGCATGCCCTGCCGCGTCAGCAGCACCGGGACGAACGTGGCAAACGAGAGTGACACGACTGTCCGCAGCACCACGAGCAGGTACAGCAGGCTCAGGTTGCGGGCCTGCGGCCGCAAGGCGCGCAGGCCGCCCCCGTGCGGTCGATGCGAGGCCAGCGGGAGGGCGGGCACGGCTCTGGCAAACAGCAGCGCGCACACCAGGCCGGGCAGCAGGAACCAGGTCGTCGCGCCAAGGCCCCAGCGTCCCGCGGCGTTGGCCACCAGCAGCGGCGAGAGGGCAAAGCCCATGGATCCGCTGGTGACGAACACACTCATCGCCGAGCCTGGCCGGGTGCGGCCGGCGGTGTGCGCGACCATCGCCCCCGGCGGGTGGAATGCGGCAACCCCGAGACCGCCCAGGACCAGTACCACAGCCAGCATCGCCTGATCCGTGACCAGCCCCATCAGGCTCAGGACGACGGCGCTGACCAGCGGCCCGGCAATCAGCAGGACGCGCGCATGGCCGTGGTCGGCGAGACGTCCGAAGCCCAGTTGCGACAGCGACGCCGCGCCCTGGAAGATCATCATGAGCGTACCGGCCGCCTGCAGGCTCATGCCCAGCCTGGGCATCAGCAGCGGCAACAGCGGCGCATACATGTTCGAGTACGCGTCCACCATGAAGTGCGCTGCCGAGACCTTCAGGATCGGGCGTCCGTCCACCGGCGCGTCGGGCCGACGTTCAGTCATCGGTGCCGCTGCCGGCCCGCTGGCGCCCACGCAGCCGACGCAGCAGATTGTCGATCGCCTCGGAGAACTCCTCGAGCCGCAGCAGCCGCGCCATCACCACGAGCACCAGGATCGCCGACGCCGATGCTGCTGCCGACGCGAATCAGCTGCAGGACGAGCGCCTGTCCGACCAGCACCCGCGTCGCGAGCCAGTCGTGCAACGCCCACGCCGCGACGCCCATGACCACACTGGCCAGGGTGATTCGCACCAGCGTCGAGGCCAGTTGCCCGATGCCGATCGGCCCGAGCCGTCGCCGCAACAGCAACAGCAGCAGAGCCGCGTTGAGCAGTGACGCGAGGGCGGTGCCCACGCTCAAGCCGACGAACCCGAACGCCCGCGCCAGCAGCACGCTGAGCAGGGCGTTCATCAGCACGGCGATGACGCTGACGATCACCGGCGTGCGACTTTCGCGCAGCGCGTAGAACGTCGGGCCGAGGACCTTGACGGCCGAGTACCCGACAAGCCCCGGGGCGTAGCCCATGAGGGCGATCGCCACGGCCTCCGTGTCGGCCGGCTGGAAGCGGCCACGCTCGAAGATCAGGCGAACGATCGGCAGGCCGAGCGCGATCAGGCCGAACGTCGCCGGCACGGTCAGCGACAGCACCAGCCGCACCGCATGCGACAGGGTCTGGCGCAGCGCCGGCAGGTCGCCGCGCTGTGCCTGCTTGGACATCAGGGGCAGCGAGGCGCTGGCGATGGCGACGCCGAACAGGCCGATCGGCAGGTACAGGATGCGGAACGCGTAGTTGAGCCACGACACCGCACCGGCTTCCTGGCTGGTGGCCAGCACGGTGTTGACGTACACGTTGAACTGCGTGGCGGCCACGCCGACCGTCCCCGGGCCCATCAGCAGCAGGATTTCGCGCAGGCCGGGGTCGCGCGGCGCCAGATCGAAACGGAAGCGGAAGCCCTCGCGGCGCAGCTGCGGCCACTGCAGCAGCACCTGCGCGAGACCACCGGCCAGCACCGCGAGCGCCAGCGCGGTCACCGCCGGCAACCCCAGGCCAGGCATCAGCGGCACCAGCAGCAGGATGCAGGCAATGGAGGCGACGTTGAACATCGCCGGCGCGAGGGCCGGCACGAAGAAGCGGCCGAGCGCGTTGAGCATGCCCATGGCCGCGACGGCAATTGCCACCAGCGGCAGGAACGGGAACATCAACCGCGTGAGCTGCACCGTGAGCTCGAACTTGCCGGGCACGTCGGCAAAATCCCCGGCAAAGGCCCGCGTCATCGGCTCGGCGAGCAGGATGCCGACCGTCGCGATCAGGATGGTGACCGCCAGCAGCGCCGTGATCGCACGGCGCCCCAGCCGCCAGGCAGCGTCGCGCCCGTCACGCTCGAGTGTGCGGCTGAACGTGGGCACGAAGGCTGCCGTCATCGCGCCTTCGGCAAAGAGGTCGCGCACCAGGTTGGGCAGGCGGAACGCCACGTTGTAGGCGTCCATCTGGTGGCTGGCGCCGAACGCATGGGCGAGGACCTGTTCGCGCACCAGCCCCAGCACCCGGCTCGCCATCGTCGCGCTGCCGGCCAGACCGGCGGCACGCGTCAGGGAAGGACCGGGCGGCGGCGTCACCGCGACATCATCGCACGCAGGGCCGACGTGAACCGGGGCCAGCAGCGCGAATGTCGGCAGTGTGGTCCCGGGTAGTTGACGCGCCCGCCGTGTGCAGCCTACAAGTGCTGGGTGAGACGTCCCCTGATTGCTCTGGTGCTCGTGATCATGACGGGCGCCCTGGCCACGCCCGCCCGGGCAGCCACCCGGCAGCCGTCGCCGGCACGTCCGCACGGCGGCACGGGCACCGACCTCGCCGCGCTGCGGGCGCAAGGCGACGCGGCAATGGAGGGCGCGCGATTCGGCGACGCGGAGGCCGTCTACCAGAAACTGGTGCGCCTGACACCCGCCGACGCGGTCGCCCAGATGCAGCTGGGCATGGCGCGGGCGATGGGTGGCAGGGCAGCCGAGGCGATTGCGCCGCTGCGCGAAGCGCTGCGCCTGCGCCCCGACCTGCTGCCGGCCAGGCTGTTCCTCGGCATCTCCTACCTGGAGATGGGGCGCCCCGGCGACGCCGTTGGTCCCCTCCGTCAGGTGGTTCAGGGCGATCCGCAGAACCCCAACGCGCGGCAGGCCCTGGCCGAAGCGCTCCTGTCACTGGACAAGTACGCCGAGGCAAGTGTGCAACTCGCGGCCCTGGCTGCGGCCCAACCCCAGTCTCCGCAGGTCTGGGCCGCGCTCGGGCGCAGCTACGAAGGCATCGCGCGCGAGGCGTTTGCCCGGCTGCAAACGATCGACGCCGACTCGCCGTACGTCTGGCTCCTTGCCGCCGACGTCCTCGCCGTCGAGGAGAAGTATCCGCAGGCGTTTTCCCTGCTCACCAAGGCCCAGGCGGCGCTGCCCACGCTGCCGGGCGTGAACGGCACGCTCGCCCGCATCTACGCCGCGAGCGGCCACGCCGACTGGGCCGCGACGGCGCAGGCGCGCGCCGACAAGGAGCAGCCAGCCTGCGCCAGCCTCCCCGTGGCGTGTGCCTACCTGACCGGCAAGCTCGAAGACGCCCTCGCCCGTACCGCGACGGCGTCGCAGCCGGCGGCCCTCTACTGGCGCGCGCGGGCGGCCAACGACCTGGCGATGCGGTCATTCGGCAGCCTCGAGCAGCTGCCACCCTCGGTAGAACGCTATGTCGTGCGGGCCGGCATCGCGCGCGACCAGAACCAGCCGCTCGAGGCCATCACGCAGCTGCGCGAAGCGTTGAAACTGGCCCCCGGTGATCCCGGCCTGGAGCGCGACCTGGCCGGCGCGTTGTACGCGGCGCGTGACTTCGCGGCCGCGCTGCCATTGCTGGAACGTCTGCATGCGCAGGCGCCCGATGCGCCCGACCTGCAGGTGGCCCTTGGCGAGGCGCTGCTGCAGTCGCAGCAGGTCGAGCGTGCCATCGGGCTGCTCTCCCGGGCCGTGGCCCTCGACCCGGCGATGCTTCCCGCACAGGCCTCGCTGGGCCGCGCGCTGGTCCAGGCCGGAGAGTTCGCCAGGGCCATCCCGCACCTCGAGAAGGCGCTCGATGGCGACGGTGACGGCAGCGTGCACTACCAGCTCGCACAGGCGCTGCAGCGCACGGGCAATGCCGAGCGCGCCAAGGTGCTGCTGTCCGAGTACCAGAAGCGGTCTGCGGCGGCGGCGCCTGCCGCAGCCGCTCCGCCGGACGTGCCGGCGATCACCGCGCCGGTTCCGTAACCTCCACCACGCGATCGATCCCCGGCGCGACCACGACCTGAGTCCGGCCGGACGGCCACCGCACCTCGATGCGTGGCGCGGCCGTTGCAGCACCCAGGCCGACGTGCACGCCCTGCAGCACCGCTGACGCATAACCAGCGGCTGACGTCATGGCGAGCCTGCGAGCATCGACGCTGACCACCGCACCGAGGCCGTCGCGATTGCTGACCCGCCCGCGCAGGACGAGGCGGAGCCAATGTCCGGCCGGACCGTCGTTGCGCCACACCTCGACCGGTCCGCCGAGGCTGGTCGTCACCAGATCGAGGCGACCGTCGTTGTCGAGATCGGCGGCCACCAGTCCGCGATGCGCCGCGACCGCCTCCCTGAACGACTCGCCGGCCTGGGCGGTGACGTCCTCGAAGCCGTCCCCGCGATTGAGCAGAATCGAATTGGCTTCCTTGTAGCTCGACGCCTCGAATTGATCGATGAGGTCGTTGACGTGCGCATTGGCGGTGGCAATGTCGGCGCGGCCGTCGTTGTCGAGGTCGGCCAGGCTGACGCCCCAGCCGCTCCGCTGACTGCTCGGCCCGGCCAGTTTTGCCTGGTGCGTGCCGTCGTGGAAGGTCATCGCCCCGTCGGCGACGTACAGCGGGAAGGTCTCGCCTTTGAGCGCCGTCACCAGCACGTCTGGACGGCCGTCGCCGTTCACGTCCTGCACGGCCACGCCCATGCTGGACACGGGCCGCCCGAAGCCCGGCAAGGCGGCACCGGCCAGCAGCGCGGTCTCCTCGAACCGCTTGCCGTCGACGTTGCGAAACAGGAAATTCGGCACGCCGTCGTTGGAGACGAACAGGTCGTCCTGGCCGTCGGCATCGAAGTCGCCGACGCCGACGCTCATCCCCTTGCCGACATGGGCGGCGATGCCGCTGGCCCTGGAGACGTCCTCGAAGGTGCCGTCGCCGCGGTTGCGATACAGCTGGTTGGGCAGGCCCGTGTAGAACTTCGGGTGGCAGTACACCCGCAGGTTCCGCAGGCGATCGCCGCAGAACCGGTCCGCCTGCTCGTTCCAGTCGAGATAGTTGACGACAAAGAGGTCGAGGTGGCCATCGCGATCGACATCGGTCCACGCCGCCGCGACCGACCAGGGCGACGCGCCGATCCCCGCCGCCGCCGTGACATCCTCGAACCGCCCGCGGCCGGCGTTGCGGTAGAGCGTCGGCCCGCCGACCCCGGGGACGAAGAGGTCAGGGTTGCCGTCGTTGTCGTAGTCGGCAACCGCCGCGCCCATGGCGTAGCCCCGGCCTGCCAGGCCCGCGGCTTCGGTCACGTCTTCGAACCGGAAGTTGCCGAGGTTGCGGTAGAGGCGGTTGTGGTACGACGGGTCGGCCTTCGCCCCGGTGGGCGAGGCGTTGCCGTTGGCAAAGAAGAGGTCGACCAGGCCGTCGCCGTCGTAGTCGAAGGCCGCCAGGCCGCCGGGCATGGTCTCGATCAGGCGCTTGCCCGGGGTCGGGGCATTGGCCAGCACGAACGCGATGCCGCTGGCAGGCTGGACGTTGGCGAAGCGGGGCGTGGCCGTCTGCATCGTCGCCGATCCGGCGAGAGCGACCAGCGCCAGCACGGTCGAGCACGGGGAGTGGGATGCGACGGGACACGGCTCAACCGGCGGCCAGCCGCGCCTTGACCTGTTCGTTGACGGCCTTGCCATCGACGACCTGGCCCGCCAGACGCGGCATCAACGCCTTCATCACCTTCCCCATGTCCCGGGGGCCACTGGCGCCGCTGTCGCGGACAGCCTCGTCGATGAGCGCCGACAGCGCCGCCCCGTCGAGGGCAGCCGGCAGATAGCGTTCGAGGATGGCCGCCTCACGCTGCTCCTTGTCGGCCAGTTCCTGGCGGCCGGCGGCGGCGAACTGGGTGATGCTGTCGCGCCGCTGCTTGACCAGCGCCGTCACCACCTGCAGCGCTTCGCTTTCTTCCAGGTCGCGGGTCAGCTCGACGCGCTTGTTGGTGAGCGCCGTCTTGAGCATGCGCAGGGCATCCAGCGTTTCCTGCTCGCGGGCCCGCATGGCGGTGACGATGTCGGCACTCAGGCGCGCGGGCAGGGTGGCGTCGGTCATCCCGTCAGTCTACGCCCCGGCCGGTCGCAGGGACGGCGCGCCGCGTCAGGGCCGTGGCGGCGTCGGCGAGTACGGATTGATGTACTTGGCACGGTCCGGCTCCAGGGTCGAACTCGTGGGCGATGAGCCTGGCACCTGCCCCGCCGGCAGGCCGTACGGGCTGATCGGCGTGCTGCCGCTGGCGGGCGGAGCCGTCTGCTGCGGCTGTGGCGCCGGCATCACGCCAGGGCGGACGCTGGTCTGGCCCATCGACCCGAGTGGCGTCGACGACGGCCCCTGCGGCGCCTGCTGTTGCTGCTGTGCGGCCTCGTTGGCCTGCTGTTGCTGCTCTGCCTGCCTCGCCGCGAAGTACCGCTGCGGGTTGGCGTAGTCGAAGTTGGTGGATGAAGCTGGCTGCTCCGGGCCCGGCGCCGGAGCTGGGGTGTCGTCGATCTGCGCCGCCTGGGCTTGCGCCACGTCCTCTTGCTCGACGACCTGCGGCGCGGGCGTGAATGGCGCTGGCGCTGCCGCGGCGCGGCTGGCCGCGGCTGGTCTGGTGGCCGCGTTTGCTCCCGGTGACGAGGCCATGACCAGCACCCGGTCGAAGCGGGACACGCTGCCACCGAGCGCCTGGGCACGCGGCGCCGCGATGTAGCCGGCCGCGCCGCGCAGGACGATATCCAGCGCTTCCCGTTCAGGCACGTTCTCGAGGCGCAGGCTCAGCGGCGTGCCCGGCACGCGGTCGCCGTCCACCACCTTCATCTGGCCCTGGCGAGCCCACTCGGCCAGGATGGCCGCCGGGGTGGCGTTCTGGGTGATCAACGTGACGCGGCCGTCCCGCAGGGTCAGCGACACCGACTGGGCAAGGGCCGGACCGGCGGAGGCCAGCAGCAGCACGGCGGCAAGAAGGGCGCGTGATTTCATGAGAACACCTGCCAGGCCGACGAGTGACGGCAACCCGAGCCGTGCACCGGGCCAGACGTTCAGTATAGGACTGTAATCGGCAGTCGGCAGTCGGCAGTCGGCAGGCGGCAGGCGGCAGGCGGCAGGCGGCAGGCGCGCAAGGCCGATGGCCGACTGCCGATGGCCGACCGCCGAGGTAGGGGCGCCTCCCCGAGGCGCCCTCACAGGGCAGCTCGGGGAGCTGCCCCTACCTTCCGCAGCTCGCGGAGCTGCCCATACCTTCCGCACCTTGCGGAGCTGCCCCTACCTCCCGAACGATTGGACGGCTGCGGCCACCAGGTCGGCGTCTTCGTGCGACAGGGAGGGATAGAGCGGCAACGAGCAGACCTCGGCCGCGGCTCGCTCGGCTTCCGGGCAGGGGGCCGGGGACTGGCTGAGGATGGCGACCTGACGGGTCAACGACTTCGGGTAGTGGACCAGCGTCTGGATGCCCTGTGCCGTCAGGTGGGCGCGCAGCTCGTCGCGTCGGTCGGTCCGCACCACGAACAGATGGTAGACGTGCCCGGCGTCGAACTCCTGCGGGACCTGCACCGCAGCGCCCGCCAGCTGTGAGCGATAGCGGCCCGCCAGGGTGCGGCGCTGCGTCGTCCAGGCCGGCAGCCGGCGCAGGCGTTCGCGGAGAATTGCCGCCTGCATCTCGTCGAGCCTCGAGTTGACCCCGAACTCGTCGTGCTGGTAGGTCGTCCGCTGGCCGCCATTACGCAGCCGCTTGAGACGATCGGCCAGTGCGGGATCACTGGTGGTGATCGCCCCGCCGTCGCCGAGCGCGCCCAGGTTCTTGGTCGGGTAGAAGCTGAACGCCGCGCCAGCGCCAAACGATCCGACGGCGCGTCCCTCGCAGGTGGCCAGGTGCGCCTGTGCCGCGTCCTCGACCAGCGCCAGGCCGTGCCTCTCCGCGATGGCGGCAAGGGCCGTGGTGTCGGCGGGCTGGCCGTACAGGTGCACGGGCATGATGCAGGCGGTGCGCGGCGTGATGGCGGCTGCCACCGCGCCGGGATCGATGGTGTGGCGCTCGGGATCGATGTCGGCGAAGACCGGCCTGGCGCCGGCCATCATCACCGCCAGGGCCGTGTACGCCGCCGACAGCGGCGCCGTAATCACCTCGTCGCCCGGGCCGATGCCGAGGCCGCGCAGCAGCAGCGCGATGGCATCGGTGCCGGTGTTGACGCCGACGGCATGGCCGGCCCCGCTCGCGGCGGCGAACTCGGCCTCGAACGCCTCGAGTTCCGGCCCGAGTACGAACCAGCCGCGATCGATGACGCGATTGACCGCGCCGCGCAGCGCCTCGGCATCCTCGCCGGGTGTCAGTGACAGGAACGGCACGCGCACGTCTGGGGTGGTCATCACAGGTAGCGCGGAAGGTACTCGCGGTAGAAGGCGATGGTGCGGGTCAGGCCGTCGCGCAGCGTCACCGTCGGCTCCCACCCGGTGAGTGCACGGAAACGGCTCGAGTCCGTGTAGAAGCTGCCGATGTCGATGGCCTTCTTGGCGGCCGGCCACTCGACGTAGCGACTGCGCCCGGTGCTGGCCACCTCGATCATCAGTTCGACGAGGTCACGGTGCGTGATCGGCTCCAGGCCGCCGACGTTGACGGCCTGGCCATTGCACGCGTCACTGGCGCCGGCCCGCAGGAATGCCTCGCACGCGTCGTCGACGAACACGAAGTCGCGCATCTGCAAGCCGTCGCCGAAGATCTCGATCTCCTGGTCCTCGACGATGCGGCGGATGAACCAGCCGATGAAGCCCTGGCGATTGTGCTTCACGAGCTGGCGCGGGCCGTAGCAGTTGGTCAGCCGCAACGAGCAGGCGCGCACCCCGAAGACGTTGTTGTACACCAGGTGGTACTGCTCGCCGGCGGCCTTGTTGATGCCGTTGATGTCGGTGGGCCGCACCAGGTGGTTCTCGTCCACCGGCAGGTAGTCCGGCTTGCCGTAGATCTGCCGCGTGCCGGCAAACACCACCTTCACGCCGGGGTTGTTGCGGCGGCATGCCTCCAGCACGGTCATCTGGCTGCGACAGTTGATCTCGAGATCGGTGTAGGGATCCCGCATGCTGTCGATGTGGCTGACCTGTCCGGCCAGGTTGAAGATGACCTCGCGTCCCTGCACGAGGTAGTTCATCGTCGTCTGCTGGCGGATGTCGGCGACGTTGACGCGCACCCGGTCCTCGATGCCGCGGATGTTCTCGAGCGACCCGCCGTAATCGGGGATGAGCGAATCCACCAGGAGCACGTCGGCGCCGACCTCGACCAGCATCCGCGCGAGATTGCTGCCGATGAACCCGAGGCCGCCGGTGATCATCACCGGACGCCCGCGATAGAAATCGCGGAAGTCACTCATGCCGGCGGTGTCCCGGTCTGGCGAGGTGCCCGGATCACCAGGTCGTACCAGAGCCGCAGCACGTCGACGCCGGTACGGAAGATCCGCCGGACGTTGAAGAACTGCGACTTGCCGTAGGCGCGGTGGAAGTGGTGCACCGGCACTTCGGCGATCCGGAAACCGCCGTCGGTGATCTTCTTCATCAGCTCGAGGCAGATCACGCCGCTGTCCTTGGTCAGGGTCACGGTGTCGAAGATGGAGCGGCGCATCAGCCGGAAGTCGCAGTCGACGTCGCGCACCTGCAGGCCGAACAGCGTCCGTACCGTGTGGTGGTACAGACGGCCGATGACGATGCGGTGGAAGGGATCGGAGCGGGCGATCTTGTAGCCGTTGACGAGGTCCACGTCCGGACCCAGGCGTTGCCACAGCAGCGCCACTTCCGACGGGTCGTACTGGGCGTCGCCGTCGGTGTAGAAGACGTACTCCTTGGACGCCGCGGCAAAGCCACTGCGCAGGGCCCCGCCGTAGCCGCGGTTGTGCGGGTGGTGGACGATCCGCACCTGGGGATAGAGCCGCGCCAGCTCGTCGAGAATCTGCGGCGTGCCGTCCTTGCTGCCGTCATTGACCACGATCACTTCATGGTCGGGCGTGAGGGCCCGCGCGGCCAGCAACGCCGACACCACCATGCTGGCAATGGTGCCGCTGTCGTTGTAGGCCGGGAAGAAGATGCTCAGGCCGGCAGGCGTTCTGGCAGGAGTGTCTGGCATACCCGAACAGGGAACCTTAGCACAGCCTCAGCCGCGGCGTCCGCGCCACGATGGGTGCCGGAAGACCAGTCGCCAGGGCACGAAAACCGACTCCATGATCACCCCCTGCGACATCTTCGACTGACCTTCGCGTCTCTCCACGTAGATGATCGGCACTTCGCCGATCCGGCAGCGGTGGCCCATGGCGGCAAACAGCATCTCCACCAGGAAGGCGTAGCCGTCGGACACGAACTGGCGCAGCGGCAGCGAGGCCAGGGCTTCGCGACGCCAGCACCGATAGCCGCTGGTGCAGTCGCGGGCCGGCAGGCCGGTGATGCCACGCACATAGCGATTGGCGAACGTACTCAGGATCAACCGGCTCAAGGGCCAGTTCACCACCGACACGCCACGCAGGTAGCGCGAGCCGATCACCAGGTCGTAGCCGTCCTCGACCACCGCGCGGACCAGGTCCGGCAGGTACTGCGGATCGTGCGAGAAGTCCGCGTCCATCTGGCACACCAGGTCGACGTCCATGGTGACGGCCAGCGACAGCGCATCGACGTAGGACCGGCCGAGACCGCGCTTGCCGGTGCGATGCATCACGTGCATGCGGCCGGGGTACTCCGCCGCGAGCGCGTCGGCCACCGCCCCGGTGCCGTCCGGCGAGGCATCGTCGACGACCAGGATCGAGAACTCCGGGCCGCGGGCCATCACCTGTCGCACCAGCACGGGCAGGTTGTCGCGCTCGTTGTATGTCGGCGTCACCACCAGCACCAGCGGCGGTGTCCTCACGTCCGGCCCTCGGAGCGCAGTGCCGAGATCTGCTCGGATACCAGACCCACCAGGAACACGAGCACGGCAAACATCAGCAACAGCACCGAGCCATTGGCGATCCGGCCCGACACCGCCACCGTCCAGGCGCCATAGAGCACCCCGAGCAGGAAGGCGCCGGCGCTGAGCGGGAGGAAGATCTTCATCGGGCTGAAGATGGTGACGACCTTGAGGATGATCAGCAGGAACTTCGTGCCGTCGCGGGCCAGGCGAATCTTCGAGAGCCCGGTCCGCTGGCGCGCCTCGATTGGCAGGAAGGTCACGCTGTAGCCGGCTTTGATGAACGCCAGCGTCGTGGTCGTCGGCGTCGAGAAGCCGTTCGGAATGAGGTGCAGGAACTCGCGCAGGACCGAACGGCGCGCGCCCCGGAACCCCGACGTCAGGTCGGGAATCTCACGTCCGGTCATGTAGCTGGCAAAGCCGTTCAGCAGGCCGTTGCCAGCGCGACGCACGCCCGTTGCCTGCGTGTGACCGGCGCGCGCGCCGACGATGAGGTCGTACTCGCCGAGCCGTTCGATCAGCCGCCGAGCGTCCTCGGGCTTGTGCTGGCCGTCGCCGTCGATCACCAGGATGAACTCGCCGGTGGCGGTGCGGATGCCGGTCTTGACACAAGCGCCGTTGCCCTTGTTGTAGGGATGGCGCACGACCCGCGCCCCGGCGGCGGTGGCTTCCGCGCCCGTCGCGTCCGCCGATCCGTCGTCGACCACGACGATCTCGTGCCAGTCCGCCGCGGCGCGCAGGGCCCGCACGACGTCGCCGACGACGGCGCCTTCGTTGTAGGCCGGGATCAGGATGGAGACTGTGTCTGGGGCGGCCACGGTGTCAGGCGACGGGCGGTTGCTCGCGTCGCGCCGGGCTGGCGGTGAGCGCGGCGACGACCCCGTCCCAGGAGATCGCGCGGGTGCTATCGTACCCCGCCTCCCCGAGCGCGGCGGCAAGCCCGGGCTGCCCGGCAAGGGTGGCAAGGGCGTCGCCGAGCGCCGCCGCCGTGGGATCGCAGACCAGGCCGTTGACGCCATGCTGGACGAATTCCAGCACCCCGCCGCTGTCGCGTGCGGTGACCACCGGCTTGCGCGCCTCGAAGGCTTCCAGGGTCACGTAGCCGTAGTCCTCGTCGAACGGCGCGAAGACCACTCCGCGGGCGCCTGCGTACAGATCCACCAGCGTCGGTTCATCGACCGCGCCCAGCAGCGTCACCCGGCCGCCCAGGCCCAGTTCCTCGATCCGGCGTTCGAGGCCGTGCCGGAACGTCCCCTCGCCTGCGATCAGCAGACGGGCGGGTGCAGGGACGTGCACCATCGCCGAGATGGCCAGTTCCACGCGCTTGACCGTCTCGAGTCGCCCCACCGACAGGAAATAGTCGCCATAGGGCCCCGCCCGCAGCTGCGGCGCCAGCGGCGACGGATGGTACAGCGGTCGCGACGGCACCGCGTTGAAACGGCTCAGGCGGTCCGACGTCGTCTGGGAAATGGTGTAGACCGCAGCACATTCACCCAGCATCTCGCGGTCGAGCTCGCGAAGGCGCTCACGCACCGCGGTGTCCTCCTCGCGGTGGTCGAAGTCGGCGTACTCGGTCCCACACAGGTCGTAGGCGGCGCGGTATTGATGCATCAGCCAGGTGACCTTGCGGGGATGGCGGACGCAATACGCAGGAAATTTCGTGGGAATGACCAGGTCGATCGGCCGGCCGCAGCTCTCCGACAGGTCGAGCAGGCGCCACGCCGCGGCGTGCCGCATCAACTCCTGCTTGGGATACCACTTGAAGGGCACGCTGACCCGCTCGACCAGGCAGCCGTGCGCCTCGAGCTGGCGCACCAGCTCACGGACCAGCGCCTCGGCGCCCCCGCGCACGAAGGGCACCTGCGCCTCGCAGACGAGGACGGTCATGGCCAAGCGGCGAGCATCCTAGCACGCAGCCGACGGCGAAACTAAGGCGAACTCCTTCCAGCTCAAGCCTTTCCAGAGAACTACCAGTTGACACCCGCGACCAGTGTGCCTATTCTCGCCGTGGACCAAAGTGGACCAAAGTGGATAGATATGGTGCTCCGCGGACGCATTTCAGCCAGGATCGATGACAAGGGGCGCCTCAAGGTGCCCAGCGCATTCCGTGCGCACATCGAAGCCGAGTACGGGTCGGAGCTGTATCTGACCAGTCTCTCGCCGACTGGGGAATTCGTCCGTGTGTACCCCCTCAAGGTCTGGGAAGCGATCGAGGAGAAGCTCCGCGCCGTGCCCCAGCTGAACCAGTCCCGCAAATCCTTCGAAATGACCACGTCCTACTGGGGCCAGCTCGCTGAGTTCGACACCCAGGGGCGGGTGGTCATCCCGCCGTACCTCCGCGAAGCCGCCGGGGCGTCCGCCGACGTGGACGTGCTCGGCATGCAGAGCCACCTCGACATCTGGAACAGCGACCGCCTCCGGTCCAAGGTCCTGTCCGACGGATTGAACGACACCCATCTGGTCGACCTCGCTGCCCTCGGGATCTGACAGCGTCATGCACGCACCGGTACTCGTCGCCGAGGTCATCAGCCACCTGGCACCCGCCAGAGGGGGCCTGTTCGTCGACTGCACCCTGGGTGCGGGCGGACATACCCGCGCGCTGCTCGATGCTGGCGCCACCCGCGTCATTGGCTTTGACCGCGACCGCACCGCCCTGGCCTTGGCCAGCGAGAATCTGGCCGACCGCCTCGACCGGGTCGAGCTGATCCACGACGACTACCGCACGCTCGACGCGGCCCTGCAGGCCCGGGGACTGCACGGCGTGGACGGCGGCATTCTCGCCGACCTCGGCGTCTCGTCGATGCAACTGGACGACCCCGCGCGCGGCTTCAGTTTCCGCGCCGATGCGCCGCTCGACATGCGCATGGATCGCGACAGCGGCCTCACCGCCGCCGCGATGCTGCAGACGGTCGACGAGTCGGCCCTGGCCGACATCATCTTCCAGTACGGCGAGGAGCGATTCTCGCGCCGCATCGCCCGCGGCATCGTCCGGGCGCGCGAGCTCGGCGCGATCGAGACGACCGGGCAACTGGCCTCGATCGTCCGCCGCGCGGTGCCGACCCGCGGGTGGCAGCGGATCGACCCGGCGACCCGCACCTTCCAGGCCCTGCGCATCTGGGTGAACCGTGAGCTGGACGGCCTCGACGCGTTCATCCGCACTGCCGTCAGCCGGCTGCTGGCCGGGGCCCGGCTGGCGATCATCGCCTTCCACTCGCTCGAGGACCGGATCGTCAAGCACACGTTCCGCGCCCTGGCCCAGGCCGACGAGCCGTCCATCGCCCTGATCACCCGGCGGCCGATCGAGGCTTCCGAGGACGAGATTGGCCGCAACCCGCGGGCCCGCAGCGCCAAGTTGCGCGTTGCCGAGAGGTTGGCCTGAGTGGACCACGAATTCGTCGTCCGCAAGCAGGTGCAGAACCGGACCATCGTGCGCGAGGTCGACCAGGCGCGCCAGCGTGACCTGGTACGCACGGGACTTGGCGGCGCGTGCGTCCTGGCCACGGTGCTGTTTGCCGCGTGGCAGCATCTCGAGGCACGCCGCCTCGACAAGGTCGCAGCCGACCTGGCGTCGCAGCGCGGGCACCTGCGGGCCGTCCATCGTCACCTGGTGCTCGAGCTCGAGTTCCTTGCCGGTCCGGCCCGCGTCGAAGCCATCGCGACCGGTCAGCTCGGCATGCTGGCGCCAACGCGGGACACCTCCACGGTCATCGAACGCGTGACGGCGACCGCGCCCCCCAACCGCGCCGTGGTGGCCACTCGGTGAGGCGGACCAGCCGGGACGGTCCGGATCTGCTGTCGGGCCTCGACTCGGGCGCAGCCGTGCTGAACAACGCGCGCGTGGTCCGCGACGCGCAGCGGGCCGACCACGACCTCGACTCGCCGGGCGGCACCGACTGGCGGCCGGTGCTGCGGCCGCGTCTGGCCCTGGTGGGCGCGCTCGTCCTCTTCTGGTCGCTGGGGATCGTCGCCCGCCTGGTCTACCTGCAGGTGTTCCAGCACGAGGCCCTGGTGCTTCGCGCCGAGCGACAGCAGAGCCAGACCATCGACCTCAATCCGCGCCGAGGCCCGTTCCTCGACAGGTACGGGCGTCTGCTGGCGTACAGCGTCGACGGCGACGTCATCTACGCCGTCCCGAGCGACGTCAAGGATCCAGAGGCGCTGGCGTCCGCGCTGTGCAAGGTGCTCGACGGCTGCAACGCCGAAGAGCGCAGGTCGCTGGTGCAGCGGCTGGACAGCCGTCGCGGCCGCTCCACGGTCCTCAGCACCCTGTCGCCCGAGGAAGCCGACGGCATCGCCTCGCTGAAGCAGGACGGCTTTGTCGTCGATCGCGGCAAGGGCGGACGCACCGGCTCCCTGAAGGTGCTGACGCGCGAGCTGAAGAACACCGACAAGCTCGCTGCGCTGGTCTGCGAGAAGCTGTCGCGCTGCGGCGACGACCAGCGGGCGACGATCGAGAAGGGCCTGGAGGGCAAGAAGGACTTCGTCTACATCCGCAAGCGCGCCACGCCGGCCGAGGCGCAGCGGGTGGCGGCCCTGAACCTGCCGGGCATCGGCTTCATGAACGAGAGCCGCCGCTACTACCCGAACCGCGGCCTCGCCTCGTCGCTGATTGGTTTTGTCGATGCCAGGAACCATGGCGTCGGCGGCCTCGAACTGACCCACAACAAGCTGGTCACCGGCACCGGCGGCACGCTCATCCTCCAGCACGACGCGCAGCAGCACGTGCTGGTTGCCCGCGTGCGACAGGCGCCGACGGCCGGCGTGGCCCTCGAGCTGACCATCGACGCGCAGCTGCAGTTCATCGCCGAGCGCGAACTGCGAGCGGCCGTCGAGGAGCACGGCGCCATCGGCGGCACCGTGGTGATGATGGACCCGCACACCGGCGAGATCCTCGCGCTGGTGAGCGAGCCGCACTTCAACCCCAACGACTCCCGCCAGGTCGATCGCGCCTCGCGCGTCAACCGTGCCGCGGAGACGATCTACGAGCCGGGCTCGACCTTCAAGACGATCACCGCCGCGGCGGCACTCGAGGAAGGGGTCGTCAAGCCCACCGACATCATCGACGCCACGATGCCGTGCCGGTTCGGCACCGCCAAGGCCATCACCGACGTGCACCAGGTCGGTGTGGTGTCGTTCGAGAAGGTCTTCGCCAAGTCGAGCAACTGCGGCACCGCGCGGGTCGCGATCAATCGCCTCGGCACCGAGAAGATGATGCGGTACGTCCACCGCTTCGGCTTCGGGGTGCGTGCGACCCGGGACTTCCCGGCCGAGAGTGCCGGCATGGTGATGAAGCCGTCGGCGATCAAGGAACACGACCTGGCCCGCATCGCCATCGGCTACACGATTGCCGTGACGCCGCTGCAGATGGTCTCGGCCATGAGCGCCATCGCCAACGGCGGTGAACTGCTGAAGCCGCGGATCGTCGGCGCGACCATTGCCGCGGGCGTGCGCAAGCCGACCACGCGGGAAGTCACCCGCCGCGCCATCTCGACCACCACCGCTGCGCGCCTGACGACGATGATGGAAGCCGTCGTCGAGGAGGGTACGGCCAAGGCGGCGCGGATCAAGGGGTACACGCTGGCGGCCAAGACCGGAACGGCGCGCAAGCTGAACGCCAACGGCCGCGGCTACATGATGGAGTACATGGCGTCGACGGCCGGGTTCTTCCCGTCACGCAACCCGGCGGTGGCGATGATCGTCGTCATCGATGCGCCGAAGCGGAAGGGCTACTTCGGCGGCGTCGTCGCCGCGCCGGTGTTCCAGCGCATCGCCGACGCCACCCTGCGCCACCTGTCGGTGGCCCCCAACGTCGACCGTCAGCCGCCGATTGTCGTGGCCCGCGCCGCCGAGGGCCCGGACATGGCGCCGGCCAGCACCGTCGGCCGCGTGACACCGGTGCGGTCGCCAACCGGGCGCGCCGAACTGCCCGACCTGTCCGGGATGAGCGCGCGCGAGGCCGTCCGGACGCTGATCGGCCTCGGGTGGGAACCGCGCCTGCGCGGCAGCGGCTCCTTCGTGGCCCGCCAGAGCGCCGCCGCGGGGACGCCGGTCGGCGAGGGCGGCGTGTGCCTGCTCGAGCTGACGCGCTACCGAATCGAGTCGGACCCAGCCGAGGAGGTCCAGCCCTGATGGCCGGCCTCTCGCTTGGCGCCCTCGTGGCCGACGTGGCCCGCCTGACGCCGCTGCAGGTGCCCGATCTCGGCGCCGCCGCGGCGCTCGACGTGACCGGCATCGCCTACGACTCACGCGCGGTCACGCCGGGTGCGGTGTTCGTGGCGCTGCGCGGCGCGCAGCGCGATGGCGCGACCTATGTCGCGCAGGCCATCGAGCAGGGCGCCATCGCCGTGGTGGCCGACCGCGGGGCCGACGGGCCCGCCGGCGTGCCGTGGATCATCGCCGAGCAGGGGCGCGTCGGGCTGGCCGCGTGCGCGGCGACGTTCCACCGTCATCCCAGCGAGAGCCTGCTGCTGGTCGGCGTGACCGGCACCAACGGCAAGACCACGTCCGCCTACCTGCTCGAGTCGGTCTTCCATGCCCAGGGCTGGCGCAGCGGACGGATCGGGACGACCGGCGCCCGGGTCGGCGCTGACGAGCGGCCGTCGGCGCGCACCACGCCCGAGGCCCCCGACCTGCAGGCGCTGTTGCGTGAGATGGTCGAAGCCGGCTGCGCCGCCTGCGCCATGGAAGTGTCCTCGCACGCGCTCGACCTCGAGCGGGTCGCCTTCACGCGCTTCGGGGCGGCCATCTTCACCAATCTGACGCGTGACCACCTCGACTACCACGGCGACATGGAGGCGTATTTCGCCGCCAAACAGCGCCTCTTCGACATGTTGCCGACCGGGGCGCCATCGGCCATCAACATCGACGACCCGCGCGGTGAGCGTCTCGCCGGCCGCGTTGGTCGGCCACTGACCTTCGCACTGGACCGCGAAGCCGACGTCTGGCCGACCTCCATGCGTCTCGACCTGGGCGGCATCGACGCGGAGCTGCGCACCCCGGCAGGGCCGATGCGCCTGCGCACCCGCCTGCCGGGACGGCCCAACGCCTACAACGCACTCGGGGTCGTTGCCGCATGTGTCGGCCTCGAGATGTCGCTGCCGACCATTGCCGAGGGTCTGGCCAACGTCCCGGCGGTGCCGGGTCGCTTCGAGCTCGTGTCGCGGGCGCAGGACGACATCAGCGTCATCGTCGACTACGCCCATACCGACGATGCCTTGAAGAACCTGCTGGAGACGGCCCGCGCCCTGGCGCCGCAGCGCATCGTCACGGTGTTCGGCTGCGGTGGCGATCGCGACCGCAGCAAGCGCCCGCTGATGGGTGCGGTGGCGGCGCGCCTCAGCGACCTGGTCGTCCTGACCTCGGACAACCCGCGGTCGGAAGACCCGGCAGCAATCATCGAGGACATCAAGCGCGGCCTGGTCCAGCCCGAACGGCCGACCAAGCACGCCGGCCAGGCCGTCGCCGCAGTCCAGTCCACGCCGTGGCTGGCCATCGTCGACCGCGAAGAAGCCATCAGCAGGGCGGTGGTGGATGCCCGGGCCGGCGACCTGGTGCTGATTGCCGGCAAGGGGCACGAGTCGACGCAGACCATCGGCGACCGTGTGCTGCCGTTCGAGGACCGCGCCGTGGCCCGAGCGGCATTGCGCCGTCGGCAGGGGAGCTCGCGATGAGCGGCCAGCCCTTTGCCCTGACCGCACGTCAGATGGCGGACGCGTTCGGCGGCGTGCTCGGCTACGGCGACGAGCACCGCCTGCTGCCCACGGTCTCGATCGATACGCGGACGCTGGCGCCCGGCGATCTGTTCGTCGCCATCCGCGGGCCCCGCTTCGACGGCCACGGCTTCATCGCCCAGGCCATCGCCGGCGGCGCCGGCGGCGTGGTCGTCAGCGATCCCGCTGCGGTGACGGCCACCGATCTGCCCGTCATCGTCGTCGGTGACACGTTGCATGGCCTGCAGGAAGCGGCACGTGTGATCCGGCGCCGCGCGGCCTCGACCGTGGTGGCCATCACCGGCAGCGTCGGCAAGACGACGACCAAGGAAATCACGGCCACCCTGCTCGGTCGCCGCTTCACCACGTTCCGCAACCGCGGCAACCTGAACAACCACCTCGGGCTGCCGCTGTCGCTGTTCGAGCTGCACGCCGCTCCGCGCTACGCGGTGGTCGAACTGGGAATGAGCGGCGTCGGCGAGATCAGCCGACTGGTCGCCATCGCCGAGCCGCAGGTGCGGGTGTGGACCAACGTCGGCGAGGCCCACCTGGGCTTCTTCGACTCGGTCGACGACATCGCGCTGGCCAAGGAGGAGATTCTCGAGGGCGCACGGCCCGAGGACGTCTTCGTCGCCAACGCCGGCGACGCGCGGGTGATGGCTCGTACCACCACCTTTGCCGGTCGGGTGCTGACCTTCGGCGTGGACGTCGGCGCCGACGTCAGCATCAGCGATGTGCAATCGCGCGGCTTCGCCGGCACGGCCGCGACGTTGTCGCTGCAGGGCGACGCGCGAACGATCGAGACGCGGCTGCTTGGTGCCGGCAATCTGGCCAACATCGCCGCCGCATCGGCCGTGGCCCTCCATGCCGGCCTGTCGGCCGACGAGATCGTCGCTGGCGTGGCCGAACTCACACCACCGGCCCATCGCGGCGAAGTCGTGCACGCCGCCGGGGGCTGGGTGGTCATCGACGATGCGTACAACTCGAGCCCCTCGGCCCTGACGCGGGCCCTGCAGACGCTCGCGGCGGTGCCCGGCCGGCGGGTGGCGATCCTCGGCGAGATGCTGGAACTGGGCGACTTCAGCGAGCGGTACCACGCCGACTGTGGACGGACGGCCGGTGCGCTCGGCGTCAGCGTGGTCGTGGCGGTGGGCGGGTCTCCAGCCCGCGCCCTCGCCGATGCGGCCAGCCGCGCCGGGTCGGCGATTGTGCACCACGTCGGCGACAGCGCCGCCGCCGCCGCTCTCGCCAGGGAGCTGGTGCGCGAAGGGGATGCCGTGCTGGTCAAGGGGTCACGCGGCATCCACATGGAAGCTGTCGTGCGGATGCTGACCGGGGAGGTGGCCTGATGCTCTACCACCTCTTCTTCCACTTCAACGAGACGTTCTCGATCCTCAACGTCGCGCGCTACATCACGTTCCGGACGGCCGCCGCAAGCATCACCGCGCTGATCATCAGCCTGGCGTTCGGTGGCCTGTTGATCCGCAAGCTGCGCGAGTTCCAGATCGGTCAGGTCATCAGGCACGAAGGTCCCGAGAGCCATCGCCCGAAAGCCGGTACGCCCACCATGGGCGGCCTGCTGATCCTGGCGGCCTCGATCGGCCCGACCCTGCTCTGGGCCGACCTGACCAACGCCTACATCTGGATTGCCGTGCTGGCGACGCTGGCCTTCGGCGCCATCGGCTTTGCCGACGATTATCTGAAGATCACGCGCCGCAACCATCACGGCCTGCGGCCCCGCTACAAGATGGGCGGACAGCTGCTGGTCGCCCTGCTGGTCGGGGTGACGCTGATCGTGCTGGCCAACAAGGGCCTGTACAACACGCGGCTGATCTTTCCGTTCTTCAAGAACCTGATCCCCGACCTCGGCTACTTCTATCTCGCCTTTGCCGCCTTCGTGCTCGTGGCCTGGTCCAACGCCGTCAACCTCACCGACGGCCTCGACGGGCTGGCCATCAGCACCTTCGCCGTGACGGCCGCGACCTTCACGGCGCTGGCCTACGTGACCGGCCACCGCGTGCTGGCCGAGTACCTGCTGCTGGTGCGCTTCCCGCCGGCCGGCGAGCTGACCGTGTTCTGCGGCGCGCTCGTCGGGGCGAGTCTCGGGTTCCTCTGGTTCAACTCGTACCCGGCCGAGATCTTCATGGGCGACGTCGGTTCGCTCGCGCTCGGCGGCGCCATCGGCACCGTTGCCCTGTTGATCAAGCAGGAACTGCTGCTGGTGATCGTCGGCGGCGTGTTCGTGATCGAGGCGGCGTCGGTGGTCGTCCAGGTGACGTCGTTCAAGCTCACCGGGAAACGGGTGTTCAAGATGGCGCCCATCCACCATCACTTCGAACTGATTGGCTGGAGCGAGCCGAAGGTCATCACCCGCTTCCTCATCGTCGCGATCCTCTGCGCGCTGTTCAGCCTCACCACCCTGAAGCTCAGATGACGACGACTCCCTACGACGTCGCGGGGCGCCACGTGGCGGTGGTGGGCGGGGGCCGGAGTGGCCTGGCGGCCAGCCGGCTCGTCGTCGGGCGGGGTGGACGGGTGACGCTGCTCGACGCCAACGCCGACCTGGCCGAGCAGGCGGAACTGCTCTCGCTGGGCGTGCAATTGCAGCTGGGCACGATGCCCGCCGACGTCCCGGCCGACGCCGAGCTGGTCGTGGTCAGCCCCGGCGTGCCCGTCGATGCGCGTCCGCTGCAGGCGGCGCGGCGGCGCGGTGTCCGGGTCATCGGCGAGCTGGAGTTTGCCGCGTCGTGGCTGGCCGGCCCGGTCATCGCCATCACTGGCTCGAAGGGCAAGTCCACCACCACCACGCTGGTCGGCCGGATGATCGAGGCGTCGGGCCAGGCCGTGCTGGTGGGCGGCAACATCGGCGTGCCGCTCTCGGCGCAGGTCGAGGCCTCGACGGCCAGCACCTGGCACGTCGTCGAGACCAGCAGCTTCCAGCTCGAGACGGTCGTCGCCTATCACCCGCGCGTGGCGGTGTGGCTCAACTTCTCGCCCGACCACCTGGACCGGCACGTCACCGAGGCCGCCTATGAAGGCGCCAAGGCGCGCATCTTCGAGAACCAGACGGCTGCGGACTGGGCGGTGGTGCCGGCCGGCGATGCGCGGATCCGCGCCCATGCGGGCCGCACCGGCGCGCAGGTCGTGCTGTTCGGGGCAGACCTGGACGTCGACGACGGGGTCGGCCTCGACGGCGCAGTGATCGCGCGTCGTCATGCGGGCCAGGACGTCGAGCCGCTGGTGCCGGTGCACGCCGTCCGGCTGACCGGCCGGCACATGCTCGGCAATGTCATGGCCGCGTGCGCCATCGCCAGTCTGGCGGGTGTGTCAGGCGGCGCCATGACCCGGGCCGTCGAGGGTTTCAGCGGTCTCGAGCATGCGCTCGAGTACGTGGCGACCATCGGCGCGGCACGCCTCTACAACGACTCCAAGGCCACCAACGTGGAGGCCGCGACGATGGCCGTGGAGGCCTTCGACGGGCCGGTGACGGCGATCGTCGGTGGTGTCTACAAGGGCGGCGATTTTGCGCGCCTCGGCGCGCCGTTGCGGGCCCGCGGCGGATCGGTGGTGGCCATTGGTGAGGCCGCCTCCCTCGTGCAGCAGGCGTTGAGCCCGTTCGTCCCCGTCTCTCGCGCCGCGACGCTCGACGAGGCGGTGACCGAAGCACTCGCGCAGCGTGGTGCCGGCGGCATCGTGCTGCTGGCGCCGGCCTGCGCCAGTTTCGACATGTTTCGCGACTACGCCGATCGTGGTCGCGCATTCAAGGCCATCGTGGCGCGGCTGGCGGCCGCGGCGAGTGGCCAGAAGGCGGTGCGGAACGCGTGAGCAGTGAGCAGTCATCAGCAGGCGTGACGCGGTCAAGAGCTGGCCGCTGGGAACGCAGGCTGCCCCGGTCTGCGAGGTCGGTGTCTCGGCCCGTACGTCTGCTGATGACTGCTGGCTGCTCACGCGGCGTTCCGCACGCCATGGTTTCGGGCGCAACGCGCCGCGTCTTTAGAGGGGGAGGGTCATGGCTCGCAAGCTGAAGTCAGACAAGTGGCTGTTCGGAGCCGCCTTCTTCCTCGTGTGCGTGAGCGTGGTGATGGTCTACAGCGCGCTGGCCGGCAAGGTGATGGACGCGACGTCGGTGCCGGTGCAACTGATGGCCCGGCAGGCGACCTGGGTGGTCGTCGGCGCGCTGTTGATGGTCGTGGTGATGCGGGTCGACTATCGCGCCTGGCAGCACCCGACGGTGATCAACACCGCCCTCGGAGGGGTCTTCGCCGCACTGCTGCTGCTGGCGGTGATGAAGCTGATGGGCGCCGGCCACAACGTCAAGGGCGCCGTGCGCTGGCTCGGTGTCGGCGGCATCGGCATCCAGCCGTCCGAGTTCGCCAAGCTGGCCGTGGTGCTGTTTGTCGCCAGGCTGCTCAGCCAGCGGATGGAGCGGATCAACGACTTGCGCAGCGTCGTCATGCCGGTTGGCGTGGTGCTCGGCGCGATGGCCCTGCTGATCCTCTACCAGCCCGATCTCGGCACCACCGTGTCGATCGGCATGGTCGCCTTCTCGATGCTGTTTGCCGCCGGTCTGAGCCTGCGCTACATCGGCCTGTCGGCACTGATTGCGATGCCGGCGCTGTACGTGCTGGTGGGGCTGGTGCCCTATCGCCGGGCGCGGGTGCTGGCCTTCCTCGACCCGTGGGCCGATCCGCTCGGCAGCGGCTTCCAGGTGATCCAGTCGCTGATTGCCGTCGGCACGGGCGGCATCTTCGGTCGCGGCCTGATGGAAGGCCTGCAGAAGCTGCGCTTCCTGCCGGAACCGCAGAACGACTTCATCTTCGCGGTGATCGCCGAAGAGACGGGGCTGCTCGGCGCATTGGCGGTGCTGCTGGCGCTGGTCGTGATTGCCTGGCGAGGCCTGCGCATCGCTGCCAACGCCCAGGACCGTTTCGGCGCGTTCCTGGCGATCGGGCTGACGACGATGATGGCCGTGCAGGGGTTGATCAACATCAGCGTCGTGCTCGGCCTGCTGCCAACCAAGGGGCTGCCGCTGCCATTTGTCAGTTCCGGAGGCTCGTCGATGCTGGTCAACCTGATCGGCCTCGGCATCCTGCTCAACGTGTCGCAGCACGCGGCCATCGAATCCTGAGGACGTGGACGCACGCACCGACAGCACGCGGCCACGTCACGTGGTGATTGCCGGGGGCGGCACCGGGGGACATCTCTATCCCGGGATTGCCGTCGCGCACGCGCTGCGCAAGCGTGACCCGCGTGTCGTCGTCACTTTCGTCGGCACCGCGAAGGGCATCGAGGGACGGGTCGTCCCTGAGGAAGGGTTCGAACTGGATGTGATTCGCAGCGCGGGCCTGAAAGGCAAGAGTGCGGGCTCGGTGGCCCGGGGCGTCGGGCTGCTGCCCTTGAGCACCCTCGACGCCTGGCAGGTGCTCTCCCGCCGGCGCCCCGATCTCGTGATTGGCGTGGGCGGCTACAGCTCCGGGCCGGTCGTCGCGCTGGCCGCGGCGCGCGGCATCCCGACGCTGCTGCTCGAGCAGAACGCGACGCCGGGCCTGACCAACCGCTGGCTGGCCCGGCTGGTCGACGCCGCCGGCGTCACCTACGAGTCGACGCTGCGTTTCTTCCATGGCCATGGGTTCGTCTCCGGCAATCCGGTGCGGGAGGCCTTCCTCTCGATCGGGCCGCGGCCGTTGACGGGTGGTGGGCGGAGGGTTCTCGTCTTCGGAGGGTCACAGGGTGCACACGCGATCAATCAGGCGATGGTGGCGGCAGCGACGCACATTCGTGAGATCCCGGGCCCGTGCGCACTCGTGCATCAAACGGGAGAGCGCGACCTCGAAGCGGTGAAGTCGGGCTATGCCGGGGCCGGCATCGATGCCGATGTACGTGCCTTCATCTCCGACATGCCGCAGCAGATGGCCGAAGCGGACGTCATCGTCTGCCGGGCCGGGGCGACGACGCTGGCGGAACTGACCGCCGCCGGACGCGCGGCGATCCTGATCCCGTTCCCCCTGGCGACCGACGACCACCAGCGCGCCAACGCCCGGACCCTCGAGGCCGCCGGCGCAGCGGTGATGCTGGACGAGGCCGAACTCACCGGCGAACGGCTTGCCGCCGAGATTGCCGCCCTGCTCGGTGACGAGCAGCGGCGCCAGGCGATGGCCACGCGGGCGCGCGGGCTGGCGCGGCCGGATGCGGCCGACGCCATTGCCGCCCGTGCCGAGTCGCTGATGCAGGAGGGTCGCTGAGATGGCGGCCCCGGCGCGTCACGTGCATTTCGTCGGCATCGGCGGCATCGGCATGAGCGGCATCGCCGAACTGCTGGCCAACCTCGGCTACCAGGTCAGCGGCTCGGACCAGCGCAGCACCGACATCACCCGGCGGCTGGCCGGGATGGGCGTCCGCGTCCACGAAGGTCACGCCGGTGAGCACGTCGGCGATGCCGACGTGGTGGTGGTGACGTCGGCGGCGCGGCCCGACAACCCCGAGATCGTCGAAGCCCGGCGCCGCGGCGTGCCGGTGATCGCCCGGGCCGAGATGCTCGCCGAACTGATGCGGCTGCGTCGCACCGGCATCGCCATCGGCGGTGCGCACGGCAAGACCACCACCACCTCGATGGTGGCGCTCATGCTCGAGCGCGCCGGGCTCGATCCCACCGCCGTCATCGGTGGGCGGCTGAGCGCCTTCGGCAGCAACGCCCGCCTCGGGCAGGGCGACGTGATCGTGGCCGAGGCCGACGAGAGCGACGGCTCGTTCCTGAAGCTGTCGCCGGTGATCAGCGTGATCACCAACGTCGATCGCGAGCATCTCGATCACTACGGCACGTTCGAGGCGGCGCTGGACGCCTTTGTGACCTTCGCCAATACCGTCCCGTTCGACGGCACGGTGATCGTCGGCGTCGACGACGCGGTACTGGCTGGTCTGCTGCCCCGGATGACCCGACGCGTCGTCAGCTACGCGACCGACCAGCCCGACGCGATGGTCGTCGCGCGCGACATCGTGACCGGGCACGGCACGACGACCTGTGAGGTCTGGCAGCGCGCTGCGCCTGGCGACGGCCCCGCCGAGCTCCTGGGCACGCTGGTGCTGAACGTCCCGGGCCGCCACAACCTGCGCAACGCGCTGGCGGCCGTGTGCGTCGGCCTGCGGCTCGGCCTGACGTGGGATCGCATTGCCGCCGGCCTCTCGGAGTTCCAGGGTGCCGAGCGTCGCCTGCAGGTGGTGGGCGAACGCGACGGCGTGCTGGTGGTCGATGACTACGGGCACCACCCGACCGAGATCGCCGCCGTCATCGCCGCCTGCCGCGAAGCGTGGTCGCGCCGACTCGTGCTGCTGTTCCAGCCACACCGCTACACGCGCACCGCCGGGCTGCTCGACGAGTTCGCCGAGGTGCTCGCGCAGGCCGACGACGTCTGCCTGCTGCCGATCTACGCCGCCAGCGAGGACCCGATTGCCGGGGTCACCGCCGAGGCGCTCGGGGCTGCCATCACCCGCCGCAGCGGCCGGCCCGTCCCGGTGGTCGGTGGCATCGGCGAGGCACCAGCCGCAATCGCGGCCTCTGCACGCTCCGGCGATCTGATTGTCACCCTGGGTGCAGGCTCGGTCGGGTCGCTCGGCCCACGGCTGCTCGACGCGCTGGAGGCGCGACGCTGATGCCGCCGCGTCCGCAGGGTCGGAATACGCGCCGCGTGCCGCCCGCCACCACCCGCGACCCGCGCCTGTTGCGGGCCCGCGACGGCGGCGTACGCGGCGCCCGGACCTGGCGTGCGCGGGTCTGGACGGGCCTGCGTGTCGCCACGGCGGCACTCGTGCTGATCGGCTCGGGTTGGTACGTGCAGGACGTGATGACCAGTGGCGACGCCTTTGCGGTGGTCGACATCCGGCCGATCGGCAACGCACGGCTGTCCGAGGGCGAGGTCGAGGCACTGCTCGATGGCCTGCAGGGACGCAACATCGTCACCACCCCCCTCGAACCCTGGCGCGAGCGCCTGCTGTCCTCGCCCTGGGTGCGCGAGGCCAGTCTGCGCCGCGCGCTGCCGGGAACCATCGAGGTGCGGATCGTCGAGCGTGTCCCGATGGCGGTGGCGCGTTCGGGCGACACCCTGCTGCTCATCGACGAGCAGGGCGCCATCGTCGACGAGTTCGGCCCGCGCTACCGCTCGCTGGACCTGCCCATCGTGGAGGGCCTGATGGAGCGTGACGGCAAGTCGGTGGTGGCCGACGAGGCGCGGGTAGCGGTGGTGGCCGCGGCACTGGCGTCGCTGCGCGAGGCCCGCCTGCTCGCCAGGGTCTCGCAGATCGACGTCAGCCACGTGCGCAACGCCGCGGTGATGTTGATCGACGACCCGACCCGGCTGCACGTGGGCTACGAGCAGTTCGGTGAACGTGTGCAGAGCTATCTGGACATGAAGGACCGCCTCGCGCGGATGGTGGACGAGATCGATTCGGTGGACTTGCGGTTCGGGAACCGCGTGTACGTGCGCCCTCGCAAGTCGGGGGCAACCTTTGCGTCGATACCGCAGCTGCCGGTGGACGGCACTGTGGAGGAAGCGCTGGCGGAGCCAGAGGATGTCGATGGGCAGCAGTGAAGTCGTCAACCGGCCAGAGGGAGATCACCGTGCCTCGTAACGAGCGTTATCTGGTCGGCCTGGACGTCGGCACCACCAAGGTCGCGGCGATCGTCGGCGAGGTCACCGACGATGGCGGAGTCGAGATCATCGGGATCGGGACGGCTGACGCCCGCGGCATCCGTCGCGGCGCCGTCGTCAATCTCGAAGAAGCGGTCGAGTCGATCAAGAAGGCGATCGAGGAGGCGGAGCTGACCGCCGGCATCGAGATCGACTCGGTCTACCTGACGCTGTCGGGGGCCCACATCAAGGGCTTCAACAGCCGTGGGGTGGTCGCCGTCTCGGGCAAGACCCGCGAGATCACCCGCGAAGACGTGCGCCGCGCCATCGACGCCGCCAAGGCCTTCGCGCTGCCCAATGGCCGGGAGATCCTGCACGTGCTGCCGCAGGACTTCGCCGTCGACGACGAGGAAGGCATTGCCGACCCGGTCGGGATGACCGGCTCTCGGCTCGACGTCAACGTGCACATCGTCACCGGCGGCGCGGCGTCGATGCAGAACCTCATCGCCTGCGTCAACCGCGCTGGCGTCAATGTCGTGGACACGGTGCTGGAGCAGCTGGCCGCCGCCGAAGCCGTGCTCACGCCGGACGAGCGCGAGCTCGGCGTGGCGGTGGTGGACATCGGCGGCGGCACCACCGATTTCGCCATCTTCGAGCGTGGCAGTCTCTGGCACACCGGCGTGGTGGCGATCGGCGGCGACCACTTCACCAACGACATCGCGGTCGGTCTGCGCACCCCGGTGCCCGATGCCGAGAAGCTGAAGCGCCGCTGCGGCTGCGCGCTCAACGCGATGGTCGGCGAGGACGAGACGATGGAGGTGGCCAGCGTCGGCGGCCGGCGGCCGCGGGTCATGTCACGGCGCATCCTTTCGCAGATCCTTCAGCCGCGCGCCGAGCAGGTGTTCCACATGCTCTGGGACGAGATCGACAAGGCCGGCTGCAGCAACTCCCTGCACTCGGGCATCGTGCTGACGGGCGGCGGCGCGGCCCTGGACGGGATGGCCGAGATCGCCGAACAGATCTTCGACCTGCCGGTGCGCCGCGGCGTGCCGGCCGGCGCCAACGGGCTGGGCGATCAGGCCAGCAGCCCGATCTACTCGACGGCGGTCGGGGCCGTCATGTACGCGAGCCGGAACCGGGCTCCGGCGCCGCCCAGGGCCATGGGCGTGCGCTGGGTCCTGGAGTCGGTGAGTTCCATGTTCAACAACTTCTTCATCGGGCGATGATCGGCGGGCTAGGGGACGGGGGACGCATGCACATCAATGAACTGGACGGGAATGGCCGTCGGCGCGTGGCGGGAATGACGGACGAACAGGCACTGCGCCTCACGCTCGACACCGACGTGCGGGCCGGCGCACGCATCAAGGTGGTCGGGGTTGGCGGCGGCGGCAGCAACGCCGTCAATCGGATGGTGCGATCCGGGCTGACCGGCGTCGAGTTCGTCGTCGCCAACACGGATCTGCAGGCGCTGCAGCAGAGCCCGGCGTCGACAAAGATCCAGATCGGCGGCAAGCTGACCAAGGGGCTCGGGGCCGGCGCCGACCCCAACGTCGGTCGCAACGCGGCCCTCGAGGACACCGACAAGCTGATCGAAGTGCTCGACGGCGCCGACATGGTCTTTGTCACCA
This sequence comes from Vicinamibacteraceae bacterium, assembly GCA_963759795.1. Taxonomy (GTDB): domain Bacteria; phylum Acidobacteriota; class Vicinamibacteria; order Vicinamibacterales; family Vicinamibacteraceae; genus Luteitalea. The sequence goes on along the minus strand of CAVXAR010000003.1, from coordinate 467,695 downwards.
CCGGCCTCGGTGGCGGCACTGGCACCGGCGCCGCGCCGGTGATTGCCAGCCTGGCGACCGAACTCGGCGCGCTGACCATTGCCGTGGTCACCAAGCCCTTCAAGTTCGAGGGCAAGCGCCGCGCTGCCCAGGCCGAGCGTGGCCTGCACGAACTGCGCGAGTGCGTGGACACGGTCATCACCATCCCGAACGAGCGCCTGCTCGCGACGATCGACCGGCGGACGCCGCTGCCGGAAGCCTTTGCGGCCGCCGACGACATCCTGCGTCAGGCGATCCAGGGCATCTCGGACCTGATTCTCGTCCCGGGCCTGATCAACCTCGACTTCGCCGACGTCAAGACGATCATGTCGGGGATGGGGCTGGCGATCATGGGCACCGGCGTCGCCGAAGGGGAGAGCCGGGCGATGGATGCGGCCAATCGCGCCATCTCCAGCCCGCTGCTCGAGGATGCCTCGGTGCGTGGGGCGCGCGGGGTGATCATCAACGTCACCGGTGGCACCGACATCTCGCTGCTCGAGGTGAGCGAGGCGTCGAGCATCATCCAGGAGGCGGCACACGAAGATGCCAACATCATCTTCGGCGCGGTGGTCGACCCGACGATGACCGGCACCATCAAGATCACCGTCATCGCCACCGGCTTCGACATGGTCGAGATGGCGCAGCGCGGCACGACCGAGAGCCGGACGCCGTCCGACCTCAATCATTACCAGCGCGACGGCGTCTGGCAGGCGCCGGCGCAGTCGGCCGGCGCGGTGGCGATGCCGATCACGCGGCGCCATGCCGTCGACCTGCACCCGCAGGCCTACACGCACGACGAGCACCTCGCGACCGGCACCGACGACGCGTCGCCGCTGGACGTGCCGGCGTTCCTGCGGGGTCGCGGGCACGAGTAGGCGCAGACGCAGAGGGCACCCTGCACACTGGTGACCGCCTGCCGCTGAGTTGGCTGGCGGTCCGCCCACTTCCGGCGGGCGTGCTAGATTGGAACGTTACCCCGGTGCGGCAATCCCAGTCTGGGGTCGCCCCCGGGGTGGCCACTTCCCCATGAAGGCGCAGGATCTCCGCGATCGGGCCCGGGCCACGCTGGCCCGTGAAGCTGGTGTCCTTGCCAAACCGCACGGACAGCGGATTCGCGTCGCGCTGGCCTTTCCCGAACACCTACCACATCGGGATGTCGAACCTCGGCTTCCAGACCGTCTACCGTCTCTTCAACGAGATGGACGACGTGGTCTGCGAGCGGGTGTTCCTGCCGCCGCGGCAGGAACTGCAGGACCAGCGGGCGTCCGGACTCAAGCTGCTCACGATCGAGTCACAGACGCCGGTCAAGGACTTCGACGTCTTTGCCTTGTCCGTCTCGTTCGAATGGGACTACCCGAACGTCCTGACGCTGCTGCGGCTGGCGGGCATGCCCATCTACGCCGCGGAACGCCAGGCAGGGCGCGATCCGCTGGTCGTGCTCGGTGGCGCGGTCACCTTCGTCAACCCGGAGCCGCTGGCGCTGTTTGCCGACGTGATTGCCGCCGGCGAAGGCGAGCAACTGGTGCCGACCCTCGTGCAGCGCATCCGCGAAGCCACGGGTCGCGAGTCGCTGCTGCACGCGCTCGCCCAGGACCGCGGTTTCTACGTGCCGTCGGCGTGGACGCCGATGTACGCCCCGGACGGCACCATGCTCGGCATGACCGGCGATCCGGCCCGCGGCGCCCTGGCCCCGGTGCAAGAAGGCGGCCGTCAAGACCACCGCGCTGCTCGATCCGCCGCACACGCAGATCTTCACGCCCGACACCGAGTTCGGCTCGCGCTTCCTGATCGAGGTGGTGCGCGGCTGCGCCAACCTGTGTCGGTTCTGCTGGGCGGGCTACAACTACCTGCCGGTCCGTCCGTTCGAAACCAGCCGCATCCTGGCGCTGGCCGAGGCGGCCCGCGCCCATGCCAACCGCGTCGGGCTGGTGTCGATTGCCCTGTGCGACCACCCCGACATCGAGGTGCATCCTCGAGCGGCTGGCCGGGATGGGCTACTCGATCAGCCCGGCGTCGCTGCGTCTCGACGACCTCAACGAGTCGATCGTGCGCCGGCTGGTGACCAGCGGCGAGCGCGGCGTCACGATCGCGCCCGAGGCGGGGTCCGACCGCCTGCGCCGCGTCATCAACAAGACGTTCACCAACGAGGAAATCCTCGACAAGGCCAACCTGCTGTTTGCCAATGGCGTCGAGAACCTCAAGCTCTATTACATGATCGGGCTGCCCACCGAGACCGACGAAGACCTCGTCGCGATGCGGGACCTGACGGCGCAGCTGCGCGGCATCATGCTGCATCACGGCCGCACCCGCGGTCGCGTCGGCCGCATCGTCGCCAGCGTCAACCCGCTCATCCCCAAGCCCGGCACCGCCTATCAGTGGCTGCCGATGGAAGACCCGTCGATCACCGACAAGAAGTCCAAGCGGCTGAAGAAGCTGGTGGCCGACCTGGACAACGTGTACTTCACGGTCAAGTCCGAGCGGCACTCGTACTACCAGGCCCTGATGTCGCTCGGCGACCGGCGCGTGGCGCCGGTCATCGACATGGTCGAGCGCAACGGCGGCAATTGGCGCGAGGCCGTGCAGGCCACCGGAGTGGACGCCGACTTCTACATCTTCCGCGACCGCAGCCAGGACGCATACCTGCCCTGGGACGTGATCGACGGCGGCATGAAGCAGTCGTTCTTCCGCAACGAGTTCGACAAGGCCATGCGCGCCGAGTGGACGCTCCCGCCGAAACGCCAGCAGGAGAACGCCAAGCTCCTGCCCATGCTGTCCTGATTCCCGCACCGCCGTGACCCGGTTGCCTCGCCTGGCCCTGCTCCTCGCCGTGCTGGCGTGGTGCGCGCTGGCCGTTGCCGCAATCGTCGTCTTCCTGGGCCCCCTCTCGCTGCCGGCCGCGGGGCTGTCGATCTCGCGCGCCTCGCGGCCCCTCGCGGCCGCAGGCATCCTGGCCCTGGCCGCCGTCTGGGGCCGGGGTGGGGTGCTGGCGCTGCTCGATGACCTGGGGCAATCGCGCGCACCTTACCTGGCGACCCTGCTGCTCGTGCTCTCGACATTCACGGCCCTCGTCGTGACGCGTGGCGCGGTCAGCGTCGGCGGCGCCGACTCGGCGGGCTATCTCGCGCAGGCGCAGCGGTGGGCCACGGGCCGCCTGCATGTGCCGTTGCCGCTGGCCATCCCGGGCGTGGCTGATCCCTGGGTGCAGAGCAGTCTTGGCATGCGCCCCGACCGCACCGGGCGTGGCACCGTTCCCACCTATCCGCCGGGGGTGCCCTGGATCGAGGCGGTCGCCCTGCGGCTGGGCGGCGAGGCCATGGCGATTCGGGTGCTGCCGCTGCTTGCCGGCCTCACCGCCCTGCTCGCGCTGTGGTCGCTTGCGGTCGTCCGGGCCGGTCACGCCGGTGCGGCGCTGGCAGTGACGTGCCTGGCCTCGTTGCCGTCCTTCCTGTACCAGGCGCTGCAGCCGATGTCGGACGTGCCCGCGCTTGCGGCGTGGCTGCTGGCCCTCGCGCTGGCTTCCAGGCCAACGGGGCGCGCTGCCTGCGGCGCTGCGCTGGCCACCCTGCTCGCCATCGTGATGCGACCGAACCTGGCCCCGCTCGCTGCCGCGGTCGCCTGGCAGGCAGCGCTCCCGCACGCCGGGCGCCCGCGCCTTCGCCGCGGCCTCGCGGTCGGCGCCGGCGGCAGCCGCGGCCGTGAGTGTCGTGGCGACCGTTCAGTACGTCCTGTACGGGTCGCCGCTGCAGTCCGGCTACGGCAGCGCCGCAGACCTCTTCGCACTGCGCCATGTGCCCGACAACCTGCGGCTCTATGCGGCCTGGATACGCGAGGGCGTCGCCTGGCCCGCCCGCCTCGTCCTTGGTGCTGGTGCGGCATGGCTGGTGTGGGACGTCGCGCACCAACGGCGCTGGCAGCCGGCCCTGGCCATGGCGCTGCCTGACGGTTGCGCTGTATCTGGTGTACATCCCGTTCGACTCCTGGACCTACCTGCGTTTCGTGCTGGTGGCGCTGGCCCTGGCGCCCGCTGGCGCGGCCGGCCTGCTCGGAGCCCTGCAGGCCAGTCGACACCGGCGCTGGCTGTTCCCGGTGACGAGCGTGCTCGTGCTGGCCGTCGCCCTGCCCAACCTCGCCCTGGCGCGCCAACTGAGCGTATTCGGCGTGCGGGCGCGCGAGGGCCGCTACGAGGCCGCCGGCCGGTTCGTCGGCGAACATCTCCCAGCCGCGACGGTGATCGTCGCCACCCAGCACAGCGCCTCCGCGGCCTACTACAGCGGACGTCCGATGGTGCGCGCCGACCTGCTCACGCCGGATGGCTTTGCGGCCGCTCGAGGCGTGGGCGGTCCGCGAGGGCCGACCGCTCGCGTTCGTGCTCGACGAGTCGGAGCCCGAGGCCCTTCGGCGACGCTTCGGTGAAGCCGGCAGTCGCGGCGCTCGCGTGGCCGCCGCGCGCCGAGGTCGGCCGACCGGTCGTGACGCGGATCTGGGTGGACACGGACCGAGACGCCTACCGCGCCGGGGTCGCCATCCGCACCGCGCGCATCGCCGCACGCGCCCACTGAGATGCGCAGGCCCGTGCGTCGGGTCCCACCCGGTGCCGCCGCCCCGGCGCAGCGCACGCCGGGTGCTGATCAGCGGGCCACGCCCTGGAGTCAGCGTGCCAGTGCGTGTCTGCGTTTCGTGCTCGGTGTAGGCCGCCAGAACCACGTCGCGCAGGCCCTCCTGGGCATCCTGATCGGCAATCGGGCGCAGCAGCGCGTAACTGCGGCGTTCGCCGTTCACCGAGTACGTCCGCGCCGGGAACGTCACGTTGCGCCGACCGGACGGCGACCGGCGTTCCCACACGCCGAAGCCGACCAGCTTGAGCCCGGCAAGGGCCCCGTCGACAAAGTGCAATTCGGCGTCAGCCAGCTTGCCGGCCGGGCTGGCCTGTTCATTTGCGGCGACGATCTTGACCGTCATGAGCGTGTCCTCTCGTGCAGGCGCGGCACGGGCCTCCCTCCAGGAAGGTCGATGTCGCATGGAAGAGCGGGGACCAGGGTCAGGCACGTTTGGCCGGGTGGCGCCAATGCGCCACCGAATGGAGGTCCACCGCTCGGTCTGCCCTACTTCAAGACCAGCGCCAACTGCCGAACGACACCGGTGCATTCACGTAAGTCGTTGTATCGAGAGGGGTTGGCGAAGTCACCGGGAAGCCGCGACAGCGTCACGGGCGAACCAGGCGCGGGCACACCCGTGAACGCCCGTTGCCATGCAGGTGCGCGCGCGCGCTTCGGCGAGGCCAATCTGGCCGCGATCTGTCCCGTTCGCGGCCTGACTGCGGTCGGGGTGACGGCGGTTGGCAACTGCCAACCGTCGTTGCATCATCGAGCCGTGTCACTGCCTGCGCCGATGGCGCCATTTGCCTGGTTCGAGACGCCGTGGGGTCCGGCCCTGCGCTGCACCGCCCTCGAGCCGCATGCCTCCCACGTCTTCACGGCACGAGGCCTCGACGTCCCGGACGCCGCCGCGAGGTGGCTGGGTGCCCCTGTCGACCTGGCTGGGCGTCGAGCCCGCCCATCTCTGGCGCATGCGGCAGGTCCACGGGGTTGCCGCACACACCGACATCGCCTCGCCATGCGGCGACATGTGGCCGGAAGGGGACCTGCTCGCGACCGATCGGGCCGACGTGGCGCTCGCGGTCCGCACCGCGGACTGCGTCCCCATCCTCTACGCGGATGTCCGGACCGGCGCCGTGGCTGCCGTGCACGCCGGGATGGCGCGGCACGGCCGCCGGCGCGGCGGGGCGCATGGTGCAGGTGCTCGGGGCCCGATTCGGCAGCTGCCCGGACGACCTGATCGTGGCCATCGGGCCCTGCATCGGTCCAGCCGCCTACGAAGTCGGGCACGGAGGTCGTGGACGCGTTCACGGCCAGCTGGCCCAAGGAGTCTGCGCGCGGCACCTGGTGGGTGGAGCGAGACGCGCCGGACAAGTACCTGCTCGACCTCTGGACGATTACCCGCGACCAACTGGCCGCCGCCGGCGTGGCGCCGGCCAATCTCCATCTCGCCGGCCTGTGCACGGCCACGCACAGCGCTGCGCTGCAGTCGTATCGCGTGGACGGGATGGCGGCCGGGCGGATGGTGGCGGCGATCCGGCGTCGGGCCCGGGCCTGACCGTGCGTCGGCCGTCAGTCGACGTCGAAGTCGAAGCGCGGCGCTGAGGAGGGCAGGGACGTGCGCGCGTGTGCGGGCCTGGCAGGGCGCGGAATGCTGATCGCCCGCGGCGCGAGTTCGGCGGCGCGCTGGCGGCGGGAGCCACGGGCACTGGCGGCTTGCCTTCGACGAGATCCATGGCCTGGTTGGACAGGCCGTCAGCCACCTTGTTCTGCTCGCGCCGCACGTGCTCCAGGGTCACGCGATCGAGCTTCGCGATGAGCCGTCCGCGCATCGGCGTGCAGCACCTGCATCGTCGCGTGCTTGACCTTGTACTCGCCGCGCATCTGCTTGATCACCAGCTCGGAGTCCATGCGCACACGCACGCTGCCGTGGCCGTGGTCGACGGCCCACTGCAGCGCCGCAATCAACCCCGAGTACTCCGCGACGTTGTTGGTGGCGTGGCCGAGCGGGCCGACCAGCTCGGCCAGCGTGTTGCCGTCCGCATCGAGAACGTGGACGCCGTAACCGGCCGGTCCCGGGTTGCCGCGCGCGCCGCCATCCGTGTACGCCGTGATCATCGGCACGATCGTACCCCGTGCGGCACTCGGACGGCCCTCGTCCGGTGCGTCAGGGCGCGGGCGGCGCGGGCGCCGGCGGGATGATCGGATAGAGGATCCGCGTGCAGTTCTCGCACTGGATGATCTTCTCGCCCTTCCTGATGGCGTAGGCGAGCATCGGCCGGATGTTGACGTTGCAGCCGACGCAGAGCTCACCCCTGAGGTCGGCAACCGCGTGGCGCGGATATCGCTTGGCCGTGCGGTCGTAGACCGCCAGCGCACCCGGCTCGAGGGTCGGGCGCAGCGCGGCGATGCTGGCCTCGACCGAGACGAGCTCAACGCGGCGACGCTCGGTGTCGTCGGCTTCCCCGGCCAGTGCGGCGGCGGCCTCGCCCTGGCGCTCGCCCAGCGCTCGGGTCGGCGGCCTCGGCCTGTGGCGTCAGGTCGTCGATTTCGAAGAGCAGCGAGATCGTCTGATCCTCGCGCGCCTTGAGCTCGCCCTCGACCGTGGCGATCTCGTGCTGCACGGCCTCGTACTCGCGGCCGTTGGTCACGGCCATCAGCTGCTGCTTGAACTTGGTCAGCCGCTGCTGGGATGCGGCGACGTCACGGTCGCCGGCGCGCCGCTGGGTCTGGCGCAGCTCGATCGTCGCGGTCAGGGCATCCAGCGTCGCCCGGGCGGCGTGCACCGGGGCCTCGATCTCGCGGCGCCGCACGTCGACGGCGTCGATGTCGGCGCGCAGGGTCGCAGCCTGCCGTTCAAGATTCTGCAGGCGGTGTAACTGCTCGAGCATGGGGTGCACGTCAGGACGGTATCACCGACGAATGCAGAATTCAGAATTCAGGGCGCCAGGGCCCGCCGCCGCAGGCAGGCGACAATGGGGATGTGCAGAACCGCAGTGATGCAACCGAGCCCGTGCTGGATGTCGTGGTCATCGGCGCCGGCCCCGTCGGCCTGGCGTGTGCCATCGAGGCGCGCCACGCCGGCCTGACCGCCCGTGTCCTGGACAAGGGCGCTCTCGTCAACTCCATCGTCGGTTACCCGGCCAGGATGGAGTTCTTCTCGACCCCCGATCTGATCGAGATTGGTGGCCATCCCTTCCCCGTGCAGGGCTACAAGCCGACCCGCGAGGAGGGGCTCGAGTACTACCGCGGCGTCGCCGCCCGCGAGGGGGTCGACGTCCGGCTGTACGAACGCGTGGAGGCGGTGCGGGGCGAGCAGGGCGCATTTCGCGTCGAGACCTCGCGCGGGGTGCACGAGTGCCGCCACGTGGTCGTCGCCACTGGATTCTTCGACATCCCGAACCGGCTGGGCGTGCCCGGTGAGCAACTCGGCAAGGTCACCCACTTCTATCGCGAGCCGTATCCCTACGTGCAGCAGCGGGTGGCCGTGGTCGGCGCCAGGAACTCGGCCGCCAAGGCGGCCCTGGATTGCTACCGGCACGGCGCGCAGGTGACGATGATCGTGCGCGGGCCCGCGCTGTCGGACTCGATCAAGTACTGGATCAGGCCCGACCTCGAGAACCGTCTCAAGGAGGGTTCGATCCGCGCCTACTTCGAGTCCACCGTCGAAGAGATTCGCGAGGATCTCGTCCTGGTCCGGACGCCGACCGGCATCGTCGAACTGGGCAACGATTTCGTGCTGGCGATGACCGGCTACCAGCCCGACTTCTCGTTCCTGGCCTCGCTGGGCCTGACCTTTGCCGACGATGGCTACAGCACACCGATCTATCGACGAGAAGACGTTCGAGTCGGCGCGGCCGGGCGTGTACGTGGCCGGCACGGTGTGCGGCGGGATGAAGACCAATCGCTGGTTCATCGAGAACGGCCGCTTTCACGCCCGCCAGATCATGCAGCACCTCGCCGGACGGCGCACCGAGACCATTCCGTTTGCCTCCATCCACTGGAAGACCGAGGAGTAGGGGCGCGCGGCTTGCTCGGGCAGCCGAAGGGGACTACAGTCCCTTGCACCTCCATGATCAGAATTCCCTCTGTTCGGGTGCTCTCGCTGGCTGCCGGTGTGATGCTCGGGGCCGGCGCCGCCACGGCCCAGCCCACCGATGCCGCGGTGCCACGGCTCGAACTGCGGCCTCACGACCGCGTGGTACTGGTCGGCAACACCCTGGCCGACCGGCAGCAGTACTTCAACCACTTCGAGACGACGCTGCTGGCGCTGTACCCGCAGCTGGAGCTGTCGCTGCGCAACCTGGCCAGAAGCGCCGACACGCTGACCCTGCAGCCGCGGCCGCTCAACTTCGGTGACGACACCACGCACCTGACGGCGCAGGGGACCGACGTCATGCTGGCGTTTTTCGGCGCCAACGAGTCGTTCGAGGGCGAGGCCGGTGTGCCGCAGTTCGAGAAGGACCTCGAGGCCTACATCGCGCGGCACCAGGCGGCCAGGTACAACGGCGAAGCGGCACCGCGCCTGGCCTTCGTCTCGCCAATCGCGCACGAGAAACTCGACCGCCTGGTGCACGTCGATGTCGACCGGCGCAACCGCGAACTGGAGCGGTACACGTCCGCCATGCGACGGGTGACGACGCGGCTCGGTGTGCCCTTTGCCGATGTGTTCACGCCGATGCGCGAAGCGATGGGCAGCGCCAAGGCGCCGCTGACGATCAACGGCATGCACCTGAACGAAGACGGCGACAAGGTGTTTGCCGTGGTGCTGCTCACGGCGCTGGGGCTCGCGCCAGAGGAGTTGCCGTCTGGTTCGAAGAGCTACGCCGACCTGCGGGCGCTGATCAACGAGAAGAACCGCTTGTTCTTCCTGCGCTTCCGTCCCGCTGAACGCCGAATACATCGTCGGGCGCCGCCTCGATCCGTTCGGGTCGGTCAACTTCCCCCCGGAGATGCGGCGGCTCGACGAATTGGTCGCGGCGCAGGAGAAGAAGATCTGGAAGCAGGCGCGAACGGTGATGCCGCGCCCGGCCAGGCCGACCCGCCCCAGCGGTTCGGCCGTGTCTCCTGACCAACAGGGGGCGCGATGACCGGGAATCTCTCCGCAGGGGTGGCACGTATGCGAAGTGCTCGTCGCCCCCGTCGCGGCATCCTCGCCGGCGTGGCACTGCTGGCGCTGACGACAGCGGCCGATGCGCAGGTCGCCGACCGGGTCGAGCCCAACCGTGGCGCGGCACTCGACCTCGCGTCGCAGGACCCGAAGGTGGCCCTCGAGCGGATCAAGATGGCCGCGGGCTACGAGGTCAACCTGTTTGCGTCCGAAGTCGAGTTCCCCGATCTGGCCAAGCCGCTGCAGATGACCTTCGACGGCCGGGGTCGTCTCTGGGTGCTGACCTCGCCGACCTACCCGCACGCGCTGCCCGACGAGAAGCCGAACGACAAGCTGATCGTCCTCGAAGACACCAACCGCGACGGTCGGGCCGACAAGAGCACGGTCTTTGCCGACGGGCTCTACATCCCGACGGGCTTCGCGCTCGGCGATGGCGGTGTGTACATCGCGCAGCAGCCGACCCTGATGTTCATGAAGGACACCAACGGCGACGGCAAGGCGGACGAGCGCCGGATCCTCCTGCACGGCTTCGGCACCGAGGACAGCCACCACTCGATCCACGCCTGGCAGTGGGGACCTGACGGCGCGCTCTACTTCCAGGAGGGCACGTTCCTGCACTCGCAGGTCGAGACGCCCTTTGGCCCGCGTCGCCTGGCGTATGCCGGCGTGTGGCGTTACGAGCCGCGCACCGAGAAGCTCGACGTCTTCGTGTCGTATCCCTTTGCCAACCCGTGGGGCCACGTCATCGACCGGTGGGGGCAGAACTTCATCTCCGACGCCTCCAACGGCTACAACTACTGGGGCACGGCGTTCTCCGGCCACGTCAACTACCCGAACAAGCAGAAGGGGATGCAGGAGTGGACGCTGACCCGCGTGCGCCCGACCAGTGGCAGCGAGTTCGTCACGAGCCGGCACTTCCCCGAGTCGGCGCAGGGCAATTTTCTCTACAACAACGTCATCGGGTTTCTCGGCATCAAGCAGTACAAGACGGTGGAAGAGGGCTCGGGTTTCGTCGGCGTCGAAGTGGAGCCGCTGCTGCAGTCCACCGACCCGAACTTCCGCCCCGTCGGCATGGAGTTCGGTCCCGACGGTGCGCTCTACGTCATCGACTGGTTCAACCCGCTGATCGGGCACATGCAGTACTCGATTCGCGATGCGCGGCGTGACAAGTCGCGCGGCCGGGTCTGGCGCATCACGGCGAAGGGGCGTCCGCTGGCGACGCCGCCGAAAATCCATGGCGCGACCATCGCGCAACAGCTCGAGCTGCTGAAGGCCTACGAGGATCGCACCCGCTACCGCGCCCGTCTCGCGCTGCGCGAGTGGCCGAGCGACCAGGTCATCACGGCCGTGGAGCAGTGGGTCGCGGCACTCGACCCGGCCGGCGCCAACTACGAGCACCACCTGCTCGAGGCGCTGTGGGTCCACGAACACCACGATCGGGTCAACCAGCCGCTGCTCCGGCAGCTGCTCGCCGCGAAGGAGTTCCGCGCCCGCGCCGCAGCCGTGCGCGTGCTGCAGCACTGGTTCGACCGTGTGGACGGCGCCATGGCGCTGCTGGCCGAGGCGGTCAACGACCGCGAGCCGCGCGTGCGCCTCGAAGCCGTTCGCGCCCTCAGCTTCGTGCCGACGGCCGAGGCGGCCAGCACGGCACTGCAGGTCCTCGCCCACCCGATGGACTACTACCTCTCCTACGTCCTCGACTCCACGATGAGCACGCTGGAGCCGGTGTGGAAGCCGGTGCTCACGACCGGCGGCACCTTTGCGGCCGACAACCCCGCAGGCCAGACCTTCGTCCTCGAACGCCTGGCGCCCGCGGACCTGGCGCGCGTCAAGCGCAGCACCCCCGTGTACCAGGCCCTGCTGGCACGTCAGGGCGTCGACCCCACCGTCAGGCGCGAAGCCCTGGACGCATTGGCGGCCGAGAACGGCAGCACTGTCCTGGGAGAGATCATCACGGCGGTGGAGCGCATGGACGGCGCGCCCGGCAGCGCCCCGGCATCTGCCGACCTGATGCAGCTGCTCGGCACCCTGGCGCCGGCGCAGCTCGCACCGCAGCGGGCAGCGGTGGAGCGGCTTGCCCGCGAGGGCCGCAACGACAGCATCCGCGAGGGCGCCTTCCTGGCGCTGATGCAGATCGACGGCGCTGCCGAAGCCGCCTGGCAGCTGGCCGCTGCCTCGCCGCGCCTGCGCATCGACCTGCTGCGTGGCGCGCAGCGACTCGGGCGCGGCCCGGCCCTGGCCAGCCTCCAGACGCTGGTCCTGCCGGCCCTGCGCTCGGCATCCACCACACGCACCGCGGATCACGTCGCCGCGCCCGTGGCGGGGCGCTACGTGCGCCTGGTGCGGCCTGGACGGGCGCAGGTCCTGAGCGTGACCGAGGTCGAGGTCATGAGCCGCGGGGAGAACGTCGCCCGCAAGGGCACCGCGACCCAGTCCAGCATCGTCGCTGGCGGTGCCACGGGTGGGCACGCGCCGCGCGCCATCGACGGCGGCGTCGACATGGCTGCCGGCGCCGGCCGGGATCCGCTGGCCGGGACGCACGCATTCACGAGTGCCGAGCAGGATCCCTGGTGGGAGGTCGATCTCGGCGCGGAGCACCCGATCGACGTCATCAACCTGTGGCCGGGCGCCCAGGACGCCCGCGCCGGCCTGTACGTCGCGGTGCTCGACGCCAACCGTCGGGTGGTGTTCGTCCGCGACGCGCTGCGCATCACGCGCGCACCCGAGCCGATCACTCTCGGCGGCGACATCACCCTCGCGGTCAACGCCGCGGGCATGGCCCTGCTGCCCCAGTTCGAAGGGCGCGAGGCCGACGCCGTCGGCATCCTCTCGGCCTTCATGCGCGACCCGGCGCAGCGCCAGGTCGCCATGGGCGCCATCCGGAGACTGCCGCCAAGTGCCTGGCCGACCGGGGAAGTGGCGCCGCTGGCCGACACGGTGCTGGCACACGTCAGGTCGATCCCACCGGCCGACCGTACCGGCCCGGCGTTTCTCGAAGCCGTCGGGTTCGGACACGAACTGGCGCTCAAGCTGCCCGCTGCCGAGCGTGAGGTCTTCAGCCGTGCCCTGGACGCGCTGGTGGTGCGCATCATCCGGATCGAGGCCGTGACCGCGCAGATGAAGTTCGACCTGTCGCGCATCACCGTTGCCGCCGGCGAGGAAGTCGTCATCGAGTTCGTCAACCGCGACGAGATGCCGCACAACCTGCTGGTCACCAAGGAGGGCGCGCTCGAAACCGTGGCGCTGGCCGCCGAAGCGATGGTCTCGTCGCCCGATGCCTTCGGCCAGAGCTTCATCCCGAAGACCCCGGAAGTGCTGTTTGCGATCCGGCTGCTGCAGCCGGGCGAGACACTGCAGGCGCGCTTCACGGCGCCGACGCAACCGGGAAACTATCCCTTCGTGTGCACGTTCCCCGGGCACTGGCGGACGATGAACGGCGTCGTGTCGGTGGTGCGTTCGCCGGTGCAGGTCTCGCCACAGTGAGGAAGATGACGATGCGCGTCTCAGGACTCAAATCTCAGGTCATCGTCGCCACCAGCCCGTGCGGTCGCCAGGCGGGGCGGATGGTGCTGGCCGGTGCGGCCCTCGTCGTCGCCGGCCTTCTGGCCTCGGGCGGGGCGTCGATGCGGGTCGCCGCGCAGCCGCGCACCCCGCACGTCGTCTTCGTGACCGGCGACGACGAGTACCGGTCCGAGATCACGATGCCGATGATTGCGGCCATCCTGGAGAAGAAGTATGGGATGCGCACCTCGGTCGCGATCTCGAAGCCCATCCCGCAGACCAAGAACAACATCGAGGGGCTCGACGCGCTCGCGACGGCCGACCTGATGGTCATGTTCACGCGCTTCCGGGCCCTGCCCGACGATCAGCTCGCACGCGTCACGGCCTACGTCGACTCGGGCAAGCCGGTCGTCGGCTTGCGCACGAGCACCCATGCCTTCCTCTACCCGGAAGGCAGTCCGCACGTGGCGCTCAACGACGGCTTCGGTCGTGACGTATTCGGGCAGAAGTGGATCACCCACCACGGCAACAAGTCGACCACGTCGGTCACCCTCAACGCGGAGGAGCGCGGGCACCCGATTCTGCGCGGCGTGTCGCCTTTCCCGGCGCGCTCGTGGCTGTATCACGTGCTGCCCCTCAATGGCCCGGCCACGGTGCTGCTCGAGGGCGACAGCCTCAACTCGCAGCAGACCGCGAAGGCCGCGCAGTACCCGCCCCACCAGCCCGTCGCCTGGACCCGCGCGCACAAGGGCGGCCGCGTGTTCTTCACCACCCTCGGCCATCCCGAAGACTTCACGCAGGAGTCGATGCGCAGGCTGGTGATCAACGGCATCCTGTGGGCCCTCGGCAGGGACGTGCCGGCCAGCGGCGCCGATGCCACGCCAATCACGCCGTACGTCGCCCCGGAGAGCTTCGACCTGTCGAAGGCGCCGAAGGGGAATTGAGAGAATTCAGAATTCTGAATTCTGCCGTTCTCACTCTGCCTTCTGCCTGTACTTCTCCGCATCCCAATTCACCAGACGGTCGATGTCCTGGTGCGTGAGCGCGAGAAGCGGCTCGTCCGCGCCGACGCGCCGCAGCACGTCGGCCAGGCAGCGGCCCATCGCCTCGACGGCAGGCCGCGCATCGGCGCGGACGAGCACGCCCTGACCTGGAACGGCGACCAGCGGCGCGCCGGCAGCCATGTCGGTAGCCACACCGACGCCGAGAAACACCACGTGATCCGGGTAGAAGACGTGCGTGTCACCCCGCGCCAGTACCAACGGGTCGGTGGCCAGGGCGTGCGTATGGTCACTGGCGGCCGGCCGATACGGCGTGCCCTCGCAGATCGTCTCGAGAGCTCCCCAGCAGGGTGCAATCAGGTCGCGGGCCGGGCGCGCCAGCGCCGACACGACGCGCTCGAGCAGGGCCTGTGCGCCGCCAACGCTGTCGGCGGCCACCACCAGGCCGTGATTGCCGAGCACGAGCACATCCACGCCCGGGCGCAGGGCTGCGGCAATGGCCACCGCCAGCGGCAACCCCGGTCTCGCGTAGGGCACGAACGCCCACGCGAACTCATGCAGGCGCGCGGCCAGGTGCACCTGCGCATCGCGGCGGATAGCCCAGGCGATGGTGTTGACGCAGTGGACATGCACGACGACGGGTTGCGGCATCAGGGCGTGGACGCTGGTCTCGATCGACGGCCGCAGTCCGGTGGCGTTGAGATCGGCGCGCACGAACGGCAGGCAGGCATCGGCTGCCGGGTCGCGGCGGGCCAGCGCCTCGACCAGTGCCGCATGGTTCACGGGCACGAAGATGTCGCGGCTGATGGCGTCCTTCAACCACGTGCCCGAGGCCTTGATCCACATCACACCGTCGGCCTTGAGCGACGTGTTGCCACCGGCGGCCTGCACCAGCAGCGGGTCGGCGCCGACGCGCGCCGACAGCGTGCGCAGGTGGTCGAGGGCTGTCACGCGAGCTCCTGCATCCAGTAATCCGGTCGTGGGTCGAGCGCGGCCGGGGCGAGTCCCTCGGACACGCCGGTCATCACCAGCAGCGTCGCATGGCCAGCGGCCCGCGCTCCAGCGACGTCGTGTTCGGCGCTGTCGCCGATGCAGAGCAGGCGCGAGCGGTTACCGAGCAGGGCGACCGCACTGGCGTAGATCTCCGGGTACGGCTTGCCAATCCAGGTGACCCGCCCGCCCAGTTCTTCGTAGACCGCGGCGATGGCGCCGGGTGCGGGCACCAGACCGTGTCGTGTCAGCATCCAGCGGTCGGGGTTGCAGCAGAGAGCCGGTAGCGTCAGGCCCTCGAAACGACGTCGGTAGTCCTCGAGCGAGCGTGTCGGGCGCGTTCGATCCGAGGATCAGCAGCAACTCGGCGTCGGCGGGATCGTGCACGGTCTGCACACCAGCGAGGTCGTAGTCCTCGCCGTCCCTGCCAATCACCATGACGCGGGGCACCGGCTGCATGGCGACGATCGATCGCCACGCGACCTCCCCCGAACTGACGACGTCGACGAAGAGATGGCGGGGCACGCCCATCTGCACGAGCCGGTCGCGATTGGCGGACGCGCGCTTGCCGGAGTTGGTGAGCACCGCCACCGCGATGCGCCGTTCGTGCAGCTGGCCCAGCACCTCGAGCACCCGGGGATACAGCGAGTGCCCGTCGTGTATTACGCCGAACTGGTCGATCAGGACGCCATCGAAGCTGTCGGCGATGTCCGCCAGGCGGTCAACACGCATGTCCGACCCCTCGCCACGCCAGCCTGGCGGTGCCGACGGCCGCATGGTCGCTGCGCGACGGAAGTCCGGGCACGCCGAGCAGCCGCAGCCGGATGCGAGTCCATGCCGCGTTGGTGGCGCCACCACCCGTCGATCGAATCGACGCCAGCGGCGATGCGCCACGCTCTGCCAGCGCCTGGTACCCGCGAGCCTCGATGGCCGCGATGCCCTCGAGCAGGCCGTGCAGGAACTGCGTGCGGTCGTGCGGGCGCGGGTCGAGGCGCGGCCGCAGCTCGGGGTCGTTGACCGGGAAGCGCTCGCCGGGACTGTCGAGCGGGTAGAAGTCCAACCCGCACGGCGCATCGGCATCGATGTGCGGCGAGAGCGCGTCGATCTCCTCCCGCGCGAAGTACTTCGCCACCACGCCGCCGCCGCTGTTGGACGCTCCACCGGCCAGCCACTGATCGCCAATCCGGTGGCTGTAGACGCCCAGCTCCGCGGCAAACACCGGCCGATCCGTCAGCAGCTTGAGCGTCAGGGTGGTGCCGAGCGCGGTCACGCCATCGCCTGGTTCGGTCGCGCCACTGGCGAGAAACGCCGCGCAGCCGTCCGTGGTCCCGGCCACGACGACGACGTCGGTCGGCAGGCCCAGCCTTTCTGCCAGCGTGGCCAGGATGGGACCCACAGGGGTGCCCGCCGGCACCACGCGTGGCAGTCGGGCCAAGGTCATGCCGGTGGCCCGGATCCAGTCGGGCCAGGTCCTGCTGACCGGGTCGTATCCAGATTTCAGCGCGTTGTTCTCGTCGGTGACGGCGTGGCACCCCGACAACCGTGCGGCAATCCAGTCGGCCTGATGGACGACGCGGGCACCCGGCAGGTCGAGGGCTCGCGCCAGCGGCGACGTGCGCCCGAGCGCGGCGGTCTCGCGAGGGGCCACCGCGGCTACCGCGGTCACCGACGCCGCACTCGCGATGTCGAGATACAGGGAGGCCAGGCCGGTTGGCGTGCCGGCCGCATCGATTGGCACGATCGTCCCGGACGTCCCGTCCACGGCAAGCGCCCGCACCCGCAGGCCGGTGAGATCGAGCCGGGCGAAGGCTGTCCGCGTCGCGCGCCACCACTGGTCGGGATCCTGGCGCACCCGGCCGTCGCGGTCGGGAGAGGGCGCGGTCATCGGCACCGAGGCGAGGGCGCGCAGCAAGCCGGTGTCGTCCACTGCCGCGATCCGCACGCCGGACGAGCCGACGTCGATCCCGAGTACCACCTCGGTGTGCATCGCCATCATCTTGCCCGATCCGTGGCCGTTCCGACGCTATGCTTGGCGGACCGGCATGCCGCCGCTGCCACGACCACACCGATGATCACACTCGACGACGTCCGGCGGGCCAGACCAGCCATCGAACCCTATGTCCGGCGCACGCCGCTGCAGCGCAGCAGGACGCTCAGCCGAGACCTCGGGACCAACGTCCACCTGAAGTTCGAACTGTTCCAGCGCACCGGGTCGTTCAAGCCTCGAGGCGCCTTCAACCAGCTACTGCAGCTGACCGCGGAAGAGCGCGCCCGTGGGGTGGTCGGCGTCAGTGGCGGCAACTTCGCGCAGGCGCTCGCCGACGCGGGCAGCACCCTCGGCGTCACGACATCGATCTGCATGCCATCGGTGGCGCCGGCGGCGTCGGTCGAAGCGACCCGGCGCTACGGGGCCAGCATCGAGTTGTCGGCCTCGTTTCCCGAGGTCTTCGCACGGGCGGAAGCGTTGCGGCAGGAGGGCCGTCGCCTGCTGCATCCGTTCGACGACCCGTACCAGATGGCCGGCGTCGGCACGATTGGTCTCGAGATCCACGAGGACCTGCCGTCGGTGACCGATGTGGTGATCAGCATCGGGGGCGGTGGCCTGTACGCCGGGATTGCCGTGGCCCTGGAGGCCCTGGTGCCGGGCGTCAGGGTCTGGGGCGTCGAGACCGAAGGTGCAGAGGCGATGGGCGAGGCGCTGAAGGCCGGGGAGGTCGTCCCGGTGACGCCGACGTCGCTGGCCAGGACCCTGGGCGCACCGTTCGTGGCCGCCGACGCCCTCACCGTGATGCAGCGCCACGCGGACCGCTACATCGTCGTCTCCGATCGTGAGGCGTACCAGGCTGGCGTCTACCTGCTCGAGCGAGCAAAGGTGAACGCCGAACTCGCGGCGTCATGCACGCTGGCCGCCGCTCGCCGGCTGCAGGGGCGGTTCGGGCCGGACGATGAGGTCGTGCTGGTGCTGTGCGGCGGCAACGTCTCCATGGACGACTGGGCCGACTACCGGTCGCGGTTCAGCGCATAGGGGAGGACGCACGTGGCGATCACAATCGTACGACTCGGGACGGCCCGGCGCGAGGGTGAGGGCGTGCGCATCGGCACGGTGCGGCGGCCGCCCCGCGGGGTGTCGAAGAGCGAGTTCGCGTCGCGCGACTTCTTCGACGTGTGGATGCCGATGCTTGCCCCGAGCGAGCCCGTGGTGACCGCCGGCAGGCACGTCGCGGGCGACAAGGCGTGGGAGTCATTCGTGCGCCGGTATC
Organism: Vicinamibacteraceae bacterium; assembly: GCA_963759795.1. Taxonomy (GTDB): domain Bacteria; phylum Acidobacteriota; class Vicinamibacteria; order Vicinamibacterales; family Vicinamibacteraceae; genus Luteitalea. Next base: position 449,220 of record CAVXAR010000003.1, on the reverse strand, counting down.
GCGCCGAGATGAAGGCGCCCGACGCGTCGCGCCTGCTCGACCTGCTGGCGGCGCTGTCGCACGGGTCGCACTTCTCGGTCGGTTGCTACTGCGAGCACGAGCAGCGCTGCCACCGTTCGGTGCTGCGCGAGCTGCTGGTCGAGCGAGGCGCGCGCCTCGCGGCTGGCTGAGCTCGTCGCAGGGCGCCTCGGGGAGGCGCCCCTACCTTCGGACGTCGGCCGCTCGACGGGCCGAGGTGGCTGCCGGCCACGCTCACCGACTCGCCGATCGCGACGCGGCGCTGGCGGGTCGGCCGATTCTCGACGAGGTCAGCGTCGAGATCGGCGCGCGCCCACGCCTTGTTGAACCGCGATTCGACGATGGCGGCCTGGGCGTCCTTGCCCTGGGCTCGCAGGGCCTGAAGCAGGCCGAAGAGGGCCCAGCCGCTATCGCGGTTGCGCTTCAGGTCGTCCCAGTACACAGTCTCGGCCTGCGCCGGCCGGCCAGCCTCCAGCAGGATCACGCCCAGCGCCAGCCGCGGCGGCGAGTGCCATTCCGCCGGCTCGGTGTAGACGAGCCCGTCTTCGAGGCGCACGGCTTCCTCGAGCTTGGCGATGGCCGTCGGGTAGTCGCCGCGCGCGGCCGCGATCTCGCCGGCGAGCACGGCCGGGCCCACAGAGAGGATGGCGCGTCCCGTGTTGGGCGAGAACATCGGCTGGTCGAGACCCTTGTCGGTCATCAGCGCTTCGAGGGACGTCAGTTCGCGCTCGGCGCCGGCCGGATCGCCGGTCGCCACCAGGGCCTGGCCGCGGCCGTAGTGCCACGCACCGCGCAGGAACGCACTGCCGGCTGGCGGTGCCGGTTCGGCCAGCATCTCCTGCCAGCGGCCGAACCGCACGTGGGCCCACCAGGGGACGACCCGGAAGCCGGCCAGCATCGGCAGCTCGGACAGCTGGGCATCTTCGACCCGCGAGGCGACCTTGCGTGCGGCGTCGGTCGCAACCTGGCTCTGACCATCCGCGGCGGCCGCGAACCACAGGAAGTGCACGTTGTGCGGGTAGTAGCCCATCGGGTACAGACCCTGGGCGCGGCACTGCGCGATGTAGTCCTCGTCGGCAGCCACGGCCAGCCGGTTGCTGGTCATGGCGTCCTGATAGCGGCCGATCCGCTGGTAGATGTGCGACGCCATGTGGACGATGTGGCCGGCGGCCGGCATCAGCGTCAGCAGCGCGTCGGCGGCCTTCTCACCGCGTTCCGGCGTGGACGTCGGCTCGATCAGGTGGACGTACATGTGCAGCGCGCCCGGGTGCTTCGGGTGATGGCGGATGACGCGCTCGGTGAGCGCCACGATCTCGGCGGTGCCTTCGTGCGGATGCCCGTCGGGCATCCAGTAGCCCCAGGGTCGCAGGTCCATCATCGACTCGACATAGAGCATCGCGATGTCTGGGTCGGCGGGGAAGCGTGCGCTGACCTTGCGCATCGCCTCGGCGTAGGCGCGGTCGTTGGTCGTACGGTGATCCGGAGTCCCCGAGTAGCGCGCAGCGAGGGCGTCGATCAGCGCGCGCTCCCGCGGCGACGCGGTGCTCGCCAGCGACTGCGCCTTCTTCACCAGTTCGAGGGCGTGCGGCTCGTCGTTGGGCTCCATCAGCGCGTTGATGTTCGGGCCGAGCACGAGCGCCTGTCCCCAGTAGGCCATGGCCAGGCCGGGGTCGAGACGGGACGCCTCGCGAAAGGCCCGCCGCGCCTCGGCGTGGTTGAAGGCGTACGCCAGGTTGAGGCCCTGGTTGATGAACCGCTGGGCGCCGGGCCGCCGCGTGCTGACGGGAAACGTGTGGGTGCCGAGCTTCTGGAGTCGGGGCGCGACCTCACCGGTGGGCGACGGTGTCTGGGCTTGGGCCGGCGCGTCGTAGTGCTTGTGGGAGCCAGCCGGTGCCTGGGCGGGCGCCGGTGGCGACGCATCCGAGTGAGCCACCACGAGCAGGGTCAGGGCTGCGGCGCGAAGGATCATCACGTGCATGGGCGTTACCTCCTGTGCTCCGGGCGCGGCTCGCCGCCACGCGCAACCACGCGTGCCGACCGCCAGTTCTCGAATCACCTCGGAGCAGGCTTTCGAGGATACGCCCAGTTCATCGCCGCGGACCCACCAGGTCGACCGGTCGGCGTCCGGAGGACCGGAGCCGGAGCCTGAATCTGCTGGGCCGACACGACGAGCAACGCGAGGAGTGGTGGCCCACCAGGATTCGAGCCCGGTCGGCGAGGTCCGGAGGACCGGAGCCGGAGGGCCTGAATCTGCTGGGCCGACACGACGAGCAACGCGAGGAGTGGTGGGCCCACCAGGATTCGAACCTGGGTCCAACCGATTATGAGCCGGCGGCTCTGACCGCTGAGCTATGGGCCCCCGAGTGGGGATGAGGTGAGGACGACCCGCCGATTGTGCCACGTCAGCCCTGGGGTCGTCAGGCCAGGGCCGGTCCGCGCTACCGGCCGGTCTGCTGCAGTTGCCTGGCGACGCGCTGGACGTCGTCCATGACCCGCAGCAGGTTGCCGCTCCACAACTTGCCGATCTGTTCCTCGGTGTAGCCCCGCGTGACCAGCTCCAGCGTCACGTTGAACGTCTGCTCGGCGCCGTCCCAGCCCTCGATGCCGCCGCCGCCGTCGAAGTCCGACGAGATGCCGACGTGATCGACCCCGATCCGCTTCACCAGGTAGTCGATGTGGTTCACGAAGTCGGCGACGGTGGCGCGCGGCGGGCCGGGGAAGCGTCGATTGACCTCGGCCATCCTGGCGCGGAAGCGGGCGCGGGCCTCGTCGTCCAGCTCGCGGATGCCACCGGCGGGCAGGCCGCGGCGCAGCGCGGCAACTGCGGCGGCACGTGCCGGCGCATCCGGCCGCTTGATCTTCACGTAGCCGTCGAAGGCCACCGTCTGGACGACGCCGCCGTTCTTCTTGATGGCCAGCAGCTGCTCGTCGTCGAGGTTGCGGCTGTGGTTGGCCACCGCGCGGGCCGACGAATGCGACGCGATGACTGGCGCTTTCGACAGGGCGATGGCCTGCAGGTTTGCCGGCTTCGACGGATGGGAGAGGTCGATCATGAAGCCGACGCGGTTCATCTCGGCGATCGCCTGCCTGCCGAGTTCGCTCAGGCCGCCGTGCAGCCACTTGCCATCGCGCTCGCCGGTGTTGGAGTCGGCAAACTGGCTGTGGCCGTTGTGCGCCAGCGACAGGTAGCGCCCGCCGCGGTCGTAGAACTCCTTGATGCGCGACAGATCGGTCCCGAGCGGGTACGCATTTTCGACGCCAATCAGCGCCACCTTGCGACCCGACGCCGCGATCCTCCGCACGTCGGCCGCGGTCAGCGCCAGTCCGATCCGGTTTGGGGCGATCTGTCCGGTGAGGCGATGGATGGCGTCGAACTTCGCGACCGCCTGCGCGTAGGCCTTGTCGTACCCCGCCACGGTGAGCGGTCCCTGCGCGACGTAGACGACAAGGAACGAGGCGTCGAGCCCACCCTCCTGCATCTTCGGCAGGTTGACCTGGGTGTCGAGCCGTTGCGTGTAATTGCGTGTCGGCGTGAAGTTGCGGACGTCGATGTCGTCGTGGGTGTCGAGCGTGAGCACCCGATCGTGGATGGCCCGGGCCTTCGCGACGAGTACCGGGTCCGCCCCCGGCGCCGCAGCCGACGGCACCCAACCGAGGGCGGCCAGCAGCAGCAGGGGCAGCAGACGGCGGGCCGGGCGGCTCATGGACCCGTCAGTCGATGGCGGGTCAGCGACCCGCGATGATCAGGATCCCGGCTACCAGCGCCAGCACCGCCATGAGCATGGCCGGCAGGCCGAGCGCCATCATCGCCGACAGCCCGGTGAGGATCAGCCACACGCCGAGGACCAGCATGCCGATGTTGCGATTGATCATTGAAGCCATGGTTCATCTCCAGCGCTGTATTCGGGGGGGTGCATGCGGCGCGATCACGTAGCGCAATCACGCCGGCTCATCAGACGGCCGCGCCAGTGTATCCCGAACCCTGTACGAGCAAAGGGCGCCTCCGCGGAGACGCCCTTTGCCGTGTTCCCGAATGCTGCCTGGCAAATTCCCGACGTCCCTTACGATCGCCCTTCGAGGAACGCCTTGAGCTTGCGGCTGCGTGACGGGTGACGCAGCTTGCGCAGCGCCTTGGCCTCGATCTGCCGGATCCGTTCGCGGGTGACCGCGAAGTTCTGCCCGACTTCCTCGAGGGTGTGCTCGCTGCCATCGCCGACGCCGAAGCGCATCTTGATGACCCGTTCTTCGCGCGGCGTCAGCGTCTTCAGCACGTCATCGGTCTGTTCCTTGAGGTTCAGATTGATGACCGCCTCGGCCGGCGAGACGATGTTGCGATCCTCGATGAAGTCGCCGAGGTGCGAGTCTTCCTCCTCGCCGATGGGCGTCTCGAGCGAGATGGGCTCCTGCGCGATCTTCAGGACCTTGCGGACCTTGGCCACGGGGATGTCCATGCGCTGCGCGATCTCTTCGGACGTCGGCTCGCGGCCCAGCTCCTGGACCAGCGCGCGCGAGGTGCGAATCAGCTTGTTGATCGTCTCGATCATGTGCACCGGGATGCGGATGGTGCGCGCCTGGTCGGCGATGGCGCGGGTGATGGCCTGTCGAATCCACCACGTCGCGTAGGTCGAGAACTTGTAGCCGCGTCGATACTCGAACTTGTCGACGGCCTTCATCAGGCCGATGTTGCCCTCCTGGATGAGGTCCAGGAACTGCAGGCCACGGTTGGTGTACTTCTTGGCAATCGACACCACGAGGCGCAGGTTGGCTTCGACCAGTTCCTTCTTGGCCTGCTCGGCCTGCATCTCGCCGCGGTAGATCGTCTCCAGCGTGTGCCGCAGCCGCTCGGGCGTTTCCTCGAGGTCGGTCGACATCTGCTGCACGACCGCGCGCAGGTCCTTCTGCCGCTTGAGGAGGACCTTCTTCTCCTCCTCCTTCAGCTTCGGCTTGCGCCCCTTGGCCGTCGGGTTGACCTGACGCTCGATGTGGTCGGCCTCGCGTTGCAGCTTCTGCACCGCTTCGACCTGCTCCTTGATCTCCTCGATCAGGCGCCGCTTGACCACCTCGGTGAACTCGATGCGTCGGATCGCCTTGGAGATCTGCACGCGCTTGCGCAGCATCGACCAGCGCGCCTTGCGCCACTTGCCGAGCTCGGCCTTGGTCTTGCCCTTCTTGATGCCGGCAAACTTGAGTTCGGCCGCCTTGAAGCTGGTGATCGACTTCTTCACCGCCTCGATCTGCTTCAGGACTTCCTTGGCCCGCTCCTCGAGGCGGTCCTCGGTGACCTCCTCGTCGGTGAAGATGGCAATCTCGCGGATGGTGCGCTGGCCGGCCTTCAGCTGCTCGCCCATCTCGAGGATCTTCTTGGCCACCGTCGGCGTCCGCGAGATCGACTTGATCACCGCCAGCTTGCCGCGCTCGATGCGCTTGGCGATCTCGACCTCGCCCTCGCGCGTCAGCAGCGGCACGGTGCCCATCTCGCGCAGGTACATGCGCACCGGGTCGTTGGTCTTGTCGAGCGCCCCCGGGGTGAGGTCGAGCTCCGGCTCGTCGCCACTGCCATCCGGGCGGTCCAGCATCTTGTCTTCGCGGTACTTCTGCTCGGACTCGACGACCTCGATACCGGCGTTGCCGAAGGTGCTGAACAGGTCCTCGAGTTCCTCGGCCGACGAGGTGATGTCGGCCGGCAGCACTTCGCTGACCTCGTCGTACAGGAGGTAGCCCTTCTCCTTGCCGATCGCGATCAGGTGACGCACTTCGTCGTACTTGTCCTCGATGGACACGTCGGCCGATCGTCCCGCGCGTGGCGCGGGACGATCCTCTGCCTTCACTTCAGCGCCTCGATCCGTTCCAGCAGCGCCTTTTTTTCCAGCCATAGCGCCAGGATTCGCTCCGTGTTCGCCGCGCCGCCGGACTCCTGCAGCTGGTCGATCTCCCGCTGCACGCTTGCCCGCTCCCGCTCCAGCCGCAGCGTTCGTATCGCTCTTACGCACGACTCGGGCGTCGCCACGACGCCCGCGCTCATCGTCAATCCGGTGACCCACCGGCGCTCCTCTTCTGTGAGACCTGCCAGGACCTGTTCCGGCATCTGCTCGGGGTCCGACACGTCCATGGTGAGCACCAGGCGCAACAGCCGCCCGGTGCGCAACTGCTCGAGATCAGCATCCTCGAGCGCATCCATCGCGAGCATCGCTTCTCGTGGCGTGGTCATCACGCCGACGATGAGCTCGCGTTCCGCCCGGCTGACCCCGGGCATCGACGCGCGGCGCGCCGTGGCGGGCAGGGTTTCCTGCCTCGTCACGGCTGCCTTGCGAATTTCCTGCCGGATCGTCTCCTCGCTCACTTGGGCGCGATGCGAAAGTCGATCCGCGAACTGGTCCCGGGCCAGGGCCTCGGGAATGCGGGCCGCCACCGCCAGCATCTCGTTGAGGAACGCCACGCGTCCCATCGGGTCCGTCACATTGTGCCGCGCCGCGGCACGATCGAGCACGACCTCGAGATACGGCCGCGCCTGTTCCACCTTCTCCCGGTACGCGTCGCCGCCATACCGTCGGACGAACGTATCGGGATCCTCACCCTCGGGCAGCAGGGCCACACTCACCTGGAAGCCCTCGGCCACCAGCAAATCACCGGACTTGACGGCCGCTTTCTGCCCGGCCCCATCGGCATCGAAACTGAGGACCACCTTGGACGCAAACCGTCGCAGGGTCTGGGCCTGCGCCGGGGTGAGGGCCGTGCCACTGGACGCCACCGTCTCGGCAACGCCGCCCTGCCAGGCCTGGAGGACGTCGAAGTAGCCCTCCATCATTACGACGCTGCCGGCCTTCCTTATGGCGTGCTTGCTGAGATGCAGCCCGTACAGAACCCGGCCCTTGGTGTACAGCGGCGTTTCCGGCGAGTTCAGGTACTTCGGTACCTGGTCGTCGGTCATCGCCCTCCCGCCGAACGCCACGATCGACCCGCCCTCCCTATGGATCGGGAACAGCAGGCGCTGCCGGAACCGGTCCACGACACTGCCATCGTCGCGCTGGAAGGCCAGACCGCCGCGCACCAGCTGTCCCGGCGAGAAGCCCTGCTGCTTCAGGTGCCGGACCAGCATGTCGCGGGACGGAGGGGCGTACCCAATCCCAAACGTCTCGACGGCCTCCGAGCGGACATCGCGTCGGGCCAGCATCTCCCGCGCCGCCGATCCAGCCGGGCTGGCAAGCTGCGCCGCGTAGAAATCCCGCGCCAGCTCGTGCGCCTTGAGGAGCGCCTCACGCTCGGCCTCCTCGGCATGTGCTTCGGGCGAGGCGGGAGCTTCCGGCAGGGTGATCCCGAACCGCGCCGCCACCCGCTTCACCGCGTCATGGAACCCCACACCCTCCTGCAGTTCCACGAACTTGAAGACGTCGCCCCCCTGGCCGCAGCCGAAGCAGTGAAAAAAACCCTTGTCGCGATTCACCGTGAACGACGGTGTGCGCTCGCCATGAAAAGGGCAGAGCCCCTTGTACGTCGTCCCGGCCTTGCGAAGCGGGACGTATTCCTGCACCACCTGCACGATGTCCGCGGCATGCCGGATTTGGTCGATGAGTTCCCGCGGATACAGCACCCGGACTCTACTCCCTCAGCTCGACCAGGGTCACCGCTCCGCCACCCATGTCGTTCGGGGCCGGCGCAGCCCGCAGCACGAGCGGATGCGTGCGCAGGTAGCCGCCCAGTGCCTGCCGGAGCCGGCCGGTGCCGTGGCCGTGAATCACCCGCACCGTCCGCAGTTCCTGCATGGCGGCCTCGTCGAGGAACTTGTCGGCCCGATCGATCGCCTCGTCCACGGTGCAGCCGATGACGTTGAGGTCGCCCTCGCCACTGCCGCCGCCGTTCCTGGTTTCGCTTCGCGAGGCCAGGCGGACGTTGACGGTGGGCGCAGCAGAGGTCGCCGCACCGCCGACCCTGCGCAGTTCGGTGACCTTGACCCGCATGCGCTTGCCGTGGACGTCGACTTCGGCGTCCCTGCCGGCAATCGCCCGCAGCACGCCCTGCAGTCGCAGCGCCCCGACCTCGACGCGGTCGCCCACCTCCGCCGCGCCACCCTTGTCCAGCGCCGCTTCGGCGGACCCGCCCTCGGGGGCGCCCGGCGCGCTGCCCTCGCGGACCCGGTCGGCAATCGTCTCCAGCGCCGTACGGGCCGCGGACCGGAGCTCGCCCGTGACGCCGGTCGGAATCGACGCGATCGACCGGCGCTGCTGTTTTTCGAGGGCGGCTGCCTGCTCCCGCACCTCGGCCACGACCTTGTCCACTTCGGCGCGCGCATCGCGCAACTGCTCGGTCAGCCGCTGTTCCAGCTTGCGTGAGAACTGCGCCTCGCGCTCCCGCAGTTTCTCCTCGCGCGCCCGCAGTTGCCGCTCAGCGGCTTCGGCCTGCGTCCGCGCCTGGGTGGTGAGGCGGCGCTCGTGGTCGAGCGACTGCAGCTCTCGGTCGAGCTTGGCCATCTGCTCGGACAGCCGCACTTCGCTGTCGCTGCGCCAGGCATGTGCGGCGTCGAGCACCGGTTGCGGCAGGCCCAGGCGGGCGGCAATCTCGAACGCCAGGCTGCCGCCCGGCGATCCATAGATCAGCCGGTAGGTCGGGGCGAACGTCTCGGGCACGAAGCCGAACGCGGCGCAGCTGACGCCGGCCGTGCTGGTCGCGTAGGACTTGATCGTCTCGTAATGAGTCGTGGCCACGACCAGCGCGCCACGCTGGCGGAAATGATCGATGACCGCCACGCCCAGCGCGCCACCCTCGATCGGGTCGGTGCCGTTGCCCACCTCGTCCAGCAGCACCAGGGCCGGCAGCCGCAGCGCCGCGTCCATGGACACGATGCTGGTCATGTGCCAGGAAAAGGTGCTGAGGTTGGCCGCAATCGATTGCTCGTCGCCGATGTCGGCAAACACACTGCGAAAGACCGGCAACCGCGACCCAGCCTCGGCAGGCACGAACAGGCCGGCCTGCGCCATCAGCACCAGCAGCCCGGCGGTCTTGAGGGCCACCGTCTTGCCGCCGGTGTTCGGGCCGGTGATCACCAGGGCCTGCACTGGCGGCACCACCAGCAGGTCGCTGGCGACCGGGTCGGTGTCGCGCGCCACCCGGCCCTCGGAGTCGGGCAGCCGGCGGGCGACAGCCGGCACCAGCAGGGGATGGCGCGCCTGCCGCAGCTGCAGGCGGCCGTCGTGCGACAGCCCCGGGCGCACGCCGTTCAAGGACATCGAAAAGCGGGCTTTGGCCTGGATGACGTCGAGTTCGGTAGCCGCCGCGAGCGTCACCTGCAGGTCGGCAGACCGGGCCCGGTAGCCGTCGGTCAGCGCCAGCAGGATCCGGTGGACCTCCTCGGCCTCCTGCTCCTCGAGGGCGACGATGTCGTTGTTCACCTCGACGGTGCTGAGGGGCTCGAGATAGAGGCTGGCGCCGCTGGCCGACGCGCCGTGAACGAGACCGGGAATGGCCCCCCGGTGCTCGGCCCGCACGACCAGGACATAACGGCCGTTGCGCTCGGTGACCACTTGGTCCTGCAGGAAGCGGGCGGTGTCCTTCCCGCGCAGGTAGCCTTCGAGCGTGCCCCGCAAACGTTGTCGCTGCCGACGCAGCTTGTCGCGCATCCCCGCCAGGGCCGGGCTCGCGTCGTCCTGGACGTCGCCGTGCTGGCTGATGGCCTTGCGAACGCGCGCGTTCTCGTCGACGAACCGCGACGCCCGCCGTGCCACCGCCGCCAGCGCCGGCAATCGCACTGCCGCCCGCTCGACCAGCGACGCCGTCCGGTCGACGGACTCGAAGAAGTCAGCGAGGGCGAGCAGCCCGAGCGGGTCGAGCGGGCGTCCCTGCATGGCCAGCCCGTCGAGCGCCGCGCCGACGGCTTCGCCAGCCCGCAGCGGCAGCGCCTGGTGGTCCTGCAGCAGCAGCACGGCCTCGCCGGTCAGGTCGAGACTCTCGGCCACCCGCCCTGGCTCGTCCGAGGGCTCGAGCCCCGCCAGTTCGAGGCCGCCCATCGGCGTGACCGCGTACGAACGCACCACCGCCGCGATCTTGTCGAACTCGAGGGCGCGGAGGGTTGAGGTGTGCATGGGTGGGTGGTGCCGCTGGAGCTGACACCGGACGAACCTCGTAGCGTATCACGTCACGCCCGCGAAACGCATCTCCAGCTCGGCCAATGGTTTGACCACCCGGACCCAGGTGCTGTACGCTCTGGAATTCGTGTGCCTGGACACGAATTGCAGAGACTGCCGCCGTCTATGACCCTTTCGGAACTTGCGATCTTAGCAGCGTACTTCTTCGTCCTGAGCATACTGGCGTTCTATGGCTGGCACCGGTACGTGCTGGTGTACTGGTACAAGCGGTACGCCGACCATGTGCCTGGGCCGCGGCCGCAGCTCGACCCGCTGCCGGTCGTGACGATCCAGCTCCCGATCTTCAACGAGATGTACGTCGTCGATCGTCTGATCGACGCGGTCTGCCGGCTCGACTACCCGAAGGAGTTGATGGAGATCCAGGTCCTGGACGACTCCACCGACGAGACCGTCGACGTCGCCGCGCTGGCGGTGCGCCGCTGGCAGCTGCAGGGTTTCAACATCAGCTACCTGCACCGCTCCGACCGCACCGGCTTCAAGGCCGGCGCGCTGGAGGCCGGGATGAAGGTCGCCGATGGCCGCTATATCGCGATCTTCGACGCGGATTTCGTGCCGCCCGCAGACTTCCTGCGCCGCGCGCTGCCGCAGTTCGGCGACCCGCAGGTGGGCATGGTCCAGGCCCGCTGGGGCCACATCAACGCCGGCTACTCGACGCTGACGCGCATCCAGTCGATCATGCTGGACGGCCACTTCGTGCTCGAACACGGCAGTCGCAACAGGGCCGGGTGCTTCTTCAACTTCAACGGCACGGCCGGCATCTGGCGGCGCGACGCCATTGAAACAGCGGGGGGCTGGCAGCACGACACCCTCACCGAAGACCTCGACCTCAGCTATCGCGCCCAGCTCAAGGGCTGGCGCTTCGTGTTCATGGAAGACGTCATCGCCCCGGCCGAACTGCCGGTGGAGATGAACAGCTTCAAGTCGCAGCAGTTCCGCTGGGCCAAGGGATCGGTCCAGACCTGCATCAAGCTGCTGCCGCAGCTGCTCAGCGCCGATCTGCCGTTCCGGGTGAAGGCCGAGGCGTTCTTCCATCTCAGCGCCAACTTCAATTACCTGTTGATGGTCGCGCTGTGCCTGCTGATGTTCCCGGCGATGTACGTCCGCTACAACATGGGCTGGTCGGAAATGCTGCTGATCGACGTGCCGATGTTCTTTGCCGCGACGTTCTCGGTGGTCAATTTCTACGCCTTCTGCCAGATGCAGGCCTACCCGGCCGATTGGAAGACGCGCCTCAAGTACCTGCCGCTGCTGATGGCCGTCGGCATCGGCCTGTCGGTCAACAACACGCGCGCCGTGCTCGAAGCCATCCTCGGTCGGCAGAGCGAGTTCGTCCGGACCCCCAAGCATGGCGTCGAGCGCAGCGGTGACGACTGGATCGGCAAGAAGTACCACCAGCTGACGATCTGGCAGCCGCTGCTGGAACTGGCGCTCGGCTTGTACTTCACCGGCACGGTGTTCTACGCGCTGGCCAACGGCATCTACGGGACGCTGCCGTTCCTGGTGCTGTTCCAGGTCGGCTTCCTCTACATGGGCGGTATGTCGCTGCTGCAGCAGCTGGGCGGCGAAGGCGCCGAGCTGAGCACCCAGATCGCCGGCGAGTAGGACGGCAAGGGCTCCGTTGTCCCTTGTCCCTTGTATGCTGCTGTCGTGAGCACTGCGAGCAAAGCCGGCCTCGAAGACGTCGTCGCCACCTCGTCCTCCATCTGCTTCATCGATGGCGAGCGCGGGGTCCTGTCCTACTGCGGCTACGACATCCATGACCTGGCGCAGTCGGCGACCTTCGAGGAGGTCTGCTACCTGCTCTGGCATCGGCGGTTGCCCAATCGCGCGGAACTGGGCGACCTGCACTCGCAGATGGCCGCCGGCCGGGCGCTCCCGGACGGCGTCGTCCGGCTGATGCGCAGCCTGCCGCAGGGCGACGGCATGGACATGCTGCGGACGCTGACCTCGGCACTGTCGCACTACGACGCGGATGCGTCCGACCACAGCCCGGCTGCCAACTACCGCAAGGCCGTGCGTCTCACCGCGCAGATGGGGACCCTGGTGGCATCGTACGGACGGATGCTGCAGGGCGGCGGGCTGATCGCCCCAGATCCGGCACTGAGCCAGGCGGCCAATTTCCTTTACATGCTCAAAGGCGACCGTCCCGACCCGACGTCGGTGCGGGCCTTCGACATCGGCCTGATCCTGCACGCCGACCACGAGCTGAACGCGTCGACGTTTGCCGCGCGGGTCTGCGCCGCCACGCTCAGCGACGTGCACTCGGCGGTGGTGGCCGGCATCGGCACCCTCAAGGGACCGCTGCACGGCGGCGCCAACGCCGAAGTCATGAAGATGCTGCTCGACCTCGGCGAAGATGCCACCGACGAGCGGGCCGAGGCCTTCGTCCGCGGCAAGCTGGCGCGCAAGGAGAAGATCTCCGGGTTCGGCCACCGCGTCTACAAGACCGAGGACCCGCGCGCGACGCATCTGCGGCGCATGTCGAAGGAACTCGGCGAGCGCGCCGGCCATCCACGCTGGTTCGGGATCTCGCAGCGCATCGAGCAGGTGGTCACGGCCGAGAAGAAGCTGTTCCCCAACGTCGACTTCTATTCGGCCTCGACGTACTACACGATGGGCATCCCGATCGACCTGTACACGCCGATCTTTGCCGTCAGCCGCGTCTCGGGCTGGACCGCCCACGTGCTGGAGCAGCTCGGGAACAACCGCCTGATCCGCCCACGCGCCGACTACACCGGCCCGGCCTACCCGCAGCGCTTCGTGCCGCGCGATCAGCGATAGGGGCGGACTCGGCCCTCGGGATTCGGCCTTCGGCCTTCGCGCTCCGCGCTTTGGCGGACACGTCGGGCGGACCGCCGGCCTGATCGGCCGGCGCCGTCTTCTCTGAATGGACACGTCGGCATGCGCAGCCTGATTCTCGTCGTTGCACTGTTGCTGCCGGCGCTGATTGGCGCGCAGACGCTGTCTGAAACGGGGTCAATCAGGGGCTGGGTCGGCGACACCCTGGCGTCGCCCATAGAGGGCGTCGCCGTCACGGTATCTACCGCAACCGGCACCAAGGTGAGCATGCTCCGGTCGGATGCGTCGGGAGAGTTCGTCGCCGATGGCCTCGTACCTGGGCCATACGCTGTGAAAATTGAGCAGGTCGGGTTTGCAGGTTATGAGGGCCGGGTGTACGTCGGGCCTGGACGGACGACGCGCGTGGCGACGATGTTGTCGGTGGCAGACATCGCCAAGGTTCACTTGGAACCGGCCGTCCGAGGTGTCGTGCTCGATCCTGCCGGCAGGCCGGTTGCTGGAGCGTGGGTGCGGGCCATCTCGATCGCTCCGGTGCAGGTGTCCCGAGACGACAGCGTTGTTGTCACCGACGCGAGCGGTCAGTTCGAGCTGTCGGTCAGTTTGCACCGAATGTATCTGATCCTGGCCATTGCCCCAGGACACATGGGCACTGCCGTCGGCTTTGGCGACTTGTCTCGCGACAGACGCGTCGATCTGCGCCTTGCACGTTTGGTGAAGGGATACTGAGGGGGCTGGTAGCAGTGCCGGACCGCTCGGCGAGCGGTCCCTGCCTCACCTGAACGAAGCCCGACCTGTCCGCCGAAGCGCAAGCGCGGACGTGGAAGGACCGAAGGCCGATGGCCGAATGACGAGGGCCGTCGAGGAGGCAAAGCCGGCCGTCGCCGTCGATCCTCAATGGGAGCGAAGGTAGGGCGCACGGCTGCGACTGGGGAGCGCAACTGGTGACACGTCACTTGATGCTTGGTCTCGTGTCCGCCGCGCTCGTGCTCTCTCCAACGCGACTCGGCACGAACGAACCGCCGTTTCCTGGCACCCGCGATCCGCAGCAGATTCTCGCGAACCTTGCCGCGGCCACTCCCTACGACGGCTTCTTTGGAGGGCGCGTAGCTGGGGTGACCGAGCTGCCCCGGATCAGGCGGCTCATCGAAGTCGAGGACGACATCGACCAGAAGGACTTCTACCTTCTCGAACTCGAGAGCGCGTCCGGGAAGTACCTCGGGATCGCTGCCATCGGCAGGGATGGGCACCTGAGGCAGGCCGGGGCGGGCGACGGTGTCACCGAGCCCGAGCCCACGCATTTCGTCGCAGACCTGGCGCGCGTCCAGCGCGTCATCGGACCGCGCTACGGTGCGTCACGCGCTCGCTACGTGATTGGGCTGACGACGATCGACATCTCCCAGTTGTTCTTCCCGACGATCGTGGCCGACAGCCCCGGCGGCACACTCTTCGTCACACACCGGCTGGATGTGTTTCGAGAAACCGAGCGTATCCCTCGATCGCGGCGGACCGACGATGCTCGACGCGGACTGGCGGTCCCAAACATCGGCGAGCACGTGTACGTGACCAGGGGCGGCGACCTCCTGGTTCTCGAACACCTCGGGACCGTTCGGTACGAGGATGGGAAGGGGATACCCGGCGTTGGTTTGCGAAGGCCGAAGGCCCAATGACAAGGGCCGTCAGGTACCGGCGGCCTTGCGCGCCGTCACTGTCACCCACAGCTGCCCGGTTGCAGCAGCAACGTGCAGGAACCCGGCGCGCTCGGCGTACCACGTCAGTTCCTGCTCGGTCGAGGCCTTGCTGACGTTGGGCGGTCGGACCGCGACGTCCAGCGACGCCATCTCGAGAAACAACGCCCAACCGTCCGGGCTGCGCAGGTCGAAGTTGTCGAAGAGCACGCGCCCGCCCGGTCGAAGCACCCGCCAGAATTCCTTCACGTAGCGGAATCGGTCCCATTCGTCGAGGTGCATGAACACCGCGGTGCAATAGACGACGTCCACACTCGCGTCGCTGATGCCGGCCAGGTCGAATCCGTTGAGTGGCAGTAACGACGCGTTGCTGCTGCTGGCCAGGGCCTTCCTGGCGAACCGCAGCATGTTCACTGACACGTCGGCGCCGGTCCAATGCCGACAGCGGCCGGCCAGCTGCACGCCCACACGGGCGGCGCCACAGCCGACTTCGAGTACGTCGTCCGCTTTCGTGATGGCCAACATCCGGACGAGGTGTTCGGCCGTGTCGCGACCCGAGCGCTCCCACTCGGAGGCGTCCGTGTAGCCCGCCACCGCGTTCATCGCGTCACCTGCACTCGACGCATCCTGGTCCCACACGCGCCCGTAGGCCCAGCGAGGCAGCTGGCGCCCGCCGTCGCCGCGACGCAGAGGGAAGGAGTGCAGAGTCAGAGAGTCCGCTTCCGCCGCGCCCTCACGTCGTGCCGTCACCGTGAGCCACGCCAGCCATCTGGTCGAGAGCCGGGCTGCCGGGATGAACGTGGCGAACTGGCGCGCCGTCGGGCTGACATCGGGTCTGTCACCCTCGGGGCGACCCTCCCAGACCTTCCGGCCTTGGAGATAGGCTGCAATGACGACGCCGGAGGGCGAGCCGCTGACCCAGCCTTCCAACTGGAAACCGTGCACGAAACGCTGCCCGGGCTTCGGCAAGTCGACGGCGCCGCTGATTCCGGACCGGCCGGTGCGCCGCCATAGATGACGGGCATGCCGAGCCCACAATCTGTCCCAGAAACTGCGGCCTCGGGGCTGATGCACGGCGGGCATTCTAGCCGAGGTGCGGTCGCGCCGTTGCTCCGGCACGGGAGAGCTGAGCGGTCACCCGGTATTCGGCAAGCGGCAAGCGTTAAGCGGCAACGGCAGGCAATCGGCAGGCAGCAGGAGCAGGCAGCAGGCGGCAGGCGGCGGAGGTGGAGGCCCGTGCCGCGCCAGCGGCGAAGGCCGACGGCCGCATGACGAAGGCCGTCCGAGCCCTCCAGGGAGGCGACGCCGACCCGCCACGCTATAATGAAGGGCTCTCCATGGACCCGCGCCACGTACGTAACTTCTCCATCATCGCGCACATCGACCACGGCAAGTCGACCCTGGCCGACCGCTTCCTCGAGCTGACGGGCGCCCTGCAGGCCCGCGAGATGGAAGCGCAGGTGCTCGACAGCATGGATCTCGAGCGCGAGCGTGGCATCACCATCAAGGCGCACTCGGTGCGGCTGGATTACACCGCGCTCGACGGCCAGGCGTACGTCCTGAACCTGATCGATACGCCGGGGCACGTCGACTTCTCCTACGAAGTGACGCGGTCGCTGTCGGCGTGCGAGGGCGCGCTGCTGCTGGTGGACGCGTCGCAGGGCGTGCAGGCGCAGACGCTGGCCAACGCCTATCTCGCCGCCAACAACAACCTCGAGATCATCCCGGTCATCAACAAGATCGACCTGCCCGGGGCGATGCCCGACGAAGCCAAGCGGCAGATCGAGGAGATCATCGGACTGGACGCCGACGGCGCCATCCTGGCCAGCGCCAAGGAAGGCGTCGGTGTCCGCGAGATCCTCGAGGCCGTGGTGGCACGCATCCCGGCCCCGTCGGGATCGGCCGAGGCACCCCTCAAGGCCCTGATCTACGACTCGTGGTACGACGCCTACCGTGGCGTCATCGTGCAGATCCGCGTCATCGACGGCACCATCCGGGCCGGGATGAAGGTCAGCATGATGATCAACGGCCAGTCCTACGACATCGATCAGGTCGGCATCTTCTCGCCCAAGCCACTGCCGGTCGAGAGCCTCGGCGTCGGCGAGGTCGGCTTTGTCATCGCCAACATCAAGCGCCTCGGCGACGCCCAGATTGGTGACACGATCACCGAAGCGGCCCGGCCCACGGCCGAACCGTTTCCCGGCTTCCAGGAAATGAAGCCGATGGTCTTTGCCGGGCTCTACCCGGTCGAAGGCCACCAGTATCCGGAACTGCGCGACGCGCTCGAGAAGCTGAAGCTGAACGACGCGGCCTTTGCCTTCGAGCCCGAGGCGTCGGCGGCCCTCGGCTTCGGGTTCCGCTGCGGCTTCCTCGGCCTGCTGCACATGGAGATCGTGCAGGAACGCCTCGAGCGCGAGTTCAACGTCGACCTGG
Organism: Vicinamibacteraceae bacterium; assembly: GCA_963759795.1. Lineage (GTDB taxonomy): Bacteria > Acidobacteriota > Vicinamibacteria > Vicinamibacterales > Vicinamibacteraceae > Luteitalea. Next base: position 432,149 of record CAVXAR010000003.1, on the reverse strand, counting down.
TGACCACCGCGCCGGGCGTGCTCTACCAGGTGACCACCACCGACGGCGAGACGCACGCGGTGGACAATCCCTCGAAGCTGCCGGACGCAGGCCGGATCTCGCGCCTCGAGGAGCCGATCATCACCGCGACGATCCTGACGCCCTCCGAATACGTGGGCGGCATCCTGCAGCTGTGCCAGGAGAAGCGCGGCCAGCAGAAGAACATCGAGTACATGACGTCCGGCCGCGTCGTGATCACCTACGAGCTGCCCTTCAACGAAGTGGTGCTCGACTTCTACGATCGCCTGAAGACCGTGTCGCGCGGCTACGCCTCACTGGACTACCACGTCACCGGCTACTGGGACTCGCCGCTGGTCAAGCTCGACATCCTGGTCAACGGCGAACCGGTGGACGCGCTGTCGATCATCGTCCACCGCGACACGGCGTACGGCCGCGGCCGTCTGCTGGCCTCGAAGATGCGCGAGTTGATCCCCCGGCAGATGTTCGAGGTGGCGATCCAGGCGGCCATCGGCGGCCGCATCGTGGCTCGCGAATCGGTCAAGGCGATCCGCAAGAACGTCCTGGCCAAGTGCTACGGCGGCGACATCTCGCGCAAGCGCAAGCTGCTCGAGAAGCAGAAGGAAGGCAAGAAGCGCATGAAGCGGGTCGGCCGCGTCGAGATTCCGCAGGAGGCGTTCCTGGCCGTGCTCAAGATCGGCACTGACGCATGACATCGCCGCCCGTGACCAGCCCGCCGCCCAAATCGACCGCCCGCGAGTACTTCGAGTCGATTGTCATTGCCGTGATCCTGGCGCTGTTCGTGCGCACCTGGTGCTTCCAGGCCTTCAAGATCCCGACCGGGTCGATGGAGAACAACCTGCTGATCGGCGACCACCTGGTGGTGAACAAGTTCCTGTTCGCCCCGGCGGCCTTCGAGAAGGCGATGCTGCCGATCCGGACGTTCCGGCGCGGTGACGTGGTGGTATTCAAGTCGCCCGAGGATCCCGAGCGCGACTTCATCAAGCGGGTGATCGGCCTGCCCGGCGAGACGCTCGAGCTGCGGCACAAGAAGATGTACATCGACGGCGTCGCCCTTGCCGAGCCGTACGTGCACTACCTGCTGCCGCCGCGCGAGGACGGCGAGATGACCGCCTACGACAAGCGCGAGACCTACGGGCCGGTCACCGTGCCTGACGGCCACCTGTTCGTGATGGGTGACAACCGCGACAACTCGCAGGACAGCCGCTACTGGGGCTTTCTGCCGCAGGCCTACGTCAAGGGACGGGCCGTCGTCGTGTACTGGTCATTCGAGAGCGACGCGGCCGACTACGAGCGGCCGGGTTTCGAGCAGCTGATCGCCGGGCTGACGGGGTTCGTGACCAAGACCCGCTGGGGACGCCTCGGTCAGCAGATTCACTGACGACAGCGTTCCCGACCGCGTCTCACGGCAGCTGGGCCGCTGCCCCTGCCGCCCGACGCAGATCCGAGAACCCCGTGAACCGCGGCGGTCGCCCTTCCACGTCCACCACGAAGTCATACGGGTAGAAGCGGCTCGGCACGTACTCGAGCTGCGCCGTCCAGGCCATCGAGACGTAGGTCGTCTCGCCCTGCCGGCTGACCGCCACGTCGTCGGCGGTGATGGGCACGGCGTGTTCGAGCGCCAGGGTGGCGACGCGCTCGCGTATCTGCTCCGGCGTCTTGCGGCCGGAGAAGGTCGCGGTCTCGGCAACGGCATCCTTGAACTGCAGGTAGTGCCAGAAGACCGGCCCGACCCGCACGGCCGCGTGCACCAGCAGTCCGAGCACGACGAGGCGAACGAGGTTGCGCAGCATGGCGTCCTGGCTCCCGCTCAGCCCAGCATGGCGGTCTCACCGCCCTGGGCACGCTGCGGTTCGGGACCCTGTGCCTCGTTCAGGCGTGGCCGCAGCATGCGCACGTTTTCATCGCGCGAGTCCTGCGTCCGCACGAACTCGAGGGCGTAGGTGAGCGAGGCGATCGACTGCTCCAGGGTCCCCTCCACGTCACGCTTGCGCAGCCGCATTTCCCCGACCGCATGCTCGAGTTCATCGAGGCGCGCGTTGGTCTTCTGCAGCAGTACGTCGACCCGTGCCTGGGCCTCGCGGACCATCGCGTCGGCCCGCATCTGCGCCTCGTTGTACGCGGCGTCGGCACGGAGCTGGGCGTCGGTGAGCAGCGCCTGGGCCCGGGCCTCGGCCTCGGTGCCGATCGCCTGGGCCCGGGCGTTGGCCTCGCGCAGCGTCGCCAGGGCTCGGGCGTCGGCGTCACGGACGGTGGCACCGGCGCGGGTGTCGGCGTCGGTGGTCAGCGCCAGGGTCCGCACCTCCGCGGTGGTGACCATCGCCAGCGCCTTGGCCTCGGACTCGCCCGTCATCGTCGACGCCCGGAGCTCGGCGTCCTTGAGCATCGACTGCGATCGCGTTTCCGCGTCGCGCAACAGCACGTCGGCTTCCTTGCCGGCGTTCTCGCGAATCTGGTCGGCCACCTTCTGCGCAGTGAGCAGCGTGTTCCGGAGATTGACCTCGCGGTCGCGATGCTCGCCCAGCTGGCTTTCAACCGTCTGCAGGTCCTGGCGGAGCCGGTCCACCTCACGCAGGGCCGACTCGTAGTCGTCGGCAGCGTCGGTGAGCAGCGTCCGCACCTCGTCCTTGTCGAAGCCGCGGAGGGACGTCGAGAGGTGTGTCTGGCGCAAATCGAGAGGGGTGATTTTCATGGGCCTGGACTCCTGCATGGCAGTACTGGCATGCGAAAGCACATACCGTACCACGCACCATTTATCAGCATTTCCGGCCAACACCTGTAGGTGTGGGACCCGGCTACGCCACCGACTGACGATTCTCCGACCGCCGATGACGGGATTGACGATGCTCCGGCAGTCGGCAGTCGGCAGGCGGCAGGCGGCAGGCGGGCGCCCGGCTCGTCAGTCGCGGGTGCCGAAGATGGCGGAGCCGACGCGGACGATCGTCGCCCCTTCCTCGATGGCGACCTCGAAGTCATGCGACATGCCCATCGAAAGCTCCTGCAGCTGCGCGGCAGGGAAGCCCTCGGCCAGGAGTCCGTCGCGCAGGGCGCGGAGGCGGGCAAACCAGGGGCGCACCTGTTCGAGGTCTGCCGCGTAGGGGGGCAACAGCATCAGTCCGTCGACCTGGACGCCGGGCAACCCGGCGGCATGCCGCAGGGTGGGCCGCAGCTCGGCCTCGTCGAGTCCGGACTTTGTCGCTTCGTGAGCCAGGTCCACCTGAATGAGGACGGAGACGATGCTGGCGGCGGCCACGGCCGCGCGTGACAACCGATCGAGCAGGTCGACGGTAGACACGGACTGGACGCTGGCAAAGGCGCCGGGGACCTTGTTGGCCTTGTTGGACTGCAGCGGGCCGATGAGGTGCCACCGCAGGGGCAGGTCAGCCGTGTCGGAACGCTTGGCGAGCGCTTCCTGGACGCGGTTCTCGCCGAAATCGACCTGCCCGGCAGCGTACGCGGCGCGCACGGCGTCGGCCCCGAACGTCTTGCTGACGGCCACGAGACGGACGGCCTCGGGAGGCCGTCCGCTGCGTTGCGCGGCGCTGGCGATGCGGGCCCGGATGGCCACCAGCCGCCGGGCCATCTCGTCGTCCAGGACGGCGGTGCTCACTCCTTCGGCTTGATCGAGTCCAGGATGCCCTTGGCCTGCGCCGCCATCGCTCCGGTCGGCGCCAGCTTCAGGTAGTTCTCGAAATACTTCGCCGCCTCGGGCATGTTGCCGCCGTTGAGGTTGGCCATGCCGACCCAGTAGTTGGCGTCGGCGTAGTTGGGGTCGGCCTTCACGGCGGCCTCGAACTGCGCCTTGGCCTCGGCGATCTTGCCGGCGTTCCACAGGATCACGCCCTGGTTGTAGTTGTCCTGCGCCGAGCCGCCGCCGCTGGCCGCGCCCATCGCGGCGGCCTTGGTGGCCATCGCCGCGGCTTCCTCGCGCTTGCCCATGCCGTTGTACAGGTCCGCCAGCATCTGCACCGGGCGGCTGTCCTCGGGCTTGAGTTCGGCGGCCTTCTTGAAGGACGCCTCAGCCTTGTCGAGGCTCTTCTTCTCGTAGTGCAGCGAGCCGACGTTCATGTAGCACGCGTAGCAGTCGGCCTGCATGGCGATGGCCGCGTCGAACTTTTCTATCGCGGCATCGAGGTTCTTGGCCCCCATCGCCTGCACGCCCTCGTCGAAGGCTTTGCGGAAGGCGGTCTCGGCCGGCGACATGCCCGTGGTCGCCGGCTTCAGGGTCAGGTTCATCTGGGGCGCCGTGCCCAGGCCGACCTGCACCTGGTCGGCGGCCTGCCCCAGTTCGTGCTTCACCGTGACGTAGTACGGGCCAGGCTGCAGGCCGACCTGGATGAACTCGCCGCGCTTGTTGGTCTTGACCTCGCGCTTGAGGTTCGTGCCACCCTTGAACTCGATGGTGACGTCGGCCTTCTCGACCGGCTGTCCCTTGCCGTCGACGACCTTGCCCTTGACCTGGCCGGTGGTTTGCGCGGCGACCGGGACCCCGGCCGCGACAAATGCAATTGCGAGAGTGGCAGCCGCCAGGAAGCGTGCGCCGAACGTGCATGCAGACATGTGTTCCTCCGGGACGACCGAGCGTCCGATCGCCTAGTCTAGCTGCCTTCATGGCCAACGGGAAACCGGACCCCCTGGCCTGTCGTTTGGACGCCACTGGCGCCCGGAGGGTCGTCCCCGACGATCCCTCGTTCCCGCGCCGCCGGCCCCTGGCATCGCCACCCGCCTCCCGATGTTCCTCCGGTCGAGCGCAAGTGCAGTTACACTCACGGCCCGATGCCCTCCATCGCGCCGCACATCGCCCTGGCCGTCGCCTTGGTGCTTGCTGCCGTGGGCACGGCTGCCGCGCAGCCGGCCCGTCCCAACATCCTGTGGATCGTCAGCGAGGACAACGGCCCGCACCTGGGCGCGTACGGCGACCGCGACGCGAAGACGCCGCAGCTCGACGCGCTGGCGGCACGAGGAGTGCGGTACACGCGCGTCTGGTCGACCTCGCCGGTCTGTGCGCCCGCCCGCACGGCGCTGATTACCGGCATGTACCCGGCTGCCCTCGGCGGTGAGCACATGCGCAGCCTGGTGCGCCTGCCAGCCGGGATGCGCCTGTTCCCGGCTCTGCTCCGCAGTGCCGGCTACTACACCAGCAACAACGAGAAGCAGGACTACAACGTCATGGAGGCGGGCGACGCGCCGGGCGACGGCCGCACACCGCCGGCGTGGCGTGGCGGTCCGGCTGCGGCCACCCAGATGACACGCGACGTCGCCACCCGCGGCGTGTGGGACGATTCGTCGCCGACCGCGCACTGGCGCAACCGCAGGCCGGGCCAGCCCTTCTTCGCGGTCTTCAACATCAACGCGACGCACGAGAGCCGTGTCCAGGCCAGGCCGGCGCCGGCGACCCACGACCCGGCATCGGTTCACGTGCCGGCCTCGACGCCCGACCTGCCGGAGACACGGGCCGACTGGGCCGCCTACCACGACAACATGACCGTGATGGACGCGGCCGCCGGGGCGCTGCTGTCCGACCTGGCAGCCGACCGCCTGGCCGACGACACCATCGTCTTCTACTACGGCGACAACGGCCCCGGCCTGCCCAACGCCAAGCGGTTCGTCAACGACCTCGGCCTGCACGTGCCCCTGGTGGTGCACGTGCCGGCCAGGCTCGCGCATCTCGCTCCGCCGGATTACCGGGCTGGCGGCAGCAGCGCCCGTCCTGTGGCGTTTGTCGACATGGCGCCCACGGTCCTGAGCCTGGCCGGCCTCGCGCCACCTCGGCACATGCAGGGGCGCGCGTTCATGGGCCGGCACATCGCCCCGGCGCCCCGCTACCAGTTCGGCGGGCGAGGCCGCGTCGACGAGCGCTACGATCTGCTCCGCTCGGTCCGCGACGAGCGCTACGTCTACATCCGCAACTACATGCCGCACCGGCCGGCAGGCCAGTACACGTGGTACGCCGCGTTGACGCCATCCTGGAAGGCCTGGCGAGCGGCCTTCGCGGCCGGAACCCTGGCCGCGACGCACGCCCGCTACTTCGAGCCCAAGGCGTTCGAGGAACTGTACGACCTGGCAGCGGACCCCGACCAGGCGCGCAACCTGGCAGCGTCGCCGGCGCTGGCCGGCGTGCGCGATCGTCTTCGCGCCGCGCTTGCCGACCATGCGCGGTCGATGCGCGACACCGGCCTGCTGCCCGAATACCTGCTGCACCGCGGTCGTACACCGTGGGAGTTGGCCGCCGATCGCTCGGCGTATGCCTTCGCCTCGATCTTCCGTGCGGCCAGCGACGCGTCCGACCCGGCCGTGCCAGCGGAACGGGTGAGTGCCCGGCTGCGTGATGCCGATGCAGTGGTCAGGTACTGGGCCGCACTCGGCCTGCGCATCCGCGGCGCATCGGCCGTGCGCGCGCACGAGGAGACCCTGGTCGGCATGCTCGACGACCCCGAACCGGGGCCTCGCTGCGCAGCGGCAGAAGCCCTTGCCACCGCGGGCAGCGGCCCTGCACGGGACAAGGCGCTGGCGGCGTTGCTGGAGCTGTCGGACGTCTCCCGGCACCCCGAGTACGTCGCCCTGCTCGCCTTGAACGCGCTGGTGCAGGTGCCGTCACTGCCAGAGACGGTCCGCGCCAGCGCCGCGACCCTGCCACGCGCCCCGGTCCACACCGACCAGCGCCAGAACAACATCACGCACCTGGTCGATCAGATCGCCAGCGGCATCCACTGACGTGTTTTCGAGGAGCGCACCCATGACCGACATACGCAGAACCACGCTGGCGATAGCCATCGCCCTGATCGCGTGGCTGCCGGCCAGCCGACCGGCCGCCGCGCAGGTGTCCACCGCCGACGTGATTGGCACCGTCACCGACTCGAGCGGGGCGGCGCTACCCGGGGCCACGGTGACGCTCACCAGTCCGGCGACCGGCAGTGTCCGGACGCAGGTGAGCGACGAGACCGGCGGCTTCACCTTCACCCTTGTGCAGATTGGCGGGTACCGGTTGCGTGCCGAGCTGCAGGGGTTCGGTCCGCATGCCGCCGACCTGCAGCTCTCGGCCGGCGACCGTCAGCGTGTGGACGTGCAGCTGTCGGTGGGATCGCTCAACGAAACGGTCGCGGTCACCGCCGAGCGGCCCGTCGTGCAGTCCGACAGCGCGACGGTGAGCGCACTGCTCCCCGAACGCGCCGTCCAGGACCTTCCCCTCAACGGCCGCAACGTGGTGGCGCTGGTGCGGATGGTCGCCGGCGCCAACGAAGGTCTGCCCAGCTCGCTGTCGAGCGGCAACCGGCCCGATGACCGGCGCCAGACGTCCACCGTGTCGGTCAACGGTCAGAACGACGTGGTGAACAACAACCTGATCGACGGCATGGACAACAACGAGCGCTACACCGGCACCCTCGGCGTGCGCCCGTCGATCGACGCCATTGCCGAGGTCAAGGTGCAGACCAACACCTACACCGCCGAGACCGGCCGCACGGCAGGGGCGGTGGTCAACATCCTGACCAAGGCCGGCACCAACGAGTTCCACGGCTCGGCCTACGGCTTCTTCCGCAACGAGAAGTTCGATGCGCGCGACTTCTTCGCGCCGGCCAACCAACCGACACCGCGCGTCCGCCAGCAGCAGTTCGGGGGCAGCATCGGCGGCCCGATCGTCCGCAACCGGACCTTCTTCTTCACCGACTACGAACGCTTCGACCTCGAGCGCGGCGTCACCTGGGTCAGCTCGGTGCCATCGGCGGCCATGCGCACCGGAGATTTCTCCGAACTGCTGGCCCGCAACATCCTCATCTACGACCCGCTGTCGACGCCGCGGCAACCCTTCCCCGGCAACGTCATCCCGGCCGGCCGCGTCGACCAGGTCGCGCAACGCTTTCTCAACCTGTATCCGGTGCCGACCTCGCCGGGCCTGGCCAACAACTTCAACGCCACCGTCAACCGCACGCAGGTGGCCGATACCTTCGACGCGCGTGTCGACCACCGCTTCGACGATGACCACATGCTGTATGCGCGCTACTCGGTCAACAGCGTCGAGACGGTGGTGCCGGGTGTGTTCGGGCTGGTCAACGGCGTCGATTCGGGCGGCTCGGCGGCAGGTTTCGGCGGGCCGTCGCTGGCCGACGTCTGGGGCCTGCACCTCAACTACCTGCAGATCTTCAGCCCCACCTTCCTGATGGAAGCCAAGGTCGGCCGCACCTACTTCAACACCGAGTCGCTCACCGAGACGTACGGCCAGAACGTCGCCGCCAGCCTGGGGCTCCCGGGCATCAACATCAACGACCTGACCTCGAGCCTCCCCAACATCGTGGTGGCCGGCTACACGACGCTCGGCGATGCGCGCTTCGTGCCGATCCTGCTGAAGAACAAGGCCTGGCAGGGTCAGGTCACGGTGACCAACGTCCGCGGCAACCACAACCTGAAGGCCGGCGTGAACCTGGTGAAGCGCACCTTCTCGCCCATCCAGAGCAACGACGGCACCGGTCTCTACAACTTCACCGCCGGGCCGACCAACAACGGGGTCGGCGTGGGCGGCGACTCGGCGGCCTCGTTCCTGCTCGGCTACCCCTCGACCGTTGCGCGCGCGAACCTCATCGCCGACACGACGTTCGACACCTGGGAGCCCGGGGTCTTCGTGCAGGACGACTGGCGCGCGACCAACTGGCTGACCCTCAACCTCGGCCTGCGCTACGACATCTACACGGCGCTGTCGGAGCACAACGGCCAGATCGCCAACATCGATCCGGCCACCCTGAACTTCCTGATCCCCGGTCAGAACGGCGTCGGCAACACCGCGGGCGTGCAGACCGACTATGGCAACGTCGCGCCGCGCCTTGGCGCCGCGGCGACCATCCGACCCGGCCTGGTGCTGCGCGGCGGCTACGGACTGAGCTTCTTCCCGTCCTCGATTGGCAGCAATGCCGTGCTGCGCAACACGCCGTTCACCTACACCTTCAACCAGACCAGCCTCGCGGCGTCCGGCGGTCCGCCGGATGCCTTCTTTGCCGCCGGGCTGCCGGCACCCGCGCAGCGCGCGCCTTCGCTGAGCGGCACGATTGCCGCCGTCGACACCAACCTGAAGTCGAGCTACCTGCATCAGTACAACGTGATCCTCGAGAAGGAGCTGTGGGGCAGCTCGATCTCGGCAGGCTATGTCGGCTCGCAGGGACGCCGGCTCTGGATGTCGGTGCCCAACCTGAACTTCGCCCCGCCGGGACCGGGTGCGGTCAACCCGCGCCGCCCCTACGCCGCGGCCGCGCCGGCGCTGCAGACGCTGCAGATCCTGCGCAGCGCCGGCACCCAGAACTACAACGCCCTGCAGGTCAGCGTCACGCGCCGGTCGCGCGCGGGCCTGACCTTCGGCGGCAACTACACCTTCGCCAAGGGCACCTCCAACGTCACCCAGCCGGGCGGCGGCGGAGCGGCGCAGGGCTATGGCGTCCTGCCCGGCCAGATCGAGTCGCTCGAGCTCGGCGCCAGCGACATCGACATCCGGCACCGCTATGCGTTCACCCTCAATTACCAGTTGCCGTTCGGGGCGACGGCCTCGGGCCTGCGCCGAGTGCTGACCGCCGACTGGCAGGCCAATCTGATCGGCTACTGGCAGAGCGGCCTGCCGTTCACCGTCGTCAACGCCACCCCGCGCAGCAATACCGGCGTCGGCGCCAATGGCGATCGGCCCGACCAGATCTGCGACGGTGCCCTCGACAACCCAACGGTGAACGCCTGGTTCGACACCTCGTGCTTCGTCGGTCAGGCGCTGAACACCGTCGGCAACGGACGCCGCAACAACCTCTACGGACCGCCGCAGCGTCGCCTGGATGCGTCGGTCTTCAAGGACCTGTCGCTGGGCCGGCACCGGCTGCAGCTGCGCGTCGAGGTCTTCAACGTCACCAACACCCCGAGCTTCGGCGTGCCGAACGGCTCGCTGGGTTCGCCGACGTTCGGCCGCATCACGACCACGGCCAACAACGTGCCGCGTCAGTTCCAGCTGGCGGCCAAGTACCTGTTCTAGCGCGCGGCGAGGCGCAGGCCCCGTCTCGTCGGGGCCCGAGGGGGCAGTCCGAACGCCGGCGGCAGGTGCCGTCGGCGGCCCGGCGTCACGGGGCGGCGAAAAACCTCGTCACGTCCTCGGGACGCCGGGTGACCGGCGCGGGCGGCAGGGCATTGAGGAAACGCCGCCCGTAGCCCATCGACTGCAGGCGCGGGTCGAGCAGGGCAATCACGCCGCGGTCCTGCCGGTGCCGGATGAGACGTCCGACCCCCTGCAGCAGCGTGAGGATCGCCAGCGGCACCTGGAAGCCCGCGAATGCGTCGATGCCGCGCCGCTGCAGCGCCTCGATCCGCGCCGCCACGACCGGGTCGGCTGGCGAGGCAAACGGGATGCGGTCGATGATCACGCAGCTCAGGGCCTCGCCCACCACGTCCACGCCCTGCCAGAAACTCGACGTGCCGAAGAGCACGGCATTCGGGGTGCGCCGGAACTGCTCGATCAGCACACCACGGGGCATCGTGCCCTGCACCAGCATCGGGTACGGCAGTCGTGTCGACAGGCGGGCATGCGCGTCGCGCAGGGCGGCATAGCTGGTGAAGAGCAGGAAGGCGCGTCCCTCGCTGGCCGTCAGCAGCCGGGCCGCTTCCTCGGCGAAGGCGCCCGCGTACTCGGCCGTGCGCGGATCCGGCATCTTGCGCGGCAAGTAGACCAGGGCCTGCGTCGCGTAGTCGAACTCCGACGGCACGCGCACCTCGCGCGCCTCGCCGACGCCGAGGCGGGCGCGGACGTACGCGAACGAACCGCCGATCGAGAGCGTCGCCGAGGTCAGCACGAGCGCCGGCAGCCGGTCGATCAGCACGTCCCGGATGATGTGGGAGACGTCGATCGGCGCTGCCCGCAGCGCCACGAGTCGACCGCGGATCTCCAGGAAGTAGACGTAGGACTCCTCCTGCGCCCGCAGCAGGAACCTGACGTCGTCGCGAATCTCGCCAGCGCGCTTGGCCAGGGCGCGCAGGTCCTCGGGGGCGTCCTTGAGCAGCGTCAACGCAGCCTCGAGCGCGGACAGCGCCTCGAGCAGCTGCAGGCCGCTTTCGCCGGCCGCTTCGGCCAGCATCTCTCCCGACACCCGACGACGCTCGTCGAACAGCGTCGCACCGGCGTCGGCCGACTGCCGCACACCGGGCCGCCGCGTCTGCAGATCGAGGAAGAAGCTGCGCGAAGCGTTGGCCAGGCCTTCGATGGCACGTGCCACCGCCTCGGCATCCTGCTGTGGCACGAAGAGCGGGGAGGTGCGCACCGCCGCCGCGTCGGTGAACAGCTGGTCGATGCGGAAGTTGCTGACGGTGACGCCGAAATATTGCGTCGCCACGTCCTCGAGCTGGTGTGCCTCGTCGATGATCCCGACCTGGCACTCGGGGATGACCTCGCCGAACGAGTGCCGCCGCAGTGCCGCGTCCGCGCACAGCAGATGGTGATTGACGATGACGACGTCGGCCTCGGCAGCCTCCTGGCGCATGCGCGTGACGAAGCAGTCGCTGTAGCGCGGGCACTCGCTGCCGAGGCAGTTCTCGGTCGTCGCCGCAATGCCGTGCCAGAAGGGCAGATCCTCGGGGAGGTCGGCCAGTTCGGCGCGGTCACCGGTGAGTGTGCGTGGCGCCCAGTGCTCGATCAGCGTCATCGCCACCCGGGTCGCGTCGTCTCTCGGGCGGTCGTCGTGCAGGGCCTGTTCGAAGCGGTGCAGGCAGAGGTAGTTGCCGCGGCCCTTCATGCACGTCGCCCGGAACGGCCCGAGCGCCCGCTGCAGCAGCGGGATGTCCTTGTCGATCAGCTGCTGCTGCAGGTTGCGCGTGCCGGTCGACACCAGCGCCTTGCGGCCGGAGAGAATGGCCGGCACGAGGTAGGCCAGCGTCTTGCCGGTGCCGGTGCCGGCTTCGGCCAACAGCACGCCGTCGTGGGTGACGACGCGGGCGACCGCGTCGGCCATCTGCTGCTGGCTGTCACGCGGCTCGAAACCGGGGAGGATCGCCGCCAGCGCGCCCCCGCTGTCGAGGACGCGCCGGACACCGTCGATCAGGCTGGGGACGGGTAGAGCGGGAACTCCCGGCACAGTTCTTCCACGTCGGCCTTGACCTTCGCCAGGGCGATGTCGTTCTCGGGCGCGGTGAGGGCTTCGGCAATCAGGTCGGCAATGCGGTCCATCTCGGCCTCGCCCATGCCGCGGGTGGTGACCGCGGGGGTGCCCAGGCGGATGCCCGATGCGACCATCGGCGGGTTCTTGTCGAACGGGATGGCGTTCTTGTTGACGGTGATCCCGGCCTTGCCGAGCGCCGCTTCGGCCTGCTTGCCGGTGATTCCCTTGGAGAACACGTCCAGCAGCATCAGGTGATTGTCGGTGCCGCCGCTGACCAGTCGGAAGCCATCCTCGCGCAGGGATTGGGCAAGCCGTCTGGCGTTGGTCGCCACCTGCGCCTGGTAGGCCCGGAACGGCAGTTCGAGCGCTTCCCTGAAGCACACCGCCTTGGCGGCGATGATGTGCATCAGTGGTCCGCCCTGCACGCCCGGGAACACCGCGCGGTCGATGTCCTTGGCGTACGCCTGGCGGCAGAGGATCAGCCCGCCGCGCGGCCCGCGCAGCGTCTTGTGGGTCGTCGTGGTGACGTAATCGCTGTGCGGGACCGGGCTCGGGTGGACGCCGCCGGCCACCAGGCCGGCGATGTGCGCCATGTCGGTGAGCACCCGCGCGCCGACTTCCTTTGCCACCACCGCGATGCGTTCGAAGTCGATGATCCGCGGATAGGCGCTGGCGCCGACGACGATCAGCTTGGGCAGGTGCTCGCGGGCCAGGCGCTCGAGTTCGTCGTAGTCGAGCCGCTCGTCCTGCTCGCGGACACCGTAGGGCACCACCCGGTAGAGCTTGCCCGAGAAGTTGAGCGGGTGGCCGTGCGTCAGGTGGCCGCCGTGGGCCAGGTTCATCCCGAGGATGGTGTCGCCCGGCGAGAGGCACGACAGCATCACCGCCATGTTGGCCTGCGCGCCCGAGTGCGGCTGGACGTTGGCGTGCTCGGCGTGGAACAGGTCGCGGGCGCGCTGGATGGCCAGCGACTCGGCGACGTCGACGAACTCGCAGCCGCCGTAGTAGCGCTTGCCCGGGTAGCCCTCGGCGTACTTGTTGGTCAGCACCGAGCCCGCGGCGGCCATCACCGCGGTGCTGGCGAAGTTCTCGGAGGCGATCAGTTCGAGGCCGAGGTTCTGGCGGCCGGTCTCGTCGGCAATCGCCTGCGCGATCTCGGGGTCGACCTCGGCCAGGGTCCGCAGGTGGAAGGGAGTGAGGTGATACATCGTCTTGGGAACCTGCCCGCTACGTCCGGCGGTCGTGTTCGAGCGCCGTGATCTTGTCGAGGCGCCGCTGATGGCGCCCGCCGCCGAATGGCGTGTCGAGAAAGGCGGACACGATCTGCAGCGCCGTGTCGGCCGTGGTCACCCGAGCGCCGAGCGCGAGGATGTTGGCGTCGTTGTGTTCGCGCGCGAGGCGGGCGCTTTCGAGGTCGATGACCGGCGCGGCGCGGACACCATCGATCTTGTTGGCGGCTATCGCCATGCCGAGCCCGGTGCCGCACGCCAGGATGCCGAGGTCGGCCTGGCCGTCCGCGACCGCCCGTCCGACCTGTGCGGCGTAATCGGGATAGTCGACCGAGTCGTCGCCGACGGTGCCGAAATCCTGCACCGCGAGGCCGCGGGACTCCAGCAGAGAGCGGACGGCTTCCTTGAGGTGGACGCCTGCATGGTCGGCGCCCAGCGCCACTCGCATAGAGGCAAATTGTACTATACGGATTCCGCCCGATCCCGGCCGGCGCCCCCCTATGTCCGCTTCAGACGTCCCCGCCCGCCCCCCGACCGCCGTCATCTCCCGCAAGGGGGTGGACCGCGTGCGCGCCGGGCATCCCTGGATCTACCGATCCGATGTCACCGACCTGCACGCCGAGCGCGGCGACGTGGTCGACGTGCGCGACAGTCGGGGCGCGCTGCTCGGCCGCGCCCTGTCGTCCAACGAGTCGCAGATCACGCTGCGGATGCTGACGCACGACGGCACCCTGGTGGACCGGGCGTTCTGGCGGGCGCGGCTGGCCGCGGCCATCGCCGTGCGCGATCGTCTGCGGCCCGATGCCACGGCGTTCCGGCTCGTGCACGGGGAGGGCGACCTGTTGCCCTCGCTGATCGTCGATCGCTATGCCGACGTCCTCGTCGTGCAGACGCTGTCGCAGGGCACCGAGGCCAATCGCGATCTGATCGTCGAATTGCTGGTGGAACTGCTGCAGCCGCGCGGCATCCTGCTGCGCAACGACCCGAAGGTCCGCACCCTCGAGGGGCTGCCGCAGGAAGTGGTGCTCGCCTACGGCGACGTGCCGGAACGGGTCGAGGTCCGCGAGGGGCCGCTGACCTACCACGTCGACCCCTGGCACGGCCAGAAGACCGGCTTGTTCCTCGACCAGAGCGAGAACCACGCTGTCGCTGCGGCGTATGCCCGCGGCCGGGCGCTCGACGCGTTCAGTTATCAGGGCGGTTTCTGCCTCCGCATGGCGCCGCACGTGGAGCACGTGGTGGCCCTGGACACGTCAGCCGACGCGGTGGCCGCCATCACCGCCAATGCCGCGCGACAGGGCCTGACCAACGTCGAGGCGCGCGAAGCGAACGTCTTCGACGCCCTGCGCGAGTTTGAACGGGCCGATACGCGCTTTGACACGATCGTCCTCGACCCGCCGGCCTTCGCCAAGCACAAGGGGGCACTGCCCAAGGCGGTCAGTGGCTACAAGGACATCAACCTGCGGGCGCTGCGGCTGCTCAATCCGGGCGGCCATCTGATCACCTGCACGTGCTCGGCGCACGTCGACGAGGGGATGTTCGGCAGCATCATCCTGTCGGCGGCCACCGACGCCCAGATTCCGGTGGTGGTCGTCGAGAAGCGCATGCAGGCGCGCGACCATCCGGTGCTGCTCAGTGTGCCCGAGACGTACTACCTGAAGTGCTTCGTGCTCCGACGAGCGGGGTAGGCCGCACCGACGGCACCGCCACGGCCGTCGGCCGGCGCCCGCCCCGCGAAGGTCGGCCTCGCTGTTATCGCCGCCGGGTGGTGCGATGGGTCGGCGTGGCGGTCCAGGGGTCGTCCGGCCAGGGGTGACGCGGATAGCGGGCGCGCAGTTCGCGGCGCACGTCGGCGTAGGTGGTCGTCCAGAAGCTGCGCAGATCCTGCGTCGTCTGCACCGCCCGCCCGTTCGGCGCCAGCAACTCGAAGGTCACCGGCGTCCGTGCCGGTCCGAGGCGCGGTGTCTCGGCCAGCCCGAACAGTTCCTGCAGCTTGACGGCGGCCCGGACCCCACCCTCCGGGCCGTAGACCAGGGCCGCGCTGCGGCCGCTCGGCAAGGGCAGCCGCTCCGGCGCATCGGTCAACAGGCGCTGACCGATACGCCACGGCAGCGCGGCGGTCAGGTCGATCTCGGCGAGGCTGGTGGCCGCCGCTGCGGCGTCGAGCAGCAGACCGTCCACGTCGACGTCGATTGCCGCGAATGCCAGGCGGGCCAGCAAGGCCTGATCGCGCGGGTTGCGCGACCCCTGTTGCCAGGCGCGCACCAGCACCGTCCGGTCCTCCGGACGCAGCGCGTCGGGCCCTTCACGCAGTGTCAGCGCGTCGTAGTGCCGCACCTGCGTCGCGCGCAACCGGCCGCCCGCGTCCACGACGACCTGCCGTGCGCTGTGGGTCGGCACGAGCCAGCCGCGCTCGATGCCGCTGGCCAGCTGCACCAGCGGCTCCCGTCCCGGCAGCCCCCGCAACTCGAGCGCCACCAGCCATGCCGCGTTGCGCACGCCGCTGGCCGGCGAGAGCCGCGCGCCAGTGCCGGTGGCCAGCAGCAGCGACTCGCCGTGCTCGATCCGCCGTTGTGCGACGCGGTCGGGGAAGCCGGCCAGCACCGCCCTGCACAGCGTCTCGTCATCGAGGGCTGCGTCGTCGCTGCGACTGGCGCGCACTCCCGGTCGGCAGGTCGCTGTCGGCCAGTGCCGCCTGCACCGCGTCGGCGGCGCGACGGAGATGGGGCAGCGCACGTGCCGCCGGTAACAGGCCTGGCAGGTCCGACGCGGCAGTCCGCCCGTCCGGCTGCAGGGGGCGACCATCGGTCAGCAATGCCGCCAGCAGGCACGCGTCGCGATGTCCGCCTGCGTCCACGACCATGCGGGCAAGCCGTGGCGGCAGCGGCAGGCGCGCCAGGACGCGGCCGATCGGCGTCAGACCAGTTGCTGCAACGGCTCCGAGCCGCTCCAGCAGCAGCCGCGCCTCCTGCTGCCGATGCGGCGCGGGTGCCTCGAACCACTCGAAGGTCGCCACGTCGCCGCCCCAGGCGAGGATGGCCAGCAGCACCGGAGCGAGATCGATACGGGCGATGTCGGGTTCGCGGAAGGGCCGCAGCTTGTCGCGCTCGGCCCAGAGCCGGACGGCAAGGCCCGGGCCGAGGCGTGCCGCGCGTCCGGCGCGCTGGTCGGCAGCATCGGCCGACACGCGTTCGGTCTGGAGGGTGTCGAGGCCGCGCGCCGTGTCGTAGCGGGCCACCTTCTGCCATCCCGAGTCGACCACCGTGCGCACGCCCGGCACGGTGACCGAGGTCTCGGCGATGTTGGTCGCCAGCACCACGCGGCGCCGGCCCCCGGTCGTCAACGCCTCGTCCTGCGCCTCGGCCGGCAGGGTGCCGTGCAGCGGCCGGACCTCGACGCCGTGGCGGGCGGTGACCACGGCAATCTCTCGCGCGGCCTGTTCGATCTCCCGTGCGCCCGGCAGGAAGCACAGCACGTCGCCGTCGCGCTCACGCAGGATGCGGTCGAGCACGCCGGTCAGCGCCAGGTCGGGGGCGTACTCGATGGCCAGCGGGTGCGGGTCCCCCGGGACGTCGATGACCGGGCAGCCATCGAGGAAGCGCGACACCGGGCCAGGGTCGATGGTGGCCGACATCACCACCACGCGCAGGTCGCTGCGCGCCAGCCAGGCCTGCCGCACCAGCGCCAGCCCGAGATCCGCGTGCACGCTGCGCTCGTGGAACTCGTCGAGGATCACGGTGGTGATGTCCGAGAGCAGCGGATCCTGCTGCAGCCGCGCCGTCAGGATGCCTTCGGTGGCAAACAGCACGCGCGTCTCGCGGCTGAAGCGCCTCTCGAAGCGCACGTGCCACCCGACCTCGCGTCCGAGCGTCCACTGCCGTTCGTCGGCAACCCGGCGCGCCAGGGCCCGGGCGGCGGCGCGCCGTGGCTGCAGCACGAGCACCGGTCCGTCCACGGCAAGGGCCGGCGGCACCCGGGTCGTCTTGCCAGCGCCGGGCGCGGCGACCAGCACGGCCGCGCGACGCACGGTCAGGTGCTCGCGCAGCGCCGCGATTGCGGCGTCGACGGGCAGGGAGGGCAGCTCGAGCACGCGTCAGCCTAACGCGTACCGTCCTGGCGCATCTCCCGACGGCCCCGGGCCTCCCCCGATCCGCGATCCCCGATCCGCGATCCGCGATCCCCGATCCGCGATCCCCGGTACCCGATCCCCGATCCCGATCCCCGATCCGCGATCCCCGGTTATGATCGATCCCACATCCGCCAGGGGTATCCCGCGAGGGATTGAGATCACACCCTTGGAACCTGCATCCGCCTTCGCGCGCCCGTGGCGCGTTGTTGGCGGACCCCGCCAAGGCGCCGCAGCGCGATGGTGGGCCGGTTGACACCGGCGAAGGGAGCGCGGAGCGCCATCTCGCGCGTCGTCTCCTGCCGCCTCTAGGCCAAACCGTCTTCGATCATCCCGCTTACCTGGCGGACGCGGAGCCGGCCACAGGAGTTCCCACGTGTCTCACGCCCCCGCCCCCGCCGCATCGTCGCTGCTGACCTACGAAGAGGCGTTTCCCGGCTCGCGCAAGGTGCTGGTCGATGGCCCCCTTGGTGTGCGCGTGCCGCAGCGGGAGATCTCGCTGTCTGGCGGCAACCCGCCGCTGCGTGTCTACGACACCAGTGGCCCGCAGGGCGTGGACGTGCGCGAAGGGCTGCCGCAGCTGCGGCGCGAGTGGATCGAGGGGCGCGGCGACACGGTGGAGGAGCCACGCCACCTGCTGCTCGACGCGTGGAAACGCGAGATGCCGCCGGCCCTGGCCGCCCGCACCCGCACCCGCCGCCGCGCCCGCGAAGGTCAGTCGGTCAGCCAGCTGGCCTACGCCCGGCACGGCGAGATCACGCCGGAGATGGCCTACATCGCGACCCGCGAGGGCCTCACGCCTGCTTTCGTGCGCGACGAGGTCGCCCGCGGCCGCGCCATCATCCCGGCCAACATCAACCATCCGGAACTCGAGCCGATGATCATCGGCCGCAACTTCCTGGTGAAGATCAACGCCAACATCGGCAACTCCGCCGTCACCTCCTCGATCGAGGAGGAAGTGGACAAGCTGCGCTGGTCGACGCTGTGGGGCGCCGACACGGTGATGGATCTCTCGACGGGCAGGGACATCCACGAAACCCGCGAGTGGATCATCCGCAACAGCGCGGTGCCGATCGGCACGGTGCCGATCTATCAGGCTCTCGAGAAGGTCGGCGGACGCCCCGAGGATCTCACCTGGGAGCTCTATCGCGAGACGCTGATCGAGCAGGCCGAGCAGGGCGTGGACTACTTCACGGTGCATGCCGGAGTGCTGCTGCGCTATATCCCGCTGACCGCCAAACGCCTCACGGGCATCGTCTCGCGCGGCGGCTCGATCCTGGCCAAGTGGTGCCTGGCCCACCACCAGGAGAACTTCCTCTACACCCACTTCCGCGAGATCTGCGAGATCATGCGGGCCTACGACGTCTCCTTCTCGCTCGGCGATGGCCTGCGCCCCGGCTCGATTGCCGACGCCAACGACGCCGCGCAGTTCGGTGAGCTCCAGACGCAGGGCGAGTTGACCAAGATCGCGTGGGAGTA
Source organism: Vicinamibacteraceae bacterium (assembly GCA_963759795.1). Lineage (GTDB taxonomy): Bacteria > Acidobacteriota > Vicinamibacteria > Vicinamibacterales > Vicinamibacteraceae > Luteitalea. The sequence goes on along the minus strand of CAVXAR010000003.1, from coordinate 413,193 downwards.
CGACGTCCAGGTGATGAATGAGGGCCCGGGCCACGTCCCCATGCACCTGATCAAGGAGAACATGGAGAAGCAGCTCGAGTGGTGCGCCGAAGCGCCCTTCTATACGCTCGGGCCGCTGACCACCGACATCGCGCCAGGGTACGACCACATCACGTCAGCCATCGGGGCCGCGATGATCGGCTGGTACGGGACGGCCATGCTTTGCTACGTGACCCCGAAGGAACATCTCGGTCTGCCCAATCGTGACGACGTCAAGGCGGGCGTGATCGCGTACAAGATCGCCGCGCATGCCGCCGACCTCGCCAAGGGACATCCCCAGGCCCGCGTGTGGGACGACGCGCTGTCGAAGGCGCGCTTCGAGTTCCGCTGGCGCGACCAGTTCAACCTCGCGCTCGACCCGGTGACCGCACTGGCGTACCACGACGAGACGCTGCCGGCGGAAGGCGCCAAGGTCGCCCACTTCTGCTCGATGTGCGGGCCGAAGTTCTGCTCGATGGAGATCACCCAGCAGGTGCGCGACTACGCCGCCGCGCAGGGCCTCGAGGCCGAGCAGGCGTTGGCCAGGGGACTCGCCGACAAGGCGGAGGACTTCAAGCAGGTGGGCGAGATCTACGTGCCTGCCGCCGACCGCACGGCGTAGCGGCGCGACCCTACCGGGCCACCGTCACCGGCACGATCTGCAGCACGGTCGGAAAGCGGCTCGGGGTGGCACCCGGCGTCGGCACCAGGTAGCCCTTGGCGCCGCCCCAGGTGTAGTCCTTGACGGTCACGCCGGGCGGGAAGGCCATGGTTTCCTCGCGGAACCGGCCGACCTCGAACATGTGCACCGGTGGCGCGTCGTAGACGAGGTCGCCCTTGTCCCGGAGCTGGGTTCGGTAGTACAGCACCAGTTCGGCGAAACTGGCCGTGGAGCCGTAAAGGTAGTAGCGCTGACCCTGCCCGGCGTCGAACGACCTGATGAACGTCGCGCCCGGGTAGACCGGCAGTCCGAGCTGAGCCTCGGTGGGTGCCGGCTCCGCGGGGATGACCGCCTGGGCAGCGGCCCGAGCCGGGGCACCTGTCGGCCCTGCCGGCGCGGGACGGGCGCTGGCTGGCGCCGCCGGGGGCGCCGTTCGCGGCACCTGGACCGCCGGAGCGGGTGTGGTTTCCGTACCACGGCCCACCGGCCGGGCGGGGACGCCCGGAGGGGGTGGTGGCGGTGTCTGCGGCCGGACCTGCGCGAGTGCCGGGGCCGACGCAAGCAGCGCCAGCCAGACGGTCAGCTCGATCACGCGCGTCATGCGTCTTATTGTAAGAGATGGGCGCACTCGCCCTGGAAGAGGCAAATTTATGACCAGTACTCTGAAGACTGCCGCGCTGCTGGGTCTGCTCAGCGCCGTATTTCTCTATCTCGGCCAGGTCTTCGGCGGCGAAGGCGGGCTGATGATCGCTTTCCTGCTGGCCGTCGTGATGAACATCGGGTCCTACTGGTTCTCGGACAAGATCGTCCTGCAGGATGTACCGCGCCCAGGAAGTCGGGCCGGATCACCCGCTGCACCAGATCACCGCCGACCTCGCCAGGCGGGCGCAGCTGCCGATGCCCAAGGTCTACGTCATCCCGGACCAGTCGCCGAACGCGTTCGCCACCGGACGCAACCCGCAGCATGCGGCGGTCGCCGCCACCGAAGGCATCATCCGCCTGCTCAGCCGCGACGAACTCGCTGGCGTGATGGCGCACGAGCTGGCGCACGTCAAGCACCGCGACATCCTGATCAGCTCGGTGGCCGCCACGATCGCCGCGGCAATCATGATGGTGTCGCGCCTGGCGTACTTCGGGGCGATGTTCGGTGGTCACGCGCGCTCCGACGACGGGGAGGGCAACAATCCGATCGGACTGCTGGTTGGCATGTTCGTCGCGCCGCTGGCCGCGATGCTGATCCAGGCGGCCATCTCGCGCTCGCGCGAGTTCGGCGCCGATGCGGGTGGTGCGGCCATTGCCGGCTCGCCGATGGGCCTGGCCAGTGCACTGCGCAAACTCGAGGGCGCCAGCCAGCGGGTGCCGATGGATGCCAATCCCGCGACGGCGCACATGTTCATCATCAAGCCGTTCAGCGTACGTGGCCTGTTCTCGCTGTTCAGCACGCACCCGCCGACCGAGCAGCGCGTCAACGCCCTGATGGGGCGCAACCTCTAGGACGTCGGACGCTCCACCGGCTGCCGGATGGCCCGGCACCCGGCCGCGTCAGAATCGGTCCGCAATCCAGTCGGTCTGCCGCCGCACTTCCTCGTCGGGGGTGCGGCGGTTGTCGTAGCGGGCCCGCAATGTGGCCAGCACGCTCCTGACCTGCGCCGTATACGACGCAGCGGGGTGCTTTCCCGCATACAGGCGGGCGTAGCCGGCCAGCAGGTGCGGTGCCTCGGCCTCGAGAAACGCCAGGAAGTGGTCGCGGCTGCCGTCCTCCAGGTACAGCACGTTGCCGCCCAGCAATGGCACGTCGAGGTCGGCCATCGCGGCAAAGGTCGCCTCGATACGCGCCGGCTGCGTGCTGAACCCGGGCACCAGTGGACTCATCAGCACGCCGGCTCGAACACCTGCGTCCAGCAGGCGGCGCACCGCCCGCAGTCGCTGCATGGGCGGCGCGGTGCCGGGCTCGAGCTGCTCCCACGCCGGATCGACCGTCGGCACGCTCACGTAGACGGTGCACAGGCCGCGCGCCGACATCCGCGCGAGGATGTCGGCATCGCGCACCACCAGTGGGCCCTTGGTGATCAGGCCGACGGGCGTGTTCGCGGCATCCAGGTGCTCGAGACAGGCGCGGGTGAGGCGGTACTGGCCCTCGATCGGCTGATAGGGGTCGGTGGCGGTGCCGAGCGCCACCAGTTCGGGCGTCCAGGAGGGGCGCGCCAGCTCGCGGGCCAGCTGCTGCGCCACGTTGCGTTTGACGAAGATGTAGCGCGAAAACTGATCGCCGGTGCCCATCTCCAGCTGCGTCTGGTAGCGGCGCGCAAAGCAGTACTGGCAGGCGTGCGTGCAGCCACGGTAGGGGTTCAGGGTCCAGCGGAACGCCATGCCCCTGGTCCGGTTCAACGCGGCTCGACACACCACTTCCTGATAGTGCGCATCGTCGGCCAGACGGTTGGCCGACGGCAGCCCGGCGACGCCGCTGGCCTTGACGATGTCGGCGACCCCGCGGGTGGTGAGCGGGAGCTCGAAGAGCGGGATCTGTCTGCCCATGTTTCGCCTTATCTTCGCATTGTGCAGGAGCGGAAGGCGGCCGTCAACAGGCCGTGGGCGTGGGAAGTTCGGGTAAACTGGGCCGCCTATGCAGATTAGACAGTTGGCGTTGCGCGCGTTGCTCGGCTCGGCGGTGCTCCTGTGCGCCACGGCGGCGCCGCGCCGGGGCAGTCGGCACCCGCGCTCGTCGGCACGTGGAACCTGACGCTGACGTCGCCGCAGGGCACGCACCCGGGCACGATCACCATCAAGGACGAGGCCGGCAAACTGGTGGGCGCGATGACCGGTGACATGGGTTCGCTGCCGGTCGACGTGAAGACGACCGACACTGGCGCGGCGCTGTCGTTCACCGTCGACTATCAGGGGCAGCCGCTCCCCGTCGTGTTGGCGGGCAAGGTGGACGGCGCGACCATGAAGGGCACCGTCGACTACGGCAACGGCGCGGCAACCGGCGACTTCACCGGCACCAAGGCAGGCGCGGCGACTGGTGCGCCCGCAAGCGCGGCCGGGGCAGCCGGTGGCAGCCTCAGCGGCATGTGGGACATCACCGGCGACGGTGGCGGTGGGTACGCTTTCAAGCTCACCCAGGCTGGCTCGGCCGTCACCGGCGTGCTCATGACACCCAACGGTGCCGAGATGCCGGTGAAGGGCACGTTCGAGAACAACACCTTGAACCTTGCCGTGTCGCTCGACGGCGCTGCCGGCACCATCAAGGGCACCCTCGACGGGCCCGGCCTGAAGGGCACCTACGACATCGGCGGCAACACCGGTTCGTACTCGGCCACGCGCAAGCCGTAACGTTGACGCCCCCCGCGCACACGGAGCCGGCGATCCCGGTGTCCGGCTCGCCGCCACGTCTCCTGTTCATCGATGCCCTGCGCGGCTTCGACATGTTCTGGATCACGGGCGGCGACATCCTGTGCCGCGCGCTCGCGGCCTGGCTCGGGTGGCACTGGCTGGATCACCAGATGGAACACCTGCCCTGGGAAGGGTTCGTGTTCTACGACCTCATCTTCCCGCTCTTCATCTTCATCGTCGGCATCGTCCTGCCGATGTCGCTGAAGCGCTATGCGGCTGCGCCCACGGCCGCGTACCCGCGCATCGCCAGGCGCTTCGTGCTCCTGCTGGTGCTCGGCTGGATCAACTGGGGGCTGCTGCAGTTGGATTTCGCCGAGATGCGCTGGCCTGGCGTGCTGCAGCGCATTGCCATCTGCTACCTCTTCACGGCGCTGGCGGTGCTGCACCTGCGTGCCCGGGGGCAGGCCATCCTGGCGGCGGTGCTGCTGCTCGGCTACTGGGCGTTGCTGGCCTTCGTTCCGGCCCCGGGATATCAAGCATATGACCTGTCGCCCGCCGGCAACCTGGTCGGCTACGTCGATCGCCTGGTCCTGCCCGGCAAGTTCTGCTGCTATCCCTACGGCGACAACGAGGGGCTGCTGTCGCACATCCCGGCGGTGGCAACCTGCCTGCTCGGCGCACTCACCGGATGGTGGCTCACCCGCCCGCTGTCGGCGACCCGGAAGCTGCAGGGGCTGATCCTCGCGGGCCTGGCCAGTCTGGCGGTGGGGCTGGCATGGGCGTCCCTGTTCCCGATCATCAAGAACCTGTGGACCAGCTCGTACGTGATGCTGACCGCCGGCTGGAGCCTGCTGCTCGTCGCGTTGTTCTACTTCCTCATCGACATCAAGGGCACGCGGCGCTGGGCGTTCCCGTTCGTGGTCATCGGCGTCAACGCCATTGCCATCTACGTGGCGCAGGAGTTCATCAACTTCGGCGACATCGCGAAGTTCTTCCTCGGCGGCGTGGCGGCGCTTGCGGGTGGGGCCGGACCGGTCGTGCTGGCCCTTGGCGCCATTGCCGCGCGGTGGGTCCTGTTGCGCTATCTCTATCGCAACGGGACCTTTCTCAGGGTGTAGGGATCCGGAGGCCGCGGCCGTGCTCCGCGTGCGCAGCCAACGGGCCTGCGCCGGTCAGACGTCTCCGGTCAGCTGGTTCTGAGCGCGGCCCGCTGTTCGGCCAGGATGTCGCGCATGGTCTGTTCGAGCGGCAGTTCCGGTTGCCAGCCCGTCGCGTTGGTCAACCGTGTGTGGTCCCCGAGCAGCAGCGGCACATCGACCGGGCGCAGCTTCTCCGGCGCGGTCACCACCGCAACCGGCGTCGTCACCGCGCTCCGCATCATCTCCAGCAAGTGCCCGATCTCGACGGCCTCGCCGCGGCAGACGTTGTAGACCTCGCCGCGTGCGCCCCGCTGCATCAGCAGGCGGTAGGCGCGCACCGTGTCCCGGACGTCGCAGAGGTCGCGGCGTGGCGTCAGGTTGCCGACGCGCATCGGCCCGGAGTCGAGGCCGGCTTCGATCCGGGCGAGCTGGCGTGCGAACTCGGGTGCGAAGAAACCAAGGTCCTGTCCCGGCCCGACGTGATTGAACGGACGCACCACGACGACATCGAGATGCTGGTGACGCGCCGCCTGCAGGGCCACCATTTCCTGCGCCAGCTTGCTGACGCCGTAGGGAGTGGTCGGCGCGATGGTCGTGTCTTCCCGGTGCGCCGAGTCCGACGGCGCGTAGACGGCCGCCGATGTCGTCACCAGCACGCGCGCTTCAGGCACGTGCAGCGACACGGCGTGCAACAGCACGTGGGTGACCAGGGCGTTCAGTTCGAGCGTGACATCGGTGTTGGCCCATGCCGCACCCTGATTGGCGGCGCCGGCCAGGTGATAGATGGCCGACGGGCGGACGTCGCGGATGGCCTGGTGCACGGCCTGCGCGTCGCGCAGGTCCACGGCCCTCCAGGACACGCCTTCGGCTGCCGACGGGGCGTTGCCCGGGGGAGGCACGCCGGGGCGGTACCAGCCCTCGACCGGCCCGTCGCGGCGCAGCAGGGCGAGCAGGTGGCCGCCCGCAAAGCCTGCCGCGCCAGTGACCAGTACGGGGCCGGCCATCGCGCTAGAAGGATCGGCTCCCGAAACCGCCCGACTGACCGCCGCTGTTGCCGCCGAAGGCGCCGAGGAAGTTCGAGAACGTGCCGAGTCCAGCCAGCGTGAACCCGATGTTGAAGCGGCGGTCCTGCGGGACCACGTACGACGAGTACTGCGGGAAGTTGTACGCCTGGTACTCGATGACGATGCCGCAGCACTGCGCGTTGTAGTAGCCGACGATGCGCTGGTCGAGCATCGTCGAGCGGCCGATGTCGTAGTAGAACGCGTACGTCCCGCCGAGGCGGTTGCCCCGGGTCTTGACCGTGGTGCTGGCGTTGAAGAACTTGTCGGGCCGGGTCGGATCGAACGAGAACTTGCGCTGGCTCCAGCCGCCGTTGACGTCCAGCCACTCACGCAGTCCGTAGGTGCCGTTCAGGCGGATGCTCTGGAACTCGCCGGCACGATCGTCCCAATCGAGGCGCGTGGTCAGGTTGGTCCGCGGATTCGGCGAGAAGTTGGCGCTCAGGTTGATCGGCGAGAACTTGCTCGGCTCGCGCCCGAAGTAGTTCAGCGGATAGGAGCTGAAGTCGTACAGGCTGGCATTCGGGTCGCTGTAGTAGCTCTGGGTGATGCCGATGGTCAGGAAGTCGCGGGTGCGTGCCGTCGAGGCGCCGCCACGCCGCTTGCCGGTGAAGCGGTTGACGATGCCGTAGGCGATGCGGGTCGTGCCGCCATACGTGAAGTCGTAGCCTTCGAGCTTGGGGATGCGGTCGTAGTCGTCGAAGGCGGTGAGCCGCTGCACGGTGAACGTCGGCTCGATGGTGTGCTTGTACTTCTCGGCGTAGCCGTTGTCGGGCGTGTCCCAGACCCTGGTGAACTTCGGCCCGACGATGTCGGAGCGCAGGTCCCAGTAGCTGCGCGTCAGGGGCTCGGGCTCGGGCAGTCCGCCGAGGCGGCCGTTCGGCTGCACGACGTAGCTCTCGCTGTACCTGGTGAAGTGGTACGACACCGACGAGTTGAAGGTCAGGAACGGCCAGGTGTTGAAGGGCACCCGCAGCGTCGGCGAGACGTCGAAGCGCTGCAGCGACGAGTCGTTGGTGGTGTTTGTCGCGCTCTCCTTGTCGACACGCGAGATGTTCACCCACTCGCTGCCGAGGCTGTAGTAGATCGGCGTCTTGCCGATGCGGCTCTGGGCGAGGTTGTAGGAGAAGCGCGGCGTGCCGCCTGTCGTCTGCGACGCGGTGTCGGAGTAGAACAGCTCGGTGGTGTCGTAGGTGGCGCTGACGCTCTGCTTGCCCCAGTTGCCCGAGAGGTTGCCGCGCACGCTGCGGGTGCGTGACGACCAGTCGTAGGGGTTCTGGTTGAACGTGGAGCGCGTGACGATGCTGGAGAAGTAGTCGACGTTGCCGCGGGCCCGCAGGTTGAGTGGCAGCACCTGCGCGACGTTGGCGCGGATCTCGTAGTTCCTGGCGGCCGGCGTCGTCACCGTGCCCGCGGTGGTCGAGTACGACGCTTCCTTCTCCTTCAGGTAATAGGTCGTGAGGTTGCCCTGCGACCCCTGCCCGGCCACGTACCGGTACTCGCCGCCGACGCCCTGGCCGCGCTTGGTGAACCAGTCGTGATAGACCGTCGCGTCCTGGCTGCGGTTGATGGCCCAGAAGAAGGCGTTGCTGATGCTCTGGCCGCGGATCACCGACGAGCCGTAGGTGGGCAGCAGGAATCCCGTCGAGCGGTCGTCGCTCTGAATCGGGTAGTACATGACCGGCAGGTAGAACATCGGCACGCCCTTCACCTTCAGCACCGTGTTGCGCATCACCGCGTACTGGTCGAGTTCGATCAGCGATGTGCTCGACACCAGCTCCCAGCGCGGCGTCGGCTGGACGCAGCTGGTGAAGCCGCCCCTGGTGATCTTGTAGCGCTTCGGCCCGATCTTCTCGATCAGTTCGCCGTAGAACAGCGCATCGGGCTCCTGCGTGCCGAAGAAGCTGCGGTCCACCTTGTCGCCCAGGTAGGTGGAGCCGGTGGCGCTGTGGAAGGTGCCGACCTTGGTGTCGAGGTCGAACTCGAGCTTCTCGGCGGCAATCCGCGTCTGCGGCGACGTGTAGACGACGTTGCCGGTGGCCACCATCAACCGCGTCTGCGTGTCGTAGTCGACCTGGTCGGCGAAGAACTTCTGGGTGCCGCCATCGTCGGTCATCTCGACTTCGCCGATGAAGCGGAACTTCGAGCCGTCGATCTCGATCTTCAGCTGTCGCGAGAGCTTGAAGCCCGGCACCTGCTGCGCCGATGCCGTCAGTGGCAGCGCGGCCAGGACGAGCAGAAGCGTGAGGGCACGGAGCGTCAGGTTCGAGGGCACGGGCTGGGCAGGGAGGTCGGGCGTGGCGACCCGCAGAATATCACGCGGATTCGCGCGGACTGGCGTCGCGGTCGAGCCATGCGCGGACCGCCCCGACGAGGAACAGCGAGCCTGCCACCACCACACGGGCACTGCCTTCCGACGCGACGACCATGGCGGCGGCCGGGGTGGCCGCTACCTGCACCGGCAGGTCTGGCGCCAGCGCCGCGACCGCCGCGGCGAGATCGGCTGCCGGCAGCGCGCGCGGGAAATCGAGGGTCGTCGCGACGACGCGAGCAGCCAGTGGCAGCAGTGGCCCGAGCAGGGCGGCCACGTCCTTGTCGCGCATGCACGCGGTGACCAGCGTGGCCGGGGCAAAGCCCGACGCCTGCAGCCACGCCGCGAGGGCCAGCGCGCCGGCGCGGTTGTGTGCGCCATCGAGGACCAGCGGCAGGCCATTCTGCAGCACGCGGCGTTCGAGTCGGCCAGGCCAGCCCGCGTCGGCCAGGCCGACCGCGATCGCCGCGCCGCCGCCGCCGACGCCGCGATCCTCGAGCACCTCGAGCAGACGCACGGCGACGACCGCATTGCCCACCTGGTGTGCGCCGCGCAACGCCAGCGTGACGGGACCATAGGTCCGCCTGGGAGTCGTCAGGACGACGCGGGTGTCGCCATCGCAGTGGTCGGCGTCGATGTGCACGCCGTCGCCGGCGTGCAGCAGCCGGGCCTTTCGACTGGCCGCGACGGCGGCGATGACGGCGGCCGCGTCCGGCTCGACGACGCCGCTGACGACCGTGGCGCCCGGCATGATGACGCCGGCCTTTTCGGCGGCGATCTGCGCGAGTGTGTCGCCGAGCTGGGCGACGTGGTCGATGTCGATGGAGGTGATGGCGGCAAGCGGGGCCCGCACGACGTTGGTCGCATCGAGCCGACCACCCAGGCCGACCTCGAGCACGGCCACCTCGACGCGCGCCGCCTCGAAGAGGACGAAAGCGCAGGCCGTGGTCAACTCGAAGTAGGTGGTGGGCGCGGTCAGTCCACCCGAGGCGAGCAGCCGATCCTCGGCATCGAAGACCCGCTGCAGCGCCGCATCGAGCTGGGCGTCGGACACGTCGGCGTCGTCAATCGCGAAGCGTTCGCGCAGGTGCACCAGGTGCGGCGAGGTGTAGCGTCCGGTCCGCACCCCGGCGGCACGCAGCCCCCGCGCGACCATGGCGGTGACCGAGCCCTTGCCGTTGGTGCCGGCGACGATGACGGGGAGGAAGGCCCGCTCGGGGTGGTCGAGAGCGGCAACGAGGGCGGCGATGGCCTCGAGCCCGAGCTTGAGCCCGAAGAACTCGCGCGTGGCGAGGCGCTGCTGCGGCGTCATGCCGGTGTGTGCATGAACCTCAGGGCGTCGGCAATGGCGGCCTTCAACTTGCGGCGGTCGACGATCATGTCCACCATGCCGTGCTCGACCAGGAACTCGGCGCGCTGGAAGCCTTCGGGCAGCTTCTGGCGGATCGTCTGCTCGATGACGCGGGGTCCGGCAAAACCGATGAGCGCCTTCGGCTCGGCGATGTTCAGGTCGCCCAGCATGGCAAAGCTCGCGGTGACCCCGCCCGTCGTCGGATCGGTGAGCACCGACAGGTACGGCAGCCCGGCGCGGTCGAGGCGGGCGAGGGCGGCGCTGACCTTGGCCATCTGCATCAGCGAGAGCGTCCCCTCCATCATGCGGGCGCCCCCGGAGCAGGACACCACCACCACCGGGCGGCGGTACTGCAGGCCGCGCTCGATGGCCCGGGTGATCTTCTCGCCGACGACCACGCCCATGCTGCCGCCGATGAAGGAGTACTCCATCGCGGCAATCTCGGTCTCGATGCCGTCGATGGTGCCGGTGCCGCAGATGATCGCGTCCTTCAGGCCGCTGGACTGCTGGGCGCTGCGCAGCCGCTGCGAGTAGGGCTTGGTGTCGATGAAGTTCAGCGGATCGGTCGACGCCAGGTCGTGGTCGTGCTCGACCCACGGGCCGTCGAACAGCATGGCGAGGCGGTCGGCCGCACCGAGCCGGAAGTGGTGCGAGCACTTCGGGCAGACCTGCAGATTGCCGTCGAGGTCCTTCTTGTAGAGCGCCTGGCCGCAGTCGGGGCACTTGACCCAGACGCCTTCCGGGATCCGGCTGCTCTTCTGGGCCGGGGCGATGGGTGTGGGGACGCGCTTGAACCAGGCCATGGGGGAAATCGGCGCCCCGACACGTGCCGGGCGAAGGAGCAAGAGTAGTCAGCCCGCCCTCCGAACGCAAGCGCGGGCGCCGGTGCCGGTTGCAGCGCCGTCAGCCTCGACTGGTGCCGACAGGCACCGAGATGACGGGCTGCTGCCGGCTCATCGCTGGCGCGGCACGTAGTACTGCGTGCCCTGCGGCATGTGCTCGATCTGGCGCAACAAATCGTCGACGTCCTCGTCCTGCCAGTCGAGGTCGAGCGAGGACGTTTCCACGACCAGCAGGGGAGCGCCGGTGTAGTGGAAGAAGAAATGGTTGAACGCGTCGTTCAATTCGGCAAGGTTCGCGTCATGGCTGCCGCGGCGGTCAGGGACGCGGCGGGCGCGGTCGCGCAGGCGTTTGCGCAGCCGGTCGGTCGGGCACTGCAGGTAGACCACCACGTCGGGCGTCGGCAGGTCGCGGGCGAGCAGATCGTAGAGCCGCTGGTAGATGAACAGCTCGTTGTCGTCGAGGGTGAGGTAGGCGAAAATCTTGTCCTTGTCGAACAGGTAGTCGCCGATGGTGGTCTGGCTGAAGAGGTCGCCCTGGCGGAGCGTCTCCTGCTGGCGGTGGCGCGCCAGCAGGTGGAACAGCTGCGCCTGGAAGGCCGCGCCGCTGCCGACGGCCTGGCGATCGACCGCAAACGGGTTCTCGACCTCGTCCAGGACGAGGCTGGCGTCGAGGCGCTGCCCGAGGCGCTCCGCGAGCACGGCCTTGCCAACGCCGGGGGGGCCCTCGATGGCGAGGTAGCGCGCGTCCACGATGGCGCGCAGTATATCGACGCGCTTCCGAACGCAGCAAGTCGCGCGTGCTAGCATTCGCCCGAGTGATGACGCGTCGCTTGTTGCCGCTTGCTGCGGTGGCAATGGCCACCGCCTGTGCGTCGGTGCCGCCGCCGCTGCCGCCGGTGGTCGTGCCGCCGTACGAACCAAAGATCGCCAGCATCCTGCGGCTCGAGGACCGCCGCGTCCTCGAGGATGCGCAGTCGCGTCCGGCACCGCCGCCGCCTCCGGTCCTCGACAGCCGCGGTCGCCCGGTGCCGGTGGCCCCGCCGCCTCCGGCGATGGACCTGGTCTCGCTGCTCGGCGACACCGACGCGCGCGTCCGTCGCCGCGCCGCGCTGGCCATCGGCCGCGTCGGTCTGCCCGCCGGTGTCGCGCCATTGATTGCCCGGCTCGAAGATCCCGACGCCGATGTGCGCGCCATGGCGGCGTTCGCGATCGGGCTGATTGGCGAGGCCGCGGGCGTCGATCCGCTGGTCACGACGCTCGGCGATCCAAGCGCGCTGGTGAAAGGCCGGGCGGCGCAGGCGCTCGGCCTGATCGGACCCGAGAAAGCGGCGCGGGCCGCGGCGCCCCTGGCCCAGATGGTCAAGCTGCTGGTCGACGACGGTGCGATCGCCACCCCGCCCGGCGATGACGAGGCACCTGGTTCCGAGCAGGCCGACGCGGTGCGCCGCGGTCTGCAGGCGATCTCGGCACTGCGCAGCTTCGATGGCCTGGCCACCGCCGTCCTCGACGCGCAGGCCCGGCCCCGCAGCTCATGGTGGCCGATCGCCGCGGCGCTGGCCCGGGTCGGCGACGACCGGGCCATCCCCGCGCTCACCGAACTGGTCTCGTCGCCATCCCCCTACACGTCTGGATACGCGGTGCGTGGTCTTGGCGAGCGCGGCGCGGCGGCAGCGCTGCCGACATTGTTGCCGTTGCTGGACGTGGCGCGACCCGTCCACCCGCAGGTGCGGGTGTCGGCGGTGCGCGCCGCCGGTCAGGTGCGCGCGCCCCGCGCCACCGCGCCGCTGCTGGCGTTGCTGCGGCAGAAGACCATCGCCCAGGGACTGGAACTCGAGGTCATCGAGGCGCTCGCCCGGATCGGCGGCCGCGAGTCCGAGCCCGACCTGATCGATCGCCTCACGTCGTCGTCGCCGTTTGTCCGCGCCGCAGCGCTGCGGGCAATGTCGCGCATCGATGCGCTGTCGTTCACCACCGTGTTGTCGGGACTGGACCCCGACCCGGACTGGCGTGTGCGTGCGGCGCTCGCCGATGCGCTCACCATCCTGGCTCCCGAAGACGCCGCGCCGATGCTCGAACGGTTGCTGGCCGACAAGGACGCGCGCGTCCTGCCGGCGGCCCTGCGCGCATGGAGCCAGCTGAAGCTGCCCGGTCTCGAAGCCCACCTCGAGTCGGCGCTGAGCCGCGAGGACGTCGGCGTCCGCGCCGCCGCCGCCTCACTGGTCGGTGCGCAGAAACTTGTTTCGCTGCGCGACGCGCTGCTCGCTGCCTGGCAGCGGGCCCGCGCCGACAACGGCGACGACGCGCGGTGGGCGGCACTCGAGGCACTTGCGGCGCTCGATCCGGCCGCGGCGCGCGGACCGATGGAAGAAACCCTGGCCGACCGCGACTGGTCGACGCGGCTGCGCGCGGCCAGGTGGCTGGTGACGCAGGACGCAGCCAGCGACGCGTTGGCGAGGATTCGCCCGGCCCCCGCGCAGGTGCCGGCCGAGGTCTACGCCCTGCCGCGGCTGGTCACCCCGACGTTCTCGCCGCAGGCCTACATCGACACGGCCAGGGGCACGGTGCAGGTGGAACTGGCGGTCCTGGACGCGCCCCTGACCGTCGAGAACTTCGTCACCCTGGCGCGCAAGGGCTATTTCGACGGCTTGCAGATCCATCGCGTGGTCCCGGCGTTTGTCGTGCAGGACGGCGACCCGCGGGGCGACGGCAGTGGCGGGCCGGGCTACAGCATCCGCGACGAGCTCAATGACCGCGCGTACACGCGCGGCACGCTGGGCATGGCCCTGTCCGGGCCCGACACCGGCGGCAGCCAGTGGTTTGTCACCCTCGCCCCGCAGCCGCACCTCGAGGGGCGGTACACGGTGTTCGGGCGGGTGGTGCAGGGGATGGAGGTGGTGGATGCGCTCGAGGTCGGCGACACCATCACGCGCATCCGCATCTGGGACGGCGTCACGGCACCACAGTGACGACGTCGCCCTGACGCTTGGACACGAAAAAGGGCGCGGGGTGGCCGCGCCCTGGCGATGTCCGACGCGACACCGCTACCGTTTCTTGGTCGCCTTCTTGGCGGCGGCCTTCTTCGCTGTCTTCTTGGCCATGGCGTATACCCCCTTTCCAGGCGGTGTACTTGGCCGGCCGTTCACAGGCAGCCTGCCTGCGCTCGCAACGCCGTCCCCCGCGATCACGACCCGTGAATGGCGAGTGACAACGGCCGTTCGTTACGGCCGGTGAATGGCCGGCGGCCGCCGATCCAGACTGGCAGCCGCCGCGTGTCCAACTGACGGGCCCCACCGGGGCGGCACCCGCTGCGGCGTGGCGTTGAAGCGCCGTAGCCGCGAAACCACTACCGCTTCTTCGCGGCCTTCTTCGTGGCCTTCGGTGCGGCCTTCTTCGCCGCGGCCTTCTTGGCTGCCTTCTTCGCCATGCTTCCTCCTTGGTTGGCGGTGCTCGTTCCGTGAGCCGTCATTGGCCCCATCACTACAGGTGGATTGAGCTACCCTGCCTCACACAAGATGTAGATTATGGGTGAGAAAAATTCCTTGTCAAGCACAAAGACCGCATGCTTGTCAAAAAAAATTGCGTACCGAGTCGTGTTGTCCGAAGGGGCGGCTAGTCGAAAAAGCCGCGCCTGTCAAACTTGACAAAGCAACCAACTGCTTACGTGGTTCCGCGGCATTGCGGCGATCGATTCTGCGCGTCTTTGCACGCCGGGTCGCGCCCGCGCAGCGTGCACGGGTAAGTTGGGACGCACTGAACGAGAGAGGCGTGCGGAGGGCTGCGGTGGTGGTGCCGCAGCGACCAGAAGCCGCTGCGGGAGGCGGTGCGGAGGGCTGCGGGGGAAACCCGGGCCAGGGCGCCGGAGAAAAAAATCTGCGCCGGCTAGAACGCCGAGACGCGCAACTGCTGCTTCTCGGCGTGCCGCTCGAGCGCCAGCTGCACGAGGCGGTCGACCAGCTCGGGATACGTCGTGCCGCTGGCTGCCCACAGCTTGCTGTACATGCTGATCGTCGTGAAGCCGGGCATCGTGTTGATCTCGTTGACCAGCACCTCGTCGCTCTCGGCATCGACCAGGAAGTCGACGCGGCTCAGGCCGGCGCCATCGACGGCCTGGAACGCCTCGATGGCCAGGCCCTGCAGTCGGGCGCCCATCTCGGCAGGCACGTCGGCGGGAATGGCCAGGCGGCTGGCGCCATCGAGGTATTTCGCCTCGTAGTCGTAGAACTCGCGCGACGGCACGATCTCGCCGGGCACGGAGGCGAGCGGCTCGTCGTTGCCGAGCACCGCCACCTCGATCTCGCGCGCATTGGCCACGGCCGCTTCCACCACGACCTTGCGATCGTAGTCGGCGGCCAGCTTCAGCGCCTCGACCAGTTCCTCGCCCGTCCGCGCCTTGGAGATGCCGACGCTGGACCCGAGGTTGGCCGGCTTGACGAACAGCGGCAGGCCCAGCGTGCGCATCAGCTCCTCGGCGACGAGCTCGGGCTCGGCCAGTACGCGCCGGCGCAGCACCACGGCGTAGGCAACCTGCGGCAGGCCATGTGCGGCGAAGACCCGCTTCATCAAGGCCTTGTCCATGCCGACCGCCGACGCGAGCACGCCGCACCCCACGTAGGGCACGTTGGCCAGTTCGAGCAGGCCCTGGACCGTGCCGTCCTCGCCGTGCGGTCCGTGCAGCACCGGGAAGATCACGTCGAGCCCGACCCCGGTGACGATCGCGCGGGCCTCGTCATCACCGCGCGCATGCGTCCGGTCGATGGCCAGGATGGTCTCCTCGCTCGGCCTGGCCAGCAGGTGCACCTCGCGGCCGGCGCGCATCGCCTTCAGCTCCGAGCGGGTCTGCTCGATGACCTCCGACGCCGATGCGGCCGTTGGCGGCTTGTCGGCCAGCGACCAGCGGCCGTCGCGGTCGATACGGATCGGGACCGGCTCGTAGCGGGCGCGATCGAGGTTGGCCATGACGGCGGCGGCAGAGGCGATCGAGACTTCGTGCTCGCCCGAGCGGCCACCATAGATGACGCCCACACGCAGTTTCTTCAAGGTCTTGAGGGGTCCCGGAGACGGCCGGAATGGCCGGATGGATGCCGTAGTATAGCCGAATGTCTGCGGCCTTTGCCTTCACGCTGACGGGCCGCGACGGGCAGGCGCGCACCGGTCTGCTCGAGACGCCGCACGGTCGCGTCGAGACCCCGGCGTTCATGCCGGTCGGGACGCGCGGGGCCGTGCGCGGGGTGACCCAGCAGGCCCTCGAGGATGCCGGCGCCAGCATCGTGCTGGCCAACACGTATCACCTCTACCTCCGGCCGGGCGACGACCTGATTGCCGAACGGGGCGGGCTGCACCGCTTCATCGGCTGGCCCGGCCCCATCCTCACCGACAGCGGCGGCTATCAGGTCTTCAGTCTCGGTCCGCTGGTCTCGATCACGGAGGAGGGCGCGCGCTTCCAGTCGCATCTGGATGGCTCCAGGCACTTGCTGACGCCGGAGAAAGTCGTCGACATCCAGGCCCAGCTCGGCCCCGATATCGCCATGGTCCTCGACGAATGCCTCGCGGCCCCGGCCAGCGAGGCCGCCTCGGCTGCCTCGCTCGAGCTGACCCTGCGCTGGGCGCGGCGCTCCCGCGACCGTTTCCTGGCGCTGCAGGCCGGCCCCACGCCGGGGGTCGACCGTGACCAATCACGGCCAGGCCCAGTTCGGCATCGTCCAGGGCGGCATCTACCCGCACCTGCGGGAGCGGAGCGCGGCGGCGCTGCAGGAGATCGGCTTCGAGGCCTATGCCATCGGCGGCCTCAGCGTCGGCGAGTCGGTGGAGACGATGTACGAGGTGGTGGGAATGACCACCCCCTGGCTGCCGGCTGACCGCCCGCGCTACCTGATGGGCACCGGCATGCCCGACGACCTGGTGGAATGCGTCGCCCGCGGCATCGACATGTTCGACTGCGTGCTGCCGACCCGCAACGCCCGCAACGGGCAGGTCTTCACCCCGGAGGGCCCGATCAACCTGCGCAACGCGCGCTTTGCCCGGGACGATCGGCCAATCGACGACGCGTGTCCCTGCCCGACCTGCCGGCGGCATTCGCGGGCCTATCTGCGGCACCTGTTCCACAATCGCGAGATGAATGCCGGCACGCTGGCAAGCGTCCACAACCTCGTCTTTTACCTTGACACCCTCAAGCGGATCCGACAGGCTATCGGTTTCGGGTTGTTCGAGAAGTTCCGGCAGGACTTCCACCGTCGCTTCTCCCGCATCTCCCCGAGTTCCTGATGCCCTCCTCCAGTGTGCTGGTGCGTTCGCTGTTCGCCCTGTCGGCCCCGGCCGACCCCAATGCCAGCCCGTGGCTGTCGTTGCTGCCCTTTGTCATCATCCTCGGCATCTTCTACGTGATGGTGCTGATGCCGATGAAGAAGCGGCAGAAGAAGGTTGCCGACTTCCAGGGCAGCCTCAAGCTCGGTGACAAGGTCGTCACCACCGGCGGGATCTACGGCACCATCACCCGCCTCGCCGACCAGCACGTGCAGCTCCAGATAGCGCCCCAGGTCCGCATCGACGTCGCCCGTGCGGCGGTCGGCGGCCTGCAGGGCCAGGACCCCGTCGTGCCCGAGCAGGGCGCCTCGTAATCGCCTCATGACAAGCAACCTTCGCTGGAAAGTGATCACCATCCTCGTGGTGGTCGCGCTGGCCGTCGTGGCCTTCTACCCTCCCAAGGACAAGGTCAAGCTCGGGCTGGACCTCAAGGGCGGCGTCCACCTCGTGCTTCGCGTCCAGACCGACGATGCGTTGAAGCTCGAGACCGAGACGAGCGCGGAGCGGCTCCGCGACGAGTTGTCGCGACAGAGCGTGCCCATCGGCGCGGTCACCCCCGACGGCGCCCGCACCTTCCGCGTCGAGGGCGTGCCCGGCGACCGTGATGCCGACTTCCGCCGCATTGCCGAGGAGTGGGTCGGCCAGGTCTTCGACCGCACCTCGTCGGCCGGCGGCACCTACACCTTCACCCTGAAGAACGCCCAGCTGACGCGCCTGCGCCAGGAAGCGGTGGCGCAGGCCCTGCAGACCATCGAGCGGCGGGTCAACGAACTGGGCGTGGCCGAGCCGATTGTCGCGCCGCACGGCGACGGCGACCAGATTCTCGTGCAGATGCCAGGCGTCACCGACGTGGCGCGGGCCAAGGAGATCATCCGGTCGACGGCGCTGCTCGAGCTGAAGATCGTCGAGGACGGTCCGGCGGTGAGCCGCGAGGCGCTGCTGGCCGGCCGGGGCGGCCAGGTGCCGCCCGAGCTCGAGGTCATTCCGGGGGCCGCCGAAGCCGGCGGGACCGGCCAGGTCTTCTACCTGGTCAAGAAGATTGCCGGCATCACCGGCCGCGACCTCCGCAATGCCCGGCCCTCGCTCGACGAGAACAACCAGCCGGCCGTCGGCTTCTCGCTCAACCAGCAGGGCGCTGACAAGTTCGGCACGCTCACCAGCCAGAACATCGGGCGGCAGCTGGCGATCATCCTCGACGGCCGCATCCAGAGCGCGCCGACCATCGAGGGCCGCATCTACGACGAGGGCCGCATCTCGGGCTCGTTCACGCAGCAGGAAGTGCAGGACCTCTCGCTGACCCTGCGCTCGGGTGCGTTGCCGGCCAGCCTGACCTACCTCGAGGAGCGGACCGTCGGCCCCTCGCTCGGCGCCGATTCGATCCGCGCCGGCGTCATGGCCTCGTCGATCGGTCTCGGCCTGGTGACGCTGTTCATGTTCGCGTACTACCGGCTGACCGGGCTGAACGCCCTGGTGTCGGTGTCACTGAACCTGCTGATCCTGCTCGGCTTCATGTCCTACGTCGGGGCCGTGATGACGCTGCCCGGCATTGCCGGCTTCATCCTCACCATCGGCATGGGCGTGGACTCCAACGTGCTGATCTTCGAACGCATCAAGGAAGAACTCGGCGCCGGCAAGTCGGCGCGGGCCGCGGTGTCGGCCGGCTTCGACCGCGTCTTCCTGACCATTCTCGACACGCACGTCGCTTCGCTGATCTCGGCGGCCTTCCTCTTCCAGTTCGGCACCGGCCCGATTCGCGGCTTCGCCACGACCCTCTTCTTCGGATTGCTGTCCAACGTGTTCACGGCGGTGTTCGTGTCGCGGACGTTGTTCGAACTGATTCTCTCGCGTCGCCCGCAGGCCGCGAAGCTGAGCATCTGAGGCCGCCATGCACCTGTTCACGAACACCAACTACGACTTCACCAAGTGGCGCTGGCACGCGCTGATCTTCTCGGGCATCCTGGTCGTCCTGGGGATCGTCCAGGTGGCGCGGCTCGGCCTGCCCCTCGGCATCGACTTCTCCGGCGGCACGATTGTGGTGCTGAAGTTCCAGCAGCCGGTCGCCGAGGACGCCGTCCGCAAGGCTCTCGAGTCGCTGCCCGGCGAGAAGGTGGTGCAGCAGTACGGCGCCGCCGATGACCACGAGCTGCTGGTGCGCCTGCCGCAGGCGCAGGAGAGCGAACAGGGCACCAGCCTCGAGCAGGGCGCCAAGCAGGTCGTCGAGGCGGTGCGCGGCGCCAACATCGGCCAGTTCGAGGTGATCAGCACCGAGATCGTCGGACCGGTGGTCGGCAAGGATCTGCAGCGCAAGGGCGTCTACGCGACGCTGGCGAGCATCTTCGGCATCGCCCTCTACATCGCGTTCAGGTTCAGGATGTCGTTTGCCATCGGCGCCATCGCGGCGACGCTGCACGACGTGATCGTGACCCTCGCGGTGCTGGCCTTCTTCGGCTACGAGCTGTCGCTGAACATCGTCGCCGCCATCCTGACCATCACCGGCTACTCGGTCAACGACACCATCGTCGTCTTCGACCGGGTTCGCGAGAACTTCCGGACGATGCGCGGCGCCTCGCTCGAGAGCCAGGTCAACACGGCCGTCAACCAGACGCTGAGCCGCACCGTCATCACCGCCGGCACCACCTTCCTCTCGGTGCTCGCGCTGTACGTGTTCGGTGGCGAAGTGCTCGAAGGCTTCGCCTTTACGATGCTCGTGGGGATCGTCAGCGGCACCTACTCGACCGTGTTCGTCGCGTCGGCCATCGCCATTGCCGTCAGCAAGAACGACGCGAGCACGCCGGCCGCACCCGCGTCGGCGGCGCGTTCGGCGGCGGACCGGGCGCGGCGTCGCGAACGGCGCAACGTCTAGCCACCCGGTCGCGCGGGGACTGGCGCGCTGACATGTGGAACTACCTGCGGCGCCGGTTCGTGGCCGGCTTCTTCGTCACGGTGCCGCTGGCGCTCAGCGTCGCGGCGCTGCTCTGGATTTTCGGCGTCGCCGACGCGCTGACCTCGCCGATGGTCGAGCGCGCGTTCGGACGACGCGTCCCCGGGCTGGGCATCGCGGTGACGGCGGCAGGCATCCTGCTGGTCGGCTTCTTTGCCGCCAACGTGCTCGGCCGGCAGCTCCTGCAGCGTGCCGAGCATTACCTGCTGTACGTCCCGCTCTTCCGTTCGATCTATGCGCCCGTCAAGCAGCTGGTGTGGGCGTTCAATCCGCAGAATGCCTCCGGGTTCAAGCGCGTCGTGCTGGTGGAAGAGCCGCAGCGGGGCATGGTCCTCGGCTTCCTCACGCGTGAGCTGACGGTCCCAGACAGCGCCGGCCAACCCGAACCGTGGGTGGCCGTCTACGTGCCCACCAACCACCTGTACCTCGGCGACGTCTTGCTCTACAGGCAGGCGCGCGTGCGCTACCCCGATCTCACGGTCGAGGAAGGGCTGCGCATCTTCCTGACCGGCGGCATGGCGCTGCCTGCGACGGTCACCACGGGTGAGGCGGTGCGGGTGGAGACGGACGCGGCGGCGGCGATTGAGCGGCCACGGTAGAGGCGCGCCTGGCGTCTGGCGGGCCGCTCGTGCCACAGTGGCTTTGACAGCGCGAAGCTGCGCGCATACCATCGGCGGTCTGCGATCTCGACCGGCGTGCGTGCGCACCGCAAGGCGAGGGGCGAATGGCGTTGCCGGGGTCGCTGACGTGTGCAGGCGAGGGTCGGAAAATCAGTCCATGGCACCCGTGGTCCGATTCCCGAAAAACGGTGTCAAAGAGGACATCGGGTTCGTTGACACTGTTTTTTTGCTGTCGCTATAATCGCCGTCTCGTGACGGTATGAAAGCAGCTCCGGGTCGGTAGGAGGACAGGCCAGTGCCGAAAGATATGTTCGGGGATGTGGTCGAACCGTCCATCAAGGTCGGGTCGCAAAAGTGGTACACGGTCCCTCTCTCGATTCTGATCCACGTAGCCATCGTCGGCTCGGTGATCATCATCCCGTTGATGGCCATGGATGGTCTTCCCGAGGTGACGGGAAGCATGTCCGCGTTCGTGGGGGCGCCCCCGCCTCCACCACCGCCCCCGCCGCCACCGCCGCCGCCACCCGCGGCTGCGGCACCGACGCCGACGCCGACGCCGACGGCCAATCCCAACGCGGCGCCAATCGAGCCGCCCAAGGAGATCAAGCCTGAGGCGCCCCGGCCCCCGGTCGCCAACATCGGCGTTGGCGTGCCAGGCGGAGTCGAGGGTGGCATCCCTGGCGGCGCACTCGGTGGTGTGGTTGGCGGCCTGCCGTCCGCCCCGCCGCCACCGGCGCCGCCGCCGCCGCCGACCCAGCCGGTCCGTGTCGGTGGCAACATCGCCCCGCCGAAGAAGACCCGCGACGCCAAGCCCACGTACCCGCAGATTGCGCAGTCGGCTCGGGTGTCGGGCGTGGTGATCATCGAGGCCACGATCGGACCGAACGGCAAGGTGCAGAACGCGCGCGTGCTCCGCAGCATTCCGCTGCTGGACCAGGCGGCCCTCGATGCGGTGAAGCAGTGGGAGTACACCCCGACGCTGCTGAATGGCGTGCCGGTGCCGGTCATCATGACCGTCACGGTGAACTTTACGTTGCAGTAGTTACCTGGGTTCCCGGGTCCGCGTGCGGGCCCGGGAACCTGTCCTCGTCAAACAGCACGCCGGTCGTCATCGACAAGAACGATTAGTGGGTGGGTCTCCCCTGGAGGCGACACCCCAGGCAGTCATCCCCGGAGGGGTGGAGCGCAATGGGTGATCTGAATCTGATGCACATGTGGTCGCAGATGGGCTTTGTGGCCAAGGCTGTGGCGTACATCCTGTTCTTCATGTCCTTCTGGTCGGTGGGCGTGTTCGTCGAACGTTGGTACACCTTCTCGCAGGCGCAAAAGCAGTCCAAGCTGTACGCGCCGCAGGTCGCCAAGCACCTCAAGGAAGGCCGGCTGAAGGACGCGATTGCACTGTCGCAGTCCAAGAACTTCCGCTACAGCCACCTCGCCAAGGTCGTGCTCGCCGGGCTGCAGGAGTACCAGTTCCAGTCCGAGAGCGGTCAGCAGCTGACCCGTGACGACCTGCTCGACACGGTCCGTCGCGCCATCCAGCGCGCCACGGCGCTCACCGGCAACGACCTGAAGAAGGGCGTGTCCTCGCTCGCGACGATTGGATCGACCGCACCGTTCGTCGGTCTGCTCGGCACGGTGGTCGGCGTCATCTCGGCCTTCCAGGGCATCGCGTCCACGGGTTCGGGCGGTATCGGTTCGGTGTCGGCCGGTATTTCCGAAGCGCTGGTCGAGACGGCACTCGGCCTGGTGGTCGCCATCCCGGCCGTGTGGTTCTACAACTACCTGACGGGCCGTCTCGAGTACTTCAACGTCGAGATGGACAACAGCTCGTCGGAGATGGTCGACTACTTCGTCAAGAAGAGTAACTAGGGCCGGCCAGGGTCGGATGCTGGGCGTGGCGGGCTCTTCCAGTCCGCCGTCGCCCGGCAAGACCAGGTTGACGGATGGCACGCCGGTCAGGCGCATGCTCGTCCAGGAGAAGAAGCCATGTCAATGAACTTGGGGGGCGGGAAGGGAGCCATCAAGGCCGACATCAACGTCACCCCCCTGGTCGACATCATGCTGGTGCTGCTGATCATCATGATGCTCATCGCGCCCCTGTTGCAGAAGGGCGTGAACGTGCGGCTGCCACTGGCCGACAACACCTCGGAGAAGCCCTCCACCCAGGACCAGACCGTGGTGCACGTCGACGCCCAGAAGGGCCTGTACGTGAACAACATCCAGGTCTCGGAATCCGAGGCAGTCGACCGGATCAAGGTGGCGCTCGAAGACAAGGCAGAACGCGTCGTCTATCTCAAGGCCGACACCGACGCCCCGTACTCGGCAATCATGAACATGATGGACAAGCTCCGGGAGGTCGGTATCGAGAACGTCGCGCTGATCACCGAGAGCCGGAAGAAGGAAGGGGGAGGCAACTAATATGTCTGCCCACAAGCACCACGGCGCCGAGACGGTCCAGCGGGGAGAAACCCCGCACGCCAGCTCGGACATGAACGTGACGCCACTGATCGACGTGCTGCTCGTGCTGCTCGTCATCTTCATGGCCGCGCTCCCGATGACCCAGAAGGGCACCGACATCAACCTGCCCCTCGAGACCAAGAGTGCCGAGCAGTCCAGCACCGACACGCAGATCGTGCTGACGATGAACGCGGACCGCAGCATCTCGGTCAACAACCAGGACGTCCCGCTCGGCGACCTGCAGACGCGGCTCACCGAGATCTTCGAGACGCGCAAGGAGAAGACGATGTTCATCCTGGGCGCACCGACCCTGCCCTACGGAAGCATCGTCCAGGCCATCGACGCCGCCCGCGGCGCCGGGGTCGACAAGGTCGGCATCGTCACTGAAGGCATGCGCCGCAGTGGCAGCGGCGGCGAGTAGCCGCACGCGTCGAGCGACGGTCACCTAGACGTAACCGCAGATGCCGGCCCGGAAGGGCCGGCATTTTGCGTCTGGGCAGCGACCCCTGGCGGCGACGCGGGTGCCACCGGTCTTCGCGGCGCTTGCGACACGCGCAGCACCGCCAGTTCGTGAGCGGAGGAGCATGTCGATGCGACGTCCCGAGGTGACCACCGAGGTGCTGCAGGCCTTTGCCGACGCGTGGAACCGGCACGATGCCGACGCGCTCATGGCCTTCATGACCGATGACTGCGTCTTCGAGGCCTCGGCCGGGCCCGACGTCTGTGGCGCGCGCCACGTCGGACGTGACGCCGTGCGGGCAGCGTTTGCCCAGGTCTGGTCCACCTTCGCCGACGCGCACTGGGGCGGCGCACGCCACTTCGTCCACGGCGATCGGGGCGTCTCCGAGTGGACCTTTACCGGCACGGCCGGCGACGGCACCCGCGTCGACGTGAACGGGTGCGATGTCTTCACCTTCCGGGAAGACAAGATCGCCGTGAAAAATTCCTACCGCAAGAACCGCGCGATTGCCCGAGCGTGAGCCGCGCCGCCACCATTGCATGAAGTTTCCCAGTTCTGTATAAGTCCCCGGGGCGGCACGGCGGGATCCCTGCTGTGTACCGTGGCGTTGTGTCCGGCGGCTGATGGAGGCAAGAGCGATGTCACTCACGAGGCGTTTCTTCACTGCTGTATCCGCGGCGGCGTTGCTGCTGATCGGATCCGCTGCCGTCGTCCGCGGGCAAGCCACGACGGGCGAACTCACGGGGCGGGCGACCGACGGCGACGGCGCGGTCGTTCCGGGGGTGACGGTCACACTGCGCAGCGGCGACACCGGTCTGGTCCGCACGGCCGTCACCAATGACTCCGGTGAGTACCTGTTCGTCTCGGTCCCGCCCGGGGTCTATACGGTGGAGGCCGAGCTCTCGGGCTTCAAGAAGGTCGAGCGCCCCGGCGTGGCGATCGGCGTCGGCACGCGGCAGACGCTCGGCCTGACGCTGGAGGTCGGCGCGATGACCGAAACCGTGGTCGTGTCGGGCGGGGCCCCGTTGATTGAAACGACGCGGTCCGAGCTGGGCGGCGTGATCACGCCGACCGAGATCACCAACCTCCCCCTCCTCAACCGGACCTTTGCCAACCTCTCGGTGATCATGCCGGAGGCTCGTCCGGCCGGAAACTTCGACCCGACCAAAACCCGCACCGGCAACGTGGCGATGAACGGCGGCGATGGCCGGCAGCTCGACGTCAACGTCGACGGCGGTGACAACAAGGACAACGTCGTCGGCAGCCTGATCCAGAACTTCGCGTACGAGTCGATCCAGGAGTTCCAGGTGCTGCAGCATCGCTGGTCGGCAGAGAGCGGCCGCTCGGTCGGCGGCGTGGTGAACGTCATCACCAAGTCCGGCACCAACACCCTGAAGGGCTCACTGTTCGGCACGTACCGCGATCAGGACCTCGCGGCCAAGGACTTCTTCCAGAAGCGCGGCGGCGCCAAGCAGACGTTCGCGCGTGCCGAGTACGGCGGGTCGGTGGGTGGCCCGATCCTGCGCGACCGCCTTTTCTTCTTCGGCGCGCTCGAGCGGTTCCAGGAACCGAAGGGCGAGACGCCGGTGCGGCCGGATGCGCTCACGCAGCTCTCGTTCGTGCCCGGGGCCAATCCGGTCCCGGCGATCCCGACGCCGTACAACGACACGCTGTTCACCACCAAGATCGACCACCGGCTGACCGACAACCAGACGATGTTCTACCGCTTCTCGCTGCAGCAGAACTCGTCGGACAATGACCAGGTCACCAACCCCGCGCTCACCGACCTGACCGGTGGCAGCAGCAACGTCAACGACATCTACGACCTGGTGGTCAACCACACGGCCAGCATCGGTGGCAACCGCCTCAACCAGTTCGCCTTCCACTTCCAGGATTTCCAGAACGAGATCCTCGGCAGGTCGAGTGATCCGATCCAGATTTTTGCCGGCAACTTCCGCACCGGGCCGGCGCCCAACACCCCGCAGGCCACCACGTCACGCAAGTACCAGTTCCGGGACGACTTCTCGTGGCAGCGCGGCAACCACGCGCTGAAGACGGGGGTCAACTACATCCACACCAAGCTTGGCGGCTACTTCTACTTCGGTGCGTTCGGCCATCAGCTCACGTGGTTCGACACGCCGCAGACGATTGCCACCAACACCGCGCGGTATCCCCAGGGTTTTGCCACGCCGGGGGCGATTCGGCTGATCGACTACTTTGCCGGTGAGGCCAGCCACGACCAGACCTTCCACCAGGTGGCGGTCTACGCTCAGGACGACTGGCGCGTCACCCCGCGTCTGACGTTGAACCTGGGACTGCGGTGGGATGCCAACGTCGGGCTGCTCTTCGATCAGACCAACAACCGCACCATCCAGTTGCTCCGTCAGCTCGACGATCCACGGGCGCGCGAGATCACCCAGGACACCGATCGGCTGTCGCGCACCACGCCCAACTGGAAGGAGTTCCAGCCGCGGCTCGGATTTGCCTACGACCCCGCCGGCGACGGGCGGTCGGTCATCCGCGGTGGGTATGGCCTGTTCTACGATCAGATCTTCCAGAACCTGACGCTGTTCTCGTTCACGCAGAGCACCCCGGAGATCTACTCGCAGATCCTCAACCTGACCAATTCCGACGTCGGCGTCGGCCAGGCGGCGACGTTCCGCTACGGACAGGACCAGCTGCCGACGCCGGCGGCCTTCGACTTCTCGCAGTTGCCACGCGGCGCGTTCGGGCGCATCAACGATCCCGGCATGAGCGATCCGTACGTGCACAAGTTCTCGATTGGCTACCAGCGGACATTTGCCGGCAACTGGACGGTCTCGTCCGACTACGTGCACACCCGCGGCGCCGACGAAGGCCGCGTCCAGGTGATCAACCCGCAGATTCGCTCGGTCTGCGACCCGGCCTACCCCGGCGCCACCCCGTCGGATGCGCGCTGCGTCAGCGGCCCTTCGACGCGCTATTTCGACGCCGCGTTCGCCCGTGCCGGCCTCGGCGCCGGCCGTCTCGGCCAGATCAACATGATTGGCACCACCAACGAGTCGAAGTTCGACTCCTGGACCACCACGTTGAAGGCGCGGACCGCGCGGGCGATGTTCTCGCTCAGTTACGTGCTGGCCAACTCACGCGCCTGGGGCGGCCAGCCGACCGCCTCCTACAGCGGCAACGGCATCGCCATCACCCCTGAAGAGCAGTTCCGCGACAGCGAATGGGGGCCGACGCGCATCGACGAGCGGCACCGGATCGTGGCCAGCGGCGTCATCGAAGTGCCCTTCGGACTGCAGCTGTCGCCGATCGTGCAGTTCGCCTCGGCGCGCCCGTATACGCCGACCCTCGGCTTCGACATCAACGGCGACGGCCAGGCCAACATCGTCGACCGGCTGTGTGAAGGCGTCAGCCTGGACAGCGTCTTCGCCGTTCGCGGCAACGTCCCGGCGATCCGCGCCCTGAACCCGAATGGGTGCCAACCGTCGCGCGTCAACTCGCAGCGCACGGGCTTCGTGGTCAACGCCGATGGCAGCGTCGAGGAACGCAGCGGCAGGTTCTTCAACGCCGACTTGCGCGTGACAAAGAGCTTCGCCGTCGGTCGCCGAGCGATCAGGGTGTACGCGGACCTGTTCAACATCTTCAACACCGAGAACCTGTCGTTCACGCTGCGGCCGGAGCAGAGCGCTGCCAACGTGGCCAGCGCCTTCCTGCAGCCGGTGTCACTGTTCGGGCCCGGCTTCGGGCCGCCAGTCGGACGGCCGTTCACGGCCTCGTTCGGCGCGCGGTTCGAGTTCTAAGCGAGGCGCGTCGACCTCGCCGGCCGGCGCGTCGCCCGTGCGCGCCGCCAGTGCAGGTCGACGCGCCTCGACTGGTGTGCCGGCCATGGTGCCTCCAACATTTTGCCAATCCGGTTGGCATAGTGTGCCGCGGTGAGGTGACCATGACCATGCGCAATCTCTTTGTATCCCTGCTTCTCGCCGTGATCTCGATCTCCACGGCCGACGCTCGTCAGGCCGCGGCCACGGCGGACGAACGCGCACTGACGGCGCTCGTCGAACGCTGGACCGCGGCGCGCAGCGCCAACGACGCCGAGGCGATGCGCCCGCTCTTTGGCGAGAAGGTCGATCGCGTCAACCTGCCGAAGGGCCTGGTCGAATCGACTACCCGCGAGGAATTGATCTCGTACTTTGCCGATGGCTTCAAGGGCAGCGCGAAAGGGACGCGCGCGAAGACGCTGAAGGTGCGTCCGGTACTGCTGTCGGCCGACGCGGGACTGATCGACCACGCCTACACGATGTACAGCGCCGACGGCTCCGAGATTGGTGTCGGTCACACGACCTTTGTTGCGCTGAAGGACGGCGGGACGTGGAAGATCGTGGCGTTGCGCTATGTATCGGCGTGGCCCGCCGACGCGCCGTCGCCACGCGCCATGGCGCCGCGTTGAGCGGTGCCGTTCAGCTCCGGCTGCGCAGAATGGCCGTGAAGGTCTGGCTGGTCTGCTCCGAAGGGTCGGCGCCCAGCTCCTCCCTGAACAGCCGCCGGCAGCGCGCGAACACGCGCAGCGCTTCGGCGCGGTTGCCGGCGGCCGCGTGGGCGCGCATCAGGGCCTGACACGCCACTTCATCGAAGGGCTCGGCGGCGTATGCCTCGGCGGCGTGCTGGATGCCCAGCTGATGCTCACCGGCTGCCGTGCTCACGACCGACAACACGATGGAGGCGCGCCGCCAGATGCGCTGCAGGGCCTCCCGCTCGCGCACCACCCACGGCGCGTCCTCGTCGACCAGGAACGACTGCCGCGCGATGACTGCGGCGACATTGGCAGCGGGCCAGGCCCGCGCCGTGTCGGCGCTGCGCAGTGCGCCCTCTGCCGCATCGAGTGACGTCCTGGCCGCCTCGACGTCGAACCACGCCTGTGAGAGCGCAAGCTGCAGTGTCCCCGAGTCGGTCGCCACCCCGTGCGGCGGCGGCAGTCCGGCACCGCGCATCGCTGCGCGCAGCTTGCTGACGATCACATTGAGCGAGGTCTCCACCGACGGCGGGGGCGTCAATCCCCACAGCGCCTCGACGGCCTCGAGGCGCGACGCCGGCCGGGTCCGGCGTGTGCCGAGAAACGCCAGCAGCAGGCGACTCTGGGCACCGCCGAGCGCGGCGTCACGGAGCACCACGCCACCACACTCGAGGGTGACTCGACCGCACAGGTAGACGCGCGCGATGGGCGATCCGGCCTCGTCTGGAGGGCGCAACATTTCACCAAGATCCTCGAAAGCGGCGTCGGTATCATACGCGCCACGGAGGAGACATGACCAAGATCATTCAATGCCCATGTGGGGTCGTCATCGAGGGCCGCGACGACGACGAGGTGGTGAAGCAGGCGCAGGAACACGCGCGCCAGGTGCATCAGATGGACCTGAGTCGCGATCAGGCCCTGGCGATGGCGCGCCCCGCGTGAACTGACGGCCAGGCACGAAAAAGGGGCGAGCACCTTTCGGTACTCGCCCCTTTTTCTGACCCACGACCCCCGAAGGCCGCCCCCCGAAGGCCAACGGCCGGCGCCGACCTGCGCAGCGCCGGTCGCCCTAGAACAGGTACCGCAGCATGATCTGGAACCGGTAGACGTCGCCGAGGCCGGCGGTCGGCTCCAGGGATCTGGTCATCAGCTCGTTGTTGATCACGCGGAGGCGGTACTGCGCGCGCCCCTGTGCGTCGACCACGCCGCCCTGGGCCGTCGTCGGGACGATGAGCGGCTGTGTGTTGATCACGCGCTGGCCGACGCCCCAGTCCTCGTTGATCAGGTTGCCGAAGTTGAGCAGGTCGGCGCGAATCTGGAAGGTGTGCCGGCGCCCCTTGATGCTGGCGAAGAAGTCCTGCGGACAGGCTGACGTCGAGGCGGTGGACCATGGGGAGGAACACGGCGCCGCGCTCGGCGTACTCGCCGCGGTGCTTGCTCAGATAGGAGTCCTGCGCGATGAAGGCATCCCACGCCGAAGCCTGCTCCGCTGCCGTGTAGAGCCGCGTGCCGACACTGAACGGCTGGAAATTCATCTCCGACTGGTCGCGCGCCACGTAGTACAGGTCGTTGCTGGTGCCGCCGTCGCCGTTCAAATCCCCCGCGAAGCTGTACGTCGTCGAGCCGATCGTTCGCGACTCCCAGAAGAACGACACCGAGGTCCCGCCGAAGGAGAAGTACTCCTTGGTCAGCGAGCCGGCAAGGAAGAAGCGGTGCCCTGGCGAACCTGTCGCGTAGCCGAGGCCCGGGTTGTTCGGGTCGCCGGCATGCTGGTTGTTGTTCCACGAGCCGAAGGCGACCGAGCCCGGATCGACGGTGTTGCTGTGCCTCGCCGTAGCTGTAGGCGCTCTTCAGGAATCCGCCCCGGAAGTTCTTGGCCAGGGTGCCGGCCAGGTTCCACGAGCGGCCGATGTTCTGGTTCTTCAGGACGACGGCATTGGTGACGTTGCTGTAGATACGGTTGCTGGTGTAGCGCGGACGGGCATCGACGCCGGCGAATGCGGACTGTGCAGCCGGCAGATTGGCGTTGAGGTAGTACACGCCGTTGACGTCGCGGTTGTAGATGTACTCGCCGTCCCGGTCAGCCCGAAGGGCAGGCGCTGGTCGACGGCGATGTTGGTGCGCCAGAGCTGCGGGAACTTGAAGTCCGGGTCGGTCAGCGCCAGCTCGTAGCTGGTCGCCGGCGCGCCCGTGACGTTGGCCGGCTTGTAGGCCTCCGGGCTGGGGTTGAACGGGCGAGCGGTGGTGTTGTCCTGCTGCTCGAAGCCCGTGAGCACGCCGGTGTTGCCGATCTGGTTGGAGATCCACACGTAGGCCGGGCGACCGGTGAACACGCCGGTGCCGCCGCGGACCTGTGTGTTGCGGTTCTCGTCGACGCCCCAGTTGAAGCCGGCACGCGGTGACCACAGCACGTTGGGGTCAGGCAGCTTGGCGGTCGAGTACTGCACCGGCGACCCGTCTTCCTGACGGAACGTCAGCGAGTCGGCGACGGAGTTGACATACCCCGTCTTGCCGAAGTTCGGCACATCGAAGCGGATGCCGGCGGTCAGCTTGAAGTTGTCGGCCAGGGCCCACTCGTCCTGCGCGTAGGCGCCGGCGTAGAAGACCTCCAGCGGCTGGACCGGCTCGGTCTGCCCGGGGATGTTGCTCCAGCGCACCTGGAAGCGGCGCAGGCTGACCGGCGATACCGTCCGGTTGGGGTTGCGCAGGTAGTCGTTGGCGTCGGTGTAGAAGTCGGCCAGCGAGTTGTACACGTACGCGCTCTGCGACCCCGGGAAGAACACGTTCGCCGAGTTGTACCGTTCGGCCGTCGCGCCAAAGGTCAGCGTGTGCGTCCCGGCAAACTTGGTGAAGTTGTTCTGCGCCTGGAAGGTGTTGTACTTCAGCTGGTTGCGCGGCGAGAAGGGCTCGAAGCCGAACGACGTGTAGGTGGTGCCGGCATCGAGGATGTCGACCAGCGGAAACAGGTCGCCGCTGCCGCGGATCGGCGCGGTCCTCGTTCTGCTTGGTGTAACCGATGATGAACGAGTTGGCCATCGAGTTGCCGAAGGTCGCGTTCCACTCACCGATCGCCGAGCGGATTTCTTCCTTCTGCTGGTAGTTGGTGTTCTGGAAGTTCAGCGCCTGGGTGCTGGTGCGGCGGTTGCCGAAGCCGAGCGACGACGAGTTGCTCGCCAGCACGTCGCTGATCGAGTCCAGGTGCGTGTAGCGGAAGGTGAACTTGTTGCTCGTGTTCAGGTTGTAGTCGCCCTTGAGCAGGTAGCGACGCGCCGGCACTTCATGGTCGTAGCCCTGGTAGCCACCCGTCTGGTAGCCGAAGTTGCTGCTCAGGAACGTGCTCAGGTTGTCGAGATCACGGGCCAGCACGCGGGTCACGCCGCCGACCGCGGCCTCGCCGCCGGTGTTGGCGCGGAACGTCGTGCCCGGCTCGGTCAGCGACTCGTCTTCGACGTTGAAGAAGAAGAACGCCTTGTTCTTCCAGATCGGACCCGACACCCAGCCGCCGGTGTTGGCGAACTCGAACGTGCCGACGTTGACGACGTTGCTGCCGGCCTGGGTGCCGACCATGCTGTCGTCGCGGAACTGGCGGTAGATCGAGCCGTGAAAGGCGTTGCCGCCGCTGCGCGTGATGGTGTTGATCCCCGCCCCGACGAAGTTGCCCTGGCGCACGTCGAAGGGCGCGACGTTGACCTGGATCTGCTCGACGGCCTGCGGCGAGATCGGTGCGACGCCGGTGCGTTCGCCGGGGGCGCCTGCCAGGCCGAAGGAGTTGTTGAAGTACGAGCCGTCCACCGTGATGTTGTTCAGGCGGTTGTCCTGGCCCACGAACGACGACCCGCTGGCCTGGGGCGTGAGGCGCGTGAAGTTCTCCAGGCGGTTGCTGACGTTGGGCAGCGTCTGGATCATGTCGCGCGACACGGTGGTGGCCGCGCCGGTGCGGCGCGAGCTGAAGACGCTGTCGCTGGAGGCGGTCACGGTGACCGACTCCTCGACGGCGATGTTCTTCACCTGGATGTCGGTGTCGGTGGTGACGCCGAGGTTGACGACGAGGTCTTCACGGGTGAATGGCTCGAACGCGCTGCGCGCCGCCGACGTAGGTGACCGTCACCACGTACGGACCGCCGACACGCATGTTCGGGAAGAAGTAGCGCCCATCGTCGCGGGTGGTCGCCTCGTAGTTGGTGCCCGAGGGGGTGTGGATGGCGATGACGCTGGCACCCGCCACCGGTGCGCCGGCCAAATCGGTCACGATGCCACCGAGCGATCCCGTGGTCACGCCTTGGGCCGCTGCGGTCCGCGCCGGCCCGAACAGTGCCACGACCAGCGCGAGGGCCAGAACCGGCACCTGCCACCATGCTCCGCGCGCGCGCGAGGGTCGCGTCACCCGCACTTCGCGCATTGGCTCAAACGCACTCACCATCATCGATGTCTCCTACTGACCTGCGGCCGGCGTGGATGAGCCGGCGCTCCTGCGGGAAGGGTGAACGTCCGGTCTCGACCGACGACCGGGGGCCGCACGCCGCCCGGGACCAGGCACGGGGCGCACCGCCACACAGCCTACCAGCGATTGTTTCACCCGCGTAAACAGCCGGCCCTGGCACTGCCCAGAGCAGCCCTGAACGACAAAGGGACCGGCGTTGGCACGCCGGTCCCCGATGGTCTCGTCCGCGCGCCCGTGCGGCGCCGGTGCTACTCCGACTTCTTGGCGCCCTTGGACTTGGCCTCGGCCGCGTCGGCCTCGCCCTGCAGGCGGCTGCGGGTGGCAATGGCCTTGTCACGCAGCGCGGTCGCTTCCTTGAGCAGCTCCTGCTGTTTCGCCGGCGACTTCTCGACCAGCGCCTGCTGGCGCAGCAGCAGGTTCTTCATCACCATGGCGTCGACGTAGTCGCCGTTGATGGCGATCGCCTTGCTGGCAGCCTCGAGGCCGCGCTTGATGTAGTCGGCC
Organism: Vicinamibacteraceae bacterium; assembly: GCA_963759795.1. Lineage (GTDB taxonomy): Bacteria > Acidobacteriota > Vicinamibacteria > Vicinamibacterales > Vicinamibacteraceae > Luteitalea. Next base: position 380,259 of record CAVXAR010000003.1, on the reverse strand, counting down.
TTCACCGCCGGCTTCAGGGTGTAGTCCTTGCGGACCTTTTCCTCGAAGTAGCCAGCCACCGTGTGATACGCCTCGGGGTTGTTCGGGTCGAGCTGGATGCGGTTCTGGAAGGCTTCGATCGTCTTGTCGAAGTCGCCCTGCTTGTTGTAGAAACCGGCAAGCTGCAGCTGGACGTCGACGCTGTTGGGCGCGACCTCCTTGGCGCGGAGCAGCATCTGCTCGGCCTCTTCCATGCGCCCGGCGCTCTGGTAGAGCTGGGCCATGCCGAAGTAGGTGTTCACGTCCTTCGGGTCGAGCGCCACGATCTGCTTGCCAACCTCCTCGGCCTTGTCCGGCGCATTCATCTTCTCGGCGCCGTACAGGCCGACGAGGTACTCGAGGCTGCGCTTCCTGAAGATCGCCCCCTGGCCTTCCTGCGAGGCCGGGTCGATGGTCTCGTAGGCCAGCTTGTAGTACTTCTCGGCCTCCGGCAGGTGCGCGTCGTTGGCAGGTTGACCCTTGCGGGTGAACTTGAACGCGTTGTCGTGCGCGTTGGCGAGATAGAAATACGCGTACGGGCGGAACGGGAAGTCGTGCTTCACCGCTTCCTCGAACTCCGCGATCGCCGTCGGGTAGTTCTGTTGTTGGTACGCCCCGATACCGTCTTTGAAGGCCATCTGGGCCGTCACCTTCCCGCATCCGTAGAGCGAGAGGCTCAAACCGGCAACCGCTACGAGCCGGACAATCGTCAACCGCGTCGACATTGATCTACTCCTTGCACGCCCGCTCGCGCGGGTGCTCGCGGACCTCGCTACAACGGTCAGCCCTGTGCGTCAAGCATGAGGACGGAAATCGGCCGCGAACGCCGGCAGAGGTCGATTCCGAGCGGAAAATCATCGCTACTATAAAGACCGCCTCGGCAACGGTCAAGGCGCGCCGTGGGCTATGATCCACAAGCACGCCATCGTCATAACGTCCGTTAGCCACCGCGACCCATGATTCGGTTCGAGGACCTGGTCGACAAGGTCCGCAGCTACAGCCCCGACGCCGATCTCGAGTTGCTCCGGCGAGCCTACGTGTTCTCCGCCCGGGAGCACAAGGGCCAGGTTCGCCACTCGGGCGAACCCTACCTCGTCCATCCGCTCCAGGTGGCCAATCTTCTCGCCGACATGCGTTTGGACGCTGTGGCCGTGGCTGCCGGCCTGCTCCATGACGTGGTCGAGGACACGCTCACCTCCATCGAACGCGTGGCCGAGCTGTTCGGGCCGGAAGTCGCCCACGTCGTCGAGGGGGTGACCAAGCTGTCGAGCCTGCCGTTCTCCTCCAAGGAGGCGCAGCAGGCCGAGAACTTCCGGCGCATGTTCCTGGCGATGGTGGACGACATCCGCGTCATCCTCGTCAAGCTGGCCGACCGCCTCCACAACATGCGCACGCTCGGGCATGTGCCGGACGAGAAACGCGAACGCATCGCCCGGGAGACCCTCGACATCTATGCCCCGATCGCCAACCGGCTGGGCATGAGCAAGGTCAAGAACGAGCTCGAAGAACTGTCGTTCAAGGCCCTCGAGCCTCGCGCCTACGAGGATCTGCGCGACAAGGTGGACCGGCGCCGGCGGGCGACCCAGGGGCTGATTGAGGAGCTGCGCCACACCATCGTCGCCAAGCTGACCGAGGCGCAGGTGCCGGTGGTCTCCATCGACGGCCGGATCAAGCGCCTCTACAGCATCTACCTCAAGCTGCACCGGCAACGGATCGACCTCGACCAGGTGTACGACCTGGTGGCGCTCCGGGTGGTCACCGCCAGCGTCAAGGACTGCTATGCGGTCCTCGGCATCGTCCACCAGACCTGGCAACCCGTCCCGGAACGCATCAAGGACTTCATCGCGATGCCGCGGCCCAACGGCTACCAATCGCTGCACACCTCGGTGATCAGCGATCGCGGGCTGCCGTTCGAGATCCAGATTCGCACCGAAGAGATGCACCGGGTTGCCGAGGAGGGCATCGCGGCGCACTGGAAGTACAAGGAGGGTCGGGTCGGGGCGCAACGCGACGAGCAGTACTTCAAGTGGCTGCGCCAGCTGCTCGAGTGGCAGCAGGAGGTGCGCGACCCGCACGAGTTCATCAGCAGCCTCAAGATCGAGCTCTACCCCGGCGAAATCTACTGCTTCACGCCGGGCGGCGAACTCAAGGAACTGCCCCGCGACGCGACCATCGTCGACTTCGCGTATGCCGTGCACACCGACGTCGGCCATCGCTGTGTCGGCGGCCGCATCAACGGCAAGATGGCGCCGCTGCGCCATCCCCTGAAGAACGGCGACATCGTCGAGATCCTGACCCAGAGCGGGCACAAGCCGAGCCGCGACTGGCTGGCCTTTGTCAAGACCTCGCGGGCCCGCAACAAGATCCGGCACTTCATCCAGCTCGAGGAGAAGACGCGTTCGGTGGAGCTCGGTCGCAAGCTGTTCGAGAAGGAAGCCCGCCGCTTCGACGTCAATCCCAAGAACATCCCGGCCGAGGCGTGGCACAAGATCTCCTCTGAATCCGGCATGCAGAAGCCGGACGATCTGCTGGCTGCGGTGGGCTGGGGCAAGATGACGGCACGCCTGCTGCTGGGCAAGCTGGTGCCGGTCGAGGACCTGCACGAGAAGGCCCCCGAGGCCGGCATCTTCGCCACCGTGCGCAAGGTGTTGCGACCCCGCAGCGGCGGCCAGGACAAGATTCGGGTCCGTGGCGCCGACGATCTGCTGGTCTTCCGCGCCAGGTGCTGCAACCCGATCAAGGGCGAGCGGATCATCGGCTACATCACGCGCGGCAAGGGCGTCTCGGTGCACTCGACGTCGTGCCGCAACGTCACCAACCTGATGTACGACCCGGAGCGCCGCATCGAGGTCGAGTGGGACACCAGCGACGACCCGAGCGCGCCATACACGGTGCGCCTGAGCATCCAGGTCGAGGATCGCAAGGGCATGCTGGCCGCCATCAGCAGCCAGGTCTCGGCCATCAACACCAACATCCGGACCATGGAGGCGACGACGGCGGATGACCAGGGGTCGATCGAGATGACGGTGGAGATCCAGGATGTGAAGCACCTGGACAAGGTCATCCGTGCGGTCAAGGGTCTGCCGGGAGTGCTGAACGTGGAACGGCACGCCGGCGGCAGCGCGCAGGAGCGCGCCTCGTAGTCAATTCAGAATCGGGAATTCAGAATGAAGGGCGGGGCGCACACCGCCAGATGCGCTACGCCCAGGGTGCCGTCGCGGCTTCCAGCGGCGCTGCGTCCGGGGATGGCAAACCGCAGCCTGGATGATTACGGCAGCAGCGCGACGGCTTCGATTTCGACGCGGACGTCGCGGGGCAGGCGGGACACTTGCACGGTCGAGCGGGCCGGCGCCGGCGACTCGAAGGCGGTCGCGTAGACGTCGTTCATCGCCGTGAAATCTGCGAGGTCGATGAGGAAGACGGTGGTCTTGACGACCGCGTCCATCGAGACCCCGGCCGCAGCGAGAACCCCGGCCATGTTGTCCAGGACCCGGCGTGTCTGGTCACGCACGTCGCCGGTCACCACCTCGCCCGTTCCCGGGTCGATGGGGATCTGCCCCGACAGGAAGAGGAACTGGCCGGCCCGGATGGCCTGCGAGTAAGGCCCGATGGCCTGGGGAGCGTCGGGTGTGGACACCGACGCACGGGTGGCCACGATCAGGCCGCCTTGGTGATCTTGTTCGAACGGATGCAGCGGGTGCAGACCTTCAGGCGCTTGGCGGCGCCGTTGACCAGCGCACGCACGCTCTGCAGGTTCGGGTTGAACCGGCGCGACGAGACGTTGTGCGCGTGGCTGATGTTGTTGCCGAACGTGGGACCCTTGCCGCAGACTTCGCAACGATTAGCCATAATTCAATGCTGGCGCGCGACCTCGGCCTGACCTGCAGGAGGAGCCTCGGAGGAGACGCCGCCGGGCGCGCGAACCACCGATGCTACCACAGGTAGGACGACAGCGCCGAGCCTCAGCACGCCCATGAAAGCCCTTCGAGACACCCGGGGACGCGCCACGGCCCGTCGACTCAGGGAAGGGTGATGCGGAAGAGGTTGCGCGTCGGTGTGATTTTCGAGAACACGTACGTGTCGGGCGATGTCGCGGCGCCGACGTCGCCGTACGGCAGGATCTCGACACCCCGCACGGCGGCGAGCTCCGCCTCGCTCGTGTACCCGCCGCGGGGCACCCGGGGCAGCGAAGTGCCCGGCGCCGTGGGCAACACGTACGTGCGACCGGACCCGAACGCCGATGCCTGACCGTACTGCACCGACAGGTAGATCCGGGTGCCGTCACGGCTCCAGCGCAGTCGGCAGGACTGCGAACTCGGGTACACCACGACCGGTGGGCGCCCGCGGAGCGAGAAAAGCACGAAGTGGCCGCTTTCTGCTGTAGCGCCGCTGATCCATTCGCCATCCGGTGACACGGTCCCCACCACTCGTGTGCCGATTGCAGCGATCCGCCGACGGTCGGATCCATCTTCCCGGACGCGCTCGAGGAAGCCGGCGCGGGCGTCCGAGCTCACGTACACCAATTCGCCGCCGCGCCCGAAGCGTGGGTTGCTGCCGGCGATGGGCCCCGGAATCTGGTAGGCCGGTTTGCGATTGTCCAGCCAGCCCAACCACAGCGTGCTCTCGCCGCGGTCGTCCAGGACTGCGGCGACGACACGGTCGTCGGCAGACAGGTCATGGCCGATGACGTACTTGTCTGCGAAGAGCCGGCGGACGTGGCCGGTGGACACGTCGGTCACCCGGAGCTCGCTGGGGCTCTGACCCGAACCCTCTCGACGCGTGGCGCGGAAGAGGACGGTCCGGTCGTTGGCAGAAAGCATCGGCCAGAATGCGTACCCTTCGAGCGAAACCTGCCGTTCGCGATCTCCTTCCCGCAGCCAGACGCTGCGCTGGACGACCCCGACCGACGTGATCAGGGAGCGGCCATCGGCCGAAACGGCAAGGCCCTCCTCCTGCGTGGGACCTGCAGTCAGCTGCTCCGGAGCGCCACCGGTGAACCGCTGTCTCCAGATGTGAAAGCCGTCGCCAGCGTCGGCGTTGAAGTACATCCATTGCCCGTCCGGTGACCAGGCTGCGCCGGTGCACCGCGCCTGTGACGGCCCGACGAGCCTGGTTGCCGCGCCGTCGATGCTGACGAGCCGGCAAGGTACCCAGAGATTGGTTTCCGACATCTCCACCACGAGCACTGACCGCCTGTCAGGCGAGGCATACGAGCGATGCGCCATGCCGCCGGTGTGCGCAGGGAAGTACAGCGCACGCGATGCCGGACGGTCGGCTGGCGAGACGACGATGCCCATGTGATGACCGGTCCGCACCTGCGAGAACAGCAGATCGTTGGCCGCGATCCAGCCAAGTCCCGATGCGTTGTTCAACCATGGCCGGGGCGGCCCGCCCCCCACCGGGACCTCCCAGGTGTCCCACGAGTCGCCGACGTTCACGGTGTAGACGACGCGGCGTCCATCTGGCGAGAACACCGGACCCATTTTCGGCAGGTCATCGGCGGTGAGCGCGACAGGTTCGCCTTCAGGCAGCTGCTTCACGTACACCTGGCCGGGCGAGACGAAGGTGCCGGGTCCGCGAATGAAGGCTACCAGCCGCCCGTCCGGCGACAGGGCGGGTTGCGTCGCCGAGTCCATGCTGGTCAGCTGGGTCCACGTCTTCGCCTCGATCACCGCTGTTGGCCCGCGATGCACCCAGAGGTAAAGGCCGCTGGCGGCGACTGCCGCTGCTGTCAGTCCCACGGCAAGCGCGCGCCGCACGCGGGCCGGACGAGATGCCGCGCGCTCGAGAACCTGTCGGGCCTCGTCAATCGTCTGTGGGCGCCGCGCCACATCGCTCTGCATGCACTTGCGGAGCAACTGGCGGACAGCCCTCGGTGTCGAGGGCGGCAGGCGGTGCCACTCCGGTTCCTGCGCCTGCCCAGGCGCGGTCGGCCCGATTGCTGCCGCGCCGAACGCCTTGCGGCCGGTGAGCATCTCGAACAGCACGCAGCCGAATGCCCAGATGTCGGTGCGGGCGTCGACGGGGTGCCCCAGCGCCTGCTCGGGGCTCATGTACCCGGGCGAGCCGACGATGGTCCCCACGCGGGTCGCCTCGCCCTCGGTCGAGGCATCGTCCAATCCCGGACCGGCCTGATGGCCCGGAGTTTTCGCCAGGCCGAAGTCGAGGACCTTCACTTGGCCGCCGGACGTGACCTTGACGTTCGCTGGCTTGAGGTCCCGGTGGACGATGCCCTTTCGGTGCGCCGCACCGAGTGCGTCGGCAATCTGGAGGGCCAACGCAAGCGCCTCGGTCACCTGCACAGGCCCTTCGGCGATGCGCTCGGCCAGCGTGGGACCGCTGACGAACTCGAGGACCAGGGCCCTGCGACCGCCCGACTCCTGCAGCCCGTGGATCACCGCGATGTGCGGGTGGTCGAGTGCCGCCAGCACCTGCGCCTCACGCGCGAACCGTGTCAGCCGGTCGGCATCGGCCTCGAACGCGTCGGGGAGCACCTTCAACGCGACATCGCGGTCCAGGTTGCCGTCATGGGCTCGGTACACCTCACCCATACCGCCGCGGCCAGCCTCCCCGAGGATGTGGTACGGACCGAAGCGGGTTCCGGGCGTGAGCACGGACCGGCGGACCTCATCGTGGCCACCAGCGGTGAGGGCGATGAGTTGCAACAGGTCCGTGGGCACGCCGTCGCTGGCGTCTGCACCGAGGAGCGACTCGACCTCCCGCTGCAGGCGGGTATCGCCGTCAGCCGCTCGGGCCACAAATGAAGCCCGCTCCGCCGCGGGGCGTTCGATGGCGGCCTGGAACAGCGCAACGGTGCGCGCCCAGTGATCCTCGCTCACGGCAAGGCCACCCACCGCAGCTCCCGCGTCAACCAGGCCTTCGCCGTCCGCCACTGGCGCTTGGCCGTCGATTGCGACACCGCCAGGACGGTCGCCGCCTCGTCGATCGTCAATCCTGCAAACGCGCGGAGCTCGACGATGCGCGCCAGCGCGGGATCGAGGTGTGCGAGTCGGTCGAGGACCCGATCGAGTTCAAGCACCGATACCGGCTCTGGTGCAGCCAGTTCCAGTGCCTGACTCATGGGCACCGGCCGCAGGCCGGAGCCGCGCTTGCGCGCAAGGCGCCGACGCGCATGGTCGACCAGGACGCGCCGCATGACGCCGGCAGCCACGCCGAAAAAATGCGCGCGGTGTTGCCAACCGGGCTGGCGCTGGTCGACCAGGCGCAGATAGGCCTCGTGCACGAGGGCGGTCGGCTGCAGCGTGTGCCCGTCTCGCTCAGCCCGAAGCTGCCGGGCGGCTTGCCGCCGCAGCTCGCCGTACACGAGTGGCAGCAGGACGCCGAGGGCCTCGCCGTCTCCCCGATTCCAACGCTCGAGCAGGCCCGTCACGTCCTGTGACGCACCCGCGCCGCGGCTGCCATCCAAGGACATGGCCGGCGTCGCCTCCCGGGTTCATCCGAACGAAATGGCGCATGAACCGAAACAGTTCCGTCCTGCGCGATCTCCCTCATGGGCACCTTGAGATCTGGAGACACGATTATGGATGCAACACGAGCAGGGCTGATAGTGGCGCTGACCCTGGCCACCGGGGCCAGCGACGCTGCGGGTCAGGGGCGGGGCGTGCCGGGTCAGCTGACCTTCTACTCGGCCCGTGACGGCAACAACGAGATCTACGTCATGGACTGGGATGGCCGGCGACCGCTGCGCATCACCGACACCCCCGCATCGGATGTGGATCCGGCTCTGTCGCACGACGGGCGGGACATCGTCTTCACATCCAACCGGTCCGGCAACAACGACATCTTCGTGACCAGCAGCGTCGGCGGTGCGGCCGTGAACCTGACCAACCATCCAGCCAATGACGGCTGGCCGCGCTGGTCCCCCGACGGGGAGTTCGTGTTGTTCCACAGCAATCGCGACGGCAACTTCGAGCTGTACGTGATGCGCCGCGACGGCACTGGCCTTCGGCGGTTGACCGAGCACCCCGGAATCGACCAGTTCCCCGATTGGTCGCCCGACGGGCGGGCGATTGCGTTCCGGCGCGATTTCGACATCCATCTCCTCGATCTCCTTACTGGCGCAGTGCGGCGGCTGACCGACGCGCCACCTCTCAACCAGATGCCGGCCTGGGCCCCCGATGGGCGTCGCCTCGCGTTCATGAGCGCGCGTGAGGGGTATCCCTCGGTCTTCGTCATGGACGCGGACGGGGGAGGGCAGCGCAACCTCACGCCCAAGGATCAGGGAGATGCCGACAGCGATTGGATCAGCCGGGCCCCGTCATGGTCCGACACCGGCCGGCACATCTACTTCATGTCATCCAGGCCGAGCACAGGTCTCGACACCGAACTCTTCGTCATGAAGGCTGATGGCACCGGCCTCACCAGACTGACCCATGTCATCGGGGTCGACGGCAGCCCTCGTCCGCGATAAACGCGCAAGGAGACCATCATGGGTATACGTCGAGGCGAAGTTCTTCGCGGCGCTCGCGCGGGATGCGTGACCTGCTTGCTCGCGTCGCTCTCCGGGACCGCCGGAGCCCAGACATCCGGACAGGACGCGGCGGTCGGCGGCGCAGCGGGCGTCAGCGTGAGTAACTCGTACGTCTTCCGCGGCGTCCGGCAGAACACGACGGGGGTGGCCGTGCGCCCCTTCGCGGCCGTGTCCTTCACGCCGTACGCCCGTGACTCCACCATCGAGCAGATCGTGGTGCGGGTCGGCTTGCTGAACAGCCTCAACACGGGCGATACCGGTGCTGGCGGTCCGGCGGCTGCGGCTTGGTACGAGTCGCGGCTGTCGGGCGGTCTTGGCATTCGCCTCGCCGGCGACCTGACACTGGATGCGTCGTTCACCGCCTACACCAGTCCGAATGGGATGTTCACGGAGGCGAGGGAGCTTGGGCTTCGAGTGGGATGGGACGACCGCGCGCATCGGCGGCTCTCGCTCAATCCCTATGCCGCGCTCGCCGTCGAGGTCGGCGTGCAGCCTGGACGCGGCCAGCTCGATGGCGGACAGCACGCAGGTCGATATCTCGAGCTCGGGGCCGCGCCGATGTACAGGGCCCGGCGCATCAGCGTGGCAGTCCCGGTTGCCGTCGGTCTGAGCGTTGGGGACTACTACGAACTCGGGGGAAAGGACCACGTCTTCGGCTTCGGCAGCATTGGCGTGGAGGCGCAGGTCCCACTGGGGACCACGTGGGGAGGTCGCTGGAGTGTGCGCGGTGGTGTCGGTGTCCAGCGCCTCGGGACGACCGCGCGGGTGTTCAACGACAACGAGCGTTCTCTGGTGGTCGGGACCATCGGCCTCGGCGTCGAGCGGTAACCCGTCGTCGAGGCACGCGGTGCGACGAGCATCGCTGACCCGGGGGCTGCACGTCCCTTACGGAATGATCAGCGACGACTCCACCAGGTCGGCGCCCGCTGCCAATGCCTGCCCTGAAGCGTCGGCGAGGCGCGGCTTCAGCACGCGTGCGAGGAAGCGGAGGTAAGCGTCCGGCGCGGCCTGCCCGTCGCGCCGGAAGTCCTTGACTGCTTCCTCGACCCGGCGCATGGCGGCGGCGGTCGAGTGGTCGAGGCGTGGGATGCCCGCTTCGGCTGCTTCAGCAAGTGGCGCCGACATCGCGCGGGCCAGCCGCGCCGCGACCGGCGTCTCCGCCTGGTGTTCGTAGAGCACGCCACGGATGGCCGTCTCGGCCGTACCCGCCAGCGCCGCGGCTGCCGCCTGCAGATCGCTGTCGAGCGGCGGCGGGTCGGCCTCGTTGGCAAACGCGACTGCGGCCGGCAGACACGCCATCAGCACCGCGTACCCGCCATCGTCCAACCCCCGAATCAATGGCATGACCAGGGCCGCGTCCTGCTCCTGCTGCCGCTGCTGCGCCGCATGCGGGTGCACCCGAGCGGATTTCAGCCACCCACACGTCGGCGGACACCGGATGTCAACCAGTCGCTTGGTCCCGCAGCACGTCGGACAGATGAGGCGTTGCAGGGCGGGACAGTGCCGCTTCGCCTTGCCGCCGCCGCAGATCGTGCACGCCGCCATGCGCCGAGGCTGGCACAGCCAGGCCGGGCCGTCAAACGAGCGGTCGGCAGGTGCCGACGTGGGTCAGGGCACGCGACGGCAATAGCGCCCCTACCGATCGGGAGGGATGTCCTCGCACGAGGACAGAAGAGGCTGTTGCAGTGATCGGCAACAGCCTGCACAGCCGCCCGGCAAACCGCACGCCAAGAGCGACAGGTCGATCGTTCACTGGCGAACCACCGCGTCGATCGCGGCGTCTAACCCCCTAGAACGCCGCGAGATGGCCGCCCTTCCTCAGCCCAGGGAAGTAAGCAAGTCGTCTCGAATGAGTAGTTTGCAGTGATGCCGCAGGGGAACGTCAGCCGGCGCTGACATCGAGGTCCTGCGTTCCAGGTCGGCCACGGCGGGGCCACCGAGTTTACGTCAATCGTATATGGCACGGGGCGTGCTTAATCATTCCCGCACATGCACCGTGGAAAGGAGCGTGGACCGTGAAGTCGATTACCAAGAAGTCCACCCGCATCATAAATACCGATCGTCACGCAGAACTTCGCCGCATCCTGGAAGACCGTCGGGTCGAGCTCAGCAACGAGCTCCGGCGCCAGATCCATGACGTCCGCGCCATCGGCCCGGCCGACCTCGCTCAGGGCGTCGTCGATGCCGAGGAAGCGTCGGTGTCCGACATCCAGGAGGACATCGAGATCGCGCTGATGCAGATGAAGTCGGAGACCCTCAACCGGGTCAACGAGGCGCTCGGGCGGCTCGAGGCAGGCACCTATGGGTTCTGCCACGAGTGCGGTGACGAGATCTCGGAGCCGCGGTTGCGTGCGCTTCCCTTTGCGCTCCGATGCAAGGATTGTGAAGAGGAACGGGAGCAGGCCGAGGCGCGCGACAAGTTCTACAGTCGCCGCAGCTCGACGGCGGCCATCCTCGACATCGCCAGCTGACGCCAGTCAGACGGACCAGTCAAGCTGGACCGCCGGAAGATTCGAGCCGTTGCACCCCGTGCAGCGGCTCGACTTTTTTGTAATCTCCCTGACCGAACGGGGACGTCTCACCCCAGCAGCTGCAGGGCCGCCACGGTCTTCATGTCGGTGATCTCGCCAGCCGCCACCAGCGAGCGCAGCTCGTCGAGCGTGAAGGTGCGGGGCTCGAGGTGCTCGTCTTCATCCGCCTCGACCGAGTGGGATGGCACGTGCAGTCCGGTGAGTTTGTAGAAGTGCATCACCTCGGTCGTGTACCCCGGCGAGGGATACAGCGAAGCGATGCGCTCGGCATCGGCAGGCAGCTGGCCAATCTCCTCGTGACACTCCCGCCGGGCCGCGGCCTCGGCGTCTTCGCCGGCCTCGAGGCTGCCCGCAGGCAATTCCCAGACATGCTGTCCGATGGCGTGGCGGTACTGCCGGACCAGGATCACCGACGACGGGTCGGGCATCGGGATCAGGACGACCGAGCCGCGATGGCGCACGATGTCGAGGGTCGTCTCGACGCCATGCGGCAGCCGGACCCGGTCGCGCGTCACGGTGAAGACGCGCCCGGTGTACTCGAGAGTCGATTCGATGTCGGTCATGGGAGCGAGCGGGTGTCCGCGCAAGGGAAAGCCGGCTGGCGGGATCAGGGATTCTGTAACGTCTTGTAGCCGAAGCGCGCTACGGCTGCGTCGAGCTGTTCGAGCACGTGGTTGAGGTCTTCCGGCAGCGGCGCCTCGAACTCCATCCGTCGGTGTTCGGTCGGGTGGGTGAAGACGATGCGCTCGGAGTGCAGGAACGGGCGCTGCAGCGACGACAGCGCCTTCAGGTGCGGGGGAATGCGCCGCGGGATACCGCCATAGGTGGCGTCGCCGCAGATCGCATGGCCAATCGAACTCAAGTGGACCCTGATCTGATGGGTGCGGCCGGTGTGAATGGCCACCCGAATCAGCGAGACGCCGGGCAGGTGCAGCGCCCAGGTCACGCGCGTCACCGCCGACCGGGCGCGCCGGGCCCGGGTCGTCATCTTCTGCCGGGAGTTCGGGTCGCGACCAATCGGCGCCTCGATGCGGCGGCCGTTCTGCACCAGCCCCCAGACGAGGGCAACGTACTCCTTCTCCACTTCGCGGTCGTGGAACTGGCGGGCCAGCTCGGCGTGCGCGGTGTCGTTCTTGGCCACCACCATGACCCCGGACGTGCCCTTGTCCAACCGGTGCACGATGCCCGGGCGCATCGTGCCGCCAACGCCGCTGAGGTCCTGCACGTGATGCAGCAGGGCGTTCACCAGCGTGCCGGTGGCGTGCCCCGCCGCGGGATGGACCACCATGCCCGCAGCCTTGTTGACGACGATCAGCTGTGGGTCTTCGAAGAGGACGTCGAGCGGAATGTCCTCGGCGAACGCCTCGGCGGCAACCGGCTCGGGCAGGTCCACGGAGATGCTGGTGCCTGCCGGCAGCACCTCGCTGGCCTTGGTCAGCACCCTCCATTGCGGCGTGTCGCCCGCCGCGACATCCACGCCGATCCGGACCTGCCCCTCCTTGATCAGCCGCTGCACCTGGGAGCGGGACATCCCTGGCAGCAGCGCGGCCAGGGCCTGGTCCGCGCGCTGGCTGGCCTCGTCCTCGCCGATCTGCACCGCCACCGTGCGGCCGCCGTGTTCCACGTCACTGCCGTCGTCGGCCAGTTCGAACTCGTCGTCCTCGATCTCGGCCATGTCGGCTTACGCCTTGGCCGGGCGTGAGCGCCCGGCGGAAACGGGTGCGGGCGCGGCGTCGCGGTCGCGGCGCGACAGCCAGTACAGCATCACGATACTCAGGGGCACGATCAGCAGCGAGATGAACTGCGAGGTCGAGATGGCGCCGACCACCATGCCGCGCGGGTCGCCGCGGAAGAACTCGATGGCAAAGCGCGACAGCCCGTACACCAGCAGGTAGCCCCAGAAGGTGCGTCCCGGAAACGGCCGGCCCTTGTGCTCCAGGGCAAGCATCAAGCCAAGGATGACGGCCTCGGCGCCGGCCTCGTACAACTGCGTCGGATGCAGCGCCACGCCGAGCGGCGTCCCGACGTTCTCCTGCGCCAGCGGGTTGGTGAAGGTGACGGCCCACGGCACGGTCGTCTCGTGGCCATAGCAGCAGCCGGCCATGAAGCAGCCCAGGCGCCCGACCACATGACCGAAGGCAATCCCGGGCGCGACGATGTCGGCGACGCGCCACGTCGGCAGGTCGTGCTTGCGGACGTACCACAGCCCGACCAGAACCGCCAGGATCAGTCCGCCGTAGAAGACGCCGCCCGATCGCGCCAGCGAGAGCAGGTCGGCGGGCTCCCGCAGGAAATGGTCGGCGTCCACCAGCACCAGGAGCAGCTTGGCGCCGACCAGGGCGCTGACGATGATGTAGATGCCGAGATCCATCACCCGGACCGGGTCGATGCCGCGCCGGCGGGCCCGCACCAGCGCGAACTGCAGGCCGCCGAGATAGGCCGCCGCCAGCAGCACGCCGTACGAGTACACCGTCAGCGGCCCGAGATCAAACAGCTTCGGGAACATCTCGCCTCGAGAACAGGGTGTCGGCAGCAAACAGGATCGCGCCCACCGTAATTGCCGCATCGGCGACGTTGAACGCCCAGAAGTGCCAGTCGCCAAAGAAGACGTCGACGAAATCGACGACGTAACCGAGGGTCACGCGGTCGATCAGGTTGCCCACGGCGCCAGCGACGATGAGCACGAAGCCGTAGCGGCCCGCCCACGTCTCGCCGGCGAACGTCCGCGCGTACCAGAGGATGCCGAGCAGCGCCAGGATGGCCAGCGCCGCCACCACCAGCGGCTTGTAGGCGAACTCGCTGGCATTGAGCATGCCGAAGGCCGCGCCGGTGTTGCGCACGTGCGTGAGGTTGAGCAGGCCAGGGATGACCGTGACCACACCATGCAACGGAATCCGCTGCAGCACGAGCAGCTTGGCGAGCTGATCGCCCACGACCAGCAGCACCGTCAGCCACACTTCGAATCGCTTCCACACAGGCGTGGCGCCGGCCGGGGCCCGCGTCACTGGCGCAACGTCAATCCTGCTCATGCGGCGCTGCTTCCCAGCCCGAGCGCATCGACGCAGCGGTCGCAGAGTCCCTCGACCGAGGCCGCCGTGCCAATCGTGGGGACGTAGCGCCAGCACCGCTGGCACTTCTCGCCGCCGGCACGAGTGACTGTCACGACGAGGGAATCGGCGGGCTGCTCGGCACTCGCGGCCGCCACCGTTGCGTCGCTGACGATACATAGCGCGGCCAGGTCGTCCCGGCTCAGTCCGGCCAGCGCGTCGGCGTAGCGGCCGGTGCCGGCCAGGGTGATGGCCGCCTCGAGCGAAGTGCCGATGACCTTGGCCTGCCGTTGCTCCTCGAGCCGGGCATTGACAAGGTCGCGAAGCTCGAGACGGGCGCCGTAGTGTGCCACCAACGCCTCGTCGCGCCACGCCTCGACGCCTTCGGCAAACAGCGCCATGTGCACCGACGGCTCGCGTCGTCCCGGCAGCACGCGCCACAACTCGTCGGCCGTCACCGGAAGGATCGGCGCCAGCAGCCGGGCCAGTCCATCGGCCATCAGGTACATCGCCGTCTGCGCCGAACGTCGGCCCGGTGCCATCGCCCCGAACGTATAGAGCCGATCCTTGGACACGTCGAAGTAGAACGCGCTGAGGTCGACCACGGCCAGGTGGTTCACCGCATGGAAGATGGCCTGGAAGTCGAACCGCTCGTAGGCCTCGCGCATCGTCGTGGCCGCGTCGGCGTAGCGGGCCAGCGCGTAGCGGTCGACCTCGAGCAGCCCTTCGTGCGGCACGAGGTCAGAGGTCGGATCGAAGTCGTACAGGTTGGCCGCGAGGTAGCGCAGGGTGTTGCGGATCTTGCGGTACGCCTCGACGGTGCGGGCCAGGATCTGCTTGCCGAGGCGCACTTCCTCGGTGTAATCCACCATCGAGACCCACAGCCGCAGCACTTCCGCACCGCTCTGCTCGATGACCTGCTGCGGCACCACGTTGTTGCCGCGCGACTTGGACATCTTGCGACCCTGCTCGTCGACGACAAAGCCGTGGGTGATGACGGCACGATAGGGGGCCTGGCCGCGCGTGCCCAGGGCGACCAGCAGCGAGCTGTGGAACCACCCGCGGTACTGGTCGCTGCCTTCGAGGTACATGTCGGCCGGCCATTGCAGCTCCGGACGCACCGCCAGCACCCCTTCGTGGCTGGTGCCCGAGTCGAACCATACGTCCAGGATGTCGCGTTCGCGTTCGAAGGTGCTGCCGCCGCAGTGCGCGCAGCTCAGACCGGCCGGCAGGAAGTCCTCGATCGGGCGCTCGTACCACGCGTCGGCGCCATGCTCGCGGAAGACCTCGGCGGCGCGGGTCGTCAGGTCGGTGCTCAGGATCGACTCACGGCAGCCGGTGCAGGTGACCGCCGGGATCGGGACGCCCCACGCGCGCTGCCGCGAGATGCACCAGTCGGGCCGATTCGCCAGCATGTTGTGGATGCGCTGCTCGCCCCAGGCCGGCAGCCACTGGACCTTGGTCACCGCCTCGAGCGCCTGCTCGCGATAGCCCTGGTGATCCATCGCGATGAACCACTGCGGCGTCGCGAGAAAGATCAACGGCTTGTGGCAACGCCAGCAATGCGGATAGCTGTGTTCGTACGTCTCGGTGAACCACAGGGCGCCACGTTCCCGCAGCGCTTCCACCACCCTGGGGTTGGCGTCCCACACCTTGAGCCCGGCAAACAGCTCGACGCTGTCGAGGAACTCACCAGACGGCCCGATTGGCGCATACGTCTCGAGTCCGTATCGCTGGCCGGTGTTGAAGTCGTCGGCGCCGTGTCCCGGCGCCGTGTGGACCACACCGGTGCCCTGCTCGAGCGTCACGTAGTCGGCCAGCACGCCGAGCGACTCGCGGTCGTAGAGCGGGTGGACGAAGCGCAACCGGTCGAAGACTTCGCCCTTCATGCGCGCCACGGGCTCGCCGGGCGCACGCCCGGCCTTGGCGAAGGTGGCCTCGGCCAGGGCCTCGGCCACCACCACGAGGCGTCCGTCGACCTCGTACGCCGCGTAATCGAATCCCGGCTGGAAGGCGACGGCCAGGTTGGACGGGATGGTCCATGGCGTGGTCGTCCAGATCAGCACGGAGATTTCGCGACCGGCCAGCCCCGGGACGCGGCGGGCCAGGACGTCGGCGTCACGCGCGTCGAGCCTGAACTCGACGTAGATCGAGGGGGACGAATGCGTTTCGTACTCGACTTCGGCCTCGGCCAGCGCCGTTCGGTCCGAGATACACCAATAGACCGGCTTCTTGCCTTTGTAGACGAGCCCCTCCTCGACGCAGCGGCCCAGGGCGCGGACGATTGCCGCCTGGTACTCGTACTGCATCGTCAGGTACGGATGATCCCAGTCGCCGAAGACGGCGAGGCGCTTGAAGTCGGCGCCCTGCTCCCGCACGTGGCGCTCCGCATAGTCCCGGCAGGCGCGCCGGATGTCGGCCAGGCTCATCTCGCGCTTCCTGGAGCCGAGTTCCTTGTCCACCTGCAGTTCGATCGGCAGCCCGTGACAATCCCAGCCGGGCACGTAGGGCGCGTCGAAGCCGGCCATCGACCGGGACTTGACGACGAAATCCTTGAGGATCTTGTTGAGGGCGTGGCCGATGTGGATCTGCCCGTTGGCGTATGGGGGGCCGTCGTGCAACACGTACTTGGGCCGACCGGCCCGTGCCCGCGCAATCTGCCCGTACAGGTCCATCGCTTCCCAGCGGGCAATCGCGGCCGGCTCGGCCACCTGCAGGTTGGCCTTCATCGGGAAGTCGGTGCGAGGCAGGTTGACGGAATTCTTCCAGTCGGCCATGAACCTTCGATTGTAACGGTTCAGGCCGGGAGCCTTGCGAGCGGGTGCCGCCAGGATCCCCCGGGTCGGGCGACGCGTGCGGTCACATGCGAGCAGCGCCGGGTATCATGCGCGTCATGTCCAGTTGCCTGTTCTGCCGCATTGCCGCGGCCGAGATCCCGGCCAAGGTCATCTACCAGGACGCCGACCTCGTTGCCTTCGAGGACATCACCCCCCAGGCCCCCCTGCACTGCCTGATCATTCCGCGGCGGCACATCGCCTCGCTGAACGAGATGACCGCTGAGGATGCGGCGCTGGTGGGGGCGATGCAGTACCGGGCGGCCCAGATCGCGCGTGAGCGTGGGCATGCCGACGGCGGGTTCCGGACCGTGTTCAACTGCAACGCGGATGCGGGGCAGACCGTGTTCCACATCCACCTGCACCTGCTTGCCGGGCGTCGCCTCGGCTGGCCGCCCGGGTGAGCCGCCGCACGGCGCAGCGCTGTGGCGTGGCGCGCTAGCGCCGAGCGGCCACGAGCGTCCGGGCGATGCCCTGGAGATCCTCGAGGACGTCTTCGACCTCCAGGCCGGCGGCACGGGCCGCATCCTCGACCGGGTCCTGCATGCCGTAGCCGAACTCCATCGCGATCCAGCCCCCCGGCTGCAGGCGTTCGGCCGCCTGGGTGAGGAGACGTCGGGGGATGTCCATGCCGTCCTGCCCGCCAAACAGCGCGACGTGCGGTTCGTGATCGCGGACGTCGGGCATCATCCCGGGCGCATCGCGCCGCGCCACGTAGGGTGGATTTGACACGATGACGTCGAACAGGCCCGTCGCGGGCAGCAGCAGGTCGCCGACCAGGAACGTGACGCGTTCGGCGACGCCAAAGGCCTGCGCATTGAGGCGGGCCACCGCCACCGCCTCCGCCGACAGGTCGGCGGCTTCGACCTGCCAGTGGGGGCGCTCGGCGGCCAGCGTCAGCGCCATTGCGCCGCTGCCCGTGCCGACGTCGATGAGTCGGACCGGCCGATCCGCCGGCACCCGTTGCAGCACGTAGTCGACGATCAGCTCGGTTTCCGGACGGGGGATCAGGACGTCGGGATTGACGATGAAGTCGCGCCCGTAGAACTCGCGCGAGCCGGTGATGTAGGCCACGGGCTCGCGGGCGGCGCGGCGATCGATGAGGGCAGTGAATGCCGCGAGGAACTCCGGCGACGCGGGCTCGTCGGCGCGCGTGATCCAGGTGGCGTGATCCCACTGCAGGAGGTGGCGCGCCAGCACCTCGGGATCGAGGTGTGCGTGGCGCTGGTCCAGGCCGGCGGCAAGGAGACGTTGACGTGCGGCGGCGACGGCGTGCCGCATGGTCAGGCGTCCACCGCTTCGGTGCGGCTGGCGTCCTTGAGCAACTCGGAGCGGTAGAAGGTCGTCACCTGGTCGATCAGCTCGTGCAGGTCGCCATCCATCGCCGCTCCCAGCTGGTGCGTCGTGAAATTGACGCGATGGTCCGTGATCCGGCTCTGCGGGAAGTTGTACGTCCTGATCTTCTCCGACCGTTCGCCGGTGCCGACCTGGCTGCGGCGATCCTTGGCAATGGCATCCTGCTGCTTGCGCATCTCCATCTCGTACAGGCGCGAGCGCAGCACCTTCATCGCCTTTGCACGGTTCTTGATTTGCGATTTCTCGTCCTGCTGCGACACCACCGTGCCGGTCGGGATGTGGGTGATGCGCACCGCGGAGTAGGTGGTGTTGACGCTCTGGCCGCCGGGCCCGCTCGAGCAGAAGGTGTCGACACGCAGGTCCTTGTCGCTGATCTGGATGTCCACCTCTTCGGCCTCGGGCAGGACTGCCACGGTGGCAGTGGACGTGTGGATACGGCCGCTGGCCTCGGTGGCCGGGACACGTTGCACCCGATGCACGCCGCTCTCGTACTTCAGGTGGCTGTAGACCTGTTTGCCCTCGATCGTGGCGATGCCTTCCTTCATCCCGCCGGCGTCGGCATCGCTGGTCGACATCACCTCGAACTTCCAGCCCTGGCGCTCGGCGTAGCGCGCATACATCCGGAACAGCTCCGCGGCAAACAGCGCCGCTTCCTCGCCGCCGGTGCCGCCGCGCACTTCGAGGACGATGTTCTTGGCGTCGTTGGGGTCCTTCGGAATCAGCAGGAACTTGACGTGCTCGAGCATCCGGACGTGCTGCGGCTCGAGTTCCGCAAGCTCCTCGCGCGCCAGGGCCGCCATCTCGGCGTCGCCGGCGCCGACCAGCTCCCGCGCCTGTGCCAGCTGCTGCTCCAGTGACTTGAGCGAGCGGTAGCCATCCACCAGCTCCTGCAGTTCCGACAGGGTCTTGGTGTGGGTGCGATAGGCCTGCGCGTCGGCCTGCACCGCCGGGTCGGCAATGAGGCCCATCAGGTAGTTGTATTGCGCCTCGACGGACGCGAGCTTGTCCAACATGCTAATCACGCCAGACTGCAGGCTACAGGCCGCAGGCTACCTGAATCATGAACACGAGCCAGGGGCCTCGGGGAGCCTGTAGCCCGAAGCCCGCAGCATGACTTGGCGTCGATATTCAGCCGCCCGACACCGGCGGCAGAAATGCCACCTCGTCGCCGTCCTGCACCGGTGTGGTCATGCGCGCGTACTGCGTGTTGACGGCGCACGACAGGCTGCCGGCATACGGCGCCAGTCCCGGCCACTCGGTCGTCAGTCCTTGCCAGACGTCGGCCACGGTCGCGTCCCCGACGACCGCACGCGACAACTCGTCGGCGGCGGCAATCTCACGCAGCCGGGCAAACAAGCGCACCGTCACGGGCATGCGCGTCTCCAGGCGTCCTCGAGCGGCGCCGGGTCGTCGGGGTCGATGGTTGCCCCCTCCACCCAGGACGCCCCGTCCACGAGGTGCTCGCGTTTCCAGACCGGCGAGATCTGCTTCACCCGTTCGATTGCGAAGCGGGACGCCGCATACGCCTCGGCGCGATGGGCCGCCACCGTCACGATGGCAATCGACGGTTCACCGACCTCGAGCGTGCCGATCCGGTGATGCAGGCAGACGACCACACCGGGCAGTCGCAGCGCCGCTTCGGTGGCGATACGGGCGAACGAGGCAACGGCCAGGGGCTCGTACGCCTCATAGCTCAGCGCCCGGACCTGCTGTCCCTGGTGGCGTCCGCGTACGGCGCCGACAAACAGCACCACCGCGCCGGGCCCCTCGAGGTCGTGCGCGAGCGCCTGCGCCGCGTGCTGCTGCTGCGCGAGCGCGAGCACACCGGCAAGGTCGAGCGGATCTGCGGAAATCGCGAACGGCAGCAACATCTCAGTATACGACTCGCGTCGCGTCGCTCGGGGTCGTTGTCGGCAGTCGGCAGTCGGCAGTCGGCAGTCGGCAGGCGGCAGGCGGCAGGCGGCAGGCGGCGGGCGGTGGGCGGCGGGCGGCGGGCGGCGGGCGGACGCCAGGTCAGGGCGACGCTTCGCCGCGGCGTGTCATCCACGCGTGGTCGACGGGTCCGGCGCCCTGGCCCAGCCCGGGGGCGTGCTGGATGGCGCCGTCCAGGTAGGCCCGAGCCAGCGTGAAGGCCTGCGGCAGCGTTTCTCCGAGCGCCAGGTACGCGGTGATGGCCGCGGCAAAGGTGCAGCCGGTGCCGTGGGTATGGCGGGTGGCGTGCCGCGGGCCGCCGGCCTGGTGGAAATCCCGGCCGTCGAACAGGATGTCGGTCACGTCCGGCGTCTCGAGGTGGCCGCCCTTGACGATCACGGCCTGCGGGCCGAGGTCATGCAGGCGCCGGGCCGCGTCGCGGGCCTCGGCCACGCTGCGCACGCGGCGGCCGGTGAGCGCTTCGGCCTCGGGTGCATTCGGGGTGAGCACGGTGGCCAGCGGCAGCAGGTCGCGAATCATCACCGCGATGGCGTCCTCGGCGAGCAGCCGGTCCAGGCTCTTGGCGATCATGACCGGGTCGACGACCAGCGGGCCGGCTCGGCGCTGTGCGAGTGCCGCGGCGACGGCCTCGACCACGGCGACCGTGCCGAGCATCCCGGTCTTGATCGCGCCGGGCGCCAGGTCATCGAGAACCGCGTCGATCTGCGCCACGATCAGCGCCGGCGACACCATCTCGACGCCGTGTACACCGGTGGTGTTCTGCGCCGTGATGGCGGTGACCGCGCTCGTGCCGAAGACCCCGAGGGCGGCAAAGGTCTTGAGGTCGGCCTGGATGCCGGCGCCGCCCCCGGAATCACTGCCGGCGATGGTCAATGCGGTGTGCATATCGGCTCCCGCGTCGGCGCGGCCCCTCATCGGCTGAAGATCAGCAGGTACTGGTACGGCAGGAACTGCTCCTGGCGCAGGTAGCGGAGGCCGGCCGCCTCGGCCGCGCGCTTGACCTGGGCCGGCGGCAACCGCTGATCGAGCGGGGGGCCGGGGCCAGCGCCATCGGTGCGGTACTCCACGATGCCCAGGCGCCCGCCCGGCTTCAGCGCGTTGCGGACGTGGGTGAGGAGCGCATGGCGGTCCTCGACCTCGTAGAAGGTCTCGACCATCAGGGCGGCGTCGAGGCGCTCGCGCGGCAGGGAAGGATGGTCGGCCTCCCCCAGCACGGTCGAGACATTGCCCAGGCCCTCCCGCTGCACGCGTCGCTGGATGGCCTCGATCATCTGCGGCTGGATGTCCTCGGCGTAGACGACGCCGTTCGGACCGACGCGCTTGGCGAGGCGCACCGTGAACCAGCCGCCGCCGGCGCCGAGATCGGCCACCACCGAGCCATCGCCGATGCCGAGCGCGTCCATGATCAGGTCGGGACGCTGCCAGGCCTCCCGGTCGGGGCCTTCGAGCATGCCGAGGTCCTGCGGCGCGAACAGGCGGCCGTGGCCGCGTTGCGAGGACGCCGCCGGCGGGCTCGACGGACGGGACGGCTGCGGCACAGGTCCACGGACGGGTGCCACGGGCGGACGCACCGACTCCAGGCCTCGCGGCCGCGCCCGCCCGGCCGGCGCCGTGTCGGGCGCCGCCGGTGCGGGTGACTGCGCCAGCAGCATGCCGCCGCTGGCCAGGGCCGCCAGCGCAGCGGCGAGGGTCGTCCTCAGGCTCTTCATGTCGTCGGCGACGATTTACGGCCGGGGCGCGTCGACTTCCACGGTCAGCGGTGCTTCGAGCCTGGTCGAGACGACGGTGCCGGCGGGCACGCGCACCTGCTCACCGCGGCTGGCCAGCACCTTTCCCGCACCGCCAGCGCCGCCGACGACCGCGCCAATGCCGGCACCCTTGCGGCCGCCAATCAGACCGCCAATCACGGCGCCGGCGCCAGCGCCGATGCCGATGTCGCGCGCATCCTTTGCCTTGGTGCCCTCGGCCTGGCGACGGACCGGCTCGGCCACCAGGTCGTAGGTCCGCGACCCAATCGTCAGCGTACGGAATCGCACAGTCAGCGCCGCCCGGCCCTTGACCTTGGCGCTCTCCTGCACGTAGGTCACCACGCCACCGAGGCGCGAGCCGGCCGGGATGACGGTCTCACCCCCCACGGTGACGTCGTTGGCCAGGCGTCCGGCAACGCGGTCCTCGACCGCACTGGTGTCGGACGCCACGGCGTCGAGCAGCGTCACCCGCAGCGCCGTTTCGGCGGGGACGGAGACCATCCGCGTCGGCGCCGGCCGCGCCGCCGCTTCCCGCGCGCTGGCGGCTTCGCGGTTCATCGCCTCGCGATCCGCAGACTCGGGCGCGGGCGGAGACCCAGCCGAACGCGAAGGCGGCGGCAGCGCCGATCCTCTGGTGGCCGCAGGCGCGTGGCTGGGGCGATGCCCGCGGCGAGCAGCCGGCGGGTCTGCGGGCGAGGCTGCGGGCGGCGTGTGCCGCGGCGAGGCCGGTGCCAGGGTGCGCCTGGCGCGGGTGCCGGCGGCAGCGCAGGCGCCATGGGGTCGACCGCCGCCTCGGTGCCAGCTGGCGTGCCGGCGGCTGCCGTGCCTCCGCGCGCTCCGCTGCAGGTGTCCTCGCGGGGCGGCGCCTCGGGGTGCCGACTGCACGCGGCGGTGGCCAGCATCAACAGGGCCGGTACGACAAGCCGAACGGGTACACGGGTCATGGGTCTGTCTCTCGTCTCTTCACGATGACCGCCTGCAATGGGCCGGTGGCCGGATGATCTAGCGCCGAACTACCAGCAGCCGCAGCTCGGTCATGTCCTCGATGGCGTACCGGGGCCCTCGCGGCCCAGACCGGAGTCCTTGACGCCGCCGTACGGCATGTGGTCGATGCGGTAGGTCGGGACATCGTTGATGAGCAAGCCGCCGACGTCCAGCCGGTCGAAGGCGGTCAGCGCCGTGTCGAGACGCGGCGTGAACAATCCAGCTTGCAAGCCAAATGCCGAGTCGTTGACGGCCTCGAGGGCGGCATCGACGCTGTCGACGCGCTCGACCACGACGACCGGGGCAAAGGCCTCCTCGGCGCAGACCTTGGCGTGGCGGGGCACCCCGGTCAGTACCGTCGGGGTGAAGACCCGGGCCGAGTGCCGTGCGCCGCCGCAGAGCACGGTAGCGCCGGCGTCGACCGCTTCCCGGACCCAGGTCTCGGTGCGATCGACATCCCCTTCGGAGATCAACGGCCCGACCGTGGTCCGCTCGTCCCTCGGGTCGCCGACGACCAGGGCCTCGACCCGGGGCAGCAGGGCCGCCAGCCAGGCGTCCCACACTGTCGGCGTGGACGTAGACCCGCTGGACGGAGATGCAGCTCTGCCCGGCGTAACTGAACCCGCCGGTGGCGACCCGCTCGGCGGCGGTGTCCAGGTCGGCCCCCTCGTCGATGATCACGGCGGCATTGCCGCCCAGTTCGAGCACCACCTTCTTCCGCCCGGCGCGCGCCTTCATCTCCCAGCCCGACCTCGGCCGAGCCGGTGAAGGTCAGGAGACGATAGCGGTCGTCGCGCACCAGCAGATCGCCTGTCTCGCGACTCATCGGCAGCACGCTCAGGGCGCCGGGAGGCAGGCCGGCGTCGTGCATGAGGTCGGCGAGCGCGAGCGCCGACAGCGGCGTCCGGCTGGCCGGCTTGAGCACCAGCGGATTGCCGGCGGCGAGCGCTGGCGCCAGCTTGTGCGCGACCAGGTTGAGCGGGAAGTTGAAGGGCGAGATGGCCGCAATCGGGCCGAGTGGCACGCGCCGCGTGAGGCCGAACCGACCCTCGCCATGCGCCGCGAGGTCCATCGGCAGCACCTCGCCTGACCCGGGCAGACGCCGCGCCTCCTCGGCGGCAACCTCGAATGTCATCGCCGCGCGGTCGACCTCCGTCCGGGCGTCACGCAGGGGTTTGCCGGCCTCCGCGACGATGCGGACGGCAAACGTCTCGCGCAGGTCCCGCAGCGCCGGAGCCGACCTGGCGGAGGATGCGGGCGCGCTCGTGCAGGGGCAGCGCCGCCACGACCGGCGCCGCGGCCACGCAGGCCCGCGCCGCCGTCTCGTACTCGTCCGGACCGGCCGTCGAGACCGTGGCCACCAGGGCCCCGTCGAAGGGGGAGCGGACCTCGACGCTGCTGGCGGTGGTCAGGAGGCGGCCGGCCAGGAACAGGGGGCGCAAGTCGGAGGGCATGTGGGTTTGACGCGATCGGTGGTCAGGGGCGGCCTGACTGTCCGGGCGGTTGCCGGGGTGTCGAGCCGGTCGCTATACTGCCATGAGGTACCGAGGAGTCCTGTACGCCATGATCAATGTCACTTCTGTTGCGGCCGAGAAAATCGGCGAGTTGCTCACCGACGAAGGCAAGCCGAGCGCCGGCTTGCGCGTCTTCGTCCAGGGGGGCGGCTGCTCGGGTTTCCAGTACGGGCTGATGATCGAGGAGGGCGAACCGACCACCGACGTCGACCGGATCGTCGAATCCAACGGCGTCCGGCTGTTCGTCGACCCGATCAGCGTCCGCTACCTCAAGGGCGCCGAAGTCGATTTCGTCGACAACCTGTCGGGCGGCGGCTTCACCATCAAGAACCCGAACGCCAAGTCGACCTGCGGCTGCGGTTCGTCGTTCTCCGTGTAGTGTCCCCGTCGTTCCCCGGGTAGGAGGCCAGCCGGGCGTGCTGCACAGGCGCGCCGGCGGGCCCCGCCCGTGGCCGGCCCTCTTAGACCTGGACTGGTCCGCCGGCGTGCCCACCATGCAGTCAGAGACTTCCACGGCAGCCTACATCGACAGCCTGCGGCCGGCCGGCAGCAAGCGGTCGAGCAAGCGGGACCTGATCGTCGACGTCTTCCTGCGTCAGCAGGGACACCTGACCGCCGACGATCTGGTCGACCTGATCCGCCACGAAGATCAGCGCATCAGCCGGGCCACGGTGTATCGCACGCTGGCCTGGATGGAGGCGGCAGGGATTGCCCGCAAGGTCGACTTCGGCGAGGGGCGCTTCCGCTTCGAGCACAGCTACCGGCATCCGCGGCACTTCCACCTGATCTGCAAGGGCTGCAACCAGTCGATGGAGTTCCTCAGCTCCGACATCGAGCAGATGATCGAAGAGGTCGCCGAGGCACGCAAGTTCACGGTGACCAATGCGGTCGTGCAGCTGTACGGGACCTGCGAGGCCTGCACGACCGGCCGGCCGGCGACCACCCGCCTGGCCTCGACCGAGTCGCTGTTTGCGCGCGACGCGCTGCGCATTGCCATCGCGACGGAACGCTCCGGCCGCGAGTTCTACACCCGCGCCGCGGCCATCACCAGGGACCCGCGTGCCCGCGCCATCTTCGAGCGTCTGTCGACCGACGAGGAAGACCACCTCGATCGTCTCGAAGGCCGCTACGCGCAGCTGATTGCCGACGAGCCCGATCTCGAAGCGCAGCCGCAATTCCTGTTCTTCAAGGGCGCGGCCAATGGCCTGTTCTCGGCCGGCGTGGACGCGCTGCGCAGCGTGACCAGCGACAAGGATGCGCTGATGATCGGCATCCGCTGTGAGCGCGGTTCGCACCGCTTCTTCAAGCGCTATGGCGAGAAGTTCGAGGACTCGGAAGGCAAGCGGGTGTTTCTCGAGTTCGCCGACGAGGAACGCGATCACCTGGAGCTGCTGATTCGCGAGTACCGCATCCTGACGCGCAAGGACAAGGGCAAAGCCAAGGCCAGCGAGTGACCGGCGTCGTCCCGGTGGTGCAGTGCACCGGCGTGATCAAGGACTACCGCGGCCTGCGACCGCTCCGCCTGCTCGACCTGCAGGTGCCTGCCGGTGAGCGGGTCGTGCTCAGCGGCATCGACGTGATCGGCGCCGAGATCGTCACCAATCTGATCAACGGCGCCACCTTGCCGGATCAGGGCGAGGTGCGCGTCTTCGGGCAGGCCACCCAGGACATCACCGACGGCGAGGCCTGGCTGGCCGGGCTCGACCGGTTCGGGGTGGTGACCGCTCGTGCGGTGCTGCTCGAAGGGATGACGGTGCGCCAGAACGTGGCGCTGCCGCTGACGATCGAGATCGATCCGGTGGCGGATGCGCTGTTGCCGCAGGTCGACGCCCTTGCGCAGGAGGCCGGCATCGCGGCTGAGTGGCTGGATACGCCTGCCCACCAGGCGCCGGTGCCGGTGCGGATGCGCATCCACCTGGCGCGGGCGCTGGCGCTGTCGCCACGGGTGATCATCCTCGAGCATCCCACCGCCGCGCTCGAAGCCGCCGACCGGCCCGGCCTGGCCGACGACGTGCGACGCGTCGCCGAGGCACGGGGCATGACGCTCATCGCATGCAGCCAGGACCGTGAGTTCGCGCGCCGTGTGGCGACGCGGCATCTGCAACTGCACCCGGGCACCGGCGCGCTGAACCCGCTCGCGTTGAGCTGACCCGAGTCGCCTCCCGACTCCCGCTTCCCGACTCCCGACTCGCGACTATGCCCACCCTGCTCCTGTTCGACATCGACGGCACCCTCATCACCACGGGCGGCGCCGGCTACCGCGCCATCAAGCAGGCCGTCGAGATGACGCTCGGGGTGGAACGCGCGCTGGAAGGCATTCCGGTGGCTGGACGCACCGACAGCATCATCCTGCGCGACGCTGTCCACGCTCTCGACGGCCGCGAGCTCACCGACGGGCTGCGCGATCAGCTGCGGGAGACCTACATGACCACGCTCCGCGCCGAGATCGAGCGGGTGCGCGGCGGCCCCGGCGTCCTGCCCGGCGTTCGCGAGCTGCTGGCGCGGCTGGCCGGCCACCCTGATTTCCACGTCGCGCTGCTGACCGGCAACTTTTCCCAGACCGCCGAGATCAAACTGGGGTACTTCGATCTCTGGAAGCACTTCGCCTGGGGTGCCTTCGGCGAGGACGCCGTCCACCGCAACGACCTGCTGGCGGTGGCGATGACGCGCTATCGAGCGCGCACCGGCCTGGACGTGGCCCCGGCCGACATCGTGATCATCGGCGACACGCCCAACGACGCCGAGGTGGCGCGCGCCGGCGGCGCCCGCTCGGTGTGCGTCACGACCGGCCAGTTCGATCGGCAGGCGCTGCTGGACGCCGGTGCCGACGTCGTGTTTCACGACCTGGGGGACGTGGACGAGGTGATGCGAGTCTTTGGTGACAGGGGTTGAGGGAAGAGGGAAACGGGAGATTGCAGTGGAAGCCAACGGGGCCCGGTGGCCCTCCCGGTCTTCAAAACCGGTGGTGTCCCGCCATGCGGGACGGCTGGGTTCGACTCCCAGGGGCTTCCGCCACCCACTTCGGCGGGCAGTAAAAAGGGGCCGGCATCGTTCAATGCCGACCCCTTTCCTGTCTGACGTGGCGCCACGGCGCGCCGTTCTTACGCGTCCAGCAGTCTCACGTCGCCTGCGCGCGGCCCCTTGCCGGAGTCTTCCGCGTTGAATTCGACGCGCTGCCCTTCGCGAAGCAGCTCGAACACGGCGCCGCGAACGGCGCTGCGGTGAAAGAAGTGTTCCACGCCCGTCTCATCACGGATGAAGCCAAAGCCCTTGTCGATGAGAAGGCGAGCAATTGTTCCCGACGGCATACCGTAACCTCCGATGTCCTCCCTGACGCATACCGCGGCGGGAGGCCCCGCGTGCTGTGGGCAGCACAGGCGAGGATGGCTGGCCGGAAGACTGGTGCGTACAGTACGCACCCCAGTCGATTCTTCCGGCGTGTCGAGGCAGCATGCGGGCGCGGCGGCACTTCCCTTTGACGGGCCCCATGGCGACCCGCCCGCACGGGGCTTCCACCCCTGTTCGGCCTTGACGATATAGTTTGGACGCAAATGGGGCAAGCTCCGTTCCGTGCTATGGCAGGAATAGTGCTGGCCGGGGGCCGCTCCGAACGGATGGGCCGGCCCAAGGCACTGCTGCCGTTCCCCGGCTCAGGCCGCACCTTCGTGCGGCAGGTCTGCCGACACCCTGCGCGGCGCCGGACTGACGCGCCTCGCCGTCGTCACCGGGGCGCATCATCAGCTCATTGCTGAGGAAATGCTCGGATCCGACGTGCAGGTGCTGTGCAACCCCGACCACGCCGACGGTCAGCTCAGCTCGCTGCTGCACGGCTTGCGGTGGGCCCTCGCCGACACCAGCGCCGACTGGGCCTTGAGCACCCTCGTCGATGTGCCGACGCTATCCAGCTCGACCATTGAGGCGGTCATCACGGCGCCGCGCTCCAACCTGCTCCGCGCCATTCGGCCAGTCATCGGCGACCGGCACGGCCACCCCGATCGCCTGGCACCGGGAAGCTCTGGCCCTGCTGGAAGCGGCCGACCCGGCGCTTGGCGCCCGGCCGCGTGCTGCACGCCCTGGCAGCCGAGGGCGCCGTGCTCGACGTATCCGTGGACGACCCCGGCGGGCTCATCGACGTGGACACCCCCGCCGACTACGCACGCCTGCTCGACGCGCCCTGACCGTAGGACGCGCGGCTCAGCTCTCGAGGTTCCGCGTCGCCAGCACTTCGCTGGCCGGCGTGCGGTTGCCGTCACAGCTGATGCGCCGCGGCGCTTGCAGCAGTCGGAGCCGGTAGCCGAGCGACCCGTAGAGCTCCAGGATGCGTGGGGTCGCCTGGTTGGCCAGGACGACGGGGCCCGGATGTGCGGCAAGCCATTCCGCGGTCCGCACCTGATCCTCCCAGGTGAATCCGCGCGCGGCGTACTGGCGGAAGGGCACGTCGTAAGGGGGGTCCGCATAAACGAGGTCGTCGGCGTCGAGGCGCAGCTGGTCGAACTCGACGCAGCTGAACGTCCACGGCCTCAGAATCTCCCGGAACAGGCCCAGCTCGGTTGAGTACGGGATGGAGCGGTAGCGCCCGAACGGCACGTTGAACTGGTTGCGGCGGTTGAAGCGACAAAGCCCGTTGTAGCCCGTGCGGTTGAGGAAGTAGAAGAGCGCGGCCGCTTCCGCTGTCTCGCCCTCGCCAGCGTCGAGCATGGCGTTGAAGCGGGTGCGATGCGCGTAATAGAGGTCGCCATCGTTTGCCAGCGCGACCTCGAGGCGCAGCCCCCGCTGCAACCAGCGGTAGAAGTTCACCAGATGCGGGTTGAGGTCGTTGAGCAGCGCCGCCGCAGGGCGCAGGCCGAGCGCCACTGCCAGTCCGCCGCAAAACGGCTCGACCAGGCGGCGATGACGGTGTGGCTGCCAGAGCGGCCGCAGGATCGGCAGTTGCCAGCGCTTGCCGCCCGCCCACTTCAGTGGCGGCGCAATCGGCTCAGGGTCGGTCAACGGCGTGGCCGCAGCATCATCGCGATGCAAACCCCGGCGGCGGCACGCTCATCGGCACAGACTACCATCTCGCCGACTGCCGATTGCCGACTCCATTTGCGCTACGCTTGAAGGTCGTATGAGCGAGCCAGAAGACTTTCATCCGGAAGAGGATTTCGCGGCGCTGTTCGAGGCCTCCAGCCGGGCCAGCCGCTTCACGAAGGGGCAGGCGGTGGAAGGCACCATCGTCGGCATCGGCGACGAAGTGGCCCTCGTGGACATCGGCAGCAAGAGCGAAGCCGTGCTCGACGTGGCCGAGCTGAAGGACGAGGCGGGCGTGCTCGAGGCGGCGGTCGGAGACCGCATCGCGGCAGTGGTCGTCGACACGGTGGGCGGGCTGACCTTGTCGCGCAAGCTGGTGCGCAAGGCCGCCTCCGACAAGGAGGTCGAGGACGCCTACCACGCCCGGATCCCTGTCGAAGGATCGGTGCAGGGGCTGGTCAAGGGCGGCTACGAGGTGAAGATTGGGCGCAGCCGCGCGTTCTGCCCGCTTTCGCAGATCGACGTCATTCGCACGGAGCAGCCCGAGGTGCACGTCGGCCAGACCTACACCTTCCGGATCACCGAGTTCAAGGATGCCGGTCGCAGCATCGTCGTGTCGCGCCGTGCCGTGCTCGAAGTCGAACAGCAGGCCCGCGCCGAACAGGTGCGACAGACGGTCGTGCCCGGGGCGGTCCTCACGGGACGGGTCGTGTCGGTGCCGGCCTTTGGCGCGTTCGTCGATCTCGGCGGCGGCGTGCAGGGTCTGCTGCACGTGTCGGAGATGGGCTGGTCGCGCGTGGCCGATGCGTCGGCGGCCGTCTCGGTCGGCGACCAGATCACGGTCAAGGTGCTGCGCGTGGACGAGGCAACACAGAAGATCGCGCTCGGGCTCAAGCAGCTCGCCGAGGACCCGTGGACCAGGGTTGCCGCGGCCTACGAAGTCGGGCAGGTGCGGCAGGGCCGGGTGACTCGCCTCGCCGAGTTCGGCGCCTTCGTGGAACTCGAGCCAGGAGTCGAAGGCCTCGCACACGCCTCGACGTTTCCGTCGTCGGCGCAGCGTGGCGGCTGGCGTCGCGTCGTGCAGGAAGGCATGACCGGCGCATTCCAGGTGCTCAGTGTCGACCCCGACAAGAAGCGGATTGGCGTGACGCTGCTGGCCGAGGGCACGACGGCCGAAAGCCTGGCCGCCGACGCTGCCGATCAGGCCGACGCGACCTCACGCGCCACCGTCACGCACGTGGCCGGCTTCGGATCGCTGGCCGACAAGTTGCGCGACGCCTTCAAGGGCCGCTAGCGGTACGGCGCGAGGTCGTCCCACAGCTGGGCCGACACCGACGGCGCCATCACAACGGTTTCGCGCCGGTCCGGGGTCTTTTCCGAGAACACTTCCAGTGTCACGGTGCGGCAGTGCGGCCCGAAGGCACCGGCGGCAAAGACGTACAGACCCTCACGGATGGCAGCCGTCTCGGAGACGCGCCGCTCGATCACGAACGGGTGGATCGGCGTCACCTCCCTGTCGTCGCACAGCGCTCGCATGCGGGCAAATCCCGGCGTGAAGCGCTTGATCGGAGGCAGGGCGATCCCTTGCGTCATGGCCGCACCCCTGGCGACCTTGATCCAGAAGCTCTCGACCTGCTTGGGCGTCACGCGAACCAGCAGCACCGCCGGCCGGTTGGCCACGTAGGCTGACCACTGCCCGAAATCCATGGCGCCCTGCAGCCCGGCAAAGGCGACCACCGGGGTGATCAGCGAGATGTCGAACGTGGACGAGGCCAGCTGAATGGCGGCGAGGCTGCCGGTGCGGCGCTGCACTGCCGCGCGCAGCGCGCCCTCGTCGGCCACCGCGACCGGCTCCACCGGCAGAGCCGCCCGGGTCGGTGGCGGGCCGGTCATCTTGGCGCGCGCCAACTCCAACGCGTCGCAGACGACTGCCACCGGCACCACGGTGGCACTCTCGCCGGTGCCCTCCGACCCCTCCGGCACCGCGACCAGGCCGATCAGCCCGCCGTCGTCGGCAAACACCGGGCCCCCGGCACTGCCGACGGCAAAGTCGAGATCCGCGGTGACGGACGCGGGCTGCACGCGACGGACGATGCCCGGTGCCGTGTCGGGCTGGCCCTGCAACGGCAGGCCGATCGCCGCGATGGCGATGCCGGGAGCTGCGGTCGGTCGGGCTGACGACCCGCAGTCGAGCGGCAAGGGCGGTCGCACGCCGAGTGCTTCCGGGTCGATCCAGACAACCGCCGCACCGCGAGAGACGTCCGATACCAGCACACGGCCGGACACCTTCACCGCCGGAGTCAGCTGCACCTCCACGGTGCTGGCGTTGCCCACGACCTGCTGCGTCGTGACGATCAGGCCGGTCGATGCCACCACGACGCCGGCGGCGTGGGCGGTCGGTGTCCACAGCCTCACCAGACTGTCCTGCCACCGGATCAGCAGGTCCCATGGGTCGGTCTTCGGCGCCGCACCAGCCGCCGGCGGTGGGGCCATCGTGACCTCGGCGTCGCTGGACGTGAGGGCGAGTGTCGTGACGCCGCCAGGCGGCACATCGATCGTTTGACGCCACTCGTACGCCTTGCCCTCGAACAGCTGCGGCGCTTCGGACTCGATCGTGTAGTTGCCGGCGGGCAGTGCCAGCCGTGCGCTGCCGTCCTGTGCCGTCACCACCCGCCGGGGCGTCCGGCTCGGCGGGTTGTCGCTCACCAGCAGCGCGTGCCGCGGCACGGGCGTCGTGCTGCCGTCACCGGCAGTCATCGTCACCGAGATGGCCAGAGCCCCGGACGCCTGTGCCGCGGCGTCCACCCCGCAGAGACCGACGCTGGCACTGGCGACAATGCCGATGAGCGATGCGGCCACCGACAGCCTGTGCCCCATGAATCGAGTCTATCGTGGCCCTCGAATCTGCCGCGCCCGCGCCGACCGACCGCCAGGGACCGCGGCAAAGGCGAGCGCGATCAGCGCCGGACACCGGTGCCGTCGTAGAGCGCGCTGGCGCCGAGCGCCTCGAAATGCGTCACGAGCGCGTCCCGGCGGGCCATCAGTGCGTCTCGCTCCATCGGCGTCAGATAGTCCCCGAGCTCGCGATCGACGGTCGCCCGCGTCAGTGTCCGCATCTGCGCGAGCAGCGTCCGCTCGCAGCGCCGCAACACCGCCGGCGCCCGCAGTTGCCTGGCCAGCCGGAACGCCCGGGAGTGGTCGATGAGCCACAGCGTCCAGTCGCGGTCGATGAGCATGTTGGTGCGGTTGCGGTCGTGATTGGCGACCAGTTCGTCGAACACCCGCATCACGTAGACCTGGGCGTTCCAGGTCGCCGGGTCGGGTGGCTCGACGCGCCGATCGACTCGCGTGCGCTCGTCCATCAGCACGTGGTCGATCCACCACGTGAAGGCGGCCTGCCGGTAACGGAAATGACGTGGCACCGACACCGGGATGTTGGCCAGGCCGAGCAGCACGCCCAGGCGATAGGCGGCGACGTTGTAGCCCCAGTAGTCGCGGAAGTGCAGCTCGACACCCGTGGACGTCTCGAAGCGTGCCTTCAGCTCGTCGATCGTCTGGACGCTGGCATCGTGCAGCTGGCCCGCTGTCCCCAGCGCGACCCGCTGCGTCCCCGTGACCCCCGTCTTCACTGACCGCACCTGCCTGATCGCGGCGGTCCGGAGAAACGCCTCCTGTCGCTCACGGGGCAGGGTCGGAGCGACCGCGACCGGCATGTGCGCCAGGATGGGCCTCGCCCGCGCGACGATGACGACGGCAGAGTCATGGTCCTGCGCGGCGACACCGGCACCATCGAGCACGACGAGGAGCATGACGGACCGGACGAGGGCCGCGCGGCAGATCGGCAGGCGGGGCTGGGGCACCATGCCTGTTAACGCGGCAACGCCGCCAGACGCGGCTCACCGTCGGCCGCCACCACGGTGGCATTGGTCCGCGCTGCGACCTGGCGTACCCTGCCGCTTATGGTCGCCAACGGCATTCGACGCTGCGCCCTGGCGTGGGCGGTGGGAGCGACGCTGATCGCGGCCGCGTCACCGGCCTGGGCACAAGGGCTGCCACGCCTGCAGGTGTCCGAGAACCGGCGCTTCCTGGTCTCCGCCGATGGGGAGCCATTCTTCTGGCTCGGCGACACCGCGTGGGAACTGTTTCACCGCCTCGACCGCGAGGAGGCCGAGCACTACCTGCGCAACCGGGCGGAGCGGCGCTTCAGTGTCATTCAAGCGGTCGCCCTGGCAGAACTCGATGGCCTCGGTACGCCAAACGCGTACGGGGAGCGGCCGCTGGTCGACAACGATCCGGCCCGCCCGAACGCCGCCTACTTCGCCCACGTCGACTGGGTCGTCAGCAAGGCCAACAGCCTCGGCCTCTACGTCGGGCTCCTGCCGACATGGGGCGACAAGTGGAACAAGAAGTGGGGCGTCGGGCCGGAGGTCTTCACGCCCGAGAACGCCGAGTCGTTCGGGCGATGGCTTGGCGCGCGGTACAAGGCGGCCGGCGTGATCTGGATCGTCGGCGGTGACCGCCCGATCGAGTCAGAGGCGCACCGCGCGATTGTCGCGGCCATGGCGCGCGGTCTGCGGGCGGGCGACGGCGGCACCCATCTGATCACGTTTCATCCCAGCGGCGGTCACGGCTCGGCCGAGTACTTCCACGACGCCGACTGGCTAGACCTCAACATGCGCCAGAACGGCCACAGCCCGGAGTACACGGGACGCTACGACCGCACGCGCGCGGACTACGACCGCACGCCGGCCAGGCCCGTTCTCGACGGCGAGCCGATCTACGAGGACCACCCGGTCTCGTTCGACGCCAGACAGCTGGGGCATTCGGTCGCCGCCGACGTGCGTCGCCCGCTCTACTGGAACCTGTTCGAGGGCGCGTTCGGACACACCTACGGCCACCATTCGGTGTGGCAGATGTGGACCGCCGGTCGGCCGCCGGTCAACGCGCCGCTGATGCCGTGGCGACAGGCACTCGACGGGCCCGGTGCGGCGCAGATGCAGCATGGCCGGGCCCTGATCGAGTCGCGCCCCGTGCTGACGCGGGTGCCCGACCCATCGATCATCGTGGCCTCCAGCGTGCCGACCGCAGTGCCCGGCACCGGCCGCTACCACTTTGCCGCGACACGCGATCAGGCCGGCACGTACGCAATGGTCTACGCGCCGGTCGGCAGGGCATTCCGGGTGCGCATGTCGGTCATCACCGGGGCAGAGGTGACCGCCTGGTGGTTCGACCCACGCCGCGGCACAGCGGCCCGCATCGGCACGTTTGCCAACGTCGGCGACCGGGACTTCACTCCGCCAGACGTCGGGGAGACCCTCGACTGGGTTCTGGTTCTCGACGATGCATCGAAGGGCTATCCGGCGCCGGGGGCAGGACGGGTCGCGCGCTGACACCCCCGCGCACAGCGGTTACCATCGTGCGCGGCCTCGAACCGGCATCGACGGCCCGGCACCCGGTCCCCGATACCCGGTTCCCGATACCCGTGACCCGATACCCGTGACCCGATACCCGGTCTCCGATACCCGGCCCGGTAGCTGTACCCCTGACCCATCTGTCCGCCGCAGGCGGAAGGAGCCGTCCCAGTGATCGTCCCGCGTACGTCCCGCACCGAGATCATGACCAAGCTGCGCGCCAAGGTGGCACGGCGGCAACCCATCCACATCGCCAGTGCCGGCAGCGGCCTGGTCGCCAAGCTGCTCGAAGCGGCGGGCGTGGACTGCGTCAACACGTTCTCCGGTGCCCGCCTGCGGGCCAACGGCATGGGCACGATGTCGATGCTGTGGCCGATTCTCGACTCCAACAAGCAGACGCTCGACTACACGCGTGAGGACATCATGCCGGCGATCAAGGGCGACGCCTTCATCTGCGCCTGCCTGAACGCCAACGATCCGCTGAAGGACATGCGGATGGTGCTGGACGACTGCCTGCGCATGGGCGTGGTCTCGGTCTCCAACATCGGGCCCTCGATCTCCTACGTGGACAAGGGCAGCGAGATCCGCAAGGTGCTGACCAGTGCCGGCATCACGCTGCAGAACGAGATCGACCTGCTCACGCTCGGGCGCGAGATGGACATGGTGACGATCGGCCTGGCCTTCGACGAGGAGGACAGCATCCGGATGGTCGAGGAAGGGCAGCCCGACATCTTCTGCTTCCACGCCGGCACCACCAAGGGCGGCCTGCGCGGCTACGACTCCGGCGAGACGATCGAAGAGACGGCGCGACGTACCGAGGAAGCCAACCAGAAGCTGCGAAAGATCAAGAGCGACATCATCCTGGTGGCGCACGGCGCGGCGATGGAGTCGCCCGACGACGCGCAGTACATCCTCGACCACACCAGCTGCGAGGGGTTCTGGACCGGCTCGTCCACGGAGCGCCTGCCAATCGAGCGCGCCGTGTCGGCGGCTGCGAAGGAGTTCCAGGCCCTGCGATTCCCGGACAACCGGTAGCGGAGCGACCGATGCCGAGAAAGGTCATTGCCGTCCTTGCGACGCTCGACACGAAGGGCCAGGAGGCCGAGTTCCTGCGGCAACAGCTCGAGGTGCTCGGCAGCCGCGCCCTGCTCGTCGACATCGGGGTGATGAACACACCGGCCACCCGGGCCGATTCGACGCGTGCCCAGGTGGCCCGCGCCGGCGGCACCGCCCTCGCCGTGCTGCAGGCCGGCAAATCACGCGAAGCCTCGCAGCCGGTGATGTCGGCCGGTGCGACCCGGCTGCTGCAGGCGCGCATCGGCCGCGGTGAGGTACACGGGGTGATCGGCCTTGGCGGTCTGCAGGGCACCGCGGCCTGCTCGGCGGTGATGCGGGCGCTGCCCTATGGCGTGCCCAAGGTGATGGTGTCCACGGTCGCGTCGGGAGACACGTCGTCGTACGTCGGCATCTCCGACATCACGATGATGTTCTCGGTTGGCGACATCCTCGGGCTCAACGCCTTCATGCGCAAGGTGCTGGCCAACGCCGCGGGCGCCGCGCACGGGATGGCACAGGTCACGGTGGCCGTGCAGCCGGCCCGCAAGAAGGGCGAGAAGCCGCTGATCGGCATCTCCAACCTCGGGGTGTTGACGCGCGGCACGCTGCTGGCGGTCGAGCTGTTCCGTGCCCGCGGCTACGAGTCGATCGTCTTCCATGCGGTCGGGACCGGTGGGCGGGCGATGGAGTCGATGATGAAGCAGGGCATCATCGGCGCCGTCTTCGACTACGCGATGGGCGAGATCAGCGACGAGCTCTTCCACGGCCTGCGCGCCGGAGGCCCGGAGCGCCTCTCGGTGGCCGGCAGCCTTGGCCTGCCGCAGGTGCTGTGCCCTGGCGGATCGGAGCACCTGGGGATTCTCGTGTCGGTGCCGCACGAGGTGCCCGATCGCTGGAAGGATCACGAGCACGTGTGGCACAACGAAGTGGTGCTCGCGCCGCGCCTCAATGCCAGGGAGCTGAAGATGGTGGCGCGCGAGGTCGGGGCGCGGCTGCAGACCACCCGTGGCAACGCCGTGTTCATGATCCCCACGCTTGGCACCGGCAGCTACGCCATGCCGGGTGGCCCGCTCAACGACCCGGCCGACGACCGGATCTTCTTCAAGGCACTGAGGGCCGCGCTGCCGCCGACCATCGAGGTCGTCGAGCGCCCGCTGCACGCCGAGGACCCGGCGTTCGTGCAGGAAGCCGTGGAGCGGTTGATTGGGCTGATCGAGGCCGGGGAGCGCAAGGCGCCGCCGCGGCGAACGGCTGCACGCCGGTGACCCCCACCCGGGCGCTGCCATTCGACATCCGCAACGCGCAGGGCGAGCGGATCGACGCGGTATGGCGGCCGGCCGCCAGTGCCGTTCCGTCTGCCCCGGTCGCCCCGCCCGCCGTGATGGTGGTGATCGGCCATGGCGTGACCTCGCATTGGGACCGCCCCTGGCAGACCGGGTTGAGCGCGGCACTCAGCGCCGCCGGTCTGGCCTCGCTGCTGATGTCGTTTGCCGGCAATGGTGCCTCGGACGGCATGTTCGAGGCGGTGACGCCGACCAAGGAAGCGGCAGATCTCGGAAGTGTCCTCGACGCGCTGCAGGCCTGGGGCGTGCAGCGGCTGGCCTACGTCGGACACAGCATGGGCGGCGCGGTCGGAGTGCTGCGCGCCTCGACGGACCCACGCATCGAGGCGGTGGTCTCGCTGGCCGGGATGTTCCATGTCCACGATTTCATGCAGCGGCAGTTCGGCCACCTCGTGCCCGGAGAGGGCCTGATGCTGGACAAGCCCGGGTGCGTGTGGAATCGCACGCTTGCCGACGACGCGCTGCGGATCGGGTCGCTCCGGACGCAGGCGGCCCGGGTCCGGGTGCCGTGGCTGCTCGTGCATGGTGACGCCGACGAGCTGGTGCCGCTGCGGGA
This sequence comes from Vicinamibacteraceae bacterium, assembly GCA_963759795.1. Lineage (GTDB taxonomy): Bacteria > Acidobacteriota > Vicinamibacteria > Vicinamibacterales > Vicinamibacteraceae > Luteitalea. Next base: position 342,428 of record CAVXAR010000003.1, on the reverse strand, counting down.
CTCCCTCGACGCACAGCAGGCCGCTGGCGCCGACGTGGACCTCGTCGTGCTGCCAGGGGTGGACCACCGCTTCACCGACGCCGTGCCAGCCATGACCGCCGCCGTCGTGTCCTGGCTCGAGCCCCGCCTGCAGAGCCGCTGACCTCCGGCCCTCGTGGGTTCCGGCATGAGAGATCATTGCTTCGCATGAATACCCCGACATTGCGCCGGCTGGCTGCTGTCCTGCTGATCGTCTCCTCGAGCGCCTGCCGCAGTACCGAGCCGGCCGCACCGCCCGCGACACCACCGGCTGCGCCAGCCGCGCCGGCCGTGCCGTCTCCCTCCTTCGACCTGATCATCGCCAACGGCCGCGTGGTGGACGGTACGGGCGCGCCCTGGTTCCGCGCCGACGTCGGCATCAGTGGTGACCGCATCACCGCCGTCGGCAACCTGGCGCACGCCAGTACGGCCAAGCGCATCGATGCCGCGGGACAGGTGGTGGCGCCCGGCTTCATCGACCTGCTCGGGCAGTCCGAGTTCAACGTGCTCGTCGATTCGCGGGCCGCCAGCAAGATCACGCAGGGCATCACCACCGAGATCACCGGCGAGGGCGCGGCGATTGCGCCGGTCAACGACCGGATGGTGGCCGATGGCAAGGCCAGCTACGACTTCTTCGGGATCACCCACGACTGGCGCACGCTCGACGAGTATTTCGCCCGCCTGGGCCGCTCCACGACCGCGGTCAACATCGGCACCTTCGTCGGCTCGGGCGGGGTGCGTGATTTCGTGATGGGCAAGGAGAACCGCGTCGCCACCGCCGACGAACTCGCGAAGATGAAAGCCCTGGTGGCCGATGCGATGCAGGACGGCGCGCTCGGCCTCAGCTCGTCGCTGCAGTACGTCCCCAACCGCTTCTCCACCACCGATGAACTCGTCGAGCTGGCGAAGGTGGCCGCGGCTCACGGCGGCATCTACATCACGCACCAGCGCTCGGAAGGCAACCGGGTGTTCGAGTCCGTGGACGAGGTGCTGGCCATTGCCGAGCGCGCGGACATCCCGACCGAGATCTGGCACCTGAAGACCGCGTACAAGGCCAACTGGGGAAAGATGACCGAGGTCCTGCGGCGGATCGACAAGGCGCGCGCCAGGGGGCTGCGCGTCTCGGCCAACATCTACCCGTACGATCGCGCCTCCAACGGCCTCGACGCCTGCCTGCCCGTGTGGGCACGTGAAGGCGGCACCGGGGCAATGCTGCAGCGCCTGCAGGATCCCGAGACGCGGGCGCGGGTGAAGCGCGACATGGACGACCCGAACGCCGAGTTCGAGAACCAGTGGTACGGCTCCGGCGGTCCGACCGGCGTGATGCTCAGTTCGGTACTCGACCCGGCATTGCGCAAGTACGAGGGCAAGACGTTCGACGTGATCGGCAAGACGATGGGCAAGGACCCGCGCGACGCCGCCATCGACCTGGTCATTGCCGACAAGGGCGAGTCGTCGGTGATCATCTCGATCATGCGCGAGAGCGACGTGGTCGAGGCGATGCGCACGCCGTGGGTGTCGTTCGACACCGACTCCGGGGCGCGCGCCGAGGACGGGCCGCTGTCCGAGTCCAAGTCGCATCCGCGCGCCTGGGGCACCTTCACACGGGTGCTCGGCAAGTACGTGCGCGCCGACGGCGTGCTGACGTTGGAAGAAGCCGTACGCAAGATGACCTCGCAGGCGGCGATTCGCGTCGGCATCACCGACCGGGGGCTGATCCGGCCGGGCATGATGGCCGACCTCGTCGTGTTCGACCCGGCGACGGTCTCCGATGTCGCGACGTTCCAGCAGCCGAACCGCTACTCGCGCGGCATCCAGCACGTGCTGGTCAATGGCACAGCGGTGCTGACCGATGGCGCGATCACCAGGGAACGTCCCGGGCGGGCTCTGCGTGGTCCTGGCTACCGCGCCGCGCGTTGACGCCATTCCAGCCTGAGTGCGAGCGGCCGACATGACACGCCTGATCCTGTTCACCTTCCTGGTCTTCGTCGGCATGGTTGCCGCGCCGCACGCCAGGACCCTGCAGCCCGACGCCCAGGCGCTCGAGCAGGAGGCGCTGCAGCACTTCCTGGCCATCCTCCGTCTCGATACGCAGAATCCGCCGGGCAACGAAGTCCTCGTCGTCGACTACCTGAAGGCGGTGCTCGAGCAGGCGGGGCATCGACGTCAAGATCCTGGCGCGCGATCCGAAACGGCCCAACCTGGTCGCGCGGCTGCACGGCAACGGCACGCAGGAGGCCGCTGCTGATCATGGGCCACACCGACGTCGTCACCGTCGATGCCGCGAAGTGGACGCATCCGCCGTTTGCGGCGACGCGCGAGGGCGGTCACATCTATGGACGCGGCTCGCTCGACGACAAGCCGAGCGTCGCTGCTGCGCTGATGACGATGCTGCGGCTGAAGCGGGCGAATGTGGCCCTCGACCGTGACGTCATCTTCCTGGCCGAGGCCAGCGAAGAAGGCAACGGCCCCGTTCGGCATCAACCACATGGTCGGCCGAGCACTGGGCCGAGATCGACGCCGAGTATTGCCTGGCCGAGGGCGGCAGCGTCGTCCGGGAGGGCGGGTCAGGTCCGCTTTGCCGGCGTCACCGCGACCGAGAAGATCCCCCACACCATCAGGATGGTCGCGCGCGGCGTCGCCGGGCACGGGTCGGTGCCGCTGCCAGAGCAACCCGATCGTGCATCTGTCGCGGGCGATTGCCCAGGTCGCCACGTGGCGCACGCCGATGCGCCTCAACGAAACCACCCGCGCCTACTTCGATGGGCTCGCCGGCATCTCGCCGCCCGAGAGGCGGCGCGCTACCGCGGCATCGTCGATGGCCGCGACGTCGAGGCGATCCAGGACTACCTCGCGGCACGAGACGCCGCTGCTGTACTCGCTGCTGCGGACCTCGATCTCACCGAACATCGTCAAGGGCGGGTATCTGCGCAACGTCATTCCGTCGGAGGCCGAAGCCACGCTCGACATCCGCGCGCTGCCCGGCGAAGACATGCCGGCGTTGCTCGGACCAGCTGCGGACGCTCATCGCCGATCCGGCAATCGAGTTGCTGCCGAGCGCCACCGGCAACGGTCGTCCGGCAGCACCGCCATCGAGGCTCGACACCGAAGCCTTCAAGGTCATCGAGGCGGTCAATCGTCGGGTCTACGGCGTGCCCACGCTGCCGACAATGCTGGCGGCGGCCACCGATATGGCGCAGGTCCGGGCGCGAGGGGTGCAGTGCTACGGCATCGGTCCGACGATCGACCGCGAAGACGCCGCGAAGGGCTTCGGCGCGCACAGCGATCAGGAGCGCATCCGGGAGGAGGCGTTCCAGCAGTTCGTGCGCGTGCACTGGGAGATCGTCAGGGAGCTCGCAGCGGCACGATAGGCACGGCCGTGGCCTGCATGGGGGCGAACGACAGGCTGGACTGCAAATTCAGCCGAGCACCTGCCGATTGAGCTGCCACACCGAGTAGTTCAACGCCGCAGCAAACATCACCCACAACAGGTACGGGATGAGCAGTGCGCCGGCCAGCCGCTGCACCCGCCAGAACGACACCACCGTGCCAGCCACTAACAGGGTGAGCAGCAGGATGTCGGCAAAGGCCAGCGCGCCACGATGCCAGGCAAAGAACAGCCAGCTCCAGAGGCCGTTCACGACAAGCTGGGTCAGGAACAGGCTGAGGGCTTGCCGATGGCGCTGCAATCCGCCCGTCACGCCAGACCAGCCACGCCGCGATACCCATCAGCGCGTACAGCACGGTCCAGACCGGGCCGAACACCGACGCTGGCGGGGCCCAGTCTGGCTGGACCAGCTGACCGTAGAAGGTGCTGGCGCGCACCGAGGCCACGGCACCGATTGCCGACGCGGTGAAACTCACGGCGAGCCACGCCAGCAAACCGAGGCCCTGTCCCAGCAACGATCGACGTGTCATGCCGTTCCCCCTGTTGCCCGATGGCGCGCGATGCCGAACCGGGCGCTGCAGCCCTGCACGCCGGCTCTGAGCGGCGTGCAGCGGCGATTCGGCCGCGCTACGGCAGCCTGCGGCTGCTGTACCTGCGGACGCACGTCCATCCCGAAGTCGGCCTGGATGCGGTCGTACCACGCCTCGTCGTCGAGCGCGCCGAGCGCCACCCAGGCCTCGTCGTTCATCGACCGGCGCCAGCCGAGGAACCCCTCGGCGTCGGGACCGACCGGATGTCGGAGCTGGTCGCTGTCGCCTGTGGCGATCTCCACGATCTTGTCCGCGACCAGCGATGGCGGCACCGGCGCCTTGAGTACCGTGGCAAACAGGGCTGCGACCCGCCGCTGCTGCGGATACGGCGACGGGCCCAGGACGACACCGACGTGGCGTGACATCTGGGTGTCGATGATGCCGGGTTCGACAATCGCCACCCGGACGTCGAAGGCCGTGGCCTCCTGGGCGAGGCATTCGCTGAGCGCCTCGAGCGCGTACTTCGATGCCGTGTAGGCGGCCATCGGCGACACCGCCACGTGCCCGGCGACCGACGAGACGTTGATGATGCAGCCGCGCCGGCGCTCGCGCATGCCGGGCAGGACGGCCTGTGTGCAGCGGATCACGCCGAAGTAGTTGGTCTCCATCACCGCGCGAAAGTTCGCGAGCGGCAAGCCTTCGACCGATCCCATGTGCTCGATGCCGGCGTTGTTGACCAGAACATCGATTGGCCCCACCTCGCGGGTGATCCGGGCCACACCGTCGGCAACCGAAGCATCCGTGTCGACGTCCATCGCGAAGACGTCGATCGCGAGCTTCTCCCGGGCAGCGGTCTCTGCGAGCGCAGGGGCCGCCCCCGGGTTGCGCATCGTGGCGGCGACGCGATGTCCGGCACGACCGAACGCCAGCGCTGTTGCCATGCCGATGCCCTTGCTGGCGCCCGTAATCAGGACCGTACTCATGCAATCTGCCCCTGTCTGGCATCCGTCGACACGTGTCGGCGGAATGTCGAAGGCTGATGGAACCGGGAGGGTGTGGCGGCCGATGATGCCACAACTCGCCGGGACGCCACGCGCGACATCGGCGGCCGACGGCGATCGCGTCGCGGCTAGCGCAGGCGGGTCGCGAGGTTGTTCGACCCAGCCGCCCACGCCACGCCACCGGCGTCGTTGTACATCGCCCGCTCGACGACGATCTGCACCGGGTTGGACCCGAGGCTCTCGATGACCGCGCCGAATCGACGGTTGGCTGCCGCCGGCACCTCGACGCCCACCGCCACGTTGGTCCGGGAATTGGCCTTGACCGTGCGGGTCAGGATGCTGCTGCTGCCGTCCTCGAAGACGATCGTCACCAGCACCGTGCCGTCGGCGTTGGAAGTGTTGGCGATCAGCAGATAGGTTTCGGTGCCGAGCCTGCCGCCCACTTCGCCGTCGGCGACACCCCACTTGGTGCCCGACATCTGCGCACCGGCCGAGTCGTGTCCCTCGAACCACTGCGCCGCGTCGCCCGGCCACCACATCGCGCGCTCCGCGACGAAGCCGACGCCGTTGGCCGACGTGAACGTCGCCGAGACGGCGGTATTGCCAAGTGGCAGTCCGGGCCGGCCGGGAAACGTCTCATGGTCGGCCCAGATGCCGAAGCGGCTCTGCGGCGCGACCGTGTACTGCTTGGTCAGCACGTCGCCGCTCGGCAGCAGGTAGCGGCCGTCGATCACGGCCGCGGTGCTGCCCGGGTTTGCGATCAGGTAGAAGAGATCGAAATACCCGCCTGTCGCGCCCTCGGCGAAGAACCACTGCAGACCAGGCCCGGGGACGGCTGCAGCTTCGTGGCCGGCCGCAAAGAGCTGACCGCGTGCGTCGAGATACATCGCCCGTTCCACGATCACCGGCAGTGACGAGGCGAACACCGCCGACACCTCGGCGCGCGCGAGACGCGCGTCTTCCACGTTCACCCAGATGTTCTGGCGGCTGCGTCCCGGCACCGAGTACACCTTGATGATGGGCGGCGCCGGCGCGGGCAGCAGGTAGGTCACCTCGACATCGGCCGCAGCGACGTTGGGATTCTGAATCAGGTAGAAGAGCTGGAAACCGCCGGTCGTCGCGCCTTCCGCGAGGTACCAGGACGAGCGTGGCGCCGCGATGCTGGTCTCGGCGTGGCTCCCGTAGCCGGAGGCATCCCAGCGCATCGTCCGGTCGGCGATGACGGGCTGGTCAGAGGACACGACGGTCGAGAATTCAGCCGTCGCGAGCCCCGTGATCGTCTTCGGGTCGACGGTGGCCCTGGCCATGGCGCCGAGCGGGACGACGTGCACGATGTCGTCCCGGTCGGCGGTCTGGAAGGTGAGACGGACGGTGGTCGGGGTGCCGCTGGCGTTGAGCAGCGCAAGTGTGGTGTCGAAGAACGCGCCGGTTGCGCCCTCGGCAAAATACCGGGTGTAACTGCCCGAGGCCGCGAGGAAGCGGGGCGGGGTCGTGCCGCAGTTCGCGGTGGTGACCAGCACGGACGCCGGTTCGAAGGTGAAGCCGGCGCGGCTCGGCGTGATCGTCAGTGATTGCCCCGGCGACACGTGGCTGAAGGTGTACCGGCCGTTCACGTCGGTGACGGCCGTGCCGCCGACCTCTCCCGCCAGCGTGACGGTGACCCCGGCCAGTGCGCCATCCAGCCGGTCACGGACGAGTCCCGAGATGGCTGGCGCGCAGGTGGCGGTGAAGTCGGCGACCTGGTCGGTGGTGACGTCGGCCAGTGACGTGGAGGCCGGGCTGAACGCGTAGCCCGTGGCCGATGGCGTGACCGTGAAGCTGCCGCCGGGTGGCAGGTTCGCGAGGACGTAGCTGCCGTTGGCCGCGGTCGTCGTGGTGGCGAACGCGCTGCCGGCGAGGGTGACGGTGACTTCGGGCAGGCCCACGCCTGCCGGGCCGCGCACCAATCCCGTGATCGACGGCCTCGCAATCGCCGCGGCGACGTCCGTGGTCTGGCCCGCCTCGTTGTTGGACGGGTCCGGGTCCGACTGCGTGGCCGACACCGTGGCGGTGACCGTGGCCAGGCGAGTGGATCCATAGGTCACCGTGATCGTACGCGTGGCAGTCAGGCCGGCGTCCAGTGTGCCCAGGTCGAACCTGACGACACCGCCGCTCGGCGTCACGCCCCCTTCCGCAGAGAGGAAGTCACGGCCTCGGGCACGGGTACGTGCAGCCTCACGCCAGTGGCGACCGCCGGTCCGAGGTTGGCCACGGTGATCGTGTAAGTGACCGGCTGCCCGACTCGCGCCGGGTCGGGCGTGTCGGTGATCGACACCGAGAGGTCGGCCACGCTCGGGGCTGCTGCGAAGATGTTGAGGCCCGTGGTCGGAGGCGTAATCAGCAGGTTGCTGGCGGCACTGAAAAACGCCGCCTGTCCGCTCGCGGTCAGCGTGGACGACCCGCTGGCGGCGTCCCCGGTTGCCGCCGTGCCGACGGGAACCACGCTCTTGATGCGCACCGTGCCGGCCACCCGATCGCGCACGAACACGTCGTCGGCGGCGTTGCCGTCGGAGACGACGGAGGAGTGCACCAGGTTGGTCGCGGCTGAACGCCACGCGACGTAGCGTCCGTCGGCGGTGACGTCCTCGAGCACCGCGCTGGCGTTGCCACCTGACTGCAGGACCGCATCCCGGGTCTGCCACTGGACAGGCCCGGTCGGACTCGATCCCGTCATCGACCTGGCGAAGACGTCGACAAAGGCGGCGCTGTCGCTGAAGTCGCTGACCAGGTCGGTGGCGAGGCTCTCGAACGCCACGCTGCTGCCGTCACGACTGATGATTGGGTTGGTCGAGGCGCCGTTGCCGCCTAAGCCAGACGGCGCGAGGCTGACCAGGCTGGTCGGCGCGGCCGCGGCCCGCAGGTCGCGGACGAAGACGTTGTTGAGCCTGTTGGTCCCTGCACTGGTCAGCTCCACCAGGGTACTGGCCGCCGTGAAGGCCGCGAAGGCGCCATCGGCGGTAATTGAGAAGTTGACGTCGGTCGCTGGACCGTCGGTGTCGATGCTGACGCCGGCCACCACCGTGGACTCGCCCGTTCTGGCCGAGACCAGTGCGATGGCATCGGTGTTCCACCGGTAGGCGTACAGGTTGCGCGCGGCGCCGCCGTTGGGCACCAGCTGCGCGAAGGCGCCGGCAAACAGCAGCGTGGTGCCGTCCGCGCTGAACACGCGTGGGCTCTCGCCAGTCGTGGTCTCCACCCCGGCGGGGGAGCCCCGGCCCGGGTCGGTGTACTGGCGGCTGACCAGCCGCGTGATTCCGGCCTGCAGGTCGCGGACGTAGAGATCGAGCAGCGGTCCGTTCTCGTCGATGAAATTCGGCACCAGCTGCCCGGACGCTCCGGTGCCGGCGCTCGAGAACGCCACGAAGCGGCCGTTCTCGCTCATCACCATCTCTCGCAACCCGGCGGCCTGGAAGGGCTGCACCGCGACGTCCACGAGTGCGAGCTGCCCAGTCTGCCGGTCGTACACCCAGCCGGACGCGGCGCCAGTCGGGTAGGACCACGTGGCGCTCAGAAGGTTGGTCGCCGTGCTCCGGAACGCCACGTAGCGGCCATCCGGCGTAATCTGCACGTCGGCGCTGCACGCGCCGTTGCTGGTCACGCTCGGGTCCGACGCCGACAGCGTGAGGATTGTCGTCGTGCCGGCGACCAGGTCGCGCACGTAGACATTGCTCGTCCCGCCGGGTCCCGCCGGCACGTTCTTGCCCGGCACCAGGTCGCTGGGCGCCGCGTCCGAACAGAACGCGACGTAGCGGCCGTCGGAGGAGATGGCGACGCGCGCGGCCTGTCTGGCGGTGACCGAGTCGGGCGTGAGCGCCTCCACCGTGACCAGCCTGAGCGGCTGCGCGGTCGCGGCGCGAGGCGCCAGGGCCGTCGCCAGGGTCACGAGACTCAACAGGCCGTACAACGTCCGCCGCCGTGTCTTGGAAGCCACTGTGCCCTACGGTATGCGAAACCGTGGTGGCTGACCATGCGCCCGGTTCGGTCACGAGCGCGACCGAGGTGGTGATGCCGTCCATGCGACTTTGCCCGATCCCCGATCCCGATCCGCGATCCCCGATCCGCGATCCGCGATCCGCGATCCGCGATAAAGATCAGAAGTGACAACACCCAAGGAGCCCACGGCCAGGGCAGGCCGCTGGACGAATGCCATTGCCCTGCTGCTCTACGCGGGCTTTGTCGTGTACCAGACAGTGGCCGACGGAGGGACGTGGGCCTGTGGCGACGTCGCCTTCGAGGTGCCACGCCGAACCTCGCGAAGCGACGTGCTGGCCAACGTGGTGGCGTACGTGCCGCTTGGCTGGCTGTGCGCGGTGACCGTCGGCCGGCTCGGACACCGCCTCGCGGCGCGCCTGGGCTTAGGGCTGGCAAGCGTGCTGGCGGTCTCGGCCCTGTCGCTCGCCCTCGAATTGGTGCAGTCCTGCCAGTCAGCGCGCGTGTCGTCGGCCAGCGACTGGGCGGCCAACACGGCAGGGGCGGTGCTCGGCGTGCTGGCGGCCGCCACCCTGCCCTTGCTGGCGTCCGTCCTCGAGCCGTCGCGGGTACTGCACGGCGTCGGGCACGCTTCCGAGGCGGCCCGTCTGCGGCTTGCCACACTCGCGGTCGTCGTGCTGTGGGTGCTGTCGGAGTCGATGCCGTGGGTGTTTGCGGTGGATCTGGGCACGCTGCGCCGGCACCTGGCGTTCCTGCGCGATTGGGATGCCGACGCCTCCTGGAACGCCTGGAGCTTGCTGCGCCACGGCGGGGCCTGGGTCGCCGTCGCTGCCGCGTGCCGGCTGGCCTGGCCTTCGCCGTCGACGGCGGTGCTGTCGCTGCTGCGGCGGCCGCCGCGCCTCGGTCCTCCTGCAGATGATGGTCGTGGCGCGGGCGCCGCTGTCCGCCGAAGAACTCTTCGCCATGGGGACCGTGCTGGTGGCTTTCGTGGCGGCGCTGTTCCTGGTCTCTCCGGGCGCCCTGTCCCGGTGGTGGCCGCGCTGGCTGCTGGCGGGCCTGGTCACGGTGATTGCGGCATACGAGCTGCAACCGGACAGCGGTCCGACGAGGGCCTTCAGCTTCCTTCCGCTGGTCGGGTTCGGCAACCGTCGCGGCGCGCTCGACTTCGCCTGGCTCTTCGCGTGGGCCGGGTGCGGCGCCGTGGTGGCCGCGCGCTGGGCCGCGCGCGAGGGCGATGGCTGGCACCCGCGGCATTGGCCGCTGGCGCTGATCGGCCTGGTGCTGCTGCTGGAGGTCCTGCAAACGCAGATTCCCGGGCGTGGCCCCGACACCTCGGCGCTGTTCTTCGTGGGGCTCGCGGTGCTGGGCACCCGGGTGGTGCTGCGAAGGGGTATCTAAGGGTCGTACCCGAGGCACCAGCTCTTCAGTTATCTTGCTCGTCCGGTCGGCGTGCACCCCTGCCCGGCCGCCAAGGAGTGAGCATGCTCTCCCCGGACGACGTCAGGCACTTCACCGACGACGGATTCCTCGCCCTGCCGGAGTGGCTTTCGGCGGGGGCCATCGCCGAGGTGAGGGCGCTGCTGGACCCGATGTTTGCGTCGTTCGGCGAGCTGCCAGCCGTGCGCGTCCGGGACCTCGCGGCCGGTGGCAGTGCAGGTCCACCGCGCAGCGCCGAGATCGACAGGCCGTCAGTGCTGGATCGACGTCTGCGCGCAACCGAGGCGTACGCGCGCTGCCAGGCCCTGGCCAGGAGTCTGGGAGGCCGTTCGGCCCGCTACTCGTACGACCACGCGATCTACAAGGCGCCGTTCAACCGCAGCCCGACCCCCTGGCATCAGGATCACGCCTACACCGGACATCGGCATCTGCTCCGCACCATCCACGTGTGGATTCCCCTGCAGCAGGCGACCGTGCAGAACGGCTGCATGCATTTCGTTCGCGGCAGTCACGCGAAGGGGCTGGTATCCCACACGCGTGCCGCCGACGGGCACGTGCGCAGCACCACGGTGGATCAGCGCACCGAGCGTGTGGTGTGCCCGCTGCCGCTCGGGGGCGTCACCGTCCACTCGCCCCTGACGCTGCACTACACCGGTCCGAACGAAACGCCGGACGTGCGGCGTGCCTGGATCGTGCACTTCGGCCCTTGGGGACGGCTGGCCAAGCTGCACCCGGCGATCCTGTACCAGCGGTGCGCCACGCGGCTCGGACTGGAGCGGGCATGAACTCGTCGCGACGGCCGAGCGCATCCGGCTGCGCGCTGACCTACGTGTCCTGGGCGCCGCATTGCAGCCGCTCGGATCACACCGCCCGCGAACTCGGCGGCCGTTCCCACATGGTGTACGCGGGGTGGCTGGGCAGCCATCCGGCAACCATCGTGCTCAAGTACGCGTGGCAATGGCTGCAGACCAGCCGGGTGCTGCACCGCGAGCGCCCGCGCACGGCCGTCGTCATGTCCCCGCCGGTCCTTGCCGCACTGCCGGCGTTCTGGTACGCATGGCGCCACGACGCGCAGGTGGTGATCGATGCGCACACGTGCGCGTTCGTCCTGCCCCGCTGGCGCGCGCTGCAGCCGCTGCAGCGCTGGTGCTGCCGGCGGGCACGCACCACACTGGTCACCAACCGCCACATCGCGCGACTGGTGGAGTCTGCCGGCGGGCATGCCACCCTCGTTCCCGATGTCCCCGTGCAGTTTCCGACGCATGGCCTCTTCCCGCGCTCGTCCCGGTTCACCGTCGCGGTGGTCTGCTCGTTTGCCGGGGACGAACCGACGGCGGAGATCATCGCCGCGGCGCGACGGCTTCCTGACGTGGACGTCTTTCTCTCTGGCGACCCGTCGCCGCTGCCCGCCTCGCTGCGGGACAGCCTGCCCGCCAACGCCACGCTGACCGGCTTTCTCGACACCGCCGCTTATGGAGCCCTCATCCGCGGCGCCGATGTCGTCCTCGATCTGACCACCGAGGATCACACGATGCTGCGCGGCGCCTACGAGGCCATCTACCAGGGCGTGCCCGTCATCGTCTCGGACTGGCCGCTGCTGCGCGAATCGTTTCCGACGGGAGCCATCCACGTCGCCAACAGCGCCGACGCGATTGCGGCGGCCGTGCGCACCGTCCTGGCCGAGCCTGGCCGCTTCCGTGCCGCAGCGGCACGGCTGCGTGAAGCGAAGCTGGCGAGATGGGAGGTGACGCGCCGCGCGATTCACGACCGTCTCACCGCGCCGGTCGGCACGCCCCGCGTCAGCGAGACGCGGTGAGCGACGCGTACGCGTCGGCGTAGCGCCGCCCCAGCTCGCGCAGCGAGGCGGCATCGAAATGGACCTTGTCGCCGGTGTGCGCCAGGCCTTCGCTGGACACGAACGCCGTGCGCGGCACCTTGCCCGGCAACGCCCGATGGGCCGCGTCCACCAGCTGCCGCGCGTCATCCCACGGCGCATCAGGGAAGCGACCCAGCTGGCCGACGATGAACGGCACGTCGGGCGCATCGAGGGTCACCCTGAAGCGGGCGATGAGGGCGTGCAGCTTCGCCTCGTACGCAGGGGCCCGTTCCGGCGTGGCATCCGACTCGCCCTGATGCCACAGGATCGCCTTCAGGGTGCCGGCCGGCAGGGCCACCCGGGCCCGGGCCATGGCGTCGTCCCAGGGGTGACTCTTCGTCTGGTCGTGATAGCCGCCTGGCTGCCAGGCGTCGATCGGGGATCCGCCTGCGGCCGTTGGAATGAGACCGACCGTGATGGCGGCGTCCGCCTCGATCATCCGCGCGGCGAACGCGCGTCCGAGACCGACCCCGGCGATCGGCTTGTCGAAGTGCATGGGATCGACGGCGGGCACCCATGCGCGAGCCTTGTCGAGCATCAGCACGCGCGGCGTGGGACTGCGATCGGCCGGCATCACCGTTCCACGTCCGGCCATGTTCGACTGACCGGCCAGCAGGAACAGGTGGAACCGCGAGGCATCGTCGGGGACCGTCACCAGCTGGGCCTGTGCCCGCCATGCGGGGCCAAGGGCGAGCAGGGGCAACTTCAGGAGTGCACGTCGTGTCGTCATCGGATTGCTTCCTTTGCGCCGACGCGCGTCGCCCACGCACGCCACGCTCGTTCCATTGCCTCGGCCCGATCCGGGTGGGCGGCCGAGAGGTCGTGCACTTCGACGGGATCGCTCGCGAGGTCGTAGAGCTCCGGGCCGCCCTGGCGCTTTCCGTTGCGCACCAGCTTCCAGTCGCCGTCGCGAATCGCCCAGTTGCCGCCGTACGCCCAGAAGAGCGGATCCGGCCGCGCTGCCACTTCATCACGGAAGGCCGGCGCGAGGCTGCGTCCGCGCATCGGCGTCACCTCGCGGTTATCCCCGCGGGCGCGGGGATAACGGGCGCCCGTCACGTCCACGACGGTCGGCATCAGGTCGATCACGTGCCCCACGTGGTCGCTGTGACGCCCGGGGCGCGCGATACCCCTGGGCCAGCTTGCGATCATGGGCGTGCGGATGCCGCCTTCGTGGACCCAGTCCTTGTACAGGCGGAACGGCGTGTTGGAGACGTGGGCCCACGGCTCCAGGTAGGCCAGGTAGCTTCCCCTGGCGCCAATCGGCGCCGACCGGTCGTCGAGGCCCCGGCCCGCGACTGGCTCCATCGTCGCGCCGTTGTCGGAGAGGAACAGCACGAGCGTGTCCTGGTCCATCCCGCCGTCGCGCAGCGCCTGCATGACGCGGCCGATGCCGTGGTCCATGCGGTCCACCATTGCCGCGTAGACGGCCATCAGGCGCGCCCACTCCTCGCGGCGCGTCGCCGCGTCCCATGCGGGCACGCTCGCCGGCCGCGGCGAGAGCGCGTAGCGGGAGTCGATGATGCCGAGCTCGCGCATGCGTCGGTCGCGGGCCGCGCGAATCGCGTCCCACCCCAGGGCGTAGGTCTCCGCGTAGCGCGCGATGTCGCCGGGCCGCGCGTGCAGCGGGAAGTGGGGGGCGGTGTACGCGAGGTAGAGCAGAAAGGGCTGCGCACCCCGGTCGCGGCCGTGTTCGCGAATGCGGTCCACCGCGTAATCGGTGTACGCGTCGGTCGCGTAGAAGTCGGGCGCCGTCGGCTCCCACAGGCGGTCCTCGAGGACCATCTGGCGGCTGCGTCCAGGTTCCTTCAGCAGCTCGAAGTACGACGTGGCGCCGCTGATGAGGCCGAAGGCGCGGTCGAACCCGCGCGCGTGCGGCCAGTGCGCGGGAAGGTCGCCCACGTGCCACTTGCCCGAGAAGTACGTGCGGTACCCCGCGTCGCGCAGGACCTCGGCCACCGTGACGCTCGTCGCCGGCAGGTAGCCCTGGTATGGCCCCGCGGGGCCCGGCGCGCCGCTGGCCAGATCACCCATGCCGGCCTCGTGCGGGTAGAGACCGGTGAGCAACGACGCACGCGTCGGCGAGCACTTGGCGTTGTCGTAGAACTGCCGGAACCGCACGCCCCCGCGCGCCAGGGCGTCGAGGTTCGGCGTGCGGATTTCCGAGCCGTACGGCCCGATGTCCGAATAGCCCATGTCGTCGGCGAGGATGACGATGATGTTCGGCCGACGCGGTGGGGGAGCACCGGGTTGCCGGGCGGCAAGCGTCATCGTGGTGAGCGCCAGCGCCGCGGCCAGCCAGCCGACGAGGGCACGCGCGGCACGGGTTGGGGACATGGCCCGTGATGATGGCCCATGCTGCTCGCCCCGTCGAGGCCCGATCGTGGCGCGCCGCCCAGGGGCCGCCCGGTCCGGTTCAGCGGCGCGGCGCCGACACGGTGCGGAACACGATAGACTCCGCGCATGAATCGACTGGCAGGAGTGGTCATCGCCGGTGCGCTGTCGATGGGCGCCGTGGCGCAGGAGCCCGCCTTCGTGCCGCTGTTCGACGGCACGACGTTGAAGGGCTGGACCAACATCAACTGTGCCCCGGACACCTTCGCCGTGCGCGACGGGATGATCACGTCGACCGGCGTCCCGATCTGCGAGATCCGCACCGAGCGCATGTACGAGAACTTCGTGCTCGAGCTCGAGTACCAGCACGTGGCGCCGATGGGCAACGCCGGGGTGTTCGTCTGGGCCGACGCCCTGCCAGCACGCGGCCAGCCCTTCCTGCGGGCGATCGAGGTGCAGGTGCTCGACGGCCGCAACTCCGAGACCTACACCAGTCACGGCGATGTCTTTGCCATCCACGGCGCGGTGCTGACGCCCGACCGCCCGCACCCGAATGGCTCCATGCGGAGCCTGCCGAGCGAGCGCCGCGCCAAGGGCCCGGGCGAGTGGAACCACTACCGCATCACCGCCAACAACGGGACGCTCAAGCTGGCGGTCAATGGCAAGGAGGTGTCGGGTGGCTACGACATCTCGCCGCGCAAGGGCTACATCGCCCTCGAGTCGGAAGGCGCGCCGACGTTGTTCCGCAACATCCGCATCCGCGAACTGCCAAGCGCCGGTGCGCTCGCCCCTGCGCAGGTGGCCAGTGCCTACGAAGGCCACGTGGCGCTGTACGACGGCAAGAGCTTCACCAACTGGCAGCCGCCAGCCGACCAGCGCGCCCGCTGGCGCAGCAACGACTGGACCATCGCCTACGAGGCGCCGACGCCGGCACCTGGGCAGCCGCTGTTGTCCTCGTCGGTCTTCGGCGACGTCGAGATCATTGCGGACTGGCGTTGGGTGGACGAAGCCGAACCCGCCGCCACCGCGGCGCCCGCCCCGGTATCGGCCAGGTCGCTGTCGGGCGTGCGCGCCGTCGTGATGCCGCACCCGGGCAAGGCCACGCAGGCGGCAGGGAAGTGGAACCGCGTGATCCAGCGCCTGGTCGGCAATCGCCTGACGACGACGGTGAACGGTGAGGTGACCGTTACCGACGCCGTACAGGAAGGGCTGCCGGCGCGCGGCCGGCTCGCGCTCGTTCCGTCCGGGCGCAAGGTGGAGTTTGCCAACGTGCTGGTGAGGCCGCTGCCCTGACCGGGCCTGCCGACGCACTCCCGCACCAGCCAATCATGGTCGCGGAGGTGCTGCGGCACCTGCGGCCCGCTCCGGGCCAGATCGTCGTCGACTGCACGCTTGGCGGCGGCGGCCACGCCAGGTCCATCCTCGAACGTCTTCAACCGGGTGGTCGGCTGATTGGCCTGGACGTCGATCTCGTCGAACTGACTGCGGCAGAAGCACGGCTGCGCGCGGCCGGGTTCGGGGCGGACGCCTTCGTGGCCAGGCACGGCAACTTTGCCGAGCTGGTGGACGTGCTCGCGGTCGCGGGCCACCCGACCGTCGATGGCATCCTCGTGGACCTCGGGGTGTCGGCCATGCAGCACGATTCGCCGCAGCGCGGGTTCAGCTACAAACACCCGGGCCCGCTCGATCTGCGCATGGACCCGTCCCGGGGCGTGCCGGCCTGGCAGCAGATCGACCAGCTGGACGCGCCGGCGCTTGCCGCGGTGCTCGTCGATTGCGCCGACGAGCCGCACGCACACGTGATTGCCGGCCTGATTGCCGACACACGCCCACGCACCACGCACGCGCTCGAGCGTCTGGTGCGCCTCGGGCTGACGGCGTCCGTGCCGACACTGCCGAAAGCCGAGGTCAAGAAGTCGATACGCCGTACGTTCCAGGCGTTGCGCATCCTGGTCAACGACGAGTTCACGGCACTCGACGCGCTCCTCGCGGCGCTGCCGACCTGCCTGGCCGCCGGCGGTCGCGTCGTGATGATCACGTTTCACTCGGGCGAGGACCGGCGCGTCAAGCGGGCGTTCCGCGAGGGGCGCCGGGCCGGCACCTATGCCGACGTCGCCGACGTGGTGGTGCGGTCGGCGAAGGAAGAGACGTTTGCCAATCGGCGGGCCGCGTCCGCCAAGCTGCGCTGGGCGGTGCGTGCGCGCCGCTGAGTGCTGAGCGCCCGCACTCTGCTGCGCGGGACGTCTGGCCGGGTCAGCGGAACGCGTTGATGGCCAGTTCGACGTAGGGGAAGTGCGACACGGCGTCATTGCCAATCACGGCACGGGCGAAGGCGCCGGGTGCGAAGCGCGCATAGCCAATGGTGAGACCGAGGCGTGGGCCGATCGGCATGCGCGCGCGAGCGTCGAGTTCGACCCCGAGGGCGGTGCCGCTGCGTCCGAGCGGATCGCGCAGGCCGGTCGCGCTCCAGCGGTCGGTGGCGCTGTCGAGCCAGTAGCCGCTGAGGCCGGCATCGATCCGCAACGTCGACATCGGTGTCAGCTCGATGCGCAGCTTGGACGCGCGGAGGTTCTCCCACTGCACGTAGTCGCTGGCCGAGAACGGGCGGGCGAAGCCGAACAGCCGCTCGAAGCGCTGCATGCGCTGGTCGGTCGGATCCTGGTCGCCGCTGGCGTAGCTGATGCTGGTGCTGACGCGGGGCTTCCAGGCGTGGCGCGCGGTGAACCCGGATTCGACGACGAGCGCGGTGCCGCGATGGCTGCGGGTGCCGTCCCGGCCGAACTGCCGCGCGGCATCCAGATCCCAGTCCCACCCGCTGCGACCGACGAGACCATAGCTCCGCACGCCCACCGTGTGGATGTCGCGCGCCACCACGGTGGCCGATTGCGCCTCGCGCGTCAGCCGCAGGTAATACGGCTGCACGGTGGCGACGCGCGACCAGCGCCGCCAGTCACCGATCGCGCCAACGAGCCGCTGCGCGTTGTCGGGACGATCCAGTCCGGAGAGGAGACGGCGCACGGGCTTGAGCGCCAGCACGTCGACTTGCCACGGGCCCTCCGGGCGGCCGATCGTCGCCCGCACGCCGTCGAAGCTGTTGGCGGTGTTGCGCCACTCGTTGCGGGCCAGCAGGCGCCGGTCGAGGAACTCGAAGGCGTGGCGGCCCACTCGCACGCCGACCGGTCGGCCCTTGCCGGCGCCGTTGGTCAGGTACAGCTCGCCGAACATCTGAAGCGGCTCGGTGAGGTTCACGTCGCGGTCGTCACGCGGGAACTGCCCGCCGCCACGCCGTGAATCGACGAGCTCGACCACCACCCGGAACGGGTCGAAGCGCTGCCGGATGCCGAGGTACAGCCGTGTCCGCCCGAGGAGCACGTCGTCGGACGTCAGCAGGGGACGACGGTAGTCGTTGTCGCGATGCTCGTACCGCATCCGCACTTCGAAGCCGACGTCGAGCCAGTCGACCCCCTCGAAGGCGTCGATCCCGGTCCGGTCGGCACGCCGCACGTAGCGTGGTGGATGCGACTCCTTCACCAGGCCGTAGCCGCGCGGCTCGACATGGAAGGGCGCGGCTGTCGCGGTGCTGCTCGGCGTCGGCGCCTTGTCCTGCGCCTGCGCCTGCGCCCGTGCTGGCAGCGCAGCGAGCAGCGTCGCTGCCAGCACGAACGTCATCAGGTGGCGCACGCCGCACTGGGCCGTGTGCGTCGTGGCCCGGGACGCGTGGTGCTCCGTGCACAGGGTCATCAACGTGACATCATCTCGCGTCCGCAGCCGGGCACGAAAGGTCACGCTCAGGAGCCCTGGCGCGCCGGGGGTTCGAAGGCGAAGATCTGCACGGCCGCCGGGCCGAAGCCGTCGCCTTCGCGGTCGAGTGATCGGAAGACCTGGCGATACCCCTGCACGGCCTCCAGAGGCACACAGGTTTCAGCCGGTGTCGTGCTCACGATGCGAACGTCGGTGCGTCCCGACCTGGACAGGAAAGCGGCCGCCTGCTCGTAGGTGTCGAAGCCCCATTCGCCCGTGACCTCCCTCACGGTCACCGAGCCGGCGCGTGTCGGCTGCGACGCCACCACCGTCACCCGTCCAGGCGGCGTCGCGGCCTTTCCCGCAAACAGATACAGACGCATGGCCATGGTCCGGTAGTACTCCGGATAGCAGAAGAGGGCCGGTTCGCCGACCGTCCCGGTCGCGTCATCGCGACGGACGTGCATCTCGCAGAAGTCCAGTGGATTGCCACCGCTCGCCAGGACCATGCCGCCGAAGTAGCCATGCTTCGTGCCTGTCGGCGCGACCTGCAGTTGCGCGTTGACCACCAGGTACCGCGCCCCCGCCTCCTGCATGGCCTGGCTCGCCTTCTCTGGCGTCGCTGCAAGCAGCACGGCCGCCGCCGCGGCCACGCCGGTCTGCTTCGGGTTGCTCACCGGCACGCGCCGCGCGACTCGCGTGATCCAGTAGCCGTAATCCCACCAGGCCATCACGCCGTAGGCTGCCGTGCCGGTCGGCGTGGGCGCGAGATACGCCCCGGCGTCGGCGAACGGCTCCGGCGTGTTGCTGCGCAGCCAGTGGAGCGCCTCGTGCCAGTTCGAGTCCAGGGCGGGAACCGGCGCGCGTTGCTGCAGGAGGCGCGGCACGCCAGGGACGGCAATCAGGAGGGCCGCCACGACCACCGCCAGGGTTCTCAGGGCGATCCCGGTGCGTGACGTCTTCACGCCTGCCAGCACGCTTGCGCAGGCAAGCCCGGCAAGCAGCGCCACGTTGACGCCGAGATAGTAGGTGAAGCGAACCTGCCCGAACGTCGCGGCCACCATCGTGACGGTCCACACCGCCAGCAGCGTGGACCACGGCGCCCGTGGACCATCGAGGTGGCCCTGGAACCACACACCGAGGCCGAGCATCGCCAGCACCAGCCCCGTCGTGAACTCGCGCCACAGCGGCACCGGCGTCCACAGGTCCGACCGCATCAGCGGGCGCGCTTCGCTCACGAATCCGCCGCGGCGGAAGGGCGAGACCCGCGACGCATCGGAGAGCAACCGCGAGAGGTCGTCACCGAGAATCACCAGCGCCACCAGCGCTGCCGCCCCACCGATCACGGCAATCGCGGCAATCCATTGTCGTGGCTGCCAGTGCAGCCGACGGCCGACGCGCTGCGCCGCGTGCATGCCCCAGATCGCTGACGCGCCGCCGACGAGTGCGGCGAACTGGTACGCGAAGTAGGGCCGGGTGCCTGCCCACGGGGCGACCATCACGGCCGCCACCAGCAGCACCGGGCCGGCCACTCGTGTCACGTCCCGGCTGTCGGCCCCGCGCACGGCGTCGGTAACCAGCTGCACCTGCGCCCAGACGACGATGAAGCCGACAAACAGCACGGCCCCACCCCATGTCAGGAGGTAGGTGCCGAAGACGCCGCCCGCCGCCCATGCCCAGCGCCGCGACGCTGCGCCATCGCGCTTGAGCGCGAGGACCACGCAGGCCATGAGGGTGGTGCTCAGCAGCGTTTCCAGGCAGTGATGGTCGGTGAAGCCGAGCATCGAGCGGAGCAGCACCTGGCTGGGGAGCACGGCCACCATGAACGCGGCCCACAGCCCTGCCTCTCGCGACCAGAACTCGCGCCCGAGCACGTACACCGGCCAAACGGTGAGGGCGCCGAGCACCGGCGGCACACCAGCTCCGACGACGTCGATCAGGCGGGGTGATGGCGAGCCGCCACCGAGCAGCAGTGCCACGGCCGCGATGAGCCAGTCGAATACGGGCCCGGCGTTCACGGGTTCGCCGCCAGGATGAACGAGGTAGGGGTCGTGCCACAGCCGCCACGGGAAGTGCTCGACGAGCGCGTCCACGAGCCGCATGTGGTACCAGGCGTCGTTCTCGACAAACGCCACGTATTCGTCGGCAAACACCGACGGCCAGGTCAGCCAGGCCCGGAGCAGGCCTGCTCCGGCGATGATGAGGAGCAGCAGGATCCGATGCAGCGGCAGTGTCTGTGCGTGTGGAGCGACGGCTGGCGTTGCAGGCGAGTTGTCGGTCACGGCGTCTGCATCGTCAGGAGCGCGATGGCGGAAAGGGCGAACGCGAAGCCATAGAAAAGCAGCACCGCGGCCTGCGGCGTCAGGCCGGTGCGCGCGAGGCGATGGTGCAGGTGCCCGGCGTCGGCCGCAAAGACTCGCGACAGCGCGCGGGTCCGTCCGGACAGCCCGGGCGCGGCGCGGCGCTGCCCCGCGATGACGCGACGCAGGATGGTGGTTGCCGTCTCCAGCAAGGGCACCGCGAAGATCAGCAGCGGCACGCCGACGGCCAGAGTGGTTGCTCCCTTCTGCCGACCGGTCACGGCCGTGACGGCGAGCAGGAAGCCGGCGAGCAGGCTGCCGGAGTCGCCGAGGTAGATTCGGGCGGGAGGGAGGTTGTAGATGAGGAACCCCAGCGTCGCGCCGAGCAGTGCCACCAGCAAGCGGGCAGCGTTGCTCTCGCCGCGTGCGATCAGCACCACCGCGCACGTCGCTGCGGCGATGGCCACCAGACCGCCGGCCAGCCCGTCGAGGCCGTCCACCAGGTTGAACGCATTGGTCACGCCGAGCACCCATGCGATGGTCGCCAGCGGCGCCAACCAGCCGAGGTCATAGGTGACGCCCAGCAGCGTCACGCGCGAGATCGTGATCCCCGCACCGATGACGATCAGGCTTGCCAGCAGTTCCACCGCGATCTTGAAGTGCACCGTCCGTGGAGCGATGTCGTCCCAGAGCCCCACGGCAAAGACCAGCAGCGCCGCTGCGATGATTGGCAGGACGTCGAGCAGGTACGCGGCGGGGCTGGCCCCCTGGATGGCGTCGGCCACCAGCGACGCGGCCAGACCGGCAGCCAGCGCCAGCGCCACCGCGACGCCGCCCAGTCGCGGCACCGCAACGACGTGGCGCTTGCGCCCGCCCGGCTGGTCGAGCAGCCCGAGGCGGGTCCCCGTCCACGCGGTCATCGGCGTCAGCGCCGCCGCCGTCGCCAGCGCCGTGACCAGCACGATCCCGTAGGTCACCATCGGCCGTCCATCAGACGCTCGCAGTCTGCGACGACCGCCGCCGCCGCGCCAGGGCGGGCGGTGGCACGGGCGGCTGCCGACATCGCGCGCCAGCGCTCCGGGAAGCGCAGGACGCCGGCCACAGCGGCGGCGAGGCGGAACTCGTGCCACTCGGATTCGCGGGTCTGGAGCGCGGCCCCCGCCGCGGCGTACGGCGCGGCATTGGCCGACTGGTGATCGGCAGCGGCGTCGGCCAGCGGCACCAGCAGCGCCGGCAGCCCGGCGAGCGCCAATTCGGCTATGGTGCCGGCGCCGGCGCGGGCGATCGCGAAGTGGGCCCAGCGGTAGGCCGCAGCCATGTCGTCGATGACGGGTGTCACCCGTGCCTCGATGTCGTGACCGGCATACGCCCTGGCCAGCGCCTCACGATCGAAATCCCCGGCCTGGTGCCACACACGCAGCGGCACGCCGGCCGCGACAATCCCTGCCACGAAGGCGGGCATCTTCCCTCCGAGGAACTGCTCGCCACGCGACGCGCTCAGAATCAGCAGGTGGCAGGGTTGGTCGGGCTGCGGGCCAACTCTGTCGTCCTGCAGTTGCCGCACGAGATCGGCCATCACCGGCGTGCCCGTCACGAGCGGCTGTGCGGGGGCGAGCTGACGGGCCGCCTCGCTGGTCCCGACATACGAACGGTCGACCCATCGGCGCAGCCACCGATTGGCCAGCCCCGCGCATGCATTGGGCTCGACGATGGCGGTGGGCAGTCCGAGGCTGCGGGCGGCGAGCAGCACTGGGGCCGAGGCGTAGCCGCCAGTGCCAATCACCAGTCGGGTGCGCTCGGCCCGCAGGTGCGCGCGTGCGCCCGGGATGGCGAGCAGCACGCGCAGCAGCGCCGCCGCCCGACCGAGCGGTCCGGTGCGGGCGATTGGTGACGCTGCGACACGCGTCAGGGGACGGCCGGCAGCGGCAGCCAGCCGCGTCGCCGGTCCCCCCGCGGCGGCGTAGAGCCGTACCTGGGTATCGGGGAAACGCGCGTCATAGGCCTCGGCAATGGCCAGCGCCGGCATGACGTGTCCTGCGGTATCACCAACAGCGAACGCGATGCGCCGGGTCATGGAGGGTCGAACTGCGTCGTAGCCTACCATGCGCATCGTCGCCAATCGGCCACCAGTGATCGCGCTGACCACAGCCTCGCCGGGCCGTCGAGCCTGCTCACGGATCGATCGGTAAGGATGTCATGTCGGATGTCCTGCACCCGACTGCGCCGGGCTACGAAAACTGGGCCGCCGCGATGGCGCCGACGCTGGAGCGGCTGCTGGGGTCGCCGGTTGCGCCGCCGCGCGCCGCCCTGGATGGGTTCGGCTTCCTCCGCCTCATCCGTCAGACGCTCGCCACGCAGGGGCAGCGGGTCGTGTAGGATCGCCGCATCCCTGCGGTTCTGCGCTCCTTGTCGAGGCTGGTGGCC
Organism: Vicinamibacteraceae bacterium; assembly: GCA_963759795.1. GTDB lineage: Bacteria > Acidobacteriota > Vicinamibacteria > Vicinamibacterales > Vicinamibacteraceae > Luteitalea. The sequence goes on along the minus strand of CAVXAR010000003.1, from coordinate 319,410 downwards.
CTCACCAGCGAAAGGCGACCACATGTCTGCAGCCATTGAAATTCGTCGATTCGATACCCCGGACCAGTTGCTCGACATGAAGGCGCGCGGCCGCATCTCCGTCATCAAGATGGCGGATGGCACGACCGGCATGCACGCGATGTTCGAGCCTGGCTGGGTGTGGGAGGTGGACGAGAAACCGCTGCTCGGCAACCCGCCATCGTGCCCGATGCGGCACACCGGCTACTGCATCTCCGGCAAGCTGGTGGTGCGGATGGTGGAGTCCAAGGTCGAGACCAGCATCGGGCCCGGCGACTTCTTCGAGATCCCGTCTGGCCACGACGCGTACGTCGAGGGCGACGCGCGTGTCGAGCTGGTGCTGTTCGCGCCTCCCGAAGCCGCACACTGACCTCATGACCGCACGCGCCGGTAGCGCGCACGGCGGGCGTCAACGCGTTCGCCTCTCCTGCTGGCGCTCTGCCGCGCCGTTGCCCCATTGTAGAGCTCCGCGAACTGCTCTCCCGAGCGCCAGACCTGACCGACGCCCCACTCCCTGCCGGCACGTCGTGGCTCATTTGACAGCGCCATCCGCGAACGCTATAAACAGCGCGAAATCACGGGAACGGCTCGTTGGACCTCCTCGTATCGCGGCCCCCCAGAAAGCTCCTCCTCAGATCAGAAAGGGCTCAGATGTTTCGAGCGCGTCCTGTTCGAATTCCATGCTCGATCGCTGTCGCGGTGGCGGTGTCGGTGTGGCTGCTGTTCAACCCCGACCAGAGCAGTGCGCAGGTCCTGTACGGAACCCTGGTTGGGAACGTCACCGAGGAATCCCAGGCGGTCATTCCCGGCGCCGATGTGACCGTCATCAACGCGGAGACCGGTCTCACCCGGAGCGTCGTGAGCAACGACAGCGGCGCCTACAGCGTGCCGAACCTGCAGGCTGGCACGTACTCGGTGACGGTCAAGATGCCGGGCTTTGCCGACTTCGTGGCCACCAACGTGACGGTCGGCATGAACAGCACCGTGCGCCGCGACGTGGTGATGAAGGTTGGCGGCGTGCAAGCGGAACTGACGGTGACGGCCCAGGCCCAGGTGGCGCAGCTGCAGACCGACCGCGGCGAGATCCGGCACGAGATCCAGACCAAGCAGTTCGAAGATCTGCCCGTCTCGCTTGCCGGCAACTACCAGAGCCTGCTGCAGACACTGCCCGGCTTCGAGATGGAGGGCGACATGCGCCCGGGGCGCATGGGTGGCTGCAACCCGTCCGGGTCGGTCGGCTTCAGCGTCAACGGGACCACCACGTCGACCACGTCCACCAGCGTCGACGGAGCCACCAACTCGCACATCTGGAACGTGGGCCGCTCGGCCATCGTGCCGACGCTCGAGTCCATCGAGGGCGTCAACGTGGTCACCAACAGCTTCGATGCCGAGCAGGGCATGGCCGGTGGCGCGGTGATCAACGTGCAGACCAAGTCCGGTACCAACCAGTTTCACGGGTCCGTCTTCCAGTCCCACTTCAACCAGCACATGAAGGCCCGCGACTACTTCCGCCCGGCGAGCCAGCCGAAGGGCGAGTTCCTCCAGAACCGGCTCGGCGCGACGCTCGGCGGCCCGATCAAGAAGAGCAAGCTCTTCTTCTTCAGCAGTTTTGGCGGCATCTACCAGCACGACGATGGCAGCAGCATCCTGTCGCTGCCGACGTCGCGGGCGCGTGCGGGTGACTTCTCCAACGTCTCTGCGGTGATTTACGACCCGGCAACCGGCAATCCCGATGGCACGGGCCGCGTCCCGTTCCCCAACAACCAGATTCCCGCGAGCCGGATCAACCCGATCGCCCGGCAGGTCCTGAACCTCGTGCCGCTGCCGAACCTTCCCGAACGGGAGGGCAGCGAAGCCAGCAACTTCTTCGCCAGCCAGCGCTTCAGCGCCGCCCGCTGGTCGCTGGACAACAAGGTCAACTGGGACGTCTCCGACAAGTTCAACACCTTCGTCAGCTGGAACTATGCCCACCACAAGTCCACGCACGTCACCGCCTTCGGCGACGGATTCATGGACGGGCCCCGCGTCGGCGGTGGCAATGCGGGCGACACCTGGGGCTACAACAACCGCATCAGCGTCGGCGCCAACTACATCATCACGCCGACACTGCTCGTCGATGCGTTCTCGGGCTGGACGCGCCAGAACACCAACGTCGAGCAGCCCGGCATCGGTGAAAACTACGGGCTGGACCTGCTGGGCCTGCCGGGGACGAACGGACCGGAACGCTTCCAGAGCGGCTGGCCGCGATTTGCGGTGAGTGGCTACGCCGGTTTCGGCACCGAAGAACCATGGACGCCGTACTACCGCAACGACGACCAGTACTCATTCCGCTCCAACTTCACCAACATCCGGGGCAGCCACGAGATTCGCTGGGGCACGGACATCAATTCCGAGCAGATGAATCACGTGCAGCCCGAGTTCCAGGGCGGAGCGTCGACCGGCGCGCGTGGCTTGTTCTCGTTCGGGACGGGTCCGACGGGGGCGTGCCTTGCGACCTCGGCGTCAGGTGCGTGCACGAGTACGAGCGTCACCTCGCAGGCCAATGCCATGGCGGCGTTCCTGCTCGGCCTGCCGAACCAGGTGGGCAAGAACAGCCTCAACATCTTCCCCTACACGACCCGGACGTGGCGCTACAGCCTGTATGCCCGTGACCGCTGGCAGGCCAGCCAGAAGCTGACGCTGAACTACGGCCTGCGCTGGGAGTACTTCCCGATGCCGACGCGCGCAGACCGCGGCCTCGAACGGTACAACCCCGAGGACAACCGGATGTACATCGGCGGGGTCGGCGATGTGCCCGAGGATCTGGGGGTGAAGAGCAGCAAGTCGCTGTTCGCGCCGCGGCTCGGCTTTGCGTTCCGGGCCAGCGAGCGGATGGTCGTTCGCGGCGGCTACGGCGTCAGCTGGGATCCGTATTCGCTGGCCAGAGCCCTGCGGACCAACCACCCCGTGTTGACCGAACTCGTCATTCCGGCGCCCAACAGCCTCTCGCCGGCGTCGAATCTCTCGGCAGGCATCCCGCCGACCCCGTCGCCCGGGTTGGAAAACGGCGTGCTGGCCATGCCTTCGAACGTCTCGGCGCAGACCGTGCCGTTCGATCTTCGCCGCGGCTACATCGCCTCGTACAACCTCACGGTGCAGCGGGATTTGGCGTGCGGGCTGGGTCGGAGAAGCAGGCTACGTCGGGACGCGTCAGATTCGGCAGCTCGGCTACCGGGAGCTGAACTGGGCCGACATCAACGGTGGCAACGCGGGACGGCAGTTGTTCAAGGCGTTCGGCCGCGCCGCCTCGACGCGCGAAGTGAGCCCGATTGGCGACAGCCGCTACGACGCGCTGCAGGCCAGGGTGCAGCGCCGGTTCGCCCAGAACTACTCCTTCACGACGTCGTACACGCTGGGCAAGTCGCTCAGCACGTCCGGACTCGACCGGAGCGACAGCACGCTGAAGATCATGATTCCGGAGTACTACCACCTGAACCGATCCGTGAACGGGTTCGACCGCCGGCACAACCTGCAGTTCACCAACATCGTGGCCCTGCCGTTCGGGCGGGACCAGAAGTGGCTGAACGACGGCGGCGTGCTGTCGACGATCGTCGGCAACTGGCAGACCAACAGCATCGTCGCCATCATGAGCGGCCGGCCCTTCTCGGTGACGGCCTCGGCCAACTCGCTGAATGCTCCAGGCAACACGCAGCGCGCCGACCAGGTGAAGCAGGACGTCGAGATTCTCGGCGGCGTCGGGCGCGGCACGCCCTACTTCGACACCAGCGCATTCGCGCCGGTGACCGAGGCGCGGTTTGGCACCGCCGGCTTCAACACGCTGTACGGCCCCGGTCGCTTCAACTGGGACTTCAGCCTGTTCCGGACCTTCCAGATGCCCCGTGGCTCGAGGCTGGAGTTCCGTGCCGAGGCGTTCAACTTCACCAACACGCCGAAGTTCGGCAACCCGCAGGCCAACGTCAACAACGCCGGGTTCGGTGAGATCACCTCAGCCAGCGAGGAACGTCAGTTCCAGGTCGGACTCCGCTTCGTGTTCTGAACGGCAGGGTCTGGGTCGCGCTCACAGGCGGCCCAGACTCTGCTCGACAGCGGTGCGCAGGGCAGGGTCGGCCAAATGCCACATCTTTCGCAGGTCGTCGTAGGTCCTGCGGGCTTCCGGGGTGTTGCCGTTCTCTGCCGTCGCCCGGGCCAGGCCGAGCAGTGAGAGGGCACGCTGCGGCGCCCGCAGCAGTGCCAGCTCGAACTGCACGCGGGCCAGGTCCGGGCGGCCCAGGTTCATCAGCATCTCCCCCAGCAGTTCATGCGCAGGCTTGGGAGGAACCGGCGGCCCGAACTCGTAGGGCATCCTGTCCTCGGCGGCAACCGCCAGCTTCATCAGCGCGATCGCCTCGCCGCTCTTGCCGTCGGCCATCATCAGCAGCGCGGCAAGTTGGTGCTCCATGATCCCCACGGCGTCGAGCTGACCCTGATGCTGGTGGCCGTGTGGCGACCCCGCCGCGGCTGCTGAGCGGGGAGGGCGCGCAGTGCACCCAGCATGTCCTCGGCCTCCTGTCGCCTGCCGCCATTGAGGGCGTCCCTTCCCGCCGCGAACAGGTGCGCTGCCCGGGCCGGCAGGTCGAGGTCCGAGGTGTCGATGTCGGCCGGATGCATCTCGCCGGTTTCGATCGAGTACATCGCACGCATCTGGACGACATGGAACCGGGCCAGCGGCGTGGGCTGCGCTGCCGCAATCCCCTCCATCGTGCTCAGGATCCGGCGGGCGGCCGAAAAGCGCCCCTGCTGCAGGTACGCGTACTGCAGCCACCAGAGCGCATGGTATCCCCCCGATTCGACGGCCTGGTCGTGCTGCGATGCCCGCCAGGCGGCTTCGTTGGCGAGTGCCGCTTCGTCCCACATGCCCATCGCCACGAAGATGTGCGAAGGCATGTGCTGGGCGTGCGCAGAGGCGGGCGCCACCTTCGCGTAGGCGCGCGCGGCGCGCAGGCCCAGTGGCGCATGGGTCGGATCGTCGTACGCGTGAATGGCGTAGTGCAGCGCGCCGGGATGCGCGGGATTCCGCTCGAGCACGGCCTCGGCAACCGCCGCGGCCTTCATGTACGTCCGATCGTCGCGGCCGCCGTGCGCGGTGCCCAGCAGCGCCAGGGCATAGAAGGCCGCCGCTTCGTTGTCGTCCGGATACGCCTCGCGCAGTCGGCGCATGGCCGCCGCGTACTCGAAATCGCGGTGCTCCTTGCTGCCCTCGCCGTAGAGCGTCTCGACGGCGGCCAGATACGCCTGCTCCCTCGCGGTGGACGGCCTGGCTGGCAGACGCTGCAGCGCGGCCCTGGCCGACTGGCGATCCTGTGCGAACCAGATGGGCTCGTTGTAGGTCATCGCCTCGCCCCAGTACGCCATGGCAAATGTCGGCGCTGCTTCACGAGCGGCGACAAACTGCGCCCGAGCCTGCCGGTAATCGAAGCCGTGCAGCAGCAGCACGCCACGTTCGAAATGGCGCTGTGCGTCTGCTGGTCCGGAGGTGGGGAAGACCACCTTGCCAAGCTCGCCGCTCTGTCCCTGCAGACCGAACAACAGCGTCAGATAAAATGCCAGGGAGGTCATGCCGAGATGATTCTAAGTCGCGCGCAGTTTCTGGCCTCCCTGGTCGCGCCTCTGACCGGACTGGCGTCGGAACAGGTCGCGGAGTTCTCCGATTACCCGCCGCATTTTCGGACGGACGTCTCCACCGGCCGCCCGCGCGTGAAGTCCTTCGACTTGCGGCGACTGACGACGTGGCAGACCCCGGCCGACGAGTTCTTCACCTTCCATCAGGGTGGCGCCGGGGCGCCCGCGCCGCCCGACGCGTGGACCTTGCAGATTTCGGGCTCGCTGGCGCGGCCGACAATCCTCACGATGGGCGACCTGGCGCGGCGCCCGATGACGGAGCTGCCCGCGACCATCGAGTGCTCAGGCAACAACGACCATCCGACGTTGATGAACGGGCTGGTCAGCAACGGCGTCTGGACGGGCGTCGAACTGGGCCCGCTGCTGCGCGAGTGCGGCGTCCTCGCCGAAGCCCGGGAAGTGGTGTTCTTTGGGGCTGACGCGGAGCGGGAGCGCAAGTGGCCAGCCGGCGACCGTGAATTCGAAGCCCCACATGGCCGCAGCGTCTTCGTTCAGGACGCCATCGACGGCGGCGCAATCCTGGCGCTGACGCTGAACGGTCGCCCCCTCTCTCCCGCGCAGGGCCAGCCGCTCCGGCTGATCGTGCCGGGCTGGTACGGGATGACCCAGATCAAGTGGCTCAACCGCATCGTGGTGCTGGACCGACGGTACGAAGGCCGCCACATGGCCAGGAACTACCACTCGCTGGCCATCGCGCCCGGGCACCCGCTGCTCGAGACGTCGATCAGCCGCATGCGGCTGAAGTCGGTCGTGGCACAGGTGAGGCGCCAGGCAACCAGCTACCTGATCACCGGGGCGGCGTGGGGCGGGCTCGTGGACCGGGTCGAGGTCCGTGTCGACAATGGGCCCTGGCGCCCGGCAGCGATCACCCACCGGGGATCAGCCCACGCGTGGTCGCTGTGGCAGGCGCCCTGGCAGCCGGTATCGCCCGGCACGCACACCATCGTGTCGCGGGCGGTGGACCCGCAGGGGCGGATTCAGCCGGTCAGTTCCGAGTTTGCCAGCACGCGCGAGAACAATTCGCAATGGGTGCGGCGGCTACGGCTTCAGGAAATGGTCCAGCCAGGCAAAGGCGGCTGACACCGCGCCGGGTGTGGGCGTGTGTCCGGCGTGGTGGTTGATGTAGCCGATGTTCCGGCCGTTGCCTGACAGCTCGTACACGGCGCGTGCGGCGTTGATGTAGTGCCAGCTCTCCTGCTTGTCGTACTCGTCGCCGCCGATGAGAAGAAACGGTCGCGGCGCGACCAGGGCGAGCAGCTCGTGCTGATCGGTGCCAGCCGGTGCGCGGGCCAGCGCGTCCCCCAGATACCAGTAGTCGTCGTAGTTGGACATGCCGAAGCCCATGCCGAGTTCCGACGCGACGGTGGCGCGGATGCGCGGTTCGAGCGCCGCCGCATACAGCGCCATCTTGCCGCCCAGCGAGTGGCCCATGATGCCGATGCGGCTTGCGTCGGCATCAGGCAGCGTCTCGATGAAGTCGACGACGCGACGGGCGTCGGCCACCCACTTGCCGAGTCCAGTGGAGCCAGGGTGACGCAGCGCGAGATTGGCGACGGCTTCGCTGTAGGACTCCCCGTAGCTCTCGCCGAACCAGCGCACGGCAACGGCCAGGTAGCCATGCTGCGCCGCCGTGTAGGCAAACGCATTGACGCCCGGTCCGGAATAGCGGCGTCCCCCGAGGTTGGCGGCCGCCGGGATATCCACGTCGTAGAACGGGACGATGACCACCGGCAGGGGACGGCGCGAGGCGTTGCGCGGCCGCAGCACGTACACCTTCTCCCAGATGCCGGCCTCGAGTTCGAGTTCGATCAACTGACCCTGGAAGTTCCGCTCCGCAACATCGCGCACGAGTCGCGAGGTTGGCGCGCCGCTGGGCAGCTTCGGCTCTTTCAACAGATCCACCCACTTTGCCCGGACGTGAGCCGACTGCTGCGCCCACGTCGCGCCCAGGGCGCTGAGCGTGCCGGTGGACGATTCGAAGCCCGGCGGCGGCTGGTTGAAGCGACCGAGCGCGTCGGTCGTGCCGGTCGCCTCCGGCCGCCTGGCCTCGACGCTGCGGGCGACGCGGAACCCGGTGAAGCGGCTGCGCCATTCGGGTTGCATCGACGAGCGGTTGTCGCGCGACCAGCGAGAGGTCGAGGTCACGAACGACCCGCCGCGAATCACCCGGGCAAGGCCTGTCGGAGGTCCGGTTGGGTCGCGGACTGCGTCGGGGCTGGCGATGGGATCGAAGAAGTCGTCGGTCCATTCCCAGACGTTGCCGCGCAGGTCGAAGACACCCGCTGCGTCCGGTTGGCGTGAGCGGACGACGGCGGTGCCCTTCTTCATGAGCGGGGCGAACACATCGAGGCTCTTGGTGCTCGGAACCCCGAGATTGGCCACCGCGAGCAGTTGCGGCTCGCCTGGCATCGGTCCTGCCGCCACGATCCATTCGGCCTCCGTGGGCAGGCGATACGCCGTGCAGGTCGGGTCACGTCGCCCGCTGGCCAGGTCGTAACAGGGCCGCAGCCCCTCCTTGACGCTGCGGAGGTTGCAGTAGCGAATCGCGTCCCACCAGCTGACGTTCTCGACGGGACGCTCGGCCCCTTCGTATGCGGCCGGCTGGGCCCCCGTGATCGCGGCGTACTCCTTCTGGGTCACTTCAGTGGCTCCCAGCAGGAACTCGCTCACCGACACCTGCACCTCCAGTGAGGTGAGTTGGTCCGTGACCTGATGTGATCCCGCCGGAATGCGTACGAGATCCTGGGCGGCGGCTGCTGCAGCGCAGCCCATTGCGAGGGCGATGAGGATTGAGACGCGTCGTGTCATGGTTTCACCGGGCGGGCCGAGTATAAGCCGACCCGTCGATGATCTTCGGCGGCGTCACGCGCATCGTTGCAGAAGGCCGCGTCGCGCCGGTGTTGACTTTCCGCCGGTCCCTGTCAGAGTGGCGCTTCGATGCGACACGCCTACCTGTTCCGTGCCCTGGCCGTGCTGGCCGCGGTCGTCTTGCCAACGTCCTCGCACGCCCAGGGCCTCGCGCTGCGTTACGGCGTGGCCACGTTCGGCGAGGTCGAGCCCTTGCGCGATGCCGCCACCCTTGCCGCGTGCGGCTACGACTACATCGAGCCCGGGCTGGCCAAGACGTTGGCCCTGTCCGAGTCGGACCGACAGGCGCAGCTGCAGCGGATGTCGGCGACCGGGGTCCGGATCGAGACGATGAACTGGTTCCTGCCCGGCGCCGACATCAAGCTGACGGGACCGGCTGTCGATCAGGCGCGCATCACGGACTTCCTCGAGCGCTCGCTTGCGCTTGCCGAGCAACTGGGCGCGAAGGTCATCGTCTTCGGCAGCCCCGGCGCCCGTTCGTTTCCGGAGGGATTCCCGCGCGAGCAGGCGTGGGACCAGCTGAAGGCGTTTCTGCGCACCGCCGGGGGCATCATCGAGGCGCGCCGCTACGGCATGGTCATCGGCATCGAGCCGCTCCGCAAACCCGAGAGCAACATCGTCAACACCGTGGCCGAGGCCGCCCGACTGGCGCGTGAGGTCAATCACGCAAAGGTGAGGATCATCGTCGACTTCTATCACCTGGCCTTCGAGAACGAGGACCCGGACGTGATCCTCGATGCCAGGGACCTGATCGTCCACCTGCAGATGGCTGACCCGTCGGCGCGCGGCTTCCCGAGACAGGAAGCCGGTGAGGTCCGCTACCGCCGGTTCTTCGACAACCTGCTGAAGATTGGCTACAAGGGGCGCCTCAGCATCGAGGCCAATTCGTCGGACGTGGCCGGTGACTGCGGTCCCGCGCTGAAGTTCCTGAAGGGGATGGCGGCCGCGGCGCGGTAGCCGTGACGGCAACTACGCCGGCCGCTGGCCCGCGCGATCATCGCGGCTGTTGCGCGAACGCGGCGCCAACCTGTTGCGCCAGCGCCGACGTCTTCGCGTTGGCCATGTTCGACGCGACCGCGATGACGATGCCGCCAGGCCCTGTGACCAGCGACATCACCATGCCGCCAGCCAGTTCACCGTCGATGCTGCCCGGGTGGGTCGCCAGCGCGACGCGCACGAGATCGGACGGCGTGGAGGAGAACGCCATCCCATCCCTGCAGCAGGCCAGGTCGCGCATGTACATCAGCCGTCGGCCGCGACGCGGATCGTCATCGGAGAGCGGCACATAGAAAGTCGCGCGATTCCCGGCCAGCGGGTACTCCGAGGGCATCAGGCCGAGTGGCTGCCAGACGACGTGACGGAGCAACGTGAGGGGCGGGAAGTCCTCTCCCTCCTCGCCGATGGCCTCGGGACTCCACTCCTTCGCCGCATCAGCTCCGGTGCTGGTCAGCTGGAGCGGCGCAGCGACGGCGGCGATGGCGGACGCGGCCGTGCCGATGTTGAATCGCGTGTCCGCCGTCATGGGCGTCCGCGTCGCGACGTCCCTCCAGCCAAAGCCTTCGGCCCAAACGACGCTGTTGCCGGCCCCGACCGCCACGGACACCCCGGGCAGGTTCTGCTCCAGGATGGCTGAGCGCACCAGCTCCCGCGCGCGCGCGACTTCCGCCGCGGACTGCGGCGCCGGCGCCAAGCCGACCACCGAGGGCACTGCCTGTGGCTGCGGGAACAAGGGCGCGGCGACCACGACCGCGTGGGTCAGCCATGCCGCGAAGGCGGCAGCGGCGACGCCGACGGCAAGCGCGGTGCGGGCCGCCCAGGTCGGCAGCTGGTTGCGAGCGGCCTTCATCCCGAGCACGACGCCGACCACCATGAGCAGCATGCCCATCACCGCGGCGCCGGGCGCGTCGTCGGCACTGGCCACGTAGAAGCCCATGACCGCGATGGCCAGGCTGAGGGCGACGAGGGTCACTGCCTTCACGGGGTGCACGACGGTGGTTGTCATGCCCCGCAGTGTGACGGGGGGCGGCCGCGGAGTCTTCACCAACGCGTGAGCGGAAGGTGAGATTCGGGTGAGATGCCTCGATCGCCGTATCACCGGGCGGTGCGATCACCCGCACCGCCTGACGAAGACCGGGTGGCCTGCCTATCGGACTCGCATCCTTCGACGTCTGGCCAGGACTCCCAGGGCGCCGCAAGCCAGGAGCAAAGCAGACGCTGGTTCGGGAACGGCGGTGGTTTCGATGGTCAGCCGCGCAAAGTCTATGCTGTAGCCGTCGGACTGACCCGTCGTGTTGATCGCGAGGTTCACGAGGTCGCTACCCGTCAGCAACGCGATCGGCACCGAGAATGAATGCGTCAGTACCTCCTGAAATGCGTTTGCGCGGGTGTTGGTCGGGAATGCGCCGATGACGGTGCCGTTGAAAATCACGTCCCAGGGCCCGCGGTCGTCGGCCAAGCCGGCGGTGCGCACTTCGAGGGTCGCCGAGACAGGGGCGCCGCCCAGAAGGTACGCATGGGTATAGCTTGGCGATATGTCGGTAGACCACTTATCGGTGAAGCTCGGGTCGCCGAGCCCCTGGTAGTTGGTGAAAAAGACTCCCCCAAGCTCGTCCCGCCAGAGTGTTCCGTCAGGACAGGAGCCGCCCAGACCGAAGCAGTCGACATCGCCGACCAGGCTGACAGTGGCCGCATTCGATTCGCGTGAGGTCGACAACGCGCCGACCACCAGGACACAGGTAAGAATTGCGCGGAACATAGCTCTCGATGTCTTCATCGGTCTTCTCCAGACTTCGTGTTGTTGCTTCGAACAGTGGAACGGTCCCACAGAAAAAGCCCGTCCCGGGAGGGCTCGGCGGCGACAGCCAGACTCGACTCGCAACCCGCCTGCAAACTCAGCAAGGACCGTTCCAAGCACTGACGGGTCGAGATTCCGGGTCTATTCAGCCAAGCCTTCATGCAAAGGTCGCGCGGCAGCCGACTTCTGTTCGCGCGCGCCGCCGAGAGCCGGATTGAAGCGGATGCTGATCGCAGCAGCGTCCAAGGTGGAGCAGGTCGGCCGCGAAACGCGCCGAGGGTACGCGCGCCGCGCCTGCCGCATGGACTCGAGAACGGGCCCGACCAGGCGTCGTTTGCAGAACGACCGCCGCCCCGTGACAGACTCAGCAGGTGGGCATCTCCCTGATTCCGCTGAGCGAGTACGACACGCCGTCGATCCCGACCGACCACGCCATCCGCAAGGCCTACTCCACGCTGCGCGGCAAACTGCTGCAGCAGGACAAGGGGCCGATGCTGACCGGCGAGCGGCTGCGGCCGGCGACCCTGACGCTGATGAACCAGGTGGTCGACCCGCCGGCCAGCGGCCCCTATCTCGTAGAGCTGTCGGCCGCGTTGCAGGAATGGTTGCTGTCCACGCCGTCGCAGAGCGTGGGGGTCGTGATCCTGCCGCCCTGCGACACTGATGACATCATCGCGCGCTGGGCCGAGGCCGGAGGTCACCAGTTGCTGGCGCCCCCGGTGCGCGAACAGCTGATGAATGGGGGAGCGGTACCAGCATTGAACCTGGACGGCCCCGGCCTGTTGGTGATCCCGCGGCTGGAGCACTGGTTCCTGCGCCAGCGCAACGGTCTGGCCCCGGTGCGAGCGCTGCTGGCGAGGCTGGCGCTGCTGGAGCGCCGCTGCCTGATTGGTTGCAACAGCTGGGCCTGGTCGTTCCTCGTGAAGGCCGCCGGGGCCGACGTGCTGCTGCCCGCCCCGCTCGCCTTCCCGGCGTTTGACGCGCAGCGACTGCATCGCTGGTTCAGCGACCTCGCGGCCGACAAGGAGAGCCGTCAGATTACCTTCCGCGCGGCCCGCGGCGGCGACGATGTGCTGGCCGTGGATGCCGAGGGCAAGCCCGCCCACCGATACATGCAGGTGATGGCCGCGCGCAGCCTGGGCATCCCCTGGGTCGCCTGGCATCTATGGCGCACCAGCCTGCGGGCTCGCACCGACGCCGGGGATATCTCTGACCGAGCCTTGAAGGCCACGGCGAGCGACGCCAAGACGCTCTGGGTCGTCGACATCGACGACTACCGGCTGCCGCCCCGCCACCAGGACCGGGCGCTGCTGGTGCTGCAGGCCCTGTTGATCCATCACGCGTTGACGCCGCAGGAGCTCAAGTGCGTGCTGCCCGAAACCGGTGAGCCCGACATGATACCGGCGCTGCTGGCCGCCGGCTTCGTCGAGCGTCGCGGCGAACTGCTGTCGGTCGGCGCGGCCGCGTATCCCGCGGTGCGCGAGGCCCTGATCGCCGACGGCTGCCCAGTGGGAGAGATGTGATGGGAGGCGCCGTCGAAGGGCAGCAGAAGGCCGCCAGGCTGATCAACGACCTGCAGGACATCAGCTTCACCAAGATCGGGCTGATCATCGTCGTCACCTGGCTGGTGATCTGGCTGGCCCGCATCGTCCTGCCCTATCTGGCCGAACGCGGTCCCAGCCAGCTGCGCCTGTACCTGCTCGGCGCGGTGCCAATCATCCGGATCGTGCTGCTCGCGGTGGCCATCGTCTGGGTGATCCCGATTGTCTTCAACATCACCTTCCAGAATTTCCTGGTGATCTCGGGAGCGACCGGCGTCGCCATCGGCTTCGCGTTCAAGGACTATGTCAGCAGCCTGATCGCCGGCGTGGTGGCGATCGTCGAGAGGCCCTACCGACCGGGCGACTGGGTCAGAATCGACGGCGATTACGGCGAGGTGCGCTCGGTGGGCATGCGGACCATCGAGCTGCGCACCGCCTCCGACGACATCATCTACGTGCCGCACGGCAAGATCTGGCAGAGCAACATCGCCAACGCCAACGACGGCGCCCGCACGCTGATGTGTGTGGTCAATTTCTACCTGAAACCAGACCACGAGGCCGGCCCGATCCGAGCCATCCTGCGTGACGTGGCCCTGACCAGCGCCTACCTCGATTACGACAAGCCGGTGCTGGTGATGCTGGAGCAGACGCCGATGGGCACCCACTACAAGCTCAAGGCCTACCCCTTCGACATGCGCGATCAGTTCAGCTTCATCAGCGACCTCACGGTGCGCGGCAAGCTGGCGATCGCCGATGCCGGCGGCGTCGAAGTGCAACTCGAGGCTGGGTTCGACGCCTACCCTGCCTGAACCGCCGCCTCCCATGGGAGCTCGGGTCCTCGCGGTGGTTTCTCAGGACGTGTTTCAAGTCGTCACGTACTTCTCGAACGCCACAGCGCGCGACTCGTCGCCGAACTGCACGAAAACGTCAATCACCCACGGCCTGTATCGGACGGTGTGCGGTACGCGCCCCGCATTGTGGGCATCGGCCGTCGCTCGAGGTTCGACGTCAGGCCGGTGTAATAACGAGTTGGATCGGCCTTGCACTTGAGGACGTAGACGAAGGTCTGGGGCAGTGCCAAGTCTGCGCCGTGACGCAATGCGTCTGCCGACCGGAGAGGCTCGACACCAAGCGGAAACCACTCGCCTGGAGTGCGATCGAGGAAAGAAACTGCGCTGCCACCGCCAGGCTGACGGGGCAGATTCTGAAATCCCCGGGTGGTGCGGTGTGGGGAGGGGAGGGGGCCTGCCAGCCGAAGCTCGTTCGGTGACAGCGTGGGGCCCGCCTTCGCGGCTGCGCCGCTACGGCGGGCAACCTTCGCCTGAATCAAGAGCGAAGGTTGGTGGACCTGACCGGGATCGAACCGGTGACCTCCTGAATGCCATTCAGGCGCGCTCCCAGCTGCGCCACAGGCCCACGCAAGACCACCGAGTATAACCCAAACCGTCACGCCGATACACCGCGGTTTCGCTCCGGGCCGATTTTCTCGTTGCGCGCGCTCGCGCGGCGCACGGCTGGGGCTGACTTCCTTGCAGCAATGCGCCAGGAACATTGCGACACACGCTGTACCGCTCCGTTACACTCTGGCCAGGGTCATTGCCGCCCCGTTCATTCGGTGGCGTCTCACGGAAAACGCCGCGAGGGCAGGTGGCGCCGGTGTCCTGACGCGGTGATGCGGGGTCGCGACGCCGGGTCCCGCCACGTCATCGCTACGGCCCGTGGATTGCAAGGATCCGACCGCCGAGACACGGCACAGGCAGGAGTGTGCCGTCAGGCCGCTCCCGGGGAGATCGCATGAAGAGCAGGCAAGCAGCATGGGGCGGGATCGTCGCGATCGCGCTGGCAGCGACGGGTGTCGCTGCCCACGGACAGACGACCACCGAGCGCGTCAACATCGCGGCCACGGGGTCGCAGGCGATTGGCGGCCGGTACCAGCCCCGGCCGACGGTGAGCGGCGACGGATCGACCGTGGCGTTCGAGAGCCCGATCGCCACGCTGGTGGCCGGTGACACGAACATCCTGACCGACGTCTTCGTGGCGGCCGGCGGCACGGTCACCCGCGTGGTGGGCGTCGGCGGCGCCCAGCCGACCTGCCCGTCCCAGCGTCCGTCGTTGTCCGCGACCGGGCAGTTCATGTCGTTCGACTCCTGCGCCAACAACCTGGTCAGCGGCGACGCCAACGGCGAGAGCGACGTGTTCGTCTACGACCGCATCGCCCAGACCGTCACCCGGGTCTCGGTCAGCTCGGCCGGGGTCGAAGGCAACCGCGCCAGCTTCTCGAGCGCCATCAGCCCGAACGGCCGCTTTGTCGCGTTCCTCACCCAGGCAACCAACCTGGACGGGTCGGTCAGCAACGGCACGTACGTCGCCCTGCGCGACCTGTCGACCGGCAGCACCTTTCTCGCGTCGCGTGCCAGCGGGCTGGCCGGCACGCTGGTCAACTCGGACATCCGCCCAAGCGTCGCCGACGACGGGACGGTTGCCTTCGTTTCCGGTTCGTCCAATGCGGTGTCCGGCGACAGCAACGGCGATGCCGACGTCTTCCTGCGACGTGGCGCGACGGGCGCCTCGCCGACCACCGTGCGGGTCAGCCTGTCGGCCACCGGCGCGCAGCTCAACCGCCCGTCGACGCGGCCTACGATCAGCGCCGACGCGCAGCGTGTCGCCTTCGAGACTGCCGCCGCGGCCGTGACGGCTGACCTCAACGGCCTCACCGACGTCTACGTCCGTGACGTCGCCAACGCCACCACCGTGCTGGTGTCGCGCACGCCGGCCGGGGCGAGTGCCAACGGCAACAGCCTCGATGCCTCGATCAGCCCCAGCGGCGAATACGTCTCGTTCACGTCGCAGGCGTCCAGCATCGACGGCGTCCTGGATCCCCTGTACGACGTCTTCCGCGCGACGCTCTCACCGGCAGGCACGGTTGCTAGCGTCTCGAGCGTGGTCCGGGTGAGCGTGAGCACGGCTGCCGCGACCGGTGAATCTGGCGCCTCCGATGTGGCCGACACCGGGCGCGTCGTCTTCGCCTCGGACGAGCCGCGACTGACCGCCAATGATTTCAACGGCGACACCGACATCTTCTCGACCGATGGCACCACCATCGCCCGCGTCAGCGTGACCGCGCCGGGTCAGCTCGAGGCCTATTCGGGCGCTACGCTGCGCCCCGCGCCCAGCTATGACGGCACGGTCGTGGCGTTCCTGTCCTCGGCCACCAACCTGGTGTCCAACGACACCAACGCGCGGATCGACGTCTTCGTCCGCAACCGCACCACGGGTGGCACCGAGCGCCTGCCCACGCTGGCTGGATACGAGAGCTTCGACGCCGACTGGGTGACGATCAGCCACGATGGCCGCTTTGTCGCGTACAGCCGCGGCGCCGCGTTCATCTACGACCGCTTCAATGGCACCACCACGGTGATCAGCGTGGCGTCCCCGGGCGGGACGGTCGCGTCGGGCGCGCGGCCACGCATCAGCGCCAGCGGCCGCTTCGTGGCGTACACCACCACGGCGGCGTTCGACCCGGCCGACACCAACAACGCCACCGACGTCTACCGTTTCGACCGCCTGACCGGCACCAACGTGCTCGCGAGCCGTGGCGCCACCGCCGGTAACGCCAGTTCGACCACCGCCGCCATCTCCGGCGACGGCAGCATCGTCGGCTTCATCTCCGGCGCCGACAACCTGACGGCTGGCGATGCCAACGGCCGGGCCGACGTGTATGTGCGCAACATGAACACGGGCGTGGTCACGCGGATCAGCACCAACCTCGACGCGACCGCCAGCAGCATCGAGGCTCGCGACGTCTTCGTCAGTCCCGACGGGAAGTTCATCTCGTTCCTGCTGTCCAGCAACACGCTGACGAGCGAGGCTACTGCCTCGTCCAACGTCTACGTGGCCGCGACCGACGGCCTGACTGCGCCGCGCGGGCCGCTGAACGGCACGACGGAGGGAGCGGTGCTGGCGACCGGCTCCTACGATCCGACGCTGAGTTTGTTCGGGCGTTTCCTGGCCTACCGCTCGTACTCCAGCGACCTGGTGGCCGGCGATACCAACAACGCCGCCGACGTGTTCGCGCGCCAGATTCTTGGCACGCCGGCGGGCGGCTCGAGTCCGCCCGCGTTTGGCCCGATCCAGCGGATCAGCGTCAACGAATCCGGCGGCGAGGCCACCGGCGGCACCGGGCTGGACACCGAGAATCCCGAGATCATCGGCACCGCCAAGGCGGTGGTCTACCAGTCCGGCCTCAACACGCTGGTTGGCGGTGACACCAACTTCATCGTCGACGCCTTCATCCGCACCGGCATCTTCGGCAACGGCGAGTGTGGCTTCATCGAGGCGACCATCCCCGGCTACACCGCATACCTCGCGCTGTACGGCCTCGACCCCTGCACCAACGCCGGGTCGCCGTTTGCCGATCCGGACGGTGATGGCAAGACCAACCAGGAGGAGTACACCGCCTCCACCAATCCGGTGCTCGGTGCCTTCACCCGCTACTTCGCGGAAGGCGCGACCAAGACGGCAGGGCTGAACTTCGACACGCGTCTCGCGCTGGCCAACCCCAGCAACGCAGTGGTGACCGGCGAGATCTCCTACCAGTTGCCCTCGGGCGTGGCGGTGCCGGTGACCCCGTTCACCCTGCAGCCGTACGAACGCGCCACGGTGCTGCTCGATGAGCAGCCCGGCGTGGCCGAGAACGGCCCGGCGCAGTCCTACGAGTTCTCCACCACCGTGCGCGCCAGCGCGCCGATTGGCGTCGACCGCACGATGACCTGGGACAAGAGCATCTATGCCGGCCACGCGGAAACCGGCGTGGTCAGCCCGTCGCGGAAGTGGTACTTCGCCGAAGGCGCCACCATCGGTGGCTTCAACCTCTTCTACCTGCTGCAGAACCCGTCTTCCGCGCCCGTCACGGTGCAGGCGCGCTACCTGCTCGGCACGGGAGCGGTGTTCACCAAGACGTACACGCTGACCCCGAACAGCCGCTTCAACATCTGGGCCAACGTCGAGGAGATTGACGGGGCCAACCGGCTGGCGGCGGCCGAGCTGTCGGCCGAGTTCACGGTCACGGCCGGCGAGAACATCATTGCCGAGCGCGCCATGTACCTGGGCTCGAACCCGCTGTTCAAGGCCGGTCACGAAAGCGCCGGCCTGACCGAACCGGCCACCGAGTGGTTCCTCGCGGAAGGCAACGCGGGCGACTTCTTCGACTTCTTCGTGCTGATCGGCAACACCACCAGCAGCACCGCGTTGGTGCAGGCCGACTTCATCGTCGGCAACACCGGCACCGTCTACACGAAGAACTACGAGGTGCGGCCCAATTCGCGCTTCAACATCTGGGTGGACGAGGAGGAGATCACCCCGGGCAACCGCCCGTTCCGCACCGGCAACACCGACATCTCCGTACGCATCCGGTCGATCAACAGCGTGCCGCTGATCGTCGAGCGCGCGATGTGGTGGCCCGGCAGCTCGAGCACCTGGTACGAAGCGCACAACTCACCAGGCTCGACGCGCACCGCCCGGAGCTGGGTGCTCGCCGAGGGTGAGAACGGCGGCGACATCGGCTGGAACACGTACATCCTGGTGGCCAATACCGGCACCAGCGCCGGCACGATCAGCGTCCGCCTGCTGATGCCGGGCGGACAGCCGGGCGCGGTGCTGACCGGATTGCCGATCGCGGCGCAGTCACGCACCACCTACGATCTGCGTCAGCTGCTGGAAGCGGCAGGGTTGCCCGTCAACACCAGGGCGGGCGTGCTCATCGAGTCGGAGGCCGTGAGCCTGCCGCTCGTGGTCGAGCGGGCGATGTACCGCAACGTCGGCGGCATCACGTTCCAGGTCGGCACCAACGCACTCGGCAACCCGCTGCCTTGATCGCGTCCCGAACCCCGGCGCCGGCCGGCGACACGCTCCGTACGCGTGCCGCCGCCGCGCCCGCCTGGCGGTTCGTGCTCGGGGGGGTGGTGGCCGCGGCGGTTGCCGCGGTCACCAACCTCGCCTGGCGCAATGCCTACCCGGGCCTGACCGGCAACGCCGTGCCGGAGCTCATCGACCCGACCTCGGTGGTGGTGGCCTCGGTGCTCTCGGTGCTGCTGGCCGCGGGGGTCTACCTGCTGCTGTCGCGGGGCTTCGCCATTGCCACGCCGCTCTATGTCGGTGGGTGCATCCTGACCGCGGCCGTCACCTGCGTGGCCGCGTTCGCCCCCGTCCTGCCGGACGGGATGCCAGTGCCCGACGGCTTTCCCCTGCTGACCGTGCCGATGCACATGGGTGCCGGCCTGGTGGCAGCGCTGGTCGTGCCATTGGTCGCGCTCTTCGGGGTCGAACCCGCAGCCTGAGCGCCGCGCTCTCCCCGAGACCGCTGGTCGCGCAGCGCCCTGCCCGTCAGTACTCGTCGAACAATCGTTGTAATTGCGCCGGGCTGTTCTTGCGCGTCAGCGCGAGCATCAGCAGCACGCGTGCCTTGACTGCCGACAGGTCGGCGCCCGCCACCCGTCGCGCCGATGCGCCCTGTCCCGGCTGGGCGCTGGGCGCAATCCTCCCGCTGCCCGCGCGCGTCGTGGTGACCACGGCCACGCCTTTCTCCCGTGCGTAGTCGAGCCCCTGCTGCTGTGTGCCCGACGTGGCGCCAGCCCCGGCCGTGGCGATGACGATCCCACGCGCGCCGAGGTCCACCGCCGCCTTGATCAGGTCGCCGGCGGCGCCCTGGTACGTGAGGAAGATGTCGACCCTCGGCAGGCTGCCGATCGCCGCGACGTCGAATTCCGACGCCGATGTGTGTCGTCCCTCCGCGCTGCGGCGAAACACCACGCGGTCGGCATCGACCACGCCCAGCGCGCCGTACCCCGGCGAGACGAACGTGTGCAACCGCAGCGCGTCGGTCTTTGTCACATCCCGCGCGCCGTTGATTTCGTCGTTGAGCACGACGAGGACGCCGCGCCCGGCCGCCGCAGGGTCGCCCGCCACACGCACCGACGCGAGCAGATTGGCCGGACCCTCGTACCCCACCTGGTTGGGATTGCGCATCGACCCGGTGACGACCACCGGACGCCGGTCGCGCACCGTCAGGTGCAGGAAGTAGGCAAGCTCCTCCAGCGTGTCGGTGCCGCTGGTGACGACGATCCCCGACAGCGACGGATCCTCGCGGAAGAGGGTGTTGAGGCGGCGTGCCAGCGCAAGCCACTGGTCCAGGCTGAGCTGCGCGCTGGCAAGGTTGGCGAACTGCTCGGCCTGGACGTGCGCCGTGTTGTCCATGCCGGGCACCGAAGCGACGATCTCGGCTGCGGTCAGTCGCCCACCACGACGGTTGCTGATGGTGCCGCCAGTCGCCACGAGCCGCACCCGCGGCAGTTCGCTGCGCCCGGCCGCCGCCGCCCGTGCGTCGGTCGAGGGCGCGGTCCGCTCTGCCTGCCGCGCCAGGGTCGGCGCTGCGACCATGGCCAGGCAGAACAGGAGCGGAAGGGAAATCTTACGCATGCGCGGCGCTCGGCCGGGGCAGACGGCCCAGCCAGTCGGCCAGCCGCTGCGCCGCCGTGTCGGCGGTGGCGTCGTAGAAGGGCATCAGTGCCGTCGGGGCACCCTGTGCCGTCACGACATGTGCGCGCCACCGGTCCCGCTGCACTTGTGACAGCTCGATGTGATACAGCCGACCATTGATGTGTTGCTCGATTCGTTGCACGCGTAGCCCACGAGACTGGTGAGGTGAGGTTCTGGAGGGCGCCCGGATAATCCCGAAGCGACGGTCATTGTAGAGAACTGTCAGAGGGGCGCAAGCGAAGAGCTCCGCGAAAGAAGGTGCACACCCCTGTGCGGCGTCCAGGATGCTGGTGAATGCTCGCCTTTCAACAGCCCCTGGTGCTGGCGTGCACACGATATCCACCGCCCTTCCGCAGGATTTGCACAGGCGCGATTCGATGCCAACTGGGTCCGGCGCGAGCTCCGACGGCCGCCCGGTTGCGGCGCCTGCGCGGCGCTCGACACCAGGCGGAGAAGGGGACATGATCAGGGGATTGTGCCGTGGCGCCGACGAGGTCAAGCGGCCATCGCAGGGGTCGGTCTCCTGAGCGCGATGGCAATGGTGTCTCCCGCTCAGGCGGCATGGCGCGAGTCGCCGCCGGCCGGGATGGTCGAGGCCGGCGGCGCGCCACATCTCTGGTACCGCATCTTCCTGACCGACGGCCAGGTGCTGAGCATCGTCGGCGACTTCACCCGGCTGGACGATGTGGTGATGGTGCAGGTGCCGGTGAGCGTGCCCGGTGCGGCTGACATCCCCGAGGCGCGGACGGTGACCATCGCGGCCACCGCCGTCGACTGGGTGCGGACCGACGCGTATCGCGATGCCCTACGCCGGGTACAGATGGATCGGTCCAGCGGCGAGCGCGCCTACGCCGCATTCACCGAGGACGTGGCCGCGACGCTTCGCGACGTCGCGCTCCTGCCCGATCCCCTCCAACGCATCCGGCGCCTCGAATTGGCCCGCGCGGAGCTGGCCCGGTGGCCCGCGGCGCATCATGGCTACCGCGCCGATGAAGTCGCAGAGACGCTGTCGGTCGTGGACGATCTCCTCAACGGCATGCGAGCCGCGGCGGGCCAGGGGACCTTCTCGTTGACCCTCAGCACCGCGTCCGGCCCGTCCCTGCCCGAGTCCCCGCCGTTGCTGCCGCCGCCGACGCGGCAGGAGATCGTGACCCAGGCGCTGCAGTTGCTGCCGCGGGTGAGCGACGCCGGGCAGCGGAGCCTCCTGCTGCAATCGGCCGAAGCCCTGCTGCGCTCGGCGCCGGAGGCGGATCGGCGCTGGGCGCGTCCCGCCCTCGGCCAGGTGCGGCGTCAGATCAGGACCGAGCAGGGCGTGACACGACGATATGAACGCCTGCGCGCCTGGATGCTCGACGCCTCGACGCGCCTGCTGGCCATGGCCGACGTCCGCGGCCTGATGCGCCTGCGGACACAACTTGTCACGCGCGACACGAAGCTGCAGGGGCAGCGGCCTGAAGAGGTGGCGTCCCTGTTGGCCACGCTGGACACTCGCCTCGAACGCGCCAGGCGGCAGCGGCTGCTGCTCGAGCGCTGGCGTGACCGGGAGCCGGCCTTGAAGGCGTATGCCTCGACGCTGATGCCTCACCTGGTGGCCACGTCAGCCTTGCCGAGGGCCCTCGAAGACGTGAAAGCCCTCAGCGGGCCCGGCGCCGCCCTGATGGCCCGCGCCGACGTGCAGCTGGCCGCGGCGGTCGACGACGCCCGGCGCGCCGCGGTACCCGACGAGGCACGTCTGCCACACCAGATGTGGCTGTCGGCGCAGGGACTCGCCGGCCGCGCTCTGCTCACCAGACGCGCGGCGATCCGCAGCGGCGACCTGCAGCAGGCGTGGGAGGCGTCGGCGGCCGCGGCCGGGGCATTGATGCTGTTGCAGCAACTGCGCAGCGACGTGCCCGGACTGCTCCGCCCGCCGACGCTGCCGGCCAGTGCCACGCCTTGACCATGCCGCCAGTCATCCGCCTGATTCAGGCCGACGATCTCGACGGCTGGCAGCGGGTGCTCCTCGCGCTGTGCCTGCCGAGCGACAGCGCGCAGTCACTCGAGCCGCCAGTGGTCGTCGTGCCCAGCCGCGCCGCCGCCGAGCAGTGGCGGCGCACGCTCGAGCAGCGTCTGCTCGTCGAGCGATGGACGGCACCGGTCGCGCTGCAGGACGCCCTCGAGCATCGCCTCCCGCCGGGCGCCCATGACGCCTTGATCGTGCCGCACCTGTGGACCCGCGAGCAGTTGTACGACGCCTGGCACGACCGTGCCCGCATCGAGAAGGCGCGGTTGCCGCTGGTCACCAGGGAAGTCCTGATGGGCGCCAGCGCCAGGCACGCTGCGCGCGTGCATCGTCCGCCGTTCCTGCTGCGGCCGGGGCTGGTGGCGGCGATGCTTCGCTTCCACGACCAGATCGAGCGCCTCGCCCACGAGCCTGCCGCGTGGCTTCAGGATGCGGCAGCGCGGCTCGAAGACGAGGCCGCCACGGACCGCGGTGCGGCGCGGCTGCTGCTCCAGACGCGCTTCCTGCAGGAGTCCTTCAGGACCTACGCGGCGCGGGTGGCCGAGGCCGACGGCATCGACGAGCGCGGCCTCCGCCTGGCACTGCGTCGGTCGCCCCGGCAGTGGTCGCCACCACACGTCGTCCTCAGCGTTGCCGACCACCATGCCGATGCCGACGGCATGTGGCCGGCGGACCTCCAGGTGCTGGGGGAGTCTCCCGGGCTGGCCCGCATCGACGTCGTGGCCACGCGGGCCATCGCGGACGGCTTGTTCCAGCGGCTGCGGACGCTGTGGCCGGTCGCTGCCGAGGTCCGCGTCCCACCGCAGCGGCCGGCGCTGACGCGCCTCGAGGTCGCCTCGACGGAGCGGCGCTGGATTGCCTGCCGCGATCGTGACGAGGAAGTGCTCTCTTACGCGCGCAGGGTGAAGACGCTGCGTCCAGCCGATGTCGCGACAACGGCGCTGGTCTACCGACGGCCGCTGCCGTACCTCTACGCGGCGCAGTTTCTGTTCGGTGCCGCCGGCATCCCGTACCAGTCGTCGGGGTCCCTGCCCCTGGCGGCCGAGCCGTGGGCCGCCGGCCTCGACCTGCTGATGGACGCGGCCCTGTCCGGGTTCACGCGGACCGCCCTGGTGACGGTGCTGCGCTCACCGCACGTGCTGGTGCGTCACGCCGACGGTACGCCGGTGAGTCCGGCCGATATCGCCGCCCTGGACGGGTGGCTGGCCCGCCAGCGGTATCTCGGCACGCTCGAGCACTTCGACCTGTTGCGCGCGCGTCCTGCAGCTGCCCCGCCGCAGGGCGGCGACGGCGCCACCGGGCGGTACGCCGACGAGTGGCGGCAGGAACGCGCTGCCCGATCGGTCGCTGCCGCGGTGCGGCCGTGGCTCGACCTCCTCGTACCGCTGCAGGGCACGGGCCCCGGCGCCGGGCACGTGCGCGCCCTGCGCGCCGCCTGGGACGCCTGCCAGCGATTGCCGCTCGACGACGACCCGGAAGCGAGCCGCACGAGGCGAACGCGTGCGGCGCTGGATCTGCTCCTGGATCGGCTCGAGGGCGCGCTCGCCGCGCATGACCCTGCGCCGGTGCCGGCCCGCGACACCTGCATCCTGATCCGCCGCTGGATCGAGGAAGGCACCTTCGCGCTGCCGCGCGACGAGGAAGGCGTGCATCTGGTGGACGCCGGCGCGGCGCCCTACGGCCTGTTCGACCACGCCCGCATCGTCGGGCTGATCGAAGGCGAATGGCCGGCGCCGACGGCACGCGAGATCTTCTATCCGGCCTTCATGCTCGAGCGGCTCGGGTGGGCCGAGGAACGGACCCGGACGGCTGCCCTGCGGGCAAGCTTCGCCGACCTGCTGACCCTGCCTGCCGTGACCGTCGGGCGTCTCGGTGCCCGAGCTCGATCAGGACGCGGTCGTCCGGCCCTCGTCGCTGCTCGACCAGCTGCAGGCCTTCGCCGCCGATCGGCTCGTCGCGATACCGAGCGACGAGCACCGGCTGGACGTCACTGGCGAAGATGCGGTGCTGGCGACGCCGGCGGTGCCCTCGGCCGCGGTCCTGGGCGAGGTGGCGCGCGACTGGGCTGCGTGGCGTCTCTCCCGGCCGATGGCGGTCGAGGCCGGGCAGACGGCACCGGTCGCGGGCGAGCGTTACAGCGTCACGGCGGTGGAGACGTACATGCAGTGCCCGTTCCAGTACTTCGCGGGGCGGGTGCTCGGGCTGAGGGAAGAGCCCGACGAGGAACCGGGTCTGCCTGCCCGTGATGCCGGGCTGCTGCTGCACGACGTGCTGCACGACTGTTTCGAGCAATGGCGGCGCCTCGGGCACGTGGCCGTGCAGGCCGGTGACCTGCCGGCGGCCCGGGCCGTCTTCGCCGCGGTGGCCGAGCAGGCGCTGCAGTCGTTGCCGCCGGGCGACCGGGCGGTCGAGCGGGTGCGGCTGTTCGGATCCGCCGTCGCCACAGGTGTGCTCGAAAAAATGCTGCGCGTGGAAGCGGAAGTCTTCGGCAACGTGCGGCGTCGCGCCCTCGAGCATCCCATCGACCAGCAGGTCACGCTGCCGGCTGCGGAGGGCACGCGCACCGTGCACCTGCGCGGGCGCATCGATCGCGTCGACTGGACCGACGACGGGCAGGTGCGGGTGATCGATTACAAGACCGGCCGCCGACCGACGCAGGCGCTCCAGCCCGGTGTCTACGCGCACGCGGTCGTGCAGCAGGAGCACCTGGCAGGCCGGGCCGTCGGCATTGCCCCGAGCGGGTTCGTGGCCTTCCGCGAGGACGTCCCGTGGGTGCCGTCGGTGGCCGACCAGAAGGGTGCCGACGCACAGGGCCGCGAGCTGATCGACGCGGTGACACTCATCGAAGCGGGCGCCTTCCCGGTCAAGCCGCACAATCCGTTCCGCTGCCAGTTCTGCGATTACGCCAGCGTCTGCCGCAAGGACTACGTCGGCGATGAGTGAGCCGGTGATCGTCCCGGTGGACCAGGCGGCGCGCACGTACGCCACCGATCCGCGGCACCACGTGGTGCTCGAAGCCTCGGCCGGCACAGGGAAAACCCGTGTCCTCGTCGACCGCTATCTGGCGCTGCTGGCCGCCGGCGTCGATCCGCGGCACATCCTGGCCATCACGTTCACCCGCAAGGCCGCCGCCGAGATGCGCGAGCGGATCGTCGCCGACCTGCAGGTGCGTCATCCCGCCGTGTGGCAGTCGCTGCGCGACCGGGCCAGCGAGATCGCGGTCTCGACCATCGACGCCTTCTGCTTCTCGCTGCTGCGCGAATTTCCACTCGAGGCAGGTCTCGACCCCGGGTTCACGCTGGCCGACGAGACCGAAGTGGCGCGCCTGGTGGAGATGTCGCTGGACCGCACGCTGCGCGACTGTCGTGAGCGGGCGCCATTCGACGAGGGCATCCGTCTGGTGCTGGCGCAGATGACGCTGCCGCGGCTGGCCGAGGGCCTGCGGGCGCTGCTCGAGCGACGGTTCGTGGCACCGGCGGCGCTGCGGCGGTATCTCGGACGGCAGGTCCGCCAGGTGCGTTCGGAAGCGGCGTCGGCCGAACGGGCCCGCCAGGACCTGCGGGCGCGGCTCGAGAGCGTGCCAGGCGGGCTGGCGGCCTGGATGGCGACGGCACCGCCCGATTCGTCGTTGTGGGCGTTGTGCCAGCTCGACATGACGCGGCTCGTCGCCTCGTCGGTGGACGTGCCGATGAGCCCTGCCGAGGTCCGCGCGGCGCTGGACGGCATCGCGCGCTGGATGCTGACGCGGGAGGGCACGCCGCGCAAGAAGCCCGTGGCCGCCCGCGGCGAGTTTGCCTCGGCCGCCGCCTTCGACGCGCACCGTGCCGGGCTGCCGCACCTGGCTGAGGCCGTCCTGGCGACGCGTCGCGGGTTCGAGGCCTCACTCAACGTGCTGGTCGCGCGCGGCATCCGCCGTGTCTTCCGGCTCGCGCACCGCCGCTATCTCGAGACGCTGGTGCTGCACGACGCGCTCGATTTCTCCGAAGTGCTGTCGCGCGCCGTGCAGCTGCTGGCCCAGATGGACGAGTTCTCGCGCAGCCGCTTCCGGCTGGAGGCGCGCTATCAGCACGTGCTGGTGGACGAGTTCCAGGACACCAGCCGCCTGCAGTGGCAGCTGGTGGCCGCGCTGGTGCAGTCGTGGGGCGAGGGACTCGGCGTCGGCCACGAGGGCCCGCTGCCGCCGTCGCTGTTTCTGGTCGGCGATCGCAAGCAATCGATCTACCGCTTCCGTGACGCCGATGTCGGCCTGCTCGACGAGGCGGTGTCGTTCGTGCAGGCGATGGGTGGCGACGGTCCGGTGCGGCAGGCGATCTCGCAGAGTTTCCGGTCGCATCCGCAGCTGCTCGCGTTTTCCAACGACCTGGCACTGGGCATGGTGCAGGCCGGCGCGCCCGCCGCGGTGGCCTTCCGCTACGGCGCCGACGACCGCTTCCCGCTTCCCGACGGACCAGTCACCGGCGACGACCAGGATCCCCGTCTCGGCGTGGTCGTCGGCCAGGACGTGCAGGCATGCGCGGCTGGCGTGGCCGGCGAGATCGTCCGGCTGCTCGCGGACGGCCTGGTCACCGAACGCGGCAGCGACTCGCCGCGTCGCGCGAGGCCTGGCGACATCGCTATCCTGTTCCGCTCGCGGGAGAGCCACCGCGAGTTCGAGCGGGCGCTGTCGGCGCGCGCCATCCCGAGCTACGTCTACAAGGGGCTCGGCTTCTACGACGCCGACGAGATCAAGGATCTCGTGGCCCTGGTGCGGGTGCTGGCCGCACCCGAGTCGGATCTGCGGGCGGCGGCGCTGCTGCGCTCCGGGCTGGTGCGCATCTCCGACGACACGCTGCGGCGCCTGGCCCCCGATCTTGCCGCGCGACTGGCGACGCCCGGCCTGTCCGAGGACACGTTCCCCGCCGATGACGCCGCGGCGTTGTCGCGGCTGCGCCAGGCGTGGCCGCAGTGGCTGTCCCTGGTCGATCGGCTTCCGCCCGCCGACGTCATCGATCACGTCATCGAGTCGTCCGCATACGCGGTCACGCTGCGCGGGCATCGGCAGCAGCAGGCGCGCGAGAACGTCAAGAAGTTTCGCGGTCTCGTGCGGCGGATCCAGAACCGCGGCTACGCCACGATGGCCCGCATTGCCGGCCACATCGACCGCATCTCGGCCGGCGACGAGTCCAATGCCGCCGTCGACGCCGCCGACGCCGTCAACCTGATGACGGTGCATGCGTCCAAGGGCCTCGAGTTCCCGATCGTGTTCCTGGTCAACCTGACGCGGGGGACCGGCGGCGTGCCCCCGCCGCTGCGGGTCGTGGCCGGCGACAGCGGCGACGAGCCGATCGTCGGGATCGCCCGCTACGAGCCCGGCGCGACCGAGGCCGAGCAGATCCGCGATCGGGAGGAGAGCAAGCGGCTGATGTACGTGGCCGTGACCAGGGCCCGTGAGCGTCTCTACCTGAGTGCCGCGGCACAGCGCCAGGGACGGGTCGTCGCCGGGCCGGGCAGCCTGGCGCACGTCTGCCCGCCGCCGCTGGTGGAGATGCTGCACACCGCCCTGGCGGGTGTTGCCGAGGTGACGTGGACGGGCAGCGACCATGTCCACCGCCTGCGGGTCTGCCCGGCCCCCGTGGCGATGGCTCTGCCCGCGGCCGCAGACGACGCCGTGCCGGTCACCGACGTGGTGCCGCTGTCGCTGCAGCCACTGCGCACCCGCCCGCACGTCCAGCGAGCGCGCGTGACGGACCTGGCGGCAGGGCGGCACCCGGCGGCGCCGGCCGAACGGTCGCGGCCGACCGTGGATCTCGATCTCGTGACCGGCCGCGCCGTGCACCGCCTGCTGGCGCGCGCCGACCCGCACGACGCAGACGCCGGGATGGCGGCCCGCGTCCTGGCCGACCTGGACGACGATGAGGCCGTCATCCTCGGGGATCGGGCAGCCTTTGCCGGCGACGTCGTGGCGCTGGTCCGCGGGGTGTGGCAGGACGGCACCTTGCGACGTGTCCTGGCATTGCCGGCGGCCCGCTTCGAGGTTCCGATCGTGTTCCGGCACGAAGCGGGCGGGACGGTGCATCTGGTGCGCGGCACGGTGGACTGCCTGGTCCGCGACGGAGACAGGCTGCTGGTCCTGGAGTTCAAGACCGGACGCCCACAGGCGTCACATCGCCGGCAACTCGCCCTCTACGTGGATGCCATGCGGGCGATGCAGCCCGACCTCGAGGTGGTCGGCCAGCTGGTCTACGCGGCGCGCCCCGCACCGCGGCGCCCGATGGTGGCCGGCCGGCTGCCGTTTGGAGAGTAGGAGCAGAGATAATGAATTCAGAATTAGGAATTCAGAATTATTCAGAATGCAGGATTGCTACGCGTCGTCGAGCCAGGCCTGCAGGGCCGGTGACAGGTCGGCGAGCCGGCCGTCGACCTCCTCGAAGTAGTCGCAGTCGGGGCAGCGCCACTCGAGCACGTGACGCATCGAGGTCTGCGATGTTCCGGGAATGCGGCTGATCTGCTCGATCGGCTCGAGCCGCATCGAATCTCCACACATCGGGCAATCCTGTCGTTCGGCCACACGCCCCTCCTTCGGAAGCTATCGGCAACCCGTCGGTCGCCTTGACAAGCAGCGGAGGCGCTCCCCACACTACGCAGTGCCGCGAGGCACTCCACAGGACATGCACGACTACTACCGCATCGCCGAGATTTCTGGCGCGGCTCGCCGTCGGTCGGCCCGTGCGGTCCCCGCCTGGGCGGTCCTCGCCCACGCGATGCCGCGGGTGAGCTCACGGATGCCGCCGCCGGCGTTGCACCTGGTGCGCGCACTGGAGCCCGAGCGGCCGGCCGAGCGGGCATTGCGCGACGAGGTCGCGCTCGATTTCCCGTCGGCGCGGCAGGCCCTGGACCACGCCCGGCGCGACTTCGGCGAGGCCGACGGGCCGGCGCGCCGTCTGGTGGTGGACGTCGCGTTGACGGCAATCGAGGCGCGTCGCAGTGCGCGCGTGCCGCTGTGCGTGCACCTGCCGGCCGTGTGCGAGACGTGTGGCGGTCGCGGCGAGGTGTGGGGCGAGGTGTGTACGGCGTGCGAGGGCGTGGGCACCGCGGCAGCGACGCGCTACGTCGTCGTGCGCGTCCCCGCCAACACCGCCGACGGCACGACGCTTCGCTATCGGCTCGCGCTGCCGTACGGGCCGCAGGTGCGCCTCGACGTCCGGCTCGCGGTCCGGTGACGCGCATCCTGCTGCATGTCCAGCTGCTCGGGCGGCTCTACGTCGTGGCCGGCTGGCTGGCGCTGCTGGCCGCCGCGTCGCTGGGGCTGCTTGGCGTTGGCGCCGTGAGCCTGACGCCGCGTACCGGTCCGGAAGTCGCGGCCAGCCTCGCAGCGGCAATCTTCTTTGCCTGCGCGGCGCTGGCCTTCATCTGGGGCGGCGTCCTGCTCGGGGTCGGCTGGGCACTGCCGCTGCATCAGCCCTGGGCCCGGCCCGCGGCGCTCGTGCTGGCCATCGTCAACGTCTTCGTGATCCCCTTCGGCACGGCGCTGTCGGCCTATGCCTTCTGGGTGCTGCTGCAGGAGGCCGGCAAGAGGATGTTCGAGCGGCCGCAGCCCGGCCGTTCGGGGGTATGATGCCGGCCAGTGGTCGGTGTGCGGCCCGCCCGTCGACGCGTCGTGCGTTCGGGAGTCGGCGCTTCGGTGTTCGTCGCCACCCGCGAACACGTTGAACCAGCAAGGAGCGCAACACGCATGAATTCGGTTGTCGAGAAGTCGTCCACGGGCCTTGATGCCAACGTCGCCGCCGCCCTCACCTATCTCCCAATCATCGCCATCGTCTTTCTCGTCATCGAGAAGAGCAGCCGGCTCGTGAAGTTCCACGCCGTGCAGTCCCTGGGACTGCTCGTGGCGTGGATGATCGTCTGGTTTGCGCTCGGGGTGCTCGGCATGGTGCCGGTGCTCGGCTGGGCCACCTTCCTGCTGTGGCCGCTGGTGGCCGTCGGCATGTTCGTGGTGTGGCTGATTGCGCTGCTCAAGGCCTTCAAGGGCGAGTGGTGGAAGCTGCCGGTCATCGGCGACATCGCCGAGCAGCAGAGCGCCACCCTCTAGCCCGACGCCCCGGCTGAGTCGCGGCGGCCCGAGCGGTCGCCGCGGCAAGGCACCTCGCTGGGACACCCCGCCACGGCCCGATGCCGAAGGCCGGTAGAATCCAGGGGTGAGTGTTCCTTCCGTTGCCCAGGTCCTCGATGCGCTGCGCGTCGTGCAGGACCCCGACTTGCGCCGCGACATCGTGGCGCTCGATTTCGTCAAACACGTCGTGGTCGGCGAGGACGGCCGCGTCACGTTCGCCATCGAACTGACCACCCCGGCGTGCCCGGTCAAGGATCTGCTCAAGGCCCAGGCGGAGCAGGCGGTGGCGGCGCTGCCGGGCGTGACGGCGGTCGAGATCGAGATGACCTCGAGCGTCCGCAGCAGCGGCGCCGTGCTCGGGCAGCGGCAGGCGCTGCCCGGGGTCAAGAACATCATCGCGGTCGGCGCCGGCAAGGGTGGCGTCGGCAAGACCACCATGGCCGTCAACCTGGCGCTGTCGCTGTCGCAGCGGGGCAGCCGGGTGGGCCTGCTGGATGCCGATATCTACGGCCCGAACGTGCCGATCATGCTCGGCGTGCAGGCGCCGCTCGAGACCGACGGGCAGAAGATCGTGCCGATCGACAAGCACGGCCTGTGGACGGTGTCGATGGGCTTCCTGGCCGGTGACTCGGACCCGGTCATCTGGCGTGGCCCCATGCTGCATGGCGTTCTGCGCCAGTTCCTGCTGGATGTGGCCTGGCCAGCCCTCGACTACCTGATCGTGGACATGCCGCCAGGCACCGGTGACGTCGCCCTGAGCCTGAGCCAGCACACGGCGGTGACCGGCGCCGTGGTCGTCACCACCCCGCAGACCGTGTCGGTGGCCGACTCGCGGCGCGCCATCCACATGTACCGCAAGCTGAACATCCCGGTGCTGGGTGTGATCGAGAACATGAGTTTCTTCACCTGTCCGTCATGTCGGCATGACACCGACCTGTTCGGCCGCGGTGGCGGGCAGCGGCTGGCTGCCGACCTCGAGGTGCCATTTCTCGGCGCGGTGCCGATTGCCGAGCCGGTGCGTTCCGGCGGCGACATCGGCATGCCAATCGTGCTCAGTGAACCGGACCACGTCGTGGCCCGGGCGATCAACGCGGCGGCCGAGCAGGTGGCCGCGCAGGTGTCGATCCAGTCGTTCCGGACCATTCCGCTCACCCCCGTGTCCTGAGGAGGACGCACCGATGCTGACATCCTGCCTGGCCGGCCTGCTGCTGGCGTTCGCCCCCACCACGTCTGCCGCCGCTGCCGCGATCCCGCCCGCCGTGCACGAGACGGCAGCCGCGGACTTCATGGTCGATGTGGTCACCCCGTATCTGACGATTCAGACGGCACTGGTCAACGACGACGTGGCGCCGGTGGCCGCGGCGGCCCGGACGCTGCAGAAGGGCGCCAGTCAGCTCGGGGCCGCGGGACAGGCGCTGGCAACGGCGGCGGCAAAGACGGCATCGGCCCGCACGCTCGAGTCGGCCCGCGCCGCCTTTGGCGACCTGAGCGACGCCCTGATTGGCTACGCCGACGCCACCGGTCAGCCGGTCGCCGGCAAGATCGTCGCGTTCTGCCCGATGGCCAACCAGTCGTGGGTGCAGGCCGACGGCGCGATTGCCAACCCGTACTACGGCAAGGCGATGGCCACCTGCGGCAGCCGCACGCGCACGCTCCCGGCGACGCGCTGATGGACATCGCGTTCACCCGCCGCACGCTGGCCAACGGCCTCGACGTGATCGCCCACGAAGACCACGATCTGCCAATCGTGGCCGTGAACCTGTGGTACCACGTCGGCTCCAAGAACGAGCGCCGCGGCAGGACGGGATTCGCGCACCTGTTCGAGCACCTGATGTTCGAGGGATCGGCGCACCACGACCATGGCTACTTCGCGCCGCTGCAGCGCGCCGGCGCGTCGCTCAACGGGTCGACCAGCGCCGACCGCACCAACTACTGGGAGGTCGTGCCCACCGGTGCGCTCGATCTGGCGTTGTGGCTCGAGTCCGACCGCATGGGCCACCTGCTCCCGGCACTGACGCAGGCCAAGTTCGACAACCAGCGCGACGTGGTCCTGAACGAGCGCCGTCAGAACTACGAGAACCGGCCCTACGGCCTGGCCGGTATGGCCGTTGCCGACGCGCTGTACGACCGCGATCATCCGTACAGCTGGCCGACCATCGGCTATCCGGAGGACCTGCGCGACGCCTCGCTCGACGATGTGCACGAGTTCTTCCGCACCTACTACCACCCGCGCAACGCCTCGCTGGTACTGGCGGGCGACCTCACGGCGGATCGCGCCTTCGCCCTTGCCGAGCAGTACTTCGGCGACATCGCTGCCGGGCCCGACGTGGCGCCGGTGGCGGCCGGCGTCCCGAACCTCGAGGCCAACATCCGCCTGCACCTCGAGGATCGTGTCGAGCTGCCGCGTCTCTACCTGGCCTGGCACTCGCCCGGCCTGTTCGAGGCGGGCGACGCGGAACTCGACCTGCTCTCGGACGTGCTCGGCGGCGGCAAGACCAGTCGCCTCTACCGCGCGCTCGTCGTGCAGCAGCAGATCGCCACCGAAGTGACCGCGGTGCAGTATTCGCGTGAGCTGTGCGGCATGTTCCAGGTGGTGGCCACCGCGGCGCCCGGGGTGACGCTGGATCGCCTTGCCGACGCGGTGCATGCCTGCCTGTCGGCGGTCCGGGACACGCCCGTCGAGGAAGCGGAGCTGCGGCGCAGCCAGGTGCAGGCCGAAGCGGCCTTCATCTACAGGCTCCAGACCATCGGCGGCTTCTCGGGCAAGTCCGACCAGCTGAACGCCTACAACGTGTACCGCGACGACCCGGGATTCGCCCGCGAAGACCTGGCCCGGTATCGCCGGGCCACGCCGGCGGATCTGCAGCAGGCGGCCGCGTCGTGGCTGTCGCGCCCGTTCCTCGCCCTGGGTGTCGTGCCGACCGGACAGCAGGCGCACCTGGGCCTGACCGACACCCGGCAGGCGGTGGTGGCATGAGCGTCGATCGACGCAGCCTGCCGATACCAGACCCGCCACCAGGCATTCGCTTCCCCACGCTGACTCGCAGCGAACTGGCCCCGGGCCTCCGCCTGATCACCGCGGAGCGCCGGGAACTGCCGCTGGTGAGCCTGCTCTGGCTGTGGCATGCCGGCACGTCGGGCGACCGCGACGAGGCGCCGGGACTGGCCGCCCTCACGGCGGACCTCCTCGACGAAGGCACGACGTCGTTGACGATGGAGGCGCTGCACGAGGCGCTGGCCGGCATCGGCGGCCAACTCGACACCGACATCGGCCACGACGCGACCGTGCTCTCGATGCTCGCGCTGTCGAGTCATCGGGAACGGGCCATCGAGTTGTTCGTGGACATGGCCGAACGGCCGCGACTGGACCCATCGGACATGGCCCGGGTCACCGGCCTGCGCATGAACCGTCTCCGGCAGCTGCGCCACTCGGCGTCGGCGTTGGCCGACCTGCTGTTCATGCGCCGCCTCTATGGCAGCCATCCCTATGGCCGTCCAGGCATCGGCACCGAGGCGTCACTGCAGCGCTTCCAGGTGGACGATGTGCGCGGGTATCACGAGCGGCTCGCAACGACACCCGCCACGCTGGTCGTGGTCGGCGACATCTCCCATGACGAGGCCGTGCGTCTGGTGTCGCGTCACGTGTCGGCGAAGACCCGCGTCGCCCACGCCACGCCGCCTGTGCCGACCGCCATCGATGGCAGCCGTCTGCTGTTCGTGCCCCGCGAGGGCGCCGCGCAATCGGAGTTGCGGCTGGGGCGCGTCGCGCTGCCGCGTCACACCCCCGGCTACCACGCGCGCGGTGGTCACCAACATGCTGCTCGGGGGTGCGTTCGTCAGTCGCATCAACCTGAAGCTGCGCGAGGAGAAGGGGGTCACCTATGGCGCGCGCTCCTCGTTCCAGTTCCTCCGGCAGGCCGGACCCTTCTCGGTGCAGGCCAGTATCCAGTCCGATGCCACTGCCGCTTCACTGCACGACGTGCTGCTGGAACTGGACGCGCTCGGCAGCACCCGGCCGGTCACCGAAGAGGAGCTCTCGAGCGCCCGCGACGCGCTGACCCGCGGCTACGCCCGTGGCTTCGAAACCGCCGAGCAGGTGGCACGGGCGGCCGCGCAACTGGCGCTGCATGAACTCCCCGATGACACCTTCGACGTCTTCTCCGAGCGAATCGCGGCGGTGACGGCCGAGGAGGTCACCGCGGTGTCGCGGCAATGGCTGCAGGGAGCGCACATGCAGGCGGTCGTGGTGGGCGAGCCTGCCGCGTCGCTCGCTGGCCTGGAGAGCGTCGGCCTCGGGGCTGCCGAGCACCGCGCCGCGGACGACGTCCTGGCCGGCAACTGACGCGGCGTCCTTTGGGGGTACGATCGCCGGAACTGAACCCGGTCCGGCCGGGCTTCGTCTCACCCCTCGTCGTGGAAGGACTGCCCCGATGAGTCTCGCGAGGACATCTCTCAGCCTCGCGGGCGTCGTACTCGCCATTGCGACGACGCTCGCCGTCGCCACGCTGTGGCTGCTGCTCACGGAACCCGTGACGGTGGCCGACGCCGTGGCCCGCGGCGACGTGTCCCCGCTGGTGTCGGCGCTTGCCGGGGCGATCGTCAGCGCGGTCCGCGGCCTGCTGGACTACCTGTAGAGGCCGTTGACGGCCTCGCGCCACCCCGACGCGCGCGGCGCGATCGTGCGCTTGCAGCGGTGTGCTTACAGCGACCGGACGAGAAACTTCGCCAGCCAGTAGCCGTCGAGGAACTTGAAGGGCGTCATGCCGGTGCTGTAATGGCCGCAGGGCAGCACGGCGAGCTGATGGGGAATGGCCCGGTCACGGAACTCCTGGACGAACGACTTCGACAGGCGCACGCGGAAACGTCAGGTCGTACTGGGCGTACACCAGCAGCGTGCGCAGGTGACGCACCCGCTCGAGGTACGGCTGCGGGCTGATCGGCGCCCAGATGCGGCGCAGCGAGTCGATGCCGACGTGCCCATCGAGGCCCTGTCGCACATGACGCGTCGAAAGCCCTTCCCAGACCACGTCGGCAAAGAACGGCGAGATGTGGTTGAGCGCTGCCGCCTTGATGCGGGGCTCGTGCGCGGCGGTCAGCATCGACAGGCACGAACCCAGGCTGGTGCCGCAGATGCCGATCGACGAGTACCCCTGGGCCTGCAGGAAGCCCACGGCGCGGCGCGCGTCGAGCACGGCCTGGCGGCACACCTGCAGGGTCCGGCCGACGTTGCTGCTGACGATGTAGTCGGCGCGCTGCAGTTCGGCCGGCATCCGCCAGTCGTGATACGGCTTGCTGAGGCGCAGCGCCGTCAGACCAACGCGGTTGAACAGCTTGCACAAGCCGACATGGCCGTCGGCATCGGCATTCCACTGCGGCAAGACCAGCACGGCGCGGCCACGGTCCTCGCGGGCCTTGTACAGGCGCGCATGCACCACGTTGTTCTCGGCGTGCGGTGTGACGATCTGGCTCGGGAAACCGCAGGTGGCCGTGTCGATCGAGGTCGTAGCCCGGCGCGTCGGTGCTGGCAAAGAACCGGTCGCTGTTGCCGACCGCCCAGGCCGCATAGGCCTCGAGCGTGGCCGCCGGCGACCCGGGCGTCGGGCCTGCGTCAGATCCGGGTGCGTGCGGCAGGTCGTCGGAGCCAGTCGAGGCCCCAGTCGAAGTCGCGCACCAGGCGGTCGGTGCTGCGATTGTGGAGTGATTCCTCCCAGCGATGGAAGGCCCAGCGGAACATCGGACCAGCGTAGCACCTCGCGCGAACCGCCTGTCCGCGGCCTCGGAGCGCGAGCGCTGGGTCGGACGACGCGCCTCGAGGCCTTCAGCCTCCTGGATCCTCCCCGAGGCCCAGCAGGCGCTCGATCGTCAAGGCCGCGGCCACGAGCGACGGCGTGTCGCGTCCGACCAGCTGCAGGCTGACCGGCCAGCCGTCGCTGGTGACGCCCGATCGGCAGCACGATCGCGGGATGCCGCGAAAGATTGAAGGGCTGCGTCAAGCGCAACATGGCGATGCGCGTCAGTTCCTCGCCGTCGGGCCACTGACACCTGGGACTGGCCGAGTGGCGGCGGGCGTGATGGCCAGCCCGGGCAAGCGCCAGCACGTCGACGCGAGCGAGCAGCGCCGCGACCTCGGCCTCGATCGAGGCCCGCGCCGCGAGCGCCTCCGCGTACTCCGCGTCGCTCGGCTCGCGCGGCGGCCTGCAGCCGCCCACCCACGGCCGCGGTGTACAGCGCGGCGTGCGTCGCCAGCCGCGGGGTGTGGAAGTCGAGCGCTTCGCGCATCACGATCGTGCTGTAGGTGGCAGCGACCGTGGGCGCCGTGGAGAGCGGGACGTCCTGCACGGCAGCCCCACCGGCCGCCACTGGTCGAGCGCCGCGCCGACCTGCGCGCCAATCTCGGGCATCACCCGTCGCCACCCGAACTCGCGCAGCACCCCGATCGAGAGGCCCTGCAGGGCCCGGGCCGATGGCAGGGCCGGCAGCGGGCCGGCCTGACGCAGCGCCTGCAGCGTCACCCAGGCGTCGTCCACGGACGTCGCGAGCGGGCCGACGCAGTCGCAGGTCGGGCTGAGGGGCACGACACCTGCCAGCGAGACCTCGCCCCACTCTGGCTTGAGCCCGACCAGGCCGCAGCGCCGCCGCTGGGATGCGCACCGATCCGCCGGTGTCGGATCCGATGGCGACGTGGCTCATCCCGGTGGCGACCGAGACGGCCGCGCCGCCGCTCGAGCCTCCCGCGGAATGGCGTGGGTCATGGTGATGGCGGACGGCACCGAAGCCCGAGTCTTCGCTGGTCGTCCCGAGGGCGAACTCGTGCATGTTGGTGCGCCCCACGAAGACCGCGCCGTTGCCCCGCAGGTGGGCCACGGCAGGGGCGTCGGCCGCCGCCACGGCGGTCATCGACCGCGACCCGGCGCTGGTCACGTGCCCCTGCTGGTCGAGCAGGTCCTTGAGCGACACGGGCACGCCGTGCAGGACGCCGCGGTCGAATCCGCGGGCCAGCTCGGTGTCGGCGGCGTCGGCGGCGCGCCGCGCCCCTGCCGCGTCGATCTCGATGAAGGCGTTGGTGGCGGGCTGCCATTCGTCGATGCGCGTCAGGCAGGCTTCGACCAGATCGCGCGAGCGCAGCGTGCCGTCGCGCAGGTGCCGGGCGGTGTCACGCAGGGACATGGGGGGACACGATACAGGAGTCGGCAGGCGGCACGGCCGGCAGGCGGCAGGCGGCAGGCGGCAGGCGGCCGGCGGCAGTGGGTGAGCGGGAGATCCACGTGGGGACGGCGAGGAAACGGTCGTCTGTCGCGGGGCAGGCATGGCGGGTCGGGCGGAGAGGCGGTAGACTCGGCGCAACCTCCTGCATGCGACAGACCCGGATCATCGCCACGCTCGGCCCGTCGAGTGCCACGCCCGACGGCGTCCCCGCCCTGATTGCCGCCGGGGTCGATATCTTTCGCCTCAACTTCTCCCACGGCAGCCACGCGCAGCATGCCGAGGCGGTGCGGCTGGTGCGGGCAGCGGCGGCGGCGGCGTCGCGTCAGGTGGCAATCCTGCAGGACCTCAGCGGGCCGAAGATCCGCACCGGCCGGCTGGTCGGGGGCATTCCCATCGGCCTGCCAACCGGTTCGCGCCTGCGCATCACGACAG
Organism: Vicinamibacteraceae bacterium; assembly: GCA_963759795.1. Lineage (GTDB taxonomy): Bacteria > Acidobacteriota > Vicinamibacteria > Vicinamibacterales > Vicinamibacteraceae > Luteitalea. Next base: position 281,269 of record CAVXAR010000003.1, on the reverse strand, counting down.
GTGATGACGAGGGCCGCGAGGGCCACGTCTACACGACCTTTGCCGGCCTGGCCCGCTCGGTGGCGCCCGGCATGCGCCTGCTGCTGGACGACGGGGCGCTCGAGCTGTGCGTGGATGCAAGCGATGGCTGCAGCATCGAGACGACGGTGGTGACCGGCGGGGTGCTCGCCCAGCACAAGGGCATCAACGCACCCGACGTCGAGCTGCCGGCCTCGGCCCTCACCGACAAGGACATCGTCGACCTGCGTTTCGGCGCCGCGCTCGGCGTGGACATGGTCGCCCTCAGTTTCGTGCAGACCGTGGAGGACCTGCTCCGCACGCGCGCCGAGTTGCGCGCCGCCGGCACAGAATCCACCAGCTTGATTGCCAAGATCGAACGCCCGCAGGCCGTGACCAACCTCGGCGAGCTGCTGGGCGCCTGCGACGGGGTGATGGTGGCCCGCGGTGACCTCGGCAACGAGGTGCCGCTGCACAGCGTGCCGCGGGCGCAGAAGGTGATCACCCAGCTCGCGCAGCAGGCCGGCGTGCCGGTGATCGTCGCCACGCAGGTGCTCGAGTCGATGCGCACCAACCCCCGGCCGACCCGCGCCGAGGTCAGCGACGCGGCCAATGCCGTGGACGACTCGGTCGATGCCGTGATGCTGTCCGGCGAGACCGCGAGCGGCCAGTACCCGGTGGCGGCCGTGACGCTGCTCGATGCGGTCATTCGCGACGCCGAGAGCCTCCACCCGCGGCCGCGCGCAACCTTCAATGCCGGCGTCCTCGGTGTGCCCCACAACCGAGCGCTCTGCGAGGCCGCCGTCACGCTTGCCAGGGAAGGCCGGGCCGAGGCCATCGTCGCGGTCACGCGCGAGGGGAAGACCGCCCGCGTACTGTCGGCGCTGCGGCCCGAGCTGCCAATCCACGCGGTCACCTCCGACGAGCGCGTGGCGCGTCGCCTGATGCTGCATCGCGGCATCGAGTCGCTCGCCGTCGATCAGGCCATCCTCGACAGTGCCGGTGGCATCGAGGTGGAGCACCACCTGGTGCAGCGCGGCGTGCTGGTTGCGGGCAAGCCGATTGTGTTTGTCAGCATCAACGCCGACCTGACGCGAACCGACGCCAACTTCCTCAGGATCCGCCGGGTCGGCTGAGTCCGCCCTGCAGGCAGCGCGGCCGTGCGCCCCGGACGAATTGGCGTATGACACGCGCCCACCCTTGCCAGACCGCACGGCCCGGATCTACTCTTGTGGCCGCTGGAGCATTCCAGCGCATGACCATGGCGCACACGATCATCAGCATTACCGTGACCACTCGAAAGCGGGAGATCCCTTCCGCGCGCGGGTGGCTCGTGTACGCGTCCTGAGCAGAACAGCTCTCCTTCACACGCGTTACGTGCTCTACAGAAACCCGCCGCGCGACCCGCGCAGGCGGGTTTTGTCGTCCCAGGCGGACGAAACGAGGAATCGATGTCGTCTCGAGTAGAAGTGGGCGTGCTTGGCGCCACCGGCACGGTCGGTCAGCAGTTCGTGCGGTTGCTTGCCAACCACCCCTGGTTCGACGCCACCTGGCTGGCTGGCAGCGAGCGGTCCGAAGGGCGCACGTACGCCGACGCGGCCAACTGGAAGCTGGCCACCCCGATGCCGGCGGCCGCCGCCGCGCGGGTCGTGCAGCGGCCCGTGCCGGGCTCGGGGCCGTCCCTGGTGTTCTCGGCGCTCGACGCCAACGTCGCCGGTGAGCTCGAGCTGGCCTTTGCCAAGGCCGGGCACATCGTCGTGAGCAACGCCCGCAACCACCGGATGGACCCGCTGGTGCCGCTGCTGATTCCCGAGATCAACCCGGATCACCTGCAGCTGCTCGAGCGGCAGAAGTCGGTCTACGGCTGGAAGGGCGGCATCGTCACCAACTCGAACTGCTCGACGATGTTCCTGGCGATGGCGCTGGCGCCGCTGCGCGCGCTCGGCCTCACCACGTGCAACGTCGTGACGCTGCAGGCCGTGTCGGGCGCCGGCTATCCCGGCGTGCCCTCGCTGGACATCCTCGGCAACATCGTGCCGTTCATCGGCGGCGAGGAGGAGAAGCTCGAGATCGAGCCCCAGAAGATCCTCGGCCGTCTCGACGGTGACCGCGTGGACCCCCATCCGGTCATCGTCAGCGCGCACACCACGCGTGTGCCGGTCATCGACGGCCACAGCGAGATGATCTCGGTGGGGTTCTCGGGCACGGTCAGCAGCGAAGCCGTCCGCGGCGCGTTTGCCGACTTCTCCGGGCTGCCCCAGGCGCTCGGCCTGCCGTCCGCGCCGAAGCAGCCGCTGATCTACCTCGAAGCAGAGAACCGGCCGCAGCCGCGGCTCGACGTCGAGCGTGAGAACGGGATGGCCGTGTTCCTCGGCCGCCTGCGTCCCTGCCCGGTGCTCCAGCACAAGTTCGTCGCCCTCGGCCACAACACGGTGCGGGGCGCGGCTGGCGCGGCGCTGCTCAACGCAGAACTGATGCAGGCGCAAGGCCTGCTCTGAGGTGACGCGATGGTGGTCATGAAGTTCGGCGGCACGTCGGTCAAGGATCCGGACGCCATCAGGCGACTGGGCCGCATCGTCGCCCGCGAGGCGGCAATCAGCGGCGTGCCGGTGGTGGTGGTGTCGGCAATGTCGGGCGTGACGGACCAGTTGCTGGATGCCGTCGCCGCGGTCGAGCGCGGCGATGCAGACCTGGCCTCGCAGAAGGTCGCGGTCATGCGCGACCGCCACCGCGCCGCTGCGCAAGCCCTGCTGGCCTCGGGCGACCTGCGCGACGAGGTGATCGATGCCCTGGAGCGGCAGTGGCGGGAGACCGCGTCGCTGCTGCATGCGATGGCGGTGCTGCGCGAAGTCTCGCCACGCTCGCGTGACGCGGTCGTGGCGATGGGCGAGCTGGCCAGCTCGCGCCTGGTCGCCGCGGCGCTGACGCAGCTGGGCACCCGGGCGCACCATGTCGATGCGCGCCTGGTGCTGGTGACCAGCGACGAGCATGGCCTGGCCCGACCCGACCTCGCAGCCACCGCGGCGCGCCTGCGCGAACGCGTGCTGCCGCTGGTGGCTTCGGGCGAGGTGGTGGTCCTCGGCGGCTTCATCGGCGCCACCGCCGACGGCATCACGACGACCCTGGGCCGGGGCGGGTCGGACTACTCTGCTTCGCTCTTCGGGGCCGGCCTGCGTGCCGCCGAGATCCAGATCTGGACCGACGTCGACGGCATGCTGACCGCCGACCCACGCGTCGTGCAGGGCGCCCGGCCGCTGCCGTCGCTGTCGTTTGCCGAGGCGTCCGAACTGGCGTACTTCGGCGCCAAGGTGCTGCATCCGAGCACCATCGCGCCCGCCGTGGCCGACGGCATCCCGGTGCGCATCCTGAACTCGCACCGCCCCGAAGTTGCCGGAACGACGATCACGGCCAGCCCACCGCTGCCCGACGCGCCACTGACCGGCCTGGCGTGCAAGCGCGACATCACGGTCATCGACATCCGCTCGACGATGATGCTGGCGGCCTACGGCTTCATGCGTCGCGTGTTCGAGGTCTTTGAGCGCTATCGCACGTCCGTGGACGTCATCACCACCTCCGAGGTCAGCGTGTCGATCACCATCGAGGACCGCCGTGCCCTCGACGACATCGTCGGCGCCCTGTCGGCCTTTGCCGAGGTTGGCGTCGAGGGCGAGATGGCGCTGCTCTGCGCCGTCGGCGAGCGGCTCCGGCTCGAACCGGGGCTGGCCGCACGAGTCCTCGGGGCCCTCGACGAGTTCCCGCTGCGGATGGTGTCGCAGGCGGGCGCGCGGCGTAACCTCACCGTGGTGCTGCCGCAGGCCTATCTGCAGGCGGCAATGGCCCGGGTGCACGAGCGCTTCTGCCTGGAGCCGGCGCCAGCCGGAATGGGCGTGTGATCCGGGCGATCCTGTTCGGGCACGGCCGGATGGGCCGGCTGGTGGACGCCCATGCGGCCACGCACGGCGTCGAGGTGGTCGGGGTGATCTCGAGCGGCAGCGCCCCCGACGCCTGGGACGCGGCGGCGCAGGCGCGCGCCGACGTGGTCGTGGACTTCGCGACCGGCGAGGCGCTGCAGCAGCACCTCGACCGCCTGTGCCGCCTGGCGCCGGGCCTCGTCCTCGGCAGTACCGGCTGGAGTGCATTCGAGCCCGAGGCCCGGGCCATCGTCCATCGTCACGGCGTGGGTGCAGTCGTCGCGTCGAACTTCTCGGTGGGGGCCTACCTGCTCGAGGCCGCCGTGCACGTCGTCAGCACGGCCGTCGAGGGTCTCGACGACTACGAGACGTTCCTGCACGAGGCGCACCACTCCCGGAAGCGCGATGCGCCGTCAGGCACGGCCCTGCTGCTCCTGGACGCCATGCGGCAGGCAGGGCTGACCCGGCACGTGGACGTCTCGTCCACCCGCGCCGGACACATTCCAGGGACCCATGTGGCCGGATTCGACGGTCCGGCCGACACCGTCACGCTGACCCACACCGTCCGCGACCGCGCCACCTTTGCGCATGGCGCGCTGCAGGCGGCGCGGTGGGTTCAGGGTCGCCAGGGCTGGTTCTCGATGCGCGACGTCCTCGGGATCGCCCCCTCGTCGCGCTGACGCCCGATTGCCCCCGCTTCCCGACTCCCGCTTCCCGACTCCCGTTTATGCTTGACGCCATGACCTCACGACGACCCTTCACCGGCTGTGGCACAGCGCTGGTCACGCCGTTCACCGCGACCGGCCATATCGACGAGGCAGGCGTGCGCCGCCTCGCCCGGCGGCAGGTCGAGGCGGGCATGCACTTCCTCGTGCCGGTGGGCACCACCGGCGAGGCGCCGACGCTGTCGGCAGCCGAGAAGCGACAGGTGGTGGAACTGGTCGTCGATGAAGTCGGCGGGGCCGTGCCGATCCTGGCTGGGGCTGGCGGCTACGACACGCGCGAGGTCATCGAGGCCGCGCACGCCATGGCCGAGGCCGGCGCGCAGGGCATCCTCTCGGTGTCGCCTTACTACAACAAGCCGACGCAGGAAGGCCTGTTCCAGCACTACGCGTCGATTGCCGCCAACACCAACCTGCCGATCATCCTGTACAACGTGCCCGGACGCACCGGCAGCAACATCGAGCCGGCGACCACCGAGAAGCTCGCGCAGGTGCCGCAGATCATCGGCATCAAGGAAGCGTCAGGCAACGTCTTCCAGATCGCCGACGTCCGTCGCCGCGTGCCGGCGGACTTCCTGGTGCTGTCGGGTGATGACACGCTGGCCCTCCCGGTGATGGCGCTGGGCGGCGAGGGCGTGATCTCGGTCGCCGGCAACGAGGTGCCGGCCGACATGGCGCGCCTGGTCGAGGCCTGCGAGCGTGGCGACTTTGCCGCCGCCCGCATCATCCACGAACGCGTGCTGCCGCTGCTGCAGGCCAACTTCCTCGAGTCCAACCCGGGGCCGGTCAAGGCCGTGATGGCGCTGGCCGGATTGCTCGAGCCGGTGTACCGGTTGCCGCTCGTGGCACCGACCAGTCACACACTCCAGACCCTGCGTCGGATCGCGGTCGACCTGGGCCTCCTGGCGGAGACCACATCAGCATGAGCATCGATACCCTGCGGCACGACGTCGAGCGGCTCTGGGCGGCCGGCGCGGACGCGTCGCGTGAAGAGGGCCGGGAGGTCTTCGCCCGGCTGCGCGCAGCGCTCTCGGAAGGGACGGTCCGGTCGGCATCGCCGGACGCGTCGTCGCCGACCGGCTGGGTGGTCAACAGCTGGGTGAAGCAGGGGATCCTGCTCGGGTTCCGCTTCGGCGACCTCGTCGACGTCTCGATGGACCACGGCCGCTGGCCCTTTTTCGACAAGGACACGCTGCCGCTGCAGCGGTTCGGTCCCGCCAGTGGGGTGCGGATCGTGCCTGGCGGGTCGGCGGTGCGTGATGGGGCCTTCCTTGCCAAGGGCGTGATTGCCATTCCGCCGATGTACGTCAACATCGGCGCGTACGTCGGCGAGGGTTCGATGATCGACTCGCACGCCCTGGTCGGCTCGTGCGCCCAGATTGGCGCGCGCGTCCACCTCAGCGCGGCGGCGCAGATTGGCGGCGTCATCGAACCCGTCGGCGCCCTGCCGGTGATCATCGAGGATGACGTGCTGGTGGGCGGCAATACGGGCATCTACGAGGGGGCCGTCGTCAAGGCGCGCGCGGTGATTGGCGCGGGCACCATCCTCACGGGCTCGACGCCGGTGTACGACCTGCCCAATGGCCGCATCATCCGGCCGGACGCTGGCCAGCCGCTGGTGATCCCGGAGGGCGCGGTGGTGGTGCCCGGCACCCGCGCGGTGACCGAAGGTCCCGGCGTGGAGTGGAAGCTGGCCCTGGCCACGCCGGTCATCGTGAAGTACCGCGACAGCCGCACCGATACCCGCACGGAGCTCGAGCGATGGATCCGTTAGACCTCGTCGGACTGACCCGGCAGCTGGTGGACGTCGAGAGCACGACCGGGCAGGAAGCCGTGGTGTGCGCGCTGGTCGGCGACGTGCTGGAGCAGCGTGGCTACGCCGTGACCAGGCAGGCCGTCAGCGAGCGTCGCGTCAACCTGCTGGCCACGGTCGGCACGCCGGAGGTCATCTTCTCGACGCACATGGACTGCGTACCGCCGTTCATTCCGAGCCGGGTCGAGGATGACCGGATCTTCGGCCGCGGTTCGTGCGACGCGAAGGGCATCCTGGTCAGCCAGTTGGCGGCCGTCGAGGCCCTGCGCGAGGCCGGCGAGACCCGCGTCGGCCTGCTGTTCCTGGTGGGTGAGGAACGCGGCAGCGACGGCGCGATGATCGCCGACGGGCTCTCCACTGGCGCCACACGCTTCCTGGTGAATGGCGAGCCGACCGAAGCCCGGCTGGCGCTCGGCCACCGCGGCGTCGTGCGGGTCAAGCTGCACGCACATGGGCGCGCCGCCCATTCGGGCTATCCGCACCTCGGCGAGTCGGCCATCGAGAAGCTGCTCGATGCGCTGCAGCAGGTGCGCGGCATGTCGCTGCCTGTCGATGCCGTGCTCGGGTCGACGCAGGTGAACATCGGCGCGATCAGCGGTGGCCTTGCGCCCAACGTGGTGCCGCCCGAGGCCTCGGCGGATCTGCTGTTCCGGATTGTCACGCCCTACCAGGACGTGCTGGCGGCGCTCGAGCCGATCCGGACGCTGGTCGACATCGAGTACGTCTACCACGTGCCGTCCCTGCACATGGCCACGCTCGATGGCTTCGAGCAGGAAGTCGTGGGGTACACCACGGACGCGCCGCTGCTCAATGCCTGGGGCACCCGCTTGATGTACGGTCCCGGCTCCATCCACGTGGCGCACACCGATCACGAGTCGGTCGCCATCGCCGACCTGCACCGGGCGGTCGACGACTACCAGCACATCGCGCGCGCCCTTTTGGCACGCTGAACGCCGGTCACTACCCTCGCAAGGCGAACCCGACATGAGCAGTCAGCCGCTGGCGTACCTGAACCCGGACTTCCTCGTCAGCGACGATGCGCGGCCGTTGCGCATCCTTGCCGAATATCTCGAACCCAACCGCCGGTTCACCGAGGAGGGCATCAAGGACACGGTGGTCTTCTTCGGCTCGGCGCGCGTCAAGAGCCGCGCCGAGACGCGCCGCGACCTGCAGGTGCTCAAGGCCCGCGGCAAGTCCACCGGCAAGGTGCGGGCCTCCAAGGACGAACTGAAGCGGGCCGAGAAGGCGGTGGAGTGGGCCAAGTACTACGAGGACGCCCGCACCCTCGCGCGGATGCTCACCGAATGGACTGCCGGCCTCGACGCCGACATGCATCGCTTCGTGGTGTGCTCGGGAGGCGGCCCTGGCATCATGGAGGCAGCCAATCGTGGCGCGCACGAGGCTGGTGGCAAGAGCATCGGCCTGAACATCAAGCTGCCCTTCGAGCAGGGGCCCAACCCCTTCGTCAGCGAGCGCCTGCACTTCGAGTTCCACTACTTCTTCATGCGCAAGTTCTGGTTCGCGTACCTGGCCAAGGCGCTGGTGGTCTTTCCCGGAGGGTTCGGCACCCTCGACGAGGTCTTCGAGATCCTCACGCTGGTGCAGACGCAGAAGCTGTCCAAGGAACTCAAGGTGATCCTGTACGGGACCGACTACTGGGACCAGATCCTGCACTTCAAGCCCCTCGTGGAGTGGGGCGCCATTCATCCCGATGACCTGAACCTGATGGATCGGGTCGACACTCCGAAGCGAGCCTTCCAGGTGCTGCGCGAACACCTCGAGGTCAACCACCTCCGTCCGGAAGCCGCGCACGTTCTCAGCCGGACCCCGGACATCGCCAAGACGCGGGGCTGAGGGGGATGTCGCTTTCCCTGACCCCAGTCCCGCCCCCGGCTCAGGCCTGCCCTGACTGCGGCGAGACGCTCGCCCACGTGCAGACCGAGACCTTTTCGGGGGCCTTCCGGACACAGGCCGCATCGATGCCGCAGCTGCCCGTGCACTACTACGACTGTCCGGCGTGCGGCACCTGCTGGAAGTTCGGCACCCGACTGCTGCCCGACCCCATTCGGCAGACGATGCGAGACACGGACAGGTAGCGGGCCTTCGCGCAGGCGGCTGTGCTTGTCTGGCCGCGCCCCCCTTCGCATAATGCACACGGGCCCGGCCTCGCGAGAGACCGGGCCCGTGCCGCTTCCCCGCGGGAAGTGGAACCCTCGAGCGGTTCACGTGTGCCGTGTGCCGCTACTGCTGCGTCTTCGAGTCAAAGTGCACCTTGGTCGCGATGCGTGCGTCGCCCGCGCCCTGGGTGAAGTGCACCGTGACCAGCGAACCGGCCTTGGTCGAGAGGCCGGACACCTGCTCCTGCGCGCCGATGACCTTGGTGTTGTCGGTGTAGCGGAATTCGTGTTCCTGGTCGTCTGCGCCCTTGATGACGATGGTCATCTCGTCGGTGCTGACGCTGACCAGTCGGCCGGTGGCCATGTTCTTCATCTCATCGGCGTCGGTGCGCAGGTCGACCTGCGGCCGCTGCTGGTCGTCAACGCCTGGCGTCGTCGGCGCAGGCTGCGTCGGTGAGGGAGTGGTGTGTTGCGGCTTCGGGTCCTGGAACGCCAGGGCAGGGGTGCCGAGAGCAGTCATCACGACGAGCGACGCGAGCGCGGTGTTGATTTTCTTCATGGCGTGCCTCCGTAAGTCGTTCACGGTTGTCGTTCTCATCTGGGGGCCGGTGCTGTCCCGGCTCGTACCAGAAACAAAGGCAAGGCACGTGCCCTTTCGAGTTCATCCATGCAAGACGCGGGTGGTCAGCCACTTGCGGACGTCACGACAGCGGCACTCCGATGAGTTGGCCGAGCGGCGATCGCGTAATTCCTGCACGGGTGGATGTAAGTCGTTCCTGTGGCGAGGTCTGCTGACGCTGAGTCTGGCGGTGCTGGCGGGGACGGCGGCGTCCGCGGCGCAGGCGCCCGCCGAGGCGATGGTGCCCGACGCCGATGTGCAGCGGCTCGTCGACACCCTGCGGACGAGGCTCGGCATCACCGCCGCCGTGACCGCTGCACTGGTCGAGCATGACGCCCGCGTGGCGTCCGTCCGACGCGCGAAGCATGAGCCGGACGCGTTCGTGCTCACCGTCGAGCGTCGTCTCGTCCTCCGGCTGCCGCCGGCACAGCTCGAGGCGGCGCTGGCGCACGAACTCGGGCACGTGTCGATCTACACCCACCACCCCTACCTGCAGACCGAACAGCTGGCAAACCGGGTGGCGATGCGGGTGGTGCGGCGGGAACGGCTGGTGGAGGTGTACCGCACCCTGTGGGGCGCGGATGCGGTACACGGCACTCTCGAGGTCTTCCTGGGCGTGGAGCCCGGAGCCACGGCGCAGCAGTGAGCTACGGCAGTTCCTTGATCCGGAGGTTGCGGAACTCGATGAAGTCGTTGTGGCCGAGCAAGCCGATGTGGCCACTCGTGCGCTGCAGGCCGGGGTGCTTCTTGAGCACCTCGGGATCGGTCACGCTCGACAGGTCGGCGTCGAGGATCGTCTGGCCGTTCAGGACGACCGTGATCTGCCTGCCCTTGGCAGTCACCTCCTGCATATTCCACTGACCGGCCGGCTTCATCGCGCCACGCTTGGCCGCGATGACGTCGTAGACGCTGCCGTGGTACTGCGCATCCCTGAGCTTGCCCCACTTCCCGGCAAGGGCCGCGGCCTCGTCGATGATCTGCAGCTCCATGCCCTGATACGCCGCGTCGCCCTCGCGCGGGGTGCGGATGCCCAGACCGTTGTTGGACCCTTCCGCCGGCATCCGGAACTCGAAGCGCAGCACGAAGTCGCTGTACTCCTTGTCGGTGAGCAGCTTGCCGCCGCCGCCCTTGGCGCAGAAGAGCACGCCGTCCTTGACGCCGTAGCCCTCGCCCTTGCCGCCGACGAGCGTCCAGCCCGCGAGGCTCTTGCCATCGAACAGTGGCGTGAAACCAGCCTCGACCTGGCCGACGCCGGTCTTGTCGGTACGAGTTGCCTGCGCCATGAGCGCAGGCGCAATCGCGAGTGAGAGGCAGACAGCGGACGAGATCAGAATGAGGCGACGCATGGTGACTCCTTGAGGAACGGGATGACCTTCACGAGGCCAGGGGCCGCTCCCCGAGCGGCCCTGGATGATCTGGCGCGCCGACCAGGCGCGCTTGCCTTCAATACAACAGGGACGACGCGCGCATCACGTCGAACGATTTCGCATCCAGTCGGCAGGCAACGCTGACCTCAAGCGGACTGGCGCCGCCATCGATGGCGCGGCGCAGGCCATCCGACCCGGCCAGGATGTCGATCGGCATCTTCTCGTACTCGTACTCGTACGGCGGCGGCCGCCACGGCAGCGTGCGTCCCGGCAGCGCATCGCGGAACGCACAGAGCAGGGCAATTGCCGCATCCACCGAACGGAAACGCTCGCGGTCGGTGACGTGGAGCTGGCAGCCGCCGCACGTGACGCGGGCGTGTTTCTGGAACGTCGGCTCGAAATAGGCCGGACGGAAGTGCACGCCGGGAAGCCCCTGCGCATTCAGCCCGCGCGCGAACGCCTCGGCGTCGATGCCCGGGTGGCCGACCAGCTCGAACGGTCTGGTCGTGCCCCGTCCTTCGGAGATCAGCGTGCCCTCGAACAGCACCATCCCGGGGTAGACGACCGCCGTGTCGAGGCTCGGCATGTTCGGCGAGGGCATCACCCACGGCACACCCGTGCCGTCCCACCAGTCGGACCGCGACCAGCCGTCCATCGTCACGGTCTCGAGGTCGGCGCCGAGCCCGAACTGGGTGTTGAACAGCCCGGCCAGCTCCGCGATGGTCAGCCCGTGACGCAGGGCAATGGGGTACAACCCGACGAACGACTCGAAGCCGGGCGACAGGAGCGGCCCTTCGATCGTGCGGCCGCCGATCGGATTGGGGCGGTCGCAGACGATCACCGGAATCCCTCGCCGCGCCGCCGCCTTGAGGCAGTACGCCATCGTGTAGATGAACGTGTAGACCCGGGTGCCGACATCCTGCAGGTCGACGACCAGCACGTCGATGCCGTCGAGCATGGCATCGGTCGGTTCCCGCGTCTCGCTGTAGAGCGAGTACACGGGCACCCGCCGCGCCGCGTCCTGGCCATGCGGCGTTTCGATCATGTTGTCCTGCAGCGTCGCGTGGAAGCCGTGCTGCGGCCCGAACACCGCGGCCAGCGTCACGCCCTTGGTGGCGGTGACCTGGTCGACGGCGTGCACCAGCCGCGTGTCCACCGACGAGGGGTTGGCCACCAGGCCGACACGCGCGCCCTCGAGGCGCGCAGAGGCCAGCAGGCGGGTCAGGCCGAGTGTGACAGGCACGGGCAGATTCTATCGCTCGTCACTCGGTCGGGCGCACGGGGGGCGTCGGCGCCGCCCCGGCCGGGACGAACGTGACCGGCAGTGACGAGGTGACGAAGGGGCGGACGTCGCCGTACGTGGCGCTCAGATCCATGGGCGCTTCGCCCTGGGGCCGCGACAGGAAGTACTCGACCAGCGGGTGGTCGTCGGTGGTGACGGGGCCCTCGCCGACGAGCGCCCGGACGTCGGCCGGCGCCGCCACGAACTGCTTCAGCAGGTTGTCCACGGTGCCCAGGTTGTAGCCCTCCAGCACCTTCCTGATGGCGGGATTGGCGAGCTTGCCGCGGTAGGCGTCCAGGTCGACCGACAGCCGGCGCTTCGTGCCGATCATCAGGCTGCCATCGCCCCACAGGGTCATTTCCGGGAACACCTGCCGGAAGGTGCGCAGGATCAACGCATACTCGCTGGCCGTGTCGCCGCCGTTCCACTGCAGGACGATTCCATCGTCTTTGAGGGCGCGCCTGACGAGCTCGAAGTACTGGACCGAGTAGACGTTTGCCGCGCCGGCGTGGCGGGGCAGGATGACGTCGGCGGTGATCACGTCGTACTGCCCGGGCGGACTGAGCAGCAGGAAGTTCCGGCCGTCGTCGACGCGCAGGTGCACGTTGGGCCGGGTCAGGACGCCCTGGTTGGCCGTGCGGAAATAATGCGCGCCCTTGGCCACCGTTGCCGACAGCTCGACGACATCGACCTCGACGCCGGGGAATGCCGCAATGGCGCCGGGTGTCGTGCCGGCGCCAAGGCCGACCACCAGCGCCCGCGTCGGGTTGGGGTGCAGCGCCATCGGCAGGAACCCGATCCGGCTGTGGCCGAAGACGGTGGACGGCATGTCGTTGGACTGGTGCATGCCATCGAGGTACATGATGCGCATCCGGTCACGCAGGCGTGGGCCGGTGCGCCGCTCGTGGATGGCGACGCTGGTCTGCACGCCCTCTTCGCGCCAGATTCGGCGTTCGTTGCGGTGGAAGTGGGTCAGCGCGACCTCGAACGGGTCGACCGCGATGGCAGCGAGCAGGCCGAACGCCACCAGCGCCACGGCGGTCATCGACACCGCCAGTGTCCGCGACGTCCGCCACAGCGGCACGACCAGCAGCAGTGCGCCGAGCAGGGTCACCGACGCCAGGGCCAGCAGCGTACCCGTGCTGCCGATGCGCGGGATCAGCAGGAAGCCGGCGCCGGCCGCGCCGGCAATCGCGCCACACACGTTGACCGAGTAGAAGATGCCGGCAAGCCGGGCGGCGCGGCCATCGTCGCGCGCGGCCCCGGCCCAGACCCGCAAGCCGATCGGGAAGGCCATGCCGAGCAGCAGCGCCGTCGGCAGGATGGCCAGCAGACTTGCCACCAGCAGCGGCGCCAGGTACGCCAGGGCCGGCCACCCGGTGAGGGTCTGCCGCAGCCAGGTCATCGAGTAGACGGTGAGGCTGAGGCCCTGGAACGACGAAAGAGCGAGCACCGCGATGCCCAGTTCCAGGGCGACCAGCCAGGCCAGCAGGTGACGGCCGCGGCGCAGCACGGGCGAGGCCAGGTAGCTGCCGAGCGCAATGCCCGCGAGCACGGTGCCGAGCATCAGGGTGAATGAGTACGTGGTGGGGCGCAGGAAGATCACCAGCACCCGGAACCACAGCACCTCGAGGGCCAGGGACACCGCGCCAGACAACCCGAAGACGACCAGGACGGCCCGCCGCGTCCAGGCAGAAGCCTCGCCGTCGGCCGACGGCGGCGCGGACACGGCCGCCTCCGTCGCGGTGGCCGCACGCGGGCGGGCGTCGTCCATCGCCACCTGACGCGCCCCGGCATCGGTGCGCTGTTCCCTGGCGCTGGCCACGATGGCGACAACGCCGATGAGTGCGTTGATCGCGGCAGCGAGGCGGAAGGCGGCCTGCAGGCCGATGCCCGGCACCAGCACGAATCCGGCAAGCAGCGCGCCGGCAATCGCGCCGGTGGTGTTGATGCCGTAGAGCAGGCCGATCTTCTGGCCGACATCGCGGCTGCCGCCGAGCGCCGACTTCAACACCAGCGGCAGCGTCGCCCCCATCAGCACGGTCGGCAGCAGCAGCACGGCGAACGACAGCAGGAAGCGAACCAGCGTGAGCTGGCCGAGATTGTCCGCGAGCGACGGATGCCACTCGAGGTAGAGCCGTGCCACGGCGTCGAGGGCCCACGGCGTCAGCAGCGCGGTCCCGCCGACCAGAAGTTCGGCAATGCCGAAGAGGCGCAGCGGGCGCCTGGTCCGCTCAGCAACCAGTCCGGCAAGCAGGCTGCCGATGGCCAGGCCGCTCATGAAGCTGGCCAGCACCGTGCTGGCCGCGTAGACCGTGACGCCAAAGACCAGCGACAGCAGACGCAGCCACAGGGTCTGGTAGATGAGGGCGCAGAAACCGGAGAGGAAGAACAGCGTGAGGAGCAGGGACAGCGGCGCCCAGGCACCGCCCCTCGGGGCTCCCCGTACGCCCCGAACGGAGCCAGGCATCAGGCAACTGTAGCAGAGCGATCGCCGGTCGGGATGCCGGCCAGACGGCCGCACGTGACCCTGGCGTCAGACGGTGATGGCGCCTTCGAGGTAGAAGACGGCGCGACCGGTGAGGCGGACACGATCGCCGTCGAGGACGCAGTGCAGGGCGCCGCCGCGATGGGAGACCTGGCGGGCCTCGAGGGTGGTCTTGCCGAGGCGATCGGCCCAGTACGGCACGAGCGTGCAGTGGGCCGAGCCCGTCACCGGATCTTCGGGGACGCCGGCAGCCGGCGCGAAGAAGCGCGAGACGAAGTCGGCGCCCGGCGACAGCGCCGGCTGGGCCGGCGCCGTGGCGATGAAGCCGAACACCCCCAGCGTCTTCAGCCTGGCCATGTCCGGCGCCAGCTCGCGCACCTCCACTTCACTGCCGTAGACGGCCATGCAATCGCGCGCCAGCCAGAGTTCGACCGGGGCCCCGCCGAGCGCCAGCGCGACCTGCGGGTCCGGGGGCAGCGGCCGTGCCCGCCGGGCCGGCAGGTCGAGCATGTAGGCGTCGCCGGCGCGTGTCACCACCAGCGGGCCACTCCTGGTGTCGAACGTCACCTGCGGCGCCGGCTGTCCGACCTTTTCGTAGAGCACCGCCGCGGCGGCCAGCGTCGCATGTCCGCACAGGTCCACCTCGACTTCCGGGGTGAACCAGCGGAGGTGGTAGTGCGCCGGTCCGGTCTGCACCAGGAACGCCGTCTCTGCCAGGTTGTTCTCGGCCGCGATGGCCTGCATCGTGGTGTCGGACAGCCACGTCTCGAGTGGACACACGGCGGCGGGATTGCCCCGGAACACCTCCGCGGCGAAGGCGTCCACCTGGAACAGCGGCAGGCGCATCAGATGATCACGCGCCAGCCCCGCGGATCCGGGTCGACGCCATACTGCAGTCGGGTGATGGCGTCGTAGAGCCGTTGCGCCACCGGGCCCGGCTGACCGCCGTTGATCACCAGGTCGCCATCCTCGCCGGCCAGAGTCCCGACCACCGACACCACGGCCGCGGTGCCGACGCCGAACACTTCCTGCAGCGTGCCCCTGGCATGCGCGTCCCGCACTTCGGTGATCGACACCAGCCGTTCCGCAATCGGCAGGCCCCAGTCACGGGCCATCGTCAGCACCGTGTCTCGCGTGATGCCGGGCAGGATGCTGCCGCCGAGCGGCGGGGTGACCAGGGTGCCGTCGATCATCAGGCACAGGTTCATGGTGCCGACCTCTTCCAGGTACTCGTGCTCGATGGCGTCGAGCCACAACACCTGGTCGCAACCGCGCTGCCGGGCTTGTTCGGCCACCTGCAGGCTGGCCACGTAATTGGCCGCAGCCTTGGCCGCGCCGATGCCGCCCCGCACGGCGCGCACCCGCTCGCCCTCCACCCAGATGCGCACCGGCTTGAGGCCGCCGGCGTAGTACGCCCCGACCGGCCCGGTGATCACGAAGAACGTGTAGCTGCTGGAGGCTCGCACGCCGAGGAAGGGTTCGGTGGCGATGATCGTCGGCCGGATGTAGAGCGCCGTGCCGGGTGCCGACGGCACCCAATCGGCGTCGGTGGCCACCAGCTGCGAAATGCCATGCACGAACAGCTGCTGGTCGATTGCCGGGATGGACAGGCGCCCGGCGCCCGAAGCCATCCGGTGCGCGTTGCGGTCGGGCCGGAACAGGGAAATCCGGCCGTCGGCGAGACGATACGCCTTGAGTCCCTCGAACATCGCCTGGCCGTAGTGCAGGACCGCCGCGGCCGGTTCGAGTTGCAGCGTGCCGTACGGCACGATCCGGGCGTCGTGCCAGCCCTGCCCGTCGGTGTAGTCGACCACGAGCATGTGGTCGGCGAAATACTTGCCGAATCCCAGGGCGTCCTCCGCCGGGCGGGGCCGGGGCGACGTGGTCCTGGTGACCGGAATGACGGGGGCAGACGCACTGACGGACATGGGGCGGGTCTCCTCCTGCGTCGCGCCGCCTGGGAAGCGGCGGCGACCGCCGGTCAGCAAATTGTACTTGTCCCGGCCTGGCGACGCGCGCGAGTCGTCCCGGCGGAATGCCCCGCGCTTGCCGTGGGACGACACGAAGGCGTAGTGTTGTCGCTTGTCGCCGAGGCCAGGTGCGGTCGGTCGGCGCGCCGCTACCTCGTGACCACTTCGACCATCCGGTCCTGGCTGCTCTCGGACCTCGCTCCGGACGCTGCAGGCCACGCCGCCCCCGCGCATACCGCTCCCTGGTGGAAGGTGATGTGCCTGACCGGGGTCGACTACTTCTCGACCCTCGGCTACCAGCCGGGCATCGCCTTCCTGGCCGCCGGCGTTCTTTCCCCGCTGGCCACGCTGGTCCTGATCGCGCTGACCCTGGCCGGGGCGCTGCCGGTCTACCGGCGCATCGCCGCGCTGAGCCCGCACGGGCAAGGCAGCATCTCGCTGCTCGAGCAGCTGCTGCCGCGGTGGCGCGGCAAGGCCCTGGTGCTGATCCTCCTCGGGTTTGCCGCGACCGACTTCGTGATCACCATCACGCTGTCGGCCGCGGACGCGACCGAACACATCATCCACAACCCGTTCGCGCCGCACTGGCTCGACTACCCGGTCGGATTGACCCTGCTGCTGCTGGTCGGTCTTGGCGCCGTCTTCCTGAAGGGGTTCAAGGAAGCGATCGGCCTGGCTGTGGTGATCGTCGCCGGCTACCTGACGCTGAACGCCGTCGTGCTCGTCGTGGAGCTGCGGTCGGTGCTGCACCACCCCGAGACCCTCACGAACTGGCGCACGGCGCTGGTGGCCTCACACGGCAACCCGGTGATGATGGTGGCGGTGGCGCTGCTGCTCTTCCCCAAGCTGGCGCTGGGCCTGTCGGGGTTCGAGACCGGCGTGGCGGTGATGCCGCTGGTGCAGGGCGATCCCGGTGAGAGCGGAGAAGCGCCGCAGGGGCGCATCCGCAACACCGGGCGGCTGCTGACGAGCGCGGCGCTGATCATGAGCGTGCTGCTGCTGGCCAGCAGCGTCGCCACGACCCTGAACATCCCGGCCTCGGCCTTTGCCGAGGGCGGCGAGGCGCGCGGGCGGGCCCTGGCCTATCTCGCCCACCGCGACCTCGGGCACGTCTTCGGCACCGCCTACGACGTGCTGACCATTGCCATCCTGTGGTTTGCCGGGGCCTCGGCGATGGCCGGACTGCTGACGCTGATCCCCAAGTACCTGCCGCGCTACGGCATGGCCCCGGACTGGGTGCGGGCGACGCGGCCGCTGGTGCTGATCATCCTGCTGGTCACCTGCGTGGTGACGGTGATCTTCCGCGCCGACGTCGAAGCCCAGGGCGGCGCGTACGCCACGGGCGTGCTCGTCCTGATGACGTCAGCGGCGCTGGCCACCGCCATCCACGCGCGCAAGCACCAGGGCGCCGTCTGGGGCTTCGGCACCATCACCGTCATCTTTGCCTACACCACCGTCGCCAACGTCATCGAGCGACCGGATGGCCTGAAGATCGCCAGCCTGTTCATCGTCGCGATCATCGCCTCGTCGCTGACCTCGCGGGTCCTGCGCAGCACCGAGCTGCGGATCAAGCACGTGATCTTCGACGGGACAGCCGGCGGGTGGATGGCCGCGCTGACCGCGCCGACGGTGCGGGTCATCGCCAATCGCCCGGACAAGGGCGTCGAGGCCGAGTACGCCGCGAAGTGGCGCGAGGCCCGCAGCAGCCACAACATCGAGAGCCTGAACAACGTGTTCTTCCTCGAGGTGGAGCCAGGCGATGCGTCGGAGTTCGTCGACGACATCCTCGAGGTGGAGGGTGTGCAGATCGGACCGTACCGGGTGCTGCGCTGCAAGAGCCCGGCGATTCCCAATGCCATCGCGGCGCTGCTGCTGCACGTGCGCGATGCCACCGGGCGCGTGCCGCACGCCTACTTCGGCTGGACCGAGGGCAATCCGATTGCCTACCTGCTGAAGTTCATGGCCTTCGGCGAGGGCGACACCGCGCCGGTCACGCGTGAGGTGCTGCGGCAGATCGAACACGACCCGCAGTGGCGTCCCAGGATCCACCTGGGTTGACGCCGAGCGCCTGCAGCCGCGACGGCACCGGGGCCGTCACGTCGAGCAGCGCACCGGTCATCGGGTGCGGCATCACCAGCCGCCAGGCGTGCAGGGCCTGTCCCTGCAGGGCATCGACCTGCGCCCGCGTCATCTCCGGCAGTTTCGCCTCCGCCTTGGCGTTGCGGTAGATGACGTCGCCGGCGACCGGCCAGCCGGCGGCGAGCAGGTGGGCCCGGATCTGGTGCAGCCGTCCCGAACCGAGCGTGCACTCGAGCAGCGCCAGCCCGTCCGGCATCGGCCAGGTCGAGCGCAGCCGCTGCACCCAGGTGACGCTCGGCCACCCGTCCTCGACCACGCCGACGCGCGGCGGCTTCTCCGAGATCTTGCCCAGCGGGTAGGTGATCGTCGCTTCCTCGGGGGGCCTGCCGATGACCACCGCCAGGTAGGTCTTGCTGGCATGGTCGGTGCCGAGCATGCGCGCGGCCCGCGCGTGCACCGCCCGCGACTTGGCGACCAGCAGCACCCCCGACGTGTCGCGGTCGAGGCGATGCACCAGGCCCGGACGCGCCGTGGTGTCCTCCCAGGCGCGTGCCTGGTGCAGGAGGGCATTGAAGAGCGTGCCCGACTGCAGCCGTCCGGTCGGGTGACTGACCATGCCGGCGGGCTTGCTCACCACCACCAGCCACTCGTCCTCGTACAGGATCGGCACGTCGAGCGCCTCGGCGGCGTGGACCTTGCGGATTCGCGGGGTGGGCAGGGTGACGACGACCTCGTCGCCCAGTTGCAGCGTCGACGAGGCACGCCGTCGGCCGACGCCGTTGACCGAGATCAGCCCGGCGTCCAGCCAGCGCTGGACCCGCGTCCGGGACAGGCCCGGTTCGTCGGCGAGATGCCGCATCACGGCCTGGTCCAGCCGGAGCCGTTGATCGCCGCGGTCGGCGACGAACTGCCGCTCGAGCACGGGGTCGTTGCTGTGGGGCTCGGCGCGTCGGCTCACGCGCGCCTCAGGGGCAAGGCCATCCGTCCATTGTGACCGATCCGCGCGGCGCGATCCGCGCACCGACGCGGCCCCGCGAGCCGGTCCAGCGCTGCCGTGGCGAGTGATCGAGGCGGCGGTCAGCCGAGCGCCGCCACGAAGGCCCGGACCATCTCGGGGGCGGTGGTGCGGTTCCAGGTCTCGTTGACACCCAGGGTGATCACCCCGCCCGGGGCGGCGGCAGGGAGGCGCAGCCCGTCCTGATCGAGGCGGCGGGCAACCACGCTCGGATCCACGCCCTGCAGCGTGATGCGCGCCAGATTGGTGCCGTTGGCGATGCGCTGCACCGTCACCCTGGGATGGCTCGCGATCTCGGCATAGAACGCCTCGGACACCTGGATTGCCGCCCTCAGACGCTCGACGAAGCCATCCATGTAGTGCCTGGCCACCAGCGCGGCCGGCCAGCCCACGGCGAGATTGCCGCCGAACATGCGGCGCGCGTGGAACATGCCGTCGAGCACGCGCCTGGGACCTGCGAGTATCGAACCGATGCCGCAGTTGAAGGTCTTCCAGAGCGACACGTACACCGTGTCGAACGCGGCGGCATATTCCGACGGCGCGATGCCGGTGTAGGCCGAGGCGATGAACAGCCGCGCGCCGTCGAGATGCATGCCGATGCCGCGGTCCCGCGCCAGCGCCGACAGTCGACGCGTCTCGTCCCAGTCGGCCATTTCGCCGGTCAGGCGGCGGACCGGGCTTTCGATGGCGATGGCGCCGACCTCGGCCGCGACACGGCCGCCAGCCGTACGTGCCAGCACCGCTTCGACCGCGGCACACGTGACCGTCGCGGCCCCCGGCGCCAGCGGCATCAGTGTCAGCGCCGAAAGCATCTGGCAGGCATCACCGGTGTCGTTGTAGATGTGGCTCATGTCCGGGACGACGACCCGCCGCCGCTGGCCCGCCAGCGCGCGCAGCGCCAGCTGGTTGGCGAGCGTGCCCGAGGGCATGAACACCGCGACTTCCTTGCCGAGCACGGTCGCGCAATGCTGCTCGAACTGCTCGACCTCGCCGCCGAGCAGATAGCTGTCGGGCACGGGCTCGCGTCGTCCGCAGAGCGAATCGAGCAGCGCCGTGTAGTGACGGGGCCCGATGGCCATCCCATCGCCCGACAGGTGGACGACCCGCTCCGTCGCCACCGGCGGAACGGCGCCGGCCGCTGCGGGCGACAGCGCTGCGAAACCAGCCGAGGCGCCGACAGCCTCCACGAACCCGCGCCTGGTGAGTGTCTGCATCGGTGTCTCCTCGACGTCCATTGCTGCCGCGTCCTCTGGGTGCCCGGCCATTGTAGGCGCGGGCCCTGCCGCCCGGCATTACCATGGGCGCGTGCCGAAATCGTCCTCACGTCCCCGCTGGCTGCTGCCCCTGATCGTCATTGCCGTCGTTCTGGCCCTCGCCATGCTGACCGCGCGATTGCCAGGAGACCCGGAAGTGGCGCGCGCCATCCAGGGCCTCGGCATTCCGGCGTGGCCAGCCGCCTCGATTACCGCGCTGGTCCAATTGCCAACGCTGTATGTCGTCGTCGCGTTGTCGCTCCTGCTGGCGACCTGGCGGGGCAGGCTGCGCGGCCTGGTCACTGCGGCCATCCTGATCACGGCGTGGTGGTACGGCGGCGAGCCATTGAAGGAGATCGTCCACCGCCCGCGGCCGACCGCGGCGTTTGTCGAGGTGGTGCGGGCGTCGCACGGATTCTCGTTTCCCTCGACGTTTGCCACGACCTGGTTCAGCGCCTGGCTGCCGGTGGCGATCTACGCGTGGCGCACCCGACAGCGCAGTGCCGGCACGGCGGTGTCGGTTGCTGCCTGGGTTGCCGTGGTGCTGGGTGGCTGGGCGCGCATCCGCATGGGCGCCCACTGGCCCAGCGACATCGTGATGACACTCGGCCTGGTGTGGGCGACCTTCACGCTGATCGACATGGTCGTCGGCCGCCTCGACGCCTGAGTGCGCGGCGGCGCCGCGGCGCCGCGCCAGCGGCACCTGGGCCCGCGACACTCGGCGCCGTAGCCGTTCCGGGACGAGTGTGCGCCACCCGGCAGGCGGGTCGGGTGCGCACAGGAGTTCAGGGAGGCGGCGACGCAAGCACGCGGGCGAAGAAGCGCAGGCTGTCAGCCAGGTGCGCTTCCCAGTACGACCAGGAATGGCCGCCGAGAAATTCCTCGTAGACGTGGGCGATACCGCGTGCCCTCAGCGCGCGATGCAGCGCACGGTTGGCTTCGAGCAGATCGTCGTCGATGCCGCAATCGAACCGGAGCCGGGGCAGGCTGTCGCCGGCGGCGATGATCGCCCCCAGTGCCGAGTGGTCCTCGCTGGCCGTGCCGAACGCCGCGCCGTCTTCCTCGATGAACAGCCCCATCTGCGAGAAGTCGGTGATGGCCGAGTGGGCCGAGATGCCGCGGAAGCGACCGGCGTGCCTGGCGCCGAGTCGGAGCGCGCCGAAGCCGCCCATCGAGAGGCCGGCGATGAAGCGGGGCGCCTCCAGCGTGAGGGACGGCACGGCCGCCACGGCAGCCTCGGCCACCTCGTCGACGACCCAGCGCTCGAAGTCGGTGCCGTCGCCATGCCGCAGGTAGCCCGAACCGTCGCCGCGCAAGCCGTCGCTCGGCATCGCCAGCGCCACCGGCGGGACGTCGCCGTCGGCAATGAGGCGAGCGGCCGTGCGATGCGCGCCTCCCCGCATCGCCCAGCCCCAGTGACTGCCGTAGACCCCGTGCAGCAGGATGACCAGCGCCTGCGGCACCGCGTCGGCCGGCGCCCAGACGGTCACGTCGCCGCGGCCGCGCAGCGCGGCACTCTTCACCGTCACGTGACGCAGGCCCTCGTGTTCGAAGCGCGGGTCGGACACGTCGATGGTGCGGAACGGAGACATGCGTTTCAGGGCTCGGGCATCAGCACGACGCCCTTGGCATTGCGGCCGGCAAGCATGTCGTCCAGCGCGTCGCCCAGTTGATCCAGACCGTAGGTGCGGGTGACGAGCGAGTCGAGCTCCAGCGAGCCGTCGAGATAGTGACCGAAGATCCGTGGAAAATCGCGGGCTGGCTGACACCCCCCGTAGAGCGGGGTGACGTAGCGCTTGTTCCACATGAACCACGGCATCGGCACGGTCACCGCGTCGTTGACGCCGCTCACCTGCAGCGCCATGCCGCCGTCGCGCACCAGGAGAAGTGGCGCGAAGGCGAGCCCGGGGACACTCGTGGCCTCGAAGGCGTAGTCGCTGCCCCGGCCCATCGTCAACGCCCGCACGATGGCCGCGGAGGCGGTGAGCTCGACGTCGTCGGTCGCGGTGTCGAGCGCGTGCGTGGCGCCGAAGCGCCGCGCCCGGACGAGGGCGGCCGGATTGCTGTCGAGCGCGATGATTGGCGTCGCACCCGCCAGCCGGGCACCCTGGATGACGTTCAAGCCGACGCCGCCACATCCGAGGACGGCGACACTCTCTCCAGGCTGGACCTGCGCCACGTTGAGCACCGATCCGATGCCGGTCATGACGCCGCAGCCGGTGATGGCCGCCACTGCGAAAGGCACGCCGTCGGGCATGCGCGTCACGGCCTCCTTGCGCACGAGGGTCAGGCTGGCCAGGGTGCCGATGTTGAACGAACGGTCGATCGCCGCGCCACGCCAGGCCGTGCCGCCGGCATGCGCGTGTCCCTGCGAAGCCTCCATCACGTGCGCGGGGCGGCTGACCTCGCAGAGCACCGTGTCACCCCGCAGGCATGGAACGCAGGCGCCGCACGGAATGCACCAGTTGAGCACCACGCGGTCCCCGGCCGCCACGTGCGTGACCCCCGCACCGACCTCGCGTACCACGCCCGCGCCTTCGTGACCCATGACCAGCGGTCGCTTCCACGAGAGCGAGGCGTGATCGGTGTGACAGATGCCGGCAGCCCGGACCTCGACCAGCACCTCGTCGTTGCGGGGATGCGAGACCTCGATCTCGTCGATCACGAACGTCCCTGCGCCATCGGCAATCGCGGCGCGCGCGGTGGTCATCTCAGTGCGCTCTCAGGAAGGCAATGACGTCGGCTACGTCCTGGGCGCTCATGCCGAGCTGGGTCGCGTCCAGCATCAGCGACTTGGACATCCGCTGACGTGCCCTGACGCGCGACAGCGGCACCATCTGTGTCAGGTTGCCCATGCTGCGGATCATCAACGGGTCGCCCTCCTTGATCAGCAGGCCCTCGATGGTCAGGCCATCGGTCGTCTCGATGGTCGTCCCGGCATAGCCATGGGCGATGCCCGCATCGGGATCGACGATCGCGGCGGCGATCACCGGCAGCGACTTGCCGCGCGTCCAGCCGTCGAGGGCCGGCCCGACGTCGGCGCCGATGCCGTCCAGGGCGTGACAGCCCATGCAACGGACAAAACCCTCCTTGCCGCGCGCCGCATCGCCGGCCAGCGCGGCGACGGCGGCTGCTGCGACACGCGTCGCGTCGGGCGCACGCGGCGGCAGGATGGCGCTCTGGAGGGTGACCGTATCGGGGTCGAAGATGCCGCGGCGTTTCAGGGCCGGCAGCAGGTCATGGCCAGCCCAGTCGTTGGACATCCGGTTGAGCACCCACCAGGTGGCGGGCGCCTTCAGGGGTCCGTCTGCCGCGGCCAGTTCCACCATCTCGGCCGCCGCGGCGCGGGTGCGGATGAAGGCGAGGCCGTCCATGGCCCGGCGTCGCTGCGCCAACGACAGGGCTGTCGAGGCCGCGCGGCGCGCCAACGCATCGACGGCTGCCGGGGGGTGCAGACGCCAGGCAATGGCCGCAAAGCCCAGCGGCCAGGCGCGTGCGTCGCCAGCGCCCAACTCGCGGCGCAGCTGTTCATAGAGCGCCGCCTCCTTGCCGGTGGCGCCGGTGCCGAGCGCCTCGAGGTAGCTGCGGTCGCTGCCGTCGAAGCGCCGCGCCACGTCGGCCAGAATCGGCAGCGCCACGGTGGCATCGCGATCGCGCATCGACAGCGCCACCTCGCGTCGGACGCCGGCGTCGTCGTCGCGCGCCAGCCCGCCCGCGACCGCGGTGATGTCGGTGCCTGCGCGACGCATCGCCCGGTAGGCGGCGATGCGCATGGCCGGGTCGGCGTACGCCGCGGGCGCGCCGGCGCGGGCGCGACCGTCCGGTCCAAGCTGGTGCAGCAGGAACAGCGCCCGGCCGCGGATATACGGGTCGGGGTCGTCGAGCAGGGCGGCTACCGCGGGCACGCTGGCCGCGCCGCGCGCCTTGAGGCCCGCGAAGCCGATTGCCCGCACGTTGACGGCCGGCGATCTCAGCGCGGTGATCAGCCCCTCGATGGTGGTCGCATCGAAGGACGGCGCGCGGCTCGTGAATCGGCGGGGCGCAATCCGATAGATCGCGCCTGAGACGGCGTCGTCCAGATCCTCGTGAAAACCAACAATCGGGTCGAGCCAGTCGCTCACATAGAGGGCTCCGTCGGCGCCGACGACGATGTCGGAGGGGCGGAACAGGGTGGCGATCTCGGCGGTGGTCGTCTGCACCCCGCCCGAGAAGTCGGTGCCGGCGTAGCGCTGCTCGGGATTCGAGGTCAGGAACTCGCGTCGATCGAGTCGGAAGCCTGCGCCCTCGCGTTCGGGCCGGTAGGCGAAGATCGCATTGCGCCCGGGTTCGGCGGCGAGCAGGGTGCCGCGCCACGCCTCGCCGAGCGCGCCATTCTCGTAAAAGGCCGTACCGGTCGGCGAGCCGCCGCCGTAGACATCGCCGGCCGGCGTCGACCCCGGGTCGTCCTGCCGCCACTCGGCGTTCGGCACCGACTGCCCGGGGCGGCGGTCGGCCTGCCACGTGCGCTGCCCGTCGTTGGAGGCGAAGCCGAAGTTGGCATACTCCATCACCCAGCTCACGCGGCACGCCGGCGGATCGTCGTTGTCGCTGTGGAACACGTCCCCGAGCGAGGTGATCGACTGCTCGTAGCTGTTACGGAAGTTGTGGCCGACGATCTCGACCTGCGTCCCGTCGGGGTTCATGCGGGCCATGAAGCCGCCGACGTAGACGTGGCCGTCGTCACTGCGTGCGCCGGCCCACTTCGACGGATCGTGCGGCCAGCTCCACGGGCCGATCGGGTCGGCACGGTACGGCCCGATGGACGTGAACGTGCGCCCCGACCGGTCCGTGAAGCGGGCCCCCATGTTGCCGGAGTTGAACAGCCACTTGCCGTCCGGTCCGACGGTCACCGCGTGCAGCGAGTGGTCGTGGTTGATCCCGAGAAAACCGGTGAGCAGGACCTCGCGGCGATCGACGGCGGGATCGAAGCGCAGGTTGCGGTCGACGTCGGTGTAGACGATCAGGTCGGGCGGTTGCGACACCACGATGCGGTTGTCGATCACCGCCACACCGAGCGGAGCGACCAGAGCCGGCTCCTGCACGAACGTGTGCGACGCGTCTGCCCGTCCGTCGCCGTCGGTGTCCTGCAGCACCACGATGCGGTCGCCGGCCGGCTGCCGCGCGTGGTGGCGGCGGTAGCGGACGCCTTCGGCCACCCAGATGCGACCATCACGGTCGACGTCGATGTTGGTGGGGTTGCGGACCAGGTCGGTGCCTGCCCACAGCGTCACCTCGAAGCCCTCCGGCACCGTGAAGAGGGCCAGGGGAATCGTGGTGGCGCGATCGAGCCGCGGCAACTGCGCGGCCGCTGCGGCCGGCGGCCGCGCCTGCTCGCCGCGCGGGCTCGTCATGGCCGCCACGACCATCGTCAGCGCCACCGCAGCGAGCCGGCCCTGCGTCACGCCCTGGCCCGGGCCGCGATCAGGCCGCGCGTGAACGCGAGGTTGCGGCGCATGTCCGCGTCGAGCGCCTTGGTGGGACTGGTCGTCTCGAGCACCGCCCAGCGCGAGAACTGCAGGTCGGCGAGGGCATCGACGACGGCGGGGAAATCGATGCTGCCCTCGCCCATGAAGTGCGGATTGTCCTTGAGATGCACTTCGCAGATGCGGTCGCGGCCGAGCCAGCGGATCTCGTCCACGACCTTGAAGCCGTTGCGGGTGGAGTTGCCGACGTCGTAGTAGGTGAGCACCGCCGGTGACTGCGCGCGTTCCATGACCCGCACGTTGTCGCGCGCCGACACCGTGTCTTCGAGGCCGAGGATGACGCCGGCCTTGCGGGCATCGGGGGCCAGTTCGCGCAGCACGTCGCCGACGCGATCGAGCTCCGCATCCGTCTTCATCGCGCCGTCGCCGAACAACGGCAGCAACATCACTTCCAGCCCGAGTGCCTTGGTCAGCGCAATCCCTTCCGACACCCGCTGCGGTCCGAGCGGGTCGGACTTCAGGTAGTTGGTGTGCAGGATGTTCAGGCACGTCGACGTCATCGGCAGCCCGTGCCGACGCGACTCGGCCAGGTATCGCTGCACGACATCCTGGGTGATTGGCGTGCGGGCGCTGCCGCTGCCGCTGGCGAGGCTGACCTGCACGCCGTCGAAGCCCAGCTGCCTGGCCAGCGCGAACGACGACGGGTCGGCCTCCTTGCGCAGGTTCCAGTCGGTCACGCCAACCTTGAAGGCGGGCGCCTGTGCACGGCGATGCGCGAGGGCCAGGACGGGCCGGGCGGCGGACGCGAGTCCAGCCGCGCCGAGGGCGAGGAAGGTACGGCGGGATTGGGACATGGCTGCCGCAGAGAATTGCACACCTTCGCTCTTTCCGGACAGCGGCATCCGGTAGACTGCGCAGCATGCTGATCGCGCTGCTGCTGGCGATGCAGGCGGCGACGGTGCCGACACGCATGGATGTCACTGCGGCAGAGAAACTTGCGGCCCCGGCCCTGGCCTGCGTCCATCAGGAGTATCCCAACAAATTGGCGCACACGCTGGCATCGGACGCCGATGCCCGGGTACCGCGTGAGCTGACGCCGGTCTTCTACGGCTGCTTCGACTGGCACTCGGCCGTGCATGGCCATTGGCTGCTCGCGCGGGTGGCGCGGCTCTATCCGGGTACGGCCCTGGCGGCATCCGCCGAGGCCGCACTGGCCAGGAGCTTCACCAGGCAGCGCGTGGCCGGCGAGATGGCCTATCTGCAGGCGCCTGGCCGGCAGGAGTTCGAGCGGCCGTACGGCCTGGCCTGGCTGCTGCAGCTCACGCTCGAACTGCGCGAGTGGGACAGCCCGCAGGCGCGCGAGTGGCGCGCGGTCCTGGCGCCGATGGAAGCCGAGGCGGTGGCGCGTCTGATGGCCTGGCTGCCGAAGCTGACCAGGCCGATTCGCACCGGTGAACACTCGCAGACCGCTTTCGCATTCGGGTTGGCGCTGGACTGGGCCAGGCTGGCCGGGGATGCGGCCTTCGAGCAACTGCTGGTGGAGCGGTCGCGGGCGTTCTACCTCGCCGACACGACCTGTCCGCTGGCCTACGAACCCTCGGGGCAGGACTTCGTCTCGCCGTGCCTGGCCGAAGCCGACCTGATGCGGCGGGTGTTGCCAGCTGCGGAGTTCAGCCGGTGGTTGACGTCATTCCTGCCGCAGGTGCCGACAGGCGCGGCCGCCGACGCCACGTGGCTCGAACCCGGTGTGGTGCTCGACAAGACGGACGGCAAGCTGGCCCATCTCGACGGCCTGAATCTGAGTCGCGCGTGGATGCTCGAGGGCATCCTCACCGCGCTCGCCCCCGGCGATCCGCGCCGGCCAGCACTCGGCGCTGCCGCCTCACGGCACCGTGAGGCCGGGCTGGCGGCGGTCACTGGCGCGCACTATGCGGGCGGGCACTGGCTGGGGACCTTTGCCGTGTACCTCACGTCCGGCCGCGGGCTGCCCTGAGCCGGAACGTCAGGGCTTGGGCTTGGGCTTTGCCGCCTGGGCCCGCGCTGCCGCCTTCTGTTTCTTCCGCTCCTGCTTCTTGCGGCGGAGTTCTGCCTTTTCCTCGGCGGTCCGGGGTGCCTTCTTGGCCGCCTTGGCCTTGGCGGCCGGCTTCGCTCCCGCCTTCTTGCTTCCAGCCTTGCCTGGCTGCCCGATTGCGATCTCGTTGCTGTAGCCACTGAGGACGCCGGCGCGATCGACCGCACGTATCGCCACGTACACCCCGGTGGCGCCGGGTGCGACCTCGAGGTCCGTGGACGTATCCTGCGCGCCGACGCGCTTGCTGTGGGTGTAGACGCCCGGCCGGTCGCCCCACGACACGACGTAGCCCGACAGGTCGGGCGCGGTGCTCCTGTCCCACGTCACCCGGTGCGTGGTCGGCGGGCCGGGTGCGGCTGGCGTGGCGGGCGCGGGGGCTGCCGTTGCGGTCTCCCCCGGCGCCGGAGTCGCCTGGGCAGCGGGCGTAGCCACCAGCCACATCGTCGCCAGCGCGGTCATCGTCGATGACATCAACACGATCGGTCTCCTCAGCTGCATGGCCATGTCGTTCACCCGGGCGTCAGTAGCGCCAGCTCTTCGTGTCCGCACCCTGCGGCGCGGTCTTCTCCATGCGCGCGACCGCCTTCGGGATGAACATCTGATGGTAGCGAAGGCGGGACGCGTAGTTGGGGCGCACGGGGTCGCCGTTCCAGCAGTGCTCGGCGCGGTCGCCGTAGGTCACCTCGCCGGCGAACCACGGGTTGGTGGTGCCGCGCAGGAACGTCTCGGCAAGGTAGACGGCGTTGTTCAGGTAGTAGTTGTCCATGTCGCCGACGTACAGGTTGACCTTGCCGGCCAGCTTGGTCCCGAGCCCCTTCTCCCAGTCGCGCTGCATGATGTGCACCAGGTCGTAGCGCTCCTTCCAGTACGCCGCGACGTCCTTGTCGATCGTGCCGGTGACCTTGTCCCAGATGCGTCTCGGGTAGCCGTCGCTCCCGACCGGGCGAGTAAGTGGCCTCCCAGACGTCCCACTGCTGGCCGGAGCGCGTCCTGCTGCCGAGCGCCAACTCGCGCCGGTTCATGTCCTCGAGCGTCGTGGTGACGTGTCCCAGCCAGTTGCGGTGACCGGGCCGCGGCGTCCTCTTGAAGCGGCCTTCGACGTAGTAGGCGTTGGCGTCCTCGTAGAGGTTGACGACGGTGTAGGCGCGAAAGTCGATCGGATCCGGGCACGCGGCGTAGGCGCCGTTGAAGGCGTCCGGGTAGAAGACCTGCGCCGCCAGCGCTTCCCAGCCGCCGGTGGACCCGCCGTACATGAAGCGGGCCCAGCCCGCTCCGATGCCGCGGTACGTCTTCTCGATGTGCGGGATCAGCTCCTCGACGATGGCGTCGCCCCAGGGCCCCGCGTTGGCCGAGTTGACGGCGTAGGAATCGTCGTAGAAGGGCGTCGGGTGCTGGATCTGAATCACCAGCACGCGCGGGAAGCCCGGACCTGTCCATTCCTTGTAGAAGTCGTACGCGGCCTGCTGCTCGTACCGGTTGTAGCCACGCATGTCGAAGCGGGCGTTGAAATCCGGCGCCAGGGCCGGGTCCGGCTTCTCCTCCCGGAAGCCGTCGAACGTGTGAGGAAAATGACCATGGTCGATCATCAGCGGGTAACGGGCGTCCGGGTGCGCATCGAAGCCCTCGGGCACCAGGACGTGTGCGCCGATGTACATGTCGCGGCCCCAGAACGCGGACAGCTTCTCGCTGCGGATCCGTTCGTGCCGGATGTACTTCGTGGTCGGCGGCGCAGGAATCGGCGCGATGACCTTGTCGAGCGTCAGCGCGATGCCGGCGTCCTTGCCGAGCGTGACCTGCACCGGTGTCGAGTACAGGTTGCCGGGCGCACGGTTCCACTGTTGTCCCTCGCCGCGATCCATCGGCAGCTTGACGACGTGGCCGTCGGCGCGGCGGAAGGTCTCGTAGCGGTGCAGCAGCGCCTGGGCCCGGTACGTGCCCGGCGCGACATCGCGCAGGCTCGGCAGCGGATACCCGGTGGCAGCCGCGTCGATCACCGCCGTTGCCCCCGGCGCCAGGCCCTCCACATCCACCCCGAAGATCTGCTGCGTCGCCGCGTCGTCGGTGATCCCGAAACGCGGTTCGGTCTCGGGGTCGGTGGACAGCATCACGAGCAGGCGCCCGTCGATGCGCTGCGGCTCGAGCGAAGCCGGCAGTGACACCTGGATCCGAACCCCCGACGTCTGCACGGCGTCCGGCGCCGCCGCATGCCAGGCCACGACGGCGGTGACGATCGCGGCGCTCGCGCTGCCGGCACGCAGGACCTTGAACGATGCTGACTTGGACGCCCTCGCCATGGCAGGAGTGTAGTGCAGGCGGGTCAGGTGCGATGCCGGAGCCGGGCCGCGGCGTGACTCACGCTTTGGCGATGGTGTCGCCGACCCGGATGCGGCCGCCGCGCACGACGCGGGCGTAGATGCCGCGCAGGTTGAGCTCGCGACCCTCAGGCGAGTTCACCCACTTCATGGCATCCACGCCGAAGCGGTCGATGAACTTGCCGCACCCGGTGTGCAGCTGGGTGGTCACCTCCAGGTGCACGGTGCCCGCCTGCAGACGCGTGCCGGCGGGCAGGTTCGCGTACGTCAGGTCGAGATCGACGAAGAGCTGGTCGCCAGCCAGCGGCCAGCGCGACGCGTCCGGGCTGATGGCGTCGATGGCGCGGACCCCGATCATCGTGACCTGCATGTCGGGGTGCGGGCTGCCGTCCGCGGTGCGCGAGCAGGGGCGCCGGCTCCACGTATCGCCCGCCAGCCCGGTCTCGACGTCGAACTGGCCCTCGTCGAGCAGTTCCCGCGTCTCCACGAGCGGCCGCCGCACGATCAACCTGACCAGACCACGATCACGTGGCGCCTGCCGGATGCCGGGCAGGGCGTCGCGCAGGGCGGGGAGGGCACGGTGCAGGGAGGTCGGGTCGGGTGGCGTCATGACTGCTCGCTACGAAAAGGTTGGCGCTGCGGCGGTGGAACGCCGCCCGTGTGACACTGTGCCCATGGTAACGGCGCCTCCGTGAACGCGGCCATGCGCCGCCTCCCGCGACGACCCCCGGTCCCCGATCCGCGATCCCCGGTCCCCGATCCCCGCTCATGTACACGCTGCGCCTGACCCGTGCGCTCCTGGCCTCATTCGAACCCGAGCCGGATGAGTCGCCGCCCCCGACGACTACCACCCGGCTGGGTGACTGGTACGTGCAGCCCCTGCACGCCGGGCGGCGTGCGCTGCTGCAATGCACGAGCGGCGCAACGCTGCTGACGGTGGTACTGCCGGCCGACGCGCTCGACGCGCTGCCCGAGCGACTGGCCATGGGCCTGGTGGAGCTGCTCCGCAGCCTCGCGGTACCCGAGCCGGTGATTGCCGCGGAGATCGACGAGATGGCTGATGGGGTGATCAGGCCGGCCGGCAGCCGCGCGGTCCTTGGCGCGATGCGCGGGCTGGCCGCGATGGCGCGACGGGAGGTGACGCGCTCGCGGCGCAGCGTCGACGTCGCGGCGC
The DNA here is from genome assembly GCA_963759795.1 of Vicinamibacteraceae bacterium. Taxonomy (GTDB): domain Bacteria; phylum Acidobacteriota; class Vicinamibacteria; order Vicinamibacterales; family Vicinamibacteraceae; genus Luteitalea. Next base: position 249,617 of record CAVXAR010000003.1, on the reverse strand, counting down.
TGCACGACGCGCTGGCCACCTATCGCAGTCGCAACAACGACCGTCGCCCGGTCGCACAGGTGGCGCGCCAACTCCTGCTCGCCCCCGCGCCCGTGCCGCGACGCGGCGCAGCCCGTCGATGACCGCGCCCCGTGGCGCCGCACGCAGCTCGGCGCTGGGAACGATGGACCGGCCATGGCCGTCTCCACTTGACGTGTCGCGTCGGCGTCTGTCGTTGTCGCCGGACATGGAGGACCGTGATGCCCCGCTCTCACTCCCGACTCCCGCAACTGCAGGATCAGCTGTTCCTCACCGACGGTGGCATGGAGACGTTCCTGATTTTCCAGCAGGGCGTCCAGCTGCCCGACTTCGCCGCGTTCCACCTGCTCGACAGGCCCGGCGGCGAGGAAATGTTGCGCACCTATTTCCGGCCGTATGCCGACATCGCCCGCCGCCACGGCATGGGCCTGGTGCTGGACACGGTGACCTGGCGGGCGAGTGCCGACTGGGGTGGCCGCCACGGGCTCGACGCGGCGGCCATGGCGGGCATCAACACCCGGGCCGTGTCACTGCTCGAGCAGCTTCGCGAGGAGTTCGCCCCGCTGCCCCTGGTCATCAGCGGCTGCATCGGTCCACGCGGTGACGGCTACATACCTGCGACGACGATGACGGTGCGGCACGCCGAGGCCTACCACCAGGCCCAGATCGACACCCTGGCGGCCACCAGCGCGGACATGGTCTGCGCGATGACCCTGAACTACGTCGAAGAAGCGATTGGCATTGCCCTCGCGGCGCGGCGGGCCGGCGTGCCACTGGTCATCTCCTTCACCGTGGAGACCAACGGCAAGCTGCCAACCGGCCAGTCGCTCGGTTCGGCCATCCGCATCGTCGATGGCGCGACGAGCGGCTACCCGACCTATTACATGGTGAACTGCGCGCATCCGACGCACTTTGCCCACCTGCTGGATCCGGCCGAGGGCTGGGTGCAGCGCATCCGCGGCATCCGGGCCAACGCGTCGTGCCGGAGCCACGCCGAACTCAACGAGTCGGCCGACCTCGACACGGGCGACCCGCTGGCGCTCGGCGCGTCCTACGCGGCCCTGCGGCAGCGCCTGCCGCAGGTGACGGTGCTTGGAGGCTGCTGCGGCACCGACAGTCGGCACGTCGAGGCCATTGCCGCCGCCTGCGGCGCGGTGCCGGCCTAGGGCAGGCAGCGTTGCGGGGCGCCCGGGCGGGCCGGTCGAGGGCCCTTGTTACGATGGTCCCGGCCATGCCCACCACGACCATCGTTTCGTCCCTCGCCCTGCGCCTGATCGGCGTGCTGGCGACCGCTGTCCTGACCCAGGGTTTGCCCCTGCACGCCGGGCAGCCGCGGCCGCAGCCCACCGCGGCGGCAGTTGCCGACGCGCCACTCGATCCGTCGGGCGGGCTGCATTGGCGTCATATCGGCCCGCATCGCGGCGGCCGCGTCACGGCCGTCGCGGGACATCGCGCGCAGCCCGGGACGTTCTACATGGGTGCGACCGGCGGTGGTGTCTGGAAGACCCTCGACTTCGGACAATCCTGGGCCAACATCTCGGACGGCTTCTTCGAGACCGCGTCGATCGGCGCGATTGAGGTGGCGGAGTCCAACCCCGACGTCATCTACGTCGGCACCGGCAGCGCCGCCATCCGCAGCAACGTCATCAAGGGCCTCGGCGTCTACAAGTCCACCGACGCCGGCAGGACCTGGGCTCACGTCGGCCTGCGCGACGTCGGCGCGATCGGCAGTGTCCGGGTGCACCCGACGGACCCCGACATCGTCTACGTGGCGGCGGTCGGTCCGGTCTTCGTCGATGGTCCGCAGCGCGGCGTCTTCCGCTCGAAGGACGGCGGTACCACCTGGGAGAAGGTCCTCTTCATCAACGACCGCACCGGCGTCTTCTCGCTCGTCCTCGATCCGTCGAACCCGGACCGGATGTATGCGGCGGCCTGGCGGGGCCAGCGCAAGCCGTGGACCATCATCAGCGGCGGTCCGGCCAGCGAGAACGGCATCTACACCTCCAGCGACGCCGGCAGCACCTGGACGCGGACGTCCGAGGGCCTGCCCACCGACCTGCTCGGCAAGATCGACATCGACGTCTCGCGAGCGAACCCGAAGCGCCTCTACGCGATCGTCGAGGCGCTTGGGACCAAGGGTGGGCTGTATCGCAGCGAGGACGCTGGCGGCACATGGGCGCAGGTCAATGCGGACCGCGCGCTGATCGCGCGGCCCTTCTACTACACCTACGTCGATGCCGACCCGAAGAACGCCGACGTCGTCTGGGTCAACAACCTGGCGATGTGGAAGTCCAGCGACGGCGGCCGGACCTTCGAGACCGTCGCCACCCCGCATGGCGACAACCACGGCATGTGGATCAATCCCGACGATCCCGACCTGCTCATCCAGTCCAACGACGGCGGCGCCAACGTCTCGCGCGACGGCGGCCGCACCTGGACGACGCAATACAACCAGCCGACCGCCGAGCTGTACCAGGTGGACGTGGACAACCAGTATCCGTACCGGGTGTACGGGGCCCAGCAGGACAACTCGACAGTCATCGTGCCGAGCAACTCGCCCGCCTCGACGGCGCCAGACGACCCGCTGCAGTACTGGATGCAGGGCGCCGGCTGCGAGACCGGTCCCGTGAAGCCGAAGCCGGATGACCCGCGGATCGTCTACGGCGTGTGCAAGGGCGAGTTCAGCCGCCTGAACCTGGCGACCGGCCAGGAGCAGCACTTCTGGGTCTACCCGCAGAACCGCTACGGCCACGCCTCCAGGGACATCCGCTACCGCTTTCAGCGGACGTCGCCCTTCGAGATCTCGCCGCACGACCCCAGGGTCATCTACCACACGTCGCACGTGGTCCACCGCACTCGCGACGAAGGACGGACGTGGGAAGTCATCAGCCCCGACCTGACGGCCAACCTGCCGGAAGGCCAGGGCCTCTCCGGCGAGCCCATCACACGCGACATCACCGGTGAGGAAGTGTACGCGACCATTTACGCGTTCGAAGAGTCGCCGCTCGAGCGCGGCGTGCTGTGGTCGGGTGCCAACGACGGGCCGGTGCACGTCTCGCGCGACGACGGCCGGACCTGGAGCAACGTGACGCCGGGAGGCCTGCCGCCCGGCGGCCGCGTCCAGCAGATCGATCCGTCGCCGCACCGCAAGGGCTCGGCCTACATCGCCTACTACCGCTACCTGCTCGGCGACTGGGCCCCGTACATCTATCGCACCGACGACTACGGCAAGACCTGGGCGCGGCTGACCGACGGCAGCAACGGCATCCCGGCCGAGACGCCGGTCCGCGTCGTCCGCGAGGATCCCGACCGGGCCGGGCTGCTCTATGCCGGCACCGAGTTCGGCATGTACCTGTCGTGGGACAACGGCGGGCACTGGCAGCGCTGGCAGCTCGACCTGCCGGTGACGCCGATCACCGACATCCGTCTGCACCGCAAGGACCTCGTGGTTGCCACCATGGGCCGCGGCTTCTGGATCCTCGACGACGTGGCGCGGCTGCACCAGTGGCGGGCAGCGCCCACGTCAGCGACCCTGTTCGCACCGCGAGAGGCGACGCGGGCCAGGCTCGCAGTCAGCGCGGCGTCGTCGAAAGCCCCTGAATACCCCGGTGCCGTCGTCAACATCGACTACGCACTGCCAGCCGAGGCCGAGTCGGTCACGATTGCCATCGTCGACGCCGTCGGCAGGGAGGTGCGTGCGTTCACGAGCGCGCCAGCGGCGCCCGTTGCGGCACCGGCGCAGGGGATGCGTGCGCCAGGTCGTGCGCGGCCGCGAGCCGCGGGTCCGCGGCGCAGTCGCGGCACGCACCGCTTCATCTGGGACATGCGGCTGCCGGGGCTGCCGACCGCGACCAATCCCGAGGGAAGCGCCTTCGGGCCGCTGGTCCTCCCCGGTTCGTACTCGGTGCGCCTCACGGTGGACGGTGCGGCCGCGGGTTCGCAGCCGCTGCAGATCCGGCTGGATCCGCGCGTCGTCGCCGATGGGGTCACGCAGGCCGATCTCGAGGCGCAACACCGGCTGTTGACCGCGTTGCGCGACACGACGGCCCGCGCCTTGACGTTGAGCGCCGCGCTCTCCCAGGTCGCCGCCGGCAGCGACGCCCGGGCGCAGCAGGCGGCGGCGCTCCACGCGCAGCTGGTGACCGCTGGCGGGAACTACCCGCAGCCGATGCTTGTCGATCAACTGGCCAACGTGTGGCGGATGGCCAACCAGGCCGACCAGCCGCCCGGTCGGGATGCCGTCCTCCGGCTCGACGACTTGACACTGGCGCTGACGGCCCTCGAGAAGCAGGCCGCGACGCTGCGATAGGATGGCCCGCATGTCCCTGACCGTCGGAGCGCGACTGCCTGCTGCCACTTTCCGTACCGTGACGCCCGAGGGCGTCAAGACCCTGACCACCGCAGACGTCTTCGCAGGCCGCACGGTGGTGCTGTTTGCCGTGCCGGCGGCGTTCTCGCCGACGTGCAGCAAGAATCACCTGCCCGGCTTCGTTGAGCACCACGACGCGATCAAGGCCGGTGGCGTGGACGAGATCGTCTGCGTCTCGACCAATGACGCCTGGGTGCTCGATGCCTGGGCCGAGCAGGGCGGCGCTGCGGGGAAGATCCTGATGCTGTCGGACGGCAATCTCGAGTTCACGCGCGCAGCCGGCATGGAACTCGATGCCACGGTGGTCGGCGAGGGCCACCGCAGCCAGCGCTACGCGGCGGTCGTGCGCGACGGGGTCGTCACCGAGATCAAGGTCGATGAGAAGCCCTGGCTGGCCGAAGCGTCCGCGGCCACGTCAATCTGCCAGCTGGCCTGAGACGGGCGCGGCCGGCACGCGCGGTCAGCGCGGTTTTTTCTTCTTGGCGGTCGCCTTGCTGACCGGGCGGCGGGCCGGCTTCTTCTTCGCGCGCGGTTTGGCCGTCGGCAGTGCGTCCGTGTCGACGATGCGGTCGGCGAGGCGCGCAACGGCCATCGCGTAGGCATGGGCGCAGTTGTAGCTGAGCAGGACCTCGTAGTTCGGGTACACCAGGAAGGCGCCGGCGTCGGTTCGCAGCAGGGAGGCCGTCACCTCGGCGCTGGGCAGGGCGCCGCCGTCTGCCGTCCGCACCCCGAGCGCCCGCCAGTCGCCGAGCGGGCGCGGCTCGCTCAGTTCCCGCGCCGCTCGACATCCCGCCGTGCGCAGCGCCGCGGCGGTCCCGAGCGTCGCGGCTTCCCGGGGCAGCGTGACCGGCCGTCCCCAGGTCTGCCCGGCAGTCCAGCCATTGCGCGCGAGGTAGTTGCCAATCGAGGCAAAGACGTCAGGTTTCGGACGCCCAGATGTCGCGGCGTCCGTCGGCATCGAAATCGACGGCGTACTTCAGGAAGCTCGACGGCATGAACTGCGGCTGGCCCATCGCGCCGGCCCATGAGCCCTTCAGGCGTGCCAGGTCGATGTAGCCGGCATCCAGAATCGTCAGGGCGTCGAACAACTGCGCGCGGAACATGACGCCGCGGCGGTTGTCGTAGGCCAGCGTCGCCAGGGTCGGGATCAGCGGCCGGACGCCGCTGAAGCGGCCAAAGCTCGACTCCAGGCCCCACACTGCCACCAGAACGTGCGCCGGCACCTTGTAGTGCGCCGCCACGGGCGCCAGCACGTCGGCGTGCGTCTCGCGCATCGCGCGGCCGAGGCGGATGGTGTCCACCCCGACGCGGCGCGCGAGGTACTGGTCCAGCGTCTCCTTGAACTCGGCCTGTGATCGGTCACGACTGAGAATCTGCTCGACGGGCGTGACCTCGGTCAGTGCGGCAGCCACGGTCGGTGCCGAGATCCCACGTGCCAGCGCCTCTTCGCGCACGCCCTGCAGCCACACCGGAAACGTCAGCGACTGCGGCGGCACGGTCGGCGCCACGTCGATGGGCGCCGGCGCGGGCGCCGGCGTCCTGTGCCACCGCCGCCAGCGGGCTGACGCAGACCAGCCCGACAAGCAGCAGCGTTCGCGCGGTCGACATCAATCGATCATGCCTGATGCGGGCGGCGACGTCTCCAGCAGGGCGATCAGGCTCGACGTATCCCACCGTCTGCCACCGCGCGCCTGCACCTGCGCGTAGAACTGGTCCACCAATGCCGCCACCGGCAGGCGTGACCCGTTGCGCCGCGCTTCCTCCAGCACGATGGCCAGGTCCTTTCGCATCCAGTCGACGGCAAAACCGAAGTCGAACGTGCCCGCCACCATCGTCTCCCAGCGATTCTCCATCTGCCAGGACTGCGCGGCACCCTTGGAGATCACCGACAGCACGGCCGGCACGTCCAGCCCGGCCCGTTGCGCGAAATGCAGCCCCTCGGCCAGTCCCTGGACGACGCCGGCGATGCACACCTGGTTGACCATCTTGCAGAGCTGCCCGGCGCCGCTGTCGCCGATGCGCACCACCGATTTGCCATACGCGCGCAGCACCGGTTCGACCCGCGCGAACGGCTCGGCGTCGCCGCCGCACATCACGCTCAATTGGCCCTTCTGGGCACCGGCCTGACCGCCCGAGACCGGCGCATCGATGAAGTGCAGGCCGCCGACCCGCGCCGCGGCGTGCAGTTCGCGCGCCACCGCGGCCGAGGCGGTGGTGTGATCGACGAAGACGGCGTCCGCGCTGCATGCCGTCGAACGCACCCTCGCGGCCCACCGTCACCTCGCGCACGTCGTCATCCGCACCGACGCAGGCGCACACCAGGTCCGCGTCGGCCGCGGCCTCGCGCGGCGTGCGCCACGGCGCGGCCGCCGTACTCGCCCACCCAGGCCTCGGCACGACTGGCCGTGCGGTTGAAGACGGCCACGTCGTGGCCGGCCCGCTGCAGATGACCGGCCATGGGACCGCCCATGACGCCGAGACCGATGAATCCGATGCGCATGGGGAGATCGTAGCAACGAAGAATTCAGAATTCAGAATTGAAAATTCAGGGTTGGACTTGGTGGGTAGAATGTGGCCCCATGCGGTCACGCTGCCGGGGTGGGGTCGCGCTGCTGGCGCTGGTGGCGCTGGTGGCGCTCGCGCTGGCGCGGCCAGCCCCGGCCGAGACGCCGCCGCGGCCGTCGGGCCCGGCCGCACCAGCGGCCGCCGTGATGCCCACACGGGTGCGGGTCGCGCTGGTGCCGCTCGACGACCGGCCCGTGTGCCTGCAGTACCCCGAGATGATGGCCGGACTCGCCCACGCGGAAGTGCTGGCCCCGCCGCGTGCCGCGCTAGGGCGTTTCACCACGCCTGGCGACACCGACGCCATCACCCGCTGGCTGCGTGCCCAGGAGTGGGGCCGCATCGACGCCCTCATCGTCTCCACCGACATGCTCGCGTTCGGCGGGCTCGTCGCGTCGCGCGGGTACGGCGTCGACGCCGAAACCGCCCTCGCACGGCTGACGGTGCTTTCCGACATCCGCAAGGCGCACCCGAAGCTGCGCCTGTACGGCTTCAGCGTCATCATGCGGCTGGCCCCGACCGCCGACGGCAGCAACGAGGCGTGGCGCGAGTCGCTGGCGCGCTACGCCGAAATCGCACCCGCACCGACGGGGCCGGGCGAAGCCGCGGAGATCGCGACGCTGCTGCAGCAGATCCCCACCGCGGCACGTCAGGACTACCTGCAGGCGCGCGCACGCAATCGCCGCCTGAACCTGGCCGCCGTGGACCTCGCGGCCCGTCAGGTCTTCGACTACCTCGTGGTGTCGCAGGACGATGCCAGGCCGAGAGGCATGCACCTGGCCGATCGCGCCGCGATCGCGGCGCGGGTGCGCGGACAGCGCCTGGCGGCCCGCGTCGGTGTCCAGCCGGGCGCCGACGAGGTCGCGATGCTGCTGCTGGCGCGTGCCGTTCTCGAGCAGCGAGGGCTCGCTCCCACCGTCGGCGTGGACTTCTCCAGCGTCGCGGCGCGGACGATGGTCGCGCCCTTCGAAGACCGGCCGTTGCACGAGACGGCGAGTTTCCAGCTGGTCGCCGCCGGAGCGTCTGTCGTCCCGGGGCCGGCACGAGCCGACCTGCAGCTGCTGGTGTTTGCCTCCCGTCATGACGCGGGCCGGCCCGAAACTTTCGCGCGTGCGGTCGAGGCGTCCGTCGCACGCGGCGTGCCGACGGTCGTCGCCGACATCGATCCCAGGGGTGACGTGCAAGGCGCCTCCCCGGCCTTCACCGAAGCGCTGCTGGCCGCGAAGGTCTTCCCGCGACTCCATGGCTATGCCTCATGGAATACCGCTGGCAACACCCTCGGCACTGCCATTGCGCACGGACTGCTGGCCTGGGCCGGCGCGCGCCTGGCCACGGTGTGCAGCAGTCCCGATTTCACCGCGATGGCCGACGCCCGGGTCACGTTCATGCTGCACCGTCTCGTCAACGACTATGCCTATCAGGGCGTGCTGCGGCCAGTGCTGAACCGCCAACTGCGCGACGCCGGCCGGGACGCTGCCTGGCTGCGGACGCACGCGGCGGAAGTGGCGCGCGGCATCGAGCTCGAGCTCGCACCGAAGCTGCACCGATACGCGCGGCAGTTCGGAGACGGATACGTTCCGCCGGCGCCTGGTCCGACCGACCTGGTGACCGACGTGGGTGTTCCGCGCGACGTCCGGGTGCGCCTGCCCTGGGACCGCACCTTCGAAGCGGCAATCACCTTCGATGTGCCAGTCAGCGCGTCGAACGTGCGACACCCCCGCCTCCCCGCCTGCCGGACCCCAGCGCCGTGACGGCCTTCCTGCTCCTGTCGGTCTTCGCCCTGTTCGCGGCGCTGATGTTGCTGCGCCGCCTGCCGGCGCTGCTCGCACTCCCGGCCATGGCGGCCGCGGTTGCCATCGTCGTGGGCGAGCCGCTGTCGCAGTGGCTGTCCACCGTTGTCGCCGACGGCGCGGTGCGCCTGGCCCCGGCCTACGTCGCCGTGTGCGCCGGCGCCATGCTCGGCCGGGTGATGATGGCCACCGGGATTGCCGAGGACGTCATCCGCCGCGCCGCGGAGTTCGGCGGCGACCGCCCGATGGTCGTGGCGGCTGGGCTGATGGCGGTCACGGCCGTCCTCTTCACGTCGCTCACCGGCCTTGGCGCGATCATCATGGTCGGCTCGCTGGTGCTGCCGATCATGATCAGCCTTGGCGTGCCGCGGCGACTGGCGGCCATTCTCTTCCTGCTCGCCTTTGCCACCGGCTTCATCTTCAACATTGCGCTTGTGGCGGCTCTACCGCGAACTGCTGCAGCTATCGCCGGGCGCGCCGCTGCCGGACGGAATTGCGGCATTTGCCAGTGCCCTGGCCGCGATCATGGTCGTCGTCGTGGCCGGGTACGCCACCTGGGCCGCGCGGCGTGCCCCGGAACTGCGGCTCTGGTCCGTCCCCCTGACGCCGATGCGCAAGCCGGGCGTGCCGTGGCCCGCCTTCTTCACGCCGGTGGTGCCGCTGCTGCTCTATGTCGGCTTCGGCTGGCGGGAGGTGCCGGCGTTCATGGCCGGCGCACTCTTCGGCATCCTGCTCACCCGCCCGCGCGCCGTCGTCCAGACGCTGATGTCGTCGATGATTCGTGGCGTCGAGGACGCAGCGCCGGCGGCGATCCTGATGGTCGGCATCGGCATGCTCCTCAATGCCCTGACCCTCCCCGCGGTGCGGACGGCGCTGGCGCCGCTGGTGGCTGGCCTGCCCGTGCAGTCGCCCCTCGGGTATGTCCTCTTCTTCACCCTGTTGTCGCCGCTGGCGCTCTACCGGGGTCCGCTCAACCCCTACGGCGTCGGCGTCGGCGTCTACAGCCTGATGCTGGCGTCAGGGGTCCTGCCGGCGCTCGCACTGCTGGCGGCCATCATGTCGATCGTCCAGGTGCAGAACGTGTGCGACCCGACCAACACCCACAACGTCTGGGTGGCCAGCTACACCGGCGTGCGCGTCGAGGACATCTCCCGCGCGACGCTGCCAGCGATGATGCTGGTGTGTCTCGGCGGCCTGCTCGCAGGGGCGTGGCTGTTCCTGTGAACAGCAGTCGCCGCCTGCGCATCGGCATCGACGTCGGCGGGACCTTCACCGACGTCGTGGCCATCGATGCCGACTCGTTTGCCATCGTCGGGGAACTGAAGGTGCCGACGACGCATCGCGCCGCGGAAGGGGTGGCCCGCGGCATCATCGACGGACTGCAGCGGATGCTGCGCCAGGTCGACGCGCGCGCCGAGGACGTGGTCTTCATCGCCCACTCCACCACACAGGCGACAAACGCCCTGCTCGAAGGCGACGTGGCGCGCGTCGGCATCGTCGGCGCTGGCCGGCGCGGCGAGCGCTGGAAGGCCAGGCTCGACACGCGGGTTCCGAAGGTGCCCCTCGCACCGGGCAAGGCGCTCACGCCGACGCACGCCTTCGTCGCCATCGACGACCCCGCAGATGCCGGCGCAGCGGCGATGGCCGCCGTCGCCGCCCTGCAGGACGGCGGTGCCGAAGTGATTGTCGCCAGCGAAGCGTTCGCCGTGGACGACCCGTCGGTCGAGGACGCCATCGTCGAGGTCGCACGCAGCCGCGGCCTGTGGGCGACGTGCGGCCACGAGGTGAGTGCGTTGTACGGGCTGCGCACCCGCACCCGCACGGCAGTGCTCAACGCCGCGATCCTGCCGAAGATGGTCGGGACGGCGGCGATGACCGCGCGGGCGGTGGCCGAGGCCGGCATTCGCGCGCCGTTGATGATCATGCGCTCGGACGGCGGGGTCATGACGGTGGACGAAGTGGCGCGGCGGCCGATCCAGACGATGCTGTCGGGACCAGCGGCCGGCATCGCCGGCGCCCTGATGCACGAGCAGGTCTCCGATGGCATCTTCATCGAGGTCGGCGGCACCAGCGCCGACATCTCCGTGATCCGGGACGGGCAGCCGCAGATTCGGCCGGCACGGGTCGGTGGCCACCGCACCTTCCTGAACACCCTCGATGTGCGGACCCTGGCCATTGCCGGTGGCAGCATGCTGCGTCTCGACGGCACGGCGATCGTCGATGTCGGGCCCCGGTCGGCGCACATTGCCGGCGTCGGTTACGCGTGCTTCGCGCCCGTCGGCGCGTTTGCCGGCGCGGTCGGCGTCAGCCATGTGCAGCCTTTGCCGGGTGATCCACACGATTACGTCGTGTTGGAGACGCCGGCGGGCCGGTTTGCCCTGACGCCGACGTGCGCCGCCAATGCGATGGGGCTCGTGCCCGATTCGGCGTTTGCCAAGGCCGATCGCGGCACGGCGACCGACGCCTTCGCCGCCCTTGGGCGCGCCATCGGAAGGGACGGCGCGACCGTGGCCGCCGAGTTGCTGGACAAGGCCTGCGCCAAGGTGGTGGTGCAGGTGCGCTCGCTGATCGAGGAGTACCGGCTGCAACCCGACGCGGTGGACCTGATTGGCGGCGGGGGAGGCGCCGCGGCGCTGGTGCCGCGGAGCGGCGAGCTGCTGGGCCTGTCGTGGCGGCTGGCGCGCCAGGCCGCAGTGATCTCGCCCGTCGGCGTGGCGCTGGCGATGGTGCGCGACACGGTCGAGCGCAACATCGTCGACCCCACGCCCGCCGACGTCCTGCGGGTGCGCGCCGAGGCGCTCGAGGCGGCCGTACGCAACGGCGCCCTGGCCGAGTCGGTCGAGGTGCTGGTCGAAGTCGATACACGCCGCAACCTGGTGCGCGCGGTGGCGGCCGGCAGCGCGGAGATGCGCCGCGGTGCAGCGGCGGCACGCGTCGTGGACCCGGACGACCGCCGCGCCGCGGCAGCGCGGTCGATGCGCTGCGATCCCGAGGGCGCGCGGTTGATCGCCAGCACGACCAGCCTGGAGGTGTTTGCCCGCGACGCCGGGCACGGCGCGTGGTGGCAGCCCTGGCGTCGGGAGCCAGGGCAACTGCGCGTGGTGGACCGTGGCGGCGTGGTGCGACTGCAGCGCCAGGATGCGGTGGTCCGCAGCTGTGCGGCCGGGTCGCTCGAAGGCGACCTGCGGGAACTGGTGCGCAGTCTGGTCGATTTCGGCGATGCCGGGCGGACGATCCCCGACGTCCATCTGCTCGTCGGCGCGCGGCTCGTGAACCTGTCCGGGCTGGCCGACGAGGGTCAGCTGCTCGGCCTCGCTCTGGTCGAGGTCCGCGACCGCGCTGCCGAATCAGCCGGTGGTCATGATCCTGACGCGACGGCAGTCGTGAGCGGACCGGTTCGCCGGTGGAAGACGACCGCCAAATGAACGATCATGCAGTCCCAGTGGCGGCGTCCAGTTCCTTCGACATTCTGGTGATCGGCGGCGGCAACGCCGGCTGCACGGCGGCGATTGCCGCCGCCCGGCTCGGCGCACGGGTGTGCCTGGTGGAGCGCTACGGGTTTCTCGGCGGCACCGCAACGGCAGCGCTGGTCGCGCCGTGGATGACCTACCACGCCGGGACCGATGGCGAAGCGGGCCGCATCACCGGGGCCATCGCCCAGGAGTACGTGCAGCGACTGATGGCCATGGGCGGCTCTCCTGGTCACCTGCCCGATGCCTCCGATTACGTCCCGACCATCACGCCCTTCGATCCGGAAATGCACAAGTGGCTGCTGATGCTGATGTGCGAGGAGGCGGGGGTCCACCTGCTCCTGCACGCCACCTTCCTGGCGTCGGTGGTCGAGGGGGCGAGGATTGCCGGCGTGTGGGTGCAGACGGTCGCGGGGCCGCGCGAGCTGACGGCGCGTCGCGTCATCGACTGCAGCGCCGACGCGCTGGTCTCGTACGCCGCCGGCGTGCCGTGCCGACAGGGCAACGCCGAGGGCCTGGTCCAGCCGATGACGATGATGTTCAGGCTGAGCCACGTCGATCTCGACGCGACGGCTGCCTGGCTGCGTGAGCATCCCGATCAGATCCGCACCAGCCTCCGCCCCGAGCAGTTCTCGGCCGACTCGCTGACCGCGATTGCCGGGCTGTGGGATGTCTGGAAGGCGGCGCGAGAGGCCGGCGAAGTCGACATCCCGCGCGAGATCGTCAGCCTGTTTCGCGGCGCCCATCGCGACGAGGTCACCGTCAACATGACGCGGGTGGTGGGGCTCGATCCGCTGGACCCCGACGATCTCACGCGTGCCGAAGTCGAAACCCGCCGCCAGACGATGTCGCTGCTGCGCTTCTTTCAGCGCCGTGTGCCTGGCTTCGAACGATGCCGGCTCGCGGCCACGCCGGCCCAGGTCGGGGTCCGCGAGAGCCGCCGGATCGTCGGCGACTACGAGCTGACCGGTGACGACCTGCTGCACGCCCGGACCTTTGCCGATGCCGTGGCCCGCAGCGGCTATCCCATCGACATCCACAGCCCGAAGGGCGCGGGCACCACCACGGTGCGCCTGCCCGAGGGCCGCACCTACGAGATTCCCTATCGCTGCCTCGTGCCGTCCCGGATCGACGACCTCCTGGTGGCCGGGCGCTGCATCTCGGTGACGCACGAGGCGCTCGCGTCCACACGTCTCACGCCCACCATCATGACCCTCGGCCAGGCCGCCGCCACGGCAGCCGTGCAGAGCCTGCACGCCGGGGTGCCGCCGCGCCGGATCGACACGGACGTGCTGCGATCATCGCTCGTCGCTCAGGGCGTGGACCTGCGCCGCCCGGAGCCCCTGCCCTCGTGACCGACATCGTGATCCAGGAGGCGCGCTGGGCGCCCGTGACGGCCGGCGAGTACGACCGCCGCACCCGCGTGGTGTCGGTCAACCTGAACGTGGTCGATGCCGTCCAGGCACGGTTCGGAGACGCGCCGGCGACGACCATCGCCGCGATCGTCGCCCACGAACGGGCCCACGCGATGTTTCCCGGCGAGGCCCTGCCGCATGAGGAGGAAGCCGTGGCGCGCGAGGCGGCGATTGCCGCTGCCGGCGCGGTCGTGGTCGCACACATCGACGCGGTGCTGACCGGGGCCTGCGCATGAGCGGGCTGTTCCTGGGCATCGACGGCGGCCAGACCGAGACCAACGCGGTGCTCGCCGACGCCTCGGGTCGGGTGCTCGGTCGCGGGCTCGGCGGGCCGTCCAACCACGTCGAGGCACCCGGCGGGCGCGATCGCCTGCGTCGTGCGGTGATCGACAGCGCGGGTGGCGCGTTACGCGCGGCTGGCCTCGGCGGCCTCGATGCCGTGTCGTTCGCGGCCGTGTACTGCGGCATGACCGGAGAAGCCGACTTCAAGACCGAGATCATCAGCGACGCGCTCCGCGCCTCCGTCATTCGCGTCGAACACGATGCGCCGGCGGCCCTGGCGGGCGCGACGCTCGGCGCACCCGGCATCATCGTCATTGCCGGCACCGGCTCGGTCGTCTTCGGTGAAAACGCCGCCGGCGCGACGGCGCGCACGGGAGGCTGGGGATATGTCTTCGGCGATGAAGGCAGCGGCTTCGGCCTCGCCCGCGACGCCGTACGTGCGTCGCTGGACGCCCTCGACGACGTGGGCGATCCGACGGCGCTGGTCGCCGTGCTGACGACGAGGTTTGCCGTCGAGGACCTGCGCCTGATGCCGATGGTGATGTACAACGGCCACCTGACCCGCGATGCCGTGGCCGCGGCGGCGCGCGACGTCCTCGACACCTGGCAAGCCGGCGACCCGGTCGCCACCCGGGTGGTCGCGCACGGACTGGACACCCTCGCCCGTCGGGTGCGATCAGTGGCGACGCGGCTGCAGCTCGCCGACCCGCTGGTCTGCGTGTCCGGCGGTGTCTTCCGCTCGGCGCCCTACCTCGCTTCCTTCAGGACCGCCGTGCGGTCGAGCGTCGTCGGCGCACGTGTCGAGCGTGCGCGACTCAGCCCCGCGGCCGGTGCCCTGCTGCTGGCGCTTCGCGCGGGTGGTGTGCCGGTCACCGACGACCTGCGCCGCACGCTCGTCGAGTCCTGCCGCGAGGCACGCCCGTGACGGCTGCCCAGGCCATGCTGGCGTCGCTGCGTCAGCGCTTGATCGTGTCCTGTCAGGCGCCGGCTGAATCGCCGCTCCACGACCCGTACGTGATAGCCCGGATGGCGATGGCGGCAGAGAGGCAGGGCGCGGGCGGCGTCCGCATCGACTCGCCGGCGCACATCGCTGCGGTGCGCGACGTGGTGGCGGTGCCGGTCATCGGCCTGCACAAGCAGGTCCACGACGGATCCCCGGTGTACATCACGCCGACCGGCAGTGCGGCCCTCGGCGTCATTCACGCCGGCGCGCACATCGTCGCTGTCGATGCCACCCGTCGTGCGCGTCCCCACGGCGAGCAGTTGCAGGACATCATCGCCCTGGTGCGGTCACATGGCCGTCTGGTGATGGCCGATGTCGGCACCGAAGCGGAAGGCCTCGCTGCCGCGGCACGTGGCGTCGACCTGCTGGCCACCACGCTCTCCGGTTACACCGCGGACAGCCCGCGACAGCCGGGGCCGGACCTGGCACTCATCGAGCGCCTTGCCAGCGGGACATCGCTGCCGGTGGTGGCCGAGGGCCGCATCCGTTCGGCCAGCGACGTCCGCCAGGCGTTTGCCGCCGGTGCCTGGGCGGTCGTGGTCGGCGGGGCGATCACCGGCATCGACGCCCTCGTCCGCCTCTTCGTCGAGGCGACGGTGCCCGACCTGAGCGGACCCGACGATGTCTGACCGCGAACGGGGCCAGGCGGCACGGGCCAGGCGGCGCGGAACCGCGGAAGGGACGATTACCGGCGGTATGGCGCTGGTGAAGACGCTGGCGAGGGCGCTGGGCAGGGACCTGCTCGGGGGCCTTCTCGTGGGCCTGCCGAGGGGCCTGCCGAGGGGCCTGCTCTCGCCGCTGGTCGGAGCCACCCTGGCGGCATGTGCCGCCTGTGCAGCCGAGCCACAGCCGCCGCCGCAGGCTACGCCCCCGGTGCTCAGCCGGCCCGCACCTGCGGCAGCCGACTCGGACCCTGACACCTCGCCCGTCGCGCGCGGCTCCACGCCAGCGGACCCCTGGGATGTCGATCTCGAGCGCGACGAACGACGCGGCGGGCACACCATCGCGCGGCACGTGGGCCGCACCGACGCGCAGCTGCAGGCCCGCCTGCGCCGCGAGTCGATCTCGGCGGCTTCGACCTATCCCGACCTCGACACGGCCGAGCGCGCCGTGCGCCGGGCGCTCGAGGAGAACACCAGGCGTGTGCAAATCTGGATGGATCGTCGCGCGCCGAAAGCCAATCTCGCCATCCGCCATCGCGCCAGGGACGGTCTGCCGACGGGGCGCGTGCTCGGGCGCGGCGAGCCACGATCGAGAGAGGTCCACGGTGCCGTGGTGGTGCTGCGCTGGCGGGGGGAGGAGTGGTACGTGCTGACGTCGTATCCGGAGGAGCCGCGATGAGCCTGCACGGTTGCTCGAGATGGTGGCACCTGCAGTCGTTGAGCGGCGGCTACCTGCACCAGGACTTCGTGGCCGAACACGGCTCAGCGGCCGGCGCCGTGCGGGCCTGGCTTGCCGACGCAGGCAGCGACGAGGCGCGCGCGCTGTCGTCGGAGTGGCGCACCTTCCTCAACCTCACGCACGGCATGACGTGCGACCAGCGCGCAGACGAGCTGAGGCGCGTGGCCGGCGGCTCCTGGGCACCGGCCGACGATGCGGAATTCGAGGCCGTTTCGGCCCTCCTGATTGACGCGTGGCGCGCGTGAGGGCGTGAACGGGCCCGCGTCTAGGGCGTCCTCGGTGGCGCGGTGAGCGCGTCCGGGAAGGGCTGGGACCGGGAGCCGGCCGGGTTGCGCAGGCGCATCTGCCCGCCGCGAATCGGATAGAGGGGAATCTTCAGCCCGCCCGTCTTCTCGAGTGTCGAGAACAGCTCGGTGCGCATCGCGGCAATCGTCTTCGCCTGCGCGGGGTCGTCAATCAGGTTGCGCGACTCGCCCGGATCGGCCTGCAGGTCGAAGAACATGTCGACGTCCCACACCCCGTGCGTGAACACGTACTTGTAGCGCTCGCCACGCAGCGCGAACTGCGTCGGCGTCTGCGGGAAGCTCCACTCCCAGTAGTACTCGTAGAGCAGCGTGTCACGCCATGGGGCACCGGCGTTGCCGAGGATCGGCAGCATGCTCATGCCCTGCATGTGCGCGGGAATCTTCGCCCCAGCCAGATCCAGCAGCGTCGGTGCGATGTCGATGTTGGCGACCACGCGGTCGATCTGCTGGCCGGGCGCCACCAGGCCGGGGGCGTACACCAGCATCGGCACCCGCATCGACCAGTCGAAGGCCGTGCGCTTGTCGATCAGGCCATGCTCACCAAAGGCGAAGCCGTTGTCGCCCATGTAAACGATGAGCGTGGACTCGAGCAGCCCCTCCTGCTTCAGCCACTCGACGACACGGCCGACGCTGTCGTCGACAGCGCGCAGCGTCTCCATGTATTGGCGGTAGTAGTCGGCGACGTCGAGGGTCGAGTGGTAGGGATACTCGACGCCGTGC
The DNA here is from genome assembly GCA_963759795.1 of Vicinamibacteraceae bacterium. GTDB lineage: Bacteria > Acidobacteriota > Vicinamibacteria > Vicinamibacterales > Vicinamibacteraceae > Luteitalea. The sequence goes on along the minus strand of CAVXAR010000003.1, from coordinate 232,282 downwards.
CAGCTGTTGCGCTGGTTCCGCACCCAGGTGGGGAAGCGGCCCGCCTCGGCAGCCGCCGGGGCCATCGTCGCAGGAGAAGGCACGGGCACACCCTTCAGCGACCCCTTGTGCCGCTCGGCCGGTGCGAAGTTGGCGTGCACGCCCTTGTGCGACAGGTACAGGAAGAACGGTTTGTCGCGCGACGTCGTGCCGAGCCACTTGACCGCGTAATCGGTCAGTTCATCGGTGATGTAGCCGGTCTGCGGGACACGCCGGCCGTCCACGTTCAGCATCGTCGTGCCGGCGCGCGGCAGGTACTCGCCCTGGCCCCTGAAGCTCACCCAGTGATCGAAGCCGGGCTGCGGCGCGTCGCTCGCATCGCCGATGTGCCACTTGCCGATCAGCGCGGTCTGGTAGCCGGACCCCTGCAGCAACTGGCCGACATTGGGCAGGCTGGGCGGAATCGCGGTGAAGTTGTCGACCACGCCATGCGTGTGCGCGTAGGTGCCGGTCAGGATCGAGGCGCGGGAGGGCGAACACAGCGCGGTGGTCACAAAGGCATTGCGCATGTGCGCGCCGCCCCTGGCCAGCGCGTCCATGTTCGGCGTCCGGGCCAGGGGATGCCCCATCGTGCCCAGCGCGTCGAAGCGATGGTCATCGGTGAGGATGAAGACGACGTTGCGGCGCGCCGCCGCTGTACCCGATGCTCCCGGTGCACCCGTGGCCTGGGCCGTGGCGCGGGGTGCCAGGCCTGCGCACAGCAGGAGGCAGAGCAGAGCCGGGACGAGGCGCCTCACGCCCGCGACTCCTTGACGGGCCGCAACCCGAGGCCGAGCGTGCCCTTGCAGTAGGCCAGGCTGCGTTCCAGTTCGCGCCGCTGTTCGGCCGGGTCGTTCGGCTTGGTGGTGGTGGTGGCCGCCATCGGCGCCTTGCGCTTCATCACCCGCATGAACCGCGCCAGGCCCTGCGCCTCCAGCCGTGGCCAGGCCGACCAGAACGCGTCGTCGAGAAACGGCAGGTCGCGGCCGACGCCGGAAATGGTCTCGATGTGCACCGGGACACCCGGGCACAACTCGGCAAAGCGCGGCATGAAGCGCCCGAAGTCCACCTGGCCATCACCCATGGCCGTCCACTTCACCCGGCAACCGGTGGGAATCTCGGTGACCAGGCCGTCGCGCAGGCTCGTGGTGACGATGTAGGGCGCCAGCGTCTCGAGCGCATCGACCGGATTCTCGAGTGTCCACAGGGAGTTGCCGGAGTCGTAGTTGACGCCGACGAAGTCCCGGCCGGCCATCTCCACGACCGCCGCCAGTTCGTCGGCCCGCATGTCGCCGGCGTGGTTCTCGACGGCAATCTTCACGCTCGCGTCCAGCGCCTCGGCGCGTCCACCCTTGAGCACCGCGACCAGGCTGTCGATATGGCGGCCGATGCCGCCTGGCGTGAGGCGATCTTCCCAGGTGCCGAGCACCACCCGCGCCACCGGCGACCCGACGAGGCGGGCCGTGCGAATCACCCGCGACAACTGCTCCGCGGCGGTGCCGTTGGCGGGGCGGAACGCCTTGCTGGTCGGGCACACGCTCCACGTGCCGACGTGAATCGACAGATTGCGCGCCGTGGCGTCCTCACGCAGCTTGCGCAGCGCCGGTTCGTCCAGCGACTCGAAGGCGTCCAGGTCGCTGATCAGGACCGAGTCCGCGCCAACCGCCGTCGCGTACTCGAGCAGCCGCATCGCCTTCCAGTTGCTGGCGCGCAACGAGAAGTTGTCGAGGCCGAGGGCCACGGGGCGCGGCAGGACGACCGGCGGCGTCTTGCCCGCGCCGCCCTGGCCGTGCAGCGTGGCCGCCGCGACGACGGCGGCCGATGAGGACAGGAAGGCACGACGGCTGGAAGATGAGGACACGCTTGACGCTCCTGGAGAAAGGCGCAGGACCACAGTCTAGTTTGGAACGGGTTCCGCCGACCTCGAGGTCGCGGGCGCCATATACCCCTCGCGCGCCACGACCGTCCCCGGCCGCGAGCGCAGGCGCACGTCGAGGCGGTGCCATCCTGGCGTCGGTGTGACCGACGGCGAGTACGTCAGCAGGTAGCGCTGACGGTACTGCGCCAGAATCGCCCGGAAGGTCTCGGGCAGATGGGCGCCGCGGTTGATGCGGAGGAACTCGCCACCGGTGACGTCGGCTGCCGACTGCAGCAGCCGCAAGCCGTCGCCGGGAGCGGGGGCGATCCATGTCGGCCGTGTGAACGGATCCGCGTCGGCCCGCGACGCGACAGCCGCAGGCAGGCCGGCGCCAACCGGAAAGGCCACGACGTTGGTGCGGCGCAGCGCGTCGAGGGCGCGTGACGCCGATGTCCAGCTGGTCGTGTCCAGGCCATCGGTGAACAGCAGCAGCACCGACGGACGCTGGTCGGCGTACGACAGCGCACTGCCGAAGACGAGCGCGTCGTGCAGCGGCGTGGCGCCCCCGGCCTCGAACCCGGCCAGTACGGCCTCGAGGTCGCCCCCCGGCGGGACGGCTCGTCGCAGCAGCCGGAGTCGATCGGCAAAGGTGAAGAGCGACAGTCGATCCTGCGGCGTCAGCGCGCCGACCAGCATGCGCACGGCACTGCGCAGCTGATCGAGAGTCCTGCCGTCGACGCTGCCACTCAGGTCGAGACCGATGATCACGTGCGCGCTGTCGGTGGTGGCCAGTGACTGCACGGCCTGCTCGACGCCGTTGTCGCGGACCACGAAGTCGCCGGGAGATAATCCGGCAATCGGCATGCGGTCGTGGTGCGCGAAGGCATCCACGGTGACCACGTCGACCGACGTGCGGAAGAGCGGCACCGCGTCCTGGCCGCGCGCCGACACGGCCAGCGCCAGCAGCACGAAGACCGCCGAGCATGGGAACAGGCGGTGCCCGCCCGCTCGGGCTGGGCGGCCTGGGTGCGTCACGGCAGCACCGCCGCCATCAGTTGCACGAGGATCAGGTTGGTGTCGATCAGGCGTCCGCCGGTGTACAGGGTCCACGCGTCAGGCGCCTGCCGCGGCGCCAGTGCCAGAGGCGTCGCAAACTGGCGCGTCAGGTCGTAAGCGCCGCCAGTGTTGCCGCGCCGCATTGCGTTCTGCATCATGGCAACCAGCGCCGAGTGCCGCACGGCCGGCACCGCCGAGGCACGTGCGTAGGCACCGGCGGCACCCTCCATGTCGTGGCGTGCTTCGCGGACCTCCCCGGCGAACAGGTGCGCCAGCCCGCAGATCATGTCGCGGCACGGTTGTACGAGCAGCGGCGCCAGCACCCGTTCGGCCTCGTCCCAGCGGGCCCGCTCGATGGCGACCCGGGCCAGGCGCAGCGTGGCTTCCCGGTGAGCAGGAACCAGGTCGAGCGCACGCCGGTACTCCCTGCCCGCGGTCTCCATCGCCATCAGCATCGGTCCGATTCTGGATGCCGTCGGCAGCCGACGCATGGTCACGGCGGTGGTGCCCGTGGGCGCCTCGTCGGCCAGCCGCGCTCTGGTTTCGAGCGCCACGCCGCGCAGCAGCGCCAGTGCTGCCCGCGCCGCCGCGTCGTCATCGGCACCGCGCACCGCCGCGGCCTCACGCGTGACGTCGGGAAAGCGTCCCGACGCAACCAGGTGCTGCACCATGCCGATGCGCCACCAGGTGCGGAAGCGACCAATCCGCGCGCCGTCGTCGTCAGGACGGTCGTCGAAGGCATCGAGGCGTTGCCACGCCTCGCGCGCCGCGTCCTCGAGCGCCACCTCGTGGGCGGGAGCGAGGGCGCGCCCGGTGACCGCGATCAGCACGTCGAGCGGCAGCAGCGCCGACGCCTGGAAGCGGCGCGCGGCCAGGCGCCGGGCGTCGGGCCCGCTCGCAGAGGACACCCGCCACCGCTGGAAGGCCCGGCGTGACGAGTCGAGCACGTCGGCCCGCGACATCTGCAGCAGCAGGATGCCGGCGCCCGTGCGATCGCCGGCAAGGTAGCGATCCACCGCGGTCTGCCAGGCGCCATCGTCGCCGTTGGCTGCCTGTGCCCCTGTCGGCGCGACCGGGCAGAGCAGCACTGCCAGCAGACACGCCGACAGGCGAAGCCACAGCCGGGCGGCCGCACGATCGGATCGGCAGCCGACGCGGGAGGTGCCGCTCACCTGCCTTGTCTCGCCCCGGGTAGCGCGATAGCATGAGCGATTGTCATAGAGGCCATCAGAAAACGTCATGATCACAGCCGATCCCGCCAAGCGCGCCCAGATTCTCGACGAGGTGCAGGCCGTCCTGACCGCCAGGGCGCCGGATGGTGACCGCGAGCTGATCCGCGCCTTCGCGGGGGTGGTGGTGAGCGAGCTGCCCGACAGCGTGATCTTCCGGTTACCGGCGCCGGCACTGGCCGCGCGAGTCGGAGAGTACTTCAGGTTCGTCGCCCACACGATGCCGCCGGAGGTGCAGCTGTATCGCGGCCTTCCGGGCATTCACGTCGACGTGCGCAACTGCGACGACGCGGAGGACCGGGCGATGGCCGGGCACGATGGCGGTCCTCACGAGGTGACGATCGTCGAGACGCACACCCCGGACGCGCCGTTCATCTTCGAAAGCCTGACCAACTTCTTCAAGAACGAAGGGCTGCGGGTCTTCTCGGCGATCCACCCGCGCATGACCGTGCGGCGGCAATGGGAGCGGGTGGTCCATGTCGCCGAGCACGGGCAGGAAGGCTCGCAGGAACTGTTCTGCCAGTTCCGCATCGAGCGTATCGAGCGCAGCGATCGGATGCGCCGCCTCGAGCACCAGATCTTCAGCCTCCTCAAGAGCGTGTTCCTGGCCGTCGCTGATTTCACCGCCATGGCTGCGGCCGTCAAGGCCGCTGGCGGCCGGGTGCGCGGCCGCAACGGCGACGCCGCCGATGCCGACGCCTCGCGCCAGCTGCTGGAATGGCTCATCGACGACAACTTCGTCCTGCTCGGCGTGATGCGCTACGTGCCCGGTGCCGACGGCGTGCTGCAGCCGCAGGAGGACAGCGCGCTCGGCGCGTTCCGGGACCCGTCGTTGCTCGAGACGGTCTTCCCGGGCCTGCCTGCCGACATCACGCGCAACCTGGCGCCTGCCGCCGACGACCACCGCATCATCGACATCGACTACTGCGTCAACGGCCGTGCCATCCATCACCTCGGCCCGCTCGAGGATGTGTTCATCCGCGAGTGGACACCCGAGGGCGCGCTCGCCGGGATGACGCTGGCCATCGGGCGCTTTGCCAAGAGCGCGTTTGCCGCCAAGGCCGCCGACATCCCGGTGCTCGGCGACAAGCTGACATTCATCCTCGAGCACCTGCACGTGCCGCGGAACTCCCATTTCTGGCGCGAAGCCCGGGCCACCTTCAACCACTTCCCGAAGCGTGAGCTGTTCTACGCGCGCCGCGAAGATCTCTGCACGATCATCGAGCAGGTCGGCAATCTGGTCGGCGACGACGAGATTGCCGTCGCCGTCCGCCAGGGCATGGGCTACGCCGCGGTCACGGTGGCCTTCTCCGACGTGCGCTACTCGCCGCAGGCGCAGACCGCGCTGCGCACGGCGCTGCAGGAGGCGTTCGGGCCGATCCTGTTCAGCGAGTGGTCCGATCTCGGCACCAAGGCGGTGATCGTCTTCTACTTCGACGCGGCCCAGCTCGAGGCCCCGATCGACGTCGAAACCGTCCACGCCCTCACCAGGGCCGGCGTGACGACCTGGGAGGACCGGGTCGCCCTCGAACTCGAGCACGCCTACGGGACGACCGAGGGACGACGCCTCTTCAACAAGTACGTACGCTCCGAGAGCCGCAGCGGCCTGTACCGCGAGACGACGAAGCCGGGCGAGGTGCCCGCCGATCTCGCGCGACTCGAGGCGCTCGAAGGCCGCCTCGAGATGCACGTCATCGCGGAGGGCGCCGATCAGGTCGCGATCAAGTTGTTCGCACCCAAGCCGCTCGGTCTCACCGGGATGCTGCGCACGCTGCAGAACCTCGGCCTGCCGGTCGTCGAGGAGCTGTCGCTGCCGCTGATCCTGCCCGACCATCGCAGCGGCTTCATGGAGCGGTTGCGCATCCAGGCGGCGGCGCCGGTCGTGGCCGCCGTGGTCGGCGCGCCTGACCGGCTGCTCGACGCGCTGCGCGCGCTGCACGAGAAGCGCGCCACCGACGACGCCCTGAATGGGCTGGTCACCGCCGAGGGCCTGACCTGGCGGCAGGTCGAGGTGCTGCGGACGCTGCGCAATCACCTGGTCCAGGTCCGTCCCAGCTACAACGCCGACACGATCACCGGCGTGATGCTGCGCAACAGCGCTGCCGCCGCGGCGCTGTTCAGGCTGTTCGATGCACGTTTCAACCCCGGTGCCGACGGCAGCCGCGACGCCGCCGTCGATCACGCCGACCGGGCCCTGCGCGAGGCGCTGCAGAAGGTCGGCAGCCTGATCGACGACGAGATCCTGCGCGGCGTCGAGAACCTGCTGCTGGCCGTGGTTCGCACCAACGCCTACCAGACGCCGGAGCGGCCCGTCGTCTCGATGAAGGTGGAATGCGCGAAGGTCGCCGGCATGGTTTCGCCCCGGCCGCTGTTCGAGATCTACGTGCACTCGCCGCATCTCGAGGGCATCCACCTGCGTGGCGGCAAGGTCGCCCGCGGCGGCCTGCGCTGGAGCGATCGCCACGACGACTTCCGCACCGAGGTCCTCGGCCTGATGAAGACGCAGATGGCCAAGAACGCGATCATCGTGCCGGTCGGCTCCAAGGGCGGCTTCGTCCTCAAGGGGCAGCTGCCGCAGCGGCCCGCGCTGGACCAGTACCTCATCGACCGCTATCGGCAGTTCGTCGCCGGCCTGCTCGACATCACCGACAACATCGTCGACGGCACGGTGGTGCACCCGCCCGACGTGGTGCGCTACGACGGGCCCGACCCGTACCTGGTGGTGGCCGCCGACAAGGGCACCGCGCATCTCTCCGACACCGCCAACTCGGTCTCGGCGCAGTACGGCTTCTGGCTCGGCGACGCGTTTGCCTCCGGCGGCAGCCAGGGCTACGACCACAAGGTCGAGGGGATCACGGCCCGCGGCGCGTGGGAGTGCGTCCGGCACCACTTCAGCAACCTCGGCCAGGACATCCAGGTCGAGCCGTTCTCGATGATCGGCATCGGCGACATGTCGGGTGACGTGTTCGGCAACGGCGCGCTGCGCAGCAAGGTGACCAGGCTGGTGGCCGCGTTCAACCACGCGCACATCTTCGTCGACCCGGACCCCGACCTGGAGAAATCGTGGGCGGAACGCGAACGGCTGTTCGCGCTGCCGCGATCGACGTGGCGCGACTACGACGCCTCGATCATCAGCGAGGGCGGCGGCATCTTCGACCGCTCCGCCAAGGCCATCCCGGTGTCGCCGCAGATGAAGGCGCTGTGCGACATCGAGGCCGATGAAGTGACTGGCGAGGAGATGATCCGTCGCCTGCTCACGGCCAAGGTCGACCTGCTCTACAACGGCGGCATCGGCACCTACGTCAAGGCCAGCAGCGAGGACGACTCGGAGGTCGGCGACCGCGCCAACGACCGGGTGCGCGTGGACGGGCGTGAAGTCCAGGCCAGGGTGATCGGAGAGGGTGGCAACCTCGGCATGACGCAGAAGGCGCGCCTCGAGTACTGGGAGCGCGGCGGCCTGTGCAACACCGACGCGATCGACAACTCCGGCGGCGTCGACATGTCCGACCACGAGGTGAACATCAAGATCCTGCTGGACATCCTGGTGCGTGAACAGGTGATGGCCAGCAAGGACGCGCGCAACGTGCTGCTGCAGGAGATGACCGACAACGTGTCGGCGCTGGTCCTTGCCGACAACCGCGACCAGGCCCGTGCCATCACCCTCGACAGCGTCCGCAGCATCGTCGAGTACGACGTCTTCGTGGACGTCATCGAGCAGATGGTCGTGGACCGCGTGTTTGGCCGCGTCGATCAGGCCGTGCCGACCCGCGACGCCCTGCTCTCCAGCCCGACCCGGGTGCGCGGGCTGCCGCGGCCGCTGCTGGCGGTCCTGCTCGGGCAGGCCAAGCTGCACGCCTACGAGTTGACCCTCGACTCGGCGTTCCCTGACAGCGAGTCGGGGCTGCCGCTGCTGACGCGCTACTTTCCCGAGCTCATGCAGGAACGGTTCGGCGCGCTCTTCACCAAGCACCCGCTCAAGCGCGAGATCATCGCCACGGTGGCGGTCAACCACGTGATCAACAATGCTGGCATCACGTTCCTGCCGACGCAGGCCGTGCGGACCGGCGCCGACTACGGCACCATCGTCCACGCGTACATCGACGCCGACGCGGCTGCCGATGCCACGCGCCGCCGCCGCGACGTCGCGGCGGCCGGCGAGGCGGCTGAAGCTGAGCGGCGGCAACTGCTCGCCATCGAGCTGGAAGTGCAGGAGGCAGCCGCGTCGCGTCTGCCGGACCGCTCGGGATCCACCGGTACCGCCCGCTAGCGCGCCGGGGGCGCGACCATAGCCAATGACCATGCGACTTTGACGACCATTCCCCGTAGCGATTCGCTCGACCTCGCCGGCCTGCAGTCCTTCGCCCGTCAACTGGCAGCCGAACTGCGGGTCGTCGCCCCGCGCAGCCCGTGGTGGGCGCGCCCGGGCCACCTCAAACGACTCCGCGCCGAGGCGCACGTGCTCGAGCAGGCCTACCGCGCCGTGGCCGACGACGTGCGTCAGGCCGAGGCGGTGTCGCCGGCGGCCGAGTGGCTGCTCGACAACTTCCACCTCATCGGCAACGAGGTTCGCAGCATCTCGCACGACATGCCGCGCGGGTACTACCTGCGGCTGCCGAAGGTCCAGCGTGAGGGCGGGCGGCGATTGGCGCGCATCGAAGTGCTGGCGACCGAGGCCATCCGCCGCAGCGACGGACGTATCGACGCCGAACGGCTGCGGGCCTTCCTGGTGGCCTACCAGTCGCTGTCGCCGCTGACCATTGGCGAGCTGTGGGCGTGGCCCAGCATGCTCAAGGCGGCGCTGATCTCGTACGTGTCCGAGATTGCCGAGGGCATCCGGCGGGCGCGCCAGGATGCGGCCCGGGCCGATGCCTACCTTGCCGAGATGGACGCCCGCGGCACGGCCGGCCGGGTTCCCCTCGACGCCAGGAGCAGCTTCCCGTTCGTCGTCCGTCTGCTGCAGCGCATTCGCGAATACGGCACCCATGCCGGCACGGTGCGGCACGATCTCGAGGAGTGGCTCGGCCGCCGCCAGATGTCGTCGGAGGATGCCATTCGGGTCGAGGGCCAGCGTGAGGCCGCCGACCAGGTCTCGATGGCCAATGCCATCACCAGCCTGCGCTTCTGCGCCACGCACGACTGGAGCCGCTTTGTCGAGGCGGTCAGCCAGGTCGAGACCATCCTGCACCACGATCCGGTCGGCATCTACGGTCGGATGGACTTTGCCAGCCGGGATCGCTACCGGCAGTCGCTCGAGGCCCTGGCCGACGGCACTGGCGAGGGTCAGGCGCATGTCGCGCGCCAGAGCGTGGAAGCGGCGCGCCGCTCCGGCGCCCGCCTGCGCAATGGGCGCGACGCCCACGTCGGCTACTACCTGATCGGGACCGGTCGCGGGTATCTCGAGAAGCAGCTGTCGTCGCGGTTGCGGCTGTCGCGTCGGTTGAAGCGGTTGCTGTACCGCTATCCGACACCGTTGTATCTGCTGCCGATTGCCCTGGTGACGGCCGCGCTCGTCCTGATCGCGGCCGGCTACGCCTCACGCAGTGGCGGGACTACGACAGCCATTGTCGTGGCCGCGCTGCTGGCGCTGCTGCCGGCCAGCGACCTGGCGACCGCAGCGGTGCATCGACTGGCGGCGCGGCTCAGCCGGCCGCGCCGGTTGCCCCGGCTGGACCTGGAACGCGGCATTCCCGAAGAGGGCCGGACGATGGTCATCGTCCCGACGCTGTTCGGCAGCGTCGAGGCGGTCGACGAGCTGCTCAGCCACCTCGAGGTGCATGCGCTCGGCAACCCGGATCCGCGACTGCACTTCGCGGTGCTCAGCGACTTCACCGATGCCGACGTGCAGCACCTGCCGGGCGACCAGGAAATCCTGGCGGCCGCCCGGACCGGCATTGCCGAGCTCAATGCCCGGCATGGCCGAACCCGGCAGGACCGCTTCTACCTGTTTCACCGCGACCGGCTGTGGAACGACAAGGAATCGCGCTGGATGGGGTGGGAGCGCAAGCGCGGCAAGATCGAGGAGTTCAATCGCCTCCTGCGCGGTGCCACCGACACCAGCTTCCACCACGTCGTCGGTGACCAGTCGGTCCTGCGCGACGTGCGCTACTGCCTGACGCTGGACAGCGACACACGGCTGCCCCGCGACGCCGCACGCGAACTGATCGGGATCATCCTGCACCCGCTCAACCAGCCCGAGGTCGATCCGGTGCTGCGCCGGGTGACCCGGGGCTACGGCGATCCTGCAGCCACGGGTCAGCGTCACGATGTCCAGTGCCGCCGGTTCGCTGTTTGCCCGCGTCTATGCCGGCCACACCGGCGTGGACCCGTACACCACGGCCGTGTCCGACGTCTACCAGGACCTCTTCGGCGAGGGCATCTTCGCCGGCAAGGGGCTGTACCACGTCGACGCGTTCATGGCGACGCTCGAGGGCCGGGTTCCCGAGAACGCCCTGCTCTCGCACGACCTGTTCGAGGGCCTGCACGCGCGGGCCGCGCTGGTCAGCGACATCGAGCTGGTCGACGACTACCCGCCGACCGTGCTGGCGCACGTCCGCCGCCAGCGGCGCTGGGTGCGCGGTGACTGGCAGATCCTGCTGTGGCTGTTTCCCTACGTGCCGACCGCCGAGGGCATGGCCCGCAACCAGCTGCCGTTCATCAGCCGCTGGAAGATCCTCGACAACCTGCGACGAAGCCTGATTGCGCCGGCCCTGCTCGCCTTCCTGGTGGCCGGCTGGACGTTCCTGCCCGGGCCGTCCCGTCGTGTGGACGGCCATGGCGCTCGGCGTGACCGGCGCGGCCACCGCTGCTGGCGCATGGCGCGGTTGATCACCCTGCCCCTGCACGGCCAGTCGTTTCTCGTCTTCCTGCGCGTCATCTCCGACGACATGCAGACCGCGGCTGCGCAGGCCCTGCTGTCGCTGATGCTGCTGCCGTTCCACGCCTGGGAGATGGTGCACGCGATCATCCTCACGCTGGCACGGCTGTCGGTCACGCAGCGCCGCCTGCTCGAGTGGGAGACCGCGTCGAGCGTGGCCCTGGCCTCGGCCGGCCTGCGTGGACGCGCGGCCATTCGGTCGTTCGTGGTGCGAGATGGCCGCCAGCCCGATTGCCGCGCTGCTGACCATCGTGGCCGTGGCGGCGTCGCCGCGCGATGGCTGGATTGCCGCCGCGCCGTTCGTGCTCGGCTGGATGGCCGCGCCCGTCATCGCCTGGGCGCTCAGCCAGCCTCGCCCGCCGCGCCGGCGGGCGCTGGCGCCGCACGAGCGTGTCCGAATCCGCAACCTGGCGCGCCAGACCTGGCACTACTTCGAGGTCTTCGTCGGCCCGGATGACCACTGGCTGCCGCCCGACAACTTCCAGGAGAGCCCGGGGCGGCAGGTGGCGCGGCGGACCTCGCCGACCAACATCGGCATGGGCCTGCTCTCGACGCTGGCGCGCCCGGGACCTCGGCTTCATCGACGACCGCGACCTGGTCGAGCGCATCGGCCAGGCACTGACCACCTGTGAGGGACTCGAGCGGCACAACGGCCACCTGCTCAACTGGTACGACACCAGCACCCTGACGCCGCTGTCGCCGCCGTATGTCTCGACCGTCGACAGCGGCAACCTGGTGACGTCGCTGATCACCCTGGCCAGCGGCCTCGAAGCGCTCGCGGACACGCCCGCGCCGCCGCCGCTGCGTGCCGGTCTGCTCGATACCGCAACCGTCGTCCGGACGTTCGCGTCCGGCAGTGCGGCCGGCCCGCAGCACCTCGCGCTGCACGAGCGCGTCGACGGCATTGCATCCGCCGTCATCGCCGACTTGCGAGCCGACCTGGACGCTGCCGCGCTGGCGAGGCGGGCGGAAACCGCCATTGCCGCGCTCGACGAACTGCTGACCGCGACCGATGACGTGCTGCCGGAGGACGAGACCGCCAGGCCCGTCGTGCTGACCTGGACCCGCGCCTTGCGGGCGGCCCTGCAGCGGGTGATCGATGCCGACCGCCCTGTGTCCCCAGCGGACGAGGCCTCGGCTGCGGCCCTGCTGCTGTCGTTGGCCGATCGTAGCCGGGCCCTGGCCGGCGAGATGAACTTCGGCTTCCTCTACGACAAGACCCGGCACCTGTTCTCGATCGGCTATCGCCTGGCCGACGCCGACGGCCCTGGCGTGCTCGACGCCTCGTTCTACGACCTGCTCGCGTCCGAGTCGCGGCTGGCCAGCTTCATCGCCATCGCCCGTGGCGACGTGCCGCAACGGCACTGGTTCCACCTCGGACGCCGCGCGATCAGCGTCGAGGGCGTGCCCGACGCTGTTGTCGTGGAGCGCGACGATGTTCGAGTACCTGATGCCGTCGCTGCTGATGCGGTCGTTCCCCGGGACGCTGCTCGAGACCACCAACGAAGGGGTCGTGCTGCGGCAGGTGCAGTACGCCACGCAGCGCGGCGTGCCCTGGGGCATCTCCGAATCGGCCTACAACGTCCGCGATCGACACGACACGTATCAGTACCGCGCCTTCGGCGTGCCCGGCCTCGGCTTCAAGCGCGGGCTGGCCGACGACCTCGTGATCGCGCCCTACGCCACGGCGCTGGCCCTGCCGGTGGCGCCACGGCTGGCGCTGCAGAACCTGGCGCGCCTGACCGCGGCCGGCGCGGAGGGCTGCTTTGGTTTCTACGAGGCCATCGACTACACGGTGCGGGTCAGCGGCGAGACCACCGAGGCCGCACGGAGCGGCCGGCCCGAGGGTGTGATTGTCCGGACGTTCATGGCCCATCACCAGGGCATGACCCTGGTGGCGGCGATCAATGCGGTGTGCGACAACATCATGGTCGAGCGGTTCCATGGCGACTCGCACGTCCGTGCCACCGAGCTGCTGCTGCAGGAGCGCATGCCACGGCAGGTGGCGTCCACGCCGCCACGCCCGGTCGAGTCGACCCGCACGCCATGGACGCCGCCGAGCATCCCGCTGCGGCGATTCCGGACGCCGCACACCCTGCATCCGCACGCCCAGTTCCTGTCCAACGGCTCGCTGGGTGACCGTGGTGACCAATGCCGGCGGCGGCTCGAGTCGCTGGCGCGACCTGTCCATCGTTCGCTCCCGTGAGGACCGGACGGTGGACCTCGGCGGCCAGTGCCTGTACCTGCGTGACGTCCGCTCCGGAATGGTCTGGTCACCGACGTTCTTCCCGACCCGGAAGGAACCCGACGAGACGTTCATCACATTCGCCTCCGACAAGGCGGTCTTCCGCCGCAGTGACGACGGCATCGAGTCGATGCTCGAAGTGGTCGTCTCGGCTGGCGACGACGTCGAAGTGCGCAGGCTGTCGCTGACCAATCGCTCGGACCGGATGCGCGAAATCGACGTCACCAGCTACGCCGAGATCGTGCTCGGCCGGCTGGAGGACGACATCGCCCATCCGGCGTTCGGCAAGCTCTTCGTGCAGACCGAGTACCTGCCGGAGAGCTCGGCGCTGATCTGCAGCCGGCGGCCACGCTCTCAGCACGAACCACGGGCCTGGGTCTTCCATGTGCTCAATCTCGAGGGCAATCGCTCGTCGCAGACCGAGTGGGAGACCAGCCGGGTCCGCTTCCTCGGTCGCGGCCGCACGATGGCCTCGCCGATCGCCCTCGACGGACGATCGCTGACCGGCACGACCGGTTCGGTGCTCGATCCGGTGGTCAGCCTGCGGCAGCGTGTCCGCCTCGAGCCCGGCGGCTTCACCCGGCTGTCGTTCTCGACCGGCGCTGCCCACACGCGGGAAGCGGCCGTGACCCTCGCCCAGCGCTATCACGACCGCGGCGCCGCCGCGCGCGCTGGGGCGATGGCCTTCACGCACGGCCAGATGCTGCTGCGTCACCTCGGGATCTCGAGCGAGCTGGCGCGTCAGTACGACCGACTGGCCAGCCGGGTCCTCCATCTGGACGAGTCGTTGCGTGCCACACCGGCGCAACTGGCCGCCTCGACGCAGGGCCAGTCGGCGCTCTGGGCACACGGCATCTCCGGCGACCTGCCGGTGCTGCTGGTCACCGTCCAGGTCGGCGACGACCTGCGGCTCGTCCGCCATGTCCTGCAGGCTCAGGAATACTGGCGGCTGAAGGGCCTGATCGCCGATGTCGTGGTGCTCAACGAGCATCCGGCCGACTACCTGGACCAGGTACAGGAGAGTCTGGCGGCCCTGATCGAGAGCGGGTCATGGGGCGCGTGGCGGGACCGCCCGGGTGGCGTCTTCCTGCGCCGCACCGACGGGCTGTCGCCGGCCGACCGGGCCTCACTGATGGCCGTGGCGCGGGCCGTGCTCGAGGGCAGCCGTGGCGAGTTGATCGAGCAGCTCGACCGGCCGGCACCGCGGCCCGAGCTGCCGCGCTCGTCGTTCCGACGCGAGTCGCTGCCGGCGGTGATCGACGAGCCGGCGGTGGAGCCCGCGCCGCGCCTGCTGATGGCCAACGGCGTCGGCGGGTTCAGCGAAGACGGCCGCGAGTACGTGGTGGTACTGCGCCACGACGAGCAGACGCCGGCGCCCTGGTCGAACATCATCGCCAACCCGCACTTCGGGACGCTGATCACCGCGTCCGGCGCGTCGTTCACCTGGGCCGTCAACAGCCGCGAGCATCGACTGACGCCGTTTGACAACGACCCCGTGGCCGAGACGACCTCCGAAGCGATCTTCGTCCGCGACGACGTGACCGGAGACGCATGGGCAGCCACCCCGTCGCCGATGTCGCGGCGCCCGGGGGACGTCTGGCAGATCCGGCACGGGGCCGGAGTGACGTCGTTCGAACGCGCCACGGCCAGCCTCCGGCAGCATCTCGAGGTCTTCGTCTTCCCGGACGCGCCGGTCAAGGCGTCGTTGCTGACGCTCACCAACACCTCGAGCCAGCCACGCCGCCTCAGCCTGTTCGGCTACAACGCGTGGCTGCTCGGCCCGCCACGCACGGGCGTCCAGCGTTCGGTGGTGACCAGCCGCGATACGGCGACCGGTGCCATCGTCGCCAACAACCCGTGGGTGGCCGAGTATGCCTCCCGCGTGGCGTTTGCCTGGTGCAGCGAGCCGATGCGCTCGATGACCGGCGACCGCACCGAGTTCCTCGGCAGGAACGGGTCGCTGTCGGCGCCCGCCGGCCTGACGCTGGACTCGCTCTCCAATCGACTCGGCGCCGGCCTCGACCCCTGCGCGGTGCTGCACACGTCCATCCTGCTCGAGCCGGGCGAGACACGGCGCATCGTCTTCCTGCTCGGCGAGGGCACCTCGGTGGACGATGTCCGGACGCTGATCGGCCGGTGCGGCGACGTGCCGCGGGTGCAGGAGGGTCGTCGCCGATCCGATGCGCTCTGGGACGACATCCTCGGCGCCGTGCAGGTGCGGACGCCCGACGACTCGCTCGACCTGATGGTCAACCGCTGGCTCCTGTACCAGACGGTGACGGCGCGGCTCTGGGCCCGCACGGGCTTCTACCAGCCTGGCGGCGCGTTCGGCTTCCGCGACCAGCTGCAGGACGTCATGGCCCTCGGCTTCAGCCGCACCGACCTGTACCGGCAGCAGGTGCTGCTGGCCGCGAGCCGGCAGTTCCTCGAAGGCGACGTGCAGCACTGGTGGCACCCGCCAACCGGGCGGGGCACACGCACGCGGTGTTCCGACGATCTGCTGTGGCTGCCCTACGTCACCCTGCAATACCTGAAGACGACCGGCGACCTCTCGATCCTCGACGAGATGGTGCCGTTTCTCGAGGCGCCGCCGCTGGCGCCCGACCAGCACGAGCTGTACGACCTGCCCGCGGTGTCGGCGACCTCGGCCTCGCTGTTCGACCATTGCGTGCGGGCGATCGACCGCGGCCTGACGTCAGGGGCGCACGGGCTGCCGCTGATGGGCATCGGCGACTGGAACGACGGCATGAACCGGGTCGGCGACGAGGGACGTGGCGAGAGCGTGTGGCTCGGCTGGTTCCTGCACGGCGTGCTGACCGACTTCGGCCCGCTCGCGGCCACGCGCGGCCACCAGGAACTGGCGCAACGCTACGCGGCCGAGAAGCGACGTCTCGGCAATGCGCTGGAGCTGTCCTGGGACGGCAACTGGTATCGCCGCGGCTACTACGACGACGGCACGCCGCTCGGGTCGGCCGGCAGCGACGAGTGCCGGATCGACTCGATCAGCCAGTCGTGGGCGGTGCTGTCGGGCGCGGCGCCGGTGGGCCGGGCGCGGCGGGCGATGGACGCGGTGCGCGCGCATCTCGTGCGGCGTGACGCCCGCCTGATCCTGCTGCTGACGCCCGCGTTCGACCGCGGCGAGAAGGACCCCGGCTACATCAAGGGGTACATCCCGGGCATTCGCGAGAACGGCGGGCAGTACACGCACGCGGCGGTCTGGACGATCATGGCGCTGGCGCGCATGGGCTACGGCGACGAGGTCGTCGAGCTGTTCCACATGATCAACCCGGTCAACCACACGCGCGACCTGGCCAGCGTCGAGCGCTACGTGACCGAACCATACGTGATGGACGGCGACGTCTACGCCCACCCGGAGCACACCGGCCGCGGCGGCTGGTCGTGGTACACGGGATCGGCCGGGTGGATGTACCGCACCGGCGTCGAAAGCATCCTTGGCCTGCGACGTCAGGGCCGGACCTTCTCGGTGGCGCCCTGCGTGCCCTCGACGTGGCCCGGCTTCACCATCGACTGGCGTCTCGGCGGGTCGAGCTATCACATCCAGGTGGACAACCCGGAACACCGCAGCATCGGCGTGGCTTCGGCGACGCTGGATGGGGTGCAGGTCGACCCCGAGGCCATCCCGCTCGAGGACGACGGGCAGGCGCACGCGGTTGTCGTGACGATGGGGGAGCGAAGGCGAGCGAAGGTGCGCTAGGAGGGCTTGCCCTTGACCATGGCGCGGTCGTCGTCCGGGGTCTCGAAGACCGGCGTCGGCGGCGCTCCCAGGGTGACCTGCACCCTCTTTGCCGCGCCCTGGAGGGCCTCGGCGCCGGCCGGCGTCACCTGCGTCTGCCATGCGTAGACCGAGCGCAGCCGCGTCAGCTTCTCGAGCGACTTGAGGCCGGCGTCGGTGACGGCCGTGCCGTACAGATTGATCGACTCGAGCCGCGGCAGCGCCGCCAGCGGCGCCAGCGAGCGGTCGGTGATCGGGGTTCGATCGAGCGACAGCTTCCAGAGGTTGACCAGCTTGGGCAGCAGCGCCGTGAGGCCGGCATCGGTCACCTGCGTGCCGCCGAGATCGAGCCAGGCGACCTGCGCGGCCAGCGGCGCCAGGCTCTGCAGCGCGGCGTCGTCGAACGCGCGTGCGGCTGGCGGCGCCTGCACCATCAGCAGCGACGACCCGGCCCGAAGCGGCTCGACGCGAAGCTTGAGTGCCCGCAACGCGTCGATGGCCTTCGGGTCGCCCGGCTGGACCCGCACCGAGAGGATCGGCGGCGCACTCAGGTCCACCGGACCCAGGCGATCGACGATGGCCGGTTCGAGGTGGGCCGGGACCTGCGCGTCGGCCAGCATCTGATCGAACGACGCGCCCTGGTCGATCCACCAGCGCAGCACGGCCACCTCTGCGTGCGATGGCGCCGGGTGGCCCTTGGGCGGCATCACCTTCTTGTCCGAAGCCGGCAGGAAGATGCGGCGCACGAGCAGGCTGCCGGCCGCGTCACCGCCGACGACGACGGCGCCTGATTCACCGCCCTTGCGGAGCGCGTCCGGCGAGTCGAGGCGCAGCTTGCCGGACTGGCGCGCCGGCCCGTGGCACGTCACGCACCGCGCCTCCAGGGTTGGCGCCACCAGCGTCTTGAAGACCGGCGTTTCGCTGGGGTCCACCGGGCCGGTGGGGCTGCTGGCCCGCGCCGAGGTCAGGAAGGGCACCGCCGGCATGTGCTCGGTCAGGTAGGTCTCGCCATGCGTGAGCGAGCCGCCGACATGGCCGGTCAGCGCGAGCAGGATCAGCGCCAGGACGAAGACGCCCGTGTAGAGCCGGTCCGCCACGGGGTGCGGCGTCCGGTCGCGCCACCAGGCCGCGGCGCTCGCGAGCACGACCACGGCACCGAGCATCAGGCCCCATTGCTGGTGTCGTCCGACGATCACCGGGTCGTACTCGCCGCTCCACGACAGCAGGGTGCCGGTGAGGATGGCAGCCGCGGTGGTGACGGCGCACAGGCCGAGGAGCGCCGGCATCAGGCGGGCAATGCCCATGCCCTGGAAGCGTTTCAGGCGCGACAGGATCTCGACGGCCCCGGCCAGCAGCAGGAAGCCGATCGGCAGGTGGACGAGGAGCGGATGGAAGCGGCCGATGAACGGCTGGAGGTCCGTGAGCACGCGCGTCTACGCCAGGAGAGCCTTCACGACGTGGCCACTCACGTCGGTGAGACGGTACCGCCGGCCCTGGTGCTTGAACGTGAACTGCTCGTGCTCGACTCCCAGCAGGTGCATCAAGGTGGCCTGGAAGTCATGGACGTGCACCGGATCGCGCACGACGTTGTAGCCGAACTCGTCGGTCTCGCCGTAGCTGAGGCCGGCCTTGACGCCACCGCCGGCCATCCACACCGTGAACGAGCGCGGGTGGTGATCGCGGCCGTAGTTCTCCTTGGTCAGCTTGCCCTGCGAGTAGTTGGTGCGTCCGAACTCCCCGCCCCAGATCACCAGCGTGTCCTCCAGGAGGCCGCGCTGCTCGAGGTCCTTGACCAGCGCCGCCGACGGCTGGTCCACCGAACGGGTCATGGTCCGGATGTCCCTGGGGAGGTTGCCATGCTGATCCCAGCCCTGGTGATAGAGCTGGATGAAGCGCACGTCGCGCTCGGCAAGTCGTCGGGCGAGGAGACAGTTGGCGGCAAAGGTGCCGGGCGTCTTGACCTCCGGCCCGTACATGTCGAGCACGCTCTGCGGCTCGTTGGCGAAATCCATCACCTCGGGCACCGACGTCTGCATCCGGTACGCCATCTCGTACTGGGCGATGCGGGCGTTGATCTCGGGGTCGAGCACCCGGGCGTGCTGTTCCTGTTCCAGCTGCCGGAAGGTGTCGAGCATGTGGCGCCGGGTCTCGGTGCTGAGCCCGTCCGGATCGCCGAGGTACAGCACCGGATCCTTGCCTCTGCGGAACTGCACCCCCTGGTGCTGCGAGGGCAGGAAGCCGCTGCCCCAGAGCCGGGAGTAGAGGGGCTGGTCGCCCTCCCGGCCCCGCGACAGCAGCACGATGAAGGCCGGCAGGTTGGCGTTGTCGGACCCGAGCCCGTACGACAGCCACGACCCGATCGACGGCCGCCCGGCCTGCTGCGAGCCGGTCTGGACGAAGGTCACCGCGGGGTCGTGATTGATGGCCTCGGTGTGCATCGACTTGACGAAGCACAGCTTGTCGGAAATCGAGGCGATGTGCGGCAGCAGCTCGCTGACGACGGCGCCGCTCTGGCCGTGCCGGGCCATCGCGAAGTGCGAGCCGGCCAGCGGGAACTGCTTCTGGTGCGCCGTCATCCCGGTCAGCCGCTGGCCCATGCGGATCGACGCCGGCAGGTCTTCGCCGTTCATCGACCGCAGCAGCGGCTTCTCCTCGAACAGGTCGAGCTGAGACGGTCCGCCACTCTGAAACAGGTAGATGACGCGTTTGGCGCGCGGCACGAATTGCGTTGCCGGCAGCAGCGGACCGGTTGGCGCCGCGCCTACCCCCGCGGCGCCAGGGGCCTGCGCCGGGCCGCCCATCAGGCGTGCCGGGTCGAGCAGCGCGCCGAGGGCGACCGATCCGATGCCGAGACTGGCCGCCGACAGGAAATGCCGCCGCGTCGCGTTGAACTTGAGATCCTCGAGGGCCTTCATCGCTTGGTCACCGCTTCATCCGTATTCATGATCGTACTCGCGACCACCGTCCACGCCGCCACATCCACGGGATCGAGCGCCCGCGCCACCGGCGACTGGCCGGAGGTCGCGAGCGCTTTGGCCGCCCGCACGTCGCCGGCAAACCCCGCCCGCTCCTTGACGTAGAGGCTGCGCACCGCGGCCAGCTCGGTCGGTCGCGGCGCCCGGCTCGTCAGCAGCCGATAGGCCGTCGTGATGCGGGCGTCGGGTGTGCTGCCGCCCTCGCGCAGCAGGCGCTCGGCCAGCACGCGCGCGGCCTCGACGTACTGCACGTCGTTGAGCAGCACCAGGGCCTGCAGCGGCGTACTCGTCCGTTGCCGCTTGACGATGCAGAGCAGGCGCTCGGCGGCGTCGAAGCTGATTGCCGACGGCGGCGGCGTGCTGCGCTTCCAGACCGTGTACAGGCTGCGGCGATGCAGGTCGTCGCCCTTGCCCTGCACGTAGGTGGTGGCGTTGCGGGTGGCCAGTTCCTCCCACAAGCCGGGTGGCTGGTAGGGATAGACACTCGGGCCTCCCAGCGTCGGCACGAGCAGTCCGCTGGCAGCCAGGGCGCTGTCGCGGATCTGCTCGGAAGCGAGCCGGTAGGCCGGCCCGCGCGCCAGCTTCTCGTTGGCCGGGTCGAGTTCCATGGCCACGGCATCGGTGGCCGACGACTGCCGGTACGTCTGCGACAGCACGATCTGCCGCAGCAGGCCCTTCAGGTCCCAGCCGCCGTCACGGAACGTCACCGCCAGGTGGTCGAGCAGCGCCGGGTGGGTGGGCAGCCGGCCCTGATTGCCGAAATCTTCGGGCGTGGCCACCAGGCCGGTGCCGAACAGCAGCGCCCAGTAGCGGTTCACGACGACGCGTGCCGCCAGCGGGTTGTCGGGCGCGACCAGCCACTGGGCGAGGCCGAGCCGGTTGCGCGGGCCGGTGAACTTGGGCAGCACCGCGGGGGTATCGGCCTCGACGCGGTCGGTGGGGGCGTCGTAGGCGCCGCGCGCCAGGACGAATGTCGGCCGGGCCCGGTCGGGTGGCAGGTCACGCATCACCATCGCCTGCGGCAGCCTGGTGATGATGGCGTTCTCCTTGCCGCGCAGCACCCGCAGCTGTTGTCGCTGCCGGTCGCCCGCGTTGGCGATGCGTCGCACCCAGTGGTCGGCAAGATTGGCTTCGCTGACGGCCTTCGGCAACGGCCTCGCTTCCCGGCCATCGGCCTTCGCCAGCGTCGCGACTTCGAGGGCCGTCAGCTGGTCGGCAAAGACGTAGAGCTCGTCGATCGAGGTGTCGGCGAGATTCTCGTCGCCGCGCCGCCCCAGGCGCAGCGCGGCAATCCCGCTCCAGTCGCCGAGCGGCTCGCTGATGATGCTGCGCGCCAGGTTGTCGGTCATCACCCGCGTCGCCGCCGGCGCGCCGTCGACGAACAGGCGCAGGCCGGCGGCGCGGCTCGAGCCGTCATAGGTGACGGTGACGTGATGCCAGGTGCCGACCTGCAAGGGCTGGCGGGTTTCGATCTCGATCGAGTTGTCCGGCGCGACGTGATGCAGGCCGCTGGTCAGGGTGCCGTCGGCCCGCATGATCAGCTCGTAGCCCCGGTGGCCGTTCATCACCGCACCCGAGCGCGTCAGCACCGGGCCGGCCACGCCGTCCTTGTCGCGCCGCAGCCAGAGCGCGAACGAGAACGGGTCGTTGCGCTCGAAGAAGGCGAAGTTCTGATCGCGGCCGCCGAGATCGATCTGGCTGTCGCCGACCAGCCGCACCGCCTTGCCGACCCGGCCCGCCACCAGCTCCGGAGCGCGGGCGGTGCCCTTCTTGCGCTCCTCCTCGCCGCCCACCGTGCCGGGGCGCTTCGGCGTGGCGCGGTTGGCAAAGGTGTAGGCCTTCATCTCATCGAGCGGCAGGTGCACGAGCGGTCGCGGCAATGTGACCGCCGGCGGCGTTGCGGCCGCTTCGACACCAGCCAGCCACGCCTCGAAGGCCGGACCCGTTGCCAGTCGATCGATGCGGGTCGCCTGTTCGAGCGGGCCGATGGCGGCCCGCAGCGTGGCCAGCGCGGCGTCAGCGTCCGGGGTGGTGATGGTCACCGTCGGACTCGGCATGCCCGAGTACGGAATCTGGCCGGTTTCGTTGACGTTGTTGAAGAACGCGAAGAGCTTGAAGAAATCCTTCTGCAGGACCGGGTCGTACTTGTGGTCGTGGCAGCGGGCGCACTGCACCGTCAGGCCGAGAAACGCCGTGCCGAAGGTGTTGACGCGGTCGGCGACGTACTCGATCCGGTACTCCTCCGAGACGATGCCGCCTTCCTGGCTCTGCATGTGGTTGCGGTTGAAGGCGGTGGCCAGGCGCTGCTCGGGCGTCGCGTCGGGCAGCAGGTCGCCGGCCAGCTGCCAGGTGATGAACTGGTCGCACCGGCATGTTGCGGTTGAACGCGTCGATCACCCAGTCGCGCCACGGCGACATCTGCCGCATCCCGTCGTCCTGGTAGCCGTGCGAGTCGGCGTAGCGGGCGACGTCGAGCCAGTCGGCGGCCATACGCTCGCCGAACGCCGGCGAGCCGAGCAGCCGATCGACCACCCGCGCGTACGCGTCGGGATCCCGGTCGGCAAGAAAGGCATCGACCTCGGCAATCGTCGGCGGCAGGCCGGTCAGGTCAATCGAGACGCGCCGGATCAGCGTTTCGCGCGAGGCTTCCGGCGTCGGCCGCAGGCCGGTGCCGCGAAGGCCGGCGCGCACGAACGCGTCGATCGGATTGCTGACCGACCCGATGTCCTGGCCGGTCGGCAGCGCCGCCTTCTTCGGGGCGACGAAGGCCCAGTGCGGGGTCCACGCCGCGCCCTGCTCGATCCAGCGCACCAGCGTGCCCTTCTCGATGTCGTTCAGGGTCAGGTGCGACTCGGGCTGCGGCATCATCACCGCCGGATCGGTGCTGAGGATGCGGCGGACGAGTTCGCTCTTGCGGGCGTTGCCCGGCACCACTGCGCGCCGGCCCGTGGCCAGCTCCGCAAAGGCCCCGTCCCTGGTGTGCAGACTCAAACCGCCCTTGCGCGCGCGGTCGTCCGGGCCGTGACAGGCAAAGCACTTGTCGGACAGGATCGGCCGGACGTGGAAGTTGAAATCGACCTGCGCCGGCACGCCGGCCACGACAGGCACGCTGGGGCCGCACGCGGCCGCGCCGAGAAAGCTTCCAAACAGCGCGGCAGCGGCCGCCAGGCGCCACGCGGCGCGTTGGCGGTCCGGAACCGCGAGACAAGGCTCTGTGGCCATACGGGGTACCGACTCCAGGGTCCATTCCAGCCTATGCCATGCCGGCGCATGGCGCAATGCGCGGCTGGGCGCTAGAATTCGCGGCGTGGGACCTCGTGCCGTCACCCTGAACCTCCTGCTGGTCGGGGCGATGTCGAGCCTGCCGACCCCCGCCGCTGCGCAATCCTCCGATCCCCGCCAGTTGCACGCCATCCGCGTCGCCGACGCGCCGGTCATCGACGGGCGTCTCGACGAGCCGGTCTGGGCCGCGGCCGAGCCGGTTGGCGGTTTCCGGCAGCGCGACCCGGTCGAGGGCGAGCCCGCGTCCGAGGAGACCGTACTTCGCCTGGCCTACGACGAGCACGCCCTGTACGTCGGGGCCCGGCTCCACGACCGCGACCCCGGCGCCATCGTCCGGCAGCTGTCGCGCCGCGACGTGGCCGTCGAAGCCGACGCCTTCATCGTCTACCTCGACCCGCATCACGACCACCTGACGGGGGCGCAGTTCGGCGTGTCGGCCGCCGGTGTGCAGCGGGACGCGCTCATCTACAACGACCAGTTCCTCGACGTGACGTGGGATGCCGTCTGGGCGTCAGCCGTCGAGGTGGACGCCGGGGGGTGGACCGTCGAGATGCGGATCCCCCTGTCGCAGTTGCGGTTTCCGGCGGCCGACCGCTACACCTGGGGCATCAACGTGCAGCGCGTGATCCAGCGCAACAACGAGTCGGACTGGCTGCAGCTGGTGCGCAAGAACGAAGCGGGGCTGGCCTCGCGCATGGCGCACCTCGAGGACATCGCGGGCATCACGCCGCCCGGCACGCTCGAGCTCATGCCGTATGTCACCTCCCGCGCCGAGTTCATCGACCCGCCTGTCGCCGGCAACCCCTTCAACGACGGCGCGAGAGCCTTCGGCGCCGCCGGCCTGGACCTCAAATACGGGGTGACCAACAGCCTGACCCTCGACGCCACGTTCAATCCCGACTTCGGCCAGGTCGAGGTCGATCCGGCGGTGGTCAACCTCACGCAGTTCGAGGTCTTCTTCGAGGAGCGTCGCCCGTTCTTCACCGAGGGGGCCAAGGTCTTCGGCAACTTCGGGCGCAGCGGGGCGAGCGAGTACTGGGGGTTCTTCCGGCCGGAGCCGACCCTCTTCTACAGCCGGCGCATCGGCCGGGCGCCGCAGGGGCGCGTCTCGAGCCCCTACACCGATGCTCCCAGCGCCACGACGATCCTCGGCGCGGCAAAGCTGGTGGGGCGGACCCGTCAGGGCTGGACGCTCGGTGCGTTGAATGCCGTGACCGGCCGCGAGCAGGCCCGCCTGTCGGACGGCCTGTCGTCGCGCCGGCGTGACGTGGAGCCGCTGACCAACTACGCGGTGCTCCGGGCGCAGCGGGAGTTCGGCTCGCGCGCCGGCATCGGCGTGCTGGGCACCTCGGTCATCCGCGAGCAGCGCGAGCCGCAGCTGGCGAGCGCATTGGCCTCGCGCGCCCACATGCTCGGCGTGGACGGGCACTGGTTTGTCGACGGGTCGCGGCAGTGGGTGCTGCACGGCGGCATTGCCGGCAGCTGGCTGCAGGGCAGTGAGGCGGCCATCACGCGCCTGCAGCGGGCCGAGCAGCGGTACTACCAGCGGCCGGATGCGCCGCACGTCGTGCTCGACACGGGCGCCCGCAGCCTGTCGGGGTGGACCGGCCAGGCCAACCTGAACAAGCAGAGCGGCAACGTCACGGCCAACTTCGGCGTGTGGGGGATGAGTCCGGGGCTGGAAGTGAACGACCTCGGCTTCTCGACCCAGACCGATCGCGCCGGTGGTCATGCCATGGTGCTGTTCCGCAAACTGATTCCGGATGGCTGGACGCGTGAGCGCTCGGCGTGGATCTCCAAGTGGTGGACCTGGAACTACGGGGCGGAGCTGCAGGGCGACGGCTGGCAGGCGGCCAGCAGCATCCAGTTCCGGAACTTCTGGCGATCGACGCTCACCGGCACGTACGCGCGCCGGGTCTGGGACGACAAGCTGACCCGTGGCGGACCGACGGTGATCCGGCCCGGCAGCCTGGGCGCACAGCTCCAGGTGACCACCGACAACCGCCGGGTCGCGGTGCTGTCCACCGACCTCGGGTACACGGCGCGACAGTACGACGCCTCGGCCTTCTCGGCCGGCACGGCGCTGACGCTCCGGCCGGTGCCGGCCGTGACCGTCAGCGCCGGTCCGGCCATCCGCCGCAACATCGTTGCCGCCCAGTACCTGTCCACGGTTGCCGATCCGCTGGCGGTGCAGACCTACGGCCAGCGCTACGTGTTCGGGGAGCTGGCGCAGACCGAGGTGTCGATGGTCACCCGCCTGAGCGTGGTCCTGTCGCCGCGCATGTCGCTGCAGATGTTCCTGCAGCCGCTGGTCTCGGCCGGCGATTACGGCGCCATCAAGGAGGTCGCGGCGCCGCGCACCTTTGCCTTCGTGCGCTATGGCGAAGACGCCGGCAGCACCATTGCCGCCGGGCCGGCCGGGCAGGGGCTCGTGATCGATCCCGACGGCACCGGCGCCGCGGCGCCCTTCGCCCTCGCGCGGCCGGACTTCAACGTCCGGTCGCTGCGCGCCAACACCGTCTTCCGCTGGGAGTTCCGACCGGGATCGGCGCTGTTCTTCGTGTGGACACAGCAGCGCCGCGATCTCGCCGCCATCGGCGACTTCGATCTCGGCGGCGACACGGGTCGCCTGTTCGGCGCGCCCGCCGACGACGTGCTGCTGGTGAAGATGTCGTACTGGTTCGGCGTGCGGTAGGACTCGAGTCCGACGTCTCGAGTCTCAGCAACCTGTCGCGCCCGCAGCCCGGATGCCCAAGGCCGCAGGCCGTCAGCGAAGCCGTACTACACTCTGCACGCAACCATGAGCATGCCCCTGAATCGACGTGCCTTTCTCACGGCAACGGCCTCGGCGGCCGTGGCCACGATCTTCCACTCCGGCACCCAGCCAGGCCGCGCCGGTGACTCGCGCCGGCAAGAGTCAGTTGCGGGTCGGTCTCGCCGCGTACTCGATGCGCCAGTACCTGCAGGCCAAGCCCGGCACCAAGGGCGCGATGGACCTGCTCGGGTTCGTGGACTGGGCGGCGACCCTCGGCGTCGACGCGGTGGAGCTGACCTCGTACTTCTTCCCGGAGACCTTCGACCGGGCCTATCTCAACGAGGTGAAGCGCCGCTGTCACGTCAACGGCCTCGACATCTCCGGCGGCGCCATCCGCAACAACTTCACCCTGCCCGATGGTGACCCGCAGCTGCAGAAATGGCTCGACCACACCGACACCTGGCTCGGGCACTATGCGGTGCTCGGCGCGCCGGTGGTGCGGGTCTTCAGCGGCGTCCCGCCCAAGGGGATGAGCGAGGAACAGGGCATCGCCAACGGCATCAAGAACCTGAAGAAAGCCCTGGTCTTCGCCGAGAAGCACGGCGTGATCCTCGGCCTCGAGAACCACGACTACCTGACCAAGATCGACCGGATGCTACCGGCGCTGCAGCAGATCGACTCGCCGTGGTTCGGCGTCAATCTGGACTCGGGCAACGTCGACGACACCGACATCTACACCCAGCTGCAGAAGATCGTGCCGTACGCGGTCAACGTGCAGCTGAAGGTGGAGACCGGCCCGGCCAAGGCCAAGGTGCCGACCGACGTGCCGCGCTTCGTCAAGATGCTGCGCGACGCGGAGTACCGGGGCTACGTCGTGCTCGAGTACGAGGCGGCGGCCGACCCCTACCAGGCCATCCCGCAGCACCTCGCGACCCTGCGTGACGCCATCGGAAAGGCCTGAGCCATGGATCTGGCCACCGCGCTGTTCGTGTTCATGCTCGCGACCTTCATCGGCATGGACGTCATCAGGCGTGTGTCGCGCCTGCTGCACACGCCGCTGATGTCGCTGACCAACGCCATCTCGGCGATCGCCATCGTCGGCGCGATCATCCTGGCCGGACCAGCAGCACGACCGGACCAGCACCATCCTCGGTGCCATCGCGGTGTTCGCCTCGACGACCAACATCATCAGCGGCTTCCTGATCACCGACCGCATGCTGAAGATGTTCAAGAAGAGAGAAGCGGGCAAGTGAGCCCGCAGACCATCGATCTGGTCTACCTCGTCTCGGCGGCGCTCTTCATCTTCTCGCTGAAGTGGATGAGCGACCCGAAGACGGCGCGCAACGGCGTCTTTGCCGGGGTCGCGGCCATGGTCCTGGCGGTGGTCGGCACGCTGCTGCGTCCCGATATCGCCAGCTACACCTGGATCTTCATCGCCATCGTCCTCGGCACGATCGTCGGCGTGCCGCTGTCGTGGGTGCCGCTGACTGCCGTCCCGCAGCGGACCGCCCTGTCGCACGCGTTCGGTGGCCTGGCGGCCGGCCTGGTCGGCATCGGCAAGTACTACCTCTTCCTGCACGATGGCGACCTCACCGCCTTCCGCACCGGGGCCATCGTCTTCGAGGTGGCACTCGGGCTGATGACCTGCACCGGCAGCCTGGTGGCGGCCGGCAAGCTGCAGGAGATCCTGCCGACGCGGCCGGTCACCTACCCGGGGCAGAACGTCGTCAACTTCGCCTTGATTGGCGCCGGCGTACTGATCGGCATCGCGCTGGTCATCAACCCGGCGCTGACCTTTCTGTTCCCCGTCCTGATCGTGCTGGCGCTGGCGTTCGGCGTGATGCTGGTGATGCCGATCGGCGGCGCCGACATGCCGACCGTGATCTCGCTGCTCAACTCGTACGCCGGCCTGGCCGCCGTGGCGATGGGCTTCGTGCTCGAGAACAAGCTGCTGATCGTCGCCGGCGCGCTCGACGGATCGTCAGGGCTGATCCTGTCGATCATCATGTGCCGGGCGATGAACCGCTCGTTCACCAACGTGCTGTTCGGCGCCTTCGGCCAGGTTGGCGCCGCATCGGCGCAGGCCGAGCAGCGCACGGCCAAGTCGGCGACCATCGACGATGCCGTGCAGATGCTCGAGAACGCCGACCGAGTGGTGATCGTGCCCGGCTACGGCATGGCCGTGGCGCAGGCCCAGCACCGCGTCCGTGACGTCTTCGAGCAGCTCACCAAGAAGGGCATCGACGTGAAGTTCGCCGTGCACCCGGTGGCCGGGCGCATGCCGGGCCACATGAACGTGCTGCTGGCCGAGGCCGAGATCCCCTACGACCAGATCATCGAGATGGACGACATCAACCCGGAGATGAACCAGGTCGACGTCTGCATCATCCTCGGCGCCAACGACGTCGTGAACCCGGCGGCACGTCACGACAAGGGCAGCCCGATCTACGGCATGCCGATCATCGACGCCGACAAGGCCCGCACCGTGCTGGCCAACAAGCGCTCGATGAACCCGGGCTTTGCCGGCATCGAGAACGAGCTGTACTTCGCCCCGAACACCCTCATGCTCTTCGGCGACTCGAAGGCGGTGATGGGCGAGCTCGCCAAGGGGCTCAGTGGTGATGGCGGAGGGCACTGAGGGAGCCTCCACCCGGCTCCGTGTCGTGGTCGTCGGGGCCGGCGCCTTTGGTGGCTGGACGGCGCTGATGCTGCGGCGCAGCGGCGCCGACGTGACGCTGGTGGACGCCTGGGGCCCGGGACATGCCCGTGCCAGTTCGGGCGGCGAAACCCGGGTGGTGCGGGGCACCTACGGGTCCCGCGCCATCTACACGGCGATGGCGGCGCGGGCGATGCAGCTGTGGCGCGAGCATGACGCCCGGACGCAGCGGCGGTTCTTCCACCGCACCGGCGCGTTGTGGATGTTCCGCGGCGACGAGTCGTTCGGCGAGGCGTCGCTGGCGCCGATGGCCGCGGCCGGTCTGCCGGTGCAGTGGCTCGACCCCGACGCGGCCCAGGCGCGCTGGCCGCACATCTGCCTGGACGGTGTGTCGAGGGTGCTGTGGGAAGCCGAGGCCGGGTACGTCCTGGCTCGCCGTGCCTGCGAGCATGTCGTCGAGACCTTCGTGGCCGAAGGCGGCACGTATGCGGTCGCCCACGTCGCGCCGGTGCGCACCGAGGGACAGCCGCTGCGCAGCCTCCTGCTGGCCAGCGGCGAGACCCTCGCCGCCGATCTCTTCGTGCTGGCATGCGGTCCGTGGCTGGGCACCGTCTGTCCTGACGTGATCGGCGCGCGCATCCGCCCCAGCCGCCAGGAGTCGTTCTATTTCGCCACACCGGCCGGCGACCCGCGCTGGCTGCCGCCGCAGATGCCCGTGTGGCTCGACTACGGCGCGCAGATGACCTACGGCATCCCGGGCAACGCCCATCGTGGCTTCAAGGTCGCCGACGACACGTACGGCCCGACCTTCGACCCGACCGACGGCGACCGCGCCCACACGCCGGAACTGCTGGCCGAGGCGCGTGCCTTCCTGCGCCTGCGCTTCCCGGCGATTGCCGGCGCGCCGTTGCTCGGCTCCGAGGTCTGCCAGTACGAGCTGACGTCGGATTCGCACTTCCTGATCGACCACCATCCCGGCGCGGCCAACGTCTGGCTCGTCGGTGGCGGCTCGGGACATGGCTTCAAGATGGGGCCGGCCCTCGGCGAGTACGTCACGCGCGTCGTGCTCGGTCGGGCCCAGCCCGACGCCGAGTTCCGGCTGGCGCGGTAGGCTCCGCGTCGAGCGGGCCATAATGGCCATCGCACGATGGCACTGACCCGATCCGAATTCCTGCGCGTGGCGGCGGCCGCCCTCGCTGCCAGCACGCCCCACGCCAGGGCCTTCACTCAGACACGACCTCCCATGCTCACCAGAACCATCCCCTCGTCTGGCGTCGCGCTTCCGGTCATCGGACTCGGGACCTGGCGCGGCTTCGACGTCGGCGCCGATGCCGCCGCGCGCGCCCGGCTGGCCGACGTCCTGCGCGCGCTGCTCGAGGGCGGCGGTCGCGTCATCGACAGCTCGCCGATGTACGGCTCGTCGGAAGACGTGGCCGGGGCATTGCTGACCCAGCTGGCAGCGCACGATCGGGTCTTCGTTGCCACGAAGGTATGGACCGAGGGACAGCAGGCCGGCGTGACGCAGATGCAGGACTCGATGCGCAAACTGCAGCACACGCCCATCGAGCTGATGCAGATCCACAACCTGCTGGACTGGCAGACCCAGCTCGCCACGCTGCGGGCCTGGAAGCGTGAGGGCCGCATCGGCCACCTCGGCATCACCCACTATCGCGACGATGCCCACGATCAGCTGGAAGCCGTCATCCGCGCCGAGGCGCTGGACTCGGTGCAGCTGAACTACTCGATCGACAACCGTGCCGCCGAGCAGCGCCTGTTGCCGCTGGCAGCCGACCGTGGCGTGGCCGTGCTCGTGAACCTGCCCTTCGGCGGCGGCGGTCTCCTGACCCGCCTGCAGGGCCGACCATTGCCCGACTGGGCCGCCGAGATCGGCTGCCGGACATGGGCGCAGGTGCTGCTGAAGTACGTGATCTCGCACCCCGCCGTCACCTGCGTCATCCCCGGGACGAGCCGCGCCGCGCACATGCGCGACAACGCCGAGGCCGGTACGGGCGTGCTGCCCGACGCCGACCTGCGGCGGCGGATGGTCGCCGCGATGGCGTAGGCGCGTCTGGCCGCGGGGATCACGCCGGTCGGACCCGGGGCGTGAGGGCGTCGCGGGGGTTGTCCACCAGCAACTGCGCCAGTTCCGCCTCCGATACCCCGTGCTGCCGGAGACGGCGTCTGCCGCTCGTCAGCAGCAGGTCGTAATCGCGTGGCAGGCGCCCGGTCGCCGGCCACGAGTTGCCGTCGTGCGACAGCAGGACCCTTCCGAGCAGCCCGCGCCGCCTGGCCTCGAGGACGAGCGCCACGTGTCGATCGAACGTCTCGGCGCGCAGGCCGTCGAACCCGAGCCATCCGCCCTTGCCGGCGACTTCCCAGAGCAGCGCGTCGTCCACGGACGCCGCCGCATGCACCCAGACCCACGCGGACGGTGAGACCTTCTGCGACGCGAGGACCTCGAGTTGTTCGCGCACCGCGACGCTGTTGTCGCCGGTGTGCACCGCCAGCAGCAGGCCCGAAGCGCGGTGGGTGATGGCCCCCGCTTCGACGAGGCGTCGATCGAGCGGCGACAGTGGTCCCCCGTCGACGCCGATCTTGATGAAACCTGGCCTGATGCCGGTGTCGCCAATGCCCGCCCGGGCCTCGCGCGTCCACACCTCAGCGAGCCCGGCGGCGGTTGCCGTGCGGGCGCTGTCGGGCACGTAGCGATCGTCGGCAGCGCCATACGCACCGGTGTTGGTCAGGATCTGGACGCCGCTGGCCCGTGACAACTCCCGCAGCAGGGCCGGGTGACGACCGAACCGCATCGCGGTCGCGTCGACGATGGTGCGCACGCCAAGGGCGTGCAGGTACGCCAGGTACGGAACGAGGGTGGCGCGGATGTCGACCTCGTCGTATTCCGGCGTGTCGGTCGGGTCGGCGCCGAAGCGCGAGAACAGGTGCTCGTGCGTCAGTGTCAGGCCGAGCCGGCCGGCGGCGATAGGGCCGGTCACCGACTGCACCACCGGCGTTTGCGCGCGAACGTGTCCCAGCCCGGCGCCGCTGGCCAGGGTCAGCATCGTCGCCCCGGCGCGATGCAGGAATGCGCGGCGGCTGCCCATGGCGAGACCGGCGTCGCGATTGCGTCCGGGAAGGGGAGGCCTGATCATGACTGGAGATTCTGCACGACTCGGCTGCCTCGTGCAGATCAACTGTCCACCTTGTGCGTCCCCCTGCGTAATACCAGACATGACCACGCCAACCCTCGGTCTTGCCCGCGGCCGATTCTCCCTGCTCCAGCGAGCGATGTGTGCCGCCCTCTGCTTTGCCGCGGCGCCTGCGCCGGTGTGCGCGCAGCGGGTGGCCGCCGCTCAAGCCGTTGCCCCGCTGTCGGCGCCAGCCGCCGACTCCCAGGGGCCGGGCCCGTCCGCCGCCGACATGCGTGAAGAGCTCAATGCGCTGCTGCAGGACCACCCGCCCGCCGTGCGCGAGGTCCTGCAGCGCGAGCCAACACTGCTGACCAACACCGATTACCTCGCGCCCTACCCGCGGCTGGCGGCGTTTGTCGTCGAGCATCCGCAGATCGCCCGCTCGCCGGCATACTTCCTGGGCGAGCCGTCACGGCACGAGCAGCTCGACGCCGGCACCTGGATGTGGCGCGAGCTGTTGAGCTCCATTTCCGTCGGTGTGGTGATGCTCGGCCTTGCCCTCGGCTTCGGTTGGCTGGTGCGGACCGCCCTCGACCATCGCCGCTGGCAGCGCGTGTCGAGGGTGCAGGTGGACACCCACAGCAAGCTGCTCGATCGGATGACCAGCAGCGAGGACCTGCGGGCCTACATGGAGTCGCCTGCAGGTCGCCAGTTCCTCGAGTCGGCGCCAATTGCCCTCGACGGTCGCACTTCGCCGATTGCGGCGCCCGTCAGCCGTATCCTCTGGTCCATGCAGGCCGGCGTCGTGGCGCTGTTTCTCGGGATGGCGCTGCAGTTCGTGAGCCGGGGCGTGATCGACGATGCGGCGCAGCCGCTGCGTGTGCTGGGGGTGCTCGTCACCGCGATCGGTGCGGCCTTGATCATCTCGTCGGCGCTGTCGTACGCGATCTCGCGGCGGCTTGGACTGATCCGCCTCGCGGATCGTGCGACCCTCGACGGCTCGCCCCAGGTGTGAGATGACCGATTCCCGTGCCGACGCCCTTGCGATCATCGCCTCCACCAGCGACGACACGTTCGTGCTGCGCGAAGACGAGTTCCGGCTGCTGTACGACCGCACTGCCCGGGCGCTGTGGGTGTATCTCCACCGGCTGACGCGGAATGCGCACGCCGCCGACGACCTGCTGCAGGAAACCTACTACCGGTTCCTGCGCACGCCAGGCACCTACGACGGCGAGGCGCACGAGCGCAACGCCTTGTACCGGATTGCCACCAACCTGGTACACGACGGCCGGCGAAGGTTCCGCCCGCCGACCGTCTCGCTGGAGGACCCTGCCGGCGCGTCGCTTGCCGGCGCGACCGACGCCGTGCATGCCACCGGTGACCGCACCGACGTCAGGCGGGCGCTGGCCAAGCTGCGCGAGACCGACCGGCAGCTGCTGTGGCTGGCGTACGCCGAGGGCTCCTCGCACCAGGAGATTGCCGACGTCGCTCGGCCTGCGCGCCGGCAGCATCAAGACGATGCTGTTGCGGGCGCGGCAACGCCTGGCGGCGCTGCTGCCACGGTCGCCCTCGCGCGGCGGTGCGCGATGAGGGGCCGCGGTTGTGCCCACGAGGAGGCCGTGCTCGCCGCGGCGCTCGATCGACCCTCGGAGGACGTGCCGGCCGAACTCGCGGCGACATCTCGAGACGTGCGGCTCCTGCCGTGATCTCCACACGCTCGTCTCGATCCTGCAGGACGACCGGACGGTCGCCCTCGCGGAGGCTCGCGTGCCGTCTGCCGGTCAGGCGTGGTGGCGTGCCGAACTGCGTGCCCGGCAGGAGGCCGCCGTGATCGCGGCCCGGCCGATCACCGTCGCCACCGGTCTCGCCGCGGCAAGCCTGATCGGGCTGCTGGCGTCGCTGACCGGCGTGCTGGCGTGGTGGCTGCAGGACTGGGCGTCCATGGCGGCGGTGGTCCGGGCGGTGACCGACGTCCTGCCGGCGGTTCCGTGGGGCGCGCCAACGTTTCTGAGCGTGGCCCTGTGGCTCTGCGGCGGCGCGCTGGCGCTGGCCACGCCGGTGCTGTTGTACGTGGCCTTGACCGAGGAGTGAGGGGACGCCGAGCCGGCAACCGGGAGCCGGCAGTCGGCAGGCGGCAATCGCGCTTCTACCCGACCTGCTTGCCGGCGTAGCGGTGCCGGGCCTCTCTGGCTTCTGCGGTCAGGATGCGGAAGGTGATGCGGCTTTCGAAGACCAGGGCCAGCGATCCCGACATGATGGCGGTGACGCCGACCACGCATGCGGCGACCGTGATGCGGAGCACCCAGGTGCGCGCGTCCTCATGGGACGGTGAGACCAGCGCAGCGCCGATCAGCGCCAGCATCGTGCCGAACGAGAAGCTGCCAATGGCCAGGTAGAACGCGGTCATCGCGCGCACGATGATCCGGACGCGCTGCTCGGCCAGCGCCATCAGGCCGAGGTCGACTTCCGCCACGGTCCGCTCGGAGCGCGCGTGCTGCTCGAGTTGCTCGGCCATCGCCCGGACCCGGTCGACGGCCCGAGCGAGCCGGTTGGTCGTGCCGAGCAGCAGCAGGCTCGAGGCGTTGGTCAGCAACGCCGGTGCGGCGATGAAGGTCAGCGCAGCGAACGGATTGGCGCCCATCAGACCCGCGGTCGGGTCCATCAGGGGCCCCCTTCGACGACGGTGGTGTGCACCATCCGCACCACGCCGGGCTGGCCCTCGATGGCAACGGCGCCGAAGACGCACGGGTCCGGTGTTCGCAGGTCGCGGACGAACAGCGGCGCGTCGTGGCCGACCAACTGCACCTGCCGCCAGCCATCACGATCGCCGGGTCCGTCGACGCGCACCGTGAGCCCGCCGCGCAGGCCGATGCCGGTGGCCTTCAGCACCGCCTCCTTGCGCGTCCACCACTGATGGAACAGGGCCGTACGCTCGTCGGCCGAGGCTTCGGCCAACTGCGCGAACTCCTCCTCGGCGAAGAAGCGCCTGGCAATCGCCAGCAGGTTGCGGCGGGCATCGACGTGTTCGAGATCGACGCCAATCGGGCCGTGGTCGCAGACCGCCGCCGCGGCACGGCCGCCGCCGTGCGCCACGCTCACGTGCAGCGGTAGCGCGCGTCCATCACGAAAGGTCAGCATCGGCTTTCCCGAAGGCAGCGTTGCCCAGGCAAAATCGCGCCAGGTCCGGGGCGGTCGGCGGGTCGCCGGTCCACGCCAGGCGGCGCGCCGCGACCATCCGCGCCCCGAGGTGTGCGGCCAGGAAGAGCGGCCGTCCGGTGGCGTGCAGCGAGGTCCACCGCGACAACTCATCGGCGCACAGCACCTGCGGCACCCAGGCCGGTTCACCCTCGACTCCGGGCAGGAGCGCGACGTCGATCAGGGGCGGCAGCGCATGCACCCCGACAGGTTACTATCTGTCAGACCGCCGCCACGTTTCACGTTCCGGTCCCGAGAGAGCCCTGGCACTGCGACCCGGGGCATTGCGAGGCGCGATGTCCACTCCACGTCTGCCCTGGGACGATGTCCCGGCCGAACGTCCCGTCCCCGAAAATCCGCCAGTTCCGGAACCCGACGCGATCGCGCGCCCTTCTGCGCCGAGGCCGGTCATGGCCGTCGCCGTCCCCGCGGGTGGCGTCGTGCGCACCGCCGTGCACGGTGCGGCCCGTGTCCGCCTGGCTGCGGTCTCCAGGCACGTCCGCGACTCCCTGGCGCTCGGGAATCCGCGTCGTGGCGGCGACCCATGGTCAGGCCGATGACGTCGTCCGCGAGGCGCTGGCGGAAGTCCCCGCGTCGCTGGGCGTCGAACGGGCCGGCTGGGTCCGCCTGAGCGTGCTCCTCGCGACCCCGGCGCTGATCGCCCGCGACCTCACGCCGGTCTCGAGTCTCGGGTTCGAGGCGATCGTCGCCCGTGTCGTGGCCCGCGCCAGGGACGAGCGCGTCCTGGCCTTCTTCGCCGACGCGTCGCGGCACCCTGGCTTCGTCCCCGCGCTGGCCCGGACGCTCACCGACGTTCGCCTCGCGGGCGTGCCGGTGCATCGACTCGACGACGGCACCCCGAAGGGACGAGACCTGGCGTGGCTGCTCGCTGCCGCCGAAACCGCGATGGCCGACCTCCGCCATGCCGACCGTGCCGAGGTCCTGGCGCTGGCCGCGGCCGCTGCGGCCGGCGCCGACCTGCCGGAACTGGCGCTGCCGATTGCCCTCGTCGATCCACCGCTTGCCAGCCGTGCCGATGTCACGCTTGCTCACGCGCTGCTCTCGCGCAGCCGCGCCGCATTGCTGACGGCCCCGGACGGCGATCCCTGGGCGAGGCGGTTGCTGGCCCTCCTGGGAACCCACCAGGACGTCGCCAGCGGCCACGACCATGCCGCGACACCCGAGGCACTGCGCAAGGTTCAGACAGGTCTGTTCGAGCCCGCCGACATCGGTGCGGCCGTCGTCGACGCCGGTGACCCCTCGGTGGAATGTCTCTCGGCGCCTGGCGAAGGCCGCGAATGCGTGGAGGTCGTACGGGTCGTGCTCGCGCACGCGGAGCGAGGGACACCCTTCGATCGCATCGCCGTCGTGATGCGGACGCCCGAACTCTACGCCACGCATCTCGAGACTGCGATGCGCCGCGCCGACGTGCCGGCGCACTTCGGGCGTGGCACCCGGCGCCCGGACCCGGCCGGCCGGGCGCTGCTGGCGCTGCTGGCGTGCGCCATCGAGGAGTTCTCGGCGCGTCGCTTCGCGGAATACCTCTCCCTCGGGCAGGTGCCTGCGGGATCGGGAGTCGGGAGGCGGGAGGCGGGAGTCGAGGCGCCCACCCGGCCCGAGGATGTCGAGGCGTTGGGCCTTCGCCCCGCAACCAGCGATCAGCCGAGCGAGGGTGACCAGGGCACCGGCGACGCCGTGCCCGACGATGCGGAACCGGCCGCGCGCCCGTCGCCATGGCGCTGGGAAGCCATCCTCAACGACGCGCAGGTCATTGGCGGTGCCGCGCGCTGGGCGCGGCGGCTGGAGGGCCATCGGGCGCAGCTGCAGGTGCGCGCCGACGCGGCGTGGCAGGACGACCCGAGTTCGTCGCGACACGAAGCGCTGTCCCGACAGGCCGTGTGGACGAGCGAGCTCATCGCGTTTGCCGGCCAGGTGGTCGACGAGATGGCGGGGTGGCCGGCTGCCGACGACTGGGGCGGCTGGCTCGCCCGGCTGTCGGCGCTGGCGCCGCGCGTGCTTGCGCGACCCGATCGCGTGCTGGCGACGCTGGCGGAACTGCGGCCGCTCGAAGGGGTCGGCCACGTGCACCTGGCCGAGGTGCGCGACGTGCTGCGCGACCGGCTCACGCACCTGTCGGTGCCGCCGCCGCTGCATCGGTACGGCGGCGTCTTCGTGGGCACGCCCGATCAGGTGCGCGGCCGGACCTTCGACGTCGTCTGCGTGCTGGGCCTGTCCGAGCGTGTCTTCCCGCAGCGCAGCCGTCAGGATCCGCTTCTGCTCGATCGCGAGCGCCGCGCCCTCTCGCCCGACCTCCCGGCTGACGAGGATCGGGTGGCGGCCGAGCGCCTGCAGCTGCGCCTGGCGGCGGGTGCGGCGGGTCGGGCGCTGGTCGCGTCGTACTCCTCCATGGAGACGGCGCAGGCGCGGGCGCGCGTGCCGTCGTTCTATGCCATCGACCTGCAGCGGGCGGTGACCGGCCGGGTGCCTGGCTACGAGGCGCTGGTCCGCACTGCGCAGCAGCGTAGCGGCGCCCGGCTGGCATGGCCGGCGCCGCAGGATCCGGTCTCGTCGATTGATGCCGCCGAGCACGACCTGAGCATCCTGCAGACGTACCTGCGCGGACCCGAGGCCGATGTTCTCGGCCGCGCCCGCTACCTGTTCGATGTCAATCCCGCGCTGCGACGAGCCCTGGTCGCGCGCCATCTGCGCCTGACGCGGGCCTGGA
This sequence comes from Vicinamibacteraceae bacterium, assembly GCA_963759795.1. GTDB lineage: Bacteria > Acidobacteriota > Vicinamibacteria > Vicinamibacterales > Vicinamibacteraceae > Luteitalea. The sequence goes on along the minus strand of CAVXAR010000003.1, from coordinate 194,553 downwards.
CGGCGCACGACGGACTGGTCGCGCCACCCGCGGCACTCGCCCCGCATCGCCTGCAGGCCCGCGCCTACTCGGCCTCGGCCCTGCAGCGGTTTGCCACCTGTCCCTACCAGTTCTACCTGTCCACGGTGCTGCGCCTGTCGCCGCGCGAGGAAGCGGCGCCACTGACCATGCTCGATCCGCTGACCCGTGGGTCGATGGTCCACGAGATGCTCGCCGAGATCATGCGCGCGTTCATCACGCAGGGGTGGGCGCCACTGCCAGAGTCGCGGCTGGAAGAGGCCCAGGGCATTGCCGAGGCGATCGTCACGCGCATTGCCGACGGGTACCAGGACCGGCTGACGCCGCCCATCCTGCGCGTCTGGCAGGACGCCGTCGCGGCCATCCGTCGCGACGTGCACGAGTGGGTGCGGCGACTCCCTGGCGACGGCGGCCGCTGGACGCCGGCGGGGGTCGAGATCGGCGTCGGCTTTGCCGGCGGCTTCGGGTTGGACACGGCCAGCCGCAAGGAGGAGGCGGTGCTGCCCGACGGCACCCGCCTGCATGGCGTGGTCGACCTGCTCGAGCGAGGAGCCGCCGACGAGTGGCGCATCACCGACTACAAGACCGGCAAGTACCGCCTTGCCGGCAACGTCGTGGTCAACGGCGGACGGACATTGCAGCCGACCCTCTACGCGATGGCAGTCGAGGCGGTGTTCTCGGGCCGGGTGACGGCGTCACGGCTGTCCTACTGCACCGAGGACGGCGGCTACGCGGATCACGAGTGGCCGATCGACGGCGGCGCCGGTGCCGGGACGCGGCAGGCGGGCCTCGAGGTGCTCGCGATCATCGACCACGCCGTGCAGGAAGGCCGCCTGCCAGCGGCCCCGGCAGACCAGGCGTGCACGTGGTGCGACTTCAAGCCGGTGTGTGGACCCACGGCGCAGTCGCTGCCGCGCCGCAAGGATCACCGTCCGCTCGCCGAGCTGACGTTGCTGCGGAGGATGCGATGACCACGTCGCCGCCGCTCCTGGTCGACCAGGACGACCGCATCCGGATCCGTACGCACCTGGACACGACGCTGGTGGTCGAGGCCGCGGCCGGCACCGGCAAGACCACCGAGCTGGTCGCGCGGATGGTCAACACGCTCGCGGCCGGCCGTGCCCGCATCGGCGAGATCGTCGCCGTGACCTTCACCGAGAAGGCCGCCGGCGAGCTGAAGCTGCGCCTGCGCGAGGAGATCGAGCGGGCGCGTGAGCACCACGCCGGCCCGGCCCGGCTGCGGCTCGAGGACGCCCTGGCGCATCTCGAGGATGCGCACGTCAGCACCATCCATGGCTTCTGCGCGGACCTGCTGCGCGAGCGCCCGGTCGAGGCCGATGTCGACCCCCGCTTCGAGGTGCTGCTCGAGCCGGTGGCGAACCAGCTGCTCGACGGGGTGGTGGACCAGTGGCTGCAGGACACGCTGGAATCGCCCACCGAGGGTGTACGCCGCATCCTGCGTCGCGCCTACCGCGACGACGATGGTGAGGCGGGGCCGCGCGCGGCACTGCGCAAGGCGGTGCGGGCGCTTGCGGAATGGCGTGACTTCGCCACGCCATGGCGGCGCGACCCGGTGGACCGGGGGGCGCTCCTGGGCACGGCGATGACCGCCGTGCATGCCTTTGCCGCCGTCAGCGGCAAGGGTGCCGCCAGCGACAACTTCTACGCCGACACGGCAGCGATTCGCCGGTTCAGTCGACTGCATGCCGGACTGCCGTCGCCCGAGGCGGCCGCCCCCGACACGCTCGATGCGCTCGAGGCCGGACTCGGGGCGCTGTCGCGTGACAAGGCGGTGACGCGCAGCCGGACCGGCTACGGCAGCACCTACGCGACGGGCGTGCCGCGTGCCGACGTCAAGGCGCAGCATGCCGCGCTGAAGGTCGACCCTGCAGGAGACGGTGGCTGCGCTCGAGGCCGACCTGGCGGCGCGCCTGCAGCAGGAACTGCAGCCGTGCCTGGTGCGGTACGCCACCGCCAAGCAGGAACGCGGGCGCGTTGGACTTCACCGACCTGCTGATGCGGGCCCGCGACCTGCTGCGGCGAGACGCGACGGTGCGGGCCGACTTCCAGGCTCGCTACCAGCGGCTCTTCGTCGACGAGTTCCAGGACACCGATCCGATCCAGGCCGAGATCCTGCTGCTGCTGGCTGCTGACGATCCGGACCAGACCGACTGGACGCGCGTCCGGCCGACCCCCGGACGGCTGTTCATCGTCGGCGATCCGAAGCAGGCCATCTACCGCTTCCGCCGTGCCGACGTCGAGACGTACTGGCAGGTGAAGCGCCAGCTGCTGCAGGCCGGCGCGGAGGCCTGTCAGCTGCGGACCTGCTTCCGCAGCGTCCCGACCCTGCAGCGGGCCATCAACCACGTCTTCGGCGCGGTGATGGATGCCGACGCCGCCACGGGGCAGGCAGACTACGTCGCGCTCGAGCCGGTCCGCGCCGACTGCGGGACGCAACCGGCGCTGGTGGCGCTGCCGGTGCCGCGACCGTACAAGGGCAAGTACGTCAGCTACGAAGCCATCGAGGCGTCGCTCCCGGACGCGGTGGGCGCGTTTGTCGAATGGCTGATCCAGCAGAGTGGCTGGACGGTGTCGGAACGCGTGCCGGGAGGCGGCGAAATGCGCGTGCCGGTACAGGCCCGTCACGTTGCCATCCTGTTCCGCCGCTTCTCGAGCTGGGGCACCGACGTGACCCGGCCGTATGTCGCGGCCCTCGAGGCGCGGCAGATCCCGCACCTGCTGGTCGGCGGCCGCAGCTTCCACGAGCGCGAAGAGGTCGATGCGCTGCGCGTCGCCCTCTGCGCCATCGAGTGGCCCGACGACGAACTCTCGGTCTACGCGACGCTGCGCGGCGGCTTCTTCGCCTTTCCCGACCACCAGCTGCTCGAGTACCGGACGTCGCGCGGTGGTCGCCTCACCCCGCTCGGCGTGCCGCGCGAGGGCACGGCGGCCGGGGCGGACGACGAGCCCGAGATGGCCGCGATCGAGGAGGCGCTGCAGCTGCTCCGGACGCTGCATCGCGAGCGCAACCGGGTGCCGGTCCAGGACACCGTGCAGGCGCTGCTGCGCGCCACGCGGGCGCACGCCGGGCTGGCACTGCGGCCGGGCGGCGAGCAGGCGCTGGCCAATGTCCTGCACGTCGTGGAGCTGGCACGCCAGTACGAGTCCGGCGACGGCGCGTCGTTCCGCGGCTTCGTGCAGCGGCTCCTCGACGAGACGTACTCGGAGGCCGGCGAGAGCCCGATCCTCGAGGAAGGCACCGACGGCGTCCGCCTGATGACGGTGCACAAGGCCAAGGGACTGGAGTTCCCGGTGGTCATCCTGGCCGACATCACGTGTCGGCTGTCGTCGGACCGACCCTCGCGGGCCCTCGTGTCGTCGGCAGGGCTGTGCGTGCAGTCGATCGCCGGCTGCACGCCGGTGGAACTGGTGGAATTGCGGGAGGTCGAGGCGGCGCGCGATCGCGCCGAGGGCCATCGGCTGGCCTATGTCGCCGCCACCCGGGCACGCGACCTGCTGGTCGTGCCCGGGGTTGGCGACGAGCCGTACCCGCATCTCAAGCAGGGCGAGAAGTGGATCGATGTGATGAACCGGGCGCTCTACCCGACGCGGCCCTGGCCGGCCCCGGAGCCGGCCATCGGGTGTCCCGAGTTCGGCCGCGACTCGGTGCTCGAGCGGCCGGACGAGGAAGCCGCCGCCTACATCTCGCCGCTCCGCCCGGGACGGTACGCGCTGGGCGACGCGCTTCTGCCCTTCGAGGTCACGTGGTGGGATCCCTCGAGGCTGCACCTCGACGCCGAACCGTCGCTGGGCGCCCGACAGAAATCGCTGGTCGACAGGCACGCGCCCGAAAGTCGCATTCGCGAAGGCCATGACGCGATGAATCAGTGGATGCACCTGCACGCCAGCCGGCTCGCGAGCGGACGGGTCCCGTCCCTTGTCGTGCAGCGCGTCACCGACGCGGCCCGTGACAGCGCGGTCGCGGCCAGCAGCGTGGCCGTGCTGCAGGTGCCGGCGTCGACGCCGCGTCGTGGCGGACGCGGCCTTCGGCGCGCTGGTGCACGAGGTGCTCGCGGTCGTCGGGCTCGAGGCCAGCGAGGCCGAGGTCGCCACCGCCGCGGCCTTCAAGGCGCGCGTCCTGGGCGATGCCGGCGTCGACCTGCCAGCGGTCATCGCGGCGATCTGCGATACCCTGCAGCACCCTCTGCTGAAAGCGGCGGCGGCGGCACACGCACGTGGTCGATGTCGCCGTGAAGCACCCGTGACACTTCGCCTCGAGGACGGCAGCTGGATCGAGGGCCAGCTCGATCTGGCGTTCGAGGACGGCGACGGCTGGACGGTCGTGGACTTCAAGACCGACGCCGACCTGGACGCCAGCCTCGATGCGTATCGCCGTCAGGTGGCGCTCTATGCCAGCGCCCTCGCCGTGGCCACCGGCAAGCCGGCCCAGGCGGTCCTGCTCCGTATCTGACACACCGCAATGTCCCAACTCTCGCGATCAATCGGCGTTCGTGGCCTCACGGCCTCACTCTTCAACATCACGGTCGGTGGCGGCATCTTCGCGATGCCGGCGGTGGTCGCGCAGATGCTCGGTGCCTCGGCGGCGTATGCGTACCTCGCGTGCGCGCTGGTCATGCTCTGCATCGTCCTGGCCTTCGCGGTTGCGGGCAGTCGGGTGCCGCACGCCGGCGGCACGGCGGCGTTTGCCGAGGCGGCCTTCGGACCACAGGTGGGTTTCGTCGGTGGGGCGTTGCAGTGGGTGAGCGACACCGCGGCGTCGGCGGCGGTGATGGCGGCATTGACGGCCGCCATCGCGGCGATGGTGCCGGCACTCGGCTCGCCAGTGGCGAAGGCATCTGTGCTGGCTGCCCTCCTGGCGGTCTACGCGGCGATCAACGTCCGGGGAGTCCGACACGGGACCCGTGTCGTCGAGATGCTGACCATCGCCAAGCTGGCGCCCCTGCTCGTCCTGGTCGGCGTGGCAGCGATGGCCGGTGATGCGGACGCATGGCGACTCGGTCCGTTGCCGGAGGCGTCGACCATCGGGCGGGCCACCCTGGTGCTCATCTTCGCCTTCGCGGGCAGCGAGACCGTGATGTCTCTGGTCGGGGAGGTATCGCGGCCGGCGCGCACCATCCCTGTCGCACTCGTCCTGGCCCTCGGCCTGATCACCGTGCTGTACGTCTCCGTGCAGATGGCGGCATCGACCGGGCTCGGGGCCGCGCTCGCCCGGACGCCCGATGCCACCCTCGCCGTCGCCGCCGGCAACCTCATGGGCCGCGCAGGGCCGGATGCTGCTGCTGGTCGGCACGGTGGTCTCGATGGCCGGCTACGTCAGCGCTGCGGTGATGACCACGCCGCGGCTGGTGTTTGCGATCGCGCAGCGAGGGCTGCTGCCGGAGGTGCTCGGCCGCGTCCATCCGCGGTATCGGACACCGGCGGTGGCGATCGTGGCGCAGACGCTCGCGTTCTTCGTGGTGTCCGCCTCCGGCTCGTTTGCCGTGCTCGCCGGTTTCGCCAGCGTGTCGGCCGTCGCGGTCTACGTGCTCGCCTGCGCGTCGGCGATTCGGCTGCAATCGGTGGACAGGCAGGTCGCCGACAGCGACCCGACGGTCGTCGCTGGCGCGGCGCCCCTGCATGTCCCCACGGCCGTGCTGGTCACTGGCGCAGTGTTCTGCATCGCCCTGTTGGCGCAGGCGACGGCAGCCGAGATGTCGATGCTTGGCGTGACGGTGACCGTGGCGAGTCTGTGGTTCCTGGCTCGCCGCGCCCAGGGCCACCTCCGGGCGCCGGCCTCGTCGTGACCGCCGCACGTGGACGGCCGTCGCCGGACCCCTATGGCTCACATCTTGCTGCCGAGTCAGGGGTGGATACCCCGCTGCCGCCCGACTCCCCGGTCCCGATCGACGTTGCTGGCGAGGCTCCCGACGCCCCGAGCGGCAGCGCCGACGTGGTGCGCAACGAGACGTTGCCGACCGTCTCGTTCCCGATTGGCATCCGCAGCCTGACGCTCACCACCCTGGCCGTCATCGCGGTGACCTGGGCGCTGTACGTCGGGCAGACGCTGTTCGTGCCGCTGCTGATCGGCATCGTCATCAGCCTCGTGCTGTCGCCGCTGGTCGAAGGCCTGCGGCGGGCGGGCCTGCCGCGACCAGGCGGGGCCGGCCTCGTGCTGGTGCTGCTGATCGGCGGCATCGGCGCGACCGGCTATCAGCTCTCGGCGCCGGCCGCCAATCTCGCCGATCAGCTGCCCGACGTCGCGCGTCGTGTCAGGCAGGCGTTGGTCCGCACGACGGTGGCGCGCGAGAGTCCGATGGCAGACCTGCAGGAGGCGGCCGAGGAGCTGACGACCGCTGCGGCGGCCGCTCCGCGGGATCGCACTGGCGCGCAGCCGGTACGGGTGGTGGCGGCGCCCGTCGCGTTGCGCGACTACCTGGTCACCGGCACGGGACTGGCGGCGCAGTTCCTGCTCGTACTGTTCCTGGTCTTCTTCCTGCTCTCGGCCGGCGATCTCTACAAGCGCAAGTTCGTCAAGATCACCGGGCCGTCGCTGTCGCGCAAGAAGATCACCGTGCAGATCATCGACGAGATCAAGGAGCAGATCGGCGTCTACCTGCGCACGCTGGTCCTGGTCAGCAGCATTGTGGGCGTCGCCACGTGGCTGGCGTACAGGGCCATCGGCATGCCCAACGCGGCGGTGTGGGGACTGCTCGCTGCCGTGGCCAACGTCGTCCCTTACGTCGGCCCGACGCTGGTGGCCGGGGCGGCATCGCTGCTGGCCTTCGCGCATTTCGGCACCATCGGGCAGGCCATGCTGGTGGGTGGTACCCAGGTCGTGATCACCTCGCTCGAGGGGTTCCTGCTGACACCGGCGCTGATGAGTCGATCGGCGAGGATGAACCCGGTGGCGATGTTTGTCGGCCTGCTGTTCTGGGGCTGGCTGTGGGGCGCGTGGGGCGTGGTGCTCGGCGTCCCGCTGCTGATGGCCATCAAGGTCATCGCCGACCGCATCGAAGACCTGCACGTGCTCGGCGAGTTGCTCGGCGACTAGCTGCGCTCGTCGAGGATGCGCCGCACCACCTGCAGCACCTGCGCTGGCGTGAAGGGCTTGGGGAGCACGGCAACCGCGCCCATGGCCCGCGCGATTTCGAGGAAGCCGCCGTCGAAGGCGCCCGACATGGCCACCACCGGCACCTCCGGCAACTGCTCGCGCATCCGGGCGATCGTTTCCAGACCTTCCTGATCGGGCATGACCAGGTCGGTCAGCAGCAGGTCGGCGCCGTCGACCACGCACAGGCGCAACGCGTCGCGGCCATTGTCGGCCTGCAGCACCTGATAGCCGGCGGCGCCGAGCGTGGCCGCGAGCAGCGCGCGCAACCCGGGGTCGTCGTCGGCCACGACGATGCGGCGGGGGGCGCGGGGAGCTGGCGCGGCGGCGGTGCTGTCGGGCACCGTCCTGGTGCCCTGCGGTCGTGCCGCCAGCACTTCTCGCACGCGTGTCAGCAGCTGTGTCGGCGTGAACGGCTTGGCGAGGAACTGCAATCCCGACTCGAGCGCGCCGTTCTGGACGATGGCGGTCTGCGTGTACCCGCTCATGAACAGCACCGCGAGACCCGGCAGCTGCCGCTGCAGGCGCGTCGCGACCTCGCGCCCGCTCATCCGGGGCATGATCACGTCGGTCAACAGCAGGTCGATGTTGCCGCCGCGACGCTCCACCAGGGACATCGCATCAGTGCCCGTGTCGGCCACCAGGACGTCGTAGCCGCCCGCCCGCAGCACGTCCGCGGCCAGGCGGCGCACCGCGTCATGGTCTTCGACGACGAGAATCGTCTCGTGGCCTCCGGCCGCCGTGGCGCTGCTCGATGGTGCGGCCGTCGTGTCCGCGGCCGGCGGCTCGGCCAGCGGCAGGTAGATCGTGAACGTGGAGCCCAGGCCCGGGGAGGTCGCGACCGTGATGTTGCCGCCGCTCTGCCGGATGATGCCGTACGCAACGGGCAGGCCGAGGCCCGAGCCGTGCCCCTTCGCCTTGGTGGTGAAGAATGGCTCGAAGATGCGGGCCCGGGTGTCTTCGTCCATCCCGACGCCACTGTCGGTGACCGACAACGTGACATAGCGGCCGGGCGCCAAGTCCCTGACGTTCGGCGGTGTCGGCATCGAGCAGCGCGGTGCCGGCCGTCACCGAGAGGGTGCCGCCATCAGGCATGGCGTCGGCGCCGTTCATGGCCAGGTTCAGCAGCACCTGCTCGAGTTGCAGGGGGTCGGCCAGCACCGGCGGCAGCAGTGGCGGTGCGGCGGTGCGCACCTCCACATCGTCACGGAGCAGGCGCGCGAGCATTGGACGAAGCGTCTCGACCAGGCCGCACACGTCGAGCACGCGTGGCTGCAGCACCTGCCGACGGCTGAAGGCCAGCAACTGCTGCGTCAGCGCGGCCGCGCGATCGCCGGCCTGCAGGATGTGGTCGGCATCGGCACGCAGCGGGTCGGATTCGTGCAGCCTGGAGATCACCAGCTGCGCGTAGCCGTTGATGACCGTGAGCAGGTTGTTGAAGTCGTGCGCGACACCGCCGGCCAGCTGGCCGATGGCTTCCATCTTCTGCGCCTGCACCAGCTGCGCCTCGAGATGCTTCTCCTCGCTGATGTCGCTGGCGAGCACCAGGCGCGCCGGTCGTCCCTCGTGCAGGATCGGGTACGACAGGATGCGCACGAAGACCGACGTGCCGTCCTTGCGGATGTGCCGCCACGGGCCACTGCGCGAAGGCCCCGGGGGCGCGCGCCGCGCCGATTCGCGCACCGGCTCGATGTCTTCGGGCGGTCGGATGTCGAAGATCACCGACGACAGGAATTCCTCGCGCGAGTAGCCGTACAGCGTCAGGCTGGCGTCGTTGACGTCGAGGAAAGCGAACGTCTCGACGTCGTACACCCACATCGGCTGCGGGTGTTGCCGGAACAGCCGGCGGTAGCGCCGCTCGCTCTCCTGCAAGGCTTCGAACTGCTGCTGGCGGGAGGTCGAATCGTGCTGCCCATGGCGTGCGACATGCCGCCGCAATTCGAGCTGGTCGACGACCAGCGCGGCGAGGTCGCGCAGGTGTTGCGACTGCAGCGGGCGTGAGGCCGGCCGGACGCGGCGCGGTGTCCATGACGCACAGCGCGCCGAGCCGGTGTCCGTCTGGCGTCGTCAGCGGCGCACCGGCATAGAACCGGATGCCGGGTGCGCCGGTCACGAGCGGGTTGTCGAGGAAGCGCTGGTCGGCCGCGGCGTCCGGCACCACCAGCAGGTCGCCGCTGGCGATGGCGTGCGCGCTGAACGCCGCGCTGCGCGGCGTCCACCGCAGGTCCAGGCCGACGGCGGACTTGAACCACTGCCGCGATTGGTCGACCAGCGAGACCGTCGCGATCGGCGCCGCGAGCATCGTCGATGCCAGGCGCGTCAGCCGGTCGAAGCCTTCCTCGGGCGCCGTATCGAGAATCGCGTACGAGCGAAGCGTCTCGAGCCGTGCCTGCTCACGTCCGGGGGGCTCGGCGTCTGTCACGACCGTCTCAGGGGCGCCCGCCGCGAAGCTCTTCGTCGATCAGCGCCTCGAATGCCTCGATGGGTTGCGCGCCGCGGACCTCGCGGCCGTTCACGAAAAAGCCCGGCGTGCTGTTCAGACCGAGCGCCTCGCCCTCCGCCACGTCACGCTGGATGGCGGCCTTGGCCTCGGGATTGGCCAGGCATGCCGTGAAGGCGGCGGTGTCGAGACCGGCCGTCGTCGCGTAGCGGGTGAGCGTGCCGTCGCTGGCGTCGTTGCCGCTGTCGGCGTACACGGCGTCGTGAAAGTCCCAGAACTTGTCCTGCTTGCCGGCGCACCAGGCGGCCTCGGAGACCCGTCGTGCCTGCGGATGGAGGCCGTCGAGCGGCAGGTGCTTGTACACGAGCCGCACCTTGCCCGGGTACTTCTCGAGCAGCGCCGTCAGCGTCGGCTGCACCCGCCGGCAGAACGGGCAGTGGAAGTCGGAGTACTCGACAATGGTCACCGGCGCGGTCGCCGAGCCGCGCACCGGCGCGGCAGCGGTGTCCACCTCGGCACGGAACGGTGCCGGCGCCGCGAGCCGCATCTCCACCTTGGCAGAAGAGCGGAGCCCGTCGACAAATGCGCTGCGGCGCGCATCGGCCTTCTGTTGCTGCAGGAATTCCCGGATCTGCGGCCGCAGTTGTGCCACGTCGCCGCGGATGCGGGCGCGGTTGGCTTCGACAAACGCGTCGACCTCGGGGTCGGTGACCGTGCCGGCCCTGGACAGAATCTCCGCCTGCTCGAGCGCAGCCACCGACTGGCCGCGGCGGGCCGCCTCGGCCTCGAGCAGTCGTCGGGCCACCAGGTCGTCGACCTGTTGCTTGCGCAGCTGGTAGAGCTGTGTCTCGAGCCGGGCGATTTCGAGCCCGGCGGCCTTGCGCACGTCGTCTTCGGTGATGGGCGTGCCGTCCACGACGGCCAGCACCGTGGACGTCCCGGCGGTCGTTGCCGTCGCCGGGGGCGTCTGCGCCTCCGACGCGGGCGTTGTCGAACACCCCCCGACCATCACCATGGCCATCAACAGCGAACTGAAGCGCATGCCCGTATCTCTCTCCCTAGGTGGGCTCAGGGCCGCACCCGATCAATCTCGTACCCGCGCGCCTGCAGCAGCTGCGGGATGTTGTCCGGACCGACGAGATGCAGGGCGCCGACGGCGACGAACAGGCGCTCGTCCGGCGCGCTCGTGCGCAGGGCCACGATGCGGTCGGCCATCCGGTGATTGCGCTTGACCAGCACTTCAGCCTCGAACTTGCGCGTCAGCGCGGCGTCGGTGCGGCCCTCGGCGAGCGCCGCCACCAGCTTCTCGCCGTCGCCGTCGAGGTACCACTGCACCATCATCGCGCTGCTCGGTCCCCGCGGCCCCTCCAGCGCCGCCGAGCGCCTCGTCGAGCAGGGCCACCTGCTCCTGCAGGCTGAATACATCGAACGTACTGGCTTGTTCCGCCACCGTCTCCAGGCCGCCGACCTTCTTGCCGGCGGCGATGGCCCCGGCATAGAGATGCGCGTCGAGCGGCGCGCGGCCTGCAAGCAGGTCCGGCAGGTACTGGAGCGTGGCCAGCTGGGCCATCGCCGCCCACGGCTTCAGCCGGTCCAGCATGCCGGCAATGAGGGGGGCCACATGCGGGGCCGCCGGCGCCACGGCAGCGTGGACCCGGCTTTCCAGCCGTGCAAACATCGGCTCGCCGATGAGCGCCCGCAGCCGCTGTCCGTCGGGCAGCAGCAGCGCCGACGCCAGGGCAGCCTGTTGCGCCGCGTCCAGCGGAATCTCGGTGACCACGCGGTCGGCGCGGTCCAGCGCTGCCTGCACCTGTGGCGCCAGCGCGAGGACGCGTGCGTCCGGGACGTGGATGGTGCCCAGCAGCGACACCTCGTGCGTACCGAACCGTCCCTGCCAGAGCCACGGCGCCGCCGCTGCCGGTCGTGCCTGCGGCGCGGTCGCGAACAATGCCACCAGGGTGACGAGGGCCACCAGCGCGATGCGTGCCGTCCCTCGTCTGGCCATCAATCCGGTCATCGTGACACAGGTAGGGGGGTCGCCGGCAGCACGCGTGCGGCGGCGGCGCGCCCGGCCACCGTTCCGCTGGCCCAGGCCCACTGGAAGTTGAAGCCACCGATTCGCCCGTCCACGTCGCACAACTCGCCACAGACGAACAGGCCGGGTCGGTCGCGCGCTTCGAGCCCGGCGGTCAGGGCGGCCAGCGGCACGCCCCCGGCAGTCACTTCGGCCACCTCGAAGCCGCGCGTGCCGGCGATCGGCAGACGCCAGGCAGTGCAGGCGGCAACCAGGCGCTTGCGGGCATCGCGCGTCAGGGTCGCGCCGGAGGCATCGGCGTCGACGCCGGCGAGGGCGCACAGCGTGTCGGCGAGGCGGTCGGGCAGTGGCGGAGCAAGGGCACGCCGCACCGGCCGGCCACCGTGCTGCTGCAGGTGTCGGTCGAGCGCTTCGGGCCCGAGGGCCGGCAGCCAGTCCACCAGGACGGCGGCGTCGGGGTCCTCGCTCCGGGCGGCTTGCCAGGCGCGGCTGACGTCGAGCACGGCCGGGCCCGAGACGCCCTGGTGGGTGCACAGCAGGGCGCCGCTGACCTGGGCCAGATGGCGTCCGGTGGCCGAGACGACGGTGAGTCGAACATCCATGGCCAGCCCGGACAGGGCGCGCAGGCGGTCGCCGTCTGGCAGCCGGAGGGGCACCAACGCGGGGAAGACGCGCGGGGTCAGCGGCAGACCGAGACTCGTGGCCAGCGCGTAACCCGAGCCGTCCGAGCCGGTCTTGGGCACGCTCCTGCCGCCCGTGGCCAGGATCACCGTCGCGGCGCGCAATGGGGCGTCCTCGGAACCGGCCACCTCGATGACGAACCCCGCATCGCCTCCGTCGCGAATCGCCGTCACCCGACAGGGGTGGCGCAATTGCACGCCAGCGCGCCGGGCCGCGCCGAGCAGGGCCTGCAGGACATCCTGGGCGCGGTCCGACACCGGGAACAGCTTGCCGGTCGCCTCCTGTTTCAACGACACGCCCTCGGACTCGAAGAACGCAACAGTGGCGGCGACGTCGAAGGCCTTCAGCACCCGCCGGATGGCGGCAGGCGTGGAGCCGTGGAAATCACGCTCGGTCACCACGTGGTGGGTCACGTTGCAGCGCCCGCCCCCGGCAATCAGGATCTTGGCCCCGATGCGGGCGGCGCCGTCCAGGGCCACGACGGGGGTGCCGGGGGCGGCGCGGGCCGCCATGATGGCGGCCATCAGGCCCGCCGCGCCTGCGCCGATGACTGCAATCGCGTCTTTTTTCATCCTTAACAATCATTTAGCGGCCACTTAACCACCGCGTGCCCGTCGGGATCGTCCAATGGTCTGAGCCCATGGGAATGGGCGGTCAACTCTAGGGGATAGGGCACTCATATGCAGCAGCACATTTTCAGAACCGTCGCGATGGCCGGCTTCATGGCAGTGGCGATCAGCCCCACGCTGGCGCAGGCACCAGCGGCCGGCGCCCCAGCCGCGGCGCAGGAAGCGCCGGCCAAGGGCGACCCGGCCAGGGCGCAGGCGGTCCTGGCGGCCATGACGGCAGCGATGGGCGGCGACAAGCTGACCGGCCTCAAGTCGTTCACGGCCGAAGGCGAGGCGCGGCGGGTGTTCGGCGAGCGCGAAACCACGGGCGGCATCGAGCTGGCCGGGCTGCTGCCCGATTCGTTCCAGGTGGTGCAGGTGATGATGCGCCCCGACGGCATGGCCGGTCCGCGCATGTCCCAGACCATCAAGGGCACCGACGCCTACCGGGACATGACCGGCATGGGCGGTGGTGGCGGCTTCATGATGCGCATGGGTGGCCCGGGCGGCCCGGGTGGCCCGGGTGGCCCGGGTGGTCCGGGCGGCGGTCCCGGCGCCGGCGGTCCCGGCGGGGCGAACCGGCAGGACCCGGCCATCGGCATCAAGGCCGAGCTGTACCGCACGCTGCTCGGCATCATGCCGAGCTCGCCGCTGCTCACCGCGCTCTCGTTCACGCACATCGCCGAGGCCGAAGCGCCCAACGGCGTGGCCGACGTGATCGACGTGACCGGCCCGGATGGATTCCGGGCGCGCCTCTTCGTCGACCAGGCCGAGCATCGTCCGCTGATGCTGAGCTACATGGTGCGGCAGCCGCGGGTTCGCCAGATGACGCCGCCGCCGCAGTTCAAGAGTGACGAGGAGCGCCGCGCCTACTTCGAGGAGATGCGCAAGAAGTTCGAGGCCGAGCCGCCGCCGCCCCTGGTCGAAGCCAACGTCTTCTACAGCGAGTACAAGAAGGTCGATGGGGTCATGCTGCCGCACAAGATTTCCCGACAGGTCGAGGGCAAGGTGCAGGAGGAGTGGACCATCGAGAAGTACAAGCTGAACGCGCCGGTCAAGGCCGAGCAGTTCCAGAAGAAGGCCAGTGACTGACATGACGACCCTACGCACATTCATGGCGGCGCTGCTGCTGGCCGGCGGCCTGACGACCACCACCTCGGCGCAGGAGCGTCCCGGCACCCTGACGGTCAACGTCTACGACACGACCGGCGCGGCAATTGCCGCGACCAGCGTCAACCTGACCGCGCCCGACGGCGCCGTCACCTCGCAGCTGGCCGACGAGAAGGGCAGTGTCACGTTCGGGGCCCTGCTGCCCGGCAAGTATGCCGTTGTCGCCGAGTTCCCCGGCTTCGAGCCCAACGCGGCCGCCGAACTGCAGGTGCGTGCCGGCCGCAACACCAAGCAGGACATCACCCTCGAGATCGCCGGCTTCGTCGAGCAGGTGGAAGTCGAGCAGGACATGTCGGACCGCGCCGTCACCGACTCGTTCTCCACCGCACTGAGCGCCTCGCAGATCGAAGCGCTGGCCGACGATCCGGACGAGATGCAGCAGCAGCTCGAGCAGCTGGCCGGGCCCGGTGCGCGCATCCGCGTCAACGGCTTCGAGGGCGGACAGCTGCCGCCCAAGTCGCAGATTCGCGAGATCCGCTTCCGCTTCGATCCGTTCGCGGCCGAGAACCACAACGCCGGGTTCCCGCGCGTGGACATCATCACGCGGCCGGGCAACGGGCCGATCCGCAACAACATGACCTTCGGCTTCCGCGACAACCAGCTCGACTCGCGCAACTTCTTCTCGCCGGTCAAGGGCCAGGGGCAGACCTACCGCTACGGCTGGTCGATCGACGGACCGATCGTCAAGGGACGCACCGGGTTCTCGCTGAACGTGCGCAGCAACAACGAGTACGACGTGCAGACCATCGTCGCGACGACGCCGACCGGGGCCTTCAACGGCCTGGTCAATCAGCCGTCGGACCGGCTCAACGTCGATTTCAACATCGAGCACGTGCTGACCAAGACCCACACGCTGCGCTTCCAGTTCGACCGCGACACCAACAGCGCGGAGAACCTCGGCATCGGCAACTTCGACCTCGAGACCCGCGGCTACAGCCGCGAAGGCTTCAGCAACCGCGTCCGGGTGTCCGACGTCGGCTCGTTTGCCAAGAAGTACCTGAACGAGATCCGCGTGCAGTACTCCTGGCAGGAGACCGAGTCGCTGTCCACCAGTGCCGCCACCACCATTCGCGTCCAGGACCAGTTCACCGACGGCGGCGCGCAGATCCAGGGCGGCCGCAAGTTCTGGGAACTCGAGGTCGCCGACAGCCTCGACATCCCGCTCGGCAAGAAGCACAGCATCCGCACCGGCTTCGAGCTGGATACCGGCAACTACATCGGCGACGAACTGCGCAACTTCGCGGGCACGTTCACCTTCCCGACGCTGGCGGCCTTCACCGACGGCCGGCCCAACAACTACTCGATCCGGTCCGGCGACCCCTACGTCGAGTACCGCAACACCGAGGCGGGCCTGTTCATCCAGGACGACTACCGGTTCCGCAAGAACCTGCTGCTGTCGTTCGGCGCGCGCTACGAGGCGCAGACGCTGATCGACGACAGGATGAACATCGCGCCGCGCGCCGGCATGACCTGGTCGCCCTTCAAGAGCAACAAGACGACGGTGCGGGCCGGTGCCGGCATCTTCTACGACTGGTACGAGACCAGCCTCTACGAGAACGCACTCCGGCAGGACGGCACGCGCCAGTTCGACACGATCATCCGCAACCCCGGATACCCCAACCCGTACCTGGGTGACGGCGTGCTCATCGTGCCCATCAATCCGAGCATCGTCCGGGTCGGTGACGACCTCGAACATGCCGACCGTGCGCCGGTACTCGATGGGGCTCGAGCAGCAGGTGCTGCCCTGGCTGCGGCTGCGCGCCAACTACTACAACCAGTACGGCTGGAACCAGTTCCGCGCGCGCAACGTCAACGAGCCGGTCGACGGCGTCCGTCCCGACCCGACCCTGGGCAACATCTCGCTGCTCGAGACCAGCGCCTCGGCCGAGAGCCAGGGCCTGGACATGAACTTCAACTTCAACTACCAGCCGCGTCGCCTGTTCGGCGTCTTCGGGTACACGCTCGGCGAGCGCAAGAACTACGGCGACAGCGCGCTGACGCTGCCCGTGGACAGCAGCAACCTGCAGGCCGAGTACGGTCCGGCCGCCGACGACATCCGGCACCGCCTGTTCAGCTTCTTCAACACGGAGCTGCTGTGGGGCGTGCGGGTGGGCCTGAACTTCCGGGCGCAGTCGGGGCGTCCGTACAACATCACGTCGGGGCTGGACTCCAACCAGGACGGCGTCATCAACGAGCGGCCGGCGGGTCTCGGCCGCAATGCCGGGCGACTGCCCTGGCAGAGCAACACCGACCTGCGTCTGAGCTGGAGCCGCGGCTTCGGGCCGTCACGCAACCCGACCGGGCCGGGCGGCGGGCCCGTGATCATGGGTGGACCTGGCGGCGGGCGGTGGCGGTCGTGGTGGCGGTGGCGGCGACAGGGGCGGCCCGATGGGTGGCAACGATCGCGCCGTCCGCCTCGAGGTCTACCTGCAGGCGTTCAACGTCTTCGACCAGGTGAACTTCATCAACTACGGCTCGGTGCTGAGCTCGTCGTCCTTCGGTGTGCCGACCGCAGCGATGGCCGCGCGCCGCTTCGAGATGGGCATGCGCATCGGCTTCTAGGCGCCGATGCCCGAACGCTCGCGACGAGCCCTTCCCCTTCCCCGGCTCGTCGGAGTGCAGCGAGCGGATTCGGCGCAAGCCGGATCCGCTCGTGTCGTCTCTGGGCTCACACAGGTCAGGTCGGCGCGGGTCGCCGCCGGTCGCACGAGCAAGGCGGCCGTGGGCTGGATAAGATGACGCCATGCTCGATCCGATTGAGCGGCTCCAGGAAGCCATGGCGCGAGCGGCGCAGGACGCGCCGTTCGATCCCATCGCCGTCTCGCTCGCCACCGCCACACCTGACGGCCGACCCTCCTGCCGCATCGTCCTGGTACACGAGGTCGACCAGCGCGGTGTGGTCTTCCACACCAACTACGGCGGCCGCAAGGGCAGCGAACTGGAAGGGAATCCCTGGGCGGCCATCTGCGCGTACTGGCCATGGATCGACGAACAGATTCGTATCGAGGGATCGGTCGCCCGCGTCTCGTCGCGTGAGTCGGACGGGTACTTCGCGCTGCGCCCGCGTGGCAGCCAGATCGGCGCCTGGGCCTCGCTGCAGAGCCAGCCGCTCGAATCGCGGGATGCCCTGGTGGCGCGGGTACGCGAGTTCGAGACCCGGTTCGAAGGCGGCGACGTGCCCCGACCCGACCACTGGGGCGGCTACCGGCTCACGCCCGCTGCGCATCGAGTTCTGGAAGGCCGGCCAGTTCCGGCTGCACGACCGCGACGTGTTCGAACGGTCCGGCGAGACCTGGACGACGCGACGGCTGTACCCCTGAGGAACGCCGACTGCCGACTCCCGACTGCCGCCTCCGCTAGTCCTTGCCTCCGCCCGCCCGCTGGAATTCCTCGTACTGATCGGTGGCGACAAAGTCGACCCCGGCTTCTCGCGCCGCCTTCCAGCGCAGCGTCGCGCCGGCCAGGTCGCCGAAGTTGTAGCCCTTGGACCAGCCCTGGGTGTCGGCGTCGGGTGCCGCGTGGCCGTTGAGGGTGTAGAACCGGATCCACAGGCCCTGGGCGTGAGCGCGCCCGACCAGCGCGTCCAGGCGGGCCCGATCCGCCGGTGTCCACGCACCAGCCTGGGCCTGTCCGCCCAGCTCGACCACGTGCCAGGGGAAGTTGACCCAGCGGCGGTAGTTGGTGGCCGTGCTGGCGATCAGCGTCTCCGGCGTCATCGCAAACAGGGCCCGTGCCCGGTCGCGCGCGGTCTCGCCGGACGGTTCGGGCTGCGTGATGGCCCCGAACAGCCTGATCCGGTCACCCTCGCCCAGATCGTCGTGGAAATGGGTCTGCTGCGTCGGATTGGACCCGGTCAGCACCAGCAGCGGGCCGACGGTCAACGGCGCCGGCTGCCCGGGCGTGGCCGTGCGCGGGGCGGACGTCAACCAACGCTCGTATTGCCGCAAGACCTGGAGGACCCTGGCGTGATGAGCAGGCTCGTCCGTCTTGAAGTCGAGGTTGAGCACGATGAGCGGCCACCTCTCGCGGCGATTCTCGCGGAGCGCCTGCTCCATCACGGGCGCGATGGCCTCGAAGAAGTACGCCTGGAACGTCGGCGCCTGCGCCACCTTGTCGAGGTCGTGCCCGACCACCGAGTCGCCGGCGCCGTCAGGGCCGACTCGCCAGATCAGGTCCTGCTCGATCGCCACCGGCAGCCCGGTCGCCAGTGCTCGCGACACCCGGTCGGCGAAGCGCCCTTCGTAGGGATACGCGTTGTGCGCGTCGAGCAGGACGCGCGCGCCCGGAGCGAACGACGGCCCCTGGGCGTGGACGGGACGGGGCAGACCGGCAGCCAGGACGAAGGCCGCCAGGGTGGCGGCCGTGAAGGCTCGAAGGCGCATGGCGGCCAGTGTAGACCGGCGCGACTGCACCCGGGCGGCGAGGTGCCGATTGGGTCGGTGACATGGCTTCACCTGCATCGCCGACGCTCCTGGTCCAGGACCCTCCCATCAACCGCCTGTTCCACCTGATGGTGCAGACCGGCGCCTCCGACCTGCACCTGAGCGTGAGCGTGCCGCCGATGGTGCGCAAGGACGGGCGGATGGCAGCCATCGAGGAGTCGGCGCCGCGGCTCACCGCCGAAGACATCCGCCGGCTGCTCGGCCCGATCACCCCCGAGAAGAACCGCGGCGAGTTCGAGCGCCGCCACGACACCGACTTCGCCTACGAGATCAAGGGCCTGGCCCGCTTCCGCGCCAACATCTTCATGGACCGCAAGGGCATGGGCGCGGTCTTCCGCGTCATCCCGAGCCAGATCCTCACGGCCGAACAGCTCGGCCTGTCGGCCGCAGTTGCTGCAGCTCTGCCACCTCAGCAAGGGGCTGGTGCTGGTCACCGGCCCCACCGGCTCGGGCAAGTCGACGACGCTGTGCGCGATGGTGGACTACATCAACCGGGTGCGCCACGACCACGTGATCACCATCGAGGACCCGATCGAGTTCGTGCACGAGAACAAGCAGTGCCTGATCAACCAGCGCGAAGTGCACACCCACACCGACGGCTTCAAGGATGCCCTGCGCGCGGCGCTGCGTGAGGACCCCGACATCGTGCTCGTCGGCGAGATGCGCGACCTGGAAACGGTAGCCATCGCCATCGAGACCGCCGAGACGGGACACCTCGTGTTCGGCACGCTGCACACCAGCACCGCCGCCTCGACGGTGGACCGCATCATCGACCAGTTTCCCGCCGATCGGCAGAGTCAGATCCGCGTGATGCTGAGCGAGTCGCTGAAGGGCGTGATTGCCCAGACCCTCTGCCGCAAGGTGGGTGGCGGCCGCATCGCGGCCCTCGAAGTGCTGATCGTCAACACCGCCATCAGCAACCTGATCCGCGAGGGCAAGACCTTCCAGATCCCGTCGATGATGCAGGTCGGCAAGGCCATCGGCATGCAGACGCTCAACGACGCACTCGCCGAACTGGTCAAGAACAAACAGGTGGCGCCCGAGGAAGCGTACGTCAAGGCCGTCGACAAGGCGGGCTTCGAGTCGATGCTCAAGCGCCTGGCCGTGGACACACGGTTCCTGACCCCGCCGGTGGCGCCGGTGAGCCGGCCGGCGTAAGGGCCCGACCGACCCCCACCGCCTGAACCCGCGTCGCCCCGGCCGCGTCGCCACGCCTGGCCGGCGGGCTGACCGCCTCGGCCCGGCCTCCTCGATCCCGGGCCGACTGAAGCGGACGTGGGCGTACCCGGTACACTCTGCAGGTGATCCGCGTCGTCGACCTCCACCACGCGTATGGCGCGACGCCGGCTGTCGAGGGGCTCTCGTTCGAGGCCGGCGTGGGTGAGGTGCTGGGACTGCTCGGGCCGAACGGCGCCGGCAAGTCCACCACCGTCAAGATCCTGACCGGCTTGTTGCCGTTGCAGCGGGGTTCGGTCGAGGTCGCCGGGTACGACATCGGCACCCATCCCCTCGAGGTCAAGCGCCGGGTCGGGTACGTGCCCGAGACCGGCGCCCTCTACGACGCGCTGACCCCGGACGAGTACTTCCGGTTCATCGCGATGCTGTATCGCCTCGAACCGCAGGTGGTGCAGCCACGGGTCGAGGAGCTGCTCGGCATGTTCGAGCTTGCCGCCGTCCGCAGTGCACGCATGGTCACCTTCTCGAAGGGCATGCGACAGAAGGTCCTGATTGCGGCCGCGTTGCTGCACGCGCCCGACGTGATCATCTTCGACGAGCCGCTCAACGGCCTCGATGCCAACGCGATGCTGGTGTTCAAGGAGCTGCTGCGCGGCCTCGCGGCGCAGGGCCGCACCATCCTCTTCTGCTCGCACCTGCTGGACGTGGTCGAGCGCCTCTGCCCGCGGATCGTCATCATCGACAAGGGGCGGGCCATTGCCGAGGGCACGCCTGACGCCATCGCCCGGCAGACCGCGCGTCCGACGCTCGAGCAGGCCTTTGCCGTGTTGACCGGTGCGCGCAGTGTCGAGGCCGCGACGGCGGGTGTGCTGTCGTCGCTGGAGTGGCGCGCGTGACCAGCCTGCTGGCGCGGCTGCTGGGCGTAGACCAGGTACAGTGGCGCGCCCTGGTCTGGGTCTCCTTCATCACCGACGTCCGCCAGATCAAGGGCCCGGGCATCGGCATCGGCAGGGGCGCTGTCGGCAGTCTCGCCGGGGCGCTGCTGTCGCAGCTGGTCTACGGCGCATTCTGCGCCGCGTTGATCACCGTGCTGCCCAACGTGTTCGCCTCGGGCACGATCTACTACACGCTGCTGCTGGCCACGCTCGGCCTGGCGCTGCTGGTCGATTTCACCGGCGTCGTGCTGTCGCCCGACGACCACGTGCAGCTGGCGCCGCGGCCAATCGACAGCCGCACCTTCCTGGTCGCCAGGCTGACCTCGGTGATCGGCTTCTCGTTGACGCTGACTGCTCCGTTTGCGCTGCTGCCGGCGGTGGCCTATCTGCTGCGTGATGGCGGCGGCTCGCTGGCCGCCGCCCTGGTCAGCATTGCCGCCGCGGCGATGTGCGCCGTGCTCGTACCGCTGCTCGTGATCCTGCTGTTCCTCGGGCTGGTGCAGGTCATCCCTGCCGCCCGGCTGCAGCGGGCGCTCGGCTACGTCCAGTTCACCCTGTCGTTCGTCTTCATCGGCGCCTTCTTCCTTCTTGCGCGCACCACACGGGCACTCGATGCCGTCAGCCTGGAGAAGACCGCGGTGATCTACGCCAATCCGGCCGCATGGTTTGCGGCGTGGATTGAAATCGCCGAGTGGCGTGCCACGCCCGCTGACTGGATGGCCGCGGCCGCACCCCTGGCCCTGCTCGTGGTCGCCGCCGTGCTGGTCCGCAGCCGCCTGTCGCTGGCCTACGCCGAGCGGCTGTCCACGATGTTTGTCGAGCGGCCGGCCCGCACCGACGGGCGGCAGCCGGTGCCGCACCTGATCTTCGGCCCGGCGCACCATGCGGTCGGCCTGCTGGCAGGGGCGCAGTTCCGCACCGACCAGAAGTTCCGCCTGGGGGTGCTCGGCATCATGCCGCTGACCATCATCTACCTGCTGGCCGGCTTCAGCGACACCGACGGGCCCGAGATCCTGCGGCGCGAGCCGCTGCTGGTGTACTACGCCGTGCTGTTCTTCCCGGTGATGCTGCGGCAGTTCCTGGTCTACAGCGAATCGTGGCGTGCGGCCTGGATCTTCCATGTCGCGCCGATGCCGTTCGACGAGATCGTGGTTGCCCTCAAGAACACCGTGGTGTCGCGCTTCCTCGTGCCGTACCTGCTGCTGGTGATGCTGCTGCTCGGGTGGCTGTACCCGCGGCCGCCGCTCGAACTGCTGATGCACGGACTGGTGGTCGGCCTGCTGTCGCATGCGCTGCTGACCGCCGACCTGCTGGTCAACCCGTCGCTGCCGTTCTCGCAACCGACCCGGCAGGGCACGCGTTCGCTGTCCCTGCTGTCGCTGATGCTGCCGACGATGGTGATCATCACGACGATCCCGTTCTGGCGTCCCTATCTGTACGCCACCGCCGCCCGCACCTTCCTCGGCGTCGCGGCGCTGGTCGTGATCAACGTGCTGCTGCACGAAACTTTGCTCGCCCGTGTCGCGCGCCAGTCGCGACATTGGGCGTGCGCGAGCTGACATCCATGTGGACCGGTCTTCCGTCCTCGCCGTTGGCGCCGTTTGTTCCCGTCATCGAGCACCTGCAGGAAGCGGCCTGCCTGGAATCGGCCGACGGCGCCATTGCCGTGGTCAACGCCGCCTGGCTGACGCTGTTCGATGCCGGACGGCGTCTCTCGCCGCTGCAGGAACGGCCGGGCGCCGCGGCCTGGGCGCCCGCCCTCGCCGCCTTCGAGGATGCGGCCGCGTTGTCGGCGCGGATCGCCGAGCGGCGCACCACCACCGGCGCCAGTTCCCACGAGACGCTGGCCACCACCGACGGCCGCACGCTGGAGTGGGACCACTCGCCAATCGCCACCGGCGAGACCGTGGTGGGGCATCTCTGGCGGTTCCACGACGCCACGCACCAGCGCAAGCTGGAGGAATCGGTGCGACAGGCGCAGCGGCTCAACACCGTCGGCCGCCTGGCCGGCGGGATTGCCCACGACTTCAACAATCTGCTGACCGCGGTGGTCGGCTACTGCGACCTGCTGGACACGCAGTTCGACAACGGCGATGTCCGCCGTTTCGATCTGCACGAGATCCGCAACGCGGCAATCCGGGCCTCGTCACTGACGCGACAGCTGCTGGCCTTCAGCCGTCGCCAGATCATGCAGCCCGACGTGGTCGACATCGGCCTGATGCTGGGCGAGATGCCGAAGATGCTGTCCCGCCTGATGGGCGAACAGGTCAAGGTGACGATCACCGTGCCCGACGAGCCGCTCGAGATCTTTGCCGACCCGGGGCAGATCGAACAGGCCATCTTCAGCCTCGCCGCCAACGCCCGCGATGCGATGCCCGACGGCGGGACCCTCGGCGTGGACGTCCGTCGCGGTCAGCTCGAGGAGAGCCGCGCCGGCGAACTCGACATGCGCAGCGGCCCGGTGGTGTGGATGACCGTGTGGGACACCGGCAGCGGGATGGATGAAGGCACCCGCGCCAGCGCCTTCGAGCCGTTCTTCACCACCAAGCCGCTCGCGCAGGGCCTCGGGCTGCCGACCGTGTACGGCATCGTCCGCCAGACCGGTGGGGCCGTGACCCTGGACAGCACGCCGGGCGGCGGCACGCGCGTGGAGATCGTGCTGCCCCGCTACGGCGATGCCGCCGGAGACGTGCCGCGATCGCTCGTCCCGGTGACCCACGTGCCCACCGCGCGGACCGGTCCTGCCGTGGTGCTCGTGGTGGAAGACGAAGCGTCGGTCCTGCGGCTGGTGCGGCGGGTCCTCGAGTCGGAGGGGATGGTCGTGCTCTCGGCGCAGGACGCCGAAGAAGCGCTGCTGCTCGCCTCGCAGCACGGCGGAGCCATCGACCTGCTGCTGTCCGATGTGGTGATGCCCGGGCTGAACGGCCTGGAACTGGCGCAGCGCGTGGTGGCGGACCGGCCCACGGTGCGCGTCCTTTTCATGTCCGGCTATGCCGACCATGCCGTGGTGCAGCGCGACATCGTCGATGCCGGGCGACCATTCCTGCAGAAGCCCTTCGCCCCGGACCGCCTGCTGGCCCGGGTGAAGGACGTGCTGACGTAGAAAATTCAGAATTCAGAATTCTGAATTCAGCATGCGGCGATGCCGCTAGGTCGTGGCTGGCACGCGCTCGATCTTGAGCGACTCGATGACGACGTCCTTGACCGGACGGTCGCCGCGCCCGGTCGGGACGTGGCCGATGCGCGAGACGACATCCATGCCCGACACGACCTCACCAAACACCGAGTGACGGTCGTCGAGATGCGGCGTGGCCGCCAGGGTGACGAAGAACTGGCTGCCATTGGTGCCGGGGCCGGCGTTGGCCATCGACAGGATGCCGGCCTTGGTGTGGCGCCGCGACGGATGGAACTCGTCTTCGAACTTGAACCCCGGGCCGCCCATGCCGTTGCCCATCGGGCATCCGCCCTGGATCACGAAGCCGTCGAGGACGCGGTGGAAGATCAGCCCGTTGTAGAACGGACGACGGAGCGGCTGGCGCGTGACCGGGTCCTGCCACTCGATGGTGCCGTCGGCGAGGCCGGCAAAGTTGGCCACCGTCTTGGGCGCCTCGTCTTCGAACAGCCGGGCGACGAAGGCACCCTCGCTGGTGGTGAAGTGGGCGTAAAGCCCCGCGGGTAAGGTCATGGCCACACCTTACCATCCCGTCAGGGGATAATTGTCGAGATGGCCGAGTTTGCGCCCATGTGTACGAGCTGGCCCGCCCGCCCGCTGGCGCCAACCCCCAGGACCACAGCGAACCGATGATCCGGCACTGCTTTGCGTTCGCACTGGCCGTCGCGGTCTCGGTCTCACCCCAGACCGGGGGCGGGGCGTCCTCGGTCCCTGGCGCCTGTCCGCCCCCGTCGGCCCGCCTGCCTGTCACACCCGCGGTCGCGCTGCCTGCGGCTCGGCTGACGGTGGCCCGCTGCGTCCAGCGCGACCTCGACGGGGGGCGCTGGGCCGACGCCGAAACCCGGCTGGTCACCGCCCGCCAGGCGGCGCAGACGCTGCCGGGCAGCGAGCGGCTTCCCTGGCGCGCACTGGTGCTCAGGTTCGAGGCGGCCCTGCGGGTGGACGTCGGCCCATGGCCTGCCCTGGTCGAGGTCGTGTTGCAGGACGAGGACGCGCTGCCGTGGGTGGGGCCGCTGGTCAGGGGGGTGGCGGCGGCGCGCGGCTCCTGGGCGCGGCAGGACGCCGCCCTGCATGCGCGAGGGCGGGCCGAAGCCGTCCGGCTGCAACGGCTCGCGGCAGACGCCGGTCCAGTCAGTGAGGCCGAGCGGGCCCGGCTGCTGGTGCAGGCCGCCCTGGCCGGCGCGCAGTACGAGCGCGACGAGATGCAGCTGCTGCTCGAAGCCGCGCACGAGCTCGAGGGCCGGCTATGGACGGGCGACCGACTGCAGGCGCCGGTCGTGCTGGCCCGCGAACTGGAGGCCGACCTGCTGCTGCTCACCGACCGTTATGCCGAGGCCGGTCAGCGGTACCGCGAACTGCTCGAGCAATGGCCCCGTCGTGTGCAGGGGCGGCTCGGCCTGGCCGCGGCATACCGTCGTCTCGGTCACGCCCGCGAGGCGACGGAGACGCTGTCGCAGGCCCGCGCCCTGTGGGCGTCGGCCGACCCGGTGGCGCTGGCCCGCATCGAATAAGCACGGCCCAGCAGCTCCTCAGGCCTCCCGTGCCTCCATCTGCAGCAGCCGCTGCTTTCGTGCGACGCCCCAGCGGTAACCGGTCAACGACGCGTCGCTGCCGACCACGCGGTGACAGGGGACCAGCAGCGAGACCTTGTTGGTGGCGCAGGCGCGCGCTGCCGCCCGCACCGCGGCAGGCTGGCCGATCATCGCCGCGAGCTGCGCATAGGTGCGGGTCTGGCCCCGCGGGATGGCTCGCAGCGCCAGCCAGACACGCTGCTGGAACGCCGTGCCCTGCAGGTCGAGTGGCACGTCTTCGCCGGCCTGGCCACTGGCCACGGCAACCGCAGCGGCGACCCAGTCCTGGCGCTGCACGCCCGGCGTCAGCGTGGCACGTGGAAATTCGGCGTCGAGGGCCGCGCGCAACTGCGCCTCGTCATCGCCCACGTATACCGCGCACACCCCCCCGGCCGTCGTCGCCACCAGCACCAGACCGAGCGGCGTCGCTGCCGTCGTCCAGCCGATGGCCACGCCGGCGCCGCCACGCCGGTAGGCACCAGGGGTCATGCCCAGCGCCGTTCGGGCGCCCTCGTACAAGCGCGACGCGGAGCCGTACCCCGCCGTGTACAGCGCGTCGGTCACTTCGTCACCAGCGAGGAGAC
Source organism: Vicinamibacteraceae bacterium (assembly GCA_963759795.1). Lineage (GTDB taxonomy): Bacteria > Acidobacteriota > Vicinamibacteria > Vicinamibacterales > Vicinamibacteraceae > Luteitalea. The sequence goes on along the minus strand of CAVXAR010000003.1, from coordinate 168,613 downwards.
GCTCGCGCAGTCGCGCCAGCTGCCGCGCCGTGAGCAGCGCTCGTGGGCCGATGCCCAGGGTCGCCTCGAGCCGCTGCCGCAGCACAGCCGGCGCGAGCCCCAGCGCAGCGGCCAGCGATGCCACCGAGGGCCGCCCGTTGGCGGCCAGGGCCGTGTCGATGTGATCCATGAGCGTGCGAAGGGCCGCGTGCGACAGGCGGGCGGAACCAGCGCTGGTCGTCGCGGCAGTCGCGCCGGCCGGGTCCGCGGCGGGGGTGGTCGGGGCAGGGGCCGTCGGGGTCATGAATCGGAGGATACTAGGGCCGCTTCTCGGGCACTATCCGGTTTGACAAGGCGGAATGCATGACCGTGTTCGAACTCAGCAACCTCGTGATCCTGCCGTTCTGGGGCCTGATGGTGCTGGCCCCGCTGTGGAGCGTGACCAGGCGGATCATCGCCTCGCCGTGGATCGTCGCGCCGCCCTGCGTGCTCTATCTGATCACGCTGTTGCCGGTGGCGGGCATGGTGCTCCCCGAAGTGATGCAACCGGTGCAGGCGCGGATCATGTCGCTGCTCGGCACGCCAACCGGCACGACGCTGGCCTGGACCCACTTCGTCGCCTTCGATCTGTTCGTCGGCCGGTGGATCTTCCGCGACAGCCGCGCCCATCGCTACTCGCCCTGGTGGGTCTCGCCGCTGCTGGTGGTGACGCTGCTGCTCGGTCCGGTCGGCTTGCTCGTCTATCTCGCTGCTCGCACGGCGATCGGGGGCGCCCACGTGGCCGACGAAGCTGCGTGAGGCGATTTCCCGCCATCGCGCCCGCCGTGCAGATCCGCATCGACATCACGACGGGCGTGGCTGACGACGGCGCTGCTCCGGCCCGGGCTCGCCCTGACGCTGGCGGTGCTGCTGACCGGCGCCGGCTGGGTCGTCGCCGCGGCAACCGTCCACAGGCGCGGGGCCACGCGCCGTCACTGAATGGCGGTCACATTGCCGGGCCGAGCAGGATGGCGTTGGCGAACAACAGCTGTGTGGCCTCGGCAAAGCCGCGGTTGTTGGGGTCATCGGTGAAGGCGATGACGTGGCCGCGGCCGGTGGGCTGATGCAGCAGGTACGGCTTGCCCGGCAGCAGCCGCTGCGACGGCTCCCAGACGATGCCGCTGGCCACCAGCCGATCCGGCGGCGCGAACACGACGACGTTGCGGCCCTTGTCCAGGGTGATCGGCGAGACGACACGCTGCCCCTGCACGCTGACAGCCACCGCGGCGTCGAGGCCGCTCGACAGCCAGTGCTCGGTGTCCACCACCGTGTTGAGGATCGCGCCGGGAACCAGCGTCGGCAGCTCCCGGCTGGGCTCGATGGCCCTGGCGAGATCGATGGGTGCCGTGGCCGGCACGGCGGATGGACGTGGTGGCGCCGGGCCGTCCTCGACCGCCGTGCCGTCGCCCCATTCGGCGGTCGTCGCGAGCAGTCCGACCGACCTGCCGAGGGCCCACCTCGTGGCATCGCCAATCGTGACCAGCGTGCCTCCCGCGTCCACCCAGGCTTTGAGCAGGCGCACCGTCTCGGCATTCACCGCCGGGCCATAGGCCCCCGCTGGCAGCACGACCACGTCGAAGTCCGTCAGGTCGACGCGTGGCAACGCAGCCACCCGGACAGCACTGGGCACGAGACCGAAGCGGCGCTCCAGCACGTATCGGGCCCACCCCGCCGACAGGCTCTGCGTCGGCGCGTCCCACGCCAGCAACACGCGGGGCATTCTCAGGGCGTGCACCTGGTTGCTGCCGATGGAGATGCCAGCGTCGGCGAAGGCGGTGTCGACGGCCACCACTTCCGCGCCGGTCGCCTGCACCGCGGCGCCCAGCTGGGCGGCGACATCGGCCGGATTGCCTGCGACGCGGACGATGGCGGTGCCAATGGGGTAGCTCCGCCCGGCGAGTGAGAATCGCTCGCCCGCGACAGAAACCTTCAGGCCGCGTCGCAGCGCCGTCGCCACGGTCGTCGCGCTGCTGGCATTCCACGGCAGCAGCCACGCCACCCGCGCCGGTGGCACCGTTGGCGTGGTCGATGCGGCTGGCGCCCAGTCGGTGGTGGCAACGGCCAGCGGCTCTGCCACGCGCAGCGTCTCGACGTCGTGCAGCAGGGGCAGGCTCCAGGCCGTGACGTCGTAGATTCTGATCGGGCAGCCGCCGCAACCGGCGCGCGGCCTGCGCCTTGACGAACCCGGCGGGCATCTCGGTGCGCTCGTCCAGCAGGTTCCGCACCAGCCGCCCGGCGGGTTGGCCGTGCGGCACCACCAGCGTGCCGGCAGGGATCGCCCGCCCCCGCCACGTCGCGGCCGCTGCGGTCTGCTGGACCTGGATGCCATTGCGGTGCAGCAGCGTGGCGAGATGGAGCGTCCGGCCGCGATCGCCGTTGTCGAGCAGCACGTACTGCCGCACGGTCTGGCTGCGCGTGCCCTCGTCGATCGCCGTGCGCCGGAAGGCGGCGTACTCACGCAGCAGCTTCTCGCGCTCGAGGGCCGCGGTGTACGCGGTGGTCATGGCGGCAGTGAAGTGCTCGACGATGCCGTCCATGTAGGTCAGAAGGCTGCCGTCGCTGCGTCGGACGGCGAGGCCGCGGGCCGACGACTTCTCGAACGTCATCCCGACCGCACCCTGGGCCATCGGCCAGGACACGCCGTAGCCGGGATAGAACGCGTCGAACACTTCGCGCGTGAAATACGGAAAGCCACGATCGTCGAAGGCCGTGCCGATGGCCTTGCCAAACATCTCCAGCGCCGCGTACTGCGCCGGCGTGGTGTGCGTGTTGCCCGGCTGCGCTGCCGGTGGAAAGAAGTAGGTGCTGTCGCTGCCCATCTCGTGCAGGTCGACCACGACCTGCGGCAGCCACTCGAGCAGGACCGCGACACGGCCGCGGCTCTCGGGCTGTGTCTGCGCGAACCAGTCGCGATTCAGATCGAAGAGGTAATGGTTGGCGCGGCCGCTGGGCCAGGGCTCGTCGTGTTCGGCGGCCAGGCCCAGGGAGTCGGGGACGCTGGCGCGACCGGCCCGGGTGGCCTGGACGAAGCGCCCGCGACCATCGGGGTTCTGCAGCGGGTCGATCAGCACGATCGCCTCGCGCAGGATGGTCGTGGTCCGTGGGTCGTTCTGCGCGGCCAGCAGATGGTACGCCTCGAGCATCGCTGCGCCGGCCGGCGAGATCTCGTTGCCGTGCACGCTGTGCAGCAGCGCCACCACGATCGGCGCACGCGCGATCACCGCCTCGACATCGGCTCCCGCCAGCAGGCGCGGATCGGCAAGGCGCCGCAGGTCCTGCTTGACGTCGTCCAGCGCCGCCAGACGCTCCGGGGCGCCAATCGCCAGCATCAGCAGTGGCCGGTTCTCGAAGGTCCGCCCGTACTCGACCAGCCGCGCACGGTCCGGCACGGCGGTGGCCAGCGCGCGCATGTAGAGCACGATCTCTTCCGGCGAGCTGATCTCCTCGCCGTGGTCGTGGCCGACCACCTGGGCCAGCGTCGGAATGGCGCGGTCGTACTGGAAGTTCGCCAGCGTCTCGCGGCGGTCCTGTGACTCGGCTGGGCTCGCAGACGCGAGGACCAGCAGGACGACCTTCGCGACGACGACGCGGGCGCGGAGCGCGTGCAGAGGGTGGGGCAGTGCCATGTGCCGGCAAGCCTATCGCAGGACTGCCCGGTGGTCAGGCGCCGGCGGCGGGCTCCGGCTGACACCTCGGACACCAGTACGTCGAGCGGTTGTGTTCGCCGTGATGTCGCATCAGGATGCCGGCGCCGCAGCGCCGGCACGGGCGGCCATGGCGGCCGTACACGTAGAGCCGCTGGGCCGGGTTGGCGCGTCCCGTCGTGCGCCGCATGCCGCGCCAGGTGATGACGCCGGTATCCCCCGGGTCGATGACGTTGGCTTGCAGCAGCGTGCGCGCGTCGCGAACCAGGCGCGTCCACTGTGCGTCGGTGACCAGCGCCGGCGGCTGGAAGGGCCAGAGACCGGCCAGAAACAGCAGTTCGCTCTTGAAGACGTTGCCAATCCCGGCCACCGCTTGTTGCTCGAGCAGCGCTTCGGCCGCGGTCGGCCGTGCGCTGCCAGCCAGCCTGGCGATGGCACCGGCGGCATCGAAGGCCGGCGCCAGGACGTCGGGCCCCAATCTGCTGATGGCCTCATCCTGATCCAGCTGGTCGGCCGGGACGAACTCGGCAATCGGCACCGAGAATCCGACCGCCACGAACGCCGCCGTCGCCACCACGATGCGGGCCGAGACGGTGCTGCGCTGCCAGGGCTCGCCGCTGCGGTAGATGTGCCACGACCCGGACATCAGCATGTGCGTCCGCAGCACCAGCGGCCCCTGTAGCGCCGTCAGGTGACGGGACGGCCTGGGAGGTGCCGCGTGGTCGACGCCGGCCTCGCTGCCGCCGTCTCCCGCCGCCCGACTCCCGATTCCCGAAAAGAAGATCAACAGGTGCTTGCCACGTGACGCCACCTTCTCGACGGTCCGGCCGGTGATTGGCGCGTCGTCGTGGACACGCGCCACGTGCGCGTACTGGGTCTCGAAGCGGGTCACCACCGCGCCGGCGAGCGCGCGCTGGAGTGTCCGCGCCGCACGGAATATCGTGTCGCCTTCGGGCATCTCGTCGTCTACGGCTTACCGGACTCGCCGAGCCGGGACGTGCGGCCGCGAGCGACCGCACAGACCGTGCGACGACTCATCGGGCACGGCCCGGCCATGTGATAGGGGCAAACGACTCCTGCGACGCGTCGGTCGCGTCGCCGCTTGCGTCTCCGCTCGGGGCCGCCGCGTCCCACTGACCGGGACGGCGCTGCCGCGGCATCGCCGCGCCGGCACTCGCCGCATCGCGCATCTGCAGGCCCTGGGAGGTGGCGACAAAGCCGGCGGCTTCGAGGAAGGGACGAATCGGGGCGTCGAGCGCCGGTCCGCCATTGATCTCGGTGAGCAGGATGGACGCGGCGCGGCGGTCGCGATCGGTGCCGGTCATGGGCAGCGTCCGCGCCAGCGCCTCGGCGTGGCGGCTGCGCTCCGGATCGTGCTCGGGCAGCCACACCAGCAGGGCCCGCATGCCGCGGGCAATCCACGCAGTCAGGTGCCCGTCGACCAGGACGACGCGGGCGCCGACGCTGCGGGTCGGCCCACGGCCGGGCGCACCATCGGGCGACTCCGGCCACTTCACCAGGGCCCCGTAGGGATTGGCGGGGTCGGTGGCAGCCAGGACCGCCACTTCGGCAGCTTCGGCGGGCGTCCGCAGGGCGCGCAGCAGGTCGACGGCGGCCGGGGCCGCGAACTGCATCGCGCCGACGCCGCTCACGAAGTAGCCGCGGCGGATGCGCCCGCTCTCCTCGAGCGTCCGGAAGACGTCGTGAATCGCGGTGAAACCACCGGGCAGCCCTTCGGCGCCGGCCACTTCCCGGGTCACCACCCCGTATCGCGTCAACAGCTGCTGACCCATGGCGGCGCTCCAGGCGGTGGCCGTCACGGCAGTGCGGGGGACCAGGCGGGTCCAGCGACCCTCGGCAGCCGGGGGCGCCACCCGGCGGGATCGGAACGGCCGGCCTGGCGTGCGGCCCCGCTTCTCGCGTGCCCCGCTGCCGACGTGTGCACGCAGCGGCTGCAGCGTGTCGTTGGTGATCAGGCCGCGCCACACCAGGTTCCACATCGCGTCGACGGTGTCCTGCGGAAAGCCACCCCCGGCTGCCTCGAGCAGGGCCGCGAAGAACAGCGCGCCGCGTCCGTCGAGCGCCTCGAGAATGGCGCGCTCGCGCTCCGACAGATCGTCGAGCGACGGCGGCTGGATGACCCCGCGCCACAAGGCCGCCACGTGGTCGGTGAGGAACAGGGCGATGCGGCCGTCGCGCTCGCCCAGTGGTTCGACGCCGGCCCACACCACCTCGCCAGCCGAGATCAACGCGTCCAGGTCCGAGGGCTGGTAGTGCTCGAGTCGGGCCGGCAGGATTTCCCGTTCGAGGATGGACGCCGCCAGCGGCACGCCCTGCAGCGTCTCGACGACGTCGAGCAGGGCGTCGAGCCCACGGCGCGGCCGCGTCACGCCCTGCCACTGCGTCAGCAGCCGACCCAGCACGGGCAGGTCCACCGGCTCCACTTCGTGACGCAGCTTGGCCAGCGAACGGCGGCGGATCGACGTCAGGACGGAGCTGTCACACCACTCCTGTTGCTGCCCGCCCGGCCGGAACTCGCCCTCGAGCAGCCGCCCTTCGGCGTGCAGCGCCTTGAGCGCCAGGTCCGCCGTCGACCGGCCGAGACCAAACCGGACCGCCACGTCTTCGGTCGTGAACGGGCCATGGGTGCGCGCGTAGCGGGACACGAGGTCGCGCAGCGCCTGTGGCTGCGCGGCCAGCAGCGCCTCGGGCAGGCCCTGGGGCAGCGGCACCCCCAGCGCATCCCGATAGCGTGCCGCGTCCTCGATGGCCACCAGGCGCGACTCGCCGCCAATCCCCAGCCACACCGCACGGCGCGCCCGCACCAGCTGGTCGCCGGCATCGGCAGGGACGTCGGCGGCGGTGCGTTCGCGCAATTGCGGCACCGACAGGTCGCCGATGCGCAACAGGAGATCGTGCACGCCATCGAGCGTGCGGGCGCGGTAGTCGGTCGGCAACGCCTGCAGCTGCGCCTCGAGCGTCGCCAGCGCATCGGCATCGAGCAGGTCGCGCAGTTCCACCGACCCCAGCAGGGCCTGCAACTGCCCCTGGTCGATGGTCAGGGCCTGGGCCCGCCGCTCGGCCAGCGGCGCGTCCCCGTCGTACAGGTAGTTGGCGACGTAGCCGAACAGCAGCGATGCCGCGAAAGGCGACGGCGTCGGCGTGTCGACCTGGACCACGCGGACCTGCCGGGACTGGACGGCACGCAGCGTCTCGCCGAGCGCCGGGATGTCGAACACGTCGCGCAGACATTCGCGGTAGGTCTCGAGCAGGATCGGGAACGACCCGTACTTGGCCGCCACGCCCAGCAGATCCTGGGCCCGCTTGCGCTGCTGCCACAGCGGCGCCCGGCGCCCGGGCCGGCGCCGCGGCAGCAGCAGGGCGCGGCCGGCGCACTCGCGAAAGCGCGCCGCGAACAGCGACGTCGCCCCGAGTTGCCGAATCACCAGCGCTTCCATCTCGTCGGCGTCCGGCAGCAGCCACTGCGGGTCCGGTGGCTCGTCGGTCTCGGGAAAGCGCACCACGAACCCGTCGTCGGCCCACATCGTCTCGACCTCGAGACCGAACTGCTCGCGCAGGCGCGACGACACGGCCATCGCCCAGGGCGCCAGGACCTGCGCGCCGAGCGGTGAGAGCAGGCAGAGCCGCCAGTCGCCGAGTTCGTCCCGGACGCGCTCGATGATGATCGTCCGATCATCGGGAATGGCGCCGGTGGCCTCGTGCTGCTCGGCCAGGTACTGCATCAGGTTGACCGCCGCCAGGGCATCCAGGTCGTGATGCGTCTCCAGGCGCAGGCGTGCGTCTTCCGGCGACTCGCCCTGCAGTTGTCGCACGAGCACGCCGATCTCGCGGCCGAACTCGAGCGGGCGTCCTGGGCCATCGCCTTTCCAGAACGGCATCTTGCCGGGCTGTCCCGGCGCCGGCGACACGGTCACGCGGTCGTGCGTGATGTCTTCGATGCGCCATGACGAGGCGCCGAGCAGGAAGGTCTCGCCGACGCGGCTCTCGAACACCATCTCCTCGTCGAGTTCGCCGACCCGGGCCGTGCCGGTGGGCGCACCCGCCAGGAACACGCCGTAGAGGCCGCGGTCGGGAATGGTGCCGGCGTTGGCGATGGCCACGCGCTTGGCGCCCTCGCGGGTGGTGACGCGGTGGGCGACCCGATCCCAGGTGAGGCGCGGCCGCAGTTCGGCGAACTCGTCCGAGGGGTAGCGCCCCGACAACATGTCGAGCACGCCATCGAAGATCGAACGGGCCAGGGTTGCAAACGGGGCGGCCTGGCGGACCCGCACGAACAGCTCGTCCACCGCCCAGTCGTCCATGGCGACCATGGCCACGATCTGCTGCGCCAGGACGTCGAGCGGATTGCGGGGCATGTGCGTGGACTCGACGCGGCCTTCCCGCATCGCCCGGACCGCTGCCGCGCAGGCGAGCAGGTCGCCGCGATATTTCGGGAAGATCAGCCCGGTGCTGGTGGCATCGACCCGGTGGCCGGCGCGACCAATCCGCTGCAATCCGCTGGCCACCGACGGTGGCGCCTCGATCTGCACCACCAGATCGACGGCGCCCATGTCGATGCCCAGTTCGAGCGAGGACGTGCACGCCAGGCCGCGCAGGCGGCCGGCCTTCAGCGCATCTTCGATCTCGACGCGTTGCTCGCGCGCCAGCGACCCGTGATGGGCGCGGACCAGTGTTTCGCCGGCGAGTTCGTTGATGGCCGCGGCGAGGCGCTCGGCGAGTCGGCGGCTGTTGACGAAGAGCAGCGTCGAGGTGTGCGCGAGGATGACCTCGAGCAGCCGAGGGTGGATGGCCGCCCAGATCGACGGCGCTTGCGGTCCGGCCGACGCCGGCCCGCTGCTGATGGCCTCGACCTGCGTCAGCCGTGCCATGTCCTCGACGGGCACTTCGATGCGCAGCGACAACTGACGCGTCCGCCCGGCGTCGACGATGGCGACAGGGCGATAGGTGGGCTCGTCGGAGGCGGCAGCGAACTGATCGTGGATCTCATGCTCCGGCGCGCCGTCGTCGTCGGCCCTGGGGCGACGGCCAGCCGCCGGCTCGGCGCCGCCGAGGAAACGCGCCACCTCGTCGAGGGGGCGCTGCGTGGCCGACAAGCCAATGCGCTGGATCGGTGCGAATGCGATCCCCTCGAGCCGTTCCAGCGAGAGCGCCAGGTGGGCACCGCGCTTGGTCGCCACCATGGCGTGAATCTCGTCGAGGATCACCGTGTGAACCGAGCGCAGCACCTCCCGCGCGTTCGAGGTCAACAGCAGGTAGAGCGACTCCGGCGTGGTGATCAGGATGTCGGCAGGGCGCCGGGAAAAGCGTGCCCGTTCGGCCGCCGGGGTGTCGCCGGTGCGGATGGCCACCTCCGGCAGGTGGTGGGGGATGTCGCCTTCGCGGGCCAGCCGGCTGATCCCGGCCAGCGGCGCCCGGAGGTTACGCTCGACGTCGACGGCCAGCGCCTTCAGCGGCGAGATGTAGAGCACCCGGCAGCGTGCCTTGGGGTCGGGCGGGGGCTCGAACATCAGGCGGTTGATGCACCACAGGAAGCCGGTCAGCGTCTTGCCGCTCCCGGTCGGGGCGAGCAGGAGCGTGCTGGCGCCACCGGCGATGGTCGGCCAGCCCTGCGCCTGCGGCGCGGTCGGCGCCTCGAACGACGTCTCGAACCACCGCGCCACGACGGGGTGAAACAACTGCAGGGTCGACGCCGGACTGGCGGTCGCGCCTGCCTCGGTGGTCGCCTCACGCTCTTGTTTTGGCCTTTTTCGCACGTTCCGCCCTTTTTACCCGTTTTTTCGATATCCTCTCACGTTGACCACCGGCCATGCGGCCGGGCAGGGAGGACAGACCTGAATGAGTGACGCTGGTGAAGGGCTTGTAGACGCCGAAGCCCGATTGCAGGAACAGCTCGACGCACGCGAGCACGAGAAGCGGCGCCGCGGCCTGGCCGCCGGCGTAGACCCCGAGAAGCTGCGCGCCCGCGAGTCGCTGCGTCTCGCCCGCGCAGAGCTGACCCGCCAGCTCGAGAACACCACCCATCCGATCCGCAAGACGCAGATCGAGGCGGCCGTGGCGGAACTCGATCGGCGGATGGCCGCCGTCTAGCGCGGGGACCATGTCCCTCGTTCGCAGCGCCGCTGCCCTTGCCGTCCACGCCTACACGGCGTCGGGCGCGCTCCTCGGATGGCTGGCGCTGCGGAGCGCCTGGGACCATGACCCGCGGACGGCGCTGCTCTGGCTGTGCGTGGCCGTCTTCGTCGACGCCACCGACGGCTTTGCCGCGCGCGCTGCCAATGTGCGGCTCCACGCCGCATGGATCGACGGCGCCCGGCTCGACGACATCGTCGACTTCCTGACCTACGTCTTCGTGCCGCTGGCCATCCTCTGGGAGCAGGGGCTGCTCGGCGGGGCGACGGGCCTCACGGCCGTCGGCGCCGTCCTGATTGCCAGCGGCCTCGGCTTCTCCAACCTGCACGCCAAGACGCTCGACCACTTCTTCACCGGCTGGCCGTCGTACTGGAATCTCGTGGCCGTCTACTGCCTCGCCTGGCCACTCTCGCAGGCGACCACGACCGGCCTGTTGCTGGTGCTGGCAGCCCTGGTGTTCGTGCCGCTCAAGTACGTCTACCCGTCGCGCACGCCCACGCTGATGATCCCCACGCTGGCGCTCGGCGGAATCTGGGGCGTCCAGATGATCGCGATCATCTGGTCGCTGCCGGCGGTGCCGGCGTGGCTGCTCTGGAGCAGTCTGGTGTTTCCGATCTACTACTTCGCGTTGTCGCTGTGGCTCAACGTCCGACCAGACGCCGCCTCGAGACACGGCGCGGCAGCGGCGGGCTAGCGCCCGGTCAGCCACGCCCTCCGCGTGGCCAGTTGCGCGACGCTTGCCGAGGGCCGCGGCACCAGCCGCCAGGCGTCGCCCGGCTCCTGGCCGAAGGTCACCGCCAGTCGCAGCAGCCGGTCGCGACGCGCCAGCAGCAGCGTCGCCGATGTCCCTGGTGGGTATTGTTCGAGGCGGCGGTCCCAGCCGTCGGCGCGCACGCGGAACTCGCCGACGGCCAGAATCTCGTCGTCCACGTTGACGCCGGCCATCGCTCCGGGAGCATCGCGCTGCACGCGCGTCACCACCAGCCGGCCGTCATCGTCACGCGTCGTCAGTCCGAGCCAGCCACGCGAGGGCAGGCTGTCGGCGGCCTGGAACTCCAGGCCGTAGGCATCGAGCAGGGGTCGGTAGTCGAGCGGAGCGGTCGTGTCGAGGGCGCGCTGCAGCATCGGGCCGAGATCGGCGCCGCCCACCTCGATGATCACCTCGCGCACCTGCGCCTCGGTGAATCCCCGGCTGCCGGCGTGACGGTCGAAAGCCAGCCGCAGCACGTCGTCCAGTGAGCGCTGTCCCTGCGTCGCGAGGCGAATGCCCGCGTCGAGCAGTGCCGCGGTGATCTCGCCCTTGGTGTAGTAGCTGATCGAGGTGTTGGCGGAGTTCTCGTCCGGCCGGTACAACTTGATCCAGGCGTCGTGCGACGACTGCGTGAGCGACTGGACGTGGCGGCCGGGCGTGGTTTCCAGGGTGCGGATGTCGGTCGACAGCTTCTGCAGGTATTCGGCGTCGTCGGAGAGGCCGGCACGGCGGACCAGGAGGTCTCCGTAATACGAGGTGAATCCCTCCACGGCCCACAGGCTGGGGGTGTAGTTCTCGTGCTCGTAGTCGAACGGCCCGAGCGCCGCCGGTCGCAGGCGCTTGCCATTCCAGACGTGGAACAGCTCGTGACTGGCCAGGCCGAGCCAGCCCAGATACGACTGCCGTGTGCCCATGGCCCAGCGCGACGTCATCAGCACGGTGGAGTTGCGGTGCTCGAGACCGCCCGCCGCCTCGGTCAGCAGGTTGACGAACACGAACCTGTCGTAGGGCAGGCTGCCCCACAGGCGCTGGTGCTCTGCCACGATGCGCTCGAGGTCGGCGCTGGCGCGCGCGCCATCCCACGTGCCGCCGCTATCGACGTCGACGAGCACGTGCGGTGTGCCATCGACCTCGAACGCGTGACTGGTCAGGTCGCCGGCGACAATCGGGCTGTCCACCAGCGTGTCGTAGTCGCCGGCTTCGAAGACATGGGGAGGCCCGGCTGACCCGGGCAGACCCGACACCGCGTCGACCCAGCCGTCCGGCAGGTGCACGGTCACCCGGTGCGGACGGTCGAGACCGTCGGCCAGCGTCAGGTACGTGGCGGCGCCCTGCAGCAGCGCGAAGCGCGACTCGACCCAGTTGGTCCGCACGCTCATCTCACGGCCGTAGACCCGATAGCGGACGGTGACGCGTTCGGCGCCATCGGTGGCGATCCGCCAGCGGTTCTTGCTGGTCTTGACCGGCAGTGCGGCGGCGCCGCCGATGACCTCGAGCCCCTCCACGTGCCGCGCGTACTCGCGCACGAGATACGACCCGGGGGTCCACACCGCCATCATCAGCTCGAGGTGCTGGCGGCCGTCGGTCGGATAGCACGCGTCGACGACGACCAGGTGTCGCCAGGCCTCCGTCAGCTGCACGGTGTAGGTGATCGTCCCGGCCACGGCTGCAGGCAGGGGGGCGACGGGATTGGTCTTCACGGGATCAGCGGTCATGAGGAAGCAGGGTGGCGCGGTCGGGTGCGCCGCGAGGCGGCGCATCGGGCTCTGGTACCATGGGACACCGCTGTCCGGGATGGGGAGTCCGCCGCTGAAATCATAGGAGATTCCGACCGCGTGCTCACGGCAGGCGAGGTCATCGACGGCCGTTACGAGATTCTCGAGCTGCTCGCCCGCGGCGGCATGGGAGCGGTCTATCGGGCCCGCCGCATCCTGCTTGGCGACGACGTCGCGGTGAAGGTCCTCGGTACCCCGGACGACGCGTCGCTGCGCGAGCGGTTCCTGCGCGAAAGCCGTGCTGCCGCACAACTCCGCCATCCCCACATCGTGGGCGTGCTCGATTACGACGTCGACGCGCACGGCCGCCCCTTCCTGGTGATGGAGTACCTCAACGGACCCAGCCTGCTGCAGCGTCTCGCCCTCGACCGGCAGCTGCCCGTGGACGAGGTGCTCGACATCGCGGCCTCGCTGTGCAGCGCCCTGCAGCTCGCGCATGACGCCGGCGTCGTGCACCGCGATCTCAAGCCTGCCAACGTCGTCAGCCACGAGTACATGCCGGGCCGCTACGTCTTCAAGGTCGTCGATTTCGGGCTGGTCAACGTCCGCGAGATCGCCGGCGCCTTGAAGCTGACGCTGGACCGGCAGTTTCTCGGCACGGTGGCGTACGCCTCGCCCGAGCAGCTGCGCGGCGACGCGGTGGACGCGCGCTCCGACATCTACAGCTTCTGCGCGATGCTCTACGAGCTCCTCACCGGGCATCCCCCGTTCGAGCACGACGACCCCTTCGTCGTGATCACCAAGCACCTGATGCGCGAGCCGACGCCGCTGCGACAGCTGGCGCCGTCGATTCCCGTGGCGCGTCGAGGCCGTGATCCTGCAGGGCCTGGCCAAGGATCCCGGGCATCGCCCGGCATCGATGGACGCCCTGGCCAGGGCGCTGCGGCAGCCGGCACCGACCGGGACGCTGCCGGCCGCTGCCACCGAGCCGGTCGCGCCGTCCGTCCACGGCTACGAGGTCGGCGCGCCGCTCGGCCGGGGTCGGCTCGGCAGCCAGATTTACCTCGGCACGCACAAGGCTCTCGGCACGTCGGTGGCGATCCGGGTGCTGCGCCGCAGCGACGTCAGCAACTGGGAGGCAGCGCGCGAGCGCTTCATCCGCGAAGCCAGGGCGATGCAGGTGAACCATCCCAGCGTGCTGCACGTGCGCGACTTCGGGGAAGGGCACGATTACGTGTATGTGGTGACCGACCTCGTCCCCGGCGAGAGCCTGGCACAGCGACTGGCCGATGAGGGGCCGTTGCCGTGGCCGCTGGTCGAACGGCTGGCGTCGCAGCTGGTGGATGCGGTGGCGGCGCTGCATCGCCGCGGCGCGTTCATCTGCGGCATCACGCCGCTGACCACCCGCCTGACCGTGGAAGATGGCGAGCAGCGCCTGCTGGTCTCGTCGGGTGGTGTCAGCCAGATACAGGATCTGCTCGGGACGGTGAGCATCGGCGCTCTGCGTGGCTCGGAACTGGGTGTGTCGGAGCTGCCGTTCGTGGCACCGGAGATCCTGATGGGCGAAGCGCCATCGGTGGCGGGCGACCTGTTCACCCTCGGCGCCATCACCTACGTGATGGCCACCGGGGCGCCACCCTTCCGCGAGCCCTCGCTGCCGCAGCTTCTGGGCGCCATGCTGAGGACGCGGCCGCAACCGCTGGCGGCCATCCGCCACGACATCCCCCAGGCTTTCAGCGACGCCATCGCCAGGACGTTGTCGCCCGTGCCGTCGGAGCGACCCGCGGACGCGCGGGCCCTGGCGTTGATGCTGCCGTGAGCGGCAGCGCCCGCCCCCACCGGTCGCCGGCGGCGGACCGGGCGAGTCAGCCCTCACGACCGCTTCGGCCGCCCGAGTCCGGTGCGCGGCGAGCGCCGGGCTCGGGGAGCGGGCTCGGTCGGTCGCGGTGGCTGCCGGCCTCCCTGCTGGCGCTGGTCCTGGTCATCAAGCTGGTGCTGGCGTTCACCCTGGCCGGCCATCCGCTGCTGCAGCCGGTGGACGATCTCGACTCCGGCGAATACTGGCGTCTGGCACAGCGCGTGGCGGCAGGCGACGTGTTCCTGAGCGGCACGGCCCTGCACGTGTCCCCTCCGTACATCTACTGGCTGGCGCTGGCGCTGACCATCGGCGGTGGCAGCATCGCCGGCGTGCTGGTGCTGCAGGCGGTGGTGGGCACCCTCGCCGTGCTGCTCGTCGGCCGCGCCGCGGCCGCGTGGGTGGAGCGATGCAGCAGACGCCCGGTTGGTGGCCGCAGTCGTGGCCGGCGCGGCTCTGGCGTTGACCGGCATCATCGCCTTGCAGGAGGCCCTGCTTCTGCAATCGGCACTGGACCCGGTGCTGATGGCGGGCGTCGCGTTGACGATGACCCGGGCGCTGCAGGCTGACTTGCCAGGGCGCTGGGCCGCATGCGGCGGCGCGCTGGCCCTGCTGGCGATGAACCGGCCCAATGCCTGGCTGCTGGCGTTGCCGTGCCTTGCGGCGCTGGTCCTCGCGCCCGGGCGTGGGAGCGTGCTCGAGAAGCGGCGGTGGCCGCGGGTGCCCCTGGCCGGCGCATGGGTGCTCGGGGTTGCGGTCGTGGTTGCCCCGTTCGTGGTGCGTACGGCGGCTGCCACGGGTGCATGGGAGGTGCTGCCGGCGCATGGCGGCCTGAACGTGTACATCGGCAACCACCCCGGCGCCAACGGCACGTACACGATCCTGGACGGCATCCGACCGTCGATGGCCGGGCAACGCGACGACATGCGGCAGGTCGCCGAACGTGCGGCCGGGCGCGCGCTGTCCGACGGCGAGGTGTCACGGCAGCTTCCTGCGCACGGCGCTGGCGTGGTGGCGTGAGTCGCCGGCGGCAGCGATGCGGCTGCTGGCGTACAAGGCCTGGCTGGTGACACACGCGTGGGAGTTGCCGGTCAATGTCAGCTACGCATGGTTCCGCGAGCAGGTCTGGCTGGTGCGGCTGCTGCCGGCCGGCGCCTGGATGCTGGTGCCGCTGGGGCTGGCGATCAGTGTGGCCGGGACGGCGTGGGTGCCCGAAATGCATCGTCGTGCGTGGGGCTTCTTTCGCTGGTGCCTGCCTGCGTATCTGTCGAGCGTGGCCCTCGTCTTCGTCGTCGACCGCTACCGGGCGCCGGCATTGGTGCTCGGCGCGGTCCACGCAGGCATCCTGGCCGGGTGGCTCGCACGTCGCGCCCGTGCCGCCACGCTCGGGGAGAGCGGACCTGGCCCGGCGCGGTTGCTGGTTGCCGCCCTCATCGCCCTTGGTGTGGCCAGCGGCAGTCTGGTGGCGCTGCCGTTCCAGCGCGGCGAAGCGGACGCCGACGTCCGCATGGCGCTGCATGCGATCGAGGCGGGCCAGGACGAGCAGGCCCGCGACTGGCTCGCGCGTGCCGTCGCGCGTCACCCGGCACCGGGCGTCGCCTGGCTGCGCGCCGGCCTGGCGTGGCAGGCGCGGCAGCAGGTGACGCAGGCCGAAGCCGCGCTGCGCGAGGCGCACCGGCTCGATCGTGACGAGCCCGCCGTGTCGTTCGCCCTCGGCGAACTGTTGCTGGCCGAGGGCCGGGGCGCCGAGGCTGCGCCGCTTCTGGCGCAGGCCATGCGGGCCGGGTGGCGGCCGGACCGGACACGCCTCGACCTTGCGCTCGCGCTGTGGCAGGCCGGCGACGAACCGGCTGCGCGGACGATGCTGGCGCCGCAGCTGCCGGCCGAGGCCCTGCCGCTGCTGCGCGCACGCGCGCTCGCGGCAGCCGACGCCCGCCGTGTCGACCTGGCCGCGTGGCTGCTCGGGCAGTACCGGCGGCACGTGCCCGGCGACGCCGAAGTCGTCGAGAAACTGGGTCTGGTGACCGCGCGGCGCGGCGATGTTGAGGCCGCCGCGGCCTTGCTGGAGGAAGCCGTCGGCCTCGACGGCGCCGGTGCGTCGGCGCGCTTCAATCTGGCCATTGCTCGCGCGCAGCAGGGGCGCCGCGAGGAAGCCATCGCGTTGCTGCGCGACGCGTTGCGCATCGATCCCACCTACGCGCAGGCGGCCGGGGCGCTCCGGGAACTGCTCGGCAGATCCGGTCCGTGACGCCGGGACGGCTCCGGGACCTGAACCCTGCCGGTCAGCGGCCCGGTCCGGCCGGCCCGGTCAGCGGCCCAGGGCGCTCCGCACCGCGGGAGCGACGGCGCTGCCAAACAGCTCAATCGATTGCATCACCTGCGCGTGCGGCATGGTGCCGACGCTGATGTGCATGCAGGAAGCGGTCGAAGCCCAGGACCTCGTGCTGCTGCAGGATCTTGTCGACGACCTGCTGGACGCTGCCGACAAACAGCGCGCCGTGGGCGTTCACGCATCGCCTCGAACGCCTGGCGGGTCATCGGCGGCCAGCCGCGCTCGCGGCCGATGCCCGTCATCGCCACCTCGTAGGGCGGGAAGAACTGCGTCGGCCGCCTGCTGCGAGCTGTCGGCGACGAAGCCATGCGAGTTGACGGCCAGGCGCGGGCGAGGGTGGCCGGCGCGCTGCGCGGCGTCCTGGTGCAGGTCGACGAACGACCGGAAGCGGGCAGGCATGCCGCCGATGATGGCCAGCGTCATCGGCAGCCCGAGACGCCCCGCGCGTTCTGCCGACGCTGCCGTCCCGCCGACGCCGACCCAGACGGGCAACGGCTCCTGGACGGCCCGCGGGTAGACGCCGCGGGCGTCGATGGGCGGGCGGTGGCGGCCGTGCCAGGTGACCTGTTCCCGCGCGCGGACCCGCAGCAGCAGGTCGAGCTTCTCGGCGAACAGCGCGTCGTAGTCGCCGAGGTCCTGGCCGAACAGCGGATACGACTCGATGAACGAGCCGCGGCCGGCGATGATCTCGGCCCGTCCGCGCGAGATCAGGTCGACGGTGGCGAACTGCTGATAGACGCGCACCGGGTCGTCGGAGCTGAGGACGGTGACGGCGCTGGCCAGCCGGATGCGCGAGGTGCGCGCCGCCGCCGCGGCGAGGACGACGGCGGGAGCCGAGACGACGAAGTCGCGCCGATGATGTTCGCCGACGGCATGGACATCGAGGCCGACCTGGTCGGCTAGCACGATCTCCTCGAGGAGATCGTGCATGCGCTGCTGCTCGCTGACCAGGTGGCCGGTGTGCGGGTCGGCAAAGCGATCGCCGAACGTGGTGACGCCGAGTTCCATGAGGAATTCAGAATTCAGAATTCAGAATTCGAAAGTTGGAATTGGACAGCGTGTCCTCGTTCCCCGTCGTCTAGAAGTCCACTCGTGCCATCAGCAGCAGGCGTCTGGGCGGCGAGTAGCTGGTTGGCTGGCCGAGCAGCGCGTTGGGCTGGTTGGTGTTGATGATCAGGGCACGGGTGTAGCTGGCGGGATCGCCTGGCACCTGCGCTGCCGTTGAACTGTCGTGTGCGCGGGTCGAGGAAGGCGCGGTTGTCGCGGCTGAGCGCCTGCTGCTCGTTGAACACGTTGAGCACGCGCGCCTCCAGCCTGGTGACCAAGCGACCACCGAGCCGCAGGTTGTAGGCCGCCAGCAGGTCGACGTTGGTCCAGAAATCGTTGCGGTTGGTGCCGAGCGGCTCGAGCAGCAGCCGATAGCCCGAGTACCAGTCCTGCACGCGTCGTTCCCAGGGCGTGCCGCTCTGCGCGCGTACGTAACCGCCGAACGACAAGGCGTCGGTGACCATGTACGTCCCGAACACCTTCAGCACGTGCGGCCGGTCTTCGCCGAGGCGGCCGTAGCGGAAGTCGTCCTCGACGAAGACGCCGGGGCCGTCCTGCAGGATCGACGAGGTGTTGAAGACGGCGCCGGCTGCGTAGTCCAGGTCGAAGTTGCCCTTCAGCTCGCTCCACGCATAGCTGATGGTCGTGCTCCAGCGATTGGCCATCCGCCGATTCAGTTCGACGGTGAAGGCGCGGTAGTCACGCTGCGCGTTGGTCAGGTTGTCGACCACGAAGCTGGAGGCCGGCAGCACGCTCGGCTGGTCCTCGATGAAGTCCTTGGCGGAGCGATCCAGGTAGAAGAAGTCGACACCCCAGTTGCCGCCGAGCGGCGTGGCGTAGCCGGCCAGCCACTCGTCGGTGTAGGTCGGCTGCAGCCCCGGGCGGATCACCCGGCCGGTGGTGTTCGGGCTGGTCGTGTCGCTGATCAGCGCGCCGGTGACGGCGTCGAAAAACGGCGTGTTCTGCACCAGGCGCAGCGGCGCGTGCGCCCGCGCGCTGCTCTTCTGGTCGCTGCCGTAATAGCGACCGTAGTTGGCGTAGACCTTGTCGCCCTTGCCCTTGCGGGTGTTGACGTTGATGCCGATGCGCGGCTGCACCTGGTCGCCGTAGTCGAAGGTCAGGAACGTGTTGCGCCCGTCGCCAATCTGCTGCGCGAACTCGTCCTTGTTCACCAGCAGCCCGGCGTTGACCACCAGCCGGCTGCCGATCTGGATGTTGTCCTGCACGAACAGGCTGTAGGTGCGTGACTTGGAGAGCTGCGGATTCTGGGTCGGGTAATAGCTGCCCTGATACCGTCGCCCGGCCTCGACCAGCGTGATCGTGCCCCAGCCGTTGGCGACGCGCGTCAGGTCCTCCAGGGTGTCCTCGTACATGAGGCCGCCGCGGATGTCGTGCGACGTCCGGCCGAGGTTGACGAAGGTGCCGGTGTTGAGACGGAACTCGTTGCGCGCGTAGTTCTGCCGGTTGAGGCGCAGCGGCGCCGCGCCGTAGCGGAAGCCCGTGGCCGGATCGACGAAGTAGCCCAGCTGCCGCAAGTTGGTGACGTCGAAGGTCGGTCGGTAGCCGAGGTCGGTGCGCGCCACCGAGTCGCTTTCCTCGTCCAGCCGCAGGTACTTGGCCTCGATGAAGTTGCGCTGCCCGAGAAACAGGTTCCAGCTGGCGGTGGCGATGCGGTTGGTGCCTTCGTTGTCGGTGGCCACTTCAGGCGCGTCGTTGATGCCGACGCCGGCAAACTTGGTTTCGCCCGGACGGACCCGGTAGCCGACGTTGAAGAACTGCGACTGCACCGGTGCAAAAGTCAGCTTGCCGAAAAACTCGGTCGTCGTGCTCTCGCTGTCGGGTACCGGCCCGACGTTGTTGACACGGCCGGAGGTGGTCGACTTGATCAACTGGCCGGAGGTGTAGAAGAACAGCCGGTTCTTCAGGATCGGCCCACCAAGGGCGTACGCCGGGATGTAGCGGTCGGTGTTTTCGAGGGCCAGCGGCCGCTCGGCCTCGGCAATCAGTCCCTTCGGGATCGCTTCGAACCGGAAGCCGCCGCGCAGCTCGTTGGTGCCCGACCGGGTCACCGCATTGGTGACGAAACCGGACGACCGCCCGAACTCGGCCGAGATGGCGCCGCGCTTGACGTTGAATTCGGCGATGTCGAACTCGTTGACCTCCGTGCTCAGGTAACCGAAGCCGGGGTTGGTGATGTTGACGCCGTCGATCAGGTAGGTGTTGTCCTGGCGGCTGGCGCCGCCGCTCACCAGGCCGGCCGTGCCGGCGTTGTTCTCGGCCACGCCGGGAATCAGCTGGAACAGCCCCGCATAGGTCCGCTGCAGGGGCAGTTCCTTGATCAGCTGCGCATCGTAGTTGAAGTTGACCTCGGTGCTCCGGAGGTCGACGACCGGCGCGGCCGCACTGACCTCGATGGTCTCGTCGAGGTTCAGGCCGAGCACGATGTCGACCTGGGTGTCGACGTCGACCTGCACGGTGACGGCCCGCCGCGCCGATCCCGATCCCGTCTTGCTCACCTCGAGGCGGTACGAGCCCGGAAGCAGCAGCGGAAAGCGGTAGGCGCCGTTGCCGTCGGCCGTGGCGACCCGTTCCCCCGGCAGCGGATCACCGGTCAGACGGACGGTCGCGCCCTCGACCAGTTGCCCCCCCTGGTCGAACACGACGCCGGAAATCGAGCCGGTGTCGGCAGCGTGCACGATGGCCGGTGCCAGACATGAGAGCACGGCCAGCACGAATGCCAGACAGCGCATGATCACCATAAGGAACACTCCTCGAGCGAAGAACGGAGCCGGCCGTCCCTCGACGGGACGCGCGGCTGCACCATCACGACAGCCGGCATGCTACCGATGGCACCGACGAAGATGCAACCGCCGGCCGCCGCTCGGCCGCTGCCGCCGTCACGACACGGGCGCGATCCGACGCGTGCTCGTCCCGGGCCTGCCACCCTGCGTACGGCTGGCTGGCCCGGCAATCTGGGACTGGATCTAGCGGAGCAACGACGCGGCGTATACCGCGGCGCCAAGCAGGCCCGTTTCGCGGTTCAGGACGATGGAGACCGGCATGCGCTCCACCAACCGGGTCATGGGAGGCTTGGCGCGGAAGGCATCCATGAAGTACGGAAGGTCGAAGGCCGCGAGGATCTTGGAAGGAATTCCGCCGCCGAGGAAGACGCCGCCGGTGGCCACGCACTGCAGCGCCAGGTTGGCCGCGGCGCTGCCGTAAATCGAGAGAAACAACTGCAGCGCCTCGACGCAGTGCGGGTCGGTGCCCTCCAGGCCAGCCCGGCTGATGGTTGCCGGCAGCTCGTCTTCGTCCACGTCGGTGAGCAGCGGCGATCGATTGTCGCTCGTGAACCGGAGCAGGTTGACGAAGCCCTTGCCCGAGACGACGTGCTCGTAGGTGGCCCGTCCGTAGCGCGCCGTCAGGAACTCGAGCAGCGCGATCTCACGCGGCCCCCGCGGGCCGAAGTCGGCGTGGCCGCCTTCGGATGGCGACGGGATGAGGCGGCCCTGCTGACGGACCAGGATGGCCTGGCCGAGGCCGGTCCCGGCAGCCATCAGGCAGGCATTGCCGTCGGCGTTGAACTCGCCGCCCTGCAGGACCCGGACCTCATCGGCGCGCAGGGCGGGCACCCCGTAGGCCATGGCTTCGACGTCGTTCAGGATCCACACGCGGCGGATGCCGGTGCTGGCCATCAGCTCGCGGCCGTCGATCGCCCACGGGACGTTGGTGAGCCGCGCGACCTGCTTGATCAGGGGCCCCGCCACCCCGACGCAGGCCACCTGCACCTCCTGGGGTTGCACGCCGGTCGAGCCCAGGAAGACGCCAATCATCGCCGACAGGCTGGCGTGCTCGAGCGTCTGATACTCGCGAACGTCCAGCAACTCCGGCCGCCCGCCCGTGGGACGGAACACTCCGAGTTGCGTCTTCGTGCCCCCGAGGTCGCCAGCCAGCAACATCCCGGCAGGATACTCGACCGACGCCGAAGGCGCAGTGTTACGCTGCGGCCATGACCGACGCCCGGGTGCCGGCGCGCGTCGTCCGCACGAGATTCCCGGCGCTGCGCGACGACCACCTGCGATCGCTCGCGCAGTGGCGGCTGGTGCAGCCGACCCGCGAACAGGGCGAGACGATGTACTCGTTTGCCGATCTGGCGACGCTGCGCGAGGTGCACGAGGCGCTGCAGTCGGGGGCTCCGCTCAGGGCCGTGGTGCGCCAGCAACTGGCGGCCCGGCAGGGCCAGCTGACGCTGTTCGATGGCGCCAGCCCGGCGCCCGTGGAGGGCAGTCGCGCGCGGGTCGTGACGCTGGCCTCGCGCGCCACGCGCACCGAGGCGGCCCCGGCGGGGTCACCGGTGGATCGCGCCCGGGCCGAGGCGGCGTTCGAGCGGGCCACGGCCATCGACGGGCTCGCCGGTCAGCCGCGCGGCGCCATGATGCAGGCCTATCGCGATGCGCTGGCGTTCGATCCGGCCCTGGTGCCGGCGCTCATCAACCTCGGCAACCTGCACTACGCCGAGGGCCACCTGCCGGAGGCGGCAGCGCTGTACGCGCAGGCGATTGCGCTGGCGCCCGATACCTTCGAGGGCTGGTTCAACCTCGGCCACACCCACCACGACGCCGGCCGGTTTGCCGAGGCCGTGCGCTGCTACACCCAGGCGCTCGCGCTCGGCACTGATTCCGCGGAGGCGTGCTTCTACCTCGCGGTGGCGTACGAGAAGCTCGGTCGGTCGCAGGAGGCCCGACCGCTCTGGCAACGCTACCAACGGCTGGCGCCCGAGGGGGAATGGATCGCGCTGGCGCGCGAATTCGGCGAATGAGGCGCTGAGTGCTCAGCGCACGCGGAAGGTGATGATGCCGCGGACCGGGTCGTAGGGAGACACACCGACGGTCACGCGATCGCCCGGCACCACCTTGATGCGGAAGCGGCGCATCCGGCCGCTGAGCTGCGCCAGGACTTCCTGGCCAGAGTCGCATTGCACGCGGTACAGTCCGCCGCTGTGCACGGCAGTGACGGTTCCCTGAACATCAATAAGATCGTCTTTGCTCAATCAGTTCGTCTCCAACAGTGCATTGTCCCACAGGGCGGGCTCGACAGGTTAGCGCCAGGTGGCGCGGACCGTCGCACGCGCTGTCGTCAGGTGGCCTCGCGACCGCGTCCTTCCTGGCCGGTCTCCGCAGCCGGGTCCTGGCCGAGCGCCCGCACCGCTGCCTCCACCTCCGCAGCCAGCGCGGCGTAGTCCTCGCCCTGCAGGAAGATCGGCGGACCGAACCGCACGCCCACCCTGCCGGGCGTCGGGAACCGCGCCGTCTGGTGCAGCAGGCGATCCGCGCCCACCAGGCGCACCGGCACCACCGGCACGCCCAACCGGGCGCCAATCATGCCGACCCCGGCCCGGAAATCGTTGATCTCCCCGGCGACCGTTCGTTTGCCTTCCGGGAAGATGAGCAGCGATTGCCCCTCTTCGATGAGCTGGCCGATGTAGCGCAGGGTGTGGCGGGCGCCGGCCTCCCGCTGCGGAATCGGGAAGGCGCTGAAGAACAGCGACGCCAGGTAGTAGTTCAGGCCATTGGTGACGCGGCTGCCGACGGTGCGCCCCGCGGGGTGGAAATGGGCGGCGAAGAACTCCTTGGCCATGGCCACCGACGTGCGGTACCGCCAGCGCGCCGGCAGCGCCATCAGGATGACCGGTGTGTCCATGTGGCTCTGGTGGTTGGCGGCAAAGACCACCGGGCCCTGCAGCCCGTCGAGATGCTCCAGTCCATCCACGCGCGTCCACGCGAACGCGCGACCGATCGGCAGGATCCACGTGGCCAGGCTCAGCCGCCGCATCCAGTAGGCCGCTCGCGATCGATTCCAGCGAGGGAAGTCGTCCAGGGCGTTCACGGCCGGTCGCGGCCCCGCAGGGACCCTGTCGGCCCGCTCTTCCGCCGCTCCATCGCCGGTCACGGCCGGCTGCGCAGGCGCCGCTGCAGCGGCGGGCGTCCCCTGCCGCAGGCCGCGGCCCTCGACCAGTGCCCTGACGTCGCCCACCGTGCGCGCCTGTGCAAACTCGCCCTCGTCGACGATGGTCTGGAACTGCTGCTCGAGCGCCATCAGCAGTTCGACCCGTTCGAGCGAACTGAGGGCCAGCGCATCCAGCGTCGTCTCATCGTCGACGTGGTCACGGCCCTGGGTGAACCGGGCCAGGACCACCATCACCCCATCCTGTCCGGTGACCGGCCGCGCCGCCGCCTGCTCACCCGACTCGACCCACGCACGCAGCGCCGTGCGCTTCAACTTGCGCGTGCCCTCCGTGCGCGGCAGGTCGCCCTCGAGCCAGAGCGAGGCGCTGCGGATCTTCTGGTGGTCGTCGAGTTGCGCGCTTGCCTCCTGCACGACCCGCGACAGGCTCTCCGGGTCGTCGAGGACGAGCACCGCGTGGACCCGCTCCTCGCCCTCCCACCGGCGGCCGACGACTGCGGCATCGCGCACGCCGGGCTGGCCGAGCAGCGCCCGCTCGACGTCCTCCGGAAAGACGTTCAGCCCCTCCGGGGTGACGATCATCTCCTTCTTGCGCCCCAGGATGGACAGCCGACCCTGCGGGTCGAGGCTGCCGATGTCGCCGGTGTGCAGCCAGCCGTCCTCGAGCGTACGGGTCGCGCTGGTGGCGCCTCCGACGTAGCCCTGCGAGACGTTGTCGCCCCGCACCAGGATCTCGCCGTCGTCGGCGATGCGCACCTCGACGCCGTGGATCGGCTTGCCGACCGTGCCCTTGCGCGCGTGCAGCGGGTGGTTCAGCGTGACGATGGGGGCCGTCTCGGTGAGTCCGTAGCCCTGCACCACGAGGAAGCCGAGGCCGCCCCAGAACTCTTCGAGTGCCGGGTCCAGCGGCGCCGCCCCCACCACCGCACTCCAGAACTTGAACCCGAAGGCGCGGTGGACGCGGCGAAACCGCCACCAGCGCCGATACCAGCGCTCGCTCGGCAGCCGGCCGGCCGGCGCATCCGGCGCCGGCTGCAGCGCCTGCGTTTCCGGAAAGCGATGCCGCACGTATTCGCCCAGCACGTCGAGGATCTTGGGCACCGATACCAGCACCGAGATGCGCCGCGTGGCGATCTGCGCAACGATGTCGGCCGGTGCGAGACTGCGCATGAAGACGACCGTGCCGCCCAGCATCGGCGGCACGAAGGTGGCCATCGCCTGCCCGAACATGTGGCTCAAGGGCAGCAGGTTGAGGAAGCGGATGGGCGAGACCGGCCAGATGTAGCGCTGGTATTTGCGCATCTCGCGCTCGATCGGCACGATGTTGGCCAGGACGTTGCGGTGGGTGATGATCACGCCCTTGGGTTCGGCCGTCGCTCCGGAGGTGAAGATGATCTCGGCGGTGTCGGCCGCGGTGATCGTGACCGGCGGTGCCGGCGGCGCCGACTCGCCGGTGGCGCGGAGATCCGGGCGCAGCAAGGTGGACAGCGGCCACTGCGGCGCGTCGAGCGCGACCGCGGCGCCATCGACGTCGTCACCGGCCAGGATCAGCCGCGCCGCGACGACGGTGCCGATGCGATCGACCAGCGACGGCGCCGAGCGGTAATCAATCGGCACCACGACGATGCCGCGCAGCAGGCAGGCCCAGAACGCGACGATCCATTCCGGCCGGTTCTCGCCCCACAGCAGCACGGCGTCGCCCTTGACCAGACCCGTGGCGTGCAGGCGCGCGGCCAGGTCATCGGCGGCCTCGCCGATCTCGTCATAACGGAACGACCACGTGCGGTAGCCGTCGTCGTACACCAGGAACGTGTCCGTGCGCCGCGCCGCGTCGCGAATGAAGTCGATGAGGGTGGCGCGGGCCGGTGCGGCGGTGGCCATTGGCCGCATATGATAGTGGTTCCATGGCACTTCCGCCGGCCTTCGCCGCCAGCGCGCTGTACGACAGCCTGCTGCAGAGCGCGCTGAAGCGTTTCCTCGCCCGCGCCACGCTCGAACTCGAGGCGTCGCTGTCGGATTCCTCGATCCTGACGCTGTCGATCGAACCCACCGACGATCCCTGCGAGGTCGTGCTTCGCTGGTTCGGCACCCGCCACATCCTGCACGTGCCGCGCGCGCAGCCGTTCACGGCGCACGAGTTGCGCGTCGCCCGCGCCATCGGCGAGGTCTTGTCGGCGCGCTACCAGGCGATTCTCGATCCCTCCGTGCTGGCCACGCGGGCCGACCTGTTCCAGGGGTTGATCGAGGATCGCTACGTTGCCGCCTTCCTCGAACGGCGGCCGTATTCGGCCGGCGCCGAGCGGACGCGCGCCGATCGCATTGCCAGCTGCATCGAGGTGCTGCGGGTCGCCGCGCTTTCCAGCTACGAGAGCCACGCCATCTCGTCGGGGGTCTTCATGCTCGGCGACGATGCCCCGCACGAGCGCCACCAGGCGGCCCGGCTGTATGGCCAGCCGCTGACCGCCGTCAAGAGTTTCTATCGCCTCTGTGACGGCATCCGCACCGTGTTTCTCGTCAGCGAAGACGGCCTGCTGCTCGACATCATCGACATCACCCGGCGGGCCCGCGAGATCCACCCGATGATGGCCATCACGTCGCCCTGCCCGTCGGCCTACCGCCAGCACGCGGCAGCCACCCTCGGCACCCGCGACACCTGCATCGTGCTCAGCCCCTCGCACGAGATCAAGGTGTTTGCCGAAGGAGCGCTGGTCTTCACGTTCCGCAACGCCGACTGGCATCTGCTCGACGTCGAGGCCAAGTACGTGCAGTGGCTGCAGGCGGTCGGGTCGCGGGCGATTGCCGAGAAGCTGTTCCAGTGCGCCCTGGACATGGCCGACGCGCGGCAGGGCGCGCTGCTGGTCGTGCTGCACGACGCGCAGGCCGCCGGATCGCTGGTGGCGCCGATCGACCGGCTCGACCTCCCGTCCGCCGCGCGCAGCGACAGCGAGGGGCTTCGCCGCCCGTTGCACTACCTGCTGCGCGGCCGCTCGCTGCAGGACATCGACGAGTCGGTGCTGATGGCGCTGGCCAGCCTCGACGGTGCGACGGTGGTGGACACCGACGGGCGGCTGATTGCCGCCGGGGCCATCCTGATGCACCCACCCCAGAGCGAAGGCTGCGATGCCTGGGTCTCGGAAGGCGCCCGCACCACCGCGGCGCAGGCCGCGGGCCGTTTCGGCGCGGTCCTCAAGGTGAGCACCGACGGGATGATCACGTGCTACGACGATTCCCGTCTCTGGGACATCTGATCCCGCGGCCACCGGCCGGAAAGGGCTGGACGACGGGCGAACGCCTCGCCGGCACCGAGAAGCGGGCTAGAATGACGTCCCCGGCGGGCGAGGTGCACACCGCCCGTCCGCGCCGGGGCCGTACAGGAAGGCGACAGCTCGTATGCGAGTGTTCGTAACCGGAGCCACCGGCTACATCGGGACAGCGGTGGTCGATGCACTGCAGCGTGCATCGCACGAGGTGGTCGCACTGGTGCGGCACCAGGAGAAGGCCCGTCGCCTCGCCGCCCGCGGCATCGATGCCGCCGTGGGCACCCTCGGCAATCCCAACACCTGGCGGCAGCAGGCCTCGAGTTGCGAGGGCTTCGTCCACGCGGCGTTCGAGCCGTCGGCCAAGGGCGTCGAGATCGAGCGCATCGCCCTCGACACACTGGTCGACCTGGCGCGCCATGCCGGCGAACGCGGACCGGCCTCACTGATCTACACCTCGGGCATCTGGGTCCTCGGCTCCACCCCGGAACCGGTCGACGAGTCGGCGGCCGTCGCGCCGATCGAACTCGTTGCCTGGCGGCCCGCCCACGAGCAACAGGTGCTCGACGCCGGCTCCCCCGGGCTGCGCGCCGCGGTCATCCGCCCCGGCATCGTCTATGGCGGCTCACGCGGCATCATCGCCGACCTGCTCGCCTCGGCCGAGAATGGACTGATGCGCATCGTCGGGTCGGGCGAGAACCACTGGCCGCTCGTGTACGACCGCGACCTGGCCGACCTGTACGTGCGGGTGCTGGCCAGCGAGCACGGGCGGGGGGTCTTCCACGCCAACGACGAGGCCGATGAACAAGTCCGCACCATCGCTGCCGCGATTGCCGCGCACCGCCCGCATCCACCCGACATCCGCTTCGTGCCACTGGCCGAGGCGCGGACCAAGAGCCCCCTCGCCGACGCGCTGGCACTGGACCAGCGCGTCCGCAGCTCGCGCTCGCGTGCCCTCGGCTGGGCCCCGTCGCTGCGCTCGGTGGCCGGCAACATCCCGCGCCTGTTCGAGGAACTGCGCCGCGGCCGCGCCGCGCGGCAGGAACAGGAACACCAGGACTCGTAAGGAGCCGTTGTCATGAAAGCCATCGTCCCCGTCGCGCTGCTCGCCGCCGCCGTGCTGGCCAGCGTGCCCGCGGCCCTCGCGCAGCCCACCGTCAATGCCGATCCGCACGCCGACCATGCGATGGACGCGGCCGCGCAGGTCGCCGCAGGCGCCACACCGGCTGCCGCCGCGAACCTGCCGCCGCCAGAGGAGCAGGCCAAGGCGCGGCTGAACGCCTCGCCCAGGCATGGCGAGTACGCCGATATCGCGCTGGCTGGTGGCGGCACGCTGCGGACGTGGGTGTCCTACCCCGAGCGCAAGGACAAGGCGCCGGTGGTGATCGTCATCCACGAGATCTTCGGTCTCTCCGACTGGATCCGCGCGGTGGCCGATCAGCTCGCCGCCGACGGATACATCGCCATCGCCCCGGACCTGCTTTCCGGCAAGGGCCCCAACGGTGGTGGCACCGACGCCTTTGCGTCGCGTGACGACGTCGTGGCTGGCGTGCGGGGATTGGCCGAAGGCGACGTGGTCGGCAGGCTGAACGCGGTGCGCGACTACGGCCTGAAGCTGCCCGCGGCCAACGGCAAGACCGCCACCGTCGGCTACTGCTGGGGCGGGTCTGCCAGCTTCACCTACGCCACCAGGCAGGCCGGCCTGAACGCCGCGGTCGTGTTCTACGGCACCTCGCCGTCCGACCCCGCCACCCTCTCGTCCATCAAGGCGCCAGTGCTGGGTCTGTATGGTGAGAACGACGCCAGGGTCAACGCGACGATCGACGGCGCGAAAGCCGCGATGGCGAAGCTGAACAAGCTCTTCGAACCGCACGTCTACCCCGGCGCCGGTCACGGCTTCCTGCGCGCCCAGTCGGGCCAGAACGGCGCCAACCTGAAGGCCACCGAAGCCGCGTGGCCAACGATGCTGGCCTTCTTCAAGAAGCACCTGTAGCGGCCCCCCAGCGGCTGCCGCTGCGTCGGCCTGGGCTGCCGGGTCCGACGCTAGTGGAAGCCGACTCCGGCGCTGAGCACGAACATCGTGACCAGTGGATTGCCGACGTAGCCACCCTCGAGCGCACGTGCCGAGATGCGGTAGTAGCGGCCGTCCAGGGTGAAGGCGACGTGCTCACTGACGAACCAGCGCGCGCCACCGCCGATGTTCAGCGTCAGCAGCCGCGGGCTGTACGCAATGTCGGACTCGGTGCGACCGGCCTTGAGTTGCGAGAACCCCAGGCCGGCGCCGAGATAGCTCCAGCCCCGGCTCGACCCGAAGTTCAGCGACAGCTGCGGCGCGATGCTGCGCAGGTGGAACTGGCCCGGCGTGAGCGGGGCGCCGGCCGTGCCGTCCGGCTCCCCAGGCGTCTGTGTGCCCCCCATCATCAGGAGCGAGGCTCCCACGCCGACCGTCACCTTTCGACGCAGCGGGTAGAGGTGCGCTCCGACGTCGAGACCGAGGATGGTCTTCGGCAGCTCGGCGGTGGCCAGGCCGCGCGGTGAGGCCAGCTCCTCGGAGCGGCCGACGCTGCTGAACGCGCCGCGCGCGTCGATCACGAACGGTCCCGGTGGCTCGGCCAGCTGCGCCGACGCGCCCGTGGTGCACACGAGTAAGCAGACGCTCACGGCAAGGGCGAGACGCGCGACAACAGGCATTGCCGGGAAGTATAGGGGGTCCCGGCGGCCGCGGTCGTACAATCACCGCATGGTTCGAGGCAACTGCACCGGCGCGGGTGCCCGGTAGCCGTGCTGGCGACGCTGGACGGCATCCGAGCCGCCGCGGCCCGCATCGACGCGATTGCCCGTCGGACGCCGGTGCTCGACCTCGCCCCGCTGCTGCCCCTGCAGGTCAAGTGCGAGCACATGCAGCCGATCGGGGCGTTCAAGATCCGCGGTGCCTACAACTACCTCGCCGGCCTGAGCCCGTCGCAGCGGGCGCGTGGGGTGATCACGTATTCGTCCGGCAATCACGGGCAGGCTGTGGCGTTTGCCGCGCACCGCTTTGGTGTCCCGTCCGTGGTCGTGATGCCGGAGACGGCGCCCGCCGTGAAGGTGGATGGGGCGCGGCGCTGGGGCGCCGAGGTGATCTTTGCCGGGACCACCACGGTGCACCGTCAGGCGCGGGCCGAAGCGGTAGCCGGCGAGCGCGGCCTGGTGGTGGTGCCGCCGTTTGATTGCCTGCCGATCATCGAGGGGCAGGGCACGGCCGGACTCGAGATCGCGGCGCAGGTGGCCGGTGTGCGGACCGTCGTGGTGCCGGTCGGCGGCGGCGGGCTGATTTCCGGCGTCGCGGCGGCCATCAAGCTCACCGACCCGTCGATCCGGGTGGTCGGCGTGGAGCCCGAGGGGGCCGCGAAGATGTCGCGATCGCTGGCCGCGGGGGCGCCCGTGACGCTGTCCTCGGTGCGCAGCATCGCCGACGGCCTGATGGCGGTGCGCCCTGGCGCGCTCAACTTCCTGCACGTCCAGGCGTTTGTCGACGAGGTGGTGACCGTCTCCGATGAGCAGATCATCGAGGCGGCGCGGGTGCTCTGGGACGCGGCGCGCATTGCCATCGAGCCGAGCGGCGCCACCGCGGTCGCGGGCGCCATCCCGCGCCTCGCCGCATGGGCAGACGAGGGCCCGGTCGTCGCCATCCTCAGCGGCGGCAACATCAGCCTCGATGCCCTCGCGGCGCTCTTGCGCCGATAGTCCCGCCGGACGCCAGAAGGTGTCGCTCGGCCCCGTGTGGCCGCGCCCATGGCCGCCGCCCGCCGCCTCCGTTGCCGACGCTACGGGCGGACGTCGAGCCGGTTGTCGATCGTGTAGCCCGGCGCCTTGGCCGCGGCGATCCGCTGGACGCGCGCCTTCTCCGCCGCCGACCGGACGCGGCCCTTCAGCACCACCGTCTGGGTATCGGCCCGCGTGTCGATGTCGATCGTGGTCGAATCGATGCTGGCATCGGCCATCAGCTCCGCCTTGATCTGGGCGGTCTGCTGCGCCGCGTCCGCCGCGCGGCCGGCGGCGCTCACGCCTTGCCTGGCCACGGCGGCCGCTGCGGCCGTCCCCTCACGGATGGCAGCCACGGCCGGCCCCGCCGCCTGTGATACCTCGCGGGCCGCCTCGCGCGTCACCGCCGCCGTCTGCTCGGCGGCGCGCTCGACCTTCGGAGCGTTTGCCTTGACGTCCTTTTCCACGCCCTCACGCGTGTTCTCGCATGCCGCCGCCATCCCCGCCAGGGCGATGACCGCCAGCCCGCCTCTCGATCGAATCTTCATCGAACCCTCCTTGCGACCAGTATGCCCCGAGCGCGGGAGGCGGGACCGACGCTGCACCGTACGCCCTCAGTCAGGCGCCGGCAGCAGCTCTCTGGCCGCGCGCTCGGCCTCGGCAAACGTGGCGACGGCCCCGTCCAGCTGCTGTTCGTAGATGGCGCGCAGTATCTCACCCATGGCCGGGCCCGGCGCGACGCCGAGTGCCATCAGGTGCCGACCCAGCAGCAGCGGCGGCGGCGCTGCATGTTCCACACCGAGCGCCTGCACGCGCTCGAGGAACCAGCGGCCGAACGAGCAGTCGAAGGTGCCACTGCGGCCGTTGCAGTCGGCTTCCGACAGGCGCGCCAGCAGCACCATGTCGACCTTGCGCGCGAGGCGGCGGAAGGCGCCGTCCGAGACCGGGGCCGCTGCTTTCCACCACGCACCCGGCAGCATGTGCCAGGCCACCAATCCGAGCACCTGGGTGCGCACCGGGTAGCCGTCGAGGGTGTGCACCTGCCACGCGTCGAGGATGTCGGTCGCCAGCGGCACGCCCTCGCTCTCGTGCCCGGGCGATCTGGTGCGGCCGTCGATGACGGCGGTCACCAGCGGCTTGCCGATGTCGTGCAGCAGCGCGCCTGCCAGCAGGCTCACCTGTTCCGGATAGGCAAATCCGTCCTTACGCGCGGCGGCCTGGTCCACGACCATGCAGGTGTGCGTCCAGACGTCGCCTTCGGGATGCCATTCCGGGTCCTGCGGGCAGGTGGCCAGCGCTTCCAGTGTCGGCCACAGACGCGAGACGACGTCGAGGTCGCGCGCCAGGTGCAGGCCTATCGACGGTTGCCCGGCCTGCAGCAGCAGCTTCTCGACCTCGCCCCAGATACGCTCGGCGGGCAGATCGTCGAGCGGGGTCGCGCGGCAGACGCGCGCCGTCTCCGGCTCGACGCGGCACTCGAAGCGCGCCGCGAACTGCAGCGCCCGCAGCACCCGCAGGCTGTCCTGGCCGAAGGTGTCGGCATCCACCATCCGCAACACCCGCCGCGCCAGGTCGTCGCGTCCGCCGTGCGGGTCGAGGTACTCATCGGTGAGCGGGTCCCAGCCGATGGCGTTGATGGTGAAGTCGCGCCGCCGCGCTGCCTCGTCGAACGGCAGCGCCGGGTCGCCATGCACCGCGAAGCCGCGGTGGCCGCGGCCGACCTTGGACTCGCGGCGGGGCAGCGACACGTCCAGCCCGTGCACCTTGAACACCGTGAAGCTCTCCCCAACGGTGTTGACCGGTCCCCACTGTCCGAGCAGGGTGCGCAGATCGTCGGCGGCCAGTCCCGACACTTCGAGGTCGAGGTCCTTGGACGGGCGCCCGAGCAACGCGTCGCGGACGAAGCCGCCGACGACCAGCGCCCTGCCGCCGGCTGCGCGCACCCCCTGCGCGACGGCGCGTCCCAGGACGAGCGGGTCGGCTGCGCGACCCGTCACGGTCTCGGCGCCCTGCCAAAGCGCGTCGACACCCAGTCGGCCAGGCCGGGCAGCAGGGCCCCGGCTGCCGGCACGAGGCGCGTCAACGACAAGGGGTAGATGTCGGCACGTGGTCGCCGCAGGGCCCGCACCATCGTGGTGGCGACATGCTCGGGCGTTTGCCGCGGCCCCCGCCCGGCGACGTCCTGGTTCCATTCCTTCACCATTGCCGCGCGAAAGCCGGTCTCGGTGCTGATTGGATAGACGAGGGTGACGTGGATGCCCGTGCCCACCAGCTCCGCGCGGACCGACTCGCCGAGTCCCACCTGCGCGAACTTGGTTGCGGCGTACGCGCTCATCCGCGGTACACCCTTGCGACCGACGATCGACGACATGATGAAGAGGTGGCCTCGGCCGACGGCGCGGAAGTGCCGCACCGCAGCGCGGGCGGCGTGGAAGGTGCCGAAGTAGTTGACCTCCATCAAGCGCCGCATCGTCGCGGCGTCGGTCTCGTCGAGGCGGCCGTTGTAGCCGAGGCCGGCGTTGCAGACCATCACGTCGAGACGCCCCGTGGACTGCAGCGCCTCAGCCACCATGGCCTCGACCGCGGCGGCGTCGGTGACGTCACACGGCAGCACGGTGGCCGTGCCTCCGGCGCTGGTCACGGCGGCAGCCACGCGGTCCAGTTCGGCAATCCGCCTGGCCGACAGCACCACATGCAGGCCCTCACGCGCGAAAGCCAGCGCGCAGGCTTCGCCGATGCCGGACGAGGCCCCGGTGATCACGGCGGTCCGGCGGTCGTTCATGCCGGCGATCGTAGCAGCCTGCGGGTGCTATCCTCGGCCCCATGAACGGCCTACTGGCGCCCGCGATCGCGCCCATGCCCGTCACGATCAGCGGCGCCCTGCCGGCAGGGTCGAGGTTGACCGCGCGGCGGAAGTCCTGACGTGGAGCGCGCGCGCCAGCTGCTGCGTGACCTGGTCGCCATCAACTCGGTGAACCCGTCGCTGGTGCCAGGCGCGCCTGGCGAGGCGCGACGCCGCCGCCTGCCTTGCGGCGTGCCTGCGCGAGTCCGGCCTGGCCGTCACCGAGACGCGAGGTCGCGCCCGGGCGGCCCAATGTCGTCGGCGTGCTCGAGGGCGCGCAGCCTGGGCCCGACCCTGCTGCTGTGCGGACACCTCGATACGGTTGGCGTGCAGGGCATGGACGACCCGTTCACGCCGGTCGAGCGCGATGGCCGGCTGTACGGGCGCGGTGCGCAGGACATGAAATCCGGAGTCGCCGCGTGCGTCGGTGCCGTCCGGATGCTGGCTGCCGAAGGATTGCCGCGCGGCCGCGTCATCGTCGCCGGCGTGGTGGACGAGGAATACGCCAGTGTCGGCGCGGAGGCCCTGGTTCGCGACTGGCGCGCCGATGGCGGCAGTGATCACCGAGCCGACCGACCTCAGCGTCGCCGTTGCCCACAAGGGGTTCGTCTGGCTGGAACTGCAGACCTACGGCAAGGCCGCGCACGGCAGCCGCCCAGACGAAGGGCCGTGACGCGATCCTCGCCATGGGGCGGGTGCTCGGCGTGCTCGAGCGCTTCGATCAGGAACTGCGCGCCCGCCCGACCCACCCGCTGCTCGGAAGCGGCTCGCTGCACGCGTCGACGATTGCCGGCGGCACTGAAGCCAGCGTCTACCCGGCGCACTGCCGGCTGTTCATGGAGCGTCGCACGCTGCCTGGCGAGGATGGCGCGAGGGCGTTGCACGAGGTCGAGCAGATGCTCGTGGTGCTGCGCAAGAACGACCCCGAGTTCGCGTGCCGACGTGCGGCTCGTGGTGGAGCGACCCGCGCTACGATCTCGATCCGTCCGCGACCCTGCCACAGCAACTCGTGGTCGCCGGCCGCGCGCGCGGCCTCGAGGCCAGGATTGCCGGCATGAGCTACTGGACCGATGCCGCGATCTTCGGCGCGGCCGGCATCCCGACCGTCATCTTCGGCCCGCGCGGCAGCGGCCTGCACGGGCCGGTCGAGTACGTGGACCTGGCCAGCGTCGACGAATGCGCGTACACACTCGCCGCGCTGGCGCGTCAGTTCGTCGGCTAGAGCGCCGTTGCGACGTCGCGTCGCCGAGCGGATCAGCGCAGGCGGTGTCGGGCCGGATCGCCGGCGTAGGTGCGCTGGTAGGCGCGGTCGCCCGTCTCCCAACCCGGCGAGTCGTGCTGGCATCCCACGCAGCGCAGCGTGACGCGCGCCCCTTCCACGTGCAGGTAGCGGTCGTGGCCGTGCAGACCGCACATCGCCTGGCGGAGCCATGTGCCGGCGCGCGCGACCTGGTCCGACACCGAGCCGGCCACGTGACCGCACGGACGGAAACGTGGTGCGTGAACTGAGTGGCCTGAGCGCTGGCCATGAGTGCCTTCCCTTCCGTGACCTCGGGACCCGGGTGGCGCTGGGATGCCGACGCGTGCCCCGTCAGATTCAACGCTGCAAAAGGAGACGAGCGAACAGCTGGGATCTAAGCGAGGACCGTGCCAGACCACGCCCGCGGAGATACGGCGAGTCCGTGACCGACGCAGGAGGTTGGAGGATGAGGCTGGAGCGGGGAAGTCAGCCTTCGCGGAGGAGACTCTTCAGCACGAACGCGACATTGGCCGGGCGTTCACCAAGCCGACGCATGAAGTATGGGAACCATTCGCGCCCGTACGGAATGTAGACACGGACGCCGTAGCCCTCACCGGCCAGTGAGGCCTGCAGGTCGCGGCGAACGCCGTACAGCATCTGGAACTCGAAGCCGGCGGAAGGCAGGTGATGCAGGGCGGCCACCCGGCGGGTCTCGGCGATCATCACCGGGTCGTGGGTGGCGATGGCCGGAAAGCGCCCGCGCGCGAGCAGCGGCTCGAGCAGCCGCAGATACGCCGCGTCCACCTCGGCCTTGGCCTGCCAGGCCACCGCGGCCGGTTCCTGGTAGGCGCCCTTGACGAGACGCACCCGCAGTCCGAGCCCCAGCACCCGCTCGAGATCCGCCTCGCTCCGCTTGAGCGCCGACTGCAGCACCACGCCGACGTTGTCGAGACCGTCGCGCCAGGCCGCCTCCACCAGGGTCAGCGTCGCCTCGACGTACGGCGAGTTCTCCATGTCGACGCGCACGAAGCACTGCTGGTCGCGGGCGCTCGCCAGGATGGTCGCGGAGGTGCTGCCCGGCGATGACCGGGGAGAGATCCAGCCCGAGCTGCGTCAGCTTGATCGAGATGTTGCGCCCGATGCCGGCTGCCGCGATGCGCGGCAGCATCGCCAGGTACGCGGCGGTGGCGGCATCTGGCCGCACGCTCGCTGGCGACGCTTTCGCCGAGCAGGTCGAGCGTCTGCGACAGCCCCTGCGCCTCGACCGCCCGTGCTGCGGCAATCGCTTCCTCGACGCTTTCGCCGGCGACGAAGCGCCGGGCGAAGCCGCTCGTGCCGCGCATCCCGTAGCGACTGGCCAGTCCGCTTCAGGCCGGTGCTGCCGGCCAGCGCGCCGAACATCGCCTTCGAGAGTGCGTCGATCATTACGCGACGGGTCGCTTCGGCTCGAGCAGGTGCTTCAGTTGGCGCGCGTAGTAGCGCAACACGAAGCGATCGCGGACGCGGACGATGTCGCCTTGCGGTTGCAGCACGCCGCGCTCCTCGAGCAGCGCCAGCGCCTGATCCACCGCCTCCGCGCCGTCGGTGGTCGCCAGGTTCGCGCCGCCGGCGGCGAGGCGGTCGATCTGCGCCTGGACCGCCGCGACCAGCTCACCGCGCGGCATCGACGGGCGCATCACCGAGGCCACCAGCGCCGTCGGCAGGACCTTGTGCAGGCGGCCGATCGCGGTCAGCACGGTATGCGCCAGGTCCATCACGTCGCGACGCGACCGCGACTCGCCGCCGGCCAGGGTCACCGGGGTGCCGAAGGTCACGAAGGCGCGAGACTGGTAGCCGACGGCGGTGCCGACCATCTCCGCGAGCTCACGCGAGAACGGGCGCTGCCGGCCCTTGGTCACCTGCGGCGCCAGGATGCGGTCCTCGAGCACCAGGTCGTAGGCGATGGCCACCGGCACGATGTGCAGGACCGGCACCTCGGCGAGTACGACGGCGTTGAACAGCCCGGTCTTGGCGTTGTTGAGCGCGCCGCTGTAGCTGCGGCCGCCCTCGGGGTAGAAGAACAGGTCGTGCTTCTCGAGCAGTTCGGCGACGAAGGCCTTGAGCGTCACCAGGTAGGCGGCGTCGCGCGCGCCGCGGCGGATGGGAATCGCCCCGGTCACGTGCTTGTGCAGCAGTCCGAGCGCTCCGCCGAACAGGTTGATGCCGGCGGCGATGATCGGCGGCCGCAGCTCGTGGTCCTCGATGATCAGCAGCTCGATCAGGTAATCGAGATGACTCTTGTGGTTGGAGACGTAGACCACGCGCCCCGTGTCGAGCGCCTGCCGCAGGTGTGGCAGGCCCTCGGGCACGCGTTCCACCTTGCGCAGGATGGGATACAGCGGATGCTTGAGGGCGCGGTAGATCGAGTGCCGTTGCGTGGCCCGCAGCTCCTCGAGGTAGCCCTCGATCCGGGCGAGCGCAGCCGGGTCGCCCTCGGGCGGCTCGTACAGGCGCCGCACGTCGGCACGGGCCAGCACCGCCTGCCGCAGATCGTCGCCAATCACGGCTGACGAGTGTAGCAGCAGCCGCGCCGGCCGGCGCCGGCCCGGCGTGCTAGCGGTGTGCCTCGATCTCGCGCACGACGGCATCGGTGTACTGCGTCGTGGTTGCCGTGCCGCGCAGGTCACGCGTCAAGGTCGTCCCTGCCGCCAGCACCCGGATGACCGCGCCGAAGATGACGTCGGCAGCCGCGCGTTCGCCGATGTGCCGCAGCATCATCAGCGCCGACAGCAACAACGCCGTCGGATTGGCGAGATCCTGTCCGGCGATATCGGGCGCGCTGCCGTGCACGGCCTCGAACACCGCTGCGTGCTCACCGATGTTCGCGCCCGGGACCACGCCCAGTCCGCCCACCAGGCCGGCGCCGAGGTCCGACACGATGTCGCCGTACAGGTTGGGCAGCAGCAGCACGTCGAACTGCTCGGGCCGCATCACCAGCTGCATGCAGGCGTTGTCGACGATCTTCTCGTCGTACGCCACGTTCGGGAATTCCTTGGCCACCTGGCGCGCCATGCGCAGGAACAGGCCGTCGGCCTGCTTCATGATGTTGGCCTTGTGGATCGCGGTCACCGTCCGGCGCCCGTTCTCGGTCGCGTGCCGGAACGCGAAGCGGGCGATGCGCTCGCTGGCGGTGGCGGTGATCACCTTCAGTCCGGCCACCACGCCCGGCACGATCTCGTTCTCGAGGCCGGCGTAGAGGTCCTCGGTGTTCTCGCGGACGATGACGATGTCCACGTCCTGGAATCGCGACGGCACACCAGGCAGGTTGCTCACCGGACGCAGGTTGGCAAACAGGTCGAGCGCCTTGCGCAGGCCGACGTTGACGCTCGTGAAGCCTTCACCCACCGGCGTGGTGACCGGGCCCTTCAAGGCGACGCGGTTGCTCGTGACCGAATCCAGCAGCGTCTGCGGCAGCGTGCTGCCCGACTGCTCGAGGGAGGTCACGCCCGCATGGTGTACGTCCCACTCGACGCGCACGCCAGCCGCCTCGATGATGCGCACGACGGCCGCGCTGACTTCTGGCCCGATGCCATCTCCGGGAATGAGCGTGATGCGATGAGCCATCGCCGACCATTATAGAACCGCACCTGCACGACCCGCGGGCGCCGCCACGCGCCGCGATTCCCCCGACCACACCCCCGACCACACCGCCGACCACACCCCCGCCCCCCGCCCCCTCCCCACCCGGCCCCGCGCCGTGCGGCCGTGCGTCGGCTCACCCCGTCAGGCGCGGCGCTGCAGTGTTTCGCACGGGCCCGCCGCAGCCGGTGCGGGCCGGCGGCCGCGTCACCTCCGCGTGATAGACTGCACGGCCCGGAGGTCCTTGTGTCACCGTCAGTTGTCCCTGTTTCAGCCGCCCTGCGCAACGTCGCCACCCGTTTGCGGATCAACTCCGTGCGCAGCACCACCCAGGCCGGCAGCGGCCATCCGAGCACCTGCTGTTCGGCCGCCGACATCGTCGCCGTGCTGTTCTGCGGGGAGATGCGGTACGACCCGCAGGATGCCGCCCGCCCCGACAACGACCGGTTCGTCCTGTCGAAGGGACACGCCGCGCCGCTGCTCTATGCTGCCTGGGCCGAAGTCGGGATCGTGTCGCGTGCGTCCACGCTGACGCTTCGCGAGCTGACCAGCGACCTCGAAGGACATCCGACGCCGCGACTGCCATGGGTCGACCTCGCTACCGGCTCGCTCGGCCAGGGACTGGCAGCCGGCGTCGGTGCCGCGCTCAATGCGCGTCGCATCGGCAGCGACTACCGCACCTACGTGATCCTCGGCGACGGCGAGATGGCCGAGGGTTCGGTGTGGGAGGCCGCCCAGAGCGGCCAGTTCCACGCCGTCGACTCGCTCTGCGCGATTGTCGACCTGAACGGGCTCGGGCAGAGCCGCGCAACCCAGTTCGGACACGATGCGGCCACCGTGGTGGCGCGCTGGACTGCGTTCGGCTGGCACGCCATCGATGTCGATGGCCACGATCTCGACGCGGTCCAGGCGGCGTTTGCCGAGGCGCGCGCCACCAAGGGCAGGCCGACGGTGCTGGTGGCGCGGACGCTCAAGGGCAAGGGCATCTCGATCATGGAGGGCAAGCCCGGCTGGCACGGCAAGGCGCTCAGCGCCGAGCAGGCCGATGTCGCGGTGGCCGAACTCGAGGCCCAGCTGGTGCCGGAAGGGGGCGCGTCCGTCCAGATCCCCCGGCCGTCGGGCGAAGTCGCACGCCCCGACCCGCAGGCGCCTGGCGCCATGGCCGCACCGACCTACGCCCAGGGCGACCTGGTGGCCACGCGCGAAGCCTTCGGTACGGCGCTGGCCAAGCTTGGCGCGGCCGATGCCCGTGTCGTCGCCCTCGATGCCGACGTCAAGAACTCGACGTTCAGCGATCGCTTCGAACAGGCGTTCCCGGAGCGGTTCTACCAGGCCTTCATCGCCGAACAGGTGATGGTGGGCATGGCGATGGGTTTGGCGGCCCGTGGCGCCATCCCGTTTGCCGCGACGTTTGCAGCATTCCTGACGCGGGCCGCCGACTTCGTGCGCATGGCCGGCATCAGCCAGCTGAACGTCAAGTTCGCCGGCAGCCACTGCGGCGTGTCGATCGGCGAGGACGGTCCTTCGCAGATGGCTCTCGAAGACCTGTCGCTGTTCCGCGGCGTCCCGGGCTG
The DNA here is from genome assembly GCA_963759795.1 of Vicinamibacteraceae bacterium. Taxonomy (GTDB): domain Bacteria; phylum Acidobacteriota; class Vicinamibacteria; order Vicinamibacterales; family Vicinamibacteraceae; genus Luteitalea. Next base: position 128,862 of record CAVXAR010000003.1, on the reverse strand, counting down.
CGCGGTGCTTTATCCGTGCGATGCCGTCAGCACCGAGAAGCTGGTGGCCGAAGCAGCGGCGCACCCGGGCATGGCCTACCTGCGGACCAGCCGCCCCAAGACGCCGGTCATCTACGAGCCGACCGACAGCTTCCCGGTGGGTGGCTGCAAGGTGCTGCGCACGTCCGCGCACGACGTGCTGACCGTCGTCACCGCCGGGGTGACCGTGTTCGAGGCGCTCGCTGCCGCAGAGACGGTGGCGGCCGAGGGCCTGCAGGTGCGGGTCATCGACCTGTACTCGGTCAAGCCGGTCGATGCCCCGACGTTGCTGGCTGCCGGCCGTGACACCGGCCTGCTGCTCACCGTCGAGGACCACTACGCAGCCGGCGGCATCGGCGATGCCGTCTGCGAAGCCGTGTCGCCCGAGGGCATCCGCGTCGTCCGCGTGGCGGTGCCGGGCGTGCCACGCAGCGGCACCCCCGAAGAGCTGATGGACATCAACGGCCTCTCGGCCCGGGCGCTCGCGGACACCATCCGCGGACTCGTCAGCACGCGCTGACGCACGGCGCGGACCGCCGCTCGGCATGCTTGCGGGCTCTCGCCTTGGCCGACTCGTCGCACTGGCCGCCCTCGGGGTGGGGGGCCTGCACCTGGCCGCTCGCGCCCAGGAAGCGACGCTGCTTACCGCGGTGCGCGATGTCGCCTGGGCGCCGGTTGGCGGCCGCATCGCCGTCTCCATCCTCGATCAGATCTGGACGATGGCGCCCGATGGGCGCCATCCGCGTGTGTTCGTGTCCTGGCCCGCCGGGACCGCCGCGCCGGTCGAGCGCGACCCCGCCTGGGCCCCTGACGGCCGCCGGCTGGCATTCGCCGCCGACCTCGGCACCGGCTTCGACCTGTACGTGGCCGAGGAAGGCCTGCCGCCGCGCCGGCTGACCATCGCGTCGGGCGACGACCGGCAGCCGGCGTGGACGCCGGATGGCCGGATCGTCTTCGCACATCGCGCCCGTGAGCAGTGGGGCCTGATGATCATCAACGTCGACGGCAGCGCGCCAGGCGTCCCGCCGCCGGTCGACGTGGTGGTCGACACGCCCGCAGACGAGCAGCACCCGGCCGTGTCGCCCGATGGCACCCGCCTCGCCTACGTCGCCAGTCACCAGGACGAACGCGGCGGCGACGATGTGTGGATGCGCCCCCTGGACGGGCCGGCATCGGGCGGCGACGGGCGCGGACACGCGCGCGCCGCTCGCCGCGGCGACGACCAGCCGTGGCGCATCACGGCCACGCGCGGACGCGAGTCGCACCCGGCGTGGGATCCGTCCGGGACCCGCCTGGCGTATGCCACCAGCAGCGAGGGCGACGGTGCGGTGTGGGTTTCCACCGTGCCGGTGTCCGCGGCCGTCGCTGAACCCCGCGGCGCCCGTTCCGGCAACGACGGCGCGTCGATCCTGGTGTCGCGGCGGCGATCCCAGCCGGCATGGTCGCCGGATGGCCGCCTGCTGCTGCTGGCCGACCTGCCGCCGGAGTGGCCCGCTTACAACGGCAACCCGGCCCGCGCGCCGGGTGACCCGCCGGCGCTGTTCGACCGCGGCGCCGGATTCACGCTGCGGACCATCCCCGCGCCACTGCCTCCCGACGCCGGCGCGCTTGCCGTGACGAGCACCGTGGCGCCTGATGCGGCGCGGTGGGCCCTTGCCTTCGATCGCACCTGGCAGCTGCTTCGCGACCTCTACTACAGGGCAGGGAGTTCGGCCGAGGCATGGCAGGCGCTCCGCGACCAGCTTCGCCCGAAGGCGGCGGCGGCCCGCTCCGGCCAGGACCTCGAGCGCGTCGTCGACGAGCTGGTCTCGCGACAGCCGCTGGTCCTCGAGCCCGTGACCTCACAGGACGCGATGGTCGTGTCGGGCCATCGCCTGGCCACCGAGGCAGGTGCCCGTGTCCTGGCCCAGGGCGGCAACGTCGTGGACGCTGCCATAGCGGTCTCGTTCGCCCTCGGCGTTGTGGAGCCTGACGCGTCGGGCATCGGCGGTGACGGCATGGCCATGTTGTTCCTGAACGGCATGCGCGAGCCGCTGGTCATCGACTACAAGGACCAGTCGCCGATGCACGCCACGCTCACCAACGCGGCGATCTTCCGCGAGGGCCGCCTGGTCGGCGACGGACCGGCCGCGGCCAACATCCCCGGTGTGGTCGCCGGCATGGACCACCTGCACCGGCGGTTCGGCACGGGCCGCTTCACATGGGCACAGCTGCTGGCGCCGGCGATTGGCCTGGCCACCGACGGGTACGAGCTGGACGACGCGTTGCCGACGACGCTGCGCGAAGGCCGGGCGCTGCTGGAGCGATATCCGGAAGCCGCGCGGGTGTATCTGCCCAATGGCCGCGTGCCGCGGAGCGGAGACCGCTTCCTCAACGCCGACTACGCGGCCACGTTGCGGGCGATTGCCACGGAAGGCGCGGACGCGTTCTACCGTGGCAGCATCGCCAGGCGGATTGCCGCCGACATGGAGGCCAACGGCGGCATCATCGGCCTCGAGGATCTTGCCCAGTACCAGGTCATCGAGCGTGCGCCGGTGGCCGGTCGCTACCGCGGTCTGCAGGTCTTCGGCGCACCACCGCCGGTCTCGACCGGCACGGCGCTGATCGAGACGCTGCAGATCCTGGACCGCTACGACGCGCCGCGCAATGCCGGGCCACGGCCGTCGGCCGACTACCTGCACCACGTCATCGAGGCCTGGAAGGTCCGTGATCCGCTGCGCCGCATTGCCGACCCGGCGCTCTGGCCGGTGGAGGTGACACCGCATCTCGACCCCGCGCACGCCGCGTCGCTCTTCGGGCGGATCGATCCGGCGCGGGCCCTGCCGTTTGGCGAAGACGCCGAGACGACCGGGCAGGGACAGGGCGAGCGGATTGGCCGCGGCACCACCGCCTTCGCCGTCGGCGACGGCGCTGGCAACGTCATCGTCGTCACGCAGACCCTGTCGACCTGGGGCGGCAACTTCTACGTGTCGAAGGGGCTCGGCTTCCTCTACAACAACCACCTGCGAGGCTATCGCACGGTGCGCGGCGCGTACGGTCAGCTGCTGCCCCTGATGCGGTCCTCCTCGACGAGTGCGCCGACGCTGGTCTGCGAGGATGTCAACGGCACGCTGAAACCGCGGCTGGCGGTGGGTGCAGCCGGCAATGCCTGGATTGCCGCGTCGGTCTACGGCATCATCCTCGGCCATGTCGACGGGGCGCTCGGGGCGCAGGCGGCCATCGAGGCGCCCAGGCTGCTGGTGGCGCGTGATCCGACCGACCCGGCCGGCCTGACGCCGCGGGTGCAGATCGAAGACCGCTTCCCTGCCGCCGTGCTCGACGAGCTCGCCGCGCGGGGCCATCAGTTCCAGAAGATCGGCCGCAAGGGCGAGTATCGTTACGGCTACGCGGCCGTGCTGCAGTTCGACAACGCAACCGGCCGCCTCGAGGCCGGCGTCGAGCCCCGGCGTTCGCACGCGGCCCTCGCCGTGCAGCGCTGAGCCCACAGCGGCGACGCCGACACGTCGAGGCACGCATCGAGGAGGTCAGCATGATGCCCACCCGCACTGCCATGCTCATCGACCAGCTGCATCGCGCCTTCGACGGCGACCCGTGGCACGGCCCATCGGTGGTCGGGGTCCTGGCCGGCGTCACGTTCACGGCTGCCATGGCCACGCCGCCCGGCGGGGTCCACTCGATCGCGGCAATCGTGGCGCACCTGACGGCGTGGGTGGCCGAGGTGACACGCCGCGTCGCCGGGCAGCCGGCTGCCGATCCGCTCGAGGGCGACTGGCCGATCCCGCGGGCCACCACCGCCGCCGGCTGGGCGGCGATGCACCTCGAACTCGCCGAGGCGCTGGCTCGATTGACCGAGGAGATCGCCGCGATGCCCGAGACGCGCTGGACCGAGACCGTCGGTGACTCGCGCGATGCGGCCCTGGCCACCGGCATGACCTTCGAGCAGACCGTCCTCGGCCTGGTGCAGCATCTGGCTTACCACGGTGGGCAGATCGCCATCTTGCGCAAGATGGTCGCCTGATACATTGGGTCGATGAGCCTGACCACCCTGCACGCGACACTGGGCGACGCCTACCAGACCACCCTGACGGCGCGCACACACACCTTTGTCGCCGACGAGCCGGCCGATCTCGGTGGCGCCGACACGGCCCCGACGCCGGTCGAGCTGCTGCTGGGGAGCGTGGCCGCCTGCACGGCCATCACGCTGCGGATGTACGCGCAACGCAAGGAGTGGGCGCTCGAGGGTGTCGAGGTGCGCGTCGACTACACGTCCACGCCGGCGCCGACCATGGTCAAGCACATCACCATGCGTGGCACGCTCGACGCCACCCAGCAGGCACGGATGCTGGAGATCGCCGAAGCCTGCCCGGTCGCCAAGCTGCTGCGCCCGGGCATCGCGATGGAGTCACGACTGGCCGAGTAACCGGGCGATCGCCGCGCGATCGACCTTGCCGCGATCGGTCAGCGGCAATGCACGCATCACCACCACCACGCGGGGCAGCTTGTAGGCCGCCAGCTGGGTCGCGAGGGCCTGTCGGACGGTGCGGGCATTCCACGGCTCGGCGCTGACCAGGCACGCCCCGAGCGCCTGCCCCCGCACCGCGTCGTCCACGCCCATGGCGACCGCATCGGTGACGCCGGGCAGGGCGCGCAGTGCCGCCTCGACTTCCTGCGGGTGCACCTTCCGGCCAGCGACGTTGACCAGCGACGGCACGCGGCCGGTCAGCACGTACGTCCCCGCGGCGTCGACTTCGGCGTAGTCGCCGGTCAGGAACACGCCATCGAGACGCGGCGCGGCCGCGCCGGCATAGCCGTCGATGACGTTCGGCCCGGACACACGCACGCGCCCCGAGCCCTCCGGCGCATCAGGGTCGGCCACCAGTTCGACGCGGGTGCGGCCCATCGCCGGTCCGACCGGCACCCGGGCATCGAGCCGCGGGTCGCCATCGAAGCAGATGCCGCCGCTCTCACTCGATCCGTAAAAGGAGCGCACCTTGAGGCCGGTGGCGCCGTGAAATGCCGTCACGGTGTCGTAGGTCAGACGCGCGCCTGCCGAGACGGCGAGTCGCAGCGAGGGCAGTATCGGCAGCACCTGGTGGCGCGCCAGGTGGTCGAACATGAACGGCACCCCGGCGAAGGTCTCGAGAGCCGCCGCGGCGATGTCCGGCCCGACCTGCGTCGGCACGAACTGCGGCCGCAGGTACAACGGCGTTCCCTGCCACAGCAGCGGCAGCAGCAGATTGCTGAAGCCGTACGAGTGCGAAAGGGGAATGACGCCGAACTGCCGGGTGCCTGGTCCGATGTCCATGGCGGCGGCAATCTGCGCGACATCGGCAATCAGGTGCCGCTCCTCGGTGCAGGTGGCGCGCGGCTCGCCGGTGCTGCCGGACGTCAGCTTGAGGACGGCGGCCGGCGCGTGACGTCCCGGCAGGGGAAGAGGCGTGGCCGCCCACGCGGCCAGGCCGTGCCCGAGGGATACGTGGCGATAACACGACGGAAGAGGCGCCGAGCCCTCGGCGGTGGCGCGCAGGTCGAGAGTGTCCGGCACGATCACCGCTGCCGCCTCCCAGCGTCCGGCGAGCGCGCCGAGTTCAGCAGGCGGGGTGCTGCGATCAACCGGCATGAACGGCAGCCGGGCACGCAGGCAGGCGAGCAGCAGGGAAGGCATCACCGAGACGTTGCCGAGGCAGGCCACGACGAGATGCCCCGTGGCCAGGTGCAGACCCGCCAGCGCGTCGGCGAGTTGGCGTGCCTGCCCGTCGATGTCCTCCGGGGTCAGCACGCAGCCTTCACCCGGCGCCATCACCACGACCTCGGCGCGGCGATCGTGCAGGACGGCCTCGAAGGCCTCGGCAATGGGCGAGGGGGAGGTCATGCGCGGCTGGGCGATGATAAGCCGTGGAGTCTCTCGCACTGCTGCCGCACACCCCGCCGATGCGCCTGGTCGAGGAGGTCGTCTCCCTCGATCCGGGACAGCAGGCCATCTGCCGTCGCCGTACCCGCGCCGACGACTTCTTCTTCGACGGTCATTTCCCGGACCACCCGGTCGTGCCGGCCATCGTGCTGATCGAGTTGCTGGCGCAGACCGGCGGGCTGGCCGCCGGCGCGCCGCCGGCTGGTGAGCCGCACGTGCCGAGGGCCCTGCGGGTGGCGGCAGTCGATGGCTTCCGGTTCCCGGCCGGCTGTGGTGCGGGCGTGCTGCTCGAGGCCACGGCGCGGGTCGTCGGACGGATGGGTGGGCTGTTCAAGATTGAAGGCACGGTGACTGCCGACGGCACGCTCGTCGCGCGGGGCAGCGTGACCCTGGCCGACGTGCCGCGGGTGCCGCCGCCGTCGTCCTAGAGTTGAGCGATGCCTTCGATTTCGACCAGCAGATCGGCGCGGCACAGCTCGGCCTGCGCAAACTCGATGTCGGCGATGCTGCCGTAGCGACCTTCGATCAGGTCGCGCACCACCGCGAGATCGTCTGGCCGGACGATGTAGACGCGGAGGCTGATGAAGCGCGCGCTGGCGGCGCTGGTGCCGCGCTGGGTTTCGGCTGCGGCGAGCAGGGCGTCGAGGTTGTCGAGCGTCTCGATGGTCTGCGCTTCGATGTCACCGGCGTAGACCGTCAGCTCGCCCCTGATGCTGGCCGTGCCTGCCACCAGCAACCACCATGCGCCGTCGACGGGTCCAGCAAGCCGGGTCGCCCGGGCGAAGCAGGGAGGGCGCGGGCCGTAGCGTCGGGAGTACTTGTAGGCCGGCACCTGACGGGGATTCTCGACCGGCTCACCGGCATCGTCGGCGGCCAGGCAGTGGATGGCCAGGGCATCGCCGAGGACGCCAACGCCAGAGGCGGCCGCAAGCGTGTGATCGAAGTCGTTGGGCGAGCCGTGCCAGCGTTCGCAGGCCGCGAAGCGCCCGCCGTTGAAGACCATGTAGCGGTCAAGGCCGGGTCCGGACGGCGTGTGGACGTAGGGGCACGAAGTTCCAGAACCGGACCGGATGCCGCTGCTGAGCGTTCAGCGTCGCAGCTACCGAAAGATAGGCGTCGCGCACGTGCTCGTGCAATCGGTCCGGCGGCAGCGTGTGCGCGTTCGGGATGGTGATCGCGACGTGCGTGAAGGCGCCGCCCGTCCGGACCTCGATCGTGCCGTCGAGCGCCTCGGTCCGGGTGATCGCGGCAGAGCCACCGACGAGGGCGTCGACCCAGCACGGCGGCAGGGGAGCGAGTGGCGCGAGCGTGAGCGGCGTCGTAGCCGTGGTCTTGGGCATCACTGCACGGCGACCCCGCATCCGGGCACGCGGGACGAGCAGTCATAATACCTGAAGATGACCACGGTTCCGTTGGCGGGCAGCGCCCGTGCGCTCTCGCGCGCCTCGCGTCTGCAACGGGCCATCCATGCACTGCGGACCGAAGGCGACACGCGCGGTCGTGAGTCGCTGGCGGTCGGGCTCGGGCTGCTGATCGGCTGCACGCCGCTGTGGGGCGTGCACATCGGGTTGTGCTGGCTGCTCGGGCGGGTCTGTCGCCTGAACCGGCTGAAGATGTACCTGGCCGCCAACGTCATCAATCCGCTGGTCGTGCCGCCGCTGTTCTACGCCGAGGTGCAGGCCGGGGCCCTGATTCGGCAGGGGCACTTCCTCTCGTTGTCGTGGGAGATGCTCGAGCCGCATCGCATCTGGTCCTTCGGTGCCGACCTGCTGATCGGCAGCGTGGTCGTCGGGCTGATCCTCGGCACCATCGGCGGCCTGATCACCTACGTCGCGCGTCGCCCGGCGCGAGACCCCTTCTTCCAGCTGCTGGTCCGTCGCGCCAGCGATCGCTTCCTCGACTCGGGCATCACGGCGTGGGAGTTCGCGCGCGGCAAGCTCTCGGGCGACCCGGTGTATGCGGCGGCATTGGCGACGGCCCTGCCGGGGGCCACCGGCACCCTGCTGGACATCGGCTGCGGGCAGGGCGTGACGCTGGCGCTGGTGGCCGAGGCGCAGCACACGGCGGCGCAGGGCGCGTGGGACACCACTCGTCCGGACCCGCCGCAGTTCTCGCGGCTGGTCGGCGTCGAACTGCGGCCGCGCGTGGCCCGCATCGCGGCGCGGGCTCTCGAGCACGAGGCGGAGGTGCTCGGCGGCGATGCCCGAAGTACCGGCCTGCCGCATGCCGACGTCGTCCTGGTGTTCGACGTGCTGCACCTGATGCCCGATGCCGACCAGCGCGCGTTGCTGCGCGCGATTCGTGCCGCGATGCCACCCACCGGGCGGCTGCTGGTGCGGGAAGCCGACGCCGCGGCCGGGTGGCGGTTCGGCATGGTGCGCGTCGGCAACAGGCTCAAGGCCATCGTCACCGGTCGCTGGCGGCAGCACTTCTCCTTCCGCACGCAATCGGCCTGGCGCGCCCTCCTGCACGACGAAGGCTTCGAGCCGCACGTGCAGCCGATGGGCGAGGGCACGCCGTTCGCCAACGTGCTCATCGGCGCCGGCGTCCGCAGCGACGGGCGTTGACACGTCGACGCCTCCCGACGCATCCTCTGCCCACCCTGAATCGCTGATGCTGGCGCCGTGCGCCGGCAACCTTGTGTGTGAGCAGTGCGCCGTGCCGTTGCCAACCTGCGCTGCGCCGTGGCTCGTTTCGTCCCGGAGGACTCCGCCATGCGTGTCGTACGCCTGCTTGCCGCGCTTCTCGTGATCCTGGCCCTGGCCTGGGCGACGCCCGCCACCGCGCAGGTGACGACGGGCACCATCCTCGGCACCGTCACCGACAGCGGCGGCGTCGTGCCGGGCGCCATCGTCACGCTGCGCAACGTCAATCGCAACACCACCACGACGTTCACGACCGACGGCTCCGGCTCCTACACCGCGCCCTTCCTGGTGCCCGGCACCTACGCGGTGGAGGTCGAGATGGCCGGCTTCAAGAAGTGGGTCCGCAGCGACATCGTGCTGGAGGTCAACCAGCGGGCGCGCGTCGACGCGCAGCTGGAGGTCGGCACGCTCGAGGAGACGACGACGGTGGTGGCCAGCGCGCCGCTGCTGCGGTCGGAGTCCTCGGAGGTCGGCGCGGCCATCGAAGAGAAGGCGATTCGCGAGCTGCCGCTCAACTCGCGCAACTTCGCCTCGCTGGTCTACCTGGTGCCGGGCGTCACGCCAGGCCAGGCGGGCGAGAACCTCTCGGGCGCGAGCACCTTCAACCCGCGCGGCGCCTCCAACTTCAACGCGCTCGGACACCAGGCCAACACCAACGGCTGGCTGATCGACGGCATCGACAACAACGAGTACACCTTCAACACCGTCATCATCACGCCGTCGATCGAGTCGGTGCGCGAGTTCAAGGTGCTGACCGGGGTCTTCTCGGCCGAGTTCGGCCGCGGCGCCGGCGTGGTCTCGGTCTCGACCAAGTCCGGCAGCAATGCCTTCCACGGCACCGCCTTCGAGTTCTACCGCGACGAGAAATTCGACGCGCGCAACTTCTTCGCCGCCAAGGCCCCGGCCGCCAAGCCGCCGCTCGACCGCAACCAGTTCGGCGGTGCCATCGGTGGGCCGGTCGTGCGCAACCGGACCTTCTTCTTCGTCGATTACGCCGGGCTGCGCGAGACGCGCGGACTGGCCTTCATCAACACCGTGCCGACCGCCGAAACCAGGGTCGGCGACTTCTCGAACTATCGCGACCTGCAGGGCAACCTGATCCCGATCTTCGATCCGCTGACCACAAGGCTCAATCCCGCGTACGACCCGGCCGCGGCCGGTCAGCGCCGGCCAACCCGCAGTTCCTGCGCGATCAATTCCCTGGCAACGTCATCCCGGCCGGGCGGATCAACCCGGTCGGTCGCAACCTCGCGAGCATCTACCCGCTGCCCAACCGGCCCGGCAACTTCAACAACTACGTCACGACCGCCAACCGCGTCTCCGAAGACGACAACATCTCGGTCCGCGTCGACCACCGCTTCGGCGACCGCGACTCGATCTTCGTCCGCTACAACTGGGGCAACTTCAAGCTCGATGCGCCCCAGGGCCAGGCCGCCTGCTGCCTGGCGACGCCGGCCGAGGCTGCTGCGCGCTTCGACCTGGGGCCGTTCGTCGCCGGCATCCAGAACACGCGGCTCAAGACCCAGGGCGCTGGCGGCACCTACACCCGCGTCATCACCAACACGCTGGTCAACGAACTGCGGGGCGGCTTCGCGCGCACCTCGCCGTTCACCTTCCAGTCGGACTTCGGCAAGCAGGCCGCCACCTCGCTCGGCATCCAGGGCATCAACATCACCGAGTTCACCACCGGCCTGCCCAACGTCAACGTCCAGGATTTCACCGGTCTCAGCGGCGGCCCGGCCTTCCTGCCGGTCAACCCGAAGCAGACCCACTACCAGGTGGAGAACAGCCTGGCCTGGGTCGCTGGTCGCCACTCGGTGAAGTTCGGCTACCGCCTCGTCGATCGCTTCGTGTCGCCGTTCACCAACACCGACACGCGCGGCTCGTTGACCTTCAACCGCAACTTCACCAACAACCCGGTCACCAACACCGGCGGCACGGGGCTGGCCACGCTGCTCACCGGCTACATGACCGGCGCATCACGCGGGTTCCTGCTCGAGCCGTACGACATGCGGACGCAGGAACACGGTCTGTTCGTCCAGGACGACATGAAGCTGGGCAATCGCCTGACCGTGAATGCGGGCCTGCGCTACGAGATCTTCACGGCGCCGACCGAGGAGCGCAATCGGCTGGTCAACTTCGATCCGACCAACCGGCGCCTGATCTACGCCGGCGAGAACGGCGCCACCGAGTCGGTCAACCTGAAGACCCAGAAGCGCAACTTCGCGCCGCGTCTCGGCATGACCTACCTGCTCTCCGAAGATGGCAGCACGATCCTCCGCACCGGCTACGGCATCACGTACTTCCCGATGGCCGCCTCGGCCTCCAACCTGCTCGGCCAGCAGGTGCCCTATACCATCTCGCAGAACGTCATCAACGAGGTGAACCCCACCAACTTCGCCGTCATCCGGACCATCGACAACCCGTTCCCGCCAATTCAACAGCTCAAGCCGATGACCACCGCGGAGCTCAATGCTGCCAACCCGCGCGTGCTCGGTCACTCGTTCGAGAACGAGACGCCGTACGCGCAGCAGTGGCACCTCGGCGTCGAACGGCAGCTGTTCGGACCGGTGGTCGCGGAACTGGGCTACATCGGCAGCGCCGGCAAGCACCTGCTGTTCTGCTACAACCCCAACGAGGTCCAGCCCGGCACCGGCACGCAGGCGTCACGGCGGCTGATCCAGCCGCTGGCGAACATGGGCGCGCTGATCCAGTGCGACCCGCGCAACCGCTCCACCTACCACGGCCTGCAGGCGCGCGTGAACCAGCGCTTCACCAACGGCGTGCAGATGCTGTTCAGCTACACCTGGGGCAAGTCGCTCGACTACGGCGGCTCGGCGGCCAGCGGCGGCGGCCAGACCGGCGGTCCGCAGACGGTCACCAACCTGAATGCCGGCAAGGGGCCCTCGGGCTTCGACGTCCGCCACCGCGCCGTCCTCAGCTCGGTCTTCGAACTGCCGTGGGGGGCCAACCGTCCGTGGCTGAACCAGGGCGGGCTGGCGAGCGCCATCATCGGTGGCTGGCAGGCCAGCACCATCCTGACGGTGACCACCGGGCGCCCGTTCAACGTCAGCCTCGCCGCCGGGGTCAACAACGGCGCCCCGAGCTGGCCCAACCGGATCGGCTCCGGCGAGCTCGACGACCCCAGTGTCAACCGGTGGTTCAACCCGGCCGATTTCGTGGCGCCCGCCCCCAACACCTACGGCGACGTCGGCCGCGGCATCCTCTACTCGCCGGGTCACACCAACATGGACCTGTCGCTGGTCAAGCGCATCTTCATGTTCAACGGCCGGGTCAATGCCCAGGTCCGCGTCGAAGCCTTCAACCTGTTCAACAACCCCGGCTTCGGCTTCCCGAATGCGGCGATCGGATCGCCGACCGTCGGTCGCATCACGTCCACCGTGGTCGACAACCGCAGCATGCAGTTCGCGCTGAAGTTCGACTTCTGAGGCGGGTCGAACCGCACCCCGCACACCGCATCCCCGGCCCGGCGCCGGGGGCGCGACGCGGCTCAGGGGTCGAGCCGCCAGCGCTGCGGAGATCGCCGCTGGAGATGTCCGCCGAGCCACACCAGCGACTCGAGCGGACGTCCCTGCCGGTCGTAGGAGCCGCCGAACCACAGCGCGCAGCGCACCCCGCCGCGCGCCGGGCGCATGTCCTGGTGCGGGACGTCGTCCTGTGCGTCGCCGCGCTCGGCGGGGTGCCAGCAGAAGCGCGCATCGGACCAGAACACGACCGCGCCGCTGCCGTTGTCACGATAGGTCGCCAGCGCGTAGGGATGCACCGGCCGGAAGTTGCGCACCGTCGCAAAGGCGGCGTGCGACTGGCGGGCAAACGGGGCGTCGAGACGTGCGGGTTCGTCGAAGCGCAGCCGGGTGGCGCCCGTCCATCCGTCGGCGGTCCAGGCGCGGACCCGTCCATCTGGCAGGTGGTCGAACACCAGCCACGATGTCCATGACCCCCAGACGGCCTCCATCGTCACCCGGTCGGGGGCCGGCCCCGTCGCAGCCGCGCGGGTGTAGACCGACGTCGCCCATGCGCGGGTGGTGAGCTTGACGCCAGCCAGGCCCGCCAGCAGCGCCATCACCAGCGCACCGGCCGCCCGCGGCCTCCTCGGCCACCCCCACAAGGTCACCGCGCCGATCAGCAGGACCGCGATGGCAATCGGGTCAGCCATCGCCACCACCGGCGCCGTGAACGGGCGCGCTGTCAGCGGCCAGAGCACCTGGATCGTGGCGCCCGAATACAGGTCGAAGGCGACGTGGCTGAGCACGCCCGACCACGCCGCCAGCGTCAGCGTCGCCCACGACGTCTGTGGCGTCCATGTCCGGACGAACGCCGCCGTCAGCGCGGCCACGATCGGGGTGCCGGCTAGGGCATGCGTGCCCAGTTCGTGCCAGCGCAGGTAGACATCCCACCCGGCCGCCATCAGCGCCGCATCGGCGTCGGGCGCAATCCCGCCGACCACCGTCGCGGCGACGACGCCCCGCGGTATCGCGCGCGTCGTCCGCAGCGCCGCCACCAGGCGCGCCAGGAGCAGGTGTGAGACTGGATCCACCTACCCCGGATCCTTGTCGGCCTTCGGCATCGGGCCTCGGGCTTTTGCACCATCGCGGTCGGCGATCGGCCGTCGGCCCTCGGTCTCCGAGTCCGGCGCGGTGGCCGCGACGGGCGCGGCGTTGCCCGTCTCGCCGGTACGCCGCTCCCCGTGACCCGGCCCCCGGTTCCGTTTCCTCCCAGTACCGGTAGAACTGGTACCAGCAGTCGGGCCGGGCTTCGATCTCGCGCTCGAGCATCGTCGCGACCAGCTGCGCCGTACTGCGCACCTGCTGATCGCGATCGCCCGTCCGGTCGACGAGGATGGGCTCCTGCGGACGGGCCCGGAAGCGGCCGCGTCCCTCGCGGACGAGAAAGATCGGCACCAGGGGGGCGCCCGTGAGGTAGGCCAGGTGCGCCGGGGCGCCCATGAAGTGCGCGCGTCGCCCGAACATCGTCACCGGCACACGATCGCGACCCACGTGGCGGTCCATCAGCATCGCCACTGCCCGTCCTTCGCTGAGGCGCCGGCGGATCTGCAGCGGCGTGTCCAGTGATTGCCGCACCTCGATGGTGTCGGCCTGGAGGTGCGAGCGGACGCGGTGACGCATCCAGTTGACGCTCGGGTCGGGCTCCGGCATCGCAACGACGGTCAGCGGCACCTGCAGTGCCTTCATCAGCACCGCGCCGGCTTCCCAGTTGCCGAAGTGCCCGGTGACCAGGATCGCGCCACGCCCCAGCGACAACGCGTCTTTGAGCCGGTCGGCACGCTCGTACAGGAATCGCTCGAGGACCTTCTCACGCGACCAGGAGAGCGAGCGCATGAAGTCCATCCAGTCGTCGGTGTACGAGTGGCACGTGCGGTAGGCGCGACGGCGCAGCTGCGCGTCGGTCTCGTGCGGGAAGACGGCGCGCAGGTTGTCGGCGAGCGCATCGCGGACGCTCGGCATGGTGTGGCTCACCAGCCAGGCGCCGGCGTGCGCCACCGGCCACCCGATAGGCAGCGGCAGGTAGCGCGATCCGAGGTAGCTGCCGCCGACGACGAACGCGCCGTTCAGGCGGTGCGTCACCCAGCGCACCGGAGTGCGGGCGCTCACCGTGGCGCCCCCACGTCATGCCGCCGGAAGCGGTAGACCAGCGCCAGGATGACATTGCGGGACGTGTCGCGGATCGGCCGCAGCTTGCTCTTCTCGCCGCCGTAGACGGCCTTGATCGGGACGCCCGCGATGCGCGCGCCGCGACGCGCCAGCTTCACCACCAGCTCGGTCTCGAACTCGTACCCGACGGCCTCGAGCGACAGTTGTTTCAGGACATCGGCGCGGACCAGCCGGAAGCCCGACTGGGTGTCCTTCAACGTCACGCCCATGAGCGTGGCGAGCGCCCAGCTGCCGATCACGTTGGCCCAGTACCGTGACGGCGGCATCTCGTGGCGGACAAACACCCGTTCGCCGATGACCATGGCCGCTCCCGTGGCCGCAGCCTCGGCAAGCAGGCAGGGGATCTCCTCCGGGCGATGCTGCAGATCGCCATCCATGAACAGCACGTGCGTGGCGTCGCCCTGGAAGATGCGCGACAGGCCGGCGCGCACCGCCGTGCCCTTGCCGCCGTTGCGCTCGAGGCGCAGCACGTCAGCGCCGGCCGCCGCGGCCGTCTCGCCGGTGCCGTCGGTGGAGCCGTCGTCGACCACGAGCACCTGGGCGACATGGCCGGCCGCACCCTGCACCACCGCGGCGATGGTCCGGTTTTCGTTGAACGCCGGCACGAGCGCGCACACCTTCATCATGGCCTCGGTTCCCGCGTGATCACGAGGGCCGGCAGCACCAGCAGGGAGGCGAGCAGCGCCGACGCGATGGTCGCCACCGACACGAACCCCAGCGACTGCAGCGGACCGTACGCCGACCACATCAGCGTACCGAAGCCCACCACCGTCGTTGCTCCTGCCAGCAGCAGCGCCGGACCCACCAGCGACAGTGTCTCCGACATCGAGGCGCCGTCGGCCCCGAGCGTCGGGTGCAGCAGGTGAATGCCGTAGTCCTGACCGATGCCGAGAAACATCAGGATGCCGAACACGCTGAACAGGTCGAGTCGCACACCGGCCCACCCGAGCACGCCGAGACCCCACACGATGCCGCAGGCCGTCGGCAGCAGTGCCAGCAGCGTCGGGCGGACGGCGCGGAATTCGAGCCAGATCAGCAGCAGCACGACGACCGCGCCCACGCCGAGGCCAAGGGCCAGTTCCCGGGGCAGCCGTGCCGCCAGCGAGGCGTTGACCAGGGGAAGCCCCGTGAGCACCAATCCCGGTTGGGCGGCGACCTCGTTGCGGAGCACGGCCTGGGCGGCCGCGTCGGCCGGCGTCGCATAGCTCGCGACCAGGTAATCAGCACCGTCGCGCCGCACGAACCGCCCGGCCATGTCGCCGAGGCCACGGGCGTCGAGGTCGGACAGCGTGAGTGTTTGCGCCGGGTCGACCACGCGCGGGAGGCGTTCGCGGAACGGCGCGAATGTACCCGGCACGAAGCCCTGCGCGTCGCCCGCCTCGTCCACTGCCTGCGCCAGGCTGGCTGGCGACACGCCGACTGCCGCCAGACGGGCCCGTCGCGACGCCTGCGCACGGGCCGAGGGCAGCAGCACCGACGGGCCGACGTGCATCACCCCGGGGGCGCCGTCGAGCCGGTGGCCGAGCGCCTCGTGCATGGCCAGCAAGGGTTCGAGCGCCGGCCCGCGGCTCATCACCAGGTACACGTCCTTGGCCAGGCCGAAGCGATCGGCAATCTGCGTTTCGAGGGCGAGACCGGCGGTCACCGGACGGAGCCGCTCGATGCGTGGATCGATGCGCAGCCGGGTCAGGCCCCAGCCGAGTGGCACCGAGATCACCAGCGCGGCAACCAGGATGATGGTGCGCTGGCGGCCGACCCACGCGCCGAGGCCGGGCATCGACAGGTCGCGGGCCCGTTCGGCCCACGCCCGACCGGGCAGGCCGGCCACCAGCACCGTCAGCGTGAACAGCACCGTCAGCAGGATGCCGAGCCCGACCACGATGCCGAGCTGCTGCAGGCTGGGAAAGCTCATGAACCACAGCCCGAGAAACGTCGCCGCCGTGGTCAACGCGCCGAGGACGACGCTGACGCCGATGCCGCCGAGCTGTCGCACCGCCTCGATGGGCGACATGCCGCGCGCCAGGCGATCGCGGTAGGCGACAAACAGCAGCACCAGGCCATCGTCGCCGAGGCCGAAGAGCATCGCGGAGGCGCCGGTGGCCGCCGCCGACAGCTGCACGCCCGCCACCTGGTGCGCCGCCAGGGTGACCAGCGTGCCGAGCAGGATGGGCAGCGTGCCGAACAGCACGAGCCACAGGTTGCGAAAGGCGAAATACAGCACGGCGAGGACCGCCACCATCGACCAGATGGTGTTGCTGATGGCTTCGCCGCGCATCAGCGTCTCGGTTTCGATGGCCGTGCGGTGGCCACCAGCCACCTCGGTCCGCGGCGCGCCGAGCCCGTCGTCGGCCCACACGGTGGTGAAGCCGGCGCGCACCGACGCCTCGGCCGCGCTGATGCGCCCGAGGAGCGTGCGCGCGTAGGCCGTGTCGAAGGGCGGCTGCGAGGGGTGGACCACCAGCAGCTGCGCCCGCCCGTCGTCGGTGACGTAGCCGTCGGTGCGGGACGGGTCGAACCCGAGCACGCCGGATGCGCCCTGCAGGCGCGTCGACAGCAGCTCGAACCAGCCGAGCGGATCCCGCTGCGCCATTGCCTTGACGTCGGGTGAGGGCAGCGACAGCAGCTCACGCGTCCGCACGAGCTGTGCCGGGATGCGGGCCGGCGCCGTGCGGGCCATGGCTTCCTCGAAGCCGGCGTCATCGAGGAGCAACAGCTGCCGATCGGTCAGGTAGGTCCAGTCGCGCGTCGCATCGACCAGTCCGGCATCGACGCGGCGCACGTCGGGCAGGTCACCGAGTGCCTGGGCCAGCGCGTCCACGTAGTCGCGATAATCGGCAATGGCGCCCTCGTCGGGCGCCTGCACGTACACGTACAGCGCGTCGAGGCTGCCGAATCGTTCCAGGTAGGTCTCGAAGGCATCGACCGCGCCCGACTCGCGCGGCATCAGCTGCAGCACGTCGGTCTCGAAACGGATGCGCGTGACCGGGACGACGCTGACCAGGGCCAGCACCGCCGCGAGGATGAGCACGAGGCCGCGCCGCGCGCGGGCCCCGTTCATCAGGGCTTGAATCAGTCTGTTCACGAGATGCGGATCACCCGGCGAGGCGCCGGATCAGCGCCGGGTGGCCGCGGCAAAGGCATCGGCGGCCACCGGGGGATTCAGCCGCACGTCGGTGAACTCCATCAGCCGCGTGTCGCCGCCGGGATAGTCCATCTTCAGCGCCTGCAGCACCAGTGAGGCCTGGTCGATCCACAGGTGCACACGCTGGACGCCGTCACGCATCTGTTTGCGCTTGGGCGTGAAGGTGACGCGCCATGCGCCCGGCCGATCAGGCGCGTCGGCCGCGGTGACGTCGAAGTGCTTGCGGAGTTCTGCTGGCGACGACAGCGTGAAGAAGCGCTGGGCCCGGCGCATCGTGCCGCCGACATCGCGCGTTTCTTTCACGCCGCGGGCCGGCCAGTCCACGGCGAGGGTGTTGCCGTTGACGACCACGGTACGTGCGTCGGCTCCCGTGTACACCAGGCGCACCTGGTTCGGACGCCGGCCCACCAATGTCCCGCGGGCCACCAGCGGCGCCTTCAGGAGTGTCGAGGTGGTGGTCTCGACAAACGCCGCCGAGACGGTCTTCAGGGTCCGCTCGACGGGGGCTCCACGTCGGTAGATCTCGTCGAACAAATCACCGGACGCCGCGCGTGGTCCAGCCTGTGCGACGGCCGCGGTGCGGACGGCGCCGGTCGCCGGCGCGGTCAGGCTCAGCGCCAGCCCGATGGCGAAGACACGTCGAAGCGCCCGTTGAAGAGCCATGAATCGAAATGGTAACGTACCCGCCGTGCAACGACGGGCCGCAATCACGGGTGTTGCCGCCTGCTCGAGCCTCGGCCAGACCGACGCCTACCTCGAGGCCATCCTCGCCGGGCGGTCCGGCATCCGCGACATCACCTCGTTCGACGTCTCTGCCCGCCGGGCTCGCCAGGCGGCCGAGCTCTCCGGCTTCGATGCGTCCACCTTCATCCACCCGATGAAGCTGCGGCGCATGGATGAAGTCGGCGCGCTGTCGGTGGCCTCGGCACGGCTGGCGCTTGCCGCGGCGGGCATCGACCGCTCCGATGCCGGTCACGACGATGTCGGGGTGGTGTTCGGCACGTGCACGTGCGGCGTGCATTCCACGGGCGAGTTCCTCGATCGTCTGCTCGATCTCGGTCCGACCGGAGCGCCGGCGCTCCTGTTCAGCAACACCGTCGGCAACGCGGCCGCCAGCCTCGTCGCGCTGGAAGAGAAGCTGCGCGGGCCCAACACGACCCTGAGTTACAAGGAAGCGTCCGGCCTGGCGGCGGTGGCCTTTGCCGCGGACCTGGTCCGCGCCGGCAAGGCTGGGGCGCTGGTCACCGGTGGCGCCGAAGACATCTACGACCTCTACTTCGAGGTGCACGACTGGTTCGGCGTGCTCTCGCACGAGGGTGTCTGGCCGGAGGGCGCGCGGCCGTTCGATCGGACCCGCAACGGGTTCGTGATGGGCGAAGGCGGATTCGTGGCCATCCTCGAGGAGCAGGGGCGCGCGGAGCAGCGGCAGGCCCCGGTCCTGGCCGAGGTCCTCGGCGTCGGCGCCACGGCGGGGTCGACGGCGCTCAACGCCTGGCCGACCGACGCTGCCCCCCTGGTCCGCTGCATGCGGGCCGCTCTGGAGGACGGCGGCGTGTCGCCTGAGCAGGTCGGCGCGGTGTACGCGGCTGCCAACGGCGCGGTGGAGTTCGATCGACTCGAGGCAGCAGCGATCGCCGAGGTGTTCGGCGGCCGGCCAGTTGTCACCACCTCGGTCAAGGGCGCCATCGGCGAAGGCGGCATGGCTGGTGCCGCGTCGCTGGTCACCGCCGTCCTTGCCGGCCGCCGCGGCCTGGTCGCCCCCACCGCCGGATTGACCGAGCCCGACCCCGCCTGCGCGCCGCTGGGCTGGGTGGTCGGCCAGCCCGTGGCGTTGCCGTCGCCCTACGTCCTCGTGAACAGCTTCGCCAGCGGCGGCACCAACTATTGCGTCCTTCTCGCCATCCGATGAGCCCGCTTCGTCGGGTGCCGGCACTTCGCCAGCGTGCAGGTCCGACCGGCAGGCCCTTGGTATAGACTGTGCGTTTGGCGGTGCCGTGTCGGGCGCGCCATGAGACCCCGTGCCGTACGAATCGCTTGCCCTCTCTGGCCGGGTCGCGCTGGTCACTGGCGGATCACGCGGCATCGGACGCGCCATTGTCGAGACGCTGGCCCGCCGCGGCGCGGCAGTGGCGTTTTCCTTCCGCGAACGCGAGGATGCGGCCCGCGAACTGGTCGGTGCTCTCGAGGCCGAGGGCGCGAGGGCCTGGACCGCGGCCTGCGACGTCTCCGACGAGAGCCAGGTCCAGCGCCTGGTGACCGAGGCTGGTGCGGCACTGGGGCCGATCGACATCCTGGTCAACAACGCCGGGGTGACCCGCGACGGGTACCTGATGATGATGGACCGGGAGAAGTGGGACGCGGTCCTGCGCCCCAATCTCGACGGGGCCTTCTTCTGCACCCGCGCCGTGGTGCGCGGCATGCTCGTGCGCAAGTGGGGCCGGGTCATCAGCCTGACGTCGCCGAGCGCGGTGGCGGGCCTGCCCGGGCAGGCAAACTACGCGGCGTCCAAGGGCGGCCTGATTGGCCTCACCCGGGCGCTGTCGCGCGAGCTGGCCCCCAAGGGCGTGCTCGTCAACGCGGTGATGCCGGGGCTGATCGAGACCGACATGACCGCGGCGATTCCCGAGGCGACGCGTGAGGCGCACCTCCGCAACGTCCCAGTCGGGCGACTGGGCACCGCGGCCGAAGTGGCCGAGGTGGTGGCGTTCCTGAGTTCCGACGCGGCTGCGTACGTCACCGGTCAGGTGATTGGCGTGGACGGCGGACTCGTGTAAGGCAGTCATGACTGATCTCCGCAGCGACATCAGGGCCGCAATCGTGCGCGCCCTCAAGTTGCCGATCTCGCCCGACGAGATCGACAACGCCGCCCCCCTGTTCGGGGCCGGTCTCGGCCTCGATTCGATCGATGCCCTCGAGCTGGTGCTCGAAATCGAGCGTTCTTTCGGTGTCGTGATTGGCGACGAGGAGACCGGCGGCAAGGTGCTCCAGTCCGTCGATGCCATCGCGGAGTACATCGAGGCCCACCGCAAGCCGGCGTAGGCGCACGCACTCCATCACCACGCACGGAGAAGGATGCATGGCCCTGAATGCCTTCACCGTCGACGTCGAGGACTGGTTTCACATCTGCGGCGTCGACGACCGCCTGCCGCCCCCGGCCTGGGACCGCCTCGAGAGCCGCGTGGTCCCGACCACGCGCGCCCTGCTCGAGGACCTGGCAGCGGCCGGGCACCGCGCCACCTTCCTGTTCGTGGGCTGGGTCGCCGAGCGCTTTCCTGCGCTGGTACGCGAGGTGCGCGACGCCGGACACGAGATCGGCCTGCACGGCCACTGGCACCGGCGCGTGTACGAGCTGTCGCCGGCGCAGTTTCGCGAGGACCTGCGCCAGAACATCGCTGCCCTGCAGGCCGCCGGCGCCGGGCCGATCGTGACGTTTCGCGCGCCCGAATGGTCCATGAACCAGCGGGCGGCGTGGGCGCCGGCAATCCTGGTGGAGGAGGGTCTGCGCCTCGACGCCAGCCGCGCCCCGGTGGCGCGCGTCGGCTCGCCCTCGTTCCCGCGGCGTCCGTATCCGATGGCAACCCCGGCCGGCGCGCTGCTCGAATTGCCACCCCTGGTCGGTCGACTCGCCGGACAGGCCGTGCCGCTCGGATGGGGATGGGGGCTGCGCAAGGCGGAGCCGGCAGCCGTGCTGGAGGCCATTGCCGCCAACAACCGCCAGGGCGACCCGGCCGTCCTTACTGTGCATCCATGGGAGATCGATCCCGCGCCGCCGCGCGTGCGACTGCCGGCGCCGCTCGCCTTCTCGCACTACTACCGCCTGTCGGGCTTCCGCAGCCGCTTGCGCGAAGTGCTGGCCGGAGGGGAGTTCGGCCCGCTCTGCGAGCTGCCGGATGCCGCGGCGTGGCTGCGCGCCTGATGGCCGCGGCGCTGCTCGCGATGGCTCTGTCCATCACCGGCAGCGCCGCGGCCCAGGACGCGGCAGCCACGGTCCCGCGCCTGGTCTTCGAGCTGTCGGAGGGCGTGGCGCCCGCGCCACCAGGCACCCTGCCAGTCGCCCTGCGCATGGTCGTCTCGGCGACCGGCACCGATCTGGCCGCGCCAGTCGCAGGGTGGCCGGTCTGGCTGACCATCCGCGACGTCGACGCCGCCGACCCGGCCACGTGGGCCGCACGGGTGAACACCCTGATCGCGGCCGTCCCGACGTTGGCCGCCGTGGAACTGCAGGTGGAGGGCGCCGACCCGCGTCGCGCCGCGTTCCTGTTGAAGCTGGCGGCGGCCGAGATTCGCGCCCGCAGCACCGCCATCCCCATCGCCCTGTCCGGCCCGGCTGCTGACGGCGCCGTGCGCGACGCGGTGATCACCGCCGATGTCGCGCCCTCAGTGGACGCCATCGTGCTGCCCCCGGACACCGCGGCCGCCGCCAGCGTGGCGTGGATCGACACGCACGATCCGGGAGCGACGGTGGTCGCGGCCTTCACCGCGCTCCCGACGGCCACGGCCGCGGCGCAGTTCGCCGGCGCCGAACTCGCCGCTGCCGGCTCCGCCGTCGCGACCCGCGGTTACCGCCTGACCGCCGCGGGGCTGCGCGACGTGCTGCAGGTGGTGCTCCGCCTGCGCGATCTCTACGAGGGCGACCTGGTGCCGGTGACCCTTGCCGACGGCGCCCTCGCCATCCACGCCGACGGCGTGGACGTCACCGCGCGGCGCTCGTGGCGCGTGCTCTACAACCTCGGCACGCTCGGCACCTATGTGCTGCTCGACGCCACCGGACCCTCCGCCGAGCGTCTCGATCTGTCACTGGTGCTGCCGTCCTCGGGCGCGGTCGTGGTGCGCGATCCGCTGACCGGGCGCGACCGGCCTGCCGTCCGATCCGATCGTGACGATGCCGTGCAGCGGACACGGGCGACGATCGTGCTGCCGGGGCCGGGCGCCTGGCTGGTCGACTTCAACCGGGGCGCGGCGGCGGCGTTCCTGCAGCAGGAGGAGGTCACCGGCGCGCGCCGCCTGTCGGTCGACGAGATCCTGGCGCGCCACCAGGCCCGCCAGGCCGCCGAGCGGGACCGTTCGCCGCGCTACGTGGTGAATGCGCGGATCCAGCAGTATTTCCGGCCGTCGGTCACCGACCCGGGCTTCGACGTCATCACCGAGAACCGGTTCTTCGTCGATCGCGTCGACGGCACGGAGTGGGAAGAACGCACCTTCAGCGTCAACGGCGCCCACTTCGGCGAACCGCGGCCGCCGTTCCCGCTGCTGCAGCCTGAGAAGGTGCTGTCGCCCCCGCTGGCCATCGAACTCGATGCACGCTACCGCTATCGCCTGCAGGGCACGGCAACGGTCAACGGCCGCGCCGCCTGGGTGGTCGCCTTCGAGCCGCAGACCCGGGTCCAGTCCCTGTATCGAGGCACGGTGTGGATCGACCGCGAGACATTCGCGCGGCTGCGTCAGCAGGCGGTGCAGACGGGGCTCTCGGCGCCGGTGATTTCCAACGACGAGACGCAGGATTTCGCGCCCGTGGCCATCCCCGGCGGCGAGGTCTGGCTGCCGTCGCGCATCTACAACCAGCAGCTGCTGCTGATCGCCGGCCGCAACCTGCTGGTCGAGCGGCGGATCACCTTCAGCGACTACGAGGTCGCCCCCGCGGACTTCGCCGCGCAGCGGCAGGCAGCCAGGGCGGGCGCGCGGACCATGTACCGCGACACCGACCTGGGGGTGCGGTACTTCATCAAGGACGGCGACGGCCGTGTCGTCAGCGACCTCGCGACCACCAAGGCCAAGGCCCTTGCGCTGGGCCTGACGATCGATCCCGGCTTCGAGTATCCCTTGCCGATCGGCGGCATCAACTACCTGAACTTCAAGTTTCTCGGTCGCCCCGACACCCAGGTCGCGGTCCTGTTTGCGGGTGTGCTGGCAGCCGGCAACATCCAGCGGCCGCGGGCCATTGCCAACCGCATCGATGCCTCGGTGGACTTTTTCGCGATCGCGCCGCCCTCCACCGACCGGGTCTTCGTGCCCGGCGGCGAACGTGCCGATCAGAGCCTGCTGACGTGGCCCCTGTCGACCGGGCTCAACCTCGGGTGGCAGGGCACCACCCATCAGCGCATCTCCGGGCAGTACCTGTTCCGCTTCGATGGCTACGTCCGCAATTCGACCACGGCCGCCGACTACGTCACGCCCACGAGCGCGGTCACCAACGGTGTCGGGCTGCTGTATGAGTACCGTCGCGGCGGCTACTCGATGACGGCCAATGCCACGTGGTGGCAGCGCAGCGCCTGGCGCCCGTGGGGCGACGCCACGGCGCCGACGGCGACCCCGTCGTCCTACGCCAAGTACCAGGCGTCAGCAACGAAGGTGTTCTATCTCGGCGCGTTCAGCAAGTTCATCGTCAACGGCGCGTTGCATGGCGGCAACCGCCTCGATCGATTCAGCCAGTACCAGTTCGGGTTGTTCGACGACACCAGAGATCCACGGCGTGCCGGCCGCCGGGGTGCGCTATGGGGAGTTGGCCATGGTGCGGGGGCAGTACTCGTTCAACATCCTCGACCAGTACCGCACCGACCTGTTCGTCGATCGCGCGTGGGGCCGGGTCCGTGGCGGGGGTGTCCCGGGCGTGCTCGACGTCCCCTGGGAACCAATCACGGGGGTGGGGGTGGCCTTCAACGTCCGGGTGCCTGGACGCGTCGCGTTCGTGCGCGGCGAGGTCGGACATGCGTGGCTGCCGGGCCGGTACCGCGGCCTCGGTTCGACGACACTCCAGATCATGCTCTTGAAGCCGCTGAACTGACGTGACCAACAACTCGCCTTTTCCGGTGTACGTGAAAGAAGAGCACTCGTCGCGCACGCACCAGGTGCTGCCAGGCGACACATGGGACGGCCGCCTCGATGGGCTTGCACTGCCGCGGCAGCGTCGCGGCCAGATCTTCAAGACCGTGACTGGCGTGGACGTGATCGTCGAGGCCGACGGGTCGATCCGGACCACGGCGCACGGCGTCCGGGCCTGGGCCGGGCAGTGGCTCATTGGCGGCTGGGGTGGGCGCGCCTGGCTCGACAAGCGCGCCCGGAAGGGCGACCGTGGCTGGGACGAGCTGTACACGAGGTCGTGTACGTGATTCGCCCACTGGACTCGACCCGCACCGGTCGCGGTGCCGCTATCGCCGCCGGCAGTTTTCTGCAATCCTGAACCTCGCATGTCCGAGAAGCGCATCGCAATTACCGGCATCGGGATGATTTGTGCGCTCGGCACCCAGCGCGAGGCCGTCTGGGAGCACATGCTGGCCGGCCACTGCGGCATCGGGCCGGTGACCCTGTTCGACACGGAGGGCTACCGCAGCCGGGTCGCCGCGGAAGTCGACCTCTCTGACGTGCAGGCCCGCTTCACCCCGTACCAGCGGCGACGATGGTCACGCAGCGACATGATGGGCGTGGTGGCGGCCGAAGAGGCTGTGCAGGATGCCGGCCTGCTCGACAGCGGCGTCGATCGGACGCGGGTCGGCGTGTTGCTCGGGGCCGGCACCGGCGACCTGGTGCGCAACGAGTCGTACTACTTCACGACTGCGTCGCGATGGCATCGATCGCGCCCGGCCGACCTGGATTCACAATCATTTCGCGAGCACCCCGGTCGACGTCGTGGCCGGGCACTTCGGATTCGAGGGCCTGCGATCCTGCCTGATGGCGGCGTGCTCGTCGAGCACCATCGCGATCGGTCAGGCCGTGGACGCGATCCGGCGCGGGCGACTCGACGCGGCGCTCGCTGGCGGGACCGACGCGCTGTCGCGCCTGACCTTTTCCGGCTTCAACGCGCTGCGGCTGATGGACCCGCAGCCGTGCCGCCCCTTCGATACCGGGCGGCAGGGCATGAACATCGGCGAGGGCGCCGCCATCCTGGTGCTCGAAGACTGGGATCGGGCGACGCGGCGTGGCGCGCACATCTATGCCGAACTGGCCGGATACAGCTTCACCTGCGAGGCCTACCATCCGACCGCGCCGGAGCCGGAAGGCGAGGCGATTGCCGTGACCATCCGCGCTGCGCTGTCGGATGCCGGGGTCGATGCCGCAGAGGTCACGCACGTCAACGCCCATGGCACGGCGACGCCGCAGAACGACAAGGCGGAGGCCCGCGGTGTGCGGGTGGTGTTCGGCGACCGGGCCGCGTCGATCCCGGTCACGTCACTGAAGGCGATGTTCGGGCACTGCCTCGGCGCGGCGGGAGCGATGGAGGCCGCGGCGCTGGCGATGACGGTCGACCGCGGCTGCATCCCGCCGACCATTCATCACGAGACCACCGACCCGGACTGCGCTGTCGACGTCGTCGCCAACCAGCCGCGGGAGGTGGCCGTGCCGTGCGCGGTATCGACGTCGCTGGCCTTTGGCGGCAACGACTCGGCGCTGGTGCTGAGGCACGTGTGAGTGGCGTCCCATTGTCATGAGGACTCGCTTCCGATGCGACGTGTTTTCGTCTGTGTCTCGGCAGTGGTCCTGGCGATGGCGCTCGGTGACCGCACGATCGCGTCCGCGCAGTCGCCCGGGCAGCCGCCGATCATCGATCGGGCGCTGTTCTTCGGTGATCCCGAGATCTCGGGATCCCAGCTGTCGCCCGACGGGGAGTTGCTGTCGTTCATCAAGCCGTTCAACGGCACCAGGAACATCTGGGTCAAGAAGGCCGCCGAGCCGTTTGCCAACGCCAGGCCGATCACCAACGACCAGAAGCGTCCGATCGGGAGCTACTTCTGGAGCCGCGACAGCAAGCACGTCCTGTACTCGCAGGACCAGGGCGGCGACGAGAACTTCAACGTCTACGCCGTCGATCCGAAGGCAGCGCCGGTCGCCGGCCAGCCGGTGCCGGCGGCGCGCAACCTGACCGACGCCAAGGGTGTCCGGGCGCTGATCTACTCGGTCCCCAAGAGCGACCCGGACACGCTCTACGTCGGCATCAACGACCGCGACAAGGCCTGGCACGACCTGTACAAGGTGACGATCTCGAGCGGCCAGCGCACGCTGCTGCGACAGAACACCGACAAGGTGTCCGGCTGGGTGTTCGACGAGGCCGGTCAGCTGCGGCTCGCGGACGCGGACGACCGACACGGGCAGCACCGAGATCCTCCGCGTCGACAAGGACGCCCTGGTCAAGGTCTACGAGTGCAACGTCTTCGAGACGTGCCAGCCGATCCGCTTCGACAAGGACGGCGGGCAGGCCTACATGATCACCAACAGGGGCGACTGTGGACCTGATGGGGCTGGTGCGCCTCGACCCGGCCACCGGCCGGGAGACGCCCGTCGAGAGCGATCCGAAGAAGCGGGTGGACCTCTCCAACACCATCTTCTCGGAGCGGACCGGCGAACTCGTGGCAACGCAGTACGAGGACGAGCGCGTCCGGTGGTACGTCAAGGACGCCGCGTTCGCTGCCGACTTCGCGTTCCTGCAGAAGCGCTTCCCCGGCAAGGACCTCAACTTCCAGTCGTCGACGGCCGACGAGCAGCGCTGGATTGTCGTTGCCGCCAGCGACACCGACCCCGGTGAGGTCTTCGTCTACGACCGGGGGACCAAGCAGCTGATTCCGCAGTACAAGGTGCGCGAGACCCTGCAGCGTGACCAGTTGTCGCCAATGACGGCGATCACCTACCCCTCGTCGGATGGGGTGGAGATTCCGGCGTTCCTGACGCTGCCGCGGGGCCTCGCCGCCAAGGGACTGCCGCTGGTCGTGTTTCCGCACGGAGGGCCGTGGGCGCGCGACACGTGGGGCTACGACACGTATGCGCAATTCCTCGCCAACCGCGGCTACGCGGTGCTGCAGCCGAACTTCCGGTCGTCCACCGGATACGGCAAGAAGTTCCTCAATCTCGGCAACGGCAAGTGGGGCGAGTCGATGCAGGACGACATCACGTGGGGCGTGAAGCACCTCGTGAGCCAGGGCACGGTGGACCCGAAACGGGTCGGCATCATGGGTGGCTCCTACGGTGGCTATGCGACGCTCGCTGGCGTCGCCTTCACCCCCGAGCTCTACGCCGCCGGCGTGGCCATCGTCGCGCCCTCCAACCTGCTGACGCTGCTCGGCTCGATCCCGCCGTACTGGGAGTCGGTCCGCACGGTGTTCAACGTCCGCATGGGCGACCCGGGCAACGCCGAGGACAAGGCGCGGTTGATGAAGCAGTCGCCGCTCAATTCCGCTGACAAGATTCGCACGCCGCTGCTGGTGGTGCAGGGCCAGAACGACCCCCGCGTCAAACGTGCCGAGTCCGATCAGATCGTCATCGCACTGCGCGACCGCGGCTTCCCGGTCGAATACATCGTGGCCCCGGACGAGGGACACGGCTTCGCCCGCCCGGTCAACAACATGGCGATGATTGCCAGCACCGAGAGGTTCCTGGCCAAACATCTCGGCGGGCGCTTCCAGGAATCGATGCCCGATGACGTGGCGACGCGGCTGAAGGAGATCACCGTCGACCCGAAGACCGTCGTCCTGACAGCGGCCTCTCCGGCCGCGGCTGCGCCCCGGCCCTGAAGAGGGCACGGCTGGAGGAGCGGGGGGCGCCTCAGCGATTCGCGATCAGCAGCACGATCAGGATGGCCACCACGATCAGCGCCACCTTCACCCAGCTGATTGGGTACGTTCCACCCATCCGGCCGGTGGAGGCGTTGACGACGACCTGGTAGGACGTGCGACCGTACATGTACGTCATCACGTACACGGGCACCAGCACGTGCTTGAACGTGCGCCCGCTCCAGTGCGGCGACACCTGGAGGTTCTGGTAGGTGTCACCGGGGATGGCCGCGATGCACATCTGGCGCACCTCTTCCGCCATGCGCGCCACGCCCATCCCGGCGGCGTCGACCAGGACCACCTGGTATTGCTCGACGACGTGACCCGAGAGGTAGCCGGTGTCGTAGGGCAGCAGCTGCTGGGTCGGAAACGGCTCCACCTGGGCGAGCAGCGCGTGGTCGATGCCCCTGGTGCCGGGAATCAGCACGTCATCGAAAAAGTGGTCGATGACACCGGAGGCCGGCGTCCAGCGGACGCGTCGCACCTGATTCTTGCCCTGCTTCTCGTAGTAGAAGTGGCCGGCGTCGGCTCGCCATGGGGCGTGCACCCGCGCATCGAAGGTCCAGTACGGGATGTACAGGCCGTGCAGGGTGTCGACCAGCGCCTTGCGCTTGAAGGCGTTCGGGGCCAGCCACTTGCTTGCGAACCAGCCACGCACGGTCTCGCGGACCTGCGCTTCGCTGACCGTGAAGGGGAGCAGGCTGGAGGGTGTGATCGGCGGGGCGATCGATTCATAGTCGATCAGCGCCGGTGAGCCGCAGAACTCGCAGTTCTGCCCGACCCGCGCCGCGTCGTACACCATCACCGCCTTGCAGCTGCGGCACTGGACGCTCCGGGTGGCCGTCTGCCAGCCGCGGTGCGCGTCACTGTCACTGGTCTCGCCCAGCGCGCGCTCCAGATCGAGCTCGTCGATCGGCCCGGTGCCTGCCGCCAGCGCGTACTGGGACTCGGTGCCGCAGAACGGGCACACCAGTCGCTGCCTGGCGGCATTCCACTCGGCCTGCGCGCCGCAGGCGACGCACAGGTGCTTCTCGAGCGCCGAGATGTCCTGCGGGAGTGGGGGGATTGGAGGGGCCACCCGACGGTCCCTGGGTCAGCTGGCCAGGTACGAGTCGATCGCGGCTCTGGTCACCCGGTACGTGCTGCCAATCTTCTTGGCCTTCAGCTCGCCGCCCTCGATGACCGCCATCACATCGGCATCCGACACGCCGAGCACCCTGGCTACGTCGGCAATCCCCAGCAGGTCGGCCACCGGCGCCGCTGCGGCCACCGAGGCCGCCGGCCACCGCGGCCGGTCCGCCCTGGACGGGCGGCGTCGGCGGGACGCCCGTGGCGCCCGACGCCAGGCCCTGCTGCATCATCTGCTGCGCGATGCCGAAGCCGACCGCCAACTCGGACGCCATGCCTGCCGCGCCGGCCCCGCCACCGGTTTCGAAACCCTTGGCCATCTGGTACTTCACGAAGTCGTTCAGGTTGCCGATGGCGGCCATGCTCGAACGCTTGTCGATGGCGGCCTCGACCTCCGCCGGCACCGACACGTTCTCGACGATGAACGAGGCGATTTCGATGCCGTACTTGGCCACCGTCAGCGGGTTGATCAGCGGCAGCAGCGCCTCGCCGAGTTCGCTGTACCGCGTCGCCACGTCGAGGACCGGCACGGCCGACGTGGCCAGCGCGTCGCTGAAGATGCTGACGATGCGCGACCGCATCGTGTCGGCGAACTCGTCGAGGCGGAAGTTGTGGTCCGACCCGGCCACCTCCCTGAGAAACAGCTTCGGGTCCACGACCTTGAAGTCGTAGGTCCCGAACGCCCGCGCCCGGACGATGCCGAAGTCCTGGTCGCGCAGCATGATGGGGTTGCTGGTACCCCACTTGTTGCCCGTGAACAGGCGCGTCGTGACGAAGTAGACGTCGACCTTGAAGGGCGACTCGAAGCCGTACTTCCACGACTTCAGCTTGGTCAGGACCGGGATGTTCTCGGTGACCAGCGAGTGCTTGCCGGGCCCGAACGTGTCGCCGAACTCGCCCAGGTAGACGAACTGCGCCACCTGCGACTCCCGGACGATCAGCTGGGCGCCGTTCTTGATCGCCTTGTCGTCGTCGGGAAAGCGGAACGAAATGGTGTCCCGCGAGTCGTCGGTCCACTCGATGACCTCGAGCAGCTGTCCCTTGATGAAGTCGAAAATCCCCATCGTTCAGTTGGCCTCCGTAGCGCGTCCATTGTACCCATGGCGCGCCGGGCCGCTTCGGCAATCGGCGATTGCCCGGCGTTGCCCGGCCAACGGCGCCGGCCGCGTCGGCAGCCGGCCTTCTAGGCGGCGACCGTCGCCTTGGGCAGCTGGAACACCGCGGCGTTGTCGAAACCGCCGGCGTTGCGGTCGATCGTCCTGCCGCCAGCCATCTGCAGGATCACCTCCGCATAGCGCTCGAGCTCGGCGAAGTTGGCGTGCAGCCGCGCCGTCAGCGTCGCATCGTCGATGTCATCGGCCAGCTCGCCCTGGATGCGATGCAGGTACGGCATGTCGAGCAGCGACATCTGCTGGTAGCCGTAACTGGCCTGGTCGGCGTCGCTCCAGTGCTTCAGGCGCGCCTGCATGCGCGCGTGCAGGAAGAAGAAGCGGGTCAGCAGGCCTTCGAGCTGCTGCATGTAGGCCATGTCGCGGTACTTGCGGCGGAAGAACAGCAGCGCCGAGATGGCCCAGTAGCAGGCGTTGTCCCAGGCGACCTTGACGGTCATCACCTGGGCGTTGCCCATGATCGGATACTGCCCGTCGTAGAGCTTGAGGAAGGCCTGGAACAGCAGCAGGTACATGCGGCTGAAGAACGCCGCGTGGTGGGTGATGTCCTCGCCGCGGCGGTCGCGGCCGATCAATTCGGCGACGATGTCGTTGCCAATCGAGATGAAGTCCGAGCCCGGTGAATAGAACGGGTCGGTGAAGACCCCCGCTTCGCCAATCAGCGCCCAGCGGTCGGCCGAGTACATCTGCGTGCAGTTGTGCGAGAAGTGCTGCAGCCCGAGGAAGTCGTCGAGCTCGCCGCGGTGCGCCTCGAGCAGTTCGCCGCACTGCGGCTCGAAGGTGTGCAGCCAGGTCATCGCCTTCTCGAAGCGATTCAGCGTCTGGTACGGATGCAGCGCGTTGTCGGCGACGATGCCGATGCTGTGGCTGTCGGAGGCGAGCGGGATCAGCCAGGTCCAGTAGCCCTTGCCCATCAGGTGGACGGTGCTCAGCCACCGCTCACGGGACGGCATCCATTGCTGCCAGGACTGGCTGCCCGACCAGTCGTCGATCTTGATGCGGCTGCCGAACCGGAACCACACCGCATTGGCGTTGTGCGAGGCCGGCCGCGACAACCCCAGCTTGCGACGGAGCAGGCCGCTGCGTCCCGAGGCATCGACCACCCAGCGGCCCTGGAACGAGTGGGTCCGGCCGTCGATGTCGATGTCCACGCGGTGGTACGGATCGCCGAGATCGATGGACTTGACCTTGCAGCCGTCGAGGACCTCGACGCCGTCCTTGCGGTTCTCCTCGAGCAGGAAGTTCTCGAGCCTCCCGCGGTCGAGCTGGTACGACGGCACCTTGGGAAACGACTTCGGCCCGAGCTCGATGCGCGACGCCAGGTCGCGGTTGCCGCCATCGGTGAAGAAGTAGCGCAACCCGAGCTTGGGGAGTTGGCGCTCCACAAGGTGCTCCTCGATGCCCAGCACCTTGGAGAAGTAGTGGGCCGCGATCTCGACGCTGGACTCACCGACCTTGTGGGCCGCCTCCGGCACCGGATGCTTCTGCTTCTCGGCGACCAGGACGGTGATGTCCGGGTGTTCGTGGCGGAGCTGACGGGCGAGGCAGAGGCCGGCAAGGCCGCCGCCGGTGATGATCACGTCGTAGGTCGTCAAGGACATGAGGTCGGGAAGGGGGAGAGGACGGAGTCAGGAGTCGGCGGTCGGCAGTCGGCCGAATCACGGCCTGCAGGCGCAGAGATCAGGAGATGTCCAAGAGGACGTCGTGGGCCGCGTCCTGGATCCCGGGCATCTGCTACTTGCCCTCGCGCCGACCCTGGGGACGCTGCGTCCGGGCGGCGGGATGGGCCTGGGCGCGGCTGACATGCGCCGGCTGCAGCGGCTTGTCGGCGTCCTCGCCCGCGTGTTCGTCAGGCGCGGCGACGCCATCCTGCTTGGCCACCCGCTGCTTGATCTGGGCCACCTTCTCCTGAGCGCGCTTCTTGGCCTCAGCGTTGGTCGACGTCTTGGTCATGGCTCATCGTACTCCGAGCCCTGTATCGCGGCGCGGCCAGGAGACGACGCTCGATATCATTCCCAGTAATCTAAACGTAAGAACGCCTAATGGCGCGCTCGGGAGTGCGCTTGCGGCGGCCGCATTTTATCCATGACTTAAACGCATGCTTGTGGCGACTGGCATACACTGCTCGCACGCTTACCAACCGGCGGGACGTGCCCCCGGCGGACGCCCGGTGAGCGGGGTGCCCCAATGGACAACACGCAGTTGCCCCAGCGGCCGCAGAGCGGCCTGTATGACCCGTCTTTCGAACACGATGCCTGCGGCGTCGGGTTTCTCGCGCAGCTGCGTGGGAAGGTCTCGCACGATCTCGTCGATCGTGGCTTGAAGGCCCTCGAGCGGATGGAGCATCGCGGCGCCACGGGCGCCGAGCCCAACACCGGCGATGGCGCGGGCATCCTCATCCAGATTCCGCATGCGCTGTTTGCGCACGAATGCGCGCTCGGGCACATCCTCACGCCCGAGGACGGCACGCCGCTGGCGGCGCTGCCGGCTGCCGGGCAGTACGCCGTCGGGCTCGTCTTCTCGTCGCCCGACCCGCACGCGGCGGCGTTGGCCAAGCTGATCTTTGCGATGGTCGTCCGGCAGGAGGGCCAGCTGCTGCTCGGCTGGCGGCGCGTGCCGACCGACAACCGCAGCCTCGGGCAGACGGCACGCTCGGTCGAGCCGGTGATGGACCACGTGTTCCTGGCGCCCGGTCCTGACGTCGTGGACGCGGCCGCCTTCGAGCGCAAGCTGTACGTCATCCGCAAGCGGTACCAGACGACGATCCGCACCAGCGGCATCGACGACACCAAGTACTTCCACGTGCCGTCGCTGTCCTCGCGCACGCTCACCTACAAGGGCATGCTGACGCCCCCGCAGGTCCGCGAGTACTTCCCGGACCTCGACGATCCGCGCACCGAAAGCGCGCTGGCGCTCTTCCACTCGCGCTTCAGTACCAACACCTTTCCGAGCTGGGAGCTGGCCCACCCGTATCACCTGATCGCCCACAACGGCGAGATCAACACCCTGCGCGGCAACATCAACTGGATGCGCGCGCGCGAGGCGATGCTCGCCTCGCCCCTGTTCGGCGACGATCTCGAGAAGGTGCTGCCGATCGTCCGGGAGGGACTCAGCGACTCGGCCTGTCTCGACAGCGTGCTCGAACTGCTCGTGCAGTCGGGCCGCTCGCTGCCGCATGCGGTGATGATGCTGGTGCCCGAGGCGTGGGAGCACCACGACACGATGAGTGCGGAGAAGAAGGCCTTCTACGCCTATCACTCCTGCCTGGTCGAGCCCTGGGATGGCCCGGCGTGCGTGACCTTCACCGACGGCGTGCAGATCGGGGCAGTGCTCGACCGCAACGGCCTGCGTCCGGCCCGCTACTGGGTGACGGCCGACGACCACGTGATCCTGGCATCCGAGGTTGGCGTCCTCGACGTGCCCTCCAGCCAGGTGATCGAGAAGGGCCGGCTGCAGCCCGGCAAGATGTTCCTCGTCGACCTGGCCGAGGGCCGGATCATCGCCGACGACGAAATCAAGCACCGCATTGCCACCGAGAAGCCGTATCAGCAGTGGGTGAGCCAGCACCTGGTGCCGCTCGACGCGCTGCAGCCGGCCGAGCTGCCGGCGCCGCACACGGGCGAAGCGCTGCGGACGCTGCAGCACGCCTTCGGCTACACGCAGGAGGACTTCAAGGTCCTGATGGGGCCGATGGCGCTCAGGGGCGAGGAGCCGCTCGGCTCGATGGGCAACGATGCGGCCCTGGCCGTGCTCAGCCGCCGCTCGCGGCCCCTGCCCGACTACTTCCAGCAGTTGTTCGCGCAGGTCACCAACCCGCCCCTCGACGCGATCCGCGAGAAGCTCGTGACCTCGGTCGGCACGGCCATCGGACCCGAGCGCAACCTGCTCGACCCGCAGCCCGAGAGCTGCCGGATGATCCTGTGCGAGAGCCCGTTCCTGGACAACTCGCAGATGGCCCGCTTCAAGGCGCTGCAGCGCTACGACCGGGCCGGCCGCCTGCTGCCCTCGTCGCGCGAAGACCAGCCGTTCTACGTGACCGTCCTCGACATGCTGTTCCCGATTGCCGACGGGCCGGACGGCATGGAGCCGGCCATCCGGGCGATGTTTGCCAAGGCCGACACGGCGATCGCCAACGGCGCCAAGGTGCTGGTGCTGTCGGACCGCGGGGTGACGGCCAAGAAGTGTCCGATCCCGGCGCTGCTGGCCGTGGCCGGTCTGCAGAATCACCTGGTGCGGGCCCGCACCCGCACCTGCGTCACCTTGATCGTCGAGACCGCCGACGCGCGTGAGGTGCACCACTTCGCGACCCTGATCGGGTACGGCGCCAGTGCCGTGAACCCATGGCTGGCCCTCGAGTCGCTGACCCAGCTCAAGGAGATGGGGCTGGCCGACGCCGACGTCACGGACGCGTCGCTGCAGGCCAGGTACCTGAAGGCGGTCGAGAAGGGCGTGGTCAAGGTGATGTCCAAGATGGGCATCAGCACCGTGGCCAGCTATCGCGGCGCGCAGATCTTCGAGGCCATCGGCCTGGCCAGGGACCTGGTCGACCGGTACTTCACCAACACCCCGTCGCGCATCGGCGGCATCGGCATGAAGGAGATCGCCCAGGAGGCCCTGGTCAATCACGCCCGTGCCTGGACGCCGGCGCCACTGGTGGAACGCGAGCTCGTGCCCGGCGGCCAGTATCAATGGCGTCGCGACGGCGAACTGCACCTGTTCAACCCGGACACGGTGTTCAAGCTGCAGCACGCGACCCGGACCCGGCGCTACGACATCTTCCGCGACTACACCCGGACCGTCGACGACCAGGGCCGCGAGCAGGCGACGCTGCGCGGGCTGTTCACGCTGCGCACCGGCACCCGGCCGGCCGTGCCGCTGGACGAGGTCGAGCCGGTGTCGGCGATCGTCAAGCGCTTTGCCAGCGGCGCGATGAGCTTCGGCTCGATCAGCGCTGAAGCGCACGAGACCCTGGCCATCGCGATGAACCGTCTCGGCGGCCGCAGCAACAGCGGCGAGGGTGGTGAGGACCCGCATCGTTTCACCCCGGACGCCAACGGCGACAACCGCCGCAGCGCCATCAAGCAGGTCGCATCGGGCCGCTTCGGGGTGACCAGCCACTATCTGGTCAACGCCGACGAGCTGCAGATCAAGATGGCGCAGGGGGCCAAGCCGGGCGAGGGTGGTCAGCTGCCGGGCAACAAGGTCTATCCCTGGATTGCCAAGGTCCGGCATTCGACGCCGGGCGTCGGGCTGATCAGCCCGCCGCCGCACCACGACATCTACTCGATCGAAGACCTGGCGCAGCTGATCTACGACCTCCGCAACGCCAATCCGCGCGCCCGCATCAGCGTCAAGCTGGTCTCCGAGGTCGGCGTCGGCACGGTCGCCGCGGGTGTCGCCAAGGCCAAGAGCGACCTGATCCTGATCAGCGGGCACGACGGGGGCACCGGCGCGAGTCCGCTGACCTCGCTCAAGCACGCGGGTGTGCCCTGGGAACTCGGACTGGCCGAGACCCAGCAGACCCTGGTGGCCAATCGCCTGCGGGATCGCGTGACGGTGCAGGTCGACGGCCAGATGAAGACCGGCCGTGACGTGATCGTCGGCGCACTGCTCGGCGCCGAAGAGTTCGGCTTCGCCACCGCACCGCTGGTGGTGATGGGCTGCGTGATGATGCGCGTCTGTCATCTCGACACGTGTCCGGTGGGCATTGCCACGCAGAACCCGGTGCTGCGGTCCAAGTTCACCGGCCAGGCCGAGCACGTCGTGGACTTCTTCCACTTCATCGCCGAGGAGGTGCGCGAGCTGCTCGCCGAGCTGGGCTTCCGCTCACTGCAGGAGGTGATCGGCCGCACGGAACTGCTCGACGTGCAGCAGGCCGTCGAGCACTGGAAGGCGCGCGGGCTGGATCTCTCGCGCATCCTCGACACGTCGCACCTGGCGGTCGCCGACGGCGCGCCGGCGCCGGTGCTGTACCGCACAACGGCCCAGCACGTCGATCTCGACACGGTGCTCGACGCCGAGTTGATCCGGCTGGCCGAGCCGGCGCTGGCGCGGCGCGAGCGGGTCGTCCTCGAGCTGCCGATCAGCAACGTCAACCGCTCCGTGGGGACGATGCTCGGCAGCGAGGTGACACGCCGCTACGGCGGCCAGGGGCTGGCCAACGACACGGTCGACATCGGCTTGCGAGGTTCGGCCGGACAGAGCCTGGGCGCGTTCCTGCCGGCCGGCATCACCCTCCGCCTCGAAGGCGACGCCAACGACTACGTCGGCAAGGGGCTGTCCGGTGGCCGGATCATCGTGCGGCCGCCCCGCGATGCCTCCTTCATCGCCGAACACAACGTCATCGCCGGCAACGTCGCGCTCTATGGGGCGACCAGCGGCGAAGCCTTCATTCGCGGCGTGGTCGGCGAGCGCTTCGCCGTCCGCAACAGCGGCGCACTGGCCGTCGTCGAGGGTGTTGGCGACCACGGCTGCGAGTACATGACGGGGGGACGGGTGGTGGTGCTCGGCCGGACCGGCCGGAACTTCGCGGCCGGGATGAGCGGCGGCGTGGCGTATGTCCTGGACGAGGATGGCGACTTCGCGCAGCGCTGCAATCTCGAGATGGTGCTGCTCGAAGGCGTGGATGACGAGGACGACCGGTTCGTCTTCGAGCTGCTCGAGCGTCACCGCGCCATGACCGACAGCCACCTGGCCGATCGCCTGCTGGGACGTTGGGATGCCACGCTGGCCCGGCTGGTCCGGGTCATGCCAATCGAGTACAAGAAAGCGCTCGACGCGCAGCGCGCGGAACTGCACGGGGTGGCGGTCTGATGGGTAAGCCGACAGGATTCCTGGAACTCACGCGCGAGACGCCGACCCGACGTCCCGTGCAGGATCGGGTGCGCGATTGGGAAGAGGTCTACGAACCCTTCCCCGTGGAGTCGTTGCGCGCGCAGGCCAGCCGCTGCATGGATTGCGGCATTCCCTTCTGTCATCAGGGCTGCCCGCTCGGCAACCTGATTCCGGACTGGAACGATCTGGTCTACCGCGACCGATGGCGCGAGGCGGCGGCGCGGCTGCACGCCACCAACAACTTCCCCGAGTTCACGGGGCGGCTCTGCCCGGCGCCGTGTGAGACCTCGTGCGTCCTCGGCATCAACGACCTGCCGGTGACGATCAAGCAGGTCGAGGTGTCGATCATCGACCACGCCTTCGAGCACGGCTGGGTCGTGCCGGAGCCGGCGGCGCGCCGCACCGGCCGCAAGGTCGCGGTGGTCGGGTCCGGCCCGGCGGGTCTCGCCGCGGCACAGCAGCTCGCGCGGCAGGGGCATGACGTCGTCCTGTTCGAGCGCGCCGATCGCATCGGCGGCCTGCTTCGCTACGGGATCCCCGACTTCAAGATGCACCGCCGCCTCCTCGATCGCCGCCTCGAACAGATGCAGGCCGAGGGCGTCACGTTCGAGACCGGTGTCGACGTCGGCGGCGCGTTGACCGGCGAGCAGCTCCGCGCCGACTTCGACGCCGTCTGCCTTGCCGTCGGCGCGACCCAGGCCCGCGCCCTCGCCGTACCGGGTGCGGATCTGCAGGGCGTCCACCTGGCGATGACGTACCTCGAGCGGCAGAACCGCCTCGTCGCCGGTGACGCCGTCGCGCCCGACGAGACGCTGGATGCCAGGGGCAAGCGGGTGATCATCCTGGGCGGCGGCGACACCGGGGCCGACTGCCTCGGCACCGCGCACCGGCAGGGCGCGGCCTCCGTGCTGCAGTTCGAGATTGCGCCGCGGCCGCCCGACAGCCGCGGCCAGGGCGATCCGTGGCCGCAGTGGCCCAACATCTACCGCGTGTCGGCTGCTCACGAAGAAGGCGGCCAACGCGAGTACGCGGCGATGACGACGCGGCTCGAGGGCGAGAACGGCGTCCTCAAGCGTCTGCACGGCGTGCGGGTGGAGATGGTCCGCAAGGACGGCAAGCTGACCTTCGAGCCGGTGCCGGGCACCGAGTTCAGCGAAGACGTCGACCTCATCTTCCTGGCCATGGGCTTCACCGGCACCGAGCCGCTGCCGCTGTTCACGCAGCTGGGAGTCGAGTGTGATGCCATGGGCCGGGTCAAGGCCGACGCGC
Source organism: Vicinamibacteraceae bacterium (assembly GCA_963759795.1). GTDB lineage: Bacteria > Acidobacteriota > Vicinamibacteria > Vicinamibacterales > Vicinamibacteraceae > Luteitalea. The sequence goes on along the minus strand of CAVXAR010000003.1, from coordinate 90,518 downwards.
TGACACGTCAGACGACCGCGCCTGGCGTCTTCGTCGCCGGCGATGCGCGCCGCGGCGCGTCGCTCATCGTCTGGGCGATTGCCGAGGGCCGCCAGGCGGCCGAGCAGGTTGGCGTGTATCTGGCCGCCGACGGGCAGCGCTGAGCCGACCGGCGCTACGCGCCTTCGATCATCACTTCGCCGCGCTCGACGATGTGCATCAGCGCGTCGACGACGGCGGGATCGAACTGGCGGCCGCGCTGCCGCCGCAGCTCGTCGAGCACTTCCGACAGCGGCCACGACTTCTTGTAGGTGCGCGCGTGCGTCAGCGCGTCGAAGACGTCGGCCACCGCCACGATGCGGCTCACCAGCGGGATCGCATCGCCGTTGAGGCCCTCGAGATAGCCCGTCCCGTCCCACTGCTCGTGATGGGTGCGGGCGATCTGCTCGGCCATCTGCAGCAGCGGATGGGTGCTGCCCGACAGCAGCCGTGCGCCGATCTGCGTGTGCGTCTTGACCACTGCGAACTCGTCGTCGCTGAGGCCGCCGCCCTTGAGGAGGATGCTGTCGGGGACGGCGATCTTGCCGAGGTCGTGCAGCGGCGCGGCCAGCCGCACCAGCTCCACGTCCTCGGCGTGCATGCCGAGTTCGCGCGCCAGTGACGCCGAGAGGCGGCCGACCCGTTCGGTGTGCTGCATCGTGTCGTCGTCGCGGAAGTCAGCGGCGCGCGAGAGGCGATGCAGGATTTCGAGTTGCGCCTGCTCGAGCTCCTCGGTGCGCTCCCTGACGCGCGCCTCGAGCATGGCGTTCTGCTGCTGCAACGCCAGATACAGGTAGCGCGCCTCGAGCAGGTTGCGGATGCGCAGGACGATCTCGGTGGCGTCGAACGGCTTGTTGACGAAGTCCTTGGCGCCCATCGACAGCGCGCGCTTCTTGAGGTGCGTGTCGGCGTCGGCGGTGATGAACACGATTGGCAGGTAGGCGTCGGCTGGCAGCAGCGTCGCGAGCTGGTCGAGTACCGCGAAGCCGTCGAGATCCGGCATGTGGAGATCGAGCAGCACCAGGTCCGGTTGGTGCGCCTCGAACAGCGGCCGTGCCTGCTGCGGGTGCGTGGTGGTGACGATGTGCTCGAAGCCGGCGCGGCGCAGCAGCCGGTCGATGATGTTGACGTTCTGGACCTGATCGTCGATCGCGAGGATGCGTGCGTCGGGCCACGAGAACTCCGCCATGGTTTGCGCGATCGTACCCTACGGTGGCGTCGACTCGCTGCCGAGGCGCGGTGCGGCCATGCGCTGATAGAGATAGGACGCGGCCACGAGCAGGGCGCCCAGCCCGAGCACGCTGAGCATGCGGGGGACGCGGTCGAGTTCGGCGATGTCCTTGGTCAGCACCTTCAGGATGGTGAGTGCGAAGAGCGCGATGGCCAGGTAACGCGCCGGCGCGTAGCCATGCCGGAAGCCAGCGGCGACCAGCCCCACGGCATAGAGGGCCCAGGCCACCGACAGCGCGACCTGCTCGGCGAGTACGGCGCGCGCCACGCCGGCCGGCAGGCCAGCCGCACTCGCCGCGTAGGCGCGCTCGCCGAAGAGCAGCGCAATCTCGGCAGAAAGCCATCCGATTGTCAGGACGTGGGCGCCGAGGATGAGGATGTGCCGGGTCCACGTGTCACCGGGGTGATCGGAGGCCGCGCGATGCCGCGCGGCCAGCCAGGTCATGGCACCCACCACCATCAGCGCGGCAAAGGCGCGGACGTTGATGACCGGCCACGTCCCGACGGGCATCGCCTGCGTCAGCGCGTCGACCAACCGGCTGGCGCCGAGCAGGAGCAGGCCGAGCGCGCCGGCCTGGAGCCAGGGGCTGCGTGAGCGCAGCGCGGCGTGTCCGAGCGCGGCACCCTCGACCGCCCAGCCAATTGCAACGAGCGGTCCCGCGAACCACTCGCTGATGGCCACGGCGCCGCTGGCCGCCGCGAGCGCCACGAACTGCCAGGACAACACCGGCCGCCGCATCCGCAGCAGCGCCGCAATGGCCAGGTTCCAGAGTGCCACGGCGGTGAGCATCGGCGCGTTCCACCAAGCCGCGTGCTCGGCGAGGAAGGCGTAGAGCGCAAGCGGCAGGAACACCCCTGTCGCGTGGGTGTGTACCAGTTCGGCGACCGGCACTGGCAGCCCCGGGTCGTCGTCGCTGAGGTCGCGCCACTGGCCGGCCAGGTGCAGCAGGTACAGGGCGACGGCCGTGACCAGTCCGGCGGCGTACCACCGTGGCGTGATCGGCCCACCGATCCAGTTGATGAACGGCAGCGCGACGAGCAGCAGGACGAGCGTGCGCGCCCATCTCCAGCCGGCGTGGTACGCGGCGGAAAGGCCGGCCACCGAGGCCAGCAGCAGGTAGACGAGCAGCAGACCCTGGCTGCGTCCGATGAGCCAGAGCGCGGCGACGTGATAGAGCACGGGCGCCGACAGCAGCAGTCGCGCGGCTGCGGCGGCCTGCGGCGCACGGGTGCGTTGCCGCCGCAGCGCCACGATCATGGCTGCCACCACGGCCAGGTGCAGGGTGAGCAGCAGCAACGTGCGTGGTCCCGCCCCGGGGTCGTAGTGAGCGGCGACCCAGGCCACCGACATCACCGCGGCGAGGACGCTGGCCAGCACGGCCACGGCGGCCCAGGCGTGCCGCACCAGCATCGACAGCGCGGCGACCAGCAGCAGCGTGTCGTACAGGAAGAGGAACACCTGGCGATCGTCGCCACGGCCGGCCAGGGCGGGCGCGATGAAGCCGCCGAGGATGGCCAGCGCGCCCAGCACCTGCGCGCGGTGCCGCTCCGCGAGCCAGGCGCCGAGCGCCGTGACGCCGATCATCGCGATCAGTGCCGTCGCTGGGGCGATGAGGTCGTAGGCGTGCCTGGCGGCATGGACCGCGATGTACAGCACGACCAGTCCGCCGCCGCTGAGGGCATGGCCGAAGAACCCCAGGCCGCGGGCGACGAACCTCTGGCCCACCGCCACCAGCGCGCCCCCGGCCGCGAGCCCGACCGCCACCCGTAAGGGCTCGCTGACCCAGCCGTTGTCGAAGGCGAACTTGATGAAGTAGCTGGCGCCGAGGATCAACGCGCCGAGGCCGGCGTACAGCAGCCACCGCGCGCCGATGCGGGCCTCCAGGCCGACCGTCGCTGCCGCTGGCGGACTTGCTGCGGCCACCGCTGGCGCGGACGACGTGACGGGTGCCGCCGCGGCCGGCGCTGCCGGTGTGGTCTGGTGGTGCCGGTCCTCCACGCTGTCGGTCCACCGGGTGGGCGCGGCCTGCGCGACGGGCGGCTGGGCCGACGGCGGCATGGGACCGAGGTCGTCCGCCCGCAGTGCTGCCACCTCGGCCCGCAGCGCCTGCACCTCGTGCGCCAGCGCGTCGGCGCGTCGCGAGGCCTGCGATGCGCGCCAGTACGAAAGGATCGGCAGCACGAAAGCCACGGCCAGCGTGGCGCCGAGCAACACGAGGCCGATCAGGATTTCCACGGTCTGCCGCCGAGTATAATCTGCGCGTTACGGTCGCCGGCCCCCGGCGTCCTTGAGGGAGATCTCCTGGTCATGGCCATTCGTGTCCTGCACGTCGGGCTCGGTCCCATCGGTGCTGCCGTCGTTCGTCAGTGCGCGTCGCGGAAGGGCTTGAAGATCGTCGGCGCCGTCGATCTCGACCCGGCGAAGGTCGGCAAGGACCTCGCCGACGTCGTCGAACTCGAAGGCGCGTCCACGGTGAAGGTCCACGGCAAGCTCGGTCCCGCCATCAAGGCGGGCAAGCCCGATGTCGTCGTGCTCTGCACCAGTTCGTCGCTGGCAGAGGTCACCGACCAGATCGCCGATGTCCTGAAGTACAGGCTGCCGATCGTGTCGACCACGGAAGAACTCGCCTACCCGTGGTTTTCAAACAAGCGGCTGGCCAAGAAGATCGATGGCCTGGCGCGCAAGGCCCGCGTGGCCGTGCTCGGCACCGGCGTCAATCCCGGCTTCGCGATGGACGCCCTGCCAATCACGCTGACCGGCGTGTGCGAGCGTGTCGACACGATTCGCGTCGAGCGCATCCAGGACGCGTCGGTGCGCCGGCTCCCGTTCCAGCAGAAGATCGGCGCCGGCCTGACGCCCGAAGAGTTTGCCGAGAAGGTCAAGGGCGGCTCGGTGCGCCATGTCGGACTCACCGAATCGGTCGCGATGATTGCCGACGCCATGGGCTGGAAGCTCGTGAGCATCACCGACGTGATCGGGCCGAAGATGGCCGCCAAGGCCACGCGCAGCCAGTTTCTCGCCGTCCAGAAGGGCCAGGTGGCCGGCATCGTCCAGACCGGCACGGGCTACGACAAGGACGGGCAGGCGCGGATCACGCTGCACATGGAGGCCTACCTCGGTGCACCGGACTCGTACGACGCCGTGATCGTCAAGGGCTCGCCCGATCTGCACATGAAGATCGCCGGCGGCATCCATGGCGATGTCGCCACCGCCTCGATCACCGTCAACTCGATCCCCAAGGTGCTCACGGCGCCCGCTGGCCTGCAGACGATGCGGAGCATGGTGATTCCGTCGTGGTACGGGGGGAAGCGCGACAGCTAAGCGCCGGCGATGACGACGCTGTCGTCCACCGCGAGGCGGACCAGGAATGCCCCGAGCAGCAGCAGGGGAGACGGGTCGGCCAGGGCGCTGGCTGCTGGCGCCACCTCCACCAGCGTTTCGGTGTGCAGCCCGGAGGTGTGGAAGGTCAGCACGCGGGCGCCGTCGCCGGCTCGCGTGAAGGCCCAGGCCGTGCCCGGCGCGCCAAGCGCGTGCCACTCGATCAGATCGCCGTCGGGCAGGTCCAGCGCTCCGTCGAAGGCCCAGGACTGCCGCATCAGCAGCGGCGCATGCCGGCCATCGGCCGGCGCCACGTCAACCCCGGGGTGCAGGGCGCCGTGACGCTGCAGGTGCCACACCCCACGGCTGGTGAGCCCGCTGGCGCGGCCGTAGCCGGCAAGGCCGAGGGAGCCGACGCAGGTCGAGCCGGCGAACAACCACGCCATGCGTCGCCGGGCGTGGGTCCAGCGCAGCAGGGGCGGCAACGGGTCCGGCAGGGGCTGGAGCTCCGGGGTCATTCCACCTAGTCGGACGAGATCATGCAAGGACTTGTTCAAGATGGCGTCGTCCTTGCTAGTGGTGACGGGCAGGAGACCAGGATGAGCCAACGCGCAAGACTGTCGTTCAGCTACACCGGGGTTGTCGTGGCCATGGCCCTGACGATCGCGTGTGCCACCAATCCGGCTACCGGCAAGCGCGAATTCAACCTGATGAGCGAGGCCCAGGAGGTCGAGCTCGGCAAACAGTCCGACGGTCAGATCCGCCAGGAAATGGGGATTGTCGACGATCAGGCGCTACAGGGGTACGTCAATGGCATCGGCCAGCGGCTGGCCGCGACCACCGAACGACCGGCGCTGCCGTGGAGCTTTGCCGTCGTCGACGCCGCTGCGGTCAACGCCTTTGCCCTGCCTGGAGGGTTCATCTATCTGACCCGAGGCATCCTCGCCCACCTCAACAGCGAGGCCGAACTGGCTGGAGTCCTGGGACACGAAATTGCACATGTGACTGCTCGGCATTCAGCCGCGCAGTACAGCAAACAGACCGCAGGGTCGCTCGGGCTGCTGCTCGGACAGATTTTCGTCCCCGAGCTGCGGCCGTTCGGGCAGGCCGCCGAAGCCGGTCTTGGGCTGATGTTCCTGAAGTTCGGCCGTGACGACGAATTGCAGGCCGACGACCTTGGCGCCGGGTACGCCACGTCGCAGGGATGGGACCCGCGCGGGGTGGCACAGATGCTCGAGACCCTCGGCCGGCTCAACGATGGCCCCGATCGCAAGGGTGTGCCCAACTGGATGTCCACCCACCCGATGCCGGCCGACCGGGTGGCCCGGCTCGAGCCGCGGGTGGAGGCCCTGCGGACCCAGGCCAACCGTGAGCTGGCCGTGAACCGCGCCGCCTACCTCCAGCGCATCGACGGCCTGATGTTTGGCGACAACCCGCGCGAAGGGGTGATCCGGGGCAACGCATTCCTGCATCCGGACCTGCGCTTCCGGCTGGAGTTTCCGCAGGGGTGGCAGATCCAGAACTCGCCCCAGCAGGTCGTGGCGCAGCCGCAGCAGGGCGGCGGGTATGTCTTCCTGCAACTCGTACCGCAGGCGCAGGGTCGCTCCCTGCAGGACGTCGCGGCGGCCGACCTCGGCCAGACCGGGCTGCAGCTGGTGGACGGTGGCGAGACCCGGGTCAACGGCCTGCCGGCCTTTGTCGGCACATTCCGCGGCCAGATGCAGAACCTGGGCGACGTCGTTCTGCGCGCAGCCTGGATCAGTCACGGCAATCAGGTGTTTCGACTGGCTGGCCTGACCTCAGCCGGCGCGTACCGTCAACTGCTGCCGCTGGTGGACGCCAGCGTCCGTTCGTTCCAGCCGCTCAGCGCCGGCGAGGCCGAACGCATCCGCCCGAACGTCCTCGAGCTCTACACGGCAAGGGCAGGGGACAGCTGGGAATCGATCGCGGCCGGCCCCGGTCGGGGCACCGTCCCGGCAGCGACGCTCGCAGTGATGAACGGGTTTGCGGTGCAGGAGCGGCCGCAGGCCGGTGACCGCCTGAAGATCGTGCTGCAGGCCCGCTGACGCAGGGCCGTCAATCGGCGGGTGGTCGCGGGGGCTGTACCCCCGGCACGGTCAGCGTGCCCTGCCTTCGGACCACCGCCAGCAGCGTCACGTCGTCGTCGAACTGCCCCTGCGTGAAGGCGGCAATCGAGGAGAGCACGTGGTCGCGCATCTCGCCGGCATTTGCGTGTGGCCGATCGACCAGCGCCAGCAGGCGCGCCATGCCGAAGTCCTCGCCGTCCGGGCTGCGCCCTTCGGTGACGCCGTCGGTGTAGAGCAGCAAGCGGGCATCGGCGCCGAGCTGCACGGTCGCGTCGCGGTAGCGGTGGGTGCGCAGCAGGCCGAGGCCGGGATCGCCGAGCCCGAGCTCGTGGGCCGCGCCTTCCGACGTCAGGACCGGGGGATTGTGCCCGGCGTTGGCATAGCGCAGCTCGCCCGTGCTCAACCGCAGCACCCCGTAGAAGAAGGTCACGAACCGTCCCCGGCGCAGGTTTGACGCCAGCGTCGCGTTGACCCGCGTGCACACATCGGCGGGGCTGACGTCGGTTCCGGCCAGGGCCTTGACGGTGGCCTGGAGGTTGGCCATCACCAGGGACGCCGCGAGGCCCTTGCCGGCCACGTCAGCGATGCAGATGGCAATCGCGTCGGTCGAGAGCCACCATGCGTCGTAATAATCGCCGCCTACCGTGAGGGCGGGGTGCCAGGCGCCGGCGACCGAGAACGCCTCGTGCTGTGGCAGTTGCTGCGGCAGCAGTGCGCGCTGGTTGTCGAAGGCCTCTTTCATCGAGGCGTCGTGGGCGCGGGCCTCGATGTCGGCGAGGGCCATCGAGGTCTGCGCGGCCAGCGAGGCCAGCACCTCCATGTCGCGCTCCTGCCAGGCATCATCGGAACGCTTGCGGCCGAGGCCGAGCACGATGGGCACTTCGTCGCTCTGACGCACCGGCAGCAGCGCCTCGATCCCGAGGCCTTCCCAGACCAGCGTCTCGTCGCGCGCCATCGTCACGTGCGCGAGCACCGTCGGGCCGAGCAGGTCTGGTACCCGCCTGGTCAGCATCGGCAGCGCGGCGCCCGCTTCGCGTGCGGTCGGGTCGGGCGAATGCGCTGCGATGAATCCGGCCTGGTCCTCCCGTCGGCGAAAGACGTAGGTCGGGCCGTGCGGGAGGGCTTCCTGCAGGGCGAGCACGAGTCGGCGCTCGAGGTCTTCCAGCCGGGACACGGCGCGCAGCTGCTGCCCATGCCTGGCCAGCACGCCGACGGGGTCGGGCGTGCGCTGGTAGAAATGCTTGTCGACGCGTCGCTGGATGCGCTGCCGCAGCGGCTCGAAGAGCGAGACCGCGAGCAGCGTGATGACGATGGTGGTGACGCGGTTGCTGTCGGCCGCACTGCCGACGGCGGTGGCAATCAGGAGCACGACTGCGAAGGCGCCGATGTAGACGCTGGTGGTGGTCAGCAGATAGAAGAAGGTGAGGCGGATGATGAAGCGGATGTCCATCAGCCCGTACCGCAGCACGGCCGCGGCAAAGGCCAGCGGAATCACCGAGTAGGCCACCCAGGTCGAGATCTCGAAGGCCGAGAACAGCCACGGCGGCGGTGTGGTGCCGGTGGTGAACGACAGCCCGAACGACAGCAGCGACAACAGCACGGCACTGCCGAGGGCGAGCGCGATGCTCAGCAGCGGCCAGCGGATCTGGCGGCGCACCTCCTCGGTGCTCGAGCGCCAGGCCTGCCACATCGCGACGCAGCAGGCGATCGGGTAGGCGATGCCCACACCAGCGCCGAACAGGATGACCGCACCGGAGAGCAGCAGGCCGGCCATGAGTCCGGCCGTCTCTTCCGACCGCTGGTGCATGAGCAGGAGTGCCGGCAGCATCGCGGCCATGTAGACCAGCGCGACGGCGGCGCCGAGCGACAGCGTCTCGTCGAGCACCCGATGGCGCCACGCGTGACCGCGCAGACGGGTCCACCACACGCGCAACATCGCCGCGCCCGCCAGCGCCGCGACGACGAACCCGGCCGGCAGTCGCGTCGGCACCGGCAGCAGCCGCACCAGCAGCACGACGGCGACCGGCGCAGCGAGCCAGCCGACCAGCGACGGGATCAGGTACGTCCAACGCAGCAACCGGCCCAGCGTGGCGGGAGCGACGCGGGGCTGCGGGAAGAGCACGAGGAAATGCAGCAGCGTCGGGTTGATCACCAACGCGCAGGCAAACGTGATGGCCAGCGCCGGCAGGTTGAAGCGCAGGAATGCGTCCGGCAGCGGCAGCACGCTTTCGGGCGGCTGGCTCAGTCCGGGCAACGAGAAGTTCAGCATCGACAAGCCGAATGTCGAGCCGAAGAGCATGAACAGCAGGGCCCGCGGATCGTGTGGCCGCCACCTGAACACCAGCGCGGGAATCCCGAGAAACAACGCGAACACCACAAAGATCCGCAGGCCGACGCCGGTCCACTGCCAGCCGCCGGCAAGCACGCGCCCGACGGCGACGCGTCGCGTCAGCGGCTGCCCGTCGCGCTCGATGTCGAAGTGCACGACCTCGCCCGGGCGCAGCCGGTCGTGCCGTGCGAGCAGGGCGCTTCTGTCGTCGGCCGACGCACCGTCGATGCGCCGCACCCGGTCGCCGACACGAAGGTCGGCAGCCGCCGCAGGACCGTGTGCTCGAAGGGCGCGGACGACAACCGCACCGCTGTCCCTGGGTCGGCGAAGGGAGGGCGTCCCGGTGCGGCTCATCTGCAGCCCGAGCGTCGGCTGCGACCGCGCCCGGACCAGCGCCACCACCACCCAGAACGACACGGCTGCCACGGCCAGCAGCACGAGGGTGGCCAGGACGCGGCGGTGACGCAACATCGCCGCGGTGACCGCATCGTGCGTCACCTCCGCCTGCACCTGGACCGGGGCGGTCATTGTCGAGATTGTACGGGAGCCGACGCGGCCGAGCGACCGGCGCGCCGCTGCGCGCGCGGCAGGGTGGGACGGGCAGCGTGCTGTGCCGCCGCGCCGCGATGCAAGGCATACTGCAGACGACCGATGGCCCCCCCTCGCCGCCGCCGTTCCGCGCCCGCGCGGTCGTCATCGCCGCTTCGCATGGCAGGCCGCGTGCTCGTCGGCGCCATCGCGGCCGGCGTCGTGGCGCTCGGGTTCGTGGCCGTGACGCTGCCCGACGTCCGCCCGCTCGTTGCCGCGCCCCCCAGCGAGACGTCGTTCATGCGCGTGCGTGCCCGCGAGGCACACGCCGAGGGCCGACCAGCGCTTCGCGACTACCGGTTCGTGCCATATGCGCGTATCGGTCAGACGCTCAAGCGGGCCGTGCTGGTCACCGAAGACAGCGGCTTCTGGGAGCACGAAGGCATCGAACTCGACTCCATCCGCGAGTCGCTGGAGGCCAACCTGGCCAGCGGCACCATCGTCCGCGGCGGCTCGACGATCACGCAGCAGCTGGCCAAGAACCTGTATCTCTCGCCGTCGCAGAATCCGCTGCGCAAGATGCGTGAGCTGATGATCACGCATCGCCTCGAGCGCCTGCTGAGCAAACGACGGATCCTCGAGCTCTATCTCAACGTCGTGGAATGGGGCGGCGGCACCTGGGGCGCCGAAGCCGCAAGCCGTCGCTACTTCCGCAAGTCGGCGGCCGGCCTGGCGCCGTCGGAAGCGGCGTTGCTGGCCGGCGCCCTGATCAACCCCAATCGCTACAGTCCGGCCGACCCGCCGTTGCGGCTGCGTCGACGCCAGCAGATGATTCTCCGCCGGATGGGCATGCGCGGCGCGCCGGTTCCGCCACCGGAGCAAGAGCCGGCCAGCGCCGCAGCGGGCCGGACGTCCGCACCCGAGAAACCGTCTGCGCCTTCGGTCGCACCGTCGCCGTCATCCGACCAGCCGGAAGAGCTCCACCCTCCCGCACCGGACCCGGAGCCAGACCCTGGCGTTCCGCCACCCGCGCTGCCCCCGGCAGAGTCGCAACCCCCGCCTGCGCTGCCGCCCAGCCCTCGTGCTTGACCGCACGCCACCTGCGGGTGTCTCATGTTGCGGCCCGGCCGTCCGATTCGCCTAAGCAGGATGTTTCATCTCACCGACGCGCTCTCCGGCCTGGTCGCCGACATCACCCGGCGCGTGCCGGCACTCGGCCACGTCCGTCCGGAGCGCACGCTCGTGTTTGCGCGGCGCGGCCGAACCGGTGCCGATGGCCCCAACGCCACCTGCCACTGCCTGACCCTGCCGACCAGCGAGCCCGGGTACTACTTCTGGGCCGATGCCGTCACCGGCACGGTCACGCGCCGCTCGCCGTGGTTCGTCACGCGGTCCCCGAACGTCGTGATGCATGGGACGCCAATCGATTACATGATTTCGGTGGCGTTGCCGCGCTTCTCGGATCAGGTGAGTCGCCGCAAGCTCGAGCGCTACGCGGGACTGCCGCCATGGGTGGTCCGGCTCGACACCATCATTCACGAGCTCTACCACATCGCCCCTGACGCCAGCGGTTTGCGACGCCTGCCCCGCGGCGATGGCACCCTCGACCATCGCGCCCATCCTCCGCAGTTCTTCGACGACGTGCGGGACCTGGTGATCGCATACCTCGAGACCTCGCCCACGGCCGACGTGTTGGAGGTGGTCCGCCACGATTTCGCGACCTTGCAGGCCCGGCACGGCGCAGTCCTCGCCAGCACGTTTCGCGACGGGTCATACCCGCAGCGCTACGTGCATGTGGTGGAGGAACAGCCGTCCGACCCCGGAGTGCTCGTGGAGCCCTTCAAGGAAGCGCCCGGGCGTGCCCTGTTCACTGAACGCGATCTGGTCGTCCGGAACTTCAGCCGCACCCGCCGGGCCGTGCCGGTCTGCGCCGCGTAGGGCTGCAGGGTCGGTCAGGTTTCATCCAGCTCGACGTTCCAGTACAGATAGTCGCGCCAGCTGTCGGGCGTGTCGCGCAGTCCGATCGTCAGCCGCACCGCGGGCGCCTTGGACGGGCGCTTGGGCGTGCGAATCAACGACATCCTGGCCTGGTCCGGGGTGCGCCCGCCCTTGCGCCTGTTGCAGGCCACGCACGCCGCCACGATGTTGTCCCAGGTCTTGCGCCCGCCCTGCGCCACCGGGATGACGTGATCGAAGGTGAGGTCGGCCGCCGAGAAGCGGACGCCGCAGTATTGGCAGCTGCAGTTGTCGCGGGCGTAGATGTTCGCACGCGAGAAGGGCACATCGTCGATGGCCCGCCTGATGCGGATCCGCCTCAGCAGACGGATGACGGACGGAAGTCGGAAACTCAGCGTGACGGAACGCACTTCCCGGTCGTAACTGGCGACGACCTCGACCTTGCCCTGGCACCACAGAGTCAGTGCCTTCTGCCAGTTGACGACCTTGAGGGGCTCCCACGTCGCGTTGAGAAGCAGTGTGTGCTCCATAGGCGGCGTTACTGACGCATGCAAACGGTACAGTTCGTAGTCTGGCCGAGCGCCTTCGGAAGTGTCAAGCCGTCAGTGCGGGCGGTAACGTGCACGTGTCTAAAGAGTTACGAGGGCCGTCCCGATAGCGGGTAGATGCGCGCCGGCCGCCAACTCGTCATCGTCACCCTTGCCCTGATCACCGTCGGCTGTGCGTCGCGGGGTGGCACGGCCGTGACGGTTCCGCCCACCGCCAGCCGCGGAGCCATCGTGACGCAGGCCAGGGCCCACGCCGGCTCGGCCTATCGGCCGGGCGGCAAGGGGCCGGGTGGTTTCGACTGCAGCGGCTTCGTGCACTTCCTTTACTTGCAGGCCGGCATCGCCCTGCCACGCACGGCCGAGGCGCAGTCGCACGTCGGCCGCAACCTGCGGGCTCGCGAGATTGCCGCCGGTGATCTCGTCTTCTTCCGTACCGAGCGGGGCCGTGTGTCGCACGTCGGCATCGCCACCGGCGACGGTCGATTCATCCACGCGCCCAACGCCCGCAGTCGGGTCCGGATCGACCGCCTCGACGCAGCGTACTGGGCCGACCGCTTCGCCGGCGCGCGACGCATCGTCGACCGGTGAATTGTGAAAATCCGGCAATTCTGAAACCCTCAGGGGATGCCGCGCGCGCAGATTGACAGAATCGAACCAACCGCCGTCATTCCCGGCGGCCACCTGGTCGTCAGCGGAAGCGGGTTCCAGGTGCGTCCGGGCACCGTGCCGCACGTCGCACTTGGTGGTGTGCATGCGCGGGTGCTCCGGGTGTCGTCGCGCGTGGTCGTCGTGGACGTGCCTGCCGACGCGCCAGGAGGGCAGCAGGCGGTGTCCATTGCCGGACTCGAAGGATCGACGCCACTGGTGATGGTCGGGTCGGTGGTGGCGACCGGCGTCCATCAGGTAGACAGCCCGGCCTTCGACGCGCAAGGCCGGCTCCATGCGACGCTCAGCGGGCAGCGGGGGCAGGAGACGCCGGTCTCGGTTTTCCGTATCGGTCCTGACGGTGCCCGCGAGCCCCTTGTGACCGGGCTTGGCAACGCCACGTCGCTGGCGTTCGGTCCGGACGGCCTGCTCTACGTGTCGAGCCGTTTCGAGGGCACTGTCTCGAGGGTGCACCCGAGCGGCAACCTGGAGAAGTTTGCCGAAGGCCTGGGTGTTGCGTTCGGCCTGGCGTTCACCCACGACGGCGATCTGCTGGTGGGTGACCGCTCGGGCACCATCCATCGTGTCCGACCCGACGGCAGCCACACGCCCCTGGCGAGCATCCCACCGAGCGTCGCGGCAGTCCATCTGGCCGTGGCCCCCGACGACACCGTGATCGTGTCGGCGCCGACGCTGAACTCATCGGATGCGCTCTACCGGGTCTCACCCGACGGCGAGGTGACGCGCTGGCTCGATGGCTTCGGACGCCCGCAAGGCATGGCCTTCGATGCCCAAGGGGTGCTGCACGTGGTCGATGCCCTGGCCGGAGACAGCCTGGTCTACCGGATCGGGCCCGACGAGTCCCGTACGGCGGTGGTCAGTGGCGCCGGTCTGCTGGGCATCGCGTTCGACCCGACCGACGGTGCCATGACCGTCTGCACCGACGACACGATTTTTCGTATCGGTTAGGGAGGCAGTCGGCAGTCGGCAGTCGGGAGTCGGCAGTCGGCAGTGCAGCGCGGTGCGCGTCAGATGTCGCGCTTGCGCCCCTCGATGCGGGCGACGTTGGCGTCGTACGTGATCGGCGTCTGGACGCCAGCGGGCGGAAAGCCGGGTGCCTGGTAGACCGGATACGCCGACGAGCGCAGCTGCGCCAGCATCTGATGACCGACACGCGACGCCCGTTCGTGGCGGAGCGCATCGATGTCGATCGGCGCGACGACGATGCGCTCGCCGGGACCGGGCGAGGCCTCGGCGAGGAGACGGCCGTCGAAGTCGACGACCTGGCTGCCGCCGGGCCAGGAGTACGGCGGGTAGTGCGCCAGGCTCGCGCCCTGGTTGGCGGCCACGACGTATGCCATGTTCTCGAGCGCGCGGCGTGCGGTTGACGAGCGTCCACCAGTTCATCGGCTCGGTGGCGCCCCAGGGGTCCATGTACGCCGACACGCGGATCAGCACTTCCGCGCCGTTGGCGGCCAGCTGCCGGATCGCCTCCGGAAACAGCCAGTCGTAGCAGATGGCGCAGCCGAGTCGGCCGATCGCGGTGTCGGCCACCGGGAACAGCGGCTCGTCGTAGCCCGGGAGGTCGTGCGGGCTGGCGTGCACCTCGAACGGCAATCCAGGGGTTGACCTTGCGGTACCTGGTCAGGATGCCCTCGGGGCCGATCAGGCAGGTGGTGTTGAAGACCACCCCGGGCCAGCGCGCATCGACCTCGAGCATCGAGCCGCTCTGGATGTAGATGTCGTGTTTGCGGGCCCTCTGCACGAGCCGATCCGTGTGCTCGTTGGGAATCGGCACCGCCAGGTGCTCGAGCAGCGCATCGCCGGCCGCGGATAGGCCGGCGCCGCATGCGCGAACTCCGGGAAGACGACGAGCCGCACCGGCAGGAACGGCTGGCTACCGATGACCGCTGCATCGATCATCTGAATCATGCGGTCGGTGTTGACGCGCATGTCGTCCCGCCGCCGCGGGTTGGGCAGGTCGGTCTGGCATGCGGCAGCGGCGTAGCGCAGGCGGCTGGTGGTCATGGCGCCACAGCGGCAAGGCGCGGCAGCTGGCGGCCGACGATGCGGGTGTTGTACCGGGTGAACCATGCCGGTTCGTCGAGCGGGGCGATCGGCTCGGGGTAACGGGTCATGCGATGTGACGGCAGCGGCCACGCCTGGTCCGGACTGGCCGAGTTGATGTCCATCTCCTTGCTGTAGCCGTCGCCGTGCAGCAGGAAGGTCCGGGTCCAGCCCTGGCGCAGGGGTGGGACCGCCGCCGCATCGAAATCGAGTGCCGCCTGGTCGCCAGGGCGCGCCACGACGAACTGGTCGTCCACCGACGACAGCAGCGGACGCACGTCGCCCTCGCGCGTGTAGCGGCCAGGCATCTGCTTCCACGGCGAGGAGGCGGTCACCCGCGCGTAGTCGAAGGTCAGCGGCTCGACCGGCGACGCCGCTGCCGAGAAGCCGCGCCAGCGCAGCTCGGCGGTCATCGCCGGCAGCCGGGTCACGACCGGTGCGGCGTCGGCGCGGACGGCGACCTCGATCTGATCCCAGTACACACGCATGCTCGTGGCAATGCGCACCTCGCGGCTGCTCGACAGGAAGCGGTCCGTGAGGTCCACGACAACCGTCTGCGGCCGCCCGACCGGGACGCCGATTTCCGCGATCACCGTGCTGCCACCGCCCGCGTCCGTCGCGCACCTGCAGTGACGGTGGCTGCAGCGCGTAGCCGGCCTGCGCCGCCGCGATGTTGTCGCTCGAGAAGGCGTAGTCGGTCCATCCGGTCAGCAGCAGCACGGCCCCCTGTGCCGGCGTATCGGCGCCGAGGTCCGCGGTGACGGCGTGGGGCTTTGCGTAACCGCGGACCGGCAGCAGCGGCAGTCCCTGGACGTACGTCCGGTCGGTGCGCGAGGCGCTGGCGGTGCCGTCACGTCCGGCGGCATCGAGGACCCGCACGGCCGGCCGGCGGTGGCGCACCGTCTCGAGGTGCAGTCCGGCAGGCGGCGCCGACACCAGGCCCTCGCGCGGAAACACGTCGGTTCCGCCCGGGTGGTCCACCGCAATCAAGGAGAGATGGTCG
This sequence comes from Vicinamibacteraceae bacterium, assembly GCA_963759795.1. Taxonomy (GTDB): domain Bacteria; phylum Acidobacteriota; class Vicinamibacteria; order Vicinamibacterales; family Vicinamibacteraceae; genus Luteitalea. Next base: position 74,788 of record CAVXAR010000003.1, on the reverse strand, counting down.
AGAAAGAGCGTCTCTTCCAGTTCATTGGTCACACGCAGCTGGTAGCGGCCGTCGTGCGCGCGCAGCTGATCGCCGCGGATGCGGACGAATTCTTCCGGGTCGGGCGAGTTGTAGACCCCGGGCGTCAGCTGATAGCCCATCTCGCCGCCGCCGAGGAAGTCGGTGACGAACTCGAAACGGTCGCCGTTCCACGTGTAGAGGTAGGGGCACGACGACGGCTTGCGATCGAGCTCGACCACGTCGAGCACCCCGGCCTGCATCGTCGTCGCGGCGATCGGCTCGGCCTGGACGATCCCGGCCGGCCACAGGACACGCACGACGTCGATCGTCTGTCCGGGCGCCGATGCCGAGCAGCAGATCGGCCGGTGCTGCGGCCGGTGACGATGCCGAGGTTTCGAACTTCTGCCACAGGCTGCCAGCGCGCATCTCGATCTTGGCGCCGACGCCGCTGCGGTTGCTGACCTGTCCGGTCAGCGTCACGCGCAGGCCAGTCGTGGCCACCCCCGAGGCTGCGTGCAGGGTCGCGAGTGCCGTCGCGGAGCGTGACGACATCGAGCGCGCCTGACCGGTCGGCGTCGAGCAGGACCAGCGATGGGAGGGGGGCGCCCTGCGTTCCTCCGCCCGCGGCGCTGCGGCGGCTGGTGTCGGAGGTGAGCGCGGCGGCGGCCGCGAAGGCGCCGCCCGTGCCCTGTCGTACCACGCGCGTGCCGCCGGCGGTGAGTGCGACGACATCCAGCAGGCCGTCGTTGTCGGCGTCGGCCATCTGCGCCGCCAGCGCACCGGCAGGCAGCGCGTCGAGCGGCCGGCTGACGAAGCGGTTGTTGGAGGCACCCGCGGCCAGCACGCTGCTGCCGGTGACCGTGCTCACGGCAATGTCGGGGAAGCCGTCCTTGGTGAGGTCACCGACGGCAATGGCGGACGCTGCCGGGAGCGCCGCCAGTCCGACATCGGCCGAGACTTCACGGAACGAGGCGTCGCGCATGTTGCGCCAGAGGCGGATGCGGCCGTCCGCACCGAGGACGAGCAGGTCGATGTCACGCCGCAGGTCGACGTCGGTGGCGATGATTGCGCGCGCCACGAGTGGCGCCTGTGCGGGCAGGGCGCTGGCCGAGATGTCGGCAAAGGTACCGTCGCCGTTGTTGCGCCAGGCCGCGAGCGGCGCGGCCTCGCCGCTGTCACGGACGGCGCCGCCGAGCACGAGGTCGGTGTCGCCGTCGTGGTCGAGATCGACGAGCGCGGCCGTCCGCACGTCGAGGGTGGTCGGTAATGCCGGTCGGTCGGGTGACGTCCTCGAAGTCGACCGGCGACCCGACCGAGCCTGCCTTCTGCCGCCACAGCGCGATGCCGCCGTGACCGTGCAGGAGGACGTCCGGTCTGCCGTCGTTGTCGCACGTCCGCGACCATCGCGCCGCGCGCCCCGAGACCTGCGGCAGCGGCCACGGGCGGCTGCGCAGGCGTCGCGGCGCCGCACCGGTGTTGATGTGCACCTCCCAGCCGCCGCCATCGACGACGACGAAATCGCTGTGCCCGTCGCGGTCGATATCGGCGGCAGCGATCACGGTGATCGGGGTCGTGGTGTCCAAGCCGAGGGCAGCCGAGCGGTAGGTCAGCGTCGGGCGCGGCCGGTGCGACATCGGACTCGGCGCCGGTCGACAGGATGGCCTCGGCGTAGCGCCCCTGTTCCATGTAGGTGTTGGCGTAGGTGGTGCCGTAGCCGGTCTCGCGGAGCACCTGGAACTTGGCAGTGCTGGCCGCGCCCTGCTCGCGCTGTCCGGCCCGCGTTTGCGCGACCGCGAGGTTGTAGAGGGCCGAGACGTTGTACGGCTCGAGCTCCACCGCCCTGGCAAACACCGGCACGGCCTCGCTGTACGCGCGGCGCTGCAGCAGCAACTGCCCGAGGTTGACCAGCGAGGCCACGTCATCGGGATCGACCTCGAGCACCCGCCTGAACGCAGTGAGGGCGTCCTCTTCGCGGTTGTCGTTGCGCGCGATCAGCCCGAGCACGAAGTCGGCGTGCGGAGGAGCGTCAGGCGAGGCAGCGGCAGCGCTGGCCATCCTGGCGGCGGCGGGGAGGTCCGGCTCGTACAGCCTGGCGATGGCCAGGTTGACGCGTGCGGGGGTGAACGTGCCGTCGATGGCAAGCGCCGCCTCGAACTGCGCGGCGGCCTTTTCGTAGCTGAATTGCTCGAGGTAAGCCACGCCGAGGTTGTTGGCCTGCCAGGCCCGTTCACGGACATCGCGGGTGACGGGCCCCGGCTGCGCGGCGAGCACGCCGCCGAGCACCGCGCCGAGCGCCACGAGGGTGAAGAGGAAGGTGAACCGACGCTCGTACACGAGAATTGCCTCGAGAAGGTATGGGCGCCTCCCCGAGGCGCCCTGTCTTGACGGAGTCCGTGTCAGGGCAGCTCGGGGAGCTGGCCCTACCGGCGGAACGGCACGCGCCGGGTGATGCCCTTCGCCTCGGTGACGACGAGCGTGTGTCCGGCCTCCTGGGGGCCGAGCCGTTCGATGTGGCCGCTCGGCCAGCGAATCTCGACCTGCTCCACCTTGGACGCCTGCGGCCGAGCCCGAAGGTGAGCGGCAGCTCGCTCTGCGACAGGTAGCTCGAGCCGGTCTTGACCATGGCGACGCGGGTGGCGCCGTCGACGGTGACGCGGACCTGGGCCCCGATGGCCGACCGATTCGACTTCACGCCGACCAGCGACAGGCGCAGCGCGCGCCCGCCCCGCGTGTCGTTGCGCAGGACGCCGTGCCGGTCCGTTGTTGACGGTGACCACCAGGTCCTGGTCGCCGTCGTTGTCGATGTCGAGTAGGCCGCGCCGCGAGCCACGACCGGCTGCATCAGCGCGGGCCGACTGGCGCCTGCGACGTCTGTCGAAGCGCGCCTTCCGACGTTGCGGAACAGGTGTGCCGGCTGCGCGTAGGTGATCTTCGGCTGCACGCGCGTCGATGTCGTCGGCGACGTGGCCGTTGGCGGCGAAGATGTCGAGCAGGCCGTCGTTGTCGGCGTCGAAGAAGAAGCAGGCGAAGGTCAGCGACAGCAGCGAGTCGCGCCCGAGCGCTCGAGGCGGGCGCCTCGTCGATGAACAGGCCGTCGCCCTCGTTGCGGTAGAGCGACAGCATCTCGTTGGAGAAGTTGCCGATCACGAGCCCCGGGCGACCCGAGCCGTCGAAGTCGGCCGCGTCGACGCCCATGCCGGCGCGCGCCACGCCGGCCTCGTTGAAGGCGACGCCGGCGGCCACGCCCTCGTCGACGAACGTGCCCTTGCCGGTGTTGCGGTAGAGGCGGTTCGGCTGCGTGTCGTTGGCGACGAACAGGTCGAGCCAGCCGTCGGCGTCGTAGTCGAGCAGGCGCGACGCCGAGCGCCTTGCTGGTCGGGTCGTGCAGGCCGGCCTTCCGGGTCACGTCCTCGAACGTGCCGTTGCCGAGTGTTGCGGAACAGGCACGGCGTCTCGCCCTTGTAGATCTCCGGCGTGCAGTACGACTTGGTCTTGCCGTCGAGCGAGCAGCGGACGTCCTTGTCCAGTTGCCAGCTGCACGTAATTGGCGACGAACGAGATCGAGGCGGCCGTCGCTGTCGTAGTCGAGCCACGCGGCGCTGGTCGAGAAGCCGGCGCGGCCGACGCCGGCGCGCTGCGGTCACGTCGGCGAAGCGTGCCGCGTGCCGGTGTTGCGGAACAGCCGATTGCCGCCGACGCGCGGTGACGTACAGGTCGATGTCGCCGTCGTTGTCGTAGTCGGCGGCGGCCGCACCCATGCCGTAGATCTGCACGGCGAGGCCGGACGCCCTGGTGACGTCGGTGAACCGTGCCGCCGCCGGTGTTGCGATACAGAGCCGGCGAGGCTGCGGTCGGGCGGCTGGCCGGGCCAGCTCCGGCCGTTGACGAAGAACAGGTCCTGCAGGCCGTCGTTGTCGACGTCGAGGACCACGACACCTGCGCCCATCGTCTCGGGCAGGTACTTCCTGCCGAAGGCGCCGCTGTTGTGTCGGAAGGAGATGCCGGCCGCGCCGTGACGTCGGTGAAGGCGATGGCCCCGGCCGCGGGAGCGGTTGGTCTGGGAGCCTGCGCCGCGAGAGCGGCGACGAGGCCGGCGGTCGACGGCGGCGGTCAGGGAGAGAGCGAAGTGGGTGTGACGGGGCGGGGCCAAGCCAGCAGCTTATCGGGGTGGCGTCGGACGGGCCCGTCACCCGAATGCACTAGGCGCGCGATTCGTCTACACGATCCCCTTCCCCTCGACCACCCTGCTGGTACGCGTCGATCTTCACGTTGGTCAGGCGGTCGACGCGGGTGCTCGGGGCGGGCCACGCGATCTCGATCCATTCGACGACGGTTGCTGGCCCGAGACCGAGGATCTCGCGCGGGTCGTGCGCCGAGAGATAGCTGCCGCCACCGGTCTTCAGGCGGCGCGTCACCGTGCCGCCGACCGACCAGCTGAGGCGGGCGCCGATCGGCGTCGCGGTTGCAGGTGACGCCCTGCAGGGCGAGCCCGACCCAGTGGTGACCCTGGCCGGCGCGGTTGTGCAGCAGCAGCGGCGCATCGCCGTTGTTGTTGATCAGCACGTCGAGGCGGCCGTCGTTGTCGAAGTCGCCGACGGCCAGGCCGCGGGCGGCGAATTGCTTCCGGAACACCGGGCCACTGGCGGCGCTGACGTCCTTGAGCCGCCCACCTTCGTTGTGGAAGAGCACGCAGCGGTTCCTTGTAGGTCACCTGCGTCGAGTAGTGCTCGATCATGTCGTCGGGATGGCCGTTGGCGAGCAGCAGGTCGAGGTCGGCCGTCGTTGTCGTAGTCGAAGAACTTCAGTCCCCAGCCGCTGAGCAGCCGCGTCGACTGGGCGATGCCGTTGGCGTGCGCCACGTCCTGGAAGGACTCGTTGCCGCGATTCTTGTACAGCGAGAACATCTCCTGATCGACGTTGGCGACAAACAGGTCCTCGAGGCCGTCCTGATCGAAGTCGGCCGCGTCGACGCCCATGCCCGACCGCGGCTGCCCGTTGGCCGAGAAGCCGACCTCCGACTGCAGGCCGATCTCGTCCCACTTGCCGCCGCCGCGGTTCATGAACAGGAAGTTCTGCACCGTGTCGTTGGCGACGAACAGGTCCAGCTTGCCGTCCTTGTCGATGTCGGTGGCGACCACGCCGAGGGCCTTGCCGAGAGCGCGCTGGATGTCGGTGCCGGCGCTGACCTCGGTGAAGGTGCCGTCGCCGTTGTTGTGGAAGAGCAGGCTCGACGAGGGCTTGAAGACGCGAGGGATGCAGTAGTAGCGGCGACCGAGCTTGTTGTCGCCGCAGAACACGTTGGTCTTCAGCGAGAACTCGACGAAGCTGCACACGAACAGGTCGAGGCGGCCGTCGTTGTCGTAGTCGAACCACACCGCGCTGGTGGTCCAGCCCGGCGCCGCGACACCGGCCTTGTCGGTGACGTCGGTGAACGTCCCATCGCCGTTGTTGTGGTACAGCGTGCAGCGCCCGTAAGCGGTGACGAACAGGTCGGGGAAGCCGTCGTTGTCGTAGTCGCCGACGGCGACGCCCATGCCGAAGGTGCCGCCGGCCACGCCGGCCTTGCTCGGTGACGTCGGTGAAGGTGCCGTCGCGGTTGTTGCGGTAGAGCGCGTTGCGCAGCGGCGTCTTCGGCGTGTAGATGTCGGCCGGCCCGCTGTTGACCAGGTAGATGTCCATCCACCCGTCGTTGTCGTAGTCGAGGAAGGCGCAGCCGGCGCCGACGGTCTCGGGCAGGTAGCGGAACTCGGACTGGGCGTTGTCGTGGCGCCAGGTGATGCCGCTGCGCGACGACGGCACTTCTTCGAAGGGCGGCGTCCCCATCGGACCGGGGCTGGCGGTGGGCTGCGCCTGACCGTGTCGCCCTGCCAGGAGCGAGGCGGCACTGGTGGCGCCGGCGACGCGCAGGAACTCGCGGCGTGATTGTCGCGGCAGCCACAGGTTCGGCATCGCAGTCTTGTACCACAGGGGTTTCAGCCGTGGTCGGGGGCCTGCGCGGTGGCCTGCGCGGCGCCGTGCGGCGTTCGTCCCACAACGTGACAAGAGAGGTGCGCAGCGCTGCCCAGCACCTCCGTTTTCCGATCCAAAACTACGAAGTCGGGTCTCTGAGGGTCCTTGCCTGGCTCCCGCGACAGGCCAGCGAGGACGTGCCAATAAAGAGGTACTCACCATGAGTGGTTCTGCCACTTCGACGGTCACTGCGGCTAAATGAGCGCTTCACAGCGCCGCGGCGATGCAAGAGCCACGATATCTGACCAAAGTGGTAGGTCCAATCAGCTCCGTCGGCCGCGCGGGTGACGAACGTTCAGCGATTCGCCGAATCGTGGCCGTAACTTCAACAAATTGAACAGTTTCGGACGCTTGACAAGTTTCCGGGCGCGACGCAGATACTCCGCGTCACCTGAAAGCAGTAGTTCGTGGCGTGCACGTCCTCTAGGCCTCACAGCCGGAGTCGACGTGACCTTGAGTGAGGCGAACATCTATGTCTGCAACTCTGAGTTGCCAACGATGGGCAGTGGCAATCGTCCTGGCGCTCGCATTTCCCGCCTTGGCCAACGCCCAGGCGACCGCCACGGTGCGCGGCACCGTGTCCGATACCTCTGGCGGCGTCCTGCCGGGCGCCACGGTGACCCTCACCGATGCCGGGACCCGGGGCACCCGCAACATGGTCAGCGACGACCGCGGCGGGTACCTGTTCTCCGGCGTCTTTCCCGGCACCTACACCGTCAAGGTGGAACTGCAGGGGTTCAAGACCTACGAACAGACAGGGCTCGTGCTGTCGCCGGCGGACACCCGCGGGGTGGACGTGGCCCTGGAAGTCGGGCAGCTGAACGAAGTGGTCTCGGTGACGTCGAGCCGCGAGTACATCCAGACCGAGACCGGCGCCCGCGAAGGGGTACTGCGGGCCGAGCAGATCGACAAGCTGTCGATTATCGGTCGCAGCTCGCTCGAGCTGCTGCGGATCCTCCCGGGCGTGGTTGCCCCCGACCAGAGCACGATGCAGAGCGTCGGCTTCGGCTCCGGCGCCAACAACACGCAGGCCTACACGGTCAACGGCGTGCGCAGCTCGGGCAACACCGTGAGTCTCGACGGGTCCGCGCTGATCGACATCGGCTCCAACAGCGGCGTCATCGTCACCCTGAACAACGACATGGTGCAGGAGGTCAAGGTCCAGAGCAGCAACTACGCGGCCGAGTATGGGTCGAGCGGGATGAGCGTCAGCGCCGTGACCAAGTCCGGCAGCTCACGCTTCCGCGGCACCCTGTACGACTACATCCGCGACTCGAAGTTCAGCGCCAACGACCGCTCCAACTCGATTGCCGGCACCGACAAGCCGAAGGACACCTACCAGTATCCCGGCGGCAACATCGGCGGCCCGATCGTCATCCCGGGCGTCGGCTTCACGAAGAACCGCGACAAGCTGTTCTTCTTCGTCGGCTACGAGTACCAGTACCAGAAGGTCGACTCCGGCTCGCGCTTTACCACCGTGCCGACCGCGGCGATGAAGCGCGGCGACTTCAGCGAACTGCTGGCGGGCCGGGGCCAGAACCTGAACATGCCGACGGTGGTCAACATCCCGGGCGGCTTCGCCGGAGCCGGCGACCCGGCGCCCGGCAACAACATCGCGCCCTACATCCATCCGCTCGGGCAGTTTCTGGTGAACGCGTATCCGGACCCGAACTACTCGGACCCGACCAACCGCTTCAACTACGTGTACTCGGCGCTCGAGCCGCAGAACCGCAACGACTTCAAGACCCGCGTCGACTGGAACATCAACAACAACACCAAGGCGTACGTGCGCTTCGCGCGCGAGAGCGAGTCCCTGGACCAGCCGAGAGGCGGCTGGTGGGGCCCGTCGCAGGTCGCCCTGCCGACGCCCAACGTCCAGGACAGCGCCGGCAAGAGCTATTCGTTCAACCTGGTCAACGTACTCGGCCCGACGACGACCGCCGAGTCGCTGGTGAGCTACAGCCGGTTGACGCTGGACAACTTCTACAAGGACCCGTCCCGCGTCAGCAAGGCCGGCCAGGGCATCGACTTCGAGGGGATGTTCCCGGGTGCCAGCCCCTATCTGCCGCTGCAGGCGATTCACAGCTGGGGCGGCAGCCACGTCGGCGATCTCTGGTCACCGATGAACGACGTCTTCGCCTACAACGACGCGCTGCAGTTCTCGCACAAGCTGACCAAGATCGTCGGCACGCACGGGCTCAAGTTCGGCGGCAGCGCGACGCGGCTGAGCAAGGAACAGAACTTCCAGAACGACGAGAACGTGCAGTTGATCTTCGCCAACTGGGCGAGCGGCAGCACCAGCAACACCGTGGCCGACATGATGACTGGCAAGTTCGCGCAGGCCGGTCAGGGCACGCGCATCCCCGTCGGCAACTTCCGCGCCTGGAACATCGACGTCTTCGCGCAGGACAGCTGGAAGCTCCGCTCGAACCTGACCTTCGAGTACGGCTTGCGCATGGGCTACATGCCCAACAACATCGAGCGCAACGGACTGGGCGCGGTGTTCAATCCGGCCACGTACAACCCCAACGCCGGCACCTTCCTCGATCCGGGCACGTTCCAGCGGTTGAACGGCTACCAGTACGCCGCCACCGGCGATGTCGAAAAGGACCTGGTCGGCAACCGCCCGCCGTTCTGGATGCCTCGACTGAACCTGGCCTGGAACATCGATGGTGAGGGCAACAACGTCCTGCGCGGCGGCTACGGCATGTTCGTGAACCGGCCGATGGGCAACGTCGAGTACGACACCACGCTGCGCGTGCCGCCGACGGCCTACAGCGTCGCTGTCAGCCCTGGCGACGTGCCGTCGGACTTTGCCGGCGGGCGCGGCCTGAACTACGACACGCTGCGCTTCGTCAACGGCCTGGCTCGCGCCGGCGCCGGTTCGATCAACGTCAACTCGCCGAGCCTCTCGCCCGACGACAACACCTGGCCGACCACCCACAGCTACTCGGTGTCGTACGCCCGCCGCATCCCGTGGGGACAGGTGCTCGAAACCGCGTACGTCGGCACCAGCGGACGTAACCTGGTGAGTCGCACGGCCGCCAACTCGATTCCGCTCGGCGGCATCTCCAGCGGGCTGATTGGCAACGCCGACCTCAGCAACCCACTGCACCGGGTGGCTGCGGCCGACGTCGTCGTGAATCAGTTCCGCCCCTACCGCGCGTACGGCGACGTGACGATCTTCGACCTGCGTGGCTTCAGCAACTACAACTCGCTGCAGGTCACGCTGAGCCGCCAGTCGAGCAGTCGGTTCTCGTACTTCGGCACCTACACGCTGTCGCGTTCGACCGGATCCCTTGGCGGCGAGTACTCCACGCTCGACCCGATCGACCCGTCACGCTCGGAGGGCGTGCTCGAGAGCGATCGCACCCACATCGCCAACTTCTCGTGGAACGCCGTGCTGCCCGATCCCATCCAGGACGGACCGGCCATCCTCAAGGGCATCCTGAACGGCTGGCAGCTGTCGGGCATCTCGACCGTCGCTAGCGGCATTCCCATCCGTCTGCGATTGACCGGCAACATCAACAGCGACGGCAACGAGCGCGCGTTCTTCGGCACGCCCTCCTTCGTCGGTGACCGCACCGGCGCCTTCGCGCCGGTCTATGCCTCCGACCCGCGCACCGGCGATTCCAGCCTCGGCGACCGTTTGTTCGACCTCAGCGCCATCCGCGTGCCGAACGCGGCGGGTGGAGAGATCGGCGACATCAACCCGCCATACAACCTGCGCTACCCGACGCGGATGAACCACGACCTGACGATCTTCAAGGACTTCCGCTTCGCCAACGACCAACGGCTGCAGTTCCGCGTCGGTTTCTTCAATCTGTTCAACATGGCCTACGCCGGCGTCCGCTCCGACCTGGTCAACGACATCGACCTGATGCTCGAGACCCAGTGCAACGTGACGGTCAACGGTGTCCCGAACGGCAATGGCGGCACCGTCGACAATCTCTGTGACCCGACCGGAGGCTTCTCCTTCACGCCGAACACCATTGCCAACTTCGGCAAGATCAACCTGCTGCGCGGTCGCCGCGTCGTGGAGTTCGCGCTGAAGTACTACTTCTAGACCCGTGTCGGGCGCCTGACGCTGGGCGCCCGCTGCTCGGCCATCGGCCGTCGGCATTGGGCCTTCGTCACGCTCCGAGGGCCGGGTGGGCACCCACTCGGCCCTTTCGCGTGCAGGCTGGAGCGTAGCGGCCAGACCCCCGTCAGCCGGCGTCGTCGGCGACGATTCCCAGCTAGAATCAGAGCATCGTGCGTCCCTGCAAGACCCTCAATTTCCACGCTGGCGTGGCGCTGGCGCTTGTGTTGTCGGCTGCCCCGGTGAGTGCCCAACCAAGGCCAGGCTCCGGGACCAGGCCGACCGCCGAGTCCTTCTTCCAGCAGGCGCTCGAACTGCACCAGGCCGGCGACATCCTCGGCGCGATTGCCGCGTACCAGGCGTCGCTCAACCTCGACGCGGACAACCCCGGAGCGCACTCGAACCTGGGCGCGGCGTTCGTCCGGCTCGGCCGGTACGACGAGGCCATCAGGGAGTACCGGACCGCCGTGGCCAGCGCTCCGGACAACGTCGCCTTCCGTTTCAACCTCGGGCTGGCCTACTACAAGTCCGCGCAGGTGCCGTCTGCGGCCGAGTCCTTCGCGGCGGTCATCGCCGCCGACCGCGCGCATCGCAATGCCCGCCTGCTGCTCGGTGACTGCTACCTGCAGATGGGCCGCTTCCAGCAGGCCATCGACACCCTCGCCCTGTGGGAAGACAGTTATGCCGACGATGCGGCGTATGCGTACATCCTGGGCAGCGCACTCATCGAGACCGACCGGCTGGAGCAGGGACAGCGGCTGATCGACCGCATCTTCGCGCGCGGTGACTCGGCCGAGGCGCACCTGCTGATGGCCACCGCACACCTGCGGCGCACGGACAACCCGGCAGCGCTCGAGGAACTGCAGAAGGCCGCCGTGCTGAACCCGAAGCTGCCGCTCGTGCACAGCCTGATGGGGCGCGCCCTGCTGCGCACCGGCGACCAGGAAGGCGCCGCCAGGGCCTTTGCCACCGAGTTGACCATCAACCCGAACGACTTCCAGGCCAACCTCGAGATCGGCGACCTGCGCAAGCGCGAGCAGCGCTTCGACGAGGCCGAGCCGTACATCCGGCGGGCGCTGCGGATGCGTCCGCACGACCCGACGGCACGGTTCTCCTTGGCTGGCCTGCACGTGTCGCGTGGCGAGGCCGACCCGGCCCGCGCGGTGCTCGAGACCATCGTTGCCGACTCGCCGACCTTCACCGAAGCGTACGTGCTGCTGGCCACCGTCTACTACCGCCTGCAGCGACGCGAGGATGGCGACCGGATGCGCGCGGTCATCGAACGACTCAACGCAGATGCCCAGGCCAGGCAGCCCGGGGCGAAAGCCGCTGCCGCAGCGGCCGCCGCCGCCACGCCCGCGCCGGCCGCCACTGCCGCGCCGGCCGGCACTGCCGGAGCACCACCGCGATGAGAGCGACGATGCACGCCGCGCGGCTCGCCCTGCGCTCGGGCTCGTACTGATGGCCGCACCGGCAATGGCGCAGTCACCTCCGCCGGCCTCCACGAAGGTCTCGCCGCAGCGCCAGGCCGCCCCTGCCAGCCGGGGCGGTGCAGGCGAGCGCCCGCCCAGGGCCGCGGGCGCCGCCGGCGTACCCAACCGGGCTCTGGCCAAGGCCGACGCGGCGCGCGAAGAGGGCGACCTCGAGGCGGCGATCGCGTTGTACCGGCAGGCGGTGAAGGCGTCGCCGCGACTCACCGGCGCGTGGTGGTATCTCGGGACGTCGCTGTACGAACTCGAGCAGTGGGCCGACGCCCGTGCGGCTTTCGATCGCGTCGTCCGCCTCGACAGGAGCAATGGCGCGGCGCTCGCGTTCCGCGGATTGTGCACCTTCAAGCAGGGCCGCTATGCCGAGGCCCTCGACGACCTGCTGCAGGCCAAGGCGCTCGGTGTCAGCGGCAATGCGGAGGTCGGCTCGGTGGCGCGTTTCCACGCCGGTCTGGCGATGACCCGCCTGGGTCGGTTCGAACTGGCCCTCAACACCATCGGCGAGTTTGCGCTGGAGGGCAACGACTCGCCGCAGATCATCGAGGCGCTCGGCGTTGCGGCCCTGCGGATGCCGCTGCTGCCGGCGGAGGTGCCCGCCGAGAAGCGCGAGATGGTGCTGATGGCCGGCCGCGGCAGCTACTTCATGGCGATGCGCCTGGCGCCCGCGGCGCGCACGGCCTTCGAGGAACTCGTGCTCCGGTATCCCGACACACCAAACGTGCATTACGCGTTTGGCGTGTTCCTGATGAGCGACGATCCCGACCGTGCCCTCAAGGAGTTCGAGCGCGAACTCGCCGTCCAGCCGTCCCACGCCACCTCGCACATCCAGATGGCCTTCGAGTACATCAAGCGCGGCGACCACGCGTCGGCGCGACCGCACGCCGAGCAGGCAGTGGCGCTGGCCCCCACCGACTTCATCGCCCATCGCCTGGTCGGCCAGATCCAGCTCGAGGCCGGCGACGTGCCCGCGGCCATCGCCTCGCTGCAGCAGAGCCAGCGGCTGGAGCCGAACAGCCCGACGGTGTACTTCACGCTGGCCAAGGCCTATGCTCGCGCCGGCCGCGACGCAGATGCGGAGAAGGCGCGACTGGAATTCACCCGGCTCGACCGGCTGGCCCGCCTGCAGCGCAACGGCGTGTCCGCCGTCGGCGGTGTCACGCCGTAGACGGCACGAGGACCCATGCACACAGCCCCAGTCACCCTCGTGCTGACACATCGCCCTCCTCGTCGTCCCCGTGGCCTCCGGGCAACAGACGCCGCGGCGTCCCACGGCCAGCGACTCGGCCGGCGTCACTGCCGTGGTCGTGGACCTCGTGGTGCGTGACCGGAAGGGGCAGCCGGTCACGGACCTCACGGCGGCCGACTTCGACGATCACCGAGGACGGCGTGCCTCAGGCGATCGGGTCGTTCCGGTTGCCGATGATGGACGGGCCGGCCGGGACAGTGACGCCGACCCAGGTCCCGGCCACCGGGACGGCTGCGGCGGGGCCAGGGGCCGCGGCAGCGTCCCCAGCGCGGGCGCTCACCGGCGCATCCCAGGGCGAGGCGTCTGTCGTGGCGCTGGTGTTCGACCGGCTGTCGCCTGATTCGCGGCGCTACACGAAGCTGGCCGCCGAGCGTTACATCGGGCGGGGCGCCGAGAGCGACCACGTCGTCGGCATCTTTGCCGCCGACTGGGGGCTCGAGATCGTCCAGCCGTTCACGCGCGACGCCGCCCTGCTGCGCACCGCCCTGGACAAGGTCGGCACGCGGACCGGCTCGCAGGCCTCCGAGACACTGGCCGACGCGCGCTCGAACCAGCAGCGCGCCACGCAAATCCAGGACACGATGAGCTCAATCGGCACCGGCACGCCAGCCGCGGGTGCCGCCCAGGGTGCGGCAGGCGCCGACCTGCAGATGGCGCAGATGCAGCAGCGGATGTCGGAGACGTTCACGATGCTCGAGCGCGACCAGCAGGGCTACGGCACGATGAACGCCATGACCTCGGTGGTCAACGCCCTGAAGCTGGTCCCCGGTCGCAAGAGCGTGCTGTTCTTCTCGGAAGGCCTGGTCATCCCGCCCAACGTCATGCCGCGGTTCCTGTCGCTGATCGACGAGGCAAACCGCGCCAACGTTGCGGTCTACGCGATGGATGCCAAGGGCCTTCGCGCCGAGAGCACGCAGGCCGAGGCGCGTGACGAGATCAACGCCTATGCCGCCGGCCGACTCAACAACGGTGAGCGCAGCATCGGCGCGGGCGGCGCAGCCTCACGCTATCTCGAACGGAACGAAGACCGCCTGCGCATGGAGCCCGCGTCGGGCCTCGGTCAGCTTGCCAACGAGACCGGCGGCTTCCTGATTGCCGGCAGCAACAACTTCGACAAGGGGTTCACGCGCGTGTCCGAGGACATCCGCGCGCACTACGTGCTGACCTACTCGTCGTCCACACCAGCCTACGACGGCAAGTTCCGCAGCATCGACGTGAAGGTCACGCGGCCCGGCTTGACGGTGTCGCACCGCAAGGGTTACTACGCCGTGCCGCCCAGTGCCGACGGCACGCCGGTGATGGCGTATGAAGCGCCGGGCCTGGCGCTGCTGGAGTCGGCGCCGCTGCCCAACGCCTTTCCAGTGGCGGCACGCGCGCTCGTTTTCCCGACGCCCGGCCCCGAATCGGTCACGCCGGTGCTGGTGGCCTTCGACACCAGGCATCTGGACTACACCACCGCTGCCGACGCGTTCTCGGCCGAGGCCGTGGTCATCGCCCGCCTGCGCGACGGCAACGGCCAGGTCCTGGCGAAGATGAGCGAGCAGTACACCCTCAGCGGCGCCGCCGCCCAGATGGCCAGTTCGCAGGCCGGCCGCGTCGTGTTCTTCCGGACCCCCTCGCTCCCACCCGGCCTGTACCAGCTCGAGACGATCGTCTACGACGCGCACACGGCCAGGGCCAGCGTGCGCATCAGCAGCCTGGAGGTGCCGGCACCGGCTAGTTCGCCGGTGCGGGTCAGCAGCCTGTTCGTCATCCAGCGTGCCGAGAAGGTGCCCGAGGCCGAGCGCGACAAGGCCAACCCGCTCTTCTTCGGCGACACGCTGCTGTACCCCAATGTCGGCGAGCCGGTGTCCAAGGCGACCACCACGGAGATCGGGTTCGCCTTCACCGTGATCCCGGGAGCGGCCCCCGTCACCGGCGCCACGGTGTCGCTCGTCAGGAGCGGCCAGGTCATCGGCCAGGCGCCGCTCGAACTGGTCAAGGCCTCCTCCGGTGTCGTGCACCAGACCGGCCGGTTGCCGATCGACGCGTTGGAGCCCGGCAGCTATGAGGTGTCGGTCGTCGTGCAGAGCGGCTCGGTCGGCGTCGTGCGCAGCACCCGCATCGCGATCACGCCGTGACGGGGGCTGGAGTATGCTCGCCTTCTCATCATTGCCTTCCGGTCCCGCGGACGTGCCGCGGAACCACCACCCGCGTGCCAGACCCGGCCTGACCGAAGGAGTTCCCGTGCCCTCGTCTCCCTCTTCGTTGTCCCGTCGATCGCTGCTGCAACTGGCCGGCGTCGCCGTCACGGCGCCCCTGCTCACGCCAGAACGTGCCGCCGCTGCCCAGACGGCGGCGCGGACCGCCGCAGCCCCGAAGCCGCTGCCGCTGAAGATTGGCGTCGCCTCGTATTCGCTCCGCAAGTTTCCGCGTGACAAGGCCATCGCCGCGCTCAAGGAGCTCGGGGTCAAGTACGTGACGATCAAGGACGTGCACCTGGCGCGCACCGGCACGCCCGACCAGATTCGCGCGGCCCGCAAGGAGTTCGAGGACGCCGGCATCACCATCATGGGCGGCGGCACGCTCACCTGGAAGACGCCCGACGAGGCGGCGATGCGCAAGGACTTCGAATACGCGAAGGCCGCCGGCATGCCGCTGGTGGTCTGCTCGCCGGCGCCCGAGGCCCTCGATCTCCTCGAGAAGATGGTCAAGGAGTTCGACATCAAGGCGGCCATCCACAATCACGGCACCGAGGACATCTGGTGGCCGGCGCCGTCCGACGTGTTGAAGAAGATCGACAAGCGGGACCCACGGGTGGGGGTGTGCATGGACATCGGCCACGCCGTGCGGGCCGGCGCCGACGTGGTCAAGGCCGTCAGCGTCGCCGGGCCGCGCCTGCTCGACCTGCACATCAAGGACCTCACCGACACGAGCAACAAGGACAGCCAGGTCGAGGTCGGCCGGGGCGTCCTGCCAGTGGTTGGCGTGTTCAAGGAACTGGTGCGGACCAAGTTCCAGGGCCACGTCTCGCTCGAATACGAGATCAAGGCCGACGATCCGGTGCCGGGGATGCTGGAGTCGCTTTCGTACATGCGCGGCATCGCCGCGGCCCTGGCCTAGTTCGGCCAGCGTATCCAGGGGGGATACGGCATGCACACACTCCGGTCGGTCCCGGCGGTCGCCCTCGGCGCGCTGCTGCTGACGGCCGGGGTGTCGGGACAGACCCACCCGAACCCCGCCTATCCTGGCCCGACCGCGGACGCGCCCCCCGGTGCGGCGGCGGCGCCACGCTTCGAGTCCACGGCTACGGCCATTGTCGTGGACGTGGTCGTGCGCGATGGCAAGGGCGAGTTGATGACCGACCTCACGCCCGAGGATTTCGAACTGTTCGAGGACCGCCTGCGCCAGTCGCTGGGGTCGTTCACGATCGCCAGTCGCGGCACCGGGGTTGCCGTGGCTGCACGCAGGGCCACCGGCACGGTCCGTGTCGATGGCGACGCGACATCGGGAGTCGCGGATCAAGGTGTGCCCACCGCGACCGCCGAGGCCGGGCTCACCGCCCTGGTCTTCGACCGCCTCAGTCCCGAGAGTCGGGCGCTTGCGGGACGCGCGGCCCTCAACGGTCTGCCGCGGTCCGGCGAGTTGCCTGACAGCACCGCGGTGTTTGCCATCGACCTCGAGGTCAACATGGTGCAGGCCTTCACCCGCGATCCGGCCGCCGTGCGGGCGGGGCTGATCCGGATTGGCGGGCTGAATGCCTCACAGTTCCAGCCACGTGACCGGCGCATCGTCGAGCTGCAGGAACGGCGCATCACCCTGGCGCCGCAGCTGACGGCGACGGTCAGCGCCAACCGGGGTGCACCCTCCGCGGGGGGAACGCAGGGCATCGGCAGCATCGAGGTGGAACTGGCGCAGAACCGGATGGAGAGCCGCATGCTCGAGATGTTCGACACGCTCGAGCGTGAGCAACAAGGCTACAGCACGACCAACGGGCTGCTGTCGGTGGTGGCGTCGCTGCAGGGGACGCCGGGCCGCAAGACGATCGTCTTCTTCTCAGAGGGGCTGGCCGTGCCGCCAGCTGCCCAGGCGGCCTTCAGGTCGGTCGTGGACACCGCCAACCGGGCCAACGTCACCATCTACGCGGTGGACGCGTCCGGCCTTCGTGCCGAGAGCACGATTGGCGACGTGCGCCGGGAGATGAACGCCAGCGGCGCCGATCGCATCACCCAGCTCGAGACGGGCGCGATGCCGGTGGGTGGGTCGATGCTGAAGCTGATGGAACGCAACGAGGACCTGCTCCGCATGGACGCGCATGCCGGGCTCGGCGATCTGGCGCGCGATACGGGTGGCTTTCTGGTCCGCGACACCAACGATCTGCAGTCGGCGTTCCGTCGCATCGGTCAGGACATGCGCTTCCACTACGTGCTCACCTACGCGCCGTCCAATCAGCAGTTCGACGGCGGGTTCCGCGAGATCGACGTCAGGGTGCGTCGCCCGGGTGCGCGCGTGTTCGCCCGCCGTGGCTACTTCGCGGTGCGTGGGCTCGGTCCGATGCCGATCCTCGGCTACGAAAGCGTGCCGCTGGCGGCGCTGGATCAGACGCCGTTGCCCAACACCTTCCCGATGCGCGCCGCGGCCCTGTCGTTTCCGGAAGCGGCGCGGCCCGGACTTGCCGCGCTGCTGGTGGCGGTGCGGACCGACGTCTTGGCCTACGACGTCGACGAGGCTGGTGACACCTACGCCGCGGAAGCGGTCGTGGTGGTCCGGGTGCGCGACACCCGTGGCCGCATCGCCTACAAGACCAGCCAGCAATACCTGCTGTCAGGGCGGGTGAGCGAACTGGCGTCGGCCCGGGCCGGCGAGATCCTCTTCTACAGGCAGGCGGAATTGCTGCCAGGCGCCTACAGCGTCGAGGCGATGGTCTACGACGCCAAGGCCCGACGCAGCAGCGCGCGGGTCTCGACGGTTGCGGTGCCGCCATCGCAGGCCAGCCATGCACGCGTCAGCAGCGTGGTGATCGTGGGGCGCGCCGAACCGGTCGAGCCCGGCGGTGGCGACGACCGGCATCCGCTCCAGGCCGGCAATCTGCTGCTCTATCCAGACGTCGGCGTGCCGCTGCGCCGGGCCGAGGACGGGGAACTCGCGTTCTTCTTCACGGCGTACCTCCAGCCCGGCTCGGCCGCCACCGCCCGCCTCGAATTGCTGGCACACGGGCGGGTCGTGTCGTCGGCGTCGCTTCTGCTCGACGCTCGTGACGGCGACGGCCGCGTGCCGCAGCTGCAGCGCATCCCGATCGACCGACTGACGGCCGGTCTCTACGAGTTGCGGGTCAGCATCTCGGACGGCCGCGGCAGCGACAGCAAGACGGCGGCGTTCATGATTGGGGGAGGGTAGGGGCGCGTTCGGGGAACGCGCCCTACCTTCGGCGATTCCGCCACACGCCAATCACCGCGTCCATCGCCGGGCCGAAGGCAAAGCTGCCGACCACCAGATCCGGGCGTCCATCCCTGTCCACGTCGCCGGCATCGAGCGTGGCGTACGACGGCGTTCCAATCTCGATGGGATGCCGGGCCCAGGTGTAGGGCGCGGTCTGCTCGATCCACACCACGCCCGGCAGGGTCGCCGCGGCGGCGCCGCCGCCTCCGGCCACCATGGCTGCCGCCGCGATGTCCAGGTCGCCGTCGCCGTCCAGGTCCACCGCCACCGCGCGGTGCGCGCCCGGGAGTGCGGCGACCGGGCGGGGCGTGTACGGGTACCTCCCCCGGTTCTCGAGCACGGTGATGCCGTGATACGGCTTCAACAGGAAGTCGTCGAAGGTGTCCCCGTGGGTGTGCAGGACGTCGAGGTCGCCGTCCTTGTCGATGTCGACCAGCTCGATGCCCGAGGATCCCCAGTTCGGATGCGGCGCTTCGAAGATCGTCTCCGTGCGGAAGGTGCCTTTGCCGGTGTTGATCAGCGCGGCTACGGTCTCGTGCTCCTGCGCGAACACCACGACGATGTCCGGCTTGCCGTCGCCGTTCAGATCAGCGACCGGCGCGTGGATGGCACCGTGACGGCGGTCGAGTTCCGCGGCGACGAAGTGGGGCATCTGCCAGTCCGTCGTGCGGTTCTCGAGCAGCAGCAGGCTGCCCGTCCGACGCCAGCCGAAGACGGCGGCCACCAGGTCGAGATCGCCATCGCCGTCGAAGTCGGCGGCGCGGACATCAGCCACGCGACCCAGCCGGTCAGCGAGCACGGTCGGTGCATAGGCGCCGTTG
Organism: Vicinamibacteraceae bacterium; assembly: GCA_963759795.1. Classification (GTDB taxonomy): domain Bacteria; phylum Acidobacteriota; class Vicinamibacteria; order Vicinamibacterales; family Vicinamibacteraceae; genus Luteitalea. The sequence goes on along the minus strand of CAVXAR010000003.1, from coordinate 55,726 downwards.
CTGGTGCGCCGCAGCCACACGATGGCGCCGTTGGTGTGGTCGGCCGGCTGAAAGGAGCCGAGGTCGCCGACCAGCAGATCCTGCAGGCCGTCCCTGTCCAGGTCCACCGGTTCGATGTGCGACGGGTGCGGCACTTCGGCAATCACCTGCAGCGGCCGACCAGTCGTCGGTGAGCCCTGCATCACCACGCCTGCCCGCATGTCGGAGGCGATGACTTCCGGCCGGCCGTCGCCATCGAGATCCAGCAGGCGGACGTTGGCAATTGCCGGGTGTGACGGTCCGGACTGTCCGGCCAGATGCAGCGCCTGTCGTTGGAACTCCGGCCGCGCCTCTGTTACCGGCCACGGCTCGGGCGCGGCGAGCGCTTGCGGCGCGGCCGCTTCGTAGTAGCGCTGGATGCGCAACATCTCGGGCGGCAGCGGAATCATCGCGCTGCCCATGCCCATCATGCCCGCCGGCTCCGGGACGCCGTCCATGATCAGCTGCATCCGCACCAGCTCGTCGCGCCACGCGGCCCGTGGCAGGATGTCGGCCGGGGGGAACTTGTGGCAGACCGTGCCGCACCGCTGGCGCACTTCCGCCTCGCTGGCGACGGGCAGGTCCGGCGGGAGGGGGGCTGCCGCTGCGCTGCCGCCACGGCCCCCGGTCGCGCTCGGATAGACTGCCGGGGCTGCCGCCAGCAGCGCGAGGGCCAACAGCCACCGCCATGCGTGCGGGTGCCGCCGACCAGTCGACCGCTGCGGGTGCATGACCGCCAGTCTAGCCTCTTGCCATGTCCGACGCCGCGCCTGCCGATGCCGCCGCCCCCCGCAGCCCCGTGCGCTGGCTCGTGCTCGGCGTGCTGATGGCCGCCCTCGTGGTGGTGGCCGCATCGATGTATGCACGGCTGGAAGTGCGTCGGCTGCGCGATGAGCAGGTCGCGCTCACCGAGCGGCATCGGCTGGACACCCTGCAACTGATTCGCATCGACAACAACGTCGCGACCATTGCCGACACGCTGCGCGACCTGACCGACCGCAGCGAGCCCTACCCGCTGCCGGCGTGGCAGCAGGCCTTCGACCGCCTCCGGGTCGACCTGGACCAGGCGCTCGCCCGCGAGCGCGGCCTGGCGCCGGTTGCGCGGCCTGCAACCCAGACGCGTCAGCTCGACGAGGCGTCGCGGCGGCTGTGGGCGGCCATCGACAGCGGCTTCGCGGCCGCGCGGGCCGGCCGTGAGGAGGAGGCGCGGACGATCTTCACCACCGCCGCGGCATCGCGTCAGGCCGAACTGACGCATCAGGTGTCGCAGCTGCTCATTGCCAACACCGGCGCCGACGACGAAGCGACCGCCCGCGCGCGGGCGGTGTATGACGCCGTCGACCGCCAGATTCTGTGGCTCAACGTCGGCCTGGTCGGCGCGCTCCTCGGCGCCGGCGGCACCGTGGTGCTCGCCGTACGACGCAGCATCATCGCGCTGCAGGGGGTCTCGGCCGAGCGCCAGGCATTGTCGTGGCGCATGATCCGGCTGCAGGAGGATGTCCAGGCCGGCCTGGCCCGCGAACTCCACGACGAGTTCGGACAGGTGCTGACCGCGCTCGGCTTCGGCCTGGCGCGCACCCGGAGACATGTCGAGCAAGGCACGACGCCGGCAGCCGACGTGGCCGAGGAACTGGCCGAACTGCAGGGACTGGCCACGCAGGTGCTCGACGGCGTCCGGCAACGCTCGCGGGCCCTGCACCCGGTGGTGCTCGACGATTTCGGTCTCGAGCATGCCTTGCGGTCGCACGTGGACCTGGTCGCGCGGCAGTCGGGACTGCCCATCGACGTGGTGGCACGCGGCGACCTGGCCGACCTGCCGACCGAAACGGCGACGCACCTGTACCGCATCCTGCAGGAATCGCTCACCAACGTCGTGCGGCACGCCGGCGCGTCCGAAGTCGCCGTCAGTGCGGTCCGCGACCTCTCCGGCGTGACGCTCACCGTGGACGACGACGGGCGAGGCGTCGAGGATGGACGTGCGGTGCCCGGGTTCGGGCTGACGAGCATGCGCGAGCGCGCGGCCCTCATCGGCGGCAGCTTCACGATGGGTCCGGGCCCGCTGGGCGGGACGCGGGTGCAGGTGAAGGTGCCGTGGTAGGGGCCGCTCCCCGAGCGGCCCTGACTGGTGCGTTCGGGGAACGCGCCCGACCGCCGTCAAGTTGTACGATTCGACATGTTGAAAGGCAGCCGTTGATTCGCGTCATCCTGGTCGATGACCACGCGCTGGTGCGCCAGGGGTTCCGTCGCATCCTCGAGGAGGAGCCCAGCATCTCCGTCGTTGGCGAGGCCGGCACGGCCCAGGACGGCGTGGCGCTGGCGCGCCGGGAGAAGCCCGATGTGGTCCTGATGGACATGTCGATGCCCGACGCCAATGGCATCCACGCCGCGCGCGAGATCCTGCGCGAGCGCCCGGAGACCAAGATCCTGGTGCTGAGCATGTACTCGGACGGGCAGTACGTGCGCAGTGCGCTCGACGCCGGTGTATCGGGCTACATCCTCAAGAGCGCACTGGAGACCGACCTGACGCGCGCCGTCCGATCGGTGGCCGGCGGCCAGCAATACCTCAGCCCCGAGCTGTCGCACGTGTTGATTCGCGCCCTCAAGGAACGGCAGGACGCGCCGCCTGCGCCGGACGGCTTCGACCGGCTGACCCAGCGCGAGAAGCAGGTGCTGCAGCTGATTGCCCACGGCAAGTCGAACAAGGAGATTGCCGCTCTGCTCAACCTGTCGGTCAACACCGTGGCCGTGCACCGGGCCAACCTGATGAGCACGCTCGGTGTGCACAAGGCCGCCGAGCTCGTGCTCTTTGCCGTGCGCAAGGGCCTCGTGCTGCCGGAGTAGCGATGGCGCGATGCCGGAATGCTGCCGCCAGGGTAGGGGCCGCTCCCCGAGCGGCCCTCATCAGCCTGTCTCTGCTGGTCGCACTCGAACTTGCCTTCGCGCAGTCGCCGGCTCCACGCATCACGCTCACCGACGTCACCCGATCCGCCGGCATCACCGCCAGGCACGACAACGGCGCCACGGGCGGCAAGCTGCTCCCGGAGACGATGGGGGCGGGCGCCGCGCTGCTGGACTACGACAACGACGGCCACCAGGACCTGCTGGTCGTCAACGGCCTGTTCCCGGGTGGCGGCGGCGGCCGCTTCGCCACCCTGTATCGCAACGACGGTACCGGCCGTTTCACCGACGTCAGCGTGCAGGTCGGGTTGCAGCCGCGTTCCGGGTCACGGGTCTCGCGAACCGGTTCGACCAGGGCTCAGGCCGGTGCCGGATCGAAGGCCGACGGCCGAGGGCCGAAGGCCGAACCCGATGCGCCGCCAGCGGCTCTCCGATACGGCATGGGCGTGGCAGCGGCCGACATCGACAACGACGGCTGGACCGACGTCGTGCTGACGTCGGTCGGCGGCATCACGCTGCTCCGCAACGACAGCGGTCGTCGCCTGGTGGACGTCACGACCGCGGCGGGCCTGGGCGACCGCCGTGGCTTCAGCACGTGTGCGGTGTGGATCGACGTCGACCGCGACGGTCTGGTGGACCTGCTGGTGTGCAACTACGTGCAGTGGTCGCCGCAGACCGACCTCTACTGCAGTGCCGACGGCCGGCAGAAGACGTACTGCACCCCCCAGGCCTACCGTGGCAGCACGTCGTGGCTCTTTCGCAACCTCGGTCGCGGCCGATTCGAGGATGTGACGGCCACGGCCGGCATCTTCGACGTCACGGGCAAGGCGCTGGGTGCCACCGTCCTCGACCACGATGGCGATGGCTGGCCCGATCTGTTCATTGCCAACGACACGGTCCCCAACCGGCTGTATCGCAACAACCGCAACGGCACCTTCAGCGAACTCGGGTTGCAGAGCGGAGTGGCGTTCAGCGCCGACGGCCGGGCCCGCGCCGGCATGGGTGTCGATGCGGCAGACGTCGACAACTCGGGCCGCGCGTCAGTGGCCGTGACCAACTTCTCCGGCGAGATGCTCGGCCTGTTCGTGCCGCAGGAGAGCGGGGTCTACGTGGATGCGGCGCCCCGCAATGCGGTCGGACGGGCGACGCGGCAAACGCTCGGCTGGGGCTGCTTCTTCTTCGACGTGAACCTGGACGGGTGGCAGGACCTGCTGGTGATCAACGGCCAGCTCGACCCGGCGCTGTCGCGTTCCCCCGCGGACGCGTCGCCGCCCCACCTGTTCCTCAATCGGCAGGGTCGCTTCGAGGACGTGGCGCGCCATGCCGGTCCGGTCTTTGCCGCGGCACGGATCGGTCGCGGCGCGGCGTTTGGCGACATCGACGGCGACGGCGATCCCGACGTGGTGGTGACGGCCAATGGCGGACCCGTACAGCTCTTCCGCAACGACTCGTCGCCGCTCGGCGGAGTTGTCCGACTGCGCCTGCGCGGCACGGTCGCCAACCGCGACGCCATCGGCACCCGGGTGACCGGCGTGGTCAACGGCGCCCGCGTCAGCCGGATGGTTCGCACCGGGTCGAGTTACCTCTCCCAATCCGAGCTCGTCCTCAGCGTCGGGGTCGGCGCCGCAGGCGCGCTGGATGAGGTCGTCGTCGAATGGCCGGGTCGGCCTGTCGAACGGCTGGGTCGCCTCGCTGCCGGCGCATCGTACGAGGTCGTGGAGGGGCGCGGCGTGGTCGGCAAGGTGGCGTACCGCCGGTGATACCATGGTCGTTTGGGTTCCCTCGCTGGGTCCCGACCATCTGCCCCATGACCTTCGACGAGCGCATCTCAGTGCGCGGCGCGCGCGTCCACAATCTCAAGAACATCGACGTCGATCTCCCACGGGATCGCCTCGTCGTGATCACCGGCCTGTCCGGGTCCGGCAAGTCGTCGCTGGCGTTCGACACGATCTACGCCGAAGGCCAGCGCCGCTACGTCGAGTCGATGTCGGCGTATGCGCGGCAGTTCCTGGAGCAGATGGAGAAGCCCGACGTCGACCTGATCGACGGGCTCTCGCCGGCCATCTCGATCGAGCAGAAGACGACGGCGTCCAACCCGCGCTCGACGGTCGGCACGGTCACCGAGATCTACGACTACCTGCGGCTGCTGTTTGCCAACCTCGGACAGCCGCATTGTCCGCGCTGCGGCCAGGCCATCGCCAGCCAGTCGGTCGACCGCATCCTCGACCTGGCGCGGCAGTTCCCGGGCGACGAGCGGATCAACGTCCTGGCCCCGGTCGTGCGCGGCCGCAAGGGCGAGTTCAAGAAGGAACTCGCAGCCTGGCGCCAGCGGGGCTTCACCCGCATCCGGGTCGATGGCGACCTGCGGGCGCTCGAGGAGGACATCGTCCTCGACAAGCGCAAGAACCACACGCTCGAGGTGGTGGTCGATCGCCTGATCGTCAAGCCGGGAATGGAGCGTCGTCTCGGCGAGTCGATCGAGATTGCCCTGGCGCTGGCCAACGACCTGGTGATCATCAACACCTGGGACGGCGGCGACCGCCTCTTCTCGCGACGGCTGGCGTGTGCCGACTGCGGCATCAGCGTGCCGGAGCTGACGCCGCGGGCGTTTTCGTTCAACTCGCCGCACGGCGCCTGCGGGCAGTGCCAGGGGCTCGGCTCGGTGTACGACTTCGACGTGGCCCGGGTCCTGCCCGATCCCGGCCTGTCGCTGTCAGCCGGCGCCGTTCACGCCTGGGCGAAAGGTGACGTCAAGTCGATCGGCGACGCGCTGGCCCGCCTGCACGAGGTGCACGGGATCGATCCGACGGTGCCGGTTCGCGCACTGACCAAGCGGCAGCGCGACGTGCTGCTGTTCGGCGCGGCGGGCGCGCAGGCGGTGACGAGCAAGCGCAAGAAGGCCCCTGCCGACCCGTTCGGGGCCGACTTCGAGGGGTTGCTGCCGAACCTCCGTCGCCGCTACGAGGCCGGCTCGTGGAATGAACGCGAAGCGCTCGAGCCGTATCGGGCCCTGGCCACCTGTCCCTCCTGCGAGGGGGCGCGACTGAAGGCCGAGAGCCGCGCGGTGCGTGTCAAGGGGCACACGATCGTCGAGTTGACCGCCCTTGCCGTCAGCGAGTCCTCGCAGGTCTTCGACGCGCTCGAACTCACGCCGCGAGAGGACCTCGTGGCCGGGCGCATCCTCAAGGAGATCCGCGAACGGCTGCACTTCCTCGACGATGTCGGTGTGGGCTACCTGACGCTGGCACGGTCGGCAGTGACGCTGTCGGGCGGGGAAGGGCAGCGCATCCGGCTGGCGACGCAGATTGGCTCGAGTCTCAGCGGCGTGCTGTACGTGCTCGACGAGCCGTCGATCGGCCTGCACCAGCGCGACAACCGGCGCCTGCTGCAGACGCTGGAGCGTCTGCGCGATCTGGGCAACACCGTGCTGGTGGTCGAGCACGACGAGGAAACGATCCGGACCGCCGACTACGTCATCGACCTTGGTCCCGGCGCCGGCGAGCACGGTGGCGAACTGCTCTTCCAGGGTACGCCCGCAGAGCTGCTCGCGGGGGCGCCGCGCAGCGTCACCGGCGAGTACCTGCGCGGTGAGAAGACCCTCGTCCAGAAACGCGCCCGTCGCCTGCCCGGCAAGGCGGCGCTGAAGATCACCGGCGCCAGGGAACACAACCTGCAGAATCTGGACGTCAGCTTTCCGCTCGGGCTGTTCATCGCCATCACCGGCGTCAGCGGGTCGGGCAAGAGCACGCTGGTCAACGACATCCTGTACCGGCGCCTGGCCAGGGAGCTGTACCGCGCCACCGATCAGCCCGGCGCGCACGACCGCATCGACGGTCTGCAGCACATCGACAAGGTCATCCAGATCGACCAGTCGCCCATCGGCCGCACGCCGCGCAGCAACCCGGCCACCTACATCGGTCTGTTCACCTTCATCCGCGACCTGTTTGCCATGCTGCCCGAGTCGCGGCAGCGCGGCTACAAGCCGGGCCGGTTCTCATTCAACGTCAAGGGCGGCCGCTGCGAGGGTTGCCAGGGCGACGGCGTGACGGCCATCGAGATGCACTTTCTCCCCGACGTCTACGTGACGTGCGAGCAGTGCAAGGGACGTCGCTACAACCGCGAGACCCTGGAGGTGCGCTATCGCGGCAAGTCGATTGCCGACCTGCTCGAGCTCACGGTGGACCAGGCGCATCCGCTGCTCGAAAGCTTCCCGTCGATTGCCAACAAGCTGCGGACGCTGCAACTGGTCGGCCTCGGCTACCTCGAGCTCGGTCAGTCGGCCACCACGCTGAGCGGCGGCGAGGCGCAGCGGGTCAAGCTGGCCAAGGAATTGTCACGACGAGGGACGGGCCGGACGTTGTACATTCTCGACGAGCCGACCACCGGCCTGCACTTCGAGGACGTGGCCCGTCTGCTCGACGTGCTGCACCAACTGGTCGAGCAGGGCAACACCATCGTGGTCATCGAGCACAATCTGGACGTGGTCCGCTCGGCCGACCATGTCATCGACCTCGGCCCGGAGGGCGGCAGCGGCGGCGGCCGTGTCGTGGCCCAGGGCACACCGGAGCAGGTGGCACGGGTCAAGGGGTCCCATACCGGGGCATTCCTTGCCGAATCAGCGCTGACCCCTACAGGACGGGGCAGGCGGAGCCGAGACGTCAGTGTGGTTGCATAGCCACAGTCTTGGACCGTTGAGCGTGTCACGAGCGCAACAGTGACATTTGACCGAGCCGCACACCGGGTCGTTAGGATGTCTACAAGTACAAGCGAATCAATGGTTTCAGAGAATTGTGGCGAATTGCGTCGGGGCGGTATCAGTCTTGCTTCTAGGTGGCCGGCATCAGTCGGTGCCCTTGGATCTGAGAGCTGAATGACATCGCAGCGGACTCTTCGTCGTTCCATTACCTGCGCCGGGATTGGCCTGCATTCAGGCCAGCGCGTCACCATGACGCTTCGTCCCGCACCTGCCGACTACGGCATCCGCTTTCGCCGCGCCGACCTCGGCGGCCTCGAGATTCCCGCCCGCGTCGAGCACGTGGCCAGCCTCAATTACGCGACCGGCCTGTCGTTTGCCGGCGCCAGCGTCGAGACCGTGGAGCACCTGCTGGCCGCCCTCGTCAGCCAGGGCGTGGACAACGTCGCCATCGAGCTGACCACCCCCGAAGTGCCGATCATGGACGGCAGCGCGGCGCCGTTCGTGTACCTGTTGCAGGAGGCCGGCATCAAGAAGCTGAGCGCCCGGCGCCGCTTCCTGAAGGTGCTCCGGCCGGTCAGCCTGTCGCGCGGTGACAAGCACATCGCCATCTACCCGGCCGACGATTTCCGAATCAGCTACACCATCAGCTTCGACCACCCGCTGCTCCGCCACCAGAGCCGGTCGGTGGTGATCACGCCGGACACCTTTGCCGAGGAACTCGCGCCCGCCCGGACGTTCGGCTTCCTGAAGGACCTCGAGATGCTGCGGCAGCAGGGCCTCACCCTCGGCGGCTCGCTCGACAACGCCGTCGTCCTCGGTGAAACCGGCGTGCTGAACAACACCCTCCGCTTCGAGGACGAGTTCGTCCGCCACAAGATTCTCGACACCATCGGTGACCTCGCCCTGGTGGGCTCGCCAATCATCGGGCACGTGGTGGCGCACCGCGGCGGACATGCGCTGCACACGGCGCTCGGCACGGCGCTGCTCGAGCAGCGCGATGCCTGGACCTACGTCGAGGCGCCGCACGCGGCCACCGACATGGTCGGCGTGCCGGTCACGGTCGCCAGCTAGGGCAGAGACACGTCGACGGCCAACTGCCGTCAGCACTGCGAGGCGGCTCCCCGGAGCCGCCTTTGTCGTTTTTGCGGTCGGCGCCGAGTCCGTGCCGGTACCGGTACCCGTACCCGTACCCGATACCCGATACCCGATACCCGATACCCGATACCCGGTACCCGGTTCCGCTTCGGTTCTCGGTTAGGCTGACTCCCGCTGCCGACTGCCGACTGCCGACTGCCGCCTGCCGCCTGCCGTTCGCCGTTCGCCGTTCGCCGTTAACGTTTCCGCTTCCCGCCCGTCCTCTTCATCAGCACGTGTCTCTCCCGACTCCCGCCCGTGCGGCGACCCGCCAGCTGCCGTGGACGCCTCAGGACGACGTGCCCCTCGTCCGGGCGGCGCAGGGCGGCGATTCCATGGCGTTCGACGCCCTCTATCGGCGTCATGCCCGCATCGTCCATGGCGTGCTGCTTGGTCGGGCGACGCGTGAAGACGTCCAGGACCTGGTGCAGGAGGTGTTCCTCACGGCCTGGCGGCAGCTGGCGACCCTGCGCGATCCGGCGGCATTCGGCGGCTGGGTCGTGACCATCGCGCGGCACGTGCGAATCGACCACGGACGACGGCAGCGGCCCCAGGACTCCCTGGTCGGCTGTCCTGAGCCCCGCAGCAACGCCGACGCCCTGCACCAGCTCGAGGCGCAGACGGCCATCGCCGCCATCCGGGCGCTGCCGGTGGCCTATCGGGACACCCTGATGCTGCGCCTGGTACAGGGCATGACCGGACCGGAGATTGCCACCCGGACCGGACTCGCCCCGGACTCGGTGCGCGTCAACCTCTGTCGCGGCATGAAGCTGCTGCGGCAGGCGCTCACCAGCCCTGTGAGGACGCCGTGATGGACGGGATGGACGACGAGTATCTCTGGAGTCGGGAAGGGACCCCCGACGAGGACGTGGCGCGTCTGGAGGGCCTGCTTTCGCGATTCGCGGCGCCATCTCCGGAGGCGTGGCCACCGCTGGCGCTGCCGGGTCGGCCGGCGGCTGCATGAGCCGCTGCCCTGGCGCACCTGGCTGGCCACGGCGGCGCTGCTGCTGGTGGCCATCGGCGGCGCGTGGGTCAGCCCGCGTGTCGCCGTGCCCGGCGACCCGTGGCGGGTCGCCAGGGTCGAGGGTGCCCCGACGCTGGCGGCCGCGCCGCTGGGGCGTCATTCCCGGGTCGTCCCCGGCCGCTGGCTGGAGACCGACGATGCGTCCACGGCGGTGATGTTCGTGGGACGGATCGGACGGCTGGAAGTGGCACCCGGTTCGCGCCTGCGACTGGTCACGGCCGCGCCTGGCGCACATCGAGCCGAACTGGAGCGCGGCACGATCTCGGCCCAGATCTGGGCGCCTCCCGGTCAGTTCGTCATCGACACCCCGTCGGCGACGGCGATCGATCTCGGCTGCGCCTACACGCTGACGGTCGACGAACACGGCGTCGGCCTGATCACCGTGGAGGGCGGGTGGGTCGGCTTCGAGCACGAGGGACGGGAAGCGTTCATCCCCGCCGGGGCGACCGGCCGCACGTATCCCGGCCGCGGACCCGGCACGCCGACCTACGCCGATGCCACGCCAGCGCTGCGCGCCGCGGTCGATGCCATCGACGCTGCCGGCACGTCCGCCACGCCGGCTGCCGCGCTCGACGTCGTCCTGCGCGAGGCGCGTCGCGAGGACGCGCTGACGCTCTGGCACCTCATCGTCCGTGTCGACAGGCCCCTGCAGCCGCTGGTCGTCGATCGGCTGTCGATGCTGGTGCCGATGCCGACCGGTGTCACGCGTGACGGCGTCCTGGCAGGCGATCGCGGCATGCAGGATGCGTGGTGGTCTGCCCTCGGGCTCGGCACCGCCGACTGGTGGCGGACCTGGCGCCAGCAGTGGAATCCGGGCCCCTGAGACGGCCTTCGGTGGTCGGCCGTCGGCCGTCGCGGTCGGCCTTCGCCGTCGGCGGTCGGCGGTCGGCCGTCGCGGGGTGTGGCGTTAACGGTCGCCGTCTGCCGCGCGTCCTCCTGGCATCGGTCACCCATTGTCTGCAGGAGGTCACATGTCACATCTGCTGTCCGCGGCCCGCATCCTCGGGTCCTTCGCGCTGCTCCTCACGTCGGCCGTGCCGTCGCTCGCCGGGCCGCCCCTGATCTGCCACCCTTTCGACATCGGTACGGCCGCCTCGCTGCCGTTCGGCAGCGCCGCCGAAGGATGGCGCGGCTGGCAGAACACGCTGCCTTCGTACGACCGCACCCGTCTGGTGGACGACACGCTGGCCCTGCTCACGCCCGCCACGCCGGTGATCGTGCGGATGGAGACGCTGCGCCGCGCCTCGGCCTACTCGGTGGACGAACCCGCCCTGGCCAACCGGCTGCTGGCCGCCCTGGCGGCGCGCGCCGCAAAGGCGCCGCGGACGCCAGCCGAGGGCCTGGCGTCGTTCGACCATGGCTACCTCGTGGAGACGTACCGCCAGCTCGGTCAGCGCGGCGTCGCCCTCAAGGCGACGATCGACGGCGTTGACGGCTACGCACTCGTCAAGGCGGCACTGGCGCAGATGCCTGACGACGCCGGGCTGCAGTTTGCCGCGGCGCTGATCACCAACACCCCGGATGGGCAGGCCATGCACGCGGCCCACGTGCGGAAGGCTCGAGCCTTGGCCCGGACGGACACGCTGGTGGCGCGCAACGTGGCGACGCATTTCAGCAACTGACGTGTCGCCGAAGTGAACGGGTATCGGGTTACGGGTATCGGGGTACCGGCATGACAGTGGCCAGCACCCGTGACCCGGTACCCGGCAGCCGGACAGAGAGCGTCGTCGTGACCGGTAGGGGCGCCTCCCCGAGGCGCCCTTGACGCTACGGACGCGGCGCCCTGACGCGGCTATGCGGCCGAGGCGCCTCTTCCTCATTCGATGCGCAGTTCCCGCAGCGTGATCTCCGAGCCGCACGACTCGAACCAGTCGATGCCCTCGCTCACCAGATCCAGCTTGAGGTGGTAGCAGCCCCGGTGCCAGCGGCGGGATCTCCATCCGGAGATCCTGCCAGCCGCCGGCGTCCACGGTGCGTGGCAGCGACGCGCGCACGAAGTCGCGGTTGCGGACGTTCCGGTCGGCGTCCAGCAATTGCGCGCCGACGCGCACGAGGCGGCGTCCGTACGTGGCCGTGTGCGGGAAGGCGCGCTGGCTCAGGTTGCGGACCCGCAGGTCGAGCCCCAGCGGTGCGCCGGCCTGATGCGTCAGCGTGTCCGCACGCGATGGTCCGCGCACCTCGATCCGGGCGCGCGGCGTGGTGCCCGGGATCGCGCTGCCCAGATGGTTGTCATCCCACACTTCGTGCCGGATCCGCGCCCACTCGTCCGTCCCCGGCGCAAAGCGCCGCGAGAACGCGTGCTCGGGATGGTCGGTGATCTCCCAGCAGAGCCGATCGACACCGATCTCGGCCGCCAGCGACCGGGCGCGCTGCATCTCGGCGTCGTGGTCGTTCCACTTGAACAGGATGTAGCGCCAGTTCACGAACGGCACGTCACGGCCGAGGGCGCGCTTCTCGTCGACCACGGCGCGCAGGTTGTTCATCACGTGGTCGAACCGGCCGCGCTGCCGGTAGGTGGCATAGACGTCCTGCGAGGCGCCATCCACCGAGAAGGTCACTTCGTCGATGCCCGACCGCGCCAGTCGTCGCGCCGATTCCTCGTTGAGGGCGCCGCCATTGGTGGAGGTGTACAGGTAGATGTGCGGGTACTCGCGCTTCACCAGCTCGCACATCTCGACGGCCCGCTTGTGCAGGAACGCCTCGCCGTAGTTGAAGAAGTCGATGCGTTCCAGGGTCGGGCCGACTTCGGCCAGCACGCGCTTGAAGAGCTCGACGTCGAGCATGCCGGCCTGCCGCGTCTTGGTGATCCCGGTCTCGGGAGCGCAGCACGAATCGAGGCAGGACACGTTGCATGCGGCGGTGCACTCGACATACATCCGCGACGGCAGTGGCGACACCGCGAGCGATCGCTGCGGCGCGGGCTGGTCGGCCTCGAGCGGCAACTTGAGCGGGCAGTCGCCGCAGAAGCTCGACCCGCCGCCGTTCAGATCCTGGCGCAGTTGCGTGGCTGTGGGGCCGGTCCAGACGTCGCCGATGGTGCCGACGCGGGCGTCACCGAGGACGCGCTTGCCGTAGGGGTCGGCGCAGCCGCAGACGACGCGGCCGTCGCACAGCAGGACGGCCGTGTTCCACGGCCAGGAACAGGTGAAGTGGGTGGCGAGATAGCTTTCAGACATGGGGGACGCCTAACAATTCACGCTTGATGCCTGACGCTTGACGCCAGCGAACTCGACGGCCGACGGCCGAATGACGAAGGCCGAACCGCCCCTACTCGTCGGCCGGCAGCTTGTTGAGCAGCGCGCCGAGCCGTTCGTTCTCGTAGGTCACCGTGTTGAGGAAGAGGCTTTCGATGAAATAGGCGCGCAGTTCCTCGACCGAGAGCTGATCCACCAGGTGCTGGATCTCGCGCATCATGTCCTCGAACGTACGCCCCAGTTCATGGCGCACAGTGACTTCCTGGAAGAGCGTCTCGACCACGGCAAGCAGGTCGCCGTCGAGTGGGATGTCGACGCCGTGGCTGGTCTTGATGGCGCGCATGGGTTCAGGCTCCGAAACTCGCCAACGCACTCGCGGCGTCGGGGTGCACCTCGATGAAGTTCTGCGTACCCGTCATCGTCAGCATCGTCTCGACGCGCTTCTGCACGCCGGACAGCTTCACCTTGCCACCGGCGCCCGTGATCTGCCGATAGAGGTCCATCAGGCAGCCGATCGTCGCGCTGTCCAGGTAGGTGACCGGCGTCAGGTCGATCAGCACTTTCCGCTGACCCTGCTGCACGAGCTCACTGACGGTGCTGGCGAAGTCCGCGAGGATTGGGTACAGCATCCGGGTCTCCTGGACCCGGACGACGGCCACGTCCTCGTGCTGCTCGGTCGTGAGGTTCATTTCTGCTCTGGCTCCGTTCCAGCGCTACTGGCGGCGCGAGCCCGTGGCCCGACGCGGCGTGGAGAGGCCCGACTCCTGCAGACGGCGGATCTGCCGGGCAAGTTCCGTGCGTCCCCGGTTGATGCGCGACTTGACCGTGCCTTCGGGCAGGGCGAGCATCACGGCAATTTCCTGGTACGACAGTTCCTTGATGTCACGCAGCAGCACCGCCGACCGCAGCGTCGGCGCGAGCTGGTTCAGGGCCAGCCGCAGCAGCGCCCGCTGGTCTTCGCGTTCGATGCCGGCCAGCGGCCCGGGTTCGGCCCTGGTGGCCGTGCCCATCTCCCGCGAGTCCACGTCCCGCGAGATCGTCTCGCGTTCCTTGCGCACGCTCCGGTAGTGATCGATGCACAGGTTGCGGCTGATGCTGATGAGCCAGGTCTGGAAGTTGGCGCGCCGGTCGAACGTGTGCAGGGACTTGAAGATCTTGACGAAGATGTCCTGCGTCAGGTCCTCGGCTTCGTCGTGCTTGCCGGTGAACTTGTAGGCGACGTTGAAGACCTTGCGCCAGTGCTTGCCGACGATGCGGGCCCAGGCATCCTGATCCCCGGCCAGGCAGCTCTCGATGAGGGCATCGATCTCCGAGGGGGGTTGGGTGGGGTCGAACGTCATGGATGGGGGACGGGTCGCATGATATCAGGGGAGTCCACCTCCAGCGTATGATCCTCGGGTGGCGGCACTCGACACCACGCAGGCTCCCGTCTTCGCCCTCGATCAGGTCCCGCTCGAGCCCATCGCGGCCGCCGAGGGCACGCCCTGTTACGTGTACAGCGCCCCGGTGGTGACGCGGCGCCTGGAGGCGCTGCAGCAGGCCCTGGCCGCCTGCCACTGGCCGCATGCCGTGCACTACGCGCTCAAGGCCAACTCGTCGCTCGCCATGGCCCGGCTGATCCGGGACGGCGGCGCCGGTGCCGACGCCAACTCTATTGGCGAGATCGAGCTGGCGCTGCGGGCCGGGTTCCAGCCGGGCCAGATCGTCTTCACCGGCGTGGGCAAGTCGCCGCTGGAGCTTGAGCGCGCCGTCTCGCTCGACCTCAAGGCCATCAACGCCGAATCGGCCGGTGAACTGGATCGGCTCGACGCCCTGGCCCGCGCGCAGGGCCGACGCGTTCGCGTCGCGTTACGGGTCAACCCGGATGTGGACGCGGGGAGTCATCCGCACATCAGCACCGGCCTGAAAAGCAGCAAGTTCGGCGTCCCGCTCGCCGACGCCGCGGAGATGCTGCGGGCCCGCCGGCACGCACCCGGTCTCGAGATCACCGGCCTGCACGTGCATGTCGGGTCGCAGATCACGTCGCTCGGTCCCCTCTGTGCCGCGGCGCGCAAGGTGGCCGACCTGGCGGTGTCGCTGCGCGGCGAAGGCTTCGCGCTGTCGCACCTCGATCTCGGTGGCGGCCTCGGGATCGTCTACGAGCACGGCGGCGACGTGCCGACCTACGAAGCGTTCGCCCAGGCGCTGGTGGACGTCGCCCGGCCGACCGGGCTGGCCTTGATCGTCGAACCTGGCCGCACGCTGGTCGGCCCGGCCGGCGTGCTGCTGGCCCGCGTCATCGACGTCAAGCCACACGCCGGCGGGGGGCGCTTCGTGGTGCTCGACGCCGGCATGACCGAGCTGATGCGGCCGGCCCTGTACGGCGCCTTCCACCGCATCGTGCCGGTCCAGGCCAGCGATCGACAGCTGGTGCCGTGTGACGTGGTCGGACCCGTCTGCGAGAGCAGCGACACCTTCGGCCGGGTGCGGGAGCTGCCGGACCCGCAGGTCGGCGACCTGATGGCAATCATGGATGCCGGGGCCTACGGCGCCGTGATGTCCAACTCGTACAACCGCCGCCCCCTGCCCCCCGAAGTGCTCGTCCAGGCTGACGGCACCTGGCGTGTCATCCGTCGCCGCCAGACGCTGGACGACATGCTCGCGCTCGAGCAGGCATGACCCGCGGCCGGCTCATCGCCTTCGAGGGGCTCGACCAGAGCGGCAAGCAGACCCAGGCCCTGCGACTGCGCGAGGCGCTGCAGGCAGGCGGTCTGCAGGTGGTCAGCTTCGATTTTCCCGACTACGGCACGCCGATCGGCCGCGAGATCGGTGCCGCGCTCGCCGGCAGCCGTTCCTTCCCACCCGACTGCCTGCAGCTGCTGTACGTCGCCAATCGCTGCGAGCATCGCCCCGCCATCGAGGCCGCGCTGGCCGCCGGCCAGTGGGTGGTCTGTGATCGCTACCTGGCCTCGTCGATCGCGTATGGCGAGGCGCAGGGGCTCGATCCGGAGTGGCTTGCCGTGATCCAGCGTGGCCTGCCGCCTGCCGACACGACGGTGCTGCTCGACATCGCCCCGGACGTGGCTGCGCAGCGCAAGCAGCAGCAGCGCGACGCATTCGAGCAGGACCTGGCCCTGCTGGCCCGGGTGCGCGCCAGTTACCTGCGGCAGGCGTCGCTCGGCTCGGGATGGCACGTGGTGGACGCTGCGCGCGACCGCGACGACGTCACCATCGACGTGCTGACGCTGGCCCGGTAGGCGCCCGCTACCGGGGCGTGCGTGCCACGGTCGCGGCGCGGACCTCGCGCACGCCGGCCGTGTGCAGCGTCCGCGCACATGCCGACAGGGTCGCCCCGGTAGTCACCACATCGTCCACGAGCAGCACCCGTGCGCCGGCGAGACGATGACGCAGCGAGGACCGGCTGGCGGGCAGGCGCGCCGCAAGTGCAAACGCGGCGCGCACGTTGCCCTGCCGCGCAGCAGCGGACGATCCGGCCTGGGAGGCCGTCCAGTGCCGCCGGGCCAGCGCCTGGACCACGGGCACCCCGAGGGGCCTGGCCAGGCGCTCGGCCTGATTGAAGCCGCGCGTCAGTCGCCGCCAGGGATGCAGGGGGACCGGCACCACGACGTCCACCTCCGCCAGTCGCAGGTGCGGGTGATCGGAAAGGTGCATCGCCAGCATCGCGCCGAGGCTCTGGTGCCCGCCGTACTTGAACGCCTGCATGATGGCGCGCATCGGCCCGTCGTAGTGTGCCGCGCAGGCGATGGCGGAGAGGTGGGGCGGTCGGGCGTGGCAGGCGCAGTCCAGGCCGGGCAGGGACTCGACCCCGCATGTCGGACAGAGCGCCCCGCCGTACCAGGGCACGGCGTCCCAGCACGGCTGGCAGACAGGTCCCCGCGTGGGACAGGCCAGCACCTGATGGCAGGCGGCGCAGCGCGCCGCGATCAGGAAGGCGACGGTCCTGTCGAGGGGCGAGGGACCGGGAGGTTCAGAGAACCTCGGCAGCCATTTCGGTGCGCGCGGCAGTGCCCCAGAGCCGGTCGAGCGAGTAGAACTCGCGCGTGTCCGGCATGAACACGTGGACGATGAAGTCGAAGTAGTCGAGCAGGATCCACTCGCCACGGTCGTAGCCCTCGACGTGCGCCGGGCGAACCCCCTGGGCCTTGAGCTTCTCCTCGACAGCGTCGGCGATGGCCTGCACCTGGCGGATGTTGGTGCCGGTGCAGATCAGGAAGAAGTCGGTGAACGCCCCGACGCTCCGCAGGTCCATCAAGGTGACCCGCGTGGACTTGCGGTCCACGGCCGCATCCACTGCGGCTCGAACATCGTCGGGAACAGGGGCGGGCCCGTGTTCGGCCCGCTGCGCGTCAGTCTTCGCCATGCAAGCGTCTCGCCGCCAGTGGGTGGGTGTACAGGCCGTGCCGGCGGATGTGCGCGGCCACGGAGGCGGGCACGTCGGCGCCCACCTCCTCCCCAGCAAGAATACGCTCACGAATCGACCTCGACGACACGTCGGGCGTCTCGGCCTCGACAAGCCAGATTCCGGTCTGATTCGCAGGAACGTCACGGGCGCCCGACGCCACGCCAGCGGCGGTGCGGAGCCGGGCCGCGACGACGGGCTGGGTCAGCACGTCAGCCGGTAACCCGCGCCCGGCCCGCGTGACGACGGCAAAGTTGCCGCCGTCGAGAACCTCGGGGAAGCGGTGCCAGGTCTCGATTCCTGCAAACGCGTCGGACCCGGTGATGAAGAAAATCTGCGACGGCGCGAAGCCCTCGTCAGCGAGGGCGTGCAGCGTGTCCCAGGTGTAGGTGGGGCCAGGCCGCGCCAGTTCGAGGTCGCTGGCGGCGAGGAGATCGTCCTCGGAGGCGGCCAGCGCGGTCATCGCGAAGCGGTGCCATGCCGAGGCATGTGGCGCCGCCTTGTGCGCCGGGACATGCGCGGGCATCAGCCAGACGGTGTCGAGCGAGAGAGCGCGGGCCGCGGCGTGAGCAGCGGCCAGGTGACCAGCATGGACGGGGTCCAGGGTGCCGCCGAGCACCCCGAGGCGCAAGGGAACTTCCCTCATGCGTCGGGGTCAGCGGGCTCGACGCCGTCGACGTCATCGTCCTGCGTCGCCTCGATGTGCTCGTCCGGTCCGTCGGGTGGCTGGCGCGCCATCTCGCGGCTGCGTTCGAGGGCGCGTTCGGCGCTGACGTGTGCCACGTACGGCCACAGCGTCTCGAGCAGGGCCGGCACACCCTCGCCGGTCACTGCCGAAATCGCGTGGAAGGGCAGGCCGAGCGCAGCCACGTGGTCGCGCAGCGCGTCGAGGCGCTCCGGCTGGCCGAGGATGTCGATCCGGTTGGCCGCCACCACCTGCGGCCGCGCGGCCAGGGGCAGGGCATCCGGGTCGAGCGTGTCGGCGTTGGGCACGTACCGTTCGAGCTCGCGCCTGATGACTTCGAGCTCTTCGACGGGGTCGCGTCCCGAGGCGTCGCTGATGTCGACGATATGGAGCAGCACCTTGGTGCGCTCGACGTGGCCGAGGAAGCGGTGGCCGAGCCCCTTGCCCTCATGGGCGCCCTCGATCAGGCCCGGGACGTCGGCCATCACGAAGCTGCGGTCGTCGCTGAGCGCAACGACGCCGAGGTTCGGGACCAGGGTCGTGAACGGGTAGTCGGCGATCTTCGGCTTGGCCGCCGAAACCCGTGCGATCAGCGTCGACTTGCCGACGTTGGGGTAGCCGACGATGCCGACGTCGGCCAGCAGCTTCATCCGGAGACGGAGCTTGAAGGCTTCGCCCGGGTCGCCGGTGTCGGCGCGGCGGGGGGTCCGGTTGGTGGACGACGTGAATCGCGCATTGCCACGCCCGCCGCGGCCGCCCTTGGCCGCCAGCACCCGATCGCCAATGGCCACCATGTCCGCGAACTGGTGGGCGTGGCCGAATTCGTCGATGCGGTAGGCCACCGTGCCCGGGGGCACCGGCAGCTGGATGTCCTTGCCGGACTTGCCGGTGCGCAGCGAACCCTCCCCGGGGTTGCCGTTGGGTGCGGCGAAGTCGGGGTGGAACCGGTACTGGACGAGGGTGTTGTGGTGCGGGCTGGCGAGCAGGTAGACCGAGCCGCCAGCGCCGCCGTCGCCGCCATCGGGTCCGCCGCGCGGAATGAACTTCTCGCGCCGGAAGCTGATGGCACCCCGACCGCCGTGTCCGGCGCTGACGTCGATGTCGACTTCGTCAACGAACATGCGGAGGTCCGGGAGCGATCCCGAGGGCGAGCTATTCCGTGGCGACCGGGTGGATGCTGATGAAACGGCCGTGGTCGCCGTGGTCCTCGAACTTGACCACCCCGTCGACCTTCGCAAACAGCGTGTCGTCCTTGCCGAGCCCGACGTTGATGCCTGCGTTGAAGCGACGGCCGCGCTGGCGAACGAGGATCGACCCGCCCGTGACGAGGTTGCCGTCGTGCTTCTTCACGCCCAGCCGCTGCGCGTTGCTGTCGCGCCCGTTGCGCGAACTGCCCTGACCTTTTTTTGTAGCCATGACTTACGTTCCCAGCGTCAGCGCCCTGCGGGCTGGCGCGGAAGAGGCGCGTCCTTGAGCACGCGCCCCGGCCTGGATCAGACCAGGATGTCCTTGACCTGGATGCGCGTGTAGGTGGCGCGGTGACCCTTGGTCCGGCGCATGCCTTTGCGGCGCTTCTTCTTGAATACGCGAATCTTCGGCCCGCGCGATTCGCCCGCCACGGTGCCGACGACGCGGGCACCGGCCACGAAAGGCGCGCCGACGAGCACGTCGCCGCCGTCGGTTCCCACGAGCAGCACCTGCTCGACGGTGACTTCCTGGCCTTGTTCGACGTGGACGCGGTCGACGGTGACGATCTCGCCGGGGGTGACCTTCACCTGGCGGCCGCCGCTTTGAATGATGGCAAACACGGTCGTTGCTCCTGCACGCTGCACTACATGGGACCGCGGCGCGGACCCGGCAAAGACAGCGAGCATAGCACAGGCGGTCGCGCCGGGGGAACGCGAGAGGTCGGACGAGTTACTTGAGCAGGGTGCGCGACCCGCGGACGCGGGTGGTGCTCAGGGTGTTCAGGAACGAGGGCAAGATCGCGTCCATCTGCTCGAAGAACGACGACAGGGCCGGGACGTTCTGCTGCGTCGGGTAGAGCCGTTCCTCGCGGTAGCTCTCCTGGTACAGCACGGCGCCGCTCCGCCCGTCGATGAACACCAGCTTGGGTCGCAGGATGTACCCCTTGCGCTCCATGTAGACGCGCATCGGCACCACCGTCCGACGACCGAAGTTGTCGTAGACCTCGCGTTCCTGCGTGACGATGCCCGAGGCCTGATGCGGCCGGAAGATCACCGTGCCGGTGACGATCAGCGGCTGCTGGAACTCCTCGCCGATCTTCTTCCAGTAGGCGGCGTTGGCAAACAGCGGCTCGTAGGCCTCGAGGTCCTTCTCATCGAGGATGCGCTCGGGAAACGCCATCCCGGCCGGCAGCTCCGCCTCAGCCGGCGCGGCAGCTCCGCCCGGCGCGGCCGGGCCCCGGGCCTGGTCACGGGCGACCTGCTGCAGCGGCAGCGGGTCGGCTTCGATGACGCGCAGACGGCTCTTGGTACGGAGCTGGCTGCGCAGCAGCCGCACCGTCTCCATGTTGGCGTCCACGTCCTCGGCGCCGCCGGAGATGAAGCCCACGACATGGACCCGCGAAAACGGCGTCACGTCGAGCTTGGCCTGGATCGGCGTGTCGATCGGCACCTCGTAGATCGAGGTGCAGGCCGACCCGGCGACCAGCAGCGCGGCGGTGAGCGCGACGCTAGCTCCCCGAAGAGCTCGTGTTCCGTTTGGCGCGGTCATTGATTTCCTTGAAGAGATCGAAATTCTGCTGAATCGCCAGATTCTGCGGCTCCAGTTCCAGCGCCTTCTCGTACGCCTTGCCAGCCTGCTCGAACTTGCCGAGCTGCTCGTAGGCGATGCCCAGGTTGTTGAACGCCGCGGCGTAGGTGGGGTCGATCTCCGTGGCACGTT
Organism: Vicinamibacteraceae bacterium; assembly: GCA_963759795.1. Lineage (GTDB taxonomy): Bacteria > Acidobacteriota > Vicinamibacteria > Vicinamibacterales > Vicinamibacteraceae > Luteitalea. The sequence continues at coordinate 34,771 of CAVXAR010000003.1, read as the reverse complement.
CCCAGCGGAACACCGCTTCCTGCCACAGCCCGCGCTGGGCCACCGTGATGCCGAACTCGACCTGCGGCTTCGCCTGCTTGCGGGCATCCTGGGCGCTGGCCGCGGCGGCTGCGCCGACGACCAGCGTCAGGGCAAAAAAGACGGAACGGGTCGTAATCATGGGGATGATTGCCACTATACACCTCTGCCTCGAGGCCTTCCGTGGCACTTCCTGCCACCGCCGACCCACTCGATCAATGGACGCTTCGGATCGCGATTCAGTTGTCGGTGGCGGCCGCCTTGCACAGCCGGTGGCGATGACCGACACCGCACGCCTCGATGCCGTGGCCCTGGCGCTGGCGGCTGGCGCACAGCCGGCGCGTGCCGCTGCGACCCTCAAGTCGGGGTGCGCCACCTGGCCGGTCCTGCCGCTCGGGGACGGTCTCGCCGCGCTCGGGCTCGACGGACCGGGCGCGCGGAGCCACTGGCTTGCCGAGGCCACCCGCGCACTGGAGTACGCCGGCAGGGCCGGCTATGACGTCTGCTGGCCGGCCCATCATCGCTACCCACCGCTGCTCGGCACGATCGTCGACCCGCCGCTCCTGCTCTGGCTGCGTGGGGATGCCGACGTCCTGGCCGCGCCCGCCGTGGCCGTCATCGGTTCCCGGCACTCCACGATGGCCGCCCGCGAGGTCGCCCACCAGCTTGGCGCCGACCTGGCTGCCGCCGGCGTCGTGGTCGCCAGCGGCTTTGCCCGGGGGGTCGATGCGGCGGCACACCGCGGGGCGCTGTCGACCGGTCGTTCCCTGGCCGTGCTGGGCTGCGGGCTCGACCAGCCGTATCCGAGCGACCATGGTCCCCTGGGCCAGGCACTGTCGGCCGCTGGCCTCCTGGTCAGCGAGTTTCCGCCCGGCACGCCTCCCCGCGCGCACCATTTCCCCCTGCGCAATCGCACCCTGAGCGGCATCTGCCAGGCCGTCGTCGTCGTCCAGGCGGCGCAGCGGAGCGGATCGCTGATCACGGCACGGCTGGCCCTCGAACAGGGACGCGACGTGATGGCGGTGCCGGGCGACGTCCGCGGCGGTGCCTACGCCGGCAGCCACGCGCTGCTTCGCGACGGCGCCCGGCTCGTCGAACGGGCCACCGACGTGCTCGAGGAGATGGGCTGGTCGTCGGCGGCAGCAGGCGGGGCGGCAACCTCGGCAGGGGCAGCGGCGCTGCCGCACAACACACTGGTGGCGCGGCTGGCGCGCGAGGATGGTGTCGGGCTGGACGATCTGGTGTACCAGACTGGGCGCGATTGCGCGGATTTGCTCAGGGAGTTGCTCGATCTGGAGCTGGCGGGGCGGGTCCGGCGCGACCCTGCCGGTCGATTCATGGCCGTGCAACGGAAGTGGTAACGTACAGTTCGCACCCAATGTCCAAGCCCCTCGTCATCGTCGAATCACCCGCCAAGGCCAAGACTCTGGCCCGATTCCTAGGCAACCAGTTCAGGGTCGAGGCGAGCGTGGGGCATGTCCGCGATCTGCCCGAGAACGCCAGCGAGGTCCCCGAGGCGATCAAGAAGGAGCCGTGGGGGCGGATGGGCGTGGACGTGGACCACGGCTTCAAGCCGTACTACGTCGTCTCGTCGGACCGGAAGTCGCGGATCCGGGAGCTCAAGGCCGCCGTCAAGGAAGCCTCCGAAGTGCTGCTGGCGACCGACCCGGACCGTGAGGGTGAGTCGATCAGCTGGCACCTGCGCGAGGTGCTGCAACCCAAGGGCTCGGTCAAGCGGATCGTCTTTCACGAGATCACCGAGGAAGCCGTCCGCGAGGCCATCGATCAGGCCCGCGACATCGACCTCAAGCTGGTCGACGCGCAGGAAAGCCGGCGCATCCTCGACCGCCTGTATGGCTACATGCTGTCGCCGGTGCTCTGGAAGAAGGTCCAGACCGGACTGAGTGCGGGCCGTGTCCAGAGCGTCGCGGTGCGGCTGATCGTCGAACGCGAGGAAGAACGACGCGCCTTCCACCGCAGCAGCTACTGGGACCTCGACGCGCGGATCCGCGCCGGCGAGACGCAGTTCACCGCCACCCTGGTGCGGGTCGGCGACGAGCGCGTGGCCACCGGCAAGGACTTCGACGCCACCACCGGCAACCTCGTCGGCCGCAACGTCCGCCTGCTCGACCAGGCCTCGGCCAAGGCCATGCGCGACAGCCTGGCCGGCCGGCTGCCGTGGGCCGTCACTGCCGTCGAGGAGAAGCCGACAGCGCAGCGGCCGTCGGCGCCGTTCACCACGTCGACGCTGCAGCAGGAAGCCAATCGCAAGCTCGGGTTCTCGGCCGACCGCACGATGAGCGCGGCCCAGCGGTTGTTCCAGGACGGCGTCATCTCCTACCACCGTACCGACTCCACCACGCTGAGCGACCGGGCCCTGCGCGAGTCGGCCCAGGCGATCAAGGAGATGTATGGCGACACCTTCTACGGCGGCGCGCGGCAATACCAGACCAAGGTCAAGAACGCGCAGGAAGCCCACGAGGCCATCCGCCCCACCGATTTCGGCCAGCGGCCGCAGTCGCTGTCGCTGCCGCCCGACGAGGCCCGTCTTTACGAGCTGATCTGGAAGCGCACGGTGGCTTCGCAGATGGCCGACGCGCGTCTGCTGCGCACCACCCTGGAGATCACCGCCACCGGCGAGGACGGCCGGCCGCACGTGTTCACCGCCAGCGGCAAGGCGATCCAGTTTGCCGGCTACCTGCGGGCCTACGTCGAGGGCAGTGACGACCCGGCGAGCGAACTCGGCGACCAGGAAATCCTGCTGCCCAAACTTGCCGTCGGTGACCGCGTGACCGCGCCCGGCCAGGGGCCGCTGACGCTCGGCGGCCTCGAGCCCAAGGCGCACGAGACCCTGCCGCCGCCGCGCTACACCGACGCGTCGCTCGTCAAGCGGCTCGAAGAGGACGGCATCGGCCGCCCCTCCACGTATGCGTCGATCATCCAGACGATCGAACGCCGCGGCTACGTCTGGCGCCAGGGCAAGGCGCTGATTCCGAGCTACACCGCCTTTGCCGTCACGCAGCCTGCTCAAGGATCATTTCGGCCAGCTGGTCGAACTCGGCTTCACGGGTCGTGTCGAGGAGGACCTGGACCAGGTCTCCAACGGCGACCTCGATCGCACGCAGTTCCTGGAGCAGTTCTACAACGGCCAGGAGGGCTGGGCGGGGTTGCGCCATCTCGTGACCAACGAGGACCGCATCGAGTATCCGGTGATCGAGCTCGGCAACGACCCGGCCTCCGGCCAGCCGGTGGTGGTCCGCATCGGGCGCTACGGTGCCTACGCGCAGCTGGGCGATGCCAATGCGTCAATCCCCGACGATGTGGCGCCGGCCGACTTCACGGTGGAACAGGCGCTGAAGCTGCTGAAGGACCGCACGCAAGGTCCGCAGAGCCTCGGCACCGACCCGAAGACGGGGCTGCCCGTGTACGTCCTCACTGGTCGCTTCGGCCCGTACGTGCAGCTCGGCGAGGTGCCTGAAAAGGGCAGCAAGGAAAAGCCGCGGCGCGCCTCGCTGACCAAGAACGACGACCCGGACGCGGTCTCGCTGGAGCGCGCGCTCGAGCTGTTGTCGCTGCCGCGGCACGTCGGCCACGACGCGGAAAGCGGCCAGGACATCATCGCCAACTTCGGGCGCTTCGGACCGTACGTCAAGCGCGGGGACGAATTCCGATCCCTCGCGGCGGATCCGGAAGTCTTCGCGGTGACGCTGGAGCAGGCGCTCGAGCTGTTCAAGCAGGCCAAGAAGGGCGGGCGTCGCACCGCCACCCGGACGGTGCTCCGCGAGGTCGGGCTGCACCCGGCGTCGCAGGCCAAGGTCGAGGTCCTCGAAGGCCGCTACGGTCCCTACGTCACCGACGGCACGACCAACGCGTCGGTGCCCAAGGACGTGCTCGTGGACTCGCTCACGCTCGAGGAGGCCGTCGGGTTGCTGAAGGCCCGCGAAGGCGCCCCGACCAAGAAGGGCCGGGGCCGGGCGCCCGCCCGCACGGCCGGCCGTGCGCCCGCGGCGCGCAAGCGGCCGGCGAAGCGGTCCGCGTGACGTCAGGCACACCGATGGTCACCATCATCGGCGGCGGTCTCGCCGGTTGCGAGGCGGCCTGGCAGGTCGCCTCCCGCGGGCTGCCCGTCCGTCTGCACGAGATGCGGCCGGTGCGCCCGACGCTCGTGCATCAGGGCGACCACCTGGCCGAACTGGTCTGCAGCAACAGCTTCCGTGGCGACAAGCTCGACAACGCCGTTGGTGTCCTCAAGGAAGAGATGCGCCGCCTCGGCTCGCTCATTCTGCAGTGCGCCGATGCCACCCGCGTCCCGGCCGGCGCGGCCCTCGCCGTGGACCGGGGCCGTTTTGCCGCGGCCGTGACGGCGGCGATCTCGGCCCACCCGCTGATCGACGTGGTGCGCGGCGAAGTCACCGCGATCCCGGATGCCGGCGCGGGCGGCGGCCCCGTCATCGTGGCGACCGGGCCGCTCACCTCCGACGCGCTGTCGCAGGACATCGCGCGCTTTGTCGGCGCCGAGCACCTTGCTTTCTACGACGCGATCAGTCCGATCGTGCTTGCCGAATCGATCGACCGTTCGATCGTCTTCCGCGCGTCGCGCTGGGGGAGAAGCCTGCGCGGCGGACCGGCCGGGTCCGACCCTGGACCCGAAGCCGACCCGGCGCCTCCCGGTGAGGGCACCCCGGACCCGCGGCCGTCAGCTGCCGCCCCCAGCCAGGGGCCGGCCTGCGGTGTAGACGATGGCGAAGGGGATTACCTGAACTGCCCGATGGACGAGGCCGAGTACCGGGCGTTCTACGACGCGCTCGTCAGCGCCGAGTCGGCCACCGTGCACGACTTCGACAAGGCGCAGTTCTTCGAAGGCTGCCTGCCCATCGAGGTGATGGCCCATCGCGGCCGCGACACGCTGCGCTTCGGTCCGATGAAGCCGGTGGGGCTGCCCAGACCCGCGTACGGGCCGCATTCCGTTCGCGGTGGTGCAGTTGCGGCAGGACACGCTGGCGGCCGACCACTTCAGCCTGGTCGGGTTCCAGACCCAGATCAAATGGGGCGACCAGGCCCGCGTGCTGCGGATGATTCCCGGCCTGCAGGCAGCCGAGTTCGTCCGCTTCGGGATGGTGCACCGCAACACGTACATCAACGGCCCGACCGTGCTGCTGCCGACCTGGCAGACCCGCAGCAGGCCCGACCTTTTCTTCGCTGGTCAGATTTCCGGTGTCGAGGGGTACGTGGAGTCGGCGGCGTCGGGCCTGCTCGCCGGGATCAACGCCGCCCGGCAGGCCCGCGGCAGCGCGCCCCTCGAGGCGCCGCGCGAGACCGCCATCGGCGCCCTGGCGTACTACGTCTCGCACGCCGACGCCAGGCACTACCAGCCGAGCAACATCACTTTCGGGATCATGCCGCCCCCCGACGAACCGCTGGTGCGGCCGCGCCGTGCGGCTGGCGGGCCGAGCCGCAAGGAGCAGCGCAAGGACGCGCTGGCGCAGCGCGCGCTGCAGGCACTGGACGGCTGGCAGGTCGACACTGGCGGCCGGGGCCCCCGCGTGACACGGGTGCGGCGCGACCGGCCTGGTCGCGTCACGGCGGCCCCGCCGGATCGCGATCTCGCCGCCACGTCGCCGCTGCGCGAGGCCATCCGCGCCTTCCACGATCACCTCGCGCTCAACCGCAACGCCTCCGAGCACACCGTCCGCAACTACGAGGCGGACCTGGTGCAGTTCCTGTACTTCCTCGGCGCCTCCACGGGCACCCCGCGTCACGCGCTGACCCCGGCGCACGTCTCGGGCGATGCGATTCGCGGATTCCTCGGCGAGCTGCATGCCCGCGGCAACAGCCGCGCCTCGGCGGCGCGGCGAATCTCGGCGATCCGCAGCTTTGCCCGCTACCTTCGCCGCGAAGGCCTGATCGCCGACGACCCGGCCGCTCTGGTCGGCAGCCCGCGGCGAGAGCAGCGCGTGCCGCAGGTCCTGACCGTGGACGAAGTCACCGCCCTGCATCGAGACACCCGACACGGCCACCCCACTCGGCCGACGCGACCGGGCCATCCTCGAGCTGTTCTACGCCTCGGGGCTGCGGCTGTCCGAACTGGTGTCGCTGGATGTGGAAGACGTCAACCTGTCCACCCGCATGGTGCGGGTGATGGGCAAGGGCCGGAAGGAACGACTCGTGCCCTGCCACCAGCGCGCGGCAGACGCGACGCTGGCCTGGCTGAAGGATCGGGTGGCGCTGGTCGCGTCCGCCGGGTCATCGTCGCGGCCGGGTCGGGCCGCCGCGGCGGCAGCGACGACCCGCTGTTTGTCAACTACCGCGGCACGCGCGCTGACGCCGCGGAGCGTCCACCGCCTGGTCGCCCGGCACGTCGGCCTGCTGCACGACGCGGTACGGCATCAGCCCGCACGCGCTGCGCCATTCCTTCGCGACGCACCTGCTCGAGCGCGGCGCCGACCTGCGGGCCATCCAGGAACTGCTCGGGCACGTCGAACTCAGCACGACGCAGCGCTACACGCAGGTCAACGTCCAGCACCTGCTCGACGTCTACCGCGCCGCGCATCCCAAGGCGCGGATGAGGCCGACGCACGACCGGCGCCTCGCGCCTCGACATCACCATCGGTGCGCCGAGGGCCGGCCGGCGGCTGCGCGGGAAGTCGATGCCGAGCGTCTTGATCTTGTAGTTCATGACGCGCGGGCTGATCGACAGCAGTTCCGCGGCGTCCTTCTGTACCCAGTTGGCCATCTTCAGCGCTTCGACCACTGCCTGCCGCTCGATCTCCTCGAGCGGCACGCCCTGCGGCGGAATCTTCACCACCGTCTGCGTGCCGTCCTGTTCGGCGGTGGTGCCGCTGCCGCCGATGCGCAGGTCGTCGCCGCCGATCAGGCGCTCGTCGGTCAGCAGCGCGGCGCGCTCGATGGTGTTCTCGAGTTCCCGGATGTTGCCCGGCCAGTTGTAGCGCATCAGCAGCTTCAGCGCCTCGGGGGTCACGCCCTCGATGCGCTTCTTCAGTTCGACGGCGAAGCGCTTGATGAAGAAGTTGGTCAGCGCCGGGATGTCTTCCTTGCGGTCGCGGACCGGCGGCATCTCGATCTGCACGACGTTGAGGCGGTAGTACAGGTCCTCGCGGAAGCCGCCCGTCTCGACCATCGTCGCCAGGTTGCGGTTGGTGGCGGCGATCAGCCGCACGTCGACGCGGATGGTGCGGGTGCCGCCGAGCCGCTCGAACTCGTGCTCCTGCAGCACGCGCAGGATCTTGGCCTGGGTGTTGGCGCTCATGTCGCCGATCTCGTCGAGGAACAGCGTGCCGCCGTCGGCCTGCTCGAAGCGGCCGATCCGCTGCTTGTCGGCGCCGGTGAAGGCGCCCCGCTCGTGGCCGAAGAGCTCGGACTCGAGCAGGTTCTCCTGCAGCGCCGCGCAGTTGACCTTGACGAAGTTGCGGGCGGCGCGCAGCGAGTTGTGGTGAATCGCGCCGGCAATCAGTTCCTTGCCGGTGCCGGTCTCGCCGTTGATCAGCACGGTGGTGTTGCTCTTGGCGACCTTCTTGACCACGTCGAGCACCCGCTGCAGCGCGCCGCTCGCGCCGATGATGTTGTCGAACTGATAGATGCCGCCCTGCTCGTGACGCAGGTAGTCGACCTCGTTGCGCAGGCGCCGGTGCTCGAGCGCCTTGTCGATCTTGACCTCCATCTCCTCGATCTCGAACGGCTTGGGCACGTAGTCGAAGGCGCCGATTTTCATCGCCTCGACGGCGGTGTGCACCGACCCGAAGGCGGTCATCAGGATGACCGCGGTCTGCGGCTGCAGGGCCTTGGCCGTCCGGAGCACGTCGAGGCCGTCGCTGCCGCCCATCTTCAGGTCGCTCAGCACGACGTCGAAGTTGGTTTCGTGCAGCCGTTCGATGGCGACGTTGCCGTTGTTGGCCTCGGTGATCTCGTGGCCGGCCTCACTGAGGGCACGGGCGAGGGCGCGGCGGAGGGAGTCGTGGTCGTCGGCAACGAGGATGCGGCCCATGAGTCGGATCCAGATCAGGACGTCGGTACGTCAGGAAACGAGGAGGGAGTGAACAAGGACGCGAAGGAGCAATCCATCGGGCAGGGACGGCATCACCTGGGTCGCGGCCCCCCGGGCGCGCCGTCGTCGGGCACCCGCCGCGGCGCGTGTTCGAGTGCCGGGGCCAGTGGCAGCAGCAGACGGACGCACGTGCCGGACCCATCGAGACCGGGTTGCACCTCGATGCGGCCCTCGTGCGCATCCACCACCTTGCGGACGATGGCCAGGCCGAGGCCGGAGCCACGCGGCTTGGTGGTGAAGAAGGGACTGAAGATGCGTTCCCGCACCGACTCCGGAATGCCCGGGCCATCGTCGAGCACGGTGATCTCGACGCCGGGCCCCTGCGGCTGGTCCGGCGTGGCCGGGAACGGCAGCCGGTCCAGGGCCGTCGCCTGCACGATCAGCCGGCCCTCGCCGTTCAACGCCTCGAAGGCATTGGTCAGCAGGTTGGTGAACACCTGCCGCAGCTGGTGCCCGTCGCCCTGCACCGGCGGCAGGTCCTCGGGGACGTCCACGCTCACGGCCACGTGCCCGCGACCGACGGTGCTGTCGGCCATGTGCAGCGAGTCCTGCACCAGCGCGGCCACGTCGACGTCTTCGACCTGCAGCCGCACCGGCCGCACGAAGTCCAGCACCTCCATCACGATGGCGTTGGCCATCTTGGCCTCGCCGATGATGTCGGCCAGCATCGCCTGGGCGTCCGGATTGTCGGTGAGGCGCCGCTTGAGCAGCCCGGCCATCACCTCGATGCCGGCAAGTGGGTTCTTCACCTCATGGGCGATGGCTGCCGCCATCTCGCCGAGCGCCGCCAGGCGGTCGCGCAGCCGCTCCCGCTCTTCGAGCTGTTCGACGCGCGTCAGGTCGCGGAAAAACAGTGCGGCGCCCGACACCACGCCAAGTCCGTCACGGACCAGGGACAGCGTGAAGCCAATCGACCGTCCGGTGCGCGCCAGCTTGACCTCGGCCCGGTTCGGCAGGGGGTCGCCGCCAAACGCGCCCTCGAGCACGCGGACCATCTCGGGCACGTCGGCCAGGACTGCGGCAATCGGTCGGCCGATGTCCTCCGACCCCGGCAGCATGTCGAGGGACGCGTAGGCCGCGTCATTGACCGCCACCAGCGTGCCGTCCCGCCTGATGACGATGACGCCATTGCGCATCCCCGAGATCAGGTCGCGGTAGAAGGGCTCCGGGACGAGTTCGTCATCGTGCACCGCGGGCGCAGCCTTGTCAGGAGCCGAACCTTGGGCCCCGAGTGACGCTTTGGGGTAGTACGAGCGCGTGAGGTGCACGCTGAATTACATTCAAGGTGCATGCCGATTACAGAAAAGCAAGTCACAACGGAAAATGAACGTGCTGGCAACCGCAGGTATCCATATATTTGGATATGAGCGACGACAAACTTTGTATGTCGAACGCGTTTCCGTCACCCGCATGCAGCGCCGGGCTCCTCGCCCAGCTCACGGATTTGGTGGTGCCGCCTCCAGCAGCGCTTCCCACTCGGCCATGCGCGCGCCCACTTCCCACATCAGCGACCTGGTGCCTGTCGATCACCGGTTTGGAGGCCGCGACGTCGTCGTAGAACCCCGGCTGACCCATGGTGGCCTCGAGCAACTTGATCTCACGCTCGCACTCCGCGATGCGGCGTTCGACGCGTCCCACCCGCTCCTGATGCGCCTCGTGAGCCCTTGCCGCGCGGCGTTGCTCGGCCTCGAGACGCTTGCGCTGCTCGCGGTCGGGCGCCGCTGCCGTGGCAGCAGCCGCTGGCGCCGCGCCGGCGTTGACGGCACCGGCCGGTCGCGTCGCCCCGGCGCCCTGCCGAGCACTGGCCCCGCGCTCGGGGCCTGGCGGGGCCGACGTCACGGCCACGGGTGTTGCCCTGTCCGGCGCGGCGGGTTGCCCCACCGCCTCGCGCTGGGCCTGACTCCACCGGAACTCCTCGTACGTGCCCGGATAGACCAGCGCCTCGCCGTGGCCGACGGCGATGATCTTGGTGGCGAGGCGATCGACGAAGTAGCGGTCGTGCGACACCAGGATGAGGGTGCCCGTGAAGCCCTCCAGCGACTCGAGCAGGACGTCCTTCGAATCGAGATCGAGATGGTTCGTAGGTTCGTCGAGCAGCAGCAGGTTGGCCGGCCGGAGCAGCATGCGGGCCACGGCCAGGCGGGTCCGTTCGCCGCCCGAGAGCACCCCGGCCTTCTTGTAGACGTCGTCGCCGGCAAACAGGAACCCGCCGAGGATGTTGCGAATGGCCGGCATCATCTGCATCGACGAGCCGTCGGCCAGGGTCTCGAACACCGTGCGGGTCGGGTCCAGCCGATTGGCCTCGTCCTGGGCGAAATACTGCGTCACCACCTGGTGACCCTCGGTCCGGCTGCCGGCGTCGGGGGTTTCGGTGCCCGACAGCATGCGCATCAACGTCGACTTGCCGGCGCCGTTGGGGCCGACCAGGGCCACGCGGTCGCCGCGCTCGATGAGCAGGGACAGGTCCTTGAAGATCACCTTGTCGGCGTAGCGCTTGCCGACGTGCGACAACTCCAGCACGGTCCGGCCGCTCTTGCTGCACGCCGGAAACGTGAAGTGCACCTGCTTGCGCTCAGGGGGCACGTCGATCGGCACCACCTTGTCCAGGGCCTTGATGCGGCTCTGCACCTGTGCGGCCTTGGTCGCCTGATACCGGAACCGGTCCACGAACATCTTGATCCGCGCCACCTCCTCGTCCTGCTCGCGTTTCATCGTCCGCAACCGCTCCATGCGGGCCTGGTGTTCGCGCAGGTAGTACGAGTAGTTGCCCTGGTAGTCGGTGATGGTCCGGAGGCTGAGGTCGGCGATGCGGGTCACCACGGCGTCCAGGAAGTACCGGTCGTGCGAGACCAGCATCACGGCGCCGGGGTAGTCGCCGAGGTACTCCTCCAGCCAGTTGCGGGCATCGAGGTCGAGGTGGTTGGTCGGTTCGTCGAGCAGCAGCAGGCGGGGCCGCTGCAGCAGCAGCTTGGCCAGCGCAATCCGCATCTGCCAGCCTCCCGAGAAGGTCTCGGTCGGCTGCTCCATGTCGGCCTCCCCGAACCCGAGGCCGCGCAGCACGGTGGCCACGCGCAGGTCCATGGTGTAGCCGTCCAGTCGCCGGAAATCCTCCTGGCCTTCGCTGTAGCGCACCAGCACGTCGGCGTGCGCGTCGTCGTCCAGGCTGCCGTCGGCCAGCTGATCCTCGAGGCGGTGCAACTCCTCCTTGAGGGCGAGCAGGGGGCCGAATGCCTGCCGTGCCTCGTCGGCGAGGGTGCGCCCGCCGTACTCGAGGCCGTCCTGCGGGAGATAGCCGATGGTCAGGTCAGACGGCGTGACGACCTGCCCGGCATCCGGCTCGTCCAGACGCGCGAGGATCTTCAGGAGGGTGGTCTTGCCGGCGCCGTTCGGGCCGCACAGGCCGACGCGGTCGCGCGCGTTCAACTGCCAGGTGACGTCGTCCAGCAGGACGCGGTCGGCAAAGGCTTTGCGAAGTTGGACCAACTGCAGCACGCCGGGGATCGTAGCGCCCCCTGTGAAAGAAGTGTGAGCGGACGCAAACCGGGGCCGCTTGGCCGGGCCCTTGCAGCATGAAGGGGGCAGGAGCGTGCCCATGTCCGTATCTGTCCTCACCGGAGACCAGCTCCGACCCCTCGAGGTGTCCGAGCCGACCATTTCTGACCGCGTGCGTCAGAAGAACAGGACACGGGGAGAAGAGGCCCCGCGACCTGCTGCGCAGATGACATCCAGCGACGAGGAGCTCGTCGCCCGCTCGGCGGGCGGCGACACCGACAGCTTCAACCAGCTCGTGGTTCGCTGGGAGCGGCCCATCTACGCCTTGGCGTACCGGGTCATCGGACGCGAGGAAGAGGCGCGCGACCTCGTCCAGGAAGCCTTCCTGCGAGCCTACCGGTCGCTGGGCGGCTTTCGCGGCGACGCCAAGTTCTCTTCCTGGCTGTACCGGATCACGCTCAACCTCTGCCGCGACTGGATCCGTCGGCAGAAGCGGGCGCCGTTTGTCGAGGCACCCGAAGGCGTGGACGTGATCGAACTGGCCGGCGAGCACGGACCGGTCGAGTCGGTCGAAGACCTGGTGGCGCGCCGCACACTGGGGGAAGTCGTCAACCGGGCGATGGGTGTGCTGAGCGAAGATCAGCGCAAGGCCATCGTCCTCAAGGAATACCAGGGGCTGACCTTCCAGGAGATTGCCGATGTCCTGGATTGCCCCTTGAGCACAGTGAAGACCCGTCTCTACCAGGGACTGGTCGTGCTCCGGCGCGAGCTGGAGCGGCAGGGCATCACGGCTGACGTGGTGCTGCCGCATGCACGTCCGGCGTCTGGGGCGGAGGCCCGTCGTCGCTGATGGCCACGTAAATGACCGATGTGATGCGCTGTCCAGAACCCGATGCCCTGCTGGTCCTGCTGTACGACGATGAAGGGACGCCCGACGAACGGGCAGACCTGCAGGCGCACGTGGCGAGGTGTCAGGACTGCGCTCAGGTCCTGACGTCGCTGGACACCGCGCGGGGGGCGCTGGGTGCGTGGCACGCTCCACGGCTCCCCCTTGGATTCGCCTTCGTCCGCCAGGGGCGCTCGCCGCTGCGGGCGGTTGTCTGGAGCTCGGGTCTGGCCGCCGCCGCCGTGCTCGTGCTGGCCACGGCAGCCTCGCTCGCGCAGCTCGACCTCCGCTACGACGCGGAGGGTCTCCGCATCAGGACTGGGGTCGCCGGCGCGGCTGCCGCCGGTGTCGAGCGCGGCACGGGCCAGATCACCGGCGCATCTTCCCCGGTGCGCGCCGCATCCCCTGCCGCCGCCCAGGCGTCGGCGGACCCGGCCTGGGTGCGCCGGGCGTCTGCAGGGGAGCCGCCCTGGCGCGCCGATCTGGATCTCCTGGCGACACAGATCCGCAGCGACCTCGTGCGGCTCGTGCAGGACACCCAGCAGGCCGCAGGCCCGGCGACCGTGCGCGTCGCCGCTCCGGGCAACCCGGCCGGGCCGGTCCGGACGATGACCGATACGGAGTTGCTGCGGCGGGTGCAGGACCTGCTCGATCAGAGCGAAATCCGCCAGCAGTCCAATCTCGCGCTGCGCGTCACCGAGCTCGGCCGGCAGTTCGAGCTTGCGCGTCAGAGCGACATCGTCCAGGTCGAGCAGACGCTGCAACGGATCGAGCAGCAGCGCGGCGATCTGCTCCGGCGCGTCGTCGCGACCCAGCCACGCCCCTGATCCCGGCGTCTTTACTCCCGTGCCAACCGTGATGTCGTCGAGGTCTCCGCGCAGCGTACAGGCGGTCGCGCTGGCCGTGTGTCTGATCACCGCAGGGGCCACGGCGGGCGCGCAGCCCCCGTCGCCCTCCGCGCCCCTCGCCCCGGTGGCAGCGGCGGGGGAGCAGCCGGCGGCGTCGCGGCGAGCCGATTCGGCGCGCGGGGCAGCCCTGAGCGCCAGGTATCACGTGCGGCAGATGGAGAACGTGCTCGAGCGCGCCGTCGAGCATGCGGCCGACATGATGCGCCGTCGGCTGCAGGCCGTGACCCCGGACGTGCTGGCGCTGGCCGGGACCCCGCGGGCGCAGGGCTTTCGCCTCGACGGCTACGGGCTGTTCTTCTCGGTGGAAGTTCCGCGTCTCAGCGAAACGGTGAACTGGGCCCTGCGCGTGCTCAGCCAGGACCGGGACGAACGCGTGCTCGCCTCGCTGCAGAAGGTCATCGCCAGCGAGCAGGATCCCGTGCTCCGCGCCGACCTCGAACGCGCCATCCGGACCGTGCAGTTGCAGCTATCGCTGGTGCCGCGCGCGCCGAGCAGCGCGCAACGGCGGGCCTCGGTCACCGCGCCGGTGACGTCCAATGGCGGCAGCCTGGCCACGGTGGACGCCGCCGCCGCGACGCCGCTGGCCGCGGATGCGGCGCCCGCGCCGGCCCCCGAGCTGCCGGCCGAGCCCTTCGTCGACCCGAGTGCGGCCTACGAGGATGAGGTCAAGAACGCCCTCGTCGATGCCATGCTCGATTACGCGGGTTCGCTGCCCCTCCCTGACGTCGAATGGGTCACGGTGGCCGCCCGCGATGCGGGCTACATGGCGTTCCCCGACGCCGTTTCCGAGATGGTCACGGTGACCCTCAGCGTCCGCGTTGCCGATCTCGTCGAGTTCCGCGCGCAGCGCCTGACGCGTGATGAAGCGCGCACGCGCGTGGTGATGAAGGAGTTCTAGCCCGTCGGCGCGGGGAGTCCAAACGTTCTGCGCTAGAATCCGCCGATGCCGCGCCTCAATCGCCGCCTGTTCGTGCTTGCAACGACGCTGCTGCTGACCGCCGGCTGTGGACGGTCCGCCAGCGTTCCCGAGGCCATCGAGCTGTACGACGTCCGCACCGGTTACGACGACGGCGGGCGGGACTCCGGGCAGAACCGGCTGCTGCCGACCATCGCCTTCAAGGTCCGGAACAAGGCCGACCGCGACATCCACAGCGTGCAGTTCAACGCCGTCTTTCGCGTGATTGGCGACCCCGAGGAACTTGGTGCGCAGTTGATTCTGGGCATCGACCACAACGGGCTCGCTGCCGGCCAGACCGTCGGTCCCTTCACGTTGCGGTCGATGTTCGGGTATTCCGGCGAGCAGGCTCGCATCGAGATGTTCCAGCACGCCAGCTTCCAGGACGTCCAGGTCCAGCTTTTCGCCAAGCAGGGGGGCGACCAGTGGGTGAAGGTCGACGACCTCGTCGTCGAACGTCAGCTGCTGGCGATCGCGCCGGCCCCGACAGCGACGCCGTGACGCCGCCCCACACCTCGGCGCCTCCGCTGCACGATTCTTCCACACCACCTCAGCTCGAGCGGCGTCTGTCGGCCTACGACGCGGCCGCGGTCGTGGTCTCCAACGTCATCGGCAGCGGCATCCTGTTCATGCCGGCCATCGTCGCGGGCATGGTCGGCAATCCCACGGCAATCCTCGCGGTGTGGCTGGGCGGCGGCGTGCTGGCCTTTGCCGGCGCGATGGCGTACGCCGAACTGGCGGCGCTGCGACCCAAGTCAGGCGGCGAATACGTCTACCTGCGCGAGGCGTTCGGTCCGCTGGCGGCTTTCCTGACGGGGTGGACCTCCTTTGTCGCGGGCTTTGCCGGAGCGATCGCCGCACAGGCGATTGGCCTGGCAGGTTTTCTCGGTCGCTTCTTCCCGGGCGCCGGCGACACCACGCCATGGGTGAGCCTGCCGCTCGGGCTCGTCACGCTGAGTGTCTCCCCGCACAGCCTCGTGGCCCTGACCGCCATCGCGGCGCTGTCGCTGGTGCACATCCTCGGCATCGGCCCGGGCCGTCTCCTGCAGAATGCGCTCGCTCTCGTGAAGGTGTGCGCGCTGCTGGTCTTCGTCGCGGCGGGGCTGTCCATCGGCAACGGCTCGACGACGCACTTCACAGGGGGCGCGCCATGGGTGCCCTCCGGGATGCTGCTGGCCTTGATCCCCGTGATGTTCAGCTACTCGGGCTGGAACGCGGCCGCCTACCTGGCCGAGGAAGTGAAGGACCCCGCCCGCAACGTGCCGCGGGCCCTGGCCATGGGCACCATCGCGGTGGTCCTGGTGTACGTGGCGATGAACGTCGTCTACCTCTATGCGCTGGACGTGCAGGCCATGGCGTCGGTGCGGGTGCGCATCGTCGATGCTGCCGCGGAGGTGCTGTTCGGGCCGCGCGTCGCCGACGTGCTGACGATCGTCAGCATCTTCATCGTGCTGGGAAGCATCAGCGCAAACATCTTCGCCGGGCCGCGCGTGTACTACGCGATGGCCCGCGATGGCCTGTTCCTCAGGGCTGCCGCCCGTGTCCATCCGCGCACCCACACGCCGGCCTACGCGATTGCGGCGCAGGGCATCTGGGCGTCGGTGCTGGTGATGACCGGAACGTTCGAACGCCTGGTGAACTACACCGGCTTTGCCGTGGTGCTGTTTGCCGGCATCGCCGTGCTGGCGCTGTTCGTGCTGCGGCGGCGCGAACCGGACGCGGCGCGGCCGTTCCGCGCCCTCGGTTATCCCGTGGCGCCCGGCCTGTTCGTCCTCGCCAGCGCGGCAATGGTAGTCAACGCCATCTGGCGTGAGCCGCTGCCCTCGCTGGGCGGCCTGGCCATCCTGGCGGCCGGGATTCCGGTCTACTGGCTCTTCCAGCGCCGGCTCCCCAAGTAGCTCATCGCGAGGCGCGGAGCATCCCGGCAATCGCGACCGCGACGGCCAGATCGGCAGCCGCGGCAGCGGCCAGCATCGACAGGCCAGCGGCCAGCGCGGTCCACCCCCACAGCAGCGCTGCCGCGACCTTGACGACCACGCCGAAGATCCAGAGATGGGCACGCCGTGCCGCCGGCGGCACGAACCAGCCGGCGCTCCCGGCGGCCACGAGCATGATGGCGAGCGAGCCGCCAAGGAGGCGAGCGCTGGTCGAGTGCACCCCATCGGCCGAGGCCAGGACCACGGGTGGGGCCAACGCGACGAGGGCCCCGGCAACGAGGTTGCTGAGGCCCAGGAGAAGCAGCGCAGGCTGTGGCGACATGCGCCACAGCCTATCAACGCGGCTTGAGTTCGGTCCGGTAGGTGGTGGTCTGCCCTGCCACCACGTTGACGCTGAATGTCGCGGTCTCGTACCCCTCGGCGCGCAGTTCGATGCGGTGCGCGCCTTCGACGATCTTCAGTTTCTGCATGGCGCCGTCGAAGTCGTCCACACGCCCGGCATAGAACCCGTCGACATGGACTTCCGCATGGCGTGGCTCGGCCTTGAGGCGCAGTCCCCCGGTCGGTCCGTGGGAGTCGAGCGGATTGGTCGTGCCTCGGGCCAGCCCCGAATGGTCGTCCGCGCCGCGGCCGCCATCCCAGCTGCCGTAGCCGCCACCGGCGCCTCCGCCCCAGTAGGGGTCGGCGTAGGGGTAGCCGCCCCAGCCGCCCATGCCACCGTACATCCCGCCATACATGCCGCTCCACATCATCGGATCCCAGAGATACCCGAGACCGAGCGCGCCGAAGCCCCAAGGGTAGAAGAACCAGTCACCGGCGCCACCGTAGATCGGCCCCGAGATGATCGGCGGCAACGTGGCGATCGAGCCGCGCGCGACGCCGTAGCCGGTCACCGGAGCGCCGTTGCGCGTCCGCGAGTACGGCGGGATCGTCTGGCCGCGCGCGTTGCCATCGCTGCCGCGGCCCTCGCCGCGCGCCGGCCGTCGGCCGGCCGAGGACGGGGCCGACCGCGGTTCACTCGGCCGCGAGGCCACGCTGCCCTCGCCCCAGGGCGAGCTGCCGCCCCCTCGCGGCACGGCCGTGCCGCCGGTCGAGCCGCCCCCCGAACTGCCACCAGAACTGCCGCCGCCCGAGTCGCCGCCCGGGTTACGTGGACGCTGACCGGCCTGCACGGAAGCAGGTCCGCTCGCGACGACCAGGCCGACCAACAGGAGTGAGGTAATCAGTGTGCTCTTCATGGTGCACTCGGACGTCTGTCCGCTGAGGAAACTGCAACAAGCCTGCCAGCGGCTTGGGAGGTGGCCGGCGCACGCCGCGCCGCGGCGGGCTGCGCACGCTGTCACCGTCAGGGCTCACCGCGTCGCCCGCAGAGTACGATAGGGGGCCCGTGCGTCGCGTCCAGCTCCAGCTCCTCAGTGTTCTGCTCGTCAGTATGCTCCCGCTCGCGACGGCGTGCGGCAAGAAGGGGCCTCCCCTCGCCCCGTTGCGTCCGGCTCCGGCGACCATCTCCGACCTCGCCGCCACCAGGCTCAGCGGCACCACGCAGGTGCAGTTCACGGTGCCCACGGGCAACGCCGACGGCTCGCGCCCGGCTGACCTGGCCTACGTGGATCTCTTTGCCGCCACTGGCAAGCTGGAAGGCCCGTTGGGGCGACCGCTGACGGTCCGCGAGATCGAGACCTTGTTGACCCGCATCGGCCGGATCGAGGTGCAGCCCCCGCCTCCGCCCGAAAGCGACGAACCTGCCCCGGCTGTCCCGCCGGCGGCGCCAGCCGGGCCCGTCGATGCCCGCGTCACCCAGGGGTCGGTCGTGCGTGTGGAAGAAGCGTTGACCGACGCCCATCAGACCACCATCTTCGAGCATCCCGACGCGGCCAGGGTGGCGCGGATCCGGGCGGAGGCCGGCGACCTGATCGACGACGCACCGGTGGCGTCCACGGAAGGTTCGGGCCGCACGCTGCTCTGGCCGCAGCCGTCGCTGCAGGCCGCCCGACAGTACATCGTGGTCCCGTACTCCACGCGTGGCATCGCGGGTGGACCGTCGGCGCCGCTCGCGGTGCCACTGGTGCCGGCGCCGGCGGCCCCGGCGGCGCCCGTCGTGGCACACGACGCAGCCGCGTTCACGGTCAGCTGGACGCCGCCCCCCGGGGTGCAGTCGCCGATCCAGCCGACCGTCACCGAGGCCGCATATGCAGCGGCCGTGGCCGCCCAGGACCCGGCGGCGCTGCTGCCGGCGCGGCCGCTCGTCACGTACGGCATCCCCCACGCCTACCGGGTCTACGAGGTGGCAGCGCCGGGCGCGCCCGACGCGCCACCCGCCCCGGTGACCCCGGCCCTGGTCGACGGCACGACGTTCACCGACGCGCGCCTGACGTTCGGGGTGCCGCGCTGCTACGCGGTGCGCACGGTGGAGAAGCGCGGCGCGATCACCATCGAGAGTCCGCTCTCGCCGCCCGCCTGCGTCACCGCCCTCGACACGTATCCGCCGCCGGCCCCGACCGGTCTCGTGGCGGTCGGCAGTGGCGGCGGCGTGTCGCTGATCTGGGAGCCCGTGGCGGCCGCGGACCTTGCCGGTTACCTGGTGTTGCGCGGCGTCGAAGGGGAAGCACTCAAGCCGATCACCGAGACACCGGTGGCCGAAGCCACGTATCGCGACACCAGCGCGCAGCCTGGCGTGATGTACACCTATGCGGTGGTGGCCGTGGACGCGGCGACCCCGGCCAACGCCAGCCCCGAGAGCAACCGGGTCAGGGAAAGTGCCAGGTAGGGACGGATGGCCAGGATTTACAGAACCCCGACCGGTTACGTGGTGCACGACGGCGGCGCCTACCGGGCGCTCGAGGGCGACCTCTTCGGCGACTGGCGCGGCGGCGCGGAGGTGGCGGCACCAGCGGTCGTCCTCGCACCGGTGCAGCCGTCCAAGATCGTCTGCATCGGCCTCAATTACAAGGACCACGCGGCCGAGCAGGGCAAGCCGCTGCCCAGCGAGCCGCTGCTCTTCCTGAAGCCCTCGAGCGCGATCATCGCGGCCGGCGAGGCCATCGAACTGCCCGTTGGCGTCGGTCGCGTGGACTACGAGTCGGAACTGGCCGTGGTGATTGGCCGGCGGGCGACCAGGGTGTCCGAGGCCGAGGCGCTGTCGCACGTGCTGGGGCTGACCTGCATGAACGACGTGACCGCCCGCGACCTGCAGAAGAAGGATGCGCGCTACACCCGCGCCAAGGGGTTCGATACCTTCGCGCCGCTCGGCCCGTGCATTGCGACCGACCTGGCGATCGACGACCTCGCGGTGACCGGACTGGTCAATGGCGAGGTCCGGCAGCACTCGAGCACGAACGAGTTGATCTTCCCCGTGGCAACATTGATCGCGTACATCTCGCGGATCATGACGCTGCTGCCCGGCGACATCGTGTCGACCGGCACCCCGGCTGGGATCGGTCCGCTGCAGGCAGGCGACGAGGTCGTCGTCCGCGTGCAGGGTGTCGGGGATCTGCGCAATACCGTCAGGAGCCTTCCATGAAATTCTTCGTCGACACCGGCAACATCACCGACATCACACGCTTGCACGCTCTCGGGATCATCGACGGCGTCACCACCAACCCTTCGCTGATGGCCAAGGAGACTCGCGGCTCGCACGACATCCTCCGGGAAATCTGCGACATCGTCCAGGGCCCGGTCAGCGGCGAGGTCGTCGCCACCGACCTCGACGGCATGCTCCGCGAGGGCCGCGAGCTGCGCCGCATCTCCGAGCACATCGTCGTCAAGGTGCCGTTCACGCAGGCCGGCGTGCAGGCCTGCAAGACGCTCACCGGCGAAGGCACGCGGGTCAACGTCACGCTGGTCTTCTCGGCGGCCCAGGCGCTCATCGCGGCCAAGGTCGGGGCGTACTTCGTCAGCCCGTTCGTCGGTCGTCTCGACGACATCGGCCACGACGGCATGGACCTGATTGAGGACATCGTCGAGATCTACGACAACTACGAATTCACCACGCAGGTCCTGGTGGCGAGCACCCGCGGACCGCTGCACATCGTCCAGGCAGCCAAGCTGGGGGCCGACATCTGCACCTGTCCGCCGGCGGTCATCGAGGCGCTGTTCAAGCACCCGCTGACCGACCTGGGCCTGGAGAAGTTCCTGAAGGACTGGGAGAAAGCGCAGCAGAAGTAGGCGATGTCGCCCGACAGCCCGTCTGCGCGCCTCGCCGCGCTCGAGCAGCGCGCCGACCTCGGCGGCGGCGCGGAGCGCATCGCCCGCCAGCACGCGGCCGGCAAGCTGACGGCGCGCGAGCGCGTGCTGCGGCTGTTCGACCCCGGCACGTTCGAGGAGGTGGACAAGCTGGTCGTCCACCGCTGCCGCGACTTCGGCATGGAGACGCAGCAGATCCCCGGTGACGGCGTGGTCTGCGGCAGCGGCCGCATCGACGGACGCGTCGTCTACGCCTTCGCCCAGGACTTCACGGTCTTCGGCGGTTCGCTGTCGGAGACCAACGCCGCCAAGATCTGCAAGGTGATGGATCAGGCGATGAAGGTCGGCGCGCCGATCGTCGGATTGAACGACTCCGGCGGCGCCCGTATCCAGGAAGGCGTGGCCTCGCTGGCCGGCTACGCCGACATCTTCCTGCGCAACACGCTCGCCTCCGGTGTCGTGCCGCAGATCTCGGCGATCCTCGGCCCTTGCGCCGGCGGGGCGGTCTACTCGCCGGCCATCACCGACTTCACCATCATGGCCGAGCACACGAGCTACATGTTCGTGACCGGTCCCGATGTCATCCGCACCGTCACCCACGAGGACGTGACCAAGGAGGAACTCGGCGGCGCGATGACCCACAACGCGCGCAGCGGGGTCGCGCACTTCGCGGTGCACGACGACGAGGCCGCGCTGGCCCTGGTCCGCGAGCTGCTGTCCTACCTGCCTTCGAACAACGTCGATGACCCGCCCCTCGTCCCTTCGGCCGATCCGGCAGACCGTGAGGTGCCGGAGCTGGACGCGATCGTCCCGGCCTCGCCGAATCAGCCATACGACATGCACCAGGTGATCGCGGCCGTGGTCGACGAGGGCGCGTTCCTCGAGGTCCAGCAGCACTACGCCAGGAACATCATCGTCGGCCTGGCGCGGATGGGCGGGCGCCCGGTCGGCATCGTCGCCAATCAGCCGGCCCACCTGGCGGGCACCCTGGACATCGACGCATCGGTCAAGGCGGCGCGCTTCGTCCGCTTCTGCGATGCCTTCAACGTGCCGCTGATCACCTTCGAGGACGTGCCCGGCTTCCTGCCCGGGACCGTGCAGGAGTTCGGCGGAATCATCCGCCACGGCGCCAAGCTGCTCTACGCCTACGCCGAGGCCACCGTGCCCAAGATCACGGTCATCACCCGCAAGGCCTACGGCGGCGCGTACTGCGTGATGTCGAGCAAGCACCTGCGCACCGACGTCAACCTGGCATGGCCGACCGCCGAACTTGCCGTGATGGGCCCCGACGGCGCCGTCAACATCCTCTACAAGCGGGAGATCGAGGGCGCTGCCGATCCGGCGGCGGCGCGCCGGGCCAAGGCGCAGGACTTCCGCGACGCCTTTGCCAACCCCTACGTGGCAGCGACGCGCGGCTTCCTCGACGAAGTGATCGCGCCCAGGCTCACCCGCCAGCGCATCTGCCGGGCACTCGAGCGCCTGCAGGGCAAGCGCGAGACCATGCCGCCGAAGAAGCACGGCAACATCCCTCTCTAGACTTCTGAACGCCCCGTTCCGAATTCCGAATTCCGAATTGTGAATTGTGAATTGGGAATTCACTGACAAGGCCGTCGATCGCCGATGAAGACCATCCTGATTGCCAACCGTGGCGAGATTGCCGTGCGGATCATGCGGGCCTGCCGCGAGATGGGTATCGGCACGGTGGCCATCTACTCCGACGTCGACCGTGAGGCGCGCCACGTCCGCTACGCCGACCGGGCGTTCCCGCTCGTCGGCAACGCGCCTGCCGACACCTACCTGCGCGTCGACACGATCATCGACATCGCCAGGCGTGCCGGTGTCGATGGCGTGCACCCGGGCTACGGCTTTCTCGCCGAGAACGAGCATTTCGCCCAGGCCTGCGTCGACGCCGGACTGTGCTTCATCGGACCGACCCCCGCGGTGATCGCGCGCATGGGCAGCAAGACGGCCGCGCGCGCCTGCGCCATCGCCGCCGGCGCCCCGGTCGTCCCGGGGACCGAGACGCCCATCGCCGCCGACGCGGACGACCAGCTCGTCCAGCAGCTGGCCGATGACGTCGGCTATCCGCTGATGGTCAAGGCGGTGGCTGGCGGCGGCGGCAAGGGCATGCGCGAAGTGCGCGCCGCCGGGGCGCTGCTCGATGCCGTGCGGCGGGCACGCTCGGAGGCGCTCGGCGCCTTCGGGGATGCCGCGGTCTACTTCGAGCGACGCGTCCAGCGCCCGCGCCACGTCGAAATCCAGCTGCTGGCCGATCACCACGGCACGATCGTGCCGTTCGTCGAACGTGAATGCTCCGTGCAGCGGCGGCACCAGAAGGTCATCGAGGAATCGCCGGCGCCCCGCATGTCCGAGGACCTGCGGGCACGGATGGCCGCTGCGGCCGCCGCGGTGGCGCGCGCATCCGGGTACACCAACGCCGGCACCATCGAGTTCCTCGTCGACGCCGACGATGCCTTCTTCTTCCTCGAGATGAACACCCGCCTGCAGGTCGAGCATCCGGTGACCGAGATGGTGACCGGGATCGATCTCGTGCAGTGGCAGATCCGGATCGCGCGGGGCGAGCGTCTCACCGTCGACCCCGAGCAGGCGCTGCGGCCGCGTGGCCACGCCATCGAGTGCCGGGTCTACGCCGAGGATCCCGACCAGAACTTCATGCCGCGCCCCGGGCGCATCACCTCGCTCGCCATCCCCGGCGGCCCCGGCATCCGCGACGACAGCGGTGTCGAAGTCGGCTTCGACGTGCCGATCCACTACGACTCGATGATCTCCAAGTTGATCGCGTGGGGCGGCGACCGCGAGCAGGCCCGGCAGCGCATGCTGCGGGCCCTCGGGGAGTATCACGTCGGCGGAATCCCCACCACGCTGCCCTTCTTCCGCTGGATGCTGCAGCAGCCCGCCTTCGTCCGTGGCGAACTCGACACCACGCTGCTCGACGTCGAGCTGGAGCGCCGCGCCGGCACCCCGTTCCTGACCACCACCGCGAGCCACCGGGAGACGGCGCTGCTGGCGACGGCGTCCGCCGCGTTCCTGGCCGCGCGGCGTGCGGTGCCGGCCGGAACTGTCGCCGGCGTCGCCTCGACGCGCTCGGGCTGGGCAGCCGCTGCCAGGCACGCGGCGCTGCGCAAGTAGAATCCGGGTGGCAATGCGGCTCCACATCGAGCAGGACGGGCAGACCCGGCAGGTCACGGTGTCGACGGGTTCCGTGCCGGGGACGGTGGACATCCACCTCGACGACGCGGTCCTGACCTGCGATGTCCGCGACCTCGGCCACGGCCGGCTCAGCCTGCGCCTGCCCGACGGCTCGATGCACGATCTCGTCGTCGAAAGCGAAGCGACGCCGGGACATCACACCGTGCACGTGCAGGGGATCCGGGTTCCGACCGTGGCCTCCACCCGGGCCCGCCGCGGGCCCGCGCCCGACGGCCAGCCGAACGGTCCCCTGCGGATACTGGCGCCGATGCCCGGCAAGGTGGTCCGCATCCCGGTCCGTCCCGGCGACGCCGTGGACGCCAGGCAGCCCGTGGTCGTCATCGAAGCCATGAAGATGGAGAACGCGCTCTCGGCCGGTCGAGCCGGCATCGTGCGAGAAGTGCTCGTGCAGGAGGGGATGTCGGTCGAGGCCGGCCGTCCACTCGTGGTCCTGGAGTGAGCGTGCCCGAACAGCCGACCAGCCCGCCGCCCGACCCGGCCGGACCCGTACCGCCCGCCGCCGACGAACCGGCCGGTGACGGACCGGCCGCCGACGGACCGGCCGTGCCGGGGGGACCGCAGCGCGGCGGGAGCCGGCACCTGGCCTGGCACCTGAGCAAGCGGGCGCTCGGGCTGGTGGTGGCCGTGCTGGCGGCCGCCCTCGTCTCCGTGCTGGCCATCGACCTGGGGCCCAGCCTGCGCGAGCGCGCCCAGCGCGAGGGCTCCAAGCAACTGCAGCGACCGCTGCACATCGACCGGCTCTCGGTGCGGCTGCTGCGCGGCGAGTTCCTCGTCGAAGGGCTGCGTATCGACGGACTCACCCCGGACGCCGCCCCCTTCTTCACCGCGCGGCGCATTGCCATCGGCATGCCCTGGTGGTCGATTGTCCGAGGCGAACTCGTCATCGAGGACGTGACGATGAGCGACTGGACGATGCGCATCGAGCAGTTTGCCGGCGGCCGCCACAACTTCCCGAAGATCACGCTGCCGCGCGCCGGCGGCAAGAAGCGGTTCGTGACGACGCTGCGGCAGTTCACCGGCACGCGCGGCCGCGTGCATTTCGTCGACCACGGCATGCCGTGGAGCATCGATGCCCGCAACATGGAGCTCAGCATCGCCAGGAGCGACAAGTACCGTGGCCGTGTGACCTTCCGTGATGGCGTCATCGCGGTGATGAAATACGAGCCGATGTGGGCGCACATGCAGGCCGGGTTCGTCATCGATGGCGGCCACCTGCTGCTGCCGCGCATCGACCTGCAGGCCGACGGGTCGACCTCGCAGATTCGCGGTGACGTCGACATCTCCAACTGGCCCGCGCAGGTCTACGACGTCGAGCGCTCGACGATCGACTTCGCGCGGATGCGCGCGCTGTTCTTCGCCAGCCGCGACCTCCGCCTCGAGGGTACCGGCCAGTTCCAGGGCCGGTTCGCGCTGGGCAAGGGTTTTCGGGAGCTGACGGGCCAGTTCCGCAGCCCGCGTACCAGCCTCGACCGCTTCGATTTCGAGGACGTGCGCGGGTCGTTGCTGTGGACGCGCGACAAGTTCGAGGTCCTCGAATCCCGGATGGCCTTTGCCGGCGGGCAGCTCGACCTCGGCTACCGGTTCGCGCCGCTCGGCGCGCCAACGCCGGCGCATCAGCGGCTCGATGCGCGCTACCGCGGTGTCGATGTCGAGCGGATCTCGCGGATCGTCGGCCTGGAGGGCATGCAGGTGGCCGGCCGCGCCGAGGGGCGCCACCTGCTCGATTTCCCGTCGGGCCGCTTCGACCTGCGCACCGGCGAGGGCGAGATGGTGGTCACCGCACCCGAGGGGCAGCGCATGCAGGGCCGCGAGCTGATCGAGCTGAGCGACGCCGCCCCGCGCCCGGGCGCCGCGCTGGACCGCGATGCCGCGCTCGGTCGCGTGCCGATTGTCGCCGACCTGCACTACGCCTACACCGGTGGGCGCGTCGACGTGACGCGCAGCTACGCGGCCACCGACGACACCTACGTCGAGTTCAGCGGCCGGACCGACGCGCTCGATGCGTCCCGCTTCGACTTCCACGTGACCAGCCGCGACTGGCAGGAGAGCGACAAGCTGCTGGCCGGCATCATGACGGCTGCCGGGGCGCGCACCAGGCCCATCGCGGTCGGCGGCTCGGGCACCTTCGACGGCACGATGACCGGACGGTTCCGGATGCCACGCATCGAGGGGCAGTTCGCCGGTCGCGACCTGCGCGCCTGGGACGTGACCTGGGGGGCGGTGCGCACCGCGCTGGTCGTCGAGAACAGCTACGTCGACGTGGCCGACGCCGAGATGGAGAAGGGCGACGCGCGCATGCGGGTGCAGGGCCGTTTCTCGCTCGGCTTCCCGCGACGCGACGGTGGCGAGGAGATGCGCGCGCGCATCCAGATCAACGAGTGGCCCCTGCGCGACCTCCGCCATGCGTTCCTGCTCGACGACTACCCGGTGAACGGCCCGCTGTCGGGCGACTTCCAGGTGCACGGCGACTACCGCGGCCCGGTCGGCTTCGGACGGCTCCGCCTCAACGACGCCATCGCCTACGACGAGCCTCTCGACACGGTCACCTCGGCGCTGCGTTTCGACGGCCGCGGGGTCTTCCTCGACGACATCGCGATCACCAAGGGCGGCGGCGACGTGAACGGGTCCGCGTACGTCGCCTGGGCGGGCAGCTACCGCTTTCGCGTCGAAGGACGCGGCATGGCCGTGTCGAGTGTGCACGCCCTGACGTGGGAAGGCGTGCCCCTGACCGGGACGCTGCGGCTGGTGGCCGAGGGTGATGCCACGTTCCAGACGCCCCGGTACGACGTCCGTGCAGCGATCGACGACCTGTACGTCGCCGACGAAGGCATCGGCCAGGTCACGGCGCAGCTGTCGATCCGCGAACAGCAGATGTTCATCGAGGCGCTCGAGATGGCGTCGTCGCGGCTGGCCGTGTCCGGCACGGGCCGCATGCCCTTCGACGACGATGCCGATACCGACCTGACGCTGACCTTCGTCAACACCTCGCTCGACCCGTACCTCCGCGTCTACAGTCCGACCTTCTCTCCGCTGACGACGATGGTCGGGACCGGGATGCTGCACCTGGTCGGCCCGCTGAACGATGCCGCCAGGCTCAAGGGCGACCTTCGGCTCGATTCGGTGCAGGTCCGGCTGATCGACTACCAGATCCGCAACGATGGTCCGGTGCGGGTGGCGCTCGGCCAGGATCGGCTGCAGATCGACCGCATGCGCCTGGTCGGCGACGGCACCCGGCTCGATGTCGTCGGCGATGTCGACCTGACGGGCGAGCGGATGAGCATCCGCCTGCTCGGTGACGCCAATCTCGGCCTGCTGCAGGGCGTGCTGCCGGACGTGCGCGCCTCGGGCGCGGCCGAGGTGTCTGCAGAGATCAGCGGGCCGTGGCGTGCACCGGTGGTCGGCGGGAGCGCGCTGATCACGGAGGGGCGGCTTCGCTCAGCCGGACTGCCGCACTCGCTCGAGGCCATCAACGGCACCGTCCGGTTCGACACCGGTGGCGCCTCCCTCGAGGACCTCACGGCCCGCCTTGGCGGTGGTCCCGTGCGCCTCGGCGGCCGGGTCACGTTCGTCGGCCTGGCGCCCACCGAGTTCAACGTCACCGCCACCGGCTACGAGATGCGCATCCGCTATCCCGAGGGGTTCCGATCGATCATCGATGCGCAACTGGCGCTGCGCGGTCCGGTGGCGCAGCCGACCCTGAGCGGCACCGTCAGCGTGCGCGATGCGGTGCTGACCAGGACCATCGACACGAGCGGCACCGGCGTCTTCGGTCTGGCTGCAGGCGGGCTCACGACCGGTGGTGCGGCCAGCACCGACGCCGGCTACCCGCTCCGTTTCGACCTGCGGGTCGAGGCTCCGTCGACGCTGCGCATCGAGAACAACACGGCGCGACTCGTCGCCAGCGCCGACCTGACCCTGCGCGGCACCTACGACCGGCCGCAACTGTTCGGACGCGCCGAGGTCGAACGCGGCGAGGTCTTCTTCGAGGGCAAGCGGTACAACGTGCGGCGCGGCGTCATCGACTTCTCGAACCCGACGCGCATCGAGCCATTCTTCGACATCGAAGCCGAGACCCGCGCCCAGGTGCCCGGCCAGATCTACATCGTCACGTTCCGCGTCTCGGGCACACCCGACCGGTTCGTTTTCGATCTGGCGTCGGACCCGCCGCTCAATGCCGTGGACATCATGGCGCTGTTGTTCGGTGACGTGCGCGACCCGGTGAACGCCGAGTTGCGCGCCCTGCGGGCGCCCAACCAGACCGAACAGGATCTGATCGCCGCCCGCGCCGCGCGGCTGCTCGCCAGCCCCATCTCCCAGAACGTGAGCCGCGTCGCCGAACAGGCACTCGGCGTCGACTCCGTGCAGATCACGCCATCGCTGGTCAACATCGGACAGCAGTCCTCGCGCCTCAGCCCGGGGGCACGCCTGACGATCGGCAAGCGCATCAGCGAGCGGCTGTACCTGACCTTTGCGCAGCTGCTCACCTCGGAGCAGCGCGATCAGCTGATCCTCCTCGAGTTCACGCAGAACGACCGCCTGTCGTGGATCGTCTCGCAGAACGAGGACGACACCTACGCCATCGACGTCCGCGTCCGGCATATCTTCTGATGCGCGCCGCCACCCTCGGCTTCCTCATCCTGGCGCTCGCGGACGGAGCGGTGCTCGCGGCGCAATCACCGGCGCAGTCACCGGCCCAATCCGCCGGCGCCGGACGCCGCCGCCGTGCGCGGCCAGCGCGTCACGGGCATCCGCGTCCTCGTCGATGGCACACCCTCGACCGACCCAGCGCTCGTGACGCTCCTGGACGTGGTGGTCGGCCAGCCGCTCGACGCCGCGCAGGTCCGCTCATCGATTGCGCACCTGGTCCACCTGCGACGATTCTCGACGGTCGATGTGCTCGCCGAGCCGGCACCCGACGGCGTCGTGGTGGTGGTCGAGCTGACCTCTGCCCAACGCATCGACGGCATCCGCGTCGACGGCGCGTTGCGCCGCTTCGACGACGCCATCACCCGCGCGGTACGCGAGCGGATCGGCATGAGCGCCCTGGCGGCGCGGGCCGCAGACGCGGTCAGCGCGGCCCAGGACGAACTGGGGGCGCGGGGCTACCTGCGGCCGCAGCTGGCCACCCGGCTGGACGCTACCGATCGCCCCGACGTCGTCACGCTGGTCATCACCGGCGAACCCGGGCCGCGCTGGCAGATCGGCCGGGTCACCGTCACCGGGCTGCCGCCTGCCGAGCAGGCCGGCGCCCTGGCAGCGTTGGGCCTGGATGCAGGCCTGCCGTACGACCGTGGCGAGGTGGAGCAGCGAATCAGGCGGTACACGACACGGCTGCGCACCGACGGCTACTACGAGGCGGTCGTGCGGACCACGCCAGTGCCCGGCCAGGCCGCGGCGACGATCGACCTGACGGTGGACGTGACGCGCGGTCCGCTGGTCGTCCTGACGTTCGAAGGCGACCCGTTGCCGGAGGCGGTCCGTCGTGAGCTGGTGCCGGTGCGCGAGGAGGCCAGCGTCGACGAGGACCTGCTCGAAGACTCGCGCAGCCGCATCACCACCTGGCTGCAGGAGCGCGGCTATTGGCGCGCCCGCGTCGCCTACTCCCGCCGGCAGACCGAGACCGGCCTCGAGGTGGTGTTCACGATTGCCCGGGGCCGGCTGTATCGCGTCCGTGCACTGGTCCTCGGTGGCGCGGAGGCCCTGCCCGAAGCGACGTTGCGTGAGCGCCTCGCCATCGAGGGCGGCGACGCCTTTGCGCCGTCGGTGCTCGCGGCAGGCATCGCGTCGATCACACAGCTCTACCAGAACAGCGGGTTCCCCGCGGCCCGGGTCGAGCAGGCGCTGGTGGACGTGAGCGCGCCCTCGCTGTCACTCGACGACCCGGGGGCTGTCGAGATCCGCTTGCGCGTCGCCGAAGGCACCCGCGCCACGGTGTCCTCCATCACCTTCGAGGGGGTCCAGGCACTCGACCAGGCGACCCTGCAGTCCGTGCTGACGATTGCGCCCGGGCAGCCTTTCTCGTCGTCGGCCGTCGTGGCCAGCCGTGAGGCGGTGCTTCGGCGCTATCTGGATGAGGGCTACCGGCAGGCGCAGATCGAGGCCCGGCTCGACAGCGGGGAGACTCCAGGGGCCATCGCCGTGACGTTCGTGCTGGCCGAGGGCCGCCAGACCATCGTCGACCGCATCCTGGTCGTCGGCAACGGCCGCACGAGCGAGGACACCATCCGGCGTGAACTGCGCATCGTCAGCGGCCAGCCGTTCGGGCTCAGCCGGGTCTTCGAAAGCCAGCGACGGCTCACAGCGCTGGGGTTGTTCCGGAGCGTCCGCATCGTCGATGTCGGTCAGGCCAACGACGACAGCCACGACGTCATCATCACCGTCGAGGAGGCGCCTGTCACCACGGTCGGGTACGGCGCCGGACTGCAGGGCGGCCAGCGGCTTCGCACGGTCGAGGACGGTGCGGTGGCCGAGCAGTTCGAGTTCGCCGCGCGCGGCTTCTTCGAGGCCGGGCGCCGCAATCTCTGGGGCAAGAACCGGGCGGTGAGCCTGTTCCTGCGCGCCAGCGTCCGGCCCCGGGACAACCCCGGCGACCCCGAGCGCGACGGCAGCGGCCTGGCGCTCAACGAGTACCGCGTGCTCGGGACCTGGCGGGAGCCACGGGCGTTCATGGACAGCGCCAACCTGGACGTGACGGCCTTCGTGGAACAGGCGATCCGATTCGAGTTTCAGCTTCCGACGGCAGCAGGCGCGCGTCGACTGG
Organism: Vicinamibacteraceae bacterium; assembly: GCA_963759795.1. GTDB lineage: Bacteria > Acidobacteriota > Vicinamibacteria > Vicinamibacterales > Vicinamibacteraceae > Luteitalea. Next base: position 4,340 of record CAVXAR010000003.1, on the reverse strand, counting down.
TCACGCCTGCTCGGCGAGCACACCACCGTCGTCGCCCGGTACGGCTTCGGCCGCACGGAGCTGTACGACGCCCGCATCGCCCCGGAGGATCAGCTCAACGTCGATCGGCTCTTCCCGCAGGTCCGTCTCTCGTCGGTGACCAATTCGATCCTGCGGGACACGCGCGACGACCCGCTGGATCCCGGCAAGGGGCGCGTTCGTCGCGGTCGACGGCGAGGTGGCGGGACGGTCGATCGGATCCGAGGTCGGATTTGCCAAGACGCTGCTGCAGGGGTTCGTCTACCGTCGGCTGCCCGGGCCGCGCCGCATCGTGCTCGCGGGCGGCGCCCGGCTCGGGCTGGCGCGCGGGCTGACGCGGGAGATCGCTCGGCTCGGCGATGACGGGCAACCGCTGGTCGGGCCGGACGGACAGCCGCTGCTGTCGACGTGGTCACCGACCTGCCGGCGCGCCGAGCGCTTCTTTGCCGGCGGCGACAACACCGTCCGTGGCTTCGCCCAGGACCGTCTCGGCGAGCCAGCGACGCTGGACCGCAACGGCCTGCCGAGCGGCGGCAACGCACTGCTGATCTTCAACACGGAGGTGCGCGTGCCCGTCTGGCGCGGGCTGACCGTTGCCGGCTTCGTCGACGCCGGCAACGTCTTCCTGCGCGTCTCCAACCTCGACATCGGGACGGTGCGCGGCGCGGCCGGCGTCGGCGTGCGCTACCTCTCGCCGATTGGCCCGATTCGCGTCGACCTTGGCTTCAAGCTGTCGCAGCAGACGTTTGCCAGCGGCAGCCGGGAGGGCCGCACGGCGCTCCACATCACGGTCGGGCAGGCGTTCTAGTCACTGACGGCCGCCGGCCGACTGCCGACTGCCGACTGCCGACTGCCGACTGCCGGTCTAGCGGAACCAGTTGTACTTGACGATGCACCAGAGGGCGCGGACGCCGTCCTTCCAGCCGATCTTCTTGCCCTCTTCGTAGGTGCGGCCGGAGTAGGAGATGCCCACCTCGTAGATGCGCACGCGCATCTTGGCGATCTTGGCGGTGATCTCCGGTTCGAAGCCGAAGCGGTCTTCTTCGATGGTGATCTGCTGGAGCACCTCGCGGCGGAAGACCTTGTAGCAGGTCTCCATGTCGGTGAGGTTCAGGTTGGTGAACATGTTCGAGCACAGCGTCAGGAACTTGTTGCCGATGGAGTGCCAGAAGTACAGCACGCGATGGGTCTCGCCGCCGGCGAAGCGCGAGCCGAAGACGACATCGGCGCGGCCCTCGTCGATCGGCTTGATCAGCTTCGGGTACTCGCGCGGGTCGTACTCGAGGTCGGCGTCCTGGATGATCACGATGTCGCCGGTGGCGGCGGCGAAACCCGTGCGCAGCGCGGCGCCCTTGCCCTGGTTGCGTTCGTGGTACAACACGCGGACGTTGGCGGGAAAGGCCGTGTTGCTGCAGCAGGTCCCGCGTCCCGTCGGTCGAGCAGTCGTCGACCAGGATGATCTCCTTGTCGACCGCGACCTCCTGCACGCGACCGATCAGGTGCAGCAGTGTGTCGACTTCGTTGTAGACCGGAATGACGACCGTCAGTTTCATCAAGGCAGGGAGCCGCCGCGCGGCCGCGACAGTATATCTGGCCATCGCCGTGCTGCCGGCAATCCGGGTCGTCGGCGCCGGCGCGGTGCCGGCCGCGCAGGCCGGTGCTGGTCGACCGGCTCGTCGCCGTCGTCGGTGAGCAGGCGCTGACCCAGCGCGACGTCGAGGTGGCACGTCTGCTGGGCTCGATTCCGGCCGAGCGCCACGGCCGGCCGACGCGGTGCAGCGGCTGGTCACCCGCGAGCTGATGCACCTCGAAGTGGAGCGCCTGGCCGTGGCCGCGCCGATTGCGGCGGCCGTCGACGAGCGCCTCGACCGGGCGCGCGAGCGGGTCGGCGGCGCCGGCCGCCTTCGCGCGGGCCGCTGGAGGCGTTGGGCCTCTCGCGACCGCGCGCCCGTGAGTGGGTCGCCGACGACCTGCGCATCGACGTCTACGTCGACCAGCGGTTCACGGCGCCCGCCCAGCCGACCGACGTCGAGGTGGCGCAGGAAGCGGTCAGCGACGGCGGCGGCGAGCCGTCGGCCGACGCAGTTGCGGGAGGCGCGCCGGCGACTGGTGCAGGCCCGGCGCGCGGCGCTGGTGGCCGACTGGCTGACGGGTATTCGCGAGCGCACCTCAATCCAGATCGCGGGGCCGCGGTGACCTCCGCCGTCAGCGGGCGCGACCCGGCCGGCAGCCGGCGGGTCGCGGCCTGGCGCGTCGCGAGGGCGCTCGGCGGCTGGCCGCCGTCCCGCTGCTGGCCGCCTACCTGGCCGGTCCGGCGTGGGTCGTGCTGGCCTCGCCAGCCATCCCGAGCCTGTTGCGGCTGCTGCTGCTGACGCTGGCCGCTCGCCGCGCTTCGTCCCCACTGGTCGCCGGCGCTGCTGCTCGGTCTCGTCCCACTGCTGCCGATCTGGCCGGCCCTGGTGCCCGCCCTGCCCGACGGGCTCGTGCACCTGGTGGTGGCCACGCAGGCCGTGCCATGGCTGGTGCGACGGCTCCTCGGTCACCGCGGGGTCGGCAGCAGCATGGTGCCCGGCTGGGCGCTGTTTGCCGCCGTCGCCACCGTGTCGCTCGTGGTCGGCCTGACGCCCGAGCCGTGGCGGGGTCTCGACCTGCCGCACGTCTGGCGCCTTGTCGGGGCCGATGTGCCGTCCTACATCTTCGAAGCCGATCACACGCGGGCCTCCAGCCCTGGCTGGTCTGGACCGTGATCGTCGACGGCCTGATGTGCGCGCTGATCGTCGGCTGGGCGATGACGCGCGAGACGCGCCTCCGGGCGCTGCGGGCCGTCGGCGTGTCGGCCGTCCTGACGGCGCTGTTCGGGATGTGGCAGGCGATCACCGGCCTTGGACTGCAGACGGCGTGGATCGTCTTCGATGCCGGGATCATCCGGATCAACGCCACCTACATCGATCCCAATGCGCTGGCGGCGTTCTACGCGCTGGTCGCGCCCGGTGCTGGCCGGACTGGCCATGCAGGCGATCGGGTGGCGGCGGGTCGCCTGGAGTGCCGGCGCCGCGCTGGTGCTGGTCGCCGTGGTGATGACGGCCGGTCGGGCCGGACTCGTCGCCCTGGCCGCCGGCCTGCTGGCAATGGCCTGGGTGGCACTGCGGCACGGACTCGACGAGATCGACGCGTCGATGCTCGTGCGGCGTCATTTCCGGGCAGCGGTGCGCGTGACCCTGCTGATGCTGGTGGCCGGGTTGCTGCTGCTCGTCGCCGCCGGCAGCGTGTTCAACGTGCGACACGAACAGCAGACCTCGTACCTGCACACGTGGCTCTACACGTTCAACCTGCGCCAGCCCGCCGATGCCATCGCCTATGTCCCTAGGAAAGCCCGGCACCATGTCGCTCTACACCGCGACGTGCCTCATCGTGGCAAACATGATCGGCACGGGCGTCTTCACCAGCCTCGGCTTCCAGCTCGCGGGCGGGCTCACGCCATTCGTCATTCTCATGCTGTGGCTCGTCGGCGGCGTGTGCGCCTTCTGCGGAAGCGTCGCGTATGCCGAGCTCGCCGCCGCACTGCCGCGCTCCGGCGGCGAGTATCATTTCCTCACGCGCATCTTTCATCCGTCCGTCGGCTTCCTCGCGGGCTGGGCGGCGGTCACCGCGGGCTTTGCCGCGCCCGTCGCGCTCGCGGCGATGGCGTTTGGAAGAGTACCTGCCATGAAATTCGGCCCGCGCTTCCCGAGACCGGCATGGCCTTCGCCGCGCTCGCAGCCATCACGATCGCCATGCTCGCCAGCGCACGGCTCCGCGAGTGGTTCCAGGATTTTTCCACGTCGCTGAAGCTGCTCACCATCGTCGCATTCCTCGCAGCGGGCTTCCTCGCGCCCGCCAGCGGCAGCGCGCTCACACCGCAGGCAGGCGACGCCGTGCGGATGTTCAGCCCTGAATTTGCGACCAGCCTCATCTACGTCATGTTCGCCTACGCGGGCTGGAACGCCTCCTCCTACGTAGCCGGAGAAGTGAGCAACCCCTCGCGCAACGTCCCGCTTTCGATGGCCATCGGCACCATCATCGTCACGGTCCTCTACATCGCGCTGAACTCCGTCTTCCTCCGCGTCGCGCCCGTCGCCGAGCTCACCGGCAAGCTCGAGGTCGGCCTCATCGCAGGCACGCACGCGCTCGGCGCCACGGGCGGAAAATGGATGGCCCTCCTCATCGCCGGCGGCCTGCTTTCCACCGTCGGCGCGATGCGGGCATGGGATCGGCCCGCGCGTCCTCGCCACCATGGGCGAGGACAGCCGCCCGCTGCGCCCCTTTCCCTCCGTGAGCGCCGG
>CAVXAR010000002.1:0-862074 GCA_963759795.1 Vicinamibacteraceae bacterium | reverse complement strand
TGGGCGGCGACACTCGAGGCACCGATGCCTGCAGTGGTGACGGCCGTGTCGGTGGCCATCGGTGACCTGGTCGAGGCCGGCGCCACCCTGCTGCTGCTCGAGGCGATGAAGATGGAACTGCCGCTCAAGGCGCCCGCCGCCGGTCGCGTCACGGCCGTGCACTGCGTCGTCGGCCAGCGGGTGGCTCCCGGCAGGGCGCTCGTCGATGTCGGGCCGGCAGAGGACGTCCTGTGACGGTGACGGTGGTCGAACTCGGGCCGCGCGACGGCCTGCAGAACGAGCCCGTGCATGTCGGGCTGGCGGACCGGCTGGCCTTCGTGCGCGCCCTCGTTGCGGCCGGTCTGACCCGGATCGAAGCCGGGGCCTTCGTCCATCCGGCCCGGGTGCCGCAGATGGCAGGCAGCGATGCCGTGTGCGCCGCACTGACGACCGACCCGGCGCTGGCCGCGGCCGACGTCCGGATTTCCGCGCTGGTGCCCAACCTGCGCGGGCTCGAGCGGGCCCGTGCCGCCGGCGTGCGCGAAGTGGCGGTCTTCCCTGCCGCGTCGGAGACGTTCAGCCGCCGCAACCTCAACCAGTCGGTGGACGAGGCGCTGGCGAGTGCCGGCCGAGGTCTGTCGCGTCGCCCTCGCCGAGGGCCTGCGCGTCCGTGGCTACGTCTCGACGGCCTTTGGCTGCCCGTACGAGGGCGCCGGTCCCGGTGAGTGCCGTCGTGCGCGTCGTGCGAGTCGCTGCTGGCCGCACGGCGCCTTCGAGATCGCGATCAGCGACACCATCGGCGTGGCCCACCCCGGTCAGGTGCGGACATTCCTTCGCGACACCGCCGCAGTCCTGCCGGCATCGCGGCTGGCGCTGCACTTCCACGACACCCGGGGCACGGCGCTGGCCAACGTGCTGGCGGCGCTCGACGAAGGGATCACGACGCTTCGATGCCTGCGCCGGCGGCCTGGGCGGATGTCCTTTTGCGCCCGGGGCGCTCGGCAACCTCGCCACCGAGGATCTGCTCTACCTGCTGCACGGCCTCGGCCTGGCGCGCGAGATCGATCTGGACGCAGTCGTGGCCGCCTCGGCGCTGATCGAGCCGGCGGTCGAGCACGTCCTGCCGTCACGGTACTACCGCGCCGCCCGGGCGACACGGCGCGCGAGGCAGCGCGGCGGCGACGCGGCGCTGCCCCCGCACGGGTCCCCTCCTAGGACGCCACACCGGTGAAAGGTACGCATGGAAATCGACACGACGTGCCCGTCGTGCGGCGAGCCGAACACTCTGGTGGTCGACGTGACCGCCGGCCGGCGCCAGCGCTACGTCGAGGATTGCTGGGTGTGCTGCCGGCCCATGGAGGTCGATGGTCACCGTCCACTCGCGCGACGACGTGGACGTGGACGTCCGGTCCAACGACGAGTAGCCCGTCCCGACAGCGCGCGCCCGAGGTCCGTGACGTCGAGGCGGGGCGCCGGGCGGCCGCCGTGCGGCTGCCACGCGCCGTCGGCGCAGATGCCGGCGCCGACCATGTACAGCACCGGTTGGGCGCGGCCGTCGAGCCCGAGGTCGTGCTCGATCACGTTGTCGGCCAGTGCGGCCGTACAGAACGGCGCGAGTCCGAGTGCCGCGGCCGTCAGGCAGAAGGTCTGGCCGAGGTGCCCGGCCTCGAGCAGCACGACGCGGTAGGCGCGGGCATTGCGATACCGCCAGCTGACGCGTGCCAGCTCCGACGAGAGCGCCACCAGCAGCGCCGCGTCCTCGTAGCCGTCCTGGACGGGTAACCATTCGATCACCCGTTCGGGAGCGCGGCGATCGTCGAGCCGGGTCAGGACGTGGTCGTCGGGCCGATAGTGATACAGGCCGGCGGGCACGCCATCGACGCGTGCGAGCCCACACGTAGGCCTCGAGGCTGTGCCGGGCGCCCCCCGACGGCGACGTCTTCAGCGCCAGCGGCCCCTCGTCGGCCAGCGCCCAGGCCTGCACGCCGAACGTGACACCGAGCAGTGTGCCCAGAGCCGGCAAGGAGACGGCCCCGACGCCGAAGCGGCGATGGGTGCGGCGCTGGTGCAGGGCGCCGCGCAAGGAGGCGTGGCCCAGGCGCGGCCGCGGCAGCGCGACCCGGGTCGAGCCCTGCGGAGCGAGTGTCGCCGGCGGTCGCGGTGCGGCCGGCCGCGGACCGGCCGATGGCCGGCCGACCGCGATGTCACGCGTCGCCAGGTGGAAGAGCTCGGCGTCGGGTGACCACAGCTGCCCAGGGGCCGCGTCGGCCTCGCCGTCGCGGGTCGCGTGGTCGGCCCGCGCGTCCTCGACCTCGATCAGATCGTGTTCGACGCAGCCCCGCCAGCAGGACATCGAGGGCGGCCGCTGGGATGCCCACCGACGCCGCCAGCCTGTCGATGTCGATCCAGGCGCCGAGACGATCGAGCAGGTCGAGGACGAGCGCCGACGCGGGCACGGCGGCGAGCGCGCCGCGCCGACTGCACGACCCGGCCGTCGGCGCGCCAGTACAGAGCAGGTGCGGCGCGCGCCGGACCCGGCGGCGCCGCTGTTCGGCCGCGTCAGCTCACGGGTCAGGCAGGGAACTCGTACACCGTGTCGTTGGCGTCGCGGCTGAAGCATTCCGACCGGAGCAGCAGCGAGGCGCCTTCGAGCGTGGCCTTGAGGGCCTTCATCCGGTGCTTCTCCTTGGTGTCGACCGGTCCGTCGACGTCGTCGAGTTCCTTGAGCAGCGACTCGATGGCGTCGACGACGGGGCGCAGCGATACCTTCGGTTTCTCGGTCATGAGCAGTCTCCCTTGCAGCCGCATCGTGCGGCCACGACAGATGGCATGGTGATGGTGCGAGTCGCCCGCGCCCGCGTGGTCAGGGCTGTCCTTCGTAGGTGGTCAGGATCTGTGACCACCGCGGGTCGGCCCGGGCTGCGGAGAAACGTGGATCGACGCGCAGGTAGGCGAGTCGGGAACTCTTGCCGCGGGCCGCCACCTCCAGCATCGGGAACGCTTGATCCGGCTGTTCGAGACTGGCATACGCGGTGGCGAGGAAGAACGCGAGGTTGGGCCGCTCGATGTCGCTGGCTGCATCGTACTGCATGCGGATCTGCGCCAGTTGCTTATGCGACTCGGCATGGCGGCCGAGCCGCCCGAGTGCGGCGGCAATCTGCGCCTGCGCGAACGCATCGCGACCGCTGCGACGCGCCAGCAGCTGGCGACAGGTGGTGAGGGCCTGCTCGAACTTGCCGACGACCACCAGGATCCGGCACTGCCCGACCAGTGCCGATTCCAGCGCCGCGTCGACGCGGCGCAGCTGCTGAAAGGTGTCCAGCGCTTCGTCGTCGCGACCGGAGTAGTGCAGGCTCATGGCGAGGTAGCCCTTGACGGTCGTCGAGAGCGGCGCGAGACGCAAGGCCTGCGTCAACTGCTCCACCGATTCGGCGGTGCGGCCGCGGCCCGCCAGCAGCATGGCGTAGCGCGAGCGCGCGTAGACGTTGCTGCCATCGCGGGCCAGTGCCTCATGGAACTCGTTCTCGGCGCGGGCCCAGTCGTGCCCATCCTCGGCATGGAGATCGGCGACGGCAGCGCGCGCGTCGGCATTCTCGGGATCGTGGGCGAGCGCTCGCGCCGCGGCGCTGCGCGCGTAGTCGAACGCCGTCCGTGCCGCCAGGGTGCCGAAGCGGTACTGCATCAGCAGGCACTGCGCCCAGCGGGCATGACCCGCGGCAAAAGCCGGGTCGGCGTCGGTCGAGGCCTTGAACGACTGGCAGGCCTGACCGATGCCCTCGGCACTCTCACTGGCAATCTGCCGCAGGCCGCGGGCAAAGAGTTCGAGCGCCTCGCCGTTGCCGCGCGACGCGGCCGAATGGGTGGTGGCGTGCAGGTTTTCGGGGTCGAGGCGGAGCGAGGCGGCCAGGGCGCTGGCCAGCGCGTCACCGAGGCTGTCGAGCGTAGCGGCTGGGCCGATGCCGGGCAGCGTCAGCGGCGGCGCGCCGGCCATCAACAGGCGCACGTTCGCGTGATAGCCGTCACGGGCCTGATGCACCGGCAACAGCTCGATCACGACGTCGGTCTGCAGGATGGCCATCATCGACGTGCTGGTCGTGCCCGTCTCGTTCAGGGCCGCCACCGCGTCCGGGCTGGTGACCCTGATTTCCGACGACGCGCGCAGGCGCGTGCCGAGGCTGCTGGCGACGGCGAAGGTCAGCGGGTCGAACCGGTCGGCGGTGGCCGGCAACGGCCGGATGGCAATGATGGGCGTGGTGGCGGCGGCCCGCTGCAAGATCGGCTCGGCGTCGCGGGGCAACAGCCACATCAGCAGCGCCACCAGGATCGCCCCAAGCCCGAAGCCCATCCCGGCCACGTGCCACCAGCGAAAGGGAAAGGCTGACGTCACTCCTGGCACTGCCGGCACTGCCGCCGGCCCCGGCACCGGCGCAGAGGCCAGGGCGGCCGCGAGGGCGTCACGGTCCATCGTGATCGTGGTGTCGAGGCCGAGCGACCGGGCCAGCGCTTCCTGCAGCGCCCCGGCGCTGGCAAACCGACGTGTCGGATCGGGATGGGAGGCGCGCTCGACGACGCGGGCGAAGTCATCGGCCAGGTCAGGCCTGGCATCGTGCAGCCGGAACCGGCGCCCCTCGCGGTGGGCCTGATGCAGGTCGTCGAGCGAGGTGGCGCTGACCGGGTACTGACCCGTCACCAGGTGAAACAACAGGACGCCGAGGCTGTAGATGTCGGAGCGCACCGTGGCTTCTTCGCCGCGCATCAGCTCCGGCGCGAGATAGAGCGGCGTCCCGGTCAGTCGCCCGCTTGTGGAGGGCCCGGCTGCGTGGACGAACTGCCCGGCGCCGAAATCCATCAGGACCAGTCGCCCGCCCTCCTCGCGCATGACGTTCTGCGCCTTGATGTCCCGATGGACGAGGCCGGCCTTGTGCACCGCGGCCAGCGCACGGCACAGCTCCTGGCCGATCAGCGCCGCCTCACGGGCGCCAAACGAGCCGGTGGAGCGCAGCAGCTGCTCGAGCGTGCGACCGCGGATGTACTCCATCCAGAGGCCGATCCGCGAGTCCTGCTCCTCGACGCCGAAGACCGTCACCACGTTGCGGTGCCGGACCCGGGCGAGGATGCGCCCCTCGTGCAGGATCTTGTCCGCCAGTTCCGCGGTCTGGCGGCCCTTGCGCAGCAATTTCAGTGCGACATCGCGGTCCAATCGCGTGTCGCGGGCCCGGTACACGGTGCCGAACGAGCCCTGCCCGATCTGCTCGATCAGCTCGAGGTGGCCCCAGCAGTCGAGCGGCTGCGTCGACGGCGGCGGCAGGACGCGCTCCTCGACCGTTGGCGCGTCGGTCTCCGTGAGCGCCGGGCCGATGCGTCCCACCACCCGGCCCCGTGACCCTGTCGTCGGACATGGCCGCGTCCGACCGGTGCAGCTCGGCAACGCCAGCCAACACCCGCAGGTCCTGCAGCAACTGCCGGTCCTCGGCGTCCTGGATGGACGCCTCGAGTTCGGCCCAGTCGATATCGGCCGTGCCGTCGGCGACCGACGCGGCCAATTCCAGCAGTCGAGTACGTTGCGCGCTCATGTGCGTGGCGGCCAGCATGACTCAACCGGCCCGTTCTCAGAAACGCTGACCGCCGCCTGAGCGAACCCGATATGGCCGATGCGGCGGGATTTCCTTGACTTTGAAGCCTAACGGGTCCATTTTTTGATGGGTCAAAATTCTGTGCCGCTCCCAAGTCTAGTCGTCGCGTCCGTGTCCCCCGGGTTTGCACTGCCGTGCCGCTGTCCGAGGTGGATGGTGAGCAGGGTCGTGTGTCGCCGCTCCGCAGGGGCGGCGCGATGACCACGGCCGTCTGGTGGGCCGCAGCCGTCAGTCTGGCCCTGCTGTTGGCGGTCTGGCCCAGCCACGGCCTCATCGCCCGGGCCAGACGACGGGCGGCAGCACGGGCGCAGGAACAGGGCGACAACGCGCTGAAACACCTCCTGCAGGAAGCGCAGGCCGGCAGGACCGGGTCGTTTGCCTCGCTCAAGGGCACGTTGCAGGTCGGTGACCGTGGGCTGCTGCAGGTGCTCGGCCGGCTGCGCGCGGCGGGAATGGCCACCTCCGAGGGCGGCCGCTACTCGCTGACCGAACAGGGCGGACAACGAGCCCGTCACCTGGTGCGCGCCCACCGCCTCCTCGAACGCTACCTCGCCGACGAGGCGCGATTGCCGCTGACCTCGGTGCACCGCGTCGCCGAACGGCTCGAGCATCGACTGAGCGAAGCCGACGCCGACCGCCTGTCGGCGTCGATGGGCCACCCCGAACGCGACCCGCACGGCGACCCCATCCCATCGGCGGGCGAGGGTCTGGACGATCCCGGCGAGCCCATCACGCACTGGCAGGTCGGACAGGAGGGCCGCATTGCGCACCTCGAGGACGAACCCGCGGCCACCTTCAACGCGCTGGTGCGGGTCGGCTTGCAGCCGGGCCTGGCGTTTCGGGTGCTGCGGGTCGCCCCGGACGTCCTCGACCTGCTGGTCGAGGACCGCCACGTGACGCTGCCGCTCGAGCATGCGGGCAACGTCTTCGCCTCGCCGCTCGATCGGTGGGCCGGCACGGCGGGAGACGTGCTCGCGCTGGCGCAGTTGCCGGTCGGGCAGGACGCCGAAATCGTCTCGCTCTCACCGACCTGCCAGGGACTGACGCGGCGGCGCCTGCTGGACCTGGGCTTCACGCCGGGCACGCGGCTCCGGCCGGTGTTGCAGACCTTTGCCGGCGACCCGCGGGCCTACCGCGTCCGCGGCACCACCGATCGCGCTGCGGCGCGACCAGTCGTCGGTGGTGATGGTGCGTCCGACCGCGACGCCCGTCCCGGCACCCGACATGAGGCATCAGGCATGAGCGGACACGACTGTGAGGCCTGTCCCGTTGCCGCCGAACTCGCGCCGATGGGCGTGGAAGTCGGCAGCATCGACCGGGTGCTCGCGCTTGCCGGCAACCCCAACACCGGCAAGAGCACACTGTTCAACGCCTTGACCGGCTTGCGCCAGCACACTGGCAACTGGCCCGGCAAGACCGTCACGCGAGCCGAGGGCGGCTTTGCCTACGACCACGTGCACTACAAGATCGTCGACCTGCCGGGCACGTACTCGCTGCTGTCGGCCTCGCAGGACGAGGAGGTGGCGCGCGACTTCATCCTGTTCGGCCAGCCTCACGCGGTCATCGTCGTCACCGATGCGGGCGCGCTCGAACGCAATCTGAACCTGGCGCTGCAGGTGCTCGAGATCACCGATCGCGTGGTCGTCGCCGTGAACCTGATGGACGAGGCGCGGCGCAAGGGCATTGCGGTCGATGCACGCAGTCTGGCGCGCGACCTCGGGGTGCCGGTCATCCCGATCGTGGCGCGAACCGGTGAGGGCCTGCACGCCCTGCTGACGGCAGTCGCGGGCGTCTCGAGCGGTGAGATTCGGACCTCGCCGCTGCGTGTCACCGGGACACCGGAGTTCGAGCACGCCGTGCACGAGTTGATGACGCACATCGAAGCCGCGGCGCCAGGCGTGCCCAACAGCCGCTGGCTGGCTATCCGGCTGCTCGACGGCGACGCGCGGGTCGAGGACGCCCTGCGCACCGGCGAGCTGGCGCAACTGGTGTCCCGGCAGCAGCAGCGCGACGTCCGGTTCAGCAGCCAGATCGCCCTGCAGGGCGCGCAGTGACGCCCGCGTTGCCGATGCCGCTGCGGGCGTCAGCGGTCGGTGGTCACCACGCTCCCGGCTCCCGGACACCCCGATGAGCGACCCCGTCATCGAGCGTCCGCTGCCGCCGACACCCGATGAGGTGCTGACGCGGGCCCGCGCCCTGCGGCGCCAGTTGAGCGGCGGTTTCCGCGAGGAGGCCGTCAAGTCGCTCTACGCCGAAGCCGAGCGCGTCGCCAGACGAGCGGTCTCGCACGACGGCAGGACGCGCGCCCTCGACCTCGACCAGCGGGTCGATGGCCTGGTCACCTCGCCGTGGTTCGGGCTGCCGATCATGCTGGTGCTGCTGGCGGTGGTCTTCTGGCTGACCATTGCCGGCGCCAACGTGCCGTCGGCGATGCTGGCCCAGGCCCTGTTCTGGTTCGAGGATCAGGCGGCCGGCGCCTTCGATGCGATCGGGGTGCCGTGGTGGATCACCGGCCTGGTGTGGCACGGGGTCTATCGCGGCCTGGCCTGGGTGGTGGCCGTGATGTTGCCGCCGATGGCGATCTTCTTCCCGCTCTTCACGATCTTCGAAGACCTCGGCTACCTGCCGCGCGTGGCCTTCAACCTGGACTTCCTGTTCCGCCGCGCCGGTGCGCACGGCAAGCAGGCGCTGACCATGGCGATGGGCTTTGGCTGCAACGCCGCAGGCGTGATCGCCACCCGGATCATCGACTCGCCGCGTGAGCGCCTGGTCGCCATCCTGACCAACAACTTCGTGCCGTGCAACGGCCGCTTCCCGACGCTGATCATGCTCGGGACGATCTTTGTCGGCGCCTCGTTTGCGCCGGCGTTCGCCTCCATTGCCGCCGCCGCAGCGGTGGTCGGCGTCGTGCTGCTCGGCATCGTCTTCACGCTGCTGATGTCGTGGCTGCTGTCGCGCACCATCCTGCGCGGCGAGGCCTCGGCGTTCACCCTCGAACTGCCGCCGTACCGGCGCCCCAACATCGGGCGCATCTTCTACACGTCGCTGATCGACCGGACCCTGTTCGTGCTGTGGCGGGCGATGTGGACGGCGGCGCCAGCCGGGGCCGCCATCTGGCTGCTCGCCAACATCCACTGGGGCGAGCGCTCGCTGGCGGCCATCACGGCCGCCTGGCTCGACCCCCTCGGCCGCGCGATCGGCCTGGACGGGGTCATCCTGCTCGCCTACGTCATCGCCATCCCGGCCAACGAGATCGTCGTCCCGACCCTGGTGATGGCCTACATGGGCGCCGGGATGATGACCGAGATGGAGGGCCTGGACGACCTGCGCCGCTTGCTGGTGGACCAGCAGGGCTGGACGCTGCTGACCGCGGTCAACCTCATGCTCTTCTCGCTGCTGCACAACCCGTGCGCGACGACCATCCTGACCATCTACAAGGAAACCCTCAGCGCCAAGTGGGCCACTGTCGGGGCGCTGCTGCCCCTCGGCACCGCGTTCCTGGTGTGCTTGCTGACCGCCACAATCGCGCGGGCCTTCGGCTGGGGCGTCTAGTCACGGACGCGGCAGGCGGCAGGCGTAAATTCAGAACTCCCAATTGCTAATTCTGAATTCTGAATTCTGAATTCTACTGAGGTGTTGGCCGCTTGAAGAGCGACGTCTCGGGCTCGGTCGGGCTGGGACGCTTCGTCTCTGATGTGGCGGCGCCGGCCCACTGATGGACGAAGACGCGCGACGGGTCGTCCTCGGGCAGCAGCAGCAGCTCACGTCCCGCGATCGCCATGCCCTCGGCGGTCAGGACGGTGCCGCGGTCGGTGCGGCCGACCACGATGCGCTCCTTCAGGTCGAGGGACGGCCACTCGAGCAGGTCGACGACGCCCTGATCGCCGAGCAACCCGCCGGCCAGCAACCCGTCATCGGTCCACTGGAGGTCCTGATAGCGCGCTGCCCCATCGTGCTCGACGACCTGCGTCGATGCGCCGGCAAACGTCCACTCGTAGAATTTCCGGGCATCCCAGTTGCAACCCACCAGCGCGCCGGGTGACACGGCAACGGCGCCGATGTGGTCGGGCACCGGGAAGCTGCTGCGCAGGGCCAGGGTCGCCGTGTCACGCGCCTGGATGACGCTGGTCGAGGCGCGACGATACTCCGCGACCGGCAGCCAGAGGGTATCGCCCAATCGTCCCAGCCCGCCGGGGTGGTAGCGCGGGCCGTCCTGCACTTCGACCCGCTGCGCCACCGCGCCGTCGGAGGCGCGGAACGCCACCAGCAGCCCCTGTTTCTCCGCCCGCAGGACCGAGGTCACGAACCAGCTGGCGCCGTCGGCGCTGGCGGTCAGCCCCTGCGGGTGGTCGAGCACCCCCTGCAGGGTCACCGACCGCAGGAGGGTGCCGAGGGACCCGGAGCGGACCGAGACCTGCTGCGCCCGCACGGCTGGGCTGGCGACCGCCACGCCGGCAGCACCGAGGGCAGTCAGGAAGGCGCGGCGGGAGGCAGACGAGGAGGCGGAGGGCATGGCTACATCTGACCCCCTCCGGCGCGGCAGCGCAAGTCTCGCGGCCCGCCTTGCGGATCGGCACCGCGGATGGCAGACTCACGGGAGTTGTCCTCGTCCAGTTCACCCCCCCGGCAGCGACCGGGGCGTGCGTCGCGCCAGCCTGACGTCCCGGTACCGTACCGGTATCAGTTCAGCGAAGCCGACTGCGTCCCGACCACCTTCCTGAATGGCATCGCCCGGCTCTTCGGCCGCGGCGAGATTCCGCCGCTCGTCATCCAGCGTGTCTACACGTACACGCTGAACGGGGTCAGCCGCAGCAACACGCTTGGCGACGGCACCGACGAGTGGGGCATCCGCGTCATCACCGAATGGCTCGGGGCCTACAAGGAAGGGCGCTTCGCGCTGAAGACCGAGTACCTGCGCGGCACCGAGGTGCACGTCAAGCGCGGCAACCAGCTGGTGGCGTGCCTGAACACCGGCGGCGTCGGGCTGTGCAACCTGCACATCGGCGGCAACATCTGGCACTACGTGCTGGCTCTCAAGTCCGACCCCGAGGGCCTGTCGTTCTTCGACCCCTATTTCCAGCGCACCGTGAAGGGTCTCAATGGCTCCGCGCAGCGCCTGCACGGTGACCCTGACGGGGCCAACCTGTGGGTCGAGCGCGATTGGCTGGACACGTACAGCAACCGCAAGCGGTACTGCTTCGGCTCGATGCGCAACCGCGAAGCCGTGCTCCTCTGGCGCCGCAAGCGCTGACCACCCGTCCGTCACGTCGCTGGGACGCAGCCGACGTCATCGGCTACGCTGGTCGCCGCCGATGCCTCCCGCTGCCCCTGCGAGCCCGCCCCGGTCCCGCCTCGCCCTGCTGACCGGCGTGGCCCGCGACGAGCGGGCCGCCCTCGCCTGGAGCTTCCTCTACTTCTTCTCGCTGCTCTGCGCCTATGGCCTGCTGCGGCCACTGCGCGAGGAGATGGGCGTCCGCTTCGGCGTGGACAAGCTGCAATGGCTGTTCAGCGGCACGTTCCTGTGCATGCTGCTCGCCCAGCCACTGTACGGGGCGCTGGTGTCGCGGTTCGAGCGACGGGTCTTCCTGCCCGTCGTCTACGGCTTCTTCATCGCCTGCCTGCTCGTCTTCTACGCGGTGTTCCGCCTCGATCGCGGCATGGCCGTCGCCGTGCCGGCCTTCTTCATCTGGGTCAGCGTCTTCAACCTGTTCGTGGTGTCGGTGTTCTGGAGCTTCATGTCCGACATCTTCACCACCGACCAGGCCAAGCGCCTGTACGGCATCATCGCCGCCGGAGGCACCTGCGGGGCCCTGGCCGGGCCCGCCCTCACGGCGCTGCTGGTCGCAGCGCATCGGCGTGCCGCAGTTGATGCTGATCTCGGCGCTGCTGCTCGGTGGCGCGCTGCTGGCCATCGTCGGTCTGCTGCCGTGGGCCACCGCGCGCCGCGGCCCGGACCGGGCGATCGGCGGGACGGTGCTCGCCGGCGCGCGCCTGGTCGCCGCTTCGCCGTTCCTGCGACTCATCTCCGGCCTGCTGCTGCTCTACGTCACCGTCAACACCATCCTCTACTACCAGCAGGCCGCGGTGGTGGCGGCCACATTCACCGACCCGGCCTCGCGAGCGGCGTACTTCGCGCGCATCGATTTCGCCGTCAACGCGCTGACCGTCGTCACCCAGCTGGTGGTGACGCGGGTGCTGCTGACCACGTACGGGGTGACGCCGCTGCTGATGTTGTCACCGCTGCTGGTGGCCACCGGGTTTGCCTGGCTCTCCGCCTCGCCCACGCCGCTGCTGCTGGCCAGTCTCCAGGTGGTGCACCGGGCCGGCAACTTCTCGCTGATCGCGCCGGCGCGCGAGTCGCTGTTCACGCGCGTCGACCGCGAAAGCCGCTACAAGGCCAAGGCCTTCATCGACACCGCCATCTATCGCGGCGGCGACCTGGTCAACGGCTGGGTCATGGCCGGCATCGTGGCGATGCAGGTGCCGCTCGGGCAGGTGGCCATGATTGGTCTCGCCGTGGCATGCGTGTGGGCGCTACTCGGCTGGCGGGTGGGCCGCACGCACGACGAGCACCTCGCCGAACAGGCGGCGGCGCGGTCAGGGCCGAGGTCCAGGGGTAGGAGTCGGAAACGTTGTTCACCTGCGGAGAACGAACGTGGCGATGACCAGGCGGCACTTCATCGGAACGACGCTCGCGGCTGCCGCGAGCACGACACTGGCACGGCCGGGGCAGGCCGCGGCGCCGCTGAAGGTCCTGGTGTTGGGCGGCACCGGCTTTCTCGGCCCGCACACGGTGCGGCGGCTGCAGGCGCGCGGACACACGGTGACGTTGTTCAACCGCGGCCGCACGAACCCGGGGCTGTTTCCCGACGTGGAGCAACTGCGTGGCGACCGCAAGACGGACCTGCAGGCACTCGCGGGCCGCAAGTGGGACGCGGTGATCGACCCCTCCGCCTACATCCCGGCCGACGTCACGCGCAGCGCCACCCTGCTGGCGCCCAGCGTCGGCCACTACCTGATCATCTCCAGCATCTCGGCGTACAAGGCGCTGGACACGCCGGGGATGGACGAAGGCGCGCCACTGGCCACGCTTGCCGACCCGACCGTCGAGAAGGTCACCGGAGACACCTATGGCGGCCTGAAGGTGCTGTGCGAACAAGCGGCCGAGAAAGCCATGCCCGGCCGCACGACGGTCGTGCGCCCGGGTCTCATCGTCGGACCCGGCGACACCACCGACCGCTTCACCTACTGGCCGGTGCGCGTCTCGCGGGGCGGCGAGGTGCTGGCACCGAACTCCCCCGCCGATTTCGTGCAGTGCATCGACGTGCGCGACCTGGCCAACTTCATCGTCAGCTGTCTCGAGAGCCGGACCATCGGCATCTACAACGCCGATGGCCCGCAGGCCGGCCTGACCATCGGGCGGCTGCTCGAGACGAGCAAGCAGGTGTCCGGGTCGGACGCGCAGCTGGTGTGGGTGCCGACGTCCTTCCTGGAGGCGCAGAAGGTGCGCCCCTGGAGCGACCTGCCGGTCTGGATGCCGTTGACGGGCGATGAGGCCGGCGGCGGGCAGATCAGCGTCAAGGCGGCGATGGCCAAGGGACTGACGCACCGGCCGCTGGCCGACACCGTACGTGACACGCTGGCCTACGTGGCCACCTGGCCGGCCGAGCGGCAGGCCAACCTCAAGGCCGGGCTCACCCCGGAGCGCGAGCAGGCGGTGCTTGCCGCCTGGAAGGCGCGTTAGGCGACGTCAGTGCGTGGTGTCCGTGTCAGGCGCGGTGAGCACCAGCGCACCTGCCGCGGTGACCACGACCGTGTGCTCGCAGTGGGCCGTCCACCCGCCATCACGGGTGGCGATCGTCCAGCGGTCGCGCGCCACCCGGACTGCCCCGGCGTGCTCGGCGACGAGCGGTTCGATGGCCAGCACCAGACCGTCGGTGAGCAGTGGCGATCTGCCGCCCGGATCATAGTTGGGGACTTCCGGCGGCTCGTGAATCGCGCGCCCGACGCCGTGGCCGGTCAGTTCGCGAATCACCGCGAAGCCGTCGCGGCGCACCTGCCTGTCGATGATCGCGCCGAGCGCGTGTACCGCCACGCCGGGCCGCACGTGCGCCAGGGCTGCCGCCAGCGCGCGTTCCGCCGCGCGCGCCAGCCGCCGCCCGCGCGAGGTGGACGGCTCGACGGGGACGGTGATGGCGCCGTCGGCAATGAAGCCGTCGAGTTCGGGCGTGACGTCGATCTTGACGAGGTCGCCCGCGCGCAGCCGGGTCCGCGTCGGCAGGCCGTGGACCACGGCGTCGTTGACGCTCACGAAGGCGGCACATGGCGCGCCGTAGATCAGCATCGGCGCGGCACGCGCGCCGTGGTGTCGCAGCACCTCCGCGCCCACCGCCTCGATGTCGGCAGGCGTCGCACCGGGCACGACGGCCTGCCGCATCGCCGCCAGCGCGTCAGCCACGACGCGGCCGGCCCGCCGCATGCCCTCGAGTTCCTCGGCGCTGGTGATGGACATGGAGGGACGATACACGATCGGGGATCGGGGATCGGGGATCGGGGATCGGGGATCGGTCGGGATCGGGTCGGGATCGGCGGTCACGTTCCGCGTCCGTGCGTTACGCTCTGCCTTCTGAATTCAGAATTCTGCATTCTGAATTTGTTTGGTACTTTGCACCCGCCCCCACCCTGGGGCCATCGACAGGGAGCGGATCTGGTGCAGGGCGTGTTTTCGGTGCTGGCTACGCCATTTCGCGACGGTGGCGACGTCGATGTCGAGAGTCTGCGGCGGTACGTGGAGCATTTCGTGGCCGCCGGGGTGACGGGGTTCACGGCGCTCGGCGTGCTCGGCGAGGCGGCACGCCTGACAGAACGCGAGCGCGGCCTGGTGCTCGACGCGGTGCTGACGCAGGTCAACGGCCGCGTGCCGGTCGTGGTCGGGACGACCACGGAAGGACTGCACACCTGCCTCGAACTCAGTCGGGCGGCCCAGGCGGCCGGGGCGACCGCCGTGATGGTCAGCCCGCCGCGCGCCCCGAAGCTGAACTCGGCAAGCGTCCGGGCGCACTTCCTGGCACTGGCCGAGGCCCTGACCATCCCGATCGTGGTCCAGGATTTCCCGCCGGTGTCGGGCTTCACGATGGAAGCCGCGCTGCTGGTGCAGCTGGCTCGCGAGATCCCCGCGGCGCGGACCATCAAACTCGAGGACCCGCCGACGCCCTTGAAGACGGCGCGGCTGCTCGAGGCGGCCGGCGACATGCCGCTGACCATCTTCGGCGGTCTCGGCGGCGTCTATCTGCTCGAGGAACTGATGGCTGGGTCGGCAGGCGCCATGACCGGCTTTGCGTTCCCCGAGGTCCTGGTCGGCATCGTCAGCCGCTGGCACGCCGGCGACCGCGACGGAGCGGCCGACCTGTTCTACCGCACCGTGCCGCTGATGCGCCTCGAGTTCCAGGAGGGCATCGGCATGGCCGTGCGCAAGGAAGTGCTCAAGCGGCGCGGCTTGATCGCCAGCGCCGCGACGCGCGCACCGGGCGCGGTCATCGACGCCGGCACGCGCGCGGCACTCGACCGTTTGATCACCTGGACCGCACAGCAGGAAGGACTGGCATGGATCTCGGCCTGACGGGCAAGGTGGCAATGGTCGGCGGCGCGAGTCGCGGCCTCGGACTGGCGGTGGCCCGGACGCTGGTCGCCGAGGGCGCGCAGGTGTCGATTGCCTCGCGCGATCCGGTCCGCATCGACGCGGCCGCCGCGGCCCTCCGCGAGTCGACGCCGGGCGCCCAGGTGCTCGCCGTGCCGGCCGACCTCCGCCTGGCTGACGACATCGCCACCTGGCACGAGGCGACGATGGAGCGGTTCGGCGGGGTGGACCTGCTGATGGTCAACACCGGCGGCCCGCCCCCGGGGCCGGTGCTGTCGTTCGACGATCACGCCTGGCAGCAGGCCGTCGATCTGCTGCTGCTGAGTGCGATTCGGATGGTCCGCCTGGCCGTGCCGGTGATGGCCGGGCGCGGCGGTGGCAGCATCCTGATGACCACCTCCTCGGCGGTGAAGGAACCGATTGCCAACCTGGCCTTGTCCAATGTCGTCCGGGCCAGCGTCTCGGCCCTGGTGAAGACGCTGTCCAACGAGCTGGCGCCGCAGCGCATCCGGGTCAACAACCTGGTGCCGGGCCGGATCGACACCGATCGCGTACGCGAGCTGGACGAGGGCCGCGCCAGGGCCTCGAGCATCTCGGTCGAGCAGCAGCGGAGTTTGATGGAAGCCACGATCCCGACCGGTCGCTACGGCGCGCCCGACGAGTTCGCGCAAGGCGGCCGTGTTCCTGCTCTCCGACGCGTCGGCCTACACCACCGGCGCCATCCTGCAGATCGACGGCGGCCTGATCAAGGGCGTCTGGTAAGGAGCCGGGCACGCATGCATCCCGTGCGCAGCGCGCTGCTGGCGGCCTCGGAGAACCGGTGGCTGCGGGCCAACGCCACCCGTCTGCCGCTGTTCCGCAAGGCGGTCACGCGGTTCATGCCGGGCGAGCGCCTCGAGGACGCCCTGGCCGCTGCCGAGGTCCTGCGCGAGCAGCAGATCGCGGCGATCTTCACGCGGCTCGGCGAGAACGTCACGGAGATGCCCGCGGCCGATGCGGCCGCCGATCACTACCTGCATGCCGACGGCGAGATTGCCCAGCGTCGCCTCGACGCGCAGATCTCGGTCAAGCTGACGCAGCTGGGACTGGACGTCGATCCGGCGCGCTGCCGCGAGCACGTCGAGCAACTCGCCGCGCAGGCGGCGTCGCACGACGCGATGCTGTGGATCGACATGGAACAGCATTCTTACGTGGATGCCACCCTGGCGCTGTACCACGCGGTCCTGGCGGTGCACCGCAACGTCGGGGTGTGCCTGCAGGCCTACCTGTACCGCACCGCATCAGACCTCGAGGCGATCGTCGCTGCCGGCGGCGCCGTCCGGCTGGTCAAGGGCGCGTACCGCGAGCCGGCCACGGTGGCGCACCCGAAGAAGGTCGATGTCGATGCCAGCTACCTCGCGCTGGCCAGGACGATGCTCGGCCCGGAGGCGCGGGCGCATGGCTTCCGTGCCGTCTTCGGCACCCACGACGTCACGGTCATCGACGCCATCCAGCAACACGCCAGGGCCACCGGCGTCGGCCGCGACGGCTACGAGTTCGCCCTGCTCTACGGCATCCAGCGGAGCGTCCAGCAGCAGCTGGCCCGCGACGGCTACGGCCTGCGCGTCCTCATCAGCTACGGCGACCACTGGTTCCCGTGGTACATGCGGCGACTGGCCGAACGGCCCGCCAACGTCTGGTTCGTGGCGCGTACGCTGCTTGCCAAGTAGATGCGCATCGACGCCCACCATCACCTGTGGCACTTCGAGCCGGTCGAATACGGCTGGATCAGCGAGGCCGCCACGGCGCTGCGCCGCGACTACCTGCACGCCGACCTGACACGCGAGCTGGTGGCCAGCCACCTCGACGCGGCCATCGCGGTACAGGCGCGGCAGTCGCTGGCGGAGAACGACTTCCTGCTCGCACAGGCCGCCGCCTCGGCGGGCCGCATCCGTGGCGTGGTCGGCTGGGTGGATCTGGCGGCCGAGGATGCAGACGACATGCTGGCGCGCTACGCCGCGCAGCGCGGGTTCGTCGGCGTGCGGCACGGCGTGCAGGGCGAAGCCGACCCTGGCTTCCTGGCCCGGCCCGCCTTCAACCGTGGGGTCGCCAGATTGCGGCACCACCGCCTCGTCTACGATCTGCTGGTCTTCGCCGCGCAGCTGCCCTCGGTCATCGCCTTCGTCGATCGCCATCCGTCGCAGGCGTTCGTGCTCGACCACATCGGCAAGCCGACCATCGTCGCCGGTCGGATCGACCAGGCCTGGGTGCGGTCCTTCCGGGAACTGGCCAAGCGACCGCACGTGACGTGCAAGGTGTCGGGGGTGGTGACCGAAGTGCGCGAGCCGACCTGGACCCTGCCGGTGATCCAGCCCTACCTCGATCTTGCCGTCGAAGCGTTCGGCCCGGCCCGGCTGATGTTCGGTTCCGACTGGCCGGTCTGCCGCCTGAAGGTCGAGTACGGTGGCTGGGTGCGAACGGCGCAGGCGTTCACCGCGCCGTGGTCGGAGGCCGAGCGTAAGGCGTTCTGGGGCGGCACCGCCGCCCACGTCTACGGCCTCACGTGATCTGTCGGGCCCGATTCACTGGTCGCGCCTGAGCGGCTGCACCAGCAGTCGATCCAGCCGCTGATCCTCTGCGGTCGCCAGCGAGCCCACACCAAGCGGCATCGACTCGTGCGGCAGCAGCGGCGTCGGCCGGTAGGTGGCAAAGAGCCAATCCCACCACGGCACGTTGAAGCCGTAGTTGCTGTCGGCCTCGCGGCGATTCACCGAGTGGTGGATCCGGTGCATGTCTGGGGTGACGACCAGCAGGCGGACGAGGCGGTCGGCCGCCACCGGGAGCCGCAGGTTGGCGTGATTGAACATCGACGTCGCGTTGAGCAGGATCTCGAAAAGCACCACCGCTCCGGCCGGCACGCCAACCAGCACCGCAACCGCGGCCTTGAGACCCAGCGACAGCACCAGCTCGACCGGATGAAAACGCACACCCGTCGTGACGTCGACATCGGGGTCGGCGTGATGCACGCGATGCAGGCGCCACAGCCACGGCTGCGCATGCATGGCCACATGCTGGGCGTAGACGGTCAGGTCGAGGGCCAGCACGCCGACGACCCAGGCAATGACGGCTGGCGCGTCCAGCGTCCGCAGCACGCCCCACTGGCGCGACTCCGCGAACAGCGCAGCGGTGACCACGCCGGCGGGTGCGACGACCCTGACTGCCAGCGTGCCCACGCCGACAAGCGCCAGGTTGTGCGGCCAGCGCTGCACGCGGCCCAGCGCGCGGCCCCGCCGCGGCCAGAGGTGCTCGGCCAGCGCCAGTCCGCCCAGCACTCCCGTGAACATCAGGAGTCGTACCACGGCCTCGTTATTCATCGCTCTCCCAGAGTATGCTGGGCCGGTTCTTCGACCAAGCGCAGCCGCCCGGCCCTCCCGGCCGACCCGCGCCAGTCGGCGTTGCCATACGTAAGACGCATCCGGAGCGCCTCATGCCCCGCCACCCCTCGCGGCGTCGCTTCCTCGCCCACTCCGCAGCGGGAGCTGCGGCCACGCTCGTCGCCTCGACCACGGCATCGACCGTGACGTCGGCCCGGTCGCAGGACCGGGTCGCGGGTGCCAACCGCCGGGTCCGCGTCGCCCTGATCGGCTGCGGCGGCATGGGCAACAGCGACCTGCGCGACATGCTGCAAGTCGGGCGCGCAGCTGCGTGGCGCTGTGCGACGTCGACGACCGCCAGGTCACGAAGACCGCGGCGAGCATGGCCCGGCAGTTCGACCAGAAGCCCGAGCTGAGCACCCGCGACTTCCGCGCGGTGCTCGACCGCCAGGACATCGACGCGGTCATCGTCGGCACGCCCGACCACTGGCACGCGCTGCCGGCGGTGATGGCCTGCCAGGCCGGCAAGGACGTGTACGTCGAGAAGCCGCTGGCGCTGACCATCGGCGAAGGCCGCGTGATGGTCGACGCGGCGCGCACGTACGGACGCGTCGTGCAGATGGGCACGCAGCAGCGCAGCGCGCAGGCACTTCAGCGACGCCGTCGACTACGTCAAGAGCGGCGCGCTCGGGCAAGATCCGGCTCGTCAAGACGTGGGCCTACCAGGACTGGATGGGCAACATCCCGCGTCGAAGCCGGACGGCGCCGGCGCCCGCCGAGGTCGACTACGACATGTGGCTCGGGCCGGCCAGGAAGCGGCCGTTCAACGAGAACCGCTTCCACTTCAACTTCCGCTGGTACTACGACTACTCCGGCGGCCTGATGACCGACTGGGGCGCGCACATGATCGACATCGCCAACTGGGGCATGGACGTCAAGGCGCCGAAGGCGGCCGTGTCGGTCGGCGGCAAGTTCGGCTTCCCGGACGACGCCGAGGAGACGCCGGACACGCAGCAGGCGCTGTGGGAGTGCGACGGCTTCTCGCATGGTCTGGGAGCACGCCACGGCCATCGGCCAGGGTCCGTACATGCGCGACCACGGCGTGGCGTTCCACGGCAACAACGGCGTGCTCGTGGTCGACCGCGGCGGCTGGGAAGTGCTGCCCGAGACCGAGACCGCCAAGGGCAAGCGAAGTCCTACCGGATGACCGGCGAGCCGCGCAAGGGCACCGGTGGCGAGGACTCGCACCTCAAGCACGTGCAGAACTTCCTGGACTGCATGGACACGCGCAAGGCGCCGCGCTCGGACGTCGAGATCGGCCACAACTCGATGATTGCCTGCCACCTGGCCAACATCGCCTTCCGCCTCAATCGCCGCGTCCAGTGGGACGCGGCGCAGCGAACGCATCGTCGGTGACGAGGAGGCGCAGCGCCTGGTGATGCCGCAGTACCGCGCGCCCTGGACGCTGCCGAAGATCGCCCGGCCAGCCTCGTCCGCCTCGCGCTGACCGCACGGGCGTCGCGCCGGGGCACGGCCCCTGCCGGATCCACGCGGCAAGGACACAGGCCATGGCCGGTCCGGCGATGGCGTATAAAGGCGGCATGCCGCTGCTGCTTCCCGGTTCGACGCGTCGACAATTCCTGGCCGCCGCGGGCGCTGCGGCCGCCAGCCTGACGTTCACGCGTCGGGCCGCTTCACAAGGCGCGGCGCGGCCGCTGCGCCTGGCCCTGCTCTCGGACACGCACATCCCCGCCGACGGCGCGGAGCGGTATCGCGGCTTCTCGCCCGTCGAGAACCTCACCAGAGTGGTGCCGCAGGTGGTGGCCGCATCCGTGGATGGCACGCTGCTCGGCGGCGACCTGGCGCGACTGCAGGGCCTGCCCGAGGACTACGTCCGCCTGCGGACGCTTCTCGCTCCCGTCATGAGCGCGGGCCCGGTCGGCATGGTTCTCGGCAACCACGACCATCGCGGCAACTTCCTGCAGGCATTTGCCCCGATGCACCCGGCGGCGGCGACCGTCGCCAACAAGCATGCCTCGACGCGCGACGCAGGTGGCCTCCGCTTCGTGCTGCTCGACTCGCTGCTCGCCCCGAACGTCACCCCCGGCCAACTCGGGAGTGCGCAGCGCACCTGGCTCGGCAAGGAACTGGCGGCGTCAGCCGCGCCGACCGTGATCCTCGTACATCACACGCTCGGCGCCAACGACGGCGAACTGATGGATGCCGAGCGCCTGTTCGAGGTGCTGCGCCCGCACCGCCAGGTCAAGGCCATCATGTATGGGCACTCGCACAAGTACGAGGTCATCGAGCGCGACGGCCTGCAACTGATCAACCTCCCCGCTGTCGGCTACAACTTCAACGACAACGAGCCGGTCGGGTGGGTGGAGTCGGTGTGGACCGCGGAAGGCGTGGACCTGACGCTGCGCAGCATCGGCGGCAACCAGGCGGCCAACGGCCAGACGACGTCGGTGCACTGGTCCCGGTAGGCGCTGCGCGCATCGTGTCAGGGCCGTTCGGGGAACGGCCCCTACCGTCCTAACTCCACCCGCGCGAACCGGACTCGCCCTTCGGCCTGTGTGAGACCCATCACGACGAACGGGACGGAGCGGGTCGGCCGCTGCTGCGGGTGCGGTCATCGGCTCGGCCGTCCACTCGACGACGAGGCCACCCGGCTCGGTCGTGACGCGTGTGATGCGCGGCGTGGCTGGGGGTCCGTCCTCGGCGACGATGGCCAGCAGTGTGACCCGCGCGAAGTCGATCGGCGGCGCCGCCTGACGCGTCGGCAGCGATTGCCAGAAAGTGGTCCACTCCTGCTCGGTCCGGATGACCTGCGGGCCGCGCCGCTGGTGGCGCGTGGACGGGCCGTGCGCCACGGCAAGTGGCGTCAGCACCCGCACAGCCACGCCTGAAGCCGTGCCCGAAGCCGCCCCGGTTTCCGCTGTCCCGGTCGCCGTCGTGCCGCCGGCGCCGGACGCCGCGGCCTCGAGTCGGACAGGGATGGCGTGGGTGGCGGCTGCGCCACCGCCGCCCTCGCGGCGCGCCTCGACGACCAGCGTGTACGCGCCGGGCGCCACACCGGCGGTGGTGATCAGCCCGGTGGCCCGCAGCTGCGCTGCACTGCCACCCGGTTCCGCCGTGGCGGGCTGGGCGCGGACCTCGCCGCCAGCCGCATCCACCAGACGGCCGTGGACGGTGACAGTGCCCGTGCGGACGGCGTCGCCTGCCGCTTCCACCTGGAAGGCGAGCGGGTGGCCCACGGCAAAGGTCCGTGCGAGGGTGGGTCGGACGCCGGCCTCGTCCTCGCCCAGCAGGGTCGGCACGCCCAGGGCGAGGTCGCCCGAGGGAGGGCGCATGTCGATCGGGTGCAGGAGCAGCCCTGTCCGGGTGCCGTCTGGTGTGGCCGCCGCGATGCGGAGTTGGTACGAGCCGCGCTCCAGCGAAAGCGTGATGCTTCCCTCCCACAGCGCGCCGTTGGTCGGCCGGTTCATCGCGAAGCGCTCGACGCTGACGACCTTGCCGTCGTCCTGCGCCGCCAGCACCAGCACGTCGAGGCTGGACGCGTCGCTCGCCGTGGCCTGGTCCACCTGCACGGTCACGAGCGCACGCGCCGGCCCGGAGGCGGCCAGCTGCGTCGCCACGTGCGCCTCGAGGGCCAGGGTGCCGAACGGCACGCCTCCCTGAATCACGTCGCGCAAGCGCGCCGTGGCGACATCGGCCGAGGCTGGCGGCGACGCGCCGGCGCGGTCACCGGGCGTCACGACGAACGCACGTCGGGCCGACACCTTCGCACCGCGACGCTTGACCTTCACCTCGATGGTGTGGCGCCCCGCGACGCGGCCGGCCGCCGACTCGTACGCCAGCACGTAGGACGACAGGTTCTGCGTCACAATCTCGGCGGCCAGCTTCTCGACGTTGTTGGCGTTCTGGATCCAGCGTCCGCCAGTCTCGCGCGCGATCTGGGTCAGCGGCACGCCAACCATGTCATCGGTGTTCAGCGACATCGTCGATCCGCCAGGTCCGCCGAACACCGAGTCGGCCGGTCCCACCCGCATGCGGCCACCAGTGCGGCGATCACCCTGGCCCAGTCCCCCACCCCCGGCGGTGAACGACCCGGTGTTCTCGCGCGGATCGACCGCATAGACCGTGACGTCGCCCGCAAGCAGACGCTGCAGGCCGGCAAATTGCGCCTCACGGTTGCCGTGCGGGTCCAGGGGCGACACGCCCATGTCGGTGACCACCCAGACGAGGACCTTGCGACGCGAACCCGTCCGCGACAGCAGTTCGCCCACGCCCTGCAGGGCACGCGCCCGTCGCGCGGCGCGGGTCGGGTCGGCGCAGTCCGGCGAGTTGAGGACGTCCGAGCCGACCCCACACGGCGCGTCGACCGAACTGGGTGTCGTGGCAATCCTCAGTGGGTTCTTCTGCTCGGGACCGGCGAGCACGAGGCGCCCGCGGAACGCCTTTACCCGTTCGGCGTGGCCCTGGTTGGGGCGCCCCAGCGTGAGCAGGCCGCCGCCTTCCCCACTCGTCGTGACGACGCTGACCAGCGCGTCGCGCGGGATTGCCCCGAGCACGCCGAGGCCGGCGCGGATGGCGCGGTGCGAGTCGTAGGCGCTGACGTTGAGGTCGTCGAGCAGGAGCACGAAGGCCGGCGCGTCGGCCAGGTCGCGGTTGGTCACGACCTCGTCGAGACGAGCGCCCTGCAACGAGGCTGGCAGCGGCGCGGGCGTGGCGGCCGGCGCGGGCGACAGGAAGCGCGCCGCCACGACCGTTCGGCGCACGCCGTCCTCGAGCACCTCGAAGTCGTCCCTGGTCAGGTCGATGAGCGGCCGGTCGCCCTCGCCGGTGACCACGGCCGAGACCTCGACGATCGAGACCTCGGTCCTGAAGGTGGGACTGGGCGCGGGAGTCTGCTGCGCACTCAGAGTCACGACGCCAACGAGGACGCAGGCCAGCGGAATGAGGCCGGTGGTCTGTCTCGCCTTCATTTTGAATTCCGAATTCTGAATTCTGACTGTCCCCTACTGCGACCCTCCCCCGGCGGCCATCAACTTCTTTGCCTCGGGGTCGACGAACGCGGTCGGCTTGGGCGACTGATTGAGCGTGAGCAGCACTTCCGGGGTCGGCACTTTTCCGGCTTCGACCGCGACGTCCAGGTAGATCGAGCCGCCGCGACCCGACTGCTGGTGGACCGTGGCGACGCGGACCTGGTGCGGGCCCGGCAGCAGGTCGATGCACCAGATCGTGCGCAGACCCAGGGCCCCCAGCATCTGCACCTGCTGTGCGCCGACCTTCAGCTCCGCCGTCTTCTGCGACGCATTGGCCATCTTGCCGTTGCCGTCGATGCTGAGGATGGCCTGCTCGATGCCGACCCGGTCGCCGTCGAGCCCGTCGACCAGCGGCCCCCCGGCGGTCTCGGTGACCACCGCATAGCGGACCTTGCCCTTGTGCTCGCCGATGGCGATCAGCTGCACGACCATCGGCAGCGCGTCGACGGGGACGATCCCGGACAGCAGCGCGCGCATTGCCGGCGAGAGATGCGACGGCACCTTTGCGGTAGCGGGGTTGGCCGGCGGCGGCATGTAGCCCTTGCGGGTGTAGACCTTCACGCCCGGGCGCGTCACGCGCACCTCGAGCGAGCGGATCTTGGTGCCCTTCACTTCCTTGTCGGGCTCGTACCCGATCACGTAGTAGTCGCTGGCGTCGCGCAGGACACGGTCCACGGCGCCCGCCAAGTCGTTGCGGTCGATCAGCGACACCCCGCCGGTGAGCGCCGCGAGATCGCGCAGCTGGTTCTTGGCCTGCATGTACTGCGTGAGGATGTTGGAGAGGTCCTCGTGGCCAACCTCGCGCCCCCCGGGGCCACGGGTGTTGTTCTCGCTGGCGGTGTCCACCTGGCGGGTGAAACCTTCGATCATCCGGTCGGTCGGCAGGTCCAGACCGGCCGGGTTGAGCGGGTACACGGCCAGGTCGGCCACCGACGCGGCAGCCAGGGCGTCGAGCATCGCGCCGGTGGTGTCGCCACTCACCGACGCCGACGAGGTGATCGAACCTCCGACCGACGAGCCCTCGGTGATGAAGACCAGCGACTTGCGCCGCCCCCCGACCTCGCGGACGGCGTTGGCGATCCGGCCGATGGCATCGTAGGCGTCCTCGAGGCGCATCGAGCGCTGCTGTTCGGAGGCCGCCAGGCCGGGGGTGCGCATCCCGGTCAACAGCGGATTCGAGAACGTCTGTGGCGTCTGCCGCATCTCCAGGGTCGGATCGGGCAGGCGCATGCCGGAAAAGGCGTCGATGATCTCGAGGGCGCGGCGCCGGTCGCGGACAAAGCCGGCCGTGGCCAGGGCGGGCGTGCTCGTCACGCCCACGTAGAGCAGGTCGGACGGCGCCAGGCTGGCCACCAGGTGGCGCGCCGCCTGGCGGGCCTTCTCGGTGCGCCGCGCGTCGACGTGCAGGTCGTCGAGCAGCACCCCGATGACCCGAGACGAGGAGCTCCACGCATTGGTGATCAGCGCGGTCGCGCTGTTGGGGTCACTCGGCGAGTCCACCGTGTCGAGCGGGATCGACCCGCCGTTGTAGGTGTAGGCGGCAAAGGACTGGATGTCCTGCTTGCGCCCGCCGTCGTACACCTCGACCTCGCTGGCTTTCAGGTTGCGCACGGGCGTGCCGTCCGCGTCGACCACCAGCGCGCTCACCTCGACGCGCGTCACCTTCAACCGGAACGTCGGCCGCAAGTCCGACGACACGTTGGTGTCGAGGGGCATCGTCGGGACATCGCGCGACGTCGGCTGGTTGCGGATGCCGCTCATGATCTGAGCGGATGCGGCCACCGGAAGACACAGCAGGACACACGCCAGAAGAGGCGTACTGCGGACAATCATGGTTCCACCTCGACGCGGGCAGCGGCAGCGGTACGCCTCAGTGTACGCCCAAGTCACGACTCCTTCGGCTCGAACTCCGGGCGCGGCGTCGGGGCGGACAGGACCCGCCGGGCCACCGGGTCGAAGCCCATGGCGCGCCCTTCCCGGTAGGACTGCACCCCGAGCTGGATGGCCACGGTCACCTGGTAGCCCTTGAGCACGTCGTAGATCGGCGCCTCGCGGCTGCGCATGCTGTTCAGCCAGTTGTCGGCCAGGTCCTCCACCGGCTCGTCCGCGGTGATCTCCACCTCGGTGAGGCCGCCGTTGGCCTCCCTGAACTGCTTCTCGAAGGTGCGCTCCGCCGTGATGACGCCCCGGCCGCCGCCGCGCGGCACGGGCTGCCCGGGCTGGCGCGTGCGGCGGCAGCACCTGCAGCGTGCCCCAGTTGCCGTAGACCGTGATCGGCGCCGAGTCGGCGTTGGCCATGCACGAGACCATGTTGAAGCAGTACTCGCGCGGGTACTCCACGGTGGTCATGTACGTGTCGGGCACCTGCCGGTTCTTCTGCACGTAGATGCCGCCGCCGCTGACCACCCGGTTCGGAAAGTCGAAGCCGACGATGGCGCTGAGGGCGCCGAGGCGGTGGAACAGCAGGTCGGTGGCATTGCCGCCGGAGTAGTCCCAGAACTTGCGCCACCGGAAGAAGCGTTCGCTGCTGAAGGGCCGCTTGCGCGCGCCGCCGAGCCAGGCCTGCCAATCGAGGTTCTCGGGCGTGACGTCGGCGTCGGGCCAGGCCTGATTGCCGATGCCCGGAATCGGGTAGTCCCACATGCCGTCGGTGGTGTTGCGGTTGTAGCTGATGAAACCCCACACGACCTTGCCCATCCTGCCAGCCTGCACGTACTGGTGCAGCTTCTGGTGCAGCGGCGAGTTGAGCCCGCCGCCGCCGACCTGCAGCATCCGCCCGGTCTGCCTGACCACGTCGTGCAGTCTTGCCGCCTCGTCGATGGTGTAGGTCATCGGCTTTTCGAGGTAGACGTCCTTGCCGGCCAGCAGCGCGGCCCTGGCAATCGCGTAGTGCAGGTGGTCGGGCACGACGATGACGACGCCGTCGATGTCGGCGCGCGCCAGCAGGGCTCGGTAATCACGGCCGCCCCGCTCGGCGCCGGTCTTGGCCCTGGCGTTGTCGACGCGTGGCTGCCACACGTCGCAGACCTCGACGAACTCGACGTCGCCCTGGCGCTCCCGCCGGGGCAGGAAGCCGCGCCGCAGCAGGTCCTGGAACTGCATGCCGCAGCCGATGAAGCCGAGACGGATGCGGTCGTTGGCGCCGAGCACACGGCTGGCCGACCTGGCGGGCTGGGCCGCCTCGGCGCGGGGCACCACGGTCGCCATCGAGGCCGCGGCGACCGTGCCGGCTGTTTGACCGAGGAATTGACGCCGGGTGGGGGAAGGACGGGAGTCGAACGGCATGCGGCGCAGTCTACCTCCCCAGGGCCGCGCGCGCGCCGGGCGGCGCGAGTCCGGCGTTTTGCTTTACGATGCCCGCGACCCATCTCCCAAGGAGTCGCATGCACACGCGTCTGACGTTCCTGCTGCTCACCGGAACCTGCACGGCCCTGCTGGCCTTCACCTCGATGCGTGCGTCGCAATCGCCCGCGGCCGACGTGGCGATGGACGGCGACGACATTGCCGGCGTGGTGACCGGGCCGAAGGGCGCCGAGGCCGGCGTCTGGGTCATCGCCGAGACCACCGACCTGCCGACCCGGTTCTCCCGCACCGTGGTTACCGATGATCAGGGTCGCTACCTGATTCCGGATCTGCCCAAGGCGAGCTACCAGGTCTGGGTGCGGGGCTATGGGCTGGTCGACTCGGCCAAGTCGAACGCCTCCCCGGGCGCGCGCCTCGCCCTGAAGGCCGTTGTCGCGCCCGATGCGCGAGCGGCGGCGTATTACTACCCGGCCGGCTACTGGTATTCGCTGCTCGAGGTGCCCGGGCCCGCGGAGTTCCCCGGCACCGGCGCCACCGGCAACGGCATCCAGCCGGCAATTGCCTCGCAGCAGCAGTACCTGCGCGTCCTCAAGTCCGGCGGCTGCACCACCTGCCATCAACTGGGGACGATCGGCACGCGCGAAGTGCCAGCCGCCCTCGGCACCTTCAACACGTCGGTCGATGCCTGGCACCGCCGCATCGCCTCGGGCCAGGCCGGCGCGCAGATGATCGGTACGGTCAACCAGGTCGGCGCGCGCATGATGACCGAGTTTGCCGCGTGGACCGACCGCATCAAGGCCGGCGCCGTGCCACCGGCGCCACCGCGCCCGCACGGTCTCGAACGCAACGTCGTCATCACCCAGTGGGACTGGGCCAATCCGAAGCACTACCTGCACGACGAGGTCTCGACCGACCGCCGCGACCCGACCGTCAACGCGAATGGCCCGCTGTATGGCGCGCTGGAGTTGAGTGCCGACTACATCCCGGTGCTCGACCCGACCACGCACACCGCCAGCCGCATTCCGCTGAGCCTGCGCGACCCCGCCACGCCGGCAACGCTCGCCGGACATGGTCCAGCCGTCGCCGTACTGGGGCAGCGAGCCGATCTGGACCAGCAAGAACAACGTCCACAATCCGATGCTCGACGAGAAGGGCCGCGTCTGGCTGACCTCGGCGGTGCGTCCGTTCGACAATCCGGACTTCTGCAAGGCCGGCTCGGAGCACCCCTCGGCCAAGCTGTTCCCGATTGCCCGCTCCAGCCGCCACCTGCAGATGTACGACCCGAAGACCAAGGTGCTGACCCACATCAGCACCTGCTTCGGCACGCACCATCTGGCGTTTGCCGAGGATGCCAACCAGACGCTGTGGACCAGCGGCGGCGGACAGGTCGTCGGCTGGCTGAATCGGAAACTGTTCGAGGAGACCGGCGACGAGGTCCAGGCGCAGGGCTGGACGGCGTTGATCATCGACACCAACGGCAACGGCCGGCGTGATGCCTACGTCGAGCCGAACGATCCCGTCGACCCGACCAAGGACAAGCGGTACAACGGCGCGTTCTACTCGGTGCAGCCGGCCCCCGACGGCTCGGTGTGGGGCTCGGTGCTGGGCTACCCCGGCGCCGCGGTTCGGCTGCTTCCTGGCACCAACCCGCCCGAGACGACGCTGGTCGAGGTCTACGAGCCGCCCTTCCAGCACGCGGACCCGAAAGCGCGCACGTTTTCGCCGCGCGGCATGGACGTGGACCGCAACGGCGTGGTGTGGGCCGCGATGGCCAGTGGCCACATGGCGAGCTTCGATCGGCGTAAGTGCACGGCGCCGCTCAACGGCCCCAAGGCCACCGGGCAGCATTGCCCCGAAGGCTGGACCCTGTACACCGAGCCGGTGCCGCAGATGAAGGGCGTCACCGCCGGCGGCAGTGCGGAAGCCAGCTATTACACATGGGTGGACTGGTTCGACACGCTGGGGCTCGGCCCCAACACCCCGATCAACACCGGCAATGCGTCCGAGGGTCTGCTCGCCCTGAAGGACGGCAAGTGGGTGGTGCTGCGCGTGCCGTACCCGCTTGGCTACTACACCAAGTGGATGGACGGCCGCATCGACGACCCGAAGGGCGGCTGGAAAGGTCGCGGGATCTTCTCCACGATCAGCACGCGCGCGCCGTTCCACATGGAAGGCGGCAAGGGCACGCCGTCCAAGATCGTGCGCTTCCAGATGCGCCCCGATCCGCTGGCCAAATGAGCCTGAGCGACGGCTGGGCGGCGCCGGGACGACGGCCGTCCTGGCCGTCGCCCCGGCATCGGTTCAGCGGATGACCGTGATGTCCTTGAAGAAGACCGTCTGCGGTTCGTGGTGGTTCTGGATGCCGATGTAGCCGACGTCGGGGCGACGCCCACGGACCGGCTCGTACGAGTGCTCGCGTGGCGGGACGGTCGACCCTTCGACGAAGTCGTTGACGAGCACGCCGTTGAGACGAATCACGGTGCGTGGGCCGCGCAACTCGATCTCCATCGTGTTCCACTCCCCCACCGGCTTCTGGGGCGTGGCCAGCGCCGGGCTCATCGAGTAGATCGCGCCGGTCGTGTGCCATGACGTGCCGAACCGCCGCTGGTGCTCGCTGAGCACGTAGCTGGCCGGGAAGTTCTCGAGAATCTGGATCTCGTACCCGGTGTGCACCCCCTGCCAGGCGTCGGCCGGGGGTGCCGGGATGCGGACGAAGATGCCCGAGTTGTCGTCGACGGTGCTGGTCCGATAGACGACGCGAATGACGCAGTCGCCAAGCGGTTCAGCGGCGTAGTACAGCAGCCCCATGCCGCCGACCGTCTTGAGCAGGCCGTCCTCGACGACCACGCTGCCCTTGCCGACGTGGGTCCAGCCGGTGAGGTCGGTGCCGTTGAACAACGCCTTCTCTTCGGCTCGTGCCGTGCCCGCCACCGCGACCAGGGCGATGGCCATCAGGATGCTGCGCATGCGTGCCCCTACCAGCCGATGTCGCGCAACAGCGCCAGTGTCAGGTCAGCCGGATTCTTCACCCGGGTCGTGAGATCCGACGTGATCGAGGGCTCCATGAGCACGCTCGGCGTCAGGGTGACGTCGAAGTGCGACACCGACGAGCCCTGCTGGAATGGATTCGGCGCGAACAGCCTCGCGAAGCCAGCGGTGGTGCCGGCGCGCACCTTGCTGGTGACGCCGAGCGACACCGCGGTGGGCGCCGCAGCGCGCAGGACGCCGCCAAGCGACTGCGAGATGCCCCACGAGGGAATCGTGACCGTCGCGTCGGCCCCACCCATGCCCGGCAGGCCCGACGTGTTGTTGGCCACGAGCACGGCGACGGCGCCGGCATTCTGGGCATGCTTGACCTTGGTGGTGAAGGTGCAGCCGCCGCGGCTCACCAGCACGATGT
Source organism: Vicinamibacteraceae bacterium (assembly GCA_963759795.1). GTDB lineage: Bacteria > Acidobacteriota > Vicinamibacteria > Vicinamibacterales > Vicinamibacteraceae > Luteitalea. The sequence continues at coordinate 831,721 of CAVXAR010000002.1, read as the reverse complement.
TGCCGGCGGTAGGAGCGCCTGCGCCGTATGGAGCACAACCGAGGGGCGAACCGAGCGTGTCGAGTGGCGCCGTGACGGTCCCGGAGAAGCTCGAGACAATCGGCCCGAACGAGGCGACCTGGACGTCCTCGGCCGGAAAGCCTCCAGAGATCACCAGGGCCGGGTCGAGCACCGACGGGATGACGTTGGTCACCATCTGGCCGGCCCACACGAGCCGGTTGGTGTTGGTGGCCGACACCCGGCGCTCGTCTGCCGTCATGTCGATCCAGCGCTTGCCCGTCGAGAGATCGAGCACCCGGCGCTCCCACACCGACGGGTAACCGGCAAATGTCGGCGTCTGTTGGGCGCGAAGCCCCGTGCGGCCGCTCGTCGGCCCGACGGTGACGCCGAGGCCGTGCCCGAACTCGTGCAGGACGACCGACAGCAGGTCGATCCGGTTTGAAGGCTGATTGTTGTCGAGCCCGTAGTACCACCCGTTGCCGGTCAGGCAGCCGGGCTTGCCCAGTTCGCTGTTGAACACCGTGAAGATCTCGAAGGGCTCATCGGGCAGGAACGCTTCCGTGATTTCCTGGCGCGTGATCTTCTCGGCAAGCGCAACCGGGTAGTACGTGCCCGGCTCGAGGTCCTTGCCGCCCTGCGGCAGTGCCGGCACGTCGCGAATCGAGAAGTAGGGTGCCGCGCCGCCGAGCACGCCGCCTGTGGCATCGCACGCGAGCGGCTCGAAGAACGCGACCACTGCAATCACCTGCTTGCTCTGCAGGTTGGCGGCCCACCGGTTGGCGGCCGTCTGGAACACGTTCAGGGCCTGCTGGCCGAGTGTCGTGCCCGGGTTGCCGCCGGTCGGCGCAGCGGGCGTGGGGTCGTTGAAGCCCACGCCGGCCGGGTCGCCATTGACGACGATGACCCGGGCCGACTGTGCCGAGGCCGGAGCGGCCAGAGCCGCCAGCACGAGGGTCGTCACTGCAAGCCTAGCGATCACGGTGGCCGCCCTTCACGTCATGGCCGGTGACCGTGCCGTCCTTGCCGGTCGTGACCACCAGGAGCGAGACGCCCGAGGCGTCGGTCTTCACCGCGTAGCCGCCGAGCGAGATTGGCTGTTCGGCCGCCGCACCGGTGCCGGCGGGCAGGGCGAGCGCTGCAGCTTCGGCCGCGGTCGGTTCCCGGAAGAGTCCTTCGTCACGGTCGCGGACGGCTCGCTGCGCCACCCCTACCGCATGGGTGCGCGCCGCGGCCAGGCGGGCGGCCGTCGCGCGCGAGAGCGCCGCGGTCTCGGCGGGCGTCAGCGTCGGTGTCGGGACGTTGGCGGCCGTTCGGGGCGGCGCCTCGACGACGACGCGGTCTTCAGGCGGACCGCTGGCAGGCGTGGGCGACTGCATCGACGCCGTCTGCATGGCAACGACAACGCACCCGGCGATGCTCGCGCCGAGTAAGAACCTGGTTGTACGCATGATGTTCTCCCGTGGACAAGAATGACGCGGCCGCCATGAGGCAGGCCCGCACCGCGGCCTTCCGTATATCCCAAGTTGCCCACGATGCCAAACGCTGCGCCCGGCGCCCCATCAACGGTAGGTGCGTGGCCACCTTTCCGCTACCCTCTCCACGCGAGGTGATCCGATGACCCTGCTGGTGCTGGTGTTCGCCCTGATGTCGCTGCAGTCCCGGCCCGCACCCACGCCGATCCCGTGGCAGGAAGTGGCGGCGGCGGAATGGCGTTCCCTGTTCAACGGTCGGGACCTCGACGGCTGGGTGGTCAAGCTGGCGCACCACCGGCTGGGCGACAACTTCGCCGAGACGTTCCGGGTCGAAGACGGCGTCATCGCGGTGCGCTACGACCGGTATGGCGACGACTTCGGGGCCCGCTTCGGGCACCTGTTCTACGACGAGCCGTTCTCCCACTACGTACTCGCCCTCGAGTACCGCATCCGCGGCCCGCAGCAGAAGGGTGGGCCGAGCTACGCCCGCCTGAACAGCGGCGTGATGGTCCACAGCCAGGCGCCCTCGACGATCCTTGTCGACCAGGACTGGCCGATCTCGGTGGAGGCGCAGTTCCTGGCCGGCAACCAGACGACGATGAACGTGTGTACGCCCGGGACCGAGATCTTCATGGGTGGCGCGATGGTCAGGGCGCACTGCACCAACTCGACATCGCGGCGGTTCGTAGCCGACGACGCCTGGGTGTCGGTGCAGGTCGAAGTGCTCGGCAACGCGCACGTGCGCCATTACCTCGACAAGCAGCTGGTCCTCGAGTACGAGACGCCACAAATCGGCGGCGGCGTCGCCACCGGCTACGACCCGGCCCTCAAGGTCGACGGCCAGGCCCTCGCCTCCGGATACATCGGGCTGCAGGCCGAAAGCCAGCCCGTCGAGTTCAGGCACGTCCGGCTCCTCAACCTGTCGGGCTGTGGCGATCCGACCTCCCCCGCGTATCGTCCGTACTACGTGCACCGCGACGACGCGCGGTGCGCCGCGACCCGCTGAGAGCCGCACCTGCGATGACCATCCGCTGCCACCTGCTGTCTGCTTTCCTGATCCTTGCCGCGCCCGTCGCACCGGCGTCGGCCGAGGCGCCTGCCTCCCCACGGGTCGTCGTCAGCCGCGTGCCGCACGGCGGGGTCCAGCCCGAAGTCGTCGTGGACCGCGCCGGAGTCATACACCTGGTGTACCTGGCCGGGACGCCAGCCGCGGCCGACGTCTTCTACACGCACTCGTCCGACCGCGGCGGCACGTTCGCGACGCCAGTGCGGGTCAACAGTCAGCCGGGCAGCGCCATTGCCGTCGGCACCATCCGCGGCGCCCAGCTGGCGCTGGACGCCGAAGGCCGTGTGCACGTGGTCTGGAACGGTTCAGGCAGTGCTGAACCGAAGCCGCCGGTCCGAGCTGGACAGAAGGCGGGGATGCCGCTGCTGTACGCACGCTCGGCCCCGGGAGGCGCCCGTTTCGAGCCGCAGCGCAACCTGATGACGGCGACGCGGCACCTGGATGGCGGCAGTTCGGTGGCCGCTGGACCGGACGGTGCCGTCCTGGTCGCGTGGCACGGCAACGCAATCGATGGCCCCGAGGGTGAGGAGGCACGCCGCGTCTGGCTGGCGCGTTCTGTCGATCATGGCGCGACATTCTCCGCCGAGGTGCCGATCTCGCCGGTGACCACCGGGGTCTGCGGGTGCTGCGGCCTGCGCATGACGGCCTCGCCGCACGGTGTGGACGTGCTGTACCGGGCGGCCACGGCAATGATCCATCGGGATGTCCACGCGCTGCACTCGGCAGACGGTGGCCGCACGTTCGACGCACAGGCGGTGGACGCCTGGGAGATCGGCGCGTGCCCGATGTCGAGCATGGCCATCGTTCCGGGGCAAACAGCTATCCATGCCTGGGAGCACGACGGGCAGGTCGCGTTCCGGGCCGGCAGCGCGGCCGCGACCTCGCCAGCCGCGGCCGCCGTGCCCGCGCCGGCTGAACGCCGCAAGCACCCCCGTCTTGCCGTTGACGCGGCTGGCCGGGTGCTCATGGCCTGGGCTGTCGGCACCGGCTGGAACAAGGGCGGCTCGGTCGCCTGGCAGGTCTTTGCCGACGGCGTCGCCCTCGGTCGCATCGACACGCGCGAAGGGCTGGCGGTCTGGAGCTTCCCGGCTGTCGTGGCTGTCGGCGATGGTTTCGTCGTGCTGTACTGACTCGCCCGGCGCGCGCGGCTCGACCTCGTCCTCGCCTCTTGTATCCTGAGCCCCGGCTGCCATGGACGTGTTCTCCGCGATCGTGACCCTGTTCCTGGTGATGGACCCGCTCGGGAACGTGCCGCTGTTCCTGTCGGTGCTGAAGACAGTGCCGCCCGAGCGTCGGCAGCGTGTGCTGCTGCGCGAGCTCGCCTTCGCGTACGTCGTGCTCGTTGCCTTCCTGCTGATGGGCAACGCGCTGCTCCGATTCCTGGGGCTCGAGCAGGAAGCGGTCAGCATCGCCGGTGGCATTGTCCTGTTCCTGATCGCCTTGCGGATGATCTTCCCGGAACACGGGACGCTGACCGACGGGGCCCCCGAGGGCGAGCCGTTCGTCGTTCCGCTGGCCATCCCGCTCATTGCCGGTCCATCGACGCTGGCGACGCTGCTCCTGCTCGACCGCGCGGTGCCGTCCTCGACGATGACGCTGCTGCTGGTGGTCACCGTAGCCTGGGCGCTGGGTGGGGTGATCCTGCTGTCGTCGACGTTCCTGTATCGCGTCCTCGGCCAGCGGGGCCTGGTCGCGATGGAGCGCCTGATGGGCATGCTGCTGGTGATGGTGGCGGTGCAGATGCTGATGAACGGCGTTGCCACGTTCCTGCAACGCCAGTAGCGGGACCGGTCTCAGCGCGCTACGTCGCTCCTCCCCACCACGCGGGTCTTCGACAGCAACTCGAAGGCACGCTACCGACGCTCCGTGAACAGCGCGAACACCGAGCAGCAGCGCCAACACCTAGCCGCGCGTGATGGCGGGGTCGCACCGGCGGGCGATTGAGCAACTCGAAGCGCGATGGTTCCCAAGGGCCGAAGTCCTTAGAAAGCGCCGCCGGGACACAGCTCGTCAGTCGCTCGAGTGCGTTGAGGTTGGAATTGGAGGCGCCGCCCGGATTCGAACCGGGGATGGAGGTTTTGCAGACCTCTGCCTTACCACTTGGCTACGGCGCCAGCCTGAGGTGGGAGCGCTCGTTCGGTGCGGCGAGATTGGAGCGGGAAACGGGATTCGAACCCGCGACTTCGACCTTGGCAAGGTCGCACTCTACCACTGAGTTATTCCCGCTCTAGCCGAGCGACTGCGACCACGAAGTGTAGCACACGGTCCAGCGCTGCACGCAAGCCCCACGGCCTCAGCGCGCCAGCTTCAGGCCCGCCACGCCGAGCAGGATGAGCCCGAGGCTGGCGACGCGCCAGGCCGTGCGCGGCTCCCCCAGCAACACCATGCCGAGCGCCGCCGTGCCGGCCGCGCCAATGCCGGTCCACACGGCGTAGGCGGTGCCAATCGGCAACGTCCGGGCCGCCACGGCCAGGCAGTACATGCTCGCGGCCAGCAGCGCCAGCGTGCCCACCGACGGCCACAGCCGCGTCCAGCCCACGGTGTACTTCAGCCCAATCGCCCACCCGACCTCCAGCAACCCAGCCACCACCAGCCATCCCCAGGGAGTCATGGGGACATTATCGGCAGTCGGCAGTCGGCAGGCGGCAGGCGGCAGGCGGCGGGACGGCAGACGGTGGACGGCAGGCGGCAGGGCGCCTACGTGGCGTCGAAGGCTCCCCGGATGATCTCGGTGCGCGGCGCGTCGCCGTCGCGCCACTGGACCGACACGACGTCGAAGCGGCACGGCAGGTGCGTGAGGCGCCCCCGCACCAGGAAGGCTTCGGCGACGCGGACGATGGTGCGCTGCTTGCGCCAGGTGACCGCCGCCGCGGCGCCCCCGTAGGCGTCGGCCCGTCGCGTCTTGACCTCGACGAAGACGATGGTCTGGTCGTCGCGGGCAACGATGTCGATCTCGCCGCGGGCAACCCGGTACCGCTCCGCCAGGATGACGTAGCCCCGGGATCGCAGCGCCGCCAGCGCCGCCGCTTCACCGTCGCGTCCCAGTTGCTGCCGCGGGTCCGGGTCGGCGGGCGGGTGCCCGTGCATGGCAGCGGTCGACATGCCGTGATGCGTTGCAGGATCCTTACCAGCCCGGACCGGCGGCATCACCGGGGGCGGCGATGCCGCGGTCACGGCGGCTGGTGCAGGAACTGCGAGGACAGGCCGTCAGGGGCCTGGCAGAAACAGCACGCCGCGGCTAGGCGTTGGGCGCCGTCAGGGGCGGCGTCACCAGCCCCTCCATCTGCCGGAACATGCCGCGCCAGTACTTCAGCACGCGCAGGCCATCACTCGATACGTCGCCGAGCTCGGCAAAGCAGTAGCCGTCGAACTTCATCGCCTGCAGGTTGTTGATCAGCCGCTGGAACGGGTACTCCTCGACGTACAGATCGCGCATGTGCACCTGCCCGATCCTCGACTTGAGCAGCGCGAAGTTCTTGTCGAAGCCGCCGTCCATCAGGTCGGTGGGGTTGGAGTTCCAGCAGATCCAGAAGCCCGGATGCCGATCCGCGTAGGTCAGCATCTTGACGATGCGGGGGATGCGCTGGGTTTCGGCGCCATGGACTTCGAGCTGGATGCGCACGCCCGCTTCGGTCGCTGCCTGCCCACACTCGCGGAGTGAGCGGCCGATCTGCTCCAGGGTCTTCTCCTCGGGCACGTCCTTCGGCATGCCGTTGGGACGGACCTTGACGCTCGGACAGCCGAGGTCCCTGGCCAGCTGCACCCACTGCTTGGTCTCCTCGATGTTCTTGCGCACGACGGCCGGGTCCGGCGAGTGGTACTCACAGGTCGTGCCGAGGCCGGCGATCTTCACGGCCGATCCCTCGAACTGCTTGCGCACCTCGGCGCGCTGCGCCGGCGTCAGCGACAACTCCACGCCGTGCGCGTGCGTCGTCCGCAGCTCGACGCCATCGAGGCCGGCGGCGGTGAAGTTCTTGATGATCGTCGGGACGTCCCAGTCCTTGGCGATGTTGTAGGTGACGGCGCCAATCTTGAGAGCGTGACGCGGCGTGCCGCCAGCGGGTGCTTGGGCGTGGAGGCCGGCAGGGACGAGCGCGGCCGCGGGCGCGGCCAGGCCTGCAGCAAGGAAGGCACGACGCGACGCAGCGCTGCCGGAACGGGTGTCAGTCATGCGGCCGATCCTACCGGATCGTGCAGTACACTGCGACCACTTCGCCGATGTCTCGCCGACTGCCGGTCCTCGTCACCATCACGATCGTCGCCGCGGCCTGGATGCAGGGGTGGACCCAGCCGCGCCTGGCGCAGGTGGACTGGCGCGCTCATGGCGCCGACCCGGCGCACACGCAGCACTCCCCGGCCGACCTGATCACCCCGGCAAACGTGTCCACCCTGCAGGTCGCGTGGACGCACGACACCGGTGATGCGCGCGCCGACAACCGCTCGCAGATCCAGTGCAACCCGGTGGTCGTCGACGGGGTGTTGTACGCCTCCTCGGCACAGCTGAAGGTCTTTGCGCTCGACGCCGCCACCGGCGTGCAGAAATGGGTATTCGACCCCTTTGCCAGCAGCGCCAAGGGCAGTCCCTCGTCGCTCGGGGTCAACCGCGGCGTGACCTACTGGTCAGACGGCACCGAGGCGCGCATCTTCATGGGCGCCGGGCCGTACCTCTACGCGCTCGATGCCAGGACAGGCACGCCGCTGCCCGGGTTCGGCGACCAGGGGCGGATTGACCTGCGACAGGGCCTCGACGCCGACACGACCGGCCTGTCGGTGCTGTCCAATACCCCTGGCAGCATCTACAAGGACGTCATCATCGTCCCGACGCGTCACTCCGAGGGTCCGGGGCGGGCCGCACCCGGACACGTCCGCGCCTTCGACGTGCGGACCGGCGCGCGGCGCTGGATCTTCCACACGATCCCGCATCCGGGTGAAGCCGGCTACCAGACCTGGCCCGCCGACGCCTGGCAGCGCATCGGCGCGGCCAACAACTGGGCCGGCATGGCGGTCGACGAGAAGCGCGGCCTGGTCTTTGTCCCGACCGGATCGGCGGCCTTCGATTTCTGGGGCGGCAACCGTCATGGCGCCAACCTGTATGCCAACTCGCTGCTGGCCCTCAAGGCCGACACCGGCGAGCGGGTGTGGCACTTCCAGTTCGTCCACCACGACCTGTGGGACCGCGATCTCCCGACCGCGCCGGTACTCGGCACGGTCACCAAGGACGGCCGCCGCGTCGACGTCGTCATGCAGGCCACCAAGACCGGCGAGCTCTACGTCTTCGAACGCGAGAGCGGCACGCCGCTCTGGCCGATCGAAGAGGTTGCCGTGCCACAGACCACACTCGAGGGCGAACGCGCGTGGCCGACGCAGCCGCGCTCGACGCTGCCGCCCATCTCCAGGCAGGACTTCTCGGCAGCGACGCTGACCTCCCGGACGCCGGAGGCCCGTGCCTTCGTCGAGCGGCAGCTGATTGGCGCCAGGCCGTTCCACAAGTGGCAGCCACCCAGCGAGGAAGGCACGATCATCTTCCCGGGGTTCGACGGTGGTGCGGAGTGGGGCGGCCAGGCGTTCGACCCGGCAACCGGCACCTTCTTCGTCAACAGCAACAACATGGCGTGGATCACCCACATGCTGCCGATCGATGCGGCCCGGGAAACCACCCAGGTCGCGCGCGGACGACGCCACTATCAGGTCAACTGCGTCGCCTGTCACGGGCTGCAGCGCCAGGGCGATCCGTCCCGCACCATCCCGACACTGGTCGACATCGACAAGCGCCAGCCGCGCGCCGCGGTCGCCGACGTCATTGCTTACGGGCGCGGTCAGATGCCGCCGTTCTCCTCGCTTCCCGAGAACGTCCGCCAGGACATCGTGGCCTACCTGTTCGGCGACGCCCCCACCGCCACGGTGCAAGGTGCGGACGACGTCGCGACCGACATCCCGTACGTCTTCGGCGGCTATACGCGGCTGCTCGACGACAAGGGGTTCCCGGGTATCACGCCACCCTGGGGCACACTCACCGCCGTCGACGTCGGCGCCGGCACCATCACGTGGCAGGTCACGCTCGGTGACCGTCCGGATGCCCGGGACGCGAAGGCGCCACCAACCGGCACCGAGAACTACGGGGGTCCGGCCATCACTGCGGGTGGCGTGCTGTTCATCGCCGCGACCAACGACGAGAAGTTCCGCGCCTTCGACATGAAGACCGGCCGGACGCTGTGGGAAACCACGCTGCCCGCTGGCGGCTACGCCACGCCGGCGACCTACGTCGTGGACGGACGGCAATTCGTGGTCATTGCCGCAGGTGGCGGCAAGATGGGCACCAGGTCGGGCGGCACCTACGTCGCCTATGCGCTGCCAGCCCCGGGCTCCAGGCCTCGGCCGACGGCAGCGGTCCGATGAGCAGCCAGGCGCATCCGGCCCGGCTGCAGTCGCTCGACGTCCTGCGCGGTGCCACCATCGCCGCGATGATGCTCGTCAACAAGCAGGGCAACGACGCCGGCTATGCGGCGTTGCAGCACGTGCGGTGGCACGGCGCGACACCGACGGACTGGATTTTCCCTTTCTTCCTCTTCATGGTCGGCGTCGCGCTGCCCTTCTCGATTGCCCGGCGACGCCGGCAGGGCGCCAGCAATGCGGACCTGCTGCGGCATGCGTTCGGCCGCGCGCTGGTCCTGTTCGCCCTGGGCGTCTTCGAGAAGAACTTCCCCTTCCTGACGACCAGCCTCGAGACCTTCCGCATCCCGGGCGTGCTGCAGCGCATCGCCCTCTGCTACGTCGCCGGCACCGCGCTGCTGCTCTACACGACCCGCAGGCAGCAGGGCTGGGTGGCCGCGGGCTTGTTGCTCGGGTACTGGGTGCTGCTGGCCTTCGTGCCCGTGCCCGGTCATGGCGTGGTCCCGATGACTGGTGAATTCGCTTCGCAGAACTGGGCGGCATGGGTCGACCAGGTGACAATGGGTCGCCACCTCGGCTACGGCAACCGCACCTGGGACGCCAACGGTCTGCTCTCGTCGGTGCCCGCGCTGGTGACCCTGCAGGCAGGCATGCTGGCGGCGTGGATCCTCGAGGCCGGCCTCACGACGCGGGCGATGCGACGCCTGGCCCTGACCGGCCTGACAGCCGTGGTCGTCGGCTGGGTCTGGGGCGGCCTGCAGCCACCCATCGGCCCCGGCATCGTCGGCGAACCGAGCGTGCAGCACGCGCTGGTCTTCCCCATCAACAAGATGCTGTGGACGAGCAGCTACGTGTTGTACACGGCGGGCCTGGCGATGCTGTCGCTGGCCGCGTGTCTCTGGCTCATCGACCTGCGCCGGCCGGGCCGCGCCGCGCCGCGCTGGACGATGCCGCTGGTGGTGCTCGGCACCAACGCCATCTTTGCCTACCTGGCCTCGGGGCTGGTGGCCAAGCTGCTCCACGTGTGGACCGTGTCGGCCGGCAACGGGCGGCGCACGTCGCTGTGGGACTGGGCCCAGCTGCAGCTGTTCTCGCCGATCATCGCCTCGGCGCCGCTGGCGTCACTGGTGCAGTCCAGCGTCTACGTGCTGATCTGGGTTGCCATCTGCGCCTGGATGTACAGGCGCGCCATCTTCCTGAAGCTCTGACGTGGCCTTTGTAACGACCCTGCTCGCAATCATCGGTCTGGCGCTGGTCCTGGTGGTCATCGTCGCATTGCGGTCCCCCGGGCCACCGCCCGGAGGTCCGCAGCCCGCACCGCCGCCGCCCCGGGGCGACGGCCAAGACGGGGCGCATGACGACGACTCGTCACACGCCCCACCGGCGAGCTGACCGCGCCCTCAGGCCTTGGCGCGCTCGAACTTCAGCGGGTAGGTCCGGTTCGAGTTCCACTGCGCGACGTAGATCGCACCGGCCGCATCGGCGTAGACGTCGTGCGGGTGGATGAACGGCGAATCGGTCGCCTTGACCAGCGGCTGCAGCACCCCGTCCTCGTACACCGGCGCCTCGCCGCCGACCACCGAGACCACGCGGTCCTGGCCGTCGAGGATCAGGATCATCGCGTTCAGGCTGGCGATGGCGATGTGGTTGTCGGCCATCGGCGCGATGTTGCTCGGCTGCGAGCCGGGCACGGCCACGGTGCGCAGCAACTCGCCGCTCGGGCGAGAACCACTTCAGCAGCGCGTTGCCGCGATCGCAGACCAGCAGTTCGTCCCGGCCGCGCCGCTTGTCGAGCCAGACTGCGTGCGGCTGCTTCAGATTCTCGGGGGCCGTTCCCGCCCCGCCAAACGTCGCGACGTACTTCCAGTCGGCGTCGAAGTGGTGGATGAAGTGCGAGCCGTAGCCGTCGCTGATGAAGAAGTCCCCATCCGGCATCACCGCGACATTGGTGGCGTGGTACTTGGTGAGATCGGGATACCGGGCGGCCAGTGCATCCGGATTGAGGCGCTTCACTTCCTTGCCATCCGGTGTCAGCAACGAGATCACCGACAACTGGTGGTCGGTGATCCACAGCCGCTCGCCACCACGCGTGTCGAACTCCAGCGCGTGCGCGGCCGGGAAGCGATTCTCGCGCTTGGCCACGAAGGCGCCGGCCTTGGTGTACGTGATGATGTTGTTCTGGACGTCGTTGGTCACCAGGACGATCTGCCCGTCGCGGTTCTCGGTGATGGCGTGACAATCCTTGACCGGGACCTGGGCCGGATCGAGCTGCCCCCAGTCGGGCACCTGGCGATACCGGAAGGTCCCCTGCCCGAGCGCTGTGCCGGGCTGCTGTGCGGCGGCGGTCCGTTCAGCTCATGATCGCGGCAGTCCCGGCAGTCACGGCACTGGCCGTGCGTTTCAACATCGTTCGGCGATTCATGGCACCTCTCCTCGTTGGTCATGGTGGCTGGGCGCAGCCTCAGCGTAACGCCGACACTGCGCCGATGGCCTGATCGAGTACGTCCACGGCGACCTCGGCCTGGGCGCGTGTCAGCACCAGGGGCGGCGACAAGCGCAGTGTGTTGCGACCGGCACCGAGAATCAGCAGGCCGCGCGCGAACGCCTCGTCCACTACGCGGTCCCGTTCCGGGCCGGCCCGTTCCTTGGTGGCGCGGTCCCGCACCAACTCGACGCCGATCATCAGCCCCGTGCCACGGACGTCGCCAATCATCGGGTGCTTCTGCTGCAGCTGGCGGAGGCCGGCGAGCAGGTGGCCGCCGACGTCTGCGGCGTTGGCCACCAGCTCCCCCTGCAGGAGATCGATGGTGGCCAGCGCGGCCGCGCACGACACGGGATTGCCGCCGAAGGTGCTGGCGTGGGCCCCGGGCGTCCAGTCCATGACGCCGGCCCGCGCCGTGGCCACACCAAGCGGCATCCCCGAGGCGATGCCCTTGGCCATGGTGATCAGGTCGGGCTGCACGCCGGCGTGTTCGATGGCGAACATCCGGCCGGTGCGGCCCATGCCCGACTGCACTTCGTCCACCATCAGCAGGATGCCGTGCCGATCGGCCAGCGCACGCAGCCCCTGCAGGAATTCCGGCGGCGGCACCAGGTATCCGCCCTCGCCCTGGATCGGCTCGACCACGATGGCCGCGACCTCATCGGGCGACACCAGGTGCACGAAGGTCCGGTCCTCGAGGTAGTCCAGCGCCGCCTGCGCGGCGCCGGGGCCGTCGCGATAGACATCCGGATACGGAACGTGGAACACCCCGGGTGCGGTGACCGGCCCGAAGCCCTTGCGCTGCACCGCGCGGCTGGCGGTGAGTGACAACGCGCCGAGCGTGCGGCCGTGGAACGAGCCCATGAAGGCGATGAGGAACGGCCGCTTCGAGTGGTAACGGGCGAGCTTGATGGCCGCCTCGTTCGCTTCGGCGCCGGAGTTGCCGAAGAACGAACGCGACGGCCCCGGCATCGGCACGATCGACGACAGCACTTCAGCGAGGCGCACCTGCGGCTCGTAGTAGAAGTCGGTGCCCGACATGTGCAGGTAGCGGCTGGCCTGCTCGACGATCGCCCCGACCACGGCCGGGTGCGAATGCCCCGTCGAGTTCACGGCGATTCCAGCGGCGCAGTCGAGGAAGACGTTGCCGTCCACGTCCTCGACCATCGCGCCCTCACCGCGCGCCATCACGAACGGATACCCGCGGGTGTACGAGGGCGACACGACGCGGCCATCGCGCTCGATGATCGCCCTGGCGTTGGGCCCCGGCAGCTGCGTCACGAAATGTGGCGCCTGCGGCAGCGTGCTCACTTGCGCTTCCAGACCGTGCCCGTCGGGCTGTCCTCGAGGACGACGCCGCGGGCGTCGAGATCGGTGCGGATGCGATCGGCCTCGGCGAAGTTGCGCATGCGCCGCGCCTGGACGCGGGCCGCGATCAGGGCCTCGAGTTCGGCCTGCGGGACCGGCGGCGCCGCCTCCTCCTGACGGCGCAGTGCGATCACCCCGAGGACGTCGTCGCACTCGGCAAAGAACGCCAGCGTGGCGTCGGCCTGGTCGCGCGTCAGGGTGCCGGCGTCGATGCCGGCGTTGGCCTCGCGCAGCAGTTCGAACACCGCGCCGAGCGCGCCCGGTACGTTGACGTCGGCCAGCAGCTTGGCGCGAAAGTCGGCGCGGGCCTGGTCGAGTCGCCCTTCCCAGCCGTCGCTACCCGAGCCCGCGGTCAGCCGCTCCAGGCGCCCGATGCAGTCGAACAGCCGCCGCACCGCCTCCTCGGCCTGCTGCAGCGTCGCCTCGGAGTACCGCAGCTGCTTGCGGTAGTGGACCGAAATCAGCAGGTAGCGCAGCGCCGAGGCGCGGTAGCCCTGGTCGAGGATGTCGCGGATGGTGAAGACGTTGCCCAGCGACTTGGACATCTTCTCGCCATCGTCCATCAGCAGGTGTTCGACGTGGTACCAGAACCGCGAGAACTGCTGCCCGGTGGCGCCTTCGGCCTGGGCAATCTCGTTCTCGTGGTGCGGAAAGATCAGATCCACGCCACCGCAGTGGATGTCGATTGGCGACGGTCCGAGCAGGCGGAGCGCCATCGCCGAACATTCGATGTGCCAGCCGGGGCGGCCGGGACCAACGCCACAATCCCACGAGGGCTCGTCGGCCTTGCTGGCCTTCCACAGCACGAAGTCGCGCGCGTCTTCCTTCTCGTACTTGTCGCTGTCCACGCGCGCGCCGCTGATCATGCCCGCGTGGTCGAGCCGGGCCAACTGCCCGTACTGCGCCATTGTCGCGATCTTGAAGTAGATCGAGCCGTCGCTGCGGTAGGTGTGGCCGCGCCGCTCGAGGTCGCCGATCATCGCGGCCATCGCCGACAGATTCTCCTCGTCGGTGGCGCGTGGCGTGTCTTCCGGCGGCTCCAGCCCGAGCGCCGCGGCATCTTCGCGAAAGGCCTCGATGAAGCGCGACGTGTACTCCCGCAGCGGCACACCCGCCTTCTGTGCCTCGCTGATCGTCTTGTCGTCGACGTCGGTGAAGTTGGTGACGTGGTGCACGCCGAAGCCGGCCACGTGCCGGAGGGTGCGACGAAGCAGGTCAACGGCGAGGAAGGTGCGGAAGTTGCCGATGTGGCCGCGCGCATACACGGTCAGCCCGCACGCATACATGCGCACGATGCCGTCGCGTTGCGGTGCGAACGCTTCTTCCTGCCGGGTGAGGGTGTTGTAGAGGCGCATTCAGGCCAGATCCCTGTGCCCTCAGGCGCAGCGGCAGGAGACGCGACAGTGGACGCCGGTCCCGGCGACGATGTCACAGACCACGTCGACACCCGGCGTCGAGGCCGCGTCCACGCCGGGAAGTTCGGGCGCGCCGGAGGCCGACCACCCGATGTCCGCGACCAGCCGATCGTCGTCGCGATCGAACACGATCGCGACGTCACCGGCAATCGCGTCCGGCCGCTCGGTGACCCATGTGACCACGGCGTGGACGGCGGCCGCGAAGGGCTGGGCGTCGGGCGCCCCGCCGGCCAGGGTACCAACCCGCTCGGCCAGCGCACGCACGGCGTCGGCCAGCAGGGCGTGGGGCGCATACGTCACCGCCATCGGGAGGACAGCGGCAGTGGCGTGGGACTCGGGCACGGAGGCGATTCTATAGCGAAAAGCGCTCGAAGACCGACCGCGTCGCCGCCACGTCGTCGCCGATCTGCCGGACCAGGCTGTCCACACCAGAGAAGGCCTGTTCGCCACGCAGTCGCTGCACGAAGGCCAGCCTGACGCGGGCGCCATAGAGGTCGGGATTGACGTCCAGCAGGTGGGTCTCGACGCTGACCCGGCCCTCGGCTTCGAAGGTCGGGCGCACCCCGACGTTGGTCACCGCCCCATGGATTCGATCGTCGACAGTGAGGGTCGTCGCATAGACCCCGTGCGGCGGCAGCAGTTCGTTCTCCGAGGCGATGTTGGCGGTGGGAAAGCCGATGGCGCGGCCGCGCGCCGCTCCCGGCACCACCGTGCCGTCGATGAAGTAATGGTGTCCGAGCAGCGCGCCGGCTTCGTCCACCCGCCCTTCGCTGACCAGCCGCCGGACCCGCGTGCTGCTGACGACGAAGTCCTTGTAGCGGACCGGGTCGATCTTCTCGACGCGAAAGCCATACAACTGCCCGAGGTCGCGCAGCAGGGAGAAGTTGCCGGTCCGATCCCGGCCAAACAGGAAGTTGCCGCCAACCCAGACTTCGGCGGCGCCCAGCCACTCGACCAGGACGCGCCTGACGAACGTGTCGGGGTCGAGCCGCGACAATTCGTGATCGAAGCGGATCAGCGCCACGCCTTCCATACCGGCACGGGCCAGTGCCTCGATGCGCTGCGGAGTCGTCATCAGCAGCGGCGGGGCCTTCTCGGGACGGAGCACCCGCGGCGGATGCGGGTCGAAGGTCATCACCAGCGGGGTGCCGTGGCGCTCGCGCGCCTGCCGGCAGACGCGGTCGAGGATTTTCTGATGGCCGCGGTGCAGACCGTCGAAATTGCCCAGCGCCACGACCGGATAGGGCCATCGACCATGCGGCGACGGATCGTCTGGAAAGCGAACCACCTCCACCCGGAGGCGCGTGCCGTGTCGTACGTCCGTCATGATGACGCGTCGGGCAGGGTGACCGACAGGCCATCATACGCCAGCGCCATACCCTCGGGCAGCCGGGCGTTGGTCTCGGTGTGGCCGAGATCGTGGCACATGTGGGTGAACAGCGTGCGGCGTGCGCCCGTCCGTCGTGCCGCCACAATTGCCTCCGGCAGCGAGAAATGCGTCGGGTGGGCGCGCTCGCGCAGCGCGCCGATCACCAGCAGGTCGAGCCCCTCGAGCAGCGACGCCGATGTCTCGGGGATGGCGCTGCAATCGGTGAGGTAGGCAAAGGTCCCGATCCGGTAGCCGTGGATGGTGCGCCGTCCGTGCAGGATCGGCACCGGCGTCCAGGGTGTGCCGCCGATCTCGAATGGCCCGTCGACCACCGTCGGCACCAGTCTCGGCACCCCGCCCCCGAGCTCGGCCGGCGAGCTGAACGCGTACGCGAAGATGCGCTGCAACTCGGCAATCGTGTGGCTGTCGCCATGCACGTCCAGCGTCCCGCCGCCCTTGAGGGAGATGAAGCGGCGCAGCTCGTCGAGTCCGAAGATATGGTCGGCATGGCTGTGGGTGTACACCACGGCGTCGACGCGGGTCAGCCCTTGCGCCAGCGCCTGGCTGCGCAGGTCGGGGGTGGTGTCCACCAGCACCTGCGTGCCGTCGTCATGGGTCACCACGATGGAGGCGCGGAAGCGCTTGTCCTCCGGCGACGGCGACTGGCACACACGGCAGGCGCACCCGATCATCGGGACGCCCTGCGAGGTGCCGGTACCGAGGAACGTGATCCGCACGCTCAGGGGGTGACGATGCGGCTCGAGCCCTTCCGGGTGGCCTCCATGTACTTCATGCGCAGTTCGTACAGCGCGCCATCGAGCAGGCGCCGCTCGTCGTCGGTGAGGTTGCCGCGCGTCTTCTCTTCGAGCATGGTCAGCACGTCGATGGCGTGCCCGGCCGAGACGAGGTTGACCGACCGCAGGCCGGTCATCGGATCGGGTTCATCGCCGATGTAGACCGACGCCGCGAGCACGAGGCCCGAGATGTAGCTCACGAATGTCAGCGAGGCTTCGGGCTGGCCCATTCCCGGATGCTAGCATACGGGCCTTGACGCCCACGCCCCCCGCCGATGCCGGTGCCGCCTTCACGGAACTGGTCGGAATCATGGCCCGCCTGCGCGCTCCCGACGGCTGCCCGTGGGACCGCGAACAAAGCCTGCAGAGCCTTGCCAGGTTCGTGCTCGAAGAGGCCGCCGAGGTCGTGGACGCCATCGAACGCAACGACGCCGACGGACTGCGGGAAGAGGTCGGCGACCTGATCTTCGAAGGGGTGTTTCTCGCCCAGGTCAGTCAGGACGGTGGCGGCTTCGGCGTGACCGACGCGCTCCAGGCCGTCTGCGCGAAGCTGATCCGGCGGCACCCGCATATCTTCGCTGCGGCCACCGCCTTGACTCCCGAGCAGGTGAAGGACCAGTGGGACGCGATCAAGGCGCAAGAGAAGGCCGACCGCGACGCCGCCCCCACCTCCCTGCTCGACGGCATCCCGCTGGCCGAACCGGCCCTGGCGCGAGCCCGATCGATCTGCAGCCGGGTCGCCGGGGTTGGCTTCGACTGGCCCACCGCCGCGGCCGTGCTCGACAAACTGGACGAGGAGACTCGCGAAGTCCATGCGGCCATCGCCAGTGGCGACCGTGACGCCATGGAGGACGAGATCGGCGACATGCTGTTTGTGATCGCCAACCTCGCCCGCAAGCTCGACATCGACGCCGAGGGCGCCCTGCGTCGGGCCAACCGCAAGTTCATCCGCCGCTTCACGTCGGTGGAGGCGCAATTGACCGAGGCCGGCCTGCCGCTGCAGCAGGCGACCCTCGAGCAGATGGAGGCGGCATGGCAAGCCACCAAGCGCGCCGAGGCGGACCGGGCACAAGGCTCCCCGCCAGACCGCTGACGGTGCGCACGAGCAGGATGCGGCCGTTGGTGGCCAGCTCGATGGCGCCATGTTCATCGGTGCGCAGCAACGGCACGCGTGCCTCGCGCAGGCGGGTGGTGACGGCCGCGGCCGGGTGACCAAAGCGGTTGCCCCGGCCCATCGAGCCGACGGCAAGCGCCGGCTGCAGGGCGTGGAGCAGCGCGGCGCCCGTTGACGAACCGCTGCCGTGGTGGGCCAGTCGCAGCACCGTCAGCGGCGCGGCCGGCAGACGCGGCGCCAGGCGCGCCTCGACAGCGGCGCCGACATCGCCAGGCAGCCAGAACCCGACGTCGCCATATCGCACCCACAACACCACCGAGTCGTCATTGCGCACCCGTGGCCGGGTCCAGTCGGGCCGCTCCGGGTGCAGCACCGAGACGCTGACCGGGCCCTCGGGCAGGCGCTCGCCTGCCGCCAGCCACCGCTGCCGCGCGCCCGCGTGCGCCGCGGCCGCCGCGATGCCCGCCTGCAGCCGGTCACCGGCCACAGCGATGCCGCCCAGAAGTTCGCGGGGGCGGAACCGCCGAACCACCGTCGGCACGCCGGCGGCGTGATCGGGATGGGCATGCGTCACCAGCAGCCGATCGAGCCGGCGCAGCCCGAGCGCCCAGAGCGCCGGCGCGGTGACGCGCTCACCGACGTCGAAGGTCTCGGCGACGACTCCCGCCGCCGTCGACGAGCCAGGTCCGCCCCGAAGGGAAGCGCAGCAGCGTCGCGTCGCCCTGCCCGACGTCGAGAATGACGATCGACAGCCATCCCTCCGAGGGCCAGCTCGCACGCTGCCAGCGCGCGGCGGGTCGCCACGACCACGGCGGGGGCGGCACGCCTGCCGTGCCGCCGGTGACGATGAAGACGAGGCCGCAGGCGGCCAGCGCCGCGGCACAGCGCGCCGCGAGCCGACGACCGCTGCGCCAGGCCGCCAGGCTGGCGACGAGGCACCCGTAATACGCGCCAAGGACGGCCACCGGCGGCGGCGGCACCTCGCGCACCAGCCACGGCGCCAGCGAGACGACGTCGGCACTGCGCAGCAGGATGTGGACGGCGCGGCTTGCAGCGGCACCGCTGGCATCCCCCAGTGCCGCCCACATCGCGGCCGCCGGGAGCAGCGCCAGGCCGGCGACCTGCACGACGCCCATCGCCGGTACGGCGACGACGTTGGCCAACAGGCCGGCAGCCGTGGCCACGTGGAACCACCGCGCCGTGATCGGCAACAGCACGATCTCCACGGCGACGGTCGCCACCATCACGGCCAGCATCGCCATGCCGAGGCGCCGCCTCCAGGTGCGCGGCGCACTGCCCGGGGCGGCCGGCGGCAGCAGCGCAGCCACGGCCACCAGCGTGCCGGCGGCGCCGAACGACAGCACGCATCCGGCGTCATGCCACGCCAGCGGGTCGGCCAATCCATTGCCATGCCGCCGCCAGCAGCAACGCCTGTGCTGCCGAGGCTCGAACGTCCCACCAGCGCGCCGCCACCACCACGCCAGCCACCGTGACCGCACGGCCGACGGAGGCGCCGCCGTCGACCACGCCGGCAAACCCGAGCAGGCCGACTCGCCAGCCAGAGCATCGCCACGCGGCCGCCAACGCCCGCCACGCGCGGCAACCACATCAGCAGCGCCAGCCAGATGGCGACGTTGCCGCCCGAGATCGCCACCACGTGGTACACGCCGGCGCGCTGCAGGTCCCGAACCAGGGCGGCGTCGAGGTTGCTGCGATCGCCGATCAGGATGGCGGCAGTCGTGGCCGCTGCGGCCGGGTCCGGCACGTGGGTGGCGATCACACGGCGAACGTGTGACCCGGGCACGTGCCGCCCCTTCCTCCCACCACGACCCTGGCGTCACCGCGACGAGCGCGGCGCTCTTGACCGTCGCGAACAGGCGTAACCGTCGGCGCGCCAGGCCGCGCTCGGCATCGGGCGTGTCGAAGTTGCGATACGGCAATGGACGCCGCACCCCGGTGACCGTCGGCGTGGATCCGACGCCCGCGCGTCCAGGCGCCTGCGCTGCCGCCGCGCCTGCGCCAGCGACGGTCGCCCGCAGGCCGAGATCGCGTCGCCTGCCAGTGGCCGTGCCAGCGCACGCGGTGCACCGCCAGGTCCAGCACGACACCGCCGGCCGCGGCCGAGCGACCATGCGTCGCGACGCAGCCGACCAGTCGATCTGCAGATCACCTCGGCCGCACGGCTCGCCTGCTCGAGGTCGACGATGCCGGGCCCGTCGGGCGTCCACGCGGCCGCATCCGCACGCGTGCTGAGTGCGATGCCACAGGCCGTCGCTGCCGCCACTGCAAGGAGGATGGCGAGCCGCGTATGTGACGCCCAGCCGAGCCGAGCCGCCAGTACCAGCGACGCACCACCAGCCACCAGCACCCACGCCGAGAGGGTGCGGGACACTTCCAGTTCGCCGCTGCCACCAGCCAGGCAGCCGACCAGCAGCGACAGCACGCACGCGGCCAGCGGCGACATGCCACACCGCGGGAGCAAGCGGAGTGCCGTGCCGACCGTGTCGGAAGAGTGGTGTCGGCAGCGCGGAAAGCCGCGAAGGTCCAGCGGCCACCACGGACCGGCGCGCAGGAAGCGCGACCGTCCGCGAGCGGGAGGTGGCAGAAACCTCAGGCGTCGGCGGCGGTGACGGCCGCGCAGCCCGACACACGGCAGTCAGGCGGGGCGCGCGGCGACGCAGTCGCGGCCGTCGCCTGCGCGCGCGTACGCTACGCGTTGCTGAGCACTGTGCCGTGGTACTCCTGCAGCGACCGGACATCCAGCCCGTGTTCGCGCAGCGCCCTGATGGCGCTGACGGTGGCGGCGCCGCCGGTCAGCGTCGTGATGCACGGGCACGCCCTGCATCATCGCCACCCGCCTGACGCTGCGGTCGTCGAAGAACGACTCGCGTCCGAGCGGGGTGTTGAGCACCAGCTGGATCTGCTTGTTGACGATCTGATCGCCGACGTGCGGGCGGCCCTCGTTGATCTTGTAGACCACCTCGACCTCGAGGCCGTGTGCGCGCAGGTACGCCGCGGTGCCGCGGGTGGCCACCAGCTTGAAGCCGAGCGCCGCGAGGTCGCGGGCGATCGGCACGACGTTGGGTTTGTCGTCGTTGTTGACGCTGATGAACGCCGCGCCATCGAGTGGCAGCTTCTGGCCGGCGGCAATCTGTGCCTTCGCAAAGGCGGTGCCGAAGGTGGCGGCGCCACCCATGACCTCGCCGGTGCTCTTCATCTCCGGCCCGAGGATCGTATCGACTCCCGGGAACCTGACGAACGGGAACACCGGGGTCTTGACGAACACGCCGGTGACGTCGAGGTCGGCCACCAGGCCGAGTTGGGCGAGCGATTTGCCGGTCATGATCCGCGCGGCCACCTTGGCCAGCGGCACGCCCGTGGCCTTGGACAGGTACGGCACCGTGCGCGAGGCGCGCGGATTGACCTCGAGCACGTAGACGGTGTCGTCCTTGATGGCAAACTGGGCGTTCATCAGGCCAATCACGTTGAGGGCACGGGCGATGCGCCGCGTGTAGTCCTTGATCGTCTCGAGGTGCTTCTCGGCGACGAGGTAGGTGGGCACCACGCAGGAGCTGTCGCCCGAATGGATGCCCGCTTCCTCGATGTGCTCCATCACGCCGCCGATGATCACGCCACCCTGGCCATCGGCCACGGCATCGACGTCGAGCTCGAAGGCGTCCTCCAGGAAGCGATCGATGAGAATCGGCTTCTCCGGCGAGACGTCCACGGCGTTGGCCATGTAGTTGTCCAGCGTACCGGCGTCGTAGACGATCGCCATCGCCCGGCCGCCCAGCACGTACGACGGGCGCACCACGACGGGATAGCCGATCTTTGCCGCCGCTTCGCGGGCCTGGTCACGGCTGGACGCCATGCCGTTGGCCGGCTGCGGGATGCCGAGATCCCACAGCAGCGCGGAGAACCGCTCGCGATCCTCGGCGAGATCGATCGAATCCGGCGACGTGCCGATGATCGTCACGCCCGCCGCCTGCAGCGCCAGCGCCAGCTTCAACGGCGTCTGGCCGCCGAACTGCACCACGCAGGACACCTCGCCGCCGCCGGAGCGCTCGCGCTCGATGACCGCCAGCACGTCCTCGAGGGTGAGCGGCTCGAAGTACAGCCGGTCGACGGTGTCGTAGTCGGTGGACACCGTCTCGGGGTTGCAGTTGATCATCACCGTCTCGAAGCCCTCCTCGCGGGCGGCAAAGGCGGCGTGACAGCAGCAGTAGTCGAACTCGATGCCCTGGCCGATGCGGTTGGGGCCGCTGCCGAGGATGACCACCTTGTTGCGCGGCGTCGGGTCGGCCTCGCACTCGCGTTCGAAGGTGCCGTACAGGTACGGCGTGAAGGACTCGAACTCGGCGGCGCAGGTGTCGATGCGCTTGTAGGCGTTGCGCAGCCCCAGTTCCTCGCGCTTCTCGCGGACGGCGCCCTCGTTGACCTCGCACAGCCTGGCGATGTCGCGGTCGCCGAAGCCGTTGCGCTTGAGCGTGCGGATCAGGTCCTCGGACATGTTGCGCAGGCCGATGTCGCGGGCCATCTGGCCGAGTTCGACCAGCTCCTGGAACTGCTCGAGGAACCAGGGGTCGATGTGCGTGAGCTCGTGCACCTGCTCGACCGTCCAGCCGCGCTCGAGGGCGCGGAACACCGACCACATGCGACGGTCGTTGGGGATCACCAGCGAGCGCCGCAGCGCCTCGACCTTCTCCTCGTCGTCGTCCACGGCCTGGCCGAAGAGCGAGGCCTGGTTGCTCGGGAGTTCGAGCGACCGGACGGCCTTGAGGAACGCTTCCTTGAAGGTCCGGCCGATGGCCATCGCCTCACCCACCGACTTCATCTGGGTGGTCAGCGTGGCGTCGGCGGTCGGGAACTTCTCGAACGCCCAGCGCGGGAACTTCACCACCACGTAGTCGATCGTCGGCTCGAACGAGGCCGGCGTGACGCGCGTGATGTCGTTGGGAATCTCGTCGAGCGAGTAGCCGAGCGCCAGCTTGGCGGCAATCTTGGCGATCGGGAAGCCGGTGGCCTTGGAGGCCAGCGCCGAACTGCGCGAGACGCGCGGGTTCATCTCGATGACGATGTAGTCGCCGTTGGCAGGGTTGACGGCAAACTGGATGTTGCTGCCGCCGGTCTCCACGCCGACCCGGCGGATGATCCGGCGCGCCGCGTCGCGCAGGCGGTGATACTCGCGGTCCGAGAGCGTGATTGCCGGTGCGACGGTGATGCTGTCGCCGGTGTGCACCCCCATCGCGTCGACGTTCTCGATCGAGCAGATGACCACGAAGTTGTCGGCGTGGTCGCGCATCACCTCGAGTTCGTATTCCTTCCAGCCGATCACCGACTGCTCGACGAGGATCTCGTGGACCGGGCTCAGGCTGATGCCGCGCTCGCAGATCTCGCGGTACTCCTCGAGGTTGTAGGCGATGCCGCCGCCGACGCCGCCCATCGTGAACGAGGGGCGGATGATCGCGGGGAAGCCGACCGCCTCGATCGACGCCAGCGCGTCGTCCAGGGTATGCACGACCGTCGAGAACGGCACGGGGATGCCGATCTCCTTCATCGCCTGCTTGAACTTCAGACGGTCCTCGGCGACCTCGATGGCATCGATCTGGGCGCCAATCAGCTCGACGCCGTACTTCTCGAGAATGCCTTCCTTGGCCAGGGCCACGGCCAGGTTCAGGGCAGTCTGGCCGCCGACCGTGGGCAGCAACGCATCGGGACGTTCGCGGGCGATGACCTTCTCCAGCATCTCCACCGTGAGCGGCTCGACGTAGGTCCGATCGGCCAGCTCCGGGTCGGTCATGATCGTCGCCGGATTGCTGTTGACCAGGATGACCTCGAGGCCCTCGCTCCTGAGGGCCTTGCAGGCCTGCGTGCCGGAATAGTCGAACTCGCAGGCCTGCCCGATCACGATGGGACCGGAGCCGATGACGAGCACGCGGGAGATGTCAGTGCGACGGGGCATCTAGGCGCGCGCCTCCATGGCGTCGAGAAATTCGCGAAACAGGTAGTCGGCATCGTGCGGCCCGGGCGCCGCTTCGGGGTGGTACTGGACACAGAAAATCGGGCGGGTCTTGTGTTTCAACCCTTCCACCGTGTCGTCGTAGAGGTTCACGTGCGTCACCTCGACGTCAGCCGGGATGGTCGCCGGGTCCACGGCAAAGCCGTGGTTCTGCGAGGTGATTTCGACCGCCCCGGAAGCCAGGTGCTTGACCGGGTGGTTGGTGCCGCGGTGGCCGAACTTGAGCTTGAAGGTCTTGGCCCCGAGCGCCTGCGCCAGGACCTGGTGCCCGAGGCAGATGCCGAACACCGGGACGTCGGCGGCCGCCAGGGTCCTGGCGTTGTCCACGACATAGTCGAGCGCGGCCGGGTCACCGGGGCCGTTGCTGAAGAAGACCCCGTCCGGGGCATCCTTCGAGCAGCTGCGCGGCCGGCGTCGTCGCCGGGTAGACGCGCACGTCGATGCCATGCTCGGCGAAGCGGCGCAGGATGTTGTACTTCATG
Organism: Vicinamibacteraceae bacterium; assembly: GCA_963759795.1. Taxonomy (GTDB): domain Bacteria; phylum Acidobacteriota; class Vicinamibacteria; order Vicinamibacterales; family Vicinamibacteraceae; genus Luteitalea. The sequence goes on along the minus strand of CAVXAR010000002.1, from coordinate 807,750 downwards.
CCGAGATCGTAGGCCGCGACCTTGAGACGGCGACCGGCGCGGCGTTGCGGCTCGAGGATCAGGTCGCGCCCGATGCCTGCGCCGGGCTCGTCGGCCGGCTTCCAGTCGAAGGGCGCGGCGCAGGTGACGTTCCGGACCAGGTCGGCACCGGCCATCTGCCGCCCGGCGCGCGCCCGCTCCACCAGATCGTCGCCGCGCACGCCGGCGCCGGTGGCGATCACGCCGCGCATCACGCCAGCCGAACGCAGCACCCGCGTCAGCGCCCGCGTGTCCACATCGGAGATGGCGACGATGCCGCTGGCGACGAGGTACTCGCGCAGCGTGCTGTCGGCACGCCAGTTGCTGGCCACGCGCGATTGCTCGCGCATGACGAACCCGGCCACCTGCGGCCCGCGCGACTCGCCATCCTGCGCCGAGACCCCGTAGTTGCCGATGAGCGGCGCCGTCATCGTGACGATCTGCCCGGCATAGGACGGATCGGTCAGGACTTCGTGGTACCCCGTGAGGCTCGTGTTGAACACGACCTCGCCGCTGGTCTCTCCGGCGGCGCCTGCGGCGACGCCTTCGAAGACCTGTCCGTTCTCGAGTGCGAGTAGCGCTTTCATTCCTGTTCCTGCTGCAAGGTGGCCTGCACACGCACGCGTGTGCCGGCAATGACCGCGACGCGGCCTTCCCATGGCCGGAAGCCCGGCGCCTCGACGCGCACGACGTGCGCGCCCTGCGTCAGCCCCGGGATGGCCGCAGGCGTGCTGCCGTAGGCCTGCCCGTCCACGAACAGCCGCGCCTGCGCCGGCGTGGACATCACGAAGATCCCGCCGGTGTCGGCAGTGGCCGGCGCCTCTGCTGGTGTCGCCACCGGCGCCGCCACCGCCGGCGCCGCGGCGCGCGGGGTCGGTGGGGGCGATGCTGGACCGCTCCCCGCCGGCGCAGCGGCGGCGCTGCCCTGCCGCACGAGATCGAGGCTGAGCGAGGCCACCGGTTGCGAGGCCTGCAGCGTGACGTCCTGTTCCATCGGCGCGAAGCCAGGACGCGTCACCGAGATGGTGTACACGCCAAACGGCAGGTCACGCAGGACCACGGGGGTCTGGCCGCGCGCGACGCCGTTGACACGAACCTCCCCGGAGGGAGACGAACGGATCAGCACGCGTCCGACTGCGGTGACGGGCGCCTCGGCCGGTGTGGCCGGGGGCTCGATCGGTGGCACGGCCGATGGCACGGGCACCGGCGTGGCGGCACGAGGTGGCAGGATTGGCTCCTGCGGCACGGGCCGCGGCGCCGCGCCGCCCGGCGGGACCGCTTCACGGGTGCTGTCGGCCGGCGGGTCGGCCGCGCGCCCGTCGGGCGGCATGGTGACCTCGGATCCCGCGCTTGCTTGCTGCGGGTTCGGCGGCGTCTCCGCGCGCTGCAGACTGCTCCAGGTGCCGTAGGCCAGCGCCGCGAGCACCAGCAGCACCACCGCCAGGATCCACGGCCGGCGCGCTGCAGACTCGTCGCCCGCCGCGTCCCACGTGCGGAACGGCTCGTGAGGCGTCGCGTCGCCCTCGTCCAGCTGCCACGCCCCGGACGTCGGTGGCAGCGCCTCGCGTATCGGCGCCTCGGCGGGGACCGCCGCCGGCGCGTAACCCATCACGAACCGATCGACGTCAGGCTCGACGCCCGTGCCTTCCTCGGGGACATCGGCCACCAGCCATTCCTGCTCGGCCTCGGCCACCCGTGGTTCGACGTGCGGACCGTCCGACAGTGCCTCGGTGCCCGCCAGGGGGCTCTCGATGGTGGCGTCTTCCTGCGGAAACAGCGACAGGGCGACGCCGTCCGGATCCTCGACCGTCTGGACCTTGATCTCGCGCGGCGCGTCGGCCGCCGCCGCGGGACTGGCCAGGATCACCCCTTCGCGCGCGAAGCGCGACAGCGCACCCGATTCGCCTTCGTGTTCCGGGCCGGCCAGCGCGGCGCACCAGGCCATCAGGGACGGGTAGCGCTGTTCCGGATCGGGGTGCAGCGCCCGCACGAACACCTCGTGCAGACGGGCGTCTTCGGTCGGGGTCTCGGCCAGTGTCCAGCGGTCGAAGGCCGGGATGGTGCCGGCAATCAACCGCCGCCCCGAGAGCGCATCGAGGGCGAGCATGGCCAGCGAATACTGGTCGGCCCGCGCGTCCCAGTGACGACCCGAGGCGCGTTCGGGGGCGGTGAACGGCACTCGCACCGGTGCCTGCAGCTGCAGGTGTTCGAGCATCGGCGCGATGCCCGCACCCGTCAGGATGCCGCCGTCGTCGGTGACCAGCACGTCGCGCGGATGGATCGCGCCGTGGTGGACGCCGGCCTCGTGCGCCGCGTGCAGGCCACCGGAGACGGCGCGCAGCCACTGCAGGGTGGCGTCGAGCGTCTGGCGGCCACCGCGCAGGCGACCTTCGACACTTGGAGCGTTGACCACCGGAGACGCCAGATACACGCCTTCGTCGCTGACCCCGACCTCGGTGATCGGCAGCAACGCCGGATGCGACGGCAGCGTCACGCGCACCTGTTCGAGCAGACCCGCGAGGGCGTCGGCGTCATCAGTTGCTTCGGTGATGAGCTTGAGCACCTGCAGGCGACCGCGGTCGTCCTCGACGAGCAGCCGCGGACCCAGCGTCCCGGACGCCAGAACGCGTCGGACGCGGAAGGGTCCGACCACCTCGGGCGGCTGGAAGAGAGGTGAGGAGTCGTGGGTCAGGGCAGGGACTCTCCTGCGCGAGGCTCGCGCGGGCAGACGGTCTGCATTATAGCAAGTCGCCCCACCCGCCCGGGTGTCTTGTCTTGACACCTGTGGGGCCCTTTGCGACAGTGGACCTCCTGTGCGCTCAGACTCGACCATGCAGGCGGCTCAGCCACAGGGCATCGATTTGCGCCAGTGGTCAGGCTCTCGCCTGAGCCTCGACTATACCTTCCAGCACGACACCCTCGCCCACTTCTATGCGGGCGACCCTGGGCAGCCGGACGCGTGGCGCGACGTCATCGCGCGCGTGCAGGCACAGCCGCGGCAGCGCGAACGGATGGTGGCCATCCTGCAGGCGCAGCTGACCGGCCGCCGGGCTCCCGAGCAGGCGCTGGCGGCCGCGACCAAGCTGGCCGACCCGCGAACCGTGGCGATCGTGACCGGGCAGCAGGCCGGGTTGTTCGGCGGACCGCTGTACACCCTGATGAAGGGGCTGACCGCGGCCCGTCTGGCGGCGGACATCGAGGCGCAGTTCGGGGTGCCGTGCGTCACGGTCTTCTGGAACCACGCCGAGGACCACGACTGGGAAGAAGTGGCGTCGGCCTGGGTCCTCGATGCCGACCTGCAGGCCCGCCGGCTCACGGTGGCCGGCATCGAGGGCGAGGGTCACGTCCCGGTTGGTCAGGTCCACCTCACCGACGACATCTCGCGGGTACTCGGCGACCTCGAGCTGCTGCTGCCGCAGACCGAGTTCACCGCCGAGACCGTCTCCGCCCTGCGCCGCTGTTACCAGCCAGGCGTCGGCATGGCCGACGCGTTCGGGCAGCTCCTGGATTTCCTGCTCGGGCCGCTGGGGGTCATCGTCTTCGACGGCAGCGACCCGGCCGCCAAGCCGCTGGCGGCCACGGTCTTCCAGCGGGAACTGGCCAGCCCGGGGCACACGCGCCGCCTTGCGACCGACGCCGGGGAGCTGCTGCTCGCGCAGGGCTACCACGCGCAGGTCCTCACGCAGCCCGACGGCACGGCGCTGTTCTCGATGAACGGCGGCCGCGTCCCCATCAAGCACCGCGACGGGCAGTTCTTCCTCGGCGACACCCCGGTCTCGGCCGACACCCTGCAGGCCGACGCCGCTGCGCACCCCGAGCACTTCAGCCCGAACGTGCTGCTGCGTGCGGTGGTCCAGGACACGCTGCTGCCAACGGTGGCCTACGTCGCCGGCCCGTCTGAACTCGCCTACCTCGGGCAACTCAAGAACGTGTACGCGTTCCACGACACGCCGATGCCGCTGATCGTGCCGCGAGCCACGGGCACGATTCTCGACTCCGCGTCGCTCCGTTTCCTGGCCCGCACGTCGCTGCCGTTGCGCGAGCTGCAGGCGCAGGACGAGCACGTCCTGAACGAGTGGCTCGAGTCGCAGCTGCCGCCGACGCTCGAGCAGGCGCTGCACGGCCTCGAGCATGCACTCGACGACCGCATGGCGGCCCTGCTGGCCGCCGTGCCGGCGCTCGACCCGACACTGGATGGCGCGGTGAAGTCGTCGCAGGGTCGGATCGCTCACGAGCTGCAGGGTCTGCATGGCAAGGTGATCTCGGCAGCGAAGCGGCGCCACGACACGCTGCGCCGCCAGTTCGCGCACGCGCAGCATCTGGCGTTCCCGGGCGGTCACCCGCAGGAACGCGTGCTGTGCCTGGCCTGGTACATGAACCGGTTCGGGCCGGCCCTCGTGCCACGACTGTACGAGTGCCTCCCCGCAGAGGGCGGCAAGCATTGGCTGCTCCAGATCTGATGGACGTACGACCCGACCGCCGGGCCGCCCGCTTCCCTCCACAGTTTCCCCGCCCGCCTTTCCGGTCCCGGATCCGGTGACCGCCGCCCGACGCGTGCGCCGCCGCCGCTGGCCGAGGATCTTGGCCGCCCTGCTGCTCGGTCCGGGCCTGGTGGTCGGGCTCGCTCTGTTTCTCCTCTACCGAAGCGTGGCCGTCGAGGTCGATGCGCGGCTGGCCGGGCTGCATGACCGGGTCGCGCCCAAGGTCTTCGGCCGCCCGTTCGTGCTGCGCAGCGGTCAGGCGCTGACCGCCGAGGAACTGGACGAGCGTCTGGACGACCTGGGGTACACGCGCAAGTCGCGCGCGGTCGCGCCGGGAGAGTTCGACATCCGCGCCGCGGAAGTGCGCCTGGTGCCGCGCGGCGGGACAGCCGAAGGGCAGGTCGTGCGGGTGGCCCTGGGGGCCGACGTCGCCGCTCGCGGCAGCCGTGTCACCTCGCTCGATGTGGCGGGCAGCGGCCCGGTGTCCGAGGTGCAGCTCGAGGCGCCGCTGCTCACCGCGGTGGCCCCGGGTGGACGCGGTCGGCAGCGGCAGCTGCCCCTGGCGCAGCTGCCGCGCGCGGTCGTGCAGGCGGTGCTGGCCATCGAAGACCGACGCTTCTACTCGCATCCGGGCGTCGACGTCATCCGCACGATCGGCGCGGCGGTCACCAACATCCGCGGCGACAAGAAGTACCTGGTCGGCGGCAGCACGCTGACCCAGCAGCTGGTCAAGAATTCCTTCCTGACGCCCGAGAAGAGCTACACCCGCAAGGTCCGCGAGCAGGTGATGTCGATCGTCCTCGAGCGGAGGCTCCAGAAGGACCAGATCCTCGAGCTGTATCTCAACGACGTCTACCTGGGACAGCGCGGCTCCTTCGCGGTGCACGGCGTTGCCGAGGGCGCGCACCTGTTCTTCGGCAAGGACGTGTCCAACGTCTCGCTTGCCGAGGCAGCGACGCTGGCCGGCATCATCCAGTCCCCGGCGGCGTACTCACCGACCCGGCACCCGGTGCGGGCCCGTGAGCGCCGCGACGTGGTGCTGCGGGCGATGGTCGACGCCGGTTACGTCACGGCCGCCGCCGCCGCCGAGGCCAGACGCGAAGAGCTGAAGACCGCCCAGGGCAGCGTCGACGCCGAGGCGCCGTACTTTGTCGACTACGTCACCCAGCTGATCGGCGAGCAGGTCGCGATGGTCGCCTCGGCCACCCGGGTGTCCGTTCACACGACGCTCGACCTGCACCTGCAGCGGGTGGCCCAGGACGTGGTGACGCGGTGGGCTCACCGACATCGAGGCCCGGTTTGCCCGCCGCGGACAGCGCCGCGGGCCGCTTCAGGCCGCGCTGGTCGCCATCGACCCGCGCACCGGCGACATCCTGGCGATGGTCGGGGGACGGTCCTACCAGCGGTCGCAATACAACCGCGCGACGACCGCCCGGCGGCAGCCCGGCTCGACCTTCAAGCCCTTCGTGTTCCTGGCCGCCTTCGACCTCGCGCAACGGGAGGGCCGCAGCGACCTGACGCCGGCGACGGTGCTGTCGGATGAACCCGCCACCTTCCTGGTCAACGGGCAGGAATGGTCGCCGCGCAACTACGACGGCACCAACGAAGGGATGATCACCGCGCGCCGGGCGCTGGCCCGCTCTCGCAATCTCGCCACCATCCAGATGGCCGAGCTGGCCGGACACCAGAACATCGCCGCGCTGTGGCGCAGCATCAAGCCGGGCTTCAGCGCGCGCCCCTACCCGTCGATCGCCCTCGGGGTCTTCGAGGCCACGCCGCTGGACATGGCCGAGGCCTACACCCTGTTCCCCAACCTGGGCGAGGTTCGCCCGCTCCGTGCGGTGTCGCGGATCGACATCGATGACGGGATGGCACCTCTGCCGGAGATGGGGCGGGTGCGGCGGGTCGCGCAGGCCGCGCCAACCTTCCTGGTGACCAGCATGATGCGCAGCGTCGTCAACGAAGGCACGGGGGCGGCCGCCCGCGCTGCCGGCTTCGCCCTCGACGCGGCCGGCAAGAGCGGCACCACCAACGACCTGCGCGACGCCTGGTTCGTCGGCTTCACACCCGAGCTGCTGACCGTCGTGTGGGTCGGGCTGGACGACAACACCCCGGTCGGGCTGAGCGGCTCACAGGCGGCGCTGCCGATCTGGACGGCGTTCATGAAGCGGGCGCTGGCCGGACACGCCAACAAGGCGTTCGCGGTGCCCGACGGCGTGTCGTTCGCGGAAATCGACAAGGAGAGCGGCCACCGGGCCGGCCCCTTCTGCGAGAAGATGCTCAACGAGGCGTTCCTGGCCGGTACGGAGCCGCAGGTCCTCTGCTTCACGCACCTCGGCGTGCCCGGGGGCAGCCTGACCCACCTGCCGCAGCTGCTGCAGGTGCCGGCCGGGCCATTGCCCGCCCCGCCCGTGCCATAGGCGCGCGCGTCTGTATACTTGTGCGTCGTTCTCCCTTATTGAGGTTGCCCCTTTGAAGTACGCCGTCCCTGTCCTCCTCGCCCTCACGCTGGGCATCGCCTGCAACCGCACCGACACCAAGGCTGCCGCCAACCAGGCCGCCGCGTCGGGCACTGCCCCCGCTGGCGCCGCCGACGCCGCCGCGCCCGGAGCGCCAGGCAGCCCACAAGCGGGAGGCGTCCAGGCTCCCGAGGCGCCGCCGGTCAAGCCGGTCCCCGACGTGCTGCCCCCGGTGCTCGCGCGCGTCAACGGCACACCCATCCCGTCGTCGGAGCTGGAAAAGGCGGTGCGCAATCTGGAGGCCAACGTCGGCAACCCGATTCCCCCCGAGCGGCGCAGTGAAATCTATCGCGGCATCCTCGACCAGCTGGTCGAGATTCGCCTGCTCGAGCAGGAAGCCGCGTCGCGCAACCTCAAGCCGACCGACGCCGAGCTGAATGCCAGTGTCGACCAGCTCAAGAAGCAGGCGCCCAGCCCCGAGCAGTTTGCCAAGGCCCTGGCGGACCGCAAGATGACGGAAGCGGACCTGCGGGCAGAAGCGCGGCTGCGGCTGGCGGTGGACAAGCTCCTGACGGCCGAAGTCGAGCCCAAGGCAGCCGTGACCGACACCGACATCGCCGACTTCTACAAGAAGAACCCGCAGTTCTTCATGCAGCCCGAGGCGATGCGCGCCAGCCACATCCTGCTGAAGGCCGACACGCCGGAAGCCAAGACGGCGGCAAAGACCAAGGCCGAGGATCTGTTGCGGCAGATCAAGGGCGGCGCCGACTTCGCGGCGCTTGCCAAGCAGCACTCCAACGACGGCAGTGCGGCCAATGGCGGCGACCTCGGATTCTTCCCGCGTGGCCAGATGGTCAAGGCGTTCGAGGACGCGGCGTTCGCGCTGAAGGCCGGTGACGTGAGTCCCCTGGTCGAGACCGAGTTCGGCTATCACATCATCAAGGGCGCGGAGCACCGCGACGCGCGGACGCTGCCGCTGGCCGAAGTGAGTGACCGCATCGCGCAGGCGGTGCGCCAGCAGAAGCAGCAGCAGCTGGTGCAGGAATACGTCAAGGCGCTCAAGACCAAGGGCAAGGTCGAGATCCTGATGTGACGCCGAGCCTGTTCGGCCGGATCGACGAGGCGCTCGGCGCGCGGCGAGGCGGTGGCGCTGGTCACCGTCGTCGGCGCGCAGGGGTCCACGCCACAGCGCGTCGGCGCGCGCATGCTCGTCTACGAGGACGGCCGCACGCTCGGGACGATCGGCGGCGGCTGCTACGAACAGGACGCCTGCGGCAAGGCGCGGCTGGCGCTGCAGACCGGGCGTCCGACCCTCGCCCACTACGACCTCAACGACGACTTCGCCGAAGAGCAGGGCCTCATCTGCGGAGGGCAGATGGACGTGTTCATCGACCCGATCGCACCGACGCCCCGGGTCTGCATCATCGGCGCCGGCCACGTCGGCTTCCACACGGCACAGCTGGCCGCATCGGTCGGCTTCCGGGTGACCGTGGTGGACGACCGCGCCTCGTTCGCCGATGCGGCGCGCTTCCCCACCGCCGAACGCGTCGACGTCGCCGACATCCCCGACTGGCTGCGGTCCGCTGACGTCGGTCCGCGCGACTATCTGGTCATCGTCACACGCGGGCATCGCGAGGATCTCGACGCGCTGCGGGCGGCGATCGCGCGCGACACCGCCTACGTCGGCCTGATCGGCAGCAGGGCCAAGATCGCGCGACTGGCCGCCCGGCTCGGCGCCGAAGGGCTCGACGCGGCGCAACTGGCGCGTCTGCACGCCCCCATCGGCCTCGACCTCGGCGCCGTCTCCCCCGAGGAAATTGCCGTCAGCATCGTCGCGGAGCTGATCGCGCATCGCCGCGGTCGACTGCAGGCCCGCGCAGTGGCCGGCGACGGCAGCGCGGCGCGAGCCGCGCAGTCGATGCAGTGGCTGCCGCCGACGCTGCGCTGACGACGGTCAGCCCCTCCGGGCACATAAGTCTCCATTGTGAATTCTGAATTCTGAATTCTGCAGTTACCCTCCCCTATGCCGTTCGGCCGCGCCTTTCTCGCCGAGTTCCCGCTCGACCCCTCGGTCACCTACCTCAATCACGGCACCGTCGGCGTGACGCCGCGACGTGTGGCGGCCGCCCAGCAGGCGATCCGCGACGAGATCGAGCGGCAGCCGAGCCGATTCCTGTTGCGGGAACTGACCGCCGCAGCGACCTCGGTCGGCATGCCGCGGACGGACACGCCGCGGTTGCGCGTGGCGGCCGACGCGGTGGCCAGCTTTCTCGGCGCGCGCGGCGACGACCTGGTGTTTGTCGACAACGCCACCACCGGCGCCAATGCGGTGCTGCGGTCGTTTCCGTTCGAGCCCGGCGACGAAGTGCTGGTCACCGACCTCGGCTACGGCGGCATCACCAACGCGGCACGGTTCGCGGCACGGGAACAGGGCGCCACGCTGCGTACCGTGACGATGCCGTGGCCGTTTCGCGGCGAGTCGCTGGCCGATGCAATCGTCGAGGCCGTCGGCGTCCGGACGCGGCTGGCCATCATCGATCACATCACCGCGGAAAGTGCCCTCGTCCTGCCCGTCGCCGCGATCGTGGCGCGCCTGCAGGCCAGGGGCGTCGCGGTGATGGTCGACGGTGCCCACGCGCCCGGGTCGATCCCGGTCGACATTGCCGCCCTCGGTGCCGACTGGTATGTCGGCAACCTGCACAAGTGGATGTGGGTGCCACGCAGCAGCGGCATCCTGTGGGCGAAGCCGGAACGACAGGCCCTGCTGCAGCCGCCGGTCGTGTCGTGGGGGCTCGACGAGGGCTTCGCCACGACCTTCGATCTGCCAGGCACGCGCGACCCATCGCCGCACCTGACGGCGCCGGCGGCCATCGCACTGCTGCACGAGTGGGGCGTCGAGGCCATCGGCCGTTACAACCACGGACTGGCCTGGCAAGCGGCGCAGTACGTCTCGCAGCGGTGGGACACCCCGTTCGAGACACCGGAGGCGCTCATCGGGACGATGGTCACCGTCACGCTGCCGGCCTCGCTCGGGTCGACGCGCGAGGACGCCGCCCGCCTCCGCGACGCGCTGCTGTTCGAGGACGGCATCGAGATACCCGTGCACGCCTATCGCGATGGCCTGCGCGCACGCATCTCCGCGCAGGTCTACAACGACATGGACGACATCGAGCGCCTCGCCGCGGCAATCGCCAGGCGGGCGGGCTGACCCCGATGTCAGCCGTCGCGCTGCACGGCGCCACCGTCGTGACGATGAACGATGCCCTGGAGGTTCTCGAGGGGCCCGTCGTCGTGGCCGACGGCCTGATCACGCAGGTCGGCGGCAACCTGCCGGCCGGGATGCCGATCATCGACGTGAGCGGCTGCCTGCTGCTGCCCGGGTTCGTGCAGACCCACGTCCACCTCTGCCAGACGTTGTTTCGCGGCGCCGCCGATGACCTCGCCCTGTTGGCCTGGCTGCGCCAGCGCGTCTGGCCGATGGAAGCCGCCCACGACGAGGCGACGCTGCGCGTCAGCACGCGCCTGGCGGTCTACGAGCTGCTCCGCACCGGCACCACCGCCGTGCTGACCATGGAAACCGTGCATGGCACCGAGGCCGTGCTCGAGACCCTCGCCGACAGCGGCCTGCGCGCGACCGTCGGCAAGTGCCTGATGGACCTCGACGATGCGGCGCCAGCGCGGCTCAGGCAGCCGGTCGGCCCCGCGATCGACGAGTCGCTGGCCCTGCACAAGGCCTTCGACGGCGCCGGCGGCGGTCGGATCCGGGTGGCGCTGGCGCCGCGATTCGCGGTGTCGTGCTCACGCGCGCTGCTCGAAGCCACTGCCGACGTCTCGGCCGCGCATGCGCTGTTGGTCCACACCCACGCCTGCGAACAGCGCGAAGAGATCGAGGTCGTGCGGCGACTGGCCGGCATGGGCAACCTGGCGTACCTGGCCGACACCGGGCTGGCCACCCCGCGCCTGTGCGCTGCGCACTGCGTGTGGGTCGACGAGGACGACCAGGCGCTGCTGGCCGAGCGTGACGTCAAGGTCATGCACTGCCCCGGCAGCAACCTGAAGCTCGGGTCGGGACTGGCGCCGGTGGTGGAGATGCGCCGCCGCGGCGTCACCGTGTCGCTCGGCGCCGACGGCGCCGCCTGCAACAACCGCCTCGACATGTTCGATGAGATGCGCCTGGCGGCGACGCTGCAGGCGGTGCCGCCGCGGGCCGGGTGCGCTGCCGGCGCGCGACGTGGTGTGGATGGCCACACGGGCCGGCGCGCGCACGCTCGGCCTGGAAAGCCACATCGGGCAGGTGGCACCGGGCTGGCGCGCCGACCTGATTGCGGTCGATGTCTCCGGCCCGATGGTCGCGCCATCCACCGACCCGTACTCGACGCTGGTCTATGCCTGCCGGGGCACCGACGTGCGCCTGACGATGGTCGATGGCCAGGTGCTGGTCCGCGACGGGCGGCACCAGCACGTGGACCCCGCGGCCCTGGCCGCTGAGGCGCACCTCGCGGCCGCGCGTCTGCGGTCCCGGGCCGGGCTGTGACGTGACGGCAGACCCGATTTCCGGCTCCGGACGAGCCGGTCCACGTCGAACGCAGCCGCCTCCCGCCAGGAGATCCCCTATAATCGAATCGTTGGCACTCTCTGCTGACGACTGCTAATGTCGAACGCAAACTCCCCTCGATCGAGCGCGATGCCGGCGGACGTGCCAGAGCGCTACCAGCGCCTGCTGGCCACGCTGGTGCGCGCGTACATCGAGCGCGGCGAACCGGTCTCGTCGCTCTGGCTGGCCCGCGAGAGCGGCCTCGACGTCTCGTCGGCCACGGTCCGCAACGTCCTCGCCCGGCTGGAAGAGCTCGGGCTGGTGCGTCAGCCTCACACGTCGGCAGGGCGGGTGCCCACCGACCAGGGCTACCGCTTCTACGTCAACCTGCTGCTGCACAGCCGTCGGCCGTCACGGGCGGTCAGCGAGCTGGAAGGACGGCTGCGTCGCGCCGGCGGCATGGGCGAGTTGCTCGAGAACGTCTCGCAGGAGTTGTCGCGGGCCTCCCATCACATGGGATTCGCGATTGCACCGGGGGGTCAGGACACCACCCTCAAGCACATGGACCTGGTCGCGCTGGACGCGCGTCGGGTCCTGGTCGTGGTGGTCTGCGGCTCGGGTCACGTCACCCACAAGGTGGTCGAAGTGCTGGACGCCGTTCAGCCCTCCGAGCTCACCCAGGCCGCCAATTACCTCAATGCCGAGTTCGCCGGCCTGCCGATTGCCGAGGTGCGTGAGCGCATCCTCGAGCGCCTGCAGGAGGAACGCGCGCTCTACGATCGGCTGCTGGCGCGGGCCCTGCGGTTCGCCTCCGAGACGCTCGGCGAGGTGGCCACCGGGCACGCAGTTCTTCGTGCACGGAACGCCGTCACTGCTCGAGACGGCGGCGACCGAGGACGTCAAGGTGCCGTTGGCGACCCTGCGCGCCCTGCTCATGATGATGGAGGAGAAGCACCGGCTGGTGCAGATCCTCAGCGAATACCTCGAAGGGCCCGGGCTCACGGTGGTGATCGGCACCGAGCACACCGAACCCGGGCTGCAGAACCTGAGTCTGGTCGCGTCGACCTACTCCGACAGCGGTGGCCACGGCCTGATCGGCGTGATCGGCCCGACCCGCATGCGGTATTCCCGATCGATTGCCGCTGTCGACAGCGCCTCGCGCGCCGTCACGCGGGTGCTGATTGGCGACCAACCAGATGGAGACCCCTCATGAACGACACCCACGTGGATCCGGCGGCGGAGGCCGCCAGTGCCGACGCCCCGGCGACCGGCCGAACAGGACACGCTCCGGCTGCGAGCGTGACCAGGCCCAGGATCGCCTGCTGCGCCTGCAGGCCGAGTTCGACAATTACCGCAAGCGCCTCGACCGCGAACGCCGCGAGCTGGGCGATCACCTCGCCTCGGAGCTGCTGACCGAGTTCCTGCCCGTGCTCGACGACGTCGAGCGGGCCCTGACAGCGGCCAGCGGCTCGACCGAACCGGCGCTGGCCAGTCACGTGCAGGGGCTCGAGCTGATCCAGAAACAGTTCCTCGAGTTGCTGAAGCGGCGAAACGTCCTGCCGATCGACGCGGTTGGCGCCGACTTCGATCCCAATCTGCACCAGGCGGTCGGACAGGAAGCCAGCAACGAGCACCGCGAGGGCGAAGTCATCGAGGACCTTCGGCGCGGCTACCGGGCGGGTGAACGCCTGCTGCGGCCGTCGATGGTGAAGGTGGCGACGCGTGGCTAAGCGTGATTACTACGAAGTCCTTGCGGTCGACCGGACGGTCACCGAGAAGGACCTGAAGAGCGCCTATCGCAAGCTCGCCCTGCAGCACCACCCGGACCGCAATCCGGGCGATCACGCGGCGGAAGAAAAGTTCAAGGAAGCGGCCGAAGCCTTTGCCGTCCTCAGCGACAAGGACAAGCGCGCCGCCTACGACCGGTACGGCCATGCCGCCGTCGGTGGCGCGGGCGCGTCGGACTTCGATCCCAGCACGTTCGCCGACTTCTCCGACCTGTTCGGCGGTCTTGGCGATCTGTTCGGCGGGGCGGCTCGCGGCGCCGGGGCGGACCCCGCCGCGGCTCCGACCTCAGGTACGACCTCGAGATCGCCTTCGAGCAGGCGGCCAAGGGTCACGAGATGCAGTTGCAGATCCCGCGCGAGGAGACCTGCGAGACCTGCACCGGCAGCGGCGCCGCTGCCGGCACCACCCCGGAACAGTGCGCGCAGTGCGGTGGGTCCGGCCAGCTCCGCTACCAGCAGGGCTTCTTCACCGTGGCGCGGCCGTGCGGCAACTGCCGCGGCACCGGACGCGTCATCGCCTCGCCCTGCGGCACCTGTCGCGGCGCCGGGCGGGTGACCCGTGAGCGCAAGCTGACCGTTCGCATCCCCGCGGGCGTGGCCACCGGCCAGCGGATGCGGATCAGCGGCGAGGGCGAGCATGGCACCGCCGGCGGACCGCAGGGCGACCTGTACGTGGTCTTCCACGTCGCCGACCATCCCTACTTCCATCGCGAAGGCGACGACCTGCACTGCGAGGTGCCGGTGCAGTTCACCACGCTGGCACTTGGTGGCTCGGTCGACGTGCCGACACTGGATGGCGCCCACGCGCTCGACATCCCCGAAGGGACGCAGCCGGGCACCAGCCTGCGACTGCGCGGCAAGGGCATGCCCAACGTCTCCGGACGCGGCCAGGGCGACCTCCACGTGACTGTCGGCGTGCAGGTGCCGCGCAAGCCCTCGCGTGAGCTGCGCGAGGCCCTCGAAGCGCTGCGCACGGTGCTGCCCGTGGACACCGGCGCAGCGACCGCGCACGACCAGTCAGCCGACGACAAGCCGTTCTTCGAGCGCGTCAAGGACATGTTCGGCTAGACATGCCCACACGCACCTGGCCGGTCCTCCGGCTCGTGTTCCCGACGCCACTGGACGACCTGCGGCGCGAGCGGCTGCTGCTCGACGTCGACGACTGCCACGCTTCGGCGCTCGACGAAGCCGACGGCGTGATGTCGCTGTTCTTTGCCGCCGCCGAAGGACGCGACATGGCGCTCGATCTGCTGGCGGCTCGAGGCTGGCTCGACGCAGGCCAGCCTGACCAGTGAGGACGTGCCGGACGAAGGCTGGGCGGCCCGATCGCAGGCCAACCTGCCGGCGGTCCGCGTCGGCCGACTGCTGGTGGCGCCCCCCTGGGATCTGCCGGACGCCGACGGGCGAGACGACGTCATCGTCATCGAAGTCGAGCCCTCGACCGGCTTCGGCACGGGACACCACCAGTCGACGCGGCTGTGCCTGCGCGCCTTGCAGGACCTCGATCTGCAAGGGGCGCGCGTGCTCGACATCGGCACCGGCTCAGGCGTCCTCGCGGTGGCCGCCGTGCGGCTGGGCGCGACGTCGGCGCTCGGCATCGACAACGACCCGGATGCCATCGAAGCGGCCGAGGACACCCTGCGCCGCAACGGCCTGGACCCCGACGGCCCGGTCCGCATGGCCTTGCGCGGTCTGGACGACCCGTCGCTCGAGCCTGCCGACCTGGTCTGCGCCAACCTGACCGGCGTGCTGCTCCGCCAGCAGGGAGCCCGCGTGCAGGCCCTGCTGGTGCCCGGCGGGCGGGCGGTGCTGAGCGGTTTCACCGAGGACGAGGCGGGGCTGGTGCGTGAGGCGTTCGACGCCTGCGACGTCGACGTCAGCTACGACGAAGAGTTCTGGGTCGCTTACGTGATGCGGCGCCGCGCGGCGTCGTCCCAGGCGTAGCGGAGCACCGACAGGGCGGCCAGCGTCACCTGCTCGGCGCGCAGCGTCGTCGGGGCGAGCGTCCAGCGATGCCATCCGGCGACGCGCGCCGCGGTCACCTCGTCGGCACTCCAGCCGCCCTCGGGCCCGATCGCCAGACACACCGCTCGTGGCGGCAGCGGCACGTCCACACCGTCTCCAGCGGCCACCCCCGGCTCGGCCAGCCACAGACCACTCCAGCCGGCGGTGGCGGCCATCGCGGTGACGTCCGCAACCGGCCGCACCGCTGCGATCCGCGGCAGCACGGCGCGGCCGCACTGCTTGGCCGCGGCAACAGCCACCCGCAGCCATCGCTGCTGCGCGGCATCCGCAGCGCGCGCGGGCACGTTGGTCCGCGCCGTGGTCATCGGCCACACCTCGGTGGCGCCGCATACCGTGGCGTCACGGATGACCGCGTCCATGGCATCGCCCTTCAGGAGGGCCTGCGCGACGGCAATCGGCGCGGGTGCTTCCGGCGCTGCAGTGAGCGCGTCGCCGAGCACGATGACGCTGCCCGAAGCCGCCGGCCGGCGCACCCGGCCGGCCCTGAGCACACCGCGGCCGTCGAAGACCTCGACGGCGTCACCCTCCTTGAGGCGCAGCACCCGCGTCAGGTGCGCGCTCTCGCCCTCCGCCAGCGTCACCTCCGGCGCGCCGGCCATCAGATCAGGGGTGAAGAAGCGATGAGGCACGGTCGGCGCGTCGAGGGAGGCGGGTGGACCGGACCGCTGCAGCGGCGAAGCCGCGAAGGCGGATATACTCAGCCTCCGGCATGCTCTTCAAGGGCCAGACCCTCGGCAAGTATCGCATTCTCTCTCCACTGGGAAGCGGCGGGTTCGGCACCGTCTACCTGGCCCGCGATACGTGGCTGGACAAGCAGGTCGCGATCAAGGTGCCGCACCGCCAGGGCCTCGACTTCTCGGAACTGCTCCGCGAACCGCGCCTGCTGGCCAGCGTCAACCATCCCAACATCGTCGCCATCACCACGGCCGACAAGCAGGACGACGTCTTCTTCATCGTCATGGAGTACGTCGCCGGCGAGACGCTGGAGAGCGTGCTCGAGCGTGATGGCGCCCTGGACCTGCCGCGGGCCCTCGACTACACGGTGCAGATCGGCAACGCCGTCGACCACGCGCACAAGCAGGGCGTGATCCACCGGGATCTGCGCCCGGCCAACGTGCTGGTGTCCGAGCACGGCATGCTGAAGGTGGCCGACTTCGGGACGTCACGCTTCCTGGAGATTGCCGCGCACGGCACCACCGTGATCGGCAGCCCGGCCTTCATGGCGCCCGAGCAGTTCCAGGGCAAGGCCGTGTTCGCGTCCGACCTGTATTCGGTCGGCGTGACCATGTACCAGATGCTCACCGGCGAGCTGCCCTATGAGCCGCCACCGCCCTCCGGACTGCACAAGCTGCTGACCGGCGAGCTGGTCACCCCGCCCAGGACGCGCAACCCGGCGATTCCCCGCCGCCTCAACGACATCGTCATGAAAGCGCTGGCGCCGCAGATCACCGACCGCTACACCCGCGCCGCGGACCTGCTCGACGACCTGCTTGCCGCCAAGTCGGTGATCCTCGGGACCCCCGGTCCGCGGGCGATCGTCGACCTGGGCCTGGACGACGTGAACCGACCGGCCCGCGGCGGCGCGCCACCGCTGCCACGGGCAGTCAAGTACCAGGACCGCGAGGCCGCCCGCAATTGCTGGCACTGCCGGCGGCCGCTGCACAACCTCGCCAGCAAGTGTCCGTTCTGCGGCGAGAACCAGTAGTCCTGGCAGCGCTGCAGGGCTGACCGGAAGCGGGACCCGCTCCCGGCAACCGGTCACGTCGCGCTTACGGCAGTAACTCTGACAACTTGACGGCCGCGCCGTTGCGGGCCTTGCTCAGATCGGCCGCCTCCATGAAGGCCAGCGTCTCGAGCGTCTCTTCGGGAGCGACAGGCGCCTTGCCGGTCTGGAAGAAGGCAATGGTGCGCTTGAGCAACTCGTAGTAGCCGGTCCGCCGCTTGGCACCGTCGGGCAGTGGCATCTCGGAGGTCGCGCTGACCACACCGGTGGCACCGAAAACCGTGTGCCCATACGTACCGTACTTGCCGCTGCGGACCCCACGCACCACCCCGACCCGGCCATCGGCCCAGGTGCCGACGACGACGTCGGTGCCGGCGGTGTGCGTGCGGTTGACCGACACGCAGCCCGGGCCCATCAGCTGGTACAGCGTTTCCACGGCGTGGACGCCATACCAGAACAGGTCCGGGTGGTGCGGCTCGAGCGTGGCCGGACCGTAGGTCGCGGCGCCGAGCACCTCCCCTACCTTTGGGTCGTTCTGCAGCATCAGCACGTCCTCGGCGTAGCGGCGCGAGGACGCGCTGAACAGCGGCACGCCGGCGGCCTTGGCCAGCCGGATGATCTCGGCGCCGTCCTTCGTGCTGGCGGCCATCGGCTTGTCGATGAACAGCGGCTTCTTGGCGGCGATGACCGGGCGGGCCTGGGCCAGGTGGACCCGCGCGTCGACGCTCTCGATCATCACGACGTCGACCTTGGACAGCAGCGCCTCGATCGAATCGACGATTTCGATCTGCCACTTGTCACGCAACTCGGCGGTGAACTTGTCGATGCGCGTGGCGCTGGCCTCGACGTCGGGACTGCCGCCCTTGAACGCAGCCACGACGCGAGCCCCGGGGATGTGGTCGGGGTTGGCCGGGTCGTTCAGCAGCGACGTGAATGCGGTCACGTGCGACGTGTCCAGGCCAATCAGGCCGACCCGCAGGACCTTGGCCGGCACCTCCTGGGTCGCCGTCACCGCGGGAGGTGCGTCGGCCAGGGCCATCGTGGTGGTCGCGGTGAGGATTCCGAAGAGGAACCCGCCGATCATCGTGCGTCGTGTCGTCATGGGTGTATGTCGGGGCACTGCGGGCTAGGTGGTGACGTAAGGGTGTCGCTGCGGACGCGAGAGCCAGCTGTTGGCCTGGTCGTCGTTCTTGAAGCGCTCGCGGGCCGGATCCCAGTGCAGCGTCCGGCCGGCGCGCATGGCCATGTGGTGCAGCAGGCACGCCGAACACGAGCGGTGTCCGACCTCGGCCGGCGCCAGCGGCAGGGCACGCGAGCGGATGGCCTCGAGCCAGTTGCCGTGATGGTCCGGGCTGTCGAGCAGGTGGATCTCGTCGGGCCCGATGACCGACGTCAGGATCGAACGGTCGCTGGCGTCGAGGGCCTTCGGGTTGCCGACGTACGCCTTGCGGTCGGTGCCGCCGAGGCCGCTGACCCGGTTGACGAAAATCCACCCGTCGGTGCCGATGAACTTGATGCCGTTCTGGATCGAGTCGCTGACGATCATGTGGACGCCATCGGCATAGCGCGCCTCGGTGCGGAAGGGGCCGTGCACGTCCCAGACGCCGCTCTTGGGAAACTCCGCCGTCCCCCAGATCTCGATCGGACCGGTGTGCTCGGCGCCCATGCCCCAGTGCGCGGTATCGATGTGGTGCGCGCCCCAGCCGGTGATCATCCCCGCGCCGAACTGCTCGCAGCGCAGCCATCCCGGACGCTCGTAGCCGACCTGCGGGTGGACCCGCTTCTCGGTGTAGGGGGCGTGCGGCGTCGATCCGAGCCACATGTCGTAATTGAAATGCGCCGGCACCGGCATCTCGGGCTGGGCCTCACCCGCCGGGTCGGCCGCCAGGCCGACCTCCACCGTCTGCAACCGGCCAATGCGGCCGTTGCGCACCAGCTCGCAGGCGTAGCGATGCTGTGGCAGCGAGCGATTCTGACTCCCGAGCTGCAGCACCCGTCCGGTCCGCTGCACCGCGTACGACAGCGCCCGGCCCTCGGCAATGGTCAGCGAGGCCGGCTTCTGCAGGTAGACGTCCTTGCCCGCCTCGACTGCGGCAATCGCAATCGGCGCATGCCAGTGGTCGGGCGTGCTGATCAGCACCGCGTCGATGTCGCGATTGGCGAGCAGCTCGCGGTAGTCGTCGTACATCGTGACGCCGTCGTAGGACCCGCCCGTCTGCTTGGCGTAGAAGTCGTTGACGAACCGCTTGCCATCCTCGAGCCGGCGGCGATCGAGGTCGCAGACTGCCATGATGCGCGCCGAGTCGAAGACCAGCGTCTCGGGCATGTCGTGATCGCGCGAGATGCGGCCGGTGCCGATGGCGGCAACGTTGATGCGGTTGCTCGGCGATGTCTTGCCGAAGACAGTGGCCGGGACGATCGCCGGCGCGGCGCCCATCAGGGACGCCGCTGCGGCGCCCTTCCCTGTGGAGGCCAGGAAGGAGCGGCGCGAGACGGAGCGAGGCGTGGGCATGACGGGTTCTCCGGGCAACGACGGGACTAGCTGGACAGGGCTGCCGGGCGGGCCTTGGCCTGCGCTTCGAGCACCAACTGCGTGACGAGGAACGTGTCGGCCTGGCTCATGGCCGTCTCCGTGCGGTTGACGACGTCGTCCAGGAAGCGTGGGCCATACGGCAGCACGGTGTCCTTGGCGTCGACGTAGCGGGTCTCCTTCTGGTCCACCAGGAACAGATGGCTGCCGCCCGGCCGCCCCGCCAGGTCCACCTGCGGACGGATTTCGAGGTAGCCATCGGTGCCCATGACGGTCAGACGCGAGTCGCCGAACGAGGGGAGGCCGCCGGGCGTGAACCAGTCGACGCGGAAGTAGCCGCTGGCCGTCTCCGCCTGCAGCATCGCATCGCCGAAGTCCTCGAAGGCCGGCTTGTCGCGATGATGGAGATTGCCGACCCGCGCCGCCACGACCTCGGCGCGACGCGCCTTGGTGAACGCCAGGAAGTAATCCACCTGGTGCGTGCCGAGGTCGCCAATCACGCCGCCGAACTGCTCACGGTCCCAGAACCAGTCGGCCCGGTTCCCGCCAATCTTGTGCGGGCCCGCGCCCATCGTGTGCACGACCTGGCCGATGGCGCCGGCGTGCACGAGCTCGACGGCCCGCTGCGTGGCCGGGCTCTCGAACCGCCCGCCGTAGAGGATCGAGTAGATGCGACGGGTCTCGGCCTGCACGCGGCGGACGTCGCGCAGCTGCGCGAGCGTGGTGATGCCGGGCTTGTCGGCCATGAAGTCCTTGCCCGCCTGCATGACCCGGATGCCGAGCGGCGCCCGCTCGTTCGGAATGGCCGCGCTCACCACCACCTGGATCGACGGGTCGTCCAGCACCTCCTGCTCGCTGCGAGCCACCCGAGCCTGCGGGAAGCGCTTGGCAAAGGCCGCCACCAGGTCGGCCTCCCTGGCGTAGACCGCCGCCAGGCGCGCGCCATGCTTCAGCAGTGTCTCGACCTGGCTGTAGATATGGCTGTGGTTGAGCCCGACGGCGGCAAAGACGACGGGCGGGCGGGTCGAGGCCGTGGCCTGGCGCCCGGCGGATGTCTCGGTGCGCAGCACGTGGCCGGCGCGGGCAGGGTCGAAGGCGGGCCCCGGCCACGCCGCGAGTGCGGCGCTGGACGTGCCGAGGCTGCTGATGAACGAGCGTCGATTCACGGGGGCATCCTATACCGACCGGGCGCCGGCCGGGCACTCACGTGTGCCGCCGGACCTGCCGATTGGCAGGGGAAGGCCTGTCATGCACCTCAACGATCTCCTCACGCACGCCGTTCGCAGTGGCGCTTCCGACATCCACATCAAGGTCGGGAGCTACCCGATGATGCGCGTCGATGGCACCCTGTTCGTCGCCAACGAGACCCGCCGCCTGGAGCGCGACGACACCGAGACGATGGCCGCCACGGTGCTCAACGTGGAGCAGCGCAAGTACTTCGTCGCGCACCAGGAGATCGACGCCGCGTACAGCATCCCCGGCCTCGGCCGCTTCCGCTGCAACGTCTTCACGCAGCGCGGCACCATCTCCCTGGTCATCCGCGTCATCTCGACCAAGGTGCCCACGGTCGGCGAGCTCGAACTGCCTGACGTGCTGAAGCGGATTGCCGAGGAAGAGCGCGGGCTGGTGCTGGTCACCGGCACCACCGGCTCGGGCAAGAGCACGACGCTGGCGGCGATGATCGACCACATCAACCAGCAGCGCTCCTCGCACATCGTCACCGTCGAAGATCCGATCGAGTACCTGCACCGCGACCACCGATCGATCGTCAACCAGCGCGAGATCAACGTCGACACCAAGTCGTTCGCGCACGCGCTGCGGTCGGCCCTGCGGCAGGACCCCGACGTGATCCTGGTCGGCGAGATGCGCGACCTCGAAACCATCGAGACGGCGCTGCTGGCCGCTGAAACCGGCCACCTGGTGTTTTCGACGCTGCACACGCTCGATGCGCCGGAAAGCATCAACCGCATCGTCGCCGTGTTCCCGCCGCACCAGCAGCGGCAGGTGCGGCTGCAGCTGGCCAGCGTGCTGCGTGCGGTCGTCTCGCAGCGCCTCCTGCCCCGCGCCACGGGCACCGGCCGAGTCGCCGCCGTCGAGGTGATGATCACCACGCCCTTCATCCGCGACTGCGTCGCCGACAAGGACAAGACCCACCTGATTCACGGCGCCATCGCCGCGGGCACGTCGCAGTACGGGATGCAGACGTTCGACCAGCACCTCTTCATGATGTACACGCGCGGCGGCATCACCTACGAGGACGCCATGCGCTATGCGTCCAACAAGGACGAGTTCAAGCTGAAGGTGCAGGGGGTCTCGACCACGTCCGACATGGCGCGCGACGAGATGATGCATGCGGCGATGGGCGGGCCGGCCGGTTCGCCGGAAGTGACGCGCTTCAGCAGCTAGTTCTCGGGCCGCGGCGCCCGGGGCGGGGGTAGGATGACCGCATGCCCCGCGAGGCCGTGCCGCCCGACCCCTACATCTACGGACTCACCGCGCTCGGGCGACGCGAGCTGACCGAACGGCAGCTGCGCACACGTCTCGTCCGTCGCGGCTGTGACGCCCAGGACATCGAGGCGGCCATCGCCCGGCTGCTCCGGGAACGGGTCCTCGACGACCGTCGCGCCGCGCTCGCCTTTGCCCGCACCGAAGCGCGCATCAAGCACCGTGGGCCGCTCCGCATCCAGCGGACCCTCGAGACCATGGGCATCGACCGCGAGATGGCGCGGAGCGCCACGGACGGGGGCTTCGAAGAGCGCCCCGTCGACGAAGCGCTCGAGGCGGCGCTGGGCCGCAAGGCGCGCGGGCCCATCGCCGACGACCGGCAGGCGCAGCGGCTGGTGGCGTATCTCGTCCGTCAGGGATTCGACTTGCGCGCGGCAATTGCCGCGGTGCGCAAGCGGCGGACCGCGCCCGATGCCGGGTAGGCTCGACCGCGCCCCTGCCCGCTGCCGCTACTGCGCGCTGAAGACGAACTTCCGGAACGCCGCTGGCACGTGGAAGCTGGCGGCGCCGGTGGGCGACCAGGCTCGGCTGACGGCCCCGTCCTTGGGGCGCGCCGGGCCGTTCGGGCGCTCGATGCGAAAGGCGTTGAACCCCCAGGCATCGCCGGCGGCCGGCGGCAGGGCGACCTTGGCCGGCAGCGGCAGCGAGCGGAAGCCGGCCCAGGGCGCGAAGGCGGTGGCGATCCAGCGCTTGGCCGTCCCGTCGGGATTCTTCTCGTGCCGCACCGCGGTCTCGAGTCCCTCGTGGTTCCAGGTGAGGTCGGAGGTCACGGTCGGATGCGGCGCGACCATCCGCACGTCGCAGACGACGTTGGTCGGGCTGATCTCCAGCTCCCAGTAGTCCTTCCCCGCCCACGCCGGGTCCAGGAAAATCTCCACCACCTCCTCGTCCCAGAGATGGTCGTCACGCCCGGTCATCGTCGCCCAGGGCGCCGGGTCGTCGGCATCCCACCGCAAGTACAGACCCTCGGGCGCCCAGAGCGCGCGAAGGCGCGTCTCGTACGGGGCGTCGCCCCAGGCCAGCACCTCGGCGCGGCTCCAGGCCCGCTCCTCGGCGGCCAGCAGCGCAGCCCTGGTCACGTCGGTGGCTCGATGCACGGTGTAGCTGGCGTCGGCCGGCAGCGGCACCTGGGAACCGCGCGAAGCGACGTTGGTCGGCGTCGTCTGTCCACGGACAGGCGATGCCGCACCTGCCAGCAGGACCACGGCGGCGACGGCGAAACAGCAGGGGAAGCGCATCGGCGGAGTATAGGACGGCGACCCGCCAGCCGGGTATTAGAATGGAGGGCTATGCGTTCGCGCGACATCCGCCGTGGGTTCCTCGAGTTCTTCGAACAGGCCGGTCACAAGCCGGTGGGCAGTGCGTCCCTGGTGCCGGGCGACGACCCGACGCTGCTGTTCACCAATGCCGGGATGAACCAGTTCAAGGACGTGTTCCTCGGCAAGGAGAAGCGCGACTACGCCCGCGCCACGACCGCCCAGAAGTGCATGCGCGTCAGCGGCAAGCACAACGACCTGGACAACGTCGGGCCATCGCCACGCCACCACACGTTTTTCGAGATGCTCGGCAACTTCTCGTTCGGCGACTACTTCAAGGCCGAGGCGATCCCCTACGCCTGGCGCCTGCTGACCGAGGTCTGGGGGCTGCCGGCCGAGCGACTGCACGCGACGATCTTCATGGGTGACGCCAGCGTGCCCCGTGATGCCGACGCGTATGACCTCTGGCGCCGCTTCCTGCCGGCCGAGCGGATCAGTGAGCTCGGCGCCGAGGACAACTTCTGGCAGATGGGCGACACCGGCCCCTGCGGGCGCTGCTCGGAGATCTACTTCGTCAAGGACGACGGGTCCATGATGGAGATCTGGAACAACGTCTTCATGGAATTCGATCGCCAGCCTGGCGGTGTGCTGGTGCCGCTGCCGGCGCCGTCCATCGATACCGGCATGGGTCTCGAGCGCGTCACGGCCGTGCTGCAGGGCGTCGAGAGCAACTACGACACCGACCTGTTCCAGCCGCT
This sequence comes from Vicinamibacteraceae bacterium, assembly GCA_963759795.1. Taxonomy (GTDB): domain Bacteria; phylum Acidobacteriota; class Vicinamibacteria; order Vicinamibacterales; family Vicinamibacteraceae; genus Luteitalea. The sequence goes on along the minus strand of CAVXAR010000002.1, from coordinate 783,674 downwards.
GCTGCAGGACGTGGCGGCAATCTGCGGCCAGCCGTACGTCGGCACCGACGCGGCCAGCACGTCGATGCGGGTGATCGCCGACCACATGCGGGCGAGCACGTTCCTGATTGCCGATGGCGTCGTCCCGAGCAACGAGTGGCGCGGCTACGTGCTCCGCAAGATCATGCGGCGGGCGATGCGCCACGGCAAGAAGCTGGGCATCACGCAACCGTTCATGCACGCATTGGCCGACCGCGTCGTGGCGGAGATGGGCGAGGCGTATCCGGAACTAAAGGCCAATCGCGACAGCGTGGTGCAGGTGATCCGCTCCGAGGAGGAGCGCTTCGACGCCGTGCTGACCGCCGGCCTCGGCCGCCTCGAGCAGGTGCTCGAACGCGCGGCCGCGTCCGCGCACAAGACCGTCCCTGGCGACGAGATGTTCCGTCTGTACGATTCGCTCGGCCTGCCCCTCGACTTCATCGAGGATCTGGCGAGCGAGCGTCAACTGGCCGTGGACCGCGCCGGCTACGACGCGGCGATGGCGGGACAGCGCGAACGGGCCCGCGCCGGCAGTCATTTCGAGCTGGCCAGGACGCAGGACTTCACCGTCGCCGATGCGGGCACGCGCGCCGCACTGGACGGGCTGGGTGACAAGTTCGAGGGGTACGACACCACCGAGCTGACCGACGCGCGGGTCGTGGCGCTGTTTGACGAGACGCGCTCCGGCACCGACTCCCTGGCGACCGGCGCGACCGGCTTCGTGGTGCTCGATCGCACGCCGTTCTACGTCGAAAGCGGCGGCCAGGTCGCTGATCTCGGCACCCTGACCGCCACCGACGTCCAGGCCGACGTCCAGGCGATGGGCCGTCTGGCGCCAGGCGGGCCGCGGGTGCATCACGTCCGGGTCGCCCAGGGTGCGCTGCGGGTCGGGGCGCTGCTCACCGCCCGCGTCGATCTGGCCCGGCGCGCCGCCATCCGCCGCAACCACACCGCCACCCACCTGCTGCATGCGGCGCTGCGCCAGACGCTGGGCACCCACGTCAAGCAGGCCGGGTCGCTGGTGGCTCCCGACCGCCTGCGCTTCGACTTCCTCCACAACGGCACCATCAGCGCCAGCCAGCTGGAGGACATCGAACGCATCGTCAACACGCAGGTCATGCGCAACACGCCCGTGCAGACGACCCTGCGCCGGACCGACGAGGCGATGACGCTCGGCGCGATGGCGCTGTTTGGCGAGAAGTACGGTGACACCGTGCGCGTCGTCGACATCCCGGGCTTCAGCCTGGAACTGTGCGGCGGCACCCATTGCCGCGCCACCGGCGACATCGGCGTCTTCGCCGTCGTCGGCGAGGGCGGCGTCGCGGCCGGCGTGCGCCGCGTCGAGGCGGTGACCGGCGATGGCGCCGTCGCCTGGCTCCAGGATGAGCGCCGGCAATTGCGGGCGGTGTCGTCCGAGCTGCACGCGACCCCGGTCGAGGCAGCCGAGACGGCCGGCAAGCTGCAAGCCGAGGTCAAGCGATTGACCAGGGCGCTGCACGAGGCGCGGATGAAGGCAGCGCTCAGTGCCGGCGAGGCCGGCGCGGGCCAGCAGACGCACCAGGTCGCCGGGGTGACGCTGGTGACCCGGCGCGTCGACGGGGTCGATTGCACGGCCCTGCGCGAGCTGGCTGACCAGATCAAGGCGGGCCTCGGGTCGGGGATCGTCATCCTGGCTGCCGACGCCGAGGGCAAGGTCAGCTTCGTGGTGTCGGTGACCTCGGACCTGACCGCTCGCATCAAGGCCGGCGACCTGGTGAAGCGCCTCGGACCGATTGTCGGCGGCGGTGGCGGCGGGCGCGCCGACTTCGCAGAGGCAGGCGGCAAGAAGCCGGAGGGGATCGACGCGCTGCTGGCAGCGGCGCCCGCGGTGGTGCAGGAGGCCCTGGCCTCGTCGGTGGCCTGACAGGATCGTCAGCGCAGCGACGCCGCGCGCAGGCCGGGGTGGCGACGATTGCCACCTCCCGACCGGCGCATGCCGCAATCCCGGCGCCTGCCGGGCGGATCGAGTCTTGCCCTTCCATGCCGATGTGAAGGGCATGGTTCGCGTTTCCGTTTTCACCCTGGTCGCCGTCCTCGGACTCGCGGTCGCTCCCGCCGCGGCGCAGATCTACGTCAGTCGCGACGCCGCCGGCACCATTGTCCTGTCGGACCAGCCGCTGGCCGGCTCGCCCAGCACCTACGCCGTCCGCAACGCCGCGAACGTCAGGACGACGCGCAGCGTCCGGGGCGACGTGGAGGGCATCTACGACGAGGCCATCGAGGCAGCGTCGGCCACGCACGGCGTCCGCCCGGAACTGGTCAGGGCGGTCATCCAGGTGGAATCAGGCTTCAATCCCCGTGCCCGGTCGAACAAGGGCGCGATGGGCCTCATGCAGCTGATGCCGGCGACGGCGGCGGGCCTCGGGGTGGACAACCCCTGGGATCCGGTCCAGAACATCCACGGCGGCGTCGCCTATCTCGGCTCGCTGATCCGAGAGTTCGGCGACGAAGTACTCGCGCTGGCCGCGTACAACGCCGGGCCGGGGGCAGTCAACCGGTACGGACAGCGTGTGCCGCCGTATCGCGAGACGCAGGACTACGTGCAGAAAATCACGCGGCGATCCGAAGCGATGCCGGTGGCACGCACGGCCTCCTCGGGCACGCGGGCCGGACGGACGGTGATCTACAAGGTGCTCGAAGAGGTGGACGGGCAGCCGCAATGGCGCCTCACCGACACCCGCCCCGCCAGCGGGACCTTCGCGGTCATTCGCTAGGGGTGGCGTCGGGCCGCGGCTGTCGCGCCCGGATGGCGTCGCGGAACTCGTGCCGGAGTGCGGTCACGGCGCTGCGCTCGAGCCGCAGCGCGCCGGCGATCCGGCTGATCTCGGTGTCCTCGACGGTGGTGATGCCGTGCTGCGCGGACACGGTGAAGAGCGCGCGCAACAACTGCAACTTCTCCTCACGTGTGGCGAGGGCCTCGAACTCGCGCGCGACCTGGTAGTCCTCGGCAGCGCCATGGCTGCCGGTGGCGGCGACGGCCAGCTGCACCAGATGCTGCGCCTGGTCGGCGGGGATCTCGCCGTCGGTGACCAGTCGCGCCTCCATCACCGCCCGCTCGTCGGCGCTGAGGTCATGGTCGGCAAGCGCCACCCGGCCGAGCAGGTAGGCAAAGGCCGCCAGCAGGCGCGCCCGTTCGGGGGCGACGCCAGTCAGCACCGAAGCGATGGCCGACACCGTCTCGGTTTCGTGGCGGGCCACGTCCTCTGTGGCCAGGCCGAGGCTGCGGAACAGGGCCGACAGCATCAGCGCTTCGGGGTGAGGATGCCGCCGAGCACCCAGCTGATCACGCTGACCAGCAACGCCCCGAGCACGGCGCTCCCCAGTCCGGCGACCTCGAAGCCCGGGACGAGCGCCGCGGCCAGGCCGAAGGCGAGGCCGTTGACGACGAGGTAGAACAGGCCGAGCGTGAGGATGGTGATGGGCAGCGTCAGGATCGTCAGGACCGGGCGGACCAGGGCATTGACCAACCCCAGGACCAGGGCGGCAATCAGCAGTGCCGGCACCGAGCTGATCAGGACGCCGGGGATGAAGTACGCGGCCAGCCAGAGGGCCGCCGCGACGATGGCCCAGTGCAGCAGGAAGCTCATGGTCTAACGCTATCAGAATCGGCGTTCGGCGTTCAGCGGCGCTTCAGGCGTTCAGCGGTCGTCGTTCGACGGTAATCTGGATGGCCATGCCACCGCCGCCCATCACCGACCAACCCCTGCGGCTCGACGTGTGGCTGGACGTCGCCTGCCTGAGCAAGACGCGGTCAGAGGCGCAGCGGGCGATCAAAGGGGGCAAGATCGAGGTCAACGGCGACAAGCCCAAGACCAACCGCGACGTCAAGCCCGGCGACACGGTCACCCTGACCCGGCCGCTCGGCCGCAAGCAGGTCGTCCGGGTGCTCGGCACCTGCGAGCAGCACCTGCCCAAGGCCGAAGCCCGGGCATTGCTGTTCGAGGACATCACTCCCCCGCCGACCCCCGAAGAGCGCGCATTTCTGCAGCTGCTCAAGGACACCAGACCGCGCGGTCCGGTGGTCGCGCCCGACAAGCGGGAGCGTCGGGAGCTGCGCCGGCTCAAGGGCAAAGGGTAAGCCGGCGTGGTATACTCCGGTGTTTCCGCCCGTCGAGTGGCACGCGCGCCCGACGTGTGGGGCCCTTCATCGGGTCCAGTACCCAGCGCGTAGGCAGAGTGGAGTAGTTCGTTGGCAAATCACGAGTCAGCGCTCAAGGCGCACAAGCAGAGCGTCGCCAATCGCGATCGGAACCGCCAGGCGCGGACCCGACTGCGCTCGGCGCTCAAGACCATCCGCAAGGCCCTCGGGGCCAAGGACGCCGACGGCGTCAAGGCGGGTCTGAACGAGACGGTGTCGCTGATCGACAAGATGGCCAAGAAGGGCATCATCCACGACAACGCGGCGTCGCGTTACAAGTCGCGGCTGGCCAAGCGCCTCAACGGCCTCGCTGCGGCGTAAACGGCCGCCCGCCTGCACCCTGCGGGCCCCGGCGGGCTTCGCCTCTCTCTCCGCGGCGAGGCCCGCACAGTTCCACCACCAGACGTTCCAGTACCACCTGCGGATCGCGGCCGAGCTTGCTCGCCGCGTCGGCGCGGAACAGCGCCCGCACGGCCGCGCCCAGCCGGTCCGGGGCTGCCTGCGTCATCCGCGTGCGCACCCACCACCCGAGCTGCCCCAGCATCTGGAACGGCGACGAGCCGTTCTCCACCATCAGTTGCACGTGCCGCAGCGCTGCGGCCGTGTCTGACGCGGCAATGGCATTGGTCACTGCCCAGTCGTCGAACTGCTGCGCCGCGCCCACCACCAGCCGCACGTCGGTGTCGGTGATGGCCGGCGCATCGCCGACAAACAGCACCAGCGTATCGATGTCCTTGCGCAGCCGCATGATGTCGGGCCCGGCCCGTTCCACCAGCGCGGTGAGCGCCGCCGCGTCGATGCGCTTGCCGCCGGCCTTGACGCGCTCGGCGGCAAATTGCATCGCGTCGCGGAGCGCCGTCTGCGCGCCGTTGAAGCCCTCGGCGCTGAAGCCGTCACACTCGACGGTGACCGCGAGCTTGTCGAGGGTCTTGCCGAGCTTGGTGCTGCGATTGACGTCGCTGGCCACCAGCACGAGCACGTTCGAGGGCTCGGGACTGGAGATGTAGGCTTCGAGGCCGCCTGGGTCCGGCGCGCTCTCCTCTGCAGGCCCCCGCTCATCGTCCACCTCGGCCAGCTTGCGGCGCCCCTTGAAGAGCCGCTCGACGTGCGCAAACACCACGACGCGCCGCTCGCCAAGCATCGGCCGCGTCCGCGCCGCGAACACGACGTCGTCGGGACGGGCATCGCCAGCCGTGAAGCGCTCGACATTGAAGCCGCGCAGGTCTGCCTCGACCAGGCCGGTGAGCAGCGCCACGACCTCGTCCTTGCCGGTGTCGTCGTCGCCAATCACCAGGTAGACGGGCGCCACCGTGCCCCGCTTCAGCGTGGCGGCGAGTTCTCGGGACGTCATCGGGCTAGAAGGCCTCGAGGATCGAGGACACGGTACGCCGGGCGACGGTCTCGGCTATGCGGTCCGCGGCCGCGCGGTTCTGCCCGAGGAAGGCCGAGGCGTCCAGCGCGCCGGTGCCGGTCGTCAGGTCGTACTCGTCGAGAATCTCGAGCGACGGGTTCTCCCAGATCAGCTTGTTGGCCTTGACGTCGCGAAACTCGATCTTCAACTGCACCCGGACGATGTAGCGGGTGGCCTGGTTGTTCTGGTTGAAGCCACTCGGCTCGAGGCTCAGACCGGTGACCGCGCCGCTGAGGATGGCGTCGGCGCCGTCGCTCACGGCCACCACCTGGTAGCGGCCACGGCCGAGGAACTCACTGCGCACCCGCGTCGTGAACAACTGCTCGATGTCGTACACCGACGTGTTGTTGGTAAAGAGCGGGATGCCGATGACCCGCACGTACGACGGCAGGAAGTTGCCGCGACCGGCAAGGTTGTAGCCGCAGGCCGACTGCACCGCGACGGCCACCGGCAGTCCGAGCGCGAGAAACGCCCGGCGGGTGCGGCGGGCGTTCATCGCACCACCACGCTGACCAGGCGACCAGCCGCGACGATCACCTTGACGATGGTCTTGCCCTCGATGTGGGCCCGGACGTTGGGGTCGGCCAGCGCGGCGGCCTGCACCACGTCATCTGACGCGCCGGCGGGCACGGTGACCCGGCCGCGGACCTTGCCGTTGACCTGCACCGGCATCTCGACCGCCTCTTCCGCGGCCACGGCCGGGTCGGCAACCGGCCAGCCGGCCGCGACGATGCCATCGGTGTGCCCGAGCATCTCCCACAGTTCCTCGGCCATGTGCGGCGCGAACGGCGAGATCAGGCGCACCAGTGCCTCGACCGCCTCCCGTCCGGCGGCCAGGGTGCTGGCCGGCACGTCGGGACGCATCGGCGCGGCATCCGGCTCAGCCCCGGCGCGGCGCCCGGGCTTGAACAGGCCGCTGGCGTCGCCGAACGCATAGAGCTCGTTGACCAGTTCCATCAGGCCGGAGATGGCGGTGTTGAGGTGGACGCGCGGGTACAGGTCGTCGGTGAGTTTGGCAATGGTCTGGTGCGTCTTGCGGCGCAGCGACCGCTCGGCCACCGAGAACTCGGTGGTCTCGGCCACACCATCGGCCGCCCCGAGCACTTCGGCCAGCGGCTGCACGAACCTCCACACCCGTGTCAGGAACCGGTAGCTGCCTTCGAGGCCCGTGTCGGTCCACTCGACTTCCTTCTCGGGCGGCGCGACGAACATCACATACAGGCGCAGGGCGTCGGCGCCGAACCTGGCGATCATCTCGTCCGGATCGACCACGTTGCCCTTGGACTTGGACATCACCTGTCCGTCCTTGAGCACCATGCCCTGGGTGAGCAGGCGTGTGAACGGCTCGTCGTGCGAGACCATTCCCGAGATCGCGAAATACCCGCGCAAAGAACCGCGAGTAGATCAGGTGCAGGATCGCGTGCTCGACGCCGCCGCTGTAGAAGTCGACCGGCGCCCAGTAATTGCACTTGGCCGGGTCGAAGGGCTGCTGGCCGTTCTTCGCGTCCGTGAACCGGTAGAAGTACCAGGACGAGTCGAAGAAGGTGTCCATCGTGTCGGTCTCGCGCCGCGCCGCGCCACCGCACGTCGGGCACGAGACGTTGACGAACTCCGGCAGCTGCGCCAGTGGCGATTCACCCTTGCCGGTGAACTCGACGATCTTCGGCAGGACGACCGGCAACTGGTCGTCGGGCACCGGGACCACGCCGCAGGCCGGGCAGTGGATCATCGGGATCGGCGTGCCCCAGTAGCGCTGCCGTGAGACGCCCCAGTCCTTCAGCCGGTACTGGATGGTCCTGCTGCCGATGCCACGCGCCTCGGCCGACGCGGCCATCTTCTCCCACGCCAGCTCGGTCGGCAGCCCCGAGAACTCGTCGGAATGCACGCTCTCGCCGTGCTCGGTGAGCGCTTCGCTGATCGTCGCGCCGTCGGCGGCATCCTGCCCCGGCAGCTTGACCACCACCCGCACCGGCAGTCCGTACGTCCGGGCAAACTCGAAGTCGCGCTGGTCGTGCGCCGGCACGGCCATGATGGCTCCCGTGCCGTAGCCGCCGAGGACGAAGTTGGCCACCCATACGGGCACCGCTTCGCCGGTGAACGGATTGACCACGCGGCGGCCGGTGTCGAAGCCTTCCTTGGCCACCTCACCGGACATCCGCCCGAGCCGGTCCTGCTGGCGGAAGCGTTCGGCCTGGCGGCGGAAGGTGGCGGGGTCGGGCGACTCAGCGGCGAAGGTGTCGACCAGTTCGTGCTCGGGTGCGATCAGCACGAACGTCGCCCCGAAGATCGTGTCGATCCGCGTCGTGAAGATGGCGATGCCGTCGGCCGTGGCGCGGCCCTGGTCATCGGCGATCGGGAACGTCGCCTGGACCCCTTCCGACTTGCCGATCCAGTTGCGCTGCATCGTCAGGACCTTCTCAGGCCAGTCGGGCAGGTGCCTGGTGCCCTCGAGCAGTTCCTCGGCGTAATGGGTGATGCGCAGGAACCATTGCTCGAGTTCACGCGAGGTGACCTGCGTGCCGCAGCGCCAGCAGGCGCCGTCGATGACCTGCTCGTTGGCGAGCACGGTCAGGCAGCTGGGGCACCAGTTGACCGTGGAGCGACGCCGGTACGCCAGGTCGCGCTCGACCATCCGCAGGAACAGCCACTGGTTCCAGCGGTAGTAGTCGGGCAGGCAGGTGGCCAGCTCACGGCCCCACGCGTAGCTGATGCCGAGGCGCCGCAGCTGGCCCTTCATGTACGCGATGTTGTCGAGCGTCCACTGTTCGGGATGCAGGTTGTTCTTGATCGCCGCGTTCTCGGCCGGCAGCCCGAACGCGTCCCAGCCGAACGGGTGCAGCACGTTGGCGCCCTGCATCCGCTTGAGGCGGGCGACGACGTCGCCAATCATGTAGTTGCGGACGTGTCCGACGTGAGCCCGCCCGGACGGGTAGGCAAACATCTCGAGGCAGTAGAACGCCGGTCTGGACGGGTCCTCGGACACCTCGAAGGCGCCCGTCGCGTCCCAGCGTTCCTGCCACTTCTGCTCGATCGATTGCGGAGAATAATCAGCCACGGTAAGAGGGTCAGTATAGCGCCCGGGTCACGGGTCACGGGGCACGGGGCACGGGTCACGGGTCGCGGGTCGCGGGTCACGGGGCACGGGTCACGGGTGGCGGGTCACGGGTGGCGGGTCGGGGGCGTCGGGCCGCGGGTGATGGGGCACGGGTGGGGGTCGGTCCCGGGCGTTCGGCGTTACCATCGCCGCCATGCCGATTCCCCGTGCCCTCTGGCTGGTCCTCCTGCTGGTTGGCGTGCCGGCCGCTGCCGGCGCGCAAGCGCCCGTGGCCGTGCCCCGCCCCGAGTTCCCGCAACCGCAGTTCGAGCGGGCCGACTGGCTCAATCTCAACGGCCCCTGGCGGTTCGCCTTCGATGACGGCAATGCCGGCCTGAAGGAGGCCTGGTATCGCGGCGAGCGCCGCTTCGACCGCCAGATCGTCGTGCCGTTTGCCTTCGAGAGCCCGAAGAGCGGGATTGGCGACCCCGGCTTCCACCCGGTCGTCTGGTACCAGCGCGACCTGGCCATTCCGGCAGGATGGAAGGGTCGCCGGGTCCTGCTCAAGTTCGGGGCGGTGGACTACAGCGCCACCGTCTGGCTGAACGGGCAGCAGATCGGCAGTCATGACGGCGGCAGCACGCCGTTCGGCTTCGACGTCACCGACCTGTTACGCGATGGACGCAACCTGCTCGTCGTGCGCGCCGAGGACCCGCCCACCGACCGGTTCCTGCCGCGTGGCAAGCAGTACTGGAAGGAGAAGTCCGAAGGCATCTTCTACACGCGGACGACCGGAATCTGGCAGACGGTGTGGCTGGAGGCCGTTGGCGAGAGCTACCTGTCGCATGTCCGCATCCACCCGACGATGGACGGGGCGGTCCGCTTCGACGCGCGCCTGGCTCGCCCGGCCGACGGCCAGGTGTTGCGCGCGGTGGTGCGCTTTGCCGGGACGGAAGTGACGCGCGGCGAAGCGAAGGCCGATGGCGGTCGCGCCAGCGTCGGCCTGTCGGTCACCGACCCGCGGTCCTGGAACATCGGCCAGGGCAACCTGTACGACGTGACCCTGGAGTTGCTGCGGGGCACGCAGGTCGTCGACCGTGTGCAGACCTACTACGGCTACCGGGAAGTGGTCGTCGACGCCAGGGGGCTGCAGTTCAACGGCCGGCGCGCCTACCTGAAGATGGTGCTCGATCAGGGCTACTGGCCGGAGTCGCTGCTCACGCCGCCGTCGGACGAGGCGATCCAGTACGACATCAAGACCGCGCAGGCGATGGGGTTCAATGGCGCCCGCAAGCATCAGAAGGTGGAGGACCCGCGGTTTCTCTACTGGGCCGACAAGCTGGGGTTCCTGGTGTCGGGCGAGATGGCCAACGCGTACCTGTACGACGACCAGTACGTCGCCCGCTTCACGCGCGAATGGCTCGAAGTGCTCGAACGTGACATCAACCACCCGTCGATCGTGATGTGGATCCCGATCAACGAGAGCTGGGGCACGCCCAACCTGCGCGACCGGCGGCAACAGGCGCACCTCAAGTCCAACTACTGGCTGACCAAGTCGCTGGACGCGACGCGACTGGTCATCGAGAACGACGGCTGGGAGCACGTGGACACCACGGACCTCTTCGGCATTCACGACTACGCCCGCACCGGCGAGATGCTGGCCAGGAAGTACGCGGTGCTCGAGAAGCCGGACGCCCGGATTCCCGACAACAGCCGTGCCGCGCTGGTCCCGGGCTACGAGTACAACGGCACACCGATCTTCCTGTCCGAGTTCGGCGGCATCGCCTACCACATGCCGGGGTCGCCAGCGCCGGAGGGCGCCTGGGGGTACTCGGGGGTCGAGAAGACGCCCGACGATGCGCTGGCGCGGCTGCGCGGTCTCTACGAGGCCATTGCCAGGGTGCCGCGGATCATCGGCATCTGCTACACGCAGCTCACCGATGTCGAGCAGGAGATCAACGGTCTGCTGACCTACGATCGCAAACCCAAGTTCGACGTCGCCGCGATCAAGGCCATCAACGACCTGGCTGGGCGCCCATGAACCACATCGACCTGGCCCACCGTGCCGCCATCGTCACCGGCGGCGCCCGCGGCATCGGCCGCGCCATCGCGGAGCGGCTGCTCGCCTCCGGTGCGGCGGTCTCGCTCTGGGACATCGATGCCGATGCCCTCGCGCAGGCCGCGGCCGACCTGTCGCCGGCCGGCACGGTGCACACCCGCGCCGTCGACCTGGCCAACGTCGACGACGTCCATGCGGCGGCCGACGCGACCGTGGCCGCGCTGGGCCGACTCGACATCCTCGTGAACAACGCCGGCATCACCGGCGGCAACGCCAGGACCTGGGAGCTGCAACCCGCCGAGTGGCGTCGGGTCCTGGAGACCAACCTGCACGGCGTCTTCCACTGCTGCCACGCCGTCGTGCCGCACCTGCTGGCCAATGGCTACGGTCGCGTCGTCAACATCGCGTCCATCGCCGGCAAGGAGGGCAATCCGAACGCCGCGCATTACAGCGCGTCGAAAGCCGCCGTGATTGCCCTGACCAAGTCGCTCGGCAAGGAACTGGCGACCGCCAACATCACGGTCAACGCCGTCGCGCCGGCGGTCATCGCCACCGACATCCTCGCGCAGATGACGCCCGCGCACGTCGACTACATGCTGGCCAAGATCCCGATGGGACGCTTTGGCACCAGGGAAGAAGCCGCCGCGCTGGTGGCGTGGCTGTGCTCGGAAGACTGCTCGTTCAGCACCGGCGCGGTGTTCGATCTGTCCGGGGGCCGCGCCACGTACTGAGGGCAGTCGAGCACGTCGTCCACGCGGCCGAGCAGCGGACCACTGCCCTGGGGTCAGCCGCGCGGCGCCACCAGCGGGTGGCCCTGCAGCGCCTGCACCGTCGCACGGCCGCGACGGTCGTGCCCGTCGGCGTCCCGCCAGGTGGTGTCGGTGCCGACCGGGCCGTGCAGCACGTCGATCACGGCGTCGAGACACGCCCGCAGCGCCTGCAGGTCGTACCCGCCCTCGGTGACCACGGCGAGACGGCCTGCGCAGGTCTGCGCGGCGCGGGCCCGGATGGCCGCGAGCCACGCGCGAAAGCCGCTCGTGGTCATGCGCTGCGAGCCGAGCGGGTCGTCCTGGTGGCCATCGAAGCCGGCCGAGACGACAATCACATCCGGAGCAAAGCGCACCAGCGCCTGGTCGATGACGGCGTTCCAGACCAGTGCGTGATCGGCGTCGGTCGCGCCGGCTTCGAGTGGCGCGTTGACCGTGAAACCGACGCCGGCGCCGTGCCCCGTCTCCGACGCGGCACCCGTGCCCGGATAGAAGGGAAACTGGTGCGTGTTGACCACGAGCACGGACGGGTCGGTGTAGAACGCCCATTGGGTGCCGTTGCCATGGTGGACGTCGAGGTCCACCACGGCCACGCGCGCGGCACCGGCCGCACGGGCAGCGGCGGCCGCGATGGCCACGTTCGAGAACAGGCAGAACCCCATGGCCTGGCCGCGCTCGGCGTGGTGTCCCGGAGGCCTCACGATGGCCAGCGTCGGCTCTCCCGTCGCCAGCGCGTGCAGCACGGCGTCGCAGGCCGCGCCCGCGGCGAGTCGCGCCACCTCGTCCGAGTCGGGCGAGGTGAAGGTATCGGCGTCGATGGCCGTGGCGCGCCCGCGCCGCGACGCCATGTCGGCCAGATGGGCGGCGTCGTGGACGCGGAGCATCTCCTCGTCGGTGGCCGGGCGAGGCGCACGCACGGCCACGCCGAGATCGCCGGCGCGAAGTGCCGCGGCGCGCATGACCTCGCCGCGTTCGGGCGATTCGGGGTGGCCGGCAGGGGTGAGGTGGTCGAGAACGCGCGGCGTGAAGAACAGCACCATGGCGGTCACAGACTAACGTAGCCGGCCGGATGCCGCCGCTGCCGCCGGAATCGTCCCCACCCCGCTGGTGTCACCCTCGCGGCGCTGCCAGGATCTGGATGGCCCGGTCGCGCAGCCGACCCAGCTCGGTCTCGAGATCGACACGGCGCCGCTCGAGTGCCGCGTCGTCGGCCTCGGCCGCGACCAGGAACGGCGGGCCGACCGCCACCGCGACGCGTGTGAACGGCTGCGGGATGAGCGCGCGGTCCCAGCTGCGGAGCCGCCAGGCGGACGCGGCCTCGATGTGAAAGGGAAGAATCGGCTGACGCGTGGCCCTGGCCAGCCACAGCACGCCGGGCTGGGCGCGCCCGGCCGGGCCACGCGGTCCGTCGACCGTGAACGCGGTCGGGTGCCCGTGCGCGACCAGGCGTTTCAGCCGCACCAGCGCCTTCACGCCTCCCCGCGACGTGGAACCGCGCACCGCCGCGTAGCCGAAGCTGGACATGATGCGGGCAATCCACTCGCCGTCGAAATTCTCGCTGGTGAGGGCGACCACGCCGCGGTCGCGCCAGAACGGCGTCGCCGGGAGGATCCGGCCGTGCCAGAGCGCGAGGATCGGCCGCTGCCCTGCCGCCACGCAGCGATCGAATGCGTCGGCGCCCTCGCTCGAGTAGCGCCACGTCCGGGCCAGCGCCGCAATCAGCGGCGCCCCGACGCGACCGATCAGGGCCACCTGGCGGCGTTTGCACGCCGACCCCTCCCAGCCGGGACGGTCGGTCACCCGTGCGTCGGCTCCGGGGGCGCGGCGGCTGTCGCAGGCGCTCCGGCCTGCCCGATGCGGCCGGCCTTGCGCAGCCGGCCTTCGGTCCAGGTCATCAGGTCGACCATCTGGATGGCATCGGCTGAGGGCGTGCTGGCCTTGGCGCCCTTCAGCATGATCGAGCAGAACGGACAGCCCATCACGATGGTGTTCGCACCGGTCGCCTGCAGCTGCTCCAGCCGTGCCTGGCTGATGCGCGTGCCCGCCTCGTGCTCTTCGAACAGGAGACCGCCACCGGCGCCGCAGCAGAACGGATTGTCCTTGGTCCGCTCCGGCTCGGTGACCTGTCCTCCGTAGCGCTCGAGCAGCGCGCGCGGCGCCTGGTGCTCGCCGGCGTAGCGACCGAGGTAACACGGATCGTGGAAGGCCACCGCTTCGCCTTCCAGGGCGGCGGGCGACTCGTGCTGCGTGATCTGCTCGACCAGCACCGACGAGTGCACGACCTTGCCCTCGAATCCGAACTCGCGGTAGTCGTGCCCGAGTGTCTTGAGGCAGTGCGGGCAGGAGGTGACCACCTTCTTCACGCCGGCATCGTGCAGGTCCTCGACGTTGGCCGTCGCCAGTTCCTGGAACTGGTACTCGTTGCCGGTGCGCTTGGCGACATCGCCCGTGCACCGCTCCTTGGCCAGCACGCCGAAGGTCTTGCCGTTGGCGCGCAGGATCTCGCCAAGTGACCGCAGCGATTTCTGGAAGTCGGGCTCGGTGCCGCCGGCGCAGCCGAGCCACAGCAGATACTCGTGGCGGGCCGGATCGAACGTCTCGAACTGCGCCGCGGCGACGTACTTCTGACGCGCGTCCGAGGTCTGGCCCCAGAGGTTGCCGCGCCGCTCGAGGTTGTTGTAGATCGGCGCCAGGTAGTCGGGCGCCTCGCCGTTGCTGACCAGGCCGCGCCGCGCCCCGATGATCACCGGCGTGTGCTCGATACCCACCGGACAGGCGTCCTCGCAGGCGCCACAGGTGGTGCACTGCCACAGCACGCCGGGGTCGTAGACGTCCTCCAGCTTGGCATCGAGGCGCCCCTCCAGCAGTGCCGCTTCGTTCTGCAGGATCAGCGTCTTGGGGTTGAGCAGCTTGCCTGTCGCCGTCGCCGGGCAGTTCTCCATGCAGCGGCCGCATTCGACACAGGTGAAGGCGTCGAGCACCGCTTTCTTGGACAAGTCCTTGACCGTCTCGAGGCCGACCTCTTCCTTCTCGAAGTCGAGCTTGGGGACGGTGCCGAGCACAGGCGCCTTGAGAAAGACCGTGCCCGGGGAGAGCAGCAGGTGCAGGTGCTTGGAGTTGGGAATCAACACCAGGAAGGTGAAGATCACCAGCATGTGCACCCACCAGTTGATGCGGCCGGGCACGCCGCCCTCGAGGACGAAGAAGTCGAGGAGGAACGTCACCATCAGCACGGCGATGAAGCCGGCGATGAGGATCGATTCCTGCGACACGGGCGTGCCGAGGGCGCGCGGCCGGACCAGCCCGCGGCGGATCGCCAGCAGCGCGATGCCGGCCAGCACCGCCACGCAGAACGGCACCAGCAGCCACATGTAGATGCGGAAACCGGCGGTGCGGGTCAGGTCGACCAGGCCGAGGCCATGCAGTGTCTCGACCAGCGTGTAGCCGCCAAACGCGACAAAGCCCCAGAACACGAACAGATGGGCAACGCCGACCCACGGCTTGCGGGCGATCACCTTGCCCTGGAAGACCACCTCGACGACGAAGCGCTGCAATCGCTGCGGCAGGGCGTCGAAGGACCACGCGCCGGGCGCGGCCTGCATCAGCCGCCACCGCGTCGCCATCTGGGCGCCGAACACGCCGATACTGCCGAGGACTACGACCCAGAAGGCCAGGGTCTCGATCATGAGGCGAGCTTATCAGGTCGGGGGTCGCCTCAGCGGCCCCGCGGGAAGCCTATTTCGCGAGCTCGGCAATCAGCGCCGGCACGATCTCGAACAGGTCACCGGCGATGCCGTAGTCGGCAATCTCGAAGATCGGCGCCTCCGGATCCTTGTTCACCGCGACGATGGTCCTGGCGCCCTTCATCCCGACCACATGCTGGATCGCGCCGGAGATGCCGAGCGCGAGATACAGCTTGGGTGCGACGGTCTGTCCCGAACTGCCAATCTGCCGATCCATCGGCAGCCAGCCGTTGTCGCAGATCGGGCGTGACGCCGCGATCTCGGCGCCGAGCGCCTCGGCCAGCTGCTTGACCAGCTCCAGGTGCTCCGGCCCCTTGATGCCGCGCCCGACCGAGACGATACGCTCCGCCGCGGCGAGGTCCACCGACTGTTTGGATTCCTTGAACCGCTCGTCCGGGCGTTGCCGCAGCGTGGCGACGTCGATGGTGGCCGGCTGCGTCTCGACCGGGGCACTGCCCTTCTGCCACGCGTCGGCCCGCACCGCCCCGACCTGCAACGTGGCGAAGTGCGGCGCGGCCCCGACCGCGTGGACGTCGGCCAGCAACCGCGCCTGGAACACCGGCCGGGTGAAGCGGAAAGCCCTCACCATCAGGCTCGATGGCGACGCAGTCCGAGACCAGTCCGCGGCCGCAGCGCGTCGCGAGCCTGGGCATGAAATCCCGTGCCTGGTAGGTGTGGGCCGCGAGCACGAGCGACGGCGAGATCGCACTCGACCACGTCAGCCAGCGCCAGCACGTAGCCGTCGGCGGTGTAGTTGGCCAGGGCCGCGTGCTCGACGACGCGCACCTGCGCGACCTGCGCCGCCGACAGCGACGTGCCGACAGCCGCGACGTCGTGACCGGCCACCACCACCGTCACCGGTTGACCGAGCCCCTGCGCCAGCGCAACGGCTTCCCAGGTGGCCCGGTGGACCTGTCCGGCGTTGTGTTCCGCGATGACCATGATCACGACGCCACCACCCGCGCGTCTTCGCGCAGCGCCCGCACCAGTTCCCTGGCGGCGTCGGCCGGCGATCCCTCGATCATGCGGGTCTGCTTCTGCTTCTCGGGCGGCCGCATGTCGACCACCTGCTGCGTCGCGGCAACGGCGGCGGCCGCGACGACGCGGACCTCCTTCTTCTTGGCAGCCATGATGCCCTTCAGCGTGGCGTAACGGAGCTGGTTGATGCCGCTCTGGATCGTCAGCAAGGCCGGCAGCGGCATCTCGAGCCACTGGAACCAGCCGCCCTCGAGCTCGCGCTTGACGCGCAGGCCCGCACCCTCGACCTGCACCTCCATGATGATCGTGGCGTGCGCGACGCCGAGCCGTTCGGCCAGGATCACGCCGGTCTGGCCGAAGCCCATGTCGTCGGACTGCAAGCCGGTCAGCACCAGGTCGGGCGACTCGCCGGCAATCGCGGCGGCCAGGGCGTCGGCCACCATGAAGGCGTCACCCTGCGCCAGCGCGTCACCCTCGACATGCACGGCGCGGTCGGCGCCGCGGGCGAGGGCCTCGCGCAGCACCTGCGTGACGCGTGCCGGCCCGGCGGAGACGACGATGACTTCGCCGCCGTGCTGCTCGCGCAGCCGCAGCGACGCCTCCAGCGCGTACGCGTCCGGCTCGTTCATCTCGAAGTCGGCGTCGGAGTCGCGAATCCAGGTCCGCGCCTCGTTGGGCCGGACCTGCCAGTCGCGGGTGACGACCTGCTTGATGCAGACGACAATTTTCATGGGCATGGTCGGGAGGGGCGCCGCCGCGAGGCGCCCTGACAGGCCGGCTCGGGGAGCCGGCCCGACCTACTCCTCGTAGGCCTTGAAGAGCAGCGAGGCGTTGGTGCCACCGAACCCGAAGGAGTTCGACAACGCGTAGCGAATGCGTCCGGCGCGCGCGACGTGCGGGACGTAGTCCAGATCGCAGCCCTCCGCCGGGTTGTCGAGATTGACCGTGGGCGGCATCAGCTGATGCCGGAGGGCCAGGACGGTGATGCCCGCCTCGACCCCGCCCGCCGCGCCGAGCAGGTGCCCGGTCATCGACTTGGTCGACGAGACCGCCAGTCGCGACGCGTGCTCGCCGAATGCGGTCTTGATGGCCTGCGTCTCGGTCGGATCGTTGACCGGGGTGGAGGTGCCGTGGGCGTTGATGTAATCCACGGCGGACGGCTCGACGCCGGCCTTGCGCAGCGCCATGCGCATCGAGCGCACCGCACCCTCGCCGCCCTCGGGCTGCCCGGTCATGTGAAAGGCGTCCGAGGTGGAACCGTAGCCGACGATCTCGGCGTAGATGCTGGCGCCGCGGGCCCGTGCCCGCTCGAGTTCCTCGAGGATGACGATCCCCGCGCCCTCGCCGATGATGAAGCCGTCGCGGTCGCGGTCGAACGGCCGGCACGCCTGGCCGGGCGCGTCGTTGCGCGTCGACAGGGCCCGCATCGAACCGAAGCCGCCGACGCTCATCGGCGTCACCGCCGCCTCGGCGCCGCCGCAGATCATCGCGTCGGCGTCGCCGCGCTTGATGATCTCGTACGAGTCGCCGATGGCGTGCGCCGACGCCGAACAGGCGGTGCACGAGGACTGGTTCGGTCCGCG
This sequence comes from Vicinamibacteraceae bacterium, assembly GCA_963759795.1. Classification (GTDB taxonomy): domain Bacteria; phylum Acidobacteriota; class Vicinamibacteria; order Vicinamibacterales; family Vicinamibacteraceae; genus Luteitalea. Next base: position 765,904 of record CAVXAR010000002.1, on the reverse strand, counting down.
CGCCCCGAAGCGGATCGAGACCTGGCCGGACGCCAGGTTGATGATCGCCGAGGGAATGAAGAAGGGCGAGATCTTGCGCGGCCCTCCCGCCAGGTAGGCCTCGTGCTCGTTCTCGATGGTCCGGAACCCGCCGATCCCCGACGCGATGTACACGCCGATGTCGATCGAGTTCTCCCGGGTCACCTCGAGGCGCGCGTCATCGACCGCGAACTGACTCGCGGCGATGGCGAACTGGATGAAGGGGTCGATTTTCTTGACCTCCTTCTTCTCGACGAAATCCAGCGGGTCGAAGCCCTTGACCTCGCCCGCGATCCGCGTCGAGAACGCCGTCGCGTCAAAGTGGGTGATCGGGCCGATGCCCGATCGGGAAGCGCACAGCGCCTCCCAGTTGGCACTGGTGCCTATTCCGAGCGACGACACCAGCCCGACCCCCGTCACCACGACTCGCCTGGACACTCCCCCTCCGTCCCCGGTTCCGTTCCGGTGTGGCAGTTCCTACTTCTTGCCCTTGCCGTGTTGCTCGATGTAGGCAATGGCCTCACGGACGCGCGTGATCTTCTCCGCGTCGTCGTCCGGAATTTCCACCGAGAACTCCTCCTCGAAGGCCATCACGAGTTCCACGACGTCGAGCGAATCGGCGCCCAGGTCGTCCACGAACGACGCGTCCGGCGTGACCTCTTCCTCGTCGACACCGAGTTGCTCCACGATGATGCTCTTGACCTTGTCTGCCACAGACGACATCTGACACTCCTCCTGCTCAGGCGTACATGCCGCCGTTGACGGCGAGCACCTGCCCCGTGATGTAACCAGCCGCATCTGATGCGAGGAAGCACACCGCCGCGGCTACATCCTGCGGCGTGCCCAAACGTCCCAGCGGGATCGCCGACGTCCAGTTGGCCTGGGCGTCGGAGCTGATCTCCCGCGTCATGTCCGTATCGATGAGCCCGGGGGCGACCACGTTCACCGTGATCGACCGCGAAGCCACTTCGCGCGCCAGCGCCTTCGAGAAGCCGATGATGCCGGCCTTGGTCGCCGCGTAGTTGGTCTGCCCGGGATTGCCGCTCTGCCCGACCACCGAGCTGATGCTGATGATCCGGCCGCTGCGCTGCTTGAGCATCGTCCGCAGGACCGCCTGCGTGCACAGGAACGTCCCGGTCAGGTTGGTGGCCAGCACCGCGTCCCAGTCTTCGCGCTTCATGCGCAGCAGCAACTGGTCGCGGGTGATGCCGGCGTTGTTGACCAGGACGTCGAGACGGCCGAACCGATCGGTCGTGGTCTCGATGACCCGGTGCACGGCGTCGGCGTCGGCGACGTCGGCAGCGAGGGCGAGCGCCTGCCCGCCGGCAGCCGACACTTCCGCGGCCACCGCTTCGGCCGCGTCACCGCGCGACGTGAGCACGACGGTGGCGCCCGCGCTGGCGAGCGTCAGCGCCGTCTGGCGGCCGATGCCGCGCGACGCACCCGTGATGAGGGCAACTTTGCCAGAAAGATCGAGCCTCACGATGCTGGGTAGAGCGCCTCCACCGCTGCGAGCTGTTCAGGAACGCCGAAGCTCACGACCTGAGCCTCGCGGTCAATCTTGCGCACCAGTCCTGCGAGCACCGTGCCTGGACCCACCTCAACATACGCGCGCACATCAGCCGACACAAGATACCTGATGACGTCCTCCCAGCGCACGGCACCAGAGACCTGCGCGACCAGCGCATCGATGGCCGAGGCCGCGTCGCGGCGCGGCAACGCGTCGATGTTGGCCACGACCGGCACCCGCGGGTCCTGCACGGCCAGCGCCCGCAGCTCGGGTTCGAGGCGGGCCTGGGCCGGGCGCCATCAGGGCGCAATGGAACGGGCGCGCTGACGTTGAGCGCGATCACCCGCTTGGCGCCCCGCGCCCTGGCTTCGACGCCGGCCCGCTCGACGGCCCCCTTGGTGCCGGCAATGACCACCTGCCCGGGCGCGTTGAGGTTGGCAGGGCTGACCACCTCGCCAGCTGCGCCCGCCTCGCAGGCGGCGCTCACCGCCGCCCCGTCGAGACCGAGGATTGCCGCCATGGCCCCGTCCCCGACCGGCACGGCCTCCTGCATGTAGCGGCCCCGGTGCGCCACGATCCGCACGCGCATCGGCAAACCCGAACGTCCCCGCGGCGACATGCGCCGAGTACTCCCCGAGCGAGTGCCCCGCCGTCCACTCCGGCGCGAATCCGCGGGCCTGCAGCACGCGATACGCCGCCACGCTGGTCGCCAGAATGGCCGGCTGGGTGTTCTCGGTGAGCGTCAGCTGGTCCTCGGGCCCCTCGAAACACAAGCGGCTCAGCGAGCGCCCCAGGGCCTCGTCGGCTTCGGCATAGGCGTCGCGGGCCTCCGGGAAGGCCTCGGCCAGCGCCCTGCCCATGCCCACGACCTGGGCGCCTTGTCCTGGAAAGAGAAAGGCAATCATCGGGAGAGTTCCTGCGGCGCGGTGTGACGTTCCCCGGCAGACTCGCGCAGGTCGACCTCGATCCGCGCCACGAGACGCTCGCGCGCAAACCGGGCGGCCAGTCGCACGCCGGTGGCAATGGCCTTGGGCGACGACCGCCCATGACCGATCACGCAGAGGTGGCGCAAGCCGAGCAGCGGCGCGCCGCCGTACTCGGAATAGTCCAGCCGCGCCCGGAAACGACGCAATGCGCCGCGTGTGAGCACGGAGCCGACCTGGGCGGTCACCGACCGCGCCATCTCGTCGGCCATCAGACCGTCGATGGCCTCGACCAGTCCTTCGCTCGTCTTCAGCACGACATTGCCCGTGAAGCCGTCGCAGACGATCACGTCGGCCGCACCGGTGAACAGTTCCGAGGCATCGAGGTTGCCGACAAAGTGCAGCGTTGTCGCGGCAATGCGCGCGTGGGCGCCGCGGATCAGCGGCGTCCCCTTGCCGGACTCCTCGCCATTGCAGAGCAGGCCGACCCGCGGACGGTCGATCCCCAGCATCACCGACGCGTACGCGGCGCCGAGCCGCGCGAACACCAGCAGATGCGCAGGCCGGCAACTGACACTGGCGCCGGCATCGACCAGCACCGCGGCGCCATCCCGCGTCGGAATCATCGCGGCAATGGCCGGCCGCTCGATGCCCTCCAGCAGACCGAAGGCCCCGTGCGAGGCGACCACGGCGGCACCGGAGTGCCCGGCGGTGAACAGCGCCGCCGCATCGCCCGCCGCCACGGCCTCTGCGGCCACCCGGACCGAGGCGCCAGGCCGACGACGCACTGCCAGCGCTGTCTCGTGCATGCCGACCACGTCGGGTGCGTCGAGAATGCGGATGGCGAGGCTGTCGGCTTCGGGAAAACGGGCCAGCTCGTCCTCGAGGACGGTCTGCGCGCCCACCAGCGTCAGCGCCAGATCGTCCTCACGGGCGGCAGCCACGGCGCCGTGCACCACCGTCCGCGGGGCGTCGTCGCCGCCCATGGCGTCCACCGCAATTCGGACTCGGTTCACACCGACGTCCGGGCGGACTCCGTCCACGCCCAGGCTGCGGCGGACAGGGGCCGGCATGGAAGCGAACCGGCTCAGGCTTCGTCGGTCGCCGGGCGCACCTGCCGACCGCGGTAGTGACCGCAGTTGGTGCACACCACGTGGGGCGGCTTCAACTCACTGCACTGGGGGCACGGGCCGAGGGCCACGGCCTTGAGGGCGTCGTGCGTACGGCGCTTGCTCGTACGGCTCTTCGAATGGCGTCGCTTGGGATTGGGCATGACTCGTCTACTCGCGCGGCCCTGGAGCGTCCGCGTCTTTCAGGAGGGATTTGAGAACCGCCAGACGCGGATCTTCCCACCGGCTTTCACAGCTGCACGTGTCCGAGTTGCGGTTGATGCCGCACTGCGGACACAGACCCTGGCACTCTTCCTGACACAGCGGCTTCATCGGCATGGCCAGGTAACACTGCTCGCGCGCCACCTGCGCGAGGTCGATGCGCGGCTCGTCGTACCACGCGATCAGGGGATCGTCCTCGGCCATCTCGCGCCCGTCGTCGTCATCGTCGCCCGTCGCCGACGGCGAAGGACGGCCGCCGGCACGTTCCACGACCGCCGGCACGAAGCGAAGGTCGACCGGCACGTCCACCGCGAAGCGCACCGGCTCGGTGCAGCGTGCGCACGGCATCTCGAGCTTGGCGGTGAGCTGGCCTCGCAGGTGGTACGTCTCGCCACTGCCGCGCTCGACATCGCCGGCAAAGTGCGCATCACCCACGACGGTGAAGTCCTCGGCGGGCACGTCCAGCGCCGCGGCGGGGATATCCGCCACGACGGGGACACGGTCGGCGGCAAGGGTCGTGAGGTCGATGAGCATGATGAGGGTCACACAGCACCGGTCCGGGGGACAGGCGCGAACAAACAAGGATAACAGAACAGGAGCGGCAACCGGCAACCCGGCAGGCGGCAGGTCGGCAGTGGGCGGGCGGTCGGCAGTGCCGGGGCGTGCGGCTCAGGTGCGGGGGGCCTCGATCCAGGGCCGGGGGATGTACAGCTCCTCGAACAGGCGCACGGCGTAGCGGTCGGTCATGCCGGCCAGGAAATCGCGCGTGGCGGCGTCCAGGCCTTCGCGCTCGATGGTGCCGGCGTCCAGCCAGGCCCCAGGCTGCGCCCGGACCTTCTCCCACAGCCCGCCAAGGATGCCGGTGGCCTTGGCGAACTCGGCCGTTGCGACCTCGTTCTCGTAGACCCTGGCGAACATGAACGTGCGCAGGTCGAGCAGGGCCTGCAGCACCGGCTCGCTCATGCGCAGCGACTGCAGCTCGCAGGCCAGGCTCTGCTGCACCACGTCGGTCACCATGGCGCCTATCCTCGCCGACGAGGAGTCGCCGAGCACCGCGACGGCCGACGCCGGCAGGTCGCCGGGATCGAGCACCCCGGCCCGTACCGCGTCGTCGATGTCGTGGTTCACGTAGGCGATGATGTCGGCCACCCTGGCAATCTGCGCCTCGAGCGTCGCCGCGCGCTCGTTCGCGGGCACGTTGATCGGCAACCCGTGCTTGCCCTTGGAGTGGGTCGAAATGCCCTGCCGCACCTCGAACGTCAGGTTGAGGCCGGCGCCGCCCTGTTCGAGCACCTCCACGATCCGCAGGCTCTGGGTGGCGTGGGAAAAGCCGCCCGGCATCAGCTTGTCCAGGACGCGCTCGCCGGCGTGCCCGAACGGGGTGTGCCCGAGGTCGTGCGCCAGCGTGATGGCCTCGGTGAGTTCCTCGTGCAGGTTGAGCACCTTGGCCAGGGTCCGCGCGATCTGCGACACCTCGAGGGTGTGCGTCAGGCGGGTCCGGTAGTGGTCGCCGGCTGGCGAGAAGAAGACCTGTGTCTTGTGCTTCAGCCGCCGGAACGCCTTGGAGTGCACGATGCGGTCGCGATCGCGCTGGAAGGCCGGGCGGATCGGGTCGTCCGGCTCGGGCCGCGCCCGCCCCTGCGTGCTGTCGCTGAAGGTGGCCTGGGGCGCGAGTGCGGCGCGTTCCCGTGCCTCGAGTTGCTGACGGATCGTGCTCATGCAGCGGGTGGACCCGGGATGGCGCCTGCCAGCGCCTTGAGAAAGCTGGTGCCGCGCGGCAACGGCGGCACCGCGAAGTTGTCGGCGATGGTCTGGCCGAGGTCGGCGAAGGTGCCGCGGGTCCCGAGGTCGACACCGGCCGCGACCCCGGCGCCGCAGGCCAGCAACGGCACGTACTCGCGCGAGTGATCCGTGCTCGGCGTCGTCGGGTCGTTGCCGTGGTCGGCGGTGACGACCAACAGGTCGGACGGTCGCAGCTGCGGCAACAGGTCGGCCAGGCGGGCGTCGAAGCGCTCGAGATTGCGGGCATAGCCGTCGACGTTGTTGCGATGGCCGTAGAGCGCGTCGAAGTCCACCAGGTTGGCCCAGATGAGGCCGCGCGGGACGTCGCGCATCGCCTCCTCCACCGCGTCCATCCCTTCGTCGTCGGACGCCGTGGCCAGATGTCGCGAGATGCCGCGACCGGCGAACAGGTCCTTGATCTTGCCAACCGCGATCACCGGATGCCCGGCCTCGGTGAGGTGGTCGAGGACGGTGGCCTGCGGCGGCGGGAGGGCGTAGTCGTGCCGATGGCTGGTCCGGCGAAACGCGCCCGGCTGGCCGACGAACGGCCGCGCGATCACCCGGCCGACGCCCAGCCCCTCGGCCACGAGGGCGTAGGCGATCCCGCACCACCGGTACAGTTCGGGCACCGGCACGATGTCTTCGTGCGCGGCGATCTGGAAGACGCTGTCGGCCGACGTGTAGACGATTGGCGCGCCCGTCTGCAGATGCTCAGCGCCAAAGCGCTCGATGACCTCGGTGCCGGAGGCGACGACATTGCCGATCGCCGGCCGGCCGATGCCGCGCGCGAAGGCCTCCATCACCGGGCCGGGAAAGCCGTCGGGGAAGGTTGGAAACGCCGTGTCGAGCACGATGCCGGCCATTTCCCAGTGGCCGGTCACCGAGTCCTTGCCGGGGGAGGCTTCCGCCATCCGGCCCCAGGCCCCGGCCGCCACACCTGCGGGTGCGCCAAGGGCTGGCACGAGTCGATCGAGTCCGAGCTGCCGCAGCGCCGGCAGGTGCAGGGGGATGCGACGGGCGATGTTGCCGAGCGTGTCGCTGCCCTCGTCACCATAGCGACCGGCATCGGGCAGGGCGCCGACGCCGACGCTGTCGAGGACAATCACGACGATCCGCTCGAAGCGGACACCCATGGTCGCGACCTCAGGCCTCGTGCGCGGCAGAGGAAAAGTAGTTGGCGACCGACCGGTTGGACCGGATGGTCGCGATGGCGTGCTTGAACACCATGTGGTCGACGCCGTCGTGGTCGATCACCAGCGCGAAGCGATCGAAGTTCTTGATGCGGCCTTCGAGCACCCGTCCATCGAGCAGGCGGATGTGCACCACGAGGCGCTCGCGGCGTGCCGAGTTCAGGAAGACGTCCTGGATGTTGGCTGGCGCTGATGGCTTGGACTCGCGATGGGTAGGCATCAACGACAGGCTCCGTGGGACTCGATCAGGGCGCGGGCGGCAGCAAACGTCTCGTCGCGCTCGCCAGCGCCGTTCAACCATACCACTCTCGGTTCCTTGCGGAACCAGATCAGCTGACGCCGCGCGTAGTGCTTGTTTTCACGCACGATCAACGCCCGCGTCTCGGCGTCGTCGCGCACGCCATCCAGCATCTCGAGAATCTGCCGGTACACGAGTCCGCCGAACGGATTGGCATCGCGCGGCACGCCAGCGGCGAGGTTGTCGCGAACCTCCTGCACGACGCCACGTGCCCACTGCTCATCGACCCGCTTGGCCACGCGCGTGGCGATGTCCTCGGAGGGCAGACGCAGCCCAATCACGCAGACGTCGTACTCGGGCAGCGGCGGACGGGTCTCGGCAAAGTGCGCCGACAGCGGCTTGCCGGTCAGCATCCAGACCTCGAGGGCGCGGATCAGGCGCTTCTCGTCGCGCGGCATGATCCGCCCCGCCGAACGCGGGTCGACCCGCTGCAGGAGGCGGTGCAGATACTCGACGCCGTGCCGGACGGCCCGCTCGTGCAGCCGCGCCCGGACCGCGTCGTCGCGCCCCGGTCCGTCGAACAATCCCTCGATCAAGGCCCGGAAGTAGAAGCCGGTTCCGCCCACCAGCACCGGCAGTCGGCCACGCCCCGAAATCTCGCGGATGCGCGAGGCGGCATCCCGGGCGAACTGCGCTGCCGAGTAGAGAGCCGTCGGCTCGACGACGTCCACCAGATGATGCGCGACGCCACCCTGTGCCTCGACCGGCACCTTGTCGGTGCCGATGTCGAAGCGCCGGTAGACCGCGGTCGAATCACAGTTGACGATCTCGCCGTCGTAGGTGTGCGCCAGGCGGATCGCCAGCGCGCTCTTGCCGGTGGCGGTAGGGCCGAGCACGGCCACCAGAAGCGGCTTTCCCGCTGCTGACAGGGGCGCGGTCACGTCGGCGCCCCTACCGGCCGGCTGGGGCAGCCGGCCCCCCGGTGGCGTCGTCGTGCGTCACTGCGAAGGAGGCTGCTCGTTGTAGTAGAAGGTCACGGTGAAGAACGCCGTCGGCGACGGGTACTCCGGCGGCAGCACCGTCGTCGGATTCGACCACTGCAGCGAGTTGGCGGCGGCGCGGTCGAAGGCATCGATACCCGAGGGCTGCTTGATGGCGATGTCGGTGATGCGACCATCCTTGTGGACGTTGAAGGTCACCACGACGTGCCCCTTCATCACCATCGCCGCTTCGGGAATCAACCAGTTACGCTTGATCTGCGCGACGAAGCGGCGGATCCACGGCCCGAACTCGACACCTTTGGTATCGAACTGGATGTAGGGCCCGAACGGCGAATTGCCGCCGTTGGGGTTGTTGAACGCCTCGTTCTGGACGTACTTCTCCAAATTGCGCAGGGCCTGGCCGAGCGATCCCCCGGGCGGCCGCGCTGCCGGACTCGCTGCGGCCGGGCTGTTGCGCGCCTGCGGCGTGGCCACCACCCCGGTGTCGCCACGCGCCAGCAGCCCACTCTGGCCGTCCCGCACGTCGAGCCCCTGATTGTTGGCCGCCGTCTGCGACATCGGCGTCGCCTGGCTCTGCGGCGGCGCGGGCGGCGCCGCCCGGGCCTGCTGCTGCTGGCGCTCGCGCGGCGAGTCGGACGGCTCGGGCGAGGGGCCCCGGCCCTTGGCCAGATCCTTCTGTGCCTGCTTCTCGACGAACTCGAGCGAGGTGCCGCGCGACACGGGCTGGCTGTTGGAGGCGTCTGGCGAACGCTGGGTGGTCTGCGCGACGCGATCCTGGTCGGCCAGCGACGCCGACTCGCGGGCCTTGTCCGCCTTCATGTCCAGGCGCGGCTGCACGTAGACGAAGCGGGGCCGCTGCTGCTGTTGCTGCATCGCCAGTTCCTGCACGCGCTGCCGCTCCTGCTGCTGCAGTTCGGCCTGCTGGGCAAGGTACTGCTTGATGAAGGGCAACCGGGGACCGAAGAGCAGCAACGCGACGATGGCTGCGTGCAGGAACACCGACGTCATCACGGCCTCGCGCCGCGACATCGCCGAGTCTATCGTCGGCGCCTCAGGTCGGTGATCTTCGAAATCGATGTACATCCGGCCCGTTCAGTATAGAGGGTGGGAGCACCGGGCGCGGTCCGCGCGCCGACCAGGTGACGGGGGGCGGGCGCTACGACGAACGCTCGGCAATGTAGAGATAGACGACGCCAAGGGTCAAAGGGACGGCCTCGCAGCGAACCAGGCCAGCGGCGGCGAGCATGGCGACGAACTCGGCTGGCGGCGTGAAGCTTTCAACCGAGGCCGGCAGGTAGGCGTAGGCCTCGCCGTGCCTGGACACCAGCCGCCCCAGCCGGGGCAGGACGTTGCGGAAATACCAGAGGTAGGCTGACCGGATCAGGGGCTGCTGCGGCGTCGAGAACTCGAGGATGGCCAGCCGTCCCCCCGGCTTGAGCACCCGCGCCACCTCCGCCAGTGCGGCCGCGGCATCCTGGACGTTGCGGATCCCGAAGGCGATGGTCACCGCATCCATCGAGCCGGACGCCACCGGCAGCCGCATGGCATCGGCACGCACCAGCGGGATGACCCCCGCCCGGCCCTCGGCGCGCAGCTTGCGCTGCCCCACCTTGAGCATCTCGGCGGAGAAGTCGAGGCCGAGCACGCGTCGCGCCAGCCGCCGTCGGACCATCGTGCGGGCGACGTCGCAGGTGCCCGTGCAGAGGTCGAGCACCTGGGCCTCGCCTGGCAGCCGCAGCCGACGGACCGCCTGCCAGCGCCAGTAGAGGTCCTGACCGCCGCTGAGCACGTGATTGAGCAGGTCGTACCGCCCGGCGATGGCGTCGAACATGCCGGCGATCTTTGCCGGGGCCCGGCCGGTGTCCGGGCTCAGGCCGCCGTAGGTCGGCCCGCCGGTCTCGAGGTCGCTCATTCGCGGCCCGCCTGCGGATCCCACGCCGGGTACAGCTCGTGGTCGATGCGCAGCAGCGACAGGATGCGCCCCGCCATGAAGTCAGCGAGATCGGCAATGCTCTGCGGTCGCTGGTAGAACCCCGGCATGGCCGGCACCATGATCGCGCCAGCCTCGGCGCACGCCACCATGTTCCGGAGTTGCGGCAGGCTCATCGGTGTCTCGCGCGGCATGATGATCAGCGTCCGGCGCTCCTTGAGCATCACGTCCGCGGCGCGCTCGACCAGCGACCGCGAGAGTCCGTGCGCGATGGCCGCCATGGTCTTCATCGAGCACGGCGCAATCACCATGGCCTCGGCGCCCTTGCTGCCGCTGGCAATGCGCGCCCCGAGATCCTTGTTGCTGTGCAGGACCCAGGCGCCCCGCCGCACGCTTTCACCCCAGGTCTCCTCGAGGTAGGCCTGCAGGCGGTCGACACGCGCCTGCGGACCGATCTCGTCGATCATCAGGCGCCGGCCGTACTCGGTGATCACGAGATCGACGTGCTCACCGTGCTGCAACAGGGCCGACAGCGTGCGCATCGCGTACAGCGCACCACTCGCTCCGGTGACCGCGAGGACGATTCGCCGCGGACGCTCAACTGACATAGATGCTCAATCCTGTCGTGGCCAGGTACAGCAGGCCGACCCACCCGTTCATGTCGAAGGCGCGCTTGACCTGCGACAGGTCCGAAGCGCTGACCAGTGACTGCTCGAAGACGAGCAGCATCGCCACCAGCCCAACCCCGGCCTGATACAGGACCCCGAGGCCAGCCACCACGCCGAGCCCCGCCAGGCTGGCGATCGTCACGACGTGCAGGCCTCGCGATATGGCAATCGAGGCAGGCACCCCGAACCTGACCGGGATCGAGCGCAAGCCGTGGGCGCGGTCGAAGTCGAGGTCCTGGCACGCGTAGAGCACGTCGAAGCCGCCGACCCAGGTGCCGATCGCGACGGCCAGCAGCACGGGTTGCCACGACAGGCTGCCACCCGCCGCGATCCACCCGCCCACCGGCGCCACCGCCATCGCCAGGCCGAGGAACAACTGGGTCGCCCAGGTGACGCGCTTGGCCAGCGAATACCAGAACACCACCGCCAGCGCCACCGGCGAGAGGGCCAGCGGCAGCGGGCCGATCCTGGCGCACACGGCAACAAACGCCGCGCTGGTCAGCAGCAGGAAGATCCAGGCCTCGCGGGGCGACATCGCACCACGCGGGATCTCGCGCTGCGCCGTGCGCGGATTGAGGGCGTCCCATCTGGCATCGACCAGGCGGTTGAAGGCCATTGCCGCGCTGCGCGCGGTGACCATCGCCGCGACGATCCAGCCCACCCGGGCCCACGTCATCGGCACGACACGGCTGGCCAGCAGCGCACCGACCAGCGCGAAGGGCAGGGCGAACACCGTGTGGCTGAAGCGCACGAAGGCGAGATACGTGCGGAGGCGGTCGAGGAGCATCGGGTGAGAATCGAGTTACGCGTGACGGGCCGTGGAGACCGCGGGTACGGAAGGGGCGGACGCCGCTGCGGCCACCAGTTGGTCGAGCCAGCGCAGGTCGGCTGTGTCGACGGCCTCGCCGACCAGCCATTCTTCCACGTCCGCGACGTCGGCAGGAGGCTGTCGGACGACGGCACGGCTCGTCGCCCCTGGCGCGAGCATCCCCAGTGCCGGACAACCGAGGGCCCGGGCTCCCCCGAGGGTTGCCGCGCGCAGCAGCGCCGTGGCCGGAACGGCCGGCGCCAGCGAGCGCAGGCAGGCCAGTTCAGCAAACAGGTTGAGGTCCTCGACGCTGGCAAGGCTGTCGGTGCCGATCGCCACCCTGCCGCCGGCCGCGAACGCCTCGGTCACCGGCGGCGCACCGGCGCCGACCCACCGGTTGCTGCGGGCGCACAACACGAGGGTGGCGCCGGACGCCGCGATCCGCTGCAGTTCGGTTGGCTGCAGCTGGGTGCCGTGCACCACCAGCAGGTCGGCGTGCAACGCCCCGACCTGCTCGAGATAGTCGAGCGGACGCAGACCAGGGGCCACCCAGGATCCGTCCCAGGCGCCACGCTGCTCGGCCAGGTCACGCAGCGGTCCGACGCCTTCTTGCAGGAACAACAGTTCCTCCAGCGATTCGGCCAGATGAATCGACGACACGCGGTCCGCTGCCCCATTCCCGGCTGCCAGCCCCCGCAGCAGATCAGCCGACGTCGAGTACGGCGCGTGTGGGGCCATCGCGGCGGCCAGTCGGGGCGTCCCAGCCAGCACAGTGCGCGTCGCCCGTACGGCGGCGCGGGTCTCATCGAGCACGCGCGCGGCCTGCGTCGCTCGCAGCCCCAGCGCCTCACGGAAATGAACGCCTGCAAGCAAGGACGCCATCAGGGGCAGCACCGATGCATCGGTGTTGCCGATGTCGCCGACCCCTGCCGTCCCCGAGCGCTGCATGGCCTCGATGGCGGCCTCGATGCCGGCGCGCACCACGTCAGCGGGCGCGGGGTCTGAGAAGCGGCTGGCCAGCATCGTCCGCACCCAGCTGACGAAGTCGTCCGCTGGTGGCGCTGCGGCCGCCAGGTGCGAGAGCTCCAGGTGGGTGTGGGCGTTGACCAGGCCCGGCATCACCACCGCCCCGCCGAGATCGAGGATGCGCTCGGGCCCTGGCAGCGGCGCCGACCCCGGCGCCCCGAGCGCGACGATCTGCCCGCAGTCGGCATCGACGTCGATCCATCCACCGCGGATGGCTGGCACGGCAATGGGGACGAGCCAGGCGGCACGCACGCGGACGATCACGGCCACCCCGCCTAGGCCAGCTGCGAGCGCCGCGCACGCTCCTCGCGGCTGCGCGCCTCGTAGCCAGCGAGGTCGGCGGGCATCAGCTCCGCGCCGTCCTTCTTGGCGACGTCCAGTGACAGGCGGCGCGGCACCGCCCGCTCGCGGAACACCGGCTGCCCCACCAGGTCGTAGTGCATCGTCCGGCGCATCGGCGTGAAGCCGGCGTCCTCGATGTTGCGGACGATCTCGACTTCATCCATGCAGTAGCTGGCCCCGGCGGCACGGACGACGTTTTCCTCGATCATCACGCTGCCCATGTCGTTGGCGCCGAAGGCCAGGCTGAGCTGACCGACCTTGCCGCCCTGCGTGACCCACGAGGCCTGGACGTTGTCGAAGTTGTCGAGGACGATGCGGGCGAGCGCGAGCGTCCGCAGGTATTCGACGCCGGTCAGCTCGATGCCGGCCAGCTCGGTGTGGTCCGGCTGGTAACTCCAGGTGATGAACGCGGTGAAGCCGTGCGTCTCGTCCTGCAGGGTCCGCAGGCGCAGCAGGTGCTCGATGCGCTCCTCGGGCGTGTCCACACTGCCGTACATCATCGTCGCGGTCGTGCGCAGGCCCTGCAGGTGAATCTCGCGCATCACCCCGAGCCATTCGTCGGCGCTGGCCTTGCCGTAGCAATTGAGCAGCTTGCGCACGCGGTCGACGAGAATTTCGGCGCCGCCGCCGGGCACGCTGTCCAGCCCCGCGGCGATCAGGCGCGACACCACCTCCGGGACGGGCAGCCTGGACATGCGCGAGATGTGCAGGATCTCGGGCGGCGAGAGCGCGTGCAGCCTGAAGGTCGGATAAGTGGTCTTGACGGCGCGAAACAGGTCCTCGTACCAGGCCAGCGGGATGTCGGGGTTGTGTCCGCCCTGCAGCAGCACCTGGCTGCCACCGACGGCGATGGTCTCGTCGATCTTGGCAAACAGCTCTTCGCGCGAGAGGACATAACCGTCGGCACTGCCGACCGTGCGGTAGAACGCGCAGAAGTTGCAGCGCGCGACGCACACGTTGGTGTAGTTGACGTTGCGGTCGATGATGTAGGTCACGAGCCGCTCGGGATGTCGGCGCGCACGGATGTCGTCGGCGAGACGCCCGAGTTGCCAGGTGCTGGCGTCGCGGTACAGCGAGAGCGCCTCGTCCGCGTCGATGCGCGCGCCGCGCGCCACCTTCTCCGCAATTGCGTCCACCGACATCTCACTCACCGCAGTTCTGCCTTCGACGGGTCTGCATTGGGGCATGTCCACAGGGCTCGGCTGGCGAGCCGGCGTGACTCGTCGGACGCGCGGCGCTGCAGGTCATCGTGTCGCCGGCGCCTGCACGCCGAGCTGTTCGAGTCGGGCAAGGACGTCGGGACGATGCCCGGCAAGGCCGTCGCGCATCGCCAGCGACAGGTAGCGCGACAGTCCCTGCAGCGCCGCCTCGTCCAGATCGTAGCGGATGTTGCCGCGCAGATACCGTTCGAGACGGTCGGCACGCTCGGGGTCGCCAGCCGACGCCGCTGACGCCAGGTCGGCAATCGCGGCCTGGCCGGCGCGGCGCGCGGCATGCAGCCGCTCGACGAGGGCGGGTGTGAGCACTCCAGGGCGCGCGGCCCACAGCGCAAACACGAAGGGCAACCCGGTGAACGCGCGCCAGGCCTCGCCGAGGTCCAGCTTGGTCGCCCCCAGCGCCTGCCACGGCGCCTCCAGCGCAGGGTCGCCGATGAGCAGCGCCGCATCGGCCTGCGCCAGCATGGCCGCGAGATCGGGCGCCGCCTCGACGAAGTCCGGGACGATGCCGAAATGGTGCCGGCACAGGACGCGCACCAGCCCGACCGAACTGCGCGAGTTGCCGTCCAGCGCAACCCGCCGCACCTGCGTGATTGGCACCCGGGTGAACAACGCCACCGAGTTCACCGCGCCGTCGCAGGCGATGGCCAGGCCCGGCACGACGTCGTAGGTGACGGGGCCGCGCAGCAGTTCGATCGCCGGCACCAGCCCGAGGTCGATCTCGCCGTCATGCAGCAACCGGGCGCACACCGAGGGGACGTCGAGGCGCAGCGCCACGTCCGGGTCGCGTTCGAGGCCGAACGCCAGCGGGCGGGCATTCAGGAAGCCAACGGCGCCGATGCGGATCACGGGTCGCTCCGCACCCGAAAGCGGCCATCGCGCTCGACGGCCTGCAGCGACGCGGCCACCAGGTTGCGCCGCACCTCCTCGAGGATGGCGCGCCGCGGGCCATGCGGCATCTCGTCGCGGGCCGGCACGGCGTCGACGTCGTTGGCGCCGAACAGCAGGCAGGCCTGCGACAGCTTGGCGCCCATCCGCGTCCAGTGCGCCTGGATGTGGTCGACGTTGTCCAGGACCAGGCGCGCCACGGCCACATGGCGCATGTCGTCGTACCCGGTGGTGGGGTGCTCTGCCGACATCTCGACAGGCAGCGGCGCGCAGGCGCGCACGACGGACGTCGCTGCCTGCCACGCGCGCAGCTGCTGCAGCTGCGCGATCAGGGTCTCGTCGTCCACCGGCGTGCCCAGCGTCACCGTCTGCACCGGCAGGCCAGCCATGGCCACCGCCTGCATCTGCGCATCGTCGAGCCGGTCGAGGCGCGCGGTTGCCACCGCTTCCAGTCCTGCCTCGCGCAACGCCGCGAGCGTCTCGCCGAGCGGAGCACTCCACCGGGCAAGGTCATCGAGCGACCAGCCGGAGACCGGCGCGGCCGTCGCGGCACGCGCCGCACGCACCGCGGCCACGGCGGCCGACAGCGAGTCGGGCGTCCCGGTCAACCGGACTTCGCCCGCATCGGCCGGGATGTCCGCCGCGGACTCGGCCGGCCATCGCCCGCTGTCGAGGTGCTCGACACGGACGAACGTGCCGCGGCTGCCATGCCGTCGACCGCGGACATCGGCCGCCAGCATGCCGAGCCCGATGAGGTCGCGACTGCGCGCGAGGGAGTGCAGCTGCGCCGTCGTGAGCGCGGCACCGGCCGCGACGGCCTCGGCGATCTGGTCGAAATCCACGGCCACCATCGTCATCATCCCTGCGTCATCTGATCGTTGATGCGCTGCGCCAGCGCCAGCGCGCGGCGTCCCTGCGCGCCATCCACGCGCGCGGCGCGGCCGTCGCGCACCGCGGCGACGAAGTCTTCGAGTTCGCGACGCAGCGGCTCGGCCTCCGGCACCGCCACCGGGCCGCCCTCGATGGCCGGGCGTGCGCCGTCGGTCTTGCGCAGCCGCCACACCTCGAGTTCGCGGCTCGCGTAGTCCACCGACACGTAGGACGCCGGTTCGATGAAGCGCACCTTGCGGACGCGGTCCCGGCTGATCCGGCTGGCCGTGAGGTTGGCAATGCAGCCGCCGGCGAACTTCAGCCTGGCGTTGGCGATGTCGACGCGATCGGTCAGCACCGGCACGCCGACCGCTTCGACGCCGACCACCTCTTCCTCGACCACCGACAAGAGCACATCCAGGTCGTGAATCATCAGGTCGAAGACGACATCGATGTCCAGGCTGCGGTCGGGGAACGTCCCGAGGCGGTGGACCTCGATGAAGCGCGGCCGCGACACGAAGGCCCGCGCCGCGTCCACGGCCGGGTTGAATCGCTCCGTGTGCCCCACCGCCAGCACCAGGCCGCGGGCCGAGGCCCGTGCGATCAGGTCGTCGGCCTGCGCGAGGGTGGTGGTCATCGGCTTCTCGACCAGCACGTGGATACCCGCATCGAGCAGCATTGCGGCCAGCTCGTGATGGGCCTCTGTCGGCGACGCGATGGTCACCGCATCGACCAGCCCCACCAGCCGCTCGGCATCGCTGAAGTGGCTGTGCGCTCCATTCTGGGCCGCGATATCTGCGGCGCGGGCCGGATCGACGTCGACAATGGCGGCAAGGACCGCGCCCGGCGTGTCGCCGAGGATGCGCGCATGGTGGCGCCCGAGCGCCCCGACCCCGATCACCCCGACCCGCAGCGCGTCAGTCACGTACCTGTTCTCCGAGCGGACGTCCGACGATCGTCACACCCGCCGCAGTCGCCGCCTCGGCCACGGCATGGCCGTCGAGGACCAGCGTACGGCCCGCGTCGATGGACAGCAGGCCGATACCGGCCTCCTGCAACACGGCAATGGTCGCCAGCCCGACCACCGGTACGTCGAAGCGCATGTCCTGCTTCGGCTTCGCTACCTTGATGACGCACGCGCCGGGGCCGGCGATTCGTCCGGCCCGCCGGATCGTCTCGTCGGTGCCTTCCATCGCCTCGACCGCCACCACCGCCTGATCCTTCACGACAACAGTCTGGCCGATGTCGAGGCCAGCGATGGCGTCGGCCATGCGGTAGCCGAAGGCGAGGTCGGCATGCGCCCTGTCGTCGGGCGGCGGCCCGGCGATGTGGCCCGCGCGCGCCAGCAGCGGCTGCAGGAAGGCCGTCGAGTCGAGCAGTTCGATGCCCTTGCCACGCATCACGTCGGCAATGGCCGAGATCAGCGCATCGGTCGACTTCGCGCGCAGCCGCATCAGCACCTGCAGGAGCGTCCAGTCCGGCGTGATGTTGGCAAACAGCTTGGCGTGCTTGACCTGCCCGGCCATCACGGCCTGCGTGCAGCCGGCGTCCTGAAGCAACTGGATGCAGCGACCGAGTTGCCCGAGCGAGACGGTGTGCAGCGTCGCGCCGAGCGATCCGGCGCGCTCGATCAGGTCGGCTCCCGTCTCTTCCTTGATCGCGACGACGGTCACGTCGTGGCCGAGGGCGCGGGCCGCGTCGAGCACGAGCAGGGGGAACGTGCCGTTGCCGGCAATCAGGCCGAGGGAAGACATGTCAGGCCGCGGGCGGCAGCTACTCGTCCGGCGACACGTCCTCGGGACGGCGGGTGGCACGGCGCAGGATCACGCCGCGCTTGGACTGCCGGATGAAGTCGATGAGGTACTGCACCTCGACGCACTGCAGCTCCGGGTCCTTCTCGATCTCGGCCAGCGCCCGCGTCGTGTTGAGGCGCGACACCAGCAGGTACCGGTAGGCATGGCGCAGCCGAGTCACGGCACCGGGGGTGAAGCCGCGGCGGATGAGACCGATGCTGTTCAGGCCGTAGTTGCGCGCACGGTTGCCGACCGTCTTGGCAAACGGCAGGGCGTCCTTGGTGACGACCGAGTAGCCGCCGATGAACGCATGGCTGCCGATGCGACAGAACTGGTGCACGCCCGAGAAGGCGCTGATGGTGGCGTAATCCTCGACCGTGACGTGTCCGCCGAGCGTGGCGCCGTTGCCGAAAATCGTGTGGTGACCGACGCGGCAATCGTGGGCCACGTGCGAGTACGCCATGAACAGGTTGTGGTCGCCGATCCGGGTGACCCCGCCGCCGCCCTCGGTGCCGCGATGCACGGTGACGAACTCGCGGAACACGTTGAAGGTGCCGATCTCGAGGCGGGTCGGTTCGCCGTGGAATTTCAAGTCCTGCGGGATCAGGCCAATCGACGCGTAGGGGAACACTTCCGTGCCCTCACCGATGGTCGTAGCGCCTTCGATGATCGCCCCCGCGCCAATCTTGCAGCGCGGGCCGATCTTGACCTGCGGACCGATCACCGCGTTGGGCGCGACGACGGTGCCGGCGCCGATCTCGGCGCCCTGCTCGACGACGGCCGTGGGATGGATGATCGCCGGCTCGGGCTCGATGGCCATGACCAGCGTGCCCTCGGCGACGATCTGGTCCAGCACGTACGCGACGCCGCGGACGCGGGCCATGGTCGGACGCCGGCGCTCGATCGACAACTCGAGCCGGACCCGGTCGCCGGGACCGACCGGCTTGCGGAACTTCATGCCGTCGGCGCCGCGCAACGAAGCGCGATGCGGCAGGATCGTGCCGTCGTCGGCCAGCAGCAGCAGGACACTTGCCGCCTGGGCCATCGACTCGATCATCAGCACCCCGGGCATCAGGGGGGCGCCGGGAAAGTGCCCCGGGAAGAAGTCCTCGTTGACCGTGACGTTCTTGATCGCGACCAGCCGCTCACCCGAGGTGAAGTCGGTGACCGCGTCGACCATCTGCTGCGGAAAGCGCGAACAGAGTCGATCGACGACTGGTTGGAAGTGGATGGACACGGAGCGCTCGTCGGCAACCGGGTGGAGCCGCCCGGGCCGGCGCACGGCCGGTCCCTGGCGGCAGCGGGCCTGCGCTACTTGGCCGCCGGGGTGGCGGCGTCGAGCGCGGTCACGACGTCGGCCGTCACGTTGAGGCCGGCATCGACCCACACCACCCCGGCATCGGCGATGCTCAGGATGAAGTGCAGGTTCTTCGCCTTGGCGACCTGTTCGATGACCGGCAGGAGCTTCTGCTGGAACTCGACCTGCAGTTCCTGCGTGAACTCCTGGATTTCCTTCTGCGCGTCCTGGCTGGACCGCTGCAGTTCGGTCTGCAGCCGCTCGACTTCCTTGGCCTGCGAGGCACGGGCGCTCTCGCTCAGCACCGCGCCGCCCTGCTCGAGCTTCTGCTGGGCCGACTGCAGCTGCTTCTGCTTGCCCTCGAGCTCGGCCGTGCGCTTACCCTGCAGGTCCTTGATCCTGACACCCGCCGCCTGGCCTTCGCGGCTGCTGGTCGCGACCGTGTTCAGGTCGATGTACGCCACCTTGGCGTCGGCTGGGAAGGGGCGCGGCGCCGGCAGGGCTGCCGCCGCGGCGGGCGCGGCCGGTTGCGTCGCAGCCGGCGTGGCCGGCTTGGGTGCGGCCGGCTGCGGCGCGGCAGGCTTGGGCGCGGGGGTTTGCGCGCCGGCAGCGGAAGCCACCAGCAGCAAGCACGTCACGGACATGGCAATCACGGACTTCATCGACAGCAATCCTTTCGATCCAGCACGGCCGGCCCCTGGCCGACCCGCATCATTGAAACACACCCGTGGTTCAGCTCAGAACGTCGAGCCCACGGCAAAGCGGAACTGGAAGTTCCGGGTCGGGCTGTAATCGTTCCGGAGCGTGCCCTCGCGCTGCGGATTGGCCGCAAAGATGAGGCGGAACGGCACGTTCAGCACCGGCATGAAGAACCGCACTTCGGCGCCGGTCGACGTCTTGAACTCGCTCCAGGCAAAGTTCTGCCCGATGTCACGGACCTGCCCGGCGTCGTAGAACAGCACCAGCCGGACCGGGCCGGCAATGCTGATCAGGTACTCGGCATTGAACAGCAGGCTCTTGTTGCCGCCGAGCACGATGCCGCTGCCCGGAGCGTCCGGAGTCCCGAAGTCGCGAGGTCCGATGCTGCGCACGTCGAAGCCGCGCACGCTGTACTCACCGCCCTGCACCAGCCGCTCGAACAGCGGCAGGGGCAGCGTGTTGCCCCAGGGGCGGATGTACTCGCCCTCGACGCGGAAGCCCACCGAGGTCCGGCGCGTGTGCTGCAGGAACTGCACGTACTCGACGCGCGGCTTGAGGAACTTGGTGTTGCCGCCGATGCCGGCAAAGTCCATCGACGCGGTCAGACGACGCCCGGTGTTGGGGAAGATGGGGTTGTCGACCGTGTTGTGCACCAGGCTCGGGACCAGCTTGCTGATCGTCCGCGCGCCGCTCGGCGTGCAGACCCGACCGCCCGGGTTGTCCTCGGTCGGCGGGCGGTCGACGCACTGCAGCAGCAGCGAATCGGCGAGAAACGGGTTGCGGCCGATGACCTCGGGGCTGGTGAAGTTCTCGTTCAGGTCGCGAATCGTGGTCCGCTCCAGCGAGTACTGCATGTAGGCGCGGGTGAAGTTGCGCGACAGCGGGAACCCCCACACCGTGTTCATCCCCGTGGTCTCCTGCGTGAACGCGCCGATGTACTGGATGGCGCGGCGGGAGATGTCCAGGCCAGCGGTGATCGGCCGGTCGAACAGGTACGGCTCGGTGAACGCCAGCTGATAGAACTGCGTCCGCGACCCGGCGGCCAGCGACAGCGACAGCGTCTCGCCGCGACCGAGGAAGTTGGACGTGGCAAAGGCGAGCTGACCGAAGAAGCCCTCGAACTGCGAGACACCGGCGCCGAAGGTCAGCTGGTTGCGGTTCTGCTCCTGCAGCGCCAGCGTGACGTCGACCTTGTTCTTCTCGCCGGGCGTCTTCTTGACGTCGATGCCCTCCTGCCCCTCTTCGAGCTGCTTGAAGTAGCCCAGCTGGTTGAGGCGGCGGACGCTGTTCTTCAGCGATTCGGTGTTGAAGACGCCGCCCTCGACCAGGTTCAACTCGCGGCGGATGACGTTGTCGCGCGTGGTGCTGTTGCCCTTGAAGGCGATGCGGTTGATGAAGTACTGCTCGCCCTCCTGCATCCGCATGGTGACGTCCACCACCGGCGGCCCGTTCGGCTCGGCGCCCTCGGGCAGCAGCTGATCGGGGTTGCTCGGGTCGACCATGTCGAGCGGCTTGAGGTCGGGGAAACCCGTGAACTCGAAGTAGCCGCCGGTGCCATACAGCTCGCGGGCTTTCTCGAGCCCCTTGCGGATCTTCTTCTCGGAGTAGTAGTCGCCGGTCTGCAGCTTGAAGATCGGCTGCAGCGCCTCGGCCTTGACGACGGTGTTGCCATCGAAGGCGAACTTGCCGACGCGGTAGCGGCGCCCCTCGGTGACCGGGATCCGCAGCTGCACCGAACGCGACTTGCCGTCGTCCGAGGTCTCGAGCGTCTTGATCTCGGGCTGACCGATGCGGGCCGCGATGTAGCCCTCTTCCCGGTACAGCGCCCGGACGTTCTCGGCGTCCTCCTCGAACTTGGCCTGCTGATAGATGCCCTTGCTGCGGAAACGGTTGATCAGCGTCCGTTCCTTGTTCTCCTTCATCCGGCGCTTGAGCGCGCCGTCGCCGATGGCATCGTTGCCGATGAACTCGATGTCCTTGATCAGGACCCGCGGTCCGTCCTTGATCGTGAACGTCAGGTTGACCAGCTTGGGGCCGCCGGCAATCGGCGTCACGGTGTGCGTGACCTCGCCGTCGAGGTAGCCCTTCTCCGACAGCATCTCGCGCACCACGCTCTCGACGCGGCGGATCTGCGCCGGGTCGATGAACGAGTCCAGCCGGATGACGTTGTTGATTTCGCGCAGCTTCTCGTCGACTTTCGTGGCTTCGATCTTGTCGCTGCCGACGTACTCGACGATCTTGACCCGCTGCCGCTCCTCGAGCCGGAAGCGGACGTACTTGCCGACCACGCCATTGGGGTACGGCGTGTCGAGGACTTCCACGGCGAGGTCGTCGAGAAAGCTGGTCGCCCACAGGCGCTTGAAGTCTTCGACCAGGTCGGCTTCGACCTCGGGCGTGAACGGCACCCACACGTTCTGCGACGGGCGGCTGCCGCGCGTCTTGATGTAGTACAGGTACGTCTCGAACTCGATCGAGGAGACGTTGCCCTGGTTGGGGAAGCAGAGTTCGACCACCCGCAGCACCGGGCCGCTGTCGGCTGCCGGCTGGGCGGCCGCGGTCGTCGGCGGAATGACCGCGCAGGCGCCTTCGGTGTCCAGCACGCTGCGGGCCGGAAGGTCCGGCGCCGGGGTCGGCACCGCCTGCCCGGCCGGGGGCGGTGCGTCGGGCCCGGGTCTGGGCTGAGCGTCGGCAGGTGCCGGAAGCTCAGGCGGAGCCGCGGGAGGCGCCACAGGCGTCGTCGGCAGCGGCGGCTGCGGGGCGGACGGGGGCAGCTGCGGCGACGTGGGCGGCTGGGCGCCTGCGATGGCGGCCGAGGTTGCCCACAGGGCCAGGCACAGTACCCCAGCAGGGGCAGCGAGTTTCATGCGTGTCGATTGTCCGTGGGGGGTCGAATCGGCGGCCCCAAGCCCTGTCCGAGACGATCCGGGCCAGCCATGGGTCTTGCTCCCACGTGCAGGCCAAGCCGTCAGTGTACCGGACATGAGACGTCCGGCGCCACCGGGCGGCCGGGCTGGGGGACAGGAATGCAGGGACGCCCCGTCGAGGCGCCCCCTTGCGAGGCCGAGCGGCAAGACCGAGCGGGCACGACGGCCCGGGCACGATGGCCCGGGCACTGGGTGGCCCAGGCCTGCGGCCCTGGATCAGACGGTGACCAGCTGCAGGCCCGGCGTCTCGGTCCCGGCCGGCCGGTAGTGCGGCTGCCCGTCCACCATGTACACCTCGAAAGTGCCGCCGGCCTTGAGACGGCCGCGGATGAGCTCTTCGCTGAGCGGATCCTCGATGTGGCGCTGCAGCGCCCGGCGCAGCGGACGGGCGCCATACGAGCGGTCGTTGCAGGTGACGTTGATGATCCAGTCCACGACATCGTCGCCGAGCAGCAGCTTGAGCTGGCGGTCGACGAGGTTGCGGTTCATCTGGGCCACGAGCAGGCGCGTGATGCTGCGCAGGTCGTCGTCCGAGAGCGCCTCGAAGACGATGATCTCGTCGAGGCGGTTGATGAACTCGGGGTTGAACGTCCGCTTGACCTCGCCGAGCACCTGGTCGTTGATGTTCTTGGTCTCGGTCGACTCGCCGGGCTGGAAACCGAGCGACGCCTTCTTCTGGATGAAGCGCGCGCCGATGTTCGAGGTCATGATGATGATCGCGTTCTTGAAGTTGACGCGATTACCCAGGCCATCGGTGAGATGGCCGTCCTCGAAGACCTGCAGCAGGATGTTGAACAGATCGGGATGCGCCTTCTCGATCTCGTCGAGCAGCACCACCGAATAGGGATTGCGCTTCACCTTCTCGGTGAGCTGGCCGCCCTCCTCGTGTCCGACATACCCTGGCGGTGAGCCGATCAGCTTGCTGACCGAGTGCTTCTCCATGTACTCGGACATGTCGAAGCGGATCAGCGCGTGGTCGCTGCCAAACAGCAGGTTGGCCAGGGCACGGGCCAACTCGGTCTTGCCGACGCCGGTCGGCCCGAGGAAGAGGAAGCTGCCGACCGGGCGGGTTGGCGCCTTGAGCCCGGCACGGGAGCGGCGGATGGCACGGGAGACGGCCGAAATCGCCCGGTCCTGGCTGACCACGCGGTCGTGCAGTTCTTCCTCCATGCGGAGCAGCTTGTCGCCTTCGTCCTCGTTGATCGAGGTCAGCGGCACACCGGTCCACTTGGAGACGACTTCGTCGATCTCGGCCCGCCCGACCGTGACCCGCCGGTGGCTCGAGGCGACGTCGAACTTCTCGCGCACGAACTGCAGGTTCTCGCGAGCCATGACCTCCTGCTCGCGAAAGAACTGGGCGCGCTCGAAGTCCTTCTGCGAAACCGCGCTCTCCATCTGCTCGACCGCGACCCGGATGTTGCGGTTGATCTGCCCGAACTCCTCGCTGTATCCCGCCTCGCGCAGCTTGGCCCGCGCTCCCGCCTCGTCGAGCAGGTCGATCGCCTTGTCGGGCAGGAAGCGGTCGGTGATGTAGCGGCTCGACTGGTACACCGCGGCCTCGAGGGCGTCACGCGAGTAGTCGACATGGTGGAACGTCTCGTACCGTTCCTTGATGCCGAGCATGATCTGGATGGCCTCGCTCTCGCTCGGCGGGTCGACCTTGACGGCCTGGAAACGGCGCTCGAGCGAGCGGTCCTTCTCGATGTACTTGCGGTACTCGGCCGGCGTGGTCGCGCCGATGCAGCGGATCTCGCCGCGCGAGAGGGCCGGCTTGAGGATGTTGGCCGCGTCGAGCGACCCCTCGGCCGAGCCCGCGCCGACCAGCGTGTGCAGCTCGTCGATGAACACGATGATGTTCGGGTTCTCGACCAGCTCCTTCATGATCGCCTTGAGGCGCTCCTCGAACTGACCGCGGTACTTGGTACCGGCGACGATCAGCGAGATGTCGAGCGCCAGAATCCGCTTGTCGGCGAGGAAGTGCGGCACGTCCCCGACCGCGATCTTCTGCGCCAGGCCCTCGACGATGGCCGTCTTGCCGACGCCGGGCTCGCCGATCAGCACGGCATTGTTCTTGGTGCGGCGGCAGAGCACCTGCTGGACGCGCTCGATCTCGGTCTCGCGACCGACCAGCGGGTCCAGGGAACTCTTGAGCGCGGCTTCGCTGAGGTCGCGGCTGAACTCGGCCAGCAGCGGCGTCTCCTTGATCCGCGTCATCGTCGACTTCTCGTTCAGCAGCGCGACGATGTCCTCGCGGACGGTCGCCAGACGCATCCCCTTCTCCATGAGGATCGTCGCCGCCACCGACTGCTCCTCACGCAGGATGCCGAGCAGCAGGTGCTCGGTGCCGATGTAGTTGTGCGACAGCTGGTCGGCTTCCTCGGCGGCAAACTGCAGCACGCGCTTGGTTTCGGCGCTGAAAGGAATCTCCACCGAGGTGGAGACCTTCTCGCGGAACACCGTCCGGCCCTCGACTTCCTTGCGGATGGCCTCGAGGGAGAGGTGCGACCGGGCAAAAATGCGGCTGGTCAGCCCCTTGCCTTCGCGGATCAGGCCGAGCAGCAGGTGCTCGGTCTCGATCGAGACGCTTCCGAGCTGACTGGCCTCGTACCGTGCGAAAAAGAGGACGCGCCGCGCTCGTTCTGTATACCGCTCGAACATGTGGTCCCTTGGAAGAACTCACGCCGCTTAGCGTGGGGTGCCGTCTGTCGGCATTATACGGGAGACCCTGCACCGCCCCCCGCCCGCTCACCCGTGTCGGCCCGTCGTCGCTGCCCGCCAAACATTCACGGCTTCACGGACGGCCCTGTCAGTAGGACGCCGTACCGGCGCGAGCGGATGGGGCCCTGCGTCAAACCGGCAACAGCTGCCCGTCTTCGAGGCGAAGGACGCGGTCGCACGCCTCCGCCAGCCGGCTGTTGTGGGTCGCGATCACGGCCGTCAGCTGGTGCTCTGCATGCATCTCGCGGAGGAGCGAATGCAAGGATGCGGCCGTGTGCTCGTCGAGATTGCCGGTCGGCTCGTCGGCCAGCAGCAGCGCCGGCCGCATGACCAGGGCCCGGGCAATCGCCACGCGCTGCTGCTCCCCGCCCGACAGGGTGCCGGGCCGGTGTCCGAGACGATGCCCGAGCCCGACACGCTCGAGCAGGGCGCGGGCCCGCGGACGTCCGTCGGCCAGCGGCACGCGGCCGATGCGCAGCGGCATCTCGACGTTCTCGAGGGCCGAGAACTCGGGCAGGAGGTGGTGGAACTGGAAGACGAATCCGACGCGCTGGTTGCGGAACGCGACGCGCTCGGCGTCGGTCAGCGTGTGCAGGCCCACCCCGGCCACCGTGACCGTCCCCGCATCCAGGCCGTCCAGGCCGCCGAGTACGTGCAGCAGCGTGCTCTTGCCGACACCCGAGGCCCCGACGATGGCGACCATCTCCCCCGCCTCGACGGCCATCGTGACGTCGCGCAGGACCTCGACCGGTCCATTCGGCGTGGGGTAGGACTTCTGCAGGCTGGCGACGGACAGGAAGGACATCAGCAGGTGAGCGACGTGCGCCTATTGGTAGCGCAGCGCCTGCGCCGGGTCGAGACGGGACGCCTGGCGTGACGGATAGATGGTGGCGAGAAAGCAGATGGCCAGCGCCGCCAGGACGACGAGGATGAAGTCATCGACCTGGACCTTGAACGGCACGAAGGCCACCTGGTACACGTCCATCGGCACGCGGATCAGCTGGTAGTGATCGAGCACCCAGGTCGACGACCAGGCCCGCGGCCGCACCCACGGTCGTCCCGATGGCGCCGATGATCAGCCCCTGCAGCATGAACACCGCGGTGATGCTGCCCGCGGCCGCGCCCATGGTCTTGAGGATGGCGATGTCGCGGCTCTTCTCCATCACCAGCAGGACCAGCGACGCGACGATGTTCAGGGCGGCCACCATCACGATCAGCCCGATGGTGATCGAGATGGCCACCTTTTCGAGCCACAGCGCCGAAAACAGCGACGCATTCATCTGCGCCCAGTCCTGGGTCACGTACGTGTCGCCGAGCCGGGCGACGATGTCGCGGGCGACCCCGGGGGCGGCGTACATGTCGTCCACCCGGACCTCGATGAAGTCGGGACGCTCGCGCGCCAGCAGGCGCTGCGCGGTGGGCAGCGCCAGGAAGCCGTAGGCGGCGTCGAATTCGAAGAGCCCGAGCGAATAAATCCCGGTGATTTCCAGACGCCGGCTGCCCATCGTGGGGCCGAACGGCGAGAGCGGCCCCTCGGGCGTCATCACCGTCACGATGTCGCCGACCTGGACACGCAGCTGGTCGGCCAGCACCTGGCCGATGGCGATGCCGGGCAGGCTGTCCTCCGGCCGGGTGTCGAGCGCGGCGAGCGACCCGGATCGCATGCGCTCGCGGACGTCGGTCACCTCCCCCTCGGTGGCCGGGTCGATGCCCTTGACGGTGATGAACGCCTGCTGCTCCCCTGCCGTCACCAGAGCCTTGCCGAGCACGATTGGCGAGGCGCCGGTGACCCGCGGCACCTGCTTGAGGCGCCGCATGTCAGCGGCCACGTCGGTGAGCCCCTCGCCGACCTGCCACACGTAGATGTGCGGCGACGCCCCGACGATGCGGTCGCGCAACTCGCCCTGCAGGCCGGTCATCAGCGCCAGCGCGATGATCAGCGCCATCACCCCGACGGCCACCCCGAGTGTCGAGATCACCGAGATCAACGACAGGAACGCCTGCTTGCGTCGGGCTACGAGATAGCGGAGGGCGAGAAAGAGCTCGAAGGGCATCGGTCGTCGGCTACAGGCGTCGGGCTACAGGCTACATGAGGTCGCGGCGAGCCCGTAGCCCGTTACCGTGTTCGCATCAGCGGAAACAGGATCACATCCCTGATGCTCTGGCTGTTGGTGAGCAGCATCACCAGGCGGTCGATGCCGACCCCCTCCCCGCCGGTCGGCGGCAAGCCGTACTCGAGCGCGCGGATGTAGTCCTCGTCCATCTGGTGCGCTTCGGCGTCGCCGCGGGCGCGATCGGCCAGCTGGCCTTCGAAGCGGCGGCGCTGCTCGGCCGGGTCGTTGAGCTCACTGAAGGCGTTGGCCAGTTCGAACCCGCCGGCGTAGAGCTCGAAGCGCTCGACCGTGTCGGGGTCGTCGGCCTTCTGCTTGGACAGCGGCGAGACCTCGGTCGGGAAGTCGTAGATGAAGGTCGGCTGGATCGAGATCGTCCTCGCACAGCGCCTCGAAAATCGCGGTCGCCGTGCGGCCCGGCCCCTGGCCGTCCGGCACCTCGAGACCGAGCGCCGTGGCGACACTGCGCGCGGTCGCCGCGTCGCGCAACATGTCGGCCTCGACCGACCGCTGCAGCGTCTGCGACGCCCGCT
Source organism: Vicinamibacteraceae bacterium (assembly GCA_963759795.1). Classification (GTDB taxonomy): domain Bacteria; phylum Acidobacteriota; class Vicinamibacteria; order Vicinamibacterales; family Vicinamibacteraceae; genus Luteitalea. The sequence continues at coordinate 738,087 of CAVXAR010000002.1, read as the reverse complement.
CGGCCGCCGCATGGCGCAACGACAGTCGCCGGAAGGGCGCGGCAAACGAGATCGCGTGCTCGCCGAAGGTCAGGTCGGTGGTGCCAATCGTGGTCACCGCGACCTCGGCCAGCATCTCCTCGGTGAGCCGCATCAAGTGCTGGTAGTCGACGTAGGCCTGGTAGAACTCCAGCATCGTGAACTCGGGGTTGTGCTGCGTCGAGATCCCCTCGTTGCGGAAGTTGCGGTTGATTTCGTACACGCGATCCATGCCGCCCACCACCAGCCGCTTGAGGTACAGCTCCGGGGCGATGCGCATGAACAACTTCATGTCGAGGGCGTTGTGATGCGTGACGAACGGCCGCGCCAGGGCGCCGCCGGCCATCGGCTGCATCATCGGTGTCTCGACTTCGAGGAAGCCGCGCGCGTCCAGGAAGCCGCGGATGGCCTGCAGCACGCGGGCCCGGACGTGGAAGACACGACGGGCCTCGGGATTGACGATGAGGTCGAGATACCGCTGCCGGTAGCGTGTCTCGATGTCCTGCAGGCCGTGCCACTTCTCGGGCAGGGGCAGGAAACTCTTGGCCAGGAACGTCAGGTCCGCGGCCCAGACCGTCAGTTCGTTCGTGCGGGTGCGGAACAGCCGGCCCTGCACGCCGACCTGGTCGCCGAAGTCCAGCAGCTTGAAGACCGCGAACGCGGCGGCGCTGACCGAGTCCTGCCGGATGTAGACCTGCACGGTGGCCGCGCCATCGGACAGGACCAGGAAGTTGGCCTTGCCGAACGTGCGCATCCCGAGGATGCGGCCGGCAACGCGGACCGGCACCGGCTCGGCCTCGAGCGCATCACCGGCGTGCTCGCCGTAGGTCGAGACGACGTCGCTGACGCGGTGCGTGGCGTCGTAGGCATTGGGGTACGGATCGACACCGAGGGCGAGCAGTTCCTCGTAGTTGGCGCGACGCTGGGAGACGAGTTCTGAATCGGACATGAGCAGTTTCACGCCTGCGCGATACCAGCCTGCGGCATACCCTCAGGCGGCTTCAGCCTACAGGCTACCTGATGGGCGCTACCGCGCCGGGCCCCGCTGCCCGGATGCCGGTCCGCGTTCCTGCTCGAGACGCTTGCGGATGGCATCGAGCACGCCGTTGACAAAGCGCACCGAGTCGGGCCCGCTGAAGGTGCGGGCCAGCTCGATGGCCTCGTTGATGACCACCGCCGGCGGCACGTCCGCACGCTCCAGCAGCTCGTAGACGGCCAGTCGGAGGACCAGCCGGTCGATGATCGCCAGCCGCTCGAGACGCCAGTTGGTGGCTGCCTCGGCAATCAGCGGGTCGATGCGATCCAGCGTCCTTGCCGTGCCCTGTGCCAGCGAGACGGCCAGGGCATCCCGGTCGGCCACCGGCGGGCGCAGCTGCAGGTCGCGGACCCCGGCGATGGCTTCTGGCAGCGCGTCGCCGGTCATCTCCCAGCCATAGAGCATCTGCAGCGCGCTCTCACGGGCCTGGCGCAGGTGCTGCGGGTCGAGCGTCACCCCTCGCTCCCCTGCGTCACACTGGCTGGCGCCCACGCCTGCGCCAGCCTCGCCATCGTCACCACCGCGACGGCCGCTTCGAAGCCCTTGTTACCTGAACCAGCGGGCACACGCGCCTCGGCCTCGGCCATGCTGTTCACGGTCAGCACCCCGAAGGCCATCGGCGTGCCGAGCGACAGCGAGGCCTGCATGATGCCGTGCGCCACGGCGGAGGCGATGTAATCGAAATGCGGCGTCTCGCCCTTGATGAGACAGCCGAGGCAGACCACGGCGTCGACGCGGCCCGAGGCCGCGGCGGTCCGTGCGGCAAACGGAATCTCGTAGGCGCCGGGGACGTCGAGACGCTCGATGTCGGCGGGCACGACGCCAGCCTCGGCGAGCGCCTCGAGGGCGCCGCTGGCGAGGCGGCCGGTGATGTCGTGGTGATAGGTGGACACGACCAGCGCCACGCGCAGACCTGGGGCCTGCGGCACGGGGGCGACGACGAGGGGACGGGACACGGGACGCTGGCTCCTATCGACCTGTAAACGAGGGCTGTCGCTTTTCGAGGAAGGCGCGCACCCCTTCGGCCATGTCGGTGCTGGCAGCCGCGAGCCCGAACAGCCGCGCCTCGCCAGCCAGGCCATCGGCCAGCGGGCGGTCCACGCCCTCGGCGACGGCCTGCCGCGCGTAGCGCAGCGCCAGCGGCGCGCGCCCGGCCAGTTGCGTGGCCAACGCCTGCGCGTCGGCCATCAGCTGGTCTGCCGGAACGGCCCGGAGCACCAGCCCCAAGCGCATGGCTTCGTCGGCGCCGATCTGGCGTCCCGTCAGGATCAGCTCGAGCGCCTGCTGCCGGCCGATCGCCCGCGCCAGCCGCTGGGTCCCGCCAAAGCCCGGGATCAGTCCCAGTGACGTCTCGGGCAGTCCGATGCGCGCGGTATCGGCCATCAGGCGGAAGGTGCAGGCCAGGGCGAGTTCACAACCGCCACCGAGGGCGAAGCCGTTGATCGCGGCAATGGTCGGCACCGGCAACGACTCGAGCCGGTCGAGCATGGCCTGCCCGTCCCGCGCGTAGCCCGTCGCCAGATCGGGGGTCAGCCCCTCGAATTCGCTGATGTCGGCCCCGGCGACGAACGCCTTGTCGCCGGCGCCGGTGATGATCAGGACGCGCAGCGCCGGGTCGGCCGCGAGCGCCTCGAGCCGCGCCCGCATCGCCGCAATCGTCGCGCGGTCGAGCGCGTTCAGCTTGGCGGGCCGGCTGATCGTGAGCACGCGCACGGCATCGGTGCCCGACAGGTCCAGGTGCTGGTCAGTCATGGCAGTCGGCAGTCGGCAGTCGGCAGTCGGGAAGCGGGAAGCGGGAAACGGCAGTCGGCAGGCGGCCGCGCTTCGGCCGACGGACTTCGCACAGCGCGGGGGGCGGATGACGGCCGCCCTCCCGGGGGACATGGGACTCGCGCTGTGGAACGGGCCGCGCCACGCACGTCAACGCTCAGCGACGCGGGCTGGACGATCGTCGCTCGAGGAGTATAGCCCACGCCCCTGCGGCAGCCAGGGCGATGCCCGCACCGGCGGCATCGGCCAGGACGTCGGCCACGTCGGGGCTGCGGCCCGGCACGAACGACTGGTGGAATTCGTCGGACACGCCGTAGGCCACCGCGAGGACGAACGCCCCGAGCAGGCTGGCACCGGCAACCGATCGCCACCGCCAGCTGGTGATGCCCATCAGGCAGAGCAGCGCGAGCACCGCGTAGGCGATGGCGTGCGCCTGCTTGTCGTTGAGCTGGCTGGGGCTCGGCACCGACGGCTGCGCGGACAGCACGAAGAGCAGCGCCACCCATAGCAGGGCAGGCACCCAGCCGAGAAGTCGCCGCACGGGCGGGGTCACAGAGGGAACGGGTACAGCACCCAGCCGAGCGCGAGCGCCGCACCGATGAAGCCGCCGGCGATGTAAAGGGCGAGCCGGACCTGCCCGGCGCGGTCGTCCTTCTGCAGGACGGCCATCACGATTGCCACGCAGGCGGCGAAGAAGACGAGCAACAGGAAGTGGCTGGTCATCAGGCCTTGCGTCCGACCGCGATGTCGTACGCGTCCAGCACCACCAGCGCGTTCAGCAGGCCGGCGACGATCAGGTAGGTGTTGGCGTACTCGTAGCTGGCGGCGATCACGTTGCCTGCGCCGAGACCGAGCGCCCAGGCGACGAAGTACGGGACCCCGATGCCGAGATTGGCCAGGGCCGCCAGCGCCACCAGCGGTTCGCCGGGTTGAATCGGGAAGATGCGTCCGTCGAGCCACAGCCCGGCGGCAAACAGGGCGACGAGCACGACAAAGAACGCAGCGGCCTTGTCACGTCGTCCGAGCCAGAGATGGGCGGCGCCGGGGACGAGCCAGCCGACCGCGCACAAGGCAAGGGGCGGCACGGCAGGCACGGGCGCGACGGGGGCTGGAGCAGGCATCAGTCGGCTAGTGTAGCAAGACGCTTTTGGGAGGTCCGTCCAGGGCACGGCCGACGAGCCAGCCGGTCGTCAACCCGAGCGGCAGCGCCGAAATGGCCCGGATCGGCGTTCCGGGCTGCCACATTCCTGCGAACTCCAGGCCCCACGTCAGTGCCGTCGGCAGTGCCGCTGCGGCCAGCAGGCCGGCGCGGCGGTCGAGACCCGCGGGCCACCACGCCGGCATGCGCGGCGCGCCCGGGTCGAGGCGCGGCCGACGACCGACCGGGACCAGCAGCAGGCCGATCGCGCCGGCGACGTAGAGCCCGGTGCAACGCCCGCACACGGGCAGCGGGCGGCCGTGCACATGAAAGGAACGGTCGGTCTGCTGGTGGCACACCCGCGCACCGGCCAGCCGGACCAGGGCGGCGACCGTGGCGCGCCCGTTCGCGCCGTCGGGCTCGGTGCGGCTGGCCCACCAGGGCGCCAGCAGGATCAGCACCACCCACGCGCACGCCACCGCCGTGCACACGGCACGCAGGCGCCTGGACGGGCCCGCCGAGGTCACCTCAGAAGGGGCACGAGCCCCCGAACGCCTCGACGTAGCGCTCGCGGAACTCGTCGTGCGTGTAGGCATGACTCTGCCCGCCGACATGCTCGAGGGAGTAGGTGGCGGCGACACTGCCGAGCCGCCCGCACGTCTCCCAGTCGGCGCCGAGAGCCAACCCCTTCATCAGGCCGCCGCGGTAGGCGTCGCCGACGCCGGTCGGGTCGGCGATGCGTCGTTCTGGCGCGACCGGGACGTCGATGCGACGCCCCTCCAGGTGGATCGAGGAGCCGTTCTCGCCCTTGGTGATGATGACCGCCTCGGACTTCTCCAGCAGCGCGTCGACGTCGAGTGCCGTTTTCTCGCGAATCAGCTCGTACTCGTAGTCGTTGCAGATGACGATGTCGGCGCCCACCAGACCCGCCGCCAGCTGCGGGCCATCCATGCGCGCGCACTGCTGCCCCGGATCGAAGATGTAGCGGAGCCCGAGGGTCCGGCACTCCTCCGCGTACTGCACCATCGCCTTCGGATCGTTTGGCGAGACGATGACCAGGTCGGCGGCGCCCGCAGTCCGGAACGACAACTGGTCGGCATCGGCCATGGCGCCAGCGTAGAACGAGGCGATCTGGTTGTTCTGGGTGTCCGTGCTGCAGAAGAACGAAGCCGTGAACTTGCTGTCGACCGCCTGCACGAGCGACGTGTCGACGTTGGCCGCCTCGAGCCAGGCGCGGTAATCGGAGAAGTCCTGCCCCGCCGTCGCCATCAGCACCGGCCGCTCACCGAGCAGCGCCAGCGTGTAGGCGATGTTGGGTGCGCAGCCGCCGCGACGCTTCTCCATCTCGTCGACCAGGAAGCTGAGGCTCAGTCGCTGCAGATGTTCAGGGAGCAGCAGCTCGGTGAACGTCCCGGGGAACGTCATGAGGTAGTCGAAGGCGATGGAACCGGTGACGATGTGGCGAGGCATGGGGGGAGTCGGGAGTCGGGAGTCGGGAATCGGGACCGGCAGTCGGCAGTCGGCAGTCGGCAGCGGGAGTCGGCAGCGGGAGTCGGCAGTGGGCCTACGTTCCCAGATACTTGCCCATGATCGGCGCCAGTTTGCGGCGGGTGGCTTCGGGGACCGCCTCGGGACGCGTGATGATTGCCGTGGCAAGGGCCTGGCCGCACCCGCACGTGCGCGGTGTCCCGGCCAGCGCTGCCGACGGCGCCGGCGATCACCTGCTGCGCGGTCCGGGCGTTCTGGGTCAGGTTGTTGATCACCATCTCCACGGTGACATGGTCGTGGTCGGGATGCCAGGCGTCGAAGTCGGTGACCAGGGCAATCGTGGCGTAGCAGATCTCTGCCTCGCGCGCCAGCTTGGCTTCCTGCAGGTTGGTCATGCCGATGACGTGGGCGCCCCACCCGCGATACAAGTGCGACTCGGCGCGGGTCGAGAAGGCCGGGCCCTCCATGCACACGTAGGTGCCGCCTTTGTGGACGGTGGCGCCGGCCGTGACGGCGGCGGCGTGCGCCACCTGCGCCAGGTGCGCGCAGACCGGGTCGGCAAAGGCGATGTGTCCCACGACCCCGTCGCCAAAGAAGGTGCCGATGCGGCCCTGCGTCCGGTCGATGAACTGATCCGGGATCACCAGGTCGAGCGGCGACATGTCCTCACGGAGCGAGCCGACCGCGCTCGCCGACAGCAACCGCTCCACCCCGAGCGTCTTGAACCCGTAGATGTTGGCGCGGAAGTTCAGCTCCGAGGGCGTGATCCGGTGCCCCGCGCCATGGCGGGCGAGGAACGCGACACGGGGTGCCGCGCCAGCAGGCCGGTGATGTAGGGACCGGAGGGTGGGCCGTACGGCGTGTCGACGAGGCGCTCGCGCCGGTCGGTGAGCTCGGCCATGTCGTACAGGCCGCTGCCGCCGATGATGCCAATCGTGATGGACATGGAGTCGGGACGCTTGTCGGGAGTCGGGAAGCGGGTTGTCGGGAGTCGGGAAGCGGCAGTCGGCAGTCGGCAGTCGGCAGTCGGGCACCGAGACCCTGCCGCCGCCAGCCCCTGACGTAAACACGACATGATGGAGGGCCCGCGGCGCCTTGTCCAGCCCGACCCGCGATCCCCGCCCCGCGCCCCGCGCCCCGCGATCCCGCGATCGCGGTCGATCCGCGATTCCGTCGATCCGCGCCCAGCCGACGCGCGGCTGCCCTCGCCACAGCCGCCTTGCATTCTCAGCGACGCCGCAGGACGCGGGCGACGATGCCATCGGCGGCCGTGTGCGGGTCGATTTCGTGGCGGTCGACGCGGTCCAGCGATCGCCTCCAATTCACCTGCGGCCAGCACCTCCTGCTCGACGTGGGCCAGCAGGCGGTGCGCCACCAGGTCCCTGATGCGCGCTGCATCTCGACGCCGCCGCCGCTCGTCCGAGCCGCGCCGCGGCGAGGAAGCGGTCGATGGTGGCCACCAGATCAGGGATGCCGGCGCCGGCGGTGGCCTCGCGTGCGGATGATCGGGGGCCGCCAGCGGCCCGCCTCGGCCGGCTGGAGCGACAGCAGTGCCCTCGATGGCGGCGACAGCCGCATCCGCGCCGTCGCGATCGGCTTTGTTGACCACGAAGATGTCGGCAATCTCCATGATCCCCGCCTTCAGTGCCTGCACGTGGTCGCCAGCGCCCGGGACGACCACCACGACGGAAACATCCGCAGTCCGGACGACCTCGATCTCGTCCTGGCCGACGCCGACGGTTTCGATGACGACGACGTCGTACCGTGACGCGCCCAGGACCACGGCGACATCCGTGGTCGCGCGCGCCAGTCCGCCAAGATGGCCGCGGGTCGCCATGCTGCGGATGAACACACCCGCGTCGTCGGCGTGGTGCTGCATGCGCACGCGGTCGCCGAGCAGGGCGCCGCCGGTGAACGGACTGCTCGGATCGACGGCGATCACTCCGACCCGCCGGCCCGAGGCGGCGCCAGGCCGCTCGTCAGGCCATCGACGAGCGTGCTCTTGCCGGCGCCGGGCGGGCCCGTCACGCCGACGACGATGCTGCGCGGCCGCGTGGGAATGGAGCAAGCGCGAGGAGCGCGGCGGCGGGCGCGCCCTCGGCTTCGACGATCGAGATGGCCCGCGCAACCGACCGGAGATCGCCCTGCCGCACGCGTTCGGCAAGGGCAGCGACGTTCACGCCAGCAGTTGCCGGGCGATCACGAGGCGCTGCACCTCGCTGGTGCCCTTCGCCAATGGTCAGCAGCTTCACGTCACGAAAGAACTTCTCGGCCGGGTAGTCCTTCACGAAGCCGTAGCCGCCGTGGATCTGCACGCACTCTTCGGCCGCGCGCACGGCCACCTCGCTGGCGTAGAGCTTGGCCATCGACGACTCGCGCGTGGTCCGGACGCCTTCGTCCTTGAGCGCCGCTGCCCGATAGGTGAGCAGGCGCGCCGCTTCGATGCGGGTGGCGAGATCGGCCAGTTTCCAGCGGATCCCCTGGAACGAGGCGATCGGTTGTCCGAACTGCTGCCGCTGCAGGGCGTAGGTACGCGCGGCGTCGTAGGCGCCCTGCGCCAGGCCGACCGACAGGGCCGCGATGCCGATACGTCCGGCATCGAGGACCTGCAGCGTGTTGATGAAACCCTGGCCCTGCTCGCCGAGCAGCGCGTCTCCCGGCACGCGGCAATTCTCGAAGATGACCTCGCTGGTCTCGCTGGCACGCATGCCGAGCTTGTTCTCCTTGCGCCCGGCCCGCATGCCGGGCGTGCCGCCGGCAATGACGAAGGCCGAGATGCCGCGGTTGCCACGGGCGCGGTCGGTCACCGCCATGGCAACGATCACGCCGGCCAGGTTGCCGTGCGTCGTGAACGTCTTGGCCCCGTCGATCACCCAGTCGTCGCCGTCGCGCCGCGCCATCGTCCGGGTGCCGGCGGCGTCGCTGCCGGCCGTCGGCTCGGTCAGTCCCCATCCGCCCAGCACCTGGCCGGTTGCCAGTGGCACCAGGAAGCGCTGCTGCTGGTCGGGCGTGCCGAACATGTGCAGGTGCGCCGCGGCCAGGCCGTTGTGCGCCGCGACGCTCAAGGAAATGGCCGGGTCGATGCGGGCCAGCTCCTCGATGCACAGGCAGTAGTCGACCGCCGACATCCCGGCGCCGCCGAGCGCGTCAGGAATCTGGATGCCCATCAGCCCGAGGTCGGCCAGCTTGGGCAACAGCGTCATGGGAAAGTGCTGCGCCTCGTCCCACTCCATCACGTGCGGACGGATTTCCCGCTCGGCGAACTCGCGAACACTGTCGCGCAGGAGACGCTGGTCGTCGGTCAGGTGGAGGTCCATCGGGGCTCGTTCAATAATGCCCCATGCCCGACTTCCCCGCTCGTGTCCTGCTCGGCGTGCTGCTGGTTCTTGGCGCGGCGATGCCCGCTCGCGCCGACCTGACGGTCTTTGCCGGTCTGCAGAGCGCGCCGGCACTGCGGCCAGCAACCGGGATCAGCCTCGGGTTCGGCCTGCTGATCGTTGGCTGGGAAGTCGAGATCGCCCGGGCCAGCGAGCGGCTGGACGAGGGCGCGCCGTCGCTGGCGATGGGGACCGGCAGCGTGTACGTGCAGAATCCGGTGCCGATCAGCGGCGTCCAGCTCTACGCGCTGGCCGGGGCCGGCCTGTTCCGCGAACGCCTCGCCGCGTCCTACCAGCAGACCGACGTGCACATCGCACTTGGCGGCGGCGCAAAAATCGAGTTGGCCGGGCCGCTGAAGCTGCGCCTCGACTACCGCTACTTCAAGTTGCGCCGGGCCCTCGAGCCCAACCCGCAGCGCCTGTACGCCGGACTGGCGCTCGCGTTCTGATCGACGACCGTCTCGCGGCGCCCTGCGCCAGCCACGCCTACTTGATGCCGATCAGGTAGGTGTTGCCGGAGGGGTTGCCGGGATCCAGCGTCGAGAGCAGCAACTTTTTCAACGCGGTCGCCTGCTCGGGCAGCACGGCCTCGATGAGCACGTCGAAGCCGGAGCGGTCGGCGTCGCCAGTCAGCGCCGGAATCTGCAGGAAGTACATCACCCGGCCATCGACATTGGGCAGCGCCGACCGGTGGATACGCAGGCCCTGCGCCTGCGCCTTCCTGACGTCCTGGGTGCTCCTGCCCAGTGCGTCGCGGACCTGCCGGGCCAGCCCCTCGAACTCCGCCGTGCGGTCGGGCAGCACGCTGTAGATCACCAGCCACAGGTCGCCCGGGGCAACGGCGCCTGGTGCGGTGGCGGCGGGAGCGACCTGGGCGGGGGCGACCGGCGCCGCGGACGGCGCGGGAGGGACGGCGGCCTGCATGGGCGCCGACAACACTGCGCCGAGCAGCAGCGGAGCGATCACGGCGTCGGCGGACCGGCAGGAGTGGCGGCCTGTCCAGCAGCCGGGCTGGCGGCAGGGGCCACGGGAGCCGACCCCGGCGCAATCACCACGGACAGGTTCGAGGCCTGGACCGTCGGCTGCACGTGCGCGTCGCGGAATTGCTCGTAGAGCTGGGCTGCTTCGGCAGGGGCGGCCTCCGCGAGCAGTCGCGGGACGTCGTATTCGGCGTTGGCAACGACCGGCTCGAGCAGCGAGACGTAGAGGACGCTGCCGTCTGCCAGCGGTGTGGCCTGCCGGAACACGCGCCAGCTGGCGCCCTGCTGGCGACGGACCGCATTGGCGCTGACCGCCAGCAGGTCGCGCAGCCGCGTCATCACGGCTTCGAACTGAGCCGTCTGGTCGGCCTTGATGGCGTGGTAGACCATGCCGGTCGGGCCGGCCATCGGCAAGGCGGCGGGCACCGGCGGCACGGTCGCCGGCGGCGTCTCGGCACCCGGCGATTGCAGCGGAGCCGGTGTGGCCGCCTCTGCCGCTGGCGGCGACGTGGGCGAGGGCGCCGGTGCGGGCGCCTGGCCAGCGAGGACGCCGCCTGACAGCACGAGGACGCCGGAAGTGAGCAGGAAGTTGCGCATGATCACGAAGACCCCGGTCGGAGCGTGAGCGCCGCCGGGGTCGATTGTACCGGTCCGTGTTGGCCGGGACCTACATGCCGCCGAGGGTCATCACGTTGGTCAGGGGCACCGCGGCGTTCAGCCCCTTGTCGTTGATGAACGTCTGGAGCTCGTCCACCAGCGTCTTGGCCTCGGTCGGGAAGACCTCGAACAGCAGCATGCCCGGGCTGTATTCCTGGCCCTTGGCAATCGGGCTGATCAGCAGCACGTAGTTGATGGTGCCGTCAGCGGCCGGCGAGGTCGACTTCATCAGCCGCATGCCGGTGGCCTGGGCCCGGCGCTCGGTGTTGGTGCTCTTGGCCATCGCTTCCTTGACGCGGCCGAAGAACTGCTCGAACTGGGGGCCGCTCTCCCCCTTCACCGCGTAGAACCACACGACGGCGTCGGCATTGTCGAACGTCAGCTGTGGCTTGGTCGGCGCCGCCGCGCCGGCCGCGGCCTGGTCGGTCGGCTGCGCCGGTTGGGTCTGCTGACCCTGCTCGGCTGGCTGACCCGGTTGAGCTGGCTGAGCTGGCGCCGGCTGGGTGGTGGGGCTCTGCAGGACCGTGTGTGCGGACGCGCTGCCGACCAGACTGCTGAACATCAGGACGGCGGCAGTCACTGCCACCTGCGCACCCGCAAGACGTACGGCCCGCGCCTCCATCATCGAACGCATAGCACTTCCTCCAACTTCGAAACAGGGGGGGTGGTGAATCCGGCGCCTACTGTACCGTACCTGCGCGCCGGGACAAACCCTCAAACAAACACTTGCATCACTTCATTTGCGAGGAGCATGCCACGACGGGTCAGCCGGATTCGATTGTGCTCCCGCTGCACCAGGCCGGCCTCGACTGCTGGCGCAAGCGCGTCACCGTAGCGAGACCAGACATCCTGACCGAAACGCGCCTGGTACGCATCCAGGCTGATTCCCTCCACCAGACGTAAACCCATGAACAGCGCCTCGGCCAGCTGGGTCGCGGGATCGAGGATGCGGGCTTCGGCGGTCGGGTCGGCGCCGGCCAGGACCCGATCGACGTAGGCCCGCGTATCGGCCACGTGTCTGATGCGCCGTCCGTCGCGCGAGCCGTGGGCGCCGCAGCCGAACGCCAGCCAGCCCGAGTCGTGCCAGTACTTCAGGTTGTGCCGGCTCTGCCGGCCCGGGCGGGCGACGTTGGAGATTTCGTACTGCGCCAGGCCAGCTGCAGCCAGGCGGTCCATGGCCGCCTCGTACATGTCTGCGGCGTCGTCGTCCGGGGTCTGCGACCACTGCTCGCGGGCCATCAGTTCCTGCAACGGTGCGTTGGGGTAGAGCTCGAGCAGATACAGGGAGGCGTGCTCGGGGGCCACCTCGATCAGGGCGTCGACCGATTGCAGCCACTGCGCCACCGTCTGGCCTGGCAGCCACATCATCAGGTCGAGACTGATGTTGTCGAAGCCGGCAGCCCGGGCCTCGACCACCGCGGCCCGGGCGCGCGCGGCCCCGTGCAGCCGGCCCAGGCGGCGCAGTTCGTCGTCCAGAAACGACTGCACGCCGAACGAGAGGCGGTTGACGCCGGCGGCGCGGAAGCCGGCGAGCCGGCTCCCATCCACCGTTTCCGGATTGGCCTCCATCGTCACTTCGGCGCCGCCGTCGAGGTGGAAGGCGCCGGCACAGGCGTCGATGACGCGGGCAATCTCCGCGGGCTCGAGCAGCGAGGGCGTGCCGCCGCCGAAGAAGAGGGTGTCGACGACGATCGGCTCGGCGGCGCGCTCGATGTGCGTGACCAGCGCATCGACGTACGCCGTCTTCAGCGTCGCGTCCATCAGACCGCGGTTGAAGTTGCAGTAGTGGCAGATGGCGCTGCAGAACGGGACGTGCAGGTAGACGCCGAGAGGGTCGGGCACGTGCGTCAGCGGCGCGTGCCGGCGCGTCCGCCCGGCCACTTCAACTCCGGGGCCGCGACCGTGGGGAACCGGTCACCGTCTCGCAGCTTGGCCCGCATCGGCGCGCTGGCCTTGACCGGCAGCGACGACCCGCCGCCGCTGCCCTGCTTCTTGCGCTTGCGCCACAGTGCCACGAGATCCTCCTGGCCCCCGTTGGCCGGCAGCTCGCGGTAGTCACCGCCGTCGAGGTCGATGAACTCGCACATCTCGTGCAGGCGCGATCGCATCCGGAAGCCAATCCGGTACAGCAGCGAGTCCGGCGTCGCGCCTTCCGGATCGTCGACGTAGTTGGAGGTGAACAACGTCAGTCGCTTCTCGCTGTACCGGGTGTTGACGATCAGATTCAGCGTCTCGTCCACCCATTCGGACGCCTTCTCGGCGCCGAGGTCGTCCAGGACCAGAACGTCGGCCGTCATCACCGGTCGAAGCACGTCGCGCTCGGTCTCGCGGACGAGCGGGTCGTAGGTGCTGCGGATCACCCGCAGCAAATCGCGCGTGTCGTAGAAGATGCCGTGTGCGCCCTTTTCCTGCACCAGCATGCGCAGGATGGCGACGGCGAGATGGGTCTTGCCGACGCCCGGCGGGCCGAGCAGGAACAAGCCGCGATCGGACACGGGGTAGCGCTGCACGAGGCTGCGTGCCGATGCCAGGGCGCGCTCGAGTGACTCGTTGCCGTAGGTCAGAAATGCCGAGAAGTCGCAGTGTTGATAACGGCGGGGGATGCGTGAGTCGGCGCGGCGCCGCGAAGCCGAAGCCTGACGCCAGCACTCGCAGCGCGCGACTCGTCGCTCACCGTCGTGCTCGACCGTTTTCCAACCCGTTCCATTGCAGAGAGAGCAGACTGCGTCCAAGGGATCGGCATGATAGCGCGAAGGGCGCGCGAGGGCAGCCGAACGGCCAGCGAAGGTCGTATCAGTCGTCGTCGTCGGGAGGCGGCGAACCGTCGTCAGGCCTGGTGATCCGGCCCGTCTCGCTCTTGATCATGGCCGTCGAGAGCCGATGTTCCCAATCGCCGAGGCCACGCACCATTTCCTGCTTGACGTAGCCCATGAACTCGTTCACCTCGTTCTGCATCTGGGCCATGCGCTCGCGCAGGTTGAGGATGATCTCGACGCCCGCGAGATTGACGCCGAGCTCGCGCGTCAGCGTCAGGATCGTCTCGAGGCGTTCGAGATCGTCGTCCGAGTACAGCCGGGTGTTGCCGTCGGTGCGTGACGGCCGCAGCAGACCTTCGCGCTCGTACAGCCGCAACGTCTGCGGATGGATGTTGTAGCGCTGGGCCACGGCGCTGATCATGTACAAGGCCTTGCCGGGACGACGTGTGGACATCGGTCAGCCTTCCGCCTTGACGGCCGCGACCGGGAAGACCGGAGCGGTGTCGATCGCGTCGATGCCGGCGATGTCCTGATCGGCGCCCCACCACGCGGCACGTACGTCCTCGGGATGCAGGCGCGCGAACTCGCGCATCAGCGCGCGCGCCCGCGCATCGATCACGGGCGGCAGCACGAGCTGCACCTCGAGCACCAGGTCACCGCGCACGCCCGTGCGGCGCGACGGCACACCACGCTCGCGCAGTCGCAGCCGCTGCCCCGACTGGATGCCGGCAGGGACGCGCACCGATGTCGGCCCCTCGGCCGTCGGCACCATCACCCGGGCGCCGAGCACGGCCTCGTGCACGGCAACCGGCAGCACCATGTGAAGGTCGTTGCCGACCCGGGTCAGTCGCGCGTCCGGCGCGACCCGCACGCGCAGATGCAGGTTGCCCGCCGGGCCGCCATGGGCACCGGCGTGCCCATCGCCCGACTGCACGAGGTGGTCACCCTCGCCGAGGCCGGGCGGCAACGTGACCGTGACCGCATGCGGGGCTTCGTGCTGGCCGTTGCCGTGACAGCCATGGCACGGCCGCTGGGTCACGAGGCCTGAACCCTGACATGCCTCGCAGGCACGGACAAAGACCATGTGCCCGCGGCCAAGACGCTGCTGCCCCGCCCCACCGCAGCTGCGGCACGGCACCGGTGCTGCCTGCAGCACGCCGAGCCCGGCGCACAGGCGGCAGGCCACGCGACGCTGCACCTCGACCCGCCGGACCGCCCCGTGCAGCACGTCCGACAGGGTGAGGGTGATTTCGGCGTGCACGTCGGCACCGCCGGCGATCGCCGGCGGTGCGCCCGCGGCTTGCTTGAAGACGTCGACGAACAGGTCGCCGAACGTCGAGGCCTCGGCGCCCTGGACCGCGAGCGAGAAGTCGAAGCCGGTGAACGCCGCGGCGGTCGGCGCCTGTGCCGGTGCCGCGGCGCCCGATGCGTCGTAGGCGCGACGCCGCGCGGGATCCACCAGGGTCTCGAACGCCCCGGTGATGGCCGCGTACCGCCTGGCTGCCTCCGCGTCGCCGGGGTTCAGATCAGGATGCCAGCGGCGCGCCAGTCGGCGGTACGCCCGCCGCACGTGCGCCTCCGACGCATCCCGATCCAAGCCCAGCAGGTCGTACAAGGACATCGCTTACTTCTCGTCGACAACCTCGGCGTCGATCACCTCGCCGTCGGCGGCCGGACCGGAGGCCCCGCTGCTCCCAGTCCCGGCATCGGCGCCACCCGACTCCGGCGCCTGGCGGTACAGGGCCTCGGCTGCCTTGCTCTGCACCTGAATGAGCTGCTCGACCGCGGCACTGATGGCCGCCGCATCGTCGCCCTCGAGTGCGGTGCGCACCGCGGCGATCGCCTCGGTGACCGGCTGCTTGTCGGCGTCGGTGAGCTTGTCACCGGCGTCAGCGAGCATCCGCTCGGCCTGGTACGCGGCCTGCTCGGCCTTGTTGCGGACCTCGATGTCCTCACGCCGCTTGCGATCCTCCTCGGCGTGCAGTTCGGCGTCCTTCATCATCTTGTCGACCTCGTCCTTGCTGAGGCCGCTCGATCCGGTGATGGTGATCTTCTGTTCCTTGCTGGTGGCGCGATCCTTGGCCGACACGTTGACGACGCCGTTGGCGTCGATGTCGAACGTGACCTCGATCTGCGGCACGCCGCGCGGTGCCGGCGGCAGGCCATCGAGATGGAACTTGCCGAGGCTCTTGTTGTCGCGCGCCATCTGGCGCTCGCCCTGCAGGACGTGCACTTCGACACTCGGCTGGCTGTCGGAGGCGGTCGAGAACACCTCGCTCTTGCGCGTCGGGATCGTCGTGTTGCGATCGATGAGGCGGGTCATGATGCCGCCCAGCGTCTCGATGCCGAGCGACAGCGGCGTGACGTCGAGCAACAGCAGGTCCTTGACCTCGCCGGTCAACACCCCGGCCTGCACGGCCGCACCGATGGCGACGACCTCGTCGGGGTTGACGCTGCGGTTCGGCTCCTTGCCGAACAACTCCTTCACCAACTGCTGCACGCGCGGCGTCCGCGTCGATCCGCCGACCAGCACCACCTCGTCGATGTCGGACGCCTGCAGGCCCGCATCCTTCAGCGCCTGGCGCGTCGGCCCGAGCGCTCGCTGCAGCAGGTCCTCGACCAGCGATTCGAACTTGGCCCGCGACAGCTGCAGCGACAGATGCTTCGCCCCCGACGCATCCGCCGTGATGAACGGCAGGCTGATGTCGGTCTGCATGGTGCTCGACAGCTCGATCTTGGCCTTCTCGGCCGCTTCACGCAGCCGCTGCAAGGCCATCCGGTCCTTGCTCAGATCGATGCCTTCCTGCTTCTTGAACTCGGCGATGATCCACTCGATGACGCGCTGGTCGAGATTGTCGCCGCCGAGATGCGTGTCGCCGTTGGTCGACTTCACTTCGACCACGCCCTCGCCCACCTCGAGGATCGAGATGTCGAAGGTGCCGCCACCGAAGTCGAACACGGCGATCGTCTGATCGCCCTTCTTGTCGAGCCCGTACGCCAGCGCCGCCGCCGTCGGCTCGTTGACGATGCGCTTGACCTCGAGACCGGCGATGCGTCCGGACTCGATCGTCGCCTGACGCTGCGCGTCATTGAAGTAGGCCGGCACGGTAATCACGGCCTGCGTCACCGGCTGCCCCAGGTATTCCTCGGCAGCCTGCTTGAGCTTCTGCAGGATCATCGCCGAGACCTGCGGCGGCGCCCACTTCTGCCCGCCGGCGTCGATGCGCACGTCGTCGCCTTCCTTGACGACGTGATAGGGCACCAGCTTCATCTCGTCGCTGACCTCTTCGAAGCGACGCCCCATGAAGCGCTTGATCGAATACACGGTGTTCTCGGCGTTGGTGGCGGCCTGGCGCTTGGCGACCTGGCCGACGAGACGTTCGCCGGATTTGGTGAAGGCGACAACGGACGGCGTCAGCCGGCTGCCTTCAGGATTCGTGATGACGGTGGGTTCGCCACCTTCCATGACCGCGACGACCGAATTTGTCGTTCCCAGGTCGATACCAATGACTTTGCTCATGACGTCAGCCCCTCTGCGTAAGCCCTGGGACAGCCGCGGGCGCGTTCCCCCGGCGACCCTTCATAACCTTGGCATCATAAAACCTGCGCGGCAGGTTGTCAAGCGTTTGCGTTTCTGCCATGCCCTCGCCGCCACCGGCAGTAAACTCGGGGAGCCCGTGCGGAGGTCGGCGCGTTCGCCCACTCCAGTCCGCCCGTTGCTGTAGATGGCGGGTCCGCCAGGAGACTCGTCGCCGCGCGTCGAGACTCGTCGCCGCGCGTCCCGGTCGGCGCGCCGGCGTGAAAGGAAACGTCATGCACCTGCAGGTCTTCGCTCGCCCGCTGGCCCTGAGCCTCGCGCTCCTGATGCCGGCACCGACGGCCGCCCAGCCCGAGGTTGCCCCGGCCGAGGCCCCGCCGCACCTCATTCGCCTCGACGGCGGCGGCGCTCAGGTCATTCGTGAGGGGACGATGGCGCCGTTGCAACTCGGCGACCCTGTCCTGTTTGGCGACCGCCTCTCGGCGGGCGACGCCTACGGACAGCTGCTGTGGGGCGACGGCTCGCGGGTCGCTCTGGATCGCGGTGCGGAGTTGGAGGTGCTGGCCGTGGACCTGCTCGCGGTCACGGCAGGACGGGTGCTGGTGACGCGTCCCGCAGCCGCGCCCTCGCCGTTGCGCATCGACACGCCCGCCGCGTCGTTCATCCTCGCGTCGGGTGGCGAGTACCGCTTCAGTCTCGAGGGCCTGGTCACGACCCTCGGCGTGGTGCGAGGGCGGGCGGACGTGCAGACCGGCATGGGCAACCAGACCGTCGAGCCCGGACAGCAGATCGTTGTCCGCGATGGCATCGCCCCCCCCGCGCCCGCACGTTTCAACGGCGCCGGCTACGACAGCTTCGTCGAATGGGCCAACACCCCGGCCGCCGCTCCGGCCCAGGGCACGCCGCTCGACACCTTCGAGGACCCGCGCCTGGAGGCCTACACGGATGTCTTCAACCGGCACGGCTCGTGGCAGACCGACCCGCAGGTCGGCGCGGTCTGGTATCCCACCGTGGCCGCCGATTGGCGGCCCTATGGCGATGGCTACTGGCAGGCCTACGGTCCCGAGAGCCAGTGGTTGTGGGTGGGACGCGAACCGTTCGGGTGGCCGACGCACCACTTCGGCCGCTGGGGCGTCAGCAACGGCGGTCGCTGGTACTGGGCCCCGGGCCGGCAGTGGGCGCCGGCCTGGGTCAGCTGGAGTGTCGGCCCGGGCTACATCGGCTGGACCCCGCTCGGTTCCCAGGACCGTCCGCTCTTCGGGTGGGATTCGCTGTCCTCGCGCCGTGGCGCCTACGCCGGTGGGACACTCGACCCGTCGCGCGCCTGGACCGTGATCCCGTCGGACCGCTTCGGGCAGCGCATGCCGACGCGGGCCTACGCGGTGGACCCGCGGACTCTCGACAACCTGTCTGCGTTCGTCACCCAGCGCGCCGGACCGCCCTCGCGCCCCGGGATGCCGCCAGACGGGTACGGGCCCGGCCGGCGCGATGCCCGGCCGTACGGGCGCACCGGCGGGACAGCCGTGTACGGCCCGGGTGGCTACTCTGGCGGTGTGCGGCCGCGCACCGGCGACGACACCACGGGCGACCTGCGCCGCGGCCCTGGCCCGACCCGGGTCGGGCCACCAGCGCCCGGGTACGGCCGCCCGACGCCGCCAGCCGATGATCCCTACGAGCGGGCGCAGCGCGCCATGACACCGCGCGGTCGGCAGCGGTCACCCGAGGGGGCCAGCGTCCCGGGCACCCCGCCGCCGGGGACGCCGCGCCAGCGCACCCCACCGAGCGACGTGCCGCAGACCGAACGGCCGCCAGCGGCCCCGGAATCACGGCCGACCCCACCGCCGGCGGCCGAGCCCGCGCCGCCCGCCCCCGACCGGACCTCGCCTCCTGGTGCGGCAGCCGGCCGCAGCCGGGGCATCAGCACGGGTCGCCGCGCCGTGCCCCGGCCGAACTGACGGCAACGGCCCGATGCGTCGCCTGACGCTCGGGCCGTCCTGCTGCTGTCCACGCCGCGCGGCATCGGCCCTCCGGGATAAGGCAGTACGATCGGACCAATGGCCACCTACGTCGTCCGTGTCGCGCGGCAGGCGACCGTCTTCCTGCTGTTCCTGCTGACGATCGTGCTGGGCGCGGTGAGCGGCGTGCTGTTTGCCTTTGCCGGAGATCTGCCGCAGATCTCGGCCCTGGACGACTACGCCCCGAGCACCATCAGCCGCATCTACGCCAGCAACGGCGAAGTGGTCGGCGAGTTCGCCACGCAGCGGCGGACGGTGGTCCAGTACGACGACATCTCACCGCTGCTGCGCAACGCGATCATCGCGGCCGAGGACAAGGACTTCGACAAGCACGTCGGCCTGAGCGTGCCACGCATCCTGGCGACCCTGGCCAAGGACATCATCGAGCGCCGCAAGGCCGGCGGCGCCAGCACCATCACGCAGCAGCTCGCGCGCAACCTCTTCCTGACGTTCGAGAAGACCTGGGAACGCAAGATCAAGGAGGCCATCCTGGCCATCCAGATCGAGAAGCGGTACACCAAGCGCGAAATCCTGACGATGTACTGCAACACGATCTACTTCGGGCACGGCGCGTATGGCGTCGAGGCGGCATCGCGCCTGTACTTCGGCAAGCCGGCCAGGACGCTGGCGCTGGAAGAAGCGGCGATGATTGCCGGCATCATCCAGGGCAATGTGCGGCAGAGTCCGTACATCAATCCCGAAGCGGCGGCGCGACGCCGCAACTACGCGCTGCAGCGGATGGCCGACGAGGGGTTCATCACCGCGGCGGCAGCCGACGCGGCCGAGGCGCTGCCGATCAAGACGGCCGGACTGCCGACGCAGCACTTCTCACCTGCCCCGTACTTCGTCGAGGAGGTCCGTCAACAGCTCGAGGCGCGGTTCGGCGCCAAGCAGCTGTACGAGAACGGACTCGCGGTCCAGACCACGCTGGACCTGCCGCTGCAGGTCGCGGCCACACGCGCCCTGCAGGCCGGCCTGCGCCGCCTTGACCAGCGCCGCGGCTTCCGCAAGCCGACCAACCTGCTCGATGCCGGCGCCGATCTGGATGCGTATCGACACCCCCGCTGGCAGGGCCCGATGCTGGCCGGCGACGTCGTGCCGGCGGTGGTCACCGGCACGACGGCCGGTGAGATCCAGGCCCGGGCCGGGCGCCTGGACGTGCGCGTGCCAAAGGCCGGCTTTGCCTGGACCGGCAAGCCGACGGCCACGACCCTGGTCGCACGCGGCGACCTGGTGCAGGTGATGATCGAGAGCGTCGAGGAGGCCAGCCACACCGCCGTGGCCCGCCTCGACCAGGAACCGGAACTGCAAGGCGGCGTCGTTGCGCTCGACAACCGCACCGGCCGGATCCTCTCGATGGTCGGCGGCTTCGACTTCGACCGCAGCAAGTTCAATCGCGCTGTCCAGGCGTCGCGCCAGCTCGGCTCCACTTTCAAGCTGGTGGTCTACACCGCAGCCATCGACCGCGGCTACACGCCGGCAAGCACCCTGCTCGACGCACCGGTCGCCTTCCCTGGCGCCCCCGGCTCGCCGGTCTACGCGCCACTCAACTACGACCGCGAGTTCGAGGGGCCGATTCCGCTGCGGCGGGCGCTCGAGCAGTCGCGCAACGTGCCGACCGTGCGCCTGATGAACGCGCTCGGTCCGAAGCAGGTGGTGCAGTACGCGCGAAAGCTCGGCATCTCCTCGCCGATCCCGCCGTACCTGTCCAGCGCACTGGGCGCCGGCGAGGCGACGTTGATGGAGATCACCAACGCCTTCTCGCTGTTCCCCAACCAGGGAGTGCGGATGACGCCCTTTCAGATCGTTCGCGTCACCGATCGTGAAGGCAATGCCCTCGAGGAGAACCGGCCGGTGCCCACCGAGGCGATTCGCGCCGACACGGCCTTCGTGATGACCAGTCTGCTGCGCGGCGTGGTGCAGCGCGGCACGGCGACCCGCGCGGCGGCGCTGGCCTGGCCGGTCGGCGGCAAGACCGGCACCACCGACGACTTCACCGACGCCTGGTTCGTCGGCTTCGATCCCGACATCACCATCGGCGTATGGGTCGGCTTCGATACCAAGCGGTCGATTGGTCAGGGTCAGAGCGGCGCGGCGGCGGCCCTGCCCATCTGGGTCGACGTCATGCAGCACTGGGTGGAGCGCCAGCGCAAGGCCGGCGCCGACGTGCCGGAGTTCCCCGCGCCAGGCAACATCGTCTTTACCCTCAACGCCGCCGGCCAGCAGGACGCCTTCATCGCCGGCACCGAGCCAGGGGCGGAGATCCGCTGAGTAATTCAGGTCTCTCCAGACCAATTCACAATTGAGAATGCAGCGCAGCTCGCGGCAGGGACCGTCCCCGAACGCCTGCGTGCCGGGCCATGGACATTTCCTGATGGAAACACGCGGGCCCATCAGGCGCATGGACGCCGGCGGCGTCATCATCGCCGCCGTCGTGCTCCACGCAGCCGACAAGGTGGTGCGGTGCGTCCCGCGTCATCCCCCACCGCCAGGACCGTTCCTCTTCGGATCGCCACCGTGGGTCGCGGCTTCTCCGTGCGATCGGAACTCGCGGCGGCAATGGGCGCCAGGCTTCGCGACGACGGGTCCGCGGCGCTACCACCCGCATAAGTTGGTGATCTCTTGCTGGAGCGCAGCGGCTCCGCTCAGGTCGGCGGAACCAGAGAATACGCATCATGTCTGCAGTCTGAACGACCGACGCTGCGCGCATTGCCGCGCCGTGACGGCACCCGGTCCACCGTCATCCCCAGCCAACGCCGGCGCGAGCCGGCTTGCCTCTGCTTTGCGTTGGGCCCTTCAGTTTCGAGTCGTGCCCTGAACATTGCGTCCGGGACCTGACCTGCGGCAGCCGTGGTGGTGCAGGCCCCGCGCTTCATTCTGCATTCTGAACGTCGCGACAGAGACCTGAATTAGTCGTCGTCTGCCGCCGTCGCCGCCCCGAGCGTCCCCGACGACTTGGCCATCAGGTACGTCTTGATGAAGGCGTCGATGTCGCCGTCGAGGACCCGGCTGACGTCACCCTCCTGATACTTGGTGCGGTGGTCCTTGGCCATCTGGTAGGGGTGCAGGACGTAGCTGCGGATCTGGCTGCCGAACGCGATCGCCTGCTTCTCGCCGCCGAGCCGATCGAGTTCGGCCTGCTGCTCCTTCACCTTCATGTCGAACAGGCGCGAGCGCAGCACTTTCATCGCCACGTCCTTGTTCTTGTGCTGCGACCGCTCGTTCTGGCACGAGACGACAATGCCGGTCGGCAGGTGCGTGATGCGGACGGCCGAATCGGTGACGTTGACGTGCTGGCCGCCCGCGCCGCTCGACCTGTACGTGTCGATGCGCAGTTCCTTCTCGTCGATCGTGACGTCCACGTCGTCGGGCAGTTCCGGCCACACGTAGAGCGAAGCGAATGACGTGTGCCGCCGCGCCGCCTGGTCGAAGGGCGAGATGCGGACGAGCCGATGCACGCCGGCCTCGGCCGCCAGCAATCCGTAAGCGAACTCGCCCGAGACGGTGAGCGTGGCGCTCTTGATGCCCGCGTCGTCTCCAGGCTGGGCCTCGAGCAGCTCACGCTTGAAGCCGCGGCGCTCCGCCCAGCGCAGGTACATGCGCAGGATCATCTCGGCCCAGTCCTGCGACTCGGTGCCGCCGGCGCCCGGGTGCACGGTGATGATGGCGTTCTTGGCGTCGTGCTCGCCGCCGAGCATCTTCTTGATCTCGCCGGCTTCGACCTCGCCCTGCAGTTGATCGAGCCCGCGCTCGAGGTCGCTGCCGACGTCCTCACCGGCATCGAGCCACTCGCGCAGCACGACCAGGTCGTCGGTCCGCTGCCGCAACGACTTCAGCAGCGTGACGTCTTCGTCCAGGCGGCGCCGGCGCTGCAGCACCTGCTGTGCGGCGCTCTGGTTGTTCCAGAAATCGGGGGCACTGGCCTGCGCCTCGAGCCGCGCCAGTTCCTGTTCCGGGCGTGCGGCGTCAAAGATACCTCCCGAGTTCGGCAGCACGGCGCTGCAGGTCCTCGAATCGCTTGTAGGCCTCTTCCTTCACGAACGCCACGGTGACTCCTCCGGACCGCTCGGCCGCACTGCGACCTCGCCGCCCTTCTCATGAAATACGGGAATGCCTGGGTTCTGACCATGCCGGCGCCGACCAGGGGCTCGGCGTACCGGGATTACCGCGGGCCACGCCCTCGGCGGGGTCGCTCCCAGAGGGGCAGCAGCAGCAATGCCCCCGTGACGAGCATACATGCCCACGCCAGCGTGTCGCCGACACGCACGTAGACGGTGTGTCCGTCGAGCCAGCGCGCCTCCCCGATCCAGAGGCCGGTCGTGAACAGCGGCGACTGCACCACGATGCGGCCGTATGGGTCGACCACGCCGCTGATGCCGGTGTTGGCCGCGCGCAGGAGGTAGCGGCCGGTTTCGACCGCACGGACCCGGGCCTGCTGGAAATGCTGGTATGGCGCGGCCGACCGGCCGTACCACGCGTCGTTGGTGATGGTGGCCAGCATCTGACTGCCCTGCCTGACCGCGCGGCGCGACAGCCACGGGAACACGGCCTCGTAGCAGACCGCCACCGAGAGGCGATGCGCCCCCACCGGCAGCAGCGTCACTGCCTGACCGGCGCTGAAGTCCGAGACGCTCTCCACCAACGGCTGCGCGAAGAACAGCAACCAGCGGACCGGGATGTACTCGCCAAACGGCACCAGCTGCATCTTGCGGTAGGAGCCGCGGATCTCCCCACCGGCGTCCATGACGAAGGCGGCGTTGTAGAACTCCCGCTCGCCGATCACTTCGTCGCTGCCGAAGACGACGGGGACGCGGGCGCGGCGGACGGCAGCGCGCATGACTTCGGTTTCCAGCCCATCCCTGCCGAAGGCAAAGGGGGTCGAGGACTCGGGCCACACCACGAGGTCGACCTGCTGCTGCGCCGCCTCCTGGGTCAGCGTCAGATAGCGGTCGAGGATCCGCTCGCGATGAGCCGGGTCCCACTTCTCGCCCTGCGGGATGTTGCCCTGGATCAGCGCCACCCGAATCGCCGGGCCCTGCACCAGCGCCTGCTGCCCGACGCGCCAGGCACCCCATGTGGCCGCCGCCGCCGGGACGGCAAGGAGCAGCATGGCCGCGACCAGGTGCTGCCGCGACCGGCGGCGGCCGCGCGTGGCCAGCAGGGCGAGCGCCGCCGACGGGCACGCCACCACGCCCGACAGGCCGTAGATGCCGACCAGGCTCGCCACCTGCAGCGGCGCCACCGTGTCCGATTGGCTGTAGCCGAGCAGCACCCACGGGAAGCCCGTGAACAGCGTGCCGCGCAGCCACTCGGTGCCCACCCAGACGAGGGGAGTGATGGCCAGCGCGGCAGGCCCGGCCCGTGCCACGGCGGTGGTCAGCGCGAGGCTGAAGAGGGCCGGGTAGACGGCAAGGTAGCCGATCAGCAGCGCGGCCAGGCCCCAGGCCAGTGCGGCATTGAGGCCACCGAAGATGGCCAGCACGTCCGAGGTCCACGAGACGGTCGCGGCAAACGCGACCAGGCCGGTCACCAGTCCGAGCAGGAACGGCCGGGGCCCGCGCGGCGCCGGGCGCGACGCCGCCCGCGCGACGGCAAGACACAGCGGCGCCAGCGCCACCCACCCGAGTGGCGCCAGTGCCGGCTTCGGCATGCTGAGCGCCAGCAGCACGCCCGACAGAACGGCTAGCGCGTAATCCAGGGCTTGAACTTCTCTTCGCTCTGCAGGCGGCGCATCACCTTGTCAGCGTCCTGCCGCTGCATGTTCACGCCAACCCTGACCTTGTAGATCACCTGGCCACCAGCGCCCGGTGCCACCACATACGCCTTGTAGCCACGCGTCTGCAGGCGCTGGGCGATGGCGTCCGCCTCCGGTCGGCTCTTCAGCGCGGTCACCTGGACGGTGAATCCACCGTCGTCAGCCGGAGCCGGGCCCGCCGAGGGCGGCGCAGCCGCCGGTTTCGGCTCGACCGCGGGCGGAGCCTGCACCGCGGCGGGCGCTGCCGGTGGCGCTGCCGGCGGCGCTGCCGCAGCCGCGGCCGGTGCCGATGCGACGGGCACAGGCGTCGTCGCCATGTCGGCGGCGGCGCCGGGGGCCACCTGCGCCGGGCTGCCGTCACCGCCGGCAAGATTGTCGGGGTAGCTCAAGCCGGACACCGGCGTCGGCTCACCCGACGACGGGGGCGATGCCGATTCGTCCTCGTCGCCCGGCAGCGCGCTCGCGCCGAGGCCGACCGCTTCGGCAATCGTGGCGCGGCCGCCCTGCACGCCGCGGCCGACCAGCACGCCGCAGAGGAAGATGACGATCGAGACGACCGTGGTCGCCATGAACAGGAACACCAGCTGCTTGCCGCTCAGCTGAATCTCGTGGAAGCCGTCGTCGTGAAGTTCGTGGGCCATACGTGCACCCAGGGCGCGGACACATGGGCTGGGAGGCCGAGGTCGCGCACTGCTGGTGACGAAACAAGGACGGCCAGATCGCGCACGCAGTTTGCCCCGGCGCACGGGATCTGGACAGGACGGGAGTGTACCAGACCGTGCTCAGGGCAGCTGCGGCCCCGCTCCCCGCACGCGTTCGAGCAGGAGCCGGGCGGCGGCGGAATCGGGAGCCAGGCGGACGGCGCGTTCGGCGTGGACCAGTGCATCGGCGGACTCGCCGGCGTCGAGCAGCGCCTCGCCGAGCAGGATCCGGGCGTCGAGACTCTCGGCGCTCCACAACGAGATCTTCAGCGATTCGATGGCTTCACGCAGTCGCCCCGAGCGCATGAGGACGCGGCCCAGCGCGAGATGCGTCTGGGCATCGTAGGGCGCCAGGTACAGGGACTTCCGGAACTCCTGGATCGCCTCGCGATCCTCCTGCAGCGAGGCCAGGCGCACGCCGCGCTCGAAGTGGAAGCGGCCCAGCTGCTGACGATCCTGCTCGGTGGCCGAGACCGACGCCGAGGCGACGCGCACGGGCACCGTCTCGGCTTCGCTGGCCCGCTCGAGCCCGCGCGGGACGCCGTTGATGCCCTCGTCGCGAGGTCGCCGGTCCCACTCGTCGAACCGGGACGACAGCTGCCGCGCCAGGTCGCGCTCGCGCGTGGCTTCCGCGGTGATGTCGCTGGCCTGCAGCGCGGCCGCCAGCACGAAATGCGCCTCGCCATCGGCGGGGCGCCGACGCACCACCTCGCGCAGCCAGTAGATCGCCGCCGGGGTGTCCTTGTCGAGCCAGTACGCGTAGCCCAGGTTGAAGAAGAAGTCGGGTGATTCGGGCGCGGCTTCGGACGCCTTGGTGAAGTACCACGCCGGCTTGCCGGTTTCGGAGGTGACGATGCCGCGACGGGCCTGGATCACGCCGAGGTTGTTGTAGACCGCCGCACTCGCCGACGCGTCGAGCAGTGCCTTGTACGTGGCAAAGGCCTCGTCCCACCGCTTGAGATGGATGAGTGAGAGCCCTGCGGCAAACTGGGCTCGGCGACTGAAGCGCGACGAGCCCGCCACCGCCTGCGCGGCGGCCAGGGCGCGGGCATGTCGCTCTTCCTCGGTGGCGACGTCCCAGATGGCCAGGTGCGCCCGCGCGTACTGAGGCGCGGCCTTGACCGCCTGTTCGAGGAAACGCAACTGGGTCGCCGGCGTCTCGGCGACCAGACCCTTGACGAAGTCTTCGAACACTTCCAGCGAGGGTGGCGGATCGTTGCCGACGGGCGCGGCCGCCGCTGGCACGCCGGCAATGGCCGCGGCAACGCGGCCGGCGATGGCCACCATGTCGCGCAGGGGACCCTTCTCGCGAATCTCGGGTTGGCCGCGGCCGGCCTCGACCTGAACCACGCGCACGGCCACCGTCAGCGTCTCGCCAGTGATGTCCACGGTGCCGGTGACCAGGTCGCGCACGCCCATCACCTGGGCGGCACGCAACAGGGTCGCGCGGGAGAGCTCGCGGTCGGCCGGCAGTTCGAGCGTGTCGAAGGCCAGGACGCGATCGGTGCGCGCCACGGCAGGGCGGCCAACGGCAGTCAGCCCGTCGGCGACCAGCAGCGCCACACCCTCGCCGAGCCAGAGGGCGCGCGGATCGTCGCCAAGCGGCCGCAGCGGCATGACCAGCACCGAGGGCTGCGCTCCCGCCGACTGCGCACCGGCCGGGGGCGGCACCCATAGCGACAGCACTGCCACCGCCCACCACAGGGCCCTGCGCGAGACGGTCATGCTTCACCCTCCGGGACATCGATGCGCACCACGCAGGACTCGCCTTCGAGGGCGCGACAGGCCACCAGTGCGCCCGGGTGGGCAAACGTCTCGTGCGCCAGCAGCGCCTGGACGAAGGCCAGGTAGTAGCCGCAATGCGCCTGCCGGGCGTGGTCGCGACTGCTGCAGAAGATCGACCCACGCACCTCGAGCTCCAAACGGCCGCGCCGCACGCGCACACGCACCTTGGTGCCCCTGTAGGACGACTCGAAGTGCCGTCGGGCAAGGGCGCCCACCTGACGCAGCCGCAGCCACTGCGGCAGCAGCGGCCCGACGGTCCGCACGTGCCAGGGCTGCCGGGCCATCCACCAGCCGGCGGCGTAGATCGCCGCCTGCGCCATCACCACATCGTAGGGGCCACCCTCTTCATGACGCAGAAAACTCAGCACGGCGGAGACCGGAGCCAGATTGACCGCATCCTCGCGCCAGCCGCGGGGTCGCAGGTAACTCTCGTAAAACTCGAGTCGCATGGGCAACAAGTCGGCAATGGCCTGATGCAGGGCTGCCGCGAGGAGCCGGTCGATGCGCGCCTCACTCATTTTCTGGTAACGTTTTCGCGGTGAGCGAGCGTCCGGACGGCCCGGCGGTGGGCTGGACGGGGGTCGTGCTCGCCGGCGGCCGAAGCCAGCGTTTCGGCGGGGTCGACAAGACCCGACTGCCGCTGGGGGGGCGCACGCTGCTGGATCGTGCGCTGGCCACCCTGGCGCTGGTGACCCCGAAATGCCTCGTGGTCGGCGGCGCGGGGGCGCCTGGAGCAGGGGCCGTACCCGACCGATATCCGGGCGCGGGACCGCTCGGAGGCCTGCTGACGGCGCTGGACGCCATCGATTCGTCGCACGCATTGGTCCTCGCGGCCGACCTGCCCTTCATCTCCGGCTCCCTGCTGCGCGACGTGCAGCGCGCGGGCGCGGATGCCGCCGCGGCGGTGGTGCAGCATCCCGATGGCAGGCTGGCGCTGTGCCTGTCGGTGCGCCGCGACTGCGCCCCGGCCTTGCACGAAATGTGGTCTCGCGGTGCGCGCCGGATGCGCGACCTCGAACACCTGGTGCCCTGCAGCCTGGTCCGCGTCGACGCGGCGACCGCGGCGGGCACCCTCTGGAACGTAAACGATCCGCTTACATATGCGCAGGCGCTCGAAGTGGCGGGCACCACTGTCCGGCATGCTAACCCACTGATCTGACCGAGTCAAACCGATGATCCTGCCTCTGCAGCAGGCCGTGCGAGCGGCGCTACGGGACACGCTGACAACACTTTACGGGCAAGCAGCCGTGCCCACGACGCTGGTCATCGAGACCCCGCCGACGCGGGCCCTCGGCGACCTGGCACTCCCCTGCGCCTTCGAACTGGCGCGCACCCTGCGCAAGGCGCCGCGCCTGATCGCCCAGGAGATCGTCGCCGCGCTGCCACCAATCGACGGGGTGGACAGGGTCGACGCCGTCGGTGGCGGCTACATCAACGTCTTCCTCGACCGGGCCGCCTTCCTCCGTGGCCATCTCGGACACGCCTCGGCCAGCCCCGATACCGCGCGCCCCAAGACGATTGTCGAGCACACCGCAATCAACCCGAACAAGGCCGCCCACATCGGTCATCTCCGCAACTCGATCCTCGGCGACACCGTCGGGCGGCTGTTGCGCTTCCTCGGAACGCCGGTCGAGATCCAGAACTACATCGACGACACCGGCGTGCAGGTCGCCGACGTCGTCGTCGGCTTCGAGCGACTCGAAGCCAAGGACCTGGCCGAGGTAGCCGCGCTGGCCGCTGGCGAGAAGTTCGACTACTACTGCTGGGACCTCTACGCGCGCGTCACCGAGTGGTACGCCGGCGATGCGGCCCGCCTCGCCATCCGCAAGGCGACCCTGCACGCCATCGAGCAGGGGGACAACCCGACCGCGGCCATGGGCGCGCTCATTGCCGAGGCGATCGTGCGCTGCCACCTGCGCACCATGGCCCGGCTGCACATCGACTACGACCTGCTGTCGTGGGAAGGCGACATCCTCCGCCTGCAGTTCTGGGCCACCGCCTTCGACATCCTCAAGCGCAACGGCACCGTGTACCTGCAGCCGGACGGCAAACTGCAGGGGTGCTGGGTGATGGAAATCGACGACGACCTCGATCTCCCCCCGGGGCAGACCGGGGAGGCCGAGCACGCCGCCGAGACCCCGGCCGACGACGACCCGACCGAGGCCGAAGGCGGGCCGAACCAGCGCGAAAAGGTGATCGTCCGCTCGGACGGCACGGTCACCTATGTGGGCAAGGACATCGCCAACCAGTTCTGGAAGTTCGGTTTGCTCGGCAAGGACTTTCTCTACCGTCCCTTCGCGACGCGGCTGGACGGCAGCACCCTGTGGGCGACGACCTCGAGCGGCGGCGCCGCCTCGCATCCCGCCTTCGGCCAGGCCGGCACCGTGATCAACGTGATCGACACCCGCCAGGCCTACCTGCAGAAGCTGTTGAAGCAGGCCCTGGCCACGATGGGGCACCGTGCGCAGGCAGAACAGTCGGTGCACTTCTCGTACGACATGGTGGCGCTGTCGCACAAGACGGCGCGGGAACTGGGGTACACCGGCGATACCGACGGCAAGCCGTTCGTCGAGGTGTCGGGTCGCAAGGGACTCGGGGTGAAGGCCGACGACCTGCTCGACCGCCTGGTGGACAAGGCGCTCGTCGAGGTGCGCAAGCGCAACCCCGACTTCACCGATGACGATGCGCGCGACACCGCGGAGGCGATTGCCATCGCCGCCGTGCGCTATTTCATGGTCAAGTTCTCGCGCACCAAGATCATCGCCTTCGACATCGACGAGGCGCTCAGCTTCGAGGGCGAGAGCGGCCCCTACCTGCAGTACGCCGCCGTGCGCGCCGGCAACATCTTCAGCAAGCTGCGTGATCGTGAGGGGCTCGACGAGGCCGCGATCGCCGCGGCCATCGCCCACCTGCCGACCGACGCGCTGGCCAGCGGCGAGGACGCCGATGCGCTATGGGACCTGGTGCTGGCGTGCGGACGGCTCGACGAGATCGCGGAGGTCACCGTTCGCACCCTCGAGCCGGCGGTGCTGGCCAAGTACGCGTTCAGCCTCTCGCAGGCATTCAGCGGCTTCTATCACCGCTGCCCCATCCTCCCGGAGGAACGGCAGGACGTGCGGATGTGGCGTGCCGCCGCCGCCAGCTACTTCCGCCAGCAGATGACGCGCTCGCTCGCACTGATGGGCGTGGCCGTGCCGGGGCGGATGTGATGCGCGCCCCGCGCATCACCTATGTGCGTTGTCACCGCAACGAGGACTACCTGGCGTCGCTCGACGCCGTCGGTGTGACGGTGCACGCGGTACAGGCCAGCGGCGACGTCCACGAGGCCCTGCAAGGCGCCGAAGGGGTGGTGCTGGCCGGTGGGCCCGACGTCGACCCGGCCCTCTATGGCGAGACGATGCATCCGTCCTGCTCGCTGGCTGGCGACGCACGCGACGCGTTCGAACTGGCCGTGGCGCGGCGCTGCCTGCGCGACGGTCTGCCGCTGCTGGCCGTGTGCCGTGGCATGCAGGTGCTGAACGTGGCAGCCGGCGGCTCGCTCATCCAGGACCTGCCCTCGCAGGTACCGGTCGCGCAGCGGCACTCGATCGACGACACCCTCACCACCGTCGCGCATGACCTCGAAATCGTGGCCGGCAGCCATCTCGCGCGTGCCGCGACGGACGGCATGGCACTGCAGGTCAACAGCCGGCACCACCAGGCGGCCAAGGTCCTTGGTCGCGGTTTGACCGTGTCGGCGCACGCCCCCGACGGCATCGTCGAAGCGATCGAGGCGACCGACCTCGCGTTCTGCGTCGGCGTGCAGTGGCATCCCGAGAACTTCTGGCGGACAGGCGAGTTCCTGCCGCTGTTCCGCCTGTTTGCCGCCGCCTGCCAGCAGCGCGCGCCGGCGCATATGTAGGCGTCGGCAGGCGGCAGTCGGCAGTCGGCAGCCCGGCTCAGTGCGAGTCGTCCGGGGATGTCAGGGTCACGATCGTCTCGACGTGGGCGGTCAGCGGAAACAGGTCGAAGACGGTGATGTCGTCGATGCGCATGCCGGCCGCCGTCAGCAGCTGGAGGTCGCGCGCCAGCGTCGCCGGGTCGCACGACACGTACACGAGACGGCGCGGCGTGGCCCCCGCGATGGCCGCCGACACGACCGGCGACAGCCCGGTGCGCGGCGGATCGACAATCACGCAGGCGTCGGCGAGGCGCGCCGATTCCTGCCTGGCGAAGGTCTCGACATCACCACGGACGGCGCGCAGCCGCTCGCCGTACGGCAGCGCGTTGGCGACGAGGTCCTCGGCGCTGATCGCGTCGCCCTCGACCGCAACCACCGACGACGCACCCGACGCCACCGCTGCCAGGCCGAACAGCCCGACGCCGGCGTACAGATCGATGACCGGCCGGTCCGTCGGCAGGGCGGCGATCACATGCTGCACCAGCAGGGGCACCATCGAACGGTTCCCCTGGAAGAACGCCGCCGCGTGCCGCATCAGGCCGGCGTCGCCGGCGCCCGGGACGCCCAGCGCCTGCAGCGACTCGCGGACCCACGGATATCCCGCCACGACGGTGGGATGGCGCGAGCCCGACAGCCCGGCGCTGACACCGGTACAGCTCGCCGGCGGCTCCCCCATCCACAGTTCGCCATGGCGAGGCAGGGGCCGCGACAACTCCAGGTGAATCGCCTGCTGGTCGCCGCGCACCGTCTGCGACACGACGACCGCCTCGACGCTGCGCGCCCGTTCGGGCCGCAGGCCGGCGACCGTCTCCTGGGCGAGTTCGAGCAGGCCTGGCACCAGTTGCGCCGATGGCGCCGCATCGCACAATGAGTGCGTGCCTTCCCGATAGAAGCCGACGTGCCCGCCGTGCACATGCAGGCGGCCCCTGATCCGCCACTCCCGTGCCGGCGATCCGACGACACTGATGGGCGCCAGGTCGCGCAGGCGTCCGATGCGGCCGAGCGCGTCCTCGACGATCGACCGTTTCAGCTCCAGCTGCCGGTCGTACTCCACATGCGCGAAGACGAGCCCGCCGCACAGCGGATCGACGCCGGGCACGACGCGGTGCGGCGACGACGCCTCGACGTCGACGACCCGCGCGAAGGCCACGCCCTTGCCGGCCTTCTCCATCGCCACGCGAACACGCTCGCCGGGAATGCCGCCACTCACCAGCAGCACGCGTCCATCCAGGCGAGCCAGCGAGCGGCCGCCGGCGACCGCCTTTTCCAATGTCACCGTGAATGTGTCGTCAGCCATCGATGTGCACCTGCGGAAGGGAGAAGTGACGTCGCGTCAGTTGATCGAGCAGCGCCTGCTCGGCGTCCTGCATGGCCACTGCAGGCATCTGGCCCCGGTACGGCGACAGCTCGGTGCGAGTCTGTTCCAGCAGGTCCCGGCGGCGTGCCTCGGGCAGCGCGCGAGGTCGCCGCGTGCATCATCGCGCTGTCGATGGCGGCAAGCCGCTCGACGATGGCGGTGCGGGCGCCGTGCCGCGCCCCGCGCGAGGCATCGAGACAGGCATCGACGTCGTGAATGGTCGCGGCGATGGCGCGGGCCAGCACCGGCGGCAGCTCCTGCGTGGCGGCCAGGCCCGACAAGCGCACCAGCACGCGTTCGAGATGCCGCGGCAGCGACGGCAGCCGCGACGGCGGCGCGTCGGTCGACGTGTCGGTCGGCGCATCGGGCCGTCCCGACGCGGGGAGCGATGCCGCGGCAGCGACGCCGACGGCGCGACGCCACTGGTCGGCGGCATCACGCACGTCGGCCTCGCAGAACTCGATGCGCACCGGGCGGCGACGGGGGCCCTTCGCGGTGAGGCGGGCAATCGTTCTGTCGACCCCATGCAGGACGACACGCAGGGGCAAACCCTCGCGCGCCCACCCGGCCACGAGTTCGAAAGCCGGCCCGACCACACGCACCAGGTGACCGCCGTTGACGCGACACAGGTGTGCCTCCACGGCGCGACAGAAGGCGCCGATGTCGGTGCCCACCGGCGGCGTGTCGGTGTCTGGCCTCACGGCTGCCCCGCCTCGATCGACCAGTCGACATCACCGCCGTGGACGGTCGTGGCCTCGCCATCGTCGCAGCGGATGCGCAGCGCGCCGTGGGCGTCGATGCCGTCAGCGTGACCGGCTCGGGTGCGGCCGTGCTCGCGCCAGCGGACGGCTGCCCCTTCCACCGACGGCGCGTAGCCACGCCAGCGGGCCCGGATCTCGCCCAGCGCGCCGCCGGCCAGCAGGTCCACGCCCTCACGAATCCGCAACAGCAGCCCGGCGACGAGTGGTGGCACGAGGGCCGCACCATCTGCCGCGCCCGGCGGCACCAGCGCGTCGAGCGAGATCATCCGCGCAGCCACCGCGGCCGGCGCATCGGGGGTGCGGACATTGACCCCGATACCCAGCACCACGCTGCGCAGCGCTCCGTGGTCGCTGGCCCCTTCGGCGAGGATGCCCGCGAGTTTGCGCCACGGCGGGCCGTCCAGATCGGCGCCGGCCGCCGCCGCCGGCGCGCGCACCATCACGTCGTTGGGCCACTTCAGCTCGACCGGCGCCCCTCCGCACACGTCGCGCACGGCAGAGACCACGGCCACCCCAGCCATCAGGGTGACGAGCGAGGACGCCGCCGAGGCCGCGTCGGCGCGGATGACACCCCAGCGGTCGGGGCGCAGCAGTGTGGACAGGTACACGCCATGCGCCAGCGGCGAATGCCAATCGGCACCGCGTCGCCCGCGCCCCGCGGATTGCCCTGCGGCAATCACCGTGTAGCCTTCGGGCGCGCCCTCCAGCGCGGCCCGCGCCACGTCGTCGTTGGTGGACCCGGTGATGGCGCGCACGGACACGTACTGGGCGAAGGCACCCGCCGGCCGGCCGGCCCGGGCCACGCCGTCGCGCACCGCGTCGAGCCACCCGCGCGCATCGCCACTCACGGAGCCGGCGCGATCTTGAAGCTGAGATCGACCGCGGGCGCCGAGTGCGTCAGGGCGCCGACCGACACGAAGTCGGCGCCGGTCGCCGCGATCGCGGCCATCCGGTCGAGCGTGACCCCGCCCGACACCTCGACCTGCGCACGGCCCCGGGCACGGCGCACGGTCTCGGTCAGCGTCGCCAGGTCCATGTTGTCGGCCAGGATCCGGGCCGCGCCTGCGGCGAGGGCGACGTCGACTTCGGCGAGCGTCCGCACCTCGACCTCGATGAGCATGTCCAGCGCAGCGTCGCGCATCCGCTCGAGCGCGACGTGCACCCCGCCGGCCAGGGCGATGTGGTTGTCCTTGATCAGCACGCCGTCGTCCAGGGCCATGCGGTGGTTGGTGCCGCCGCCGGCCCTGACCGCGTACTTTTCGAGAATCCGCAGCGTCGGGGTCGTCTTGCGCGTGTCCAGCACGACCAGCGACGACCCGCGCGCCGCGTCCACGAAGTGACGCGTCAGGGTGGCAATCCCCGACAGACGCTGCATGAAGTTCAAGGCCGTGCGCTCGGCCGTCAGCAAGGCCCTGGCCCGGCCGTCCACCTCGGCCACCAGCGTTCCGGCTGGACAGCGATCGCCGTCCTCGCGATGGCGCACCATCACGGACGTCGGGTCCAGTTGCAGGAAGGTTTCCTCGGCGACGTCCAGGCCGGCAATCACGCAGTCCTGCTTGGCGAGCAGTCGGCCGTGGCCGCGCTGCGCATCCCCGACGGTGCCCTCGGTCGTGGCATCGCCCCACCCCATGTCCTCGGCCAGGGCGCGGCGCACCAGTTCGCGATACAGCGCCTTGTCGAGCGGCATCGGCGCACCGTTCACGCGCGGACCTCCGGCGCCGGTTCCAGTTCACCGAGTTGAACGACGGCTGTCCGCCCCTCGCCTTCCGAGGTCCGGACGTGCTGCACGAAGCCGGAACCGGTGACGTCGGCGCGCGAAGCCGCGAAGGCTGCCAGGTCTGCGGCCGACGCGGTGACGTGCAGTTCGGTGACCGGCGTACGCAGCGGCTTCTTGGCCTCCGACTTGGTGCGGCGAATCTCGCCGAGCGCCCACGAGGCCATGGCCAGGGCGTCGATGCCGGCGGTGTCGGGCGCGCCACCGATGGCAGACAGGACGTCGTCGGCGGTGGGCCAGGTCGCGTGGTGCACCGAACCCTGCTTCCACCACGACCACACTTCTTCGGTCACGTAGGGCAGGAACGGCGCGAACAGGCGCAGCAGGGTCTCCAGCGTCACGAGCATCGCGGCGTTTGCCGAGCCCGCGCCGTCGGTTGCCGCGTCACCGTAGCGGCGCGCCTTCACCAGTTCGAGATAGTTGTCGCAGAAGTCCCAGAAGAACCCCTCGGTGCGCTCGAGGGCCCGTGTGTAGTTGTACTCCTCGAGGTCGGCGGTCGTGTCGGTCACGAGCGCCGCGAGCCGGCTGATCATCCCGCGATCGACGGGGGCGGTGACCGCGGCAATCGGCTCGGTCCGGGCCAGCGCGAACTTCGCCGCGTTGAGCAGCTTGATGGCCAGCCGACGCCCGACCCGCATCTGCCCGGTGTCGAACGCCGTGTCGGCGCCGGGCCGTCCACTGGCGGCCCAGTAGCGCACGGCATCGGAGCCGTGTTCCTCGAGCAGGCCCATCGGCGTCACGACGTTGCCCTTCGACTTGGACATCTTCTTGCGGTCCGGGTCCAGGACCCAGCCCGAGATGGCCGCATGCGTCCACGGCAGCGCGTCGTGCCCGAGGTGGGCCCGCAGGACGGTCGAGAACAGCCAGGTGCGGATGATGTCGTGGGCCTGCGGGCGCAGGTCGAACGGGAACACGCGCGCGAAGAAATCGTCGTCCTCGCCCCACTGTCCGACGATCTGCGGCGTCAGCGACGACGTCGCCCAGGTGTCCATCACATCGGGGTCGCCGACAAAGCCGCCGGGCTGCCCACGTTGCGCCGGGTCGTAGCCGGCAGGCACGTCGGTCGACGGATCGATCGGCAGCTGCGACTCGTCGGGGGTCAGCACCCGGTCGTACTGGACGCTGCCGTCGGCGGCAATCGGGTACCACACCGGAAACGGCACGCCGAAGAAACGCTGCCGCGACACGCACCAGTCGCCGTTCAGTCCGTCGACCCAGTTCTCGAACCGGGCCCGCATGTACGACGGGTACCACTCGAGCTCGCGGCCACGAGCGATCAGCGCCTCACGCTGATCGAGCGTCCGGATGAACCACTGGCGGCTGCTGACGATCTCGAGTGGCCGATCGCCCTTCTCGAAGAACTTGACCGAGTGGGTGATCGGGCGGGGCGCCCCGACCAGGTCCCCGGACGCCTCGAGTCCCTCGACGAGCCGGGTGCGGGCCTGCGAGGCGCCGCGGCCGACCAGCGGCGCGTAGGCCTCCGTGGCGCGCGCGGCGTCCACGGACGGCCAGACGTCGCCGCCAAAGGTGATCGGGCGCAGGGTCCCGTTCCCTTCGATGATCGAGCGTACCGGCAGGTTGAGCTCGCGCCACCAGATCACGTCGGTCAGGTCGCCGAACGTGCAGATCATCGCGATGCCGGTGCCCTTCTCGGGGTCGGCGAGATGATGGGCGCGGATCGGCACCTTGACGCCGAACAGCGGCGTCACGACCTCGGTGCCGAACAGCGGCTGGTAGCGCGGGTCGTCGGGATGGGCCACCAGCGCGACGCACGCCGGGATCAGTTCCGGACGCGTCGTGTCGATCTCCACCGAGCCCTGGCCATCGGCGCGGGCGAAGCGAATCCGGTGGTACGCGCCGGGCATCTCCCGGTCCTCGAGCTCGGCCTGCGCCACGGCGGTCTTGAAGTCGACGTCCCAGAGGGTCGGTGCCTCGAGCTGGTAGGCCTGGCCCTTGTGCAGCATGCGCAGGAAGGCGAGCTGCGAGATGCGCTGCGCGCGCGTGCCGATGGTCGCGTAGGTCATCGACCAGTCCACCGACAGACCCAGGTACTTCCACAGGTGTTCGAAGGCCTTCTCGTCCTGCTCGGTGAGCCGCGTGCAGAGCTCGATGAAGTTCGGCCGGGACACCGAGATTGGCTGCTTGCCCGGCGTGGCGGGCGGCTCGAATCCGGGCTCGTATGGCAGCGACGGATCACAACGCACGCCGTAGAAGTTCTGGACGCGGCGCTCGGTGGGCAGGCCGTTGTCGTCCCAGCCCATCGGGTAGCAGACGGCAAAGCCACGCATGCGCTTGTACCGCGCGATGACGTCGGTGTGGGTGTAGGAGAAGACGTGGCCGACGTGCAGCGAGCCGCTGACGGTCGGCGGTGGCGTGTCGATCGCGTAGACCTGGTCACGGGGCCGGGTCCGGTCGAAGCGGTAGACGTCGTCAGCCTCCCAGCGCGGCTGCCACTTCGCTTCGAGGCCCTCGAGGGCGGGTTTGTCGGGAACGGTGCAGGACGGGGACTGGCTCGACGCCTCGGACATCACCCGATGATCGTAGGGGGTGCCCCGTTTACCCGCAAGGGGCGCAGCGCCGGCGGGGCCGCGCGCCTCAGTGAGGGTTGGCCTTGATGCGCTCGATTTCCTCGGAGATCAGCCGTTCGGCCACCTCCAGCACCCGTGCCGACACTTCCTCACGGAGGACCTTGTCGGTCAGCAGGGCCGCCACGCGACGGGCGATCTGCTCGATGACGGCGTCCGACACGCCGGCGATCGCCGGGGGCGGCACGGCGCCAGGGCCGACCACGGCAGGGCCCTCGCCACGCTCCTCGGCAAGGATCGCGGAGAAGGCCGTGGCCAGCGAGGTGGACCCGGCCGCGTCGGCGGCCGGGCGATCCGGCGACGTCGTCACCTCCGGGGCCCGCGGCGAGTCGGGTGGCTCCTCCACACGGGTGAGGGTGGCCCGTCCCTGCCGGGCCGCCAGGTGCTGATCGAGGCGTGACGCGTAGGTGTCGAGCCCGGGCGCCAGCGTGACCGCGCCCTCGGCCACCGGCGCCGCGGCGCCCGGGCGTGGCGGCGCGAACTCGCCCAGCGACTCCCCGCGTTCGCCCCCGAGCATGCGTTTGACGAGCGAGACCACCTGCTGCGGCTCGAACGGCTTCACGAGCACCGCGTCGGCCTGACAGGCCTCGGCCCGGCGGTCGTCGATGGGCTCGAATGCGCCCGTCATCAGCACCACCGGCACCTGCGCCAGCGATGCCTGCCCGCGCACCCAGGCGGCGACGTCGTAGCCATCACGCGCCGGCATCGTCGTGTCGGCCAGAATCACGTCCGGCTTGTGCCCCGCGCCCAGGTAGCCGACCACTTCGTCGCCGTCGCTGAAGGAGACGACCTTGAAGCCCTCGTCGGCGAAGGTCAGCTCGATCACGCGCTGGACCGTGACACTGTCATCGGCCAGCAACAGCGTGTAGCTCATGGCCGTGAGCGTAGTCACCCAGCCGGCACCCGTCAAGCACGACGCGCGCGTGACGGCGGCAGCCCGGAGGCCGACACCGTCGTTGCTCCGGCCAGCCGGGCGCGTTATGGTCTTGGCTCGCCGTGATTCGATCCTGGAGTGCGTATGCGTCTGATGCTGAAAGTCGCGGGTGCGGTGGTGCTCGGCGTGGCGGCGCTCGCCGTGTGCGGGTATGCGTATCTGTTGCTGGCCTATCCCCGGGTCGGCAAGGCCGCCGACCTGCGCGTCCAGCCGACGCCGGCGCGCGTCGCCCGCGGCAAGTACCTCGCCGACCACGTGGCCGTCTGCACCGACTGCCATAGCCAGCGCGACTGGACCCGCTACGCCGCGCCCATCAAGCCGGAGACCTATGGGGCCGGCGGCGAGACGTGGGACGAAACCATCGGCTTCCCCGGCCGGCTGGTGGCCCGCAACATCACCCCGGCCGGTCTCGCCTCCTGGAGCGATGGCGAGATTGCGCGCGCCATCACCGAAGGCGTCTCTCGCGACGGCGCGCCGCTGTTTCCGCTCATGCCCTACCCGACCTACGGACGCCATCTCGCCAGGGACGACGTCGAGGCGCTGGTGGCGTACATGCGGACCATCCCGCCACGCACGACGCCCATCGCCGACCGGCGGCTGCACTTTCCACTGCCGTTGATCGTACGCACCATGCCGGCGGCAGCGACCGCGCCGGCAACGCCGCCCGATCAGTCCGACCGGACGGCCTACGGCGGCTACCTGACCGAGATTGCCGGCTGCGTCGAATGCCATACGCCGGTCGACGATCGCCGGACGCCGGTGCCGGGACTGCGGCTGGCGGGCGGGCAGGAGTTCCTCCTGCCCAATGGCCTGATCGCCAGGTCGGCGAACCTGACGCCGGACGGGTCCGGCATCGGCGGCTGGTCGGAGGCGCAGTTCGTCGAGAAGTTCAAGGCCTATGCCGACCCGGCCGCGCTCGTCCCCACGGCGACAGGGGCCTTCAACACGCCGATGCCCTGGCCGGCATATGCGGGGATGACGCGCGAGGACCTCGGCGCCATCTTCCGCTACCTCCAGACCGTCCCGGCCACCGCGCACAGGGTCGAGAAGGTGGGCCGCTGAGCACGGCCAGCAACTAGGCCTGCCCCGGCGCTGCCGGGACGTCGAGCGCGGGGTCGCGCCGGACGTGGGTGGTGATGAAGGCGAGGATGTCCTGCATGGGCGTGCCGGGCAGGAAGACGCCGGCCACGCCCATCTCCCGCAACCGCGCCCGGTCCTGATCCGGGATGATGCCGCCGAGCACCACGAGCACGTCGTTCAGCCCACGCGCCCGCAGCAACTCCATCAGGCGTGCGCACACGTGCAGGTGGGCACCCGAGAGGATCGACAGACCGATGACGTCGGCGTCCTCCTGCAGGGCGGCTGCGGCAATCTGCTCCGGCGTCTGGCGCAGGCCCATGTAGATCACCTCCATGCCGGCATCACGCAACGCCCGCGCGATGACCTTGGCGCCGCGGTCGTGCCCGTCGAGGCCGGGCTTGGCAATCACCACTCGGATTGGTCGGTCAGGCATGGGCGTCGGGAGTCGGGAGTCGGCAGGCGGCAGTCGGCAGTCGGCAGGCGGCAGTCGGCAATCGGCAGTCTGCGCGCGCTCAGAACTCGGCCCGCTCGACATACTCCCCCCAGACGTCCCGCAGCGCATCGCACATCTCCCCCACCGTTGCATAGGCACGCACGGCCTCGAGGATCGGCTCCATCAGCCGCCCCTCGCCACGAGCGGCGTGGCGCATCGCGTCGAGCGCGGCGGCGACGCGGGTGTTGTCGCGCGACGCCTTGATCTCGGCCAGTCGCGACAGCTGCCACTCGCCAACCGAGTCATCGATGTACAGGATCGGCACGTTCACCTCGTGTGCGGCAACATGTGCGTTGACCCCGACCACCACCGTGCCGCCTTGCTCGACGGACTGCTGGTGCCGATAGGCGCTTTCGGCAATCTCCCGCTGCGGATACCCCTGCTCGATGGCGGCGACCATCCCGCCCAGCCGGTCGATGCGCTCGAAGTACGCCAGCGCCTCCGTCTCGAGCCGGTTGGTCAGCGCCTCGACGTACCAGGAACCGCCGAGCGGGTCGACGACGCTGGCCACCCCGCTCTCGTGAGCGATGATCTGCTGCGTCCGCAGCGCCAGCGTTGCCGTCTCGGTGGTCGGCAGGGCCAGCGCCTCGTCGAGCGAGTTGGTGTGCAGCGAGTTGGTGCCGCCGAGCACGCCGGCCAGCGCCTGCAACGTCGTGCGGACGACGTTGTTGTACGGCTGCTGCGCGGTGAGCGAGACGCCGGCCGTCTGGGTGTGGAAGCGCAGTTGCCACGACTTCTCGGACTGCGCCCCGAAACGATCGCGCATCACCCGCGCCCAGATTCGCCGGGCCGCCCGGTACTTGGCGATCTCCTCGAAGAAATCATTGTGGGCGTTGAAGAAGAACGACATCCGCGGCACGAAGGTGTCGACGTCGAGCCCGGCGTCGACACCCCACTGCACGTACTCGATGCCGTCGCGCAGGGTGAACGCCAGTTCCTGTGCCGCTGTCGCGCCCGCCTCGCGGATGTGGTACCCGCTGACCGAAATCGTGTTCCAGCGCGGCACGTGCTCGGCGCAGAAGCGGAACGTGTCCACGATCAGCCGCATCGACGGACGCGGCGGGTAGATGTACTCCTTCTGCGCGATGAACTCCTTGAGGATGTCGTTCTGGATCGTGCCCGACAGCCGGCTCCATGATACGCCCTGTCGCTCGGCCACCACGAGGTACATGGCAAACAGCATCGGCGCCGGGGAGTTGATCGTCATCGACGTGGTCACCGCGCCGAGATCGATGCCCTCGAACAACGCCTCCATGTCGGCCAGCGTCACCACGCTGACGCCGCATTTGCCGACCTCGCCGAGCGACAGCGGATGGTCCGGGTCGCGTCCCATCAGTGTCGGCAGGTCGAAGGCCACACTCAGGCCGGTGCCACCAGCGGCAAGCAACTCGCGGTAGCGCGCGTTGGTGTCCCCGGCTGACCCGAAACCGGCGAACTGCCGCATCGTCCACAGCTTGCCGCGATAGCCGGTCGCGTGGATGCCTCGCGTATAGGGGTAGCTGCCGGGGTCGCCGAGATCGCGCGCGTAGTCGACGCCCGCCGCATCCCCGGGCGTGAACACCGACGCGCCGTCGGTGTTCATCCCGTCACCTTCACGCCCGTCAGCCGTCGCGGCGCATCGGCGGCCTCGCCGGCCTTCACTTCGATGAGGAAGTCGCCGGCCGGCAGGCTGGCCAGCGGAATCTCGGCTTCATGCGTGAAGGGGCTGCCTGGTGGCGCCGGCCGGACCACGAGCGCGCTCATGCCATCGCCGGTGCGGCTCATCAACCGGATCGCCGGCTGCGCCCCGGTCACGTGCACCCGCAGCAACAGCTTTTCCGTGCGGCTGAACTGCCGGGTCGCGGTCGGCTGCGCGGTGGCAGCGGTCATCAAGGCCTGCAGGTCGCGCGCGGTGCGGGCACGGAACAGTGCCGGTGTGCCCACCATCTGTGGCTCGGTCGTGAAGTCGGGCACCGCGAGATCGATCACGTCGGACTGCAGCACGCCGCCGCCCGTGCCCTCGGCCGACACCTTGATCTGGGCCGCGCCAGGAGCGATCAGGAATGACGTCTGGCCACCGCCGGGGGTGGTCCCGCCCGTGCCGCCGGCTGCAGCGGCCGCGGGCAGCTTGCCGCGGAAGACCGGCCCCTCGCTCTCGTTGGCGGCCATCACCGTCACCTGCGACACCGCCTCGCCGGCGGCCGGAGCACCAGGCCCGCCAACCACGGGTTCCCACGAGAAGAACACCCGGGTCTTGCCGCTCGAGTCGGGTGCGTAGCCCAGCCACGTCCGCACCGTCCTGGCACGCGCCACCCTGTCGATGTCCGAGAGCGCGGCGTTGATGTCCGGTGGTGGCGCCGCCTTGAGAGGGGCCATCACCGCCGCGGCCTCGTCGGCGCGCAAGGCCCAGTAGCCGCGACGGGCTCGCACCTCGATGCCGGGACGCTTCACACGGACCCGGATCTGATGGAAGCGCCCGTCGGTGGGCGCTGCCGACGAGGAATATCCCAGCAGGTAGTAGGCGCTGGCGTCGCGCATCATCTGCTGCAGGCCGCCGCCGAGGTCGTTGCGGTTGACGATGGCCCTGCCGTCGGTCTCGTCGGCCATCACCCGCAGCGAGTCCTGCGTCGTCCGCAGCGACGAATAATCGGCGGTCATGCCGACGCCTTCGTTGATGTCGAACTCGAAGCCGGCCAGGCCGCGCGGGTCGAGCATGTACATCGACACGTTGTTGCGATTGGCCTCGGTGGTGACGTCACGCATCAGCATGCGGATGTCCATGTCGCCGAAGAACCGGGCGCGGTCCTGGTTCATCGCACCGACCGGATCGACGGACGCATCGCCGGTCATCGCCGTCGTGCCGAGTCCACGCAGGCCGCTCTGCGCGTTGCCGCTCTGCAGCTGCGGCGGCACGTAGTCGGTGTAGCCCTCGCTGACGACAATCACCGTCTTGCGGCCCTCGCGCATGCCGCCGAGCCGGGTCATCAGACCGCGCAGCGCCGACAGGCTGACCTGGTTGCGAATCTTCTCGACGATGTTGACCGGGTAGTTCGCGTACTGCTCCTCGAACACGTTG
This sequence comes from Vicinamibacteraceae bacterium, assembly GCA_963759795.1. Taxonomy (GTDB): domain Bacteria; phylum Acidobacteriota; class Vicinamibacteria; order Vicinamibacterales; family Vicinamibacteraceae; genus Luteitalea. The sequence goes on along the minus strand of CAVXAR010000002.1, from coordinate 695,094 downwards.
CGCGGCGGGATGTACTGGTACTTGCGCCCCTGCCACGACAGGATCTGCTGAATCACCGCCTTCTTGTTGCGCGTGAAGCTGACCGCGCGCAGGGGATCGAGCGGATACATCATCGCGATCATGTCCATCGGCCCGACCTGGGTGTCGATGAACCTGACCAGCGGGTCCTTCACCGCGAGGCTGGCGCCGAGGCGGACGTGGTAGTCGTCGAAGAAGATCACGAACAGCCGGACGTCGTCGCGGCGTGCCTCGGCCTCCTCGGCGTAGATCGAGTTGATCTCGCGCGGCGCCGACTCACCCGGCGGCGGGTGACCATCGACGCGAATCAGCTTGAAGGTCTCGATCGATCTGCGGCTTGCCGTCCTCCTGGACCTCGAAGTCCTCCGGCTTCAGGTCGGCGACCGGCCGGCCCTGCTTGTCGGTGACGATCGCGTCGACGCGCACGAAGTTGATGTCGGTGCGGAAGGTCGGCTGCGGCGGCGGGGCGTCCGGATCCTGCGGCGGGGCCGGCGGCGGCACCGCCGGCTGGGCCGAGGCGGCGCCCGTCGCCGGCGGCTGTGGCCCGGCCGGTGCCGAGGACTGCTGCGCAGCAGCGCCGACAAGCGTTGCCGACAGCGTCAAGAAGACGACGGTGCTCCGTAAGCCTGGCCTGATCATTCGCTGAAGTGATGATAGCATCACGATTACACGCATTTCCGGTGCGGGATTGCCCTCTTTTGACGCCCGGCCGTGACGTTCCGGCCGGCCCCCGCCGCGGCCCGTGAGGACTTTCGTGACCACCCCTGCTGTCGCCCTGCCCGCGCCGCTGACGACGCTGACCGACGATGAAGCGTCTGCTCCGGCAGAGCGTCCGCGAGTTCGCCCTCCGGGAACTGGCCCCGCGTGCCCGCTCCATGGACGAAACCGCGCAGATCGATCCGGCGTTGCTGCCACAGCTGTTCGCACTCGGCCTGATGGGCATCGAAGTGCCCGAGCCGCACGGCGGCAGTGGCGGCACCTTCTTCCATTCGGTGCTGGTCGTGGAGGAGCTGTCGCGCGTCGACCCGTCGGTCGGCGTGCTCGTCGACGTGCAGAACACGCTGGTCGTCAATGCGCTGCTCCGCTGGGCCACCGACCGGCAGCAGCACGAGTGGCTGCCGCGGCTGGCCAGCGACGCCATCGGCGCGTATGCGCTGTCGGAAGCGGGCTCGGGCAGCGACGCGTTTGCCCTGACGACGCGTGCCTCGGCCGACGGGCGACGCCTACATCCTGGACGGCCGCAAGCTGTGGATCACCAATGCTGCCGAGGCGTCGCTGTTCATCGTCTTTGCCACCGTCGATCCCGCGGCCGGTTACCGCGGCATCACGGCCTTCCTGGTGCCGCGGGACACACCCGGGCTGGTCGTCGGCAAGAAGGAGGACAAGCTGGGGATTCGCGCCAGCAGCACCTGCGAGCTCGTGCTGGACGGCTGCCGCGTGCCCGCCTCGAGTGTCCTCGGTGAGCCCGGCAAGGGCTACAAGGTCGCCATCGAAACCCTGAACGAGGGGCGCATCGGCATCGGCGCGCAGATGCTCGGCCTGGCGCAGGGTGCGCTCGACCATGCGGTCCGCTACACCCGTGAGCGGCAACAGTTCGGCAAGGCCATTGCCCAGTTCCAGGGGGTGCAGTTCCAGCTGGCGCGAGCCGCGATGGAGGTCGAGGCGACGCGACTGCTGGTGTACAACGCCGCCCGTCTGCGCGACGCGCGCCTGCCCTTCCTGACCGAGGCCGCGATGTGCAAGCTGCAGGCCTCGGAGGTGGCCGAGCGCACGGCGTCGCTGGCCATCAACCTGTTTGGCGGCTACGGGTTCGTCAAGGACGCCCCGGTCGAGAAGCTGTATCGTGACGCCAAGATCGGCCAGATCTACGAAGGCACGTCGAACCTGCAGCTGCAGACGATTGCCAGGGCGCTGGTGACGTGAGCGAGCCGCTCCGCCTCAATCACCTCTTCCGGGTCGTGGATGCGGAGACGTTTGCCGCGGCCCGCGACTCGGCCTGGCTGCGCGAGGTGTTCGCCCCCTCCGAACTGCGCACCACCCGTCGTCCCGACTGGGAGTACACGGGGCTGTACTGGTATGGCACCTCGACGTACCTCGAACTCTTCGAAGCCGGCGTCGAGGGCCCGCCGGGGACGAGCGGGATCGCGCTGGCGGTCGAAGCGGCAGGCGCCACTCCCGCCATTGCAGACGCATGGCGTCACACGCTCGGGCCGGTCGAGTACCGCGTGGTGGTGCGGCCGCTCGGCGAGGGGACCGTACCGTGGTTCCACATCGCGCACGCCGTGCCCGATGTCCGTGGCGCACTGAAGGTGTGGTCGATGGAGTACGACGCCGACTTCCTGGCCGCGTGGCATGCCGGGCACACCGCGGCCCGTGGTATCACCCGCGCCGAGGTCCTGCAACGCTACGCCGCCGTGGCCACCGGACCGGCAGCGCCCCTGCTCGACGACGTGGTGGCCGTGACCATGGCGTTGAGACCCGGTGAGCGGAACTTTTTCGAGAGCCATGCCGCCGCGTTCGCGGCGGAGCACCGCGATGCCGGCACCACCCGGCTGCTTCTCGGTGATGGCATCACCTTCGGCCTGTCCGAGGCCAGCGACGATCGCCACGGCGTCCAGGAAGTGGTGTGCCGGCTGCGGCGTCGGACCGGCCGTGAGGTCATCTCCATCGGCCGCAGCACGATCATCGCCGACGGCGATCGGATGGTCTGGAAGTTCCGCTAGCTGCCCTGGCCCTCGTACCGCACCACCAGCAGCGAGACGTCGTCGCCGGCGGGACGGCCATCGCGGAAGTGCACCGAGGCCTCGAGCAGGGCCTGGGCCATCTCGGCGGGGGGGCGCCCGGCGACGGTGGCAAGCGTCTCGGCAACGCCGGTCGAGCCGAAGTCGTCACCGGTGTAGGACGTGGACTCACTGACGCCGTCGCTGTAGATCACCAGGGCGTCGCCGGGCTCGAGGTGCAGCGTCTCGACATCCCACGAGCCGAACGGCAGCAGGCCCAGCACCGGACCGCCGGAGTCGAGCATCGTCACCTCGCCGGAGCGGCGGACGAGCGCCGGCGGGCAGTGGCCGGCGTTGGCCAGCTCGAGGCGGCCGTCCGGATACAGCACGGTGGCCCCGAGCGTGAGGTACTTGTTGCCGGGACTGTAGTTGAGCAGCTGGTTGTGCAGGGTCGGCAGGATTTCCGAGAGTGGTTGCCCGAGATCGTGCAGCAGCCGCAGCATGCCGGTCGCCAGCGCCATGATCAGCGAGGCGCCGACGCCCTTGCCCGAGACGTCGCCGAGGGTCAGCGCCAGGCTGCCGTCGGGACGGGTCACCCCCTGATAGAGATCGCCACCGACCGAGGCCGCCGACTCGGTCTGCGCGAACGTCGAGGCGAAGGGCACCATCGGCGGGGCCTGCAGCAGCGCCGCCTGGATGTCCTTGGCCAGCGTCATCTCGTGTTCGTACTTGGCCTTGGCACGCGCTTCCTTATAGAGCTTCGCGCTGTCGATGGCCATCGCGGCATCGGCGGCCAGCGACTCGAAGATGGCGATCTCCTCGCGCGGGACCACCTGCGTGCTGGCCGGACGCGACACCAGCAGTGCGCCAACTGCATCGAGCCGGCCGATGAACGACGAGTCGTCGGCCAGGGCCCGGCGCGCGACCATCAGCGGCGTCGCCACCATGTCGGGCCGCGCCCCCGTGGCGACGCCGATCAGCGTCTCGTGCATCGCCTGACTGGTAATCGTGCGGTGGCCCTTGACCGCCTGCTTGAGCAGGTCGAGTTCCTGCTGCGCCACGGCCGGTGCCGCGAGCTTGGGCAGGCGCAGCACCAGCTCGAGTTTCCCGTCGGCGCTGATCAGCGCCAGCGCCCCGCTCTCGGCACGCATGATCCGGATCGCCGAGCGCAGCACGGCGGCGAGGACCTCGGGCAGCACCGCGGCGCTGTTGAGTTGCCGCGCCACGTCGAGCAACTCCTGCAGGTGCCGCACGCCCGTGCTGCGTTCGTCGAGGCCGGCCGATTCGAGCAGCGACGCCAGTGCCTCGCTGACGACCTCGAACTGCACCTGACGACCGAACCGGACGCGATCGCCGTCGCTGAGGATGTGCGCGGTGATCCGCTGGTCGTTGACGTAGGTGCCGACCGCACTGCCGAGGTCCTCGATCACGAGGGCGTCGTCGCGGCGCAGCAGCTGGGCGTGACGGCGCGACACGCTGGGCTCCGAGAGCACGACGCCAGACAACGGATCACGACCGATGACAATGGGCTGGTCGCCGGGGACGATCTCGGTCGTTGCTTCCGGCGAACTGGGCACGAGCTTGAGGCGGGGTGGCATGCGTTTGGCGTGAGTCCGAACGAACTTCGTGACGTGGTAGGCTGCCGACATGCGCAGCCTCGGAGAGCCTGACGCCCCACGGGGGCGCGGCGTGCTGTGGATTCTACTGGTCTTCGCGGCGGTCGGCGGGGCCCTGGCCTGGTACGCGGCCAACCGGTCGGCCGAGACGACGACCCGCTCGGCCGCACCCGTGGCAGACGCCGCGCCCATCGCGCCGCCCATTACCCGCAACGACACAGCGGCCTCGACCGAACGCCCGACGACCCGCGGCGACGCACCGACGACGCCCCGTCCGCCCCGGGGCAACCCACCGGCCCGATCACCGAACGAGGCCGCTGCGGATGCCGGAGCGACCGCCCGTCAGCTGCGCGTGACCAGCGACGTCCCGGGCGCCTACGTCTTCCTCGACCGGAAATTTCTCGGCACCACGCCCGTCACCTCGCGCGAGGTCACACCCGGCAGCCACCAGCTCAACGTGCAGATGGAGGGACGCCCGCCGGTCGTCCAGACCGTGACCATCCTCGAGCAGGGGCCGACCGAGGTCGAGGTGACGCTGCCGCCTGCGCCGAGCACCACGGCAGCGGCCGCGGCCGTCAGCGCCGATGTCGCGGTGGTCCACCAGCACGGCGTCGGATCGTGCGACGGCGTGCTGCGCGCCACGGGAGGGATCCTGCGGTACGAGACGTCGCACAAGGACGCCTTCTCCGTGCCGCTGGCCAACGTCGAGACCTTCACCGTCGACTACCAGGAGAAGCGGCTGCGGCTCAAGCAGCGCGGCGGGCGCACCTGGAACTTCACCACCCGTGCCGCCACCGCCGACCCGCTCTTCGTCTTCCATCGCGACGTCGACGCGGGTCGCTCCCGGTAGGACTGACCCTCTCACCCGGCGTACGGCCACCCGGGCGTCCGGACACCCGCCGGGCCGGGTCCCGACGCTAGCCGTCGAGCAACCAGCGCCCGGGCCCGGCCAGAAACGCTTCGTAGTCGGGCAGTACCGCGTGCGGCGCCGGGATGTGCGCGTCGAACTGCTCGGCCGAGAAGGTGGTCGCGATGGCCACGCACGTCATGCCGGCCGCGATTGCCGCCGCCACGCCGATTGGCGCGTCCTCGAACGCGAGGCACTGGTCCACGGGCACCTGCAGGCGCTCGGCGGCCAGCGCGAACACGTCGGGGAACGGCTTGCCGCGCGGCACCTCGTCGCCGCGCGCGATGATCGTCACGTGCGCGCCAAGGCCGGTTTCGGCAAACGTGTGCACCACGTTCTTGAGCGGCGCGGAGGTGGCCACGGCCACGCCGATGCCCTGCGCCTCGAGGCGCGCCAGCAGCGTCAGCGCCCCGCGCACGAGCACCAGCCGCCCGCGCGACAGCTGCCGATACGCGCCCTCCTTCTCCTCTTCGAGGACGAGTATCTCGTCCATCCCCATCTCCCGCTCGAACAGCATCGGAAAGATCTCGCTGTTGCGCTTGCCGTCGATGCGGCGCCGCAGGTCCATGGTCAACGGCGGCAACTGGTGCGCCTCGGCGAAGTGCTCGAACGCCTGGGCGTGCAGCGGCATGTTGTCGACGAGCGTGCCGTCGAGGTCGAAGACGACGGCGCGGGGGCGGAACGAAGAGAGGTCGGTCACAGGGCTCTGGAACTCATGTCGTGAGTGGCCGTCAAATGCTCGCGCGCGAGCACGAGCCGGCTGTAGAGGGGCAGGAAGCCGCGGCGCTGCACATTGGCCTGTGACCGCGAGCCGGGCTCGACGGTCACCACGGCCAGATCGCACCCGGCGGCGCGGCCGGCCTCGAGCCGGCCCGAGAGCAGCGCCGACTGGACACCCTGCCGGCGAAGGCGCGGCAGCGTTGCGGCGCCGCACAGCTGGTACACCCCGTCGTCGATCCGGGCCGATGCGGAGCCGGCGGCCTCGCCGTGCAGGAACGCGACGTAGCGGTGGACCGACGTGACGCCGGTGAACTGCCGCACCACCTGCTCCAGGGTGGACGGGTCGTAGTGTTCCGCCGGCGCGTCTCGGCCCGGCACCGTCTCGGCGGCCGCGAAGCCTTCCACCGCGATGCGGGCCCACTCGTCGTCCGGGCCGCGCGTGACGATGAGGCCGTCGGGCAGCACCTGCGGCAGCAGCGCGCCGATGTCGCAGCCAAGGACCAGTTCGATACGCTGCAGGCGATAGCCGCGGGCTTCGAGCCGGCGGACCGAGGCGTGGTCACCGAGCGAGGCAATCTCGAAGCCGGGGTACTCGTCGAACGGCAGGAAGGCGCCCTCGATCTCGTCGATGGCGGCGTCGAGCAGCGGCTCGCCGATCGCGACGCCGATCACCTTGGTCATCGGCGCGCCAGGGCCGCAGTACACGGCGGCGCCGCCCCCGATTTGCAGACCGAAGACGCCGGCAATGCCGTGCGCGCGCGAGGCCTCCGCCATCGCGAGACTCAAGCGCGCTTCCGCGGCCTCGATGCGTGAAGCCAGGGCGACGGAACCGATCACGCCAGTACCGAGTCGGCGATGATCATCCGCTGCACTTCGGAGGTGCCCTGGTAGATCTCGGTGGCGCGGACGTCGCGGAACAACCGCTCCACGGTGGACCCGCGACGGTACCCTTCCGAGGCCAGGATCTGCATCGCCCGGTCGGCGGCGGCATGCGCGGCTTCCGAGGCGGCAAGCTTGGCCATCGCGGCCTCGAGGGTGCCGCGCTGCCCGCGGGCACGCGCGCTGGCGGCCTTCCACGTCAGCATCCGGGCGGCCTCGAGTCCGGTGGCCATGTCGGCCAGCATGAACTGGATGGCCTGGAACTGCGCAATCGGCTGACCGAAAGCCACCCGACGCTGGGCATACACCAGCGCCTCGTGCAGCGCCGCTTCCCCGACGCCCAGTGCCTGCGCGGCAATGGCCACGCGGCCGCCGTCCAGCGCCTGCATCGCGATGGCAAATCCCTGCCCCGGCTGGCCGATGACGTGCGACGAATCGACGACGACATCGTCGAGCACCAGGTCCATGCAGCCAAGGCCGCGGACGCCGAGCGAGTCGATGCGATTGCGCCGAACCAGGCCCGGGGCGTCCATCGGCACCAGAAAGGCCGAGATGCCGCGGCCGCGCAGGTCGGGGCGGGTTGCCGCGAACACGATGACCACGTCAGCGGCTTCGGCATTGGCGACCCACACCTTGGTGCCGCGCAGGCGATAGCCGACGCCATCCGCGGTGGCGGTCGCCTGCTGGTTCGCGGCGTCCGAGCCCGCCTGCTCTTCCGACAGCGCAAACGCCCCGATGGCCTCGCCGCAGGCGAGCCGGCGCAGCCAGAGGTCGCGCTGCGCGTCGGTGCCATGCCGCAGCAGCGTCTCGGCGACCAGTGAGTTGTTGACCGAAAGAATGACCGCGACGGTGGCGCTGGCCCGCGCCACGGCTTCGAGCGCGAGCGCATAGGCGAGCGGGTCTTCACCGGCACCACCCCAGGCTTCGGGCACGGTCACGCCCATCAGGCCGACTGCGCCGGCGCGGGCGATCAGGTCGCGAGGGAATTCGTGCGCCTCGTCGATGGCCGCGGCGCGCGGCGCGACCTCATCGACAGCGAACTGGGTGGCGCGAGCCGCAAAGGCCGCCTGGCGAGCGGTGGGCTGGACCTGCACCTGGCTAGGCTATCAGAGGGCCGGGTCGGCAAACAGCGGCCGCAGGCGGCTGGCCGTGGCGTCGAGGGCCTCGGGCAGCACGCGGGTCTCGCCCACGGTGGTCATGAAGTTGGTGTCACCGTTCCAGCGCGGAACCAGGTGGATGTGCAGGTGGTCGGCGACGCCGGCGCCGGCCGCCCGGCCGATGTTCAGCCCGACGTTGATGCCGTGCGGCTGATACGCCGAGCGAAGCACGATTTCGGCGCGCTGGGTCAGCCGCATCATCTCGTGCAGTTCATCGACCGTCGCATCGGCGAGCGTCGCGATGTGACGTCCGGGCACCACCATCAGGTGACCGTTGTTGTAGGGGAACAGGTTGAGGATGACCAGGCAGGTCGCACCGCGGTGAACCACCAGCGCGGCCTGGCCGGGATCGGTGCCGGTGTCGGCGGTGCAGAACACGCAACCGGGCGGTGCCTGACCGGCGGTGACGTAGTGCAGTCGCCACGGGGACCAGAGATGATCCATGGCCTCAGGACGCGACGGGCGACGGCGCGGCCGAGGCGGCGGCGGTGGGCAGATCATCGCCGGCGCTGGTGCTGGCGTTGATCAGGTCCTTGAGTTCCTTGCCGGGCTTGAAGTACGGCACGTGCTTGGACGGCACGTCCACACGATCGCCGGTCTTGGGATTGCGGCCCTTGCGGGGCTCGCGGCGGCGCAGGCGGAAGCTGCCGAAACCCCGGAGTTCCACCTTGTCTCCGGCATGCAGCGCACGGATGACCGACAGGAAGACCGTCTCGACGATGAGTTCGGCGTCCTTCTTGGTGACTTCGGAGACGCGGGAGACCTCTTCGACGAGATCCGCCTTGGTCATGAGTGGCCTCGAAAGGAAAAACGCCGGGAGGAGGAAGCGTCCTCCGCCCGGCGTCGATGCGGCACCTACTGCTGCTGCTTGAAGTGGTCACCCAGCGTGGCGCCACCGGTGGAGGCGGCTTCGCTGATGTACTGCCCCCAGTCAGCCCGGTAGTTGTCGTCCTTGAGCGCGCGGATGCTCAGGCCGACCTTCCGTTCCGACGGACTCAGCTTGATGACCTTCATCGGGTAGGCCTGCTCGATCTGCAGGTCGACCTTCTCTTCGCCGCTGTCGGCGTCGAATTCGGAGACGTGGATGAGACCTTCCACGCCCTCGGCCAGTTCGACGAACGCACCGAACGAGGTCATCCGGACGACCTTGCCCTCGACCACGTCACCCACCTGGACACGACCGAAGAAGTCGTCCCAGACGTCGGCGGCGAGCTGCTTCAGGCCGAGCGAGAGGCGCTGGTTCTCGGCGTCGATGTTGAGCACCATCGCCTCGACCACGTCGCCCTTCTTGAGCATCTCGGACGGGTGCTTGAGACGCTTGCTCCACGACATGTCCGAGATGTGGATCAGGCCGTCGATGCCGTCTTCCACTTCCACGAACGCGCCGAACTCGGTGAGGTTGCGGACCTTGCCCTTGATCTTGGTGCCCACCGGGTACTTGTCGGTGAGCTCGTGCCAGGGGTTGGTCTCGACCTGCTTGAGGCCGAGCGAGATGCGGCGGGCCGACGGATCGACACCGAGCACCATCGCCTCGACGCTGTCGCCGACGTTGAGGATCTTGGACGGGTGCTTGACCCGCTTGCTCCACGACATCTCGCTGACGTGGATGAGACCCTCGACGCCCGGCTCGAGCTCGATGAAGGCGCCGTAGTCGGTAAGGCTGACCACGCGTCCGGTGACGCGCGCCGTGACCGGGTAACGCTCGACCACGTCCGACCAGGGGTCGGTCGTGAGCTGCTTGTGACCGAGCGACACGCGCTCGTTCTCCGGGTCGAACTTGAGGACGATGACGTCGACCTCGTCGTTGACCTTGAACAGCTCGGAGGGGTGCTGCACGCGGCCCCAGGACATGTCGGTGATGTGGAGCAGGCCGTCGATGCCGCCGAGGTCGATGAACGCACCGTAATCGGTGATGTTCTTGACCACGCCGCGCATGACCTTGCCCTCGGCCAACGTTTCCAGCGTGTGCTTCTTCTTCTCGGCGTTCTCCTCCTCGAGGAGAACCTTGCGCGAGAGGACGATGTTGCCGCGCTTCTTGTTGACCTTGATCACCCGCATCCGCAGTTCCTGGCCCTTGAGGGCGTCCAGGTTACGCACGGGGCGGACGTCGATCTGGCTGCCAGGGAGGAAGGCGCGGACACCGATGTCCACCGCCAGGCCGCCCTTGATGCGCTCGATGACGCGACCGATGACGACCTTGCGATCCGCGAAGGCCTTCTCGACCTCGTCCCAGATCTTCATCTTCTCGGCCTTTTCGCGCGAAAGCACGATATGGCCGTCCCGATCCTCGGTGCGCTCGAGCAGCACGTCGACGGTGTCGCCGGGCTGGACGAGGACGTCACCGTTCTCGTCGAGGAACTCGTCGAGCGGGATCATCCCCTCCGACTTGAACCCGACGTCGACGATGACCGCCGAGTCCGACACTGACAGGACCGTGCCCTTGACGACCTCGCCCTCGGTGATGTTCCGGAAGCTGTTGTCGTACAGGTCGAGCAGGCTGGCAAACTCCTGCGGGTCCATTTCCTGATCATCTGCCGTCCACATCGCTTTGGTCGTGGCGGCAGCGGACTGCCGGGCACTGACTTCGCGTACTTCCGGCTGGTCCGTAAGTTGATCTGACATGCGTAGTGAATCCCCTTCGGTGGCGTTTGCCGGTCTTGCAGCGCCGGCAGCTGTCGGTTGTGGCACGCAATATGCGGGCAACCGACAGAATTTATACCATTCGGGGGCGGTCGTCAAAGGGGGCGCGGCCCCAGCTGAGCCGCGAAGGCCGCCGGGTCAGCGCTCGCGGGCGGCCTTGACCAGGGCCAGGACCCGGTCCACGACGACCTCGACCTGCAGGCCGGTGGTGTCGATGTAGACGGCGTCGGGCGCCTGCGTGAGCGGCGACACCGAGCGGCTGCGATCACTGTGGTCGCGCTGGGTGAGCGCGTTGGCAACCGCCGAGACGTCACTGCCACTGGCCGCGTGCGCCGTGTCGCCGGCACGCCGGCGGGCCCGCTCGTCGGCAGAAGCGTCGAGGTAGACCTTGACGTCGGCCCCGGGCAGCACGACGGTGCCGATGTCACGCCCCTCCATCACCAGGTCGCCCGACGCCGCATAGCCGCGCTGGCGCGCCACCAGCACCTCTCGCACCGAGGCCAGCCGCGCCACCCGCGCAGCCGCCGCATCCATTGCCGGCGTGCGGATCTCGCGCGTCACGTCGGTGCCGTCGACGACCACGCGGCCCTGCTCGGCCTGCAGTTGTGCGTCGCGAGCCACCCCGGCTACCGCCACCTCGTCGTCCAGGGCCAGCCCCGGATTGCAGGGCGCGCCACGCGACCGCACGGTACATCGCGCCGGTGTCCACGTGCCGGCACTGCAACGCCGCCGCGATGGCCCGGGCCACCGTTCCCTTCCCCGCCCCCGAGGGGCCATCGATTGCGATCAGCACCGGGTCAGAGGATACCGCGCCGCCCCGCAGGCGACGCCTACAATTGGCGACGTGCGCGTCACCGTGGTCTCGCTGCTCATCGTCGTGGCCCTGCTGGCGGTCGCGTGGCTCGCCCTGTCGCACAGTCGCTACGGGCGCGCGATGTCACTGCTGGTCCGCATGGGCAAGGTCCCTGGCCCGATTGCCGCGCACGTCGGCACCTGGCAGACCTCGCCCGTCGACCGGGTGATGCTGTCGTTCACCGGGCGGCACGGCCCGCGGGTGGCGCGCCTGTATCGGCCGCAGCAGGTGCGAACCCGGCCAATCCTGCTGACTGGCGGCGTGCATGCGCTGGGCATCGAGGAGCCGCGCCTGATTGCCTTTGCCGAAGCCCTGGCCGTGTCGGGCACGCCTGTCATCACCCCGGCCTTGCCGGACCTCAAGCAATACCTCGTCACGCCGCGCCTGACCGACGACATCGAGGACGCGGCGCTGGCAGTGCTGGCGGCGCCGGAAGTACCCCAGGACGGGGACGGCCGGGTCGGCATGCTGGGCATCTCGTTTGCCGGCGGCCTGTCGGTTGTCGCCGCGGGACGACCGGGGTTGCGCGACCGGGTCGGCTTCGTCTTCTCGGTCGGCGGGCACGCCCGGCTGCCGGGGGTCATGCGGTACCTCTGCACGGGCATGCTGCCGGATGGCCGCCGCCAGCCGCCCCATGAATACGGCGCGGTGATCCTGCTGACCAACATGGCCGAAGACGTGGTGCCCGCCGACCAGGTGGCACCGCTGCGCGCTGCCGTGCACCAGTTCCTGCATGCGTCGCACGTCGACATGTTCGACAAGCCGCAGGCCGAACTCGACTTCCAGCAGGCGCGGGAGATGGAGGCTGGACTGGCGCCCGAGGCGCGGGCGTTCATGCACCTGGTCAACGAGCGCGACGCCCTCGGACTCGGCGCCCGCCTGCTGCCCTTCCTGGATCGCTGGGGGACCGACGCGGCACTGTCGCCAGCGGCCTCGGCAGCGCCGCGCGCGCCGGTCTTCGTCATGCACGCGCAGGGCGACGACGTGATCCCCGACAGCGAGGCGGCAGCGCTCGGCGCGTACCTGGCGGCGCAGGGCACGCCGGTGCGCGTCCACGTCACCTCGCTGATGAACCACGCCGAGGTGTCGCGCGCGCCATCGCCCGCCGAACTGCTGGCGCTGGTCCGGATGTGGGCGGAGCTGCCGTGGTGAGACCGCCGGACCGGGTCGGCCTAGCCGGTCCGCTTGCGCGTCCCGCGCTTCGGCCGACCCTGGCGCGCCGCTTCCTTCAGCGTGATCTTGGTGCCGACCCGCTTGACGACCTTCTTGGGCCGCGGCTTGCCACCCACCGTGCGCGTGATGTGGCTCGGGGTCGGCGCATGACCGAAGCGCACCCCGGCCTGCGGGAGTCGTGCTGGTGCGGGTCTTCTTCGGCGCCGGACCGGCCGCGAGACCGGCATCGGCGCGCAGCTGCTGCACTTCGGCCGGACGCAGCTCGCGGTACATCCCCGGCTTCATGCGGCGGTCGGTCAGCGTCCCGATGCTGGTCCGCGCCAGCGTGATCACCGGCAGCCCCACGGCCTGGAACATCCGCCGCACCTGCCGGTTGCGCCCCTCGTGGATGACCACCTGCAGCAGCGTCTGCTCGCCTGACTTCTTGGTGAAGCTCTCGATGACCCGGACCTTGGCCGGGGCCGTGCGCCGGCCGTCGAGCGGCACGCCAGTCTCGAGACGACGCAGGATCTCGACAGCCGGCACGCCGAACACGCGCACTTCGTAGGTGCGCGGCACCTCGTGTCGCGGGTGCGTGAGCCGGTCGGCCAGCTCGCCGTCGTTGGTGAGGAGGATCAGCCCCTCGGAATCGAAGTCGAGCCGCCCGACCGGATACAGCCCCTGCCCCGCCTCACCGAGCAAGGTGAGCACGGTGGGCCGCCGCTGCGGGTCCGATCGCGTGGTGATGTAGTGCACCGGCTTGTACAGCAGCAGGTAGCGGCGCGGCACCGTGGTGTGCAGCTTGCGGCCGTCGACCTCGATGTGGTCGGCATCGGGATCGGCCTTGGCGCCGAGTTCGCTGACCACGTCGCCGTTGACGCGCACGCGGCCCTCCGTGATCAGCGCTTCGGCAACGCGCCGTGACGCGACCCCGGCGGCGGAGAGAATCTTCTGCAGGCGCTCCTGAGGCATGGTGGGAGGCTCCCGCCTCAACGTTCTTCGTCCGACGGGTCGGCGTCGGCAGGCGCGTCGTCGGCAGGCGCGTCGGCCGGTGCGGCTTCGGGCCCTGCCCCCGGCGCCGGCAGTGGCTCGTCGGCAAACAGCAGCGGCTCGGCCGGGCCGGTCTCGTCGAAGGGCAGCGATCCGCCGTCGGCCTCACCGAGCGGCGTCGGCAGGTCGAAGCCGAGCGCCTCGGACATGTCCTCGACCTTGGGCAGGTCGGTCAGGTCCTTGAGACCGAACTTGTCGAGGAACTCGCGCGTCGTGCCGTACATGAACGGCCGGCCGACGACCTGCTTGCGGCCGACGATCTTGACCAGCTTGCGGTCGAGCAGCGTGTTGAGCACGCCGGTGGTGGCCGTCACGCCGCGAATCTCGGCGATCTCGCCCGAGGTCACCGGCTGCTTGTAGGCGATCACCGCCAGCGTCTCCAGCGCCTGCACCGACAGCTTCGAGGTCGTCCGTTCCTTGAACAGCCGGCGCACCCACTCGTACAGTTCCGGGCGCGTCACGATCTGGAAGCCGCCCGCGACCTCGACCAGCTGCAGGCCGTCCGACTGCGCGTACCCCTCGCGGACCTGCCGCCAGCGCCACCTCGATGTCCTCGCGCGGCTGGTCGTCGAGCAGACGGCCGATCGCCTTGAGGGTCAGCGGCTCGGGCGAGGCGAAGATCAACGCCTCGACGACCGGCTTGAGAGGATGCGGCGCGCGCGGTGCGTTGGCGACTTCATCGGCGATCGAACAGCTCGGGATCGGTCAGTTCGCCGGTGATCGCCTCGAAGTCGCGCGCCGACATCGACGACTCGTGGCATCCGTCGTCGCTCGTCGACCGCACCGTCGCTCGCCGCCGACTCGGTCTGCCTGCGCGCCGCGATCGGCAGGTGGCTCCGCGTCGGCAGGGCCTGGGCCGCGGCGGCGTCGGCGGTCCTTTCGGATTCCGGCGCGCTGCGCCGGTCCTGTGCGCTCGCGTCTCCTCGACGTCACGTCGGGTGTCTGCTCGTCGCTCATGAGTGCGGTCCGGGCGTGCCGTGCGGTCGCGCGGCGGGCTCGTGGTGCTCGATGGGGCGCGGGCGCGTCGACGGGGCGATCCCGCTTGTAGACGCGGATCGGCCCGCCGGTGCCATTCTGGTACACGCGCAGCACCTTGAGGCGAATCATCTCGAGCACGGCCAGGAACGTCACGATGAGGTCGCCACGCTCGGCCACGTCGTCGAACAGTTCCTCGAAGCCGAGCGCGTCCACGCCGGCGAGTCGGGCCATCAACTGCTCGATGCGCAGCTCGAGCGGCATCTGCTCCATCGGCAGGTACGCCACCGGACGCTGCTTGGCACGTTCGACGATGGCCTTGAAGGCCGTCATCAGGCTGAACAGATCGACCTCGAGCTCGGGTTCCTTGTCGAGCCCTTCGCCGGCCAGCGCGGCGATCCGCTCGTCGGGCCGGGACCACTGCGCGCTGCGGACCGTCTCGCGGTCGTGCAGCAGTTCGGCGGCCGCCTTGAACCGCTGATGCTCGACCAGCCGCCGCACCAGCGCCTCGCGGGGATCCTCGTCGGGATCCTCCTGCTCGGGAGCCGGCCGCGGCAGCAGGCTGCGCGACTTGATGTGAATCAGCGTCGCGGCCATCACCAGGAAGTCCCCGGCGACGTCGAGCTGCAGATCCTGCATGAAGCCGATGTAGTCGAGGTACTGCCGCGTGATCAGCGCGATCGGGATGTCGTAGATGTCGAGTTCGTGCTTCTTGATCAGGTGCAGCAGGAGATCGAGGGGGCCCTCGAAGACCTCGAGCTTCACCGGGAAGCGCTCGAGCGTGGACTCGAACTCGGGCGGCGAGGGCGTGGTCATCAGTACGCCAGGTGCAGGGCGTCGCGCACGCGCTGCATCGTCTCCACCGCGATGACGCGGGCCTTGCGCGAGCCCTCGTGGATGATCTCGCGCACGCGATCGGGACGTGCCGCCAGGTCCGCGCGCCGATCGCGCAGCGGCTCCAGCGCCGCATTGAGCGCACGCGTCAGCTTCTTCTTCACCTCGACGTCGCCGACGCGGCCCTCGCGGTAGCGGCGCTTCAGGTCCTCGACCTCGGCGCGATCCGGGTTGAAGGCATCGTGGTAGATGAAGACCGGGTTGCCCTCGACCGTGCCCGGGATGTCGGCGCGGACCCGCTTCGGATCGGTGTACATGGCGCGGACCTTGGTCTCGACGTCGGCGGCGGTGTCCGACAGGTCGATGGTGTTCCGGTAGCTCTTGCTCATCTTCCGGTTGTCGAGGCCGGGCAGGCGCGGGAAGTTGGTGAGCAGCGCCTGTGGCTCGACGAAGATGTTGCCGTGCATGTGGTGAACACGGCGGACCACTTCGCGGGACAGTTCGAGGTGCGGCACCTGGTCCTCGCCCACCGGCACGAGGTGCGCGTCGTAGATGATGACGTCGGCCGTCTGCAGCAGCGGGTAGCCGAGAAACCCGTAGGTGGTGAGGTCCTTCTCGGTGAGCTGATCCTGTTGTTCCTTGTAGGTCGGCACCCGCTCGAGCCAGGGGATGGGGATCATCATCGACAGCAGCAGGTGCAATTCGGCATGCTCGGGCACCAGCGACTGCACGAAGATCGTCGCGCGCTCGGGGTCGACGCCGGCGGCGATCCAGTCGATGACGTTGTCGATCACGTACGACTGCAGCCGGCTGGTGTCGGCGTAGTCGGTGGTCAGCGCGTGCCAGTCGGCCGCGAAGTAGAAGCAGTCGTACTGCTCCTGCAGTTCGGTCCAGTTGCGGAGGGCGCCGACCAGGTGCCCCAGATGCAGTTTGCCGGTCGGGCGCATCCCCGACACCACGCGCTTGGTCACAGCAGTTGCACGAGCCTGAGAAGGACGGCCCGCGGCAGGAGCAGATCCTGCAGCACGGCCGAGGGTGGCCTGATGAGCATCCCGAGGATGCCGGTGAACATCAGCCCGTAGAGGATGAAGATGCCGTACTGCCGCACGGTGTCCCAGTGCTCGGCCAGACGCGGCGGCAGCAGCGCCGCCACGACGTTGCTGCCGTCGAGGGGCGGCACGGGGATCAGGTTGAAGAGCGCCAGCAGGATGTTCACCCGGAAGAAGCCGTAGGTGAACTGCAGCAGCGGCTCGACGATCGCGATGCCGCCCAGCGACACTGGCAGCAGCGGCAGGGCCCGCAGCAGCAGGCTGGCCAGGATCGCCAGCAGCAGGTTGCTGGCCGGTCCGGCCAGGGCAATCCACATGAAATCGCGGCGGAAGTTCTTCAGGTTGCGCCCGTCCACCGGCACGGGCCTGGCCCAGCCGATGATCGGCGCGTTCATCGCCATCGCCAGCAGCGGCAGCAGCACCGTCCCAATCGGGTCGATGTGCACCGGCCGGGTTGAGCGAGAGCCGGCCCTGCAGGCGCGCGGTCGGGTCGCCGAGGCGCGACGGCGGCCCACGCGTGCGACGCTTCGTGCACGGTGAGGGCCAGCAACAGGCCGATGAACGCGAGAACTATGGAGCTGATATCCACGGCAGGCAAAGACAGTAGGGTACCAGCCAATTCAGCAATGCCCTAGGTTGCCGAGGCGAAATGCCGAATCACCGCGTCGGCGACCTTGCTGCCGACGACCGTGGTCAGTTCCTCGCGGCTGGCCCGGCGCACGCCGGCCAGGCTGCCGAAGGCGGTCAGCAGCTGTCGCCGACGGCGCGGGCCGATCTGCACGATGTCGTCGAGTTCGGACCGCAGGTCGCGGTTGGTCCGGGCGGTGCGGTGGAAGGTGACGGCGAAGCGGTGCGCCTCGTCGCGGATCCGCTGCAGCATGCGCAGCGCAGGGGTGCCCTGCCCGAAGGCAATCGCATCGACCCGGTCGCGGGTGAAGACCAGCTCCTCCTGCTTGGCCAGCCCGACGGCCACCAGGTGGTCGAGCCCGAGGGCTTCGAGGGCCGCATAGGCGGCATTGAGCTGGCCCTTGCCGCCGTCGATGACGATCAGATCGGGCCAGGGTCCGTCCTGCTCGGCGACCTTGCGATAGCGGCGTGTCACCACCTGCTGCATGGCGGCGAAATCGTCGAGAAAATGCGTCGACGCGGCTCGCCGACGATCCCTGGTTCCGGGTTCCGGGGTGCGGGGTCCGGGCGAGGGTTGGCCGTCGGCGTCGCGGTCCCCGTGACCCGGGCCCCGTGACCCGTCGTCCTCGGCTCTGATCCTGAACTTCCGATACTCCGACCGCTTCATCCGGCCGTCCTGCGCCACCACCATCGAGGCCACGGTCTCGGCGCCCTGCAGCGTCGAGATGTCGAAGCAGTCGATGCGATGCGGCAGCGCCGGCAGGGCCAGCGCCGCCTGCAGCGTCTCGAGCGCCTCGTAGTTGGCGGCGCCATCGGCATTGAAGCGCGAGTCGTAGGACAGCGCGGCGTTGCGTTCGGCCAGGTCCAGCAGCGCCCGCTTGTCGCCGCGCTGCGGCACGCTCAGGCAGCACCTGCCGCCCGGCCCGTGCCGACAGCCACTCGGTCAGCACGTCCATGTCCGGCAGCGCGACCGGCACGCAGGATCTCGGGCGGCGGCGGGTGATCCGCGTAGGCATGGGTGACCGCCCGCTTCGACGAGGTCGTCCAGCCGCGCGTCCCGGGCCTGGTCGGCATTGGCTGACCATCTCGACGCGATCCACGACCCGTCCCGACCGGATCTGGAAGACCTGCACCACGGCGCCGGCCGGTCCCAGTTTCACGCCGATCGCGTCGCGGTCGCCCATCCGCGGCGTCGCCATCTTCTGCTGCCGGTCACGCAGCGTCTCCAGCGTGCGGATGGTGTCGCGCAGGTGCGCCGCCTGCTCGTAGCGCTCCTCGTCGGCCGCCGCGACCATCCGCGACTCGAGATCGCTCGACCAGTTCGTCGGTGCGGCCGTCGAGCAGCAGTCGGGCATCGCGCACCGCGTGCTGGTACTGGCCCTCGGTGAGCAGATCTCGGCCGACGCAGGGCGCGAGGCAGCGCTTGATGTCGTACTCGAGACAGGGCCGGCCACGCTGCCCGTTGATCACCTCGCGGCAGGAGCGGATGCCGAACAGCTTGTGCGACAGGCTGCGCGTCTGCCAGGCCAGCGACGCCGGCATGAAGGGCCCCGCGTAGTAGTCGCCGTCGTTGGCGACGCGGCGCACGACGGAGACCCGAGGGAAGGCCTCCGACGTGCTCAGGCGCAGGTAGGGGTAGGTCTTGTCGTCGCGCAGCTTGATGTTGTACTTCGGCGAGCGCTCCTTGATGAGGTTGTTCTCGAGCGCCAGCGCCTCCACCACCGAGTCGGTGACGATGACCTCGAGGCCGACGACCTCGTCGAGCAGCGCCTCGGTCTTGGCCGACGGTGCCCCGCGCGCCGAGGTAACTGCGGACGCGATCGCGGAGGGCCCGCGCCTTGCCGACGTAAATGGTGTCGCCGCCGCGATTGCGGTAGAGATACACCCCGGGCTGCTCGGGCAGGCGGGCGATCTGGGGTTTCAGGTCTTCAATCGCCATGTCGATCCATGGGGTTAGCGCCGGCGGACGGGCCGGGGGCAGGGCCCCGTGCGGATGTCGCGGTCGCCCCGGCCGGGTTGCAGGAGTGACCCGGACCCTCCATTATATCGATGGGCAAATGACCTTCACGAGCGCCATCGGCGCAATTTTCATGTTTCCGCTCAGCGCCATCATCCGGCTCTGCGTGGCGCTGCGGATCCATCCCAACGTGCTGACGTTCGTCGGCGTGTGCATCAACCTCGCGGCGGCGTGGGCGCTGGCGGTCGGGCAGCTTCGTGCTGGCTGGGGCGATCATGGTGGCGGCCAACCTGTTCGACTTCATCGACGGCAAGGTGGCTCATCAGTCGGGCACGGCCAGCGAGTTCGGCGGCTTCTGGGATTCGGTCATGGACCGGTTTTCCGACCTCGCGCTCTTCCTCGGCCTGGTCTACCTCTACGCCTCGCTGCAGCGCGCCGACTACGTGCTGATCACCGCGCTGGCGATGACCTTCACCGTCCTGACCAGCTACACCCGGGCGCGCGCCGAGTCGGTCATCGACAAGTGCAAGGTCGGCTTCATGGAGCGTCCGGAGCGCATCGTGCTGTTCATGATCGGCGCCTTCACCAACCGCATGGCTGCGGTGCTGTGGGTCATCCTGGTGCTGTCGGTGCTGACCGTGGCTGGCCGCATCTACCACACGTGGCGGGAACTGGAAGGCCGGAGGGTCGCGGCATGAAGCCCGATGTCACGCTCGAGTCGCGCCTGCCGCTGCCGCTGCTGGTGATCTGGCGGATCTTCTACTGGACGTACGAACGCTCCACCGTGCCGTACGACCTGATGGTGATTGCCATCCTGATGTTCGTCTGGCTGACACCGCCCGACTGGCTGGGCGACCCGACGGCGCACGGCCTGGGCCTGCTCGGCTGGTTCATCGGTCGCTAGTCAAGGCGCACGCAGCACGACCAGCCATACGGTCGAGCCTGACTCGCCCTCCGCAACGCCGCGCCCATCGCGGCGCGCGCGGCCCGGGCGTGCGCCGAGAACATTCAAAGAAAAATCCTAGCGGCTCCAAAGGACAGCGGCCGTGACGCTGCTCGATCCTCTCGATGGCGACCGGCACTCCCGTCCGCGCGCCGTCCGGCTGAGCACCGACGTGCTCACGCCAGAGAGGATTGCACCATGGCATCACCGAGACTCGTCAGCAAGGGAAGGCTGTCGACGGCGTGCGGACTGGCGGCCGTGATTGGCCTCGCCGCCATCGGACTGGTCGCATCTGGCGAACGCCGGGTACACGCGGCCGCACAGGGGTCCATCGTCACCACGAGCCCTGTGTATTGGATGTGGGACCCCAGTACCGTCATCGGCACGTCCCGCCTCGTGCGTACCGGGAGCGGCCTCAGCGCGGTCCTCCACGCGTCCGGCGTGCCCAAGGGGCACGCCATGACGTTGTGGTTTGCGGTGTTCAACAACCCCGAGGCGTGCGGGACGTCACCCTGCACGCTCGCGGACGCCGGGAACGCTGAGGTGCGCGTGGACTTCCTGTGGGGCGGCGGCGCGGTCACCGGTGGCAGCGGCAAGGTGCACCTGGCCGGGCACGTCAAAGCCGGCGACCCGTCCGGGTCGGTCTTCATCGAGTTCGGCAACCCGGGCGCAGCCATCGGTGTGATCGACCCACGCACCGCTGATGTCATGCTGCTGGTGCACAGCCACGGTCCGGCCGTACCGGGTCAGGTCCTGAAGTCCCAGTTATCGTCGTTCCTCGGAGGCTGCTCGGTCTTCCTGGGGCCGGACGGATTTGCCGCCGCACCAGAAGACATCCCTCTCGCCGTCGGCGAGTGCTCCACCTTCCAGGTGTCGGTCCATCCGTGACCGCGGTGGCCCGCCCTCGTTCTTCGTCGAGCGATAGGCCGCTGGGCGTGCGCATGAGATCAGTCGTGAGTGCCCTGGTGCTGGTCGTGCTGGCGGGGCAACCGGCGACGGCGCGGGCCGAGGCATCAGAGGCCAGCGTGGTCCTGCAATGGAACGCGGTGGCCTTGGAAGCGGTGCGCCGTGCCGCGCCCGTGCCGCCGGCCGTGGCACGCGCGCTCGCCATCGTGCACACCTGCATGTATGACGCCTGGGCCGCCTCCGACGCGGTTGCCGCCGGCGTCCACTACCACAGCAAGAACCTCAGCGCCGATAGCCACCAGCAGCGGCGGCGGGCGGTAAGTTACGCGGCGCACCGCGCGCTGCTGGACCTCTTCCCGGGCCAGCGCGCGTTGTTCGAGGACCTGATGCGCGAGCTCGGCTATGTATCCGACGACACCGCTGACCCGGCGAGCGCCCTCGGCGCCGATGCGGCAATGGCCGTGATCGAGGCACGCCGGTTCGACGGCGCGAACCAGGCTGCCAACTATGCGGATACGAGCGGCTACCTCCCGTACAACTCAGCAGACATGCTGCTCGACCCGGGCCGGTGGCAGCCACTGACGAGTGCGAGCGGCGTGGTCCAGCAGTTTGCCGTCCCGCATTGGGGGAGCGTCGAGCCGTTTGCGCTGGTCTCCCCCGACCAGTTCCGGCCGCCGCCGCCGGCCACCTCTCCACACGGCCGCTACCGGAGCGAAGCCCTGGCGGTGCTGCACCAGTCGGCACGCCTGGGCGATCGCGAAAAGGCCATCGCCAGTTATTGGGCTGACGGGCCACGCACCGAAACGCCACCGGGGCACTGGGCCCTGTTCGCCCAGTTCGTCTCCCGACGCGATCGCCACACGCTCGAAGAAGACATCAAGCTCTTCTTCGTCCTCTCGAACGGCCTGCTCGACGCCAGCATCGCCTGCTGGGATACCAAGCGCCACTACGACTCCGCCCGTCCGGTCACGGCGATCCGGTTCCTGCTGGGCTGGCCAGCCGGTCCGCGCCTGGGCCGGGCCCTACCAGGGCACCCAGTTCATCGTGGGCGACCAATGGCAGTCGTACCTGCCCACGCCGCCCTTCGCGGAGTACGTGTCGGGGCACAGCACGTTCAGTGCCGCGAGCGCCGAGATACTGGCACGCATGACCGGCAGCGACACATTCGGCGCGGAGGCGACGATCGACGCGGGGTCGTCGGCGATCGAGCCGGGGCTCGTGCCTCGGGCAGCCATCCGGCTTCGCTGGGCGACGTTCTCGGATGCAGCCGATGAAGCCGGCATGTCTCGGCGTCACGGAGGAATCCATTTCAAGGATGGCGACCTGACCGGTCGGGCGATGGGACGGCTCATCGGCCGACAGGCCTGGACCAAAGCGCTGAGCTATTTCTCAGGCACGCCCGACCCGAGTTGGACCTCGGCGGCGGCCGACCGTGGAGTCACGCCTTAGGAACCCGTGTCTGGCCACAGCACGTTCATCGACTCGTGCTTGGCGCCCATGTGCCCCGCGTGCTCCACCAGGTGCACCAGCAGGTCGCACGCGGATTTCCTGGTCAGAAGCAGGAACAGTGCACGCCCGGCTGCCATGCCCGCTTGATCCGCCACTGCACTTTCCGCTAGAAGGACTGCAATGCCACCGGCGTTGCTGTCTCACGTGCTGTTGCTGCTCGGCGCCGGCTTCCTGGTGGCGAACGTCCGCATCCTCGTCGACGTCGTCCGCTTCTTCCGGATGCGCTCACGGGCCGTGCTGACCTGGCCCAGCCCGCAGCCGCGCTACTACGGCCTGTTCCTCGCCATGGCCGCCATGCTCGGCCTCGTCCTGCTCGTCAAGCTGGTCTACCTGCGTCTGCCGCCCACCGAAGTGTTCGGCGAGGCGATGATGCTCACCTACTACGGCTACCTCGTGCCGCTCGAGCATCCGCATCGGGCGCGGGTTCTACGAGGACGGCGTGTGGGTGGACGACGGCTTCCTGCCCTACCGCCAGATCGGCGGCCTGAGCTGGCGCGAGGGCGACGCCGCTCACGCTGCTGTTCATTCCGCGGATGCAGCAGGTGGCCCGCAGCCTGGTCGTGCCGCCGCCGTTCTACGGCGCGGCGCGGCGCGCTGCTGCGCGACAAGATCGGCCGGCCACGACATCGACTTCTGGTGGCAAGGCGCTGGACCTCGGCGCGCACGACGAGCGCGACGACGCCTAGGGTCGCAGCTCGGGCGGTCAGCCCGATCGCTTCGCAGGATGCCGCAGGATTGCGGATCAGCTGCGCCGCGTCGACGTACCCGCCAGCGTCGGGTCGAAGCAGCGGCGGCACCGCGCTTCGTACGAGTCGGTGGCGCCGACCAGCACGAGTTCCTGGCTCTTCACCAGGCGCTGCGTGTGATTGGCGGGTTCGCCGCAGACCATGCAGATCGCCAGCGTCTTGGTGATGTACTCGGCCACCGCCAGCAGCTGCGGCATCGGCTCGAACGGCCGCCCCAGGTAGTCCTGATCGAGGCCGGCGACGATCACCCGCTTGCCGCGATCGGCCAGCGTGCTGCACACCGCCGGCAGCTCGACGTCGAAGAACTGCCCCTCGTCGATGCCGACCACCTCGGTGTCGTCGGCGCACGCCATCGAGGATCTCGGCCGCCGTGCCGCACCGGCACCGACGGCAGCCGCATCTCGCTGTGCGAGGTGATGTGCGTCTCGGAGAAGCGGTCGTCGATCGCCGGCTTGAACACCTGCACGCGACGCTTGGCGATCTGCGCGCGCCGCAGCCGGCGGATCAGCTCTTCGCTCTTGCCGCTGAACATGCTGCCGACGATCACTTCGATCCAGCCGGACGAGGGGGTGGGACGCTGCGAACTCTGGTCGGTCACGAGCACACCTGGACTGCCGGCCGTCGGCCTTGGGCCATCGGCCGTCGAGAAAGCTCACCGTCCAGCCGGACGAGAGAACAGAGGGCGTTCGAAACGAAGGCCGACGGCCGAATGACGAGGGCCGTCTAGACGCGCGAGAGGTACTCGCCGGTCTCGGTGTTGACGCGCACGACGGTGCCGACGTCGACGAACGCCGGGACGGTGACGACGTGGCCGGTCTCGAGCGTGGCCGGCTTGGTCTGCGCGTTGGCGGTGGCGCCCTTGATGCCCGGCACCGTGTCGGTCACTTTCAGATCGACGGTCGGCGGCAACTCGATGCCGACCGGGTTGCCCTCGTAGAACTCCACGTTGATCATCGATTCGGGCAGCAGGTAGTTCATGGAGTCGCCGAGCGACTCCTCCGACATGCCGGTCTGCTCGTACGAGGTCGTGTCCATGAAGTAGAACGTGTCGCCGTCCTTGTAGAGGTACTGCATCTGATGCTCATCGAGCATCGCGCGCTCGACCATGTCTTCCGAGCGGAACCGGTGCTCGAACATGATCCCGTCCTTGACCTTGCGCATCTTGGCGCGGACGAAGCCGCGCAGATTGCCCGGCGTGACGTGCTGGGTTTCGACGATGCGACACAGATCGTTGTTGTGCTTGATCAGATTGCCCTTGCGAAGCTTCGTGGCGGAAACGGTACTCATGACACTCCTGGCCGACCGGAGGGAATGCCGGTCGAGCACGCAAACCGCAGGATGGTAGCACGCGCCGGTTTGCTACGATGCTGGCATGCGCTGGGAATCGCTTCGCGAATACCGCGACACGCGCCGGGCAGGCCGACCGACGCGGCGACTCGGGCTGGACGCCGCCGGCCGACGTCAGCGAAACCGCGGACAGCTTCGTCGTCGTGGCCGAGCTGCCCGGGGTGTCGCAAGGCCGACGTGGACGTGGCCGCGACGCACGACACGCTGACCATCCGCGGCCATCGCCCCGACCCGGGCTGCGAGCCGGCGTGCTACGTGCGGCTGGAGCGCGGCCATGGCCAGTTCGTCCGCCGCTTCACGTTCCCGGGGCCCCTGGCCGTGGACGCGGTGCAGGCCGACTTCACCGACGGCATCCTCACCGTGACGCTGCCCAAGGCGCCTGAAGCACGCGGCCGACGCGTCGAGGTCGGATGACCGTCATGCGCCGCCTGCTGCTGCCGGCCGCCCTGGTGGCGGCCAGCTTCGTGGCGGGCATGGTCGTGACCGGCCGGATTGGCCCGGCCGGACCGGCAGCGGCGCAGCCACGCAGTCCGCGCCACCGGTGACGCGGCCGGCAACCCCGGCCGCGCCGCTGTCGGCCGTGCCCGGCGGTCCGCTGCCCGAACTGGCCGACGTCGCCGAGCGCGTCATCCCGAGCGTGGTCAACATCTCGGCCATCGGATCCCGCGCAGACGCGCCTGCCGTTCGGCTTCGTCGACGAGCAGCCGACGCAGAGCGCCGGCTCCGGCGTGGTCATCGGCAAGGTCGGCAATGTCGGCTACGTCCTGACCAATGCCCACGTGCATCGGCGACGCGACGCCAGCTGGCCGTGGTCCTCTGGAATCGCCGCGAGCGCCCGGCGGAACTGGTCGGGCTCGACCCGTACGCCGACCTCGCGCTGCTGCGGGTGACCGACCCGAGCCTGCAGCCGATCGCCTGGGGCGACAGCTCGCGCCTGCGGGTGGCCGAGTGGGTGATGGCCATCGGCAACCCGTACCAGCTCGGCGAGACGGTCACGCTCGGCATCGTCTCCGCCCTCGGGCGCACCAATCCCCAGATCTCGGTGGTGGCCGACTACATCCAGACCGACGCGGCGATCAATCCCGGCAACTCCGGCGGCGCCCTGGTCAACCGGCGCGGCGAGCTGATCGGCATCAACACCTGGATCTACAGCGAGAGCGGCGGCTACCAGGGCATCGGCTTTGCCGTGCCGAGCAACCTCGCGCGCGACGTCGCCGCCCAGCTCGAGAAGTTCGGCAAGGTCCGCCGCGGCACGATCACCGGCATCGTCCGCATCGCCCCGCTCAACCCGGGGCTGGCGCAGGACCTCGAACGTGCCCTCGACCGACGGCGTGGTCGTCTACCGGATGCGGCGCTCCGGCGACGCCTGGGCCGCGGGCGTCCGGGCCGGCGACGTCATCGTCGGCTTCAACGGCACCGACATCCGCAACTCCGAGGGGTTCGAGCGGTCGATGCTCACCGCGACGGTCGGATCGGTCGCCACACTGCGGGTGCGCCGCGCCCGCGAAGAGTTCGACATCAAGGTGCCGATCAGCGAAGCGCCGACCCGGAGCCAGGTGCAGTAGCGGGAATCAGCGAGGCCGGCCCGAGACCGATGGATGACCGGGCACGTAGGCGCGCCACGGCCGCTCCTGGGCGGCGCTGATGCCAATCCGGCCGCTCCAGGCGATGGCCGGCCGGGCCAGGCCGGCCGGCGCGGTCTCGATGCGCAGCGCGCCACCCTGCAAGGGCCACTGGTTCTGCGCACCGGTAATCGCCAGCGCACGCGTCAGGTTGCCGGGACCACGACACAGATCGGCATCGCGCCCGGTCCACTCGCCGACCACGACCCCGGCGCGACGTGGCGCCCGACGCGCCCGCATCAGGTCGAGACCGTCCATGGGTGCGAGGGCGCGAATCAGCACGGCCGCCGGGCGCCCCGCGGGTTCGGTCACCGCATTCACCAGCCAGTGCATGCCGTAGTTGAAATACACGTACGCCAGGCCCGGGGGGCCGTAGAGAGGCTGGTTGCGCCGCGTCGGGCCGGGCGCCGCGTGACAGGCCGGATCGTCCTCGCCGATGTAGGCCTCGACCTCGACGATCATGCCGGCAGCTTCGCCGTCGCTCGGTGGCGTGCACCAGCACCGTGCCGACCAGGTCGTGTGCGACGGTCAGGGTGGGCCGGGCATAGAACGAGGCGGGAAGCGTACCGGGCATGGTCGGGTGAGGGCCGGCGCGACGTGCCGGGCGCCGGCCGGGGCGCGCCCCGGCCAGGCAGAACGGCGGGGTGGGCTACGGCGTCTTGCGAAGGCGGGCGATCGAACGTTCCGCAGCGCGCACCACCCGCAGGTCGCCGTCGGCGCGGGCCCGCTCGAGCAGTGCCAGGGCGCCGTCGCCGCCGATGAAGCCGAGCACCAGGGTGGCGCGCTCGCGGGTCGTCGGCGTCCTGCGACGCGAGGGCCTGCTCCAGGCCGGGCAATGCGCGCGCGCCGAGTTCGATCAGGTAGGCCATGGCCTGCTCGTGGTACGCGCCGTTGTCGAGCGCCTGGACGAGGAAGCCGACGCCGCTGCTGCCCTGCGGCCCGGCCATGACCGAGGCAAACGCGCCCGCCAGCAGCACATCGCGCTGCTTGTCGCCGCCGAGCGCGGTGGCGGCCTGCTGCGCGGCCTCGCGGTTGCCGCTGCGCGCCAGCCCCTCGCCGGCCAGTCGCCGCACGTTGGCCGACCACGAGGTCAGCTGCGACACGAACAGCGGCTGCGACGAGGCGTGCGCGATACGCGCGAGCGCGTCGAGAGCCGCCTCGGCCCGCGGCCCCTTGCCGCCGTAGAAGTTGAACTGGTCGGTCAGGGCCTGCAGCGACTGCCAGGCCTTGATGTCGCCGAGCGCCCGCATCGCGGCGGTGGCCACGCGCGTGCTCTTGTCGTTGAGCGCGTCGACCAGCGCGTCGCCGGCGCTGCTGACGCGCAGGCCACCGATCACCCGGGCGGTCCCTTCACGGATGTCCTCGTCCTTGTCCTGCAGCAGGCGGGCCAGGGCGTCGGCCGCATAGCCGTCGAGCGGGGGCCGGGCCATCACGCCGAGCGCGTACACCGCTTCGATCCGGACCCGCGGGTTGGTGTCGAACATCGCCTGCGCCAGCCCATTGGTCAACTCGACCGGAACCGGTTGCGGAATCAGGCCGAACGGTCCGAGGTCGTAGATCCCACGGGCCGCACTGCGCGACCGTGTCTCGACGATCAAGCCCTTGCGACGCTTGACGATGGTCGGCTTCTCCACGTGGTAGAAGCTCAACAGGGTGTAGATGGTCTCGAGCTGCACATCGTCGATCGGGTCGGTCAGCAGCTGGCTGATCGGCGCGATGGCTTCGGGATACGCGGTGGCGCCGAGCGACCGCAACGCGTCGCGGCGGGCATCGGCGTCAGGCGAGCGGAGCTGCGCCACGACCTGGTCGTAGGAGGCGCGAGGGACCGGCGCGGCGGCCTCCTGCGCGATCGGACGGCGCAGCGGCGGCAAGCAGCCCGAGCAGGGCCATGAACTGGAGGGATCGCATCCGCCCCAGTGTAACGGCAGCGGCCCGGCGTGCAGCCACGTGGCGTGCAGCTCAGGCGTCGCGGCCGACGGCGTCCTGGTGCGCCTCGAGCACCACCCGCAGGTGCCGGCCCGTGTGTGACGCCTGGACGTCGGCAATCGTCTCGGGTGGGCCGATGGCGACGACTTCCCCGCCGGCGTAACCGCCCTCCGGCCCCAGGTCGACGACCCAGTCGGCGGTCTTGATGACGTCGAGGTTGTGCTCGATGACCAGCAGGGAGTGGCCGGCAGCCAGCAGCTTGCGGAAAGCGGCGAGCAGTTTGGCGATGTCGTCGAAGTGCAGGCCGGTGGTCGGTTCGTCGAGGATGTAGAGCATCCGTTCGCCGCCCTGCGTTGCCAGGTGCGCGGCAATCTTCACGCGCTGCGCCTCGCCGCCGGACAGCGTCGTCGCCGGCTGGCCGAGGCGCAGGTAGCCGAGACCGATCTCGTCGAGGACCTGCAGGCGCCGCAGCACCTTCGGCGAGCCGTGGAAGAATTGCAGCGCCTCGCGCACGGTCAGGTCGAGCACCTGATGGATGTTCTTGCCGCGGTAGGTCACCTCCAGCACCTGCGCGCGGAAGCGGGTGCCGTCGCACACGTCGCAGGGCACGAACACGTCGGCGAGAAACTGCATCTCGACGCGGACCTGCCCTTCGCCCTCGCAGGCGTCGCAGCGGCCGCCGGGGACGTTGAACGAGAAGCTGCTGGCAGTCAGGCCGCGCGTCCGGGCGTCCTTGGTGGTGGAGAAGATCTCGCGGATGCCGTCGAACGCCTTCAGGTACGTCACCGGGTTGGAGCGCGGCGTACGCCCGATCGGCGCCTGGTCCACCAGGATCACGTCGGAGACCTGTTCGACCCCGTCGAGGCGCCGGCAGGCCCCGACCGCCTTGTCCCACTCGCCCTTGGCGCGCTTGATGCCGGCAAAGATCACATCGTGCACGAGCGTGGACTTGCCCGAGCCGGAGACGCCGGTGACCACGGTGAACAGGCCCAGCGGGATCTCGACGTCGATGTTCTTGAGGTTGTGTTCGGTGGCGCCGAGCACCCGCAGCCGCTGCGCGGTCGGCTTGCGCCGTGTCGCCGGCACCGGAATCGCGAGGTCGTCGCGCAGGTACTTGCCGGTGAGCGAGCGCGGGTCCTTGCGCAGCCCCTCGAGCGAGCCGGCGTAGACGACCCGGCCGCCCAGCTCGCCGGCCCCGAGTCCCATGTCGATGATCACGTCGGCCACGGCAATCATGTCGGCATCGTGCTCGACCACCAGCACCGTGTTGCCCTGGTCGCGCAGCTGGCGGAGGATGCCGATGAGGCGCAGGTTGTCGCGCGGATGCAGGCCGATCGACGGCTCGTCGAGCACGTAGAGCGTGCCGACCAGTGCCGACCCGAGCGAGGTCGCCAGGCTGATCCGCTGCGACTCCCCGCCGGACAGCGTCGAGGACAGGCGGTCGAGCGTCAGGTACTCGAGGCCGACGTTGCTGAGGAACGTCAGGCGCTTGACGATTTCGACCTGCAGCTTGTCGGCAATGGCCGCATCGCGCTCCGACAGGGTCAGGCCGGCGAAGAAGTCGCAGGGCCTCGCGCACGGTCATGCCGCCGACCCGATCGATGGTCAGCCCCTGTACCTGCACGTCACGCGCCTCGCGGCGCAGGCGGGCGCCGCCGCAATCCGGGCATGTCTGGTAGGCGCGATACCGGCTGAGGAAGACGCGGACGTGCACCTTGTACTTCTTGCGCTCGAGCAGCGCGAAGAAGCCGCGCACGCCCTCATAGGTGCCGTCACCGTCGACGACGAAGGCCCGCTCCTGCGTCGGTGAGCTGCTGCCACGGCACGTCGAGGCGGACCTTGCCCTCGCGTCCGTGCCGCTTCAGGTGGGTCTGGTAGCCACGGTACTGCGGCTTGGTCCACGGATCGATCGCGCCCTGCGCCAGCGTCTTGGCCGGGTCGGGCACGACCAGCCCGAGGTCCAGTTCCATGACGTTGCCGAAGCCGTGGCAGGTCGGGCACGCGCCAAACGGGTTGTTGAACGAGAACAACCGTGGCTGCGGGACCTCGTAGGGGATGCCGCAGGGGCGGCATTCGAAGCGCTCGCGAGAAGACGTGCCGGCGGCCGGGCTCGCCGGCGGCCGCCCCGTCCTGCGCGACCGGCACTGCCCTGGTCTCGCAGCTCGATGGCGAAGGCCGCACCGCCGCCCTCCTGGTATGCCACCTCCAGCGAATCGGTCAGTCGGGCGAGGACGTCGGCGCCGACCTTGATGCGGTCGACGATCACGTCGAGGGTCGCGCGGCCCTCGAGCGACGTCACCGGCACGTCGGCGAGGTTGTGCACCGTGCGCCGTCGAGCAGGACCCGCGTGAAGCCGCGGCGGCGGAGCGTCTCGAGCGTCGACTCGAGCGACAGCCGCGCGTCCTTTCGCGTCGTCCTGCCGCTCGCCGCGCCGTCCTGATCGTCGTCGCGGGCAGCCTCCTCGGCGGCCTCGCTGACGTGCAGGCTGACGATCGGCATCTCGAAGCCGAGGAGCAGACGGGCGCCCTCGGGCAGGCTGGCGAGGCGCTGCGCCACCACTTCGGCCGACTCGCGGACGACCTCACGCCCGCAGTTCCGGCAGAAGGTGCGGCCGACCCGGGCAAAGAGCAGCCGCAGGTAGTCGTGGATCTCGGTGGTGGTGCCGACGGTGCTCCGCGGATTGCGGATGCTGTTCTTCTGGCGGATGGCGATGGCCGGCGAGATGCCGTGGATGGCATCGACGTCGGGGCGCTCCATCCGCTCGAGGAACTGTCGGGCGTAGGCCGACAGGGACTCGACGTAGCGGCGCTGACCCTCGGCATAGATGGTGTCGAAGGCGAGCGAGGACTTGCCCGACCCCGACACCCCGGTGATGACGATCAGCTTGCGCGACGGCAGCGTGACGTCGACCTGCTTGAGGTTGTGGGTGCGGGCGCCCTTGACGACGATGTCCCGGATAGGCGCGGTCGGCTGGGTCGACATCAATCTCCCAGCATAGCAGCCGGCGCGGGAAGGAGAGACCAGGAGCCGCGCTGTCCCTGTGCTAGAGTCGCGCGCAATGAGAATCTCGGTTCATGCTGATGCAGCCGCGCTTGGCGCCGCTGCCGCCGCGGAAGTGGCGCACGCGATTGTCGATGCCGTCAAGGCTCGCGGCCGCGCCCGCGTCATCGTCGCGACAGGGGCGTCGCAATTCACCTTCATCGATGCGCTCGTGGCGCGCACCGACGTGCCGTGGGCGCAGGTCGACGCGTTCCACCTCGACGAGTACGTCGGGTTGCCGTCGACCCACCCGGCCAGTTTCCGGAAGTACCTGCAGGAGCGGCTGTTCAGCCGCGTGCCGATCGGATCGGCCTACCTGCTCGATGGCGAGGGTGACCCGGCCGAGGTGCTGGCCGCCGCCGCCGCGGCCATCAGCGCCGCGCCGATCGACCTCTGCTGCTGCGGCATCGGCGAGAACGCCCACCTGGCGTTCAACGATCCGCCGGCCGACTTCGACACCGAGCAGCCCTATCTGGTGGTGAACCTCGACGAGGCCTGCCGCATGCAGCAGGTCGGCGAGGGCTGGTTCGGCGGCCTGAGCGACGTGCCGACGCAGGCCATCAGCATGTCGGTGCGACAGATCCTGGCCAGCCGCCAGATCTTCTGCATGGTGCCCGACGAGCGGAAGGCCGCGGCCGTGCAGAAGTCGGTGGAAGGCCCGGTCACTCCCGACGTACCGGCCTCGATCCTGCAGACCCACGCCAACACCCATCTGCTGCTCGACCCGTCGTCCGCATCGCGCCTGCAGCCGGGCACGATTGCCGCGCACCCCTGAGCCCGTGTCCAGCGAACCGCGCAAGATCCCGCACCTGCGGTGGTACATCGCCGGCATGCTGTGCCTGGCGTCGGAGTTGAACTACTTCGACCGCCAGGCGCTGTCGGTGCTGGCCGTCCAGATCCAGAAGGACCTGGGCTTCACCTCGGTGCAGTACGGGCAGATCACCTCGGCGTTCCTGCTCAGCTACGCCGTGATGTATGCGGTCAGCGGCCGGATCATCGACATCGTCGGCACCCGGCGTGGCTATCTGTACTTCGTGAGCGCGTGGTCGGTGGCGGCCATGGGGCACGCGCTGGCGCGATCGGTGTTCGGGTTCCAGGTGGCGCGGTTCGCGCTCGGGGCCGCCGAAGCCGCGGTGATTCCCGGCGGCGTCAAGGCGGCCGCCGAGTGGTTCCCGATTCGTGAGCGGGCCCTGGCGGTCGGCATCTTCAACGCCGGCACGGCGCTCGGCTCGACGCTGGCCGTGCCGATCATCGGTGCCATCGGCTTGTATCTCGGCTGGCAGTGGGCGTTCGTCTTCGCCGGCGCCCTCGGCTTCCTGTGGCTGCCATTCTGGTGGTGGCTCTACCACAAGCCCGAGGACCATAAGTGGATCACCGAGGCCGAGCGGGCGCTCATTCTCGGCGACCGGACGGCCGCCGACGAGGCTGGCCGGCCGGCGGTGTCGACACTGCTGCGGATGAAGGAGACGTGGGGCTGCGTTGCGGCCCGCGTCCTCACCGACCCGATCACCTACTTCCTGCAGTTCTGGGTGCCGAAGTATCTGCAGGAAGAGCGGGGCATCTCGCTGGCCGCACTGGCGGCGGTGGGCTGGCTGCCGTTTGCGGCGCTGGCCGTGGGCAACGTCATGTCCGGCGCGATTCCGCGCTACCTGGTGATGCGGCAGGGCTTCACCGTCAACCGGGCCCGCAAGCTCACCACCTTCGTCATGTCGGTGTCGGCGCTGCTGCTGTTCCTGGCGCTGGCGCGCATCGAGTCGCTCGTGCCGTACGTGTCCGGCATCGGCCTGACCGGCACCTCCCTGGCGATCATCTGCATCACCGGCGTGATGTTCTGCCACGGCGCCTGGGGCAACGTGATCCTGCCGGCGGAGGTCTTTCCGACCCGTGCGGTCGGCACGGTCACCGGCATCGGTGGCTTCCTCGGCAGCGCCATGGGCTTTGTGACGCAGCTGGCCATCGGCTACGGCGTGCAGAACGCCGGGTACACGCCGATCTTCCTGATCTGCTCGTCGGCCTACCTGATTGCCTTCGTCCTGGTCGTGCTGCTGATTGGCGAACTCGGGCCGCATCCGTCAGGTGCCGAGCGGTGCCTGAGTACCGCGGTCCCGCGTTTGTCGACCTGCAGGTCAACGGTTTTGCCGGCACCGACTACAACGCCGACGCGCCGGTCGAGGCGATTGCCCGCTCGTTCGACGCGATGGAGCGCACCGGTGTCGGCCTGTGCCTGCCGACCATCATCACCTCGACCCCCGAGCACTTCCGCGACTGCGCGCGACGCGTCCTCGAGGCACGCCACCCGATCGTCGCCGGCCTGCACATGGAGGGGCCCTACATCTCGCCGGAGGACGGCTATCGCGGCGCCCACCCGCGCGCCTGCGTGGTGCCGCCCTCGCTCGACGACTTCCAGCGCCGGCAGGATGCGGCCATGGGCCAGATTCGCCTGCTCACCCTCGCCGCGGAAACGCCGGGCGTCCTGCCGGTCA
Organism: Vicinamibacteraceae bacterium; assembly: GCA_963759795.1. Classification (GTDB taxonomy): domain Bacteria; phylum Acidobacteriota; class Vicinamibacteria; order Vicinamibacterales; family Vicinamibacteraceae; genus Luteitalea. Next base: position 661,419 of record CAVXAR010000002.1, on the reverse strand, counting down.
TCGAAGGCGGTGGTCGCCACCGGCGTACGCGTCGCCATCGGCCACACCCAGGCGAGCGGCACCCAGATTGCCGACGCGGTCAGCGCCGGGGCCACGATGTCGACGCATCTGGGCAACGGCTGCCCGGCGATCCTGCCGCGGCATCCCAACGTCATCTGGGAGCAGCTCGCCCTCGACGGCCTGCACGCGTCGCTGATCGTCGACGGCCACCACCTGCCGCCGGCCACCGTGCAGACGATGATTCGCGCCAAGGGCGTGGAGCGCTGCATGCTGGTGACCGACGCGATGATGGCCGCCGCCGCACCGCCAGGCCCCTACACGATCGGCGAACTCGAGGTCGTCGCGGACCCCGTCGGGCCGTGTCGCGGTGCCCGGCTCGCTCACGCTGGCAGGGTCCTCGCTGACCATGCCGCAGGCGGTGGGTCTCACGGCGCGCTGGGCCGCGCTGGACATGGAAGTGGCCTGGGCCATGGGATCGACCCACCCGGCCCGCTATCTGGGCGTCGAGCCTCGCGGGCAGGCGCATGTGGTCTGGAACGACGACGGCAGCGTGCACCGGGCGTCGTTCCAGCCGTGACGTTCGGGCTGATCCCCGAAATCCACTTGTTTCACGGGTACGGTCCGCGCACCATGGAGGTCGGGCCCCATCGCACCGATAATGCGGCAGAGATGGGGGCGGCGGCAGAAGACGAGTGCACACGACACGAACCAAGCGCTGGCTGACGCTCTATGTGGTTAGCGTCACCCTGACAGGGCTTGCCCTGCTGGGGCGAGCACTGCCCAGCGTCCGGGAAAACCCGCTGGTGTTTGCCGGCCTGCTGCTGCTCGCCTCGGCCCTGTCGGCCCTGAAGATCCACGTGCCCCTGGCGCGCGGATGGGCCACCATGTCGACCTCGTTTGCCGCGTTGTTCGTCGCCATGCTGACGATGGGCGTGGCCCCAGCCCTGGTCATTGCCGCCGTCTCCGGCTGGGTGCAATCGGCCTTCCACAGCAAGACCCGCTCGCCGCTGTGGCGGCACCTCTTCAACAGCATGATGCTGGTGCTGTCGGTGGCCGCCGCCGGCGCCGCCTTCGGACTGCTGGGTGGCCAACTCGGCGGCCTCGGCCTGCGCATCGCCATCAGCCCGCTGATCGGCGCCACCGCCGCCTACTTCCTCGCCAACTCGCTGATTGTCTCGACCGCCGTGGCGGTGTCGACCGGCCAGCCGGTGTGGCGCTGCTGGCACGACAACTTCCTGTGGACGGCGCCGGGCTACTTCCTCACCGCGGCGGTGGTCTACCTCGCGGCACTGGTTGCCAGGGAGGACGACTCGTGGCCGATCGTGCTGTTCGTGCTGCTGCCGGTCGCCTTCATCTACCACGCCTACAAGGTGTACTTCGGCCGTCTGCACGACGAGCAGAAGCGCGTCCAGGCGATGGCCGACCTGCACGCCAGCGCCCGCGAGGATCTCGCCTCCGAAAAGGAACGCCTGGCGGTGACGCTGCGCAGCATCGGCGACGGGGTCATCACCACCGACCTGCAGGGCCGGGTGACGATGCTCAACGTGGTGGCCGAGCAACTGACCGGCCGCACGCAGGACCGTGCCATCGGCCGGGCCATCGACGATGTGCTGTGCCTGTGGGACCCGGAGGGCACGACGGTGCAGGAAGTGCCGGTGCTGCGCATCCTCGAGACCGGCCGCATGCCCGAGTCCGAGGCCAACGCGTCGCTGATCGCGCCAGACGGCGCGCGGCTGTCGGTGATCCTGACCGGGCGCGCCGATGTCCGACGGCGAGGGCCAGAAGGTCGGCGTGGTGATGGTCGTCCGCGACATCACCGAGAGCGTGCGGCTGACCCAGGAACGGGTCCGCGCCAGCAAGCTGGAGTCGCTCGGCGTGCTGGCCGGCGGCATCGCCCACGACTTCAACAACGTGCTGACGGCCGTGGTCGGCAACATCGCCCTGGCGCGCAGCGACGAAACGCTGTCGCGCGAGACGGCGACCTGGCTCGAAGAAGCCGAACGCGCCTGCCTGCGGGCACGGACCCTCACCCACCAGCTGCTGACCTTCTCGCGCGGCGGCGATCCCGGTGAAACGGCCGATGCACATCGGACCGCTGGTGGACGCCACGGTGCGCTTTGCCGTCAGCGGCTCCAACGTGCGCTGCCACGTCGAGATCGTCCCCGACCTGTGGACCGTCGAAGCCGACGAGGGACAGGTCGAGCAGGTCGTCCACAACATCGTGCTCAACGCCAAGCAGGCGATGCCGCGCGGCGGCCAGGTGCTGGTCAGCTGCAGCAACGTGCGCCTCGCGCCCGGCCCCGACACGCCGGGCGTCGCCCGCCAGTACGTCCGCATCAGCATCAAGGACCAGGGCGTGGGCATCCCGGTCGAGCACCTCGAGCGGATCTTCGATCCCGTACTTCACCACCAAGCCGTCGGGGACCGGGCTCGGGCTGGCGGTGTCGCACGCCGTCATCAAGAACCACGGCGGACTGCTGCAGGCCGAGCCCAACGCCGGCGGCGGGACGGTGTTCCACATCCTGTTGCCGCGCTCGACCAAGCGCGTCGCGCCGCTGCCCTCGGCGCCGACGCTGGCCATTCCGCATGGCCACGGCCGCGTGCTGGTGATGGACGACGACCGCTCGATTGCGACGGTCACGGCCTCGATGCTGCGCACCCTCGGCTACACGCCCGACATCGTCTCGGATGGCGAGATGGCGGTCGAGCGGTACCTGCAGGCGATGGATGCCAACGACCCGTACGAGGCGCTGGTGATGGACCTGACGGTGCCGGGCGGGATGGGCGGCGCTGAAGCGCTGGCGCAGCTGCGCGACTACGACCCCCGCGTCTGCGCGGTGGTGATGAGCGGCTACGCCGACACCGGCCTGCTGGCCGAGTACCAGACGATCGGCTTTGCCGGCCGCCTGGCCAAGCCGTTCTCGCTGCGCGACCTGGCCGTGACGCTGCACGACCTGCTGGCCGAAGCGCGGCGGCGGGTGCCGCACGTAGCTGAACAGGGTCAATTCAGAATTTGGAATTCAGAATGCAGGGCGGGGCGGGCAACGCCAGGCTCCGCGCAGCGATGAAATCAATTCGATTGGCATTCAGAATGCAGGGCGGGGCCGGCAACGCCAGGCTCCGCGCTGCTGCGCGCCCAATTCAGGCCAGCCAACCAGCATGAAGCACCGCGGGCGCGTGGCGGTGCCACGTCCCGCGCTGCATTGCCAATTCTGAATTCTGAATTTCGAATTATCGCTGTGACAGGTCCCGAATCCAGATTTCGCGGAACTTCATGTCGCCGACGCCGCCCGAGTGCAGCTGCAGCGCGATGCCGCCGTCGAAGGACTTGGGCTGCGGGTCGACGAAGTCCACCAGCACCACGCCGTTGAGGCGCGAGATGTAGTGGTTGCCGACGACGGTGAGGACGTACTCGTTCCACTCGCCGCGGCGCACGACCATCTCGTCTTCCGGCTTGGGCCACACGATCCAGTTGCGTCCGTCGCCGTAGAGGCCGCCGGTGTGGTGCATCGCCTGGCAGTCGATTTCGAACTGCAGGCCCTGGGTGATGTTGGGCGTGCCGGGCTTGAAGTCGGCATGGAAGAAGACGCCGCTGTTGCCGTCGCCATCGCACTTGAACTGCATCGACGAGCTGGAAGTCCTTGTAGCTCTTCTCGGTCTTGAGATAGCCGTAGGCCTTGGTCACGGCGACGCCGTGCAGGATGCCGCCGGGCTCGACGTTCCACTGCTCTTCGCCGATCTTCTGCCAGCCGGTCAGGTCCTTGCCGTTGAAGATCTGCACCCACTGCTCGCCGGGCAGCTTGGGGCGCGGCGCGCGTGGCGCCTGTGCCGCCTGCGGCGCTGGCGGGGCCTGCTGGGCGGAGGCGGAGACGAGAGGGACGGCGACGAGCACCAGGGCAAGCGTGAGTGGGCGGATAGAGCGCATGCGCGGGACTATACCGCAGCGCCGACCGTCGGCGGCGATGCAGCGGCAGGTCATGCGATGGGGTGCCGTGGCGTACCATACGGACAGTGGTCGCCACCTTCATCGTGTACGACGAGCTGGACCGCTGTCCGTACCTCGCCGGGCATGTGGCACGCCTGCCCCTGCGGGTCCCTGCCCGGCCACTCACCCGCCCCGAGGTGGATGCGGCGCTGTCGGCCGGCGACCGTCGCCAGGGCGTCTTCCTCTACCGTCCCAGCTGCCCGGCCTGCCAGGCCTGCGAGCCGATCCGGATCCCGGTGCCCGACTTCGCACCGTCGGCGACCCATCGCCGGACCCTGCGTGCCGGCGATGCCCGTTTCCGGCTCGAGATCGGACGCCCCGTTGCCGACGAGCGGCGCGCCGCCCTGTACGCCCGTCACAAGTGGGGCCGCGGCCTGACGACGATGGACGACCAGGAGGAAACGACCGACATCGAGACGTACGCCGCCTTCCTGGTCGAGTCCTGCTGCGAGAGCGTCGAGTTCTCGCTCTGGGACGGCGAGCATCTGGTGTCGGTGGCGGTGGCCGACCGCGGCGACCGCTCGCTGTCGGCGGTGTACTGCTGTTTCGACCCGGCCTACGCCCGTTTCAGCCCCGGCACGTACACCATCCTCAAGCAGTGGCAGCATTGCCTGGCCCAGGACGTCGCGCATCTCTATCTGGGGCTGTACGTCGCGGACTCGGCGCATCTCTCGTACAAGGCCAATTTCGTGCCGCACGAACGACGCATCGAGGGTGCGTGGACCCGTTTCGAGCGTCCGCCCGCACCCCTCGCGCTGCAGCCGGGCGACCCGGGCGTACCGCATCCACCGTGATACACTTGCCCGGTTGTTCGGCCGGCGCCCGCCGGCTGCGCCGACGTAGCTCAGTTGGTAGAGCAGCTGATTCGTAATCAGCAGGTCGCCGGTTCGAGTCCGGCCGTCGGCTCCACACTCCCCACGTAGAAGACCTGCTTCGCCGAACGGATGCCATCGCATCCCGCGGCGCGCCGCCGTTCCATGAGTGCGGTATCCTCCGCCCTTCACATCCGGGATGTCGCGCAGCCGTGCTGATGCGGTGACGCGCCCTGGCCTTGCGAGGGTGAGTGACGATGCCGCGAACGTGGGCCGTGCTGGTGGCGCTGATGATGCTCGGAGCGCCGGCCGGCGCAGCGACCCGGAACGTCGTGCTGTTTGTCGCCGACGACCACGGCGCGGAAGCACTCGGCGCCTACGGCAACCCGGTCGTGAAGACGCCACGGCTCGACCAGCTGGCGTCGGAGGGCGTGCGCTTCACGCACGCCTTTGCCACTACCGCCAGCTGCAGCGCCAGCCGCAGCGTGCTGCTGACCGGCGTCCACAACCACCGCAACGGGCAGTACGGCCACGAGCACGAGTACCACCACTTCAGCGCCTTCCCGACCGTGCGCAGCCTGCCTGTCATGCTAGCCGAAGCGGGCTACCGGACGGCCCGCGGCGGCAAGTTCCATGTCGCCCCCGAGAGCGTGTTCGGGTTCCAGCAGGTAGTCACGCTGCCGACCCTCGAGGCCTTCATCGCGGCCGATCGCACGAAGCCCTTCTTCGTGTACTACGCGACAAACGAGCCGCATCGGCCATTCAGGCACGACGCCGAGGACCGCGTCGATCCCCGCACCGTGGTGGTGCCACCGTGGCTGCCCGACATCCCCGAGGTGCGCGCCGAACTCGCCCTCTACTACGCCTCCGTGCGCAGCGTGGACAAGGCCTTCGGTCAGCTCGTCGACACGCTGAAGCGCACCGGCACCTACGAAGACACGCTGATCGTGTACCTGTCGGACAACGGCGCCCCCTTCCCCGGCTCGAAGACCAACGTCTATGAGCCGGGCATCCGCCTGCCGCTGCTAGTCAAGGAGCCGGGCCCGGCGCGGCCGGGCCGTGTCAACAGCGCGATGGTCTCGTGGGTCGACGTCGCGCCGACGGTTCTCGACTTCGCCGGGGTCCGGGTGCCGCCGCCGGTGTCGGCTGCACCGGTCGCACCAGGGCAGTTCAGTAACCAGACACCGGCCATCCAGGGCCGGTCCTTCCTGCCGGTGCTCGGCCAGGAACAGCCCGCGGGGTGGGACGAGGTCTATGCCTCGCACACCTTCCACGAGATCACGATGTACTACCCGATGCGCGTGGTCCGGACGCGCACGCACAAGCTGATCTGGAACATCGCCCACCCGCTGCCCTACCCGTTTGCCAGCGACCTCTTCGACTCCGCCAGCTGGCAGGGCGCGCTCACCCGACGCCTGACGATGTTCGGGACGCGAACTGTGCAGGCCTACACGCAGCGACCCGCCTTCGAGCTCTACGATCTCGAGCGCGACCCGCTCGAGTCCACCAACCTCGCCGACGAGGCGAGCCAGGCGCCGCTGCTGGCGGCGCTGCAAGCCAAGATCAAGGATTTCCAGGCACGCACGGGCGATCCCTGGCTCCTCAAGTGGCGGTATCAGTAGCGCGCTGACGCACGGTCGGACGGCGACTCCGCGGCAATGCGACGGTACGTCGCCCGCGCCTGGTCGTAGGCCCGCTGCGCGTCGGCGCGCTCGGCCGGCGCGATGCGCCGCTCACGCACGCGCCAGAGTTGATCGACGCACGCCAGGGCCCACAGCGCGCTCTCGCGCGACGCCCGCACCGGCTTGCCCGCGACGGTGACGGTGACCGGGTTGGTGTGCAGCTGCGGAAACTGCCGGATGGCAATCCAGCTGCTGCGCTCCACGGCGACCGGGAACGCAAGCGTGTGGGGGCGCCCGTCGGCGGGCACTTCACGGCTGCCCACGACACGCCCGTTGACGATCACCTCGACCAGGCGCACCTTGCGGGCGTACCGCGGGTCCGGCATCTGCGACTCGCGCATCCGCACCGTGTCGCCGATGTAGCGCCGTCCGCCGATGGGAATCGCCCCGCCGTACGCGGGCTCGAGCGGCGTCTCCGGCGAGAACGCGACCGTGGCCTCCACCTTCACCGTCCCCGGCGCGGCCATCTGCAGCGTGTCGCCCGAACGCCGGCCACCGACGGTGAACTCGGTCGCATGCGCGTAGCCGTCGCTGACGTAGCTGCGGCCACGCGCGACACCCTCGACCCACTGCGCGTAGTCGATGCGCGTCGTCGGCCCGAGCCGGACGTAGGTGCGTCCCTGCCCGACGCGCGTGCCGCTCATGCACGGGAAGTCGGTCTCGCCGCTGGCCTTGACGTGCATGCCGGCGTTCAGCAGGTGGTACCAGGCGTTCCACTCGCGGATGCGGTCGGTGTCCATCGCGCTGATGAAGTCGACCAGCCCGTGTGCGGCGGTGACGAAAATCTCCTGCGCGCCAACGCTGTTCAGCTCGGGGATGGCCAGGTTGGGCAGCTGGTCTTCGGCACGGTCGTGACTGGCCTCGAGTTCGCGTGTCGTCACGACACCGTCGCGATCGGTGTCGATTGCCGCGAAGGGCTCCGGCAGCAGTCCGTCGCCGGCTTCGGCGGGGTCCAGTCGGCCATCGCGGTTGGCGTCCAGCGCCGCCAGCAATCGCGCCGACGCGCCGGCCGCATCGATCTGCAGGCCGCTGCCCGAATGCGCGTAGCCGGCCGTGCCCCCCTGCGCCCGGGTCCAGCGCAGGACCGGCAGGGTCCATGACGGCCAGCCCTTGCTGCCCTGGGCGCCCGGATAGATCTGCTCCTTCAGGTTGAGCAGGCAGATGTGCCCAAGTGCCTCGGAGCCGAAGCCGCTCACCTCGATGTCGTACTTGATCAGCGTCTTCGGTTCGCTGTGCGTATCGACTGTCGGCGCGAAGAACTGCTGCTGATGGTCGAACCCGGGCCCCCACGTGAGGACGCTGCCGACATTGAGCCCTTCGCCCTTGACCTGCCGGAACATGTCGGCCGGGTTCACGCCCTGCGTGGGAAGCGTGTAGTGCGCGCACCCGGCGGCGTGGATGTGATGGTCGCCGCTGAAGAACCCATGCGCCGACGGCTCGATCCAGCGTTCCAGCCGGACGGCGATCTCCGGAGCCGACTCGCGGCCGGCCATGCCGGCCGCCGGCACGGGGATGGTGATGCGGCGCGTCCGCCAGTGATATTCGGGACCACGCCCGTAGTACATCGTCAGGTTGCCGGGTGGCAACAGCACCTGTTCGCCGTGACCGCGATAGATGTGCTTCTGGAAGAACAGGTCCGGCGCCCGCCGCTTGGCCTGCGGTGGGAAGATGTGGCCCTGATCATCGACGAACTGGAATCGGCCCGTCGTCGGCGTGCCGTCGTGGTCGGTCACGCTGAGTGTCACGGCCACTCCAGGTCGGACGTCGAAGAGCACGGGCACTTCAGCGCGAAATCCAAGGTCCTGGGTGCCCTGCCCCGCATCCGCGACGAGGGTGGCCTCGCGTCGGCCGGCCTCACTGGAGTAGATGAGGGCAACCGCGTACTCGACGTCGAGCCCGCTCAGGTTCGGCGTCATCGGCGCCGACGTGAACAACTCGACCTCGAGGAAGCGATCGGTGCGGCCTTCGACGTTCTCGTTCACGCGCAGGTGTTGCTGCTGCATGCGTTCGGCCGAGAGCGACGCCATGCCGGCATGGACCGGTCCCGACTGCGGACTGCCCAGGCGCAGACGCGGCGTGCCCCGGCTCTCGTTGACGATTTTCACGAGGACGGGCGTGTAGCCACCCTGCTGCAGCACCGCCGGCGCCGGCCCACGCGTGACCTTGACGCGCGCCTCCGGGTTGATGTGCACCACCACCAGGACACGAGGATCGATCAGGGCCTGGAGCGCGCCGGCATCCCGGTCCCTGCCGGCCCGGCCCATCGTCGTGCGAACGTCGGCTGGCAGCGGCGCACCGAGAGCTTCGAGTGCCTGCGCCACGCGATCGAGATTGGCGGCCAGCGGCTGCGCCTCGACGGCCACGGGCGCGATCGGCGTCGTTGCCTGGTCGGGCGGGCGCTCCTGCGTGCTGGCCGCACACGACAGCATGGTGAGGGCGAGCGTCAGCAGCCCCAGCCGCAGTGCGGCTGCGCGACCCGAAGCCGTCATGCGCCCTGGCCCGGGCCTGGGATGCTGCTCCCAGGCCTCGTCCGGCCGCCGCACGCCGGCGCGCTGGTCGACACATTCGCGGTGCTCAATCGCAGCCTCCCATGATTCCTCACCAGCTCGAGCCAAGTTGACGGAGCGGTCGCAGACAACGCTTCCGCAACCGACCCGGCGCGATCATACTGAGGCAGGCCACCCGATGCACGGTCGGCGGTCGAGGCCCGGACAGGAGACAGAGGATGGAGAAAACACTCGGATGCTGACGGCGACCAAGCGCAATCCCGCCGTACGCGTCGTGATGGCGTTGATTGCCCTGCTGCTGATCGTGGCGGGCTTCTATTTCTGGATGTGAGGCGACGCCATGCTCCCTGGACTTCCCTCCGACCCCGTCGCTTCGCCCGATGAGGAGTTGTGGCGCCTCGTCAAGGGACGCCGCGTTGCGGTGTGCTGGCAGCGACGGCATCCGCTCGGCTTCGAGCTGCGCCTGGACGTCAATGGCGACACGCTGCGGACCACCGTCGAACGGACGCCCGAGGCCGCGCGCGAGCAAGGCGCCTACATGCGCGAGGCGATGACCGGCAAGGGCTGGAACCCGCCGGCTTGAGCGGGCCGCAGCCACGCGGCGGGTGTGGCGTCGGGCGCGTTGCCGCTCACAGCGGCCAGTCGTCGGGCAGCACGGCCCGCACGAGCGGCGCGGCAAGCGCCTTGCGCAGCGCGTCCTGCTGCTCTACCGACAGCCCGGCCCGCGGCACCAGCGAGCCCCCGCAAGGAACCCCCGACCACGTCAGGATCTGCTTGAGTGCGGGGAACAGCGGAAATCGCGAGACGGCAGTGATCAGCGCATTGACCGAGTCCTGCCGCTCCCGCACCTCGCTCCAGCGGCCCGCCCTGGCCAGCGCGTCGATGTCCACGAACTGATCGGGCACGAGGTTGTAGAACGACCCGATCCCGCCGTGCGCGCCCATCAGCAGGCCGGCGGCGAGCACTTCGTCGCGGCCATTCAGGACGACGCGTCCCGGTTTGGCGACCGCGCTCATCACCGACAGGTCGAAGTCGGTGAACTTGACGCCGACGACGTTGGGCAGGGCACAGAGCTCCTCGAGCTGGTCGAGCGTGCGCACCGCAGGGTAGAGCTCGGGGAAGTAATACACGAGCAGCGGCAGCTCACTGGCGGCCGCGAGGGCGGCATAGTAGCGGCGGGCTTCGGCGAAGCCGAAGCCGGGCCCCGACGGCGGCAGGCTGCTGATGGCGGTGGCACCAATCCGTGCGGCGTGCCGCGCCAGGTCGCGGACGTCCTCGAAGGCTGCCGCACCGACGTGGACCACCGCCGAATGTCCACGCGGCGTGTTGGCCACGGCAATCTCGGCCACCTGGCACCGCGTGTCCACCGGCATCAGCAGGCCTTCGCCGGTGGTACCGCAGATGTAGGTGCCGTGCACGCCGGCTTCGAACAGCCGCGGCAGCAGGGTCTCGAGACCGGCGCGTGACACACGACCGTCCTCGTCCAGGGGCGTGATCAGCGCCGGCAGGATGCCCTTCAGTACGTCCATCGCTCACTCACCGCGGCGGAGGCGGGCCAGCGTCTCCTCGTGTTCGCGCTCGAAGCGCGCCAGGTCGCGGCGCAGCTCTTCTTCGCGCTCGAGGGCGGCGGACGGCTCGAAGACCGACATCATCGACGTCTGGTGCATGATGCGCCGCTGCGCGACCTTGGCCTCGTGCCCCCTGCGGGCCTCGCCGATCGCCTCACGCTGGGCATCGCTCAACGTCACCTGGGTGACGCCGTTGGCCTCGTCCTGCTGCCGCAGTTTCTCCATCACGAGCTCGAGTCGGCTCTTCGGGGCGCCATCGCTGGTCATGGTAGCGATCGTAGTCCAACGTGGCCGACCCGCGGTGGCCGGCGTCCTGCACGGGCTCGTGAAGGATTCGGGGGCAGCCGACGGAGGGCACGCCAGCAAGGGTCTACGCACGCACAGGACGATGGTGCCTCCTGGTAAGGCTCAGCAATTCTTGTGCGCCGGTCATGGCCAGTCCCCCGCGCCGCCATTTCCCAGGGGATGGGCTCAGCCTTGATGCGGCCATCGAGGGACGTCGTGCCAGGCCTGACCTGACAGTTCAGTCGTTGTCGATGATTGTCCCCATACCCTGGGCGTCAGCGATCGTCGCCGTCGCACTCGCGCCGCTGAGGTTCAGGAACAGCGTCTCGCTCGACTCCCGCGTGGAGTCGCCGGTGATCGTGATGGCGACCGTCTGAGTGGTCGACCCGGGGCTGAAGGTCAGCGTGCCGCTTCGAGCGGTGTAGTCGCTGCCGGCGACCGCCGTCCCGTTCGCGGTGGCGAAGTTGACCGTCACGGTCTGGCTGCTGGCGTTCGACAGCGTCACCGTGAACGTCATGATGCTGTTAACGCCGTGCCCTCGTTGGCGCTCACGTTGTTGACCGCGATCGCCGGCGTCGGATCGTTGTCGGTGATCGTGCCGATGCCCTGGGCGTCGGCGATCGTCGCGTTTGACGCCCCTGAGAGGTCGACCACGAACGTCTCGTTCGGCTCGTCGGTGGTGTCGCCCACGATCGGCACCGAAGATCGTCCGTGTCGTCGTGCCGGCCGGGAACGACAGCGTGCCCGACGTACTGGTGAAGTCGGTGGTCGTCGACGCCGTGCCGGCCGCCGTCGCGTAGTTCACGGTCACGCACCCGGCCGCTCGCCGCCGAGAGCGTCACCGTGAAGACGAGCGGCGTCGTGCCGGTGTTGCCCTCGGTCAGGGCGCTGTCCGCGATCCCCAACGACGGCGTCGGGATCGTTGTCGGTGATCGTCCCGGTACGCCTGGCCGTCCGACGATGCTGGCGTTGGTCGCGCTCGAGAGGTTGACCACGAACGTTTCGTTCGGCTCGTCGAGCAGGTCGCCGACAATCGGCACGGTGACTGACTAGCGAGGTGGTGCCGGGGTTGAACGTCAGCGGTCCCGGACGTGGCCGGCGTAGTCGGCCGGCGCCGTCGCGGTGCCGTTCGCCGTGGCGTAGGCCACGGTGACGACGCGTCCGCTCGCCGACGACAGCGTGACCGTGAACGTTGCATCGACGACGTGCCGCTGTTCCCCTCGGTGACCGTCGCGTTTGCGATCGACCAACGACGGCGATGGCGTCGTTGTCGATGATCGTGCCTGATCGCCCTGGTTGTCGGCGATCGTCGCCACCGTCGCACCGCTCAAGTTGACGACGAACGTCTCGTCGTCCTCGTCGAGCGCGTCGCCGACGACCGGCACGGTGATCGTCTGCGTCGTCGTCGCCGCCGCGAACGTCAGCGTGCCCGACCGAGCGCTGGTAGTCGGCCGGCTGGACGGCCGTGCCGTTCGCCGTCGCGTAGTTCACGGTCACCGCCTGGACGGTCGCGCCCGTCTTGGTGACGGTGAACGTGAGTTCTCGTCCCGCTGTTGCCCTCGGTCAGCGACACGTCGCCGATGGCGAGCGTCACCGCGTCGTTGTCGGCGATCGTGGCCACGCCCTGGCTGTCGGCGATCGTCGCGTTGGTCGGCGCGCTGAGGTTGACGACGAACGTCTCGTCGGCTCGTTGGTCGATGTCGCCTGCGACCGGCACAGTGGCAATGTCCGCGTCGTGCCCGGCGCGAACGTCAGCGTGCCGGAGTCGCCGCTGTAGTCGCCGGGCGTCGTCGCGGTCCCGTTCGCCGTCGTGTAGTTCACCGTAACGGTGAAGCCGCTCGGCGGCGACGAGCGTCACCGGAAAGTGGCATTCGATGTGCCGCCGTTGCCTTCGGTGACCGTCAGGTCGGCGATCGCGATGGTCGGCGGCGCAGGTCGTTGTCGGTGATGGTCGCGACGCCCTGCCCGTCGGCGATGGTCGCGCCTGACGGGCTGCGTCAGGTTCACGAGAAGGTCTCGTTGGCTCGTCCATCGTGTCGACCGGGATCGGCACCGTGATCGTCTGCGTCGTCGTGCCGGCCGCCGCGAACGTGAGCGTCCCGGACGTCGCCGTGTAGTCGGCCGGCGCGGCCGCCGTGCCGTTCGCCGTCGCGTAGTTGACGGTCACCGAGCGGCCGCTCGCTGTCGAGAGCGTACACCGTGAACACGGCGTTCACCGCTGTGGCGCTCTCGGCGATGGTCACGTCGTTGACCGAGACCGACGGCGACGGATCGTTGTCGACGATCGTGCCGGTCCCCTGGCGGCGTGCCCGGCTGCGCGCCGACGGGTTCGACAGGACGACCGTGAAGGTCTCGTCGTTCTCGTCGAGCGTGTCGCCGGCAATCGGCACGACGAACGTCTGGGTCGTCGTGCCGCACCGGGAACGTCAGGGTGCCGCGACGTCGCCGTGTAGTCGGCCGGCGCCACCGCCGTGCCGTTGGCTGTCGCGTAGTCCACCGTCACGACCTTGCCGCTCGACGTGGCGAGTGTCACCGTGAAGGTGGCCTGCTCGCCGGCGGCGTTCGTCTCGGCGACGCTGGCGTCGGACACGGTCGAGCGCCGGCGGCAGAGTCGTCGTCGACGATGGTCACGGTGGCCGGCACGCCTTCGAACGCGGCGCCGACCGGGTTGGTCAGCGTGACCGAGAACGTCTCGTCATTCTCGTCCGTCGAGTCGCCGAGGACCGGGGATTGTGACGGTGGCGCGTCGTCGCGCCAGGCACGATGCGTCACGACCGCCGTACGGGCTCGAAGTCCACGCCGGAGACGGCCGAGCCGCCTGCCGTGGCGATGGTCGCTCGCACCGTCTGGACGGTCGGGGCCGACAGCGACACGACGAGCGTCGCCGCAACCGACTGGCCTGTTCCCTCGACCACCGACGTGCTGGCGATCGACAGCACCGGCAGATCGTCGTTGATGATGGTGCCGATGCCGTGGCCGTCGCCGATCGAGGCGCCGACCGGCGAGCTCAGGACCAGGCTCAACGGTCTCGTCCGTCTCGAGCATCGTGTCGCCCAGGACCCTGACCGTGACCGTCGTGCTGTCGGTGCCGACCGCGATGACCGCCGTCCCGGACGTCGCGATGAAGTCGCTGCCCGCCGCGGCGGTGCCGGCGACAGTCGCGTAGTCGACGCGCACCTCGCTCGTCGCGATCCACGGCAGCGACACCGTGAAGGTCAGCGCTGCCGTGCCGGCGTTGCCTTCAGTCACGACCGCATCGGCGACGGTCAGTGCCGGCCGCCCCGGCCGGCCGTGAACGTGACGTCGGCAAGCGATGGCGTCGCAGCCCCGCTCGAGCTCATGGCGTCGCCTGGTACTGAGCGTAGCGCGACACCTGCGAGAGCGCCGCGCCGGAGTCGCCACCGGCGCGAATGCCGTCCAGGTACCGTCGGGTGACGGCGTGTCACCGAAGCGGGCCGCGATGGCTACGCCGGTCCCGGCAGGAAGGGCCGCCGTCCAGTCCACCGACGTCCACGATGGCGCTCAGGCCTGCATCGAGTACGCGCGACGTGAACGTGCCGCTTGTCGCATGCGGCGGTGTCAGCTCGACCCAGTCGACAGCCAGCGGCTGGCCGTTGACCGCGTAGTCCGAGACAACCGGCCGCATCTGGTCCGCCGATCGCGGCCGCGTGCGTCGCCACCGGTGTGCCATCGATCGAGAAGACGACGCCGTCCGCGTTCCACTCGATGCGGTATCGATGCGGCGCGCCCAGCCAGGGACCCGGAATCAGCGTGTCGGTCGGCGTCGCGCCGTCGTGCGTACGCGCGTAGAGCGCTCCGCCGCCGCCGGTGCTGAAGATCGCCCAGCGCGCCTCGTTGAACGTGATCGCGAAGCCGGCGTGCTGGAAGCCCTCCGCTGCCGAAGGTAGCGACGAACTCCATCGATCCGCCCGGACTGTGCAGCCCGGCGGCGTGACGAGTGCGCCGTCGACCAGAAGCTGCCCAGTCGACGGCACGCCGCTGCCGCCGCCCGACCATGGTGTGGCGGTCCAGCCATCCGGCAGAGCGTCGCCGTTGAAGTCGGCGCCGACACCGGCGCCGAGCTCGACTTCTCCGCCGGCCTGGGTGGCGATGCGCACGCTGGCCAGCGTACCGGCGCCGAAGTCGCCGGCCGTGGTGTCGACCACCTGGAACGTCGTCGGCGCCGTCGCCGTGGTGAACGACTGCACTGGGCTGACAGCAACGAGCCCGCCAGCGTCGATCGACACGACGCGGTAGTAGTACGTCGTGCCGCCGGACAGGCCGGACGATCGACACCGCATGCGCGGCGGCGTGCCGCCGACCGACGCGGTCGACGTGAGGCTGCCGGGCGCGAGGCCATAGTCGACTCGTGACGACGTCGGCTCGTTGGTCGTCCACGTCACGGTCGCCTCGGCATGCGTCGCGGTCGCGCGACGTTCGAGATGACCGGGGCGAGGGTGTCGATGCCGTATTCCGCCGTGTAGGTCCCGGCTCGTCGCCGCGAACACCGCGTACGTGACGCCCTTGATCGTCGACAGCGTCGACGCGACTGCCGAACCGTCGCGGCGGATGCCGGTCAGCGCACCCGCCCCGTTGGCCACCGGCAGCATCGCCTGCAGGCCCCGTGCGCCGTAGCCGGGCGCGACCGTGAACCGTCAGCTGGTTGCCATCCCAGGCGAGACGCCTCGAAGCGGGACGCGTTGCGACCGTCGATCCACGTGAGCAGCTGCCTGGCCGAGATGACCGGAACACCGCGCGCCTGCGCCGACGCCACGATGGCGTCGGCGCGCGGATCGTTACGGCCGTATCGGTGTGGATGTTGGCGACGAACGTGCCGTAGTAGCCCTCCGCGCCGAGCGCCCGATCGAGCAGCGTGTCGATCGTGAACGGGAAGCTCTGCCCCGACTCGTCGGTCATCTGCGTCGCGGCCTGGTACACGTCGATGAACGAGCCGTCTGCTCCGGCGAATCGCATCGGGAAGCCCGAGCCGGTGAACAGGCCGGGCCGTGTCGTTCACCCAGGTCGCCGGGCCAGTAGTAGTAGTTCGTGTCCAGGCGCATCGCCCCTGGCGAGCGCGACCTCGGCCTGCGTCGTGTAGTCGCTCCACGACGATGCAGTGCGTCCGGTTGGTCGCGCGGCGCCGGCAGGCCCGGGAACGACGTCGAGAACGGCCGCGAGGTCGTCTGCGCGATAGGTCTGCGCAGCAGCGACGCCGGTGTGTAGTCGGCGCAGTTCGGTCGTTGATGTGCGCGGCGATCTCGAAGCCCTGACGCTTCGAAGGCCGTCGCCTGCGTGGGCGGGAGCGGAGTGCGACGGATAGACGTAGGACGTGGCGCGGACGCAGCTCCCAGTCGTCGACGCTGCAGCCCGGCGCGCTTGCGGCCGCGAAGTGAGTCGAACCGCCCTGGGTGCCGTTGTTGCCGTGGTCGTCGCCCGTCATCACCACCACGGCCTTGTGGCCCCTCGGGCAGATACCAGAACCGCGGCAGCGGCTTCCGGTCCTCGGTTCACGAAGCCGATCAGGTTGGCGAGCAGTCGCTGCTGTTCGTCGGCCTGCGGAATGGCGACCTTGCTCAGGTCGACCTCAGTCCGGCTCGGTGCCGCCGAAGAACAGGTCGTCCGACCGGATCGGGGTCAGACCGTCGCGCTCCTGACCGGCCCAGGCCGGATTGCCCTGCCGCGTCAGCACGACCGAGCGGGCCAGATCGTAGGTGAACGCCGCCGCCTGCGCCGCCGGCGGTGCCGACGCTGCGCACCGTCACCGCCGGACTCGCGGTGGCGCTGGACGCGCGTCGAGAACAGCGTCGCGACGGCGCTGGCGCCGTTCGAGCGCATAGCGGTCCGCCGTGCCGTGGAACTGCATCGTCTCGCCGACGATGCCGGCACCGGCGCCGAGCCGTGTCTGCACCTGCAGGTAGCGCGTCGGCCGAGCGTCGTGCCCTGCGTCGGTCAGGCCCAGCAGCCTCGCCAGCTGCTTGTCCGGGCGCATGGCGATCAGGTTGCCGCCGGCCGTGACCCAGTTCGAGAACATCGTCACCTCGCGTCGGAGCGAGCGGCATGCTCGCCGAGGATGACGACGTCGTGCTGCGCGCAGCTGTCGCCGGCGTGACCGAAGCCAGGTCCGCCACAGCGAACGCGTTCAGACCCTCGGCGCGCAGGATCTCCGCGTAGTACGACGTGAACGGATTGGCCGGTCGACGTCACCACCAGCATCGGCCCTCCCGGACCGTCCTCCGGCGCCGGGGGCGGCGGCCGCCGGTCGTGAACGTCCAGACGTGATCGGCGCGCCAGGGCGTTGCCAGCGAGATCGCGGACGCCAGTTGCGCCACCCTTGACCGTCGCCGTGTAAGAGGTGGCGATACGCCAGCGGCGGCCAGCGGCTGCAGCGACGCCGTCCGCGTCGCAGATGTCGTAGCTGACGGTCGCTGGCAGGAGGGCGTTCGCCGCGTCGCGCAGCTCCATCGAACTCGTGCCCACCGACCCGGAACTGAGGCTCTCGCTGAATGTAGCGGTCACCGGCGCGGCCACGGCGGCCGATCCGAGCCGGCCGCCGGCGCCGTGCGCACCACCGTCGGCGCCGTGGTGTCGGCCACGACGCTGGTGGCGAAGACGACGTCGACCCAGTAATTCGTCGTGTTGTACGTCTGGTTCGGGAAGGCGGCCGGGCCGTACCGGTAGACGCCGTTGCCCCCCGCTGCCGGGCTCGCCATCGCCTCCAGCGGTCCATTGACCACGCCGCCAGCCGCGAACGCGGCGCTCGTCGTAGGCATAGCCCCCGTTTGGCGCGTGGTAGGACGCCACGTAGACCGTGTTTGCCGCGATAACGACGGGGACATCGAACGCGACCTGCTGCCATCCCGTCGCCGTCTCGCCGGAGAACGTCGCCGTCGCCAGCAGGGTGCCGCTCGCCGTCCACAGATGCCCGAGGTGGACGCCGGTGTTCTGCGGCCCCTTGTAGAAGCGCAGCCCGGTGATGAATCCGTCCACCGTCGTGCGGAACTTGACGCCGAGTTCGACGGCCGCAAAGTCGCTCTCGGATGCCACCGCCGGCGCGGCCGAGTCCGGCCAGATCGTGCACGGGCAACCGAGCGGGGCGGTGTCGTCGTGGTGAACGTCGCCGGCGCCGTGGGCGCCGTTGCGGTGTTGCCCGCCGCGTCGGCCGACGTCACCTGGTAGTAGTAGGTCGTGCCGTTGGCCAGCGACGTCAGCGGCACGGAGTGGCCGGTCGCGAGGCCGGCCGACGACGCCGACTGCGACAGGGCGTCGGGTGCCACACCGAAGTCCACCCGCGAGGTCGCCGCTTCGTTGGTCGACCAGCTGACCGTCGCCGAGGTACTCCCGGCCGTCGCGCCGACGCCGGTGATCGTCGGCGCGGTCGCATCGACGACGAATTCTGCCTGATAGGTCCCGTTCAGGGCGGTGAAGATGGCGTAGGCAATCCCCTTGATCGTCTCGACGCGGTAAGGCACTGGCGTGCCTTCCCGGGTCAAGGAGACCAGCGACAGCGCGCCGGACGTGTGCGGGAGCATCGCCTCGAGCCCGTTGGCGCCGCTACCGACGGCGATCGAGAACGTCAGCGTGCTGCCAGTGAAGGCGAAGTTGCCGAATGCCGACGCGTTGCGACCGTCCACCCACGTCAGCAACTGCTCCCCGGAGATGACCGGCACCGACCGGGCCAGCGCGGACGCGACGATCGCGTCCGAACCGGCGCTGGTGCCCACGTCGGTGTGCATGTTGGCGACGAACGCGCCGTAGTAGCCGTTGGGCCCGAGCGCGTTGTCGAGCAGCGCGTCCATCGTGCCCGGGAACGACTGGTCCGACTCGTCGGTCATCTGCGTCGCTGCCTGGTAGACGTCGACAATGGTGCCGTCCAGGCGCGTGAAGCGCATGGGCATGCCGGAGCCGGTCATGAAGCCGGGGCGATTCTGCACCCACGGTCCTGGCCAGTAGTAGTAGTTCGTGTCGAGCCTGATCCCGTGTGCCGCGGCCACCTGTGGCTGGCTGTCGTAATCGCTGAAGGCGATGCAGTGGGTTCGGTTGGTACGCGGTGCCGGCAGGCTCGGAAAGCTCAGCGAGAACTGCGCCAAATCGTCGAGGTAGTTTGAATCGATCGATGCCGCCGTGTAGTCGGCGCAGCCAGTACTGATGTGCGCGGCGATCTCGAAGCCCTGCGGCGTGGTAGGCGGCGGCCTGGGCGTCCGTGATCGGCGTCGACGGGTAGGTGTACGAGGTCGCACGGATGCACTGCCAGTCTGCGACGCTGCAGCCCGACGGACTCCGGGCGAGGTAACCGTCGAAGCGGCCGACGGTACCGCCGTTGGCGTGATCGTCTCCGGTCATCACGACGATAGCCTTCCCGCCGCGTGGGAAGTACCAGAAGCGAGGCAGCGGCATCCGATCGGCGCTGACGTGCGCGATCAAGTTGGCGAGCAATCGCTGCTGCTCGTCGGCCTGCGGCACCGCGACCTTCGTCAAGTCGACCCAGTCGGGCTCCGCGCCACCGAAGAACAGGTCGTTCGACCGGATTGGCGACTGGCCGTCGCGCTCCTGGCCGGACCAGGCCGGGATTGCCCTGGCGCGTGTACACGATGGACCGGGCCAGGTCGAAGGAGAACGCCGCCGCCTGGCCGCCGTTGCTGCCGATGCTGCGGACGGTGACCGCCGGGTTGAGGGTCGGCGTGGTGCCGTCGGCAAAGAGTGTGGCCACCGTGGTGGCACCGTCGAGTGTGTAGCGATCGGCCAGGCCGTGGTACTGCAGCGACTCACCAGTGATACCGGCGCCCGGCGCCGTCGTCGTGTTCACCAGCAGGTAGGCGTTGGCGCGTACGCTGCCGGCGTCCGCGACGCCGAGCAGTACGGCGAGCTGCTTGTCGGGGCGCATCGCGATCAGGTTGCCGCCGGCGGTCACCCAGTCGCTGAACATCGCCACCTGGGTCGGCGTGAGCGGCATCTCACCCAGGATGGCGACTTGGTAGCTGGCCAGCGTCGCCGGCGACACCGCCGTGATATCCATAGCCCGGAAAGCGTTCAAGCCCTCGGCCCGCAGGATCTCGGCATAGTACCGAGAGAACGGATTTGCGCTGTGGCCGATGACGAGGATCGGTCCGCCAGGGCCCTCCGCCGGCGGCGGAGGAGGAGCGGCGCCGGTCGTGAACGTCCACGTGACGGTGGACGCCAGAGCGTTGCCCGCGACGTCATGAATGCCGCTCGTGCCGCCAATGAGCCGGGCCGTGTACAGCGTGGAGTAGGCCAGTGACGCTGTCGGGGAGAGCTGGGCGGTCCGGGTGCCGGCCGTGTACGTGGCTGAGGCGGGAACGATGCCGCCATCCGGCCCACTCAGCTCGAAGCTCGCGGTCGTGACCGATGCGGCAGAAAGGTTCTCGTTGAAGACCGCACTCACCGCGGTGCCCGCCGCGACGCCGCTGGCGCCGCTGGCCGGCGACACCTGGCTGACCGCCGGCGGCGTCGTATCCGGGGCCAGCGACGTCGCCAGCACCACGTCGACCCAGTAGTTGCTCGCGGCGTAGGTCTCGCTCGGGAACGCCGACGCGCCATAGCGATACACGCCGTTCGGGCCATCGATGCCGTCCCGGAGGGCGTGCAGCGGGCCGTTGTCCACACCGTTCAGCGCGAAGAACCCGGCACTCACGGTGTAATTGCCGGATGCCGTGTGGTACGAGGCCACGTAGGTCGTGTCCTTCGTCACCGCGACCGGTGACGGCAGGGCCACTTCCTGCCACCCGGAGGCGCTCTCGCCTGCGAAGTTGGCCGACGCGAGCAGCGTGCCATCCGCGCTCCAGAAATGCCCTACGTGCGGGCCGACGTCCTGGAGGCTCTTGTAGAAGCGCAGTGCGGTGACATAGCCGTCCACATCGGACCGGAACTTGACACCGAGCTCGACGGCGGAGGGGTCGTTCTCCGTCGACGACCGCCGGGAGACTGTGCTGGCAGGCCAGATCGAGCACGGACAGTTGGTCGCCGCCCGCTTCGACGCGGACAGAGATGCCGGGCGAAGGCGCCTCGACGTGGCCACTGTCATCGACGGCGCGGGTCCGGATGGTCACTGTGCGCGGACTGCCGGTCTGACCATGAGTAGCTCCAGTTCGTCACGGCCATTGGCGCGGCGCCAGGTCGACTCCGCCGTCCACCGACACGTCGACGCCCGCGACCTCGCCGGCGGCGTCCGCGGCCGTTCCCGTGATCGTCACAGCACTGGCCGCCGCAACGATGTCGTTGTCGACGGGCGAGGCGATCGACGACGTCGGAGGCGTCGTGTCGATCGACGCGATTGCCGACTGCAGCCCGGACTGGAGGGTCCGCGGCTGCGTGCCCATGTCGGCGAACAGGTTGACGGTCGCCTGCTGCATCGCGAGGCTCGCCGGCTCGCTGCCGCAGTCGTGCTCGCTGTCGAGGCCCCACGTGTACTGGACGGTGCCGGCGCCGAAGACCAGCGCGCCGCTGGCGTGGCGATAGAGTGTCATCGCGTGGTTGGCCGTTCCGGGGCCGTAGGTGGACCCGAAGTCCTGCAGGCGGTCCACGCCGGACGCGACCGTATCCGAGAGACGGATGAGGCCGGCCGGTCGCGACCCGTTGTCCAGGTCCTCGTCCCACTCGTAGCCGAGTGTGCCATCGGGCAGCACGCCTTCGGTCCCGGCGATCAGACTCCGCCATCGGCGTGTTGCGCCAGAAGCGCAGTTGACCGGCGTCCGCGGGCACCCGAATCGCGGTGGTGCCGGAGTTGACCGTGAAGAGGGTGCCCGTCAGCGCATTCTCCGGCCGGCCGCCGTCGGCCGGCGGGCTGAAGCGCGTGTCACGCCACGTGCCCGTCCAGACGTTCTCCAGCGGGTCAATCTTGGCGTTCGCGTGGGTCTCTTTGTAGCTGACGAGAGTGCGATAGGTTGCGCCGCCAGGCGCGATGCTGGTCTCCCAGCGCGTCTTCCAGAACACTTCGTTGCCGCTGAAGAACGCGAGGTGTACGCCCGCCTCACGCGCCGCTTCGACGTTGGCGCGCTGGATGCCCGACCAGTACTCGTCGTGGCCGACCGACAGGAAGGCACGGTGGCCGAGCAGCTGCGGCGCCGCGGCGGTCGGAATCGACGCCGGTCGAGTAGCTCACGTCGTAGCCGTTGGCTTCCAGCCAGCGGACCATCGGGTATTCCGCGTTGAACACCCAATCCTCGGGCGCGTACTCGCGAGTCGTGAACGGCCGGTTGTAACTCACCTTGTAGGCGCGGCCGGCGGGGCTGCCCACATACAGACTGTTTCCGCCGTAGCGGTTGTACGCCTGCCACGTTGTGTCCGACGTCTGGAAGAGCAGGTCGGAATTGCCGCTGTCATCGCGGACGACGAACACGATGTGGCTGGCGCCGCCCGTATCCAGGCGTTGGACGCGAGCGAAGTAGATGCCGGACGTAGCAGTTGCGGGCACCGCCCAGGAGGCCGAAACAGCCCAGTTGCCGCAGTCCACCAGCCCAGTGGTCGGATCCTCGAGACAGGCCGGCTGGGTCTGGGGCAGCGACACAGAAGGCGCGATCGATGCCACCAGGCGGGCGCCGCTGCCGCCGTAGTAGCCCATCCGGTAGATGTCCAGGCGGTACGCGGTCGCGTCAGTGTCGATCTTGAACTGGACGGTCTGTCCCCGGTTGACGCTGATGTCGGCGACATAACCCTGGATGCTCAGGTCACCAGCGCCGGACACGTCCCACTCGGTGGCCGGGTCACCCGCGAGGGCGTTCTCGCAGACGATTGCATTGCCGTTGGGCGGCGCGCACGGGTCGACGACCTGGGCCTGGAAGCTGGACGACGGTCCGACCAGGCCGTGACGATCGACAACAAGCACAAGGTCACCCAACGGCGCAATCGCCGCTGCTGCAATGCTTCACCGGCGGTTCTATATGCCAGCCTAGCTGCCAAGAGCAATTTCACTTCCATCTGAGCGACTCGACTTACCTGAGCGTTCTTTGACGTACCGAGCCTGTTTCGGCGCATTAATTCTCATGCCTGGGAGACTTTCGGCCCCTTAAACGGAGACTTTCCGATGTTATTCGAAGCGAGTTCCGGTCGCTCGACGCGCGTACAGGAAAGCCGACGACAGCAGGGGAACCTGCCCGGCCGAGCAACCTTCGGGGAGCCGCACCCGAGCGGTCGACTACCCAGAGATCGGTGGCGGCTGGCTCACCCTCTGTCGGGCGGGCGTAGACGATGCGCTGGTCATCGAGCCACTGGACCTGTTCATCCACCGAATGACGCTCGCCGAGGGCCCAGCGACGGCGGGTCTCGCAGGTCGAGCAGCCAGATTTCCCAGCTGCACCGGGCTTGCTTCAGTGCGGATCCGGTGCTTGTACGCCAACAGTTGATTGTTCGGCGAGATCGAGGGGCACTCTACGTCGCGGTCGACCACCTCGAGCGTCCGCTCGTCGGCGTGACCGCGCACCAGGTACGTCCGCCCGGCTGTCGCGAGGGTCGCGTAGAAGCGTCCGGGAATCGCGCAGGAAGGTAATGCCCCAGAAGTTGAAGTCAGCCGCGTCGAAAGCGCGGCCATCCCAGCGCACCGCCAGGGTTTCGAGATCCTCGACCAGGAAACGACCGGCTGCGAGGTCGATAATCGATGTCCGCGTCGAGAAGGAGGTGTCGGCGTAGGAATGGCCGCTGACAAACACCGTCGTCGCTGCCAGCGACCCGTCCGGCGAGACCTGGACGCGGCTCGTGCACGCCGGCAAGCGGCAACTCGGCGCGGACGACGAAGCTGCTGTCGAAGATGCGCGCGGCGAATGCGGTCCCGCCACGGATCGCCAGGCAGACTCCGCGGCCGCCGGCCATGTGGACCTCTCGGCACCGGAGGCCGGGCACCAATTGGCGCTCTCCCGTTCCGTCCAGAGCCACGTAGGCAACGCCGCTGTAGCCCGCATCCTGCGCCAGCGATCGAAAGAGCAGATACGGGTGCTTGGCTAGGGGTGGCCTGAATGCGTCCCCAGCCAGCGGCACTGGGGCGGTCGCGACCGCGCCCCTCACCGCGAGAGCGAGCGAGATGGCCATCGCTGCGAAGGCGGCGACGACGACAGCAGTGAAGACACCAAGGCGTACCCGCGCGGTCATACCTGCACCGCCGCGGCAGCGGCGTCCCACGGTCGATCGACGCGCAGCAGCCACGCAGCGCGCGGCAATCGCCAGCGTCAGCCCGAACGCGAAGCCGGCGAGGGCACCACTGACATGCCACCAGGTCCAGAGCGCCCCGAACGCTGCGGCGGCGGCAACGCGAGCCAGTGCCGCCACCGTCGCCACCAGCGACAGCCCCGTCGAAAGCTGCTGCGGGGCGAATTGCGTCGTCGCCAGCGCAGAAAGTACGCCGTCGGTCGCCGCATAATACGCCCCGAGCAGCGCCACGACGACGATGATCAGCGGCGGGCGGGAACCACGGCGACAGGAGCAGCAGGTAGATGGCGATCACGGCGATGTGGCCGGACACGAACAGTCGATGGCGGCCGATGCGATCGGCGAGGCGTCCCAACGGCAGGGCGAGCACGAAGTAGGCTACGGCCACACCGACAAACAGCAGCGGAAACAGTGTGGGCGGCAGCGCGCTCTTGCGTTGCAGGGTCAGGAAGATCAGCGCGTCGGTCGCGGTCAGCGCGCCGAGGATGCCGCCGGCCAGGATGACCCGGCCGCCCTGGGATGGTTTCAACAGCTCGCGGAAGGACAGCAAACCCGAGGTCGCCGGCGGCGGCGCCGCCCGCCGGTTCTCGACGAGCAGCACGATGACGGCGAGGCCGATCAGCGCCATGAGAGAAACTGATCGTGAATACCGTCCGGTAGGCACGCGGCGCCAGGCTTAGGATGCCGAAGGCCAACAACGGCCCGGCAATCGCGCCGATCGTATCCAGTGCGCGGTGAACCCCAAAGGCCTCGCCGAGCCGGGCAGGATCGCTGCTGAGCGAGATGAGCGCGTCGCGTGGCGCGGTGCGGATGCCCTTGCCGAGACGATCGGTCAACAGCAGCGCCGTGAGCGCGCCCCAGGTCGATCCCGCCGCGACCAGTCCGATCTTGCACACGGCCGACAAGCCGTAGCCGATGGTCGCCACGGTTTTGTAGCGAGTGCCGGCGTCAGCGACCAGGCCAGCACCGACGCGGACGACGGCGCTGGTGCCCTGATACAGCCCATCGATGAGCCCGAACTGGAGCGGCGTCATCCGCAACTCCAGCATGAAGTACAGCGGCAGCACCGCCGTCAGCATCTCGGACGAAACATCGGTGAACAGACTGGTGAGGCCGAGCAGGATGACGTTACGGCTGACGCCGGCCGTGCCGTCGGCGGTGAACAGGCGTCTGAACCAGGAGCCCGGCGCCTGGTCCCGAACCGTGATGTACACGACGTCGATGATACCGCAGCGCTGAGTTGGCGTCGTTCATCGACGCCGCTCTGAACGAGGCTTCCGTTCACCCTCGTACGCTACCCTCTCTTACACACTCGCCTCCAGGTGCTCACCGCGGCGGAGGCGGGCCAGCGTCTCCTCGTGTTCGCGCTCGAAGCGCGCCAGGTCGCGGCGCAGCTCTTCTTCGCGCTCGAGGGCGGCGGACGGCTCGAAGACCGACATCATCGACGTCTGGTGCATGATGCGCCGCTGCGCGACCTTGGCCTCGTGCCCCCTGCGGGCCTCGCCGATCGCCTCACGCTGGGCATCGCTCAACGTCACCTGGGTGACGCCGTTGGCCTCGTCCTGCTGCCGCAGTTTCTCCATCACGAGCTCGAGTCGGCTCTTCGGGGCGCCATCGCTGGTCATGGCAGCGATCGTAGTCCAACGTGGCCGACCCGCGGTGGCCGGCGTCCTGCACGGGCTCGGGAAGGGCTCAGGCGACCGCCCCGACAAACAACGGCTGCGCTGGCGCGCGGGCGGCGGTATGCTTGTGCGGACTTCTTCACGAGTTCAGGAGGCAGGACTGATGGACGGCGAACAAGCCCCACTCTCACGGCGCGGTTTCGCGCAGCGCATCGGCCAGGTGGCCGCGGCATCGACCCTGGCGACGCTGAACGCACCGGCGGTGCACGGCGCCGCCGGCAACACCATCCAGTTCGCGCTGGTGGGCTGCGGCGGGCGTGGCACCGGTGCGGTGGTGGATGCGTTCGCCACCAAGAACGGGCCGCTCAAGCTGGTGGCGATGGCCGACGTCTTCCAGGACAAGCTGACGCGCAGCCACACCTCCCTGAAAAACCGCATGGGCGACGGGATGGCGGTCAAGGACGAGCACAAGTTCCTCGGCCTGGATGGCTACCGGCATGCGATGGACGTGCTCAAGCCGGGCGACGTGGTGATCCTGGCCACGCCGCCGGCCTTCCGCTGGGTGCACTTCGACTACGCCATCAAGAAGGGCCTCAACGTCTTCATGGAGAAGCCGGTCACCGTCGACGGCCCCACCTCCCGGAGGATGTTCGCGCTCGGCGAGCAGTCGGTGCGCAAGAACCTCAAGGTGGGCGTGGGGCTGATGTGCCGTCATTGTGATGCGCGCAACGAGTTGCTGCGGCGGATCAAGGACGGCCAGATCGGCGACATCATCTCGATGCGCGCCTACCGGATGCACGGACCGGGGGGCTCGGCCTTCACCAAGAAGCAGGTCAAGAACGCGGTCACGCCGCAGGTCGTCGGTGATGCCACCCAGCCGATGACCGAACTGATGTACCAGCTGCGCCGCTTCCACGGCTTCCTGTGGGCGTCGGGCGGAATGTACTCGGACTTCTACATCCACAACATCGACGAGACCTGCATGATGAAGCAGGCCTGGCCGGTGAAGGCGCAGGCGGTCGGTGGCCGGCATTACCGCGAGGACTACGTCGACCAGAACTTCGACACCTACTCGGTCGAGTACACCTTCCCGGACGGCACCAAGCTGCACCTCGACGGGCGCACGATGACCGGCGCGTGGGCCGAGTTCGCGTCGTATGCACACGGCACCAAGGGCCTGGCGATCATCTCGGCCAAGGACCACACGCCGGCACGCAGCCGCATCTACTCGGGACACAACCCGGACGCGGCCCACCTGGCCTGGGCCTACCCCGAGCCGGAGCGCAACCCGTACCGCGTCGAGTGGATCAACCTGATCGACGCCATCCGCAACGACCGTCCGTACAACGAGGTGCGGCGCGGCGTCGAAGCCAGCCTGGTCACCAGCATGGGCCGGATGGCCGCGCACACCGGCCGCGTCATCACCTACGACGAGATCCTCAACAGCACGCACGAGTTCGCGCCGGGTGTGGACGCGCTGACCATGGATGGCCCGGCGCCGCTGCTGGCCGGCCCTGACGGGCGCTACCCGGTTCCGATGCCCGGTCTGGTCACCGACCGCGAATACGGCGAGCCGACGCCGCCAGCCACCGCCGCCACGGCGGCGCAACCCTAGGACGGACGCCTGCCAGTCATGTCCTCGTTGAAGGGCCATCGCGCCCTCGTCACCGGCGCCACACAGGGTGTCGGCCGGGCCATCGCCATGGCCCTGGCCGCCGCCGGCGCCGACATCGTGCTGCACGGGCTGCGGCGCGACGCCCAGGCCGACGACACGCGCGCGGCGTGCGCGGCAGCAGGCGTCCAGGTGGCCCTGGTCGAGGGCGACCTGTCAGCCCGACCCGTGGACGATGCCGAGCGGCTGTTCCTGGACGCGACGGCGGTGATGCCGGGCATCGACCTGCTGGTCAACAACGCCGGGACATGCATGGACACCATGCACTTCCTCGACGTCACGCCGGAGATCTTCGAGCGCACGCTGCGGCTCAACGTGCAGGCGCCGTTCTTCCTGACGCAGCAGTTCGCCCGGCACTGGGTGGCGGCAGGGCACGCAGGGCCGCGTGCTGTTCACGGGGTCGATCAACGGTCGGCTGGCCGAAGCCAACCATGCCGCCTACGACACGTCGAAGGGCGCCGTCGAGATGATGGTGAGGACGCTGTGCGTCGCGCTGGCGCCGAAAGGCATCCGCGTCAACGGCATGGCGCCCGGGCTGGTCCGGACCCCGCTTACCGAGGCCTTCCTGGCCAATCCCGCAGCCATGGCCTGGATGCAGATGCACACGCCCAACGGCGACGTCCCGGGCCCTGAGGTGTGCGGCGACGCCGCGGTGTTCCTGCTCAGCGACGCCGCCCGGCACATCCACGGGCAGATGCTGCTGGTGGACGGCGGCATGAGTGCGTGGCAGCAGCCCGACCCGCCGGCGGCCTCCTAGGACCTACTCGACGCGGGCGATGCCGATGGTGCGGCCGGTCGTGCAATCCACGCGCAGCAGTTCATTTTCGCTCACGCCGTACTTGCCGGCCGGCACGCTGTAGTCGGCCAGGCCGTTGCGCAGGGTACGCACCAGCTCGATGACGCCCTTGTCCTGCGAGTCCTGCATGGTCGTCGCGCAGTCGGTCGTCAGGTTGGGTGAGCCGTCGGCCAGCATGAAGGTCCCCGGCGTGCCGGTCGCCGGACGCGCAGTCGTCTCCGGGATGGTCTTGAGGCTGCTCTTCAGCGTCGAGCATCCACCGGACGCCGCGATGATCAGGACGCCTGCCAGTACGCGTGCGCGCATGTCGTGTCTCTCCCCGTTGTCGGACGGACCCATGACGGGCGATGGTGCCCGGCAGGTCCGCGTCAGGTGCAATCGGCATTGCCGCCCTCTCGCTTCAACTGTGAAACGCAGGGCGGGGCCGCTGTCGTTACACTACGCAACCATGAACGAACAGTCCGGGCCCTTGCGGCGCCTCATCGACGTACGCCCCGGGGAGATGGCCGCGCTGCTGTGGGCGTCGGCGTTCTACTTCTGTGTCCTCTGCGCGTACTACGTCATCCGCCCGATTCGCGACGACATGGGCGTGGCTGGCGGCGTCGACAATCTGCCCTGGCTGTTCACCGGCACGCTGCTCGGCATGGCGCTGGCCAACCCGCCGTACGCGGCGCTGGTGTCCAGGCTGCCGCGTCTCCAGTTCATCACCTACACGTACCGCTTCTTCGAAGCGAACCTGCTGATCTTCTTCGCGCTGCTGCTGGTGACCGGCGCCGCGCAGCAGATCTGGATCGGCCGCGTCTTCTTCATCTGGACGTCGGTCTTCAACCTGTTCGTCGTCTCGGTGTTCTGGGCCTTCATCGTCGACGTCTTCAGCCGCGAACAGGGCAAGCGACTGTTCGGGTTCATCGCGGCGGGGGCGACCGTCGGCGCGATCAGCGGTTCGGTCATCACTGCCTCGCTGGTGTCGGTGCTCGGGTCGACCCCGCTGCTGCTGGTGTCGGTGGTGCTGCTCGAGGTCGCCGTCTTCGCGATGCGGCGGCTCTCGGCAATTGCCACCACCCTGCGCACCAGGACCGGCACCGCCTCGGCGGCCGCCGAAGAGGGGGCGCCGATCGGCGGCGGCATGCTGGCCGGGCTGTCGCGCGCCGTCAGCAGCCCGTACCTGCTGAATGTCAGCGTCTACATGCTGCTGTTTGCCATCACCTCGACGCTGCTCTACTTCCAGCAGGCCGACATCGCCTCGCGGGCCTTCACCGACCGCGCCGCCCGCACCGGGTTCTTCGCCCGCATCGACCTCGTCGTCAACACGCTGACCCTGGTCACGCAGTTGTTCCTGACCAGCCGCATCCTCAAGGCGCTCGGCGTCGCACTCACCCTGTCCATCCTGCCGCTGCTCAGCGTGATCGGTTTCGCCTGGCTCGGCGCCACGCCGACCATTGCCGCCATCGTGGTGCTGCAGGTGGCCCGGCGGGCCGGCAACTTCGCCATCGCCCGGCCGACCCGCGAGGTGCTGTTCACGGTGCTGCCGCGTGAGGACAAGTACAAGGCCAAGAACTTCATCGACACGGTGGTCTACCGTCTCGGCGACCAGGTCGGTGCGTGGTCGTACGCGGCGCTGGGCTGGTTCGGCCTGACCCTGTCCGGCATCGCGTGGGCTGCAGTGCCGGTATCGGCGGTCTGGCTGCTGAACTCGTTCTGGCTGGGGCGTCGCCAGGAACGGCTGGCCGCGAGCGGCGCGGGCGCGGAGCCCGCCGACCGTCCCGCGGCGACGACAGGTGTCGGCCGCTAGGCCGCCCATTTCCCGAGGAGATTCGATGACATCACCGACCCACACGATGCTGTCGCGCCGCGAGGCCCTGAAGATGGCCGCGGCCGGCACAGGGCTGACCCTCGCCCACGTGCACCTGTCCCCGAACGCTGCCGCACAGGGCCTCGCCCCGGCCCTGAAGGCCATCCCGAAAAGCGGAGAGAAACTGCCGGTCATCGGGCTCGGCACCAACACGTACGGGGTCAAGACCGTCGAGGAGATGGCGCCACTGCGCGAGGTGCTGCGCGCCATGCCGGCGGCCGGCGGCACGCTGATCGACACCGCCCCCGGGTATGGGCGATCGGAGATCGTGCTCGGGGAACTGATCGCCGAACTCGGCAACCGCGACAAGTTCTTCCTGGCGACCAAGGTCACCGCGCCCAACGGCGACGTGGCGGTCGGCACGGCCATGCTCGAAGAGTCGTTCAAGCGACTCAAGACCGATCACATCGAGCTGATGCAGGTGCACAGCCTGACCGGCACCGACGTGCTGATGCCGGTGCTGCTCAAGATGAAGGAGGGGAAGCGCATCCGCTACATCGGCGTGACCACCTCGGACAACCGGCAGTACCCGGATCTCATCGCGCAGATGCGCAAGTACCCACTCGACTTCATCCAGGTCGACTACTCACTGGACAACCGTGACGCGGGGGTCGAGATCCTGCCGCTGGCGCAGGAGCTGAAGATGGGCGTGCTCATCAACATCCCGCTGGGTGGCCGGCGTGGCAGCCTGTTCCGGCGCGTGCAGGGCATGCCCGTGCCAGACTGGGCCAGGGCGTTCGATGCGACCAGCTGGTCGCACGTCTTCCTGAAGTACGTCGTGTCGCACCCGGCGGTCACGGCGGCGATTCCCGGCACGACCAAGGTCGACAACATGAAGGACAACCAGGGGGCCGGCAAGGGGAGGCTCCCCACGGCCGCGCAGCGGGCCCAGATCGAGAAGTTCTGGGACAGCCTGCCGGCTCCGGCCGCGTGACCGGACCGAGGGGGATCGCTGACCGCCGATGCTGATTCGTCCTGCGACCCGCGCTGATCTCCCTGCCCTCGGCCGCCTTGGCGCCCTCCTGATGCGGGTGCACCACGACTTCGACCGGGATCGGTTCCTCGCACCCGGCGGCAACCCGGAGGACGGCTACGCCAGGTTCCTCGGCACACAGCTGGAGGACCCGGACTGCGTCGTGCTCGTGGCCGAGCAGGACGGTCAGGCGATCGGCTACGTCTACGCCGGGATCGAGGGCCTGTCGTGGAAGGAACTGCGCGACGAGGCGGGGTTCGTGCACGACCTCGCCGTGGAAGCGGGTACGCGCGGCACCGGCGCCGGCAGCCGCCTGCTCGAAGCTGCCGTCGAGTGGTTGCGCGAGCGCGGCATGCCACGCGTGGTGCTGTGGACGGCGCAGCAGAACACCGCAGCGCAGCGCCTCTTCGAACGTGCGCAGTTCCGCCGAACGATGGTCGAGATGACGCGGGAATTGTAAGGAGGCCGTCAGTCGGCAGGTCGGCAGACGGCAGATCGGCAGGCGGCGGAGTCGAGGGTGGAGGTCGCGTATCACGACGATGAAGCGGGCGCTGGGCGTGAGCCTGGGCGCCCTGATCCTGATGGCCGGGTGTGCCAGGTCCGTACGGATGGCCGTGGTTCCCTCCTCGCCCGCGCCATGCCGGGACGCCGGGCCGACGGCACCCGCGCAGGTGCTGACATGGATTGGCCCCGCCGAGACCCGTGAGCAGCGTGCCCTCGATGCCCGGTGCGCGGAGGTCGGTCGTCCCCTCCTGCCACCGCCGGCATTCGCGCCGGTCCCCCCGGCTCGACGCGTGCTCGTGGCGACATGGAACGTGCACGACGGGCGTGGCGACATCCGCGGGCTGGTCAGGGCGCTCCGCCGCGGCAGCGCGGACGGGCCGGCGCCAGACGCCGTCGTCATCCTGCTGCAGGAGGTCATCCGGTCGCTGCCGGCACCGCCGGCGCTGCCCGGCGGGCGCCTGCAAGTGCGCGCCACGGGCGTCCAGGACATCCCCGCCATCGTCAGCGAGTTGGGATGGCATTTCGCGTACCTGCCGGGCCGGCGCAACCGTCTGCGTCCGATGGGTGCGGCGGCCGCTGACCGCGGCGTGGCGATCCTGTCGTCTCTGCCGATCTCGGACCTCGAGGCGATCGAACTGCCGGTCGAGCGCCAACGCCGTGTTGCACTGGCCGGCGTCGTCCACGGCACCGCCACGGGCGGGCGCGCCTGGCGCCTGCGGGTGGTCAGTGCGCATCTGGAGAACCGGCCGGGGCCGCGCCGGCTGTGGGCGCGCGCCGCAGCGGCCCGGACGCGGCAGGCCGAAGCGCTCGTCGACGCGCTGGCGCTCTCGCCCACCGATGATGCCGCGTCGCTCCCGATGGTCGTCGGCGGCGACTTCAACGTCTGGCTGGGCCTGCGGGAAGACACCCTGCGCCAGCTGCGTCACGCCTTCGGCGCCTTCCCCGCCGAGGACACCCGGCCGACGATGGTGCAGAATGCGTGGCGCCTCGATTACCTGTTCCCGCGACTGCCGGCGACGATGCCGACGACGCATCGGCGACTGGACTCGGCCTTCGGCTCCGACCACTACCCGGTGGTCGCGACGCTGGACTTCGGCAGCGACTGAACCCGGAAGACACGACGCCTTGCCGCGTCGATGGAGCGCACACGATGACACGACTGCGACACCTTGGCCTGGCAACGATGGCAACGCTGCTGCTGACGGCCGGCGGGGCACGGGCACAGGGTCAGGCGGCACCGCCGGCGTCGCCCGAAGTGCATGCCGACGGGCGCATCACGTTCCGCGTCAGGGCCGCCGAACGCGCAAGCAGGTGTTCGTGTCGCGTGCCGGCGCCGAACGGCTGCCGATGACCCGCGATGACGCAGGGGACGTGGACGGCGACCACCGCCGCGTTGCCGCCCGACATCTACCAGTACACGTTCAACGTCGACGGCGTGGGCCTGGTCGATCCGCTCAACGCGCTGGGTGGCGCCCAATCTGCTGAACATGTCGAGCATGGTGCGGGTGCGCCGGTCCGGCCAGCGGGGCGCGAGCCCTGCCCTGGGACGTCGCCGACGTGCCGCGCGGGCAGCTGCACCGCCACTTCTACAAGTCGGCGCGCATCGGCGACCACCGTGACTACTTCGTCTACACGCCGCCGGGCTACGACCCTCGAGCTGCACGGCGACGCTACCCGGTGCTCTACCTGCTGCACGGCTTCAGCGACGACGCGAGCGGGTGGACGTCGGTCGGCCAGGCCCACGTCATCCTCGACAACCTGATCGCCGCGCGCAAGGTCGTGCCGATGCTGGTGGTGATGACCCTTGGGTACGGCGCGCCCGAGATCGTGACGCGCGGCGCGCGCGCGCCGCAGCTGCGGCAGAAGAACATGGAGGGCTATCGTGATGCGCTGTTCGCGCGAGGTGATGCCGGCGATCGAGCGCGACTACCGTACCGACCCGCGCCGCGAGCGCCGCGCCATCGCCGGGCTGTCGATGGGGGGCGCCGAGAGCCTGTTCGTCGGGCCTGAACGCGATCGACCGCTTCGCCTGGGTCGGCGCGTTCAGCGCCGGCGGGCTCGGTGAGCCCTCGACGCTGCCGCAGGTCTTCCCGACGCTCACGGCGGCCGAAGGCAAGCGCCTGAAGCTGCTGTGGATTGCCTGCGGCACCGAGGACGGCCTGATTGCTGCCAACCGTCAGGTGCGTGCCTTCCTCACCGAGCGCGGCGTGCCGCACGAGGGCGTCGAGACGCCGGGCGCGCACACCTGGTCGGTCTGGCGCCGCAACCTGGCGACGTTGGCGCCGATGCTGTTCCGGTGAAGGTCCGGGCGGTCACGGACCGCCCAGCTCGTTGTTGGCGGCCGCCGCCGCATGCGGCAGGAACGGCGTCACGCGGGCCGAAGCCGACGTCGGCCGGTGGTGCGCCGCTGCTGTCCCTCGGCAGTGGCGTTCGGGCCCGGCAGCAGGTGCCCGGCGACCAGCGCCTTCACGGCCGCGGTCAGGCCCGGCATCGACGACCTCGGCGATCTCGGCGAGCCTGAATTGCAGGCCCGGCGTCACGTGCGGCTGGCCGGCCACGCACGCCTCGACGAGCTGCCGCGCGGCGCGCTCCCCCGACATCGACGTCAGCGGCGTCATCACGCCGGCGCCGAGCCACAGCGCTTCCTTCTCGTGCTGGCCGCGCACGAGGATCTTGCCGTGCGATCCCGTGCGCATCAGGCCCGGGGTCGCAGTGGTGACCAGGATGTCGTCGCTGTGCAGCTCGGCCCGCAGCGTCTCGGAGAGACCGACGAGCGCGAACTTGCCCGGACGCGTACGCCGAGAGATGTGGCACGCCGATCCGGCCGCCGATCGACGAGACGTTGAGGATTCGAGCACCGCCCGGCGCGCGCCGCAGATAGCGGCAACGCTTCACGAATCAGGAACAGGGGCCCCCAGAAATGCGTGTCCAGCGACTCGCTGGAAGTCGTCGATGGTGGCGTTCTCGAACGGCGCCGCCTGAATCACGCCGGCGTTGTTGACGACGACGTCGAGTCGGCCTGTCCGGGCGACGACGAGCCGCACCAGATTGGCGACGGCGCGCGGGTCGCGAACGTCACAGCACTCGCCGATGACCGCGTGGCCGGCGCGGCGGAGCTCGGCCTCGGCGCGGCCGATGTCAGCGGGTGTCCGCGAGACGAGGACAAGCGTCGCCCCACGCCGCCCGAACTCGCGAGCCAAGCAGCAGGCCGAGACCGCGCACCCCGCCGGTGATCAGCACGGTCCGGCCGCGCAGGTCGTACCGGTGCCCGCCGGCTCCGCAGGCCGCCGAAGGCGGCACGGGCAGTCCGCCGAGTGCGAGCATGGCGGTTGCGAGAAGTTGGCGCGCGGATGCAGGACATGCCCGTCACCAGAAGCAAACGCGCGGCCAATGCGGCGCGGACGCGGCAGCGCGGATGGCCGCGGCAATCGCCGCGATGCAGCGGCGGCGATGCCGGTCGGAGAAGGTGACGTCGTGTGATCTGCGTCAGACGCCCGCGGCCGCTGCAGCCGATGTCGGCACGAAACGTAGGAAGCCAGCGAGGCCGGTGGGCCCCGCTGGCGGTACTGCGGAAACGAAGATGAGGAAGGGCTACGGCAAATCGCCGGAGCACACGCTCCAGCATATGGGCAGGACGCCCACACCCCGGACGTGCGGCGGGGAGGGTTCGATGCCGCCGCCCGCGCGAGCGCGGCGGCGGTGTTCTAGAGCGGCTGCCCCTGCGGCGGCAGGCTCACGTTGAGCGGCGTGACCTTGCCTGGCTCAACCGCGATTTCGGTGGAGAAGGGTGCGAATCCGGGCTTGCGGACCTCGACCCGGACACGCCCGGCCGGGACCCGCACCTCGAGAGCCTCATCGAGATCGGGTGTCTGCCAGCGCTGCCCATCGATGAAGATCTCGGCATCGACAGGCTGGATGCGGATGACCAGCAGACCGGCATCGCCAGCGATCTCGCGTGGCGCCCGGGACTCCCGCGGCGCTCTCGGCGCGCGCGGTTCGCGGGGCGCGCGGGGCTCGGGGCTGATCGACATCGTCGCCCGCTGGCGCGCCTGCCGCATCCGACCCATCGTCGGCGCCACCTGCTGGCGTCGGCGGCCGCGCCGGTGGGGTCGGTCGCTCGTCGGGCGGCGCCCCCGCGGCGAGGGGTTCCATGGTGTGTCGCAGCTTCAAGGTCGAGCCCGGAGCGACATAGACGTTGGTGTCGTGTCGGCGATGCCCGTCGAGGTACAGCGACACCTGGTGCGTGCCCGGTGACAACCTCAGGCTCTGGAACACCCCGTCGTACTGATCCACGATGCCAGCGAGCGCACCGTCGATGTAGACCTCGGCCGACCGTGGCGAGACCAGGAAGCGCGCATCGCTG
This sequence comes from Vicinamibacteraceae bacterium, assembly GCA_963759795.1. GTDB lineage: Bacteria > Acidobacteriota > Vicinamibacteria > Vicinamibacterales > Vicinamibacteraceae > Luteitalea. The sequence goes on along the minus strand of CAVXAR010000002.1, from coordinate 625,646 downwards.
GTCCCACCCCAGGCGGCGTAGGGTGGCGCGTACATCGCCGGTCCGCCCCACCAGCCGAAGCCGGGCCACCACATGCTGCTGGCGTACCCGGGCCCCCACCAGCCGGGTCCCCACGCGCCGTACCCGCCCCACCCGCCATAACCCCAGCCAAGGCCAAGGCCACCCCAGTACGCCGGACGACCGACGTACACGGCGCGGGGGTTGCCACGATAGCCGCCGCCGCGATACACGGGCTGGGCGCCACGGGGCACGGCACGGCCGACCGGGGCCGGGCGCGCGGTGGCACCAGAGCCGCCGCGATTGCCGCCACCGCCCCGTCCACCGCGCTGCGCGAAGGCGAGGTCCGGGACCAATGCGGCCGCGGTCAGCACCGCGGTTGCGATCACCACGCTTCGAACGAGCTGTCTCACTTGGTAGCTCCAGGGAAGGACGTCTCCCGGAAGCTGGAGCAAGACCAGTACCAGCGCAACTGTCCCCTGGTTCTGACACTTCCCTGCCACGCGTTGAGCTGCGCGCATGGTGCGCGCGCGTGGTGTCACCCGGGGGCGACGGCGTCCTTGCCTGCGCGTCACCCCGGGACGGCACGGGCGTCGTCCTCAGAAGCCAAACGTCAGCAGGTATTCCGACACGCCGGAGACGAAGAGGCGCACGGTCTGACCGGCCTCCTTGTCGGTCCCTGTGCCGGCCTCGAGGCCGACGACCTGCGGATACCACTCCCCCCCATCGAGCAACTTGGCAGGCCGGGTCCACGATCGCGGGTTGGACAGGTCGGATGAGAAGGCGACGTAAATCCCTTCCTGCCCGAAGCCCGGCGTGCTCGCGCGATTGAGCAGCATGACGTAGAGCTGCAGATGCTGGTTGAAGTGCACCGACGGCCCCCAGAACGCATTGGCAGTCTCGCCGTCGTGCCATGAATCGCTCGTCGTGAACAACGGCTGCGCGTGCGGCCAATCCCACCCGGCCAACTCTCCGGCGTCGTCGTACAGCGCGTCGGTCGGCCGCCAGATGGCGCCGTCCCAGACGTCGAACTCGCCGACCGGCTGGTCGCGGTCGGCCCAACTCATGCGAGCCACGCTCACACCCTGGCCGTCGAGCGCTGGCGTGTAAGTGGAGTACAGCAGGTAGAGCTGTGTCTTGTCGCGCGAGAGCACCACGCTCAAGTCGCCGACGCCACCAGTGAAGTACTGGTTGGTGGTGTCACACGCCGCTGACGGGGAGGCCAGCACGATCCCGAGGTTGGTCCAGGTGCGTCCCTGATCGACGGATCGCGCGGCCCCGATCCGGGGCTGCACCCTGGTCCCTGCAGCCGCGCACCCTTCCGGCGTCACCTCATTGTGGTAGTACCCGTACCACGTGCCATCGTCGGCCTTGATCGACCGCTTCCATCCACGCCCCGCCAAGTGGCCAGTGGTCCCAACTGGGCGCCTTCGCCAAGAGCCGACCGCTCCCAGCCGGTGACCCGACGAGACGTGGGCAAACCCGTCGATCGAGGTCATCACGAACAGCGTCAACTGGCCATCGACCAGGTCCCAGATCAGCGGGCTGTTGCTGTCCACGACCGGGCGACCCGAGGCCACCAGGACCTGTCGGTCCGCAGGCGTCAGCGTCGCCCTGGGGGGATGGCGGATCGGTTGCGCCAGTGCAGGCACGACGCAGCTCGGCAGCACGACGAGTGGGCCGAGCAGGCGCGCGATGCCGTGACGCGTGACGCGCCTCCAGCACGTGCGCACGGGCCGGACGCGGGCTTCTGTCGAAGGCAGATCGGCTGGCATGGACGGAGGTACGAAGCAAACGTGACAACCGTGTGGCGTGCCGGTGAAAACGGGCTTGCAGGCACCAGCGGAACGCAGTACGTTCTTGCTCTCCTCAAAACGTGATCTGCCCCGGCTCGGGAAGGCCGGACAGGTTCCCGCGTCCACGCATTCTCGGGATGGTGGGTGATGACAACACGCGTGTCGGCGTCGATGCTGCGGCCGCTGGTCGTGCTCGGTATCCTCTTGGCTCACGACCCGCCGTCACGTGCGCAGGCACCGGTGGCCGCGCCGGCCGCACGCGGCGCCCATCCTCGACACCCCGGACAGCAAGCTGATCCAGTCGGTGTCGTTCTCCCCCGTAGTGGCCTTTGCCGGCGCCGACCTGCGTGTCGTGGTGCGGGTGCAGCCCGATGCCGGCAACCGCCGGCTGCAGTTGTCGGTCGACGCGCCGACCTTCTACGCCAGCACCGAGCGCCAGCTCGACGGCATGGAAGGGGCGCGGGCGCACACGTTTGCGGTGCGCGAACTCCCGGCCGGCGACTACCAGATCATCGCCACGCTCGAAGGCGCCAGCGGGATCCGGTCGCGGGTGACCCGGTCGTTCAAGGTGATGGGCGAGGACGAGACCACGCTGCAGCAGGACGTCAGACCGCCGACCCGGCGGCGCGGTCGCAGCAACTGACCGGCTGCACGCCCCTGACGGCGGCCAGAATGTGGCGCAACCCTTGAATGCAGGCAGGGGGGAGGGCGCGCATGCCGCTGAGTCAGGAAGTCGCTCCAGGAGTGGCCTGGATGCGCACGATGCTGGTCAACGTCGCGTTTGTCGAACCGGAGCCACGCGACGGGCGCTGGGTACTGGTGGACGCCGGGCTGGCCGGACACCGCACCAACATCGTGCGCGCTGCACGAGAACGCTACGGACTGCGTCCACCCGTGGCCATCGTCCTGACGCATGCGCATTTCGATCACGTCGGCAACCTGCGCAGTCTCGCAGACGAGTGGGACGTGCCGATTTACGCGCACCAGCTCGAGCTGCCCCACCTGACCGGACGGCTCAGCTACCCGCCGCCGGATCCGACGGTCGGCGGCGGCCTGATGGCCTGGGCCGCTCGTCTCTACCCAGCCGGGCCGATTGACGTCAGCACCCGGGTGCGGGCGTTGCCCGACGATGGGTCCATTCCGCCGTTGCCTGGGTGGCGCTGGTGGCATACGCCTGGGCACACCCACGGCCACGTGTCGCTCTTCCGCGACACGGACCGCGTGCTGCTGTCGGGTGATGCCCTGATCACGGTGCGCCAGGAATCGCTGTCGGCCGTGCTCACCCAGGCCCGGACACTGCACGGCCCGCCAGCCTACTTCACCACCAACTGGAGCGATGCGCTCGGGTCGGTACGCGACCTCGCCGACCTCTCGCCCAACGTACTGGTCCCTGGGCACGGTCTGCCGATGAGCGGCCCTCGGTTGACGCGTGGCCTGCGGGCCTTTGCCGACCGGTTTCACACCGAGGTGCCCGAGCGCGGGCGGTATGTCGCGGCGCCGGCCAGGCGAGGCGATGATGGGGACTATCATCTGCCACCGGACCCGTGGCCTTCGGCATGGCGCAGGGCCATCGCGGGGGTGGCGGTCACCTCGCTGGCCTGGGCGTGGCTGCGGCGGCGGCGACCCTCGCGGGCGCCCGTGCGCCGGACCGTGACCGAGCGCGAGTGAGCGCCCGCACCCGGGTCCCGTCCGAAGGAGTCTCACCTAGGTCCGTCCCTGGCCACCGTGTCCGGGACCCTCTGAAAGGGTGGCCACGTGCAGTCCAGTCCTGACATCACCGCGCGAAGGGGCGACGCGGCGCGTTTTGCCGGAGGAATCGAGCGCGAGCACGCGCTCGACTGGTACCGTCGCAATCGGGCCCGGACGGCGGCGCTGTTCGCGGTGCTGCAGCCGGAGACCCTGTACGCGCAGCCGATCGCGCAGCGGCACCCCATCGTGTTCTATGTCGGGCACCTGCCGGGCTTCAGTCTGAACACCCTGGTCAAGCGCGCGCTGGGCTTGCCTGGCGTGGACGAGCGCCTGGAACGCCTCTTCGCACGCGGCATCGACCCCGACGACACGGGCCACGACGCGTCGGCGTTCACGTGGCCGGACCGCGACACGGTTGAACACTTCGTGCAGGCGGCCGACGCTCGCGTGGTCGAAGCGCTGGCCGGCGCCGAACTCGATCGGCCGGGACATCCGCTGCTCGACGGCGCGGAAGCGGTGCACGCCATCCTCGAGCACGAGGCAATGCATCAGGAGACGCTGCTGTACATGTGGCATCGCCTGCCGCACGAGGCCAAGCGCGCGCCACGTGACTATGAGGTCCGCGTCACCCCAGGAACGGTCGCGCAGGGCGACGTCGCGGTGCCGGCCGGCACCGCCCGCCTCGGCGCTGCCGGTGGACCGATGTCGTTCGGGTGGGACAACGAGTTCCCCAGCGTCACGGTCGACGTGCCGGCGTTCCGCATCCAGCGCCTCGACGTCACCAACGGCGACTTCCTGGCCTTCGTGGACGACGGCGGGTATGCCGATCCGCAGTGGTGGTCGGCCGACGACTGGGCCTGGCTGCAGGCCGAGGCGCACGCGCACCCGGCGTTCTGGGAGCACCGCGACGGCCAGTGGCACTGGCGCGGCATGTTCGAGTTCATCCCGCTGCCGATGGCCTGGCCGGTCTACGTCAGCCATGCGGAAGCAAACGCCTACGCGAGGTGGGCCGGCCGGCGGTTGCCGAGCGAAGGCGAATTCCAGCGCGCCGCATACGGCAGTCCGCAGGAATCGCCACGCCCCCACCCGTGGGGCACCGCGGCCGCGACCGCAGCCCACGGGGTCTTCGACTTCCATTCCTGGGAGCCGGAGCCGGTCGGGACGCATCCGGCGGGACAGTCGGCGTGGGGGATACACGACCTGGTGGGCAACGGCTGGGAATGGACGTCCACGATCTTCGACGGCTTCCCCGGCTTCACCCCCATCCCGTCATACCCGGAATACTCGGCCGACTTCTTCGACAAGTCGCACTACGTGTTGAAGGGCGGGTCGCAGGCGACAGCGCGCGAGCTGCTGCGACCGAGTTTCCGCAACTGGTTCCGGCCGCGCTATCCGTACGTCTACGCGACATTCCGCACCGTGGCGGTGAACTCGTGAGCCCGGCGCCCCCGATGCGGCTGGTGGTGCCCTCGCCGGCCCTGCGCGACCGCGTGCCACACCGGGGTCCGGCCGCAGACGCGTCCGAGCCGCCGCCGTTTGCCGAGGAAGTGGCTGCCCTGCTCGGCGAACGGCCGCGGCGCCTGCCCTCGCACGCGCTCTACGACGCACTCGGCTCGTCGCTGTTCGATGCCATCTGCAACCTGCCGTGGTATCCAATCACCCGCGCCGAGACGGCGCTGCTGCAGACCCATCGGCAGGCGATCCTCGAAGCCGCCGGCAGCCATCCCCGCGTCGTCGAACTGGGACCGGGCAACGGCGAGAAGCTGGCCACCCTGATGCAGGGCGGCGGTCCGGACGCACGTTTCGACGTGCACCTCGTGGACGTGTCTGAAACCGCGCTCGACGCCGCGTCGGCGCGCCTGCGTCGCCTGCCCGGGATGTCGGTGCACACCCATGTGGCGCGCTACGAGGTCGGCTTGCGCGACGTGGCCCGTGCCCGCGTCAGCGGCGAACCGCTGCTGGTGGCCTTCCTTGGGTCCAACATCGGCAACTTCGACCCGCCCGAGGCCGGCGCCCTGCTGCGCGACATCCGTGAGTCGATGCGGCCAGGCGACACGCTGCTGATCGGTGCCGACCTGGTCAAGCCGGTCGAACAACTGCAGGTGGCCTATGACGACCCGCTCGGCGTGACGGCCGCCTTCAACGCGAACCTGCTGGTCCGCCTGAACCGGGAACTCGGCGCCGACTTCGTGCTGGAGCACTTCGCGCACGATGCGCGGTGGAATGCCGCGGCACAGCGTATCGAGATGCACCTGGTCAGCCTGGCACAGCAGCGCGTGCAGGTGCCAGGCGCCGGGCTGGTCCTGGATTTCCACGCCGGGGAAACGATCTGGACCGAGAGCTCCTACAAGTACGAGGCCGCGGCTCTTGCCGGCATCCTCCGGCAGGCCGGCTTCGCGCCCACTGCGTCCTGGCACGACGAGGACGCCGGCTTCCTGCTGACGCTCGCGGCGGCCCGCTGACCACCGCGCCGGGCGCGTCGGCCCGGTGCGTGCGCCGCGCACCGGCGGGAAGCGCCGTGGCGCTGGTCGTCGTACGTGAGACATGTCTCACGCATCCAGACCACCTGCCGAGCACGATACGGCCGACGCCCGGCGCCGCGCCTTCCTGAAGGGAGCCGCGCTCGCGGTGGGCAGCAGCCTGGCGGCACCCGCTGCCGGCGTCTCCGCCGACCCGCGTTTACTCACCGAGGCCGAGAAGGCCAGCCGGCTCGCCTCCAACACGTATCCGATCCGCGACCTCTTCACACGTCATCCCGACCCGACGGCGACACCGGCCCAGGTCGCGGCAGCGGCGGCGATGAAACGGAAGTACCGCGAGATCACGATGCTGGACTTTCCCCAGTTCACCATCGACACCTTCCCCGGCGTGCGCAAGATGGACCTCTGGTCGGCGCTGTTCGGCGATGTCACCGACGCCGCGATGTATCGGGCGACGACGCGTGAACATGGCGAGGGCAAGTGGCTGGAGTTCGATCCATCGACCATGGCTTCGAAGCGATGGCTGGAGACGTTCGCCTCCCGTCTCGCCACCACCGGTGTGGCCTGCCACCACGTGTCCAACAATGCCCCGCGCAACATCTCGCACCTCGACCCGGCGCTGCGGCGTGAGGGCATCGCCATCGCCAAGGTCTGGCTGGACGCCTGCGCCACCCTGGGCGCCAAGTCGATGCGCGTCAATACCGGCGGCCCGGACATCGCCCCGGGCGCAACCAACGTCACCGGCTTTCCGCGCAACGACGAGGTCGTCAAGTACCTGCGCAATGCCATCGAGTCGTTCAAGGAAATGGCCGACTACGGCGGCAAGCGCGATGTCAAGGTGACCATCGAGAATCACTGGGGCATCAGTGCCGACCCGATGAACATGCGGATCATCTTCGACGAGGTCAATCACCCCTACTGCGAGGCCTCACCCGACTTCGGCAACTGGGAGCACGAGTACATGCTGCATCACGGGCTGGAGGCGCTGATGCCCTACACCCATACGACCGTGCACGCCAAGTACTGGAGCCGCTGGGACAACCTCGACGTGCAGCGCTGCGTCCGCATCCTCAACAACGGCGGGTTCAAGGGCGCCATCGCCCTCGAGTACGAGGCTGGCCCGTGGGATGGCGTCGAAGGGGCGCTGCGCCTGATGAAAGACGTCCTCGCGGCACTCTAGCGGGCCATGACGCCCGCGGTGGTCAGGGTGCAGTCCCGACCACCGCGGCCGCGACTCAGACGCGCCGCGGATCCGGGTGCGTGTAGGGCGCCCGGTAAGGGCGGGCCAGCAGCCGGTTGGCCTGGTCGTCGTTGACGATGCGGCCGGCGGCGTGGTCCCAGGTGAGTGATCGACGCAACTGCATGGAGTGGTTGGCCAGGATGCAGGCCGTCGTCGACATGTGGCCCTGCTCGATGTCGGCCACCGGCCGGCGCCCGCTCGTCGATGCACGCGAGCAGGTCCTTCATGTGGCCGCGGATGGCCGGCGCGACGTGGCGTTCGAGGTCCTTCTCCGTCTGGTCTTCCGGGAACTGCTCGTACTCGTACGTCACGGCCTCGCGCAGCGCGCCGCCGCCCTCGCGCGGCGTGAAGTCGCAGCCCATGACGCTCGGCCTTGAGCGTGCCCTTGTCGCCGTAGATGGTCGCGCCCCACGGGTACTTCGGGTCGGGCGCGTCGCCATAGGTGCGATGCGTCCAGACCACCGGCAGGGAGCCGAAGTCGAAGGTCGCCGTCTGCGTGTCGCTGATGTTGGCCTTGCTCTCCTTCTCCACCAGGATGCCGCCGGTGGACGCCGACCCGCGTCGGCCAGCCGAGGTCGAGCATCCAGCGCACCATGTCGAGCATGTGGATGCACATGTCGCCGACGATGCCGTTGCCGTACTCCATGAAGGCCCGCCAGCTGCGCGGGTGGACCAGCTTGTTGTACGGCCGCATCGGTGCCGGCCCGGTCCACATCTCGTAGTCGAGGTTCGCGGGCGGCGCCGTGTCCGGCGGGTTCTCGCGGGTCGCGCATGTGGTAGTAGCAGTAGATCTCGACAAGGCCCACCTGCCCGAGCAGCCCCTCCTTGATGACGCGGTTGCGCGCGTCGATCAGGTGCGGCGTGCTGCGGCGCTGCGTGCCGACCTGCACCACGCGCTTGTGCTTGCGCGCGGCCGCGAGCATCGCCTGGCCCTCGAGCGATGTCCACGCTGATCGGCTTCTGCACGTAGACGTCGGCGCCGGCCTCCATCGCGGCGATGGCCGGCAGGGCGTGCCAGTGATCGGGCGTGCCGATGAGGACGATGTCGAGATCGCGTCTCCTTCGAGCATCTCGCGGTAGTCGCGATAGGTGCGCGGGCGTCTTCCTCGACTGCTGCCGCGAGGCGATCAGCTCGGCCGCGTCGGCGAGCATCTGGCTATCGACATCGCAGAGCGACACGACCTCGACGGGGGCGACCTGGATCAGCCGCAACAGGTCGGCCTTGCCGTACCAGCCGGTGCCGATCAGCCCGACGCGTGGCGGCCGTGGCTGTGCCCGCGCAGCGACCACGACGGGCAGCGGCAGGGTGGCCAGGGCAAGCGCGGAGCCGCCCTGCTTCAGGAAGTCGCGACGATGCATAGGGCGCGTTGTATGGCTATTCGCGCCGGAATGCAACACCGCAGTGCTACGCGTGCACCCCGGGCGCCTCGTGGCCGGTGCGCTGGACGTACTCCGGGTATGAGCCGAGGAACAGATGCGGCTCGCGCTCGCGCCCGGTCTCGCCACCGAGTTCGAGCACGCGGTTGCTGAGCCCGCGCAGGAACATGCGGTCGTGCGAGACGAAGATCATCGTCCCCTCGAAGTCCTGGAGGGCGCTGACGAGCATCTCCTTGGTGGCCAGATCGAGGTGGTTGGTCGGCTCGTCGAGCACCAGGAAGTTGGGGGGATAGAGCAGCATGCGGGCCATCACCAACCGGGTGCGTTCACCGCCGGAGAGCGCCCGGATTGGCTTCTCGACGTCATCGCCCGAGAACTGGAAGGCGCCGAGCAGGCTGCGCAGCACGCCAATCGACTCCTGCGGGAAGTCCCGCTGGAACTGCTCCTCGACGGTCAGGTCGGCGTCGAGCAGCTGCAGCGACTGCTGCGCGAAGTAGCCCATCTGCAGGCTCGCGCCGAGCGTCACCTGTCCGGCATCCGGGCGCGAGCGCGCCGGCAATCATCTTCAGCAGCGTCGATTTGCCAGCGCCGTTCTTGCCCATCACGCACCAGCGTTCGCCGCGCTGGATGTTCATCGTCAGCCCGTCGTGCACGACCCGTGCGCCGTAGGCCTTGGTGACGCCCTCGAGCACCGCCACCTTGTCGCCGGACCGCGGCGGCTGGCGGAACTTGAACTGCACCACCTTGCGCTTCTTCGGCAGCTCGACCTTCTCGATCTTGTCGAGCGCCTTGACGCGACTCTGCACCTGCGCGGCCTTTGCCGCATGCGCCGAGAAGCGTTCGATGAACCGCTGCTCCTTGGCCAGCATCGCCTGCTGGCGTGCGTACGCCGCCTCGCGGTTGGCGTCGCGCTGGGCCCGCTCGCGTTCGTAGAATTCGTAGTTGCCGGTGTAGACGGTGATTTCGCCGTCGTCGATCTCGGCAATCTTCGTCACGACCCTGTTCATGAACTCCCGGTCGTGCGAGGTCATCAACAGCGCTCCCGACAGCGACTTGAGGAAGCCTTCGAGCCAGAGAATCGACTCGATGTCGAGGTGGTTGGTCGGCTCGTCCAGCAGCAGCACGTCCGGCTTGCCGAGCAGCACCCGGGCCATCGCCACACGCATCTTCCAGCCGCCGGAGAGGGCGCCGACGTCGCCGTCGATCTGGTCGTCCTCGAAACCGAGACCGCCGAGCACGTCGCGGGCCTGCGCCTCGAGGGCGTACCCGCCGAGGTGGTCGTACTCCTCCTGCACCTCCCCGAAACGCTCGAGGATGCGGTCGAGGTCGTCGGCCTGCGCCGGGTCGGCCATCGCGTGCTGCAGCGCCTCGAGTTCGTGGTGCAGCGCGCCGACGCGGCCACTGCCGGCAATCGCCTCGTCGAGCACGGAGCGACCGCTCATCTCCTCGACGTCCTGGCGGAAGTAGCCGACGGTCAGCCGCCTGGGCACCGACAGCTCACCCTCGTCGGCCGTCTCCTCGCCCACGATCATCCGGAACAACGTGGTCTTGCCGGCGCCGTTGGGCCCGACCAGGCCGACGCGCTCGCCCGGATTGAGCTGGAACGAGGCGTCCACGAACAGCACCTGGCGGCCGTACTGCTTGGAAATCCTGGAAAAGGTAATCACGGTGATGAGCGCCGGCCCTCCGGCGAACCCTCATTATCGCTGACGGTCCTGCCAGAGCAGCCGGTCCAGGATGACGGGCGGTCCCGGGCAGTCGGTCGTGGTGGTAGAGTGCGCAGCAATTTCCTCCGGAGGCTTCGATGCGTGTCCCCTTCTCCCTGCTTGCCGCCCTGTGCGGCGCCGCCCTGCTCCTCGCGCCACAATCGACCACCCGACTGCAGGCGCAGGACGGCTGGGTCCCGCTGTTTGACGGCAAGTCGCTGGATGGCTGGAAGGTCGGCGAGAACGCCGCCACGTTCAGCGTCAAGGACGGCGCCATCGTGGTGTTCGGCCCGCGCGCCCACCTGTACTACGTCGGCCCGGTGCAGAACCACGTCTTCACCGACTTCGAGTGGAAAGCCGACGTCATGACGTTCCCGGGTGCCAACTCGGGCATGTACTTCCACACCGAGTACATGGACGGCGGCTGGCCGTCCAAGGGCTACGAGGTCCAGGTCAACAACTCGCACACCGACCCGATCCGAACCGGCAGCCTCTACAACATCGTCAATGTAATGAACGTGCCGCCGGCCAGCGACAACGAGTGGTTCACCCAGCACATCATCGTCCAGGGCAAGAAGGTCACCATCAAGGTCAACGGCAAGACCACCGTCGAGTACACCGAACCGGCCGGCGTGCAACGCCCCGCAGACATGGCCGGACGCCTGATCGGCAAGGGCACCTTTGCCTTCCAGGGCCATGATCCCAAGAGCCGCGTGCACTTCAAGAACGTGATGGTCAAGCCGCTCGACTAGGCACACGATGGTTCCCGACGCGTCAGCGGTGCCGTGCAATGGCGGTGCGGTGCCGGGATGCGTGCCGGAGGAGCCTGACAACACCCCCCGTCCCGTGCGGACGGACCGGAGATCGACCATGGCACATGTGAACCCGCCCCCATCGACCGAGAACGCCCCCTACGACCCCACTGGCCGCGTCACGGGCCTGTTCGACAACCACGACGGCGTGACCAGCGCGGTCCGGACCCTGGAGCAGTCAGGGGTCGCCCGCGACGACATCGACATCCTCGCCGGTGACGAGGGCGCGCAGTTGCTGGACTCGTCGGGCGAGAGCTCGGGCGCACTCGGCCGCTGGTACCGCAAGCTGGAAGACTGGATGTCGGACACCTCGAAGTTCCAGGAAGTCGCTGCGGCCACCCTCAATGCCGGCGGTTTCATCGTCGCGGTGAAGGCGGCCGACGACGAAGCCCACAAGGGCGCGGCGATGGCGGCGCTGACGCAACATGGCGCCCGCGACGTGAAGTTCTGGGCCACCTGGTACGTCGAACAGGGTTTCGAGGACCAGCCGCGCCAGAACCTCAAACGCGAGGACCAGTAGCCGCGGAACAGACAGGTCGCGGTCATCGTCTGATCCCCCGAGGTTGACGACAACTGTAGTCAGTGCCAGACTGGCGCTGCTGACTACAGTTGTAGTCTAACTCTGGAGACGACGATGCAGCCCAAACGACCTGGCGAGCAGGAGCTCGCTCTCCTCACCTGGCTGGCCGAGCACCCCGCCATCAGCGTCGGGGAAGTCGCCGACCTGTACGCCGCCCCGCGCGGCCTCGCCAGGTCCACCGTCCTGACGATGATGGAGCGGCTGCGCACGAAGGGCCACCTGTCGCGGCGGCGCGTCGCGGGCGTCTTCCGGTACACCACCGGCTCCGGCTCCGAGGAACTGCTCAAGGACGCCGTCGGTGCGTTCGTGTCGCGGACGCTCGGCGGATCGGTGTCACCGTTTGTGGCCTACCTCAGTGACGAGATCGACGTCAGCGCCGAGCAGCTCGCCGAACTCGAGGCACTGGTTGCACGCCTGCAGACGCGCGCCCGGAGGTCGTCATGACCCTGGTGCTCCTGGCCGATAGCCTGCGGACCGGCAGCCTCGCCGATGCTCGGCACCCTGCTGCAGGCCTCGTTCGAGGCCGCGGTGGTCGCCGCAGGCGTCTTCGTGCTCTGCCGCGCCCTCCCCGGACTGCCGGCGCGGGTCCGGGTCTGGATGTGGTGGCTGGTCTGCGCCAAGCTGCTGGTGGGGGTACTGCCCGTGCCCTCGGTGCCACTTGCGGTGGTTCCGGTCCGGGCGGCGCTGTGGAGCGACGGTCCAGCCCTCACCGCGGTGCGCCTGCCTTCGACCGCGGCTCCGACCCGGCCCCGGGCCGAGTCGCCCCGTGCCGAGTGGCCCCGGGCCGAGTGGCCGCTTGCCGGGCCGGCAGCCGGCCGCGTGCAGAGGCACGGTCCCCATGCCAGGCTGGGTCTCGGCCGGCGAACCGGACCGGATCCGCCCCTGGTCCTGCCGCCGAGGCCGGGCCGTTGAGCATCCCGTACGTCGCGCTGTGGCCGACGCTGCTGCTGGGTGCCTGGATTGGCGTCATCGCGCTGCAGGCCGCGGGCCTGTGCCGCGCACTCGGCCGGGCCCGCTATCTGCGCCGTCACACCCTGCCGGCGCCCGCAGCCGTCGTCCTGCGACTGGCGAGCCTGGTGCGGACGTTCCGCCTGGCGGTGCGCCCCGGCATCTTCGCGTCACGGCTGACCACGGTGCCGCTGCTGACCGGCATCGTCCGGCCAGCGATCCTGCTGCCGGCCGCGACCCCGGACGGCGCCTCGCGCGACGAACTCGACCTCATCCTCGGCCACGAACTGGCGCACGTCCGCCGCGGTGACCTCGTGTGGGGCTGGGTTCCGGCCATTGCGGCGCGGCTGTTCTTCTTCGACCCCCTGGCGCGCCTCGCGTCCCGTGAGTATCTGGCGGCGCGCGAAGAAGCGTGCGACGCCGAGGTGCTGCAGACCCTCGACGTCGCCCCGGCCGCGTACGGCCGGTTGCTCGTGAAGCTCGGTGTGGCCACCACAGACGACGTGCTTGCGGCCGCAGGCTCGTCTCCAACCTTCGCAATGCTCAAGAGGAGACTGATCATGCTCGACCGTTCACGCACGCCTTCCTCCCGCTGGTGGTGGACGCTGGCCGGGGCGACGGCGGTGCTGCTGCCGCTGACGCTGGTGGCGCACCCCGTCGTTCCCAGCGCCCCGGCCGCGCCCGTTGCCGTCCCGGCTGTCCCGACCGCCGTCCCGGTCACGACGCGGCCCGCGCCATCCGGCCAGGCCTCCCGCCACGCAACCGCGCTCGCCGGGGTCGCCAGCCAGGAGGCTGCGGGGGCCACGGACCCGCAGGACGCGCCGCCAGCGCCACCGCCACCGCCTCCGCCTCCGCCTGCCGCCAGGCCGGCACCGCCGCCCGCCGCCCCCGCCGCCGCCCCGGCCGGTCGCGGAACCGCCTGCCCCGCCGACGCCGCCGGAGCCACCCGCCCCGCCCGCGCGTCGCAGTCGCGACCGCGAATCAGCCTGGGTCCTCGTCGGACCCGGCGAGGCTGACGTGATGTCCGGCTCGTCCGCCGACCGGATGGCGGCCCGGAAGCATCAGCGGTCGAGCGACGAGACACTTGTCTGGTTCAGGCACAAGGGCGCTGCGTACGTGTCGCGCGACCCGGCGACCATCCAGGGCATCCGCAACGCGTTCGCACCGGTCGGCGTCCTCGGCGACGAGATGGGGCGGGTCGGCGGCCGGATGGGCGCGCAGGGCGGCCGCCAGGGCGCCATCGGGGCGCGGCAGGGCGAACTCGGCCGGGAGCAGGCCGCATTGGCGTCCCAGCTGGCTCGCGTGGCGGCGGAGCACGCGGGTCGGGTCGAAGCCAGGGTCGGGGCCCGGGAGCAGGTGCGTGCGGAGGCGACGCAAGCCGCCCTTGCGCGGGAACAGCGGTGGGTCGAGCACGAGCGCCATCGCGCCGACCAGCGGGCGATGCAGGCCGAGGTCGAGGCGAAGATGGAAGCGCTTGCTGACCAGCAGCGCGCACTCGGCGAGCAGATGCGGACCCTCGGCAAGGGCATGGAGCAGCACGGCGCCGAGATCAAGGCGCTCGGTGGCAAGCTCGAGGAAGCGCTGGCCGTCGCCGAGGACACGGTGGCCAAGCTGCTGCAGACGGCGGTTGCCGCCGGCAAGGCAGCGCCGGCGAAGTAGCGTCTGAGGTCTGGGCGACGTCAGTGGACACGGCGGGCCGGGCTAGCTCAGCGAATTGCGCCGACTGGACCATGGAGCGGACGGATCGGGTATTTTTTACGCGACAGCCTCTGCCGTGGCGTAGCGTCCATTACCGACGGGTGTAACGATTCGCACCAGCAATCGTCGAGTCGGCGCCGTGCTCAGGCCGGGGGCAACTGGCACGGACACTGCTCTGACAGTCCAGGTACGCGCCGGCCGCATCTCGCGGCCACCGCGTCTCGGAGGTCGACATGCTTCAGACACTCGTGATCATCCTCGTCCTGTTGTGGTTGCTCGGCATGGTCAGTTCCTACACGATGGGTGGGCTGGTGCACATCCTCCTCGTGGTGGCGTTGATTCTGGTGGTGGTGCGGCTGGCCAGCGGTCGGTCGGCTGTGTGACAAGCCGCCCGGCGAGGCCGCCGGGCCCTGACGACCACTGACGTTTTCTCTGCTCGGGGAGGCGCGCCGTGGGCGCGCCCCCATAACCGTGGCGACGTGGCTGGTGGGGTCGGCTCCCCGCCGGCGAGAAGGCACCCGGCCGTCTGCGTCGCGGGGTCAGGCCCCCGGCAGCCTGCCAGAGGTCGCTAGGCGCGTGGCGTCGACGTGGCCGACGCGGCAGCCGCGGCCCGGCCGCTGAGGCGCGCCACTGCCCGCCCGATCCCGAACGACGCGTCGAAGATCGACCCGACGCGCAGCCCGCCCGGCAACCTGTGCCGCGCGATGGCATCCAGCCCCGCCGACGCGATGCACCCGCACTGCCGGCAATCCGGAGTGCCGCCAAACTGACACGGCGTGATCCGCCGCTGCAGATCCGACGACACGCACAGCGTCGTCCTGGCAAACGTGCACTCGTCAGGTGACGAGGGCGGGTTCAGGTACACCTCGAGCATCCCTCTCGGCATCCGCAGCTTCGGATAGCGGGTCCGCAGGTCGAGCAGCGTCTCCACGACCCGGCTCCGGTCCTCCGGGCGCAGGAGTTCCTCGGACTGTTCGCCTACCTGCGGTGTGTACAGGCTGAACCACACCTGCCGGGCGTCCTTGTTGTTCGACCACAGCTGCAGGAACTCCTCGAGGTACCCGTCGCGGCGGACGATCTGCCTCGTCACGGTGCAGTGCACGGTGATCTGGTGGCCGGCGATGTGCTTGAGGATGCGGTCATAGGTGGCCGGGGCACGACGGACGTCGTGCTCGGCCGGCAGGCCGTCGATCGAGACCACCAGCTGCAAGCGAGGAATGGAGGCCCAGGCGGCGGGGATGGGTCGCACGGCGCTGGTCACCACCTGCACGTAGAGGCCCTGCGCGGAGAGTTGCGGCAGCAGTTGGTCGAGCTCGCGGAATCGCACCAGCGGCTCGCCGCCGATGATCGACAGGTGCAGCGGCTTGTGCACCCGGACCGCCTCGAGCACGCCGGCCACCAATGCGTCGCCCTTCAGGTCGGCCATCTCGCGGAGCGTCACGTCGCCGCCGAGGTGGTCATCGCCGTAGGCGTAGCAGCCCGGGCAGCGCAGGGGACACTCACGGGTGATTTCGATCGACAGGTTGGGCCGGTAGCCCTGCAGGATGCGGCCCCAGGCTGGGATGATTCCTTCCATTTGGCCTCCAACGCGGCCGGCGGATGCGGCCGTGGCAGTACTCTCTCACACTACGTGTGGGAGGTTGGACGCTTGACGGAACGGAAGAGTATGCGAGACTGTCGCGCAATCCCCGACGCACGCATCGACCCGCCTTTCTCACAGGAGTCGCACACGCATGTCCACGCCGCTTCCACCGGTCATCCCTGGCGCGATGGCGCATCAGTCCAGCAAGGCCACCATGGCCGTCGTGCTCGGCGTCCTCGGCATCATCTGCTGCGGCCTGCTCGCCCCGGCAGCGTGGTACCTGGCCAACGAGGAACTGAAGGGCATCGATGCAGGACGTCTGTCCGACACCAACCGAGGCATGGCCCAGGTGGCCAAGATCCTCGGCATCATCGGGACGATCCTGCTGGCGATCGGCCTGCTTTGGGTATTTGCCTTCGGCGGCATGGCCATCCTCGGCGCGCTGACCGGCGGAGCGGGCATGTAGGACCGATCATGCGCAGGCACTGGGAAGGGCGAACGACGGCCATCACGGTCCTGGTCGTGATGCTGGCGTTCGCCGTGCTCTACGGGGTGGACCCGACGCAGCACGCGATCACCCCACCGTGTCCGTACCTCACGCTGACAGGCCTGGCCTGCCCGGGCTGCGGCCTGACGCGCGCCGTGCACTTCCTGCTGCACGGCGACATCGGCCGCGCCTTTGCCTTCAACCCCTGGGCGTTTGTCAGTGCCCCGGCGCTGCTGGTCCTGGTCGCCCTCCCCGCGGTGGCCGACCCGGCGCGCACCGTTCGCGCCCGCACCGGCATCTCATGGATGATGCTGGTGATCACCATCGGCTTCTGGATCTGGCGCAACACCGACAGCTATCCGTTCACGCGCGTCTAAGGGATCGGTAGGCGGCAGGCGGCAGGCGGCGCACTCATCCCACTTCAGGCCTTATCCCGAGACTTCATCCATGTGGTCCAGTAACTCCCGTGCTCTCCGTGTACCCTCAGCGACCGAAGCGCTCCCCGGCCGCGAGACGACCATGCCCGTCCCCGCACGCCACCACGTGCTGGAGGCATCGCTGACCGGGCCGTTCCCCGAGGGCAGTGCGCAGGCCCTGTTCGGGATGGGGTGCTTCTGGGGCGCCGAACGCAAGTTCTGGCAGCTTCCCGGGGTCATCTCGACGGCGGTCGGCTACGCCGGCGGGACCACACCCAACCCCACCTATGAGGAAACGTGCACGGGGCTGACCGGGCACACCGAAGTGGTCCGCGTGACCTTCGATCCCGCGCGGGTGTCGTACGAGACGCTGCTCAGGACGTTCTGGGAGAATCACGACCCGACCCAGGGCATGCGTCAGGGCAACGATGCCGGGACCCAGTACCGGTCGTTCCTCGGCTGGTACGACGAGGCGCAGCGCGTCGCCGCGGAAGCCTCCCGCGACGCGTACCAGCGGGCGCTTGCCGAGGCCGGCTTCGGGCCCATCACCACGGAACTGGTCGCCGCGCCGACGTTCTTCTTCGCCGAGGCGTACCACCAGCAGTACCTGCACACGCACCCCAACGGCTACTGCGGCCTCGGTGGAACCCACGTCAGCTGCCCGGTCGGCGTCGCGGTCTGATCAGGGGGTCTGCTCGAGGCGCTCGCGAATCAACCGGACCAGGGTGGCCGGGCGGTAGGGCTTCTGCAGGAAGTTGACGCCTTCGACCAGAGACAGGTCGAGCTGGTCGGACTCCTGGCTGTACCCGCTGGTGAAGATCACCGGCAGGTCTGGCCGTGTCGCGGTCAGTCTCGCCACCAGGTCCGGACCGGTAATCCCGTCCGGCATCACGATGTCGGTCAGCACCAGGTGGACGTCCTTGCGTGACCGCGGCCACAGCTCGAGCGCGTCCCGCCCGGACGATGCTTCGAGCACGCGATACCCCTGGCGGACGAGCACGTCGCGCACCATCTCCCGGACGGCCAGCTCGTCCTCGACGACCAGGATGCATTCGTTGCCACGCGGCAGCGGCTTGGCCGGCGCGGCCGCGGCAGGCGCCGCCGCGACGTTGGCCCGGCACTGCGGGAGGTAGACGTCGAACCTGGTGCCCTCCCCCACTTCGGTGGACACCTCGACCCAGCCACGGTGCTGCTCGACAATCCCGAACACCGTCGCCAGACCAAGGCCAGTCGAGCGCGCCTTGTCCTTGGTGGTGAAGAAGGGCTCGAAGATGTGCGGCACGTGTTCGGCCGCGATGCCGACGCCGGAGTCGCGCACGGTGAGCCGCGCGTACTGCCCCGGCCCGGGCGACGCCGGGGCCGTCTGCGGGGGGCGGGCGTGAACGATGGCCGTCGAGACCACGAGCGAGCCCCCCGTGGGCATCGCATCACGGGCGTTCACGGCCAGGTTCATCAGCACCTGCTCGATCATCCCGGCATCGGCGTTGATGTGCACCCGCCCGGGCGCCAGCACCGTGTGCAGTTCGATGTTGGCGCCAATCAGGCGGCGCAGCAGCTTGCCGAGATCGGCGACCAGTTCATTGGCGTCGGTGGGCGTCAACTGCACCACCTGCCGGCGACTGAAGGCCAGCAGCTGACGGGTCAACTCGGCCGCCTTGTCGGCGGCTTCACCGATGGCGCGCGCCGCTGGCCCGACCTCGTCGGGTTCGAGCATGCGGTCTTCGAGCAGCGCCGATTGTCCCTGGATGACCGTCAGCAGATTGTTGAAGTCGTGCGCCACGCCGCCGGCCAGCTTGCCGATGGCGTCCATCTTCTGCGACTGGCGCAACTGTGCCTCGAGGCTGGCGCGCTTGGCCTCGCTCTCGCGACGCTCCGACAGGTCACGCAGGAAGGCACTGTAGGAGAGGCCGGCCGACGAGGGCACCGGCACCAGCGACAGTTCCAGTGACAACTCGCGGCCATCGTGGCGTTGGCCGGTGACTTCGGCACGTCGCTTGACGCCGAACGCCGACGCGGGTGGGAAGCCGTCCACGAGGGCCTCGGCAAACGCCGCACACTCGGCCGCCGACAGCACCACCTCGGCGAACGGCCGGCCGATGGCCTCGGCGCGCGCGCGGCCGAACAGTTCCTCGGCGCGCAGGTTCCACTCGGTGATGCGCCCGTCGGCGGCAAACGACACCACGGCATCGAGTGCATGTTCGATGATCAGGCGCGTGCGCTCCTCGCTCGCTTCGAGTGCGCCTTCGGCACGCCGGCGTTCAGCGCGGCTCTCCGACTCGCGCAGTTCCCGCTCGACGGCCGGCACCAGCCGCGTCAGGTTGTCCTTCATCAGGTAGTCGTTGGCGCCGATCCGCATCGCCTCGACGGCCACCTGCTCGTGTACCGTGCCCGATACCAACAGGCACGGCACGTTGCGGCAGTGCTTCCGGACGATTCGGATGGCGTCGAGTCCGCTCATGCCGGGCAGCGCGTAATCGACAATCACCAGGTCCCAGCGGCCGCCTTGCAACGCCCCGCGCAGACCACTCGCATCCTCGACCCGCACGATCTCCGGCGCGAAGCCGCCTCGCTCCAGTTCACGCTGCACCATCCACGCGTCGTCGTGGCAGTCCTCGACAAGGAGCAGCCTGAGGCTGCGTATCGGCCCGCGCGGCAGGGTGAGGCCGAGGTCGAGCGCAGCCGGCTCGCCGAACAGCCCGCGTTGCGCGCCGCTGCCGTCGCGGCCGGCCACGGGCGCCGTCGTGCTCGGGATGAACTGACGACGGACGAGCGGGTAGCGTGCGTCTGAGGCCATGTCAGGGGACCGCGACCGTCGGCAGCGAGACGTAGAACGTGGCGCCCTGCCCGGTCACGCTCTCGGCCCACAGCCGGCCGCCGTGCCGCTCGACGATACGTCGGGTGGAGGCGAGGCCGATGCCGATGCCGTCGTAGGGCTCGCCGCTGTGCAGTCGCTGGAACGGCACGCCCAGCAGATGCACCAGGCCGGTGTCGAAGCCGATGCCGTTGTCGCGCACGATGACGACCACCTCCTCGTCCGAACGCGCCGCGTCGATCTCGATGCGGGCCTCACGACAGCCGCGGGTGAACTTCCAGGCGTTGCTGAGCAGGTTCTCGAGCGCGATGGCCAGCAGTGTGGGGTCGCCGAGCACGGGAATGGAGACCGCGACGCGGGTGGTGACCCGGCGTGCCGGTTCGAACGCTCGGAACTCGTCGAGCAACTGCGCGGCGGTCTGGGCGAGGTCGCAGTGGACGGTGCGGAGTGCGCCCCGACCCAGGCGGGACAGCCGCAGCAACGCATCCACGCGGTGTTCGACCGTCTGGGTGGCGACGCGGATGCGCGCGACGAAGTCCAGGGCCCCGGCCGGCAGCTGCGCACCGAAGTCTTCCACCACCGCCCGGGCGTAGCCCTCGATGGCTCGCAGTGGCGCGCGCAGGTCGTGCGCGACCGCCTGGCAGAACGTCTCGGACGCCGCTTCGGCCGGATGCACGGCCTTTGCCTCCGCGGCGTCACCCGGCTCGACGCCGCGGCGGGGCGTGTCGGGCGAGGTGCGTGACCGGGAGGGAGGGGTGATCGTCACGGTCGGGTTCGTCGCAGGGTTTGTCGGCAGCAGCCGCGGCAGACTGTAGGCACCGCTCAGGCGGGCGCCAGTCCGGGCGCACCCGCCGCCATGACCAGAGAGCGCGGGGTCTGCACCGGCGCACCTGGTCTGGTGACGTACGGGACGACGCGGTAGTGGGTGGTCCAGGTCTCCGGCGTGACTTCGGCGAGGAGGTAGCCGCGCTGGTCGCACATGTAGCGCAAGTTGGGGTTGGCACGAAGGATCGGGTCGGTGTCGGGCGACACGTCTCGTCCGTCGCCGGCGCTGGTGACCGACGAGGCGACAAACTCCACGCCGACGGCGCCGCGGTCCGGAGCGGCGCCGGCTGCCGGCAACGTCCCCGCGTAATGGCGATGCACGTCGCCGGTCAGGACCACGAAGTTGCGCGGTCGGTCGGTGAACATCGCGAGCACGCGCTGGCGGGCCGCGACGTAGCCGTTCCAGCTGTCCATCGGCAGCGCCAGCCGTCCATCGGGCAGCGGCCGCTGCAGCTCACCGAAGAAGACCTGCTGCCCCAGCACGTCCCACCGCGCGCGCGAGCGGGCGGCGCGCTCCTGCAGCCAGCGCTCCTGCGTCGCCCCGAGCATCGTCCGTGACGGCCGCAGCCGTTCCGCACAGTCGACGCGGTTGCCGTCGCCGCACGGCTGATCGTCACGAAACTGACGGGTGTCGAGCATGTAGAGGTTCGCGAGATCGCCCCATGCCAGCTCGCGGTAGATGCGGGCACCGGTTGCGGTGGGCGCCGCCGCCCGGCGCATCGGCATCACCTCGTGATGGGCCCTGAACGCGGCCGACCGGCGCGCCAGGAAGGCGTCCCGCGTCTGCGTGTCTTCCGGGACGTCGCCGGCCCAGTTGTTGTCGATCTCGTGGTCGTCCCAGACCACGGCAAACGGCGCCGTGGCGTGCAGCGCCTGCAGGTCGGGATCGAGGCGGTATCGCGCGTACCGTCGCCGATAGTCCGCCAGCGTGACGATCTCGCCCTCGTCGAAGGGGCGTGCCACCGCGGCGGCCGGGTTGCCGGCGTACTCGTAGATGTAGTCGCCCAGATGCAGCACGAGATCGGGCCGTTCGGCAGCCAGGTGCGCGTAGGCCGTGAAGTACCCCGTCTCGTAGCGGGCGCACGAGACCACGCCGAAGCGGGCCGGCGTCTGCCGACCGCGCGGAGGCGCGGTGCGGGTGCGACCGGTGCGCGACCGATGCCCCATCGCCTCGAACCGGTAGAAGAACTCGCGGCCGGGGGCCAGGCCCCCGACCTCGACGTGCACCGCATGCGCGTCAGCCACGCGTGCCGACACCTGACCCTTCCGCAGCACCCGCGAGAACTGCTCGTCGGCAGCCAGTTCCCAGCGCACGCCGATGTCGCGCGCAGGCATGCCGCCGAAGCCGTCTGGCGCCAGCGGTTGCGGCGCCAGGCGCGTCCACAGGACGACGCTCTCGGCCCACGGGTCGCCCGATGCCACGCCCAGCGTGAACGGATCGGGGCCGCTCACGTCACGCACGGCGAGCAGCGGCGCGCGACCGAGCCACGCCGAGATGGCGGCCGCGCCGCCGACCACGATGAGGTTGCGCCGGGCGTGGGAATGGGGCGACAGCAGGTCTGCCATGCCGCGCATTGTACGCAGAGCCGACGACGGCGACGTGCCACGCGGTCGGCGCGCGGCGAAGCCGAGCGTCTCCGGCTCCGCGCCCCGGACGCCCCCGGACGTCCCTCTGCCCTACAATCGCGCGATGCACGTCTGGCAACGCCCGTTCGCCCTGCGGCCCACCTTTGCGGAGCGTCCGTGGGGCGTCACCGACCTGTCACCCTGGTTTCCGGACGCCACGCCGGGCGCCAGGATCGGCGAAGCCTGGTTCACCGCCGACGGCAACCCCACGAGTGCCGGGGCGGCCCTGGGGGAACTGACCCGGCAGCACCCGGACGAGATTCTCGGTCCGGGCCAGGGCGACCAATGCCCGCTGCTGATCAAGATCCTGTTCACTTCGGAGCGACTCTCCGTGCAGGTGCATCCCGACGATGCGTACGCCGGACAGCATCACGACGGATCGCGAGGCAAGACCGAGGCGTGGCACGTGATCGCGGCAGAGCCGCACGCGACGATCGGCCTCGGCCTGTCGGCGCCCCTGACACGCGAGCAAGGCGAGGCGGCGGCGCGGTCCGGTGAGATCGAGCGACTGGTCGACTGGCGTCCCGCGGCGGCCGGCGACACGTTCCTCGTGCCCGCGGGCACACTGCACGCCCTCGGCCCGGGCCTGACGCTGGTCGAAGTGCAGCAGCAGTCCGACATCACCTACCGGCTGTTCGACTACGGCCGGGGACGCGAGCTGCATCTCGAGCATGGCCTTGCGGTGGCCGATCTCGGGCCGTACACGTTCGGCACCGACAGCGGCGACATGCGCAGCGGCGCGCGTCGCATCCTCACCCAGTGCCGGTACTTCACGATGGAGCACCGGACCGTCTGCGAGCCGCTGTCGTTTGCGCCACTGGCGCCGCATTTCCATGTGGTCGTCGTGCTCAAGGGGAGCGCGACGATCGCCGGTGCGCCGGTCGCGCCAGGGTCGGTGTGGTGCGTGCCGGCCCGGTCCGACGAGTTCGTGATCGAGAGTGCCGAGGGCTGCGAGCTGCTGATCACCTACCCGTCGGTCACCCCGACGCCCTGTTTCTACGCGCCATCAGCGACCGTCTGAACCGAGGGGCTGGCGCGGCCCTGAGTCCCCGCAGACGACAACACCCGGGCCGCCCGCGTGTACGGGCTCCCGGGTGTCGGCACAGCGGTAGGTCGGGTGCTGGGCTGGCTCAGGCCGACGGCGTGGCGCGGGCAACCGGCGGCTGGCCGGCCAGGAACCGGTCGATGCGCGCGACCACGTCGCTCAGGTAGGCCTTGTCGCCGCCCTTGATCTCGGTCGTCACGTAGCCGTTGTAGCCGATTTCGTGCAGCGCCTTGCGCACGTCCTGCCAGTCGATGTCGCCCTCGCCGAGATGGACGAAGTCGTACGTGCCCTTGCCCCGCTCCTGCTTGAAGTCCTTGAGGTGGACCTTCTTGATGCGCGGCCCGAGCGTCCGGATCCAGTCCTGCGGGTAGCCGTAGAAGACGACGTTGCCGACATCGAAGTAGGCCTGCACGTAGGTCGACTTGAAGCTGTCCACGTAGGCGTTCATCTCCAGCGGACTGAGCAGGAACTTGTTCCACACCTCCTCGATGCCGATGATGATGCCCTGCTTCTCGGCTGCGGGCAGGATGCGTTCGGTGATCACCCGGTGTGAGCGCGTCCACGCATCCTGGTAACTGGTCTTGGCGTCGACCACCGCGGGCACGAGCAGCACGGTTTCGGCACCGAACAGCTTGGCGTTGGCAATCGAGGTCAGCATCCCCTTGACGCTCTTGTCGACCACCGCCGGATCACTCGATGACAGCGGCGAACGCCAGTGCTCGCTGTTCATCACCGAGTGGATCGGCAACTTCGCCGACTGCGCGGCCTTGGCCATCGCTTCGGCGTCGGCCGGGTTGTCCACCGTGTTCACTTCCATGCCCTCGAAGCCGACCTCGCGGGCCAGCGCGAAGCGTTCGGGATAGGGCAGGTCCTTGGGCAGCATCCCGATCAGGACGGCCTTTTTCGGGGCGCCGCCCGGGGCGACGGCGGCAGGAGCCGCCGACGCGGCGGAGGTGGGCAGCAGCGTCGTGGCGGCCGCAGCCGCGGCCGAGACCGCACCGGCGTGCTTGAGGAATGAGCGGCGGGAAGAATCAGTGGCCATATGGACGCGATGATGTGCCACTGCGACTCGGGAATGCAACCGACCGCCAGCCACGGCTCACGCCAGGAACCGCTGGTACGCGTCCTGGTCCGTGTCCTCCGCATAGCGATAGCCGAGGGCCTCGAGGAAGCCGTCGAAGGCCGCGTCGTCCTCGTCGGGCACCTCGAACCCGGCCAGCACCCGACCGACGTCGGCCCCGAGGTTGCGGTAATGGAAGAGGCTGATGTTCCAGCGTCCGCCGAGGGTGTCGAGAAACTGCAGCAGCGCGCCCGGCCGCTCGGGGAACTCGAAGCGGCAGATGCGCTCCCGGGTGACGTCGCGGGAACGGCCGCCCACCATGTACCGGACGTGCAGCTTCGCCAGTTCGCTCTGCGTCAGGTCGGTCACCTGGTAGCCGCCCTCGCCCAGGCGCGCCAGCACGTCGTCGGCATCAGCGCGCGACCGGGTGGCCACGCCGACGAAGATGTGCGCCTCGGCGCGTGTGCTGAGCCGGTAGTTGAACTCGGTCACCACCCGTGGTCCGAGGATTGTACAGAACTGCCGGAAGGCGCCCTTGCGCTCGGGAATGGTCACGGCAAAGAGCGCTTCGCGCTGCTCGCCGAGCTCGGCGCGCTCGGCGACGAAGCGGAGGCGGTCGAAGTTCATGTTGGCGCCGCTCAGCACGGCGACCAGGGGGCCTCGCGGCGGTGTCGACTGCGCCGCGACCCAGGCCTTCAGACCGGCCACCGAGAGCGCGCCGGCCGGCTCCATGATCGTCCGCGTCTCGTCGAAGACGTCCTTGATTGCCGCGCAGATGGCGTCGTTGTCCACGACCACCACCTCGTCGACGGTCTGGCAGGCGATGGCAAAGGTGTGCACGCCCACTTCGCGGACGGCGACGCCGTCGGCAAACAGGCCGACCCGATCGAGCACGACCCGCGTGCCGGCCGCCAGTGACCGCGCCATCGCGTCGGCATCGACGGGCTCGACGCCGATGATCCGTACCGACGGCATCACCGCCTTCACGTACGCGGCGATACCAGCCAGCAGGCCGCCGCCGCCGACCGGCACGAAGATGGCGTCGAGGTCGCCGGGGCGCTGCCGGACGATTTCGTCGCCGACCGTGCCCTGGCCGGCAATCACCAGCGGGTCGTCGAACGGATGGATGAAGGTCTCGCCGGTCCGGGCCGCCTCGTCACACGCAAACGCGTAGGCGTCGGCGTACGTGTCTCCGGAGAGCACGACGTCGGCGCCGCGGCCGCGCACGGCGTCGACCTTGATGTCCGGGGTGGTGCACGGCATCACGATGCGGGCGCGCATGCGCAGGTGCTGCGCCGACATGGCGACGCCCTGCGCGTGGTTGCCGGCGCTGGCGGCAATCACCCCGCGTGCCCGCTCCTCGGCCGTGAGGCGAGCCATGCGGTTGTAGGCGCCGCGAATCTTGAAGCTGAACACCGGCTGCAGATCTTCGCGCTTGAACAGGACCGGCACGCCCAGCCGATTCGACAGCCTGGGGGCAGGATCGAGTGGGGTTTCCCGGGCAACGTCGTACACGCGACTGGTCAGGATTTCGCGAAGAAGCGAATCAAACGGCACGGGACGACTATAGCGGGGATCGCGGATCGCGGATCGCGGATCGGGGATCGGGGATCGGGAAGCGGCAGGCGGCAGGCGGCAGGGCGGCAGGCCGGGGCTCATGGCAGCAGCAGCGACCGCAGCGCATCGACGCTGTCGGCCACGGCGTCCGGGTCGGCGGCGCGCAGGTCGGCCGCTGCATGCACACCCCAGGTGACCGCGCACGTCCGCAGCCCGGCGGCGCGGCCGGCCTGCACGTCGGTGGTCGCGTCGCCGATCATCCACACGCCCGGCGATGCCAGGCCGGCAAGGGCCCGCTCGATGACATCGGGCGCTGGCTTGTGGGGAAAGCCGTCGGTGCCCTGCACGTGATCCAGGTGTGGCTCGAGGCCGAGGCGGGCCACGACGGTGCGCGCCATCGCCGTCGTCTTGGTCGTGGCCACCGCCAGCAGGTGGCCGCGGCTGCGCAGGTCTTCCAGCAGGGCGACGATGCCGGGATACGGCCGGGTCTGATCGGCGCAGCGCTCCGCGTAGTCACGCCGGTACTCGGCGACCAGCGTCTCGATGGCCGAGGCCGGGACCCACGGCGCGTACATCTCGCGAAGCGGCTTGCCGATCATCGTTCGCACCACGGCGGGGGCCGGAGCGGCGTGACTGACGACGTGAAAGCTGCGGCAGAAGGCGGCGCAGATGTCGTCGAACGAATCGACGAGCGTCCCGTCCAGGTCGAACACGATCGCGCTCACGCGATGGAGTGTAGCAACCGGGGGAACGGCAGACGGCAGACGGCAGGTCGGCAGGCGCATTGAAAAGGGCCGCTCGAGAGCGGCCCTTTTCACTTCACCCTACGCCTCCCAGGGCAGGCCCGGCCGGCCGAAGTGACCGTAGTTGGTGGTTTGCCGGTAGATGGGGCGCAGCAGGTCCAGCGTCTTGATGATGCCGGCCGGACGCATGTCGAAGGTGGTCCGGACGAAGTCTTCCGCCGCGCTGTTGTCGCCGGTGCCGAAGGTTTCGACCAGCAATGAGGTCGGCTCGGCCACGCCGATGGCGTACGAGAACTGCACCTCGCACCGCGCCGCCAGACCAGCCTTCACCACCTCGCGTGCGACGTAGCGGCCGAAGTACGCGGCGCTGCGATCGACCTTGGACGGATCCTTGCCGGAGAACGCCCCGCCGCCATGACGCGCAGCCCCGCCGTACGAGTCGACGATGATCTTCCGGCCGGTGACGCCGGCGTCAGCCGACGGCCCGCCGTGCGCGAAACTGCCCGACGGATTGACGAGGAAGAGATCCCGGGCGGGTGACCAGTCGCCGAGCACGCGCGGCGCGAGTTCCTCGATGACGTAGGCCTTGATGTCGTCCTGCGCGGCGTCGGCCACGTGCTGCGTGGACACCACGACGCGCTCGATGGCGACCGGCTTGCCGTCTTCGTACCGGACCGATACCTGGCTCTTGCTGTCGGGACGAATCCAGCGGTGCGCCCCACCCTTCTTCCGGTCCTCGGCCAGGCCGCGGGTCAGGCGATGGGCCAGCAACACCGGCAACGGCATCAGCTCGGGACTTTCGTTGCTGGCGTATCCGAACATCAGGCCCTGGTCGCCGGCGCCCTGGTCCTCGGCGGCCTTGTCGACCACGCTCGCGTTGATCTCCTTGGACTGCGCGGTGATCTTGAGGAGCACCTGCACGCCATCGGCGTTGAAGACCTCGTCGTTCCAGTCGTAGCCAATCTCGCGGATGGCCTGGCGGGCGATCGCCTCGAAGTCCACGTCCTTCGCGCCGGTGGTCACTTCGCCGGCGAGAACGACCAGGTCTTCCTTGACGAGTGTCTCGACCGCAACCTTCGAGGTCGCATCCTGCGAGAGACAGGCATCCAGGGCGGAGTCGGAGATGTAATCAGCCACCTTGTCCGGGTGGCCCTCCGACACGGACTCCGACGTGAGAACGAAACGGGGCATGCGGGGCGTATCCTTCAGGTGTTGCAAATGTCGTTGAGGCCGGATCTCTTCCGTGCCAGCCGTTCACGTGTCCGCCCGTGCGTGCCGCCAGATCTGCTGGCCATCACCACGCGAGGGCGGACGGGCGCGGGTTGTCAGCTCACGCGGCGAAGTACGCCTTCGGACGTGACAGCCGCCAGGATCTCGTCCCGGCGTCCCCGCGCCTCGGGCAGGTCGTCGGTCTTGAGCGAATGACGGATCCGCTCCTGCCGCCAGCCGTCAATGATAACCGTATAGGCAATCCACCAGAAGCGGCCATTGCGCCAGAGGTGATGATTCTCGCCAAGCCGCTGGAACCGGCGATCTGCGGGCGAGAGGGCCACCTGCAACGACGGGCGGGGCACGAGCGGGACCGGCACTACCGAGGGGGAGGCTGTAGGAATCACGGTGTCTTCTCCTGACAAACCAGATGAAGACACCCGGAGGCTGCGGGGTGAACCGCACGGACAGTTTGATTGTTCGTCTCGAACCGCATCGCCTCGGTCGGCGTGTCGCCGACCGGGCTGGCACCTTGGGATGTCCGCCCCAGGTTGCCGGGCTCGCACCTTGCGAGCCGCTCCGGATGTCGAAAAAAAGATAGCACTACATGTGGAGATACACAAGCGTGGATTTAACAAATGATTCCATAACGGTAGGTGTGCGGCATCTGGGCGACGTGCCCCCACCGCGCTACCAGACCGCCGGCGCCGCCGCCTTCGATCTCGCCGCCGCCGCCGAAGTCACGGTCGGACCGGGCCAGCTGGCCCTGGTGCCGACCGGCCTGGTGTTTGCCGTCCCGGAGGGCCACTTCCTGGCCATCGTGGCGCGCAGCAGCCTGCCCAAGCGGGGGTTGATCGTCGCCAACGGGCTCGGCGTGCTCGACAGCGACTACCGCGGGCCGGGCGACGAAGCCCGTGTGCTGGTGCTGAACTACACCGACGCGCCGGTCACCATCGCCAGGGGCGACCGCATCGCCCAGGCGTTCGTGCTGCAGGTGCCGCGGGTGGCGTTCGTGCCGCTCGAGCACGGCGAGGGCGCCGAGTCGCGCGGCGGGTTCGGCTCGACGGGACAACGGGGGTAGATCGCCGGCCGCGGGGCCGGCAGCCGTACAGGGCGCGCCCTGTACGGCCCGGGCGTCTAGGAACTGATGCGGGGGGCGGCCGGCGCCGGGAGGTCGATCGGCTCGCTCGCGTGACCGTGGCCGTGCGCCGTGCCTTCACGGCGGAACAGGCCGAGCGACCAGTCGCGGAAGCCGGCCATGATGTCGTACAGCGTCGGAATCACCAGCAGCGTCAGCAGCGTCGACGTGATGACGCCGCCAATCACCGCCCGC
Organism: Vicinamibacteraceae bacterium; assembly: GCA_963759795.1. Classification (GTDB taxonomy): domain Bacteria; phylum Acidobacteriota; class Vicinamibacteria; order Vicinamibacterales; family Vicinamibacteraceae; genus Luteitalea. The sequence continues at coordinate 596,628 of CAVXAR010000002.1, read as the reverse complement.
CCGAGCGGTGCGCGGAAATCCGCGCCCTCGCCGTGGCCGATCGCCACCGGCATCATGCCCGCCACGAGGGCGAAGCTGGTCATCAGGATCGGACGCAGGCGCACCCGGCCGGCCTCGATCAGCGCGTCGCGGCGCGTCATCCCCTGCTCCATCGACCACTTGGCGAAGTCCACCAGCAGGATGGCGTTCTTGGCCACGATGCCCATCAGCAGGATGACCCCGATCATGCTCATCAGGTTGATGGTCGTGTTGGTGATCAGCAGCGCCAGCATGACGCCGATCAGCGACAGTGGCAGCGAGATCATGATTGCCAGCGGGTCGAGGAATGAACCGAACTGCAGCACCAGCACGAAGTACATCAGCAGGATGGCGATCCCGAGCGCCGCCAGGATGCCGCCAAACACTTCCTCCTGGTCGGCTGACTCACCGCCGGTCGAGAACGCGTAGCCGGGCGGCAGCGGCACGTTGGCCGCCAGTCGCGGGTTGATGTCGGCCAGCACTTCGTTCAGCGACCGCCCCTCGGTGTTGGCCTCGATCTTGATGACCCGTTCGCGATTCAGGTGATCGATTCGCGCCGGCCCGATGCTGTTCTCGAGGCGCGCCACCTGCCCGAGCGGCACCAGCACCGGCCCGGCCGGGCCCTGCACCGAGATTGGCAGCTGCATCAGGTCGCGCGCACGGGTCCGCGCCTCGGGCGACAGCCGCACGTACACGTCGCGCGTCTCGCCCTGCGGATCGATCCAGTCGCCGGTGTCGATGCCGGCAAAGGCCGGCCGCAGCGCCTGCGCCACCTGGCCGACGGTGACGCCGAGCGAACCGGCGAGCCCGCGGTCCATGACGACGTCGATCTCGGGCTTGCGGCCCTTGGTGGAGAGGCCGACGTCGACCGCGCCGGGCACCTTGCGGACCTCGTCACGCATCTTCTCGGCGACCACCGAGAGGTCGTCGGACTTCGGCCCGGTGAGCTGCAGCTGGATCTGCTTGATGTTGCCGAAGAAGTTGGTGTTGATCCACGCCTCGACGCCGCCGAGGTTGAGCAGCCGGGCGCGCAGGTCGGCAGCCACGTCCTCCTGGCGGCGCGAGCGCTCGGCACGCGGCGTGAGCCGCACGTAGACGGTGCCCTCGTCCACCGACTCGGTCTGCCCGCCGATGCTGGTGTAGGTGTAGGCCACCTCCGGCAGCGACCGCGCGATCGTCGAGACCTCCTGCGTCTTCAGCTGGGTGTAGGCGATGTTGGACCCGGGCGGCGTCGTGACCACGACGCTGAACTCCGAGTTGTCCATGATCGGCATGAAGCCACCGCCGATGAAGCCCATCGCCGGCAGCGCGATGGCGCCGACAAAGGAGGCAACGGTGAGCAGCACCATCGCCAGGCGGTGGCGCAGCGCCCAGCCGATCACGGTCTTGTAGCGGTCGGCCTGGCGATCGAACCACTTGTTGAAGCGGTCGAGGCCGCGCGAGATGAAGCTGCGCTGCTCGATCGGCACCTCCGGGTCGGGCCAGTAGGCCGACAGCATCGGGTCGAGCGAGAAGGAGACAAACAGCGAGACCAGCACCGAACAGGCGATGGTCAGCGCGAACGGCGCGAACCACTGCTGCGCCAACCCGCCCATGTAGCCGATCGGCACGAAGACGACGACGATGGAAAACGTCGTGGCGGCGACCGCCAGGCCGATTTCGGCCGTGCCTTCGCGGGCCGCGGTGTAGTGGTCCTTGCCCATCTCGACGTGGCGCACGATGTTCTCGCGCACCACAATCGCATCGTCGATGAGGATGCCGATGGCCAGTGACAGGCCGAGCAGCGACATCGTCTCGAGCTTGAAGCCGAACATCAGCACGGCGATGAACGAGGCGAGCACCGACACCGGCAGGGCCAGGCCGGTGATCACCGTGGAGCGCCACGAGTTGAGGAACAGGAAGACGGTGATGACCGTCAGCACCGCGCCCTCGATGAGCGCCGACTGGACGCTCTGGACCGACTCCTCGACGCGCGAGCCGGCATCCCGGACCAGCTTCAGCTCGACGCCGGGCGGCAGCGTCTGCTGCACTTCACGGACCTTCTCGATGACCGCCTTGCTGACCGTCGTGGTCGAGGCGTTGGTGGTCTTCTTGATCTCGATGCCGACCGCGGTGCTGCCGTTGTAGGCGGCACCGGTGCGCGGCTCTTCGGCGCCGTCGTAGACGCGAGCGACGTCGGCCAGGCGGACGATCCGGCCCGACGACTGGCTGACCACGATCTGCCCGAACTCGTTGGCCGACTGCAGGCGACCGCGCAGCCGGATGGTGCGCTCGTTGATGCCACCCTGCAGGCGCCCGACCGGCACGGCGAGGTTCTGCGACTGCAGCGCGCCCACCACCTGGCCGACGCTGACGCCGGCGGCCTGCATCGCCGTCGGGTCGATCTCGGCAGTGATTTCGCGCTCGATGGCGCCGACCACCAGCACCTCGGCGACGTCGCGAATGCCGCGCAGGACGTTGGTCACGCCCGGGTCGGCAATCTGGGTCAGCTGCGCGCCGGTCAGCTTGTCCGAGGTCAGCGCCAGCGTGACGATGGGGAAATCGTTGGGGTCGAACCGCTTGAGGATCGGCTCCTCGATCTCGAGCGGCAGCTCATTGCGGATCTCGGAGATCTTGTCGCGAATCTCCTGCACGGCTTCGGCGGGATCCTTGCCGAACTCGAACTCGGCGACGATCACCCCGAAGCTGTCCAGCGACTGCGAGTCCATCTTCTTGAGCCCGCTGATGCTCGAGATGCCCTCCTCGATCGGGTCGATCACATCGCGCTCGACCTGGTCCGGCGAGGCCCCCGGGAACGGCAGCGCCACCGAGACCACCGGCGGTGCGATGTCGGGGAACTCGTCGACCTCGAGCTGGAACAGGGCGAAGGTGCCGAAGACCACGAGCGCCAGCATCGACACGACGGTGACGATGGGACGCTTGATGGCGAAATCGGAGATGAACACGTCGATGACTCCTTACAACCTGCGGATACGAGGAGGCCGTGGCCTGAACTACGACTTGGGCGCTGCGGTGGCCGCGCTGGCGGCTGCCGCCGGCCTGGACCGGTCCGTGACCTTGACCTGGGTGCCGGGCGTGACGCCCTGCGCGACGCCGGTGAGCAGGACATCGCCTTCGACCAGACCCTCGACGATCTCGACCCGCTCGTTCTGCAGGTCGACCAGCCCGGCACGCACCGCGACCTTCTCCACCTTGCCGTTGGTGATCCGCAGCACCGACGGCTGCGAGTCGAGATCGCTGATCACGCTGCTCGGGACGACCAGCCCCCGTCGCGTCGCCTGCGTCACGCGACCGTCGGCAAACAACCCGGCCACCAGGCGGCCGCTGCGGTTGTCCACCGTCACCCAGATCGGCACCTGACGGGTGGTCGGGTCGGCCATCGGGCTGATCCGCTCCACCGTGCCGTTGAAGGTCTGCTCCGGATAGCCGCGGACCTCGAACACCACGCCAGCGCCAATCGCCACCCGCGACAGCGACTCGCTCGGCACCGACGCCTCCAGCTGGATGCTCGACGGATCGACGATGGTGTAGAGGGCCGTGCCCGGGGCGACGACGTCGCCGGCGTTGACGCTCCTGGCGGCAATCACCCCGGAGATCGGCGCGGTGACGGTCGCGTCGCCCAGGGTCTTGCGGGCGTTGATCAGCCGGCTGCGGGCCGACGCCATTTCCGACTCCAGCCGCACCACCTCGTTGCGCGCCGACTCGACGGCCCGCGCGGCGACGGCGCCGGCTGCCACCAGCGTCTCGGCCCTGGCCAGCTCACGGCGCGCCAGCTCGAGGGCCTGCTCCTGCGAGCGGGACGAGGACTGCGCCGACGTCACGGCTTCGTCGGCCGTGCGCGCCTCGATCCGCGCGAGCAACTGCCCACGCTTGACCGCTTGCCCCTGCTCGAGGCGCGCCACCAGCACGGCGCCGCCGACTTCAGCCCGCACCGTGGCCTGATCCTTCGGCATCAACGTGCCGGTCAGGGCAGGTCCGGTGATGATCTCGTCGGTGGTCACCTTGACCGTGTTTTCGACGCCGATGTCGAGCACCGGCGGGGCCGCCGCGGCCGCGGTTTCGGCCTCGGTGGCCGCACCATCTCCCGAACATGCGCCCGTCAGCGTCGCCAGCAGCGCCAGTCCCACGAGTGCCAAACGGCCGTGTCGCATCTGTCCCGTCCTCGTTCCACTCATTGCCGCACTCCCGTCTGCGTCCCACTGCTGGCCGACCCGGCCGCTGTCGTCGCACCCGCAGCGTTGCTGCTGCCGCCCAGTGCTACCCCGCTTGCGGCCCCGCTGGCTGCGAGTCCCGCCCCGGCCGGCATCGCGCCACTGCCCGCGCCGAGCGGCAGGTCCGGCAGCAGCGCCAGCCGCGACCGCGTCACCTGCAGGTCACGCGCCGCCTGCGCGCGCGACACCTCGGCGCGCTCCTGCGCCAGGCGGGCGTCATTGAGCTCCAGCTGCGTCGACAAGCCCTCGCGGTAGCGGACATCGGCAATCTGGTACGCACGCTGCGCTTCTTCGACGATGCCCGAGGTCGACTCCCAGGCCGCGCGCGCCGCTTGCCAGGTGGCATGCGCACTGCGCTGGTCGAGTTCGGACAACTCCTGCACCTGCCGGAGCTGCTGGCGGCTCTCCTCGAGCGAGGCTTCGGCGATGGCGCGGTTGGCCTTGCGCCGGCCTCCGTCGAGCAGCGGCAGCGACACCGAGGCGCCGACCGTCCAGTCGCGCTGCTTGAAGGTCGGCAGCGGGTCATAGGCGTACGCAATGAAGTTCGACGTGAGGTTGACCTGCGGCTTGAACTGCGACTGCGTGATGGCCACCGCCGCCTCGCTGGCCTGCACGCCGGCTTCGGTCTGCTTGACAGCCGTCCGCTCGACCAGCGTCAGGCCGGCTTCGGCCTGGGCCAGTGTCGCCGTCCAGCGCTGCGCGAGGGCGCCCGTGGGCTCGGTCAGGTTGGCCTCCAGTTCGAGCGGCTGGTCGGCCGGCACGTCGAGAAGCTGCTTGAGCCGGAGGTATGCCAGGTCGCGCTGGATCCGGGCGCGGATGACACCGGCGCGCTGGGTGTCGCGCGAGACACGGGCCCGCAGGATCTCGAATTCGGCAATCTGACCAACCTGGAACTGCAGGTCGATCTGCCGCAACGTCTCGCCGGCCTGCGTCAGCGTCGATTCGGCGATCGTCACCAGCCGGTCGCTGAGGGCCGCGTCATAGAAGGCGGTAGCGACATCGAGCGCCACCTGCGCGCGGATCGTCGTCACGCCGAGCGTCGCCGCGTCGCGTCCCGCCCGGGCCTGCCGCTCCTGCGCGCGGAGGGTGCCTCCGTCATAGACCCGCTGTCCGAACTGCAGGTTGGCGGTCCACGTGTTCAACTGCCCGAACGGCAGATCGGTGTCGCCGCCGCCGCCGAAGGGATTGCCTGGAGGGCACTGCAGGAAGCGTTCGAGTTCGGCAACGCGCTGGTCCACCGGCGCGCCGGGGTTGACCAGCAGGTCCGCGCACGGGACCGCTGCTGCATCGGTGTCGAAGATGCCATCGAACTGGGTCTGCAGCGTGCGCTGGAAGCCGACCGCCGAGGTGAGCTGCGGGTACAGGCCGCTGCGCACCAGGTCGATTTGCCCCGCGGCGCGCGCGACCCCGGCTTGGGCAACGGCAACCTGCTCGCTGCCACCCTCGGCCAGCTGCAGTGCCTCGTCCAGGGTGATGCGCCGCGCCGATGCCGGTGGCGGGGCGGACGGAACCTGGGCGACCGCCGCCACCGGCAGCAGCACCAGCGCGCACGCCACGGCGCTCCGCGTCAGCAGGCAAAAAGAAGGCAACGGCTTAACCATGGTGGCTGAGGACCTCGGGAACGGACGGGCCGTCGGCCGGCGCGGCAGCGCGCAGGCCGATGGCCCGGAGAAAAACATCACGTAGCGCTGCGGCGCCGCGTCGGTCGAATAGGGGTAACACTGCGGATGGACGTCGCGTCCCATCGCATCGGCAAAGACGACGCCGCTCAGTACGCTGGCGGCGACAGCGATATCGACGTCGGCGTCGCAGCGCCCGGCGTCGCGCAGCCGCTCGAGGTACGAGCGCAGGGTCAACTCGATCGAGGAGCCGATTCGTTCGCCGATGCAGGCCATGTCGGGATGGGACTGGGCATCGGCCATGGCTGCCTTGATCAGTCGGTTGTTGCGCAACATGAACTGGAAATGCCTGGTCGTCCAGTCGAGCAGTTCGGCACCGGGATCGTCGGGGACCAGCGGCAGCACGGTTTCATCCTGCAGGCGGGTCACCGAACGCAGCACTGCCTCGAGAATCAGCCCTTCCTTGGACCCGAACTGGCGGAACAGCGTCACTTCGTTGACGCCCGCCTCCTGCGCGATGCGCCGGGTCGTGGCGCCGCGAAAGCCGGCATTGGCGAAGACCTTGACGGCCGCCTCGAGGAGTTGTTCGCGCACGTCCATGGGATGGGGTGCCGCTGATGCGGCGGTGCTGCTGTTGTACGTCACTCGGCGCCAAGATGCAAGCAACCACTTGCTTTCTGGTTTCCGGTGCAAGCGCTTGCTTGCCTGCCGCCTCTTGGGACGAGGGGAGGGCGGCTGAAGTTCCGGGTAGCCTGTCGGGGTGGTCGGGCCTGGCGTCAACCTCCCGTGGATCCGCTACGGCGGCGATTTCGGCGCCAACGCCTGGTCGCCCTCGGGCGGGCTGAGCGCCCACGACGACGCGACCCTGCAGCGGCGGCTGCACGAGGCCGCCTCTTCCGGGGCCGAGCTGGTCCGCTGGTTCGTGCTCACCGACGGCCGCGCCGGCCTCACCTTCGACGACGCGGGTGTGCCGGTCGCCCTGCAGCCGGTCGTACTCGACGACATGGCCGCAGCGCTGGAGGCCCTGCAGTCGCACGGGCTCCGCATGGTGCCCGTGCTGTTCGACTTCACCTGGGCTGACGCCGCCAGGGTCGTCGACGGCGTCCGGCTCGGCGGCCGGATGCCGGTGCTGCGCGATGCCCTGGCCCGGCACGCGCTCTGGCAGGTGGTGGATGCGCTCGTCGCGCCATTCAGCGCCCACCCGGGGATTGCCATGTGGGACCTGTGGAACGAGCCGGACTGGCTGACCGCGGCGTCGCGACCGTGGTCACGGCGGATGACGCGGCGGGCACTCCGGCAGTGCCTGGCCGAACTCGCGTTGCACGTCCGCTGGCACACGACCCACCCGCTGACGGTCGGTCTCTCCTGCACCCGCGGGCTGCCGCTGTGCCGCGACCTCGACCTGGACGTGCTGCAGGTGCATTGGTACGACGATCTCGAGTCGCACTCGCCGCTCGCGCAGCGGCCGCGCCTGCCATGGAGCGAGGCGCCCTGGCTGCTCGGCGAATTCCCGACACGCGGCAGTGCGCGCTCCCCTGGCGAGATCGCGAGCATCGCGCGCGACGCCGGCTACGCCGCTGCCTGGCCGTGGTCGCTGCACGCCGAGGACCGCAGCAGCGATGCCGACGCGACGCTGCAGTTTCTTGCCGCGCTGCGCGCTCGGCGTCGATGACAATCGACGCGCGCGGCGAGCGCGCTGGTCAGGCATCGCTGACGTGTTGTGCGCGGCAGCGGCAGCCACGGCACGCCACGTCGTGTGCGACCGCGAGGCAGGACTGCAGTACACTGCGCGACATGCGTCGCCTGCGCGTGCTGTGCCTCATGCACGACTATCTCGTGCCCCCCGAGGACGACACCAAGTACGACATCACCGTTCCCTGGAAGACCGAGTTCGACGTCAAGAACACCCTCCAGGTGATCGGCCACGAAGTCCGTGTGGTCGGCGTCGGCGACGACCTCGCCGTGATGCGCAACGCGACCAAGGACTTCTCGCCGCACATCGTCTTCAACCTGATGGAGAACTTCACCGAGGTCGGCGTGTTCGATCAGAACATCGTCAGCTACCTCGAACTCCTGAAGGTGCCGTACACGGGCTGCAACCCACGTGGCCTGATGCTCTCGCGCGACAAGGCGCTGTCCAAGCAGCTGCTGTCGTACCACCGCATCCCGGTACCGGACTTCACGGTCTTCCGGGTCGGCCGCGCGGTGCAGCGGCCCAAGCGGTTGACCTTCCCGCTGATCGTCAAGTCGCTGACCCAGGAAGCCTCGATCGGCATTTCCCAGGCCTCGGTGGTCGAGAGCGACGACAAGCTGCGCGAACGCGTGCGTTTCATCCACCACAGCGTCGGCACCGACGCCATCGTCGAGCGCTACATCCCCGGCCGCGAGCTGTACGTCGGCATCGTCGGCAACCTGACCCTCAAGGTGTTTCCGGTGTGGGAGCTCAATCTCGGCAACCTGCCGCGCGAGAACTGGCGCATCGCCACCGAGCGCGTCAAGTGGAGCGGGCCGTATCAGCAGAAGCACGGCATCATGAGCGGCCCCGCCCAGGGTCTGGACGAAGGCATGGCCGAACGCATCCAGCGTCTCTGCAAGCGTGTCTACCGGACCCTCGACCTGAGCGGCTATGCCCGCATCGACCTGCGGCTGACCGAAGACGGCCGCATCTACGTGCTCGAGGCCAATCCCAACCCGCAGATCGCCTACGGCGAAGACTTCGCCGAATCGGCCGAGGCGGCAGGCCTGGCCTACGACCAGCTGCTGCAGCGGATCGTCAACTACGGGCTCGCCTGGCGCCCGGAACGCCGAGGCTGACGCGGCGGCGCCGCTGCCGACTGCCCGCCCGACTGCCGACTGCCGACTGCCGTTCCCAGTAGACGCCAGCCCGCCCTTTGCGACAGAGTAGGCGCCGACCGCATGCGTACCCCTCGCGTTGCACTCTGGCTCTTCGCGCTGTACCTGCTGGTGTATGTCGGCTTCATGGCCGTGGCGGCATTCGCCCCTGGCGTGATGGCGGCGACGCCGCTGGCCGGTCTTCCCCTCTCGCTGCTCTACGGGCTGACGCTCATCGGGCTGGCATTTTTTCTCGCCGCGCTGTACCTGCGCCTGGCCCGCTGAGCACACCCCATGGTCTACGTCACCTCGCCGCTGGCTGTCGGCGTGTTCGTCACGGTCGTGCTCTTCGTGCTGGTCCTCAGCTGGTGGCTCGGGCGCGGCGCCACGTCGGCCAGCGGCTACTACGCCGCACACGGCCAGATCCACTGGTTCGTCAACGGCATCGCGTTCGCCGGGGATTACCTCTCAGCGGCCTCGTTCCTCGGCATCTGCGGGATGATCGCCTTCTACGGCTACGACGGCTTCCTCTACTCGATCGGCTACCTGGCCGGCTGGATCGTCGCGCTCTTCGTCGTCGCCGAGCCGCTCAAGCAGATGGGCAAGTTCACGTTTGCCGATGCCCTCGATGCCCGCTTCCACTCGCGCGGCATCAAGCTGGCGGCCGCCATCAGCACGCTGGTCGTCAGCCTCTTCTACCTGATTCCGCAGATGGTCGGCGCCGGCGTCCTGATCCAGCCGCTGCTCGGTTTCTCGCATGCGGCTGGTGTGCTGATCGTCGGCGTCGTGGTGACCGTCATCGTCGTCACCGCCGGCATGGTCTCGACGACCTGGGTGCAGTTCATCAAGGGCGGGCTGCTGGTCGGCTTCTGCCTGCTGCTGACGACGATGATCCTCCGTCGTGGCTTCGAAGTGCCCCGGGAGCTGCCCGTGACGCCGGTGGCCGCCAGCCTGGCGCAGCAGCAGGGGCGGGTCCTCGACGATCCGGACTGGCCCGCGGCGACCTGGCTGCAGGTGCAGGGACCGGACGGCGCGACGCGGACGTACCGGCGGCTTCCCGGCGACCGGGTGGTCGCGACCCAGGTGGTCACCACCGGCAACGGCGCGACGCTGGTCGACGGATTGCCGCAGGGCCTGGCCGACCGACAGCGCGACCTGAGCCCGGTCGGCGCGGTGACCGCCCTCCCCGGCGGTGCCACGGCCACCGGTCCGCTCGGTCCAATCGAGTTCCTGCGCACCTTCAACCAGTCGACCATCGAGACCTGGACGACGGAGCGGCGGGTGCTGCAGGACGGGCGCGTCGCCACGGTCTACACACCGCGGGAGCAGACCGGCGCCGACCTGCTGCAGCCTGGCGCGAGTCCGACCTTCAAGGGCGTCCGCGGCACGACGCTGTTCGACAAGCTCGACTTCCTGTCGCTGATGCTCGCGCTCTTTGCCGGCACCGCGTCGCTGCCGCACATCCTGATTCGCTACTACACCGTCAAGGATGTGATGGCGGTCCGCAAGAGCACGGTGACCGGCATCGGCGCGATCGGCCTGTTCTATGTGCTGACGCTGTATCTCGGGCTCGGCGCGATGACCAGCGGCGCGCTCGACGTGAGCAACACGAACATGGCTGCGCCGCTGCTGGCCCGCAGCTTCAGCGAGCCGTTGTTTGCCATCATCTCGGCCATTGCCTTCACCACCGTGCTGGGCACGGTCAGCGGCCTGATCCTGGCCGCCAGCGGCGCCGTCGTGCATGACCTGCTGACCCATGTGTGGGGCATGGACCTCAGCGACCACGCCAAGGTGCGGGCCGGCAAGTGGGTCGCCGTGGCCGTCGGCATCGTGGCCATGGTGCTCGGCGTCGTCTTCGAGAAGTTGAACGTCTCGTTCCTGGTCGGCTGGGCTTTCAACGTCGCCGCCTCGGCCAACCTGCCGTCCCTGGTGATGCTGCTGTTCTGGAAACGGACGACCAAGGAGGGGATCATCGCCGCCATCCTGGTCGGCATGGCCAGCTCGCTCGCCTGGATCCTGTGCAGTGCGCAGGCCTACCGGGACGTCTACGGCTGGGCCCCGGAGACCGCGCCGGTGCCCTTCAGCCAGCCCGGCATCGTCACCATTCCGCTCGGGTTCCTGGTGCTGATCGTGGTCTCGCTGCTGTCGCCACGGCGGACCGAATCGGCAGCCTGAGGCCCGACCTGCTACACTTTCCCCGACGTCTCCGGCTGCCTGCAGGACTTTTCCCGGCGCCGGGCGCGACACATTCGCCTGGAAAGGACCAGTAGTTTTGTCGGAAACCCGCCTCAAGATTGCCCTCTTCATCGACTTCGACAACATCGAAATCGGCGTCAAGACCACCCTCGGTGGTCACTTCGACGTCGGTGCGGTGCTCGAAGCGATGAAGGAACGCGGCGAGGTGGTCACCAAGGTGGCGTACGGGGATTGGACCCGGGCCGGTGACTACAGCCGCTCACTCACTCAACATGCCATCCAGATGGTGCAGCGCAACTTGACGCCCGGTGGCGACAAGAACGGCGCCGACATCAATCTCGCGCTCGACGCGCTCGAGATGGCCTTCACGCACAGTCACATCAACGCCTTCGTGATCGTCGGCGGCGACAGCGACTTCATGGCGCTGGTCGAGAAGCTCAAGCTCTACGACCGGAAGGTGTTCGTCGTCGGCGGCCGGGCCTTCACGAGCATGATCCTGCAGAAGAACTGCACCGAGTTCATCGCCTACGAGAACCTGACCGGCCGGCGTGGCAGCAGCAGCCGTGGCGGCGCCAGCAAGGACGTCAAGGATGCGATGCCGCTGGTCAAGCGGGCCCTCAAGGTGCTGGCCGACCGCGAGGTGATGCCGCAGCTCGGCGTGCTCAAGAGCACGCTGCTGCAGCTGGACTCGACCTTCTCGGAGCGCGAGTACGGTGGCAGCACCTTCCGCGATTTCGTGCAGAAGCTCGAGCGCGCGCAGCAGGTGACGCTGCGCGGCGACGAACGCAGCCTGCTCGTGGAGCTGCGCGACGGCGTCGAGATTCCCGACCACGTCGCCAGCTCACCCGCACCCGTGGCCGTGCAGCATCACTCGCCGCGGGCAGCCACGCCGCGGGCAGCCACGCCGCCGCCTGCCACGCCGACCGCCGCCACGCCCGAGACCGCACCGGAACCCGCCGTCGTGGACGAAGCGGCTGCCGCGCTGCAGGCCGAGGGCTACACGGTCATCCGCGACATCTTCCTGAACCCGGGCGTGGTCAGCCGCTGGCCGCTCTACGTGCGCCAGGCCAAGCAGGTGATCCGCAACGCCAACGAGAGCTTCGACGAGCGACGCCACGGCTTCAACGGCATCGTCGACGCCCTCCGCTACTCGCAGCGCGAAGGGCTGTTCCGCCTCGACCGCGACCGCCAGGGCGTGATTCGCATCTACCCCGGCCCGTTGCTGGCCGAGCCCGGCGATGGCGCCGAGCCGGATCAGCAGCCCGGCCAGGATGGCGCTGACCCGGTGCTGCCCGAGATCTTCGAGGGTGCCGGCGACGCGAACGTGCGGGTGCCCGACGTGGACGACCTGCACGAACCCGGCGACGTCAACGGCAATCGCGCCTACCCGGGCGAAGAGCCGCGGGTGGCGCGTCCGGGGCGTCGCAGTCGCGGCGGCCGAGGCCGCGGACGCGGCAGCGACCCGCGACCGGCGGCCGAGGCCGTACCCGAGGTAGACACGCCCGAGCAGGAAGGCCAGCTGTTCCCGGTGGCGGCGGCACCCGCGGCTGAGGAGCCGCAGGCCGACGACGCCCTCGAGACCGAGCCGGAAGTCGAGCCGGAAGCCGCACCGGCGCCGCGCAAGCGGGCCGCAGCCACCAAGAAGGCCGCTGCACCTCGCAAGAAGGCAGCGCCCGTGAAGAAAGCGGCACGCAAGACCACGCGTTAGTCGCTGCGCACCGATGATGACGGAAGGGCCCGCTTCGATCCCGAAGCGGGCCCTTCCTGCGTCTGTGATGGCGCCGGCGGCGCGTGTGGGCCTAGAACTCCACCCGCTGCCCGGCGCGCACGGTCATCGCCTGCCGACGCTCGCTGCCGTCTGGATGCCGGATGGCGATTTCATGCGTGCCTGGTGCGATCGGGATCGTGCCGGGCGTGGTGCCGGCCGAGGCGCCGTCGATGAAGACCTCGGCCTCGTCGCGCAGCGTCAGTGTGCCGGGCTGCACGACGAACGGCACGCGTCTGACTGCGCCGGGCTCGACGGTCATGGTCAGCCATTGCCGGATGCCCAGGCTGTCGTTGACCGCCTGCACGCGATGGACGCCGGGCGGCAACAGAATCTGGCCGTCCATGCTGGAGCCGATCTTCTCGCGGCCGTTCAGCAACAGATTCAGCTCGACCGCCGCGTCGACCTGAATCCATCCGGCGAAGATCTTCACCTCCAGCGGCGTCGTCTCGCCTGCCAGCACCGTGGCCGTGACCGTCACCGAGCCCGCATCGCCCCTCAACATCAATATCTGGTCGCCCGCCGGCAGCCGCTCGAGCAGCTGCGGAGCCTTGCCGCGCGACCGGCCATTGACGAAGATCTCGGCGCCCGCCGGGTTGGACGTGACCTGCAGGCTGCCCTTGCCCGCTCCCGCCGATGGCCAGTCGATGGCCTGCGTGGTGACCACGCCGACACTGATCTCGACGGGCATCTCGCGCATGTATCCGCCCTCGCGCAGCTTCAGCTTGTGACGTCCGGGAGCGACTTCCTCGCGGAATGGTGTCCGGCCGACGACCTTGTCGTCCAGCAGCACTTCGACCCCGCTCTTGTCGGTCTGGACGACGAGCGTGCCGTGCGCCCCGGGCTGCACCCACCACCACGCCGCGAAGGCGGCGCCCTGGAACAGCGCCACCAGCACCGACGCCGCGACGAGACGACGCCAGTTCGCGCCGCGTCGCGCAACCGGCGACTCGGTCGCCGCGCTCCATGAGTCCAGGGCGGAGAAACGCACGTGGGTCGGGGCACTGCTGCCCATCGCGTCGCCCACCGAGGTGATGGTGGCGCGGGACGATGGCGACGGCCACTCCTCCACGTCGGGCATGCCGACGGCGCGAATCTCCTGCTCGAAGGGTCGCGACACGTCTGCGGCAATGGCGCCCAGCGCGCCCTGTGGCCCGGCCATCTGCAGCACTCCCGCCGACGCGGGCGCGGCGTCACCCGTGCGCGCCGCGGCCGGCGCGTCAGCCATGGTCAGCAGGCCGGCGGCTGTTGCCGACACTGCCGGCGCGGCAGACGAAGCCTCGTCAGCCGACGGACGCCTCGACACGGGACGCGCAACGAAGGGTTCCGCGAGTGGCGTCCAGGCCGGCACCGACCGGTCCAGCAGTGACAACGGCCGGACGCCGCGCGATGTCTCGACTTCCAAGCCCGCGCCGGCAGGCTCGTGGCGGATCGGCGTCAGCGACAGGGCCATCGTTGCCATCACCGCCGAGGGCGCCGGGCTGACCACCTGAGGCAGCGCCACCTCCGCCACGGCAATGGCGTCGACGACCGGGCCCTTCTTGCGGCGAGTCCGACGACGCTTCTTGCGGGTCGACAGCGGGGCCATCTCGACGACGACATCGATGGTGGGTGTCGTCGCGAGCGGAAGCGCCTCTTCGACCACTTCGGACGGCAGATGGTCCCATGCATCGCGGCCGTGTTCGTCATCGACGATCACCACCTCGGGGATCGGGTCGGCCAACGGCGGCGACGCCGCGCTGCCCTCCTCCAGCGGCTGCAATGGGGAGCCGTCCAGTTCCTCGCCGGCATTCGCAGCGTCAGGCGTCTCCGAGACCGGAAGGGGTTCGCCCGCCGTGTCGTCGACGGGGGCGAGAGACTCGGGCGCCGCGGCAATCACGTCGGCCGGTTCAGGGGCGCTGTGCTCGAGCGATGCCGGCGCATCCGGCGCGGCGACGACGTCGATCGCCTCGTCGTCCGGACCTGCGAGGACCTCGGCAGGCGCCGGCATCTCCTCTGCGGCGCCTGCGACCGGCACATCCACGGGCGGCACGTCCCCATGCGGGTCGGCGTGCGGCACCTCCGTCATCGACGGAGACTCATCCACGAGCTGGTCGCTGCTCGACCATGACAGGTCGTCTGCTGACCCTCCGTCGACGTGTACGTCGGCACTTACCATCTCGGGCGCCGCCGCCACAGGCTCTGGTTCGACGTCGTCCTCGGGACGTGCCTGAACCACTTCACGCCACGGGAGGGCTTCCTTCCACCACTCGGCGCGCGCGTAGTCGGGCGCCGCGTCCGGGTGCCACGGCTCGACGGCTTCAGCCGCGGCGGTCAGGGACTCTGGCTCGCCCGCAGCGTCGACCTCGGGCTCGACGTCCACGACGTGGAGGGCTGCAAGGGCCGTCTCGTCAGCGGCTTCGGCCGAGGGCGGTGTCGCCACGGCATCGTCAGCCATTTCGGTTTCGGTGTCCGGTTCGGCCGACGGCGGTGCGTCCTCGACGTGTGTGAACAAATGCACGTTGGCGAAGGGCACCGGCAGATCCAGATCGCTGTCGGGCTCGGCTGGCAGTGTTGCGTGTGACTCGGCGGCCCAAGCCAGGTGCAATGGCTCGGCCGGTGCGGGCGCAGGGGCGCCTTCTCCGCCGTGCTCGGCCACGGGCATCGATGACCACAGCACGCGTGCGGCGACGAGAGGCTCCGACGTCCAGGCCGAAGCAGGCGGTGACGGCACCACCGCATCGACGGCCGGTGCCACGGCAGCCACCAGGTCGGCGAACTGCCGCTCGAGGTCGAGACGCTGCTGCGCGAGGGCTGCGAGGTCTCCGGCTTCGCACGGCTCCGGCTCGGGGGAGTCGTCGGGCACGTCGATGCCGACCGGGTCGCCATCGGCCGGATGCGCTGCCTGCGTC
The DNA here is from genome assembly GCA_963759795.1 of Vicinamibacteraceae bacterium. Taxonomy (GTDB): domain Bacteria; phylum Acidobacteriota; class Vicinamibacteria; order Vicinamibacterales; family Vicinamibacteraceae; genus Luteitalea. The sequence goes on along the minus strand of CAVXAR010000002.1, from coordinate 581,096 downwards.
ACGTCCACCGGCACTCGCGCTGGTGCCGTGCCGCCCTCCAGTTCCGCCTCGAGCGCCAGCAGCGCGGCGATGTCGATGTCCTCATCGGCGTCGGGGCGGCTCGGCGGCGGCGTCGGCATCAGCGTTCCGGCGCCCGGCGTCGGCGTCGGCGTTGGCGTTGGCGACGTCAGCGGCAGCAGGCATCCCGACCGGCAGCGACGACAGCGTGTCGAGCGAGGCTGGCGCCACCACCGACAGCGGCATCGCACCAGCCGGGTCGGCGACGGCCACCGCGTCGGGGTCGGCCGCCGGCAGCGGCGATCCCGCCACGTTCAGTGCCGCAGCCGCCGCGAACACGGCTTTCACACGCGCCAGCGTCACCCCCATGGAGGTTGCACTGCCGGCCACGAGTCCTTCGTACGCCTGCTGGGCTTCGCGCACGGTCTTGAAGGCCCGTCGGCTGTCCACGGGTGCGAGACGCTCAAGGAATGCCACCACGTCGCCGGCAACGGCGGCGGACGGCGAGCGGCCGAGGCGGTCGTGGACCAACGGCAGGAGTCCGCGCAGACGGTGCGGGTACTCGTCCTCGTCCAGCGGACGGCCGAGCAGCACCGCCAGCGCGAGGATGCCGGCCTGCGCGAGGTCGGTGTGCATGTCGAAGCGCACCGGACCGGCGGCTGGTGGCGTCGGCACCCGCCATTCGCGCCACAACTGGTGCCGCGGCCGCTGCAGCCGTTCGAGCGCCTGGGCCAGGACGTGCTCGACGACGACGGCGCGGCCGGTTGGTGCGATGACCACGCGTTCGGGGCCGAGCGCGCCATGGGCCACGTTGCGCGAGTCGTGCAGGACCGCCAGCGCGCCGAGCACTTCGCGCAGAATCTGCAGGCCGGCGCCGGGTTCGAAGGTGATCAGTCCATGCCCGGCCATTTCAAGCGCTTCGGCCAGCCGGATGCCGGGGACATGGCTGGAGACGAGGATGGGCCCACGGTCCCTGCCGGCAGCCTCGAGCCCGAGAATGCGGGCGAACTTGACGTGCTGGAGCTTGGCCAGGCGGCCGACCCGGTCGCGCAGCGGCGTGTCGACAGCCGCGAACGCCGGGTCCAGGTGGAACCACTCCACCACCTCACCGGTGCCGGAGTCGCGCGCTTCGCGCACGCCGAGACCATCGCGAAAGACCACGCGTTCTTCCGCGTGTCCAGAGAGGTGTGCTACTTTCACCGCGCGCGTCCTTTCCGGGTATTCACAGCCGCAGAGATCACACGCATCGCCTTACGAGTCCTGCAACCGCCGCTCCACCCGCACGGTTGTCGTCCATCGTTGCCAAGTCCTTGTCCAATCGGCAGTTGTCGTCTCGGCATCGGGTCGGGTGTGCTCCACGGCGCCGCGACCGCACGCAACTGTGCAAGCCGCGCCACAATTCCGTAATCGGCTGATATGTATCGCGCTTCATTCCGCTGCATCGCCGGGTGCCATGGCTCCCATCCGCTGTTCACCCCGCTCTACCGGTGCCCGACCTGCGGCGACCTGCTCGAGGTGGCTCACGACGTCGAGGCACTGAAGGACCGGTCCGCCGGCGCCTGGATGCGGCTGTTCGACGACCGCTACAAGCGCACCATCTGGCCGTACGGCTCGGCGGTCTGGGGCAAGAAGGAGTGGGTCTGCCCGGACATCCGGGACGACCAGATCGTCTCGATGGACGAGGGCGGCACCAACCTGCTCTGGGCCGAGCGGTACGGCGCCAGCCTTGGCGTGCCCGACCTGTGGATCAAGCAGTGCGGCAACTCCCACACCGGGTCGTTCAAGGACCTCGGCATGACGGTGCTGGTGTCGGCGGTGCGGCAGATGATCACCGATGGACAGCAGGTGCGGGCGATCGCCTGCGCCTCGACCGGCGATACCTCGGCGGCGCTGGCGGCGTACGCCGCCGCGGCTGGCATCCCGGCCATCGTGCTGCTGCCCCGGGGCAAGGTCTCGGTGGCGCAGCTGCTGCAGCCGATTGCCAACGGCGCGCTGGTGCTGTCGCTGGACACCGACTTCGACGGCTGCATGGCGATCGTCCAGCGGCTGGCCGCCGAGGAGGGCGTCTATCTCGCCAACTCCATGAACAGCCTGCGGCTCGAAGGCCAGAAGACGGTGTCGATCGAGATCGTCCAGCAGTGGGACTGGCAGGTGCCCGACGTCATCGTGATCCCGGGCGGCAACCTGGGCAACGTCAGTGCGCTCGGGGCCGGTTTCGACCTGATGCTGGAGCTGGGCGTGATCAGCAAGCGGCCGCGCATCGTGGTGGCGCAGGCGGCGCGGGCCAATCCGCTGTACCTCGCCTACCGCAACGGCTGGGCCTTCGAAGCCGTGCAGGCGCAGAGCACCCTGGCCTCCGCCATCCAGATTGGCAACCCGGTGTCGATTCGCAAGGCGATACGCACGCTCAAGGCATACGACGGCATCGTCGAGCAGGCCACCGAGACCGAGCTGGCCGACGCCTCGGCGCGCGCCGATCGCACCGGCATGTTCAACTGCCCGCACACGGGCGTCGCCCTGGCGGCACTGGAGAAGCTGGCGGCGCGCGGAGAGATCACCAGGGATCAGAACGTGGTCGTGGTCTCGACGGCCAACGGCCTGAAGTTCAGCGACTTCAAGCTGCAGTACCACACGCGCGCACTGGATGGCATCGACACCCGGATGGCGAACACCCCTGTCGAGTTGCCCAACGACTACGACGCGGTGCGCCGGGCCATCGATATTCACGCGTGAAGTGACCGCTGCGGCTGCGGCCGCCGTTGTCACACCTGTGATACAAAAGCGGCATGCAACAAGGCCCGGGTGTGCCCGGTGTCCGCCGTCGGGCGGACGCGGCTGAGACGGCTGCGCGCCCGCGGCCGGCCCCGTCGCCGTCACGCGAATGGCGGCAAGGCAGCCGGGCGCACACCAGCGCTGCGGAGACGATCGTCGAGCACGTGCGCGAGCGTCTGGAGCGCGGCGAACTGCGCCCCGGCGATCGCCTGCCGCCGGAGCGGACGTTGGCGCTGCAGACGGGCGTCAGCCGGTCATCGGTACGAGTTGGCCTGCGTGCCCTGTCGACCATGGGCATCCTGCATTCGCGACACGGGTCGGGCACCTTCATCGCCGACGGGCCGCCGACCCTGGAGACCGCGCCGCTGCACTTCATGGCCGCGCTGCACGGCTTCACGCGCGACGAGATGTTCGAGGCGAGGCGCCTGATCGAGGTGGGGGTCGCCGGCCTGAGCGCTCAGCGCGCGAGCGGCGAGCAGGTGGCGGCGATTGCCGAGGAAGTGACGAGCATGTTCGCCTCGCTCGACAACCCGCAGGACTTTCTTCGCCACGACATCGGCTTCCACCGCGCCGTCGCGGCGGCCTGTGGCAACCCGATCCTGACATCACTGGTGGAGATGCTGTCGCAGGTGTTCTACGAGCGGCGGCGCGAGACGGTGGGCCAGGCCCGCGACATCCGCGAATCGGCCGACATGCACCGGCGCATCTGCACGGCAATCCGCCAGCGCGACAGCGGCGCCGCCCGCGAGGCCATGGACCGGCACCTGCAGCTCTCGTTCGATGCACAAGCGAGCGAGGAGGACGGCCGCCTGCCCTCGCTGGTCAACGCCTAGACACGGCAGTCGGCAGTCGGCAGTCGGCAGTGGCAGTCGCCGTTCAGAGGAACTCTTCGAGGCCGCTCCACGTCCGGTGGTCCTGCAACCGCAGTGTGTGCATGTAGAGGTGCACGTCTTCGGCCGGGTACTGCTCGCCGAGCGCCTTGACGGCATCGGGCAGCTTGCTCGCGTCGAGCGCCGGCGCGGCGTCGTCGGCAATCAGACCGTTCTCGTGGGCGATGCCGAGCGCATCGAGAAACGTGCTCATCATCGCGCGCTGGTGGGTCAGGTGGAAGGTCACGAGAAGGCGCCCGGCCACGGCGTCGGAGACGGCGGCAAGGCCGGCGGTGTACTTGACCTTGCGGTCCAGCGGCAGCGCCAGCACGGACTTGACACGGAAGTTCAGCCGCCGCGAGAGCAGGCCCACGACCTCGGCGTGCTCCGCCCCGGCTTCGCCCTCGGACCAGAACGCATCGGCGGCCTGGCGGCGCTGCCCCTCGGTCATGAGCTTCCAGAGTTGCGAGGCGCGGGTGATCTGTTCGACGTCAGACATGCGGAGACATTCTACCGCGCCGGACCGGCGCGGCCTTCGAGCTCGAGCCACCGCGACATGACGCGTTCCAGTTCCGCTTCCGCCTCGGCCAGGCTCGACACCGCTGCCGCCATGCCGGCCGCGCCACGCTGGTGGAAGTCGGCTGCGTTGATGGCGGATTCGAGTCCCTGCTTGCGGGCTTCGAGCGCCTCGATCTGACCGGGGAGTGCCAGCAACTCCTGCTTCTCCTTGTACGACAGCTTGGCCACCCGCGGGGGCGGTGGCGGTGGCGCCGCAGCGGCCTGGCGCTCCGGCCTTGACGCGGCGGCCGATGCCGCGAGGGTGTCACGGGCCGTCTTCTGACGCACCCAGTCGCTGTAGCCGCCGACGTACTCGCGGACGGCGCCGTCGCCCTCGAAGGCCATCGTGCTGGTCACCACGCGATCGAGGAAGGCGCGGTCGTGGCTGACCACCAGCAGCGTGCCGGCAAAGCCGAGGAGCAGATCTTCGAGCACGTCGAGCGTCTCGAGATCGAGGTCGTTGGTCGGCTCGTCGAGCACCAGCACGTTGGCCGGGCGGACCAGCAACCGGGCCAGCAGCAGCCGGTTGCGCTCGCCGCCCGACAGCGCCCGCACCGGTGACTGGAAGCGCTCCGGCGAGAACAGGAACTCCTTGAGGTAGCCCGCCACATGGCGCATGCCGCCGCCGGCCACGTCCACCATCTGACGCCCGTCGGCCACCGTGTCCATCACCGACAGGTCGGGGTCGAGCTGCTCGCGCTCCTGATCGAAGTAGGCGATTTCGAGGTTGGTGCCGTGATTGACCTCGCCTTCCTGGACCGGCAGCGTGCCCAGCAGCAGCCGCAGCAATGTCGTCTTACCCGACCCGTTGGGCCCGAGGATGCCGACCCGGTCGCCGCGCATGATGCGGCCACTGAAGTCGCGCACGATCACCCGGTCGCCGAAGCGGTGATGGAGATGGCGCGCTTCGAGCACCATCGCGCCCGATCGCTCGCTGTCGTCCACCGACAGCTGCACGGTGCCGGCCTTCTCCCGCCGCTGCGAACGCTCGCGCCGCATCGCCTCGAGCGCGCGCACCCGGCCCTCGTCGCGGGTGCGGCGGGCCTTGATGCCCTGCCGGATCCAGGTTTCCTCGCGCGCCAGCAGCTTGTCGAACTTGTAGTCGGCCTGCGCCTCGGCGTCCTGCTCGGCCTCACGCGTGGCCAGGTACGTGTCGTAGTCACCGGGATAGCTGCGCAGGCTGCCGCGATCGAGTTCGACGATCCGGGTGGCCAGCGAGCGCAGCAGCGTACGGTCGTGCGTGACAAAGAGCAGCGCCCCCGTGTACTCGCGCAGGAACGTCTCGAGCCATTCGATCGAATCGATGTCGAGATGGTTGGTCGGCTCGTCCAGCAGCAGGACCTCGGGCTGCCGGACGAGCGCCTGCGCCAGCAGCACCCGGCGCCGCTGGCCGCCCGAGAGCGTGTTGACCGGGGCATCGGCAGGCAGGTCCAGCCGCACGATGACGTCCTCGACACGCTGTTCGAGACGCCAGCCGTCCTGTCGGTCGAGCGCGTCCTGCAGCACCCCGAGGCGCGCCATCGAGGCCGGCGACGCATGTTCGGCCACCTCGTGCGCCACCTGGTGATACTCGGTGGCCAGCGCGCCGACCGCCCCGAGGCCGTCGGCCACGACGGCAAAGACGGTCCGGTCGCCGCCCGGCGGCACGTCCTGTTCGAGCCGGGCGACGCGCAAACCAGGCTGACGCCAGACGCGGCCGCTGTCGGCAGCGATGTCGCCCGCCACGAGCCGCAGCAGCGTCGACTTGCCTGCCCCGTTGCGGCCGATCAGGCAGACGCGCTCGCCTGCCTCGAGCCGCAGCGTCGCCGCGTCGAGCAGGGGCCGGTGCCCGAAGGCCACCGTGACGCCATCGATTTCGATGAGGGCCACTATTTGCCGAGCAGCTTCTGGAACGCCGCCGACATCGCGGTCGAGGGCGACGCGGCCGGGGCTTGCGATCCCCGTTCGCGTCGGTCCTGCGGCACCTTGGGATCCCGAGCCGGCGGACGCGGCCCACGCGGGGCCGCGCTGCCGCCGCCGGCGGGACCCTGTCGGGCCTCACGCGACGGCGCCGGGCGGGCCGCGGGCCGTTCCGCCTTGCGCATCGTCAAGGCGACCCGTTTGCGCTGGAGGTCCACTTCCAGCACGGTGACCGTGACGATCTGCCCGGCCTTGACCACGTCGCGCGGATCCTTGACGAAGCGGTCAGCCAGCTGCGATACGTGCACGAGCCCATCCTGGTGCACGCCGATGTCGACGAACGCGCCGAAGTTGGCGACGTTGGTCACCACGCCCTCGAGCGTCATGCCGGGCTCGAGGTCAGACAGCTGGTGCACGGAGTCCTTGAACCTGGCGGTGCGGAACTCGGGGCGGGGGTCACGGCCCGGCTTCTCGAGCTCGGCCAGGATGTCGCGCACCGTCGGTGTGCCGAACCGCTCGTCGGCAAACTGCGCCGGGTCGAGCGTCCGCAGGAAGGCGGCATCGCCGATCAGGGAGGTGACGTCGCGCCCGGTGGCCGCGGCAATCCGCTGCACGACGGGGTAGGCCTCGGGATGGACGGCCGAGCCGTCGAGGACGTCGGGGCCCTGCAGGATGCGCAGGAACCCTGCTGCCTGCTCAAAGGTCTTGTCGCCCAGTCTCGGCACGTCACGCAGCTGGCTGCGGCGGCGGAACGGCCCGTGCTGCGTGCGGTGGTCGACAATCACCGCGGCAAGCCGCGTGTTCAAGCCCGAGATGCGGGCCAGCAGCGCGGGCGAGGCGGTGTTGACGTCGGCGCCGACGGCGTTGACGCAGTCTTCGACGACGCCATCGAGCTGCCGCGCGAGCGCCGGCTGGCTGACGTCGTGCTGATACTGCCCGACGCCGATCGACCGCGGCTCAATCTTGACCAGCTCGGCCAGCGGGTCCTGCAGACGGCGGGCGATCGACACCGCGCCGCGCAGCGTGACATCCAGTTCAGGCAGTTCCTTGGACGCCAGTTCGGACGCCGAGTACACCGACGCGCCGGCTTCGGAGACGACGATGCGCGTCAGGGCGAGTTGCGGGAACCGGTCCATCAGGTCGGCCACCAGCTTCTCGGTCTCGCGTGACGCCGTGCCGTTGCCGATCGCCACCAGGTCCACCTTGTGGGTGACGCACAGCGCAGCCAGCGCGGCCAGCGATCCTTCCCAGTCCTTGCGCGGCTCGTGCGGGAAGACCGCGGTCGTGGCGACCACCGCGCCGGTGTCGCCGACCACAGCCACCTTGACGCCGGTGCGGATGCCGGGGTCCAGCCCCATGGTCACGCGGGTGCCGGCCGGCGCGGCGAGGAGCAGGTCGCGCAGGTTCGTGCCGAACACCCGGATCGCCTCGTCCTCGGCCATCTCGCGCAGCCGTTGCTCGACGTCGTTCTCGAGCTTGGGCTGCAGGCGGGCCTTCCACGCCAGCGTCACGGCGGTGCGCAGGAAGTCATCGGCCGGCCGGCCCTGATGCTGCACCCCGACAAAGGCGGCAATCCGCCGCTCCGGGTCGCTGAGCGCAGCGCCGCCGTCCTCGTCCGGCAGCACGATCGAAAGCTTGAGGAAGCCCTCCTTGCGGCCACGCAGGAGTGCCAGGACGCGGTGCGACGGCAGCTTGCTGACCGGCTCGCGGGCGTCGAAGTAGTCGCGGAACTTCGCGCCCTTCTCCTGCTGGCCCTCGATCACCGCCGAACGGATCGTGCCCTGCTCCCACACGTAGGTGCGCAGGCCGCCAACCAGCTCCGGCGCCTCGGAGAAGCGCTCGATCAGGATGGCGCGTGCGCCGTCGAGCGCGGCGGCGACGTCGGCCACGCCGGTTGCCTCGTTGACGTACTCGGCGGCCGCCGCGTCGGGCACCAGCGACGGCGTCGTCAGCAGGGCGTCGGCCAGTGGCTCGAGACCCTGTTCGCGCGCGATCTGCGCCTTCGAGCGCTTCTTCGGCCGGTGCGGGGCGTACAAATCCTCCAGGCGGGTCTTGCTGTCGGCGCTGCGGATCGCATCCTCGAGCTCGGGCGTCAGCTTCTGCTGCTCGACGAGCGAGGCCAGGATCGCCGTACGGCGTTCCTCGAGCTCACGCAGGTAGCGCAGGCGTTCCTCGAGGGTGCGGAGCTGGGTGTCGTCGAGGCCGCCGGTGGCTTCCTTGCGGTAGCGCGCGATGAAGGGCACGGTGGAGCCCTCATCGAGCAGCGCCACCGCCGCCGTGACCTGGCGGGGCGACACGGACAGTTCCTGGGCGATCCGATCGAGGATCGGCGTGAACACGACCGGCGATTCGGTCGAGGCAGTGGTCATGATCGGCTTACCTTCAATCGGCGCGTTCGGGGAACGCGCCTACCTCGTGAGCTTGCGGTACTTGACGCGATGCGGCGTGTCGGCCGCGGTGCCCAGCCGACGGTGGCGGTCGGCCTCGTAATCCTGGTAGTTGCCTTCGAACCAGACCGCGGTGCTGTCACCCTCGAAGGCGAGGATGTGCGTGGCGATGCGGTCGAGGAACCAGCGGTCGTGGCTGATCACCACGGCGCAGCCGGCGAAGTCGAGCAGCGCCTCTTCCAGGGCGCGCAGCGTGTCGACGTCGAGATCGTTGGTCGGCTCGTCGAGCAGCAGCAGGTTGGCGCCGCTGCGCAGCAGCTTGGCCATGTGCACGCGATTGCGTTCGCCGCCGGAGAGCTGACCGACCAGCTTCTGCTGGTCGCGGCCCTTGAAGTTGAACCAGGACACGTAGGCCCGCGAGGCGACGGCGCGCTTGCCCAGGGTGACCTCGTCGAGGCCGCCCGAGATCTCTTCCCACACGGATCGGTCGGCCTTCAGCGCGTCGCGCGACTGGTCGACGTAGCCGAGCTGCACCGTCTCGCCGAGCCGCAGGGTGCCGCCGTCGGGCTGCTCCTGCCCGGTGATCATCCGGAACAGCGTCGTCTTGCCGGCGCCGTTCGGGCCGATGACGCCGACGATGCCGCCGCGCGGCAGGGTGAACGTCATGTCCTCGAACAACAGCTTCTCGCCGAAAGCCTTGCGGACGTCCCGGGCCTCGACCACGATGTCGCCGAGCCGGGGGCCGGGCGCGATGAAGATCTCGACCGAGTCGATCTTCTCCCTGGTGTCCTGCGCGAGCAGATCCTCGTACGCGTGCAGCCGGGCCTTGCCCTTGGCCTGGCGGGCGCGCGGCGACATCCGGATCCAGTCGAGTTCGCGCTGCAGCGACCGCTGGCGACGCGACTCGCTCTTGGCTTCCTGCGCCAGCCGCTGCTGCTTCTGTTCGAGCCAGCTCGAATAGTTGCCTTCCCAGGGAATGCCCTGCCCGCGATCGAGCTCGAGGATCCAGCCGGCGACGTTGTCCAGGAAATACCGGTCGTGTGTGATCGCGACGACGGTGCCCTTGTATTCCTTGAGGAACGTCTCGAGCCAGGCGACCGATTCGGCATCGAGGTGGTTGGTCGGCTCGTCGAGCAGCAGCAGGTCCGGCGACTGCAGCAGCAGCCGGCAGAGCGCGACACGGCGCTTCTCGCCGCCCGACAGCGTGGTGACGTCGGCGTCGGGGGGCGGCAGGCGCAGCGCGTCCATCGCGAGTTCCAGCGTGCTGTCGAGGTTCCACGCGTCGACCGCATCAATCCTGTCCTGCACCGCGGCAAACTCGTCGGCCGTCTCGTCGGAGTAGTTGGCCGAGAGCTCGTCGAAGCGCGCCAGCAGGTCCTTGATGGGCTGCACGCCCTCCTCGACGTTGCCGAGGACGGTCTTGTCGGGGTTGAGCTGCGGCTCCTGCGCCAGAAAGCCGACGCTGCGGCCGGCCGCGAGGAACGCCTCGCCGGAGAACTCGGTCTCGATGCCGGCCATGATCCGCAGCAGCGTCGACTTGCCGGCGCCGTTGTAGCCGAGAACGCCGATCTTGGCGCCAGGCAGGAACGACAGCCAGATGTCCTTGAGCACGACCTGGTCCGGGGGATAGACCTTGGTCAGCCCCTTCATCGTGTAGATGTACTGGAGTGCCATGCAGGAGGGAGGGTGAATCGTTGCAGTGAGCCGAACACCGTTCGGGGATCGAACGGCGACTGACCCGACCGCAGGGGTCGGGCCGGTCGCTAGTGTAGCAGCCGCGTGCCGCTGCTACTCGCCGTCGATCAGGTTGCCGAGGCCGCCGAGGATGGAGCCCTCCTCCTTGCCGCCACGGGCGATGCCCGGCGCCGCCTTGATGATGCGGTCGGCCATGCGGCTGAGCGGCAGCGACTGCAGCCAGACGCGGCCGGGCCCGGTGACCACGGCAAAGAACAGGCCCTCGCCACCGAAGAACGCCGTCTTCACCTTGCCGACGAACTGGACGTCGTACTTGACCGAGGGGGTCAGGGCCACGAGGCAGCCGGTGTCGACCTTGAGCGTCTCTCCGGCCTTGAGGTCGAAGGACTCGATCATGCCGCCGGCGTGGACGAAGGTCAGCCCGTCGCCGGTCAGCCGCTGCATGATGAAGCCCTCGCCGCCGAACAGGCCGACGCCGATCTTCTTCTGGAAGGCGATGCCAATCGACACGCCCTTGGCGGCGGCCAGGAAGCTGTCCTTCTGGCAGATCAGTTCACCGCCCAGCTGCTGCAGGTCCATGGCCAGGATGCGGCCGGGATACGGCGCCGCAAACGCCACCTTCTGCAGTGTCGAGGTCGGGTTCGAGAAGACGGTGGTGAAGAGGCTCTCTCCCGTCAGCAACCGCTTACCGGCGCCCATCAGTGCGCCCATGACCCCGCCCTGCTGCTGCTGACTGCCGTCGCCGAAGACGGTGTCCATCTGCACGCCGGCGGTCATGTACATCATGCCGCCGGCCTCGGCCACCGTGGCCTCACCCGGATCGAGTTCGATCTCGACGAACTGCACGTCCTCGCCGACGACCCGGTACGTGAGGTCGTGCGCACGACGACCGATCGGCGGAGGCGCGGCCGCGGCCACCGCGGGCGCCCCGGTGGCAAAGAACGCGGCCAGCTCCGGCGTGTCCCGGGCGGCCTGCCACTGCGCCATCCCGGCGGTGAAGACCAGCGTGTCCGGCGTCACCATGCCGGTGCGAATCCGACCGGCCAGGTCATCGAGGGAGATCGGGCCGACCGGCGTGTTGTTCTGGGCGTAGTACCACATGGGTGAGGTCACTCGGGGATCGGGGATCGCGGATCGCGGATCGCGGATCGGGAAACGGGAACGGGTTCCGGGATCGGGTTCGGGTAGCGGGTAGCGGGTTCCGGGTAGCGGGTACGTCGGGTAGCGGGTCTCGGGCTCGGGTAGCGGGTCTCGGGATGCGATTGTCGCACCGGAGCGCCGGACCTCTCCCCTGCACCAGGGCGGCGGCCGGCAGATGTCCGGCGGTCCCGGTCAGCGCGCGTCGGTGTCTCCGGCCAGTGTCTCGCGCTCGAGGCGTTCGACCTCGGTGTGGTCGAGCCGCAGCAGGCGCTGCAGTTGTGTGAGGTACATGCGCTCGCCGGGCGAAACCTCACCCTCGCCATGGACCACGGCATACGCGAGGGCGTATGCCATCGCCCGCTGCTCTGCTGTCGTGAAGGCGGGCGTGATGGCGTCGAGGCCGCGCCGCTGCTGCAGTTCGCTGTCCACGAGCTCCCCGGCACCGAGCGCCGCCGCGCGCTGGGTGATGACTGCCACCTCCTGGTCCGAGAGCTCGCCGTCAGCTCGCGCCGCGCTGACCGCGAGCTGGACCAGCGGCAGCAGCGCTGGCGGCACGGGGACGGCCACGGCAGCCTCGGCAGCCGCGGGCGTCGCTCCCGGAATCGGCGGCAGCGGTGGCGGCACGACCAGGCCCGGCGTCGGCGTGGACAACGCACCACGCGCGGCTCCCGACGACGCCGGCCCCGACGATGCTGGCATTGGCGGTGTGGGTGTGGACGCGCCCACCTGGCCCGCGGACGTGCCCTGCTGCATCGTCTCGAGGGCGCCCCAGATGAGGCCGCCCACGGTCATGAGCGTGCCCGCATTGAGCAGGCCGCTGCCCGCGAGGCCACGACTGCGGCCGCCGAGACCGAGTGCAGACAGGCCCATGCCGCCGCGCGACCGCCGCGACTTGCCGCCGAGGAAACCACCTATCAGTTGACCGATGATCTGTTCGGGATCCATCTGCTCTCCCCTACGAGGCAAAGCCAGCGGAGTTCAGCCAGGCTTTGGCGTGCGTCACGTCTTCACGGCTCAAGGCATGCCCGCCCGGCGACCAGAACGGCGTGACGGTGGCCCCGGCTGCGGTCAGCAGGTCGGCCAGCCGCCTGGCTTCGGCAATCGCCACAATCGGGTCGGCTTCCCCACCGGCGAGAAACACCGCGCGCCCTTCCAGGGACGGCAACGGATCCGGCGCGAGCACGAACTGCGCGTGCAGCAGCGCGGCACCCGCGAAGCAATCGGGGTGCAGCAGCATCGCGGCGTTGGCGATGTTGGCGCCATTGGAATAGCCGACTGCCACCATACGCCCGCGGGCGAGCCCGTAGGCTGACGCCGCATCGTCGAGAAACGCCGACAGCTCCGCCGCGCGCACCCGCACGTCCTCGAGGTCGAAGCGGCCTTCCGCGAACCGACGGAAGAAGCGCGGCATGCTGCCCTCGAGCACCCGCCCACGGGGGCTCAACAGGGCCGCGGCAGGATGCAGCGCACGCCCCAGCGGCAGCAGGTCGTGCTCGTCGCCGCCCGTCCCGTGCAGCAAGACGAGTGTCGTCTCGGAGCCCCGTTCCGCTGGCACGAACTGATGCGTGAAATCGTGAAGCGCCACGGCGGATCACTTTAGCGTGAGTCGGCCGTCGGGAGTCGGCCGTCGGCAGTCGGCAGTCGCCCTTCGGCCTTCGGAGCTCGGCAGGCGGCAGCTTTCAAGTTTGAATTCTGAAATTCTGAATTCTGAATTCTTCCGCTACCATGCAATTGGTTTTCGCTCTATGTTCTCCGGAGACATTCGCCGCATTCTCCACATCGACATGGACGCCTTCTACGCGTCGGTCGAACAGCGGGACCGCCCCGAGCTGCGTGGTCGGCCGGTAGCGGTTGGCGGCCGGCCGGAAAGTCGGGCCGTGGTCTGCGCCGCCTCGTACGAGGCACGCGCGTTTGGCGTGCGCTCGGCCATCCCGATGTCGCGGGCGATTCGGCTCTGCCCTGATCTGGTCGTCGTGCCCACTGACTTTGCCAGGTACCGGGCGGCGTCGCAGGAGATCCTCGACATCTTCCGCTCCGTGACGCCGCTGGTCGAGCCGCTCTCGCTCGACGAGGCCTACCTGGACGTCACCGAGAACAGCTGGGGCGAGACGCTCGGGGTCCACGTCGCCCGCCGCATCAAGCACGCCATTCGCGAACGGACCGGCCTGACGGCCTCGGCCGGCGTCGCGCCCAACAAGTTCCTGGCCAAGATCGCCTCGGGTTGGCGCAAGCCGAATGGCCTGACCGTGATCGCGCCGGAACGCATGGAACGCTTTCTCCAGGGTCTGCCGATCGACGCGCTGTGGGGCGTCGGACCGGTCACCGCAAAGCGCCTCCGCGCCCACGGCATCGAGCGGCTGGTCGACGTTCGCGCCGCGAGCAGCGCATCGCTCCACGCCGCCGTCGGCTCGCAGGCGGGCTGGCTCACGGCGCTGGCGTGGGGCCGTGACGACCGCCGCGTCGTCGCCGATCGGGTCGTCAAGTCGCACGGGGCGGAACGCACCTACGCCGCAGACCTGCGCGAGATCGGGACGATGCGCGCAGAGCTGGACGAACTCGCTGGCCGCTGTGGCGCATGGCTCAGCCGCAAGGCGCTCCGCGCCCGGACGGTGACGCTCAAGGTCCGCTACGACGACTTCTCGACGGTCACGCGCAGCCTCAGCGCGTCGCCCGGCGTGCAGGACACGATCGAGATCGCGTCACACGCCCGGCAGCTGTTGGACCGCACGGACGCAACAGACCGGCCGGTCCGCCTGCTCGGCGTCAGCGTCCACAACCTCCTCGACCCTGCCGCCGCGCCCGCACGCGCGGACGGGCAACTGCCCTTCGACGACACCGCCCCCGGCTGAGTGCTCGCGTGAACAGCCTGGCGATGCCGTAGAATCGGCCTTCACGTTGCCTGCTCGACCACTGACGCGCCCCCGTCGCGCCGCCCTGAGAGCGCTCCTGCTGCTGCTCTCGCTGCTCGCGGTCATGAGCCTCCGGCAGCCGGACAAACTGCGCCAGCCGCAGTTCTGGGCCGAAGACGGGCCCGTCTTCTACCTCGAGGCCGAGCATCACGGCGCGGCGAGTCTGATCCGGCCCTACAACGGCTACTGGCATCTCTACCCGCGCTCGGTGGCGCTGCTTGGCACCGGCGTGCCGATCCGCTACCTGCCGACGCTGTACATGGGTGGTGCCGTCCTCGCGGCGCTGCTCGCGCTCGTGGCACTGGTGGGTGCGGGCCTGTCGAACGGGGTCATCGCCCGCGCCGCGATGGTGGCGGCCGTCCTGCTGGTGCCGTTCTCCGGGGAGCTGTGGCTGACCCTGACCAACACGCAATGGTTCGGCGCCCTGCTGCTGATCGTGCTGCTGGCGGCACCGGCGCCGACAACGCCCCTGCCCCGCCTGCTATGGGGGACCGGCGCCGTCGTGATGGGACTGACGGGGCCGTTCGCGCTGTTGCTGTGGCCCGGGGCGGCGCTGCGGGCGTGGTGGCACCGCGACCGCTGGAGCGCGGCGCTCCTGGCGCTCTTCACGGTGTGCGCGGCCGCCACCGCCGTGGCACTGACCACCCACCCGCGCGGCGACGGACTGAGCGCCCTGCCCGAGCGGCTCCTGCACCTCGCCCGTGCCGCCCCCGGGCGCCCCCTGGCCGCTCTGGCCGCTGCCTCGGGCGGACTGCTGCTCGCCGCCGGGTTCGGTATCGGATGGCGGGCGCGGCACTGGGCGCTGACGGCCTGCAGTCTTGCCGGACTGCTGGTCATCGCCGGCACCCTGGCCACCGTGCCCCTCGGGCATCTGACGACGCGCTACGTCTTCATCCCCTGGGTGGCCGGCACCTGGACTGCGGTGTTGCTGGCCGAACGCGGCTTCCGCCTCGGGTACCTCGCCCTGGCCGGCGCCGCCGCGCTGGCGCTGGCCAACTTCCCGCTGCCGCCGCTGCAGTCGTACCCGTGGGCGCGCGATGCCGAATGCCTGGAGCGACAGGCCGTGTGCGACGTGGTGCTCAATCCGAACTGGCGGGTCGGCCTGCCCGGACGCGGCGGCCAGCCCCGCTGAGGCCGATCACCACGGCGGCCTCAGCCGCGGTCGGGGGACGCGGTTGCCGCGCCCGCAGGCTCGGGCGTGAAGTCTTCGCCGGGATTGATGAAGCGATCCAGTTCCACCGCGTACTGCCGGTCGTGCAGCTGCCGGTACCGGCCGTCGAGGGCCAGCAACTCGGCATGTGAGCCACGTTCGGCCACGCGTCCCTCCTCGATCACCAGGATCTGGTCGGCGCTGCGGATGGTCGAGAGCCGGTGCGCGATGACAAAGGTCGTGCGGCCGCGACGCAGCGAACGCAAGGCCTCCTGGATCTTGGCCTCGCTCTCGCTGTCGAGACTCGAGGTGGCCTCGTCGAGGATCAGGATCCGCGGGTCTGCCAGGATCGCCCGGGCGATGGCGACGCGCTGCCGCTGCCCGCCCGACAGCCGCACACCGCGCTCACCGACCACCGTCTTGTAACCCTCCGCGAAGTCGTCGATGAACTCGTCGCAGTAGGCGATTCTGGCCGCGGCCTGGACGTCCGCCATCGAGGCATGCGGGTCGGCGTAGCGGATGTTGTCGGCGATCGTCCCGTCGAACAGGAAGTTCTCCTGCAGCACGATGCCGAGCTGGCCGCGGTAGCTGGCCAACTGCACCTGCTCGAGATCGTGGCCGTCGATCAACACGCGTCCGCGCGTCGGCCGGGTGAAGGCCATCACCAGGCTGATCAGCGTGCTCTTGCCTGACCCGCTCGAGCCGACGAGGGCGGTGGTCGAACCGGCCGGAGCCTCGAACGACACCCCCTTGATGACCGGCACGCCCGCGTTGTACTCGAACCATACGTCGTCGAAGGTCACCCGCCCCTGCACGTCGTTCAGGGTGTGCCGATTGGCGTCGTCGGCATCCTCGGTGGCCATCTTCTTGATCTCGTGGATCCGGTCCATGCCGGCGAACGCCTCGGTGATCTGCGTGCCAATGGAGGCAATCGAAATCATCGGCGTGGCAACCAGCCCGGTGAAGAAGATGTACATCACGAAGTCGCCCAGCGTCATCGTCCCGGCGACGATGGCGCGACCGCCGAGGGTGATCATGATCACGCCGGTGACGCCGATGATCAGCGTGCCCATCGCGGTGGTGGCCGACACGCCGGTCATCGACTGCGCGACGTTGCGCAGCAGGCGATGGACGCCCTTGCTGAAGACGATCTCTTCACGCTTCTCGGCCGTGTAGGCCTTGACCACGCGGATGCCGCCGAGCGACTGCGACAGGCGACCGGTCACCTCGGCGTTGATCTGGCCGCGTTCACGGAACAGCGGGCGCAGCCGCTTGAACGCCACCGCCATGACGATGCCAAAGGTGCCGAGCACGACAATCATGACCAGCGTCAGCGACCAGTTGAGATAGAACAGGACGGTGAGTGCGATGACGGCGGTGATCGCGCCGCCGGTGAGCTGCACGAGGCCGGTGCCGACCAGGTTGCGGATGCCCTCGGCATCCGACATCACCCGGGAAATGAGCACACCGGTCTGGACGGTGTCGAAGTAGCGCACGGGCAGCCGTGCGATGTGCGCCTGCACGGATCGCCGCATCTCGGTGATTGCGCCCTGAGCCGCCACCCCGAGGATCTGCGACAGCGCGAAGGACGTGACGGCCTCGACCAGGGTGGCCAGCGCCACCGCTCCGGCCAGCGGCCACAACAGTTGCGATTGCCCCTTGCCGATGACGTCGTCGACGAGGACTTTGGTCGAGGCCGGCAGGACCAGCCCGACCAGTCGGTTCACCAGCATCAGGCTGAGGCCGAGGCCGAGCCGGGCGCGGCTCTTCCAGATCAGTCCCCGCGCCTCTTCCCAGGCGTTGCCGTAGTTGATCTTCTTCTTCGTCCCGCTTGCGTCTCTCAAGGCGCGCCCTTCGTCAAAGTCACCTGCGTGATCCCGATCCGCGTCCGCGGCGCCTCGCCGTCGAGCGGCGCCTGCTCGATGGCCGACACCACGTCCATGCCCTGCAACACCGTGCCGAAGGCCGTGTACTTGCCGTCGAGCGACGGTGCGGCCGCCGTGCAGATGAAAAACGACGTACTCGCGCTGTCGGGGTCGTCACCGCGGGCCATGCTGACCACGCCCGCCTCGTGCCTGACCGGATTGAACTCGCCCTTCACGGTGCCGACGACGCGCCGCTGCACCTGCGTCAGCGGCGCCGGCCGCGACGAGAGGTCGCCGGCCTGCACGGCGAACCCGGGCACCACCCGATGAAACGCCGTGCCGTCATAGATGCCCGCTTGCGCAAGGCGAAGAAAATTGCGGACGTGCTCGGGCGCGACGTCGGGACGGAATCCGATGACGATCTCGCCGGCAGTGGTGTGGATGGTCGCCCGGTGCTGGGCCAGTTCGGCGACCGAGGTTTCGACAAAGGGCGCAGCCGAGGGCGACGGCACGTCGCGCACCGAGGCCTTGGTGATGGCCACCCGCGTGGTCAGGCGGCCGGTGGCGTCCAGCGGCGTCTGCGAGATCTGCTCGGCTACCTCGAGGCCTTCGACGACGTCGCCAAAGACCGTGAACTGCCCGTCCAGCGCTGGCTGGTCGGTGAGACAGATGAAGAACTGGGCGCCCGCGCTATCGGGCTTGTTCGGGACGAGCACCGCCGCCACGGCGCCCCGCACAGCCTTGCGGTCGTTTCCCTCGCGCTTCAGGCGATGCAACCCGCCGGTGCCGTACAGCGCCGCCTTGCCTGGGTCCTTCGACAGCGGATCCCCACCCTGGACGATGCCGAGGGGCACGGCACGATGGAACACGGTGCCGTCGTAGGCGCCCGCCTCGGCCTGATCGAGCACGAAGCCGACGTGGTTGGGGGCGGCGACGGCATCCAGTTGCAGCACGATCGTGCCCAGGGACGTTTCAAGGACGACCTGCTTGTTCTGCAACGCCTCCGGCGATCGGGTCGTGGTGTACGTGCCGGCCGGCGCCCCTGACGGCTTGGCAACGGGTCGCCGACGGCCCTGCGCTTCCGACCTCGCGGCAAGCGCGAGCGTGACGATCAACAGGCAGCCGAGCAGGCTGGCCGGCCGGCAGATGAAGGGAGAACGCACGGCGCGATCTTAGCGCGCCACCGGCGGCGGCAACCCGACCGGTCGGTCAGGTGTGCACCCCACCCTCACCGCTCGGCGCGTCGGCACCGACAAACCTGAGCGACAATGCCCCGTTCCCAGAAAGGACGCCGCCGATGCCCCTCTCACCCATCGCTCGCCGCCCATGGATTACCGGTGCCCTCGTCGTGCTGGCTGCAGCGACGTCGCTCGCGCAGGCGCCGTCCCCGACGTCTTCGCCAGCCGCGACCGCGGCGGCCGCGGCCAGGGTGATTGCGCTTGCCGACGTCGATCGGATCGTCACCGTTCGCGACCCGCAGCGGTCGCCGGACGGCGCGTGGGTGGCCTACAGCGTCGGCACCGTGGACCTGGCCAAGGACAAGACCGACAACGATGTCTGGATGGTCAAGTGGGACGGCAGCGAGCGGGTGCGGCTGACGTCCACGGGCGAGTCCGAGTCCGCTGCCCGGTGGAGTCCAGACGGCAAATGGCTGTCCTTTGTCCGGCAGGACGACAAGAAGAAGGCCCAGGTCTGGATCCTCAGCCGCCTCGGGGGCGAGGCGCAGAAGCTCACCGACCTGGCCGGCGGCGTGACCGACTACGACTGGGCGCCCGATGGCCGGCAGCTGGTCCTGACCTCGCGCGATGTCGATCCGGCGACCGTCAACGACAAGCCGGATCAGGCGCCGCGGCCGATCGAGATCGAGACCTTCAAGTTCAAGCGCGACGGTGTCGGCTACGTCGACGGCAAGCTGCGGACGCACCTGCACCTGTTCGATGTCGGGCGCCGGACGGCGACGCCGCTGACGTCGGGGCCGTACGACGACGCGGCACCGAGCTTCTCGCCCGACGGCCGGCACGTCGCCTTCATCAGCGCGCGTTCCGCGGCACGTGAGCGGACCGCCATCCGTGAGGTCTACATCGTCGAGGCGCGCGGCGGTGCGACGCCGCGCCAGGTCAGCGCGAAGGTGGCCCGGCACAACGCGCCACTGGCCTGGAGTCCGGACGGCGCCCGCCTCCTGTACATGGAGGGTGGTGACCCGCGGTATGACGCATACGAGCAGTACCAGATGGTGACCGTGCCGGTCGCCGGCGGGACAGCGACGATGTTGACCCCGGCGCTGGATCGTCCCGTGAGCGACGCCGCCTGGTCCAGGGACGGGTCACGGATCACCTTCGTGGTGGCCGACGACCGCGAACAGCACATCGCATCGGTGGCGTCGACCGGCGGGCCGGTCACCCGCATGACCAGGGGCGCCCAGGTGGTGCGTGCTCTCGCCGGCAGCAAGGCCGACGACGACGTGGCCGTCACGGTCAGCACGGCCTCGCAGCCCGACGAGATCTACGCACTCGACGGCGGTTCGCTACGCAAGCTCACGGGCCACAACGACTGGATGGCCGGCGAACTCATGCTGGGCACGGTCAAGGCCGTCGAGTTCACCACCAGGGACAACGTGCGGATTGGCGCGTTGCTGACGTTGCCGCCCGGCGCCACGGCGACCGCGAAATTGCCGCTGGTGCTGCACATCCACGGCGGTCCGAACGGGCAGGACTCGCACGCGTTCATGTTCGACCGCGAATGGCTCGCCGCCAACGGCTACGCGGTGCTGCAGGTCAACTACCGCGGCAGCCACGGCCGCGGCCAGGCCTTTCAGTCGGCCATCTTCGGCGACTGGGGCAACAAGGAAGTGACCGACCTGCTGGCAGGTGTGGACTGGGCCATCGCGGAGGGCATCGCCGACCCGGCCCGCCTCGGCATCGGCGGCTGGAGCTACGGCGGCATCCTGACCAACTACACGATTGCCAGCGACCCGCGCTTCAAGGGTGCGGTCAGCGGCGCCGGCAGTTCGCTGCAGCTGACGATGTACGGCACCGACCAGTACATCGCGCAGTACGAGACCGAGATGGGCCAGCCCTGGAAGACCATGGAGCGCTGGATGAAGGTGTCCTACCCGTTCTTCAAGGTCGATCAGATCAAGACGCCGACGATGTTCATGGTCGGCGAGAAGGACTTCAACGTGCCGGCCACCGGCAGCGAGCAGATGTACCAGGCGTTGAAATCGGTGGGCACGACGACGCGGCTGGTGATTTATCCCGGGCAGTTCCACGGCATCACCCGACCGAGCTACCGGCGTCATCGTCTCGAGCAGTGGGTGCGATGGTTCGACACGCACGTCAAGGGGGCGCCGGCCGCGGCGCCGCGCCCGGCGCCAGCCGCCACCGGCGAGTCACGGTAGGCGGTCGCGCGGTGCGAACGAGGCCCGCCTGGTGGCCGGCTCGATGACCATCGAGGCCGTCACCAGGCACACGGCCAGGCCCGCCACGATCACGGCCGGCACCAGCCGGACATCAGCCGCCATCACCGCCATCACCATCAGCAACGCGGCGTAAGCGACGTCGATCACCGTCAGCGCCGGCCACCAGCTGCGCCGCGTGTCCGCGACCGGATTGGGGTAGTGCCGGGCGCTGAACCACAAGTGCAGGCGCAGCGACGTTGCCAGGGCGGCCATGCACACCAGCCCGAGGTGCGCGAGCGTCCGCCAGCGGGCCGGCAGGGTCGTCGCCACCAGCCACCCTGGCCAGAGCAACGCCACGTACAGCGTCGCCGTGACTGCCTGGTGCATGTCCCACCACGCCGACGTCGTGGTCGGTGCCGGCAGCGACGCGGCGCCCGCGCGGCCGGTGACGTCTGTCGCACGCCCGTCGGGATCGGTCGATCGCGTCGTCTCCGGGCGTTCGAGGGCGATCACGATATCGGCCATCGACGGGAAGCGGTCCTCGGGGCGACGCGACAGGCAGCGATGCACGAGCGCGATGTCGTCCCCGGACAGCTGCGGCGCCGTGGCGGCGAGCGGATCGGGCTCGTCGCGCAGGATGCGCGCCCAGACTCGCGCCAGCGGCCCCTCGCCATATGGCAGCCGTCCGCAGGCCGCTTCGTAGAGGACGAGACCGAACGCGAACTGATCCGACAGCGCCGTGGCCGGGGCACCCTCGAGCTGCTCCGGCGCTTGCGCCAGCGGGGTCCCCACCACCTGCCCGGCGCGGGTCAGTCGGGTATCGCCGTGGTCGGCCTGGCCGAGCGCGATCCCGAAGTCGACCAGGCGCACCCCGTCGCGCCCGAGCACGACGTTGCTCGCCTTGACGTCACGATGGACGACGCGCGCGGCATGGGCGGCGGCAAGCGCCGCGGCCAGGTCGCGCGCCACCTGTCGCCATCGATGGCGATCGAGCGGGCCGCGCTCGCGCAGCAGCTCGGCCAGCGTCGGCCCCTCCACGTACTCGCAGACGATCACCAGTGCGTCGCCGAGTTCTTCGAGGGCATGCACGGCAACGATGTGCGGATGCCGCAGCTGCGCTGCGGTGCGGGCCTCGCGCTGGAGTCGGGCCCGTGCGCGGGGATCACGCGCCGTCGACGCCGGGAGCACCTTCATCGTCACCGATCGCCCGAGCCGCGTATCGGTCGCCACGTACAACACGCCCATGCCGCCGCGCGCCAGCAACCGCTCGATGCGGTAGGGCCCGAGCGCCTGCCCTGGCGCGAACGCCGGCGCTCCCTCTTCGTCGAGGAGATCGACGGGCTGTACGGGCGCGCCACGCTCGAGGAAGGCATCGTCGCGATCGGCCTGCAGCAGGTCGAGCACTTCGCGGCGCACCTCCGGGTCGTCCAGGCAGGCGTTGGTCACGAACGTCGCACGCTCCGCCGGCGACAGCGTGTGCGCTTCGCCGAACAGCGCCGTGACCCGCTGCCACTGGGCCGGCGTCACGACCCGGGTCCGTCGACGAGACGACGACGCAGCCAGGCGCGCGCTACCGCCCAGTCCCGCTTGGCGGTGGCTGTGGCGATGTCGAGTTCGCGGGCGGCGTCCTCGATCGTCAGCCCACCGAAATAGCGCAGCTCGACCAGCCGGGCCTGACGCGGCGCGAGCGCGGCGAGTGCGTGCAGGGCCTGGTCGAGGGCTTCGATGTCGGGGTCGTCCTGTGGGGCCGCCGCCGCATCTTCGACCAGCGTCACGCGCCGCTGGTCGCCGCCACGTTTGAGGGCGCGGTGCGCGCGCGCCTGTTCCACCAGGATCTGGCGCATGGCGTGTGCGGCAATGGCGCAGAAGTGCGCGCGGTCGTGCCAGGAGGTGTTGGCTTCGCGCAGCAGGCGGACATAGGCCTCGTGCACGAGCGCCGTCGGCTGCAGGGTGAGATCGGGTCGTTCGCCGCGCACATAGTGGCCCGCCAGCCGCCGGAGTTCGGCGTAGACGTCCGGCCAGACGGCATCGAGGGCAGCCTGCCCCCGCACGCGCGCTGCCCCGGGATCCTGCTCGGCCACCGCAGCATTGTAGGCAATACCCGATAATGGGCGCCTATGGCCAGCGACGTGACGCTTGCGGTCCTCGGGTGGGATGCCCGCTGGGCCGAGGTGTGGGCGGCGCATCGCGGCCAGGACGACGAGCGGCAGGCGGCGCGGGTCGTCCTCGAAAGTCAGCACATCTATCGCGTCAACACCGGCGAGGCCGAAGTGCTGGCGCGGGTCACCGGACGGGTGCGACACAAGCTGGGCACGCGTGAAGCGTTCCCGGCCGTCGGCGACTGGATTGCCCTGAAACCTGCCGGACCGGCCGAGGAAATGGGCCGCATCGTCGAAGTGCTGCCGAGGCGCGGGCGATTCGTCCGCAAGGCGGCCGGTACCGCGAGCGAGGCGCAGGTGGTGGCCGCCAACGTCGACGTCGTCTTCCTGGTGAGCGGCCTCGATCACGACTTCAACGTGCGGCGCATCGAGCGCTATCTGCTGGCCGCGCACGAGGGTGGCGCCGCGCCCGTGGTGGTGTTGAACAAGGCCGACCTGCCGCGCGACATCGCGGAAGTCCGCGCCGAACTCGGTCCGGTCGCCGGGCAGGTCGACGTCGAACTGGTCAGCGCGCGTTCGGGACAGGGACTGGACGCCTTGCGGCGCCATATCGGGCCGGGACGCACGGCCGCCTTCCTCGGTTCATCGGGGGTCGGCAAGTCGACGATCATCAACCGCCTGATCGGCCGCGAGGTGCAGCGCACCGCCGAAGTCCGCGAAAGCGACAGCAAGGGCCGCCACACCACCACGCATCGCGAACTCGTGGTGCTGCCGGGAGGCGGGCTGCTGATCGACACGCCCGGGATGCGCGAGCTGCAACTGTGGGATGTCTCGACCGGTCTCGACGATGCGTTTGAAGACATCGCGGCGCTCGGCGCCGACTGCCGCTTCCGTGACTGCACGCACGACACCGAACCCGAATGTGCGGTGAAGGCGGCGATTGCCGACGGCCGCCTGTCCGGCGCCCGGCACGGCAACTTCCTGCGGCTGCACAAGGAAGTGCGCAGCAAACCCGTCGAGGAGGCCGACATCAAGGCTGCCGCCGATCGCCGCCGCGAAGGCCGCGTCGCTGCCAAGGCCCTGAAGAAGCTCTACGCGGAACGGGGCAAGGCCTAGCACCCCGTCCGGCGGTCGACCAGCAGCGGATCGGCCGGCGGCGTCAGGCGTGCTCAGTGCACGCCCTGTCCGGCCTGCAGGCTGCCGGGGCCGGCGCTGGCGCCGAGGCGACGAATCGCCTGGTCCCACATGGCGTCTGCCGGGGTGTCGAAGATGAGCACGGGGTCCACGTCCACCGTCAGCCAGGCGGATGCCGCCAGTTCCTGATCGAGCTGACCCGGGCCCCAGCCCGCATAGCCGGTCAGGACGCGGGCACGCGAGGGCGTCTCCTGCACGACGCGACGCAACAACTCGACCGACGTCGACAGGTACAGACCTGGGGCGACCTCGGTGTGCGCCTCCTCGTCGACCGCTTCCCCGAGCAGGATCCAGCCGCGCTGCGGCTCCACGGGGCCGCCCATCCACAGCAGCGGACCGTGCCGACGCTCGAGGGGTGGGTCGAAGGCGACGGCCTCGGCTGCCGCGGTGGTCGTCGGTCGATTGAGGATCAGGCCGAACGCGCCATCGGCCGAGTGATCGCACAGCAGCACGACCGCGCGCTCGAAATTCTCATCCTGCATCTGCGGCATGGACAGCAGCAGGGTGGGCGCGAGGCGCGATGGTTCCTGGGCGCTCATGGATCGATTCTACCGGGTTCCGGGTCGCGGGTGGCGGACACGCGTCGGGCCTCCCGAACGCGGCCTGAGTCGGCCTCGAACGGACGGTCAGGCCGCGAGGATCCGCGCTCGGGCCCAGGCGACGTGCTCGACGACGACGGGGTGGGCGAGCGACGGGTCCCGGGCCGGATCACGCGGCTCGAGCAGCGCCGCATGCGCCGCAGGGTCGCCGCTGGCGGCAATGGCCAGCGCCAGGTTGCGCCGCAGCCGCCAGACCTTGGTCCGATACATCGGGACTGTGGCGAATCGACGCCTGCAGGTCGTCATCCGACGTGCGCCACAGCTCGCTCAGCGTCGCGTCGCGCCACAGCGGTCGAGCGACCCAGACGGGATCCTCGGTCATCGGCGCGCCGCTGTTCCACGGGCACACGTCCTGGCACAGGTCGCAGCCGTACACCTGCGACCCCACCTGGTCGCGCTGCGCCAGGGCGATGCCCTCGTGCGACTCGATGGTGATGTAGGACAGGCAGCGGGTCGCATCCACCACGTAGGGCTCGACGATGGCCTGGGTCGGGCAGACGTCGAGGCAGCGTGTGCACGTGCCGCAGCGATCCGCGACGGGCGAGCCCTGCGGCAGATCCAGCGTCGTCAGGATCACCGACAGGAACAGCCAGGACCCCAGTTCCTGGTTGATCAGGCAGGAGTGCTTGCCAATCCACCCCAGCCCGGCCGCGGCGGCCAGCGCCTTCTCCTGGACGGGCCCGGTGTCGACGTAGCCGACGGCCTCGAACGGCGTGCCCGCGTGCTCCTTGAGCCACCCGAGGAGCAGGTGCTGCCGACGCCCCAGCACCTCGTGGTAGTCCTCGCCCCACGCATAGCGGGCGATGCGCGCGACGCCGGCGGTGTCGCGCGCTCGCGACAGGTCGTGCCGCGTGTGGTAGATGGTGCCGGTGACGACTGCCGTCCGCGCGCCGCTCAGCACGCGCGTCGGATCGAGGCGGGCCTCGACGACTGCGCGTCACGTAATGCAGGTCGCCGGCGTAGCCCTTCGCCACCCAGTCGCGGAGGTAGTCGAGGCGGGCCACGGCCTCGACCGGCGCGACGCCGCACAGGTCGAAGCCGAGCGTCAAGGCGTGCGCTCTCAGCGAGTCAATCGAGAGCATCGTCCGGCCTTCGTCATTTGGCCTTCGGCCTTCGTCAAAGGCTTGCGTGTGAGCGGTCGAAGGCCGAGGGCCGAGGAGGCTGCCGGAGCAGTCCGGCAGCTACGCTTTTTCGACGAGCTGCCGGACGACGTACGGCAGGATGCCGCCATGGCGATACGCGGTGAGTTCTTCCGGCGTATCGACGCGGACGCGCACGATAAAGGTGGTGACGGTGCCGTCCTCGGCGCGTCCGGTGATCGACAGCTCGCCACGCGGCGCGAGGCTGGCCAGGGCGATGTCGAAGACTTCGCGTCCGGTCAGCTTCAGGCTCGCCGCACTTTCGCCATCCCTGAACTGCAGCGGCAGCACGCCCATGTTCACGAGGTTGCTGCGGTGGATGCGCTCGAAGCTCTCGGCGATGACGGCCCTGACGCCGAGCAGCCGTGTGCCCTTGGCGGCCCAGTCCCGTGACGAGCCGGAGCCGTACTCCTTGCCAGCGATGACCATCAGCGGCACGCCGGAGGCCTGGTACTGCATCGCCGCGTCGAAGATGCTCATCTGGTCGATCGCCGGGCAGATAGAGGGTGACGCCGCCCTCGGTGCCGGGAGCGATCTGGTTGCGCAGCCGGATGTTGGCAAACGTGCCGCGCATCATCACCTCGTGATGGCCGCGGCGCGCGCCGTACTGGTTGAAGTCGCGCGGCGCCACGCCCTGCGCCATCAGGTAGGCGCCGGCCGGGCTGTCGGCGCGGATCGATCCTGCCGGTGAGATGTGGTCGGTCGTGACGCTGTCGCCCAGCAGCGCCAGGACGCGCGCACCGGCGACGTCGGTGATCGGCGCCGGCTCGAGGGTCATGCCCTCGAAGTAGGGCGGATTGGCAATGTAGGTGGAGGCGTCCTTCCAGGCGAAGCGGTCACCCTCGGGCGCCGGCAGGGCCTGCCAGCGCTCGTCGCCCTTGAAGACGTCGGCGTAGCGGCGCTGGTACATCTCGGACTGCACCGCCGCCAGCATCGTCTGCTGGATTTCCAGCTGGGTCGGCCAGAGGTCCTTCAGGTACACGTCCTGCCCTGACTGGTCCTGGCCCAGCGGTTCCTTGGTGATGTCCACGGCAAGGCTGCCGGCCAGGGCATAGGCCACGACCAGCGGCGGCGACGCCAGGTAGTTGGCGCGCACCTGCGGCTGGATCCGCCCCTCGAAGTTGCGGTTGCCGCTGAGGACCGAACACACGACGAGGTCCTTCTCGTCGATCAGAGCGGCGACCTCATCGGGCAGCGGACCGCTGTTGCCGATGCAGGTGGTGCAGCCATAGCCCACCAGGTTGAAGCCGAGCGCGTCGAGATAGACGTTGAGGCCCGACTTCTCGTAGTACTCGGTGACCACCTGCGAGCCGGGCGCCAGCGACGTCTTGACCCACGGCTTGCTCTTGAGCCCCTTCTCCACCGCCTTCTTGGCCACCAGGCCGGCGGCAATCATCACGCTCGGGTTGGAGGTGTTCGTGCAGCTGGTGATGGCTGCCACGACAACGGCGCCGTGGTCGACCTGGTCGGCCCAGGCCGGCGCCTGCAGCGCGACCGCAGCGCCGCCGCCGCCGGCGACGGCCTTCTTCTTGGGCTCGGCGAGCATGGCGGCCAGCGACGTGGCAAACGAGGCCTTCGCCGTCTTCAGCGGCACGCGGTCCTGCGGGCGTCGCGGCCCGGACAGGCTCGGCTCGACGCTGGCGAGGTCGAGTTCGATGGCGTTGGTGTAGGTCGGGTCGACCGTCTCGTCGGTGCGATAGAGCTGCTGCGCCTTGGCGTACGCCTCGACCAGCGCCACCTGCCCGGCCGAGCGGCCGGTCAGGCGCAGGAAGTCGAGTGTCATGTCGTCGATCGGGAAAATCGCGATCGTCGACCCGTACTCGGGCGACATGTTGCCAATCGTCGCGCGGTCGGCAATGGTCAGGTGGCTGAGACCCGGGCCATAGAATTCGACGAACTTGCCAACCACGCCGTGCTTGCGCAGGCGCTCGGTGATCGTCAGCACGAGGTCGGTGGCGGTGATGCCTTCCTGCAGCTTGCCCGACAGCTTGAATCCCACCACGTCGGGAATGAGCATGGACGACGGCTGACCGAGCATGGCGGCCTCGGCCTCGATGCCGCCGACGCCCCACCCGACCACGCCCAGCCCGTTGACCATGGTGGTGTGCGAGTCGGTGCCGAAGAGCGTGTCTGGAAACACCAGCGTCTGGCCGTCGTGGTCCTCGCGGCAGACGACGCGGGCGAGGTACTCGACGTTCACCTGGTGGACGATGCCGGTCCCCGGCGGTACCACGCGGAAGTTCGAGAAGGCGTTCTGGCCCCAGCGCAGGAATTCGTAGCGCTCGCCGTTGCGCTGGTACTCGAGCGCCACGTTGAGGGCGAAGCTGTCGTCCTGCCCGAAGTGGTCGACCTGGACCGAATGGTCGATGACCAGCTCCACGGGCTGCAACGGGTTGACCCGCGACGGGTCGCCGCCGAGCTTGACCACGCCATCGCGCATTGCCGCCAGATCGACGACCGCCGGCACACCGGTGAAGTCCTGCAGCAGCACCCGCGCCGGCATGAAGGCGATTTCGCGCTGCGCCCCACTCTTGACGTCCCAGCCGGCCAGCGTGGCGACGTCCTCCTTCTTGACGAACGCGCCGTCTTCCTTGCGCAGCAGGTTCTCCAGCAGGATGCGCAGCGAATACGGCAGCGTCGCGACCCCGGGAAATCCAGCGGCCTCGAGGGCGGGCAGGCTGTAGTAGTGGACGGTCTCGCTTCCGACCGTGAGAGTGCGGCGCGTCTTGAAGGAATCGGGCATACCGCCGCCGATCGTATCAAAACCCGAAGTCGTGGATTTCGAGCGCGCAATTCCGGCGTGGCGACCGCGGCGGGGAGGCGCCGCTCCCCAGGCGGCCCTGACGCGACACGGCACCTCGCGGAGGCGCCCCCACTAGCCCTGGCGACGGGCCAGCAGCTGGTCGACGACCACGATGACGACGACGACCAGGCCGACGATCAGCCGGTCGTAGAAGGTCGCGCCGGGAATCTGCGGCAGGGCGTTGCGCAGAACGCCAAAGATGAGCGTGCCGAGGACCGCACCGACCACCGAGCCGCGGCCCCCCGACAGGCTGGCCCCGCCAATCACCGCCGAGGCGATGATGTCCAGTTCGTAGCCGTTGGCCAGGTCGGCCTTGCCCTGGCCCTGCCCGAGCACCAGGATCACGCCAGACAGCGCGGCCAGCACCCCCGACACCAGATACACCATCGTCTTGATGCGGCCCACCTGGATGCCCGTGTAGCGGGCAGCGGTTTCGTTGCCGCCGACGGCAAAGACGGCCCGGCCCGCCTGCACGTGCCGCATGAACAGGTGGAACACGACCGTGAGCACCACCATGACGATGGGCGCGACCAGGTCGAGCGGCACGCCAAGCGGCGCCCAGTCGGGCGGAATGCGCGACGAGACGTCGAAGAAACGCCCTTCGGTGACGATGTAGGCGAGTCCGCGCGTGATCCCCATCACGCCGAGCGTGGCGATGAAGGGCGGCAGCCGCACCAGCACGACCAGTGCCGCGCTCAGGCCGCCAGCCAGCACGCCGACGCCCAGGCCCGCGACGATCGAAGCCACCAGCGACCACTGGCTGTCCAGGTACTGGTGGCCGAGCACCACGGTGGTGAGTGCAATCACGGCCCCGGGCGCCAGGTCGACGCCGCCGGAGATGATCACCATCGAGGCGCCGATGGCGGCAATGCCGTAGATGGCCGAGTACTTCAGGATCAGCAGGCCGTTCTCGGCGTTGACGAACGGATGGCGGCCGCCGCCGTCGGGCCAGAGGTACCAGGCGAAGAAGGCGATCTCGGCCAGCAGGATGAACAGCGTGCTCAGTTCGCGCGTGCGCAGGAGGTTGGTCCAGCGGGTGCGACTCATGCCGCGTCGGTCTCGTCGGCGCGGGTGGCCAGTTGCATCACGTCTTCCTCGGTGGCGCCGCGCAACAGCTCGCCCTGCACCCGGCCCTGCTTGAGGACCACGATGCGGTCGGCGAGCGCCAGCAGCTCGGGCAGGTCGCTGGAGACGACGAGGCAGCCCATGCCGAGGGCCGCCTCCTCGCGAATCAGATGATGGATGTCGTGCTTGGCGCCGACGTCGACGCCCTTGGTCGGCTCGTCCAGGAGCAGGATCCGCGGCGCCGTGAGCAGCCACTTGGCGAGCACGACCTTCTGTTGGTTGCCGCCGCTCAGGCTGTCGGGCGGCACGTCGATCGAGGCCGCCTTGATGCCCCAGCGCTCGAGCAGGGCCTGGCATTGGTCGCGTTCGCGCGCGAGCGGACGAACCCAGCCGGTGCTGGCGGCGGCGCGCGCGAGCAGGAGGTTCTCGCTGATCGGCAGGTTGAAGAACAAGCCCTGCGATTGCCGCATCTCCGGTTGCAGGACGACCCCCTGCCGGATCGCATCGGCCGGAGCCTGCGGGGTGAACGGCGCCCCGTCCAGGTGGATGGATCCGGCGTCGGCCCGGTACAGCCCGAAGACCGTCTCCACCACCTCGGTCCGTCCCGCGCCGATGAGGCCGAACAGGCCGACGATCTCGCCTTCGCGCACCTGCAGGTCGACGTTGCGGAAGAACGGACGACGTGTCAGGCCGCGGATGTCGAGGCGCACCTTCTCGCCGACCTTGCCGAGGCCATGGCCCGTGGCCAGGTCGCGCCCGACCATGGCCCGGACGATGTCCTGCGGCGACTTGCCGGCGAGCTCCCACGTGCCGACGTGTTGCCCGTCCCTGAGCACGGACACCGTCCGGCACAGGCGGAACACCTCGGGCAGCCGATGCGACACGTAGATGATGGTCACGCCGCGGCCCCGCAGCTGTTCGAGCACGGCGAACAGCCGGTCCACCTCGGCGTCGGTGAGCGAGGTGGTCGGCTCGTCGAGGATCAGTACCTCGCACTGGAACGCGAGCGCACGCGCCACCTGCAGCAGCTGCTGCTGCGCAGCGCTGAGGTGTGCGACGGTGGTGGCCGGGTCCACGTCCAGGTGCAGGTGCGCGAGCAGGGCGGCGGCGCGGTCGTGCATGGCGCGGCGGTCGACGAGCCAGCCGCGCCGCACTTCGTGACCGGCGAAGATGTTCTCGGCCACGTCGAGATTGGGGAAGAGCAAGGTTTCCTGATGGACCAGGCCGATGCCCGCCGCCAGCGCGGCCCGCGGGTCGGCCAGATCGACGGCCTCGCCGTTGCGCAGCAGCCGCCCCGAGTCGGGCCGGTGGATGCCGGCCGCGATCTTCATCAGCGTGCTCTTGCCGGCACCGTTCTCGCCCATCAGCGCATGCGCGTCGCCGGGCGCCACCGACAACGTCACCCCGCGCAGGGCCTTGACGCCGCCAAACGCCTTGCTCACGTCCTCGAATGCCAGTGCACTCATCGGGACCGGCAGTGTAACAGGCTCAGGTGGCTCGCCGCGGTGGGCGTTGCCGTGGCTACTGCCCGCGTTCGAGCCGGTTCCACTCCGTGAGGTACGCGTCGACGTTGCTGCGGTTGACCACGTCCACACCCGAATCGATGATCTTCTGCTCGGGCATCCGGCCAGCCTTGATCTCGGACAGAAGGCGCACGGCCTCGCTGCCCCAGCCGAAGTACTTCTGCCCGACCAGGGTGTGGACCTTGCCGGCCTTGAGCAGTTCGGGTGCAGGAGGGATGGTGTCGAAGCTGAAGACGCGGGTGCGGGCCGTGTCCACCGGCTCGAGGGCGTTGCGGGTCATGATCGGCCACCCGCCGACCGAGATCCAGGCGTCGAGGTCGGGGTACCGGTTGGTCGCCGTGGCGATGACCTCGCCAGCCCGCACGATGTCTTCCTTGACGTCGAAGGTCTCGACGATGGTGATGCCGGGGTGCTGCTTGAGGATGTCGTTGACGCCGTCGAGCCGACGCTGCAGGTTGTAGGACCCGAGGCTGGTCATCAGCGCGACCTTGCCCTTGTCGCCGAGGGCGGTCATCGCTTCGCTGGCCAGCCGCTGCCCCGCCTTGAAGTCGTCGACGCCGTAATAGGCCAGGCGCTGCGAGGTCGGCGCATCGGCGTCCCAGGTGATCACCGGAATACCGGCGGCAATGGCCTTGTCGATGACCGGCGCGAGGAAATCGCCGTTGGTGCACGAGATGGCGATGCCGTCGACGCGCTGCGAGATGAACGACTCGAGCACTTCCTTCTGCCGGAGCTGGTCGGCCGATTCCGGAGCGCGCCAGAGGACTTCGATGTTGCCGATCTCCTTGGCCTTGCGCTCCGCGCCGATCTTCGCGTAATTGAAGACCGGGATGTCGAGCGCCTTCGGGATGATGGCAAAGCGCAGCACCTTCGGGGCAGCCGGGTCCGGCGCGGAGCCACCGCCGCAGGCGGCGGTGATCAGGCCGAGGCACAGGAAGAGCGCGAGTCGTTGCATGTGTTTCCCCTGTCAGCCATCCGTCGGCCGCGACGCGAGAGGCGTCGGCGGACGGCACGGTGCTGGCGAGGGCGGATTGTAACAGCAGCCCGACCGCCCGACTTGCCCTCGGCCCCGGGAAGGCCGAGACTGGGAGCCGCCATGACCAGACGAGACTTCATCCATGCCTCGACCTCGACTGCCGCGCTCACCCTGGCCGGAGGGACCGGCGCCGCCGCTCAGCCAGCCGCGCCGGCACGGCAATTCTACGAACTGCGCCGCTACCGGGTCCGCGTCGGGCACATGCGCGACACGACTCGAGCCTACCTGAAGGACGCGCTGCTGCCGGCCCTCGGCAGGCTGAAGCTCGGGCCTGTCGGCATGTTCGACGTGACCACGGGCGAGCCGCCGACCGCGGTGGTCCTCATTCCGCACGCCTCGGCCGAGTCGGCGGTTGGCGTCGCCCGGCACCTCGCCGCCGATGCGGCCTACGTCAAGGCTGCCGCGCCGTTCTTCAACGGCCCTGCCGACCGTCCGGCGTTCGACCGGGTCGAGACGTCATTGCTGCACGCCTTCGCGGGCATGCCGCAGCTGCAGGTGCCCGACACCAGCAAGCCACGTATGTTCGAGCTGCGGCGGTACGAGGGCCCGAGCGAGGGCGCCAGCCTGAAGAAGATCGAGATGTTCGACACCGGCGGTGAGCTGGCCATCTTCCGCAAGGTGGGGTTCCAGCCGGTGTTCTTCGGACAGACCATCTACGGTGTGCGGCTGCCGCAGTTCGAGTACATGCTGACGTACGCCAGCATGGCCGACCGCGAAGCGCAATGGAACGCGTTCCGCAACGACCCGGACTGGAAGGTGCTCTCGCAGAAGGAGGAGTACAAGGACGCCGCGATCATGTCCGGCGCCACGTCCACCTACCTGGCGCCGCAGCCGTGGTCGGAGATCTGACGACCTCCGTCCTTGAGCGGTCCCTCAGAGCAATTCAGAATTCGCCATGCACAATGATGCGCAGCTCGGGGCACCGCCACGCTCCGCGGAACAGAGGTTCTCGGAGATGGCGGGTGCTCGCCCCGCGCTGCATTCTTGATGGAATTCCGCCTGCATGGCGCTGGCGGCCCCGCCCTGCATTTTGAATTTCGAATTCTGCATTGCTATGCGGCCCTCGAGCGCCTCGCCCTGTCGGCAGCGACGGCCAGCACGATGATCGTCCCGATGATGATCTCCTGGACGTAGTTGGGCCAGCCCATCTGCTGACTGCCGTTGCGCAGGAAGGCCATCACGAGCGCGCCAATCAGCGACCCGGCAATGGTGCCCTCGCCGCCGGCCAGGCTGCCGCCGCCGATCACGACAGCGGCGATGACGTCGAGTTCGGTGCCGATGGCGACCGTCGGATCGCCCTGCCGGAGGCGTGACATCTGCATCACTCCGGACAACCCGAACAGCAGTCCGGCCAGACCGTAGATCCACACCTTCAGGCGCTCGGTGCGCACGCCGCAGGCGCGCGCCGCCGCCTCGTTGCTGCCGATGGCAAAGACCCGGCGGCCGAACACGGTCTGCTGCAGCAGCAGCGTCGCCGCCACAGCCAGCACGATTGCGATCCACACCCCGGGGGCCACCAGCAGCCACGACGGGGTGGGAAAGGTCACCGCGAGTTCGTTGACCCAGGTGGCCGGGGCATTGACCGTCTGCTGGCCGGCGAGCCACTTGGCGACGCCGCGCGCGATGCCGAGCATGCCGAGCGTGCCGATGAAGGGCAGCACGTGCAGGCGGGTGATCGCCAGGCCGTTGACCAGGCCGACCACGCCGCCCGAGAGCACGCCAGCGCTCACCGCGACGACTCGGCGCGTAGCCCTCGCGCAGGCCGAGCGCGGTCACCACCCCCGCCAGGGCGATGGTCGATCCGACCGCGAGGTCGATGCCGCCACTGACGATGATGAAAGTCATGCCGATGGCGCCGAGCGCGACGATCACGGTCTGCGCCAGCACGATGCGGAGGTTGCGCGGCGACAGGTACTGCGCCGGGTCGTCGCTCATCAGCGCGAACACGGCAATGACGAGCACCAGCCCGAGGACTGGCGCGAGGGCGGACAGGCGGCTGCGCAAGCTCGCCGCCATCACGACTTCTGCATTCACTGTGGTGCTCCAATCGCGGCGGCCATCACCGACTCCGGCGTCCAGGCGGCCAGCGGCGCGGCTGGGGTGAGGCGACCGCGGCTCATGACGGCCAGGGTGTCGCACAGCCCGAACAACTCCGGCAGGTACGAGCTGACGATGACCACGGCGCAGCCGGCATCGGCCGCGGCAGCAATCGCTTCGTACAGGTGGACCTTGCTGCCGACATCGACGCCGCGTGTGGGTTCGTCGAGCAGCCACACCGTCGCCTGCTGGTGCAGCAGCCGCCCGAGGGCCACCTTCTGCTGGTTGCCGCCCGACAGCGTCCGCACCGCCTGTCGGGGCGTCTGCGCCCGGACCTTGAGACGATCGAGCAGGCGCTGGCCCCGCGCCTGCTGCTCCCGGTCATCGATGAATCCCCGCCGGCTGACCGACGGGTAGTGCGTGCAGGTGAGATTGTCGGCCAGGGACATCGGCAGCGTCAGTCCCTCACCCTTGCGGTCCTCGCTCAGGTACCCGAGCCCTGCCGCGAGGCGGGCCCAAGGCGCCTTCCGACCAACCTCGATGTCGTGGCCATCCACCGCCAGCCGGCCGCGGACCGGGCGCGGGTCCAGCCCCATCAGCCCACGCAACAGTTCGGTGCGGCCGGCGCCCACCAGGCCGGCAATGCCGAGCACTTCACCGGCGCGCACCTGCAGGCTGGCGTCGGCCACCCGTCCCTCCACGGAGATGTCCTCGGCATCCAGGAGGATCGACCCGGTCGGTCGCTGCTGTCTCGTCGGGAACAGCTCGGCCACGTCGCGGCCGACCATGTGGCCGATGACCTGCGCGTCGGTGAGCGCTGCGGCCGGGCCGGTCCAGACCGTGCGGCCATCACGCAGCACCGAGAGGTCGTCGGCAATGGCGCGCACTTCCTCGAGAAAGTGGCTGATGTAGACCACGGCCACGCCAGCCTCGCGCAGGCGCCGGATCAAGTCGAACAGACGCTCGACGTCTTCGCGCGGCAGGCTGCTGGTCGGCTCGTCCATCAGGACCACGCGCGCCTCGGCCGACACGGCGCGGCAGATCTCGACGACCTGACGGGCGGCAATCGGCAGGCCCGCGACGACCCGTCCCGGATGCAGCTCCGGATGGTGGAACGGCGCCAGCACCCGGGCCGCCTCGGCATTCGCCGCAGTCGCGGTCGTAGCGGACGCCGGTGCGCGGCTCGCGCCCGAGCAGGATGTTCTCGGCCACCGTGAGGTGCTCGCACAGCGAGAGCTCCTGGTGGATCAGGGCGATGCCGGCCTCGCGGGCGGCCAGCGGGCCGGTTGGCCGGTAGGGCTCCCCGCCCATCGTCATCTGCCCGGCATCGGCGCTCAACCCGCCCGCCAGGACGTGCATCAGCGTGCTCTTGCCCGCACCGTTCTCGCCGACCAGTGCGTGGACACGGCCCGGCCGGATCGCGAGCGTGACGCCGTCGAGCGCCCGTGTCGCGCCGAAGTGCTTGCTGATGTCGGTGAGAGTCAGCACGGGAACAATTCAGAATTCACAATTCACAATGCAGGGTACGCCCGCGCTGGTAATCATGCGCCATACCGCACGTGCCAGCGTGAGTTCGGCAGGTCAGCACGGGAACAATTCAGAATTCACAATTCACAATGCAGGGTACGCCCGCGCTGGCAATCATGCGCACACTGCCCCACGTGCCATCGTGTTTCGTCATGTCGGCGGGGCGGCACTGAATGAATTCAGAATGCAGAATTCACAATGCAGGGTACGCCAGCGCTGGCAATCATGCGCCAACTCGCTGTGCTCGGCTCGCCACCGCTCAGCAACCGGCGCCGCGCCCTGCCGTTCCGCTGCTGTGTGGTGATGTACCGGAGAGGACCCCTCGACGTCCGTGGCGCTGCCCGCTCGCCCTGCATCTTGAATTGCGAATGGCGAGCACCAGCCGACGTCCGCGACGCTACTCAGCCTCGCACTGCATTGTGCATTCCGCGTGGTGGCGCGCAGTCGACGTCCTGGCGTTGCCGGCGCCGCGCTGCATTGCTAATTCCCAATTCTGAATTGCCCTACTGCAGGTACTCCGACAGCGGCGGATTCAGCAGCGCCTTCGAGGCCTCGCTGTCGAGGTTCTCCGGCGTGACGATGGTCACACCCGTGTCGATGCGGGCCTGCACCTGCTGGCCTTTCAGGTGCGCGACCATGGTCCTGACGCCCTGATAGCCCATCTCGAAGGGGTTCTGCAGCACCACGCCATCGAGCTGCTTGTTGCGCATCGCGGTGGTGAACGCCTCGCTGGAGTCGAAGCCGACGAACCTGACCTGCCCGGCCTTGCCGACGTCCTGCAGGGCCAGCAGCATGCCGGCAGTCGACGATTCGTTTGGCGTGAAGATGCCGTCGACCTCCCTGCCGAAGCGGTTCAGGAGGTTCTCGGAGGCGCGCTTGGCCGTGTCCCGGGTCGGACCGGCGAACTGGTCCGACGAGACGATCCGGATCGCCGGGTACTGCGCGGCCATCCGCTCGAGAAAGCCCCGTTCGCGGGCCTCGGTGCTGGCCGACCCCTCCTGGTAACGAAGCAGCAGCACCCGCCCCTTGCCGCCCAGCAGCTCGCCGAGCCGGTCGGCCGCCAGCGACCCGCCCTTCTCGTTGTCGGTCGCCACGAAGCTCACGGCATCGTCGGAGGCCAGCGCGGAGTCGATGACCACCGTGGGGATCCCTGCACCCCTGGCTTCCTGCACCGGCCGCACCAGCGCGCTGGCATCGAGGGGCGCGAGGACGATGCCGGCGACCCCCTGGCTGAGGAACCCTTCGACGACCTGGATCTGCTGTTCGCGGTCGTCTTCGCGAATCGGTCCCTTCCAGGTCAAGCGCACGGCGATGCCCTGCGCTTCGAACTCCCGCTGCGCCTTGATCGCGCCGGCGTGGATGCTCTTCCAGAATTCGTGCGTCGTGCCCTTGGGAATCACCGCGAGGTGCAGCGCACCGGTCGCCGTGGTCGTCTTGTCGGTCGTCTCCCCGCCGCCACCGCAACCGGCAACGAAGGCAAGGAGGAGCAGGGCGAGCACTTCACGTGGCATGCGCACGATGGGTTCCCCGTGTCTGGCACTACACCTACACCGGCGCGTACACGCCCTTGACGTAGTCGGCGGCGGCGCGGTCGTCGCCGCCGAAGGCGTGCGGGATGTCCTCGAGCGCGCGGTAGCGATGCGTGACGATGCGACTGACGTCGATGCGCCCCGCTTCCAGCAGCTCGAGGGCCTGACGATACACCGAGGGCCGCCCATCGGCGTCGAAACCGCCGGACGCGCCGATCGGTGACACGAGTTGCGGCTCGCGGAACATCAGCGTGTTGAGCACGCCGAGGTCCACCCCCGACTGCCCGTGCGCGTAGAGCAGCACCGTCGCCTGTTTGCGGATCAACCCGGGCATCCGGGTGAACACCGTGGCGCTGCCCGAGGCGTCGATCAGGTACTCGACACGGCGACCGGCAGTCAGCGTCAGCGTCGCCTCCACCACGTCGTCGGCCACCGGGTCGATGACGGTGTCGGCGCCGTAGTGGCTGGCCAGGGCCCGCCGCGCCGGATTGGGTTCGCTCACCACGATCCGCCCCTCGAAGCCGACCACCTGTCGCAGGTGCTGCAGAAAGAGCAGGCCGGCCGGGCCGGCGCCGGCAATCAGCGCGGTCTGCACACCCGCGGCGCTGCCGGTGGCGCGCAGCTGGTACCGGGCGCTCGCGGCGGCGCGTTGCACAGCCGCATAGGCATGGAGGATGCAGGCCAGCGGCTCGGTCAGCGCGGCCTGTTCGGCAGGCAGCGCGCGGCCTCGCCGCACCGCGTTCACCGCCGGGATGACCAGCACCTCGGCCAGCCCGCCCTGCAGGCCGGTGATGCCGTGCTCGCCGTACGTCTCGCACTGGTGCGAATCGCCGGTCGCGCAGTACTCGCAGAAGAGGGGTGCGCCGGCGCTGAGGCAGTTGCGTCCCTGATCGAGCACGACCGCATCGCCAGCGGCGAGATCGGTCACGGCAGCGCCCCGCGCTTCAACCACCCCGGCAATCTCGTGGCCGAGCACCTGCGGCGCGACAGCAAACGGCACGGGGCGGCCGAGACGGTCGGTGTGGTAGTTGGCGTGGCCTTCGAAGATGTGGAAGTCGGTGCCGCACAGACCGACGCCGGTCACCCTGACGACAACGTCGCGGGGGCCGACGACGGGATCGGCGATGTCGCCGATGGCCATCACCCCTGGCGCGGAGAGGATGGCCGCTCTCACAGGCACCTCGGCGAACGCGCCATCCGGCACGTGGCTCGAAGCAGGCTCGGCAGCAGGCGGGGTCGCAGGCGGACCGGGATGAAATCGAGCCGAGTCGTCGGCGGGCGCATGTTCACGGGGATCGTCCCTGCGTTTCGAGCGTCGAGGTGTGCCGTTCTGCGTTCTGCGCCCTGCGTTAGAGACTGACGCTCTGCTCGGCCCACACCTGGAACTCGCGGTGCTTGTTCTCTTCGGACTTGCCGATGACCTCGCCGCTGGCGACCCGGCGCACGTACTCGAGGACGTCCAGGCCGACCTGGTCGATGCTGGCCGTGCCGTCGATGACGTCACCTGCGGAAAGGTCGATGTCCGACTTCATCCGCTCGTACATGGTGTTGTTGGAGGCCAGCTTCACCACCGGGGCGATGGCATTGCCGATCGTCGTGCCGCGGCCGGTAGTGAACACCACCACCTGCGCCCCGGACGCGATCAGCCCGGGCGTGGACTCCTGGTCGTAGCCGGGCCCCTGCATCAGGTAGAGCCCGTGGCCGGCCGGCTGCTCCGCGTAGCCGACGACGCCTTCGACCCGCATGGTGCCGGCCTTGGCAATGGCCCCGAGCGACTTGATGGTGATGTTGAGCAGGCCGCCGGCGACATTGCCCGGACTCGGGTTCTCGTTGAGCACCGTGCCGAACTTGGACGCGTAGTCCTTGTACCAGTCGACCATCTCGTAGACGGCCCGGCCGGTCTCGGCGTCCTTGGCCCGCCACGCGAGGATGTGTTCGGCACCGCAGAACTCCGGCACCTCGGTGATCAGCACGGTGCCCCCCTGGCGGATCAGTTCGTCAGCAGCGCGTCCGAGCGCCGGATTGGCCGACAGTCCCGAGAAGCCGTCCGAGCCGCCGCACTTGACGCCCAGGGACAGTTCGCTGAGCGGCGCCGGCGTCCGTGTGATCTGGTTGACGACGGGCAGCATCGCCTCGACGGCCTCGAGGCCGCGCTTGACCGAGCCCTGGGTCCCGCCGGCGTCCTGGATGCCGATGCGCGCCACCGGCTTGTTGAGCGGGCGGCACTGATCGTTGAGGTACTTCTCCATCACCGTCAGATTGGTCTTCTCGCAGCCCAGCCCGATGAAGACCACGCCACCGACGTTGGGATGCTCGGCGTAAGCGGCCAGCGTGCGCAGCATCACCTCGATGTTGGAGCCGTCCGAGCAGCCGCAGCCCTTGTTGTGCGGGATGGCGACGACGCCGTCGACGTTGGGGAAGCGGGCCCTGTCAAAGAGCGTGAACTCGGCCACGGTGGCAATCTGCACGGCTTCGTGCGCCGCGCACATGCTGGTGGGGACGATCAGCACCCAGTTGCGGATGCCAACCCGCCCGTCGGGGCGACGGTAGCCCATGAACGTCGCGCGCTCGCTCTCGGGCACGTAGTCCGGAGCCGGGTTGGACAGCGCGGGGTCGAGCTCGCGGACCACCGGCACGTCGTTGGACATGTTGGCGCGCGAGATCAGCGCCCCCGGCTCGATGCCGGTCGAGGTGCCGATGGGCTGGCCGTACTGGCGGACGAACTCGCCGGACGGGATGGGACCGAGTGCGAAGCGATGGCCCGGGGTGATGTCGTCGAGAACGTCGAGGGTCGACGTCCCGAGCGTCACCTGTGTGCCACGGGGCACTGGGACCTTCGCGACGGCGACGTTGTCGCGGGGATCGACCTGGATGGCGAAGGCCGAGAGCGGCGCGGCTTGCGAGGTTGCGGTAGACATGGCGAATCCTGTGGACGCTCGGCAGTCGGCAGTCGGCAGTCGGCGGTCGGCGGTCGGCAGTCGGCAATCGGCCGTCGGCCGTGCGCCGTGACCGCTGAGCCTCAACCGATTGGGCTGCCGGTACCCGGCCCCCGGCACCCGGGACCCGGTGTCGATACCGGAGCCGTATCGTATCGCGAAGTGGTGGCGAGGAGAGCGGCGTCGCCCCCGCCCTGCCGCGAAGTGGTCACGCCACCGGCGGCTGTTCCAGCGACGCCATTGGGCGATTGACTTGCCGCTATCCCTGCCTTACAGTCGCGGAGATACGACCATTGGTAAAACCACACTGGCGGTCTGCCCTCACCTGCTGGCGGTGAGGCGGCGACGCCGGATTGCAGGTCGCGACGGCGGGAGTCGCGCGACTCGGGAGTGGAATCATGTTCACGGCACGTCGGCGTCAATGGCTGGCCTGCGGTCTCCTGGTGTTGCTCGGCGGGGTCGCGAGTGCGCCGGTCGTCCGGGCCCAGGCCGCGCGCGGCAGCATCCTCGGCAACGTGGCGGACGGCTCGGCGGCCGCCGTCCCCGGCGCCACCATCACCATCACCGAAACGCAGACCAACATCTCGCAGAACACGGTGTCCAACGAGTCGGGCAACTACACGTTCCCGAACGTGGCCAACGGCGTCTACAGGGTGGAAGCTGAACTGGCCGGCTTCAAGAAGGCGCTGCGCGAGAAGGTCCAGGTGGACGTCAACTCGACCATCCGCGTCGACTTCCGCCTCGAAGTCGGTGACCTGTCCGAGACGCTGACGGTCACCTCCGAGACCCCGGCGCTGCAAACCGACCGCGCCGACACCGGCCGCATCATCGAGGGCGAGGCCATTGCCGCGATGCCGCTCGGCTTCGGACGGAACTTCCAGGGCATGTGGGCGACCGTGCCCGGTGCGACCCGTCCGACCCGGCCCCACTCGGAGTTCTTCAACTCGCAGGACTCGCTGGAGAGCAAGGTCAACGGCCAGAGCCGCCTGGCCAACAACGTGCAGATGGAGGGGATCGACAACACCCACCGTACCGGCCTGTTGACCGTGCTGATCCCGTCGGCCGAGGCGCTCGAGACGGTGTCGGTGAGCACGTCCAACTTCGACGCCGAGTTCGGACGGGCCGGCGGCGCCGTCACCAACGTCACGCTGAAATCAGGCACCAACAACCTGCGTGGCAGCGCCTTCTGGTTCCACGGCAACGACAGCCTCAACGCGACGCCGTATTTCGCCACGTCCAAGCCTGAAGTTTCCTACAACCAGTTCGGGTTCGTGGTCGGCGGTCCGATTCGCCGCAACAAGCTGTTCTACTTCGGCGACTACCAGCGGACCAACGACGACCTCGGCAAGGTGTATCGCTTCTTCGTGCCGCCGGCCGAGTGGCGCAACGGCGATTTCAGCACCGCGTCGAACACCGTCATTCGCGACCCGCAGACCGGCGACGGCCTTGGCAACAACCGCAACGCCTTTGCCAACAACGTCGTGCCGGCCAATCGCATCAGCCCGATTTCACGCGCGGTGCTGGCCAAGGTGCCGCTGCCCAATATCCCGGGGCAGCCGATCGGACAGCCGAACTACGAGTCCACCGCGATCCGTGAACGGCGTACCGACCAGTTCGACATCAAGTTGAACTGGCAGGCCACCACCCGTGACCAGCTCTCGCCGCGCTTCAGCTTCATGCGGCCGACCGTGCTCGACCCCTCGCCGTACGGTGACGAGGTCGGCGGCCCGGCCAACGGCGGCTTTGCCGGCCTGGGCACCAACGACACGTTCGTCACCGGCCTGAACTGGACGCGGTCGTGGACCAACAGCCTCGTCATGGAAGTACGCGGCGGCGTGACCAAGTACAGCAACGTCGCCAACGCCCTCGGGCAGGGGCAGACGACCGCCGCCGATCTCGGCGTCCCCGGCGTGAACCTGAACGAGTTCACCTCCGGCATCATGTCGGTCAACATCCAGAACTACAGCAACCCGGTGGTCGGTTTCTCGAACTCGCTGCCGTGGGACCGCGGCGAAACGACCTACACGTTTGCCACCACGCTGACCAAGCTGGCCGGCAACCACCAGGTCAAGTTCGGCGCCGACCTCCGCCGCAACCGCGACTTCCTGCTGCAGACGCAGGACTTCGGCGGCCCGCGCGGCACGTTTGCCTACAACGGCTCGGGCACGTCGTCGCCGAGCGACGCCGCCGCGATCCGCAACAACGTCGCCAACTCGCTGGCGTCGTTCCTGCTCGACTACGCCAACGACGTGCGGCGCGACGTGCCCTTCATCGACGAGCCGGGCACCCGCCACCAGCAGTACTTCTTCTTCGTCCACGACAAGTGGCAGGTCCGGTCCAACGTCACCGTCGACCTCGGCGTGCGCTACGAGTACTACACGCCGTTCACCGGCATCGTCGAACGGGGCGGCCTGTCGACGTACGACCCGTCCAACAACACGCTGCGGGTGTCGGGGTACGGCGACATCCCCAACGACCTGGGCGCCACGACACGCAAGTGGAACTTCAACCCACGGACCGGGATCTCCTGGCGTGTCACCGACCGCGACGTCCTCCGCGCCGGCTACGGCGCCAGCACCGCTCCGTACCCGGACAACTCGTACGCGTTCAACTACCCCACGAAGGGCAACGTCATCCTGCAGGCGACCAACGCCTTCACACAGGCCGGGGCGCTGCGTACCGGCTTCCCGGTGCAGGGCTCGGTCGACATCCCGAGCAATGGCATCGTGCCGGTGGACCAGCCATTTCTCCGGAACTCGGGTCTCTTCGCCGTCCCGGAGACGCTGTTCGGCGGCATCCTCCACTCGTGGAACGTCGCCTACCAGCGCCAGCTGCCCTGGGGGTTCACCGGGGAGGTCGCCTACGTCGCCAACCGCGGCGTGGACATGCTCTACGCGTTCAACCTGAATGCCGCCACCGTGCTGGGCCTCGACCAGGCGGGTCGGCCGCTGCAGCCCCTGTTCGGCCGCACCGCCGACGTCCCGACGCGCGTGCCAGGCCGGAGCGACTACCAGTCGATGCAGGTCAAGATCGACCGGCGGTTCATGAACGGCATCCTGATGACCAACAGCTACACGCTGGGGCGCGCCCGCAACTTCGCCGATGACAACGGCGGCATCTCCACGCCGGCCGACCCGGAGCGCAGCTACGGCCTGGCGGGCTTCGACCGGCGCCACACCTGGGTGAGCAGCTTCGTGGTCGACC
The DNA here is from genome assembly GCA_963759795.1 of Vicinamibacteraceae bacterium. Lineage (GTDB taxonomy): Bacteria > Acidobacteriota > Vicinamibacteria > Vicinamibacterales > Vicinamibacteraceae > Luteitalea. The sequence goes on along the minus strand of CAVXAR010000002.1, from coordinate 537,767 downwards.
TGCCGTTCTTCCGCAACGCCGGGAACGCCGTGCTCCGCAACACGCTCGGCGGCTGGCAGGCCTCGGGCCTGCTGACGCTGATGGGCGGCGTGCCGCTGAGCGTCACCGCCGACGGCGCCCTGCTGCGCGCGCCCGGCAACACGCTGTATGCCGACCGCGTCGCCGAGCCAGACGTCACCGGCGACAAAGGCCCCAACGTCTTCTACTTCGACCGCAGCGCCTTTGCGCAGCCGGCCGCCGGCCACCTTCGGTAACACGGAGCGCAACGGCAGCGGCATCCGTGGGCCGGGTTTCACGGCCCTCGACTTCTCGCTCGTGAAGCGGTTCACCTTCGGCCAGAGCTTCCGCTTCTTCGAGTTGCGCGGCGACGCGTTCAACCTGACGAACACGCCGGCCTGGAACAACCCGAATACCAGCCTCGCCAGTCCGCAGTTCGGCACCATCACCGGCGCCGGCAATCAGCGGGTGGTCCGGTTCGCGCTGAAGTACGCGTTCTGAGGCAGGAAGGGGCGCGCATCGAGAACGGTGCGCGCCCATGCATGCTGTCGCTACCTGAGCACCAGGGCGGGATCGATGGCGGTCCCCTCCGACCAGCGCTTCTCGGGACCCAGCACGAAGATGGCAAAGTGCAGGTGCGGCGCCGCCGGATCGGCGTTGCCGGTGCTGCCGACGTAGCCGATCACCTGGCCCCGCCTGACCCGCGCCCCCTCCTGTAGTCCCGCGGCGTACCCCTGCAGGTGGGCGTAGTAGTAGGCCACCGACCGCGACGGGTCGAACTGGTAGACGGTCAGTCCGCCAGTCTTGCTGCTGAACAACTTCTCCACCGTGCCGTCCTCGACGGCCACCACTGGGGTACCTGCCGGCGCCATGAGGTCCAGCGCCTCGTGCAGGCGCGCGCCGCGGGCGTGCGAGAACGAGGACGGGGGCACGTCGCGGGTGCTCAGCCCCGCGACCGGAATGGTCAGCGCACGTCGGCGCAGGCTCTCGGTCGCCTGCCCTGGCGGGATGGCTGCCATCACCGATGTGGCGGGCCGACCCGTGCGAGGAACGGGAGGCACGCCACCGGCGTTCAGTGGCGGTGGCGCGCCCTCGGCAGCGCGACGGTCCTCGGTGCCGGCCCGCCCCGGCCACCAGCCGCGGTGCACCTGCGCCATGAAGAAGCCAATCCCGAGCAGCGCCACCGTCGCCGCGGCAACCAGGCCGGTGGTCCAGGCCGCCGACCTGGCGCGCTGCCGTCTCACGGTTCGAACAGCACCGGGGTGCCGGTCCCGACCAGCATGGCGACGCGCAGCGCGTCCCAGTTGGTGAGACGTACGCACCCGTGCGACTGGGCCACCCCGATGCGCTCGGGCGACGGCGTGCCGTGCAACCCGTAATGTTCCTTGTCCAGGTCGATCCACACCACGCCCACCGGGTTGTTCGGGCCGGCTGGCAGCTTGGCCTTGCCGTGCGCGGGGTTGGCATCCCAGAACAGGTCGGGGTTGTAGTTGAAGACCGGACGCAGATAGACCGCGGTGACCTTCCACGTGCCGAGAGGGAGCGGATCGTGCTCGCTGCCGGAGGTGACCGGCGCCGAGAACAGCACGGCGCCGTCGGTGCCACGGACCGTCAGGACGCCAGCGGACTTGGACACCCGGACGTCGGCCGTGCGCGCCGCGTCGGGTGGGTTCACCTTCCGCGTCTCGGTGGTGGTCGGCGGCAGGAACGGCTCGACGTTGGGCACCTGGAGGGTCGATCCCGCCTTCCACGACAGGCTTGGATTGAGCCGCGTCAGCAGTCGGGGCGAGGTGTGGAAACGCTCGGCGAGCATCTCGGCCGGCGACGTGTAGGCCAGCACCTCGAGTGTGGTCTTTTCCATCATGTCGTTGGGAATGCGGTCCACGAACGGCCCGGCCAGATCCTCGGCTGTCAGGGTGTAGGTCCGCAGCGGCGGCTCGGCCGGCAACGCCTGTCGCGTCGCTTCGTCCATGGTGCCCGAGGTGGACAGGCCTCGTGCTTGCTGGAAGCGCCGCACCGCTGCGCGGGTGTTCGGCCCTTCGGCCCCGTCGAGGATCCCGGGCGAAAAACCGGCGCGATCCAGGGCCACCTGGACCGCCAGCGCGGGTGGCAGCGCGGCTGCAGTCTCGTCCCGGCGAGCCGACTGCGCCCCCGCGACGACCGGCAGGGTGAGCGCCAGCACGGCGAGCCAGCCGCTGATGCGCAGGTGTGGGAAACGGTTGCGGCGTGACAATGACATGTCGACCTCGTCTGCAAGGTCGCTGCCGATCGCTGGTGGTTCTACCAGTCTCTCCGAATCGCGTCGGGACCTGGCGTCGCGCGCGTCGGTTGCTGCTATAATTCGCCCGCTCAAATCACCGTAGAGGTCGAGTCACTCCTGGTGCGATATCCCGCTTCCCGCGGGGTCCGCCGGCTAATGGTGCGACCACTTGCACCGACTTCAATGGAAGCGAAAGGTTTCGGAATGCGGACGTTCCTGCAACACCAACGGGCAGGCATGCCTGCGGCACTGCTTGCCGCGCTATGTGTCCTGGGTCTGCCCGCCGTCAGCGCCGCGCAGGATCCTCGCGGTGCCGTGCAAGGCCGGGTGGTGGACTCGTCGGGTGGCACCCTCCCCGGCACGACCGTCACGGTCACCAACACGGCGACCGGCACGATGAACACCGCCGTCACCAACGACACGGGCAGCTACTCGATTCCGTTCATGACCCCGGGCACGTACGACATCAAGGTCGAACTGACCGGCTTCAAGCGCGCCGAGCGGAAGGCCGTGGAGGTGAGAATCGCCGACCGTCTCACGCTGGACTTCAACCTCGAGGTCGGCGGGCTCGAGGAGACGGTGACGGTCACCGGAGGCACGCCACTGCTCGAGACGCGCTCCGCGTCGCAGGGGCAGGTGATCGACGAGAAGCGCATCCAGCTGATGCCGCTCTCGGACGGCAACCCGTTCACGCTCACCCGTCTGGCGGCCGGCACCGTCTACACCGGCGACCTCAAGTTCTCGCGCGCCTTCGACAACGGCGGCACGTCGGCGGTCACTTCCAACGGCGCGGCGGGCGGCAACGAATTCACGATGGATGGTTCGCCGAACATGGCCAACGGCCGGCGTGTCGCCTTCGTGCCTCCGGCCGGTGCCGTGCAGGAGTTCAAGGTCGAGACGGCCACCTTCGACGCCCAGCAGGGCCACACCGCTGGCGCCACCGTCAACGTGACGATGAAGAGCGGCACGAACACCTTCCGCGGCGACGGCTACTACCACATCCGCGACGAGAAGTTCAGCAAGAACGACTTCTTCCTCGAGCGAGCCGGCCAGCCGAAGGCGCAACTCGACTACAAGCGCTACGGCTTCACGCTCGGCGGCCCGGTCGACCTCGGCTTCTACGACGGGCGCAACAAGACGTTCTTCTTCACCGCCGTCGAGTGGCTGTACGACACCTTCCCGGAGCCGGGCCAGTTCACGGTGCCGACCGAGGCGCAGCGGACCGGCGACTTCTCCGCGCTGTTGCCGCTCGGCATCCAGATCTTCGACCCGGCGACCGCGCAGCTCGTGAACGGCCAGGTGCGCCGCACGGCGTTCCCGGGCAACGTCATCCCGGCCAACCGCCTCAACCCGGTGGCGCGCGAGATGATGAAGTACTATCCCGCAGCCCAATCAGGCCGGCAATGCCCAGGGCCAGAACAACTACCTCAGCACCAACGAGCGCGGCGACGACTTCTACTCGTTCAACGTCCGCGGCGACCACCAGTTCAACAACGACCACAAGACCTTTGTCCGCTACTCGCGCAACAACCGCGTCGAGTACCGCGGCAACTGGACGGGCGATCAGAACGGCATCAATCCGACCGGCAACTTCCTGTACCGGATCAACGATGCCGTGACCGCCGATCACGTCTGGACGATGAGCCCGACGACCGTGCTCAACCTGCGAGGCAGCTGGTCCAAGTTCCAGGAACCCAGCCTGCGGCAGCACCAGGGCATCTTCGATCCGGCCACGCTCGGGTTCTCCTCCAACACTGATGCCCTGTTCGGCGACTTCAAGTACTTCCCCCGCATCGAACCCGGCGCCTACAGCGCACTGGGCGATTCGTTCGCTGGCGGCACCAACGCCTCCATCACCACCTTCCAGCCGACGATCACCAAGTTCTGGGGCAACCACTCGGTGCGGGCCGGCTACGACTTCCGGATCTACTCGGAAGTCGGGCAGCCGAGCTATCACGTCGCGGGGGCGTACCGGTTCAACCAGGGTTTCACCAATGGCGGCACGGGCCTGCCCAACGCGCCGATCGGCCAGGACCTCGCCTCACTGCTGCTCGGCCTGCCGGCCAGCAACAGCCAGATCGAGATCGCGCCGACCCGTGACAATCGCAGCCGCTATCAGGGTGTGTTCGTCCAGGACGACTGGAAGGTCACCGACAAGCTCACCGTCAACGCCGGCCTGCGCTACGAGCACGAGGGCGCCCCGACCGATGCCAACAACGCCAACGTGCGCGGCTTCGATCCGACCGCGACGCTGGCCATCACGGCCCCGGCACGGGCGCGGTATGCGATGAGCCCGCTCGCCGAATTGCCGGTCTCCCAGTTCAACCCGGTCGGTGGGGTCGGCTTTGCCAGCGACGGCACGCCCGGCTTCTGGAACACGGACACCAACAACTGGCAGCCGCGCCTGGGCTTCGCCTATCAGGTCAACAACCGGACGGTGCTGCGCGGCGGCTGGGCCATCTACACCGTGCCGACGCTGTTCGACTACGCCATCTTCCAGCCCGGCTACTCGCAGAACACCCCCGTGGTGGTCAGCAACGACAACGGCCTCACGTACCAGGCCAACCTCACCAACCCGTGGCCGGGCGGCGTCGTCCAGCCCGCGGGCAACTCGCTCGGGCCGAACACCTTCGTCGGCCAGAACCTGAACCGCTACACGACCAACGTCGACCTGGCCAACCCGCAGGCGATGCGCTGGGCGGTCAACGTCCAGCGGGAGCTGCCGGGACAGTGGGTGGTGGAGGCGGGCTACACCGGCAACCGTGGCTACGACCTGACGGTGGAGACCGACATCAACCCCGTGCCGCAGCAGTTCCTGTCGAACAGCGCCGTGCGTGACACGGCGGTCATCGCCAACCTGTCGCAGCCGGTGGCCAACCCGTTTGCCGGCCTGGCGCCGGGCACCAACCTGAACACGGCCACCATCCAGCGCCAGCAGCTGCTGCGGCCGTACCCGCAGTTCACGCAGGTGCTGAGCCGCAACTACGACGGGTCGAGCAGCTACCAGTCGGCGCAGTTCCGGCTGGAGCGTCGCTTCACGCAGGGCTACTCGTTCCTCACCACCTACACCCTCTCCCGCTTCGAGGAACAGACGTCCGCCCTCAATGCCGTCGATGGTCCCGCCGGCATCTACGAGAAGCGGCGGTCCGACGTCGACGTGCCGCACCGTGTCGTGGTCAGCGGCATCCTGGAGCTGCCGTTCGGCCGCGGCCGCAAGTTCGGCAGCAGCTGGAACAAGGCGCTCGATCTGATTGCCGGCGGGTGGAACGTCTCGGCCATCTACCAGTGGCAGAGCGGCCGACCGCTGACCATCGGCAACGTCTACTACAACGGCGACATCAACGCGCTCAGCACCAGTTACTCGACCAGCAACGTCGACGAGCCGGTGTTCGACACCAGCGGCTTCTATTTCAACGACATCGCCGAGGCGCAGCGCCGCAACGACCCGCGCATCCAGCTGGCGCAGAACTACCGCACGCTGCCGAGCCGCCCGACCAACCTGAGGGCGCAGGCGCTGAACTACATGGACATGTCGATCGTCAAGCGCTTCGAGATCACCTCGCGGGTGCGTGCCCAGCTGCACCTCGAGGTCTACAACGCCTTGAACCAGGTGTTCTTCAACAACCCGGACCTCAACCCGACGAGCGCCAACTTCGGCAGGGTCACCAGCCAGAACAACCTGCCGCAGAACCTGCAGATCGGCTTCCGCCTCTTCTTCTGATGGCAGGGCGCGTTCCCCGAACGCGCCGTCGCCAACGTGCTTGTGGGGCCGCTCGGGGAGCGGCCCCTACCTGCATGCGCCCGGCGGTACCCCGATTGCGCCGCGCCGACCCGCCCCGCCCGCCGCCGGCAGATTTCTGCATTTCCCGCTTTTCACGGCGGCTCCGACCGCATACGCTTGGCGGCGTTGCTCCCTCTCTCCCGGAAATGCCCGTGAATCGCCGCGAATTTTTCTCATCATCGGCCGCCGCCCTGACGGCGGCCACGGCAGTCCCTCCGTCGTTTGCCGCGGCCCTGCAGCCGGGCGCGACGCCCGCACGCCGTCGCCGCTATGCCCTGGTCGGCACCGGCGGCCGCGGCTCGTCCATGTGGGGCCGGGGCGTGCAGGAAAAATGGGGCGACGTCGTGGAGTTCGTCGGCCTGTGTGACCCCAACCCGAAGCGGGCCGAGGTGGTGCGCCAGATCATCGGCGTGGACTGCCCGGTCTTCACCGACTTCGAGACGATGGTCAAGACGGCCAGGCCCGACCTGGTCGCCATCACCACCGTGGACGACCACCACGCCGAGTACATCGTCCGCGCCCTCGACCTCGGCATCGACGTCATCACCGAGAAGCCGATGACCATCGATGAGAAGCAGACCCAGGCGGTCCTCGACGCCGAGAAACGCAACCGCCGCAAGATCATCGTCGGCCACAACATGCGGTTCTCGCCGGCGCACGTCAGGATCAAGGAACTGCTGCTCTCCAAGCCGATTGGCGCCATCCACTCGGTGGACTTCCACTGGTACCTGAACACCAGCCACGGCGCCGACTACTTCCGCCGCTGGCACGCCATCAAGGCCCAGAGCGGCTCGCTCTGGGTGCACAAGGCGACACACCACTTCGATTACGTGAACTGGCTGCTCGACGCCGAGCCGGTGCAGGTCCAGGCCTACGGCGGCATCAAGCGCTACGGCAATGCCGGACCGTTCCGCTCGACCAACTGCCGCCCCTGCCCGCACAAGGGCAAGTGTCCCTTCTACTGGGACATGACCAAGTCGGCGTCGGCCATGCGTCTCTACGGCGGTGAGGTCGAGAAGGTCGATGGCTACCTCCGCGACGCCTGCGTGTTCAGGCCCGAGGTCACCTCCTACGACACGATGACCGCCACCGTGAAGTACAGCAGCGACGTGATCATGTCGTACTCGCTCAACGCCTACCTGCCGGTCGAGGGCTACTCGCTGACCTTCAACGGCGACGGCGGGCGGGTCGAGATTCGCTCCTACGACGGGCAGCCCTACGAGGTGGCGCAGGCGATGGAGGTCTATGTCATCAAGGCCTTCGGCAAGCGCACCCAGATCGACGTGCCGACGGTCGAGGGCGAGCACGGCGGCGCGGACGATGCGCTGCGCAACCTGATCTTCCGTCGCCCGCAGGTGCCGGGGCACCTGCGCATCCCCGACTCGCGCGCCGGCGCCATGTCGGCGCTCACCGGTATTGCGGCGCGGCGCAGTTGCGAAGAAAATCGGCCCGTCACCATCTCGGACCTGGTCACCTTCTGATGCCCATCACCAGACGTTCCTTTGTCTCCACCGCGGCCGGCGTGGCCGGCGGGCTCGCCGCCGGCAGCCACGCCAGCGCCGCCGCGCCACAGACCGCGGCCAGCCGGCAACGCATCCGCGGCGCCAACGACCGCATCCGCATCGGGTCGATCGGCGTCGGCGGCATGGGCCGCTCGCACCTCTCCAACTTCCAGCAGCACGACGACGTGCAGATCGTCACGGTCTGCGACGTCTGGGACGTCAACCGGCTCCGCGCCCAGCGCATGACCGAGCGTCAGGCCGGCGGCGCGGCGACGATGGAGACCGACTTCCGGCGCGTCGTCGATCGCACCGACCTCGATGCGGTGATCGTGGCCACGGTCGACCACTGGCATGCCGCGCCGATGATGCTGGCGTGTCAGTCGGGCAAGGACGTCTACGTCGAGAAGCCGATCTCGCACAACGTCAAGGAGGGCCGCGCGATGGTCGACGCGGCCCGCAAGTACGACCGCGTCGTGCAGGTCGGCACGCAGCAGCGGTCTGGCCTGCACTTCCAGGAGGCGATCAAGGTCGTGCAGTCGGGCGTCCTGGGCAAGGTGCACCGCATCCACTCGTGGAACGTCGGCAACCAGACGCCGGCGGGCCTCGGACGTCCGGGCGACACCGCGCCGCCGGCCGGCCTCGACTGGGACATGTGGCTCGGCCCGGCCCCGAAGGTGGCGTTCAACCCGAACCGCTTCATCTTCAACTTCCGCTGGTTCTGGGATTACGCCGGCGGCATGATGACCGACTGGGGCGTCCACCTGCTCGACCTCGCGCTGTGGGCGATGAAGCAGCAGGCACCGAAGACGATCTATGCCGTCGGTGGCAACTTCGTGCTCGACGACAACCGCGAGACGCCCGACACGATCGATGCGGTGTACGAGTTTCCGGGGTTCATCTGCACCTACGGCAACCGTACCGGCAATGCCTACCAGGGCGCCGGGCGCGGCTACGGCATCGAGTTCTACGGCACGGATGCGACGCTGTTTCTCGACCGCTCCGGCTTCGAGGTGATTCCCGAGACGGGTGGGACTGCCAAGGCGCCGAAGCCGCAGTACCTCTCGGAGCAGGACGCGACGCTGCCGGTGTGGAAGCGTGAGTGGAACGGCCCGAACAAGGCCCGCGCCGCCGGCATGCGCGCCGGGTCGTCGGACCAGAACCTGACCCACATCCGCAACTTCCTCGACTGCATGCGCTCACGCAAGCGGCCGACCTCCGACATCGAACTCGGCCACCTGTCCACCGCCATGTGCCTGCTCGGCAACGTCGCCTACCGCACCGGCCACAAGCTGACCTGGGATGCGGCCAGGGAAGAGTGCGTGGACGACCCGAAGGCCAATGCCCTGCTGACCCGCGAGTATCGCGCCCCGTACGGGCTCCCGACGGTCTGATCAGCGCGGGTCGTCGGACGTGCCCCCCCACCACCTGCACATGACCGCAGCTATCCGCGCATCGCCGCACTCAAGACGGCCGCACAGTTCGCGTCGCATCTCGGGGCCATCGGCGCCGCGCTGCCGTTCGAGCCGCAGCTGCAGTCCGCGCCCGATTCGCCGCTCGCGCGCTCGATCGACACCGCCGCCGGCCGCGCCGGCAACCGTTTCTGCATCCTGCCGATGGAGGGCTGGGACGGCACCGCCGACGGACGCCCGACCGACCTGACGCGCCGGCGCTGGCAGCGCTTCGGGGCCAGCGGCGCGAAGTTGATCTGGGGGGGCGAGGCGTTTGCGGTGCGTCATGACGGCCGCGCCAATCCCAATCAGCTGTGCCTGGGGCCGACCTCGGAGGCCGACCTCGTGCAACTGCGCGACGACCTGCTGCAGGGGCACCGCAGCGCCGGGCTCGAGACCGACGACCTGGTGATCGGCCTGCAGCTGACGCATTCGGGCCGCTACTCGAAGCCGGACCCGGACAAGCGGCCCAAGCCGCTCGCCGCGTATCGCCACCCCGTGCTCGACCGTCGTGTCAGCCCCGACGCCCCGGTGCCGCTGCTGTCCGATGACGACCTCGACGACCTGTCGGCGCGTTTGGTGGAGGCTGCCGTGCTGGCGCAGCGCGCCGGCTTCACCTTCGTCGACGTCAAGCACTGCCACGGCTACCTCGGCCACGAACTGCTCTCGGCGTACACGCGCGACGGCCGCTTCGGTGGCGATTTCGCCGGCCGGACGCGACTGCTGCGCCAGACGGTCGAGGGCATCCGGCGTGATGCGCCCGGCCTGGCCGTTGGGGTGCGGCTGTCGGCGTTCGACACCACGCCGTTCCGCAAGGGCGAGGACGGGATCGGCGAGCCCGACGCCGCGCAGGCCGACTACCCCTGCGCCTTCGGCCGCTGGGACGGCACGGCCGCGCTGCCTGACCTCTCGGAGCCGCGCGCGCTGCTGGCACTGCTCGACGACCTCGGGGTCGATCTGGTGTGCCTGACGGCCGGCAGTCCGTACTACAACCCGCACATCCAGCGCCCGGCCACCTTTCCGCCCTCGGACGGCTACCTGCCGCCGGAGGACCCGCTGCTCGGCGTGGCCCGTCAGGTGGCCGTCACCGCAGCACTCAAGCGTGATTTCCCGGCGCTCCGGATCGTCGGCTCGGCGTACAGCTACCTGCAGGACTGGCTGCCGCATGTCGGCCAGGCGGTGGTGCGCGACGGCGGTGCCGACTTCATCGGGCTCGGCAGGATGGTGCTCTCCTATCCCGATCTGCCCCTGGACGTCCTGCGCGGCCAGGCCCTCAAGCGCAAGTTGATCTGCCGCACCTTCAGTGACTGCACCACCGGCCCGCGCAACGGGCTGGTCTCTGGATGTTTCCCGCTCGACCCGTTCTACACGGCCCATCCCGACCACGCCCGGCTGAAGGCCGCCAAGGCAGGCGCATGACGCAGACGACAGAGGACAGCCCGCCGCGCAACGGCCAGATCACGGCCGCCGCGACGGCCTTTGCCGCACTCTTTGCCGCTGTCGGCATCGGGTTGTACGGCCTGACCTTCTTCTACGACTTCTTCGTCAAGGACTTCGGCTGGACGCGCCAGCAGGTCACGTCGGGCAACGCTTACAGCAAGCTGATCATCGGGCCGCTGTTCGGCTATCTGGCGGGCTGGCTGATCGACCGGTACGGGCCGCGGCGGCTGTTGCTGGTGGGCATCCTGATGGCCGGCGGCGCCATGATTGGCCTCGGCACCGTCTCGACGCTCACCGGCTTCTATCTCTTCTACATCTTCAACGCGCTCGGGTACGTGTTCGGCGGACCACTGCCCGTGCAGGTGCTGCTCTCGCGCTGGTTCACCACCGCGCGCGGCAAGGCGATGGGCTTTGCCTACCTCGGGATTGGCATCGGCGGCACCGTGGTGCCCGGCCTGGCGTACTGGCTGACGATGACCTTCGGCTGGCAGCGGGCCATGCAGGCCCTGGGGCTGCTGATGATCGCCGTGGCCTGGCCCCTGGCCTGGTTCGTCCAGGACGCCCCGCCCGCTTCTGCTGCCGAACAGGCGGCGCGCCCCGCCGCCCTGCCTCTTGGCGACGTGCTGCGCTCGTCGTCGTTCTACCTGCTGCTGGTCGGGAGCATGTGCTCGATCGGCGCGGTCGGCGGCACGATGCAGAACCTGAAGCTGTACCTGACCCTCGACCAGCAGTATGGGCAGGGCGAGGTCGCCCGCATCCTGTCGCTGGTGCTCGCCGGCAGCATCATCGGACGCCTGCTCATGGGCTGGCTGGCCGACCGCTGGCCACGCAAGCACGTGATGCTGCTCATCTACGTGATCGTCGCCGCAGCCATCCCGCTGCTGCTGCTCGCCGATTCATGGGCGATGCTGCACGTGTTCGCGCTGCTGTTCGGCATCGGTCTCGGCGGCGATTACATGATCATCCCGCTGATGGCGGCAGACCTCTTCGGTGTGCAGCGCCTCGGCCGTGTCATGGGCTTCGTCCTCACCGCCGACGGCCTGGCTGAGGCGCTCTCGCCAATGTTTGTCGCCGGCCTGCGCGATCGCATCGGCAGCTACCGCCCCGGCTTCCTGCTGCTGATGGGGCTGGCCGCCGTCGGCGCCCTTGCCGTGTCGCTGCTGCCGCGCCGACAGAACGTGTAAAGGCAATTCACAATTCACAATTCGCAATTCGAAATTCAGAATGAAGGGCAGGCCGAAACGCCGCCACCTCCAGCCACGTGGGTCGATCGGCGGACGGTTGGATCAGCGGCTCGCCCGCGGTGACCACCTGGGTCACGCCGTCACTCGGTCGGTTGTCGGACGTTCGTGCGCAAGCGAGGCGGTGCAGGCTTCGCCTGCATTCTGAATTTCGAATTCTGAACTTCGAAAATCCACCCTATGGACCGACGCGACTTCCTCCGTTCAACCGTAGTTGCCGGTGCCGCCGCGCGGCTCGGCGCACCAGTGGCGGCCTCTGCCACGGCTCGCGGCTCGCTCCCGGTGGCGGCCTCCGACCGGCTGCGGCTCGGGTTCATCGGGACGGGCGCGCGTGCCCACCAGGTGATGGACGCGTGCCTGGCAGTGCCGGGACTGGAAGTGGTGTCGCTCTGTGACGCTTACTCCGGTCGCGCCGAGCGAGGCCGGGAACGCGCCGGCGGCAAGGCCACCATCCTGCCCGACTGGCGCGCGGTGCTCGACGATCGCAACGTCGACGCGGTCTTCGTGGTCACGCCCGACCACTGGCACAAGACGATGGCGGTCGCGGCACTGGATGCAGGCAAGGACGTCTATCTCGAGAAACCGATGACCTACACGGCCGACGAAGGCCGGGAGATCATCGCCGCCGTCGATCGCACCAGACGGATTCTCCAGGTTGGCAGCCAGGGCCTGAGTTCCGCCCAACTCGTTGCCGCCCGCGCGATCGTGCAGAGCGGCCGTCTCGGGCAGATCACGTTGGCCCGCGCCAACTTCAACCGCAACAGCGCCGGCGGCGCGTGGCTCTACCCGATTCCTCCGGATGCCAGCGAGCGCACCGTGGACTGGCAGGCGTTCCTCGGCGCGGCGCCGCAGCGGCCCTTCAGTCTGGAGCGCTTCTTCCGGTGGCGCTGCTTCTGGGACTACTCGGGTGGCCTGGCCACTGACCTGTTCGTGCACCTCACGTCGGAAATCCATTACCTGCTGGACGTGGGGATGCCATCGCAGGTGATCGCCGCGGGGGCGACCCATCGCTGGAAGGACACCCACGAGGTGCCCGACACCATCGACGCCGTGCTGACGTACCCACAGGGCTTCACCCTCACGCTCGGGTGCACCTTGAACAGCACCGGTGGCGAGGAGGGCGTGCACATCTACGGCACCAGGGGCGCGCTGCATCTCACGGGCGACGACATCCGCGTGACGACGGAGCACGGCGGTGAGGACAACCGGTGGGTCGTGCGATCGTGGCCCTCGGCGCTCGAAGCGGCTCACTACGCCGACCCGGGGGTCCAGGCCAGCGAGAGTCCCTTCCTGCAGCCGCAGACGACGCAGCCGGCCGGTGAACACTGGGTGACGCGGGGAGAAGATGCCACCGTCGCGCACGTGCGGGCCTTCGTGTCGGCCGTGCGGTCACGCGTGCAGCCGGTCGAAGACGCGCGCTTCGGCCACCATGCGGCGGCCTGCGCCCACATGATCAACCAGTCGTTGCGCGAGGGCCGCGTCGTCAGGTGGGACGCCAGCCGCGACACGATCGCGACCGCGTGAGGACGGGTCCGAAGGCCGCGGGTGAGAAAGACGGGCCCACGAGGGCGAGGCGAACACCTCGCCCTGCGCGGGCTGCCAATCAGCTGCGACGACGACGGGCGGCAGCCGTCACACCGGCCAGGCCCAGCGCGAGCAGCGAGAGGGTCGCGGGTTCGGGAACCGAAGGATCCTCGCCACCAACCTGCACGAAGCCGGCGTACCGCACCGGTGCCTGCGAGTTGTTGTAGAAGCCGAACTCACCCGCGGTGAACGTGTCGTCGACCACCGTCTGGTTCCACAGCGTGGTCGTGCCCTCCTTGACGGTCACCGAGAACTGGCCCGGCGTGGTGTTGAAGTCCAGGAAGAAGTCGTAGAGGACGCCATTGACCCACCCCTTGTCGTTGCCGTGGTTGGTGGCCAGCACGGTCATGTCCCCGAAGTCGTGCTCGTTCTCCCAGAACTCGCCCAGACTCAGGTCCGCGAGACCATTGCCGGTGTCCCCCTCGAACTTCTTGATCGTCATCCCTTCTCTCGCGAAGGCACCCTCGTAGGCCTGGTCGCCCTGCTTCCAGTCGAACGCGAAGAAGTTGCTCGAGTTCTGGTAACCGAACACGAACCCCATGTAGTCGTTGTCACCGGCCGTAAAGGCCTGCCACGTGCCCTGGATCGTGAACGCGGTCTGATTGCGGTTGTTGAGGAAGAACGACGGGTCGGCGTTGACCGTCTGGGTCACTTCGATGTTGCCCGGCCCCAGTACCCAGTTGCCGGCGGCCTGGCCGCCCGGGAAGTTCAGGGTCAGCGCGCTCCATCCGGACAGATTGAGGGGTTCAGCGGACGCGTTCGACGTCAACACACACAGCACGGCAACCATCCCGAATTTCTTAAGCATGCACATTGCTCCTGTCTACGAGTTTGATTGTGGTCCGAACGGAAAACGGCCCACTTCACTTCAGGAACAACGCCCGCTGATGCTCGCACGCACAAGGCGCAGGTAGTAATCTGGCAGGACGACAAAAGTTTTCGAATTGGCGATTCTTTGGCTGGATATCTGGTCGAATCGCTACAGCAGGCGGCGCGCCAGGACGCCCCACATGGCGTACGCGAGCCGGCGACGCTGGTGGCGGGCGATGGGGCCGTTCCAGAAAGGCGCTTCGACAACTTCCACGCCTGCCGGCATGTCGCCCAGCGGCAGCGGATGCTTGTGCTCGGCGGCATAGCGCGCCAGCACTGCCGCCGGCGGGCGGGCCGCGTTGAACAGGACGGTGTCCACCGGGCGCCCGATCTGCTCGCCGATCCGTCGCACGGCATCGGCTGCCGTGAAGTCGGCCATGCCCCGCCCTTCGGTCAGCAGGTTGGCCACCAGGACCACCGGGCCGGGAACGCGCGCCACCGTCTCCCGCACGCCCTCGACCAGCAGCGGCGGCAGCAGGCTGGTGTAGAAGCTGCCGGGCCCGATGATGATCGCGTCGGCACGCCCGAGGGCGTCGCGGGCAGCCGGGTGGATGGTCACCTTCGGCGAGAGCCAGACCCGCCGTACCAGCCGCCCCTCGGCCTGGCCCGCATCGACCTCCACCTCGCCGCTCGTCGTCGTGCCGTCGTCGTACTCGGCGCAGACGCTGGCGCGTTCGGTGCTGATCGGCCAGACGTACCCACGGCAGCCGAGCACGGCCCGCAGGCCGTCCACGGCGGCCTGGAAGTCGCCGCTGAACTGCTCCATCATCGACAGAAGAAGATTGCCGCCAGTGTGCCCGCCGAGCCGGCGGTGTTCCAGGGTCGGCAGGCGCGTCAGCAGCACGCGGCGGGCTTCCCCTTCGTCGCGGGCCAGGGCCAGGGCACACTTGAGGACGTCGCCCGGCGGCAGGACGCCGAGTTCGTCGCGCAGGACGCCGGAACTGCCGCCGCTGTCGAACATGGTGACGATGGCGTGGACCTGCAGCCACGGATTGGTCTTCAGGCCACCCAGCAGGCTCGGCAGTCCCGTTCCGCCCCCGAGGCACCCGACGTGCAGTTCACGCAGCCGCATAACGGCTCGATTGTCCCCCGCGCCTTCGACCGGGGGCAACTCCAGCCGTCCGCGCGGCGTCAATACCGACACATGGCGCCCCTGCTCTCCCTGCTGCTGGCAGGACTGCTGATCCTCGTCCCGCTGATGGTCGTGGTGTGGCTGCTGTCGCTGCTGCTGCGCAACGCCGGCATCGTGGACGTCGCGTGGTCGGCGGCATTCGTGCCGGTGGCCGGAGCCTACGTGTGGCTGGCGCAGGGATGGCCGCCGCGCGACCTGCTGCTGCTGGTGATGGTGTCGGCCTGGAGCATGCGCCTGGCCACCCATCTGTTCGTGCGCGTCAAGGCCGATCATCCTGCAGGAAGACGCGCGATACGCCCGCCTGCGCGCCGACTGGGGCGACCGGGCCAACCTGCGGATGCTGGTGTTCTTCCAGGTTCAGGCCGTGGCGGCGCTGGTGCTCTCCGTCCCCTTTGCCATCGTGGCCCTCAACCAGACCGCGGCCGTGGCCCCGCTCGAGTGGATCGGGCTGGCGGTGTGGGCGGCCGGCCTGGCCGGTGAGGCGACGGCGGACCACCAGCTGGCGCAGTTCAAGCGCGACCCGGCCAATCGCGGCCGCGTCTGCCAGGACGGCCTGTGGTACTACTCGCGGCATCCGAACTACTTCTTCGAGTGGATCGTCTGGTGCGGTTTCGGGCTGTTTGCGCTCGGGTCGCCCGGCGGATGGCTTGGGCGTGCCGGTGATTCCGCTGATGTTCTACGTGATGCGCTACGGCACCGGCGTCCCGCATGCCGAGGCGTCCTCGCTGCGCAGCCGCGGCGATGCCTATCGCGCCTACCAGGCCACCACCAACGTGTTCTTCCCGGGCCCCAGGCGTGCGTGACCGATGCTGAACCTCGACGCGCTGCTCGAGCGCGACGTCCTGCCCGACCGCCTGATCCGTGCGGGCATCCGTCGCAACCTGGCGGTGCGGCTCGCGGACGCCGGGCGCGGCGGCGCCGAGTCGGCCCACGCGACCAAGATGACGTGGGTGGAGACCCTGCGTCGCTCGCCGATTGCCATCGCCACCGCCGACGCCAACGCCCAGCACTACGAAGTGCCGGCGGAATTCTTCGAGATCGTGCTCGGCCCCCATCTCAAGTACAGCAGCGGTCACTGGCCGGCCGGCGTGGCGACGCTCGACGCCTCCGAGGCGTCGATGCTCGAGCTGACCTGTGAGCGGGCGGGGCTCGCCGATGGCCAGCGGATTCTCGAACTCGGTTGCGGCTGGGGGTCGCTGTCCCTGTTCATGGCGGCGCGCTACCCGGCGGCGCGGATCACCGCCGTGTCCAACTCGCGCACCCAGAAGGCCTTCATCGACGCCCGGGCGGCCGCACGCGGCCTGCGCAACCTGGAAGTCGTCACGGCGGACATGAACGCATTTGCCTTCGCCGACGCGGCCGACCGCGTGGTGTCGGTGGAGATGTTCGAGCACATGCGCAACTACGCGCTGCTGCTCGAGCGGGTGGCCGCCTGGCTGCGGCCCGGCGGCCAGGCCTTCGTGCACATCTTCACCCACCGCGAGCACGCCTACCCGTACGAGGACGCCGGACCCGGCGACTGGATGGCGCGCCACTTCTTCACCGGCGGCCAGATGCCGTCCGATGACCTGCTGCTCTATTTCCAGGACCACCTGCGGCTCGACGCGCACTGGCGCCTGGCTGGCACGCACTACGCCAGGACGTGCGAGGCCTGGTTGGCGACGCATGGACGACGCGGCGCCCCGCGTGCGGGCGCTCTTTGCCGAAACCTACGGCAGCGCGGAGGTCACCCGCTGGTGGGTGCGCTGGCGGGTGTTCTTCATGGCCTGCGCCGAACTGTTTGCCTATCGGCACGGCAACGAGTGGATGGTGTCGCACTACCGGTTCAGCAGGCGCTGACGTTCGCGCCGCCCCGATCCGCGATCCGCGATCCGCGATCCCGATCCGCGATCCCCGATAGAATCGTCCCCATGACAGCGCTGCAGGCGGCACGCACTCTCGCCGACGACCTTGCCGGCATCTTCGGTGGCCGGTTGCGCGCCGTGCTGGTGTTTGGCACCCACGCACGACCGCATCCGCGGGCGGTGAAGGCCCCGATCCAGACGCTGGCCCTCGTGGACCGGCTCGACTACGCGGATCTGGCGGCCGGCGCCGAGCGCGCCGGGACGTGGCAGGGCCACGGACTCGACATGCCATTGCTGCTGCCGGCCGGCGAGTTCCGGCGCAGCCTCGACGCGTTCCCGCTGGAGTACGGCGACATCATCGCGCATCACATCCTCGTGCAGGGCGAGGATCCCTTCACCGGGCTGGCCGTGGCCGACGAGGATCTGCGCCGTGCCTGCGAAGTCAGCATCCGATCGCACGCCATCCACCTCCGCGAAGGCTTTCTCCTGGCTGGCCAGCGGCCGCCCGAAGTGGCCGGACTGATCGTGGCCTCGGCGTCGCCATTCGCCGCCGTGATCCAGACGGTCGCGCTGGTCACCGGTGCGCCGAGGCAGAGTGCGCCGGACGCGCTGGCGGCCCATGTCGGCCGGGTCGCCGGGCTCGATGGCGAGCTGCTCGAGCGACTGCTGCGGCTGGAGGAAGATCGGGCGCTCGAGCCGAGTGAAGCCGTCCAGCTCTACCCCGCTTACCTGGACGCCGTGGAAGGCCTCCTCCGGCTCATCGACACGTGGAGCAGCGAAGGGACGCGGGCGTGATCGTGCGCGCCCTCGGCGCCCGGGCCCTCGGCCTGGCGTGTGCCGCACTGCTGTTCGTGGCGGCGCCCGGCCCGGCTCGCGCCCAGGAGGCCCTGCCGCCCCTGACCGAGCCGGTCAACGACTTTGCCAACGTCGTGGACCAGGCCAGCAAGGCGCGCCTGGACGACCTCATCCGGCGCCTGCACGGCGCCACCGGCGACACGATCGTCGTCGCCACCCGCGATGTCTTCGCGCCGTATGCCGACGAGCGCGAACTGGCGGTGAAGTGGTACGAAAACGGCGGCCGCGGCATCGGCGACAAGGACAAGGACGCGGGCATCCTCTTCGTGCTGGTGCCCAAGGACCGGGCCGTCTGGATCGAGGTCGGCTACGGACTCGAGGGCGTCATCACCGACGGCACCGCCGGCAGCATCAGCCGTGAGGTGATGACGCCGTACTTTCGCGAAGGTCGCTACGGCGAGGGCCTGGTAGCCGGCGTGACGGCCGTCGCGCAGCGGGTGGCCAAGGAACGCAACGTGTCGCTCGGGGACCTTCCCGTGCCGGCGCAGGCGCGGCCACGCCAGTCGCGCGGCATTCCGCTCTGGGTCATCGTGCTGGCGCTGCTGGGATTCATGTGGCTGTCCAGCCGCGGCGGCGGCGGCCCGGGGGGACGGCGGGTCCGCGGGCGCGGCTCGATGTGGGGCCCGATGATGGGGGGCGCGCTCGGCGGCTTCGGCGGCGGCAGTTTCGGGGGCGGGAGCTTCGGGGGCGGCGGCTTTGGTGGCGGCGGCTTCGGCGGCTTCGGCGGCGGGATGAGTGGCGGCGGGGGCGGCGGGGCGCGATGGTGACTGGCGCCGTCACCCCCGGGTGCGGCCGCTGGACGCAACGACACGGGGACCCGGTCCGTGGTACAGGTCTTGGGATGCGAGGACAACGATGAACCGACGAACCTTCTGGCAGCACGGGCTACTGGTGCTGGCCCTTTTCGCCCTTCCGGGCTGCTCCTATAACTCGTTCACGAGCCAACAGGAGGCCATCAAGGGATCCTGGTCGGAGGTGGAGAACCAGCTGCAGCGCCGCAACGACCTCATCCCCAATCTCGTCAGCACCGTGAAAGGGTTTGCCGCGCAGGAGAAGGCGATTCTCGACCGCATCGCCGCCTCGCGCGAGAAACTGGCGGGCGCGCGCACCCCGGGTGAAACCATCGAGGCTGCCAACGAGCAGAGTTCCGCACTGGCCCGCCTGCTGGTCGTGGTCGAGAACTATCCGCAGCTGAAGTCGAACGAGAACTTCATGCGCCTGATGGATGAACTCGCGGGCACCGAGAACCGCATCACCGTGGCACGCGGCCGGTACAACGAGAAGGTGCAGGCCTACAACGCCCTGCGCCGCCGCTTCCCGTCCAACATCACGGCGAAGATTTTCTCCTTCGAGGAATGGAAGTACTTCGAGGCGCCCGCCTCGGCACGCGAGGTGCCCAAGGTAGACTTCCCGACCCAATGAGTCCGCGCTCGCTGACGGCCGCCGCACTCGGGGCGGCGGCCGGAACGGGTGCCTGGGCCTCACTCGGATCGATCGACCGCCTGCACGCCCCGGCCGGGGCGATGCGGGTGGCGATGCTGCCTTCGGCCGGCGCGCTGCTTGGCAGCGTCGCCCTCGGCGCCCTCCTCTTTCTCGCCTGGTATCTCGCGTTCGCCGCCCTGGCGCGCCGCACCCGCATGCGCGGCGTCGACGCCACGGCCATCGCCCCCCTCCGCGTGCTCGCCGGGGGCGGCATGGCTGGTGCTGCCGTTCCTGCCGTGGGTGCCGGACGCATTGCCTGCCGTGATGCTGCTGGCGGGGCCAGGGGCGCGGCTGGCGTGGGGCGTCCTCGGGGCGCTCGCGGTCGTCGCGCTCGCCCTGCAATGGCGCGCCGCAGCGGCAGACGACATCCCGGCGCCGCTGCCGATGACCGCCGGCGAGGCACGCGCGCGCCGGCGACGTTGGACAACGGCGGTGTTGCTGGCCAGCGTGGTCTCCTCCGCGGCCGTGGCCAGCCAGTTCACACGCACCCCGCTGTTCCCCGGCGGCGATGAGCCGCACTATCTGGTGATTGCCCAGAGCCTCTGGCGAGACGGCGACCTGCGCATCGAGAACAACCACACGCGGGCCGACTACCAGGAGTACTTCCACCGCACCCTCACGCCGCACTACCTGACCCGCGGCGTGGACCGCCAGATCTACTCGATCCACCCGATTGGCATGCCGGTGCTGATGACGCCGGTGTACGCGCTCGGCGGCTACGACCTCGTGGTGTCTGCGCTGCTGCTGCTCGCGGCGGTGGCGCTGACCGCCGCGTGGCGGTTGGCCTGGGCGGTCACCGGCTCGGCGTCGGCGGCGACGTTTGCCTGGGCCGTGCTGGCTTTCGGGCCGCCGTGGATCTTCAACACGTTCGCGGTCTATCCCGAGGTGCCCGCGGCGTGTGCCGTCGCCCTCGCCTTTGCCTGGACCGCCGGCTGGCGCGCCGAGCAGCAGCACGCGCCGGCACCGCTTCTTCCTCCCTGGCGCTGGTGGGCGGCGGGCGCCGCCATCGCCTGCCTGCCCTGGTTCAGCACCAAGTACGTGGTGATGGCAGCCGTCCTCGGGATGGTGTCGCTGCTGCGGGCGTGGCTGCCGTGGCCCGGCGACGCCGCCGCGACGGCGACGCGCAGCGTGGCGCACCCTGGCCGTGTCGCTCCCCAATGTCATCAGCCTGGCGGCGTGGTTCGTGTTCTTCAAGGTGATCTGGGGCACCTGGTCGCCCGCCGCGCCGTACGGCTCGCAGCGCGAGACGCGCCTCGAGTACCTGCCGGCGGGTGGGCCCGGGTTGCTCTTCGACCAGGAGTACGGCATCGTCGCGTTCGCACCCGCCCTGCTGATGGCCGCGCCCGGCCTGTGGTGGCTGTGGCGCCAGGGCGGAGCGCGGCGACGACTGGCCGTCGAGACCGCCGCGGTGTGCGCGGCGCTGCTCGGCGTGGTCGGAGCCTTCCACATCTGGTGGGGCGGCAGCGCCATCGTCGGGCGCCCGCTGGTGTCGGCCATGCCACTGCTGATCGTGCCGATCGCGGCGCACTGGCACGCCTGCGCCGGGCAGCCGTTGCGACGCAGTGCACAGCGGGTCCTGCTCTGCCTCGGCGCCGCCCTGACCGTGCTGCTGGCAGCAGCCCAGGGCGGACTGCTCCTGGTGGCCGGCCGTGACGGCGCCTCGCAGGTCCTCGAGTACCTCGTGCCGGCCACACCGGTCTGGACGCTGCTGCCGACGTTCCTGCGGCAATCGCCGTCGCAGGCGTGGCTCGGCGTCGTGCTGTGGGGTGGCATGGCCCTGCTGGCCGGCCGGGTCCTCGGGGCACGCTGGCGACGGGTCGGTGACGCCGGCACGCAGCACCTCGTTGCCTGGACCCTGGTGATCGGCATCGGGGCGGCCGTGTCCGGCATCGCCGCGCGCGCGCTGCCACCGAGCACCACGCCGCCGGCCCTTGATGAACGGGCCCGCGTGCGACTGCTCGACGAGTTCGATGCCGCCCGCCGGCCACTCGCGGTTCGTTACGATCCGCTTACCCGCATCGACGTGGCGACGGTGCCGGAGCTGTTCCCGCTGGTGGTGCATGCCGCCGGCGACCGGCGCGAGGACCGCGCCACGCAGCTGTTCGGGCGACGCCTCTCGCTGCCGGCCGGCCGCTACGGTGTCGACCTGATCTTCCCACCGACACCCGACGTGCCGCGCGGGTCGTCGGCGGTGGACGGCGCGCTGGCCGTGCACGCCGGCCGCACCAGCCCGCCGCTGGAGACGTGGTCGGTGTCGGTGGTGCCACCCGGTTCGTGGGGACGCACGTTCTCGTTGCCGGTGGACATCGGTTTCGTCGGCTTCAAGGCCTCGGCAGCCCTCACCGACGCCTCGCCCCGGCTCCGCCTCACGCCACAGCACATCGTCGACGCCAGCGCCCGGCCGCGGACGCCGGCCGTGCTCGGAAGCCAGACCTATGCCGGATTGTCAGTCCTGGTTCATGGCGAAGACGCCTGGCCGGAGCCCACCGGGCTGTGGCTGCGCGGACGCACCACCGTGGTGCTGACGCTCGTGTTCCCCGATGACGAGTGGCGGACCTTTGAACTGCGGGCCGGTGCCGTGCCGGTGACGGTGACGGCCAGCTGGGGCAACAGCACCGAGACGTGGGCACTCGCCCCCGGCCAGGCGGCGCAGACCCTGATCGACGCGCCGCCGTCCCGCGCCGGACAGCAGGGGCGGGTCGCGCAGCTGCGCATCACGACGTCGGATGGCTTCGTCCCCGCCGACAGCGAGCCGCAGAGCCGCGACCGCCGACTGCTCGGCACCTGGCTCGAACTCGGGCGCACGACGCCGCAGCCGCGCATCGGGTCCATACTGGGAGCGCTGCAACATGACCGTCCACTTCCTCCGACAGCACCTGGACGCTGAGCTGGCCGGAACCCGCGCCGTCCTCGACGCCGTGCAGCACGCGCCCCTCGACTGGACGCCGCACGCGACGTCGTTCACGCTGGGGCGGCTGGCCATGCACGTCGCAGCCATCCCTGCCTGGACCGAGGCCATGGCACATGGCGATTCCTACGACATGGGGGCCGGCGGACCCGGTCCGGCCGTGCCGGCCTCGGCCGCCGAGATCACGACCGCGTACGAGCGCTCCGTGGCGCGGGCGCACGCCGCGCTCGCCCGCCTCGACGAAGCGGCGCTGCAGGACGCGTGGACCCTGTTGCGCGATGGCGTGCCTGTGACGAGCATGACCCGCGCCGAGGCCGTCTCCCGCTATGTCGTGCGGCACCTCGTGCATCACCGTGGCCAGCTGACGGTGTACCTGCGTCTGTGCAACCTGCCCGTGCCGGCGCTGTACGGCGATTCGGCGGACTGCCGCCTGCTGCCGCCGGAAGCGCCGGCGTGACCCTGCCCTCGCCGCTGCGCGTCCTCGCGCTCGGTGGAGCCCTGGCAGCGCTGCTTGCGCTGGCCATCGGCAACGCCGCGGGATACCGCTTCGGCGTCGCCGACCAGTCCTTCTACCTGCCGTCGATTCTCGACACCATCGACCCATCGCTGTTTCCGAAAGACACCGCGCTGCTGCAGGCGCAGGGACAGCTGATGGTCAGCGACGAGATCACCGCGGCGATCGTGTCGCACACGGCCGTGCCCATCGAATACATCTTCCTGGTCGGACATCTGGCCAGCCTGGCGCTGCTGCTGGCGGCGGTGTGGCTGATCGCCAGTCGCTTCGCGACGCGACGCTGGACGGCGGCGGCGTGCTGCCTGGCCGCCACGCTCCGCCACCGCATCACCGAGACCGGCGCCAACTCGTTCGAGGCCTATTACCATCCCCGTGGCCTGGCGTTTGCCTGCGGGGCGGCCGCTGCTGCCGCCTGTGCCCGCGACCGCCTCGGCGCGGCCTGGGCCCTCGTCGGTCTCGCCGCCGTGCTGCATCCGACCACCGGCCTGTGGTGGGCCGTGTGGTTGACCGGCGCCACCGCGGCCATGCGACCGCAGTGGCGCGGCCGGGTGATTGCCGGCGCGATGGGTAGCGGTCTGCTGGCGGGTGGGGCCCTGTTGCTCTCGCCGCTCGGGCGTCGTCTGCAGGTGATGGATCCAGCCTGGATTCGCGCCTTCGCCTGGAAGGACTACGTCTTCCCGACTCAGTGGCCGCTCGACGCGTGGCTGGCCAACCTGGTCCTGCCGTGCGTGGTGGTGGCGGTGTGGCGCTGGCGCGTCCGCTGCGGCCTGGCCGCCGCCTGGGAACGCGGCATGGTCGCTGGCGTCCTGCTGCTCACCGCGACATTTCTCGCGTCGCTGCCGTTCATCGCGTCTCATGTCGCACTGGCGGTGCAGTTGCAGACATCGCGCGTCTTCTGGATCATCGACCTGTTCGCGGTGATCAGCATGACGTGGGCATTGGCCGAAGCAGTTGGCGCCGCCGCTGCTGCCCCGTCGTCGGGCGGCTCGGTCCGCAGCCGGCGGCCGGCGACCGTCGCCGCCGTCCTGCTCATCGCCTCGGTCTCGCGCGGCATCTTCAGCCTGGCCGTGGAGCACCCCGAGCGTGCCTTCGTCCAGACCAGGCTCGAGAAGGACGACTGGGTACGGGTCGGACAGTGGCTGGCAAGGGAGATCGCCAGGTGACACCCACGTGCTGGCCGATCCCGATCACGGCTGGAAGTTCGGCCACAGCGTGCGCGTCACCGCACAGCGCGACGTCCTCGTCGAAAGCGCGAAGGATGCCGCGCTTGCCCTGTACGATCGCGACGTCGCCCTGCGCGTGCAGGCTCGTCTGGAGGCCATCGGCGACTTCGCCGCCGTCGATGCCGCATCGGCGCGGGCCCTGGCCCGGCGTTTCGACCTCGACGTCCTGGTGATCGATCGCGACCTGGACCTCGAGCAACTGCATCGCGACGGCCGTTTCCGTGTCTACCGCCTCCAGTAATCCGGCTGCCCTGCCGGCGACCACCCCGCTGCCGTTCTCCGGCTACGTGCCCTCCCGTCGCTGGGGCGGCGGCCATCGCATGACCGTCTACGCGTGGGCACGGCCGCGGGCGCTGCCAGCGCTGCCGCCGGCCGAGGCCTGCTTCTTCGACACGGCCTCGGACGCTCGCGTCCTCGCGCACTGCAACTGGCAACCTGCGCGCGACCGGGCGCCGGTCCTGCTGCTGCTGCACGGGCTCGAGGGGTCCAGCCTCGCGCACTACATGCGGGGCATCGCCGAGAAGGCGTGGGTGGCAGGCTTCAGCGTCGTGCGGCTGAACCAGCGCAACTGCGGCGGCACCGAGCACCTGTCCCGCGGCCTGTACCACTCGGGGCTGACGCACGATCCGCTGTTCCTGCTGCGTCACCTGATCGAGCACGAGAGAGTGCCGGCCGTGGTGGTGGCGGGCTACTCGCTGGGCGGCAACCTGACCTTGAAGCTGGCCGGCGAACTCGCCGACGCGGCCCCGCCGCAGCTCAAGGCGGTGTGCGCCGTGTCGCCGACCATGGACCTGGCGCTCTGCGTCGATGCCCTGGAGCGCCGCCCGAACCTGCTCTACCAGTACAACTTCATGCGCAACCTGCGGGCCCGGCTGCGCCGCAAGGCGCGACTGTTTCCAGACCTCTACGATCCACGGCGTCTGGACGCGGTGTGGACGGTGCGCAAGTTCGACGATGCATATACGGCACCGATGAACGGCTTCGGGACGGCGGCGCGGTACTACCACGAGGCCTCGAGCCTGCGCGTCGTCGATCGGATCCGCGTGCCCGCCCTGATCCTCACGGCCGCCAACGACCCGTTCGTGCCGCCAGAGCAGTTCACGCGCCCGGAAATCGCCGCCAACCCGCACCTGCGCGTGGTCATCACCGACGACGGCGGGCACTGCGGGTTCGTCAGCGAGCGCGATCCGGGCCACGACGGCTACTGGGCCGAATACGCGGTCGTGGCGTGGGCACAGCACCACGCGAGCACCACCTGATGCCAGGGAGGGGTGGCTGGTCGCCAGCCTCAGCGTCCGGTGGCGGTCGTCAGCCCCCCGAGCCGGCCCTTGAACAGCGACGCGAACTCGGGTCCCCGGCACTCGTCTTCGTGCTTGAAATAGACGAACGTCTCGCGCCACCCGGCCTGCTGCTCCGCCACGTACTGCGCCCAGCGGTCGATGTCGGCCTCGCCGTAGCCTTCGTCGCGGAGACGGAGGTAGCCGTAGTCGGCCGTCCGGATCAACGGGGTGTGCCGCTCGGGGCTGTCGGCCAGGCAGAGGGCCAGATTCTTCGCGTGCAGCATCGCGTAGACCTCGTCGGTCCACCACGACGGGTGGCGAAACTCGAACGCCACACGCAGCGCCGGCGGCAGTTCGTCGAGAAAAGCCTGCAGGCGGGGTGCATCGCACTTGAACGTGGGGTTGAGCTGCACGAGCACGCAGCCCAGTCGAGGACCGAGCGCCGCGGCCGCCGTGCAGAAGGCGCGCAGCGGATCGGCCACGTCCTGCAGGCGGCGGTCGTGCGAGATGC
Organism: Vicinamibacteraceae bacterium; assembly: GCA_963759795.1. GTDB lineage: Bacteria > Acidobacteriota > Vicinamibacteria > Vicinamibacterales > Vicinamibacteraceae > Luteitalea. Next base: position 511,895 of record CAVXAR010000002.1, on the reverse strand, counting down.
GCTTGGGCGCCTTGAGCGTGAAGGTGAACCCGTCGGGCACCTGCGCGGCCCAGTTCTCGACCAGGGCCGGCGTGGGCATGCGGTAGAAGGTGTAGTTGATCTCGACGGTGTCGAAGACGCCGGCGTAAAAGGGCAGCATCGCCTTGGCGGCGATCTTCTCCGGGTAGAAGCGGCCCTTCCACTCGGGGTAGTTGTAGCCGGAGGTGCCGACGTGAATCATCTGCGTACCCTGACCTGTTGATGCCTTGTACGTTCACGTCGCGCGAGCGACGCCTCATCGCCCGCCTGCGGACACCGCTGCAGGTGCAACGCTGGCTGAACGGCCTGCGCTACAACGACGAACCGGCCGGCGACACGCAACGGTCCTTCCGCACGGTCGTGGCGCTGGGTACCGCGCACTGCATGGAAGCCGCCCTCAGCGCCGCGGTCATCCTCGAAGCGCACGGCTGGCCGCCACTGGTCATGAGCCTGGAGTCCGAGGACAAGCTCGACCACGTCCTGTTCGTCTATCGCACCGCCACTGGCTGGGGCAGCATCGCGCGGTCACGCGACCCGGGACTGCACGGACGCAAGCCGGTGTTCCGGACCCTGCGGGACCTGGCGTGCAGCTACGTCGAGCCGTACATCGACGTCAGCGGACGCATCACCGGCTACGGCGTCCTCGACCTGTCCGTCCTGGCGCCCTACGACTGGCGCTGCTCGCCGCGCAACCTCTGGCACGTCGAACAGGTGCTCATCGACCTGAGGCACCGGCCGATCCGTTCCGCCGACGCCCGCATCAGCCGGCTGCGCCAGCGCTACCACGCGTTCATGGACCGTCATCCCGGCTTCAAGCCGCTCTACTACACAGGGCAGCATCGATGGCATCCGCTGCCGTCCGTCTTCGCCCCGTCGGTGCGCCTCGCGAGACGACGCCCGCGACCGTAACGCGGCGTCAGTCGAGGTCGAACGCGCCTTCGGGGCGGGTGATCGGTTCCTTCTTGGCCTGCTCGAGGGCCTCACGGAACCGCCGCTCGAGATCGTCCGGCCGGTTGCGCTCGGCCTGGAACGACTGCTCGAACAGCCGCTCCCGGGCTGCCGCCTCTTCCGCGAGCAGGCGATGCGCATCGTCGATTTCCCGGACCGGACCGGTGCGGGCTTCCTTGTGCGAGACGACGCGCTTGAGGTTGACGTCGACGACGAGAGCGGCGCGACAGCAGGGGCACTGGACGCTGAGTTCGGAGGCGAGGCGACTCATCACTTCCCTTTCACGACGCGGGTTGGCGTAGGCTGGAAGTCCCGCGAGTGCGGGGATCATGACACAGCACAGCCCCCTCGCCCATCCGCCGCGTCGACTCCGGTTGGCCACCTACAACATCCACAAGGGCCGCGGCATGGACGGCCGCACCCGGCTGGACCGCATTGCCGCGGTGCTCGAAAGCCTGGACGCCGACGTGGTCGCCCTGCAGGAGGTGGTCGGCAGCGGCCCTGAAGAAGACGGCCAGGCAGCGGCACTCGCCGAACTCCTGGGCATGAGCTGGACGATGGACTCGGTGCGCCTGTTGCGCGGCAAGTCCTACGGCAACGCCGTACTCAGCCGGCTGCCGATCGCGCACACCCACATGTGCAACCTCTCGTGTGACAAGCGCGAGCCGCGCGGCTGCATGCGCGTGGACGTCGACGTCGCCGGGCAGGCCCTGCACGTGTACAACGTCCACCTGGGGACGGCGGTGTTCGAGCGCCGCCGGCAGGCGCCGATGCTGGCGGAGTTCGTCACCGACCGCCAGGCCGCGGGCCCCAAGGTACTGCTGGGCGATTTCAACGAATGGGTCAAGGGCCTGACGTCCAAGACGCTCGGCGAGATGCTCGAGGGCGTCGACCTGACGCACCACCTGCGCCGGCGCCGCACCTACCCCGGCATGCTGCCGATGTTCCACCTCGATCACATCTACGTCGATGGCGGGCTGAAGGTGGAAAAGGTCACGCTGCCACGCAACCGGCTGACGCTGGTGGCCAGCGACCACCTCCCGCTGGTGGCCGACTGCATCATGCCGGACCTCTGAGGGCCGCTGGCGGCTACTCGCCCGAGCGCGCCAGGACCAGCTGCAGCGTGGAGATCTGGCGCGCCGTGAACATCGCCTCGCACGAGGCGAGGTAGTACTCCCACATGCGGATGAAGCGCTCGTCGAAGCCGAGATCGCGCACCTGGTCCAGCCGGTCGAAGAAGCGCAGCCGCCACTCGCGCAGCGTCCGCGCATAGTGCGGCGCGATGTCGTCGAGCCAGCGCACGGTCAGCGGCGTGGTGGCCGAGGCGGCATGCAGCAGCGCGCCGACGCTCGGCAGCATGCCGCCGGGGAAGATGTACTTCTGGATCCAGTCGGCGTGCCGGGCGTAGACCTCGAACCGGTGGTCCGGCATGCCGATCGTCTGGATGGCGATGGCGCCGCCGCGGGCCAGCCTGGCGTGGCATACCTCGAAGAAACCCTGCCAGTGTTCGCGTCCCACCGCCTCGAGCATCTCGATCGAGACGATGTGCGAGTACGTGCCCTGGATGTCGCGGTAATCGCACAGGCGGATGTCGACCCGGTCGTCCAGGCCGGCGGCCCGCACCCGCGCGAGCGCGCTGTCGTATTGCTCCTGCGACACCGTGATGCCGGTGACCCGGCAGCCGTACGTCCGCGCGGCAAAGATGGCAAAGCCGCCCCAGCCACAGCCGATCTCGAGGACGTGCGCGTCGGCATGCAGGCCGACCGCTTCGGCCAGTCGCCGGAACTTCCCCTGCTGCGCCTGCTCGAGCGTGTCGTCGGCGCGATCGTAGACCGCTGACGAGTAGACCATCTCGGCATCCAGGAAGAGCGAGAACAACTCGTTGCTGAGATCGTAGTGGGCGTGGATGTTGCGACGGCTGCCGGCACGGGTGTTGGGGCGGAGCCGGTGCTGCAGGTCGTTGCCGACGTTGAGCAGCCGCGTCAGCCACGAGACCTGCGGCAGCACCGCCTCGTTGCGGATGCCGATCTCGAGCAGGGCCACCAGGTTGTCGGTGCGGAAGTGCCCGGCCATGTACGATTCGCCGAGGCCGATGTCGCCGCGGCGGGCGAAGTCGCCGAACATCGCTTCGTCGTCCACCCACATCGTCGCGTGCAGGGCCGCGGTCGGCGCGCCCCCCTGGTGCACGGAGCCATCGGGCAGATGGATGGTGAGGCGCCCTGCCTGCAGCAGGGGCAGGGCGGCGAGGGCGCGGCGCCTGGCCAGACGCGTGAGAAGACCCGTGGCCGGCTGCGCGCGCACGGCAGTGGCGCCGGTCAGGGCGGCATCGAAGGACCCGAGGGGGCTGTCGCCGTCGAAGTGTTCACTCACGAAAATGCGTCCTTTTGTGGTGTGCCGCCGGGCTACCGGTGGTCGGCAACATCTGCTAGGGCTGGGTCTGCCGGGCCGACTCTGGCGAATAGGGCGGCTTGTCGCGGAACGGCACCCCTTTCCACCAGAGTCGCACCGCCTCCCAGTGGATGGCCGCGACGACCTGCGCCGTCACCAGCGGATACCGCGCCAGCATGGCCAGCACCGACCCGTCAGTGAGACGCCGTCTGGCCAGGGTGAGACGCGCCTGGAAGCGACGCTGGCTGCCGACCGCGAGATCGATGCCCACGGCGAGCGACGCGTCGGGCACGGTCAGGTCGAACGCGTAGGTGCCGTCGAGTGCGAAGAAGGGCGAGACGTGGAACTCCTTCTTGTGCAGGCGGGTACCGTCGGCTCGGCGTGGCAGGACGTAGACGTGGCGCTCGCCGTACGTGTTGTTGACTTCGGCGACCACGAGTGCCAGGTCGTCGGACCGATCGAAGCAGTAAAAGAAGCTGACCGGGTTGAAGACCCACCCGGCCACGCGGCAGTGCGTCAGCAGCAGGACGCGGCCCCCGGGCCAGGCAAAGCCGCGCGAGACGACGGCGTGCTCGATGCCCTCGCGCAGCGGACGGCCGTCGAGATGATCGGCGTCGTGCAGGCCGACCGGACGCGCGCGGTTGTACCCGAGCAGGCGGAATGTGGCGTTGATCCTGCCGACCGCGTCGAGGTCGAACAGGTGCATGTACGTGCGGTACCTGAACGAGTGCCGCGGCGCCGTCCGGGCGTGCGCGACGTGTCCGTGATAGAGCCAGCCGAGGGGTTCGTCACCGACGGGTGGAGCGGCGGCCACCCCCTTCACAGGGTCGCCCCGAAGTGCTGGGCGACCCGCAGTGCGGAAACCAGACCGTCTTCGTGGAACCCGAAGCGCAGGTGTGCCCCACAGTAGTAGGTCTGCCGCTGCCCGTTGATGGCCTCGACCCGCGCCTGCGCCATGATGGCGGCACGATCGAGCACCGGGTGGGCATAGTCCATGGACGCGAGGACGTCGCCGCGTGGCTCGGTGCGCCCGTTCAGCGTCACGCAGTACTGCGTATTGCCGCCGATGACCTGCAGACGGTTGAGGTGATAGGTCAGCGACACTGGCGCCGTCTCGTCGTGGCAATCGTGGATGTCGCAGTTCCACGACGCCCATGCCCGTGGCGTCCGGGGAAGCACCGTCGCGTCGGTGTGCAGCACCGTCCGGTTCAGTGAATAGCGGAACGCCCCGAGCGCCTCTTCCTCGGCAGGCGAAGGGTCGGCAAGCATCGCCAGCGCCGTATCGGCATGAGTTGCAATCACCACGCTGTCGAAGCGATGCACCGCCGCCCCCTCCGTCTGCAGTTCGACGCCTTCGGCCAGCCGGACGATTCGCTGCACCGGCGAGGACGTGTGGACAGGCCCCGAGATGGCCCGCGCCATCGCTGCCACGTAGGTCTGACTGCCGCCGGTGACGGTGCGCCAGGGCGGAGCGCCCGCCGCCGCCAGCAGGCCGTGGTTCTCGTAGAACTGCAGGATGGTCCGGGCCGGCGACTGCATCATGTCGGCAAAGGAGGCCGACCAGATCGCGCCACCCATGGGCAGCACGAAATGCCGCCGCAGGCGCTGCGAGCACCCCTCGCGATCGAGAAACTCGCCGAGTGTGAGTGCGTAGCCCTCCGACGATGCCAGGAAGCGGCGAGCCTTGCCGAAATAGCGCACGATCTCGATCAGCATGCCCACGTGCCGCGGATCGAGCACGCGCCAGCGCTGCGCCAGCAGCGATGAGATCGACTGGCTGGCGTACTCGAGCCCACAGCGCCGGCAGCGCACGCCGAAGCACATGTCGGTGGCATGCGAGGCCACCCCGAGCTGCCCGAGCAGCGTGATGAAGTTCGGATAGGTCCGCTCGTTGAAGACCAGGAAGCCGGTGTCGAGAGCCTGCACACCGCCGGGGACGGCAATCTCATGGGTGTGCGCATGCCCACCCAGCCGCGGCTCCCGCTCGAACAACTCGACGTGATGCGCCCGGGACAGGACGTAGGCGGCTCCGAGGCCAGCGATACCGGATCCGATGACGGCTATGCGCACGGTCGTGTGGGAGGCCGGGGCGGCAGCGGCGACCCGACACAGTCTACGACGCGGCCCCGTCGGCTCCCGATACAATCGCCGCGTGATCCGTGTCTGCGTCCTGCCCATCACCGCCGCGCTCCTGCTGGCCCTGACCAGCGGATCCGTCGGCTCGCGAGGCGGGGTCCGGGCCCAGACGGTGGGCGGGGCGGCCCGGGCCGTGCCCGGGATGGAGGCCATCACCGACACGCAGTTGCGCAGCCACCTCGCCTTCATCGCCTCCGATGCACTCGAGGGGCGGCTCACGCCGTCGCGCGGACTCGACATCGCAGCCCGCTTCCTGGCCTCGCATCTCGGGCGCCTCGGCCTGCGGCCGGCCGGCGACAACGGCGGCTACCTGCAGGACATCGCGCTCACCCGCCGCCGCCTGGACGTCGCGCGCACCACCCTGGCCGTCGGCGCGCGGACACTCGAGTACGGCGACGACTTCCTCCCGGGCGAGCTGCCGGGGACCGCGGAGGGACCGGTCGTCTACATCGGCAACGGCACCGTCATCCGCTCGCGCGGCCTCGACCCGTACGAGGCCATCGATGTCGCCGGCAAGATCGTGGTGTCCAACAGCGGCCTGCCCGCCGGGTTCTCACAAGCCGACCTGAAGGGGCCGCGCGGCGAGGACTGGGAAACCACCGAGGACGCCGCCAGCCGGCGCGGCGCGGTTGCCGTGCTCTTCCTGCCCGACTACAGCGCCCTCGAACGGTGGCAAAGCACGCGCACCGCGCGCGAAGCGCGCCACGCACTCATGGTGGACGCGTTTGTCGAACCTGGAGGAGGCTCGGTGCTGCCGACCGCGACGCTCAGTGCCCGCGGCGTCGGCCGGCTGTTCACGGGCCAGCAGCTGTCGGCACAGGAGACCTTCCAGCGAGGGGTGCGAGGCGAACCCGCCGAGCCCTTCAGCCTGCCCCCAGGCCTGGTGGTCCGGCTCGTGGTGGCGGCGGCCGACGAGCACCTCACCACGAGCAACGTCGTCGCCGTGCTGGAGGGCAGCGACCCGGTGCTGAAGCACGAATACGTCGCGATCGGCGCACATTACGACCACCTGGGGACGTCGAGCCGGCCCAACCCGGGCGGCGACGCCATCTACAACGGCGCCGACGATGACGGGTCGGGGACCGTCGCGATGCTGGCGATGGCCGAGGCGTTCGCCGCCGCGCAGGTGCGCCCCAAACGCTCGATCCTCTTTGTCTGGCATACCGGCGAGGAGCAGGGGCTGTGGGGCTCGCGCTTCTACACCCAGCACCCGACCGTGCCCCTCGACCGCATCGTCGCGCAGTTGAACATCGACATGATTGGCCGATCCCGCAGCCGAGATGCGGCCCCGGCCGATACCCCGCTGGCCTTGACCGACGACACGTCGGTATACGTCGTCGGGTCGCGGCGCCTCTCGACGCAGCTCGGTGACGTCCTCGAACAGGTCAACGGCCGCGGCCATGGGCTGCACCTGGACTTCTCGCTCGACGCGCCTGGCGATCCGGCGCAGATCTACGAGCGCAGCGACCACTACCAGTACGCCCGGCACGGCATTCCCGTCGCCTTCTTCTTCACCGGCGTGCACCCGGACTACCACGGCCTCGAGGACGAAATCGAGGCCATCGACTTCCCCAAGATGCGGCGCATCACGCAGCTGATCTACGCCACCGCACGCGCCGTCGCCGACCGCCCGACGCGGCTGCGCGTCGATGCCGCGACGCGGCAGGCCACCCCGCCGCGCTGAGCCGACGCACTTCCCTCCTGGTTGACACGCCAAGTGTACTAGTTGTACTAATACACTTGTGTTGCCTTTCCGCATCGCGCTGGTGCCCGGTGTGCCCGTCTACGAGCAGCTCGTGGCGGCCGTGACGCGGGCCGTCGTGTGCGGTGAGCTGACGGCCGGCGACGCGTTTCCGTCCGTACGCGCCCTCAGCCAGGCGCTGCGCATCAACCCCAACACCGCGCAGAAGGCCGTCGCCCAACTGACCGCCCTCGGTCTCCTGCAGGTGCATCCCGGCGTCGGCACGCGGGTGGCGCAGCCGCCGCCGGCGCCGAAGGCCGCCAGCACGACGGAGCTGCGTCCGCAGGCCGCCGACCTGGTGCTCGAGGCGCGGCGCCGCGGGCTGGCGCTCGCCGATCTCCATGACCTGCTCGACGCTGAGTGGCGGCGTCTCGAGCCATCCGCACGAGGTATCCGCCGTGGCTGACCCCATCGTCACGCACGCGCTCGGCAAGGCATTCGGCAGAATGCACGCACTCGAGAACGTGTCGCTGGTCGTCCCGCACGGGCAGGCCGTCGGCCTGATTGGCTCGAACGGGGCGGGCAAAACAACGCTGCTCAAGGTGCTGGTCAACCTGCTGTCGCCCTCCTCCGGCCGCGCCGAGATCCTCGGCCAGGACTCGCGCAGCATCAGCGCGGCGATGTTCGAGCGGGTCGGCTACATGGCCGAGGGTCAGCACCTGCCGGCCGTACGCACCGTCCGGGAGCTGCTCGACTACTGCCGGCCGTTCTACCGCCGCTGGGACGACGCACTGGCGGCACGGCTGCTGGACAGGCTGGACCTCGCGCCGGCCACGGGGCTGGCCCGGGCCTCCAGGGGCGAGCGCATGAAGGCCGCGCTGGTCGCGACGCTGGCCTTCCATCCCGAGGTGCTGATCCTCGACGAGCCGCTGGAGGGACTCGACCCGCTCACACGCGAGCAGGTCGTCGATGGCCTGCTCGAACTGGTCAGCGCCGAGGGCACGACGCTGCTGCTCGCCTCGCACGACCTCGACGTGCTCGAGCGCCTCCTCGACCAGGTCGTGATGCTGCACGGCAGCAGACTCGTCTTCCAGGAGTCACTGGACGCCCTGCAGGCTCGCTATCGGCTGATCGAGCTGTCGGGAGCCACCGTCGATCGACCAGAGCCGGCTCCCCGCAGGCAGCCTCGACGTGCGACAGACGGTAACCGGCGTGCAGTTCGTACTGACCGACTTCCGTGACGGCGAGACGAGCGCCGAGTTGGTCGCCCTGTTCCCGCACGCGACGGTGCACGTGACGCGCCCGACCCTGCGCGATGCGTTCGTCGCGCACGCGCGAAACCTGCGCGCGGATGCGGTCAGAACCAGAGGTGCGGCATGAGGCTGATCCGGCATCTCGTCGCGCACGACGTGCGCACGCATCACCGTCTGCTCCTGGCCTGGGTCGCCATCGTCATCGCCCAACCGATTGTCGCGGTGCTGCCCTGGCCGGCGCTCGAGGCGGCCGGTGTCGCGATGCCGCTGTTCCTCGTCGCCAGCCGCCTGGTGCTTGGCGCCGCGGCGATCGCCACGATCGTGCAAGCCGACAGCCCACTCGACGATCGGACCTTCTGGCGCACCCGTCCCGTGGCTGCCCGGACGATGGCCATCGCCAAGCTCGTGATCGGCGCGCTGTTTGTCGGCGTGCCACTCGTGGTCGTGCTGGTCGTCGCCCTGTTCGTTCAGGTCCCGCTGAGTCACTGGCCTTCGACGGTCGCGCAGGTCGTCATCACCGACGCCGCCGCGGTCGGACTTGCGATGTTGCTGGCGGCCAGGACGCGAACCATCGCCACCATGCTGATCGCGCTGCTCGGCACGCTCGTGGCCGGCTACGTGCTGCTGATAGCGATGACCGAAACGCTGGCAGTGCCGTGGGTCCGCCAGTTCTACGCGCTCGGTCCGCCAGACTCGAGGTTCGCCGCGCCCACCATGCTCGCGGTGGCGGTGCTCGCGTCGTGGACGATGACGGCACTGGTCTTCCTGGGCGAGCGCTACCGTTTGCGACTGCTCCTGCTCGGCGCGACGAGCGTCATCGCGCTTGCGGTGATCTGGTTCGTGCCCGCAGCCAGGGCGCACGAGCCGGCGCCGAAGTTCGCACGGCTGGCCTCGTTGTCGGTCGACGCGGCCAGCGTGCACGCAGAGCGCCTCGAGTCGGGTCGCATCGCGTTGATCGCCGAGGGGAGCCTGACGGGCGTGCAGCCCGGGGACCGAACGCGGCAATACCTGTACGAGGGGACGCTCGACACGCCGCTCGGCTCGCTGGCGGCGCGCGAGGCCGGGGATACGCGGTTCCTCGAAGGCCGTCGCGGCACCCAGCCCGTCCTGCTCGGCGTGTTGAGCGAGGGACATTTCGCACAGCTTGCCGGGCGGACGATCGGGTTCGAGGGGCAATTGACGCTCGAGGTGGCTCGCACCGACCTCGTCGGCACGCTGCCGGTCGCTGCGGGCGCCGTCCTCGATGCGGGTGACCTGAGGGTGCACATCCGCGACGTGCAGCCGTCAGTGCCCACGCGCGCCAACTTCCGCGCGGTGGCCACGGCCGACATTGCCTGGACCACCACATGGACGCAGGCCTGGCGCCTGCCGGTGACGCAGTGGCGACTGCGGGAAGGCTCCCAACTGCGCTTCATCAACCGCTTCACGAATGCCCGGCTGACCTGGCTGCTGCTGGTGCCATCGCTGGCGCAGCCCTTCGGCTGGCAGCGGGCCGTGCTGGCGGTGCCCGCGGGGCTTGGCTCGGGCATCGACAGTGCCTCCGCGTCGATCGAGATCGAACAGAGCCAAGGGCAGGCGCAGGCGCCACGACCCGTCCGCCTGTCGTTTGTCGTTCCCTCGACTGCCGCGCCCTTCCAGGCCAGCGCACCGCCTCGCTGAGCGGCCCCGACCCCAGTCACGCACCCGCAAACCCACGACCCGACACCGCCCGCGGAACCCGACCGACCTGAACGACGTAGATAGCAATGTGATATCACTACGACATCACACGGCGCGGCTCCGCGGTCAGCCGCAGCCCCGGTGTCTGACCGGGATGGTCGAGGAGGCAGGGCGATGATTCGCGAGCGTGAACGTCAGGTCATGAACGGAGCCGTCGTGCTCATCGCGGCTCTCGCAGGACTTTCTGCGTCGGTCGCCTGGTTGGTGTACGGGGTGCGGACCGAGCAGCTGGCCATCATCATCACCAGTTCGCTGCTGATGACGGCCATCCTGGTCGCGCTCGCCGGGTTGTTCACGGTGGCGCCCAACCAGGCCCGGGTGCTGCAGCTGTTCGGCGACTACGTCGGCACGGTCCGCACGCCCGGACTGCGCTGGGCCAACCCGCTGTACACCAAGCACAAGGTGTCGACGCGCGTCCGCAACTTCGAGTCGGCAAAGTTGAAGGTGAACGACCTCGATGGCAACCCCATCGAAATTGCTGCCGTCGCCGTGTGGCGCGTCGTCGACACCGCCGAAGCGATGTTCGAGGTGGACGACTACGACAACTACGTGCACGTGCAGACCGAGTCGGCGCTGCGCAACCTGGCCACCAGCTACGCCTACGACGGGCATGACGACCAGCCCTCGCTGCGCGGCGCCACCGGCAAGATCGCCGAGCACCTGAAGGAAGAAATCCAGGAGCGGCTGTCCAAGGCTGGCGTCGAGGTGATGGAAGCGCGCATCAGCCACCTCGCCTACGCCCCTGAGATCGCTGCCGCGATGCTGCAGCGCCAGCAGGCCGGCGCCATCATCGCGGCCCGCCAGCGCATCGTCGAGGGCGCCGTCGGTATGGTCGAGATGGCCCTGGAACTGCTCTCGGCCAAGAACGTCGTCGAGCTCGACAACGACCGCAAGGCCCAGATGGTCAGCAATCTCCTGGTGGTTCTGTGCGGCGAACGCGGCACCCAGCCGGTGGTCAACACCGGCACGATCTACCAGTAGGGCGGGACGTGATGACTGCAGCACGCCGCTCGTTCCTGTTGCGTGTCGATCCCGCCGTCCTCGAAGCCATGCAACGCTGGGCCGACGACGACCTGCGCAGCCTGAACGGCCAGATCGAGTTTGCGCTGCGTCGCGCCCTGGCTGATGCCGGGCGCGAGATCAGGCGGCCCGCACCGGTGGCGACGACGTCGGAGCCGTCGCCAGGCGCCGGGAAGCCCGGCTCCACGGCAGGCGAGCCCCAGGGCCAGGGGGCGGTCCTGAACGAGCGCCGCCCGGACGCGGGGCTGGAGTGAAAAGAAAACGGGCGCCCGAAAGGGCGCCCGTTCTGTCGTCGGCGGAGGCCGGACGTCTCAGGCCGATTCGCTGACGCTCTCGACCGGAGCCTCGCCCGGCTCGGAAGCGACGCGGGTGCCGCGGTCGCGCGCCTCGAGGTAGATGCGTTCCGGGACCGGCTGCAGGTCCCACGCCAGGCCAACGGCACTCATCGCCTTGATCACGTACCAGGTCGGGTCGAACTCCCACCAGTAGAAGCCGTTGCGGGCGGCGCGCTGGTAGCGGTGGTGGTTGTTGTGCCAGCCCTCGCCAGCAGCAAAGACCGCCGTGAACACGTTGTTCCTGGATTCGTCGACGGTATCGAAGCGACGTGATCCGTACAGGTGGTTGATGGTGTTGATCGCGAACGTGGCGTGCGCCAGCGTCGTCGTCGGCAGCAGGAACCCCCACGCCAGCCACTGCATCCCGCCGTACGCGTACAGGGACCCCGCCAGCAGCAGGGGCGGCACCCAGTAGAACTCGTCGAGCAGGCGCAGTTCCCGGAACCGGCCGAAGTCACGAATGACCGGGTTGCTCTCCGGCAACCTGGCGTGCCGCACGTCGTTGAGGAACCAGCCGAGATGTGCGTAGTAGAAGCCGCTGACGAGGGGGCTGTGTGGGTCGCCCTCGCGGTCGGCGAACTTGTGGTGCGTCACGTGATGCCCGGCCCACCATAGCGGACCCTTCTGCATCGCCGAGGCGGCGATGTAGGACCACGCGAACTGCGTCACCCGGCCCATCTTGAAGGCGCGGTGCGCGAAGTAGCGGTGGTAGGTCAGCGTCAGGCCGATGGCCCGTAGGAAATGCGAGACCGCCCAGAGCGCCGCCATGCCAGCGCTGAACGGCACGAACAGGACCAGCAGCGAGCTGGCCTGGACGAGCCAGAACAGCGACATCGTCAGCGTCTTCTTCATGCGCGAGGGAGGCGGGCGGTCAGCCCTCTTCTTCGTATTCTTCTTCTTCGGGGGGACCGAGGCGGGTGGATGGCCGCAGCGATTCGCGGGTGTCGTACACCGGCAGGCCACCCACGTGCAGGGTCGACGCGCACTGCGGGGACTTGTCCGCGATGACGACGACCACTGGACTGCCTTCCACGCCCTCGCGGAACGTGATGCGGCAACCGCAGGCGAGCCGGGCGTGCATGAAACCTTTGAGCATGTGGCAGGGGGGCCGAACGACCGATGCCCCGCGACAGCGGGCCCGGGCGACGGCACCCGTCGATCATAGCACCGGGACACGTCCCGGTGCGGCTAGAGGAGGTTCTTGATTTCCTTCTCCATCTGCGCCTTCGAGGCCAGCCCCATGTGGCGTTTGCAGATGGTCCCGTCGCGCGCGATCATCAGCGTCACCGGCAGACCGAAGAACGGCCCGTACGCGTCCTGCAGGTCGTCGCGGTCGTTGGCGAGCAGCAGCGGGTAGTTGACCTTGTACTCGTCCTTGAACGGCTTGAGAAGGGCCGGATCGTCATCGATCTGCACGCCGATGAAGGCCACGCCCTCCTTGCGGTACTGCTCCTGCAGCTGCACGAACATCGGCGTCTCGTACTTGCACGGCCCGCACCACGTGGCGAAGAAGTTCATCATCACCACCTTGCCCTTGTAGTCGGCCAGGTTGACGGTCCTGCCGTCCACGTCCTTCACCTTGAAGGCGTAGTTGGCCGACTTGGCCTTGGCCTCGCACGACGCCGGCGCGGTGGCGGCCGAGGCCGCCTGTGTCCGGGTGCCGAGCGGTATGAAGGGAACGGCGGCGAGCCCGAGACCCAGGGCAGCAACCGCGGCAAGAATCCAACGCATGTGCATACGTGACTACCTCGTGCATCCGGCGGGCTGCCGGCTGCGCCGCCCGGAGACCGGACAGCGACCTCAAAGATACTGTGCGGGCGCCCGGTGACGCCACTGCGTCGCCGGACCTGGCCCGGGCAGACCGGGCCTACTCGCCTCGGAACTGTGCGGCAAGCGCGGCCAACTGCTGCGGGGCGACGTCGCCGACCACGGCAAACGACTGGTCGCCGCTGGCCCAGACTTCGGCCTGCTGGCCGAGAAACTGGTGCCGCGCCGGCGCCACGTCGGTCGGATACTCGCTGCGCGGCATGACAAAGACCGAGACCGTCCGGCCGCCAACGTCGTACAGCAGATGCGCGAGGTGCCCATGCGCATACAGGCACCGTCGCACGCCGATCAGCGACGCCTTGTCGGGTGACGCGGGAATCTGCGGCGTCCAGGCGTACTGCTCGCCCCACTCCTGGGCAGCCTGGGATGGCGTGACGGTCGTGGCGGACCCGACCAGCCGGATGCACTTGAGGTGGTCGAGCGCCAGCTGGGCTGCGAGGACCGTGGATGACGCCCCCGTCAACCCGTAGGTCACGGCGCCGAGCAACGCCAGCAGGGCGGTCGCCGCTACGGGCATCCTGAACGGTGCCCAGCGGCGTGTCGGGACACGGTGCGCGGCCTGCGCCACGAGTCGTGCACGCAGCGCTTCCGGGGCCCGGCCCTGCAGGTTGTCGGCCCGGGCGCGCAGCAGCCCGTGCATGTCTCGCTGCACTCGCAGGCTGTGCTGGCAGGCGGGGCACGCTGCGAGGTGACGACCCGCCGCCGAGTCGGGCGACGGACCGTGCTGACTTTCGGCCACCTCGGTCAGCAGCGGGGCGATATCACGGCAGGAATCGGTCATGGGAGCGGATTTCACGGTTGTCCTGTCCTTACGACGACGAACAGGGCCGCGAGGCCCCCGCCGAGTCGGACTCAGCGCGTCGACGCGCCGCAATGAGGTTGTCGTGCAGTTGCTTTCGACCACGGGAGATGCGTGACATCACCGTTCCGGGCGCAACGCCGAGGATCTCGGCAATTTCCTGGTAGCTGCACTCCTCGACGTCGCGCAGCCAGACGGCTTCGCGGTAGGCCTCGGGCAGCGCGTCGAGCGCCTGCTGCAGGTCGGAATCCAATGCCGAGCGAAGGAGGCGGCGCTCGGGGTCATCGTCGCCGGCGGCGAGCGGCAGGCTTTCGACGACGTCGCTGTCCACGTCCACGGGCTCCCGGCTGGCGCCGCGCCGGTCGTTGCGGAACGTATTGTGGAGAATGGTGAACAGCCAGGCCTTGAGGTTGGTCCCCTCACGGAACTTGGGCGAGAAGCGCACCACCTTCAGGTAGGTGTCCTGCACGAGGTCTTCGGCGGCCGCGGGGTTGCGGGTCAGTTTGAGGGCCAGCCCGTACAGGCTGTTCAGGTAGACGAGGGGGTCCGACGTCGCAGCGTCGTCTCGATCCTGCGCGCCGCGAATGACGCGGGGCAGCCAGCGGGAACCCGGAGGCAGCGCCATGAGAGTGAGGAGCCTGGGACCCATCACCACCAGAACACCGGCAGCCGATGGTTTATTCCCGCCCCGAATCGCCTCCAGTATACGGGGCCGGGGCGCAGCCAAGCCGGCGCGCGTGGCGTCAAACCCACACAGTGATGAGTGACGCGGCGTTCCGCCGTTTGCGGGGTGCTCCCTCCACGAGTACCATGGCCGCATCTGAGCTGCCCAGCTTTGTGTCCAGCGCTCTGCCTTTTCGCACGACCCGAGGAGATTGCATGCTTACGCCGTTGCGTGCGTGGCGGCGCGCCGCTGCCCTAGGCGTTCTGCTGGCGGCTGTCGCTACGCCAGCGCTCGCGCAGACGCCCTTCGTCCCGTACTTCGGCAAGAACGAGGTGCGGTACGACTCCTTCAAGTGGCAGATCTATACGACCGACCACTTCGAGATCTACTACTACCCCGAGACCGAGCAGCACCTCGAGCGCGTGGCCGGCTACGCCGAGAGCGCGTACCAGAAGCTGTCGTCGGAGCTCAAGCACGATCTCGCGTTCAAGATCCCGCTGCTGATTTTCAAGACGCAGGCCGAGTTCCAGCAGCAGAACGTGATCCCCGGTGCGGTCAGCGAGGGCGTGGCCGCGTTTGCCGAGCCGACGCGCAACCGCATGCTGCTGCCGGTGGACGAACCGCCCGATCAGCTCTACCGGCTGATCACCCACGAACTGACGCACATCTTCGAGTTCGACATCATCCCGCGCTCGCTGGTGCGCCGGACGGTGCCGCTGTGGGTGGACGAGGGTCTGGCCGACTACATGACCGGGGTCTGGCGGCCGCTCGACCTGATGACGGTGCGCGACGCCACGGTGGCCGACATCATCCCGAAGATGACCAAGTTCGAGGGATACGGCCAGTTCACCAACCCGCGGCTGGTCTACAACCTCGGGCACGCCTGCTTCGAGTTCATCGAGGCCAAGTGGGGCAAGGAAGGCATCCGGCAGTACCTGTTCTCGCTGCGCAAGAGCGTCATCGGCGGCGGCGAGGCGGCGTACGAGGAAGCCCTGCGCGTCACCGCGGACGAGTTCGATCAGCAGTTCGAGAAGTACATGAAGGACCGCTTCAAGCCGTTCCGCGACAAGGAGCGGCCGGCCGACTACGGCCGCGATCTGGCACCGGAACGGGGCGAGACCAAGTTCACCGCCGTGCTCAGCGTCGAGCCGTCGCCCTCGGGCGACCTCCTCGCAGCGGTGGCCGGCAACGGCAAGGAAGGCGAACTGGACGTCGTGCTGCTCTCGACCAAGGACCGCACGGTGGTCCGCAACCTGACGCCCGGGTTCAGCAAGGACAGCGGCTTCGAGTACATCGCCGTGCCTGGCGCGCGCTGGAACACGGTGCCGTGGGTGGCGTGGGCGCCCACCGGTGACCGCGTCGCGTACTTCGTCCGTACCGAGAAGCAGCGCTCGTTGATCCTGCAGAACGTGGTGACCGGCAAGATCGAGAAGCGGTACTACCTCGATTCGGTGGACGTGCCCGAGTCGCCCGAGTTCTCCCAGGACGGCCGACGCGTCTTCTTCTCGGCGCTGCGCAACGCCGTCGGCGACATCTTCGAGATCGACCTCGAGACCAGCGACGTGCGCAACCTCACCTCGGACGCCTTTGCCGATTACGCGCCGGCGATCTCGCCGGACGGGTCCTACCTGGTGTACCTGGCGCGGATCAGCGGCAACGACAAGCTGTTTCGCCTCGACCTGAACAGCGGCAACAAGACCCAGCTCACCTTCGGGACGCATGACGAGGCGGCGGCACAGTTCCTCGATGCCGGCACGCTCGTCTTTCCATCGACGGCCGTGGACCCGGCCGCACCGGTGGATCCCGAAGTGGTGAAAAACGGACAGATCTTCAATCTCTGGACGCTCGACCTGAAGGGCGGCGGCCTCAAGCAGTACACCGACGCGCTCACCGGCAACGTCTCGCCCGTGGTCGCTGACCGACGTGGATGGACCCGAAGGTGGCCTTTGTCACCTACTTCAAGGGCGAGTACGGCATCCACACGCTGACCTTCAAGGAGCCGATCGCGGCAGCGACGTCGGCCGACTTCGGCGAGCCGGGTCCGGTCATCGACTTCCAGGCGCCGCTGACCCACACCCTGATCCCGGCCAACAGCCGGGTCAAGGGCCGGTTCGAGAAGATGTTCCTGGACGGACGGCCGCCGATCAACGTCGGCGTGACCAGCGGCGGCGACCTGTTTGGCGGCACGGCGATCTCGTTCAGTGACGTCCTCGGCGACCAGAACTTCACGTTCTTTGCCGCCTCGGTGGCGCAGTACCGGACGTTTGCCGGGTCTTACACCAACCTGTCCCGACGCGTGCAGTACTCGATCCAGGGCTTCTCGCAGACCCAGTTCTATTACGGTCTCGTCCCGGGCTTCTACGACCCGTCACTGACCTACATACTCGACCGCGACGACGCCATCGCGACGCGGACGATCAACGGCGCGAGCGCCTTTGCCATCTATCCGTTCAACCGCTACACGCGCCTGGAGCTGTCGGGCGGCGTGTCGTACTACAACGACGGATTCCGCAACCAGAACCTGGCCGACTACTCACAGCAGTACCAGCAGCAGTTGTACGGCACGTCGATCTTCAACAACGGCCTCGCCGTGCCGCTGACCGTGGCGCTGACCCGCGAGACAACCGTGTTTCGCGAGTACGGGCCACTGGCGGGACACACGTTCCGGGCGGCGTACACCGTCGCGCCGAAGCTCGGTGACTCGCTCTCCCGCCAGACCGTCGACGGCGACTTCCGCTACTACCAGCGGATCGCCTCCAATGGCGTCGCGGCTTTCCGGTTCCGTGGCTTCAGCAGCTCCGGTGATGTGCCCGACTACTTCTTCTTCGGCGGCAATTCAGAGCTGCGCGGCTACGACTACCTGGAGTTTGTCGGCAACCGGGGCTTCTTTGCCAACGCCGAACTGCGCTTCCCGCTCATCGAGGCGATGCTGACGCCGATTGGCGTGCTCGGCGGCGTCCGCGCGGTGGTCTTCGGCGGTGTGGCCGGAGCCAGCCTGCTCGGTCGCCCATCGAGCACCGGCTTCGGTTCGGCCCAGCCGGGCTCGTCCTACCGGTTCGCGACCTCGTCGGACGAAGTCGTGCAGCCAATCGTCGGCTTCAACCAGGACCCGACCACGGGCGTCCCGATCCCGGTCTACGGCGACCCGCGCGTCGTCAGCGGCTTCCGCCTCGTCGACGGCCGCGCCTCCTATGGCCTCGGTCTGGAGACCTTCCTCCTCGGCTTCCCGATCCACTTCGACTGGTCGTGGAAGACGCTGTTCAACAAGGCCTACGAGGACATCGCCTTTTCGTTCCTCGGCGGCAGCGCGGAGTTCCGCAAGCCACGCTTCCAGGTGTGGATCGGGTACGACTTCTAGCGCAACGCAGAGGGGCGCCTCGGGGAGGCGCCCCTACCGGCACGACGTTGGCGAAGCGCCTCGCGGAGGCGCCCCGTCACCGCCCCCATCCCCATGACTCCACACTCTCCCGCCGCGTCCGCCACCGAGATGGTCCAGGTGGTGCTGCCCAACGACGCCAATCCGCTCGGCTTCATCCTGGGCGGCACCGTGATGCACCTCATCGACATCGCCGGGGCCATCGCCTGCTTCCGCCACGCGCGACAGCGGGTGGTGACTGCCGCCGTCGACGGCCTGCAGTTCCTGCACCCGATCAAGGTCGGTGACCTGATCATCCTCGACGCGGAGGTGACGGCCACGTTCCGGACGTCGATGGAAGTGGAGGTGCGGGTCCGGAGTGAGGAGACGCTGACGGGCACGCGCACGCTGACCTCACATGCGCACCTGACCTTTGTCGCCATCGACGCCGACGGACACCCGGTCGAGGTGCCGCCGCTGGTGATGGAGAGCCAGGGAGAACGGCAGCGCGCCGAGGAAGCCAAGGTCCGCCGCGACGGGCGGCTTGCCGCCAAAGCCAGGCTCGCGGCAATCGAAAGGGTCATTCGGCAGGGGCAAGTCCCCGACGTGCCCTGACTGGGCGGCTCGGGGAGAGCCGCCCTACCGTCGTCTCCTGCCTCCGCCCTCAGTCGTCCAGCCGCATCAGTCCCGCGTCCAGGTCGAGACTGACCCGGTACTTGCTGAGGAACTTGTGCCCGAGGATGCCGCCAAGTTCGTAGCCGAGAAGCACACTCGGTGCGCGCAGGTTGAGCACCACGAGTGAGGCCTGCGCCATGCGCACGTCGTCCACCTCGAGGTCCACGCCCGGCAGCAGGAATGCATCGCGGTCCCATCCCGAGGAGCCGAACACGCGCAGCGGGATGCGGCGGAAGCGTCCGAGTTGCTCGAGCCCGACCGCGGCCGTCCGGCTGATCGAGATGGCCTGGCCGCCAGTGTCGACGACAAACGCCGCCGGACGGTCGCCATTGAGCCGGCCGCGAACGGTGGCCAGCCGGTGCATCCAGAGCGGCGCCTCCATCGTGGCCGGGCCCTCGACCTTGGGCAGCGTGCGCGCCACCACCAGCTGCTTGTTGACGTAATCCACGCGCATGGACAGCCCGACTGCGAGCGGCGAGAAGGCGTCGATGTCGGCGACCGGCCACTTCTTCAGCGGCGGATCCTTGATCATCGTCGGCACGTGCTCGACCTTCAGGGTGCCGATCTCCAGTTTGCTGATGCGCGCCAGCTTGAGGCGGCGCATGCCGACGTCACCGACGCCGGCGCTGAGGGTCTCGGCCACCGAATAGACCTGCGCGCTCTGCGCCGTGTCCTCCGCGAGGACCGTCATCTCCGCGCCGGTGTCGAGCACCATCTCCACGGTCGGCCGGCCGTTGATCTTGGCCTTCACGAACAGCTTCTCCCGCTCCTCGCGGAACGGGATGCGGTGGATCTCCGTTGCCGAATCGGCGCCCAGCGCGATCGGCTGCCGGTCGCCGAAGTGGCGCAGGAACTTCATCCGCGCCTTGGCCAGCTTGACCTGCTCCTTGAAGCCTTTCTGGGGCAGAAAGCGCAGGTAGCGTTCGAGTTCGTCAGCAGCGACGGCGTAGTTGCGCAGGCGCTCGAGCAGGTAGGCGCGCGTGTGGTGGTACTCGGCTACCTCGGGTTCGCGCTCGATGGCCCGCTCGACGGCGACGAGCGCGTCGCGGGTCTTGCCGCGCGCGTCGAGCACCCGGGCCATGCCGTGCAGCGCTGGCGGATATGCGGCATCGAGCGCCAGGGCGGCCGTGTAGCGGGCGTTGGCTTCCTCGAAGTGCCCGATGCCCCACAGCGTCTCCGCGTGCAGCGACAGGTCTTCCGCGCCGACCGTCGAGGAGACCAGCGAAGATGCCTCCTCCTCGGCACGACCGAAGTCCCCGACCCGCAACAGCGATCGCACGACGATCCGCGTCGCCTGCCCGGTGAACTCAGGGTCGTACTCGCGGGCCCGCACCAGCGCCTGGACCGCCTCGCGGTACTTGGCGTCGGCAAACAGCTGTGTGCCGCGGGCGAACTCGGACTTGCCGGTTGCCGGCGCACCCGCGCGCGGGGCCACCGACGCCATGAGGATGGCGGTGGCAGCGACGATGACCCCACCCACCAGGCGGGGCCGACGGAGAGAGCGAGCAGCGACGAGACGAGACATCTTCACCAGCCTGGACCGGCGTGCCGGTCGAATCGTTCCCTGATTGGACAGGGTCGGATGCCGTCTCGTCCCCGCGAGCGGCAATGGCTACTTCTGGTAGTGCTCTGCGTTCTTCTCGATGTAGTCCTTCCACTGGTCAGGCACTTCGTCCATCGCGAAGATCGCCTCGACCGGGCAGGCCGGCACACACGCGCCGCAATCGATGCACTCGTCCGGATGGATGAAGAGCATCTGCGTGGCGTCATAGTCGCCTTCATCCTTCCGCGGATGGATGCAGTCCACCGGACACACGTCCACGCAGGCCGTGTCCTTGGTCCCGATGCAGGGTTCGGTAATAACGTACGCCACGCGTCCTCCTGAAGAAAGAACTATTGCTGGTGACCCGACTCCGGGAGCCGGGTCGGCATGGTCGGACCGACATCGGCCGACAGATATCCAAGCCGCAGGGACGTCGCCCGTGCGAGGTCCCACGCCGCCGGCACGTGCTCGTCGTGCAGCGGTCCTTCACCACAGCCGTGGGTGAACACCCCCACGCGCGCCACCTCCTGGCCCCGGTAATCCCGCACGGGAGCGCACGCACAGTTCAAGCGATAGCGATCCGCCCCGTCGACGTCGCCAAAGCGCTGCACCACTTCCTGCGAGCGGGCCTGATCCCCCGCTGCACCGAGACGAGCACAGCTGAGTCGGCGCTGCTGCCCCGCTGCAAAAAACAACGAACAGTGCCCCGGCATGGGCTTGCCGTACGCCGTGTACATGGCCGGCGCGTCCACCTGCCCGCCCCACACGTACGTCACTTCGCCGGCCGGCAGCGACACGAACGCCCTCGCCGCCGTGCGGCCCGCGTAGGCGCGCAGCGGCGGGTACGCATGCAGACGCAATTCGGAGCCGTTGAGATACCGGAAGCTCATGTCCAGCAACTTCAGGGTCAGGATGTAGCGCCCGCCCTCGCTTTCCTGGCGGACAAATCCCCGGCGCCGAAGGACCAGCAGCAGTCGGTGCGCCGTCGCCGCCGGCAGTCCGGCCTGGCGCGCGAGATCCCCGAGCGCCATCCCTGACGGCTCGGTGCTCAGGACCTCGAGCAGGTGCAACGCCTTGTCCGCGGAAGTCTGAGTTGCCATTCCATCATGCGGAACGACGTTCCGCGTCGTGAAAGATACTCGCCTCTGGCCCGCAAGAACAAGGACGGCCGAGGTCGGCGATGCACCGTCGTGGAAAACCGGTGAAGTTCTCGCATAATGGGCGCCCATGTCCGCCCCTGCACGGATGACCGTCCCTGCGGTCCTGACGGCGCTGGCCCTCGGCTGCGGCGGCGGATCGTCGCCGACCAGCCCCAGCACCCCGGCCCCATCCGCCTTCACCATGACCATCGACGCTGCCGGCGTGCTGTCGCCCAAGGAGCTGGTCGTGGCGCAGGGCGCACGCGTCCTGTTCGTCAACAGCAGCGCCCGGGCCCGGCAGGTCAGCTCCGACCCGCATCCGGAACACACCGACTGCCCCGAGATCAACCAGGTCGGGTTCCTGGCACCAGGCACGACGAGGGAAACCGGCAATCTCAACACGGTGCGCAGCTGCGGCATCCACGACCACGACGATCCGAGCAACGCCGACATGCGGGCACGCATCGTCATCCGGTAGGCACGGGTTCACCCGGTACGGGTACCGGGTACCGGGGGCCGGGGCACGGGCCGGGGCACCGGGGGCCGGGGCACGGGCCGCCGGGGCGCCGGGGGCCGGGGCACGGCGCCGGGCCCCTCGGCGGCAGTGCCAAACTCGTTCGCGGTGTGACGAATTTGCGACCGTTGCGAATGATTGCGCCCGCGGGACGGTGATTTTCGGAGCGACGCGGCGACGGCGAGGAACTTGCTCGAAGGCAGGCATGCGACGTGCGGGTTCTCGTGTGCGCTCCCTGACCCGTATCGTGGCCGCCCTGCTCCTGTGCTGGGGCGCAGGCCTGTCCGCACACCATGGCCGTGGCCCGGCCGACCCGGGCGTCGCGACAACGGCCCGCGTGGTGCTGACGCCCGCGACGGCCCGGCCTGCCACGCCAACCACACTGCCCCTGACCTTCGAAGCTGGCGATGACGGGGCCACCACCCGGGCTCGCGGCTACGACGCGCGGGTGACCCGGGCAGGCGTCGACGTCGTGGTCGAGGCCCCGGGGGAGAATGCGCACTCCTGGCGGTGGACCCTGGTCGGCACCAGTGGCACGGCGGCATCCTGGCGCGCGCCGCGCACCGGTGCGGCGCATCACCTGCGCGCCGGGACGGTGGTCCAGCGTGACCTGCACGCCCAGGTCGGGTACCGCGGTATCTACCACGGCATCGACGTCCGCTACCGGGGGACCGACGGCCGACTCGAGCAGGATTTCATGGTGGCTGCCGGCGCCAATCCCTCGGTGATTCGCTTCCGCATCGACGAGGCGGAGGCAACGCTTGCCGCCGACGGCACCATCCGGATTGAGGTGACACGCGGCGTCAGCCTGCGCCTCGAAGCCCCGCGCGCCTGGCAGACGCGGCCCGATGGCCGTGTCGCCGACGTCCCGGTGGCCTTTCGCACCGGGCCCGATGGCACCTTCGGCTTTCACGTCGCCGCGTACGACCGGCGCCGTGAACTGGTCATCGACCCGGTCCTGACGTCGTCGGTCACCATTGGCGGCAACGGGGTCGAGGAAGCGACAGCTGTGGCGCTCGACGCGCAGGGCCGCATCCACCTTGCCGGCTACACCTCCTCGACCGACCTGCCGTGGGCGCGACTCGGTGGCCCCGGCGGCAAGGGCGATGTCTTTGTGGCGCGGCTGTCGGCCACCGGTCAGGCCGTGGAACTGCTCACCTACTTCGGCGGCAGCGAGTCCGACAACGTGCGCGGCCTGGCCGTGGACGCGAGTGGGCGCATGCACGTGACCGGGTTCACCCTCAGTCGCGACTTCCCGGTCGTCCTGCCGCTGGCGGGACAGCAGACGGCGCCAGGCGACGCCAATGCCTTCGTGGCCAGCGTCGCCCCTGATGGCCGTACGCTGACCTTCTCGAGCTACCTCGGCGGCAGCGATGCCGACGAGGGCCACGGCATTGCCGTGACCAGCGACGGCGGGCTCGTGGTCGCTGGCGAGACGCGCTCGGCCGACTTCCCGACCCGCAACGCGCGCCAGCCGACCGCCGTCGGCCTCGACGGATTCGTCACCCGGATTGGCGCTGATGGCGACATGGCGTGGTCCACCTACCACGGCGGGCAGGCCAGCGACAGCCTGTTCGCGGTCGCTGCCGATGCCTCCGGCGCAATCGTCGTCGCCGGCACCAGCAACTCCCCCGACTATCCGGCGCAGCAGCCCTCACAGGCGCCCGGTGGTGGTTTCGACGCCACCGTCTCGCGCTTCTCGTCCGGCGGATCGCTGCTGTTCTCGACGCTGCTCGGCGGCAGCGCGCATGACGCCGCGCACGCGGTCACCGCAGAGCCCGGCGGCGCCGTCCATGTCGGCGGCAGCACCTCGTCCCCGGATTTTCCGGCGACCGCGACGGCCGGCCCGGGCGGCACGAGCCTCGACGCGTTTGCCGTGACGTACGCGCCGGCGGGCACCCGCGGGACGGCCTGGCGCATCGGCGGCACCGGTCTGGACCGGGCCCGCGCCATCGCCGTCGATGGGACTGGCCTCTACCTCGCCGGGCAGACGTCCTCCTCCGACTTTCCGGTCGTGCGTCCCCTGCAGGTAGGGAGCGCCGGCAGCGGCGACGCCTTCCTCGTCATGCTGCGCGGCGCTTCGATCGTCTACGCCACGTATCTCGGCACCAGCGGCAGCGACGATGCGACGGGAGTGGCGGTGGACGGTGTCGGGCGGGTCGTGGTGACGGGGATGGTCCAGGCCATGGGGTCGGCACACCGCGGTCCCACCGATGCCTTTGTGTTCCGGTTGTCGAGCGGAGACGAAACCATCGACACCGACAACGACCAACTCCCCGACGCATGGGAAACCCAGTTCAACCTGGACCCGACCCTCAGCGATGCCAACGCCGATCCCGACGGTGACGGGCTGAGCAATCTCGAGGAGTATCAGCAGGGCACGCATCCCCTCGGCCGCCACACCCGCTACCTTGCCGAGGGGGCGACGATCGCGCCCTTCGATACCCGTCTCGCGCTCTTCAACCCGAACGCGGCGCCGGCCGCCGTACTGGTGCGCTTTCTCTGTCAGCGCGCCTGCGGCGTACCGGATGTTCCGGGCCAGGACACCATCGTGCGCCGTCTCGTCACCCTGGCGCCCTTTGGCCGCGCGACGGTCGACGTGGCGACCGTCGCGGGCCTGGCCGACGAAGAGTTCGCGACCATCCTCGAATCCGACCAGCCCGTGGTCGCCGACCGGACGATGACCTGGGACGGCACCGCCTATGGCAGCCACGCCGAGACGGCGATGACCGCGCCGTCGGCCGCCTGGTATCTCGCCGAGGGCGCGACAATCAACGGCTTCAAGCTGTTCTACCTGCTGCAGAACCCCAACGCCGTCGAGGCCACCGTCACCATCGAGTACCTGCTCGGCCGCGGCCTCGCCCCCGTCACGCGCAGCTACACCCTGGCACCACGGTCGCGGACCACCCTCGACGTCTCGGCGCAGCATCCGTCCCTCCGCGCAGCCGAGATCTCGGCCCGCATCGTCACCGCCGGCGACACGCCGATCCTGGTCGAGCGGGCGATGTACCTCAACGCTGGCGGCCGGCTGTTCGGCGCCGGCCACGCCAGCGCCGGCATCACCACGCCGTCGCCGACCTGGTCGTTTGCCGAGGGCGCCACCGGCCCGTACTTCGATACGTTTCTGCTGCTGGCCAATCCGTCGTCCGACTCGATGGGTGTGCGCGCGACCTTTCTTCTGCCGTCCGGCGCCACGGTGCAGCGCACCTACGACGTGCCGGCCCGAAGCCGTTTCAACATCTGGGTCGACGAGGCAGCGCCGGAACTGGCCAACACGGCGGTCTCGGTGGTCCTGGAATCCACCGACGACCAGCCGTTCGTCGCCGAGCGGTCGATGTGGTGGCCCGGGCCGTTGGCCAGCAACTGGCGCGAGGCGCACAACTCGCCGGGCTCACTGGCCACCAGCGCGGCATGGGGCCTTGCCGAGGGGCTGCTCGGCGGCGCCAACGCCACCGACACCTATGTGCTGATTGCCAACACGTCGCCGTTTGCCGGCGTGGCGCGGGTGACACTGTCGTTCGAAGACGATGGCGCCCGCGTGAGCCGGGAGTACCCGGTCGCGGCGCGAAGCCGGGTCAACGTGCCCGTTCGCGATGATTTTCCGCAGGCCATGGGTCGTCGCTTCGCCACCCTGGTGGAGAGCCAGGGCACGCTGCCGGCGCAGCTGGTGGTGGAACGCGCCATGTACGCCGACTCGGGTCGGGACCGCTGGGCCTCGGGTACCAACGCCCTGGGCACACCCCTCGGCGAGGAGCGGGTCATCACCATCACGGCCCAGGGAGTGACGCCGCGGGTGCTCGTCGTCTCGGCCGGCCAGCGCATCACGGTGCGCAACCTCGATACCGTGTCGCACCAGATTTTTTCCGGCCCGTACCTGGAGCGGTCGGCGTGCCCGGCGCTGAACCAGGTGGGCTTCCTGGCGCCCGGCGAGTCGAGGGTGTCCGGCAACTTCAGCGTCAGCGGTACCTGCCCGTTTCTCGACGACGTCCGGCCCGGCCAGCAGCTCAATCGCGACTTCCAGGGCTACGTCATCGTCCACTGACCACACTTCGGCCTTTCCGCCAGTCGTGCTGTGCGATTACTCTCGCCCATGCGATTGCAGTCACTGCTTGCGGCGCTCGTCGTGACGCTGATGGGCGCCTGGCTCGCGGCCCAGGGGCCGGCAGGCGGCCGTGCCCCGGCCTTCCGCAAGGTGATCCTCGACGGCGCGTTCCGCGCGGAAGGCGTGGCGCTTGCCGACGTCGATCGCGACGGTCGCCTCGACGTGATCGCGGGCAACGCGTGGTACGCCGCGCCGGCGCCCGACGCGATCCTGATGCCCGCGGCCTGGACGCGCCATGCGATCGCGCCTCTCGAATCGTTCGACGCGCCGACGGGTTTCAGCAACGCGTTCCACAACTTCGCACTGGACGTCAACGGCGACGGGTTCCCGGATCAGGTCGTCCTCGGATATCCCGGCGAGCCCGCCACATGGCGCGCCAACCCCGGCCCACGCGGCGGCACCTGGCGCACCCATCCGGTTGCAGCCTCCACCGGGAACGAGTCGCCGGCATTCGCGCGGCTGGTGCGTGGCCGTGGTCCCGTCCTGATCATGGGCGTCGGCGATCGACTGGGCTGGCTGGCGCCTGCCGCTTCGCCGTTCGTGCCGTTTGCGTTCAGACCAATCAGCGAGCCGAATCACCCGGTGGCGCATCGGTATGCGCACGGGCTCGGCGTCGGCGACCTCGATGGCGATGGCCGCGCGGACGTGGTGAGCACGAAGGGGTACTGGCTGGGCCCGGCGACGGCCGCTGACACGCCGTGGCCCTTCACCGCCGCCGACCTCGGCCCCGACGCCGCGCACATGGCCATCTACGACGTCAACGGCGACGGGCTGGCCGACATCGTCGCGAGCGCCGCCCACGAGGTCGGTGTGTGGTGGTTCGAGCAGCAGCGAACGGCAGGCCTGCGGACCTTCGTCAAGCACGGCATCGACGCGTCGTTTTCCCAGTCGCATGCCCTCGACATCGGTGACATCGACAACGACGGCATTCCCGACGTGGTCACCGGCAAGCGGCGGTGGGCGCATGGACCGAGCGGCGATCCGCAACCCAATGCACCAGGGGTGCTGTACTGGTTCCGGCCGCAACGGACGGGCGGCACGGTGAGGTGGACCAGACACCTCATCGACGACACCTCGGGGGTCGGCAACCAGGTCGTGGTCGGCGACGTAGACGGCGACGGCCGGCTGGACGTGGCCAGCGCCAACAAGCATGGCGTGTTCGTGTTCGTGCAGCGGTGACCGACGATCAATTCACAATTCAGAATTCACAATGAAGGGCGGGGCGAACTTCGCCAGGGATTCACGCCGGCGGCAAGCGCACGCTGCGACTGGGCGCTCGCGGCTCCGCCACGCGAACCCACTCCCCGGTTGAGCCTTCATTGTGAATTCCTGATTCTGAATTACTTCGTGAGTTCGTCCATCACGCTGAGGGCGTGCGCGATCTCGTCGTCGGTGCTGTAGAAGTGTGGGGCGATGCGGATGCCCGCGTCGGGCCGATGGTCGATCACCACGTCGCGGGCGATCAGTTCGGCAGCCACCCTCGCGCTGTCGGGCAGGTCGAGGGTCACCGTGCCGCCCCGCTGCGCGTCCTCGACTGGCGTTCGCACCCGCCAGCCGCGGGCCAGGGCGTGCTCGATGATCAGCCGCGTCTGCCGCAGCGACTTGGCGCGGATGGCCGGCACGCCGACGGCCTGGACGATCCGGTAGCCGGCCTGCGCGATCATCCAGGCCGAGACGTTGGGCGTGCCCGAGGCAAAGCGTTCCTGCCCATCGGCGTAGGAAATCGGGCCGGTCTCGAAGGCGAAGGGCCGGGCATGGGCGGCCCAGCCGGTGGCCGCCGGGGCGATCGACCGGGCGAGATCGGGCCGCACGTACAGATAGCCCGCGCCCGGCCCGCCGCAGAGCCACTTGACCGAACCGCCGACGGCAAACTCGACCCCGAGGCTGGTGAGATCGAGCGGAATCGTCCCGGTGGCCTGGTAGAGATCGAGCACGACCGGAGCGCCCACCGCCCTGGCGCGGGCCAGGATGGGGGCGATGTCGGTGATCGACGCACTGCGGAAGAGCACCAACGAACAGCACACCAGGGCCGTCCGCTCGTCGATCAGGGGCAGCCACGTCTCGGGTGGCTGGGTGAGGCCGTCCGGCGACGGCACGTAGACCACCTCGGCGCCATGCTGGCGCCAGCCCTCGAAGACGTAGTGGTTGGTAGGGAAATCGAGCTGGGGCGTGACGATGCGGCGGCGGGTGCGGAAGTCGAGGCTGGAGGCAATCACCGACTGCGCGACCGAGACGTTCTGCACCATCGTGACCGAACCCGGCGCCACGCCGAGCAGCGGCGCCAGGAGGTCGCCGGTTTCGCGGCTGGTCTCCCACCAGCCCTCGGACCAGGCCCGCACACCCCGGGTCTGCCACGCGTCCAGGAAGCGGTCGGCCTGCGTGCGCGCCGAGCGCGGCATGGCGCCGAGTGAATGGCTCACCAGGTACGTGCAGGTGTCCAGGATCGGGAACTCGGCGCGCCAGGCCGCCAGCGGGTCGCTCATCGAGCCGTCTCCAGGGCCGACCGCAGGTCGGCCAGAAATGCCAGGACACGCCGCGCGTTGGTCCCGAAGTCGTTGCGGCCGATGCGCGACTTGGAGCGCACGTCCACCCGTGTGCCGCCGTCGGGCCGATCGCGCAGGCGCACCACCACGTCGTCCTTGAGGCGGAGCCAGGGCGTGGTGGCCACTGCCTCGAGGCGGCCGGCGGCCGGGTCGTCGCCGACGATCCGCCACCCCGCGCGGGTCACCGTCCGCCGAGCCGCATCGTGCACGAGGGATCGCGGCGTTGGCGAGTCGAGCGGGCGAAGGTGCGGCCAGGCCGCGTGCTGCTGCGCCGCCGTCGCCGCGCCCGGGTAGCCGGGGCCGTTCCAGGCGCCGCGGCGATGCTCGAGCACATCGACAAACGCCGGCGGGTCCTCGGTGTCGGTACTGATGTCGTGGATGCGAGGCACGGTCGGTGACAGCGGGTCTGGCCCGCGGCATACGGGACGCGACCAACACGCTGGCCGCCGCGCCCGGGCCCGAGCGACGCTCCGCCAGCATGGGTCGGCCGCCACCAGGAAAGCAAGGGGCGACCCGCCCGCAGGGTCGCGGATCGACGGCCGGTCTACACTCACATCCTCCGGCGCCGGCGTGCTGGTGAATGAGCATCGTGCAGAGAGAGTCGCGCAGGTACGCAGTCGTGCTGATGCTGGCGATGTGGATCGCCACGGGCGCCGTGGCGCGGGCGCAGTCCAGGGCGCGGCTGATCGTCGACCACTGGCGCGTCGAGGACGGCTTGCCACAGAACACCGTGACGGGCGTGGCCCAGGACGCGCAAGGGTACCTGTGGGTGGCCACCCGCATGGGGCTGGCGCGGTTCGATGGCGCGCAGTTCACACCCATCACCCAGGTCGGCGGAATAGATATCGGCAATCTCCGCCTGACCGCCGTCGTCCCCGAGGGCGACGGCCGCTTCTGGATCAGCACGTACGGCTCCGGCGTCCTGCATGTGGCCGATGGCAAGGTCACGCGCTATGGCGCCGACCAGGGCGTACCGCACGCGATCGTCTGGGACCTGTACCGCGACCGTGAGGGCCGCCTCTGGCTGGCATCGTCGCGAGGGGCGCGGGTGTTCGACGGCATCCGCTGGCAGGCACCAGCCCTCCCGCCGGACCTGGCCGACGACGGCGTCAATGCGGTGTTCCAGGCGACCGACGGCGCGATGTGGTTTGCCACGTCGCACAACGGCGCCGTGCGTCTCGCCGGCGACACCGTGCGCCGGCACTCGACGGAGGCGGGCCTGGCCGGTCCGGCCGTCACTTCCATCACCGAGTCGCGCGATGGCGCCATCTGGGCCGCCGGGCTGCGCGGCGTGAGCCGCATCGAGGGCACGCAGGTGACCGCGTTCGGCACCAGCGATGGCCTGCCTGTGGAGCGCGTGCTGCAACTGCTGGTCGACAGTCGCGGCGTGGTCTGGATGGCGACGCATGGCGGGGGGCTGGTCCGCTACGACGGCGCCGGCTTCACGGCTTTTCGCCGCAGCGACGGCCTCAGCTCGGACTACCTCATCTCGCTCGCCGAGGACAAGGACGGGGCGCTGTGGGTCGGCACGCTCGCCGGCGGGTTGAATCGCCTCGCCACCGCGGCACGCGAACTGCTCGACACGCGGTCCGGCCTGCCGCCGTTCCCGGTCACCACCCTTTACGAGCACACCAAGACCCAGACCTGGTGGATCGGCACCTACGGCGGCGGGCTGGTGACCCTGAAGGACGGCCAACTGCGGCAGTGGACCACCGACGATGGCCTGCCGAGCAACGCCGTCACCTCGGTGCAGGGCGGGCCAGGCGAGAGCGTCTGGGTGGGCACCAACGGCGGCGGCGCCGTCCGATTCGACGGCGGCCGGGTCGTCGAGCGGGTCGGCGCCGAGATCGTCGGGCCCTCGCTCCGGACCGTCGAGGTGGCCGACGGCGTTGTCTGGTTCGGCGGCAACGGGCTGGTGCGCTATCAGGACGGCGTCAGCCGACGCATCGGCAAGGCCGATGGTCTGCGCAGCGAGGAAGTCCGGGTGGTGTATGCGCTCGCCGCCCGCACCTGGGTGGGTACGTACGGCGGTGGCCTGCAGAGCATCGAACCCGACGGGCGCATCGTGAGCTGGGGACAACGCGAAGGACTGGCCGATGCCTTCGTCACGTCGCTGCATCACGACCGCACCGACACGCTGTGGATTGGCACGTACGGCGGCGGCCTGTTCCGCCTGCGTGATGGCAAGGTCAGCTCCATCACCACACGCGACGGCCTGCCCGACGACGTGGTGCTCGACGTGCTGGAGGACGACGGCGGACGCCTCTGGCTGACCGGCACGCAGGGCCTGACCGTGATCCGCATGGCCGACGTCCACGCCCGCATGGACGGCCGGAGCGACGCCCTCTCGGTGACCCAGTACGGCCGCGCGGAGGGCGTGGCCGGCACCGATGGCACCGACGGCAACCAGCCACTGAGCTGGCTCGCCGCCGACGGTCGTCTGTGGTTTGCCACCGTGGATGGCATCGTCATCTTCGATCCCACCGAGGTCGCCGATGCCCGGGGCACACCGGCCGTGTACATCGACACGGTGCTGGCCAACAAGGTGCCGATCGGCGTGGCCGCGCTGACCCGGGGCGCGCCCGCGCGCAATCTCGACATCGGGTTCAGCGCCCCCTGGCTGACTGGCGGCCGGGCCGTCCAGTACGAGTACCGCCTGGTCGGGCTCGGCGACGCGGCCTGGGTCGATGCCGGCACGGACCGCACCGCGTCGTTCACCAATCTGACACCTGGCGATTACCGGTTCGAAGTGCGGGCGCGGGCTCATCGCCGCGCGGCGCCGGGCGCCATCCAGGTCGTCGGCTTTCGCGTACCGGCGCGGTTCCACGAAACCCCGTGGTTCCTGGCCGTGTCGGTCGCACTGGCTGCCCTCTCGATTGCCGGCTTCGTCCGATGGCGGCTCGGCCGGCTGCAGCGGCGTCAGCGGCACCTGCAGCAGCTCGTCGACCAGCGCACGTCGGCGCTCCGGACCGAGCTGCTCGAGCGCGAGCGCGCGGAGGCCGAGCGACGCGTCCTCGACGGCCGCATGCAGCAGGCGCAGCGCCTCGAGAGCCTCGGCGTGCTGGCCGGAGGCGTGGCCCACGACTTCAACAACCTGCTGGTGGGCGTCCTCGGCGAGGCCAGTCTGGCGCTGGCCGAGCTGCCCGACGGGTCGAGCGGGCGCGTGCACGTCGAGCGCATCGAACGGGCGGCACTGCGTGCGAGCGAGCTCACCATGCAGATGCTGGCCTACTCCGGCCGTGGCCGCTTCATCGTCGTGCCGGTCCAGCTCGAAGCGCTGGTCGACGACGTGCGTGAATTGCTCGACTCGGTGATCCCTGCCGCGATCACCGTGACCCTGGACTTCCCGCGTGGACTGCCGACCGTGGCCGGCGACCCGTCGCAGCTCCGACAGGTGGTGACCAACCTCCTGACCAACGCTGCCGAGGCCATCGGCGACCGGGAGGGCAACATTCGGGTCTCGGCAGGGACGCGCACCCTGCGTCCGGGCGAGGCCGCCACCGCTCACCAGCCGGGAGTCCTCGGTCTCGCTCCTGGCGACTACGTCTGGCTGGAAGTCCGCGACGATGGCTCCGGCATGACCGCGGAAACCGCGGCGCGGATCTTCGACCCCTTCTTCACCACCAAGCCGGTCGGCCGCGGCCTCGGCCTCGCTGCGGCGCAGGGCATCGTGCGCAGCCAGGGCGGCCGCATCCTGGTGTCCAGCCAGCCGGGGCTCGGCACCACCTTCACGCTGCTGCTGCCCTGCCTGCGCGGCACTCCCGTCGCGCCGCCGGCCGCGCACGGCACGGCGACCACGCAGTCCCCAGCCGCCGCCCCCGCTCCCGTCGCCCAGTCACCGGGCGAACCGGGCGGGGCCCCGTCGTCGCACGTGCTCGTCGTGGATGACGAACGTCTCGTCCGTGACGTGGCACGGGTCGCCTTGCGCAGGGCCGGGTGCGTCGTCACGGAAGTGCAGACGGGCGAGGACGCCCTCACGACCTTTGGAGAGCGGCCCGGGGCATTCGACCTCGTGGTGCTCGACCTCACGCTCCCTGGCATGCAGGGCCGGGCCGTCCTGCAGGCCCTGCGTGAGCACCGACCGGACCTGCCGATCGTGCTGACCAGCGGCTACACCGCCGAGGAGGCCGGCGACCTCACGGCAGCGCCGCAGACCTTCTTCCTGCAGAAGCCATGGCGGCCGGAACAGCTCGTGCGAGCCGTCCGCGCGCTGACCGAGGCAGGCGCGCACGAGGGCGACGGGCCGTCCTGAACCCACGTGCTACGATCATCGGGTGGGCCCCGGATCCGGCCCCCGAGCGTCCGGTACGCGCATCAGGACCGCCCTCTTCCACGCATGAGCACAGTCGCCCCCCTGCACCTGATTCGCCCGCGTCAGCCCAAGCCCGAGTGGCTGAAGGTCAAGGCGCCAGGTTCCGAGAACTACCTCCGACTCTCGAAGTTGATGAGGGGCCTCGGGCTGAACACGGTGTGCGAGGAGGCCCGCTGCCCGAACATCGGCGAGTGCTGGCACCATGGCACCGCGACGTTCATGATCCTCGGCGACGTCTGCACGCGCGCCTGCGGCTACTGCGCCGTGGCCCATGGCAAGCCGGTGACCCTGGACCTGGACGAGCCGCGACGCGTCGCCGATGCCGTCAAGGTGCTCGGCCTGCAGTACGTGGTCATCACCTCCGTCGACCGTGACGATCTCGCCGACGGCGGGTCGGGCATCTTTGCCGAGACCATCGTCCGCACCCGCGAGCTTTCGCCGGGCTGCCGTATCGAGGTGCTGATCCCGGATTTCCAGGGCAAGGCCGACCAGCTGTACACGGTGCTGGACGCCGGACCGGACGTGCTCAATCACAACACCGAGACGGTCCCCCGCCTCTACCGCAAGGCCCGCAGCGGTGGCCGGTACAGCCGCACGCTCGAACTGCTGCAGCGGGCCAAGGCGCACGCGCCGCAGATTCCGACCAAGACCGGGCTGATGGTCGGCCTCGGCGAGGAAACGCCGGAGCTGGTGCAGGTCTTCCGTGACCTTCGCGGCGTCGAGGTGGACATCCTGACGCTCGGGCAGTACCTGCGGCCAACCGAGTCGCATCTCGAGATGACCCGGTACTACACGCCCGACGAGTTCCGGGCATTGAAGACCGCCGCGCTCGAACTCGGTTTCGGGCACGTCGAGGCCGGTCCGCTCGTCCGCAGTTCGTATCACGCGCACGAGCAGGCCGACAGCCTGGCCCACGCAGCCAGCGGCACCTGCCGCTGACGTCGTCGCGCATGCCTCGGGCGTATCCAGCCCAGTCACCGGTGCCACCGCGCCTGCGCGCGTCACAGCTGCGCATCATCGACTGCGAAGCGTGCCCGCGCCTGCGCGCCTATTGCCGCGGCGTTGCGCAGACCCGCCGCGCGGCGTTTCGCAACGAGATCTACTGGGGCCGGCCCGTGCCCGGCTTCGGTGACGCCCGGGCCCGCCTGCTCGTGCTCGGGCTGGCCCCTGCGGCGCACGGCGCCAATCGCACCGGTCGGGTCTTCACCGGCGATGGCGTCAACGGCTCGGGCGACTTCCTGCTGCGGGCGATGATGGCTGGCGGTTTCGCCAACCAGGCCACCTCGCACCATCCCGACGACGGCCTGCTCCTGACCGACGCCTTCATTGCCGCCGCCGTCCGCTGCGCACCGCCGGACAACAAGCCGCTGCCGGAAGAAGTGCAGACCTGCCTGGCGCACCTCGAGGCCGAACTGGCGGCCCTGCCGAACGTCGAACTCGTGGTGGTGCTCGGGCGGATCGCCTACGACGCGTACCGGCGGCTTCTGGCCCGACGTGCCGTCCGGTTGCCGGCAGCGCCGTTTGCGCACGGCCATTTCGTCGATGCCTCGGCCACCGGCATGCCGAGCGTGCTGCAGTCCTACCACCCGTCCCGCCAGAACACGCACACCGGCCGCCTGACCGACACCATGCTGGCCGACGTCTTCCTCGACGCGAGACGCCGCCTCGACGCGGCGGCCGCCGCCGCCAGCGCCAGCCGGCGGCGCCGTGGCGCGGCGTCCGGCGTCCTGCCGCCCAAGGGTCGCTGAGGTGGCCGCGCTGCTGCCGGGCGATGCCCTGACGCTGTCCGCCGCGGCGCTGCTGATCGGCCTCTCGAAGGGCGGCCTCGGCGGCCCGCTGCCGACGATGCTGGCCACGCTGATGATCAGCCAGCGGGTCAGCGTGGCGACGGCAGTTGCGCTCGCGGTGCCGATGCTGATGGTGGGCGACGCGTTTGCGCTCTACACCTACTGGGGCACATGGGACCGCCGGCACGCGCGGGCGCTGATTCCAGGCGGCGCCATCGGCGTCGGCGTCGGCCTGTTCCTGCTGCGCGGGCTGCCCGACCGCTCGCTGCGCGTCGGCCTCGGCGTTGCCGCCCTCGTGGTGACCGGCTACAAGATCTTCAGCCATTGGCGCGGCCGCGAGCATCACCAGCATCGCGGCTGGCACGGTCCGCTGGCGGGGCTGCTGTCGGGCGCGGCGTCGGCCATGCTCAACGCCGGCGGCCCGCCGATCACGTCCTACCTGTTGCTGCAGCCCATCACGCCAACGGTGTTCATGGGCACCAACACGCTGTTCTTTGCCATCATCAACCTGCTCAAGCTGCCGGGGTCGCTGGCCGTGGGGGTGGTCTCGCCGGCAGCGCTCACCTGGTCGCTCGCCTTCACGCCGCTGGTGGCACTCGGCGTCTATCTCGGGCGCTTTTTCATCGCCCGGATCGACCCCGAGGTCTTCGACCACGTCATGACGGCAATTCTGGTCGTCGCCTGTGTCTGGCTGATCGCGACGGCGTATCTGTAGGACGTCGGGTGCGGGGAGGGCGACGCGCGCAGCCTGGCGCCATCGCCACCCCGGTGGTTCCCGGGGCCGCGATGGCCGTCTGGCGTTGAACTGGAGAGGGAGCGGCCGCCCGGGGCTGGCGCGGCCGCGGCTCTCAGCGCTTCTTGACGCCGAGTGCTTCGAGTTTCTTGACCATCACCTCGCCGGCTGTCGCCGTCGTCGGGCTCTTGTCGATGTCGAGGATCCGGCCGTCAGGGCCGATGTAGAACGTGTGCCGCGCGGCCAGCTGCTGCTCGGGCGGGCGGTCCAGGCGGATGACGCCGTATGCCTTCGCGACGGCCTTGCCGGGGTCGGCAAGAATCGGGAAGTCCACCACGTGTTCCTTGGCGAACCGGGTGTTGGTCTCGAGGTCGTCGACGCTCGCCATGAACAGGGCGATGTCGTAGGTCTTCAGGATCGTGCCGCTCGAACCGAGCGACTTGCATTCGGCCGTTCAACCACCGCTGAAGGCCTTGGGGAACCAGGCGAGCACGACGGTCCGGCCCTTGTACTCCGACAGCGAATGCGTCTTGCCGTCGGACCCCGGCAACGAGAACGCCGGCGCGGGATCGCCGACCTTCAGGTCTGCCGAGAACTGCGGTGCCGCGGCGGGAGCCGACGCGGGTGCAGTGGGGGGCGCCGGAACCTGTGCCGCCAACGTCGCCACGCCGAGGCTGGCAAACGCGCAGAAGGACAGGAGTCTGGTCATGCGGCCATGCTAGCACCGTCCACCTTTGGCGCTGTAGTGCCTCGTTGGCGTCACTGTGTTCGGCGTTCTACTGCGCCTCGCCCTTCCCCTTGGCGGTCCTGCCCAACTGCTCGACGATGCGCGTGGCTTCCTCGACGGCGCGCGCCAGCACCGACCGGATCTTGCCGTCTTCGAGCATCAGCACGCCGCCGATCGTGCAGCCAGCCGGCGTCGTCACATCGTCGCGCAGCGCCGCGGGGTGCCGGCCGGTCTCGAGGACCATGCGCGCGGACCCGAGCATCGTCTGGGCTACGAGTTGGAGCGCGAGATCGCGTGGCAGGCCGACGCGGACACCGGCATCGGCCATCGCCTCCATCATCAGGTACATGTAGGCGGGGCCGCTGCCGCTGAGGGCGGTCACGGCATTGCAGTAGGCCTCGTCGACGATGCGGCACTGGCCGACCGAGCAGAAGATCTGCCGGGCCAGTTGCAGGTGGGCGTCGGTGGCGTGCGTCCCCGGCGCCACCACGGTCATGCCGGCGCCGACCACGCAGGGGGTGTTGGGCATCGCCCGGACCCAGGGATTGGGGAGGTCGAGCAACTGCTCGAGGCGCGCGGTGGTGACGCCGGCCAGGATCGACACGAGCAGCGTCCCCGGCGCGACCTTTCCGGCGAGCAGCGCCTCGGCCACCTGGGCAGCCTGCTTCGGCTTGACGCAGATCAGCACGACATCGGTGTCGCGCAACCGCTCGTCCCACGTGACGCCGAGCGAGGACGCGGGGCCGGCGCTGTCCTGCGGTCCGCTGCGGAAGCACGGCACGCCGAGTTCTGCGGCGACCTCGTCGCACGAGGCCTGGGAGTGCGCCGACGCCCACGCCTGGTGCGGCGAGAGCAGGCCGGCTCCGAACATCCCGCGCAGCAGCGTGCGGCCCATGACACCGGCGCCAATGACGCCGAGGTGACGATCAGGGGGAAGCAGAGGGCTCATCGCCCACAGTGTAGCCGCCGGTTCGAGTCTCGTGGCTGCGGGTCGGCGACGGTCGTGCGGCTACAGGTCGGCGAGGCGTGACGCGGCGTCGCCGAAGCCATCGAGCTTGACGCCCATGCGATCCATCAGCGAGAGGTGCAGGCTGCAGACCTTGCGGTTGGCGTCGCCCTTGTCCATGTAATCGAGGACGCGGCCGGTCTTCAGGCTGCCGGCACCCTTGCCGGCCAGCAGAATCGGCAGTTGTTCGGCGCTGTGCAGGTCGCCGTCGAACAGGCTCGAGGCGCACATCAGCATCGAGTTGTCGAGCAGCGTGGTCTCGCCCTCGGAGATGGCCTTCATCCGCGCGGTGAGGTAGGCAAACTGCGCGATGTGGAACTGGTTGGTCTTCAGGTACATCGCTTCCTTGGTCGCCACGCGTCCGTTGTGCGTGAGGTCCAGGTGCAACGCTCCCTGCACGCCCTCGACGAACCTGAAATTCATCTGCGACAGGTCGTTGTTGAGCATCACCGTGGCCACGCGGGTCTTGTCCATCTGGAACGCGAGCACCATCAGGTCGAGCATCAGCTTCATGTGCGCCGGCACGTCCTGCGGCAGTTCGTGCTTGGGCCGCGGCATGTCGGGCTGGGCGAGCGTCGGCTGCCAGCCTTCGATCCGCTCCTCGCGCGACGCCCGCTCGATCCGCTTCTCGATGTCGCGGATCCCTTCGAAGTACTCCCCCAGCTTGTGGTGGTCGTCGCGGCTCACCCGTGGCCGGAGCGTGCGCGCTTCCTCGTGAACGGCGTCGAGGATGCTGCGGTCCACGACCCGGCCGGTGCCGTCGCCGACCAGCCGATCGAAGGTCCGGGCGGGATAGATTTCCTTGGTCGCGGGCCGGGTCGGCGAGACCCAGGACAGGCTCGACCCGTACACCATCGAGAGGCCGTCCTCGAGGCGCAATTCGTTGGGCTCGATGCCCAGCACAAGGCTGGGCACGGCCGTGCGGTCCCCGATCGCGCCGGCAAGCACCTGGTCCATCGAGGTGCCGACGCGGATCACGTCGGGGTCGAGGCTGACCGGCGTGCCGGAAAGCAGGTTCATGCGGCCGAGATGCGGGCTGGTCGAGGCCAACGCCGACTGGCTGTAGAGGCCACGGATGAAGACCATGTCCTCGCGATGCGGCTGCATCGGCAGCAGCCCCGGCCCGAGCTCCATCGACGCCCCGCTGCCCTTGGCCCACCAGTGTGCCGGCTCGACGCCGTTGGAGAAGTAGACGATGCCGAGACGGAGGGGCGGGCCGCTCTGCGCCGCCACCTTGCCGGCGCGTGCCTGCGCGACGGCCGGCAGCGACTCCATCCAGGGCAACGCGAGCGCCACCCCGACCCCGCGCAGGAAGTGGCGACGTGATGGGGCGGATGACGTGTGCGGCTTGGTCATGGCGTGGCGGCTCTTGCGGAGGTACCCGTGGCAGCGGGCGCCGGGGCAGGCGTTGGAACGGGCCCGGCCGGGTCGGCGGGCACATCGGCGGCACCCATCCGGTACCGGAACTGCCGGCTGGTGGCGATGGCGATCGCCAGGTCGGTGAACGAGGCGTTGCCGCCGGCACGCACCATGTCGGCCATCAGGCGCCGGTCCGATGCCTGCGGATTGCGGCCGAGGGCGTAGCCGATCATCTTGCGCGACAGCGTCGTCATCACGGCGGCGTCCTTGTCCTGGAGATAGTCCAGCAGACCGCTCGCGCCGACGATGGGCGGCCGGTCCTTGAACTCGCCCGTGACATCGACCGGATTGCCGTCGGCGTAGGCGGTCCGGCTGCGTCCGACCGCATCGAAGCCCTCCAGCGGGAAGCCCAGCGGATCGATGCGCAGGTGGCACGACGCGCACTGCGGGCGGCCCTTGTGCTGCGCCAGACGCTGGCGCAGCGTCTGG
Source organism: Vicinamibacteraceae bacterium (assembly GCA_963759795.1). Lineage (GTDB taxonomy): Bacteria > Acidobacteriota > Vicinamibacteria > Vicinamibacterales > Vicinamibacteraceae > Luteitalea. The sequence continues at coordinate 472,823 of CAVXAR010000002.1, read as the reverse complement.
CCTTCGAAGCTCTTGTCGTCGGCCGGGAGCGTGCCGGCGTCGGCCGGCGGCGGTGGCGTCGGGCTGCCCAGGATGCGGCGCAGGATCCAGTCGCCGCGCTTGACCGGGCTGGTCCGCAGTGGCGCCGACGTCGTGGTCAGCACCGCACCGAGTCGCAGCGCGCCACCGCGGTCGAACGCCTTGGCGCCGTCCACCCGCTGCACGGCGCCGGTCGAGGCCACCGGTACGTCCATGCCGTAGAAGCGCGCCAGCGCCTGGTTCACGAACACGTAGTCGGCGTGCAGGATCTCCCTGACCGGTCGCCGCTCCCGCACCAGGTACTCGAAGGTGGACACCGCCTCGTCCAGCATGGCCCGCTTCACCTCGTCGGTGAACTCGGGGAAGCGCCCCGTATCGACGCCGCGGTACTGGTCGAAGTGATAGAAACCGAGCCATTGACCGAAGAACTCGGTCGACAACCGCCGGGCCTTGGGGTCCGCGGTCATCCGCCGCACCTGCCGGGCAATTGCTCCGGCGTCCTGCAGCTCGCCAGCGGCGGCGGCCCGCCGCAGCTCCCGATCGGGAATCGACGACCACAGGAAGAAGCTCAGGCGGCTGGCGATCTGCCAGTCGTCCAGCCGCATCTCGGTGCTCTTGGGCGACACCTCGAGCCGATAGAGAAAGGCCGGCGACATCAGGATGCGGGCGAGCAGGGTTCGCATCGCGCCGTCGTGATCGAGCTGACGCCTGGTGCGCGCCGCCTGATAGAAGGCGCGCAAGGATTGCCGCTCGACCGGCGTCAACGGGCGACGCCAGGCACGGCTGGCAAAGGCGAGCGCGTCAGTGAGATGCCCCGGCTCGGCGCGGCGCATGGCCTGCATCACCAGGCCGTGATGCGCGCGCAGCTGCCGCACCAGCGGTTGCGCCGGCGCCGGCAGCGCCGCGATCCGCGCCGGCGTCATCGATTCGATGGTCGGTCGCCCTTGCCTTGCACCGAAGTGGTCGAGCAACAGGCTCAGGTAGGCATCGTGGTACGGCCACGATCCAAAGAGGTCGTTCCACGCGGCGTCGAGGCGGACCCGCTCCTCCCCGTCGACGATGTTGCGGGTGAAGAAGTCGTCGGTGCGCTGGTACTTGACCGAGGTGACGAAGGCGTCGTGTTCGGGGCTGTTGTAGGTGTTGTCGAACGGCGCCGGTACTGGATCCTTGTCGGCAGGGTTGGCCGCGCCATGCGAGTTGGGCGGCAGCAGCGAGACGTACTCGGCCACGCCGGCGCGGAACGTCCGGTAGCCGGCGCTGGCCGGGTCGCCGAGCAGGACGCGCTGGCCGGGTGCGCGGGCCGGGCCGGTGGCGGTATCGCCAACCATCACGCGGACGACGGCCTCGCGATTGCGCCCGAGTTCAGCCTCCACGTGCAACTCGGCCACGTGCTCGCCGGCAGCCACGTCGATGGCCAGCGACGTGCCCTCGCTGGTGGCGAAGTCGTCCGGGCCGAGAGTCGATGCCATCCGGGCTCTTGCCGAAATCGAGGCGGGCAACGACATCGGCCGGCAGCACCGAGCGCAGCGACCGCGTCTGCACGATTGGCCCCGGGACACGCTTGCGGGTGACCGCGACCGGCTCGTTGGCCGCAGGCGGCGGAGGTGCCGTGCGCAGCACGACCCGTGGGTTGCGCCAGATGACCGTGGCCGCGTCGCCGTGCAGGGTATCGACCGCCAGATGCACGGTCCAGGGCGCCGGCAGGCGCGACGCGGGACGGCCGGGACGCCGATTCAAGGAATGCACCCAGGCGTTGCCGGGGGTGGCACCGAGCGTGGTGTCATCAAACACCAGCGGGTCCTCGTCACCCTGTCCACCGGCGGCGAGGTCGCCGCGCGCGAAGAACCAGCTGGGCCAGGTCATGAGGGATTTGACGATGGCACTGCACTCGACCCTGACCTTCGCGAGCGCGGCGGCCTTGTCCGCGCCAGGGGCGGGCAACGCCTGCCACCGCTCGACGGTCAGCCGGGTCGGATAACCCGTGCCGGGCCTGGTCACGGCGCCCCAGACGTGTTCGGCGAAACGGCCGGTGATGCCTTCCCGCGACGCCAGCGCCCGCAGGCTGACGGTCGGTTCGCCCAGGGCGACGCGATGGCGGTACTGCCACGCCACGGTCAGCGCCTTCTCGTAGCGATCGAATCCAAACGGCCGGCCGCCCTCGCCCGAGACGACGCGGAAGCCCTGCGCGGTGTAGAGCCTTTCGATGCGGTCGAGCGCCGACAGTTCGAGTCCCGTCTTGCCCGGGTCGGGGTAGAAGCCGAGCGCACCGGCCCCGATCACGGCGTGATCGGCGACCTGCTTGGCCGCCTCCAGGTAGCGCTCGACGCCGGCGTCCTGCACGAACTGCACGTCGCCGAAATTGGCAAACCCTTCGCCGCCGACCGCGTCGCTCGAGGCGTCCACGCCGACCTTGATCTCGATCCCCGTCAGGTCAGCGATCGCGTACGCGTACTCGGCGCTGGTCAGGCGGCGCACGGTGACGCGACCGGGCTCGCCGGCATGGCGCGCGTCGTACCGGTCGAAGGCGGCGCGGATGAAGGCCACCGCCTCGCGACGCTGGCTGTCGTCGGGAAAGGCGTCGGCGTCCTCGGGTGGCATCTGGCGGGTCTCGAGGCGATCGGCAATCGCCAGCCAGTGCTCCCATTCGCCGGCGATGGCTTCGGGCGTCAGGCCGTCGAGCAGCCGGGCCACGCTGACGCCGCCCTTGGGCTTGCCCTTGCCGTGGCAGTCGACGCAGAACTCAGACAGGATGGCGGCCGCCGCGCCGGGATCGGGAAGCGGCAGACGGGAGTCGGCAGTCGGGATTCGCGAGGCGGCCCGCGTGTCGGGATGAGCCGCTGGCGTGGACGCCGCGCCGGAAGTCCGGGGAGCGGGCGCAGCCGGTCCCGTCCGCGACTGCGCGGAAATCGCCGACACGAGCACCGCCAGCAACAGGGCCCCGAGGCCCAGCGTCTTGGTCGTCATGGCACCACAGGGTGTGGGGGAATCTTACCAGTCTTGGCAGCGGACCGGTAGGGATGCCTGCCCACGCCAGTGCTACCTGCCGAAGGTGCGCGTGAAGCTCGCTTTGGCGATCGTGTGCTGACCGAGGTAGTAGCCGACCATCGCGCCGGTGGCCTTCGCGTCCAGCGGCAGGGCTTCCACCTTCAGCGCATGGACGGTAAAGACGTAGCGGTGCGGCTTGTCGCCTTCGGGCGGGCAGGCGCCGCCGAAGCCCGGCACGCCGAAGTCGGTCTGGCTTTGCACTGCTGTCCCGCGCGGCGCCTTGCTGCTGCCCGGCCTCCCCGCCCCAGCCTCCAGCACGGTGGCCGTGGCAGGCAGGTTGAACAGCACCCAGTGCCACCAGCCGCTGCCGGTCGGCGCATCCGGGTCGTACACCGTGACGGCGAAGCTCTTCGTGCCCGCAGGGGGGTTGGTCCACTCGAGCCGCGGCGAGACGTTGCCGCCCGAACAGCCGAAGCTGTTGAACACCTGCGCCGCCGGCAGGGGCCGGCCGGCCGGCAGATCCGGGCTGGTCAGGGTGAAGGCGCCAGCCTGCAGCGTGACGACGGTGGCCAGCAACAACGAGAGCATGCGATGGGTCTCCTCGGGGACGCCCGCAGCGCGTCAGGCGAGCTTCTTCGGCTTGTAGAAGTTGGTGGCGGTGCCGAAGTACACCTCGGCGGCCTCCATGACCGTCTCGCCGAGGGTCGGGTGGGCGTGAATGGTCATCTTCAGGTCGGCCACGGTCGCGGCCATCTCGACGGCCAGAACCCCCTCGGCAATGAGTTCGCCGGCGTTGACCCCGACGATGCCCACGCCGAGCACCCGCTGGGTGCCAGGCTCGATGATCAGCTTGGTCAGCCCGTCATTGCGGTCGACGGTCGTGGCGCGACCCGACGCCCCCCACGGGAACTTGGCGATCTCGACGGCGATGCCGCGCTCCTGCGCCTCGGCTTCGGTCAGGCCGCACCAGGCCAGTTCGGGATCGGTGAACACGACCGCGGGGATGGCGGCCGGTTCGAAGGCGACCTTGTGGCCAGCAATGTGCTCGACGGCGATCTTGGCGTCGTAGGTCGCCTTGTGGGCGAGCATGGGGTCACCGGCCACGTCGCCAATCGCGTAGATGTGCGGCACCGTGGTCCGGCGCTGCGGGTCCACCGTGATGAACCCGCGCTGGCTGACCTCGACGCCGGTCTTCTCGATGCCGGCGATGTTGCCGTTCGGGCGACGCCCGATCGACACCAGCACCTGGTCGAAGACCTGCGTCTTCTCTTCGACGGCGCCCTCGAAGGTCACGTGCACGCCGTCGGCCTTCTCCTCCATGCCGACCACCTTGGTGCTGAGCAACACCTGCTTGGTGATCGGACGGATGCGCTTGGCGAGGACGTTGACCAGGTCGCGATCGGCGCCCGGCAGCAGGCGGTCGAGCATCTCGACGACGCTGACCTCGGCACCGAGCGCGGCGTAGACCGTGCCGAGTTCGAGCCCGATGTAGCCGCCGCCGACCACCAGCAGGCTCTTGGGCACCCGCGCCATGTCGAGGGCGGTGCTCGAGTCGAGCAGCCGTTCCGGGCTGAGGCTGACGTTGGGCAGCGTGATGGCGCGCGACCCGGTGGCGATGACCAGCTTGTCGAAGCGGACGTCCTGCTCGCCGCCCGCAGTGAGCGCGACTTTCAGGGTGTGCGCGTCGACGAAGCTCGCCCGGCCCTGGATGTAGGTAATCTTGCGCTGACGCGTCAACTGCCCGAGTCCGCCCGTCAGGCGGTCGACCACGCCCTGCTTGAAGGCGCGCACCTTGTCGATGTCGATCTTCGGCTCACCGAAGTCGATGCCCCACTGCGAGGCGTGCCTGGCCTCGGCCAGCAGCTTGGCGACGTGCAGCAGCGCCTTGGACGGGATGCAGCCGCGGTACGTGCACACGCCACCGGGGTTGACCTCCTCGTCGATGAGCACGACCGGCATCCCGAGGTCGGCGGCGAGGAACGCGGCCGCGTGGCCGCCCGGCCCCGCGCCCAGCACGACGAGTGGAGTGGTATCTGCCATGGTGTGAGAGACGTGCGCTGACTACAGGGCGAGCAGGAACGGCTGTTCGAGCGCCTCGGCGACGAACCGCAGGAAGCGCATCGCGTCGGCGCCATCGACGATGCGATGGTCGTAGGACATTGACAGCGGCAGCATCAGCCGTGGCTCGAAGCTCGTGCCGTTCCAGACCGGTTCCATGGCCGAGCGCGACATGCCCATGATCGCCACTTCCGGGTGGTTGACGATGGGCGTGAAGTGGGTGCCGCCGATGCCGCCGAGGTTGGTGATGGTGAAGCAGCCGCCCGACATCTCGTCCATCGACAGCTTGCCGGCCCGCGCCTTGTCGGCCAGCTGCGCCAGTTCGGCCGAGATCTGCGTGATCGACTTGGTGTCGACGTCGCGCAGCACCGGCACGAGCAGGCCGCGATCGGTGTCGACGGCAATGCCGATGTTGACGTACGACTTGTAGATCACCTCTTCGGCGGCGAGGTCGACCGAGGAATTGATCTGCGGGAACTTGCGCATCCCGAGGGCAATCACCTTGGTGATGATCGACGTGACGGTGAGCTTGCCGCCACCAGCCTCGACGCGCTTGCCGAACTGCTTGCGCAGACCCTCGAGGGCGGTGATGTCCACCTTCTCGGACTGCGTGACGTGCGGGATGGTGTGCCAGGCCGCCACCATGTGTTCGGCGGTCTTGCGGCGGATGCCGCGCATCGCCTTGCGCTCGACGGCGCCGTAGACCGAGAAGTCCGGCAGGGGTTCGAAGGCGAAGCCGCCGCCCGCCACTGCCCCGGCCTGACCGGCCGGCCCGGCCACCTTGCCGGTGATCACGTTCTTGGCGTGGCCGCGGACGTCGGCCTCGCTGATGCGACCGCCCTTGCCCGAGCCGGGCACGTCGGCGATGTCGAGACCGAGTTCGCGGGCCAGCCGGCGGACCGACGGCGCCGCCGGGACGTTGGGGCGCGGTGGTGCAATCGCACCAGTCCCGGCGCCCCGCGGGGCCGCAGGCGCGGTCGGGGCGAGCGCGGTTGCCGCGGGCTGCCCTGATGCCGGCGTCTCCGGCGCGACAGGCGTCGTGCCTGGCGCCGCCGCTGCGGCCTTGCCGCCAGCGGCGGCCTGGGGCGTGGGCGCGGACTCAGCGGCGCCAGCGTCCCTGTCAGCGGGTGCGGCGGCCGTGGCGCCCTCGAGCACCAGCACCAGCTGGCCGACCTCCACCTTGTCGCCGTCCTTGACGACCACTTCCTTGACGACGCCGGCGCTCGGCGACGGCACCTCGACGGTCGCCTTGTCGGTCTCGAGTTCGAGGATGCCCTGCTCGACGGCCACGGTGTCGCCCACCTTGACCAGCACGTGCAGGATGTCGCCACCCTTGACGTTCTCGCCGAGCGACGGGATGGTCACCTCGATCCGTCCGCCGGCACTCGCCGCCGGCGTGGCGGCGCTGGCGGCGCTGGGCGCTGCCGCAGCCGCTGGCGCCTTGGCGCCTTCGGCCGGCGCCTCGTCCTGCGCATCTACCGCGGCGGCCGCAGCGCTGGCCACGTCGGCCCCGGCCGCAGCCTCCGCCGGCGCCGCGGCGCCCTCCCCAGTCACGGTAAAGACGACCTGGCCGACTTCGAGCCGATCACCGTCCTTGACCCGCACTTCCTCGACCGTCCCGGCCAGGCCGGAGGGGACCTCCACCGTCGCCTTGTCGGTCTCGAGTTCCAGCACCGGCTGATCGACGGCAACGGTATCGCCGGTCTTGATCAGCACCCGCAGGACATCCCCCGCCTTGATGTTCTCGCCCAGCGAGGGCAGCGTGAATTGATTCGCCATGGGGACCGGGGGCTCCTTACGCGTAGGCCGGGTTGGGCTTCTCGGGATCGATCCCGAGGTCCTTGAAGGCAGCCTGTGCCACCTTCGCGTCAATCTGCTTCTCGCGGGCCAGCGCCGACAGCGTGGCCGCGACCACGTGCCTGGCGTCGACCTCGAAGTGGTCGCGCAGCGCTTCCCGGCTCTCGCTGCGGCCGAAACCATCGGTGCCGAGTGACACCATCGGCTGTGCGACGTGATGATCGATGCCGTTGGGCAGCAGCTTGACGTAATCGGAGGCAGCCACCACCACGCCCGGCGCGCCCTGCAGGCTCCTGGTCACCCAGGACGTGCGCGGCGCCTCGCCCGGATGCAGCAGGTTCCAGCGGTCCACGGCCTGGCAGTCGCGCTGCAGCTGCGTGTAGCTGGTCACGCTCCAGACGTCGGCAGCCACGCCGTACTTCTCGAGCATGGCCGCGGCGTCGATGACGCCAGGGAGGATGGCGCCGCTGCCGAGCAGCTGCGCGTGCGCCTTGGGCTTCTTCAGTGACGACGCCCGGAACCGGTAGAGGCCCTTGAGGATGCCCTCTTCGGCGCCCTCGGGCATCGCCGGCATCTCGTAGTTGCCGTTCATCAGGGTCAGGTAGTAGAAGACGGCTTCCTTGTCGCGGTACATGCGACGCAGGCCGTCCTTGATGATGACCGCGATCTCGTAGGCAAACGCCGGGTCGTAGGCCAGACAGCTGGGCACGGTCGAGGCAATCAGGTGGCTGTGGCCGTCCTGGTGCTGCAGCCCCTCGCCGTTGAGCGTGGTCCGCCCGGCGGTGCCGCCGAGCAGGAAGCCGCGCGCGCGCATGTCGGCGGCCGCCCAGATCAGGTCGCCGATGCGCTGGAAGCCGAACATCGAGTAGTAGATGTAGAACGGGATCGTGTTGACCGCGTGGGTCGAGTAGGCGGTGCCGGCGGCGATGAACGACGACATCGAGCCCGCCTCGGTGATCCCTTCCTCGAGGATCTGCCCGTCCTTGGCTTCCTTGTAGTAGAGCAGCTGGTCGCTGTCGATCGGGTCGTACAGCTGGCCGGTCGACGAGTAGATGCCGACCTGCCGGAACAGCGCTTCCATGCCGAAGGTGCGCGCCTCGTCCGGGACGATCGGCACCACCAGCTTGCCGAACTCCTTGTCGCGCAGCATCTTGGTCAGCATGCGCACGAACGCCATCGTCGTCGAGATGGCGCGGCCGTCCGAGCCGTTGAGGAACTCGCCGAACGACTCGTCGAGGCCTTCGAGATTGAGGGCCTCGGAGTCGGCCTGGCGCTGCGGCAGGTACCCACCCAGTTTCTCGCGCCGCTGCTTCAGGTACATCAGCTCAGCGCTGTCGTCGGCCGGCTTGTAGAACGGCATCTTGACGACGTCTTCGTCGCTGAGGGGGATGTTGAAGCGGGTGCGGAAGCTCAGCACCTCTTCTTCGTTCAGCTTCTTCTGCTGGTGCGTCGGGTTCTTGCCCTCGCCCGACTCGCCGAGGCCGTAGCCCTTGATGGTGCGCGCCAGGATCACCGTCGGCACGCCCTTGGTCTCGGTGGCCGCCTTGTAGGCCGCATACACCTTCTCGGGGTCGTGCCCGCCGAGACGGAGCTTCTTCAGCTGGTCGTCGGAGAGGTGCTTGACCAGGTCCAGCAGTTCCGGGTACTTGCCGAAGAACTTCTCGCGCAGGTAGGCGCCGTTGGACACCGACAGGCGCTGGTACTCGCCATCGACGATCTCGGCCATGCGGCGCGACAGCAGGCCCGTCTTGTCACGCGCCAGCAGGTCGTCCCACTCGGTGCCCCAGATGACCTTGATGACGTTCCAGCCGGCGCCCCGGAAGGCGCCCTCGAGTTCCTGGATGATCGAGCCGTTGCCGCGAACGGGCCCGTCGAGGCGCTGGAGGTTGCAGTTGATGACGAAGATCAGGTTGTCGAGCTTCTCGCGCGACGCCAGGGTAAGGGCGCCCAGCGTTTCGGGCTCGTCGGTCTCGCCATCACCGAGAAACGCCCAGACCTTGTTCTGCGTGGACGTCTTGAGGCCGCGATTTTCGAGGTAGCGCCAGAACCGGGCCTGGTAGATGGCCATGATCGGGCCGAGCCCCATGGACACCGTCGGCACCTGCCAGAAGTTGGGCATCAGCCACGGGTGCGGGTACGACGACAGTCCCCCGCCCTCGGCGAGTTCGCGGCGGAAGTTGTCGAGGTGCTGCTGGGTGAGCCGGCCTTCGAGGAAGGCGCGCGAGTAGATGCCCGGCGAGGCGTGTCCCTGGAAGAACACCAGGTCGCCGCCGTCGGGATGATCAGGACCATGGAAGAAGTGGTTGAACCCCACCTCGTACAGGGTGGCCGATGAGGCGAACGTCGAGATGTGGCCGCCGATGCCATCCGAATTCTTGTTGGCCCGCACCACCATGGCCAGTGCGTTCCAGCGCACCAGGCTCTTGATCCGGCGCTCGATCTCGCGACTGCCCGGGAAGGGCGTCTGCTGGGCCGGGCCGATGGTGTTGATGTAGGGCGTATGGGCGGCAAAGGGCAGCGGCACGCCCTTGTGACGGGCATACGACTCGAGCGCGTCGAGCAGTTGGGCGACGCGCTCGGGCCCACCGTTTTGGATGACCCATTCGAGCGAATCGAGCCATTCCTGGGTTTCGATCGCGGTGGTGTCCTGGACGTCCTGCGGGCCGTTGGTCATAAGATTTCTGAATCCTGTAGCCAGGCTGGCTGCTCGGCCGAGTCCGCGTCCGGACCGCCGGGGGTATGAACAACGCTTTACATTATCATTCGCGCCATGAAGGGTACCAGTCGTGCGGCGCGTCGGCACGCCACATCGTGGCTTCACCTGGGCCTGCTCTTCGGCGTCGGCCTCTCTGCACTGTCCGCGTGTGACGGGAAACCCGCCGCGCCGCGCAGCCCCTCCCGTCACGGCCCCTGCGCCGGCCTCGTCGCGCCACAGCCTGGCCGGTGCCGCTGCCCGCTTCGCGGCCGCGGACATCGGCGTCGACGTGGCGGCGCTGCCCGAAAGCGAACGCGCCACCCTGCGGCACCTGATCGAGGCGGCACGCGTGATCGACGGAGTGTTCCTGCGTCAGGTCTGGGCCGGCGGCCCGGCGATGCTGCTGCAGTTGCAGGGCGACACCAGCCGCGACGGGCTGGCCCGCCTCCACTATTTCCTGCTCAATCGGGGACCGTGGTCGCGGCTGGACGGCGACTCGCCGTTCATCGACGGCGTCGGCGACAAGCCGGGCGGGGCCAACTTCTACCCCGCCGGCGCGACCAAGGCCGACATCGAACAGTTGGCTGGCCACCTTGCCGGCCGCCGAGCGGGCGCAGGCGCAGGGCTTTTTCACGACGATTCGCCGCGCCCCCGGCGGTCGCCTGGTGACCGTGCCGTACGCCGTCGAGTACCAGGGCGAGCTGGCCCTGGCTGCCAGCCACCTCCGCGCCGCGGCCGCAGCCACCAGTCAGCCGACGCTGAAGGCGTTCCTGCAGGCCCGCGCCGACGCGTTCCTCAGCAACGACTACTACGCCTCCGACGTGGCCTGGATGGAGCTGGACGCCTCGATCGAGCCGACCATCGGGCCCTATGAGGTCTACGAAGACACCTGGTTCGCAGCCAAGGCGGCGTATGAAGCCTTCATCACCATCCGTGACGACGCCGAGACAGCCAAGCTGACCAGGTTCTCGAGCCAGCTGCAGGGCCTCGAGAACCGCCTGCCCATCGACGCCGCCCTGCGCAACCCGACCCTCGGCGCGCTCTCGCCGATCCGGGTGGTCAACGTCGTCTTCAGCGCCGGCGATGCCAATCGCGGCGTGCAGACGGCGGCCTTCAACCTCCCCAACGACGAGCGGGTCGTGGCCTTGAAGGGCACCAAGCGGACGATGCTGAAGAACACCCAGGAGGCCAAGTTCAGGCTGGTCCTGCAGCCGATCGCCGAACGTGCCCTGGGGGAGGCCGACCGCGGCCGGGTGACGTTCGACGCCTTCTTCACGCACATCCTGATGCACGAGCTGATGCACGGCCTCGGTCCCAACACGATCACCGTCGACGGTCGGAAGACCACCGTGCGGGCACAGCTGAAAGACACCTACTCGACGCTCGAGGAAGCCAAGGCCGACATCGCCGGCCTGTGGGCGCTGCAGACGCTGGTGGACGATGGCGTCATCGACAAGGGGCTGGGCGAAACCATGTACACCACCTTCCTCGCCTCGACGTTCCGATCGATCCGCTTCGGGACGTCGTCTCCACACGGTCGCGGCATTGCCATCCAGCTCAACACGCTGCTCGACGCCGGTGCGGTGGTCGTCAACACCGATGGCACCTTCCGTGTCGAACCGAGCCGGATTCGCGAGGCCGTCACGGCGCTGACCACGGAGATCATGCAGGTGCAGGGTCGCGGCGACTACCCGGCCGCGCAGGCGCTGCTGGCCCGCGCGACGATCCGTCCGTCCGTGCAGGCGGTGCTGGATCGTCTGGGCAACGTCCCGGTGGACATCGCGCCGCGCTTCACGACGGTCAACCAGCTGATGGCGGGACGCTGACGGCGCAGCGATTTCGGGGGGTGCGCGTCGCAGATCGATATGCGCAGATCGTGATGTCGCACGTGGTTGCGACCCGCATCCCACGGGGGTAAGGTCACTTCAGCAGTGCCGGTGCTGCTGCTGTCTGGCCGCACCAGAAAGGGCAGGTGGAAATGAACGACGGTGATCCACCGAACCAGTCCGGGCACGATGGGTGGGGAGGCTGACACGCATCGCGCCGGGGCCAACACCGCCAGACGTGGCACGTAGCCACCGTCACATGAGTTGCACGCTCATCCGGCTCCTGCCGGCAACGGCAAAGACACGTGACACGTCCGACGGCTCCGAACACGACGTTCGACTGTGAGGTGCTGATGACGCAGGACAGTCCACCCGTACAAGAGTCGGCGTAGGTCGATGCCCCATCAGGTCGACGTGCGCTGGAGGATGCAGCGGTCACGCTGAGTCGGATGCCGCAACCCCGAGGCCTTTCGTGCCTCACGGCAGCTGCCGACGTTCATGACCTCCGACACGGCGCGACCTTCCAAGTTCTGTTGAAGGTCATACAGGAGTTGAACGGAAAGACCGGGCCCGGTTGCCTCTCGAGGCGCCGGGCCCTCTTCGTGTGTGCGACTGGCGCTGCGTGGAGTGGCGTTCGGCTGGACCGGCAGCGGACCGCAGCGGCCGGCGCGTGGGCGCCTGAGCAACGTGCCAGAATGGCGCCCACTCATGCCACTTCCCTCCTTTGTGCGTACCGTCCTGTTTTCAGCCCTCACGTTGCTGGCCGTCCCGGCCTGGGCCCAGCCGGCAAGCGACGACGTCGTCCACCTGTTCAACGGCAAGGACCTCTCGACCTTCTACACCTGGCTGGTCAACGACCACCGCACCGATCCCAGCCGGGTCTTCACCGTGGTCGACAACGTCGATGGGGCGCCGGCTATCCGCATCAGCGGCCAGATTTTCGGCGGCATCACCACGCACGACGAGTACGAGACCTACCGACTCGTGGTCGAATTCCGCTGGGGCGCGGTGACGTGGAAACCGCGCGCGACCCGCGCCCGCGACAGCGGCGTGCTGATCCACTGCCAGGGCGCCGACGGCAACACCGGCAAGACCTTCAACGGCCCGTGGATGCGCTCGATCGAGGCCCAGATCATCGAAGGCGGCGTCGGTGATTTCCTGATGGTGCAGGGGCACGAGCCCGATGGCACGCGGGTGTCGCCGGTGATGACTGCCACGCACACCCTCGACCGCGACGGCGAGTTCGTGTACGACCCGAAGGGCAAGCCGCGGCAGTTCCGTGACGGCGACCGGATCAACTGGTCGGGACGCGACCCGGACTGGACCGATCAGCTCGGCTACCGTGGCGCACACGAAGTGGAAAAGCCTGCGGGTGAATGGAACCGCCTGGAAGTGGTGGTCGAGCGCGACCGCATCACCAACATCCTCAATGGCGTGGTGGTCAACGTCGGCACCGCGCCGAGCTACACGCGCGGCAAGATCATGATCCAGTCCGAGGGTGCCGAGATGTTCGTGCGGCGCGTCGACCTCTACAAGCAGTAACGACTCGCGCTCAGTGGATCGCCTCGCCGAGGTGCAGGCGTCGGCGCGCGATCAGGAAGTACGGCAGCGCCAGGGCGGCCAGCACCGCCGCCAGGGCGTACGCCGTCCGGAAGCCGTGCGCCCGCACCATCCAACCGGTCGTCGCCGAGCCCAGGCCGATGCCGGTATCGAAGGCCGCGAGGATGGCGCCGAACGCGGCGCCCCGGCGGGCCACCGGAATCGAGGCCATCACCAGGGCTGCGAACGACGGCCAGACGAGGCCGAAGCCGGCGCCAAACGCCAACCCGGCCAGGATGAAGCCGAGTCGGCCGCCCGCGGAGGCCAGCAGCGCCAGGCCGCAGACGGGGATCACCAGACTCGCCATCAGCACGCCGCTCGCCCCCCACTGGTCGAGGCGGCGCCCGACCAGCAGGCGGCTGGCGATCACCGAACAGGCCATGGCCGTGAGGAACGTGCTGCGCGGCGTAACGCCGATGGCGTCGGCAAACAGCGCCGAGAACGACGTCAGCCCACCGTAGCCGTACGAGATCAGCGACAGGCACACCGCCAGCAGGATCACCCGCCACTCGATGCCGAACTGCCGCACCTCGACGATGCCCACCGCCCCGGCCTCGGCGGCGGCGACGCGCTCATCCGGCAGCAGCCACCCCACTGTCGTCATCAGCACGTTGAGCACGGCCAATTCGAGGCACAGCACGCGCCAGCCGAACCCGTAGACCCAGAAACCGATCGAAGGCGCGACGCCGATGGCCAGGATCGAGGACATCCCCCAGTAGCCGAGTCCCTCGGCACGCCGCGTCGGCGGGATGGTCGATGTCGCGTAGGCGCTCGATGCCGCCATCAGCGCCGACCAGACCACCCCATGGACGACGACAATGGCCAGCAGGACGCGGTTGTCGCCGACTGCGGCGTAGCTGGCGGTGATGACCGACAGCGACGCGCCGGCGAGGATGAGCGAACGACGGTGGCCGATGCGGTCGCACAGCGGCCCCGTGAAGGGCGCCGCCACTGCGCAGCTGATCGTCAGCAGTCCGAGGAACCATCCGGCCGAGGCTGTTGTGGCGCCGAGCGCCAGCATCCGGTACGGCGCCACGGGCAGCAACTGGAACACGGAGATGAAGACGAGGAAGCTGAAGCCGAACATCGTGAGGAAGCGCGGCGTGACGAGTGGTGCAGTCATCGTCCCCCAGTATCTGCGACAAGGGCCGCCGCACCGCGGAGATCGGCGCCGCGCGTTACAGTGCTGAGAGCGGACCGGGCGGGCTGCCCGTCCGCCAGGAGGAGATCGGCATGTCGAGCGTTCGGGTAGATGCACGTGGTGTGGTTGTCGCCTGTCCCTCGTGTGGGTCGGCCAATCGGCTGGTCTTTGCCACTCTCGGCCAGGCGACGCGCTGTGGCCGGTGCCAGACCGCGATCGAGGCACCCGGCGAGCCGGTGGACATCCCGTCGTCGGCCCTGTTCACGACCGTCGTCCAGCAGTCGCGCATCCCGGTCCTGGTCGATTTCTGGGCGGCCTGGTGTGGCCCCTGCCGCACGGTGGCGCCGCAGGTCGCGCTGGTGGCGCGCCGCAACGCCGGCCGCCTGCTCGTGACCAAGGTGGACACCGAGGCCGTGTCGGACCTGTCGGCGCGCCTCGGCATCCGCTCTATCCCGACGCTCTCGGTGTACCGCGGCGGCGAGCAGGCCGCGCAGACCGCGGGCGCGATGTCGGCCGATCAGATTGAAGCGTTCATCCGCGGTGCGGTGCCCGACGGCATCTGATCGGCATCACCGGCAGGGCGGGCCGAGGCCTCAAGGCAACGCGTGACGCCGACCGCGTCCGCCTCTTTATCTGAATGTGGGCGGGCCGAGCGGACTGGGCCCGCAGCCCTCGCGCTCCACGGTGTACGTGCCGCCGGTGAGCTTCCAGCCCTCGGGGGTGTGGGCCAGCTCGAAGCTGTCGATGCCGCAGTGGCTGAAGGCGCCGTCGACCCAGAAGTCGTACGGCGCCCACACCGCGGCAATGCCCTTGTGCACCCGCACTTCCGGCGCCCACATGCGCTCGAGCATCCGGCGTGGACAGGTGTCGAACTGGGCCGCGAACTCCGCCAGGCTGGTGCTCCGCGGCGGCTGCCCGGCCCCGGGTATCAGCCGGAACAGCCGTCCCTCCGGCAGGGTCAACGCACGCACGGTCGAGGCGTCGCACCTGGCCATGGCATCGAAGAGGCGCTGCACCGTGGCCACCACCTCCTTGTCTGGAGACGGCGCCTGTGCCTGCACTGGCCACACGGCGCCGCCAAGGCAGACGAGGACCCACACGAACCCGATGCCGCGCAGTGCTGCCATGATGCGCGATTGTACCGATTTACGGCAGCCTGGTGGCCAGGGCGTTGGTACCCGCGGCCCAGGTCACGCCATTGGCGTCGGAGTACATCGCGCGTTCGACGACGATCTGCGCGGGCGTGCTGCCGAGGCTCTCGACCAGCATGCCGAACCGCTTGCCCACCGTGGTCGGGAAATCTGCCGCCGGAGCGACGTTGGATCGACTGCTGGCCGCCAGCGGGAAGTCGCGCGACACCGGCGCCGTGCCGTCCTCGAAGAGCACCGTGACGCGCGCCGTCCCGGCAAACGCCGAGGTGTTGGCGATCAGCACGTACGTCTCCGTGTCCCGCGGCCCGCCCACTTCGCCCTCGGCAATCGCCCAGCGCGTGCCGGACGTGGTCTCGCCAGGGCTGTTGTGCGCCTCCTGCCAGGTCTCGGCCGTGGGTCCGGGCCACCACATCGCGCGCTCGACGATGATCGGCACGCCGTTGGTCGACGTGATGCGCGTCGACAGTGCGGCATTGGCCAGGCCCGGCTCCTGGTCCACCCAGATGTTGAAGCGGCTGTTGCCGGGCACGGCGTACGGTCCGGGTGACCACCTGGCCGGTGTCCAGCAGGTAGTCGGCCTGCACCGTCGGCCGGCGTCGCCTGCGGATTGGCGATCAGGATGAACAGGTCGAAGTAGTCGCCGGTGGCGCCCTCGGCGAGGAACCACTGGGTGGACGGCGCGGTGACGCCCGCGCTCTCGTGCCCGGCGCCGAGGGGCCGTCCGGGCTGATCGAGGTACATCGCGCGCTCGGCGATGATCGGCACGCCGTTGGTCGATTCGATGATCGCCGACAGCTCGGCGTTGGCCAGCGCGGCGAGCGCCGGGTCGGTGGCGCCCTCGTTGTCGACCCAGATGTTGAAGCGGCTCTGCGGCGCCACGGTGTAGTTCTTCACCAGCGGCGCGCCCGACCCGCAGCAGGTAGGTGACCGTGACCTGTGCGGCCTCCGTCGTTCGGATTCTGCACCAGGTAGAACAGGTTGAAAGGCCCGAACGTCGCGCCTTCGGCGAAGTACCACTTGGTGGCCGTGCGGGTCAGGATGCCGCGCTCGGCGTGGCTGCCGTAACCGTCCGCGTCCCAGCTCATGGTGCGATCGGCCACCACCTGGACGTCGGCCTCGACCAGCGTCGAGAACTCGGCGTCCTCCAGCCCGGGCAGCGTGTCGACGTCGATCGTCGCTGCGGCTGAACGGCGGCGATCACCCGGTAGTCGGTGACCGTGGTGCCGTCGCCCTTCTGGAAGCGTGTCAGCACCAGCGCCTGCGTCGCCGTCGGATTGGCCAGCGCCAGGCGCGTGTCGAAGAACGCGCCGGTGGCGCCCTCGGCCAGGTAGGTGATGACGAAACCGCGCGGGTGCGTGCCGTCGGCCTGCTCCTGCAGGTTGGTCCGGCCATCGCCGTCAGGGTCGCCGGCGGCGCCCCTCGGCAGGGCTGTTGTTGAGGCCGTTCAGGCCGAACTTCCGCTCGAAGCCGTTGGTCAGGCCGTCGCCATCGGCATCGGCCGCGGGGTTGGTCAGTGTCGGGGCGCCATTGCCGACGTTGCCGGTGTTGTTGCCGGGATTGGGATCGATGGCGCCGCCGCTGGCCACGCTCGCCGTGTTGCTCCACACCTGGCCCGGGCCGACCCCCGGCGCGACCGTGGTCGCGATCGTGATCGTCGCCTCGCGCCCTGCGCGAGCGACGGCAGCGTGATGGTGCGGTCGTTGCCGGAGCCGCCGCAGACACCGCCCGCCGTCGCACGTGCACGACACGAACGACGACCTCCGGCGGCAGATTGTCGGTGACGACGACATTGCGCGATCGTGTCGCCGGTGGCATTGGTCACGACGAGCGTGTAGGTCATCGTCTCGCCCGGCAGCACCGTGAACTGCGGGATGCGGCTTGTCCACCGTCTTGGTGATCGTCAGGTCGGCCTGGCGGCCGATGCGCTGCAGGGTCGCGTCGGCGTCGCCGCCGCCGTAGCTGGCCTGTAGCGGCGTGACCAGCGGCAGCGCCGAAGACCCACCGCCACTGGTCGCGCCGACCCACACCTCGTCGTTGGCGGTGATGGCCACGGCCACGGGCCGCCGCGGCCGCTGGACGCCGCCGATCAGCGACGACAGGACGACGTCGGTGCCGGCCGCATTGACGCTGGACGACGGCCGCGTGCACGCCGTTGCCGGAGCGCTGCGTCGCAGAGCGTGCTCGCCCCGCAGCGGGAAAGTCCGCGTCGGGATGGGCGTGTGCCGGAAGGAGCCGCTGTCCACGCCGACCCATGCCTGTCCGCGGCGAGTCGACCGCGATGTCGGTGGCCGTGTCGGTGTAGAAGCCGTTGAGACGCATGGCGAACACGAGACTGGCCGGCGCCCGACGCGGCAGTGTCGAACCTGGCGACGAGCACGTCCTGGCCGCTGGCCGCGATCGTGCCGGCCGGCGTCACCGCCGTCGGAAACGACGCCGCCGAGGAGTTGGTGGCGCCGGCGACGTACACCCGATCGGTGGCGTCGAGCGCCATCGACGTGAAGCACGTCGACGCCCGCTGCCGCCGAAGAACGTGCCGTAGGTCAGCTGCGCTGGCGCGCAGCCAGCCCCAGATTCAGGCGCAGCAGCACGCGCATCGGGACCCGCCGAGAAGCCGTGTAGTACGCGGTCGCCGGCGTCGTCGGGAAAGTGGCTGCTGTTGGTGTCGGCGACCACGTAGACCACGTCGGCTGCCGTGCGCGACGCCGCGCACGTTGCTCGCAGTGGTGGCGTCACCGCTCGTCCCTCCGAGGTAGGTGGCTGTACGTCAGTGCGCCGGCGGCGTTGAATCGCAGCAGGAACAGGTCGCCTGCGCCGTTGTACGTGGGGTCGTAGGCATCGCCGGTCACGGTGAAGCCGCCGTCGCTGCCGACGCCCTGGTCCGAATCGGTGGAGCCGACGATGTAGACGTTGCCCGCCGCGTCGACGTCGATGCCGTGCGGCTCGTCGATAGCGACGACCGCCGAGGTACGTCCCGTACAGCAGGCTGCCCGAGGACGACAGCTTCACGTAGAACCCGTCGTCGCGACCCGGTCGCGCCGGCATCGTCGTCGTTGTAGTCGGTGTCGAAGGCGCCGGCCGTCGTCGGGAAGTCGGCCGAGCGGGTCGTGCCGGTGATGTAGACGTTGTTGGCGGCGTCGAGCGCCATGCCGCCGACGAAGTTGTAGGCCTGCACCATCTCGTCGCCGCTGCCGCCAATCAGCGTGGAGAACAGCAGCGTCGAGCCCGACGCATCGAACTTGCTGACGAAGGCGTCGTGCGTCGTTGCGCGTCGTCTTGAGGGCGCCAGGGGTGGTGGGAAAGCGCGAGCGCCGTCTGCCCGTCGATGCGCGAAACCGAAGACGACGAGGTTGCCGTCGCCGTCCACCGCCATGTCGAGGATGCCTTCCTCGCCCGACCCGCCGAACCAGGAGGCGTACGCGATCACCGGGATCGATGACCAGCGGCCGCGAGCGATCGTAGGCGCCGACGGCGAAGCGCGACGCCGGTGCCGTCGAGCACGAAGCGGCTGGCAACCTCGCGGCGCTGCCCGCCGACTTCCTGGTAGGTGAAGGGACGACCCTGCTCGAGGACGCGGTCGCCGACGGCCATCTGCAGACGGCCGTCGGGCGCCGATCGACAGACGGATGGCGCCCTCGACGTGGAAGGCGATGCTGCGCGGGTCGGCGCCTGGCGCGACCACGAAGTCGTACTGCAGGCGCGCTGGTTGCCGTAGTAGATGACGTCGATGCCGTCGAACACCCCGGCGTAGCGGACCCGCGCGTGGGTGGCGATCCCGACCTGCCACTGTGCCGGGTCGTTGCCGCGGTAGTAGGACGTGGTCCCGGGCAGCGTCTCCAGGGCAAGCGGCTCGGCGTCGGCGCGAGCGCCATCGAGCACGAAGCGGAACGTGTTCGACGTGTGGCCACGGTCGGTCAGGACGATCGTCGCCCGATCGGCGGCCAGGCCGACCCGGTAGCCGGCGCCCGCGGCCGTGAAGTCGAACTGCCGGTCGACCTGGCCGCGGTTGGTTTCAAAGTGCAGCGGCACCGCCGCGAGGGTGGCGCGGGTGTGGGCCTGGGCCTCGCGCGTGACCGCGACGGCAGGCGGCACCGGGGCCCCGGGTGCGGGGCCGCTCGTGCCGACGGGCGCAGTGGTGGCGGCGACGAGCAGGGCGACACCGAGGGCACCGAGCCATCGGGTACGAGCGGTTGGAACGGGTACGTGCACGAAGAGCCTCCTGGGACGGATGAGTACTGATCGTGGTCAGGTGGCTCGGGCGGGGCAGAACGTGACACGCCTTCGCCTTCCGCCTTCGCCCTGGGCTTCGGCGTGCTTCGCCCAATCTGCGCCGGCAGGGTTTTGGCGGGCGTCGGGCGGGCGCCGGGAGGTCGGCCGGATATACTGCGCGCCTCAGATGAGCGCCGCCCCCCCACCAGCAAGCCCTGACCAGCCGTCCGGTCTCGTCCGCCAGTTCGGCCTGCTCCAGGCGACGGCCCTGAACATGTCGAACATGATCGGCATCGGGCCGTTCATCACCATCCCGCTGCTGATGACCGCGCTTGGCGGTCCCCAGGCACTGCTCGGATGGCTGGTGGCCCTGGTGATCGTCGTCGCCGACGGCTTGATCTGGAGCGAGCTCGGGGCGTCGATGCCCGGCTCGGGTGGCACCTACCAGTACCTGCGTGAAGGGTTCGGCCGGGAGAAGGTGGGGCGGCTGATGGCCTTCCTCTTCATCTGGCAGTTCATCCTCTCCGGGCCGCTGGAGATTGCCTCGGGGTACATCGGGTTTGCCCACTACGCGCGCTACTTCTGGCCGGAGATGTCACGCGCGTGGGTGGTGGCGATCGCGATGGCCGTGGGCGTGGTCAACATCGCCCTGCTCTATCGGCGGATCGACTCGGTGGGGCGGCTGACGGTGACCCTCTGGGTGGGGACACTGCTGACCACCCTGGCGGTGATCGTCAGCGGCGCCCTGTATTTCCAGTCGGCGGTGGCGTTCGACTTCCCGCCCAACGCCTTCAACTTCTCGCTGGGCTTCCTGATGGGCCTGGGCGCCGCGGCGCGCGTCGGCATCTACGATTACCTCGGCTACTACAACATCTGCTACATCGGCGACGAGGTCCGCAATCCGGGCTACGTCATCCCGCGGTCGATCATCATCAGCGTCTTTGCCGTGGCGCTCATCTACATCGCCATCAACCTCTCGATCATCGGCGTCGTCTCGTGGCGCGAGTTCGTGCCGGCCGCGGCCAATCCCCAGTCCGACTTCATCGTCTCGGTGTTCATGGAACGGCTGTACGGCACGTCGGTGGCCAGCGTGTTCACGCTGCTGGTGCTGTGGACGGCCTTTGGCTCGGTCTTCGCGCTGCTGCTCGGGTACTCGCGCATCCCCTACGCCGCGGCACTCGACGGCACGTTCTTCCGGGTCTTCGGCAAGCTGCATCCCACCCAGCACTTCCCGCACGTCGCCCTGCTGACGGTCGGCGCCCTGGCCATGCTCGGCAGCACCCTGAGCCTCGGCCTGGTCATCGACGCCCTGGTGACGATGCGCATCCTCGTGCAGTTCATCGGGCAGATGGCAGCGCTGGTGCTGCTGCGACGGACGCAGCCCGATCGGCCGCGCCCGTTCCGCGTGTGGCTCTATCCCCTGCCGCTGGTGCTGGCGCTGGTCGGCTGGCTGTTCCTCTTTGCCACCACCGATCCCTTCGTCATCGCCTTCGGCCTGGCGCTGCTGGCGGCGGGAGGCGTGGCGTTCCTCATCTGGTCGCGCCAGAGCCGACGCTGGCCGTTCGAAGTGCACGCGTCCTGAGGATCGACGGGACATGCGTCCCTCGGCAGTCGGCAGTCGGCAGGCGGCAGTCGGCAGGCGGCAGGCGGCCCTCGGCAGGCGGCGGGCGGCAGCGGGGCGCGGCGTTCCTGTTGACTCTCTTGCGCCGTTGCGTCAGCGTACAGCCGCACCAACCGTGACGAGGTCCGCATGACTGCACACCCACCCCCACCGCCGCCGGTTCCGGGCTTGCCGACACTCGCCGGCCTCGCGTCGATCGCGCAGGGCACGGCAGCGGCAATCGGCGTGGAAGACACGGTGACGCGGCTCAAGCGCCTGCATGCCGTGGCACGCGCGGCGCACCGCATCCTGGTGTCCCGCCTTGCCGAGGAGCCGCAGTACGAACTGAAGATGTTGTACAGCCATCACGCCTGGCTGCTGGCGCAATTGGTGACGGCCATCCGTGGTCGCGTCGGCGAGATGCGCGAGCCCCCGCTCGGCCTCGAGGATCCACCGCCGGCGGCGTTGCAGCTGGCGCTGGACGAATGCGCGGCGGCGCCGGACGGTTCGCACCTGTGCGCCGCGATGTACACCGTGCTGCTGCCGGCCCTGGATCAGGCCTGCGCCGCGCTGCACGCGGACGCGCACCCGCTGGCCGACGCGCCCACCCGCTACCTGATCCGGCATGCCCGTCTCGACCTGCATGACGCGATCGCCGCCGGGCAGCAGGCCGCGGCGGCGCTGGCCGCGGTGTCCGCGCCCGCCGCGGCCTGGCTCGACCTGCTGCGGCAGGCACTGCAGTCGGCGCGCGGCCTCGACGGCACCGGCAGCGACGCACCGGCGTGTCCCGCGCCGCACTTCTCGGCCACGCCGCGCCCGTACGACCCGGTGCCGCAGCGCGACGCGCGCTTCCGCGACCCGTACAACATGGCGGTCAACGCCGAGGCCTTGATCTACGACACCTCGCTGCCTCCACAACCCAAGCTGCTGATGTTGGCGTACAAGCGGCTGCGCGAGATCGACGTGCCCGAGATGATGTCCAGCATCATCATCGAGACCTCCGGCAAACCGTGGGCCTACACGCACGACATGACGCGGCAGCTGTGGGACGAGGCCCGGCACGCGATGATGGGCGAGGTGCTGTTTGCCGACCTCGGGGTCGACTGGCCGGCGCTGGTCCGGGTCAACTTCACGTGGTCGCTCGGCCTCAACACGCAGATCACCGCGCTCGAACGCCATGCCGTCCTGTACTTCATCGAACAGGGCCTGATGCCGCGCCACGGCAAGCGCTATGAGTGGGAACTGGCACAGGCGGCAGGCTTGCCCCTGGCCATCACCTTCCAGGACTACGACTGGGCCGACGAGGTGCTGCATGCGCGGATAGGCAAGCAGTGGTACGTCGCGGACATGCCCAGCCAGACCGAGGCGCTGCGGGCCGGCGACCGGACGTGGTCGAAGGTGCTGATGGATTGGCAGGCCTGGCAGCGTGACGGGCTCACGCAGCACGAGAACTGGTGGCCGGCGCTGTACGCGGACGCGTGCCGGCGGCTGGGGTGGACGCCTGATCCGCGCGTCGCCGCCTTCGACACCTCCTATGCGGAACAACGCGCCGACCTCAAGTCGGTCAGCCATTCAGGGTAGGACATACGATGCGTGAAGCTCTCGGGGAATTCTTCGGCACCGCCATTCTCCTCACCTTCGGCCTCGGCGTCGTCGCCCAGACGGTGCTGAGCAGCAACGGCGCCGGCAGCCCACTCGCGATTCATCTGTGCTGGGGATTGGCCGTCACCCTCGGCGTGTACGCGTCCTCAGGCGTCAGCGGCGCCCATCTCAACCCCGCCGTGACCCTCGCCCTCGCCCTGCGACGGGGCTTTCCGTGGTCACGGGTCGGGCCCTACGTCCTGGCCCAGTTCCTTGGCGCTTTCGTCGGCGCGGCCATCGTCTACGTCACGTACCGCGAGGCGCTGGGCGCCTTTGACGGGGGCGTCCGCCAGGTCCTCGGCGCCCAGGCCACGGCCGGCATCTTCGCGACCTACCCCGCGGCGTACCTGTCGACCCTGGGCGGCTTCGTCGATCAGGTGATTGGCACGGCGCTCCTGGTGGCGATGGTGTTTGCCATCAGCGACGAACGCAACGCGCCACCCGCGGCCTCACTGGCGCCGGTGTTCGTCGGCCTGACCGTGATGGCCATCGGGATGGGCTTTGGCGTCAACGCCGGCTACGCGATCAACCCGGCCCGCGATTTCGGTCCGCGGCTGTTCACGGCGCTGGCCGGCTGGGGCGGCGGGGTGTTCACGGCCGGCAACGGCTGGTGGTGGGTGCCGATCGTCGCGCCGTGCGTCGGTGCCGTGCTGGGCGGTACTGCCTACGACATCTGCATCCGCGATCGCCATCCGGCCACCACCAATCGCATCGCCGACCCCGTGCAGCGCGTCGAGCGCAAGAGCAAGGCGAGGTAGGGCGGGGACTACGGGCGAGGCGAACGGGAGCCGGGAGCCGGGAGCCGGGAGCCGGCAGGCGGCAGGCGGCAGCGCGCGGCAAGCGGGATACAACGGGAAGACGGCTGATGGCCAGGGGCCAGGTGCCGCACAGGAGATCGCGTGACCTACATTCTCGCCCTCGACCAGGGCACCACCTCGAGCCGCGCCATCGTGTTTGGCCGCGATGGGCGCGCCGTGGCGCAGGCGCAGCAGGAGTTTCCGCAGATCTTTCCCGGGCCGGCTCTCGTCGAGCACGACCCGGAAGCCATCTGGTCGTCGCAGCTTGCCGTGGCCAGGGAGGCCATCGCCAAGGCCGGCATCACCGCGGCCGACATCGCCGCCATCGGCATCGCCAACCAGCGCGAGACGACGGTGTTGTGGGAACGCGCCACCGGCAAGCCGGTGGCCAACGCCATCGTGTGGCAGAGCCGGGTCAGTGCCGGCATCTGCGATCGCCTGAAACAGCAGGGCCACGAGCCACTGATTCGCGAACGCACCGGGCTGGTGGTCGACGCGTACTTCTCCGGCACCAAGGTCAAACACCTGCTCGACCAGCACGAGGGGCTGCGGGCGCGCGCTGCCCGCGGCGAGGTGCTGTTCGGCACCATCGAGACGTTCCTGTTGTGGCGTCTCTCCGGCGGACGACTGCACATCAGCGACGTCAGCAACGCGTCACGGACGATGCTGTTCAACATCCACACGCTCGACTGGGACGACCAGTTGCTCGAGCTGATGGACGTGCCGCGCGCCATGCTTCCCGAGATTCGCAGCAACAGCGAGGTGTATGGCCACACCGACGCCCGACCTGTTCGGCGTGCCGATCCCGCTGGCCGGTGCGGTCGGTGACCAGCAGGCCGCGCTCTTCGGTCAGGCCTGCTTCGAGCCGGGCAGTGCCAAGAACACGTATGGCACGGGCTGCTTCCTGCTGATGAACACCGGCAGCACCCCTGCGCCCTCCAAACATGGGCTGCTGACCACGGTCGGATGGAAGCGCGGCAAGGACGTGACGTACGCGCTCGAGGGCGCGGTCTTCATCGCCGGGGCGGTGGTGCAGTGGCTGCGCGATGGCCTGAAGCTGATTCCGACGTCCGCCGACGTCGAGCGGCTGATGCTCGAATCCACCGACGCCGACGGCGTGCTGCTGGTGCCGGCCTTTGTCGGCCTCGGTGCCCCGTACTGGGACCAGTACGCGCGCGGCCTGATCATCGGGCTGACGCGCAACACCACCGCCTCGCATCTGGCGCGGGCCGCCGTCGAGTCGATGGCCTACCAGACCCGCGACGTCCTCGAGGCGATGCAGCAGGACTCGGGCATCACGCTGTCCAGCCTGAAAGTGGACGGCGGCGCCACCGCCAACACCCACCTGCTGCATTTCCAGGCAGACCTGCTGGGCGTCCCGGTACGGCGGCCCGCCGTCGGCGAAACCACCGCACTGGGCGCCGCGTACCTGGCCGGCCTGGCTGTCGGGTACTGGAACGACCTCGATGACGTGCGCCGCAACTGGGCCCTCGATCGCGAATTCGCCCCAGCCATCGAACAGGCCGAACGTGATCGACGCTACCGGCGTTGGCAGCGCGCCGTCGAGCGCTCGCGCGACTGGGAGCGGGAGTAGCGACCGAAAATTTCGAATGCAGAATGCAGAATGCAGCGCGGGGCCAGCACCGCCGCATAACGCGAAATTCAGAATGCAGAATTCGGAATGCAGCGCGGGGCCAACACCGCCACGGCGCGCAGTTCTGACTTCAGGATTCAGAATGCAGCGCGGGGCCAGCACCGCCACAACGCGAAATGCAGAATGCAGAATTCGGAATGCAGAATTCGGCACGCAGCGCGGGGCCAACAGCGCCACGACGCGAAGTGCAGAATGCAGCGCAGGGCGGATGAGCTCCACATAGCGGATGCGCTTGTGCCGTTTGATGCGACAGCGCCGCGCGAGGGGTGGCAGCCGCTGTCGTCGTCGCCCTCGACACGTTCCGATATGGCGCAGAGGCGGCGCGGCAGCCCCGAGTGCAGCGAGCTGCGCTTCCGTTCCAGGTTCCGCATTCGGCATTCGCAGTACAGAGCGCACCACCTCGGCTGTGCGTGAAGGCGCGCCGCGGCAGCCCCGGGTCGCCCCGAGCTGCCCTGCATTCTGAATGCAGAATCATGAATTCCTGATGTAGTCTGCCACCGTGGCCCCATCACGCTGGCCGGTGCGCGGGCGGGAAGCTTCGCGGCGCGTCTGTGCCGGCCTCGTGCTCCTGCTGGCGGCCGGCGTGGGCCTTGGAGACGACCTCCGCAGCGCGCCGGACGCGCGCATCGGTTCGCGTCAGGTCAGCCTGGACCTGCCCCACCTCGGCACGTCCACCGTCCACATCCCGAGAGCGACGCCGACGGGCGTGGTGCTGCTGATGCACCGTGGCGGCACCGCCGCCGAGCGCCGGGCACTCGCTCAGGCCGTGCCCTGGCACGTGCTCCTCGTCGACATCGACACCGCCCGGCTGGACCGGTACGGCACCCCGGCCTGTGCGGCTGCGGCGGCAATGGTCGAGGACGTGTCGCGTCGCGCCCAGCGCGATGCCGGCCTCACCCGATACCTGCGTCCGGTGGTGCTCGCCACTCCGAGCGCCCTGTCCCTGGCCGGGCCGGCCATGGCCGGCGCGGCGCCAGGCGCGCTTCCGGCCGCAGTGTCGCTCGGGCCGCCCGTCGGCGACCTGCCCGACCGGTGCGGATCGATCAAGCCGACTCGCCCGCAGCCGACGCCGTGGCGGCATGCGTCTGGCCCACACACGCTGCGTCGCCCGCTCGAGCAGGCGCTCGCGGCGGCGGCCCTCGAGCCCGCTGGCGACGGCTCGCCAGTGCAGCGGTGGCTGCGACATTTCGACCTGCCCCTCACGGCGGCATGGTCGTCGCGGCCACGCGGCACGCTGGTGCTGCTGTCACCGGCCCGCGGGTGGCGGCAGCCCGAGGAAGCCCTGGCGCAGCAGCTCTCGGCAGCCGGCGTCCACGTGGTCGGCATCGACGCGCTGCACTCATTCTGGCAGCGCCGCTCGCCACGCGACGTCGCGCTGGAACTGCAGCGGCTGACCGATGCGCTGGCCAGCACGGGCCTGCCGGTGTTCATCGGTGGCCGGGAATTCGGGGCCGAGACGATGGCGGTCGCCGGCGACATGATGGCGACCGACCGCAAGGTCGCGGGCGTGATCCTCGTCGACCCGGGCCCCACCGCATTCTTCGAAGTGGAACCCCCGGCGCTGGCATTGCGCCCGCTTGGGCCGAGCCAGTGGTCGACGCGCGCGGCCATCGGCCGCCTCGAACGGCCGACGTTGTGCGTGACCCACGACAGCAGCTCGGCCGGGTCGCTGCTGTGCCGGTCCCTGGCGGGACGCGGTCAGGCGACGCAGGCCCGCACCGGCGCCAGCACCTCAGCGCTGGCGCAGACCATCGCAGCCTTCATCCTGCGGCGCTAGGCGGGGCGAGGAACGCCAGGGCGGCCCCGGCGCGAGCCTCGTGCGGCACGGCCAGCACCGGTGCCGTCGATGCACACAGCACACGGTAGGCGACCGCGCCGACGCGCGCGCCGAGCAGGCCGGGCACGCCGCGCAGCCCGAGCACCACCAGATCCACCTCGGCGCGATCGGCGACGCGGGCGATCTGATCGGCCGCCGCCCCTTCGGCCACTTCCAGCGTCGGCCCCGGCGTGCCGCCGAGCGACGCGGCGAGCTGCTCGAGTGCCTCGCGCGCAGAGTCGGCGGCCGAGGCACGCGCGCCGCCAAAGCGCTCTTCGAGCTCAGCGGCCATCGTCCGCGGCAGGATCGTCCAGCGGCTGGCGTCGCCCCCGGCCACCACATGGAGCAGGCGGAGCCGGGCATGGCTGGCGCGTGCCACCCGGTCGGCCAGGCGCGCATCGTCGATGGCATGCTCGTGGAAGTCGATCGGCGCCAGCACTTCCTCCATCGCCCCCAGCGTCCGCATCGGTCCGCCCTGCACCGACGGCGGGACGACCAGGACCGGGCGAGCGGTCGTGCGCAGCACCCGCTCGGCCACCGAGCCGAAGACGAACTTGGTGACCCCGCTCGCCCCGTGCGTCGACAGGACCACCAGCTGGGCATCGACAGTATCGGCCTGCGCCAGGATCTGCGTCGCCGGATCACCGACCGGCACCGACAGCTGATGCCGTGCTGCCGTACCGGGCCCAAGCGTCTCGTCGACGAAGGTCGCCAGCGCCGTCCGCAACAGCGGCAGCGGGCCGGTGGACGCATGCATCTCCTCGGCGGCCGCCAGCAGCGGGTCGGCAACGGTGACGATGGTCAGGCGCTGCGCAAAGGTTGCCGCGATGCGCTCGGCCATCGACAGGGCCACGCCTGATGCCGGGGAGAAGTCGACGGCACAGAGAATCGCCATGCCGCCAGTTTACGCCGACAGCAGTCCGCGCAGCTGCGACCAGCGACGACGCGCCAGCGTGCCGCGGACGGCAATGCCGAGCGCCTTGGCCTGTCCGACCAGCACCACGAGCCGCTTGCCCCGGGTCACGCCGGTGTACAGCAGGTGACGTTGCAGCATCGGGTAATGCTGGGTGGTGACCGGGATCACCACAGCCGGATACTCTGATCCCTGGGCCTTGTGGACGGTGGTGGCGTAAGCGAGGACCAGGCGATCGAGGTCACCGAAGTCGACGCTGACCAGCCGGCCGTCGAACTCCACGCTCATCGTCTCGTCGTCTGGCGCAATCGCCCGCACCACCCCGAGGTCGCCGTTGTACACCTCGCGGTCGTAGTCGTTCTCGATCTGCATCACCTTGTCGCCCACCGTGAACCGTTGCCCGTACCGCTCGATGGCCGGCGTGCCGTGCGGATTCAGCAGCCGCTGCAGCGCCCCGTTCAGCGCCTGGGCCCCGAGGCCGCCGCGATTCATCGGACACAGGACCTGCACGTCGCGGACCGGATCCAGGCCGAATCGCTGCGGGATCCGCTCGGCGACGACCTGGAGCAGCAGTTGCTGTGCGCGCTCGCGCGTCTTCGGCCTCGACGAAAAAGCAATCGCCCTGCCCCGACTGACTGAAGGTCGGCATCTGACCGGCGTTGATGGCGTGGGCCGCCAGCACGATGCGGCTTTCGGCCGACTGGCGATGAATCTCGGTGAGCCGGGCCACCGGTACCCGGCCCGAGGCGATGACGTCGGCCAGCACCTGGCCGGGACCGACCGACGGCAGCTGGTCGACGTCGCCGACCAGGAGCAGGCCCATGCCGTCCGGCAGCGCCTGCAGCAGGTGCGCCATCAGCACCACGTCCACCATCGATGCCTCGTCCACCACCAGCAGGTCGCCATCGAGCGGGTTGCCGGGACGCCGGCGGAAGCGCCCATCCTGGGGATTGATCTCCAGCAGCCGATGGATGGTCCTGGCCTCGAGTCCCGTCGCCTCGGTCATCCGCTTGGCGGCACGCCCGGTCGGTGCGGCCAGCAGCGGGCGCACGCCCTTGGCCATCAGGATGGCCAGGATCGCCCGCAGCACGGTGGTCTTGCCGACGCCCGGACCGCCCGTGAGCACCAGCACGCCGCACTCGAGGGCGCGCGCCACCGCCACCCGCTGGCTCGGTGACAGCGCCATCGACAGCTTGCCCTCCACCCAGGGAACCGCGCGCTCGGCGTCGATGGCGGGCCAGGGCCGCGGACGCGATACCAGCTGCGCCAGGCGCGTGGCGACAACGCGCTCGGAGGCATCGAGCGCCGCCAGCGCCAGAATCGGCGTGTCGTCGATGGCTGTCGCAATCACCGTCCCCGCGGCCGTCTCCTCGGCGATGGCCTCGTCGATGAGCGCGGGGGACAGTTGCACGAGCGCGGCGGTGCGCTGCCGCAGTTCGGGCGTGGGCAGCGCCGCGTGGCCCTGGTCGACGGCCTCCGACAACACGTGCGTCAGCGCGCCGCGGCGGCGGCTCATGGCGTCGGCTGGCACGCCCACCTGGCGGGCGATCTGATCGGCCGTCAGGAAGCCTATGCCGCGGATGTCGCGGGCCAGCCGGTAGGGATCGTCGGTCAGGACCTTGACCGCATCGGCGCCATAGGTGCGGTGGATGCGAACCGCGCGACTGGTGCTGACGCCGTGGGTATGGAGAAACACCATGACCTCGCGCACCGATCGCTGCGCCTGCCAGTTCTCGACGATGCGGCGGGCCCGGACGCGGCCGATTCCGGCGATGTCGAGCAGGCGATCGGGCTCGCCGTCGATGACCTCGAACACCGCCGTGCCGAACGCCGTGACGAGCTGCCTGGCCAGATGAGGCCCGACCCCCTTGATCAACCCGGAGCCGAGGTACCGTTCGATGCCCTCGGGCGAATCCGGCGGCGACACCCGAATCCAGTCCGCCTTGAACTGCTGGCCGTGCGCCCGGTCCTGCACCCACGCGCCGGTGGCGTGGACGTGCTCACCCACCGCCACCCGTGCGGCATGCCCCACGACGGTGGCCAGTTCGCGCCGGCCGCGCAGGGCCACCCGGAGCACGCAGAAACCCCCGTCGGGCTCGTGATAGGTGACGCGCTCGACCTCGCCAGACACGTACTCGGCGCCGGCCTGGCTCCCGGGCGGGAGCGGTGCACCGGGGGCTCGGATATCATCCCGGGGACTCATGCGGATCGCGCTGCCACGTGCTGAGGGTGTCTCTCTGGTCGCCCTGTCGGCAATGTTTTTCCTGTCGGGTGTCAGTGGGCTGATGTACCAGGTGCTCTGGCTGCGGATGCTGGCCGTGGTCTTCGGCGTCACCGCCTACGCTGCCAGCACCGTGCTCGGCAGCTTCATGGGCGGCCTGGCCCTGGGCAGCCTGCTTGCCGGCCGGCTCGCTGATCGGGTGCGCAGCCCTCTGCGCTGGCTGGCGGGGGTGGAACTGGCAATCGCGGCGATGGCGCTGCTGACGCCGGGCCTGCTCACCGCCGCGCAGCATCTGTACACCGGCGTTGCCGAAGCACTTCCGGACGACCTGTTCGCCTTGACACTGGCCCGCCTGGCCTGCTCGGCGGCCGTGCTGATCGTGCCCACCACCTTGATGGGGGCCACCACGCCCCTGGTGGTGCGCGCAGCCACGACCAGGCGGGGCACGCTCGGGCCGCGCGTCGGGCTGCTCTACGCCGTCAATGCCGGCGGGGCCATCACCGGGGCCATTCTGGCCGGATTCTATCTGATGGGCAGCCTCGGGTTGCGCGCCACCTTCCTCATCGCCGCGAGCCTGAACGTCACCGTCGCCCTTGCCGCTGCCCTGCTCGCGCGCCGCGCCGACGGCGCGAACGGCATGGCGTCGCCGGCGGCGTCGCCAGTGCACGACGCGCCAGCTGATGTCGTGGTTGCGCCGGCGGCCGCCGGCTGGACGGCCAGGGCCGTGCTGGCGTTCTTCGCGCTCTCGGGCGTTGCCTCGCTCGCCCTCGAAGTCATCTGGTTCCGGATGCTGGTGCTGATCATGCCGGCAACCACGTACGCCTTCACCACCATGCTGGCGACGGTGCTGGGCGGGATCGCGCTCGGCAGTGCCGTGGCGACCAGGATGCTGCGGCGCGAGCGCGACTGGGTCCGCACGCTGGCACTGCTGAACCTGTCCACGGGACTGGCCGTGCTCGCCTCGCTGCTGGTGCTGACGACGACGTACGGGCTGGGATGGAAGACGTCGGCGCCGGTGCAGGCCTCGATCGTGGCCATCCTGCCGAGCGCCATGCTGATGGGGCTGGCCTTTCCGGTCGCGCTGCGCGTGTGGGCCGGCAGCGGCGATCCGGCCGCCGGCGAACTTGCCGGGCGGGTCGGCATGGCCTACGCGACCAACATGGTCGGCGCCATCGGCGGAGCCGTGCTGGGCGGCTTCGTGCTGTTGCCCTCCCTCGGCAGCCGCGTCAGCCTCGGCCTGGCTGCAGGCCTGTACCTGGTGAGCGGCCTCTTGCTGGCCACCCGCGCTCAGCGGCCGGGGCGGCTGGTCGCGCCCGCGGTGCTGGCCGTGCTCGCGGGCGGCTGGCTGGCGTCGCAGCAGCAGGACCTGTTCCAGGTGACCATCGGCCGGCGCTACCCCTACGGCGAGATCGTGCTGTGGCGCGAGGAGGGCGTGCAGACGACGGTGGCCGTGAACCGGGCGCCCGGCGGCATGCAGGTGATGTATCTCGATGGCCTGCACCAGGCCAACGACTCGTTCGACATGGTGCAGGTGCACTCTCGGATTGGGCTGCAGCCGCTGGCCCTGCACCCGGCCCCGCGCAACGTCCTGGTCATCGGGCTGGGCGGCGGCGTCACCGCGGGCGCGGTCAGCCGGCACGCCGGCGTGGACGTCGACGTGGTCGAACTCTCCGGCAGCGTCGTGCGCGGCGCAGCCCGCTTCGCGCACGTCAACAACGACGTGCTGACGCGACCCAACGTGCACCTGCGCGTCTCCGATGGCCGAAACTTCCTCGCGCTGACGAACAAGCGTTACGACGTCATCACCGCCGACATCATCCAGCCGCAGCACGCCGGCGCCGGCCTGGTCTATTCGGTCGAGTACTTCGAGCTGGCGCGCGCCGCGCTGGCCGACGACGGGCTGATGCTGCAGTGGATCGGACACCGGTCCAAGGTCGAGTACGACCTGATCATGCGGACGTTCCTGCAGGTCTTTCCCGACGCCACGCTGTGGAACGGCGGCACGCTGATGGTGGGCACGACACGGCCGCTGCGCCTCAGCCGCGCGGCGTTCGACCGCAAGCTGCAGGACCCGCGCACGGCTCAGGCGCTCGAGAGCGTCGGCCTGGGTTCGTACGACGCGCTGGTCGGGAGTTACAGCGCGGACGCGGCGGCGATGCGCGCCGTCGTCGGACCGGGCCCGCTGCTGACCGACGATCGGCCACGCATCGAGTACCACCGATCGCTGGAGAACCGGGAGGAGATGGTCGACCTCGGCGGATTCCGCGGCCAGGGCCGCGAGCGCATCCTGGCGCCGTAGCGCAGCGTCTGACAGGCGGAAATTCAGAATGCGGAATTGGGAATGCAGCGCAGCTCGGAACGGCTGCAGGGCTGCCGCTGCGCACGGCCCACCGTCGGGGCGCCTCGAGCCGGCGCCAGGACCTGGCTGCGGCACCTCGTGCGGCGCTCTGCCCCAGATCAGTGCGAATGCTGGATCCGCTACGTGGCGTCGTTGCCCCGCGAGGCATTCTGCACCGTGCGTTCCAGCCGAGGGTGCGAACTGAATCCTGCATTCACAATGCATCCCGCCGGCATGCGACGTGATGGCGGTGCTCGTCCCGCCCTTCATTCTGAATTCTGAATTCTGAATTCTCTCTCTACTGATCGAGCCCCACGCTGCCGCCGTTGCGCGCCGCGTCGAGCAGCGCCGTCAGCGTGTCCACGTTGTCGAGACTGTCCTCGAGCGTCACCAGCGGCGCGCGGCGGCCCCGGGCCGCGTCACGCACGTCGTCCACTTCGCCCTGGTACAACGGCGGGCCCTCGACGGTGACGCTGTAGGTTTCCGTGCCCGTCATCACCTCGATGTGCGCGGTGGTCTCCGGCTTGAAGGGATGCCGGATCAGCAGCCGTCCCTCGCTGCCGATGATCTCCATCTCGGTCTTGAACGGCGATTCGAAGCTGCTGTGGACATGTGCCACGACGTCGCCGGGGAACTGCAGCTGCCCCCAGAAGGTGAGGTCGATCTGCGCCGGCGACCAGTGGGCGACGGCCTGCACCGACTGCGGCCGACTGCCGACGATGGTGCGGGCAAATGACACCGGGTAGCAGCCGACGTCCCAGAGACTGCCGCCGCCCAATTCCGGGTCGAGTCGCGTGTCGCCCGACCGGTCCAGCGCAAACGAGAAGGTGCCGCGCACGCCTTGCAGGCGGCCGATGGTGCCGTCGTGCGCCAGTTCACGTGCCTTGGCCACCAGCGGATGGTGCCGGTACATGAACGCCTCGGTGATGACCACGTCGTGCGTGCGGGCGGCTTGTTGCAGGGTCCGCACGCCCGCCCCGTCCAGCGAGATCGGCTTCTCGACGAGCACGTGCTTGCCGGCCGCGGCCGCCTTCTCCGCCCACTCGACATGCATCGAGTGCGGCAGCGGGATGTAGACCGCGTCGAGATCAGGGTCGTCCAGCAGGGCCTGGTAGCTGCCGTACGGACGCGCGATGCCCTGGGCGTCGGCGTAGGTCTGCGCCCGCTCCAGGGTGCGGGACGCGACGGCGAGCAGCTGATGTCCGTTGGCGGCCAGCGGTCCGACCAGGGCTCGGTTGATGCGGGCGACCCCGAGGATCCCCCAGCGGAAGGGCGCAGGTGCGTCGGTCACGGGAGGAGAGTAGCAAGAAATTCACCGCCGGCGTCTCCCTCGCCGGGCCTCGCCGGAGGCGGGCCCGATGCATAATCGCCGCTGGATGACATCGCCGAAGGGCTCCCCCGCAGCCAGGCCGGACCGCGTGCAGCTGCTCGTGACGTGCCTGGTCGATCACTTCGCGCCAGACACGGCCGAGGCCGTGGTCCGCGTGCTCGAGCAGCAGGGGGTGGAGGTGGTGGTGCCGCCCGACCAGACCTGCTGCGGACAGCCCGCCTGCAATGCCGGCGCCCGGCCTGACGCCATTGCCATGGCCAGGCACACCATCGCGCTGCTCGAGCGCGATCCAGCCCCGATCGTCGTCCCGTCCGGGTCCTGCACGGACATGCTCGTGCACCAGGCACCGGAGTTGCTTGCCGACGACCCGGTCTGGGCGGCACGGGCGAAAGCGGTCGCTGCACGCACCTACGAGTTCACGCAGCTGCTGGTCGATGTCCTCGGCGTGACGTCGGTCCCGTGCAACAGAACAGGCACGCTCGCCTATCACGCCTGCTGCCATGGCCTGCGCGGCGTGGGCATCGACGCCCAGCCGCGGCAGTTGCTGGCACACGTGCCCGGGGCCACGATCGTGCCGCTGCCCGAGGACGACACCTGCTGCGGCTTCGGCGGGCTGTTTGCCGTGAAGCTGCCCGACATCTCCGGCGCCATGCTCGACCGCAAGTGCCGGCAGATCTCGGCCTCCGGCGCCGACACCATCGTCGTGACCGACGTGAGTTGCGCGATGCACATGCAGGGCGGTCTGCACCGTCAGGGCCGACCGGTGCGGGTGCAGCACATCGCCGAGATCCTGGGTGGACCGGCATGAGCCACGCCGCACCGTTGCCGTTCTACACGCGGGCGCAGCAGGCCATCGCCGACCCCAACCTGCAGACCGCACTCGACCGCGCCACCGGACGGATGGTCGTGGCGCGCAAGCAGGCGATTGCCGCCATTGCCGACGGCGAAGCGGCGCGCGACCACGCCCGCGCGGTGCGCGCACACACCATTGCCAATCTCGGGCAGTACCTCGATCAGTTCGTGGCGCAGGCCAGGGCGGCCGGCATGCACGTGCACTTTGCCGCCGATGCCGACGCGGCCACGCGCCTGGTGGTCGAGATCGCCCGTCGCCACGAGGTCCGCCGCATCGTCAAGGGCAAGTCGATGGTGTCGGAGGAAATCGAGCTGAACCACGCGCTCGAAGATGCCGGCATGCGCGTGGTCGAAACCGACCTCGGCGAGTACGTCATCCAGCTGGACAAGGACGTGCCGTCGCACATCATTGCGCCGATCATCCACAAGACGAAGGAGCAGGTGGCCGAGACGTTCCGGCGCGAGTTGCACGCCACCGACGCGGAGGTGGCCGACATCGCGCAGATGACCGCGTTTGCCCGCGGCATGCTGCGCGCCGAGTTCCTTGCCGCCGACATGGGCATCAGCGGGGTCAACTTCGGCGTCGCCGAGAGCGGCAGCCTCTGTCTCGTCGAGAACGAGGGCAACGGCCGCCTCTCGACGACGATGCCGCGGCTGCACGTGGCGCTGATGGGCATCGAACGGCTGGTGCCGACGGCTGCCGATCTCGCGGTGGCGTTGCGTGTGCTGGCGCGCAGCGGTACCGGCCAGGCGCTCACCGTCTACACCAACATCATCACCGGCCCGCGCCGGCCAGGCGACCCCGACGGGCCCTCGGACGTGCACGTCGTGCTGGTGGACAACGGCCGATCGCAGATGCTGCGGACCGAGCTCGAGGAGATCCTGTACTGCATCCGCTGCGGCGCCTGCCTGAACGCGTGCCCGGTCTACCAGGAGATCGGGGGCCATGCGTACGGCAGCGTCTATCCCGGGCCGGTCGGGGCGGTCTACACGCCGGGGGCGTTCGGCATGGGGCCCTGGGCCGACCTGCCGCAGGCGAGCAGCCTGTGTGGCGCGTGCAAGGAGGCCTGCCCCGTGCGCATCGACATCCCGCGCATGCTGCTGGCGCTGCGGGCCCGCGCCGAAGAGGGCGGGCACACGCCGCGCTGGGTTGGCCGCGGCCTGCGCGCGTACCGCCTCATCGCCACGCGGCCACGCCTGTTCCGAATGGCGTCGCTATTGGCCGTGCGGCTGGCGCGATGGCTCGGCCCGGCCGGGTTCGATCGCCTGCCCGGCCCGCTTTCTGGCTGGACCAAGTACCGCCACTTCCCGCCCATGGCCCGCGAGACGTTCACTGCCCGGCGCACGCGCCGCGACCGACGCCAGGAGCATCCGTGAGCGGCGATCTCTTTCCGCCCGCACTCCGGCAGAAACTGCACCCGGCCGGAGCGGCGGTGCCGCACCCGGGCGCCTTTCCGACCGCGCCGATGCCGGACACGATCGACGCCGCCATCGTCCAGTTCACGCAGGCGTGTGAAGCCGTCGGCGGGCGGGTGTCGCGGACCAGCAGTGCCGCCGAAGTTGCCGCGCTCGTGCTCGGGTATCTGGAGGGCGCGGAGTGGCGGCGGCCCGAAGGCGCGGCGCCCTTTGTCGCCTGGGATGCCGAGCATCTCGCCCTGCCGGACGTGACGGCCACCCTCCACGCACACGGCGCACGGCAACTGGCCGCGACGGCGCACGTCGAGCAGGCGAGGCGCGACATCGATTATCAGCGCCTCGACGCGGCGGTGGTCGGCATCACCGGCGCCCATGCTGCTCTGGTGGACACCGGTTCGGTGGCCCTGGTGCATGGCGAGGGACGGGCGCGACTGGTGTCCCTGCTGCCCCCGGTGCACGTCGCGCTGGTGCCGGTGGCATGCCTGCACGCAACGCTCGGGGCGCTGTGGCTGGCCGAGCCCCACCTGTTGCACGCGTCGGCCAACGTCGTGCTGGTGACCGGTCCGAGCCGCACCGCCGACATCGAGATGACCTTGACGCGCGGCGTCCACGGCCCGCGCATCGTGCACGTGGTGTTTGTCGGATGACGACCATGGCCTCGACCTCGCGTGAGCACGCCCTGCGCGGTGCCGGACTGATATTGTCGACCGCCGGCTGCGCGATCCTCGTCTGGGTCTTCGTGCACCAGCCCACCAGCCTGCAGGAATTGACTGGCGGCGTGGCCGCCACGGTCGGGGCATATCAGATCGACCAGGCCGCGTTCGAGCAGGGCCGGCAGTTCTTCGAGGCCGACAAGTTCGTCGAGGCACGCGCCGCCTTTGCCCGCGCCGATCCGGCGTCACGACACGCGCCCACCCAGTTCTTCATCGCCTACAGCTTCTACCGCCAGGGGTGGGGTCGCCTCTATAGCGACGACGCCCTCTTTGCCGAGGGGCTGGATGCCGTCAACCGGGCGATCGCGCTCGCACCGGATGGCCGCGTGAGTGTCGAGGAGGCCGGGGTGACCATGACGTCGGACGAACTGAAAGCCGAGCTCCAGCAGGGCCTCACCCGTGACGCCTCCGACTTCAACCCCATGCGCGTGCTGCGCCAGCGCCGATGACGCCGCGTCGATGGTCCCGCTTCGCGCTACGTGAGGCGGTGCTCCTGCCGCTGCTGCTGCTCGGCGTCGCTGCCGGCGGCGGCTTTCGCAGCGGCGTGGCCGATGGCGCCTGGCGATTCCTGCCACCCTCGCCGATGGCGCTGGTGCTCGGCCTCCTGCTGGTCGGCGTGCTGGTGCGCACCGGGGTGGTCGCGCCGTGGACACTGATCGGCCCGCATCGTCATGGCCTGGCCAACGCCAACGGCGCGATGCTGTTGCTGACGCTGCTGCTGGCGTCGGCGCAGGTCTTCACCGCCCTGTCTCCCGAGTCCGGCCTGCTGCTGGTGCTGGCGTCGCTGTTCTTCCTGCTGCTCCTGGTCAACACCCTCGCGGCGCAGCCGACTCCTGCCCGCGCGATGCAGAGTCTGGGCGTGGTGCTGCTCTCGGCATTCGTCCTCAAGTACGTGGTGCTCGATGCGCTCTACGCCCCTGCCGGCAGCCTGGCCCGCCGCGTCGTCACGACGCTGCTCGAAGGCGTGTCGCTCGGAGCACTCGGCTACACGTCGCACGGCGCGGCGACCGCCTACGTGGCGCTGATCGCGATCCTCGCGTATCTGTTCGCGCTGGTGTTGCTGCCCGGCGACGACACGGCACGGATGCTGGACCGCGGCTTCCGGCTCGACGGCCTGCAGCGCGTCAACGGATTGACCGACGCATCACTCACGACGTCGAGCCTGACGCCCGCCACCGACGCACGACCGGCACGGCCAGGTCCGGACGGTCGCTGATCAGCCCGCGCACGCCCCACGCCAGCAGTCGCTCCATGGCCGCCGGCTCGTCCACGGTCCAGACGGCCACCGGCAGGCCGGCCCGGCGGGCGGCGCGCACGAAACGTCGCGAGACGACCCGCACGGCCCCGGCGCGCTCGGGCACCTGGAACGCCCGGTAGGCGGTGTGGCGCGGTGCCACGCCGAGCCACGAACGGTAGAGGAACCAGCGAATCTCCTCGCGCGCCGCGCTGGACACGACCTCGGCATCCGCGGCGCGGGCGACCTGCAGCACGACATCGCTGAACCCGGCAAGACAGACGCGCTCGAGTGCGCCTGCGGCACGGACCACCGCCACCGTCTGGCGGGCGAGCTCGGGATCGGTGCCCTTCAGTTCGACGACCAGCGGGATGCCCGGGTAGCGCGCGAGCACCGTCTCGAGCCGCGGGATGCGACAGCCTCGACCTCGCCAGGGCTGCCCCTCGAGGTCGACGAAGTGCTGCCCGGCGTCGAGGTCGCTCGAGTGCGGCAGCGGTGAGCGACGCGACCGGGCCGGTGCCGCTGGTGGTGCGGTCGAGCGTCTCGTCGTGGTGGACCATGACCACGCCGTCGCCCGACAGCCGCACGTCGAACTCCAGTCCGTCGGCGCCATGCGAGAGCCCGTGATCGAAGGCCACGACCGTGTTCTTCGGGACGCAGTGCCGAACCGCCGCGGTGCGCGTAGACCAGTGCCGTGTCGAGTGAAGTGGCCGCGTGCGGGGCACGGCCAGGCATGAAGGCAACCATGTGATGGGCGTCGGAGTCCTACAGGAATGTGCCGTGTCGCCGAGGGTCCGGCCGGCGCACCGCCATCCCGGCTCGACCAAATCGACCTGATACTATCGCCCCATGTCCCGACCGACAACGCTTGGCGCACTCAAGCGGGAGATCGCGGCCGGACGCGTCGCGCGCCGTCCCGTGCGAACCGAACTCCGCGACAATCTGCTCGCCCGCCTCAAGTCGGGCGGGCCGATCTTCCCCGGTGTGCTGGGCTACGACGACACCGTCGTGCCGCAGGTGGTCAACGCGATCCTTGCCAGGCACCACTTCATCCTGCTCGGCCTGCGCGGCCAGGCAAAGAGCCGCCTGCTCCGCGCGCTGACGACGCTGCTCGACGACGAGATCGCGGTGATTCCGGGTTCGGAGGTCAACGACGACCCGACGGCGCCGTTGAGCGCCTACGGACGCGGACGCGTGGCCGAGGCCGGCGACGATTTGCCGATCACCTGGCTGCCGCGCGATCGACGCTACGTCGAAAAGCTGGCCACCCCCGACGTGACCATTGCCGACATGATTGGCGACATCGATCCGATCAAGGCGGCTCGCGGCGGGCTCTCGCTGGGCGACGAGCTGACCATGCACTACGGGCTCGTGCCGCGGGCCAATCGCGGCATCTTCGCCATCAACGAGCTCCCCGACCTCGCCGGGCGGATCCAGGTCGGCCTGTTCAACATCCTCCAGGAGGGTGACGTCCAGATCAAGGGCTTCCCGGTCCGCCTGCCGCTCGACATCCTGCTGGTGTTCAGCGCCAATCCCGAGGACTACACGGCGCGCGGCAAGATCATCACGCCGCTCAAGGATCGCATCGGCTCGGAGATCCGCACCCACTATCCAGCCACCCTCGAGGAAGGCGTGGCCATCACCGAGCAGGAAGCGTGGACCGCGCGGCCCTCGGGTGGCGGCCACGCCATCGAAGTGCCGCGCTACATCCGCGAGATCGTCGAGGAAGTGGCCTTCCAGGCCCGCAAGGAGCCGAAGGTCGACAAGCGATCCGGTGTCAGCCAGCGGCTGCCGATCACGGTGCTCGAAAATGTCGTCTCCAACGCCGAACGCCGCGCCGTGCTCACCGACGAGAGCCTGGCAGTGCCGCGGGTGTCGGACATCCATGCCGCCCTGCCCTCGATCACCGGCAAGCTGGAACTGGAATACGAAGGCGAGCTGAAGGGCGCCGACAAGGTGGCCCTCGACATCATCCGCGCGGCGGTGGCGCAGATCTTCGGTAACCACCTCGGCACGACGAACCTGCGGCAGACGATCGAGTGGTTCGACGCGGGCGGTTCGCTGCAACTCGACGATGCGGCGTCCGCCGCGACCCTGCTCGAGGGGACCGGCAAGGTGCCGGGGCTGGCGGCTGTGCCCGCCGCGCTCGGCCTGCCGGAAGACGCGCCGGCCCCGCTCATCGCCTCGGCCATCGATTTCGTCCTCGAAGGCCTGCACGCGCAGAAGCGGATCAGCCGCAGCGACGCCGGGACCTACTCGGCCGGCGAGGAGCCGGCCCGTCGCAGCGCCAAGGCGGACAAGCGTCGCGAGCGGCAACTGCGTGAAGACGATGACGATGACGGCGGATTTGGCGGCGCCGGCGGCGGCGGGAAGTACTACAACTGAATTCGAGCAATTCAGAATTCAGAATTTCAGAGTTCAGCATGGCGGCAGGTGATGGTCGATCGCGCGTTGGCCGACGACAAAGGCCGACGGCCGAATAACGAAGGCCGGTTGTGAAATACAAGTACACCAAGTTCATTCCGGACGACCTCGAAGGCATCGACCTCGAGCAGCTGCTCGCGAAGCTGTCGGACCTGCTGCTCGCCAGCGGCTTCGACAATCCGTACGAACCCGACCCGGACGCGCACGGCCACACGCGCCAACAGCTGCAGGACGCGATCATCGAGGCGCTGCTGAGCAACGGTTTGCTGTCGCCCGAGCAGATGGAGCGTCTGCTCGGTGAGCCTGCCGACGGCGACAGCAAGTCCGGCCTCGAGCAGTTGCTCGACGCGCTGATCGACCGCATGGGTCAGCAGGGCTATCTCACGCCGCAGCCAGGGGAAGGCACGCTGGATGGCGGGCAGCAGGGCAAGGACCTGCCGCCGGTCAAATTCGAGGTCACCGACAAGGGCATCGACTTCCTGGGCTACCGCGCCCTCCGCGATCTGCTCGGGTCGGTGGGCCGCAGCAGCGCCGGTCGTCACGACACGCGCGACATGGCCACCGGCATCGATGCCGGCGGCGCGGTCAAGCCGTACGAGTTCGGCGACACGATGAACCTCGACCCGGCGGCCACGCTCCTCAGTTCGGTGGGCCGCAACGGGTTACCCGAACCGGGCCAGGGCTTCGACCTCGATTACCCGGACCTGCACGTCACGCAGGGCGAGTACCAGAGCTCCTGCGCCACGGTGGTGATGCTGGACTGCAGCCACAGCATGATCCTCTACGGCGAGGATCGCTTCACGCCGGCCAAGCGGGTGGCGCTGGCCCTGGCCAATCTCATTCGCCATCAGTACCCGGGTGACGCGCTCAACGCCGTCCTGTTTCACGACTCTGCCGAAGAAGTCCCGGTCGAGCACCTGGCGCGCGTGCGGGTCGGCCCGTACTACACCAACACGCGCGAGGGCCTGCGGCTGGCGCGGCGCGTGCTCGAGCGCCAGCGTAAGGACATGAAGCAGATCGTGATGATCACCGATGGCAAGCCGTCGGCCATCACCCGGCCGGATGGCCAGATCTACCGCAACGCCTTCGGCCTCGACCCGTACATCGTGTCGGAAACCTTTGCTGAAGTTGCGGCGTGCCGCAAGGCCGGCATCATGATCAACACCTTCATGCTCGCCCGCGACCACGAACTCATGGCGTTTGTCCGGCGTGTTGCCCAGATCTGCCACGGCAAGGCCTACTTCACGACCCCGATGACGCTCGGGCGGTATGTGCTGATGGACTACCTGGACAAGAAGACACGCACAGTGCACTAGAAATGCCGCGCCCTGCACCGACATTCAGGTGAAGAATGAAGCGCGGGGCCAACCGGGGTCGCCCTGCCGGGCGTCAGGGAACCGGCGCCCAAGGCTTCGACGGCGGGCTCCCCTCAAGGCGGTGGCGAACCCCGCGGAGCCTCAATTCCTCATGACCCTGCCCGACGACATCCCGCTCTTTCCGCTGCCCAACGTCGTGCTCTTTCCCGACGGCTATCTGCCGCTGCACATCTTCGAGGAGCGCTACCGGGCGATGGTCCGACAGGCAGTCGGCGGAACGCGGCTGATTGGAATGACCGTGCTGCGCGAGAGCCCGGCCGGCGCGCACGACGGCGCGCCGCCGATCTACGCCACCGGCTGCGCTGGCGCGATCGTGCACCACGAGGCGCTGGCCGACGGACGCTTCAACATCGTGCTGCAGGGCGTGGCTCGATTCGAGGTGCAACGCGAGGTGCCCGACGCAGCGCCATTCCGGGTCGCGCGGGTGAGATGGCACGAGGAAGCGGACGGGGTGGGCCAGCACGCGACGGTCTCCGCATTACGTCGGCAGGTGGAGACGCTGCTGCTGCCGGCGGTGAGCCGCGGTGAGGTTCGCCTGCCGCAGGGGCTGACCGACCAGGGGCTGATCAATGCCGTCTGCCAGGCCCTCGACATCCCCGTCGTGGAGAAGCTCGCCCTGCTCGAGAAGCCGGACATCAGGCTGCGCGCGCAGGCGCTGGTGCCGATCCTCGAGCGACTGCTGATCACCCAGGCGGGGTCGGGGCAGGTCCACTGATCCGTGCCCCATTGATGTGGTCCTACTGTTTCTTCTGCTGCGCTTCCCATGTCCTGACATAGTCCCAGAAGGCCGGGGAGCCTTCCGGCTTGCCGATGGCACCGCGGGTAACCCCATCGTCGCCTTCGAATGCGGTCCGGCCGAGCACGACGTCCCAGCGCGCCGCGACCTCACCGAGCGGACTGCCGGGAATGGGCGTGAAATCGGCGATGACCGTCGCCCGTGCCGTCGGGTCGAGCCGCTTGAGCACGCCGTCGGCGGCGTTGAGCGGGTCGGCGGCGACGTGCACCTGCGTCGTCAGGACACGCCGCCCGTTGCGACTGACGGCGACGTGGATGTGTGGCGCGCGCGTGAGCCCGTACTGCGAGTAGGAGACGGGCCGAATCGTCCGGAACCCGTATTCGCCAGTGGCGCCGGTGAGGACGCGGCCGTAGCCCTGGAAGTTGGGATCACGCTCGGCGACACGGCCCTTGGAGTGCAGGTAGGAGCCCTTCGCGTCGCACTGCCAGATCTCGACGGTCGCGTTGCGCACCGGCGCGCCGGTGCTGCTCAGCACGCGGCCCGAGAAGTAGGCGATCCGTCCGGTGGACGGCGTCAGCGCATCGTTGAGCAGGATGAGATCGTTGTCGGTGTCCAGCGGCAGCGCGTCGGGGTAGAACGGGCCTTCGGTGGTGCGAGCCGTCTCGGCAAGCACGTTCGCGTACGCGCCTCGCGGTGCGAACACGGCGAGAGCGGCGCCCCACCCGGCCAACAACGAGCGACGAGTGACGGTGGTGCGCACAGGCATGGAGTGTCCTCTCCCGAAACGGCGGCACGGTGGTGCCGTGACGCCACATGGCCATGGCCGGTCGATGTGGGCATGCTACGCCAGCCTCAGCTCGACAGCAACACGCAGGTGCAGGTCGCGCCCCCGTGCTTTCGCGGCGCTGCGTCGTGGCTCTGTGTCTACCGGCGCGGCTGCCTGCGGAGCTCAGCTGCGGGGATGCGCCAGCTGCAGGAATTCGGCACGCGTGCGGGCATCGCTGCGGAACGTGCCGAGCATCGCGCTGGTGACGGTGGCCGAGTTCTGTTTCGCCACGCCGCGCATCGCCATGCACAGGTGGGTGCCCTCCATGATCACGCCGACCCCGAGCGGATCGATGGCCTCGCGGACGCATTCCGCGATCTCGTTGGTCAGCCGCTCCTGGACCTGCAGGCGGCGGCTGAACACGTCCACCAGGCGGGGAATCTTGCTGAGCCCGATGACCCGCGTGCGCGGGATGTAGGCGACGTGGCACTTGCCGAAGAACGGCAGCATGTGGTGCTCGCACAGGCTGTAGAAATCAATGTCCTTGACGATCACCATCTCGCTGTAATCGACGGTGAACAGGGCGCCGTTGAGGATATCGGCGACGTCGGCCGCGTAGCCGCTGGTCAGGAAGGCGAGGGATTTTTCGACCCGTTCGGGCGTCTTGAGCAGGCCCTCCCTGTTAGGATCTTCCCCAAGCTGCTCCAGCAGAGAACGGATGAGCGTCTGCATCAAATCAGTCTACCTCACGGCATTGATTGCCATTTGCGGCGACGTGCGCCTGGTGGCCGACGTCCCGGCGGCCGCCGACGCGCTCTATGCGAGGCGTGACGACCCGGTGGCCGCGCGGCAGGCCGCTGACCAGTACCAGGCGCATCACCGCGCCGCGCCGCAGGACTTCGTGGGCTGCT
The DNA here is from genome assembly GCA_963759795.1 of Vicinamibacteraceae bacterium. Taxonomy (GTDB): domain Bacteria; phylum Acidobacteriota; class Vicinamibacteria; order Vicinamibacterales; family Vicinamibacteraceae; genus Luteitalea. The sequence goes on along the minus strand of CAVXAR010000002.1, from coordinate 428,609 downwards.
GGAAACTGGCGCGGGTCAGTTACTACCTCGGCACGCAGGGTCCCGTCGAGGAGCGGCGGATGTGGCTCGAAAAGGGTCTGTCGGCCGCCACCGATGCCATCGAGCTGAATGAGGCGAGGCCTGAAGGGCATTTCTGGCTCGCCGCCAACATGGGCGCGTTGGCCGAATCGTATGGGCTGCGCCAGGGGCTGAAGTACCGGACCCGCATCAAGCAGGCCCTCGAGCGGGTCCGATCCATCGAGCCGGGATTCATGGACGGCTCCCCCGACCGGGCGCTCGGGCGCTGGTATCACAAGGTGCCGGGGTTGTTTGGCGGCAGCGCCGCAAAAGCCGAGCAGCACCTGCGCAAGTCGCTGACCTACAACCCCCAGTCCACGGTCAGCCTGTTCTTCCTGGGCGAACTCTACGCCGACGAAGGCCGACCGGCCGAGGCGGCGCGGCTGTTCCAGCAGGTGCTGGAAGCGCCGGTGACCCGGGAGTTCGGGCCCGAGGACCGGTTCTACAAGGCCCAGGCCCGCACCCGACTCCAGGCGCCCGCGTCAGGTCGCTGAGTCCCCGGGATCAGGCTGCCACATCTGGCGCACCTCTTCGATGGCCGACCTCCGCTGCTCCACGAGGTCGAGGTCGGCTTCGATGAACTTGAGGCCGTCCAGCACCCACCCGGCCAGGTCGACGTTCACAAGACGGTAGAAGACGTGGCGCCCCTCGCGGCGCTCGACGACGAGCCGGTTGGCGCGAAGGATGGCGAGGTTCTGCGACACCCGGGAATGGGTGACGTCCAGTGCCCCTTGCAGGGCGTTGACGTCGCGCTCGCCGGCGCGCAGTTCCTCGACGATCCGAATCCGGTCCGGATGGCTGAACACGCTGAAGAGCTGGCCGAGTTCCTTGGCCACGAGGTGTCGCTGAGGCATGCCACATTCACCAAGGGACGCTCAGATGCATATATTTGCATCTGAGGATATGTGCAGCCTACGCGGAACGACGTACATTCGTCAATCCAGCGCCTCGCCGTGCTCTCTGGGAGACGGTCCCAGCCCTGCGATCTCTCGTCGGGTTGACCGTCTCGGTCGTCTCACGTATGTTTGTATATGCAAATGTTTGAATATTAATACTGACCGTTTATTCGAATGACCACCACCACTCCCCTGCTCGATCCCCCGGCCTGGCGTGCCTTGGTGCGCTGGATCCTCGAGGTGCATCATGTCGAGTTCCCTGCCGACTCGCTGGACAGCGCCATCCGCCGCCTCCCGACGGAGTCGCCCGAGCCACCGGTCGACCAGCTGATCCGCGTGCTGCAGCAGGTCGGGCTCGATGGCATTGCCGTCGAGCGTCCCTTTGATGAAGTGCTCCGCGACGCCGAACCGTCGCATCCCTGGATCACCTTCGGCGCGCGCCACGACCGGCACTCGCCGGTGGCCGTGCTGTCGGCGCGGGGATCGAGCGTTACCGTCGTCGATCCCATGCGCTCACCGCGGCCGCGGACCGTCAGTGCGCGGCAGCTTGCCGCCGATCTCGGGCTGCCCGACACGAGCGCGCACGTCCGCTGGATGCTGGCCGAATCGGTGGCACCGCTGGCGGCCATGCGGTCGCGGGGGAACGAGCCGATGGCGCCGATCGCGCGGCTCAGGGCGATGCTGCAGGGCGAGCGCCAGACGCTGTGGGTGGCGGTCGTCTACTCGGTGGTCATCGGCCTGCTGTCGCTGGTCGTCCCGATTGCGGTGCAGTCGCTGGTGAACACGATTGCCTTCGGCTCGGCGCTGCAGCCTCTGGTCGTGCTGACGATGCTGGTGGCGGTCGGTCTTGGCTTCTCGGCGGTCCTCAACGCGCTGCGGGCCGGCGTGGTCGAGATCATCCAGCGCAGCCTGTTCGCGCGCACCGCCATCGACGTCACCCACCGCCTGCTGCGCGTGCGCGCCGAGGCGTTCGACCGGTATCACGGCCCCGAACTCGTCAACCGGTTCTTCGACGTGGTGACGGTGCAGAAGTCGGCGTCGCTGCTGCTGATCGACGGCCTCAGCATCGTCATGCAGACGGTGATCGGGATGGTGCTGCTGGCCTTGTACCATCCGTGGCTGCTCGCCTTCGACGTGCTGATCGTCGCGGCAATGCTGTTCATCGTCTTCGTGCTCGGGCGCGGCGCGATTGGCACCAGCATCAGCGAGTCCAAGACCAAGTACGCCCTCGAGGCCTGGCTCGAGCAGATGGCCTCGCACCTGGTCACCTTCAAGTCCAGGGGGGGGCCCGAATATGCAACGCGGCGTTCGCAGGCGCTGCTCGAGGAGTACCTCGCGTACCGGTCGAAGCACTTCCGGATCCTGCTGCGGCAGATCATCGGCTCGTTTGCGCTGCAGGCCGTGGCCAGTTCGCTGCTGCTGGGCATCGGCGGCTGGCTGGTGATTGAACGGCAGCTGACGCTCGGCCAGCTCGTCGCCAGCGAGCTGATCGTGGCGCTGATGGTCAGCGCCTTCACCAAGTTCGGCAAGCAGCTCGAGGTCTTCTACGACCTGGTGGCGGCGATCGACAAGCTCGGCGCCCTCGTCGACCTGCCCCTCGAGCGGGTTGGCGGTGAGGCCACCCTGCCGACGGCAGGGCCGGCGTCACTGACGCTGAACGGCGTCCAGGCGGGCTATCCCGACAGCGACACGATCGCGCTCGACATCGACCGGCTGGAGATCGCGGCCGGCGAGCGGGTCGGCGTCACCGGCCCCGTCGGCACCGGCAAGAGCACGCTGGCCGATGTGCTCTTCGGGTTGCGCGCGGTCAACCGCGGCGCGATGCTGCTCGACGGCGTCGATACCCGTGAATTGCCCCTGGCCGACCTGCGGCAAGCCGTCTCCCTGGTGCGGCACCTGGAGGTGTTCCCGGGCAGCGTCATCGACAACGTGCGCCTTGGCCGCGACGACCTGAGCGTGGGGGACGTCACCGATGCGCTGCGGCATGCCGGCCTGCACGAGGAGCTGCTGCAGTTGCCTGAGGGGCTCGCCACCAGACTGCATACCAACGGCCGCCCCCTCTCGTCCCGCCAGGCCTGGCGGCTGATGATTGCCCGGGCCATCGCCGGACGACCGCGACTGCTGGTGGTGGACGGCGTGCTCGATCACATCGATTACTCGGAAGACCGGGACCGGATGATGCCGGACCTGTTCAGCCCGCACGCGCCCTGGACCCTGGTGTGCATCACCGACGACCCCGAGCTGCTGGCCCGCTGCTCGCGGGTGGTGTCGCTCGGCGGTGGCGGGTTACGGGACGACCACGCCGCGGCCGAGGAGGTGCAGGCATGAAGCCTGCGGCGTCGTCCTCGCAATGGCGCACCGAAGGGCGGGTGGCACTGCAGGCCCTGCACGCGCCGCGCGCCTCACGCGTGCTGGCCCGCCTGTTGCTGATCCTGATTGGGGTCGCGGCCATCCTGCTCGTGGTCACGCCCTGGCAGCAGAACATCGCCGGCACCGGTCGCGTGATCGCGTACAACCCGGAAGATCGACCGCAGAACGTCCAGGCGCCCATCGACGGGCGCATCGTGCGCTGGCATGTGGTCGAAGGGACGGTCGTGCGCAAGGGTGATCCGCTGGTCGACCTCACCGACAACGACCCCTCGGTGATGCAGCGGCTTGCCGAGGAGCGCGACTCGCTCGTGCGCGGCGTGACCGAAACCGAGCGGCGCCTCCGCGCCATCGAGGACCGTGTCGCGGGCCTGAAGAGCACGCAGTCCACCGGGGTGTCGGCCGCCGACCTGCGCGTGCGCATGGCCCGCGAGCGTGTCGCTTCGTCCGACCAGGCGCTGGCAGCGGCCCGAGCCGCGAAAGTGACCGCCGACCTGAACCTCGAACGGCAGAAAGCGCTGGCGACGAAGGGACTGACGTCGACCCGGGTCGTCGAGCTCGCGGAGCTGGAGGCGGCACAGCGGGTTGCCGAGGTCGACCGCGCGATTGCCGCACTCAACGCGGCGCGTCACGAGCAGGGCTCCCTGGACCAGGAACGCCTGCGCACCGACGCCGATGGCGACACACGCGTGGACGAAGCGTGGGCCTCCCATGCTTCCGCTGCAAGCGATCTGGCGAAGGCGCGCGCGGATCTCACCCGCCTCGACGGACGCGTCGCGCGACAAGCCACGCAGAAGGTGGGCGCGCCGGTCGACGGCACGGTGTGGCGCGTCGTCGCGCGCCAGAACGGCGAGTTCCTGAAGGCCGGCGCGACACTGGTCGTGATCGTTCCCCGCAGCTCGCGGACCGTCGTCGAACTCTTCCTGAACGGCAACGACGTCCCGATGGTCAGCGCCGGACGACCGGTGCGGCTGCAGTTCGAGGGCTGGCCGGCGCTGCAGTTCAGCGGCTGGCCCTCCGTTGCCGTGGGTACGTTTGGCGGGCGGGTGCTGCTCGTCGACGCGACCGACGATGGCACCGGGAAGTTCCGTGTGCTGGTGGAACCGGATGGCGCCGCCGAGCCGTGGCCGTCGGCGCAGTACCTCCGTCAGGGTGTGCGGGCAAACGGCTGGGTCCTGCTCGACATCGTCTCGCTCGGCTACGAGCTCTGGCGGCAGTTCAACGGGTTCCCGCCGGTGGTGGCACTCGAGGACCCGGGCGCCGGCAAGACCTCGGACGGCGACGTCATCAAGGTCAAGGCGACCAAGTGATGCGCCGCGCCCTGGTGGCCACGGCAGCCGCGTGGACCTGCCTGGCGGGCACGCCACTGGCGGCGCAGAACACGCTCACGGTGCAACAGGTCCTCGGCGCGGTGGACCGCGCGTTCCCCCTGCTCGATGCGGCGCGGCAGGACCAGGAGGTTGCTGCCGGCGATGCGCTGTCGGCACGCGGCGCATTCGACCTGCGGCTGCAGGCCAGTGGCGACGTCTTCCGCGGCGAGGTCTACGACAACGAAACCGCCGCGGTGAGCCTGTATCAGCCGCTCACCCTCGCCGGTGCCAACGTCTTCGCCGGGTACCGGCTCGGGCGCGGCACCTTTGCTCCGTACGACGGAAAGGCACAGACGCTCACCGACGGTGAGTGGAAGGCCGGCGTCTCGCTGCCACTGCTTCGCAACCGCGCGACCGACAGCCGGCGCGGCGCCCTTGCCCGCACCGAGCTGGGCCTGGCGCTGGCCGATCAGCGCGTGGCGGCCGCGCGCCTGCGCTTCCTCGGCGAAGCGGCGGTGCGGTACTGGGACTGGGTCGCGGCCGGCCGGCAGCAGCGTGTGGCCGCGCAGGTGCTGGAGATTGCCGAGGTGCGCGACCGCGACCTGGCCGAAGCCATCGGTCTCGGCGCGGTGGCCCCCGTCGAACGGCTCGACAACCGACGCGCCATCCTGCAGCGCCAGAGTGGCGTGATCGGCGCGCGCCGCAACACCGAGCGGCAAGCCATCAACGTGTCGCTCTACCTGCGGGGCGCGGACGGCGCAATGCAGCGCCCGAGCGACGCGCAACTGCCCGACACGATGCCCGCCCCGCCACCGCGGATCACGGACGCCGAACTGGCCGCCGATACAGCGCGGGCAGTGGACACCAGGCCGGACGTGAGGGCGATACAGGTGAGTCGTCAGCAGCAGGAGGTCACGCTCGAGCTGGCTCGCAATGAGCTGCTGCCGACGTTCGATCTGTTTGCGGAGGTCTCGCAGGACACCGGCGACGGGTCCCGTGCCCTGCGTGGCACCGAGCTGGATGCCGGCGCGTCCTTCGCGTTGCCCATGCAGCGGCGTCAGGGGAAGGGCCTGCAGCGGGCGGCGCTGGCCAATCTGGCCAGGCTGTCGGCCGAGCTGCGCTTCGCTCAGGACCGTGTCCGCGCCGAGATCCAGGACGCCGCCAGTGCGCTCTCGGCAGCGCTCGCCATCGTCGATGTGGTGCGCGACGAGGTGCGGGTGGCGCGAGAGCTGGAACAGGCCGAGCGGGACCGGTTTGCCCTCGGCGATTCGACCCAGTTCCTGATCAACCTGAGAGAGCTGGCGACCGTGGATGCGGCATTCCGGGAGATCAGCGCAACGGCCGAGGCACACAAGGCGCGCGTGAGCTACGACGTCGCGACTGGCCGCCTCGCCATGACTGCCGGCCTGCCCTGATTACAGTTTGGTAACTCGAATACGACGAGTTGGATTCGTACGATTTATTGAATTATTCGAGTACGGGCATATGGATCGCTGGGTTACCAGCGCGCCCAGGCCGGCGATTTGCGTGATTTCATCACGCGGACGATCCGGTACACACCGTGCAACTACCTGTTTGTCCCGTGGAGGGTCGCTTCGGCAGCCAGCAGTCGTGCCGAGCCCCTCCCTGGTGGACCGTGACCCCACATCCAGTGGGGTCCTGTGACTTCAGGAGGGTAGGACATGATTCGTCGCGCAATCTGGGTGCTGCTTGCTGCAGCCCTCTGCGCAACCCCCGCGATCGCCCAGGAAGTAACGGGCACCGTGGCGGGTACGGTTGTCGACAGTTCCAAGGCAGCCATCCCGGGTGCCACCGTCAAGCTCGAAGGCGGCTCGGTCAACCAGATGCAGGTGAGCGACGGCAACGGCCGGTACACGTTCGCCGCGGTGCCGCCTGGCACGTACAAGATGACGACGACGCTGTCGGGCTTTGGTACGAGCCTGGCCGAGAACGTCACGGTGGCCATCGGCAAGACCACCACCATCGATTTCGCGTTGAGTGTCGGAGGGGTGGCCGAGCAGGTGACGGTCTCTGCCGATGCCCAGCGGGTCGACGTGGCCCAGACCACGATCCAGACCAACGTCACGGCGGCAGCCATCGAGAATCTGCCCAAGGGCACGAACATGGCCAGCCTGTTCAAGCTCGCGCCAGCGGCCCGCCAGGAGCCCCTCAGCGGTGGCTTCCAGATCGACGGCGCCAGCGGCTCCGAGAACTCGTTCATGATCGACGGTCTCGAGACCTCGAACTTCCGCACGGGCGTACTCAACAACAACAACAACCTGCCCTTCGAGTTCATCCAGGAGATGTCGATCAAGACGTCCGGGTTCAACGCCGAGTTCGGCGGGGCCACCGGCGGCGTGATCAGCGTCGTGACCAAGAGCGGCACCAACCAGTTCCGCGGCATGGGCGGCATCGAGTTCGAGGGCGACGCCATGAACGGCGACCCGCGTCCCGCGCTGAACCGCTACCGCAGCGGCACCGGTGCCAACTTCGTGCAGATCAACGAGTACCTGCCGTACAAGAACGACACCTACAAGAACTACTACCCGGTTTTTGGCGTGGGCGGTCCGATCCTGCGTGACAAGGTGTGGTTCTTTGCCAGCTACTCGCCGCAGATCTACGACGAGCAGCGGACCACCGAGTACTTCACGACCGACCCGCGGACGCGCAGCAAGACCGGCCAGGAGACGTACAGCCGGACGCGCAAGAACGAGTATTTCCAGGGTCGCATCGACGCGCAGCCGCTCAATACGCTGCGCCTGACCGGCACCTGGACCTACAACCCGTACACCGAGGACGGGGTCTTCCCGCACAGCCAGATCTCGCTCGGCAACCTGCCGCCGACGGCCAACTTCGGTGGGTCGACGGGTATCCTCACCGGCAACGCCCTGACGTCCCGCCAGGGCGGCAAGCAGGACGGCAAGAACTTCTCCTTCGGTGGCACCTGGACGCCAGGCAGCCGTGTCGTCTTCAGCTCGCGCGTGGCGCGCGGCTACCTGAACGAGCTGCTGAACTCGCAGAGCATCCCGAGCCTGACGCGCGTCCGCTGCATCAACCTCGCACCACCGACGTCGGCCGGCTGCGGCCTTGGGTTCGACAACCTGCCGACCGGCAACACGCAGCGCTTCGAGGACAGCTCCGAGCGCTGGACGGTCGACACGAGCGCGGCGTTCATCGTCGACCAGCTCGTTGGCCGCCACGAGTTCAAGGTCGGTCACCAGTACTCGCGCGTGGCCAACGACGTCAACACCGGCTACGTCCCGTTCGGCCGCGTCGACCTGTCGTACGGCTACACGATCAACGACCTCACCGGCCGTAACGACCCGGTGACGCCGGGAGCCATCGGTGCCGGTGCGTTGATTCGGTTCGGCACCATCGGCGCCGCCGCCAACACCGCCAACTCGCTGTACATCCAGGACCGCTGGCAGCCCATTTCGCGGCTGACGATCAACGCTGGTGTGCGTGCGGAGAAGGAAGACCTGCCGTCGTTCAACGGCTTCGCACCGCCCATCAGCTTCGGGTGGGGCGACAAGATCGTGCCCCGCATCGGCGTGGCCTACGACCTGACCGGCGATGGCCGCACCAAGCTGTTCGGCAGCTTCAACAAGTTCCAGGACCGTTTGAAGTTCGAGCTGCCGCGCGGCTCGTTCGGTGGCGACTTCTTCCGGACCGACTACTTCGAAATCATGCCGAACCAGCCGAGCTTCGAGTTCTACACGCTGAATCGCATTCTCGGCAGCAACACCGACCAGCTCGGCGGACAGTGCCCCATTGCCGGGTCCACGGGCCTGAGCCGGTGCCAGTACGACTTCCGCATCGCGTCGAACGACCCGAACGCGGACATCTTCACCGGCAAAGTCGACCCGGACCTCAAGCCGTTCACCCAGACCGAGTGGACGGCCGGGCTCGAGCGTGACCTCGGCAACGCCTTCGCGCTGAGCGTCCGCTACACGCGCAAGTCGGTCGACCACGCCATCGAGGACGCCGGCTTCCCGACGCCCGAAGGCTCGGAGGCCTACATCATTGGCAACCCTGGCGAAGGGCTCCACCTCGAGACGGCGCGCGCCTTCGGCTACGTCAAGACGACCAAACCCGAGCGCATCTACGACGCGCTCGAGACCCGTCTCGACCGCCGCTTCCGCAACAACTTCCAGTTCAACCTGGCCTACACGTTCAGCAAGCTCCAGGGCAACTACTCGGGCCTGGCGAGTTCGGACGAGAACGGCCGCACCTCCCCCGGTGTGAACCGCTTCTTCGACCTGCCGCACCTCGGCTTCACCGCCGCCGGCGAACCCGACAACGGCCCCCTGGCGACCGACCGTCCGCACGTCTTCAATGCGTTCGGTTCGTACATGCTCAACTGGGCCGGCATGTCGACCAACTTCTCCGCATTCACGACCTTCCAGTCCGGCACGCCGCAGACCAGCTTCTACACGCTGTACGCCGCCGCCGTGCTCTACGGCCGTAACGACCTCGGTCGCACGGAGATGTTCACCAACACCGACCTGATGGTCTCGCACAAGATCAGGTTCGGCTCGCGTTATCTCTCGCTCGAGGCCAACGTCCTGAACCTGTTCGACGAGAAGAACGTGCTCGGCCTGTACAGCCTCCCGGCCGGTGTCAACCCGAGCATCGGCACGCTCGGTCTGCCAGTGGCCGACGAGCCGGAAGCGCTGAACTACATCCTCAGCAACGGCATCGTGCCGCAGTTCAACGCCTACCTGAACAGCCCGACCGCCCCGCAGCGGAAGAATTCGGCGTTGGGGATGGCGGATACGTTCCAGGGCTTCCGCGCCGTCCGTGTCGGCGTGAAGTTCCACTTCTAGCGCCAGCCGTCAGGCACGCCTGAAAACCAAAGGCCCGGTGGGGACTTCCCCATCGGGCCTTTGCTGTGTCTGCGCAGATCAGTGCGGCGTCGGGCGTTCGACGTCCGGCGTTCAGATCTGTTCCGTGTCCATCTGTGCGCGCTGCAGCTTGCCGCTGAAGTCGACGTAGATCGACTTCCATTCGCTGAACACGTCCAGGGCCGCGACCCCAGCCTCGCGGTGGCCGTTGCCGGTGGCCTTGACGCCGCCGAACGGCAGGTGCACCTCGGCGCCGATGGTCGGCGCGTTGACGTAGAACAGCCCGGTGTAGACGTCACGCATGGCCGTGAAGGCGTTGTTGATGTCCTGCGTGTAGATGGCCGCCGAGAGACCATAGGCGACGTCGTTGGCCACGTCGATGGCTTCCTCCAGCGACCGCACCTTGATCACCGACACGACCGGGCCGAAGATCTCCTCCCTGGCAATCCGCATCGAGCGCGTCACGTCGGCAAAGATCGTCGGTGCGAAGAAACATCCGGCGGCGTGGCGCCCGTCGGTCAACCGGCTGCCGCCGAGCACCAGACGTGCGCCTTCCGCCTTGCCGATGCCGACGTACTCGATGACCTTCGCGAGCTGCTCGTCGTGGATCGACGGCCCCATCTGCACGCCGGCTGCGCGCCCATCACCGACGACCAGCTCGCGGGCGCGCGCGACGAACCGCGCCAGGAACTCGTCGTAGACGGCTTCGTGGACGACCACCCGGCTGGCCGCGGTGCATCGCTGCCCGGTCGTGCCGAAACCGCCCCACACCGCGCCGTCCACCGCCAGGTCGAGGCGTGCATCGTCCATCACCACGATGACGTTCTTGCCGCCCATCTCGAGGTGCACCTTCTTGAAGGTGCGGGCGCACGTCTCGTTGATCGTCCGGCCGGTCTCGGTCGACCCGGTGAACGACACCACCGCCACGTCGGGATGGGCGACGATCGGCGCGGCCGCACCCGGGCCATCGCCCATCACCAGGTTGACGACGCCGGGCGGCAGGCCGGCATCGATCAGTGTCTGCACGAAATTGATGGCCGTGAGCGGAGCTTCCTCGGCTGGCTTGAACACGACCGTGTTGCCGCAGATGAGCGCCGGCAGGATCTTCCACGAGGGCACGGCCATCGGGAAGTTCCAGGCGGTGATCATGCCGCACACGCCAATGGGCTGGCGCACCGACATCGCGAACTTGTTACGCAGTTCCGACGGCGTCGTCTGCCCGAAGAGCCGTCGCCCCTCGCCCGCCATCAGGTAGCTCATGTCGATGGCTTCCTGGACGTCGCCCGCGGTCTCGGCCAGCACCTTGCCCATCTCGCGCGTCATGTCGTCGGCGAACTTCGCCTTGCGCTCCCGGAACAGCTGCGCGGCGCGATACAGGATCTCGGCGCGGGCCGGTGCCGGCACCAGCCGCCACGACGAGAACGCGCGCCTGGCGGCCGCGACGGCCGCCTCCACGTCGGCCGCGCCGGACCTGGGAAACAGCCCGATGAGGTCCTGCCGATCGGCAGGATTGCGGTTCTCGTACGTAGCACCCGATTGCGCGGGTACCCACTGCCCATCGACGTGGTTGTGGTAGGTCTCGGACACGGAAGTCATTCTAGGCTGGAGCCGGATCGGTCCCGTGCCGATTCCTCGCCAGGGAGCTTTCCGGCTTCCCGAATCCCATGGACCAGCGCCAGCGCCCACGCACCCCGCTCCCCGCCCGCCTCAGCGGCGAAGTCACCGTCTACCGCCCGCTCACCGTCACCGATCTGTCGGTGCTCGGCGCACGGGTCGAGACGCCGGAACCGCTGCGACTGAACTCGGTGCGCGCTTTTCGACTGAACCTCGGCGAGCAGACCATCGTGCTCAAGGGACGGGTCTGTCACGCCAGCGTCCGGGCACTGGACGACCAGCTCGTCGTCTACACGTCAGGCGTGGAATTCCTCGACGTGCCGCCGGTCGCGCGGATGGCCATCGAGCGCTTCCTCGAGCGCTCCGCCGGTGCCCTCGTCTCCGCCGAGCATGGGGAGATTCATTAGAGAAATTCAGAATTCAGAATTCAAAATTCAGAATGCAGGGCTTGGGCGCGGCCTCCGATGGGCGGCGGGACTTCAATCACGCCCTCAGCATTCGGAATGATTCGGATTCGCAATGCGCCTGCCATCACTCCCGGCGGCCTGAAGTCTTGCAGCACTGCCACGTGGATGGCGGTGCGCCCGGCGACGTGGGTGGCGGTGTGCGCCCCGCGCTGCATTCTGCATTCTGAATTCCGAATTCCTACTTGACCTTCACCTCGACCGGCGTCCGCGGCGGGTTGACGTACACCGACACCAGGCTTTCGTGCCCCTCCGGTCCGATCGCCGCCACCCCGAACACGTAATCGTCGATGGACACGTCCGGAAGCACCACCTCGGTCACGTTGCCGACATGGCGCTCGAACTGCCAGTCCGGCGTCCATGCGTCACGCCAGAAGATGCGGTAGCCGGCTGCTCCGGCCGACGCCCGCCAGCGCAGGCGCGCGTCGTAGCCGGACGGGTTGCGGTCGAGCAGCGGAGCGCCTCGCTCACTGACGACGTTCGGCGCAGCCGGGGCCAGCGCGAGCGTCGCGACGCCGGCCAGGTTGACCCGCGTGTTCCTGGCCAGGTACGCCACGTCCACCCCGTCGGGCGTGTCAGCCACCTCGTGCTGGCGGCCGTAGTTCTCGTTGGCCTCACTGAACCTGACGCCGGCGTACCCACGCTGATTGAAGGCGGTGTGATCGCCGCCGCGCCCGAAGCGATCGTGCCGCGCGATCAGCCGGACGCGGTGCGAGGGCACGTAGCGTGCGGCCATGCGCTGGATGTAGCGGGCGAGCTGCCGAGACGACGAGTCTTCCGGCCCCTCGGAGAACACCCGCACGGTTTCGGCGTCGACGAGGCCGTTGCCGCCCTGCGAGTTGCCGATGATGTCGTTGTTGAAGACCGCGTCAATCGTCACCTTCTGCGCCAGCGCCTGCTGCGCGTGCAGGTGCGCCCCGACCAGCCCCTGCTCTTCCCCGGCAAATGCCACGAAGACCAGCGTCGCGTCGAACTCGAGGCCGGACGTCGCCAGCGCACGCGCCGCTTCCAGGGTCAACGCCGTTCCGCTCCCATCGTCGTTGGCGCCCGGGGCCGGGAGGTCGCCGGCGGCCCAGTCGAAACCGCCGTTGCTCCCCTGCCCCGCTGGCGAGGCTGGCGGCACACGCCGGGCCACGGTGTCGTAGTGACCGCTGATGTAGATGCGCCGCGCCGTCCGGCCCGGCAGCACCGCCACCACGTTCCTCACCCGCACGTCGCGGGTGATGCGGGCGCCCTGCTCGGGAATCTCGTAATCGTCGAAGCTCACCTGCAGGCGCGGGCTGGCGGCGCGGAACGCCTCGTGGATCCACCGCGCGGCGGCACCGACGCCCCGCGAGGGGTCGGTCTGGCTGGACAGGGTGTGGCGGGTGCCGAAGCCAGCCAACTGCGCAACGGCGGCCTGCAGCCGTTCCGGCGACACGCTCTGCAACACGGCCGCGACCCGTGGATCAGCGTCCTGCGCGGCGGCTGGAAGGACGACGAGGGTGGCAAGGAGGGTGGCCAGCGCGGCGTGGCGAAATCGCATGCGCGGCAGCTTATCAACAGGCGCTCGCTGGCGAGCGGAGGGTCGGCTGGCAGAGCCGGCCTGCCGCAATCGGCTGTGGCCTAGCGCACCCGGACGTGGCGGAGATAGTCGCCCGAGTCGATGCGCTGCGCGCCGCCGAGCGGCGCGTTGTAGAAGTAGACCCACGCGTCGAGCGTCTCACCCGTCTCGAGCTGCACCGGATACAGGTGTCGGGTGTAGAGACTCTGGTCCACGTGATCCTCCCGGTAGCCCTCGATCTCGTCGAGCGCCGCCAGGACGCTGAGCGGGTCGTCCATCTCGTAGACTTCACCCCAGACGCAGCCGTCCGGATCGGGAATCGCGGCCGGATAGATACCCAGATCGTAGAGGGAGGCCCGAATCGAGCCGCGCCGTCGGTGGCGCAGCTTGCCTTCGATGCCTGCCCGTCGACGACGGTCGAAGCCCGTCATCAACGTCCCGTAGAAGAACGCAGCAGTGTTCACGGATACCTGTGGCCGGAATCGGGGGCCTGCGAACTCGACCGCCACGCGGGAGCAGCGCTGCCACGACCGACTGCGGCAGGAAGAGCCTTCCCCCGTACCGGGAGAGTGCCGGGCGCCGCTCGCCTGTGTACCTGTCGGATGTGTCGTGACCGAAGGCGGCAGCGAGGCACTTCCTGCTGCTGCCGGCGGCGCGGGTGAATCCCGAAGTCTAGCAGAAACAAGACAGGCCGGATGAGGTAGCCCTCGACCGGCCTGTGTCATGACGGTGGTGCGGTCGCGATCGCCGGCCAGCGCCAGTCAGGCGCTGCGACGGGCGGCGTGCGGACTAGTCCTCGGCGCGGCGATGCAGCTGCTTGAGCTGCTCGACGTGACCGTCGTGCGATGCCGCGGCCTGCTTGACGATGATGTCCAGCATCTCGGCGGGGAGGGTCAGGTGCAGCGCCACCCCGTTGCCGTCGCCTTCCACCTGGACGGAGTTCAGCAGCGGCTTCATTTCGGGCTTCGCGCTCAGCTGCAGGCGAGCGAGGGCCAGCACACCTTGCAGCACTTCACGCATGTTCTTGCCGGCTTCTTCGTCCTTGCCTTCGGCGCGCACCGTCGCCTGCAGGCCGCCGTTGAGGTGACCTGACGCCGCGAACCACTTCACGTCGGGGAGTTGCTGCAGTACCTGCGCGGGCAGTTCGCCGCCAGCGGTGAACGACTTCGGGCGACCGATGGCCCAGACGGTGGAGTTCTGATCGACGCTCTCGAGCATCCGCACGAACTCGCCGTCGCTGGTGATGCTGGCGGTGCCCGCGCCCTGGCTGCGGTCCACCGCCGCCTTCACGGCGGCGTCGGAGCCGACAATCACGAGGTTGCCGCTGACGAGCGCGATGACCGGCGACGCGTGCTCGCGCCGGTGTTCGCGTCCTGCGACCTCCGGGTGGGCCGGCTCGACCGAGTCCACGTCAGCGTCGGGCTCGGAGGACCTGCCTGGCGCCTGCACGAGCCGGGCACCCTTGTACTCGCTGATCTGGCCGCCCTTGCTGGCGACCAGGGCTTCGATCCTGCCGATGTCGAAGCGTCCGCGCAGGGCCACGAAGCCGTTGTCGTGGACGCCGCTGGCTGCTGGGGAAAGGGCGGCAATGATCGCGTCGATGTCCCTCTCGACGTCGATGCCGGTGTGCTCCTGGAACTCCTGCCGGCCCTTGCCTTCGTTGTCGATCAGCGTGGTCAGGCGTTGACGGAACTCCGACGACATCACGCCCTGGACGTTGGCGTAGGCGACCACGGCGGCACCGACCGGCACCAGCGACAGCTCGTCCGGGCCAGTATTGCTCGCAAACGCGCGTGGCATGCCGCCCGTGTAGGCGACGGTGCCGGCAACGAGCCCGGCAGTGAGGATGGCGGCCGAGCCCAAAAGGAAGTAGCGAGTCTTTGCTGTGCTCATCGGAGTGTCACCCCTGTCTCCCCACTGTAACGTACCGGGAGCCGGCAAGGTTCCAACCTCGACCTCGCGGACCGGGACGAAGTGACGCCAATGCACGAATCAGCAGTCAGAATGCAAGCGCGCAGCCCGCAGACTCAGCGCTGCGGCGCCCTGCGCAGTCCTGCGAAGCCATGCATTCAACATTTTGAATTCTGAATTACTGCTCCAGGACGTACTCCCGCCTGGAGACGGTGCGCATGGCCAGCCACAGCGACACGACCGTGATGACCCCCAGCCAGAACAGGCTGGTGCCGACCGGGGGGAACTCGCGGAACAGCGAGGTCAGCAGGCTGACCGTGCTGTCGTCGGTGGGCATGGCCTGGGGCACGAGCCCCTGCAGGTAATAGGCGACCGAGAGACGGCGCAGGTACCCGGGAATCACCAGGATGGCCGGCTCCCACGCGAAGACGAAGGCCAGGCCGGTCAGCAGGGGCCGCTTGAACTGCGCCCCGACCCAGGCAAACAGGGCGCCGTAGGCCGCCAGACCGAGAGCAATGACGAGCAGGTCCTTGACCAGGTCGATGAAGCCCGCGGCGAGCGAGCCGCCCGGGCGGGACAGGATCAGCAGGTAGACCAGGACCACCGACGGCAGGACGACGGCCACGGTGCAGACCAGGTAGGCGAGGTACTTGCCGAGCAGCACCGCGCCGCGCGGGATGGGCCGGGCGAACAGGTAGGTGATGGTCTTGTCCTCGACCTCGTCGGCCATCAGCGACGTGCCGTAGAACACGGCCAGGACGGGCACCGCGAAGCGCAGGTAGAACACCCACACCATCAGTCCGAAGATCGCCGGGCTGCCGACCTTGACGCCGTCGATCTGGACCCCGCCGACGCTTGCCGCGAACAGGTCGATGACCCGCACGACCAGGGCAATCAGCAGCGGCCCGCCAACGACCAGGGCCATGAACACCGTCCGCCGCGACCACAGCATCTGGTCCAGCGAGAGGTCGAAGACGCGAGCCGCCGCGCGCCAGAGGGAAAGGCTGGGAGCGGAGCGGGGATCGCGGATTCGCGGATCGCGGATCGGGAACCGGGAGTCGCGGATCGCTCGCGGGGAGTCGACGCCCGGAGCCGTCGGCCGTTCTGGCTGCTCACCTGGCTGGCATGCTCGCTTGCCTCGTCGCGCACCATGGCGCGGATTGTCGACCATCGAGATCTGGAAGTCTGGAAGCTCGCAATGGACCTCGCCGTCGAGTGTCTTCAAAGCTGACGCTGAGCTTCCCGCCGCGCGGAAACGTACGGCCTGCGGTCGCAGTTGCGCCGTGCGAGTGCGTCTGTGCCCGAGCAACATCGCTGAGGGCCACGGCCGCGGACACGCCCAGGGAATTCGTACGTTTTCTGCGCATCGCTCGCGGCTCCCTGGCCGAAACGATGACGCTGGTCGAACTGTCGCGGCGGGTCGGACTGATCGCTGCCAGCGACGACCAGGCCTTCCGCCGCGACATCGACCGCGTCGGCGCCATGCTGACGCGGCTCCTCCAGGTCATGCAGACACGCAGCAAAAATTGCGACCAGCGTCTCTGAAGGAGATCGCGCGCCTTGATCCGCGCTGACGGGCGCGATCCGCGATCCACGATCCGCGATCCGCGCCAACCTCACTTGACCAGATACCCGAACACCGCGGCGAGGTTGTCGTCGGGTGAGGTGACCTCTTCGATACGGCCGAAGGTCTCGGTGGCCGCGAGCTGGGTCAGCTGCGTGTAGAACGTGTCGGGGGCGTCGGTCTCCACCACCAGCGCGTCGCCCTCGAAGCGCAGGCTGCGGACGTAGGGGTAGGACAGGCACTCGCGCGCCAGTTCGCGTGGACGCTCGGCGCGGATGTGCACGGTGTGCGGATGGTGGTCGATGAGCGCGCGGATGTCGTGCACGTCGCCCTCGGCCAGGATGCGCCCGTTGTTGATGAGGAGCACGTTGCTCGTCATCGCCTCCACCTCGTGCAGGATGTGGCTCGACACCAGCACGCTGCGGCCGTCGCGGGCCCACTCCCGGATGATCCGGATGGTCCGTCGCCGCATCAGCGGGTCCATCCCGGTGAGTGGCTCGTCGAGGATCAGCAGCTCGGGATCGTGAGCCAGTGCCTGTGCGAGCTTGACCCGCTGCCGCATGCCCTTGCTGTAGGCGCCGATCTTCTTGTCGGCGGCCGGGACGAGGTCCACGGCCTCGAGTGCCCGCATGGCCGCGTCGCGGGCGTCGGGACTCGAGTGCCCGTTCAGCCGGACCAGCGCCGACACCCATTCGAGGCCGGTCATCCGCTCGTAGAAGCTGTCCTGCTCGGGGCAGAAGCCGATGCGCGTATATGCACCGGGGTTGTTCCAGATCGGCTCGCCGAGGACCGTGACCGCGCCCTTGCTCGGCTTGAGCTGCCCGGTGACCAGCTTCATGAACGTGGATTTGCCCGCGCCGTTGGGACCGAGCAGCCCGGTGATGCCCGGCGGAATCGCGACCGAGACGTCGTTCAGGCCAATCACCTGCCCGTACCACTTGGAGACGCTGTCGGTGGTGACCACCGCCGTGCTCATGCGACCACCTCGACGCCGCGCACCCGCCGCTCGAGCACGGAGGCGGCAATCACGATGACCGCCAGCAGCACGAGGATCGAGACGCCCGCCGGTGTCTGGTACTGCGGCGTCTGGCGGAAGATCAGGTCCCCACCTGATCCAGGCTGGCCTGGATGGACACCCAGGAGATGGCGGTGGATCCGGTGATGAAGCGCAGCGCATTGAACATGGCGTCCGAGAAGATCAGCACGCCGGCGAACATGATGCCGACAAAGCGGCTGCTGCGCGACAGCGAGGAGAGCGCCGTCATCCCGAAGGTGATGACGATCACCACCACCAGGCAGTACAGGGTCACCGAGGCAATCAGCGAGGTGTTGGCACGCAGGAACGTGAAGCTGCCGGAGAAGGCAATCTGCAGGACCAGCAGCAAGATCGCCGGCAGCCAGGTGATGGCCAGCAGGAACGAGGCCAGCACCGTCATCTTCCCGAGGATGTACTCGGCGCGGGTCACCGGCTTGGACAGGTACAGCTGCAGCGCATTGGCCCGGCGGTCGTTGGCAATCAGCCCGGCGCCGACATACACGGTGATCAGGAAGACGAAGATGTTCTGCTGTTCCAGAAAGTCACGGAACGTCTGTGCGGTCGGGGCCAGGAACGTCGCCGCCTGCGAGAAGTTGGAGGCCAGGAACAACTGGCTGGCGCGAACGACGAACGGGATCCACGCGACGATCAGCAGCCCGAGAAAGGCCCGGCGCGACAGGAACGACATCAGCCCGGCGCGGGCAATCACCGTCCAGGCACTGCGCACCGGCCGCTTCTCGCCGGCATAGTGCCGGTACGACTGGTCATGAATGGGCACGGCCGCCTCCTTCGATGGCGTCGATGAAGACGTCCTCCAGCGTGGGGACGCTCGGCCGCAGGTGGCGGACCTGCACCCCTTGCGCCGAGGCCAGTGCGAACACGTCGCGCGCCACGCGACCCGCCGGCACCAGCACGCGCATCACGTCGTCGTCGGTGCCGTGTGCCTCGAGGCCGTCCAAACGGAGCGCGTCGACAAACCCCTTGAGGTCGCCCTTGATCCGCAGCTCGAAGACACTGCCGCCGGTGCCCTTGAGCGTGGCGATCGGCCCCTGCGCGGCAATCCGCCCCTTGTCCATCACCACCACGTGGTCGCAGGTGTGCTCGACGTCGGGCAACAGGTGCGACGAGAGGATCAGGTTGACGCGCTTGTTGTGCCCGAGGTCATGGATGAGCGCGAGCATCTCGTCGCGGCCCTTCGGGTCCATGCCGTTGGTCGGCTCGTCCAGAAACAGCAGGTCGGGGTCGTGCACCAGCGCCTGTGCCAGCTTGATCCGCTGCTTCATGCCCGTCGAGTAGGTCTCGACGTTGCGGTAGCGTGCCTCACCGAGGCCGACGTAGTAGAGCACCTCATGGGCGCGCTGCATCGCGTCCACCGGCGGCAGGCCGGACAGCTGCCCGCAATAGGCAACAAAGGTCACCGCATTCATGCCGGGGATGTGCGAGTCGTTCTCCGGCATGTAGCCGATGCGGGCGCGGATGTCCTGCGCCTTGTGCCGGACATCGAGTCCGAACACCAGCATCTGACCGTGCGTCGGCACCACGAAGCCGAGCAAGGCCTTGATCAGCGTGCTCTTGCCCGCGCCATTGGGCCCGAGCAGGCCGACGGCGCCGACCGGAAACTGTACCGACACGGCAGACAGCGCCTCGTTCTTCCCGTAGACGACGGTGACATCGTCCAGGGACACCACGGAGGAGGGTTCAGGCATCACGGGAGGTCGGGAGTCGGGAGTCGGGAGTCGGGAGTTAGGAGTCGGGAAGAGGGAGTCGGGGACGGGCGGTCACGGGTCCGGGTCACGGGTCCCGGGTCCCGGGTCCCGAGTTGAATCCGGCCCTGCGGCCGCTGGCTAAGCTACATACGGACGCGGGGGCGTGCCGGTTCGGGGGCTCACGGCCGGGCGGCGTCCAGTCCCCGATACCCGCCCCCCGGAACCCGGAACCCGGAACCCGGCTCCGGGCTATACCCCCCGCAGTCCGAGAACGTCGGCTTCCTCCCGCAACGACTCGATGACATTGGCGATGTGCACCTCCAGGGGCAGTCCGATGAGGGCCGCCCCGCGCTCCAGATCCTCGCGCGGCACGGCGCGGGCAAACGCCTTGTCCTTCATCCGCTTCTTCACCGACGCCGCTTCCAGGTCCATGACGCTTTTCGATGGCCGGACCAGCGCCGCTGCCGTGACAAAGCCCGACATCTCGTCGCAGGCGTAGAGCACCTTCTCGAGCGGACTGTCGCGCGTCACCCCGCTGTAATCGGCATGCGAGAGGATGGCCCGCGTCACGACCTCGGGGTAGCCCCGCTGACCGAGAATCTCGACGCCACGGTAAGGATGGTCCTCGAGGGACGGCCAACGCTCGTAGTCGAAGTCGTGCAGCAGCGCGGTGACGCTCCACAACGCCTCGTCCTCCCCCATCCGTCTCGCATACCCGCGCACCGCAGCGTCGACGGCATAGGCGTGGCGTCTGAGGCTTTCACCGGACGTGTACTCGTGCAGGAGCGCCAGGGCGGCGTCGCGGTCGGGCTTCCAGTTCACGGCGTGACGTCCCTTCTGGCAACGAGATACACCGGCACGCCGGCGACCACGATGACCAGGCCGGGCCAGGTCGTGGCTGGTCGATAGGCAAAGAGCACGAACAGGATGGCCAGAGCGCCGACGATGTAGAGGGCAGGCACCAGGGGGTACCCGAAGGCCTTGTAGGGACGCGGCGCCTCCGGGCGCGTCATCCGCAACCGGAACAACCCGGCGACGGTCAGGGCGTAGAAGATCAGCGCCGCCGAGATGACGTAATCGAGCAGGTTGGAATACAGGTTGCCGTAGCGGCCCGTACCCGCGTCGTAGGTCCGCGGCAGCACCAGCATCACCGCCCACAGTCCCTGCAGGACCAGGCCGTAGGCCGGGACCCGGGCCGCGTTGAGGTCGCCGGCGCGGCGGAAGAACAGGCCGTCCCGGGCCATCGCGTAGTAGGCGCGGGCCCCGGCCAGCACCAGCCCGTTCACGCAGCCGAACGTCGAGATCATGATCGCCGCGGCCATCACCCCGGCGCCGACGCCCGGGAACACCGTGTTGAGCAGCAGGGTCGCGACACGGTCCGACGGCGCCGACTGGATGGCCTCGAGCGGCAACGTCACCAGGTACGCGATGTTGGAGAGCACGTACAGCCCCGTGACGATGGCCGTGCCAAGCACCATCGAGAGCGGCAGCGTGCGCCGCGGGTCCTTGACCTCCCCGGCAGTGAAACAGATGTTGTGCCACGCGTCGGAGGAGAACAGCGACCCGGTCTGGGCGATGCCGATGGCAACGAACAGGCCAAAGGCGGTGACTGCGGTCAGCCCGGGGGCCACTTCGACGACGCCGCGGGGCTGCCACAGGTTGCCGAAGTTGGCGCCCACCGCGTCGGCATTCCAGCCAAGCAGCAGGCCGGCGGCAATCAGCGCGACCAGGGCGCCGGTCTTGGCCGTGGTGAAGACGTTCTGGACAATCTTCCCGTACTCGAGTCCGCGGGTGTTGCTCCAGGTGAGCAGGGCGATGAGCAGCACGCCGAGCAGCTGCGCCGTCGAGAGCGACAGCGCGTAACCGGACGTGAGGTGCACGGGGGCAATCAGGTACTGGTCCTCGGCAATGGCCGGGAACAGCACGCCCGTGAAGCGGGCAAAGGCCACCGCCACGGCAGCGATGGTGCCGGTCTGGATGACGGTGAAGAGCGTCCACCCGTAGAGGAACCCCCACAGCGGCGAGAACGCCTCGCGGAGAAAGACGTACTGGCCGCCGGCTTTCGGCATCATCGCGGCCAGTTCGCCGTACGCGAGCGCCGCGCCCACCGTGAGCAGCCCGGTCAGTACCCACGCCAGCAGCAGCCAGCCGGGACTGCCGAGCAGGCGTGCCATGTCGGCCGAGACGATGAAGATGCCCGAGCCAATCATCGACCCGACCACGACCATGGTCGCGTCGTACAGGCCGAGGCCGCGTCGGAATTCGCTGTCGAGGCCGGCGTCGCGGACGTCCGCCGGGGGGGCTGTCTGCATGAGGCGGGCAATATATCAGGGGTGAGCACCCCCAGGACCGGCGCGGCCGGCGCAGCGGACGCGCGGCTACCAGCAGCGTTGCATGTCGCGGGCGCGACGGATGACCGCAGTGGCCTTGTCGGTCAGGTCGTACGGGTCGAGGCAATCCATGTGCGCCCACTCCGCGTCCGAGACGTCGTCTCCGGCCTGCAGCACGCCACCTGCCGGCACGCACAGGTAATCGACCAGGACGAAGTGATACCGCACGCGCCCGTCGTCGTCGCGCACAATCCGGTCGAAGACCTCGATGACCGGTCCGACCCGGACCAGCAGCCCGGTCTCCTCCACCAGCTCGCGCGCGACGCCCTCCTCGAGGAGCTCGCCGACTTCGAGCGCCCCGCCCGGGATGCTCCAGCGCAGCGCCAGCGGCTCGTAGCGCCGCTTGATCAGGACGACGTGGTCGCCGTCGACGATGACGCCGCCGACGCCGACGATGGGGCGAACTGGGTAGAGTCGCTGCGACACGGTGCCATGGAACAGCTTACCTGACGGCAGTTGCGTTTATGCTTGGGCCTCCCGCATGAAGCCCGACCACGACCTGCTCGCGCTGCCGACGGCCCGGCTGATCATGTGGACCTGGCGGCCCGCGGACCAGCTGCTGGTGGTTCCCGGCAATGCCGCGGCAGCGCTCGGGGCGGCGCTGGCCTCGGCGCTGACGCAGCCGCACTGGGGGTTTGTCCACCCCGCCGACGTCGGCGCGCTCGAGGCGGCGCTGCGCGGCTGCCTCGAGGGCAACGTCCCGATCGAGCAGGCCGTGCGTGTACACCCCGACGTGGGTTCGCCGGTCACCTGGCTCGAGGTGCATGCCACGTGCACCGACACCCCGGACGGGGCGCAGCTGCGCGGCGTGATGCTCGATGGCACGCGTCGTCGCCTGGCCGAGTCGGCGCGCGAACGGCAGGAGGCGCGCCATCGCCTGATCATGGACAGCGCCCGCGAGTACGCCATTCTCACCCTCGACCGTCACGGCCGGATCACCGGGTGGAGCGTCGGCGCTTCGCGGGTCTTCGGCTACTCGGAAGCGGAGGCCCTCGGGCTGCCAGGGTCAGCGTTGTTCACCCCTGAGGATGCCGCGGCTGGGGTGCCCGAGAGCGAGGTGGAGCGAGCCCTGGCGGCCGGCCGCTCCAAGGACGAACGCTGGCACCTGCGCAAGGACGGCACCCGGTTCTTCGGCAGCGGACTGATGATGCGCATGGACGGCGATGACGAGTCCAGCCATCTGCTGAAGATTCTCCGCGACCGGACGGTCGAGGAGCAGGCGCGCACGGCGCTGTCCGAAAGCCAGGAACGACTGCGGCTGGCCACCGAGGCCGCGGGCCTCGGCGTGTTCGAGTGGAACCTGGAGGCCGGCACCGGTCTCTGGGAGAACACGCGCATGTACGAGATTTTCCGGCGCGACCGCGATCAGGGGCCGCTCGATGCCGAAGGGATGGCCGCGCAGGTGCTGGCCGCCGACGCGGAGCAGCTGCGGCTGGCACTGCAGCAGCACGCCGGTGACGGCGAGCCGCTGCACCAGACCGTGCGGATCCAGGGCGAGGACGACGACACGCCGCGCTTCCTCGAACTCTGGGGCCGCTTCCGTCAGGACGCGAGCGGGCGCCGCAACCGCCTGATCGGCGTGGTCGCCGACGTCACCACGGCGCGCCGGACCCAGGCCGACCTGATCGAGGCCGATCGCCGCAAGGACGCGTTCATGGCGACGCTGGCGCACGAACTCCGCAATCCGCTTGCGCCGATCCGCCATGCCCTGGAGATCCTCGGTCGCGCCGGCCAGGACACGGCAGCGGCCGCCCGGGCCCGGACGCTGATGGAGCGGCAGCTGGCGCAGATGGTCCGGCTGATCGACGACCTCCTGGACATGTCGCGGATCACCCTCGGCAAGATTGGCCTGCGCCGTCAGGTCGTTGCCATCGCCGACGTCGTCGGCAGCGCCACCGAGACGTGCCATCCGCTGCTCTCGGCGGCTGGCCAGCGACTCGAGGTCAGCCTGCCTGGCGAGGACGTCCATGTGGTTGGTGACCTGACGCGGCTGGCCCAGGTCGTGACCAACCTGTTGAACAACGCCAGCAAGTTCTCGGAGCCCGGGGCGGCAATCACGCTGGTCGTCGAGGCCACCGAGGCCAGCGTGACGTGCGAGGTCCGCGACCAGGGTGCCGGGATGACCGCGGCGGAGCTGCCTGCGATCTTCGAGATGTTCGCCCAGGGTCCCGAGCAGATGCCGCAGGGCCGCGGCGGGCTTGGCGTCGGCCTGGCCCTGGTCAGGCAGATTGTGGACATGCATGGCGGTGCGGTGCGCGCCGCCAGCGCGGGACCTGGACAGGGCAGTACATTCACGTTCGTGCTGCCGCGGGTGCCTTCCCCGACCCCCCGGCCATTGGTCGATTCCCGACCGGAGACGAGTCAAGCGATGAAGCGTGTGCTGGTGGTGGATGACAACGCCGACTCGGCCGAGAGCCTGTCGATGCTGCTGGAGTTGATGGGACACACCGTGCGCACCGCGCATGATGGCGAGGAGGCCTTGACGCAGGCCGAAGCGTTCCGCCCCGAACTCGTGCTCATGGACATCGGCATGCCGCGCATGGACGGCTATGAGGCGGCCCGACACCTGCGTCGCGCGGAGTGGGCCAGCGGACTGGTCCTGGTCGCACTCACCGGCTGGGGACAGGACGAAGACAAGCGGCGCAGCGAAGACGCCGGGTTCGACCATCACCTCATCAAACCAGTGGATCCGGCCGCCCTCGAGGCCCTCCTCGCCCGGCGCGTCCCGTAACCGCGAGGTCGGCCCGGTTGGCTATACCATCGACGACCATGCCGTGTGCCCGTCTCGCCGTCGCAAGCCTGCTGCTGCTCACGGCGGCGCCGGTGGCCGCGCAATCGACAGCGGGCCGCAGCGTCTTCGAGGGGCGCTGTGCCCAGTGTCATGGCGGCGACGGCAACGGCGGCGAGATGGGGCCGCCCATTACGGTCCGGCTCCCGGTGCTGAGCGACGACGACGTCCGGGCGCTGGTGCGGGAAGGACGGCCGACGCGGGGCATGCCGCCGCAGGCAGTCCCGGCCGCCGAGATGGCGGCCTTGCTGCTGCACCTGCGATCGATCGAACGCCGCGAAGCGCCGCTGCCGCGCACCTCGGTGCGGACCGTCGACGGCACCCTGCTCGAGGGCGCGGTCCTCGGCGAAGGCGTCGACGACCTGCAGTTGCGCACGGCCGACGGCCGCGTGCAGCTGTTGCGCAAGGACGGTGACCGCGTCCGCGCCGTCACCTCGGGCGCCAACTGGCCCACCTACAACGGCGAGACCGGCGGCAACCGCCACACGACGCTGCGCGGGATCGACAAGAGCAACGTCGCGCGCCTGGCGCCGCAGTGGCTGGCCACCATGCCCGGCGGGGGCATGCTGCAGGTGACTCCGGTCGTGGTCGACGGGATCATGTACGTGACCGCGCCCAACGAATGCGTCGCCCTCGATGCCGGCAGCGGCCGTCAGTTGTGGCGCTACTCGCGGCCACGCACCAAGGGCCTGGTCGGCGGCAATGCCAACCGGGGGGTCGCGGTCGCCGGCGATCGCGTGTTCATGATGACCGACCACGCCCATCTGATCGCGCTCGACCGCTTCACGGGCGCGCTGATCTGGGACACGGTGCTGGCCGACTGGCGCGACAACTACTCCGCGTCGTCGGCGCCGCTGACTGCTGGCGACCTCGTGATCACCGGCGTCGCCGGCGGCGAGCACGGCGCCAACGGATTCGTCGCCGCCATCGACCAGGCGACGGGCAAGGAAGTCTGGCGGTTCCGCACGGTGCCGCTGCCTGGCGAGCCCGGGTCAGAAACCTGGCAGGGCAAGGACATCGCCCATGGCGGCGCGCCGACCTGGTTCACCGGCAGCTACGACCCGGCCCTCGACCTCGTCTACTGGCCCACCGGCAATCCGTCCAAGGAGTACGACGGCAGCGATCGACTCGGCGACAACCTGTACGCCTCGTGCATCCTGGCCCTCGACCGGCGTACCGGGACGCTGCGCTGGCACTACCAGTTCACCCCGCACGATCTCTGGGACTGGGACGCCACGCAGACGTCGGTGCTGGTCGACGCACCGTGGCAGGGCCGCACGCGCCAGCTGATGCTGCACGCCAACCGGAACGGCTTCTTCTATGTGTTCGACCGCGCCACCGGCGAGCGCCTCCTGTCGACCCCGTTCGTCAGGCATCTGACCTGGGCGAGCGGCATCGGCAGCGATGGCCGGCCGATCCGCCTGCCCAATCAGGACCCGTCGCCGCAAGGCACCCGGGTGTGCCCCTCCCAGGACGGCGCCACCAACTGGTTCTCGCCCTCGTTCAATCCGGCGACCGGGCTGTACTACGTGCAGACCTTCGAGAAGTGCAGCATCTACACCACCCGCCCGCAGGGCGACTGGCAGCCCGGACAGTCGTATCTCGGGGGGTCGCAGCGCATCGACACCGACCCGCCGCCACAGCGGCTGCTGCGGGCGCTCGACGTGACGACGGGTGCCCTGCGGTGGGAGCTGCCGCAGGTCGGTCCGGGCGACTCGTGGGGCGGCACGCTGAGCACGGCGACCGGGCTGGTGTTTCTCGGTGCGGACAGCGGCGCGCTGATGGCGGTGGATGCCGAGACCGGCGCACCGCTGTGGCACTTCCGGACCAACCAGACGTGGCGGGCCTCGCCGATGACCTACGAGTTCGACGGCCGCCAGTACATCGCGGTCGCGGCCGGCCCGGCCATCCTCGCCTTTGCGGTCCGGGACTGAGATGGCGACCATCGCCCTGCTGTTGTCGTTGTTGCTTCTCCCCGCTTCCCAGGACGCGCCGCCCGTGTACCCACAGGTCGACCTTCTCAGCCCCCGGTTACAGGTGACCGTGCACCTGCCCGACGCGCGCGCCGGCTACTACCGCGGCACCCGCTTCGACTGGTCGGGCGCCATCGCCAGCCTGCGCTGGCAGGGGCACGAATACTTCGGACCGTGGTTTGCGCGGCACGACCCGCTGGTGCATGACGCGATCACCGGGCCGGTGCAGGAGTTCCAGGCCGGTGAGTCATCGGTCGGGTACGACGAGGCGGCGCCGGGCGGCACGTTCGTCCGCATCGGCGTCGGTCACGTCCGCAAGCCGGACGAGCCGAAGTACCGCCGGTTCGAGACCTACCAGATCGTCGACGCCGGCACCTGGGTGATCGACCGCGCCCCGGCGGCAATGACCTTCACCCATACCCTGACGGAAGGGAACGGCTACGCCTACGTCTACCGCAAGACGCTGCGGCTGGACGGCGACACCCTGGTGCTCGACCACGCGCTCACCAACACGGGACGCAAGCGCATCGAGACCAGCGTCTACAACCACAACTTCTTCACGCTGGACCATCGTCGTACCGGCCCGTCCGTCAGCGTGCGCTTTCCTTTCGAGGCCCGCGCCAGCCGCGACATCGCGCCGTTGGCCGCGGTGGCGGGACGCGAGTTGCGGTTCACACGGGACCTCGCGCCGAAGGAGACGGTGTTCACCGAGTTCGACGGCTTCGGCGCCACCTCCAGCGACTACGATTTCACGATGGTGCAGGCCGAGACCGGGGCCGCGGTGCGCATGCGCGGCGACCGGCCACTGGTCCGGCTGGTGTTCTGGGCGGCGCCGCGTACGGTCTGCCCCGAACCGTACGTGGATGCCAGCGTGGACCCCGGCCAGACCTCGACCTGGCGGATCACCTACGAGTTTTCCGAGGTCAGTCGCCGATGACCTTGACGATCACGCGCTTGCGGCGCTGGCCGTCGAACTCCGCATAGAAGATCTGCTCCCACGGGCCCAGGTCGAGTGCGCCGTCGGTGATGGGCACCAGCACCTGATGTCCCATCAGGGTGCGTTTCAGGTGTGCGTCGGCGTTGTCCTCGCCGGTCTGATGATGCCGATACGGCAGGCCCGCCGGCGCCAGCTTCTCGAGCCACAGCTGGAAGTCGTCGATCAGTCCGTCTTCCCAGTCGTTGACGTACACGCCCGAGGTGATGTGCATGGCCGACACCAGGGCCATGCCGTCCTGGATGCCGCTGCGGCCGACGATGGCGCGCACCTGGTCGGTGATGCGGATGAACTGCTGCCGGTCGGTGGTGGTGAACCAGAGATACTCGGTGTGAGGCATCGACTGATCCTGGGTCTGCTTCGGGGTCTGACTACAACGCCAGACCAGGTTCCGCGTTGAAATCGAGACGGCTGCCCCGCTCGCCAGCGGCCCAGCGACGCAGGCCGGCCGCCGCGATCATCGCCGCGTTGTCGGTGGCCAGCGCCACGCTCGGCACCAGCACGGGCAGTCCGGCGTGCTGACCGCGCGCCGCCGCGGCCGCCCGCAACCCGCTGTTGGCCGCCACGCCTCCGGCAATGCCGACGGCTCGCGCGTCGAACCACTCGGCGGCGCGGAAGGTGCGGTCGAGCAGCGTCTCGATGACCACCCGCTGGAAGCTCGCACAGATGTCGTCGATGGCGGCCTCGGCCAACGGCCGGGTGCCCCCGCCGGTCGCCAGTTCGACGTGGCGACGCACCGCGGTCTTCAGACCGCTGAAGCTGAAGTCGGCCCGACGCCTGAGCTCGCGGGCAAAGCCCTCTGGCAGGTGCGTCGTTGGGCCGACGTTGCGGTCGTCGTGGGTCAGCCTCGGCACCGGGAAGGCGATGGCCTGGGGATTTCCCTGGCGGGCGCGCGCGTCCACGATTGGCCCTCCCGGGTAGCCGAGCCCGACCAGCTTGGCCACCTTGTCGTACGCTTCTCCGGCGGCGTCGTCACGCGTGCGCCCGACCAGCAGGTAGGTGCCGGGCGAGGGCAGGTGATAGAGGCTGGTGTGTCCACCGGACACCACCAGCACGATGGCCGGGTACGGCAGCTCGCCGTTGTGCAGCGCGAGCGATTCGATGTGGCCGGCAAGATGATGAACGGCCAGGACCGGAATCTGGCGCGCCGCACCGACCGCCTTGGCAAAGCTCACGCCGACCAGCAGCGAGCCGACCAGCCCGGGTCCCTGGGTCACGGCGATGGCGTCGATGTCGGACCACCTCGAGCCGGCATCGCCGAGGGCTTGTTCGACCACCCCGCAGATGTCGCGCAGGTGCTGGCGCGCCGCGAGTTCGGGGACCACGCCGCCCCATTCCCGGTGAATGGCCACCTGCGAGGCGACGACGCTCGATCGGATCTGCCACGGGCCGGTGGCTGGCGCCTCCACCACGGCTGCGGCCGTCTCGTCGCAACTGCTCTCGATGCCCAGGATGCGCATCAGCGCACCCCGGCCGCGGCGGGCTCCTCCTCGAAGAGCGCCTTGAGCGACTCGGTGTACGGGGCACGGGCGACGCCACGCTCGGTGATGATCCCGGTGATCATCCGGGCCGGCGTCACGTCGAAGGCGGGGTTGTAGACCTTGGCGTCATCGGGGGCGATCTGCGTCGAGCCGACGTGGGTGACCTCCACGCCGACTGCGCTCCTCGATCGGGATGCCATCGCCATCGGCGGTGCCCATGTCGATGGTCGACAGCGGCGCGGCGACGTAGAACGGCACGCCGTGCTCCTTGGCCAGCACGGCCACGGTGTAGGTGCCGATCTTGTTGGCGGCATCGCCGTTGGCGGCAATCCGGTCGGCGCCGACGACAATGAAGTTGATCCGCCCCTGGCGCATCAGCACGGCCGCCATGTTGTCGGAGATCACCGTGGTGTCGATGCCATCACGCACCAGTTCCCAGGCGGTCAGCCGCGCGCCCTGCAGCACGGGCCGGGTCTCGTCGGCAAACACCGTCACCGACCGCCCCTGCTCGATCGCCCCGCGAATCACGCCGAGCGCCGTGCCGTAGCCGGCGGTGGCCAGCGCGCCGGCGTTGCAGTGCGTGAGGATGCCGGCCTCCTGGGGCACGAGTGCCCCGCCGAAGCGGCCGATCTCCCGGCAGCTGGCGACGTCCTCGTCGTGGATCGCCTGCGCCTCCTCGAGCATCAGCTGACGCAGGTCATCGACGCTGGCGCCGCCGAGCACCTTCTCCGAGAAGACCCGCTTCATGCGGTCGATGGCCCAGAACAGGTTGACCGCGGTGGGGCGCGTCGCTGCCAGCAGCTCGCAGTCCTTCAGAAACTCGGTGGTGAGCTGCTTGGTGCCGGCCGCCTTGCTGCGTCGCACGCTCAACGCAAGTCCGTACGCTGCCGACACGCCGATGGCCGGGGCGCCGCGAATCACCATCGTCTTGATCGCCCTGGCGACGTCGCCGGGAGTGCGGCAGGTGAGGTAGACCTCGCGAGTCGGCAGCTTGCGCTGGTCCACCATCACCACCGCGTCATCCTGCCAGGCAATGGTCGGAAGCATCCGGCCATGATACCCGCCTGCGGCCACGGCTTCGACGGCGGGCCGAGCGCGAGCGCCGCGCAGGGCAGCTCGGCGAGCTGCCCCTGCCTCACACCTATCGCTGCCGGAGAAACCGCGCGTCGAAGGGCCGCGGGAGCAGGGTCGCCAGGCCGAGCACGGTCGAGACCTTGCCGGCGTCGCCAGGATCACCGGCACGTCGCCACAGAACTCCCACAGGATCTGGCGGCAGGCGCCGCAGGGCGGCGTCGGCTCGTCGGTGTCGGCCACCACGGCAATGGCCGTGAAGCCGTCCGGCCGCATCCCCTCGGAGATGGCCTTGACGATCGCGACGCGCTCGGCGCAGATGGTCAGCCCGTACGTGGCGTTCTCGACGTTGCAGCCGGTGACGATGCGGCCGTCGCGGTGGCGAACGGCGGCGCCGACGGCAAACCCCGAGAACGGCGCCCAGGCGTGCGCGCGCACCGCACGCGCCGCCGCGACCAGCTCGTCATCGACAAAGGTCATGACCGGGACACCATGCGGGCGATGAAGGCATCGAGCAGCGCGATGAACTGGCCTCGGACCCGGCCCGCCGTCGCCATCACGTCGTCGTGGCGGAGCGGCTGATCGAGGACGCCGGCGGCCGGATTGGTGATGCAGGAGATGCCGGCCACGGCCGCGCCCATGTGGCGCGCGGCAATGGCCTCCGGGACCGTCGACATCCCGACGGCATCGGCCCCGAGCGTGCGGAAAGCCCGAATCTCGGCCGGGGTCTCGTAGCTCGGCCCGAGCGTGGCCACGTAGACGCCGCGCTGCAGGGGCACCTGCACGGCAGCTGCGGCCTCGAGCGCGAGCTGAGCGAGGTCGCGGTCGTACACGTAGGTCATGTCCGGGAAACGTGGGCCCAGTTCGTCGAGGTTCGGCCCGACGAGGGGGTTGGTGCCGAGCAGGTTGATGTGGTCGTCGATCAGCATGAGCGCGCCCTCGGTGAAGGCGCTGTTGATGCCGCCGGCGGCATTGGTCAGCACGATGCGCTGCACGCCCCAGCGCACCATGGCCCGGACCCCGAACACGGCGCGCGACACCGGGTGCCCCTCGTACAGGTGCGCCCGTCCGGCCAGCGCAGCGACGCGCGCCCCCGACCCGTGCGTGCCGACCACGAGCTTGCCGGCGTGCCCGACGACCGAGGACGACGGCCATCCGGGGATCTCGGCATACGGCAGCACGCTGGCCTGGTCGAGCGTGTCGGCGAAATCGCCGAGGCCGGAGCCGAGGACGACCGCGACGTCGGGCGTGGCGCCGGCGCGGGCGCGCAGCACGGTCACGGCGGCGTCGAGGGAGGACAGCAGGTCGGTCATGGTCGGCAGTCGGCAGTCGGCAGTCGGCAGTCGGCAGTCGGCAGTGGGACGCGGGACGCGGGAGTCGGCTATGTGCGGGCCAGGCCCAGGCGGTCGATGATCAGCGGACGCGGCGAGGGCCGCGTGTCGCCGATCGTCAGCGCGTCGGCGAGCATCGGCCGGATTGCCGTGACGTCGGCCGACGACCGCGCGTGAATGGCGATGAGCGGCGCGCCGGCGTCCACCTCGTCGCCGGGAACCGCCACGAGGTGGAAGCCGACGGCCGGGTCGACGGCATCGGCGGCCCGGGCCCGGCCGGCGCCCAGTTGCACGGCGGCGCGCCCGAGCAGACCGGCATCGTAGCGCTGGACGAAGCCCGCGCGCGGCGCCGCGAAGGTCTCCACCACCGGCGCCGTCGGCAGCGTCGACGGGTCGTCGACCATCCCGACGTCACCGCCCTGGCGCTGCGACGACGCTGCGGAAAACGGCCAGCCCCGTGCCCGTGGCCAGTGCCTCGCGCACGGCCCCGCGCGCCGCCTCCATCGTCGGCGCCGCCTTGCTCCGAGCCACACCATCAGCGCCGCCAGTTCGACAGACAGTTCGACCAGGTCGGGCGGGCCGCCGCCGCGCAGCACGTCGATGCACTCGCGCACCTCGAGGGCATTGCCGATCATCCGGCCGAGCGGCACGTCCATCTGCGTGAGCAGCGCCGCCACGCGCAACCCGGAGCGCTCGGCGAGTCCGACCAGGGCGTCGGCAAGGGCGCGCGCGTCTTCCTCACGCACCATGAAGGCACCGCTGCCGGTCTTGACGTCGAGCACCAGCGCGTCGATGCCCTCGGCAATCTTCTTGCTGAGGATCGACGCGCAAATCAGCGGCAGGCTTTCGACGGTGGCGGTCACGTCGCGCAGCGCGTAGAGGGTGCGGTCGGCTGGCGCCACGTCATCGGTCTGGCCGATGAGGGCGCAACCGAGCTCGGCGATCTGGGCGCGGAACTCGTCGAGTGTCAGCCGCGTCCGGAAGCCGCGGATGCTTTCGAGCTTGTCGAGCGTGCCGCCGGTGTGCCCGAGGCCGCGCCCCGACATCATCGGCACCCGCACGCCCCAGCGCGGCCACCACCGGCGCGATGATCAGCGACGTCTTGTCGCCGACGCCGCCGGTGCTGTGCTTGTCGACCTTGACTCCGGGGATGGCCGACAGATCGACGCGCACACCGGACTGCACCATGGCATCGGTCAGCCAGGTCGTCTCGTCGGGCGACATGCCGCGGAGCCAGACCGCCATCAGCCAGGCCGACAGCTGGTAGTCGGGGACCGAGCCGTCGCTCGCGCCGGCGACCATCCAGCCGATCTCTTCCCGGGTGAGAGCCTTGCCGTCGCGCTTGGCGCGAATGATGTCGACCGCACGCATGGGGAGGGCGCAAGTATACTGCCGGCCGTGCGCGGCCTTCTTCGTGCTCCTGACGCTCGCTTTGGGTAGCGGCTGGGCGGTAACGCAGCCCGCGCAGCCCGCTGCCGCGGCCGCCGATCTCGTAGTCGTCAATGCCCGGGTGTACACGGTCGACGAGGCGCGTCCGCGAGCGCAGGCCGTTGCCGTCCGCGGCGATCGGATCATCCTCGTCGGCACCGATGTCGAGGTCCTGGCGACAAAGGGCCCGCGCACCCAGGTCATCGACGCCGGCGGCCGGGCGGTGGTGCCTGGCCTGCACGACGCGCACGGACACGTGCTCAGACTCGGCGAGAGCCTGCAGCAGGTGGACCTGCGCGGCACGGACAGCGCGCAGGCGGTGGTCGACGCGGTGCGGGCACGCGCGCAAGCGGTTCCGAAGCGGCACGTGGGTCGTCGGCCGCGGCTGGGACCAGAACGACTGGGCAGACACCGCATGGCCGACGGCGGCGCAGCTCGACGCGGCGGTGCCGAATCATCCCGTCTATCTGTCTCGCGTCGACGGCCATGCGGCCTGGGTCAACAGCGCGGCACTGCGGGCCGCACAGGTCACGTCGGCCGTGCGCGACCCAGCCGGCGGGCGGGTGCTGCGCGGCGCCGACGGCGCGCCATCCGGCGATCCTGGTGGACACGGGCGAGGCAGCTCGTGGCCCGGCACATGCCTCGCCCCGACCAGACGACGCGGCGAGCGCAACTGCGGCTGGCCGACGACCTGGCCGCGTCGCTGGGGCTGACGATGGTCCACGATGCCGGCGTCGAGTGGGACGACGCGGCGCTGTACCGGCGGGTCGTCGACGAGGGCGAGCTGAAGACGCGGCTGTACGTCATGCTGCGGCCGCCGCGCGCTGGTGCCGACGCTGCCGCCGCCGCTGCTCGGACACGCCGGGCATCAGCTCACCATCCGCGCCGTCAAGCTGGTCGCCGACGGCGCGCTCGGGTCTCGCGGCGCGGCCCTGCACGAGCCCTACAGCGACGAGCCGGCCACGCGAGGCCTGCTGGTGACCTCACCTGCCGAGCTGCACGCCCAGGCGCTGGCCGCGGTGCGTGCCGGTTACCAGCCGTGCATCCACGCCATCGGCGACCGGGCCAACACAGCGGTGCTCGACCTGTTCGAGCAGCTGCAGCGCGAGGTGCCCGGCAGCCGGGCCCTGCGCATGCGCAACGAGCACGCGCAGCTGCTGCGGGCCAGCGACATCCCACGCTTTGCCGCCCTCGACGTCATTGCCTCGGTGCAGACCACGCACGCCACGTCGGACATGCCCTGGGTGGCGCAGCGGATCGGCACGTCCGCACCCGCGACGGGGCCTACCTGTGGCAGGCGCTCAGGCGCAGTGGGGCGCGCATCGCCAATGGCTCGGACTTCCCTGTCGAGGAGCCCAACCCGATGCTCGGCTTTTTCGCCGCCATCACACGCCAGGACCCGGCCGGCCGGCCGCCGGGCGGCTGGATGCCGGAGCAGCGCCTGACGCGGACCGAGGCCCTGCACAGCGTCACCGCCGGCGCCGCCTACGCCGCGCACCTCGAGCACCAGCTGGGCATGCTCCGACCGGGGCTGCTGGCCGACCTGCTGGTGCTGTCGGACGACATCATGGAGGTCGAGCCCGCACGGATCCTGGCGGCACGACCCGTGGTCACGATCCGGGGCGGCCGCGTGACGTTCCGCAATGGCCTCTGAAGCCGGGCGCGCCCTGATCGCCGGGGCCGTCACGCTGGTCCTGGCCCTCGCCGTCCTGACCTGGCAGACCGTCCGGATTCCCGCGCACGCGCCACACCGCGTCGTGTCGGAACTGCGCCTGGCCCAGGCCGCGGCCGTGCTGCTGGCGTTCTCGGCGGCGTTCCTGGCCGGCCTGAGCGCCACGTCGGCCGGCCCGGTCGCGGCGCTGGACATGGCGTGCGCCGTGCTGGCGTGCGGCCTCGCGCTGATGACGCTGGTGCGCGACCCGCGCGCCGCCCTCGGCTGGCTCGGGGCGGCGTTTGTCGCCCGCGCTCTGCTGGACCTGGCGCACCTGACCGGCATGGCTGCCGACGGTGGCCCCCGCTCCCGTCCTCGTCGGCAGCACGATGGCCAACCTCTCGCGCAGCGGTCTGCTGCGTGCTGCCGCTGGCACGACGACCGGGCCGGCGGTAGTGCCCCGCCCGCTACCCTTGGCACGATTGTTCGATCCACACTAGGATCGAGGCTGCGCTCCGGCGGCCCACTTGTCCCGAGGTTCGTGCCCGATGCCGTCTTCCGTCAGTCGTCGCCGTTTTCTGCAGGAACTCGCCGTCACGTCCGCGGCCGTGCCGCTCGCCAGCCGCGCACTGCAGGGGCAGGCCGCACGCAAGGTCCGCCACGCCAGCTTCGGCGCCTCGGGCATGGCGCTCTCCGACATCCGCAGCTTCTCGAGCCACCCGGCGTTCGATCTGGTCGCTGTGGCCGACGCCGACCTCTCGCGCACCGATCAGGTCAAGAAGCTCTTCCCGAACGTCCGCGTGTACCAGGACTGGCGCGAACTGCTGCGCAAGGAGGCCGACAACCTCGATTCGGTCAACGTCTCGACGCCCGACCACATGCACGCCCCGATCGCGATGGCGGCGATGTCGTTCGGCAAGCACGTCTACGTGCAGAAGCCGCTGGCCACGACCGTTCGCGAGACGCGCATGCTCGCCGCCGCCGCGCGCGAGAAGCGGCTGGTGTCGCAGATGGGCATCCAGATCTCGTCGCACCCGACGCAGCTGGCGACCGAAGCAGATGATTCGCGTCCGGCTTCATCGGCAAGATCACCGAGGTGCACACGTTCTGCGACAAGACGTGGGGCGACATGTCGCCGATCCCGGCTGGCGCCGATCCGATTCCGGCCTCGCTCGACTGGGACCTGTGGCTCGGGCGTCAGCGAGAAGCGTCCCTACAAGACCGACGTCTACCACCCCGGCAACTGGCGCAAGCGCGTCGGCTTCGGCACCGGCACGCTCGGTGACATGGGCTGCCACATCTTCAGCACGCCGATCCGCGGCGTGAACCTGTACCTGCCGACGTCGGTCACCTCGTACGGGCCCGGCGCCGTCCACGGCAACTGGCCGATCGACGCCAAGATCAAGCTGGTGTTCCCGGGGAACACGCTGACCGCGGGCAACACGCTCGACTTCTGGTGGTACGACGGCGCGACCCGCCCGCCGCAGAACGTCGCCGACGCCGTCGGCGGCAAGGTGCCTGGCTCGGGGGCGGTGATCATCGGCACCGGCGGCGCCATCCTGCTGCCGCACATCGGACCGCCGACCCTGCACCCGGCGGCGACGTTCGCGTCACGGACGGTGCCCACCGTCGAGGCGCGCAACCACTACCACGAGTTCCTCGACGCGGTCCTGAAGGGACCGGGGACGACGCTGCTCGGCCGGCTTCGACTACGCCCAGCTGGTCACCGAAGCGGTGCTGCTCGGCAGCGTCGCCGAGCACTTCCCCAACGAGACGCTCGACTACGATCCCGCGACGATGCGGGTGACGAGCCAGACTGCGGCCAACAAGTGGCTGCAGCGCTCGTTCCGCAAGAAACACCTGATGACGCGGCTCTAAACCACGAGTCCGCGGCTGGCGCCCGCGGACCTGCGTGCGCTCTTGATCGTGTCGCGCGGCGACACCGGCAATGCAGGTTGAACACAGCGGCGGGCGGGCGAGCAGCCGGCCCGCCGCACAGGAAAGGCAGCCCCGTGCGTCGATCGGTGACCTTCATCTCGGCGGCGCTCATGGCTGCCGCAGGACTCGTGCTGTCGGCCCGGCAGCCGACCTTCACGCGCAGCCCCCGCGCCGACGTCGCCCTGCGGCTGCGGACCGCGGCCCGTCTCGGCACCACCTACGTGCCGGGCCGCATCCTGGTCAAGTTCCGGCCCGGTCTGCCGACCCAGGCGCAGACGTCGGCGGTGTCGCTGGCGCTGCCGGGAACGGCGGCCGCCCTGCGGTCGGGCGACACCTACAGCGACTTCAACGTGCTCGAGGTGCCGCTCGACGCCGACGTGCCGGCGCTGGCCGCCGCGCTCGCCGCGCGCCCGGAAGTGGAGTACGCCGAGCCGGACGCACTGCACCGGCCGGAGGCCACTCCGACCGACCCGTCGTTCCCACGGCAGTGGAACATGCGCGCCATCAATCTCGAGCGCGCCTGGGACATCAACGACGGTGCCCGCGACGTGGTCGTGGCCGTGATCGACAGCGGGCTGGCGATGGCCAACGACGTGCTGCGTTTCCCGCGCTTCTTCAACGGCCGCCTGCAGATCGTCGACGTGCCGTTCGCGCGCAGCACCGACATCGTCTCCACCAATCGCCTGGTCGCTCCCTACGACTTCACCTACGACGACGACCAGCCGTACGACATGGATGGGCACGGCACGCACGTGACCGGGACGGTTGGTCAGCTGGCCAACACGGAAAGTGGCGTCGGCGTGGCCTACAACGCGCGCATCATGCCGCTCAAGGTGTGCCTCGGCGAGTGGGAGGTGCTCTTTTTGCTGGCTGAGGACCGCATCTCCACCCTGCCGCCGATGTTCGAGGGTGGTGTCTGCTTCGCCTCCGACGAGGCGCGGGCCATCCGCCATGCCGCCGACAACGGCGCCAAGGTCATCAACATCAGCATCGGCGGGACCGATGCCAGTACGGCAGCACGGAGCGCACTGCAGTACGCGGTGTCGCGAGGCGCGTTCGTGGCGGTGTCGGGCGGGAACCGCTTCGAGGATGGCAACCAGCCCGGATACCCGGCGCTGTATGCGCGCGACATCAACGGCGTGATGGCCGTCGCGGCGGTCGGACAGGATCTCAATCGCGCCCCCTACTCGAACACCGGGGACTTCATCGAGATTGCCGCGCCGGGCGGCAACACGCGCGTCGGCGGCGCGGCCGGGCGGATCTGGCAGCAGACGTACCGCGCCTCGGGCCTGAACCTCAATCAGCTGGCACCTCGCTTCGACCTGCTCGACGACGACGCGTACCAGGGCACAT
Source organism: Vicinamibacteraceae bacterium (assembly GCA_963759795.1). Lineage (GTDB taxonomy): Bacteria > Acidobacteriota > Vicinamibacteria > Vicinamibacterales > Vicinamibacteraceae > Luteitalea. Next base: position 390,899 of record CAVXAR010000002.1, on the reverse strand, counting down.
CGATGGCCGCGCCGCACGTCGCCGGCCTGGCCGCCCTGCTGTATGCGCAGGGCATTCGGAACCCGGCGCATATCGAGGCGGCAATCCGCCAGTTCGCGACCGACCGCGGTGCCGCCGGTCGCGACAACGACTACGGCTTCGGCGTGCTGGACGCGCGGGCGACCCTTCGGGGACTGGGGATCGCCAAATGAGCCGGGCCCGACTGTCCGTGCTGGCGTTGACCCTGGCGATGGCGTTCCCGCTGGCCCCTCCCGCGGCCGCGCAGGATCCGACGCCGGCGCCGCCGCCGGTGGAGCGTCCGCTGGAGCCAACACCCGCGGAAGACCCCGAGCAGGACGCTGAGCGCATCCCCCCACCGGGCACAACCGGCATGGCGATCCGCGCCCGCGTGTTCGGGCTGGTCGGCTTTCAGACCTTCACCGCGTCCGATAGCTTCTCGGCCGTGCTCGGCACGTCGAGCGGGGTGCTCCCGGGCGGTGGCGCCGGCCTGCTCTTTGGCCGTCACCTCTTCGTCGACGTCAGTGTGGCGCGCTTCACGGCGGACGGCACCCGTGTCTTTGTCGCCGACGGCGGCGAGGTCATCGACCTGGGGATCGACACGACGGTGGCCGTCACCCCGATCGACGTGTCGATCGGCTGGCGCTTCGCGGGACGGCCGTCGTTGAACCCGTCAGGCAAGTTGCGCCTGCGCCCGGTGCCCTTCCTGGGCGGGGGCTTCGGCTTCCAGCGATACGAGGAGACCTCCGCCTTCTCGTCCGGCGATGACGACGTCAGCGAGTGGCACGGCAGCTACCACGCGCTGGCGGGAGTGGAAGTGCCATTCAGCCGCCGCCTCGCGGCGGGGGCGGACCTGCTGTACCGCTGGGTGCCCGATGCCCTCGGCACGGCTGGCGTCTCGGATGTCTACGACGAGACGGACCTCGGCGGGGCGCAGGTTCGGCTGCGCCTGGTCTTCAGCTTCTAGGACGTCCCCGCTGGCCAGCACACGACCGCGACCACCGGGCGACGCGGGGGCGGGGGCGCCCCGGTCGTTTGCCGACCGGGTCTACGATGCGGTGCGCGCCATCCCGAGTGGACGCGTCGCCACCTACGGCGACGTGGCCGTCGCCGCCGGCAACCCCGGCGCCGCCCGTGCCGTGGGCACGCTGATGGCCGGCAGCGGTCCGCGGCGCCTGCCCGCCCACCGGGTGGTGGCGGCAGGCGGTGGGCTCGGTGGCTACGGGGGCCGGGAAGCGGAGAAGGCGGCCGCCCTGCGCGCCGAGGGCATCATCGTGGTCGGCCGACGCATCCGCCGCTTCGCGTCCGTCCGCTGGCAGCCCTGAACCGCGTCCTGCGTCCGCTCGTACCTCTAGCCACCTCCGTGGCAACGTTCCAGACGAGCCCGCCGTCCAAGATGCCAGTGACGAGTCATGCCGCCGACGTGCGGCTCGCCGCACGGTGCCGCGCCGGGGATCTCGCGGCATTCGAGGAGTTGTATCGCGCGCACAGCACGCGGCTGTATGCCGTGGCGTACCGGATGCTCGGGCATGCCGAGGACGCAGAAGACATGCTGCAGGAGATTTTCCTGCTGGCCTTCCGCAAGCTGTCGTCGTTCAAGGGCGACGCCTCGCTCGGGACCTGGCTGTATCGGCTCGGGGTCAATGCCTGCCTGGACCGTCTGCGCAGCAAGGCCCGGCGCAACGACCAGCAGACCGAGTGGCTCGACGAGCAGCTGCCGCCGGCCCGGGCCACGACCATGGCCGGGGGTGGCGTCCTGCAACGCCTGGACCTCGAACGCGCGGTGCGTGAGCTGCCCGCCGGTTGCCGTGCGGCCTTTCTGCTGCACGACGTGGAAGGCTTCGAGCACCGGGAAATCGCCTCGATGCTCGGCATCGCGGAAGGCACGTCGAAATCGCAGGTCCACAAGGCGCGCCTGCGCCTGCGCGGCCTGCTCGGCCAGGAACTGACGGGAGGACAACGGGCGTGACGTGCGAGGACGTACAGCACGCGCTTGATGCGCAGCTGCTCGGCGTGCTGGGCCGCGAGGCGGCTGCCGCGCTGGACGCGCACCTGGCGACCTGCCGCGCCTGCCAGGCGCTGGTGACCGACGTCCGTCGGCTGCAGGCCGAACTGCGTCTGGTCGGCACCGAGGGGCCGTCGCCGCGCTCGTGGGATCGCATTTCGGCCAGGCTCGAACAGGATCCGGAGTTCCAGCGTGCCGCGGCCGCCGACCTCGAGGCCGCGCCTCGGACGTCCCGTTTCGACTGGCGGTGGGTGGTGCTCGCGGCAGCGTTGATCGTGGTCGTCGGCGGCTCGCTGTCCCTGCTGCGGCAGTCGCTGGTCACGTCGCGCCCGCCCGCCCCACTGGCCGCCGCCGCGCCGGCCGATGCTGCCACTGGAGACCTGGTCACCTCGATCGAAAGCGAACTGGACCTGGCCGCGAAGCACTACGAGAACGCGATTGCCGGGCTCGAACGGGTGGCCAACGAGAGCGAGTCGCCCATCGACCCGGCCCTGATGGCCACGGTGAAAGCCAACCTCGACATCATCGACGAGGCCATCGACGACAGCCGGCAGGCGCTGCGCAACGACCCGCAGAGCCAGTTTGCGCAGGAAAGCCTGTTCGACGCGTTCCGCCGCAAGGTCGCGCTGTTGCAGGACACGATTTCGCTGATGAACGAGATGCGCAAGGGCAACCCGGCGCGAGCGACGGCAATTGCCTCTGGATTGAGCAAGGGATGACGACAATGCGTGGGATCTGGCGAGGGGTCGTGTGTGCGGGCGCGCTGACGGCGGCATGGCCGGCAGCGGTCGGCGCGGCCGTGCGGCACGAAGCGGCGGTGCCACTGGGCGCCGGGGACGTCGGTCAGCCGGCACCGTCACCGCCGCCACCTGCCCCGCCGCCGGCGCCGTCGGCACGGACGGCGCCCCGCGCCGAGGTCCGCGTCCACGAGCGGCAGATCCGCCGCGACGCGGAGGGTGGCTGGGTCGACTCCGAGGTGATCGTCCGGCAATTCAAGGGCGGCGAGGGCATCACCCTCGACCTGCTCAACATGCTCGGCGATGTCGTCGTGGTGGGGTCCAAGGGGCGCGAGGGCCGGTTGTCGATCGTGCGTCGGGTGCGAGGCCATGGTCCTGAAACCGATGCGCTGCTGAAGACCTTCTCCATCGACGTCGCGGAGGGTGCCAATCGCGTGGCCGTCCGGACTTCGATGCCGCGTCCGGCACAGCCGTCGAGCCGAGGGGGTCGGCCGCGCGTCCGCACCGACTACGAAATCGCCCTGCCGTCCGGGCACCGCGCTGGAACTCAAGAACATGCAGGGCAACGTCCGGTTGACCAACCTCGGCGGGGATGTTCGGGTCGAGGCGATGTCCGGCGACGTCGTCGGCGAGGCCTTGTCGAAGGTGCGGATGCTGCGCAGCATGTCCGGCGACGTCATGCTGACGCGCAGTGTCGTGGCCGGTGACGCGAACCTGCAGTCGGTGAGCGGCAACGTGGTCGCAACAGGGGTCAAGGCCGAATCGCTGACGATGGGAACGGTCAGTGGCAACGTCCAGGTCAGCGCGTCCTCGTCGGGGCGGGCGCTGCTGCGCACGGTCAGCGGCGACATCGAATTCGCCTCGTCGCCGCGCAAGGCCGGCCGCTACGAGCTCAAGACCCACGCCGGCGACATCGTCGTGTTCACTGGTGCGGGCGGCTTTGAATTCGAGGCCACCGCGTTCAAGGGCGACGTGAGCAGCGATGTGCCCACGCATCCCGGCGCCCAGGGCTCCAGGCAGGTCCGCGGCAGTGTCGGCGATGGCTCGGCCTTCTTCGACCTGACGTCGTTCACCGGCGATATCAGGGTCGTGAAGAAGCCGGAACGGTAGGGACCGCCCGGCCCAGCTTCCCCATTCGGCCCATGCTGTGCGTATAATCGCCGACGGATATCAGGAGGCAAATGATGACGCGTAGAAAGATGGCTGGGATGACGAGTGTGCTTGCCGCGGGCGCGTTCGCGCTGGTGGCAACCACGGCACCTCTTTCGGCCCAGCACAAGGCCCCGAACACGCAGCCGGCGACGGCCGCGGCCGACGCCGGCGCGCTGCCGGTTGGCACGACCTCGCTCGGCACCGTGCGCATCAGCCGCGCCGTCAAGGCCAATGGCGAGGCGCTTGCGGCAGGCAGCTACCAGCTGCGCCTGACCGGCGAAGAGCCGCCAGCCCCGACAGGCGCGACCAAGCCGTACGAGCGTTGGGTCGAGTTCGTCAAGGGCGGCAAGGTGGTGGGTCGTGAAGTGGTGAGCGTGGTGCCCGCCAGCGAGATCAAGAACGTGACCAAGGGTGGCGGTCCTGCTGCCGGAGGCTCGAAGGTCGAGCTGCTCCGCGGCGACGACTACCTCCGGGTGTGGGTGAACAGGGGCGGCACGCACTACCTGATGCACCTGGTCGCCGCGTAACCACGCGGGCGCAACCCAGCTCGGCACGAGCTAGCTGTACGAAGGGCCGTCTCCTGAAGGAGGCGGCCCTTTTCTCGTTCCATCGTCGGCCGGCAAGCGGCCGACGCCTGCCGATCCCTTAGAGGCTCATGACGTCGAACTGCTCGTGATGCAGGTAGGCGTCCGGACGCACCGTGACCTTGCGCCCCACCACCTGCTCCACCTCGCGGAGCACGCCGCGCTCGTCGCCCTGCAGGGCATCGGCAATCTCCGGGTTGACCCGCAGCAGGACGCCGTTGCCGTCGAGGTCGTTGCCGACCTTGCGGAACTCGTTGAGGATTTCCTGGCACACCGTGGCGCTCGACTTGATCGTGCCGGTGCCCGAGCAGTACGGGCAGGCATCGGTCATCAGCCGTTCCAGGCTCTGCTTGACGCGCTTGCGGGTGATGATGATCAGCCCGAAATCGGAGACCTGGATCGCCTTGCTGGGGGCGCGGTCGCGGCGCAGCTCGTGCTCGAGCGTCTGGAAGACCTTCTGCCGGTTCTTCTTGTCCTCCATGTCGATGAAGTCGAGCACGACGATGCCGCCCATGTCGCGCAGGCGCAGTTGCCGCACGATCTCCTTGACCGCCTCGAGATTGGTCTTGAGGATCGTGTCCTCGAGCCGGCCCGTGGTCTTTTTGCCGACGTAGCGCCCGGTGTTGACGTCGATCGCCACCAGCGCCTCGGTCTGGTTGATGACGATGTAGCCACCCGACTTGAGCCACACCTTGCTGCGCAGCGCCTTGTCAATCTCGGTGCGGACGCCGTACTCCTCGAAGATCGGGAAGTCGCGCGTGTACAGCTTCACGCGCGGCAGCATCGCCGGCATGATCCGTTCGACCAGCGCCGTGACCCGCCGGTACTCCTCGGCCGAGTCGATGCGGATGACGCTGAACTCCTCGGTGAGCAGGTCGCGCAGCAGCTTGGCCACCAGGCTCTGCTCGCGGTAGATGACCGCAGGTGAGCGCTGCGTGTCGGACTTGTGCTTGATCTCCTTCCACACCTGGTGGAAGTACTCGAGGTCGCCGAGGATGTCGGCATCGGGCCGGTTGGCCGCGGCGGTGCGGATGATCACCCCGCCGTTGAAGGCGTGCGCCTCGCGGAACTGCCGGACGATGCCGCGCAGCCGCGCCCGCTCCTCGCGCGAGTCGATCTTGCGCGAGACGCCGATGTGGTCGACGGTCGGCATGAACACCAGGAACCGCCCGGGGATGGTGACGTGCGAGGTGATGCGGGCGCCCTTGGTGCCGATCGGCTCCTTGACGACCTGCACCAGCACGTCCTGCCCTTCGTGGAGCAGATCCTCGATATTGGGCTGCGCCGCGCGCTCCTGCCGCTGGCGCCGGTCGTGGCCCCTGGCGGCAGCCGCCTGACCCGCACCTGCCGCCGCGTCGTCTGGGCCCTGACCATCGGCGCCGCCGCCGTCGTCGCCTTCACCGCCTGCCTCGTCGGGACCGTCGCCCTGCCGGGCCAGGTCGTCGGCGACGTCGTCGGCCGGGGTCGACGGCTCGTCGGGGTCGTCCTCGAGCGCCTCGGCCGGTGTGATGACGTCCGAGACGTAGAGGAAGCCGTCACGCTCGAGGCCGAGGTCGATGAAGGAGGACTGCATGCCCGGCAGGACCTTCGAGACACGCCCTTTGTAGACGTTCCCGACGACGCCCTGCTGGCGCTCCCGTTCCATGAAGAACTCGACGACCTGGTCGTCCTCGAGGATGGCGACCGCAGTTTCGCGGTCGGTGGCGGAGACGATCATCTCCTTGGTCATGCAGCATGCTCCCGGCGCCGCGGTTCCCCTCCCCGTACTCGTGCGCACCCGGTGCGCACACCGGCACCAGGTGCGAGGGCTGCGCGCCGACGGTCGGGCGGAGCCATCGCAGCACCAGGTGCCACACGAGAAGGAAGAACGAGGTCGCCATCAATTCGCGAACCGCCGCATCCTCACGTTGAGGATGAAGCCGAAACTCATGAGCGTGGCAATCATCGAAGAGCCGCCATAGCTCATCAGAGGGAGGGTGAGCCCCTTGACCGGCGCGAGGCCGGCCGACATCGCGATGTTGTAAATCACCTGGAAGGCAAAGCACGAAATCAGGCCCACCACCAGGTAGGCGCCGACCCGATCGCGTGCCAGCCGCGCCGCCTCCAGCGAGCGCAGCAGCACGAACAGATACAGCCCCAGCGTCGCGAGGACGCCGAGGAACCCGTGCTCCTCGGCGAGCACGGAATAGACGAAGTCGTTGTGGGCGACCGGCAGGAACTTGTACTGCCCCTGCGTGCCGTTGAGGAACCCCTTGCCCGTGAGGCCGCCAGACCCCACGGTGATGCGGGCCTGAATCTGCTGGTAGCCGGCGCCACGCGCATCCTGGGCCGGGTCGAGAAACGTGATCACGCGCGACTTCTGGTACTCCTGCAGGCCGTAGGCCCAGGCGACGGGCGCCAGCAGCGCCAGCGCCAGGACCGCATAGCCAATGAGCCGAACGCGCAGGCCTGCCGCATACGCGATGCCGGCAAGCACCGGCAACAGGGTCACCGCCGATCCCAGGTCGGGCTGGCGGGCAATCAGGAGGAACAGCAGCAGCAGGACGCCACACGCGACTGCCAGGTCGCTCCGGCGCAGCGCCGAGAGCTTCTCCTGGCCGAACCAGGTGGCCAGGACCAGCGCCAGCGCCGCCTTGGCGAACTCGGACGGCTGCAGGTTGAAGACGCCGAGGGAAATCCACCGGCGCGAGCCGCCGGCCACGACACCGAAAAACAGCACGTACACCAGGAGGACGGCCACGGCGCCGTACAGGACGGGCGCATATTCCGAGAGCGTCCGGTAGTCGATGAACAGCACCACGGTCATGGCCAGCAGCCCGATCCCGACGGCCGACAGCTGTGTGTAGAACTCCCGTCCGACGCGGGCCCGCAGTGGGTCGTAGGTGGTGCTGTAGATCATCAGCAGCCCGACCATGCAGAGCAGCAGCACGGCGGCCAGCAGGCTCCAGTCGAGATGCTTGTAGAGGCGCTGCTCAAACATCGGCGCGCCTCGTGGTCCGCCGGTCGCGAGATTGGGTCTGGGCGCCGTTCATCGCGCGCCTTCCGTGGGAGCCGCGGCGGTGACCACGGGCAGGGCGGGAACCGGCGCCACGGGTGCGGCCGGGGCAACCGGGCGCCGCGCCGCGACAACCGTGGCGGCAGGCGGCGGCGCCTGGCCGGGCAGGGGCGCCAGCGTCGGCAGCGCACGCCCTTCCAGCTTGGCAAACCACGTTTCCATCATGAACTTGGCAATGGGGGCCGCCGAGTAGCCGTGTTCGGCGTGCTCGGCAAAGACCACCCCGGCAATCGTCGGGTTCTTGGCCGGGGCGAAGAACACGAACCAGCCGTGGTCGCGGAGGTCGCGTCCGCCCTTGCCGGCCCGCGCCTTACCCTGGTTGGAAATCACCTGGGCGGTGCCTGTCTTGCCGCCGACGTCGTAACCGACGATGCGGCCGCGGCCGCCTGTGCCGGCGCCGTTGACGACCATCCACAGGCCTTCGCGAACCACGTCCGCGTGCTCGCTGGAGAGCTGCAGGTCCTTCTGGCCGTCGGGCGGCGGCATCTGCTGCCAGCCCTGGCCGTTGTCCACCGCGCGCACCAGGTGCGGCACGATGCGGGTGCCGCCGTTGGCCACCGAGGCCATCATCACGGCCAGCGAGATGGGCGTCACCGACACCTGCCCCTGCCCGATCGACACCGAGATGGTCTCGCCCGCGTACCACTTCTCGCCGGTCCGCTGCTTTTTCCACGCCGTGGACGGCATGATGCCCTGGGTCTCGTGGGGCAGGTCCACGCCACTCATCTCACCGAGGCCCAGCGCCGTGGCCCACTTGTGCATCCGGTCCACGCCGAGCAGGTTGCCGAGCGTGTAGAAGTACACGTTGCAGGACTTCTCGAGGGCCTCCCGCATCGCCACCGAACCGTGGCCCCCGGCCTTGTGGCACTTGAAGTAGCGGCCGTAGAAGGTGCCGCCGCCACCACAGAAGATGCGTGTCTCCGGCGTGATCACCCGTTCTTCGAGGCCGGCGACGGCCACGGCGATCTTGAAGGTCGATCCGGGCGAGTAGCGGCCCTGGATGGCGCGGTTGTTCAGGGGCCGCAGCGGGTCGGTGAGCAGGCCGTTCCACGCCGTGCGGGCAATGCCCGCGGCAAAGGCATTCGGGTCGTAGGCCGGCAGGGACGAGAGCGCCAGCACTTCCCCGCTCGTCGGCGCCAAGGCAATCGCCGCGCCGCGGAACCCGTAGTGCCGGAAGGCGTCTTCGGCGGCCCGCTGCACGTCGGCGTCGATGGTCAGCTGCAGGCGGCGGCCCTCGACCGGCTCCTGCTCGCCGAGCACGTCGATCTCGCGGCCGCGACTGTTGACGATCACGTGCCGCGCGCCGTCGGCGCCCATCAGCAGCGGGTTGTAGGTCTGCTCGACGCCGGCTTGCCCGACCACGTCCCCGCCCTGCACATCCTTGTACTCGGGCCGGGCCAGTTGCGCGTCGGTGACCTCGCCGACATAGCCGATGAGGTGGGCGGCCATCGAGTTGGTCGGGTAGCGGCGGGTGGGCACCTTCTCGACGATGACGCCCGGCAATTCCAGGCGGTGCGCCGCCACCGCGGCGATCTGCGCCTCGGACGCGTCGCGCAGCACCACGATCGGCCGGTAGGGCGGCAGCCGCTTGTTGCGCTCGAGCGCCTCGGTGATTGGCTCGAGGGACATGCCCGTCAACTGCGCGACCGCCGACGCGGTGCGCGCCAGGTCGCTGGTCTGCTCGCGGACGATGGAGACGTTGAAGGCGAACCGGTTCTCGACCAGCACCACGCCGTGGCGGTCGAAGAGCACGCCGCGCGGCGCCGCCAGCGGCAACGCCCGCTGGTGGTTGTTCTCCGCCATCTCGAGGAACTGCTGGTGGCGGGCCACCTGGAAGTACCAGAACGCCGTGGCCAGGACGAGGAACACCACCGCCAGGCCCCATTGGAGCACCCGGAGCCGGAGCGGCAGGTTCAGTCGGTCCTCGGCAAAGAGCATGGTGGGTCCTGGCGGCGCGCTAGCGCGCCAACCGTCGTCCTTCCGTGCGTCGGCTGTACTGGCGGCGGCGCCACCATTCCGGTCCGCGTTCGATCATCTGGGTGGCCACGATCCCGACGGCCGCGTTGAGCAGGCTCTGCACCAGCAGCTGCCGCCAGGGTCGGCCGATTCCGTGTCTTTCTATCATGGCGTACAGGCCGAGGAAACACACGCCGTGCAGCCAGGTCATGGCAAAGAAGACGACGCCGCGCGGGATGACGCCACTGACGATGAACTGCGTCGCCACCACCCCGGCCACGAATCCGGCCAGCGTCTTGGCGAGACCGGCCACCCCGAGGACGCCCCCCGACAGGGCATCCTGGCACAGGCCGGCCACCGTGCCGCTGACCATTCCGGCGGTCGGGCCGAAGAAAATCGCGGTCCCGACCACCACCACCAGCACCAGGTCCATCGCGATGACCCGGCCGAACAGCTGATAGCCGACCACCGTCTGCAGCATCAGCGCGCCGAGGATGGCCACGCCGGCCAGGAGCAGCCGTGTCATGGCACCGCGACCGCGGCCGCAGCGACCGGGCGGGCCGGTTGCGCGCCCGTCACCAGCAGCACGGTATCGAGTGACGAGAAGTCGACGCGTGGCCGGATGGCAATCAGCCGGTACAAGCCCGAGCCCCGCTCGACCTTCTCGATGCGGCCGATGACGTAGCCGCGCGGGTAGATGCCGTCGAGGCCGGAGGTCATCACCAGGTCGCCGACCGACACGTCGGCGAGATTGGAGACGTACTCCATGCGCAGCGGCGTGTCGCCCTCGCTGCCGACCACCACGCCGCCCGCGCCGGTGCGATCGATGAAGGCGCCGGCGCCGGCCGTCCGGTCGACGATCAGCTGCACCTTGGCGGCGTGCGACGCCGGCTCGTCGATGACGCGCCCGACGACGCCGAGCGGCGACAGCACGGCCATGTCACGGCGCACGCCATCGGCGGCGCCCTTGTCGATCGTCACCGTGCGGAACGCGGCCGCCGGGTCGGCGGCAATCACCCGCGCGGCCATCGTCGCCGGCAGTTCGGTATGTCGAAGCTGCAGCAACTGCTCGAGCTGCTCGGTGCGGCGCGCCTGGGCGTTGGCATGCTGCAGCTGCACGCCCAGCTGATCGAGCTGCAGCTGCAACGCATCGGCGCGGGTGCGGTGGCCCTTGCAGCGCGACGTAGTTGCCCCAGGCGCCGCTCAGCCCCTGCGTCACCGACGCGGTCAACGCCTGGACCCGCGACAGCGTCCCGAAAATCGACGTTTCGAGCACGCTCGCGCCCTGCTGCGAGCTCACCTGCGCCGAGATCAGCAGCAGGTGGCCGAGCAGGGCCGCCACCAGCAGATAGCCGGTGCGTTTCTGGAACTCGAGGACGGGGCCGCGGTCGTTGCGTCAGCACGGGGTCAGATTCAGGCAGTCGGCAGTCGGCAGTCGGCGGTCGGCGTCGGTCGGAATCGGTCGGCTCGAGCGCTCGAGGCGTGCGCGACCCGCTCGACCTCCCCGCCGATCCCGACCGTCTCAATCGATCGAGATCTTCCTGCAGCAGGTTGAAGTCCGACAGCATCCGGCCGGCCCCGAGCACCACCGTCGAGAGCGGGTCCTCGGCCATCGCCACGGGCAGGCCGGTCTCCTCGCGCAACCGCTTGTCCAGGTTCTTGAGCAGCGAACCGCCGCCGGTCAGCACGATGCCGCGATCGACGATGTCGGCCGAAAGTTCGGGCGGTGTCCGCTCGAGCGCGATGCGCACGGCATCGACGATGACGTTGACGGTCTCGGCCAGCGCGCCACGGATCTCGCTGTCGCTGATGGTGATCGTCTTGGGCACGCCCTCGACCAGGTGCCGGCCCTTGATCTCCATCTCGGTCGGTTCCTCGAGCGGGAACGCCGAGCCCAGTTCCATCTTGATCTGCTCGGCGGTGCGCTCGCCGATCAGCAGGTTGTAGGTCTTCTTGATGTAATGGATGATCGCCTCGTCCATCTCGTTGCCGGCCACGCGCACGGCCTTGCTGTAGACGATGCCGGCCAGCGAGATGACGGCGATGTCGGTGGTGCCGCCGCCGATGTCCACGATCATGTTGCCGGACGGCTCGGTGATCGGCATGCCGGCGCCGATCGCCGCGGCCATCGCCTCCTCGACCAGGTGCACCTCGCTGGCCTTGGCGCGGTAGGCGCTGTCCTTCACCGCGCGCTTCTCGACCTGGGTGATCTCGCTCGGCACGCCGATCACGATGCGCGGACGCACCCAGACGTTGCGGTTGTGCGCCTTCTTGATGAAGTACGTCAGCATCTTCTCGGTGACTTCGAAGTCGGCGATGACGCCGTCCTTCATCGGCTTGATGGCCACGATGTTGCCGGGCGTGCGCCCGAGCATGTCCTTGGCTTCCTTGCCGACCGCCTCGATGCGGCCATTCACCTTGTTGATGGCCACGATGGAGGGCTCGTTGACGACGATGCCCTTGCCTCGCGCGTACACGCACGTGTTGGCGGTACCCAGGTCGATGGCCAGGTCACTCGAAAACAACGAGAACAACGAACGCAGGCTCACTCGGTCGTACTCCCCTTCTGGGCGCCCCTGCCGAGCAGCACCGCCCTGATGCCGTTGCGGCCGTTCCGCTTGACCCAGTACATCGCCTCATCGGCGGTACGGATCAAATCGGCGGCCGAATGTGTCGGACGACTGACCGTGGCCACGCCGACCGACACGGTCAGGCGCACCTCGACTCCCCGTCCCGAAAGAAACGTCTCAGCGGCAACGCGCTGCTGGATCCGGCGGGCCACGCCGCTGGCCTCGCGCCGCCCGGTCCCCGGCAGCACCACCACGAACTCGTCGCCCCCGTACCGCACCGGTGTGTCGGTGAGGCGAACGCAGGCCCGCAGCAATTGCCCGACTTCGACGAGCGTCAGGCTGCCCAGCAGGTGGCCGTGACGGTCGTTGACGCGCTTGAACGCATCGAGATCGAGGAAGACGAGCGACAACGGGCGACCCGTCCGGGCCATGCGCGCCAGCTCGCGTTCCACGACGGTCTGCAGGTGGCGGGCGTTGAACAACCCCGTGAGGTCGTCGATTGCCGCCAGATCCTGGAGCCGGTCGACCTGCCGCACCCTGGCCAGCGCCAGCCCGGCCGGTTCGAGCACGTCTGCCCACAGCGCCTCGCCCACGCCAACCACATCGGGCGGCCGAGGCGCCGGCGCCTCGTCGATCCCGACGATCACCCCCACTACCTCTTCTCGGCCGCGGAGGACCCACGCGACAGCGGCAGCGTCCGGCCCGGTGCCGAGCGCCGCCCGCATCGACCCGGCGCTCCAGTGGGTCCCCGCACGAAGCGCGGCGGCCGCGGCCGCCAGTGCGGCCGGCGTCAGACGGCGGCCCGGAGCTTTGGGCCCAACCAGCTGCGGACCCGCCGGTCCGGGCACGACGACGGCCCAGAGCTGCAGTGGCAGCCATTCCGACATGTGATCGACGAGAAACCGGGCAAGGACTGGCGCGGTGGCCGGCCGCTGCAAGGCCAGCAGCCAGGCGTGCAGGGACTGGCGGGACGCGAGGTGGCGTCGCGCGGCACGCGGCAGGCGGGGCAGACCAAGGGCCAAATTCACGTCGGCGATATCGAGTCAGGCTGTGATGGGGACGGACGGCGGCGGGCCAGGAACCGACCGTTATCATAGCCTGCACATCCAGTGCCGTATAATGACCGGTCTTTGTGCTGACGCCGACGCCGCCCGAGCAGGGTCGCGGCAGGCGTCGCCCCCCGGAGAACGACTGTATGACCATGCTCGACCGGATGCGTCGCCACCAGGGGTGGCTCAAGTGGAGCCTCGGCCTCGTGGTGCTCACATTCGTGTTCTTCTACGTGCCCGACTTCCTGTCGCCGCCCACCGGCACCGGTGCGACCACCGACGCCGTGGCCACGGTGCAGGGTCGCTCGATCAGCGTCAGCGACTTCACCCGCGCCTACAACGCCCAGATGGCGCAGTTGCGCAACGCGTACGGCGGCAACATGACGCCGGCGATGCTGCGACAGCTCGGGATGGACCGTCAGGTGCTGCAGCAGATGATCGACCAGGAGGCCGTGCTGGCCGAGGCGATCCGCCTCGGCATCTCGGCCACCGACGTGGAAGTCCGCGAGCGGATCGTCAGCATCCCGGCATTCCAGGAGAACGGGCAGTTCATCGGCGAAGGGCGGTATCGGCAGCTGCTCCGCCTGCAGCGCCCCCCGATCACGCCGGCGCAGTTCGAGGAGGAGATCCGCAATTCGGTCATCCTCGACAAGATGCGCGCGACGCTGACCGACTGGATCACCGTGTCGGACGCCGACGCCGATGCCGAGTATCGCCGCCGCAACGAGAAGGTGACCTTCGAGCTGGTGTCGTTTCCCGACGGTGTCCTTCCTCGAGCAGGCCCAGATCACCGATGCCGAGGTGGCCGCCTTCTTCGAGCAGGGCAAGGAGTCGTACCGGATCGGCGAGCGCCGCAAGGTGCGCTACCTGTTGCTCGATGCCCAGGCCATCCGCAACAACATCACCGTGCCCGAGCAGGACATCCAGCGGTCGTACCGCGAGAACATCGACCAGTACTCGCAGCCCGAGCAGGTTCGGGTCAGCCACATCCTGCTGAACACCGAAGGCAAGGACGAAGCGGCGGTGCGGGCCAGGGCCGAGCAGCTGCTCACGCAGATCAAGGCCGGCGGCGACTTCGCAGCCCTGGCCAAAGCCAACTCGCAGGATCCGGCCAGCGCCAGCAAGGGCGGCGACCTCGACTTCTTCGGCAAGGGCCGCATGGTGCCCGAGTTCGAAGCCGTCGCGATGACCCTGCCGGTCGGGCAACTCAGTGACGTGGTGAAGACCCCCTACGGCTTCCACATCATCAAGGTCACCGACAAGAAGGCCGCCGAGGTGCAGCCCCTCGATGCCGTCCGTCCGCAAATCACCGAGCAGATGAAGTTCGAGCGCGCCCAGACGCGCGTGCAGGATCTGGCCGCGGCGATCAGCGGCGAGCTGAAGGGCCCGGCCGACCTCGACAAGGCCGCCGCCAAGCGCGGACTGAAGGTCGAGGAGTCGCCCTTGTTCACTCGCACCGAGCCGATCCCGGGCCTGGGCGCTTCGCCGGAAGTGTCCGCCGAGGCATTCACCCTCGAACCCGGCAAGGTCAGCGGGCCGCTGCCGACTGGCACTGGCGTGGCATTTCTCACCGTCAGCGGCACCGAAGCCGCGCGCGTGCCGCCGCTGACCGAGGTCAAGGACCGCGTCGCCACCGACCTGAAGCGCAAGAAGGCGCAGGACTTGGCGCGTGCCAAGGCATCGGCCACTGCTGGTGCGTTGAAGGCGTCGTCAGACTTCGCCGCCGCGGCAAAGGCGGCCGGCCTGACGGTCCGCAACGCCGAGAACCTGGCGCGCGGCGGGGCGATTCCCGAGGTCGGGCCGAGCCCGGCCGTCGATCAGGTGCTGTTCTCGCTGCCGGTCGGCAGCGTCAGCGACCCCATCACCACGCCCAACGGCGCCGTCGTGGCCCGCGTCGTCAGCCGGACGTCGGTGCCTGCCGAGGACGTGGCGAGCAACCGCGACGCCATCCGCCGCGAGCTGGCGTCGCAGAAGCGTTCACAGTTTTTTACCAGTTACATGACCAAGGCCAAGCAGGGCATGGGCATCAGCATCGACCAGGCGGTCTTCCAGCGGCTGACGACGTAGCCCTGGCCCGGCCCGCGGGCGTCTACCGCACGAACACCCAGGGCAGCAGGGCCAGCGCTTCGCCGCGACGCAGCATCTCGATGGGCCTGCGGACCGCGGCCAGCGTCTCGCGGTCCTGACGGGTCAGCAGCGCCTCACCGAGCGAGGCGCGCATCCCTTCGGCGCCCCCGAAGGTGGTCGTCAACGCCTCGAGGACGCTCGGCTTGGGCGGGTAGGTCACCACCTGCACCGTGGCGTCCTTGGCAATGCCGGCACGCTGCTGCGCGATGGCCAGCGCCCGCGGCAACCCGCCCAGTTCGTCCACCAGTCCGCGTTCACGCGCCTGACGACCCGTCCAGACGCGCCCCTGGGCGACCGCGTCGATCTTTTCCGGCGTGGACGAGCGGGACTCGGCGACCTTCTCGACGAACTGGTCGTAGAAGGCCTGCATCTGCTCCTCCACTTTCGCTCGTTCGGCAGCATTGAAGGGGCGCGACGGCGAATACATCTCGGCATACGCCCCTTCGCTGACCGCCTCGATATTGATCCCGAGCTTGCTGTAGGTCCCGCCGGTCACGAACTTGCCGGAGAAGATGCCGATCGACCCGGTCAGCGTGCCCGGCTGGGCAACGATGACGTGCCCGGGCATGGCGATGTAGTAGCCCCCCGACGCGGCCAGGTCCGACATCGACACGACCAGAGGCTTGCGCGCGCGCAACAACATCAGCTCGCGCCAGATCACGTCGGACGCCACGGTCGATCCGCCGGGGCTGTCGATCCGCAGGACGACGGCCTTCACGCTGTCGTCGTTGCGGACGTCCCGGATGTACTGCGTCAGCTTGTCGGAACCGACCTCGGTGCCGGTCGGACCGCTGCCGCCATCGCCCGACACGATGGTGCCGACGGCGTAAAGCACGGCAATCCGCGGCGCGGTGAGGGAGGTGCGGGTTGCCGGCACCATCGTGAGGTAGCGCTCGAGCGGCAATTCCTCGAAGCGGTCGCCGAGACCGCTGGTCTTGCCGATCTCGTCGGCATAGGCCACGTCGTCGACCAGCCCGTGCTGCAGGGCGGCTTCGGGCAGCATCGGCCCCTGGTCGATGATCGTCCTGACGTCCTCGACCGACTTGTTGCGGGCGCTGGCGACCTGGGCGAGCAGCTGCTCGAACGCGTCGTGATTGAGCGACTGGGTCATCTCCCGGTGGGCCGGCGTGAAGCCCTTCTCGGTGAACGTGTTGACCGCCGTCTTGTAGTCGCCGATGTGGAGCAGGTCGGGCTGTGTGCCGATCTTGTCGAAGGTTCCGCGCAGAAACAGCTGGTAGCTGGCCAGGCCCGTGAGATTCAGCTGCCCTGGCGGCACCAGCACCACGCGCGAGGCCGCCGACGCCAGCACGTACTCACGGTCGCCGGCAAATTCGAGCAGCGCGACCAGCGGCTTGCCCGAAGATTTGAAGTCGACGAGCGCGTCACGCACTTCCTGCAGCTTCCCCCACAGCGGCGGTGCCTGCACGGGTCGCAGCAGGACGCCGGTGATGCGCGGGTCGGTCCTGGCCGCCCGGAGCGCATGCGTGAGACTGCCGACCGTGACCGGCTCCTGCAGCAGCGAGTCGAAGGGGTTGAGGGACAGCTCGGCGAGATCGCCCTGGATTTTCACGACCAGCACGCCCTTGTCGGGCACCCCGGCGGGGCGGCGGAACGCGACCCACGAGAACGTCACCAGGGCGGCCGACACCAGAACGGCGCTCACCAGCAGGAACACCACCACCCACACGCCTCGACGTACAGCCACGCTTGTTCCTTTTGGAGAGCCGACCGCCGCCATCAGGGGCGCGTCGGACAGTTGTCAGGTCCAGATCACGAGGATAGCACCCGCTTTTTTCACCGATGGGCCGACTGGCTTCCGCTTGTGACGTGAGGTGCGTTATACTCCGTCGTCTGTGACCGGCCCGGTCACGCGCCTCTTGCGGAAGTGGCGGAATTGGCAGACGCGCAGGTCTCAGGAACCTGTCGGGGCAACTCGGTGAGGGTTCAAGTCCCTCCTTCCGCACCACATCGACTTCGGGTCCTCCCAGGTCGACGGGCCATCCAACAACACCTCGCAGCGATATCGGCACACGCAGGGTTCCCTCACGGGGAGCTCTGCCATCGCTGTACGTATGCGCACCTTTTGCCGCATTGTTTCAAGACACGAAACGCAAAAATAGTCACGCGCCCCACTGCGAACACTTCCTTTAGGTGGGGAAAATTCAGGCACGTTCTTTGCCGTATACACCCCCGACGGGGTTCACCCTTCCGGACTCCAGGAGATGTGTACAAGATGCGAATGCTCCCCCATCGTCGCCGCGTTCTGTGGAAGCTCTTCCGTGCGGGTCAACTCGTCCGCTGTGAAGTGAGCCCCCACCCATTCGGGATGGAACTGCGGTATCTGGTCAACGGCAAGCCCATCCTGAGCCGGGTCTTCGAAGAGTGGGAAGCGCTGGAGGCGGCCGCATCCTCGTGGTGCGAGGGCCTGTTGCACCGCGGCTGGCACACATCCAACCGTCCCGCAGCCTGACGCCATAGAACCGCAGTCCCCTCAGGGGCGGCTGCGGTCGAACCGCCTGCTACACTCCGCAGATGAGCGTGGCAGGCGGTCCTTATGTCGCGCTGGCGGTGTTGTGCCAGCGCATCGACCTGCAACCCGACGGCACAGCCAACCTGATTGGCATCGTCGACGGCCTTGCCGTCGAAGACCCCGCCGACCCCGCCACCCCCCCGCTGGTGCTGAACCTGCGCGCAGTCATTGCGCTGCGCGGCGGCAGCGCGCGCGGCACGCGGCGCATCACCATCCGCGGGTGGTTTCCCTCGGGGGCCGAGGGTTTGTCGGCGGACCGGATGGTCGCGTTCACCGACGAGCGGCCGGCAGTCACCCTCAATCTGCCGCTGGAGCTCGAGCTCCCGGAAGTCGGCACGTACGTCTTCGACGTGCTCTGCGATGACGTGCTGGTGACGGCCATCACCCTCGACGTTCTGCTGCGATAGCTGCCGGTCGGGGCACCGACGCCGCGGCGGCTATGGTGCGCAGGCCGGAGGGACCGGAACGGGCGTCTCGGTCTTTTCGAGGGATTGGAAAGACAGGTGCTGCACCTTCGGCGGCATCGTCGGCGCGAGCGTCATCCGGACACGCACGGCCCCACGCTCGCACGCCATCACCCATTCCCCCCGCAACGCATTCTCGGCGACCAGAGGGCCGTCCGCGCGGCACACCCCGTGTGTCTTACGCAGGGCCGCAATCTCGTCGCGGCGTCGCTCCCGGCTGCGATCCAGATACAGATTGTCCGCGGCGATGCGGTCCGCCAGGCCGTCGTCCCACTGCTCGGTCAGGCGGCGTGACGTCCGAGCGCATGGCCACCAGCGACGGCGACGGCGCTGGCTGTCGGGAGCGCAGGGCGCCGGTCCTGACCAGCGCGTCCACGGCGGCATCGAAGCGCGTCGCCCAGGACGTGTACGTGAGCGACCCCATCGCGACGACGCCGAGACCGTGGTCGGGGTACCAGCGCATCAGCGAGCCGAAGCCGGGCAGACCGCCCGAGTGCGAGACGATGTGCCCGAACTCGCACGACTGCGCCACCCGGAGCCCGTAGCCGTAGCCGCCCGCTGTCAACTGCACCGCCCCGCCGGGCGAGCGCCGGACCAGCGCCGGGCCCGCGCGCCACACCTGCTGCATTTCGCGGCGAGAAGCCCGACGCAGGGGGCCGGAGTCGGCGCCGTCACGCGCCGGCCACGCATCCATCATCCAGGCCACGTAGCGGGACAGGTCGCGCAGCGAGGTCAGCATCCCGCCCATGGCCCCGAATGCGCCGTCGGGAAGGGGTGGTTCTTCCTTCCAGCGCTCGTCCTCCCAGCGGTAACCGTGGACCAGGCGGGCCGGCGGGACCGCCGGCGCATCGAGCGTCGTGGCCGACAGCCCAAGTGGATCGAGGACGCGGGAGCGCAGGTAATCGCGATAGGGCGTCCCCGAGACCGTGGCGACGATGCGGCCGAGGATGGCGAACCCGTAGTTGGAATACTCGTAGGCAAGACCGGGCGGATTCGAGAACGGGATGCCCTGCTGCATCAGCGCGGTCATCTGCGCGTCCGAGAGCGCCAGCTGCTGGTCGCCCCAGGGGTTGTCCTCGGGAAAACCCGCGGCATGCGACAGCAGATGGCGAATGGTGATGCGCGGCGAATCGCTGGTCGGATAGGCCAGCGCGGCAAGTTCCGGCACGTACTTCTCGGCTGGATCGTCGAGCGACAACTTGCCGGCATCGCGCAATGCGAGGATGGCGACCGCGGTGAAGCTCTTGGTCATCGAGGCGATGCGGAACACCGAGTCGGCGCTGACCGGCGCCTGCGTCGTGGTGTCCTGGACGCCCAGGGTGCCGGTGTGCACCAGCCGCCCGTCGACGATCACGCCCCAGGCCATCCCGGGGACGTGTCCTTGTCGAGCGTAGTCGCTGAAGATGCGATCGACATCGGCAAAGGCAGGCGCCAGGGCCGTCACACGGTCCTGCGCGGTGGCCGGCGCCGCGACCGCGAGCAGCAGACCCGCGCAAGCAAGGCGGGCGGCCGCCCCGACCCCGGCCGCCCGCCTCACCATGTCGGCTCGGGCCCCGCGATGAGCGATTCGGTCTTGCGCGTCTCGGCGCCGTTTTCGGTGCAGACGGCGTAGCTGCTCTCGTACATGGACACGCCGGCAACCTCGCCCGCACGATTGACCACGTAGAAGTTCAGACCGAACCGGGGGTTGCCGTTGCCAGCCGGATCGAGCAGCCGCTTCTCGATCGTGTTGGCCTTGACGCGGCGAAGCGCCTCCATCCCGGCATCCTTTGGCGACTTGCCCTGCCGCAACTGCTCGACGATCAGGTACGAACACAGGCCGTACAGATTGGCCTCACCGCGCCCCGTCGACCCGGCCGCCCCGATGTCGCCGTCGACGTAGAGGCCGGCGCCGAGAATCGGCGAATCACCGACGCGGCCCGGTATCTTCCACGCCAGGCCGCTGGTGGTGGTGACACCACAGATCTCGCCCTTGGCGTTGACGCCATTGCAGTTGATGGTCCCGAAATAGTGCTCGGGGTCGATCAGGCCCGCCCGGACCATCGCACGGCCGGCGTCCAGGCTGGCTTGCGCGCGTGTGTCCGGATTGAGGAAGTGCTCGGGGTCGAGGCGACGCTTCCACTCCAGCCACAGCCGCCGCGACGTCTCGGTGTTCAGGTCCTCTTCGACCGTGAAGCCCATCTGCCTGGCAAAACGCTGCGCCCCGGCCCCCACCAGCAGGTGGTGATCGGTGTGTTGCAGCACCGCGTAGGCCACACGCGAGGGCGTGCGGACCCCCTCGAGTGCTGCGACACCGCCCGCACGCTTCTTCGGCCCGTGCATGCAGCAGGCATCCAGCTGCACGACGCCGTCGGCATTGGGCAGGCCGCCGTAGCCGACGCTGGTGTCCTTCGGGTCGAGTTCGACCAGGTTGACGCCGGCAATCAGCGCCTCGAGGACGTCGGTGCCGCCCGTCATCAGCCGGAAGGCGCGGGCCACGCAGGTTTCGTTGCCGTCGTGGGTGTAGCGGTTGCCGTTGGCCGACGACACCACGACCGGGCGCGGCCGGCCCTGCAGGATGGCCGGTGCGCCGTCGGCGCGCGTCGACAGCCCGAGGCCCGCCGCAGCCGCGCCGGTGCGGACGAAAGCACGTCGATTCAGGCGGGATGGCATGCGGCAGAGTGTACGATAGCCGGGCTACAGGCCAGCGCATCCGCGCGGCCCTCGCACCCCGCCCCCTCGAGTTGCGCGAGACCGACCCGTCGGACTCATGGCCACGGTGTGGCGGCCGATGCGAGCCAGGTACGCACGACGAGCGACGCAAACATGTCCGATTCTCCCGTTCTCCCCGACCGCATCGCAGGCCTGCAGGATCTCGCCACCGACCTGTGGTGGGTCTGGCACCGCGACGCGCGCGAGGTCTTCCGCCGACTCGATTACAAGGTCTGGCGTCTGACCGCGCACAACCCGGTGCGCATGCTGCGGCTGGTGAGCCCCGAACGCCTGGCCGCGATGGCCGCCGACCCGGCCTACCTCGTCATCTACGACGAGGCCATGCGCCAGCTCGCCGCCGCGCGTTCGGGCGACGACACCTGGTGGCAGCAGCGCACGACGATTGGCCGGGACCGGCCGATCGCCTACTTCTCGGCCGAGTTCGCCATTCACCAGTCGCTGCCGATCTACGCGGGCGGCCTCGGCGTGCTCGCCGGCGACCACTGCAAGGAAGCGTCCGACCTCGGCCTGCCGTTTGTCGGCGTCGGCTTCATGTACCCGCAGGGGTACTTCCACCAGAGCGTCACCGCCGACGGCTGGCAGCAGGAAAACTACGAGCACATCGACTGGGAGAACGCCGCCAGCCAGCGTGCACGCGCGGCCGACGGCTCCGAGCTGGTGATTGCGGTGCCGCTCGGCAATCGCACCGTGCTGGTGTCGGTCTGGCAGGTCAAGCTCGGTGGCATCTCGCTGTACCTGATGGACACCAACCTGCCCGAGAACGCGCCATGGGATCGCGAGCTGTCGGCGCGGCTCTACGGAGGCGACCGCGAGACCCGGGTCCAGCAGGAGATCATCCTCGGGATCGGCGGCGTCCGGGTGCTGCGGGCGCTCGGCTACGATCCGGCCGTCTGGCACCTCAACGAGGGCCACGCCGCGTTTGTCGTCCTGCAGCGCATTCGCGAGCTGCTCGAGCAGGGGTATTCCTTTGCCGATGCCCACGCCGAGGTGCGCCGCAGCACGGTCTTCACCACGCACACGCCGGTGCCGGCCGGACACGACGCCTTCCCGTTCCACATGGTCGAGACCCACCTGGCCGGGTGCTGGGGCGGACTCGGCGACCACCGCGAGGACTTCCTGGCGCTCGGGCGGTACGACAACGGCAGCGGCACCCTGTTCAACATGACCGCACTGGCCATGCGCAGCGCCGCCGGCATCAACGCCGTCAGCCAGCTGCACGGCGAGGTCACGCGCGAGATGTGGGCGCCGCTGCTCGACGAACTGCCGCCGCAGGCCGAGCCGGTCAAGGCCGTGACCAACGGCGTGCACCTGACCAACTGGCTGTCACTCGAACTCAATCGAACGCTCGACAAGTACCTGCCGGCCGACTGGCGGGTCCGGCACGACGAACCGGCCATCTGGGATGCCGTGCTCGACATCCCCGACGAGGTGCTGTGGGAGACGCGCGAGAAGATGCGCGGCTACATGTACCACTTCGTACGGGAGCGGATGCGCGACCGCTGGGTGCGCGAGAACGTGCCGCCGGCCCGGGTGCTCGCTGGCGGCACCCTGCTCGGACAGCAGGCGCTGACCATCGGCTTCGCCCGGCGGATGACCGCGTACAAGCGCCCGGATCTGATCTTCCACGACCCCGATCGCCTGGCCCGTCTGCTCAATGACCCGAAGCGTCCCGTGCAGGTGCTGTTTGCCGGCAAGGCCCACCCGGCCGACGAGGGCGGCAAGCACGCGCTGCAGGGCATCTACCGTCGCGCCCTCGACCCGCGCTTTGGCGGGCGCATCGCCTTTGTCGAGGACTACGACCTGCACGTCGCGCACTTCCTCGTGCAGGGCTGCGACGTCTGGCTGAACAACCCGCGCAAGCCGCTCGAGGCCAGCGGCACCAGCGGCATGAAGGCCGCCGCCAACGGGGTGCTCAACGTCAGCATCGGCGACGGCTGGTGGCCCGAGGGGTTTGCCGGCGGCAACGGCTGGCTGATCGATCCGGGCGTCGAGCATGCCGACAACGCGGCGCAGGATGGCGCCGATGCCGAAGCGCTGTACCGGCTCCTCGAGAACGAAGTGGTCCCGGCGTTCTACGAACGCGACGAGCACGAGGTGCCGCGACGCTGGGTGCAGATGGTCAAGGAGTCGATCCGCACCGTGGCGCCGCACTTCTGTACCCGCCGCATGCTGAAGGAGTACGTCGAGCGGATGTACCTGCCGGCATTCGAAGCCAGCCTGAGCAAGAAATAGGCTGGCGGAACACCCCGCGGGGCGGCGAGGCCTCATGCGACAATTGCCGGATGCCTCGTCGTACCGCCGCCAGTGCGAGATGTGCCCTCTGCAACGCGAAGGACGTGTCCGAGCCTCGCGGGGAAGAGAAGTACTGCCGCGACTGCTGGGACAAGAAAATCGCGGTCGAGGAGATCGTCGCGCGCGAGTTCGCGCTCAAGCGCTACATCCGCGCCCACAGCGCGGAGAAGTACCTCATCTACCACTCGACGATGAAGCGGCCCTGCGGCCAGCTGATCGTCGTGGACGACGGCTACGACCTGTTCCTGACGCTGGTGCTGTATCCCACCTTCGGGTGGGAAGAACCGGCCTATCACCTGGACGGCGACCCGGAGACGCGTGCCTTCCACGAGGTGCTCGTGGACGTGGTCGTCGCCGAAGTCATCGAACCCTGGGGCGGCGGCAAGTGGCACCTCGAGATCATCCGCGCCACCGGTGCGGAACCCGAGGAGTGGAACGGCGAACTCTGAGCGCCGACGCGCTCGCCTAGGTCAGTGCCAGATAGTCGTGGACGAAGCGCACCACCATCGCTCCTTCGCCGACAGCTGACGCGACGCGATTCATCGCGCTCGCCCGCAGGTCACCCGCTGCGAACACCCCCGGGACACTGGTCTCGAGCGGCAAGGGCTCGCGCGCTTCCTTCCAGGTGCGTGCGTAGCCGTCCGCCGCCATCAAATCCCGCCCGGTCAGGACGAAGCCGCGTCCATCGCACACCACCTCGGCCGGCAGCCACTCGGCCCGCGGACGCGTGCCGATGAACACGAACACCGCATCCACGTCCTCGACCGCCACGGCCCCGTCGTCAGCCGACGCGAAGGTCACCGTCTTGACGTGGTCGCCGCCTTCGACGCGCGCCAATTCGGTGCGTGTCCGCACACGGATGTTGGCGGTCTTGGCGATCTGCTCGAGCAGGTAGCGGGACATGGTGGTGCCCAGCGACTCGCCGCGAATCACGATCTGCACCTCTGCGGCGTAGCGCGACAGGTACATGGCACCCTGCCCTGCCGAGTTCCCGCCGCCCACCACGACCACCCGCTTGCCGGCAAACACCGGTGCTTCGGTCGTGGCGGCGCCGTAGTACACGCCAGCGCCCGTATGCTCGGCGACCCCGCGTGCGGGATGCGCACGATAGGCCATGCCGGTGGCCGCCAGCATCGTCCGCGTCACCACCTCCCGCCCATCGCTGAGGCGCAGCCGCTTGTACCCGGCGTCTACCGAGACCCCGGTCACCTCGACCGGGACCAGGCACTCCGCGCCGAGCCGCTGCGCCTGCGTCACCGCGCGACGCGTCAGTTCGCTGCCGCTCACGCCGGCGGGGAATCCGAGGTAGTTCTCGATGCGGGAACTCGTCCCCGCCTGCCCACCCGGCGCATGCCGATCGAGGATCAAGGTTCTCAACCCTTCGGACGCCGCGTAGACCGCCGCTGCCAGGCCGGCCGGCCCGGCGCCGACGATGACCAGGTCGTACAGGTCGAAGGCGGCGGCCAGTGGACGCCCGAGGCGCTCGGCGACCTGTCGCGGCTCGGGACTGCGCAGGACCGTGCCGTCCTCGAACAACAACGCCGGCAGGTCGTCGGCCCCGACTGAAGCCGCCTCCAGCAACGCCGGGCCGTCCGGATTGCGGGCGAGGTCGATCCAGCGGTACGGAATCAGGTTGCTCGCCAGGAAGTCCTTGACCGCGTGCGAGCGTGGCGACCACTGATGACCGAGCAGTCGCAGGCCGGTGGCCTCCGGCAGGTACTCGGCCTGCCACGCGTCGAGCAGGTCGTCCAGCACCGGGAACAGACGCTCCTCGGGCGGTGCCCACGGCTTGGAGAGATAGTGGTCGAGGTGGGCGTCATTGATGGCCCGGATGGCGGCGTCGACGTCCGAGTACGCCGTCAGGAGGACCCGCCTGGCGATCGGGTAGGTCTCGCGCGACCGCGTCAGGAGCTCGGTCCCGTGCATGCCAGGCATGCGCTGGTCGCTGAGCAGCAGCGCCAGCGCCTCGCCCCGCGCCTTCAGCTCACGAAGCGTCTGCAGGGCCTCTTCGCCGGACGACGCGCTCATGACGGTCCAGGACTCCCGGTACTGCGCCCGCAGGTCACGGCGCAGCGCGGCAAGGACCTGCGGATCGTCGTCGACCGCGAGGAGGACCGGCTTTCTCACGACCGCTCCACTCCGGCGCCGGGGTCGGCGGCGGGCAGCGAGACTCGGAATTCCGTGTGGCCAGGACTCGATTCGACGTCGATGCCGGCATCGTTGTGCGTCAGCAGGCGCCGCACGATGTCCAGCCCGAGGCCGGTGCCCTTGCCCACGGGCTTGGTGGTGAAGAACGGGTCGAACATGCGTGCGCCGACCTCCGGGGAGATGCCAGGGCCGTCGTCGATGATCGACACGACGACCCGCTGCCGATGCCGCCGGGCCCTGATGTCGATGCGCCCGCCCTCGTCCACGGCATCGAGGGCGTTGTCGATCAGGTTGGCCCACACCTGGTTCAACTCGCCGACGAATCCGCGCACGCGCGGCAGGCCCGGCTCGACGTCGAGCGTCACGGCGACCGACCTGGTCCGCGCCTTGGCCTTCATGATGGTGATCGTGTTGCCCAGATTGAACGCCAGATCCATGGGCTCGGCCACGGTGGCCTGGTCCATGTGCGTGAAGCCCTTGACGGCCTGGACCAGCCCGGAAATCCGCGTCGCGGCGTCCTGGATCTCGGAAGCCAGTTCGCGAACCGCGCAGCCGGCGGCGGCCCAGGAGAGGACCGCCTCGAGTGCGGAGCCGTCCACGGTGTCTGCGATCCGGTCGAGCGCCTCGAGCGTCACCGCCGTCTCGGCAAGGGGCCCGGCAACGGCGACGGCCAGCCCACGCGCGCTCAACCAGTCGGCTATCGCGTCCTCACGCTCCGCGCGCTGGATGGGCGACAGGACCCCCAGTGACGACGACGCGAGGCATGCGTTCCTGACGGTGTCGATCGCTGTCAGTTGCTGGTCGCTGAGGCGCGACGCGCCGAGCACCCGCGTGGCGCTTTCGGCGTCGTCGAGGCGATCTTCGAGCAGCACCGCGCTCCGCTCGATCGCCGCGGCCGGGTTGTTCAGCTCGTGCGCCAGCCCGGCCGCGAGCCGCCCGAGCGAGGCCATCTTCTCGTCATGCAGTGCGCTGGAGGTGAAGTGCCTGGCGCGGTCGATCATCTTGTGCACGAGGATCGAGGTGGCCTGGTGGCAGTGGCGAATCATCTCCGGCAGGAGGTCGCGATGCAGCGCCAGAATCGTGCACGGTTCCTGCGCAACCGTGTCGCCGGGCGGGCTGACCATCCGGGAGTACGGAAGCAGGCCGGTGACGTCGCCGGCGTGCCACTCCATCACCTTGTGGAGAACGGCGCCGCGGTCGACGAAGATGGCGATGTGACCGGTCAGGATGACGAAGAGGCCCTCGACGGCAACCCCGTTCCTCGACAGGACATCGCCATCGGCGAGCTGGCGCAGCGAGCCGTGCGACGCGAGCCACGCCAGTTCTTCGCGCGGCGCCGTCCCGAGGGTCTTGTGCTGCACAAGCTGGTCGACGAGGTCGAGGGCAGTCACGACGTTTCCGGCAGCTACCTGTTACTGGCGGTCGTCGGTCCCACTGGCATCGGGGCGTACCGCTGCCGCGCCCGCACGTCGACGTCCGCGCGCGTGACCGTGACCTTGATGGCCCGCGTCGCCGGTTGCTTCTTGCCAGGGCCGGGCACGGGCTGCACATAGGCGAGCCGATAGTAGCGCCGGCTGTCCTGGACCATGCCCGTGAGGTTCGCCGTCAGATCGTTGGTCCAGCGCGTCTGCACACCGCCCGTGTTCAGCGCCAGCACGGCCAGGCTGCCCATGACCTCGTCGCCCGCACTGGAGCCTGACGCTGGGGACCACGACATCTGCCCCCGAAAGCTGACGCGTTGGCCCCCGACATCTGCCGCGAGGCCACAGAGGCGCTGCCGGGCGCTCGAAGTCCGCGGGGATCGACGGTGTAGATCGCGACGTTGGCGAGAGCCGCCTGCCGGATCACCTCGAGATACTCGGGATAGCCGTTGTTGCTGTCTCGCCTCACGTCGGCGTGCTGTCCGAGCGTCGGATGCCCCTCGCTGATCAGCAGCACCGAACGCCGTTCGGCATCGGAGCGCAGGCCGGTCGCGACCTGCGCCAGCCGCTCCATCGCCAGGCGGGCCCGCAGTCCCAGTTCACCGGGAACGGCCGCGGTCAGGCTCTGCTGCCCCCGCAGCTGTCGCACGAAGGCCCGCGCGGCCTCCCGGTCGGTCGTCAAGTCGAGCGCCTCGTCCGGAAGTCCCGTCGCCGCAACGGCCAGCCGGTCGTCGGGCCCAAGGCGATCGATCAGCGCGAGCGCAGTGTCGATTGCCTGTGACGTCCGCGTCGGATCGATGTGCAGGTTGTCCATCAGGATGACGAAGTCGCGTCGCTGCGCCGGGCCCTGGACCGCGCCGAGGTCGACGTACTCGAATGCCACGAGCGGCTGGGGCCGACCGTTGTCGAGGACCGTGACCTCGTCGCTGCGCAGGTCAGTGACAGGGCGGCCATCCTGCGTCACGACAGCCGAGACTTCGACCAGCGTCGTGGCGACGCGAAAGGCCGGCTGGGTCGCGGCAGGCGCGGGAACCTGCGCGTGGCTCCCTACCTGCAGGGCCACACCGACAAACGTGGCGATGAGCGGCACGCGCAACGCAGCCTCCTCGAAAGGGGTTCGGGTGCGTGCAGCATGCCACACGAGCGCGGTCGGTCCAACCCGGATGTGCTAACGCCTGCCGGCGAGGCGATCGGCACGTGCGCCAATCAGCGGCCAGCGCGGCCTGCCGCCGAGCGCGACACGGACGAGCGACCAGAGCCACAGCACCAGGCCCACCGCGACCACGCCTTGCGCCGCCCACAGGCCGACGCGGAAGACGGTGAGCGACCAGGTCGAGACCGACCGCAGCGACGAGCAGGCAGCACCCGGCCAGCGCGGTCAGGAACCCGAAGCCGAGAGTCGCCTGTGCCGCATGCCAGCGCGTCTCGCGATCACGTTCCTCCAGCCAGAGCACCAGCAGCCCGGACATCCAGCCCGCCGACATACGCCAGGACCGACGCACTGCGTGCGCGTCAGCCCGAGCGAGGTCTCGGCGGTGCCGGGTGGCAGCATCGGCTCCCGCGGCGGCGTTGAACGCAGGCGTTGCCATTCGCGTCCTCAGCTCCCGGCCTTCTCGAAGGTCACGGGGCCGTCGTGGCGGGGCACGCCGGCGACGGCAAACGGTGACGTGACCGTGGCGTTGACCGCTGCGCCCTCGGCCGGGGGCACTTCACGCCACTGCACCACGAGCGTCTCGCCATCCTTGCGGGCGCCGGTGATCTCCACCTTGTAGCCGGTCGTCGGCCGATTGCCGACGAACACCCCGACGACCATCATCTGGTCGAAGGCCACCTGAGGGCGCCGCCTGCTTGGTCGGCAGCGACGCCCACAGGCCGGTCCAGTCCTCGGGGTTGCGGACGACCGCCTCGCGCGCCGCCGACCCGCTGCTCAGGGGCCCGTGCGCAATCGGCACGATGCGGGTCGCCGCCGCGGCGCGGTGCCCGCCGTCGGGCGGGCCGTACACGGCAAAGGTCAGCTCGCGGGCGACGGCCGGCTTGTTCGAGGCGCGGCTTGGCCTCGACCTTGAGCACGTACAGCCCGGACGCGAAGTCCTTCAGCGGCACCTCGAACTGCACGCCGTAGCCGCCACCCTTGCCGCCGCCGAACTCGGACGACTTGCGTTCCTCGCTGTTGCTGAACACGCGGGTGCCGTCGACGCGGGTGACCGTCGTCGCGACATCCACGCTGTGCGCCGGCTGCAGCGAGTCGTAGACGTCGACGTAGCCGAAGAGCGACTCGACGTTGGCGAAGCCGCGGATCGTCGTCGGCGGCGCGGGCAGCAGCTTCTTCAGCTCCTCGTCCATGCGTGGCGTCGGCGTCAGGTTGGCGCCCGCTCGACGAGAGCAGGATGCCGCTCATGCTGAGCGGCTCGGACGGAGAAGTCGGGCACCTCGAGGTCGGTGAACACCGTGCCGAGCGTGCCGTTGTTGGCCTCGCGGGCGGCCACGCGCAGCTGATAGCGGCCCGGCGGCAGGTCCAGCGTCGCCACCGAGCGCAGCCCGGTCTGGGCCATCAGGTCGCGCGTCTGCTTGCGCAGCTTCAAATCCAGGCTGGCGCGATCGCCATCGGGCACCTTGCCGGACTGGTCCATCGCCATCATCGAGATCTCGATGGCGTTGGTGAAGACGTCGCCGGACGGCTTGAACGCCAGGCGTTCGCCCTCGACCTGGACGGTGACGGCGACCGACGCCAGCTTGTTGGTGCCCTTGAAGGGCGCGGCCTGGACCGAGAGGTTCAGCCCGGGCGTGGGCAGGGCGGAATTGAGCGCGGCCCGGACCTCCGGCGAGGTGCCGGCGGCCGACTCGGTCAGCTTCTTCTCTTCCTTGTCCTTGGGCGCCTGGTACGCCTTGCGGGCGAAGACCTTGACGTCCTTGCGATTGACCTTCACCTGGATGCGGCGGACGCTGCCGTTGCGGCGGTCGTCGGTCGGGTAGTACCCGAGCAGGTAGTAGGTGCTGCTGTCGCGGACGATGCGGTCGTAGATCTTGCCGAAGTCGTTGCTGTTGACCGACCACGCCCCGCCCGTCTCCTCGGCCAGCGACATCAGGCTCATCTGGGCCAGGC
Organism: Vicinamibacteraceae bacterium; assembly: GCA_963759795.1. Lineage (GTDB taxonomy): Bacteria > Acidobacteriota > Vicinamibacteria > Vicinamibacterales > Vicinamibacteraceae > Luteitalea. The sequence continues at coordinate 360,997 of CAVXAR010000002.1, read as the reverse complement.
GCTGCTCGTCGCGGATGTTCCAGGAGTTGAGGCCCGAGCGTGACGTCCTGGGGCGGCGCCTCCATGTCCATCTCGTCGTCGGACGCGCCGACCAGGCCGCGCGGGTCGATCGTGTAGTAGGCGACGTTGCTGCGGGTGGCGGCGCCGATCGCATCGCGCATCGAGTACAGCACGTCGCTCGAGAAGCGCGAGCCGTTGCTGCCCATGATGTCGGTGATGTTGTAGTCGATGCCCTCGCTGTAGAACAGCACCGCCTTGCGGCTGCCGTTGACGGTCTCGAGCAGCCGCGACAGGTTGCGCAGCGTCTCCATCGAGGAGCGGGCGTGATAGGCGCGCTCGGGGTCGAGCATGTCGAGGGCCTTGTCGCGGGCCTGTCCGGCGTCGCCCGATGCCCTCTGCAGCGCGTTCTGGTACTCGACCCGGTTGCGGTAGTCGCTGAGCTTCTCGAGCGTCGACGAACGCAGCTTCATGCCCATCAGCTTGTCCACCGACGCCAGCATCAGATCCTTGTTGGTGGTGAACTCCTGCGACGCGTTGCTGCGACCGCTGGCGTGGATGACCGCGACCTGATCGTTGGCTGCGACGTGCTCCTCGATGAACGTCGCGGGCGGCCTGCTTCACCCGCGCGACGCGCAGCGGCGCCGATGTGGTAGTCGTCGAGGACGATCACGTAGACACGCCCGTCGCGCGCGCCCTGCATTGGTGGCGACGTCGAACTGCAGCGGGCGCCCTTCGATCAGCGTCCGCTCCGGTCCGCTCGAGCGGCATGCGGATCGGCGTGAACACCGCCACCGTCTGCGGCTTGCCGTTCTCGAGAATCTCGAAGTCGGCCTTGCTCAGGTCGGTGACCAGATTGCCGTCGTCGTCGGTGACGATGGCCGACACCTCGACGTAATCGATCTGGGCGCGGAACATCGGGCGCTGCACGCCGTCGGGCCCGACCGCGGCGGCCGTGGGCGGGTGGCGCGGACGGACCTGGAGCGGGCGCCTGCGCGCCGCCCTGCTGGCGCGACGAGGGCCGCACTGGCGAGCAGCGCGAGCAACGCCGTGGAAGACACGAATCTACGCATAGCAGTACCGGAATGGACGGCGTCCGTCCCCGGACTCGGGGCGCGCCGCCTCGGAAATGCGCTGGCATCAGCGCACGGCAACTCGGGATTATAGGACGCTGCGCGGTGCCTGACGGTCGTCCTGGCCGGTCGGGCTGAGCCTCGCCGTATACTTTCCGGATGCCTCTCGACATCGCCGCCGTCCAGGCGAGTCTCGCGGCAGCCGGCCTGGATGGCTGGCTGCTTTACGACTTCCACGGGTCCAACCCGATTGCGCAGTCGCTGGCCGGCCTGACCGATGCGCGCGAAGATGACCACCCGGCGCTGGTACTACTACATCCCCGCGACCGGCGAGCCGCGCGGACTGGTCCATGCCATCGAGCGGCACAACCTGGACGGACTGCCCGGCGAGATGCGGGCGTATGCCGGCCGCGGCCTCGCTCGACGAGGGTCTCGACGCGCTGCTGGCCGGGGCCTCGCGCATCGCCATGGAGTACTCGCCGGGCGGCGACATCCCGTACCTCTCCCGCGTCGACGCCGGCACGCTCGAGTCGGTCCGCCAGCGCGGCGTCGAGGTGGTCTCCTCTGGCGACCTCGTGCAGCAATTCGAGGCCGTCTGGACCCCGGAGCAGATCGCCACGCACGAGGCGGCCTCGGCGGCCCTGTACCGCATCAAGGACCGGGCCTTCGACGTCCTCCGCGGCAGGTCGCCGGCGGCAGCCTCCGCACCACCGAGTACGCCCTGCAGCAGCAGATGGTCGGCTGGTTTGCCGACGAGGGACTCGTCAGCACGGACCCGCCGGTGGTGGCGGTGATGGCCAACGCCGGCAACCCGCACTACCTGCCGACCGCCTCATCGCATCAGCCGATCACCGCGAACCAGCTCGTGCTGCTCGATCTCTGGGGCAAGCAGGCGACGGCCAGGCGCGGTCTACGCCGACATCACCTGGGTGGCCTACACCGGCGCCCAGGTGCCCGACGAGATGGCCCGGGCCTTCGATGCCATCGTCAGGGCCCGCGACGTCGCGGTGACCACGGTTCAGGCAGCGCTCGACGCCGGGCGGCTACGCTCGCGGCTTCGAGGTGGACAGGGCGGCGCGCGCGGTGCTGCTTGCCGACGGCTATGCGGACGTGATCTTGCATCGAACCGGCCATAGCCTGGGCGAGAGCGTCCACGGCAACGGCGCGCACCTCGACGATTACGAGACGCGCGACGAGCGGCAGTTGCTGCCGGGGTCCGGCTTCACGATTGAGCCGGGCCTCTATTTTCCGACGTTCGGGGTCCGCACCGAGATCAACGTCGTCATTCTTGGAACCGAGGCGCGTGTCACCGGCCCACGACAGGCCGCCATCACGGCCCTGGCACACTGACGGAGTTCACTGCATGTCCACTCGCAAGACCACCCTGTTCTACGCCGTGCTGCTGGCCATCGCCTCGGTGGCGATCGGCATGGTGCTGGCGTCGCGGCTCGACCTGTCGCCGACCTCGTCGGCGCAGCCGCTGACCACGGCGCCGCCAGCCAACAGCGCCCCCATCACCGGGAGCCATCGACGCGACGACCTTCCGGACCATCGCCCGCGACATGTCGCCCGCGGTCGTCAACATCCGCACCGAGTCGACGCCGCAGGACCGAGGAGCTGACCGAGTTCTTCGGCGGCGAAGACTTCCTGCGCCGCTTCTTCCCTGACCGGGACAGCCAGGCCAGGGGCCAGGCCAAGGGCCAGGGGCAGGGGCAGGGCGCGCGCCCAACCGCCGGCAGCGGCCGGCGCCGCAGTCGCAGGGGGCCGGCACCGGCTTCATCATCGACGCCGCCGAAGGCCTGATCCTCACCAACAACCACGTGGTCGAGAACGCCAACAAGATCGAGGTCGCGTTCTACGGCGACGAGAGCGACGTCGAGTACGAGGCCAAGATCGTCGGCCGCGACCCGCTCACCGACAGCGCCCTCATCCAGTTGCTGAAGAAGCCGGCGGCGCCGCTGCCAGCAGGTCAAGTTCGGCGACTCCGACCAGATGCAGCCGGGCGACTTCGTCGTCGCCATCGGCAACCCCTTCAACTTCAACCACACCGTCACCGTCGGGGTCATCAGCGCCCTCGGTCGTCCGTTCCCGGTCGCGCCGCAGCGCAGCGTCAACATGCTGCAGACCGACGCGGCCATCAACCCGGGCAACTCCGGCGGGCCGCTGCTCAACGTCCGCGGCGAGGTGGTCGGCATCAACACCGCCATCCTCAGTGACCGTGCCCAGGCGTCCAACATGGGCATCGGCTTCGCCGTGCCGATCAACCTGGTGCGCGAACTGGTGCCGCAGCTGCGTACCGGCAAGGTCACGCGCGGCATGATCGGCGTGCAGATCGCCCCGGTCGGCGCCGAAGCCTTCGAGGATCTCGGCCTCTCCAGCCGCGCCGGCGCCTTCGTCTCGGCCGTCACGCCCGACCGGACCGGCGGCCAAGGCCGGCGTCAAGGCCGCTCGACGTCATCGTCGAGTTCAATGGCAAGGCCGATGAAGAACCGCGATCAGCTGGTGGACATGGTCACGCGGACCAAGCCCGGATCGACCGTGCCGATCAAGGTGCATGCGTGACGGCAAGCAGCACGTCGCTCAACGTCACCATCGGCGAACTCGACCTCGAGGCCGAGGCCGGCTCGCCGCGAGGAAGAAAGCAGCCGTCGAGGAAACCGCCGGCTTCGGCGTCGGACTCGAAGACATCACGCCCGACATCGCCCGCCGTCTCGAGCTGCCGCGCAGCACGACCGGCGCGCTCGTCAGCGAGGTCGACCCCGGCAGCGCCGCGGCCAACGGCGGATCTGCGGCGGTTCGACGTCATCACCCAGGTCAACGGCCAGCCGGTGACCAGCGCCGCCGACGCCAAGTCCAAGCTGCAGGCGATCGGCCAGCGGCCGGCTCGCCCGCATCCTGGTGATGCGCGCCGGTCAGGAACTCGGCTTCGCCATCCGCAAGGACTAGTGGTCGAGCGCGAGATCAAGGTGGAGTACCCCTCGGTGGAGGCCGCGCGCGCCGCAATCGGCACGCTCGGCCTGCCGCCCCTCCACCCGCGCCGCCTCCAGGACGACGCGCTCTACGACATGCCCGACGGCAGCCTGCGGGCGCGCGGCTGCACGCTTCGCCTGCGCAGCGACGGCGGACACGTCGGTGATCACCTTCAAGGGACCTCCGCAACCGGGACCGATGAAGGTGCGGCCCGAGATCGAAACCGGCACCGCCGACGGCGCCGCCACCCACGCCATCCTCGAGGCGCTCGGCTACCGCGTGATGTTCCGTTACCAGAAGTATCGGGAAGAGTGCGGCGACCCGTCGTGCGTCGTGGCGCTCGACGAGACGCCAGTCGGCGTCTTCGTGGAACTCGAGGGCGACGGCCGAACGCATCACGGCGCTCGCCGCCGCACTCGGTTTCTCGCCCGCGCAGTACCTGACCGCGTCCTACGCCGCCCTGCACACCGAGCGGGGTGCGGCACGCGGTCTCGGGCCTCACATGCTGTTTCCAGCCTGATGACGTGGCCGCCTCCCGCCCTCGTACTGACGGCCGGCCTTGGCACCCGGCTCCGCCCCCTCAGCGAGTACCGCGCCAAGCCGGCGATGCCGGTCGGCGGCGGAGGTCGCTCGTCTGCCGCATCCTGCGCCAACTGGCCGAAGCCGGCATCACCGACGCCGTCCTCAACCTGCATCACCTGCCGCACACGGTCACCCGTGAAGTCGGCGACGGCTCGCACTGCGGGCTGCGGTCCGGTACTCCTGGGAACAGCCGCGCGTGCTCGGATCGGCCGGCGGCCCGCGGCACGCACTGCCGCTGGTCGACGCCGAGACCCTCCTCATCGTCAACGGCGACACGTTGTGCGACATCCCCCTCCGCACCCTCCATGCCGCGCACGTGGACAGCGGCGCGCATGGTCACGCTCGGCCTGATGCCGCACCCGCACCCGGGCCGCTACGGCGGTGTCGTGCTGGCCGGCGGCACCAGCCCCGGCACGCGTGGCGCCGTGCAGGCCTTCGTGCCGCGCACGAGCACGGTGCCGAGCGTCCACTTCCCCGGCATCCAGATCGTGCACCGGTCGGTGCTCGCCGACCTGCCTGACGACACGCCGGCCGAAAGCGTGCTCGAGGTATACCCGCGCCTGATGGCGACGCACCCCGGCTCGGTGCAGGGCGTGGTCTTCGACGCGCGCTTCGACGACGTCGGGACCGTCGAAGACTATCGCCGCACGTGCCGTGGCGCTTGCCGCGGATGCCGACGGCAACGTCATCGATCCGCTGGCGACCGTCGCCAGCGACGCGCGCCTGCGCGGCGTGCATCGTCTGGCCGGGCGCCACGGTGCCCGCCGGATGTGACCTGACGCGACGTCGTCGTGAGCGGGCAGCGTGGCCATCGCCCCCGGTACTCGCCTGAGCAACACCACGGCCTGACCGACCGCGGCGTCGGCCGTCCCCTGCTACCATGCTCGGCGCGTTGGTCACCGACGACGGCGCGCGTCGCAAGAGCCAGCTCCCCGCCGAACCACAAGGACTAGCGTTGGTTGATTCGTTCCAGGACCGTGTCGAGCAGTACCTTGCCAGGAGCGGCCAGCGGGCCCGTGGTGTGCGCGTCGTGCAGCTGACCGGTGATGCGTCGGACCGTCGGTATTTCCGCCTGATTTCGCCCGAGGGCCAGACGACGGTGCTGGCCGCCTACCCGGGGCCGTTCGACGACGACCTGCCGTTCCTCAACGTCACACGCCTGCTCGACCAGATGCCGGTGCCGGTGCCCGACATTCTCGACGAAGCACCCGACCTCGGCTTGCTGCTGCTCGAGGACCTCGGCGACGTCACGCTGCAGGCCCACCTCGGGCTGGCCAGTTCCGAGGAGCACGGCAGGCTGTACCGCGAGGCGGTGCGGCTGATTGCCGCGCTGCAGCACCGCGGCGCGGAACTGGCGTCCGACAGCTATCTCCCCTACGGCATCGCGTTCGACGAGGCGAAGCTCGGATGGGAAATGGAGTTCTTCCTCAAGCATTACGTCCTCGGCTACCGGGGGGTGGCGCTGGACGAAGGCACCCTCACGGCGATCCGGGCCGAACTCGACCTGCTCGTGCAGCGGCTCGCCGCCGAGCCCCGGGTGCTCTGCCACCGCGACTATCACAGCCGCAACCTGATGCTGCACAAGCAGCGGATGTACCTGATCGACTATCAGGACGCGCGCCTCGGGCCCGACACGTACGACCTGGCATCCCTGCTGCGCGACTCTTACGTGGACCTGTCCGATTCGACGGTCAACTGGCTGCTGGCGTACTTCCTCGCCCTCACCGGACGCCCCGAGGCCGAAGCAGAGTTCCGCGAGCGCTTCGACGTCATGTCGCTGCAGCGCAACCTCAAGGCGCTCGGCACCTTCGGCTACCAGACGACCGCCCGGCAGAACCCGGTGTACATCCAGTACATGCCGCGATCGCTGCGCTACGTGCGCAACAACCTGGCGCGGTACCGGGCCTTCGGCCGCCTGCACGACCTGCTCGCCGCTCACGTCGACGAACTGCGCTAGACCGCGGTCACCGGTTCGCCGTTCTCGGCTTTTTTCGTACACTCTCCCGGTGGACTTCGGCCTTTCCACGCACCTCTACCACGCCGAGGCGCTCGGCCCGGCGCAGCTGGACGCCATGGCCGCGGCCGGCTTCACGGCGGTGGAAGTCTTTGCCACCCGTTCACATCTGGACTACCACGCCCCGCAGAGCGGCCATGAACTGGCGCGCTGGTGCGCGGATGCCGGGCTGCGGCTGCACAGTGTGCACGCGCCGATCACCGAGTTCCTGCGCGGCAGCAGCTGGGGTCCGCCCTTCTCCACCGCGTCGGCCGGGCACGCCCATCGCACCCGGACGATCGAGGAGTGCACCAGAGCGCTCGAGCTGGCCAACGCCGCCCCGTACCGCTACCTGGTCCTCCATCTCGGTGTGCCGGATGAATTCGCGCCGAGCAGCGGCGACAACCAGCGGGACGCGGTGCTCAGGACGCTTGACGCCCTCCTGCCGGTCGCCGAACGCGTGGGTGTGCGCATCGCGGTCGAGGTCATCCCGAATGCGCTCTCGACCGCTCGTCAGCTGGTCCGCCTGATTGAGGACGAGGAATTGCCCGGTCTCGGCATCTGCCTGGACGTGGGCCATGCCCGCCTGCAGGGCGACGTCGTCGATGCCCTCGAGACCGTGGCCGGGTACCTGGTCACCACCCACATCCACGACAACCGCGGCCGCAGCGACGACCATCTCCTGCCCTTCGAGGGCGTCATCGACTGGCCGGAGTTGGTGATTGCGCTGCAGAAGGTCGGCTACGACGGCACGCTGATGTTCGAAGTTGCGCCGGGCGCCGACGGGCCGGCCGGGACCCTGCGGCGAGCCAGCGCTGCCCGCCGCCGCCTCGAAGGCCTGCTCGGGCACGACGCCTTCGCGTTCAGCGAGGAGTGAGCGGGGCAACCTGGAGGCCGAGCCACCCGGCCGAGCCACCCGGCCGAGCCACCCGGCGGGGCCACCCGGCAGGGCCGTTGGCTCAGCCAACCTGAGCGGTTCAATTTCTGGAATAGCGGCGACGCGCTCATAATCGAGTGTTGCCATGCCCCCTATTGCCTACATTCAGGACATAGCGCAGTTCGATGGTCAGGACGTGACACTGCGGGGGTGGCTGCACAACCGCCGCTCGAGCGGCAAGATCCACTTCCTCGTGGTCCGTGATGGCACCGGCTTCATCCAGGTGGTGATGTCCAAGGCCGACATCGGCGAGGAGTTGTTCGCCCGGGCCGACCACCTGTCGCAGGAAACCGCGATCGTCGTCACCGGCAAGGTGCGGGCAGACAGTCGCGCCAAGGGTGGTTTCGAGCTGACCGGCAGCGGCTTCACCGTGGTGGCCGAGGCGCACGACTACCCGATCACGCCGAAAGAGCACGGCGTGGACTACCTGATGGACCGCCGGCACCTCTGGATCCGGTCGCAGCGGCAGCATGCGGTGTTGCGGGTCCGCCACGAGGTCATCGATGCCGTCCGCGACTTCTTCAACAGCCGCGGCTTCATCCTGGCCGACACGCCGATCTTCACGCCGTCGGCGTGCGAAGGCACGACGACGCTGTTTCCGGTGCAGTATTTCGACGACACCACGGCGTACCTGACGCAGAGCGGCCAGCTGTACAACGAGGCCAATGCCATGGCGCTCGGCAAGACCTACTGTTTCGGTCCGACGTTCCGGGCCGAGAAGAGCAAGACTCGCCGGCACCTCACCGAGTTCTGGATGGTCGAGCCCGAGGTCGCCTACGCGGACCTCGACGACACGATGGACCTGGCCGAGCAGCTGGTCGAGTCCGTGGTGGCGCGGGTCCTCGACCGGCGACGGGCCGAGCTGGCGCAGCTCGAGCGCGACACCTCCAAGCTGGAGACGGTGACGACGCCGTTCCCGCGCATCTCGTATACCGACGCCATCGAGCGGCTCAAGGGCGCCGGGCTGCCGGTCGAGTGGGGCGGCGATTTCGGCGGCACCGACGAGACGGTGCTGTCGGGCCAGTTCGACCGCCCGGTGCTGGTGCACCGCTATCCGGCGGCCGTGAAGGCCTTCTACATGAAGCCTGACCCGGCCCAGCTCGACCTCGCGTTGTGCGTGGACATGCTGGCGCCGGAGGGTTACGGCGAGATCATCGGCGGCGGGCAGCGACTCGATGACTACGCGCTGCTGCTGCAGCGGATCAAGGACCACGACCTGCCGCAGGAAGCGTTCGAGTGGTATCTCGATCTCCGGCGCTACGGATCGGTGCCGCACGCCGGGTTCGGCATGGGCATCGAGCGGGTGGTTGGCTGGATCTGCGGCCTCGAGCACGTACGCGAGACGATTCCCTACCCGCGCACGCTGTACCGGCTGTATCCGTGACGGCCATCGGCCATCGGCCATCGGCCTATCGGGCTTCGGGAATCGACCTTCGTCAATCGTAGGCATCAGGGGTCAGGCGTCAAGCGTTCATGAAAATCGGACTTGTTTCCCTCGGCTGTCCCAAGAATCTCGTCGACTCCGAGGTCATGCTCGGGCTTGCCGAGCAGGCCGGGCACGAGATCACCGGGGACGCGGCCGACGCCGACGTGCTGGTGGTCAACACCTGTGCGTTCATCGACTCGGCCAAGCAGGAGTCGATCAACACCATCCTCGAGATGGCGCAGCACAAGACGGACGGCCGGGCGCGCCGTCTGGTGGTCACCGGATGCCTTGCGGAGCGGTACCGCGAGGAGTTGCGGGCGCAGATCCCTGAAATCGATGCCGTCCTCGGCACCGGCGAGGTGGGCGACATCGTCGGGGCCATCGATGGCCAGGCTGCTGCTCCAGCCACCGTGGGGCTGTTTCGCCGTGGCGCGGACGGCGGGGCCGAGATGCTGATGCGCGGTGTCCCGGGCCTCGGAGCCGGCGACGCGTTGCCGGCGCGAAGTCGGGCGGCGCGGCATCGCGACGCCGAGGTGCTGCCGACGTATCTGTACGACGCCACGACGCCGCGCCGGCTGACCACACCCGGGCACTACGCCTACGTGAAGATTGCGGAAGGGTGCGATTACAACTGCGCCTTCTGCATCATTCCCGAAGCTGCGCGGCGCCTACCGCAGTCGCGACGAGGCCTCGGTGGTCGCTGAAGCGCGGTCGCTGGCCGCGCGTGGTGTGAAGGAACTGCTGCTGGTCTCGCAGGACACGACGTTCTACGGCATCGATCGTGACCGTCAGGACCGTGGCGCGCTCGGCCGCCTGCTCCGAGCGCTCAACGACATCGACGGCATCGAGTGGATCCGCCTGCTCTATCTCTACCCCACGACGATCACCGCCGAGACGATCGACGCCATGGCGGCGTGCGGCAAGGTGGTGCGGTACGTCGATCTGCCCCTGCAGCACGCCGCGGCCGCCACGCTCAAGCGGATGCGTCGGCCAGGCACGCGGCGCAGCTACGAAACGTTGCTGGCCAACCTCCGCCACGCGCTGCCCGGCGTCACCCTCCGGACCACCTTCGTGGTCGGGTTCCCGGGTGAAACCGAGGCCGATGTCGACGAACTGGTCGATTTCGTCAAGACGATCGAGTTCGACCACGTCGGGGTGTTCACCTACTCGCACGAGGAAGGCACCGCAGCCGCAGCCCTGGTCGACGACGTGCCGGCGGTGGTCAAGCGGCAGCGGCAACGGCGGGTCATGCAAGCGCAGCGGCGCATCGTCGCCCGTCGCCAGAAGGCGCGCGTCGGCGAACGGGTGCGAGTCCTGGTGGACGGGCGGTCGAAGGAGCACGAGCTGGTGCTGCAGGGGCGCCTGGCGGGCCACGCGCCCGAGGTCGACCCGGTGGTGTTCTTCACCGACTGCGACCCCAGCGACTACCCGGCCGGCAGCTTCGTGGAGGCTGAAGTGGTCGACGCCGCCGGCTATGACCTCATCGTGCGTCCGGTCGAGGTGGCCGTGCCCGCCTGACGCAGCGCCGGGCTCCTTGCCGCCTCCCACCTGCCGTGGTACAGTCCACGATTGGAGTTCAGGCTTCCCTTCCGGAGTGGGCCGCTTTGCCCACTCTTTGTGTTTCAGGGGAGGCCGTCTCGTCGACGTGACAACCGATACGCGCCTGGAGCGCGTCCGGACGGTGGCCGAACGGGTCGCTGGATCCTGCGGGCTCGACATCTTCGACATCCAGCTGCGGCGGGAGTCGGGTGGCTGGGTGCTGCGTGTCGTGATCGATCGACCGCAGCAGCGTGACGCCGACGGTGCCGTGGTCGTGGAAACGCCGGAACAGTCCATCGGGATCGAAGACTGTCAGCGGGTGAGCACGGATCTGAGCACGATTCTCGATGTCGAGGACGTGCTCGACCTCGCCTATACCCTCGAGGTGTCGTCACCGGGCCTGGACCGGCCGCTCCGTCACGCCGACGACTATCGGCGGTTCAGCGGTCGGCTCGCCAAGCTGGTGGTGCCGGCAGGTGTTGAGGGTCAGACGCATTTCGAAGGCCGGATTGCCGGCGTGGAGGATGAGGCCGTCATCCTGCAGGTGGGCCATCGCAAAGAGCGACGGATTCCGCTGGCAGCGATCAGCCGGGCTCGCCTCGAGGTGGAGTTCTAGACGCAAATGAGTATCAACCCGCTCGTGCAATCGATTGAGTCGCTCGCCAAGGAGCGCGGCATCGATCCGGCCATCGTGATCACGGCCATCGAGGAAGCCGTGCTCACGGCCTCGCGCAAGTCCTACGGCAAGGACGGCGAGAATCTGAAGGCGCGCCTGAACTACGAGACGGGTGACGTGGAACTGCTCGCCGTGAAGAAGGTGGTCGAGACGGTGGAGAACCCGGCCATCGAGATCTCGCTCGGCGACGCCCAGGACATCTACCGCGTGTACGGCGAGGAGTACGCCGCCGGGATCGAGCTCGAAGACGAGATCGAGTTCCCCAAGAGCAAGGAAAAGCTCGGGCGCATCGCGGCGCAGACGGCCAAGCAGGTGATCTTCCAGAAGGTCCGCGAGGCCGAGCGGCGCAACGTGTTCGACGAGTTCTCGTCGCGCGTCGGCGAGGTGGTCACCGGCACGGTCAAGCGCTTCGAGCAGGGCGACATCATCGTCGAACTCGGGCGCATCGAGGCGAGCCTGCCGCGCAAGGAGCAGTCGCGCGCCGAGAACTACGCCATCGGCGACCGGGTGCGGACGGTGATCAAGAACGTCAACGAGAACCTCAAGGGACCGCAGGTCATCCTGTCGCGCACCGACCCGGCGTTGCTGGTGAAGATGTTCGAGCAGGAAGTGCCGGAGATCTACGACGGCACGGTGATGATCCGGGGCGCGGTTCGCGAAGCGGGCGACCGGGCCAAGGTTGCCGTCTACAGCCGCGAGCGTGACGTCGACCCGGTCGGCGCCTGCGTCGGCATGAAGGGCACCCGCGTGCAGGCCATCATCCGCGAGCTGCGCGGCGAGAAGATCGACATCGTCGAATTCTCCGAGGACCCGGTGGAGTTCGTGATGAACGCCATCAGCCCGGCGCGCGTGCAGCGGGTGACCATCCTCGACGACCAGGATCGCGTGATGGAAGTGGTGGTCGAGGACAAGCAGCTCTCGCTGGCGATCGGCAAGAAGGGTCAGAACGTGCGGCTGGCCGCCAAGCTGACCGGCTGGAAGATCGACATCAAGAGCGAAGAAGAGAAGCGCAAGGAAGTGGAGGCCCAGCTGGCGGGGTTCGATTGGAACGCCGTCGCCGAGGGTCAGGCCGAGGCACCCCTCACGGGGGCTGCAGCCATGGACGCCCTGTTCGATCCCAACATGGGCGCCGAGACGGCCACCGAGGCCGAGACGGCCACCGAGCAGGTCGAGGCGGACACCGCCACGCCTGGCCCGGACGAGCCGGTCGGGGACGCATCGCCACACGGGCTGGATGAAGGCCCGGGCGCCGATGGCGCCGGCGAGGCAAAGCAGGACTAGGCCCTAGTAACGAAGGGGACACGTTGTCGACTGTCCGGATCTATAAAGTCGCGGAACTGCTGAACGCACCCAGCCAGGAGGTCATGGACCTCCTGAAGGTGGAGGCGGGCATCGAGGTGCGCTCGGCCTCGAGCACCATCGAAGAGGTGGTGGCCAGGCAGTTCGTGGAGCGGCACGCGCGCAAGCGCAATATCTCGCTCCCGCCTGCCGCGCAGATGTTCAACGAAGGCCCGCCGCAGCGGCCCGGTTTCGGCAAGAAGGGTCCGGGCAAGGGCCCGGCTGTCCCCGAACCGCCCAAGGCGGCACCGCTGCCGCCGCCGCGACTCGTCAAGGCCCTGAAGGTGCCCGGCGCCCCGGCGGCGCACGGCGATGCGCAGCCGCACGCCGGGCCCGCCACTGACGCCATGGCGCCGGCCGAGACCTCGACGGTCGAGTACGCCGAGCCCGACGTCCGTGAGGCGAGCGCGCCCGTGGCCGACGCGGTGCCGACGGCGCCAGCGCCAGAGGCGCCGCCGCCGGTTGCCGACGCCGCGCCGCCAGCGGTCAGCGAACCCGTGCACGCTGCGGCGCCGCAGGCCAGCGCGGCTGCGCCGGCCATGTCGCCGGTCGAGGCCGAAGCCCCGGCAGCCGAGGCGGGATCCGCCGGGTCGGCCGGTCTGGCCGACGACGACGACGACCCCACAGGCTCGCGGCAGGTGCAAGCCTCGATCCGTCTCCGGGTCGAGGATCCGAATCGTCCGGTCAGCGCGCCGCCCATGCGGCCCGCCCGCCCGGTCCCGCCGCCGGCGCCGGCGCCGGTGCGGCGTGCGCCGATGCCGCCGACAGCCGGACCCGCAGGTCCGCCCCGACCGGCCACCGCCGGTCCCCGGCCGTTGCCCCCCGGCGCGGCACTTCCTGGAGGCCCCCGACCTTTGCCGTCGCAGCCGATCCGTTCGCCGCTGCCGCAGGTCGCACGGCCCAGTTATCAGCCCACGTACGCCAACATCGGCCGCGCTCCTGGCGTGGTCGGCCCGGGTGGCCGGCCGCTTGGCGGCGGCCCCGTGGCGCCAGGCATGGTTCAGCCCGGCCAGCGTCCCGGCGCCCCGCAGTTCCCGCGGCCACCGCAGCCTGGCGGCTACCGCCCCGGCGGCGCGCCGGGCGGCCACCGGCCGCGGCCTGGTGGGCGCAGCAGCGGCGGTCGTCGCACCCGTCTCGAGGCGCCAGTGGTGCAGGGGCCGGCGGCGCCGCCGCCAATCACCCGCATCATCACCCTGGCCGAGGGCATGACCGTCAAGGACCTGGCCGACAAGCTCGAAGCCAAGGTCAAGGACGTGATGCGGGTCATCCTCGAGCAGGGTATGCGGATGACCATCAACAGCACCCTCGATGCCGACACGGCGACGATGCTCGCGCGCCAGTTCGGCGCCGAAGTCGAGGTGCGGTCCTTCGAAGAAGAGATCGTCGAGTTCGAGGAAGGCATCAGCCGTCCGGAGGACCGCGAGACCCGCGCACCGGTCGTGACGGTGATGGGCCACGTCGACCACGGCAAGACGACCCTGCTCGACAGCCTGCGCACGACCCGCGTCGCCGAACGCGAGGCGGGGGGCATCACGCAGCACATCGGCGCCTACGCGGTGCAGCTCAACGACCGCAAGATCGTGTTTCTCGATACGCCGGGCCATGCGGCGTTCACCACGATGCGGGCCCGCGGCGCCAAGGTCACCGACGTGGTGGTCCTGGTGGTCGCGGCCGACGACGGCGTGATGCCGCAGACGCGTGAGGCCATCGACCACGCCAAGGCGGCCAAGGTGCCGATCATCGTGGCGATCAACAAGATCGACAAGCCCGACTCGAACCCCGAGCGGGTGATGCGTGAGCTGTCCGAGATCGGCCTGCTGGCCGAGGCCTGGGGCGGCGACACGGTGATGGTGCCGGTGTCGGCCAAGGCCAAGCAGAATCTCGAACAGCTGCTCGAGATGATCCTGCTGGTCACCGAAATCGGCGACCTCAAGGCCAATGCCGCGCGCAACGGTTCGGGCACGGTGCTCGAAGGCAAGCTCGACCGCGGCCGCGGGCCGGTGGCGACCGTGCTCGTGCAGGATGGCACGCTGCGCGTCGGCGACACCGTCCTGGTCGGCACCATCGTCGGCAAGGTCCGGGCGCTGCAGGACGACCGCGGGCGCAGCGTTCGCGAAGTCGGCCCGTCCACCCCGGTGGAAGTGCTCGGTCTCGGCGGCGTGCCGACCCCGGGCGATACCTTCCAGGCCGTCGAGGACGTCGCCAAGGCCCGGCAAATCGCCATGTTCCGCGAGGAACAGGCCAAGGCCAAGTCGCTCGGGGCACGCGGCGGCCGGATGACCCTCGAGACGCTGCAGAAGCACATCGCTGACGGCGGCGTGAAGGAACTGGCGCTGATCATCAAGGCCGACGTGCAGGGCTCGGCCGAGGTGCTGGCCGACTCGCTGCAGAAGCTCGGCGACGAACGGGTCAAGGTCCGCGTCATCAGCTCCGGCGTGGGTGCCATCAACGAGTCGGACGTGTTGCTGGCGACGGCCTCGGACGCCATCGTCATCGGCTTCAACGTCCGGCCGGACCGGAACGCCGAGGCGCTCGCCAATCGCGAGAAGGTCGACATCCGGCTCCACTCCATCATCTACAACGTCACCGACGAGATGAAGGCGGCGATGGCGGGCATGCTGGAGCCCGTCTACAAGGACGCCCGCCTCGGCATGGCGGAGGTCCGCGAGGTGTTCAAGACCCCGAAGGCCGGCACGGTCGCCGGCTGCCTGGTCACCGACGGCGTCATCCGTCGCTCGGGCGATGCGCAGGCTCGCCTGCTGCGCGAGGGCGCAGTGGTCCACACGGGCAAGCTCAGCTCGCTGCGTCGCTTCAAGGACGACGTCTCGGAGGTCAAGAACGGCCTCGAGTGCGGCATGACCTTCGAGCGCTACAACGACATCAAGGTCGGCGACGTCATCGAGGTGTTCACCTCCGAGCAGGTCGCCGTCACGATTCCGGGCTAGCCGGGCGGCGCTGCGCGCCGTCTGCCATCGCGACTGTCGAAGGGGCGCCTCACACGAGGCGCCCTTTTTCGTCATGCCCTCACCTCGGCTGCGAGGGGGGCGGTATGCGCATCGACATTCCGCCCTCCCGCCGGGCCGTCATTACGTAGAATGGAACCATGCAGGGTTCCGGTTCCCGCGCCGAGCGCATCGCCGATCACGTCAAGGACCAGGTCAGCCAGCTGCTGTCCTTCGAGGTGAAGGATCCCGCCGTCGGGCTGCTGACGGTGACTCACGTCAAGATGACCGGGGACATGGGCCTGGCCCATGTCTACTACACGCTCATCGGCGACGAGGTGGAGCGGCGCAAGACCGAACGCGCGCTGGAGCGCGCCACGGCGTTCGTTCGCCGCCGCCTCGCCGAGGACATGAACCTGCGGCGTGCGCCCGACGTGCGGTTCCATTACGACGACAACCTGGAGCGGCAGGAGCGCGTCGCGATGCTGCTGCAGGAGATTGCCACCGAGCGCGCCGAGCGCGAAGCGCGGGAAGCCCGCGAGCGCGCCGAGGCCGCGGGCGATGACAGCGGCCAGTGAAGCGGCCGTGGCCGTGCCGGCGGACCTGGTCGCGGCGTTGCGCGCCAGTGGCCCGGTGGTGCTGTGCGGGCATGCTCGTCCGGACGGCGATTCGCTGGGATCGGTGATGGCCATGGCGGCCGCGCTGCGGCAGCGCGGACGGGCCGTCCGCACCATCTGCAGCGACCCTGCCCCAGCGGCGTTTCGCGTGTTCCCGCACATGGACACGCTCGAGATCACCCGCGAGGTCGATGGCACCGGCGCGACGGCCGTCGTGATGGAGTCGGGCGCCCTGTCGCGCACGGGTATCACCGGCCTCGAGCGCGCCACGCCCATCGTCAACATCGACCATCATCTCGGCAACACCGCCTACGGCACCGTCAACTGGTTCGACGAAGGCGCGGCGGCCTGCGTGGAGATGGTCGCCGACGCCATCGACGCCCTGGGGGTTGCCTGGACAGCCGAGATCGGCACCTATCTGTACCTCGGCCTGACTACCGACACCGGCAGTTTCCGTCACTCGCACATCACGGCCCGGAGCTTCGAGCTGGCGCGGCGGTGCGTGGTCGCCGGCGCCGACCCGGTGGCCATCGGGCGGGCTGCGTACGACAGCTTCAGCCTCGGCCGCGTGCGGCTGATCGGCGCACTGCTGCACGGCATGCAGCTCGAGGCCGATGGGCAGCTGGCGGTCCTGACGCTCACCCCCGATGTCCACCAGCGGACGGGATCGACCGCGGACGAGACAGAAGGCCTGATCAACCTGCCGTTCACCGCCGAGGCGATCCGTGCGGTCTGCCTGCTGCGGACCGACGAGGACGGCACGACCCGGGTCAGCCTCCGATCCAAGGACGCGGTCGATGTCCGTGCCGTGGCCCAGCGCTTCGGCGGCGGCGGCCATACCAACGCCAGCGGCTTCACCTCTCCCGAGCCCCTGCCGGTGGTGCACGCCGCGGTGCTGCCGCTGTTGCGCGACGCGCTGCGGTGACCGCCTTCGACGGCATCCTGATCATCGACAAGCCAGCGGGCATGACCTCGCATGACGTCGTCGCTACGGTCCGGCGGCGTCTCCCGCGCAAGACCAAGGTGGGACACACCGGCACGCTCGACCCCTTTGCCACCGGCGTCCTGCCGGTGGTGATCGGGAAGGCGACGCGGCTGTCGCAGTTCCTCACCGCCAGCCGCAAGCAGTACCTCGCCACGGTGGCGTTCGGCGAGGCGACCGACAGCGGCGACCGCACGGGCGTGGTTGTCGAGACCGCATCTCCGGCGGCGTTGGCCGGCCTCGACGAGGCGGCGGTACACGCGGCCCTGGCCACCTTCGTCGGCCGCCACGCCCAGCGCCCGCCGGCACATTCGGCAAAAAAGGTGGACGGCGAACGTGCCTACGTGCTCGCCCGGCGGGGCGAGGCCGTGACCCTGGCGGCGGTCGAGGTCACGGCGCATGCGCTGGCAATGACGGCGTGGGATGCCGCGACGCACAGTGCCTCGGTCCGGCTCGACGTGGCGGCCGGCTATTACGTCCGCAGCCTGGCGCGGGACCTCGGCGCGCGGCTTGGCGTGCCGGCGCACCTGACCGCCCTGCAGCGGACGGCCAGCGGCGCATGGTCGCTCGCAGAGGCACACGCGTTGACCGACGTCGTCCAGTGCTCGCCCGAGGATCTCCTGCGTCTGATCCAGCCGATGGGGTCGGGACTGGCCGACTGGCCGGTGCTGACCCTGCACGACAGTCAGATCGCGGCTGTCCTGATGGGCCGCCAGGTCGACCTCGATGCGGATCAGGGGGCCATGCTCGTCGGCGAGCCGCCCGAGCGAGTCAGGCTGGTCGACCCGGCCGGGGACCTGGTGGCACTGGCGCGTCCCGTCGCGTCTGGTGCCGTGCATGCCGACATCGTGCTGCGCTGAGCCGGGGCACGGCCCAGGTGGCGAAGGGGCGGTCGAATCGGCTATCATTCATGGTTCGTTGACGCTTCTGCATCTGGCG
Source organism: Vicinamibacteraceae bacterium (assembly GCA_963759795.1). Classification (GTDB taxonomy): domain Bacteria; phylum Acidobacteriota; class Vicinamibacteria; order Vicinamibacterales; family Vicinamibacteraceae; genus Luteitalea. The sequence goes on along the minus strand of CAVXAR010000002.1, from coordinate 342,986 downwards.
TCTTCCGACCATCCATCTAGACGACGACGGTTCGGTGCCCGCACGGGCGTTCTGGGCCGATCGTGGAGGCAGCACCGTGGCATTGACCAAGGACCGCAAGACCAACCTGATCGAGGATTACCGCCAGCACGAGAGCGATACCGGCTCCCCTGAAGTGCAGGTGGCCATCCTCAGCGAACGCATCACCTACCTGACTGACCACTTCAAGACGCACGCGAAGGACCACCACTCGCGTCGCGGCCTGCTCAAGCTGGTCGGTCAGCGCCGGCGCCTGCTGGACTACGTGAAGGCGAAGAACACCGAACGCTACGCGCAGCTCATCAAGCGTCTGGGCATCCGGAAGTAGGCAGGACCTCGAAAGGGACGGAGCGACTTCCGTCCCTTTCGCATGTCTGGCCGCCGCTGCCGCGGCCGTGGCAGGCCCGGGCGGGCCAGGCCGCGCGCCGCCCCACTCGCGCCATCGATCACACCGCACACCGCCAGGGCAGACAAGTCCCCTGGCACTGACTGACAGGGAACCCCATGCACACACGCAGTGTCGAGCTCGGCAATCGCGCTCTCTCGTTGGAAACCGGCAAGCTCGCAAAGCAGGCCGACGGCTCGGTCCTCGTCCGGATGGGCGACACGGTGGTGCTGGTGACGGCCTGCCACGCCTCGTCCCCACGCGTCGGCATCGACTTCCTGCCGCTGACCGTCGACTACCGCGAGTTCACGTACGCGTCGGGCCGCATCCCGGGCGGGTTCTTCAAGCGCGAAGGCAAGCAGACCGAGAAGGAAACGCTGACCAGCCGCCTGATCGACCGCCCGATCCGGCCGCTCTTCCCGGCCGGCTGGGCCTTCGAAACGCAGATCATCGCGATGGTGGTGTCGGCCGACACCGACTACGACTCCGACGTCCTCGCCGTGACCGGTGCCGGGTGCGCGCTGGCGTTGTCGGAGATGCCCTTCCAGAAGACCATCGCCGGCGTCCGCGTCGGCCATGTGGACGGGCAATACGTCATCAACCCGACCTTCAAGCAGCGCAAGGAGAGCGCGCTCGACCTGATCATCGCCGGCAGCGCCGACGCGATCATGATGGTCGAGGCCGGGGCGCAGGAAGTCGCCGAAGAGCAGATGGTCGGCGCCCTCGAGGCCGGTCACGCCGCCATCAAGCAGATTGTCGCGGCCATCGACGACCTCGTCGCCGCCGCGCCGAAGAAGAAGCTGACGGTGGCCGCCAAGGCGACCGACGCGACCTTCCAGCAGGAGGTCGAGGACAAGGCGCTGGGGCCGCTGGCCGACGCGATGCGCCTCAAGGACAAGCTCGAGAACTACGGCCGCGTCGACCAGGTGCTGGCCGAACTGGTCGCCTCCTATCCGGAAGCGGAGACCGAGCGCCGCAGCGAAGCCAAGAAGGTGTTCAAGGGGCTCAAGGAGAAGGTGCTGCGCAGCGAGATCCTCGAGCGGGGACAGCGCCTCGACGGCCGCCGCTTCGACGAGATTCGTCCGATCTGGACCGAAGCGCAGGTGCTGCCGCGCGTGCACGGGTCAGTGGTCTTCACGCGAGGTGAGACGCAGGCCCTGGTCACCGCCACGCTCGGCACCGCCGACGATCAGCAGAAGATCGAGACGATGGACGGCGAGACCTACAAGCGCTTCATGCTGCACTACAACTTCCCGCCGTTCTCGGTCGGCGAGACCGGGTTCATGCGCGGCCCGGGCCGTCGCGAGATCGGTCACGGCGCCCTGGCCGAGCGGGCCCTGGTGCCGGTGATGCCCACCGAGGAGCAGTTCCCCTACACGGTGCGGGTCGTCTCGGACATCCTCGAGAGCAACGGCTCCTCGTCGATGGCCAGCGTGTGCGGTGGCTCGATGGCGATGATGGATGCCGGCGTGCCGCTGCGGGCGCCGGTGGCTGGCGTGGCCATGGGCCTGATCCTGGACGAGGAGACCGGTAAGTTCGCCGTGCTCACCGACATCGCCGGCGCCGAGGACCACTACGGCGACATGGACTTCAAGGTCGCCGGCACCAGCCAGGGCATCACCGCCCTGCAGATGGACATCAAGGTCAGCGGCATCACCATGGAGATCATGCGCCAGGCGCTGGCGCAGGCCCGTGAAGGCCGGCTGTACATCCTCGGCAAGATGGCCGAGACCCTGTCGGCGCCGCGCACCCAGACGTCACGCTGGGCGCCACGGATCGTCACCATCCGCATTCCGGTCGACAAGATTCGCGATGTCATCGGACCGGGCGGCAAGATGATCCGCAGCATCATCGAGCGGACCGGCGTGAAGATCGACGTCGAAGACGACGGCCGGATCAACGTCGCCAGCAACGACGAGGCGTCTGCGGCACGGGCCCTGGCAATCATCCAGGAGCTCACGGCCACGCCCGAGATCGGCAAGACCTACATGGGCAAGGTCCAGCGTATCGCCGACTTCGGCGCGTTCGTCGAGATCATGCCGGGTGTGGACGGGCTGCTGCACGTCTCGGAGATCGCGCTGCACCGCGTCAAGGACGTGCGCGACGAGATCAAGGAAGGCGAACAGCTCCTGGTCAAGGTGCTCAACGTCGATCCGTCGGGCAAGATTCGCCTCAGCCGCAAGGCGCTGCTGCAGGAAGAGCAGCCCAAGGCCGAAGCGTAGGTCGAGTGAACGTCGAGACCACTCGGCGGCAGTGGCTGGCGAACGTCCTCGGGCTGTGCGGCATGGTGCCGCTGGCCCAGCCCGAGGGCGACATCGCCGGCCGACCGGCCTTCACGATCGTCGCCCGCAAGTACGCGTTCGATCCCGAGGTCATCGATGTCCGCCACAACGACATCGTGCGCCTCACCATCACCTCGCAGGACATCGCCCACAGCTTCACCGTGGATGCGTACCGGATCCAGAAGCGGATCGCTCCCGGCAGCAGCGTGACCTTCGAGTTCCGGGCCGACGAGGTCGGGCGCTTCCCGTTCTACTGCAGCCTGCGCGCCGATCCCGGCTGTGAGGCGATGCGCGGCGAGCTGATCGTCAGATGACCGGCTCGCGGCGTGCCGACGGGAGTTGCGCAGTGGCCGTCATCAGGTACTGCAACCAGTCGTAGCGGGTGATGTCGTGGCCTCCGGTCCGGACGTGGTACCGGACCCGCTCCCCTGCCGGCCGGTCCACCCCCGGCATCGCACTCACGCCGAGCCCGGCACTGCCGTGCCACCGCCACACCGGGTCGGCTGCCAACGTCGCCAGGAACTCCCCGCGCGGGTCGGCCCAGCGATCCTCGACCGCGCTGCCCACGTGCAGCAGCCGCGGTGCGACCAGCGCCAGCAGCTGGTGCTGGTCGACCGGCAGGGCGGCTTCGCGTCCTGCGTACGATGACAACGTCGGGCAGAACCAGTGCGGGAAGGCACGGGTGATGCGGGCAATCGTCTCGCCGTACGCGCGTCGGCTGAGCGCCGCGCCCGCGCATCCCGAGTCGTTGGAGACGACCATCGCAAAGCCCTCGTCCTGGGCCCCGGCCCACAGCGCGGCCTTGCCCAGCCGGCTGTGCCCGATGACGATGGCCCGGCTGGCGTCCAGGCCGTCGAGGCTGGCTGCTGCCCGGCGCATCTCCGACAACCCCCAGGCCCACATGCCGATGGCGCCCCACCGCTCCGCCGCGGCAATCGAGTCCTGCAGCCCCGCGGCCAGCGGCGCAATGCCCTGCCCGACCACTGACGGATCGTCAGGGGCCAAATCGCCGCAGTAGGCCGTCATCACCGCACAGTCGTGCTCGATGATCAGGTCGATGGGCCATCGGCTGGCCGTGGTCCCGCGCGACCGCTCCGTGGCCCGGTGACCGACGATGGCGTTGGCCTCGCTGGTCCGCATCCATCGTGGTGACAGCCGGAGGGCCGGGTCGGGGTCGACGGCATGGTTGCCGAAGAAGTTGAGCCCGATGAACACCGGCACCGGCCGCCCGTGCCGCGGCCGATAGACCAGCACGTCGGTCGAGGCGCGGCCCTGCCAGTCGAGGCGCAGCTGCTGCCGCCAGGCGCGACCGTCGAGCACGGCGACGGGCGCGTCGATCGGCGAGACCGTGCAGGAGGGCAGCCCCGGCGGTGTGCGGCCGTACATGGTGCCGGCAAACAGGTCGAGCAGCTCGGCGCGCCGCCGCGCCCAATCGGCGCGGTCCTGCACCGGTCCGCCGTCGCCCCGGGTCAGCACCGGTGGCAGCGTGTAGGCCGGAACCCGGGCCTCGTCGTAGTTGACATCGCCGGGCTGCGCACCGAGGTGGGCACGGGCGCCGACGAGGGCGGTGAGGGCGGAGGCGGCGAAACTGCGACGCGAGAGCATGCGGGCCCCTAGGTCTGGATGGCGGCCGACGTCGCGCCGGCAGCCCGCCGTGCCGCGGCAATCCGTGCCGGAATCGGCGGATGGGTCAGAAAGAACGCCCGCGTCAGGAGCGAGTCGTCCTCGCTCGAGAGGTTGCGGGCACCGATCCGGGTGAGCACCTTTTCGAGCACGTCGGGACGTCCGGTGAGTTCCAGGGCGAACGCGTCCGCTTCCGCCTCGTGGGCCCGCGACAGCGCGAGATGCCAGGGCCTGGACGCGAGCCACACCGCCCCAGCCCCGAGAATCATCCACGGCACCGATGCGGGATCGAGCTGGCCGGCGGTGCCGCCAATCCAGCGGGCCGGGCCGGCGGCACTCGCCTGTGCGCCGAGCACGGCGAGCACCAGACTGGTCGCCTGACTTCTCACCCGCTGCCAGGTGTGCCCATGCGAGTGGTGACCGAGTTCATGCGCCACGACCGCGTCCATCTCCTCTGGCGGACAGCCGGCGATGAGCGTGTCGGAAATCAGCAGGCGGCGTGGACCGACGACGCCGACCAGGGCCGCGTTGGCATGGTCGCCCTGCGGCCCGAACACCCACTCGTGCAGGCCGGCCAGCCGCAGTTCCGCGCGGGCGGCAAGGGCGTGCAGGCGACCCGTGACGGCCTCGTCCCGCAATGGCCGGACGCGCGGCGACAGCAGGATGACCCAGGGCGCCAGCAGCATCACGACGGCGGCGACGCCGACAATCGCGGCAGCGAGGCCGGCACCGGCCAGCCACGGCGCACGCCCGGCGATGCGGGCAAAGACCCACCACGCGGCGGAACCGGCGGCGACCCCGACGAGGCCGCGCCGACACGCCCCGTACAGGTAGACGCGCGCGCTCTCGGCAGGCAGGTTGTAGCGCTGCGCGAGCCCGCCCTGACGACGCAGCGCAAAGGGTGACGCGGCCGCAGCCGCCACCCCCAGGCTGACCACCAGGATCACGGCAACGGTCAACGTGTCGGCCAGCAGCATGGCGGCCGGCGACTGCCATGCCGCCACCATCCGCTGCCCGGTGGAGCGCAGGGAGGTGGCGACGGGGCTGATCGCGAGGAGGCAGAGGGCCGCGGTGGCGGCGGTCACCTCCAGCACGCGCAGGGTCCGCTCGGCGCGGCGATAACGAGTGCCCTTGTCTTCGTTCACGGGACGTCGAGTGTGCCTGCGGGACAGGGCCGGCAGCGGCACGAGTGTGAGCCGGCCGCGTGCAGCAGCGCGTCAGTGTGTCAGGTCGAGGCGAAGCACCTTGGATACGCCGGGCTCCTCCATGGTCACCCCGTAGAGCCGATCGGCAATTTCCATGGTCTTGCGGTGGTGCGTGATCAGGACGAACTGCGTGTGGTCCTGCATGCTGCGCAGCATCTCCACGAAGCGCCCGATGTTGGCGTCGTCGAGCGGCGCGTCGATCTCGTCGAGCAGGCAGAACGGGCTCGGGCGGTATTTGAAGATGCCGAACATCAGGGCCATTGCCGTCAGCGCCTTCTCGCCACCAGACAGCAGCTGCACGTTCTGCAGGCGCTTGCCGGGTGGCTGCGCGACGATGTCGATGCCGCTCTCGAGGACGTCGTCCTGGTCGAGCATGACCAGGCCGGCGCGGCCACCGCCGAACAAGGTGGTGAACATCTCCTCGAAGTTGGTGTTGACCGCCGCGAAGGCCTCCGCGAAGCGTTCCCGCGTCGTCTTGTCGATGCGGGCGATGGCCTCGCCGGTCGAGGCGATGGCGTCGATCAGATCCTTGCGCTGCCCGGTCAGGAAGGTGTGCCGCTGCTCGAGCTCGTCGAACTGCTCGATGGCCATCATGTTGACCGCGCCGAGCGCGGTGATGCGCGCCTTGAGGCGGGTGATTGCCTGCTCGGCACTCAGCACGGGCGGAGCAGCATCGACAGCGCCGGCATCGGCCGCGGCGCCCTCGCCGTCCTCGCCGGGAGCCGTCGCCTCGGCACCCTCCTCGTCGGCGCCGGCACGTTCGGCTGCGGCAACCGACGCGGCACTCGGCAAGCCCTGTTCGTTGGCCAGCATCTCGGCCATCGCCTCGGCGACCTCCTCGAGACTCTGGTCCAGCGCCTCACGGCAGGTTTCGGCCAGGTGGCCCAGGTCGGACTCGGCGGTAGCGCGCGCAATCTCCAGGGCGGTCGCGAGCGACCGCACGTCGTCCAGCCCGCGTCGCGCCTCGCGCGCGCCCGTCTCGTGCTCGGCGAAGGCACCCTGGACCTGCACGACCCGTTCGTCGGCGTCCACGACGTGGCGCTTCAGATCGTCGAGCGCCGCCAGGTCGTCGTCGATGGCGGCGCGCAACGCGCCGACCGACGACTCGAGGTGGGTGCGTCGGGCGACCGAGCCATCGGCCTCGCCCTGGCGGGCGTTGATGCGCTGTCGCAGGTCGCTCAGGGCATCGTCGAGGCGGCCCACGTCCTGCGCGAGTGCGGAGGCACGCTCGACCAGCGCGGCGTGCGTGGCTCGCGATTCGGCGGCACGGCGGCCGATCGACGCCTGCCGTTCGCGGCCGTCGAGCAGCCGACGCTGGGCATCGGCCAGGTCGTCCGACAACGACTGCTGTTCGACCTCGAGGTCCTCGATCGAACGGCGGGCTTCGGCTTCGCGCGCCTCCAGCGTCCGTCGTTCTTCCTGGGCGCGCCGTCGCTCGTTGTCGATCAGCTCCATGCGGCGGGCGACGCGGTCGCGTTCGTCCGACGCGCGGTTCACCTGCAGGTCGAAGCCGACGATGGCCTTTTCGTGGGTCACCTGCTGCGCGGTCAGCGCGGCAATTTCGGCGGCGAGCCCGCTGATGACCGATTCGGCCGCAGCGAGGTCGCCGGCATGGCGCTCGATGTCCTGGTGAGCCTGCTGGATCTGGGCACGCAGCCCCTTGATCTCGGCCTTGGTGTGCAGGATCTGACGGGCGTCGGCCTTGCCCCCACCCGACACCAGCTTGGCGCCGCGGAACACGTCGCCCTGCATCGTCACCACGGGACCCGAGACGACAACGGCAGCATCGCGCGCCTGGGCCGGCGACTCGGCCAGCCACGCGTCGCGCAACACGGCGCGCACGTGCGGCGCGGCGGGGCCGCTGACCCGCACCACGTCGAGCAGCGAGCGCACGCCCGGTAGCGATGGCGGCGCCGTGTCGGGCGGCATCACGTCATCGGCCACCAGGAACCCGACGCGGCCGGCGTCGCGGTCACGGACGAAGGCCAGACCGGCCTGCACGGTACCCATGTCGGGTACCACCACGTGCTGGACGAGTTCACCCAGGCAGGCGGCGACGGCCGTCTCGTAATCAGCATCGACCTCGAGGGCGTCGGCCACCGAACCGAAGTGCGCGATGCCGCTCTCGGACGACGCCAGCAGCAGCCGCGCGCCCTCACCGTACTCGGCGCGCGCCGCATCGAGTTCCTCGAGCGACTGCAGCCGCGCCTGCAGGCCCGACACCTCGCGCTCGCGCGACCGCAGGTCGCGCTCCCGCCATTCGCGTTCGATGCGCGCCGTGCCCAGTGCCGCCTCGCTCGCGGTCCGCGCGCCGCGCACCTGCTCGAGCCCGGCCTGCGCCTCGCGCAGGGCAACGCTGGCGCGCTCGCGTTCGGTCAGCGCGGCTTCCTGTTCGACACGGAGATCGTCGCTCTCGACCTCGAAGCGTCCGAGCTCCTGCGCGATGCGGTCGCGTGCCTCGATGGCCCGCTCGATGGCATTGCGCAGCGTGTTGACCTGGGTCATGCCGGCGTAGAGTTCACCGCGCGCCTTCTCCACCGCCTGTTCGAGCCCGGCAATCTCCGCAGCGGCACGCTGGACGGCGGCATCCTCTTCCCGGGCCCGCGCCGCGGCCTCGTCGCGCTCCGCGTCACCCTGGCGGCTGCTGGCTCGACGGCTGTCGAGTTCCTGCTGGGCCGGGCCGATCCGTTCCTGCAGTCGGCCGATCTCCTCCTGCATGCCGACGAGGGCGAGGCCGATCGCCTGCACCTGTTGCAGATCGAATTCGAGCTGCTGCTGACGCAGGCCGCTCTCGAGTTCCTTGGCATGCGCCGACTGGCGCGCCGCGTTGGCCGCCGTATCGGCCTCGACCAGCTCGATGCGCAGCCGCTCGAGGGCCGCCTCGACCTCGGCGACGCGACCGGCGAGGCCGGCTTCGTCCGCGCGTGCCCGGCCGAGCCGCTCCACGGCCGAGGCCATCGACGACTGCAAGGCCTGGTACTTCTGGCCGAACAGCAGCTTCTCCCACTGCCGCAGTTCCTCGCGCAGCGTGCGGTAGCGACGAGCCTTGGCGGCCTGCCGCTTCAGCGAGCCGCGCTGCTTCTCGAGTTCGAAGACGATGTCATCGACCCGCGTCAGGTTCTGCTGTGCCGCTTCGAGCTTCAGCTCGGCCTGGCGACGCCGGGTCTTGTACTTGGTGACGCCGGCCGCTTCCTCGATCAACTGCCGCCGCTCGGTCGGCTTGGCGGCCAGGATCTGGCCGATCTTGCCCTGCTCGATGACGGCGTAGCCCTTGACGCCCAGCCCCGCGTCCATCAGCAGGTCCTGCACGTCGCGCAGACGCACGACGTGGCCGTCGATGAGGTACTCACTCTCGCCCGAGCGATACAGCCGGCGCGACACTTCCACGTCGCGCGCGATGACGATGTCGGCGGTCAGGGTCTCGACCGAATCCTCGAGCTCCTGCGCGACGGTCTTGCGCTGCGGATGGTCCTCGAGGCCGACCCGCGAGATGACGCCGCTCATCTTCAGCTTCACCTCCGCGGTATGGGTCGGCTTGCGGGCATCACTGCCGGCGAAGATGACGTCTTCCATCCGCTCGCCGCGCAGGCTCTTGGCGCTCTGCTCGCCGAGCACCCAGGTGATGGCGTCGACCACGTTGCTCTTGCCGCAGCCATTGGGGCCGACGATGGCGGTCACGCCGAGGTCGAAGGCCAGGTCGGCGCGGTCGGGAAAGCTCTTGAAGCCGTTGATTTCGATTCGATTGAGACGCATGTCTGGGCACGGTTCGACCCGTCGCCCGGAGCAACGAGGCGGGCAGGCGGGACAAGGGCCGGAGTCTAGCAGGCAACTACTAATTGCGGCAAGCGCACGGGGTACCCACTAGATCCTGCGCAGTGGCGACCTGTCGGCGGTCAGCGGCCAAGCCCGGGACCGGCGCGAGCGCCGGTCCCCATACCTCAGGGGGCCTGCCGTGCGGCGGTGCTGCCGGTCTTCATGTGCGGGAGGCGCGCGGCCTCGCCGAACTGCTGCAGGGCGAACTGCGCCTGCGGGTCGCGGGCCACCAGGTTGCGGCGGGCTTCCTCGACGCCGAACAGGGCGAGGTCGATGTCGTACTGGATCATCGCGCGGATGAACTGGCTGTCGGCGGCGAATGCCGCTTCGTCCATCCGCACCTTGCGCGACTCGAGGTATGTCCGGAAGTCGGCCACCATCGCGTCGTCGACGGTGAAGCCGCGGCTGACCGCGCGGGTCTGGCCGTTGCCCTTGATGCGGGTGTCGCCCTCGGCGGTGTAGCGCGCCGCGAAGTCGGCGAAGACCTGCCGGGCCCACAGCGCCCGCCCGAAGCGGCTCGGGTTGAAGCCCTCGACCGGCCCGGCCAGGTACTTGTCGGGCTGGATGCCGCCGCCGCCGTAGACCTTGCGGCCGCCGTCGGTGAGTTTCGAGGTTGGCCGGGTCGTGCGGTTCGTCGGCCTTCTGCTCGCGCAGCGAGTAGGTCAGGTACTCGTCGAACGTGCCGTCCCACGGGCGCTGGATGAGCCGGCCGCTGGGCGTGAAGTAGCGGGCGGTGGTCAGGGCCAGTCCGGCGCCCTCGCTGATGCGATACACCGACTGCACGAGCGCCTTGCCGAAGGTCTTCTCGCCGACGATGAGGGCGCGGTCGTGGTCCTGCAGCGCGCCCGACGACGATCTCGGACGCGCTGGCGCTGTTGCGATTCACGAGCACCACGACCGGCATGGCGCCGAAGTCCCCCGGCGTCCGAGGCGCGGTAATCCTGGTCGGAATTGCGCGTGCGGCCGCGGGTGTAGACCACCATGTCGCCCTTGGGCAGGAAGCGGTCCGAGACCTTGATGGCCTGATCGAGCGGGCCGCCCGGGTTGTCGCGCAAGTCGAGCAGCAGGCGCTTCATGCCCTTCCCAGTCGAGCGTCGTCGAGCGCCTCGCCGAGGTCGCGGTCGGTGGTCTCGGAGAAGTCGTTGAGACGGACGTAGCCGGTGTCGCTGCCGATCATGAACACGCCCTTGAGCGTCGGGATGTTCACCTCGTCGCGCTCGACCGACAACTCGATCGGCTCGGTGATAGCCCTCGCGGCGCAGGCTCGACCGTGACCTGGGTGCCGCGCGGGCCGCGCAGCACCTTGACCGCCTGGTCGCTGGTCCAGCCCTTGGTGTCCTGGCCTTCGATCCGGGCGATCACGTCGCCGCGGCGGATGCCCTTCTTGTAGGCGGGCGAGCCTTCGAACAGCGACATCACGGTGATGTCGCCATCGATGGGCGAGATGCTGATGCCGAGGCCGTAATAGCGGCCTTCCTGACGCTCGCGCATCTGCGCGTACGCGCGCGGGTCGAGGAAGCTCGAGTGCGGATCGAGCGTCTGCAGCATGCCCGAGATGGCGCTGTAGACGAGGCGGTCGGCCTCGACGTCCTCGACGTACTCCTGCTCGACGGCGGCCAGCGCGGCGGTGAACACGCGGTAGCGGTCGGTGAGCGGGTCCGCGGTGGCCTGGGCGCGACGGCCGAGCACGCCGCCCACCAGTGCGGAGACCGCGACCGCGAACAGGACCGCCGGCAGTGCGCGGTTTTTCGGCATGTTTGCAGCGTACCACGCAGGTCGGGCAGGCACCAACCCGACCCCGGACGATGCCCTGCGGTGATTGACCGTGTGTCCGACGGCGTTCCTATAATCACAGACGGTCCAAGCACCACCCGGCTGATCAGGCTCGCTCTCCGGACCCTTTCAGGAGCACACGATGTTCGGTTCCCTCGGCATGCCGGAGTTGGTCATCATCTTCGTCATCGCCCTCATCGTGTTCGGCCCGCGCAAGCTGCCCGAACTCGGCAAGTCCCTCGGCAAGAGCCTCGCGGAGTTCAAGCGCGCCTCGGCCGAACTGCGCAACTCGCTCGAGGAAGAAATTCGCGTCGAAGAGGAGCGGGACCGTCCGCGGGTCACGCCGACGCCGGTGGTCGCCGCGGCGGCCCCGGACGCCACGCCGGTCAGCCGGCCCGGTGGCCGATACCAGTGACCTGCAGGTCGACGCCAACGACGCCTGGGTGGACGAGCCGTACGACCGCGCCCAGGACGAGAGCCGCCCGGCCGTGGCCGAGACGACGCCGCGCGGCGCCAACCTGTAACGTCGCCCCGCCCACCGCCGTATGTCACTGTCCCCCGTTCCCGCGCCCCGCCGCCGCCCCGCCCGTTCGACGACGACGACGAGGAGGACGAGGGCGTCGGCGGGAAGATGTCGTTCCTGGAGCACCTCGACGAGCTGCGGCAGCGCCTGATCAAGGCCCTGCTGGCCGTGCTCGTCGGGCTTCATCGTCGGCGGTGATCTTCATCGACCCGATCTTCGACTTCATCATGAAGCCGCTGCAGGCGATCCTGCCGGCGGGCGGCAAGCTCATCTATACCGACCCGACCGAGGCCTTCATGATCCAGATGAAGATGGCCGCGCTGGTCGGTCTGATGATTGCGCTGCCGGTGCTGCTCTGGCAGATCTGGGCGTTCATCGCGCCGGGCCTGTACGCCCACGAGAAGCGGTTCGCCATTCCCTTCGTGATGATGTCGACGGTGTTCTTCATCGGCGGCACGCTGTTCTCGCACTACGTGATCTTCCCGGCGATGTGGCGGTTCTTTGCCAGCTTCTCGACCGACACCGTGGAGTTCGCCCCGCGCATCGAACCGGTCTTCTCGCTCTATGTCCGGATGGCGCTTGGCCTCGGCGCAGTGTTCGAAATGCCGACGCTCGTCATGTTCCTCGCCAGGGTCGGTATGGTCACCCCGCGCTTCCTCATCAAGCACACCAAGTACGCCATCCTGCTCATCTTCGTCGTTGCCGCGATCGTCACGCCCAGCCCGGACGTCGTGTCACAGTTCCTTCTGGCCCTGCCGATGTTCGTGCTGTATGCCTTCAGCATCTTCGTCGCCTGGGTGTTCCAGAAGCGCACGCCGAAGGTTGCCGCCTAACCGTCGCAGGTGGGGCACGGGGGCACCCCGTCAGTGATGGCGACACTCTTGCAAGCGCCGCAGTGACAGTTGGCGCGTCTTTCCCGGCCGGCGGGCATCGTCCGTATTTGCTTACGGATATGTTTGACGGCTGGGAATCGGACCGCTACCATGCGCATTGGCGCATTTTTTTGTACGAGTTCAGTTCAGTTCAGCTCACAGATTTGAGGACACACTCATGACACGCCTTTTCAGGGTAGGTCTCGCCGCCACGATCGGTCTGGCGATGGCTGCGCCTGCAGGCTTCGCGCAGCAGCCGGCGGCTTCCACTACGGCGCCCGATCCTGCCGCGAGCCTGATGGTGACCGAAACCCGGTCGGCCGCTCCCACGTTCCAGGGCGACACCGGTCTGTGGTTCGTGCCCCTCGGTGAAGTGCTCCCCGCCGGCCGCTGGTCGGCCAGCGCGTACTACACCAACTTCGATCGGCAGGAGGGGTTCACCGACATCGGGTTCTTCCCCGTGACGTTCGGCTACGGCGTTGGCGGTCGCGCGGAGCTGTTTGCGGCCCTCTCCACCGTCACCCGCATCGACCGTGACATCCGCCCGGTGTTCCTGCCCGGCAGCGAGGCCGGCGGGCCGGTCAACGGCTACCCGCTGGCACGGCAGCCCTGGTCAGGGACCACCTTCGGCGACCTCTACGTCGGCGGCAAGGTAAGCCTGCTCTCGCAGGCCAGGAACGCTCCAGTGGCCATGGCCCTGAAGGCGATGGTCAAGCTGCCGACCGGTTCGGCAGACAAGGGCACGAGCTCTGGTCAGGCTGATTTCTTCGTCGACTACATCATCAGCAAGGAAGTCAACGAGCGCTTCGACATCTCCGGCTACGCCGGCTACGCGGCGCGTGCCGATGCCGAGCGGACCGACCAGAGCAATGGCATTCGCTATGGCGTCGGCCTCGGCCTGCCCTCGCGCAGCCGCATCAAGGTCACGGCCGAACTGTTCGGCGAGTCGTACTTCGACGACACGCTGACCTCCAGCGGCCTGACGGCATTCGACGCAGTCGAGCAGCGCCGGGACCTGGCCGATCCGCAGCCCGCTCGACGCTGCCGTCGGCGCCACCTACTTCAGCTCGAAGGGCTTCTTCATCGGCGGCGGTGCGGTCTTCGCGCTCAAGCACGACCAGCGCAGCTCGCTCAATCCACTCCAGGATGACGAAGGACTCGATCGGACCAGTCTGCAGTTCCGTATCGGCTACCACCCGGGTGTAGCAACGGCGTACGTTGCGCCGCCGCCACCGCCACCGCCGCCGCCGCCGGCCGCCGGTGGCCGAGAACCGTCCCCCGACCGTCAAGGCCCGCTGCAACCCGTGCACGGTCGAGGTCGGCAAGAGCTCGACCATCACCGCTGACGCGATGGACCCGGATGGTGACCAGCTCAACTACAAGTGGTCCTGCCCCGCCGGGACGATCGCCCACCCCGCCAACCGCGAGACGCTGTGGACCGCGCCGGGCCAGGAAGGTCCTGTTCCGTGCACGGTGACCGTCACCGACGGCAAGGGCGGCTCGGTCAGCGACACCGTGACCATCCAGGTGGTCAAGCCGGCCATCAAGGACTACACGTTCGAGGACGTCCACTTCGACTTCGACCGCTACACGCTGCGGCCGGAAGCGACGCGCATCCTGGACGAGGCCATCAAGGCGCTGCAGGACAACCCCGAGCTCAAGCTCGAGGTCGAGGGACACACCTGCAACATCGGCACGGCCGAATACAACCTCGCGCTCGGCGAGCGTCGCGCCTACTCGGTGCGTGACTACCTGGGTTCGCGCAACGTCGGCGCCGACCGTATCCGCACCGTGAGCTACGGTGAGGAACGGCCCAAGCACGACAACAGCCGCGAAGAGACGCGCCGCCTCAACCGCCGCGCGGCCCTCACGGTTCGCGTCACGCAGTAAGGCCCCGGCCTGCAGCACCACAAAGGGCCCGACCGGCACTGCCGGTCGGGCCCTTTGTCATTGGTGGACGCTGCGCCCCCTTCTGCGCCCCCTGCTGCGCCCCCTTCTGCGCCTCCGGCCGTCAGCCGGCCCTGGTTTTCCCCGCGCCGCGAGCGCCGTGCCTGAGCTGCGGCCGAGGCGCGGTAGAATCGGCGCGCTCGTGCCTACCCGTCCAGGTCAATCCAAGGCGCTGCTCGATGACTTGCTGGCCGGCCGCGATGAAGTGGCAGTCGAGGCATCCATCGCCCGGCTCGCCATCATCGGTCGACCGGCCCTGCGCCAGGTCGTGCTGCGCGTCCCCGACACGGAGGTCCGGCACCTGCCGCTGCTGCTCAGGGTGATCGAACGGATCGGCGACCCGGTGGCAATGCCGACCGTGCGGCCGCTGCTCGCTCACGCGGCCCCCGACGTGGCCCTGGCAGCCGTGGACGCCATGGGCGCGCTCCTCGACGTGCGGGACCCCACGGTTGCCGCGTCGGCGCTCGATGCGTTGACGGGCACGCTGCTCGACCCGACGCGGCAGGATCTCGTGCGTCTCCGCGCCTTCGAGGCCATCTCCACCGCCGGCGACGGGTCCCCCAGCTACGATGCCGATGTCGTCGAGCCGCTGCGGATGCAGCTGCGAGGCGACCAGTCCCCGGCCATCCGCGCCGCGATGTCGCCCGCCGACGACGACGCGGCGGAGCCAGGCGCGCTGTCAGGGGCCGCGCAGCTGGAGGCCATGGCCGACGGCCCGCTGCCCGCCGACCCGCAGGGACTGCGCCACCTGTTGGCGATGCACGGGCACGAAGCGCCGCTCACGCAGCTGCATCGGGTGATCGAGCGGGTCCGGGCGACCGAGTCGACCCTGGAGGAAGAACAGGCAGATGGATGGCGGATGATTCGCGCCGCTGCGCACCTCGCGCTGGCCAATCGAGGCAGTCGGGTGGCCGTCTACGACCTGCGCGAGACCCTTGCCGCGCGTGGCGCCGCGACCCCCGTCGGCATGCTCTCGGCGCTACAGCAGGTGGGCGACGCCTCGGTGCTGGAGGCTGTCGCGGATGCCTGGACGGGTGCGACGGACCCGTGGTTTCGTGGTCAGCTGGTCATCATCTTCCGCGAGGTGGTGGCGCGGGAGAAGCTCGGCAAGCGGCACGCCGCGATCAAGAAGATCGCGGCGCGTGCGCCGGCGACACTGGCCGCCTTGTGGCCGTGACGGCAACGCCCGAAGGCCGCTAGTAGGCCTTGGCGAAACAGGCCATCACGACGGCGGGCCGGCCGGTGACAAAGCAGGCCTTGCCCTCGGCTGACGGCGCCTCGAACGGATAGTTGCGAATGGTGGCCTGGGTCTCGGCCTTGACCTGGGCCTCCACGGCCGCGTCGTCACACCACGGCGCGTACACGAGCCCCGGGCGCGTGCCCGCCATCAGCGTCTTGAACTCGTCGTAGCTCTCCGTGTAGTGCGAGCGCTCCTCACGCACCTGCCGTGCCTTGGCCAGGAGCGACGCCTGGATGTCGGTCAGCCATCCTTGCACGTGCGCGACAATGCCCTCCATCGCGACGAACGCCTTCTCTCGGGTGTCGCGGCGGGCGAGCACGACCTGCTGCTTCTCGATGTCCTTCGGCCCGATCTCGAGCCGTACCGGCACGCCCCGCATCTCCCAGTCGGCAAACTTCCAGCCGGGCGTGTAGGCGTCGCGGTCGTCGAGCATCACCCGCACCCCGGCGGCCACGAGCTGGTCCCGGAGGGCCTGCGCGTGGGGCAGCACCGTCTCACGCCAGTCGCCGCGCGGGATGGGCACGATGACCACCTGGTAGGGGGCGATGTTGGGCGGCAGCACCAGGCCGCTGTCATCGCCGTGGACCATGATCAGCCCGCCGATCAGCCGGGTGGACACGCCCCAGGACGTGGTCCAGGCGTGCTGCTCGATCTTGTCCCGGCCCTGGAACTTGATCTCGAAGGCCTTGGCAAAATTCTGCCCGAGGTTGTGCGAGGTGCCGGCCTGCAGTGCACGGCCATCGCCCATCAGCGCCTCGATCGAGTAGGTCTTGGCCGCGCCGGCGAACTTCTCGGCGTCACTCTTCTGTCCGTCGATCACCGGCATGGCCAGCTCGGTCTCGACGAACTCCTTGTACAGGCCGAGGATCTTCAGCGTTTCCTCTTCGGCTTCGGCCTCGGTCTCGTGAACCGTGTGCCCTTCCTGCCAGAGGAATTCGGTGGTGCGCAGGAAGGGACGCGTGACCTTCTCCCAGCGCACGACGTTGGCCCACTGATTGATCAGGATGGGCAGGTCCCGCCAGGACTGCAGCCACTTGGCGTACATCGTCCCGATGATGACCTCTGAGGTTGGCCGGATTGCCAGCCGCTCCTCGAGCTTCTCCTTGCCGCCGTGCGTGACCCAGGCCACTTCCGGCGCGAAGCCCTCGACGTGCTCGGCCTCCTTCATCAGGAGACTTTCGGGGATGAACAGGGGGAAGTAGGCGTTGACGTGTCCGGTTGCCTTGAGGCGCGCGTCGAGCAGGAGTTGGATACGCTCCCAGATCGCGTAGCCATACGGGCGGATGGTCATGCACCCCTTCAGGCCCGGCGTGTAGTCGGCCAGTTCGGCGCGCAACACGACGTCGAGGTACCAGCGCGAGTAGTCCTCGGCCTGTGACGTGATGGCGGTGACGAAGGCGTCGCCCTTGCCGCCGCCCTTGCCCTGCTGCCCCTTGCCCGATTGCTGCCCCTTGCCCTGCTGCTGCGTCGCTCATTGTCGTTTGTCAGTCCGCTGTGCGCTGCAACGCGTCGCTGCAGTGATGGCCCCACGTCCGGTCGTGGCGCTCGGGAAAATCGGTCCGGAAATGGCCACCGCGGCTCTCCTCGCGGCGAAGCGCGGCGCGGCTCATCAAATAGGCCACGGTCACGAGGCTGCGCAACTGGGCCTGGACGAGCGTGGCAGCCGGGGCGCTGGCGTACGAGGCCCGCGCCTGCGAGAACCACGCCTCGGCCTCGCGCAACCCGTCCGGCGTGCGCACCAGCCCGAGGTCGCGCCAGGCGCGCGCGCGCA
This sequence comes from Vicinamibacteraceae bacterium, assembly GCA_963759795.1. Classification (GTDB taxonomy): domain Bacteria; phylum Acidobacteriota; class Vicinamibacteria; order Vicinamibacterales; family Vicinamibacteraceae; genus Luteitalea. The sequence goes on along the minus strand of CAVXAR010000002.1, from coordinate 325,534 downwards.
CGGTCTGGACGTCAAGGTCGGGTGGAGCCGAGACACGCGGCCCCGCGACGACAGGATCGCATGCGCGCAACCGATCCGGTCCCCAGGCATCCCTGGCGCGTGGTGATTCGCCGATGACCTCGCCGGCCCGGGCGCCGAACACCAGCCCCTCGAGCAGGGAGTTGCTGGCCAGCCGGTTGGCGCCATGCACGCCCGTGCAGGCGACTTCGCCAGCCGCATACAGGCCCGGCACCGAGGTCCGCCCGTCGAGGTCGGTGACCACACCTCCCATCACGTAATGCACCGCCGGGCTGACCGGGACTGGATCACGCGCGAGGTCGAGCCCGGCCGCGCGGCAGGCTTCCGAAATCTGGGGGAAGCGCCCGTGCACGTCGAGGTCGGTGAGGTGGGCCAGCGACAGGTAGACCGGCGCGCCGGTGCGGTCGCGCTCCCGGACGATGGCGCGGGCCACGCGATCGCGCGGGGCGAGCTCGGCGGCCGGCTCGTAGCGGCGCATGAATGGCTCGCCGGCGGCGTTGAGCAACCACGCGCCCTCGCCGCGCAGGGCCTCCGACAGCAGGAAGCGTGGCCGTCCCGCCACGTCGAGCACCGTCGGATGGAACTGGACGAACTCCAGGTCGGCCACTTCCGCACCGACCTCGAAGGCCATCGACATGCCGTCGCCGGTCGTGACGGTGGGATTGGTCGTCTGCGCGAAGACCTGGCCGGCGCCACCCGTGGCCAGCAGCGTCGCGTGGGCGTGCACCTCGTGCCGGCGGTCCTGGCCGTCCCGGTAGGCCGCGCCGATGCACCGGCCGTCGGCCCGCAGCAGTTCGGTGGCAATGGCGTGGTCGATGATCGTGATGGCCGGCAGCGACGCGACCTGTTCGTGCAGGACGCGGCTGATCTCGCGGCCGGTCGCATCCTCGGCGTGCAGCACCCGACGCACGCTGTGCGCCGCTTCCCGTGTCGGCGACGGCCGGCCGTCGGCCTGCCGCTCGAAGCGGGCGCCCCAATCCAGCAGTTCGGAGACGTAGGCCGGTCCCTGTTCGACGAGCGCGCGCACCGCGGCGGGCTCGCACAGCCCGTCGCCGGCCGCCATCGTGTCGTCGAAGTGCAGGCTCGGCGAGTCGTCATCGCCCATCGCCACGGCGATGCCGCCCTGTGCCCAGCCGGTGCTGCCCTGTTCGGGCTCGCCTTTGGTGAGAATGCAGACACGTCCCCGGTGGGCGAGCGACAGGGCCGCGCGGAGCGCAGCAATGCCGCTGCCGAGTACCAGGAAATCGGGCTGCGTGGTCACCAGGGCGGAGTCGGCTCCTGCCCGCCGGGTCGGTCGGGCACGTTCGGGGGCCAGCGCAGGTCGTCGGCCATGCCGACGCGACCCGTAAGCCCCCGGGACCCTGCTATCCTACCACCCGCTTTGCGCCCGCCTTCGCCAGTGCCACGGCGGACAAGCCCGGGCCTTTCCCGGCCTTTTTCACATGACCCCTCAGGCTCTCGAGGTCCACACCCGCTCCGCCCTCGTTTCGCGCATCCTCATCGCGCCCGGCCTGCTCTCCTCGCTCGGGACCGCAATCGCCGCGGCCTGTCCCGACGCGTCGCGGCTCGTCGTGGTGTCGAGCCCGGCCGTCTGGTCGCTGCATGGGCCGGCGGTGCTCGCCGGCATGGGCCTCGACGCCGGTGACCACGACGGACCGATCCTGGTCAACGACGGCGAGAAGGCCAAGACGATGGCCACCCTCGGCAAGGTGCATGACGGGCTGGTCGCGCGCGGCATCGACCGCAAGGCGGTGCTGGTGGCGGTCGGTGGCGGCGTCATCGGCGACATGGCCGGCTTTGCCGCGGCCAGTTACCTGCGCGGCATCCGCCTGGTTCACGTCCCCACGACCGTGGTGGCCCAGACCGACAGCGCCATCGGCGGCAAGGTGGGGGTCAACCACCGTCTCGGCAAGAACCTGCTCGGAGCCTTCCACCAGCCGGCGCTGGTCGCGGTGGATCCGACCGTGCTGGTCACGCTCAGTCGCCGCGAACTCCGGGCCGGCCTGTACGAAGTGGTCAAGTACGGCGTCATCGCGTCGGCGCCGCTGTTTGAACGGTGTGCCAGCCAGATGGACGCGCTGCTCGAGGGCGCGCCGGCTGCGCTGTTGCCGGTGATTGCCGAATGCTGCGCCATCAAGGCCGACGTGGTCACCAAGGACGAGCGTGAAGATGGCCTGCGACGCATCCTCAACTTCGGGCACACCATCGGGCACGCGCTCGAGGCCGTGACCAACTACCGCCTGCTGCGGCACGGGGAAGCGGTGGCCTACGGGATGAAGGCGGCGTCGGCGATCGCGGTGGCGCGCGGCACATGGCAGGCGACCGAACACGACGCCCTGGTCCGCCTGCTCGATCGCATGGGCCCGCTGCCATCGATCGGCTCGCTCGACGCCGAGGCGGTGCTCGCGGCGACGCGGCGCGACAAGAAAGTGGTGGCCGGGACCCTGCACTTCGTCCTGCCTACCCACATCGGCGAGACCACCATCGCCACCGACGTGGACCAGCGCCAGGTGCGTCTCGGGCTGGCCGAGATCGGCATCCGCTAAGGCACGCGCGGGGACAGCTTGAAGTCGCGGATGCGCGCCAGCAGCAGCCGCGACGGGATCTGCAGGGCGGCCGCGGCCTTGCCCTGATCCCACCGCGCCTCGTCGAGCGCCTGCTGGATCTTGCGGCGTTCCACCTCCATCAGCACACGTCGCGAGACCTCGGGAAGCGGCCCCGAGAGGTCGATGGCGTCCCACGGGTCCGGGGGTGGCGCCGGGGCGCGCGAGGTGTCGGCGCCAAGGTGCAGGTGTTGTGGGTGCACCGTGTCGCCCTCGGCGAGGATCACCGCCCGCTCGATGCAGTTCTGCAACTCGCGCACGTTGCCTGGCCAGGCGTGCCCGGCCAGGGCCGCCGCGGCCGATGACGAGAGATGGGGCGGCCGCTTGTTCTGCTCACGGGCGAAGCGCTCGACGAAATGACTGGCCAGCAGCCCGACGTCGGACGCCCGTTGCCGGAGGGGCGGAATGGTGATCGGGAACACCGACAGGCGGAAGAACAGGTCCTCGCGGAACGTGCGTGCGGCCACCGCCGCGCGCAGGTCGCGGTTGCTGGCAGCAACCAGGCGGACGTCCACGTGCAGGGTGGTGTTGCTGCCGACGCGCTCGAAGCTGCGCTCCTCGAGCACCCGCAGCACCTTGGCCTGCAGGTTGACCGGCATCTCGCCGATCTCGTCGAGAAACAGCGTGCCGCCGTGGGCAATCTCGAACTTGCCCGGCTTGCGGGCGTTGGCGCCGGTGAAGGCGCCCTTCTCGTGGCCGAACAGCTCGGTCTCGAGCAGGGTCTCGGGGATGGCCGCGCAGTTGATCGCGACAAACGGCCCGGCCGCGCGCTCGCTGTGGGCGTGCAGGGCGCGCGCGAACAGTTCCTTGCCGGTGCCGCTCTCGCCGCCGAGCAGCACGGTGGTGTCGGTGGACGCCACGCGCCGCAGGCTGCGCAGCACCTCGAGCAGCGCCGCATGCTCGCCGATGATCGTCGGCGCGCCGTGACGCGGGCCGAGCGCTTCCTTCAGCAGCAGATTTTCGGTGACGAGGCGACGCTGGGCGATCGCCCGGCTGACGGTGAGCACCAGGTGCTCGTGGTCCACCGGCTTGGGGAGGTAGTCGAGCGCCCCTTCCCGCATCGCCGCCACCGCTTCCTCGATGGCGCCGTATCCGGTCATCAACAGCACGGGCAGCGCCGGATCGACGTCCTTGGCCGCGCGCAGCACGCCCAGGCCGTCACCGATCGGCAGCCGCAGGTCCGACAACACGAGCGATGGGCGCTGTCGGCGCAACGCCTCGACGGCCGACGGCTCGTCCCCGGCTTCCACGACGCGGTAGCCGTGGCGCTCGAGCACGGTCGCCAGGACGTAGCGCAGGTCCTCGTTGTCGTCCACCAGCAGGACGTCGGGCGTCTCACGCGTGGAAGTGGACATGGATGGGGAATCAGGTCGCACGCCGGAGGTCACGATACGGCAGGCACGCCAGCGCCGGGAGTCGACGTGGAGGCGTCAGTTTACTGGATCCAGGCTGGTGGCACGGCCGCCGTGCGCGCCTCGTGCACGAGGCTGGCGTGCATGGCGCGCGCTTCGGCCGCCTTCTCTTCAGCCTGCGCAATCTGGTCGCGCAGCGTCGCCCGCTCGGCCTGCGCGCGCGCCGCAACCGTGGGATTGGAGGCCTGCGACTCCAGCGACAGCCGGTCGGACAGGGCCCGCAGCTGCCGCACCTGCGACTGCGCCGCCGCGAGCGAGGCATTGATGCGGGCAGCCCGGTCGCGCCAGCCGGCCTGTTCATCGACGGGCGCGTCGCCGGGCGCCGCGGCAGCAGGTGCGGCAGGCTCGCCGGCGGCGGCCGCCGGCGCTTCTGCCGCCGCCGTCGCGTCGGCTGGTGTGGCATCGGGCACGGCGTCGGAGGACTGCCCTTCCGCGGCGGCTGTTGCTGCAGCTGCGCCAGCGGGCACGACGATGGCTGAGGCCGGCAGGTCGGCGTTGGTGAGCACCTTGGTCTTGGCGGCGCCCGTGCTGCCGCCCTGCTGACGGCGCGCCGCCTCCTGGCGGGCCACGTCGGCCAGAGACTGCGCGGCGGCCGTATCGGCGGCAACCCCGAGAAAGATACCGACCAGCACCCCAGCAACCCGTCCAGCCATCGACGCCTCCATGCGCTCACCCGGGCGACCCGTGCCAGGGACAGTCTTCCCCAGCATGATCGGCCAAAGCCTCCAGAGGTTGAGCCCGGCGTCAGGATCCGCCGGCGACGACCCACGCGTCCAGTTCGATGGCCGCGCCCGGACCGGCACGAACCAGTGTGGCAGTGGCCTGGCCGCGTGCACCTGTTCCGACGCGTGCGACGGCGGTCAGCAGCAGGCGCTGGTTGGTGCTGCGCAGTGGCTGACGGTCCCCTTCGGGTTCATCGGCCACCCACACCGCGACCGACGGGATCGCCCCCACGTCGGGCCACCGGCCGAGCACGGCGGCGGCATGGCAGGCCCAGACCGGCTGCCAGGTTGGCGTGTCGGCGCCCCAGCGGCTCGTGGCCGCCATCTCGCGCTGCAGCCAGGCCCGCTCCTCGGGCTCGTCCAGCGCCGCGACCGGAGCAGGCGCGGGTGGGCACACCAGCGTGGCGGCCAGCGCATCCACCGCCGTCCAGTCCGGCACGGCCTGAAAGCTCATCGCCACCGACTGCAGCGCCGCCTCTGCGAGCTGCGTCGCCCGATGCGATTCCTCGAGCGCTGCCCGCAAGCTGACGTCCGTACGCGTGTGCCCCACCAGCCAGCCGGTGACGCTGACCAGGAACGCGGCAAGCAGCAGGACGCCAGGGAGTGCCATGCCCCGTTCACTGCGTCCAGGCGAGGTTGGGGATGGTGATGAACGTGTCGAGCTGCACATCGCGCACCTCTTCTCCAGGGCGGCGGGCCAGACCCGGTCTGGCAAACCACTGCGGCGCCACTCCCCTCACGCCGGCCGATCCCGCCTGCAGGCGGATGGCGAACCGCGCTGCGCGGATGCGCATCAGGTCGGCATCGAAACGCCAGGCCCCCGACCCGCACCACGGTCCGTCGGCCAGTTCGGCGACGGACAGTTCGACCGGCGGCCCCGGCACCGGGCCGAGCCGCGGCAGGCGCGGCGTGCCGTCGGCTGCCACCGTGCAGGTCTCGGCGCCGGCAATGGCGGGCCAGCGCGGCGCGGCCGGACTGCCGTAGTACCGCACAGCAAAGCCGACCACTTCGTCGGTCAGCGGCTGCGCGGGCGCGGCCGTGTCGGCAAGCCGGAGCTGCCGACGGCCCGGATCGAGGCTCAGGGTGTGGACGCGAACCACGGCTGCCGTCGCCGGCAGGTCGAGGGTCTGGTCGGTCGGTGCGGCCAGCGTCAGCACCAGGCCGGTTACGTCGGCCAGGCTCGCGATCGTCATCGCACCGCTGCGCGCGGACACGAGCACGACATCGCCGCGGCGGAACCCGCATGACACGTGCATGCCGCAGGCCGGGTGCCAGATCAGCGGCACCGAATCGCTCCCGGCAGGCACGGCTGCGGCCACCGGGGCCTGCGCGGCCCGGACCTCGGCGCGCAGCAACGACAGGCGGTCGGCCCAGGCCGTGCCAGCCGGGTCGGCCGAACCAAGCACGCGCCGCGGGATCACGCCGGGCACCGCTCTCGACAGCGGGCCGACGCCAAGCAGGTCCGCGCCGGCACCGGCATTGCGCAGCAGCCCTCCGAGGATCACCTCCGTGGCCCGGGCGCGCTGCTGCAGGTCGGTGGCCTCGGGCACGGCCCGCACGACGTCGAGCACTGGAGGCAGCGAAGCAGACACGACCGCCAGCACCGCCAGCGCGACGCCGGTCGCGACCAGGAGGTCGAGAAGCGCGGCGCCGCCACAGCGGCCCCGACCGGATGGCTGGCCCACGGAGCCTTGCCTGAAGGTCATGGCGCGCCCACACCCCACGGACACTGCAGGGTTGCGTCGCGGACGACTCCGCGGGAGGCCGTGGCACGAAGCGGCAGCACTTCGACCCACAGCCGGAGGCATCCTTCGCCGCCGGGCGCCAGGATGGCCCAGCGCCGGCGGAACATTGCGCCGGGCGGGGGCGACTCGCCGGCGGCTTGCCAGTCGCCGGACTCGTCCAGCCAATCGACCCATGGCGCGGCGGACCGCTCCAGTGGCGTCGGCCCGGACGCCGCAAGGCCGGGGCCGCCCGCGGTGAAGGCGTCTGGCTGGTCGAAGGCTGCGTCCCCGTCGCCAACGACGCCGGCGCCACTTCGCACGTACGACAGGGCCTGCAGCTGCGCCAGACGTTGGCGAGCCAGGTGCGCGGCCATGAGTTCGAGACGCGTCGCCGAGGCGGACCTCGACGACACGGTGACCAGGGGAAGGACACCTGCCAGCATCGTCGCCAACACGCCTGCGGCGATGACGGCTTCGAGCAGCGACGACCCGCGCTGTGGGGAATGGGAGGGGCCGGACATGCCCACCGTTCAGGGCAAGCGTCGGGCCAGCGCCGCATCACGGATTCGCAACGGGAAAAGCATCACGCGGCCGCGGGCGATGGTGGGAACTGCCACCGGCGCGGCGGCGCGGTGTGGTCAGTTCTGCGGCGGTCCGGTGGCGACGGAAGCGGCCTCGGTCAGGCGACCCGTTCGACGTGCACCAGGCACACCACGCCATCGACATCACCGTCGGCCGCCCGCAACGGGAGCGCTGTCACCGACACCGGGGCCCCGGGAGCGCCCGGCCCGACGACCGAGGCGTCGCGCCTGGCATCGGCCTGCAGACATGCCTGTGCCACGGCGCGAAGGGGCTCGGTGCCATCGAGCGTCCAGAGCACCTGTCCGGCTACCGAGTCGGGCAGGCCGAGCCAGCGCAGGGCCTCGGTGTTGGCCACGCGCAGGCTGCCGTCGCGTCCGAGTACGAACAGCCCATGCGGGAGGCTCTCGACCACCTGGTGCAGGAAGCCGTTGAGGGCTGCAAAGCGGGCCTGCTGGGCCATCTCCTGGCCGCGCATGCGGGTGAGAGCGTCGCTCATCGCCGAGGCCAGGTCTGCTTCATCGGTGCGGCCGCGGAAGCGGACGGCCTCGACGTGCGCCTGGCGTCGCGACGCCCGGCGCATCCCGTACGCCATCAGCACGTAGACGAGCGCCAGCAGCCCCACGAACCCGAATATGGTTACGGTCGGCATCAGTTGTAGAAACCAAGATACCAGTCCAGCACGGGCTGTCCCACCAGGGACGCGGCAAGCGCGGCAGGAGCGAGGAAGGCGCCAAACGGCAGAGCGGTCGTCCGCGCGTCGGCCTTGAAGGCCAGCAGCACCGCTCCGACGAGCCCGCCGACGACCGACGACCCCACGAGGGTCAGCAGCATCAGCGGCCAGCCGAGCACGGCACCGATCATCGCCAGCATCTTCACGTCGCCCATCCCCATCCCCTCGACACCCCGGACACGCTCGTAGGCGGCGCCGGTCGCCCAGAGCACGCCACCGCCGAGGATGACGCCGATGAGGGCCGAGAACAAGCCCGGCGGGAACACGAAGGCCGACGCGACCAGCCCGGCGACGACCCCGCCGAGCGTGATTTCGTTGGGCAGGATGCGGCAGTCCAGGTCGGTGAAAAAGAGCACCAGCAGCGCCGAGGCGAAGGCCATCCGCACGAACAGCAGCGGTTCCCACGGCAGCAGGATGACGTGCAGCACCCACAACCCGGCGTTGAGCGACTCCACCACGGGGTACCGCCAGTGGATGGGAGCCGCGCAGAACGCGCAGCGGCCGCGCAGGGCCACCCAGCTGATCACCGGGAGGTTGTGGTACCAGCGCAGCGCCTGCCCGCAGGTCGGGCAGTGCGAGGCCGGGAACGCCACCGACTGGTCGCGTGGCAGCCTGTGGATGCAGACGTTGAGGAAGCTCCCGACCAGCAGGCCGAGCACCGCGACGATGACGAGCGACGTCGCCTCGGGGGTCATCGCGGCGCTCCCGGCGAGCCGCCCAGGCCGTGCGGCTCGGTCGGCAGCGGCCAGAGGGGCGAGTCGCGGCCGGCATCGACGCGGCCGGAGGTCATGTCAATCACGTAAGGGACTCCTGTCGGGTCGATCGGCACGGTGCCGAGCGTGCCGGCTTGCAGCAATTGCGCCCAGGACCACGGAGCGGTGAGCCCGGCGGCGCGCGCCCTGGCGACCACGGCCTGGAGCTGGTCGACCTGATCGAGCGCATCGAGCTGCAGCAGACGGCGCTGCGCGTCGCGTCGCAGCCAGTCGTTCTCGGCCGATTGCGACAGGGCCCGCCACAGCAACCGGGACGTCCGTCGGTCGCCGCCCTCGGCCAGCGTCACGGCCGCCAGCGACTGCATCCACCACGGCGCACCGGCAACCGCTGCGCCCTTCGAGAAGGCGCCAGCGGCTTTGCCATAGTCACCGGTCCACCAGTAGTGGACAAAGCCGATGTCCTGGAAGTACTGCCAGCGCTCGGGGGTGGCCGCGACGCCCTTCTCGAGGAGGCGCAGCGCCAGATCGGGACGTCCCGGCCCGCCCGGCGGCGCCTCGGCGAGAAAGATGGCGCCGAAGCGGTATGCGACCACGAAGCGCGGATCGAGTGAGGTGGCCAGGTCGAGGAACGGATACAGGTGCTCGAAGGTCCGCGGTCCCTCGGTCTGGAGCCGGGTCGCGCCGAAGTGCTGGAGGGCGCGCAACCAGTAGAGGTCGGCCACCACGGCGTCGAACGACAGCGCCAGACGGCGGGCCATCGCAGGCGACTGCAGGTAGAGCACGGCCGGCAATCCCCGTTCGGGTCGCGGCGGCAGCCACGCGGCCTGCACGCCAATCGCTGACGCCAGCAGGGCCCCGGCCGCGAGCAGCCAGCGGAGGCGCTGACTCACTTCAGGTCTCGCCGCTGAAAGATGGCCATGGCGATCAACAGCATCGCAGCGCTGTAGATGGCGCCGTAGGCCACCGCCCCCAGCACCTGCGCGGCCGGCACCGGCACGCCGTGCACGACGTCGGCCTTGACGTCCAGCAGCGCCAGGTTCGGCAGCACCCAGGACACCGCCCAGGCCACCCAGGCCGTGCCGCCGGTGGCGCCGATCTGGTCGAGCGTGCGCAGGTCGGCGACAAAGTGTCCGGCGACCCAGATGGCGGTGGTGAAGCTGGCCGCCAGCAGCGCCGACGAGTACGTGGAGAACAACAGCGCAATGGCCGTCACCACGGCCAGTTCGACGTAGATCAACCCCAGCGCGAGGAGCAGCCGCGGGTCCAGCGCGGGCGCCGTCCAGGCCGCCTGCACGCCGGCCGGCGTCAGGGCGCGGTAGACGGCCAGGACGAGAAACAACGCCACGGCCATCACCGTGATGTTGACCGCCAGCGTCAGCAGCAGGCCGAGATACTTGCCGAGCAGGAACACCGCCCGACTCACCGGCTTGGCCAGCGTCGGGTAGACGCTGCGCCGCTCCACCTCTCTGGCCACCAGCTGGATGCCGATGAAGACCGCGATCCCGACGCCGAACAGCAGCGACGCGGCCAGGCCGAGATCCTTGATGATCTTGACGTCCTGACCGGCCGCCAGCTGCCCGATGACGAGCGAGGTCCCGACCAGCAGCACGGCAAAGATCAGCAGGTTGTAGAAGACGCGATCGCGGACCGCTTCCCGGAACGTGTTCAGCGCCACGGCGCGGATCAGGCGCATGTCAGGCAGCTCCCGCATCGGGCCCGTCGCGGTGCTTGCCCTCGACGTGCTTCAGGAACACGTCCTCGAGGGTCTCGCGGACCGGCTGCAGCGACAGCACCCTCGCCCCGGCCGCGCTGGCCGCCTGCAACAGCGGCTCGGGGGCCTGGCTGCCCGGGACGAGGACCTGGATCCTGCCCGCGCCGACGGTGGTCACCGTGGTGCCGGCGTCCCGCAACGCCGCCTCGAGCCGGGCGTCTGCGCCATCGAGGAGCAGGTCCCAGCCGCGCACCGAGAACTGGACGAGGTCCGACATGCTGCCGATGGCCTGCAGCCGGCCGGCCGCGAGGATGGCGACGCGGCTGCAGAGGGTCTCCGCGTCCGACAGGATGTGACTGCTGAACAGGACGGTCTTGCCTTCATCCCGCAGCGACAGGATGAGCGCCCTGACGTCGCGGCGGCCAATCGGATCGAGACCCGACATCGGCTCATCAAGAATCACCAGCTCGGGGTTCTGCACGAGGGCCTGCGCCACGCCGAGGCGCTGCACCATGCCCTTGGAGTAGCGGCGCACCGCCATCCGCCGCTCGGCGCCGAGCCCGACCCGATCCAGCAGTGCGGCAGCGCACTCGCGGGATGCGGCTACGCGCATGCCGCACAGTTGGCCGAAATACGACAGCAGCTCCTCGCCGCTGAGGTAGTCGTAGAACACCGGGTTTTCAGGAAGAAACCCGACCCGCCGGCGTGCCGCGACGGTCGTGACGGGCAGGCCGAACAGATGCGCGGTGCCGGAGGTCGGCGCGACCAGGCCCATCAGCAGCTTGAGGGTCGTGCTCTTGCCCGCACCGTTCGGGCCGAGGAGGCCGAACACCTCGCCGGCGGCAACCGTCAGGCTGAGGCCGTCCAGCGCGCGGTAGGGGCGCGGGCGCCAGAAGCCGACCGGGTAGTCCTTGGCGAGGCGATCGACGGCGATGACCGGTTCAGGCATGTCGGCAACAGGGGGCCCTCCACACGACGGCGGGCGCCTGCTTTATCGGCCGCCGGCCGCCGTCACTTGACGGCGGCTGCCGAGACCTTGCCCAGTTCGTACTCGATGATGTAGTCGAGCACCTTCGGCGCGATGCCGCCGGCAACGCGCGCGCCGTTGATGAAGAAGGTCGGCGTCGACTGCACGCCGAGGCTGGCGCCGAGCGCGGTGTCGCTCTTCACACCCGGCAGCGTCGCCGCGTAGCGCGCATCGAAGTCACTGATGCCCGCGACCTCCTGCACGCCTTCCTTGACCTTGGCTGGGGACAGGTCCGCCTGGTTGGCGAAGAGCCAGTGCTCCATTTCCTTGGACTTGCCGACCGTGCGGGCCATGCGGACACCGGCGGCGGCTTCGCACGCCGCCTGGTGCTGTCCGCTGGGCGCGCTGGCGTTGCACTCGCCCTCCAGCGGGAAGTCGCGCGAGACGTACTTCACCTTGCCTGGCGCCTGCTGCGACCACTTTTCCCAGATCGGCTCGTACAGCTCGAACGTCTGGCGGCAGGGCGGGCACTGGTAGTCGTTGAACTTGACGACGACCACCGAGGCGCCCTCGGCATCGGCCGGGACGATCATGCGCGGCAACTGATCGAAGGAGGCGCGCACCTGCGCCTTCTGTTCTTCGGTCAGGGGCGGCTCGGCGGCCAGCTGCGCCACCGCGGCCCTGGCACGCGCGGCCGGAGTCACGTCGTCGCCTCCGCCGGCAGCCAGGCGCCGCTGCTGCGCGGCGGGGTCCCTGGGAAAGAAGGCCGCCGAGGTCGCGGTGGCGCCGACGACGAGGACGAGGACGACAAGCGCCAGTGGATTGGCGACGAGCCGGCGCAGGTCGCGCGAGAGGCGGTCGGGCACATCAATCATGGGAATGGAGGCCGAAGCTCCGGCGATGAAGAAGAGGCCGATGACGGCCGCATAGGTAGCCAAGCACAGCGGGCACAGAGTGCCCAGGACGAAGACGGTGGCCCAGGCCAGGTAGAGCGTGAACGCGAGCCCCACCAGGGCGGCCGCCAGCAGGTAGCTGGCCAGTGCATCGAGACGGCGCCCCAGGGTCATCAGCGCGAGCAGGGCGGCAAAGTAGCCCGCGCCCAGTATCGACACCGGCGCGCCGAGCAGGAACCCGTAGTCGCTCTGGTACGCCTGCGTGCAACTGAAGGTCGCGTTGACGTCGCAGAAACTCTCGTAGCCGGGCGTGGTGACCAGCTGATAGTGCACGACGACCGCAGCCAGCGATGCCGCCAACCCGATCAGGACGCAGACGAGAGCCGCAGTGTAGGCGCGCGAAGACATGGCGATCAGCAGGATCCTAGCATGGCGTTCCGCGTGTTCTTCTTCGTCGCCGCCGCCCCCACGGGGTGCCGCGGCCGGTCAGCGGCCGTCGATTGGCGACACCCCGGCGGCTGCCGCGAACGGCTCGACCGGTGCGACGCCGCTGAGGTCCTGCCAGATGGTGCCGACGTGGCTGGTGGCAAAGCCGCGTCGTCCGGTGTTGTCGGCCAGGGGCTCGGCGCTGAAGTAGTAGCCCGTGCGCGTCGGGTCGCCGGTGCAGTCGGCATCAGCCGGGTTGGACACGAGTGCCGCCGTCAGCGCGAATGAGTACCCGCTCTTCGGCGTGATGTCCAGGTCGGGGGACGCAAACTGCTCGCTCACCAGCGTGTTCAGCGACGTGGTGTAGGCGCCCTTGCCGCAGACGGTGGCGAAGGTCGACTGCGCGCTCACCACGGTGCGCAGCGACTGGATGGCGGAGGCTTCGTTGGCCGACGAGCGCGCCGCGATCAGGAAGGGCGCGGCGATGGCCGAGAGCACGCCGATCAGGGCCACCACGACCAGCAACTCGATCAGCGTGAACCCCCTGGCGGCAGTTCGGAGATGCGATGACAGGGTGAAAATTTTCATGACGTCGACTACCTCTGCAACAAACACGCCACGGCAGAGCAGCGACGTGTGGTGTTCGGCGCGCAGATGCGCAGGGGGCACCCGCCCCAGCAAACGCCGAAAGGCCGGCACCTGGCCGGCCTTTCGGTCCTGCGAAGGGTTTCGAGTCGCTTACTCGACCGGGGAGACCGAACCGGCCACGGCGAGGGGCTCCGGCAGGGCGGCGCCGAGGGTGTCCTGGAACACCGTGCCGCGCTCGTCGGTACCGAAGGAGCGCTGACCCGTGGAGCCGAGCTGCTGCGGCACCGCGAGAGCGTAGTAGCCCGACACGGCTCCGGCCGTCGAGGCGTTGCAGGTCGCCGCCGCCGGGGTCACGACCACCGAGGCTGCCGCCGCGCGGAGACCGACGTCGTAGCCGCTCTTGCCAGCGCTGGTCGCGATGGCGCCGACGCCGCCGCCGGCCGGGTTGGTCGCCGGGTCGAGGTCAGGGCTGATGAAAGCCGAGGTGCTGGCGCCCGGCGCCAGGATGAGGTCACCGAGCACCGTGGCGAAGCCGCCGGCGGCGCAGCTGGCAGCGTAGGTCGCCTGGCCGCTGTTGACGGCGCGCAGCGACCCGATGGCCGAGGCTTCGTTGCCCGACATGCGGGCGCGCAGCAGGCCCGGGATGGCGATGGCGGCGATGATGCCGATGATGGCGACGACGATGAGCAGTTCGATGAGCGTGAAGCCCTTGGCGTTGCGAATCTTCATGATGTCTTTCTCCTCTGAGGTCCTGTGCCCGTGTGTGGGGGTTGCCGTGGGCGTCCCCCGTAACCTTGGTGACATCCACTAAAGCAATCGCGGTGCCACACTGGCCGGGGCTGCTCGAATGCACGAACTCTCAAGGAAAACCAATGTTTCGACGATGACGGAGGCCGGCTGGCCGTCACGCCCGGTCACCAGCGCGGACTCGGACTGACGTTTCCTGTCACCAGCGACAACTGACGTTACCGGAAGTGCCGGAAGTTGTCAGTTCAGAGGTCGTACTTCTTGGCGTAGTACCGGAAGCTGCGGAAGCTCATGCCGAGCAGGTCGGCCGCGCGCATCTTCACCCCGGCGGCGCGACGCAGGGCTTCGGCCAGATACTCGCGTTCGAGGTCCTGCACGTGGCGTTCGAGATCGAAGCCCTCGTCGGGAAACAGCGGCGTCGCGGCCGGCACGGCGCTGAGCGGGCTGTCGCTGCCTGCCGTGGTGGCGAGCAGCGGCGCCACGCCGAGCAGATGGTCGGGCAGGCTGGCCAGCGTGATGGCGGCGGCGGTCTCGAGCGCGACGGCGCGCTCGAGCACGTTCTCGAGTTCCCGGATGTTGCCCGGCCAGGCGTGCCGCTGCAGCGCGTCGAGCGCTTCGGGCGTCAGCGTGGCACCGGGCCGCCGCATCTCGCGCGCGAACCGCTGCACGAAGTGACGCGCCAGCTCCGGCATGTCGTCACGCCGCTCGCGCAGCGCCGGCAGGGCCACCGGGATGACGTTGACCCGGTAGTAGAGGTCTTCGCGGAACGTGCCTTCAGCCACCATCCGCGCGAGATCGCGGTTGGTGGCGGCGATGATCCGGATGTCGGCCGACAGCTCTTCGTGGCCGCCGACGCGGCGGAAACGGCGCTCCTGCAGCACCCGCAGCAGCTTGACCTGCATGACCGGGCTCATCTCGCCGAGTTCGTCGAGAAAGAGCGTGCCCTTCTCGGCCTGCTCGATCAAGCCGCGGGTCGTGTGCAGGGCCCCGGTGAAGGCACCCTTCTCGTGTCCGAACAGCTCGGATTCGAGCAGCGTCTCGGTCAGCGCGCCGCAGTTCAGCGCGACGAACGCCCGTTCGCCGCGCGGCGACAGGCGGTGGATGGCGCGGGCCGCCATCTCCTTGCCGGTGCCCGACTCGCCGGTGATCAGCACAGTGCTCGATGTGCCGGCAATGGCCTCGATCATCGCAAAGACGCGCTGCATCGCCGGTCCCCGCCCGATCATCGAGTCGCTGGCCCGCGGTCGGCCGTCGCCAGTCCCCGGCGCGTCTGCGGAGGCCGAGCCGGCGTCCCGCAGCTGCCGGCGTTCGAGTGCCTGCGCGACCACGCGCTTCATCTCGTCGATGTCGAAGGGCTTGCTGATGTAGTCCATCGCGCCGTTGCGCAGCGCCTCGATCGCGGTCTCGGTCGAGGAGAACGCGGTCATCAGGATGCCGGGCAGATCGGGCTGCAGGCCCTTGGCCTCGCGCAGCACCTCGATGCCGCTGCAATCGGGCATGCGGATGTCGGAGATCAGCAGGTCGAAGGGGCGCTGGCGCAGGGCCGCAAGCGCCTGCGTGCCGTTCTCGGCCGCCACCACGTCGTGGCCGTCGCGGGTCAGCATGATGGCGAGGAATTCGCGCATCGACCGCTCGTCGTCGACGACCAGGATGCGCGAAGCAGTGTCTGTCATGGGCTGTGCCGCGGGCATCGTCTCACGCGCTCCGGAGTGCGGGGTGAACCTGGGGACGGGCCGCCGGGACCGGCAGCGCGACGACAACCTCGGTGCCGGCGCCGGGCGCCGAGTGGACCGAGACGCGGCCGCCGTGATCGGTGACGATCCGGCGTACGATCGCCAGGCCGAGCCCGCTGCCCTGCCTGAAGCCGCTCTGGAACGGCTGGAACATCCGCTCGACGTCGGCCGCGGCCATGCCCGTGCCCTGATCTTTCACCCACAGCCGCAGGGATGCCCCGCTGTCGTCGGCGACCAGCCGCACGCCGAGTTGCAGCGTACCGCCCTCGGGCATCGCCTTGATGCCGTTGCTGGCCAGGTTCCAGACGACCTGGCGCATCTGCGCCTCGTCGAGGTCGTGGTGCACCGGCTCCGGCGCGTCGACGCGAACCTCGACGCCCGGCGCCGCATGGTCCTGCTGGCGCAGCAGCGCGGCCACTTCCCGGAGCAGGCAGGCCAGGTCGACCCGGGTGCGGGTGACCCGCTGCGGTCCGGCATAGGCCAGGAAGTTCTTGATGATGTCGTTGAGGCGGTGCGACTCGCGCAGCACGATGTCGAGCAGCGTCGCCTGGTCGTCGCGCAGCTGCAGTTCGCGGCGCAGCAGCTGAATCGAACCACTCATCGACGCCAGCGGGTTGCGGATCTCGTGCGCGATGCCGGCGGCCATCTCGCCGACCGCAGCCAGTCGCTCCTGCCGTTGACGCTCCCCTTCGCGCTGGTTGATCAGGGTGAGGTCCTGGAAGCTGACCAGTTGCCCGGCGCGTTGCCCGCCACCGGCCAGCAACGGGGCCACGGTGGCGCCGAGTTCGATGACGCTGCCATCGACGCGCGCAAACGTGCACTCGAGGCGCACCGGCAGCGGATTGTCGTGGTCGGCTGCCGGCAGCGGCACCACGTGCCGCAGGGCCTTGCCGAGCACCTCGTCGGCGCGACGGCCGGTGATGCTTTCGGCGGTCCGGTTGAACAGCACCACGGCGCCGTGCGCGTCGGTGACGATCAGGCCACCAGCCATGCTGTCGATGACGCGCTGGCTGAGCGTGGTCAGGTCGGCCAGGCTGGTGGTAGCGCGCTGCAGGTCGGCGCCGGTCCTGGTCAGCGACTCCGACAGGTGACCGACCAGCAGCGCGGTCGCGATGAAACCGCCGAGGTTGGCCACGACCGTGTAGGCGGCGAGCGGCAGCGGCGGCAACAGGCCGCGCTGCAGCGGCGCCGTGAGTGTGGCCGGGGCGGGCAGCCAGCCGTACTGGACGCCGACGAGGATCGCGACGCCCCCGCCAAGCAGCGCCGCAGCCCGCAGGCCGCCGTGCCGTCCGGCCAGGACGCTGGCCGCCAGCACCGGCAGCAGCATCAGTGGCGTGTAGGCGCTGAGCAGGCCGCCGGTGGTCCAGACCACGGCCAGGACCACGAAGGCGTCGGCAACAAACTGCGCCGCAAGTGCGCGCGGCCCGACACGGTGTCCGAGCAGGAGGCCGAGCCCGCTGTTGGCCAGCGGCAGCAGCGGCAGGAGGGCGAGCCAGGCAGCCTGCGAGAGGTCGCCCCGGCCGGCGGTGAAGGCCGCGAGCGGCGCCAGCAGGGCCACCGCCACCAGCGCGCGCAGGCTGGCCAGCCACAGCAGTGACGTCGCGCGTGGCCGCGAGGGCCACGCCGGCGTCGCGATGGGGCGCGCCGTTGCGCTCCTCAGCATGCCCATCGTCAGGTCAGCTTGGAGATGAGGTCGAAGATCGGCATGTACATCGAGATGACGATGCCGCCGACGATGACGCCCAGGAACGAGATCATGATGGGTTCGAGCAGCGTCAGCAGGCCGGCGACCGCGGTGTCGACTTCATCCTCGTAGAAGTCGGCGATCTTGGCCAGCATCATGTCCAGGGCACCGGTCGCCTCACCGACGCCAATCATCTGCGTCACCATCGGCGGAAAGACCTTGGTCTCCTGCAGCGGCTTGGCCACCGTCTCGCCACGCTCGATGCTGGCCCGGGTCTCCATGATCGCGTCCTCGACAATGGCGTTGCCGGCAGTCCGCGCGGTGATCTCGAGGCCGTCGAGCAGCGGCACCCCCGAGCTGATCAGCGTGGACAGGGTCCGGCAGAACCGGGCCACCGCGACCTTGCGCAGGATCATGCCGAGGATCGGCGCCTTGAGCAGCAGCGCGTCGATGACGTGACGGCCCTGGTTGGTCCGGTAGTAGGTGCGGATGGCAAAGGCGGTGGCGCCGAGCCCGATCAGCAGCAGCGGTCCGTACGTGACCAGGCCATTGCTCATCGCGATGACCACGCGGGTCGGCAGCGGCAGCTGCGCGCCGAGGCCGGCAAACATCTGGGCAAAGGTCGGGATCACCTTCCACAGGATGACCGCGACGACGACGGCGGCAATGATGATCACTGCCACCGGATAGATCATCGCCGACTTGACCTGCGAGATCAGCTTGACGTTCTTCTCGATGTAGGTCGCGAGGCGCTTCAGGATGGTGTCCAGGATGCCGCCGGCCTCACCGGCCTGGATCATGTTGGTGAAGAGGGCGTCGAAGGTGCGTGGATGCTTGCGCATCCCTTCGGCCAGCGACATGCCGCTCTCGACGTCCTCGCGAACCTTGAGGATCGTCGCCGCGAAGCGCTTGTGCGGTTCCTGCCGGCCGAGGATGTCCAGGCACTGCACCAGCGGCAGGCCGGCGTCGATCATCACGCTGAACTGCCGCGTGAAGATGGCCAGGCTCTTGGCCGGCACCTTGCCGCCGACCTTGGCCACGGCGCGGCTGGCCCTGGCCTTCACCGGGTCGATGCGGGTGATGAGAATCTGCTCGCGGCGAAGCGAGGCCACCGCCGCCTCGACCGATTCGGCCTGGCGCTCGCCACTGACGTTCTCGCCAGCCCGTGTGCGTCCCGTGAATGCAAATGCCTGCATCAGTGCAACCCTCTCATTCGGCCTTCGGCAGTCGGCCGTGGGCCTTCGTCAACTTCATCGGCAGTCGGCAGTCGGCCGTCGGCAGTCGGCAACTTCGTCGGCAGTCGGCAGTCGGCAGTCGGCAACTTCATCGGCAGTCGGCAGTCGGCAGTCGGCACTTCGTCGGCAGTCGGCAGCGGCGTCGGCAGTCGGCAGACGGCAGTTATCGCCGGACCGGCATGCCGGCCATGGCCGGCCTGTGCAATCCGGCGCCCGGCACCACGCCGCTGCCGCGCTGGATCATCTCCTGCAGTTCTTCCTTCATCGAGGACGCGGTCATCGCCGTGTCGATCGTGATCTGGCGCGACATGTACAGCGAGGCCAGCGACTGATTCATCGTCTGCATGCCGAGCTTTTCCTGGCCGGCCTGCATCATCGAGTAGATCTGGTGCACCTTGTCGTCGCGAATCAGGTTCCTGATCGCAGGGGTCGGGACCAGCACCTCGAGTGCGACGACGCGACCGGGGCCCTGTGATTTGCGCAGCAGCGACTGGCAGACGACGCCTTCGAGAACCAGGCTCAGCTGCGTGCGGATCTGCGACTGCTGGTGCGCCGGAAAGACGTCGATGATGCGGTTGATCGTCTGGGCCGCCGAGTTGGTGTGCAGCGTCGCGAACGTGAGGTGACCGGTCTCGGCGATGCGCAGCGCCGACTCGATCGTCTCGAGGTCGCGCATTTCGCCAATCAGCACGACGTCGGGGTCCTCGCGCAGCGCCGCCCGCAGCGCCAGCCCGAACCCCTGGGTGTCGCTGTGCACCTCACGCTGGTTGACGATGCAGCCCTTGTGCTGGTGGATGTACTCGATCGGATCCTCGATGGTGAGGATGTGCTCGTTGCGCTCGGTGTTGATCTTGTCGATCATCGCCGCCAGCGTCGTCGACTTGCCGCTGCCGGTCGGGCCGGTGACCAGCACCAGCCCGCGCGGGCGCTCGGACAGCTTGGCCAGGATCGGCGGCAGGTTCAATTCCTGGAAGCTGCGGACCTTCTCCGGAATGAGTCGGTAGACCGAGGCAACGGCGCCACGCTGGTTGAAGATGTTGCAGCGGAAGCGGCCGACGCCACGGATGCCGAAGGAGAAGTCGAGCTCCTGGCTTTCCTCGAAGCGCTTCTTCTGCGCGTCGGTGCAGACGCTGTAGGCGAGCTGCTTGGTTTCGGGGGCGCTCAGCGCCGGCAGCTTGAGCGGCACCAGCTTGCCGTGGACCCGCACCGTCGGCGGCGCGCTGGTCGTGAGGTGCAGGTCGGAGCCATCGAGCTCCACCGTCGTTTTCAGCAGTTCGGGCAGTGTCGCCATGGTGTCAGGGGCCGCCAGCGTGTTGCCCGCGGCACTGCCGCGGCTTGGAAATGCGCGGTCCCGGCACATCTGGCCGCAGACCGCTCACGACGCTGGCGCGCCGGCCTGCTAATCGGCAGGCCGGAGTGCGCACGTGAACGTCTGCCGCACACTAGTGCAACCCCGACGCCACCCTGGTTCGCTGCTGGGGCCGGCGCCGATCAGGTCGGCTAAACCATTGCGCGACAACCACTTGACGGAAAAACGACGAAGTTCGGCCAGAGGCCGTGGGCCAGGTCAGGGTGCGCCGATTGCGTACCGGGGCTGACGGCGGAGCGACAGTTCTGCGATCGCCGGGGACCGGGTACCGGGGCCCGGGTGACGGGGACCGGGTAACGGGGACCGGGTACCGGGAGCGGGTGCCGGGGCCCGGGTGACGGAACCGTGACGCGTGTCCGGGCCTACTTCACCGTCTCTCGCGTCACTTCCTCGGTGGTGGTGACGCCTTCCTTGACCTTCAGCAAGCCACTCTGGCGCAAGGTGATCATCCCCTCCTCGATGCCCTTCCTGCGGAGGTCGAGCGCGGAAGCGCCGACCAGCACGAGCTCCCGGAGCTGGTCAGTGATCTCGAGGACTTCATACAGGCCGACGCGGCCCTTGTAGCCGGTGTTGTTGCAGGCGTCGCAGCCGGTGCCGCGCATCGGCACGACGGTGGCCGCGTCTTCGGCCGAGAAACCGATGTCGATGAGTGCCTGGGGCGGCAGAGGGTGCGACACCTTGCACTTGCTGCAGATGCGGCGGACCAGCCGCTGCGCGCAGATGAGGTTGACCGAGCTGGCCACGAGGAAGGGCTCGATGCCCATGTTCATCAGGCGACTGACCGTGCTGGGCGCGTCATTGGTGTGCAGGGTCGAGAGCACGAGGTGGCCGGTGAGGGCGGCCTTGACCGCGATTTCGGCGGTCTCGAAGTCGCGGATTTCACCGACCAGGATGGTATTGGGATCCTGGCGCAGGAACGACCGCAGCGCTGCCGCAAACGTCAGGCCGATGCTTTCCCGGACGTTGACCTGGTTGACCCCGGCGAGGTTGAACTCGACCGGATCCTCGGCCGTCATGATGTTGGTTTCCGGCGTGTTCAGCTGGGAAATGGCCGAGTACAGGGTGTTGGTCTTGCCGCTGCCGGTCGGGCCGGTCACCAGCACCATGCCCCACGGCTTCTCGATCTGCGTCTTGAACTTGGCCAGCGAGCTCGCCTCGAACCCGAGCTTGGTCATGTCCAGCATCAGTTTGTCCTTGTCGAGCAGCCGGAGCACCACCTTCTCGCCAAAGAGCGTGGGCAGGCAGGAGACGCGGAAGTCGATCTCCTTGCTGTGACCCTGGTCGTTGATGCGGATCTTGAGGCGCCCGTCCTGCGGCAGGCGCTTCTCGGCGATGTCCAGCTTGGCCATGATCTTCAGGCGCGAGATGATCGCGTCGCGGAATTTCATCGGCGGCTGCATCACCGTGTAGAGGATGCCGTCGACGCGGAAACGGATCCGGAACTCGCGCTCGTACGGCTCGACGTGGATGTCGCTGGCGCCCTTCTGGATGCTCGAGGTGAGCACCATGTTGACCATCCGGATGACCGGCGCCTCGCCGGTCTGCTTCTCGAGCGCCGCGACGTCGATCTCCTCGAGATCGTCGAGCACCTCGACGGCCTCGCCGCTGGCGTCGGCCTGTTGCTGCGCGTCTTCGAGCGCGCGGTTGGCCAGTTCGAGCGTGTTCGGGGCGGTGACCGTCCGGGTCGGGGTGGCGTAGTACTTCTGCAGCGCGTCGGCGACCGACTGCTCAGAGGCCACCACCGGTTCGACGTTGTAGCCCGTCATGAACTTGATGTCGTCCATGGCGAACACGTTGGTCGGGTCGGTCATCGCCAGCGTGAGCGTGGCGCCGGCCCGGCTGAGCGGCACGACCTGATACTTCTGGGCCGTCTCGGAGGGAATCAGCTTGACGACGGCGGCATCGATCTCGAACTTGGCGAGATCGATGGACGGCACCCCGTACTGTCGGCTGAGCAGCGCGGTGATCTCTTCGTCGCGCACCAGGCCCAGCTTGACGAGATTCATCGCCAGCTTGCCGCCGTTGGCCTTCTGGTAGCCCAGCGCCTCCTGCAGCTGCGTGGGCGTAATCTTCTTCTCCTTCAGGAGGAGTTCACCGATTCTGACCGCCATGTTCCCCTGACCAGACAATGCAGCCCGAATGCCGCGCGGTGGGACGCCGCCGGCCGCCGGAACCTGGGTGTCCCGGGCACAGGGATGCATTCTTCGATCAGGTCAATCGGCAGTCAGGTCGCAGAACTTAGCACCCGGCTGGGCCAGCGGCGTGCGGTCGGAGGCCGCAGCCGGACGGGCGGGCAGGGCCTGCCTAGAAGACCACCCGCAGCCCGGCGCCAAAGGCGTCCGGGGCGCGCTCGTTCAGCCCCACGGCGAGGTAGCCGTCGGCGAAGATGCCGCTCCGGAGGCTGATGCTGCCACCGGTGGTGACCACCGGCCGGGTGTCGCCGGCGGTGCTGATCCGGAAGCCGGCCCGGACCGCCACCCGGTCGTCCAGCAGGCGCTGCTCGGCGCCCGCCGCCAGCGAGCGTCGCTCGCCGGTGACGTCCGGGGTCCGGGTCAGATCGGCATCCAGCGACACCAGCAGCGTGTCGCCGGCCCGAACAGCCATCCCGGCTCGCACCTGCCGTGGCAACTGCAGACGCATCGCGTCGAGCCCGGTGTCGAACTCCGGCTGCAGCAGGTTGCGGACCGTGAGTCCAAGCTTCACCGTCTGCAGATCGGCGATGACGCCGGCATCGAGGTCGACGCGGTGGTTGCCGCGCGTGTCGACGCCGCGGGCCACGGCCAGCGGGTCTCCCGGCGCGGGCGTCAGGCCCGCCAGGCCGGCGCTGCCATGGACATATTTGACCGTTGCCCCGACATGCAGGCCCGACACGATGGTCTGCAGGACATTGACCCCGACATGGGTGGTGGTAAGACGCTGCACGACGGCAGACGACTGCGCCGCCAACGGCTGGCCGCCGGGCTGCACGACACGCGCCGTGGCCTCGGACAGGCGGTACAGCGTGACGCCGAGCGGCCAGGTGCCGAGCGCCACGAGGGTGCTGCCCTGATGGCTGAAGCCGGTCGGGGTGCCCCCGCCAGAGACGGGCAGCGGCGCGTTCTCGAGGTTGCCGCGGCCGACCTCGGCCACCGCCGAAAATACCGCGCCGGTCACCAGGCCGGCGGGATTCCAGTAGGTGGCCGACGCGTCGTCGGCCACCGCCACGAACGCGCCGCCCATGCCGAGGGCACGCATCCCGACGGCTTCCACGCCCTGGGCGACGGCGAGGCCTGGAAGCAATGCAAAGGCGCCCGCCAGCACGAGCATGCCGACTACGGTCATCCCGCCAGTGTAGCCGCTGAGCCCAGGCCCCCGTGCCAGTGTCCGATTCCGAACATCCGCCGCAGGGGTTGCGTACTATAACCGTGACGCGAATGACCTTGGACGAGGCGCGGCCCCGTCAGGTGCATCCAGTTCGTCACTCCGCTCCTCAATGACTCAGGAACTCCCTGCTCCGGCGGCAACGCCGCTCCCCTTTCTTCAGCGTGTCATCGGCGTCGTGTTCTCACCGGGCGAGACGATGGCCCGCGTGGCCGCCGTGCCGCGCTGGCTGGACGTCCTGGCGCTGACGACCCTGGTGACCGCGGCGGGATTTGCGCTGTTCTTCTCGACCGAGGTCGGCAAGGCCGCGTACGTGGATCAGGCCGTGGCCAGCGTCGAGTCGTTCGGGCAGACGGTGACCACCGAGATGTACGCCAGGCTGCAAGGGCAGGCCGACTATGCCGCCTGGCTGCAGTCGGGAACGATCGTCTTCTTCTCGCCGCTGGTCACCGCGGTGATTGCCGGCATCCTGTTCGGGGCCTTCACCGTGCTGGGTGGCGAGGCGCGCTACGGCCAGGTGTTCGCGGTGGTTGCGCATGCCAGCGTCATCTCGATGTTGCAGCAGGCGTTCTCGTTGCCGCTGAACTACATGCGGCAGACGATGAGCAGCGCCACCAACCTGGCGGTGTTCTTCCCCGACCTGCCCGAGGGCTCGTTCCTCGCCGGGGTGCTGGGCTTCATCGACCTGTTCTGGATCTGGTATCTCGTGGTGCTCGCCATGGGCCTCGCGGCGGTGTATCGCCGCAAGTGGACGTCGGTGGCCGGCGGGTTGTTCGTGGTGTACGTCCTCATCGGTCTGGCCTTTGCGGCCATCAAAGCGGTTCTGGGGGGAAGATGAAACGTTCGACCAAGCGGTGGCTCGGCGCCATTGTGGTGCTGGCAATCGCCGCCGGCCTGGCCTACGCCAACTTCGCGTATCGCAAGAAGACCGGCAAGGAAGTCACCGTCGAGGTGGTGCAGGCCCGTGACCTGACGGCGGTCGTCTCGGCATCGGGAAAAATCCAGGCCAAGCGCACCGTCAACATCAGCGCCGACAACATGGGCCGCGTCACGCAGTTGTCGGTCCAGGAAGGCGATCGCGTCACGCGCGGCCAGTTCCTGATGCAGATCGATCCGCGCAACCTGGCGTCGGCAGTGCAATCGGGTGAGGCCGGTCAACAGGCGGCGCGGTCGACACTCGAACAGCAGCGCCTGGCCATTGTCTCGGGCCGCGAGACGCTCGCCCTGGCGCGGTCCGAACTGAAGCGCCAGCAGGAACTGTGGGCCGAGCAGCTGACCACGCGTCAGGACCTGGAGCGGGCGGAAAACGCCGTGGTCGTCCAGGAGGCCGACCTGCGCCGCAGTGAGCAGGAGCTGAAGACCCAGGCCCAGCGCATCCGCCAGGAAGGTGCCGCGCTCAATCAGGCGCAGTACAACCTGAGTCGCGCCCGCATCGAGTCGCCGATCGACGGCATCGTCTCCCGCCGCAACATCGAGGAAGGCGAGACGGTGGTCATCGGCACGATGAACAACGCCGGCACGGTGCTGCTGACCATTGCCGACATGTCGGTCATCGAGGCCGAAGTCGAGGTCGACGAGACCGACATCCCGACGGTCCGGCTCGGCCAGGTGGCCAAGGTGACCATCGATGCCCTGCCCGGCAAGGAATACTCGGGCAAGGTCACCGAAATCGGCAACAGCCCGATCCAGACATCGACCGGGCAATCAGCCAGCGCCGGCCAGTCGGCCACCAATTTCAAGGTCACCATCCAGCTCGACCAGACGATTGACGAGGTCCGCCCGGGTTTCACCTGCTCGGCGGAGATCGAGACAGCGACGCGCGCCAAGGCGGTGGCCGTGCCGATTCAGGCCATGGCGGTGCGCGACCTGGTGTACGACAGGGCCGGCGCGATCGTCCGTCCACCCAAGCAGGACGGCAAGAAGAAGACGCCGGCACCGGTGGTCCCGACCGAGCTGGCCGAGGGGCAGACACGCAAGGAGACCGAGGGCGTGTTCGTGATGCGCGACACCGTCACCGAGTTCGTGCCGGTGCAGACCGGGATCGCCGGCGAGCGCTACTTCGAGGTGCTGTCGGGGATCAAGACTGGCGACAAGGTCATCACCGGCCCCTTCAACTCGGTGCGCGACCTGCAGGATGGCGACGAGATACGGCTGTCGGACGCCGACGCCGCCAAGAAGAAATCGTAAGCGGCCGGAGCCATGAACAAGTTCCTGGATGCGGTCGGACTGGCACTGTCGTCGATCTGGGCCAACAAGCTCCGGTCCTTCATGATGGTGCTGGGCAACGTCGTGGCCGTGTCGTCGATCATCGCCGTGGTGGCGCTGATCCAGGGCATGAACGGCTACGTCGCCGACTCGATCGTCCAGGAAGTGGGTGTCGGGACCTTCCAGGTGGCGCGGGTCGGCGTGATCACCAACGAGGAAGAAGAAGACGAGGCGCGCCGCCGCAACCCCGAGGTGACGCTCGTCGACCTGCGGGCGATCAAGGGCAGCGGCGGCAGCATCGACGCCGTGATGGCCCAGGCCAACAGCCAGGCCAACGTGACCTTCCGCAGCGAGACCCTCGAGAACCTCGGCGTCCGCGGCGTGTCGGCCGACTACGACCAGTTCGGCGGCTACGAGGCCGAGCGCGGACGGACGATCAGCCGCATCGAGATCCAGCGCTCGCGGCCGCTCGCCTACCTCGGGATCGAGACCGCCGACAAGCTGTTCAAGGGCCGCAACCCGATCGACCAGACGATCATGCTCAACGGCGTCCACTTCCGGGTAGTCGGGGTCAACGAGAAGAAGGGCAGCCTGTTCGGCAACTCGCAGGACGATTTCGTCCTCATCCCGCTCGGGTCGTTCCAGAAGATGTTCGGGTCCCGGCGCAGCTTCGAGATCACCGTCAAGCCGGTCGATCCCTCGCTGGTGCCGCAGGCGATGGAAGAAGCACGGGTGGCGCTGCGGACGTCGCGCAAGCTGCGGCCGCGCGACAAGGACAACTTCGGCATCGTCACATCGGACACCTTCATGGAACTCTGGAAGAGCTTCAGCCAGGGTGCGTTCGCGGTGCTGATCGGGCTGGTGTCACTGTCGCTGCTGGTCGGCGGCATCGTGATCATGAACATCATGCTGATGGTGGTCAGCGAGCGGACCCGCGAGATCGGCCTGCGCAAGGCCCTTGGCGCACGCCGCCGCGACATCGTCTGGCAGGTCCTCACCGAGTCGACGACGCTGTCGGTGGTAGGCGGGATGATCGGCACCCTGCTCGGATTCATCGTGGCGACGCTGGTCGCGTACTTCTCGCCCATTCCAGCCAAGATCGAGCTCTGGGCGGTGGTCATGGGGATCAGCATCACCGCCATCGTCGGGCTGTTCTTCGGCCTGTATCCGGCGGTGCGCGCCTCCAAGCTCGACCCGATCGAAGCCCTGAGGCGGGAGTAGGCACGTGGCGATTCGCGCCGGCATGCTCTGGGAAATTCTTCGCATCGCGATCGACACGCTGCGCGCCAACAAGCTGCGATCGGCACTGACGATCCTCGGCGTGGTCATCGGCGTGATGTCGATCGTCGCGATGACCGCGCTCATGAAGGGCTTCGGCGACTCGCTCGAGAATCAGATCCGGGCGTTCGGCAGCAACACGGTGTTCGTCCAGAAACTGGGTTTCCAGAGCTTCTCCAGTGGCCGCAGCTTTCTCGAGGTCATCAAGCGCCCCAACCTGACCAACGACGACGCCAAGGCGCTCGCCGAGTCGCCGCTGGTGGGTCAGGTGGGACTGCAGCTCGGCGGCGGCGGCCCCTTTGCCGCGATCGAGCGCATGTCGTTTGCCGGCGAGGCGACCAAGCCGTTCGCGGTCATCGGTGCCACGTCCAACTTCGGCGAGCTGAACTTCATCCCGTTTCTCGCCGGGCGGTTCTTCGGCGACTTCGAGGTGCAGAACCGCCGCAACGTCATCGTGCTCGGGCACTCGCCCGCCGAAGCGCTGTTCCTGACCCGCGGCATCGACCCGATCGGCAAGGTGATCCGTGTCGGCCGGGACTCCTACACGGTGGTCGGGGTGATGGACAAGCGCCCGGCAGCGCTCGGCGATGCCAACGGCTTTGCCGTGATCCCGTGGACGACCTACGAGAAGAAGTATCCGACCCCGCGCCTGCGCGGCATCGTCTTCCGCCCGCTCACCCTGGTCGTGGCGGCGGCTCCCGGCGTGCCCGTCGAGCAGTTGCTCACCGAGATAGAGTCGATCATGCGGGCCCGCCACCGCCTGAAGCTCGGCGAGGAGAACGACTTCGACACCGTCACCGCCGACTTCATCGTCGGCTTCCTGCGCCAGTTCACGCAGGCCGTGGTGCTGGCGCTGATGGTGATTTCGTCGATCGCGCTGATGGTCGGCGGCATCGGCGTGATGGCGATCATGACCATCTCGGTCACCGAGCGGACCCGCGAGATCGGTGTCCGCAAGGCACTCGGGGCGCGGCGCCGCGAGATCCTCGTGCAGTTCCTCCTCGAGGCCGTCTTCCTGACCATGCTCGGCGGCCTGATCGGCATCATCATGGGCGCCGCCATCGGCTACGGGATCAACGTCTTCGCGGGGTTCCCGGTGGCCTTGCCGATCTGGTCGTTCGTCATCGGCGTCGGGTTCTCGGCTACGGTCGGCATCGTGTTCGGCATGCTGCCGGCCATCAAGGCCTCCAAGCTCGATCCGATCGAGGCGCTGCGGTACGAATAGCGCCGAGACTATCGTGTCGCGATGAGATCCGGCCTGCTCTGGGAAATCCTCCGCATCTCGCTGGACACGCTGCGCGCCAACAAGATGCGCTCGGCCCTGACCATCCTCGGCGTCGTCATCGGTGTGACGTCGGTGGTCGCGATGTCGGCGCTGATCGGTGGGTTCGCGGGTTCGATGCGCGAGCAGATCAACCAGCTGGGTGCCAACACGGTGTATCTCGAGAAGGCCGGCTTCGAGTCGTTCTCGAGCGGCCGCGACTTCATGGAGCTGCTGCGGCGGCCGAACCTCACCAACGGCGACGCCGAAGCCATCGCCGCGTCGCCGCTGGCGGCGCAGGTCGACGTCCAGGCCGGCGATTTCGGCGGCCCCTGGAGCCAGCAGATTCGCGTCACCTACGGGCCACGCGCCACCAAGCGGCTGCCGCTGGTCGGTACCTCCGCGCAGTTCCCCGACACCAACGCCATTGCCATCGTGCAGGGCCGGTACTTTGCCGACTTCGAAGTGCAGAACAAGCACCAGGTCGCGGTCCTCGGCTTCACCGTCGCCGAGACCCTGTTCCCCGCGACCGACCCGATCGGCAAGGTCGTGCGCATGGACGGCAAGCCGTACACCGTCGTTGGCGTGTTCGGACAGCGACCCAGCCCGCTCGGCGACGCCAACGCGTTTGTCACCGTTCCCTGGACGACCTACGAGAAGCGCTACGACCCGTGGCGCTTTCGCGGCTACCTCTGGCGACCATTCACCGTCGTCGTGTCTGCCGCCGACGGCGTCTCGCAGCCGCAGCTGAAATCCGAGATCGAGCAGATCATGCGGGCCCGGCACAGGCTGCGTCTCGACGAGCCGAACGACTTCGACATGATGACCGCCGACAGCGTGTTGAAGTTCCTCGAGAACTTCACGCGGGCGATCGTGCTGGCGCTGGTGGTCATCTCCTCGATTGCGCTGATGGTCGGCGGTATCGGCGTGATGGCGATCATGACCATCTCGGTGACCGAACGGACCCGCGAGATCGGCGTCCGCAAGGCACTCGGGGCGCGGCGCCGCGAGATCCTCATGCAGTTCCTCATCGAAGCCGTCTTCCTGACCATGCTCGGCGGCCTGCTCGGGATCGTCATCGGCGCCGGCATCGGGTACGCCATCAACGTCTTTGCGGGCTTCCCGGTGGCGTTGCCGATCTGGTCGTTCGCGATGGGCGTGGGCTTCTCGGCCACCGTCGGCATCCTGTTCGGCATGCTGCCGGCCATCAAGGCCTCCAAGCTCGATCCGATCGAGGCGCTCAGGTACGAGTAGGGCCGGCCCGATTCCCGGCAACGCTTGTTCCCCCGGGCGGCTCTGGCATAGCATCGCCGCGTGTAGCTCTTTCCCGGAGGGTGCTCGTGCCCACCTATGCAGCGGCGTCCATACGCAATGTGGCGGTTGTCGGCCACAACGGCTCCGGCAAGACCCAGCTCATCTCCGCGCTGCTGTACACCGCGGGAGCCACGAGCCGGCTCGGGCAGGTCGACGACGGCACGGCGCCGACCGACTTCGACGAGGAGGCGATTGCCCGCAAGCACACGCTGGCAGCCACGCCGGCCTGGCTCGAGTGGCAGGGCACGAAGGTGAACCTGGTCGACACGCCGGGGTTCGGTAACTTCCTCGGCGAGACCGGCGCCGCCCTGCGCGTCACCGACGCCGCCCTGGTCGTCGTCGATGCGGTCGCCGGCGTCGAGGTGCAGACCGAACGGGTGTGGGGACTGACCGGCGACGGGCAGCATGCGCGGCTGGTCGTGGTCAACCGCCTCGATCGCGAGCGCGCCAGCTTCGCCACGGCGCTCGCCGATCTTCGCGAGGCCTTCGGCCGGTCGCTGGTGCCGGTGCAACTCCCCTACGGCGAAGAGAAGGGCCTGCGCGGCGTGGTCGACCTGGTCGCCCAGCGGGCCTACGTCTACGAGGGCGGCGCCGGCCGCGGCAAGGCGGTCTCGATTCCCGAGAGCCTGGCAGTGGAAGCGCGGCATGCGCGCGAGGCGCTCGTCGAGCTGGTCGCCGAGGCCGACGACGCAACTCATGACGCGCTTCTTCGACGAGGGCACGCTGACCGATGAGGAATTGGTCGGTGGCCTGCGCACCGCGATCCGCCAGGGCGCCATCGTGCCGGTGTTCTGCGCCTCGGGCGGGTCCGAACATCGGCGTGGACCGCCTGCTCGCCGCACTCGTGGACTACGCGCCGTCGCCCGCCGACCGGCCGCTGCCTGCCGTCGACAAGGCCACCGGCGAGACGGTCGCAGTCGCCGCTGACGACGGCGCGCCGACGCGCCTCTTCGTGTGGAAGACAGTGGCCGATGCGTTTGCCGGCCGCATCTCCCTGTTCCGCGTGGTCACCGGCACCGTCCGCAACGACAGCACGCTCACCAACGTGGCGCGCGGCTCGCAGGAGCGCATCGCCCACCTGATGGCGCCGCAGGGCAAGACGCCGGCGCAGGTCAACGAGCTGCACGCGGGTGACCTCGGCGCCATCGCCAAGTTGAAGGACACGCAGACCGGCGACACGCTCGCCGACAAGGTCCTCGACCTGTCGCTGCCGCCCATCGCGTTCGCCGCGCCGCTGCTGTCCTACGCACTCGAACTCAAGTCGCGCGGCGACGAAGAGAAGATCAGCACGGCGCTGCATCGGCTGCAGGAAGAGGACCCGACGATCCGCACCGACCGCGACCCGCGCACGCACGAGCAGCTGATTTCGGGGCAGGGGCAGATGCACCTCGAAGTCACGGTCGCCAAGCTGAAGCGACGCTTCGGCGTCGATGTGACCCTGAAACTGCCACGCATCCCGTACCTCGAAACCATCACCGCCAGCACCGAAGCGCACGGACGGCACAAGAAGCAGACCGGTGGACACGGGCAGTTCGGCGACTGCAAGATTCGCGTCGAGCCGCTGCCGCGAGGCGCCGACTTCCAGTTCGAGGACGACATCTTCGGCGGCTCGATTCCCCGCCAGTACGTGCCGGCCGTCGAGAAGGGCATCCAGGACGCGCGTACGCGCGGCTACCTCGCTGGCTTCCCGATGGTCGACTTCAAGGCCACCGTCTTCGACGGCTCGTTCCATCCCGTCGACAGCAACGAGCTGGCCTTCAAGATGGCTGGCTCGATGGCCTTCCGCGATGCCATGTCGCGCGCCAAGCCGGTGCTGCTCGAACCGATCATGCAGGTCGAGGTGCACGCGCCGAACGAGTTTGCCGGCGACCTCATGGGCGACCTGAACGGGCGGCGCGGACGCATCAGCGGCATGGAGGCGCGCGGGCTGGCCACGGCCATCAAGGCGCAGGTGCCGATGGCCGAGATGCTCACCTACGAACAGCACCTGACGTCGGCCACCGGCGGCCGCGGTTCCTATCACATGACGCACTCCCACTACGAGGAAGTGCCCGCCCACCTGCAGGCCAGGATTGTCGCGGCGCACAAGACCGAGCACGGCGTCGAGCACAGTGAGGCGTAGGGGGCGGCAGCGGTCTGCAGTACCCTGTCGGCGATGACTCGACGACTTCTGATCTGCTCGACGCTCCTGATCGCAGCGGCGGTGGCCGTCGCCACCGGTGCGCAGGCCCCTGCGCCGCCGCCGGCCGCCGGATCGCTGCGCTGGTTCAAGGGCAACACCCACACGCACACGCTCAACAGCGACGGCGACAGCACACCCGACGAGGTCGTGCGCTGGTACCGCGACAATCGCTACCACTTCCTGGTCCTGACCGACCACAACTACCTGACCGGGATCACGGCACTCAACGCGCTGCACGGCGCCGACGACAAGTTCCTGGTGATCCGCGGCGAGGAAGTGTCCTCGAGCTTCGACAAGAAGCCGCTGCACATCAACGGGCTCGACCCGTCGCGGCTCGTGCAGGCGCAGACGGGCGGCACCAGCGTCGTCGACGTGCTGCAGAAGAACATCGACGCCATTCGCCTGGCCGATGGCGTGCCGCACATCAACCACCCCAACTTCGGCTGGGCGGTGACGGCCGACGACCTGGCGGCGCTGCGCAACAACAAGCTGTTCGAGGTCTACAACGGCCACCCCATGGTCAACAACCTCGGAGGCAGCGGCCGCCCCGGGCTCGAGCAGGTCTGGGACACCCTGCTGTCGCGCGGCATCCTGCTCTACGGCCTCGCCACCGACGACGCGCACGAGTTCAAGAAACTCGACAACCTGCAGTCGTCACGGCCGGGGATGGGATGGGTGGTGGTCCGGTCGGCCGCCCTCGAGGCGCGCGCCATCCTGGCGGCTCTCGAGCGCGGTGACTTCTATGCGTCCACCGGCGTGGAACTGACTGACTACCAGGTTGCCGATGGCAGCATCACCATCAAGGTCAAGCCCGTCACCTGGGCCGGTTACCGGATTACGTTCATCGGCAAGGGCGGCACCGTCCTCGAAGAGGTCGAAGGACCCGATGCAACCTACCGGATCAAGGGCAGCGAAGGGTACGTCCGGGCCAAGATCACCGAATCGGACGGCAACATGGCGTGGACGCAGCCGGTCATGATCGGCCGGTAGTCGGGGTCGGACGGCTGTCACCCGCGCCGGGGAACGGCTCGCCGAAGACCCGCGCCCGGATCCGCTCCCGCTCACCACGCTTCAGACCGCCGAGATCGCTCAGCAGGCGCAGGGCGAAAAAGGTCCAGAAGAAGCCCTGGGCAGTGCCCATGATCAGGATGACCGGCCAGCCGAGCAGCACGGCAAGCAGCAGAACGGCGGTGCGGCTGCCCTGCCAGGACACCATCGTCTCGAGCCAGTGCACCGAACGGACCGGCGCCACTGCCGAATCGAGCGCGGCGCTGGCCAGGAGCGTCAACGCCATCCAGCGAACGCGATCACCGAAGTCGCCACCCCACCCCTGCAGGCGGCCGTTGTCGGCTTCGAGCAATGCCAGCCCTGCCAGCATCCCCGCGCACGCCAGGCTGAACGGTCCCACGAACCAGAGCAGCATTCGCCACGCCTCGTCCAGGCGCAGGCACGCCTCCGGCTCGTCGCGCACGGCGCGCCGGCCTGTCCGCAGCCGCGTCGCCAGCAGCGCCGACGCCAGCAGCGTCTCGAAGACGAAGAGCAGCATCGCGAGCAGGATGCTGCCGTGTTGGAGGAGAACGAGAGCGGGAAAGGTGAAAGCGGCAAGCGACCACAGCCGGTGACCGAGGATGGGTCCGACCGCGGCCAGCAGCGAGGGGAGCGACATCACAGGGGCAAACGTCGCGCCGCGCAAGAGTGAACGATCAGGACGACCGTTCACGGGCGTCGGAGGTCGGGGGACGTGGCGTCCCCCGATACCGACGCCGGACTACTCGGCTTTCTTGGTGGACTTGCGGGCGCGCTTGGGCTTGTCCTCGCCCGTCGCAGCCCCTTCGTCCTGGAGCTTCTGGACCGCGGCGCGGGCGCGCCCGCGGAGGCCCTTCGGCTGCTCACCGGCCTGGGCGCCCTCGGTAGCCGCCCCGGCGTTGGGGTCGTACTCACTGCCGACCAGTTCGATCTGGGCCACTTCCGCGGCGTCGCCGCGGCGGTGACCGAGCTTGAGCACGCGGGTGTACCCGCCGGGCCGCTCCACGAAGCGCGGGGCCAGGGTGTCGAACAGCTTGGTGACGACCTTCTTGTCGGCCACGTCGCGGGCGACGAGGCGCTCGGCGTTCATCCGGCGCAGGCGCTTTTCTTCGTCGGTGCCCTGGGCAACGAGGCTGCGCTTGGCCACCGAGATCAGACGCTCCACGTACGGGCGGAGCTCCTTGGCCTTGGGCAGCGTGGTCTGGATCCGCTCGTGGCGGAGCAGCGCCTGTGCCTGATTGCGCAGGAGGGCGATGCGGTGCTCGGTTACACGTCCGAGCTTGCGATGGGCAACACCGTGTCTCATGGGTCTACTCGTCTCATTCGCCGGCTCCCGGCTGCGGGCTACGGGCTACCCAAGCTGGGCAGCCTGCAACCTGAAGCCTGCAGCCTGTAGCGTTCCTACTGTGCCGGCTGCTCCACGCTCATGCCGAGGCTGAGACCCATCGTCTGGAGGATCTCCTTGATCTCGTTGAGCGACTTGCGGCCAAAGTTCTTGGTCTTGAGCAGGTCGTTCTCCGTCTTGGCCACCAGCTCCCGGATGCTCCGGATGTTGGCGTTCTTCAGACAGTTGTAGGAACGGACCGACAGCTCGAGTTCCTCGATGCTCTTGTCGAGGTGCTCGTTGCTCTCCTCGGTGAGTGTCGCCGGCGGGGCATCGCTGCCGTCGCCAATCGCCACATCGTCGTCATCGTCGCCGCCGAAGATGAAGAGGTGGTCGCGCAGCAACTGTGCGGCCAGCTCGATGGCTTCAGTGGGCGTGATGGCACCGCTGGTGTTGACCTCGAGGGTCAGCTTGTCGTAGTCGGTGTTCTGACCGACCCGGGCCGACTCGACCAGGTAATTGACCTTGCGCACCGGCGAGTGGACCGAGTCCACGGGGATCCAGCCGATGCCGAGATCCTCGTCGAAGTTCCGGTCAGCCGACACGTAGCCCCGCCCGTTCTTCAGGCGCAACTCCATGTACAGCTTGCCGCCGTCCGAGACCGTGGCGATGTGCGCGTCGGGATCGAGCACGTCGACCGACTGGTCGACCTCGATATCACGCGCAAACACCGGGCCCGGCTTGTCGATGCGGACGTACAGCATCTTGGTCTCGTCCCCATGCAGCTTGAACGGCACCTGCTTGAGGTTGAGGATGATGTCGGTGGCATCTTCCACGACGCCCTCGACTGGCGAGAACTCGTGCTGGACACCCTCGATCTTCACCGCGGTGATCGCCGCGCCCTCGATGGACGACAGCAACACCCGGCGCATCGCGTTGCCGATGGTGGTACCCCACCCGCGCTCGAACGGCTGCGCGGTGAACCGTCCGAATCGGCCGGTCTGGCCCTCGCGGTCGACGTCGAGACGCTTCGGGCGCTGGAACCCCTTCCACAGCATCGATGTAGTCCTTTCCAGTCTCAATAAAAGCCCGGGACGCGACGCGTGCGCGCACATGTCCCACAGGGCACCGCCGGTCATCCCGGCCCTGCTGCCAGAACGGTCCGGCAGCTACTTCGAGTACAGCTCGACGATCAACTGTTCCTGCACGGGCAGGTTGATCTGCTCGCGCGTCGGAATCGACACCACCCGCCCCGAGGACGCGGCCGCGTCGAGCGACAGCCAGTCGGGAATCCCGCGGCCCTTCACTTCCTCGACGGCATGCAGGATCACGGCGTTCTTCTCGCTGGACTGCCGCAGGCTCACGACATCGCCCTGGCGCAGCTGGTAGGACGGGATGTCCACCTTCTTGCCGTTGACGAGGAAATGGCCATGCTTGACCAGCTGCCGTCCCTGCGGCCGCGAGGTCGCGAAGCCGAGGCGGTAGACGGCGTTGTCGAGGCGGCGCTCGAGCAGCTGCAGCAGCGTCTCGCCGGTGATCCCGCGCTGGCGATCGGCGGCCTCGAAGTAGCGGCGGAACTGGTTCTCGAGCACGCCGTACGTGCGCTTGACCTTCTGCTTTTCGCGCAGCTGCAGGCCGTAGCCGAGCATCTTCGCCTTGCGCGCCTTGCCGTGCTGCCCTGGCGGAAGGTTGCGCTTCTCGATCGCGCACTTCGCCGTGTAGCAGCGTTCACCCTTGAGGAACAGCTTCATGCCCTCACGCCGGCAGAGACGGCAGACGGGTCCGATATATCGAGCCATGTACTTCGTGTCCTTCTCACGACGCGCGCCGAAGCGCGCGGAACAGCATGCCGGGTGGCATGCCCTCCCTTTTGGACGACCGTGGTCGCCGAACCAGCGCGCTAGACGCGACGCTTCTTCGGTGGCCGGCAGCCGTTATGCGGAATCGGCGTGACGTCGCGGATGGTCTTCACGTCCAGCCCGACGTTTGAAAGAGCGCGGACGGCCGATTCGCGACCCGCACCCGGTCCCTTGACACGGACTTCAATCGAGCGCATCCCGACGCCCTTGGCCGCCGTGCCGGCATTCATCGCCGCCTGCGTGGCGGCAAACGGTGTGCCCTTGCGCGATCCCTTGAACCCGATCGCGCCGGCACTGGACCACGACACCACGTTGCCCTCGGCATCGGTGATCGTCACCAGCGTGTTGTTGAACGAGGCCTGGATATGGGCCACGCCGCTGTGGACGACCTTCTTCTCGCCGCGCTTCTTGAAGACCTTCTTGCGGCCTGCCGCGCCTGACTTCTTCTCGTCTGCCATGGTCCTACACCGTCTTCTTCTTGGCGATGGCGCCCTTACGCGGGCCCTTCCGCGTGCGCGCGTTCGTCTTCGTGCGCTGACCGCGGGCCGGCAGGCTGCGGCGATGCCGCAGGCCGCGGTAGCAGCCAATCTCCATCAAGCGCTTGATGTTGAGCGAGATTTCCTTGCGGAGGTCACCCTCCACGCCGCCCACTTCCTCGATCACCTTCGAGATGGCGCGCACATCCTCTTCCGTGAGGTCCTTGACCCGCACGTCCGGGCTCACGCCCGATGCCTTGAGGATGTCGCCCGAGCGCTTGCGCCCGATGCCGAAGATGTAGGTCAGTCCGATCTCGACGCGCTTGGTACGCGGAAGATCCACGCCTGCGATACGTGCCATGCCCTATCCCTGCCGCTGCTTGTGCTTCTGGTTATCGCAAATCACCCGAACGACCCCGCGTCGCCGGACGATCTTGCACTTCACGCAAATGCGCTTGACCGATGCTCTGACCTTCATGTCTCGCTACCGTCGCTTCCGTTCTGACGGCGGCCACCCGGTGCGAGCCGCCCGATTATCCGGCCGCGCGTGACGTCGACCGGCGACACCCGCACAACCACCCGATCCCCTACCAGGATCCGCATGAAATTCCTGCGGATGTCCCCGGTGCCGTGCGCCGTAATCACGTGCCCCGAATCCAGACTCACGCGATAGAGCGCGTGCGGCAACTGCTCGATCACCGTGCCGCGCAGCCCCTCGACCTCAGCGCCCATCCCGAACGTCCCCGTGACGGACGGCCGCGACGGCCGCCCCTACCGCACTCCGACGACTTCTGCCGGCGTCCGCGCGGTGAGGATCTCCGCGCCATCGGCCGTCACCGCCACCGTGTGCTCGAAGTGCGCCGACAGCAGCCCGTCCACCGTGATGGCCGTCCAGCCGTCCGACAGCACCCGGACCCCCGCCCGTCCCGCGTTGACCATGGGCTCGATGGCCAGCACCATGCCCTCGGACAACCGCGGCCCGCGCCCTCCTGGTCCGTAGTTGGGAATCTGCGGCTCTTCGTGCAACTTGGTGCCGATGCCGTGTCCCACGAACTCGCGAACCACCGAAAACCCCTGCGCCTCGACGTACGCCTGGACCGCCTGGCCGATGTCGGACACCCGCGCCCCTGGCCGCACCGCCTCGATGCCCTGGTACAACGACGCCTCGGTGACGTCCAGCAGCCGCTGCGATTCCGGGCTGATGGCCCCCACCGCGACCGTCACCGCCGAGTCGCCGTAGAAACCGTCCAGCTTCACCCCCATGTCGATCGAGAGGATGTCGCCGGCCACCAGCGGCTCGGCCGAGGGGATGCCGTGCACCACCTCGTGATTGCGCGACGCGCAGATCGTCGCCGGAAACCCGCGATACCCCTTGAACGCCGGCAGCGCCCCTGCTTCACGCACCAGCCGCTCGGCTTCCGCGTCAATCCCGGCCGTTGTCGCGCCCGGAATGACCAGGTGCCGCAACTGCTCGAGGATTCGCGCCACCAGCTGGTTGGCCGCCCGCAGCTTCACGAGCTCCTCACCAGACCGACAGGTAATCACCGGACGTCTCCCTGCCCTACTCCCATCGCCGCCGCCAGCGCGTCCTTCATGGCCCCGGCCACGGCGTCCGGCGACAAGTTGCCGTCGATGGTGAAGAACGTCGAGCGCGACTGGTAGTAATTGACCAGCGGCGCCGTCCGGTCCTCGTAAATCTTGAGCCGGTTGCGAACCACCTGCTCGTCGTCGTCGGCCCGCGTGACCAGCGCCCCGCCGCACATGGCGCAGACCCCGACGTCGGGCTTGGTCGGGTCCGCATTGGTCCCGCACACCCCGCACACCCGCCGCGCGTGCAGCCGGCCGACCAGAACCTCGACCGGCACCACCAGGTGCAACACGGTCAGCGGTGACCGTCCGCGCATCATCTCGTCGAGCGCTTCGGCCTGTCCCACTGTCCGCGGGAAACCATCAAGGATAAACCCTAAAGCCACGTCGTGTCGAGAGAGACGTTCACGGACGATGGCAATCGCGACCGCGTCGCTCACCAGATGGCCCTGATCGATGCGCTCCCGCGCTTCCAGCCCGAGTGCCGTTCCCGCCGCCGCCGATTCCCGCAGGATGTCGCCCGTCGAGACTTTCGGCACGTCGTAGTGACGCGCCAGCCGACTGGCTTGGGTGCCCTTGCCCGCTCCCGGCGGGCCGAGCATCACCACGTTGAGACCAGGTCGAGACAACGGCCGACCTACCCTCTCCGTCCGCGAATGCGGGTCTTCTTCATGAAGCCGTCGTAGTGCCGCATGATCAACTGCGACTCCAGCTGCTGCACGGTGTCCATTGCCACGCCGACCACGATCAGCAGCGACGTGCCGCCGAAGAAGAAGGTCACCCCGAGGCCGTTGGTGAACCAGCCCGGCAGCGCGGAGTCGAGCGACTCGCCGATGAACGGAATCGGCGCCACCTTGAAGCCGCTGATCAGGAACTCCGGCAGCAGTGCCACCGCGGCCAGGTACAGCGCGCCGACCAGGGTGATCCGCGTCAGGATCAGGTCGATGTACTCGGCCGTCCGCTTGCCGGGCCGGATGCCGGGGACGAAGCCGCCGTACTTGCGCATGTTCTCGGCCACATCGTCGGGGTTGAAGACGATGGCGGTGTAGAAGTACGCAAAGAAGATGATCAGCGTCACCGTCAGCAGGTTGTACAGCGGCATGCCCCACATCAGCTGCTGCGCCGCCCGCTGCACCCAGCTTTCCGGCGGGAACATCCCGGCGATGGTCGCCGGGAAGGCCAGCAGCGACGAGGCGAAGATCACCGGCATCACGCCGCCCGTGTTCACCTTCAAGGGAATGTGCGTGCTCGATCCGCCGTACATGCGGCGCCCCACCACCCGCTTGGCGTAGTGCACCGCGACCCGCCGGTGCGCCCGTTCGACGTAGACGATGGCGGCCACCACCGAGATCATCACCAGCAGCAGCAGCGCCAGGCGCAGCAGGCCGATCTCCCCGGTCTTGAGCTGGTCCAGCGTCGTCATCACCGCACGCGGCAGTCCGACGACGATGCCGGCGTAGATGATCAGCGACATGCCGTTGCCGACGCCGCGTTCGGTGATCTGCTCGCCGAGCCACATCACGAAGATCGAGCCGGTGGTCAGCGTGAGCACCGTCAACATCCGGAAGCCCCAGCCCGGGTCGTAGACCAGCGGCAGGCCACCGGCGATGTTGGTCTGGCGCTCGAGGAAGATCGCGATGCTCAGCGCCTGGATGACCGACAGCAGGATCGTCCCGTAGCGCGTGTACTGCGTGATCTTGCGGCGCCCGAGCTCGCCTTCCTTGGAGATGCGCTCCAGGGTCGGCCAGACCACGGTGAGCAGCTGCAGGATGATCGAGGCACTGATGTAGGGCATCACGCCCAGCGCGAAGATCGTCACGCGCGACAGGTTGCCGCCCGAAAAGAGGTCGTACAGGCCGAACATCGTGTTGCGCGCCTGCTCGGCCAGCAACGCCAACGCCTCGGTGTTCACGCCCGGCGTCGGGATGTGGTGGCCAATGCGGAACACGCCGAGCAATGCCAGCGTGAACAGCACCCGGGTGCGGAGCTCCGGGACGGCGAAGATGTTCCTCAAGCTATCCATCGGTGGTCGTCTCGATGTGTGCCGCGGCCGTCGCCCTTGCGGCGCCTGGCCTTGGTGTGGTGAGGGAAGAGGCCGCTCCCCGAGCGGCCCCGACATCGTCAGGCGCGTTCGCGGAACGCGCCCTCCCTGCTGCAGCGTGCGGGAGCTACAGGCTCTCGGCCGTGCCGCCGGCTGCCTGGATCTTCTGGGCAGCGGCTCCGCTGAACTTGTGCGCCTTGACGTTGAAGGCCTTGGTCAGTTCGCCGCGGCCGAGCACCTTGATCTTCTGGGTACCCTGCGCCAGGCCCTGCCCGTGCAGCACCTCCGGCGTGACGTCGGCCCCCCCGTCGAACAGCTTCTCGAGCTGGTCCAGGTTGATGACCGCGTACTCGCTGCGGAAGATATTGGTGAAGCCGCGCTTGGGCAGCCGACGATGCAGCGGCATCTGGCCGCCTTCGAAGCCACGCTTGCGCTTGAAGCCCGACCGCGACTTGGCGCCCTTGTGACCACGACCGGCCGTCTTGCCATTGCCCGACCCCTGGCCACGGCCCACACGCTTGCTGGAGTGGGTCGCGCCCTTGGCTGGCTTGAGATCGCTCAGATCCATGATGATTTCTTTCCTGTCGGCCGTCGGCATTCGGCCGGCGGCCTTCGCATCTACTCGAAGGCCCAAGACCGAAGGCCAAGGCCGTCTGAACCCGGCGCGTTCGGAGAACGCGCCCTACCTATTCGACCGTCACCATGTGACGGACCTTCTGGATCATGCCGCGCATGGCGGGATGGTCGAGGACCTCCACGGTGTGACCAATCTTGCGCAGCCCGAGACCCTTGACGATCTCGCCCTGCTTCTTGTCGTAGCCGATCACGCTGCGCACCAGGGTCACCTTGAGGGTCTTGCCCTTGGGCGCTGCGAGCGTGGCCGGCTTCTGTCGACGGGGAGTGGTTTCCGACATCACGTCCTCAGGCATTCAGCAGTTCTTCGACCGACTTGCCACGCAGGCGGGCAATGGCCGACGGGTCCTTGAGGCCCTTGAGCCCCGCAATGGTCGCCCGCACCACGTTGTGCGGATTGGCCGACCCGAGCGACTTGGTCAGGATGTTCTGGATGCCAGCCGCCTCCACCACCGCGCGGACGGCGCCGCCGGCAATGATGCCGGTGCCATCGGGCGCCGGCTTGAGCAGCACCCGACCGGCGCCGAAACGCCCGGTCACGGTGTGCGGCACCGACGTGCCCTGCAGCGGCACCTTGATCAGCGACTTCTTGGCCGCCTCGATGCCCTTCTTGATGGCCGAGGGCACTTCCTTGGCCTTGCCGACCCCGAAGCCGACGTGCCCGGCGCTGTCCCCGACGATCACCAGGGCACTGAAGGACAGGTTCTTGCCCCCCTTGACCACCTTGGTGACGCGGTTGATGGACACGACGGTGTCCTTCAGCTCGAGCTGGCTCGCGTCGATGCGATCGCGGAATTCGTACATGTCTGTCCTCAGAACTGGAGGCCGGCTTCGCGCGCGGCTTCGGCGACGGCGCGCACGCGCCCGTGGTACAGGAACCCGCCGCGGTCGAACACCACCCGGGTGATGCCCTTGTCCTTCAGGCGTTCGGCCAGCATCCGGCCCACGGCTGCCGCGCCCTTGACGTTGCCACCCCGCTCACCCTCGCCGAGCTGGCCCTTGATGGCCGGTTCGTTGGTGCTCGCCGAGGCCACGGTCGTGCCGTTGGCGTCGTCGATGGCCTGGACGTAGATGTGCGACACGCTTCGGAACACGGCCAGACGCGGTCGGGCTGCGTCTCCGGCCAGCTTCTTGCGCAGACGCAGGCGGATGCGCTCACGGCGATCCTTCTTGGTTTCGATCTTCACGGCAGCTTCTCCGCTTGGGCGCGCGTTACTTCGCGCCGGCCTTCCCGGCCTTCTTCTTGAGCACTTCGCCGGTGTACCGGACACCCTTCTGCTTGTAGGGGTCCGGCTTGCGCAGCGACCGCATGTTGGCAGCCACCTGGCCGACCAGCTGCTTGTCGATGCCGGTCACCGTCACGTGCGTCTGCTTCTCGATGGCCACGTCGATGCCCTGCGGCAACGGGAAGACCACCGGGTGCGAGTACCCCAGCGCAAAGTGCACGTCGCGGCCCTTCACCTCGGCGCGGTACCCCACGCCGACGATGTCGAGTTCGCGCTTGAAGCCTTCCGACACGCCCTGGACCGCATTGGCCACCAGGGTGCGACCGAGGCCGTGGAACTTGCGCTGCTCGCGCGCCTCGCCGACGCTCGTGACGATCTGCTCGTCCTCGAGCACCATCGTGACGCCGGGGGGCAGCGACTGCGACAGCTGGCCCTTGGGCCCCTTCACCTCGACCAGGCCGTCCTTCAGCGTGACCTGCACACCCTTCGGGACGGGGATCGGCTTCTTGCCAATTCGAGACATGTTCCTGAGTCCTTACCAGACGTTGCAGAGCACTTCGCCGCCGACGCCGGCCTTGCTCGCCT
Source organism: Vicinamibacteraceae bacterium (assembly GCA_963759795.1). Lineage (GTDB taxonomy): Bacteria > Acidobacteriota > Vicinamibacteria > Vicinamibacterales > Vicinamibacteraceae > Luteitalea. The sequence continues at coordinate 283,320 of CAVXAR010000002.1, read as the reverse complement.
CTCGGCCCGTCATCACGCCCTGCGACGTGGTGAGGATCGAGGTGCCGAGCCCGCCGAGCACCGTGGGCACCGTCTCGCGCCCGAAGTAGACGCGGCGGCCGGGTCGGCTGACCCGCTCGAGGCCGGAGATCACGCGTTCGCCGCGTGGTCCGTACTTGAGCGCGATCCGCACCACCTTCTGCGGGGCGTCCGGGGTCGTCGGGCTGTCGATCAGCTTGAAGCTGCCGATGTAGCCCTCGGCTTCCAGAATGCGAGCGATTTCGAGCTTCAGCTTCGACGCGGGCACGTCCACGCGCGTGTGGCGCGACTGGACGGCATTGCGAATCCGCGTGAGCATGTCAGCGATCGGGTCAGTCATACCTTGTCCTCATGGGCCGGGCGCCGCGCGGGCCTCTCGGCTCCGGCGCGCGCTCCACGGCAGCGCGGTTCCCGCGGTCGTTCGACCGTCGGGCCTGCGCTCCCGGCCCTGCTGTGGCTTACCAGCTGCTCTTGGTCACACCCGCAACCTCGCCACGCAGGGCGAGCTCACGGAAACAGAGACGACACAGGGCGAACTTCCGGAGGTAGGCGCGCGGCCGGCCGCAGCGGCCGCACCGGTTCCGGGCCCGCACCTGAAACTTCTGGGGCTTGTGTTCCTTGGCAATCTTCGCAGTCGTAGCCATGTCAGCTCTGTCTGAACGGGAATCCGAGGAGCTGCAGCAGACGCCGCGATTCCTCGTCGGTCTTCGCCGTGGTCACCACGGTGATGTTCATGCCGCGCGGCTTGTCCACGCGCATGTAGTCGATTTCCGGGAAGAGCAGCTGATCCTTCAGCCCGAGCGTGTAGTTGCCACGCCCGTCGAAGCCCTTCGTCGGGATGCCCCGGAAGTCGCGCACACGAGGCAGCGACATCGAGATCAGGCGATCGAGGAAGTCGAACATCCGCTCGCCACGCAGCGTGACCATCGTCCCGATGGGCATGCCCTGGCGGACCCGGAACTGCGCAATCGACTTCTTCGCGCGCGTCACGACGGGCTTCTGCCCGGCGATGCGCATGAGTTCGTCGGCCGCGACGTCCACGATCTTCGCGTTCTGGGTGGCTTCGCCGAGCCCGAGGTTGATCACCACCTTGGTGATCTTCGGGGTCGCCATGACGTTGGCGTACCCGAATTCCTTCTGCAGCGCCGGCGCCACCTCACCGGTGTAGCGCTCCTTCAGCCGGCTCATTTGTCGATCACTCCGCCGTCCTTGCGCCGGCTGACACGGACCTTGCGACCGTCGTCCTCGATCCGCACGCCCACCCGGGTGCGCAGACCGGACGCCGGGTCGACCAGCATCACGTTGGAGGCGTGAATGGCCGCCTCCTGTTCCACGATGCCGCCCTGCACCTGCTTCTGGGGGTTCGGCTTGGTGTGCCGCTTGACGAGGTTGATTCCCTCGACCACCACCCGGTTGCGTTCGGCATCCACCAGGGTCACCCGTCCACGCTTGCCGCGATCCTTGCCGGCAATGACGATGACCTCGTCGTTCTTGCGAATCCGCTTCAAGCCAGCCATCGCCTACAGCACCTCGGGGGCGAGCGAGATGATCTTCATGAACTTCCGCTCGCGCAGTTCGCGCGCCACCGGCCCGAAGACACGGGTTCCGATTGGCTCGCCGTCTTCCTTGACCAGCACCGCGGCATTGCGGTCGAAGCGGATGTAGCTGCCATCCTTGCGGCGCTGTTCCTTGCGCGTCCGCACGATCACCGCCTTGACCACCTGGCCCTTCTTCACGTTGCCGTCCGGCGCCGCTTCCTTCACCGACGCGGTGACGATGTCGCCGAGCCGCGCATAGCGGCCCGTCGACCCACCGATCGGGTTGATCACCGAGATCTTGCGCGCGCCCGAGTTGTCGGCCACGTCCAGGATCGATCGCATCTGAATCATCGCGGGCTCCTAGATGACCTTCGCCTGCTCGACGATCCGTGTCACCACGAATCGCTTGCGGCGACTCAACGGGCGGCTCTCGGCGATTGCCACCGTATCCCCGACCTTCGCGGCATTGGCCTCGTCATGCGCCATGAACCGCGACGTCTTGCGCTGGATCTTGCCGTACACGTCGTGACGCACCTGACGCGTCACGGCGACGACAACTCCCTTGTCCATCTTGTCGCTGACGACGCGACCGACGATTTCTGCCTTGGCTGCCATAGCTCGTTCCTGCTCTCTCCGCGGCGCGCCCTAACGGGCGTCGGCCTTCTGCCGCAGCACCGTCTTCACCCGCGCCAGGTCGCGGCGCAGCTCCCGGATCTGCAGGGGTCTGTCCAGCTGTCCCATCGCCTTGCGAATCCGCAGCGTGAACAGCTCCTTGTCGATCTCGGTGGCGCGCTGCTCGAGCTGCTCGACGCCGAGGTCCTTGAACTCCGCTACCTTGGCCATCACGCCTGCTCCGCCGCGAACCGGGTCGCGAACTTGGTGTGAATCGGCAGCTTGGCTGCCGCCAGCTCCATCGCCCGCTTGGCCGTCACCTCGTCCACCCCCTCCATCTCGAAGAGGATGCGGCCCGGCTTGATCACGCAGACCCAGGCTTCCGGCGCGCCCTTGCCCTTACCCATCCGGGTTTCCTGCGGCTTCTTGGTGATCGGCTTGTCCGGGAACACCCGGATCCAGATCTTGCCGCCGCGCTTGATGAAGCGGGTCATCGCGATACGCGCCGCTTCGATCTGGCGCGCCGTCAGCCAGCACGGCTCGAGCGCCTTCAGCCCGTAGTCACCGAAGGAGACATCGGACCCGCGCCAGGCCTTGCCTTTCATGCGTCCCCGCTGCTGCTTGCGGTACTTGACCTTCTTGGGCATCAACATGGCAAGTCGTTCCTATCCCCGCCCGCCCGCGGCACGCCGCGGCGACCGGTACTGCTCCTCGTCGCGACCGAACTTGGGCACGAGGCGCTCTCCCTGGAAGAGCCACACCTTCACACCGATCGCGCCATACGTCGTGCGCGCCTCGGAGAAGCCGTAGTCGATGTCGGCGCGCAGCGTCTGCAGCGGCAGCTGGCCGTGCAGATACCACTCCGACCGGGCAATCTCGGCGCCGTTCAGGCGACCCGACACGCGCACCTTGATGCCACGCGCGCCGAACCGCAGCGCCGACTCCACCGCCTTGCGCATCGCCCGGCGGAAGGCAATGCGCTTCTCGAGCTGCATCGCCACCGACTCGGAGATCAACTGGGCATCCAGTTCCGGCTTCTGGATCTCCTGGATGTTGATGAACACCTCGCGGTTGGTGCGCTTCTGCACCTGCGCCTTGAGCTTGTCCACCTCCGCGCCCTTGCGGCCGATGATGATGCCCGGCCGGCTGGTGTGGATGTCGACCTTCAGCTTGTTGGCCGCCCGCTCGATCTCGACCTTCGAGACACCAGCGTGCGCGAACCGCTTCTTCAGGTCTTCGCGCAGCTTGAGGTCCTCGTGCAGCAGCTTGGCGTAGTCCTTGTCGGCGAACCATCGCGAGCGCCAGGTCTTGTTGAACCCGAGCCGGAACCCGTAGGGATGAACCTTCTGGCCCATGCGTCTCTGTCCTATTCCTGATTGCTGTCGGCGCCCGCGGTCTTGCGCGCGCGCGGCTTGGTGGGGGCCTGCGGGGCCCGACGTCGCACCGGCCGCTCTGCGACCTGCACCGTGAGGTGCGCCGTGCGCTTCACGACGCGAAAGGCTCGACCCATCGGGGCCGGGCGGACGCGCTTGAACGAGGTGCCCTGGTCGGCATACGCCGCCGAGACGTACAGACGCTCGACGTCGCCGCCGAAGCCCTCGGACTGCTGCGCGTTGGCAATGGCCGACCGGAGCAGCGTGTGGATGCTCTTGGCCACGCCCTTGGTCGAGAACTTGAGCGTCGCCAAAGCGCCGGTCACGTCCTTGCCACGAATGAGGTCCAGCACGAGTCCGGCCTTCTGCGCCGACGTGCGGACACTGCGGGAGGTCGCTGTCGCTTGCACCATCGTCGTCTCCCTACTTCCCGGCCTTCTCGGCCTTCAGGGGGTGCCCCTTGAAGGACCGCGTCGCGGCGAACTCGCCCAGCTTGTGGCCGACCATGTTCTCCGTGACGTACACCGGCACGAACTTCTTGCCGTTGTGCACCGCCAGGGTGTGCCCGATCATCTCGGGAATCACCGTCGAACGGCGTGACCAGGTCTTGATGACCTTCTTCTCGTTGGCAGCGTTCATCGCCTCGATCTTCTCGAGGAGCGGGGTGTCGATGAACGGGCCCTTCTTCAGCGATCTGCTCATGGTTCCGGCCTACTTCTGCCTGCGCGTGACGATGAACGCGTCGGTCGCCTTGCGGTTGCGGGTCTTGTAACCCTTGGTCGGCACGCCCCAGGGGGTGACCGGATGACGGCCGCCCGAGGTCTTGCCCTCGCCGCCGCCCAGCGGGTGATCCACCGGGTTCATCGCGACGCCGCGGACGTGGGGACGCTTGCCCAGCCAGCGGCTTCGCCCGGCCTTGCCAATCGAGACGTTCTCGTGGTCGACGTTGCCGACCTGCCCGACCGTGGCGTAGCACTCCATGTTGACCAGGCGCACCTCGCTGGAGGGCATCCGGAGCGTGGCGTACGTCGCCTTCCTTGGCCACCACCTGCACCGCGGCTCCGGCGCTGCGCGCCATCTGCCCACCCTTGCCGGGACGGAGCTCGACATTGTGCACGACCGTGCCCAGCGGGATGTTCTTCAGCGGCAGGGCGTTGCCCGGCAGGATGTCGGCCGTGCCGCCCGCGACGATGGCGTCGCCGACCTTCAACCCGACCGGGTGGAGGATGTAGCGCTTCTCGCCGTCGGCATAGGTCACCAGCGCAATCCGCGCCGACCGGTTCGGGTCGTACTCGATGGTCGACACCTTGGCCGGGATGTCCCGCTTGTCACGGCGGAAGTCGATGATGCGGTAGGTCCGCTTGTGCCCACCGCCGCGCCACCAGATGGTCAACTCACCATGGTTGTTGCGGCCGCCCGACTTCTTCAGCGGCTCGGTGAGCGGCTTGTAGGGCTCGGTAGACGTGATCTCGTCGAAGGTCTGCACCGTCTGGAAACGGCGCCCCGCCGACGTCGGCTTGTACGTGCGAACTGGCATGGGTCGTCCTCGCTTACGCGATCTCCAGGATCTCGGGGACCTTCTGGTCGGCCTGCAGGCGCACGTAAGCCTTCTTCCAGTCGCTGCGGCGACCGACGAAGCGGCCCTGGCGCTTCAGCTTGCCGCGCTGGCTGGCCGTGCGGACGGCCGCCACCTTGGTGCCGAACAACTGCTCGACCGCCTGCGTGATCTCCACCTTGGTGGCGTCCACGTGCACCTCGAAGGCCAGCACGTTCTGCAACTCGCGCTGCAGGGTGCTCTTCTCGGTGACGAGCGGCCGGCGGATGACGTCGGTGAGTTTCATGATTTTCGTCCCTGGTCTGCGGCTCGCGCCTCAGCCCAGCGTCTCCTGCAGCCGCGTCAGTGCGGCCTGGCTGGCAATGACCTTCGCGCAGTCCATCACGTCCCGCGCCGTCACCCGGTTGGCCTGCACCAGCCGGACCCCGGCGAGGTTGCGCGTCGACAGCACCAGCGCGTCGGCCGGCTGCACGTCGATGACCAGCGTCTTGCGCGTGTGGCCGAGACTCCTTCAGCAGGCGAGCCGCGTCGCGCGTCTTCGGCTGGTCCACCGACAGCGCGTCCACGACCACCACCTGGCCGTCGCGCAGCTTGGCCGCCAGCGCATCGCGCAGCGCACCGAGCGCCATCTTCTTCGGGAAGGCGTAGCCGTAGTCGCGGGGCTGCGGACCGAGCGTCGTTCCGCCCTTGCGCCAGATCGGGTTGCGCACGTCGCTGACCCGCGCCCGGCCGGTGCCCTTCTGCTTCCACAGCTTGCGGCCCGAGCCGGCCACTTCACCGCGCGTCTTGGTCGCGTGCGTGCCGCGCCGCGACGTCGGCCTGCTCGTGGCGCACCGCTTCCCAGATCAGGTCGGTGCGCACACGGTTGCCGAACACCTCGTCGCGCAGATCGAGCGCGCCGACCTTCTCATTGCTGGCGTTGACGACGTCGAGCTGCATCACTTCTTCCCCTTCTTCGTCTCGACCTGCGCCACACGCACGGGCTTGGCCTTGCGTGCCTTGCGGATCAGCACGATGCCGTTGCGCGGTCCGGGCACGGCGCCCTTGATCAGCAGCAGGTGGTTGTCGCCATCCACGCGGATGATCTTCAGGTTGTGAACGGTGACGCGCTCGTCGCCCATGTGTCCGGCGGCGCGCATCCCCTTGACCACGCGGGAGGGATAGGACGAGGCGCCAATCGAACCCGGCGCGCGGTGGAACATCGAGCCGTGCGAGGCGGCGCCACCAGCGAATCCGTGGCGCTTCATCACGCCCTGGAAGCCCATCCCGCGGGACGTGCCGATGACGTCGACGCACTTCGCCCGCGGCAAAGAGGGCCGAGGCCAGCACTTCGCTGCCGGCGGTGACCGCGTCACCGGCGATCCCGACCTCGCGGCGCACGCGCGTCGGCGGCACGTTGGCCTTGGCGTAGTGTCCCTGCAGGCCGCGACTGACCTTGGCCGGCTTGTCCTCGACCAGGCCAATCTGCGCCGACGTCATAGCCGTCGGTCTGCGCGGTCTTGGTCTGCACCACGACACACGGGCCGGCCTTGACCACGGTGACCGGGGTGACGACGCCATCAGCGCCGAACACCTGCGTCATCCCGATCTTCTTGCCGATGATTCCATTCACCATCGTGTTTCTCTCGTCCTCTGGATTCGCATCCGACCTGCGCCCTCGCGGCAACTGCCGGGGCGGGCCGGACCGTCAATCCGAATCGTCACTTGCCGTGTTCCTTGCCGAACGCCTTGATCTCGACGTCGACGCCCGCCGGCAGATCCAGCTTCATCAGCGCGTCCACCGTCTGCGGCGTCGGCTCGAAGATGTCCACCAGCCGCTTGTGCGTCCGGATCTCGAACTGCTCGCGCGACTTCTTGTCCACGTGCGGCGAGCGCAGCACCGTCCACTTGTTCTTCTCGGTCGGCAGCGGCACCGGACCGGCCAGGCGAGCGCCCGTGCGGCGAGCCGTGTCCACGATCTCGGTGGTCGACTGGTCGAGCACGCGGGCGTCGTAGGCCTTCAGACGGATGCGAATCTTTTCGCCAAATCCAGACATGTTCTTCTCTTTCGCGCTGGTCGGGGCCGCTCCCCGAGCGGCCCTGACAGGGCGCCTCGGCGGAGGCGCCCCTGCTTACGCCAGAATCTCGGTGATGGTGCCGGCGCCGACCGTGCGGCCACCCTCGCGGATGGCGAACCGCAGGCCCTTTTCCAGCGCCACCGGGCCGATCAGCTCAATCTCCATCGCCACGTTGTCGCCCGGCATCACCATCTCCACGCCTTCGGGCAGCTTGGCCACGCCCGGTCACATCCGTCGTCCGGATGTAGAACTGCGGCCGGTAGCCGTTGAAGAACGGCGTGTGCCGCCCGCCCTCTTCCTTGGTCAGGACGTAGACCTCGCCCTTGAACTTGGTGTGCGGCAGAATCGACCCGCTCTTGGCCAACACCTGGCCGCGCTCGACCGACTTCCTTGTCGATGCCCCGCAGCAGCGCCCCGATGTTGTCGCCCGCCTGGCCCTCGTCGAGCAGCTTCTTGAACATCTCGACGCCGGTCACCACCGTCTTGCGCGTCGCCCCGAAGCCGACAATCTCGATTTCCTCGCCGACCTTCACCTTGCCCCGCTCGACCCGCCCGGTCACCACCGTCCCGCGCCCCGAAATCGAGAACACGTCCTCGACCGGCATCAGGAACGGCTTGTCGATCTGCCGCTCCGGCATCGGGATGTACGCGTCCACGGCGTCCATCAGGTTGTCGATGGTCTTTTCCCACTCCGGCTCGCCCTCGAGCGCCTTGAGCGCCGACCCGCGCACAATCGGAATCTCGTCGCCCGGGAAGCCGTAGCTCGACAGCAGCTCGCGCACTTCGAGCTCCACCAGATCCAGCAGCTCCTCGTCGTCGACCGTGTCCACCTTGTTCAGAAACACCACCAGGTACGGCACCCCGACCTGCCGCGCCAGCAGAATGTGCTCGCGCGTCTGCGGCATCGGCCCGTCGGTCGCCGCCACCACCAGGATCGCCGCCGTCCATCTGCGCCGCGCCCGTGATCATGTTCTTCACGTAGTCGGCATGGCCCGGGCAATCCACGTGCGCGTAGTGCCGGTTGGCCGTCTCGTACTCCACGTGCGCCGTCGCAATCGTGATCCCGCGCTCCTTCTCTTCCGGCGCGTTGTCGATCGAGTCGAACGACCGGAACGACACCTTCGGGTTGTGCTTGTGCAACACCTTGGTGATCGCTGCCGTCGTCGTCGTCTTGCCGTGGTCGATGTGACCGATCGTGCCGATGTTGACGTGCGGTTTCGAACGGTCGAACTTCTCTTTACCCATTGCGCCTGATCTCCGGTTCTACGGGTCCTGGACGGAACTGTGACTACTGCTTGGTGCCCTGCATGCGGGCAATCACTTCGTCGGCGACATGGCCGGGCGCCTGCTCGTAGCGGTCGAAATGCATCGAGTAGGTGGCGCGACCCTGGGTCCGTGACCGCAACTCGGTCGCGTAACCGAACATCTCCGACAGCGGCACGCGCGAACTGACGATCTGCGTGCCGCCGAGGTCTTCCTGCGACTGGATGTGCCCGCGGCGGCTGGCGATGTCGCCCATGATGTCGCCCATGAACTCCTTGGGCACCACCACTTCGACCCGCATCACCGGTTCGAGCAGCACCGGACGCGCCCGCTTGGCGGCATCCTTGAAGGCCATCGAGCCGGCGATCTTGAACGCCATCTCGTTGGAGTCCACGTCGTGGTACGAGCCGTCGTACAGCTCGATGCCGACGTCGTCGACCGGGAAGCCCGCCAGCACGCCGGTGGTCAGGGCTTCCTTGATGCCTTCGTCGATCGGCTTGATGAATTCCTTGGGAATCGTCCCGCCGACGATCTTGTTCTCGAACAGGTACCCCTCGCCCGGCTGGCGCGGAATCAGGCGGACCTTGGCGTGGCCGTACTGACCACGACCACCCGTCTGCCGGATGTACCGCCCCTCGCCCTCGGCCTTCATCGTGAGGGTTTCCTTGTAGGCGACCTGCGGCCGGCCGACGTTGGCCTCGACGTTGAACTCGCGCTTGAGCCGGTCGACGATGATGTCGAGGTGGAGCTCGCCCATGCCCGCGATGATGACCTGGCCGGTCTGCTGGTCGGTCCGCACGCGGAACGTCGGGTCTTCCGCCATCAGCTTGGCCAGACCCTGGCCCAGCTTCTCCTGGTCGCTCTTGGTCTTCGGCTCGATCGCCAGCGAAATCACCGGCTCCGGGAAGTCCATCGACTCGAGCACGACGGCGTGCCTCTCGTCGCAAATCGTGTCGCCGGTCATGACGCTCTTCAGGCCGACGCACGCCGCGATGTCGCCGGCGTAGACTTCCTTGATTTCCTCACGCTTGTTGGCGTGCATCTTCAGGAGTCGGCCGATGCGCTCGGTCTTGCCCTTGGTCGAGTTGAGCACCGTCGCGCCTGACGCCAGCACGCCGGAGTAGACCCGGATGAAGGTCAGCTGACCGACGAACGGGTCGGTCATGATCTTGAAGGCCAGCGCCGCGAACGGCTTGCTGTCGTCGGCCGGGCGCTCGATCGGCGTCTCGTCGGCCTTGTCCATCGACACGCCCTGAATCGCCGGGATGTCGATCGGCGAGGGCAGGAAGTCGACGACGGCGTCGAGCAGCGGCTGCACGCCCTTGTTCTTGAACGCCGAGCCGCAGATGACCGGCACGAACGGCGCCTCGACCCGACCATGCACGGACTTGTTCACGCGCAGCCGGAGGGCGGCCTTGATCTCGGCCTCGGTGATCGTTTCGCCGCCGAGATACTTCTCGAGCAGTGCGTCGTCGGCTTCGCTGACCTTTTCGAGCAACTGCTCGCGGTAGGCGTCAGCCTGCTCCTGCAGTTCCGCCGGGATGTCCTCGACGACGTACTCGGCGCCCATCGTCTCGTCCTTGTACGTGATCGCCTTCATCGTCACGACGTCGACCACACCGCGGAACTTGTCCTCGGTGCCGATCGGGAACTGCAACACGCAGGGGTTGCCCTGCAGGCGGGTCCGGATCTGATCGACCGTGCGGTCGAAGTTGGCGCCGATGCGGTCCATCTTGTTGACGAAGCAGATGCGCGGCACGCGGTACTTGTCGGCCTGGCGCCACACCGTCTCGGACTGCGGCTCGACGCCGGCCACCGAGTCGAACACTGCCACCGCGCCATCCAGCACCCGCAGTGAACGCTCGACTTCGGCCGTGAAGTCGACGTGCCCGGGGGTGTCGATGATGTTGATGCGGTGATCCCGCCAGAAGCACGTGGTCGCGGCCGACGTGATGGTGATGCCGCGCTCCTGTTCCTGCTCCATCCAGTCCATCGTCGCCGTGCCTTCGTGCACTTCGCCGATCTTGTAGGTGATGCCGGTATAGAACAGGATGCGCTCGGTCGTGGTCGTCTTGCCGGCATCGATGTGGGCCATGATGCCGATGTTGCGCGTACGACTGAGAGGTACCTGACGGGCCATGGTGTCGAGACTTCCTGGAAATCTATGAAAGCGGCGCCGGTTGCCCGGCGCATACATCGCCTGCTGACGGCACCGCTCGGGGAGCGGCCCGCTACCTGACTACCAGCGGTAGTGCGCGAACGCCTTGTTCGCCTCGGCCATCCGATGCGTGTCTTCACGCTTCTTCACGGCCCCGCCTCGCATGTTGCTGGCGTCGAGCAGCTCGTTGGCCAGCTTTTCTTCCATCGTCTTGCCGTCGCCCCGCGACCGCGAGTAGCTCACGATCCAGCGGATCGCCAGCGACAGACGACGGTTGACGTTGACCTCGATCGGCACCTGGTAGTTGGACCCACCAACGCGCCGCGACTTCACTTCCAGGCTCGGCTTGGTGTTGTCGATGGCCTTCTTGAAGACCTTGAGGGGCTCCTCACCGGTCTTCTCCTGGATCATCTCGAAGCTCTTGTACAGAATCCGCTCCGCGGTGCTCCGCTTCCCGTCACTCATCACCGACCCGATGAACTTGGTCACCAGGGCGCTGTTGTAGATCGGGTCCGGCGTGACTTCCCGCTTGGCGACTACTCGTCTGCGTGGCATCTCAGATCGCTCCTGCTACGACTTCGGCCGCTTGGCGCCGTACTTGGACCGGCCCTGCCGGCGGTTGGCCACCCCGGTGGCATCCAGCGTGCCCCGCACGACGTGGTACCGGACACCCGGCAGATCCTTCACTCGACCACCGCGAATCAGCACCAGCGAGTGCTCCTGCAGATTGTGGCCGACGCCCGGAATGTAGGTCGTGACCTCGATCTTGTTGGTCAACCGGACACGCGCCACCTTGCGGAGCGCCGAATTCGGCTTCTTGGGCGTCTGGGTGAAGACCCGGACGCAGACCCCCCGCTTCTGCGGGCTTTCCTGCAACGCAGGGCTCTTGGTCTTTTCGAGGACCGCTTCACGGCCCTTGCGCACAAGCTGACTGATGGTCGGCACAGTAACTCCACCTGCACGCGCCGCCGACTCGAGTCGACAGACACGCATACAGGCACGCCTCGTCAGGCGTGCCCGTTCGGACTTGCCTCCGTGCCGCCATGACGGCGGCGACACGGCGTCCCGGGCCTGAAAGTCGACAAAAGCCGACCTGGCACCCGAGACTGGGTACCCTACATCTTCGAAGTTGCGCGTCGCAGAACGCCCGCTGGGCCTTCCGCTCGGATGTGCCCGCCAATCCCCGCTGCCGATGCTGCGCAGCGCCTGGGATCCGGGCCCCACTTCGCGTGGACTCGGGGTCAGATAGGGTGTCCTGACCCCGACAAAACCTTGCGAGCCTATCACGGTGTCTGCGAGGGCTGCAACCCCCGCACCGTGCCCCAATCGTTCCCGGTTCAATCCAGGACCCGGATTCGATTCCGGGCAGTTCGTGCGCGCATGGCACACGGCGGCCATTGGGGCTCGCGGCGAACAGACAGTCTACCACACGGAATTGAGAATCAGGAATGACGAGTGCAGCGCGCAGCGAAGACGCCAGCCCATCCGCTCTGGTCTCGCCATGACCGCCCGTCGCCACGACGCCGACGCGCGGTTACTGCCGCGCTGGACCCGGGAGAGCTCCCGCGGCCCGACCCGCGCTGCATTGCCAGTTCAGCATTCAGAATCAATCTGGCTTCCGCGCAATCACCCGCATGTTCGACGTCCGGCCGCGGACCCAGCGCTGCACCGTGTCCAGCACGCCGTACACCACCAGCGCCGGCACCGATGCCTCTGACAGCAAAGCCGAGGCCCAGCGCCACGCCGGACGGTCGCGCACGACGTTCTGCATCGAATGCGCCCAGACGAAGGGGCTGAGCAGGTATTCCGCCCGGCCAGCCCGCAGGCCCTGCTGCTCGAGCAGCCGGGTCAACGACTCCCCCGTGTACAGCGACCAGTGCCGCGGACAATGCCACCCGCCCCAGCGGTCACGGGCAACCCAATCCCGGTCCCACGACTCGACCGAGGGCGTCTCGATCAGCAGGTGCCCCCCCGGGCGCAACAGCGCCATGGCCTTGGCCACACAGGCCCGGGGATCGGCGAGATGTTCAATCACCTGGTTCATGATCACCAGGTCGACCGTGCCGTCAGGCCACGCCAGGTCCTCGAACTGCGCGCAGTGCATCTCCAGCCCCGTCCGCCGCAGCGCTGCACACGCCTCCTCGGAGATGTCCACGCCGACCACCCGCCACGACGGATCGCCACTGGCCCGGATGGCCTGCAGCAGTTGTCCTTCGCCGCACCCCACCTCCATCACCGTCGCGCCGGCCGGCAGGAGGGCGCGGATCATCCGCACCCGAGCGCCCTGCACGAAGCCCCGCAGCCGCGTCGTCACCGGCCCCAGGTACGCCGCATAGCGGTAGTACGACGGCGGATAGATGATGCCGAGCGTGTCGAGGGCCGGTCGATTGCGCAGGTAGGTCAGCCCGCAGGCGCGGCAGCAGACGAAGATGAACTCGTTGTCGCAGGTCCCGAACTCGTAGTCCCTGGAACGGCCGACCTCATCGGCGTCACGACTGCCACAGGTACTGCAGGCGACCTCGACGGTCTCGATCAGCATCAGGAGAGCACTCGGCTGCGGCGTCCCCTCGCCTGGCCGAGCACCCCGGCAATGGTGCCGAGGATGAAGCGCGACGACATCGCCGGCTGCAGGTAGCCCACCGCGAGGAGGTGCCGCCGCACGTTCGGCAGATGGCACGCGGGCACCTGCGGGAAGAGGTGATGCTCGACATGCAGGTTCATGTTGAGCGTGTAGAAGAACAGCCGGTCGACGGGGTTGGGCAGATGCGACCGCACCGAGCACTCGCCGAGGTGCCGGTCGAGGCGGACATGCTCGCAGAACGCCCGCACCCGACTGAAGAACAGGCCGAATGTCCCGGCCGTGAGCGGGTACACCAGCGCCAGCCACGGATAGCGTCCTCCACCAGTGGCCAGCAACATGATCAGGGCCTGGCAGCCGGCAATGGCCAGCAACTGCGCCATCGGGCTGACCAGCGGCGCCTGCGGCCGCGGCGCGGCGGACGCGGCAGGCGTCGGCCGGCGACGGCCGGTGAACCGGCCCGCCAGCCCACGGAGCGCGCCGATCGCCATGCGCCCCGCCTGCACGCCGAACAGCGGCTTGACCAGATGCAGCAGCAGCGCCGCTGCCGACGCGTCCTGCAGCGTCAGGTAATCGGATTCTTCCCCGTCCTCGTCGGTGCCGCAGTGGCGGTGGTGCTGCCAGTGGGCCCGGCAGAAGTCGTCGTAACTCGACACCAGGAAGCCGCCGCAGACCAGTCCGACGCGATCGTTCAGACGGCGGCTGCCGAACAGCGTGCGATGACAGCACTCGTGCATCAGGATGGTCAGCTTGTAGACGTACGCGCCGATCACCGGCAGCACCGGCAGCGCTGCCAGGACGCCCCAGCGCGCCACCAGCCACGGCAGCGCCGCCAGCGACGCGAGCAGCACGCCGAACAGCACCGCGACCGCCCGCCAGCCGAAACTGTTGCTCGGGCACGTACCACTCGCGCGGCACCCGCACGCCGGTCGGTCGGACGAGCCCGTGCGCGTAGGTCACGCCCGCCGGGGCATTGGTGGCTGGCATGCGCTACTTCACCGTCGCGAAGGCGTCGGGCGGCAGCGTCGGGTTGAGCTGCACCGACTTCAGCGTCACCTGCTGCGCCGTCGTGCCGTTGACGATCGACCGGCGCGTGTGCGCGATGGTGATGTCGCCAGCCTGGCGATAGTCGCCGAACTCGGTCAGCACGTCGGCCGGGGCGCCGGTCGGCCCGGTGCCACGTGCCAGCAGGCTGCGCAGCTGCCCCGTCGTCGGGTCGATGCCGAGCGTGATGGCGTCACCGTCCAGGTCGACCCGGACCAGCGCGACCGCGGTCTCGCCGACCTTGCCCTCACCGGCAGCCGTCGCCTTGAACCCGGCGTCGGCGCGTCGCTGCAGCAGGAAGATTGGCGACCGCTGCAGTTGCTTGAGCATCTGCACGCGCTGCGCTTCCGGTAGCGGCATCGACCCCTGCGGGCCGCCCTGCACCGTGCCGGTCGCGCCGGCGACCGTCATCGTCATCGTGCCCATCGGCGTCACCAGTTCCTGCCGCAGCCGGTCCGGAGGGGCGACCAGCACCGTCGACTGCAGCTCGATGTCTCCCTGCGGCGTGGTGGCCGACACGGTGGTTTCCTCGCGGTACGCCTTGACGCCATCGACCACGGCTGCGCCGCCCATCGCCTCCACCGCCTTGCCGACGAGCGCTCGCCCGGCCTCCTCGCCGCCGGGCGTGGCGGCCGCCGCAGGGGCCGGGTTCGCCGGTGGCGGCTCCGGAATCGAGATGTCCAGGGTCTTCACCGCGCCGAACGTGCTCAGCGGCTTGTCGCGGCCCTCGCTGGGTCCAACGACGAGAATCGCAAACTGCTCGGGCTTGATGTACTGCCCGGCCACCCTCGCGGTGTCGGCTGGCGTCACCTTCTCGATACCGGCGCGATAGCGCTCGAGCCAGTCGGCAGGCAGACCGTAGTACTCGTAGGTCACCTGCTGCCCGAGCACCTGCTCGGTGGTGGCCGAGTTGAAGATGAACGAGTTGAGGATCGACTGCTTGGCGCGGGCGATCTCCTCGGCGGTCGGGGGCTCGGTGATGATCCGCCGCGCCTCGGCGATCAGCGTCTCGATGGCCTCGGCGGTCGTCGAGGTCTTGGTGCTCGTGCCCATCGAGAACGGCGCCACCCGCGTGTAGTTGCTGCCGACGCCGCCGCCGACCGAGTAGGCCAGTCCCTTGGCCGTGCGCACGCTCGAGAAGAGACGCGACGTGAAGCTGCCGCTCAGCACCTCGTTGAGCACCTGCACCGGGTAGTAGTCCGGGTGCGTGCTCTTCAGCGTCCCCATGTGCCCGACGCGGATGGAGGACTGCGCGACGTCGCTCTTGACCGCCTCGAAGACGCCCGCCGTGGACTGCGGGCGCGGTTCAGGGAAGGTAATCACCTGTTTGGGTCCGCGCTTCCAGGATCCGAACACCCGGGTAATCGCCGCCACCGCGTCGGCCGAGGTGATGTCGCCGTGCACCGCGAGGATCGTCTGCTCCGGATGCAGGTACGTCGCGTGCCATGCCACGAGATCGTCGCGCGTCAGCCCCTGCAGCGTGGCATAGGTCACCTGGCGGGCAAACGGCGTGTCGCCGCCGTACAACAGTTCCCGGAACTCGCGACTGGCGATGGAATTCGGGTCATCGTTCTGGCGCGCGATGCCGGCCTCGATGCCCCGTTTGGCCACGTCCAGCCTCGCCTGGTCGAAACGCGGCTGCCGGAGGACGTCCGAAAACACCTGCAGGACCTCCCCGAAGTCCTGCTTGAGCACGCTCATCCCCGCCGAGCCGGCATCGTCGCCGATGCTCGCCTCGATCGAGGCGGCACGCCCTTCCAGGTAGCGGTCGAGGGCCTCGGGCGCGAGCGCGGCCGTGCCGCCGGCCCGCATCTGACTTCCGGTCAGGCTGGCCACCCCGACCTTGTCGGCTGGCTCGAGGAGCGACCCGGTGCGAAAGCGCGCCGAGACGCTGACCAGCGGCAACTCGTGATCCTCCATGACCAGGACCACCAGGCCATTCGGCAACACGGTCCGGGTCGGTCGCGGCAGCGAAAAGGCCGGCAAGGCCGGGTACTTCAGCTGATCCACGGTCGCGACCTGGGCACCTGCCGGCGTCGGTGCAAGGGCACCCGCGACCAGCACCACGATCGCCACTCCCATGTGCGTACCCCTCATCGCGTGCCTCCCGCGGCCGGCGCCGCGTCGTTCTCGAGCCGGGCGACCGTGCGATTGCCCGGCCTGAAGACGTCTGCCGCCACCCGGCGGATGTCGGCCTTGGTAACGGCCTCGGTCTTCTGGATGTAGGTGAAGATGTCGCGCCAGTCGCCGGTCAGCGTGTGATAGGTCACCAGCTGTGAGGCGAGGCCGCTGTTGCTGTCGAGCGACCGGATCAGAATCTGCCTTGGCGCGGGTCTTGAAGCGCTCCAGCTCTTCGTCGGTCACGTCCTCGGCTGACATCCGGGTGAGTTCCCCACGCAGCGCCTCAGCCACCTTGTCGTTGCTCACGCCGCGAGCCGGGACGGCCAGCGCGATGAACAGGTGCGGGTACTTCACCCCCGGCAATCCGCCGCCGACCTGCGCCTGCACGGCCACCTTCTGCTTCTCCACCAGCGACGTGTACAGGCGCGAGGTCCGGCCCCGACCGAGAATCTCGGCAATCGCGTCGTAGACGGCATCGTCAGCGTGCAGGGCCGAGGGTTTGTGATAGCCCTCGATGTAGATCGGCTGGGCCTTCTCACGCAGCGTGATGCTCAGCTCGGCGGCCTGCGGTGGCTCGAGCGTCCGCAGCGGTGCAGGCTTCTCGCCCTTCGGCAACCGACCGAAATAGCGGTCCAGGATCGGGATGATCTCGGCCGCCCTGACGTTGCCGACGATGGCCGTGACCATGTTGGCCGGGACGTAGTACTTCTTGAAGAACGCTTCGGCGTCGGTCATGGTGAAGCGCTGCAGGTCGCTCATGTAGCCGACGGTCGGCTGCTTGTACGGGTGGGCCAGGAAGGCCGTGGCCAGCATGCGCTCGATCAGCTTGCCGATCGGCTGGCTTTCCGTGCGCTGGCGGCGTTCCTCCATCACCACGTCCCGCTCCTTGTAGAATTCGCGAAACACGGGATGCAGGAAGCGCTCCGACTCGAGATAGGCAAACAGCTCGAACTTGTTGGTCGGCAGCGAATAGTAGTAAGTCGTGGCCTCCGCGCTGGTGCTCGCGTTGAGTCCCACCCCGCCCTCGCGCGACAGGGTTTCGTCGAAGGCGTTGGCGACCACGAACTCCTGCGCGGCCGCCTGCTTCGCCTTGAACGCCTCGAGCAGCCGATCGACGTCGGCCTGATCGGGCTTGACGCGGGCGCGCGCCGCCTCGTAGGCCTGGTAGGCGCGCTCGAGTTCGTCCAGCGCGACCTTTTCCCTGGCGTAGTCCTTCGTGCCCAGCCGCGGCGTGCCCTTGAACGCCATGTGCTCGAACATGTGAGCCAGGCCAGTGATGCCGGGCACCTCCTGTGCCGACCCGACGTCGACGCGTGTGGCGAACGAGAAGACGGGCGCCCCCTGGCGCTCGAGGATCAGGAACGTGTACCCGTTCGGCAGGGTGTGCACCGTCAAGCGCTTTTCGAACGACGCCTGGTCCTGAGCCTGCACGGCTCCGGTGCCAGCCATCGCCGAAGCCACCACGGCAGCACAGATCCCACGCCACCCACGCAGGCTCAACCGCATTTTGGATCTCCCATTTCGTCAGACCGGAAGGGTCCGGCCCTATTATGACGGCCGACACCATGGTTCTGGCCCACGTGCGCGCCATGCGCGCGCCCGACCGCCACCGGCTCGCCAGCAGGGGACGCGACCAGGGCTCCTCTCCGTCATGACCCAGCTGCCCACCCACGTCAGCCACTACGAGATCGTCCGGGTGCTCGGCCAGGGCGGGATGGGGACGGTCTATCTGGCCCTGGACCCGGGGCTGCGCCGGCAGGTCGCCCTCAAGGTGCTCCGCGCCGACAGCGACGACCAGCGCGAACGGTTCCGACGCGAGGCGCGCATCGTCGCCCGTCTGCAGCACCCCAACATCGTGGCCATCTATGCGGTGGGCGAGCACGATCGGCAGCTCTACATCGCCATGGAATACATCGATGGCGAGCCACTTTCCGACGCCATCCGCCGCAGGGTCCCGTGGGGTCTGCACAAGAAGCTGCAGATGGCGGCAGACCTCTGCAGCGGTCTGGCGTTCGCCCATCGTGCCGGGGTCATCCACCGCGACGTCAAACCCTCGAACCTGATCGTGAGCAACGGCTCCGGCACGCTGCGCCTGCTCGACTTCGGCATTGCCCGCGGCGCCGATCCGGCGGTGACCATGGGCCTGACGATGCACGGCAACATCGTCGGCACGCTCAACTACATGTCGCCCGAGCAGATCACCGGCCAGGCCCTCGACCACCGCAGCGACATCTTTGCCGTCGGCCTCGTGCTGTACGAGCTGCTGGCCTATCGCCAGGCCTTCCCCGGCGACAACCTCGCGACGCTGACGTACCGAATCGTCCACGGCGGGGCGGACCCGCTGCGACAGCTGATGCCGGACCTCGACGAAGAACTCTGCACGATCGTCGAACGCGCCATGGCCCAGGCGCCCGACGACCGCTACCCGCACCTCGAGGCGATGCGCACCGACGTGCTACGGGTGGCGGCTCGACTGAGCCCGGAGTCGGCTGCACTGGTGACGGGGCCCGCGTTGGCCGGCAGTCTCGTCGCGTCCGGCGCGCCGCGTATCTGGTCGCGCGCCCTTGATGTCACCGTGCTGGCCGACGGCCAGGCCTCGCCGGGCTCTACGGCCAGGCTGCCTGACGCGCCCCTCGACGAAACCGTCGGTGTCGCCTGGCCGGGGCGCCCGTCGCGTCTGGCGCTGGGCGCCGGTGCGGCGGCGCTCATCCTCACTGTCGCAGCGGCGGTTTGGGTCACCCGGCCTGGCGAGCCGGTCGCCGCGCCGCCGATTGCCAAGGCATCGACGCCGGGCGAAGCGCCACTCGGCCCGGCGCCGTCGACCCCCGTTTCGCCTCCGCCGACCCCGTCGCCAGCGGCCGTCGATCCGCCCGCCGACGCTGACCTGCTGGGCCGGCTCGCCGGCCAGTTGACCAGCGGGCGTCGGGCGCTGGCGGCCCGCAACTGGTCGCGAGCCTATGGCGACGCGCTGCCGCCGATAATCCCTGCCGCCGCGCAAACCACCGCGGTGCGGGCCGCGCTGGCCGAGCTGGGTACGGTGCGGTCGCTTGCGGTGACGCGGTCTCGCGACGAGGCGCTGCAGGCGGAACAGACCGCGGTCCGCAACGGCGCCGGGAGCGATGCACTGGCCGGTGGGCGGCGTGCCCTGCAGCTGGCCCGGTCGCAAGCCCGGCGTGACCCACTCGAAGCGATCCGCAGGTACGGTGAGGCATCCGATCAATTCGCCCGGGGCCCGCAGGCCTCGGTCGAGACCGTGCGACAGGCACCCGAACCGCCTGTTGGCCCCCCCGCCCCAATCACCGGTGCGACCGCCGGCAGTGCAGGCGCGGCGAGCACGTCAGCTGAGGGCACGCCAGCCGCAGTGGTCGGCCCGCCGCCGCCCGTCGTCGCGGCAACGCCTGCCGCGCGTGACGAGGACCTGGTGAGCGACGTAGTGCTGCGGTGGGCCCGGGCCTATTCGGCCATGGACGTGGACGCGGTCAATCAGCTGCAGCCCGGGGCGCGGCGCGCCCTGGAGAAGCAGTTCACGGACCTGCAGAGCGTCACGGTGACGCTGGCCGGCTGCCAGATCAGTGTCCAGGGCGCCCGGGCCACGGCGCAATGCAGGGAGCAGATGACCGCTCGCAGCCGCGACGGCAAGAACTTCCCCGTCGCCACCCGCCAGCGCAACTTCACGCTGCAGAAGTCCGACGCAGGGTGGCGCATCGACTCGACGACATTCCGCTGAGCGACTGCCGACGACCAACTGCCGACTGCTGCCGCCCGTCTGCCTCGTTCGTCCCGCCTGTCGCCAGGCCCTCTGCCGCCCACGACTTCCGCGTCCCGCCTCCCGCTTCGCGCTCCGCGATCCCCGATCCGCGATCCGCGATCCGCCGATCCGCCCCCCTAAAACGTGTAATCGATCCCGAACGACGATGTCAGGTTGCTGCGCAAGCCGCCCTCGGTGAGCGGCACCAGCAGGTGGCCCGTCAGCAGGAAGCGGTTGGTGATGTTGAATTTCACGCCCACCGCGCCGAGGCCGAGCGTCAGGTTGCCCGGTCGTGCCTGGAACTCGCGGAAGGAGGGCGACTGCAGCGGCGGCGCCAGGGCCGGCAGACCCTGCGGGGTATAGAGAAACGACCGCTCGTTGACCTCCAGCCGGCCGACGTTGCGCAGGGTGCGGCCGACAAACTCGCCGAGCAGCGTCAAACGGTCCGTGGCGGCGAACTCGACCGCCCCATTGAAGTTGAACTCGTCGGGCGGGGTGTCGGTCGGCAGCAGTGCCGCCTCGAGTGCGGCGTTCTCGAGCACGAACCTCGAGACGTCGGTCGAACCACTGAAGGTGTAGCCGAGATTGAGGTGCTGCGCGAAGCGATCCGTCCCGGTCGAGAGGACGACGGCAATCCGGCCCTGTGCCGCGCCGGCGCCGAGCAGGTTGTCGGCATCTCCGGTGGGCAGCCGCAGGTCGACCGTCGTGGCCAGGCCCTGTGCGCCGCGCTGGTACAGGTTGTACTTGGTGCGCAGCTGGATGTCGCCGAGGCCGCTGGCGCTCCGCGCGTCGGTGAAGCTGCGTCGCGACACGTCGTTACCGGTCGTGAAGGTATGTACCAGCGGCTGGAACGCCGTGCCGAGACGGACGATTTCCGCGTCGGCGCGCGCTTGCACATCGACGCGGCGCAGCGGCACCGCCACGCCGACGTCGAGGCGGCTGGTGACGCCGTACGTGGCAAAGAACGCCGCGGTGTCGGTGGAGGCCTGCATCGACAAGCGGACGGTGACGACGTCGGTTTCAAAGCCGGGATTGAGCAGGGAACCGTCGCCGGTGGCCTGCAGGCCCACCTGTGCGGGACAGCAGTCGTTGTGCGGCAGCAGGAACTGAATCGACCCGTCATCGAGGTTCTGCCCCTCGAAACGGTCGAACGACGCGTGCTGGTAGGTGAACCCGGTGCTGAGGCGGCCCTTGCCGATGGTCAGCGAGCGCTCGCCGAACGACGGACCGAAGCTGCGCGTGCTGCGCGCCGGCAGACCGGTCCCCTCGTCGATCCGGAACGAAAACCCGCCGCTGGAGTTGCCGAGCGGAAAGGTCGCGAACTGGGTGGCGAGGGCGCGATTGAAGTTGAGGACGACCTCGGCCGCGTCGAGCTGGAAACCCACCCCCGACCGCGGGTCGGTGCCGACAAACAGCTGGTTGAGCGGCGTGAAATGCGCGTTGTGCGGCACGGGGGTGCCAGCGTCGAGGGCGATCCCGCCGAGGATCAGGTTGGGCAGCAGGTCGCCGACCGAGGTGGCCCGCGCCTGGGCGGACAGGGCGGCGGGGTGGGCGGCAATGCACAGCGCGAGCAGCAGCGCGGCTCGAAGGGACTGGTTCACGAGTGGCCTCCTGGCGTCAGCCTTCCAAACGGCTGTCGCGGCTCGAGAGAACACCAGCCCGGCCGTACGGCACCGGGCAGGTGGCAGCATACCCGAGCTGCAGGGCGCGTCGTTGCCTTCTGCCCGCTTACGATGCCAGCGCGGGAGGTGCCGATTGGCTGGCGCTCGCGACCAGGGCGACCAGCATCGTCTCGATCTCTGCCGCCGGCACCGGCTTGGAGTACAGGAACCCCTGTGCGTACTTGCAGTCCATCCCCTTGAGCAGTTCGGCCTGCTCGGCGGTCTCGACGCCCTCGGCCACGACCTCCAGGCCAAGTCGATGGGCCAGCGGCATGATCGTCCGCGCAATCATGCTGTCGTTCATCCCGTTATCCTGCATGGCGCTGGTGAACGAGCGGTCGATCTTCAGCGTGTCGAGCGGGAAGCGTTGCAGGTAGCTGAGTGACGAGTACCCGGTGCCGAAATCGTCGATGGCGAGCCTCACGCCGAGCGCCTGGAGCTGCTCGAGCAGCAGGACCGCCGCCGTCGAGTCGGACATGATGCTGCTCTCGGTCAGCTCGAGCTTCAAGGTGCGCGGCGGCAGGGCGCACTGCCGCAGCAACCCTTCCAGTCGCGTCGCAAACGTGGGGTCGACGATCTGCTTGACCGACACGTTGACGTTCATCGACAAGCCCTCGAGCACCGGGTCGAGCTGCCGCCACGCGGCAACCTGATGACACGCCTCGGAGAGCACCCACCAGCCGAGGTCGCGGATCAGCCCGGTCTCCTCGGCCGCCGGGATGAACTGTGCTGGTGGCAGCACGCCGCGGGTCGGGTGGTGCCAGCGCAGCAGCGCTTCGAATCCGATGATGTCTCCGCTGTCGAGCGAGATGATCGGCTGGTAGTAGCTGCGGAACTCCTCGCGTTCGAGCGCCCGCTGCATGTCGTTCTCGAGTTCGAGACGCTGCGTGATGAGCTCGCGCATGTTGGTGTCGAAGACCGCGAAACGTCCCTTGCCCTGCGCCTTGGCCTGGTACATCGCCGTATCCGCATCGCGAAGGTATTCCTCGGCCTGCTGATGCTGGAGCGTGCTGACGGCAATGCCGACGCTCATCGAGCTGAACAGCTCGCGGTCCGCGATGAGGAACGGGCGGGCCAGTTCCCCGAGCAGGCGTTCGGCAACCAGGCTGGCATCGCTGGCCTGCCGGAGGTCGTTGAGGATGATCGCGAACTCATCGCCGCCGAGCCGCGCAATGGTGTAGGTCTCATCGAGACGCGTCACGGAGTCGGCGCCGCGCAGCGACGACTCGAGCCGCCTGGCCACCTGGATCAGCAGCTGGTCGCCCGCGGCGTGCCCCAGGCTGTCGTTGACCAGCTTGAACCCGTCCAGGTCGACGAACAGCACCGCGAAGAGCGAGCCGGCGTTGCGCCGTTGCTGGGCGATCAGGCGCGACAGGCGATCCAGGAAGAGCAGTTGGTTGGGCAGGCCGGTCATCGGGTCGGCGACCTTGCCCTCGGTGATGTCCGACTGCGATCCGGCCATGCGCAGCGGGCTGCCGTGGTCATCGCGGACCATCAGCCCGCGCGTCAGCACCCACCTGAAGACGCCGTCGCGGTGCAGCATCCGCGACTCGATCTCGAGGTGCGACGTGCGACCGTCGAGATGGTCGGCGATGTTCTGGCGCACCTTGTCCCGGTCGGCCTCGTGCAGCCGCGAGAACCACTCGTCGGGGCCGCCGCCGATCTCGCTCTCGGCAAAGCCGAGCATCGACTTCCAGCGCGAGGAGTAATAGATCTCGTTGGAGCGCAGGTTCCAGTCCCACAGCCCGTCATTGGCGCCGCGTGCTGCCAGTGCGTAGCGTTCTTCGCTCGACCGCAGAGCCTGCTCGCTGCGCTTGTGCATCAGGTGGGTGCGGACGCGCGCCAACGCCACAGGGAAATCGACCGGCTTGGTCAGATAGTCGTTGGCGCCGAGCCCGAGCGCCTCGACCACGTCGTCGCTGCGGTCGCGCGCGGTGACCATGATCACCGGCAGCTGGGTGGCGGCATAGCGCTGGCGAAGAGCGACGAGCGCATCGAGTCCGGTGATTTCCGGCATCTCGATGTCGAGCAGCACCAGGTCGATGCGTTCGTCGCGAACCCGGTCGAGGAGTCCATGCGCGCTGTCGGCGACAATGACGGTGTACTGCTTCCGGGCGAGGCGTCGCGCCAGCAGGTCACGGTTGGCCTCGTTGTCGTCAACGATCAGGATGCGGTCTGGTGCGGGAGTCATTCGGTGCCTCTGGCGACAAGCAGGTTCTCGATCTTCTGGAGCAGCCGGGAGAATTCGACCGGCTTGGTGTCGTAGTCGTCGCAGCCGACTTCTCGGGCCTTCTCGCGGTCGGTCAGCAACGCGTGCGCGGTCAGCGCGATGATCGGGATGTGATGCGTGGCCGCATCGGCCTTGAGCCGCTGCGTCACCTCCCAGCCGTCCATGTCGGGCAGGCCGATGTCCATCAGGATCAGCCCCGGCGCCGCCGGTGCCGGCCATCGACAGGCCTTGCAAGCCGTTCTCTGCCGTGATCACTGTGTAGCCACGGCGGCTCAGGCGACGCGACAGCATGTCGCGGTTGAGGGCGTTGTCTTCGACGAGCAGGATGGTCGACATGCTGTCTGCTCCGCCTCAGGCGGGGATCCTGTCGGCCAGTGTCCTGGGCCGGGCGCAGTGCATCTCGAGCGCCAGCGCGAGCTGGTCGCGATCGATGGGCTTGACCAGATGCACCGAGGCGCCGCGCTCGAGAGCGAGCGCCTCCTGGTCGACGATGGTGACCATGAACACCGGGATGGACGCCAGCTCGCTGTCGGCGTTCAGCTGCATCGAGGACGTCCCACCCGCTCAGGTCCGGCATCACCACGTCGAGGGTGATGACGCTCGGGCGCAGTTCGCGCGCCAGTCGCAGCCCCTCTTCGCCGCTCGAGGCGAGAACGGGGGTGTATCCCATCTTCTCGAGCAGCCGGGCCATCAGATCCCGCACCGTCCAGTCGTCGTCGATCACCAGGACCGTCGGCGCGTCGGCCCGTTCCGCCACGCGTTCGGGCCCGGCGGACCGCTCCACGGCCGCGGTCTCGCGGCTCCGGCGCGACGTCGGCCGGCAACTCCAGCGTGAACACCGCGCCCTGGCCGCTGGTGCTGTCGACGTGGATGTCGCCGCGCATCAGACGAGCGAAGCGCAGGCTGATCGCCAGGCCCAGGCCCGTGCCACCGTACTTGCGTGACGTCGAGGCATCGGCCTGCACGAACGACTGGAACAGCCGCTGCTGCTGCTCGGGGGTCATCCCGATGCCGGTGTCGGCGACCTTGAAGACGAGCGCTGTCCTCCGGACCGCGGCGGCGCTCGACGTCGAGGGTGACCGTGCCCTGCTCGGTGAACTTGCAGGCGTTGCTCAGCAGGTTGAAGAGTATCTGTCGCACCTTGGTGACATCGGCGTGCATGCTGCCCGTGTCGGCGGCCAGCCGCAGCACCAGCCGGTTGCGGTTGCGCTCGGCGGCCGGCTGCAGCGTGGTGATCATCTCTTCGACCAGCGACTCGACATCGAACGTCTCGAGGTGCAACGCCACCTTGCCCGCTTCGATCTTCGACAGGTCGAGGACGTCGTTGATGAGCGCGAGAAGATGCTTGCCGGCAGACTGGATCCGGCGCAGGTCGCGAAGGTTCGGCTCGTTCCAGCTGTCGGCCATCTCCTCCTCGAGCAGTTCGCTGTAGCCGATGATGGCGTTCAACGGCGTCCGCAGTTCGTGGCTCATGTTGGCCAGGAACGCGCTCTTGGCGCGGCTGGCGTCCTCGGCGGCGTGCTTGGCCTTCAGCAGTTCGTCCTGCGTGCTCTTGCGATGGATGATCTCGCCTTCGAGCTGCTGGGTCCGGGTCTTGAGGTCACCGTTGGCACGCTGCACCGCCCGGTCGCGGTGCTGGATCTCGGCCAGCATCGTGTTGAAACCATCGATCAGCCGGCCGGTTTCGTCAGCCGAGGCCTTGACGGCGCGCACCGCGTAGTTCTTGTCGACCGAGACGGCACGCATCGTCCGCTCGAGTTCGAGAATGGGCTCCGAGACCAGCTTCTGCAACCGGGACGAGATGAAGAACGCCAGGCCGCCGGAGATCAGGACGAAGGCACCGATGAATCCGGCGTACTGCCTGGCGCGCGTGTGCCAGCGCCGCATGTCGGACTCGAGGTAGAGCGTGCCGACATGTTCACCGCGCAGCGCCACGTCGCGAAACACCTCGATCGAGTCGCCCGTGAACCGGATATGTGTGCCGGCGACGGGCGGGGGCAGTGCGGTGGTGCGTGAGCCGTCGCGGTGGTAGTGCGCGAACAACTGCCCGTCGGCGCGGTACAGCACTGCTGCCACCAGGTCGGACTTGGCCGTCAACGCCGACAACTGCACGCTGGCCGCCGCCTCATCGTCGAAGGCGACGGCAGCGGCGCTGTTGTAGGCCACGATCTGGGCTTCCGTCATCAGGTCCTGACTGAGCAGGGTGCGGAAGGTGACCAGGTCGTAGATCGAGGAAGCTCGCCGATGAGAGCACCACGGCGACGCTGCTGGTGAACATACCGAACAGCGTCAGCTTGCGTCGGATCGAGAGGTTGCGCAGGGTCGTCATCATGGCGTCACCGTGCCGTGTGGACGACGCTGGCCAGCGTGAGCAGGCGCGAGCTGATGTTGAGCGAGGCCTGCGTGGCTGCGTCGTTGTTGACCATGAAGCGGACCTTGCGATTCTCGAGCGCCAGCGCGATGATCCCGCCGCGCCGGGTGAAGTCCGGCGTTTCGGCAATGGTCAGCACCGAGCCGGCTTTCTGAAACTGCGATGACTTCCTCGACCGGGACGGTCGAGTCACCGGCGATGAAGAGCATCTGACAGCCGCACTGCTTGAAGTTCTTCGCCGTCACCGGCTTGACCTGCAGCGGGCGGCTGTCGATGCGCTTGCCCTCGACGACACGCGCCACGACGCCGGCGAAGGTGTCATTGCCGAGAATGCCGACCACCAGTGGCCCGCCGCTGCGGTACGTCGACGACGGCCACTCCACCAGCTTGGCGAAGTTGTACAGGTAGCCTGCCTTGATGAGGTGCTCCGACGACTCCTGGTCGCCCGCGCTCTGCGCACGCGCCGGCGCCACGCACGCCATGGCCGTGGCGAGCAGCGCGCACCCGAGAAGGAGGTACTTGAACACGAGGGGTCTCAAGCTGGTAGTCATTCGAGGCGAGGTGCTGGGATCCACACGCCTAGAAGGTCACCCGCGCCGTCACCTGGACCGTCCGCCTGACGAGCGTGGGCGTGGTCGCGATGAAATCAGGGCGGAACTCGAGATGCTTGTTGTTGGTCAGGTTCTGGCCGGCAATGGCCAGGTTCCATTTGGGAGTGATGGCCCATCCCAGTCGCGCGTCGAGCGAGGCGTAGCTCGGGACACCGAGGCCATCGAGCGCGCCCACGTAGCGCCAGATCACGTCCTGCTGGACGGTTCGCGAGAGGTCGAACATCGAGCGGACGGTCAGCCGGTGCCGAGGACTGGCGCCTTGTGGGTCCGACGATGTGCTGTCGAGGCTGTCGGCGTCACGATCGATGTCCATCCGCAGGAAGGTGTAGGCACTGCTCATCTTGAAGGCCGACGTCGGACGCCACTCGGCAAGCACCTCGGAGCCCCACGTGGCGCCACCGGCCTTGTTGCCCGCGACGAGCGGGGCCAACAGATGGAAGCCCTGGTCCGACTCGGCCAGGTAGGGAACTCCCGGTTCAGCCGACAGGAGATCGTCGTAGGAGTTATAGAACCCCGCGAGGTCGACCGACACACGACCGAGGTCGACGCGATAGCCGGTCTCGTAGGCCAGCAGGTTCTCGGCGGCGAACTGCCGGTCGCCAAGAACGCGTCACGCGCACCGGCAGGCCAGCCGACTGCGCCGAGGGCGGCAGCACGACGGCGTCCAGGCGCATGTCCTGCTCGGTGCGGGCCGGGGTGCGGACGGCCCGCGACACGGCGCCCCACAGCGACTGGTTCTCGCTGAGATTCACAAGCAGGCGCCCGTTCGGCTCGACTTCGAAGCCGGTGAACGCGTTGTGCTCGACCTTGGAGCCGAGCGTCACGCGCAGGCGGTCCTGGAACAGCGTGAACTCGTCCTGCGCGAACGTGCTGAACGACTTCCAGTCGCGGTTGTCCGGGCTGAGCCCGACATAGCGTCCGGCGAGGGCGTCGTCGTTCATGGCGCGGAAGTTGACGCCCCAGATCCAGTTGTGCGTCTTGGAGATGCTGATGTCGTGCTGGAAATCGACGTCGTAGATGTCCATCCGGTCGTCGAGCAGCGACGTGGCGTTGTTGCTGGCGCGATCGAAGTAGACCTGCAGCGTCGTTCGCGACCGCGCGAACGCATGGCTCCAGCGGCCGAGCACATTGCCGCCGCTGAAGTCCGCCGTCGTTGCGGAAGGTGCTGCTGTAGGGTGCGGCGAGCTCGCCGCCGGTGAGGGTCTCGCCGTAGGCACCTCGATAGAGGTCGCCCTGCACGGTGAAGCTGTCGGCCGAGGGCGAGCCGCCGTCGACACGGAAGCCGACGCGCGTCGTGTCCCACCCGTCGAACGCGTCGCGTCCCGGCGGCGTCGGTCGACGAGTCCCACTTGAAGTACTTGGAATAGACGCGATAGGTGGTGGACTTGCCGATCCTGGCCGCCGAAGCGGACGCCGCCGGCGCCGAGCGGGGCGTCGCCTGCCTGCATCGGTGACCAGTCCGCCCTGGGTCATCGGCGGCCGCCTTGGTGATGATGTTGATCACGCCGTTGACGGCATTGGCGCCCCACAGCGTCGCGCCCGGGGCCGCGGATCACCTCGATGCGCTCGACGTCTTCGAGCAGCACGTCCTGGACGTTCCAGTAGACGCCGGAGAAGAGCGGCGTGTAGACACTCCGCCCGTCGATCAGCACCAGCAGCTTGTTGGTGAAACGGCCGTTGAAGCCGCGCGAGGCGATCGCCCACTTGTTCTCGTCGATGCGAGCGACCTCGAGACCGGGCGCCATCCGCAACGCCTCGGGGATGCTGCGGGCGCCGATGCGGCGGATGTCGTCCTGGGTGATCACGAAGATCGCCGCGGCGGCCACGCCGAGTCGCTGCTCGCGCTTGGACACCGAGGTCACCGTCAGGTTCATCAGATCTTCGAGGCTGATCTCGGTGACGTCCGGGAAATCCTGCGCCGAGGCACCGCCGGCCAGCAGGCTCATCGCCAGCAGCAGGCCGATGAGGCGCCGCGTTGCAAGCGTCAGGGACGCTCATCGGGGCTTCTCGCCGACCACGGTGATGACGGTGGAATAGGTGAACGTGTCGGGTCTCTGCAGGTAGCCGAGGAAGCGACGGATCTCCTCGTCGGCCTCGTAGCCGCTGCCGAGCGCCTCCTGCATGCGGGGCTTGGCAATCGCCAGCTTCAGCTCCCACTGCTGCAGCAACTCGTCGCCGATCGCGCCGGCGTAGAGGTGATAGCTCTCGGCCTGCACCCGCAGGTTGTCGAGGCCGGCGTTGCGGGCGAGCCAGAACAGCTTGCGGCCGACGAACGGGTCGAAGCCGGTCGGCTGCAGGCTGTCCGAGCACCCGGGCCACCGTCTGCAGCATCAGCGCGTCTTCCGGGTAGTGCCAGACCAGCTGCCCGTCGAGGTCCTGCATCAGCACGGTGCCCGCCCGGTTTGCAGACCCGCACCATCTCGGCGACTGCCCGCTCCTTGTCCGGGACGTACTGCAGGAGCATGCGCGAGTAGACGACATCGAAGGTCGCCGACTCGAACTCCAGCGACTGCACGTCACCACGCACGAACTGCAGACGACGGTTGCCGGCGCTGGTGTGCTGCGCCTGACGCAGTCGCGCCACGCCGAGATCGACACCCGTGCCGCGCGACCGGCGGTCGCTCGCGGTGACGGCCCCGAGCAGGCTGCCAGGGCCGCAGCCGACGTCGAGCACCGCAGCGCCGGACGGGAGGTGCGGCGCCAGGTATGTGCGGACCCATGCATCAGGATCGACTTTCTGTTCCAGTCGTGATCCTTCGCGCGGATCTTCCATGATGTAGGCGGTGGAGTGAGCGGACGACATGGTGTCCCCTAAACGGCGAGCTTGGTTGAGACGCTGCGTCGATCGGCACGATGCAGCAGTCGGGTGTAGAAGCGGTCGACATGACGATAAAGTGCCGGCTGACCGCGCTTGAGCCAGGTCCCCTGGCAGTAGCTCCGCAGCAGCTGGCCGCCACAGGCGACCAGAGCGGCTTCGGACAGGGAATCGGCCACGACTGGAATTTCCTCCAGTTCGAAGTCCTCGTAGGCCTCCGCGGCGCGTGACATCAGGGCGACGGTGACGTCGGTGGCCTGTTGCGCGGACACGCCCGGCGCCAGCAGCAGGTCGCAGCGATTCTCGAGAAAGCTGAAGTTCAGGCCCAGCGGGCCGCGATAGGCCAGGGCGGCGCCGACCGGCACGTCTTCGCCCGCCCGGTACGCCAGCCACACCTGCCGCGTCCGGCGCAGTCCCACCGCCCGGTAGAGGCGGTCGACGGCCTGCAGGTCGACGTCGTGTTCCAGTTCCTCGGCGTGAGCGTAGACGGGCCCGCGGCTGCGTGCGGCCAGGTCACAGAGCGCATCGGTGCGCGAAGCGTCACACGCCACCACCCGCACGCCGGGGATGTCCTGACGGGCGCGCGCGCGCGGCACCGCGAAGTAGGTGTGCGTCGTGACCGACGACAGCGAGTCGCCGACCGTGCCCACCATCGACCCGAAGACCCGGGCCGGAAAGCGGTTGTCAGGACGGAACCAGTTCTGCTGTGCGCGGCCGTTGCCGGCCCGGATGTAGCGCCGCATTCCGCCGAGCATCACCGCGCGCGATTGCAGCGGGGTGCCTTCGCCGACCAGATGCTGCCAGACCCACCCATGGCGCGAAGTTCGCCAGAGGGCCACCGCAGCGCGCCCCTTCACGTCGTCGCCGGCGGTGAGCACGGAAATCAGCGACTCGCCAGTCCTCGAGCAGTCGGCGCCAGTTGTCCTGCACCAGGTCCATGTGGGGCGCCAGGCGCGCCGCCTTGGCCGGGTAGAGGAACCCTGTCCGCGTGTACAGCGCGAACAGGTCGGCGACGCTGAGCGCGTTGGTCTCCACCTCCCGCTCGAAGTCGGCGACGGGCCAAGAGGTGCTCTTCTTCTGCCGAGTGACGATGGGAAACATGGCGATGCTCGTGAGACGTGCGCTGCCGGCGCTGCTGAAAGCCGCCGGGAGCCTCAGGAGTGCAATCGGCTCCCCTCCGTCAATCCTGAGCGGCCCTGCCGCGACACGAAAAAAGGGCGGGATCCTCTTGCGAGAATCCCGCCCCTATCGGCGTCACACGCGGAGGGTCGGCTCGGGAGAGCCGGCCCTGCCCACCCCTACTCGACCACTTCGCCCCGTTCGCGGTCCAGCAGGTCGTCGGCATCCGACAGGTAGTCGAGGTCGCGCTCCAGCTCCGCGTCCTCGGGGGACGGCGGCGGCGGCGGCGGCGGCGCATCCGACGGGATGTGCACGTTGCTGTAGGCGTAGAAGCCCGTGCCGGCCGGGATCAACCGGCCCATCGTGACGTTCTCCTTCAGGCCGCGCAGGCTGTCGACACGTCCGGAGATGGACGCCTCGGTGAGCACGCGCGTGGTCTCCTGGAAGGAAGCCGCCGAGATGAACGAGTCGGTGGACAGCGACGCCTTGGTGATGCCGAGCAGCATCGGGCGGCCCTTCGCGGGGACGCCACCCGACGTCACCACGCGCTCGTTCTCCTCGATGAACCGGAACCGGTCCACCACGTCGTCGATCAGGAACTCGGTGTCGCCGACATCTTCGATCTTCACCCACCGCATCATCTGCCGGACGATGGTCTCGATGTGCTTGTCGTTGATGTTGACGCCCTGCAGGCGGTAGACCTCCTGGATCTCGTTGACCAGGTACCGCTGCAGTTCCTTCTCGCCGAGCACCGCCAGGATGTCGTGCGGGTTGCTCGGGCCGTCCATGAGCTGCTCGCCCGCGCGGACGCGGTCGCCGTCCTGGACGTTGACGTGGACACCGCGCGGCAGGCTGTACTCGCGCGGCTCCCCGCCCTCTTCCTCGGGCACGATCATGATCTTGCGCTGGCCCTTGACGATGCCACCGATCTTGACGATGCCGTCGATCTCGCTGATGACCGCCGACGCCTCGCGGGGCTTGCGGGCCTCGAACAACTCCACCACCCGCGGCAGACCGCCGGTGATGTCCTTGGTCTTGGTGGTCTCGCGCGGAATCTTGGCCAGCACCGCCCCCGGCGTCACCACGTCGCCGTCCTCGACCATGAGGTGGGCATGCGACGGGATGTGGTACTTGCGCAGGACCTTGCCATCGAGGTTGCGGATCTCGACGAGCGGCTGCTTCTTCTCGTCGATGCCCTCGATGATGATCCGGCGCGACATGCCGGTGACCTCGTCCACCTCTTCGTGGACGGTGACGTCGGTGATGATGTCCTTGAACTTCACCGAGCCCGCCTCCTCCGTGAGGATGGAGAACGTGAACGGGTCCCATTCGAGGAGGACCTGACCGGGCTCGACCTGCTGGCCATCGGTGACGCGCAGGCGCGCGCCGTAGATGACCTGGTAGTGCTCGACGTCACGGCCCTTGCCGTCGCGGACGATCAGGCTGCCGTTGCGGTTCATCACGACCATGTCGCGAATGCCGCCCTCGACGCCCGTCTCGACCGACGAGATGTTCTCGAAGCGGATGGTACCGGCGTGCCGCGACTCCTGCGTCGACTGCTCGGAAATCCGCGACGCCGTCCCGCCGATGTGGAACGTGCGCATCGTCAGCTGCGTGCCCGGCTCGCCAATCGACTGCGCCGCCACCACGCCGACGGCCAGACCCATCTCCACCGTGCGTCCGGTCGCGAGGTCGCGGCCGTAGCACTTGGCGCAGACGCCGCGCCGGCTGGCGCAGGTCAGCACCGAGCGGATCTTGACCATCTCGATGCCCGCCTCCTGGACCACCGTCGCGAGATCCTCGTCGATGTCCTGGTTGGCGCCGACCAGCACCTCGCGGGTGATCGGGTCGATGACGTCCTCGAGCGTGACGCGGCCGATGATCCGGTCGCGCAGCGGCTCGATGGTCTCGCCGGCTTCGACGATCGGCTTGGCCTCGATGCCATCCATCGTGCCGCAGTCGGCCTCGTGGATGATCACGTCCTGGGCCACGTCCACCAGGCGACGCGTCAGGTAGCCCGAGTCGGCGGTCTTGAGTGCCGTGTCGGCCAGGCCCTTGCGCGCGCCGTGCGTCGAGATGAAGTACTGCAGCACCGTCAGGCCTTCACGGAAGTTCGACGTGATCGGCGTCTCGATGATCTCGCCGGACGGCTTGGCCATCAGGCCGCGCATGCCGGCCAGCTGACGGATCTGCTGCTTGGAGCCACGGGCGCCCGAGTCGGCCATGATGTAGACCGGGTTGAACGACTGGCCCGAGCGGTCACGCTCTTCCATCTCGCCGAACATCTTGTCGGCGATCTTCTCGGTCGCTTCCGACCACAGGGCGATGACCTTGTTGTAGCGCTCACCGTTGGTGATGGCGCCTTCCTGGTACTGCTGCTCGACCTTGATCACTTCCGTCTTGGCGTGATCGACCAGTTCGGTCTTGACCGACGGGATGATCAGGTCGTTGATGCCGATCGACAGGCCCGAGCGCGTGGCGTAGGTGAAGCCCAGCGTCTTCAGGCTGTCGAGCATCTGCACGGTCTTCTCGAGGCCGAACTGCAGGTAGCAGTACTGCACCGCCTGCTGCAGGCCCTTCTTCTTGAGCAGCCCGTTGATGTACGGCATCTCGGGCGGCAGCGAGCTGTTCCAGATGACCCGGCCGACCGTGGTGTTGATGATCCGGCGCTCGACCGCGTGCAGCGGCGTGTGCAGCACCGCCTGGTCGTCGCGGGCGACGGTCAGGTCGATCAGGTTGCCGGTCAGCCGCAGCCGGATTGGCGTCAGCGTCTCGAGCTCGTTGTTCTCGAGCGCCAGCACCACGTCGTCGAGGTTGGCAAACAGTCGGCCCTCGCCGATCGCGCCCGCCTTCGACTTGGTCAGGTAGTAGCAGCCGAGCACGATGTCCTGCGACGGCACGGCAATCGGGGCGCCGTTGGCCGGTGACAGGATGTTGTTGCTCGACAGCATCAGCACCGAGGCTTCGATCTGCGCCTCGGGCGACAGCGGGATGTGCACCGCCATCTGGTCGCCGTCGAAGTCGGCGTTGAACGCCGTGCAGACCAGCGGGTGGATGCGGATCGCCTTGCCTTCCACCAGCACCGGCTCGAAGGCCTGGATGCCGAGGCGGTGCAGCGTCGGGGCGCGGTTGAGGAGCACCGGATGCTCCTTGATGCACTCCTCGAGCACGTCCCACACCTCGGACCGCTGCTCCTCCACCATCTCCTTGGCCTGCTTGATGGTGGCGACCAGCCCGCGCTCTTCCAGCTTGTTGTAGATGAACGGCTTGAACAGCTCGAGCGCCATCTTCTTGGGCAGGCCGCACTGGTGCAGCTTCAGCTCGGGCCCGACCACGATGACCGAACGGCCGGAGTAGTCCACGCGCTTGCCGAGCAGGTTCTGGCGGAACCGGCCCTGCTTGCCCTTGAGCGTGTCCGACAGCGACTTGAGCGGGCGGTTGTTGGCGCCGCGCAGGACCCGGCCACGACGGCCGTTGTCAAACAGCGCATCGACCGCTTCCTGGAGCATCCGCTTCTCGTTGCGGATGATCACGTCGGGCGCCTTGAGCTCCATCAGCTTCTTCAACCGGTTGTTGCGGTTGATGACGCGGCGATAGAGATCGTTGAGGTCCGAGGTGGCGAAACGGCCGCCGTCGAGCGGCACGAGCGGGCGCAGCTCGGGCGGAATCACCGGAATCACGTCCAGGATCATCCACTCCGGGCGATTGCTGCTCTTGCGGAAGGCATCGACCACCTTGAGGCGCTTGGCGTACTTCTGGCGCTTCTGGATCGACTGCTCGACCTTCATCTTCTCGCGCAGTTCGACGGCCAGCGTGGCGATGTCGACGTTGCGCAGCAGGCTCTTGATCGCCTCGGCGCCCATCTGCGCGGTGAACGCCGTGAAGCCGTACTCCTCACGCGCCTTGCGGTACTGGTCCTCGTTGAGCAGTTCGTTCTGCTTCATCTCCGTGTCGCCCGGCTCGATGACGACATAGGCTTCGAAGTACAGCACGCGCTCGAGGTCACGCAGCGAGATGTCGAGCAGATGCCCGATCCGGCTCGGCAGACCCTTGAAGAACCACACGTGGCTCACCGGCGTGGCGAGTTCGATGTGGCCCATGCGCTCGCGGCGGACCCGTGCCTGCGTCACTTCGACGCCGCACTTGTCGCAGATCACGCCGCGGTGCTTCATGCGCTTGTACTTGCCGCAGAGGCACTCCCAGTCGGTCACCGGGCCGAAGATACGGGCACAAAACAGGCCATCACGCTCCGGCTTGAACGTCCGGTAGTTGATGGTCTCGGGCTTGGTGACCTCACCGTAGGACCACTGCCGAATCTTGTCTGGCGATGCCAGGCTGATCCGGATGGAGTCGAAGTCCGCGGTGAGCGTCCCCTTGGTCGAGAAGTCTGGTCTCATGTTGCGTTAAACCCCCTGCCCCACGGGTTCGGCCGGCGCCGGTTCGTCGGCGACCAGCGGTGCGGGCCTGGCCCGCAGCTTCACGAGTTCCACGTCGAGGCACAGTGCCTGCAGTTCGCGGATCAGCACGTTGAAGGATTCGGGCAGCCCCGGCGTGAAGCTGGCGTCGCCCTTGACGATGGCTTCGTAGATCTTGGCGCGGCCGGTCACGTCATCGGACTTGGCCGTCAACAGCTCCTGCAGGATGTGCGCGGCGCCATACGCCTCGAGCGCCCACACCTCCATCTCACCGAAGCGCTGACCGCCGAACTGCGCCTTGCCGCCCAGCGGCTGCTGGGTGATCAGCGAGTACGGTCCGATCGAACGGGCGTGGATCTTGTCGTCCACCAGATGCGACAGCTTGAGCATGTAGATGTACCCGACGGTCACCATCTGCTCGAACTTCTGTCCCGTCATCCCGTCGAACAGGTCGGTCTTGCCCTGGTCGGGCAGCCCGGCCAGCTGCAGGTACTGGCGAATCTCGTCCTCCTTGGCTCCGTCGAAGACCGGCGTCGCGAAGTGCACGCCGTCCTTCAGGGTGGCCGTGAAGGCCGCGACCTCCTCGGAGGTCTGCAGTGCCTTGACCCGGTCGGAGGTCGGGAAGACCACCGCGAGCCGCGCCTTGACGTCCTCGATGGCCCGCTCGTCGCGCACCATCTGGTCGAGCTGTTCGCCAATCCCGTGCGCCGCCCAGCCGAGGTGCGTCTCGAGGATCTGCCCGACGTTCATGCGCGACGGCACGCCGAGCGGGTTCAGCACGATCTCCACCGGACGCCCGTCCGGCAGGTACGGCATGTCCTCTTCCGGCAGGATGCGCGCGATCACGCCCTTGTTGCCGTGCCGACCGGCCATCTTGTCGCCCACCGACAGCTTGCGCTTCATCGCGACGTAGGCCTTGACCAGCTTGATCACGCCCGGCGGCAGTTCGTCGCCGCGACGGATCTTCTCCTTCTTCTCCTCGAAGACCTCGCGCGTGACCTCGACCTGACGGTCGGTGCGCTCCTCGATCTCGCGCAGCGCGTCCTCGAGCCGCGGGTCGTGCGCCTCGATGCGGGCGCGCACGAGCGAGAGGAAGGGCACGTCCGGCATCAGCTCGCGGGTCAGGACGGTGCCCTTCTTCACGAGTCGCTGCTGGCCGTGCTGGTCGAACAGGTCGGTGCGGAGCGTGTGGCCGTCCAGCAACGCAATCACCCGCTTCTTCACCTCGTCGTGAAGAATGCGGATCTCGTCCTGGAGGTTCTTCTCCATCATCTCGAGCTCTTCGGCCTCGATGGCCTTGGCCCGATCGTCCTTCTCGATGCCCTTGCGCGAGAAGATCTTGACGCCGACGACGATGCCCTCGATGCCCGGGGGACAGGTCAGCGACGCGTCCTTCACGTCGCCGGCCTTCTCGCCGAAGATGGCCCGCAGCAGCTTCTCTTCCGGCGTCAGCTGGGTCTCGCCCTTGGGCGTGACCTTGCCGACCAGGATGTCGCCGGGCTTGACGTAGGCGCCAATCCGGATGATGCCGCTCTCGTCGAGGTCGCGCAGGTAGTTCTCGCCGACGTTCGGGATGTCGCGGGTGATCTCCTCGGGCCCGAGCTTGGTGTCGCGGGCCTCGATCTCGAACTCCTCGATGTGGATGGAGGTGTAGTAGTCCTCCTTGACCAGCTTCTCGGAGACGAGGATGGCGTCCTCGAAGTTGTAGCCACGCCAGGGCATGAACGCGACCAGCACGTTGCGGCCGAGCGCGAGCTCGCCCATCTCGGTGCACGGCCCGTCGGCCAGGACCTGCCCCTTCAGCACCTTCTCACCCACCCGGATGATCGGCCGCTGGTTGATGCAGGTGTTCTGGTTGGACCGCTTGAACTTGATCAGGTTGTAGATGTCGGCGCCCATCTCGCTCGACACCTGGTCACCATCGACACGCACCACGATGCGCTGGCTGTCGACGTAGTCGACGATGCCGGCGCGGCGGGCAAGCGTCACCGCGCCCGAGTCGCGGGCGGTGATGTACTCCATGCCCGTGCCGACATAGGGCGCCTTGGCGCGCAGCAGCGGCACGGCCTGACGCTGCATGTTGCTGCCCATCAGGGCGCGGTTCGCGTCGTCGTTCTCCAGGAACGGGATCAGCGAGGCCGCCACCGAGACCAGCTGCTTGGGCGAGACGTCGATGAACTGGATGTTCTCGCGTGGCGCCAGGATGAAGTTGCCGGCCTGGCGGGCGTTGACGCGCTCGCTGACGAACTGGCCGTCCTCGCCGACCTCGGCGTTGGCCTGGGCGATGATGTACTGGTCCTCCTCCCACGCAGAGAGGTAGAACGGGTGCGGCTCGAACTCGAGCTCGCCGTTGGCCTGGCGCGCCGTGGCCGCCTCGCCAGCACGAACCACCGCGCCGACCTCCATCTTGCCTGCCGCCTGCGTGACCTTCACGTAGTCGACCACGAAGCCGTTCTCGACCTTGCGGTACGGCGACTCGATGAAGCCGAACTCATTGATCCGCGCGTACGAGGAGAGCGACGAGATCAGGCCGATGTTGGGCCCTTCCGGCGTCTCGATCGGGCAGATGCGCCCGTAGTGCGTCGGGTGCACGTCGCGCACCTCGAAGCCGGCACGCTCACGCGACAACCCGCCTGGCCCGAGCGCCGAGAGACGCCGCTTGTGCGTGATCTCGGAGAGCGGGTTGGTCTGGTCCATGAACTGCGACAGCTGCGAGCTGCCGAAGAACTCGCGGATCGCCGCCATCACCGGCTTGGCGTTGATCAGGTCGTGCGGCATGGCGGTGGCCATTTCCTGGTACACCGACATCTTTTCCTTGATCGCACGCTCCATCCGCACCAGGCCGATGCGGAACTGGTTCTCGAGCAGCTCGCCGACCGAACGCACGCGCCGGTTGCCGAGGTGATCGATGTCGTCGACGTTGGTCGGGTTGCGGCGCAGCTTCAGGAGGTACTTGATGACCTCGTAGAAGTCCTGCGGGTGCAGCACCTT
Organism: Vicinamibacteraceae bacterium; assembly: GCA_963759795.1. Lineage (GTDB taxonomy): Bacteria > Acidobacteriota > Vicinamibacteria > Vicinamibacterales > Vicinamibacteraceae > Luteitalea. The sequence continues at coordinate 245,042 of CAVXAR010000002.1, read as the reverse complement.
CTCGTCGAGTGGCGTCTGCAGCTTGAGCTTGGTGTTCAGCTTCAGCCGCCCGACCCGCGAGAAGTCGTACTTCTGCGGGTTGAAGAACATGCTCTCGAACAGCGAGCGGGAGCTCTCGAGGGTTGGCGGATCGCCCGGCCGCAGGCGGCGGTAGATCTCGATCAGCGCTTCTTCATGCGTCCGGATCGGATCCTTGCGCAGCGTCGCCGACAGCACCGGACCGACTTCGTCCTTTTCGGGGAAGAAGATGTCGATGCGCTCGATGCCCTTTTCCTGGGCCATCGCCAGGACACGCGCCGAGAGTTCCTCGTTGGCCTCGAGCAGCACTTCGCCCGACGCCGGATCGACGACGTCGGCGGCCGAGAACGGTTGCTCGCCCTCGAGGTGGCTGTACTCGACCGGCACCTCGGTGATGCCGGCGCTGCGCAGCGCCTTGATCAGGGCCTTGGTGATCCGCTTGCCGCGGGTCAGCGCCAGCTCGCTGCCGGGGATGGACATGTCCTCGCCGGCACGCCAGTCGACGGCGCTCTCGCTGACGGTCCAGAGGACCCGATCGCCCTTGAGGTGCAGCGAGTCGATGTTGTAGAAGGCGCGCAGCATCTCGTCGGCGTTGCGCAGGCCGAGGGCCCGCAGGAACACCGTGCCGAGGAACTTGCGCTTGCGGTCGATGCGCACGTACAGCAGGTTCTTGGTGTCGTACTCGAACTCGACCCACGATCCGCGGTACGGAATCAGCTGCCCCATGAACAGGGTCTTGTCTTCCGTGTGGAAGAAGGCCCCCGGCGACCGGTGCAGCTGCGACACGATGACGCGCTCGGTGCCGTTGATGATGAAGGTCCCGTGATCGGTCATCAGCGGGATGTCGCCGAAGTAGACCTCCTGCTCCTTGATGTCGCGGATGGTCTTGGCGCCCGTCTCGGGGTCCTTGTTCCAGACCACCAGGCGGATCGTCACCTTGAGCGGGATGGCGTAGGTCATCCCGCGTTCGAGGCACTCGTTGATGTCGTACTTGAGGTTGAGCGCCATGCGGCGCCCGCCGATCTCGTGGACCAGGCCACGAGCTTCGTCACCCCATCCGCACTCGTCCCAGTTGCCGATCGAGTACTCGATGAACTCCAGCGAGGAGTTCTCGCGGAAGTCCGAAATCGGGAAGACCGACTTGAAGACGGCCTGCAGGCCGACGTCCTCGCGCTCGGCCGGCAGCGTGTACATCTGCAGGAACCGGTCGTAGGACTTCTTCTGAATCTCGATCAGGTTGGGAATCGGGACGGTCGTCCGGATCTTGGAAAAATCGATGCGCTCGCGGTAGACGTTCTTGGCCAGGCTGCTGCTCATACTTCACGGTCCCCCGGGTCAGGTTCCGCCATGAACCACCCGTCACACGAGGTCTTCGGAGCCGAATCACACAAACGGCGAAAGCCGCGCGGCCCTGACGGCCGACCTGGCGGGGTCGGACGCGTCCTCTGGGCACACGCGGCTCGCGAACAAGCCGGGATCGTGCTACTTGATCTCGACCTTCGCGCCGGCTTCTTCGAACTTCTTCTTGATCGACGCGGCCTCGTCCTTGGTCGCGCCTTCCTTGATGGCCTTCGGCGCGCCTTCGACCAGGTCCTTGGCTTCCTTCAGCCCGAGCGACGTGACTTCACGGACGGCCTTGATCACGTTGATCTTGTTGGCGCCAGCCTCGAGGAGGATGACGTTGAACTCGGTCTGCTCCTCGGCCGGAGCCGCCGCCGCACCAGCCGCCGGGCCGGCCATGGCCACCGGGGCCGCCGCCGCAGCCGACACGCCGAGCTCGCTCTCGAGCGTCTTGACGAGCTTGGACAGCTCCATCACCGAGATGTTCTTGATGTACTCGACTACCTGATCCTGCGTCACGTCTGCCATTGTCCTGATCTCCTCACCTGTTAGCGGTAGGGCCCGTTCTCCGAACGCGGCCGTCGTTCATTCGGCGGGCTTACTCGCCCTTCTTCTTCTCCACCTGCGACAGCACATTCATCAGGTCCCGCGGCGCCGCACTGAGCACGCTCACGATCTGGACCATCGGGGCCTGCAGCAGGTACAGCAGCTTGGCGTACAGCTCCGGCTTGCCGGGCATGCTCGCCAGCTCGTTCACGGCGGGCCCCTCGACCACCTCGCCCTGCACGACCGCCGCCTTCAGCACCAGCGCGGGCGCCGTCTTGGCAAACGTGGTCAGCACCTTGGCCAGCGCCACCGGGTCGTCGCCACTGAAGGCCACCGCGGTCGCACCCGTGAAGTGGGGCGCCAGCGCCTCGAAGGGCGTGCCGGCCATCGCGCGGCGCGCGAGGGTGTTCTTGACCACCTTGTAGGAGCCCTGCACGGCGCGCACCTGGCGCCGCAGCTCGGTGACCTCGGGAACCTTGAGGCCCTTGAACTCCAGAAGGATCAGACTCTCGGACTTGCCGAACGATTCGGTGAGCTGTCCGAGTTCCAGTTGCTTGTCAGCACGTGATACAGCCATGGTCTCTCCCCTTACTTGACGCGCGACTCGACATTTGCCGTGTCGATCGCCACGCCTGGGCCCATGGTCGAGCTGACCGTCAGGCTCTTGAGATACTTGCCCTTGGCCGCGGCCGGCTTGGCTTTCATCACGCTGTCAAACAGCGCGTGCGCGTTGGCCAGCAGGTTCTCGGCCGGGAACGACACCTTGCCGATCGGCGCGTGCACGATCCCGGTCTTGTCGACGCGGAACTCGACCTTGCCGGCCTTGATCTCCTGCACGGCCTTGGTGATGTCGGTCGTGACCGTCCCCGTCTTGGGATTGGGCATCAGGCCGCGCGGACCCAGCACCTTGCCGAGCTTGCCGACCGCACGCATCATGTCGGGCGTCGCCACGACGGCATCGAAGTCGGTCCAGCCGCCGGCAATCTTCTCGACCAGTTCCTCGCCGCCGATCGTGTCGGCGCCGGCGGCCTCGGCCTCGCGCTGCTTTTCCTGATTGGCAATCACCAGCACGCGCTTGGTCTTGCCCAGGCCATGCGGCAGCACCACGGTGCCGCGCACCATCTGGTCGGCATGCTTGGGATCGACGCCGAGACGCATCGCGACTTCGACGGTCTCATCGAATTTCGTGTACTTGAGCTTCTGTACGAGGGGGATGGCCTCGTCCAGCACGTACGGGCGCTCCTCGACCTGCGCGCGCGCCGCCGCAAACTTCTTCCCGGGAGTGGGCATGTCTTCCTCCGTGGTGCAGTCGGCCGCTCTCGCGGCCTCCCACGTCTGCCGCATTCCAGCCAGGCCGGAATGCTGAATGCCGGACTGTCGGAACCCTGTTGCGGGGTCCCGCGTCCAGCGGGTGACGGCCACCAGCGGCGGCCGTCAGCGTCCTGCCTAGTTGACGACGTCCAGGCCCATCGACCGCGCCGTCCCCGCCACGCTGCGCATCGCCGCCTCGAGCGACTCGCAGTTGAGGTCGGGCAACTTGATCCGCGCGATTTCCTCGACCTGCGCCTGGGTCACCGTGCCGACCTTGTTCTTGTTCGGCTCGGCGGAGCCCTTCGGCACGTTGGCCGCCCGCTTGAGCAGGATCGGCGCCGGCGGCGTCTTCAGCACGAAGGTGTACGACCGGTCGGCAAACACCGTCACCACCACGGGGATGATGAGGCCGTCCTGACCAGCCGTCTTCGCGTTGAAGTTCTTGCAGAAGTCCATGATGTTGACGCCTTGCGGACCGAGGGCGGTACCGACAGGCGGCGCCGGCGTTGCCTTGCCGGCGGCGATCTGGAGCTTCACGAGTGCTTGAACTTTCTTGGCCATGTGTCCTTGAACCGTCCCTGCTGCGTACCGGGCCTAGAGCTTCTCGACCTGAAGGAAGTCGAGTTCGACCGGCGTCGAGCGCCCGAAGATCGTGACCATGACCTTCAGGGTGCTGCGCTCGGTGTTGACCTCGTCCACCGTCCCGTTGAAATTGGTGAACGGGCCTTCGTTGATCCGTACCTGGTCGCCCTTCTCGAAGCTGTACTTCGGCTTGGGCTTCTCCGCGCTCTCGCGCACCTGGAGCAGGATGTTCTCCACCTCGTCCCGGGTCAGCGGCGTCGGCTTGGCGCCGGCGCCGACAAAGCCGGTGACCTTCGGGGTGTTCTTCACCACGTGCCACGCGTCGTCGGTCATCAGCATCTCGACGAACAGGTAGCCGGGAAAGATACGCTTCGGGGCTTCGTACTTCTTCCCGTTGCGCATCTCGATGACCACTTCCTGCGGCACCAGGACCTCGCCGAACTTGTCTTCGAGTCCATAGGCCTGCACACGCTGCTCGAGGGACTCCTTGACCTTCTTCTCGAAGCCCGAGTAGGTGTGCACGATGTACCAGTTCAGCACCGGCGCTGGCGCCTGTGCGGCGCCTTCCTGTTCCTGCGTGTCACTCATGCCGCGCCCCCGAGCCGACGGAAGATCCACTCGACGAGCTTGTTGAAGGCCGCATCCACCGCGAACAGGTAGAGGCCCATGATCACCGAGAACACAATCACGACGATGGTCGTGGCCTGCACCTCACGCTGCGTCGGCCAGGTGACCCGGCCGACCTCCTCGCGCACCTTCGCCAGAAAGTCCTTGGCGCGCGCCCACCAGCCGAGCGGGCCCGCAGGCGCCACAACCGGCGACTCGGCCTCGCGCCGCCCTACCTGTGCGTCCTTGACGTTGTCCACCATCGCGGTCTTCACGGTGCGGTTCCTTCAATGCAGACGCCCGGACGGGTATCGCGGCTGTCGCGATGCGCACGCTCGGGCGGCCGCCGGCGGGTGTTGGCAGGCCAGGAGGGAATCGAACCCCCAACCCCCGGTTTTGGAGACCGGTGCTCTGCCAGTTGAGCTACTGGCCTGTAGACGCCACCGCCGGAGAAGTCCGACAGCTACTTGCTTTCCTTGTGATCAGTGTGCAACTTGCAGAAGCGGCAGAACTTCTTCATGTTCAGGCGCTCGGTCGTCTTCTTCTTGTTGCGCGTCGTGCTGTAGTTCCGGCGTTTGCATTCGCCGCACGCGAGCTGAACGATGTCTCTCATGGCAACCTCGGGTGGCTACGGGCCGCGGGCGACGGGCTACCTGAGACAGGTAGCCTGCCGCCTCGAGCCGGCAGCCTGCTTACGCCAGAATCTCGGTGATGGTGCCGGCGCCGACCGTGCGGCCACCCTCGCGGATGGCAAACCGCAGGCCCTTTTCCAGCGCCACCGGGCCGATGAGCTCAATCTCCATCGCCACGTTGTCGCCCGGCATCACCATCTCCACGCCTTCGGGCAGCTTGGCCACCCCGGTCACATCCGTCGTCCGGATGTAGAACTGCGGCCGGTAGCCGTTGAAGAACGGCGTGTGCCGCCCGCCCTCTTCCTTGGTCAGGACGTAGACCTCGCCCTTGAACTTGGTGTGCGGCAGAATCGACCCGCTCTTGGCCAACACCTGGCCGCGCTCGACCGACTCCTTGTCGATCCCCCGCAGCAACGCCCCGATGTTGTCGCCCGCCTGGCCCTCATCGAGCAGCTTCTTGAACATCTCGACGCCGGTCACCACCGTCTTGCGCGTCGCCCCGAAGCCGACAATCTCGATTTCCTCGCCGACCTTCACCTTGCCCCGCTCGACCCGCCCGGTCACCACCGTCCCGCGCCCCGAAATCGAGAACACGTCCTCGACCGGCATCAGGAACGGCTTGTCAATCTGCCGCTCCGGCATCGGGATGTACGCGTCCACGGCGTCCATCAGGTTGTCGATGGTCTTTTCCCACTCCGGCTCGCCCTCGAGCGCCTTGAGCGCCGACCCGCGCACAATCGGAATCTCGTCGCCCGGGAAGCCGTAGCTCGACAGCAGCTCGCGCACTTCGAGCTCCACCAGATCCAGCAGCTCCTCGTCGTCGACCGCGTCCACCTTGTTCAGAAACACCACCAGGTACGGCACCCCGACCTGCCGCGCCAGCAGAATGTGCTCGCGCGTCTGCGGCATCGGCCCGTCGGTCGCCGCCACCACCAGGATCCCGCCGTCCATCTGCGCCGCGCCCGTGATCATGTTCTTCACGTAGTCGGCATGCCCCGGGCAATCCACGTGCGCGTAGTGCCGATTGGCCGTCTCGTACTCCACGTGCGCCGTCGCAATCGTGATCCCGCGCTCCCGCTCTTCCGGCGCGTTGTCGATCGAGTCGAACGACCGGAACGACACCTTCGGGTTGTGCTTGTGCAACACCTTGGTGATCGCTGCCGTCGTCGTCGTCTTGCCGTGGTCGATGTGACCGATCGTGCCGATGTTGACGTGCGGTTTCGAACGGTCGAACTTCTCTTTACCCATGACCCGTGCGCTCTCCCTGCGACTACATCTTCAGTGGACGCCTCGCCGGAGGGGTCCGCCAACCGGCCCGCGTCTGCTCGCTACACGAGCGACAACGGGCATCCTTCGCCTCGCAGCCTGCCGGCTGGAGGCTCCACGCGCTCGAGCAGGTGACGCGAACAATGGAGCCGATGACCGGGATCGAACCGGTGACCTCGTCCTTACCAAGGACGTGCTCTGCCAACTGAGCTACATCGGCCTTCGCCTGCCTGACACCTGCAACGTCAGGGCCGTTGCCCCGACGTCTTGCTGCTGCACCTCGTGAGCGCCCCGGGTGGCACCGCCGCCAGAGGCGCGCCGACACCCGGCAACCTTCACGACGACGGGCTAGCGGAGACTGGAGCGGGAGACGGGGATCGAACCCGCGACCAACAGCTTGGAAGGCTGTGACTCTACCACTGAGTTACTCCCGCCTACGCTCGCTCCGCACGCCCTGCCGCCCACTACTCGCGCCCGCCTGCCTGGGCCACTTCTTCCCGGCCTTGTCTCTGCCCCGAACGCTCGCCACTGCGAGAGCGGGACCTGCCAGCCGGAGCCCCCGTGACCGGAGGACGGGGCCTTCCAGCCGGAGCCCCCGTGACCGCAGGACAGGGCCTGCCAGCCGTAGCCCCCGTGACCGCAGGAAGGGGCCTGCCAGCCGTAGCTCACGTAGTCACGGGAGCGAAGGCTGGTGGCGAGGGAAGGATTCGAACCTTCGAAGGCGCTTGGCCGACAGATTTACAGTCTGCTGCGTTTGACCGCTCCGCAACCTCGCCGAACGACTGACCGGGCCAGGGCCCGTTTGGGACTCGGCCCCGTTCCCTTCACTTCTGGAGCTGGCGAAGGGATTTGAACCCCCGACCGGCTGATTACAAATCAGCTGCTCTACCGGACTGAGCTACGCCAGCCGGACAAAGGAGGAGAGTGTAGCACACGCTCCGGATCCGTCACAAGGCTGCCTGCCGCTCAATCGAAGGCCGCCCGTGCCGCACACGCCGTTGATCCCGCAACCCGTGAGTCTAGCCTGAACGACCCTCGCCGGGCAACCCTGGCGCCTTACCTCGGGCCATCACCGGGGCCATCCCCCGGCCCCGTCAGGGTCCCGGACCCGGCGCGCTGCCTGACCGCCTCGTACAAGACCACGCCCGTGGCCACCGAGACATTGAGGCTGCCGACGTGGCCGCGCATCGGCAGCGCACCGATGAAGTCGCAGTGCTCACGCACGAGCCGGCGCAAACCCTCGCCTTCGGCCCCGACCACCACGGCGGTCGGGGGCCGGAAATCGATCCGGTCGTAGGGCTGCGCTCCCTCGGCATCGAGGCCGACCACCCACACCCCGAGCGACTTGAGCATCTCCAATGCCCGCACCACGTTGACCACATCGACGATCCTGACGTGGGCCAACGCTCCGGCCGACGCCCGCGCCACTGCCGGCCCGAGTGCCGCCGCATGCCGCTCCTGGCGCACCACGCCGGTGGCACCGACCGCGTCGGCCGTCCGGAGGATCGCCCCGACGTTGTGCGGGTCCTCGATCCCATCCAATACGACGATCAATGGTTGGGCCTCGACGGCCACCAGCCCCTCCAGCGTCCAGCGCCGCGGCGCGTCGCCAAGGCTGGCCACCACCCCCTGATGGCGCTCCCCGCCGGCCAGCCGCTCCAGCTCGGCGACGTCGACGCGGGTGCACCGGCACGCCCTTGGCCTCGGCCAGGTGGACGATCTCCGCCGACCCTGGCATCGGTCCGCGTGCCCGACCCGGACATGCCGGACGCTGCCGGCGCGCAATGCCTCCCGCACCGGATGAATGCCGACGATGACGATGGGGGCCATGAGGATCAGGCTCTCGATCATCGCGGCGGCGGCGACGCGCCGCGCGCTCGCGGCACCCGGCGATGGGCGAGAGGCCGAGGTCCGCAGGCAGATCGGCGCCAGCCTCGATGGCCGGCACCAGCAGGTCGAGTTCGGGCCCGCTGCCTGCGCCCGTCAGCGCCAGTCGGATGGGATGGAACAGCGCGCGCCCTTTCTGTCCGGTCCGCTGCCGCACCCGCTTCGCCACGGCGCGGAAGGTCTCCCGCGTCAGCCGCGGCCGGCCACTCAATTCCTGCGCGAAAGCCACGACGACCTCGCGTGCAGCCTCGGTCGCCGCAGCGCCTTCGGCTCGCCAGGTGCTCGGCCATCGACCCGGGACGCGGCGCCTCGAAGATCGGGCGCAGACGCTCGGGTGCGTCGGCCAGCTGGTCGACCGTGCCGGCAATGAGCGGACGCACGTCGAGCAGAAAGCCGTGCAGTCGATCCGGGCCGCGGCCCGCCAGCCTGGAGAAAACCGGCGGCGTGCAGGTGCGGCACGAGCAGCGTCGCGACGCGCCCCGGGTCGGCCTCCTTGAGGTAATGGCGATTCATCCACGCGAGCTTGTCCGGATCGAACACGCCGGCGCTTCTTGTCACATCCTCCACACGAAACCGTTGCGCCAGTTCCGCCAGCGGCAGGATTTCATCGTCGTTGCCGGGCGACCATCCGAGCAGGGCGAGGTAGTTGCAGCAGAGCCTCGGGCAGGACGCCGCGGGCCCGGAACTCGGCCACACTCGAGGCGCCGTGACGCTTGGACAGCGGCGCATGGTCGGGACCGAGGACGAGGGCGAGATGGGCGAACTGGGGCGGGGCTCTCGCCGAGGGCCCGGTAGATCAGGCACTGGCGCGGTGTATTGGGCACGTGATCCTCGCCGCGCACCACCAGGGAAATGCCCATCGCCACGTCGTCGACGACGACGGCGAAGTTGTAGGCGGGCAATCCGTTCTGCCGCAGCAGGACGAAGTCGCCAATCATTCCGATGTCGGTGGTGATGGGCCCGCGTACGACGTCGGTGAACGTCACGGCGTCCTCGGCCGGCACCCGGAAGCGCAGCGCCGCAGGCTCGCCGGCCTCGACGCGGGCGCGCGCGTCGCGCGGGATCCAGATGGCGACAGGTGCCCGGATACTGCGGCGTGCGGCCCGCACGGACCGCCGCCTCGCGAGCCGCCTCGAGGTCGGTCGGGGAGCAGAAGCAGTGGTACGCATGCCCTGTGTCGTGCAGGCGGGCGGCGTACTGCCCGATACAAAGGCAGTCGCTCGCTCTGACGGTAGGGACCGAAGTCCCCGCCCCGGTCGGGGCCCTCGTGCCAATCGAGGCCGAGCCACCGCAGATCCTCGAGGATGCCGTCGGCCGAGGCCTGCGTCGACCGCGCCTCGTCGGTGTCCTCGAGGCGCAGGATCATGGCGCCGCCCTGACCGCGCGCGAGCAGCCAGTTGAACAGCGCAGTCCGGGCGTTGCCGACATGGAGGTGTCCGGTCGGACTGGGAGCGAAGCGAACGCGCATCGGATCATTATCGGGGATCGCGGATCGCGGATCGGGGATCGGCGCGAACGTTCGCGGAACCTCGGGGATCGTCGGATCGGGCCCGCGCCGCCTCAGCCGCGTTCCAGCAGCGCCACCGCGTGGACGATCATCGCCTCGTCGAGGCCCGGCGTTCCCTCGGGCGTCTTGCCCTTGACGCTGATCCGGTCCGGCGGCGTGCGGACCGCGTCTGCCAGTGACGCGCGCATCGTCTCGGCGATGCGGCCGATCTTCGGCTGGTGGCAGATCACGACCAGGTCGAGGTTCGCGAGGCGCCATCCGGCCGACGTGCACACGCGCGAAGGCATCGCGCAGGAGCGCAAGGCTGTCGGCATCCTTCCACGCCGGGTCCGTATCGGGAAACAGGCCGCCGACGTCACCAAGACCTGCGGCGCCGAGCACGGCGTCGGTGACGGCGTGGCAGACCGCGTCGCCATCGGAATGGCCGGCCAGACCCGGCTGCTCCGGGCACGTGGACGCCGCCCACGACGAGGCGACGTCCCGTCCGCAAAGCGATGCGAGTCGTAACCGACGCCGATGCGCATCGTGCCCGCCAGTGCTGCGACCGACTCGCCGCGCAACGTCCGACGGGCCCGGTCGAGGTCGTCCTCGGTGGTGATCTTCACGTTGTCGGGGTGTCCGTCCACCACGTGGACACGATACCCGAGTTGCTCGGCCAGCGCGGCCTCGTCAGTGACGTCGGTGCGGGCCGATCATGGCCGGCAGCAGCAGCTCGACGACATCGCGTCGGAACCCCTGTGGAGTCTGCGCCAGTGCCAGTTCCTCGCGGCGCAGGGTGCCCTCGATCCAGCAGTGCGATCCGTCACGGCCGACACGCTTCACGGTGTCGTGGACGCTGGCCGCGGCAATGGCCGCGCCGCTGCGAGACGCCGCCTCGATGACGCGCGCGATGATCTGCCGGTGTCACGAATGGCCTCGCGGCGTCGTGCACCAGCACCACTTGCGCGTCGTCAGGCACGACAGCCAGGCCAGCCGCAACCGAGTCCTGCCGCCGCGCACCGCCAGGCACCACGTCGAGCAGTTTGGCGGCGGCGGCCCGCTCGGCCAGCGTCCGCGCCGGCGCCAGATCCTGGTCGGGCACGACCACGACGATGCCGCGCACGAGCGGAGAGGCGGCGCAAGCCGCGACGCTGCGCTCGAAGATCGTGCGGTCGCCAAGCTGCAGCCACTGCTTGGGCACCGCCCCGCCGAGGCGACGCCCCCTGCCTCCGGCAGCGACGACCACGTCGACAATCACGAAAGCATCTCCATACGGGTGGTAAGGTAGCACCCATGTCCCGGCCGTCCCCGCTGGCCACCGTCGCCGTTGCGGCGGGGGGCGCGGTCCTGATCGCGTCGGCCGCGCGGACGGTGCTGGCGGTGCGGGTGCTCGAGGCCGGCGCATTCCCGGCACTCTGGCCGTGGCTGGCCGCGGTGGCCCTCTTCACGCTGGCCGCCCTGGCGCTGATCGGCGTGCTGGCCGGGCTCGCGCCGCCACGCTGGCCATCGCGCCTGCTGCCAGCGGCCCTGGCCGGTTCGGCCACTGCGATGTTCATCCTGGTCATCCCGGCAGGCGAAGGCCCGGACGAACTCGCCCACCTGCAGTACACGCGCTACGTGGCGATCACCCACAGCCTCCCGGCGCACGTGCCGCGCCCCGGCGATCCCTGGCACGCCGAGAGCTACGAGTGGGTGCAACAGCCGCCGTACTACATCGCCAGCGGGGCACTCGGGCAGTGGCTCGGCCTGGCGCACGCACCGCCACGGCTGCAGCCAGATCCGGCGTCACGGCTGCGCGGAGGGTCGGGAGTGGCGATCTTCCAGCACCCGCCCGAAACGACGCGACAGGGCGGCATTCGTCTCATCTGGTGGCTGCGAGTGCTGCACATCGGCCTTGCCGCCGTGACGGCCTGGTGGCTTGGACTCGCCCTTGGTCGGGCGGGCGCGGGCCGACGCTGGGCCCTTGCCGGAAGCGCCTGCCTGGGCCTGGTGCCGCAGGTGGCGGCGTTGATGGGCTACCACTCGACCGACGGTGCAGCCACGGCCGCGGCTGCCCTGGCCGTGCTGATGATCCTGCGGGCGGCGTCTCCGGGCGCCAGCACACGCGCCTGCCTGGCTGCGGGCGCCGCAACCGGCTTCGCACTCTCGGTCAAGCTCAGCACCGCGCACCTGCTGCCGATGCTGGCGCTTGCCGTGGTCTGGCCGGGGTGGCACGCCTGGCGTCGCCTGGGTTCGCGGTGCGCCGCCGCCGCGCTGGGTGTGTGCCTGACCGGGGCATGGGTGCCGCTTCGCGAGTGGCTGGTGTTCGGCGACCCGCTCGGGCGGGGGTTCCGGGCCGCGATCCTGGCTGCCGCCGGGTTGGGGCCCACGCCCTCGCCCGGCCTGCTCGACCGCGCCATCCTCGAGGTGTGGCGCGTGCACGTCTTCGAATCGTTCTGGGCCCGGTTCGGTTCGCTCGGCGCAGGACCGCTGGCCGGCTCGAGACTCTGGACGCTCTATGGCGGGGTGACGCTGGTGCTGCTCGCCGCCTGCGTGGTGGCACTGCTGCTCGCGGTGCGACACCCCCGCCGGCATCGCGGCCTGAGTCTCGCCGTGACGGGTGCCGTGACCGCCTGTGCGTTGTGGGTCTACGTCACGCTGGTGCCGCGGCCCTACATGGCCATCCACTGGACGCCCCGTTACATCCAGCCGGCACTGCCCGTGCTCGCGGTCATGGCGACGCTGGGCCTGGCGCGGACCGTATCGCGGCTGCGGGTGCCGCGCGCCGCGCTCGAGCCCCTGGCAGCCATCGGCCTTGCCGTGATGGGCGCCGCCTCGCTCGCGACACTGCGGGTCGTCGTGCTGCAGTTTGTCGGTGGCTACTGAATCGCGCCGACCGACACCGCCTCGTCGGTCCCGCCCGCGTATTCGGCGAGGCGCGTGCGGGTGAGCGTCACCGCGCGATCGCCGGCCTCGGGCGCCATGGACGCGGGGACGTACAACACCACCAGCACATCGGTCGTCTCCGTCGTCGTCATCGTGCGTGCCGAATCCGAGGTCGGGTTGCCGAACGGGCCGAGCGCATCGGCCAGTGTCAGCCGGCCGTCGACGTTGACGCGGTCCTTGCGGATGCCGTCGTAACCCTCGCCCGGACCGCCACGGCGCAGGACGATCGGCGGCTGCAGCGCCTGCAGGTCATAGAGGCCGAACGAGAATCTGCGTCTCGGCCGAGCACCAGTTGACGATGTCGACGAGGCTGTTGACGCGCGGCAGCGGATCGCCCCGGCGCACCCGGCGCAGCAGCGCCTCGCTCGACGGGCGCGTCCGGGTCGGGTCGATGCCGCAGCGCTTGTACATCGCACGGGTGGCGGCCGTGGCCGCGTCGAGCCCGGCCGCGACGCGCAGGGCCTCGGCGGCGGCGGTCAGCGCTGCATCGAGTTTGCCGTCGGCAGTCCCCACGCAGACGCCGCGGCGGACGATGAGGCGCGGTGTCACGATGCCGGCCACGTCAGGCGCGACGTCGATGGTCATGACGCCCGCTCCTGCAACTGCTCGACGCCGGCCCGCACCTGCTGCTCGACAACGCCAGCCAGTTGGCGGGCCTGCCCTGTCGCGTAGCCGGCCGTGGAGATCACCGGCAACACCCTGACCCGGACATGCCCCGGGCAGGTCATCAGACGGCCCTTCAGCATCACGTGACGGGTGCCGTCCAGCGCCACCGGCACGATCGTCAGCCCGGCCTCGATGGCCAGCATGACGATGCCGCCACGGAAGCGGGCCACGGCGCCGTCACTGCTGCGCGTGCCCTCGGGAAACACCACGATCGACGCCTTCTGCCGCATCAGCTCCTTGATCTGCAGCATCGTCGAGTTGCCGGGCTTGCTGCGGTCCACCAGCACGTGGCCGGACCGGCGGAGATGCCAGCCGAGAAACGGCACCTGGCCGAGAGAGGCCTTGGCGAGAATGCGCAGCTGGAACGGCAGGTGCCAGAACAGCACCGGGATGTCGTAGATGCTCTGGTGGTTGGCCAGAAACAGGTACGGCTGATCCCGCGGCAGCTGCTCGAGGCCCTCGACCTCCACCGACACCCGCGTCGTCTTCAGGATCAGCCAGGCCCAGGCGCGAGCGCAGCGGTGCGCGAGGTGGCCCTGCCGGTCGACGATCAGCGACAGCAGCGACAGCGTCCCGAGGACGATGGTGTACAGGGTGATGGCGGGGATGAGGAAGAAGACCGTCCGCCACCAGTGAAACGGGGGCACTGCCATCAGGCGCGGTCAGGTCTGCTGGATCGCACGGGAACGTCGGAACGGGGCGGTCTGGGTCACAGGGAGTGCCGGAGTCGCAGCGGTCATGTCGCCGTCGGCCGGCGTGCGTTGCGATTCGCCGGTGGGGTCGATGTAGCGACCGAAGATCATCTTGCCGGCGGTGGTCTGGAGCACGCTGGTGACCACGACATCGATGTTCTTGCTGATCATCTTGCGGCCGTTGTCGACGACCACCATCGTGCCGTCGTCCAGGTAGGCCACGCCCTGGTTGTACTCGCGGCCTTCCTTGAGGATGAAGACCTTCATGTACTCGCCGGGCAGGACCACCGGCTTGAGCGAGTTGGCGAGTTCGTTGATGTTGAGCACGTGCACGCCGCGCAGCTCGGCCACCTTGTTCAGGTTGAAGTCGTTGGTGACGATCCGGCCCTCGAGCGAACGCGCCAGCTCGATCAGCTTGAGGTCGACTTCCTTGACGTCGGGGAAGTCGACGTCGGAGATGACCACGTCGAGGTGCGTCATCTTCTGGATCTTCTGCAGGATGTCGAGGCCGCGGCGGCCGCGGTTGCGCTTCATCGGATCGGAGGAGTCGGCCACGAACTGCAGTTCCTTCAGCACGAACTGCGGGATCACCAGGGTGCCGTCGAGGAAGCCGGTCTCGCAGATGTCGGCGATGCGGCCGTCGATGATGACGCTGGTGTCGAGGATCTTGAAGTGCTTCTTCGGGGCGGTGGCGCGGAACAGGCTGATCAGCCGGGCCGGTTCGAGCCACTCGCCCTTGCGACCGCCGACCACCAGGCCGACGTAGCTGAGGGCGAGCAGCGTGACGGTGTGCAGGAAGGCCACCCTGCTGTCGGTGGTGTCGGCCCAGAACAACGTGGTGGTGATGGTCTGGGCGATGCTGAGGCCGATGGTCCCACCGATGACGGCGCCGAGGATCGACGACACCGCGGTGTCACGCAGCTGCGTCTCGAAGACCACGACCAGGCCGGCCAGGCCGGCGCCGAACAGGACGTTGACCAGCGCCATGTCGTGGACCGGTTTGACCAGCGATGCCGAGTACGCGACCGCGGCCACGAAGAGCACGCGGGCAAAGACGAACCAGGTCATGCACGACCCCGATAGATGAAAGCTCAACGAGCCCGAACGCCGCGCGCCGTGATGAAGGGGGGGTACGGCCGCGCGACGGCAGCCGACATCATACGCCCATCAATCCCATCCGATCACCTCGTCCAGGGCCTCGGCGACCGTCCGCACCCCAATCACCTCGCAGCCCGCGCCGGCCTCGTCGGGCAGGGCGTTGCCGCTCGGCACGACACAGCGGGTGAACCCCATCTGCGCCGCTTCCCGGACGCGCAGCAGTGACTGTCCGGTGGCCCGGACCTCGCCGGCCAGTCCGACCTCGCCGAAAATGGCCGTCCCGGCCCGCACCGGCCGGTTGCGGACGCTGGAGACGATGGCGGCCACCACGCCGAGGTCGGCCGCCCGCTCGTCTACCGTGAAGCCGCCGGCGACGTTGACGAAGACGTCCTCGCCAGCCAGATTCAGCCCGGCCCGCTTCTCGAGCACCGCCAGCAGCAGGGCGAGACGCTGCTGGTCGACGCCGTTGGTCATCCGCCGGGCACTGCCGTAGACGCTGCTGGAGACGAGGGCCTGCACCTCGACCAGGATGGGTCGCGAGCCCTCCATGCAGCACAGCACCGCAGACCCGGGCGCGCCGAGCTGGCGCTCGGCCAGGAAAAGGGCCGACGGATTGGCGACCGGCTGCAGGCCGGTGCCGGTCATCTCGAAGACACCCAGCTCGCTGGCCGCGCCGAAGCGGTTCTTCACCGCCCGGATGATGCGGTGCGTGTGATGACGCTCGCCCTCGAAGTACAGCACCGTGTCCACCACGTGCTCGAGGACCTTCGGTCCGGCCAGCCCACCGTCCTTGGTCACGTGCCCGACCAGCACGGTCGGGAGATTCTGCCCCTTGGCCGTGAACAGCAGCTGCGTGGCCGCCTCGCGAATCTGCCCGACCGTGCCCGGCGCGGAGGTCAGCTTGTTGGAGTACACCGTCTGGATGGAGTCGACGATGAGCAGCGCCGGGCGGAGCCGCTCCACCTCCTCGAGGATGCGCTCGGTGCACGTCTCGGCCAGCAGGTACAGCGGCGCCTGGCCGACGCCGAGGCGCTCGCCGCGGCCCTTGACCTGGTGCTCGGACTCTTCGCCCGAGCAGTACAGGACCGGCCCGGTGCGCTGCGCGAACTCGGCCGCGGCCTGCAGGAGCAGCGTGCTCTTGCCGATGCCCGGTTCGCCGCCGAGCAACACCAGACTGCCGGGTACGAGGCCGCCGCCGAGCACGCGATCGAATTCGCCGATGCCGGTGGTGATGCGCTCGGCCTGGACCATGTCTACATCGGCGTAGAGCCGGGCCCGCGACGCCGGGCCGCCCAGGCTGGGCCGGGCAGGACCAGCCGACAACGGCGGCGACGCCGCTTCCTCGGCGTAGGTGTTCCACGCCCCGCAGTCGGGACAGCGGCCCAGCCACTTGGGCGATTGCGCGCCGCAGTTGGTACAAGCGAAGACGGTCTTGGGAGCGCGCATGGTCAATGGGTCCTACCGCAGATTGCCAGTCCCGTATTCGCGTTCGATGCGGGCGCCGAGCCGGCACAACAGCTCCCACGGCACGGTGCCGATGGTGGCGGCCACTTCGCGCACGTCGATCTGCTCCTCGCCCTGGCGGCCGAGCAGCACGACCTCGTCGCCGGGTGACACATCCAGGCCGGTGACGTCGATCGAGAGCATGTCCATCGAGACCCTGCCGACAATCGGCACGCGGCGCCCCCGCACCAGCACCACGCCGCGGTTGCCGAGCCGCCAGTCGAGGCCGTCGGCATAGCCGGCCGGGACGACAGCGACCGTCCGCGGTCGGTCCGCACGGAACGACTGCCGGTAACCGACGCCTTCCCCATCACGCACGCCCTTGACGGCGACGATGCGGCTGCGCAGCGAGAGTACCGGCTCGAGGGCGATCGTGGTCATCAGCGGCGGTGGCACGATGCCGTACAGCAGCAGGCCGGGCCGTACCGCGTCGAACCAGACGCGCTCGTCGCGCAGCAGCGCCGCGCTGTTGGCGGCGTGCGCCGACGTGGTGCGCAGGCCGAGGTCGGCGGCGATGTCGCGGGCCGCGGTGAAATGCGCTTGCTGCTCCCCGAACTGCTCGGCCTCGGGATCATCAGCGCTGGCAAAGTGGGTGTAGAGCGCCTCGACGCGCAGCGACGTGGCCTCGAGGATCGACGGCAGGGTCCGGCGCAGGTTGTCGTGGCGCAGACCGAGCCGGTGCATGCCGGTGTCGATCTTGACGTGGCAGCCGAGCACGACCTGGCGGTCCGCCGCCGCGGCGGCCAGGGCGCGGCCGGCCCACGGCGACGAGATGGTCGGCGTCAGCCGGTGCGAGAAGATGCCGTCCAGGTCGGAGATGCCGAGGGCGCCGAAGATCAGGATCGGGCCGGCGGCCCCCGCGTCGCGCAGCGCCACGCCCTCGTCCACGTCGGCACAGGCCAGCATCGCCACGCCCTCGGCCTCGAGGGCCAGCGACACGGCGGCCGCGCCGTGGCCGTAGGCATTGGCCTTGACCACCGCGATGATCCCGGGTGCCCGGGCGCCCGACGCCAGCGCGCCCTCGTCGAGGAGGCCGCCGATGGCCCGCACGTTGCGCCGCAGCGCGTCGAGATCGACGCGCGCCACCGTGTGCCGCACGACTAGTAGTCGCCACCACCGCGCTCGAGGTTCTCGAAGCGCGTGTAGTCGCTGATGAAGGCCAGCTTGACGGTGCCGACCGGGCCGTTGCGCTGCTTGGCGATGATGATCTCGGCCTCGCCCGTGTCCTGATCTTCGGGCCCCTTGTAGCGGTCCTCACGGTAGATGAACATCACCACGTCGGCGTCCTGCTCGAGGGCGCCCGACTCGCGCAGGTCGGACAGCTGCGGGCGGTGGTCGGCGCGGGCATCGGGGGCGCGACTGAGCTGCGACAGGATCAGGACCGGCACGTGCAACTCCTTGGCCAGCCCCTTCAGCGATCGCGAGATGCCCGTCAGCTCCTGCTGCCGGTTCTCGAAGCGGCCCCGCCCCTGCATCAGCTGCACGTAGTCGATGACGAGCATGTCGAGCCCGTGTTCGGCCTTCAGCCGGCGGGCCTTGGCGCGCATCTCCAGGACGCCGATCGAGGCGCTGTCGTCGAGGAAGATCTTGGCCATCGACAGCTTCTCGGCCGCCTGGGCAATGGCCGGAAGGTCCCGCTCGAGCAGCATGCCCTGGCGCAGCCGTTGCGAGTCGACGCGCGCCTCGGAGGTCAGCATGCGCATGAACAGCTGCTCCTTGGACATCTCGAGGCTGAACACGCCGACCACCTTGCCGTGCTCGAGCGCGGCGTTCTGGGCCATGTTGATCACGAACGACGTCTTGCCCATCGACGGCCGCGCCGCGATGATCACCAGGTCGCTCGGTTGCATGCCGGAGGTCTTGTGATCGAGGTCGTAGAAGCCGGTCGGCACGCCGGTGACCAGGCTCTTGAACTGCTGCAGCTTCTCGACGGTGTCGAGCGCGGAGTCGACCAGATCCGAGAGCGGGGTGAAGCCCTCGCCGATGCGCGCGTCGGCGATGCTGAAGATGCTGCGCTCCGCTTCGTCGAGGATCTCGCTGGCGTCACGGTCGGCATCGTAGGCGTCCGAGGCGATCTTGCTGGCCTCGGTGATGAGGCGGCGCAGGGTCGCCTTCTCCTTGACGATCTGCGCGTAGTGCTCGACGTTGGTGGTGCGCGGGACGCCGTCCACCAGCCGGGTGATGTACGCCGGTCCACCAACCTTGTCGAGCGCGTCGGCGCGCGACAGCGACTCGGCCAGCGTGACCAGGTCGATGGTGGTGCCGCGCTCGCTCAGGCGAATCATGTGCTCGAGCAGCAGCTGGTGTGCGTCGCGGTAGAAGTCCTCGGGCTGCAGCACCTCGACGGCGGCATTGATGGCGTCGTTGCGCAGGAGGATGGCACCGAGCACGGATCGCTCCGCGTCGAGGTTGTGGGGCTGCGTACGTTCGTTCATGGGGGGCCGGGGACAGGAGTGTAGCCACAAACGAAGAACCCGTCACTGTTGACAGTGACGGGTTCTTCGCTGCGTGCGAGTGTGCAGCCTGGCTAGGCTGTCGGGGCCGGCGTCTCGGCGGCGGTGCCTTCGGCGGCAACGACCACCTTGACCTCTGCGGTCACGTCGCGGTGCAGTCGCACCGGTACGGCGTACTCGCCCACGGTCTTGATTGGATCCGCCAGCTGGATCTTGCGACGATCCACCTCGAACCCCTGCTTGGCCAGCGCTTCGGCGATGTCGGCTGACGTCACCGACCCGAACAGCTGGTTGTTCTCGCCGCCGGCGCGACGCGTGAACGAGATTTCGGTCTGCGCAAAGCGCGTCGCGAGGGCCTGGGCCACCGCACGCTCTTCCGCGGCCTTGGCCGCCGCCGCCTTCTTCTCGTGCTCGATCTGCTTCTTGTTCCCGGCCGTGACGGCCAGGGCGAGCTTGCGCGGCAACAGGTAGTTGCGCGCGTAGCCCGGGGCCACCTTCACCACGTCGCCCCGTTCACCGAGGTGCTCGACCTGCTGTTTCAGGATGAGTTCGATCATCGTTGCCTCTCCCTCAGTCGGTCGCAAACGGCAGCAACGCCAGGAAGCGCGCCCGCTTGATGGCGACCTGCAGCTTGCGCTGGTACTTGGCGCTCGTGCCGGTCAGACGACGCGGCTGGATCTTGCCGCGCTCGGGGACGAACTGCGAGAGCATCCGCACGTCCTTGTAATCGACGTAGTCGATCTTCTCCGTGCGGAACTTGCAGACGCGCTTGCGGCGGAACCCGCCACGACGCCCGCCGGCCCCACCACCGCTGCGCTCGCCGCGCGGACCACCGCTGCGGCCGCCACGGCCGCCACGGTCGTCACCCTGGTTCGGGTTGTCGATGCTCATCTCATGTCCTCCCCGTCGTCGTTGTTCTCCTGCGCGGCCTGCTTGGCCAGCAGTTCCTCGGCCGTCGGCTCGGGCGGCAGGCCCCGTGCCACGCGGCGACGACGGGTCTCGTCGTCACGCCGCTGCTTGGCCCGGGCGGCCTTCTGCAGCTCCTCGTCGACGCGGACGACGAGGTGGCGAATGATCGTGTCGTTGACCTTCAGCCGGCGGTCGAGCTCCTTGACGAGTTCGCCGTCGAAGCTGAAGAGGAGGACGACGTAGTGCCCTTCCTTGTGCCGGCCGATCTGGTAGGCCAGCCGTCGGCGGCCCCACACGTCGGTCTTGTCGATGGTGCCGTTCGCCTTGGTGATGATGCCCTCGACCAGGGTCTGCAGCTCGGTGAGCTGATCCTCGGTCGCGTCGGGCGAGGCGATGTAAACGAGTTCGTACTGTTTCTGTGCTGCCATTCGGCCTCCTTCTGGCCTGAACGGCCACTGCGGGCTCCCCTCGACCCGGCACGACACCCGGAAGTGTCGGCCTTGCTCAGGGCTCCCCCCGCGGTGGCAAGGAGGTGGAGTCGCGCGTGCCCGGAGGCGGCGCGTTGAAGACCTGCATGGTCTTCTCGATGCCGTCGCGCGCAAAGCACGCAACCGCATCTGCGGCCATGACGACCGCATCGTCCACGACGGGCCGGAGATCCGGCGGTATCGCGGACAGGACGTGATCGGCGAGGTCACGACGCGGGTCCCCGCGTCCAACCCCGATCCGAAGCCGTGCGAACAGCTCCGTGCCGAGCACGCCGATGATCGACTTGAGGCCGTTATGGCCTCCTGCCGACCCGGATGACCGCACCCGCAGTTGTCCTGCGGGCAGGGCCACCTCGTCGAGCACCACGAGCAGATCCTCGACGGGGATCTTGAAGAACCGCAGCAGGTCGCCGACGGCGCCGCCACTGCGGTTCATGAACGTCAACGGCTTGACCAGCAGCAGCTCGCCATCGCCCCGCACCCGCGCTACCAGCGCGTCGGCGGGCGCACTCTCGAACGCCACCCCGTGCCGGGCGGCCAGCACGTCCATCGTCATGAAGCCGACGTTGTGCAGCGTGTCCCGGTATTTCGCGCCGGGATTGCCGAGCCCGACCACCAGCTTGGCGCGGATGCCTACTTCTCCTTGGCGTCCGGCTTGCCCTTCTTGGCGACTTCGGGCTCGGCCGCGGCCGGCGTGGCCTCGTCAGCGCCGACGCGCGCCGTGACCACGTGCACCAGCAGCATCTCCGCGGGGCTGATGGCCGTCCACTTCTGATCCTGGGTGACGTCGCGGACGTGCACGCCATCGCCAATCATCATGCCCGAGACATCGATGTCGATGTGCTCGGGAATCTCGGCCGGCAGGCTCTCGATCTCGATCTCGCGGTGCACGAAGTCGAGGACGCCGCCCTGGACCTTGACGCCGCGCGGCTCGCCGTGCAGCCGGACCGCCACCTTGACCTGGACCTTCTTGTTGAGGTCGACCCGGTAGAAGTCGGCGTGCAGCAACTGGTGCGTCACCGGCTGCAACAGGTAGTCCTTGACGATGACCTTGGTGCCGGCGCCGTCGACCTGCAGGTCGATCAACGTGTTCAGGCCCGACTCCGAGTGCAGCAGCCGCGAGAGTTCCTTCGGGCTGACCGAGACCGACTGCGGCTCCGGGCCGCCGCCGTAGACGACAGCGGGAATCTGGCCGGCCACGCGCAGACGGCGCGCTTCGTTCTTGCCGCGGCTGTCGCGGATGACTGCGTGAAGTGTGGTGTCCATGTCTTCTGCTTTCCTACTCTCAGGCTGGCTCTCGCCCCGCCACGGCTTCGGCGACAACGTCGGCGATCCGGCCCTACCATTGGGTAACCCTCCGGGTCTGCACGTCCGCAGACCGGCGGAGTCCTACACGAACAACGACGAGACCGACGTCTCCTCGTGAATGCTGCGAATGGCCTGGCCGAGCAGCCGCGCCACCGACAGGCAGACGATCTTCGAGGACGAGGCACACGCCTCGCTCTGCGGAATGGTGTTGGTCACCACCAGCTTCTCGATCGGCGACTGCTCGATCCGCTCGATTGCCGGTCCCGAAAGCACACCGTGCACCGCGCAGGCGATGATCCGCTCCGCGCCGTTGGCCTTGAGCGCCTGCGCCGCCTTGACGATGGTGCCGGCGGTATCGATGATGTCGTCCTGCAGCACGCACGTGCGGCCGCGGACGTCACCAATCACGTTCATCACTTCGGCCGCGCCGGTCTCGGTGCTGCGGCGCTTGTCGATGATCGCCAGATCCGCGCCAATCCGCTTGGCATACGCGCGAGCCCGCTCCGCACCGCCCGCGTCCGGAGAGACCACCGTGACATTCGGGAAGCTCTGCCGCGCCAGGTAGTCGATGATCACCGGCGCCGCGAACAGATGGTCCACCGGGATGTCGAAGAACGCCTGAATCTGAGCCTTGTGCAGGTCCATCGTCAGGATGCGGTTGGCGCCCGCCGCACTCAGCAGGTTGGCCACCAGCTTGGCCGAGATCGGCACCCGCGGCTTGTCCTTGCGGTCCTGCCGCGCGTAGCCGTAGTACGGAATCACCGCCGTGATGCGTGACGCCGACGAGCGCCGGAACGCGTCGATCATCACGCACAGTTCCATGATGTTGGCGTCCACCGGCCGCGACGTCGGCTGCACGATGAACACATCGGTGCCGCGGATGTTCTCGTCGATCTGGAACGACACCTCGGTGTCCGGGAACCGCTGCAGGCGCGCCTGCCCCGGCGCCACGCACAGGAAATCCGAGATCTCCTGGGCCAGCTGCGGATGGGCACTTCCTGAGAACACCTTCAAGTTGGATCGTGCCATCGCCGTCGGTCAGAGTCCCTACGCGCCGTCATCGCTTCCGCGCGACCCGCCTGCCCGCGCCGCGCGCGAACAGATTGGCTGGGGCGGAAGGATTCGAACCTTCGAATGCGGGATTCAAAGTCCCGTGCCTTACCGCTTGGCGACGCCCCAGTGTCGGCCAAAGACGCGCCGGTTGCCCCCGCCGGCGTCACGCACCCCCCGCGCCCCCGGCTCTGCCAACCGACTGGCAGGACTGGCGGCAGGTGAAGGCCCTCCGGGGACACGTCCCTCGGGGTGCGCAAACCAATAGCCTACACGAGTGTCGGCGAACTCGACAAGGGCACGGGGCCCGCCCTGGTGAAGGCGTCGGCTGGTGCGCTGGCCAATACAGTGGCAAGACGAAGGCAGCCCGCGGCGGCCGCGTCACCGCACGAGCGTGCACGCCGTCCAGCGGGCGTAGGCGGACCGGTCGAGCAATTCCGTGCGCCAGACCCGCGTGCCCTCCGGCCAGCCGTCGGCCAGCGGCAGGAGGTCGGCGGCACGCGCGAACAGCCCGAAGCACGCCGAGCCGCTGCCCGACATCGCCGCCAGTGTCGCCCCGGCGTCCCGCAGCCGGGCCACCAGCCGGCCGATGTCCGGATGCCGGGCGACCACCGGGGCCTCCAGGTCATTGGCGCATCCGTCGAGGGCTACACCCGGCACACCCACGGGCAGTCGACTCGACGGGACCGGCACCACCGGTCCACACCCCGCCGCCCAGGCGCCGTGGTCATACCACCGATATGCGTCCGCCGTGGACACCCCGAACGGCGGCCGCACGACCAGCACCGCAGCCGGCGGCACGTCGGGCAACGGCGTCAGGCGGTCCCCGACCCCCTCGCCCCGCACCGTGCCGCCCCAGGCGAAATAGGCCACGTCCGCGCCCAGCGGTCGGATGACGTCCGCCAGCTCGGCAGGTCCAATCGTGCGGCCGGCGGCGGCGGCGATCAGGCGGGCGGCGGCGGCGGCATCCGCGCTGCCGCCACCCAGCCCGGCTTCTGCCGGCACTTGCTTGTCGAGTTGGATATGCCACCCGTCGAGCGTCACGCCCAGGTGGGCGGCCATTGCCGACGCCCCTTTCCAGGCGAGGTTACGGGCATCGGTCGGCACCCCGGCGGTGTCGCAGCTGATGGCAAACGGCCCGGGGCGCTCGGTCAGGGTCACCCGGTCGGCGAGCCCGATCGACTGCAGGGTCGTCGCGAGCAGGTGGTAACCGTCGGAACGGACACCGCACATCCGGAGATCGAGATTGATCTTGGCGGGGGCGCCGGTGACCCACTGCACGGTCAGCGCTCCGCCAGCCCGCGACTGCGGCGCAGGTCGGCAAGCGACAGCGCCCTGGCCCCGGTCGGCACCTCGACGT
This sequence comes from Vicinamibacteraceae bacterium, assembly GCA_963759795.1. Taxonomy (GTDB): domain Bacteria; phylum Acidobacteriota; class Vicinamibacteria; order Vicinamibacterales; family Vicinamibacteraceae; genus Luteitalea. Next base: position 220,915 of record CAVXAR010000002.1, on the reverse strand, counting down.
GGAGCGCGCCGTCGGGCAGCGCAGCCAGCGCCTCCGGGGAGTCGAGGGCGAAGACGGCATCGGTCGCGGCCGCCCCGCCGCCGGCCCGGGCCGAGGGACGCAACCGGATTGCCGTCGGCCACCCCGCAGCAGCGCGCGTGTATTCGATCCGCCATCGCGCATCTTCGGCCGCCAGCAGCAGTGCTGCCCCGCCAGCCCCCGCGCGCAGCCAGAGGGCTCGGCCGCGATCGAGATCGAGTCGCGTCCAGGTGTCGCCGAACGTCGCCCCGCCAGTCACCTTCCAGTCTGCGACGCCGCAGCCCGACACCATCGCCAGCAGGTCCTCGGGCGACAGCGGCACGCCGACGACGGCATCGAGCAGTTCCCGGGCGGAGGGTCCCCGGGCGACGGCCGTCTCGCGCGGCAGCAGCAGCACCGCCTGGCCGGGTTGCGCCGCCAGCACGAAGACCGGTGCGCCAAACGGCGCCAGGCCTTCGAGCCGCATCGCATCCGCGGTGACGCCGACCTGTAACGTCCCCCGTACGCGTTCGCCGTCGATGCGCCCCGACAGGCGCAGGTCCGCGGTCACCGCCGGGTGCGCCTGACAGGAAGCGCGGGCAGCGCGCTCGGCGACTGTCGTGTCAGCCATCGGCGTCCCTGCACCGGGCGGCAGGTCCAGGCGCACCTTGGGCGCACAGCCGGCCACTCCGGCCAGCAGCAGGGCCGTCAGGACACGGGACCGGCAGCGGCTAGCGACCACGCGCCCGGGCAATCTTGGACTTGATGACGGCGGCATCGATCGAGTCGCCATCGCCGGCCAGCGCGCGCTCCCAGGCCGCAATCGCGCCGGCGCCATCGCTCAAGGCCATCAGCACGTCGCCAAGATGATCCTGGATGACCGAGTTGGCCTTCGAGAGGTCGGCCGCCCGTTCCAGGTGCTTGCGCGCTTCTGCGGCTTTGCCCTGCTTGTAGTAGGCCCACCCGAGGCTGTCGAGGTACGAGCCGTTGTCGGGGTCGGCTACCAGGGCCTTCTCGATCAGGCGGACGGCCTCGTCCATCGGGCCGCCGTCCTCCACCAGCATGTATCCCAGGTAGTTCAACGTCGGCGCATGCGCGGGCTCCACTTCGAGGGCCTTGCGAAAGGCCAGCTTGGCTTCGGGACGGCGCTCGAAACGCTCGAGGATGGCGCCGCGCTGGAACCAGTACACGACCTGATCGCGAAAGGTCGGCTCGGCTTCGGCCAGCAGCGCCATGGCCTGCGGTTCACGCCCGGCATCAGCCAGCGTCGTGGCCAGCGCGAGGGTCACCGACGGGTCCTCGGGCCGCTGCGCGCGCTCCTCCTCGAGAATGGCCACCGCGTCGTCGGCACGCTTGGCGCCGAGGTAGGCCTGCGCCAGCAGGCGTCCGACCTGCAGATCGCCGGGGCGGGCGGCGCGGATTTCCTCGCCGAGCGCGATCGCGCGGTCGAAACGGCGGCCAATGAGCAGGGTCTGCAGCAGGTACGCGTCCAGGATCGGGTCGGGTCGCGCCGTACGCGACCGGTCGACAATCGCGATGGCGCTGTCGTGGTCACCGAGCGCCATGTGCGCACTGGCCAGGCGCATGGTCACGCCCATGGCCGATTGCGCGTTGCCGATGCGGCCCTTGTCGACGATCGGTGTGAGGACCTCGATGACCTTCGCGTGATCGCGGCGGTCGGCGTAGACCTGCGAGAGCACGACCGGGCCGCGGACGTCAGCCGGCGCGATGGCAATGAGGGCGCGAGCCGTCGCTTCGGCACCTTCGCCATCACCGAGTTCACGCTGGGTCTGGGCCAGCAGGTAGCGCGCCTGCAGTTCGGTGGGCCTGGATTCGATCACCTGCTCGAGGACCTTGCGTGCGTCCTCGGGCCGGTCAGCGCCAAGCAGCGCCGTGGCCTGGCGCACCCGGAGTTCGACCGCGTTGGGGTTCTCCTGTGCGGCCAGGCCGTAGGCCTCGGCGGCCTGGCTCCAGCGTCGCGCCTTCTCGAACAACTCGGCCTGCTGCAGGCGGGCCCGGAAGAAGCGCGGTTCGGCGGCGAGCACCTCCTCGAGCACCTGCAGGCCCTCGGCCGACTGCCCCGCCCGGTCCAGCGCCTGGGCGAGCAGCGCACCCGCCTCGAGGGCGCCATTCTCCGCCTGGTAGACGGGCCGCAGCACCTTCACGGCGTCTGCAGCCCGGTCCACCTGCAGGTACAGACGCCCGAGCACGACGGGCACATTGAGGTCGTAGGCACGGCCGCTGAGTGCCTTTTCGAGATGGCCGATGGCCTCGGTGACGGCGTCGCGATCGCGCGGTGGCGTGCTGTCGCCCTGCATCACCGACGCGGGCACGCCCAGCATGCCGAGCATCCAGTGCGCATCGGCGTTCGCGGGGTCGAGTGCCAGGGCCCGACGTGCGGCCTTCTGGGCATCGTCCAATCGGTCGTGGCGGGCGTAGAGCTGCGCCAGCTCGGTCAGGATGCCTGGGGCGTGGTCCAGCGTCGCAGCCCTCTCGAGGGCCGCCATCGCGGCAGGCGCGTCGCCGGCGGTTTCGAGGCGTCGAGCCTCGAGGAACGCCTGGTAGGCCTCGGCCCGCGCGGCAGGGCGAGGCGCGGCGGCGTTCGGGGGGCCGGGCTGGACCGCCAGCGTCAGGGCCAGCAAGGCAGGAGCGAGCATAGGAAGATTATCGGGTGCGTCGTGGTTGTGGTCTATAGTCCCGGCCGTGCGCGTCCTGCTCGTGCGACTCCGACTGATCGGCGACGTGGTGTTCACCACGCCGATCATCGGAGCGCTGCGGCGGGCCTGGCCCGACGCCCACCTGGCCTACCTCATCGAGCCGGCCGCCGCGCCGATCATCCGCCACCATCCCGGGCTGGACGAGGTCATCGTCGCGCCACGCTCCCGCGGCTGGCAGCGCGTCGGTGACGACCTCCGGCTCGGCCTGCGGTTGCGGCGTGACCGCTACGACCTCGTCCTCGACCTCCACAGCGGGCCGAGGGCGTCGTGGCTGACCTGGCTGAGCGGTGCACCCCGTCGGGTCGGCTTCGCGGTCAAGGGCCGCCACTGGCCCTACACGGATGTGGTCGCACGTCCCCGCGAGATCCGGGCCCGTCATTCGGTCCAGAACCAGTGGGACCTCCTGTCGGCAGTGCTGCCGACCCTTGGCGAAGCGGACCCAGCCGCCGACCCTGTCACGATGATGCACGCCCCTGCTGCCGACGCCAGCGTCGAGGCCTGGCTGCGGCGCGAGGGCCTCGACCCCACCGACCCGCTGGTCGTGGTGCACGTCAGCGCCGGCAATGCGTTCCGGCGATGGCCGCTGGACTCTTTTGTCGAGCTGGCTGCGAAGCTCGGCGCAGGTGACCCCAAACGTCGTATCATCCTGACGTCTGGACCCTCAGAGACGGCTGCGGCCGCCGATGTGGTCCGTCTGGCGCGTGCGCGCCGGCCCTCGTCGCCCGAGGCTGTTCGAACCTGGGGGGATATGACGTTGGACGAGTTGCATGCCCTGGTCGGTCGGGCGCGGCTGTACATCGGCGGCGACAGCGGGCCGTTGCACGTCGCTGCGACCACCAGGACACCTATCGTCGGGCTGTACGGGCCGACCTTGCCGGTCAGGTCGGCACCGTGGCGTGACCCGGACCTCTGGAGCGCGGCCGTGGACGTGGGAGAACTCCCCTGCCGGCCGTGCGAACAACGCGTTTGTGCGCCCGGAGACTTCCGGTGCCTGACGCACATCACCGTCGACGCAGTCGTCGCGGCTGCCGAACGAGCGCTTGCGCTCCCGGTGCCGACCCGGCCGGTCGCCTGAGAAGGATGTCGAGCACGACGTGACCGCGCCGGCACTGCGAACTGCACGTATGGACCGCCTCGAGACACTCTCGCTGTCGGTGCTCCTGTGCTTTGTCGCCGCGCTGCAGCTGTCGGTGGCGGCCTCGGGCGTGCTGCTCGCGCTGACACTCCTCTGCTGGGGCGCGCTGCTGGTGATGCGCGAGGAGCAGCTGGAAGTGCCGGGCTTTTTCTGGCCCCTGGCCGCCTATGCCGCGGTGACCCTGGTCTCGACCACGGCCTCGGTCGATCCGGGCGTCAGCCTGGTGGACTCCAAGCAGCTCGTGCTGTTCCTGATCGTGCCGCTGGTCTATCGCCTGGCGCGGGGCCACCGGGCCCACCTGTTCGCTTCCGTGATCATCGCCGTCGGCGCGGCGAGCGCGCTGGTCGGCCTCTTCCAGTACGGGTTCCTGCACTTCGACAACCTGGGGCGGCGACCGCAGGGCGCGCTGACCCACTACATGACGTATTCGGGCGCGCTGATGCTGGTGGCGTGCGTGGCGGCAGCGCGGCTGCTGTTCGGCAATCGTGATCGGGTGTGGCCGCTGCTGGTGCTGCCGGCGGTGCTCGTCGCGCTTGGCCTGACGTTCACGCGCAGCGCCTGGGTCGGGGTCTGCATCGGCATGGCCGTGCTGCTGGCGCTGCGGGACCGCCGGCTCGTGTCGGTGGTGCCTCTGGTGCTGGCGATGGCCGTGGTGCTGGCGCCCAGCACCATCACCGACCGCGTCTACTCCATCTTCGACCTGAAGGACCCGACCAATCGCGATCGTTTCGCGATGCTCAAGTCAGGCGCGGCGATGGTCGAGGATCACCCGCTCACCGGCGTCGGTCCCGACCAGGTGAAGGCCGTGTACCAGCAGTATCGCGTGCCGGAGTCGGTGCAGCCGCTCAACGTCCACCTGCACAACGTGCCGATGCAGATTGCCGCCGAACGTGGCCTGCCGGCGCTGCTGGTGTGGCTGTGGTTCGTGGCGGTCGTGGCGCGCGACCTGTTCCGCCGCGTCCAGCATCGGACCGGCGTGACCCGGGCGCTGTCGGCTGGCGCGCTGGCGTCACTGGCCGCCATGCTCGGCGCCGGTCTGTTCGAGTACAACTTCGGCGACTCCGAGTTCCTGATGCTCCTGCTCGTGGTGCTCACGCTGCCCTTCGCGTCCGAGCGCCCCGAGTCGGTCCCCCGGCATCTCTCGTGACGCTCGGCGTCGGTGATGCGCGGGCGCGCACGCTGATCCAGGGCTTTGCCGGCCGTCGTGTCGTCGTCGTCGGCGACGTGATGCTGGACCACTTCCTGTTCGGCCGCGTCCAGCGGCTGTCGCCGGAAGCCCCCGTGCCGATCGTCGAGTACGACCACGACGACTATCGTCCGGGCGGAGCCGCCAACGTCGCCATGAACCTCGTGGCGCTTGGCGCTGCGGTGACGCTGATTGGCGTGGTCGGCGACGACGAGGCCGCCGCCCACCTGCGACACCACCTCGTGGACGGCGGCGTCGACGCGGGGCACCTGATCACCGATCCCTCCCGGCGCACGACGCGCAAGCTGCGCATCGTCACGCAGCGCCAGCAGCAGGTGGCGCGGGTCGATTTCGAGCACGACGTCGATGTCCACGGTCCGGCCGCGGTGCAGATCGGCGCCGCCATCGCCAGCCACGCCGCCGAGGCCCACGTCGTGCTGGTGTCGGATTATCTGAAGGGTTGCGTCACCGCCGGCACGATGGCCGCCGTGCTCGCCGCGGCGACGCCGGCCGGCATTCCCATCCTGGTCGACCCGAAGATCCCGCACCTCGACCTGTATGGAGGGGTGACGCTGATCACCCCCAATCAAGTCGAGGCCGAGACCGCCACACACGCGCGGGTGCGCACCGATCAGGAAGCCCGTGCTGCGGCCAGGCAACTGCGGGATCGGCTGCGCTGCACATCAGTCGTGATCACGCGTGGCGAGCACGGCATGTGGGTGCTCGATGGCACGACCACGCCGGCCACCGAAGCCAACTTCGCCGCGACGGCCCTGGAGGTGTCCGACGTGACGGGGGCCGGCGACACGGTGATCAGCACGATTGCCCTGACGCTGGCCTCGAACGGGTCGCTGGTCGAGGCGGCGCAACTGGCCGCCGTTGCCGCTGGCGTGGCCGTCAGCCGTTTCGGTGCGGTCGCCGTGACGCGCGACGAGCTGACCGCACGACTGGCAACCTCCTAGGCAGACGCGCCTGCCCTCAGGCGCCCTGTCGTGGCCCCTACCATCACCTAATGCCGGAAATGCCGCCGGCCGGTGAAGACCATCGTCAGGCCGTGCTCGTTGGCCGCGTCGATCACCTCCTGGTCGCGCATCGAGCCGCCCGGCTGCACGATGGCCGTCGCGCCCGTGGCCGCGACGGCGTCCAGGCCGTCCCTGAACGGGAAGAACGCGTCGGACGCCACCACTGCCCCCCGCAGCGCGCCTTCGCCGGCCTTCATGATGGCCACCTTGACCGAATCGACGCGGCTCATCTGGCCGGCGCCGACACCGAGCGTCCGATCCGCCGAGGCAAACAGGATGGTGTTCGACTTGACGTGCGCGCAGACACGCCAGGCAAAGCGCAGCGCCTGCCATTCCTCCGGGCTCGGCTGGCGACTCGTGACCACCTTCAGCCCGCCCGTGGCGTCCCATGGCGCACTCGCTTCGATGACGCGGTCGCGTTGCTGCACCAGCGACGCGCCGAGGATCGATCGCCATTCGAAGGAGGCTTCGGCGGCAAGCGCGGCGAAGTCGGCGGTCACCACCCGCAGGTTGGCCTTCCTGGCCAGGATCGCCAGGGCCGCCTCCTCGACAGCGGGCGCGACGACGGCCTCGACGAAGGTGGTGACGATGGCTTCGGCGGTTGCGACGTCGAGCGGACGGTTCAGGCCGATGATGCCGCCGAAAGCCGACAACGGATCGGCGTCGCGGGCGCGGACGTAGGCATCGGCTGCGTCGGCACCCGTCGCCACGCCGCACGGGTTGGTGTGCTTGATCACGCTGGCGGCCGGCTCGGTGAACTCCAGCACGATGCGTGCGGCGGCGTCGAGGTCGAGCAGGTTGGTGAAGCTCAACTCCTTGCCCTGGTGGATGGTGACGCTGCCGAATCCGGTCGGGCCGTCGGCGTACCACGCGGCCGGCTGGTGCGGGTTCTCCCCGTAACGCAGCGTGCGGATGCGCGTATGGGTGCGCGTCACGACCTCGGGGAATGCCTCGCGCTCGGCCTCGGGAGTGCGCCTGCCGCCGGTGTCGTCCATCGTCACCTGCGCCAGTTCCGCGGCAATCATCTGATCGTAGGCGCCCGTGTGGCCGAAGGCCTTGCGGGCCAGCTCGAAGCGCAACGACTGCGGCACGGCAGCCGCCCCGCCGGCAAGTGCCTCCAGCACACGTGCGTAATCGGCAGGGTCGACGAGCACGAGGACGTCGCGGAAGTTCTTCGCCGCGGCGCGCACCATGCCGGGCCCGCCGATGTCGATTTGCTCGATCAAGCCGGGCACGGTGGTGGCCTGATCGGCAGCGGCCCGGGCAAACGGGTAGAGATTGACGACCACCAGGTCGATCAACGGAATGCCATGCTCGGCGAGCGACGCGAGATGAGCGGGCTTGTCGCGCCGCGCGAGGATGCCGCCGTGGACACGCGGATGCAGCGTCTTGACGCGGCCGTCGAGCATCTCCGGGAATCCCGTCAACTCGGACACCTGCGTCACCGCAAGACCGTCGGCCTCGAGCGACTTGGCGGTGCCGCCGGTGGACAGCAGGTGGTAACCGAGGTCCGACAGGCCGCGCGCCAGGGGCGCCAGGCCGGTCTTGTCGGACACGCTGATCAGGGCATAAGGAGGCATAGGTCTCGAAAGTGGCTGTTTACGTAGCTTGACACTGCTGAGCCGGCGTCGCTATCCTTGCCGGCGCCGGATTCCAGATGAGCAGAAGATGTGCAGGTTTTCCGGTGTCACCGTACGCCCGGACCCTCGTGGTCGCGCGTACTTCCTGCCGGCTCGGCCGGCGGCCCAGTCAGCCAGGTCAGCACCATGGAACGCATTTCGGGCAAGGTCAAGTGGTTCAACAACGCCAAGGGCTACGGCTTCATCGAGCGCGAGTCGGGCACTGACGTCTTCGTGCATTTCTCCGCAATCCAGGGCGCCGGTTTCCGCACGCTGGAAGAGGGTCAGCCCGTCGAGTTCGAGATCGTCGACGGCCCGAAAGGACCGCAGGCTGGCAACGTGACCAAGCCAGCCTGAAGGCAACGGCTCAGGCGTCGGAATCCTCCCTGGCGGAAGCCTTCATGGCCCTGGCCGACAGATGCAGCTTGCCCGCCTGCCGCGTCACGCGGAACCACACTTCGTCGTCGGGATGGCGTTCCTGCAGCGACTTCACCTGGTCGCGCACCAGGGTCGCGAACTTGTGGAACGGCACCACGTCCTGCCCGTCCTCGCGCCGCGCCTGCATCAGTGCGTCGTACAGGTCGCGCAACTTGTCCATCTCCTGCACCGGATCGCGCAGGGCCGTCGCATGCACGACGGCCTCGGGGAGCGGTGCCGGGGCGGGCTCTGGCGGGGTCCGCATGAAGGGACCACCGCGGCCCTCCTCACGGGCCCGCACGCCGCGGTCCCACAACTCGCCGAATGACGAGTAGCGCGCCTGCAGGTTGGTGAACTGGAAACGGGTCACCGGGCTGTCGACGTGCACCCGATCGAAGCGCTTGAAGGCACGATCGAGCGCCGCCCGGCTCTCGTTCGGCGGGCGCGCCGAACGGCCGGCAAAGTACATCGTGTACTCGGCTTCCACTTTCTTCAGCTGCGCCGCCAGGGCCTGCAGGTCGCGTTCGAGAGGGCTCGGCACGGGCACGGTGTCAGTCCTTGGTTCGACCGCGATCCATCGTCGTCAGCGCGGCAGCAGGAACCAGGTGAGCGGCAGCCACAACTCGCGCGCGAATGGCACCGGCCGATCGTCCACCAGGACTTCGAAACCGGGCTGCCGACTGGCGAGGACGAACAGGTCGCGCATGCGTCCGACATCGGCGGCATAGAACCGCGCCCGGATGCGCCAGGCCTCGCCGACGCCCACCTCCCGGTACTCAGCCGCACCTTTGGCGATGTCGACGGCCTGCTGGAAGTCGGGGCCGTCGAAGCGCGGAAAGACGAGGGTGAAGGAGAACGGGATGTCGGCAGCCCCGTACAAGGCGGCGCGGAGATCGGGATCGAGCGCCGCGAGTTCTTCCGTCGTCGGCTGCTCGGTGAGCTCGACGTACGGCCAGAACCGCTCTTCCGGCTGGTAATCCGGCAGTGTCACGGGGCGTTCGGCGGGCGCGGGCGGCTTGGCTGGCGTATCGGTCATGCGCGAGAGGTGCACGTGCGGCCGGGCGGCGCCGCGCAGGCTGGCGGCAGGCGTCCGGCCCGCGCTGGAATGGTAGCATCGCGCCGTGTCCCGAGCGCGTGTCATCCCCGCGGTGGATCACCTGCTGGGGCTGCCGGCCGTGCAGGCGCTGACGACGGCGCATGGGCCACGGCGCGTACGGCAGGCACTCGATGCCGAGCTGGCGCGATTGCGATCGGCACTGGTGGCAGGCCGCGACCAGGCCGGGTCGCGGGAATTGGCCAGTGCCCTGCTCGTCGAGCGACTCGACGCCGCGCTGGCGGCCTCGCGGCAGCCAGCGCTGCGTCCGCTGATCAACGCCACCGGCGTGGTCATCCACACCAACCTCGGGCGGGCTCCGTTGTCAGCGGAGGCACTCGAGGCGATGCGCACCGTCGCCGCCGGCTACAGCAACCTCGAGATGGACCTGCGGACGGGCGAGCGTGGCTCACGCCACGACCACCTCGACGCCGCGCTGCGTGAGGCGACCGGCGCGGAGACGGGCGTGGCGACAAACAACACGGCCGCCGGGCTGACGCTGGCGCTGGCCTCACTCGCCGCCGGACGCGAGGTCATCATCAGCCGCGGCGAGCTCGTGGAGATCGGCGGCGGCTTCCGGGTGCCCGACATCCTGAAAGGCTCGGGCGCCCAGCTGCGCGAAGTCGGCACGACAAATCGCACCCGGGTCGCCGACTACGCCGCGGCGATCAGCGATCGCACGGCGGCCCTGCTGCGCGTGCATCCCTCCAACTTTCGCGTCGAGGGTTTCACGGCCCGCCCGGCCCTCCGCGACCTGGCGGCGCTGGCGCGGCAGTTCGACCTGCCGCTCATCGAGGATCTGGGTTCGGGCTGGCTCGGTCCGGACCTGTTCGACGCCGACGCGTTCCCGCCCGAAGCGCGTGCCGTGCTGGCGCGCGAGCCGGCCGTGCGTGACAGCGTTCGCGATGGCGCCGACGTGGTCGCCTTCAGTGCCGACAAGCTGCTCGGCGGGCCGCAGGCCGGGATCGTCGTTGGTCGTCACGGGTTCGTGTCGCAGATGCGCCAGCATCCGTTGATGCGCGCGGTGCGGGTCGACAAGGTGACGTATGCCGGCCTCGAAGCGACGCTGCGGGCCTTCACCAGCGGGCGCGCCGCCGTCACCGTGCCGGTGATGCGCATGCTGGCGATGCCCCTGTCTTCCATCGAAGACCGGGCGCGCCGGCTCGCCGAGCGGCTGCGCAACGCCGGCGTGACGTGCGATACCGCCGCCGGCATGTCGACGATCGGCGGCGGCAGCCTGCCGGGAGAGACGCTGGCCACGTGTCTCGTACGCGTCAGCGCCGCGTCGCCCGATGCACTGCTTGCCGGCCTGCGCGAAGGCGACCCGGTGGTCATCGCCCGCATCGCCGACGACCGGGTGTGTCTCGACCCGCGCACGATCGCCGCGCACGAGGACGACGCCCTGCTGGCTGCCGTGCTGGCGGCGCAGGCACGCTGACCCGTCGTCGATGCGCGGTGGTGCTGCGGCTGAGCTGGTGAAGATCTGCGTCGCGCGACGAGCGGCTGCGGCGTCGGTCCTGAAGGGCCCCGGCTAGGCGCCGTACTGGGTCGTCATCCACTCGCGGTAGGCGCCGCTGGTCACCCGCTCGACCCACTGCTGGTGGTCGAGGTACCAGCGCACGGTCTGGCGCATCCCGGATTCGAACGAGTGGGTCGGTTCCCACGCCAGTTCGGTGCGGATCTTGGTCGGGTCGATCGCATACCGGCGGTCGTGACCGGGGCGGTCGCGCACGAAGGTGATCAGATCCTTGTAGCTGCCACCGCGCCCGGCGGGCGCCAGTTCGTCGAGGATGTCGCAGAGCGTGTGGACCACGGCGATGTTCTGCCGCTCGCTGTTGCCGCCGACGTTGTAGGTCTCGCCGGGTCGGCCCGCGTCGAGCACGCGCATGATTGCCGAACAGTGGTCTTCCACGAACAGCCAGTCACGCACGTTCAGGCCGTCGCCGTAGATCGGCAGCGGCCGGCCGGCCAGCGCGTTGTGGATGATCAGCGGGATCAGTTTCTCGGGGAACTGGAACGGGCCGTAGTTGTTCGAGCAGTTGGTCGTCAGGACCGGCAGACCGTAGGTGTGGTGGTAGGCACGCACCAGGTGGTCCGACCCCGCCTTGGAGGCCGAGTACGGACTGTTGGGCGCGTAGGGCGTGCGCTCGGAAAACGCGGCGTCGTCGGGGCCGAGCGAGCCGTAGACCTCGTCGGTCGAGACGTGCAGGAAGCGGAACGCCGCACGGGCCTCGCCCTCGAGCGTGCTCCAGTGGGCCTTCACCTCGTCGAGCAGGGCGAAGGTGCCGACCAGGTTGGTCTCGACAAAGGCTGCCGGCCCGGTGATCGACCGGTCGACATGACTTTCGGCGGCGAAGTTGATGACCGCGACGGGGTGGTGTTCGCGCAGCAGGCCGCCGACCAGGCCGCGATCGCCGATGTCGCCCCGCACCAGTGCGTGCCGGTCTTCGCGGCAGTCGGCCAGGTTCTCCGGGTTGCCGGCGTACGTCAGCTTGTCCAGGTTGACGATGCGTCCCTCTCGATGGGACAGCCAGTGATGCACGAAGTTGGCGCCGATGAAACCGGCGCCGCCGGTCACGAGAATGGTCGACATCAGGAACCTGTCGGCCTTCGGCCACTGGCCGTCGGCCTTCGGAAAGACATCACGTTCATCAGCAACGCCTGTTGGCCGGACCGATCGCGTGGCGCGGGAGCGTCCGACGGCCGATGGCCGGATGACGGAGGCCGTCCGGCGTCAGAACATTCCCTGCACGCTCTGCACGGCCAGGTTGATGACCCGGGTGGGCAGCAGTCCGAGATAGAAGATGGCCAGAGTCGCCATCGCCAGGCCGGCCACCGCGGTCGGCGGCACGCGCGGCGCGGGGTCGACGGCCACGTCATCGGACATGTACATCAGCACGACGATGCGCAGGTAGAAGAAGACCGAGACGACGCTGGTCAGCATGCCGATGATGGCCAGGCTGTAGTAACCCTCCTGCACCGCGGCGGCCATCACGTACCACTTGGCGACAAAGCCCGCGGTTGGCGGCAACCCGCCGAGTGAGAGCAGGAAGACGGTCATTGCCGCGGCCATCCCGGGGCGGCGATGCCACAGGCCGGCGAAGTCCCGCACGCTGTCGTGCGGGTGGTCCTCGGTGGAGAGCAGCGCCATCAGGCCGAACGCGGCGACGTTGGTCACCGCATAGGAGGCCAGGTAGAACAGCATGCCGGCCTTGCCGACCGAGTTGGCGGCCACCAGCCCGACCAGGAGATAGCCGCCGTGGGCGATGCTCGAATACGCGAGCATGCGCTTGACGTTGTTCTGGGCCACGCCCACCGTCGTGCCGAGCACCATCGTCGCCACGGCGAGGGCCGAGACGACCGGCGCCCACTCGGCGTGCATCGGCTCGAAGGCCGAGAGGAAGACGCGGATGAATGCGGCAAAGGCCGCCGCCTTGACGCCGGTGGACATGAACCCGGTGACCAGCGTCGGCGCGCCTTCGTACGCATCGGGCGTCCACATGTGGAACGGCACCGCCGAGATCTTGAAGGCAAAGCCCACCAGCAGCAGCGCCAGCGCCAGGATGACCATCACGCTCGGGTCGTTGACCTGGCTGGCGAGGGTGGCGGCGACCTGGTCGAGACGCGTGCTGCCGACCACGCCGTAGGTGAAGGCGACGCCGTACAGGAAAAAGGCACTGGAGAACGCGCCGAGCAGGAAGTACTTGAAGGCGGCCTCGGCGCCGGCCTCGCTGCTGCGGCGGATCCCGGTCAGCACGTAGACCGACAGCGACATCACCTCGAGGGCCAGGAAGATGACCAGCAGGTCGCTGGCGCCCGCCATCAGCATCATCCCGGTGATGGCAAACAGGGTCAGCGCGAAGTACTCACCCGACGGGATGCGTTCGCGACTGACGACCGCGCCCGAGAACATGATCGTCAGGATGCCGATGACGCACAGCGTCACGTTGACGAACAGGGCGAAGTTGTCGGCGCGCATGACACCGAAGCCGGTGAGGTCGCGGCCCCACAGCAGCATCGAGGCCACCGCCGCGCCGGTCAGGCCAATCAGGCCCAGGCCGCCGAGCGGCACTCGCTCGCCTTTGGGTTGGAAGGACTCGGCCACCATCGTCACGATCGCCGTCAGCGTGACAATGAGAATCGGCATGATCGCTTGCAGGTCGGTCATCATCGGGCTGCCTGCTCGGGAGTCAGGATCACGGTCGCCGGCACCGGCCTCGGCGTCGTCGTCGGGACGGCGCGGGCCGTCGGCGTGCCCGCCGCAGCCGGCGCGACGGTGGTGGGCTTGCCCGCCGTAGCCTTGGCGAAGGCGGGACGTTGCGCGTGCAGTCGCTGGACCAGCCGGTCCACCGCGGGCGCCATCGGCGCCAGGAAGAAGTTGGGCACCACGCCCATCACCACCGCCAGCACCAGCGTCGGCCCGAGAGCCACCCATTCACGCGGTTCGAGGTCGTGCAGGTGCTTGTTCTTCGGGTTGTTCAGCGGCCCGTAGTTGACGCGCTGGAACATCCACAGCATGTAGACCGCCGAGAGGATGACGCCCGAGGCGGCCACCGCGGCCAGTTCCGGCCGCCACCGGTACGCCCCCATCAGCGTCAGGAACTCGCCGATGAACCCGTTCAAGCCGGGCATCGCAATCGAGGACAGCGTCAGGATCAGGAAGGCCGCCACCAGCTTCGGCGTCACGTGTTTGAGACCACCGAACTCGGCGATCTGCCGCGTGTGGCGGCGGTCGGAGAGCATGCCGACGATGAGGAACAGTCCGCCGGTGCTGATGCCGTGGTTGAGCATCTGGTAGATGGCGCCCTGCATCCCCTGGACGTTGCCGGCGCAGATGCCGAGCACGATGAAGCCCATGTGGCTCACCGACGAGTAAGCCACCAGCTTCTTCATGTCGGGCTGCACCATCGCGACGAGCGCCCCGTAGACGATGCCGATGACCGCCAGTGTGCCGATGTAGCGGCGCGGCCTGCAGGGCGGCGTCCGGGAACAGCGGGAACGCGAAGCGGACCAGCCCGTAGGTGCCCATCTTGAGCAGCACGCCGGCCAGGATCACCGAGCCGGCCGTGGGCGCCTGGACGTGGGCGTCGGGCAGCCAGGTATGGAACGGGAACAGCGGCACCTTGATGGCAAAGGCCAGCGCGAACGCCAGGAAGAACCAGAACTGCGTCCGCGGGTCGAGCGTCAGCTGGTACAGCTGCAGCAGGTTGAAGCTGTACTGGCCGGTGGCCTGGGCGTGGATCACCGCCAGCCCGATGATCGCGACCAGCATCAGCACGCTGCCGGCCATCGTGTAGAGGATGAACTTGACGGCGGCGTAGACCCGCTGGTCGTAGCCCCAGACCCCGATGAGGAAGTACATCGGAATCAGCATCGCGTCCCAGAAGATGTAGAACAGGAACAGGTCGAGCGAGACGAACACGCCGAGCATGCCCGTCTCGAGCGCCAGGATGAAGAAGGAGAACTCCTTCACCTTCCGGTCCACGCCGTGCCACGAGGACAGCAGCGCCAGCGGCGTCAGCAGGCCGGTGAGCACGACCAGCCACAGGCTGATGCCATCGACGCCGAGGTGGTAGTCGATGCCGAACGCCGGGATCCACGGCACCCGCTCGACCAGCTGGAAGTCGGCCGAGGTGCCGTCGAAGACGGCCCACACGGCAACGGTCAACGCAAACACCAGCAGCGAGATGCCGAGGGCCGCGTAGCGGACGACGCCGTTGCGCTCACCGTCCTTGTTGGGGAGGGCGAGCAGCAGCAGCGCGCCCAGCAGCGGCGCAAAGACGGTCAGGGTGAGGAGCGGCATGTTCATCGCGCGAGGAAGTACCCCAGGACCAGGAGAACGCCCGTGAAGAGCGCGGCCGCGTAGACGCGCACCGAGCCGGTCTGCAGCAGGCGCAGCGCGCCGGCCGACTCGCGCACGAGAAGACCGGTGCCGTTGACGGCGCCGTCGATGACCCGGACGTCGACCGTCTTCCACAGCACCGACGAGGACCCGTCACGCAGGGGATGGACGACCGCCGCGTCGTAGACCTCGTCGACGTAGTACTTGTTGAAGAGCAGCCGGTGCACCGGCGCAAACCGGACCGCGGCGGCATCGGCGGCCTCGGGTCGGAAGAGGAAGAAGAACGCCGCGAGCCCGATGCCGAGCAGCGCGAGCACGGTCGACACGCCCATCAGCGTCAGCTCGATGCGCGTCTTGTCCGGGTCGTCGTGTCCTGCCGCGGCGCCGTGCTCGGAGGCCGGCGTGGCGTGGTCGGCAGCGGGCGCGTCATGGTCAGTGGCAGCCGGTACGGCATGGTCGGCACCGGCGACAGCCGGTCCGTGGACCGCGGCTGGGTGGAAGCTCGGATGCAGGAAGGTCTCGATGGCGTTGCTGCCGCCGAGCGCGTGCGGCACGCCGACGTAGCCGGCGCCCACCGACCCGATCGCCAGGATGACCAGCGGCAGCGCCATCGCCCAGGGCGACTCGTGCGGCGCGCCGTGGTGGCCGTGTCCGTGGTCGTGGTCATGGCTGTCGTGCGCAGCGGCCGGTGCGTGGCCGTGGTCGGCCGCCGCATGCCCTGCAGCGGCGGCGTCGTGGCCGGTGGCCTCGGGCGAGTGCGCGGCGCCAACGGCAAACCGCTCCCGGCCATGGAAGGTCATGAAGATCAGCCGGAACATGTAGCAGGCAGTCAGCAGGCCGGTCAGCGCGCCAATCGCCCACAGCCAGGTATGGCCGGTGTAGAAGGTCTGGAAGAGAATCTCGTCCTTGCTGAAGAAGCCGGCCAGGCCTGGCACGCCGGCGATGGCCGCCGCCCCGATCACGAACGTCCAGTACGTGACGGGCATGTACTTCTTCAGTCCGCCCATCTGACGCATGTCCTGCTCGCCGGCCATGGCGTGGATGACCGAGCCGGAGCCGAGGAACATCAGCGCCTTGAAGAAGGCGTGCGTGTACGAGGTGGAAGACGCCGGCCGAGAACGCGCCGACGCCCATGGCCAGGAACATGTAGCCAAGCTGCGACACCGTCGAGTACGCGAGCACGCGCTTGATGTCGTTCTGGACCAGGCCGATGGTGCCGGCCAGCAGCGCGGTCAGCGCGCCAATCACCGCCACCACCTGCATCGTCTGCGGCGCATGCGCGAACAACTCGGCGTTGCGGCCAATCATGTACACGCCGGCGGTGACCATCGTCGCTGCGTGGATGAGGGCCGAGACCGGGGTCGGGCCCTCCATGGCGTCGGGCAGCCAGATGTACAGGGGAATCTGCGCCGACTTGCCGGTGGCGCCGATGAAGAACAGCAGCGTGGTGATCGACAGCACGCCCCAGGTCAGTTCCACGGGCATCGTGGCGACCTGCTCGGCGATGGCCTTGAAGTCCAGCGTGCCGAAGGCGACAAAGGCGCCGAACATCCCGAGGATGAAGGCGAAGTCGCCGATGCGGTTGACGATGAACGCCTTCTTGCCGGCGTCGCTGGCCGACTTCTTGGTGAACCAGAAGCCGATCAGCAGGTACGAGCAGAGGCCGACGCCTTCCCAGCCGACGAACATGATCGGGAAGCTGGCGCCGAGGACCAGCGTCAGCATGAACGCCGCGAACAGATTCAGGTAGGAGAAGTAGCGCGCGTACTCGCCGGCGCGCTCCTCGTGCATGTAGCCGGTCGAGTAGATGTGGATCAGCGAGCCGATGCCGGTGATCACCAGGATCATCAGCGTCGCGAGCGGGTCGAGCCGGAGCGCGAACGGCACCGACAGGTCGCCCGAGGTGAACCACTCGAAGACGACCTGCTCGATGACCCGCTGGTCGGCCGGGGCGCCGAAGATCTGCGCCGCCGAGGCGAGCGACAGGCCGAAGGCGACCAGCATTGCGGCCACCGCGACGCCGCCCGACACCGCCTTGGAGAGGCGGCGGCCGAGCGTGGCGTTGACCAGGAACCCGATGAACGGGGCAAGGATGATGAACAGCAGCATCGCGTCTTGTCGCCCTACCACTTGAGGGAGGTGAAGGCATCAGGGGAGAGGGTCTCCCGATGCCGGAACAGGGCGATGACGATCGCCAGGCCGACGGTGGCTTCCGCCGCCGCCACGGTCATCACGAAGAAGGTGATGATCTGGCCCTCGACCGAGCCGTTGAAGCGGCCCAGTGCGACAAACGTCAGGTTGACGGCGTTGAGCATGATCTCCACCGACAGCAGCAGCGTGATCAGGTTGCGGCGCAGGAAGATGCCGGCCGTCCCGATGCTGAACAGCAGCGCGGAGAGAAGCAGGTAGTGGTTGAGCGTGATCATCGGCGGGGGGCGAGCCTCAGACGGTCTTCTTGGCCAGGACGACGGCGCCGACCATGGCGACGAGGATGAGGATCGAGGTGACCTCGAAGGCGAACGCGTGATCGCGGAACAGCATGATGCCGATGTCGCGCACCGAGGCGACCCGCGCGGCCGCCTGCGGATCGTCGACGAACGGCACCGCGCCGAGCCGGCTCAGCGCCCACAGCAGCATCGCGGCCATGGCCGCGGCCAGGGCCAGGCCGTACGCCTTGATGGCGCCGGGGATGGGCAGGCGCGGTCCGGGGGCGACGTCCTCGCGTGGCGCGTTGAGCAGCATCACCACGAACAGGAACAGCACCATGATCGCGCCGGCGTAGACCACGATCTGGGTCACCGCGACGAAGGGCGAGTCGAGGCCGATGTACAGGCCGGCCAGCGAGATGAACGAGCCGATCAGCAGCAGCACGCTGTACATCGGGTTGCGCTGCCCGATCGACGCCAATCGTGCTGACCACCGAAATCACGGCAAAGAGATAGAAGAGCCAGGGGGCCACGGTCTCAGCTCCAGTACAGAACGCCGGCCGCAGTCACCAGCAGGTTGACGATCGACAGCGGCAGCAATCGCTTCCAGCCGAAGTCCATCAGCTGGTCGTAGCGGAAACGCGGCAGGGTCCAGCGCATCCAGATGTAGAAGAACAACAGCACCGCGACCTTGCCGACAAACCACAGCGGCCCCAGCCAGTCGGGCAGGCCCGGCATGTAGAAGCCGCCGAGGAACAGGCTCACCGTCACGCCGCAGACCACGACCATGTTGACGTACTCGGCCAGGAAGAACAGCGCGAACGACATCGAGCTGTACTCGGTGTGATACCCGGCCACCAGTTCCTGCTCGGCCTCGGGGAAGTCGAAGGGTGCGCGGTTGGTCTCGGCGATGCCGGCGACGAAGAAGATGAAGAAGCCGACCGGGGCGAGGAACACGTACCAGGCCGGCACGGGCAGGACGCCGAACAGCCACCAGACGCCGGCCTGACCGTCGACGATCTCGCGCAGCGACAGGGTGTTGGCAATCACCAGCACCGAGGCCAGCGCCAGACCGTAGGCGATCTCGTAGCTGATCATCTGGGCCGAGCTGCGCAGCCCGCCGAGCAGCGAGTACTTGCTGTTGGAGGCCCAGCCCGGCCAGGACGATGCCGTAGATCCCCATCGAGGTGATGGCAAACACCACCAGCACGGCGACGTTGAGGTCGGCCACCTGCAGCGGCACCGGCTTCTCGAGCAGCCCGAAGAACGTCGTCGGCGGCCCGAACGGGATCACCGCGAAGGCCGCGAAGGCGGTCGTCGCCGAGAGCACCGGCGCGAGGTAGAACAGCCACTTGTCGGCCGCCTGCGGCCGCAGCTCTTCCTTGAAGATCAGCTTGACGATGTCGGCCAGCGGCTGGAGGAGGCCGAGCGGACCGACGCGATTGGGACCGACACGCTGCTGCGCCCAGCCGGAGATCTTGCGCTCGAAATAGACGAGCACCGCCGCCGAGATCTGCAGCGAGAAGAACACCAGGCCAATGAGCGTGAGCTGGAAGACGAGACTGGGACTGATCGTCGGCACGGGCTCTTCTCGTTAGTGGGCGCCGACGGGTTCGGCGGCGCGGAAGTCGCTCTGCACGGGCGACTCGCCCGTCCGGATGTAGGTCTCGTACTCGTCGCGGAAGTGCTGGATGGTGCTCAGCACCGGGGCGATCTCCGCGTCACCGAACGGGCACAGGGTCTTGCCGCCGATGTTGTCGCAGACGCTCAGGAGCAACTCGACATCGCGCGGCTCGCCATCGCCACGCTCGATCTTGTCGAGAATCTTGAACAGCCAGTCGACGCCCTCGCGACAGGGCGTGCACTTGCCGCACGACTCGTGCTTGTAGAAGTGAATCAGGTTCTTGGCCACCCAGACCATGCTGGTGGTCTCGTCCATGACGATCACCGCGGCCGACCCGAGCATCGAACCGGCCGCGACCATGCCGTCGAAGCTGAGGTGGGTATCGAGCTTGTCGGGCATGCAGCACCGGCGTCGAGGAGCCACCGGGGATGACCGCCTTGAGCTGCCGGTCGTGGCGGATGCCGCCAGCGTAGTCGTAGATCAACTGGCGCAGCGTCGTGTCCATCGGCGCCTCGTACACGCCCGGCTTCTTGACGTGGCCGCTGACGCAGAACAGCTTCGGCCCGGTGTTCTTCTCCGGGCCGATGCCGGCAAACCACTCGTGCCCCTTGTCGATGATCAGCGGCACGTTGCAGATGGTCTCGACGTTGTTGACCACCGTCGGGCAGCCGTACAGGCCGACCACCGCCGGGAAGGGCGGCTTGAGCCGCGGCTGCGCGCGCTTGCCCTCGAGCGACTCGATCAGCGCGGTTTCCTCGCCGGCCTCGTAGGCGCCGGCGCCGCGGTGGATCCAGATGTCGCAATCCTGGCCCGACCCGAGGATGTTGCGGCCGACGTAGCCAGCCTGGCGGGCCTTCTCGAGTTCGGCTTCCATCTGCTTCTGGAGGTGGAAGAACTCGCCGCGGATGTAGATGTAGCAGGTCTTGGCGCCGATGGCGCGGCAGGCGATGACGCAGCCTTCGTAGAGCAGGTGCATGTTCCGCTCGAGCAGCACGTGGTCCTTGAAGGTGCCCGGCTCGCTCTCGTCGGCGTTGATGCACAGGTACTTCGGCTTGGGGTTGTCCTTCGGGACGAAGGACCACTTCAGGCCGGTCGGAAAGCCGGCGCCGCCGCGGCCGCGCAGGCCCGACTTCTTGACGCTGTCGACAATCGCGTCCGGGGTCATGCCGAGGGCCGTCTTCAGCGCCTGGTAGCCGCCGTGCTCGACGTAGAAGTCGAGCGTGTGCCCGTGCGGATGGCCGACGTACTTGGTGAGGACCGGTTCGAACATGGTCAGGCGCGTTCCTTCACGAGATGGCAACCGTTGAGCGAGGCGAGACCCTTGGTGCGCAGGCCATCGACCAGTGCCGCGACATCGCCGGGGCCCTGGCACTCGGCCCAATGCTCGTTGTTCACCATGATGACCGGCGCCCGGTCGCAGGCGCCGAGGCATTCGAATTCCATCACCGTGAACATGCCGTCGGCGGTGGTCTCGTTGGGCGCGACGTGCAGCTGCTTGCACAGCGCCGCGGTGACCTGCTCGGCGCCGTTGAGGGCGCAGGAGAGGGTCCGGCAGACCTGCAGCACGTACGTGCCGACCGGCCGGGTGAAGAACATCACGTAGTACGTGACCACGTCCTCGACGTCGGCCGGGGTGCAGCCGATGACCTCGGCGACGTGCCGCATGGCGTTGCCGGTGATGTGTCCCTGTTGCGCCTGCACCATGTACAGCGCGGAGATGATCGCGGACTTGCGACGCTCCGGCGGGTAGTGCGTGCACAGCTCCTCGAGCTGGGCGCGGTGCGCCGGCGTGAACTCGAACGCCGGGCCGGCCTCGGGAATGAAACGTTCGCTCTTGTGCCAGCCCTCGCCATAGGGCATCTGCGGGTGGAAACTCATCGATCCGAATCTCCCATCACGACATCGACCGAACCGATCACCGCGATCACGTCGGCAATCAGGCCTCCGGCAATCAGCTTGGGCAGCGCCTGCAGCGCCAGGAACGTCGGCGGCCGCGACTTGACGCGGACCGGCCGGTTGGTGCCGTCCGAGACCACGTAGAAGCCCTGCTCGCCGCGCGGTCCCTCGATCGGCACGTAGGCGTCGCCGGCCGGCACGGTGAAACCCTGCGAGTAGATCAGGAAGTGCTGGATCAGCGCTTCCATCTCGGCGTAGACCTTGTCCTTGGGCGGCGGCACGATGCGCGGGTCGTCCACGCCCCACTCCCCGGTCGGGGTGATCCGCGCCAGCGCCTGCTTGCAGATCTTCAGGCTCTCGCGCATCTCGGCGACGCGCGTCTGGTAGCGCGCGAAGACGTCGCCGTCCTGCTTGGTCGGCACCTCGAAGTCGTAGCTCGGGTAGGTGAGGTACGGGAAGGCCCGGCGCACGTCGTACTTGACCCCGGAGGCTCGCGCAATCGGGCCGAGCAGGCCCGCAGTCGAGCACGTCCTGCCTGGTCAGGATGCCGACGCCCTTGGTCCGGCCGAGCCAGATCGAGTTCTTGGTCAGCATGCCCTCGTACTCGTCCATCTTCGCGGGGAAGCGGTCGAGGAAGGCGCCCACCGCCTCGTGGAAGCCGTGCGGCAGGTCCTCGCGCAGCCCGCCGACCCGGATGTAGCTCGGGAAGAGGCGGAATCCGGCCAGCATCTCGTTGATGTTGAGCAGCAGCTCCCGCTCGCGGAAGCAGTACATCATCATCGTGATCGCGCCGACTTCCATGCCGTGCGTGCCGAGCCACACCAGGTGGCTGGAGATGCGCTGCAACTCGGCGATCAGCACCCGGATGTCCTGCACGCGCTCGCGGCGTCTCGAGGCCGAGCAGCTTCTCCACCGACAGCACGTAGGCCAGCGCGTTGGACTGCGGCCCCAGGTAGTCCATGCGCTCGACCAGCGGGACGATCTGCTGCCACTTCTTCTGCTCGGCGGTCTTCTCGATGCCGGTGTGCAGGTAGCCGATCGTCGGCTCGGCCTTGACGATCTGCTCGCCATCGAGCTCGATGACCAGGCGCAGCACGCCATGCGTGGCGGGGTGCTGCGGCCCCATGTTCACCGTCATCGTTTCAGTGCGGATTTCAGCCATATCGGGCTACAGGCTCAGGGCTCAGGGCTCAGGCCGGCCTCACCGGCCAGCGCGCGTTCAATCTCGTCGCACAACACGTGCAGCACCGTCAGGTGCACTTCCTGCGTGCGGGCGGTGTCGGTGTCGGGCACCGCCAGCACCTGGTCGGCCACTTCGGCCAGCGGGCCGGGGTCGGCGCCGGTCAGCGCCACCACATACAGTCCGCGTGCCTGCCCTTCCCGGGCCGCGGCCACCACGTTGGCCGAGCGGCCGCTCGTCGACAGCACCAGCAGGACGTCGCCGGGCCGCCCGAAAGCCTCCACCTGCCGCGCAAATACCCGTTCGAACCCGTAGTCGTTGCCGATCGCGGTCAGCGCGCTCGTATCCACGGTCAGCGCCATCGCCGGCCAGGCCGTCCGCTCCCGGCGAAAACGCCCGCTCAATTCCGCAGCGAAATGCTGACTCTCCGCGGCACTGCCGCCGTTGCCACAGGCCAGCACCTTGCCGCCCGCCGTCAGCACGTCGCAGATGCGTGCGGCCGCGCGAGCGATGCCCATCGCCAGCGCCGGAGCCGCCCGCCGGTGCGCCGCGGCCGTCTCCTCGAAGGCCCCGAGACACCGCGCGACGACCGGGTCGGTCACTGCACGTCGAATCCGGCATTCACATCGGCGGCGCGCTTCTGCCGCTCGATGTTGCGCACGAACTCCTCTTCGGTCACCTGCAGCGACTGGCCGATGTCGACCGCCTTGTGAATCTGTACCGGGTAGTCCTTGCGGGCCGGGAAGCCTTCCCAATCCTCGGGCATCAGGATGCGCCGCAGGTCGGGATGGCCCTCGAACGCGATGCCGAACAGGTCGAAGACCTCGCGTTCGTACCAGTTGGCGTTGGGGTAGATGCCGACGATGGTCGGCATCCGCGCCACGTCGCCGCTCACCCGCGCCTTGACGCGCAGACGCTGCGGCGGCGGCACCCCGGCGCCGAGCGCGTCCGGCCCCATCGAGACGAAGTGGTAGACGACTTCGAAGCGCGGCTCGACCGGCCAGAAATCGGCAGCCGTCAGCTCGGCCAGGACCTGAAACTGCAGCGATGGGTGCTCGCGCAGCTGCCGCGCGACCCGGTCGATCGCCTCGGCTGGCACGGCAATCGCCGGCTGATCGACCGCAGCCAGTTCGTCGATGACGACATCGGGCAGCCCCTGCCGGAGCGCCTCCAAGCGGGTAGCGAAATCCATGGCGGTCAACCCCGGTTCATCAGCGGCTGAGGCGTCCGGGCAATCTTGCGCTGCAGCTGGACGATCCCGTAGATGAGCGATTCGGGGCGCGGCGGGCAGCCGGGCACGAAGACGTCGACCGGCACCACCTGATCGACGCCCTGGACGATGGCGTAGTTGTCGAAGACGCCGCCAACCGACGCGCAGGCGCCCATCGAGATGACCCACTTGGGCTCGGGCATCTGGTCGTAGACGCGCCGCAGCGCCGGCGCCATCTTCCGCGACAGGCGGCCGGCGACGATCATCAGGTCGGCCTGGCGGGGGGAGCCGCGAAACACTTCGGCGCCGAACCGGGCGATGTCGTAGCGATTGGCGGCCATGGCCATCATCTCGATGGCGCAGCACGCCAGGCCAAAGGCGACCGGCCAGATGGCCGAGCGGCGGGCCCAGCCCACCAGCTTGTCGACCGTGGTCGTGAGAACCGGAATCTCGATGTCAGCCATGTGTCAGGTGTTGTCCGTTGCGATCGAATGTCGAGTCGCCTGCGGCGCTCAGTCCTGCGTGTTCCAATCCAGGGCGCCCTTGCGCCAGACATAGGCGTACCCGGACAGGAGTATCAGGAAGAAGACGAGGATCTGGATGAATCCGGTCCAGCGCAGCTCACGCAGCGCCACGGCCCAGGGGTACAGGAACGCCACCTCGATGTCGAAGAGCAGAAAGATCATCGCCACCAGGTAGAACCGCACCGACATCCGCTCGCGGGCATCGCCCACCGGCGGCATGCCGCACTCGTACGGCGCCAGTTTCTCGGCCGTCGGATTGCGCGGGCCCAAAAACTGCGACAAAAAGACGTTGCCCGCGGCAAAAGAGAAGCCGAAGGCCATCAGCAGCACAATGGGAAGCCAGCCGTCCATGCGAGTTGGTCGCCGCGCGTGCGGCAAAGGGTGGCGCTTGTGAAAGTTTGCGCAAGCGTGGCCGCGCGTGCCCATCACACGCCCCACGCTCGACCAGTCGATCGGCTCGTCTGCCGACCGGACTTGAACCTGTAGATGCTAGCCCGGCTCGCAGACATCTGCAATTGAATCCGGGCAGGGTCGGCCTTCGGAGGTCGGCCGTCGGCCTTCGACGCGCGGCAAGAGCGGCAGTCGGCAGGCGGCAGGCGGCAGTTGGCGGGCTCGGCCATCGGGGGTCGGGCGTCGGCCTTCGACGCGCGGCAAGAGCGGCAGTCGGCAGGCGGCAGGCGGCAGTCAGGACGGCGTTCGGCGTTACTGTGTCTGGCAATGCGCGTCGCTTGGTTCTCGCCCCTGCCGCCGATCCACTCGGGCATCGCCGCGTACAGCCTCGACGTCCTGACGGGTGTCCGCGATCACCATCAGGTGCACCTCTATGTGGACGATCCGGTCTGGAAGGCTGCCGGGGGGCATCTGCACGCGGGCGCCGGCGCCGGCACTGAGGGCCCTGCCGGGTCCCCTCGGACTGCCGCTGTATCGCGCCTTTGATTTTCCCGTGCTGCACGGGCACGAACCCTACGACCTGGTGGTGCACCAGCTCGGCAATGCTGCCTGCCATCGGTTCCAGTGGCCCTACCTGCTGCGCTGGCCGGGCCTGGTGGTCCTGCACGACGCCGCACTGCACCACTCCCGCGCCCAGGCGCTGCTCGGCGACCGCCGCGCCGACGACTATCGCGCCGAGTTCCGCTTCAACCACCCTGGCATCGACCCCCGGGTGGCCGATTTCGTGGTGGCCGGCCTTGAAGGCTCGCCCTACTACCTCTGGCCGATGCTGCGCACCGCGGTGAGCCGGGCGCGCGGCCTCGTGGTGCATGGCGACCCGCTGCGCGACGCCCTTGCCGAGGAGTTTCCCGACACGCCGATCGCCACCGTGTCGATGGGCGTGCCGGACCCATGGGCAGAGTTCGAAGGGACACCGGGAGACGGGTATCGGGCATCGGGAATCGGGGCTCGCGAACCAAACGTCGCCCTGGCGTCAGCGACTCCCGACACGTTTCCGACGGCCGACGGCCGACCGCCGAAGGCCGTCCCCGACGTGGTGGTGTCGGCCTTTGGCGTGCTCACCCCGGAGAAGCGCATCCTGTCGCTCCTCAAGGCGGTCGCGGCGATTCGCACCGAAGCCCCGCGCGTGCGGGTGAGACTGGTCGGCGAGATTGGCGAGCACTATGCGCTCTGGAAGGACGTGGCCGCGACGGGCACGCGGGATCTGATCGAAGTGACCGGCTATGTGGACGATGACCAGCTGGCGGCCGAGCTGCGGGCGGCAGACGTGTGTGTGTGCCTGCGTTGGCCGACGGCCCGCGAGACCTCGGCCTCGTGGCTGCGCTGCCTCGCCGCCGGCAAGCCCACCATCGTGCCCGACCAGTTGAGCACCGTGGACGTGCCGACGCTGGACCCGCGCCACTGGCAGCTCAAGCACGACCGAGACGATGCCGCAGCCGTCTTCCAGCCACCCGACGCCTCACGCGCCGTGGCCGTGTCGATCGAACTGGCCGACGAGGAAGCCATGCTCCGGCAAGCCCTGCGTCGTCTGGTGGCCGACGCGCCGCTGCGGCAGGCCCTGGGTCGGCGGGCGCGCGAGTGGTGGCACGGGCGCCACACCATCGCCCGCATGCAGCGCGACTACCTGGCGGTGCTGGACTGGGCGGCCCGTCTCCCCGTGCCCGCCTGGCCGGAAGACGCCCCGCTCCATCTGCAGCCCGACGCCGCAGCCGGAGCGCGACAGCTGCTGGCGCCGTTCGGTGTGGATGTTGATATTCTCGAGCGTAGCCTGCCATGACCATTCAGCTGAACGGCGAGTCCTACGACATCCCCGAGCCCGTGAGCGTGGACGCGCTGCTGCTGCGTCTGGACATCGACGCCCGCCGCGTCGCGGTCGAGGTCAACGAGATCGTGGTCAAGAAAGCCGTCTACGGCGAGACGATCGTCCGTGCCGGCGATGCCGTCGAGGTGGTCAACTTCGTCGGTGGGGGCTGACCGGGCCGGGGCCGGGAATCACCGTGCCTGTGCCAGCTTGATCCGCAGCCGCACCGCCAGCAGGCTCCTCGCCACGAGGCGGCGGGGATCCCAGCGGCTGGGTGCGTTCCAGCGCGTGTAGTAGCGATACGCGCTGGCGTGGAAGGCGCGCAACGCCAGTTCGGGCGCGCGGCGGCTGGAGTGCCCCACCACATGCCGCACCCGCACGCCGGGCGCATAGCGGACACTGCCCCCCTGCTGCCGCAGGCGGCGGCAGAGGTCGGCATCCTCCCAATACATGAAGTACCCCGGGTCGAAGCCGCCAGCGGCCTCGAAGGCCATGCGCCGCACCATGAGGCAGGCCCCGCTCACCCAGTCGACGGCAATCGACGTGGTGCCTGCGGGCACCCGTTCCGGCCACACCACATGGCGCGCCACGACGGCGCTGCCTGGCAGCACGCGAGCGAGCCAGCTGGTGCGGCCGGCCACTCCCGCCAACAGGTCTGGATCACCACGCGCACTGCCCTGTGGGGCGCCATTGGGGTCGTCGATGCGTGGTCCGACCGCCACACAGGCGGGGTCCGCATCGGCGACGGCCGCGAGGTGCTCGACCACGCCAGCCGTCAGGGCACAATCGGGATTGAGAAACAGCAACCATGGCGCCGTCGCCGCGAGCGCGCCCTGGTTGCAGGCGGCGCCGAAGCCGCGGTTGTCGGCATTGCGGATCAGCCGCACGTCGCTGGCGCCTTGCAGGATCGCCAGGCTGTCATCGGTCGAGGCGTTGTCGACCACGACCAGGTCCCAATGTCGGGCGCCGCGCGCCGCGCGCACCCGCGCAATGCCGTCGGCCAGCAGCGGCCCGGCGTTGAAATTGACGATGACCACAGCGACCTCGGTCACCGGCGTCCCCGTGCAGCGATGCCGCGCTTCTCACGCCATTTCGAGAGCAGCGGCGGCCGCGTCATCGCCGCGGCAATCCGGGCCGTGCTGGCCGTGCGCGACGCCTGCACCCGGCGTCTCTTGGTGTGCGCGTGGCGCCATCCGGCAATGGCCTCGCGCTTGCCCCGCCAGTACGCGCCGAAGCGACCGCGGCGCCAGAAGAACGCCGCCGCCATCACGTTGTAGATCAGGTGCAGGGGCGCCATCAGCAGCAGCAGCGGCGCCGGGGTGTTGGCCCACCACGTCCACTCCAGGTTGCGCTGGCCGAGACGAATGGGTCCAGGCGCCTCGACCCCGAGCGTGGCACTGCCGGCATGCCGGACGACCGCCGACGGCACGTAGAGACAGCGGCCACCCACGAGGCGGACCCGGAACCCGAGATCGACATCCTCACAGACCGAGCCGAAGACCTCGTCGAACCCCCCCAGCCTCTCGAACAGGCTGCGGCCGATGGCACACGCCGCGCCGCAGGGCGAGAACACCTCCGTCGGCTCCGCGTACCGGGCGGCGGCATCGCCAGCGCCGCGCTTGTGGGCCGCACCCCACCAGGCGTACTCGTCGCCGGCGCTGTCGATCACGCCCGGCTCGGCGAGCAGGACGAGCCGTGCCGTAGCCACCACGGCGCCCGGCTCGGCACGCACCGGCGCGACGAGCCGGTCCAGCCAGCCGTCCTCTGGCTCCGTGTCGTTGTTGAGGAAGACCAGAATCGATCCGGCAGCAAGGCCGGCGCCGCGGTTGCAGGCGGCGGCGAACCCGATCGCCTCGGGCACGCAGAGTGCGCGTACCCCTGGCCACTCGTCAGCCAGCCAGGCGGCGGTGCCATCGCGCGACCCGTTATCGGACACGATGACCTCGTGCCGCGTGGCGACGCCGGCGCCGATCCGCGGCAGGCACCGCGCCAGCCAGTCACGGCCATCGTGGCTCGGCACGATCACCGAGACGACCGGGGCATCGTTGCGATCATCCACGAGCGGCCTCGTCCAGCGCGGCCCGGGTCAGCTGCGCCGTGCGCGTCCAGGTGAGCGAGCTGGCACGCGCGCGTCCAGCGGCCTGACGATCCGCGTAGACGTCGGGGTCCGCGAGCGAGAGCACCCCGGCCAGCGCGGCCTGGTGGTCCCCGGGAGGAAAGAGCGTGCCGGCGCCAGACAGGACTTCGGGGACCGAGCTCGCGTCTGCGGCCACGACGGGCAGTCCCGAGGCGAGCGCCTCGGCAACCGGCAGGCCAAACCCCTCGTAGCGGGATGGATAGATCAGGCACCAGGCCCGCTGGTACCAGGCGTGCAGCTGCTGGTCGGTCTGCGTCGGCAGATGGTCGACGCGATCGGCGACTCCAGCCGCCCTCGCCGCCTCATGCACACCCGCCAGACTGCCCCGGTCGCGGCCGATGAGCACGAGACGCCACGGCCCGCCACCCGCCCCCAGGCGAGCGAGCACCGCCACCGCGAGCTCGAGGTCGCGGCGGGCGTGCAGATCCCCGACGTGCAGCAGTACCCGGCTGCGCCCGTCCGGCGGCACCAGCGGCCCGGTGGCAAAGGATGCCGACGGCGCCAGCGGCACGACGCGAAGACGGCTCGAGGCGACGCCGTAGACGCGGCGCACCTCGTCGGCGGTATAGGTGGACGGCACCAGGATGAGGCGGGCACGGTCCACCGACTGTCGGTAGAACCACCGCCGCAGCGGGTCGCGGCGATACGGATACCACTCGGGTCGGCTGGCGTAGCTGATGTCGTGTACCGACAGCACCACGGGCACGCGGCCCCATGTCGGCGCGACGTACGCCGGCCCGTGATAGACGGCGTAACGTCCCATGGCCAGGGCCATCGGCAGTCCGGCCGAGTGGCGACCCAGGTTGGTGGGCGGGGATGGCCACTCGGGACACGGACGGCACGAGGCCGGCAGGGCCTGCGCGTCAGCCGCCCCGATCGCGTCCACCTCGAGCCGCGGATCGAGCGCCCCGAGTGCGGCATACAGTTCGGACACGTACCGCCGTACGCCCCCGGCTGGCGACGCGAAAGCGCGCCCGTCCACCGCCATCCTCACGACAAGACGATAAACTACCCGCGGTGGCAACGCTCCGTGCCGCGCAGGGAACCCTCCTGCCAGCCCTCCTTCTGCTTGCCGGCCTGCACTCGGCGTCGGCGGCTCTGATTCGGCCACTGTTCCAGGTCTCCGACGAGATCACCTACTTCGGCAGCCTGCAACGGTCGGCCCTGGCGTTGCCGCACGACGCGCTGCTGGCGCCGTGCCTCAGCCCGCCCGACGGCGCGCCGCCGCCGGTCATGCCCGAAGGCGGGAAATGGCTGTTCCACGCCACCGGCGCCCGTCTGCTGCTGACGGCGTGCGCTGGCGGTGCGGGGCCGATGGCCCCGATGTGGCTGCGTCTGGTGTTCAGTCTCACGTTGCCCGTCATCGCGTGGGCGGCATGGCACAGCACCCGCCTGGTCACCGGCGGGACGTGGGCACCCGCCGTTGCGGCGCTGGCCGTCGCCACGCAGCCCGTGCTCGCCAAGTACGCCGGCGCGGTCACCCCGGACAGCCTGGCCAATGCCTGTGCCGCCCTGGCCATCACCCTCGCCCTGCGGACGCTCGTGCTCGGCCCAACGCCGTGGCGCGTGCTCGCGATGCTGGCCTGGACGGGTCTGGCGGCGGCAATCAAGGACTCGACCCTCTTCCTGGTGCCACTGCACGGGCTCGTGCTGGCCGCCTCGCTGCTGCGGAGCGGAAACGACGGCCGTCGTCAGGCGCACACGCGGCCGGTGGCAGCTGCCGGCATCGTCATCGTCCTCGGGCTTGCCGTCCTGACCCGGACGCGGTACGAGGTCGGGCCTGGCGTCCGCGTTGCGATGGAGGCGCCCGTCACGTTCGCCTCACGGGTCGCGAGCGATGCGCTGGCGCAGCTCTGGTCATTGCTGGCGTCGGCGTGGACCTCCCTTGGTGGATTCGGGGCAATATCCGCGCCCCTGCCGACCACGGCGGTGGTGGTGGTCGTGACGGTGTCGGCCGCCATCGCGGCGGGATTGATCCAGGTGGCGGCGGCGCCGCGTCGCGAGGTGCTGCGGCGAATCGCCTGGTATCTCGTCCTGGCCGTGATGGCGTGTCTGCTGCAGGCGCCGGTCCGGCAGGTCCTGCTCGGCACGGTCGACCTGCACCAGGGCCGCTGGCTGTTCCCGGTGACGGTGCCGGTCGCTCTGGCGGCCGCCGTCGGCTTGGAGCGGGCGCTCGGCCGGAAGGCCTCGCGCACGTGGCCGTTGCTGGCCATGGCCGGCCTGCTGCTGATGGCACTTCCCTGGCTGTCGGTGACGCAGTGGCATCTTCTCGATCCGGCATGGCGGCTCGACCGCGCGCATCTCTTCCTGTTCTCGACCGGTGGACTGGACGTCGATCCGGGCCGTGTGCAGTCCATCATCCTCGACGCCTGGCCCGCCGCGCGAGGGACCGTGCTGGCGCTGGCCGCCGCTGCAGTGGTGTGCTTCGCGCTGCTGCTGGTGTCCAATCCCGCTCCCGAAAGCCTGACTCATGTCCGACACGCTGACGATCGCTGACCGCACGTTCACCTCCCGACTTCTTGTCGGGACCGGCAAGTACTCGTCGCACGCGCTGATGGCGCAGTGCCACGCCGCCGCCGGCGCCGAAGTGGTCACCGTGGCGGTGCGCCGCGTCGACCTCTCGGACCGGAGCGGCACGTCGCTGATGGACCACATCGCCCCGTCGATGTTCATCCTGCCGAACACGGCAGCCTGCTACACCGCAGCCGATGCGATCCGGACGGCGCGGCTCGGACGGGAAGCAGGCTTGTCCAACTGGGTGAAGCTCGAGGTCATCGGCGACCAGCGGACGCTGCTGCCCGACAACGAGGCCTTGCTCGAGGCCACCAAGGTGCTCGTCAAGGAAGGCTTCGTGGTGCTGCCCTACACCACCGACGATCCCGTGGCCTGTCGCAAGCTCGAGGAGGCGGGCGCAGCGGCGGTGATGCCGCTCGGGGCGCCGATCGGTTCGGGCCTTGGTATCCAGAACCCGAACAACATCTCGATCATCAAGGAGTTTGCCCGGGTCCCGGTGGTCGTGGACGCCGGAGTCGGCACCGCCTCCGATGCGGCGGTGGCCATGGAACTGGGCGCCGATGCGGTGCTCCTCAACACCGCCATTGCCGAGGCCGAACAGCCGTTGCTGATGGCCGAGGCGATGAAGTACGCCGTTGCCGCCGGACGACTGGCGTTCCTGGCCGGGCGCATGCCGCGCCGGCGCTACGCCTCGGCCAGCAGCCCGCTCACCGGCACCATCCACGCGGCGTCGCGCACATAATCGAGCGCGCATGTCGGATGTCCACTTCACCCGCTCGGTCGACAGGGACCTGCTTGCCCGCCTGAAGGCCGCGCGCGAGGAGGCCGATGCCGCCTACAACGCCGCCCTGTCGGCCCTCGACGCGGCGCTCCCGGGCGTGCCGTCGATGCCGCATGCGTCGGCGCCGCTCGACGAGACACAGGTCACGCCGCTCAACGAGCGGTTCGCCATCCTCGGGCCGATGCAGCCGCCCGGTGGCTGGAAGGGCCTGCTGCTGAAGCCCGTGTGGGGCCTGATGGCGCCGGTCCTGGCGCGGCAGGAAGCGTTCAACGCGGCGGTGGTCGATCACGTCAACCGCAACGTGGGGGTCGGGCGCTCGGTGCGCGACAGTCAGCTGGCGCTGATCGAGACGCTGCGTATCGAGCTCGAGCGTCTGGCGACGTTCCACTCGGCGCTGCTGATCTACCTGCAGCAGCTGACGCCGTACGTCGACTCGAAGAACTACGAGTTCGACGGCCTGGCCGTGCGGCGCGTCGAAGACATCGCCGAGGCCGTCGAGACGCTGCACCATCGCACCGTCGGCCCGGGCGGCGCGATCAGCGGGGTCGGCGACGAACTGAACCGTCGCCTGGAGATGCTGGCGGTGCGCGAGCACCGCTACCAGTCCCGCGTCGCGGCCCTCGACGCGGCGCACGGGCAGCTCGCGCAATCGCTCGGCGTGGTCACCCGCGCGACGCAAACGCTCAAGCGCGAGGTAGAACGGATCCTCGACGACCGGGTGCCGGGTACCGGGTCACGGGTACGCGGAACAGGGCAACGCCGGCGGTACCCGTCCCCCGGACCCCGAGACCCGGCCAGCGGCAGACAATTCCTTTGCCGCCGGTGGCATCGAGTCGTTCAAGTACGTCGGCTTCGAAGATCAGTTCCGCGGATCGACCACGGTCATCCGTGAGCGACTGCAGGACTACGTCGCGCTCTTCGACGGGCAGCAGGACGTGCTCGACATCGGCTGCGGCCGCGGCGAGTTCCTGGACCTGCTGCGTCAACGTGGCATTGGCGCGCGCGGCCTGGACATCAATCACGAGATGGTCGAGGAGTGCCGCCAGCGCGGCCTCGATGCCAGTGAAGGCGATGCGCTGACATGGCTGCAGGGCCTCGCGGACGAGAGCGTGGGTGGGATCTTCGCTGCGCAGGTGGTCGAGCACCTGCAGCCGGACTACCTCGTCCGCCTGCTGCAGCGGGCCGGCGAAGTCCTCCGGCCCGGCGGTGTGCTGGCCCTCGAGACGGTCAACGTGGCCTGCTGGTTTGCGTTCTTTCAAAGCTACGTGCGCGACATCACCCATGTGCGGCCACTGCATCCCGACACGCTGGCGTACTTTGTCCGCGCCAGTGGCTTCCCGCACGTCGACGTGCAGTACCGGTCGCCGTACCCGCAGGCGCACAAGCTGCAACACGTCCCGGGCGGCGAGGCACTGCACTACGCGCTCAACGCCAATGTGGACAAGCTGAACAGCCTGCTGTTCACCCACCTCGACTACGCGGTCATCGCCCGCAAGCCGTAGCTCTTCCCCATCCGTCGAGGCGTTGGCCCACGGCCGGCGCCTCGACGGGCGCGTCTATACTGGTCGGATCGGGCAGCCCCTGCCGCCCCTGCCGATTGCCATGCCGATGCGCCGCTTCCTGCTGATCACGCTGGCCCTGGTGGGGCCGATGACGCTGTCCCTCGGGGCGCAGCGGCTGCCCTCGCGCCTCGGCGCACCGGTCGGCCCGCCGCCCAAGCCCGGCGCCCCGGCACCGGCCCGGCCTGGCGCACCCGCCACCGCCCCTGCGCGACCGTCGGGTCCCGAAAAGGTCGTGCCGTTTCGCGCCGGCGAGTCGCTGACCTACGACGTGTCCTGGTCCGACACGCTCACCGCCGGGTCGGCGACGCTGACCGTGCGCGAGAAGCGCCCATCGTTCGGGTCCACCGCGTACTACATGGTCGCTGAGGGCCGCCCGACCGCGCTGCTCTCGAAGCTCTATGCCGTGTACTACAAGGCCGACTCGCTGGTCGACGCCTACACCCTGTTTCCACAGCGCGGTTCGGTCTTCAGCCAGGAAAACGGTCGCCAGCGGATGAAGGAAACCAAGTTCGACCAGTCCAGGCGCGCTGCCACCTTCCAGATGCGCACCGCCACGACAATGAGCCAGGACCAGGCGCTGTCGGGTCCCACCCACGACGGCCTGTCGGCGCTGTCGGCGATGCGGACGCTCGATTTCCGGCCCGGCGCCAGCAGCGCGTTCGCGGTCTCGGACTCCGGGTATCTGTATCGGGTGACGCTCAGCGTCGGCGCCCGCGAAACCATCACCACGGGCCTCGGCGCCGTGCCGGCCTGGAAGGTGGTGCCGGCAATCCGCGACGTCAAGGGACGGACGGTAGGCCGCGGCCTCGCGGTGTGGATCTCCGATGACCCGCGGCGCCTGCCGGTTCGCATCCAGGCCCAGCTGCCGGTCGGGTCTTTCGTGCTGACCCTGCGCGAGGCCCGGTGACGCCGACGCGCGTCCTGGTCACCGGCGGCGCCGGCTTCGTCGGCTCGGCACTCGCCCTGCGCGCGCGGCAGACCTGGCCCGACGCCACGGTCGTCGCGTTCGACAACCTGCGGCGACGCGGCAGCGAGCTGAACCTCGCGCGGCTGCGCGAGGCCGGCGTGGCGTTCGTGCACGGCGACGTGCGCTGCGCCCGCAGACCTCGAGCCGCCGGACGCGACCTCGACCTGCTGCTCGAATGCTCGGCCGAACCGTCCGTCCTCGCCGGCTACGACGGCAACCCAAGCTACGTCATCGACACCAACCTCACCGGCACGGTGCACTGCCTCGAGCTGGCCCGACGCGGCAGGGGCGGCGTGCTCTTCCTGTCCACCAGCCGCGTCTATCCGATCGGCACGCTGAACGCGCATCCGCACCGTGCGAGGCGGAGACGCGCCTCGAACTCGACCGACACCAGGACCTTCCCGGCATCTCGCGTCGACGGGATCACGGTGGACTTTCCGCTCGCCGGCACGCGCTCCATCTACGGCGCGACCAAGCTCGCCTCGGAGCTGCTCATTGCCGAGTACCGCGAGGCGTTCGGACTGCAAGACGATCGTCAACCGCTGCGGCGTCATCGCCGGCCCCTGGCAGATGGGCAAGGTCGATCAGGGCGTCTTCTCGCTGTGGATGTCGCGCCACCTGCAGGGCGGCGCACTCACCTACAACGGCTGGGGCGGCCGCGGCAAACAGGTCCGGGATCTCCTGCACGTCGACGATCTGGCCGACCTGGT
This sequence comes from Vicinamibacteraceae bacterium, assembly GCA_963759795.1. Taxonomy (GTDB): domain Bacteria; phylum Acidobacteriota; class Vicinamibacteria; order Vicinamibacterales; family Vicinamibacteraceae; genus Luteitalea. Next base: position 186,105 of record CAVXAR010000002.1, on the reverse strand, counting down.
GCCGCTGCAGGTGGCGGCCCTCGACCGGCTCGACGGCTCGACCTTCAACGTCGGCGGCGGCCGCGACTGCAGCCTGTCGCTGCTCGAGACGACGGCACTGTGCGAGGCGATTTCCGGACGCGACGATCGCGATCACGCCCAATCCCGACGACCGCGTCGCCGACATCAAGCTGTACCTCACCGACAACGCGCGCGGTGACGGCGGCCACCGGGTGGACGCCGGCGCGCAGCGCGACCGACGTACTGCAGGACATCCACGCGTGGCTGGTCGCGCACGCCGACACCCTGCGCCGCGCCGGCATATGACGCCGCCGCTCGCTGCGGGTACACTGCCCTGATGGCAGTGGCCCTGATCACCGGTTCGGCCGGCCTGATTGGCTCCGAAGCCGTCGATTCTTCGTCGGCGCGCGGCTTCGACGTCGTCGGCATCGACAACGACATGCGGCGCCAGTTCTTCGGCGAGGAGGCCTCGACCACGCTGGCAGCGCGAGCGAGCTCGAGCGACGCCACGCCAGCCGGCTACCGCCACGAGGACGCTCGACATCCGCGACGCCGACGCCGTGAGTCGGGTGCTTGCCCGCAGCACGGCACGGCGATCACCGCTGGTGATCCACACCGCGGCGCAGCCCTCGCACGACTGGGCGGCGCGCGAGCCGTTCACCGACTTCGCGCGTCAACGCCAACGGCACGCTGAACCTGCTCGAGGCGACGCCGCGCGCACTGCCCCGGACGCGGTCTTCATCTTCACCTCCACCAACAAGGTCTACGGCGACACGCCGAACCGGCTGCCGCTGGTCGAGCAGGAGACGCGCTGGGAGATCGACCCGACGCATCCGTTCTGCCGCACGGCATCGACGAGGCGATGAGCATCGACCAGTCCATGCACTGCCTCTTCGGCGCCTCCAAGGTCGCGGCCGACGTGCTGGTGCAGGAGTACGGCCGCTACTTCGGCATGAAGACCGGCGTGCTTCCGCGGCGGCTGCCTCACCGGCCCGCGCCATTCCGGCGCCGAGCTGCACGGCTTCCTCGCCTACCTGATGAAGTGCGCCGTCACCGGCACGCCGTACACGGTGTTCGGCTACAAGGGCAAGCAGGTCCGCGACAACATCCACAGCGCACGACCTGGTCAGCGCGTTCTGGCACTTCTTCGACGCGCCGCGCGGCGGCGAGGTCTACAACATCGGCGGCGGTCGCGCCATTCAACTGCTCGATGCTCGAGGCCATCGCGCATCTGCGAGGAGATCGCCGGCCGGCGATCTGCACGTGGACCTACGAGGACGCCAACCGCATCGGCGACCACATCTGGTAGGTCAGCGACACCGGCAAGTTCCGGCGCCACTACCCGGCCTGGACGCAGCAGTACGACGCGCGGGCGCTGCTGCAGGACATCCACGACCAGAACGTCGAGCGGTGGCAGACGGCCGCAGCCCGATGAAAGCCGCGGGCGGCGTCGACGTCCAGTCGATCTACGAGCGGCGGTTCGCCGACAGCCTGGCCTTCCGGCGACAGATGTGGGACGTGCTCTGCCGCGAGTTCTTCCAGCGCCACGTGGACGAGGGCGGAACGGTCGTCGAGATCGGCGCGGGCTACTGCGAGTTCATCAATCACATCCAGGCGCGTCGCAAGATTGCCGTCGATCTCAATCCAGACACGCAGCGGCACGCCGGCGCCGACGTCGAGGTGATCCTCTCCTCCACCTCCCGCGTCGAGACGCTGCCCGACGGCATGGCCGACGTGGTCTTTGCCAGCAACTTTCTCGAGCATCTGACCCGCGAGGACATCCTGGCCACCTTGCGGGAGGTGCGCCGCATCCTGCGTCCTGGCGGCCGGTTCCTGATCCTGCAGCCCAACATCCGCTACTGCAAGGAAGACTACTGGCAGTTCTTCGACCACATCACGCCGCTCTGCGAGCGCAGCCTGACCGAAGCGCTGGAGACCAGTGGCTTCGACGTGCCGTACGTGCTCGGACGCTTCCTGCCGTTCACGACGCAGGGCCGCCTCCCCAACTCGGTGATGCTCCTCAGGCTGTATCTCAAGCTACGCCCCCTTTGGAGAATCTTCGGGCAGCAGAGCTTCTTCATCGCGACGCCCCGTGGCTGATCCGGCGCAGCCACTGCTGTCGGTGGTCATCCCCGCCCACAACGAGGCAGAGGGCATCACGCCCACCCTGCGCGCCTTTGCTGCCCGCCTGCGCGAGGCCGCCGTGCCGTTCGAACTGGTGGTGGTGGACGACCACAGCACCGACGGCACCGCCGCGGTGCTGGATGGGCTGCGCGCTGACCTGCCCGAACTGCGCTGTGTCACCAACCCGCGCGCTGGCGGCTTCGGACATGCGGTGATGGCCGGCCTCGAGGCGTTCTCCGGCGACGCGGTGGCGATTGTCATGGCCGATGCGTCCGATGACCCCGCCGACCTGGTCACCTACTACCGGGCGTTGCAGGACGGCTACGACTGCGTCTTCGGCTCGCGATTCATGGCCGGCGCCAGGGTCGTCGACTACCCGACCCACAAGCTGCTGCTGAACCGGCTGGCCAACACGTTCATCCGCCTGCTCTTCGGGCTGCGCCTGAACGACGTGACCAACGCCTTCAAGTGTTACCGCCGTGAAGTCATCGCCGGCTGCTCGCCGCTGCTCAGCAAGCACTTCAACCTGACCGTCGAACTCCCGCTCAAGGCCATCGTTCGCGGCTATTCGTACACCGTGGTGCCCATCCACTGGTACAACCGCACGACCGGTGTCTCCAAGCTGAAGATCAAGGAGATGGGCAGCCGCTACCTGTTCATCGTGCTGTACGTCTGGCTGGAAAAGGTGCTGTCGCGCGGCGACTATCGCCGGCCGCCGCACCGCGCCTGAGGCTTCCGGGTCGGGCGACGACGGCTCGAGCGACGTGACCGCCGCCGCGGCCGGGGCCGCCGCCCGGGCCTATGACTGATGTTCGGCGGGCGCGAGTACCGCGCGCAGTCGGGCCAGCACGTCGTCGCTGTCGCCGGTCTCGGCGGCATGGACCAGGCCGTCGACAAAGGCGCGCAGGTCATCGCCGCGGGGCCGCCCTTCCTGTTCCACCACGCGAAGGACGTCGGCATCGACCCGGCTCACGATGCTGCCCGGCTGCCAGAGTTCCTCGCTCAGCTTCTCGCCCGGTCGCAGGCCAGTGAACACCACGGGCATCTCCTCGGGCGTGCTGCCCGAGAGCCGGATCAGGTCGTGCGCGAGGTCGAGGATGCGCACCGGCGATCCCATGTCGAGGACGAACAGGTCGCCGGCCGCGGCCAGCCCGCCGGCGCGCAGCACCAGGAACACCGCTTCGGAGATGGTCAGGAAGAAGCGGGTCATCCGCGGGTCGGTCACCGTCAGCGGGCCGCCGCGGGCGACCTGGCGTTCGAGCAGCGGCACCAGGCTGCCCCGACTGCCGAGCACGTTGCCGAACCGGACGGTGGCGTAGGCGCTGCCGTGGCGCAGACCCGCATCGGTCACGATCCACTCACCGATGCACTTGGTGGCTCCCATCACTCCGGCAGGCCGCACGGCCTTGTCGGTGGAGATGAAGACCAGCCTGCCGACGCCGGCGGCCAGGGCGGCGTCCACGACGACCCGTGTCCCGAGCACGTTGTTGCGCACCGCCTCGTCGGGTTGCACCTCCATCAGCGGCACGTGCTTGTGCGCCGCCGCATGGAAGACGACCTGCGGGCGCAGGCGGTCGAACACCTGCCCCAGCGCCACCCGGTTGCGGACGTCGGCCACGACCGGTTGCACATCGAGGGTGGGATGGGTCAGGCGCAGCTGCGTGGTGATGTCGTGGATGCTGTTCTCGCCGTGGCCGAGCAGGACCAGGCGCCGCGGCAGCGCCCGGGCCGCCTGCCGTGCCAGCTCACTGCCAATCGACCCGCCGGCCCCGGTGATGAGAACGACCGCGTCCTGCAGATACGCTTCGGGGGGCTGGTGACAATCCACGTGGGCGCGCCGCAGCAGGTCGGCCAGGTGCACCGGCCGCACCAGCCGGCTGGTGAGCGGCTCGTCGAGGACCTCGAGGATCGCCGGCATCGTCCGCACGGGCACGCCGACCGCCGCGCACAGCTGCAGGATGGCGCGCAGGCGCTGCCCGGTCAGGCTCGGGATGGTGACGACGACCTCGGTGGCCGCCGCCTCGCTGACGATCGACGCGAGCCGGTCGATCGGTCCGAGCACGTCGATCCCCTCGATGCTGGTGCCCTGCAGCACCGGCGCGTCGTCGACGAAGCCGGCGATCTGCGCGACACGCCCGCTGCGCACGTACTCCTGTGCGATGACGCGCCCCGTGAAGCCGGCGCCGACGAGGAGAATGCGCGGGGAGGCCACTCAGCGGAAGGAGATCTCGGCTCGCCTGACCTCGGAGCCGAACGGGCGGCAGCGGCGGGCCATGTCATCGACCAGCGCATCGTCGATCTTGGGGCTGGACACCACGACGCAGCGGACGGCGCGGGTGGTCAGGTACTCCTCCAGCATGTCGGCACCGCCGAGGACGGGGATGCCCTGCACCCGCGTGCGGTGCTTCGACGGGTCATCGTCGACGAACCCGACCACCTGCCAGCCCAGTTCGCGATTCTCGCGAATCTCGCGCAGCACCATCACGCCACCCTTGCCGGCGCCGTACACGAGCACCGGCGCGAGGGTGCCCGATGACTGCGCGAGGTACTGCGACAGGACCCGGAACGACAGGCGGGTCGTGGCCAGCATGCCGAGGACCACGAACAGGTGGATCACCAGAACTGTCGCCAGCCGCACCGTGAACAGGTCCTGGGCCCACAGCAGGACTCCGGCGAGCACGGTCGCGGCCGCCGCCGCTTCGCCCAGGCGCACGAGGTCGGGCAGGCCGATGAAGCGCCACATCTGCTGCGGCGCACGGATGGCCAGCAGCAGGCCGACATGCAGCGCCAGCACCTGTGGCAGGGTGCGCAGCATCAGCGGCATCGCAGCATCGAGCCCGTCGTCGTACTTGAGCAGGAACGCCGTGTAGTAGGCAGCGACGACCAGACCGGCGTCTGCGATCACGGTGGCCATGCCGCGCAGCCAGCCGAGGTCGCTGGTCTCGATGAAGCGGGTCAGCGCATTGATCCGCTCCGGCTCGTCGTGAGGCTGTGCCGTTCGTGACAGGAAGATGCCGAGGATGAGCAACCCGAGCAGCAGGAGGCCGCTGAGCACGCCGCCGTAGGACCAGCCGTAGCGATAGCTGGTGTAGGCCACGGTGCCGCCGATGACCGCCAGCGCGTAGAGGACCAGGACCGCCGAGCGCTCGCTCAGGCCGAGTGCGACCAGGCGATGCGACGTGTGGTCGCGCCCACCCACGTAGACAGGCCGGCCGGCGAGGGCCCGGGCGATGGTGACAAACGTCGCGTCGAACAGCGGCACGACGGTCAGCAGCAGCGGCAGGAACACGGTCGCCGAGGTCGCGCGCGAATACGGCCAGTCGCCCACCAGCGACGTCCCGGCCACGGCAAAGCCGAGGAACATGCTGCCGGCATCGCCCATGAAGATGCGGGCCGGGGCGAAGTTGAACACGAGGAAGCCGAGGCAGGCCCCGAGCAGCGCCACCACCATGATGGCCGCTTCGCTGTTGCCAGGGCCGGCCAGAAACAGCCAGCGGAAGCCCAGCGCGATGGCCGCGATACCCGCGGCCAGGCCGTCCATGTTGTCGAGCAGGTTGAAGGCGTTCGACAGCGCCACCAGCCACAGGATGGTCAGGCCCAGATCGAGGAGCACGACGTGTGACAGCCCGAGCCTGAGATCCATCGTCACGACGATTGCCGCGACGATGATCTGCCAGGCCAGCTTGGTGGCGGGACGGAGGGCGCGGATGTCGTCGAAGAGCCCGACCAGGCCGAGGGCCGTCGCGGCGCCGAGGATGGTGAGGGTGTCGGCACCCGCGCCCTGGCTGACGGCGACGCTGACCCACACCCCGGCCATCAGCGCCAGGCCACCAAGCAGCGGCACCGCCTGTCGATTCCAGCGGTCGGCGGCGGGGTGGGCGACGACACCGGTCGCGAAGGCGACCCGGCGCAGCACCGGCACCAGCAGCAGCGACAGGCCGAACGCGAGGACAAACAGCAGCAACGGGGACATCGAGCGCCTGTGGTGCGCCCCGTCAGCAGTGCGCGCCGGAGGAAGAGTACTCCGTGCCGGCGCCGCGGTGGGTCCGGTACCACTCGATGGTCCGCCGCAGCCCCTCCTCGAACCCGGTGTGGGCCTTGAAGCCGAAATAACGCTCAGCGCGGGACGTATCGAGCGAGCGTCGCGGCTGTCCGTCCGGCTTGGTGGCGTCCCAGTCGATGCGGCCCTCGAATCCGGTCAGCCGGACGACCAGTTCGGCGAGGTCCTTGATCGAGATCTCGAAACCGGCGCCGAGGTTGACCGGGTCGCTGCCGTCGTACTGTTCGGCGGCCATCACGATGCCCTCGGCGGCGTCCTCGACGTAGAGGAACTCGCGGGTGGCGCTGCCGGTGCCCCAGACGCTGATCGCGGCGGCGCCTGCCTCCTGCGCGTCGACGCACTTCTTGATCAGCGCCGGGATGACGTGCGAGGAATCGGGATCGAAGTTGTCACGCGGCCCGTACAGGTTGACCGGCAGCAGGTAGATGGCGTTGAAGCCGTACTGCTGACGGTAGGCCTGGCCCTGCACCAGCAGCAGCTTCTTGGCCAGGCCGTAGGGCGCGTTGGTCTCCTCGGGGTAGCCGTTCCAGAGGTCGTCTTCCTTGAAGGGCACCGGCGTGAACTTCGGGTACGCGCAGATGGTGCCGACGGTCAGGAACTTGGCCACGCCGTGGACGCGCGCCTGCTCCATCAGCAGGGCGCCCATGATCAGGTTGTCGTAGAAGAAGCGTCCGGGGTTCTCGCGATTGGCGCCGATGCCGCCGACCACCGCCGCCAGGTGCAGGACCACGTCCGGCTTCTCGCGGTCCAGCAGGCCGGAGATGGCCGCGTCCTGGCGGAGATCGACCTCGGCGCTGCGCGGCGCGATGATCTGCTGGCAGCCCCGCGCGCGCAGGCCGTCCACGACGAACGAGCCCAGGAAGCCCGCTCCGCCCGTCACCAGGACCCGCTTGTCTTTCCAGTTCAACTCGGCCACAACTCCCCCAGGGAACGCACGGCACCCAGCCGCGGGACCGTCGTCAGCGCGCTGAACGCCTGACTGTTGCTCGCCGGTGCATCGCATGCAGCCGGGCAATTTCGAGACAGCGCCGTCAGCCGAGGGCGAAGCCCGCCTTGACGGCGTCGTTGCGGAACATCTTGACCGTCTCGAGCGAGAACTCGTCGAGGTCCTTGCCGACCAGCGCCAGCTTCTTCAGGATGTCGTTGGTCACCGTGATGATGTGGCAGCCGACCGCGTCGGCCTGGAAGATGTTGAGCAGCTCGCGCGGGCTGGCCCAGATCAGCTCGGCGTTCGGGCGCCGACCGGGTCAGCTCCCGCGCCGCTGCCATCAGCGGCACCGGATCGCGGCCCGTGTCGGCGATCCGCCCGGCGAACACCGAGACGACGGTCGCGGCGCCGCCGCTGACCGCGCTGCCACACGTCGCGGACCTGGTCGAGCGTCATCAGCGCCGTGACGTTCAGCTTGACGCCGGCGTGCGACAGCCGCTCGATCAGTGGAATCGAGGAGTCGCCGCGGGTGTTCGTGACCGGGATCTTGACGTAGACGTTCTCGCCCCAGGTCGCGATCTCCATGCGCCTGCCGCTCCATCTCGTCGAACTCGTCGGAGAACACCTCGAACGAGATCGGCCGGTCGGGGATGGCCGCGAGGATGTCTCGCGCGAACGCCGCGTAGTCGGTGATGCCCGCCTTGCGCATCAGCGTCGGGTTGGTCGTGAAGCCCTTGATGCGCGGGTTGCCGTACATCTCCAGCATGCCGGCCAGGTCGGCGCCGTCGGCGAAGATCTTGATCGCAGGGAGTCCGCAGACGGCGTGCCCGCGGCGGCCTCACGGCTGATTTCAGCGACGATCCAGGTCACGGCGGCCTCCAGGGTCTGAACGGTGGCAGTGGCGGGCGGGATCGGGCCGCTGCTCCCGATAGCCGTAATCGATGAAGACGGTCCGGCACGCCGGCCCGCCGACCAGCGTCGATGTCGCGCCAGCGGTCGCCGACCATGAAGCTGAGCGGTCGAGGTCGATCCCCCAGCGCGCCGCCGCATCGAGGAGCATGCCCGGGCCGTGGCTTGCGGCAGGCACACCGCCTCGCTGTCGTCGTGGTAGCAGACGCCAGACGCGTCCAGGCCGGCCAGCCGGCGCGACGTGTTGGTTCAGCGCGTCGACGGCCTCGCGCGACTGCGTGCCGCGCGCCACGTCGGGCTGGTTGGTGACGACGATCAGCGCGAAGCCCGGCTGCTTGAGGCGGCTGACCAGCGCCTCGGCACGTCGGCGGGCACCTCGAGCCACGTCCACCGATGCCGGCGGGTACGGCTTGCCCTCGACGACGACGGCGCGGTTGAGCACGCCGTCGCGGTCGAGGAAGACCGCCCGCCGAGCCTCGGTCAGCGCACCGACTCCCACTTCGTCTGCGCTCGTCTTGAGCGCCGGGTGCGAGACGAGCAGGTGCCAGACCACGGCCTGGAACGCCTCGGTGTGCGGCGTGACGTGTGCGGGAGTTGACGGTCGGGACGATCACGCAGGCGTCGGCGACCTGTCGCGGTGTAGCCGCCGTCGCGGCCGACGATGCCGATGACGCGCGCCGACCGGCCTTGGCGGTGCTTGAGCGCGCGCACGAGGTTGGGCTGACGTTCTTCTCGAGCGTTGCCGCCGCCGACCGAGAAGACGAGCATCACGTCGCTCGGCGCCGAGCCGGCTGCGGCTGAGCCAGGCGGCGAAGACCGTTTCCCAGCCCTCGTCGTTGGTGCGCGCGGTCAGCTCGGAGACGTTGTCGGTCGGCGCGTAGGCCTCGATGCCGACGATCTTGCGGAAGTCGTTCACCGCGTGCGAGGCGTTGGCCGGCGCTGCCGCCGACGCCGAGGATGAACAGCCGGCCGCCGCGCTCGCGCGCCGCGGCGAGGATGCGCCACGCGGCCTCGATCGGCGTCGCGATCGAGCCGGCGACGATCGCTGCGGTCGCTTCGTCGCAGGTACTGCTGCGTGAAAGCTCACTGCCGCTCCTTGGCGCCCGCAGCGTCCGCGCCGACCAGTACGGCGCGATGTCCTCGAGACCCGCGAGCGAGCCGATCTCGTAGAAGCGCTCGTGCACCTCGAAGCCGGCCAGGTCGCCCGTCGCCGACCAGTGCCGTGGTACAGCGTCGGCCAGGTCGAACGGCCGTGTCTGCCGGCAGGTCGGCGACACGCGCGCGCGACGACGAGGCCGAGGCCGTAGTCGATGTGGTGCATCGCCGGCGTCTGGTCGCGCTTGTCGTAGCGGACGATTCGCGGCCGTCGAACTCGACGTTGCTGCGGTCCCACTGCGCCTTCGTTGCGGAAGACCGTCATCAGCGCGTCGCTGTCGCGCGCGCTCGAAGGCGCGCTGCACCGCCGTCGTCGAGATCGCAGGCAGGTACGAGTCGCCGTAGAGCACGAAGAACGCGGACCGTCCAGCAGCGGCAGCGCGCGGCGCAGCGCGCCGCCGGTGCCGAGCAGCCGTCGGCCGTCGAAGGACGTAGCGGACGTCGCAGCCCGAGCGCGGCGCCGTCGCCGAGCTCCTCCTCGATCTGCTCGCCGAGGTGCCCGACGCAGAACACGACGTCGGTCGACGCCCTGCGCGCGCGAGCAGGCGAGCTGGTGCGCGATGAACGGTCGTCCGGCGACGTCGACCAGCGACTTCGGGATCGTCTCGGTGATCGGCCGCAGCCGCGTCGCGAGCCCGCCGGCGAGGATCGCGACCGGGACAGTGCGGGTGCCGTCACTCGGATTGCGTCAGCACCTTGGTGCCCTCGAAGTCGAAGCGGAAGCGCACCTCCTCGCAGGCCGGCCTCGCGCAGCGCGTGGCGCAGCTGCGTCTTGTCCTCGGCGTAGAACATCAGGAACCCGCCGCCGCCGGCGCCGATCAGCTTGCCGCCGAGCGCGCCGTTCGCACGCGCCAGGTCGTACCACTCGTCGATCTGCGGGTTGCTCATGCCGCCGGAGCGCTTCTTCTTGTGCTCCCAGTGCACGTTCATCAGCTCGCCGAACTCGTGCAGGTCGCCGGCCTCGAGCGCCTCCTGGCTCTGCGTAGCCGAGGTCCTTCACGAAGTGGAGGTTGTCGATCATCTCGCGTGTCGCTGTCTTGCTCTTGCTGTCCTGCTCCTTGAGGATCGCCGCTGGCCGATGCGCGCAGTAGCCGGTGAAGAACAGCAGCAGGTTGTCCTCGAGGTTGTAGAGCGTCTCGCTGCGCCACCTTCAGCGGCCAGGCCTCGACGTGGCCGTTGGGCAGGAAGCTGGAAGCAGGTCAGGCCGCCGTACGCGGCGATGTACTGGTCCTGCTTGCCGATCGGCTCGCTCGAGCCGGTCGATCTCGATGCTGGCACGCCTGCTCGGCCAGCTCCTGCGGGTGGACGAGGTTCTGCTGGTGCGCGTGCAGCGCCTTGAGCAGCGCGGTCGTGAAGCTGCCCGACGAGCCGAGCCCGGTGCCGGCCGGGATGTCGGCCATGCTGGTGATCTCGATGTGCGGCGCCGTCGACGCCGACCAGCTTCATCGCCTCGCGGATGATCGGGTGCTGGACGTCGTCCGACGCGCTCGACGCGCTCGAGCTGCGAGTACTTCACGATCAGCTCCGGCACGAACGTGCTGGTGCACGCGTGATGTAGACGTACTTGTCGATCGCGGCGGCGATCGAGGAAGCCGCTGTGCTCGCGGTAGTACGACGGCAGGTCGGTGCCGCCGCCGCCGAGGCGAGATGCGCAGCGGGCTGCGCGTGATGATCATGAGGGCGCACCGGATGGGGACGTGGCGTACATCGGCGATCGTGCGTACAGGGCCTCGCACCACGTGCAGGGCCCGCACGGCGTCGTCGAGATCGCCGCTGACCGGGAGGCCGCGCTCGATGCACTTCGAGCACGTGCGCGAATTCGGCATCCCACGAGCGGTCGGCGCCGGGGTACTCCCAGATCGTCGTCTCCGGCGGCCCCATCTCCGGCAGCATCCGGTAGAACGTCAGCCGCTCGACGCCGTAGCTGCCGCCGAGGCCGTCGATCGTGCAGCTTGCCGTCGCGGCCGTAGATCTCGAAGCGAGAACAGGTTCTTCCACTCGGTGCAGCTGGCGTGCAGCCACGCCACCTGCCCGCCGGCGGTGCGCAGCAGCGCGAAGCCGTTGTCCTCGACCGGCATGTCCCAGAAATAGCGACTGACGCTGACCGTCGACGTCGGTCGAAGTCGCCGAGGAACCAGCGCGCCAGATCGATGAGGTGGACGCCCTGGTCGAGCATCTCGCCGCCGCCGGAGATGGCCGGATTGCCGCGCCACTCGGTCTCCATGCCGAGGCGGCCGCCGTGGCCGTAGCGGCCGCGGATGAACATCAGCGGTCCGAGTGCGCCCGAGTCGACCAGATCTCGCGGGCCTTGAGCAGCGCCGGATGGAAGCGGTGATTGAAGCCGACCTTGACCACCAGACCCCGCTCCCGCGCGGCGACGGCCAGGGTGGCAATCTCGGCGCTGCGCGGCCGCCGGCTTCTCGACGAGCACATGCTTGCCGGCTCGATCGCCGCGGCGGTGAGCGGCCCGAGCGCGTCGTTGGTCGTGGCCACGACCACCAGGTCGACGTCTGGGCGCCGCAGCACGTCGAGCGGTGCCGGCGCCACCACACATCCCGCGTGCTGCGCCGCCAGGCTGGCCGCCCGGCCCTGGTCGAGGTCGGACACGGCCGCCAGCCGGTGCGGCGCCCGCACCGCGGCCGCGCGCTTGCGGCCGATCAACCCGCAGCCGATGATGCCGACATTCACGACGGGGACTCCCAGTCCTTGCCGCGATCCTCCGGGACGATGCGGCGCAGCGTGTAGACGTCGGAGGCCCGCAGTTCCTCGGCGCGCTGCGGGAGGTCGGCCCAGGGGTCCCAGACGGCGCTGATCAGGCGGCCGGTGATGCCGTCGCCGCCGGTGAGGCCAGGAACGCGCACAGCTCCGCACCCCGGTCGAGCGGCGTGCCGCCCGCGGCTTTCTGTTTGAGTGCCTGCGCGTAGAACGCCTCGCCGACGCGCTCGGGGCCGGCCTCGATCACTTCGTCGAGCATCCGGGTGTTGAGGGCGCCCGGGGCCACCGCGTTGACGTCGATCCCGGCGTCGGCAACTTCCTCGGCCAGCGTCTCGCCGAAGCGCACGAGCGCCGCCTTCGAGGCGGCGTAGGCGCTGAGGAGGGGCATCGGCTTGGTGGCGCCGCCACCCGAGAGCAGGACGATCTGCCCCGTGCCCTGCGCCCGCATGTGCGGCAGCGCCGCGCGGCAGCACAGCACGGCGCCGCAGAGGTTGATCTTGATGGCGTCGGACCACTCGTCCCAGTCGACGTCCTCGATGCGCCCCTTCGGACCGTACACGCCCGCGTTGCAGACCAGGGTGTCCAGGCCGCCAAAGGCCGACACCGCGGCCGCGACGACGGCGTCGACGTCGGACGGACGGCTCACGTCGGCGGCCAGCCACCCGACCATGTCTGGTGACGCGGCCAGTGAGCGCAACGCCTGGCCCTCCTGCTCGAGGCGCTCCGCATTGCGCGCACACAGGAACACGCGCGCGCCGTCCTGCACGTACCGACGGGCCACGGCCGCACCGAACCCCTGGTTTGCGCCGGTGACCAGCGCCCGCACACCTTGCAGCATCATTCCGCCGTCCCCACCATGACGTAGCGCACGCGTGTGTCCCCCTGCAGCGCCTTTGCGAGAAATCCCGATGCATCGAGCACCAGCGTGTCCGCCCGGCCCGCCGACAGCGCGTCGGCATCCAGCGTCCTGAACTCGGGCCACTCGGTGGCGACGACAACCGCGTCGGCATCGGCCAGCGCGGACGCGGCGTCGGCCGCGAGCGTGACGCCCGCCGGCAGGTCTGCCGAGGCCCGCGTGACCATCGGATCGAAGGCGGTCACGGCGACGCCGCGTTCGATCAGCCCGGCGCAGAGCTCGACCGATGAGGACCGCCGCAGCGTGTCGGTGCCGGGCTTGTAGGTCAGACCGAGGACGGTGACCTTGGCGCCGGACAGGTCCGGAAAGGCACGTTCGAGCGCTTCGAGAGCCCAGGCGCGATGGACGTCGTTGCTGCTCCGCACCCCGTCGAAAAACGGCGTGGACGTGCCGACGGCCTGGCCGCGCGCAATCAGGTAGCCGATGTCGCGGGCGAGCGTTCCGCCGGCATACGCGCCGCCCGGCTTCACGTATGCGCGCGGACCGATGCGGACGTCGGTCTTGAGCGCCCGCTCGACTTCGCGCGCGTCTCCGCCGCTACGTTCGGCCAGCCGCGCCAGCTCGTTGATGAAGGCCACCGACGTGGCGAGAAAGGCGTTGATGGCGTGCTTGGTCAGCTCCGCCGATTCGACGCGCATCCACTCGATCGGCGCCGGGAGCGGGGCCAGGAGCGCCGTGATGCGCTCGGCGTCGCGGGGGGTGCGCACGCCCATCACGATCCGGTCGGGCCGGGTGAACACCTCGATGGCCTTGCCCAGCCGGAGATTCTCCGGGGTGCTGGCAAAGCTCACGCGCCCGCCGGGGCAGGCCGCGCGGTAGGCCTGCTCGAGCCGCGCCACCGAGCCGACCGGCACCTGCGACGACACGATCACCAGCGCCTCGTCATGCAGGTGCGGGAACAATCCCTCGACGCCGCGCAGGACGAAGTCGACATCGGCACGGTCCTCGTCGTCGACGGGCGTGTCCCAGGCAATCCACACGACCGGGGCCGCGCCGACGCTGGCCGGGTCACTCGAGAACTGCAGCAGGCCCGACGCCGTGCCGGCCACCACCAGCTCCGCCAACCCGGGCTCGAACAGCGGCGGCTCGCCGCGGGAGAGCGCATCGACGACATCGGACTGCGGGTCGTACCCGACCGTGGCAATTCCGACCGACGCCAGGCTTGCTGCGGTCACCGAGCCGAGGTGCCACAGTCCGACGACGGCCACCTGCGGCGCGAACCCGGTATTGGTCATGTCCATGGCCCTGGCGGCACTCACCCGCGGCGCTCGAGCAGCCACGTGTTCTCCTGCAGATAGTCGAGCGTCCGGAGGATACCCTCGCGGATGGTCAGCCGCGGCGTCCAGCCGAGCGCGTTGACGCGCGTGGTGTCGAGCAAGATGAACGGGCTGTCGCCGATCCAGCCGCGCTCGCCGCCGGTGTAGGCGCGATCAGGCTGGACCGCCAGCGCCTCGCAGATCCAGTCGAGCGAGTCGTTCACCTCCACGTACTCGGCGGTGCCGAGGTTGTAGATGTTCACCGGCGCGTCGGCCTTGGCGATGACGGTCAACATCGCATCGACGCAGTCCTGCACGTACAGGTAGCTCTTGCGCTGCTTGCCGTTGCCGAGCACCTCGATACGCGAGGCGTCCTCGCGCAGCTTCCGGTAGAAGTCGAAGACGTGACCGTGCGTGTAGCGCTCGCCGAGAATCGAGACGAAGCGGAAGATGTAGGCCTGGAAACCGAAGCCACTCGCATACGCGCCCGAGCAGTCCCTCGCCGGCCAGCTTGCTGGCGCCGTAGAGCGAGGTCTGGATCGGGAACGGCGCATCCTCCGGCGTCGGGAACACCGTGTGCTCGCCGTAGATCGAGCCGGTCGACGAGAACGCGATGCGGCGCACGCCATGACGCCGCATGGCCTCCAGCACGTTGTACGTGGCGATGGTGTTCTGCTCGAGGTCGCGGCGCGGGTGGTCGGTGCCGAACCGCACGTCGGCATTGGCCGCGAGATGGAACACGAAGTCGCAGCCGCGCATCGCCTGCGACAGCGCCGACTCGTCCAGCACGTCGCCCTGGACGAACGTGAAAGGCGGGTGACGCCTGCGCCCCTGACGAGAAACTCGAGAATGCCGGTGGAGAGATTGTCGTAGCCGACGACGTCGTGTCCGAGGGAGAGCAGCCGGTCGACGAGGTTGCTGCCGATGAACCCGGCGGCTCCCGTCACCAAGATGCGCTGCACGTGTGCTGTCCTTTCGGCCGGGCGGTGGTTAGCGGCTGGTCGTCCGCACCATGACGCCGGCGCTGGCGGGTCGGACGTCGCGGTGCTTCCAGCGCACCGAGAGCACGTCGCGAACGTTCCTGATGTTGCCGGCCACCAGCTGCAGGCGGCTGTCGCCGTCATCGCGCCACCGGACCGGCACCTGGCCGAGGCGGTAGCCCCGGCACCGGGCAAGGTAGAGGATCTCGACGTCGTACATGTAGCCGTCGATCTGCTGGACGGCGAAGAGATCGCGGGCGACGTCGCCGCGGAAGAACTTGAAGCCGCACTGGGTGTCGACCACGCCGCGCAGGCCCACCGCCACATGCATGAACAGGGCGAAGCCACGCGATCCGACGCGCCGGTACAGGGGCTGCTGGCGCTCGATGTGGGAGTCGCGCAGGCCGCGCGAGCCAATCACCAGGTCGTGGCCGGCGTCGAGCAGCGGCCGCACCTTGTCGAACTCGGCGATTGGCGTCTTGTTGTCGGCATCGGTGAAGCCGATGATCTCGCCGCGCGCCCGCGCGACGCCCTCGCGGATGCCGCGGCCCTTGCCGCGCCGCTCCGGCGATCCGATCACCACGATCCCTGGCCTGGTCCGGCCGAGTTCCGCCGCCGCCTCCCGGGTGCCGTCGTTGCCGTCGGCCGAGACGATCACCTCGCTGGTGATGCCGCGCGCGTCGAAATAATCGAGCGCTTCGGCGACCGTCGTCTGGATACGGGCGACTTCGTTGTAGGCAGGGATGATCAGACTGATCGCGGGCATGTCACTCCGAGGAACTGCAACAGAAAGCCTCGTCAAAGTTCCCTACTTTATCAGATCGCCGCCTGCGAGCCCTGACGCCGGCCGCTGCGCGACGGCCACGCACCTGATGCCGGCCGGATAGCTGATCCAGCGGCCGAGCGACTCCTCGAGGGAGGTGGTCCAGCGCAGCAGCAGGCTGTCGCTGCTCTTGCCGATGCTCTGCTCGACGACCCGGCGCTGCTCGTGTTCAGGGGCGTCGAGCCAGCGCTGGTTGCGGCGCTTGACCACGGCAAATGCCGGGTACAGGAAGAAGCCCAGGTGTGACCGCGCCCGCACCGCCAGCCCGGCGCCCTCGAGCAGCGCGCACAGGTCGCGCAGCCGGTAGCGCCGGTAGTGCTGGAGATAGCGGTCATACGCGTCGTACAGCTGCGGGCCCGCCGGCACCTCGATGATCGCGACTCCGCCCGGCCGCAGGATGCGGGCGACCTGACGCATGGCCGCCTCGTGATCTTCGATGTGCTCCAGCACGTTGAGCAGCACCACGGCGTCCACCGACGCGCTGGGGAGCGGGCAGTGCACGAGGTCGAAGCGCAGCAGAGGGATGTCGGGACGACGCGTGGCCAGCCGGTACAGCGGCCCCGGGATGAAATCCGAGCCGATGACCAGGGCCCCGGGCCATTCGTCGGCCAGTTCCTGCAGCAGGAATCCGCTCGAGCATCCCGCCTCGAGGATCACTGGCGCTTCTGCGCCACCGAGATGGCGGCGGAGCGCCGAGCGTGCCCGCCGACGCGACGCGACGTCGATCGGATGCGTGCCTTCGCCTGCGGCATCCTCGTGCAGGCGGGTCAGGTCCTCGTTCCATCCGGAGGCACCGGCCTCGTAGTCGAGCACCGGCACCTGGTCTGCACCGAGCACGAAGCCTTGACCGGTCCACGCCGGCGTCAGGTCGTGCAGAGGGGGCCACGCGAACTGCCTCGAAGTCACGTTGTCGTTCTCCCTGCCATCACCGGGGACGTGCGGTGTCGCCTTGCGCCCGCTCCGCCACCGGTCTCGGGTCGGCGGTCACTTCGACCGCAATCCTGGATACCCGAACCATGTGCTTGCGAGGGTCGCCCGGCAGCTTCACCAGCCACTCGGTGGGCGCCAGCACGGCCAGATCGAGCTCGTTGGTGCCCGGTGCCAGCGGCACGCCGAAGGAGAGTACCTCGGTGCGTTCGAACGTACGCTGCTGGGGTTGGCCGGCGCCCGACAGTTGCACCGTGCGCGTGGCGTCCGGATGGGCCGGCCCCGGGCTGGCCAGGAGCGTGAGGGTGCACATCCGAGGACGATCGCTGAGCGACTCGACGAAGATCTTGATCTGATCGCCGAGCCAGTAGAACTCCTCGTCACCCGCCCGCTCGTCCCCTTGCGGATTGGCCACCTCGACCATGAAGCCACCATCATGCGTACCCACGGCCACCACGGCATCCCCGAACACCAGACTGCCGCGGGCCGACGGGGACGGGGGCCGCCTGAACGCGAACTGATCTGCGGGCATCACGCGGTCCCCTACCACCTCGACGTCGGAGTACAGCGTCGCGTGACGCGCGTGATACGCCAGCCACGCGTTGACGATCGGGTGCCGCTCGCGGAGCGTATAGGTGGCGCCGCGCGACGCTTCGAGCTGCTCGAACACCCGGCGCGTCGCGGCGGTGTCGACCGCGCCCAGGGGTTCGCTGACGCTGCTGGAGACGACATCCATCTGCTTGGCCAGCGTGCCCGGGAGTGACAGGCAAACCAGCAGCACGGTCACCACGATCGCCACGCGACGAGCCAGCGCGCGAACCGCCCAGGGTGACCGACGGCGCATCGACAGCAGATGCCGCGCCAGCGCGGAACTTTCCACCACAGCGCCCTCGATGCCGCGGACGATCAGGTAGGTGGCAAACGGCAACGCCAGGACGCTGATCTTGGCAAAGGGGTACTTGGCAAAGTCGGCCCGCGCGAGGAGGAGGGCCAGCGTCGCCACGACCGGCGCAGCTACCGCGATGATCGCCGTGCGCCTGGACGGGCCGTGCGAGGCGAGCCCCACGGCCATCAGCACGAGCAGCACCAGGCCGAAACCGACCGCCAGGCTTCTCGCCGGGGCACTGCCGTCCGGGACGAGTGCGAAATGTTCTGCCCAACCGAGCAGGGTGCCGGCGCTGGGCACCAGTCCGTCGAGGAGCGGGTTGGCGGTCTTCGCGATGGAGTATTGCGACAGAGTGAACCCGAGTGCCCGCACCGCGTACTCGGGCACCAGCAGGACACCGGCCGCCGGCGCGGCGAGCGCCACGAGCGCTTTTTTGGCAAGCGGCAGGCGTCCCGCGGAGAACCCCGCCACCGCCGCGCAGCCCAGCACGATCGGCAGGATCTCGGTGTATGCCGCCAGCACCCACCCGACAATGGCCATGCTCGCGATGCAGGCCAGCTGCAGACGACGCCTGGCGACGTGCGCGACGACCACCAGACTGGGCATCGCAAACATCACGCCTGCCTGCGACAGGAACCCGTCCAGGTGCATCAAGGTCACGGCCGGTAGCAGGCCGACCCACATCCCGACCAGGACCGACAGCCACGGGCCCGCCCCCAGCGAGGAGGCCATTGCCATGGACGCCAGGGCCAGCAGGACGAGAAAGACGATCGACGTCACACCGTAGGCCTGCTTGGCGCTGGTCAGCGTGACCGACGACACGTAGGCGTTTGCCACGCTCTGTCCGATGCGCATCGGCTTGAGGTCATGCGCCTTGACCATCCAGACCGGCGTCTGCGCGGTCAGCGGCGTGTCGAAGGGCGTGCGGGCCAGGAACTCGGCAAGCTGGACGTAGTTGACCTGATCGTGGTGGGCGAAGCCGTAGTAATTGGACGGTCCTTGCTTCAGGAGCCCGAAGCCCTGCACGGACGCCACGAGCACCCCCACCAGGGCCATCCGCCCGAGGGCACGCCGGCTCCGTCTCTGCAGGCGGATGTCCCGAAGCAACCACAGGCCCACGGCTGCCGCGACCAGCAGCGTCCAGCCGGAGCGGACGACCGGCACCTCCAGGTAAACCAGATTCTGCAGGAACAGCCACCCCAGGCAGAGACCGGACACACCGGCGAGAAAGGCCTCGCGGTCGGTGACGAGCCGGCCACGCTGCCCGGAGAGGCGAAGCAGCACGCCCCCCAGCCCGCAGAACGTGAGCAGGCAGACGAGCACCTGTGCCAGGAGAATGCCGTACTCATGCATGGGGGGAATCATCGGGGATGGGCAGCGAACGCCGCGGCGTGGCACCGGTCGCCGGAAGCGCGGCCACGCGGAGATGGATACCAAGCGTCTGGCGGGCCGCCTCGTCCCAGGAAAACATCGCCGCGCGAGCCCGCGCCGCCGTCTCCCGACGTTCCCGCGACGAGGGGTCGGCAAGGACGCGACTGATGGCGGCCGCCATCGCTGCCGGGTCTGCCGCGGGGACGAGGAGGCCGGCGTCGCCGACCACCTCGGCGACGGTGGAGGTGTCGGCGGCCACGATGATCGCGCCGCACGCCAGCGCCTCCACCAGCGGCAGCCCGAAGCCCTCGTAGTGGGAAGCGAACAGGAACGCCGCCGCCTCGCGGTACAGCACCGCCAGATCGTGGTCCGGCACGAAGCCGAGCGGGCGAATACGCGCTTCAGCGGCAGTGCCCCGCACGCGCTCGTCGAGACTGCCCTCCAGCCACCCTGTCTGGCCGGCGATGCACAGGGGCGGGGCATCCGGCATGCGACGCAGCAAGTCCTGGTAGGCGTCGATCATCAATCCGTAATTCTTCCGCGGTTCGATCGTGCCGACCGCCAGCAGGAAGCCGCTGCGGTCCAGCCCGTACCGCGCCAGCACGTCGTCGCGGTCGCGGCTCCCCTGCCCTGACTGGAACGCGGCACGCGCCGCCGGATGCACCACCGCCACGGCCTCCGGCGCGACGTGCGGAAACCAGTGCAGGAACCGCGCGCGAGTGAACGCCGAGATGGCGATGAAGGCATCGGCACGCGTCGAGGCATCGAACAAGCCCTGGAAGCACACCAGGCGGTTGGCTTCGGTGTGGAACTCGGGATGGTCGAGCGGGCTCATGTCGTACACGGTGTAGACCAGCGGCACGCCGAGGTCGCGGGGACAGCCGAAGCTGTTGGAGTGCACCAGGTCGACCTGGCCCAGCCGCGGCGCCTGCAGCCCAGGGGCATCCCAGGCCTCCCCCAGTTCCGCCCAGCTCCGCTGATACAGGGATTCATCGACGTGCGGCGCCGCGACATGCACGGCCTGCCGGAAGTCGGGATGCCGGTAGTGCGAGAACACCGGCAGCGGCACCAGCGTGACGTCGTCGCGACCCGCGCTGACGCGGACGAGCCCCTCGAACAGCTCCGCCTGGAAGACCCCGCACCCGGCACGCTTCTCGGCCGTCTGGCTGACATCGAAGCCGATGCGCAATGCTCCCGTCCCGTGCGTCTGCCGGCTGCTCGATGTCACCGCGCGATCCGCGTGCGTCATCGGCGTGCCGCGCCGCGCGCGCCCCACAGCCAACGAGCCATCTGCAGGCGCTCGGCCAGCGGCGTGCCGCCGTGCGCCTCGAACAGCGCCCGCGCCTCGGCGACCATGGCGGTGACAAACGCCTTGTTGGCCGCGGGCGTGTCGCGCGTCAGTCCGCGCTCCTCGACGATGGCATGGGCGAGGTTGTACACCCAACGGACCGGCGGGCGCCCGAACTTCTCGGAGAGCATCGCCAGGATCTCGCGGTGCACAGGCACGCGGCTGCCGAGCGTCTTGGTCTCGGCGTGCAGGCGTGACCCGGCGAGCTTGTGCGGGATGAAGAGGGGCGGCTGTTCGGCGCAGTAGCGCAACCACAGCTCGTAGTCCATCGAGTACCGCAGGTCGGCGCGCAGCGCGCCGTGCCGCTGCACCGCGCGGCGACGGAAGAAGGTCGCCGGCTGACAGAAGAAGCAGACCTCCTTGAGGCGTTCGTAGTCGAAGGGCTCGGTGTAGTACGCCTCGGTCACCGCGTCGGCGCTGTCGATGTGGTCGGCCTCGCCATAGACGACGTCGACCTCCGGGTGCTGCTCGAAGGCGGCCAGCACCGCGGCAAACGCGCCCGGGTAGTACACGTCGTCGGAGTTGATCCAGGCGATGACGTCACCGCGAGCGCGGGCGATCCCCTTGTTGACGGCGTCGGCCTGCCCGCCATCCTTCTCCACCACGGCGGTCAGGGCGCCGGCGTGCCGGTCGAGCACCGCGAGGGTCGTGTCCGTGCTGCACGCGTCGAAGACCAGGTACTCGAGCGGCGCGCGATTCTGCGACAGGACGCTCTCGATGGTGCGTTCGATGTACGCGCCCTGGTTGAAGGACGGCGTGACCGCGGTGATGGTCAGGCGTTCAGAACTCATGCTGCAGGTCTCCGGTCGCGCTCGTGACACGGCCACTGACGAGCAGGGCCGTCAGCCGGCGCGCATCGGCGTTGCCCTCGGGCACGAACGCCGGCGAAAGATTCAAAGCCAGGGTCACCGAGGCTGCCGGCAACGGCACCGCCACCGTCGACGATTGCCCACGGGCGACCGTGAATACCCGGCGGCGCTCGCCCGGCAGGCTGACCCGCACGGTGATCGAAGGATGCGGATGCCAATCGGGCACCTGCAGTTCCAGGCCAAGCGAGCGGCCGGCCTGGCCATCGCCAATCTGGAGCGTGGCGTCGGGTCCGAGCCACCGGTCCTCGTAGACGCCGCTGACGCGTGGTTCCCGCACATCGTGTGGCGCCTGCATGACGTGGTCGAAGACCCGCATGTACGCCGCCGCCATGTCGTCCGCGCGGTACTGCGTCACGCGGCGCCGCCCGGCCGCGATCAGGGTATGCCGCAGCACCGGCTCGTCCAGCAGCCGCGTGAGGGCAGCCACGAGGCTATCCGGGCGCCGCGGATCGATCAACAGCGCCGCATCACCGGCCACTTCAGGCAGACTCGCGACATCGCTGCACACGACCGGCACGTCGTAGCGCATCGCCTCCAGCAGCGGGATACCGAACCCCTCGAACAGGCTCGGGTAGACCAGGCAGAAGGCGTCGGACCACAGCGCCCCGAGGTCGGCTTCGGGCACGAAGCCGATGAGGTGCACACGGTCGGCCAGCCCCATGCCAGCAACGGCATGACGCAGGTCCGCCTCGAGGCCGAGCAGATTGCCTGTCAGCACCAGATGCAGATCCGCAGCGGGTCGGTCGTGGAGCAGCCGGGCAAAGGCCACGAGCAGGATCTGGTGGTTCTTGTGCGCCCAGCCGTTCGCGGGATACAGCAGGTACCGGCCCGTCCCCAGCCCGTACGTCTGCCGCACCCGTGCGACGTCGTCCCGGCTCACCGCGGGGAGGCGCCCGTGCACGGCGATACCGATCGTGTGGGTGCGATCGTCGGGAAGTCCCAGCCGCGCCAGCGCCTCCTGCCGCGTGAACTCGGAGATGCAGATGACCGCGTCGCTCTTGCGCTTCAGTCGCGCGTAGAAGTTCTCACGATGGGCAATCTCCGTCGCGGAGAAGAACGTCGGATACGTCAGGTGCTGCAGATCGTAGAGCACCGACACGACGGGGATGCCAGGCTCGGCGTTGAGGGGGTCGGTCATCGGACAGAACAGCAGGTTCACGCCGCGCGAGGCCAAGGGTCCGTGCCCGATCACACCGCGCCAGCGTCTGGCCAACGCACCGACGGCCCGCCGGAGCCGGCCCGGCCGCGGCTCTCCCGATGCCAGGCACACGCGCGTCATGCTGCCGCGTTCGAAGCCCGCGAACGACTCGTGGTTGGCGCGGGACGTGAGCAGCAGGTAGTGGTGCTCGCGGCCAGCGGACAGGGACGCGAGCAGCGCGAGCACCAGGCCCTTGGCGCCGCCGTTCTCGCTGCCGGGCAGAATCGGCGTGACGTCGATGGCAATGACGCGCCGCGCCCGCGGCACGAGCGGCGCGGGTTTCGGCGTCAAGCGACGGGACAGGCGCGCGCCGAAGGTGCCCGACGACGTGGCGGCGCGGCCCGACTCGGCCAGCAACTGGCGCGATTGCTCGAGCAGGTCGAGCAGCGCCGCGACCTCGTCACGTGCCTGCGACAGACTGGCGTCGCGCTCGCTCAACGCTCGTTCGAGTCGATGCATCTGCTCGAGCCTGGCGGCGCGATCGCTGTTGGCCTCACTGAGCCAGACCTCGAATTGCTGCACCTGCGCCAATCGCTGCGCGCTGTCCTCCTGCGCCGTTGCAAGCAGCGCCTGCAGGGCCTCGGCGTTGCGCAAGCGGTCGTCGCGGTCGGTGCTGGCCTCGGCGAGCAGCCGGTCCAGTTGCTGGACCTGCAGCCAGCGGGCGTCGTTCTCCTGCTGCACCTCCTGCAGCAAGGCCTCCAGGCGGTGCAGGTTCGCGAGGCGCTGCGTGGCGTCGCTGGTGGCGGCCGTGAGCCGCGCCTCGAGGTCCAGGGCGCGGGACGACGTGTCCAGCAGCGCCTGGACGAGGCGAGCCGACGGCGGTGCGGTCAGGGGCGCCACGTCGCGGGCAGGCCGGTCGCGTCGCGAGGCGACGGCGCACATGTCGTAATGCGCGAAGACGGCCGGCTCGAACACCACATGCGGCGCGCCCGCTCGCTCGCACAGCAGGATCAGCGCGCGGCGGCTGAACAGGTAGATGTGCTCGGCGGGCAGCAGCATCTCGAGAAACGGCGACGCCTTCTCACGCAGTTCCCCGTACGAGGCACCCGCCGGGTAACAGGGCGTCTGGAGCAGCAGGACGCCGTCGGCCGACAGCAACCGGACCGCTGCGGTGATCGTGGTCAGCGGGTCGGGAAGGTGTTCGAGCACGTCCATCGCAGCCAGCAGGTCGGTGCGGCCTGGCGCGAGCGTCTGCGCCTCGATCGGCCCGACCAGCACCTCGACCCCGAAGGTCTGGCGCGCGAGGGCGGCAATGGCGGGACTCAGCTCGAGGCCCGTCGCCGCGAAGCCCGCCGCGGCGAGAGCGGCGACGAAGCCGCCATGCGAGCATCCGAGTTCCAGCGAGGTGGCTGGCGGCTGGACATGCCGAAGCGCTGTCTGCACCCAGGCCGGGATGCGGTCCACGAGATCGAGACGGGCGCGCGCCTCGATGCTGGGCAGGCCCATGGCGTCCTGATGGCCGAACCAGTAGTCGCGGCCGTAGAAGTCCTGGCTGTCGTCCTCGACCTCGCCCTTGTCGGCCGACGTGCGCGCGGACAGGACCAATGTGTCGCAGGCCGTGCAGCGACCGTAGTCGTCGTTGAACGGCTCGAGCGCATCGGCGCCGCACCAGCAGCGGCGGCCCTGGACTAACGCGTCGCGCATACGACGAGGCCGGCGTACGGGCTCTCCGGCGAAGAAAGAGTGAGCAGCCCCTCGAACATCTGGCGAGTGCCGAGCGCGAGATCGGGCAGGGTCAGCAGGTGTGCGGCGAACTGATCGCCGAACTCGCCCTCAGGTTGCGGCATGTGCCAGAGCTGGTCGAACAGGAGGAAGGACCAGCCCGCGGCGCCCTGCATCAGCGGCGACCACTCGGTGGGGGTCAGTCCCGCGGCTGCCAGTCGCGCCACCCACTGCTCCACCGGCCAGGCATTGACCAGATGGTGATAGTCCTCGTGGTTACGCTGAGCCCGCGACGCCATCGCGTCGTCGACGGCACAGGCGGCGAGCAGGCGACGCAGCGGTGCCCACTGCACGAATGTGTCGGTGACCACGCTGAGGAGGAACGTGCCTCCGGGCCGCACGACGCGCGCGACTTCGGCGAGCACGTCGTCCACGCGGTCCATGTGCTCGACGGCGCAGTTGGCGAACACGGTCTGGAAGGACGCGGTTGCGAACGGCAGCTGATGCGCCTGTCCATGATGCACCTCGCGGTAGAGACCGCTGGCGCGGGCGGCGGCAACCACGGTCGCGTCGGCGTCCAGTCCGACGACGTCGTGCCCGGTGCCGAAGGCCCTGGCGAAGAAACGTCCGTCACCGCACCCCAGGTCGAGCAGGGGACCCGACACGGCGTGGTGGCGATACACGGCCAGTTCCCAGGCGCGCCACATGATGAGCGGCGGCACGTGGGCGTAGATGTCCGCGAGCGCATCGAAGCCGTCGAGGATCTCGGCGTGGCTGACCCGGCGTTCACGCATCGTGCGGGTTCTCTGTGGACACGGAGACATCGCCGTCGAGGTCGCAGAGGCCGTGATACGGGAGGCTCTGGCCCGAGCGCGGCGGCACGACGGTGAATACGCCGGC
Source organism: Vicinamibacteraceae bacterium (assembly GCA_963759795.1). Classification (GTDB taxonomy): domain Bacteria; phylum Acidobacteriota; class Vicinamibacteria; order Vicinamibacterales; family Vicinamibacteraceae; genus Luteitalea. The sequence goes on along the minus strand of CAVXAR010000002.1, from coordinate 161,078 downwards.
GCCGCTGACCACGACCACTGGCCGGATGTGCTGCGCGAGGACGTCGTAAGGCATGGAGTCGGCAAGCGCATGCGCGTCCACCGGCAGCGACGCGAGTCCGACGTTGAAGCTGTAGGTGCCGGGAGCCACACCGAGCCTCATGCGCTGGCGCATGCGCACGACCCCGCCGCGAGCAACCGTGTGTGCCACCGCGGCACGGGTCTGGATGGAGTTCTTGCCGTGCACGACGATGTTGCGCTCGTTGAGGACCTCGACGCCCGCACTGGGCACGTCGAGGTCGGCGTGGACGACGAATTCGGCAAAGAACAAGGCTTCGGCTCCCATTTCGAAGACCTGGCAGGGTTGGCCGGCGATGTCGCAGACCGCAAGCTTCCGGCACGTGGCGCCCTCACCCTCGTGCGCCGACGCCGGCACGGCGGTGAAGACCTCACCCGACGGCCAGTCCGGCAGGGTGACCGGGACCGGGACGGCCGACAGGGCGGCGACGGCTGGCGTGCCCGCCATGACCCCGGCGCGCTGGAGCGCATGGTAGGTCCTGATGCCCGTCGCCGTGTCGCCATCGTAGACGAGACGGCCGTCGTCCAGCACCAGCACCCGCTCGCAGAACTGGGAGATGGCCGTGGCGTCGTGGCGACCAGCATCACGGCCGCGCCGCCATCGACCAGCGTCTGGAGGTGGCGATAGCACTTCTGCGCGAAGAACACGTCGCCGACGGCGAGGGCCTCGTCGATGAGCAGGACGTCGGCATCGACGCCGGTGGTGACCGCGAACGCCAGGCGCATGAACATGCCGCTGGAGTAGGTCTTCACCGGCTGATCGAGGAACGCCCCGATATCGGCAAACGCCGGCAATGCGGTCGAAGCGCTCCTCGGTCTGCTGGCGGGTCAGGCCGAGCAGCGATGCATTCACGAAGATGTTCTCCCGTCCGGTGTACTCCGGGTTGAAGCCGCTCCCGAGTTCGAGCAGGGCGGCGACCCGCCCGTTGACCTGCACGTCCCCGCCGGTGGGCGCCAGTGTCCCTGCCAGAATCTGCAGCATCGTGCTCTTGCCCGAGCCATTGCGGCCGATCAGCCCGAGACGCGCACCGGCAGGCAACTCGAACGACACGTCGCGCAGGGCCCAGAAGTCACGGCTGTAACGCCGGCCGAAGCGCGCGGCGAACATCTCCTTCAAGCGGTCCTGCGGCGAGTCCGTAGAGACGGTAGATCTTCGAGACCCCCTCAGCGACGACCGCGGCCGCCGCGGCGCCGCTCGGACGTCCCATCGCCGAGATGCCGCCCGTCATGCGCACCCCGCCCTAGAGCACATCGGCAAATCCCCGTTTGGTCACCGCGAACCAGGAGTGGCCGGCGCACAGCACGCCGACGCTGATCAGCACGGAGACCGCGTACGTCGGCCAGTCCGGCCAGAGGCCGAGCACACAGACCCGCCTCATGTTCTCGACCATGGGCGTCAAGGGGTTGAGGAGGATGATCGCGCGCAGCCCTTCCGGCACGGCTTCGGCGGCATAGAAGATCGGCGTGGTGAAGAAGAGGACCTGGGTGACGAGCCCGACGGTGTGCCCGATGTCGCGCAGATACACACCGAGGCTCGCGAGGATCCAGGCCGAGCCGAGTGAGAGCGCCGCAAGCGGCAGCAGGACCACGGGCAGCAGCCACAGCGTGGACGACAGCGTGCCCAGGAACAGCCAGGTCCCCACCACCAGCAGCGTCGTCGAGACCAGCGCGTGGAACAACGCCGAGCCCAGCACGCTGACCGCCAGGACTTCCAGCGGGAAGACGACCTTCTTGACGTAGTTCGGCGACGAGGTGATGAGGCCGGGTGCACGTGTGACGCTCTCGCTGAAGAGCGTGAATGCGGTGATGCCGGCAAACAGCAGCAGGCCATACTCGGCCAGGTTCTCGCTCCGTGTACCCGGCCAGCGGGCCTTGAAGACGACCCCGAAGACGAACGTGTACAGCAGCAGCGTCACCAGGGGCGTGACCAGGGACCACACGAGGCCCAACGACGAGCTGCGGTATCGCCCGGTGATCTCGCGCCGCGTCAGCTGCCGGATCAGGTCGCGCCGTGCCCACAACGTCCGGCCGAAGCGCAACGGATTGGCCTCGCGCAGGATCACGCCCAGCCCGCGCGTGACGGCAGGCCGGGTGGACGACGCCTGCGGGGGGCTCACGCGGACACCTGCGCATGCCCGAGCCCGTAGGCCTCGGCGGCCCGGGACAACACGCGATCCCAGGTGAACCCGGCAGCCAGCGCCTCACCCGCGGTGGCGAGCCGGAGGCGCAGGGCGGCGTTGCCGCACAGCTCCGCGAGCGAGCCGCCAAGCGCGTCGACATCGCCGGCCGGCACCAGCCGCGCATCGACGTCGTTCTGCCAGATCGCGGCGGGACCGCCGTGCTCGTACGCGACGACTGCCGCGCCCGCCGACGTGGCCTCGAGCGCGGCCAGCCCGAACGACTCGACATAGCTCGGCATCGCGAAGACATCGATGGCGGCCAGGAAGTCGCGGTGCCCGGCTTCGCCCAGGGTGCCGAGGTCGAGGACCCGCGCGTCGAGGGGATGACGCGAGACGTACGCGGAGAAGTTCGCCATGGCGGTGCCAGCCAGCACCACGCGTACCTGCGGATGTCGCGACCAGACCGCCGGCATCGCCTCGAGCAGGTCGATCGTGCCCTTGTCCCGGCTCTTGTTGGCCAGATGGCCGATGACGACCGTGTCGGGTTGCATGCCCCACTGCGATCGCTGCCCCGCCCGGTCACCGCCGACCACCCGCAGGCGTTCGACGCCGAGGCCGAGAATGCGCACGCGCGCCGCCTCGATGCCGGCTCGCACCAGGACGTCGCGCTCGGCATCGGTCTGCGCGAAGACGACGTCGGCGCTGGCCAGCAGGCGGACGTTGAACGGCGAGAGATAGGCGCGCCGCATCAGCCGCCCGGCGCGGCCCGGTGCGGCCACGTGCGTGAACGGACTCACGAGCCAGCGGGCGCGGGTGCGGCGCGCCAGGCGCTCGCCGGCCAGCAGCAGGCTCGAGTACGGCAGCCCCGCCGCGTGCACGACGTCGACCGAGCGGGTCTCCGTGGCGCTGGCCCGATCGAGCGACGGCACCCAGGGTGTCCAGCGCAGCGTGTTCGCGTGCCACTGGCGACCGGCGGGCGCCAGGTGGGCCAGGGTGCGCAGCACCCGCATGCCCGGCCAGCGACGCGCCGGGAATCGGCGGACGCGGACACCGCGCACGGTCTCGAACTCCGCCCGCTCGCGTGGTTCGCCGCTCCGGGTCAGGCCACGCACCGTCAAGGCGTCGGTCGTCCACACATCGACGTCGTGACCTTCGCCGGCAAAGTGCTCACAGAGCCTCTCGAAGACCGTCTCGAGCCCCCCGCGGGCCGGCCAGTAGCGTGGCGTGATGTGGACGAGACGGGCCACGCTACGCCGCTCCTCCCAGCCGGTGACGCACGAACGCCGCCGCTGCCCGCGCGCCGGCGCGCAGCCTGGCCACGCCCGTCACGCGCCTGTCGATGTCGAAGCCGGCCTCGCGCTCGAGCGCCTCGCTGATGAACCAGTGCCACGGCGCTGCACCCAGCTCGCGCGCCACGATGCGCCGGGCTTCGGCAAAATAGACCGGCCGTCGCGTCCGGGTCTTGGTGCTGCCGTGATCGCGCGAGGCGGCAATCACGGTGTCGACGTAGCCGATTGGGCCGATGTGGCTGAGGCGCCACCAGAGGTCGTAGTCGAAGCACATGTCGAGACTGGCATCCAGCCCGTGGACGGCTTCCCAGGCGGTGCGGCGAACCAGCGTCGCGGGCTGGCAGATGCTGCACCAGCGGGCGAAGGACTCGGCGGCAAAGGGCGCCGTCGGAATCTCCGGCCCGACCTCGCCGGCTTCGTCGGCGAGGCAGCCGCGGCCAGCGACCGCCACCCAGCGCGACTCGCGGGCGAGGCTGCGGGCCAGGGTGGCGAGGCCATCACCGAGCACCACATCGTCGGCATTCAGCCAGCCAACGAAGTCGACATCGGGGTGGCGCTCGATGAGCGCGGCCACCCCCTCGTTGATCGCAGCGGCCTGCCCGGCGTCGGGATGGCTGCGCACGTACGAGAGCTGGCTGCGCGCGGCGGCGATGACGGCGGCCGACTCGTCGGTGGACCCGGCGTCGAGGACGGCGACGACCACCCGGTCGGACGCACTGCGCAGCGACTGCAGGGCCGCTGCCAGGAAGCGGCCTTGATTGAGGTTCGGGACGGCGATCCCGATGACGCTCACGCGAGCGGCTGCGCGGGCACCACTGCCTTCTCGAGCCGCGCGACGTCGGCGTCGACCATCATCGTCACCAGGCCACGGAAGTCCACTTCCTGCTTCCAGCCGAGCTGGGTTCGGGCCTTTGTCGGATCGCCGATGAGCAGGTCCACTTCGGCAGGCCGGATGAAGCGTGGATCGAGCTTGACGTACTTCTCCCAGTCGAGGCCGACGTGGCTGAAGGCCACCTCGACGAGCTCGCGCACGGGGTGCGTCTCACCGGTGGCCACAACGTAGTCGTCCGGCGTGTCCTGCTGCAGCATCAACCACATCGCCTTGATGTAATCGCCAGCAAAACCCCAGTCGCGGCGGGCGTCGAGGTTGCCGAGCGGCAGGGTGTCGGACAGCCCCAGCTTGATCCGCGCCACGCCGTCGGTGACCTTGCGGGTGACGAACTCGAGACCGCGGCGCGGCGATTCGTGATTGAAGAGGATGCCCGAGCAGGCAAACATCCCGTAGCTCTCGCGGTAGTTGACCGTGATGTAGTGGCCGAAGACCTTCGAGACGCCGTACGGCGAACGCGGGTGGAACGGCGTGTCCTCGCTCTGCGGCACGGCGCGGACCTTGCCGTACATCTCGCTCGAGCTGGCCTGGTAGAACCGCGTGTCCTTCTTCACCTGCCGGATGGCTTCCAGCACGCGGGTCACGCCCTGGCTGTTGAACTCGCCGGTCAGCAGCGGCGTGTCCCAGGAAGCGGGCACGAAGGACATCGCCGCGAGGTTGTAGAACTCGTCGGGCTGCACTTCATCGATGAGGCGCAGGATCGACAACTGGTCCAGCAGGTCGGCCGGCCGCAGGTCGACGCGGTCGAGCAGGTGTTCGATGCGCCACAGGTTGGGCGCAGACGAACGCCGCACGACGCCGACGACGCGATAACCCTTGTCGAGCAGGAACTCGGCGAGGTACGACCCGTCCTGACCGGAAATTCCCGTAAGCAGTGCTGTCTTTGGCATGCAGACCCGAGAGAAAAACGCCATTCCAGGCGCCGGGCGAGGCCCGACACCGCCCTGCGGCATGGGAGGCAGGCCGCTGATCTGCCGTAGTGTACCGCATGCGCGCGGAGCGGTTCGGGTATCGGGCCGCCACCTCTTCGGGGACAATACGTGGGCGCCGGTGCTCCGCCGCGCGTGGGCGGGGTCGGCGTGCTCGTGCCCCGGGATCGAGACGTCCCGGCGACCCGTCGGCTGCGTGAGAGGATTGTCCGCAATGCAAGCGCTCATCACCGGCGGCGCCGGGTTCATCGGGTCGCACCTGGCAGACGCCCTGCTCACGGCGGGCCATCACGTACAGGTGATCGACGACCTGTCGACCGGCGCGATGGCCAACATCGCCCACCTCAAGGGGCAAACGGCCTTTGGCTACACCATCGGGACGGTGAGCAACGAGCCGCTGGTCGCCGAACTCGTGGATGGCGCCGACGTGGTCTTCCATCTCGCGGCCGCGGTCGGCGTCCGCAAGATCGTGGAAGAGCCGGTCGCCACCATCGAGACCAACGTCCACGGCACCGAAGTGGTGCTGCGCCAGGCCAGCAAGAAGAAGCGCCTGGTGGTGATCGCCTCGACGTCGGAGGTCTACGGCAAGAGCACCGACTTTCCGTTCCGGGAAGACGCCGACCTGGTGATGGGCCCAACCCACAAGCATCGCTGGGCCTATGCCTGCAGCAAGGCCATGGACGAGTTCCTGGCGCTCGCCTACCACAAGGAGCGGCGGCTGCCGGTGGTCATCGTCCGGCTGTTCAACACCGTCGGACCGCGCCAGACCGGCGAGTACGGGATGGTCATCCCGACGTTCGTGCGGCAGGCCCTCGCTGGCCGCCCGATCACCGTGCACGGCGATGGCCGGCAACTTCGCAGCTTCACCTATGTCGGCGACGTCGTCGGGGCGCTGATGACGCTGGCGCAGGAGCCCGGTGCGGTCGGGCAGGTGTTCAACATCGGGCACGGCGACGAGATCTCGATGCTCGCGCTGGCCGAGAAGATCAAGGCGATGACCGGCAGCGCCTCCGACATCGTGCGCATCCCGTACGACGAGGCCTACGAGTCCGGCTTCGAGGACATGGCTCGACGTGTTCCCGACCTCACCAGAATCAAGGCACTGATCGGATACCAACCGCGCGTCGGTCTGGACCAGGTGCTCGCGGAAGTCATCGCGGCCATGCGCGCGTGACGCGGATCAGCAGTCCGCGCGGTCAAAAGGTGCCTCATGCTCTCAGTTCTGCTGTCTCTGGTCGTCGTGTGCCTGCTCTTTGCCATGGGAGACGGCCTGCGACGATGGCTGGCGCCTGAGGGCGAGTTGGCCAGCGGCATGGCCCGCGTCGTCATCGGTGCGTGGGCCGGACTTGTCGTCGCACTCGTCGTCCTGACCACGCTCTACCATCTCCTCGGCGTATGGCCCGTGCGAGGGATGGCCTGGCCGGTGCTGTCGCTCGGCGTCGGCTGGTCGCTGGTCTCCTGGTTCGGCCAGCGGCACGACCGACGCCTCGTCACCGACCGCTTCGTCTGGCCGCTCCTGGTCGTGCCCACCGTCGGCCTCGTGCTGCTGTCCACTCCCTTCCTCGGCCTGTCGAGTCCGGCGTTCTATTACGCCAACAACGGCGAGTACAGCACCTACGCCCTGATTGCCGATGTCGTGAAACACCATGCGCTCGGGGACGTGGCCGGCGGTGCGCTGCGATCTCGCGAATCGGTCGCCGGAATCCTGTGCGGCTTCTTCTCGACGCTGCTGCGCATCCCGACCCTGTTTCTCGTCCAGCCCTTCGCCAACGCCATCGGCTGGCTGAGTTTTGCCAGCCTGGGCGTCCTGTTCCAGGTGCTCTGCCGCGACCTGCGCGCCGGCCCCCTCAGGCGCGGTGCCGTGATGGCGATCTACGGCCTGGCGATCGTCTCGGCTGCGACGCAGCAACTGTGGACGTTCTCCTTCCTCTCGCAGTACCTCAACACGGCCATCGTCTTCGGGCTCCTCGCCTTCCTGGCCGGCCGGCGCACCGAACTGGCGCCGCTCACGAGCCGGGCCGTGGTGGCCATCGGGCTGGCGCTGGGCGCGGCGGCATGCGCCTACCCGGACATGCTGCTGGTCACGATCGGGCTGATCGTGGCATCGGAGGTCGCCGCGCTGCGCAGCATCCGTGAGGATCTTCCGCGGCTGGCAGCCAGCTTCGCGGGTGCGGCCCTGGTGGCCGCGCTGGCGGGCAACCGCCTGGCTGCCGAGATGATTCCGCAACTTGCCGTCGGCCGACTGTCGGTGCGGGCTGGCTGGGACATCTTCGGCGCCAGCGATGTGCGCACCCTGATTGGCACGCTCACCGGCATGTCCAGTCTCTTCTACGATGCGGCAGCTCCGGGATGGCTGTTGACGAGCGTCGCCGTGGTGGCACTGGCGGCCGCCAGCATCGGTGCGGTGAGGGCGGGGATATCGACCAGGCACCCTGCAGTTGCCCGCGTCGCGGGCCTGCTAGCCGGTTACGTCCTGGTCGCAGGGGTGCTGTTCGCGATTGTCATCGTCGGCGGGCGGGAGACCAACTACGTGGCGGTGAAGTTCACCGTGACGTTCCTGTGGATTGGGTACCTCGCCACGGCGGCAGCCGTCCTGGCGCGACCACGCAGTGATTCGCTCACGTGGGTCATCATCGCGGCGTGGGCCGTTCTTGCCGTCCGCGTCGTCAACGTGGCCGACAACCATTCCCAGCGTCTGGCCGAGGACGCGCAGCGAGCGCGCTTCTCACTGACCGACATGCGGGAGGCGCGCGCCCTCGTCGGCGGCAGTGAGGACGTGGCGGTCCTCGGGACGCCCTGGAATCTGGCCGTCGTCGGCATGTTTCTCAGTTACGGCGAGGACCTCCTGGCGCACCAGGGACTGCGGGCCGCCCTGCCGACCGGCACGTGGGTGAAGACCCCGGAAGAGGTAGTAGCGCTGCAGGCGCAGCCGTACGCGATGACACTCGGATCGCCTGTATCGGCCACGGCACCAGCCGCGGCGTACCACGAGGTGCTTCGACGCACAGGATTCGTGCTGTGGGCGCGCGACAGGCACCCGCTGAAGTCGGTGTCGGCGTCGACCTACTTCGAAGGCGACGAGCAGTTCGCGGCGGACAAGGCCTTCGACAAGGATCCGCAGACCGCCTGGGCCGCCCAGGGAGAAACCCCCGCGTCGCTGACGTTGACGCCCGAGAGGAGCGGGGTGCTGACATCGATCGTCCTCGTCGCGCGAGGGGTCGACAGCTTCCTCGAAGCGTGGCAGCGTGTCGAGGTGACGCGCTATCGCGGGGCGGCGCTGGCCGATCGTGAGACGTTCCACCTGTCGACGGCCGCGCAGGAGCGGCGCCAGAACATCGAGCTGCGCCCGGTGGAGGCTGACCGCATCGAACTCACCTTCTCCGACGCCGTCGATACGACCATCGCCGGGACCTCGATGAGACCGGCCGCCCTCAATCCCGGCTACGCTGAAATCGTCCTGCGCTGGAACGACGACACGCCGCGATAGACGCTGGCTGCGCTCCTTCGGCGGCCGCCAGCGCTAGAGGTTGGCGATATACCGCTCGATGGCGTCCTGCCAGGACGGCATCGGCGCACCGGTGGCCTCGGCCAGCTTGTCGTTGGCGAGGGCGCAGTACACGGGCCGCTGCGCGCGCAGCGCCACGTCCTTCACCGAGGTGTGCACCAGCAGGGCCGGGTCGGCCCCCAGTACGTGGGCCACGTGCAGCCCGACGTCCGCCCAGGTGCCCGAGCCGCTGTTGACGCAGTGGAACACACCCGATGGCGTCTCCCGTTCCAGGAGCGCCAGCGTCGCGGCGGTCACGTCGCGTACGTAGCTGGGCGTGACGACCCGGTCGGCAAAGACGGGGGTGGACCGACCCTCGCGCAATGCCGCGGCAATCTTGTCGACGCTGCTTCTCGCCTGGCGTCCGCCGAACAGGCTCTCGACCCGCAGCACGTACCAGCGCGGCGCGTCCTGCGCGAACCATTCCCCGAGCAGCTTCGAACACCCATAGACGCTCACCGGCCGCGTCCGGTCGTCCTCGCGGTACGGCGCGGCCGCTTCGCCGTCGAACACGAAGTCGGTGCTGTAGTGCACGAAGGTGGCACCGACACGCGTTGCCGCCGCGGCCATCGACCGCACCGCCAGCGCGTTGACCGCCAGGGCCGTCGTCACGTCATCTTCCGCACCATCGACGTTGTTGTAGGCGGTGCAGTTGACCAGGACATCCGGGCTGCACGCGCTCCACGGCCTGCAGCAGCGCCGCGTGGTCGGTGACGTCGACATCGGCGCGGGTCAGCCCGACCACCTCATGACCGGCGACCTCGGCAAACGTGCTGCCGAGCTGTCCGGCGGCACCGATGACCAGCAGTTTCATCGAAACTCCGCGATGCGGCTGTCGTCCAGCACGCCTTCCCACCGCGCCACCACCGCGGTGGCGAGGCAGTTGCCGGTGACGTTGACGGCCGTCCGCCCCATGTCCAGGACCTGGTCGATGCCGAGCAGGATGGCGGCGCCTTCGAGCGGTAGCCCGAAGCTGCTGAGCGCGGCAGTGAGCACGACCAGGGCGCCCCGGGGCACGCCGGCGACGCCCTTGCTGGTGAGCATCAGGGTGAGCATCATCATCAGCTGCTGCCCCCACGACAGCTGCAGGCCGGCCAGCTGCGCCACGAAGACGCTGGCGATGGAGAGGTAGAGCGTGGTGCCATCGAGATTGAAGCTGTAGCCGGTCGGCAGCACGAAGCCGACGATGTTGCGGGGCACGCCGAAGCGCGCCATCACGTCCAGGGCCTTGGGGAGCGCGGCTTCCGAGCTGGCGGTGGTGAACGCGATCAGGAACGGCTCGCGGATCGCCTTGAGGAAGGTGAAGAACGGCACGCGGATCAGCAACGCGACGCCGCCAATCACGATGAACAGGAAGATGAAGAGGCCGAGGTACATCACGCCCACCAGCTTGCCGAGCGTGATCAGGATGCCGAGGCCGCGGCCGCCGACGGTGGCCGCCATCGCCGCCATCACGCCAATCGGCGCGAACTTCATGACGTAGGCGGTGAAGCGGAACATCACCTGCGCCACCGACTCCAGGAAGTCGAGCACCGGCCGTCCGCGCTCGCCGACGCCGGCCAGCGCCACCCCGAAGAACGAGGCGAAGACCACGACCTGCAGGATGTCGCCGCGCGCCATCGCGTCGAAGATCGAGGTCGGGAAGAGGTGCAGGAAGACCTCGGTGAACGTCTGCTGGCGGGTCGCCATCGCCGCGACGGCGGCCGTCGACGTGCCGGTGATGGCCACCCCTGCACCGGGCTGGAACCAGTTCACCAGACCCAGCCCGAGAAACAGCGCAATGGTCGTCGCGACCTCGAAATAGATCAGCGCCTTGACGCCAATCCGGCCCATCGCCTTCATGTCGCCGGTGCCGGCAATGCCGACGACCAGCGTGCTGAAGAGCAGCGGCGCGATGATCATCTTGATCATGCGCAGGAAGGCGTCGGCCAGCGGCTTGAGCGCCACGGCGACGTCAGGGACGGTCGCGCCGAGCACGATGCCGATGGCCAGCCCGATGAAGATCTGGGCGGTGGTGCCCGGCCACCACCGCCGGCCCTCCGCAGGACCGTCCGCTGGGGCGCCTGGCGCCTCGATGTCGATCCTCGCCATGGGGGCCTCAGGCCGGCGCGTAGAACGCGGCGATGGTCTTCACCACGTACTGCTGCTGGGCCTCGTTGAGTTCGCTGTAGATGGGCAGCGCCAGCGTCTCGGCCGCCGCCCGTTCCGCCTCGGGAAACGTGCCTGCAGGGGCGCCGACACTGGCAAAGCATGGCTGCTGGTGGAACGGGACCGGATAGTAGATCTCGCAGCCGACGCCGTGCGCGCGAAGGTGGTCACGGAGGCCGTCCCGGTGTGCGGCACGGATGACGAACTGGTTGTAGATGTGACGTCGGCCCGGCAGTTCGACGGGCAGCTGCACGGGCGCCGTGGGCGCCAGCGCCGCGAACAGCTCGCGGTAGCGGCCGGCGTTGCGCCGGCGCGCCTCGGTCCAGGCCTCGAGATGGCGCAGCTTGACGCGCAACACCGCGGCCTGGATGGCGGCCATCCGGAAGTTGCCGCCGACCTTCTCGTGGTGGTACGTGCGCTGCGCGCCGTGCACGCGCAGCAGCCGCACCCGCGCCGCCATCGCGTCATCCTCGACGGTGACCAGGCCGGCGTCGCCGGCGGCGCCGAGATTCTTGCTCGGATAGAACGAGAAGCAGCCGAAGTCGCCGAGCGTGCCGAGCGACCTGCCGTCGAGCGTGGCGCCGATCGCCTGCGCCGCGTCCTCGATGACCGGCACCCGGTGCTCGCGGGCCAGCGCCAGCAGCGGCGTCATGTCGGCGGCCTGGCCGTACAGGTGCACCGGGACGATGGCGCGGGTGCGCGGCGTGATCGCGCGACGCACCGCCTGCACGTCGATGTTGCACGTCACCGGGTCGATGTCGACCAGCACCGGCCGTGCGCCCGTGCGGCTGACGCAGCCTGCCGTCGCGAAGAAGGAGTAGGTCGGCACGACGACCTCGTCGCCGGGCCCGAGTTCGAGCGCCATCATCGCCACCAGCAGGGCGTCGGTGCCGGAGCTGACGCCAATCGCATGCCGGGCGCCGAGGTAAGCCGCGACTTCCGCTTCGAAGGCCTCGACCTCGGCTCCGAGGATGAACTGCTGCGTGTCGACGACGCGCGTGACGGCTTCGACCACGGCGTCCCTGATCGGGGCATACTGGGCGGCGAGGTCGAGCAAGGGCACCTGCATCACTGGCTGCATGCTACACTCGCCCCGCCGTGGCGGCCAATGATCTCCGTGCCCTGCTGGCCTATCGCGGGCTGCTGCGCGGCTTCGTCCAGCGCGATCTCACCGTCAAGTACAAGGGCTCACTGCTCGGCGTCGCGTGGTCGCTGCTGCACCCGCTCGTGATGGTGGGGGTCTACACGCTGGCCTTCCGCTACATCGTGCGCGTGCCGATCGAGCGGTTCCCGCTGTTCCTGCTGAGCGGCCTGCTGCCGTGGATGTTCTTCACGAGCGCCCTGTCGGCGGCCACCAGCTCGATTGCCGACAACGGGACGCTGGTGCGCAAGGTCGCCTTCCCGCGTGCCGTGCTGCCGCTGGCCTCGGTGGCCTCGGCGCTGGTCCAGTTCCTGCTGATGTACACCGTGCTGGTGCCGACCGCGCTGCTCACCGGAGCCGGACTCTCGGCGGCATGGCTGGCACTGCTGCCGATCGTCGTCCTGCAGACGGCGTTCACCGCGGGGCTCGGGCTGCTGCTGGCCACCGCGTACGTGTTCGTGCGCGATGCACGCCACCTCCTCGACGTCGCACTGCAGGTGTGGTTCTGGGTCACGCCAATCGTCTACGCCGCGAGCATGGCGCCGGCGGGTCTGCGCCGCTGGCTGCAGTTGAACCCGATGCTGCATTTCATCACCGCCTACCAGGACGTCGTCACCCGACACGCATGGCCGTCACTGACGACGCTTGCGGTGCTGACCGCGCTGGCGAGCGTCTCCCTCGCGCTCGGCTGGTCGGTGTTCGCGCGCACCCAGAAGCGGTTTGCGGAGTACGTCTAGGGGCAGTTCTCAATTGGGAATGCAAAATTCAGAATGCAGCGCGGGGCGGGCAAGGTCGGGGCTGCCGCACCGGGGAAAACAATTCTGAATTCGGAATGCAGAATGCAGCGCGGGGCGGGCACCGTCGAGGTGCCGCACGGGGGGAAACAATTCTGACTTCGGAATTGTTCGGAATGCTGGATGCAACGCGGGGCCGAGCCGTCCGCGGGCCGCACACGATCACACTGCGGGTTTGCCCAGGCCGAACTTCTCGACCCTGTACCGGATCTGGTCGCGGTTGAGCCCGAGCAACGCCGCCGCGCGTGTCTGGTTGCCACCGGCGCGCTCGAGGGCCTGGACAACGAGACTGCGCTCGAGTTCCTCCAGGTTGACGCCCTCGGCGGGCAGTCCGATGCCGTGTCCGCCCAGGTCGCCTGTTCCTATCAGCGGAAAGTCGACGGGCTCGAGCACGTCGACATCCGACAGGAGCATGGCCCGCTCCACGGCGTTGCGGACCTCGCGGATGTTCCCGGGCCAGCCGTACTGCTGCAGCGCGCGCATCGTTGCCGGCGACACGCCCCTGACGTTCTTTCGGAACTCCTGGTTGAACAGGTCCACATAGAACTTCACGAGCGCCGGCAGGTCGTCGCGGTGCGCGCGGAGCGGTGGCAGTTCGATGGGCAGGACGTTCAAGCGATAGAACAGATCCTCGCGGAAGTGTCCGCCCTTCACCTGATCAGCCAGGATGCGGTTGGTGGCCGCCACCACGCGCACATCCACGCGCACGTCCTGGTGTCCACCCACCCGCTTGAACGTCTTCTCCTCGAGGAAGCGGAGCAGCTTGGCCTGAAGGGCCGGCACCATCTCGCCAATCTCGTCGAGGAAGACGGTTCCCCCGTCGGCCTGCTCGAACAGCCCGCGCTTCTGCTGGCGCGCATCGGTGAACGCGCCCCGCTCGTGCCCGAACAGCTCGCTCTCGAGCAACGCTTCGGGAATGGCCGAGCACGTGATGTTCATGAAGGGCCGGTGCGCGCGGTCGCTGTTGAAGTGCAGCACCTTGGCCGCCAGGTCCTTGCCAGTGCCGCTCTCTCCGGTCAGCAACACCGTCGACGCCGGGCTGCGCGCCACCTTCGCCAGCAGACTTCGCACCTCCTCCATCGCCGACGACTCGCCGACGATGCGGTCGAAGGCATAGGGCTGTGCCTGCGCGGTGCGGAGCTGCCGAACCTCCCGTCGCAGCTGCGTCGTCTCCAGCGCACGTGCGACCAGAGCCGAGATGTCATCGAGGTCGAAGGGCTTCCTGGCGAAGTGGTAGGCGCCGATCTTCATCGCCTCGACGGCGGTGTCGACTGTCGCGTGGGCAGTGAGCAGGATGACCAGGATGTCGGGATCGTGCTCCTTGACCTGCCGGAGCACCGAGACGCCGTCGATGTCCGGCAGCTTGTAGTCGAGCAGGACGAGGTCGACGCCTTCACGCATCTTCTCCAGCGCGTCCTGGCCCGTGTCGGCCTCGAGCAGCACGTGGCCGTCCCCACGCAGTCGCTCGGTCAGCGACCAGCGGATCAACGGTTCATCGTCGACAACCAGCACGGTAGAGGTCGGCATCGGTCCCCAGTGTAGCGGACCCCGGAAATCCCGCAGGACGCGCGGAAATTCCCCATCGTCGGCGTCGCCGCCTGGCCAATTGCGTGGCGGACGCATCGTGTCCGATGTGGAACGTGACTTGAAGGGACTGGTACTCGTGGAACCCCTGCCCACTCGTGCCCCAGACCGCCGCATGCTTCGCGTGCTTGTCGTCGAGGACGAGCCACTGCTGCGGTGGGCCCTGTCCGAGTCGCTGGCGTCTGCCGGCCATCTCGTGACGGCCGTAAACGATGGTGCCTCGGCGCTGCGCGCGTTGGGCCAGGCATCGGCTGCCATCGACGTCGTCCTGCTCGACTTCAGGCTGCCGGATTCGAGCGACCTCGGCATCCTGCGGCAACTGCTTCAGATCGCGCCGGGCCGACCCGTGGTGATGATGACGGCCTGCAACACGCCCGAACTGACGCGCGAGGCCCTGGCGCTGGGCGTCCACCGCGTCGTGGACAAGCCCTTCGACATGCAGGCGATCGAGTCGTGTCTGCGCGAGGCCTCGGCCAGCGGCGCGCGCGACTGACCTGCGGAAAAATCCCCGGTTGCGGGCGAAAACTCACGGTGTGCAGCCGTCGCACCGCGAGACCACGGCAAACACACCTGAAATGGCTGGAAACGCGCCCGACGGACGTACGGCACGCGCGTTGCTCAATGAACTACCGAACAGACGCCACACCGCGCATTCATCCAGGAAGAACTCTCATGACCCTCGCACGTATCGCCTCGCCCAGCCTCCCCGGCCTCCTCGCCCTTGTCGTCTGCCTGAACGGCACCCCACTGTTCGCGCAAGCCCGCGCCACATCGCTTGTCATGACCAGGGCCACGGTCACGATCGAAGGCACGTCGAACGTGCACGACTGGACGGCGACGTCGAGCACGGTGCGCGTGGCGCGGGCGGAGATCACCACCGGCGCGAAGGGCGACGGGTTCTGGGACGCCATCGTCAAACCCGGCGTGATCGAGTCGTTCGAGGTGGTCATCCCCGTCGCGACGCTGTCGTCGCCGAGGAGCGGTCTCGACAAGAACATGTACAAGGCCCTCAAGTCAGACCAGCACAAGGAGATCACGTTCCGCCTGAAGGCCCTGACGGCAAAGGCGGCTGCGGGCGCATTCACCGCGGCCGGCGTGCTGCACGTTGCCGGCGTCGAGCGCGACGTCATCCTCGACATCACGCTGGGCCGATCCAGTCAGCACCTGGTCGTGCGAGGCACGACCGCGCTCTTGATGACCGATTTCGGCATCGACCCGCCTCGGGCCCTGCTCGGCACCGTGCGCAGCAGCCCGAACGTGACCATCACGTTCGAGGTCGTGCTGTCGTCGCCGACCACCTGAGACCGGGGTACCGCGTCGCTTTCTTACCCGTGTATTCCAGGAGACCGTCATGACATCCCAGCTACTCACCGGCACACTCGTCGCGCTTTTACTGGCCAGCCCAGCCCACGCCCAGGCGCCCATCCCAGAGATCCCAGAACTGCCCGCGGCCGCGGCATCCGCCGAGGACGCCGAGGACCAGGACAAGGCCGAGCCGCTGGATCCCTGGCAGGGCCGGAAGATCACCATCCAGCACGTCCGGCCGCAGGACAAACGCGGCGTCAACATGTTCGAAACGTCGAAGGACCCCGGCGTCGAGTACAAGGGGTTCACGCTTGACTGGGGCGCGGCGTTCACGTCGCAAATCCAGAACGCTCGAGCACAGCAACACCGCCAACCCGCGTGTCGTCGGTGGCGTCAACGCCAACGAGCTGATCCGCATCGGCTTCGGTCCGAACACCTCGACCGCCAATCTGTACATGCACGCCCAGCTCGCCAAGGGCGTCCGCGTGCAGCTGACGTCGTACCTCTCGTCACGTCATCACAACGAGACCTGGGTGAAGGATGGCTTCATCCTCATCGACGCCTCGCCCATCGACCTCCCGCCGCTCAACAGGCTGATGGAGTACGTCACGCTGAAGGTCGGTCACTTCGAGATCAACTACGGCGACCAGCACTTCCGTCGCAGTGACAACGGCAACGCGATGTACAACCCGTTTGTCGGCAACCTCATCGTCGATGCCTTCGCCACCGAGATCGGTGCGGAAGTCTACGTCCAGAAGAACGGCTTCATGGTCATGGGCGGTCTCACCGGCGCAGAAATCCGCGGCACGGTGACGGTGCCCCAGAACCGCGGTCCGGCGCTGCTCGGCAAGGTGGGCTACGACCGCCAGCTGAGCGAACCTCCGGGTGCGGGTGACGGGCTCGATGTACTCGGCCGACAAGTCGCAACAGCAACACGCTGTACGGCGGCGACCGCAGCGGCTCGCGCTACTACTTCGTGGTCGAGAACACGGCCGCCACCGAGTCCGCACAGTTCACCTCAGGCCGCTTCAACCCTGGATTCCGCAACAACGTCACGGCCTTCCAGGTCAACCCGTTCGTGAAGTATCGCGGACTCGAGTTGTTCGGCGCGCTGGAGATGGCGGAGGGCCGGACGGCGACCGAGACCGCCCGGCGTGACATGAACCAGTACGCGGCCGAGGTGGTGTACCGGTTCATGCCCGACGAAATGATGTTTGTCGGCGCACGTTACAACAGGGTGGACGCCCGACTGGCCGGGATGTCGAGCGACGTGAGCATCGACCGTGTGCAGATTGGTGCGGGCTGGTTCGTTCTGCCGACGCTGCTCGTGAAGGCCGAGTACGTGAACCAGGCGTACAAGCACTTCCTGCCGACCGACATCCGCAACGGCGGCAAGTTCAAGGGCTTCATGCTCGAAGGGGTCGTCGGCTTCTGACGTGGGAGCTGCCTCCCCGGCACACCACCCGCACGGTGACTGCCGTCCTGCTGGCCGTCGCGACTGGCCTGGCGCACGGCCAGGCGGTCGACAGGCCGGCGGTCACGATTGGACGGGAGGGCACGTGCTATACGGTTGCCGCGCAGTTCAGCGTGCCGCAACCCGTCGCCACGGTGCTCGAGGTGCTGAGCGACTATGAAGGCATCCCGCGTTTCATGCCCGACATCAAGAAGAGCATCGTGCACGAACGCACGCAGACACGCACCGTCGTGGAGCAGGAAGCCATCTCGCGCGTCATGCTGTTCTCGAAGCGGATCCTATCTGATGCTCGAGGTGCACCGCGACCACGACACGCTGCGTTTCAGCGATATGTCTCGACGCAGTTTCCGCCGCTACGAAGGCGTGTGGCAGGTGACGCGCGTCGATGGGCAGACCGTGGTCGTCTACCGACTGACCGCTGACCCAGCCTTTACCGTACCAGCGTTCCTCATCCGCCGACTCCTGGAACGCGACGCACACGAGACGATCGACCGTCTGCGCGGTGAGATCGTCAGGCGCGGGCGTCTCGGGGCTGGGGATCCGCTGCGCGTCTCAGCTTTCGACGTCCGCCGGGCCCGCCTGACGCACCGGTAGCGTCATCGACACGGTCGTTCCGCCCTGCTCCGGACACGTCAGCTCCAGCGTCCCGCCATGCAGTTCGGCCGTCCGCCGCGCTATCGGCAGGCCGAGCCCGCCACCGCGCGCCTTGGTCGTGAAGAACGGCTCGAAGACCTGCGCCCGCATCTCCACCGGAATGCCCGGTCCCGTGTCTGTGACATCGAGTGTGACGTGGTCCCCGGTGCGCTGTACCGCCACCGCGACACGTCCCTGCCCTCCCATCGCCTGGGCGGCGTTCAGCAGCAGGTTGAGCAGCGTGGCGCGGATGAGATCGGCGTCGACCATCGCCAGCACATCGTCGCCGCTGAACGTCAGTTCAACCGATGTCGCCGCGGGGTCGCGCTTCACCTGTGCAACGGCGTCGCCCACCAGACCCGCAATCGACACGCTGGCAAACGTCGGCGTGCGCGGCCGTGCGAAGACCATGAGGTCGTTGATCAAATCGCTCAGCGACTCGATGCGGCTCACGATGTCGCGCATGATCATGCGCTCGGGATCGTCGTTCGGCCGGCGCGACATGATGACCTGGACGGCGCCCTTGATGCCGGCGAGCGGATTGCGGATCTCGTGGGCGAGCACCGCTGCCATCTGCCCCACGCGCGCCAGCGCCGCCTGGTCGGTCAGTCGCGCCTCGGCCACTTTGCGCAGCGTGATGTCCGAGCGGATGGCAATGTACTGGTACGGCTTGCCGCGCTCGTCGAGGAACGGCACGATCGTGGTGTCCACCCAGTACAGGTGCCCCTGCTTGGCGCGGTTCTGGATCTCGCCCTGCCAGACGCGACCGCGCGCGATGGTCTGCCACAGGTCGCGAATGAACGAGGCGTCGTGATAGTTCGAGTTGATCAGCCGATGGTCCTGACCGAGCAGCTCTTCGCGCGAGTAGCCTGAGATCGCGCAGAACGTGTCGTTGACGTAGCGGATGCGGCCGCTCACGTCGGTGATGGCGACGATGGCTGCGGCGTCGAGTGCGCGCTTGAAATCGGCGAGTTGATCGAGTGAGCCCAGCGCGGCTCGCTGCAGGCGTGCCGCGCGGGACACGAGCGTGGCCGTGAGCGCGAACACCATGACCATCAGGGGACGGTTGAGGAAGGCCGTGCCGGTCACCGGGCGGCTGACGTCGACCACGAGGTCGACCACGACCAGCACCGTCGCGGCCATCGCGCCGACCAGCGGGAATCGCTGCCACGGACTCCACAACCCCAGCAGGATGACACCGACGTAGAGCATCCCGATGGCGCTGTCTGCGGCGAACTGCAGATCAACCGCGAAAATCACCAGCGCCGCACACGCTGCTACGACGTGTACGGTGTGGCCGCCAGGGACCCTGGCCGCGGAGAGGAAGGGCGACACACCGACGATAGTAGCGTCTCGGCCATCGGCAACGCGTCCACGTGCCCGCGATCGTCCTGCTTGCTGCAGGTGGACGCTCCCTTCGGCATGACCGCTCCTCGGGCTTTCGCATCAGGCCGGCGACCGTGCCGCTCGGCACAGTGCATCCGTTCACCGGGGTTCCGCGTGGCGACGCAGTCTCGAGGGCTCCCGCAGCCGCGAGGGCGCGGCGACCTGGACCTCGGCGGGCCTGGTGGCCGCCGTGACCGAGGAGCATCCGCCAGTGTCGTAAGCCTGGGCGGCGGGGGCGGCGGCGCTGGGCCGCGGCTGCTTTGGCAGCTATCATTCACGTCTGGTTGCGCCCTTCGGTAAAGCTCGATGCTCGACACGTGGGAGCTGTGACATGAAGACCACCGTACTGATCGCCTGTGTTCTCGCTGGGGGAGTCGTCACCAGCGCTCAACAGCCCGCAGCGCCGCCCGCACCACCGCCGCCGTCCGCACCGACGGGGTACCAGGACACGCCGATGCAGCCCAATGGCAAGTGGCGCATCCACGATGGGACCCGGCCACAGCCGCGCGTGGTGACGCCCGGACCGCTGGTGTCGCTGGCGCCGCCCTCGGACGCCATCGTTCTGCTCGGAAGCGGCCAGGATCTCGGACGCTGGCAGATGACACAAGGCGGCGGTCCGGTCAGCTGGCCGGTCGCGGATGGCGTGATGTCGAGTGGCAAGGGCATGATCCGCACCACGCAGGACGACTTCACCGACTACCAGCTGCACGTCGAGTTCGCGACGCCCTCAGAGGTGAAGGGCAACAGCCAGGGGCGCGGCAACAGCGGCGTCTTCCTCAACGGCGTCTTCGAGATCCAGGTGCTGGACAGCTTCGAGAACGTCACCTACCCGGATGGTCAGGCTTCGGCGATGTACGGCCAGTTCCCGCCGATGGTCAACGCCTCGCGCAAGCCCGGCGAGTGGCAGTCCTACGACATCGTCTTCACCGGCCCGCGCTTCAACGGCACGACGCTGGAACGGCCGGCGACGGTGACCGTGCTGCACAACGGCGTGACCGTCCACGCCGCGCGCGCCTTTCTCGGACCCACCGGACACAAGCAGATCGGGACCTACGCCCCGGCCCACGTCAAGGGCTACATCGGCCTCCAGGATCACGGCAATCCGGTGCGGTTCCGCAACATCTGGATCCGGCCGCTGGTCGACGCGCAGTAGCCGGCGTCAGCGCCGGGTCGCGGCGCGCGGTGCGGTGACCGGGCCGGGGGTCCTCGGTGTGACGGGGCGACGTTGGCCGCCGGTGCCCGGTCCAATTGGCGCGATGCCGTCCGCACCGGGCCGCAGGCGACCCGTGCGCGTCGGCGGCGCGTCGACGCCGATGCCAGGGACGGGCATCGCGCCAGTCGCAGGACCCGCGAGCCACGGCCACTCCTGTCGCTCGAATTCCCGTCCCTTGCGCCAGACGTAGTCCCAGGCCGGCGGCGGTGTCTGGTTGCGGATGAAGACCGAGAGGCGCCGACGCACCGTCGCGAGGTAGGCCGTTGCCAACGAATCGCCGGCGGCGGAGGCGCCGCGATGATAAGCCCGGACCGCCAGGTCCAGGTCGCCGCCCATCTCATCGAGCATCAAGGCCATCCAGATCGCCACGAACCGGGTCGCCGCCCACGGGTTGTCGTACATCTCGTCTTCCAGGAACACATCGACCACCTCCATCTCCGCCAGCTCGCGGAGGCGGTCGCGTGCGTACTCGGATGCACCGCCCAGCCCGACGTCCTGGCTGCCGTCGCGGTTGGTGCCGACCGCCCGGTGCTCGAACCACGACTCGCTCATGACGATCGCCGACAACATGTTCGCGACCGTCCGGGGCGGCAGACCGTAGGCTCCCCCGACGTCGTAGAAGCCGCTCCAGTAGGCCATCATCTGCCGGTAGGCCAGCGTCCGCATCGGCTGCGGGATGAGGTCCCAGTCGGCGGCCGTCATGTCGTCCCAGCGAGCGGGGTTCATCAGAATCGGCCGGTAGCGGTCCAGCATCCGGTCCAGGCCCTCGTGGCGCAGCGCCTCCGGGACCTGGTTCCACTCGGCGAGATGCAGGCGGCGCCAGAGGGTCACGTTGCCGCGCAGGTCGTCAGCCGTGGTCACCCACTCCACCGGCTCCCCGCCGATAGTCACCGTAATCGTCACGGGTGTGGGGTCGGCAAAGAGGCCGGAGAGGTCCGGCGCGGGCACCATCGGGATGTCCGTCCGCAACGCGTGGTCCCGCCACGCCATACCGGCGGCCGACAGGGCGGCAACCACGACCAGCGCAAGCCCTGCGTGCACCTGCCACCGCACTGGAGGGTCCTCAGAGGGCCGAGTCGCGACCGACGGCGGGCGGGAGCGGTACAGACCTCCCGGCCTCACCAGCTGCCGTCATCGACGCGGTTCCTGGTCCGGTGCGACATGGGCCCGCGCCTTCGGCGGCGCTTCGCCCGCCGGCCACCCTTCACGCTGCCGGGTGCGGTCGCCGTCGATGCTTTCGGTCTGGTCGTGCCAGAGGACGACGCGGGTCGGGAACGGCAGATCGATGCCTGCGGCGGCGAGCGCTTCGGCCACCGTTTGCAACACCCGATCGCGCACCTGCACGACGTTGGCCCGCTGCGGACGCGTCCACCAGCGGACCCGCAAGTTCTTGGACGACCCGGCCAGATCCCACAGCAGCACGTCGGGCGCCGGCTCGGCCAGTACGCCCTCGACGCGCGACACCGCCTCCAGTGCGACATCGCGGGCCGTGGAGATGTCGTCACCGTAGCCGATGCCGACGTCATACTCGCTGCGCAGCAGGTCGTACGCGGTAATCACGGTCACCGGCTCGGTGTAGACGACGCTGTTGGGGATGATGATGCGCTGCCCGTCGTACGTGCGGATGAAGGTCGCACGTGTCTCGATCGCCTCGACGACGCCGGTGAACGGCCCGGCGCTGATCTCGTCGCCGGTGCGGAACGGCTGGCGCACCAGCAGCAGGATTCCGGCAAGCAGGTTCTGGAAGATGTCCTTGAAAGCAAAGCCGATCGCCACGCCGCCGAGTCCGAGCGCGGAGAAGAGCCGTGCCGGCGTCATCGACGGGAAGGCCACCGTGACCGCGACCAGCAGGCCGAGCAGCATGATCGCCACGTAGGCCAGGCGGCCGAAGGCGGTGGCGGCACCGGGGAACTCCATGCGCCGGCGAGCGACCCGCTGCACGCTCCGCCGTGTCGCCACGGCCACGCCCCAGAAGATCAGGAAGACGACGACGCCGGCAGCAAGCAGCGGCAGCATCGCCATGATGCCTGTCGCCATGCCGGTCAGCGTCTGCCAGATCGCGTCAGTGGCGTCGATGCTCGCGGTGGCACCATCGGTGGGTTGTTGCATGGGATCCTCTAGGCGGTTCCGCCCAGCCACTGGGCGCTGTCACGCAGCCGGCGTTTGTAGTCGGGTTCGTTCAGCACCCGCCGCACCTGGTGGGCGCGTTCACGGACCCGCTCGAGATTGATGCCGACCAGCGTGGCTCCGGCCAGCGTTTCGAGGCGGTCGGCTGCGGTGGCCAGCGTGGCCAGGCGGGCCTCGTCCTGGCAGCCGACCGCGACCTCGCCGAGCGCACGCAGATAGTGCAGCGAGGCAATCATGTCGCCGGCGCAATACTGCGCCAGGGCGCCGAAGGACTGGTCGATGAAGCGATCGAAGGTGACCGGGTGCGCAATCACCCGCAGCACCCCCTGGTCATCGACGCGCAGGTGTGACGGGAGTTCGCGCTGGGCCAGGTCCGACAGCGCCGCGCCGATCCAGTCGAGGCAGGTCACCGCCGTGAACGGGTCGTTGACACCCGGCGAGAGCGCGCGCGCGGCAATCTCGACGAGCTCGTCCACGAGGAAGCGCATGTCCTGCAGCGCCGAGCGCCGGGCGCCGATGCCGTAGGCCGCCGCCAGCACCTCGATGCGCTCGTCGGTGCAGCGCCCGGCCGGCGACACCTCGAGCAGCGTCCGGCCGACATGTACGAAATCGCCCGGTTGATAGTGGAGGCGCAGCAGCAGATCGCCCTCGCTGGCGCACTCCAGCAACACCCCATCGTCGATGACCTGGATGTATCCGGTTTCCCTGGCCCGGACCGCCACCGGGATGGCGCTACCGATGGCCTGACCGAACACCTGTGAGGGGACCTCGCCGTCCACGGTCCTGACCGCAGCGTCGTCGTCCGGCGGCGCGCCGATGAAGCGTGGAAAGCGCGTCTCGATGTCGCCGAGCAGCTTGCCACCGATGCCCTCGATGACGCTGCTGATGTGGATGCGACTCGGGACGTGATGGATGAAGAAGATCAGGACCGCGATCGAGCACAGGGCCAGGGCTACAGCCACCAGCAGGGCCAGGTTCGGCACGAACCCGATGCCGATGCCGTCTTCCTCCGGCGAGCGGATCGTCCGCAGCACCAGCAGGCAGTAGAGATAGGTGGCGATGAAGGTGCCCAGTGTGAATTGATTGCCACGGTCGCTCATGAAGTTGCTGAGCAGGCGCGGCCCGTACTGGCCCGACGCGTAGACCACCGCGGCAATCGTGACGGAAAAGACCGTGCCTGCCACCGTGATCATCGAGCCGCCGATGGCCGACAGCACCAGGCGGGCGCCGCCGGGATGCGTCGTGTACAGCCACGGCACGCGCTCCAGCCACGACGAACCCGCCCAGACGTCCAGCGTGACCATCGTGCCGGCGAGCACGATCGCCAGCAGCGCCATCAGCGCCGGCAGGAACCAGTAGCTGTGATGCAGGTCGTCCGCGAGGCGCATCACGCGGGCCTTCAAGGCCACGGCTGGTCCTCCCGGACGCTCGTTGGTGGTGATGCGGCAGATGGACGCATGCGCTAGGGTGTTCTCGACGCGGCTGCAAACACAAGCATAGAATCTGCCGAGGTGTCTGGCCATGAATGACGCGGCACTGCTGGACCACCTGCAGGGCCGGACGTTCGACTATTTCCTCGACCAGGCGCACCCTCGCACCGGGCTCGTCGCCGACAAGACGCAGCCCGGCGCACCAGCCAGCATTGCCGCCACCGGCCTCGCGCTGGCGATCTACCCGATCGGGGTCGAGCGCGGCTTCATCAGCCGTGACGCGGCCCTGGCGCGCGTGCTCGCCACCCTGCGCTTCTTCCTGAGCAGCGTCCAGGGCACGGGCCGCGACGCCACGGGTCACCTCGGCTTCTACTACCACTTCCTCGACGCGGAGACCGGACAGCGGGCCTGGCGCAGCGAAGTCTCGACCATCGACACGACCTTCCTGCTCGCCGGGGCGCTCACCGCGGCCGGGTATTTCGACCGCGACTCGGCGCAGGAGGGCGAAGTCCGCACCGCCGCGTCGGCCCTGTACGAACGGGCGGAGTGGACCTCGATGCTGAACGGCGGCGAGGCGGTGTCGCATGGCTGGACGCCGGAGCGCGGTTTCATCCGCTACCGGTGGGGCGGATACAGCGAAGCCCTGCTCCTGTACGTCCTCGGGCTGGGCTCACCGACCTTCCCGCTCCCTGCCACCAGTTACGACGCCTGGCTGGCGACCTACCGCTGGCGGAGGATTTACGGCCACGACCTGATCGATGCCGGGCCGCTGTTCATCCACCAGTTGTCGCAAATCTGGATCGACAGCCGCGGCATCCAGGACGCCTACGTGTCCGGGCACGGGCTGGACTACTTCGAGAACAGCCGGCGCGCGACCTATGTGCAGCAGCAGTACGCCATCCGCAATCCGCGCGGCTTCGACGGCTACGGGGAGCACTGCTGGGGCATCACGGCCAGCGACGGACCCGGCCCCGCCGTGCGGCAGGTGCAGGGCGCATCGCGCCGGTTCTTCGACTATGCCGCGCGCGGCGTGCCGTACGGCCCCGACGACGGGACGATTGCCCCGTGGGCGTGCGCTGCCAGCCTGCCGTTCGCGCCGGAGATCGTCTTGCCGACGCTGCAGCACTTCCGTGCGCTGGGACTCGAGGTCGGGCCCTATGGCTTTGCCACCACGTTCAACCGCACGTTTCCCGACCAGACCGGGTCGCCCGGGTGGGTGTCGCCCTGGTACATCGGCCTGAACCAGGGTCCGGTCGTCATGATGATCGAGAACTACCGCTCCGGCATGTTGTGGCACCTGATGCGGCGGTGCCTGCCGCTAGTGCAGGGGCTCCGCCGGGCCGGCTTCTCGGGCGGCTGGCTGTCCACCGCCTGATGACCGGGCCGGCTGGCCACCACCTACCGCGCTTCCAGCTCGACGATCAATCGCTTCATCTCGTCGATTTCGCGGCGCTGTGCTTCGATGATGCTGTCGGCGAGCGCCCGCACCCGAGGGTCCCTGATCCGGGCGCGCTCGCTCGTCACCAGGGCAATCGAATGATGCGGGATCATCGCCTTCATGTAGGACACGTCGTCCACGGTCCGCTGACTGCGGACCAGCCATAATGCGACCGCGAAGATCAGCACGCTGCCGAGCACGATGCCGAGATTGGTGCGGTGGTCCTTGTACATCTGCCGCATGAACCCGAGCATCACGACGGCCATCGCCGCACCCATGACCAGCGCCATGTAGGCGCGCGTCTCGCTGAAGAAGATGTGATCGAGCTGGTACGTCGTCAGGTAAGTGAGGCCGAACATCACCGCGGTGCTGGTGGTCACCATGGCGATGAAGCGGACGTAGCTGGACATGGATGGCTCCTGTGGATGAAGAGCGGGCGTCGACCGGTGGGAGGCCCTGCGGGGAAGCATATCGCCCCGGCGCCCGCGACGTGCGGGTCGGTTCAGGACGGCGCTGGCTGCCCCGGGTAACGGACGCGCTGGTGCGCCATGCCGCGCACGCCGGCGACCAGCGCGTCGCGAATCTGGGCCAGCTGTCTCTGGGTCACTGGCGCCTCGTCCAGTTGCCGGTCGGCCAGCGTCCGGGCAATCGTCCTGTCGACCATGTCGATCAGATCGCGCTCCTCGGCGGGCGCCATGCTCCGCGCCGTCGCCTCGATCTGGTCGGCGAGCATCAGCACGGCCGTCTCGAGTGACTGAGGCCGTGGACCGGGATACCGGAATGCGTCGTCATCGACCTCCGTGCTGGCCTTGCGCGCACGATCGAGGAAGAAGCGCACCGCCGATGTGCCGTGGTGTTCGCGGATGAAGTCCTGCAGGCGCGTCCCGAGCCGGTGCTCGGCGGCGAGGCGCTCACCTTCCGAGACGTGCTCGATGATGTAGCGGGCGCTGTCGAGCGGCGGCAGGTCGTCGTGCGGATTGTGTCCACGCTGGTTCTCCGAGAACATCTCCGGACGCACGGTCTTGCCGACGTCGTGGTACAGCGCGCCGACGCGAGCCAGGAGCGGGTCGCCTCCCGCGGCGCGGGTCGCGGCGTCAGCGAGGATGGCAACCGCGATGGAATGCTGGAACGTGCCCGGCGCCGTCTCGGCAAGTCGGCGCACCAGCGGCTGCTGGTAGTTGGCCAGTTCCACCAACCGGACTCGGGTCATGTGCCCGAACAGCGATTCCAGCAGCGGCCCCAGGGCGAGCACGCTGAACGCCGACAACAGGCCCGAGGCGAGCCCGGCCGCCGCGTTGAACAGCACCGACGCCTGGGTCGCGCCTTCGGTGCTGCCGAGCAGCGCCGCAAGCGGGGCGCACAGCAGGCCGGTGGTGGCGCCGGCGCGGAGCAGGCATTGCCGGCGATCGCACGAGGCGGCCAGCGCGCTGCCGATGCTGCCTGAGGCCATCACGAAAAAAGCCAGGCGGGCATCGCTCTGCCAGAGCAACCCGATGAGGAACGCCTGCGCCACGACCAGCCGGAGGGTGTGGACGGGCGCCGCCGTGAGCCGGGTGTAAATGGCCAGGCTGGCGGCCGGGAACGCCATGACGACCGCCAGGCCTGGCACGCCGGATGTCGGCGGGAGCACGAGTCGGGCCAGGGCGTCCCAGATGACGAAGCTGATGCCCGACAGCGCCAGCGCCGAGAGCCCGTACCAGAATGCCGGGTCGGCCGCGCTGCCGGCCGACCTGACCGGCGTGCGCCACCGCAGCAGCGCGAGGCTCAGCACGACGGCGACCAGCGCCGCGATGATGCCGGCACGACTCCAGGACACGCGCGTCGCGCGGCGGCCCCGCTGCGCATCGAGGGCGAGCACCGTCTGCCGCGTCACCAGCTGTCCCTCGCCGATGATCAGCTGGTTGCGACGGAAACTCAGGGAGACGGGCAGCACGGCGGCCGCGGCGGCGGCACGCCGCTCCGCGGTGGCCACGGCATCGGGGGCCGCGTTCGAGCGCAGTTGCGACGCCACCACCCGACGCAGCCACGCGTCGATCTCGACCGGCAGCGTGAGGTCGGCCGTCACCCGCTCCCGCAGATCGCGCCGCGCGGCAGCCAGCGAGGTCAGTGTGCCCGGCTCGCGCCCGCGGCGCGGCTCGGCGCCGGCGGTCACGAGCACGACCTCGACCCAATCGTCCGCGCGCCGCTCGTCGTCGCCAGCCAGCGACGTGACGTCAGCGAGGTTGTCGACGATGGGCCGCGCGTACGCGGCGGTCGTCACGGCCTCGGCGCTCGTACGCAGCAACGTGGCCGCGCTCGCGGTTTCGAGCACCGTGCGCAGGGCCGACGGGACAGGACGGGCTTCGGGGCGCGTGGCCACGGCAGCAAGTGCGGCACCGACGGCGCGTCGGTGTGCCGCAGCGAGCCGCCTGGCCTCGCGACTTTCCTGGGCCGACGCCGGACGTGCCGCCGGGGCCGCGACCGGCGCCGCACCGGCCACCTCGAGCAACGGCGCGATCACCTGCAGCACCGAGGCCCTGACTGCAGGCGCGACTTCGGGCGACACCCGGACCACGGTCCCGGCGCGACGTGCGGCGTGGGCGCGCTGCACGGCGGTGGCCTCGTCATCGGGCACGGCGAAGTCGAACGGCGCGCGCAGCGTGCGGTCGGCAAAGTCACCGACGCGGTAGGACGCCACCGGTCGCTCCAGTCCGGTCGTGTCCAGGGCCGCGAGCACGACCGAGACGACCGCAATGGCCCCCACCTGCTTCCACGGCCGGGATGTCTTCGCGGTGGTCACGGTCGCGGGCATCGACGTCGCCTACGGCACGGCCGGGCCGATGCGGAGCGTGCCCGATCGGGTGTCGCCCGTGGCGACCGACTCGACGGCCGGACTGCCGGACAGGCCGAGCACGTCCTGGAGCTGCCCGGTCACCGCATCGGCCGTCGCCGCCGGGACGCGCTGTCCCAGGGTCACGGCGACGGTCAGTTGTGAAGACCGCAGCAGCCCTTTCAGCGGCAGGGCGGCAAGCCTGTCGAGCGTCTCCTCGGTGAGCCCGACGCGCGTGAAGCGGAGCGGGTGAACGGCAGGCAGCCAGGTCGACGTGATCCGGTCCGGCGGGACCTCGGTGTGGACCGAGAGCAGCCTGGCCATGAGCACTTCCCCATCACGATCGAGCGCACGTTCCGCCAGGTAGAGCAGGTCCAGCATCGGTCCCCGTCCGTCGGCAAACCAGCTGCGCACACTGACGACGCGGGCGCCGCTCGGCAGCGGCAGGTCGCGCAGCAGCGGCGACAGCAGGCCGTTGGCTTGCTCGAGCGAGGACTGGAGGGTGGCCGGTGGCCTCGACGTCGGCGCGGCACGGTCCTGCACGAGCAGCTGGATCGCGCCCGCGTCGCCGACATCGGCCACCGTCTGGACCAGGTCGAGCCGCACCTGTCGGCCCGTGTCGCGCTGCACCGCCTGTTCGAAACGCGTGCGGTCCGCGGCTGAGAACAGCGCGCTGGTTGCCACCTGCAAGCGGACGTCGACGCGGTCATCGGCGATGTTGACGGTTGAACCGATGATTGCCGATCGGTTGGGCCGGTTGAACGCCTCCAGCGCGCCGGTCACCGCCCGCCTGACACGGAACTCCTCACGCACCTGGTTGAAGGCCAGCTGGAGGGGGATGAGCAACAGCAGGAGGAAGACGCCGATGACCACGACCCGCGCGCGGACCGACCCGGTCCCGCCAATCGCCTGCTCCACCCCGAGCCGCCTGAAGATGGCGCTGGCCAGCGGCCGGCTCAACTCGGTCGTCTTCCACTGGCGGATGGTCGGCGTTTCAGCGGCGCGATGGATGCCGAGCGCCAGCAGCACGGCGGCGGCGCCGAGAATCGCGGCAAACAGGTTGGTGGTGAAGGCGAGGGTGGCCTGCTTGAGCAGCGCCGGGTTGACGGCATCGGTGGAGGCGAAACCGACGACACACAGCGCCGGCACCAGCGTCAGGCCGACCACGGCGCCGGGCAGGTACTGCATCACGGGCCCGCGGCGCCCGGCGACGACTGCCGCCGCCGACATGCCGCCAAACAGCGCAACCAGGAAGTCGACGATGGTCGGGCGGGTGCGGAGCACGATCTCGTTCAACAGGTCGGAGAACGGCACGAGGCCGGCAAGGCCGGCCGATACCGCGACGGTCACTGCGCTGAAGATGCAGAGTTTCACACCCAGCTTGAGCAGCAGATACAGGTCGCCGGCCGCCAGCGCCAGGCCGGTGGTCAGCACGGGCCTGGCCGCCGGGACGATCAGGGCGCCGCCAATCACGACAATGGTCTGCCCGAGCATCATGCCGAGCGCACAGATGGCGGCGCCGAGCGCGGACTGGATCAGGAAGAGCGGTTCGGACAGGTACGAGGCCCGCAGCAGGTCGCCATACGCGGTCTCGCGATCGGCGCGTCGCAGCCCGGACACGCGCGCCAGCCAGTCGGTCACGCTGGCCGGGTCCGGCTCGTCGAGGAAGTCGTTGGCCGGCGAGAAGATCGACGGCGGCGGCACGTCTGCGGCAGCGCTCGTCCGTGCCGCCGCGACGACCGGCGCAGTCACCGCCACCGCCTCGGCGTCAGGCTCGTGGTGTGGAGGCGTGTCCGCCCTCGCGACCACCACGCCATCGGGATCGGTGTCGGCTGCCGCGGTGCGGAGACGGCGCTCGGCAAACAGCACGCCGGCCGTCATGTACAGGTTCGACAGCACGATCAGCGCGAAGGCGAACAGCGGGATGTCGGACGCCTCGCCGATACCGGCCTGCATCGGCATGAACGCCACGACCGCGGTGCCGAGACCGCGCGGCTGCAAGGCCATGATGGCCTGCCATTCGCCGGCACTGAAGGCCGCTCCAACACGGCGGAAAATCGCCATGCCGATGCGGCGGCTGGCCAGCAGCCCCACGAACAGCACGACCATCCAGCCGGCTCGGGTCGGCGTCAGGGCCGAGAAGTTCAGGAGCAGTCCCAGATAGACGAAGAAGAACGTGCGGACCAGGAAGCTCAGTTCGGCGGTGATGTTGACCATGAACTGGCCGAGCACGAACTGGTCGTCCTTGACGTGGATGCCGAACACGTCACGGACGTGCGGCCCCACCTGGCTGGCGATGTACTGCATGTTGGCCAGCAGCAGTCCGAACACCAGCACCGCAATGGCCGGACTGCCCCCGAGCTCCTCGACGACGAAGTAGAGGAGACAGGTGACGCCGAGCGTCAGCATGTAGGACAGCGGCTCGCGTCCCAGCCAGCTGACCAGCCTCGACCACAGCACCCCGGCGACGGTGGCCACCGCCAGGGCAACCCCCAGCGACCGGATGAAACCCCAGATCCAGCTGGCCGCACCGGTCGTGCCGGCCTCGTGACTCTGGATCAGCAGGACCACCGAGACGATGAGCAGCACCTCGCCCATCGCCGACTCCAGCTTGATGACGGTCTTGACGTCCTCGCGGATCGAGAGGCCCGACACCACCGGCATGCAGATCGCCGGACTGGTCGCGCCGAGCACGGCGCCCAGCATCAGCGCCACCAGCGGCGCCAGGCCAAGGGCGTAATGGCTCACGGCGGCCACGACGGCCATCGACAGGACGAACACGACGGCCGTGAAGAGCGCCGTTCGCGGGGCGTGGCGCACCACGTGCGCGACGTCGAGTTCCAACCCGCCTTCGAAGAGGATGACCAGCAGCGCCACCGCCCCGAAGTACGGCGCAATGGTCAGCAGCGCATCGTGCCGGATCCAGCCCGTGACCGGCCCGAGCACGACGCCGATGGCAATCAGCACCAGCACGCTGGGGATCTTGGTCAACCGGAACAGCAGGTTGGCGAGAAACCCCACCAGGATCACCGTGCCAATCAGCGCAAACAGCAGCGGAACGCTCACGGCGCTGATGGTACCTCGGCGCTACCCGGGATCGTGCGCGCGGGTGATGACGGTCCGGATCGGGAACGGAATCTCGATGCCTTCGGCGGCAAAGCGCACGTGCAGCCGTTTGATGAACTCGTGCTTGACCAGGAACTGATCGACGTAGGTCCTGGCCCGGAGGATGACGGTGAAGTCGATGCTGGACTCGCCGAACGTGTGGAACCGGACAAAGGGCGTGAACTCGACGACCCCGCCCGTCACGGTGGCCATGACATCCCGGCCGACGTCTGCGGACACGCGTTCGACCTCCGCCAGGTCGCTGCCATACCCGACGCCAACCTGCACGAGCACCGCCAGGTCCGACGACGGGCGGTCATGGTTGATGATCACTGCCTGCGCGAGCTTGGCGTTGGGGACGATCACGAGGTTGTTGGCGAGCATCCGGAGGCGGGTGGACCGCCAGCTGAAGTCGGTGACAAAGCCCTCCTGACCCGAATCGAGGCGCACGAAGTCGCCGACCCGAATCTGTCCCGCCAGGGTGAGGAAGAAGCCGGCAAAGAAGTTGGCCAGCGGCTCCTGCAGGGCCAGCGCCACGGCCAGGCCGCCGACGCCGAGTGCCGTGAGCATGGGGGTGATCGAGACCCCCAGCCCGTTCAGGGCGACGAGTCCGCCGAGCGCCGCCACCGAACCCCAGGCGATGTTGCGGGTCAGGCTGCTGACGCCCAGCCCCGGCGCCCACCGCGCTCCGTGCGTCGCGACGAGATGGCTCGCCACCGAGGCGGCCATCATCGTCACCGACAGCACGGCGACGACGAAGATCACCTGCGTGATGACACCATGCGCCCGGGCCGACAGCGGCCAGTAGGTCAGGGCCAGCGTCGCGCCGCCGAGCAGCATCCACAACGGCAGCCGCGACGCCAGCGCCCGGATCGCCGGCACCACGACGCCGCTGGTCTCGTCACTCGGGCGGCGTGCCAGGCGCCTCAGCACCACCGCAGCGACCGCATGACCGGCCAGCCACAGGGCGCCGAGGGTGACGGCGGTCCACACCAGCTGCACGCCCCACAGCGACCACCACAGCCGGATGTCAGGCACGGACGTACCCACCGGCGTACCCGATATCGTTTGACATCAAACTATTGTAGCAGGTCGACCCGGCGTGAGCTCCGGCAGCGGGCCGCGGTCGGGGTCAGCCCCGGCGCAGCAGCCGCCACACTTCCGGCCGGACCAGGGCCAGGACGGTGACCACCTCCAGGCGTCCGACCCACATCGCCAGCGTGAGCGTGATCCGCGACACCGGATGCAGGTCGGCGAAGCTGGACATCGGCCCGACGGCATTGAAGCCGGGGCCGATGTTGCCGAGGCAGGCAATCGAGGCGGTGATGGCCGTCACCAGGTCGGCGCCGAAGCCGCTGACGATCAGCGTGCACACGGCAAAGACGAGCAGGTAGAAGAGGAAGAACACCAGCACGCCGCGCATCACTTCCTCGGGGACGACGCGCCCCCCGAGCTTGACCGGCAGGACCCCGCGGGGATGCAGCGTGCGGCGGAGTTCGAGCAGCGTGTAGCGGGCAATCAGCACCTGCCGGACCACCTTTGGCCCGCCGGAGGCCGACCCTGCGCAGCCGCCGATGAACATCAGCGCGAGCAGCACCATCTTGGCCTGGTCGTTCCAGAGCTGGAAGTCCGCGCTGGCGAACCCGGTGGTGGTCAGGATCGAGAGCACCTGGAAGGCGGCGGTGCGAACGGCCTCGACGGTCCGCGGTGCACCGGGCAGCAGGCACGCCGTCAGCAGCACGGTGGCGACGACGACGATGGCCAGGTAGGCACGGAACTCTTCGTCGCGCAGGAACGCCCGCGTCTCGCCGCGCAGGGTCCGATAGTGCAGCGCGAAGTTGGCACCAGCCGCGAACATGAAAAACGTGATCACCCATTCGGCGGCCGGATTGGCATAGCCGGCAATCGACAGCGGATGCGGCGAGAAGCCGCCGGCCGCGAGCGTCGCCAGGGCGTGGCACACGCTGTCGAAGACCGGCATCCCTGTGGCCAGCAGCGCGACGATCTCGGCCGACGTGAGACCGGCATAGACCAGCCACAGCGCGCGGGCCGTCTTGCGGATGCGCGGCGTCAGCGGCTGGTCGGTCGGCCCCGGCGCCTCGGCAAAGAACAACTGGCGACCGGCAATCCCGAAGCGCGGCAGGATCGCGACAAACAGGGCGATGACACCCATCCCGCCAAACCACTGGGTCAGGGCCCGCCAGAAGAAGATGCCGTGGCCATGCTGGCTGAAGTCGCGGATCACGGTGGCGCCCGTCGTCGTCAGTCCCGACATCGACTCGAACAGGGCGTCGATGACTCCGAGGCCGGAAGCCAGGAACGGCAGCGCCGCGGCAATCGCCAGCAGCAGCCAGGTGCCCGACACGATGGCCAGTCCCTCGACGCGGGTGAGATCTTCTGGCGCCGCGCTGCGGGCGCGCACCATCAGTTGCCCGATGACGCCGGCCAGAATCCCCGAGGCGACGAAGGCCTGGACATCGCGCCATTCGTGGTACAGCAGCGAGACGATCGCCGGTGCGGCAAAGGCGACGGCGAAATAGCGGAGGAAGATCCCCGCCGTATGCAGCACGACACTGAGCCGCATCACGACGGTCCGAAGAAGTCGCGCACCTGGTGGACGCTGTCGGCGGCGACGAAGACGAGCAGGCGATCCTGCGGCCGCACCTGATCGGCGCCGCGTGGCACCAGTGCCTCCTGGCCGCGGATGATGGCCCCGACGATGGCGCGTGGCGGCACCTTGAGATCCATCAGCGCCTGCGGGGTGAAGCCGGCCGGCACGGTCAGCTCGACGATCGTCGCCTGACCCTCGTCCAGCACGGCCAGCAGGTGCGCGTGGCCGCCGCGAATGTCGTGCACCAGCGACTTGACGGCTGCACCGCGGGCCGAGAGGGCGACGTCGATGCCCACGCGATCGAACAGGCGCAGGTTTGCCGACCGGCCGACACGCGTGATCGTGCGGCGGACCCCCAGCTGCCGGCCGAGCAGCGACGCAAACAGGTTTCGCTCGTCGTTGTCGATCACCGAGACGAGCACGTCACTGCGGCCGATGCCCTCGGCTTCGAGCAGCTCGAGGTCGGTGCCGTCGCCGTGGATGACGAGGGCCCGCCGCAGGCTCGCCGCCAGGATCTCGCCGCGTCGCAGGTCGCGCTCGATGACTCGGACCTCCATGTCCGAGTCGTCGAGCCGCTGGGCCAGGCGGAAGCCGACGTCGCCGCCACCGATGATGGTCACCGACTGCGACGCCCGCGACGTGGCATGCGCGTGGACCATCGGGACGATCGCGGCCATCGCCTCCGGGGTGCCCATCACGAAGACCTTGTCGTTGACCGTCAGCCGCGTGTCGCCGCGGGGGATGTTGATGGCGTTGTCACGCTTGACCGCGACCACCAGCGCCGACCGCGGCAGCCGCAGCGCCGCCAGCGGCGCACCCGTCAGCGGCGATCCGGCATCGAGCCGGAACTCGAGCAGGCGGATCCGGCCGTCGGCGAATTCTTCGGCATCGATGGCCCCGGGCGACCTGATGATCCGCACCATCTCGTCGGCCAGCTGCGCTTCCGGCCAGATGATGCGCTCGATGCCGAAATGACTGCGAACGGCCTGGGCATTGCTGCCGTTGCCGTGAAAATCCTCGCGCGAGACGAAGCAGATGGCCTGCCGCGCGCCGACCCGCGTCGCCAGCGCGCACGCCACCATGTTGACCTCGTCGAGGCCGGTGCACGCGATCAGCAGGTCGCTGCCGCGCACAGCAGCGCGCGCCAGCACGTCGGGACTCGTGCCGCTGCCGGCGATGAAGGCGACATCGAGCGACTCGAAACGACGGCCGACGTCGCTGTTGCTGTCCACGACGGTGACGATGTGGTCGACCGACAGCTCGCGCGTCAGCTCGTACCCGATCTCTCCGCCACCCACCACCAGGATGCGCATGTGCGTGTCGTCTCTAGGGCCGGCAGGGGCGCGGGCGTCGTCGCGCGACAGTCGTCATCGCGCCCCGTCGCGGGCCGATGCGGACGGCCGCGCCCGGCGTGTGGCCCGATCGCCGCCGGGGGCGGCCTCGGCTCGGGCAAGTTCGCGGTCGAGCGATGCTGCAAACGACGTCATGAAGGATTGTGTGGCGGCCACCTGCCCGGCCGTGGACTGCGACACGGCAGCGGCCACCGCGGCCTCGACGGTGCCGGTCCTGCCCTGGCCGACACGCGCGCCGCGCCGCGTGAGGCGCAGCACCGTGCGTCGACGGTCGTCGGACGCGGGCGTGCGCGAGACCAGTTGCTGCTCCTCGAGTCGTTTCAGCACACCGGTCAGGGTGCTCGGGTGGAGATGCAGGAGGGCGGCCAGGTCGCCAGCCGAGACGCCCGGAAACAGTCCAATCAGTCGCACGACCAGCCGTTGCGGGCCGGTCACCCCGCTGTCGGCCCCCATCCTCTTGGACAGCCGCTCCATGCGGTGGACGACCGCCCACAGTCCCTGCATGAAGGCCAGCACCTCCGGCAAGGCAGCGGCCTCATGCCCGGTTCGCATGGCGCGATCATATGCGTGAAGCGCGGCGCGAGCGCGTCTACCGTCGGTCGGCCTGCACGCGACCGTAGGCCGTGCGCACGTCCGTCTCGGTGACGACGCCGACGACGCGATGCCCGTCCAGCCGCGACACCACGGGCACCACCGGCGCGGTGGCGAGCTGACGCAGCGCGACGTCCAGCCATTCGTCGGGATAGACCGGTCCGACGACGTGCACGCTGGCGGCCGTCCCCTGGAGTGGCGCGGACGTACGGCACAGCTCGAGCCACGACGCGGGCTCGGCGGCAATCGACCTGAGCACCTCCCGGTCGGCGACCAGCCACCGTCCGCCGCTGGCCTCGACCAGCCCATACGCGGCCGGCGATGCCTCGAGGGTCGCGGCGATTTCCGCGGCGTCGAGCGACGCGGGCAGCACGACGACCGAATCCGGGACGGCGGCCATGGCGTCCTCGACGTGCAGCGGCGCGTCCGGTCGCGCCAGACGCGCCGACGGCAGGTTGGCGCCCTCGTGCTCGGCCACCAGGTCGAGAATCGACTGCCGGTGCAGTTGGCGGGCGACCAGGAACGCCAGCGTCGCCGCGATCATCGCCGGTACGATGCTGCCGGCCGTGCCGCTCAGCTCGAAGGCCATGAACACCGCCGTCATCGGCGCGCGGAAGACCCCGGCAAACATCGCCGCCATGCCTGCCAGCACGATGGCGCTCTGCGATCCCGGCGGCAACCAGGGCGCGACGCCGCCGAACGCGCCGCCGAGCATCACCCCGAGGAAGAGCGTGGGCGCGAAGAGACCGCCGGGCGTACCTGTCCCGAACGCGAAGCCCGACACCAGGCACTTCACCACCGCCAGCGTGGCCATCGTCGACCACGCGTACTGGCTGTGCAGTGCGCCGTCCATGGCGCGGTAGCCCGTCCCGAGCACGTCGGGCCAGGCCAGCGCCACCACGCCGACCAGCAGGCCGGCCGCCAGCGGCCCGACCGCCGGCGGCAGCCGCACCGCGCCGAGGCGGTAGCGCAGCACGCTCATCATCCGCACGTACGCCGTCGCGAACAGCCCCCCGGCGACACCCAGCGCGACGTAGACGAGGACCTCGCCCGGCTGGCTGATGGGCACGACATCGGGCACGCTGAACAGCGGGCTCTCGCCGAGGAACAGTCGCGAGGTGACGACCGCCGATGCTGCCGCGAGCACGATCGAGCCCATCACCGCCGCATCGAAGCCCGCCACGACTTCCTCGAGGACGAACAGCACGCCCGTGATCGGCGTGTTGAACGCCGCCGCGATGCCTGCCGCTGCGCCGGTCGGGGCGATGAGCCGCATCGATCGCTGCGAGAGGCCGAACAGCCGGCCGAGGCGCGACGCGATGCCCGCGCCCATCAGCAGCGCCGGATCCTCCGGACCGAGGGGCGTGCCGGTGCCGATGGACAGGACGCAGGCGACGAACTTGCCGGGCACGCCGGCAAACGGGATGTGCCCATTGGAGACGTAGAGCGCCGACTTGGTCTGGACGATGCCGCTGCCGGCGGCGACCGGGATGGCCCGCACGATCAGCGCCGCGGCGGCGGCGCCAATGGCCGGCCAGAGGACGCGCATCGCGCTCGACCGTCCGGTGTCGCGGACCGAGAGATCGACCAGTTCGATGGCCGCGTGGAAGCAGACGACGACCAGGCCGGTGCAGACCCCGATGAGCACCGCGAGCACGAGGAACCGCTGCGCGTCGTCGAGGCGCCAGGCGCGCGCGGCCACCGGCCTGTCGGTCTGGCGGGGTCACGGCAGCTCCGTCGCCAGGTCGGTCAGCACGCGCCCGCGGCATCGGTCTCCGAGGCTGGTGGGCACGTCGTTTCCCACCGCGTGGCGGCAGCCTGCAGCAGGCTCCGGCCGACTTCGACATTGCTCGCGCGTCGGGCGAGCCAGCGCGTGAGCGTCGCCAGCAGCCGTGTCGCTTCGGGCGTGTCGGCGGCGGCACGGCCTCGATGCGGTCGTGCACGTCGGTCAGCAACGTACGCACCCGGGCGGCGCGGCGAGTCGATGACAGGCGTGGCTGGTCCGGGTCCAGCGACAGGACCCGCGCCGACAGCGCCCGAAGGGCCGCGGCTTCGCGGATCGCGGGCAGCCGCACCAGCGCCCGGGCGGCCGCCGCATAGGCCTCCACGTAATGGCGGCGGGCGAACTCGGCGCGCGCCAGCAGCACGGGCGCGCGGCCGGGATCGGCGAAGCGTTCGTCGATCAGGCGGAGCTGCCTGGCGGCGTCGTCGGCGAAGCCCGGCCGCGAGCAGGTCGCGCCCGGCCTGGAGCTGCAGCTCACGATCGCCCGGGAAGGCATTGGACAGTTCGAGCAAGGCGGCTCGCAGCCGCGACGTCGCGCCCTGGCCCCGGTAGAGCGCGATCAGCTCCAGGCGCGCCTGCCGTCGCAGCGGCTGCGCGACCGCGTGGACCACCGACCATAGATGGCGCGATAGTAGGCGCTCTCGGCCTCGGCCTGGTTGCCCTGACGCGCCAGGATGCGCGCGAGCACGAGATTGGACTCGCCATCCACGGGCGTCTGCCGCAGGACCTCGTGTACGTAAGGCTCGGCTTCCTCCAGACGGCCGACCGACGACCAGGGCCTTGCCGAGGGCGAGCCGGTACTCCGGCCGCTGCGGGTCCAGCGCCACCGCGTCGCGCAGCATCGCCACGGCCTCGGTGCCGCGTCCAGCGCCGACGGCGGTCGTCCCCGCGGCCATGGCGAAGGCGGCACGATCCACCCTCTGCGTGGTGCGCGGTCCGGGCCAGCACCGACGCAGCCGCCCACAAGGCAATCACCACGACGGCCACCAGAACGGCGCCGGGCGGTGGGCGTCTGGACGACGCGCCTCGCGGTGTCGCGCGACGCGTAGAGGCGCTCACCGGCGCGCGACCGCCCATTCATGGGACGACCCTATCAACAACGCGGCACGAGCGCTACCCTCGCGCAGTACGGCTCAGTCGCGGGAGTCGGCACGGACGGGTGAGGTGTGCGGCACCGCCGTCTGCGCGGCCTGGCCTCCGTATACTCAGCACATGGGCGCCAGCACCAGACCAGTCGCCGGGCGTGGCCGCGCCGGCGGGAGGACACACGCACGCCCTCGTGGAGAACCATCGCGCGTTCCTCCGGTTTCTCGAGCGGAGGACCGGCAGTCGCGAAGCCGCCGAGGACATCCTCCAGGACGCGTTCGCGCGCAACCTCGACCGTCTCGAGGAGCTTCCTGACGAGGCGCTCGTGCCCTGGTTCTACCGGGTGCTCCGCAATGCCGTGATCGACCGAAGCAGGCGGCGTGGCGCCGAGGAGCGGGCCCTCGCAGCCTTTGCCGCCGAACTCGAAACGCACGCGGCGAGCGCACCCGGAGGCCGTCCGCACCGAGGTCTGCCAATGCGTCAGCAGACTGGCCGGCACCCTCAAGCCCGAGTACGCCGACGCGTTGAAGGCCGTAGACGTGGACGAGATGCCCGTCAAGCGCTTTGCCGAGTCCTCTGGCCTCACCGCCTCGAACGCAGGCGTTCGGCTGATGCGCGCCCGACAGGCGCTCAAGCGGACGTTGCTGCAGTCCTGCGGCACCTGCGCGGAGCACGGCTGCCTCGACTGTTCGTGCGGAAGGCCGACGGCTGACGCGGGTGTAATGACAGGTCAGCGGCTGCGTCAAGAAGGGTATGAGGGACCACATGAACGAACCGGTGCGCGATGGGCAGGGCGACCCGATGCAGGCGGCAGGCGTCAGCGAGCGAAGCGAAGCAGACCGACCCGGTCTGCGGGATGAGCATCCTGCCCTTCGAAGGCGGCCGGGCACGTCGAACACCGCGGCACGACCTATCACTTCTGCAGCACGGGCTGCGTCGAGAAATTCCGCAAGGACCCGGATGCGTTCCTCGCCCCGACCAGGCGCGGCCGCGGCAGCCTGACGGCGACGCGGCTGAATACACCTGCCCGATGCACCCCGAGGTCGTCCAGGTCGGCCCCGGTGCGTGCCCCATCTGCGGCATGGCGCTCGAGCCTCGTGTCGTCACGCTCGACGGAGGCGAACCACGAGCTGCACGACATGTCGCGGCGATTCTGGTGGTCGCTGGCGCTGACCGCTCCCGATCCTCGCGTTCATGGGCTCGGAGTTCCTGCCCGGGCCAGCCGCTGCAGCAGCGCGATGCCGCCGGCGTGGATGACGTGGACGCAGTTCGTCCTGGCGTCGCCGGTCGTGCTCTGGGGCGGCGCCCCGTTCTTCGTCCGCGGCTGGGCGTCGGTCGTCAGCCGTCACCTGAACATGTTCACGCTGATCGCGCTCGGCGTCGGCGCGGCCTACGCCTTCAGCGTCGTCGCCACGCTTGCGCCCGGCGCGTTTCCGGCGGCATTTCGCACGCACGGCGACCAGGTCGGCGTGTACTTCGAACCCGCGGCGCTGATCGTGGTGCTGGTGCTGCTCGGGCAGGTGCTCGAACTGCGCGCCCGACACCGGACCACGTTCAGCGATCAGGAAGCTCCTCGGGCTGACCCCGGCCACGGCCCGGCGCGTCGGCGTCGAGCGGCGAGGACGAAGACGTGCCGCTCGAGGACGTCGCCGTGGGCGATCGTCTCCGCGTCCGGCCAGGCGAGCGCGTGCCGGTCGACGGCCGTGTGGCCGAGGGGAGTACCACCGTCGACGAATCGATGGTGTCGGTGAACCCATCCCGGTGGAAAAAGCCGCCGGCAGCAACGTCACGGGCGGGACGGTCAACGGCACCGGGAGCTTCGTCATGGAGGCCGAGCGCGTCGGCAGCGACACGCTGCTGTCGCAGATCGTCCGGCTCGTGAGCGAGGCGCAGCGCTCGCGCGCCCCGATCCAGCGCCTGGCCGATACCGTATCCGGGTGGTTCGTCCCGGCCGTGATTGTCGCGGCGGTGCTCACGTTCGCGGTCTGGGCCGTCTTCGGCCCGGAGCCGCGCCTGGCGCACGCGCTCGTCAACGCCGTCGCCGTCCTGATCATCGCCTGCCCGTGCGCCCTCGGCCTCGCGACCCCGATGTCGATCATGGTCGGCACCGGCCGGGGCGCGGAGATGGGCGTGCTGCTCAGGAACGCGGAAGCGCTGGAAGTGATGGAGACAGATCGACACGCTCGTGGTCGACAAGACGGGCACGCTGACCGAAGGCAAGCCGTCGCTCACGACCGTCGAGGCCGAGCCTGGCTTCGACGAGCGTGAGCTCCTCCGGCTCGTGTCGAGCCTCGAGCGCGCCAGTGAGCATCCGCTGGCAGACGCCATCGTGCGCGGCGCCGACGAGCGCGGCATCGCGCACGACCGGCGTCGAGCACTTCCGCTCGATCACCGGCAAGGGCGTCGTCGGCACCGTCGACCGGGCACGTCGTCGGCATCGGCAATGCGGCGCTGCTCGCCGAACTCGGCGCGGATGCCGCGGCGGCCGCGGGACGCGCCGACCAGCAGCGGCAGAACGGTGAAACGGTGATGCTGGTGGCCATCGACGGGGCCTTCGCCGGGCTGATCGGCGTGGCGGACCGCGTCAAGGGCACCACCGTCGAAGCCATTCGCGGCCTCCATGCCGAGGGATTGCACATCGTCATGCTGACCGGCGACAACCGCGTCACGGCCGAGGCCGTGGCACGAAGCGTCGGCATCGACGCAGTGGAGGCCGATGTGCTGCCGGAGCAGAAGGCGGCAGTGATCAAGCGTCTGCAGTCGGAAGGCCGCCGGGTGGCGATGGCCGGCGACGGGATCAACGACGCGCCGGCACTGGCGCAGGCCGATGTCGGCATCGCCATGGGGACCGGGACCGATGTGGCGATGGAGAGTGCGGGCGTGACGCTCGTGCAGGGCGACCTGCGCGGCATCGTCCGTGCCCGCAAGCTGAGCCGGGCGACGATGCGGAACATCCGACAGAACCTCTTCTTCGCGTTCGTCTACAACGTGCTGGGGGTGCCTGTTGCCGCGGGCGTGCTCTACCCGGTGTTCGGGCTGCTCCTCAGTCCGATCATCGCCAGCGCGGCGATGACGTTCAGCTCGGTCTCGGTCATCGCCAACGCGCTCCGACTGAAGCGTGAAGCGGTCTGGCAGCAACTGCCGGCAGCCGACGTATACTCGAATGGTGGGCTCCTCGATCATGCGTGGCGCGAGCATCCTCCTGCTCGTGCTTCTCTCCGGCACCCCGGCGGTGGCCTCCATCTGTGCCGCCCTGTGCCTGCCCGGAGAGCGCCACCATCAGACCGGAGTTGCCGCGGCCGCGGCTGAAGCGCCCCATCACGAGGTTGCTCCGGACGCGCATCACCATCAGGAGCCTGTCCCGGCAGCGCCCTCGGCGTCGGCTGTCGATGCGGCACGCCTGACGATGCCGCACACGTGCTGCCCGGATGACAGCCATGGGGCCGAAGGACTGGCGACGGCAGCCCGCATCGAGGCAGGAGCCGGGCTCCTGCTTGCCGCGCCAGTCCCGTCGCATGTGCTCCACGCCAGCGTGAGCGCGAGCCGCGCGAGCACCGCTTACGGCCGTGCGCTGTCGCCACCGCCGCCGGTGCGCAGCCTGCCCGTTCTCCGCGTCTGATCCCCGCTCGTCGGGCGCGCACCCCGCGCCAGCCCCTCTTTTGACACCGGGTCAGCCGCAGGCGTGTTCGTGCCGCCTGCGCCCTGCAGACGTTCACCGAGGATTCCGCTGCATGTCCAACGATCACCGTCGTCCAGACTTTTCTAGCCCATCGCGGCGCACCTTCGTCAAGGGACTCGCCATTGGCGGCGCCGCCCTCAGTGCGGGCCTGGTACGTCCATCTGCCATGGCGGCCGCGGTCCAGCCGCGCGTCGACCCGACAGTCCTTTCGGGTACGGAGTTCGACCTGCGCATCGGCGAGACCCTGGTCAACGTCACGGGCAGGGAACGCACCGCGCTGACGATCAACGGCTCGATGCCGGGGCCGCTCCTGCGCTGGAAGCAAGGCGACACCGTGACGCTGCGGGTGTCGAACGCACTGGACGAGGACACGTCGATCCACTGGCACGGCCTGCTGCTCCCCGCGAACATGGACGGGGTGCCCGGCCTCAGCTTCCCGGGCATCAAGCCGCGCAGCACCTACGAATACCGCTTCCCGGTGCGGCAGC
This sequence comes from Vicinamibacteraceae bacterium, assembly GCA_963759795.1. Taxonomy (GTDB): domain Bacteria; phylum Acidobacteriota; class Vicinamibacteria; order Vicinamibacterales; family Vicinamibacteraceae; genus Luteitalea. The sequence goes on along the minus strand of CAVXAR010000002.1, from coordinate 118,074 downwards.
ACGGCACGTACTGGTACCACAGCCACTCCGGGTTCCAGGAGCAGCGTGGACTGCACGCGCCGATCGTCATCGAGCCGGCCGAGCCGGCGCCGTTCCATTACGACCGCGAGCACGTGGTGCTGCTCGGCGACTGGACCGACGAGCGGCCGGAGCGCGTCCTCGCGAAGCTGAAGAAGCAGTCGGACTACTACAACTTCCGGCAGCGCACGGTCGGCACGTTCATCGAGGACGTACGGGAGCACGGCCTGAGGCAGACGCTGGCCGAGCGACGCATGTGGGGAAACATGCGGATGAGTGCCGCCGACCTTGCCGACGTCACCGGGTACACCTACACCTACACGATGAACGGCCAGGCGCCGGCCGGCAACTGGAGCGCGCGCTTCACGCCCGGGGAGAAGGTGCTGCTCCGCTTCATCAACGGCTCGGCGATGACCTACTTCGACGTGCGCATCCCGGGATTGAAGATGACGGTCGTCGCTGCGGATGGACAGTACGTCCGGCCGGTCAGCGTCGAGGAGTTCCGCATCGCCGTCGCCGAAACCTACGACGTGCTGGTCGAACCGAGCGGCGCAGAGGCGTTCACCATCTTCGCGCAGGCGATGGATCGCACCGGCTATGCGGCGGGCACGCTGACCTCGCGCGAGGGACTGCGCCCGCCGGTGCCCGACCTCGACCCGCGACCCGTGCTGACGATGGCCGACATGGGGCACGGCGGCATGGCACACGACATGGGTGCACACCACGCCGGCCACGACATGGCCGCGGCGACCGTGATGCAGACGCACCCGGAGACCGAGAAGGGCAATCCGCTCGTGGACATGCAGACGATGATGCCGACCGCGAAGCTGGACGATCCCGGCATCGGGCTGCGCGACAACGGGCGCCGCGTGCTGGCCTATGGCGACCTCCACAGCACCTTTCCCGATCCCGATGGTCGCGAGCCGTCGCGAACGATCGAACTGCACCTGACGGGGCACATGGAGCGCTTCGCCTGGTCGTTCAACGGCGTCAAGTTCGCCGACGCCGAGCCGCTGCGCCTGACCTACGGCGAGCGCCTGCGCATCGTGCTGGTCAACGACACGATGATGACGCACCCGATCCACCTGCACGGGATGTGGAGCGACCTCGAGGACGACGAGGGCAACTTCAAGGTGCGGAAGCACACCATCGACATGCCGCCAGGAAGTCGCCGCAGCTACCGCGTGACGGCTGACGCGCTCGGGCGCTGGGCGTATCACTGCCACCTGCTCTTCCACATGGAGACGGGGATGTTCCGCGAAGTGCGCGTCGCAGGAACGGGGGCAGTCGTGACGCGCGCGCAGTCGCTCGTGGCAGTGGCCCTCCTGGTGTTGCTGTCGGGCCCTGCCGCCGGGCAGCATCACGACATGCACGGACAGGCAGCCGCCGGCGCCCCCGAGAAGCACGACGGCGCGGCGGCTGCGACCGTGCGACGACGCAGCCCGCTGACGAGCCGCTTCCCGCGTTCATTCCCGTGCTCACCGACGGGGACCGGGCGGCTGCGTTCGGTGCCGGATTGAAGGGCCACCACGCGCACGACAGGGCCGTGAACTTCTTCGTTCTGTTCGACCAGTTCGAAGGCCAGGCCGGCGGCGGCGAGACGGGCATGAACTGGGACAGTCAGGGCTGGGTCGGCCGCGACCGCGACCGACTCTGGTTCCGCACGGAGGGAGAGCGCAGTGGCAGACGCCTCGAGGATGCCGAGGCGCATCTGCTGTATGGCCGGGCCGTGTCGCGATGGTGGGAGGTGGTCGCTGGAGTGCGCCAGGACGTGCGGCCCGGGCCGTCGCGGACGTGGGCGGCCGTGGGCATCCAGGGACTGGCACCGCAGTGGTTCGAGGTCGAAGCCACGGCGTACGTCGGAGAATCGGGGCGAACCCAGTTCCGCCTCGAAACCGAGTACGAGCTGCTGCTCACCAACCGGCTCGTGCTGCAGCCGCGTCTCGAGTTGCAGATAGATGGCCGGGACGACCCGGCGCGCAGGGTCGGCGCAGGCCTGTCGTCGGTCGGCACGGGCCTTCGCCTGCGCTACGAGTTCAAGCGCGAGTTTGCGCCCTACGTCGGGGTGGCCTGGGACAGGCGGTTGTTCGGCACCGCCGAGTACGCCGAGGCAAACGGTGAGTCGGCCCGGCGCACCAGCCTGGTCTTTGGCGTCCGCTTCTGGCGCTGAACGCTTGACCGCTCAACCACAGGTCGCACGTATGGACGCTCGAGGCTGTGAGCAGCGTCCATTGCACGTGCACACGTGCCGAGACGCGGTGACAATGGAGGGATGCCGGCGCCGCCGCCCCCACCGACCGCGTTCATGGTCATCGACGGCCGGCGCTGGCGAACCTCCGACCCCGGCATCCCTGCCAACCTGAGGCAGGAGCTGGTCAACGAATTGATGTCCGCCCGTCGTGCCGTGCGGGATGCGGCCGACGAGCTCGAGGTGCGCGCAAGTCGTCGCCGGGTCAACGATGCCAAGCTGGCCCTCGGCGAACGCGGCCACGCGTGGTGGCTGCCTGCCGAACCAGCGGCGACGGACCGGCGCATCGACGCGGCCCTGCACGCGCTGCTGCGCAGCCGTCAGCCGGGTCGCACCATCTGCCCGAGCGACATCGCGCGAATCGTCGGCGGGCGCACGTGGCGCACATTGCTCCCGGTGGTGCGAGACCGCGCGGTCGCGATGACCGCGCGGGGCGAACTCGAGATCCTTCGTCGGGGTGAGGTTGTGACGGACGACCCGACCCGGGGGGTCCTGCGCTACCGCCTCACGCCTCGGCCGTGACGGCGTACAGGTGTAGCGAGAATCCTCACTCCCGGCCAGCTTCGGCGTTGTCCTGCATCTTCTTGAACTCGGCCATGCCGTCGGACTTCCTGGCGTCGCCTTCCTTCGGCCGCATCTCGGACTCGAGCGGCGCGTCCGCGCTGCCCGGCGACACCTGCGGCGCCAGTGGGCCTTCCACTGTGCCCTCGGTCGGAGAATCTCCAGCGACTGGCGAGGCTGTGCGGCCCTCATTGCCTGCGGCGACATGCCCCGGGTCCGTGGGGCGAGGGTCGGCCGGCTGCGATTGATCCCTGCTGCTCATCGTCTACCTCCGACAATGTGCACAGCACGTCTCGTGCCCGCGCCGGGGCGACGCTAGAAGCGGAACTTGTACGTCAGCTTGGCCAGCAGCAGCCGGTTGCGCGGGGCCAGGTGGGGCGATGCGAAGCGGTCCCGGATCTCGTCGTACACGAGGTAGAGCTCGCTGCCCGGCCGATACTCCCAGCCGACCAGGAGATTGGCCGACAACTTCTGGTCGAGGTCGTTCCACTGGATGTACGACTTCACGAACAGGTCGGTGGTGAAGGCGTACAGCACGCGGTTGCTGAGCGTGGTGGTCTCGAAGGCGCCGCGGGGATGATCGACGGTGTTGTGCGTGTAGATGACGTCGACCGCCAGGTTGGCCGACGGGTGGGCGGTCGTCGACACCAGCAACTGCCGGCGCTGCTCCGCCCCAGTAGTCGATCAGGCTGTAGTTGACGACGCCCGAGACGGGTCGGCTGGCGTTGCTCTCGACGCTCACCTCGTGCGACCGGTTCGTGTAGTCGCCGGGCTGGATGGTGATCGGGCCGACCGCAAACGGCACGGCGATGCGTTCCCGGGCCGGACTGTAGGCGTAGCCGAGCTTGTCGTTGGACTCGAGGGTCACATCGGCGCCGGCCGTGCCACGCCGGCCGAGGAAGCCGTGGTCGTAGAAGGCGTCGTAGATGACCGATCCGGAGTAGATGACGTTGCGCACGCCATTGCCGGTTGATCCAGTGCGTGTAGCCGCCCTCGGCGGAGGACCGCCGGAGATCGTTCTGCGCGACGAACCCCATCGCCGGGGAGAAGTCGCGACCGACGGCGTAGTAGCGCACGTCGGCGACGGTGTTCTGCTTGGAGAACATCAATCGCCCGATGCCGAGGCTGTCGTCGTTGACGCCCGCGGAGTTGAAGGTCCGTGCCAGCAGCATCTCGCCCTTCAGCGACGGACTGAACCAGACGTTGCCGTCGAGGCCGGCCAGCCGACGGAACTCGTGTTCGCTGCTCTGCTTGTTGGTGACGATGGCGCCGATGCTGCTGTTGGTGAACAGGTTGCGCTTGACGCGAATCACGCTGTAGTTGGTCCGTGGCTCGGACACGCGGGACCCGCCGGGTCGCGACACGTCGGCCTCGTCGGTCTGGACGTTCATCACGCCGACCGAATACTGGCCGACCCGCCCCGAGAGCTTGCCGGCGGCGAGGATCGGCACCTGGCGCCCGTCCGAGAGGCCGATCCGCCGGCTGTAGAACATCATCATCTCCTGCTCGAGGCCGACGGTGAACAACCCGGCATCCTCCAGGAAGAAGTCACGCCGCTCGGGGAAGAACAGCGGGAATCGCGTGAAGTTGATCACCTCCTGGTCGGCCTCCACCTGTGCGAAGTCGGTGCGGATCGAGACGGTCCCGCGCAGGTTCGGGGTGAAGTCGTAGAGGATGTCGCCACCGGTGTTCAAGCGCGGGTCCGACGAGGACGGCCGGAAGCCACGCGAGCCGCCGCCGAGCACGTACGGCTCCGCTTCCCACTTGGCGTATGCCGCGTCGGTCCGGATGCCGATCAACTGCCCGAAGCGCTCGGCCCGCCAGGTCGCACGACCGCCCAGCCATCTCGGGATCGGCGCCCAGAAGTCGGACTCCTGCTTCCGCCTGACGGCGCGACTGAGCTGCAGGCCCCACGTCATCGGCTGGTCGCCGCCGAAGCGCAGCGTCGAGAACGGAATGCGGAACTCGGCGGTCCAGCCCGTGGCAGTCACCTGAGTCTTGACCTGCCAGATGCCATTCCACGCCGTGTTGTACGAACGCGCATCGGTGACGATGCCGTCGCGGCGGGTGCCGAGTGAGTTGGTCGAGAAGTAGTAGAAGTTCCGATGGTCGTGGTAGGTGTCCAGGTAAATCCCGACGTAATCGTCGTTGGAGAGCGGCGCGTCGCGCCGCATGTCCTGGGCGATGATCCCGGTCGGGTCGCTATCGTGGCAGATGACCGCGAAGAAGAGTGCGCGGTCGTCCTGCACGACACGGACTTCGGTGTTCTCGGTGGCCGGGACCCGGTCGAGCGGCGCGTACTGCCAGAACGTCGTGGCCGGCACCGCGCGCTGCCACACTTCCTCGTCGAGAATCCCGTCGACCTTGATCGTCTCGCCACCCGGGATCACGTGCATGTTCAGCTGATCGGGGGTCGGTAGATCCGGACGCGCGTCGTCCTGCCCCCGCACCGTCGCTGGCAGGGCGAGGGTGAGACCGCACAGGACCAGGCCGGCCAGGAAGGCCGGGGACCAGCCGACGCCGCACGGACGGGACTTGCAAGGGATGCTTGCCGCGTGCGCGCTCAGCACGGACAGAACAGGACGTGGCCGCTGCGGCCGTGCTCGTGGCTCATGGTCGAAAGGGTCGTTGTCAGCTCATCCGGGGCGCATCGCCGCTACTCCCGCGTGCAGAGCCGGGCGACCACCGTGGAAAGCATAGTCGCATGGGCGCGGTCGCCGCCGGCGGCAGCCCGATGCCGAGTCGGAGCGTCCGCGCAGATCCGACATAATGCACGCCATGAAATTCATCCGCACCACCATCGGCATCTGTGCGTTGTTGGCCGTCGTTCTTGCGACCAGCGCGTGCCCGGAGAAGGGACCGGCCGAGAAGGCAGGAGAGAAGGTCGACGAGACCGTCGACGAGGTCAAGGACGCCGCCAAGGACGTCAAGCACTAGAGAACGGATGCCGTGCTGACCCGACGACAGGCTCTCGCCGCCCTTGCGGGCACCGCCACCGCGCCGCTCGTCGTCGGGTGCAGCCGGGACCCGGCCTCCCCCACACCGCCGGCCGCGGCGGCGGTCTCCGACCGGGCCGAGGCCGAAGCCCGCGCGTTGCTCGAGGCGATTGGCGACACCCTGCTGCGGCGCATGCCGGAGACCGCCACTGCGCTCGGCCTGGACATTGGCGCCCGGGCCGACCTCCGTTCGCAGTTGACGGACCGATCTGCCGCCGGCCAGGAGGCGATTGCCAGCCAGCTGCGGCGGGACCTCGCGCGGGTCGTCGCGTTTGACGCCTCGCCGCTTTCGCACGCTACGCGCACCAGCCTGCAGGTCGTGCGCAGTGCGTACGCCACCGCGCTCGAGGGCTTCGCCATGCCGTATGGCGACGTCCCTGTCGGCGGGTGGCGGATCACGCCCTACGTGGTGATCCAGAACGTCGGCGCGTACCTCGACGTCCCGCGCATGCTGGATGCTGAACACCGCATCGATCGGGTTGCCGATGCGGAGGCGTATCTGGCCCGGCTGCAATCCTTCGCCAGGCAGCTTGCCGGCGAGCTGGGCCGCATCAGAGCGGCACGCGCGGAGGGACTGGTGCCGCCGGCGTTCCTGCTCGACAAGGCGCGGGCGCAGCTGCGGGTGGCACTGGCGAGTGCACGCCAGGGCGGACCGCTGGTCGAGTCGATTGCCCGACGCACGACAGGCATGCCGGGGCCCTGGAGCGAACGGGCGCGCGTCATTGCCGCGCAGGAGATCGCGCCGGCGCTCGCGCAGCAGCTGGCCGAACTGGACGCGCAGCGCGCGACCGCCACTGACGAGGCCGGCATGTGGGCCCGGCCCGACGGCGATCGGTACTACCGCTGGGCGCTGCAGGCCTCGACGACCACCCGCATGTCCCCCGACGAGGTTCACGAGATGGGCCGGCGCGAGCTCGAGGGGCTGCACGCGCGCATGGACGACATCCTGAAGGGCGCCGGGTACACGCAGGGGAGCGTCGGGGCGCGCATGCAGGCACTGGCGAAGGACCCGCGCTACATGTTCCCGGCGGGCGACCAGGGGCGTGCGGAGATCATGGCGTTCATCCAGGATCGACTCGGCTGGATCCGTGGGCAGATGCCGCGCGCGTTCCATACCTTGGTCGACCCGAACATGGAAGTGAAGCGGCTGCCGCCGGAGGAGGAACCGGGGGCACCGGCAGCATACGGCGGCGCCGGCTCGGTCGACGGCACGATCCCGGGGCGGTTCTGGATCAACCTGAGGACCACGGATCTGCACAGCCGCTACAGCCTCGCCGACCTGACGTTCCACGAGGCCATCCCCGGCCATGTCTGGCAGGGCGAATACACCCACGACATGCCGCTGATCCGGCAGATGCTCGCCTTCAATGCCTACTCAGAAGGCTGGGCGCTGTACGCCGAGCAGCTCGCCGATGAACTCGGCGCGTTCGAGGACGACGCCATCGGGCGTCTCGGGTACCTGCAGTCGCTGGCCTTCCGCGCCTGCCGCCTCGTCGTCGACACCGGGCTGCACGCCAAGCGCTGGACGCGCCAGCAGGCCGTGCAGTACTTCGTCGACGTGAACGGCTCGAACCCGCTCGAAGTGGCCAGCGAGGTCGACCGGTACTGTTCCTGGCCGGGTCAGGCGTGCGGCTACAAGGTCGGCCACAGCGACATCAACCGTCTCCGTGACAAGGCCAGGACGACGCTGGGGTCTGCTTTTGACGGCAAGGCCTTCAACGACACGCTGGTGCTGGGCGGCAACGTGCCACTCGACGTGCTGTCCAGCAACGTCGATGCATACCTCGCTGCGGCCAGGCCCTGACGGCCCGACCGCAATCGCGCGCCGCCAGGAACGTCATCTGGCAGCGGTGTCCTTACGCGCGAAGAACTCCCTGGTCAAACGCCGCACCAGTGGCAGCGACAGCACGACGGTGAGGATGTTGGGCAGGGCCATCAGCCCGTTGAGGGTGTCGGCGATGTCCCAGACCAGGTGCAGCGACCCGATCGCGCCGACGTAGATCGCCACCAGCCACAGCATGCGGTAGGGCAGCGCCGCGCGGGCGCCGAGCAGGTAGACGATGCCGGTCTCACCGTAGTAGCTCCAGCCGACCAGTGTCGAGAAGGCAAACAACACCAGGCTGGTCGTCACCACGACGTTGCCCCAGGTTCCCGGCAGGCCGACCGAGAAGGCCTGGCCGGCGAGCGCCGCGCCGGTGCTGCCGGTCGTCCATGTGTCGGTGACCAGGATGACCAGTCCCGTCGTGGTGCACACCAGGATCGTGTCGACGAACACCTCGAAGATGCCGTACAGACCCTGTCGCACCGGGTGGTCGGTCTGCGCGGCCGCGTGCACCATCGGTGCGCTGCCGAGGCCGGCTTCGTTGGAGAACAGCCCGCGCGCCACACCGTAGCGCAGGGCCATCATCACGCTCGACCCGACGAAGCCACCGGTGGCCGCGGTCCCGGTGAAGGCGCCCTCGAAGACCAGGCCCAGGGCGTCAGGCACGTGTGAGGCGTACCGCGCCAGCACCAGGAGGCCGCCGCCGAGGTACAGCACGGCCATTGCCGGGACCAGCACCTCGGCCACCTCGCCGATGCGCTTGATGCCACCGAGAATGACCGCAGCCGCCAGCGCCATCAGGACCACGCCCGTGACTGCCGGCGAGACGCCGAAGGTGGACCGCAGGCTGTCGGCCACCGAATTGGCCTGCACCATGTTGCCGATGCCGAAGGCGGCCAGCGCGACGAGGGCGGCAAAGACGGCGCCGAGCCAGGGCAGGCCGAATCCCTTGCGGAGGGTGTACATCGCCCCGCCGCGCATCGCGCCCGTTTCGTCGGCCTCGCGGTAGTGCATGGCCACGACGATCTCGGCGAACTTGGTGGCCATGCCGAGAATGCCGGAGACCCACAGCCAGAACAGCGCGCCCGGACCGCCAATCGAGATGGCCGTCGCCACGCCAGCGATGTTGCCGACGCCGACGGTCGAGGCCAGCGCCGTGGCGACGGCCTGGAACGGCGAGACGCTGCCCGCACCGCTGCTCTTCTCGAAGACCCGCCCCAGCACCTCGCGGAGCGCCACTCCGAGGTACCGCACCTGGACGGCGCCGGTGGCCACGGTGAGCACGACACCGGTCCCGAGGAGCAGCACGATGGTCGGCCAGCCCCAGACGTATCCATTGAGCCACCCGTTGGCGGCCGCGATCGCATCGAGCATGGCCCCCAGAGTACTCGGCATCGCACTGCGCTACCATCGGCAGGATGTGCCCGACGCGCCGCAGCCTGGCAGGCGACACGTCGGTCGGGGGAGCCGCAGCGGGCTCCGAATGCTCCGGTGCGGCCGCCGTCCGGCTACCGCACCACGTCAATCTGCCGCGCGCCCGCTGCTGGCGTCGACATCGAGGAGAACAGATGATTGCTCGCGTCGCATCCGTCGCCGCGTTGATGCTGGTCGCGGTCGGGTACGGGGGAACCTTCGCACAGTCGCGCAGCGCCTCGGACGGGCTGATCGGCCGCTGGGATCTCGTGGTCCAGCGAGGTGGGCAGACCGCGCCGTCATGGCTCGAAGTCGAACGCTCCGGCACGGCGACCCTGGTCGGCCAGTTCGTCGGGTCGGGCGGCAGCGCCCGCCCGATCGCCCGCATCGACGTCACTGACGGCACCTTCCGCTTCGCCATCCCGCCGCAGTGGGAGAGCAACCCTCGCGACATCACCTTCGAGGGACGTCTCGTTGGCGATCGCATCACGGGGACGACGACGATGGGGGATGGCGAGACCGTGACCTGGACCGGGACGCGGGCACCGGCGCTGCGTCGGACGGCCGCGCCGACGTGGGGTACACCGGTGCGCCTGCTCGACGGCACGTCGCTCGATGGCTGGAAGCCGATCGGGCGCGGCGACAGCCAGTGGAGCGTGGTCGACGGGATCCTGCGTAACGCCAAGAGCGGCGCGAATCTGATGACGTCGCGAACGTTCGAGGACTTCAAGCTGCATGCGGAGTTCCGCGTCCCCAAGGGCGCCAACAGCGGCGTCTACCTGCGGGGCCGCTACGAACTGCAGGTCGACGATGCGGCCGGCCTCGAGCCGTCGTCGCATCACCTCGGAGGGCTCTACGGCTTCATCGCGCCAAGCGAGAATGTCGCGCGTGCTGCCGGCGAGTGGCAATCGATGGACGTCACGTTGATCGGCCGCATGCTCACCTACACCCTCAACGGCACGACCGTCATCTGCAACCGCGAGATTCCGGGCATCACCGGCGGCGCCCTCGACAGCGCCGAGGGCGAGCCTGGCCCGCTGCTGCTGCAAGGCGACCATGGCCCGGTGGAGTACCGCAACATCGTGGTCACGCCGGCGACGCGCACGCCGTAGTCGTCGGCCAGGACGGGCCACCGACCGCACACTTCTCGCCGCTGGCCTGCGCGTCCTGCGCAGGCCAGCCTCGTCGCACTCCCCCGCTTCGCCAACGCCCTCCACCACCGGCACGACACGACGGCCTCCCGACCGCACGATGTGCTTACCTATCGGCGCGGTCGCCATCGCGATCCGGTCAGCGTGGGTGCACCTTGCACACCGCGCTTGACCATCGTCAGCGTCGCAGATAGAATCCCGGCCTCAATCAGAAGATTTCGGTCGGTCTCCCTGCGAAAGCCGGTGGAGGGGTGCGCGGATGCGTCATCGCCGATCCATAACGGACCCGTGTCCCGGGTCCATGTCGCCCCACGCCACGGAGCCCTGACCGGTGGCGCGGATACCCCATCTCTGTCCCGACACGCTCCGCATCGGTCCTGCTGATGCGGGCCAGAAGCACGCCTGCGGCGAACGTGCGCGGGGGTTGTCGTGACCCACCGCAGACTGCAGCTGCTGCTCGGCCCCGTTGCCGTCTTCCTGCTCTTCCTGGGAGTGGTGGTGGCGGTGATGGCGACGCGCCAGTCGCCGGAGCCGGCGGATGCCGCTGGCGCCGCGGCAAGCCAGGATGCGCCGGCCGCGGCACCGGGGGCCGCGCCGCACGCTCCAGAAGCAGCGCCAGAGACACTTCCAGAGGCAGGGCCGGGGGCGGCATCGGGGGCGGCCCCGGCGACGGCGGCGAGCACGGCGTCGGAGGACGTGGCGTACCGGAGGTTTCCCGTGGTCGGCAGCCGCGTCGCCATCTGGGTGGTCGCGCAGCTGCATCTGCTGTTTGCAGCGTTCGTGCTGGCGGTGCCGATCTTTGCGCTGATCGTGGAAGCCATCGGCTACAAGACCGGTGATCGGCGCTACGACCGGCTGGCGCACGAGTTCACCAAGCTGCTCTCGGTGTCGTTCTCGCTCACCGCCACCTTCGGCGCCGCCCTCACCTTCATGTTGATCATCCTGTACCCGCGCTTCACGGGCTACCTGATGAACGTCTTCTCGCCGACGTTCCTGCCATACGTGCTGCTGTTCTTCTTCGAGGCCTTCTTCCTCTACACCTATTACTACGGCTGGGGGAAGTTCCATCCGCTGGTGCACCTCGGGCTGGGTCTCGGCCTGAACATCGTCGGCACGGCCATCATGTTCATCGCCAACGCCTGGCTGACGTTCATGATGTCGCCGCGCGGCGTCACCAACACCGGTGCGCTGATCTCGACATGGGAAGCCGTCTACAACTTCACCTGGATGCCGATCAACGTCCATCGGGTGATCGCCAACGTCGCCTTCGGCGGGTCGGTGGCGGCCGCGTACGCCGCCTTCAAGTTCCTGCAGGCCGACACCGACGAGGAGCGCGCGCACTACGACTGGATGGGGTATATCGGCAACTTCGTCGCGATCAGCGCCTTCCTGCCGCTGCCGTTTGCCGGGTACTGGCTGGCCAAGGAAATCTACGCCTACTCGCAGACCCTCGGGCTGACGATGATGGGCGGGGCGTTCTCCTGGCTGTTCATCATCCAGGCCGTGCTGATCGGCAACCTGTTCCTCGCCGCCAACTACTACCTGTGGCTGGGCATGGGCCGGGTCGAGGGCTCGCGGCAGTTCCAGCGGGTCATCAAGTACCTGCTCGTGGTGATCGTGGTCTGCTTCATGGTCTGGGCGACGCCGCGGTCGATCATCGCGACGGTCTCGGAGGTCCGGGCGATGCGCGGGTCGTCGCACCCGGTGCTCGGCTTCCTGGGCGTGATGTCGGCCAAGAACACCGCGGTCAACATCCTGATCCTGACCACGTTCATGAGCTTTCTGCTCTACCGCCGCACCGGCAAGGTGACCACGGTCAGCTGGGCCCGCAAGGGGCACGCGGCGCAGCTGACGATCTTTGCCGCCGTCGCCCTGTTCGTCATCTTCCTCGGCGTCTACGGCTACTTCGTCGAGGCCACGGTGCGAATCAGGCTGTCGGTGCCGCAGGTGGTGTCGGTGCTCTTTGCCATGGTCTCGGTCACCGCCATCGATGTCTTCCTCTTCCGCGGCGCTACCAGGACTGGCGAGGTGCGCTGGGGCAAGATGCCGGCGATTTCCCAGTACGTGCTGATCTTCATCGCCGTCACTTTCACGTGGCTGATGGGGCTGATGGGCTATGTCCGATCCGGACTCCGCCAGCACTGGCACGTCTACGGCATCGTCCGCGACCGCTCGCCTGATGCCTTCACACCGACGCTCGGCTTCGCGACACAAGTCGTGTCGGTCACCGTGCTGATCTTCTTCGTCTTGATTGGATTCGTCTTCTGGATTGCCAGCCTCCACGATCGTCCTGATTTCGAGGACCGCGATCGGCTGCGCCGCAGTGCCGGCGAGGCCGAGCCGGACCTGGCCGGGGCCACACCGACGCTGCCGACGGGCGGTCACACGTCATGACGATTCCGCACATCTTCCGCATTGGCGCGCTCGTGTTGGCGACGACGGGGTTCTACACCTACGTCGGCCAGATGGTGCCGCAGAAGGAGGTGCAGCCTCCGGAAGAGACCACCATCAGCAGCGAGATGAGCACCGCCGACCTGGTCAAGATCGGCCAGCAGATCATGCAGGGCAAGGGCCTGTGCCTCACCTGCCACACGGTCGGCAAGAGCGGGGCGCTGCGCTTCCCCGACCTGCAGGGCATCGGGGTGCGGGCGGGCAGCCGCGTCCCGGGCATGACCGACATCGATTACCTGGCGCAGTCACTGTACGAGCCGGCCGCCTACGTCGTCCCTGGATTCCCGCCGGCGATGCCGCCGATGAACCAGCCGCCGTTCGGCCTCACCGACGAGGAGATCCTCTGCGTCATCGCGGCCCTCCAGACATATGGCGGCACGCCGACGGTGACCCTGAAGACGACGCACAAGTACTCGCCCGGCGCAGCCCCGGCGGGAGGGACGCCAGCCACACCGGCCAAGGGCGTCACGCAGCTGCGGACCGCTCCCCTGGTCCGCCCGATCGCCGCGCATCACGCCGCGTGGCTGGCAGGAGTGTCCCGATGAACGTCCTGGTGGTCGCCGCCATCCTCGCTGGCTTCGGTCTCCTCCGCTTCGTGAAGGTCGGCCTGCTGGTCTGGGCCGGTGCGTGGTGGGTCGGCATCTACCTTCTGCTTCGCTTCGGGTTCGCGGCGCCGATTCCAGCGTCAGTCGTGACCATCTACATGGGCATCGTCTCGCTGGCCATTCTCGCGTACGTGTCGTCGAGCCAGGAGCGCCGCGACGAGGTCTCCGGCGGGCTCATCGGGTTCATGACCGAGAAGCGGTACACGGCCATCCTCGGCGCCACCATCGTCGCCATCCCGGCGCTGGCGGCGGCCAATGTCTACGTGCAGATGAACGTGCCCCTGCAACCGCCGCTGTTCTCGCGCACGGTGCATCCGGCATCGCCAACCGAGATCACGGTCCACGACAAGAAGGTCGACCTCGACGCCGCCGAGAATCCGTATCTCGCGCTGGAGCAATCCAACCCGGCGGAGTATCGGGCCCACGTCGAGAACGGCCGGCAGATCTACTACCGCAACTGCGTGTTCTGCCACGGCGACGACCTGTCGGGCAGCGGCATGTTCGCGCATGGGCTCGACCCGGTCCCGACCAACTTCACCGACGGGACGATTGCCGGGTTGCGCGACTCGTTCCTGCTGTGGCGCATCGCCAAGGGCGGGCCGGGCCTGCCCGAGGAAGGCGGGCCATGGGACACGGCCATGCCGGCGTGGGAAAAGATCCTGAAGGAAGAGGAAATGTGGGAGGCGATCCTTTTTCTCTACGATTTCAGCGGCCAGAAGCCCCGCGCACGGGAGGCGGCCCACCAATGACCCGTCATCTGCTGCGGCATGGATGCGGCCTGGCGCTGATCGGCCTGGGATGGACGCTGGCGGCCACGCCGCTGTCGGCGCAGGGGCCCGACGTCGGCACCGAGGCACAGCGGCAGGCGGGCAAGCCGCTGTACGCCAAATACTGCGCCCAGTGTCACGGCGAGAAGGGCGACGGCGAGGGCTATGCCACGTCCCGTCTCGAGCCCAGGCCGCGCAACTTCACGACCGGCAAGTTCAAGGTGCGGACGACGCCCAACGGATCGCTGCCCACCCATCAGGACCTGGTCAACATCATCCGGCGCGGCATGCCGTACACGTCGATGCCGGCCTGGCCCAAGCTGTCGGATCAGGAGGTCGCCAACCTCGCGTACTACATCACGACCTTCTCGCCCGACTTCGCCAACCCGGAGCGCGTGGCGCAACCGATGACGATGCCGTCGGCGCCGGCCGCCACCGCCGAATCGATTGCACAGGGCAAGGCGCTGTACGACGAGACCGGCTGCGCGCGTTGCCACGGCTCGCTGGGGCGCGGCGACGGACCATCGGCGCCGACGCTGAAGGACGACTGGGACCATCCGATTCGCGCGGCCAACCTGGCACAGCGGTGGACCTTCCGCGCCGGCTCGTCGCGTGAAGACATCTTCCGGACGATGAGCACGGGCTTCAACGGCACGCCGATGCCGGCCTTTGTCGACGGGCTCACGCCCGAGCAGCGGTGGGCGATCACCGACTACATCGTGTCGCTGTCGGGGAGCGACGGTCCGGCCTACACCAACCTCGTCGTCGCCAAGTACGCCGGGGCGCGCATCGACATCAGCAAGGGCGCCGCGAGCTTTGCCGCCGCTCCCGTCGCCCGCTTTCCCATCGTCGGCCAGATCATGGAGCCGGGGCGCGCATTCCATCCACCCGCTACCTCGGTGAGCGTCCAGGCCCTCTACGACGACACCTCGATGGCCGTGCTGGTGAGGTGGCACGACATGAGCGCACAGACGTCCGGGACGAATGGGCCGGCGCTGGCGGTCCCTCCTGAGGAGGACGACGCCGCGCCAGCAGCCGAGGCGCCGTCCGACGACAACCCGTTCGGGGCAGCCGAGGCGGACCCCTTTGCCGACGCCGCCGGGGACGGCGAGCCCGAGTCCGAGTTCTCCGACGCCGTCGCCATCCAGATTCCGTCGGAGACGCCGGGCGGCGCCGCCAAGCCGTACTTCCTGTTCGGCGATCCGCAGGCGTCTGTCGACCTCTGGTTCTTCGATCTGGCGACCGGCCAGCCGCAGCAGTTCACGGGCAAGGGCAGCAGCAGCATCGCGGCGCAGGACGCGGGTGCGGTCACCGGTGTGGCCAGCTACGACCGGGGCGAGTGGTCGGTGATCTTCACGCGGCCGCTGCGAACGGAGGCGTCGGCGCCGTTCACGGCCGGCGAGTTCCTCCCGATCGCCTTCTCGGTCTGGGACGGGTGGTCGCGCGAGCGCGGCAACCGGCGCGGGCTGACGTTGTGGCAGTCGATCTACCTCGAACCCAAGAACATCCCGTCGGCGGTCGGCCCGATGGTCAGGACGGCGCTCTCCATCCTGGCCATCGAGCTGGCGGTGGTCGGCTGGGTACGGTGGCGTCATGGCTCTCGCGCTCGCGGCGAGCTCAGCGAACCGAGGCAATCGGCAGCCACCCACGGGTGAGCTGTCGCCGGAGGATTCATGTACAAGAGCATCTACGTTCCCGTCGACAACTCCGACCACTCCAATCGCGCGGTCACGTGTGCCGTGGGGCTCGGGAAGGCGTACGAGGCCAGGCTGGTCGGGTGCCACGTGTACGCCGCCAAGCTGCACGATTATCGCTTCCGGCAGATGGAGTACACCTTGCCGGAGGAGTACATCGACGAGGTGGAACTGGAGCGCCAGCGCAAGATCCACGACAGCCTCATCACCATGGGCCTCAAACTCATCTCCGACAGCTACCTGGAGGGCATGTCGAAGGCCTGCGTGGCGTCGGGGCTGGCGTTCGAGCCGCGGATGATGGATGGCAAGCACCACACGGAGATCCTCAAGGACCTCGCGGGTTCGGCGCACGATCTGGTGGTCATCGGGTCGCTCGGGATCGGCCGCGCCCGCGACAGCGTGATTGGATCGGTCTGTGAACGCGTGGCCCGTCAGTCGGACCGCGACGTGTGGGTGGTCAAGCACGTGCCGGAACCCGATGAGGCCGAACGCGACACGATCCTGGTCGGCGTGGACGGCAGCCCGCAGTCGTTCGGTGCGCTGATGACCGCCATCGATCTCGCTCGCACCTTCGGCAAGAAGGTCGAAGTGATGGCCGTGTACGACCCCTACCTGCACTACTCGGTCTTCAACGGCATCGTCAACGTGCTCACCGAGCAGGCGGCCAAGGTGTTTCGCTTCGAGGAGCAGAACCAGCTGCACGAGGAGATCATCGACACCGGCCTGGCGCAGATCTACCAGTCACACCTGGAGGTCGGCGAGCGCATGGCCAACGAGGTCGGGGTCGAGGTGAAGAAGACGCTCCTGGACGGCAAGCCGTTCCAGAAGATCCTCGACCACGCCCGCAAGACCACCCCCTGGCTGATCGTGCTCGGCCGGATCGGCGTGCACAGCCCGAAGGAAGAGACGGGGCTGGGCAGCAACGCGGAAAACGTGCTGCGCGGGTCGCTTTGCGACGTCCTCCTCTCCACGCGCCTCGAGGTGCCGCGCCTGGATGTCCGCGCCGAGGAAACCGTCCGCTGGACGCCCGAGGCGGAAGCGCGCATGACGCACGTGCCCGACCAGGTCAAGGGCATCGCCCGCACCGGCGTCCTCCGCCTGGCCCTGGAGAAGGGACACTCGGTGATCACCAATGCGGTCATTGACGAGGCAATGGACCGGTTCATGCCGAAGAGCGCGTCGGCGGCCACCACGGCGCTTGCCGAGGCCGTGGCGCTCGAGCGCGCCAGGTCCGGCCCGGTGTCGATGTGCCGCGCCTGCGGGGTTGCGGCGACGCAGAGTGAGGCCGTCCGGTGCACCGTCTGCGGCGCCAGCGACTTCGAGGTGATCACCCAGGAGATGATCGAGCGGATTGCGGCAGTCGAGGGCGGCCTTCAGGAGGAGACCACGTACGACGGCCGCAAGCTGCGGTGGTCCGAAGAGGCCAGAAAGGGTCTCTGGACGATGAAGAACGCTTACCAGCGGCGCCGCGTCAAGGCCCGCGTCGAGAAGCGGGCGCGGATGATGAAGCTCGACGCGATCACCCTCGACTTCGCCCGGCAGGTGATCGAGGAAGAGACCGGCGCCCCGCTCGAAATCGCGGGGGCATCGGCCGAGGCCGCCCGCCCCGCCGCGACCGAGTCCGCCAGCGCAGGGAGCGAGTCCAGGTTGGTCGCGCGCGACGACAAGAAGAACCCGCTGATCTCGACCTTTGCCTGGACGGGCGACGCCACGCAACGACTCTTCCGGGTGCCAGCCGGCTTCATGCGCAACAAGACGCAGGAACGCATCGAGGAACTGGCGCGCGAGCGCAGCACCGCGTCGATCGACCTGCCACTGGTCGAGGACGGCATCGAGTACGGCAAGCGGATGATGGCCGAGATGATTGCCACCTACAACGCGCCGGCGCCGGGTGGCACGCCCCACGCCGCGGGCAACGGCCACGGACCCTCGCCGATGCCTGGCGGAGCCGCGGCCGCAGCCGGCACCGGCTCGGCGCCCGCCCACGCAGCCTCCGGCGAGGCCGCCGACGCCGGTGGCGGAGGCTACCTCAACGAAGTGCGATC
Source organism: Vicinamibacteraceae bacterium (assembly GCA_963759795.1). Classification (GTDB taxonomy): domain Bacteria; phylum Acidobacteriota; class Vicinamibacteria; order Vicinamibacterales; family Vicinamibacteraceae; genus Luteitalea. The sequence continues at coordinate 100,303 of CAVXAR010000002.1, read as the reverse complement.
GCGCTGATGGCCGCATATCGTTTCTGCCGCAGCGACGATATCGGGCTGCTCACCGACGCGCTGAACCGCTGCTGGTCGCCGCATTTCCCCGACGAGCCGGCGATGACGCCGGCCGCGTTCAAGCGGTCGATTCGCGAGCGCCAGGTCTGGTGCAGCAGCTGCATGGTCGCCTTTGCCGGCGCCGATCCGATCGGCGTCCTGATTGGCGCCAAGCGGCCCACGGGCACGCTGGTCCACAGGATCGCCGTCCATCCCGATCATCGCCGCCAGGATCACGGCCGTCACCTGCTCACGTCGCTGGCCTCGAAGCTGGCGATCCTCGGTCCGCCCCGCACCGTCGCCGAGGTCCCCGAGACGCTGGTCGCAGCCTGCGGGTTGTTTGCCGCCAGCGGTTTCCACGAGGAAGCGCGCCTGACCGACTACGTCCTGCCGCGTCCCGGCGACGAGGCGAGCCAGTGCGCGGCGACTGGGGTCCCTGCGGGTCGATTCGTCATCCCGGTGTCGGTCGATGACCTGGTCGCCAACGGACTGCTGGAGGGCGAGGTCGAGGACACCTGCTGGCAACGTGCGGTGGAGACGCTGACGGCGCGCAAGGAGGAGATCGCCGGCCTCGCCGTGGCCTCGGACGAGCGCATCGAGGCCTACCTCCTGTACGTGACGCCAGCTGCCTCGTCGCCAGCGGCCGCGGACACGGCACGCGGCGAGCCTCCCGGCGAAATGGAGATCGTCTCGATGCGCGCCTGCGTCGAGGACGATGGCTGGCGCCTGCGGCGGCTGCTGACGCAGCTCCGCGCACGCAGCCGCGGGCCGTTCCGCCTGCCGAAGGTGCACCCGCGCGAAGTCTCGCGGCAGGGCCTCGACTCGCTCGGCTTCCGCCCCGATGGCGCCCATCTCCTGTTTGCCGCAACGGCCGGGTCAGAGCCGGCGCGCGCCGACTGAGGCCAGCCGACATGAAGAGCTATCACGACATCGTCGGCGATGGGGGGTCGAAGGTGCTCGAGCAGGTCGTCGAGCAACGCGCCAGGATCACCGACGGGCTGGCCGGCGTGCGCCATGTCGTGGCGGTGGGATCGGGCAAGGGCGGCGTGGGCAAGAGCACGTTGACGCTGCACCTGGCAGGCGCCCTGCGAGCGCGCGGCCAGCACGTCGCCATCCTCGATGCGGATTTCAACGGCCCGACACAGGCGCGCATGGCCGGTGTCCAGGATGCGCTCTTCGTGCCAGGGAGCACGAAGGTGGCGCTGCCTCGAACGCGGAACGGGATTGCCGTGTTCTCGATGGGCTCTTTCCTGCCGGAGACGCAGGCGCTCGAATTCGAGAGCCTGGCACACGGCGAGTCGCACACCTGGCGCGCCACCCGGGAATTTGCCCTGCTCAGCGAGATCCTCCGCGCCTTCGAGTGGGGCACGATCGACGTGCTGCTGTTCGACCTCCCGCCGGGCGCCGAGCGTACCGTCCAGTACGCCGACTTCCTTGGGCCGCGCACGTCGTTCCTGCTCGTGACGATTCCGTCCGATGTGTCCCGCGGTGTCGTGGCCCGCTCGGTAGCGGCCCTGCGGACGAGTCCGAACCGTCTGCTCGGCTACGTCGAGAACATGAGCGGGTACTTCTGCCGCGAGTGCAATGCCGTCAAGCCGCTGTTCGGCGCCCACCCAGCCATCGAGCTCGGGCTCCCCTGCCTGGGAACGGTTCCGTTCGATCCGGAGCTGGCACGACACTGCGATCAGGGGACGCCTCTCGAGCGGCTGCACGACACGCCCGCAGGCCAGGCGCTCGACGGGATTGCCCGCCGGCTGATGAATGACCTCGACGAGAAGCAGGAGCTGCCCCGATGAAATTCCTCTGCGTGCCTTGCGACAGCCCGATGACGCTGCAATCGGTCGGCCCCCCGCAGCGGGGTTCGCTCGCCGTGGTCTACACCTGTCCCGCGTGTGGCTACGAGATGGCGATGCTGACCAACGCGTACGAGACGCAGGTGGTCCAGTCGCTCGGCGTACGCATCGGCCCGGACCGGACTGGTGCCGATCGGGCTGGTGCCGACCGCGCTGCGGCAGGCTCTGCCTTTGCGTCGGCCGACGGCACGGCAGCCGCCGGCAAGTGTCCGTTCTCGGCGATGATCCCGGGGGCCGAGGACGTCGGGCTGAACCGCCCGCCGCCCATCCGGTGGACGGCGGCCGCGGAAGCGCGGCTGACCAACATTCCCGAGTTCGTCCGCCCGATGGCGCGGACGGGCATCGAGAAGTTCGCGCAGGAGCGGGGCGCCATCGAGGTCGACGACACCCTGCTCGACGCGGCGCGCGATTTCTTCGGCATGTGATCGCATGGACTTCGCCAGGCCGTACGTCGTTTCCTGGAACCTCACCTACCGCTGCAACCTCGCCTGCGAGCACTGCTATCTCGACGCTGGCGGCGCGCCCCAGGTCGAGACCGGCAACTTTGCCGACCGCAGTGAACTCGGCACCGCCGACTGCTTCCGGATCATCGACGAACTCGCCGCGTTCGCCCCTGAATGCGTCACCATCCTCACCGGCGGCGAGCCACTCCTGCGGCGCGACATCCTCGAGATCGTCCAGCGTGCGGCAGAGCGGGAGCTGTGGGTGGTGGTCGGCACGAACGGCGTCCGGATCACCGAGAACCTGGCGCGACGCCTCGCCGCTGCGGGCGCCCGCGGACTCTCCCTGTCGCTCGACGCGCTCGACCCGGACCGTCACGACCGGTTCAGGAACGTGCGCGGCGCCTGGCGCAACACCGTCGAGGGTGCGGCGATCCTCAACACGACGGGCCTGCCCTTCATCGTGCAGACGACCGCGGGCGCGCACAACCTCGACGAGCTCGAGGCCATTGCCGACTTCGCGCACGAGCGGCTGGCCGCGAAGGTCTGGAATCTCTACTTCCTCGTGCCGACGGGACGCGGCCAGTTCGTCTCCGACATCACGCCGGCGCAGTACGACCAGGTGCTGGCCGCTCTGTATCGCATCCAGCACAAGTACGACGGCCGCATGCTCGTGAATGCCAAGTGCGCGCCGCACTACATCAAGACCGTTCTCGAGCAGGCCGGACGTGAGCAATCCTCCCGACACGCAGCCGGCTCTGACGGTGCCGAGCGGGGTCGAGACGACGGACACGGCCCGGACGCGCCTGCCGGGCCCGTGCGGATCAGGACGTATTCCGGGGGCGCAGGCGGGTGTCCGGCAGGGACGCACTACATGGGCATACGGCCGAACGGAGACGTCACGCCCTGCCCCTACCTCCCCGTCTTTGCCGGGACGCTGCGCGACTCGAGCCTCGATGAACTGTGGACGTCGTCAGCGCTGTTCACCGAGGTGCGGCGCCGCACTTCGCTCGGCGGACGCTGCGGCGCCTGCGAGATGAACGGTCACTGTGGCGGCTGTCGGGCGCGGGCTTATGGGATGACCGGCGACCTGATGGCCGAAGACCCGCTCTGCACCCACGTGCCCGGGACGTTCGCTGGCTCGCCGCTGCTGGTGCCGCGCCCTGGCCCGGCCGCCACTGCGGCCGGAACCCGACCGTCGGTGCGCGGCGGCGCAGACGCTGCCCGCCCTCGAATATGGGCCCGAAACACCGACGATGATTGCGTGGGACGAGGCGGCAACCGCGCGCATGAAGAAGATTCCGGCCTTCGTTCGCGGGATGGTCGTCAGGGCCGTCGAGGACACCTGCCGCAGGGGCGGCCTCGACCGCGTGACGGTCGAGGAACTCGAACGCATCCGGGCAAGGATGCCGACGCCGAAGATGTTCGGATGAGAAGTTGCCGCCGCGGGGCGCAGCCTACCGGAACGGGTCTGGCTCGCTCTGCAGGGTGACCTGCTCGGCGATCCACGCCTGGAACTCGGCGGCGCTCTGGACGGTGACGAACCCGCGCATCCGCGCATGACCGAGCCCGCACAACTGCGCGCAGGCAATCTCGTACTGGAACTGCGGGTTGCCCGTGCGCGCCCGCATCTCCGCGGTCGTGACGGTGGGCACGAACCAGATCGGGATCGTGAACCCGGGAATCGCGTCCTGTTTGACCCGGAACTCGGGCACGCCGAAGCTGTGGATGACGTCCTTGCTTTTCAGTTTGAGGATCACCGGCGTGTTGACCGGCAGGTAGAGCTGATTGAGCGTGGTGACGTCGTCGGTGGCAGCCGGATCGGACCGGTCGAGTCCGAGCGGATTGGCCTGCAGGTCGATCAGGGCGATGTCGGTGCGTCCGAACACCCGGTCGGTGCCGGCATAGTGGACATTCCAGGCGAACTGCTCACCGGTCACCTGGACGACGAGCGCCTGGCTCTCCGGCGGCCTGCGGTCGACGCGGGCGGCCCACAGCGGGATCGCGAACCCGAACAGCAGCACGGCCTCGACCACCGCGACGGCAATCTCCAGATACGACGACCTGTGCGATCTGACGCCCGCGTAGTCGGCCACGGGGTGCCGCGATCGGCGGAAGCGAATCAGGCAGTACGCGAAGAATCCGCCCCAGCCGACGAAGAGGACCAGCATGAAGACATGGATCCAGCCAATCAGGCTGTCGATCTGTCCGCCATGTTCGGCGGCGAGTGCCGGGAGACCGAGCCAGCTGCTCATGATGACCTCGACGTTCGCTGAAGTTCAGTCCACTCCATCTCCAGGTCGCTCTCGGCCAGTTGCCTGGCACGCCGGCGCAGGTAGAGGAAGAAGCCGAGGAATCCCCCCTGGACGGCAAACGTCACGCCCAGCATCACCAGGATGCCGAGCCTGGTCCCGTCGATCAGCGAGGTCTCTTCGGCCCCGAAGCACATCGTGCAGGCGAGCAGGGTGGTGATCATCGCAACGCCCTCGTCTTGCGCAGGAACCACGAGTCGTAGGCCACCAGGCCGAGCGACAGGGCAAACGAGGTGACCGCGGCAATCAGCTGCGCGGACCCGCCCTCCCGTCCGTACTGTCGCAGGCACCACACCCCGAACACCACTGCGAGCAGTGCCGAGAGCACGATGAGCACGGCATGGACCCAGCGCAGGTTCATGGCTCGACCCAGAACCCGCCGGTGTGGGTGAAGACCGGCAGGGCGAGCAAGCCGACGGCGGTCAGGGCCGTGATCACCAGCACCAGGTGGATCAAGCGCTTCTCCGCGATCAGGTGCATGAAGTAGCACGCCACCAGCGAGCCCTTGACGGTGGCCACCAGCAGCGCCACGGCAATGGCCATCGCCGGCTGCAGGTCGAGGTACGAGACGGCCACGGTGACGATCGTCAGGGCCATCAGCGCGACGAAGACGACCAGGTACACCTTCACCTGCCTGTCGATGTCGGGGTGATCGTGGGCGATGGATGACGCGACGTGGTCGCTCGACATGGGTGGCCGCCTACAGCAGGTACAGGGTCGGGAACAGGAAGATCCAGACGAGATCGACGAAGTGCCAGAACAGGCCCGAGTGCTCGACCCGGTTGGTGAACCACACCGGGTTGGTCGTCCACTGCTTCGCGCCCGGTCCGAGGAACCAGGCGTTCATCGCCATCCCGCCGGCCACGTGCAGCATGTGCAGCCCGGTCAGCGTGAAGTAGATGGCGAGGAAGTTGTTGGTGCTCGGCAGCAGCCCGTGGTGGAACTTGTGGCTGTACTCGAAGTACTTGACGACGAGAAAGACGAAGCCGAGCAGCACCGTCGCCGCCATGTACAGACGGAAGGTCGGGAAGCGGTTGCGCACCAGCGATGCCCAGGCCATCACCATGGTCACCGACGACGTGATCAGGACGAGCGTGTTGAAGGTGGCCAGCGGCACGTTGAGGATGGTGTCGCCGCGAGGCCAGCTCGGCGCGCCCGTCCGAATCAGGATGTAGCTGGCAAAGAGCGCGCCGAACAGCATCACTTCCGAGGCCAGGAACAGCCAGATGCCGATGCGGCCGTTGGTCAGGCCGGTATCGCGGCGAGGCTCGACGGTGTAGGGAATGTCCATCGGCTCACGCCTCGCTCTGCGGGAGGAAGTCGCGGGACGCACCCGGGACGCTGTACTCGTAGGGGCCGCGGTGCACCTGCGGCGGCTCGAGGAAGTTGCCGTGCGGCGGCGGCGATGGCGCGGTCCACTCCAGCGTCGTCGCCTGCCAGGGGTTGCGATCGACCGGCTCGCCCCTCCAGATGCTCCAGAAGAAGTTGAAGATGAAGGGGAGCTGGAAGACGCCGAGAATCCACGCGCCCCAGGACGAGACCACGTTCCAGTGCAGGACAGGCTGCGCGAAGTCGTAGGAGGCGCCGCCGTCGAACAGGCGCCGCGACACGCCAGCCAGCCCGACGATGAACATCGGCATGAAGACCACGTTCATGCAGACCAGCGAGCCGGCGAAGTGGATCTTGCCGAGGGTCTCGTTCATCATCCGCCCGGTAGCCTTCGGGAACCAGTAGTAGACCCCGGCAAACAGCGCGAAGATGGTGCCCGGTGCGACGACATAATGGAAGTGTCCGATGACGTAATACGTGTCGTGCAGCGGGATGTCGGTGATGTTCAGGCCGAGCGGCAGCCCGGTCAGGCCGCCGATGCCGAACATCGGCAGGAAGGCCAGCGCGAACAGCATCGGGGTGTTGAAGCGGATCGACCCACCCCACAGCGAGATGATCAGCGCCGTCAGGATGACCACCGATGGAATCGAGATGATCATCGTCGTCGTCTGGAAGAACGACGCCATCGTCGTCCCCATGCCGGTCATGAACATGTGGTGCGCCCAGACGACAAACGACATGAAGCCCAGGAAGATCAGCGAGTAGACCATCGAGCGGTAGCCCCAGAGGGGCTTGCGGGTGTTGTTGGCGACGATCTCGGCGACGATACCCATGGCCGGCAGGATCAGGACGTAGACCTCGGGGTGGGCAAGGAACCAGAACAGGTGCTGCCAGAGCAGCGGGTTGCCGCCGCCGGCCACGGTGAGCGTCTGGCCGCTGACCACCAGACCGCTCGGCAGGAAGAAGCTGCTGCCGGCCAGGCGATCCATCAGCTGCATCACCGCCGCCGCCTCCAGCGGTGGAAACGCCAGCAACAGCAGGAACGAGGTCACCAGCTGGGCCCAGACAAAGAACGGGAATCGCATGAACGTGAGTCCCGGCACCCGCAGCTGGATGGTGGTGGTGATGAAGTTGATGGCCCCGAGCAGCGACGAGGTGATCAGGAAGATCATCCCGAGCAGCCACACGGTCTGGCCCGATCCCGCCAGGTTGGACAGCGGCGCGTATGACGTCCAGCCCGACTGCGCCGCACCGCCCGGCACCAGGAAGCTGGCGAGCATGATCATCCCGCCGACGAAGAAGAACCAGTAGCTGGCCATGTTGAGCCGCGGGAAGGCCATGTCCGGGGCGCCGATCTGCAGCGGCAGCACGAAGTTGCCGAAGCCGCCGACCGCGAGCGGCACGACCCCGAGGAAAACCATGATCGTGCCGTGCATGGCGCCGAGTTCGTTGTAGAACTCGGGCAGGATGGTCCCGCCGGGCATTCGCGACTCGCCGATGATCGCGCCCAGCGCCGGCAGCGGCGAGTCCGGGTAGGCCAGCTGCCACCGCATCAGCATCATCAGCGTGAAGCCGAAGAGCAGGAACAGCAGGCCGGTGATTGCGTACTGGATGCCGATGACCTTGTGGTCCACGGAAAAGACGTACTGGCGCCAGAACCCCAGCGTCTCGTGATCGACGTGGTGGTGCTCGGCCCCACGGGCCACGCGCGGCGTCGGTGCGGTGACAGTTCCCGGCTGAGTCATGGCGCGTGTGCGGCTACTTCGCGCCGGCGACCGAGAACCTGAAGTTCTGCGCCTTGGTGTCGGTGCCCGTCACCGTGACCGAGCTGGTCTGCGTGCCCAGCTTCTCGTGCCAGGCGGTGATCTCGTAGGTCCCCGGATCGAGGCCGGCGATGCTGAACTTGCCGTCGGTGCCCGTCACCGAGAAGAACGGGTGCGTGTAGACGGCGACGTAGGCGCTCATCCACGGATGCACGTCGCACTTGATGTGAAACACCGCCTCGGGCTTGGCAAACGACGTGGAGGTCTCCTTGAGGGAGGCCGGCATGCCCTTGTTGAACGCCGGATTGACCTTGGGCAGGGTGTGGATGTTGTGGAGCACGCCATCGGAGTTGAGAATCCGGTACGGCTGGCCGACCATGATGCCCATCACGTGCGGCTTGTACTGGCAACCACTCTGGTCGAGGACGACCGGCGTCTTCGGCGCCGGCCAGGTCTTCCCCGCCGGCAGGCCCTTGGACACCCACACCAGGATGTTGCCCATGGTGTTGCCTTTGCCGAGGACGAGCATCTCGTTGGGCACGGGCCCGGTGTGCTTCTTCGCGCACGCCGGGTCGGCGTCCATGGTCAACGCCCGCAGGGTCGGCGCCTTGCCGTCGAAGGTGACGGTGCCGGTGATCGTCGAGGCCGCAGTGGCGACGGCCGGGGAGAACGACACCGTGGCCAGCACGGCTGCCAGCCGGAACGTCTCTCGCAATACCCGCATGCTCGGCTCCTTGGTCAGCGGACTCGTTGACCTGTGTCCCGGCGGCGCGTGTCCGCGTTGCCCTGCCGCCACCCTGCTGCACCCGTGTGTCAGTCAGTACTGGCCAGTTGCGCGAGGATCGCGTCGATCGGCGCCTTGGTGCAGGCAAACATCGGCGTGTCCCGGTGCGTGAAGAGGCTGGCCTCCGTGTACCGCAGCCGTCCGACCAGATCGACGAACTCCTGCGGGTAATCCGAGTCGAACGCCACGACGAAATCCTGGTCGTCGATGCCGTAGCTGTAACTGGTATTCAAGTGCACGCCCTTGAAGGGCGCCGAGACCGCGATGTGCTCGTCCATCATTCCCTGCCGCGCATGCGGCGACAGCCGATACCAGTCCCGCGTCTTGGTGAAGGGATAGACAAACAGGTACTTGCCCTCGCCGGGCAGCAGTTCGACCCCCTCGCCGGCGCCCTTCATCTTGTTGACGTACGGCGACCGCCGCTGCATCGAGAGGAAGCTGTACACCGGCGACAGATACGCCCCCAGCCGCGACCGCCTGAGCGCCGCCTCCATCGTCTGGAACGCGAGCGGGTCGAAGGCAATCCGCCAGAGCATGAAGTCGACGTCGGCACGCAGCCCCACCAGCGAGTACGTGCGCAGAATCACGTCGTCGAGCGATTCCCAACCCCGCACCAGGTCGATGAAGGCATCTGCGGCCTGCCGCTGCTCCGGCGCGGGCAGCCGGCGAAACACCGGATCGAGCCGGTAGAAGGCGTAGTTCAGGAACTGCCGCCGCTGCCGATCGGGGCTCTTGCCCGCAACGATCCCGTTCGGGTCGAGATCGACCGAGGGACCGCGCCGGGGCGGCGCGCCGGTTGCCCCGGGCGCGTGCTCCGCGCTCATCGGCGATCCCCATGGCACGGCCGCGAGTCGTCACGGCGGCGCTCAGACCGAGGGCACATCTTCGACGCTCCATGCACCCCAGTAGTGGATCTCGTGCGCGTGCAGGGCCTTGAGCACTCCCAGCGCGCGGTACTTCTCGTCGTTCTGGCGCTCGAACAGCACGACATGTACGCGACCTTCCGCGTCGTGGTCCAGCAGCGGCCGCTTGTGCAGCTTGACGCAGACCAGCGATTCCCCCCTGTGCAGGGCCTCGTCGATCCTGTGGCTGGTCTCGCCCATGTCGCTGACCGCGTCCTCGATCGACCGCAGCAGCCGGACGGCACGTCCGTGGCCACGCCCGGAGAGGTCGAGGCAGCGGGCGCCCGGCTCGCCGACGAAGACGTCGATGTCATCGGAGGCGACACCGGCCGCCTCGAGCGCCCGCACCGCCGACACCGATTCAGCCTCGGTGTCGAACAGGCACGTGACTCGGTTGACGAGCACGAACAGGTGCCCGCCCTCGTAGGGGTCGCAGTTGATTCGGGCCATGGTCTCCCCCTTTGCAAGGCGGCAAACCGGAACGTACCCGGGTGTTCTATCTGGTCGAACGGATGGGCCCTTATATACCAAGTTCGGACACTGGCGAAACAATTCTTTGCCGCGCGGTGCCACGGCGTTGCCCCGCACCACCCCTCCTCACGTCGCTGGGGGTGCTGGCAGCGCCGATGGATGAAATTGCATCAACCGATGGCGTTCTTACGTCCGCGTGGACGGCGACCGCAGCCGCAACGACCATGATTCGCAGCGTGCGCCAGCCGCGCGCCTGAGCCACATTGGCACGGCTGTTGCTGCCCTTGGAGGCGCAAGGGGACCCTTACGTGACCATTGACGCACACCGCTTCTCGCGCACTCGCGCCGGCACCTGTATGGCCGGCATGCTGGTGGTTGCGGCGCTGCTCTCACACCCTGGCCGTGCCGCTGCGGGCCGTGGCGCGGCGGCAGCGGCAGCGGGGCAGCGCGCCGCCAATGCCGACGCAACGACGATGGCCGCGTTCGTCGAGAGGACCAAAGGCTATGGCGAGCTGCATCGGAAGGTGGCCGGGTCGCTGCCGGCACTGGCCGGCGAGTCCTCGCCGGCCGAGATCGACGCGTATCAGCGTGCGCTTGCGGCGGGCATCAAGGCGGCGCGCGCCAACGCCCGGCGCGGCGATCTGCTGACCCCGGCCATGCAGTCGCTGGTCCGCAGCCTGCTGGCACGCCTGTTCAGGGACCGGCAGGCCAAAGGGCGGCTGCGCGAGTCGATCATGGATGACAACCCGCGCGGCGGCGTCCGGCTGGCGGTCAACGCCCGCTACCCCGATGTGGTGCCCCTGAGCACCATGCCACCCGACGTGCTCAAACAGCTGCCGGCGTTGCCGCCGGAACTGGAGTACCGCTTCGTCGGCGAGACCCTGATTCTGCTCGATCCCGACGCGCACATCGTCGTCGATTACCTCGTGCGCGCGCTTCCCAGGTGAGACCGTCGTGAACGTCCTGCGATTGCAAACCGTGCTCGTTGGCGCAATTGCCGTGGGCACCACCGCGGCGACTCTCGTCGCGACCTCCCCGGCACCTGTCTTGCCGCGCCACGATCCCGACGCCGCCCTGGGCGTGCTGCCCCGCCCCGTGCAGGCGACGCCGGTTGCGCGCCTGCAACTGCCCAACGACAAGAACTCCCTCAAGTTCGTCGTGCTCGGTGATTTCGGCACGGGCAGTCGCGATCAGTACCGCCTCGCCGAGCGCATGGCGATCGTTCGCGAGGCCTTCCCCTTCGAACTCGTCGTCCTGGTCGGCGACAACATCTACGGATCGGACCGGCCGCAGGACTTCAAGCGCAAATTCGAGGAGCCGTACCGGACGCTGCTGGACGCCGGCGTCAAGTTCTACGCGGCGCTCGGCAACCACGATGCGCGCGAACAGCGGTTCTACAAGCTGTTCAACATGGACGGGCAGCTGTACTACTCGTTCAAGGCGCCGAAACAGGATGTCCGCTTCTTCGCGCTCGAGAGCACCTACCTGGAGCCGAAACAGCTCGACTGGCTCGGCAAGCAGCTGGAAAGCACGCGCGAGAAGTGGAAGATCGTCTTCCAGCATCATCCGCTCTACTCGTCAGGCCGGACGCACGGGTCGGATGAGGGGCTGCGGGCCGCGCTGGAGCCGCTGTTCACGGCCAATGGCGTGGACCTGGTGCTGACTGGCCACGACCACATCTACGAACGCATCAAGCCGCAGCAGGGCATCGTCCACTTCGTGGCCGGGTCCGGTGGCAAGCTGCGCAAGGGCGGCGCTCGATCCGGACTGCCGTTCTCGGCACGGATCGTCGATGACACGCACGTCTTCCTGGCCATCGAGATCCTCGACGACCGCCTGGTGTTCAACGCCATCGCGACCGACGGACAGGTCGTCGACGCCGGCCAGTTCACACGCGTGGAAACCGCCGGCCAGGGCGGGACGTCTCCGTCCGGAGCCGTGCCGTGAACATTGGGCGTCGCGTCGGTCGGCCTCCGCACTGGCTGCCCGCCAGCCTGCTGCTCGGGGTAGCGCTCTTTGCGGGCCCGGCGTGCGCCCTGCGCTCCACCGACTCGCTCGAGGCTGGTCCGCGGGTGCTCCGCGGTGATGCCATCGCGCGTGCCCGGGTGTGGTCACCAACCGACGTCGGGGCGATGGACATGCGTCGCGGACCCGGCGGCCGACGCGCGCCGGCGCCAGAGGCGCTGGTGGACTGCACGTATCGTGCGGATCGTCTCGACGGGAACACGCCGAAGTTTCTCTGCACCCTCGGTCACGGCGAGACCGTGAAAGTGAAATACGGGCGCGACAACGGCGAGGTCTACGCCGAAGTGGCGGCGTCACGCCTGCTCTGGGCGCTGGGCTTCGGCGCCGACCGGGTGTACCCGGTGCGCGTGCGCTGCCGCGGCTGTCCGGACGCTCACGGGTCGGCGGCCGGGGGGCGTGAGGTCCAGATCTTCGAGTTCGCGACCATCGAGCGGCGGCGTCCAGGTCACGCAGTCGGGGCCGCTGGCGATGGCTGGGCCTGGGAGGAACTCGACGACGTGGATCCCGCGCGGGGAGGCGCGTCACTTGCCGAGCGCGACGCCCTGAAGCTGCTCGCGGTGATGCTGCAACACACCGACAGCAAGCGCGATCAGCAGCGCCTGGTCTGCGACGGCCGCCCAACTCGGAGACCAGCCATGCCCGCGGCCGTTCATGTTCATCGACGACGCCGGCAAGACGTTCGGCGTGGCCAACGCGCTCAATCGGGATGGTCCAGGCAGCGTCAACCTGGACATGTGGTCACAAGCCCGTATCTGGGCCGATGAGAACGGCTGCCGGGCCCATCTGCCGCGCTCGCTGACCGGCACGCTCGACAACCCGGTCATCTCTGAAGACGGACGCCGCTTCCTGGCAGCGTCTCCTGCGCCGTCTCAGCGACCGGCAGTTGCGCGCGCTGTTCACCGTCGCGCGGTTCCCTGCGCGCGTCGCTGCCAGCGGGCGCGACCAGTCGCGCATCGTCGGCGACTGGGTCGCCGCCTTCAAGGACAAGGTCGAGCAGATCGACGCGCGTTCGTGCGTGAGCCGCGCACGCCTACCGTAGCGGCCGCACGTCCGTACGGCCGAATGATCGGCAGCGCCGGACACGCGGCCTTGGACGGTGTCGCCGGCGCAATGCTAGGTGATGACGCCGAGCAGCAGGTAGATGACGATGGCGCCGATGATCCCGAATCCGAGCAACTTGGCAAGCGCGTAAGCACCCAGCATCTTGAGCATGGGGGGCAGTATGGGTCCTGGCGCGAGACGCGTCAATCGCGACGCCCGGCCCCGCCACCGCGTGTCGCGCTATTCGCTCTTGGGCCGCGGCGCCGGAGGATCAGGGAGACCTTCACCCCGCTCGGAGGCGGCCTGCTCTTCGAGCTTCTCGAAGATCGAAGCGGCGTCCACGGTGGGATCTGCGGGCCGTTCGGCGTCCGGCGGCGGCGGGGCCGGCTGCCCTTCGTCTTCCATGGTGGCCTGCTGATCGCGCAGGGTGCCCTGGGGCTTGCCCGCCGGGTTCTTGGGGTCGTCCGGATGTGGGTTGGTCATGGCGAGAGTAGAGCACGAAGCGCGAGTAGAATCTGCAGCCATGCGCATGCCCGTGCTCGCCCTTGCTCTTGCAGCGCTGCTGATGCAGCCTGCCGCGCCGACCGGGATTCGTCTGATTGTCAAGGGCGATGACATGGGCGCGGCGCATGGCATCAACGTCGGCACCATCGCCGCCTACAAGCAAGGCATCCTGCGCACGACCAACGTCATCGTTGCCGGCCCGTGGTTTCTCGAGGCGGCCAGGATGCTGAAGGAGAATCCGGGGCTCGACGTGGGTGTGCACCTCGCCATCACCAGCGAGTGGGATCAGGTGAAGTGGCGACCGCTGACGTACGCGGCCTCGATCGTCGACGCGGACGGTTACTTTTTCCCGGCAGTCGTCCCGCGGCCGGGTTACGCCGCCCGCACGAGCCTCAGGGAGGCGCCGTGGAAGCTGGATGAGATCGAGCGCGAACTGCGGGCCCAGCTCGACGCAGCGCGCAAGCACCTGCCGCAGGCGACCTACACCTGGTACCACATGGGGTTCACCGTGCTGGCGCCCGAGGTGCGCGACCTGGCCGCGAAGCTGAGCGCCGAATACGGGTTGGTGCAGCCGATGGACCTCGGCGTCAAGAACATCGGCCGCGTGTACACCGGCACCGACAGCGGCGCCGTCAAGGCCGACAAGCTCGCGGCCCGGCTGGAGACGCTCGAGCCCGGTCTGTGGCTGCAGATCGACCACGGCGCCACCAACGATCCCGAAATGCAGGCGATTGGCCACCCTGGCTACGAGAACGTCGCCGCTGACCGCAGTGCCAACGTCGAGATGTGGACGAGCCCGAAGGTCCGCGAGGTGATCGAGCGGCGCGGCATCATCCTGACCAGCTACCGCGAGCTGACGAAGAAGTAGGGCGCAGCAGACCTACGGACGCCGCTGAGCGAGGCTCGGGGCCAGGCGCTCCCCGGTCAGCGCCGCGTAGCGCAGTGCCGCCGCCACCGCCTCTGACTGCTCTTTGTGAACCGCGGCAACGCGTGTGTGCCGGATGAGCTCGCCGTCATCGCGCACGACCGTCCACGCCTGCCCCTGTTTCACCACATCGATCACGCCTGCGTCCTCCCCGGGGACCAACTGGGCAGGCGCCATCTCGCCCCCCTCCCTATGGCTACGGGGGAGATTGCCGGTCGGATGTCTGGAGCGGATCGCAGCGGGCGGAACAGGGCCAGGCAGAAACACGAATGGCCCAGCCGGAGCTGGGCCATTCGTCACCCACGACACTCGGCAGCTAGACGCTGACGATGGTGCCGTTGACGCCGTTGGGGAAGAAGCCTCCCGAACGGGTTCCTGCCTTGTCGGAGGCGTAAGCCACGGCCAACACCTGCGAGGGGGTCCGCACCGTGGACAGGCCCGCGCCATCGACCTGGAAGAGCCGACCGTTCGGCGATGCGAGCGGCGGCACGTCGAGGGCGTCAACCATCGGCACGGCCACGCCTGCGTCACTGATGAGCAGGCGGAGCACGCCGGCATGCTGGGCCTCGGTCAGGGCGATGCGCGCCGCGGCCGTCAGGATGGCCCGGCTGCTGATCGCTGCCGCCGCGCCGCCGTAGGCGCTGACGCCGAGGTCCTCGAACGCACGGGCCACGGTCAGGAACTCGTTGGTGTTGTTGAACCCCACACCGAGCGCCGCCAGATTGATGGCCGGCTTGGCCACGGCAGCAGCGCCGAGCGCCTGGCGCAGGAACGCCACGTGGGCACGCTCGTCCAGGGCGATCTGCATGGCGATGATCATCTGCCGGTCGTTCAAGGCGACGCGGCTGCCGCCAACCGTTTCGCCAGCACGGCCCGTGCCCGTGATGCCGATGCCGGCTTCGCTGATCCGCTGGCCGGTGGTAGCCACGGTGTAGAACTCAGCCTCGAGATACTCGAGATTCAAGGCGAAGTTGAGGATGTCGACGTCGGTCAAGCTCTGCGCGTGAAGCTCCTGCTGCCACGGCGTCAGTGCCACGCCTGCCGCTGCGGCACTGCCGAGCGCCATGAAACGGGCAAAACGTCGGCGCGACACGCTGTTGTTGACCAGGTCCTGTACGGCTTCTGTTCGATTCATAAGCTCCGCTCTTCTTGTCTTTTGCGAATGTGTATCTGCGACAGGTGCCTGGATGCGCATGCGCTGACCCCGCCACTGCGCCAGCACGTATTGCAGGGCGGATGCCACCAAGCCGGAGCGGCCAGTTACACCCGTTCAAGTGGATGCTTCGACCCTAAGTGGATCCTTCCACACGAGCGTGCATGCAGTCGAAAGATGCAGTCGCAGTAACTTCCGCGACGGCTGGAGCCGTGGATCGGGACTCGGCGAATCACGGTCTGAACCCGTATGTGGCGGACGCGCGTCTAAGTGACGCCGTAACAAGCCCACGCGTCAGGGACGCTCCTGGATCCGCCGGACTTCCAGGGACACCGACTTCACCAGGGCGTGAATCGGGCGGCCGGGCGCGATGTCGAGACGGGCGACGGCATCCCGGGTCACCTCCGCGAGCATGACCCCGCTGCCGAGCCCGACTTCCACGGCCACGGTCCCGCTGGCGTCCTCGTCCGCGCAGCCGAGCACGATGCCGCCCAGCACGTTGTGCAGGCTCAGACCTGATGGCGCCTCGGCAGCCAGGATCACCTCCCGAGCCGGTATCCGGACGCGCACCGACATGCCCACGGCGAGCAGGCCGGATGGCGCGACGAGGCTGCCGACGTCGCTGTCGAGCGTGGCCAGGCCGCGCGTGACGTCCACGTCGCGCACGACCGCGTCGACCACGCTGCCGAGCCCGACCTGCTCGCGCAGCCAGGGCAGGTCGGTGCGGCGGGCGAGCGCGTGCAGCGGTCCACTCGCCACGGCGCGACCCCCGTCCAGCAACAGCAGGTGCGAGGCCAGTCGCACGACATCACCGAAGTCATGTGTGACCAGCACGACCGGGATCGACAATGCGGCGCGGATGTCATCGATCTCGTCCTGCAGCTGGGCTCGGAGCCCGCGGTCGAGGGCAGCGAAGGGCTCGTCGAGCAGCAGCACCTGCGGGTCACGAGCCAGCGCCCGCGCGACAGCGACGCGCTGCCGCTCCCCTCCCGACAGGTCGCCAATCGGACGCTCGGCTCGATCGGCCATGTGGAGGGCGTCGAGCAGGGCGTCGGCACGCGCACGTCGTTCAGCGCGCGGCCGGTGCCAGAGCGCGATCATCACGTTCTGCCGGACGTCCAGGTGCGGAAACAGCGCGTACTCCTGGAAGACGACGCCGACGGCGCGACGATGTGGGGGCAGATCGATGCCGGTCGCGGTGTCGAGCCAGGTGGTCTCGCCAATCCGCACCTGTCCCTCGGCCACCTTGCCCAGCCCGGCGATGGCGCGCAGGATCGAGGTCTTGCCGCTGCCGGACGGACCGAAGATCGCCAGGACCGCTCCATCGGCACAGTGCGCCTCGATATCGAGCGGCACCGGCGCCGCCTGCCGCAGGCGGACGTGCAGGCCGCCCTCAACCACGGCGCGCCCGCGGCGGTGCGAGCATCGACGTCAGGACGAGCGTGGTCACGGCCACAGCCAGCAGCACCGCCGCCATCGTCGCCGCGCCGCGGTCATCGAAGGCCTGCATGCGGTCGTAGATGGCGATGCTCAGCGTGCGGGTCCGCCCGGGCAGGTTGCCACCGACCATCAGCACCACGCCGAACTCGCCGAGCGTGTGCGCAAAGGTGAGCATCGCCGCGGTCAGCACGGATGGCCAGGCCAGCGGAAGGTCCACCAGGCGGAAGCGCTGCCACGGTGAGAGTCCGCAACAGGCGGCCGCCTCGCGCACCTCACGTGGCACCGCGGCGAAACCCCGTTGGATCGGCTGCACGACGAACGGGATGTTGGCAATCGCCGATGCCACGATCAGACCGGCGAACGAAAACGGCAACGCCTCCCCGACCAGCCGTTCGAAGGCGGCGCCGAGTGGCGAGCGCGCGCCGAAGATCGTCAGCAGGTAGTAGCCGAGGACAGTGGGCGGCAGGATCAGCGGCACCGCCACGAGTGCCTCGACCAGCGCCTGTCCCCGGAAGCGGTGGGTGGCCAGCCAGTGGCCGACCGCGATCCCGGCCGGCAGCAGCAGCACGACGGTGCACAGACCGAGGGACAGCGAGACCTGCAGCGCCGACCAGTCCATGACGTCAGCGCGGCAGCGTGAACCCGGAGCGATCGAACACGGCGCGCGCCTTCGGTCCCTGCAGGTAGCGATAGAAGCGTTGCGCGACCGGGCCGGCGCGCGACAGCAGCACCATCCGCTGGCGAAGGGGCGGGTGGTCGGTGTCGGGCACCAGGGCGAATGTCCCGCGATCGCGCAGTCCCGGGGTGAGCGCCAGGGAGTAGGCGATGAGGCCGCCGACGGCATTGCCGGTCACGGCAAACTGCGCCGCCTGCGAGACGTTCTCGCCGAGCACGATGGATAGCTGCAGGTCGGTCCACAGGCCACGCGTGCGCAGCACCGCCTCGGCGGCGCGACCGTAGGGGGCATGCGCGGGGTTGGCCAGCGCGAAGCGTGTGAGGCGGCGCTCGTTCAGCAACCGACGCAGGTCGGCCACACCTCGCGACGGCTGCAGCGGCGAACCGGTCGGGGCGAACAGGACCAGGCGGCCGACCGCGTAGAGCACCCCGCCATCCCGCGTCACGCCCGCCCTCGCCAGGTCGGCCACGTAGGTCTCGTCGGCAGACAGGTACAACTCGAAGGGCGCACCGTCGCGCGCCTGCCTGGCGAGCGTTCCCGACGACCCGAACACGAACTGCACCTGATCGCCGGTGTCGCGGGTGAACTGCGCAGCAATTTCGGGCAGCGCGGCGCCGAGGTCGGAGGCCGCTGCCACCACCGCGGCACGCGGCTGCTCGTGGGCCTGCGTTCCGGCGCCGACGACTGCCAGCAACGCGCCCACCAGTGTTCCGAGGCGCGCCACCCGGCCAGCGCGGCGCCCCCCGGCCTCAGCGCACTGCACGCGCTCTCCCTGGCCGCGCTGGCGTGACGGCCGCCCTGGTGCCAATCATGACTTCCGTGGACTTGACGATCGCCACCGCATCGTCACCACGCCGGAGGCCGAGGGCACGTACCGCGTCGGCGGTAATCACTGCGGTCAGCGACTGGTCGCCGACGCGCAGACGAACCTGCGCCAGCAGGCCATCGACGCGTACCTCCTCCACGTGACCGTGCAGCCGGTTGCGGGCGCTCAAGGCACCGAGCGCCTCGTCGGCGGGTGGATGCGGCTGGCGGGTCGGCGCGGGCGGACCTCGACGGGCCAGCAGTCGCTCGACTTCGGACTCGGCGATGCGGTGATGGCCGCCCTCTGTGCGCGTCGTGCGAAC
Source organism: Vicinamibacteraceae bacterium (assembly GCA_963759795.1). GTDB lineage: Bacteria > Acidobacteriota > Vicinamibacteria > Vicinamibacterales > Vicinamibacteraceae > Luteitalea. The sequence goes on along the minus strand of CAVXAR010000002.1, from coordinate 81,519 downwards.
CCGGCCCGACAGGATCCAGCGCTTCAGGGTGGAGTACCCGATCCCGAGGCGATCCGCCGCCGTCCGCACCGTGAGCCGTGTCATGTCATTCAGGGCGGGGCAGTCCAGGTCGCCCCAGTCGTGATTCGCATTGTAGACGATTGGAATCGACTCTCCAATTCGCCTCATTCAGCGTCGAAACAGCTACCAAGCGCACAAGCGACGGACCCCGGCGGACATCTGGCGCAGCGCGCTTCGCCGGGACCCGGTCTGCCGATAAGATGGCGGCATGCGGAGGGCACCCTTGCTGCACGTCTGGTGGCTGCTTGCCGGCGCGGGGCTGGGCCTCGCGGGGCTGGCCCTGGCCGGGCAGGCCACGTCGCAGCCGTCTCATGACGGATCGTGGTTGGGCCCGGTGCGGACCCTGCGCTCCCCGGCCGGCCCCGCCAGCGGTCAGCCGCAATTGCAGACGACCGCGCGTGGCACCGTCCTGAGCTGGGTCGAGCGGGCCGGGGCGCGCGCGTACCTCAGGTTCGCCTCCTACGAGGCCGGCGGCTGGACTGGCGCGAGGACCGTCGCGTCGGGGGACGACTGGTTCGTCAACTGGGCCGACGTGCCGTCCGTGCTGCGCCTCGACGATGGGTCGTGGGCTGCACACTGGCTGCAGAAGAGCGGCGGCGACCGGTACGCCTACGACGTTCGCCTGAGCCATTCGTCCGACGACGGCCGCACCTGGGCGCCATCCTTCACGCCGCACCACGACGGCACCAGGACCGAGCACGGATTCGCCTCGCTGCTGGGGATCCCCGGGGGTGGACTCGGGGTGGTCTGGCTCGATGGTCGCCAGACCAAGGCGGCCGCTGCGCACACGGACGGGCACGCCGGGACCGCTGGGGCGATGACGCTGCGCTTTGGCGCCTACGACCGCGCCTGGCAGCAGGTGGCCGACACCCCTGTCGACCTGCGCGTCTGTGACTGCTGTCCGACAGCGGCCGCCATCACCAGCGAGGGGCCGATCGTCGCCTTCCGCGACCGCAGCGCCGACGAGGTGCGCGACATCCACGTGTCGCGGCTCGAGCACGGACGCTGGAGCGAGCCGACGGCCGTCCACCACGATGGCTGGAAGCTCGCCGCGTGCCCTGTGAACGGACCGATGCTCGGCGCGCGCGACCGAGCGGTGGTGGTGGCCTGGTTCACGGCCGTCGATGACGTCGGCCATGTGTACGTGGCGTTCTCGGGAGATGCCGGCCGCACGTTCGCCCCGCGTGTCCGCGTCGACGAGGTCGCCTCACTCGGCCGGGTGGACGTGGAGATGCTGGACGACGGGACTGCCGTCGTGACGTGGATCGAGCTGAACACCCCTGGCGCGTCCCTGATGGCGCGCCGCATCGACGTGAACGGTGGGCGCTGGCCGGCCGTGCGGATTGCCACGCTGGACGGCTCGCGGACCAGCGGCTACCCCCGCATGACACGGCAGGGCGCGGCGCTGCTGTTTGCGTGGACCGACGCGGGTGCGCAGGTGGTGCGGACGGCAACAGCCGCCCTGCTGGCCAGCCGCTGACGCGCAGCCCGCGCGAGACAACTCTCCCGTTGCGCCGGCCGGGACGCTGCGACACGATGTGCGCCATGCCCGCGCCACGTGCGTCCGCCTCTCCCCTGAATCGTCGTCGTTTCCTGCAGACAGCCGCGGCAGCGGGTGCCGCGCCCCTACTGGCGGGCCGCGCCGACGCGGCCGGCAGCACGCTCGGACAACCGGCGGTGGCCGCGCCAGCGGCCGCAGCGCCCGCGGCGGCAACGGGCGCCGATGTCGGGTCACTCTTTCCGTTCATCCAGAAGCAGGCGGTGCAGGGCACCTTCCCGATGTCGTTCCTGAATCCGCGATTCCGGACCCTCGGCGACTGGACCGGCATGGCCCGGGCCAAGGTGCTGGATCTGCTCCACTACGCGCCCCCGCCGTGCGCCCCGGCCGCCGAGACCAGCGAGCGCGTCGACTGCGGCACCTACGTGCGCGAGAAGGTGACGTTCAGCACGACGCCCGACGTGCGGGTACCGGCGTATGTCCTCGTCCCCAAGACCGCCTCGCCCACCAACCGCGCGCCAGCGGTCGTCGCGCTGCACGATCACGGCGGCTTCTACCTGTGGGGCAAGGAGAAGCTGGTTGCCATCGACGGCGAGCACCCGGTGTTCGACGGCTTCCGCACCCGCTACTACGGCGGACGCAGCATTGCCATCGAACTGGTCACGCGCGGGTACGTCGTGGTCGTGACCGACATGTTCTATTGGGGCGACCGCCGCATGCTGCTCGACGACGATCCGGCCGACTGGCGCGATCGCCCTTCGACGATGCCGGAGGCGCGTGTGGACGCGTTCAATGCCCGCGCCAGCCAGAACGAGCCCCTGGTCGGCCGGACCATCTACTCGGCGGGGTTCACGTGGCCTGGCGTGATGTTCTGGGACGACATCCGGACGGTCGATTACCTGCTGTCGCGTGATGATGTCGACCCAGCGCGGATCGGCTGCGTCGGCCTGTCGGTGGGAGCGGTCCGATCCGCACACCTGGCCGCGCTCGACGAGCGCATCAAGGCCGCCGTGGTCGTCTGCTGGATGACGTCGTTCCCGCCCCAGCTGCGCAAGCACATCCGCCACACCGTCGGCCTCACCAAGGTGGTGCCGGGCCTGCAGCGGCATCTCGACTACCCCGACGTCGCCTCGATCGCAATGCCGAGACCGGTGTTGTACATGAGTGGCAGCCGGGACGGCCTGTTCGACCTGGACGCGATCAAGGCCAGCTTCGCCACGCTGGACGCCTGCTACGCCAAGGCCGGCATCCCCGAGCGGTGTCGGACGCGGCTGTACGACAGCCCGCATCAGTTCAACCTCGAGATGCAGGCCGAGGCGTGGACCTGGCTGCAGCGCTACCTCTGACGCGACCGGGGTGGGCGATGAGGATCAGGCAGGCGCGGTGACGCCCATCAACTGCCGCAGCCTGGCCGTGTCCACGTACTGCTGGAAGGCGACGACGCGGCCGTCGCGGAAGCGCCACACGTGGCAGGCCTGGGTGTCGATGCCCGCACCCTTGCCAGTCCCCTTGAAGGTCCCGGTGTAGCGCACTTCGACGACGACCGTGTCGCCGGCGTCGTGGTAGGTCTTCGGGTGCACGGCGAAACCGTCCCACTCGCTGCCGAGACGCATGAACAGCTGGCTGACCACGGCGTCCGGGCCGATGAAGGGCTCGCCGCTCGGCATGTACGGGTTGCTTTCCGCCTCACGCCACTCGATGGCCGGATCCATCGCACCGAGGACCGTGCCCATGTCGCCGCGTCCGAACGCCTCGTAGAGATTCTTCACGACTTGCGCGTTGCTCATGGGTGCCCTCCCGACTCAGGCTGATGTTGGACTCGCCGACATCGGCACGCCACGGGCCTGGGCGTTCGACGCGGCAAAGGCGGCATCGTAGTCGAGCTGGCTGGCCCTTACAAGCCGCCGTCACTGCGACTTGCCGCGCGCCGTGACGGGAATGATGCGCTCCACCCGATCCTTGCGGATGCCGTACATCACGTCGTACAGGTTCACCACCGGGTCGCAGTGCGGCACGATCATCTCGATGCGGTCACCGATCGCGTACGAGCGGGCCGGGCCCTTCCTGAAGCTGATGACGCCGAACTCGTCGGACCCGGCGTTGTAGTCGGCGTCCGGCTCGCCGATGACGCCGGCGCGCGGCGTGTTCAGCGTCAGGGCCTTGGCCCCGGCATCGGTGGTCAGCTTGCCGGGAAACCGGTTGTTCAGGACGGTGCCGACCACGGTCAGCGCCGGGGCGAAGTCGTCGAACACGGGATGGCCGTCCTCACGCCCGATCGCGAGGTACTGCATGTCCATGAACACGTAACTGCCGACCTGCACATCGGTGAAACCCGGCACATGGTGCTGCATGTTGTAGGTGCCGGTGCCGCCGCCGCTGAAAATCTCGGTGTTGAGCCCGGCCTTCTTCATGGCGGCGCAGGTCGCGGCGTTGGCCGCGATGTTGGCCAGCGTGCGCTCCTTGCGGGTGGCGAACCCGGCGATGTGCTGGGCGCCACCGTCGTAGGACAGGATGCCCCGCAGCGTCAGGCCCGGCAGCGTATCCACCAACCGGGCCAGTTGCAACGCATCGTCGCCGGCCGGAATGCCGCTGCGCGTGCCCACGGCGACGTCGATGACCACGTCGGCGACCACACCCGCTTCCCGCGCGGCGTCCGAGAGATCGCGGGCGTTGCGCGTGTCGTCGACGGCCTGGATGAAACCGGGCAGGCGCCGGCGCAGCTGCATGGCGCGACGGATCTTGCCCGGCGACAGATTGGCGGTGGTCATGCAGATCCGGTCGATGCCGTGCGGCGCCAGTGCTTCGGCCTCGCCGAGCTTGGCGCAGCAGATCCCGATCGCGCCGGCGGCCAGTTGCAGCTTCGCGATGTCGGCACTGCGGTGGGTCTTGGCATGCGGCCGCGTGGCCAGGCCGAACCGGCGGACGGCGGCCTGCATCGTCTTGATGTTGGCGTCGAGCCGGTCGAGGTCGACGCAGAGGGCGGGCGTGTCGAGATCCCATTTCGAGACGCCGGCGTCAGCCTGGCTGGCCGCCAGGCGACTGGTGACCTCGCCGCTGGCGTACCCCCGTGCCGGCCGCGGTACCCAGACGTGCGCGGTCAGGGCGGTCGTCGTGGCGAGAAAGGCGCGACGAGCGGCAAACGGCGATGTCGGCATGCGCACACTCTAAACCCAGTCGACGCGGCCGAGAGTCGCCGTACACTGGCGCCGTGAGAACGCACCGCATCGCGCTGTATCCCGGAGATGGCATCGGACCGGAGGTCGTGGCCGCCACGATGCCGGTCCTGGACGCCGCGGCAGCCATGGCCGGCCAGTTCCGCCTGGACTGCCAGTCCTTCGACTGGGGCATGGCCCATCACGAGCACTCCGGCCGCGTCGCGCCCGCGGATTTCCTCGAGCAGCTGCGTGGCTTCGACGCCATCTTTCTCGGCGCCGTCGGCTGGCCTGCCCGGCTGCCCGACCACGTCACGCTGGCGCCCCTGATCGCCATGCGCCAGGCCTTCGACCTCTACGCGTGCGTGCGCCCGGCGCGCACCTACCCAGGCGTGACGGGCCCGCTCAGGCGCACCGATCCCATCGACGTCGTCGTCGTCCGCGAGAACTCCGAAGGCGAGTACATCGACAACGGCGGCAGCTTCGCGGTCGGCACCCGCGACGAGGTGGCGGTGCAGACCGCCCTGCACACACGCCGCGGCATCGAGCGGATCCTGCGCTTCTCGTTCGCTCTCGCCCGGACGCGACGCCAGGCGCTGACGATGATCACCAAGTCGAACGCGCAACGGCACGCCTACGTCCTGTGGGACCGCGTGCTGGCCGAACTCGCGCCCGAGTTCCCGGACGTGACCACCGACAAGCTGCACATCGACGCGGCCACGCTCGAACTGGTGCGTCGCCCGCACACCTTCGACGTGATTGTCGGCTCCAACCTGTTCGGCGACATCCTCAGCGACCTCACCGGCGGGGTCACCGGCAGCCTCGGCCTGAACCCCTCGGCCAACCTCAATCCTGCCCGCACCACCCCGTCGCTGTTCGAGCCCGTGCACGGCTCCGCCCCCGATATCGCGGGCCGGGGTATCGCCAACCCGACCGGAGCGCTGCTGAGTGGCGCGATGATGCTCGACTGGCTCGGTGAAGACGCTGCTGCACATGCGGTGCGCGACGCGGTCGAGCGCACCCTGGCCGCGGGCGTGGCCACACCCGACATCGGCGGACAGGCAGAGCACGGCGCAGTTCACCGACGCGGTGCTGGACCGACTCGCCGCACGATGATCTGGAGGGCGGCGGTGCCGATCGCCACCGGGGTGGCCGTGGCCCTGCTGCCGGTGCCGGCGGGGCTCGAGCCGTCGGCGTGGTACTACGTGGCGATCTTCACGGCGGTCATCGCCGGCCTGATCACCGAGCCGCTGCCGCCCTCGGCGGTCGGCTTCATCGGTGTCACGCTGGCCGCCGCGGCCGGGCTGCCCTTCTCGGCGGCACAGCGCGAGGCCCCTGGCTTCCGGCTTCCGGCGGAGGCGGTGCGGTGGGCACTGGCGGGTTTCTCCAACAGCACCGTCTGGTTGATCTTTGCTGCCTTCGTGTTCGCCATGGGTTACGAGAAGACCGGTCTCGGTCGCCGCGTCGCGCTGCTGATGGTCAGGCACCTCGGGCACCGGACGCTCGGTCTCGGCTACGCGGTGGCCTTCTCCGACGTGCTGCTGGCGCCGTTCACGCCGTCCAACACGGCGCGCAGCGCCGGCATGATCTATCCGGTGATTCGCACCATCCCCGAGCTCTATGGCGCGGGCGCCGGCGCTGCGGCACGCCCCTTCGGCACGGCCCTGATGTGGACGGCGTTTGCCACCACCTGCGTCACGAGCTCGATGTTCATGACGGCCCTGGCGCCCAACCTGTTCCTGGTCGATCTCGCGCGCACCACCGCGGGCATCGAGATCACGTGGGTCGACTGGATGGTCGGCTTCCTGCCGATCGGGGTCCTGCTCCTGCTCGTGGTGCCGTGGCTGACGTTCCGGCTGCATCCAGCCGACACGCCGGCAGGAAATGCGGTGCCGCAGTGGGCAGCCGGTGCGCTCGTGGCCATGGGGCCGGTGTCGCGTCGAGAACTCGGCATGGCCGGACTGGCGCTGCTGTCGCTGACCTTGTGGATTGTCGCCGGTTCGGTGCTCGACCCGACGCTGGTGGCCATGGTGGCGGTGTCGCTGATGCTGCTGGCGCGGATCGTGACCTGGGAAGACGTCCTCAGTCACACACCCGCCTGGAACGTGCTCGCCTGGTTTGCCACCCTGGTCGTCCTGGCGGACGGCCTGAACCGCGTCGGGTTCGTGGCCTGGCTCGGCCAGGGTGCCGCAGCACGGCTCGCCGGGTTTCCGCCGTTGCTCGTGGTCACCTTGCTGGTGGCACTGTTCTTCCTGATGCACTACGCCTTTGCCGGCATCACCGCGCATGCGGTTGCCGTGGCCCCCGTCTTCCTCGCCGCCGGTGCAGCCATCGAGGGCCTGCCGGTACGAACCTTCGTCATGCTGCTCGGTTTCTCGCTTGGCCTGATGGGGGTGCTGACACCGTACGCGACCGGTCCGGCGCCGCTCTACTACGGCTGCGGATTGATCGACCGTCGCGAGTTCTGGCGTCTCGGATCGCTGTTCGGGCTGTTGTTTCTCGCAGCGCTGCTCGGCCTCGGCCTGCCGTGGCTGCAGGTCATCACGCCCCATTGACCATCACATGCGCGGTGCCCCGGCTGCCTGCGTCGTAGCCAGTGGCCAAGCGATCGGCCGTATCCTGATTTGTCGGGCGGCAGCAGTGACGCCCCCGCGGACCCACACATAGAGGTGCTTTCATGACTCGTGTCCTTCTCGCAGCCTCGCTGTCCGTGCTGGTTGGCTGCTCCGGCAGCGCACCTGCGCCGTCGAGCCCCGCCACCGCCGCGGCTCCGGAGGCTGCGCTTGGCTCGTTCGGGGTCGAAACCGCCAACATGGACACGGCAGTCCAGCCCGGCGACGATTTCTTCCGATACGCCAACGGCAAGTGGCTGGCCACGTTCACCATGCCGGCCGACAAGGCCCGGTACGGCTCCTTCGATGCCCTGGGCGAGAAGTCCGAGCGTGACGTCAAGGCGGTCGTCGAAGGCCTGGCCGCGCAGACGCCCGCCGCCGGCACCACGGCCGCCAAGGTCGGGGACATGTATGCCAGCTGGATGGACGAAGCGGCAATCGAGGCGCGCGGCCTCGCCCCACTCGAACCGTACCTGAACCGCATCCAGGCGGTCGACGACACCGCTGGGGTGCTGGCGCTGATGGCCACCCCCGAATTTGCCGCCCCGTTCGGCCTGGGCATCGACGCCGACCCGCAGGACCCGAAAAGATATGCCATCTGGGCCAGCCAGGGCGGGCTCGGCATGCCTGATCGCGACTACTACCTCGGCACGACGCCGGCGTTCACGAAGTATCGCGCTGCCTACAAGACCTACGTCACCCGGATCTTCGAACTGCTCGGCGATGCCACGCCAGCCGCGTCGGCCGAGACCGTCGTCGCGCTCGAGACCCGCATCGCCCGCGGCCACTGGGCCCAGGCCGAGCTGCGCAACGTGGAGAAGGCCATCAAGCCGATGCCGTTTGCCGACTTCAAGGCGTTTGCGCCCGCCATCGCATGGGAGACGTTCCTGCCGGGCCTCGGGCATGCCGGCCACGCCGGAGACGATCATCGCGTACGGCGACACCGCGGTCCGCGACGGCGCCGCGCTGGTGGGCAGGACGCCGGTGGACAGCTGGAAGAAGTACCTGGCCTTCCACATCGCCTCCGACAATGCCGCCCATCTGCCCAAGGCCTTCGACGACGCCAGTTTCGAATTCTTCGGCAGGACCCTGCGCGGTGTGCAGGCCAAGCGCGAGCGCTGGAAGCGCGGCACGTCGCTGCTCGACGAGCACATCGGTGAAGGGGTCGGCCAGGTGTACGTCCAGAGGTACTTCCCGCCCGAGCACAAGGCGAAGATGGACGCGCTGGTCGCCAACCTGCGCACGGCGCTCGAGGGACGCCTGAAGACGTTGCCGTGGATGGACGAGCCGACCCGCGCCGAGGCACTGAAGAAGCTGGCCACCTTCGAGTCGCGCGTCGGGTACCCCACCAAGTGGCGCGACTACTCGTCGCTGTCGATCGAGAAGGGCAAGCACTTCGAGAATGTCGCCAACGCCCGCGTCTTCGAGTGGAAGCGGCAGGTCGAGCGACTCGGCAAGCCCGTGGATCGGGACGAGTGGGGTCTGACGCCGCAGACCGTCAATGCCTACTACAACCCGCTGATGAACCAGATCACGTTCCCGGCCGCCATCCTGCAGTCGCCCTTCTTCGACATCGGCGCCGACCCGGCAGTGAACTACGGGGCGATTGGCGGCGTGATCGGCCACGAAATCGGCCACGGGTTCGACGACCAGGGGCGGGCCTTCGACGAGGCGGGTCGCACCCGCAACTGGTGGACGCCGGAGACCGACGGGAAGTTCAAGGCCGCCACCGAGAGGCTCGGCACGCAGTACTCGAAGTACTGCCCGGTCGCCAACGGCTGCATCAACGGCCAGCTGACGATGGGCGAGAACATCGGCGACCTGGGGGGATTGACGATGGCCTACACGGCCTACCGGCTGTCGCTGGACGGCAAGGAGGCGCCGGTGATCGACGGATTCACGGGCGACCAGCGATTCTTCCTGGCATGGGCCCAGGTCTGGCGTTCGCTGAGCCGCGAGGACGACACGAGGCAGCGACTGGTGACCGACCCGCACTCGATGGGTGAATTCCGGGTCAACGGCGTGGTCCGCAACATGGACGAGTGGTACACGGCCTTCGACGTCAAGCCCGACGACGCGCTGTACCTGCCGCCAGATCAGCGCGTGAAGATCTGGTGACGACCATGCCGTCCGTGGCGCGGGCGATGGTCGGTCTGCACGACAGCGCCTCGTCTGCGGTATAGATCCCGGCATGCACCATCGCCTGCTGGGACGCACCGGCGTCCGTGTGTCGCCGCTCTGCCTGGGGGCCATGAACCTGGGCGGGCCGACACCCGAGGCCGACGGCATCCGGATCGTCCACGCGGCGATGGATGCCGGTTGCAACCTGATCGACACGGCCGACGTGTACCACGACGGCGCCAGCGAGACCGTCGTCGGCAAGGCGCTCGCGGGCCGCCGGGCGCAGGTCGTGCTGGCCACCAAGGTGCACGGCCGGACCGGTGCCGGGCCCAACGATCTCGGCAACTCGCGCCTGCACATCATTGCCGGCTGCGAAGCCTCACTGCGACGCCTGGGCACCGACTACATCGACCTGTACCAGGTGCACCGGCCGAGTCCCGAGATTGCCATCGACGAAACGCTTGGAGCGCTGACCGATCTCGTGCGCGCCGGCAAGGTGCGTTATGCCGGGTGCTCCACGCATCCGGCCTGGATGGTGATGGAAGCGCTCGCCGCCAGCGAACGCCTCGGCCTGACCCGGTACGTGAGCGAGCAGCCGCCGTACAACCTCCTCGACCGTCGCATCGAGAATGAACTGGTGCCGCTGGCCCTGCGCTACGACCTGGCACTGCTGCCCTGGGCGCCGCTGGCGCAGGGCGTGCTGGCGGGTCGCTACCAGTCAGGCAGCACGCTGCCCGCCGATTCGCGTGCCGCACGGCAGCCGGGCAGCATCTACGCCGATCGCGTCACGGCACGTGGCATCGAGGCGGGCGCCCGCTTTGCCGACCTTGCCGCCGCGCACGGACGTACGCCCGGACAACTGGCGCTGCTCTGGTGCAAGGACCAGCCCGGGGTCACTGCGCCAATCGTCGGGCCGAGGACCCTGGAGCAGCTCGAGGACCTGCTGCCGGTGCTCGAGATGACGCTGACCCCGGAGCAGCGGGCAGCCTGCGACAGCATCAACGGCCCTGGTGGCGTGCTGGTGAATTTCCACAACACCGCCCCCTGGATGAAAACACCGATGCAGTAGCCGCGACCTGCGGCCCACACCGACAGCCACGAGAGGGACCGCATGGACCGACGGACATTTCTGACGGCTGCCGGTGTCACGACCGCGACAGCCGGCCGCAGCACGGCCGCCACACCAGGCGCCCCCCAGGGGCCGGCGCGTACCCCCGCCGCCGCCGTCGCGGACCATTCTCGCGATTGGCGCGCACTACGACGACGCGCCGTTCGGCATCCCGGGCACCCTCCTGCAGGCCATCGCGCAGGGACACCGCGTGGTCATCCTGGCGATGATTGGCGATTACAGCAACTGGAAGCCGGTGCGCGGGCGCGGTGCCGACATCGTCGAGGGCACGCGCCGGATCAATGCCGAGTACGGCGCCGAGTCGCGGTTCCTGCCATGGGCATCGGGGCGGCTGCCGTCGGTCGAGGCCGGTGGTCGCGCGGTGGCCGACGTGGTCGCGGAGGTCAAGGCCGATACGGCCTTCGTGCTGTGGTCCCGGGATCAGCATCCCGACCACGAAGCCGCGGCGCAACTGGGCAAGCTGGCCCTGCACCTCGGCGACCGCGTCCTTGCCGATCCGTTCGCGCCCTACGCCACACCCCGACGTACCTACCTGTACGACAACGGCCCGCGGCACACGATCGGCTTCGTGCCCGACACGTTCGTCGACGTCACCCGCGAATGGTCCGCGGCGCTGGCGTGGCTCGGCAAGCTGATGGCGCTCACCCGCAACGAACGTTACGCCGGGGATACGCTCGACGGCGCGCAGCGACTGAAGGAGAGCCTGGCGCGCTACCGCGGTGCCACCTGCGGCGTGCAATACGCGGAGGCGCTGGCCGCCGCCAACGCCTACCCGCAGTCGCTCTTCTGACCGCGCGACCTCGACGACGCCGTCATCCTGCGGCTGTTCGAGACCATCCGTGCCGAAGCGCTGGAGATCGGCCGCGCGACCGGGACCACCTTCGCGTCCACGGATCCGCACGTGCATGCCCCGGCCCCGAGCGACGCGCGGATGCGGTCGGTCATCGGCGAGGCGGCGCAGGCGGCGTAAGCGACGGCGGGACCGGGCCGCGCCTAGAAGCGCGAGCTGCGGATCCAGGTGTCGGCGCGGGCCCAGGCTTTCTCGAGGTCGGCGTCGAGCGCGGCGTCTTTCCGGCCCTGGCCTTCGAGCGCCAGCTGCAGGCCGAGCAGCGACCAGCCGTTGCGGGGGTGTTGCGCGAGGTCGTCGCGATAGACGCGCTCGGCGTCGGCGAATCTCTTTGCCTCGAGCAGGGCGGCGCCGAGCCAGTGACGCGCCGGGAAGGGCAGCGGTTCCGGTTCGTCGTACTCCAGCGCATCGTCATGGGCCACGGCCGACTCGAACTTCGCGATGGCCGCAGCGAGCTGCCTGTCGCCGCGCAGGATCTCGCCCTCGAGCAGGTCGGCCACCAGGCCCAGCAGCGCGCTTGGCCGGGTGGTCGCGGAACTCCGCCTTGGGCGTGTCGGCGCCCTGCCGCACACGCGCCAGGTAGAGCCGCGCCATGTCGGCCTGCCCCACCCGCAGGTAGGCATACCCCTGCGCGAAGTCCCACAGGCCGGCGGGCACCGGCCGCTCGGGCCGCTGCGTGACCGCCAGCACCTCGTCGAAGCGGCCGAAGCGCACGAGCGTCAGCACCTGGTACATCGTGTCCTTGCGGCGCTTGGCGTAGTCGCGGCCGGCGGTGGTGGCGATAGCGCCCTGACCGTCCATCGATGCCGCGTAGAGCAGCATGTGCAGGTTGTGCTCCGGGTAGATGGCGAAGCCTTCGCCGATGTCGGCCTTCAGGTCGGAGTGGACGGCATCGAGATTGGCGCGCACCGAATCGCCCCAGCGTCCCACCTCGTTCCAGGTGTGCGACGGCATGTGATTGATGTGACTGGCGCCAGGTATCGACTTTCCGAGGTACTCGGCGCACGCCTCGGCCTTGTCGGGGCGGATCGTCGACTCGGTGGCGTGCACATAGAGATGGCAGGCGCCGGGGTGTTTCGCGTCGCGCGCGAGGATGCCCTCGAGCACGCCGTGCAGGTGGACGATGTTGGGCGCGTGCACGTCGCGGCGGCCGGCGCGCGGCTCGAGCAGGAACAGGGCGTCGGCGTAGAGCGTGCGGGCGTCGAGGTCGTCGGGGTGCTTCTCCGACAGGCGACGCGTCGATTCGACGTAGGCCTCGTCCTGGACGCGGCGTTTCTCCGGGTCGAAGTCGCGCACGTAGCGGACGGCGAGCGCGTCGATGTAGTCGCGTTCGGCGGGACTGGCCTTGGCCGCTGAGCGCCAGCGCCCGGCGCGACGCGGCATAGGCGAAGGGCGCATCCTCGGCGCTCATCTTCTCGTTCAGGTACGACCCCCACGCCCACGCCTCGCCCCAGTGGCAGATGGCGCAGTCGGGATCGGCGGTCCACGCCGCGCGGAACGAGCGAATCGCGTCCTGCTTGGCGAAGGCGAACATCATCTGGACGCCCTGGGTGAAGAACGCCTGCGCCTCGGCATTGCGGCGACGAGATGGCGCGCGTGTAGGGGCCGAGCGCCTTCGGCATCAGGGCAATGGGTTTGGCGATGCGTTCCGGCAGTTCGCCGGCCTTTGCCGGTACGGCGGCGGGAGCGGCGGCGTGCCCGGCGTGCGGGGGCGCTGGTCTGCTCCTGCGATGCAGCGGCGGGCGCGGCGAGCAGCAACCAGGCCGCCAGGGATACACCGCCGAGTGCGGCCTTGTGCAGTCTCACCGTCATGCCGCGTAGCTTATCGCGGGCCGTGCCGGTCAGCGCCTGAGGAAGTGCGTGAAGAAGGCGACGATCTGGGCGTTGGACTGCGGCGTCGGGTCGTGGGTCGGTCGCGTCGACATGCCGACCCGACCATCGAAGCCGAGCAGGCGATTGACCGCAACGGCGTGGTTCAGGGCCACCCACCGTTCGAGCGGATCCTCGGCCCCGCCGCTCACGAAAAACGGCCGCGGCGCGATCAGGGCATGCAGTTCGTGCAGGTCCATGCCGCGCTCCCGCATCGTCCGGTACGCGCCGGTGTTCGGGTTGTCTGGCGTCGGCAGGCCGCCCACGTTGCGCCGCACTTTTGGATCGAAGCCCAGGTACCAGGGCTCCCAGTAGTTGACGTTGGGACGGCTCTCGTCGAAGACGATGCCGGGGTCGCTGGTGGCGACGGCGGCAAAGCGGTCCCACAGCGCGCCGGCAAACATCGCCCACTTGCCACCATAGCTGTGGCCGACCACGCCGATGCGATCGGCATCGACGTAGGGCAACGCCGCCAGCGCGGTCCAGGCGTTGGCGGCGACGTACGCGTAGTACGAAAGGGGTTGCGCGGTGACGATACCGCGATCGGGATCACGGGAGTCGCCTGCCGGCGTGCCGATCGACAGCGTGACCAGGCCGGCGCGGGTGAGCTGCCGCGCGAAGTCTCGCTGCGGCCGTGCGCCGAGGCCGACGCTGGTGTCGGGTTCGTAGAAGGGCACCAGCACCGCCGCTGTGCCAGCAGCCACGCCGTCGGGAACGAGCAGCCATCCCTCGATGCGCTGCCCGGGTGCCACCGTGAGTGCCACCCGCCGTTGCGTGAATGTCTCGCGGTGCGTCTCCGACAGCACCTGCATCGGGACGTGCTCGAGCAGTGGCGGCCAGTCGCCCATCACCTGCCGCCACTCGGCCAGAATCTCCGCTCGTCGCCGCGGCCAGTCGGCGGCGCTCCGGACGGGCGAGCCGTCGGCGAAGACGAGCGGCGACCGCCACGACCCGAGCTGGCCAGCCAGGGACGCGGGTGGCGTGAACAGAGGCGCCAGGTCGGCCCACGCGGTCTGGGCCGGCACGACCGGGGCCGCCAGCAGCAGGGCCGCCGCGGCCACCACGACGCTCGTCCAGCGGCGCGTGCCGGTCACCGAGTCGGCTCCGTCCATGGGCCCTTGGCACGCTGGTCGGCAACCTCGCCGGCTGTCACCGCCTGGGCGTGGTTGCCGAAGTTCTGACGCAGGAACGTCAGCATCTGCGCAACCTGTTCGTCGCTCAGGAAGCCGTGTGCCGGCATCACGCCGTTGTATCCCTTCCCCTCGACGTCGATCTCGCCCTGCAGGCCGAACAGCACCACCGAGATCAGGCGCGCCTTGTTGCCCGACACCCAGCGAGTACCGGCCACCGGAGGAAAGCGCGCGCCGTCGCCCTTGCCATCACCCTGGTGGCAGGACACGCAATAGGTCTGGTACAGCTTGCCGCCGGCCGCGAGGGTGGTGCTGCCGAGCACGTCCTTCGTCTCGTCCGGCTGCCGGATGTGCTGCTGCTGTCGCTTGCGCGCCGTCATGCCCGCCAGCTGCGCCGGCCCGAACGTGTCGCGCGCGCCGCGGTACTGCACCTTCCAGATCCGGCCGTTGACGCTCTCGCTGACGTACAGCGAGCCATCCGGGCCCTCGGCCAGACCCATCGGGCGCGCCGCCGCATCGCCGGTGTTCGGGATCGGATCGATCCCGGCGAAGCCGTCGGCAAAGACTTCCCACTCCCCAGCCGGACGGCCGTCCCGCATCGGCACGAAGGCGACGATGTAGCCGGCCTGCGAGTAGGGCATGCGGATCGTCGAGCCGTGGAAGGCGATGAACGCGCCGTGCCGGTAGCGTTCGGGGAACTGCGTGCCCTCGTAGAACAGCAGGTCGTTGGGGGCGAAGTGGCCGGGGAAGCCGAGCAGCGGCGGCGTCAGCTTGGCGCCGGCGCCTTCTTTCTTCCCATCACCGCCGTACTCCGGATTGAGCAGCTTCTTGCCCTGCATCCAGTCGTAGAAGTAATAAGGCCAGCCGCCATCGAACCCCTCGGTGACGCGGAAGAACTCCTCGGCAGGCAGCACCGCACTCGCCCAGCGTGAGAAGTACTGCGGCCATGAGCGGTACAGATCGTCGCGTCCGTGCTGCAGGGCGTACAGGTCGCCGACGTGTGGGTTCCAGGCCATGGCCACGAGACTGCGGATGCCGGTTGCGTAGCGGCGACCATCCTGCTCGGTCTGATCGAGCTTGCGCGCGTCGAACTGCCACACGCCGCCATGCCATTCCAGCTGCCCGCAGGGATCGGCGCCTGGGGAACCCGGCTGCCGGTTCTTGTCCTGGCAGACATCACCGGGCGCCCCGAATGGCACGTACATGTGGCCACGGTCGTCGAAGGTGATCGGCTTGGCGATGTGCTCGTACGAGCGGCCCTCGGTCTTGTAGGCGTGCCTGAGCACGAGTTGCACCGGCCCGGTCGGCACCAGCTGGCCTGGCATCAGCTTCTGCCGGTAGACCTCGCCGGCGGTGCTGAAGTAGAGATGGTCCTCGTACAGCCGCAGCGCCGTGCCGTAGTCACCGGTGTCCTGGTAGTCGCCGAAGTACTCCGTACGGTCGGCGCGTCCGTCCCCGCCGGTGTCCTGCAGCGCCACCAGGCCCTTGAAGTCCGCCGCCGCTTGCCCGCGCACGGGGCCGCGCAGCTTGACGTAGACAGTGCCCTCGCTGGTCACCGCGAGGTGGCGGGCCCGACCGACGCCGTCGTGGAAGACGGTCGCCTCGAAGCCTCCCGGCAGGGCAAGGCCACCGGTCGATGGCGCGGTGGGGGGCTGCGTGGCGGGCCGGCAACCGGCCGCGAGCACCAGGATCGCGAAGACGAGCAGGCGTGGCATGCAGTTTGTGACTTCTACACGAACGCCAGCAGCCTGTCGAGGACTGCCCGGCAGGGACGTGCGGCGGGCCCGGGATCCGTCACAATCAAGGGCATGAACACGTCCGCCCGCTGGCTCGCCGCACTGCTGCTCGCGTCTGGCGCCGTCGTGACGGCCGCTGCTGGTGCGCAGACTGCCGGGGCGGCGGCCACCGTCCCGGCCACACGCCCGACGTCACCAGCAGCCGTCCGGGTCGACTTGCTCGTGGATCGGGTGTGGGTATCGGAAGAGCGTGGAGCGCCCGCCTCTGCCTTCTACGTCTTCCTGTCCGACCAGGTGATGGTCATCTCCACGACGGGGACGCCGCCGACCGTCGGCACGTGGGCGGAGGACCTGGCCGGACTGGTCATCACCGGGAAGGGCATCACCTCCAAGGTCGACGTGCTCGAACTGACGCCGACGACGACTCCGTCTCCGCATCAACGCCAGGACGGCAACGGAGGTGACGCTGGTTCCGGCCGTCCCTCCGCCGGTGTCGCCGTCGCAGCTGACCGATGGCAGCGCCACTGCAGCCGTTGCCGTGCCCTCGACCGCACGCGCGGCCGCGCTCGTCCCGGTGGGCAGCCCCTTCCGCTGCGGCGCCGATGCCCTGCGCGTGGCCTTCGAGGGCGACGCGGCCTACGTCACGTGGCCTGACGGCACGGCGGTCGTCTTGCGCGAGATCAAGACCGCCGACGCCACGCCGTCGCGGCGCACCTACAGCGACGGGCAGCTCCGCGTCGTGGAGGACACCAGCGAGACCTACACGCGCGTCCTGTTTGCCCGCGCCGGCTTTCGTCCACGGCCATGCACATCGACGCGCTGACGTCGCGCACGGGCCGGCCTGTCCGATTCGCGTGTCAGGGGCAGGTACCCATCGCACAGGCGTGTGGAATCGCTGAAGATCGGCTAGGATTTCAGGCTGCCCGCGTCCCCCTCCGTGTTGTTCGGGAGGGCTGGGGACGCCTCGGGCACTGGCTCACACCGGCGTGGTCCGCCCGGGCCCGTCGTCGCCGCGGACGCTGACTTCATGATCGTGCGCACCCAGCTACGTCTTCTGGCCGTCGTGATGCTGGCCGGTGCCCTGGTGTCGGGCACCGCGGGCGCCCAGCAGACCCGGACCGAAGCCATCGAGCAGGCACAGGCGGCCAAGAGCACGACGCTTGCACCCTACGCGCCAGGCAAGGTCGAGCGTTTCCTCGATCAGACCGAGAAGGGCGCCTGGTTCGACCCGAAGTTCCTGCACGGGTTCTACCCGACGTTCAGCAGCATCTACCCTGGCGGCGGGTTCACCGTTGGCGCGGGGTACCGTGCCTATACCGGGTACTACTCGCACGTGGACGTGCGGGGGCTCGTGTCGTTCTCGGGCTTCTCGCAGGTGGAGGCGTCGGCGGCGGCGCCGCGGATAGCCGATGGGGCGGTCGACCTGACGGCCCGGATCGGCTGGCGCGACGCGGCGCGCATCCCGTTTTTCGGCCTCGGTCCGTCGTCGCTGGCCAGCGACCGCACCAACGCGCGCGTCCGCGAGGCCTACGCCGAAGGCGCCGCCCTCTATCGCCCCGCCCGAAACGTGTTCCTGCGCGGCGCCACGTCGTACGAGGCGTACTCGGAGGGAACGGCGACCGGGCGCTTCCTGCCCGTGCAGGCGCGCTTCGACGAAGCCGGCGCACCAGGGCTCGGCCAGGACCCGGTCTTCGTGCACGTGCAGACCCAGGTCGGCGTGGACTGGCTGGACTCACCGCAGTACAGCCGACGCGGCGGCTTCTACCGCGGCGCCTACGACCACTACCTGTCGGCGGGCGAGGGTGACACCTTCGCGTCGCTGCGGACCGACCTCGTGCAGCACCTCCCCGTGCTGCGCGAAACGTGGGTGCTCTCGCTGCGCGGACGCACCGAGTCGGTGGTCAGCGGCAACGCGCCCTACTTCCTGATGCCGTCTCTCGGGGATGGCAACAGCCTGCGCGGTTACAGCACCGCACGCTTTCGCGATCGCCACACCGCACTCGGCAGCGCGGAATGGCGCTGGATCCCCAACCGCGCCGCGCTCGACCTGGCGCTGTTTGTCGATGCCGGCACCGTGGCCCGGGATTTCGGCGCGCTGAGCCTGCGCGACGTCAAGACGGACTACGGCATCGGGGTCCGCTTCCATACCCTCAGCGCAACCGTCCTGCGCCTCGACCTGGCGAGGGGCTCGGAGGGCTGGCGTGTCGTGTTCGGCACGTCGGCGCCGTTCTGATGACGACACGACCCGGACGGCCCGGAGCGCCGAGCCGCCGCTGGCGCGGCGCGGCAACGATCATGGGCGCGCTGCTCATGACGGCCCTCGGCGCCGGCGCGACGGCACCGACGTTCTTCCCCGACGATCCGATTGCCCGCGAGCCGTCCTCGCAGGACGCGTCCGGTGTCCGCGCCTGGAACATCCCGCTGGCCTACGACCTCCTCCTCAACCTGTTCACGCGACCGGGTGACCAGCGGGACCTGCGCGCGCTGGACGTGAACACGGCCGACGAGGTGCCCGACTCCGAGTGGTTCACCAACCGGATCCTGGAGACGCCGTTGACCGATGCGGCCCTGTCGGCGGGTCCGGTCGTGCACGCCGGACCGGCCGCCGGCCGTTTCACGGTGGTCCGTGCCAAGCCGGCCGGCATCAGTCCCGGCTTCGTGCTGCGCGACAGCGCCGACGTCTTGTGGTTCGTCCAGTTCGACGCGGTGTCCAACCCGGAGGCAGCCAGCGCCGCGTCGATGATTGCCAACCGGATCTTCTGGGCGCTCGGGTACTGGCAGCTGGAGTACCACCTCGGCCGGGTCAGGATCGATGACCTCGACATCGACGACAAGGCGCTGGTGGAAACGCCGTCGGGGCGCACGCGCCGCATCGACGAGGCCGACCTGGCGCGCGTGCTCGCCAAGGCCGCGCGTCATCACGACGGCTCCTACCGGATGCTGGCGAGCCGGGCCGTCGAAGGCAAGGTGCTCGGCGGCTTCCGGTACCACGGCACCCGCCCCGACGACCCCAACGACGTGATTGCCGCACGAACACCGGCGCGTCCTGCGCGCGCTCAAGGTGTTCGGTGCCTGGACCAATCTCGTCGACATGAAGGCCGGCAACACCCTCGACGTGCTGGTGCCGCAGGGGGGGCGCCAGGTGGTGCGTCACTACCTGCAGGACGTCGGATCGACCTTCGGGACGGGCGCGCTCGGACCGCGCGAGTTCGACGAAGGGTACGAACACCTGTTCGAGTCGCAGCCGACCCTGCGGCGTCTGTACACCATGGCGTTCTGGATGCAGCCGTGGCAGACGGTCCCCTACACCGAGTATCCCGCCGTCGGCCGTTTCACCGCCGAGGCCTTCGTGCCCGAGGACTGGAAACCGCGGGCCCCGACCGCGGCCATCGCCAATGCCCGTCCCGACGACACGTTCTGGGCGGCACGCCGGGTGATGGCCTTCAGCGACGCGATGATCGACACGCTCGTGAAGGTGGGGCGGATCAGCGACCCTGCCGCCGAGCGGCACCTGGCCACGGTGCTGAAGCAGCGGCGTGACCGGATCGGCCGCGCCTACTACACGGCCATCAACCCGCTGGTGGATTTCGTGCTGGCAGCCGACGGCACGCTGGAATTCGTCGACGAGGCGGCGCGCAGTGGCGTCGTGCCCGAGGCCGCCACCGGTTACCGCGCGACGTGGGCCCGTTTCGACAACGCCTCAGGAGTCGCCACGCCCGTCGGCGAAACGACGAGTGCATCCGAGACCCGCCTGGCACTGCCGGGTCCGCTACCCACGCAGGAGGATGCGTACGTCCAGGTGGAGATCGCTGCCACCAGCGCGGCCCATCCCGCATGGCAGGAGCCCGTGCGCGTGCACTTCCGGCGCAGCGCCGGTGCGTGGACCCTGGTCGGCGTCCGACGAGGCGCCCTGACGAGCGCCGGCGGCGCTCAGACTCGTTCAGGGCTCGGCGAGCAGCTGTGCCCGAGCCTGGTCGAGCACGGCCAGCTGCGCCTCGCCGATCCGCCGCGGCTTCAGCCCGAGTCCCTCGATGGCTTCGGTCAGGATGGCCGAGACCAGCGCGCGCGACACCCACTTGTTGTCGGAAGGGATGACCCACCACGGCGCCCACTCGGTGCTGGTGTGCGTGAGCGTGTCCTCGAAGGCGGCCTGGTAGTCGTCCCAGAACGCGCGCTCGTGCAGGTCGCCCATCTCGAACTTCCAGTGCTTGTCCGGGTCGTCGAGGCGATCCATGAAGCGCTTCTTCTGTTCCTTCCTCGAGATGTTGAGGAAGAACTTCAGCACCAGCGTGCCGTTGCGCGACAGGTGCTTCTCGAAGGCGTTGATGTCCTCGTAGCGATCGGCCCAGAACGCCTTGCCACGCGGACCGGGCGGCAGGCGCTGGCGCTCGAGGACCTCGGGGTGGACGCGCACGACGAGCGTCTCCTCGTAGTACGACCGGTTGAAGATGCCGATCCGCCCACGCTCGGGCAGTGCGCGCCAGTACCGCCAGAGAAAATCGTGGTCGAGTTCTTCCTCGGACGGCCGCTTGAAGCTGAAGACCTGGCAGCCCTGCGGATTGAGCCCCGACATCACGTGCTTGACCATCCCGTCCTTGCCGGCGGCGTCGATGGCCTGCAGGACCACCAGCACGGAGTAGATGTCGTTGGAGGCCAGTCGCTCCTGCGCCTCGGCCAGCTTGACCAGGTTCTGCTCGACGAAACCCTTGGCCTTCTCCTTGAGCTGGTCGCTCTTGAGGCGCTGCAGATCGCGGTCTCCAGCCCAAGCCGTGTCGTGCTTCTTCAATCGCAGCCGGGAGCCCGGCTCCACGCGAAACAGCCGCGTGATCTCCTTCAAGGTCAGCATGCGCAGGATTCTCCGCGGCCGATGTTAGCGCACGCGGAGGCCGGGCACGCCGACGCCGCGATGACAGGCCGTCGGTCGATCAGCGTCCGACCCGGCTCACTGTCCGGGCCCGAGCGATGGCCGCGCGCGCGCGGCCGCGTCGAGGACCTCCCGCACCCGCGCCGCCAGGGCAGACGGGCTGAAGGGCTTGGTGATCAAGGACACGTCAGCAGGCAGCAGCCCACGCTCGGCGACCACGTCGCTGCTGTAGCCGGACATGAACAGCACCGGCATCGCCGGGTCGCATCGCGCGCAACTGGACCGCCAGCTCGCGGCCGTTCATGCCGGGCATGACCACGTCGGTCAGCAGCAGGTCGACCCGTGCCCCGCCCTCCTGCACGGCGCGCAGCGCCCGGTCCGGCGTGCTGGCATGCAGCACGGTGTATCCGTACGACTCGAGCGTGCGACGCATCAGTTCGAGCACGGCCGGCTCGTCCTCGACCAGCAGGATGCGCTCGGTGCCTTCGAGCGTCCCGTGCCCCGCGTCCGCGCCGCCGGGCGTGCGGACGCGACGTCGACCGCGGCAGCAACACCTGGACGGTGGTTCCGCCAGGGCCGGTGCGCTCGACCCCGACGTGCCCGCCGGCCTGGCGCACGGCGCCGAGCACGCTGCTCAGCCCGAGGCCCGCGCCCTGCCCGGGCTGCCCTGGTGGTGAAGAAGGGCTCGAAGATGCGTGGCAAGGCCGCCTCGGCAATGCCGCTGCCGGTGTCCGAGACACGCAACGCCACGTACTCACCCGCCGCCACGCCACCCAGCGCGGTCGTCACCGGCGCCCCCAGCGTCACGTTGGCCAGCGCCAGGTCGATCACGCCGTAGCCGGCAATGGCATCGCGCCCATTGGCGACGAGGTGGGTCACGATCGCCTCGAAATGCGACGGGTCGATGGTGATCGGCCAGAGTGCAGGCTCGAACGAAAAGCCCAGCCGGATCTCGTCTCCGACCAGACGCTGCAGCTGCAGAGCCAGCGCGGCAATCGACGCGCCCGGATCGAGCGTCAGTGGGTGCACGACATCGCGCCCGGCGTAGGTGAGGAGCTGTCGCGTGATCGCCTCGCCGCGTGCAGCGGCCTCGAGCACCGCCTCGAGATCGCCGTCGCAACGGATCGCCGGCATGCGAGCTGCTGCTGCACCAGGTGGGCGTGACCGATGACGATGGTCAGCAGGTTGTTGAAGTCGTGTGCCACGCCCCCGGCCAACCGCGAGGCCGCGTGCGTCTGATCCGGCGCGCGTCCCTGCGCGCCCGACCGGTCCTCGTCCTGTTGCAACCGTGTCGCGGTGACGTCCTCGGACAGACGCACGAAGTGCGTGACCGCTGCCGCCGTCGTCGCGCACCGGCGCGATGACCGCGCGCTCCCAGAACGGCGTGCCATCCTTGCGGCGATGTTCGAACTCGCCCCGCCACTCACGGCCGGCAAGCACCGCGGCGCGAATCTCGAACCCGAGGCTGGCATCGTTGTGCCGGGTGCGGAGGACGGCATGCGTCTGGCCGCGGACCAGCGCGCGCGGGAATCCCGTCGCCTCTTCGAACCTGGCGTTGACGTACGCGATGCGGCCGCGCGTGTCGGTGACGCTGACCAGCGCGGGCAACTGCTCGAGGCTGGCCGTGAGCGTGCGCAGCTCCCGGACCTCGTTCGACGAGTTCGAGGTGGCGATGCTCCAGCGTCCTGATCAGCGACTCGTCGTACAGGCGCCACGACTCGGTCTCGGTCGCGTCGGTCACCACGTCGGCCACCCCGGCCATCGTGGCGCCCTGGGATTGCCCGAGCGCTTCGGTGATGGCGCGAATGACCTCTTCGGCCGCCATCGATTTGACCAGGAAGCGCGCCGCACCGAGCCGGCCCGCCAGCGCCATGTCGCTCGGGCTGGCGTACGTGCCGGTGTAGAACATGAACGGTGCACGCGCCAGGTCGGGATCGGTGCGGTAGGCCCGGCACAACGCGAACCCGTCCATCTGCGGCATCAGGACGTCGGAGATGACGAGGTCGGGCGGTTGCTGGCGGGCCCGCTCGAGCGCGTCCAGGCCGTTGCTGGCCTCGACCACCGCATGTCCATGCGCCTGCAGCAGCGCGCGCAGCCGCGTCCGGCTCTCCACTTCATCATCGACAATCAGGACGCGAGTCATCTCGGGGGGCGACGTGATCGCCGCTTGCATTGTGAAGAGTTTGCACGGCAATGCAAGCGGTTATGGACAGCCGGGCATACCTACCTAAGTTAGTGAGCCAGTGGAAGTTATACGGATCGTAAACTCCTCCGTACGCAATTGCACAATGACCCTCGTTCGTCTGACTAATGTCGCCGCCAGCCGTCCTCTTCTGGCACTTATTTTTTTCCTCGCCGCGGGGTCCGGGGCGGGCGCCGACGGCGTCATCGTGCCCGTCGCGGCGGGCGGATGGCGGCAGGGCCCGGCCTCCGGCACGGTTGTCCGGCTGCGCGTCGTCGACTCCACCGACTCGGCGCCCCTTGGCGATGCGTCCGTCGCGTGCGGCTCCAAGGCGACGCAGCTGACCGACGCTGGCGGGGTGGCAACGCTGGCCGGCTGTGCAGCGGCAATCGACGTCAGCCGGGACGGCTATGCGTCCGTGCGTCTCGAACCGCCCTTCCGGGAAACGCTGCTGGTGCGGCTGGTGCCCGAGCGCCGGGCCGCCGAGAGCGTGACGGTCGTCGGGCCGTCGGTCGGCGATGCCGACGCCAGCGTCCCGGCGCAGATTGCCATCACCCGCGACGAGCTGGCGATGCTGCGCAGCGTGACCTTCGATGACCCGATGCGGACCCTGCAGCAACTGCCTGGTGTCGCGACCAGTGACGAGCTGCGCGCCGAGCTCTCGGTGCGGGGCAGCCCGTTCCGGCAGGTCGGACTGGTGATGGACGACGTGAAGAGCCGGCTGCTGATGCACACCGTGCGCGGCGTCGAGCAGACCGGCTCGGTGGCGCTGCTCAACGCCGACCTGCTCGAGGCCGCAACGCTCACGCCGGGCGCGGGGCCGCAGCGTTTCGGCAACACGGTGGGAGCGGAACTGGGCCTGCGGACGCGGTCGGGCAGCCACGACTTGCATGGCCGGGCGATGGTCAGTGCCATTGCCGCGACCGGGTACGTCGAAGGCCCGATTGGCACGGACCGAGTGACCGTCATCGCCGGCCTGCGCCGCAGTTACGCCTCCTGGATCGTCCGTCGGATCGATCCCGACGTCAGCGGCACGTTTGAATTCGTCGACGGCCAGGCGAGGCTGGATGCGCGCCTCGGTGGCCGGCAGCGCGTCAGCGCCGGCATGCTGGCGGGACGATCGGCCTACGACGAACGCGGTCGGCGCACGGGCGCCAACGCGCTCGACGTCGGGCGCAACGAAACGGCCATGGGCGACGCTGGCCTGGCAGGCGCAGATCGGGTCGCACTGGATCGCGCGCCAGCGGGTGGCCGGCATCTCCAGCCGCTACCGCAACGAGAATCCTGCCGCCCTGCCCCTCGACCGGGGCACCGAGCACGAGTGGCTCTCGCGGTCGAGCGTCGAATGGGCGCCGACGGCGTCGCTGGCGATGGACGCCGCCGCGCAGGTGCAGCGGTTTGCCAGCCGCGGCGCCTCGCTGCTGTATCACCCGACCACACGGCGGCTCGATTCCGAGGTGACGCATGCGGCCACCCAGACGCTGGCTGGCGGACACGTGCATGCGCGCTGGTCGCCACGGCGCGGCCTGACGGTGGGCGGCGGCCTGCGCACCGACCAGGTCCGGGCGCTCTCCACCTTCGTCGGCGGCTGGACGCACGCGCAGCTCGCACTGTCGGACTCCCTGGCAGTCACGGCCGGCGTGAGTCGGCACGGGCAGGCGCCCGACATCCTGCAGCGCTTCGGACCCGCGGGCACCGCCAACCTGGCCTTCGAAACGGCCACGCTCCTCGACGCCGGCCTCGGATGGCGGCACGGCCCGTGGAGTCTGGCTGTCAACGTCTACGACCGACAGGAACGCGACGGCCTGGACACGCCGGAGCGGCAGTTCAGGCTCACGCCCGCGGGCCGGCTGGCCGGCGGCAACCCGCGCGCGCCGTGGGTCAACGCGCTGCGCGGCCGGGCGCGCGGCACCGAAGCGGTGCTGCGGCACCAGTCGGCGGCCGCTGCGCGCGGCCCGCGATGGTCGGGCTGGATCGGCTACGGGTACGGCCGCACCACCTACGCGGGAGCGCTCGACCCGCAATTTGCCGGCGCCTTCGAGCAGCGCCATCTCGTGACGATGTCGATGCACACGCAGGTGGGCGCACGGTGGGACGCCGCGGCAACGCTGCGCGTGGCGACCAACTGGCCGTACGAGGGCTGGTTCGAGCCACGCGTCGGGGGCGGCATCGCGCTCTCGGCGCAACGCCAGGACCTGCGACTGCCTCCTTACGGACGACTCGACCTGCGGGTCCGCTACCGCCTGCCGATGCCGCACGGCCGGGTGCTGCTGTTTGCCGAGGCGCTCAATGCCACCAACGCCGACAATCGCCGCCAGGTCAGCGCCAGCATCGACACGCGCACGTTCGTCGTCGGGCGTCTCTCGGAGAGACAGCTGCCGATCATTCCCGCCGTCGGCGTGGCATACGAGTTCTGAACCGCATCTCGGGATGCGCCGTGGGCGATGCAGGGGCCTCGGGAAGTGGCGCGGGCAACGCCGGCCCGGCCGTCATCCTGCATCCCGAATGTCGCAGCGCCGACCGGGATTGTTCGTATACTGACCGGTCATGAGTGCTCCGTCCTCGCCCAAGAAGATCGTCCTCGCCTACTCCGGCGGGCTCGACACGTCCGTCATCCTGCCCTGGCTCAAGGAGCGTTACCCCGGCGTCAAGCTCGTCGCGTTCGCGGCGGAGCTGGGGCAGGGCGACGAGCTGAAGGGCGATCGAGGACAAGGCGTACAAGAGCGGCGCCGACGAGGTGGTCGTCAAGGACCTGCGCCAGGAGTTCGCCGAGCAGTACTGCTTGCCGATGCTGCGGGCGCACGCGATCTACGAGCAGGACTACCTGCTCGGCACCAGCATCGCGCGGCCGCTGATCGCCGCCAAGCAGGTGCGAAGCGCGCGAGAAGACCGGCGCCGATGCCGTCGGCCACGGCGCGACCGGCAAGGGCAACGACCAGGTCCGCTTCGAGCTGACCTACATGGCGCTGGACCCGAACCTGAAGATCATCGCGCCGTGGAAGGACCCGCAGTTTCGAGCTGCGCGACCGCGAGAGCGCGATCGACTACGCCAGACAGCACGGCATCCCGATCCCGTCAGACCAAGAAGAAGATCTACAGCCAGGACCGCAACCTCTGGCACATCAGCCACGAGGGCGCCGAGATCGAGCACCCCGACGCCGAGCCGAACTGGGAGGCGTGCCTGACGATGACTCGTGCCGCCGGAGAAGGCGCCGAACGAAGCCGAGATCGTGACGGTCGACTTCGAGGCGCGGCAACCCGGTCGCCGTGAACGGCAAGAAGTTCGCCGGCACGGGACATGCGCTGATCGCCCTGCTCAACGAGATCGGCGGCCGGCACGGCGTCGGCGTGACGGTGCTGGTCGAGAACCGCCTGGTCGGCATGAAGATCCGCGGCGTGTACGAGACGCCCGGCGGCACGATCCTCTACGAGGCCCACAAGGCGCTCGAGCAGATCTGCATCGAGCGCGACACGCTCCACTACAAGCAGCAGCTCGCCCTGCGCTACGCCGAGCTGGTCTACAACGGCCAGTGGTTCCACCCGCTGCGCGAGGCGCTGCAGGCGTTCGTCGACCACACCAACGCCACGGTCGACCGGCACGTCGCGAGGTGAAGCTGTACAAGGGCCGGGCGATGCAGGTCGGCGCCACGAGCCCGCACACGCTCTACGACCCGCAGCTCGCCAGCTTCAGCATGGAAGGCTACGACGTGACGGCGGCCCGCGGCTTCATCGACCTGTTCGGCCTGCCGATGAAGGTCCGCGGTCTGCGTCAGCGCTCGTAACAACACTCGCACCGCCTCCGGATTGATGGTGGTGCGGCGTCCGGCCGATGTGTGGGTGGGAGGACTGCGTCCTGGTCCTCCGAGCACTCCATGTCAGACGCACCCACCCCATCGGCACGCCGCGCCAGCGAGGCGCTGCTGGCCTCGGCCCTCGCCCTCTGCGTCTTCGGCGTGCTGGCCCATGTCGGCAGGCAGTTGGGCCTGCCCCGCGGGCCACTGAACATCGACCTCCATCCGCTGACCATCTCGCTGATGGCGTCAGCGATTGCGGCCAGCCTCGCCGCCTGGCGGGGACGCGCGGCGCTGGCCCTGATGCTGGGCAGCATGGCGCTGGTCGGCACCGTCGGGCTGGCCCTGCTGCGGTGGGCACTCGACCTCGGCCTGGCAGGGGGACCGCACCTGGACGCGCTCGCGCCGCTGCTGCCGGCCAGGCCGGCGCTGCTGGCGATCGCGGTGACGGCCCTGGTCGGCGTCCCGCTGCCGCGCCCCCTGGCCGACACGCCGGGGCGGGCTGCACTCGTGCAGGTCGCGGGCAGCCTCCTGCTCGCCTTCCTGGCCACGACCAGCCTCGTCACCTGGGCCTCCCCCGGCGCGATGGACAGCTGGCTGCGGGTCGCTGCTGTTGTCGCCCGTCCTGTCGGTGTGCTGTCAGCTGGTGGCCATTGCCGTGCTGTGCCACCACATCACGAGCCGGGACACCGCGTGGCAGGGCTGGCTGCCGGTCACCATCACCGTCTTCATGAGCGCATGCGCGCTGATCTTCTCGCAGGCGCTGGCGTCGCAGGAGCACGCCAGCGTCCGCCGCCAGGCCACCGCCGAGGCGCATCGCCTGCGCGATGCCGTCACCGAGCAGATGCGGACCCTGGAATCGGTCCTGGACCGGATCCGGGCGAGGTACGAATCGGGTGCCGTGACCACCCGGGCGGTCTGGGAAGCCGACGCCCGCGAGCAATTGATCGATCACGGCGGACGTCTCACCGCGCTGCTCATCAGCGAGACGGGCGGCCAGGTGCAGTGGGCCGTCCCGGCGTCGCTGGTGGCGCCGCTGAGCCGCGTCGAGGCGGCGGTCGCCCCCGGCCACCGCGACGCGCTCGTGCGGGCCGCCAGACGGCGTCAGTCGGCGTTCTTCCCGGCCGCGCTCTCGGCCCCGACGGCACGTCGGGGCTATTCAACCGTCCTTGGCCTGCGGGAAGCGGATGGCCGGGTGGGTCGGCTGCTGACCGGGTCGGTCAGCCTCGATGCGGTGCTGGCGCGCGTGACGCACGCCTCGCCCTACGCGGTGCGGGTCAGCAGCCCTGGCGTGCTGCTGCACCAACACCGCGCCGCAGCGCGGCCGCGCCGCTTCCAACGGCTGCCCGGCGCGACCACCTCGCTCGACCTGCCGGACGGCGCGCGCCTGCAACTGGACGTCGCGCCGACGGCCGTGCTCCTGGCCGACCAGGTGAGCGAACTGCCACGGATGGTGCTGGCGCTCGGGATCCTCCTGGCCGGCGTTGCCGGCATCGCCACGCACGTCTACGCCCTCAGCCGCCGTCACGCCGACGCCCTCACCACCAGCAACACCTCCCTGCAGGCCTCGCTGCAGGCGCTGGCGATGGTCCGCGATCAGTTGATGGCGTCCGAGATGCACTTCCGCGGCCTGTTCCTGACCTCGCCACTCGGCCTGATGCTGTCGCGCGGCACACAGACCATCGAACACGCCAATCCAGCGCTGCTGGCCATGCTCGGCTACACCGCCGACGAGGTGTCCGGGCTCGCGCCGGGCGACCTGCTGACCGATCCCGTGCTGACCGAGCAACACACCGGCGAGATGCAGCGGCACGGGTCGTACGGGCCGTATCGCACGCATCTGCGGATGCACGACGGGGGCGTGTTGCCGGTCCTGCTGACCGGCACCTCCGTGCGCGACGCGAAAGGCCTGCCGATGGTCTGGTCGTTCGTGCAGGACAACACCGTCGAGACCATCGCCGAGGCCGACCGCGCCCGCTACCTGAGTCAACTCGAGATGCAGGCCGTCGAACTCGCCCAGGCACGCGACACGGCGCTGGCGGCGACCGCGGCCAAGAGCGGCTTCCTGGCCACCATGAGCCACGAGATCCGCACGCCGATGAACGGCATCATCGGCATGACCGGGCTGCTGCTGGACACCCCGCTGAGCGCCGAACAGCGCGAGTGCGCCGACGCGGTCCGCGCGTCGGCCGAACACCTGCTGACGATCATCAACGACATCCTCGATTTCTCGAAGATCGAGGCCGGCAAACTGGCGCTGGAGCACATCGACTTCGACGTCCGGGCCAGCCTGGAGGACGCGCTCGATCTGGTCGCCGAAGCCGCCCGCAGCAAGGGTCTCGAGTTCGGCGGGTTTGCCGCGCCCGAGGTGCCGCAGATGACCAAGGGCGATCCCGGCCGGATTCGCCAGATCCTGCTCAACCTGTTGAGCAACGCGGTGAAGTTCACGACGTCGGGTTCGGTCAGCGCGCGGGTCAGTGTCGATGACGCACTCGACGGCGGCACCACCCTCCGCTTCGAGGTGACCGATACGGGCGCCGGCATCGCGACCCACCTGCAGCAACGGCTCTTCCAGCCCTTCACGCAGGCCGACGCGTCCACGACCCGTAAGTACGGAGGCACGGGACTCGGGCTCGCGATCAGCCGGCAGCTGGCCGAAGCGATGGGCGGGGAGGTCGGCGTGCGCAGCGTGCCGGGCCAGGGCAGCACGTTCTGGTTCACCGTCCGCACCGAACGCCTGGATGTGGACGACGAGAGCACCGTCATCACGCAGCTGCGCGGCCGCCGCGTCCTGTGTGTCGACGACCACGAGATCAACCGGCAGGTGTTCGTCAGCCTGCTCACGACCTGGGGCCTCGACGTCACCTGTGTCTCGACACCGCAGGCCGCCATGGCCGCCCTCGACGACGCCGACACCACACAGTGTCCATTCGACCTGGCGATCCTCGACCGGCAGATGCCGGGCATCGACGGACCTGCACTCGGCGCACTGATGCACGGCCGCCCGAGCACCCGCGCCCTGCCGCTGCTGCTCTCCTCGGCCACCGCGCACCCCGGGGGTCTGGCAGACGCCGACGCGCGCGGCTTCTGCAGCCTGGTCACCAAGCCGGTCCGCAAGCGCCATCTGCAGCGAGCCGTGCTGCACGCGCTGGCCGTGCAGACCGCGCCGGCAGCCCACTCGCCGCTGCGACTGCCGCCTGCCGCCCCTGCCCTCGGCGAGGCGAAGTCACACGCCGCGTCGACGCGGCGGCTGCGCGTCCTGCTTGCCGAAGACAACCCGGTCAACCAGCGGGTGGCCGCCCGGATGCTCGACAAGCTCGGACATCGCGTCGACACCGTCGGCAACGGTCTCGAGGCCGTCGAGGCGCTCGGCCGCCTGCCCTACGACATCGTGCTGATGGACTGCCACATGCCCGAGTGCGACGGCTACCAGGCGACCGGACTGATCCGGCAACGCGAAGCCAACGGCGTGCCGCGCACCGTGGTCGTCGCCCTGACCGCCAACGCCATGGCCGGGGACCGGCAGCGCTGCCTGGATGCCGGCATGGACGACTACCTGCCCAAGCCGCTGCGCCTCGACGACCTGCGCGCCGTGCTCGACAGGGTCGCCACTGCACTGCCGCTGCTTGAAGTGCCGGCGCCCCCACCGCCGCCGATGGTTGCCGCCGACGACCGGGTGCACTAGGGCCGCACGGGCCCGGCCAGCCTCACGCCGCGGGTCTAGCCCTCGGCCAGGCGCGCGACTGCCGAGAGCAGGCGCGTGATCTCGTCTGCGGTCGTGTAGCAGGCGCAGCCGATCCTGACCAGTCCGTCCTCGCCGTGCCCGAGGCGCTGGACGAGCGTCTGGGCGTAGAAGTCGCCCGATGACACGAACAGTCCGTGGTCGGCCAGCCGCGCGGCGACGTCGTGGCTCGTGTATCCCCGCAGCGAGAACGACACCGTCGGGGTACGCGGCGTGCCGGGCGTCCGCCCGTGGCGGGTGAGGCCGGCGATGGCACCCAGTCCGTCCCAGAGCTGCCGCGTCAGGACGGACGCGTCGGCATGCAGGAGGGCGTAGCTGGCGATCAGCGCCGGGCGCAGCGCCGCCGGCTCCGGCTCCACTGGGCCGGCCACCGACGCGAGGAAGCGCACGGCCGCGGCGGCGCCGACGATCCCTTCGTGGCTCTGTGTCCCTGTTTCGAGCGAGTCGGGTGGCAGCGCCGGTGCCGGCTGCAGCTTGGGCAGCCGCAGCGACGCGATCAGCTCGGGCCGCGCGCACAGGATGCCCTGATGGGGCCCATAGAACTTGTAGGACGAGCAGGCCAGCATGTCGCAGCCGATCGCCTGCACATCGACCAGTTCATGCGGCGCGTAGTGCACCGCGTCGACAAAGACCAGCGCCCCGGCGGCGCGGGCGACCCGCGCCGCCGCGGTGACGTCCGAGATCGTGCCGATGGCGTTGGACGCGGCGCCGATGGCCAGCAGCCGGGTGCGCGGCGAGAGCACCGTGGAAAGGGCGTCCAGGTCGAGGGAGACGCCGTCGGCGGCCAGCGGCACCGTGCGCACCGTGAGACCCGCGTCCTCGGCGGCGTGGCGCCACGGGTCGACGTTGCCGTGATGGTCGAGTTCGGTCACGACGATCTCGTCCCCTTCGGTCCACTGCCGCGCCAGGGCGCGGGCGAGGTGGAAGGTGATCGTCGTCATGTTCTGGCCGAAGCTGACCCAGTCGGGACCTGGCGCGTTGAAGAAGCTGGCGTACACGCGCCGGGCATCGAGCAGCAGCGCGTCGGTCTCCCGGCTGCTGGGATAGACCCAGTGCGTGTTGGCATTGTGGTGCAGCAGGTAATCGACGATGGCGTCGACCACCATCTGCGGCACCTGGGTGCCGCCGGGGCCGTCGAAATAGGCCACCGGCTGGCCAGCGTGCACGCGGAGCAGGGCGGGGAACTGGGCGCGAAGCGATTCCATGTCGATTGCGGTGCGGCGCCGGGGCCACTCGGGGCGCTGGCCCCTGCCGACGTCTCCGTTGGCAGGGGCCTCGCCGAGGCGCACGCGGTGGGGCTAGGCCCGGTTGGAAATGCGCATGCCGTAGAAGGAGCGGTGCACGTAGAACATCGAGACGAGGAAGAAGCCGACCGTCATCGCCATCGTGACCGGCGTGTGCGCGTAGTCGACGCCCTTCATGCTCACCGCGAGTTCGACGGCCAGCAGGCCGAACAGCGTGGTGAACTTGATCACCGGGTTCATCGCCACCGACGAGGTGTCCTTGAAGGGGTCGCCGACCGTGTCGCCGACCACCGTCGCGTCGTGCAGCGGCGTGCCCTTGGCCTTCAGCTCGGTCTCGACGATCTTCTTGGCGTTGTCCCAGGCGCCGCCGGCGTTGGCCATGAAGATCGCCTGGTAGAGGCCGAACAGGGCAATCGAGACGAGGTAGCCGATGAAGAAGAACGGCTCGTAGAAGGCAAACGCGAGGGTGCTGAAGAAGACCCCGAGGAAGATGTTGAACATCCCCTTCTGCGCGTACTGCGTGCAGATGGCCACCACCTTCCGGCTGTCGTCCACCGACGCCTTGGTGGCGCCGCTGTCGAGCTTGATGTTGGCCTTGATGAACTCCACGGCGCGGTAGGCGCCCGTGGTCACGGCCTGCATCGACGCTCCGGTGAACCAGTAGATGATCGATCCACCGGAGATCAGGCCGAGCAGGAACG
The DNA here is from genome assembly GCA_963759795.1 of Vicinamibacteraceae bacterium. Taxonomy (GTDB): domain Bacteria; phylum Acidobacteriota; class Vicinamibacteria; order Vicinamibacterales; family Vicinamibacteraceae; genus Luteitalea. Next base: position 48,841 of record CAVXAR010000002.1, on the reverse strand, counting down.
GCGGGTGCAGGATCGACAGCCGGGCGACCAGCTCCGGCCGCAGCCCCTCGGTCAGCACCATCACGATGGAGAAAATCATCGTTGTCGCGCCAACCACTGCCGTGCCGATCAGGACCGGCTTGGCGGTGGCCTTGAAGGTGTTGCCGGCGCCGTCGTTCTCCTCGAGGAACTGCTTGGCACGCTCGAAGTCCGGCGTGAAGCCGAAGTCCCTGGCGACCTCCGCGCTGATCCCCGGGACGGCCTCGATCATCGACAGCTCGAAGACCGACTGGGCGTTGTCGGTGACCGGGCCGTAGGAGTCCACGGCAATGGTCACCGGGCCCATGCCGAGGAAGCCGAAGGCCACCAGGCCGAAGGCGAACACGGCCGGGGCGACCATCAGCACCGCCAGGCCCATGTCGCTGATGTAGTAGCCGATGCCCATCAGGAAGACGATGGTCAGGCCGAGCCAGTAGGCCGAGAAGTTGCCGGCGACCAGGCCCGAGAGGATGTTCAGCGAGGCGCCGCCCTCCTCGGAGCTGCTCACGACCTCGCGGACGTGGGTGGAATCGACCGACGTGAAGACCTTGACCAGTTCGGGGATGATGGCGCCAGCCAGCGTGCCGCAGGTGATGATGCTGGCCAGCTTCCACCACAGGCTGGGGTCGCCGCCGATGGTCGGGATCAGCAGGTACGAGGTGATGTAGGTGAGCACCACCGAGACGGCCGAGGTGATCATCACCAGGCTGGTCAGCGGGTGTTCGAAATTCATCGTCGGCGCGGTGCCGTACCGGGCCTTGGCCATCGCCTCGTTGAGGTAGTAGGAGAGGCCGCTGGCCACGACCATGATGATCCGCATCATGAAGATCCACACCAGCAGCTGCACCTGCACCAGCGGCTCGCGCACGGCCAGCATGATGAAGGTGATCAGCGCGACGCCCGTGACCCCGTAGGTCTCGAAGCCGTCGGCGCTCGGACCGACCGAGTCGCCGGCGTTGTCACCGACGCAGTCGGCGATGACCCCGGGGTTGCGGGCGTCGTCTTCCTTGATCTTGAAGACGATCTTCATCAGGTCGGAACCGATGTCGGCAATCTTGGTGAAGATGCCGCCGGCAATGCGCAGCACCGCGGCGCCGAGCGATTCGCCGATGGCAAAGCCGATGAAGCAGGGCCCGGCGTAATCGGCGGGCACGAACAGCAGGATCACCAGCATCAGCAGCAGCTCGACCGAGATCAGCGCCATGCCGATGCTCATGCCGGCCTTGAGCGGGATCGAGTAGCAGGGATAGGGCCGGCCCTCGAGGGCGGCAAAGGCGGTGCGCGAGTTGGCGAAGGTGTTGACGCGGATGCCGAACCAGGCCACGCCGTACGAGCCGGCCATGCCGACCAGCGAGAAGCCGAGGATGACCGCGACCTTGAGCGGCGGGAAGCCGTAGACGTCGCCGCCGCCGACCGGGTCGACGGTGTGGGCCAGCCAGCCGAAGTACAGCACCATGATGCTGCCGATGAACAGCCACAGGATGAGCAGGAAGCGTCCCTGCTGCTGCAGGTAGGTCTGGCAGGTCTCGTAGATCAGCTCCGAGACCTCGCGCATCGAGCGGTGCACCGGCATGCCCTTCAACTGCTGGTAGATGGACAGGCCGAAGAGCAGGCCGAGCGCGCTCACCACCAGGCCGACCAGCAGCAGGCTGTGACCGCCAATGCCCAGGAACTGGGCCGAATTGAGATCGGGAAGCACCAGGTTGGCCTCGCCACCGGGGCGATGCTCCTGGGCCAGGACCGGGGCGGCGACCAGCAGGCCACCCGCGAGGGTCAGTGCACTCGTGACCAGGCTACGCACAACAGGCATTGGATTGAGTCTCGTGAGCTGGCGGCTGAATGTCGGGCATTGCGCTGCCCACGGGGCTCGAGGGCCCGCTCCATCAGTGCGTCGAACGGGTCGGCGCCGAGGTCCGCCATAAACCGGGCGGGATTGTGTCATAAGCGCGACCCGCTCGCTAGCGTCGCGAACACGCCTTCCGGGTCGCGGGTCACGGGACCGGGTGTCGGTCCGGTGCGGCAGGCCGGATCCCCGAGGCCCGGTACCCGAGCCCCGGTCCTCGTGACGCCACGCCGATCCGTGCACGAGCCCCTATAATGCTGAGGTCCTTCACTACGGAGCGTCCGGATGATCTGGTGGTACTGGGTGGTCCTCGGCCTGCTGCTCACGGGGCTCGAGCTTGCGACCCCTGGCGGGTTCTTCTTTCTCTTCTTCGGCATCGGGGCGCTGCTGGTCGGCGGCCTGGTGACGTTCGGGATGGGCGGCCCGGCGTGGGTGCAGTGGCTGCTGTTCTCCGTGCTCTCGGTGGCAACCCTGGTGTTCTTCCGCACCCCCCTGCTGCGTTTGATGGAAGCAGGGACTCCCCGCACCGGCGACATCGACTCCCTTCGCGGCGAAGTCGCGGTCGCCATGGACGGCATTCCGGCCGGAGGGCTGGGCCGCGCGCAGCTGCGTGGCACGGTCTGGACGGCCCGCAACCTCGGGACCGACCCGATCACGCCCGGCGAGCGCTGCCTGGTGACGTCGGTGGACGGCCTGACCATCTCGATCCGCCGCGAAGGAGCACTCTGATTGTGGAAGGCCTGATAGTTCTCGTCATCTTCGCGATTCTCGTCCTGGTCATCGTGGCCAAGACGGCAATCGTCGTCCCGCAGCAGAGTGCGTACGTCGTCGAGCGGCTGGGCCGCTATGCCGGCACGCTGGACGCCGGCTTCCACATCCTGGTGCCCTTCATCGACGTGGTGCGCTACAAGCACTCGCTGAAGGAGAACGCCATCGACATCCCGGCCCAGGTCTGCATCACGCGCGACAACGTGCAGGTCGGGGTGGACGGCGTCCTGTACCTGAAGGTGATGAACCCGGAGCGCGCCTCGTACGGCATCCAGGACTATCACTTCGCCATCTCGCAGCTGGCCCAGACGACGCTGCGCAGCGAGGTCGGCAAGATCGACCTCGACAAGACCTTCGAGGAACGCACCAACATCAACACCCAGGTGGTCAGCGAGGTCGACAAGGCCACCGACCCGTGGGGCGTGAAGGTGCTCCGTTACGAGATCAAGAACATCACGCCGCCCTCCGACGTGCTTGCCGCGATGGAGAAGCAGATGCGGGCCGAGCGCGAGAAGCGCGCGGTGATTCTCACCTCGGAAGGCCAGCGCGACGCCGCGGTCAACACCGCCGAGGGCGCCAAGCAGGAAGTGATCAAGGCGTCGGAAGCCCGGCGTCAGCAGCAGATCAACGAGGCGGAAGGCGAGGCGTCGGCGATCATGGCGGTGGCCCGCGCCACGGCCGAGGGCATTCGCGAAGTGGCCTCGGCGATGCAGATGCCGGGGGGCACCGAGGCCGTGCAGCTGCGGGTGGCCGAGCAGTACATCACCCAGTTCGGCCACCTGGCCAAGGTCAACAACACGATGATCATCCCGGCCACCACCAGCGACATCAGCGGCATGATTGCCACGGCCATGCAGGTGGTGAAGAAGACGTCCTAGGCACGCCGGACGTGCATCGTCGAGCGGCGCGGGTCGCACGCCCGGGCGTCTTCAGGCGTCGGGCGTGAGGCGTGCGGCCGCGGCCGGTTCGGCGGCGCGGGCCGGCGCGACGAGGACGCGGTTGCGACCGGCCTTCTTGGCCGCGTAGAGGGCCTGGTCGGCGGCCTCGATCCAGGCGTGGCGCGAGATGCCCTCGTGGTACGGCGCGATGCCGGCACTGAAGGTGACGCGGAAATGCTGATCGCCCGCGGCGTGGTCGAGCGCGGCGAACTCGGTCAGCAGGCGCGTGATCAGGCGCTGCGCATCGTCGATGGGCAACTGGTCGAGCAGCACGCCGAACTCCTCACCCCCGTACCGGCCGATGATGTCGGTGCGCCGCAGGTGCTGGCGCAGCGAGCCCGCGAGCGTCGCCAGGACGCGATCGCCGGCCTGGTGGCCGTAGGTATCGTTGACCCGCTTGAAGTGGTCGACGTCGAGCAGCACCAGAGACGCCGGGCCCGACGCCGACCGCGAACGGCGGTCGATCACCTGCTGCACCTGCTCCATGAAGGACGCATGGGTCAGCAGGCGGGTCAGGCCGTCCCGGTGCAGCAGACTCTTCAGGAAGCGGGCCCGCTCCAGGCGCGCCCCGACGGCCGAGGCCAGCAGCGCCGGGTGCACGGGCTTGGTGAGGTGCTCGTCGCCGCCGGCCTTGGCGCCGCGGATGCGCGACTCCATCTCCTCCTCGGAGGTGAGGAAGATGATCGGCAGCGCCGCATGCTGCTCCTGCTGCCGGACCAGCCGCGCCAGGTCGTAACCGGACACCTCGGGCAGGTTGACGTCCATCAGCAGCAACTCAGGCTGGAATGTCGCCATGCGCTCGCTGAACTGCCGGGGGGCGTCGCAGACCTGCACGGCGTAGCCGGCCGATTCCAGCAGCGCACGGGCATACGCGGCATGCTGGGCGTCGTCCTCGACGACCAGGATGCGGGGGCTCTCGGCCTGCGACCGCTCCAGCATCTGCAGAAGCTTGCGATGGGCTGCCTCGATCTCGGTGGGCTTGGTGTAGCAGGCGTCGGCCCCGGCGTGGATGGCCTCGGCGAGGTCGAGGAAATCACCGGCGGCGCTGAGCATCAGGATGGCGCTCTGGTCGCCACCCGCCTGCTTGCGGGCGTACTCGACGATCCCGTAGCCGGACCCGTCCGGAAGCCTGACGTCGACCATCAGCCCATCGGGCAGCTGGGCGTCAATCATCGCCCGCGCCTGCTCGCAGCTCGCGGCCTCCCGCACCGGGATGCCTTCGTGCTGCAGCACCGAGGCCAGCAGCCGTCGGGTGGCCTGATTCTCGTCGACGAGCAGGACGTCGAGGTCGTCGCGAACCGCCTCGAGGCTTGGGGCCCCGGCCGAGGCGGCCGCCGGTGGCGGAGCGGCCACCATCGTGGCCGTCCCCTCGTCGAAGAGTGCGGCGAGGCGACCCCGGATCTCGCGCCAGCGGACGACGTCTTCACTCGTCGGCTGGGCGTGACCCTTCAGCAACTGGTCGCAGCGCCGCTCCGCCTCGCGCGCCAGCGTGCTGATCTGCGGGCGCTGGTAGGTGGCCCCGGCGCCGGCCAGCTTGTGGAAGTGCCGCTTCAGGTCGGCCAGGGTGGCCGCCGTGCCGCGGTGCAGACGGTCGAGTGCCTCGTCGATGTCGACGAGTCGATCCGCGCCGCCCTTGAGGAATTCCGACTGTAGGTGACGAAACTCTTCGTCCCATGTGCTCATCTCAGCAAACCGGCGTCATCGTACCACCGCGCGCGAGGGACGCCCGTTCGACGCCGGCAGGCGTGGCTGGACGCCGTCAGCTGGACGGGCAGGCGGTTGGCAGCGATTTCACACGCTCGACGCGGAAGGTCGCCGGCATCGTCGCCGGCGTCGCCTGCTCATACCGTCCGCGCACCTCGGCCACGCGACCGGCGGCCGCGCGCAGTGCCGACGCGCTCCCGCCCAGCCTGACCGCCTCGGTCACGGTCGCGTCATTGCCGGCGACCGGCAGCAGGCGAAATGCACCGCCGCGGAGCCGGTGCAGGCAGCCCTGCAGCGTCAGGGTGCCGGCCGCGGGACGCGCTGCGCCCGACCCGGAATCACCGTCGCCGTCGCCGACGGGACGTCCCCGGTCGCTGCCGAGGTCGGGCTCCGCCGGCGCCAGCGGCGGAACCCGGGGTCCGGTCGGAGCCGGGTCCGGAGGTCGGACGGGCTGGGTCGCTGGCGTCGGCGCCTGCGCTCCGATGGTGGTCGCGAGCGCCAGGGCGCCCAGGGCGGTCAGCAGCGTCGTGGAAGGCATGTCACCGCTGCAGCAGAAATCAGGCCAGGGCTGCCCCGCGCCCGGCTGTTCGCCGCAAGTTGCTCGGAACATTGGCTTTGCGGGCGACACCTCGAGTCCGGGCTGCCCCTCTGGACGTGTTCACGATTGGAACAGGCCGCATCCCTACGGCGCGGCGGGCTCGATTGACGAACGCCGGCCACAGTGGTAGGTTGGCGTGTTCGGCGGGCGCCACGCGAAAGTGGCGGAACTGGCAGACGCGCCGGACTTAGGATCCGGTGGCCGTAAGGTCATGGGGGTTCGAGTCCCCCCTTTCGCATTCATCCCCGTGGTCGTCCTGCCGACGGCCGAGGCCGACGGCCCACTCCCTCGAGATTGCAGACGAGCCCCATGAAGGTCGAATTCACCGACGTCAGCGAAACCAAGAAGACCTTGACGGTGGAAGTCCCGCCGGATGTGGTCGACACCGAGATTTCCCGCATCACCCAGGGTTACGCCCGGCAGGCCCGGATCCCCGGTTTCCGGCCCGGCAAAGCGCCGGTCCAGGTGGTGCGCAAGCGGTTTCGCGAGCAGATCCTGCATGACGTGGCGCACGACCTGGTGCCCCGCCTGGTGGGCGAGGCCTTGCGTGACCGCAACGTGCAGCCGGTGGATACCCCGAAAGTGCGCGACCTCCAGCTCGAGGAGGGCAAGCCGCTGACCTTCAGCGCGGCCATCGAGACGGCGCCGCACGTCGAGCCGGGCGATCTCGCCACCCTCTCGCTGAACCAGCCTCAGGTCCCCGTGTCGGACGAGGACGTCGACCAGGCATTGTCGCGGCTGCGCGAACGGCTGGCCCGCATGGAACCGGTCGAGGACCGCGGCGCCGAGCCGGGCGACACGGTGGTGATGCACCTGTCGCGACAGCGGCTGACCGGTCCCCAGGGAGTCGAGATCGAGGCGGAGCCGGCCGAGAAGCACGACGGCGTCTCGGCCGAGATTGGCGCTGCCGGCAACCCTCCCGGATTCGACGAGGGCCTGCTCGGGGTGTCGGCCGGGACGCACAAGACCTTCGAGGTCACGTTTCCGTCCGACTACGAGGTCGAAGAGATGGCCGGGGCTCGCGTCGAGTACACGATCGAGGTCAGCGCCGTTCGACGTCGCGTGCTGCCGACCCTTGACGACGAGTTTGCCAAGGACCTTGGCGAATTCACGACCCTCGCCGACCTGCGTGGGCGCATCCGGCAGGATCTGGAACAGGATGCCGAGCGTGAGCGGACGCGCAGGTTGCGGCAGGACCTGCTGGAGCAGCTGGCCTCGCGGATGACCGGGGAAGTGCCCGAGGGGATGGTCGCGCGTGAGGTGGACCGGCGCGTCGAGGAATTCGCCCGCCGCCTCGCTGATCAGGGCGTGGACCCGCGGCAGGCCGCGGTCAACTGGGATGAGTTCCGGACCCAGCAGCAGGAGCCGGCGGTGGCGACGGTCAAGAGCGTGCTCGTGCTGGATGCGATCGTGTCCCGGGAAACGCTCGAGGTATCGGACGAGGAACTGGATGCCGATATCTCGGGGTATGCCACCCGTGCCGGCCGTTCGTTGAACGAGGTCAAGGCACAGCTGGCGCAGCAGGACCAGCTCGAGAGCATCCGGACGGGCTTGTTGCGGGAGAAGGCGGTTTCGCACGCGATGTCGCGTGCTACGATCGTGGGTGCGTGATTCACGCACCTGCCTGTTCCCCCTCTTTATCTTTGACGAAGACGACGACTGCCCGGCATGTCGGGCGCGGGCAACCTGCCGGCGTTCTCCGGAGCGCGGGCCACGAGGCCGAATCTACTCATGAATGATCCGCGCATGCAGCTGGTCCCGATGGTGGTCGAACAGACCAACCGGGGGGAGCGCGCGTACGACATCTTCTCGCGCCTGCTCAAAGACAGCATCATCTTCATCGGCACGCCGATCGACGACACCGTCGCGAGCCTGGTGATTGCGCAGTTGCTGTTTCTCGAGGCCGAGGATCCCGAGCGGGACATCCTCCTGTACATCAACAGCCCGGGCGGGTCGATCACTGCCGGTCTGGCGATCTACGACACGATGCAGTACATCCGGCCCGACGTGCAGACCTACTGCCTCGGGCCAGTGCGCGTCGTTCGGGGCGGTGCTGCTGGCCGGGGGGACCAAGGGCAAGCGCTTTGCGCTGCCCAACTCGCGCATCCTGATCCACCAGCCGTGGGTCCAGGGCGGCGTCGGCGGCCAGGCCACCGACATCGACATCCACGCCAAGGAAATCCTGCGGATGCGGCACCGGCTGAACGAAATTCTCGCCGAGCACTCCGGGCAGCCGCTCGAGCGCCTCCAGACCGATACCGAACGCGACTACATCATGTCGGCCGAGCAGGCGCGCGAGTACGGTATCATCGACGATGTCCTCCGCAAGCGCAGCTGACCGCCGCGTGACCGGCCGCGCGATAGCGGCAGGCGTCGCACCGGCGACGCAGACGGGTCCGATCCCATGGTGAAGAAGAACGGCGAGAACGAAGTGCTCCGGTGCTCGTTCTGCAACAAGGACCAGAACGACGTCCGCAAGCTGATTGCCGGCCCCACCGTCTTCATCTGCGACGAGTGTGTCGAGGTCTGCAACGACATCATCGCCGACGACAACCGGTTCGAGGCCAAGGGCACGCGCTCGTCGCTGCCGACGCCGCAGGAAATCAAGAAGTTCCTCGACGAGTACGTGATCGGCCAGGAACAGACCAAGAAGCGCCTGGCCGTGGCGGTGTACAACCACTACAAGCGCATCGAGATCAGCAAGCAGTCCAAGGGCCGCAACGAAGTCGAGCTGCAGAAGTCCAACATCCTGCTCATCGGCCCCACCGGCACCGGCAAGACGCTGCTGGCGCAGACCCTGGCCCGCCTCCTCTCGGTCCCCTTCACCATCGTCGACGCGACGACGCTGACCGAGGCCGGGTACGTGGGCGAGGACGTCGAGAACATCATCCTGAAGCTGTTGCAGGCCGCCGGTGGCGACATCGAGAAGGCCCAGCAGGGGATCATCTACATCGACGAAGTCGACAAGATCTGCCGCAAGGACGAGAACCCGTCGATCACCCGCGACGTGAGCGGCGAGGGCGTACAGCAGGCGCTGCTGAAGATTCTCGAGGGCACGGTCGCCAACGTGCCGCCGCAAGGCGGCCGCAAGCACCCGCACCAGGAGTTCTTCCAGGTCGACACGACCAACATCCTGTTCATCTGCGGCGGTGCATTCGTCGGTCTCGAGAAGGTGATCGAGCGGCGCGTCGGCAAGAAGATGCTCGGCTTCCGTGCCGAGGTCAGCCACTTCCAGGCCAAGGACGTGGGCACGACGCTCGAGAAGCTCGAGCCGCAGGATCTGATCAAGTTCGGGCTGATTCCCGAGTTCGTCGGCCGCCTGCCGGTGATGGCGACCCTGCACGAGCTCGACCGTCCGGCGCTGGTGCAGATCCTGACGACGCCGCGCAACGCCATCACCAAGCAGTACCTGAAGCTGCTCGAGTACGAGAACGTCAAGCTGCGCTTCACCGACGACGCCCTCGAAGCGATTGCCGAACTGGCGCTGGCGCGCAAGATTGGCGCCCGTGGCCTGCGGATGATCATCGAGGAGCTGATGCTCGACGTGATGTACGCGGTGCCGGGCCAGAAGAAGATCCGCGAGTGCGTGATCACGCGGGAAGTGGTCGAGTCCAAGGAAAAGCCGATTACGGTGATGGAGAAGGCGGGCTAGGCGTCCGCTTCTGCCCGGATGGCGTCTGAAGGAATACGGGGTGCATCCGGGCGCCCCGGCCCTGTCCGGTTCCGGGCAGGCGCGTTGCAATCACGGTGCAGCCCCCGCCCGAACGGCGGAGGCCTCGCGCTCCGCCTCCTTGACAAGTCACCGCTCATTCCCGACAACTGATTCATGGAAGTCTTCGAAACCCTCCCGATCGTCCCGCTGCGCGATGTCGTCGTGTTTCCACACATGATGATGCCGTTCGTGATCGGGCGTCCGTCGTCCATCCGGGCGCTCGAGCACGCGCTCGGCCAGGACAAGCGCATCTTCCTGGCGGCCCAGCACGACGCCGCCACCGACGATCCGCAACCGGCCGACATCTACACGATGGGCTGCGTGGCCAACATCGTCCAGAGCCTGAAGCTGCCCGACGGCAACATCAAGGTGCTGGTCGAGGGGGTCGACCGGGGTCGCGCCGTGGAGTGGAAGGAAGACAAGGGCTTCTTCCGGGTGGTGGTCAAGGTGATCGGGCGGCAGCGCGAGACCGTGGGCGAGGTGGAAGCCACGATGACCCGCGTCGTCTCGCTGTTCGAGCAGTACGTCAAGCTGTCCAACAACCTGCACTACGACGCGATGATTGCCGCGGTCCGGGTCGACGATCCGGCGCGCCTGGCCGACACCATCGCCGCGCACATGCTGGTGGGCATCGAGGAAAAGCAGAACCTGCTCGAGATCGTCTCGCCGCTGGAGCGGCTGAACCGCATCGCCGCCGTGCTCGAAGTCGAGGTCGACAAGCTCCAGGTGGACCGCCGGATCCAGTCTCGCGTCAAGAAGCAGATGGAGAAGGCCCAGAAGGAGTACTACCTCAACGAGAAGATGAAGGCGATCCAGAAGGAACTGGGCCGCAAGGAAGACAAGGGCAACGAGATCGACGACCTCAAGAAGAAGATTGAGGACGGTCGGATGCCCAAGGAAGTCGAGGAGAAGGCCATCCAGGAGCTGCGTCGCCTCGAAGCGATGCCGCCGATGTCGGCCGAGGCGACGGTCTCGCGCAACTACCTCGACTGGCTGATTGCCGTTCCGTGGCAGAAGAAGTCCAAGGAGAGCCGTGATCTGAAGCGCGCCGAGGAGATCCTCAACCAGGATCACCACGGCCTCGAGAAGATCAAGGACCGCATCCTCGAGTTCCTGGCCGTGCGGACGCTGGTCAAGAAGCCGAAGAGCACCATCCTGACCTTTGCCGGACCTCCGGGAGTCGGCAAGACCTCGCTCGCCAAGTCGATTGCCAAGGCCACCAACCGCAAGTTCGTGCGCCTGTCGCTTGGCGGCGTGCGCGACGAGGCCGAGATCCGCGGTCATCGCCGCACCTACATCGGTGCCTTCCCCGGCCAGGTCATCCAGATGATGAAGAAGGCCGGCACGATGAATCCGGTCTTCCTGCTCGACGAAGTCGACAAGATGTCGATGGACTTTCGCGGCGACCCGTCGGCGGCGCTGCTCGAGGTGCTGGACCCGGAGCAGAACAACGCCTTCCTCGACCACTACCTCGACGTCGAGTACGACCTGTCCAACGTGATGTTCATCTGCACGGCCAACGTGCTGCACACGATCCCGCAGGCGCTGCGCGACCGCATGGAAGTGCTGCAGCTGGCCGGCTACACCGAGCAGGAGAAGGTCGAGATTGCGCGGCGGTTCCTGGCGCCCAAGGCGGTCGAGAACACCGGCCTCAGCGACAAGAACATCATCTTCACCGAGGATGCGCTGCGGACCATCATCCAGCGCTACACGCGTGAAGCCGGGGTGCGCAACCTGGAGCGCGAGATCTCGTCGGTCTGCCGCAAGGTGGCCCGCCGGGTCGTGGTCGACGGCGCCGACTACTTCGAGGAAATCACGTCCGAGCGCGTCACCACCCACCTCGGGGTGCCGCGCTTCCGGGCGACGATGACCGAAGAGGCCAACGAGATCGGCCTGGCCACCGGACTGGCGTGGACCGAGGTCGGGGGTGAAATCCTGGTCACCGAGGTGACGCTGATGCCCGGCAAGGGCAAGCTGACGCTGACCGGCAAGCTGGGCGACGTGATGCAGGAGTCGGCGCAGGCGGCGATGAGCTTCGTGCGCTCGCGGGTCGACCTCTACGGTCTGCCCGCCGACTTCTACAAGACCATGGACGTGCACATCCACGTGCCCGAGGGCGCCATCCCGAAGGACGGGCCGTCGGCCGGCATCACCATGGCGACGGCGATGATCTCGGCCCTGGCCAAGGTGCCGGTGCGGCGCGACGTGGCCATGACCGGCGAGATCACCCTGCGCGGCAAGGTGCTGCCGATCGGCGGCGTGAAGGAGAAGGTGCTGGCGGCGCACCGGGCCGGCGTCAAGACGATCATCCTGCCCAAGGACAACGAGAAGGACCTCGCCGACATCCCGAAGAACGTCCTCGATATCCTCGACGTCTACATGGTCGAGGCGATGGATGACGTGCTGAAGATTGCGCTCGAGAGCCCCCTGCCGCCGGCCCTGCCAGCGACGGCAGACGCCGCTGCCGAGCCTGCTGTAAGTGACGACGCCATCACGCATTGATCGGAGGATGCGCGGCGCGATCCCCAGTGGTCGCGCCGCGACGCCGGCGTCCGTGCCCGACGGACAACAGGCCGGTCTCCCCTCCCCTCACACGCCCGTGGTCGTCTCACCGTGAAAGCTCTCCCTGTCCGGTTCGTCCGCAGTGCCGTCAGCGGCACGGACCTGCCGCGCGAGCCCATACCGCAGCTGGCCCTGGTGGGCCGCTCGAACGTGGGCAAGTCGACGCTGATCAACGCGATCACCGGGTCACGTGTGGCCCGCACGAGCGCGGCGGCTGGCAAGACACGGGAATTGAACGTGTATGCGGTGGAATACGGTCACCGCGATCTCAAGCGCCTGTTCCTGGTCGATTTGCCGGGGTACGGGTACGCAAGGGGCGGTGATGCCTCGGCCCACGAATTTGCCGGGCTGACCACCATGTACTTCGGCCGGCCTGCGCCTGCCACCGGCACCACCGGTGACGACGCAGGGTACGGCCCGACGGGCGCGCTGCTCATCGTTGACGCGCGTCATCCGGGGCTGGCCCAGGATCTGAATGCCTGGGCATGGCTCTCCACGCAGGACCTGGCGATTGGTGTCGTCATCGCCAAGATTGACAAGTTGTCGCGCACCGAACGCGTGCGCAATGTACACGCATGGGAAACATCGCTGAACGCCCCGGTAACGCCAGTGTCGGCGCTCACCGGCGAAGGACTGGAAAATCTGTGGACCAGAATCGTCCGGCTGCTGACGCCGTAGCGGCACCCCCGCCTACGGACGCTCCCACCACCCAGGCTCCTCCGCCGCAGGCCTCACAGCCTGCCCCGCCCGCCAACGACCGGCCACGGCCCCAGCAGCAGCACCGGCAGTCGCAGGGGCGGCAGCAGGAGGGTCGCCAGCACGGCAGGCAGGGTGGCGGGGGCGGTGGCGGGGGCGGCCGCGAGGGCCGCGAGAACCGCCGCAACGAGAACCGGCACTCGCAGCCGCATCCGCCCGGGCACCGACCCGCGCCCGAAGAGGACATCGAGGTGATCGAGGCCCGCATGGGCAAGTCGGACGCCGAAGTGGTGAACCTCTCGGCGCTCAAGGAGATGAGCGTCCAGCAGCTCACCCAGGTGGCCAAGGACCTCGACATCCCCGGCGCGACCGGCCTGCGCAAGCAGGACCTGATTTTCGAGATCCTGCGCGGCCGGGCCGAGAAGAGCGGCATGCTGTTCTCGGAGGGCGTGCTCGAGGTGCTGCCGGATGGCTTCGGCTTCCTGCGCGCGCCCGATTACAACTACCTGGCCGGACCCGACGACGTGTACGTGTCGCCGTCGCAGATCCGCAAGTTCGACCTGCACACCGGCGACACCGTCAGTGGCCAGATCCGTCCGCCCAAGGAAGGCGAGCGGTACTTCGCGCTGATCAAGGTCGAGGCGGTCAACTTCGAGCCGCCCGAGCGGACGCGCGAGAAGATCTTCTTCGAGAACCTGACGCCGCTCTACCCGCAGGAGCGCATCACCCTCGAGACCAACGGCGACAACCTGTCGGCCCGCGTCCTCGACCTGATGGCGCCGATCGGCAAGGGCCAGCGCGGCCTGATCGTCGCGCCGCCGCGCACCGGCAAGACGATGCTGCTGCAGAACATCGCCAACAGCATCACCGCCAACCACCCCGAGGTGTACCTGATCGTGCTGCTCATCGACGAGCGGCCCGAGGAAGTCACCGACATGCAGCGCTCGGTGCGCGGCGAGGTCATCTCGTCGACCTTCGACGAGCCGGCGCAGCGCCACGTGCAGGTGGCCGAGATGGTCATCGAGAAGGCCAAGCGCCTGGTCGAGCACAAGAAGGACGTGGTCATCCTGCTCGACTCGATCACCCGACTCGCACGGGCCTACAACACCGTCGTGCCGCCGTCGGGCAAGGTCCTCTCCGGCGGTGTCGACTCCAACGCGCTGCAGCGCCCGAAGCGCTTCTTCGGCGCGGCCCGCAACATCGAGGAGGGTGGCTCGCTGACGATCATCGCCACCGCGCTCATCGACACCGGCTCGCGCATGGACGAAGTGATCTTCGAAGAGTTCAAGGGCACCGGCAACATGGAGATCCACCTCGATCGCAAGCTGGCCGATCGACGGGTCTTCCCCGCCATCGACATCACCAAGAGCGGCACCCGCAAGGAGGAACTCCTCATCCCGAAGGAAGACCTCAACCGCATCTGGGTGCTGCGCAAGGTGATCAACCCGCTGTCGGCCACCGAAGCCATGGAACTGCTGCTCGGCAAGATGGGCAAGACCAAGGGCAACAGCGAATTCCTCGCGGCCATGTCGGGAGGAAAGTAGGGGACCGCGGATCGCGGATCGCGGATCGCGGATCGCGGATCGCGCGGAGAGGGCCGAACGGAGTATCCGTCGGCCCTTTCCTTTTCTGCTTCCACGTCTCCATCGGCCTCGTTCGCTTTCCACCTTCCAATCCGGGTTTACGGTTCCCGTTCCGCGATCCGCGATCCCCGTCCGCATGTGATCTACGATCCTCCCATGCAGACGCGACGGTTCGGACGACTCGGGTGGCAGGTGTCGGAAGTGGGCTACGGCATGTGGGGCATGGGCGGGTGGAGCGGCAGCGACGACGCACAGTCGCTTGCGTCGCTGGACCGCTCCGTTGCCGCCGGGGTCAACTTCTACGACACGGCATGGGCATACGGCGATGGTCACAGCGAACAGCTGCTGGCGCAGACGCTGCGGGCCCAGGCGGGCCGCAAGCTCTACGTGGCCACCAAGGTGCCCCCGAAGAACCGCAAATGGCCAGGCACGGCCGAGACGCCGGTCTCGGAGGTGTTCCCGTACGACTACATCGTCGAGATGACCGAGAAAAGCCTGCAGAACCTCGGCGTCGAGCGGCTCGACCTGCAGCAGCTGCACGTGTGGGACGATGCGTGGGCGGCTGACGAGGGCTGGCAGCGGGCCGCCGAGGACCTGAAGGCGCAGGGCAAGATCGAGGGCTTCGGCATCAGCGTGAATCGCTGGCAGCCGGCCAACGTGCTTCAGGCGCTCGAGACGGGCAAGGTGGACGCGGTGCAGGTCGTCTACAACGTCCTCGACCAGAGCCCCGAGGATGCCTTGTTCCCGGCTGCCCAACGGCTCGACGTGGCGATCATCGCCAGGGTCCCGTTCGACGAAGGCAGCCTTGCCGGCAAGATGACGCGGGACATGACGTTCCCCGCGAACGACTGGCGCAGCCTCTATTTCACGCCCGACAACCTGCGCGACACGCTGGATCGCGTCGATGCCGTGCAGGCGGACGTGCCAGCCGGGATGAGTCTGGCCGAGCTGGCGTTACGGTTCATCCTCGAGCACCCCGCCGTGTCCACGACGATCCCAGGCATGCGCAAGGCGGAACACGTCGCCGAGAACACCGCCGTCTCTGACGGACGACGCCTTGGTGAGGGACTGATGGCCGCCCTGCGCACGCATCGCTGGGACCGCACCCACGTCATTCCCTGATGGGTCCAGCCCTGGTGTCGGCAAGGCGCCGACCAGGGCCACGGTGGTCAGCGCTCGGCGTAGGCGCGACGCAGCCGGCGCGACGCGCCGAGCAGCCCGAGCCCGACCAGCAGCAGCGCGCCGGGTTCGGGAACGTCCGAGTCGTCGGCGACCGCCAGTGACACGTCGTAGGTGGGCCCTTCCGGCAGCGGGTCGAAGGACCCGCGACTGACCAGCGCCCGCAGCCCGCGCTGCTCGTCGTCGGCGCCCGGCTCATGCGGCGCCGACGCGGACGCCAGCGGGTCGTCGAGCAGGAAGAAGACCGGCGTCACCGGGCGACGCACGTTGGCGAAGTCGCCCCCGTAGGCATGAAACGCTGCCAGGTCGAGGGCAGTCCACTCGAATGCCTCGAACGGCAATGCCGAGTCGGAATAGACGAAGCCGTTTGGCGCGGCAGCGGTGCCGGTACCGATCGAGTCGGCCTTGGCAACCATGCCGGTCAACAGCGTGACGGTCAACGCAAGCAGGACGTGTCGAAACATGGAACTCCGGGTGCCCGGTAACAGAACGGTCGCTCGACGCACAGAAACGTGATCGGCAGCGGCGTTCGTGACGGCGATTCTCCCACGGCGTACGGGCAAATGGCTCACAGCGGGTTTTCCTGGCTGAGAGATAGAGCAAGTTCCGGGCCCATCGCCGGGGCCCACCGCCGGGCCCGTAGCCGGGCCCATCGCCGAGCCGTTCCCGGGACCGTTGCGGAGACGACGCCTCGGCTGCTGGTGTGCTACGATTTGGGTTTGGCCGCTGACCAAGGAGCCATGCAATGAAGCCAGCGATTCATCCCGAGTACCACACGGTCGAAGCCCGGTGCGCCTGTGGCGCCACCTGGAAGGCACACTCGACCAAGAAGGAACTGCACCTCGAAATCTGCAGCAGCTGCCACCCGTTCTTCACGGGTCGTCAGAAGCTGGTGGACACCGAGGGCCGTGTCGAACGTTTCACCCGCAAGTTCGGTGCGACAACGGTGGCCGCCCGCAAGGCTGCGGCCGACAAGCAGAAGAAGGGCGCGTCGGCCTAACAGCCACGCGCGCTGTCCGCATCGCGGTCCGTGCCCCCGCCTTCGCCGTTGCGTGCGGCGGGCAAGCCGGCTGCGAAGGCGGGACAGCACCGCCCCCCTCACTCGTTCCAGAGCGTCGTCTCGGGCGTGGCTCGCGCAAGTTTTCGCTCGAGCCGGGCCAGTCGGCGCCCGAACTGTTCCCGTTCTCCCCTGCCGATCGCCTGCGCCACGCCCGCTACGGCATGGCGCCGCGCTTCTTCCAGCTGTCCCGCCCGGTGCTCGTGGTGGATGGCGAGCGCTTCGCGCGCCTCGCGCAGCAGCTGCGGCCGCCCGCCCAGGCGCAGAAGGATGTGCCAGGCCTCTGCCGCCTCCTCGAAGCGGCGCAACCGGCGCAGCAGGCGACCGAGTGAGCGCGCCGCGGCGCGCCGCACCTCGTGGGTCTGCCAGTGGTCGTCGGCTGCCGCCCTGAAGCAGGCCACCGCCGGTTCGAACCAGCCGCCCCGCTCGTACAGGGCCCCCAGGCCGAACGCGGTCGCATTGGCCGGCGGCGCGGCGCGTCCCTCGCGGACCAGCCGCTGGGCATGCGCGGTCAACGCTGCCAGCGACAGCAGGTCGAGCCGGTTGTGCAGCAGCACCGGTTCCAGCAGATCGGCCCGGCCACCGCGCACGAACTGGAAGAAGCGGGCGGGAATCTCGAATCCGCCGACGTCACCGACCCGTCCCACGCCCAGCACCGACTCCTCCAGGTGCGTCAGCTTGCAGGAGCGATCGCCCTGCTCGGACATGCGCCAGAGCCGCCGTGCGGCGTGCAGCATGTCCAGGTGCGGCAGGGCACACACCACCTGCGGCACGCGCTGCATCTCCCCGCGCAACTCCATCACGGGCACGTCGAATGTGCGGCCGTTGTAAGTCACCAGCACCGCATCGTCGCCGAGGTAGGCGTTGAGGGCGTGCAGCAGTGCCCGCTCGGCGGCAAACGACGGCATCAGGAACTGCGTGGTGCGAAAGCCGTCGGGCGTCCACTCACCGACGCCGGCCAGGAACGCCACCATCCCGGCGCCGCCGCTCAGCCCGGTGGTCTCGAGATCGAAGTAGACCAGACGCTTTGGCGGACCCGGCAGCAGGTCGGGCGACGCCGTGCCCCGCAACGGACGCCCCGCCAGCAGGTCGAGCGTCTCGTCGAGGCGCACGGCGCCGCACTCGTCGACCCGAATCCGGCCGTGGCTGCGATCGCCCTCGAACAGATGGTCCACGACCAGGCAGGACCCGTGCGCGCCGTGCTCGAGCCGGGCCCCGGCCAGGCCCGGCGCGAGCCCATCGACTGGTGCCAGCCGCGGGTCGATGGGCAGCCCGTCGTCGTCCACGGGCTCGTACGACAGCTCGGGGCGGTGCGCTGCTGGCGCCGCTGCTGGTGCCGGGTCGAGCGGCGCGCAGCCGCTGGCCATGGCCGGCCCGGCGGCAGGGGTGCCGGTGCCCCTGGCGATGTCCCGGAGGCGCGCGAGTGAGGATGACGCCATCGCGCTAGAACGGCACCTCGTCTGCCGCTCCGCCCGGCGCCGCCTGCAGCCGCGCCAGCAGGTCGAGCGCCACGCGCTTGGCGCGCGGTCCGATGTCGCCGACCGGGCCCACACAGGACGGACAGCCAATCTCGCACGGGCAGCTGGAGATCAGCTGCTGCGTCTGGGCCAGCAGCGCGGTGTGCATGCGGAACAGCGGCGCACTGAAGCCGATGCCGCCGGGGTAGTTGTCGTAGAGGTACACGTGCGCGTCGGCGTCGCCCGTGGCCGGAGTGGCCGGCGAACCTTTGACGGCGGCCTCGCCGGTGCCGCTGTCCACCGACACACCGAGGTCGCGGCGATCGCACATCAGCAGCAGCTGCGCGATCGACACCATGGCGTTGGCCAGTCCGCTGACGCCATCGCGGCGATCGTCAGGGGCGTAGGGCACCTCGAGCAGCAGCGTCCGCGGCACGGTCAGCCAGTACGACGTCGTGTGCATCTGCTGCTCGGGCAGATCGAGATCGCCGGAGCCGACGTTCTCGTTGGTGTAGAAACGAATCTTCTTGAACCCGACCACGCGCGACGCGACATGCACGTCGCCGTGCGAGCGCACGGAGCGATCGGGCTGCGCCGCGAGGGCGTCGTCTGACGGCGCGGTGACGCCCTCGCCGGGCGACGCCGCACCGTCGCCGGCGCCCGTCTCGGCCACTTCCAGCACGTTGACCTTGGTGTAGGTGATGGCGTCGGTGTAGTAGTCGCACTCGACGCTGCGCACGTAGGCCTTGCGCCCCTCGATGTCGAGGCGTTCGACCTGGAACAGCGCCCCCTCGAGGATGTAGATCGCCTTCTCGTGCAGCGTCGACAGCGCACTGGTGAAGTCGGTCTCGCCAATCACACGCGAGCCCTCGGTGATGTCGACGATCACGAAGTTGTCCGACGTCACCGCGCGCAGGCTGACGGCATCGGCCGGATAGGACTCATGGGTCCAGTTCCACTGCCCGTCCGCGGCGTGGACGAAGCCTTCCTCGCCGAGCACCTGGAGGATCTCCTCGGTGTTCACCGTGGTCCTGCCAAAACGCTCGCCGTCCTGGAACGGCAGTTCGAAGGCCGCGCACTTGACGTGGTTCAACAGCACGTGCAGGTTCTCGGGATTGATCAGCGCGTGCTCGGGCGAGGCATCGAAGAAGTAGGTCGGATGGCGGACGATGAACTGATCGAGCGGCGCGCTCGATGCGACCAGCACCGCCGCCGAGCGACCGGAGCGGCGGCCCGCCCGCCCGGCCCGCTGCCAGGTGGAGGCAATCGTGCCCGGGTAGCCGGCCATGACGCAGACATCGAGGGCGCCGATGTCGATGCCCAGTTCGAGCGCGTTGGTCGAGACCACCGCCCGGACGTCGCCCTCGCGAAGGCCCCGCTCGATCTCGCGCCGGCGCAGCGGCAGGTACCCGCCGCGATAGCCGCGCACCGCTTCGGCGCCGCCGGGCGGGCCCTGGTAGGCATCCTTGAGATACGTGGTCAGGATCTCGGTCGCCAGCCGGCTCTGCGCAAAGACGATCAACTGCAGGTGGCGGCGCATGAACTCGAGCGCCACCCGACGCGCTTCCGACAGGTACGAGCGGCGGATGCCGAGCGCCTGGTTCACCACCGGCGGGTTGAGCAGCACGAAGAACTTCTCGCCGCGCGGCGCGCCGCTCTCGCCGACGTGGGAGAACGGCTGCTCGGTCAGCTGCTCGGCGAGCGCCTGCGGATTGGCTATCGTCGCCGACGTGCAGATGAAGACCGGATTGGCGCCGTAGTGGCGGCACAGCCGCTGCAGACGCCGCAGCACGTTGGCCAGGTGGCTGCCGAACACGCCGCGATAGGCATGCAGCTCGTCGATGACCACGTAGCGCAGGTTCTCGAAGAGGCGGGCCCAGCGCGGATGGTGCGGCAGCACCCCGGCATGCAGCATGTCCGGGTTGCTGAGCACGACATTGGCGCGCGACCGGATGGCCCGGCGGGCGTCGGAGGGCGTGTCGCCGTCGTAGGTGAAGACGCCGATGTCACGCTGGGCGGCGGCGCCGACGATCTGTGCCAGACCCTGCAGCTCCGCGAGCTGGTCCTGCGCCAGCGCCTTGGTCGGAAACAGGTAGAGCGCGCGTGCACCGGGCTCGCGCAGCACCGTGCTGAGCACGGCGCCGTTGTAGCAGAGTGTCTTGCCCGAGGCGGTCGGTGTCACCACCACCACGTTCCGCCCGGCCAGGGCGTGCCCGATCGCGTCGGCCTGATGGGTGTACGGCTGCTCGATGCCGCGGGCGCCGAGCGCCTCGACCAGGCGCGCGTCGACGTCGGCCGGCCAGGGTGCGTACCGGGCCGCCTGCGCGGGAATGTGCCTGACCGCCGTCACGACCTTGTCGCCGCTGACCTGGACGTGCGTGCCCGGTGCGGGGTCGATGCCCGGCAGGGATGACGCCGTCCGTGAGTCGGGCGCGAGGTGCCCGAGGGCCTCCTGCAGCGCCTGATCCTTGTTTCCCGAGAGGCGCGCCAGCGTACCCGACATCCTCGTCGATGCTACGCCGTCAGCAGGGGGCGATCAAGAGACGAAACGAGCGCCTGGCCGAGGTGGCGCTCCGCACCCTCCTATCGAAAGTTAAGAAAGTAAAGGTTGTTAAAGATGTGTCAAGGCTGTGCTAGCATCCAGCCTCTCACCCGACGTCACCCGTGCCGCTCCTTTTCACCAGACTGCTGTGGTTCGCGCTGTTCTGCGGCCTGGCCGTGGCGTTTTCCTGGCCGCTGCCATTGCACCTCACGACCCACCTGACCGGGGCGCCGTCGGGCGACACCGGTGTGTACGTGTGGAACCTGTGGGTCTTCCGCCACGAGGTGCTGCTGAACCAGATGCCGCTGCGCACGGGCACGGTGCTGTCGCTGGCGCCGCGGGTCGACCTGACGCTGCACAACTACACGCTGTTCATGGACATCCTGGCCTACCCGCTGATCGGTCCCCTGGGACTGCTGGGCGCCTTCAACGTCGTCTATCTGGCGATGATGGCGCTGACGGCGTGGTGCACGGCGCGACTCGCCCATGTGCTCTGCGGCCGCGCGTGGGAATCCTGGCTGGCCGGGGCGGCGTTTGCGTTCTCACCAGTGTTGATGGCCCGCAGCACGGGGCACTTCTCCCTGGTCGCGGCCGCGCCCCTGCCGGTGATGCTGCTGATCATGGTCCAGGGCGAGGGCAAGGGGCGCACGCGTGATGCGGTGGCACTCGGTGCCACCCTGGCTTGGGCGGCCTTCTGCGACATCTACTACGCGGTGTATGGAGTGCTGCTGATTGGCGCCTACGTGCTGGCCAGCTTCGTGTCGGTGTCGCTGCGCGATGCGCAGACGCGGTCGGCCTTCGCCACCCGCGTGTCGCGCGGCCTGGTCATCGTGGCGGCCACCTTCGTGGTCAGCATCGCACTGCAGGGAGGCCTGATCACCGTCGCCGGCCTGGAGATCAGCATGCGCTCGCTGTACACGCCGGTGCTGGTGTTGACGCTGCTCGTCGTGGCTCACGTGCTGATCGTGTGGACCCCTGCCATCGAATGGCGCTACCGCTTCACGCCTGCCCATCCCCGCCTCGTGCTGACGATGGTGCTCACGGCAACGGTGCTCCTCGGCCCGGTGCTGGTCGCGTACGGTGGCCGGATGCTGAGCGGCCAGATGGCGGGCCCGGGCATCTACTGGCGCAGCAGCCCGCCGGGTCTCGACCTGATGGCCTTCGTGATGCCCAACCCGAACTCGCCGTGGTTCGGCACCCGTGGCAAGGCGTGGATCGAGGCGCAGCGGGTCGACGGGTTTGCCGAGCTGACCGGCGCCCTGCCGCTGGTCGCGCTCTCGGTGATCGCAATTGCCTGGGTGGCGGCGGGATGGCGGCCGGCACGCCGGCGCTGGGTCTGGATGCCGGTCGGGTTCGCGCTGCTCGCGCTCGGGCCGTTCGTGCACGTGGCCGGCATGAACACGTACATCCCGGGGCCCTGGGCGCTGTTGCGCTACGTGCCGATCGTTGGTCTCGCCCGATCGCCCTCACGCTTCGGAGTGCTGGTGTCGCTCGGCGTGGCCGTGCTTTTCGCCCTGGCACTCAGCGCCATCGGCCAACGCTGGCCGCGCGCGCGCCGTCTGGGGCTGGGGGTGGTCACCGTGCTGTTGCTGGTGGAGCTGTCGCCGGTGCCACGACAGCTGTTCTCGGGCAGCAGCCCGGCCGTCTTCCATCAGATTGCCGAGGATCCCCGATCGGACATCCGGGTGCTGGTCCTGCCCCTCGGCGTGCGCGACGGCACCTCGTCGCTCGGCGACTTCAACCCGCTGTCGCAGTTCCACCAGACCGTGCACGGCAAGCGGCTCGTCGGCGGTTACCTCTCGCGGGTGACTGGCGAACAGAAGGCGTCCCTGCTCAGATATCCGGTCCTCAGTGCGTTGATGACCCTCAGTGAGCCGTCGCAGCCGGCCGCCTTGCCCGAAGCGGACTCGCAGCGTGCCCATCAGTCCCGGGATCGTTTCCTGCGCGCGTCTCGACTGGCCTACGTGGTGACCGACGATGCGCGGACCTCGCCGGCCTTGCGACGCTTTGCCGAGGAACTGCTGGACCTGGAGAAGCTCGGCGAGGCCGACGGGTACACGATGTACCGCCCGCGCGTCGAGCTGCAGGCACAGCGGCGGTAACGGCGTCGGCCTATCGCGGCGGGACGGCGGACTGACCGCGGGCGATCCGCGCCGCAAAGCCGGACAGACCGATCACGCCAACCAGGTTGGGGAAGATCTGCAGGGCGTTCATCAGATCGCCCCAGGCCCAGACCACCTCGACGCGACCCATGGCGCCAAACGGAATGAGCAGGCAGTAGGCCCATCGGTACCAGTGCGCCACCGGACGGCCGAGCAGGTACTCGAAGAACTGCTCACCGTAGAACGCCCAACCGATCAGCGTGGTGTAGCCGAACAGGAACGCGCAGAGCGCCACGACGTAGCCGCCAACCCCCGGCATCGCGGCCTCGAAGGCCGAGGCCACCGCCGCCGAACTGGTCAGACCTGATTGCCAGGCTCCGGTGAGCAGGATGGCCATCGCGCTGATCGTCGACGTGACGAACGAGACGATGGCCACTTCCATCACCGCCTGCAGTCCCTGCTGCTCGGGATGGCGGCTGCGCGCCGTGCCGTAGGCCACCGAGGCGGTGCCGTAGCCGGCTTCGTTGGCGTACATGCCGCGGGCCAGCCCGTACCGCATTGCCACGACCATCCCGAGGGCGCCGCCGGCGGTCGCGCGCAGGGAGAAGGCCTCACGGAACACCAGCGACAGCACGGCGGGGATGTTGGCGGCAAAGGTGACGATGACGATGAGCCCGCCACCGAGGTACAGGGCCACCTTCAGCGGCGCCAGTTTCTCTGCCGCCTTGCCGATGGTGCCGATGCCGCCGACGATCACCAGCCACACCAGCACGGCGATGGCGACGCCCGACAGCCAGGTCGGCATGCCCAGCTGACTGTTGAGGACCACGGCAATGGAGTTGGGCTGGGTGAACGGCGTGGTGGTGATGGCCGCCACGCCGGCGATGAGCGCGTAGGTCGACGCCAGCCACGGCAGCTTCAGGCCGTCACGCAGGGCGTACATCGGGCCCGAGCGGACCGTCGTGCCACTCACCTCGCGCCACGTCACGCCGAGCACGGCCTCGGTGAACTTGATCGTGGTGGCGACAAAGCCGTACGCCCAGATCCAGAAGAGCGCGCCCGGACCACCCGAGACGATGGCGGTGGCCACGCCGGCGATGTTGCCGGTGCCGATCGTCCCGGACAGCGCGGTCATGAACGCCTGAAATGGCGACAGGGCACCGGCCGCACCGCCCTCGGCACTGGAGAGCATCGCGCGGAAGGCTTCAGGGACGCGGCGTACCTGGACGAAGCGGTAGCGAACCGTCAGGAACAGGCCGGTGCCGAAGAGCAGCACGATCAGCCACGGCACGAACAGCGCGTCGGCGGCACGCTGGACGAAGTCGGCAAGGGTGGTCAGCATGAAAAATTCCGAATTCAGAATTCAGAATTCTGAATTGGCTAGATGTTGCTCTTCGACTGACACCCGTCCACCGTCACGCAGGCGCCGCTGATCCAGGAGGCGCGAGACGACGCAAGAAAGGCGACGACATCGCCGACCTCTTCGGCCCGACCGAGCCGCCCGAACGGCAGGTCGCGGGCGACAAACTGCGCGAACGCCTCAGGGTCGGCCTGTTGGCGCTGGTGCCATGACCCGCCCTCGAACAGGATC
Organism: Vicinamibacteraceae bacterium; assembly: GCA_963759795.1. Lineage (GTDB taxonomy): Bacteria > Acidobacteriota > Vicinamibacteria > Vicinamibacterales > Vicinamibacteraceae > Luteitalea. Next base: position 24,491 of record CAVXAR010000002.1, on the reverse strand, counting down.
GATCCTGGCGCGATCGAGTTGACCCGGATGCCGGTGGCGGCCAGTTGCTGGGCCAGCGCCTTCCCCAGGCTGATTTCGGCAGCTTTCACTGCGTTGTAGGTCATGCGGCCGCCCGATTCCCGGCCCCAGATGGAGGCAATCAAGAGGATCACGCCGGAGCCGCGGCGCTGCATGTGGGGCACGACCAGGCGCGAGGCCCGGATCGCCGGAAACAGGGTCTGGTCGAACGCCTGCTGCCAGACGTCGTCGGGCGTATCCATCAGGCCGCCGCCCTTGCCGAGGCCGACGTTGTTGACCAGCACGTCGACGCCGCCCCAGCGCCCGACGGTCTCCCCGACCACCCGCTGGAGGTCGTCTTCGCGCGACACGTCGGCCTGCACCGCGAGCACATCCTCGGCGCGTCCGGTGAGCGACACGAGTTGACGCACCGCGTCGGCCAGCGTCGCCTCGGTGCGCCCGCAGATGGCGACGCAGGCACCCTCGGCGGCGAGTGCGCGCGCAGCGGCGAGGCCAAGCCCCCTGCTGCCGCCGGTGATGATTGCAACCTTGCCTGCCAGTCCGAGATCCATGTCAGCGAGGCCCGCCGTCTGTCAGGTCGTTGAGGCGCCAGTCGTAATCGGAGTAGACGAAGGTGAAGGTGTTGCGCTTGAGGCCCCGCGCTTCGCTCGGCAGCACGTGCGGCACCACCATCTGCAGCACGGCAAGCTCGATGGCACTCCGCTTGGGAAAGACGCCGGCATCGCCGGCCCAGGCCTTGATGAACTCGGCCTGCCGCCACCCGAAGATCGGTGAGATCTCGACGCGGTCGGCAGCCGGGTCATAACGGAAGCATTCGTTGCGCTGGACGCACTCGGCGGCCACGGCGGCCAGCTGCTGCTCGAGACGGTTGGCGGTGAACGCCTCGCTGCGGAGCCGTCCGCCGCCGAGCGACCCGCGGCCCAGCGCGAAGTACATGCGCGGGTCGTCAAAGGTCGGCAGGACCTGTTTCTCGATGTCCTCGAGCGACAACAGCCGCCCACCAACGCGATGCCGCCTGGCCACGAAGGCGCCTGGTGCGTGCTGGACGCTGTCGGCAGGGTACTGCGCCGAGCTGCCCCGGATCGGGTAGTTGTTGATGACTGTCCGCAGCACGGTCGCGTTGTAGGCATTCAGCCAGAACGCCGCCTGCTCGGGGCGGGACCAGCCTGCCAGGGCAGCCGCCGGGAGATCCAGGTTGCTGACGTACGCGTCGAGCCGGCCACGCTCGGCACGCAGGGCGCGGTAGTAGACCAGTCCCTCGCGGACATAGGTGTCGAGGATGACGTCGAGGGCGGCATGCATGCCGACATCGGGTGGCGACACCGTCTGCGCCGCCGCCGGTTGCCAGACGTGCGGGCCGAGCACAATCGCAGTCGCCGCGACGAAGGCGACAGGGCGGACGAAACGAAGGAGCATGGCGCCGGTCACTGTATCACTCGTGAGGAAGTGCGTACGTATCGGGAAGCGGGAAGCGGGAAGCGGCAGGCGGCAGGCGGCAGGCGGCAGGCGGCAATCGGCAGTCGGAGCGCGCGGCTAGGCAATCGTCGTGAGCCAGCCCGCAAGGGCGGCGTTGAAGGCCTCCGGCTGCTCGACGTTGGAGAGGTGGCCCGCGCCGGGGATGCGGGTGAGCGTGGCGCCGGTGATGCCCTCGGCGATGACGGCCGCGAGTTCGGGGGGCGTGATGGTGTCCTGGTCGCCGACGATGACCAGCGTGGGACAGGTGATCGAGGCCAGCGTGGGGCGGCTGTCCGGGCGGGTCCGCAGCGCGTCGAGCGCGTCGATCACGCCCTCGGCCGGGGTCTGCATGGCCCACTCGCGCACCTGGACTCCGAGATGGGGATTGCCGGTGCGGCTGGTGGCGCCGAGCAGCGCCGGCAGCATGGCGTCGATGACCGCTGCTGTGCCTGACCGCCTCGCGAGTCCCTGCATGGCGACCCGCTTGGCCGCGCCGTCAGCCGTGTCGGCCTCGGCGCGGGTGTCGGCCAGCACCAGCCCGCGGATCATCGACGGCCGTCGACGCCAGCACTCAAACGCGATGTAGCCACCCATCGACAAACCTGCGAGCACCACCGGACCAGCATCGAGCCCTGCCGCCAGGGCCAGCACGTCCTCGGCGTGAGCAGCCACGTCGCGGGCCGGCACCCGTCCGCACGACGACCCGAAGCCCCGCAGGTCGGGCGCGATGCCCCGCCAGCCCGCAGGGAGCGCCTGCAACTGCGACGCCCACATGCGGGCTCCCAGCGGGAAGGCGTGCAGGAACACGATAGGCGCGCCCTCGCCCGCGTCGATGACCGACAACGTGGCGGAGCCGACGGAGACGTCACGCGTGGGCATCGGGACATTATGCGGCGGCGGACGGCGGACGGCGGACGGCGGACGGCGGGCGGCAGGCGGCAGACGGCAGACGGCAGGCGGCAACTGGAGGCGGCAGACAGGAGGACGGCACGCGAAGGCGGGTATCATGCTCGGCGTGAGCCGGCACGTCTGGGCACTCTGCCTCGTGGCCTGGCTCGGCGTGGCGCTCTGGCAGGCAGAGCCCGTGCGCGTCGGCGACGGGCACGAGCACGTGGCCGTGGCGCTCGGCCTGTCGCGGGGACAGGGGCCGTCGCTGAGGCCCGACCACATCCCGGCGCTCGAAGCCGAACTCCGGGCCCTTGGTCCGTCCTTTGCGACCGCGACGCTCGCCCACCCCGACCTGGTCGGGCGCGACGGGCGCCAGGACCTGCCACACTTCTGGCTGTATCCGCTGCTGGCCACGCCGGGGGTCTTCGCGGCCAGGATGGCGGGCGTCTCGCCGCTGTGGGGATTTGTCGCGCTGCATGCCGTGCTGCTCGGCGCGCTGACCGCGCTGCTCGTGTCGCGCCCGGCGCCTGTCTGGACCTCCCTGCTGCTGCTGAGCCCGATCGTCTGGTGGCTCGACAAACCCTCTCCCGACATCCTGCTGGTGACCTGCCTCGCCGGCGCGATGCTGCTCTGGACGACGCGTCCGGCCGTGTCGATGGTGCTGCTGGGTGTCGGCGCAAGCCAGAACCCGGGGCTCATCCTGGTGGCAGCGCTGTTTGCGGCCTGGGGCTCGATCGAGCGACCCGCGCGCCTGATGTGCCCGCGCTGGCAGCAGGGCGTGCTGGTTGCGGCACTGCTGATTGCCCTGCCCCCGGCGTACTACCTCTGGCGCCTGGGGATTCCGTCGCCGCTGACGGCGGCGACCGTCACCCGGTGGCCGGGGTTGCTGGACGCCCTGTTTCCGTTCACCGACGTCTCGGTGGGCCTGGTGTTCCGGTATCCGCCCTTCGTGCTGGCGGTGGTGGTGGCCGCGGCCTGGCTGGCCTGGCGTGAACTGGGGCGGCTGCGCGAGCCCTTCATCGCAACGACCGTGCTCGCGGCCCTGGCCCTGCTATGGGCGGTCGGCCAGCCGATCAGCCAGAACCACGGCGGCAGCCCGGACCTCAGCCGCTACGCGCTGTGGATCATGCCGCTCGCACTGCCGCTGCTGCAGCAGGCGGGCACGAGCACGAGCCGGGCCATCCGGGGGGCAGGATTGGCACTGGCGATGCTGTCGGCGATATGGACGCTGCTGGCCTTTCCTCCGTCGCGGCCGGAAGGTCACCTGCAGACCACCGTGTTCGCGCGGTGGCTGTGGACCCACCATCCGATGTGGAACGATCCGCGTCCCGAAGTGTTCGCCGAGCGGGTGTCGCACACCGAGCCCGCCGTGGTCCCGGCAGCCACGCCCGGCTGCCAGAAGGTGCTGCTGTACGAGGGGCAGTGGCCGGTGCACTGCCTGCCGCAGGACACGCCACCCGACGAATGCCTGGACGCGCAACGGTTCTGTTACGCGAACCGCACGGCGACCGGAGCGGGCTACCTCTTCATGGTGGAACCGCTGCGACCCGGATTTCCAATCATCCCGGCCGACAAGACCTGGACACGCGCCACGCCAGCCGTGGCGACGATGCGGCAGTTGCTGCGGGGGCTGGCGTTCGGCGAACCGGCCGATGCCCTGGTGTCGCTGCGCGGGCTATGGAATGCCGCATGGATCCAGCAATGGAGCCGCCACGACCGGGCGGTGTTCTACGTCAGGAACACCCGGGTCGACGCCCGCATCGGCGTGCGGGCCCGGCAGCGGGTGCTGGCCAGGGTGATCGACCTGAACCGCGCCGTCGAGATTGCCACCTATCCGATCGAACCCGACACGCGGCACCCGGAGTCGATTCCACTGCCGGATGCCGCGTCCGATCTCGCCATCACCTTCGAACTGCGGTGAGACGGCGGCGCCACGCGAGCTACTGGGATGCGATGGCCGGATAGGGAGCACCGGCGGCAATCCAGCGTCGCAGCGTGTCGATCTGCTTCTCGGTGAGCGGGTCCTTGTCGAGCGGCATGCGGTCCTCATCGTCGAGGCCAAGCACCCGTCGCAGCATCAAGCTGTTCTCCGGGTCGCCCGGCTTGACCAGCGCGCCGCTCTTGCCACCCTTCTGCAGGCCTGCAATCGAGTCCATGCGCAGCCGCGCCTTGACCTTCTCGGGGCCATGGCACTCGACGCAGGTGTCGTTGATGATCGGCAGGACTTCCTTCGTGAAGTCCACGGCGGCGCCCTGGAGCGCGGCCGTGGCGGCGGCTGGCGTGGGCTGTGGCCGGCCGCGTCCGCGCCGCGCGCTCCCTGTTCCAGGGCAGGGCACTGGTCAGGTAGTCCTCACCGTACACGAGGCCACCGCCCAGGTGCCCGGTGGCGCTGACCACCGCGCCCGTGGCCAGCACCAGGCCCACGTACGCCGCCACGGCGCGCACCTGGCGCGCACGCCGCGCCCGCATCCCCGCCACCAATGCGGCCGTCGCCGCGATCGTCGAAATCCAGCCCATCACCTGATGCCTTTCAAGAGCCGCGGCTGCATCACCGGTCCAGGTTTGCTGACCGGCATTCAGGGTGCCCAGCATCACCGCGACCAGGGCACCCGCTACCCCGATTGCCAGACAGTATGTCCCAGCTTCGGATGGCACCGGCTTGCGCCGCACCAGGTGCAGGAGTTCGATGAGGGCCGCGGCGCTCAGCAGGGCGATCGGGAAGTGCACGACCATCGGGTGCAGCCGCCCCAGCAGGACCCATCCCCACCACGGACGCGGCTCCGTCGGTGCCATGGCCTCCCCCTGGTGACCCGGCGCGCCCATCCGGACGACTGCGCTGGCGGCGGCAGGCGGAGACCGCTCGGTACGGGCGCTGACAGAGGCAGTGGGCGCGGGCGCCGGGTTGGCCGGAGCGGCAACAGCAAACGACAGCGTGGCCGTGACCGACAGCACGATCAGGCTGAAACGAGCACCGGGTACGCGAACAGTCATGGGTCCTCATGGTCCACGGCGGCGGGCAGCGCCCCGAGTGTATGTGGTCGGCGCAACCCGGACAAGCGCGGCTGACGGCCGGCACCGAGGTCAGTCCGGTGCCGAAGGGCCCGGGGTTGGTACGATCGGGTCTGTGATCACGATCGCCCGGACGGCCTGGCTGGTGCTCGTCTACAACCTCGGCGTGATCGGGTGGGGTGCCTACGTACGCGCCACCGGATCGGGCGCCGGCTGCGGAGCGCACTGGCCCCTCTGTGACGGGCGGCTGGTCCCGCGCAGCCTCGGTGCCGCGACCCTGATTGAGTACTCCCACCGCATCACCAGCGGCATCGCGCTGGTGTCGGTGGTGTTGCTGCTGCTGTGGGTGCGCCGCGCGACGCCAGTCGGCCACCCGGCACGTCGCGGCGCCGCCATGACCGTGCTCTTCATGCTCGTCGAGGCGGCCGTCGGGGCCGGCCTCGTGCTCTTCGAACTGGTCGCCGACAACGCGAGCATGGCGCGGGCGCTGTTCATGGCCGTGCACCTGACCAACACGTTCATCCTCGTCGCCTGGCTGGCGCTGACGGCATGGTGGCTGTCGGGTGGCGATGCGGTCGCGCCCCGCGCGGCACCCGGGCGGGCGGTTCTGATGGGGGGACTGCTCGGGGCCGTCCTGCTGGTTGGCGTCAGCGGCGCCGTGGCCGCGCTCGGCGACACGCTGTTTCCCTCCAGCACGCTCGCCGAAGCACTCGCGGCCGACCTGTCGCCGACATCGCACGTGCTGCTGCGATTGCGGGTACTCCACCCCGCCCTCGCCATCATCACCGCGATATTGCTGGCCCTGGTCGCGCCGGCGCTGGCACGGCGCGATGGGTCGCCGCTGGCCTCTCGACTCGCGCGGGCAGTCGCGGCACTGGCCGCGACGCAGATCGCTGCCGGGGTCGTGAATGTGATGCTGCTGGCGCCAGTGTGGATGCAGATGCTGCATCTGCTGCTCGCCGACGCGCTGTGGATCGCGCTCGTGCTGCTGGGGGCGGTGCTGCTGCGGCGCCATCCCGCATGGGCGGCACCGGCGCGCCGGGCCGACCTGGCCCAGCGCGTCTGAACGGGGGGCGGGTGCCGCTACTTCTTCCTGCTCGCGCGGACGTTCATCAACGTCACGGGCTGGATGCCGAAGTCTTCGAGCACGATGGTGTTGTTGTCCTTGTCGACCTCGATCTTGGCGTAGATCGATGCCCGCCCCTCACCCTTGCCGTCGCCGTCCATTTTCAGCTCGACGACGGTGAACGGGTAGTCCACGGTGCGCGGCTGGTTCCGGGCTTCCATGAAGGACATGCGACGGTCGGTCGCCACCACGATTCGCCGACCGCCGTCCTCTCCCGGTAGCTCGACAGCGTACCGAAGCTCGTAGCCGAGACGTCCGGGGGCCGCGAGCCGGCCGATGCTCGGGGCGTCCCGGAAGGCGTTCAGCAGCGCGTCGGGGCCGCGTTCCGAGAGCACGGCGAGAAAGCGGTTGCGCTCCTCCACCGTCGAGTACCGGTTGATGATGATGTCGACCGGGCCGATGACGCCGGAACGGCCGACGCCGGACATGTTGTTGGCGGTCGCCTGAAAGCGTTCACCTTGCGCCGCGGCCGGGGTGGCCATCGGCAGCGTGAGCAGCGCCAGCGCCATGAGTGTGCGGGTCGGGATCAACTGCGGCAATCGTTGCATCGGACGGAACCCTCCTTGGGACGATACCGTGGTCGATGCACATCAGCTGCCAGCCGCGGCAAACGTATCGCAGGCCTTGACCTCGCCGCTCTGCAGGCCCCGGTTCAGCCATTCCGCCCGCTGCGCGGCCGACCCATGCGTGAAGCTCTCGGGTCGCACCCGTCCGGACGACTGCTGCTGCATCCGGTCATCGCCAATTGCCGAGGCCGCCCGCAGGCCCTCCGCGGCATCGCCGGGCTCGAGGATGCCGCGCTGCGCCGTGGAATGGCCCCACACGCCCGCGAAGCAATCGGCCTGCAGTTCCATCAGCACCGACAGCTCGTTGGCCTGCCGGGGCGAGCGCTGCTGCAGCGTGCGGATCTGCTGCTCGATGCCGAGGAGGGTCTGGACGTGATGCCCCACCTCGTGCGCGATGACGTAGGCCTGCGCGAAGTCGCCGGGCGCGCCGAACCGGCGGTCGAGCTGATCGAAGAACTCGAGGTCGAGATAGACCTTGCGATCGCCAGGACAATAAAAGGGTCCCATCTCGCTCCGGCCCAGCCCGCAGGGCGACTGCGTGGCGCCGCGAAAGAGCACCAGCGTGGAACGCTCGTAGCGATTCCCGAGCAGCCGGCCCCAGGTGGCCTGGAGGTCGTCGAGCATCTTGCCGATCTCGTCGACCTTGGCCTCCTCCGCCGGCGTGGTCTGCAATGGCCCCTCACCTGTCGTTTGCTGCGGCGCTTGCGCCTCCTGCTGCTGCAGCACCGGCGAGACCAGGTCGCGGCCGAAGATCAGGCTGAGGACGAACAGGATGGCGACGCCGCCGATTCCGATCGTGCCGCGACCGCCCATGCCGGCGCCACGGCGGTCCTCGATATCGCGGCTTCTCTCACCACCAGGGCTCCAGCGCACATTGGCTCCTTTGTCTCGACGGGCACCAGCCCTCCGGCACGACCGCACCGGCATCACTGCCGACGACTGTCGGCAAGCATAGCGCGCGTGCGTCGTGGTAATGCCGGCGCATGCCCCCGTCGTAGTAGAAATGGCACCGCCGGCGCGATACGCGCGTCGCGGCCGAGGTCATGGACGCGGCCCCGGCCAGGCCAGGAACCAGATCATGCAGAGCATCACCGGGTTGCACCACGTGACGGCGATCGCCGGACCCGCCCAGGAGAATCTCGACTTCTACGCAGGCATCCTCGGCATGCGCCTCGTGAAGAAGAGCGTCAACCAGGACGACCCGGGGACGTACCACCTTTTCTATGCCGATGCCGCCGGCCATCCGGGTACGGACCTGACGTTCTTTCCGTGGTCGCACATGGCGCCATCGCGCCTCGGCCATGGACTGAGCACCGAGGTGCAGCTGACGGTGCCCTCGGGTTCGCTCCCGTTCTGGGCGCAGCGCTTCGGCCGCTACGGTGTGCAGGTCGGGGATCCCGACACGCGCTTCGGGGAGCGGGTCCTCCCCCTCGTCGACCCGCACGGCCTGCAGTTGGCACTGGTCGAAGCGGAGGAGACCAGCACGCGTGGCTTCGCACCGTGGAGCGACAGCCCGATTCCCGTCGAGTCGCAGGTCCGCGGTCTGCATGGCGCGAGGGCCTGGGAGCGTGACCGGGCGGCCACCGGCTGGTTCCTGACCAGCGTCCTCGGCTTCACCGAACACGGCAGCGAGGGCGAGTGGACGCGCTACGTGCTGGGTGACGGCGGTCCGGGGCGTGTCCTGGACATCCGCGAGACCGCCGATGTCCATCGCGGCGCATGGGGCACGGGCAGCATCCACCACCTCGCGTGGCGGGTGGCCGACGACGCGCACGAGCTGACGGTGCGCCGGGCGATCGAGGGCGTCGGCCTGCGCCCGACGCCGGTGATCGATCGTTTCTGGTTCAAGTCGGTCTACTTCAAGGAACCGGGCGGCGTGCTGTTCGAACTGGCGACTGACGGACCCGGGTTCGGGGTGGACGAGGAACTGGCGCACCTCGGCGAAAGCCTCGTGCTGCCACCGTGGCTGGAGCCGCAGCGGGCCGCCATCGAGCGGTCGCTGCCGACCCTGACCTATCCGCCCATCGTGACGCCCGTCCAGGTCTGAGCGCGACGCACCCGCCGAAGCGGGTCCATCTGGCTCAGTGCTTGACGCTGGCCAGGTGCTGGCGCAGCAGATCGCCGCCGAAGTCGTGCTGCGGGTCCCGCCACATGCTGTGGATGTGGTTGGCGTCGTTCTGGCTGTTGTCGTACTCGATCAACAGGCTCGGACCGTGCACCCGGTAGTAATGCTTCTTGCCGACCTCGCGGCTGCCGGCCCAGGCAAAGTGCACCGCCTCGAAGCCGCCCTTCTCGATCCGGGCCAGCTGCGACGTGCGCTGCGCGGCCGGGAATCGCGCTGCATAGACCTCGATCAGCTTGCGCAGCTGCGCCTGCTGCGGCGCCGTCATCGACGACGCGGCGAGGCCCTCGAACTTCGCGATTTCAGCCCGCGGCTTGTTGGTGGTGACGATGTCGTTGGTCGTCTCCGGCGCGATGACGACCGTTGTCTGCTGCTGCGGCGTGAACAACGCCATCAACGCCCGGGCCTCATCCTCTTCGGCCTTCAGGATGCGCAGCCCGGCGTTCGGCCCGGCCAGCACCTTGGCCGGATTGGAGCCGAAAAACAGCGGTGCGACGACGTCGCCGGCAGCCCCGGCGTGGGTCACGTTCACCGACAGGTGGTGGCCTTCGAACCGCCATCCCCACCAGCCATCCACGCTGGGCGTGCCGAAGACTGCGGTGTAGTAGAGCCCCGGCTGGCGGCGCATGTAGTTGGCCACGCCCTGTCCCTTTTCAATCTCACGCAGGATGTCCTCGTGGGCGATGATCGTGCGCGCAGTCGCATAGCCGCTCTCGCTGAGTCCCGAGCGGAGCAAGGCCAGAGCCTGAGCTTTCTGCGGATCCGCGAGGTCGTCCAGCGACACGCCGGCGCGCACCATCGGCACGTAATTCAGCTGCGTGCGGGCCTCGTGATCGAGGGGCAGCATCGCCTTGTCGCGGGCCGGGCCTGTCAGCGAGGCGGCAAGCGCCCTGGCGGCGGCGGCGCTGCTGCTGGCGGTCGATGCCGCCTGCGTGGTGGCCGCCCGCGTTGTTGCCGGCTGGGCAGTGGAGGGACGTGAAGCGACAGCCACGGCTGCCGCTCCGATGAGCAACGCGGAAATGAGCAGGGCTCGCATGACGGGTGCGCGGATTCTACACCCGGCCGGAGAGGCCAGCACGGGCAGAGGCCCCCGCGGATCTGCCACCAATGCAAAACGGCCGGACCGCTTTCGCGATCCGGCCGTTCTGTACCTGCGAGCGCGAGAGCCTAGCGGCCCTGGCGGACGACGTTCTCGGCCGCCGGTCCCTTGGCGCCCTGAACGATGTCGAACTCCACCCGCTCACCTTCGACAAGGGTCTTGAAACCCGTGCCGGCGATGGCGCTGTGGTGCACGAAGCAATCCTTCTGGCCACCTTCGGGCGTGATGAAGCCGAAGCCCTTGCTCTCGTTGAACCACTTGACGGTACCGGATGTACGCATGTCGAACTCCTCGTTCGGTAATCGGAGCACCGCCATGCCACACGGACCGACCGACTACTGATTTTCTGTCGTGCATACTCCCCCACGACGGGGGCAACCGATGCGCTAAGACGGTTGCGGGCAATAAATGCAAAAGGCCTGGCGAACTTCCCAGGCCTTCTACAAACCTTGGACTAGTCACGCCGGTCAAGACGTGTCGCGCAATGGGGACTATACACGCGGCCCCTGATGGGTGCAAGCGGGAAATTCAACCTCGTCAGTGGCGCGCCAGATTGCGGTAGTCCACCATCAGGCAACGGTCCTGCACGACCTGGATCCCGGCACGCGCCAGCTGCTCGGCGACGGCATCGTTGCGGATGCCCGACTGCAGCCATACGGCCCGCGGGGCACGCGCGAGGATGTCGTCCACATGCGCGGGCAGGTCCTCGGCTCGGCGGAAGACGTCGACGAGATCGAGTTGTCCCGGCACGTCCTGCAGGCGGCGGAACACGGTTTCACCGAGAATCTGTGCGTCCGGGTGGTTGTGGACGACGACGGGCACGACCGTCAGACCCATCTGCTGCAGCGCCTGCGGGACGTAGAAGGCGGCCTTGTGGGCCTGTGACTCGGGCCGGGCGCCAAGCACGGCTACCCGGCTGACGCCTTGCAGCAGCGTCCGGACGGCAGCGGGTTCGGTGAGCAGGAGGCTGCGCCAGTCGTCGACCATGCCCCACGGTACGACAAGCCCGCCGGCCGACCTACTCGGCCGCAGTCACGGGCCGACCGCCGCCCCGCGCCGACCCGGGCGCCGGGCGGCATCTGTGACGCCCCTCAGAACGTGTCGGCCGCCACGTACGCGTCGATCAGCTTCTGCTCGCCTTCCTTGCCGGGAAACGCGTTGCCGTGCTCCATCCCGAAGATGAAATCGCGGCCGTCGGCCTGCATCTTCGCGGCGACGTGCTTGAAGATGTTGCGGTAGTTGACCTCGCCCGTGCCAGGCTCCTTGCGGCCCGGGTTGTCGCCAATCTGGAAGTAGCCGATCTCGGACCACGCCCAGTCGATGTGGGGGATGATGTGCCCCTCGTTCTTCTGCATGTGGTAGATGTCGAACAGGATCTTGCAGGCCGGCGAGTCGACGCCGCGACAGATCATGTACGTCTGGTCCGAGGTCCGCAGGAACTGGTCGGGGTTGTCGCTCAGCGGTTCCAGCACCATGACCAGGTTGGCCTTGGCAAGGACGTCGGCGCCTGCCCGCAGCGTGTCGATGACGTGCCCGTGCTGCAGCCCGATCGGCAGCCGACGCTCGAACGCGCCGGGCACCACCGTCATCCACTTGGCGTGGCACCGCCTGGCGACCTCGACGGCCGCGTGGCAGGCCTTGACGAACTGCTCGCGGTTCTCGGGCTTGCCGGTCGTGAAGCGGTCGCTGTTGTTGCCGCCGGTCTGGATGACGAAGACACCCATCTGGATGCCCAGCTTGGTCATGGCCTCGCCGAGCTGTGCCTGGATCTCCGGGGTCCGGCCCATCATGCCGTTGTCCTCGAGCGCAGTGAAGCCCTGATCGGCCATGAACTTCAACTGATCGAACAGGTCCTTGCCGGCCGAGTTCTCGAACATCCCGAAGTGCGGGGCGTACTTCAGCTTGAACTTGCGGGCGGGCGTGACCGGGCCGAACGTCCGTACGGCCGGAGCGGCGGGAGCGGGTTGGGCCGCGGCCGCCATCGGCAGGCCCAGGGCTGCCGAGAGCGCGGTCGTCTTCTGCAGGAACGCACGTCGATCCATCGGTGATCGCTTTCGTAAAGAGGAAGACCGCGTCGGGTACCCGATACCCGTGCCGCGGGGCCCGGTCTGCGGCGGATTGTATGTCAGCCCTCGTCGTGGCGGGTCATCTCGACAGGGACGATCCACGCCTCGTACTGCTCCGCCGTCACGTCGCCGGAGGCCAGCGCGGCCTCGCGCAGGGTGAGCCCCTTCTTCTGGGCATGCTTGGCGATGGCCGCCGCCTTGTCGTAGCCGATGTGACGGTTCAGCGCCGTCACCAGCATCAGGTTGCGTCCGAGGTTCTCCTCGATCCGCGCACGGTTGGGCTCGATGCCCCTCGCGCAACCCTGCTCGAAGGCCAGGCAGGCGTCGGCGATGAGCGCGATGCTCTCGAGGACGTTGTGCACCATCACCGGCTTGAACACGTTGAGCTGGAAGTTGCCCTGCGTCCCCGCGAACGCCACCGCCGCGTCGTTGCCGAACACCTGCACGCAGACCATGGTCATGGCTTCGGACTGCGTCGGGTTGACCTTGCCCGGCATGATCGAGCTGCCCGGCTCGTTCTCGGGAATCAGCAGCTCGCCGATGCCGCAGCGCGGGCCGCTGGCCAGCCAGCGGACGTCGTTGGCCATCTTCATCAGGCCACCGGACAGGGTGCGCAGCGCCGCCGACGTCTGCACCAGGGCATCGTGCGCCGAGAGCGCGAAGAACTTGTTGTCGGCCGATCGGAACGGGTGGCCGGTCGCTGCCGCGATGAAGTGCGCGGTGCGATCGCCGAACTTCGGGTGCGCATTGAGCCCGGTGCCGACGGCCGTGCCGCCGATGGCCAGGTCGTACAGCGCCGGCAGGGACTGCCGCACCGACGCGAGCCCGAAGTCGATCTGTGCCACCCACGCGCCGATTTCCTGGCCGAGCGTGATCGGGGTGGCGTCCTGCAGGTGGGTGCGGCCGGTCTTGACCAGGTCCGCGAACGCCCCGGACTTGGCGGCCAGGGTGTCCCGCAGCTTCCCCACCGACGGGAACAGGCGTTGCTCGAGTTGTTCGACGACCGCAATGTGCATCGCGGTCGGGAACGTGTCGTTGGACGACTGACCACGATTGACGTGGTCGTTGGGATGCACCCCGCGATCGACCCCGACGGTGCCGCCGGTCAGCGCCACCGCACGATTGGCGATGACCTCGTTGGCGTTCATGTTGGACTGCGTGCCGGAGCCGGTCTGGAACACGACCAGCGGGAACTGCGCGTCGAGGTCCCCGGCAATCACCTCGTCGGCGGCGCGCACGATCGGCATCGGCGATGGCGGCAGGCAGTTCACCGAGGTCGGCATTGGCCTGCGCGGCGGCCTTCTTGAGGATGCCGAGGGCACGGATGACTGGCCGCCCCCAGGTGAAGCGATCGACGCCAATCGCGAAGTTCTGGATGGACCGCTGTGTCTGCGCGCCCCAGTACACGTCTGCGGGCACCTCGATGGGGCCCATCGAGTCCTTCTCTGTCCGGGTCTTGGTCATGGCTCTGGTTGGCGCGGCGGGAGTCCCGGAAGAGCCGGGCCCGCGCCCAATCCCCCAAGCATAGCCGGCCGGCGCGTGAACGTGCCGCAGGGTCGGCACCGACGTCGACCGGCAGCCCAGTTCGGAAGCGGTCAGCCCCACAATGAGGCGATGTCACGCTGGCTCGTCGCCGCAACCGTGCTCTGGCTGGCCGCGATGCTGTCGCTCGGCCAGCCGCGACGCGTCGGCGACGCCAGCGAGTACGTCGCCATGGCGGGTCAGCTGGCCGACGGCCGCGGCGCCGCCGTGGCGCCGGCCGACGTCGAGGCGTTCACGCGAGCATGGGCCGACACCGACACCGGCTTCGAATTGCAGACGCGGCGTTCGCCCGAACTGCAGGGAGCCGATGGACGTTGGGACATGCCGCACATGTGGCTGTATCCGCTGCTCTCGGTCCCGTTCGTATGGATGGCGCGGCTGGCCGGCGTCATCGACGCCTGGGGCCTGGTCGCCCTCAACGTGACGCTGGTCGCCGGGCTGCTCTCTCTTGCCGCCCGCCGTGGCGCCGGGCCATGGACGCTGACCCTGTTTGCCAGCCCGATGGTGTGGTGGCTCGACAAGCCGCTGGCCGACCTGTTCATCGGCGTCCTGCTCGGGTCGGCGACGCTGCTCTGGCCCGCATACGGGCCGGTCAGCCTCGTCCTGCTCGGTATCGGCGCCGGGCAGAACCCGGCCCTGCTGATCGGCTGCATCGTCTTCGGCCTGTCGGCGCTCGCCCAGGATCGGCGTCGCTTCACGGAGGGACGGTGGCAGCTGGCCGCCCTGCTGGGCGCCGCGTGCGCGGCGGTCGCGCCGCTCTATTACCTGGCCCGTCTCGACCGCCTGTCGCCGCTCACGAGCTACGCGTACCGCTGCATGGCCATCGCTGACGACGCTGCTCTTTCCGCTCACCGACATCAACATGGGCGTGCTGGTCAGGTGTCCTCCCATCGCCCTCGTGGTGATCGTCGCGGTGCTGCAACGCCGCGGCTGGCGGGAGGCCGCAGCGCTTCCTGCCGCACTCACCGCCGTCGCGCTGCTGCTGGTCATCAGCCAGCAGCCCAACATGAACCAGGGCGGCAATCCCGATCTCTCACGCTACGTCGTGTGGCTGCTGCCGCTGGCGCTGCCGTGGCTGCTCGCACTTGATCGATCATCGCAGCCATCGGCGCGCCTGTCAGGGGCCCTCATGCTGGCCGTGGTCGCCGTGTGGACCGCCGTCGCCTTTCCCCCATCGAGACCGGAAAGCTACCGCTATCCCACGCCGCTGGCGTCCTGGTTGTGGAGCCGGCACCCGACGTGGACGATGCCGCGCGCGGAGGCGTTCGCCGAACGCACGTCCCATCGCGAGCCGGCGCTCGTGCCGACGGCAACTCCCGGATGCGAGAAGGTGCTGCTGTTGGAGGGACGGTGGCCGGCCAGCTGTCCGCCGGCCGCGGACGCGCCCACGGCCTGCCGAGTCACGGGCAGGTACTGCTATGCAGACGCGACCGGCGACGGGACGTACGCATTCACGGTTGCCGCGCGACAGGCCGTCCCCGACGCGGTGGTGCACGACCGCACCTGGCGCCGCGCCGATGCGGTGTCGGCGTGGGCCGCGCACCAGATGACGGGCGCAATCAGCGGTGAAGGCGCCGCCGCCGCCGCGCGGGTCCGCGGCCTCTGGGGGATCGGCTGGCACCAGGCGTGGACACGCCCGGACGGACAGCTCGTGCTCTACGCGCGCGACGTCCGCCGTGATGCCAGGGTTGCCGTGCGGCACGGCCAGCCGGTCCGCATCGCGGTGCTGACTCCCGCAGGACCTGCAGGCGCGTGGCGCACTGCACCCGGAGCGACCCCCACCCTGGTGGCGCTGCCTGCCAGTCCGCACGTCATCGTGGTCGTCGGAAACGACGAAGGGCGCCCCTGACGGGGTGCCCTTCTGGTGCGGCAGGGTGACGACCGGCCGGTGCGACGCTACTTGATCTTCGAGTAGTCGGTGGCGTCCATGTAGACGCTGGTCACCTTTTCCACGATCTTGCCGTCGACCTCGGACGCGGTGCGCGCCTTGACCCACTCCGGATCGGCGCCAAACGCGGCCCAGTTCTTCTTGGCCTGCTCGCGGCTGTCGTGCGCGACGACGTAGATCAGCGTGTTGCTGTGGCCCGGCTCGTCCTGCGGCACCCAGTACCCGATGTTGGTCATGCCGTGCTTCTCGAACAGCGCCAGGGTGTGATCGCGGAAGCGCGTCTGCAGATTGGCGAGCTTGCCGGGCAGGGTGTAGTAGGTGCGAAGCTCGTAGACCTTCTGCGCCGGCGTCGTCTGGGCGGCCAGGTCGACGCGTGAGAACTGACCGGTCGCGTAACCGGCGGCAAACATGAGGGCGAGGGCGAACAGCGAACGGGTGATGCGCATCGGGAGCTCCTCTTGAGCGAAGGACGAGTGATGTCAGAACGTGAAACGGGCCGCCAACTGGAACTGCCGCCGCGCGAACGCCGAGAGCGCCTGCCCGAACGTCGGCCGATCGACGAAGCCGTCGGGCAGCTGCAGGTTGGTGCGGTTGAGCAGGTTGAACCCTTCGAGACGGAGCTCGAGGTTGCGCGCACCGCCGAGTGCAAGCCGTCGCGACAGCACTGCGTCCACCGAGGCGTAGCCGGGTCCGATGAGGGTGTTGCGGCCGGCGTTGCCGTAGCTGTACCGCGGCGCGATCACGAAGGACCGCCCCTGGTAGGAGACGACGTTGGCGCCGGCGGGCGGCGTCGTGCCGGTGACTTCGTTTGGCCGGTCGTAGGCGAAGGTCCCGCCGCCGGTGTTGCCGCTGTTGCTGTTGTCGAAGCTCACCCGCGGCGTGAAGGGACGGCCCGACTGAACCGAGACGACTCCGGCGACCTGCCAGCCACGACCGAGCGGGCCGGCGCCGAGGTCGGGCAGGGCGTACGCGCCGGTGAAGACCACCCGGTGCCGCACGTCGAAATCCGACAGGCTCCACTCGGCGTCCAGGTTGCGGCTGTCCTGCGGCGTGTTGTCGTTGCCATCGGTGGCGAGGAAGGCCGACTGGTCGTCCATCGACTTGGACCAGGTGTAGGAGCCGCGGAACGTGAAGCGGTTGCCGGCGCGACGCACCGCCCCGACCTGCAGCGCGTGGTAGTCGGAGGTCGCTCCCGACTCCACCATCAGGATGTCGCCGTACTGCGGCAGCGGGCGGCGGCTCGCGAACGGCCCGGGTCCGGGCGCGGCCTGGTTGATGTTGCGCTTGCGCACCAACTGCCGGCCGAACGACCCGACGTACCGCACGTTGGCGGTCGTCCTGGCCCACGACCGCTCGATGCCGAGGCTGGCCTGGTGCGCGTAGGCGGTGCGGATGTTCTCGTCGAGCGAGTTGTAGGTCGGCTGCGTGCCGATTGCCTGCCCTGGAAACGGGTTGTCCAGCGTGAGCAGCCGCTGTGCCGAGGGGAAGTACAAGCCGATCGCGAAGTACGGCGGGTTGAAGTACAGCGCCGACGTCTCGATCAACGTCCCGATGTTGTAGAACACCCCGTATCCGCCCTGCAGCATCGTCGTGCCCATGCCGGTGAGGTCGTAGTTGAAGCCGACACGGGGAGCGAAGTTGTTGGGGTCGGAGGCAATGCCGGAGCGCGGGATACCGTCCGTGCCGACCTGGACGATCTGGGCGGTGTCCTGGTCATAGATGCGCATGCGGTCGGCAGCGTCCACCGGCGGCGCATTGAACTCGTAGCGCAGGCCCATGTTGACGGTGAGGCGCGAGGAGAGTCGCCAGTCGTCCTGGAGGAAGCCGTTGATCGACCACGTCCGCAACTGCTGGGCGTTGTCGTTGGCGCCAAGCAGCGACAGGGTCGGCAGGCCAAGCAGCAGGTCGGCAAACGGCGCGCCGGTCAGGGCCCCGGCAAAGGTCACCTGACCGCGGGCGAACAGGTGGTTGAGACCGTCGGACTGGTAGTGCCGGAACTCGGCTCCGGTCTTGAGGTGATGCCGACCGAGCTGTGCGGTGAGGGTGTCGGCGAGATGGATCGTCCGGGTGCTGCGCAGCACCGGCAGGTTCGGGTCGTCACCGAGGCTTTCGTAGCCGCTGACGACGAGGGTGGGGAAACCCTGATCGACATCCGGCAGTGCGGGACCGCGGATGCCCAGCGCGGTGAATGCATCGGTGCCGGCGTTGGTGGGCAGGCTGTCACGCTTGAGCGCGTTCATGCCGACGCGCACTTCGTTGACCACCCGGCTCGAGATGGCCTGGTTGAAGCCTGCCGCCAGGTTGTGGCCCTGGTCGAGCACGGACGTGCCGAAACCCGGCAGATTGCGCGCCCGTGCCGGAAACGGCAGGTCGCGGTCCTCGCGCCCGAAGGTGTAGCGCACGTGGAAGGGCTTGTCCTGCCAGCCGTGCTGATCGGTCTTGATGGTGAACTGCAGGGCGTCGCGTCGTCCTTCGGGGGACGACACGTAGTTGGCGGCGCCGCTGCTGCGATTGGCGCGCGGGTACAGCGCTGCCGCGGCTTGACCGGCGGCGCTCATCCGCGACGGGGGCACGAAGTTGCCGGGAAACGGCTGTTGCGTGAACGGGTCGATGACCGGGCGCCCGAGGCCGCTGAAATCACCGGCCCGCTCCGCGTCGGAGGGCACGCGTGCCAGCCGGGTGTCGGCCTCGTTGGCGCGGATCGCCTCGACGTTGACGAAATAGAACGACGGGAAGCGGCCGAAGGGTCCGCCGATCGTGCCGCCGAACTGGTGCTTGGCCAGCGATGGCTTGTCGAGCCCCGCGGGCAGCAGCGCCGGCCGGGCGTCGAGCGCTTCGTCGCGGAAGTACTCGTAGGCCGAGCCGCGCAGCGTGCGCGTGCCCGACTTGATCACCATGTTGACCTGGGCTCCCGCGCTGCGGCCGTGCTCGGCGTCGTAGGTGCCCTGCAGCAGCGAGACCTCCTTGACGGCATCGAGGCTCGGGTTGACCACGAGGCGGTTCAGGAACAGGTCGTTGTTGTCCACGCCATCCAGCAGGAAGTTGTTGGCGGCCTCACGCGAGCCATTGTTGTTGAGGCCGGTGTTGCCCTGCGTGGAGAGACGCGAGCCGGGTGAGGGCGGCGCCACACCGGGCGCCTGGAAGGTGAACTGGATGACGTCGCGTTCCGAGACCGGCACGGTGACCAGGGTCTCGCCCTCGAACACCTCACCCACGGCGCCGCTGCCGGCGCGCAGCGTCGTCAGGTCGGCACTGACCACGACCTGTTCGGAGATCTGGCCCGGCACGAGCACGATGGCGACGGTGCCGCGCACCCCGGCCTGCACGGCGATGTCGCGGACGATCTCGGTCTTGAAGCCCTCGCGGCCGGCCTGCAGGGTGTAGGTCCCGGCGGTCAGCAGCGGAATCACCAGGAGCCCGGACGAGGACGTGGTGCCCTCCCGCAGCAGGGCGGTCTGCTGGTCGGTCAGGGTGATGGTGACGTCGGGCAGCCACGCCCCGCTGCCGTCGCGGACCTCGACAAAGAGTGTCGCGGCCATCGTCTGGGCGGCCGCCGGGGCGCTTGGGAGCGTCATCAGCGCTGCCAGCACGGACACGCCGGCGCGCCACCGCAAGGAGGAAAGGAATCGGGAGGCCTGTCGCCAGGTCCTCGTTGCTGAAAGGTATGGGTCGAGCACGGTCACGTTCAGGCGGACGCGGCGTCGGCCCGGTCCGTCACCCGGGTCTGCGCCTTGCTAGTCGAGAGCCCTGAGGGCATCGGCGACGCCTTCGCCGCGCGTCGGACTGGAGTCCGGTGCGGCCGGCGTCCCGGGGGCGCGCCGACGGGCTGCACCACCACCGTGTCTGCAGTCTCCGACACTATCACGCCGCAACGACCTTCGGGCGGCGGGCCACCCACTCGCTGCCCGCCTGAGCGACGCCCTGTCCGGGCGACCGGCCGACGCGTCGTGCCGCCCGAAAAGCCACGGGCCGGGCGCTCTCGCGTCCGGCCCGTGGTGTTCTCCGCGTCTGCGGGGCGTGCGTCAGCCGCAGCCGCTCGTCGTGCCGCAGTTGGCGCACTTGTAGCAGGCGCCGCTGCGCACCATGATCGAGCCGCACGTCGTGCACGGCGGCGCGTCCTCCTGGTTGCGCATCGACGCGAACTCGGCGTTCCCCTTGCCGGCGGTTGCCGCCGTGGCGGCGGCGACGGTCGCCGCCACCGCCGTGTTGGCTGGCGCCTCGACGGCGGCGAGTGACGGGTCGGCCATGTTGACGCCGGCGCGGTACCGGGCTTCCGGCGACATGAACTTGGTCGCCATCCAGCGGAACACGTAGTCGACGATCGACTTGGCGAACCGCACCTCGGGGTTGCGCGTCATGCCCGAGGGCTCGAAGCGGGCGTGGCTGAACTTGTCGACCAGCACCTGCAGCGGCACGCCGTATTGCAGGGCGTACGAGATGGCCTGGGCGAAGGCGTCGGCAAAGCCCGAGATCGTCGAGCCCTCCTTGGCCATCACCAGGAAGATCTCGCCCGGCTGTCCATCGTCGAACAGGCCGACGGTGATGTAGCCCTCGTGACCGGCGATGTCGAAGCGATGGGTGATCGACGGCCGCTCGTCGGGCAGTCGGCGTCGCACCGGCACCGGCACGCTGCTGGCAACCGCCGCGGCAGCCACCTGCTTGTCCTTGGAGGTGTTGAGCGGCTGCGTGCGCTTGCTGCCGTCGCGGTAGATCGACACGGCCTTGGCGCCGAGGCGCCAGGACTGCACGTAGGCTTCCTGGATTTCCTCGACCGTCGCGTCCTTGGGCACGTTGACGGTCTTGCTGATCGCACCGGAGATGAACGGCTGCGTGGCGCCCATCATCTTGATGTGGCCCATGTAGTGGATCGACCGATCCCCCTTCATGGCCTTGAACGCGCAGTCGAAGACCGCCAGGTCGTCCGCCTTCAGGTGCGGCGCGCCCTCGATCGTCTCGTGCTCGTCGATGTAGGCGACGATTTCCTTGATCTGCTGGGCGCCGTAGCCCAGCTTGTCGAGCGCCATCGGCACGGTGCCGTTGACGATCTTCATCAGGCCACCGCCCACCAGCTTCTTGTACTTGACCAGCGCGATGTCGGGTTCGACGCCGGTGGTGTCGCAATCCATCATGAAGCCGATGGTGCCGGTCGGCGCCAGCACCGTCGCCTGCGCATTGCGGTAGCCGTGCTGCTCGCCGATCTCGATGGCCTCGTCCCACGCCGCCCGGGCGGCCTCGTGGAGATCGCTGGGCACGTTGCTGCGATCGATGGCCTTGATCGCGTTGCGGTGCTTGCGCATCACGCGCAGGAACGGCTCACGGTTCTTCTCGTAGCCCTCGAACGGGCCGCCGTGGTCGCGCGCCACCCGCGCCGACTGGGCGTAGGCCTCGCCGGTCATGACCGCGGTGATCGCCGCCGCCATGTCGCGGCCACCGTCGCTGTCGTACGGCAGACCGCGCGACATCAGCAGCGCGCCGAGGTTGGCGTAGCCCAGGCCGAGCGGCCGGTAGGCCAGGCTGTTGCGCTCGATCGCCTTGGTCGGATAGCTGGCGTTGTCGACGATGATCTCCTGCGCGGTGATCAGCACGCGGCAGGCCGCCCGGAAGCCCTCGACCTCGAACTCGCCCTGCTCGTCGACGAACTTCATCAGGTTGATCGACGCCAGGTTGCAGGCCGAATCGTCGAGGAACATGTACTCCGAGCACGGGTTGCTGGCGTTGATCCGCGCCGTCGCCGGGCAGGTGTGCCAGTCGTTGACCGTCGTGTCGAACTGCATGCCCGGGTCGCCGCAGATGTGCGTGGCCTCGGCGATCTGGTGCATCAGGTCGCGCGCCTTGTAGGTCGCCATCGGCGAGCCGTCGCGCACCGCACGCGTGGTCCAGTCCTTGTCGTCCAGCACCGCGCGCATGAAGTCGTCATCGACGCGGACGCTGTTGTTGCTGTTCTGGAAGAACACCGACGCATACGCCGGGCCGGTGAACGAGCCGTCGTAGCCGGCGTCGATCAGCGCCCACGCCTTCTTCTCTTCCTCGACCTTGCAGTTGATGAACTCGACGATGTCGGGGTGCCCGGCGTTGAGGATCACCATCTTGGCGGCGCGGCGCGTCTTGCCACCCGACTTGATGACGCCGGCAAAGGCGTCGAAGCCCTTCATGAACGACACCGGACCGGAGGCCGTCCCGCCACCGGCCAGCAGCTCCTGCGACGAGCGGATCGCCGACAGGTTGGAGCCGGTGCCCGAGCCGTACTTGAACAGCATGCCCTCGGTCTTGGCCAGCGTCAGGATGGACTCCATCGTGTCCTGCACGGCGTTGATGAAGCACGCCGAGCACTGCGGGTGGGGTTCGATCCCGCAGTTGAACCAGACAGGGCTGTTGAAGGCCGCCTTCTGGAAGACGAGCAGGTGCTTCAGGTCGTCGCTGAAGGCCTGCAGGTCGTCCTCGCTCGCGAAGTACTTCTGCGCGCGCGCCCAGCCCGTGATGGTATCCACCACGCGCCCGATCAGCTGCCGCACGGAGCGCTCGCGCTCCGGCAGACCGACGGTGCCGCG
Organism: Vicinamibacteraceae bacterium; assembly: GCA_963759795.1. Classification (GTDB taxonomy): domain Bacteria; phylum Acidobacteriota; class Vicinamibacteria; order Vicinamibacterales; family Vicinamibacteraceae; genus Luteitalea. The sequence continues at coordinate 2,164 of CAVXAR010000002.1, read as the reverse complement.
GAAGTACTTGGAGACGACGATGTTGGTCGCCTGCTGCGACCACGACTTCGGGATCTCGACGTCGCGCTGCTCGAAGACGACGTGACCCTTCTCGTTGCCGATGACCGCCGCGCGGGTCTCCCACTCCACGGCGTCGAACGGATCGATCCCGTCACGCGTGAAAAACCGGGGAAACTCCAGACCCGGAACCGTCACCACATCAGCGGCCCCAGGAGACTGGCCGAGGACGCTCTCGACCGACGGTACAGACTGCATTCCCTTCCTCCTCATGCCGGACACGAACCCTCCCCCGGGTCGGCGCACGGCGATGTCTATGTCAAGTCATCGCTTCGAAGCGTCGAAGCCTGCCCACACCAGAAAGCGACACGCGCGCCCGCCCGAGTGCATGCGGGCCGTGCCGCATGCGGCACGGTCAGGCGCTATCTTTCGACCAGTGTGGGAGGCGTGATCCGTCCTGCGACGAACCCTCGCTCGTGGTGACTCGGGGGCCCGCCAATCCGAGGGGCTGGGTGCTCTCGGGTAGGGCGAACTTCAGCGCTTCGGAGAGCCACTATGCTCCGCTCACGAAGGGTTGTCAACGGGTATTTACACCACATCTTGTGCGTCCTGTCGTGGTGACACCCAATATACAGGCCAACGCCCGAATCCGCCGCAAGGCCTTCCAGCAGCGCCACTTACGGTCGCACGGCCCCGCCGGCCGCCAAGCGAACTGTCGAGACGGCACAGCAGAGCGACACATCGGGAGGGAGGTGAGGGCGGGAGACCGGTGCGTCCGGTCTCCCGCAGGTGCTGCGGAATATCTGGAGGAGTTTGCTCCTGTGAGGAGCGAGGTACCCCATGAGAAAGCAAACGGAATGCCACCCTGTGCCGAGCAGGATCATCAGTAGGAAACGGGCAATTCGCCGCGCGCCGGGGCGGCGCCCTTCCCGGCCACCCGCACCGGCGCACTGCAAAGACGCCATCTGTAGGCGTCCACTACACGCCCGGCCCGCTACCGGCTGAGTCCCCGCGCCAGCGTCTCGGCCTTGTCCGCCAGATACGACGCCAGCACCAGGTTGCGCTCGATCAATGCCTGCTGCGCCTGATTGACGAACCGCCGCGCGGTTTCGAGCTGCTGCCGCGCCTGCTGCCCGAGCGTGGTGAGGTTGACGCGGTCGAGCAGACCGCTGGCACGACCGAGCACATCCCTGGTGCGGCGTTCCGCATTGCTCTCATCCGCGGTCTGCGGGGTGCGCAGCAGCGGCCCGGAGGCGGTTGCAGGCTCCGGGGTAGCGGCCGGCGGCGCCTCGGCATCGGGTTCGACGCGCGCCGGGTCCGCGGGCCGGGGGGACTCCTGCCGGGTCGCGGCAACCCGCGACCGCGTCGGTCGCGTCGCGGGAGCGGGCCGCTCCACGGTCGTCGCCTCGATGGGCGCAATCGGCTCGGGCGGCGTCGAGATGACGCGGTCCGGCGGTGGTGGCACCTCGAGCACCACCACCACCGGCGCGGCGACGGGGCGTGGCCGGGAGCACCCGGCGCCAGCGAGCAGGCACAGCACGGCGACGGCGACTCCTGGCCGGGTGAGCCGCCGCACGGCGGGCAGGCAGGTGGCTGTCACAGTCATTCTCCTCATCACGCGCGGGGCAACCGCAACCGGAACGACGTGCCGCGACCGGGCGTCGACTCCACCTCGATGGTGCCATCGTGCAGCTGCACGCTGCGATAGACCATCGAGAGACCGAGACCGCTCCCCTGCTCGCGCGTCGTGAAATACAAGTCGAAGATGCGGCCGAGATGCTCGGGCTGGATGCCGATGCCGGTGTCGCTGACGTCCACCTGCACCTGCTGATCCTCGATGGACCGCGCCTGCAGCGACAGCGCGCCGCCCTCGGGCATGGCGTCGATGGCATTGAGCGCCAGGTTGAGCAAGGCCTGCCGCACCATGGCCCGGTCGACCTGGATCGACACGCCGCGATGCGCGTCAAGGTCGACGCTGATGCCCTGCTGTTCGGCCTGCGGCCGCACGACGTCGACGATGTCCTGGAGCAGCGCGGCCACCGACACCGGCTCGACGTGCAGTTCTTCCGGACGACTGAACCGCAGGAATCCCTGGACGACCCGGTCGAGGCGACGAATCTCCTCGCCGATGATCGACACGTGGCTCATCAGCCCTTCGCCCGACGGC
>CAVXAR010000001.1:0-217608 GCA_963759795.1 Vicinamibacteraceae bacterium | reverse complement strand
TGCCCTTGTGCAGCGCCTTCGGCACCTGTCCGTCGGGCAAGACCTCTGCGAAGATCTGCACGTCCGCGACCCATTTCCCCAGCGGCACCGGTGTCGCGAGCGTGAACGGCAGTACCTGCCCGGTCTCGACGAATCCCGTTGGCAGCGAGACTCCCTCGACGTCCGGCGCTCCGGTGAGGACCTCCAACACTTGCTGGTCCTTGTCGAGCAGCAACGCCGTCAAGGTGATCCCGTCCAGACGGAGTGGTCCGCCGGCGACGACGCGCAGAGTGCCAGTGACGTGATACGAGGTCCAGGTCGCTTTGGACTTGCCTCGCTTTACGTCGAAAGCGAACGGTCTCGTCGGACAGGGAAGCCGCTGCGTCGTGTTGCCACCCTCCCCCCAGCGGAGCGCCGGCAAGGCCTTCCGCTCGCCCTCAACCACTTCCAGCACGTACCCGGTGGCGGGACGTGGAAGCTCGACCTTCTTCTTGAGTCGGAACCGGTACGGCAGGAGCTTGTCCGGGTCGACCATCGTGATCCGTGCCTCGTTCTCGATCGGGTCGCCGAGCAGTGTGCCCTCAGCGTCCGTGTACCGCAGGCGCACCGACACGTCGCGCAGGCACTGGCCGACATTGCGGAACGCGCCGATGAGCATGCCGAGCGTGGCGTTCTCATAGCTGACCGAAGCGCTCTGCAGCGGCGAGAGGTAGACGCCCTCACTCGCCACGAGGCGTCCTTCTGCCGGGATCGCAAGCCAGTCGGGCGGCAGGTGCGTCACCCGAATGTCCCGCTCCACCATCGTCGAGCGCACGCCGCGTCCGCCCGTCTGTCCATACGCCACGACGGCTGGCAGCAGCAGGAAAACCCCTGCTGTTACCACACGGTGCACTGTGGCGTATCGCATCGTGTCTCCTATTGCCCACCCGCAGCGACGAGGTGCTGCAGGGCAGAGTCGACGAAGGCGGTCGGTTTGGGGTTGGCCATCGCCGAGGCCAGTGACGCCGGATCGAGAGGCTGTCCTGACGTGGCCGTGACGTCGATGTACATCGACCCGCGCAGCCCGGTCGCCGGCTGGACGATCGCCACGCGTACCTGATGTTCGCCGGGAGCGAGATCGAGGGCCCACACGGTCCTCACCCAGTCGTCGCGGACAACGGCGGCCTGCGTGGCGTTGAACTTGAGGCTGGCCGTACGGTGTGTCACCTTCCCCATGCGGCCCGAGGCGTCCACGTGGGCGATCGCTTGCTCAATCGACACCTGCCCGTTCGCCAACCCCTGCAGCAGCGCGCCGCCGGCGGCGTCGACGATGACGGCGTGGCGCACGGCATCCCCCACATGCGCGACCGGGATCACCTGCACCAGCAACGGAACGCCATCCTCGGGCACCACCCCGCCGAGAACGGCGGTCATCGCGGGCGACACGCTCGCATCGACTGGGTCCGCGGCCGCCAGTGCCGGCGGGGACAGGTAGCCGCGGCGTGCGTGCACCCGCACGCCCGGGCGCTTCACGCGCACCTCGATTGGGCGCACCTTGCTGCCTTTCACCGCCTTGTCGGGCTCGTAGCTCACCACGTAGTAATCGCTCGCATCGGAGAGGACGCGGTCGATCGCCGTCCCGAGGTCGTTGCGATCGATGAGCGAGACACCACCGGTCAGCGCGGCCAGATCTCGCAGTTGGTTCTTCGCCTGCAGGAACTCCGCGATCATCTGGCCGAGGTCGACATGCGCGACCTCGCGTCCGGCCTCATCGACCGCACGCGTGAATCCTTCGGCCATGCGGTCCGTGGGCAGGTCGAGTCCGGCGGGGTTGACGGGGTAGATGGCGACGTCGGCCACGGTGGCTGCCGCCACCGCGTTCGACATGGCGCCCGTGGCATCGGCGGTGAGTGCCGCGCCGGCGGACTGCGCCGCCCCAACGGGCGAGCCTTGGACAGGAAGACGAGTGACTTGCGGCGACCGGACGCCGCCCGCGCGGCCGTGGCCACGCGCTGGAGCGTCTCGTAGGCATCCACCAGCCGCATCGAACGTTGTTGATCCGATGCCGCGAGGCCGATCGTGACAGGACCAGCGGGACGCATCTGGCGCATCTCCTGCATCGGGTCCACGACTCGCATCCCGCCAAAGCCCTCAATGATCTTCAGAGCGCGGCGACGGTCGCGGGTGAAGGCTGCGGTGGAGGTCGCGGGACTGCTTGTCAGGCCGACGAAGAACAGGTCCGAGGGAGCCAGGCGCGCCACGAGTTGACGAGCCGCCTCGCGTGCTCGCTCGGCGTAGCGGGGATCGATGTGCAGGTCGTCGATGACCAGCGCAATCAGTCTCGACGTGCCGGCCCACGAGTTGGTGGAGAGCGCGGTGGCCTTGGCATCGGCCGCCGACAGCGTGTCCATCGGAACGGGCGTGGCTGCGCGACTGAACACCGCGAACGACTGCACCTTCTGTTTCCGTCCACCGTCGAACACTTCGATCTCGTGTGGCCGAAGGTCCCGCACCGGCTGGCCGGACGCATCCACCACCAACGCGCTGAGTTCCACCCGCGTCACCGACGCCCTGAACGTCGGCGCGCGGCCGCCCACCTCGGTATCCAGCGCCATCGTCGGGGGGTTCCAGTTGCCGGCGCGATCTTTCGGAGGGGTCGGCTGGCCCGTCATGATCTGCGCGGTACCCGGCGTGCTGCCCAAGCCGAATGCCACGAGTACGACCACGACGGCGCTCATGGGACGCATGCAGTATCTCCCTGCTGGTTGCTGGCGGCGCGATTGTCCCATACATCACTATTGGCGAGCGCCCGGCCTCTTGGCTCATTCCTGCCCGATCGTTGATGCGCAGGCGAAGCCTCCTGTTCCACCCGGCAACCTCGGTGGCGGCGGCTCACCGTCACCCCGGAGCCGGGAGCGTCTCGACCAACGCTTCGATGTCGAGATCCGCGCTGGCGACACGCCGTCCGACGCGCTGACTCGCATCGTCCGCGAGGGCGTCCCCTTTGGCTGGGGTGTCGTTGAACGCGACGGCGAGGGCACGCGCTGTCAGCTCATCTGGATCACCGAGGACACGGTGTCGTGGACGTCCTACGATTTGCTGGACCTGGGGCGCTGAAGGGGACGAAAGAGGAAAGCTGCTCTTCAAGGGGCCCGCTCCACTCATCCGGCTGCTGATCCGCGGCGGCACCACTTCGATCGGCCTTGCGGCGTCAGCCATCGCACGAACGGACGGTGTGCAGGTCGCCGCGACCTCGCGCCAGCGGAACGGGAGAGGCGTCCGTGTGTGGCGGTGGCGCCGACCACTTCTTCCTCGACGACGGTGCGATCGCGAACGCAGTGCGGCGGACCTGGCAGGACGGCGCCGACAAGGTGCTCGAACTGGTAGGCACGGCGACGCTGGCGGACTCGATCGCGGCGGTGCGAGAGCCGGGGGTCGTATGCACGGCGTGCATGGTCGGTGACCGCTGTTCGTTCGCTGACTTAGCGCCGGCGGATGTCATCCCGACGAGCGTCTCCCTCACGCCTACTCGGGCGGCTCGACGATTTCCTGGCGATGCCGCTGCAGGCGCTCCCCGAGCAGGTGGCGGACGGGACGCTGCGGTACGGACAGGCCGGGTCTTCGACCTAAACGACACGTCGAGGCGCATCCGACGATGGAATCCAACATCGCCGGCGGCAGAATCGTAGATCGTCACCCACCGAGCACCGAGGACGACATGAACACGCCGAAACGACGCCACGCACCCGGCATCGCGAGGTTCTACAGCACCGGACGGCGGCCGCGACTGGCATGCCAGAAGGCAAGGACCTCGACGCGCTCGAGGTCTTCGTTGACGCGGTAGTAGATGTCGTAGCGGACGCGTGCCAGGTGGAGGCGGCGCACACCAGCCAGGTCTGCGTCGCGAGCCGTGGAACCCACGCCGGGCTGGGCAGCGATGAGCGACGACGCCCGCTCGAGCTCTTCACCGATCGCGCCTGGTGCTTTCGGCCGGTTGAGACGCCACCACTCCTCAGCGGTAAGGATCTGCGCTTTCGCGACATCGGTGACGACGATGTCGAGGGGTCGCCTCATCCTCGCCGGCGAAGATCGGCGAGGAGGTCGGCCATCGGTGTCGTCTGGCCATTGCTGCACTGCGCGATGGCCGTCAGCAAGACCCGCTTGGTCTCCGCGTCGACCTCGAAGGTCTCGTCACCGTCGCTCGCCAGTACGGCAACCGTGGCGCCTTCGGGCAGCTCGCCGTCCAGCTCGACGCGACCATCCACCACGCGTCCATGGGCAATCCTCATGCGGGTGATTCTAGCGCCCTATGGGCGGTACACGTGCGGGTGCGCAGCTGCGACTCACATCGCCAGCGAGGCGTCGACTCGACCATCTCCAATTGGGACGGCGAGGGGCTGAGGCTCGCACCCCTAATGCACCCCTGAGCCATTTTGCGGCGATTCGGCTAGTTGGAATCAAATACTATAAGTTGTTTATCTACAACAACTTAGCTGGTGCGCCCGGTGGGACTCGAGCCCGATGCCGAGCCGGAGGCGGAGGCATGGGCCTGAGGGCGGCCGGGGCACCCTGCGCGCACAGCGCGCATGGTGCGCCCGGTGGGACTCGAACCCACGACCAACGGCTTAAAAGGCCGCTGCTCTACCGACTGAGCTACAGGCGCACGCAGGGAAAGTCTAGCCTACCCGTCAGCGCCAGCGGAACAGTCGCAGCGCCGCCGTGAAGCTGACCAGGGTCCACGCCGCGAGGATGGCAATCTGCGGCAACAGGTTGAGCACACCGCTGCCGTCGATCATCACGCCCCGCAGCGACTGGTTCAGCGCCGTCAGCGGCAGGGCCGCGATGAACGGCTGCATCGCTTCCGGGAAGTTCTCCGAGGCGAAGAAGACGCCCGAGAAGACCCACATCGGCACCATCACCAGGTTCATCAGCCCGGAGACGCCCTCGACAGTTTGCGCCCGACTGGCCACCAGCAGGCCGAGGCCGGAGAACGCCAACGCCCCCAGCACGCTGAGCGCAGACAGCAGCAGCCACGACCCGTTGACCGGCACGCCGAACACCGGCACCGCGAACCCGAGCAGCAGTCCCACTTCGAGGACGAGGAACATCAGGCGCGCCGCCATGTGCGAGAGCAGGTAGTCGCGGCGGCGCATGGGCGTGGCGACGAAGCGCTTCAGCAGCTTGCGCACCCGCGCCTGCACGACCGAGAACGCGACACTCCACATGCCCGTGCCCATGATGTTCATGCCGAGCAGACCCGGCACGACCCAGTCGATGTAGCGCGAGCCCGGCACGTCAACCAGCCGGTCGGCCACCGGCAGCGCCGGGCGCCGCCCGGCCCGCGCCTGCAGCGCGTCGTCCACGACGTATCGGCCGACGCGGCTTTCCGGCCGGCTCGGGTCGAGTTCATAGGTGACCGGCGCACCCGGCACGACCAGCAGGTGGATGGCGCCGTTGCGCAGCGCCACGTCGGCCTCAGCGCGATCGACGGGCCGCACCCGCACCCCGGCCACAGCCTGCAGCGTGGACACGACCTCGGTGTGTGGTGCGGCACCGCCGCGCAGCACCCCGACCAGCACGTCGGGCGCATCCTGGCTGCGAAACGCCAGGCCGAGCGCGCAGGCCAGCAGCACCGGGAACGCGAACACCCAGAACAGCGCCTCGGGCTCGCGCAGGAACTCGCGGAAGCGCGCCAGGGTGAGTTCGACGAGCGGATGGCGTGGTGGCATGTCGCCTCAGGCGTCGCGCAGCTGCCGGCCGGTGAGCGCCACGAAGACGTCCTCGAGAGTGGCGCTGTGCGTGGTCAGCAAGGTGAAGGCGTCAGGGTCGGCTACCGACGCGAGCAGCGCCGGCAGTGCCTCGTGCAGCTGCGACACAATCAGCGTCCCACGCCCGTCCTGAACGGAGGCACGGCGCACGCCGGGCAAACCGTTCAGCGCTGCCACCGACGGCAAGGTCCGGCCCTCGGCGAGCGCAAACTCGACGACGTGCTCGGCGCCAAGCGAGGCGATGAGCTCAGCCGGCGTGCCGAGCGCGATGACCTTGCCGTGGTCGACGATGGCCACCCGGTCGCAGAGCATCTGCGCCTCGTCCATGTAGTGGGTGGTGATCAGCACGGTCCGGCCGCGCTGCTTGTATTCCTTCAGCAGATCCCAGAGCTGCCGCCGCGACTGCGGGTCGAGGCCGGTCGTCGGCTCGTCCAGGAACAGCAGTTCGGGGTCGCCGGCCAGCGCGCACGCCAGCGCCAGCCGTTGCTTCTGCCCGCCGGAGAGCTTGCCGTACCAGGCGTCGCGCTTGGCCTCGAGGCCGACGGTGGCCAGCAGCGCGTCCACCGTGGGTCCCTGCCGGTAGAACGAGCGGAACAGACGCAGCAGTTCTGCGGCGGTCAGCTTCTCGTTCAGCTGCGTCTCCTGCAGCTGGATGCCGAGGCGTTGACGCAGGTGATCGGCATCGGTGGCCCAACGCCGGCCGAGCACCTCGACGTCGCCGGCGTCGGCGGTGTTGAGGCCTTCGAGGATCTCGATGGTGGTGGTCTTGCCCGCGCCGTTGGGACCGAGCAGGCCGAAGCACTCCCCCGCCCGCACTTCCAGGTCGAGGCCGTCGACGGCGACGACGTCGCCGTAGCGCTTGACCAGGCCCACGCATCGCAGCGCGACGGGGGGGCCGGCCACATGTCCCGTCGCAACGGCCTCCGACGAGCGGCCGATGGACGTGTCGGCCATGTCAGTCGGGCAGCGTGAACCAGCGCGCCGCGACCGAGTCGCTGCGCAGGATCGTCTCGTGGCGGTCCGAGCCGGTGGAGATCAGCGCCACTGGCACACCGCACACCTCCTCGAGCGTGGCGATGTAGGCACGGGCTTCAGCCGGCAGGTCGTCGAAGCGTCTGGCGCCGGCGGTTGGCGCCGTCCAGCCCGGCACCTCGCGATACACCGGTTCGCAACGTGCGAGCTGCCCGATCTCTGAGGGAAAGTGCTGCACGGTCTGGCCATCGACCGTGTAGGCGGTGCAGATCTTCAGCGTCGGGAAGCCGTCGAGCACGTCCATCTTGGTGATGGCCAGCGCATCGAGTCCATTGACCCGCACCGCGTAACGCAGCGCGACGGCATCGAACCAGCCGCAGCGGCGCGGCCGGCCGGTGACCGATCCGTACTCGCTGCCGCCATCGCGCAGCTTCTGCCCCATGTCGTCGAGCAGTTCGCTCGGGAACGGCCCTTCGCCGACGCGGGTGGTGTACGCCTTGGCCACGCCCATCACCCCGGTGATGTGCTTGGGCCCGATGCCGAGGCCGGTGCAGATGCCGCCGGTGGTCGCATTCGAGGAGGTGACGTAGGGATAGGTCCCGTGATCGATGTCGAGCAGCGTGCCCTGCGCGCCCTCGAACATCACCCGCTTGCCGGCACGGATGGCCTCGTCGAGCAGCACCGAGACGTCGGCGACAAACGGCGCGAGACGCACCCAGACCGCGTCGAGCCCGTCCAGGACCTCGCGCCAATCCATGTGCGCGTCCGGAATGAGGTGGTTGCGTGCCTCGACGTTGTGACGCACGGCGTCCTCGAGCATCTGCCGCGACGCGCCGCCCGAGAGATCGCCGACGCGGATGCCGCGACGGCCGATCTTGTCCTCGTAGGCCGGGCCGATGCCGCGCGACGTCGTGCCGATCTTGCGTTCGCCGCGCTTGGCTTCCGAGAGGACGTCCAGTTCCTTGTGGTACGGCAGGATCAGGTGCGCCTTGCTGCTCACGAACAGGCGTCCGGTGACGTCGATGCCAGCCGCCGCGATTTCGTCCACCTCGGCAAACAGCGCCTGCGGATCGACAACCAGACCGTTGCCGATCACGCACGACACCGTCGGGTGCAGGATGCCGGACGGCAGCAGCCGCAGCACGAACTTGCGGCCGTCCACGTACACGGTGTGACCCGCGTTGTGGCCCCCCTGATACCGCGTGACGAACGAGAAATTCGGCGTGAGCAGATCGACGATCTTGCCCTTGCCCTCATCGCCCCACTGGGCACCCAACACGGCAATGTTCATGACGGAGACACTTCTTCTGCGGAAGATGGGTCGCACGCCCTCGCGCGACCTACGGAACACGCCATCCTAGCAAACCGGCCACGGCAGGCGCCACCACGGCGTGCCGTGCCGGCCTCGGTTGACAGTGCCCTCGCCCGTCCGTAGGCTCTAGGCCTTCCGCCCATGCCCCTCATCGAACGCGTCCTGTCCGTGCTGGCCTCGCCGTTGCCAGGCATCCCGCTGCTGATCGGGGGGTGCAGCGCCGGCCGCACGCACGCGCTGCATGCCGTGATGGCCCGCATGGCCGGCGACACGACGCCCGTCTACCTCGACGTCGAGCGCCTCGCCACCACCCCCGAGCAGTGCTACCGCGCCCTGCTCCGCCACGTCCGCGTCGCCGAGGACGCGCCAGCGCTGGCCGCGCCGGCGTCGTTGTCGTCTCCACGCGAGGCGTTTGCTGCGGTGCTGGCGCTGCTGACCAGCGCTCGTGCCGCCTCCGGGCGGCGTTTCACCTTTCTGCTCGACGAGATCCTCGACCTCCGCACCTTCGAGAGCTTCCCCGGTCTCAAGGCCCTGATGGCCGAGACCGGCCAGGCGATCGGCCGTTCCGAGAATCGCTTCGTGCTGGCGACGCGATTCCGGCAGCGTGGCGCGCACCTGGCCACGACGTGGCCGCGCATCTGCACGGTCATGGTCGACGACGCACTTTCCGGCGACGACGGCCGGGTGGCGGAAGCGCTGGCAGGCCTCGACCCCGTGGAGCAACAACAGGTGCTGGCCCTGACCGGCGGACGGCTTGGCTACGCGGTGCTGGTGGCCGACGCCCTGCGCCAGGCGCGGCGCCACGGCATTGCCGATCCGGTGGGTGCGCTGACCGAGGGGATGCTGCGCGACAGCGCGCTCGAGCGCCGGCTCCGCCTCTCGTACGAGGTGCGGTTGCAACGCGCGCGCGGGTACGGCGCCTTGCGGGCGATTCTGGATGTGCTCGCCGAACAGCAGCCCCTGACCCTGACCCACATCGCGCAGCGGCTGCAGCGCACGCCCGGCTCGACCAAGGACTACCTGTCCTGGATGCTCGACGTCGACCTGCTTGCCGTGGAGCGCAAGCGGTACACGATCAGCGATCCGCTGCTGCGTCTGTGGATCCGCCTGAACAACGGCCCCGAGGCGCCTACCGACGCGCAAGTCGCACGCGAGACCCAGCGCTACGCGAGCGAGCGTCTGGCGTCACTGCCCGACGCGCCAGTCAGCGTCGGACGCACCGGCTCATCGGCCGGCAGCATCATCGAGATCGACTGATCCGAGTCGCAGCGCCTCGAGGGCGGTCCGCGCCGCCTGCTGCTCGGCTTCCTTGCGGCTGCGGCCGACCGCCTCGCCCAGCGTCTGCCCCGAGGCCTGCACGTCCACGGTGAAGACCTTGTCGTGGTCGGGCCCCGCCGCATCGACGATGCGGTAGACCGGGGGCGGCAGCCGGCGCGCCTGCAGGTACTCCTGCAGCGACGACTTGAAGTCGCCGGCGCCCGCGGTGGCGACGCCTTGCGCGCGCACCTCCTCGAGCTGCGGCCCGAGCAGGTGCAGCACCAGCGCCCGCGACGCCGCCAACCCCCCATCCAGGTAGGCCGCGGCAATCACCGCCTCGCAGGCATCGGCGAGCAGCACGGGCTTCTGCCGCCCTCCCGTCTTCTCCTCGCCGCGTCCGAGCCGCAGGTATGCGCCGAGATCGACGCTGGTCAGCGGCCCTGGCCAGGGCCGTGTACGAAACCAGCGACGACTTCATCTTGCTCTTCTGGCCCTCGTCGCTGTCGGGGAACTCCTGGTACACCAGGTCGGCGACGACAAAGCCGAGCACCGCGTCGCCGAGGAACTCGAGCGACTCGTTGGTGTCGCCCTGCCCGCGCCCGTCCTCGTGCGCCCGCGACCGATGAGTCAGGGCGTGTTCGAGCAGTGCCCGATTGCGAAACCGGTAGCCGAGCCGCCCCTCGAGCGGCGCCAGCCCATCGTGCAGCGGCACGACCTTCGGGCCGGTCGGCGATGGCGCCTCGAAGCGCTGCAGCAGCTCGCGCGCGTCCGCGGCCTCGTCGTCAGGCACCGTCACCCGCAGTTGTCCGAAGAAGGCAATGGGGACGGGAAAGACGCTGCGCAGCGGCGATCGCTCGATTGCCGGCGAGAACCCTTCTGCCTCGAGCAGTCCGGAGACCAGCACCGCCTCCGGCTCGGACGTGGTGATGCAGACTGCCGTGCGTCCGGTCACGCGCGGGTGTCCCCGACCTGGTGCTCGTGCAGCACCGCTGCGCCGCTGCCCACCTTGAGGACGATCATCGTCATGTCGTCGTGCTGCTCCGCGCCGTCGGCAAACTCGCGCACGCTCTCGAAGATCTCGTCGCACAGGGCATCGGGCTCGAGCGCGGCGTGATCCTCGACGCACAGGCACAGCCGGTCCTCGCCATACAGATCGCGCCCCTCGTTCATCGCCTCGCTGATGCCGTCGGTGAACATCACCACCACGTCGCCGGGGGCGAGGGTGATCGTCTGCTCCTTGAGCATGCCTTCGAAACGGGATCGGATCGACGCCATGCGGACACCGAGCACCAGGCCTTCCGGCGCGATCAAGCGCGTCCGCGGGAAGGCCTCACCGGCGCGCAGGTGGATGAGCGGGGTGTGGCCGGCGCGCGCATGCGTCAGGGTGCGGTGACGCAGATCGAGCACGGCGTAGGTCATGGTCACGAAGCTGGTGCGCCCGAGGTTGTCCGAGAGCACCCGGTTGACCTCGCCGAGCAGCGCCCGTGGTGACTGGTGGGTCTTGGACAGGGCGAGCATCAGGCCCTTCAGCTCCGCCATGTACAGGGCGGCCGATGCGCCCTTGCCCGACACGTCGGCCACCAGCAGCCCAATCCGGTCCTCGTCGAGCGGAAAGAAGTCGCAGTAGTCGCCGCCGATCTCGCGCGCCGGGCGGCAGGCGGCGGCCAGCGTGCAGTCGCCGCGGCGCAGCGTCTCCGACGGCAGCAGCGAGGTCTGGATGTCGCGGGCAATCTGCAGTTCCTGCTGCAGCCGCTCCTTGACCACCTTGCTCTCCAGCAGTTCCTCGATGGTCTCGACCATCGAGTTGAACGAGGAGGCGAGGGCGCCGAACTGGTCGCTGGTGCGGACGCGGATGCGGTGCGACAGATCCTCGGCCTGGACGCGCCGGGTGCCTTCGAACAGTTCGTGGATCGACCCGGTGATCGAGCGCGCCAGGCTGACGCCCATCACGAAGGCCACCGTCTGGATGACCAGGAACAGGCCGCCGATGATCAGCAGCATGACCAGCAGCACCTGCCCGAAGGACATGCCGCCGCCAATGGCCTGTGCCTCGGTGATGCGGCGGTAGAGATGCACCATGCTCGGCTCGATCTGGAGACCGAGCTTGCAGCTGGTGCCGGTCTCCCAGCTGGTCACGTCGAGGAAGTTGATCCAGGACAGAGCGAACGGCGAAGTCTCGATCTGCACCTCGCCGCCATCCGGGACCGCGCACGGGTCGACGCTGGACGGGCTCATCCTGGCCAGGCCGCCCAGTCGGATGCCCGTCTCTTCCCGGATCACGCTCGCCGCCGCGTCATCGAGCGGCAGGTCGACGACGACGGCGCGGCGCGTTGCGCCGGGCGTGCCAATCCACGACACGCTGCGGACGATCAGGCGCGCCCCGGCAGCAGCGGCAGCCTCGTCGCTGACCGGCACGACGACGGCAGTGGGCCCCTGGCGCAGCAGCCACTCCGGAATGCGCGCGGGTGCGCTGCCGTGACCCCAGGCGCCGACGGTGAGCACATCGGTCGGCACCGCGCCGTTCATCGGCAGCAGGGCCAGCGAGATGCCTGGATACGTGCGGGCGCCGGCGGTGACCTTGCGGGCCAGCAGGTCACGTACCTCGGTTGGCGTCCGCGCCTGCTGCAGTTCGACCGCCGCCATGTCGGCGTAGACGCGGCCCTGGGCCTGCAGGTCCGACAGCTTCTCCTTCACCAGGTAGGAACTGAAGCTGAGGAGCGTCAGCGCGCCGACGATCAGGAAGAACAGCAGGATCAACGCCGCGGGCACGACGCCGATGAAGAAGTAGGACAGGATGAGCTTGCGGCGGACGCGCCAGAGCAGGCGCTGGCGCAGCACTCGGCTCAGCCGCCACAGCACGACGGCGCCGCCGACGATGATCGAGGCGGTGGCGATGCGGCGCAGGATGCCGAGCGGGGTCCAGGGGCCGACAAGCAGGCCAACGAGGGCGAGCACCACCCGGGCCGAGAGGCCACCGACCAGCAGCCGGCCTGCCCAGTGCTCGAGGAGCAGGGCACGCGGCGACGGCAGCGGGGGCAGTTCGTGCGCGGGGGGCGCTTCGAGGCGCACCGGGCCGGGCGAGTCAGGCGGCATGCGATCTCGGTGCCGCGCAGCGCACGGCGAGGTGCGCGTCGGGCCAGCAGTGGGCGAATGATACCATCGCGGTTTTGCCCGCCTCCGGGAGGAAATGCGTGAACCTCGACCCCACCGCCCGCTTCTCCACGCTCTGCATCCATGCCGGGCAGGAACCCGACGAGGCCACCGGCGCGATCATCACGCCGCTCTACCAGACGTCGACGTACGTGCAGGAGGGCCTCGGCCGCCACAAGGGCCACGAGTACGCCCGCACCAGCAACCCGACCCGCAGTGCCGTTGAAGCGAACATCGCGGCCCTCGAGGGCGGCACGTCAGGCTTCGGCTGGGCCTCCGGGATGGCGGCGATCAACGCGGTGCTGTCGCTGCTCGCCCCCGGCGACCACGTGGTGGTCACCGACAATACGTACGGCGGCACGTACCGATTGTTCGAGCGGGTGCTGCGCAAGTCCGGGCTCGAGTTCACGTATGTCGACACCTCGGACGTCGCGGCGACCACCGCGGCGTTCACCGAGCGCACGCGGATGCTGTTTCTCGAGACCCCGACCAACCCGGTGCTGCGCCTGGCCGACATCGCCGCGCTCGCGGCGGCGGCGCACGCGCATGGCGAGATCACGGTGGTCGTGGACAACACCTTCGCCAGCCCGGCGGTCCAGCAGCCGCTCCTGCTCGGCGCCGACATCGTCCTGCACAGCACCACCAAGTACCTGAACGGCCATTCCGACAGCATCGGCGGCATGGTGGTGGTCAAGCACGCGGCGCACGCCGAGTGGCTGCAGTTCTACCAGAACGCGGCGGGCGCGATCCTCAGTGCGTTCGACTCCTGGTTGATCCTGCGCGGCACCAAGACCCTGGCGGTGCGGATGGCGGCGCACAACCGCAATGGCCAGGCGATTGCGGAGTACCTGCGCCAGCACCCGAAGATCGAGCGCGTGCACTACCCGGGGCTGCCGGACCATCCGCAGCACGCGCTGGCGCAGCAGCAGATGCGCGGCTACACGGGCATGGTCTCGTTCGATGTCGGCACGCTGGAGCGGGCCCGGATGGTGCTGGAGAAGGTCCGCCTGTTTGCGTTGGCGGAGAGCCTGGGCGGGGTCGAGAGCCTGATCTCGCATCCGGCGTCGATGACGCACGCCTCGGTGCCGGCGGAACGTCGCGCGGCGCTGGGCGTGACCGACAGCCTGGTCCGCGTCTCGGTCGGGATCGAAGACCTGGCGGATCTGCAGGCCGACCTGGAGCAGGCGCTGGCGGGGCTGTAGGGACGGGGGCGGCCTTCGGGAGTCGGCCGTCGGCCTTCGCGGCGGTCGGGAGGCGGGTCGCCCGGCAATCGGCAGTCGGCAGGCGGCAGGCGGGCAGTCGGCAGGCGGCAGTCGTTCAGGCGGTGCAGGCCCTCACCCACGCCAGGTAGGCGTCACTGCCGCCGGCCGCGGTCAGGACGATCCATTCCGGCGTCTCGTAGGGGTGGGCGGCGCGGACGGCATGCCACAGCGCGGGGAGTGCGCGCTCGGTCGTCTTGATCACCCACTGCTGCTCGTCGGCTTCCTCGACCGCGTCCTGCCAGCGGTAGACGACGCGGTGCCGCGGCAGGCGCGTGACGCACGCGGCGTGCCGCCCTTCCACGAGCTGCCGTGCGACGCCGCTCGCGGCCTCGTCGTCGGGCCAGGTCGTCAGCACGATCACGACCGGATCCGGCTGATCTCGGCCGTTATCGGCGTTGTGTGCGGCGGATGATTGCTGTATCGTCCTCATGTCTCGCGATGTCCAATTCTGAAGCGGTGCGCCAGTCTAATCCGAGCAAGCCTCGCCGTGCGGCGGGCGCGGATGCCGTGGCCGCGGTGCGGCGGCGCATGGTCCGGACGGGACTGGGGCTGGTGCTGGTGCTGGCCGTGATCGACGGCATGTTCGGCGAGCGCGGTCTGCTGGCCAACCGGGACATGACTCAGCGCAACGTGCGGGCCCAGGCGACGCATCGACGAGCATGCGTGCGAGAAACGACGCGCTCACCGACGAGATTCGCCGCCTTCGCGAGGACCCCGGGGCCGTCGAAGAGCTGGCGCGCGAAGAGCTGGGCCTGATGATGGACGGCGAGCTGCTGATCATCCTGCGCGATACCCCGTCGGTGGCCAGGACCGTCAGCCGACGGCAACTCCAGCGCCAGCCGTTCCCGTTGACCGCGCGCCGACCGCGTGGTACCATTCTCGAGTTGTTCAGGGAGTGCTTGTCGCTTCCGTGCAGCGTGTGACGCGGGGTGGAGCAGCCTGGTAGCTCGTTGGGCTCATAACCCAAAGGTCGCGGGTTCAAATCCCGCCCCCGCAACCATCACACACATCGCCCAAAGCCACGAGCAATCGTGGCTTTTGTCGTTTCTGGGGGATCGCCCCAGCCACCCTCTGTAACCCGCCCAGAGCCCGTTTGGTGACAAATTGGTGACAATCGTGCGGACCACAGCTGCCCGCACCGCGATCACCGCATCAACCGCCCGCCGCGAGCCGCAGCGGTCTCCCCTGCTGGCTCCAGCTCACCTCCAGTCCCCGTCGCAGTTCCTCGTCGGTCACGTTCAGGTAGCGCTGCGTCTGCTGGATGCTCGCGTGGCCGAGCATCAGCTGGATGATGCGGATGTCGACGCCATCGGCCAGCAGCCGACACGCGCCCTCGTGCCGGAGGTCGTGCCAGCGCAGGTCGATGCGCTGGAGCTGCTCGCGGTTCCAGTCGGCGCCCGTGCGGCCGGGCTTCGGCTCGTAGCCGTAGGCCAGCAGCTTCAGCGTCTCCCAGGCGGTCTGGATGTTCGGCTGGTAGCTGCCGTCCTCGGCGCCGAACACGAACGCGTCGGGGCCGAGCGTCGCGCGACGCTTCAGGATCGCCGCGAGTCGTCCCTCCGGGTTGAACGGCACGCGTCGGTTCTCCTTGTCCTTCGTCGTCTCGCCGGGGATGCCGATCTGGCAGGTCTCCCAGTTCACGCGACGGTTCTGGATCAGCAGCATCTCGCCGCGCCGGCACACGAGCTCGAGCGCGCCGATGATGCGGTCGTGCAGCAGCGGTCCGGCGAACCGGTGCTCGGCGACGTTCATCCGCTGCAGCGCCGTGTCGAGCAGCCGCTTCTCTTCGTCCCTGGTCAGCCGGCGATCGCGTGAGGTCTCCAGCTTCTTGTTCATGCGGACGCCGAACCGGTGGAACGGCGACTTCCGGAACAGCGGCGGTGTCTGCGCCATGCCCCAGTTCATCGCGCCGCGCAGCAGTTCGAGCGCGCGGTGGACGGTGGCGATCTCGACCTGCTCGGCGTAGTCCGAGTCGGCCTTGAAGCCGTTGATGTCGTCGGGCTCCTCGAGCGCGTCGAGCGGCAGGTCGCCGAGGTAGCGCTTCAGCACCACCACGCGGCTCTGCACCGACGGCAGGCTGCGCAGCCCCGCCGGCTTCACGCAGCGCTCCATGTACGCGTCGAGGAACGCCGACACCGTCGTCGGCGTGGCGTCGGTGTTCGAGCGCGGTCGCCTGCGGCCGGCGAGGATCGCGGCCGGCTTCGATCTCGCCGATGAAGCGCCGCTCCCACGCGCGTGCCTCCTCCATCGACTCGATCGGTCGCTGCCTGTCCGCGCTGCATCCGCGGGATGGCGAACTCGTTGGCCGCCACGCGGTAGCGCGTGCCGCCGTACATCACGTCGAACCACAGATGTTCCAGGCAGCGCTTCGGATGCGAGCAACTGCCCCTGCATCGTCGCAGGATGGCCATGGGTCTCTCCTTGTCTTGTCAGATACGGCTTGGTCGGGGCGCCTCGACGCAACCAGTCGAGGACGTCGTCTGGATGAAACCTCCTTCCCCTGACGCCGAAGCGTCAGCCCACCCAATCCTCTCTTCGGTCTCTCCTGGCTCTCAGGCGATCTCTTTCCGAGCACGCCCTGCTGACCGGGGATGGCGGTACGCTGATCGACTTTGTGGTCCACCTTCCGGCGGGCCGCGTGGGCTGCGTGCTGGAACGCTTCAACCCCGCTCGGCGACTCGCTCTCGACGTCGTCACGGTGCCGGAGAACGCCATCGGGCCCGTGCGCGCGGACCGTATCCTGACGGTCCGGCCAATCACGCCCGAGGGTGACCTGGCGAACGCCGGCGTCAATCGGCGCGCGTGATTTCGCACGCGTGAGCCATCTCCTGCCCTCTGACCGCACGAACCGCGGCGGCTGTGACGGTGACCACGGCAACGGTGACGCCGGTGAGCGTGGTGAACTCGACTTGATACGCGTTGCCATCTGCCTAGACGTGCACCACCGTCCCGACGTCGCCCTCGAATCAGGCCCTCCTCGGGCACCGCCTCGGTCAGCACGATCCGGTTGTGTTCGTCGGCCATGGGGCCTTCGCTCCCCTCCCGAATGCGCACGCGGTAGGAGTATTCTGAACCCATGCGCACCTTCAACGTGGTCATCGAGCGCGACCCGGACACCGGCCTGTTCGTCGGCCATGTTCCCGGTTGGTCGGGCGCGCACACTCAGGGCGAGACCATCGAGGAGTTGCACGCCAACCTGCAGGAGGTAATCAGCATGCTCCTGGAGGACGGCGAGCCGAAGTTCGAATCCGAGTTTGTTGCCGTACAGACCATCCGGGTTGCGTGATTGGGCACCCTTCCGACCCTGAAGCCTCGCGAGGTGGTGGCCCTCCTGCAGACTTTGGGATTCGCTGAGGTCCGCCAACGAGGCTCACACAAGCAGTTCCGTCACCCGGACGGCCGCGGCACGACGGTGCCGTTCCACGCGAGCCGTGACATCTCCCCAACACTCCTGCGCAAGATCGCCAAGGACATTGGCCTGAGCGCCGAACAGCTGCTGGAGGGCGGCAGCCGGCGCTGAGCCAGCCGCAGGGCAGCAACACCTTCGCCATGTTGCGGTCACGACATGGCCGTCCAGACGCTCCCGTAGTCGCCCGTTCCTCCAAGAGCGTGCGGGCGCGGGTCAAGGCCGCGCAGCGCCGAACGGAGTGAGGGCAGCCTTGAGGCGCGCACTGACGCCCCCGCAGAGTCGTGGTGGATCGCAACCCGCCCAGAGCAGCTCGCGTAGAACGTCTGCCACCTGATCTCGTCGTCATTGAGCGACGCGGGCAGGTTGACGATGATATTGACCCCTCGTCCTACCCCACACGCGCTTCATCACGCGGAGCGCAATCTCGACACTATGGCGTGGGTCGCCAAACCACGTGCCCAAGGCGTTGATCGATCGAACTGCGTTACCGTACCCGCATGGCGCGCGAAACGGGACGACCATCGGTAGACCGGACCGTGGGCGCCTGGACGGCGGTCCGGGCTCGCTATCCGCGGACGTGGTGGTCGCTCAAGGCACTCACCGCCATCGTCGCGGCAACCATCCTGATGCTGCTTGGCTGGGGGGTCGGGATCGAGCCTCGTCTGGTCGACGAGCAGGCAATCGCCGCGTCCGTGCCGCGGCTGCCACGGGAATGGGCGGGCAAGCGCCTCGCCCTCATCGCCGATCTGCAGATCGGCATGTGGCTCGCCAACACCGACACCGTCCGCCGCACGGTCGATCGCATCGTGCAGGAACGACCCGCGGCGCTCCTGGTTGCGGGCGACTTTCTCTACCATCCGACCGAGGAGGCCGGCGAGCCGCGCGAAGACAGGGCGGAGCTGGAACGCGAGCATGTCCGCGCCTTCACGAGCCAGATCGCAGAGGTGGTCGCACTCCTCCGGCCGGTGACCGCGGCTGGCATCCGCACGATTGCCGTACTCGGCAATCACGACTACGCCATGCGCCGACCAGACTCGCGGCCCTTGCCCGTCGTCGCCGACCATCTGAGCGACGCCCTTCGCGCGGCGGGAGTCGTCGTGCTTCGCAACGAGGCCGTCCCGCTCGGGGACGCCGATGCCCACCGGCCGCCTGGGGAGCGCCTGTTCGTGGCCGGTCTGGACGCGCGAGGTCCTCGTCGGGACGACGTCGGGGTGACCCTGTCGCAGTTGCCCGACACGGCCCCTCGCCTGTTCCTGATGCACAATCCGCTGGCGTTCAGGCAACTGCCTGCGGGTTCGGCTCCGATTGGCCTCGCAGCGCACACGCACGGCGGTCAGATCCGGCTGCCGTACTTGCCGGACTGGTCCTGGATGTCATTGGTTCGGGAGTCACCCGTGGTCGCTGACGGATGGGCATCGTCAGATGTTGCGGCGGCGGGCAATCGTCTCTACGTGAACCGCGGCATCGGTTTCAGTGTCGTCCCGATCCGAATCAACTGCCGCCCTGAGCTGACCTGGATGACTCTCGAAAGCGGCTCCCTGCGCTGACCATCGGTGCCGCAGACGCCTATGCCTTCACCTCCGAACATCGCCGCTGACGCCGCCCGCGGCGAGCCAGGCCAACGCGAGTATGTCGTCGGCGTGATGCGGACGCTGGTCGAGGCGACCGACGACGCGCCGTTCCGCGATCTCGTGGACGCGGCGCTGACAAAGCTGGAGGCGCAGCTGTCGGACGACCTCGGCCTCCGTGTGGACGTGTTCGTGTTCCAGGGGCCGCATCTCACGCCCGAGGCCGGGGCCTACAGGCCGCTCGACTTCCTCCGCATCGGGCTGGGCGAGAAGATCGAACGCGGGATCAACTTCCTGCTGATCGTGACCGAGGTGGACCTGGCCGCTTCGACACTCTCCTACGCCCTCGCGCTCCCGAGTCAGCTGACAAACGTCGGGGTGATCTCGGTCAAGCGGCTCGATCCCGGCTTCTGGGGCGAGGACAGCGATCAGGATCGAACGGCCGACCGGCTCGCCGCGCTCATGTTCCACACGCTCGGTCACCTCCTCAACCTCTCGCACAGCACCGACCAGGCGAACGTGATGTACGACTTCGGCGCGGTCGACGACCTCGACCGGATGCGCGGAGTGTCGGCGGCGCAGCGGACGCAAATCGTGCGGAACCTGCCCGTGGAGGCACGTGAGCGCGTGAGCAAGGAAGGACACGGGCGGTGGGGCTTCGTCGCGCAGGCGCTTGCGCTCAACGTGCGCGGGATCGCCGCGGCCGTCGTGCGGGCCAACCCGTTCCGCCTGCTGACCCGGCTGCCGACGATGCTCACCGCTGCGCTCTCGGTGGTGATCGTGCTCTTCTTCAGCCCGGAGATGTGGGACGTGGCGAGCACGGTCGATCTCTACCAACTCATCGTCTTTGCCCTGCTCACCGTGCTCGGGGCGACGTTCACGCTCTACCGGACGTTTGCCTTCGGAGCCGTGCTCGGGCGCGACGGGCTGCTCTCGGAATCGGCAGTGGTGACGGAGGCGGCAACGGTCCTGAGCCTGTTCCTGACTATGGCGCTGCTCTACGCGCTCTTCGTCGCCGGGCTCTACACCGGCATCGTCACGATCTTCCCGCGCAAGCTGATGGAGACATGGCCGACCGTGGACCCGGCCGTCCGTACCATCGACCACATCAAGTTGAGCCTCTTCATCGGCGGCCTCGGCGTGCTGGCCGGCTCGCTCGGTGGCCGCGCCGACAGCCGCGACCTCGTTCGCGGCGTGCTCTTCGTCGACGAGGAATCCTAGGCGAGGGTGTTCTGCCGCGCCTGCAGGTCACCTCAGGGCCCTTCAGCCCTGGCAGCGGCGTGCGCGTGTCGCACGAGTGGCCTCCGGTGATGGTAGGATTCTCGTGGCCCCCATGGTGCTGGCCGCGCGCCCGCACCTCTGGCCGATCCCCAACTCCCTCCGTACTCGGTTCCATCCCGAGCAGGCTGGCCGCGGGCCACACACAACATCAATCCCCGGGCGTCATGGACGAGGCCCGACAGGATCACCTCAGGAGAACTGCGTAACAATGAAGATCCGCAAGAATGTCGCGTTGATCGCCACCACGTTGGTCGTACTGCTCTCCGCCTCGGCGACGCATGCGCAGGGTCCCCAGACGATCAAGATCGACCCGACCAAGAAGTCGGTCGACACCGGCGTGCAGCTGGCGCCGGGAGACATCGTCGAAGTGGTCGACGTGAAGGGCTCGGTGTGGGTGAGTGGCCCTGGCGGCGGCGGCAACGGCGTGACCTACCAGGGCAACGAGAACACCAAGCCGTCGACCAGCTATTACGAGTACGCCAAGGCGACGCCGCACTCCCTGGTGGCCTTCATCGGCGACAAGACCAACCACTACCAGGTGCGGCGCAACATCTTCACCGAGGCCGCCACCAGCGGCAACCTGTTCTTTGCATTCAACGACGGGTCGGCACACTACAACGACAACAAGGGCGCATTCGACGTGACGTACCGCGTCATCAAGAAGGCCAAAGTGTGCTCGCCAGCGTCTGGCGAGCGCCTGCCCATCAGCTGGCTGAACAAGACCGGGATTCCCGTGCGGGTCAACTGGATCAACTTCGACTGCAAGGAAGAGACGTCGAATCGATTGATTCAGCCCAACGGCGTGTTCGGCGGAGAGACGGCGGTCGGCCATTTGTTCCGTGTTCGCGACGAAAAAGGCGCTGACCTCGGGGTGATCACCGTCGAGAAGACCAGCAGCAACGTCAACATCGTGAAGTAGGGAGCACACCGATCGACACGCACACTCGGGTCCCGAGTGTGATGCGCCCACCGCCCGCGGTGGGCGTTCGTGTTTCCGGGCGACGCGCCCGTGACCATTGATTCCCGTCCCGCCCCTGGTTGCCTGCGCGCTACGCCGAAGTGTGTTTTCATGTGCAGGCCAGCCCGGTGATCGGCACCTGCAGCGCGGCCTGGGTCCGCGACCGCATCGATGGCGCAGAACGTCCACCACCGCGTAGAGTGCATCTCATGACACGAGCCAGCTCCTGACGACGTCGACCCTGAGTATCAGCCAGCTGGTTGCAGCATGGCGGCTGATGTGTCGCGACTGCGCCACGCCCACCGTGGAAACCGCCGACGGCATCGATTACGTCTTCAGCAACTTGCCCGTGGCGTTCTTCAACGTGGCGGTGCTCACGCCACGCGCGATTGATGCGCCGACACTCCGGGCCCTGGGCGAACAGGCCGTCGCGTGGGCGGCCGACAAGCCCGTGCCGTGGTTCTTCGTCCTGACGCACGAGGCTCATCACCGCCGGGTACCGACGCCATGGCCATTCTGGACGGCTGCGGTCTCACGCCGGCGCTGCCCCTCACCGGCATGTGGGCGCAGCACGTGTCGCCCGCCGATCGTCTCCCAGATGGCCTCGACCTCGTCGTGCCTGGCGACGACGCGACGTGCGCGGCGATCATCGATGTGAACTCGGCCGCGTACGGGATGGACCTGGGGCCGGTCACGCCGGTGCTCGGACGACACCGTTTCTGGGCCGACCAGGCAGCCGTGCTGGGACAGGTGCAGGCGGAGCCGCGGCCAGCAGTGCCACCGTCCTGATCGTCGACGGCGTCCGCTACGTGGCCCTGGTCGCGACCGACCCGGTGCACCGGCGACGTGGCTACGCCGATGCGGCGATGCGGCGGGCGCTGGAGGTGGCCGCCGCCGCGCACGGCGCGCTGCCGACGCTGCTGCACGCCACCGACGCGGGACGGCCGGTGTACGAGCGCATGGGCTACTCGCCCATCGCGACCCACACCATGCTGATGGAGAAGCGCTACCTGGACGGCCACTGAGCCCGCGGCGCGCCGGGCGCCGCGCCACGACCCCGAGTGGTATCCTCCGCTCCGTGCGCCTCCTCACCTGCCTCATCATCGCCCTGGCCGTCGCCTCCGCCGCACACGGACAGACCGTGACACGTAACCTTCCGTATGCAAGTCCGGTGAACGAACGGCACCTGCTGGACGTGTACGCGCCCGACAACGCCAAGGGCCTGCCCGTGGTGTTCTGGATTCACGGCGGCGGCTGGCAGACCGGCCACAAGGGCCTCGTGGCCGCTGAAGCCGAAGGCCTTCACCGAGGCCGGCCTGGTCTTTGTCTCCATCAACCATCGCTTCGTCTCCGACACGCCCGATGGGCGACATCATCCGCGACGTCGCCAAGGGCCTGCGCTGGGTGCACGACCATGTCGCCGAGTACGGAGGCGACCCGACACGGGTGCTTCGTGATGGGCCATTCCTCCGGCGGCCAGCTGGCGGCGATCATCTGCACCGACGACCGCGCCCTGAAGGCCGAGGGCCTGTCGCTCGCGATGATCAAGGGCTGCGTCCCGGTGGACGCCGATACCTTCGACGTGCCGGCGATCATCGAGGTCGCCGAGGTCCGGGCCCGCGCCCATGGCGTGCCGCCTGCCGACCAACGGCCACCGCCAGAAGTTCGGCAACGACCCGGTGAAGCACCGCGACTTCTCCGCCATCACCCACGTCGCGCCGGGCAAGGGCATCCCGCCCTTCGTGATCCTGCACGTCGCCGAGCATCCCGACACCGGCGCCCAGGCACGACGTTTCGGCGCCGCCTTGACCGCCGCGGGCGTGCCGGCCGAGGTCGTGGCGGTGCGCGAGACGTGGCATGCCGCGATCAACGACAACATCGGCAAGCCCGGCGATGCAGGCTCGGACGCGGTCCTGGGCTTCGTGAAGCGGCTGGTGGCGCGGTGATATCCTCTGGCGCCATGACCTCATCCGTGTTGGCCATGTTCGGTGCCCTCGCCCTGACGACCACCGTGGTCCAGGCACAGTCGCCCTCGCCCGACGTGCAGATTGCCGGCGCCGTGCAGGCGGCGCCCGATGATCAGCGTGCGACGCGCCACCGTCATCGGTCTCGATGCGCAGGGCAAATCGACGACGCTGCGCAAGGGCACCGGGGTGCTGGTCTGCCTGGCCGACGATCCCCGCCAGGAGAAGTTCAACGTCGCCTGCTACCACAAGGACCTGGAGCCGTTCATGGCCCGTGGCCGCGAACTGGCCGCGCTGGGCACCAAGGGTCGCGGCGCGGAGGACCTGCGCTGGAAGGAGATCCAGAGCGGCACGTTGGCCATGCCGAAGGAACCGCGCCTGACGACGATCGTCCAGGGCAGCGCCTTCGATGCCGCGAGCGGCACGGTGGCCGACAGCTACACCCGCTGGGTGATCTACACGCCCGGGCGCGACGCCCGAGTCCACGGGCCTGCCGACCACGCCAGGCCCGGGTGCGCCCTGGCTGATGTTCCCGGGCACTCCCGGTGCGCACATCATGATCAGCCCGGCCCGGCCGAAGTAGCGACTCACGGCGCCTGCGGGTTGCCGCGGGTCCTTCGCTCGATGGCCCGCCGCACCACGCGGGTCAGCGTCGAGAGCTGAAACGGCTTCTGCAGGAAGTTGACGCCGTCCTCGAGCGGCAGGCCGGCCGAGGTCGTGTCTGCGCTGTACCCGCTGACGAAGATGACGGGGAGGTCCGGATCCTCGGCGCGGAGGATGCGCGCCAGTTCCGGACCGGTCATGCCGTCAGGCATGACGACATCAGTGACCATTGCCGCGATCGCATGCGGACTCGCCCGCCAGGCGTCGAGAGCCAACCGCCCCGTCGCCGCCGTGACCACGCCGTAACCGGCCTGCTCCAGCACAGCCGCCGTCAGGGAGCGCACGGCGGGCTCGTCCTCCACGACCAGCACTTTCGCGCCGGCAGACGGGGCACTGACCCGCGGCAACGGCTCGGGCACGGGTGCGATGGTGCCAGGCACGGCCGGCAGCAGGATGCGGAAGGTCGCGCCAGCGCCTGGCTCGCTGGTGACGCTGACCGATCCCCCATGTTGCCGCACGATGCCATACACGGTCGCCAGTCCGAGCCCTGTGCCCTTGCCCGCCGGCTTGGTCGTGTAGAACGGCTCGAAGATGTGCGCCTGGACCTCGTCCGACATGCCGACGCCGGAGTCGCGCACGGTGAGGCAGACGTGCCCACTCCCTTCCCTTGCCGTCACGCCGCTCGAGGATGCAGCGTCGGGCGCGGCCGACGAGGTGGCCACGAAGAGATCGCCGCCGTCGGGCATCGCATCGCGTGAGTTGACCGCGAGGTTCAACAGCACCTGCTCGAGCATGCCGGGATCGGCGTGCACCGCCGGCAGGCCGGGGGCAAACGTGGCGTGCAGCTGCACGTCCTCGCCCAGGATCCGCTGCAGCAGCCGCGCCATGTTGCCAATGACGTCGTTGAGATCGAGGTTGACCGGGCGCATCACCTCCCGGCGACTGAACAGCAGCAGTTGCCGCGTCAGCCCAGCCGCGCGATCGGCGGCGCGGGCAATCTCCTGCGCGTGCTCGGCGAGTTCGTCGGCCGAGCCCGGTTCGGTCAGCAGCGTGGCGTTGCCGAGGATCACCGTCAGCAGGTTGTTGAAGTCGTGCGCGACGCCGCCGGCCAGCTGCCCGATGGCCTCCATCTTCTGGGATTGCCGGAACTGCTCCTCGAGCAGGCGTCGGTCCGTCACGTCGACGAAGAAGCCGTGCCACAGCACGCCCCCCTCGGGCAGCCGCGACGGCGCCGACCGTCCCTCGACCCAGACGATGCCGCGCGTCGGATGCTGCACCCGGAAGTCGTGCGTGCAGGTGGTCATCGACGCCGCCGATTGGTCCATCGCGTCGTACAGGCGCTGGAGATCGTCCGGATGGATGCGGGCGATGGCTGGCGCGGCATCGCGGGTCAGCGCCGCCGGCGACACCGCGAACAGTTCCTCCAGCCGCGGGCTGGCCAGGGGAAAACAGCTGCGGCCGTCGGGGTCGCGGCGAAACGCATACATCACCCCCGGGGACGACTTGGCCAGGTGCGCCAGTTGCGTCTCCAGCGCGAGCCGCTCCTGCAGGTCGGCCTGCGCCTGCCTGGCGGCCGTGATATCCCACAAGGCGCCCGCCAGCCGTGTGACGGCTCCGTCTTCGACGACCGGGCGTCCGAGCGTACGGACCCAGCGATGCGCCCCGTCCGGCGTCACGCACTCGACGTCGATCTCGAATGGCACGCCCTGCGCGGCGCTGGCCAGAGCGGCGTTGAGACGTGCGCGCGACTCGGGGACGAACAGCTCGAGGGCGCGGTCCACGTCCGGCGGAGAACCGGCCGGCAGACCGAGGATGCGCAGCACTTCAGGCGTCCAGCGGCGCAGCCCGGTGCGCAGGTCCACTTCCCAGCCGCCGACCGCCGCGACCTCGCCCATCTGCAGCAGCAGATGCTCGTTGGCCTGCAGCTCGTCGTCTACCCGACGACGTTCGGTCACGTCGGTGATGGTGCCGTGCCAGGTCGTGCCACCGTCGGCATCGCGGACCGGCAGCGCCTGCGCTTCCACCCACAGCTGCCCGCGCTCGGGGTGGCACACGCGGTAGGTCGCTTCCCACGGCTGCAGCGTGGCCGCCGACTCGCGCAGGCTCCGTGCGAGCGTGGCCAGGTCAGCCGGCGCGATGACCCGCGCCAGTCCCACCTCCATCGGCTCGTCGCCGGGGATGCCGTACAGCTGACGCAGCCGTGTCGTGGCGAGGGGATAGGACCAGGTCTCGTCAGGTGCCAGCCTGACCGACAGGATGACGCTGGGCGATGCCTCCGACAGAACCTGCAGCCGCTGCCGTTCGCCGTCGAGGCTGGCGCGCAAGCGCCGAAGGGTCCCGCGCGTGTACGCCAGCACGCAGAGTGCCCCGAGGAGACCACCTATCAACAGGCCTGCCACCCACTGCGCCAGCACGAGCATCTGTCCACTCCGAGGCAGCGACGCGGATCATCAATCCCGAGAGAGGGTTTCGGGACCTGTCCCAGACACTGTACATCGGGAAGCGGCGCGGCCGACCGTGCCCCGCGCTATACTCCGCGCCATCGCCTCTCCCGCGAGCCAGACACCATGACCTACAAAGACCGGCGTGATTTCCTCAAGCAGGGCCTGCTCGGCACCGCGAGCGTGGCCCTCGGCAGCCTTGGCACGACTGCGCAGTCCTATGCGCAGATTCGCGGCGCCAACGACCGCATCAACATGGCGGTCATCGGCATCCGTAACCAGGGTACCGTCCACCTCAACAACCTGTGTTCGCTCAAGGACAGCCACAACGTGCAGATCCGCACGCTGTGCGACACCGACGAGCGGCTGTTTGCCAAGGGTGTCGCCCTCGTCCAGGGCAAGACCGGCAGCGCGCCGGGCACCGAGTGGGACCTGCACCGTGTCCTCGACGACAAGAGCATCGACGCCGTGTCGATCGTGGTGCCCAATCACTGGCATGCGCTGGCCGCGGTGCTGGCCGTCCAGGCCGGCAAGCACGTGTACGTCGAAAAGCCTGCGTCGCACAACATCGGGGAAGGCCGCCAGATGATCCAGGCGGCCCGCAAATACGGCCGCCACATGCAGGTAGGGCTGAACAACCGCTCGGCAGCCAACGTGCGGGAAGCCATGGCGTTCCTGCACGGCGGCGGGATCGGGCCGGTCTACATGGCTCGCGCCCTGTGCTACAAGGCGCGCGATTCGTACGGCATGTCGGCCGACGCAGAGCCGCCGGCCGCCTTCCACTACGACCGCTGGCTCGGCCCGGCGCCGTGGCGGCCGTACAACGAGAAGCGCGGCCACTACAACTGGCACTGGTACTGGGACACGGGCAACGGCGACACCGGCAACACCGGCCCGCATCAGCTCGACATCGCCCGCTGGGGCCTGGCCAAGAACGAGCATCCGACGTCGGTCTATTCGGCTGGCGGCATCTACGGCTTCCGGCAGGACGACGGCACGCCCACTCCGGGCAAGCGCGTCTACGGCGACGTCGAGACGTACGGACACGACCGCACGTCGCAGGAAACCCCCAACACCCAGACCGCGACGTACAAGTACGCCGACGGCACGTTGCTCGAGATGGAAACCCGCGGCCGCTACACCAACCACGAGGGCAGCCAGGGGCAGGAGGTCGGCAACCTGTTCTTCGGCTCCGAGGGCTGGCTGGAGATCGACGGCGACACGTGGAAGGCCTTTCGCCGCCGTGAGCGCGAGCCGTTCGCGGGCTCGAAGACGACGACGCGTGACGGCAACCACTGGGGCAATTTCCTCGACGGTCTGCGCGCCGGCAAGACCGAGGCCCTGCACGCCGACATCCACGAGGGGCACATGTCCACCTCGCTGTGTCACCTGGCCAACATCTCGTACCGCGTCGGTCGGTCGCTGACCTTCGACAGCGCCAAGGAACGCTTCGTGGACGCGCCCGATGCCGACGCGCTGCTGACCCGCACGTATCGCAAGGGCTACGAGATGCCTCAGACGATCTGACGCCACGCCGGGCGGGGCAGCAACGCCCTGCCCTGCCCCACGTCTCGCTGGCCACTCAGCGCAGCCGGATGCCGACCGTCACCGAATAGCGCAGGTGGGCTTCCCAGCCGACCACGGTCTCCGGCGCGATGAACACGCGGGGTGAGGCGTTGATGCGCACCCCCGCGCCGACCACGAAAGCGCCCTCGGTCGACCGGTGCGGCCCGCCTGCAAGGCGGTCGCTGTGGCTCATCATGCCGGCGCCAGCCGTCACGAACGGTGAGACTCGCGCGCGCAGCGGCCGAAACCCGATGCGTGCGACACCCAGGACGAACACATCGCGGTCCGCATTGGGCCCCACCATGTACAGCACCTCCGGGCCGACGGCGATGTGCGGTGTCGGCAGCCATTCGAGCCCGCCCCCCACCACGCCATGCACGACCGTCCGGTCGTCCACGAAGTCGGCGCGCCCGCCGGTCACGGTCACGGCAGGGACAGCAGATGACGGTTGCGCGGCCGCCGCATGGGGCAACATCGTGACCAAGGTGGCGACGGCTAGGGCGGCGCTGGCATGCATCGGAATGTCCTCCACCGGTAAAGGTGCAGAACGACACCGAATCGGCTCATCGCCCGCCGCTCAGCGAGCGGTGCCGAGGTGCGGCGCCAGCGCCGCCGCCAGCGCGTCGTCTCCCGCTGGCTGCTGCACGCCGGCAAACAGCGACCAGCGCTCCTCGTGGGTGGCCGCCGCTCCTGGCGGCAGTGACACGAGCGGACCGAGGGTTTCGAGCTCCACGAAGGCGCCGGCCGTGTACGCCTCGGTGTTGACGCCGAAGTCGGGGTAGACGACGCCCTCCTGCCATTCGTAGCGCTTGACGAACAGCTGGTCCTGGCGGTGGTAGGCCGCCCACCCCTGCCGGTTGGCGATGCCCACCTTCTGCGAGCCGGCGCGCGACGCGTCCGTACGCAGGCGGACGAAACGCGGCCCAATCTGCCAGCGGGGGTCCGACAGGTCCGTATACGCCCACAGCGTCATCGCCCGCACCGGCAGCAGCGCGTCGTCATGCGAGGCGTAGGGCTCCTGCGGAACCAGGATGGTGCCTCCGGTATTGAGGACGGTCACCGCCCATGCTGACACCTGGATGTCCCAGAGGTTGCGGTTGACCAGGCGATGGCCGACGGTGACGCCAGTGCCGGTCGGCGCCAGCGTGACCGTCAGGATCTTCTCGAGACCGGTGCGCGGCTCGACCGCCTGGGTCACGGTGATCGTCGCCCCGTCCACGCGCACGTCCACCGGGTCGTTGTCGGGCGAATAGCTCCTGGGCATGTGCTCGGGCGCACTCCACAATCGATGCCCGCCCCAGGGCTTCCACTGACCGAGCTCGGTGGTCACGCTGGTGTCCGGTACCCAGCCGAGGATGTTGTCGGCGCCGGGAAAGCCGTAGTGCACGATCCGCGGACCGAACGCCGTGGCGACCATCACCTCGACGGTGCCGTTGGCCAGCCGTACACACTCGCCCTGACCGGGACATGGGACGCGATCCACCTTCACCTCCGCCAACGACGACGAGACGCACACAAGGGACAGAACCATGCCGACCAGCAGGCTGCGCATGGCCGGCATCTTACGGCACGGCGTATCATCGCGGCGATGGTCGGACCCGACGCCATTGCCGCTGCCGTCTCCGCACTTCGCGCTGGCGGGGTGATCGGCTTGCCCACCGAAACCGTCTACGGGCTGGCGGGCGACGCAGCCAATCCGGCGGCCATCGCCCGCATCTTTGCCATCAAGGGCCGACCCGCCAGCCACCCGGTGATCGTCCACCTTGCCGACGCGGCGCACGTGTCGCAGTGGGCGCGCGACGTGCCGCCCGTCGCTGCCGCCCTGATCGAACGGTTCTGGCCGGGCCCGCTGACGCTGGTGCTGCCGCGTGCCGCCTCCGTGCTCCCGGCCGTCACGGGTGGCCAGGATACGGTCGCCGTGCGGATGCCCGCACACCCGGTCGCACTGGCCGTGCTGCGCGCGTTCGGCGGCGGGCTCGCGGCGCCCTCGGCGAATCGCTACGGCCGCATCAGCCCGACGACGGCGGCGCACGTGCGTGCCGACCTCGGCGACGAGGTCGGGATCGTCCTGGACGGCGGACCATCCGAGGTCGGACTGGAATCGACGATCGTCGCGTGTCTGGAAGGCGGGGTGTCGCTGCTGCGGCCGGGTCGCATCACGCGTGCGGCCATCGAAACCGTGGCCGGCCCGCTGTCGGAGCGAATGCAGGCGGTGCCGCGCGTGCCCGGCAGCATCGCCTCGCATTACGCGCCCCGGACCCGCGTCGAGCTGATGGACGCCTCGGCGCTTCGGGCTGCAGCGGTGGGTCATGCGGCAGCGGGTCGGCGCGTCGCGCTGCTGGCCCCCGCCCCGCTGCCGGACCTGCCCCTGGCCGCCGCGATTGTCGCGTCAGCCGACGCCGACACCTACGGGCAGGCGCTGTACGGTCACCTGCGCGCCCTCGATGACGCCGGGGCCGACGTCATCCTCATCGCCCGGCCAGAAAGCGGTCAGGCATGGGCGGCGATCACCGACCGCCTGGAGCGCGCCGCGGCCGGCCGGTAGCGCAGCGCCCGCAGCGACATCATCGCTGTGGAGGACCGCCCCCGTCAGGCAAACAGCGTCGTCGGGTGGGCGGACGCCGGCAGGATGCGGCCACCCTCGTAGGTGTGATGCAGGCCGCCGTCACGCCACTCCCGCAAGCGGTAGATCGTGGCAAACAGGAAGTCCGGCGCCGCACCGCCCTGCCCGCCGACGACTTCTCCGCCGCGGCGCACGTTGTCCTGCATCCAGGGCGGCACGAGCAGGTGATACGGGTTGCGGCGGACTTCTTCGACGTGGAACGACAGGGCCGTCATCATGTCGGCCAGATCCTGCGACACTCGACTCGACCATCAGGTTGGGCGTGGACATCGCCCCCCAGAACTCGGTCTCGACCACCTGACAGCGAAACCCGTCCGGCTGTTGGCCCAGGGCGTCCACGAGCAGGTGGTGGGTGCCGATGTGCGAGCTGTTCCAGTCGGTCTGGTGCGGGAAGAAGACGACCGCCGGACGGTGCGCGGCGACAATCCGCGCAATCACCGCGACACAGGACGCCCAGTACTCGGGATCGGTGTCGCGCGTCTTGACGTTGACACGCTCGAGGCCGCCGGGGACGGTCTGCTCCAGCTCGAATCCGAGGTACTGGCACGCCTGCGCCAGTTCCTCCCACCGCCCCTGCTGACGGGCCTTGTTGCTGCCCTGCGTCACGGCGACGTTGACCACGCGGTAGCCGGCTTCACGCTGCAGGCGCAGCGCCAGCCCGCCGATGATGCACTCGTCGTCGGGATGCGGCGAGAAGATCAGGGCCGTCGGCGCGTCGGCAGGCACGGGCGCGTGCGCCGGCATGGCAAAGCCGCCGAGCTGGAAGTCCCGGCCGTCGTGCACCAGCTGCGCCAGCGACGAGACGTAGTGCAGGTACGGGTTGCCGTCGCTCACGGCGCCACCTCGGGAAGGCTGGCCGCGGCAATCGCCTGCCCGTGCCGCTTGTCCTTCTCGTCGGGGATGTGAAACGTGATGCGCTCCGCGAGCTCGGGGAATTCGACCTCGAGCACCTGACGGGCGCCGTTGACGATGTCGTCACCGCCGGGCCCGGACGTGACGCGACCCAGGACGAGGACGTGCGCGATGTCGTAGAAGTCGGCGAAGTGGGCGATGCCGTAGCCGAGATACACACCCAGCGTCTCGTAGATCTGCCGGGCGCCGGCGTGGCCCTCGGCGCGCAGCTTCTGCACCACCTTGAGCTTGTCGGGCAGGCCCATCTCGGTCGGCGTCTCGATGCCCGCCAGGGGCGCGAGCCGCCCGACGGCCTGCTGCGAGAAGTACTGCGAGCCGACGCCGAAATCGCCCGACCACTCATCCACCGGGGCGTCGGGGTTGAAGGCCACGGGCACGAAGGCCAGCTCGTTCAGCCACGAGGTGATGTTGCCGTCCGGCGTGACATAGCCCGCCGCCGTGCTGGTGCCGAGCGCGATCCCGAGGATGGCATTCTTGCCGAGCGACATCGAGCCGGCCAGCGCCGTGACCTCGCCGTCGTTGACGACCTCGAACGGCACGTCCTGCCAGGCCTTCCTGACGTCGAGGAAGATGTCCTTGACGCGCGCGTCGAAGACGTCCTGCGCCACCCCACGAAACAGCGAGCCGACCTTGACGCGGTTGTTGACGTAGACGCCCGCCGCGCTGCCGCCGATCGCGTCCACGCGTGGCAGGTGTTCGGTCGCCTTGCGCAGCGAGTCCATGATCCCGTCGAGGTGATACTGGGGATCCGGCTTGTGGTACGGGTCCCAGACCGTTTCTTCGCTGAACACCACCTCGCCGTTGACCACGGCCGCCACCTTGCGGTCGCTGCCACCCAGGTCGAAACCAATCCGGTAGCCCTCGAGGTGCCTCCCGAGCGGCCTGGTCACCGACCGCTCCTCGGGGAGCTCGGTGGTGCCGTGCACGACGAGGGGATTGTCGAACATCCGCAACGCCACGAGTTCGGCATCGAAGCGGCCGGTGGCCGTGTCGGTGTAGTGCGCCGCGAGCGCGTCGACCAGCTCGGACGGGCCGTCCATGTGGATCCGCCAGCCCCCGCGCGACCACAGCAGGAACTTGACGAATCGTTCGACGAACGTGACATTGGCGGCCGCGTCCGGGTGCGACGACGGCAGCACGGCGAGGTCGAATCGAAAGATCGACCCGTCGGCCTGCTCGATGGCCAGACGCACGGGCACGCCGCCGCCAGCAGCGGCGACCTGGGCGCGGAAGGCGCGCACCGCGAGCACGGCGGGGCGGAAGGCCGGGTCCAGAACCGGCGTGACCTTGGGAGCGACGAGCGGGAGTCCGTTGAGGGTGTCCATGGACGGCAATCGGGTTGCGAATCGTTGATGGGGACGGCGTCGGCCGGCAGGCCGGCCTGCGCCTGCGAAGATACCACCTCGCCGCCGGCCGGCCCGCGGCTGGCGGCTCACTTGTTGTACCGTCAGGGCGTCGCTCGGCTCCAGCCGGGCCGCCGCCGCTTGCCACCTCGTCTCCGCCCGCTGACAGACCCGCCATGCACCCACCCGTCCTGATCGCCGACGCGCCCGGCCTCGCGCAACTCGTGCAGGCCCTTCGACGCCTGCCAGTCCATTGCCGTGGACACCGAGTCCAACAGCCTGCACGCCTACCGCGAACGCGTCTGCCTGATCCAGTTCTCGACACCGACCGACGACTACCTGGTGGACGCGATTGCGCTGCCGGACCTGTCGTCGCTGGCGCCGATCTTCGCCAATCCGGATCAGCAGAAGATCTTCCACGCCGCGGAGTACGACGTCCTGTGCCTCGGACGCGACTACCGGTTCACCTTCTCGAACCTGTTCGACACGATGAGTGCGGCGCGCACCCTCGGCTGGCCGCAGGTCGGGCTGGCGGCCATTCTCGAGAGCCGGTTCGGCGTGACGCTGAACAAGGCGTACCAGAAGGCCGACTGGGCCCGCCGGCCGCTGACGCCCGAACAGATCGACTACGCGCGACACGACACACACTACCTGGCGGCGCTGCGTGACCTGCAGGTGCGGGAGCTGAACGCCGCCGGACACTGGGAAGAAGCGCAGGAAGACTTTGCGCGGCTGGCACGGCTGCCGGCGGGCGTGTCGGCGACGACGGACCCGATGACGTTCTGGCGCGTCAAGGGCGCCTGTGACCTCCCCCCGCCCAGGCAGCCATCCTGCGCTCGGTACATGCCTTCCGGGAGGCCGAGGCGGCCCGGCTCGATCGCCCGCCCTTCAAGGTGATGGACGAGGCGACGCTGCTCGCGCTGGCCCGACATGCCCCGACCAGCCTCGACGACCTGCGCCGGCTGGCCCGGATGCCGCCGCCGCAGGTGCAGCGCTACGGCCGTGGGCTGCTCGAGGCCATCGATGCCGGACGACGGTCGGCCCCGCTCACGCCGCCGGTCACGCCCCGCGAGCCAGACGAGGTGCGTGATCGGCATGACCGGCTGCGGGCCTGGCGCAAGCAGCGCGCCCAGGTACGGGGCGTGGAGTCTGACGTGATCCTGCCGAAATCGACGCTGCGCGACCTGGCGCGTCGGCCGCCGCGGACCCCCGAGGACCTCGTCGCGATTGCCGA
Organism: Vicinamibacteraceae bacterium; assembly: GCA_963759795.1. Classification (GTDB taxonomy): domain Bacteria; phylum Acidobacteriota; class Vicinamibacteria; order Vicinamibacterales; family Vicinamibacteraceae; genus Luteitalea. The sequence goes on along the minus strand of CAVXAR010000001.1, from coordinate 184,030 downwards.
CTTCGGCCCCTGGCGGCGGGCGACGTACGGCGCGGAGATTCTCGCCCTGCTGGCGCCGCAGACCGTGCCGGCGGTGCCCTCCGCGTAAGACGGACCGGCGCCGGCGCGCTGATGAGTTTCGCGGCCGGGTACAATGGGAAGTTTGCGGCCGGTGCCGCGAGGGTCCCCATGATTGCAGTCCACGGCGTCTCCATGCGGTACGGGTCGAAGGTGCTCTTCGACGATGTCACCACCACCTTCTCTGCGGGCCGCCGCTACGGCCTGACCGGGCCGAATGGTGCCGGCAAGTCCACCTTCATGAAGCTGCTCACCGGCGAGCTGCAGGCACAGAAGGGCGCCGTGACCCGGCCGCCCAAGCTTGGCGTGCTCCGGCAGGACCAGTTCGCCTTCGACGACTTCCGCGTCGTCGACACGGTGATCATGGGCAATGCGCGGCTGTGGTCGGCCCTCTCGGAACGGGACCGGCTCTACGACAAACCGGACATGACCGACGAGGATGGCATGCGCCTCGGCGAGCTCGAGGGCATTGTCGGCGAGGAGGACGGCTACAGCGCGGAGAGCGATGCCGCCATCCTGCTGGCCGGTCTGGACATCCCCGACCAGCTGCACGAGCGGACGATGAAGGAACTGCAGGGCGGGCAGAAGGTACGCGTGCTGCTGGCGCAGGCGCTGTTCGGGCAGCCGCAGGCGCTGCTGCTCGACGAGCCGACCAACCACCTGGACCTGGACTCGATCCACTGGCTGAAGGACTTCCTGGTGCGCTACGAGGGCGCGCTGATCGTCATCTCGCACGACCGGCACTTCCTCAATGCCGTGTGCACGCACATCGCCGACATCGACTACCAGACGATCATCACCTACACCGGTGGCTACGACGACATGGTCGTGGCCAAGACGCAGATCCGCTCCAAGATCGAAGTCCGACAACGCCCAGCGTGACAAGAAGATCAGCCAGCTGAACGAGTTCATCGCGCGCTTCTCGGCCGGTACGCGATCGAGCCAGGTGACCTCGCGCAAGAAGGAAGTCGAGCGCCTGCAGACCAACGACCTGGCGCGTTCGAACATCCAGCGCCCGTTCATCAAGTTCGGCATCGAGCGTCCGTCCGGCAAGCTCGCGCTCGAGTGCAAGGGCGTGTCCAAGGCCTACGGCGAGCTCGACGTCATCCGCAACTTCGATGCGGTCGTCAACCGTGGCGAGAAGATCGTGATGGTCGGGCGCAACGGTGTCGGCAAGACCACGCTGCTGCGGGCGCTGCTGGCCGATGCACCGGGGGTCGACCGCGATCCAGCGGCGCTGGACGCCGGCCAGGTGCGCTGGGGTCATGAAGCATCGGTGGGCTATTTCTCGCAGGACCACACCGGGGCCATTGCGCACGGCACGACGGCCGTCGAATGGCTGCACTCGTTTGCACCCGACGCGGCGCGCCAGGACATCCACGGCCTGCTCGGGCAGATGCTGTTCAGCGGCGAGGAAGGCCACAAGCCGACCGCTGCCCTGTCGGGCGGCGAGACGGCACGGCTGCTGTTCTGCCGGCTGATGCTGCAGAAGCCCAACGTGCTCGTCCTCGACGAGCCGACCAACCACCTCGACCTCGAATCGATCAACGCGCTCAACATCGCGCTGCAGAAGTACGAGGGCACGGTCTTTCTCGTGACCCACGACGAAGACCTGATCGACGAGGTCGGCACGCGCGTCTGGCACTGCACGCGCGACGGCATCGAGGACTGGAAGGGCACCTACGAAGAGTACGCCGCCGCCACGCAGTAGGCCGCCAGGCGGCCGGGAGTCGTCATGCACACGTCCTCGGTGCCAGCACGCACGCCTGTCCTGACCGCAACGCGCGGCGCGACGATCACCCTGGTGGTCGCGACGATTTTCTTCGTCAGCTCGCAGCTCAGCACCTTCTGGGCCACCGATGGCCGCGCCTCGATGCCCATCTTCCCCGGGGTCGGGGCGGCATTGGCCGCGCTGCTGTTGTACGGCCCACGCTACTGGCCAGCGATTTTTCTCGGCAGACTGCTCGCCTTCGTGGCAGCCGGCACCGACCTCGCCTTCACCCTGATGCTGGCGATCAGCGCCGCCAACGCCGCTGGCGGCGTGGGGCAGCCGCGTGGCTGCTGCAGCGCTGGGGCCGACTCGACCCGGCGCTGTCACGCCTGCGCGACGTGCTGTGGCTCAGCGTCGGCGGCGGACTCGGGGCGTCGGTGATCGGAGCCACGCACCGGCGTGGCGGCGATGGGGCTGTTCGGCGAGATCGCCGGCGGCGACTACGCCGGCACCTGGGCGCGCTGGTGGCTCGGCAGCATCGGCGGGGTGCTGGTCGTCACCCCGTTGGCGCTCGCCTGGGGCGCGGGCGATCCGCTCCCGCGTACGTTCCGGTACTGGGCGCAGTTGACTCGCCTGCGTCGTCGTGACCTCGGTGGTGTTTGCCTGGGTGTTCCTCGGCGCGCCCGACGGCCTTGCCCCTGACGTGGCTGGTATGGCCGGTGCTGCTGTGGAGCAGCCTGGCGTTCGGCGTCCGTGGCGCCACGATCGCCCTGCTGCCGGCCACGCTGATCAGCGTCGCCGGCACCATCATGGGCACCGGTGTCCTCGGCCTCACGACCGAACCCAACGCACGGTACCTGCTTCTGCAGCAGTTCCTGATGGCAGCCTCGTTCACCTGCCTGGTCCTGGCCGTGGTGGCCGACGAGCGACGCGGCAAGCAGCTGCTGCGCGACCGTGAACAGCGACTGCACCTGGCCCTCGCCGCTGCCCGTTCCTTCGGTTTCGAACACGACGTGCAGACCGACGTCGTCACCCGCACCTCCGAATGTGCCGAGATCCTCGGCCTGCCGGCCGCCGAAGCCGAGCGCTGCCCGCTCGGCACCTTTCTCGCGCACGTCGCGGAAGCGGACCGGCCGCGGCTGGCTGACGCGCTGCGCGGCGTCACGCCCCGACCGCCCTGCGGCACGACTGAGCTATCGCTTCCACCGGCCGGACGGGCGCATCGTCGACATCGACGAAACCTATACCGCGACCTTCGATGCGGCGGGTCGTCCCCTGCGCGTCGTCGGCGTGGCGACCGACGTGTCCGAGCAGCGGCGCGCCGAGCAGGAGCGCGAAGCCCTGCTGGCCCGCGAACAGGCGGCGCGGCGCGAGGCCGAGCAGGCGATGCTGCTGCGCGACGAGTTCCTCGGCACGGTCTCGCACGAACTGCGCACGCCCCTCAACGCCATCCTCGGCTGGACACAGATCCTGCAGGCGGGACCGAGCAGCGCCGAGTCGCTGCAATCCGGCCTGGCCACGATCGCGCGCAACGCCAGGCTGCAGACACAGCTGATCGACGACCTGCTCGATCTGAGCCGCATGGGCAGCGGCCGGATGCGACTCGACGCGTCTCCCGTGGATCTGGCCAGCGTCGTCGCCGACGCGGTGCAGGCCGTGACGCCAGCCGCCTCGGCCCGGCACGTGGACATCCACCTGGACCGGCCCGCCAGCACGGTGCTGGTCAGCGGCGACGCGGCGCGGCTGCAGCAGGTGTTCTGGAACCTGCTCGTCAACGCCGTCAAGTTCACCGAGCCAGGGGGCACCGTGCGGATCGAGGTCGAGGCGGGCGTCGACGGTCAGCAGCGGGTGCGCATCACCGACACCGGCAAGGGCATTGCCGCCGACTTCCTCCCGTACGTGTTCGATCGTTTCCGACAGGCCGACGGGTCGACAACGCGGCGCCACAGCGGCCTCGGCATCGGGCTGGCCCTGGTGCGTCAGCTCGTCGAGATCCACGGCGGACGCGTATCGGCCGAGAGTGAGGGCGAGGGGCGCGGGGCACGCTTCACCGTCGAGCTCGCACGTCTGCGGGAGACCGCCGCGCCCGACGTGCGGGTTACGCCAGCCGGCCCGGTACCGCAGGCCTCGACCCGCAATGCCCTGACCGTGCTGGTCGTGGACGATGACGAAGACGCGCGCGACATCGCCGTGCATTTCCTCGAGGCCAGCGGCGCGTGCGTGCTCACGGCGGCCAGTGCGGCCGACGGCCTGCTGCTGCTGCAACGGGAGCGGCCGGACGTCCTGGTCTCCGACATCGGCATGCCCGGGACCGACGGCTATGCCTTCATCCGGCAGGTGCGCGATCTCGCGCCCGGCGCGGGCGCCGACACCCCCGCCGTGGCGCTGACCGCGCTGGTCCGCGACGAGGACCGGCGCCGCGCTCTCGACGCCGGCTATCACTCGCACCTGACCAAGCCGGTCAGCGCGGACGCGCTGGTCGCGGCCGTCAGCCGTCTACACCCACCTCGAAATCAAGGGTGACCACTCCGGGTGCGGCATCGACGCGCACGTGCCTCACGAGGCGCAGCAGGGTGGCGAGATCCGGCGTGGCGCTGTCGGCCCGCGGCGCGGGGGCCGAGGCCGGGCTGGCCGCAACAGCATCGGCGAGGCCTTGGGCAATCAGTTCGTTGAGCAGGGTCACGGGCAGGGGGACCGTGCCCGTCACCCTGGCGCCGGCGAAAGCGGGCAATCCGGCCGCGAGCTGATCCCGCACCCAGGCCTGCAGGCGTCCATCTGTCATTTGTTGATCTCCTCCTGCGCGCATCACCGGCGGCGCAGGTCTGGCTGATCTCGCTGGTGCACCGGGCCCCGAAATCGAGACGCCGGCCGTGATCTGCAGCCCCGCGGGGGTGGAGATGCAGCGAAGGCGGTGGACGTATGGCCAGAGTGCGGGCCAGATCACGAAGGGCGGGTATCTCGGCCAGTGCAATCTGCAGGAGCCGACCTGATACCCGGACAAAGGGCGGCAGCCCGGCAGACTGCAGACCCCAGGCCACCAGCTGCGACGCCAGCTCGACGGTGATGATCGGCACGGGCCGCAGGACCACGTCGGGGCGCAGACGCGCGTTGGCGTAGAACGAGCCGTACCGCACTTGCACCTGCTGGTCCGGTCCAAGCAGCAGGGCGAACCCTCGCGGCAGGCCGGGCAGCAGCGGCAGCACCCGGTCGAGCACGGCTCGCCGGATCGGAATGGAGGCGTCGAGCCGCGCACCTTGCAGGCGCGGAAAGCCCGACCGGAACTCCCCCACCACGTGGTCGACCAGACTCATGGCATCTCCCCAAGCACGACCGGGGCCAGGGTCAGCGGGCCGAGCGCCCGAGTCCCACTACGATCTCGTACTCGCCGCTGGTGACCGGTTGCACCGACAACCGACTGCCCTTCTGGGTCACGACCATGTCTTCCAGACCCGGCGTGCGTTTCAGCACGTCCAGCGGCACCGTTGCCGCGAATCGCTCGACGAATCCGATATCCACCCTGAACCAGGTCGGCGCCGACTCCTTGCTTGCTTGGTCGTAGTACTCGTGCCCGCGCGTCCAGGCCGTGGCATCGGGATAGCCGGCCCTGACGATTTCAGCCAGACCGGTCACGCCGGAGGGCGAAGCGTTGGAGGCATAGAACAGCACCCCGTCGCCAACCTGCATCTGATCGCGCATCAGGTTTCGCGCCTGATAATTGCGGACGCCTTCCCAGCTGGTCCGTGTGTCCCGCTCCAGATCGGCGATGTCGTAGGCGCTGGGTTCGCACTTCATCAGCCAGTACTGCGCTGGCATGAGCAATCTCCTCGTTCAGGGCGGACGCGCGGTCGCGGTCCCCCGGCAGACGCCGACCGGTCCCGCACCCGTCTCTCAGGATAGACGCACCGACCGTGCACATTTGGGGACGCGGCCGGGCAGGCTGTCGCCCCGCTGACACAGGCTTCGCAGAAACTGCCAGATTCAGGCACGGAAAAGTGGACCCATTCCTGCATTCATCACGGACAGCCTGTTGCCGAACCCTTCATCGCCGAGAACTATGCCCCAATACGTGACGTCTGCGCTCCTCCTCGTTGTCAGCCTCTTCGCCTTTCTTCCTCCCAGCACTGCCGCGCAGCCGCCGACCCCGCTCTTGGTGGCGCCTCGCACCCCGGCCGGTCCCGGCAAGCGCCCGGCCACCGCGCGGCGAAGCCGCAAGGCGCGCATCAACGCGTTGGCTCTGAACGATGCACAGATCGAGCTGCAGCTGTTCGACGACGTGCAGGTGACCGTGAAGCGCAAGAAGCTCAAGCGGCTTTCGGAAGACCGGATGGTGTGGGTCGGTGCCGACGAGTATGGCGCGCAGGCGGTGCTGACCATGGCCCGGGGCGTGCTGACGGGCACGGTGTTCGTGGACAACCGTACCTTCGAGATCACCCTCGATGCGGACGGTGACTACAGCGTGGTGGAGATTGCGTCTGAGGCGTACCCCACCGACGACCCCGAGCACGACGAGGCGGAGGCAGCAGTGCCGGACGCGGCCGACCTCGCTGCCGGCGCTGCGGGCAGCGCGGCAGCCGGCACGTCGCTGGACGGCACCCCGACAGTGATCGACGTGATGATTGTGTGGACGCCGAAAGCGGAGCTGGACCAGGGCGGTCCCGCGGCGATGGCGAGCCTGGCGCTGAGTGCCGTGGCCAACGCCAACCTGGTCTACGCCAACAGCGGCGTGAACGCGGAGCTCAATCTGGTCCACTCCGGCCTGGTGACCTATACCGAGAACCCGAGCAGCATCAGCACCGACCTCACCGCGCTGAAAGGTACGACCGACGGCAAGATGGACAACGTCCACACCCTGCGCAATGCGTACGGTGCCGATCTGGTCACGTTGATCGGCTCGGGGTATCGAGGCGCCGGTACGTGCGGCATCGCCGGCGTGATGATCACGGTGTCCACGTCGTTTGCCACAAACGCCTTCAACATCGTCGATCGCACCTGCGCGGTGGGCAATCTGTCGTATGCGCACGAGGTGGGTCACAACCAGGGACTGCACCACGATCCCGCCAATGCCAGCAGCACGAGTTCCTATCCGTATGCGTACGGCTATCAGGACCCGTCCGGGTATTTCCGGACCGCGCTGTCGTACGGAAGTTCGTCGCGGGTACCTTACCTGTCCAACCCGATGGTGTCCTACAGCGGCCTGCCGACCGGGACCCCAGGGCAGGACAACGCCCGCGCGCTGCGGAACAACCTGAGCACGATTGCCGCCTTCCGCAGTACGGCCGGCAGTACTGCGGGCAGCCCATCCTGCACCTACGCGGTCAGTACCACGTTGCTCAAGTTCGGCTCGAGCGCCAACACGAAGTCGCTTTCAGTGACCGCGCCGACTGGCTGCGCGTGGAACGTGAGCTTGAGCGGCACGGCGAGCTGGGTGACCGTCAGCACGATGAGCGGTACCGGCAACGGCGTGGTGAAAATCACCACCAGTGCCAACACCGGCCCGGGGCGCTCGACGTCACTCACCGTTGCGACCAAGTCCGTGACCATCAAGCAGCGCACGCCGAGCCTCTAGACCGGTTCGATATCTGTCGGGAGTGCGGGCGGCGGCGCAATGCCGCGGCCCGCACGCGGGCGCGTGTGCCGCGGACCAGCGGCGGTCAGCGGTAGTACTGCTTGTACATGCCGCGCCGGAACAGCCACCCGCCGAGCGGCCCGAGCCAGCGCAGCACGTAATACATGTGACGCAGGTCGATCAGCTCGACCAGGTTGCCGTCGAAGTCGCGGGCGAAGAAGAACCAGTGCCCGCGCGGCGACTGCTCCGGCAGGGTGACGATCTCCACGCCCTTGGCCACCAGGTGCGCGTGCCACCGGTGTACGTCGCGCACCTCGAAGCTGAAATGCGTCAGGCCCACCCGATTCCAGGGAATCCGCTCGGCCGGCACCTGCGGCTCGAAGCCGAAGATCTCGAGCGTGGCGCCACCGGGCACGCGAATCCAGCCGATCTTGCAGCGCGGCAGCTCGTGGTCCTGCCCGACGCCGAAGAAGCTGCGGACGCGTTCGGGCGGCGCATCCGACACCCCCACGAGCGGACAGCCGAACACGTCGGCGTAGAACTGGACGAACCGCGGGAAGTCGGAGACGGTAATCCCGACATGGCTGAACGACTGCACCTTCATACGCGTTGCGCAGCCGTCGGCGTGCCGGCGGCTGCGTCCTCCGGGAGGCGCAGGTCCGTGCGCCGAAGATGGTCGGCGACACGCAGGGCCTGCGCGATGATGGTCAGGCCGGGGTTGACCGCCGCCGACGAGGGGAAGAACGAGGCGTCGACCACGAACAGGTTCGGGACATCGTGCGTGCGGCAGTAGATGTCCAGCACCGATGCGGACGGGTCGGTCCCGAAGACCGCGGTACCGCACTGATGGGTGGTGTTCCTGGCGCGATGCGATGCCGCCATCACCTTCCAGGCCCCGAGCCGCCGCAGCATGCGTCGGACTTCGCGCACCAGTTCCTCGTGCGCGGCGACGTTGTTGGGGGTGTACTCGAGGCGAATGCGGCCGTCGTCGGTGAGCGTGACCCGGTTGTCGGGCCGCGGCAGATCCTCTGACATCGCCAGCCAGTCGACCCCGCGCGCGACCCACGCGTCGTAGGCCCACTCGGGAATCCAGGTGGCGCGGCCACCGAACCACGTGTCCCCGACCACCTTGGCCATCAGGCCGTGCGTCCTGCCCTGCGACTGGATCTGGCCGAGCGGGTAGGCGCCGCGCCGCCCGCGCAGATAGAAGTCGTTGACGGCCACCGTCTTCTGGAACACCGCCGTGTTGACCGTGAACGGGTGGAAGCCCTGCATCATCGTCGCCAGGTGGGCCATGTAGCGCCGGCCGACCAGGCCCGACGAGTTCGCCAACCCGTGCGGATGCTGCGCCGTGGCCGACCGCTGCAGCAGCACCGCGGAGTTGACCGCCCCGCACGCGACCACGACGATCGGCGCCTCGACGCGCACCGTCTCGCCGCCGCGCTCGACTTCGACGGCGGCAACCCGGGTGCCGTCCGGTGTCGTCAGCAGGCGTCGCGCCAGTGCGTGCGTCCAGACGGTGACTCCGGCCTGCACCGCCGGTCGCACGCAGCACACGTCGGCGTCCCCCTTGCGGTGGATCCGGCAGGGGAACGAGTTGCAGGTGTTGCACAACTGGCAGCCGCCGGGCTGTCCCGGCTCGACCAACCCGAGTGGCAGTGAGGACGGGTGCAGGCCTTGCCGCCGCAGCCCGGCAATCACCGGAAGCATCGCCGGCGCATGCGCGACCGGCGGATGCGGGTAGGGGCCGCGCGGCGGCTCGGTGGGATCCGCGCTGGCGTCGCCGTGCACGTTGTAGAGGCGCTCGGCCTCGTCGTACCAGGGCGCGAGGTCCTCGTATGTGATGGGCCACGCCGGCGACACCCCATCGCGGTGGGCCAGTTCGCCGAAGTCCTCGCGACGCAGCCGGTACAGCACGCTGCCCCAGTACTTGGTGTTGCCGCCGACGTTGTAATGCGTGTACGGCTGGAACTCGGTGCCGTCGCCATCGACCCAGCGCTCGGGGGTGCGATACCGCAGGTCTTTCCAGACTGCCGCGGGACTCCAGTTCTCGGGCTCGGAGGGCACTTCCCCACCCCGTTCGATCAGCAGGATGCGCTGGCGGGTGCCGGCAAGCCGGTACGCCAGCGTGCCGCCGCCGGCACCCGATCCGATGATCACGATGTCGAAGTCGCAGGTGCGCATCACGTGCGGGTCACGGCAGCGCCGCAGCCGTCGCCTCTCCCTCCTGCGCCGTCGCCATGATCTGATCCATCAGCCGCTGGTCCTCGATGGCCCGCTCGAGACACATCTCCGGCGCCCGCCCGGTGCGGATACCGACCACGAAGTCGCGATACATCGCCTGGTAGCCACGGATGTCACGGAAGCCCGGCAGAACCAGCCGCGGCAGACGTCCCTGCCGGCCCACCACGACGAACCCGCCATTGGACTCGAAGGTGATCACGCCTTCCCGCCCGAACAGCCTGGACAGCCGCAGTCCGCGCAGCAACGAGGGAATCTCCCGCGAATAGTGCAGCGACCCAACTGCCCCCGAGTCGTACTCGAGGGTCACCAGCAGGCTCTTGGCACGACGGTCGGGACCCTGTCGAGACACGGCCGGACGATGCCCCCGGGCCCGGGTGATCGTCGGGCCGAGGCTGCCCGCGACGTGCAGCCAGTGGATGCCCTCCTCGAAGAAGGCATCACCGCCCGCCATGGCCTCGTCGTTGCGCCAGTCGTCTTCGGCCTTGAGACGGTGCGCGATGGTCACGAAATGCGCAAAGACGAGGTCACCGACGGCACGCTCGGCCAGCAGTCGGCGAAGGACCACGGCCAGCGGCTTGTAATGGTCGTTCTCGCCGACGATGACGATCCGCTTCGCACGGTCCCGGGCGGCGAGCACGGTGTGGTAGTCCGGCATCGTCGGGAACGCGGGCTTCTCCACCAGCACGTGCTTGCCGGCGGCGAGGGCCCAGAGCGTCAGGTCGAGGTGGAAGCGCGGCGGCACGGCAACCACCACCGCATCGACGCCGGGATCGGCAATGGCCGAGGCGTAGTCGCCAAAGGCACGCAGGCCCTCGAACTGCTGTCGGTAGGCTTCAGCTCGGGACTGGTCGCGACTGGCAAAACTGCAGACGACGTCGGAGCCGAGCGCACGCAGGTGCCCGCAGTGCACTTTCGTGATGAAGCCACAGCCGAGAAACGCAATGTGGACGGGACCGGACATCAGGCAGGGCGCCCCGGTGACGGGGGGACCCGACGAGTGTACTGTGGATCCCGCCCCATGCTTCCGACGCGACGCGCATTCCTTGCCGGAGTTGCGGCTGCCGCCGCAGGCTCAGCGCTGCCCGCCTGGCCGGCTGCCACCGCACTCCGGGCTGCCGAGGGGTCACACAGGGCGGCAGCGACCGGTGCCCGCTGGCCGCGGTCGCGGGCCGAGCGCGCCTGGCTCGGGCTGCCCGATCGCGCGCGCGGTTGGCGCGGCCTGTCGTCTGTTGGCAGTCCGGGTGCAACGGCGGGACTTTCCTCGACGAGTCTGGCCTCGGGCACCATGGCGGGCGGGCGGGCCACCGCACTCACGCGCCGCGCGGCTGGACCAGGGACGATCCCCGACCTGCGCCGACGATTCGTCTTCGAGTACTACCCGTGGTACGACACCGACCCCTGGTTCCACTGGAACGACGACGACCACTTGCCGCCGCTCGATGTCACCGCGTCGTCCATGCCGCGCCTCGGTCCATACGACACCAACGACCTCCGTGTGCTGGAGCAGCACGCCCGCTGGATCGCCGAGGCGGGCGTCGGCGCCATCAACCTGAGCTGGTGGGGTCGCGGCGACTACACCGATCTCGCCGTGCCGCGAGTGATGGACGTGATGCGCGACCACGACATCAAGGTGACCTTCCATCTCGAGCCGTACCGCGACACGCGGGCACGCAACTACGCCGACGACGTCCTCTTCCTGCTGCGTGAGTACGGCGACAAGCGGCGGTGGGACAGCTTCCTGCTGCTCGACGAGGGCCACGGACGCGTCGCGCCGGTGTTCAAGTCGTTCCGCACGATACTGCCCCGCCAGGTGCAGGACTGCCTCGGGCGGATCTTCGCCGTGCCCGATTACACGCCAGACGACGACTGGAGGCGCCAGACCGACAGTGTCCGGGAAGCGACCCGCCGCGACTTCGCCCGCGTCTACCTGCTGGCCGACTCACTCGATGTCGGGCGCACGGCGGCAGGCGGCTTCGACGGCGTGGCCGTCTACGACAACTTCGTGACACCGCCGCAGTGGACCCGCGTCGCCCAGGACGCCAGTGACGTCGGGCTGCTCTTCTCGTTCAACGTCAACCCGGGCTTCGACCGGTATCCCGATCGCACGCCGCCACCGCCGCCTGATGTCGATCCCTGTTACGGCGGGCCGCTCCCTTTCGAGCCAGGAGGCACGCACCCTGAATGGTCGGACGTGCAGGCGCGGTCCGCGGCCCAGGTCCTGGCCCTCGAGAGGATCAGCGAGTCGTTCCAGGCGACAACGACACTGCAGCAGCGGCCGGGCACGTCCAACCGGGACCACGGGTTCTTCCTGGCGTACGTCAACTCCTTCAACGAGTGGCACGAAGGGTCGCAGTTCGAACCGGCTGCCGACTTCGCGGACCTGACACCGGAGCAACGCCGCATCGGTTACCACAACCCGCCGGATGGCCTGGCTCGCCTGCGCCGCTTGCGCTCGCTCATCGACGGGCTGGCCGGCGACGCCGTTCCGTAGTCGCCTGCCCGCGCCCGAGAATGCCGACATGACCCCGGTCGCCCCACCTGCCCCGGCACTTTCCGACCCGCACCTGCGGCGGGCCCTGCAGGCCATCGAGTTGGCCACCGCGGGGTTGGCGTCCGACGCCTTCGCAACCGCACCGGCGGGACGATGGAACAGCGCCCAGATTCTCGAGCACCTCGGCAAGGCCTACAGCAGGACGGCCTACATCCTCGAGAAGTGCCTGGCCGACGACGAACCGAAGGGCCGTCCGGCATCATGGCGGCAACGTCTCTTCACCACCCTCATCGTCGAAGTCGGGTACTTTCCCACGGGCGTCAAGGCCCCTGACATGACGATCCCCGAGGGGCTGTCAGGCAGCGATGCGTTGTTGGCCGCGCGCCAGGGCCTGATCGCGCTGGACCAGGCGGCGTCGCGGTGCGCGGCCCGCTTCGGACCGCGCGTGCTGGTCGCCAACCACCCGCTGCTCGGCGGCTTCACGGTGCGCCAGTGGCGCCGCTTCCATTGGGCCCACACGCGTCACCACGTCAAGCAGATCGCGCGTCTGCACCGCTGACCGTGGTCAGCGACGTGACCGCCGCCGCAGCCGACCCAGGATGGCCAGGGCCAGCAGTGGCAGCGCGGCCGGCGCCGGCACTGGCACCGCGACCGTGAGCGCGTCGGCGACCTCGATCCCGCGATAGCAGCGCCGCGCCACCGTCTCGCCGAAGACGATGGTGTTGCTGGTGCCGTCGGTGACCTGCGAGCCATATTGCGCGTTCGAGAAGCACACGTCGAAGGCGCGGTCGCGCAGGTCGATGGGGTTCTCGCCGAAGACGATGGTGTTGCTCGTGCCGTCGGTGATGTCGCCCGGCGCCGCAATCGGCGATGGCGAGGCGATGCCCTCAAAGCACTGCGACTCGCCGAGCGTGATGGTGTTGCTGGTGCCGTCGGTCACCGAGCCGGCACGCGACACCCACCGCACCCGCAGCCCCTGCGACTCGGTCAGGCGGATGGTGTTGGAGGTGCCATCGGTGATGCCGGGCGGGATGGCGGCGTTGGGCACGCAGACGTCCACGCGGGTCGACTCGCCGAACCTGATGGTGTTGCTGGTGCCATCGGCGATGCCGCCGACCGTCCAGACGCCGGGCGCGATGCCGAGCAGGACGGGACTGGCCGCGGCCGTGAGCGGCAGGCAGATGGCGGCGAGAGCAGCGAGCAGGACCTGATGGCGGCGCATGAGCAGAGACTCCAGGGAAGGGGTACGCGTCCCCAGTGCACGAACCACGCCACGTGGATGAGCTGCAGGGTCGTGCCGACGAGGGCCGCAAGATGCGTAAGTTCGCTGTTGCGCTGACATCAGTCGCGCTCGACCTCTCGGTCTGCAGGTGCCTGACCGGTGCGGACTCGGCTATGATGCCGACGCCGTGAACATCCTCGACAGTTTCCGACTTGATGGACGTCGTGCCCTGGTGACCGGCGCAAGCCGCGGCCTCGGGCGCGAGATGGCGCTGGCCTTTGCCGATGCCGGTGCCGACGTGGTCATCACCGGCCGGACGGCCGCGACCCTCGAGCGCACCGCCGGGGAGATCCGCGAGCGCGGCCGGCAGGCCTGGACCCGGGTCGTGGACATGGGCGTGCCCGATGCCTGCCAGGCGGCGTGCGAAGAGATCAGGGACGCGCTCGGCCCAATCGACATCCTGGTCAACAACGTCGGCAACCGTGTCGCCAGTGGCGCCATCCAGGACGAGCCGCTGTCGGTCTGGCGCGAATCACTCGACCTCAACCTGGTGAGCGTCGTCGTGCCGACACGGATCTTCGGCGGCGCGATGCTGGCCGATGGCCGGCCGGGCCGGATCATCAACATCGCCTCGATCAGCGGCCTGATTGCCAACCGCGGCATCGGTGGCCGGGACTACGAGACCAGCAAGGCCGCGGTGATTCATTTCACCCGCTGTGCGGCCGTCGACTGGGCTCCGCACGGGATCACCGTCAACGCGATCTGCCCGGGTCTGTTCATGACCGACGTCAACCGCGAGTGGAACGAGCGGCGCCCGGACGTGATCGAGGCCTTCGTCCAGAACGTGCCGATGGGCCGCCCCGGCAATCCCCCCGAGATCGGCCCGCTCGCGGTGTTCCTGGCCAGCCCGGGCGCGTCGTACGTGACCGGCGCGGCGGTGGTGCTGGACGGCGGCTACACCGCCTGGTAGCGGCTCACGAGCGCGCAGATCGCGGGTCGCGCTGGCGGCGCCCGTAGGTGGCGACCCGCCAGACGTACCACCCCAGCATCGCCACGAGCACGACGGCCGACACCGGGCCCAGCACATCGCGGATGCGGGTGAACCGCGACTGCAGCAGGTAGCCGGCGATCGCGAGGCCGGCCGTCCACGCCGTGGTCCCCACCGCGGAGTACGCCAGGAACTGCCACCATCCCATCCCTGCCATCCCGGCCGGCAGCGAGATCAACGTGCGCACCGTCGGCACGAGCCGCCCAATCGTGACCGCCGCGGCGCCGTGCCGGGTCAACCAGCCACGGGCATGGTCGAGGTCCTCCGGCGACACGGCCATCCACCGCCCGTGCCGGGCGGCGAACTCACGGATCCGCCGCTCGCCCATGCGTCGCCCGAGCGCATACCAGGCCGATTGGCCGACCAGCGAGCCCGCCGAACCGGCGGCGATGACCCCGGGCAGGGTCAGGCTGCCGTCGGCGGCGAGGACGCCCGCCAGGGGCATGATCAACTCGGACGGAACCGGGGGGCAGAGGTTCTCGAGGCACATCAGCAGGGCAATGCCGACATACCCGAGTGTGCGCACGGCCTCGACGATCCAGGCTCCGACCATGCGCTTTGCCTTGCAACCTCCCTGCCGTGACGCGACCGAGTGCCGCAGCGGCGCCGCGCCGTCTGGTTTGTCCGCGCGTGGCGCAAGGCATACGATGGAAGACGCACACCATGCCGCTCAATTCCATCCTCGACGCCATCGGACGCACGCCCCTCATCAAGCTCAACCGTCTTGGTGCACATCTCGAGTGCAACCTGTACGCGAAGTGCGAGTTCCTCAACCCGGGCGGCTCGGTCAAGGACCGCATCGGCCTGGCCATGGTGGATGCGGCTGAAAAAGCCGGACGAATCAAGCCCGGCGACACGCTGATCGAGCCCACCAGCGGCAACACCGGCATCGGCATTGCGCTGGCCGGGGCGGTGCGTGGCTACCGCGTCATCATCACCATGCCGGAGAAGATGAGTCGCGAGAAGCAGGTCGTGCTCGAGGCGCTCGGCGCCGAGATCATCCGGACGCCCACCGAAGCGGCATTCGACTCGCCGGAAAGTCACATCAGCGTCGCGCGGCGGCTGCAGTCGCAGCTGCCCAATGCGCACATCCTCGATCAGTACAGCAACCCGCACAATCCGCAGGTGCATTACGACACGACGGCGCAGGAGATCCTCGACGACCTGGACGGCAACGTCGACATGATCGTCATCGCCGCCGGCACCGGTGGGACCATCACCGGCGTGGCCACGCGGGTCAAGCAGGTGCGCCCGTCGTGCCGGATCATCGGCGCCGACCCTGTCGGGTCGATTCTCGGCGGCGGCTCAGACGTCGCCTCCTACAAGGTCGAGGGGATCGGCTACGACTTCATCCCCGACGTCCTCGACCGATCCCTCGTCGACGAGTGGGTGAAGACCTCGGACCAGCCGTCGTTCCTGCTGGCCCGCCGCCTGATCCGCGAGGAAGGGCTGCTGGTCGGTGGTTCGGCCGGATCGGCCATGTACGCGGCCCTGCAGAAATGCGGGTCGCTGCGCAAGGGCCAGAACTGTGTCGTGCTGCTGGCCGACGGCGTGCGCAACTACATGACCAAGTTCGTCGACGACAAGTGGATGCGCGACAACGGGTTCTTCCAGACCCGCACCATCGACGCCCGGGTTGGCGACATCTGCAGCACGGACGCCTCGACACGACCGCCGCTGGTGCTGGCCGAGGACACCCAGACGCTCGAGCAGGTCGTCCAGGTGATGCGCACGCGCGGCATCTCGCAGCTTCCCGTGACTTCGGGCGGGGTGCTGGTCGGCATGGTCTCGGAAGCTGACGTGATGGCCTTTTTCGGCTCCGGTGAGGGCACCCCGCAGGCACTGGTGTCCAAGGTCATGAACCGCTACGTACCGGTGGTCGGGGCGCAGACGCCAATCTCGACCCTGGAGGAAACGCTGCGCAAGAGTGCCGCGGTCGTCGTGGTGGACGAGGACCGCCACCCGATCTCGATTCTCACCCGCATCGACCTGCTGCACTTCCTGCTCGAGCGCCAGCACGCGCCAGCGTGATCGCCGGCCAGCGAAGCTCTCCGTTTTCGTACCACTTGACATCCATATCTGGACCGACTAGCCTGCGGACATGGCCGCCACGCAGGCCCGTCCCCGGTATCCCCGCACCGCCAGCCCGGCCAGCGCCCCGCCCGATCTCAGCGACCGCGACACCCGTGCCCGTCTGAGTCCGGCGGCGCTGCGGGGGTTCTTCGCGATCATGGCGCGCTGGCAGGTTCGTGACGACCTCGCGCGGCAGCTGCTCGGCGGGGTGTCCAACGGCACCTTCTACGAGATGAAACGCGACACCGCGCGGGTCTGCTCGGTCGACGAACTCACCCGGATCTCGTATCTGCTCGGCATCTTCAAGGCGCTCAACGTGCTGCACGGTGAGGCCCTGGCCGATGCGTGGATGCACCTGCCCAACAGCAATCGCATCTTCGCGGGGACGGCCCCGCTCGAGTTCGCGGCGCGCGGCGGCATCCCGGCCCTCGACACGCTGCGGCGCCTGCTGGACGCACGGCGTGGGCTCTGACGGCCCCGTTCGCCCGCGCGTGCGGGAAGTGCGCGTGCACGACTGCCATCGCCTCGTGCCGTCGCGCTACAGCGACGAGAGCGTGCTGGCACGCCTGACCGGCGACATCGCCGACCTGCAGGCGCTGTTCGAGCTGGATGGGGCGACCAACCTGCGACTGGTGGCCGAGACCCAGGGCCTGGCCGGTATCGGCCCGGACGAGTTGCTCGGCGGGGTGCCGTACGCCCACATCGTCAACGCCGCCTTCTGCCATCCCCATCCGGACGGGAGTCGGTTCAACGGGCCGGATCGGGGCGCCTGGTATGCGGCGCTGGACGTGCAGACCTGCCACGCCGAGGTCGCCTTCCACAAGCAGGTGCAGCTGGAGGAAATCGCCTGGACGGACCGCGAGGTGGTGACCTACGACGACTACCTGGCCGACGTCTCGGCGGACCTGCACGATCTGCGGCGCGACCGCCGCTTTCGCGCCTGCCTCGACCCGGATTCGTACGTCGCCAGCCAGGCGCTGGCGGCCGCCCTGCTGCAGGAGGGGTCGCTCGGCGTCGTCTATCCGAGCGTCCGGCAGCCCGACGGGACGTGCCTGGCCTGCTTCCGTCCGGCCATCGTCGCGCACGTGCGGCGCGGCGCGACCTGGCAGTTCACCTGGGAATCAGGGGCGTTGCAGGACGTACGTGTCGCGAGCCGCCGCAGGAAGACGTGAGGCTACAGCCTCGGCAGCGTGACGCCGGTCTGCTTGAGGTACTTGCCCTTCTTGTCGGCATAGCTCACTTCGCAGGGCTCGTCGCCCTGGAAGAACAGCACCTGCGCGATGCCTTCGTTGGCGTAGATGCGGGCGGGCAGTGGCGTGGTGTTGCTGATCTCGAGCGTGACAAAGCCTTCCCACTCCGGCTCGAACGGCGTGACGTTGACGATGATCCCGCAGCGGGCGTAGGTCGACTTGCCGAGGCAGACGGTGAGGATGTCGCGCGGAATCCGGAAGTACTCGATGGTGCGGGCCAGCGCGAACGAGTTCGGCGGCACGATGCAGACGTCGGTCTTCATGTCCACGAAGCTGCGCGGGTCGAAGTTCTTGGGATCGATCACCGTGTTGTTGATGTTGGTGAAGATCTTGAACTCGTCGGCCACCCGGATGTCGTAGCCGTACGACGACAGGCCGTACGAGACGACGCCCTCGCGCACCTGCCGGTCCTCGAACGGCTCGATCATGCCGTGCTCGAGGGCCATCCTGCGAATCCACTTGTCGGCTTTGATGGACATATCGGATGCGAACCGGCAGGCGCGTTCCCCGAACGCGCCGTCAGCGAGGCTGGCTAGGCCAGCTCCAGGCCGCGGAAGAAGTACCCGAGCTCGAACGCCGCCGTCTCCGGCGCATCGGACCCGTGCGTGGCGTTGTTGTCGATCGACGCGCCGAACTCCTTGCGCATCGTGCCGGCCTCGGCGTTGGCCGGGTTGGTGGCTCCCATCAGCGTGCGCCACTTCTTGATGGCGTCGGGTGCCTCCAGGCACAGCAGCACGCACGGCCCCGACGACATGAAGTCGGTGAGGCCGCCAAAGAACGGCTTCTCGCTGTGCACGGCGTAGAAGCCTTCGGCCTCGCGCTTGGACAGGTGCTGCAACCGCATCGCGACGATGCGGAAGCCCTCCTGCTCGACGCGGGCAAGGATGCGGCCGATGACGCCGTTCTTCACGGCGTCGGGTTTGATGATGGCGAATGTACGTTCCATAGGTCGTTTCGGGTGGTAGGGGCCGCTCCCCGAGCGGCCCTGACGGGGCGCCTCGGGGACGCGCCCGCCCTGCGTCGCAGAATGCTCAACGCAGCTTGTCCATGATTTCGTCGAGCACCGCCTTGCCCGGTCGTGTCCGCGACTGCGGCAACAGGGCGAGGGGCTCGTCGACGAGGTTGAGCAGGGTCAGGAAGTCGGTGGAATCAGGCTGCAGGTAGATGATCCCGGTGGCGAATTCGCCGCGGCGCGTGGTCTCGTGCAGCGTCCGCATCGCCTCGATCTTGTCGGTCGTGTTGTGCGAGGACTCGAGCTTGCGCAGCACCAGCGTCGAGCCGTCGTGCATCTTGACCGGCGTCGCGCTGCCCTCCTCGTACTCGACCGAGATGTCCTCGAAGAACGGCACGAAGCTGATCTCGTTGACCGGCTCGTCGTGATCCTTGGCGTAGGCGTAGCTCTTGGTCGATCCTTCGTGGTCGTTGAAGGTCACGCACGGCGAGATGACGTCGATCATGCACGTGCCCTTGTGGCTGATCGCCGCCTTCAGGATCGACAGCAACTGCTTCTTGTCGCCGGAGAACGACCGCGCCACGAAGGTCGCCCCGAGCTCGATGGCCAGGGCGCAGATGTCGATCGGCGGCAGGTCGTTGACCACGCCGTTCTTGAGCGTGCTGCCGAGGTCGGCCATCGGCGAGAACTGGCCCTTGGTGAGGCCGTAGCAGCCGTTGTCCTCGACGACGTAGATCAGCGGCAGGTTGCGGCGCATCAGGTGGACGAACTGGCCGACCCCGATCGCGCCGGTATCGCCGTCACCGCTGACGCCGATGCCGAGCATCGTCTTGTTGGCCATCAGCGCGCCGGTGGCCACCGAGGGCATGCGACCGTGCACCGAATTGAAGCCGTGCGCGGTGCCGAGGAAGTACGCCGGGCTCTTGCTCGAGCAGCCGATGCCCGAGAGCTTGAGCACGCGTGTCGGGTCGACGCCCATCTCGTAGAAGGCGTCGATGATCCGCTCGCTGATCGCGTTGTGCCCGCAGCCGGCGCACAGCGTCGTCTTGGCGCCGCGATAGGTGGCCGGCTCGAGATTGATGCGGTTGACCTTGCGGGGCGGGGTCGGGGCGGCTGGCGTGGACACGGCTAGACGGCCTCCTCTGCCCCGACCGTGGCGTCTTCGGCCGCGGTCTCGGGTGGCAGGGACATGCGCGATTCGTGGGCGCGGATCTCTTCGGTGACCGAACGGGCGTCGATGGGCAACCCGTTGTAGTGGCGGACGCTGGCGAGCTTGCCGATCTGCGTGCCCGACAGCTCCTGGCGGAGCAGCCCGAGCATCTGGCCATCACGGTTCTGCTCGACCACGTAGACGCGGTCGTGGGCGTCGATGAACTCGCCGACGTGGTGCGTGAACGGATAGGCGCGCAGGCGCAGGTACGAGGTGTCCATGCCGGATTCGTCGCGCAGCTGGTCGCGGCTCTCGATGATGGCCCAGTGCGACGTGCCGTAGGCGATGATGCCGACCCTGGCGCGTGGGCGCTGGTCGAGTTCGGGCACCGGCACCTCGCCGCGAGCCGTCTCGAACTTGCGCAGCAGGCGGTCGATGTTGGTGGTGTAGTCGTCGGGCCGCTCGCTGTACTGCGCCTTGGCATTGTGGCCCGAGCCGCGAGTGAAGAACGACGGCCCGAACTGGCCCGGCAGCGTCCGGTACGGAATGCCGTCGCCGTCGACGTCCTTGTAACGGCCCCACTCGCCGATCGTCTGCAGTGTCTCGGCGGTGAGCACCTTGCCACGGTCGAGCGGCGCCTCGGGGTACGGGAAGGGCTCGGCCATCCACGTGTTCATCCCGAGGTCGAGGTCGGTCATCACGAAAATCGGGGTCTGGAACCGCTCGGCCAGGTCGAACGCCTGCGTGCTCATCGTGTAGCACTCGCTGACCGAGGCCGGCAGCAGCAGGATGTGCTTGGTGTCGCCGTGCGACAGGCCCGCGGCAAAGGCGATGTCGCCCTGCGCGGTGCGGGTCGGCAGGCCCGTGGACGGCCCGACGCGCTGCACGTCGAAAATCACCGCCGGCAACTCGGCGTAGTACGCCAGGCCGGTGAACTCCGACATCAGCGACAGGCCAGGACCCGAGGTCGAGGTCATCGACCGGGCGCCGGCCCACGCCGCGCCGACCACCATGCCCAGCGCCGCGATCTCGTCCTCGGCCTGCACCACCGCAAACGTCGCCTTGCCGGTCTCGGGATCCATCCGGTACTTGCGCAGGTAGTCGATCAGCGTCTCGCACAGCGACGAGGACGGCGTGATCGGGTACCAGGCGACCACCGTGACGCCGGCCATCAGGCAGCCGAGCGCCGCGGCAGCGTTGCCCTCGATCAGGATGCGATCCTGGGTCTCGGCCATCCGCTCGACGGCCAGCGGCACGGGGCGGCCGGCGAAGTGCTCGCTGGCGTAGGCGAATCCGGCCTGCAGCGCGGCCAGGTTCAGCGCCAGCGCCTTGGCCTTCTTCTTCATCAGCCGGGTCAGCGCGTTGTCCATCTCGGCCAGCTCGATGCCGAGCAGGCGCGACAGCACGCCGTCGTAGATCATGTTGCGCACGAGGCGGCGCAGCCGCGCATCGGGACAGACCTCGGCGACGATCTTGTCGAAGGGCACCGGGTAGAACACCAGGTCGCTGCGCACCTGTTCCAGCTTCAGCGTCTCGTCGTAGACGACGGCGCACCCCGCCTCGAGCGCGAGCACATCGTCGCGCCCCGTCTCGGGGTTCATCGCCACGAGGAGGTCGATTTCCTTCTTGCGCGCGATGTAGCCGTGCCGGTTGGCCCGGATGGTGTACCAGGTGGGCAGGCCGGCGATGTTGGAGGGGAAGAGATTCTTGCCGGAGACCGGCACCCCCATCTGGAAAATCGAGCGCAGCAGGACGAGGTTGGCGGTCTGGCTGCCCGAGCCGTTGACCGTGGCCACCTGGATGCTGAAGTCGTTGATGCGAGTCTGCGACGAGACGACTGCCGGCGCTGCCAGCAGGTCAGAGGAAGCCATGGAGATCTGCCTCGAATGGGTCACGGGCGCGGTTACACCACCAGCGCGACAGGGTGCCCAACCGGGAGATCATAGCATGAGGAGTTGGCGCGCTGCCGCGCGGACGACACCACCCCTAGGGGCCTCGGGATGGCGTCGCACGACAGCGCGTGGTCCTTACAGGCGGCTGGCGATGGCCTGGCCGATGTCGGCGGGGCTGTTGACCACCGTGACGCCAGCCGCCGACAGCGCGGCCATCTTCTCGTCGGCCGTGCCTTTGCCGCCCGAGATGATGGCACCGGCGTGGCCCATCCGTCGTCCTGGCGGGGCCGTCTGGCCGGCGATGAAGCCGACCACCGGCTTCTTGAAGTGGGCCTGGATCCAGGCCGCGGCTTCCTGTTCGGCCGAGCCGCCGATTTCGCCGATCATCACCACCGCTTCGGTCTGCGGGTCGCCGGCAAACAGCTCCAGCGCATCGATGAAGCTGGTGCCGATGAGCGGGTCGCCGCCGATGCCGATGCAGGTCGTCTGTCCGAACCCCAGCTTGGTCAGCTGGTGGATGGCTTCGTAGGTCAGCGTGCCGCTCTTGGACACGATGCCGACGCGCCCTTCGGTGCAGATGTGCCCGGGGATGATCCCGGCCTTGGCCTGCCCGGCGGTGATCAGCCCGGGGCAGTTGGGCCCGATCAGGCGCGACGACCGGCCCTTCATGAAGGCCAGCGCCTTCATCGTGTCCAGCACCGGGATGCCCTCGGTGATGCAGACGATCAGTTCGATGCCGGCGTCGGCCGCTTCCATGATGGCGTCGGCGGCAAACGGCGGCGGCACGAAGATCACCGACGCGTTGGCGCTGGTCTTGGCCACCGCGTCGGCCACGGTGTTGAAGACCGCGAACCCTTCGTGGTCGGTGCCGCCCTTGCCGGGGGTCACCCCGCCCACGACGTTGGTGCCATAGGCGGCAGCCGCCTTGGCGTGGAACGTCCCCTCGCGGCCGGTAAGGCCCTGCACGATGAGGCGCGTCGACTTGTCGATCAATACAGCCATGTCAGTCCGTCGATCCCTTAGCGAGCGAGAGCCACGACCCGATCGGCGCCGTCGCCCATCGTGTCAGCGGTGGTGAAGTTGAGGCCGCTGTCGCGGAGCATGGCCTTGCCCTGCTCCACGTTGGTGCCTTCCATGCGGATGACGATCGGCACCGGCACACCCAGTTCCTTGACCGCGGCGATGACCCCCTCGGCCAGCACGTCGCAGCGCAGGATGCCGCCGAAGATGTTGATGAACACCGCCTTGACGTTGGTGTCCGACATCAGGATCTTGAAGGCGTTGCGGATCTGCTCGGCGTTGGCGCCGCCGCCGACGTCGAGGAAGTTGGCCGGGGCGCCGCCGGCCAGCTTGATGATGTCCATGGTCGCCATGGCCAGGCCCGCGCCGTTGACCATGCAGCCGATGGTGCCGTCGAGGCGGATGTAGTTCAGCGAGAACTTGCTCGCTTCGATCTCGAGGGGGTCCTCCTCGGCGAGATCGCGCAGGTCGCGGAACTCCTGGTGCTTGTACAGCGCGTTGTCGTCGAAGGTGACCTTGGCGTCCAGGGCGATCAGGTCGCCGCCCTCGGTGACGATCAGCGGGTTGATCTCGATCATCGAGGCGTCGGTGGCGACAAACGTCTCGTAGATGGCCTGCATGACCTTGACGGCCTTGTTGACGTGCGCCGGGTCGATGCCGATGCCGAACGCCAGCTGGCGGGCCTGGAACGCGGTCAGGCCGGTGACCGGGCTGATGGCGACCTTCTTGATCGCCTCCGGATTGCTCTCGGCCACTTCCTCGATGTCCATGCCGCCCTCGGCGCTGGCCATCAGGATCGGACAGCCGGCGGCGCGGTCGACGAGCAGGCCGAGGTACAGCTCCTTGGCGATCTTGACGCCTTCCTCGACGAGCAGGCGCTCGACCTTGCGCCCTTCCGGCCCGGTCTGGTGGGTGACCAGGGTCATGCCCAGGATCTGCTTGGCCGTCTCTTCGGCCGCCGCAGCGTCCTTGACGACCTTGACGCCGCCGCCCTTGCCGCGACCGCCGGCATGGATCTGGGCCTTGACGACGGTGACGCCGCCGCCGAGACGACGGGCGATGGCGCCGGCCTCCTCGGCCGAAAACGCGACTTCCCCACGGGGCACCGGCACACCGTGCCGGGCCAGGATGGCCTTTGCCTGATACTCGTGAATCTTCACCGGAGTTCCTTGGACGTGGTGGACCGTGGCGCCGCACGGGTGAGCCTGGGCGCGGGATCGATCTGGACCGCGGCAGCGTCCCTATCATTAGCATCCGGAGGAGGATGGTCAAGCGCGGCGCGTGCGAGCGTTGCCCGCGAGGCCGAGCCGGGATACCATTCCGTGGGTTCGGGCCACCGCGCAGCTCACGGGGAGGCCCAGCCACCACCGTCGCGCGCTACCCCACATGCCATCCGACAGTTCAGTGCCCTCCTCGACGCACCCCGACGCCTGCCCAGGCGCGACGGGCTGCGGAGTCTGACATGTCCAGTCGCCCCTCATTCTTCTCGTCCACGGTCGGCACCAAGATCCTGATCGGGCTCACCGGCCTGCTGCTGTTCGGGTTCCTGGTCAGTCACCTCGTCGGCAACCTGTCGCTGCTGGTGGGCCCCGCGGCCTTCAACGGCTACGCCCACAAGCTCGAGAGCCTGGGCCCCCTGCTCTACCTCGCCGAGGCGGGGCTGGTCGGCATCTTCCTCCTCCACATCGTCAAGACGCTGACCAATTACTGGCGCAACTCCGCGGCACGGCCGGTCGCCTACCGCGAGAAGAAGTGGGCCGGGCACACCAGCCGCAAGTCGTGGTCGTCGACGACGATGGCGCTGACCGGCCTGTTCATCCTCGTCTTCGTCGTCGTGCACGTCCGCACGTTCAAGTTCGGCACCTGGTACGAAGAGGCCGGCACCGGATACCGCGACCTGTACCGGCTGGTCGACGAGATCTACCAGAACCCGCTGTACGTCGGGTTCTACGTGGTCGCGATGGTGCTGATCGGCTTCCACCTCAACCACGGCATCTCGAGCGCGGCGCAATCGCTCGGGCTGTCGAACCAGCGGCTCGGTCGCAGCCTGGTGCTCGGCGGCCGCGTCGTCGCGGTGGTCATCGCCGGCGGCTTCGCGCTCCTGCCGCTGTTCATGTACTTCACTCGCTAGGGGCCACGTGATGACGCTCGACAGCAAGGTTCCGGGAGGTCCCATCGAAGGCAAGTGGGACCGGCACAAGTTCGAATCCAAGCTGGTGAACCCGGCCAACCGCCGCAAGCTCACGGTGCTGTGCGTCGGGCACCGGCCTGGCGGGCGCGTCGGCCTCGGCCGCGCTCGGTGAACTCGGCTACAACGTCCTCACCTTCTGCATCCACGACAGTCCGCGCCGGGCCCACTCGATTGCCGCGCAGGGCGGGATCAACGCCGCCAAGAACTACCGCAACGACGGCGACAGCATCTACCGGCTGTTCTACGACACCGTCAAGGGCGGCGACTACCGCGCCCGCGAAGCCAACGTCTTCCGCCTCGCGCAGGTCAGCGTCGACATCATCGACCAGTGCGTCGCCCAGGGCGTGCCGTTCGCGCGCGAGTACGGCGGCCTGCTCGACAACCGCTCGTTCGGCGGCGCGCAGGTGTCGCGCACCTTCTACGCGCGCGGCCAGACCGGCCAGCAGCTGCTGATCGGCGCCTACCAGTCGATGATGCGGCAGGTCGATGCCGGCACGGTGACGCTGATGCCGCAGCGCGAGATGCTCGACGTGGTCATCGTCGACGGGCAGGCGCGCGGCATCATCACCCGCAACCTGGTCACCGGCGAACTCGAGAAGTGGGCCGGCGATGCCGTGCTGCTCGCCACCGGCGGCTACGGCACCGTCTACTACCTCTCCACCAACGCCGTGAACAGCAACGTCACGGCCGCCTGGCGCGCGCACAAGCGTGGCGCGCTGCTGGCCAACCCGTGCTTCACGCAGATCCATCCGACCTGCATCCCGGTGTCCGGCGACCACCAGAGCAAGCTGACGCTGATGAGCGAGAGCCTGCGCAACGACGGCCGCGTGTGGGTGCCCAAAAGCCCGGGCGACAAGCGGCCGCCGCAGCAGATCCCGGAAGCCGAGCGCGACTACTACCTGGAACGCCGCTATCCCAGCTTCGGCAACCTGGTCCCCCGCGACGTCGCGTCGCGCGCCGCCAAGCTGGCCTGCGACGAAGGCCAGGGCGTCGGCGAGACCGGCCTGGCGGTGTATCTGGACTTCGCCGACTCGATCAACCGCCTCGGCAAGGACGTGATCAAGCAGCGCTACGGCAACCTGTTCGACATGTACCAGAAGATCACCGACGACAACCCGTACGACGTGCCGATGCGGATCTTCCCCGCCGTGCACTACACGATGGGCGGCCTGTGGGTGGACTACAACCTGATGAGCACCATCCCGGGCCTGCACGTGCTCGGCGAGGCCAACTTCTCGGACCACGGCGCCAACCGCCTCGGCGCCAGCGCCCTCATGCAGGGCCTGGCCGACGGCTACTTCGTCATCCCCTACACCTTGAGCCACTACCTCGCGAGCACGGCGCTGCCCAAGGTGACCACCGAGCACGCCGCCTTTGCCGAGGCGGCCAACAACGCCCAGTCGCAGATCACGCGGCTGCTCACCGTCAAGGGCAACAAGACCCCGCGCGAGTTGCACCGGCAGCTCGGACGGCTGGTGTGGGACTACGTGGGCATGTCGCGCACCGCCGACGGCCTGAAGACCGCCCTGACCGAGATCCCGAAGCTGCGAGACGAGTTCTGGCAGAACGTCTCGGTGCCTGGCGAAGCCAACAACATGAACAAGAACCTCGAGTACGCCGGTCGTGTCGCCGACTACCTGGAGTTCGCCGAGCTGCTCGCGCTCGACGCCCTGACCCGCGAGGAGTCGTGCGGCGGCCACTTCCGCGAGGAGTACCAGACGCCCGACAACGAGGCGCAGCGCGACGACGAGCGTTTCTCGCACGCCGCGGCATGGCAGTTCACCGGCGTCGGCTCCGCCCCGGTGCGGCACGTCGAGCCTCTCTCGTTCGAGTACGTGAAGCCGAGTCAGCGGAGTTACAAGTAGGGGACGCGGATCGCGGGTCGGGCATCGCGGATCGGGAAATCGAAGGGTCGGGCAGGCTGTCGCAGCTGGCCGCACCAGTCACGAGTGATGTCGCAGCCGCCGGACTCGTTCGTTGGTCTGGGCACCTCGAGGACACGAAGGCCGACGGCCGAATGACGAAGGCCGTCCGAGGATAGAGAGAACGATGGCACTGAATCTGACACTGCGCGTGTGGCGCCAGCAGGCCCCTGGTACGCCGGGCCGACTGGTCGAGTACAAGGCGAACGACATCTCGCCCGACATGTCGTTCCTCGAGATGCTCGACGTCGTCAACGAGGGGCTCATTCGCAAGGGCGACGAGCCGATCGCCTTCGACTCCGACTGCCGCGAGGGCATCTGCGGCACCTGCGGCTGCATGGTCAACGGCGTCGCGCATGGGCCCGACGCCGGCACCACGGTCTGCCAGCTCCACATGCGCCGTTTCAAGGACGGCGACACCATCACCATCGAGCCCTGGCGGGCCGCGCGCCTTCCCCGTCGTCAAGGACCTGGTGGTGGACCGCAGTGCGCTCGACCGCATCGTCGGCGCCGGCGGCTACATCTCGATGAACGTCGGCGCGGCGCCCGACGCCAACGCCATCCCGGTGCCCAAGCCGGTCTCCGACACCGTCTTCGACGCGGCCGCGTGCATCCAGTGCGGCGCCTGCGTGGCCGCCTGCAAGAACGCCTCGGCGGCGCTGTTCACGTCGGCCAAGATCAGCCACCTGAACCTGCTGCCGCAGGGCCAGGCCGAACGGCATCGCCGCACCGTCCGGATGGTCGAGCAGATGGACATGGAAGGCTTCGGCGCCTGCTCCAACGAGGGCGAGTGCGAGGCCGTGTGTCCGAAGGAAATCAGGATGAGCAACATCGCGAAGATGAACCGCGATTACCTGAAGGCGCAGTGGGTGGCTCGCTGATCGGTCCCGCGCCGGCAGCGGCACGCGGCACGACGTGAAAAGGGCGGCCCGGGAATTCCCGGGCCGCCCTTTTCACGTCCGATATCCGGCGCGTCGTGGCTCGGCCGCCTACACGCCGATGACGGTGGTCAGTTCCTTGACCGCTGCCGCCGACTTGTCGAGCGCGGCCTTTTCATCGGCCGTGAGCGTGATCTCGATGATCTGCTCGACGCCCTTGGCGCCGAGCTTGACCGGCACGCCGAGGAACTGATCGTTGACGCCGTACTCGCCCTGCAGGTACACCGAGCACGGCACGATCAGCTTCTTGTCCTTCAGGATCGCCTCGACCATCCGGCCGACGACTGGCCCGGTGCGTACCAGGCGCTGGTGCCGACCAGCTTGGTGATCTCGGCGCCGCCGTTGGCGGTGCGCTCGCAGATGGCCGGCGATGCGCTCGGCCGACATCAGTTCGGTGATCGGGATGCCCGGCGACCGTCGAGTAGCGCGGCAGCGGCACCATCGTGTCGCCATGGCCGCCGAGCACGAAGGCGTGCACGTTCTCGACCGAGACGTTCAGCTCGGTCGCGATGAACGCGCGCATGCGGGCCGAGTCGAGCACGCCGGCCATGCCGATGACGCGCTCGCGCGGGCAGCCCGCTGAGGCGGTAGACCGCCTGCGCACATCGCGTCGAGCGGGTTGGCCACGACGACGATGATGGCGTCGGGCGAGTGCTTCATCACGTTGGCCGTGACGTCCTGCATGATCTTGTAGTTGACCGACAGCAGGTCGTCGCGGCTCATGCCCGGCTTGCGCGGCACGCCGGACGTGATGACGACGACGTCGGAGCCGGCCGAGAGCGCGTAGTCGCTGCCGCCGACGACGCGGGTGTCGCTGCCCTCGACCGGGCAGGTCTGCAGGATGTCGAGCGCGATGCCCTGCGCCTTGGTGTCGGCGATGTCGATGATCACGACATCGGCCAGTTCGCGGTTGGCGATCGAGCGCGCCACCGTGGCGCCCACGTTGCCGGCGCCGCCGACGACGGTCACTTTGCGGTTCATGGTCTCTGACTCCTGGACGGCCGTCGGCATTCGGCCGTCGGCCTTCGTAGATACCGCCGAGCCGTCGCGGCGGTCCGACCCGCGGAGTGACGCCCGAAGGCCGACGGCCGACCGACGAAGGCCGCTGTGGTGCTACATGTGGCTGATCATGGCGTCGCCGAACTCCGAGCACGTCAGCTCGGTCGAGCCTTCGATCATGCGCGCCAGGTCGTAGGTGACCGTCTTGGCGGCGATGGCTCTTCTCGAGGCCGCTCGATGATCAGGTCGGCGGCCTCGTTCCAGCCGAGGTAACGGAACATCATCTCGCCCGAGAGGATGACCGAGCCCGGGTTGACCTTGTCCAGGTTGGCGTACTTGGGCGCGGTGCCGTGGGTGGCCTCGAAGACGGCGTGGCCGGTGACGTAGTTGATGTTGCCGCCGGGCGCGATGCCGATGCCGCCGACCTGCGCGGCGAGCGCGTCGGAGATGTAGTCGCCGTTGAGATTCAGGCGTGGCGATGACGTCGTACTCGGCCGGCCGCGTCAGGATCTGCTGCAGGAACGCGTCGGCGATCACGTCCTTGATCGATCAGGCCGCCGGGCAGCTTGCACCACGGGCCGCCGTCGACTTCGATCGCGCCGAACTCGCGCTTGGCGAGCTCGTAGCCCCAGTCACGGAAGGCGCCTTCCGTGAACTTCATGATGTTGCCCTTGTGCACCAGCGTCAGGCTCTTGCGGCTTGTTGGCGATTGCGTACTCGATCGCGGCGCGCACCAGGCGTTCGGTGCCCTCGCGCGAGACCGGCTTGATGCCGAGGCCGACCGAGTCCGGGAAGCGAATCTTCTTGTACGGCTTCGGGAAGGCCGCGCTGAAGCAGCTGCTTGAACTTGCTGCGACCTCGGGCGTGCCCTCGGCGAACTCGATGCCGGCGTAGATGTCTTCCGTGTTCTCGCGGAAGATCACCATGTCGACGAGGTCGGGTCGCTTGACCGGTGTCTCCATGCCCTCGAAGTAGCGCACCGGCCGCAGGCACATGTAGAGATCGAGTTCCTGCCGCAGCGCGACGTTCAGCGATCGGATGCCGCCGCCGACCGGCGTCGTCAGCGGGCCCTTGATGCCGACCAGGTATTCGCGGAAGGCGGTCGAGCGTGTCAGCGGGCAGCCACTCGTTGACGGTGTTGAACGCCTTCTCGCCGGCCAGCACCTCGAGCCACACCACTTCGCGCGTGCCGCCGTACGCCTTCTGCGACGGCCGCGTCGAACACGCGCACGCTCGCGCGCCAGATGTCGGGGCCGGTGCCGTCGCCTTCGATGAACGGAAGGATCGGACGATCCGGCACGGCGAGCGCGTCGCCTTGCCGGGTGATGGGCGCGCCGTCGGTAGGCGCCGTGAGATGCGTGAACTGCGGCATGGAGGTGTAGGGTCCTGTGAATTAGGTCACGCCCCTGTGGCTCGTTACACGATATTCACAGAAGCTGTGGAAAACCCTGTTCAAAAACGACGGCAAACAGGGTGTAACCCGCGTCGGCAGCGAAGCTGCGAGCGTCTTGCACCAAGTTGGTGCGTCGCCCGTGCCCGGGGCGCGACGAGCCCGACGATTATACCCGCCTCCGCCGAGGCTTCGGCGGGCGGCCTCAGGGACGCAACGACAGCCGCAGCGCGCGTCCCTCGGGCAGGAGCAGCAGATCGCACCGCGTCCGCGCCGATGCGCTCGACACGGTAGACCTGCTCGATGACATCGCCCGGCCGGGCGTGATGCACGCCCTGCGCGCCCGACACGACCGCCGTCCGCACCAGGCCGCGCGCCCTCACCCGCCTCGGCCACGCCAATCAACGACAGGCGCGGCCAGCGCCGGCGCCGTCGGTCCGGCGACGGCCGCGCCGGCCGGGCGCCGCCGCGCCACCTGGAGCGACGCCTCGGGCCGACGTCGGGGCGCGACCGATTCCGAACGGGCTGCGCCACGCCCCGGTGGCGGTCGCAGGCTGCCCGCCGCGTGACGTTGCGCGAGGCGGACCGTGGGCACACGGCGTCGTGGCCGGCACCGGCGCTGCTGCGGCGGCGCACGGCCCGTCGTCGGCGCGGCGCCACGACGGCGGCCGCAAGCGCGACATGCCAGGCGCCCGGCCAGCACCACGAGCAGGGCGACCGCCAGCACAGGCTTGGTCATGGGGTCATGCTACGCAGCCGCCGTCGGCGGCGTTCGCCGTCGATGCGAGCGCGGACGTCCGGCGCGCGGGGTCGCGGGGGCCCTGCGTGCTAGAATTCCGCGTGCTGCACAGTGCCGGATCCGTCACCCGGTCACCCGCGACGGCCGTCGCCGTCATTCCCGCCCGATTCTCCTCCACGCGTCTCCCGGGCAAGCCGCTCGCCGACATCCATGGCCGGCCGATGATCGAGCACGTCTACCGGCGCGCCTCGGACGCGGCGTCGCGTCTCCCGCGGTCATCGTCGCCACCGACGACGTGCGGGTCTTCGAGGCGGTGCGTGCGTTTGGCGGCGACGTCGTGATGACGTCGCCGGACCATCGCACCGGCAGCGAGCGCGTCGCCGAGGTCGCGGCCAGTGCTCACCGACGAGCTGATCGTCAACGTCCAGGGTGACGAGCCGATGCTGGCGCCGGCGATGATCGACGACGCGGTGGCCGCCTGCGCGGCCGACCCGTCGGTGGTGATGAGCACGGTGCGACAGCCGGATCACCGACCCGGCCGAGATCGCCAGTCCGGCCGTGGTCAAGGTCGTCGTCGACCTGCGGGGTCGGGCCCTCTACTTCACGCGCGCCGCCGTGCCGTTCCTGCGCGACCCGGGCGACGCCGGTGACGTGGTACAAGCACGTCGGCCTGTACGTGTACCGCCGCGACGTTCCTGCTCGCGCTGTGCCGCCTGGCCAGCGACGCCGCTCGAAGCGAGCGAGTCGCTGGAGCAACTGCGAGCCCTCGAGCACGGGCACGCCATCATGACCGTCGAGTCGCGCCACGAGGCGCTCGGCGTGGACACCCCTGACGATCTCGAACGGGTGCGTCGCCGGCTCGCGACGCCCACAACTATTTGATGTCCACCATGCAGACTTCGCAGCCCCATCGGCCCGTCAAGTACATCTTCGTCACCGGTGGCGTGGTGTCTTCGCTCGGCAAGGGGCTGGCCGCGGCGTCGATCGGCGCCCTGCTCGAGGGCCACGGCTTCAAGGTCACGCTGCAGAAGTTCGACCCGTACATCAACGTCGATCCCGGGACGATGTCGCCGTACCAGCACGGCGAGGTGTACGTGACCGACGACGGCACCGAGGGTGACCTCGATCTGGGGCACTACGAGCGGTTCACCAACACGGTGACCTCGAAGAACTCCAACTGGACGACCGGCAAGATCTACCTCTCGGTCATCCAGCGCGAGCGCCGTGGCGACTACCTCGGGCGCGACGGTGCAGGTCATTCCCGCACATCACCAACGCCATCAAGGAGTCGATCCTGGCCGTCTCCGACGGCGTCGACGTCGTGCTCGTCGAGATCGGCGGCACGGTCGGCGACATCGAGAGCCTGCCGTTCCTCGAGGCGATTCGCCAGTTCCGGCAGGACGTGGGCCGCGAGAACACGCTGTACATCCACCTGACGCTGGTGCCCCATGTCAGCACGGCCGGCGAGCTCAAGACCAAGCCGACGCAGCACAGCGTGCGCGACCTGCGCTCGATCGGGATCCAGCCCGACATCCTGCTGTGCCGCACCGACCGCATGCTGCCGCGCGACATCAAGCGCAAGATCGCGCTGTTCTGCGACGTCAACGAAGACGCGGTGATCACCGCCCGCGACGTCTCGAGCGTCTACGAAGTGCCGCTGGCGCTGGCCGAGGAAGGCATCGATCGCATCGTCCTCAAGCAGTTGTCGCTGCCCAACGAACCGCGGCCGGCCGGCCTGTGGGAATCGCTGCTCGACCGCATCAAGAACCCGCAGGACCAGATCACGATCCACGTGGTCGGCAAGTACGTCGGCCTGGAAGACTCCTACAAGAGCCTCACCGAGGCGCTGCTTCCACGGCGGCTTCCACCACCGCCTCAAGGTCAACGTCAAGTGGATCGAGGCCGAGGCCCTCGAAGCCGAGGGTGGCGAGCGCGAACTGGACGGCGCCGACGGCATCCTCGTCCCGGGCGGCTTCGGCAATCGCGGCACGCGCGGCATGATGAAGGCCGTCGAAGTGGCGCGCGATCGGCGGATCCCGTTCTTCGGCATCTGCTACGGGTTCCAGTGGGCGACCGTCGAGTACGCCCGCAACGTCTGCGGCATCCTCAACGCCGATTCGACCGAGGTGGCGCCCGACACCGACAGCAAGGTGATCTACAAGCTGCGCGACCTGCTCGGCGTCGACGACCTCGGCGGCACCATGCGCCTCGGCTCCTACGCCTGTCAGTTGAAGCCCGGCTCGCTGTCGCACCGGTTGTACGGGTCCGACGTCATCCACGAGCGCCATCGCCACCGCTACGAGTTCAACTGCCTGTTCGAACCGGCGATCACCGAGAAGGGCCTCGAGATCGTCGGCCGCTCGCTCGACGGCAAGTTCGTCGAGATCGTCGAACTGCCGTCGCACCCCTGGTTCATCGCGGTGCAGTTCCATCCCGAAGTTCAAGTCCAAGCCGCTGAAGCCGCACCCGCTGTTTGCCGGCTTCGTCGAAGCGACGTACAAGCACGCCCTTGCCTCTCGCGAGGCCGTCAGCACGCCCGCCGCGACCATGGTGTAGCTGCGGGAGGCCCGTATAATGGCGCGGTGCAACCGGTACAGGCAGGACCGGTGACATTCGGTGCCGGACGCCTTGCGCTGATTGCCGGCCCGTGTGTCATCGAGAGTGAGGGCCATGCGCTCGACCTGGGCCACGCCATCGCCGCGATGGCGCGCACGGCAGGTGTGCCCTACGTGTTCAAGGCCTCGTTCGACAAGGCCAACCGCACCTCCCTGTCGTCGTTCCGCGGCCCCGGTCTCGACGCCGGCCTGCGCACGCTGGCGCGGGTCAAGGCCGAAGTCGGCGTCCCGGTCCTGACCGACATCCACGAGCCGGCCCAGGCCGCCCCGGCCGCCGACGTGGTCGACGTCCTGCAGATTCCCGCGTTCCTCTGCCGCCAGACCGACCTGCTGGTGGCCGCGGCGCGCACCGGCGCCGTCGTCAACATCAAGAAGGGGCAGTTCCTCGCGCCGGCGGAGATGCGATACGCGCTGGACAAGGTCCGCGACTCCGGTCACGACCGCGTGCTGCTGACCGAGCGCGGCACGTCCTTTGGCTACCACAACCTGGTGGTCGACATGCGCGCGTTCCCGCAGCTGCGCGCGCTCGGCGCGCCGGTCGTGTACGACGTGACCCACAGCCTGCAACTGCCGGGTGCGGGCGAGGGCGCACAGCGGCGGTCAGGCGGCATTCATCGAAACGATGGCCTGCGCCGGTGTCGCCGCCGGCGTCGATGGCGTCTTCCTGGAAGTGCACGACGACCCGACGCGCGCCAGATCGGACGCGGAGAACAGCCTGCGACTCGACCTGCTGCCTGCGCTGCTCGCGCGACTGACCCGTGTTCATGACGCCGTCCAGACGCAGCCGTGACGACCATGACCCAGCCAGGCCGCATCTCGCCGTCGACCGCTCTCGCGCTTGCCGCGCGCGTGCTCCGCACCGAGGCGGCGGCCATCGGCAGGCGGCTGCTGGTGCGCGCCGACCGGTTGGCTCTGCAGGTGATGCAGGCACGACGAATCACGTCGCTGCCGGTCGTCGACGCGGAACGGCGGCCGCGTGGCGTGCTGCACAGCCACGACCTGTGGCCGACGGAGCGCTGGTGATGGCACTGCTGCCCGCCGAAATCAGCGCCCGTGCCCGGCGTGTCCGCGTCCTGTTGTTCGACGTCGATGGCGTGCTCACCGACGGAGGCGTGATCGTGCACGCCGACGGCAGCGAAGGGAAGCGCTTCGACATCAAGGACGGCGCCGGCATCGTGATGGCCAGACGGGTTGGGTTGACCGTCGGTGTCCTCTCGGCCCGCCACTCGGCGTCGACGCAGCACCGGGCACGTCAGCTCGGGCTCGATCTGGTCAGGCAGGGCGTCGCCGACAAGGGCGCGGCCCTCGAGGAGTTGATGGAGACACACGGCTGGCAGTGCGAGGACATCGCCTACATGGGCGACGACGTGGTGGATCTGCCGGTGCTGCGCCGCGTCGGGCTGGCCGCGTGCCCGTCCGACGCCGTCGCCGAGGTCAGGGCCGTGGCACACGTCGTGAGCACACGGCGCGGCGGCCATGGTGCGGCCCGCGCGCTGATCGAGGACATCCTGCAGGCCCAGGGCCGCTGGGACGCGCTCGTCTCGACCCCGGTGCACGAACGCCCGTGATCGCCGACTACTTTCCACTCCTGTCTGCGCTCGTCGCCCTGCTCCTCGGCCTGGCCGTGGGCAAGGCCTGGGAGCGCTACAAGCTGCACGAGGGTCGCTGGATCGATCGCCGCAAGGCACGGCAGTCGCCCCACTACATCCAGGGCCTGAATTTCCTCGTCGCCAATCAGCTCGATCATGCGATCGAAGAGCTGAGCCAGGCCGCCCGGGTCGATGAGGACGCGGTCGAGATTCACATGATTCTCGGCAACCTGTACCGCGAGAAGGGGCATGTCGGGCGGGCGATCCAGATCCATCAGCAGATCCTCCAGCGGCCGCGGATCAGCAAGCTCGAACACACCTATGCCCTGCTCTGCCTGGGCCTGGACTTCACCCGGGGCGGCTTCGTGGACCGGGCCCACGAGGCCTTCGGCGAGGTGCTGCGCCTCGATCCGAGCAACGAACACGCGCTGCTGCAGTTGCAGAAGCTGTTCGAGGACCAGAATCAGTGGGCCGAGGCGTACCGGGTGCGCCGCGAGCTGGCCCGTGGCGACGAGCCCGAGCAGCGCACCCGCCGCCACCTGCAGATCCAGGCGTTCCTCGAGAACGAGCTGGGCATGCAGGCACTCGCGCGGCAGGACCTCCCGGCGGCGCGCCAGCACTTCGAAGCGGCCATCGACCTCGATGTCGAGGTCGCGCCGGCGTACCTCAATCTCGGTGACGTCAAGCGTGATGCCGGTGACATGCCGGGCGCGGTGGCGATCTGGGAGCAGCTCATCGCGTCCATGCCGACGCGCGCGCACCTGGTGGCCGACCGCCTCGGCGATGCCTACATGGCAGCGGGACGGGCCGACGGCTTCGAACACCTGTTCCGCCGCATCGCCGGGGACCACCCGCAGGATTGGCGGGCGCGGCTGGCGCTGGCGCGGCACATGCTGCGGGCCGGCCGCCCCGAGGACGCGCTGCAGATGGTCATCGCCGCCCTGACCATCAACCCGCACGCGCTGCTGGTGCACCAGACCGCGTGGGACATCCTGCTCGATCTCAATCTCGACAAGACGTCAGTCGAGCTGTACGTGACGCACAGCCGCGATGCGGTGTTCTACCGCGATCCGCACATCTGCCTGCGCTGCCGCTACCGCAGCAAGGAGCTGCTGTGGCGCTGCCCGCACTGCCACGAGTGGAACTCGTTCGTCGAAGACCGCCTCGCCCCGGCACGACCGTCAGAAGACACCGATGCCTGACACGGTGTGGCGGGTCGGACTCACCGGCGGCATCGCCACGGGTAAGTCCTACGTCACCCGTCAGCTCGGTCGCGCCGGCCTGCCGACCATCGACGCCGACCAGCTGGCACGCGCTGCCGTGGCGCCCGGCTCGGCCGGTCTTCGCGCCGTTGCCGCACGGTTCGGCGACGACATGCTCACGGCCGGCGGGGACCTGGACCGCGCCAGGCTGGCCGAGGTCGTCTTCGGCGACGACACGGCGCGCGCCGACCTCGAGGCGATCATCCATCCGGAGGTGCGGCGCCGCATTGCCGAATGGCATGCGCAGCTGGCTGACCAGGGCTACCACGGACCGGCGGTGGCCGACATCCCGCTGCTGTTCGAGACCGGTCGTGCCGGAGACTTCGACGTCGTCGTCGTTGTCGCCTGCGACCCGGAACGCCAGCGGGCGCGGCTCATCGAGCGCGACCGGCTGTCGCCGGACGCGGCCAATCAGCGACTGGCCGCGCAGTGGCCGATCGCACGCAAGGTGGCCGCGGCGGACTTCGTGGTGACGACCGACGGCACGTTCGAGGAGACGGACCGGCAGGTCGCAGCGCTGGTCGAGGCGCTGCGAGACGGACAATTCAAAATTCAGAATTCAGAATGCAGCGCGGGGCGGGCAACGCCACCAAGGAATTCAGAATGACGAATTCAGAATGCAGCGCGGGGCGAGCAACGCCACCAGGGAATTCAGAATAGCGAATTCAGAATGCAGCGCGGGGCGGGCAACGCCACCAGGGAATTCAGAATAGCGAATTCAGAATGCAGCGCGGGGCGGGCAACGCCACCAGGGAATTCAGAGTGACGTTGCCAGGGGCGCTGCTGATGGAGGATCGCATTGAGGATGGTCAGCAGCTTGCGCATCGTGGCGGCCAGCCGCGGCGTGGGCAGGTGGCCGAGTTCCGGCAGACGGGCCATCAGGCGGCCGGCCGTGAGCCAGCCGACCCCCGGCACCGAGATCAGCAAGGCGAGGGCGGCTTGCCACACGGGGTGCGTGCGGAGGCGTGTCTGGAGATCGCGATCGGTCTCGGCCAGTTCGGCCGTCAGCCACGTCAGATGCGCCTCGATGCGGGTGCGCAGCGCCGCGACGCGCGCCTGCTGCAGGCGTTGGCGCTCCATCGTGCGCATCTCCACCAGCTGCGTGCGTCGAGCCAGCCAGGCCTGGACCGCCTGGCGGTCGGCATCGGGCAGCTGCGTCAGCGCGGGCGTCCAGGCCGCGCCAAATCGCGCGAGCACCGTCGCATCGAGACGGTCGGTCTTGGCCAGCAGCGGGTGCGCATCGGAGCCTCCCGTGCATCGCGACGATCCTCGGTC
Source organism: Vicinamibacteraceae bacterium (assembly GCA_963759795.1). Taxonomy (GTDB): domain Bacteria; phylum Acidobacteriota; class Vicinamibacteria; order Vicinamibacterales; family Vicinamibacteraceae; genus Luteitalea. The sequence continues at coordinate 146,434 of CAVXAR010000001.1, read as the reverse complement.
TTACGGATGCGGCCTCGAGGGCCCGGTCACTGTGCGAGGGAGGGTCGCTGGTTCAAGACGGCGGAGCGCGCTCAGGCTGAATTCCAGCGTCCACGGCGCTCAGAATGTGACGAGCTAACGCTCCGCTCTCAACATATAAGAATGCAGCGCGGGGCAGACCCTGACCGGCCCACCGGGAGCGTCGGGTTGCCGCGAGCTGCCCTGCATTGCCAATTCTGAATTCCGAATGACCCGTCGTCTACCGGATGCGCCGTTGTGCCGCGGTGAGGGTGTTCTTCATCAGCGTGGCAATGGTCAGCGGGCCGACGCCGCCAGGCACGGGCGTCAGTGCCCCGGCGACCTCGGCTACTGCCGGATGCACGTCGCCCATCAGCACGGAGCCGCGCTGCTGAAAGGACAGATGGCGCCTGGACCCCTCGCCGAAGAAGCGCACGACATCGGCCTCGGACGTCACCCGGTTCATGCCGACGTCGATCACGGCCGCGCCTGGCTTGACCATCTCGGGCGTGACGAAGCCGGCCCGCCCGATTGCCGCCACGAGGATGTCGGCCTGGCGCGCCACTGCCGGCAAGTCCGGCGTCCGCGAGTGGGCGATGGTCACCGTGGCGTGGCGATGCAGGAGCAACAGCGCCATCGGCTTGCCGACGATGTCGCTGCGGCCGATGACGACGGCGCGGGTGCCGGCAATGGTGACGCCGGACTGTTCGAGCAGTTCGACGATCCCGGCCGGCGTGCAGGCGACCAGGCCCTCGCGATTCTGGACCAGCCGACCGATGTTCTCGGCCGTGAAGCCGTCCACGTCCTTGGCCGGGTCGATGGTCTCGAAGACGCGGCGGGCGGCATCGCTGCCCATCGCCGACGGCAGCGGTGACTGCACCAGGATGCCGTCGATGGCGTCATCGGCATTCAGCGCGCGCACCAGTGCCAGCACCTCGTCGAGCGAGGCTGTGGCCGGCCGCTGGTGCAGGTCGACGCGGAAGCCGGCGTCGGAGCCCTGGGTCTTCTTGCTGCCGACGTAGACGTGCGAAGCCGGGTCGTCACCGACCAGCACCAGCGCGAGACCGGGCGGCCGGCCGGCCGCGGCAGTGAATGCCTGCACCAGAGGTTGCAGGTCCTCTTTCATCTGCCGTGCCAGGGCGGCGCCGTCCAGGGTGCGTGCAGTCACGTCGTTCAGACCGAGGTGTTGAGCTTGCTGTGCTGCTTGCCGTAGCCGAAGTAGATCACCAGCCCGAGGGCCAGCCAGGCGGCCAGCCGCAGCCAGTTGGTCCAGCCGAGCCCGTAGATCATCGCCCCGCAGACGAGGATGCCCAGCGTCGACACCAGCGGTACGGCGGGCACGCGGAATCCACGCTGGATGTCCGGCCGCCGGACCCGCAGGATCCACACGCCGGCGCAGACGAGCATGAACGCGAACAGCGTGCCGATGCTGGTCATCTCGCCGACGATGTTGCCGGGCACGAACGCGGCGAACAGCGCCGTGAAGACGAAGAACAGCATGTTCGACTTGTACGGCGTGCTGGTACTTCGGGTGGATGTCGGAGAAGATCTTCGGCACCAGCCCGTCGCGGCTCATCGAGTAGAACACGCGCGACTGGCCGAGCAGCATCACCAGGATGACCGACGAGAAGCCGGCGAGAATCGCGACGGTGACGAACTTGGCGAGCCAGTCGTAGCCGGTCATGTACTTCGATGATGGCGAAAGTCACCGACGCCTCACTACCCGTGCGTGCGGAAGTCCTCGACCGTGGCGACGCCGCTGAGCACGTGGGCGAACAGCACGTAGAGCACGGTGCAGACCACGAGCGACCCGAGGATGCCGATCGGCATGTCGCGCTTCGGGTTCTTTGCTTCCTGCGCCGCGGTCGAGACGGCGTCGAACCCGATGAAGGCGAAGAACACGACCCCGGCGGCCCCGAGGATCCCCATGATGCCGCCGTAGCTGTGCGTGATGCCTTCGGGCGTCGTGTAGAGGCTCGTGGGCTCCGGGATGTACGGCGTGTGGTTGGCCGGATTGATGAACCCCCAGCCGAGCACGATCACCATGATCACGATCGCCGACCTTGGTGATGACGATCAGGTTGTTGACCCACGCCGACTCCTGCGTGCCGCGGACGAGCAGCAGCGGTCAGCACGACCGAGGATGAAGCACGGCCGGCAGGTTCATGATGCCCGCCGTACGCCGTGACCGCATCGACCTGGAATGGGCGAATGACTCCACGCGTAAGGCACGTGTAACCCGAAGTACTCGAGGACCTTGTTGAGGTACTCGCTCCAGGCGATGGCGACCGTGGCCGCACCGACCGCGTACTCGAGGATCAGGTCCCAGCCGATGATCCAGGCGACCAGTTCGCCCATCGTCGCGTACGAGTAGGTGTAGGCGCTGCCGGCGATCGGAATCATCGAGGCGAACTCGGCGTAGCACAGGCCGGCGAACGCGCAGCCGATGCGCGGCGACCAGAACGGCCAGCGTCACGCCACGGACCGGCGCGGTCGGCGATGGCGGCCGCCGTGCGCACGAACAGGCCGGCGCCGATGATCGCGCCGATGCCGAGCGCGACGAGGGCGCCCGCATTCAGGGTTCGCTTGAGCGTCCCCTCGCCCGTGGCCGCGCCTTCCACCAGCAGGCGGTCGATTGACTTGGTACGAAACAGTGCACTGGCCAAGAATGTCCCCCGGTCCCGGATTCCCGCGCGATCGGCGCCTGACGCCGTCGACTGTCACGCGCGTTGGCGCGCATTATACCCGGCCGAGTCGCTCCACATAGGCGCGGGCACGGGCACCCGGATCCCCGCCGTGCAGGAGATCGGTGATCACCGCCACCGCCGATGCGCCGGCCGCGAGGACCTCGGGCGCGGTGTCCAACGTGATCCCGCCGATGGCCACGACCGGCACCCCGGCCGCGGCCGCCGCCGCACTCGCGTCCTGCAGCAGCGCCAGGCCGACCGCCTCGTAACCCGTGGCCTTGGTGGCGGTCCCGAAAATCGGGCCCACGGCGATGTAGTCCAACGGCAGCCGACACGCCTGCTCGGCCTGTGCGCGCGTGTGCGTCGACAGGCCAATCACGGCCTCGTCGCCGAGCAATGCCCGGGCCGCGGGCACCGGCAGGTCGTCCTGCCCGAGATGGACGTGCCGGGTACCGGCGACCAACGCGATGTCCGCGCGGTCATTGACGATCACCCAGGCATCGCCGGCGCGGCGCGCGATCGATTCGGTCCAGGTCAGGACGTCGCGGGCCGCGGCGTCCTTGGCGCGCACCTGCAGGACACGGACGCCGGCCTGCAGATAGGCCTCGGCCAGGTCGGGCACGTCCCAGCCGGCGCGCGCCGCCACGGCGGCGTCGACGATGGCGTACAGGCGGGACGGGAGCGGGCGCAGGCGGGCCGGGGGCACGGCGGCGCCGTCAGGCCGCCGGCGTGGTTGCCGGCGCTGCCTTGGGCAGGAAACGCTCCATGAAGGCCGTGGAGATCCTGGCCTGCTGGAAGTCGGCGTCGGCCAGGATCTTCAGGTGCATCGGCACCGACGTGTGGATGCCTTCGATCACCGTCATCTCGAGTGCCCGCCGCATCCGCGCGATGGCCTCCTCGCGCGTGCGACCATGCGACATCACCTTGGCGATCAGCGAGTCGTAGTTCGGCGGCACGATGGCTTCGGCGTGCACGAAGGTATCGACACGGATGCCGGGGCCGCCGGGCAGGCTGAAGGCATCGACACGGCCGGGGCTGGGCGCGAACGTGTCAGGATTCTCGGCGTTGATGCGGCACTCGATGGCATGCCCGGAGATCACCACGTCCTCCTGCGAGAACGACAGCGGCGCACCCGCGGCGATGTGGATCTGCTCCTTGACGATGTCGATGCCGGTGACCAGCTCGGTGACGCCGTGCTCCACCTGCAGCCGGGTGTTGGCCTCGATGAAGTACAGCTTGCCGTCGGCGTCCATGAGGAACTCGAAGGTGCCGGCACTCGAGTAGCCGACCGCCGTCGCCGCGTCCACGACCATCTTGCCGAGGGCCCGTCGCTGTGTTTCGGAGATGACGGCCGAGGGCGCTTCCTCGATCAGCTTCTGATGGCGGCGCTGCACCGAACACTCGCGCTCGCCGAGGTGGACGACGCGACCGTGCTCGTCGCCCAGGATCTGCATCTCGATGTGGCGTGGGGCCTCGAGGTACTTCTCGAGGTAGACGTCGCCGACCCCGAAGGCCGCCTGCGCTTCACGCTGCGCGGTGCGCAGGGCGAGGGAGAGTTCGTCGGCCGAGCGGACGATGCGCATGCCGCGTCCGCCGCCGCCGTTGCTGGCCTTGATGATGACCGGAAAGCCGAGCGTGGCCGCCACCGACTGCGCCTCGTCCTCGGTTTCGACCGGACCGTCGCTGCCCGGCAGGGTGCTGACGCCGGCCTTCTTCATGGCGCGGCGGGCTCGCGACTTCTCGCCCATCAGCCGGATCACCGACGGACTCGGCCCGATGAACTTGATGTGGCACGCCTCGCAGACCTCGGCGAGGTAGGCACTCTCGGACAGGAAGCCGTAGCCCGGGTGGATGGCGTCGGCGCCGGTGATCTCGGCAGCGCTGATGATCGCCGGCACGTGCAGGTAGCTCTCGCTGCTGCGCGCCGGGCCGATGCAGACGGCCTCGTCGGCAAACCGGACGTGCAGGCTGTGCTCGTCGGCCTCCGAGAAGACGGCAACCGTCTTGATGCCCATTTCCCGGCAGGCGCAGATCACGCGCAGCGCGATCTCGCCACGATTGGCAATCAGGATTTTCTTGAACACGGTCGTCCAGGCCTACCGGGCGCGCACGGCGAACAGACGTTCGCCGTACTGCACGGGCTGGCCGTTCTCCACGAAGACCTGGACGATTTCGCCGTCGTACTCCGACACGATCTCGTTCATCAGCTTCATGGCCTCGATGAGGCACAGCACCTGGTTCTTGCGCACGGTGTCCCCCACCGACACGAAGGGCGGCGCGGTGGGCTCGGAGGCGCGGTAGAAGGTCCCGACGATTGGCGCCTTGACGACGGCCAGCTCAAAGCCTTCGGTGTTGGCGACCTCGTCGGCGGCCGTGCCGTTGGACGACGGGGGCGGAACAGCCGGGGCGCCGGAAGCCACGAGCGGCAGCGAGAGCGGTTGCGCCGGACTCACGACCACCGTCGGCGCGTCCTGCCCCTTCTTCCGGACCCGCAGCTTGACGCCTTCCTGTTCCAGTTCGAACTCGGCGAGTTCGTGTTCACGGACCAGGTCGAGGATCTGCTTGATTTCGTCGAGTGTCATTGTCAGTGTGCGGTTGGCCAGCCGAGGGGCACGTCGGTGATTTGTCGATGTCCGTCCGCCGTGACGACCACATCGTCCTCGATGCGGATGCCGGCGCGGCCCGTCAGGTATGCCCCCGGTTCGATGGTGCAGACCACGCCAGCCTCGAGGGGGGGCTGGGCGGCGTCTTCCGGCAGGGGACGTGCGAGCCGAGGGGCCTCATGAACCTCGAGACCGAGGCCGTGTCCCGTGCCGTGTCCGAATGCTGCCCCGAGACCCGCGGCCTCGAGAACCTGACGGGCCGCCCGGTCGACGTCGGCCGGGACGACTCCCGGCCCAATCGCGGCGCACCCGGCCTGCTGCGCCGCGTACACCGCCCAATACTGGCGGTCCACCTCGGCAGAAGGCTGCCCCAGACACACGGTCCGGGTCAGGTCGACGCAGTATCCGCCGTAGACCCCGCCAAAGTCCAGCACCACGACCTCCCCGCCGGCCAGGCGCCGGTCGGTCGGACGGGCATGCGGGTGGGCGCTGCGCGGTCCGCTGGCGACGATCGTCTCGAAGGCGGCCCGGGAAAAACCCGCGGCCCGGACTCGCCCGTCGATCTCGGCGGCCACCTCGAGTTCGGTGCGGCCGGCCCGGGCGACCCCGTCGGCAAGTACGCCCCGCGCCACGTCGGACAACCGTGCCCCGCCCTCGGTCAGGACGGCCAGTTCCAGACGGTCCTTGACCCGCCGCAGCTCTTCGATCAAGTCCAGCGGCGTGTCCACCAGCGTCCCGGCCCAGGCCGCAGTGAGCAAGGCGCGCTCGACCAGGCGCGCCTGGTGCAACGGCAGGACGCGGCTTTCCAGTCGCAGCTGGGCGATGCCCTCCCGTACGCACCGCTCCGCGATCCAGTCAGCGACGCGAATGTCGGCGGTGTCCACGGCGATCAGCACGTCTGCGCCGATGAGGTCGACCTGGGCACGCGCCGCCGTCTGGTAGCGGGCGTCGACGAGCAGATAGAGGCAGCCCGCAGCCGTGAGCAGGCCATGGCCTGCGGATGCGTCGAGGCCAGACAGGTAACGCAGATTGGCCAGGTGCGAGACCAGCAGCGCGTCGGCCCCCGCGGCGCCCAGCGCCCCGGCGGCACGCGCGATGCGCGCCCGGAAATCAAACGCCGGAACCAGGGCCGGGGCACGCACGGGGCTCAGTGTCGCATGCCACGCGCCACGAGGCACCGCTCAGGACGACGTGCGGCCGGCGAGCTCGGCGCGCCGCGCGCGCACTGCCGCCAGCATCTGCTCGAGCGACGCCAGCACCGGTGCCGACGGGTCGTCGCGCAGGGCGGCGTCCTCGATGGCGGCCTGGACCGCGACATCGGCCAATGCAGCCCGGACCGCGGGCGAAGCGGGGGTCGGGGGCTCGAGCGACTCGCCGTGCCCGGCCAGGGCGAAGACCTCACCAAGCGCCGACCGCACCGACCCCGCCCAGGCGACACCGGCCACTGTTGCCGGCGGGTCGCTCGGGGCGTCAGACGATGGGGCGAGGCCAGCAAAGGGGACGGGGGTCGAATCGGGCGCGTCGAGGGAGTCCCTGAACGGGGTGGCGTCGGCGCCGGCCGCCTCGTGGAGGTCACCGAGCGCCCACGTGGCCGACGGCCCATCAGGCACCGTCCAGCTCTCCGCCGGTTCCGGCTCCACCTCACTGGCCCATGGCGAGCGATCCGGGCCGGACTCCTCTGGCGGGGCGACATCCGCCCAGCCGGCGAAGGGGGGCGCCATGACCTCCTGCGGGGTGACGTCGGTCTCCGGCATGTCGGCCGTCCATTCCAGACCTGCGCTGCTGACCTCGACGAGCGGGCTGGGTTCGGCCTCAGCCACCTCCACCAGCGGCGCGTGCATGGTCGGGGCATCCCACACGCTGATCGGTTCGACCGGATCGGCCGGGGCCGCTGCCGCGAGAGCGTGGCCTGACACCTCAGGTGGGTCGAGCGCCCAGGAGAAGACGCGCGCGCCGTCGCTCAGCAGCGCGGCTGGTGGCGACGACTCGGCAGCCGGCGCGGCCCAGATGCCGGCTGGCTCGTCGCCCTGCAGGTGCGGCGGGACGAACGGCATCGTCGGCGATTCGGCGTGATCGCTCGTCAGCACGGCGGAGACGGCCATGGCCGGCACCCACTCGTCCTGCGGGTCCGGATCGGCGGTGACGCCGGCCGGCACCGTGTCGGGGATCGACCAGTCTGGACCGAGCCCGAATTCCTGGGGACTGTCCGGGCCGCTGCTCAGGGCCCGGGCGATGACGTCAGGTGCAATCGAATCCGTGTCCTCGTCCGCCGGCGAGCGGAGCGGCAGATCGCCGCCTGGTGGCGAGGCGGCGGCCGACGGCCAGGCCGGATCCTCGCCCAATGCGTCATGGGCCGACTGCAGCGCCCGTGCTGCCGCCAGGTTGTCTGGCGACTGGGCCGCGGCCTGCTCGAGTTCGGCAACCGCGGCGGGCACGTCGCCGCTGTCCAGCAGTGCCCGGCCGAGGGTCACGCGTGCCGACGCGTATGCGGGGTACCGCTGCAGGCCCTCCCGGCACACCGTGATGGCATCGGCGAATCTGCCGGCGCGACGATACTCCTCGGCGAGCGCGGCAAAGGCGGTTGGCGTCGCCTGCGATTGCAGGCGGCGCCGAAGCTGTTCGATGGGGTTGCCGTTCGACATGCGCGGGTCTCCGGCGGGCCGGCGGTTCAGGGCCTGGTGAGGACGTCGATGACGCGTTCGGTCACGTCGGAGCGGACGCCGCGGGCGTTGGTCACCGTGAGCTTGACCTGGTAGTCGCCGCGTCGTGGAAACTGGTACTTGATCACGCGGCCGGTGAGCACGATGTTGCGGTCATCCATGTTCCACTCGTAGGTCAGGCCGGCCGCATCCGCCATCGTGCTGGCCAGGGTGCACTGCTCGATGCTGGTGGCCGTCTCCGGGCAATCGCGCGACAGGCCGGCGTCCAGCGTCACTTCTTCCATCTCGTACGGCGTGGTCGGCCGCCACGAGAAGTTGGCGATCGGCTTGCCGGGATACACGATGGTGCCGAGGGGCACCAGACGGATGTTCACGGTGCGTTCGACCGCGTTGACGTAATCGCCACTGAGCGGTGCGAACGTGAGCTGGACGATGTTGCGGAAGTCGGGGTTGCCCGACAGTCCGCCCGACGGCGCGGTGTAGGTGAAGGCCGCGCGCCCGTCGCCGCCGGTCGAGGCGCTCTTGGCCGACAGGCGCCCATGGTCGACGATTTGTCCATCGACGCGGATGTCGGCGCGGATCGGCACCCCCGCCTTCGGCTCGCTGTTCGGGCCGCGTGCGGTGACGACCACCTGCGCGGTCGACGTGCCGTCGGTGCTGAGCACATCAGGCGAGGCGAGCACCTGGATGGAGAGGCCCAGTTCGGAGGGCCCGCTGGCTTTCGGGATGTCTGGCTTGGAAGTGCAGGCCGTGCTGGCCCACAGACCGGCCAGGGCCAGGAGAGTGAGAGACGTGCGTCGGGCTGTGATCATGGCTGCACCTGGCTTAATCGGGGTCCGCCCAGTCGGCGAAGTTGATGCTCATGGAACCGGTCACGGTGACGTCGCGGCCGGTCTGGTCCTTGCCGAAGAAGGTGATGTCGGCAATCGTCGAGAGCACGAGCGCGCCGTTGTTCCCCTTGAGGGTCACGAGCGGTCGCTCGAGCTTGGCCTGCGCCCGCACCAGCGTGAACACGGCGGCCACCGCCTGGTCGCCGACGGTCAGGCCCATCGCGCCCTCGAAGCCGTACGGCACGTCTTCACCGGGCGTGTTGCGGCCGTCGGTGCGCCGGAACTCGACGCGGTAACGGTTGAGGGTGATGCTGTTGTTGGCCGTCGGCCCAGCTGGATTGGTGACGTCCTTCATCGCAATCGACAGCGTCACCCGCCCGTTGTCCTCGTAGATGCTGCCCTTGGTCAGCACATCGGAGCGCAGCACGGTCTGGAACGGCGCGCCGCTGTCGGCGCCCGACGATCCCTCGAGGCGCTGCAGCACCAGGTACGACGAGGCCTGCCCCGAGCGGACGGTGCTGCTGCAGCCGACCAGCAGGCTGGTGGCACCGACCGCGACGAGGAGGGACGCGGCCCTCATCCTGCGGGCTGGCGCCGCCTGCGTGAACAATCGCGTAAGTCTCATTTGACGGTCCCTCCGTCCCGCACGATGCGCGGCGTGATGAAGATCAGCAGCTCGCCCTCGTCGTCCGACGTCGTGTCGCGGCGAAAGAGGCGACCGAGCAGGGGCACCCGGTGCAGGCCCGGCGTGCGGTCCTCGGTGTACTGGGTGACGGCTTCGTTGATGCCGCCGATGACTGTCGTCCCCTGGTCGGCGACGAGCACCCGCGTGGTGACCCGCTGGGTGTTGATCGAGCGGTTGCCATTGGCCTCGACCTGTCCCGGCGAGCCGTTGTCGACGTCGACATCGAGGATCACCGTGTTGGCCTCGGTGATCCGCGGGGTCACGCTGAGCGTCAGGGCGGCGGTCTTGAACTGCACCTGCGGGACCGGCTGGATGACGCTGACGCCGTCGCCGACCGGCGGCGCGGTCAGGGTGGTGTAGGGAATCTCCTGGCCGCGGGTGATGGTCGCCTTGACGTTGTTCTGGGTGACCACGCGCGGACGCAGCATGATGCTGACGCGGCCCTGCGTCTCGAGCGCGGAGAGCGCGACGTCGACGTTGAACGCGCCGTTGATGCTCCCGAGCTTGAGGAAGGCGTTGTCGGCGGCGGTGTTGACGCCGCCGGCGACGCCGCCGGCCCCGATGCTGTTCGGGAACGCGAGGTTGGTGGTGTTGCCGAGCTCGGGCGTCATCTTGCCGCCAAAGCCCCACATCAGGCCCAGCTCACGCGCCGCCGACTTGGTGGTGCGGACGATCCGCGCCTCGATCTCGACCTGCGCCTGCGGCCGATCGATCTCGGCAATCAGCTGCTGCGCCCTGGCCAGGCCGTCCGGCACGTCGAACAGGATCAGGGTGTTGGTGTTGTCGTCCACCTGCACGTCACCGAAGGTCGTCATGCCCGACCGCTTGACCAGGTCGGAGATGTCCTTGGCATTGGCGTAGCTGAGGCGGACGGTTCGCGATTCCTTCTTGGAGACGGCCAGTTCGCGCAACCGCTCTTCGGCCTGCTTGCGGCGGTCGGCGGCTTCGGTCGAGAACGTCGTCGTCGGGGCAATCCGGACGATGGTGCCGTCGACGCTGTAGGCCAGCTGGTTGGCGCGCAGGATCATCTCGAGCGCCTGGTCCCAGGGCACGTCGCGCAGGGTCACGTCGACCACGCCCTTCACGCCCGGGTCGATCACCAGATTCAGGCCCGTGACCTCGGCGAAGGTGCGCAGCACCGCACGCAGGTCCACGCCCTGGAAGTCGAGGGAGATGGGATGCCCGGTGTACTTGCCGCTGGTCATCGCCTGCGTGGTCGCGACCGCGCTCGGATCGGGCGGCGTGGCGACCGGCACGGCAGGCACGGGCGGCGGCGTCGAGCGACGCACCGTGGCGCGCGGCGCCGGCGGCGCGACGGCGACGGCCGCTGCCGGCGTCGAGGCGCGCGCCACTGTCGGGGCCGGGGTGACGGGCTCGGGGCGTGCCGTGCCAGCAGGCACGACTGTCGCCGCAGCGGCGGGCGCGACGGCGGCAGTCGCCGACGGGCCCAGGTCGGGGCTCTGCGCTTCGTCGTCGCGGCGGGCGCGCTGCGCGGGGTTGCCGATGGTCAGCACCAGCGACCGCTGGTCGGTGGCCGGGCGCACCTTGTAGAGGAAGGCGCCGCTCAGGTCGACGACCAGGCGCGTGACCAGCGGCGTGGCGCTGTTGCGGGCCACCCGCACGCGCCGCACCAGGCCGGTGTTGACCGCCGTGGTGGTCGGCACGGCATGGCTGATGCCGGCAAAGTCGAGCACCAGCCGAGGCGGTGCCGCGTTGGGCACCTGCACGGCCGAGGCCACGAGCTTGCCGTCACCCTCGACGGTGATCAGGACGTCGTCCTGCTCGCGGGTGACGCGAATCGCCGTCAGCGCGCGAGCGGGCTGCGACTCGCCTGCCGTTTGCGCCTGGTACGCAAATACGTGGGGTGACACGCCCATGGGCGTGTCGATGACCAGGCGCTGTCCATCCTGGACCTGCTGCGGGACCTCGCGGGCCTCCCGGACAGGGCTCGTCGCCAGCGGCCACGCGGGCGCGCCAACGGCGAGAGCTGCCGTGAAGATCGCGAAGATCGGCGTGCGCGGGCGCATCATCGGTTCTCCTCGGTGGTTCTCAGGGTCTTGCGGATTTCCCGCTGCTTCACGGGAGACAGCGGGTCGTCGACCCGCTGCAGGAAGATCACGGCGTCGGTGGCGACCACCTTGACGGTGCCGTCGTACAACGCGTCGCCGGAGTGCACGGTGTAGGTCTTGTTGTCGGGCGCCTGGACGATGGCCAGCAGCTTGCCGTTGCTGCGCAGCACGCCGCGCACGGTCAGTTCGCCGATGAGCAGGCCCTTCACGCCAATCGGCCGCCCACCCGCCGGCAGCTTCGTCTCGCCGCGCGAGAGCAGGCTCACGAACGGGTCGCGCCGCCCGGCCGGTTCGTAGCCGGCCCGGTCCTCGGGGTGTGCCGGCGCCGGAGCCGCTTGCGGGGCGGACGCCCGCGCTGCAGCGACGGGGGTCGTCGGTGTCGCGACCGCGCCCTCGGCAACGGCCGCGGCCTGGGCGAACCCGGGCACGACCATCAGGGTGGAGAACACGACGAGACGGCAAGTCAGTCTGAGCAACATGGCAATCACCTCAGCGGGCGGCCGCGGGAGGACGCGCGCCGGCGGCAGGCGGACGCCGGCCAGCTACGGGCGCCGGAGGCGCCTCCATCAGGACGAACGTGGTGACGGTGCACTGCGCGTCGACGGTCGCCGATACGGGCTCGGTGGCGCCGTGCGGCTTGATCTGGATGCCGGAGATGTTGATGATGCGCGGCATCCGGCTGACCTTGTCGAAGAAGGCGCCGAGGTCGTGGTACGTGCCCTCGAGGCTCAGCGGAGATCGGCCACTCGGCGTGCTGTTGGCGCTGCGCCACCGCCTGCGGCTTGAAGCCGCGGATGGTGAGGCTGGACTGCGTGGCGAGTGTCTGGATGCGGCGCAGCAGGTCGCCGACGTCCTTCTGCTCCGGCAGGACGTTGCGGAGCGCCGTCAGTCGGGCATTGAGTTCGGCGACGCGCGACCGGAACTCCGGCAGGCGACGCTCTTCGACCCGCGCTCGCGCAATGCCGGTTTCGATGGTGCGCCGTTCGACGTGCGTCTTGGCCACCGCCGCCTGCATGTCCACCGCGTAGAAATAGTGGTGGGCGCCAATCAGTCCGGCGCCGAGGACGACATACAGGGCCAACTGGCCCCACCACGGGAGTTTCTTCAGTCCAAGATCCATCGCCAGAGTCCTCAGCGCCGCGCCGCGGCCGGAGCCGGGCGGGCGGGCTTGCTGTCGGCCGGAGTGTCCAGCGCGCCAAGCGGGAAGTTGGCCCTCACGGTGAACTTCATGAGGTCCCCTTCACCGCGGCCGTTCTCGACTTCGGTGTTGACGATTTCGACCGGCCGGGTGAACGTGCCGGAGTTCTCCAGGTTGCCGATCAGGTCCGACAGTGCAGTCAACGTCGTCGTCCGGCCCTCGAGGGTGACGTCGGCGCCGGCCTGCGTGAGCTGCGTCAGCCAGAGGCGTTCCGGCAGCTGGCGACTGACCTGGTCGAGCAGGGTCACGGGCGACCGCTGGCCCTTGCGCAGCTGCTCGATCAGCGCCACGCGCTGCTGCAGGAGGGCGGTCTGCGCCTCGAACCTGGCCAGTTCTTCGGTCACGGCCTTGAGGCGCTGCTCTTCGGCCCGGGCCTGCTGCAGTTGCAGGTTGGCGTAGGTCTGCTGAGCCTGCAGGTCGAGATGGCGGTAGCCGGCAACGGCCAGGGACGCGGCCACCAGCACCATGCCGACGATGTGGAGCTTGTTGGCGCTGATGCCCGAGAACACCGGCGCCTTGGCGCGGTGCTGATCGACGGCGAGGAGATTGACGCGGATCATCGGTCCCCCATCCGGCGCAGGGCGAGGCCGACGGCGACCGTGGCCGCCGCTGCCGCTTCCGAGAGCACCGGGACGCCGAATTTGGCGGCGTCGAAGCTGACGGTCTTGAACGGGTCGAGGAACTCCACCGGGTACCCGAGGCGCTCCTGCAGCGCCTCGACCAGGCCGGTGACCTGGGAGCCGCCGCCAGTGACCAGCAGCAGGTCGATGTGGTCGGCGCCGGTCGTGCCGCGGAAGAAGTCGAGGGTCTTCTGCACCTCGAGCAACACCGCCTCGGTGACCATCTGCAGGCTGGGGCCGGTCTGGGTGGGGTCGAGGCCGTCGGCGGCATAGCCGCGCTTGAGCAGGTCGGCGCTCTCCTGGGGAATCTGGAAGTCCTTCTGGAGAGCCTCGGTGTAGGCGTTGCCGCCAATCGGCACGTCACGCGTGAACAGCGACTGGTCGCCGCGGACGATGTTGATGTTGATGGCGCTGGCCCCGATGTTGAGCAGCGCGACAATCGCATCGCGGGCGCCGTAATTGACCTCGTAGGCGTTCTGGAGGGCAAACGCGTCGACGTCGACGATGGCGGGGACGCGTCCGGCCTGGGCAATCACGCCGGTGTAGTCGGCAATGGTTTCCTTCTTGGCCGCCACCAGGAGCACGTCCATCGTCGCGCCCGGGACGCTCTTCGGTGGGCGGTTCAGGACCTGGTAGTCGAGGTTGACGTCCTGGATGTCGAAGGGGATGTACTGCTCGGCTTCCCAGGTGATGGAGGTGGCCAGTTCGGCGTCGGTCATTGCCGGGAGGGTGATCTTCTTGACGATCACGGCATTGCCCGACAGCGAGGCGGCGACGTCGCGGTTCTTGATGCCGAGGCGCTCGAACAGGCGTCGGATGGCGTCGGCGACGGCGGTCCCGTCGATGATCGCGCCATCGACAATGGTGTCGGCCGGCAGGGGCTCGATGCCGAAGGCTACGACCTTCCAGCCCTTGCCCGAGGCTTTCAGCTCGACGGCCTTGACGGCGCTCGAGCCGATGTCGAGCCCGACCACCGGTTTCTGCTTGCGGAACAGCACGCCGACCTCGCCTCTTTCGCAACGTTGCCAGCGGGCGGCCTCATGCCGAACGCGCAGCTTCGTAACCGGACATCACATAGGCAAGGGCGGTGCCAACCAGAAATGCAATCAACCTGCAAGGGTTTGGTGTCCGGCTGGCTGCGGTCGCACTCCGAGCTGGTGCGCCGGCTGGCAGTTTTGTGACAGGGGTTGTCGGAGAAGCGACCGCTGGAAGCCAGCGATGTGTGCTCGGACGAGCCCTCGCCCCGGACCGGCACTGGTGGGTGTGCCGACCGCGGCCCGCAAGAAAATCGGTGCGGGATATGGAAGTGGTTGACACTGTTCGGCTGAGACGCGTATCCTCTCCTTTTGCTGTGTGTCAGCAAGGAGCCAAAGGGGCATCATGAGCACGTTTATTCCGAGCGCCAAGTCCATCGAGCGACGCTGGCACGTCATCGATGCGGCCGGCAAGTCGCTCGGGCGGGTGGCCAGCCTGGCCGCCAAGGTCCTGCAGGGCAAGCACAAGCCGATCTACACGCCATATATCGACTGTGGTGATCACGTCATCGTGGTCAACGCGGGCCAGGCGGTGCTTACCGGGCAGAAGGAAGAGCAGAAGCTGTACCGGTACCACAGCGGCTACGAAGGTGGGCTGCGCGAAGAGCGCGCCAAGGACCTTCGCAAGCGCCGTCCGGCACGCCTGATGGAAGAAGCCATCAAGGGGATGCTGCCCAAGACGACGATGGGCGACCAGATGTACCGGAAGCTGAACGTCTACGAGCGCGCCGATCATCCTCACGTGGCGCAGAAGCCCCAGTCCCTCGAGGTCCAGTAACCGTGGCAGTCATCCAGTATTACAGCACCGGGCGTCGCAAGACCTCGACTGCCCGTGTCTTCCTGCGCCCTGGCACCGGCCAGATCACCATCAACTACAAGCCGATTGCCGAGGCCGTCAACACCGAGGCGCTGCGCCTGCAGGTGCGGGCGCCGCTGGTGCTCACCGAGACGCTGGAGAAGTTCGACATCTTCGCCACCACGTCGGGCGGCGGCATCTCCGGCATGGCCGGCGCGCTGCGCCTGGGCATCTCGCGGGCGCTCTGCCTGTATGACGGCGAGCTGCGTGGCCGCCTGAAGAAGGCCGGCCTGCTGACGCGCGACCAGCGTGGCAAGGAACGGAAGAAGTACGGCCTGGCTGGCGCCCGCAAGCGCTTCCAGTTCAGCAAGCGTTAAACCATCGGCTGTGTGGCCGGCGAGGCCCGGCCCTGTCTGTACCGTGTTGGAGGAAGCTTGACCCCGATTGCTGTGAAGGACCTTCTGGAGGCCGGCGTTCATTTCGGCCACCAAACCAAGCGCTGGAACCCGAAGATGAAGCCGTACATCTTTGGCGAGCGCAATGGGATCTACATCATCGACCTCGGCAAGACCGCGCGGCTGTTCCGCGACGCCGAGCAGTTCGTGATGCAGCTCGCTGCGGAGGGCCGTACGCTCCTCTTTGTCGGCACCAAGCGACAGGCACAGGACGCGATCGCGGAAGAAGCCGCGCGCTGTGGCATGTTCCACGTCAATCAGCGCTGGCTCGGGGGTCTGCTCACCAACTTCACGACCATCCAGCGCAGCCTCGCTCGCCTGCGTGACCTGGAAGCGATGGAGACCGACGGCCGCTACGACATGCTGTCGAAGAAGGAAATTGCGCGGCTCGAGAAGGAGAAGCGCAAGCTCCAGAAGAACCTCGACGGCATCCGTCACATGGAGCGCCTGCCCGACGCCGTGTTCATCGTGGACACCAAGCACGAGCAGATTGCCGTGGACGAGGCTCGCAAGCTGAAGATTCCGGTCATCGGCATCGTCGATACCAACTGCGATCCCGACCAGGTGAACTTCGCGGTGCCGGGCAACGACGACGCGCTGCGGGCGATCCGCCTGTTCGCCTCACGCATTGCCGACGCAGTGCTCGAGGGCCGTGGCATCCGTGAATCGGCGCATGCCGAGGGGCCCGTGGCCCTCGGTCCTGACGGCGAGGCCGTGGGCAAGTCTGGCGAGCCCCTGCGCGCCCAGCAGCGTCCTGTGCCGCGCACCGCCGAGCCCAAGGCCGAGCCCAAGGCCGAGCCCGCTGAGCCCGCTGCACCCGCTGCACCCGCCGCGCCGGCCACACCCGCCTCGGTCTGACCGAGGCGCGTCGTCGGGGCGGAGTCAAACGCCGGCCGCACATCCCGGCCGGCGTTTGCTGCGTCTACCGGTCATCACGTTCTCACTTCTGGAAAACACGACTCATGGCAATCACTGCTGAGATGGTCAAGAACCTGCGCGAACGTACGGGCGCGGGGATGATGGAATGCAAGACGGCGCTCTCCGAGAGCAACGGCGACGTCGAGGCGGCAATCGAGTACCTGCGCAAGCGCGGCATGGCGCAGGCAGCCAAGCGCGCCGGGCGCGTCGCCTCCGAGGGGCTCGTCGGCATCAAGCTGAATGACGACCGCACGGTCGGCGTGCTGGCCGAGGTCAACTGCGAGACCGACTTCGTCTCCCGCAACGACCGTTTCAAGGCACTGGTCGAGGAGGTCACCGCGGTGGTGTTCTCGAGCGACAAGCCGCACGCCGCGCTGGTCGCGCCGGACGGGCCGATCGGCAGCCGCATCACCAGCGAGATTGCCACCGTCGGCGAGAACATGGGCGTGCCCCGCACCGCGAAGCTGACGGCCGACTACCTGGCCAGCTACAGCCACATGGGCGGCAAGATCGGCGTCCTGGTGCAGCTGGACGGCGCCTCCGGCGAGGCCACCTCGCACGAGGCCTTCAAGGCCTTCGTCAACGAGCTGGCGATGCACGTGGCGGCGGCGGCGCCGCAGTACACCACGCGCGCCGAGGTGCCCGCCGAGGCGGTCGAGAAGGAAAAGGAGATCTACCGCGCGCAGATGGCCGAATCGGGCAAGCCGGCCAACGTCGTCGAGAAGATCATCGAGGGCAAGCTCGGCGCCTTCTACGAGCAGGTCTGCCTGGTCGACCAGCCGACGATCCGCGATCCCAAGGTCAAGGTGTCGCAGGCGGTGCAGGCCGTGTCCAAGGCGATCGGTGCCCCAGTGACGATCAGCGGCTTCGCGCGCTTCAAGGTCGGCGAAGCGAACCAGGGGTGAGGCGCGTGGCCTGATGCCGTGCGCCTGCGGGCGCGTGGCGCGGCCAGGCAGTCGAGACCGAGCGGCCGGGCGACACGCCCGGCCGCTTTTTTTTGCCGCGAAGCCGGCGCCGAACGCGTGCCCGCGCAAGCCGCGGCCGGCGGCGTTCTATAATCGGCGCGGCATGTCACGTCCTGCGTATACCCGCGTCCTCCTCAAGTTGTCCGGCGAAGCGTTGATGGGAGATCAGGGGTACGGCGTCGATCCCGCAGTGGTCACGCGGATTGCCGAGGAAGTGTCCGAGATCCGTGCCCTCGGCGTGCAGGTGGCGATCGTCATCGGCGGCGGCAACATCTTCCGCGGCATGGCCGGCAGCGCCCGCGGCATGGACCGCGCCACCGCCGACTACATGGGCATGCTGGCCACCGTCATGAACGGCCTGGCCCTGCAGGACGGCCTCGAGCATCACGGCGTGCCGACACGGGTGCTGACGGCAATCGAGATGCGCGCGGTCGCCGAACCCTTCATCCGGCGGCGCGCCATCCGTCACCTCGAGAAGGGCCGCGTCGTGGTGTTTGCCGCCGGCACCGGCAACCCCTACTTCACCACCGACACCGCGGCGGCGCTGCGGGCGATGGAAGTGAAGGCCGACGTGATCATGAAGGCGACCAAGGTCGATGGCATCTACACCGCCGACCCGAAGAAGGACCCCACCGCCACGCGTTACGAACGTATTACCTATCTGCAGGTGCTGGAGCAGGGCCTGCAGGTGATGGATGCGACAGCGATTTCGCTGTGCATGGACAACAAGATGCCCATCGTGGTGCTCGACCTGAACGAACGCGGCAACATGCGCCGCGCGATCATGGGCGAACACGTGGGCTCGCTGGTCACCGCCTGATCACGGAGCAGGACACACGACGATGGACGTCACCGATCTGAAGTCGCTGTTCGACGAATCGCGCAAGCGCATGGGCGGGGTGCTCGACCACCTGAAGCGCGAGATGGCCGGGGTGCGCAGCGGGCGCGCCTCCACGGCGCTGCTCGACAACGTGCACGTCGAGGCCTACGGCTCCTCGATGCCCCTCAACCAGGTGGCGCAACTGTCGGTGCCCGAGTCGACGCTGATCGTCGCGCAGCCGTTCGACCCGCAGCTGATGGGCGCGATCGAGAAGGCCATCCGCTCGTCCAATCTCGGGCTCAACCCGGCCAACGACGGCAAGGTGGTCCGTATCCCGCTGCCGCCGCTGACCGAAGAGCGACGCCGGGAACTGACCAAGGTGATCCACAAGCTCGCCGAGGAGGCGCGCAACGGCGTCCGTCAGGTACGCCGCGACGCCAACGACCGGCTGAAGAAGCTGCTCAAGGACCACGAGATCTCCGAGGACGACGAGCGGCGCGGCCTCGAAGAGGTCCAGAAGCTCACCGACCAGCACGTCGGCCTGATCGACGACCTGCAGAAGAAGAAGGATCAGGAACTCCTGACGGTGTGAGCCCGACCGTCGCCATCCTCTTCACCGGCGGGACGATCTCGATGCGCATCGACGCGCGCTCGGGGTCGGCTGTCCCGGCGATGCGCGGCGATGACATCCTCGCGCACGTGCCGCAGCTGGCCGCCATCGCGGACATCGAGCTGGAAGACGTCGCGCAGCTGCCGGGCCCGCATGTCACGCCCGAACACATGTGGCGGCTGGCCCGTCGCGTCGCGGCCTGGCTGGAACGGCCTGACGTCGACGGCGTGGTCGTCACGCACGGCACCGACACCCTCGAGGAGACCGCCTACTTCCTCGACATCGCCCTCCGCACCGACAAGCCCGTGGTGCTGGTCGGGGCAATCCGCACCATGTCGGAGCCGAGCTGGGATGGGCCGGCCAACCTCGTTCACGCCGTCCAGGTGGCCAGCTCCCCCGCTTCGCACGCGCGCGGCGTGATGGTGGCCATGAACGAGCAGATCCTCTCGGCGCGCGAGGTCGAGAAGGTGCACACCGAGGCCGCCGCCTCCTTCCAGTCGCGCGAGTTCGGTCCGGTCGGCGTGGTCGACGCCGGCGTCGTGCGCTACCTGCGCTCCAGCCCGCGTGAGGGGGCCTGGTTCGACGCCGCCGCGGACGGGCTGCTGCGCGTGCGCCGGGTCGAGGCCGACGTCGACCTCATCAAGGTAGCGGCAGGCGCCGACGGGCGCTTCGTGCGCTGCTCGATGCAGAGCGGCGCCAGGGGTCTGGTCATCGAGGCGCTCGGCCGCGGCAACGTGCCGCCAGCGATGCTGGAGGACCTCGGCGCCGCCGTGCGCGACGGCCTGCCGGTGGTGCTGACGTCGCGGTGCGGGGCCGGCAGCGTCCGCGAGCGCTACGGCTACGAGGGAGGAGGCCGCGGGCTGCGCGACCTTGGACTGATCTTCGCCGGCCGCCTGAGCGGGGTGAAATCACGCATCAAGCTGATGCTGGCGCTCGGCCACACGCAGGACCACGAGCAGTTGCGCGCGATCTTCGACGACCCGATGGCCTGATCGTGATGGAGGGACCGCTTCCCGAGCGGCCCTGACGCCGCAGCGTCGGGGACAGGCGCGTTCGGGGAACGCGCCCTACCGGACTCCTACTCGTCGCCGAAGCTGATGCCGAGCGACTTGGCCGTCCGGACGACGTCGCCGTCTGCCGGCACGAGGCGCATCTTGCCACCGACATCGGCAAGCGGAATCGAACCAATCTCCGGCGGGTGGAAGGCGACCATGCGGTCGCTCTCGCCATTGACCAGCAGTTCGACGGCCATCGCGCCGAACCGGGTGGCCAGCATGCGGTCGAAGCTGGTTGGCGATCCGCCGCGCTGCAGGTGCCCGAGCACCACGGTGCGCGTTTCCTTGCCTGTCAGCTTCTCGAGTTCGGCCGCCACGCGATGGCCGACGCCGCCCAACCGCTCGACGTACCCGCCATCCGCCGCCTTGACCAGCGAGACCTTGCCGCCCTTGGGCAGCGCGCCCTCGGCAACCACGACAATGCTGAACTTCGCGCCGAAGTCGTCCCGCTCCTTGATCCGCCTGGCGACGATGTCGATGTCGTAGGGAATCTCGGGCACCATGATCACGTCAGCGCCGCCGGCCACGCCCGAGTACAGCGCGATCCACCCGGCATACCGGCCCATCACTTCGACGACCATGACGCGCTGGTGCGCCTGGGCGGTGGTGTGCAGGCGATCGATCGCGTCCGTGGCAAAGGCCACCGCCGTGTCGAACCCGAAGCAGTTGGTGGTGCCGACGATGTCGTTGTCGATCGTCTTCGGCACGCCGATGATCGGCATGCCCTTCTTGCTGAACTCGTGCGCGATCGAGAGCGTCCCGTCGCCGCCGATGACGACGACGCCGTCGATCTGCAGCTTGTGGAACATCTCCAGGCACCGCTCGGAGTAGTCTTTCGGACCATCCGAGGTCTCGATCGGCTTCAGAAACGGGTTGCCGCGATTGACGGTCCCGAGGATGGTGCCGCCGAGGCGGAGAATCCCGGTGACGTTCCGGGGCGTGAGCACGGTGTGACGGTTGGTCTCGAGCAACCCGTCGAAGCTGTTCTCGAGGCCGAGGCACTCGATGCCGTGGTTGTAGGACGACTTGACCACGGCGCGGATGACCGCGTTCAGGCCGGGAGCGTCACCACCTCCGGTGAGTACACCAATCCGACGGACCTTGCTCATACGGAGACGTCTATCCTCTGAAGAAAAAACACGGGGAAGCAGGCGCAGCGCGCCGGACTGCTGAAGTATAAACGCAAAGCGGGCGCCCGGGACTGCGGGCGCCCGCCCCACGACCACCGCGCTCGCGCTAACGGGGCTGCCGACGGGTGACCTGGTCCCAGAGGGTCGCGGCGCCGCCGCCGACCGCCGCGCCGATGAGCGCGCCCTTCTTGCCACCGGTTGCCGCGCCGACGCCGGCACCCGCACCTGCCGCACCGCCGATGATCAGGGCACTCTTCTGCCAGCTGCGCTTGGCGGGCCGCTTGTACTCGACGATATCGTCGTCGTACACCACACGCCGGGCCTGCGGGCGAGCCTGGGTGCGGGGTCGCACCACGACCGGGGCCGCGGCCTCGTACACGACGGGCGGCGCGGCGTAGACCGGTGCCGGGGCAGGCGCCGCCGCATACGCGACGGGGACACTCGCAACCGGCATCGCCGCTGCGGCAGCCATCCCTGCCGGGGCGGCCGACACGCATTCGACCTGGGGCACGGCCGCGCCATTGACCATCACCTGACGCAGCAGCGGCTGCTGGCCGGCGGGGCACGACAACAGGACCGGTGATGACCCGATCTGTGCCTGTGGTCCCTGAGCGGCGACCGCCGCCGTCTCCGACGCCCGAGGTGCGCAACCGACGACGCCGGCAAGCAGTGCCGTGACGACGGCGGCCCGGCTGATGGTGGATGCGGAGAGGGGATGGAATGTCATGGTGGCCTCCTTGGCTTGCCAGCAGTGAAACCAAGGGCCGTGCCAGGCCGACTGCCCTCCCCGAGGCGCAGTCTGGCGACGCTTTGCGACGCCGACGGACGGACGAGCAGATGGGCTGTGCTCGGAAGAGGACGTTTCAGCTCGCACGGAGCCGAAAGGCCACAGACGACAAAAGCCCGAGGGCAACTGCCTCAGGCTTCGCGTTTCCGACGATGGTTGGGGATGTTGGTGGACGGCGGGAGGATCGAACTCCCGACCTCCGCGTTGCGAACGCGGCGCTCTCCCAGCTGAGCTAGCCGCCCACTCCCGTACTGCCCGACCGGCATGGCGCCAGCCGTCCTGCCTGCATCGACCCTCGGGCTGCCCTGCCGCCCGTCAGCCGAACGCGAAGTTTAGCACACCGGCGCGGGCGGTGCAGAGTGCAGCGCGTCCGGCGGCGCGGCCTGGGGACACGACCGCAGCCCGGGGGCGGCAGGCATTAGGCATCAGGCATTAGGCATTTCTATAATGGCTCGTGCCCATCTTCGAATACCGCTGCGACACGTGCGGCCATCAGTTCGAAGCCATCGTCCTGAACGGCCGACCGCCGGAGGATTGCCCCCAGTGCAAAGGCGCGGGGGTGCGCAAGCAGATCTCGACCTTCGCGGCGCACGGCTCGGGCGGCGGACAGTTCGCAACCGGCCCCGCCCCCTGCGGGTCCTGCGGCGATCCGCGCGGCCCCGGCAGTTGCCGAACCCACTGACCGGAGCCCGCCCTGTTCCACCTCCGCCGCCGCTCCCCCGTCGTCGTCGCCGACACCCTGGACCACATGGCTGGGCTGTGCCGTGCGCTGGGTCGGGCGCCCGAGGCCGCGCACCTGGCGCAGCTTTCGACGTCCATCCGGCGTGTACTGGACCACCAGCCACGCACGCCGTGGAGCCTGGTGCGGCGATCACTGGACGGGCAAGGGCTGATCTCGGTGCGCGATTCCGAACTGCTCGATCGACTGCGGCGAGCCGACCACGACGAGATCGCCGCCATGCAGCGCCGCCTGCCGGCCGGGGCCCGGGCCCTGATCCGCCACGCCCAACACCCGCTACGGCACCGCGTCGCCGATGAAGACCTGCTGCTCGACGCGGACCTCGAGCGGCATCTGCCGCTGGACCTGGTAGACCTGCTCGTGCCGGACGGAGCGGAAGACGCGCTCGTGCCGCTCGGCCGGGCGTGGATGCAGGCCAAGCAGGCGCGCCGCGAACTCGGCAATGCCGCCGGCGCCCCCGACGCGTGGCACATGGTCGGCGGGCTGCGCCGCACCGATCCCGTGAGCCCCGACGTGGCGCTGCTGGCCGTGACCAGCGACCCGGTGGGCTGGAGCCGCCGCGCCGCCGACGCCCTGCCGCGCGATGTGCTGATCGTGGCCGGAGCCCGTGCGGTGGCCGTCGCGGCCGACCCCGAGCCGATCGTGGTCCATGCGGTGCGGCCCGAGTCTGCGGCCACCAGCCTGGTGTGGTACACCGGCCCCCGCGCGCACGTGCGCGCCCTGCGCAGCCGCGCGGGCGCCGCCGGCATGGAGTTCACCCGCGATGCCCTGCTTCAGGGCGACCGTGAGATTTCACTGGTCGAGGAGGTGGACCTGTACGCGCGCCTGGACCTGCCCTTCATCCCCGTGGAACTGCGGGCCCGTGAAGGCGTGCTCGAGGCCGCGCAGGCCGGCTCCCTGCCGACGCTCCTCGAGATGGAGGACATCCGCGGCGACCTGCACATGCACACGGTGTACAGCGACGGCCGCGACAGCGTCGCCGGGATGGTCCACGCCGCCCGTGCGCTCGGCTACCAGTACGTGGCAATCACCGACCACTCGCCCACATCCAGGGCTTCCCGGGTCCTGTCAATCGAGCGCATCGCCGAGCAGGCCGGCGAGATTGCCGCCGTGCGGGCCCTGGTGCCCGACGTCACGATCCTGCACGGCATCGAATGCGACATCCAGGAAGACGGCAGTCTCGACGTGCCCGATGCCGTGCTCGAGCGTCTCGACATCGTCCTGGCCTCGATGCACGAGAGTTACGGACACTCCCCCGCCCGGATCCTGCAGCGCTACGACCGGGTGATGCGGCATCCGCTGGTCAACGTCATCACGCACCCGGCCAACCGCTCGCCGGGCCGGCAGCCGGGTTACGCGCTGGCGTTCGAGCGGCTGTTCGAGCAAGCGAGGCAGACCGGGACGGCGGTCGAGATCGACGGCGCGCCCGGCCATCTCGATCTCGACTCGCCGCTGGCCGAGATGGCAGCGGGGATCGGCGCACCGATCCTCGTCGACAGCGACTGTCACATGTCGGACCGCCTCGGCCGGCAGATGCGCTTCGGGGTCGGCCTGGCGCGCCGCGCCGGCATCACGCGGGACCAGGTGCTCAACACCCGCGAGGTGTCGGCCATCACGGCGTTCGTGGCAGCCAAGCGGGAAGGCCGCACATGGCAGCCGTGAACGACCCATCCAGCGAAGCGGCCGCTGCGTACGTCAAAGGAAGACCACCCATGCCGACCCGACGCCTGCTGCTGCTCGCCCTGCTCGCCGCCACCCTCCTGCCCGACGGCAGCGTCGCGGCGCAACCATCGGCCGATGCCCTCGCGCGCGCGGTCCAGGCGCACTATCAGCAGGTGCGCGATTTCACCGCGCGGTTCGAGCAGTCCTACGTGGGCGGTGCGCTGAAGCGGCGGAGCGTCGAGCGGGGCACCGTCGCCATCCGCAAGCCCGGACGCATGCGCTGGGACTACGAATCGCCAGAAAAGAAGCTTTTCGTCTCCGACGGCACCCGGATGTACTTCTACGTGCCCGCCGACAAACAGGTGCGCGTCAGCCCGCTGCCCGAGGCCGGACGGGTACCCACCCCTATCCTCTTCCTGGCGGGACGGGGCGACCTGCTGCGTGACTTCAAGGTCGAGGAGGTGCCCCCGCCCGCCGGCTCAACCGGCGCCAGGGCGCTGCGCCTGCGGCCGGTTCGCCCCGAAACCGACTACGACACGCTGACGCTGGTCGTGGACGGCACGTCGTATGCGATGCGCCAGTTGATAGTCGTCGACGGCCAGGGTGGGACCTCGACGTTCAGCTTCTCGGATCTGCGCGAGAATGTCGGGGTCGCCGACAGCAGGTTCGTCTTCTCCATGCCCAAGGGTGTCGATGTCGTCACGCAGGAGTGAGCTCTTCAGGACCGGGGCGGTCGCACGGGCCGCCGCGGCCCTGGTGCTGGCCATCACGGTGGCCGGGTGCGCCGTCAATCCGAGACCCTATCAGCTGGGCCAGCTCGCCGAGCAGCGCGACGACTTCGATCAGGCGATCGTCGCGTACAGCCAGGCGTTGCTGGCCGACCCCGACAACCGCGAGATCGCGCTGGCGCTCAAGCGCGCCAAGCTGCGCGCCTCGGCCGACCATCTGGCACAAGGCCGACGCTTCTCTGGCTCTGGCAAGTTCGAGGAAGCGCTGGTCGAGTTCCAGCTGGCCCTCGAGCTGAATCCGGCCAGCGGCGATGCCGACGATGCGGTGCGCGAAACCCGGACGGCGCTGCGGACCAAGATGGCCATCCGCAAGGACGGCACGACGCGGCTCGAGTCGCTCATCAGCCAGGCCCGCGCGCTGCCGCTCGAGGGACGCGACCTCCCGGATGTCACGCTGCCCGACTCGCTGGTCTTTCGCGACGCCGGCAGTCGCGACGTCCTGACGTCGCTGGCCCGGTTTGCCGGCATCAGCCTGGTCTACGACCCGCAGTTCCGCAGCGTGCCGCTGTCGATCGACCTGCGCGGATCGACCCTGCCAGCCGCGCTGGACGCCATCGGCCGCGCCACCGCGACGTTCTGGCGGGTCACCGCGCCGCGGACGGTGACGATCATCCCGGAGACGGCTGCCAAGCGTCGTGAGTACGAGGAAGAGGTGATCCGCACCTTCTACCTCAGCAACGCCGATCTGAAGGAAACCCTCGACCTGCTGCGCATCGTCGTCGACGCCCGCCGGCTGTCGCCGATCACGGCCACCAACGCGATCTCGATCAAGGACACGCCGGAACGGATGGACGCGGCGGCGCGGTTGATCACCGCGATCGACAAGGCGCGCGCCGAGGTCGTCATCGATGTCGAGCTGCTCGAGATCGATCGCACCCGCTTCAAGCAGTACGGCATCCAGATCCTGTCGCCGGGCAGCGACGGACTGGCCGGCCAGGTGGACGTCAACCAGAGCGGCGGCCTGACGCTGGACCAGCTCACCAATCTGGGTCGAGGCGATATCTTCTTCACCAACCTGCCTGGCCTGTACTACCGGCTGCTCAAGCAGGACGCCGATACCCGCACCCTGGCCAACCCGCAGCTGCGGACCTCGGATGGACTGCCGGCGCAGGCCAAGTTCGGCGAGGAGGTGCCGGTGCCGCAGGTCACGTTCGCGCCGATTGCCACCGGCGGCGTCAACCAGCAGCCGATCACGTCGTTCACCTACCGCAACGTCGGCGTCAACATCGACATCACGCCCCGCACCCACCACGACGACGACGTGACGCTGGCCGTGAAGCTGGAGATCAGCAGCCTCTCGGGCACCGGGTATCAGGGATTGCCGACATTCGGGACGCGCTCGATCACCACGACGATCCGGCTGCGCGATGGCGAGACCAACCTGCTGGCCGGGCTGATCCGCGACAACGAGCGGACGGTGCTCAAGGGCATCCCCGGGTTGAGCGACATCCCGGTGATCGGCAGGATCTTCGCCAGCAACGAACGCGAGACGCAGCAGACCGACGTGGTGCTGATGCTGACCCCACGCATCATCCGCGTGCTCGACCTCTCCGAAGAGGACCTGCGCCCGTTCCTGGCCGGACGCAGCGGCAGCCCGATCGGCAACTTCGACGCCGGGACGGTGACGCCGCTGCCAATACGCCCGCCCGCGCAACCCGATGGCGAGGGCCTGCCGGGCAGCCAGCCGTTCCCCCAGTTTCCGATGGTCCCGGACCAGCGTACGGCACCGCCGGTGCCGCGCACGCTGCCGCCCGCGCCCACCCCGCCGACGCCGCCCGCGCGCTAGGGACGGCGGGCTCGCCCTGCCGTCGGTGCTAGCCCTCGCGCTGCGACGACGGCGCCGAGGGCGGTGAGACGCTGCACGACCTGCGCGTAGCCGCGTTCCACGGTCTCGAGCGGGCCGACGACACTTTCGCCCTCGGCGGCGAGTGCCGCGGCAATCAACGCCATCCCCGAGCGGAGATCCCGCGTGTCGAGGTGACGGCCACGCAATGGCGTCGGGCCGGTGACCACCATGCGATGCGAGTCGCACAGGAAGATGTCGGCGCGCATGCCACTGAGCTGCTCGAGGGCGAACAGCCGCAGCTCGTACATCCAGTCATGAATCAGCGTGCGTCCCTGCGCCTGCGTGGCCAGCACCGTGAACAGGCTGACCATGTCGCTCGGAAAACCGGGCCAGAGCCCCGTCACCAGGCGGCCGGTGGCGATGCAGGACCCGCCCGTGACACTGAGGCTTCCCTCCGCCAGGCGACAGGGCACCTGCATCCGCTGCAGGACGCTGACGATCGGCTCGAGGTCGTCGGGCTCGGCCCCGCGGACCTCGATGGCCCCTCCGGTCACGGCGGCAATCACCGCCCACGACCCGGCCTCGATGTAGTCGCCCCTGAGGGTATGGGCGGCGCCATGCAGACGCGTCACGCCCCGGACGCGGAGGCGCGACGAGCCCGCCCCCTCGATGTCGGCGCCCATTGCCGTCAGCAGCGCACAGAGCTCGACGACGTGCGGCTCGGTGGCGGCGTGCCGGATCTCGGTGTCGCCGCGGGCGGTTACGGCGGCCAGCAGCGCCAGCTCCGTGGCGGTGACCGAGGCTTCGTCGAGATAGAACGACGCGCCCTGCAGGCCCTCGGGGACCTCGAAGGCGTGGCCGGGCCCGTCCAGGGCCCGCGCGCCCATGGCCGTCAGGGCCTGGACGTGCGTGGCCAGCGTCCGGCGTGACGGGAAGTCGCCGCCGGGGGGCGCCAGGTGCACCGCGCCGGTGCGCGCCAGCAGCGGCCCCATCAGCAGCATCGAGGCGCGGACCCGTCCGACCAGCTGCGGGTCCGGCGTCGAGCCCGGCCGCGCGGCACTGCGCAGCACGACCGTGCCCGTGCCCTGCCCCTCGACCGTCGACCCCAGCCCGCGCAGCAGGTCCAGCAGCACGTCGACGTCGCTGATCCGCGGCACGTTGTGCAGCGTCACCGGCTCGGCAGTCAGCAGACTCGCGACGATCAGCGGCAGCGCCGCGTTCTTGTTGCCCTCGACGGTCACCACGCCCTCGAGACGACGTCCACCCTGGACACGCAGCACGGACATGTCAGCGCTCACTTTCCCGTGAATGATCCCACTCGCCGAGGTAGACGATCTCCTCGCGCAGGTCGACTCCGCTCGCCGCGGCGACCGCGGCGCGGCAGCGCTCGATGAGCGCACGCACGTCCGCCGCCCGGCTGCCCGGCGCGGCGACGATGAAATTGGCGTGCAGCGGCGACACGAGGGCGCCGCCCTGGCTGGCGCCCTTCAAACCAGCCCGGTCGACGAGCGCCCCGGCCGACCGCGGCACGCCGGCCGGGACCGCCGCGTCCCCGCCGGGGTTCTGGAAGATACAGCCGGCGCTGAACTGGTGCAGGGGCTGGGTGCGCTTGCGGAACGCCAGTGACGCCCGCGCCACGTCCCGCAGCGCCTCCGGCAAGGCGCCGGGCACGACGGCAAACAGCACCGACACCACGACGTCGCGGGAGCCCTGGATTCGGCTGCGGTCGTAGCCGAAGCCCATCGCGCTCACAGGGACGTCGACGACCTCGCCGTCCGGACGCAGCAGGCGCACGCTGCGCACGTGCTCGCTGATCAGGCGGCCCTGGAAGTGGGCGTTGCCGCAGATGGCGCCCCCCACGGTGCCAGGGGTGCCCGCCCAGGCTTCCAGCCCGGCCAGCCCGCGGCCAAGCAGCCAGCGCACGAGGCCGTTGACGGTCACTCCGGCATCGACACGAACGCCGGTGGACCCCTCCTGCAGGATGTCGCCGCCGTGCATGCGCAGGGTCAGCCCGCGAATGCCCGCGTCGGCCACGAGCACGTTCGAGCCACCGCCGAGCACGGTGACCGGCACGCCGAACGCCGCGGCGAGGCGGACGACCGCCTGCGCGTCCCTTGGGGCGGAGACGCCGACCAGCAGGTCGGCCGTGCCACCGACCCGCATGGTGGTCAACGGCCCCAGCGGCGCGTCACGCACCATCGACGCGCCGGGCGCCGCGGCCGCGCAGGGCGTCGAGCAGGGCCTGCGGCGGATGTGACGTGGCGCCCTCGCTCATCTCCCCTCCCACGCGCGGGCCTGCTGCAGGAGGGCGCGGACGGCACGCCTCGTGGTCCACCGGCACGAAGCGAACCTGGTCGCCGGGCGCCAGCTGTGCGGCCTGTCCGGCGTCGGCGGTGATGACGACGGCGGCAATCGGGTAGCCGCCGGTCGTCGGGCGCTCTGCCATGAGCAGGACCGGCAGCCCGGACGGCAGGATCTGGATGGCGCCGGTGACGGTGCCGCTCGAGGCCCGGTCGGGTGTGACCAGCGGCACGGCAGCGCCGTCGAGCGGGTACGCCATCCGGCTGGCGGCCGCGCTCACCCGGTAGGCTGCCGCGCACAGCACGGCCAACGCGTGCGGCGCGTCCGGCAGATCCGGCCCGGGGAGCACGCGCAGCACGTTGGACCGCGACACTCCCTGCACCGCCTCCCGCTGCACCGGCGAGGCGACGCGTGTCCCCACGGACAGCCGGGCGCCATCGGCAAGCGCCCCTCGCCTCGGCAGCAGCGGCCATGCGCTGCGACTGCCGAGCAGCACCGGGGTGTCGATGCCGCCGCGCACGGCCACGTAGGCCCGCGCGCCTCGCCTGCGCTCGCCGAGGTCGAGCACCTGGCCGGGCAGGAGATCCAGCACCCGGCACGACTCCATGTCCCGTCCATCGACACGCACGTCGAAGGTGGCGCCCGTCACCGCAACCTGCATGGCCACCTCGGCGCGCAGCGCGCAGCCGACCAGCGTCACCTCGAGTGCGGCTTCGCCTGGCGCATTGCCAACCAGACGGTTGGCCTGCCGCAGGGCGTCAGGGTCGAGGGCGCCGCCGACCGGCACACCGAGGTGCTGGTGCCCCCATCGCCCGCCGTCCTGCACGGTCGTGTGCAGTCCGGCGCGTTCGACGACCAGACCCGGAGCGCTCACCGCTGCACCTCGCGCACCCCGAAGCGCACCCGCATGCCGGGCAGCAGCCTGGCCGGTGGGACGGCGTGCAGGTCGAACAGCGAGACGTCGGTCCGGCCGATGATGTGCCAGCCGCCCGGACTCTCCCACGGGTAGATGCCGGTGTACTCCCCGGCAATGGCTACCGAACCCGGCGGCACCCGGGGCCGCGGGGTGGCGCGGCGTGGCAGTTGCAGCACCCCATCGAGAGGTCCGAGATAGGCAAATCCCGGAAGAAATCCAAGGAAGCAGACGACGTACTCCGCAGCAGCGTGGCGCCCGCAGACCTCCTCCGGCGTCAACCCGCAATTGGCGGCAACCTCGGCGAGGTCCGGTCCGGCAGCGCCTCCATAGCGGACGGGAACCTCCAGCAGGGCACCGGCCCCCGGGTCTGCCCCGCCATCGTCGGCGGCGTGCAGGGCCCGGTCGACTGCGCCGACATCACAGCGCAGCGGATCGACGTGGATGACCAGTTCGCGCATGCCGGGCACGATGTCGCGCACGCCCGCCACGCCGGCCCGCTCCAGGCGCCGCGCCAGGCGGTGCACCCCGGCATTGGCGTCGAGCGGCATGTCGGCCTGCACGCGTACCGTCAGCGCCGCGTCGCCGAGCCACGCCAGCGTCCATGACGCGTTCATGTCTGCTGACGCTCGCGCAACGCCTCGAGGAGTCGGGCGTGAATCTGATCGAAGCCGCCGTTGGACATGGCCACGACGAGGTCGCCCGCACGCGCTTCGCGAGCCACCGTTGCGACGATCTCCGCGGTGCCGTCGATGTGGCGCGCCTTCAGCCCGCGCGCCGACAGGTCTCGGACCAGTTCCGGCACCGACAGGCGCTGCTCCTCGGGCAGCGAGGTGCGAAACACCGAGGCCAGCACGATCTCGTCGGCATCGCCGAACGCCTCGGCAAACGCCGCCTGGAACAGGCGCAGGCAGCTCGACGCCGAGCGCGGCTCGAAGATCGCCCAGAGGCGTGCGTCCGGATGCGCGCGACGCACCCCGCGCAGTGTTTCGGCGATGGCGGTCGGATGGTGTGCGAAGTCGTCGTAGACGGCGACACCGCCGGCGCTGCCGCGCAGTTCCATGCGCCGCTTGACGCCGCTGAACGTCGCCAGGCCCTCGACGATCGATGCAAACGGAACACCGCTCGATGCCGCGACCGCGATCGCGGCCAGGCCGTTGCGGACGTTGTGGACCCCGGTCATCGGCACCACCGCGCGGCCGAGCCCGGCGCCGCCGTGCACCACCTCGAAGGTCGTGCCCTGCGCGCCCGGCTGCAGGTCGCGCGCCTGCCAGTCGGCGCCGTCCGACAGCCCGAACGTCTGCACCGTGCCGAAGGCCGACGACACCAGCGAGGCTGCCCCGGGTCGTCGGCACCGATGAACACCCGTCCGTTGCCGGGCACCAGCCGCAGCAGGCGCGTGAAGGCCGTCATGATGGCCGTGATGTCGGGGTAGATGTCGGCGTGGTCGAACTCGACGTTGTTGACGACGACGGTCTCGGGCAGGTACTTGAGAAACTTCGCCGACTTGTCGAAGAACGCGCTGTCGTACTCGTCGCCTTCGATGACGAAGTCGCGGCCGCCACCGAGGCGATAGCTGCCGCCGAAGTTGGCGGCGATGCCGCCCACCAGGAGCGACGGGTCGCAGCCGGCGTGCGTGAGCACCCACGCCACCATGCTGGTGGTGGTGGTCTTGCCATGCGTGCCGGCGACGACGATGGGATGGCGGTCCCACAGGAACTCGTCGCGGATGCGCTCGGGGAGCGAGCAGTAGCGCTGCCGTCGCGCGAGCACCACCTCGAGTTCCGGGTTGCCTCGCGAGATGGCATTGCCGATGACCACCAGATCGGCCGTCGGTGCGACATGCGACGCGTCGTAGCCGTGATGGACGTCGATGCCTTCCGTGCGCAGGAAGTCACTCATCGGCGGGTAGACGCCGGCATCGGACCCGGTGACACGGTGGCCACGCCGTTGCAGCATCGCGGCGAGTGTCGCCATCGCCGTACCGGCCACGCCAATCAGGTGAATGTGCACGCGCTGCATCCTGGTCAGGCGACCGCGGCCTCGTCGATCGCAAGTGCCACGTCGGCGGCGGCGCGCAGGGTCACCTGCACGCCGAAGGGCAAGCGTGATCATCGCACCCGGCGTATGGCCGCTCGGGCACGCCGACGACGATCGGTCCGGTGAAGCCCTCGAGGGCGTGGCGGACGGCGTCGCTGCCGGTGAGCGTGCCGCCGGGTTCGTCGCAGCCGGGCAGATGGTTCAGCATCACCCCGACCACGTGCGCGAACGCGCCGGCCGCGCGCAGCTGCCAGAGCAGCCGATCGAGACGATACGGCCGCTCGTTCACGTCGTCGAGAAACAGCACCGTTGGTTCGGCCGCAGGTGAAGGCCCAGGGCGTCCCGAGCAGCGCGGCCAGCTGCGGTCAGGGTGCCGCCGCGCAGCACGCCCGCGGCCTCGACCGGCCTGCAGCGTGCGCGCCTCCGGCACCGGCACCGGTCCATACGCCACCGGCTCGGTGACGAGCCGGATGAAACTCTCGCCGATCGTAGGCCGCCGGACCGCGGGCCAGGCGTCCTTCCACCATCGGTCCGTGGATGCTGATCAGGCCGGCGCGTCCGGTGCAGGTGTCGAGCAGCGCGGTGATGTCGCTGTAGCCGATCAGCAGCGTCCGGGCGTGCCGGATCTCGTCGACGTCGAGATACGGCAGCAACTGGGCCGAGCCGTAGCCGCCGCGCGTGGCAATCACCGCGGCGATGGTCGGGTCGAGTGAGCGCGTCCCGCAGTTGCGCGGCGCGGGCCGCGGCCGTGCCCGCGACGTAGCTGGCGCCGGCACCGACATCGGGCGCCGCCACCACGACCGGCTCGAAGCCGAGGACCCGCAGTTCGTCGGCCCCAGCCATCCACGCTCGCCGGGCTCGCAGGGGCTGGCCAGCGTGCAGCAGCGCGATGCCGGTCGCGCGGTCGCAGCGCCCGCGGGCGGAGGAACGGACGCCGCGGCGTCATGCAAACTGCCGCATCCCCTCGGCCACCAGCGCGTGTTCGGACGACCCGATGACCTCGCGCAGGGTCGGGACCGGCGGCATGCGGCGGCGCGCCTCGTCGGAGAGGTAGCGCGCCTTCAGCGCCGCGTGGCGGTCGAGCGCCTCGTCCAGCCTGGTCGCCGACAGCGTCTCGTCCTCGAGCGCCCGCACCAGCCCCTCCAGGGCGGCATGCACGCGATCGAGATCGCCGCCGCACTGCAGCACGGCGTCGCAGCCCGCGGCAACGGCTCGCACCGCAGCCTCGCCCGGCTCGACGCGCAGCGTGATCGCCTTCATGTCCATGTCGTCGGTGAACACCAGCCCGCCGAATCCGAGCGCACCGCGCAGCCGGTTGGTGACGATCTCGTGCGACAGGGTGGCTGGAGCGTGCTCGTCCAGGCTCGGCACCAGCAGATGGCCCGACATGATGGCGTCGATGCCGGCTTCGATGGCCGCACGGAACGGCACCCACTCGACGTGCTCGAAGCGGTCGGGCGAGAGGTCCACCACCGGCAGTTCCTCGTGCGAGTCGACCGCCGCTTCGCCATGTCCGGGGAAATGCTTGCCGCACGCCGGCAGGCCCTCGGCCTGCAGGGCGTGCAGCAGTGCGACGCCGTGGCGGGCGACGCGGGCCGGCTCGTCGCTGAACGCGCGGTCGCCGATCGCGGGGTTGTCGCGGCGCGTCAACACGTCGAGGACGGGTGCGAAGTTCAGGGTGACGCCCATCGCGCGCACCTCGCGGGCCAACGCGCGCCCGAAGCGGCGGGTCAGGTCGAGGTCGTCGGCGCGGCCGAGGCTGGCCGCAGCAGGCCACACGGTGAGCGGACTCTTCACGCGCTGCACACGCCCACCCTCCTGGTCGATGGCCACCCAGACCGGCGCCGTCCGGGACAACTCGGCGGCCTCGCGCGCAAGGTCGGCCACCTGCGCCGGCTCGGCGACGTTGCGGGCAAACAGCACGATCCCGCCGAGGTCGAACTCACGGGCGAGCGAGCGAAGTTCGACGGGGACGGCGTGGCCGTGAAAGCCGGCCAGCAGCAGCTGGCCTACCTGTCGTCGTCTGTCTCGCCTGGTCATGGGGGGAGCGACCTCCCGGGCCCGGCCGGAGCGGCCTCCCGGATCGAAGTCGAGGGGTCATTATAATGACCGCAATCCTGCGTGCCCGGCGCGAGTGCACCGGGACCTTCGTCTCCCGTGGAAAACGTCGCCATCGCCCGCGTCCTTGCCGAGATCGGCGACCTGCTCGAGATCCGCGGGGACAACCCCTTCAAGATCCGCGCGTATCGCAACGCCGCGCAGGTCGTGCGCGATTGCGGCGAGCGCGTGGCCGGCCTGGCCGCCAGCCGACCTGCGCGCGCTACCGGGGATCGGCAAGGACATCGCCGCCCGCGTCATCGAGCTGGTCGAGACCGGCGGGTCGGCGTTTCATCGCGAACTCGCCGCGGCGTTCCCGGCCGGCCTGCTCGACCTGCTGCGTCTGCAGGGGGTGGGACCCAAGACCACGGCGCTGCTGTACAAGGAACTGCAGGTCGGCTCGGTCGATCAGCTGACGCAGGCACTCGACTCCGGCGCCGTCCGCGGCGTCAAGGGGATGGGCCCTGGCAAGGAAGCGGCGCTGCGCAAGGCCATCGAGGACCATCAGGCTTTCGCCGGCCGTTACCTGGCATCGGAGGTGTGGCAGCAGGCGCACGCCGTGCTCGAGCACCTCGGCGCCGCCTGTCCCGACGCCACCTTCGATCTGGTCGGCAGCCTGCGCCGCGGTGCCGAGACGTGCGGTGACCTCGACATCCTGGCCACCAACGCCGGCCCCGAGGTGATGCAGCACTTCACCACCTTCGCGCGCGTCGAACGGGTGCTCGGGCAGGGTCCGACCAAGAGCAGCGTGCGGCTGGCCAAGGGACTGCAGGCCGACCTCCGCCTGGTGCCCGTCGAGTCGCGCGGCGCGGCGCTGCAGTACTTCACCGGCAGCAAGGCGCACAACATCGAGTTGCGCGATCGCGCGCTGCGGCAGGGGCTCAAGCTCAACGAGTACGGCCTGTTCCGCGTCGAGGACGACACCCGGGTCGCCGGCGAGACCGAAGCCGGCATCTACGAAGCGCTCGGGCTGGCGTGGATTGCTCCCGAGCTGCGCGAGCGGCGTGGCGAGTTCGAGGCCGCCCGGTCCGGAAGCCTCCCGGTGCTGATCGAGCGCGACGACCTGCGCGGCGATCTGCACTGCCACACCACCGCCACCGACGGCAAGGACACCATTCGCGCGATGGCCCGGGCGGCGCAGGACGCCGGGCTGACCTACCTGGCCATCACCGACCACAGCCAGGCCCTGGCCATGGCCAACGGCCTGGACGAGCGCCGCGCCCTCGCCCACGCCGCGGCGATCCGCGCACTGAACGACGAACTGGACGGCATCACGCTGCTGGCCGGCATCGAATGTGACATCCGCGCCGACGGCACCATGGATCTGGCCGACGACTGCCTCGCGCAACTCGACGTGGTAGTGGCGTCGGTGCATTCGGCGCTGTCGCAGGAACCCGCGCAGATGACCGCCCGCGTGCTGCGCGCCCTCGACTGTCCGTGGGTCGATGTCCTGGGCCATCCCACGGCGCGCATGCTGTTGCGCCGCGAGGCGTCCGGGCTCGATGTCGAGGCCGTGATCACCCGTGCGGCGCAGCTCGGGGTCGCCCTCGAGATCAACGGACAGCCACATCGTCGCGACCTGCACGACGCGCACGCCCGACTCGCCCGGGATCGTGGCGTCAAGATCGTGCTCTCGAGCGACGCGCACGGCGTGGGCGGATTCACGCACCTGCACTGGGCCACCTTCACGGCGCGGCGGGCGTGGCTGACGCCACAGGACGTGCTGACCTGCCTGCCGCTGGAGGCACTGCGCGCCTCGCTGCGCCGCCATCGGAGTGACGCATGACCGTGCTCGAGCAACTGCGCGCGCTGTACTTCAACGCCACGCAATCGACAATCGGTGACGACTTCGGTCGGGCCATCGACCTGTTCAAGCAGCTCACCAGCGACGAGGACCGCGAGAAGGCCGCGGTGTTCATGGAGGGCATCGCGGAGATGCGACGCGAGTGGGGTGGCGACGCCCGTGGCGGCGGCAAAGGTGCGCGCGCGCCTGGACGGGGCAAGGCCGCCGGTCCAGGGAAGCCTGGGGCACCGGGCGCGCCGGGCAAGCCAGCCGCGCCCCCGCCGCCGCGCCGCAGGCCGGGGTCGAAGCCGCGCTAGGCGCTCAGGACTTGCGCGACTGCAGGACGGCCAGCTGCTTGCGGGCCGCCAGCCGGATGCTTTCGGGCACGTTGCGGTCCACGGTCAGCCCCTTCATGTCGCGCTCCGCGAGCCGCGTCACCAGCGGCAGCGACACCGCCGGCGGGGTTCGCGGGTTCTTGACCAGCGCGGCGATGACCGGGTATCGCTTCGTCCACGCCCGGCTCGTGCCGATCAGCCGCAGCACTTCTTCCGACACGTTCTGCATCCGCGCGAAGTTCTCGACCTCGACGTCGGTGAGCTTGGGGCTGGACATCACGGCCGTCGAGACGACGCGGTTGGGATCACGCACGAGGATCGAACGCTGTTCGCGCCGGCCGAGGGTCGCGATCTTGATCTTGTCCGGGACCGGCAACGACGTGAGCAGGACCCGGGCCTCTTCTTCGTCCTCCGGCAGCGGCGCCTCGACGAGTTCCGGAAGCGCCACCGGCGCGCCGCTGGCCTGCAGGAGAGCGGTGCTGCGCGCTTCGAACCACGCGCGCAGTTCGAGCGGCGGATCCGCGCATGCGAAGAACGCGTCCAGCGCGGGCGGCGGGATGCCGTCGATGGTGCGCAACGCCAGCGCGGCGACGTCGGGGTCCGAGTCGATGGTCATCAGCGCCAGCAGCGCCAGGCGGCACAGCCCATCGTCGGTCGCCTGGCCGCGCGCTGCCAGCAGGCGGACGTCACGAGGGACGTCACCGTCGAGGAACAGCGCAACGAGCGGCGACGACACCCCGAGGTGCACGGTCGCTACGGGGTCTGGAACTGTGGGACCGTGGAGGGCAGGATCGTCGCGCGCGCGACCTGTCCGGCAGTGCCAAGCGCCTTGCCGGGACGACCGTTGAGCTCGTAGGCGAAGCTGCCGGCATCGCCAACGACAATCTGCAGGCGTTCGGCGGCATCGACCTCGAGGCGTTCACCGGGCGACACTTCGCGCGCCACCCGCATCTGCCCGTCGGCCGAGACCTGCACCCAGCAGCGAGCCGACGGCGCGATCACCAGCCGCAGCGGCGCTTTCGGCGCCGCGGGCGCGGTTTCCTGGGTGGTCGTCATCGGAGCCGGTGCCGAGCCCGACAGACTGCCGGGGGCCGCGTTCGGCGGCGTGCCGCCCGCCCCGACCATGAGCGGCGGGGCCGAGGGCTGCGAAGGTCCCGGCGTGACCTCGGAGCTGGCCGTCGGCGGCGCACCGTTGTCCGGCGCCTCGGTCGACTGCAGTCCGATCCAGCCGGGCCGCAGCAGATACACCAGCGCGAGCAGGACGATGCCGAGGCCGGCGAGCACCAGTGTGCCCAGTCCGGGTCCGTCGCTTTGCGTACGTCGCGCCGGCGCCTCGTCGATGTCGTCGTCGCGCTGGCTCGGCTCGTCGGAGAGGAACTGGGTGACCGTGCCGTCCGGGTCGAGTCCGACCTGCGACGGCGTACGAGCGGATGAAGCCGCGCGTGAAGATGCCGCCGGGCAGCTTGTCGAACTGGTTCTTCTCGATGGCGTCGAGAAAACGCACCGAGATATTGGTCTTCTCTGCAATCGCGTGCAGTGAGACCTTCTGGCGCTCCCGTGCTTCCCGCAATCGCTCGCCAACGGTCACTCTGCCCGCCCCTGATCTCGAAACACCGCGTGAACCTCACCTACCACCGCCGCCAGCGACGCCGGTCCCTGCCGAAACGCCCGAATGAAGAGATCGATGCCGGCGATGCCGCAGGCGCCTGCCTCACGTACGGCCTCGCACCGCGACGGGTCGTCGATGCCCCCGACGGCCAGCACCGGCGGCAGACCTGCCTGCCGCGCCCAGCCGCGCAGGGCGGCCAGCCCCGCCACGGGCGCCGATGCCGCCTTGGACACCGACCGGAAGACCGTCCCGAACAGCACGTAGTCCGCGCCGTGCGCGACCTCGCTGTCGTCGCCGACATGGACCGAACGACCAATCACCAGCCCGGACGGCCAGGCGGCGCGCACCCGCGCAGCCGGCATGCCCGAGCTCCGGAGGTGGACGCCATGTGCACCCGCCGCCACGGCAACGTCCGCCCGCTCGTTCACCAGGACCCGACAGGTGGTGCCCCGCACCGCTGCCAGGGCCTCACGCGTCACCCCCAGCACACGGCGTTCACCCCAACCACGCTCGCGGATCTGCACGGCATCGACGCCCGCCAGAGCCACGGCCTCGACAAAGGCCAGCAGCGTCGCATCCGCATCATCACCTGCGTCGACGAGGCGCTCGCTGTCGGTGATCGCCAGTGTTCTCGGCGGCCACATCCTACGGGCCCGGCACTGGTGGCGACACCCGGCGCCGCGACAGCATGAATCCGATTTCCATGACCGCCGCGACGACACTGACGATGCCGACGCCGGTGACCGCGCCACGCACGAACGGGTGGGTCAGCCACGACGCCAGCCCCGGCTGCAAGGCGGCAAAGTAGTTGCGGTCCCAGAACTGCGTCCAGGGCGCCAGGACCAGCAGCAGCCCTGCCTCGAGCAGGTACAGTGCGAGCAATACTCGACTGAACAGGGAAACGACTAACCTCCGGCATCGACGCGCAGCAGACGATCCAGCCGTGCGCGCGCATCACGATAGTCTTCGACCTGCGACAACAGGTCGAGCAGCACGCCCAGCGCGCGGTCGGTTTCACCGAGCGCTTCGAGCGACTCGGCCAGATCGTACAGCACGGCGCGCTTGACCGCAGCATCGGGCACTGCAGCGGCGGCTGCCTGTTCGTACCAGCCGACCGCCTCCCCGAGCTGCCCGCGGGAGCGGTGCAGCCCGGCCAGGGCCAGCGCCGCGTCGAAGCAGGCCCGCGGCTCGACCGAGGCCCGCTCGAAGGCGCGGGCAGCTTCCGACACCAGCCCGGCCGCGAGAAACACCCGGCCTGCGGCAAGCTGCTGCTCGGCAACGGCGCGGTCGTCGCTGTGTCGATGCAGGTCGGCAAAGACGACGTCGAGTTCCGCGCTGCCCCCGGGCGGGGCCGTATCGACATCCCCTGCGGCGACGGGCGGCACGGCCGCGGCGGTCGTCGCCACAGTGGTGCCGGCAGGATCGTCGGGGGCTGCGTGGTCCGAACCCTCTGCAGCTGCGCCCGCCTCTGGCGTCGGCGCCGCGGCGGCGCCCGGACGCACGAGCGGTTCGGGCAGCACCGGGTCCCACTGCTTGAGCTCCTCGAGCAGTTGCGTGAGGTCGATCTCTTCCTCGATTTGCCACTGCGGATCGCTGTCGCCACCGGGCGAGCCCGGCGGCGGCGGCGGCAAGGCGGCCGCTGACTCGATGTCGTCGGCGGACCCATCTGTGGGCGCCTCTGCCTCGACCGGCACGGACGCGGGCGACTGGGCCGGCACAGACGTGGGCAACTCGCCCGGGGCATCTGCCGGGTCCGGTCCATCGAGCACCGGGGTCGCAGGAAGTGCTGTCCCCTCTTCGGACGGGGTTTGGGCCGGGGCGGGGGCTGGGGATGGGGATGGGGCCTCGGCCAGTCGATAGTCCGGCACCTCGTGGTCGAGTTCCAGGGCAACGACCGCATCGACCGGCCCCACCTCGGCGGCATGGGAGACGACGTCCACCACGTCGGGCGGCTGCAGGTCGTCCACCGGATGCTCGGCTGGCGCGTCAGTGAGCCATGCGCTCGGCATCGCGAACGTCGAGGGCATGGGCGCGTCCTCGACCAGCGACGGGATCTGGAACGGGCCGAACCGGGGCTCTGGTGACGGGTCGGCGGCAGGCAATGCGTCGGCCGGGGGCAGCGGGGCGGGCCGGGACAGAACCGCCGGCTCCGGCTCCGGCACTGGCGCCGGCGCCGCTGCATCGACTGGTGCTGCGGGCGCGGGCGTTGACTCGGCGGCCTCGGACGTCGCGGCCGGCGGCGTCGCATCGAGATCGACGTCACGCCCCAGCAGATCGGCCCAGTTGAAGGTTGCGGCTGGCGCCGGCGCGCTCGGCACCTCTTCGTGCCATGAGGGAGATGGGGGCGTGCCCGGCGCCGCCGGGGTGACGGTGAGGGCGCCTGTGCGGGCCTCCCACGCGGGCTCCGCATCAGCGACTGCAACGTCGGCCGTCACGGACGACATCCACGCGGGCAGGTCGCCGTCCTCTGGCTGGGCCACTTCCCCCGGCCCGGTGTCTTCATCCAGCGGCGCAAAGCCTGGCTCGTCGTCCGCGCGCTCGCTTGGCGGGGTGAGCAGGCCCGCGAGAATCGGCTCGGGCTGCGCCACGCCCTGGTGCGCGAGGACGTCGAGCAGCAGGGTGAGCGACGGCTCGGCCCCGGCGTCGCGCACGAACAGGTCTTCTGCCACCGCACGCGCCTCCGCGAAACGGTGATCCGTGATGTAGGCCCCGGCCAGGGCGTGCTGCGCACGCGCCAGGCCGGGCAGCCCCGTATCCACGCACGCTTCGACCCACTGCAGCAGCAGCGCGGTGGTCAGCAGCCCGTGTCCGTGTGCCTGCTCGAGGGCGGCCACCGCATGGTCACCCTGCCCTGCTGCGAGCCAGGCCGCGACGGCCGCGCCGAGCGCCGCGCGGGCCGCGTCCGGGTAGCGCGCGGCAAGCCGGTGCACCGGTGCGAGCACGACCTCGGGCGACGACCCGGCACTGACGTGCCTCGTGACCAGCGCGTCGATGGCCGCGACGTCCCCGCTGCGGTAGGCCAGTTCGACGAGCACCACCAGCGCCGGGACCTGCGCCGCGTCCAGCGGGGCCGCGAGCGCCGTTGCGTGCGCAAACGCACCACGGTCGCAGGCCGCCTGGATCAGCCGCAGCCGCACCGCCAGGTCATCCGGATCGATGTCCAGCACCGCTTGCCAGGCAGCCTCGGCCTCGGGCCCGCCGGCAGCGGCGGCAGTATCGGCCTGCAGGCGCAGCCGGACCAACCGCGCGTCCCGCGACTCGGGGGGCGGTGGGTCGACCTCGGCCGCGGGTTCGGGTGGTGTGGCGGACGGCGACCGGTACGCTGGCGGTGTCGGGGCGGCCGTTCCCAGTCCCGTCGGGGTGATCCCGAAGCTGGCCAGGCGGTCGCGGGCGGCGGCGGCGCCCGCGGCGTCGCCACGCCGCTGCCGCAGTTCGGCGGCGCGCTGGAAGGCCAGCCGGGCGTCGGCGCGCAGGTCGAGTGCGAGCGAGACCTCGCCGAGCTGCCATAGCGCGTGCTCGTCCGATGGCTCGAGCTTGAGGACCTTCTTGTAGAGCGCTGCCGACTTGGTGTGGAAGCCTTCGGCGAAGAGATGATCGGCCCAACGCGCGAACTGCCGCGCCGCGCCTTCGCGCTGCCCGGCGCGCTCGAGCAGGTCGGCCAGCTGCTTGACGATGCCCCAGTCCACCGGCGCGAGGTAGGCCAGTTCCTGGTACTGCGTGATCGCCTCGTCCAGCCGCCCCTGGCGAAGGCATTTCTCGGCTTGGCGGGTCAGTTCCTCGCGAGTGTTCATCAGCAACCGGTGTCGTCGTCGTCGATCAACAGATCCAGCAAGGTGGCAGCCCGGAAGCTGCGGCGGTGCGCTTCACTCAGGCCGTGGGCGCGGATGGCCGCCAGGTGCTCGGCCGTGCCGTACCCCTTGTGCCGGGCGTACCCGTAGCGTGGGTCTTCCAGGTCCATCGCCACCATCATGCGGTCGCGGGTCACCTTGGCCACGATCGATGCGGCGGCGATGCAGGCGCAGCGCCGGTCGCCCTTGACCAGACCTTGATGAGGCACCGCGAGGCCGGGGATGGCAAAGCCGTCGGCAAGCACGTAATCGGCGGCAGGGTCCAATCCCAACACTGCCTCCCGCATGGCCGCCAGCGAGGCACGGTGGATGTTCAGGGTGTCGATGTCCAGGACCGAGCGGGAGACCACCCGCCAGGCGACGGCGTGGCGCAGGATCCGGTCGTGCAGGCGAGCCCGGGCGTCCGCGGTGAGCAGCTTGGAATCGCGCAAGCCGGTGATCGGCCTGGCGGGATCGAGAACGACGGCAGCCGCCGTCACGGGGCCGGCGAGGCAGCCGCGACCCACCTCATCGACACCGGCCACCCACTGGTGACCGGCACGACGCAGGGCGTTCTCGATATTGCGACGGGCCGAGGGCCGCGTCCGGGCGGGTGCGGGTGCCATCGGGGGCGGCCGACTCGCGATCGCCGGCCCTGCCTCGCTAATGACGGGGCGGCCTAGGCCCGCGGCGTGACCTTGCGCGGCGCGTCCTTCATGCGGGCGGCCTTGCCGCGGAGGGCGCGCAGGAAGTACAGCTTGGCGCGTCGGACCTTGGCGGTGCGGATGACCTCGATCTTGTCGATCACCGGCGAGTGGAGCGGGAAGATCCGCTCGACGCCCTGGCCGAACGACACCTTGCGCACGGTGATCGAGGCCCGTGTGCTGCCACGGTGCATGCCGATGATGAGGCCCTCGTACACCTGGATGCGCTCCTTGTCGCCCTCGCGCACCTTGACGTGCACGCGAACGGTGTCGCCGGACTTGACGGCGGGGCGCTGGGTGAGTTGCTCGGCTTCGATGGTCTCGATCTGGGTCATGACTGTGGTCCTTGCCTCTCGCCGGCCGTCCACGCGGCCAGCCATTGTCGCTCTTGCTCGGTCAGCGCCTCGTCAACCAGCAGGTCCGGTCGCCGTTCGTACGTGCGTCGCAGTGCCTGCTGGCGTCGCCAGCGCTCGATCTCGCCGTGGTGCCCCGACAGCAGCACCTCGGGCACGTCCAGGCCGCTGAAACTCGCCGGCCGCGTGTAGTGCGGGTGATCCAGCAACCCGCGGGTAAAGGAGTCGCGCACCACCGACTCCGCATCGCCCACCACTCCGGGCACCAACCGGGCCACGGCATCGACAATCACCAGCGCCGGCAGTTCTCCGCCCGACACCACGAAATCGCCAATCGACACTTCCTCGGTGACCAGCGCCGCGCTCACCCGCTCGTCCACGCCCTCGTACCGTCCGCACACCAGCACCAGGTGCGTGTGGCGGCTGTACTGCTCGGCCACCGCCTGCGAGAACCGTCGCCCCTGCGGCGAGGGCAGCAGGATCGCGGACGGTTCGCCACGGGTCTCGCGCAGGTGCGCCACCGCCCGGAAGATCGGCTCCGGCTTGAGCACCATGCCCGGCCCGCCCCCGAACGGCGTGTCGTCGACGACCTTGTGGCGATCGGTCGTGAAGTCACGCAGGTCGTGGACCTGCAGGTCAATCAGACCGCTGCCCACCGCCCGCCCCAGAATCCCCTCCTGGAGGCCGGCCCGCACCATGGCGGGAAAGATGGTCACGATGTCGATGCGCACGCCGCTTCGGCCCCGGGGTGTTCAGGTCCAGCAACCCGTCGGGCGGCCGCACCACGATCAGATCCGGTCGCAGCACCGGGCACAGTCGCCGGCGTCAGCGGAATCTGGACTTCTTGCTGCCCGCGCTGTACCACCAGCATGCCCGACGATCCGGTCGGCTCGACCCGCAGCACCGTCCCCACCGCCTCGCCCGACTCGGTCTGCACCGGTGCGCCGACGTACTGGTACCAGTAGTACTCGCCGTCGGGCAATGGCACCAGGGCCGACTCGGGCACCCGCAGTTCCCGGCCCAGCGCCTCGATGTCCTCGATCCGCTCCAGTCCGCGGAAGCACACCAGCGGCTTGCCGGCATGGACGCGGGACCGTTCGATTTCCAGGACCACCACGGCCTCGCCCTGTCGGGCGTGCAGCTGAGCCCCCTCGGCGAACCGGACCTCGGGAAAATCGGTCTCCGACGCGATCAGCACGTCGCCGCGCAGGCCGTGCGGGCGCGCGATGCGCCCCACCACCACCATGTCTTCCCAGCGATCCACGGCCGTCAGCGTCGCGGCGTGCCGTCGCGGAACTCGACCTGCACCTTGCGCCCGTCGCGGTCGGCCGTGGTCTGCGCCAGCGTCCGCAGCGCCTGCGCGGTGCGGCCCTGGCGTCCGATCAAGCGACCGAGT
Organism: Vicinamibacteraceae bacterium; assembly: GCA_963759795.1. Taxonomy (GTDB): domain Bacteria; phylum Acidobacteriota; class Vicinamibacteria; order Vicinamibacterales; family Vicinamibacteraceae; genus Luteitalea. The sequence continues at coordinate 102,182 of CAVXAR010000001.1, read as the reverse complement.
TCGCCCGGCGCCATGAACACCTCGACCACCGACACGCCGCGATGTTCGGCCTCCGTGACGGTCACTCCCGCGGGGTCGTCGGCCAATGCACGGGCGACCACCTCCACGAGGGCGCGCACGTCACCCATCTACGCCGTCGCCGCTGGCGACGCGGCGGCCTCGACGACCGGCAGCGGCGCGCGCTTGACCAGCGTTCGGACGGTGTCGGACACGGTGGCGCCGACGCTCACCCAGTGCTGCAGGCGCTCGCGGTCGACCACGAGGATCTCGGGCGACTTGCGCGGGTTGTAGTGACCGAGGATCTCCACGAACGCGCCTTCACGGGCGTTGCAGGAATCAATCACCACGATGCGATAGAACGGGGACTTCTTGGCGCCCTGGCGGCGCAGCCGAATCGTGACCATCTGCTCTCTCTTCATGGCCGGGAACGCGACCCGGCCTCATTCATCGTCAGGGCAGCCCGGCGAGCTGCCCCTACCTAGCGCAGCGACCGCTGCGCCTGCATGGCGGCTTTCATCATGCCCATCTGCTTGCGCAGCTTGCCGCCTCCCTTGCCACCCGCCAGCCCACCCATCATCTTCATCATCTTCTTCATCTCGAGAAACTGCTTGATGAGACGATTGACTTCCTCGACCGACCGGCCGCTGCCGCGTGCGATGCGGCGACGACGGCTGCCGTTGAGGAGCTGATGGTTCTGGCGTTCGCGGGGCGTCATCGAGGTGATGATGGCCTCGACGTGCGCCATCTGCTTGCCATCGATCTTGCCCTGCATCTGCTGCTTCACCTGCCCCATGCCCGGCAACATGCCGAGCAGGTTCTCGAGCGGCCCCATCTTCTTGATGGTCTGCAGCTGCTCGCGGAAATCCTCGAGCGTGAAGTCGTTGTCGAGAATCTTCTGTTCGAGCCGGGCCGCCTCCTGCTGCGTGACCACCGACTCGGTCTTCTCGATGAGCGACAGCACGTCGCCCATGCCCAGCACCCGTGACACCACCCGATCGGGGTGGAAGACCTCGAGGTCCTCGATGCGCTCGCCGCTGCCGGTGAAGGCGATCGGCACGCCGACCACCGAGACCACCGACAACGCCGCGCCGCCGCGCGCGTCGCCGTCCATCTTCGACAGCACGACCCCGGTCACGCCGACCCGCCGGTTGAACTCGCCGGCGCTCTTGATCGCGTCCTGCCCGGTCATCGCGTCGGCGACGTACAGCTGGTCGGTCGGCCCGACCGCGGCCTTGATCGCCTCGAGCTCCACCATCAGCTCGTCGTCGATGTGCAGCCGGCCGGCGGTGTCGACAATCACCGTGTCGTAGCCGAGCGTCCGCGCTTCCTGCATCGCGCCCGACGCGCGCGACACCGGATCGAGGTTGCCCGCCGGGTCGTGCACCCGCACACCGGCCTGCTTGGCGACCAGGTTCAACTGCTCGATCGCGGCCGGACGACGAACGTCCGTGGACACCACGATCGGGTGCTTGCCCTGTTTGACCAGCCACTTGCCCAGCTTGCCGGTCGTGGTCGTCTTGCCCGACCCCTGCAGGCCGAGCATCAGGATCACGCGCGGTGTCGTCGACACCGGCGTCAAGCCGCCCTGTGAGTCGCCGAACAGCGCCAGCATCTCGTCGCGGACGATGCGCACCACCTGCTGACCGGGGCTGAGGCTCTTGAGCACCTCGGCATCCACGGCGCGGTCGCGCACCTTGTCGACAAACGCCTTGACGACCTTGAAGTTGACGTCGGCCTCGAGCAGCGCCATGCGGATTTCCCGCAGGGCAATCTCCACGGTCTCCGGCGTCAGGCGCACCTCTCTCCCGAGGTTGGCAAAGACGTCCTGGAGGCGGTTGCTGAGCGAATCGAACATCACACACGTCCACCCGGACCGCCCGGCGGCCCTGTGGCAAACCACGAGTCTAGCATGGGTTACGGGAGGCTGGAGGCGGGAGCCAGCGCTACACGCCCTTGAGGGTGTGGCCCAGCTTGTGCTTCTTGGTGGTCAGGTACTTGAGCGTGTGCTCGCCCGCTGGAATCTCGAGCGGCACGGTCGAGGTCACCGACAGGCCATAGCCCTCGAGGCCGACGAACTTGCGCGGGTTGTTGGTCAGCAGCCGCATCGACCGCACGCCAATCTGGCGCAGGATCTGGGCGCCGATGCCGTAGTCGCGCTGGTCGGCCTTGAAGCCGAGCTGCTCGTTGGCCTCGACCGTGTCCAGGCCCTGGTCCTGCAGCGCGTAGGCGCGGATCTTGTTGGCCAGCCCGATGCCCCGCCCCTCCTGGTTGAGGTACAGGAGCACGCCGCGGCCCTCGGCGGCAATGCGCTGCATGGCGGTCTCGAGCTGGGGTCCGCAATCGCAGCGGGCCGAGTGGAAGACGTCGCCGGTCAGGCACTTGGAGTGCACGCGGACCATCACGTCGGTGCCATCCCCGAGGTCGCCCCGGACCAGCGCCACATGCGTCTCGGCGTCCACCGGGCTGTCGAAGGCGTGCACCGTGAAGTCACCGTACTCGGTGGGCAGCCGGGCGGTGGCGACGGCCTGGATGAGGCGCTCGTGCCGCATCCGGTAGCGCACCAGGTCGGCGATGGTGATCATCAGCAGCCCGTGCTTGCGCGCGAACCGGCCGAGGTCGGGCACGCGCGCCATGGTGCCGTCCGCGCGCATGATCTCGCAGATCGCGCCGGCAGGGGCCAGGCCGGCGGCCCGCGCCAGGTCCACGGCCGCTTCCGTGTGGCCGGTCCGCACCAGCACGCCACCCGACCGCGCCCGCAGCGGAAAGACGTGCCCCGGGCGCGCCAGGTCGTCGGGCCGCGTCGCCGGGTGGACGGCCGCCCGGATCGTCGCCGCCCGGTCGGGGGCCGAAATGCCCGTCGAGGTGGAAGCCTTGGCCTCGATCCCGACGCACATGGCCGTACCGGTCCGCGACGAGTTCTGCTGCACCTGCAGTGGCACCTCGAGCTTGTCGAGTCGCTCGGGCGTCATCGCCAGGCAGATCAGGCCGCGCCCATGCGTGGCCATGAAGTTGATGGCCTCGGGCGTCACCAGCTCGGCGGCCATCGTCAGGTCGCCCTCGTTCTCGCGGTCCTCGTCGTCCACGACGATCAGCATCTTGCCGAGCTTGAACGCCTCGATGGCCTCTTCGACCGACGCAAACGGCCCCCGGCGCCGCGACGAACCGGTGGCGATGCGCATGCCGGTGGTCATGAGCGGGCAACTCCGAGGGACACGCCGCGCAAGACGTACTTGCCGACCATGTCGCATTCGAGGTTCACGATGGCTCCTGGTGCGGCGTGCCGCAGCGTGGTGGCGGTCCAGGTATGCGGAATGATCTGGACGTCGAAGGTGCTCTCCGACAGCGACGCGACGGTCAAGCTGATGCCGTCCACTGCCACCGAGCCCTTCTCGATGAAGTATGCGGCCAGCGCCGGCGGGAAGGAAATGCGGACGCGATGGAACTCGCCTTCCGGCGTGACGGCCTCGACCCGGCCGGTGCCATCGACGTGGCCCTGGACGAAATGGCCGCCCAGCCGGCTGCCCACCGCCAGTGGACGCTCGAGGTTGACCGGCGATCCTGCCGCCAGCTCGCCCGAGGGCGGTCACGCGCAGGGTTTCCGGTGAGACGTCCGCACTCCACGTCGCCTGGTCGCGCGCCACCACCGTGAGGCAGACGCCGCTGGTGGCGACGCTGTCGCCGAGTTCCAGTCCCGCCGCCAGTGGCGTCTCGATGGTGATCCGCTGCCCGCCCGCCACCGGAACGATGGCGCGGACAATGCCGGTCTCTTCAATCAGTCCCGTGAACATCGGCTTCCATGAGGACGTCGGGCCCGAGGGCGACGGTTCGAGGGTCCCAGCCATTCAGCCTGGCGGGCACGGCCCAGCGTACGGCATCCGGTCCGAGCGCGCGCTCCGCGATGATCTCGCTGACGCGGTCCACGACACCGGCCTGCCAGCACGCGGCCTGCAGCGTCGGCCCGCCCTCCACCAGCAGGGAGTGGACGCCGCGCCGGACCAGCGCGGTCAGCGCGCCGGCAATCGTCCCATCGGTGACCAGCACCTCGACGCCCCTCATCCGCAACGTGGTGGCGGCTGCACTGCGCCCGCCTGCCTCGCCGGCGATGACGATGACCGGTCCGTCCTGCAGGCTCTGCACGAGGCGCGACGTCGGGGACAGACTGGCGCGTCGATCGAACACCACGCGCAGCAGCGGACGATGGCGGAAGACCTCCCGTGACGTCAGCAGTGGGTCGTCCACACGCGCGGTGCCGGCACCGACCGCAATGGCATCGACCCGCCCGCGCAGCCGCTGCGTCCACCGCGCCGCCTCGTCGCCGCTGATCGGGGTGCGTTGGCCGGCGGCGGCAGCCACCGCGCCGTCCAGACTCATGGCGACCTTGAGGTGCACCCACGGCCGGCCCCGTTCGACGCTGCGGAAGAAGGGCGCATTCTGCCGCCGCGCCTCTGCACGACCGACACCGGTGGTGACCTCGATGCCGTGGTCCCGCAGGTAGGCGAGTCCGCGCCCGGCCACCTGCGGAAACGGGTCGCCGGTCGCCACCACCACCCGCCGGACGCGCGCCACGGCCACCGCTTCGCAGCACGGTCCTGTCCGGCCGGTGTGGCTGCACGGTTCGAGGGTGCAGTACAGCGTGGCCCCCTCGGCGCGAGCTCCCGCTGCCTGGAGCGCCACGATCTCCGCGTGCGGGCCGCCGGCCACCTGATGATGTCCCGTCCCCACCACCACGCCGTCGTCATCGACGATGACGGCACCGACGATGGGGTTGGGTGTCGTGCTGGCGAGGCCGCGCTCGGCGTGCCACAGCGCCCGCGCCATGAAACGGGCGTCCTCCGGGCGGAGGGCGCCGTCCACGTGGCGCAGGTCTACCACGCCTCGTCGAAGAGGGCGTCGACGTACTCGCGCGGGTTGAACGGCACCAGGTCGTCGATCTGTTCGCCCGTGCCGACGTACAGGATGGGCAGGCGCAGATCCTGCGCAATTGCCACCGCGACGCCGCCCTTGGCCGTGCCGTCCAGCTTGGTGAGGATGATGCCGTTGACGCCGGAGACCTTCATGAACTCCCGCGCCTGGGCGACGCCGTTCTGCCCCACCGTCGCATCGAGCACCAGCAGCACCTCGTGCGGCGCCCCCTCGACCTCACGTGCCGCGATCCGCTTGATCTTGTCGAGCTCGTTCATCAGGTTGACGCGCGTGTGCAGACGTCCGGCCGTGTCCACCAGCACCGGATCGAGCTGACGGGCCCGGGCGGCCTGAATCGCATCGAACACGACGGCGGCCGGGTCCGAGTTGGGCTGGGCCCGGACGAAGCCGACCTCGGCCCGCCTGGTCCAGATCTCGAGCTGCTCGACGGCGGCGGCCCGGAACGTGTCGGCGGCGCAGACCAGCGGCTTCTGGCCCTGCTGCTTGAGCAGGTGCGCGAGCTTGCCGATCGAGGTGGTCTTGCCGGTGCCGTTGACGCCGACGATCAGCACCACGCGCGGATGTGCGCCGGTCGCTGGCGCCGGCGCCGCCCCCTCGAGGATCGACAGGATCTCGTCGCGCACCAGCGGCAGCAGGTCGTCGCCGCGACGGGCCTTGCGCCGCACCGCCGCGACGATGCGATCGGTGGCGGCAACGCCCACGTCACAGGTGATGAGCGCCTCTTCGAGGGCGTCCATCGACTCGATCCGCCGCGTCCGGGTCTCTGCGGTGGCGGTCGCACTTCCAGGGGCATCGCCGGTGCCGCCGTCGAACGCGCCGAACAGCTGGTCCTTCGTCTTCTGCAGACTCGACTTGAGGCGGTCGAAAAAGCTCACCGCGTCAGTGTAGCAACCCGGGTACCGGGTACCGGGTCACGGGTCCCGGGTGCCGGGTACCGGGTGACGGGTGCCGGGTCACGGGTGCCGGGTACCGGGTACCGGGTCAGGCCGGGTGCCGGGTGCCGGGTACCGGGTACCGGGATGGGGAGGCGGGAGTGCGTTCTGCGTTGGGACGTCAGTGCCGCTCCTGCTTCTGGGGCCGCAGCATCAGCGCCTCGGTGGCTGCCATCGGGTGGGTGCGACCTGCCAGCACGTCGGCCATCTGTACGGCAATCGGCAGTTCGACCCCTGCAGCTGCCCCGAGCGCCAGCATGCCCTCGGCGGTGTTGACGCCCTCGGCCACCATGCGCGTGCCGGCGAGGATGTCGTCGAGCGCGCGTCCCGCGCCCAGCTGCACGCCGAGGTGATGATTGCGACTGGCGGCGCCCGTGCAGGTCAGGACCAGGTCGCCGAGGCCGCTCAGTCCGGCCAGCGTCTCGCCGCGGCCGCCCATGGCCACCGCCAGGCGGGTCATCTCGGCAAGACCGCGGGTCACCAGGCCGGCCAGGGCGTTGTGACCGAGGCCAAGTCCTTCGACCACGCCTGCTGCAATGGCAATGACGTTCTTGTAGGCGCCGCCGATCTCGACACCGGCCACGTCGTCGGTGGCATAGACGCGGAATCGCCTGCCGCGCAGCTCATCCTGGACGCGGGCGCTGGCAGTGGCATCGGTGGCCGCCGCCACGATGGCCGTCGGCAGGTCGCGCGCGACTTCGTGCGCGAAGCTCGGCCCCGACAACACCACCACCGGACAGCCCGCGGGCAGTTCCTCCGAGAGCACCCCCGACATGCGCGTCCAGGTCACGCGCTCGAGGCCCTTGGTGGCGCTGACCACCACGGTGCCTGGCCGGACCGCGTGGACCACCTGCTGCAGCAGCGCCCGCGTGCCGTGTGACGGCACGGCCCAGACGATCATCGACGCGTCGGCCACCGCTCGAGCCGTCTCGTGGGTGGCCCGCACGCCGTCGGGCAGCAGCAGTCCGGGCAGGTACTCGGCGTTCTCCCTCGTGTCCTGGATGCGCGCCGCCAGCGCCGCGTCCCGGGCACACAGGTGGACCTGATGCCCGACCCGCGCCAGGTGCATCGCGAGCGCCGTCCCCCACGAGCCGGCACCGACCACCGCCACCGTCGTCACAGCGGCTGCCCCAGCCGCCGCTCGGTGCCGAGCCAGAGACGGCGCAGGTTGGTCCGATGACGCACGCCCGCCAGCAGCGCCGCCACGCACGACGACGCGACGACGAGCGGCGACCCTCCGAACCATGCCGTCAGCGGCGGCAGCGCGACCAGCGCGCCAAGCGAGCCGAGCGACACGACGCGCGAGGCGGCGACCAGCGCGAGAAAGATCGCAGCCGACACCGCGGTGGCCGCCGGCGCAAGCAGCGCGAAGACGCCGGCCGTGGTGGCAATGCCCTTGCCGCCGCGAAAGCCGAGCCACGGCGGATAGACGTGCCCGGCAACAGCGGCGAGGCCCGCGCACACCGCCACCGCGGACTGCCGGGTCAGCGCCTCGGCGATCAGCACGGCGAGGCCGCCCTTGCTGGCATCGAGCGCCAGGACCGCGACCGCGGTGGCTGGCGAGGACACCCGCAGCACGTTGGCCGCGCCGACATTGCCAGAGCCGACCTTGCGGAGATCGACGCCTCGTCGTCTCGTCAACAGATACGCGAAGGGGATGGATCCGAGCAGAAAGCCGGCGAGGACGAGCACGACCGGTGCTGCGGCGTTCATCGGGCCAGGGCAACCGGATCGTGACCGGTCAGCGCGAGGCGCAGCATGTCCAGCGCCGCCGACACCGATTGCTGGCGGACGACCGCCCGATCACCGAGGAAGTGCGCCTGCCGGCAGGCCACGAGCGCGGGCGTGTGCAGAGCGATGAAGACCGTGCCGACTGGCTTGGCCTCCGTGCCGCCGCCGGGACCGGCGATGCCGGTGATGCCGATGCCGACTTCGGTGCCGCACCGGACCCGCACGCCGGCAGCAAGCGCGAGGGCCACCGGCTCGCTGACGGCACCGTGCTCGACAATCAGCCCCGCCGGCACGTCGGCCAACTGCGTCTTCAACGCGTTGCTGTAGACGACCACGCCGCCATCGACCCACGCCGAGCTGCCGGCGACGTCGGTCAGGCGTGCCGCAAGCATGCCGCCGGTGCACGACTCGGCGACGGCCACCCGCCAGCCGGCCTCTCGCAGCAGGCGGCCCGCGACATCCTCCAGCGACTCGTCGTCGGTCGTGTACACCGCGGGCCCGAGTGCCGCGGCCGCGTCGGCCACCGCACTGTCCAGGCGGGCTTCGGCCCGGGCGCGGTCGCGGGATCGCAGGAACACGTGCAGCTCGATGCGGCCGAGCGCGGCCAGGATGGTCGCGTCCAGTGCCGGCGCGGTGGCGCGCCACTGGGCATACAGCGGCTGCAGGGTGGCTTCCACGGCGGACTCACTGCGACCGGCAATCTTCAGGCCGCGGCTGTAGGTCCGTTCCTCGCCACCGCGCGCGCCGAGTTGCCCGGCCACCAGTGCGTCGAGCATCGGCCCCATCTCGCGCGGCGGCCCCGGCAGCAACGCCAACGCCTGCCCACCCACGTCGATCCACTGTCCGGGCGCCGTGCCGTTGGGGTTGTCCAGGCGCACCGCGCCGTCGATCAGCATGGCCTGGCGCCGGTTGATGTCCGGCATCGCCAGACCACGCCGTCGGAAGCGATCGGCAATGCGCTCGGCCTGCACGTCATCCTCGTGCATCCCGCGGCCGAGCGCGGCTGCCACCGCCTGCCGCGTCAGGTCGTCGTCGGTCGGCCCGAGCCCACCGGTGAGTACCACCACGTCGGCCCGCTGCAGCGCCGTCCGGACGGCAATCTCGAGGTGGCCCAGGTGATCGCCGACGATGCTGCGGGCGACCACATCGATGCCAAGGCTGGCCAGCCGGCCGGCGATGACGCCGGAGTTGGTGTCGCTGCGGCCGAGCGCCAGCAACTCGCTGCCGACGGCAATCGTCTCGGCGCGTGAGAACGGAGCGGCACTCACGCGAGCATCCACCCCGGAGCCACCCAGATCAGCAGGCGCATGCACACGTGGGCGTACGCCGCGGCCATGAAGTCGTCACTCATCACCCCCCAGCCACCGCGCAGGGCCTCGAGGTGGTTGCACGGCGGCGGCTTGAGGACGTCGAAGACGCGGAACAGGACGAAGCCGACCAGCACGCCGAACGCCGAGACCGGCAGCAGCGCCAGCGTCACGAGCATGCCCAGCACCTCGTCGATCACGACGGGTCCGGGATCAATCAGGCCGAAGTGTCGTTCGGCAGCGGTGGCCGCCCACACGCCGGCGAGGAACACGGCAACGATGGCCGCGAGTTCGACGACGGGCCCGCCGGTCGCGCGCACCGCCGCGAAGACGACGAGCCCGGCCAGCGATCCGAACGTTCCGGGGGCGAAAGGCACGTAGCCGACGCCGAAGGCCGTTGCCACGGCCAGGGACAGGCGAGCAGTCAATCAGGCTCCTCAGTTGGCGGGCACGACGCGAGTACCCGCCAGGCGGTCATGGGCGCCGCGGCGCTCCGTGTCCATGAACAACGGCAGCAGGCCGAGGCCCGCCGGGATGACGCACAACAGCAGCGCCACGGCGCGCAGCACGGCATGCCCGAAGGGCACGCGTGCGTGATCACCGTAGACCACGCGCAGCCCGGACGCCATCTTGCCGATCGTCTGGCCCGAGGCAGCCGTGAACGTCACCAGGTAGGCGGTGTCCAGCAGGAACAGGAAGCCGAACAGCGGCACCAGTGGCAGCAATCGCCATTCATCGGCGGCGACACCGGCCACCCGCAGCGTGAGCCAGAGCACCAGCAGGTCGACGCTGCCGAGCACGGCAGCGTCGATCAACCCGGCACGCACCCGTCTCGCCAGCCCTTCCGACGGCGGATGTACAGGGCTCGCCGTGCCCTCCGGTGGTCCCGTCGATGCTTCGGTGACGGGCTCGTCGGGCCAGTCGAAGGCCGGCGAAGACGCCGGCGGGTCGTCCGCGTCGGGGATCGGGTCCAGTCGCATCGGCACCGGCCGCGTCGTCTCCACCTTGCGCCGCACCGAGAGCGGCGGGCCGGCAGGCGGGATGACGACGGGGGGCGGCTCGGGGACCGACGCGTCCCCGAACAGCGGCAGGTCGAGGGGACCGCCCTCCGCAGGTGCCGGTGTCTCCATCGACATCGGTCGGCGGCGCCGGGTCGGCTCCCACGCGCGCGGCTCGTGGGTCGGGTCCACGGGGACCGGCGCCTCGGTCTCGCGAGGAGGCGTGGCGAGCGCGAAGTCGTAGCCGCAGTTGCGGCAGCGCTCCACGTCGTCGTAGCTGAGATAACTGCACTTGGGACACCGCATCGATCAATCCGCCCGTGGGGTGGTCATAGCACGTTGGGTGTGTCGACCGCCACCGGACCCTCGCGTGGCTCGCGCCGTGCCGGCACGATGCCGAACGCCTTCATCTTCCGGTACAGGTTGCTGCGCTCGACGCCGAGGACTTCGGCCGTGCGCGAGATGTTGCCCTGCTGCGTGGCCAGCGTCCGCACGATGTACGCGCGTTCGAACCGCTCGCGCGCCTCGTGCAGCGGCAGCGATGGACCGCTCGTCAACTCCGGCAGCACGCCCGCCACGTGGCCACCCTGCAGGAACGTCAGGTGCGGCGGTTCGACCACCTCGCCGGGGACCATGATCAGCAGCCGTTCGACCACGTTGCGCAACTCCCGCACGTTGCCCGGCCAGGCGTACTGGCGCAGGACGTCCATCGCCTCGGGGTCGATCTGCCGCGGCCGGCGCCCGTGCTCGCGCGACAGCTCCTGCATGAAGTGCGCGATCAGCCGCGGGATGTCCTGTTCGCGCTCGCGCAGGGGCGGCACGAAGATGGGGATGACGTTGAGGCGGAAGAACAGGTCCTCGCGGAACCGGCCGGCGCGAATCTCCGCGGTCAGGTCCTTGTTGGTGGCGGCCAGGACCCGGACGTCGACGCGCACGCTGTCGTGACCACCGACCGGGTCGACGACCTGTTCCTGCAGCACGCGCAGCACCTTGGCCTGCGTCTTCAGGCTCATGTCGGCCACTTCGTCGAGGAAGATGGTGCCTTCGTCCGCGAGTTCGAACCGCCCCCGCCGATCGGCAACGGCACCGGTGAAGGCGCCGCGGACGTGGCCGAACAGTTCGCTCTCGATCAGCTCTTCCGGGATGGCCGCGCAGTTGACCTCCACGAAAGGGCCGCTGCGGCGTCGGCTCAGGGCATGGATGCTGCGCGCCACCAGTTCCTTGCCGGTGCCGTTCTCGCCAAAGATCAGCACCCGTCCGTTGGTCGGGGCCGCCATGGCAATCTGCTCGCGCAGCGAGCGCATGACGTAGCTCTCGCCGACCATCACGAAGCGCCGGTCGACGTGTTCACGCAGCGCCCGGTTCTCGGCTTCGAGCTGCCGCTGCCGCAGCGCGTTGCGCACCACGTGCAGCGTCTTGTCGATCGAGAGCGGCTTCTCGACGAAGTCGAAGGCGCCAATCTTGACGGCCCGCACTGCCGACTCGATGTTGCCGTGCCCGGAGATGACCACCACCGCGGCGTCGACATGGCGATCGCGCAGCCGCGACAGCGTCACCAGGCCGTCGATGCCGGGCAGCCAGACGTCGAGCAGGATGACGTCGAAATGCCGTCCGGGCGCGATCTCGAGGCACGCCTCGCCGGTCGGCACGGCTTCCACCTCGAAGCCCTCGTCGCGGAGCACGCCCGAAAGAGCGGATCGCACGCCGGCTTCGTCGTCGACGATGAGGATGCTCGGAGGCATGGCCTAGGCCGGAAGTTCCATCGTGAACGCGGCCCCGCGGGGAGCGCGGTCGGAGGCCTCGATGGTGCCACCGTGCTCGACCACGATGCGGCGGACGATGGCCAGTCCGAGGCCGCTGTCACGTCCCTTGGTGGAGTAATACGGCAGGAACAGCTTGCTGCGGTCGGCCTCCCCGAGCCCGGGGCCATCGTCGGCAACGACGAGGCGGGCCAGCAGGTGCGGCTCGTCCCACTGCGTCTGCACGCTGATCGTGCCGGTGGCGCTGGCCGGCAGGCCACCGTGCACGGCGGCCAGGGCCTCGACGGCGTTGTCGACCAGATTGATGACCACGCGCTTGAACTGCTCCGGGTCCACCCGGATGACCGGCATGGCGGGATCGTACTCCTTCGCCACCGTCAGGCGCGGCAGGCCGGTGTAGAGCGCGAGCGCCTCGTCCAGCAGTGCGTGCAGGTCGCAGGGCACCGCCTTGGGCGCCGGCATCCGGGCGAACTGCGAGAATTCGTCGACCAGCCCTTTCAGCGATTCGACGGCGCCGATGATGTTGGTCGAGCACTCGTCGACCAGCTCGCGGGTCGGCGGGGCGGCCGTCGTGAAGTGCCGGCGCAGCCGCTCCGCGCTCAGCTGGATCGGCGTCAGCGGGTTCTTGATCTCGTGCGCCAGCCGGCGCGCGACGTCACGCCAGGCCGAGACGCGCTGCGCGCGGATCAGCGGGGTGACGTCGTCGAACACCAGCACGGTGCCTTCGGAGCTGCCCTCGTCGCGCAGCGGCGTGGCCGCCACGGCGAGGTGGAGGTCGCGGCCATCGCGCAGCAGCGCAATCTCGTGGCCGGCGGTGCCGCCGCGGGTGCGCGAGGCGGCCTGCGGGATCGACAGCAGCGGCCGCAGGTCGGCGCGCGAGAAGACCTCGTCGAACGACTGCCCCAGCGACGTCTGGTCGAGGCCCAGCAACCGTGCGGCGGCGCTGTTCATGGTGTTGATGCGGCCGCGGGCGTCGAGCGAGATGACGCCGGTGGCGATGCGCTTGAGGATGGTCTCGATGTAGCGGCCGCGACCCTCGACCTCGCGGCTCTTGCGCTGCACCTCGGCGCGTGACCGGTCCAGTTCCCCGGCCATCGTGTTGAAGGCTTCCACCAGCTGGCCGAACTCGTCGGCGGTCTCGGGCTCGATGCGGTAGTCGAAGTTGCCCTGGCCGATCTCGCGGGCACCGACGGCCAGCAGGCCGATCGGCCGGGTGATGCGCTTGGCGGTGTACAGGCCGAGCCAGGTGGCGCTGACCAGGATGAACAGCGTCATCATCAGGAAGAACGAGAGGTACACGCCCTCGATGGGACGCCGCAGCACGCGCAGCTGCTGGTAGCCCTCGTAGGCCTCGACGATGCGGCGGCTGTGCTGGGCCAGGCTGCCCGACAGGTGTTCGCTGACGATGACCACGCCGACCGGATCCATCACGTCGGGCAGGCGGATGAGGGCGGCGGTGCGCACCATCTCGCCGCCGCTGCCGAGCGGCTCGATGACGCGGGTGTCGCCGCTGCCGCCGGCCACCCGCGCCGCCAGGCGATCGGCCGAGGCGCGCGGCACGTCGCGCGGAACGGTGGGCGCGGCGACGTCGAACAACGGCGTCACCTCGAGCGGATTGAGCTCCGAGCCAATCCGGTACACCTCGACGAGGGTCGAGCGCCCCGACGCCACTTCGGGCGACACCCGGGCGCGAATGGTGGCGACATCACCGCGTTCGATTCCCGCGGTGGACAGCAGGCGGGCCAGCCGCACTGCCTGGCGGCTGGTCTGCACCTGGGTGTCCTGGTAGTAGTCGCTGGCGATCTCGCGCGCCGCTGCCAGGACGTCGTCGATCGGCGGCGCGAACCAGCGCGTGGCGCTGTTGCGGATCAACTCGCTGCCGACAATCAGCACCAGCACCGCCGGCACCAGGGCCAGGCCGAGCATCGCCGCCACCAGCTTGGCGCGGAAGCGGGCAAACGGCAGCGCCCGGCGCCGCTCGACCAGCAGCTTGATGACGTTGCGAGCCAGGACGAAGCCGAGCGCGCCGAGCATGGTGAGGTCGACCGCCACCAGGGCGTAGAGGACGACTTCGCTGAGCAGCGCCGGCGACAGCCCGGTGGAGCGATCGGCGAGGGTGACCAGCGCCACCAGCGCGGCCACCAGCAGGCCGATGGCCAGCAGCACGAAGATCGGATTGTCGCGAAGCGGCCGTTGTGGCGGCGGACCGCCGGAGGCCGGCACGGGGGCCGGCGCGGGGGCAGGCGCGGGCAGCGCCTTGGCGGGAACCGGCGGATCGGTCAGTCGCGTGAAGATGGCCACGTCACGGCCGGAACCGGAAGCTGACGCTGCCAAGCACGGAGCCTGGTGTCCACGGCCACGCCCAGCCGAGCATGCGGGGGCGGGTTTGCGCCTTCACGTTGACGTGGTACTCCCCGTCGTCGACGAGGCGGTGGGCCGACAGCCGCCGGCCGTGGAATTCGGTCAGCCACTGCAGCGCGCGCGCCTCGTCGTCGGTGGTCCGCACTTCTTCGACCCGACCGTCCTCGATGAAGGTGATCTGGTAGCGCCGCGTCAGGTTGTCGAACCGCACGATGGCCGACAGGCGCATGTAGGCGATGGTGCGGTCGAACCACCAGCGCGACGACTGCTGCAGCGAGACGTCGTAGGCAAAGGTCGTCGGCAGGCCGCTCTGGATGGCGGCGCGGACCGCGTCCGAGACGGCGTCGGTGACCTGGAAGCTGACGCGCACCTCACCGGCGTGCAGGGTCGTCTCGACTCGCACCGAGGCATCGGCCCACGCAGGGGTGGCAAGGCCCAGCCAGCAGGCCAGCAGCAGCAAAGCTCGCAGCCGCATCGTCAATCCTTGGATTTGATCAGATCCTCGAGCTCGGTCATGAACTCACCGATGTCGCGGAAGTGTCGGTAGACGGACGCGAATCGCACGTAGGCGACCTTGTCCAGCTGCCGCAGTTCCGCCATCACGTGCTGACCGATCTCGGTGGTGCTGATCTCCTTGTCCGGGCGCTCCTGCAACGCCGCTTCCACGCGGTCGCCGACCCCTTCGAGCGCATTCACACGCACCGGCCGCTTCTCGCAGGCCTTGAGCAGCCCCGCAATCAGCTTGTGCCGGTCGAATCGTTCCCGACGGCCGTCCTTCTTGACGACCATGTACGGGATCTCGTCCACCCGTTCGTACGACGTGAAGCGCCGGCCGCACTCCAGGCATTCGCGACGCCGGCGGATCACCTCGCCCTCGCGGCTCTCGCGGGAATCTACCACCTTGTCCTGCAGGTGGCCGCAATACGGACACTTCATCCGGCGTGGCTCCCCTCAACTGGCGTCGGGCCCGGCGGCAGGCCCGTTCTCGTGATGTCTTCGATCCGCCGCAGTGTCAGCCCCTCGCGCGCCACCAGCACCAGCGTCGCGAGCGACACCGGGACGAACGACAGCGCGTGCAGCGCCACCGCGTAGGCCACGGCGAGGTCGTTGTCGGTCGCGTACAGCGAGGTCAGCGCCAGGCGCACCGATTCGTGGAACGCCCCGACGGCGCCGGGGGTCGGCACCGACACGCCGACCGCCATGAACATCAGCACCGTGAACGTGCCGGAAAACGACAGGGGCAGGCCGAAGGCGCGGGCCATCAACCAGGTGGTGAGCGCAATCGACACCCACACCGCCAGCGACCAGGCAAAGGCGAGCCCCAGCGCGGCCGGCGAACGCAGCACGGCAAAGCCCTGCCCGAAGGCCGCCACGACCTTGACCGCAAGACGTCCGACGCGGACCGGCAGTCGGCGCGTCACGCGCTCGGTGACGGCCCCGACCCGCTCGGCGTGTCCGGCAAAGACGAAGGCCACGGCCAGGCCGGCCAGCGCCGCGGCGGCGGCCACGAGCCCCCCGAACTGAACTGCGCGCAGCATTTGTCCGTCAGTGACAGCAAAGCCCGGGTTCAGCAGGGCGACGCTGAGCGCAAACAGCACCAGCAGCGTGATGATGTCGAGGGCGCGCTCGAGCACGATGGTGGCAAAGGTGGCCGTCGGGTCGAGACTGGCCTGGCGGGCCAGCAGGTAGGGCCGGATCACTTCGCCCACCCGCCCTGGCAGCATGGCGTTGGCGCCGAAGCCGATGATCGTGGCGCGCAGCGCCGGAGCGAAAGGCACCTGGCCGATCGGCAGCAGCAGGTACTGCCAGCGAAACGTCCGGAAGACATAGGTGCCGAAGGAGGCGAGAAGGGCGAGGACCACTTCGAGAGGTCGCGCGTGCGCCAGCTCCCGCCCGACGGCCGACAGGTCGGCCTGCCGCAGGAAGAGCGCGATGAGCGCCCCGGTGACGAGCAGGATGATGAGGTGCTTGAGGTAGCCCGGCATTCGCAGGTGGGCTGTTCGGGCGCGACTGTACTATAGGTTGGGTTTCAGAGGCTATGGGAAAGCGCGAACTGCTACTGCTGGTGGTCTTTGTCGTCCTGGGTCTGGGCGTCTATCAGGTGTCGGCGCCGGCCGCCGAGGCCGACGCGCCCGGGTTTTCCCTGTCGCGTCTGATGCAGATGGCCAAGGCCCACCTGCACGGGGCGCAGGTGCGCAAGACCGTCACCAGCACGGTGACGCTGGCGGTCGACCCGGCCGTCACCACCCTCGACCTCGGCGACATCCGCGGCACCGTGGTCGTCGCCGGCAGCGACCGCGACGATGTCGAGGTGCGGGTCGACGCCTCGATTGGCGGCATGGACGAGGCCGACATCGTCCAGCAGGAAAAGGCCTTGCGGGTGGCCCTGACGACCAGTGGCGCGACGGCGTCGCTGGTGCTCGAAAGCGCGGTCGATCGTCGTCCCCGTTACGAGATCCATGTGTCGATGCCAGGCGGCCTGAAACTGCAGGTGGCCGGTCGCGGCTCGGTCGAGGTCGGGGGCATCGCGGCGCTGCACCTGGCCGAGTTCCGAGGCGATTTGACCGTGGAAGAGATGGCCGGGCCCATCACCGGGGGCCTGCGTGATGCGCGCGCCGAGTTCGGTCCCGGCACGACGATGGACCTCGACGTGCGCAACGGCCGCCTGCGCGCCGAGTCGCCGTCCTCGGTGACCCTGCGTGCCGAGCGCGGCTCGATCGACGTCATGGATCCGCGCGGCCCGGTGTCGATCACCACCGATTACGCCCGCATGGACATCCGCGGGACGGGCGGCCCGGTGACCATCACCGGCGAAGGCGGCGTCATCGACCTGCGCGACGTCGCGCACCCGCTGAACATCGATGCCGATCGCCTGACGGTCTCGCTGGCGTTTGCCACGCCCGTCGCCGCCACGATTGCCGTGCGTGACGACGCCGTGGAGGTGACGCTGCCGCGCGAGGGCGGCGTGCAGCTCGAGGCCAGCATCGACGACGGTGCGCTGCGGCTGCCGGCCGGGCTGACGCCGACCAGGACGCCGACAGGCGAGTCGGTCAGCGCGGCAATCGCGGGCGGCGGACCGATCGTGAAGATCGCCGTCGACGGCGGACAGCTGCGCGTCCGGTCGCGGGCGCCCGACCCCGGCACGTAGAGCGGAAATCGCGCTATCCTGTCGCGCCTCCGGATCGGAGGCCGACATCGACCGTGCCCACCACTCCCCTGCTCACCACGCCGGCCCTCGGCCTGCCGCTGCTCCGCCGCGGCAAGGTCCGGGACGTCTTCGTCGCTGGCGACGACCAGCTGCTGATCGTTGCGACCGACCGCATCTCCGCCTTCGATCACGTGCTCGGGTCCGGAGTGCCCGACAAGGGCCGGATCCTGACGCAGTTGTCGGCATTCTGGTTCTCGCACCTTGCCGGGCTGACCCCGCATCACCTGCTGTCCACCGACGTGGCCGACTTCCCCGCCGCGGCACGCGATGCTTCGGCAGTACTGGCCGGTCGATCGATGCTGGTGCGTCGCACGCAGCCGCTGCCGGTGGAATGCGTCGCCCGGGGCTACCTCGAGGGATCGGGGTGGAAGGACTACCAGGCCACTGGCCAGGTCTGCGGACACCGCCTCCCCGCCGGCCTGCGGCAGTGTGATCGGCTGCCGACGCCGCTGTTCACCCCGGCCACCAAGGCCGAGGCCGGGCACGACGAGAACATCTCGGAGTCCGAGGCCGCGGCCCTCATCGGTGATGACGTCTTCGCGCAGGTCAAGGCGCTGACGCTGGCGCTCTACGCCGCGGGGGCTGCCCATGCCGCTGCGCGCGGCATCCTGGTGGCCGATACCAAGTTCGAGTTCGGACTGGTCGAAGAGCACGGATCGACCCGCGTGCTGCTCATCGACGAAGTGCTGACGCCCGACTCGTCGCGCTTCTGGCCCGCCGACCAGTACGCCCCGGGGGGGCCGCAGCCCAGTTTCGACAAGCAGTTCGTCCGCGAATACCTCGAGCAGATTGCCTGGAACAAGCAGCCGCCCGTGCCGGCCCTGCCCGACGACGTGGTGGACCGGACCCGCGACAAGTACCTCGACGTCTATGGCCGCCTCACCGGCAACCATCTCGCCTGACCCCGAGCTGCACATGCATCGCGAGATCGACCGCCTGGTGGCCGAGATGGTGAACAAGGGCATCCACTACGCCGATGCCGCCCGCGAGTTCGAGCGCCGTTTCCTGGCGCACGCGCTGCAGGCCAGCGCCGGCAGCATCACCCGGTGCGCCGCGCTCACGGGGCTGCACCGCAACACCCTGACCCGCAAGATCGCCGAACACCAGCTCAAGGGTTGACCAGCGTTCGGCCGAATCCCGGGGGCCGAGCTGGTTTAGCAGTCCCCCCTCTTGACTGCCAACACCGACCGGCTATACTTGGCAGTCGTGCACGGGGACTGCTAATGCCCCGGGCGCACGTGGAAGCCTTTTTGACGGACCGCACTGCGTTCCGTCGTTACCTCTCATCAGGAAGTGAGTACGAACCATGAACCTCCGACCTCTACACGATCGGCTCATCGTCGAACGTATCGAAGAAGGGGAGCAGCAAGTCAACGGGATCATCATCCCGGACTCTGCCAAGGAAAAGCCGCAGCAGGGCAAGGTCATCGCTGTGGGCAACGGCAAGGTGAAGGACGACGGCAAGGTCACGCCCCTGGACGTGAAGCAGGGCGACACGATTCTGTTTGGCAAGTATTCCGGCCAGGAGATCAAGGTCGACGGCCGCGAGTACCTGATCATGCGTGAGGACGAAGTCCTCGCGGTGATGGCGTAAGGGGGACTGAAAAACATGGCAAAGCAGATCGTCTACGGTGCGGAATCGCGGCAAGCGATCCTGCGCGGTGTCAACCAACTCGCCGACGCAGTGAAGGTGACCCTCGGCCCCAAGGGCCGCAACGTCGTCCTCGACAAGAAGTTCGGATCGCCAACGATCACCAAGGACGGCGTCACCGTCGCCAAGGAGATCGAGCTCAAGGATCCGCTCGAGAACATGGGCGCGCAGATGGTGCGCGAAGTCGCGAGCAAGACCAGCGACATCGCCGGCGACGGCACCACCACCGCGACCGTGCTCGCGCAGGCCATCTATCGCGAGGGCGCCAAGAACGTCGTGGCCGGCGCCAACCCGATGGAAGTCAAGCGTGGCATCGACAAGGCCGTCGAGGTCGTGATCGAGCAGCTCAAGACCTTCGCCAAGCCGGTGAGCGGCAACGCCATCGCCCAGGTCGGCACGATCTCGGCCAACAGCGACCCGACGATCGGCACGATCATCGCCGAAGCGATGGAGAAGGTCGGCAAGGACGGCGTGATCACGGTCGAAGAAGCCAAGTCCATGGAGACCTCGCTCGAGGTCGTCGAGGGCATGCAGTTCGACCGCGGCTACCTCTCGCCCTACTTCGTGACCGATCCGGACCGCATGGAAGTGGTCCTCGAGAACCCGGTCATCCTGATTCACGAGAAGAAGATCTCGTCGATGAAGGACCTCCTCCCGGTGCTCGAGCAGGTGGCCCGTGGCGGCCGTCCGCTGCTGATCATCGCCGAGGACATCGAGGGCGAAGCGCTCGCGACCCTGGTGGTCAACAAGCTGCGCGGCACGCTGCAGGCGGCGGCCGTCAAGGCCCCGGGCTTCGGTGATCGCCGCAAGGCCATGCTCGAGGACATCGCGATCCTGACGGGCGGCCGCGCGCTGACCGAGGACCTCGGCATCAAGCTCGAGAACGTCAAGCTCGAGGACCTCGGCAAGGCCAAGAAGGTCACGATCGACAAGGACAACACCACGATCGTCGAAGGCGCCGGCGTCCCCGGAGCCATCGAGGGCCGCGTCAAGCAGATCCGCACGCAGGTCGAGGACACCACCTCGGACTACGACCGCGAGAAGCTGCAGGAGCGCCTGGCCAAGCTGGTCGGCGGTGTGGCCGTCATCAAGGTCGGTGCAGCTACCGAGACCGAGATGAAGGAGAAGAAGGCACGCGTCGAAGACGCGATGCACGCCACCAAGGCGGCCGTCGAAGAGGGCATCGTGCCCGGCGGCGGCGTGGCTCTCGTGCGCGCGGGCAAGGCCCTCGACACGCTGAAGCTCGACACCCATGACCAGCAGGTCGGTGTCGCCATCATCAAGCGCGCCATCGAGGAGCCGATGCGCTGGATCGCGACCAACGCGGGCCAGGAAGGCACGATCGTCGTGCAGCGCGTCAAGGAGAACGACACGGTGGAGTTCGGCTACAACGCCGGCGCCGAGAAGTTCGAAGACCTGATTGCCGCCGGCGTCATCGACCCGGTCAAGGTCGTCCGCACGGCGCTGCAGAACGCGGCCTCGATCGCCGGCCTGATGCTCACCACCGAAGCGATGGTGTGCGACATTCCGGAAGAGAAGAAGGCTGACCCGATGCCGCAGGGCGGCGGCGGCGGGATGTACTAAAGACCGGAGAACCGCGTCCCGGGAATCGGGAATCGGGGATCGGGAAGTGAGAAGGGCCCGCTGGAGCAATCCAGCGGGCCCTTTTTCTTGTCTGGCAGATTGGTAGGGGCGCCTCCCCGAGGCGCCCCTGTCAGGGCAGCTCGGGGAGCTGCCCCTACCTTCTCGATGCCCTGCCATCCTGCTCGGGGAGCTGCCCCTACCTTCTCGATGCCTGCCATCACCTGCCCTACCTCAGCGAGAACTCCATCTCGACGACGATGATCGTCGGCACGGCGGCGCCCTGGCGCATGCCGGGCCGGAAGCGCCACATGCGCATCGCCTTCATCGCTTCCTCATCGAGGCCGAACGTCCGGTCCAGCGACCGCGCGATCTTGATGTCGCCGGGACGCCCGTCGGGCATGACCACGACTTCGAGCCAGACCTTGCCCTGAATCTTGGCGCGCATCGCCTCGGTGGTGTACTGCGGCTTCACCTGCGACACCAGCGTCGGCTGCGACACACCCGACCCCGGCCGGTAGGCGCCGCCGCCGGTACCGCCGCCGTACCCGGCACCAAGCCCGCTCCCCTGCCCGGAACCCACCCCGGTCCCTGCACCCGTACCGGCCCCGCCGCCTGTGCCGGCCCCCTGCGACGTCCCGCTCGGGACCGCCGTGCGATCGATGACACCGGCCACCGGGACTGCTCCGGACGAAAGGCTCTGCACCGGGATGGTCATCTGGGGAACCGGTGGCGGTTCGACGTCCTTGGGTGGCTCCTGCTTGGGCGGCGTGACCGGCGCCTTGGGAGCGACCGGCACGGTCATCCGGTCCTTGCCGGGCAGCTCGACACGACGCGGCGGCTCGGGACTCTTGTTGCCGCCACCGCCGCCGCCGCCGCCAGGCCCGGGCTCCGCGCGAAAGACGAGCTGGTAGTTCGGCTCGGGCGGCTTGACCGCCTCCGGGGCCTGACCAGCCGGCACGACCCGGATGCCGACGTAGAGGATGAGCAGGAACGCCAGATGCGACAGCAGCGAGACGATCGCGGCGCCGCTGGACCGCTGCCCACTCTGGCCGAACTCCAGGTTGATGCGCGGATGGTCGCCGAGCGGCAGGATGACGGACCCGTGCGCGTTCGGCTCCTGGGGCGTGGCGGCGGTGTCAGGCATGTCCGGGGGGTGGCGTGAGAACGCGTTCATTCTGTCAGCACTCTTGTGATACCCGCAACTCGAGCATGGTCCAGTTCGACCTCTGCCCCGCCATGTCGCACGTATGCCGGGGCGCTTGACGCTTCCTGAGGGTTAGACGCCGAGGGCACGACATCCGGCCGAGTCACCGCGCGAGATAGCCGGCGCGTGCCCGGACGACGTGCCGGGGGCGCGTAACCCGGACCTCGATGCGTCGGTACTCGCCCGGCTGACTCGGCCGCAGTGGCTGGTATCCGAGGAGGTACTGGTAACGCAGGTCGGCGCCGATGCGGCGCAGCACCGAAGGCAGGTCGTCGAGCCGCTTGACCCGCATGGCCTGCCCGCCCGTCGTCGCCGCCAGGCGCTCGAGCAGCGGCGAGACCCGGCGCTGCAGGACCACCGGGTAGGCGAGCACATCACTGGCCCGCACCCGGGCCAGGACGTCCTCTTCACTCCGGCGACTGCCCCGTTCGAGGCCATCGGAGATCAGCACGAGCGCCCGCCGCCCCGGAGCGGGCTCGATGGCATCGAAGGCCGTGACGATGGCGTCGTGCAGTGCCGTCGATCCCCAGGGGTCGAGCGCCTGCAGGGCCACGTCCACGGCGCCGCGGTCGCCGGTGAGCGCCACCGGGACCTCGACGTCCGAGCCGATGGCCACGAGCATCGCCCGGTCGTGGTCGGCAAGGTCCTGGAGCAGCGCGCCGCCCGCCCGCCTGGCGGCCTCGAGGCGGCCGTCGGCCATGCTCCAGCTGCGGTCCACGGCCAGCGCGATCGAGACCGGCTGCTCACCGTCGGCAAAGGCGTCGATTGTCTGCGGCACGCCATCCTCGAGCACGACGAACTCGCCGCGCGCGAGGTCGGTGACGAAACGGCCCCGGGCATCGGTCACCGTCGCGTACACCTCGACGAGCTCGGTGCGCGCCGAGAACTGCTGCGTCCTGCCGGCGGGGCCGGCAGCAAGGCCGATCCCGCCAAGTGCGCTGAGCACGGAGAGGGCAACTCGACCGGCGCGAAGGAAGGCGGATGGTAGACTCAAGGGCGGTATGCGTTCCTCAAGGAGCTCGTCATGATTGCGCTAGGCCTCGGGCCACTCGGTATCCCCGAACTGATCATCATCCTGTTCATCATCGTGCTGATCTTCGGGGCCACCCGCCTGCCCGAAATCGGCCGCGGTATCGGCAAGGGCATCCGCAACTTCAAGGAAGCCACCAAGGACGGCGTGGCCGGCAAGGACGAATAACCTTCACGATCCGATCAGCACGCGCGCCTCTCCCTCCCGGCGGGTCACGCGCGTGCGGTCGAGCCATTCGAGCAGCGGAATCGCGGATCGCCGCGTCAGCCCGTATCGCTCCTTGAACCAGCCCACCTCGATGCGTGCAGGCGCCTCCCCGGCGCTGGCCAGTCGGCGAAGTTCCGCCGCAAGTTCCCTGAGGTGCGCGGCCTCCACGTAGAGATCGCCGACAAGCTCGACCTGTCGGTCCTTCGACAGACGCGCCAGCACGGCCGCGAGGCCCTTCCGATCAGGCGCCGCGCCCGCACTCTCCAGCACCTGTCGCGTCACGCCCTGCAGGCCGCTCGCGGCAATGGCGGCGCGCACGGTCTCCTCGATCGGGTCGCGACTCACGCGGCCGGCGCGCGCGATCCGCTCGTCACCGGTCACGACGCCCTCGGCTGCCAGCGCTGACAGCACCAGATCCACGACCTCCCCGCGCCAGCGTCGCCCGGACAGCGCCCGCAGCGACGCCCTCGGCACGCCTCCGGCCAGCGGGTCGGTCTGCGTGCGCCGCGTCGACGGCCTGCAGCAACGCCACGCGCAGGCCCTGCAGCACCTGCGTGGACACCCACGTCGTGCCGACGCCGACGATGGCGCCCGCCGCGGCCAGGCTGTGGGTCGCGGCCTCAGCTTCTGCCGGTGACACCCCGAGCCGCGGCGGCAGCTGCGCCGCCGCGCAGCCCAGCGCACCCGCTTCCTGCACCCGCGCCAATGCCAGCGCCGAGATCTCCGCCAGCGTCGGTGAATGCCGACCCGCCGGCGGACCACTGCCGGATGATTGGCGCCGGATCCAGGACGCGTGCGCCGGCCACGGTGGCCAGCGGCGAATACGACCGCAGCACCAGCCGGTCGCCGCGCCGCGCCGGCCAGGGGCGACTCGAGGCGAAGGACCGCGGGCACCCGCCCATCGGTGGCAGCAACGCCTCCGCTGCCGCGTGCATCTCCGCCGGGCAGCAACAGCCGACCCAATGCCACGGACGTCCCGAGATGGACGTGCAGGCGCGTGCCGTGCCGCTGCGGCGGTGCGCCGGGCAGGACCTCGACCTCCACTGCGAGACGGCGCGACGACGTCGCGGCGCCGTCGCCGAGCAGGACATGGCCGCGCTGCCACCTCGTCGAGGGTGACGCCGGCCAGGTTGACCGCCACCCGCTGACCAGCCTCGGCGCGCATCGCGGCACCGCCGTGCACCTGCAGGCCACGCACGCGGACCCGCGCCCCGCCCGGCCAGACGAGCAGTTCCTGGTCGGCAACGACCGCGCCCGACCACAAGGTGCCGGTGACCACCGTGCCGAAGCCCCTGGCGCTGAACGCGCGGTCGACGGGCAGCCGGACCGGCGCGGCGATGTCGCGCGCCGGTCGCTGCGCCACGCACCGGATCAGCGCCTCCTGCAGCGGCGCCAGGCCATCGCCGGTCCGCGCCGAGACGCGCACGATCGGGGCCGACGCCAGCGCCGTGCCGGCCAGCAATGTCTGCACGTCCGACTCGGCCACCGCCTGCATCGTCTCGTCGGCAAGATCGCAGCGGGTGAGCGCGACGACACCGGTCCGGACGTCGAGCAGACGGCAGATGTCGAAGTGTTCCCGGGTCTGCGGCATCACCGACTCGTCGGCCGCCACCACCAGCAGCACGGCATCGATGCCGCCGACGCCGGCCAGCATCGTCCGGACGAACCGTTCGTGGCCGGGGACGTCGATGAACGACAGCGTCACGTCACCCACCTGCGCGTGCGCGAAGCCGAGTTCGATGCTGATGCCGCGCGCCTGTTCCTCAGCCAGGCGATCCGGATTGGTGCCGGTCAGCGCCTGGACGAGCGCGCTCTTGCCGTGGTCCACGTGACCGGCGGTGGCGATCGTCAGGTGCATCACTTGCGGCCGCGGGTCGCCTTCTTGACGGCGCGTTCGCGCTTGCCGGGGCGGCCCTTGCTCGCGGCGCTGGCTTGCCGCGGCCAGCGGCGGCCTTGCTCGACCGCGGGCCGCGGTGGCGCTCGGACTCGCGGATGCGCTCGAGCACTTCGACGACGCCGAGGTCCACCTGACGTCGATCCTGATCGACGCGCAGCACCTGGACGCGGACCGGGTCGCCGAGACGGAAGACGCGATGGGTGTTCTCGCCGCGCAGCTGGTGGACCCGCTCGAGATACCGGTAGTAGTCGTCGGCCAGACTCGAGATGTGCACGAGCCCTTCGACGTAGTGCTCGACCAGCTGCACGAACAGGCCGAACGGCGCGACGCCGGTGATGAAGGCGTCGTACTCCTCGCCGACCTTGTCGGCCATGAAGCGCACCTTCTTCCACGCCACGAGCTCGTTCTCGGCCTCGTCGGCGCGGCGTTCCATCTCCGAAGTGTGGCGGGCCGTCTCGGGCAGTTCCTCGACACGCTCCTCGTACAGCGCGTCGCTGAGCTTGTCGTGCCGGAACTCGCGCATCGTGCGGTGGACGATGAGGTCCGGGTAACGGCGGATCGGCGAGGTGAAGTGGGCGTAGGCGTCAGCGGCCAGGCCGAAGTGGCCGAGGCAGGCCGTGTCGTAGCGCGCCTTCTGCATGGTTCGCAGCGTCAGCGTGGCAATCGGGCGTTCTTCGGGCTTGCCGCGCAGCTTCTCGACCAGTTTCTGGAAGTGGCGCGGCTTGACGCTGTTGGTCGGCGCCCCCAGCGTGTAGCCGAGGGTGCTGATGAACTCCTCGAACTGCTCCACCTTGAGCAGGTCGGGCGCCTCGTGGATGCGGTACAGCGTCGGGACGTCGTTGTCTTCGAGGAAGGCCGCCACGGTCTCGTTGGCCACCAGCATGAACTCCTCGATCAGCCGATGCGCGATGTTGCGCTCGGCGACCAGGATGTTCTCGATCTGCCCCTCCTCGTCGAGCACGATCTTGGCTTCGGGCAGGTCGAAGTCGATCGAGCCGCGGCGATGCCGCCGTCCGTTCAGGATCTCGAACAGCTCGCGCATCCGCTCGAAGTGCGGCACCAGCTCGGCGTACGTCCCCCGCAGCCCGGCATCGCCCGAGAGGATGGCGTGCACCTCGTTGTAGGTCATCCGTGCCTGGCTGACGATGACCCCGTCGTGCATCGTCGCCTCGACGACGCGGCCGCGGCCGTCGATCTCCATCACGCACGACTGCACGAGGCGATCGACGTGCGGGCGCAGCGAACACAGCCCGGTGGCCAGCTCCTCCGGGAACATGTGCACCGCGCGCTCGGGGAAGTACACGGAGGTCGCGCGTTCGGCGGCCTCGCGGTCGAGCGCGCTGCCCTCGTGGACGTAGTGCGCGACGTCGGCGATGTGCACCTTGAGCAGGTAGTTGCCGTTGGCCAGACGCTCGACGGAGATGGCATCGTCGAAATCGCGCGCCGTCTCGCCGTCGATGGTCACCACCACGTCGCCGCGGAAGTCGGTGCGGCCCTCGACGTCCTTCGGGTCGATCTCGACGCCGAGCCGCGTCGCCTCGGCAATGCTCTCGTCGGAGTGGCGGTCGGGAATGCCGTGCTTGCGGATGATGATCTGCGTGTCCACCCCGGGCGCTTCGAGATCGCCGATGATCTCGATGACCCGCCCGAGCGCGCCGCGGCCGTGGACCGGCCAGCGGGTGATGTCGATCACCACCATCTGACCGGGCTCGGCGCCGAGCTGGTCGCCGGCGGCGATCTGCACGGCCATCAGCAGCCGCTTGTCGAACGGCGTCACGTACATCAGCCCGTGCTCGTCCTTGTCGAAGCGGCCGACCGTGGTCGACGCGCCGCGCTCGAGGATGCGGACGATGCGCCCTTCGGACCGCCCGTCGCGGCCGTGGCGCTCGACCCGCACCAGCACGCGGTCGCCGTGCATGGCTTCGTGCAGGTTGTGGCCGGCGACGTAGATGTCGCCGGTCACCTCGTCGATCGGGTGGTCGAGCTTCACGAAGCCGAAGCCGTTCGGGTGCACGGTGATGCGCCCGGGCGCCAGGTCCATGAGTTCGGGCACACCGAAGTGCCGTCCACGTGTTTCAATCAGCGCGCCGCGGTCGACCAGCGTCTTCAGCGCCCGGCGGACGCCCGGGGCCTCCGACTTCGGGAGTTTCAGCTCCCGCATCAGCTCCTTGACGGTCGACGGATGGGTGACGCGTTCGCGAATGCGGTGCAACAGGTCGTCTGGGGTCATGGCCTCATCAACTTTCCCAACCTCTGGCTCACGCGGTCAGTCTACAGGCTCGGTGACCGACGAGGACCTCGTGGCCCGGGCGCAGGGCGGCGCGCACGACGCCTGGGCCGCGCTCGTCGAGCGGCATCATGGCGCCGTCTTCAGGGCCGTGCACGCGGCGCTGGTGGCCCGTGCCGACGCCGACGACGCCGCGCAGGAGGCGTGGATTGCGGCGTGGCAGGCGCTTCCGGCGTTTCGCGGGCAGTCGTCGTTTCGCACCTGGTTGCTGACGATTGCGTGGCGCAAGGCCCTCGATCGCCGGCGCGGCCTGGTGGCGTGGCTGCGGATGCGGCGCGTGGACGATACGGGCGACCCGGACGAGCGCGGGGCCATCCAGCTGGTCTCGAGCGCAGCTGACGCCGAGGCGGTCGCCCTCGACCGGGCCGAGCGGGCCCGGGTCAAGCGGCTGGTGAAGGGACTGCCCCGCTCGTATCGGGACGCATTGCTGCTGATGGCGACGCAGGACCTCTCATACGTCGAGGCGGCGGCGCTGCTCGGGGTGCCGGTCGGGACACTGAAGGGGCGGGTCAGCGAGGCGCGACGGATGCTGCGGGAGCGGATGGCTCGAGACGGAGACGGCCTTCGTCATTCGGCCATCGGCCGCTCGGATTGACACGTAGCCGCTGGACTTGGTCCGGCGGTGGACAAAGCGACACGACATGAACGACGACCTCGACGACGCTCAGCTCGACGCCGCCCTCGCGGCCCTGGCTCGCCAGGAGCCGCCGCCCGACCACGTCGCGCGGGTCATGGCGCGCACGTCGCGTCGTGAACGCCGGCTCGCAGGGCCAGTCGGGCGCCGCACGTGTCAGAGACGCCTCGCCGGGGCGTCCTCGCACCGCAGGCTACGGGCTGCGGGCTGCGGGCTACCTGAAGCCGCGGTGGCTACTGCCGATCGCCGCAACGGTATTGGCCGTGTTCGGGGCAACGTGGCACAGCGAGCGACGGGTACGGGATGGGCTCGACGCATCAATGGTGCTCGACGCACGCGCGACCGTTCCCGGAGCCGCGACCTGGGGAGCGCCACAGGACATCGACCGGCCGGTGCTGCCGCCGCAGGCGTACTGGGGCATGGACCCGTTTGCCGAGTTCGCGACGCTGCGGCCGGGGGCGTTCGAGGTCACGCCACGTGCCGCCCGCGCTCCCGTGTCCGCACGCAAGCTACCCGCGCCCGTGCTGGCCTGGGCGCCCATGCCGTCGGGCCTGCCGCCAATCGAACTCGACGACATCGCGGCCGCGCCGATCACGGTCGTGCCACTGGCACGGCTCGAAGACATCGCGCCGGCCGAGATCGAGCTGGCGCCCATCGTGATTGCCCCGTTCACCGAACAGGAGAGACCGTGAAGTCCATTGCCATCGCACTGATCGCCAGCGCCGCCCTCGGCACGCCCGTCTTCGCACAGGACGCGCCGCAGCCGGCCCAGGCGCCGCAGGTCGCACTCCAGGCGCGCGCACCACAGCCGCCGCAGCCGCCGCAGCCCCCGCAGCCCCCGCAGCGGGAACGGCAGCCAGCCGAGGAGCGTGAGCGCACGATGCCTCCTCCCCCTCCGCCCGCACCACCGGCTCCGGCCGAGCGGCGGCCGCTGCCAACGGCAAACGTCAAGGTGGACGTAACCATCACGGACCAGACAGGTGCCGGCGCGGCGATGAAGAAGGTGGTGTCGATGGTCGTCGCTGACGGACGAGCCAGCGGCGTGCGAAGCATGACGAGCGTGCCGCTCACGAGAGGGTCCCAATCGCGAGCCTGCCGCTCAACGTCGACGCAACGTGTCACCGTCACGCCGGAACAGAAAGTGCTGCTCGAACTGCGCTTCAACTACTCCAGCGTGCAGTCTGGTTGTACCCGTGGGTCGGCGGGACAGGCCGGCCCCGACTGAGGGGGAGCGCGCGAGACCTGGGACGTGACGGCACCTCGAGCCGCCGTTTCCAACATCACCGAGAACCTGACCGTGCTGCTGTCTCCAGGCATTCCGTTCGTCGTGGCGCGCTCCGCGGACGCGGCAGCCGATCGCACCGTCACGGTCGAAGTGAAGGCTGAGATTCTCAAGTAGGCGTCACGCTCGCCTGCCTGCGCCGGGCCGCGGCAGTCGCCAGTCGGCAGTCGGCGGTCGGCGGTCCGCGTTCGGCAGGCGGCAGGCGGCAGTGCAGGCATTCGGCGCTAAGCTTTCCTGCATGACACGCGGACGTCTCTGGAGTTACTTCGCTGGCACGGCTGCCGTGGCTGCGCTGATCGGTTTCCTGTTCGGCTGGTACCAGGCGTATCCGGCGCAGCACTCACGGGATCGGGCGATGCTGCGGCTGCGCCTGTCGGAGGCGCGGTCGCGCACGCTGGACGCCCGCGTCGCGCTGGCCCGCAGCAACTACGGCGACGCGACCCGCCACCTCTCCGAGGCGGTGCGCCTGCTCGACGCGTTCAGGACGAGCGATCAGGGTCTGCTGCCCGCGGACGAATCGAGCAAGGTGGATCAGGCCGCCGCCCTGCTGCGCGAGGCCGACGCCGCGGTGCCGTCGGCACCGGCGGCAGGCACGGCGTCGGAGATCGCCGGGCGCACCGAACGCGCCTCGCACCTGCTCGGCGAAGTCTATCGGGCGACACCAGAGCCGTAAGTCCTGCAATTCAGAATTTGGAATTCAGAATGAAGCGCGGGGCCAGCAAGATTTGACCTGCCGGGTAGGCACCACTCAGCGAATTCCGAATTCCAAGGCAGCGCGGCCGCAGCGGCGAGCTGCGCTGCATTGTGCATTCTGAATTTCGGCCTGTCGGCCCCAATTGCCGTCAGTAGACGAGCGCGACCTGCAAATCCCCGACGTTGGTGTCGGTCGGGCCGGTCCGCACCAGGGTGCCGAGGCGGCGATGCAGGTCGTACGTGTCGTTGTCGCGCAGCGAGGACGTCCACCGACAGCCGCTGCGATTGCACGAGCGCCGCGATGGTGTTGTCGGCCCAGGCGCCGGCGCAATCGGTCGGCCCATCGATGCCATCGGTGCCGATGCTGGTCAGCAGCGTCGGCCTGGCCTCGCGCGACAGCGCGTCGATGGCCCCGGCGACGAACTCCTGGTTGCGGCCGCCGCGGCCCTTCCCCGTCACCGTCACCGTGGTCTCGCCGCTGCTGATGATGCAGAGCGGACCGGGCCGACTGCCGGCGGCCGCCCGCACGGTCGCGAGGTGCCTGGCACCAGCCTCGCGCGCCTCGCCGAGCACCGGCGGCTGCCAGCACCACGACGTCGTAGCCGAGACGACGCGCATCCTCGGCGGCGCCGGCCATCGCCGCGTGGCGCGTGCCAATCAACTCGTAGCGGCTTCTCGTCATCGCGGCGTCGCCCGGCTTGGCGGACTCCGGCACCGCGCCAGCCACACCGCGCGACAGGTACTCACGGACCGACGCCGGCACGGCGTCCTGCGCCGCGATTGCCGAGACGATGCGCCAGGCCTCTGCGAACGTCGACGGGTCTGGCACCGTCGGTCCCGAGCCGATGACACTGGGGTCGTCCTCGACCGGCGCGACGACATCGGAAATGGCCAAGGTGAGCGTCTGGCCGGCACACGCCGCCGCCAGCCTGCCGCCCTTGATGAGCGACAGGTGCTTGCGCACGCAGTTGAGCTCGTCGATGGCCCGCCCGTCGTGCATGAGGGCGCGCGTGATCTGCTGCTTCTCGGCCAGCGTGACCCCATCGACAGGGCGACAGAGCAACGACGACGCGCCGCCTGACAGCAGCACGACGAGACGTCCGCCCGCCGGCACTCCCCGCGCAGCGCTCGAGGGCCGCCTCGGCCGCCGCCACGCTCTCGTCCGTCGGCGTGGGATGCCCCCCGGTGTACCACTCGACATCGTCGGGCACCCGCTGCGCGTCGTGGGTCCCGACGCCGACGGCTCGCTCGGGCAACTGCGGCACCAGCGCGTACCAGCGCTCGAGCATCGCGGCCGAGGCCTTGCCGGCGGCAACCAGCGTGTAGGGCTGCCCGGCGGCGACGAGCGGCTGCGCCCCATGCAGGGCACGGCGAAGCAGCGTCGACGCAGACACCGCCGCCAGGGCCGCGCCGCTGATCGCGGCCAGATCGTCGCGCGCACGCGACGGCGGCTTCAATGGAGACAGCGACCGTCCACCCACGTCTGCGGTGCGGTGACGTGGCTGAACTGAACGAGGATGCCGCTGACCACCTGGTCGGCGCGACCCTGGCGGCACAGGATTTCGAGTTGCGCCATCACCCGGTCGAGCGCCAGTTCGACGCAGGCGACGGTGCCGCTGGAGTAACAGTCACGCTGTCGGTCCAGCTGACGATGACAGCGCTGGAGTTCCTCGCGATAGAACTCCGCGAGCAGGGCCACTCGGGGCGAGACGTCCACGGGGTTTCTGGGTGTCGGAACGACAGTGAACCACTCTAGCGAGCGCCGGCCGCGAGTGTCAACGGGAGATCTCGCGGGAGCCGACCCAGCCGGCGAGCGCACCGGCGACCAGCGCGGTCGCCGCAAGCGTAAGCATCTGCTGCCACGACAGAAACGGCACGTCCGGCAGCTGCATGGCCCGACCCCAGTCTGCGGCCGGCCCGCGCCACACCAGCCACGCGCCGACGCGGAGCAGCAGCAGCGCCAGCACCGTACCCACTGCCGCCTGCAGCACCCCCTCGGCGACGAAGGGCCCGGAGATCGCCCGTGACGGCGCGCCGACCAGACCCAGCAGGTCGATCTCGTCGCGACGCGCGTAGTACCCGAGTCGCAGCACCGCGGCGACTGCCGCAAACGCCGCCAACGCCAGCAGCAGGGCGAGCACGGTCACCACACGTCGCACCGTCGTCACCGTGAGGAGCACGCGGCGCAGCACCTCGCGGTCGTACCCGACATCGTCTACGCCCGGGACAGCGCGCAGGCGGGCGACCAGCGCCTCGACCTGGGCCTCGCTGGCGGTCCCGCGAGGCGGACCTCGATGACCGCGCCGAACGGGCGTTCGGGCAACGCCGTGATCACGCCGGCCAGGTCCGGGAAGTCGGCGATGACCCGCGCGGTCGCCTGGTCGGTGTCGAGCACGTCGGCAGCGGCCACCGCCGCATCGGCGCGGGTCATCGTCGCTGCCGCGTCGCGTTGTGCCGGGCTGGCGTCGCGTGCCATGTAGACCGAGAGCTCCGCCGCCTCGGTCATCCGCGTCGTGACGTCGCGCAGGACGCCGGAGACGACGAGGGCGGCCGCCACCACCAGGACCGCCGCCGCGAGCAGCGTCGTGGAGAGCGCGGCGACCCGCCAGCGGCGCGTCAGCGAGAGCCGCGCCTCCGCCAGGCAATAGCGCAGGAAACCTGCCGCATGGACGTCCTCGCGACGACGCGCGGTCATGCCGGCCTCCGATCGGCCACCACCTGGCCGTGCTGGAGCTGCACGACGCGGCGATTCACGTAGGTGATCAACTCCTGGTCGTGTGTCGCCATCACCACGGTGGTGCCCGAGGCGTTGATGTCCCGGAAGATGTCCATGACCTCCAGCGACAACGCCCGATCCAGGTTGCCGGTCGGCTCGTCGGCCAGCAGGATGGCCGGCTCGTTCATCAGGGCGCGCGCAATCGCGACGCGCTGCTGTTCGCCGCCGGAAAGCTGCAGCGGGAACGCCTCCATCCGATGCTGCAGCCCCACCTGCTGCAGCAGCATCGAGGCCCGCCGCCACTGCTGGGCGCGCGGCACGCCCATGGCGCGGGCGACCGTGGCGACGTTCTCGAAGACGGTGCGCGTCGGCAGCAGCTTGAAGTCCTGGAACACGAACCCGACGGCGCGGCGGTACGCCTGGCGTGCGTCGCCGCTCAGCGTCGCCAGGTCGGTGCCGTTGACGAGCACCTGCCCGGAGGACGCTATTTCCTCGCGCAGCAGCAGCCGCAGCAGCGTCGACTTGCCGGCGCCGCTCGGCCCGGCAAGGCAGACGAACTCCCCCTTGTCGACGACCAGCGACACGTCGCGCAGGGCATCGGCGCCCTGCCCGTACGACCTGCTGACTGCAGCGAGCGTGATCACGTACGTGGCACTCCTGGGCGGGTCTCGATCAGCTCGACTCGGACACGCCCGAAGCCGGCCGCGACGTCGATGCGCAACGGCAGGCGACGGCTGTCGGCGCTCAGCCAGAGGTCGATGGCCGGCGGCGCCCGGCGCTGGACGCGCTGGACCAGGGTCGGGCGCATGTGCAGGGCCGGCACCTGTTGCCCGCGCCATTCGATCGTCACGGCCTCGAGTGGCCCCGACTGCAGCGTCAGGTTGCGGCCCATGTCGTTGACTGGTATCGCCAGCTGCATGCCGGGCACCAGCGCCAGCGTGCGGACCAGCAGGAACGCGGCAAGCGGATCGCGGTGGTCCTGCGGGGCCCGGACGCCCGGCCCTGCCTCCACCGAAAGGGCCGCGGGTGGCACGACGCGCACGACGCCGCTGGCGCCGTCGTGGAAGACACAGATTGATCGACCCGTCGGCGTCCTTCGCGAATCTCCCGCAGGTGCACGATGGGGCGGAACTGGTCATCGGTGTAGGTGCGAAACGTGTCGCGCGCCTCGAAGAAGCGCGCCACCCATGACGCGGTCTCGAGCGAGACCAGCGCCTGGTAGCGGATGCGGGCGCGGTCCCCTGCCGACAGCCACGGCGGCAGGCGGGCGTCGGTCCCGTCGGCGGCCAGCACATCGATCTCCACGGTACCGGCCGAGACCGTCGTCCCGGCCCCATCCCAGAACACGTCGTATCGACTCAC
Organism: Vicinamibacteraceae bacterium; assembly: GCA_963759795.1. GTDB lineage: Bacteria > Acidobacteriota > Vicinamibacteria > Vicinamibacterales > Vicinamibacteraceae > Luteitalea. The sequence goes on along the minus strand of CAVXAR010000001.1, from coordinate 68,415 downwards.
CTCGCCTGGTGCGAACCCCGGCACGCCCGGGGGCGGCGCACTGGCCGACGCCGGCGTCCCCACTGCGGCGAGCAGCGTCGCCTGGTCGGCGAGTTCGTAGATGACCGAGGCGCCGCCGCTGTCGGCCACGCTCGCCCGGCGGGCCAGCGGCCACGACGTCTCGAGGCCGTCCGCGGGTCGTGATCACGAAGCGCACGCCCAGATCATGCAGCGTCCAGATCGCATCTGCAGACGGAAACGTCGCGAGTGCCCCCGCGACGGCACCGGCAAAGGCCGGCCGCTGACCGCTGTAGCCGTTGACGATCGGGCGACCGTGCACGAGCGTGCCGAGCATCAGCGGCGTGGCCGCGCGGTCCTCGGGCTGGGGCACGAAGGCCACCGGGCCAGGGCCGGGCGCATCGCGCAGCCAGGCACTGACCGGCGTGACCAGGGTCGGCGCCGGCACATAGGGCACACGCCACGCGATCGCCTCGGCCACGACCACGAGCGACAGGCCGATCACCAGTGGGTGCCACACGCGCGGCATCTCACGGCGCCACCAGGTCACCGCAAAGCCGGCCGCGGCCGCCACCCCAAATGTCAGCAGGACGGCAAAGCGTGCGGGCGCGCGGACGGCCTGGAAGCCGAAGACCCAGCGATGCGCGAACCCGTACAGGCCGCGCAGCCCCTCCGGGCCCGAGCGCCAGCACCACGCCGGCCAGGGCCACGACGGCCCACATCCAGAGCAGCGGCTGGCGGCGGGATCGGCTCAGGGCGGCCATCGACAGCGCCGCCAGCGCCAGCGCGCCCCAGCCAGGCAGCAGGCCGTCCTCCTCGGTGCGGCCGATCGGCGCCAGCGGCACCGGCCGCCACGGCGGTTCGCTGACGAAACTCACCGGCGTCGCGGCGTGACGGCTGGCCTCGTCCATCGTGCGGACGAAGCCCTCCCGCTGCTGCGCCTGCAGGTACGGCACGAGGATCGGTCCCACGAGCACGGTGGCCACCAGGCCGCCGACCAACAGCGGCGGGACCAGCCGTGCCGAGTGAGACGCGTCCGGCGCCAATCACCAGGGCGACGCCGCCGAGCCCGAGGCCGACGAGCCCGATCACGGCGTAGTACACCGAGCTGACGGCGGTGAGGCCGAACCAGAGCCCCAGCCAGACGCCATCCTGCCAGCGCCGCCGCGCCACCACCCGATGCAGGGCGCCGAAGGCCAGCGGCAGGAAGTACAACGCCTGCAGTTGCAGGTGCAGGACGTGCGAGAACCGGTAGGCGCAGAACCCCCACGCGAGGCCGCCCACGAGGGGGCCGACGCGATCGTCGAGCAGCTGCCGCAGGTACCACCACATCGCCCACGCGCTGGCCGCCAGCGATCCGATGAACACGACGTTGTAGCTGAGGACGGGGTCACGCCAGATGGCGTAGACCGGCGACACCAGCAGCGCCTGCAACAACAGGTGATCGGTGAAAGCCAGGGCCTGGCGCGCCGGGTGGAAGATGGGCGCATCGAACACGGCGCCGGTCACCCAGCTGCCGGGCGCGATCCACAGCTGACGCAGATCCCAACCGAGCGTGAACAGATTGAGGTAGGGATCGCCAGCGCCCTGTGGCGCACCGAGCAGCGACCGCGGGTGGCGAGCCAGCGGCCACGTCGCAATCACCGCGACGAGGACGTTGACGGCAAGCGCGATGATCCGCTCGCGCCAGCCCGGCCGACCGTGCTCAGGCGTCGAGCTGACGCTGGATGAGGGCATGCACCACTTTCGGGTTTGCCGACCCGCGCGTCAGCTTCATCACCTGCCCGACCAGGGCGCCAATGGCCTGCACGCGACCCGCCCGGTAGCTGGCCACCGCGTCAGGACTGGCGGCAATCACCGCCGCGACGTGCGCCAGCAACGCGGACTCGTCGGCCACCTGCTCGAGACCGTCGCGCTCGACGATCGTCACGGCCGCCTCACCAGTCGTCCACATCGTCTCGAACACCTGACGCCCCGCGCCCGTGCTGATCGTGCCCTTGTCCACGAGCCGGATCAGGTCGGCCAGGGCTCCCGGCGAGACTTTCGCGTCGGCAATCGGCAGGTCCTCGTCCTTGAGCTTGCGCAGCACCTCACCCATCACCCAGTTGGAGGCCAGCTTGGCGGGCGCGACGGCGGCGACCTGCTCGAAGTAGGCCGCAATCGAGACGTCCTGGGTCAGCACACCGGCATCGTAGGCCGGCAGTCCGTACTGCGACCCGAAGCGCTCCCGCCGTGCCGCCGGCAACTCGGGTAAGGACGCACGCACGCGCTCGACCTGTCCGGGGGCCAGCACCAGGAGAGGCAGATCCGGCTCGGGGAAGTAGCGGTAGTCGTGCGCCTCTTCCTTGCTGCGCATCGAGACCGTGCGCCCGCTCTCGGGGTCGAACAGGCGCGTCTCCTGGAGAATGGTCCCGCCGTCGGAGACGACTGCCGACTGGCGGGTGATCTCGTATTCGATGGCCTTCTGCAGGAAGCGGAACGAATTGACGTTCTTGACCTCCACCTTGGTGCCGAACGGCGCCTGCGCCGTTGGCCGCACCGACACGTTGGCGTCGCAGCGCAGACTGCCCTCCTCGAGGTTGCCGTCGCTGACGCCGATGGCCACCAGCACGTCCCTGCATGAAGGTGAAGTACGCGGCGGCGGCCGCGGCACTGCGCAGGTCGGGCTCGGAGACAATCTCGATGAGCGCGGTGCCGGCGCGATTGAGGTCGATCCCCGTCAGATGGGGGTCGCCGGTGCCCTCGTGCAGGGACTTGCCGGCGTCCTCTTCCATGTGGATGCGGGTGAGACCGACCCGCACGGTCTCGCCCTCGACCTCCAGCGCGACGTGACCGCCGGTGGCAATCGGCCGGTCGAACTGCGAGATCTGGTAGCCCTTCGGCAGGTCCGGGTAGAAGTAGTTCTTGCGGGCGAACTCGGACACCTCGTGGACGGTGCACCCGAGGGCGAGGGCCGCGGCAATGGCCATGTCCACGGCCTGGGCGTTGAGCACCGGCAGGGCCCCGGGCAGGCCGAGGCACACCGGGCAGGTGTGCGTATTGGGCGGGGCGCCAAAGGTCGGCGTGCAGCCGCAGAAGATCTTGGTTCGGGTCTGGAGCTGGGCGTGCACCTCGAGGCCGATGACGGCCTCGAACTGCGCCGCTACGGAAGTCGCCGGCACGGGAAGATTGTACTGCCGGCTCCCGACGCCGCCCAGTCCGGCCAGCGGCGCGGGCCGCCGCTACCGGCCCTTGCCGCCGACGCCCGGCATCCGGGTGAAGGTCCGGACCACGTCGGGGTCGAACTGCGTGCCGCTGCCCCGCACCAGTTCACTGACGGCCTGCTCGTGCGTCAGCGCATCACGGAACGACCGCGGCGATCGCATCGCATCGTACGAGTCGGCCACGGCCAGGACCCGGCTGGTCAGCGGGATCTCGTCGCCGGCGAGCTGCCGTGGGTAGCCGCCGCCGGCGTATTCCTCGAAGCGCGACCGGATGATGCTGGCCGCCGGCCGCAGCGACGGCAATGCCTCGAGGATCGATGCGCCGAGGTCCGGCACCCGCCGCCACAGCGCCCGCTCCTCGGTCGTCAGCTCACCCGTCTTGTTGAGCAGCGCGTCGGGCAGCACCAGTCGCCCCAATTCGTGCAGCAGCGCGGCCTGGCCGAGCACCTCGACGTGGCCTGCCGGGACCCGGACCGCCGTGGCGAGCGCCACGGCCAGATGCCGCACCCGGTGGCTGTGTTCACGCCACACGTCGCTGCGAAAGGCCACCAGGTCGAGCACCGCCTCCACCTGCTCGGTGGCCACGACCTGCAGGCGGGTCATCGCCTGGACCAGCCGCCCGTGCCGCGCCCCGAGCTCCGACGCCCGCTGCTCGCGCAGCAGCCGGTCAGCCCGCCGCAGACGATGCTGGCGCATGCCGTTTTCGAGGGCCCGCGACAGGCTGCGCTGATCGAACGGCTTGAGCAGGTAGTCCACCACGCCGTGCTGCAGGCCGCGCAACGCCCAGTCCACGTCGTGCACACCGGTCACCAGCACCACCGCCATGTCCGGGTGCCGCGTCTGGACCTGCGACAGGAACCAGAAGCCGTCACGTTCGGGCATCTGCACGTCGCACAGCGCGATGGCGACGCCGGTGGTGGCCGCAACGTCGAGCGCCTCCTGCGCGCCCTCGACCGGCAGCGCGACGCACCCGTCAGCGACCACCCATGCCGACAGCACCTCCCGCACGTCCGGGTCGTCGTCGATGACCAGCACCGCGGTCGGCGCGTGGACGCGGTCGTCGGTCCCCACGTCCAGTCCCATTTCGAGGTCAGGTCGTGCCATCACGCTGCACCCTTCCCGCGACGCAGGATCGTGACGCCGAGGTCGAGTCGCTCCAGCTTGCGGTAGAGCGCGCGGCGGCTGACGCCGAGCAGCGCCGCGGCCTTCTTCTTGTTGCCGTTGGCGTGCTGCAACGCCCGCATGATGTGTTCACGCTCGATGTCGGAGAGTGGTTCGAGGTCGTCCTCGGGCGCCATCGCCCGCACGACCGGCGTGGTTCGAGAGACGGGCGCGCGGTGTGGCGCGTACGGCGTCGGGCGCGGCGCCGGCAGGCTGGCCCGCACGTCGAGTTCACCGACCAGCCGGCCCTCGGCCATCAGGCAGGCACGCTCGATGACGTTGCGCAGTTCACGGACGTTGCCGATCCATTCCGCCTCGCGCAGCAGCCGATCGGCTCCGGAGGTCAGGCCGCTGAGCGGCTTGGCGAGTCGGACCGCCGTCGATCGCATGAAGGCGTTGGCGAGATAGACGATGTCGTCGCGGCGCTCGCGCAGGGGCGGAACGTGCATGTCGACGACGTTGAGGCGGTAGTAGAGGTCACGGCGGAATCGCCCCTCTTCGCACTCCAGCGCCAGATCGCGGTTGGTGGCGGCAATCACCTGGACGTCGACCTTGCGCGGCTCGAGTGACCCGACGCGGTGCACCTCACCGAATTCGATGGTTCGCAGCAGCTTGGCCTGGACGCCGGCGGGCAGTTCGCCGACCTCGTCGAGGAACAGCGTGCCGCCGTCGGCCAGTTCGAACAGACCGGGCTTGGCCTCGGTGGCACCCGTGAAGGCGCCGCGGACGTGCCCGAACAGCTCGCTCTCGAACAGGGTCTCGACCACCGCCGAGCAGTTGATCACGACAAAACGCCGGTCGGCGCGCGGTCCGAGCTGGTGCAGCGCGCGTGCGACCAGCTCCTTGCCCGTGCCCGTTTCCCCGCTGACCAGCGCCGTGCGGACGTGTGGCGCCATCGTCCGCAGCATCCGGAAGAGCTTCTGCATCGGGACCGAGCGACCGATCATCCCGTGGAAGGAGACGCCCGCCGATCGCTCTGCCGGAAAGAGCCGCACCTGGCGGCGCAGCGCATCGTCGTAGCGGTCGGCCAGCAGGCCTCGCCACTTCTCGGCGGCGATGGGCTCGCGCAGGTAGTCGTGCACGCCGAGGCGGATGGCCGCGATCGCCGACTCGACCGAGGCGCGCGCGGTGACCAGCACGAGCGAGAGGTCAGGTGCCTCGGTGCGCACGCAGCCGAGCAGGGTCAGCCCCTCCATGTCGGCAATGTCGAGCGAGGCGACCAGCGTGTCGGGCGGGCGCTGCCGGAACGCCGCCAGCCCCTCCGCGCCGGTATCGGCCACATGGATCGCGAAACCCAGGCTCGACGCGGCATCGAGAAGGAGTTGTCGGGCAGGACCGGGGGGATGGATGACCAGCAGCGAGGGCATGCTCATGGGCGTTGCCCTCCCAATCGACGCCCCGCGCCGCACCTTGAACCAAAGTGACACACGGCGCACACGGGGGGGAGGCGCGAGTCGGGCGGGGATCGCGGATCGCGGATCGCGGATCGCGGATCGGCGGATCGGGGATCGCGGATCGCGGCTGGAGGGCGGGGCCGGGACGGCGGGCCGGCGCCCTGGGGCTGGCGATGAGCGACCATGTCCTGTGCCGCTTCGCCCCATCCACGCGTCGGTCCGTCCTGGTTTCCCGGAGTGGGCGCGGCGGCTCGCGCGGCTGGCGGTGTGCGCCGGTCTCGTCGTCGGGCTCGACGGGTGTGCGCCGCGCACGCCGCCACGTACGGCCCCTGCTCCCCGTCCCACTGCTCGCCCCGCGCCGCCGCCCCGGCCCGGCAGCGGCGCCGCAGCGCCGTCGTCGCGGCCGACGGGCCAGGCCCTGCGTATCGAGGTCGGGGCGCGCGGGACCCGGCAGATTGCGCTGGTTGGCCTCGAGGAGTACGTCCGCGATGTGGTGGTCGGCGAGCTGTCGGTCGGCGCCAGCGACGGGCCCCTGGCGGGTCCGGCTTACCAGGCCCAGGCCATCGTCGCCCGCACCTATGCGCTCGCGGTGCGGGGGCGCCACGCGACGGAAGGCTTCGACCTCTGCTCCACGACCCATTGCCAGGTGTACGTCCGCGACGGGTGGCGCCGCAGCCGCTGGGCGGCCGAGGTCGATGCGGCGGTGCAGGGCACGCGGGGTCGCTACCTGGCCAGTGGCGGCCGGCCCATCGAGGCGGTCTTCCACGCCCACTGCGGGGGCCACACGAGTGCCGCCGCCGAGGTGTGGCGCAGCGTCGGCGCGTCGTACCTGCGCGGCGTCGACGACCCCTATTGCCTCCGGGAACGTCCGGCCGCGTGGGCCGCCGACCTCGACCTCGAGACGCTGCGGCTGGCGCTCAACGGCCGCCCCCGGACGCAGGTCGGCCAGCGCCTCGACGGCGTGCAGGTGCTGCGGCGGGACCAGGGGGGCCGGGTGCTGGAAGTGGTCCTGTCGGGCCCGCGGACGCCGGTCGTGACCGCCGAGGACTTCCGGCTCGCGGTGATTGCCGCCGCTGGCCCGCGCAGCCTGCAGAGCGCGCGCTTCGACGTGCAACGCGTCGGCACTCAGATGCGCTTCACCGGTCGGGGCTCGGGCCACGGAGTCGGGCTCTGCCAGACCGGTCTGATCGGTCGCCTGCGCGCCGGCCAGACCGCCACCGAGGCGCTGCTGGCCTACTACCCTGGCGCCGGGCTCGCTGCCTCGAACGGCACCTGAGCGGCAGCAAGCCGACGGGCCAGCTGATCCCTGCCGACTTGCCGATTGCCGACTGCCGACTGCCGGGTTCCGGGTCTCGGGTCTCGGGTCTGCCGGGTGCCGGCTGCCGGGTCTCGGGTCTCGGGTCCCGGGTCTCGGGTCTAGAAGATGTCGACCAAATCCCCGAAGCGCTCGACCTGCACGATGCCGGGGTCGTGCGCCTGCGGCAGGTCCATCAATTCGAGTTCCCAGGTCCCCGGGTGCGGGACGAACACGGCGCCGAACCCGGCGGCACGGGCGGGCATGATGTCGGACTTGGGGCTGTTGCCAATCATCCACGTCAGGTCGGGCCGTGCGCCGAGCCGTCGTGCCGCATCGACGTAGGCGGCCTCGTCCTTCTCGCGCACGACGTCCACCTGATGGAACAGGTCGCGCAACCCCGAGCGGACGACCTTGTCCCATTGCTCGTCGTGGTTGCCCTTGGTGAACAGGACCACTCGATGTCGTCGCCGCAGGTAGGCGAGCGTGTCGGGCACGTCGGGCAACAGCTCCAGCCGCTTGCGTCGCAACGACGCAATCTCGGCACGCAGGAAGGGCCGCAAGCGGTGCAGCGACAGGTCGACCCCGACGTGTTCGCACAGCACCTCGAGCGACGCGCCGAAGTTCAGCGATCCGTAGCCGTGGGCGCGCGTGCGCTGCCGCTCGATGGCCAGGAGCGCCTCGCGGGTCCGCTCCAGGCTGACGCCGTGCTCGGCCAGCCGGGTCGCCGTGCGGCTGATCACCGAGTCGAAATGGACGTTGTTCTCCCACAGCGTGTCATCGGCATCGATGAACAGGGTCAGGCCCGGCCGCACGGCGCCTCCGCTGTCGTGAGTGGGCTCAGGAGGTCATCGCATAGACGGCGATGTTGACTGCCAGCTTGGTGTTGTCTTCGCGCCGGAAGCGCTTGTTCTTCCAGTCGTAATCCCATTCGCAGCCATAGTCCTTGTTGCTGTAGAGCACGCCGACGCGCCCGCCGTGCTCGACGCCACGGAGGTAGTCGTGCACGAGGTCGTCGCCCCACCCGTTCAGTTCGTGTGCGGTGGTGGGCGGCGAGTCGAAGGTGAAGAAGCACCGGTAAAGCGGGTGCGACGACGGCAGTTTCGGCATCTCGCCGGGCTTGCCGAACGTGCGGCGCATTTCCTGCTCGAAGCTGCGCGCATACAGGCCGTCGATGTCGTGATTGCAATCGTCGGAGAAGAGCAACCCGCCTTGCTCGACGAACGTCCGCAGGCCGCGCCGCTCCCGCTCGCTGAACCGGACGAGCAGGTGGCCGGTCATGAACAGAAAGGGAAACGCCGGCAGATCGACCGCATCCGCGGCGATGATGACCTCGTCCCGATAGACGGGAATCGAGGTGTACTCGACGAGGCTGTTGAGCACGTTGGCGGCGACCTTGGGGTTGTAGTCCCAGTCGCCGGAGGCATAACGCAGGCGGGCGAAGACGAACTCGGAGGGCCGCGGCTGGGCGGAGGCAGACCGGCCCGGCGCCACCAGGGCCGCGCCGGCACCGGCGGCTGCCTGCTGCAGGAACGCCCGACGGGTCACCGGCACAGCGCCAATTGTAAACGGGGCCGGGCCGTAGTAGCGTGAGCACCTCATGTTCAGGCTGGTAAACACGCCCCCCACTGCCCGGCGTACCTCCCTATGGCAGTGAGACCCCCCGCGTCTGCCGTCGTCGGCCAGTCTGGCGACGTCGATCTGGCCGCGGCGGTGAAGGCCCACCTCGCGGCGGGCGAGGGCGCAGCCGCCCGCGACCTCTACGGCGATCTGGTCCGCCGCCACCAGCGCAAGGCGACGCGCATCGCGCTCTACTACCTGCGCGAATCGGCCGACGCCGACGAGGCCGTGCAGGACGCCTTCGTCAAGGCCTACACGCACCTGCTGGACTTCGAATACGGCCGGTCGTTCGAAGTGTGGTTCACACGCATCCTCGTCAACAGCTGCCTGGATCGCGTGAAGGCGCGGGGACGCCGGGCGCGCTGGATGATCGCGGCCGACGACCTCGGTGATGCCAGCCCCCTCGAGCGGGTGGCGGTGCCGCGTGACTCGACACCCGAGGCCCTCGCGCTGCGTCGTGAACGCGGCACCCGGCTGATGGGGGCGATTGCCCGGCTGCCGGAACGACAGCGCACGGTGGTGCTCCTCAGCCAGATCGAGGGCGCGACCACACGGGAGGTGAGCGAAGTGACGGGGCTGCGTGAGACGACCATCCGGGTGCACCTGTTCCGTGCACTGCGGCGATTGCGGCTGCTGCTGGCCGACGACCCGGCATTCGGCGCCACGCCAGGCCGGCAATGAGGAGCATGCCATGGTGACGCGCTCGATGCGCTGGTTCGGCAACTGGGGGGATGGCCACTTGAGCGACGAGTCGTTGCTCGAGTTGCATGCCCTGCTGCTCGGTGGCGAACACGGCCTGGCTGGCCGCTACCTCCGCCACGTCAAGGCGTGCGATGACTGCGCCACCCGGCTGGAGGCGGTCCGCGACGATGCGGCGTCGCTGCGCCACGATGTCACCGCGTCTGCCGACGCCCGCATCACGCCGTCCCGCCTGCACCGCCAGTTCGACGTCATCATGCGGCGGATCGAAGGGCAGCCTGGTCGCGTGCTGCCCTTCCCCGCCACGGCCCACCGGCCGACGGCGGCCCCGTCCCTGCGACGCTGGGCCGCGGTGGCCGCGGCCGGCGGTCTGGTGATCGGGCTCGGCGCGGGCCGCCTGATTGGCCCGGTCACGTCCGAACCCCTGGTGACGTGGCAGACCAGCCACCCCGCCCCGCGCACCGCCGTGCACCCGGGCGCCGCACAGCAGAGCGACGAGCAGATGCTGGTGGACATCGACGTGGCGCTGGCCCGCAGCCCGACCAGGGAGTTCCGCGCCCTCGACCAACTCACGCCCCGCATCGTCGACGCCAGCGCCCGCCTGCCGCGCTGAGCGGCAGGTCTGCACGGCGGCGCCCCTCCCGGTATACTGGGGAGTGGTGCAACCGCTCATTTTCCGCAAGGGTCTCGACCTCAAGGATGCCGTCAAGGGCGATCTGGCCCGCGATTACCACAGCGACGTGGTGGAGCGCATCCGCGCCAGCGATTTCGTCTACCAGCAGGGTCGGCTCACGGTCCACCTGGCCCGCGAGTTCGGGTTCTGCTACGGCGTCGACCGCGCGGTCGACTACGCCTACCAGGCCCGGATGCGGTTTCAGGACCAGCGGGTCTTCCTGACCGGCGAGATCATCCACAACCCGCACGTCAACGAGAAGCTGCGCACCGCCGGCATCCGTTTTCTCAGCGATCCCGGTGAACCCTCGCCGCCGCTCGGGGAAGGCGATGTGGTGATCATCCCGGCCTTCGGCGTGACGGTCCACGAGCTGGCCCGGCTGCAGGCGCTCGGCTGCACCCTGGTGGACACCACCTGCGGATCGGTGCTCAACGTCTGGAAGAACGTCACCCGCTACGCCCGTGAGGGTTTCACGGCGGTCATCCACGGCAAGGTCAAGCACGAGGAGACCCAGGCGACCGCGAGCCAGGCCCTGCGCACGCCGGGCGGACGCTACCTGGTGGTGCTGGACCGCGTCGAAGCGCAGGCGGTGTGCGATTACATCCGGGTCGGGGGCGACCGCGACGTCTTCATGGCGCGATTCGGCAAGGCGGTCTCGGCCGATTTCGACCCTGACCGCGACCTCGGCCACATCGGCGTTGCCAACCAGACGACGATGTTGATGTCCGAATCGCTCGAGATCGCCGAGATGCTCCGTGAAGCGATGCAGGACCGGCACGGGGCGGCGGCGCTGGCCGAGCGGTATCGCGCCTTCGACACCATCTGCAGCGCGACGCAGGAGCGGCAGGACGCGGTCATTGCCCTGCTCGACAGTGCCGAGATCGACGTGATGCTGGTCGTCGGCGGCTACAACAGCAGCAACACCTGCAACCTCGCGCGCATCTGCGCCGACCGGGTGCCGACCTTCCACATCGCCGACGTGGACCGTCTCGTCTCACCCGAACGCATCCGTCATCGTCCGGTGCCGCCCTCGGATCAGCCGATGGCCAAGCTGCCCGAGACCGAGACGGCGGGCTGGCTGGCGCCGCACGGACCGGTGCGCATCGGCCTGACGGCGGGCGCCTCGACGCCCAACAACATCATCGGGATGGTCGTGCAGCGTTTGACGGAGTTCACCGCTGAACTGCACGACGCCGACGGTCGCCGGTAAACACCAGCCGAGCCGTCGCCGTACCCGGGAGACGGGGAAGGTATATCCATGAACACGTTGGCAAGGGGAGCCGTCTGTCTCCTGGCGCTGGCCATTGGCCTGGGCCAGAGCTCGGCGGGAACCACAGAGGGGCAACGCCCCTCCAAGTGGTGGCAGAGCGGGGTGTGCAAGAACCGGGTGGGCCTCAGTGAGGCCCAGACGACGGAACTGGAGCGCATCTTCCAGTCGGTCCGCGACGAGCTGCGCGCCGAGAAGGCGGAACTGGAGAAGCAGGAGGCGACCCTGTCACGCCTGCTCACCGAGTCCACCGACGAAGCGGTCGTGGTGCGGACGATCGACCGCGTCGAAGCGGCACGCAGCGCCCTGGCCAAGACCCGGACCCTGATGCTGTACCGGATGCACCGGCTGCTCTCGCGGGAACAGCGGGCGCGGCTGGACGCCTTCGAGCGGGAACAGACAAAGGCCGCCGAAGCCGCCGAAGCCGCCGTACCGCGGTCGACCCGGCCGCGCGAGTGATGGCCCTGGACCATGTCCGGCGCGCGGGTCCGCGGCGCGGCGATGGAGGATCGTTGGTGAAATCGACTGTGTCCCTGGCGGTGGTGGTGATGACCATCGGCCTGATGCCCGCGCCGTCGCGGGCGCAATCGCGCAGCACCGACGTCTCGGACGCCCGCGTCGCCGAACTGTTGCAGATGGTCGCCAGCCAGGCGGGCCAGACGCCGGCGGTGCCCGGCGGCACCGCTCCGGTGGGTCTCGAGGTGCCGCTGCGGATCGAAGAGGCCGTGGCCATGGCCCTCGACAAGAACCTCGACATCGCGGTCGAGCGGCTCAACCCGATTGCCTTCGATTTCAGCCTCAAGGCGCTGCGGGCGCAATTCAACCCGGCGTTGACCGGCACGCTGGGCGCCAACAGCACCACGCAGCTGCCCACCAGCCAGTTGATCGGCGGTGAACGCGTCGTCAACAAGCAGTTGACCTACAACGTCGGGGCGCAGCAGAACCTGCCCTGGTGGGGCGGGCAGTACCTGATCGGGTTCAACAACCGGCGGCAGGAGAACAACAACGCCTTCGCCACGTTCAATCCGCAGTACAACGCGACGCTGCAGGGTCAGCTGATCCTGCCGCTGCTGCGCGGACGGGCCATCGACAGCATCCGCACCCAGCTGAAGGTCACCCAGATCAATCGCGAACTCTCCGAGGTCCAGGTCCGCACCACGGTCACCGAGACGCTTGCCGACGTCCGCAATGCCTACTGGGACCTGGTGTTCGCCCAGGAGGTCGTCGGCGTGGCCGAGCGCTCGCTGCAGCTGGCCGACAAGCTGGTCGAGGACAACAAGGTGCGCGTCGAAGTCGGGACGCTGGCGCCGATCGACGTCGTGCAGGCCGAAGCCGAGGCGGCGACGCGCCGGCAGACGCTGGCCGCGCTCGAGGCGCAGGCCCAGACCGCCGAACTCGCCCTCAAGCGTCTGATCGTGTCGGGGACGTCGGACCCGATGTGGGCGGCGCGCCTGCGCCCCGTGGACCGGCCGACGATGGTCGAGCAGCCGGCCGGGCTCGAAGAAGCGCTGCGCAACGCCCTCACCAACCGCACCGACCTGATCGAACGCAAGCGCAATCTCGAGATTACCGATGCGAACCTGGCGCTGCTCCGCAACCAGCGCCTGCCGGGTGCCAACCTCGTGGCCAACTACGGGCTGCAGGGCATTGGCGGCACCCGCATCCTGTCGCGCAACCCGCTGACCCTCGAAGAAGGCGGCTATGACGACGCGCTGCGGTTGCTCGGTGTACGCGACTACCCGACGTGGAACGTGCAGGTGCAGTTCTCCTACCCACTCGGAACCAATCCGGCCTCGGCGCAGTACGAACGGGCGCGCATCGGCCTGGCGCAGAGCCTGACGCAGCTCCGCAGCCTCGAGCTGCAGATTGCCACCGAGGTCACCAACGCCCGGCTGCAGGTCGACGCCAACCTCAAGCGCGTCGAGGCCGCGCGGGTGGCGCGCGGGTTGTCGGAGCGCCGCCTCGAGGCCGAACAGAGCAAGTTCGACGTCGGCCTGTCCACCAACTACTTCGTGGTGCAGGCGCAGCGCGACCTGCTGTCGGCCGAGAACACGCTGCTGCGCGCGGCCCTCGACTACCAGCAGTCGCTGGTCAACTTCGAGCGTGCGCAGCTCACCTCCGGTCGTTCCGGCGTGACCATCACCACCGTCACCGGAACCGGCGGGACGGGCACGACGGTCATCGGTACCGGCACAAACACCAATACCAATACGGGCACGACGGGCACCGGCAATCCCACCGGCATTCCTGGCGTCGGAGGTCAGTGATGCGCAAGTGGATGTTAGGGGTGGCGCTGGTGGTGGCGGTAGGCGCAGGCTACTTCGCGTTCGGTCGCGGTGGATCGGATGAGGCAGCCGGGTCGGCAGCCAAGGCCAAGGGCGGTGCCCCGGGCGCCTTTGCCCAGCCGCCGATGACGGTGGCGCTGGCCGAAGTCACACGCGCCTCGTTGCGCGCCTACGTCGAAGTGGTGGGCAGCCTGGTCGGCGCGCAGACGGTGGACATCGTCCCGCGCGCCCAGGGCCGGCTGCAGACCATCTCCGTGCGCATCGGCGATTCGGTCAGCAAGGGCCAGGTCCTGGCCAAGGTCGAGGACCAGGAATTGCGCGAGCAGGGGCGGCAGGCTGACGCGTCGTTCGACGTCGCGCGCGCGACCATCCGGCAGCGCGAGGCCGACCTGTCGTTTGCCAAGACCAACCTCGATCGCAACAAGAGCCTGTTCGACCGCGGTCTGCTCCCCCGCCAGTCGCTCGACGATGCCGAGGCGCGCCACCAGGCCTCGCAGGCCCAGCTCGACCTCGCGCAGGCGCAGGCCGCGCAGGCCTCGTCGCGCCGTGAGGAACTGCGCATCAACATGGCCAACACGACGGTGCGGTCCCCGGTGACCGGCTTCGTGGCCAAGCGGCTGGTCGATCCGGGCGCCTTCGTCACCCAGAACATCGTGCTGCTGTCGGTGGTCGACATCTCCACCGTGCGGCTGGTGGTCAACCTCGTCGAACGAGACCTGAGCAAGGTCAGCGTCGGCGCCGGCGCGGCAGTGGCGGTGGACGCCTACCCCGGCGAGACCTTCGCCGGCCGTGTCGCGCGGGTTGCGCCGGTCCTCGATCCGGCAACGCGGACGGCGGAGATGGAAGTCGAGATTCCCAACGGGTCGGGACGCCTCAAGCCGGGCATGTACGCGCGCGTCCGCCTGATCAGCGCCAACAAGGACAACGTCCTGGTCGTGCCCAAGGCCGCCGTGGTCACCTCCCAGGACCGTCGCGGCGTCTTCATGGTGCAGAACGGACAGGCACTCTTTCGCCCCGTGGTCGTCGGCCTCGAGGAGCCGGATCGCGTCGAGGTCACCGAGGGTCTGAAGGAAGGTGATCAGGTCGTGACCACCGGCGCGTCGTCGTTGCGCGACGGCGCCAAGGTGCTGCTGGCCGGCGCCGCCCGCCCCGCCGCCGGCGGTCCCGGCGGAGGGCCAGGTGGCGGGCCGAGCGGCCGGCCCGGCGGCGGCACTCGCTGAAGCATTCGTAACGATTGCAGGCGCGTCACAGGCGCGCCGCACAGCCGCCGCGGCGGCCATCAGGACAGACGCCCATGAGCATTCCCCGTACAGCCATCGAACGCCCGGTCACGATGTTCATGGTCAGCGCCGTGATCGTGCTGCTCGGCTCGATCTCCCTGGTCAGTCTGCCCGTCGACCTGCTGCCGGATCTCACCTTCCCCAGTCTCACGGTCCGGGTGTCCTACCCGGGCGTCGGGCCACGCGAGATCGAGGAGTCGATCACGCGGCCGATCGAGCAGACGGTCAGCGCCGTGGCCGGGCTCGACCAGCTCAGTTCGACTTCCTCGGAAGGCAGCAGCACCACCCGCCTGAACTTCGTCTGGGGCACCGACCTCGGCGAGGCGGCCGATGACCTGCGCAGCCGGATCGACCGCATCCGCGGCCGCCTGCCCGAGGACGCGGACCCGCCGATCATCTTCAAGTTCGACTCGTCGGCGTGGCCGATCATGACCATCGCCGTGCAGGGCGAAGGCGACGTCGACCCCGTGATGTTGCGCGAGATGGCCGAGCGGACGCTGTCGCCGCGCCTCGAACGGGTCAACGGCGTGGCCTCGGTGACCGTGCAGGGCGGGCTGCGCCGCCAGATTCGCGTCGACCTCTCCAAGGAGAAGATCACCGCCCTCGGTCTTCCCGTGGACCGGATCGTCGCGGTGCTGCGCCAGGAGAACCAGAACATCCCCGTCGGCGAGATCAACGAGGGCTCCCTGACCTACCTGGTGCGCAGCCCGGGCCAGTTCAACAGCCTCGAGGAAATCCGCAACCTGGTGGTGCTGACCCGCGAAGGTGTGCCCGTCTACCTGCGCGACATCGCCGACGTCCGTGACGGCACCGAGGACTTCCGCAGCTTCACCCGGGTCAACGGCCAGCCCGGCGTGCAGATGCGCGTCACCAAGCAGTCGGGCGAGAACACCGTGGCCATCTCGGAAGCGGTGCACGCCGAGGTCGCACGCATCAACCGCGAGGTCCCCGGCGTGCAGCTGTCGATCTCCAACGACAGCGCGGTGTTCATCGAGCAGTCGATTGCCTCGGTCCGCGAGGCCGTGATGCTCGGGTCCGTGTTCGTCATCCTGATCATCTTCGTGTTCCTGCGCAGCTGGCGGTCGACGCTGATCATCTGCACGTCGATCCCGATCTCGATCATCGGCACCTTCGCGCTGCTCTACTTCGGTGGCTACACCCTCAACACGATGACCTTCGGCGGCCTTGCCCTCGGCGTCGGGATGATCGTCGACGCCTCGATCGTGGTGCTCGAGAACACCCAGCGCCACCTCGAGATGGGCAAGTCGCGCCGACAGGCCTCGATCGAAGGCAGCGAGGAAATCTGGAGCGCGATCCTGGCCTCCACCCTGACGCACATCGCCGTGTTCGTGCCGCTGTTCTTCCTCACCGGCTTCTCGAGCGTGCTCTTCAAGCAGCTGTCGGTGGTGGTGGTCTTCTCGCTGCTGATGTCGCTGTTCGTGGCCGTCACCCTGGTGCCGGTGCTCTGCTCGCTGCTGATGACCGAGCATGAGGCCGACGTCGAGCGGACCGGCGTGACCGGCTGGCTGTTCCGCACCAGCGGGCATGCCCTCGACGCCCTCGACAACGGCTACGCGCGATTCCTCGGCAAGGCGCTGCGCCACCGGCCGACGGTGATTGCTGCCGGCGCCGCCCTGTTTGCGCTGTCCTTCTTCCTGTTCCCCTACCTGACGTTCGAGTTGATGCCGCAGACCGACGAGGGCGAGGTCCGCGTCGACATCGAGCTGCCGGTGGGCACCCGCGTCGAGGCGACACAGGCGGCGATCGTCGACATCGAATCGCGCATCCGCCAGTCGGTGCCCGAGGCCATCATCCTCATCTCGCAGGGTGGCGGTGGCGGCTTCATGGGTGGTGCCAGTACCCATCGCGGCGACATCACCATCCAGCTCAAGCCGAAGGACCAGCGGACGCGCTCCAACGAGGACGTCGCGCAGGATCTGCGCCGCCTGCTGACCGGCATACCGGGGGTGATCGCCCGGTCGCGCGCTTCGGGCGGCTCACAGCTCAATCGCATCCTCGGCGGCAACCAGGACGCCCGGCTCTCGCTGGAAATTCGCGGGTACGACTTCGCCGACGGCCAGCGGCTGGTGAACGAGTCCGAGGCCCTGTTGCGGACCGTCCCAGGCATCGCCGACGTCCGGCGTGCCCGTCAGGACGGACGGCCGGAACTGGCCGTGCGCGTCGACCGCGACAAGGCTGCCATCTTCGGCCTGACCGTGACCGGCGTGGCCGACACGCTGCGGACCAACGTCGCGGGGACGCAGGCAGCCTTCTACCGCGAACGCGGCCAGGAGTACCCGATTGTCGTGCGCCTGCGCGAGGCCGACCGCGAGCGCATCTCCGACGTCGGTGACGTGCTGGTGAGTGCACCGGGCAACCGCGTCGTGCCGGCGCGCAGCCTGCTGACCGTGGAGCCGGGGAACAGTCCGGTCGAGATCGAGCGCAAGAACCAGGAACGCATCTCACGGGTCAACGCCGAGCTCGAAGTGAGCCTCTCGGAGGCCGTGGCCAACGTCGAGAAGCGGCTGCCGGAACTCGACGTGCCGGCCGACTTCTCCGTCGGCTTCGGCGCCGAGCTCGAAGAACAGATCAAGGCGTTCACGCAGCTCAAGTACCTGCTGATCCTTGCCGTGATCCTCGTCTATGCGGTGATGGCTTCGCAGTACGAGTCGTTCCGCGACCCGTTCATCATCATGTTCTCGATCCCGCTGGCCGCCATCGGCGTGGTGGGCACGCTGCTCCTGACCAACACCACCTTCAGCCTGCAGGCCTACATCGGCGTCATCATGCTGGCCGGCATCGTCGTGTCCAACGCCATCCTGCTGGTGGACTACACGTCGACGCTGCGCAAGCGCGACGGCATGGAACTGTTCGACGCGGCCACGACCGCCGGCCGCACGCGACTGCGCCCGATCGTCATGACGACGCTGACCACGATTCTCGGCCTGATGCCGATGGCCTTCGAGATCGGCGAGGGCGCCGAACTGCAGGCGCCGCTGGCCCGCGTGGTGATCGGCGGTCTGCTGGCCTCGACGCTGATCACGCTGGTGTTCGTGCCGACGATGTACACCCTCTTCGAACAGGGCCTGAAGGGGTTCAGGCGCTCGCCCGCCGGCAAGCCGGCCGGCGACGAGGCCGTGGCGCGCGCCGACATCGGCGCGTAGGGCGCCGGCCCGGTTCCGGACCGTCGTCAAGCCGATATACTGCGCCACACCAGCGAGAGTCCGGCGCTGTCAGCGGTGCCCGCGGGCGTCTGCCGACAGGGAGCGGCTCCGGCTGGGCCACCGGCCTGCCGCCCCCGCCCCGAACAGCACTCGGTCGTGGGCGTCGATTGCCGCGCCTGGTGGTCTCGCTCAGGAGATTGCCTTGAGACTTGCCACGCCATCCCGTCCCACGGCGGTCGCCCAGCGCTACTTCTTCACGCTCGCCTCGGTGGTGCTCACTGTCTTCGCGCTGATCGCCGCCAAGCCGGTGCTGGTGCCGCTGGCCCTCGCGACGCTGTTTGCGTTCGTGCTGGCGCCGGTCGTGCGGTGGGGAGAGCGGGTTGGCCTCGGCCGGACGACCGCAACGCTCGCCACGATCGCCGTCGCCTTCGGTCTGGCAGCCGTCCTTGGCTTCGTGATCACGGCGCAGGTGGCCTCGTTTGCCAACGAGTTGCCGGCGCACCAATCCAAGATCGAAGCCAAGCTCGAAGGACTGCGCGGCGGCGGCGGCCCCTTTTCCCGTTTGGCGACCATGGTGCAGGAGTTGGCGCAGGCGCCGGTCGGAGAAGGAGAAGCTGCGGCGGTTCCGCCAACGCGTGTGCAGATCGAGTCGCACGCGTCGATGTCGGAAACCCTCGAGCCGATCATCGCGCTGCTGGAACCCGTCGCGACAGCCGCGCTCGTGCTGGTGCTGATGGTGTTCGTCCTGCTGGGACGAGACGACCTGCGGAGCCGGCTTCTGGCCACCCTTGGGCAGACCCGGCTCATCGGCACGGTACGAGCCCTCGAAGACTCGACCGACCGGTTGGGGCGGTACCTGCTGATGCAGCTCACCGTGAACGCCGGGCTCGGAGCCGCGTTCGGGGTCGGTCTGTTCATCATGGGCGTGCCGTTTGCGGCGCTGTGGGCGGTGTTGATGGCGCTCTTCCGCTTCATCCCCTTCGTCGGCACCTGGATAGCGCTGTTGATGCCGCTGTCGCTGAGTTTCGCCACCTCGCCTGATTGGTCACAGCCTGTGGCCATGCTGGCCTACTTCGCCGTACTCGACCTGGTGACCGCCAACGTCGTCGAACCGCTCCTCTTCGGTCACCACACGGGCGTCTCGCCGCTGGCGCTGCTGACGGCCGCAGCGTTCTGGGCCTGGGTGTGGGGCCCCATCGGGTTGCTGCTCTCCACCCCCCTCACGGTCTGCCTCGCCGTCATCGGCCAGCACTTCGCGCCGGTCAAAGCGCTCGGCCTCCTGCTTGGCGTCAAGCGCGCGCTGCCGCCCCATATCGAGTTCTACCAGCGTGCACTCGCCGATGGCGGCCCGACGGCGGCGGCAGTGGCCGTCGACGCAGCGGCGGCTGGCGCCGTCGCCGCATCCGACAGCGTGCTCATCAAGGCTTTGTCGATGGCCCGCAAGGACCGCGCCGCCGGACGGCTGACCCGGGACGAGGAGGCACAGATCCGCGACGGGGTCATCGGCGCCATCGCGCCACTCCTGGCGGTGCCGGAGGCCCATGCGGTGCCGACCGCGCAGCTGCACCTTGTCGGCATCCCGGCGCACGATGCGTGCGAAGAGGTACCGCTCCAGCTGCTGGCGCACATCGTCGAGCGGGGCGGCGGCCGGATGACGTGCCTGTCCACACGGATGCTGCCGGGTGAGCTGGTTCGCCAGGTGGGGATGGCGAGCGGGGCGACCGTCGTCATCTCGAGCATGGCGCCTGGTGGCCTGCCGCAGACAGCGTTCCTCTGCCGCCAGCTGCGCGAGCAGTATCCGAACCTGGTGATCATCGTCGTCAGGTGGGGCGGCGGGCGCGCGTACGACACTCTGCTGGTTCGACTGCGAAAAGCCGGCGCCAGCTATCTGACGACGTCGATTGCGCAAACGGTGGCGCAGGCCAACGCGCGCTTCTCGGACAGCGCGGCAGGGCCCGACGAGGCGCCACTCGATGCTGCCGTCACCGGCGGGAACGCCAGTGCCGTCTGACATGCCGTCGTCAGCCGACAATCCCGAGCGCCTCGCCTCGCTGGCGCGGACCGGGATCCTCGACTCGCCGGCCGAAGCCGCGTTCGACCGCCTGACCCGACTGGCCAGCAGGATTCTTGGCGTCCCCGTCGCGTTGGTGTCGCTGGTGGACGACCGGCGGCAGTTCTTCAAGAGTCAGGTCGGGTTGCCCGAACCGTGGGCAACGTCTCGCGAGACCCCGCTGTCGCATTCGTTCTGTCGGTACGTGGTCGCCACCAGCGAGCCGCTGATCATCTCCAACGCCAGAAACGATGCCGTGCTCCAGGCGAACCCGGCGATCGACGAACTCGGCGTCGTGGCGTACGCCGGGGTGCCGTTGACCTCCTCTGACGGCCACACCATCGGCTCGTTCTGCGCCATCGACTCGGCCCCCCGCGAGTGGACGTCGCAGGAGATCGAGATCATCACCGAGCTGGGCGCCTCGGTGATGACCGAGATCGAGTTGAAGCGGGCGCTGCGGGACGCCGAGCAGCGAGCCGCCGACGCCGAGCGCAGTCGTCAGGAGCGCATTGCCCTCCTCGACTCGACCACGGAAGGCATCATCGGGCTCGATCTCGAAGGACGTTGCACCTTCGTCAACGTTGCCGCGGCGCACATGCTCAAGTGGTCGCCGGACGATCTGGACGGCCAGCCCATTCACGAGACCATCCGCCACACGGGGGCTGGCGGGGCGCCGTATCACGTCGAAGATTGCCCCATCCTGGACGTGCTGCGATCGGGACGCGAAATCCGGCGCGGACAGGATCTGTACTGGCGCCAGGACGGCACGGCCGTGCCGGTCGAGTTCTCGGCCTCACCAATTCGGATCGACGACCGTCTCAGTGGCGCCGTCGTCACGTTCATCGACGTCACCGAGCGCCGCCTCGCCGAGCGGCGCGGGCAGATCGAACACGCCGTCAGCGTGGTGCTGGCCGAGGCCGCCACCGAAGAGGAGGCCGGGACGCGGATCCTGGACGCCGTCGGCCAGGCGCTCGGGTGGAAACTCGGCACGTTGTGGCTGGTCGAATCAGAAGCGGGAGTGCTGCGCTGCAAGGCCACCTGGCGCGGCGCCCAGGACTACGCCCCGTTCGTCGAGATGACGCGTGGGCTGGAGTTCGCACCCGGCGAGGGGTTGCCTGGTGCCACGTGGCAGCGTGGTGAGCCGGTGTGGGACGTCGACATCAGCCGGCGTCCGGATCTTGCCGCGTTCGGGCGTCGCGGCAGACGCGGGTCTGCATGCCGCCATCCTGTTTCCCATCCGCGGTGCCGGCGAGGTGCTCGGCGTCGTCGAGTTCGTCACCGACCGGATGGAGCAGCCCGACCCGCTGCTGCTGCGCGGCCTGGCTACCATCGGCAACCAGATTGGTCAGTACATCGAACGACGCCGCGCCGAAGAGGACGTCAAGCGCAGCGAGGCGCTCAATTCCTCGATCCTCGCCGCCGCCATCGACTGCGTCATCACGATGACCGCCGACGGCGTCGTGCGTGAGTGGAACCCGGCGGCCGAACGTACGTTCGGCTACGCGCGATCCGAGGCGGTGGGCCGGGTGATGGCCGACCTGATCATCCCGACGTCGCTCCGCGAACTGCACCGCTCCGGCCTGGCCAACTACCTCCGCACCGGCGTCGGCCCGGTGATCGACCAGCGCATCGAGACCACCGGCATGCGGCGGGACGGCAGCGAGTTCCCCATCGAGCTGGCAGTGACGCGGATTGCCAACGAAGACCCGCCGATGTTCACCGGCTACCTCCGCGACATCACCGAGAGGACGCGCATCGAACGGACGATGGCCGATCAGGTGCGACTGTCGTCGCTGACCGCGGATGTTGGCCTGGCCCTGACCCGCAGCACGACGCTCGACGACATGCTGCGGGTGTGCGCGGAAGCCCTGGTGGATCGGCTCTCGGTCGCCCTGGCACGTATCTGGATGCTCGATCCGGACGGCCATCGGCTGCTGTTGAAGGCCAGCGCCGGGCTGTACACGCACCTCGATGGCCCGCACGGCGAGATACCGGTGGGTGACCGCAAGATTGGCCACATCGCGCAGAGTCGAGCAATCGACCTGACCAACGAGGCGCGCAGCGAGATCTTCGGCCTTGGTCAGGAATGGACCGAGCACATGGGTCCGGTGTCGTTTGCCGGCCTGCCCCTGGTCGTCGAGGATCGCCTGGTCGGGGTGATGGCCGTGTTCGCCCGCGATCCGCTCCCGGCCGCCACGCTGTCGGCAATGGGTGCCGTCGCAACCGGCATCGCGGTCGGCATCGAGCGCCGAGGCGCGCTCGATGCCCTGAAGCTGGCCAAGGAGGCGGCCGAGGCCGCCAACGTGGCCAAGAGCCAGTTTCTGGCCAACATGAGCCACGAACTGCGCACGCCGTTGAACGCCGTCATTCTCTATAGCGAGCTGCTGCAGGAGGAGGCCGAGGACCGCAACGTCACGGAATTCGTGCCCGACCTCGAGAAGATCCGCCGCGCCGGCCGCCATCTGCTGTCACTCATCAATGGCGTGCTCGACCTCGCCAAGGTCGAGTCGGGAAAGATGGAGGTGTACCTCGAGACGTTCGAGGTCGGCCCCGAACTCGAGGACCTTGCCGGCACCCTGCAACCACTCATCGAGCAGAACGGCGACACGCTCGTGCTTGACCTGGCACCAGACCTGGGCCGGATGCATGGTGACGTGGTCAAGGTTCGCCAGATCATCCTCAACCTCGTCTCCAACGCCGGCAAGTTCACCGAGAACGGCTCTGTGACGCTCGAGGCGCGGCGCGAGTTCGACGCGTCCGGCGACAGACTCATCTTCCGTGTCCGCGACACCGGGATCGGCATGACGCCGGAGCAGCTGGCCCGTCTGTTCCAACCGTTCATGCAGGCCGACGTCTCGGTCACGCGCAAGTACGGCGGCACCGGCCTCGGTTTGGCAATCTGCACCGAATTCGCCGCGTTGATGGGCGGGACCGTCGAGGTGGACAGCGTCTTCGGCGAGGGCTCGACCTTCACCGTGTGTCTGCCAGCCGTGGTGTCGTCGGGCACCGAGCCGCCGCGTTCCATCCAGGCGGCGCCAGCCGAGGGCTATGCACTGATCATCGACGACGACGTGCTGGTGCGGGACTCGCTGACCACGGTACTGGAAGAACAGGGCGTGACCGCGGTCAGCGCCAGCGACGGCGAAGAGGGTTTGCGCCTCGCTCGACAGTGCCAGCCGGGTATCATCTTCCTCGATGTCATCATGCCGCGAATGGATGGCTGGGCCGTCCTCGCCGCCCTCAAGGGCGACCACCACCTCTGCGACGTGCCGGTGGTGCTGTTGACCATCTCGCCCAGCCACGACCTCGGCTACCTGCTCGGCGCGGACGAGTTCGTGATGAAACCGCTCGAGCCGGACCGTCTCGCGGCGTTGCTGATCAAGTACAGGCTGTTGCAGCCCGACGGCGCGGCGCTCGTCGTCGACGACGACAAGGCGACGAGGGATGTGCGTCCGGCGGCTGCTGACGCGTGAGGGCTGGCAAGTCGAGGAGGCCGTGCATGGCCGCGCCGGTCTGCAGCGCCTCGGCAAACATCAGCGTCGAGCTTGATCTGCTCGACCTGATCATGCCGGAGATGGATGGCTTCGAGTTCCTGACCGAACTGCGTCGGGTGCCCGAGTGGCGCAGCATTCCGGTCATCATCCTGACGTCCAAGGACCTGACCCACGAAGATCGCGCCCGGCTGTCAGGTCGGGTCGAATCAATCGTCCGCAAAGGTGCCCACAGCCACACGCAGGTGCTCCGCGACATACGCGACATCGTGAGCCGGCATCTCGCCAACCCGAAGCGTCCCGATTCCAGTACCGGGCTCGATTCACAACCGTAGGGGACATCGATGCCAACGCTACTCATCGTCGAGGACAACCAGGACAACCGCGATGCGCTGTCCCGGCGCCTGGAGCGCCGCGGCTTCAAGGTGCTCATTGCCACCGATGGCCAGGCCGGCGCCGAGATGGCGCGCGCCGAGCGGCCGGACCTGATCCTGATGGACATGAACATGCCGGGTATCGACGGCTGGGAGGCGACGCGCCTGGTCAAGGCCGATCCGACCACGGCTGGCATCCCGGTAATCGCTCTCACGGCGCACGCGCTGGCCGGCGACCGCGGCCGGGCCATCGCCGCCGGCTGCGCCGATTACCACACCAAACCCGTCGACCTCCTCAAGCTCCTCGCGCAGATCGAGGATTTGCTCACCAGGCAGAGCAGGGACATCGGCTCCTGAGCGGAACGCCGCCCGTGCAGCAGCGAGCAACGCGGAGCTACCGCGCTTTCAGCAACGCGTTGAAGACCAGCTTGAACGTGCCGTGCGTCTGGTCGCGGTGCTGCGGACGGAAGCCGAGCAGCACCACGTGGCCCTTGCCCTGAGTCGCGACCACCGCGGCCGCCTTCCTCGCGATCACTGCTTCGCCGAGCAGCCAGCCGCTCTGCAGCATGTCGCGGTCGACGTAGGTCGCGAGGATCTCGACGTCCTGGCTGCGATCGGTCGACGTCACCTCGTAGACCTGGCTGCCGGCCATGAACAGCGCGAGGCCCTCCGCGGGCATGCCG
Organism: Vicinamibacteraceae bacterium; assembly: GCA_963759795.1. Lineage (GTDB taxonomy): Bacteria > Acidobacteriota > Vicinamibacteria > Vicinamibacterales > Vicinamibacteraceae > Luteitalea. The sequence continues at coordinate 43,780 of CAVXAR010000001.1, read as the reverse complement.
TACGCGAGCGGATGGTCGTTGTCGAAGCGTACCCGCAGCGTCGAGCCCGGCGACCAGAACTCCTTCGACGGCAGGCCGGCCACGACGTTGCGCAGCGGCAGGCCGAAGCGCTGGATCGGCAGGTCGCCGGCCTGGCCGAACGTCAGCAGCGTGCCGCCCTTCTGCACGAACGCCTGCAGCGCCTTGACGCCGTCGGCGCCGAAGCCGCTGCGGTACTCGGGCGGCGTCGTCTGCTGCGCAGCGCCGCCCCGCCGCCGCCCCCGCCACCGCCGCCCCGGCCGCGCCGGCCGGCGGCGCGTTCGCCGGTCATCGCGGCGATCGAATCGGCCGGCAGCATGATCGACGTCGTAGCTGCGCCTGCAGGTCGCCGGCCTTGAGTCTCGGCATCCATGCAGCGGCTTGAACGGCACGTCGAACTGCTCGAACATCAGCCGCGTCCAGCCTTCGTCCATGTTGCCGCCGCCGTAGCGCTGATACATCGCGATGCGAGGCTTGCGCAGCGGCGTAGGCGGCCGGCGGGCACCGGCGACGTCAGCGCGGCGAAGTCGACGCCGGTCTGCTGCGCGATCGCGGCGACATCGGCCGCGCGCCGACGAGGAAGTCGCCCGGCGTGACGCTGCCGTCGGCCGACGGCTGCTGGCGCGACGGACCGTCGACGCCCTTGTCGAGCAGCAGGCTGCGCGGCGCGGAAGCTGTCGTTCAGCCGGCCGTCGAGCACGTAGCCGTTGGCGGCGCCGGCGCGCCACGGAGCCGGCCGGCCACGGGCGGCATGCGCGTCAGCTTGGCCAGGCCGGCGGTGATCGGCTCGCCGACCGGATCGCTGCGCACGCCCATGAACTCGCCGAACGTGTCGGTCGACATGTCGTACGGCCGGATCGGATTGCCCTCGCGATCGCGCGTGTAGGTGTTGTCCGGATAGAAGGTGCGGCCGAGCATCCAGCGCACCAGCCCCTGCTTCGGCTGCGCCATCGACACGACGAACGAGCCCGGGCCGTAGACCCGGCCGTCGACGATGAACTGCGACCGTCGCCTGGTGCACCTCGACGCCGGAGTCCAGCAGCATGTTGACCAGCTTCCTGCACGGTCAGCGCGATCGTGCTGCGTCGGCGGCGATCGCGTAGGCCTTGACCGGCGCCGTTGGCGCCGCGCTCGGTCTGGCGCGTGCCCTTCAGGTACATGTTCCACAGCACCGTCTCGCGGTTGCGCGCCGCCAGATCGACGGTCGCCCACGCGGCGATCTTCTGCTGCTCGACGATGTCGCGCACGCGCCACCAGCCGCCGGGCCAGACGCTCGGCATGTTGGTCTGCGCCTCGTACTCGGGCAGGTTGCGCGGGCCGCCGCGCAGCTGATCGGGATGCATGAACATCGGCGTCGCCAGCCGCGCGCTCGCCGACTCGGTGAGCATGCCGGCGATGTTGTGGAACGGGCGTGATCCAGTGGAAGCCCATGTGGCCCCAGCCGGAGTAGATGGCGTCGCCGATCACGCCGGTCTTGCCCGCCGCTTCGAGCTGGTTGCCCATGTGCGCGCCCCACCACGCCATCTCGCGCCACACCAGCGGATCGCCGTCGGGACGGATCGGCTCGGCGTACGGCGGAATGTAGAGCCGCGCGTTGCCGCTGCCCATCTGGTGGTGATCGACGTAGGCCTGCGGCAGCCACTCGCGATACATCAGCTTGCGCCAGGTGCTGCGACTCGGGCAGGTTCAGCGCGAAGCCGTCGCGGTTGTTGTCGTGGCCGGCGTACTTCTGGTAGAGCCACGGCAGCCCCGCCGCCTCGTACGCGGTGCCGACGTACTTCATGTACCAGTCGGCAATCATCTGCGTGCCGTCGGGGTTGATCGACGGCACGACGATGCTGATCACGTTGTCGAGCATCGCGCGTGCGCTTCCTCGTCGTTGCGGGTCACGCTGTCGTAGACGAACTCGGCGGCGGTCTGCGCCGCGGCCACCTCGCTCGAGTGCAGCGCGAAGATCTGGATGATCACCGCCCTGCGCGTCGGCGATGAGCTTGCTGGGCCTCGGCCTCGGACAGCCCGCGCGGGTCGGCGAGCCGCGCGTTCGAGCTGCGCGTAGCTCGATCGAGCCTGGCCAGGTTGGCCGGCGACGAGATGAAGAGCGCGATGTAGGGACGGCCCTCGCTCGTCTTGCCCAGCTCGACCAGCCGTGAGTCGGTCGGAGGTCTTGGCGAGCGTGCTGGTAGTACTCGTGCAGCTTGTCCCAGTTGGCGAGCTTGCGATCGGCGCCCATCCGGTGGCCGAAGAAGCGCTCGGGGCTCGGCAGTGTCGGTCTGGGCGGTTGCGGCAGGCCGCTGGCGCCATCGTGGCGAGCAGCAGCGCCAGCAGGACGCGCATGGAGGGTCTGAGCATGGCGGATTCTACCCCCCGCCACGTTCGGGCGCGACCGATGACTACGGGTGCGTCGAGAGCTGGTCGAACAGCGCCTGCATCGACTGGCCCGACACCGGATCGACCCAGTCGCCCGCCACTTCGGCGAGCGGCTCCAGCACGAAGCCACGGTCGCGGAAGCGCGGGTGCGGCACCTGCAACCCGGGCTCGTCGATGACGAAGTCGCCGTACAGGATCAAGTCGAGGTCGAGCGTCCGCGGCGCGTCCGGAAAGGGTCGCTCCCGCCCCGCCGCTTCCTCGATTGCCTGCAGCGCCTGCAGCAGCGAGCGCGGGCTGATCAGCGTGGTGCCGACGACCACTTCATTGAGGAACCTCGGGGAGTCGGGCGGGCCACCTACGGCGTCGGTCTCATAGCGGCCCGAGGCGACCGCGCCGCTCAGCAACGTCGCGAGGCGCTCTTCCGCGTCGTCCAGTTGCGCATCGCGATCGCCAAGGTTGCTGCCGAGCGCGATGGCGACCGGGACGCGTGCTACTCCACCCACCGGACGGCCATCACGCCATCCCCGGTGCTCGCGCCTTCCATGCGGCGACCGAGCAGGTCGTCACGCCCCTGCAGCGCCTGCTCGAAGAAGCGCAGGTGCTCGCGCATCTCGCCGAGCATCAGGGTCAGCATCGTGCGGTGCCGGGCATTGGTGATGTCGCCGACCCTGGCCGTCCACTTGTCGAGAAACGCCCGCTGCTGCGCGGCGTCGTCCTGGATCACGGCGTCCTCGCGCTTCTTGCCCTTGCCGGCCGGCACGGTCAACGCGGAGATGGCGGAGTCGGGGGTGCCGCCCAGGTCCGTGATGGCGGCACGGACCCATTGGAGGTGGTGCTCCTCACGGCCAATCACGTACTGGTACGTGTTGTTGAACTCGTAGTCGGCAATCACCTGCGCGCCCTTGATGTGGCGATCGAACAAGGTGAGCCGCTCGCGATAGAGTTCCTGCAGCAGCGACAAGGTGGCAGACAGCTTCACTTCTGTTTCTCCTTGCACGTGATGCAGGAGCGCGTCCACGGGATCGCTCGCAGGCGCGCCGCCGAGATCATCTCGCCGCAATCCTTGCAGGCCCCGTACGTGCCGCGATCGATCCGCTCGAGCGCTTCCTCGATGGCTTGCATGATCTTGGCGTCGGTGGAGCGCAGCTTGAGCGCGATATGGACTTCGTTGATGCCATCGGCCTGGTCGGCCATGTCGCCTTGACGGCTGTTGCCCATCATCGAGCCGATGGGTCTGAGGCCGTCGCCAGCGAGCAATTCACGCCGCTTCTTGAGAAGCGCTTCCTGGAACTCCGACATATCCAAAGTGGGTGCTCCGTTCCTGCCCGACTCGTCGGCAGGACGTCAATCAATGCATGTTAGCACCCCGCTCCGGGCCCGTCACTCGGCCCGAAGCACGGCCAGCGGCTTGCGACGGACCACGTCGAGGCTGGCCATCACGCCGACGACGCCGACCGCAAGCGAGGTCAGCAGCACGCCCAGCAGCACCGCACCCGGCGCCGGGCGCCAGGGCATGTCGAACAGGTAGCGCGACACCGCCCAGCTGAGCGCGAGCGCGCCAGTGCCGCCGACCAGCCCGGCCAATGCCCCGAGTCCCAGGTACTCGATGGCGACCATCGCGGTGATCGTCGCCGGCGTGGCTCCCGAGAGTCTTGAGGATGGCCGACTCGTACAGCCGCTGGAAGCGGGTCATCGCCACCGAGCCGATGACAATCAGCACGCCGCTGAACAGGGCCAGGCCCCCCACCGCCGTGATGGCCAGCGTGACGTTGCCGAGAATGCCCTGGGCGGCCCTGACCACCTCACGCACGTCCACCGCCGAGACGTTGGAATGCGACCGCCACGAGGTCGCGCTGCAGCCGTGCCCGCGCGTCCGGCGTCTCGGGCGCACGCAGCACGCCCATGAACGAGTGCGGCGCCTTCTCCAGCAGCCCCGGGCGGAAGACGAACATGAAGCCGCCCGATCGCACGTCATTCCAGTCCACGTTGCGGATCGAGGTGACCCTGGCCTCGACGACCCGCCCGAGAACGTCGAAGCGAACGACGTCGCCCATCTGCAGGCCGGCATTGCGCCGCAGCGACTCCTCGATGGAGACCTCGGCGATGCCATCGCCCGGCGGTGCGCCCCACATCGCCCCTTCCATCAGCGTCTCGTTGGCCTCGAGCCCGTCACGGTAGGTGATGACGAACTCGCGGCCGAGGCCCTGTCGCCCCTGCACGCCCTCGACGCCATCCACCTTGGCCGCCGCACCGCGCACGCCGGTCACCCGCGCCCGCAGCACGGGGATGAGCCGCAACGCGGCCGTGCCGGGCGTCTCCCGGACAATCCGTTCGACGTCGGCAATCTGGTCACGCTGGACGTCGAGCAGGAACATGTCCGGGGCGTCCGGCCGGAGGTCGAACGAGAACTGATCGACCAGCGTCGACTGCACCAGGTGGACACCGAGGATGAAGAAGGTGCCGAGGCCGACGGCCAGCAGGATGACGCGCGTCTGGTTGCCCGGCCGCGCCAGGCTCAGGACGGCGTGCCGGAGGGCGAACACCCGGCTGCGGCGCAAGGGACGCACGGCCCGCACGACCAGCGCCGCCGCGGCAACCAGCGCCAGCGTGATGCCGAGCAGCCCGAGTGAGACGATCGCGCCGGCCTGCAGCGACGCCGCCTGCCAGGACGCCACCAGCGCCAGCGCAACGCCGACCACCAGGACCGTGGCCCACTGTGCCCAGTCGATCCGACGCAGGCGGCCGCCGAGCGAGGTGCGCGCCGATTCGTCGCGCAACAGCCAGAGCGGCTTCACGCGCCGCACTTCGAGCAGCGGCACCAGCGCAAAGAGCAGCGAGACCAGTACGCCCACCGCGACGGCCTGCACCGACGCCGGCAGCGTCAGGCGCGCCTCGAGCGTGTCCAGGCCGAACAGGCCGCCGGGCAGGAAGCGGAGGGCCACTGCGCCCAGCGCCAGGCCGAGCAGGCTGCCGAGCAGGCCGAGCGCGGCCACCTGCGCGACGTAGATGCCGAGAATCTGTCGGCTGGTCGCCCCGAGACACTTCATCACCGCGATGCTGCGGACCCGCTGACCGATGAAGACCCTGGTCACGCTCCACACACCGATGCCGCCGAGCACCACCATCACGAAGCCGATCAGACTGAGGTAGTTCTCGGCCACGCGCAGGTCCTCGCCCAGGCGATCCTCGGTGGATCGGTAGGAGCGGGCCGTCACGAAGCTGCCGGTGAACTGATCACGCACGCCGGTGACCAGCGGCTCGATGCCTGCCTCGTCCACCCGCAGCAGGATGGCGAAGCGGGCACGGGAGCCGAAGGTCAGCAGCCCGGCCGCCTCGAGATCGGCGCGGGCGATGATCACGCGTGGACCGAGGCTGAACATGCCAGCGCGGCGCCCCGGCTCGCTTTCGATGACCCCGCGGATGGTGAACGTCGATTCGCCGATGCGGACGAGGTCGCCGACCGCAAGGCCCAGCTGCACGAGCAGTTCGGGACGCACCAGGACACCCTGGTCGGCCAGCAGCGCCGGCGAGAAGCGCACACCGTCACGCAGGACCAACTCGCCATAGAGCGGATAGCCCGGGTCGACGGCCTGCAGTTCGGCCATCCGCGCCACGGCACGCCGCTCGTCAGCCGGCCGTACCATCGTCGCGAGTTCGACGACCTCCACACGCTGCCGCACCGGGGCCGCGGCAATTGCCGCTTCGACCTTCGCCCGCGCGTCGTCAGGCCACGGGCGGTTGGTCGAGAACACGACGTCGGCCGCGGTCAGCACGCGCGCCTGCTTGACCAGGGCTTCGCGGACGTTCTGGATCACCGACCGCAGCGCGGCAATGGCGCCAACCCCGATGGCCACGCACAGGAAGAAGAAAATCAGTCGGCCCCAGGCGGCGCGCAACTCGCGCCACACCATGCGCAGCGTGAACACGGCTCAGCGGTCCCCGGCGGCCAGGGCCACCGGTGCCTCGTCGCGCGCGATGCGCTCGACGACATGGCCATCACGCATCACGATCTGCACGTCGGCACGCGCGGCCAGCTCGCGGTCGTGGGTGACCAGGACGAGCGTCGTGTCGCGGGTCCGGTTGACCTCGAACAGCAGGTCGATGACGTGCTGCCCGTTGTTGGAATCGAGGTTGCCGGTCGGCTCGTCGGCCAGCAGCACCTTGGGATCATTGGCCAGGGCGCGGGCCAGGGCGACGCGCTGCTGCTCGCCGCCCGACAGCTGTGACGGGTAGTGGTGCACGCGCGCGTCCAGGCCGACCTCGTGCAGCAACCGCGTCGCCCGCGGATGGGCATCCCGCGCACCGGCCAGTTCCATCGGCACCAGGACGTTCTCGAATGCCGTGAGCGAGGGCATCAGGTGGAAGAACTGGAAGACGAATCCGATGAGGCGCCCCCGCAGCCGCGCCAGGGCATCCTCGCCGAGCGTGGTGATGATGACGCCGTCGATGCTGATCTCGCCGGTGGTGGGGGCATCGAGGCCGGCCATCAGGCCGAGCAGCGTGCTCTTGCCACTCCCCGAAGGTCCGACGATAGCCAGGCTGCGACCGGCGGGCACGGTGAGGTCGAGGGGATGGAGGATGGTCAGCGGCGACCCGCCGCTGTCCACGGTCTTCGAGACGCCGTGCAATTGGATCATGAGGTGGCGAGGGCGCGCGTGAGCATGGGCTGCAGGGACTGCCAGATGAGGTCGGCCACGCGCCTGGTGCCCTCCTCGTTGGGATGGATACCGTCGTTCTGGTTCAGGGCCATGTCGCCAGCGACCCCGGCGAGCATGAAGGGGATCAGCGTCACGTCGTGTTCATCGGCCAGGTCGGCGTAGGCCGTCCGATACTCGCGCGTGTACTGCGCCCCGAAGTTGGGCGGCGCCTCCATCCCGCAGAGCAGCACCGCAATGCCGCGGTCTCTGGCTGTGCGAATCATCTGCGCGAGGTTGCCCTGCATCTGTTCGACCGGCAGGCCACGCAGGCCGTCGTTGGCGCCGAGTGCGAGCACGAGGACCTTGACGTCGCCGTCGAGTGCCCAATCGAGGCGACGCACGCCGCCAGCAGTCGTGTCTCCTGAGACGCCGGCGTTGACCACCTCGACGTCGAGACCGGCCTCCGTGATCCGGCGCTGCACGATTGCGGGCCAAGCCTGGTCCGGGGGCAACCCGAGGCCGGCCGTGAGGCTGTCGCCGAGCGCGACCACCCGTGGCTTGGCGGCGGAAGACGCTGAGGCGTTCGGCGCGCCCGCACCCTGCACCTGCCCCTGCGTCTGGGCCTGGCCGGCGGCCGCAGACTCGCGAGAGCCGGGCGACCGACGCTCGCACGCCGCCAGTGTCGCCACGCCGGACAGCACCAGCAGGAATCCTCGTCGTCTCATTCGGCTAGCGGTCCCTCACCGCACTGATGCGGGCCTGCACGTCGGCCAGCGCCGCTTCGAGCATGCCGCGATGCGCGGGCTGACACGCGCGCTGCAGATCGGCAAGGATGCGCGCCCGCGCCAGATGCAGGCCGTCCAGCTCGCTCTGTTTCGCGGCAGCGGCTGCGGAGATCTCCGGCGATGCCGCCGCCGCGCGCCTGTTGGCCGCGGCCTCCTGTTGCTCCTCGATCGACTTGCTCTCCCAGCCCCTGGCCACGGCTCACCTCGCTTGCTCGGGTGTCACGACGCGGGCCTCACCGAACGCTGAGCCCGGCTCGCGCCCATCGTCCCGGCATGGCCACGCCGCGAATCTCCTGGTATCGCACGTCGCCGAGGTTGGCCACCTCGACAAAGGCGGTCACCCGCCGGATCGGACGGGCGACCCGCACCTCCGCGGTCGTCCACGCCGCCCGGCCCGCGGGGCGCCGGTGCTCGAGCCGCACGCCCGTCGACAGGCGCCATGGCAGTTGCAGCGCCAGGTCGCCGCCGAGCCCGTGCGGCGCGTAGTCGTCCACGTACTTCGACAGCCCCACCAGCCGGTCGGTCCCCACCCGTGTCCAGGCGTATTGGGCCCCGACCGACACCGGCCCGCGGCGACCGCGGACCGACAGCTCGACGCCATGGCTGGCGACGTCGCGGATGTTGGCCGTCTGCCAGCGAACCGACGCATCGGGCCGCACCCAGTCGATGACATCGCGCTCGCGACGCACGAACCCGGTGACGGCGCCGACCCAGGCCCCGCCCAGATACGTGTCCACGCCAGTGTCCGCCGTCCAGCCGCGCTCGGGCGCCAACGTCGCGCTGGCCAGGTGGTTGGGGTCGCGGTAGAAGCGCTCGGTGAAGGTCGGGACGCGAAAGGCACGCCCGACACTCGCCCGCCACTTCAGCCACGGTCGTAGCGGCAGCGCGGTTGCCAGCGACGGGCTGAAGGCCGACCCGAAGGTGGTGTACGAGTCGACCCGCGCGCTCGGGTACAGGAGAAGACGGCCCAGGCGTGTCTCCAGTTCGGCGAAGGCGCTGATCCGCCGCTCGTCACGGTCGCCCAGGGCCGATGACCGCAGCCAGTCGGCGGTCGCTTCCAGGCCCGCGGTCAGTCTGGTCGCCGCGGTCGGGCGGCCACCAATCCGAACCCCGCCCCCGGCCACATGGGTGCGATGGCGATTGGCCAGTGCGCCGGGCACGCGGGGGTCGTAGACGAACTCGTCGCCGTGTGTGCGGTACCAGGCGTCGCTGGTCAGGGTCCACGCCGGGTCGAGCCGCTGCTGGTGCCGCGCCGTGGCCAGCGTCTGCGTGGTCCACTCGCGCGACGGCGCCGGGCCATAGAACCCCGCGGCACCGAAGTCCTTGTCGAGGTGGGCCACCGCCACCGTCGTCTCGCCCAGGCGCATGTCCATGCGCACCTGCTGGTGCACGAAGTCGCGTGCCGGCGCGAAGCCGGACGAACGGTCCAGCGACGCACTGACTCCGGTGAGCACCCCGGCCTCGGCCGGACGCCAGGCCACCCCGCTCTGGACCAGTCCGTACTCGCCTGCCGTCAGTCGTGCCGACGGACCCGCTGCCGCGCGCCTGGTGATGATATTGATGACGCCACCCACCGCGTCGGCGCCGTGCAGCGACGAACCCGCCCCCGCCAGCAGCTCGATGCGGTCGATGTCCTCGAGAGCCACCGGCAGGTCGCCGTTGTGGTGGCCGGTCTGGGGGTCGTTGACCCGAACGCCGTCCACGAGGACCAGCGTCTGCCCGAACGAGGCGCCGCGGACGCTGATGTCGGTTTGCGATCCGAACGGGCCGCGCTGGCGTACCCATACCCCCGGCAGCAGCCGCAGGGCGTCGGTGACCGATGCGACGGGAAGTCGCGACAGCTCGTCGGCCGTGACGACCGAAAGGGCGCGTCCGACCGCCCCAGCCGTAGCCGGGGCCGCGGTGCCCGTCACGACGACGCGCTCGGCGACGGTGGGCACGGGGGGTTGGGCGTCGGCCCTCGTCACGCCCGCGACGCACACGATCACCAGCACGGCGGCAGGGGCTCTCACTGCCCCGATTGTACCGTTGCCCTAAAGTAGACTGAGCTTTTCGGGCGCGGGCTGACCGCCGCGGCGCCCCCGGACCCGCCGAAAGGGCCGCGTGCCATACCGACTCCTTGCTTCCGTCCTGCTTGCCGCGCTGATCGTTCCGGCACCGACGCGTGCCCAGGGCCGCGGCACCCAGTGGTTCACGTACGACGAGGCGTTTGGCGGGGCCGGCCGATCGGCTGCCGCGGCCGGATTGCAGGCGCTGCCGCAGGTCACCGGATGGCTGGACGGCCAGCACTGGCTCGAGACGCGCGACGGCACCATCTGGAAGGTGCGGGCGACGGACGGGACGGCCACGCTGCACGAGGATCCGGCGACGCTGGCACGGATTGCCCCGACCGGGCTGACCAACAACCCGGTCGCGGCGCGCTCGTCCGACGACGCATTGCGCGTGTACGTCGTAGGCGGTGACATCTGGGCCGTCGACGTGCCCGGGCGCAGCAGCCGGCGCCTGACGCAGACCGTCGCCGCGGAAGAGAACCCGACGCTCTCGCCCGATGGCAAGCACCTCGCTTACACCCGCGGCGGGGACCTCTTCACCTACGATCTCGCGGCGGGGCTCGAGCGCCAGCTCACCAGCGATGGCAGCGAGACGATTCGCAACGGCCGCGCCTCGTGGGTCTATTTCGAGGAGATTCTCGGGCGGGCCAGCAATTACCGCGCGTTCTGGTGGTCCCCCGACAGCACGCGACTCGCCTTCCTGCGCTTTGACGACGCGCCGGTGCCGGTCTTTCCGATTTACTGGGCTGACGGGCAGCACGGCCGGCTGGAGCAGCAGCGCTATCCCAAGGCCGGCGATCCCAATCCCTACGTGCGGGTCGGCGCGGTGCGCGCCAGCGGCGGACACGTCACGTGGATGCAGTTCCCACCGCAGGCCGACCATTACCTGGCGTGGCTCTCCTGGACCGGAGATGGCGCGAAGGTGGTGATCCAGTGGATGAACCGCGAGCAGGACACGATCCGGGTGATGCACGGCGATCCGGCGTCGGGCGCGGTGGCGGCGCTCTTCGAGGAAACGCAGGCCTCGTGGGTGTCCTGGTTCGAGGATCTGACCCCGCTCCGCAACGGCGACCTGCTGGTGCGCAGCGACGTCGATGGCTGGGACCACCTCTACCTGCACGGCGCCGACGGCACGAGGAAGCGACAGCTGACGTCCGGATCCTGGCGCGTGCGCCGCATCGTCCATGTGGACGAGGACGCCGGGTTCGCCTACGTGATGGCACAGCCGGGCACGACGGGGACGACGTGGAACAGCGAGTTGCGCCGCGTCCGGCTCGATGGATCGGGCGTCGATACGCTGACCACCATCCCGGGCACGTATCAGATCCGGATGGCGCCCGATGGAAAGCACTATCTTGCCACCCGTTCGAGCGTGACCGATCCGCCGGTGCTCACACTGCACCGCGCCGATGGCTCGCTGGTGCGTGAAGTGGCGTCGGCGCGCGGAGCAGCAAGCGTGGGCTACGCCTGGGGCACCAGCGAGGTCTTCACCATCCCGTCAGGTGACGGCTTCGAGTTGCCGGCCCGGTGGGTACTGCCCCCCGACTTCGATCGCCGCAAGACCTACCCCGTGCTGGTCAGCGTGTACGGCGGACCGGACGCCGGCACGGTGAGCAACAGCTGGGCCTCGACCCAGGCGCACTACTGGGCGCAGCGGGGCGTGATCTGGATGGCGCTCGACCATCGCGGCAGCGGGCACCACGGCAAGAAGGGCGTGGCGATGATGCATCGCCGCCTCGGTACGTGGGAGATGCACGACTACGGCAAGGCGGCCGCGTGGCTGCGCACGCAGCCGTTTGTCGCCACCGATCGTATTGCCATCACCGGCAGCAGTTACGGCGGCTACACGACGCTGCTGGCGCTGACCAGGGGCGCGCCGGCCTTCAACGTCGGCCTGGCCAGCGCCGCGGTGAGCGACTGGCACCTGTACGACACGGTCTACACCGAGCGGTACATGGATCGCCCGAGCGAGAACGCCGAGGGCTACCGCGACGCCGCCGTCCTCACCCATGCCGGCAAGTACGTCGGCGGCTTGCGCCTGACGCACGGCACCATCGACGACAACGTCCACCTGCAGAACTCGCTGCAGGTGGTCGACTGGCTGACCACGCACGACAAGTCCTTCGAGCTGATGCTGTACCCGGACTCGCGCCACGGCGTGCAGGTCAGTCAGCGCCGGCACGCCGCACGCGAGGGGCACGACTTCTGGGTCCGCACGCTGCTCGGCGGCAGGCTGCCGACGTCCCCGGCCGCACCGGCAGGCACCCCGCCCGCGAAACCGACCTCGACGTCGCCCGCTCGGTGAGGCGACGGTCGGCCCGCCGGTCGAAGGGGCCGCCGTTCAGGTCGCTGTCGCCGCGATCGCCCACTCGAGCACCCTCGACCGTGCGTCGAAGGGGGTGACGGCATCCAGGCGGAGGGATGCGACCGCGGCGGCCACCAGGTCGCTGTCGGCCGACCGTCGAGCGTCGGCGCCCTGGGCGTCGCGACCGGCGGCGCGCAGTGCGTCGAGCGGCACCAGGCCGATCAGTTCGGAGCCAATCACGCTGGCCCCCAGCATGGCCGCCTGCTCGGCCACGACCCGGTAGGCCATGTGCATCGGCGTGACCGTGTGGTCGAGCAGGTTCAGTGACACCTGGGCGTGCGCGTAGGCGGGCATGTGCCAGCCGATGGCCCGAACCGCGGGCAGCAATCCCGGCTGCGAGACGAGGTTGGCGCCGTCGCCCGTGCCGGGCCCCGACGGCGCGGACGCGGGCGGCGATGACTCGGGCCACGTGCACGTCCGCGGTGTCGAGCGACAGGTTCCAGGCAATCAGCACGGGTCGGGCCCCGACAATCGCCGCGCCCATCGTCGGGTGGGCGATCGCCGGGCCGAAGTCCGGTGTGAACGCCGGGGCGCGCAACTTCGCCGGCAGGCCTTCGAACTGGCCGCGGCGCAGGGGCGGCAGCGCACGACGGTCGGGAGCAAACGCCGCCGCCTCGTACAGGAAGACCGGCAGGCCGAAGTCGTGGGCCAGCGTGGCGCCGACGCGGCGCGCCAGCAGGGCGCACCGCTCGAGGGAGGTGGCGCGAACGGGCACGAAGGGACACACGTCGAGCGCCCCGAGACGGGGGTGCGCGCCGTGGTGTCGGCGCATGTCGACTCGCGCGGCGACGACCTGCGCCAGGGCGAGGGCCGCGTCGCCGACGGCCTCTGCGGGCCCGACGAAGGTGAAGACGGTGCGGTGCGCATCGGCGCCGCTGTCCACGTGCAGCAACCGCACCCGGTCGGTCCGCGTCACCGCAGCCGCAAGGGCCGCCACGACGTGCGGGTCGCGGCCCTCCGACACGTTCGGGATGCACGCGACGAGCGGCTGTTCAGACACGCGGTTGCTTGAGTTGATCGCGAATCTCGCGCAGCAGCAGGATGTCTTCTGGCGGCGGCGCGGCTTCGGTCTCGGTCTCGTCACGCTGCTGGCCGCGGATCTGGTTGACGACCTTCACCAGCCCGAACACCGCCAGCGCGATCAGCAGGAAGTTGAGCACGACGTTGATGAACTGGCCGTAGTTCACGGTCACTGCCCCAGCCGCCTTGGCTTCAGCCAGCGTGGCTGCCGGGCCAGCGAGCTTGCCCGGGTGCAGCGTGAGGAACAGGTTGCCGAAATCGACATTGCCAATCAGCAGGCCGATCACCGGCATCACCAGGTCGTCTACCAGGGACTTGGTGATCGCGCCGAAGGCCGCGCCGATGATCACGCCGACAGCCAGGTCGATGACGTTGCCACGGGCGATGAACTGCTTGAACTCCTTCAACATCGGGTCGCTTCCTCCCATGTGTGCGCGACCGCCCTGACGCAGCGGGGCCAACCGCGAATCCTCAGAACGTATAGACGAAGGCCGTGATCAGGGCGATGTCGTTCGACTGGGCCACCTGCCCGGTGGGACGTGTCTTGAAGACGTCCTGCAACTCGAGCTTGAGCCGGACGTGTGTGGTCACCGATGCCGCGACGCCGACGCTGAACGTGTAGAGGGCGTCGCCGACGTCACCCATCGTCCACAGCGCGGTGGCGCTTTGCGTGAAGGTAGAGCCTGTCGAGATCCGGTGGGTGAAGCGTTCGCGGGCGGCGATCGCGCCGTCGGTGCTGGTCTCTACGCCGCTGTTCTTCTCGAGGGCGACCCCGACGCTGCCATCGACGGCAAATGTCGTCGCCTCGCTGGCGATCACCTTGTAGCCGAGCCCGACCGTCGGCGCGACCAGGTAGTCGATGTCCTTGAACCGATCGCGCACATAGCCGACCTGCCCGAACACGTAGGCGCGGCTGGTGAGCAGCCGCTCGACACGGGCATTGAGCAACCCGCGATCGACGTTCTCCTCGCCACCCTCGGTAGCCAGGATGTACACGCCGTCAGCCGCGAAGATCGTTTCCGTCTTCGGGTCGCGCGCCACGTCGAACGACAGGTTGACGTTGAGCGTGTCCTTGTTGCCCTGGGTCAGCGCCAGGCCGGCGCCGAACGACCCGGTCCAGACCGGTGGCGGCAGGACCGGTTCCACGCACGGGCAGGCGGGCGGAGGGGCGGGCGGCTCCTGCGCCAGGACCGGCGCGGCCGTCATGACCAGCAGCAGGAGGAACGCGATCGGCACGCAGGCGGTCCTTTCGACGGGGCTCACGCGGCGATCGCCAGACGGGACCGGCGCGGGCAGATGGCCGGCCCGCAACGGGATCAGCGGCTCTCGTTGGCCAGCTTGTCGTACAGGTCGGCGAGCTCCAGTGCTTCGGCCCGACGCGCGCGCGACTGCTCGAGCGCGTCGTCATGGTGGGTGCGGCTGGTGGCAATCACGGCGGCGTTCTGGTAGGCGGCGCGCACGGCCCCGCGCAGTGCATCGGCGACGTCGGCCACCATCTCGTCGGTGACCTTGATCGAGGGAGGGACGCGGGTCAGGGCCCGGCGGGCTCGCTCGTTGATGTCCATGCCGATTTGCGCATTCATGTCACACGTCCTTGCCGAAACGGAAGGCTCCGGAGTGACGCACGCATGTACGCCGCCGAGCCAGCCCTATTGTACGCAAGGCCCGGCGGCCGTGCTGCGCATCCGCGCACGCGGCGCCGCGGCCATCCATCCCACCGGACCGGCTCTGCTACGATTCCGGCACGCCGCCCGACGTCGATGATGCGTCCGCGCCACTGCTCGTGGCTGACCGCCGCTGCCCTGCTGGCCTCCTGCGCGCTGCTGACCGCCGCGGCGCCGACGCCGTTCGTGGTCGCGCTGGTCCGTGACGACGGGGTGATGCTGCCTGTGGCGACGCACGACCGCGGCCGCTGGCGTATGCCCTGGCCCGGCCCCGCCAAGGAAGCCGACGTGCCGGTACGGCTCGAGGATTGCCCGCTGGCGTGGTGGGGCCTGCCAACGGCACCAGTCGCCTGGACGCTGCACGTTCCGGGCGAGTCGCCGCGATCGGTGACCGTCGATCGGCCGACCTGGGTGCGGTCGTACTGCCGGCAGCAGGTGGCCCTGCACAGCCGCGCCGCGACCCGCCCGCTGCTGCGCATGGCCACGGGCGCGAGAGTGCCGAAGTACGGGGTGGCCGTGGCCGGCCCCGGCCAGGTCCGCCTGCCGCGGCCGGTGGCCCCGGACAGCAGCGAGGGGCAGGCGCTGCTCGACCATCTGCAGACGACGTTCAATCGCGAGGAACAGTTGATGCTCGCGCTCGACTACTTCACGGTCTACCAGCCATCACTCGACGCCGAAGAGCGAGCCCGCCTGCCGATCCGCCCCCTCTCGATGCACGCCGGCCCCGGGCGCGATGGCGAGACGTACTTCGTGGAGCTGACCCGCACCTACCCGCGTCGCCAGCCGGAGCGGATGCGATGGTGCGACGAGGTCACCTATCTCGCTGGCTGGGTGCGCCGGCGCCGTGACGATTCGCTCGACCTGACGCTGGTCACGCGCGCGGTCACGTCGTGCCTGCTGGATACGGCGCAGCGAGCGCACCCGCTCGCCGTGGTCGAGACGCCGCGCGGGCCGGTCTGGATGCTGGAGCTGTATCGACCGGACGCGGAGAAGGTGGGGATGTTCCTGGCGCCGGAGGGTGACGCCCCAGAGCCGCTCGTGATCCGCGAGATCGGACGCTGCGTGGACCCGCGCACGCCGGGCCTCTAGGGCATGGCCGATCCCGAGGGCGGCGCGAGCCAGCCGCCCATCGAATCAGAATCAAAGCAGCGCGGGCGCGCACGCAAGCGTTCACGAATCGTCAGAATTCGAAATGCAGCGCGGGGCGCGCACCGGCAGGCGTTCGGGATCAATTCACAATTCAGAACTCAAAATGCAGCGCGGGGCGGACACCGCCACAGCGTCCAGAATGCAGACTTCAGAATGAAGCGCGGGGCGCACGACGCCAGCGGCAGGCGCCGCGGATCAGGGCGCAGGGGCGGCTTCGGTGCGGGCTGGACCGGCGTACGTCTGGCGGTCGGCTGGCAGGCGGCCGTAGAGATCGGCCAGCAGGCGCAGACGCTCGGCGTGCGCCGGGGTGAGCGCATCCGGCGTGAGACGCCAGCGCCAGTTGCCCGACGCGCGTCCGGGGACGTTCATCCGCGCGTCACTGCCGAGGCCGAGCACATCCTGGACCGGGATGATGGCGGTGTCGGCCACCGAGGCGATCACCGCCCGGATGGCCGCCCAGGCCAGGTCGTCCCCCGTCGCGTCCAGGTACGCCTCTGCGTACCCCCGTTCCCGCGCCACGTCGTCGGGCGACCGGGTGCTGTCACCGGCCGCGCCTCTCGCCCAGCCGAGGATCGTGTCGTTGTCGTGCGTGCCGGTGTAGGCGACGCGGTCGCGGGTGATAGTTGTGCGGCAGGAAGTCGGGCGCCTGCGGGTCGGTGCCGAAGGCGAACTGCAGGATCGGCCATGCCGGGCAAGTCGTAGCGGTCGCGCAGCGCCTCGACGTCGGGGGTGATCGACGCCCAGATTCTCCGCCACGATCGGCAGGGGTCCGATGCGCCGCGCGAGGCGTCGAACAGATCGCCGCGCCGGGCCGCGCTGCCACTCGCCGTTGATCGCGGTCGTGGCATCGCCGGCCGACCTCCCAGTAGGCGTCGAAGCCGCGGAAGTGATCGAGCCGCACCCGGTCGACCAGCGCCAGCGTCATGCGCAGGCGGCGCGATCCACCAGGCGTACCCGTCGCGCCTTCATGCGCGTCCCAGCGATAGAGCGGGTTGCCCCAGCAGCTGCCCGGTCGCGCTGAAGTAGTCGGGCGGCACACCGGCGACGACCGCGGCGCGCCATCGGCGAGCAGGTCGAACTGATCGGGCTGCGCCCAGACGTCGGCGCTGTCGTGCGCCACGAAGATCGGCATGTCGCCCATCAGGCTCACGCCGCGCCCGGCTGCCGCCTGCCGCAGCGCCTGCCACTGGGCAAAGAACTGCCACTGCACGAACGCGTGCATCCGGCAGGTCTCGGCGTGCTCCTGCCTGGCCTGCTCCAGCGCGACCTGATGGCGGTCGCGCAGGGACTCAGGCCACGTCGTCCAGGCGCGCATGCCGTGCGCGTCCTTGAGGGCCATGAACAAGCTGAAATCGTCGAGCCACCAGGCGTGTTCGGCGCGGAAGCGCTCGAAGGCCGTGTTCTGCGCGGCCGTGCCGGCTGCGGCAAACCGGGCAAAGGCGCGCGCCAGCAACTCGCGCCGCGGCGCCATCAGATGGTCGAAGTCTGCGGTTGCTGCCGGCAGGCTTTCGAGCGGGGCCAGTTCGTCCGTCTCGAGCCATCCCTCCGCCGCCAGGCGTTCGGGGCTGACCAGCATCGGATTGCCGGCCATCGCCGAAAAGCATTGGTAGGGGGAATCGCCGTAGCCCGTCGGCCCGAGCGGCAGCACCTGCCAGACCCGCTGTCCCGCGGCCTCCAGGAAGTCCACGAAGGCGTGTGCAGCGGGCCCGAGGTCGCCGATCCCATAGCGTCCGGGGAGCGACGTGGGGTGCAGGAGCAGTCCGCTCACGCGTGACGAAGACATGGGTGCCAGTATCGCGTGGATTGCTGGTCGGCGGGAGCGCGCGGGCCGTACGGGAGGTTACGGCAGAGGTCGGACACGGGCCGATTCAAACGCCGCCGCGTCCTGCCGATGACAGGGACAGGAGTGGGCCGACCAGTGTCGGCCACGGAGGTGATTTCCCATGCTTCTCGGTCCCATCGTGCTCATCCTGGCGGCCGCGCCCATGCTCTGCGGCCAGCTTTCGCCGCGCGGTCCGCTCGGACCCGGGCCCGATGCCAAGAGCATCTCCGACGACGAGTGGTATCAGACCAACCGGGTGGCCGGGGCGGCGTTTCTCGTCGGCGGACTCGTCTGGCTGGCGGCGGCGATGTTGCTGCCCGGCCGGTTCGACACCGTCGGCCAGGAGCACGAGGCGATTGCCTTCATCGGGGCGGGCGCGGTGGCGGTGGCCACGATCGTCTCGACGCGCTACGTCGAAGGTGGCTCGAGCGACTGGTGACCGTGGCCCGAGCGTGCTCCGGGCGTGTCAGGCGACGCGGCGACGCGCCATCGACTGCGCCTGCGGGGTCCCGGCGGGCAGCCCCGGTTCCTGGTCCTGACGTCGCTGCGCTGCACGGCGCCGCACGATGACGAAGATGGCAGCCATGACAGCGACCAGGCAGACGGTGGCGGCAAATCGTCGATTGGTGACCGCCACGGCCAGCAGGGCGATGGGCGCACCGAGCACGAGACCGCCCGCATAGGCGACCGCGAGGTCCCGCCCCCAGGTGGCGATGGCGCGGAGGTCGAGATGCATGTGACTGCGGCTGCGTGAGGGTCACGCCGGACACACAGGCTGACCCGCACAGCATGCCGCAAAGGGCATGTTAAGGATGCAAAAAGTGCGCGACGCCACACGCGGGGAGTAGGATGCGGCCATGAGCACCACCGACCCGGAGCAGGAGACCGAGTGGGGCGTGGAGTACCGCTTCAGCGGCGAGGACTCGACCCGCACCCACCTGCACATCCCCGAGCCGCCCACCCACGACGCGGCCAAGGCGCATGCCGACACGCTCGTCGCCGATGGGGGCTACGACCACGTGGCCGTGGTCAGCCTGCCCTACGACACCAAGTAGGCCCACGCCACGATCGGGCGCCATCTGGCGCCTATCTCCGGGCCTGGAACAAGCACCCGACACCGTCCGAATGGACGAAGCCGGCCCGCGCGGTCATCCAATCCCTCGAACGGACGCCTGACCGCATCCCACCGGCGTTGCACGGGCGACGAAACAGCGTGCGCGAACCTGGCGCGGCACGCCGCCGGCCGCCCGTGCGTCACATCCCGGGCGTGCACAACCCCTGGCCCCGTTGGGCGAGGTCTCGTTGGGAGAAGGACTTTCGTCTCCCCCTGCCGCCAGTTATCCTCTCCCATGCTGTCGCGGTGGTTTCCCATCCCCCTGCTCCTTGCCGGCACGGCCTCCCTCGCCTCGGCGCAGGTGGACTACGTCCGCGACGTGAAGCCCATCCTCGCGAAACACTGCTACCGCTGCCACGGCGCCTCGCAGCAGAAGGGCGGCTTGCGCGCTGACACCGTGACCTTCCTCAAGGAGGGCGGTGATACCGGCGCCGCCTTCACGACCGGCAACTCCACAGGCGAGCGTCCTCGTGCAGGTCATCCTCGGCACGCACGACGACATCTCGCAGATGCCGTACAAGAAGCCGCGCGCTCGCCGACGCCGAGATTGCCACGATCCGCGCCTGGATCGACGCCGGCGCAACCGCGCCCGCGAACGAGGTGCCGGACAAGGCGACCCACTGGGCCTTTGTCGCGCCGGTGCGCGCCGACGTGCCCGCCGTCGCCAGGCGCGACTGGTCGCGCAACGTCGTCGATCGCTTCATCCTCGCCCGGCTCGAGACGGAGAAGATCGCGCCCGCGCCCGAGGCCGATCGCGTCACGCTGCTGCGCCGCGTCAGCCTCGACCTGACCGGCCTGCCGCCGACGCCGGCCGAGGTCGGCCGCCTTCCTCGCCGATCGCGCGCCCGATGCCTACGAGCGCGCCGTCGATCGCCTGCTCGCCTCGCCGCACTACGGCGAGCGCTGGGGCCGCCCCTGGCTCGACGTCGCGCGCTACGCCGACTCCAACGGCTACAGCATCGACGCGCCGCGGCAGATCTGGAAGTACCGCGACTGGGTCGTCGACGCGCTCAACCGCGACCTGCCGTTCGACCAGTTCGTCGTCGAGCAGCTCGCCGGCGACCTGCTGCCCGACGCCGACGCGCGAGCAGAAGGTCGCCACCGGTTTCCACCGCAACACGCAGATCAACCAGGAGGGCGGCATCGACCCCGAGCAGTTCCGCGTCGAGGCCGTCATCGATCGCGTGAACACGACCGGCACCGTCTTCCTCGGCCTGACGGTCGGCTGCGCGCAGTGCCACGACCACAAGTTCGACCCGATCTCGCAGCAGCGAGTACTACCAGCTCTATCGCCTTCTTCAACAGCACGGTCGACGACGGCCACGGCAAGGCCAGCCCCGGCGGCACGCTCGAGTTTCCAGGCGAGGTGCAGGCGCCCGAGGCCCTCGCGGCGCGAGCTCGACGAGGCGCGCGGCGATCTCGATCGCTACCTCGACGCCCACGGGCCAGCGCCGTCGCGTGGGCAGCCGACGCTCGACGCGGCCTGCGCGGCTGAAGCTCGGCGCGACCGCGCGCGAGGCCGTCGGACGCGCCGCTGCGACGAAGCGGACGCTCGCGCAGAAGCGCGCGGTCTACGCCGCGTTCCCCGGCGCCGACGCCGGAGTTCCGCAGCCAGCAACGCCGACGCTCGCGCGCGCTCGAGCGCCGCGAGCCCAAGCCGCGTCACGACGCTCGTCATGGCGCGAGCTGCCGCAGCCGCGCGAGACGCGTGCTCTTCATCAAGGGCGACTTCACGCGCCGCGGCGAGCCGGTCACGCCCGGCACGCCGGCCGTGCTGCCCGCCGCTCGCAGCACGCCGGACGAACGCCCAACCGCCTCGACCTCGCGCGCTGGCTCGTCGAGCCGGAGAATCCGCTCACCGCGCGCGTGACGGTGAACCGCGTCTGGCAGCAGTACTTCGGCCGCGGCCTCGTCGAGACGGAGAACGACTTCGGCACGCAGGGCACGCCGCCGACGCATCCGGAGCTGCTCGACTGGCTGGCCGACGGAGTTCGTCGCGCAGAAGTGGAGCCTGAAGGCGCTGCACCGGCTCATCGTCACCTCGGCGACCTACCGGCAGTCCTCGAACGCCCGGCCCGATCTCGACGATCGTCGATCCGCACAACAAGCTGCTCGCCCGGCAGTCGCGCCTGCGGCTCGACGCCGAGATCGTGCGCGACGTCGCGCTCGCGCGCGAGCGGGCTGCTCGCGCCGCAAGCTCGGCGGCCCGCGCGTCTTCCCGCCGCAGCCCGACGGCGTGATGACGCTCGGCCAGGTGAAGCGCGAGTGGACGGCGAGCACCGGCGACGGACCGCTACCGCCGCGGGCTGTACACGCATCTTCTGGCGCGCCACGCCGCACCCGGCGCTCGCGGTCTTCGACGCCGCCGATGGCTTCAGCGCCTGCACGCGCCGCGTCCGCTCGAACACGCCGCTGCAGGCGCTGACGCTGCTCAACGACCAGCAGTTCGTCGAGTTCGCCAGCGCGCTGGCCGCACGCATCGCAGCGCGAGGGCGGCGCCGACGACGGCGAGCGCGCATCGACTACGCGTTCCGGCTCTGCGTGGCGCGCGTCCGCCCGACGCGCGACGGAGTCGCGCCGCGCTCGAGCGGAACTGCTCGACGCAGCGGTCGCAGCGCTGCCGGCGATCGCCGCCGAGCGCGGAGGCGCTGGACGACCGTCGCGCGCGTGCTGCTGAACCTCGACGAAACCATCACGCGCGAATGACCCCGATGCCGCCACTTCCTCCCTTCGATCCCGCTGCACACCTCGGCGAGCAGACGCGCCGGCATTTCTTCAGCCGCTGCGCGATGGGCCTCGGCGGCATCGCGCTGGCGTCGATGCTCGGCGAGCGCCGGCTCCGCGGCGGCCGCGGCGCCAGCCGCTCTGCCGATCCGATGGCGCCCAAGCCCGGCCACTCACGCGCCGCGCGCCAAGAACGTCATCTACCTGTTCATGGCCGGCGGGCCGAGCCAGCTCGAGCTGTTCGACTACAAGCCGAAGCTCGTCGAGCTGAACGGCCAGCCGATCCCGCAGTCGTTCATCGAGGGCAAGCGCTTCGCCTTCATGGACACGCAGCCACGGCGCCGAAGCTGCTCGGCACGCGCCGCGAGTTCGCGCAGCACGGCCAGAGCGGCGCGTGGGTGTCGCGAGCTGCTTCCCGCACACGGCGAGGATCGTCGACGACATCGCGCATCGTGCAACTCGTGCGCGACCGACGTCTTCAACCACGCGCCCGGCGAAGCTGTTCATGAACACCGGCTCCGGCCAGTTCGGCCGGCCGAGCATGGGCGCGTGGGTCACCTACGGCCTCGGCAGCGAGTCGCAGCGATCTGCCCGGCTTCGTCGTGCTGCAGTCCGGCCCGCGCGGCCCGCGCGGCGGCGCGGTGAACTGGGGCAGCGGCTTCCTGCCGACGACCTACCAGGGCGTGCCGTTCCGCGGCAGCGGCGAGCCGATCCTCAACCTCGCCAGCCCCGAGGGCGTCACCGCCGAGCGGCAGCGCCAGACGCATCGACGCCGTCCGCGATCTGAACCTGCAGCCGCGCTGGTCGAGACCGGCGACCCCGAGATCGCACACGCGCATCGCCGCCTACGAGATGGCCTACCGCATGCAGACCAGCGCGCCGGAGCTGATCGACCTCGCGGGCGAGAGCGAGGCGACGCTGGAGCTCTACGGCGTCGAGCCCGGCGCAGCCCTCGTTCGCGCGCAACTGCCTGCTCGCCCGCCGGCTCGTCGAGCGCGGCGTCGCGCTTCGTGCAGCTCTACCACACCAACTGGGACAGCCACGGCGGCCCGGGCGAGAACCTCGCAGGGCGACTTCGAGAAGGTCTGCCGCGACGTCGACCAGGCGCAGCGCCGCGCTCGTGCAGGACCTCAAGCCGCGCGGCCTGCTCGAGGACACGCTCGTCATCTGGGGCGGCGAGTTCGGCCGCACGCCGATGGGCGAGAACCGCGACACGACCGGCCGCAACCACCACATCGACGCCTTCACCATGTGGTTCGCCGGCGGCGGCGTGAAGGCCGGCGCGATCATCGGCGAGACCGACGAACTCGGCTTCAACGCCGTCGAGGACCGCGTGCACGTCCACGACCTCCACGCGACGATCCTGCACCTGCTCGGCCTCGACCACACGAAGCTCACCTTCCGCTTCCAGGGCCGCGACTTCCGCCTGACCGACGTGCACGGCGACGTGATCGAGAAGCTGCTGGCGTAAGGCCGAGCTCCTGAGCGGCGTTGAGCCTTGCGGGAGGCCGACGTCACCTCGATGCCCATCGGCTCTTCGATCGACAGCTGCGCCAAGTCTGCAGGAGACGTCTGCGCAAGGCCAGTCGCCGGCACCGCCAGCGGGCCGAGCTGCTGGGGCTCTTCAGCGAGGTCTCACTCCTGTCGAGGGTCCGTCAGGGACTTGTAGAGCTCGGGGCGGCGGTGCTTGAGGAGCGACCCCTTGCGCACGGACGGTACGGAGATCGAGGCGAGCACGATCTGATCGTGCTCGCCGGCGTTCTGCGCGAGGACGTGGCCTCCGGGGTCGATCACCAGCGCCCGTTTCGGGTGGACGAAGGCAAGGTGCACGCCGTTCTCGTACGCCCGCACGCGCATCATCAGGTCGTTCATCTCGCCATACCCGCCCCACGCCGGCACGAACACGACGTCAGCGCCCTTGAGGGCGAGGATGCGTGCGGCTTCGGGCACCTGTCGGTCGAAGCAGATCAGGGCACCCCACTGTCCGTACTCCGTCGAGACGACAGGGAACTCCGTGCCCTTCGTGTTGAACGGCTCGTCGTCCATCGTGTGACTCTTGGAGTAGTGCAGCACCGCCGCGCCGTCGGGCCCGAACATGACCGCGGAGTTGAGCACGTGATGGCCGCGACGCTCCGCGAAGCCGGTCATCAGATACACCTTCAGCTCGATCGCCAGTTGGCGCACCCGCTTCAGCAGCGGTCCGTCCAGTGCTTCGGCGGCCTCTGCCGCATACCGCTCACGGGTGAGACCCGGCGTCCGATGCTCGTTGCCGACGTACCCCTCCAGGAAGCCCTCCGGGGCGACGATGACGCGGGCGCCCCTCGCCGCGGCCTCACGGGCATGACGTTCGAGCTTGCCGAAGTTCGCCTCCTTGTCCCACGGTTCGGGCGTGAGGACCAGCGCAGCGAGGACGAACGACGCCGACGCGGGAGCCTGTGCCGGGGCTGATGCCCCGGCCTGCACCGCGGTCTGCGCCGCGGGCTGCGCCGCGGCGGGGGCCGTGACGAGCGCGAGCAGGACGAACAACACGACGCTTCGGATACACATGGTGGTTCCCTTGTCGGCAGGCCCGCGGTGCGGTCTCAGGTCGCCAGGGGCGGGCCCTGCGGCACGGTGATTCGCGTGCGCGGCGTGGACTGGACGTGTCGCGTCGCCGTGAATGTCGCCGTGAGGTACTCGCCCATGTGGATCTGCCCGGACATGGCGTCGGCCGACGCCGGCCCCGAGAACGTGAACGTCACGGAGCTGCCGGGGCGACGCTCGACGCTGCGGATGACGAGGTCGCTGCCCTCGACCATGCCGGCCAGGTCGCGAACGGTGAAGTCCCCCTGATGTGTCCCCGTGAGCCAGTTCCCGTCCTGCTCAATCGACAGCGTGTGTCGGCTTCGGCTGCTGGCGAAGGTGACGTCGACGTCCCAGCGGCCGCTGACGTTCACCGACGGCGCGCGCATCTCGGTGGACCGCGGCTGGCGGGTCGCCGACAGGGCGCCGTGGATCCGATCGGCGACGATCCGGTCGTCGCCAGGCTGCATCATCCAGGCCGTCACCGAGATCGACGTCGTGCCTGCGGCGGTGCCACCGCCGCGGCCGTCCGCGCCGACGGCAATCCGCGGCTTGGTTCTCGCCAGCTGCCCGGCCAGCTCCTCGCCGGTGATGTGCAAGGCGGCGGGGTCCCAGGTGATCGACAGCGACGGGCTCCGGTTCGAGAGTCCGCTGGGCTCACGCACGGCGGTCGTCACGCCCGGAATCGTCGAGACACGTTTGGCGACGGTGTCCAGCCAACCAAGCCATGTCTTCCAGTCGGCCGCATGGTCGTTGGTCACCCAGGCCTCGACGGCGGCCAGCATGCCGAGCGTCTCCTCGCGGCCCACCTTGTTGTCGCGGCCCGGCCCATGGTGCGGGGCACTGGCCTGCCACGCGGCCATGAGCAGGTCCTTGCGACCGAGCAGGAGACCCGCGCACTGCGGTCCGCGCAGGGCCTTGCCGCCGCTGTAGGCGACGATGCTGGCGCCGCGCTGCAGGTGCACGTTGGGCATCGTCAGTCCCTCGGCCGCGGCATCGATCAGGATCGGGATGTTCTTCGGTCCGGCGACCTTCGCGATGTTCTCGAGCGAGAGCGGGCCGGCCGTCGCGTCGTCGCCCGCCAGCAGGTAGATCATCGCCGTCCGCGGCCCGAGCGCCTGCGTGAGCTCCTCCATCGTCTCGACCGTGATCATCGTCACGCCGATGTTGCGCACGGCTGCGTCGTAGACGTTGCGCGAATAGCGCGGGCTGACCACCTCGGTCTTGTCGAACCCCGTGAGATCGGGGATGCGCACCAGACGCTCCGGGTTGCCACCGGTGACACACGCGGCGGTCACGTGCTTGAGTCCAGCGGCGCAGCCGGCCGACACCATGCCCCACTCGGCGCCCGTCAGCTCGGCGAATCGCTGCCCGACGGCACTCGCGAGCTCGTCGATCTGCACGTAGTAGCGCGACGCCGCGTCCATCGCGGCTCGCACCTCGGGCCGCTCCACCGAGCCTCCGATGATGGTGAAGGTGCCGCGGCAGTTGATGATCGGCTCGACGCCGATCGACTGGTAGATCTCCGGCCCCGGCTTCAACGGGCCAGCGGCCGCCCCGGCCGCGCGAGCACTTGCGGCACCGAAGAGTGCCGGCACCGCGAGGGCGTTGCCGATGCGGAACAGGTCACGCCGCGTGACGCCGTCGTGCGAAGGGTCGATCGGGTTGTCGTCCTGCATGGTCGCTCCTGTGGTCTGCGGTTACTTCACCGCCACCAGCGAGATCTGCTCGAGGCCCGGGAACGTCTCGTCGTTGCGCGGCGTGCGATCGATCGGCGGCGCCTGCGCCACGGTCGTCCGGGCCGGCGGTCTCGTGGGGAAATACTGGGCGTACACGCGGTTCACGCGTGCGAAGTCGTTCATGTCGTCCAGGTAGACGTTGGTCGCGACCACGTCCGAGAGCGACAGCCCCGCTTCCTCCAGCCCGTCGATCAGGTTCCTCATCGTCTGGCGCACCTGCGACTCCACGCTGGCCACCCAGATGCCCTGGAGCTGGCCGAGCCCCTCGGCAGGCCCCGGCGTGAACGGGCCCTTGGCCGAGCAGTAGTACGTGTCGTCGGCCAACACGCACGGGCTGGCCGTCGCGCTCGGGCGCATGTTCCTCGGCCGGAACGCCCGACGGCGCGACAGGTCGGCGATGGCCACGCCGGTAAACTGGACGGTGTTCCCCGCTGGCAGGCTCGTCACGCTGATGGTGGCACGGGCCGGCGTGTTGCCGAACTCGAAGTGCCGGGCGTAGATGGCATTCATCTGCCGTGACGCCTGTGGCGTGAGGTAAGGATTGACGAACACGACATGGCGGAAATCGAGCCCGGCAGCGGCCAGCGTCTGACGCATGTTGTCGAGGGCAAGCTGTACCTGGCGGTCCGGATCCTCCGGGATGCGCCCCGTGACCACCTCGGCGCCGAGCGCCCCCGACAGGAACAACCGGTTCCCCGCCATCATGCCTGGCGATGACGACGACGCCGGGAACCCGGCCGGGGCGATCGGTCGCCGGCGCGAGAGATCGCGGTAGGCGACGGCGTTGATCTCGACCGCGATGTCGGTCGGCAGCCTGTGCACGCCGAGGACGGCACGCGCTGGCGGCGCCGTCGGGAAGAACTCGCGCCAGGCGCGGTCCATCGCGCCGTGATGGGCCATGTCGGTCAGGTACACCTGGCTGTAGACGACGTGACCCAGCGTCAGTCCGGCCGCTTCGACGACGCTCTTGAGGTTCAGCAGCGTCTGCCGCACCTGCCCCTCGAACGTGTCAGGCAGCTTGCCCTCGGCGTCACGCCCGCCCTGTCCGGACACATGGAGGAAGTCGTTTGCGAGGATGCCAGGGCTGTACGGGCCGACCAGGCGAACGCCGGGAGGGGAGATGACGCGTACCTCGGCGCCCGCCGTCAGTGCCGCCACCATGGCCGCGACGGCCCCGGCCGCAATCGTGCCGCGGGTGGCGACACGTGAAGACGGGGGCGCCTGGTCGAGGCGCCGGTGGGTCGTCACTCTTCCCAGTCGCATGGATCCCGCGGGCATGATACGCCGAGGCGTCCGGCGCCACCGCGGACGCACGAATTCACGTCCCCGAGACAACTTGCGGCCCGGGCTCTCCGTATCCGCGGGCCGGCCCAGCACCGGGCGCGCTCTGTGGAGCTCTTCCTACGTTGTTGCTGCTTTGGTGCCGGGAGCGGGAATCGAGCAGCGGGAATCGAGCGCCGAGGCGAGCCCGGAGGGCGGAGCCAGGCGCCTGAGGTCCGCTCGCGCACCAGCAGGAGCGAAGCGACGGATGGTGCCGGGAGCGGGAATCGAACCCGCACGCTCCTCACGGAGCCCGGGATTTTAAGTCCCGTGCGTCTGCCAGTTTCGCCATCCCGGCCAAATGTGCGCGCGTAATTCCGAATTGTGAATTGTGAATTCACCCAGTGGCGTTGCCCGCCCCGCGCTGCATTCTGAATTTTGAATTCAGAATTTCCCTCCCCGCCCTAATGCACCACCCCACCACCTGCCGCCGGCGCCTTGACAGCCTCGTTCAGCAGCTGCTCCAGTCTGGCCACCGGCAGCGCGAACGGGCCGGCCACCGCTGACGCGCTGTGGATCTCCAGCGCGATCGCGGCGCCCGCATCGAGCGGCGTGACGATCCAGTTGATGCCGCGGAAGGTCAGCGCCGCCGGCTCGTCACTGCGACCGGGATTGAGCGCCCGGTCAATGGCCAGCAGCGTCGAATGCAGCACCGTGCTGGCATCCTCGGCCGTCCAGGACGCAGGGTCTTCCCCGCCGATGTGGTGGATGGTCTCGGTGAAGACCGTCTCGTTGGCGCGCAGCATGATTTCGACGTCGTAGGTCATTGGCACAGTCGCTCTGGTTGCAAGGAATCTCAAGAATTGCACACTTCCGCCGGCGGCTCCATGTCGCGCGGCGCCCGCTGCTACACTCGCCGCGATGCTGACGCCCGGCGAGTTCGTGGAGCGCGTCGCCCAGTGGGTCGCCACGTTCAATCGCGGCAGCCTCGACCTCCCCGATGGCGTGCTGCACCGTGACGCGGTCTTCCGCCTGAACGGTCGGGCCTACGAGGACACCCTCGGCCGACCAGCCACCGATCCGCTGGTGCGTCTGGTCGCACGCGGACCCGGCGGCTACCGCTTGCTGGTGAAGGCGCTGCAGTACACGTTGACGGCACCGGAAATCGCCCTGCGCGACTTCGAGATTCGCCGCGGCCTCGCCACCGGCCACCTCGACTTGTCGCGGCAGCTGCGTGACACCGGACAGCCCTGGGTCGGTCATGCCGACCTGGCGATGACGGTCGACATCGACGGGCACGTGACCGAGATGGCCATCCAGATGGACGAGGATCGCGTCGCGCGTCTGCTCCGCGCCCGCGAGGCGTGAGCCGGCACGGACATCCGGCCGGGCGCCGCACCGCCTAACGGCCCGACAGCCAGCGCTCACGCAGTCGCGCCACCACATCCGCATCGACGGGGGCGGCAAAGGACTCACCGGTCCGCGCCAGGCGACCGACGTGGAGTTCGCGCAGGCTGGCGCGCCGCGCCAGTTCGTCGATGCCCTCGAGCGTCACGCCGCCGCCGACGACGACCCGAATCGGCGCAATCGAGGCCTGCAGCCGCTCGAGCGCGTCGGCCCGCACCGGCCAGGTGCCGGCCCCGCCCCCCGACAGCACCCGATCGACGGCCGCGCAGCGGCGCAGGACATCGCCGGGATCGCCGCTGATCCGCTCGATCGCCCGATGCACGGTGATGCGCGCGCGCGGCACGCGCTCGGCCACCATCGTCAGCGCCGCCTCGTCGATCTCCGAGGTGCCGTCGGCCGCGGCGCGGACGTAGCCGGTGACGACATCGACAGGCAGGTCGGCAAACAGCAGCGCGTCACGCGCGATCTCCTCACGGTGCGCCGCGTCGCCGACCAGGAACGTGTTGCGCGGGCGAATCATCACGCGCAAGGGAATGGCCACGCGCGCCAGCAACGCCTCGACCAGTCGCACGTCGGGTGTCAGTCCGTCGGCCAGGATGTCGCGCACCACCTCGAGCCGGGTCGCGCCGCCCGCCGCGGCCGCCTGGCCATCCTCGACCGACAGCGCGATGACCTCGAGTGCGTCTGGCGACGCCGCCGTGCCGGTCACGAGAGCCCTCCCAACTGCTGTGCCAGCATCTCCGGATCGGTCGCCGGCATCCGGCAAGTAAAGCCTTCGCAGACGTAGGCGGTGGCCCGTCCCGTCGCGCAGCGTCAGCTGCTCGAGAAATGGCAACAAGTGCGCCAAGCGCGCCTGGCCGTGCCCGGGCGCGACGGGAATGACGATGGTGAAGGGCAGGTAGCGTCGGGAGATCACGTCGTGCATGGCGAGGGTGGACGGGTCGTCGGGCACACCCACCACCACGACCTGTCGCAGGCCGGCGTGGTAGGTGGCCAGGCTGGCCAGCATCTGCGGTACCGATCGGGCGGCCTGACCGATCGCCGGGCCGCCGCGCGCCAGGGTCCGCTCGATGCGGGTCGCCGCGGCCGCATCGGGCAACAGATGCACGAAGCGCAGCAGGTTGCCGACGGCCACCGAGCTGGCTGCCGGTTCGGCGCCGTCGTAGTCTTCTTTCATCCGCAACAGCACGCTGGGGTCGTCACCCGTGGTCGAGAACCAGCCGCCGGCGACATCGTCCCAGAAGCGGTCGTCGAGTTGCGCCTGCAGGTCGCGCGCCCACTCGAGCCAGGAGGCATCGCCGGTCGCCTCGAACAGCTCGAGCAGCCCCCACGTCATGTACGCGTAATCCTCCGCATACCCGTCGATGGCGGCGTGGCCGGCGCGCCAGCGGCGCAGCAGCGTGCCGCGGTTGGCGTCCCAGAGGTTGTCCTTGACGAACTGCGCCGCCCGTTCGGCGGCGAGCAGCCAGGTGGCGGCCTGCGGACTCTGGCTGCGCAGCTGCCGCCCGGCCCGGGCAAAGGCCGCGATCATCAGGCCATTCCAGGCGGTCAGGACCTTGTCGTCGAGGCGGGGCCGCGGCCGCCCCCCGCGTGCGGCGTACAGGCGCTGCCGTGCGGTGCGGAGGTCGCGGATGATCGCGTCGATTGGCAGGTCGAGGCCCGTGGCCAGGTCCTCGAGATCGCGCGCGACGTAGAGCACGTTGCGGCCCCGGAACTCGCCCTGCGGATCCTGCGCGTTGCCGTTCGGCAGCAGGCCGAAGCGCTCGATGACCAGGGGCGCCAGCGCCTCACCCACCGCCTCGGTGACCTCGTCCAGGCTCCACAGGTAGAACGCCCCCTCCAGCCGCCGGGGATGCGGTGCGTCGGCCTCGTCGGCCGGCACGCTGTCGGCATCCTCGGCCGACAGGAAGCCTCCCTCGGGCGCGGTCAGTTCGCGGGCGACATAGGCCAGCGTGTCCTCGGCCACCGAGGCGTAGAACGGGTCCTCCGAGGCTTGCGCGGCCTCGAGCAGGGCGAGGACCAGTTGCGCCTGGTCGTACAGCATCTTCTCGAAATGCGGCACCCGCCAGAACCCGTCCACGGAGTAGCGGTGGAAACCGCCGCCGACGTGATCGCGGAGGCCTCCGGTGGCCATCGCGCGCAGGGTCTCGAAGGTCATCTCGAGGCCCTCGGGATTGCCCGACAGCGCACCCTGACGCAGCAGAAACAGCAGCTCGGACGGGCGCGGGAACTTCGGCGCCGCGCCAAAGCCGCCGAAGCGCGCGTCGTAGGCCTGGACGTAGACGGCCAGCGCCGCGTCGAGGGCCGCGGGAGGCGCGACGTGGACGCCGGCATCGGCCGGGACCTCCGGTCGGGTGGCGTCGCGCAACCGCTCGGTCAGCGTCTGCGCCGAGGCCGTCACGCGGTCGCGTTCCTCGCGCCAGGTGCGGCTGATCTCCTGCAGGACCTCGAGAAACCCGGGCCGCCCGAAGCGCGCTGTCGGCGGGTAGTAGGTGCCGCCGTAGAACGGCTGCAGGTCGGGTGTGAGGAACACGCTCATCGGCCAGCCGCCCTGCCCCGTGGTGGCCTGGACGAACAGCATGTAGACCCGATCGATGTCGGGCCGCTCCTCGCGATCGACCTTGATGCTCACGAAATGGGCGTTCAGCTCGGCGGCAATGGCCGCGTGCTCGAACGACTCGTGTTCCATCACGTGGCACCAGTGGCAGGTGCTGTACCCGACCGACAGGAAGATCGGCTTCTGCTCGGCCTTCGCCCTGGCCAGCGCGGCGGGCCCCCAGGGCTGCCAGTGGACGGGGTTGCCGGCGTGTTGCAGAAGGTACGGGCTACTCTCGCCCGCCAGGCGGTTGGCCATCAGGCGATCTTAGCCCTGATGTACTATCGACCCCTGGAGACCGCCGTGGTGACCGTCGAACAACGCAAGCGCGTGGCGCTGCTCGTGGAAGATGAGTTCGAGGATGCCGACGTGGCCGGCACGAGTGACCTGCTGCGCTCGGCCGGCGTCGAAGTGGTGATGGTCGGCCCCCTGGCTGGCCGCACCTACCGCGGCCGCAAGTCGCTCGAGATCGAGGCGCAGCTGTCGGCCGGCAAGGCGCACGCCAAGGACTTCGACGCCGTCCTGATCCCCGGTGGGTATGCCCCGGACCGGATGCGCATGCGGCACGCCATGACCGACCTGGTGCGCGACATGCTGGCCGCCGGCAAGCCGGTGGCGGCCATCGATCGCGGCGCCCAGCTGCTGATCTCGGTCAAGGCGGTGGCCGGCCGCATGATCACCTGCTGGCCGTCGATTGCCATCGACATCAAGAATGCCGGCGGTCGGTACGTCGATCGTCCGGTCGTCGAGGACGGGTGCGTGATCACGGCCCGCAAGGCCGACGACGTGCCGCACTTTGCCGCCGCCATCCTCAAGGCGCTCGGCCACCTGCAGCCGGTCGCCTGACGCGCGAGCCGCCAGTTCCCGTGCCAGAGATCCCCCGCCACGACATCATCCGGCACCTCGGCCACCGGCGCGCGATCGTCGGGGAGGCGCCGGGCCGCGTCAACCTGATCGGCGAGCACACCGACTACTCGGGCGGCTTCGTGCTGCCGACCGTGATCCCGCAGACGACGGCCGTCGCCGTCTCGGCCAACGCCGACAATTCGTCGCGTGTCTGGACCGGCAGCATGCCGCACGGCCAGCAGCAGGCCCGCTTCGTGGTCGGCGAGGAAGCCAAGTCCGGTACCTGGGTCGATTACGTGCAGGGTGCGACCTGGGTGCTGGGCGCCGCCGGCCATCGCCTGGGAGGCTTCGACGCGGTGATCCGCTCGGACGTGCCGCTGGGGAGCGGACTGTCGTCGAGTGCCTCGCTGTCGGTGGCGGTGCTGCGGGCGCTGCGCGAGCTGTTCCAGCTGCACTTCGACGATGTCGTCCTGGCCAGCCTGGCGCGGCGCATCGAGACCGAGTTCATCGGCGTGCCGGTGGGCGTGATGGATCCGATCGCCTGTGCGCTCGGCGTCGCCAACCATGCCCTCTTTCTCGACACCCGGGACCTGTCCTGGCAGCTGGTGCGGATTCCGTCGACGGCGGAACTGGCGGTGATCAACTCGGGCATCCGCCACGACATCGCGGCAGGCAGCTACCGCACGCGGCGCGAGGAGTGCGATGCGGCGGCGCAGGCGCTGGGCGTCACCGACCTGCGCGACCAGTCGGACCTGCAGATGCGGCGCGTCGAGGCACTGCCAGAGCCGCTGCGCCGGCGGGCGCGGCACGTCGTCAGCGAGAACGCCCGCGTGCTGGCGGCGGTGGACGCGCTGCGCAAGCGTGACATCGCCAGGGTCGGCGCCCTGATGGACGCCTCGCACGCCTCGCTGCGCGACGACTACGAGGTCTCGCTGCCGCAGATCGATCGCATGGTCGCCGTCGCCCGCGCGCAGCGCGGGGTGCTCGGCGCGCGCATCACCGGTGGCGGCTTCGGGGGCTCGATCGTGGTCCTGGCGATGGCCGGCCATGCCGCGGCGGCGGCGACGGCGGTGGCCAAGGCGGCGCGCGAGGAACTCCGGCTGACGCCGGAGATCCTGGTCCCTCCCCAGGACTGACCGGCGCCGCGGCGCGCGGCCCCGCTGTACAATCCGCGCACGCATGACCACCCTCGATTTCGCGGTCCTGGCCGCGTACTTCGTCCTGATCTTCGGCATCGGCTTCTCGTTCGCCCGCCGCAACCGGTCGGCCACGGAGTACTTCCTGGCCGACCGCAACGTCGGCTGGTTCGCGATCGGCACCTCGCTGTTTGCCACCAACCTCTCGAGCGAGCACTTCATCGGGCTGGCCGGCTCCGGCGCGACGACCGGACTGGCGGTCGGCCACTTCGAGTGGCTGGCGGTGTTCATGGTGCTGACGCTCGGCTGGGTCTTCACGCCGTTCTACCTGCGCAGCGCCGTCTTCACGATGCCCGAGTTCCTGGAGCGCCGCTACGGCCCGGCGTGCCGCTGGTACCTCACCACCGTGTCGGTGCTGGCGTACATCTTCACGAAGATCTCGGTGCTCGTTGTATGCCGGCGCGTTGCTGCTCGAGACGCTGATCGGCTGGGACTTCTACACGTCGGCGGTGGTGATGGTGCTGGCCACGGGGGTGTACACCGTGGCCGGCGGACTGGCCGCGGTGATCTACACCGAGCTGGTGCAGGCGGTGATCCTGCTGTCGGGTGCCATCGTCCTCACCGTCCTCGGGCTGTACGAGATCGGCGGGTGGCAGGCGCTGCAGGCCAAGGTGCCGGCCGACTTCTTCTCGATGATCCGGCCGATGAGCCACCCGGACTTCCCCTGGACCGGCATCTTCTTCGGCGCCCCGATTCTCGGCATCTGGTACTGGTGCACCGACCAGGCGATGGTGCAGCGCGTGCTCGGCGCCAGAAGCGAGGCGCACGCCCGCGGCGGCACGATGCTCGCGGCGCTGCTGAAGATCACGCCGGTCTTCGTGCTGGTCCTGCCGGGCATCATCGCCAGGGCGCTCTACTCCGACGTCACCGGCGACAACGCGTACCCGATCATGGTCGGCCGGCTGCTGCCATCCGGCCTGACCGGCCTGATGGTGGCGGCGCTGATGGCGGCGTTGATGTCGTCGCTGTCGGCGGTCTTCAATTCCAGTTCGACGCTGATCACCTTCGACGTCTACCGCAAGCTGCGACCGCGGGCGAGCGAGGCGCAGCTGGTGCGCGTCGGTCAGCTGGCCACGGTGGTGATGGTCGTCCTCGGCGTCCTCTGGGTGCCGTTCATCCGCACGCTCAGTTCCCAGGTCTTCGTCTACCTGCAGAGCGTCTCGGCCTACATCAGTCCACCGATCACCGTGGTCTTCCTGTTCGGTGTGTTCTGGCCGCGCGCCAACAAGCAGGGCGCCATCGCCGCCCTGGCCTGCGGCGCCGTGCTCGGCGCCGCGCGCTTCGTGCTCGAGGTGATGAAGGCGCGGCCGCTGGTCGCCGACAGCCCCGCCCTCTCCTACTTCGTGTCGATCAACTTCCTGCACTTCGCGGTGCTGCTGTTCGTGATCGCCACCCTGATCCTGGTCGGGGTCTCGCTGGCGACGCCGCCGACCCCGGCGCCGCAGCTGCGCGGGCTGACCTTCTCGACCCTGGAGGGCGGCTACGTGACCAGCAGCGCCGAGCGGGCCTCGATGCGCTGGCAGGCGCCCGCTGTCGTTGGCGTTGATGGCTGCGGTGATTGCGCTGTGGGTGATCTTCAGATAGCGGTCGTCAGCGCCGGCCGACCGTCAGCCGGCAGCGCGGCTCAGCGGCCGAAGAACCGGCCCTGCTGCTGCCGCACGAGGCGGCGGATCTGGGCGTAGGCCACCGTGACCTCGACGCCGTAGAGCAGCACGACGGCCGACACGTAGACCCACATCAGGAACACGACGACGCTGGCGATGGTGCCGTGGACGCTGAAGCGTGAGAGATCGCGCACGTACCAGCCGAAGCCGGCCAGCGCCGCGCGCCAGAGCAGGCCGGCAACAATCGCCCCGGGCCAGACGTCGCGGAAGCGAACCTTGTTGGTGTTCGGCACGAAGTAGAAGATCAGGCCGGTCACCATGATGAACAGCAGCGTGCTGGCCCAGCGGGCCCACAGGCCGCGCAGCCAATCGAGCGCCGGAAGCGTCCCGACGGCGTTGGCGAACCAGTGCGCGTCGACCACCGAGCCGGCGCTGATCAGCACCAGCGCCGCCAGCAGCAGCACGCCGGCGGCCACCAGCATCAGGAAGGCCACCAGCTTGTGCTTGACGTAGTTGGGCTGGCGCTCGACCCGCCACGCGTAGTTGACCGCCGTGGTGATCGCCCCGAACACGCCCAGCGACGACCAGATCATCAGCATGCTCGCGGCCAGGCCCATCTGGATCCGCTGCTGCCGGAACGCGTCGACCTGCGTCGAGATGAAGTCGAACTGCCGCGGGAAGTAGCGCAGGACGAAGTTGAAGACCCGCAGGCGTGACGCTTCGTCGGTGGTGGCGCTGCCGAGGATCGAGAACAGCAGCAGGAACAGCGGGAACAGCGACAGCAGCGCGTAGAACGAGATCGACGACGCGTAGGTGAGGTTGTCGCTGTTGACGAAACGCACCAGCGCCCGCCAGAGCGAGAGCCCCACCGCGCGTGGCACGCCGACCACACCTTCCCACAGTTGCAGCGGCGTCGGCGCCGGCGTCGGGGTCGGCGCCTGGGCCGGCTCGGGCACGGGAGCGAGAGCGGCGTCCTGTTGACTCACGGTACACAGGGTGCGGACGGAGTCTGCACTCCGTCCGCAGGAGACGGCAGTCTCAGCTGAAGGTCTCGTCGGGGTCTGGCATCAGCGCGTTCGGGTCACGGCCTTCGCGGACGGCCTGCGCCGCCTCGCGCGCCTTCTCGGCTGCGGTCTGATACATCGCCTTGCCCCGTTCGGCGAAATGGGTGACGCGGTCGGACGCCGAGCCCAGTCCTTCGCGGGCCTTCTCCTTGACGCGCGCCGCGCGCTCGGCGACCTCGCGGCGTGTCTCGTCGCCGGGTTTCGGCGCAAACAGCAGCGCCAGGCCGGCACCGAGCATCGAACCGGCGATGAAGCCGGTCAGGAACGTCGCGCCGCTGTTGCGGCCGTTGGCATCGTCGTGGCTCATGGTCTCCTCGTGTGGGCTCAGGCGCGCCCGGTGTCGCGGGTGATGTCGCGCAGCGTCGACCAGCTCTGGTCGGCAACGCCGCGCGCGTGCTGCACCGAGGCCTGCAACTCCTGCAGGCGCCCGATCAGGTCCGAGAGTCCGGGGCCCAACTGCTCCCGCAGTTCTTCCCCGGTCCTGGTGAGCAACAGATAGCCGGCCACGGCGCCGCCCATGGCGCCTGCCACCGCCGACAACATGATCTTGGTCCTATCGGTCACGCGCTCGGTCCTCCATGGCGTCCCACGTCACGCGGGGCGCCCCGCCATTTGACCACGGGCCCACCGCCCGCGCCAGCCGGAGGCCTGCTCAGGCCGGCGATTGACTGGGGGTCTCGACGGCCATGCCGCGACGGGCGCGCGGCGGCGAGGTGATGCCGTGCTTCTTCATCTTGCTGTACAGCGTCGGACGATACAGGCCGAGCTGCAGGGCGGCATCCTGCTTGTTCCAGTTGGTGCGCTGCAGCGCCTGCAGGATGGCCATCCGTTCGATCTCGGCCAGCGTCGCCGTGGCTGGCAGCAGGTCGGCGGCGATCGGCCCGCCGCCAGCGGCCGCGACGACCGACTCCGGCAGGTCCTCGGGCTGCAGTTCCTGGCCACGCGCCACCAGCACGCCACGCTCGATGACGTTCTCCAGTTCGCGGATGTTGCCCGGCCAGCGATGCTGCATGAGGCGGTGGTAGGCCGCCGGACTGACGC
Organism: Vicinamibacteraceae bacterium; assembly: GCA_963759795.1. Lineage (GTDB taxonomy): Bacteria > Acidobacteriota > Vicinamibacteria > Vicinamibacterales > Vicinamibacteraceae > Luteitalea. The sequence goes on along the minus strand of CAVXAR010000001.1, from coordinate 6,749 downwards.
CCCGCAGGTCCCGCCCATGCCGGCCGTTGTACAGCGTCAGGAAGTGCTGGCACAGCGGCGCGACGTCCTCCAGACGTTCCCGCAACGCCGGCACGCGCACCGTGATGGTGTTGATCCGGAAGTAGAGATCCTCGCGCAGGCGGCCATCCCGCAAGGCGGCTTCGACATCGACGTTGGTGGCGCAGATCAGGCGGAAGTCGACGCGAACGCTGCGGTCGCCGCCAATCGGGCGGAATTCCCGTTCCTGCAGTACGCGCAGCAACTTGGCCTGCAGGTACGACGGCATCTCGCCGATCTCGTCGAGCAGCAGCGAGCCGCCTTCGGCCATCGCCAGCAGGCCCGCCTTGTCGGTGAACGCGCCCGTGAACGCGCCGCGCCGATAGCCGAACAGCTCGGCCTCGATCAACTCCTTCGGCAGCGCCGCACAGTTGATCTTGATGAACGGGCCGTCGGCGCGGGCGCTGTGTGCGTGCACCGCATTGGCAATCAACTCCTTGCCCGTGCCGTTGTCGCCGAGCACCAGGATGTTGGCGTCGCTGCCCGCGACGGCGCCGACGAGCTCGTAGAGCTCGTGCATCTTCTTGCTCTGTCCGACGATGGCCGGGAAGCGCCGCGGCGCATCCAGCTGCCGCCGCAGTTGCCGGTTCTCGACCCGGAGGCGGACCCGCTCCCCGGCGCGCTCGAGCTCCTCGGTCAGCTCGTCGGGCTCGACCGGGCGCCCGACGACGGCAAACGCCCCGGCACGCAGCCATTCGGCCGCCTTGACGTCGCCATCGCCGCTGCGCACGACCACGGCGTCGGCATCGGGCAGCAGGTGCCGCCACTGTCGCAGCAGCGCCGGCCCACCCGAGATGCCCGGGGTCAGGGCGACCAGCAGGATGTCGGGGGTCCAGACTTCCACGGCGCGGTCGACGGCATCGGGTGCCGACTCGCGGAGATCGACGGTGCGCCGTTCGTTGAGGCGGTCGAGGCCGATGCGGATGCCGGCGTCGGCCTGTCCGACGAGCAGCACCCGCAACAGGGCGTCAGGAGCCATGTCCAGCTTTCAGACAGTTTCGGCAGGGCATCGTGTCGTGCCTCCCGACGCGAACTGTTGGGTTTACATGCGTCACGGGGTCAAGCGTAACAAATGCAGACGCGGGCGTCGCCGTCCATCGACGCAACCCGCTCGCCGCGGCGCCCCCACCGTGAGTTCTATAATCCGGCCCATGCCTCAGGATCCCCCGGTTCCGCCGCCGCCAGGGTCGCGCGAGCTGCCTCCGGTCCGCCTGCAGCCAGGCGCGGATCCGCCAACCCTGTGTGACCGGTGCGGCGCCGAGATGTTCCGGATGCATGCCGTCTGGCGCTGCCCCGCCTGCGGCTACAAGACCGACTGCTGTGGTTGGTGACATGGAACGGCTGAACACGACGGTCGATCCCGGCAGCCAGGCGTTCAGGGACAACGCCGCCCGCAGCAGGCCCTCGTGGCCGAGCTTCGGGCGCGACGCCGCGAGGCCGCCGAGGGCGGTGGCGCGGAGGCGCCAGGCCCGACAGCGAGCCCAGGGCAAGCTGACCGTGCGCGAACGGCTGCACCGCCTGCTGGACCCGGGGACGCCCTTCCTCGAGCTGTCGCCGCTGGCAGGCCTCGGCCTGTACGACAACGACGCCCCTGGCGCCGGTCTGGTCACCGGCGTCGGCCGCGTCTCGGGCCGCGAGGTGCTCGTGGTGGCCAATGACGCCACCGTCAAGGGCGGCACCTACTTCCCGATGACCGTGAAGAAGCACCTGCGGGCGCAGGACATCGCGCTCGAGAACCGGCTGCCCTGCATCTACCTCGTGGACTCGGGCGGCGCCTTCCTGCCGCTGCAGGCCGAGGTCTTTCCCGACCGCGAACACTTCGGACGCATCTTCTTCAACCAGGCGCGCATGTCGGCCGCCGGGCATCGCCCAGGTGGCCGTGGTGATGGGCTCCTGCACCGCCGGCGGCGCGTACGTCCCGGCCATGTCCGACGAGACGATCATCGTCAACGGCACCGGGACGATCTTTCTCGGCGGCCCTCCCGCTCGTGAAGGCAGCGACCGGCGAAGACGTGACCGCCGAAGCCCTCGGCGGCGCCGACGTGCACACCCGTCTGTCGGGCGTGGCCGACTACTTTGCCGAGAACGACGCGGATGCGCTGCAGCTGGCGCGCACCATCCTGTCCACGGTGCCGACCGCCACCCATCCGGCCGCCGACCGGATCGCGCCCGAAGCTCCGGCGTACGACGCGGCCGAACTGTACGGCATCCTGCCCGACCGATCTGCGCAAGTCCTACGACGTCCGCGAAGTCATCGCGCGGCTGGTCGATGGCTCCCGCTTCGACGAGTTCAAGGCGCGCTACGCGCCGACGCGTCGTCACCGGCTTCGCGCGGCTGCACGGCTACCTCGTCGGCATCGTCGCCAACAACGGCGTGCTGTTCTCGGAGTCGGCGCTGAAGGCCACGCACTTCATCGAGCTGTGCGATCAGCGCGGCATTCCGCTGGTGTTTCTCCAGAACATCACCGGCTTCATCGTCGGCCAGCAGTACGAGCGCGCCGGCATCGCCAAGGACGGCGCCAAGCTGGTGCATGCGGTGGCCACGGCGCGCGTGCCCAAGTTCACCGTGGTCATCGGCGGATCGTTCGGCGCCGGCAACTACGGCATGTGCGGCCGGGCCTACGACCCGCGCCTGCTGTGGATGTGGCCGAACGCGCGGATCTCGGTGATGGGCGGCGAACAGGCGGCCGGCGTGCTGGTCACGGTCAAGCGCGACCAGCTGCGCGCGTCAGGACCGAGACGCTCTCGAGCGAGGACGAGGCCGCCATTCGCGACCCGCTGCTGGCCAAGTACGAACACGAGGGCTCGCCGTACTACTCGACCGCCCGCCTGTGGGACGACGGCATCCTCGACCCGGTGGACACCAGGGACGCGCTCGGGCTCGGCATCGCGATGAGCCACCACGCGCCCCTGGCGGCGCCACGCACCGGTGTCTTCCGGATGTGACGATGCACGGACTGCAGATCGAGCGGCGCGGCGACGAGGTCTGGTGGACGCTCGACTCGACCCGAGGTGCGCAACGCGCTCGACGACACGCTGATTGCCGACGCTGCGCGACCAGGCGCAGACCCTGGCCGGCGACGACTCGGTGCGGCGTGCTGGTGCTGACCGGCGCCGGTCCGGCGTTCTGTGCCGGCGCCGATCTCGGCGTGGATGCGCCGGATGCGCGACTACGACGAGGCCCGCAACCTGGCCGACGCGCAAGCCGTCGCCGACATGTTCCACGCCCTCGCCGCGCTGCCGATGCCGCTGCTGGCCCGCGTCCACGGCGCGGCGCTCGGCGGCGGCGCCGGGCCTGCTCGCGGTCAGCGACCTGGTCGATCGCCGCCGACGACGTCCAGGTCGGCTTCACCGAGGCGCGCGTCGGCATCCTGCCGGCGACGATCGCGCCGTACGTCGTCCGCCGCATCGGCATCGCGGCGGCGCGCACCGCCTTCCTGCGCGCGCACCGCATGCCGGCCGCGGAGGCGCACCGCCTCGGCCTGGTCGACGAGGTCTGTCCGGCCGGGTCGCTCGACGCGGTCGTGCGCGAACGGCTCGACGAACTCGCCCTCGGTGCCGCGCTCCTCGCACCGGGCCACCAAGGCGCTGCTCGCCCACCTCGCGCCGCTGCCCGACGACGCGGAACGGCGGCTGACCGCGGCCGCCATCGCACGACAGCGCGTCAGCGACGACGGGCAGGAGGGTCTGCGGGCGTTCCTCGACCGCCGGTCGCCGTCGTGGCAGACCGGGGAGCCAGGGCGTGCGTAAGGTCCTGATTGCCAACCGCGGGCGAGATTGCCGTGCGCATCGCGCGCGCCTGCCGCGAGCGGGGCCTCGGCGTGGTGGCCGTCTACGCGGGCGCCGACGCCACCCGCCTGCACGTGCTGATGGCCGACGAGGCCGTCCGGCTCGATGACGACCAGGCGGCGACCGCAGCCGGTGGCGGCCTACCTGTCGGTCGGCCGGATCATCGACGCCGCCCGCCGCACGGGCGCCGATGCCATCCATCCCGGGTACGGGTTCCTCAGCGAACGCGCGGCGCTCGCTGCCGCCTGCGTCGAGGCCGGGATCACCTTCATCGGCCCGCCCGCCGACGTCATCGAGCGGATGGGATCCAAGCTCGAGGCGCGTCGGCTGATGGAAGCGGCCGGCGTGCCCTGCGTGCCCGGGGCGCGACCGGCCGACCAGTCGACTCGAGGCGCTTCGCGCCGCCGCCGCCACGGTCGGCGTGCCGCTGATGGTGAAGGCCTCGGCCGGGGGCGGCGGCAAGGGCATGCGGGTGGTCGAGGACCTCGCCGATCTCGACGAGGCGCTCGGCGCGGCCCGGCGCGAGGCCGAGAGCGCCTTCGGCGACGGCACGCTGTACATCGAACGGCAGGTGCGGCAGCCGCGGCACATCGAGGTGCAGGTGCTGGCCGACGCGCACGGCACGACGGTCCACCTCGGCGAACGCGAGTGCTCGCTGCAGCGCCGGCACCAGAAGGTGATCGAGGAAGGCGCCCTCGCCCATCGTCTCGCCGCAGCTGCGCGATCGGCTCGGCGCCACGGCGGTGGCGGCGGCGCGTGCCGCCGGCTATCGCAATGCCGGCACCGTCGAGTTCCTGCTCGAGGGCGACGCCGACGACGCGCGCTTCTACTTCCTCGAGATGAACACGCGGCTGCAGGTCGAACATCCGGTCACCGAGCTGATCACCGGCATCGACCTGGTGCACCAGCAGCTGCGGCGTGGCGGAGGGCCTGCCCCTGCGACATCGCGGCGGCAGCGGGCGGGCCGCGCGGGCACGCGGTCGAATGCCGGCTGTACGCCGAAGCACCGGCCCAGGGCTTCCTGCCGCAGGCCGGGCCGGTGCTGCGCTACCGCGAACCGCAGGGACCGGGGGTGCGCGTCGACAGCGGTGTGCGCGAGGGCGACGTGATCACGCCGGACTTCGATCCGCTGCTCGCCAAGCTGATCGTGCACGCGCCGACCCGCGGCCATGGCCCTGGCACGGGCCCGCCAGGCCCTGCGCGACTTCGTCGTCCTGGGCCTGCACACCAACGCGACCTACCTGCTGCGGGTGCTGTCGCACCCCGACGTGGAGGCCGGCGATCTGCACACGAACTGGCTCGCCGCGCACCACGACGCGCTGACGAGCGACCCCTCCGAGCACGCATCGCGAGCGCCGCCGCCGCGCGTGGCCGCGCGTCATCGGCAGCTGCCGCGGGACCAGCAGCGCAGCGGCGCCGTCAACGGGCCGGACCAGCCGGCGACACGCCGTGGCGCACGCTCGGAGGCTGGCGTGGCTGAGTGGAGCGTCGACCGACAGGCCGACGGCACCTGGCGGGTGGCCTGGCCCGACGGCGCGCCTCGGCGCGCGCGACGCGGTCACCGACGCGGAGGGCGCGGTGTGGGTGCACCTCGGCGGCGAGGTGGTCGTGGTCGCCGGCCGAGAGGAGCTGGCGCAGGCGCGCAGCGTCGCCAGGGGCGCGCGACGCTCGAGGCGCCGATGCCCGCAGCTGGTGACGGCCGTGCTCGGTGGCCATCGGCGACCTGGTGGAGGCCGGCGCCACCCTGCTGCTGCTCGAGGCGATGAAGATGGAACTGCCGCTGAAGGCGCCCGCCGCCGGTCGCGTCACGGCCGTGCACTGCGCCGTCGGCCAGCGGGTCGCTCCCGGCAGGGCGCTGGTCGATGTGCGGGCCGGCAGCAGGACGTCGTCGTGACGTGACGGTCGTCGAAGTCGGCCCGCGCGACGGCCTGCAGAACGAGCCCGTGCATGTCGGGCTGGCGGACCGCGCTGGCCTTCGTGCGCGCCCTCGCTGCGGCCGGCCTGACCCGGATCGAAGCCGGGGCCTTCGTCCACCCGACCGGGTGCCGCAGATGGCCGGCAGCGATGACGTGTGCGCCGCGCTGACGCCGACCCGGCGCTGGCCGCAGCCGACGTCCGGATTTCGGCGCTGGTGCCCAACCTGCGCGGGCTCGAGCGGGCCCGCGCCGCCGGCGTGCGCGAAGTCGCGGTCTTCCCCGCCGCGTCGGAGACCTTCAGCCGCCGCAACCTCAACCTGTCGATCGACGAGGCGCTGGCGAGTGCCGGCGAGGTCTGTCGCGCCGCTCTCGCCGAGGGCCTGCGCGTCCGCGGCTACGTCTCGACGGTCTTCGGCTGCCCGTACGAGGGCGACGGTGCCGGTGCGCGCCGTCGTGCGCGTCTGCGAGGCGCTGCTGGCGCACGGCGCCTTCGAGGTCGCGCTCAGCGACACCATCGGCGTGGCCCATCCCGGTCAGGTGCGGGCGTTCCTGCGCGACACCGCGCGCCGTCCTGCCCTCGTCGCAGGTGGCGCTGCACTTCCACGACACCCGCGGCACGGCGCTGGCCAACGTGCTGGTGGCGCTCGACGCCGGGATCCGACCTTCGACGCCTGCGCCGGCGGCCTGGGCGGCTGTCCGTTCGCGCCCGGCGCCGCCGGCAACCTGGCCACCGAGGATCTGGTCTACATGCTGCACGGCCTCGGCCTGGCGCGCGAGATCGACCTGGAGGCGGTCGTTGCCGCCTCGGCGCTGATCGAGCCGGCGGTCGAGCACGTCCTGCCGTCGCGCTACTATCGCGCCGCCCGGGCGACGCTGGCGCGCGAGGCGGCTGTCGGTGCGGCCACCGAGGCGCCCGCCGACGAGCCCCGGTCCTAGGACGGCATACTGGCGAGAGCCGCAAATGGAAATCGACACGACGTGCCCGTC